>NZ_BOSI01000001.1 GCF_018403265.1 Paenibacillus sp. J31TS4
GAAGCATGAGCGCCAGCTTGTGTGGAGGCGCCGTTGGGATACCACCCTGATCGTATCTAGGTTCTAACCCGTGACCGTGAAACCGGTCAGGGGACCGTGTCAGGCGGGCAGTTTGACTGGGGCGGTCGCCTCCTAAAGAGTAACGGAGGCGCCCAAAGGTTCCCTCAGAATGGTTGGAAATCATTCGAAGAGTGCAAAGGCATAAGGGAGCTTGACTGCGAGACGGACAGGTCGAGCAGGGACGAAAGTCGGGCTTAGTGATCCGGTGGTACCGCATGGAAGGGCCATCGCTCAACGGATAAAAGCTACCCTGGGGATAACAGGCTTATCTCCCCCAAGAGTCCACATCGACGGGGAGGTTTGGCACCTCGATGTCGGCTCATCGCATCCTGGGGCTGAAGTAGGTCCCAAGGGTTGGGCTGTTCGCCCATTAAAGCGGTACGCGAGCTGGGTTCAGAACGTCGTGAGACAGTTCGGTCCCTATCTGTCGCGGGCGCAGGAAATTTGAGAGGAGCTGTCCTTAGTACGAGAGGACCGGGATGGACGTACCGCTGGTGTACCAGTTGTTCCGCCAGGAGCACCGCTGGGTAGCCAAGTACGGACGGGATAAGCGCTGAAAGCATCTAAGCGTGAAGCCCCCCTCAAGATGAGATTTCCCAGTATGTAAGACCCCTTGAAGACGACGAGGTAGATAGGTTCGGGGTGGAAGCGCAGCAATGCGTGCAGCTGACGAATACTAATCGGTCGAGGGCTTATCCTAAAACACCCCACAAAGTGAAGAAGATGCTGTCGAAGCAGATTCCGAATACTTGCCGGGGGCCCCAACTAAAGAATGAACAAAACTTCGCATCTAGTTTTCAAGGTACAAACCTTGAATGAAATAGCTGTTTGGTGATAATGGCGGAGGGGAACCACGCGTACCCATCTCGAACACGACCGTTAAGCCCTCCAGCGCCGATGGTACTTGAACCGAAGGGTTCCGGGAGAGTAGGACGTTGCCAAGCAGATGAACAAAAAGCCTTGCTGCATCATGCAGTGAGGCTTTTTTGTGTTTCCGTGCGGCAGGGGTTTACTTTGAATGGCTTGCATGGAGCGTGACAAGGGGAGGCGCAAGTCGTTCCTACGGGAAGAGTTATCAGGTCCAGAGAGCAAGGGGACCTAAAGAAGGACGGTCTCTACGAAGCTCAGTTGAGTAGGCTCAACCGACTCCATGTTGGAGAGGGAGCGACGTTTCAGAAGCAGTCCATTCTTTCCCTTGCATGGACGCCCTCTGCCGAGAGCAGACTACTGGCAACTAAGCCAGGGCAGGAGGAATCCATGTGATTCAGCAATATTTTACGGAGCTGCAATTAAAAGTTGGTGTTACGTTGAGCGAAGGGCTGGAGGCCTTGGTCAACGAAGCCGAAGGAGAGCTCGAATCGGAATATATGGAAGTGGTGCAGGTCATCAAGCACGATCCCTTTCATTATACGGTCATTTTGAATGTCGATTATCCCGACGATGAGGACGAGAAGGAAGAGGAAGACGAGGACTCGGGCGATGGTTCCGGCAGCAAAGGCGGGTCTTCTAAGAAGAAGTAGCCAGAGGATATTTTTCCGCGGGAAATTCCAGATTCGCGTTTAAGCTGCGGAGCTTGTTGGCGTGTATGAAACAGGCGAGCGGCACTTGCCTTGTTGAGCCCTCGCTTGTTTGCGTTGTACAAGGTTTGTTAATGGTTTATAATCAATGGACAAGTCAATGGGAAGGCGTTGTCCAACATGAGATTCTATACCATTAAAGAAGTGTCCTCCCGCACCGGGCTATCTACTCAGCTGATCCGGAAGTGGGAGGAGCGCTATGGAGCAGTGGAGCCGAGCCGCTTTCCGAACGGCTACCGGGCGTATACCCGGCAGGATGTGGATACACTCATTTGGCTCAAGCAACAGGCGGATGAAGGAACGCCTATTCATCTCGCTGTGCAAGCATACAAAGACCGGCCGTTATCGCTTGCCGACGATTCTGTTTCAGGGGCCCGAACGGGTGGTATCGGCGTAGAGCAATACCGGGAGCGCCTGTGCGAGGCGCTTGTTCAATTGGACAGTGTGGAAGCGCTCAAGCTGTTCGATCAACTGGTGGCACTTCATCATGTGGATTTTGTGCTGGTAGAGGTTTTGCAGCCGGTGTTGGAGAAGATTGGAGCACTTTGGGAAGCGGGAGAGCTCTCGGAGTTTCAGGAGCATTTCGGCAGCCATTTCATACGCGATCGTATATTGGCCTGGAAGCAGTTGTATAGCGGGAGCGACGATTTGCCGCTTCTCGTGACAGCCTGTTCGCCGGAGGAGCGGCACGAGCTCGGTATTCTCATGGTCGGCCATTTTGCGATGCAGCAGGGATTTCGGGTCTTTCACTTAGGGACAAGTCCGTCCGAGAAGGGAATCTTCGACTGCATCCGGAAGGTTGAGCCGCCCGTTATCGCGTTCAGCTCTTCCTCCCAAGAGCTACTGGAAGGCAAGCTGGGGTTTTATCGGGAGCTTGACCGCTTCATCGCCTGGAGCGGCAGCCAGACGAAGATCGTGATCGGAGGCAGAGTTATCGTAGAGGACGCTCCGGTGAAAGGAACCCGGTCTTGCTTCTACGTGGCGGGAAACGCCCGGGAAGCCCCGGGCAAAATTAGAAGGCTCGCAGCAGGCGAAAGCGGAGCAGGCCGCGTGACCTTATAAGCTGCGACGGGCGCCCCTCGATCGCTTCCGAGCACAAACAAAACCACCCCCATTCCAATGGGGGTGGTTTTGTTTGTAAACCAGCAAGCTTGCGCCGGAAAGAGGGCCAAATCCTTGTCCTACGCCAAACGGCGGCGTGTTTCTCTAGGAAGATTTTCTCGTAGCCAGAAGAGCCTTCATCTCCTGCGGATCGGGTGTGATGAAGATGGTTTTCTGGTGGTCGTAAATAACGAAGCCCGGCTTGGCCCCGTTCGGCTTGCGTACGTGGCGGATGAGGGTATAATCAACCGGCACCTGGCTCGAATCCTTGGCCTGGCTGTGGTAGGCGGCAAGCATAGCGGCCTCCCGAAGCGTCTCCTCCCCGAACGAGGTGCTTCGAATCACGACGTGGGAGCCCGGAATGTCCTTCGTATGCAGCCAGGTGTCCGACGCTTGGGCGAGCCGGTTCGTCAAGTATTCGTTCTGCGTATTGTTCTTGCCCACATAGATCGGAATCCCTTCACTCGACGTAAAGCAGCTGATGACCGGTTTTTCGTTCTTTTTCTTTTTGCGCAGCTTTTTGCGCCGGTCGCGGACATAGCCCTGCTCGGCGAGCTCCTCGCGAATCTCCTCCACATCCTGAAGGGAAGCGCCCTGCACCTGCTGCAGCAGCGCATCGAGATAGCGGATTTCCTCGCGCGCCGCTTCCATTTGCTCCTGCACAACGGAGACACTGTTCTTGATCTTGGTGTACCGTTTGAAATATTTTTGCGCATTGTCCGACGGGGTGAGCAGGGGATCCAGCTCGATTGTCATGGTCCCTTGCTCTTCGTCGTAATAGTTGGGGGCCGTGACCTGGCGGTCGCCCCGCTTGAACAGATGCAGCGAAGCCGTCAGCAGTTCGCCTTTGATCCGGTAACTATCGGCTTCCTTGGCGTCTTCCAGCGTCTCCTGGAGCTTCTCGAGCTTTTTGCTGTTCTTCGCCTTCTCATTCTGGAGAAACTTCAGCAGGTCTGAGGTCCGCTGCTTGACGGTATCCCTCTCGGCCTTGTCGCCATAGAAGCTCTCGAGGCATTCGCTCACCGTGTCGAACGTCAGCCTGTCGCCGGGCAGGTGGGTCAGCGCTACAACGGAAAAGGACCAGCGTCCGCTCTCCCGGTCGATAACGATCGTCGGCTCATACCTGTGCTCGCGCACCTGGGTCATCAAGGCGGCGAATGGCTCCCACAGCGTAGTATGCAAGCTGCGGGCGGTATCGTATTCCTTGGCCTTCTCTTTCCAGGAGGAGCCGAATGTCCGAAAGACCGTTTCTTTCGCGATCAGAGGGCTGATCCCGGCGAACTGCTGGACGAGCAGGGACGGAAGCTCGGGGGAAGCGGCGCCACCCTCAGCACCCGACTGTTCGGTGCCATCCGTGTCAAGGCGGGCCAGGAAGTCTTCCCGGGTAACGGTCAACGGATCGGCCTTGTGCTGCTCGGGCGGGGATACATACGCGGCTCCCGGCAGGACGATCCGGTAGCTGCTGATGGCTGGCGTGACGTGGTGAATCCCGTCCAGGATGGTGCCATTGGCCGGATCCACCAGGATCACGTTGCTGTGGCGGCCCATCAGCTCGACGACGAGAAGCTTGCTGCTGAGGTCCCCGAGCTCGTCCCGGTGCCGGACCCGGATGCGGATAATGCGCTCCAGGCCGACCTGTTCAATGGCCTCAATAACGCCGTTCTCGCAATGCTTGCGCAGGAGCATGCAGAACATGGGGGCTTCGAGCGGATTGAAGGAAGCTCCCCCCGTCAAATGAACCCGCGGGTAAGTCGGGTTGGCGGAGAGAAGCAATTTATAAGAATGGCCCTGCGCTCGGATCTGCAGGGCGATATCAGTATCGTTCGGCTGGTGAATCTTGCTGATGCGTCCGCCGACGCAAGCCTGAAGTTCGCGGACAACCGCGTGAATGACCAAACCGTCTAATGCCATATACGTCCACTCCCCTCTTCTTCTGAAGCTAACCAGATAATAGTCCGGCTATGCTCCCGTAACCATTCTACTATGATGCCATACTTGCCCCCAAACTTGAAAGTCCAATTCGGTTCAAACCGTTTTTGGCCGGGAAGCGGACTCCCCGAGAGAGGGATATTTCGCGGCTTGTCTGAATACATTTACCCTAGTACAAGTTGGCACACCAATAGGAGGGGAGTTCGGATGGCTCGGAAGACATGGTACCAGATGTCGGTGGAGGAGACCCTACAGGAGCAGCAGACGGATGCGAGCAAGGGATTGTCGCAGGAAGAAACGGACCAAAGACGGGAAGCGGCAGGGGCGAACGTCCTGACCGAAGGAGTCGCCGTTTCGCCGGTCGCTTTGTTTTTGAACCAGTTCAAGGATTTCATGGTGCTGGTGCTCATGGGCGCCACCCTCATATCGGGGCTGCTTGGGGAATATCTGGACGCGATCACCATTATCGTCATCATTCTGATGAACGGCATTCTCGGGTTCATCCAGGAATTCCGTGCGGAGAAGTCGCTTAAAGCGCTGAAGGAGCTCTCCGCGCCTACCGCCAAGGTGATCCGCGGCGGACAGCTGGTGCACGTGGCGGCGAAGGACCTCGTGCCGGGCGATATCGTGCTGCTCGAAAGCGGCGACCGGATTCCAGCCGACCTTCGCTGGATCGAGGCCAACGGCGTCTATGTCGAAGAATCGGCGCTCACGGGAGAATCGTTGCCGGTAAGCAAGACGAGCGAGACGCTGGCCGCCTCCGAGCTGCCGGTCGGGGATCAGCGCAATCTCGGCTTCATGGGGACTATGCTGACGCGGGGCACTGCCCGGGGTGTCGTCGTGAGAACCGGGATGGAGACGGAGATGGGCAAGATCGCGGATCTCATCCAGAACACCGAGGAAATGGAGACGCCGCTCCAGCATCGGCTCGAACAGCTCGGCAAACTGCTCATCCTGGTGGCGCTCGGTCTGACGGTGATGGTGGTCGTGGCCGGCATTCTGCATGGCCAGCCGACGTATGCGATGTTCCTGGCAGGGGTCAGTCTGGCGGTGGCGGCGATCCCCGAAGGACTGCCGGCGATCGTGACGATCGCACTAGCCCTCGGCGTCCAGCGCATGATCAAACGCAAGGCGATCGTGCGCAAGCTGCCCTCAGTCGAAACGTTGGGCTGCGCCTCTGTCATCTGCTCGGATAAGACGGGGACGCTCACCCAGAACAAGATGACGGTGACCCATCTGTGGCTGAGCGGCAGCGTGCTTGAGGTGACGGGGGAAGGCTACGATCCGGTCGGGGATATTTTGCATGACGGCAAAAAACAGTCCCCCGCGGGGCAGCCGATGCTGAACCGGCTGCTCCAGATTGCCGCGCTGTGCAACAATGCGGAGCTGGTGGAGCCCGAGGCGGGCGGGGCCAAGAGCAAAAAGGGCAAGGAGGCTCCCGCGTCCGGCTGGACGGCCAAGGGGGATCCGACGGAGGCGGCTTTGCTCGTGGCAAGCACAAAGGCCGGCGTGACGGGAGCGGAAAGCGGTCTGGAGCGGGAGGCGGAGTTCCCGTTCGACTCGGAGCGCAAACGGATGTCGGTCGTAGTGAAGCACTCCGGAGGCCAATGGGTGATGGCCAAGGGGGCTCCCGATATGCTGCTGGACGCCTGTTCCTATGTGCTCTGGGAAAACAAAATCATTCCGTTCACCGCTACGTTGAAGCAAAAAGTGATGGCGGCTAACGAAGGCATGGCCAAATCTGCGCTGCGCGTCCTCGGGCTCGCCTATCGGGAGCTCAAGACGCACGAGACGTGCGAGACGGAGGAGCAGGCGGAAGCCAATCTCGTGTTCGTCGGACTGGCGGGCATGATCGACCCGCCGCGGAGAGAGGTCTACGATGCGATCCAGCATTGCAAAAAAGCGGGAATCCGCACGGTCATGATCACGGGCGACCACCAGACGACGGCGGAGGCAATCGCGAAGCAGCTCGGCATGCTGCCTTCAGGCGGGCGGGTCGTCAACGGCCAGCAGCTGGCCGCGATGTCCGACGAGCAGCTCGACAAAAGCATCGAGTCTATCTACGTCTACGCCCGCGTATCGCCGGAGCATAAGCTGCGCATCGTGAAGGCGCTTCAGCGGCAGGGCCATGTCGTGGCGATGACGGGAGACGGAGTCAACGACGCTCCCGCGATCAAGGCCGCCGACATCGGCATCTCGATGGGGATGAACGGCACGGATGTCTCCAAGGAAGCCTCCGCCCTCATTCTGAGCGACGATAATTTTGCCACGATCGTCGCAGCCATTGAGGAAGGCAGAGGCATCTACGAGAATATCCGCAAGTTCATCCGCTATCTGCTCGCTTCCAACGTCGGTGAGATTCTGACGATGTTCATCGCCATGATGCTCGGCATGCCGCTGCCTCTCGTGCCGATCCAGATTCTATGGGTAAACCTCGTGACGGACGGTCTGCCGGCCATGGCGCTCGGCGTCGATCAGGCGGAGAAGGATCTGATGCAGCACAAGCCGCGTTCCGCCAAAGAGAATATTTTCGCCCGCCGTTTGGGCTGGAAAATCATCAGCCGCGGCGTTCTCATCGGAATCTGCACGCTGGCCGCTTTTTGGCTGACGCTTCGGACGAATCCCGGAGATGCGGGGCACCTCGTCAAAGCCCAGACGGTCGCCTTCGCCACGCTCGTCATGGCGCAGCTGATCCACGTGTTCGACTGCCGGAGCTCGCGCTCCATCTTCCACCGCAACCCGCTGCAGAACAAATATCTCGTCTGGGCGGTCGTCTCGTCCGTCGCTCTCCTGCTCGCAGTCCTGTACGTGCCGGCGCTGCATCCGATCTTCAAGACGGTGCCGCTCCATACGGCGGATTGGGTGCTCGTCCTGCTGGCCGCCGGCATTCCGACCTTCCTGATGGGCTTCGGCAGCGTCATGCAGAACCCCTCCAACAAGAAAAAGCAGCCTCTGAAGGCAAGACCGGCCGTGCGGTGAAGGAAGAAGGCGTTTTCGGTACAAAAAAGCTGTCCTTTCCGGGCGAGATACGTTATTATAATGGCTAACCGACAGCTTTTGTCGAATAAGCGCACAGCAGGAAGCAGGAGAGGATCGGCAGTGAACTTTACTAAGATGCACGGACTTGGCAACGACTTCATCGTCATTGCCGGCGAGCGGGACCTCCCGCCGGACGTCTCCGAACGGGCGGTCCGGCTGTGCAACCGGTATTTCGGCATCGGGGCGGACGGCCTCGTCTATATCCTCCCTTCGGAACGCGCGGACTATCGGATGCGCATCATCAACTCCGACGGGACGGAGGCCGAGCAGTGCGGCAACGCTATCCGCTGCGTGGCCAAATACATCTTTGATCACGGCATGCTCGACCGGACAGCCGGAACCTCCGGACAGACCGGGGAAGCATGCGAGCTGACCGTTGAGACGATCGGAGCCGGCGTGCAAAAGGTCCGGGTGCTGGCGGAGAACGGCAGGGCCCGATCCGTCCGCGTGGACATGGGCGAGCCGGTGCTTCGGCCGGCGGACGTTCCGGCGCTCGTGGATGGCGTGCAGGCCGTCGACCTCCCGATCGAGACGGACGGACGCGGCTTTCGCTTCACTGCGGTATCGATGGGCAATCCGCACTGCGTCATCTTCGTCGACAATGCGCCGGGCTTTCCGCTGGCGGAGTGGGGACCGCAGCTGGAGAAGCATCCGCTCTTCCCGAACAAGACGAACGTCGAGTTCGCGACCGTCCGCTCCCGCGACCATGTCGATATGCGGGTATGGGAGCGGGGAGCCGGCCCGACGCTGGCGTGTGGAACCGGAGCCTGCGCGACGATGGTCGCCTCGGTGCTGAACGGCCATACCGACCGGCAGGCGGTCGTCTCGCTCAAGGGCGGGGACCTGTTCATCGAATGGGACGAAGAAGACAATCACGTATATATGACTGGTCCGGCGGAGGAGGTCTACACGGGTAGTCTCCTCTGAAGCCGGCATCCGGGCTTGCGGTTAGCCGCAAGCCCGATAGGTTTTTTTTGAGGAAGCAGCAGGGGGGCAGCGTCATGAAACCGGATTTGAGAGAGATTCTGAAGGACACCATTCTGACCGGGGACGGAGCAATGGGGACATACCTATACCAGCTCGGATTCCCGATCGGCATCTCGTATGAAGAATTCAACCTGGTGAAGCCGGAGGTCATCCTGGATGTGCACCGCCGTTATTACGAAGCGGGCGCGCGTCTAATCGAGACGAACACCTTCTCGGCGAACCGGGAGAACCTGTCCAAATACGGACTGGAGAACGAAGTGGGAGCCATTAACCGCGCAGGCGCCGCGCTGGCGAAGCAGGCAGCAGGACCAGACGCCTACGTCATGGGAGCGGTCGGTTCGATCCGCGGAAGCCGCCGCCGCCATCTGGAGGCTTCGTTCATCGAGCAGGAGCTGCGCGAGCAGCTGGACGCGGTGCTGAGCGAGGGCGTGGACGGCATTCTGCTCGAGACCTTTTATGAGCTGGACGAGATGCTGCTCGCGCTGCGTACGGTCCGGGCGATGAGCGGCCTGCCGGTCATTTGCCAGTTTGCGACGGAAGGCAGCGGCATGACGACCGACGGCGTACCGGTGAGCGAGGCATTCATACGGCTGGAGGAGGCAGGAGCGGACGTCGTCGGCTTCAACTGCCACAGCGGGCCGAACGGCATTCTACGGGCGCTGGAAAAGCTCGGACCGGCGGAGCGTCTCCCTTACTCGATCTTTCCGAATGCGGGCCTGCCCGGGTTTATCGACGGCCGGTACACCTATCGCGCGACACCGGAATACTTCGCTCAATCGGCGATCCGGTTCGCGGATCTCGGTGCCCGCATCGTCGGCGGCTGCTGCGGGACGACGCCGGAGCATATCCAGGCGATCGCGGAGGCGCTTGCCGGCTACCGGCCGGGCGCCAAGGCGGACGCGGCAGACGGTCGGGGGGAGCGAATCGAGATTCGTCCTGCCGCAGCCGAGCCCAAGCGGACGCCCGGTGCGGAAGCAACCCGGTCGGTCGTCGATCTGGTGAAAGAGCGGCATACGGTCATCGTCGAGCTTGACCCGCCCCGCAGCCTGTCGGTGGACAAGTTCATGGAAGGCGCCGAGGCGCTCAAGCAGGCGGGGGCCGATTTCATTACCATGGCGGACAACTCGCTCGCCATGACGCGCATGAGCAACGTATCGACCGGGTATCTCGTCAAAGACAAGGTCGGCGTTCCGCCGCTTCTGCACATCGCCTGCCGGGACCGCAACTCCATCGGCACCCAGTCCCACTTGATGGGGCTGCATGCGCTCGGTATCAATCACGTGCTGCTGCTGACGGGGGACCCGGCCAAGTTCGGCGATCTGCCGGGCGCGAGCTCCGTCTACGATCTGACGTCGTTCGACTTGATTCGGATGGCGAAGCAGTTGAACGACGGCGTCTCCTTCTCCGGCAAGCCGATTAAGCAGAAGGCGAACTTCGTCATCGGGGCCGCGTTTGACCCGAACGTCAAATATATCGAGAAGGCCGTCCAGCGGATGGAGAAAAAAATCGCCGCCGGCGCTGACTATTTTATGACCCAGCCGGTCTATGACCCGGCCATGATCGACCGCCTGTACGAGGCTACCAAGCATATCACCGTTCCGATCTTCCTCGGCTTCATGCCCGTCATCAGCGGACGCAACGCCGAGTTCCTCCACAATGAGGTGCCGGGCATCCGGATCCCGGACGAGGTCCGCGCCCGCATGGCGGGACTAGAGGGCGAGGAGGGCCGCCGCGTCGGCGTAGAGATCTGCAAGGAACTGCTCGATTACGCGCTGGACAAATTCCATGGCATCTATTTCATGACCCCGATGCTCCATTACGGGATGACGGCCGAATTGACCCGGTATGTGCGAGAGCGGACGAATCGCCTGGCTCCTCTTGTTCCGGGTTCCAAAATCCATTAGAATAGGGTATTGGATGTGATGGTACCATGATTCGGAGCATGACGGGATTCGGACAAGTATCCCGCCTGACGGAAGGAACGTCGGTTTCCTGGGAGGCCCGCTCCGTCAACCACCGGTATTTGGACCCGGTGATCCGGCTGCCGAAGGACTGGAGCCACCTCGAAGGAGAGGTCAGGGCCCGCCTGCAGCAGACGGTCAAGCGCGGGCGGGTTGAGCTCTCCCTAGCGGTGGACGAGCTGCAGCAGGCCCCGAGCGAGCCCGAGATTAACTGGGCGCTCGCAGAGGGATACCTGCACGCCGCGCGGACCGTTTCCGAGCGGTTGAACGTCAGGGGCGAGCCGTCCTTGACCGAGCTTCTCGCGATCCCGGGCCTGCTGACGCTCCGTCAGCCGTACAAGGACCGGGCCGCCGTGGAGGCGGCCGCTCTCCAGGCGCTGGACGAGCTGCTGGAAAGGCTGTCGGGCATGAGGGAGACGGAGGGCCGTCATCTGCATGCGGAGCTGCTCTCCCGTCTCGGGACGGTTCAGAGCCTTCACGGCAAGCTGCTCGCTTTTGCTCCTGCCGTGGTGGAGGAGTATCGCAGCCGTCTGGAGAACCGGCTCTCCCGTCTATTGGAAGACGAGAGACTGCCTGACGAGCAGCGCCTCGCCCAAGAGGTGGCCATTCTGGCTGACCGCTGCGACATAACCGAAGAGTTGACGAGGCTGACCAGCCATTTTACTCAATTTTCCCTCTATCTCGACGAGAAGGAGCCTGCCGGCCGGAGGCTGGATTTTCTTCTGCAGGAAATGAACCGCGAAGCGAACACGATCGGATCCAAGTCTGGTTCTTCCGACATCGCCCGTTTGGTCGTCGAAATGAAAGCCGAGCTCGAAAAGCTGAGAGAACAGGTGCAGAACGTAGAATAAAAGAGTCCGCCGCCGCTCTCGCCCAGTATGAGGCTCCCCGGAAACGGCAAAACTAGAGCAATGCCTATGAAACCCTTTTAGGAGGAACAGAATGGCTATCAAACTAATCAACATCGGATTCGGAAACATCGTATCCGCCAATCGCATCATTTCGATCGTGAGTCCGGAATCCGCGCCGATCAAGCGGATCATCCAGGAGGCGAGGGACCGCCATATGCTGATCGACGCCACGTACGGCCGTCGCACCAGGGCGGTCATTATTACGGATAGCGATCATGTCATTCTGTCCGCCGTCCAACCGGAAACCGTAGCGCATAGGCTATCGAACAAGGAAGATGATCATGTCGAATAACAAGTGGCTCTCCAACGAAGAGGACAAAGGTATCCTGATCGTGCTGTCCGGCCCCTCGGGCGTCGGCAAAGGCACGGTCTGTACCGCGCTGCGCAGCCGGGCGAGAGAGCTCGTCTACTCGGTATCGGCGACGACCCGCGCTCCTCGAGAAGGAGAAGTGGACGGACTGAATTACTTTTTCAAGACGAGAGAGCAGTTCTTGGCGATGATCGAGCAGGACGAGCTGCTGGAATGGGCCGAATATGTAGGCAATTACTACGGCACCCCCAAAGAATTCGTCAAGCAGACGCTTGACGGCGGCAAGGACGTCATTCTCGAGATCGAGGTGCAGGGCGCGCTGAAGGTAAGGGACCAGTTCCCGGAAGGCATCTTCATCTTCCTATTGCCCCCGTCTCTCGACGAGCTCGAGAACCGGATCGTCAACCGGGGAACGGAGTCCGACGAGACGATCCGCCAGCGGATGGAAGCGGCTCTCTATGAAATCAACCTGCTCGAGCATTACGACTACGCCATCGTCAACGATCAGGTCGAGGCGGCCTGCAATCGGATCGAGGCGATTCTGCTCGCCGAGCACTGCAAGCGGGACCGGTTCCTGCCCAAGATCAAAAAATGGATAGAAGAGGTGAGTGAATAATGCTATATCCCTCCATTGATAAACTCCTCACGAAGGTAGACAGCAAGTATTCTCTCGTCGTAGCGGCCGCGAAGCGGGCAAGAGCGCTCCGCGAGGGGACCGAATCGATGCTGGCCGAGCCGAAATCCCATAAGCAGGTCGGCATCGCGCTGGAAGAGCTGTACGGCGATTACATCCACTACGAGAAGATCCAGCCAAAGACAGAGACAGAGACAGAATAACGGCCGCTCAGCCACCTTCTTCCCGACAACCCTTGCGGTTGTTATTTTTTTCTGTTCGGACAGCGCCGGCAGCCGCCGGCTTTACGAAACGAGGGAGTGGAGACTATGACGATTAAGGGAAAGTCGATTCTGCTGGGAGTGTCCGGGGGCATCGCAGCCTACAAGGCCGCGGCCGTCTGCAGCAAGCTGGCGCAGGCCGGCGCCAAGGTGAATGTCATCATGACGGAGTCGGCGACGAAATTCCTCGCCCCGCTGACGCTGCAGACGCTGTCGCGCAACCGGGTAGTCACCGATACGTTTGACGAGCAGGACCCGGCGGTCGTCTCTCACATCGACCTGGCCGATCATGCCGATCTGGTGCTGATCGCGCCGGCGACCGCCAACGTGATCGCCAAGCTCGCCCACGGGCTGGCGGACGATATGCTCAGCACGACGCTGCTCGCCACGACGGCGCCGATCCTCGTCGCCCCGGCGATGAACGTGCATATGTACGCCCATCCTGCCGTCCAGGCGAACATGGACCTGCTGCGCCGAAGAGGGGTCAGGTTCCTCGAGCCGGGTGAAGGCCAGCTCGCCTGCGGCTATGTCGGCAAGGGACGCCTGATGGAGCCTGAGGAGATCGTCGCGGCTGTGCAGGCGTTCTTCACGCCGGATCGGACGCTGCAGGGCAAGCGGGTGCTCGTGACGGCCGGCGGCACCATCGAACGGTTGGACCCCGTCCGTTATTTGACGAACGATTCATCGGGCAAGATGGGGTATGCACTGGCGGAAGAGGCCCGGGCAATGGGAGCCGAAGTAGTGCTCGTCAGCGGGCCGTCGGCGCTCCCGGTGCCGGCTGGCGTCGAGCTGGTCCCGGTGCAGTCCGCCGAGGATATGAAGACGGCCGTGCTGGACCGGCTGCCCGCGCTCGACCTCGTCATCAAGGCGGCCGCCGTTGCCGATTACCGGCCTGAGGTTACGGCCGACCAAAAGATCAAGAAAAAGGACGAGGTGCTGACGCTGCGGCTCGTCAAAAATCCGGACATCCTTCAGATGGTCGGCGAGCGCAAGCAACCGGGACAGCTCGTCATCGGCTTTGCGGCCGAGACGGAGAACGTCGCCGGCTATGCGATGGACAAGCTGGTGCGCAAAAACTGCGACCTGCTGGTCGCCAACGACGTCTCCAAGGACGACGCAGGCTTCGGCACTGATACGAATATCGTTACCATCTTCGATAAGAACGGGGTCGTCGAGGAACTCCCGGTGCTGGCCAAGCAGGAGGTCGCCCGGAGGATTCTCAAGCTGGCCGCTTCCCGGATGTCCCAGCCGGGAGGAGGCACGAGCTGATGTATGCCAAGGTGATCGTCGATGTGCCGGCTAAGCAGACGGACCGCCCGTTCGATTACCGGGTGCCTGCCGAGCTCGCGCCATGGGTCGCCGTCGGCAGCCGGGTAGGGGTCCCCTTCGGCAGCCGGGTGCTTCAGGGGTTTGTGGTTGGGCTGGTCGACCGGCCGGACGTGCCCGACGTCCGGAAGCTGAAGGACATCGGCTCCGTGCTCGATTCGCATCCGCCGCTGACGGAGGAGCTCGTGGAGCTGGCCCGCTGGATGAGCCGCTCCTATCTGTGCCGCGAGATCACCGCGCTGCAGGCGATGGTGCCGGGTGCGCTCAAGGCCAAATACGAACGGCTGGTCAGCGTTGCCGAGCATCGGCCGGAGGAGCTGGCGTTCCTCGTGCCCGAGCAGCTCGAGGCGGTCCGCTGGGTGCAGGCGAAAGGCTCTGTGAAGCTCGACGACCTGGTCGCGAGGTACCCGGCGCTCAGCGGCTGGATCAAGGAACAGACGGCAGGCGGCCTCTTCCGCGAGACTAAAGCGATCCATGACCGGCTTCGCGTGAAGACGAGGCTGACCGTGTTCGTCGAGAAGGAGCCGGAGGAGCTGCGCCTGGCGGCCGAGGAGCTGCCTGTGAATGCGAAGCGGCAGAAGGAAGTGCTCGCCTATCTCGCCGATCACAGCGAGCCCGTCGGGCTGGCCGAGCTGTGCGAGCAGCTCGGTACGGGCGCCGGAACGGTCAAGAGCCTGGCGGAAAAAGGCTGGCTCGCTATCCGCGAGGAGGAAGTGCTGCGCGATCCGTACGCCGGCCGCTCGTTCAAGCGGACCGAGCCGATGGCGCTTACGCCTGAGCAGCAGCTAGCCTATACGCCGATCGCGGAGGCGATCGACCGGGCCCGGCACGAGGTTTTCCTGCTGCGGGGGGTGACCGGAAGCGGCAAGACGGAGGTCTATCTGCAGGCGATCCAGCGCTGTCTGGATCTGGGGAAGGAAGCGATCGTGCTCGTTCCCGAGATCTCGCTGACGCCGCAGATGGTGGAGCGGTTCAAAGGCCGGTTCGGCGAGCGGGTGGCGGTGCTGCACAGCCGCCTGTCCCAGGGCGAGCGGTACGACGAATGGCGCAAAATCGCTTCGGGCCAGGTCAGCGTCGCCATCGGGGCACGTTCCGCGGTATTCGCTCCATTCGCCTCCCTTGGACTGATTATTCTTGACGAAGAGCACGAGACCAGCTACAAGCAGGAGGACGCTCCCAAATACCACGCGCGGGATGTCGCCATCCGGCGCGCGCAGTCGTTCGGGGCTGCCGTCGTACTGGGCTCCGCGACGCCTTCGCTCGAAAGCTATGCCCGCGCCTCCGGGGAGACGGCCTGGCAAGCCGGTCCGTCGGGCGAGGAGGACGCCTTCCGGCGCCCGTTCACTCTGCTGACGATGGACAGCCGGGTCGAGGGGCGCCCGCTGCCTCCCGTCCGGATCGTGGATATGCGGGAGGAGCTGAAGGAAGGGAATCGGTCGATGTTCAGCCGGCCGCTTCACCAGGCGATCGAGGATCGGCTCGAGCGGAAGGAGCAGACCGTCCTGCTCTTGAACCGCCGCGGCTACTCGACGTTCGTCATGTGCCGGACGTGCGGTTATACGCTGACGTGCGAGCACTGCGACATTTCGCTGACCTATCATCAGAACTCCCGGACGGTGCGCTGCCACTACTGCGGCTACGCCGAGCGGCAGCCCGAGCTCTGTCCGAGCTGCGGAAGCGAGCATATCCGCTACTTCGGCACGGGGACGCAGCGGGTGGAGGAAGAGCTGGCCAAGCTGTTCCCCGGCATCCGGGTCATCCGGATGGACGTCGACACGACGTCGGAGAAGGGGGCCCACGAGAAGCTGCTTGGCCAGTTCCGCGACCGGCAGGCGGATGTGCTGCTGGGCACGCAGATGGTGGCCAAGGGGCTCGACTTCCCGCTCGTGACGCTGGTCGGCGTTATTGCTGCGGATACCGTTCTGAACCTACCCGATTTTCGGGCCGGGGAGCGGACGTTCCAGCTGCTGACCCAAGTGGCGGGCCGGGCGGGCCGGCACGAGCTGCCGGGCGAGGTGTTCGTACAGACGTATACGCCGGAGCATTACAGCGTACAGTGCGCGAGCCGGCACGACTACCTGGCGTTCGTTGGGACCGAGCTCGAGACGCGCGGCATGCACGGCTACCCGCCGTACTGTCGGCTCATTCTCGTGACCTTTGCCCATGAGCAGGTGCCGCTCTTGGTTCGGACCGCCGAAGGCTTCGCGAGCCGGCTCAAGGAACGGGCGGCCGCGAGCCGCGGGCTTCAAGGCGCGGCTGCGATGGAAGTGCTCGGGCCCGTCGCCTCGCCCATCTCCCGGATCAAAGATAGATATCGGTTTCAATGCATGATAAAATATCGGGGAGACGCCCGCGTGACCGATTGGATCCGTGAGGCAGCCGCGGCTTACGACGATTTGGTCCGCAAGGAGAACATGCAGATCAGCATTGACGTCGATCCGCAGCTGCTCATGTAGCGGAGACGGCCTATCCTTTTCCCGCAAAGAGGGTCCATAGAAGAGGAGCTTAAACCGACAGGAAGAACGCCGTCCCGGGAACGCTCTCCCGACCGGCTGTCATATATAGAAGGAAACCACTTAAGGAAGGTGCTTACTTATGGCATTGCGCATCATTGTGAAAGACCCCGATCCGGTTCTCCGCCAGGTCTGCAAGCCCGTACCCAAAATTACGCCGAACATCCACAAGCTGCTTGACGACATGGCGCAGACGATGTACGACGCACAGGGCGTCGGACTCGCCGCTCCGCAGGTCGGCATTCTGAAGCGGGTGATCGTCATGGACGTAGGCGACGACAACGGACTCATCGAGCTGATTAACCCGGAGATCGTCAGCAAGGAAGGCGAGCAGCTCGGACCCGAAGGCTGCCTCAGCATCCCGGGCCTAAGCGGCGACGTACGGCGCGCCAACAAAGTGACCGTCAAGGGACTCAACCGGAATGGCGAAGAAATCACGATAACCGGAGAGGAACTGTTGGCGCGCTGCATCCAGCACGAGGTGGATCATCTGAACGGCGTCCTCTTCACGGATCTGGCCTCCAAGGTCTATCCGAACGAAGCCGAGCCGGAGGAGTGATCCTGTGAACATCGTATTCATGGGGACGCCGGACTTCGCCGTCCCCGTTCTCGAGATGCTGCTGCAGGAGGGGTACCCGGTAACCGCAGTCGTTTCCCAGCCTGACCGTCCCAAAGGCCGTAAAAAGGTGCTGACCCCGCCGCCCGTGAAGGAAGCGGCGCTCCGGCACGGCCTGCCGGTGCTGCAGCCCGAGCGCATCCGCCGTTCCGAGGCGGTGGAAGCGATAGCCGGGCTTCAGCCCGATCTGATCGTCACAGCGGCCTACGGGCAGATCGTGCCGAAGGCGATTCTCGAGCTGCCGAAGCACGGCTGTATCAACGTGCACGCCTCACTGCTGCCCAAGTATCGCGGCGGCGCTCCGATTCAGCATGCCATTCTGAACGGAGAGGCGGTCACCGGCGTCACCATCATGTACATGGCGGAGGGGCTCGATACCGGCGATATGCTCGCCAAGGTTGAGGTGCCGATTACCGACGAGGACACCGGAGGCACGCTGTTCGACAAGCTGAGCGAGGCGGGCGCCGACCTGCTGCGCCGCACGCTTCCCGACCTGCTGGTCGGGAAGCTGACGGCAGTGCCGCAGGCGCACGAAGAAGCGACACTCGCGCCGAATATCAAGCGCGAGGACGAGTGGATCCGGTGGGAGCGCCCCGCTATGGAGCTGTTCAACCAGATTCGCGGGCTCAATCCGCATCCTGGCGCCTTCACGACGTGGAACGGCGATGTGCTCAAAATCTGGGCCGCCCGGAAGCCGAAGCCGGCTTCCGTCCCGCAGGGAGCCGTTCCGGGTACAGTCATTGGCACGGGCGACGACTACATCGAGGTCGCTACGGGCGACGGCGCTCTCCGCGTGACCGAGCTTCAGCCGGCGGGCAAGAAGGCGATGAGCGCCGCCCAGCTGCTGCGCGGGACAAGCGTGCCGGCGGGCACCGTGCTCGGCGAGCGGGCGGACGCCGGAACGGACGGCCGCCGATGACGGGCAAGGGCCGGCGTCCCGGCAGCCGCCCGCCAGGCCGCAAGCCGGCGGTGCCGGCCAGCGCCCGCGAGCTGGCGATGGAGCTGCTGACGCGCGTCGAGCAGGAGGGAGCGTACAGCAACATCCTGCTGAACCAGCTGCTGCGTCAGAGCCAGCTCGACCGCCGGGAAGCGGGATTTGCGACGGAGCTCGTGTACGGCACGATCCAGCGCCGGAACACGATCGATTACTTTCTGGCCCGCTTCGTACCCAAAGGACTGCACAAGCTGGACCCTTGGGTGCGGAGCCTGCTTCGGCTCAGCTTCTACCAGCTTTATTATCTCGACCGGGTGCCTGCGCATGCGGCGGTGAACGAAGCGGTCAACCTGGCCAAGAAGCACGGCCACGCCGGCATTGCGGGCATGGTGAACGGCGTCCTCCGCAACGTGCTGCGCCAGCGAGAGACGCTTGTGCTCCCGGCCGATCTGCCCGACGTGAAGCGGATCGCGCTCGAGCATTCCCATCCGGAATGGATGGTCGCCCGCTGGATTCGCGAATACGGCGCGGAGGAGGCGGAGAAGCTGTGTGCCGCCAATAACGAAGCGCCTCCCGTCAGCGTGCGGGCGAACGCTCTCCGGCAGTCCGCCGGAGAGCTCGTGCTCGAGCTTCGCGAAGCGGGCTACGAGGCGGAGCCCTCTCCCCTCGCGCCGGCGGGCGTTCGGGTAGCCGGTGCCGGCAACATGGCGGACTCGCCCTGGTACGAGCGCGGAGCGCTGTCCGTCCAAGACGAGAGCTCGATGCTTGTCGCCGAGGCGCTTGCGCCGGAGCCGGGTATGACCGTGCTCGACTGCTGCGCCGCACCGGGCGGCAAGACGACGCATCTGGCGGAGAAGATGCAGGACCGCGGCCGGATCGTCGCCTGCGATGTCCACGAGCATAAGGAAGCGTTGATCCGCCGGCAGGCGGAGCGGCTCGGCCTGACGAGCATCGATACGCAGGTAACGGATGCACGGGAGCTGGCGGCCAAGTACCCGCCCGCCTCGTTCGACCGCATTCTGCTGGACGCGCCGTGCAGCGGGCTGGGTGTCATTCGCCGCAAGCCCGATCTCAAGTGGGCGAAGGAGGAAAGCGAGATCGCTTCCGTCGCGAAGGTGCAGCAGGAGCTGCTCGAGGCGGTGCACGGCCTGCTCAAGCCGGGCGGCGTGCTCGTCTACAGCACATGTACGACGGCGCGCGAGGAGAATGCCGGCATGGTGAAGCAGTTTCTCGAGGCCCATCCGGACTTTCGGCTCGAGCCGCTTCCCGCGGACGTATTCGGACCGGACAAGCTGCCGGGGGCGGACAGCGGCATGGTCCAGCTGCTGCCCCAACAATTTCACTCGGACGGGTTCTTTATCGCCCGGCTGCGGAAGCAGGAGAACGGCTGATGCCGCGCTCCGGCCTCCGCTGGCCGGGCTTTTTTTAGATAAGGCGGTTGGACGGGGGAGTCTCCCCCCGGGCGTCGAACCAGCTGGACTATCCGGCCTATCCGGACCAGCACGGAAACCGTATTTCCCTGCGGGCGAGGGCGGGCGTTCCGGGCCGCAAGACAGCTGTGCTGGCGGCGGGCTGAGTGCCTTGTCCCCAGCGGCTTCCGGCAGCTCGGCGCCGGGACGGAGAGCGGTGAGGATTCCCGTTTCTCCTTTCCGGATCCTTGTGATAAAATAGACAAGATCGGCAAGACATTTCCATTAAAGTAAGGATGAAACCATGAAAGCGACAGAACCGACAAACAGCAAACCGTTTGTGTATGATCATACATTTGAAGAATGGCAGGAATGGATGAAGGAGAACGGGGAGCCCGCATTCCGTGCAGGACAAGTCTTTGACTGGCTGTATGTGAAGCGGGTAACCGACTTCGACGAGATGAGCAACCTGCCCAAGCCGCTGCGCGACAAGCTGAAGGAGCAGTTCCTGTTCGTGACGCTTGACGAGATCGCCCGGCAAAGCTCGAAGGACGGGACGGTCAAGTTCCTGTTCGAGCTGCACGACAAGCATGCGATCGAGACGGTCGTCATGAAGCACAACTACGGCAACAGCATCTGCGTCACTACGCAGGTCGGCTGCCGGGTCGGCTGCACGTTCTGCGCTTCGACGCTCGGCGGACTGAAGCGCAACCTCCAGCCGGGCGAGATTATCGCTCAGGTGGTCAAAGCGCAAAAGCTTCTCGATGCCACGAACGAGCGGGTGAGCAGCATCGTCATCATGGGCATCGGCGAGCCGTTCGAGAACTACGATGCCGTCATGAAATTCCTGCGGGTGATGATCCACGAGAAAGGCCTCAATATCGGGCAGCGCCACATCACCGTCTCGACGAGCGGCATCGTGCCGAACATTTACCGGTTCGCCGATGAAGATACTCAGATTAATCTGGCGATTTCGATCCATGCGCCGAACGACAAGCTGCGGTCGAAGCTGATGCCGGTGAACCGGCGGTTCCCGTTCGCCGATCTGATCGAGGCGTGCAAGTACTACGTCGAGAAAACCGGGCGCCGGATTTCGTTCGAATACGCCCTCATGGGCGGAGTGAACGATCAGGCCGAGCATGCCGAGGAACTTGGGCAGGTGCTTCAGCAAATCCCGCTTACCCATGTCAACCTCATTCCGGTCAACTTCGTCCTGGAGCGCGATTTTGTGCGGAGTACGCGGGACGATATCTTCCAATTCCAACGGATTTTGGAGAAGCACAAAATCACGACCACGATCCGGAGGGAACAGGGAAGCGACATAGCGGCCGCCTGCGGTCAGCTGCGGGCCAAGCACATGGAAACTGGTAAGAGGTGAGGTAGAGGATGAGGATTGCTAGTCGAAGCGACGTCGGCCGGATCCGGTCGGTGAACGAAGACCGAACCGCCGTTCTGCCCGATTGTGCGGGCTTTGTCGTCGGGATTGTGGCAGACGGCATGGGCGGCCATCAGGCGGGGGATCTCGCGAGCCAAATGGCCATTGAGGCTATCCAGCAGGAGCTGCGTAGCACGCTGACCGCTTCGATGACGGAGCAGGAATGCGGCGAGGCGCTCCGCCTCGCCATTCAGAAGGCGAACCAGGCGGTCTACGCGTTCGCCCAGGGCAAGGAGCAGTATAACGGAATGGGAACGACGGTCGTCGCTGCTATCGCCTCAGCGGACCGGCTCGTGATCGCGAACATCGGCGACAGCCGCGCTTACCTGGCCGACAGCGAAGGCTTTCGCCAGGTTACCGAAGATCATTCGCTTGTTAACGTGCTGTTCCGCACGGGCCAGATCACGGAGGAAGAAGCGAAGCACCATCCACGCAAAAACATTCTCATGCGCGCGCTCGGCACGGATGATCAAGTCGAGATCGACCTGTTTCATCGGTCCTGGAGCCGGGGCGACATGCTGCTCTTGTGCTCCGACGGGCTAAGCGGCTCGGTCGGCAGCGAGCAGTTGAATGCCATTCTACGCGGAGAGGACGAGTTCGACCGCAAGGCGGACCGTCTCGTCCAGGCCGCGCTGGAGGCGGGCGGGGAGGACAATATCACCGTTGTCCTGCTCATTAACGAGCCCGGGCTTCCGGAAGGAATGAGGTGATGGCGTGATAGGTCAGGTACTCGGGGGACGCTACGAACTATTGGAACGCGTCGGGGGCGGCGGCATGGCGATCGTCTACAAAGCCCACGACCTGCTGCTGAACCGCAATGTCGCCGTTAAGGTGCTGCGCCAGCAGTATGTACACGATGACGAATTTATACACCGGTTCGAACGGGAAGCCCAGTCGGCCGCTTCGCTGTCTCATCCGAACGTGGTCAGCATTTACGATGTAGGCCAGCAGGAAGACGACCATTATATCGTCATGGAATACGTCGAAGGCATGACGCTGAACGACCTCATCAAGCAGAAGGCGCCGCTGCAGGTGGAAGAAGCGGTGCATATCGCCGCCCAGATCTGCGATGCACTCGAGCATGCGCACGCCAACGAGATCATTCACCGGGACATCAAGCCGCACAACATTCTGATCGGCCGCAACGGCCGGGTGAAGGTGACGGACTTTGGCATCGCCCGGGCGGGCACCGAATCCAGCATTACGCAGACGGGTTCTGTCGTCGGCTCCGTGCACTACTTCTCGCCGGAGCATGCGAAGGGCATCGCTGCAGGAGCCAAGTCGGACCTGTATTCGCTCGGCATCGTGCTGTATCAGATGCTGACCGGACGGCTGCCGTTCCTCGGCGACAGTCCGATCAGCGTAGCACTGAAGCATCTGCAGGAGAACGTGGAGGAGCCGCGCAAGGTCAATCCGCTTATCCCGCAGAGCGTGGAGAACATCATCCTCAAGGCGATGCGCAAAAATCCGGAGACGCGCTACCAGTCGGCACACGAGATGCTCATCGATCTGGACACATGCCTCTTGCCGGAGCGGCTGAACGAGCCCAAGCTGATCGATCTGGAGGATTTGGACGATGCGGAGAAAACCCGCATCGTGCCGGCGATCCGGCCGGACCGGGGGCTCGTGCTCGAGGAGCAGCCGGTCGCGACGCCTCCGGAGAAGAAAAGCTCCAAGTGGGTGAAGCCGACCGTCTGGCTGCTTGTGTTCCTCGTTCTGGCAGCGGGCTTATGGGGCGGCATCGAGTATGTAAAGGGCAATCTTATCATCAAGGACGTGACGCTGCCCAATACGGTCAACAAGACCGTTGAAGACGCGCAAAAGGAACTGGAGGCGGCCCATCTCAAGTCGGAGGTCATCGTCAAGCCGAACAAGGACGTGCCGAAGGATGTCGTCTACGAGCAGTCGCCTCCCGCCGAGGTCAAGACGGTGAAGGAAGGATCGACGATCAAGCTGTTCGTCAGCGGCGGAGTCGAACAGCAGACGATGGAGAATTACGTGGGCAAGAAGTGGCTCGACGTCAATGCCGACATCTATGCGCTCGGCGTCGACAAATCCCGGGTGCTCGTCGAAGAGAAATTCGGCGACGGGGAGCCGGGCACCATTGTCGACCAGTCGCCCAAACCGAACGAGCAGTACGATCCGACGACCATCCAGTTGAAATTTACGGTGAGCAAGGGCAAAGAAAAAACGAAGATGCCCGGTCTGATCGGCGAGACGGTAGAGAAGGCGGAAGCATTGCTCGCGGATGCAAATCTGAAGCGGGCGCCCGGAAAGGACGGACTCATCGAGAAGCCGACCTTTGCCCAGCCGAAGGGCGTCATCTTCGATCAATGGCCGTACAAGAAGGGGCAGGAAGTCGACGCGGGAGCGAGCAACATCGTGCTCTACGTCAGCGCGGGACCGCCGCCGGACGCCGGACAGATGGTCGTCTCGCTGACAGACCTCAAGCCGGCCAAGGAGGGAGGCACTTCCTCTTACAAGATCAACGTCACCGACGCCCAGTACGACAACTATGAGCTTCGCTCCTTCACCGTCTCCAAGCCGGAAACGATGAACCTGCCGGTGGTCGTCACCAAGGAGAAAAACGCCGTGATCCAGATTTTCCGGGACGGCATTCTGGCGGACACAAGAACCGTCACGTACGACGATTACCTGAAGCAAAAAGACAAGCCCGCCTCCGGCAACCCGTCGCCGACACCGACGCCGTCGCCGGGCGGGACCCAGCCGCCCGCCAATTCGGGCAAACCGCAGGGCGTAGCTCCGAGCCGCCCCCCGGGAACAGGAGGACAGTAACGGCATGCCGAATGGAATCATCGTCAAAGCGTTGAGCGGCTATTATTACGTGCTGCCGGAAGGAGCCTCGGATAAAACCGCCATGGTGCAGTGCCGGGCGAGAGGAGTCTTCAAGAAGAAGAATGTCACTCCGCTCGTCGGAGACCGGGTGGAGTTCGAATGGACGGACAACGGAGAAGGGACGGTAACCGAAGTAAAGTCCCGTTCCTCCGAGCTCATCCGGCCGCAAGTGGCCAACGCGGAGCTGGCGGTGCTTGTGTTCGCGGTCGCTGAGCCCGCGCTCAGCCTCAATCTGCTGGACAAATTCCTTGTCCATATCGAATGTGCGGGGCTGGATACGGTGCTCTGCCTGACGAAGCAGGATCTCGCCCGTCCTGGAGACCGGCAGCCGGTCTCCGAACAACCGGAGTCGGCGGCCGAACAAGGGATCGTGGAGACTATCCGCGCGGTCTACGGCGACGGGATGGGGTACCCGATCGTGCTGACAAGCGCCAAGGAAGGCGTCGGGCTGGAGGAGATCCGCCGGCTTCTGGAGGGCCGGATCAGCGTGTTCTCCGGGCAGTCGGGCGTCGGCAAGTCGTCGCTGCTCAATGCCTTGATGCCGGAGCTTGGACTGGAGACGAACGCGATCAGCCAGAAGCTGGGCCGGGGCAAGCATACGACCCGGCACGTGGAGCTGATGCCGCTTGAGCCTTCCGGCTGGGTCGCGGATACACCGGGCTTCAGCCAGCTCGACTTTGCCTCGATCGAAGCGGATGAGCTGGGAGGCTGTTTCCGTGATATTCGGAAGGAGTCCGAGGGCTGCCGGTTCCGCGGCTGCCTGCATGACCGGGAGCCGGGCTGTGCGGTCCGCCGAGCCGTTGAAGAAGGCGGCATCGCGGAGTCCCGCTACGAGCATTATCTGCAGTTTTTAACCGAAATCCGAGAGAGAAAACGGAGGTATTGACATGGGGAACGTGCGCATCGCGCCTTCGATTCTTTCGGCCGATTTTGCGAAGCTCGGGGAAGACATCCGGGAAGTGGAGCAGGCCGGAGCCGATTGGATTCATGTGGATGTGATGGACGGTCATTTCGTCCCTAACCTGACGCTGGGTCCGCCGATCGTCAAAGCGATCCGGCCGCATACGCGGCTGCCGCTCGACGTTCATCTGATGATTGAGAAGCCGGAGGCCTACATTCCGGCCTTCGCCGAAGCCGGGGCGGACTGGATCTCGGTGCACGCCGAGACGTGCCCGCACCTTCATCGGACGCTTCACCAGATCCGCGAGAACGGCGCCAAAGCCGGCGTCGTGCTTAATCCCGCCACGCCGGCGGTCGCCATCCGGCACGTGCTCGATGCGGTCGACTACGTCCTCGTCATGACGGTCAACCCCGGCTTTGGCGGCCAGTCCTTCCTCGCCACCATGCTGCCCAAGATCAGGGAAATACGGGCCATGCTGGACGAGGCGGGCCGCCCCGACGTTCTCATCGAGGTCGACGGCGGCATCCAGGCCGGGAATGCCCGCGAGGTCGTGGAGGCGGGGGCGGAGGTGCTGGTGGCCGGCAGCGCGGTCTTCGGGGCCGCCGATCGGGCCGAGGCGATCCGGCAAATCCGGATGAGGGGAGAGGCGCGGGATGCGTAAAGCAGGCTGGCTGCTTCTCTGCAGCCTCGTGGCCGGGGCCCTGATGACGGTCTTCGTCATGCTGCCGGGCTCGATCACCCGTCATTTGTTCTCGCTCGGGGCACTGGTTATCGGTTTTTATTTCTTTCAGCGGTTTGAAACGAAAGGCATCCGCATCGGCTTCGTCGTCTTGACACTTGTCTTTTCGTTCCTGCTTCCGCCTGTCTATGTTCTGCTCGCCCATGCCAACGGCTGGCCTGTCGATCCGGCCTTCCTGGAGGGCGTGGAATAGAGCACGAGACGACGAGGCGGAACTTGCAAGCCGTTTGATCCGCTTGCCCGAAGGCCCAGCCGGCAACCTGCCGGCCGGCCTTTTTTTTATGGACGCTGCGCTTGCTGTTAAAGAAGAGGAGAGGCGATCGGGACCGTCTCGCGGTCCACTGCCGGGCATACATCGGCCGCTGCCGGCATACACTTGGTGACAAGAGCATGCGGGCTGGCGCCGCCGCCGCGGGCGATCCGCCGGAAATGAGAGGAAGGCAGGCACATTTTGAGCAAACCCGGAATAAAGTAATAGTAATGAGGCGGGTAAGCGAGTCTTCCCCAGGCACGCAAGTATTCACACGGGAGGGGTTCAAAATGAAATTCTATACCATCAAACTTCCTAAATTCTTGGGCGGGTTTGTCAAAGCGGTCCTGAACACTTTCAGCAAAAACTGAAGCTGCCTGGCGGCGCGGCCTGACGGGGAGAAGCGGCCCGGGGCCGGCTACGTCCCAATCGGCGTCGGTCCGGGACGGGAGCCGAACGGCGAAGGGAGCGGACGGCCGTTCGGCTCCGCACCCGTCCGCCGGCTAGCCCTTGCCCGGGCAATAAAAAAAAGCACCTGGAAAGGGTGCTTTTTGTCTATGCGCCGCGGGTAAATTACACGCGGGTCACTTTGCCGGATTTCAGGGCGCGAGTGCTAACATACACGCGCTTCGGCTTGCCGTCCACGAGGATGCGGACTTTTTGTACGTTGACTCCCCAGGAGCGCTTGCTCTTGTTGTTGGCGTGGGATACGTTGTTTCCGGATTTCGGTGCTTTACCGGTAATGAAGCATTTGCGAGACATGACTACACCTCCTCTTGCGGCTTTCGGAGTAACCTTAAGTCCAAAATCGAGCTTAATACATACCATATTATATTAGCATAGCCCAGTTCGGACAGTCAACGCCAGAAAAACCGCGATCTTGCATTTCTTTCTTTTTTTTATTATAGTACAATGAGACTTAATCCCTAATCAAACGAATGAAAAAGGTGTTGATCTGCATGCCCATTCAAATGGCTAACGAATACGGTAGCATTCATGTAGGCGATGAAGTCATCGCAGTCATCGCCGGCTCGGCAGCACTCGAATGCTATGGACTCGTCGGTATGGCTTCGCGCAAGCAATTGAAGGACGGAATTGCGGAGCTGCTCGGCCGCGAGAACTTGAGCCGCGGCGTCGAAATCCGGCGGGAGCCCGACGGGGTTCACATCGATTTATACATCATCGTCAGCTACGGCACCAAGATCTCGGAGGTTGCTCACATCGTGCAGAACCGGGTCAAGTATGTTCTGCAGGAGATCGTTGGGCTTCAAGTCGCCCATATTAACATCTTAGTCCAGGGCGTTCGTGTAACCCGTTAGCCAGGAAGGAGAATCTGATTGAGTAAGCGCTTCATTTCCCTAAACGGTACAGATTTCATTCACATGGTGTTGTCGGGTGCCTCTCGCTTGCAGAAGAACGTGAATAACGTCAACGCATTGAATGTATTCCCCGTTCCGGACGGTGATACCGGGACCAATATGAATTTGACCATGACGTCCGGTGCAGAAGAGTTGACCCGCAGGCAGAGCGCCCATATCGGCAAGGCTGCAGAAGCCTTGTCCAAAGGATTGCTGATGGGGGCCAGGGGCAACTCCGGCGTCATTCTTTCCCAGCTGTTCCGCGGCTTTGCCAAGTCGGTCCAAGAGCTTGAGGAAGTGAATCCTCAGCAGTTCGCGGCCGCGCTGCAAAAAGGCGTCGACACCGCTTATCAGGCGGTCGTGAAGCCCGTCGAGGGAACCGTGCTCACGGTCGCGCGGGAAGCGGCCAAGCATGCGACCTCCTATGCGCGCAGAGCGACCGATATTGTGGATCTCATGCAGGAGGTTCTCAAGGCGGGCAAGGAGACGCTTGCCCGGACGCCGGACATGCTGCCGGTGCTCAAGCAGGTCGGCGTCGTCGATGCCGGCGGCCAAGGACTTATCTTTATATATGAAGGATTCGTAGCCGCTCTGACCGGACAGGCTCCGGCCGCCGACTATGTGCCGGCCTCGGTCCAGGCCTCTTCGGACATGCCCGGACACGACCATGCGACCGCGCAGTCCATGCTGGCGACGGAGGATATCGAGCACGGCTATTGCACGGAATTCATGGTCAAGCTGGGCTCGGAGAGCGGCAAGCCCGCTGGAGCTCCGTTCGATGCGATCCGATTCCGTACGGAGCTGGAGAAGCTCGGAGATTCGCTCCTCGTCGTCGCCGACGACGAGCTCGTCAAGATTCATATCCATGCCGAGCATCCGGGCGACGTCATGAACTACGCGATGAAGTTCGGCGAGCTGACGCGCATCAAGATTGAGAATATGCGCGAGCAGCACAGCCATATTCTGCAGACGAACGAGTATGACCCGCGGTTTGCGCCGGTCAGCGAGACGGAGGAGGAAGAGTCCGAGCAGCCGAAGCCCCTGCAGCCTTACGGCTTTGTGGCGGTATCCGCAGGCGAGGGCATTCGGGAGATCTTCTCGAGCCTCGGCGTCCAGGAGATTATCGCCGGCGGCCAGACGATGAATCCGAGCACGGAGGATATTGTCCAGGCGATCGGGCGTGTGCCGGCGCAGACCGTGTTCGTGTTCCCGAACAACTCCAATATCGTCATGGCGGCGCGCCAGGCGAAGGAGCTGGTCGAGGACAAGACGGTCATCGTCATTCCGTCCAAGACGATCCCGCAGGGCATGGCTTCGCTGCTGGCGTTCCAGGAGACCGCTTCACCGGAAGACAACGAGGAAGCGATGGCGGCCGTTCTGCAGCAGATCAAATCGGGACAGGTGACCTTTGCGGTCCGGGATACGGAGATCGACGGCATCGCCATCAAAGAAGGCGATTACCTGGGCATTTTCGACGGCCGGATCGTAGCCGCCCGTCCGGATCTGCTGGAGACGTCCAAGCAGCTGCTGGACGCGATGCTCGCGGACGGAGGAGACATCGTCACCATTCTGTCCGGAGAGGATGCCGAGACTGCCCGTACCGAAGAGCTGCAGGCGTATATCGGCGAATCGTATCCCGAGACGGAAATCGAGACTCATGACGGCGGACAGCCTCTGTACGTCTACTTGTTTGCAGTCGAATGATGCCCGGCTTTCGCCATCTTCCCATATTGTAGATGAGGTGATTTAGTGAGCAGGGTCCGCATCGTTACCGACAGCACATCGGATATTCCGGCAGAGCTCCGGCAGGAACTCGGCATCGAGGTTGTGCCCCTTAAGGTGCATCTGGGGACCGAGACCTTCCTGGATTCCGTCAATATCGAACCCGAGCAATTTTATGAACGGCTGGCCCAATCGTCGGCTCCGCCCACCACGTCGCAGCCTTCGCCGGTCGATTTCGTTGAGTTATATAAGCGCATTCTATCCGAGGACCCGGAGGCCTCGATTCTCTCCATTCACTTGTCCTCCGCCATGAGCGGCACGTACCAGTCTGCGGTATTGGCCCGCTCTCTGCTCGAGCAGGACGCGGACATTACGACGATCGATTCCCGTTCGGCCTGTTACGGCTTCGGCCAGCTGGTCGTGCTTGCGGCTGAAGCGGCCCGCGACGGCAAATCCAAGGACGAGATTGTGGCGATGGTAGAGAAGGCGAGAGACAATATGGTCCTCTACTTCCTCGTGGATACGCTGGAATATTTGCAGAAGGGCGGACGGATCGGCAAAGCTTCCGCGCTTCTCGGCTCGCTGCTGAATATCAAGCCCATTCTTTCGATTGACCAGGAGGGCAGCATCTATTCGATAGACAAAGCCCGCGGCACGAAGAAAGCGATGGCCCGCATCATGGAGCTGATGAAGAAGCAGGTCGGAGACGACCGCACGCTTCGCGTGGTCGTCGCCCATGCCAATGCGATGCCTGCCGCCGAGGAGCTCAGCGCCTCAATCCGGCAGCACTTCCAGGTCAGCAGTCTGGGGTACACGTCGATCGGTCCGGTCATCGGCACGCATGCCGGTCCCGGCACAGTCGCCGTGTTCGCACTCGTGGAGTAACGCCATGGAAGTTAGACAAATTCCAGTCCGGCAGGTGAAGGGCGTCGGTCCGAAGAAAGCCGAAGACCTTCTTCTGCTCGGCATTGAGACGGCCGAGGACCTGCTGGAGTATTATCCGTTCCGTTACGAAGACTACAGCTTGAAGGACTTATCGCAGGTCAAGGACGGAGAACGGGTCACCGTAGAGGGGACAGTTTACGGCATGCCCGCCCTGCAGATGTACGGCCGGAAGAAATCCCGGCTGTCCTGCAAGGTGGTCGTGGACCGGTTCGTCGTGACGGCGGTCTGGTTTAATCAAGGTTATTTGAAGGAACGCCTAGTTCCCGGGGAGACGATCGTACTCACTGGGAAGTGGGACGGACGAAGGCTGCAGATCACGGTGGCGGAATGCGAATTTCCCGGCAGGGAAGGAGCAGCCCGGACCGACACGCTGCAGCCTGTTTATTCAATTGCGGGGCCGATCACGCAAAGCTGGCTGCGCAAGACGATCGCCCAGGCACTGGAGACGTATGGCCCGTCGCTCCCCGAGACGCTCCCGCCCGGCCTGCTGGCGAAGCACGGCCTGATGCCGCGGGGCGAAGCCATCCGGATTCTGCACCAGCCGACGGATGCCGCCGAGGGCAAGCGTGCCCGCAAGCGGATCGCTTACGAGGAGCTGTTCCTCTTCCAGCTGAAGATGCAGGCGTATCGGGCATTGAGCCGCAGCAAATCGGACGGCGTAGCCCTTCCGGTCGACCATCCGGCCGTCCGGGCGTTCGTCCGTTCGCTGCCGTTCACACTGACCGGCGCGCAGAAAAAGGTCATCGCCGAGCTGCTCGAGGATCTCAAACAGCCCCATGCGATGAACCGGCTTTTGCAGGGTGATGTCGGCGCCGGCAAAACGGTCGTTGCAGCGGTCTGTCTGTTCGCCGTCGTCAAGGCGGGCTACCAGGGGGCGCTCATGGTGCCGACCGAGATTTTAGCCGAGCAGCACAAGCGTTCGCTCGAGAAGCTGTTCGCCCCTTACGGCATTCAGGTGGCACTGCTTACCGGCAGCCTGACGGACCGCAAGCGCCGGGAAATTCTTGATGCGCTGCAGATGGGGCTGATCGACGTCGTTGTCGGCACCCATGCGCTCATCCAGGAAGACGTGTTTTTCCGCAGTCTCGGCCTCGTCATTACGGACGAGCAGCACCGGTTCGGGGTCAACCAGCGGGCGATTCTCCGCCGCAAGGGACTGCATCCGGACGTGCTCATGATGACCGCCACTCCGATTCCGCGTACGCTTGCCATCACGGCGTTCGGGGATATGGATGTCTCGACGCTGGACGAGCTGCCCAAGGGACGCAAGCCGATCAAGACGTACTGCGTTCCCCACACCATGCTGGAGAGGGTGCTTGGCTTCATCCGCCGTGAGGTGGCGGCAGGCCGGCAGGCTTATGTCATCTGTCCGCTGATCGAGGAGTCCGACAAGCTAGATGTCCAGAATGCGATCGACGTCCATGCGCAGCTGACCCATCACTTCCCCGATCTCAAGGTCGGCCTGCTGCACGGCCGGCTTCCGAATGCGGAGAAGGAAGAGCTTATGCGGGCGTTCAGCGAAAACCAGCTGCAGGTGCTTGTCTCCACGACCGTCATCGAGGTAGGCGTGGATGTGCCGAACGCCTCGCTCATGATCATCTATGACGCGGTCCGCTTCGGCCTGTCCCAGCTTCACCAGCTGCGGGGCCGTGTCGGGCGGGGCGAGCATCAATCGTACTGCGTGCTCATCGCCGATCCGAAAAATGAGATCAGCAAGGAACGGATGCGTGTCATGACCGAAACGAACGACGGCTTTGAGATTGCACGGCGGGATCTGGAGCTGCGCGGTCCGGGCGAGTTTTTCGGCACCCGGCAGAGCGGGGTTCCCGAGTTCAAGGTGGCCGACATGGTCAGCGATTTTGAGCTGCTGGAGCAGGCGCGCGAGGATGCGGCGGAGCTGGTGAGCCGTCCGGACTTCTGGACGGCGGCTGAATGGCTCCCGCTTCGGGATTACTTGCAGAAGGAGCAGGTATTCCAGGGCGCCCCGTTCGATTAGGCGATGAGGACTGGCAAGATTCTCCGCTCCCGGTCATAGACTAGGAGAGATCGCGGGAGCGGAGGTGGAACATGAGCTACCAGCAGTTTGGGATACCGAGGGAATTGGTGGAGCGGATCAAGGTCAAGCTGAAGAATCCGATCGCCAAGGACAAGGTCAAGAGGATTTTGGACGGTGTCACCAAGTACGACTTGCAGGATAAGGCAAAGGTGAGCACGCTTTTGGCGAAGGTGGCCAAAGCGCTGAACGAACCGCTTTCTCCGTCGCAGTCCTCCAATATCGTGCAGTTCGTCCTCGCCCAGAAGATCGACCCGTCCAACACGTTTCATCTATTGAAGCTGTGGGGGATGTTTCGGTAACGGCGGGACGATTGCTCTTCTCGGATCCAGAAAGAAAGGACCGGCTGCGAAAGCAGCCGGTCCTTTCTTTGTGAGCCGACGGGGGAGGGGAGGATGGGCCAACGAGAGGGCCGGTGAGAATGGGCAACAAGGGAGCCGAAGGGTGTGCTGCCGGGGGTTCCGGCGAGCAGGGCCATACGAGCAGGACAACGATGGCGAGTAGGCTGACAGGTAGGCCGACGGGTAGGCCAACGGGAAGGGCCGGCGAGCAGGGCCATACGAGCAGGACGACGATGGTGAGTAGGCTGGCAGGTAGGCCGCCGGAGGTTCCAGCGAGCAGGGCCAGTGGGCCCGACGAAAGGGGCGGGCGCGATGGGCAAGGGCGATGGGCCGTATACTGATGCCGTCCCAATCATGCGCCCATCCTACCCCAGCAAACCGGCGCGGGCTCATTCGTCCGGGTCGGACGCCGCCTCCTCGATGTCGAGAATATCCTTGAACGGCAGCCACGTGAACTCGTCTTCGTCCTGGTGGCGAAGCTTGACCCGGAGAGCCTGCGCGTCGATATGCTCGACGGTTCCGGTCAGCCGGACGGGCTCATACGGATCGTACAGCGTGACGCATACGGGGGAATGCCAGGCCGCAGCGCTCGACAGTTTGCGGGCAAGCAGCTCCAGCCGCTGCTCGTCGAGCTCGGGAGCTTCCCGGCGCCCCAGCTCCTTGCGGTGCTTCAGAATCTGCTCCTTATGCTCCGGCAGCATCATCCGGGACGATTCCCACAGCAGGTTGCCTCGCTTCAGCTCGCTCATTTGGCATGCCCTCCAATCCGGGTAGCCCGGTAGAACGCCTGCCCAGCTTCGCTCAGCGAAGCCGCCTTGACGATTGCGGCCGCCCCGTACCTCTCCTTGATCCCATCGATGGCAGCATCGAGCCGCCGTTCCTTGTCTCGGTTGCGAAACAGATCCAGCTGGTATTGGTGATCCGGCCGGAGCTGATCCAGGTTGACGCCGAGGCTGCGGACCGGCTGGCCGTCCCAATGGACGTCGAACAGCCGGCACGCCGCCCGGTAAATATCCTTGGCGGAATGGGTCGGATCCTCCAGCTTCATCTGCCGCGAGAAGCCGCTCGGGCGGTCGAAGTCCGCTCCCCGGCAGCCGGCCGACACCGTCGTGCCCATCAGCCCCTTGTAGCGCGCCCGGCGGCCGACCTCCTCGCTCAGCTCGAGCAGCACGACGCGAATTTCCTCCATCGTCCGGTAATCCCGGGGCAGCGTCATGTTATGGCCGATGGCCTTCTGCGTCCCGTGCGTGCCCGGCGAAACGGGCGAGTGATCGATGCCGTTGGCCGTCATCCACAGCACGTGGCCGTTGACGCCCCACAACTGCTGCAGCCGGGCGAGGGGGAAGCGCGCGAGTTCGCCGATCGTATGAATCCCCATGCGCTGGAAGTGGGCGGTCATCCGCCGGCCCGCTCCGAACATGGAGCCGACCGGCAGCGGCCAGAGCGCCTCCGGCATCGTCTCCCGGGTCACGTGGAAGATGCCCTCCTTGTTTTTCTTGGCCAGGTTGTCGCAGGCCATCTTGGCCAGCACCTTGTTCGGACCAATGCCCACCCGCGCATAGACGCCCGTCTCCAGATTGATCGAGCGCTGCATCGCCTTGGCCAAGGCAAGCGGCTCGCCGAACAAGCCCAGGCTCCCGGTGACGTCGACGAACTGCTCGTCGATCGAATAGGGCTCGACCTGGTCGCTGTAGCGCTCCAGAATTTCCGTGATCTGAATGGACACGTCGATGTACCGCTGCATATGCGGCCGCACGACGACGAGCCCGGGGCAGCGGTTCAGAGCGTCGCCCAGCCGCTGGGCGGTCGAGACGCCGTGCTGCTTCGCGAGTGGACAGGCGGCCAGCACAATGCCCGAGCGCCGCTCCGGGTCGCCGGCGACGACCAGCGGCCGGTTCTTGTATTCCGGGTAGGAGGCCTTCTCTACACTGGCGTAGAAGCTCTGCATGTCGACAAGAAAAATCGTCCGGTCCTCCGTCACGTCCGAACTCCTCCTTCGGTATGGTAAGTGGAACAAATGTTCTTATGTAGGGTATGCTCATTATATGGCGAACATGCGTTCTATTCAAGTGGCAATTGCTGGCGGGAATAAAAGAGGCGGCCCGCTTCATACTAAGCGGGTGTTAAATTTTGCGAGTGGAGGGAAATTCCATGTATTTCGTTAACGCCAACCAGCAGATCCAGCATTGTCAGCAAACGCTCCAGCAGCTGATGCAGCAAACCCAGCAGGCAAGCGCCATGTACCAGGAGATGCTGCAGCAGGAGCAGCAGAACGCCGTTCAGCTCGAGCAGCTCGCTCACAAGGAGCATAGAGCGGTTCAGGCCATCCAAACCGCGCTTCACGGCCACCAGATGGCGGTTCAGCAAATGCAGAGCCTCTCGCAGGTCATCGGCCAGCTTGGCCAAATCGTGACCAGCATGTCGCAGAACGTGCTTGGTCAGCAGCAGCAGGGCCGCCAGGACTTCCAGCAGGGACAATCGTTCCCGAATTACCGCCAATAAAAGCGATCCCCGATACGACCCCCCCTCCAGACTCTGGAGGGGGTCTGTGCTGAGACGCCGGCTTTTAGTTTAGACGAGAGGCCGGTCAATCAGCGTTGCGAATTGGAAGGCGTGTCTGTGCTCGTCGTTTTCGGTCGTCATGCCGGATACGAAATGAACGTGCTTCCCATTGCCGACGGGAATCGCAGGCCCGGTTCTTATTTTTTTGAGGTCATGGAAATGATCAAGGAAATCGGTATGCGAGAGATCGATCTCGTGGACATGGCTGTTCCCTACCCGAATCGCTTGTCCGGTAACGCCCGCAAACCGGTGATTGTGTCGGTCCGGACCGGCTTCTGCCAGCTTCGTGCTTCCTTCAAATTCATGGACGTGCCGCTGCCGGCTTCTTTTTAACTTGCTCTTCTTGGATAACGTTCTGCTCATGCGTGCCCTCCTAAGGTCAAATGGAACTTCAGGGCATCATACGGCAGGACGGTCCAGAAGGTGTGGGCCTAGTGTCAACGTCAAGACGATTCATCGGGCTCGGGGACTTGGAAAGATGACGCCCCATAATCGCCACAGCTATAAAAGGTCTCCAACAGAAAGCGAGGGCCCCTTGCGGGGCCCTCTTTCATGGGAGAGGAGAAACCGGACGAAGAACTTATGGGGAAACGTAAGCCTTCTCCGCGGTTGTCTTCGACACTTTCATGTCGATACTTTAAGGATGGACAGGGGGCAGGCGAAATATACATCGGCTGGCAAAATTTTTTTGTCGCGTCTGCGAAGTGTGGTACGATAGCAACGAAAAGCAAACGATAAGACGGGTGAACACAAGATGAGAGTCATTTCGGGAGAAGCCGGAGGCCGGCCGCTCAAGGCTGTGCCCGGCATGGGCACAAGGCCGACGACCGACAAAGTGAAAGAGGCCGTCTTCAGCATGATCGGCCCTTATTTCGACGGAGGCAAGGCGCTCGACCTGTTCGCGGGTACGGGCGGCCTGGGCATCGAGGCGTTGAGCCGCGGCATGGAGCTCGCGGTTTTCATCGACCGGGAGAAAAAAAGCATCGACGTCATACGCGACAATCTGAAGGCGACGGGACTCGAGAAGCGGGCGGAGGTCTACCGCAACGACTCGTTCCGCGCCTTGAAGGCGCTGGCCAAACGGGACATCCGGTTCGATCTGGTGCTCCTCGACCCGCCTTATAAACTGACGGGAATGGACGACGTCCTGCTTCAGCTCGAGGAGCTGGGTCTCGCGAACCCGGGGGCGGTCGTGCTGATCGAGCATGATGCGGAGCACCGGTACGCGGCCCGCATCGGCTCGTTTGTAGAGCGTCGGCATACCGAATACGGGGAGATTGCCATCACACTGTACGACTATGCTCCAGCCCCCGGCGACGAGCCGGAAGGGGCGGAGACGCCGTAAGCAGAGCAGCATAGGGAGGGAGAACGCATGAAGAGCATAAGACGGCATTCGGGGATTGCGGTTTGTCCGGGGAGCTTCGACCCGGTTACCTACGGGCATCTGGACATTATCCAGAGAGCGGCCCAGGTGTTCGACAAGGTCATTGTGGCGGTTCTGGTCAACGCGAGCAAGACGCCGTTGTTCGATCTGGAGGAGCGCAAGGGACTGCTGCAGCAGGTCACGCAGCATCTGCCGAACGTGGAAGTCGACAGCTTCAACGACCTGCTGATCAACTATATGGTGCAGAAGCAGGCCGACGTCATCGTCAAAGGGCTGCGCGCCGTCTCGGACTTCGAGTACGAGCTGCAGATGGCGGCTCTGAACCGCAAGATGAACGAGGATGTCGAGACGTTCTTCATGATGTCGAGCAGCCAGTATTCGTACCTCAGCTCCAGCATCGTGAAGCAGATCGCGCAGTTTCACGGGCCGGTCGGCGAGCTCGTGCCGCCGGAGGTGGAGGCGGCGCTCCGCGCCAAATATGGCACCAGCTAACGGGTACGGGGCTTCCGAAGCCGGGCAAGGATAGACAAGCCAGCCGCCAGTAGGACAAACAGGGACGCCAGCACGGCATACAGCCAGAGGGCGAGCGTCCACAGCTCCGGCGTGCCGGACACGGAGCCGGCAGGAGCCGCGGCGGGCAGGAAGCCGGGCGCCGCGCCGAAGAACAGGCTGCCGAGCGGCTTCCACAGCGCGAGCGTGAGTCCGAACGCCAGGGCGGCGTGCAGGACGCGGGCGGCGAGAAAGGGGCCGTAGCGGAGCCCCGCCGAGCGCGCCAGGCTGTAGGCCTGCGCGTGGACGGACAGGCCGCTCCAGCCGAGCACGGCCCCCGCGAGCGCCGCCTGCAGAGCCGGGCCGCCGGGCGCGCCGCTGGCCGCGTAGGCGCCGAGGTGCGGCTCGAGCAGCGCGGGCGAAGCGAGCGCGGCGAGCCTCGCGGGCAGCCAGGCGCCGGCGAGCTGCAGGACGACGCGGTTCAGCACCGCGAAGGCGATCATGAAGCCGCCTACGGCCATGAGCGCCTGCACGGAGCCCGCCACCGCGTCGCCGAGCAGCTTGCCGAAGGCGCGGCCGTCGTCCCGCTGGGCGGCGCGCATCGCACGGGCGGCGCGTACCGGCAGGCTTGCCGGGCGTCGGCCCGGAGACCGGCCCGGCGAAGGGGCCTCTCCGGGCCGTGCCGCTTCGCCCGGCGCGCCTCCGGTCCCGGCATCCGCGGGAGCGCCCGCCCCGTCGGGCCTGAGTCGCAGCGCCAGGCCGGTCAGCATCGCCGCCGTGTAATGAACGACGGCGAGCAGGAATCCGGTTTGGGCGCTGTGCAGGAACCCGACGCCGACGACGGCGATCAGCAGCATCGGATTGCCGAGATGCGACAGGGCGAGCAGCCGCTCAGCCTCGCCCTGCCCGAGCAGCCGCTCGCTGCGCAGCTGGGACGTGACCTTGGCCCCCGCGGGATAGCCGGCGGTAAGGCCCATGGCGAGAGCCCAGCCGCCGGCGCCGGGCAGGCGAAAGACGAGCCGCAGCAGAGGCTCGAGGACCACGCCCAAACCGTGGACCACGCCAAGGCCGATCAAGAGCTCCGACAGGATCAGGAATGGCAGCAGGCCGGGAAACACGAGGTCCCACCAGATGCCGAGTCCCTGTAGGGAGGATTGAAACGCCTGATCCGGATATACAATAAGAAAGACGACAAGCACCGCGGCCAGCAGGCCGAGCAGAAGCGTAAACAGCCGGCTGTCCGTTTTGCCGGAGGACGGCGAAGAGGCCATACAGCACGTCACCACGCAATCTGGAGAGAAGTTTGCTAAATGTTTACGCCGGCCCGGATGCAATTAGACCAAGCCGGGCTTGTCTCGGAAGGAGGCATCAGCCTTTGGAAAATCATGACGGCGGGCGGTGGATGGCCGCAGGCAGCGGCCGCAGGGGAGGATCAAGCAAGCGAGGGGACCGGGCCTATTCCCGGTTTTGGCCCGCCGCCGTATGGGGATTTATCCTATTTCTTCTTCTCTTTGTGTTTCCGCTGCCCTATTTTATCTTTAAGCCGGGGTCCGCGGAGGTGCTGGGCCCCATGGTGCATACCAAAACGGAAGCGAAGCCGGTCTCCGGGCAGTTTCTGCTGACGACGGTCGGGGTCAAAAGCGCTAACGCGGCGGGGCTCGTCGCAGCCAAGCTGAAGGGCGAGGAGATCCGCACCAAGAAAGCCGTGCTCGGGACGGACAGCAACGAGGACGAGTATAACCAGCGGCAGGAGTACAACATGATGTCCTCCCAGAGCAATGCGATTCAGGCCGCGTACAAAAAAGCGGGCATTCCTTACACCATCCAGGGGGACGGCGTGCTCGTGCTGCATGTGCAGAAGGGCATGCCGGCCGCACAGGTGCTGCAGGTCGGCGATCTGATCATCGAGGCGGACGGCCAGACGGTGCGGCAGCCGGGAGACCTCACCTCGCGCCTGAAGGGCAAGCAGGCGGGCGACCGCGTCGCGCTCGCCTTCAAGCGCAAGGAAGAAACAAAGCGTGCCGAGGTGACGCTCGGCGTGATTCCCTCCCCTTCGCCATCGCCGGGGGCGTCACCGGCGCCGTCGGCCTCCCCTCAGGGCGGGCCTTCCGTAGGCATCGGCATTACGCTCGGAAGCGTGCAGTCGGTCCAGCCCCATGACGAGTCCAAAAAGGTGACCGTGAGCGCAGGCGATATCGGAGGCCCTTCCGCAGGCCTTATGTTCTCTTTGGAAATTTACAACCGGCTCGTAGCGGGGGACATTACCAAGGGATACCGGATCGCAGGGACCGGCGAGATCGACCCGGAGGGACATGTCGGGGTCATCGGAGGGATCAAATACAAGGTGATGGCGGCGGACCGGGAGAAGGCGGAGATCTTTTTCGCACCGGCGGACTGGACCTCCCCGAACGGGCAGACGCTGCCGAACTATTCGGAGGCGGCCGAGCAAGCGCGCAAAATAGGCACGACCATGAAGGTCGTGCCGGTGAAGACGATGCAGGATGCGCTCGATTATTTGAGCAAGCTGCCGTCCAAGGCGGAGAAGCCGGCCGCCTGAATCAGTCGGCCCGGACGGGCGGCTGGTAGTAATCCCGGAACAGCTCGTCCGGGTGCGGATTCGCATAGCCGAGCGCGTAGACGGCCGTCGCCCGGACGTCGAGCTCGAACAGAGGATCGGCGAACCGCCCAGCCTGCGCGATCACCGGGCGGGTGGCGGTACGCTTCATCCGCTTGAGGAGCGCCTGTCCGCGGGAAGTGAAGCCAAGCACCCGCAAGTAGGAGGGGCCTTCCGCCAGTATGGGGCGGGCCAGCTGGTCCTTGCGGTGGTTCAGCAGAATGCGCAGCAGCGTCCGCTGGAGCTTGGTACGGGTGTAGCGTTTCGTCTTGAGCGCCGCCAGCAGCTCCTCAAAGCGGATCGTGCCCGCGGCGGGCTGCAGCCGGGGGAGCGCCTGCAGGATGCGGTGCTCGAGCCCCTCGCGCACCTCCGCGAGGGATTCCAGCTCCGCGGCGGGGCGGGTGACGAGCTGGTGGAGCAGCGCGGGCACGAACCGGTCCCAGTCGACCGGCCCGCGGCCCGCCGCCAGCTCCTGCGTGAGCACCTCGTAGGTCGAGTGCGGCACGTAAGGCCTCAGCGCTTCGAGCCCGTCTTCGCCGAGCATGCGGCGCAGCGCGGTGGCGCTGGCGATGCGGGCGTCGGCCGCCTCCCGGTCATGGTACCCGGCCTTGTGCCGGGTGACGGTGGCCGGCTCGATCCGGCTGCCGAGCCGCCTCAACGCGAGCAAATAGTGCAGGCCAAGCGTATTGTTCGGCTCGGCCAGCCGGCGGGCGTCGGCCTCCGGGAGCGTGTCCCCTGCGGCTTCCCCGTAGGCCGCCGGGTACGGCAGCCCCTGCTTCAGCCGCGCCGCGAGCGCGGTCCGGAACGCCGCGCTTTCGGCGGACAGGCCGTCCGCGAGAGCGGAGAGCCAGGCGAGATCGCCGCTCTCGCTGCCGAAGCATAGAGCGTCCACGACGCCGGTCCGCTCGAGCGTCGCCACGGCGCCGTAGGCGAACCATTCGGCGGGCTGGCACGCATAGGCGACCGGCAGCTCGAGCACGAGATCGGCGCCCATGCGGAGCGCCATCTCGGCCCGGGCCCATTTGCCGACGACAGCCGGCTCGCCCCGCTGGAGGAAATGGCCGCTCATGACGGCGACAGCGGCTTCCGCGCCGGTCAGCCGCTTCGCCTGCTCGAAGTGGTAGACATGTCCGTTGTGCAGAGGATTGTATTCGACGATCAGTCCGACGGTTCTCACGACTTGGCTCTCGTTCCTTTCGCCAGGCGGACGGCGCGGGTTCCGCCGCTTCCGGAACGGCACGCGCGGCCGCCGAGAGGGCGGCGCCGCCTGTTTTTGCTAGTTTGACTATAGCACGTACAGAAAATGTTGACAAAACCCTTTTCCTATAGGATAATTACTTTTGTTTGTTTGGGGTGAATGTGATGCAGTTGCTATGGAAAAAGCTGGCCAAAGAAAAGACGGTACGCTTGAAGGAAACGCTCGACGTTTCCGGACTGCTCAAAGGACGCACAGACGTCAAAGGCTTCGGCGAACTCGAAGCCGATCTGCAGGCAGAGTTGACGTCCGGCGTTGCGGAAGTTACCGGACAATTGACCCTTGACGTACAAATGGTTTGCGCCCGCTGCTTAGGACCTGTTCACGAGCGGCTCGCCGTTCCGTTCCGCGAGGTGTTCACCGAGCGGGAGGACCTGCTCCCCGAGAAGGAGCGGGAGGATGCCCACATCGTGACCGAAGACGCGGTCGACCTGAAGCCTTTCGTGGAAGAAGCGGTCTGGCTCGCCTTGCCGAACATTCCCTTGTGCAAGGAAGATTGCAAGGGCCTGTGCCCGGTATGCGGAACGAACCGCAACGAAACGGATTGTGCGTGCAAGCAGGAACGGATTGATCCGCGTCTCGCCGGCTTGGCGGACTTTTTCAAAGATTCGGATTAAGACAACCCCGCCCGCTGCCGCTGCGGCGGCAGAGAGGGCGTTGATTACTGTAAGGAGGTGGGAAGTATGGCAGTACCTCAAAGGAGAACATCCAAAACGCGCCGCGACAAGCGCCGGACTCACTTTAAGCTGGTTGTGCCGGGCATGGTCAAGTGCGAGCAATGCGGAGAATTGAAGTTGGCTCACCGCGTTTGCAAGGTGTGCGGTTCTTACAAAGGAAGAGAGATCATTAAACAATCTTAAGCTGCAAAACAAAGTAGTGCTTCATCCTGTGGTGAGGTGCTATTTTTTTTGTCCGTTTTTTCCTCTGGCGGCAGGCGTTGGCAGCGGACCGACGGTTTGTCTTTCTTTTTTGGCGGGAATTCTATATACTACTTTTAGCACCAGGTAATAAGAACGGGAAGAGGCGGTGCTGCATGACCGAACGCATACCAAAACGGCTTCGCCAACAGCAGCTGGTCAAGGAAATCGAGGACAATCCGTTCATTACCGACGAGGAGCTGACCAAGCGGTTTGGCGTCAGCATCCAGACGATCCGCCTGGACCGTCTGGAGCTCGGAATCCCTGAGCTAAGGGAGCGGATGAAGCAGATGGCGGAGGAGTCCTACGATCAGGTCCGGTCGCTTCCCCTTCACGAAGTGATCGGGGATATCATCGACCTGCAGCTGGACAAAAGCGGAATCTCCATATTCGAAATCCGGGAGGAGCACGTCTTCTCCCGCACCAAGATTGCCCGGGGGCATCATATTTTCTCGCAGGCGAATTCGCTTGCCGTAGCCGTCATCAACGACGCGATCGCCTTGACGGCATCGGCCGACATCCGGTTTATTCGCTCGGTCATGCTCGGGGAGAAATGCGTGGCCAAGTGCTACGTTCGCTCGATCACCAAGGGCAAAGCCAAGGTGGAGGTATTCACCTACGTGAACGATGAGATGGTCTTCCAGGGCAACTTCCTCATCTACCATTCCAAGAAAGAGAAAGACCATCGCAGCGAAGGGGGATACGAATAATGCGAATCGCGATAGACGCCATGGGCGGCGATCATGCGCCGGACGCCGTCGTGGCGGGTGCGCTGCAGGCGGCAGCCGAGTGGCCGGACACCGAGCTGATCCTGGTCGGGCACACCGATCGGCTGCAGCCGCTGCTGGCCCAGTGTCCGCCTAACGTGCGCCTGCACCATGCGGAGGAAGTGATCGAAGCGGAGGACGAGCCGGCCAAGGCTGTCCGACGCAAGAAGAACGCCTCCATGGTCGTAGCCGGCCAGCTGGTGCGGGCCAAGGAAGCAGACGCGATGATCTCGGCCGGCAACACCGGTGCGCTGATGGCGACCGGACTGCTCATCGTCGGCCGCATTCGGGGCATCGAGCGCCCGGCGCTCGCTCCGATGATTCCCTCGATGGACGGCAGCGGGGCGCTCGCGCTCGATCTCGGCGCCAACATGGACGCGAAGCCGGAGCATCTGCTCCAGTATGCGATCATGGGGAGCGTCTACCGGAGCAAGGTGCATGGCATCGAGAAACCGCGCGTCGGCCTGCTGAACGTCGGTACCGAGCCCGGCAAGGGCAACGAGCTGACCAAAGCGGCGTATCCGCTTCTTCAGGAAGCGCCGATTCATTTCATCGGCAACGTGGAGGCGCGGGACGTCCTGTCCGGAACGTGCGACGTGCTCGTTTGCGATGGCTTCGTTGGCAACATTCTCCTCAAATCGCTCGAGGGAACGGCGGGGGCGATCTTCTCGGCGCTCAAAACGGAGTTCACGCGCTCCCTGTCCACGAAGCTGGCGGCGGCCGTGCTCAAGCCGGGCCTCAGCCAATTCAAGAAAAAGCTGGATTACACGGAACACGGGGGAGCGCCGCTCCTCGGCATCGATGGGCTCGTCCTGAAGAGCCACGGCTCCTCGGACGTCCACGCCTTCAAGAATGCAGTCCGGCAGGCAAGAACGGCCGTACAGAACGGATTGGTCGAGGCCATCTCCTCGGAAATTAGAGTGGGAAGTGAACTGACATGATAGGAATTCCGGTAGGAATATTGGGAACGGGCAAATATGTGCCCGAGCGCGTGCTGACCAACCACGACCTTGAGCAGATGGTGGATACGAACGACGAATGGATCCGGACCCGGACGGGAATGAGCGAGCGCCGCATCGTGTCGCCCGAGCAGGCTTCCTCGGATTTGGCCTACGAGGCGTCCAAAATTGCGCTGGAGAAGGCCGGCATTACGGCCGATCAGCTTGACCTGATCGTCGTGGCGACCATTACGCCGGATATGGCATTCCCGTCGACGTCCTGCATCCTGCAGGAGAAGCTCGGCGCCCGCCGCGCGGCCGCCTTCGATCTGTCCGCCGCCTGCTCCGGGTTTATCTACGGCCTTGCCAACGCGGCGAATTTTATCGCAACCGGGACTTATAAATATGCATTGGTAGTAGGGGCCGAATGCCTCTCCAAAATTACCGATTATACCGATCGCAACACTTGTATCTTGTTCGGAGACGGCGCTGGAGCCGTCGTCCTCGGCGCCGTTCCGGAGGGACGCGGCTTCCGCTCGTTCGAGCTCGGGGCCGACGGCTCGGGCGGCGAGCTGCTCAAGATCGAGGGCGGCGGCTCCCGTCTGCCGTCGAGTCAGCAGAGCCTTGAGGAGAAGCGGCATTACATCCAAATGGCCGGCAGCGAAGTGTTCAAATTCGCCGTCCGCATTATGGGCTCGGCCGCGGAGGAAGCGCTGCGCAAGGCGGGGATCGAGAAGAGCGAGATCGACCTGCTCGTGCCGCATCAGGCGAACATCCGGATTATCCAGGCGTCGCTGAACCGGCTGGAGCTGCCGGAGGATAAGTGCATGATCAACCTCGACAAATACGGCAACGTATCGGCGGCGTCGATTCCGATCGCCCTGGCGGAGGCGGACGAGCAGGGGCGGCTCCAGGAAGGCGACTGCGTCGTGCTGGTCGGCTTCGGCGGCGGCCTCACCTGGGGAGCCTCGGTTCTCATCTGGTAATCGAAATTCGTCAGGTTAATTCAATGAGCGGGGCCCGGCAGGCCCTCTTGGCGGACGTTCCGTCCCGCGCAGGAGGGGGCCGCGAGGCCGTCCCGCCGCCCGGCCGGCGTTCCGGCCGAGGCACGATAAACGCATAGCAAGGAGAGAGACAATGGGGAAAGTGGCATTCGTATTCCCCGGCCAGGGAGCGCAGGCAGTCGGCATGGGACGCGATCTCTACGAAGGGGACGCGCGCGCCAAGGCGCTGTTCGATTACGCGGACAGTGTGCTCGGCTACCGCCAGACCGACCTGATGTTCCAGGGGCCGGAGGAAGAGCTGAAGAAGACGTTCAACACACAGCCCGCCTTGCTCACGACAAGCGTCGCCTATTACGAGGCGGTTAAGGAAACAGGGCTCGCACCGGATTATGTCGCGGGACACAGCCTGGGCGAATACAGCGCGCTGGTCGCGGCCGGCGTGCTCTCGTTCGAGGATGCCGTCCGGGCGGTCCGGCTAAGAGGGCAATTCATGGAATCCGCCGTGCCGAACGGCACCGGTGCGATGGCGGCGGTGCTGGGCGCCGAGCGGGAGGCGCTCGCCGAGCTGTGCGCCGCGGTGTCTGCGGAAGCGGGCGTCGTCGAGATGGCGAACCTCAACTGTCCCGGCCAGATCGTCGTGTCGGGCAGCAAGGAAGGGGTAGCCGCCCTCGTGGAGCGCGGCAAGGAAGCGGGCGCCAAGCGCGTCATTCCGCTTGAGGTCAGCGGACCGTTCCACTCGTCGCTTATGAAGCCCGCCGGCGAGCAGCTGGCGCTCGTGCTGGAAAAGACGGCGATGAACCGGGCGTCCGTCCCGGTCGTGGCGAACGTAACGGCCCGTCCGGTCCAGGACCCGGCGGAGATCCGCGAGCTGCTCGTGCGGCAGGTCGACGCGCCGGTTCTGTGGGAGGACAGCGTCCGCTGGCTCATCGGCGAAGGTGTCGATACGTTCGTCGAGATCGGCTCGGGAACGGTCCTCGCCGGTCTGATCAAGAAGATCGACAAGCAGGTTCGCGTGCTGTCCGTAAACAGCCGCGAGGCGGTCGAGCAAGCCGCTTCGCTGCGGTAGGGGCGAACGCTATAAGCTCCTCTCTTGAGTGCCGTACGGCGAGAGCCGGGGGGAGCAACCACTTTATTACTCTTGGCTAGGAGGAGAACTATGCTGCAAGGAAAGATCGCTCTTGTAACCGGAGCTTCCCGGGGCATCGGACGCGCCATCGCGCTCGAGCTGGCCGAGGCGGGGGCCGACGTGGTCGTCAATTACGCCGGCAGCGAGGCGGCGGCGGACGAAACCGTCCGGCTGATCGAGGAGAAGGGCCGACGTTCGTTCAAGGTGAAGGCGGACGTCAGCAGCGCCGAGCAGGTCGACGCGATGGTCAAGCAGACGCTCGACGAATTTGGCCGACTGGATATTCTTGTGAATAATGCCGGCATAACGAGAGATAATCTTATCATGCGTATGAAGGAAGAAGAATTCGACGCGGTCATCGCGACCAACCTGAAGGGCGTCTTCCACTGCCTCAAGGCCGTGACCCGTCCGATGATGAAGCAGCGCTCCGGACGGATCATCAACATCTCCTCCGTCGTCGGCGTGCTGGGCAATCCGGGCCAGGCCAACTACGTGGCGGCCAAAGCCGGCGTGATCGGCATGACGAAGTCGGCGGCGCGCGAGCTCGCCTCGCGGGGCATTACCGTGAACGCGGTCGCACCGGGCTTTATCGCTACGGACATGACCGATAAGCTGAACGACGAGACCAAAGCCTCGTTCGTGCAGCAAATCCCGCTCGGCCGGCTAGGCCAGCCCGAGGAGATCGCCAAGGCCGTCCGTTTCCTCGCTTCGGACGACGCCTCTTACATGACCGGCCAGACGATTCATATCGATGGCGGCATGTATATGTAAGCCTGTCCCGCTCTTTTTGGAGCCTGTATAGGATTCTATGGCAATTTGAAGTTAATTCTCGTATAATACCAAAGAGGAGGTGAGCCGGATGTCCGACGTTTTGGACCGCGTAAAGCGAATTGTCATTGATCGTCTCGGAGTGGAAGAGTCTGAAGTCACTACCGAAGCTTCGTTCAAGGATGACTTGGGCGCTGATTCCCTGGATGTAGTGGAATTGGTTATGGAGCTTGAAGACGAGTTCGATATGGAGATTTCCGACGAGGATGCTGAGAAGATTACAACTGTGGGAGAAGTAGTCGCCTACATACAATCTCATAAGTAAGCTGGAATGCGAGTCCCGTTCTTACAGACGGGACTTCTCCTCATCCATCGCCTATGAAGATACCAACCAATACTTAAGTTTCTATAGAGGTGACTCATGACAAGACGCGTGGTTGTTACCGGTATGGGGGTTATGACTTCGCTTGGTCATGATCTTGATACCTTCTGGAGCAATCTTATGGAAGGCAAGTCCGGCGTATCGCTGGTGGAGAGCTTCGATGTGAGCGAGTATCCGACTCGAATCGCAGCCTCGATCAAGGACTTCAATCCCGAGGACTATATGGACAAGCGGGAAGCCAGACGGATGGACCGCTACGTACAGTTCGCGGTTGCGGCCAGCCAGATGGCGCTGAAGGACGCTGGATTGAACATAAAGGAAGATACGGACCCCGAGCGTGTCGGCGTAATCGTCGGCTCCGGAATCGGGGGATTGAGCACGTGGGAAGAGCAGCATAAGATCCTGCTGGAAAAAGGACCGAAGCGCGTCAGCCCGTTCTTCATTCCGATGATGATCGCGAACATGGGCTCGGGCCAGATCTCGATGATGACCGGAGCGAAAGGACCGAACAGCACCGCCGTCACGGCGTGCGCGACCGGCACCCACTCGATCGGCGATTCGTTCAAGCTGATCCAGCGCGGAGACGCCGACGTCATGATCTGCGGCGGGTCGGAGGCGACGATCAGCCCGACCGGCATGGCGGGCTTTTGCGCCCTTAGGGCCATGTCCACGCGCAACGACGAGCCGGAGAAGGCAAGCCGCCCGTTCGACAAGGACCGTGACGGCTTCGTCATGGGCGAGGGCTCAGGCATTCTCATTCTGGAATCGCTTGAACACGCCCAGGCACGCGGCGCCCGTATCTATGCGGAGGTCGTCGGTTACGGCATGAGCGCGGATGCGCATCATATGACCGATCCGTCTCCGGGCGGAGAAGGCGCGGCTCGCTGCATGAAGCATGCGATGAGAGACGCCGGTCTGACCGGCGAGGATCTCGATTACATCAATGCTCACGGCACGTCCACGGGCGTCGGCGACATCGGGGAAACCCAGGCGATCAAGAACGCCTTCGGCGAGCAGGCTTACCGCATCCCGGTCAGCTCGACCAAGTCGATGACGGGGCATCTGCTCGGGGCAGCCGGCGGCGTGGAAGCCGTTATCTGTACGCTCGCGATTGAGCGCAGCATGCTGCCGCCAACCATTAACCTGGACAATCCGGATCCGGAGTGCGATCTCGATTACGTGCCGATTCATCCGCGCCAAGCGGACGTGAAGGTCGCCATGTCGAACTCGTTTGGCTTCGGGGGCCACAACGCCACCATCGTGCTGAAGAAATTCGAGGCCTAAATCTAGCAAAGCGGGTGGAAACCATGAATCGGGATTTAAAGCAGCTGTTGTCCGCTCTCGGCATCGAATTCCGCAATCTGCCCCTGCTAAAGCAGGCTTTCACGCATTCTTCCTATGTGAACGAGAACCGGGTATCGGGGAGCAGGGACAACGAGCGTCTCGAGTTTCTCGGAGACGCCGTCCTCGAGCTGACCGTCTCGGAGTATCTGTACGAGACGCACCCCAACCGGTCGGAGGGCGAGCTGACGAAGCTGAGAGCGTCGATCGTCTGCGAGCCCTCTCTCGTCCTGTTTGCGGAGCAGCTGGAGTTCGGCAGCTACGTCCTGCTGGGCAAAGGAGAAGAGCTGACCGGCGGGCGGACCCGTCCGGCTCTGCTGGCGGACGTGTTCGAATCGTTCATCGGCGCCCTCTATCTCGACCAGGGACTGCCGACGGTGAAAGCATTTCTAGCGAAGTATGTCTTCCCCCGGCTATCCGGAGAAGGCAAGCCGCAGATTCTCGATTACAAGACACAGCTGCAAGAATATACCCAGCAGCGGAATCTCGGTCCGCTGGAATACCGGATCGTGGACGAGCGCGGTCCCGCCCACGACAAGGAGTTTTTATCCGAGGTGTGGATGGCCGACAAACTGCTCGGCCAGGGCACCGGACGCTCTAAGAAGGAAGCGGAGCAGCAAGCGGCCGCCCAAGCGCTGGAACGGATGAACGTACCGGTCAAATAAACCGCCCCGCCGCCGCTTGGGAAGAGCGGACAGGAACCTGAAGCAGGTTGCTGTCCGCTCTTTTTTTGGGTCGCTCCCGCCGGGAGGAATCGTCACTGTATAGGGTGTATGGTACAATGGAATGGAGGTGAGAGCATGTTTTTGAAGCGGATCGAGCTGGCTGGATTCAAGTCGTTCGCCGACAAGACCGAGCTGGAGTTTGTCCAGGGCATTACGGCGGTCGTCGGGCCGAACGGCAGCGGGAAGAGCAACATTTCCGACGGAATCCGCTGGGTATTGGGAGAGCAGAGCGCCCGCTCCCTGCGGGGAGGCAAGATGGAGGATGTGATCTTCGCCGGAAGCGACGCGCGCAAGGCGGTCAACTACGGAGAAGTCTCCCTAACGCTTGACAATTCCGATAACGCGCTGGGGCTCGATTTCAGTGAAGTAACCGTCACGAGACGGGTACATAGAAGCGGAGACAGCGAATATTTCATCAACCGGCAGTCATGCCGGCTTAAGGATATTACCGAGCTGTTCATGGATACGGGGATCGGCAAGGAAGCCTATTCCATCATCGGACAAGGCCGCATCGAAGAGATCCTCAGTACCAAAAGCGAGGATCGGCGAGGCATCTTCGAGGAAGCCTCGGGAATCGTCAAATACAAGTCCCGCAAGAAGGAAGCAGAGAAGAAGCTGAATGAAACCGAGCAGAACCTGCTGCGGATTCACGATCTCGTCTCCGAGCTCGAGGACCAAATCGAGCCGCTGCGGCTGCAGTCGGAGAAGGCGATTCGGTACAAGCAGCTGAAGGAAGTGCTCAAGAAGAGCGAGATTTCGCTGTATGTGTACCAAATCGAGGAGATTCACCGCAACTGGTCGGCGATGAAGCAGCGGCTCGAGGAGCTGAAGACCGAGCAGATGGAGCTCGCTAGCGTCGTCAACCAGCATGACGCTTATCTGGAGCGCCACCGCTGGGAGACCCGCCGGCTCGAGCAGGAGCTGCAGCAGCTGCAGGAGAGCCTGCTCACGATCAGTGCCGAGTTCGAGAAGTGCGAGGGGCAGGGTGAGGTGCTGCGCGAACGCAAGAAGCACCTCGCCTCTACCCGTGCACAGCTCGAGCAGACGATCGGCTCGCAGGAGGAGCGGATCGGAACACGCAGGGACGATCTCGCCGAGACGAAGCAAAAGATCGTTACCGTCTCCCAGCAGCTGGAGGACTGCCGCGATCAGCTCACGGAGGAAGAGGAGAAGCTCCTCGGCGTGAACGGCGGCATTTCAAGCGAGGCGGAGGAGACCCACAAGGCCGAGCTGCTCGATGCGCTCAATGCGATTGCGCAGAGCCGCAACGAGCTGCGCTATGCCGAGCAGCAGCTCGAAGCGGTCGCCCGCCGGGAGGGCCGCCTCGAGGGCGAGCTCGCCAAGTGGGCCGAGGAGAAGGACAAGCTGGCGAGCCGCCGGACGGAGCTCGAGGCATCCAAGGAACGGGTAGGCGGTGAGCTGACGCACATCCGGGAGCGCTATGCCGAGCTGGTGCAGAGCCTCAAGGCGAAAAGCGCCTCGCTCGAGCAGAGCCAGCTTGCGGTCCGGCGCGAGGAGCAGCGCCGCGACGCGCTGCTCTCGCGCAAGGACACGATGAAGGAGATGCAGGACGATTACGACGGCTTCCAGCACGGCGTCAAGGAGGTACTGAAGGCCGCCAAGCGGCCGGACGGGCTGCGCGGCATCCATGGCGCGGTCGCCGAGCTGGTCACGGTGCCCGCCGAGATCGAGCTGGCCGTCGAGACGGCGCTCGGAGGGGCACTGCAGAATATCGTCGTAGAGAACGAAGCAGACGGCCGGACGGCCATCGCCTTCCTGAAGAAGCGGCAGTCCGGGCGCGCGACCTTCCTGCCGCTCGACGTCATCCGGGGCCGCTCGGTCTCCGACCATGATCTGAGGGCGGTCGAGGGGCAGCCCGGCTTCGTGGGTGTGGCGGCCGAGCTGGTCCGGTTCGATGACAAATACCGGAATATCTTTTCAAGCCTGCTCGGGACCGTTATTATCGCCGAGACGCTGGAGGACGCGAACCGGATAGCGGCCAAGTGCCAATACCGGTTCCGCGTCGTGACGCGGGAAGGGGACGTCGTCAACCCCGGCGGCTCCATGACGGGAGGCAGCCAGCATCGTAAGACGACCAGTCTGCTCGGACGCCAGCGGCAGATCGAGGAGCTGACCCGCGAGATCGCGCAGGCGGACAAACAGCTCGCGGCGCTCCAGGAGCAGACGAGGCAGCTGCGGCAGCAGCTGGCCGCGGAGAACGAAGAGCTTGAGCGGCTCCGGGAAGAAGGCGAGCGCAAGCGGATCGAGGAGCAGCAGTATGCGGCCGAGCTGGCTCCGCTCGCCAAGGAAGCGCAGAAGAACGAAGAGCTGTCCGCTCTCTACGAGCAGGATCAGGAGGCGCTGGAGGACGAAAAGCGTCAGCTGCTCGCGAGACGGACGGAGGCAGAGGCGCAGCTGGCCGCGATGGAGCGGCGGGAGAAGGAGCTGCAGCAGGCGATCCGCGACGCGGAGCTGGCCCGCAAGGCGAGCGAGTCGGCCAAGGAAGAGCTCGTCGGCCAGATGACGGAGCTCAAGGTGCAGGCGGCGTCGCTCGCCCAGGAGAAGCAGTCTCTCGTCGAGCAGTACAAACGTCTGCAGGCCGACCATGGCCAGGCGGAGAGCGAGCTGGAGATGAACCGCCGCCTGCTGGAGCAGGTCATCGCCGATAGCGAGACGAACGAGAAGGAATCACTCATGCAGGCGGAGCAGCTGAACGATCTGAAGAGCAAGAAGCAAAGCTGCCTCGAGAAGACGGAGTACAAGCGCGCCGAGCGGGCGGAATGGGCCAAGACGCTGGAGGAAGAAGAGAACAAGACCCGCACGCAGCGAAACCAGCTGAAGAAGGTCGAGGAGGAACTCCACCAGACCGAGGTGCGGCTCAACCGGTCCGACGTCGAGCTGGACAACCTGCTGAACAAACTCGCCGAGGATTACGAGCTGAGCTACGAGATGGCCAAGGATAAATATCCGCTTCCGGAGGACGTGACGGCCACCCAGGCTACCGTCAAGGAGCTCAAGAGGCAGATCACCGCGCTTGGTGACGTCAATCTGGGAGCGATCGAGGAATACAGCCGCGTGAACGAACGCTACGAGTTCCTGAGCGAGCAAAAGGCGGACTTGACCGAGGCGAAGACGACGCTCTACCACGTCATCCGGGAGATGGACGAGGAAATGTCCCGCCGGTTCCGGACGACGTTCGAGGCGATCCGATCACACTTTGTCATCGTGTTCGCCAAGCTGTTCGGCGGGGGCCGCGCCGATTTGATCCTGTCCGACCCGTCCAGTCCGCTGGATACCGGCATCGAGATCGTCGCGCAGCCGCCCGGCAAGAAGCTGCAGAATTTGCAGCTGCTGTCCGGCGGGGAGCGGGCGCTGACGGCCATCGCCCTGCTATTCTCGATTCTGCGGGTCAAGCCGGTGCCGTTCTGCGTGCTCGACGAGGTCGAGGCGGCGCTGGACGAGGCGAACGTCTCGCGGTTCGCCGAATATTTGCGCGAGTTCTCTCACGTGACACAGTTTATCGTGGTCACCCACCGCAAAGGAACGATGGAAGAGGCCGACGTGCTGTACGGCGTGACGATGGAGGAGGGCGGCGTCTCCAAGCTGGTGTCCGTCAAGCTCGAGCAGGAGGAGGCGGCCGTCTCGGCCTAACCCGGCCGGGCGAGAGCCGTCTGTGCAGAAGCGCCCCGCCGCGGGCGCGGACTACTGGAAGCTTGCGCGCAGGGACGAACGGCCTTATGCGTACAGGCAGATGCGAATTGGAGGAAAGCCCATGAGCTTTTTTAAACGACTGAAGGAGAACATTTCCCGCCAAACCGAGGCGGTCACGAACAAATTCAAGGAAGGCCTGACGAAGACGCGGGATGTGTTCGTCGAGCGGGTCGAGGACCTCATCCTCCGCCGCAAAAAAATCGACGAGGAGTTCTACGAGGAGCTGGAGGAAATTCTGATCGGCGCCGATGTCGGCGTAACGACCGTCCTGAAGCTGATCGACGAGCTGCGCGTCGAGGTGCGCAAACGGCGCATTGAGAACGCCGAGGAGCTCCGCCCGGTGCTGTCCGAGAAGCTGGTCGGCCTGCTCCGCGGGGAGCAGGACAATTCGCTTCATTTGAACGAGAACGGTCTGTCCGTCATCCTGGTCGTCGGCGTGAACGGCGTCGGCAAGACGACCTCGATCGGCAAGCTGGCGCACCGCTTCAAGCAGCAGGGCAAAAAAGTGCTGCTTGCCGCGGGCGATACGTTCCGGGCCGGAGCGATCGAGCAGTTGGAAATTTGGGGCGAGCGTGTCGGCGTGGACGTCATCAAGCAGCAGGCCGGCTCCGATCCGGCGGCCGTCATGTACGACGCCGTGCAGGCAGCCAAATCGCGGGGCGTGGATATTCTGCTGTGCGATACCGCAGGGCGTCTCCAGAACAAGGTCAATTTGATGGAAGAGCTGAACAAAATCTACCGGGTCATCCAGCGGGAAGTGCCGGATGCGCCGCATGAGGTGCTGCTCGTACTGGATGCGACGACCGGACAGAATGCGCTGAATCAGGCAAAGCTGTTCGGCGATAAGACCGGACTGACAGGGCTTGTCCTGACCAAACTCGACGGCACCGCCAAGGGCGGCATCGTCATTGCCATCCGCCAGGAGCTCGGCCTGCCGGTCAAATTCGTCGGCCTCGGCGAGAAGATGGACGATCTGGAGGAATTCAACTCCGATCAGTTCGTGCACGCTCTGTTTGCGGGGCTGATCAAGGAAGAGGATCTGGCCGAGGAGGCTTGAGCGGACCGGAACGGACTGCCAGACTTGACGGCGTGAAGCTTGCCGTACAGCCAAACCCCCTTTGTCTCCCGCTATGGGAAGGCAGAGGGGGTTTGGCACTTCCGGCGAGAGTGTGACGCGGGCAGCTGGAAGGAAAGCGGAAAGCGGGAATAGGGGGATAGGCGAGATAGGCGGGATAGGCTCAACCGGGACGCTCATCCTATTGGGACACCGGCTGTATGATTAGACCGGCAAGCGGATCTGCCAGCTTCCGTTTCCGTCAAAAAGTGGTACAATGGACCGGTTATGACCATTGTACCGTAGGGAGTGGAATCGGTTCTGAAGAAATGGTGGCCGCAGCAGGCGGGGCTTGTTCTCGCCGCGTATTTGTTTCTGACTTGTTATTTTAATCTGGTTCCGCTTCTGGTGCCTATGAACGATGGCCTGCGGGCACTGCATTTGCTGGCCTTCTTTCCAGTCGCCTACGCGGTGGCCAGATGCCTGTTCCGCAGAGGGCTCGATCTGTACGGCATCGTGAGGGTTCCGGGTTGGCACAGGAACCTCGGCATCGGCTTCCTGCTGGGGGCCGGTGCGTGGATTGTCCTGTTTGCGCTCTACTTCGGACTGGGCCGCTACCACTATAATGGGATGAACGGCGGCGGTCAGGCGGCGCTTGCTTTGGCTGTCGTGCTGTTCGGCTACGGCGTTGGGTCGTTCATCAGCGACATGATCGTCCGCGGCCTTCTGTTTAGCGGACTCCGGAACAGCCTGCCTCCGGCCGCCGTGTTCCTCGCAGCGCTCGTATTGTATGCGCTTGACGATGTCTGGTACGAAGGGCTGCAGGTCCAGAATACAGTGTTCTCGCTGGCACTTGGACTCAGCCTGACCTATGCCTATGCCCGCACGAACACCGTCTGGGCCAGCGCCGGTATCCACTTTGGCCTGAATACGGTCTATGGCTTGTTCTTCGGTGTCTCCGGCCGGATCGGGGATGGCGTGTTCACATTCACGGAGACAGGGAATTCTTCCCTGCTGCTGACATGGCTCTCTACTCTCCTCTCGCTTCTGCTGTTCGTTGGCGTCTGGCTCCTCCGGCATCAGCTGGCGGCGAGACGTGAGCCGCTGCAGCTTAAGCAGGAACCGGCGGCTCGTGGGAGGCGGACCGACACCGTCTCCCGGTAGCCGGACCGCAAGGATCTCTCGGTAGACGTATCTAGTCTTATTCGAATTTTGGCAGAAGCAAGGAGCATGACGATGAAGGCGAATCCCGTATTAGACGAAGCCCAATGGCGCGTGCTGCTCGAGGAGATAGCGGAAACCTATCGAGAGGTGACGCTCAGCCGGGGCTTTCAATATTTCAAGCAGGAACGTGTCGAGTCGCTGGTCCATGCCGGGAACGGCGAGATTCAGGCGAGGGTGGTCGACGAGGAGCCGTACCTGGCCACGCTCCGGCTGGACGACTTCCGATCGAGCTCGTGCACATGCCCGATGCACAAGGCCTGCAAGCATCTGGCGGCAGCCGTCATGGCGCTGGCCGACCGGTACGGCTTTCCGGCCTCCCGGATCGTGAACGCGAAGCACGCCGTGAAGCAGGCGGCGAATGCTTCCTTGTCCGAGCAGATCGGGCAGCTGGAAGGGCTAGACGTCATCGGCTGGCATAGGACGCTCGAACGGTTAGCCGCTCGGGTTGCACCGTCTCAGCTCCCTGGAGACTACGCCCACCGGCTCCGCCAGCAGGTTGAGGCGATTCAGAGAAGCGATACGGCGCTCCATCCGGCGGACTGGAACTGGTTCGAGCTTCACCGGGAGCTGTTCCTGCTGCACAAAGAAAAGGAAAGTCTGGCGCGCGCAGGGGGGCGTCCCCTCGCTTCCTTGCCGCTCTATCGGCAGCATGAAGCGGTGGAGGCGGGACTCCGGGAGCGGACGAGCGGCCTGGACATTCCGCACAGCGGCCATCGGCTCACGGAGACGCTGCAATATATGAGGCAGCAGATGGCGCGGAATGCAGCGGGAGACTACCTGGATTACGGCCTTTACACCGCCATGTGGCAGGCATGGGTCGCCCCGTTTCGGGATGCTGCCGTCCGGGCCGAGGAGGAGCTCGCCGGGATCGAGGAGCAGCGGACCGAGTCTGTCTCGCCGTCCTTGGCGGCGGCCGAGGCTTTTTTGCTGCTGACACTCTCCCGTGCGGATGAGGCCTGGGAGGCGGCAGCCGCAATCGGCCCGTCCAGGCAGACGCCCCCCGGTATTCTGCTGACCTTCTTCCGGCAGCTCGCCGATGCGGGCTGCTGGCAGGAGCTGGCCGATTGGCTGCGCCAGGGAGCCTCCTCCTTCTATGGCCGGAGGGATGAAGAGCTGCAGGCGTATGCCGACTGCTGGCAATTGGCCGCCGAGCATGTGCCGGGGGCGGAGAAGCAGATGTGGGAGGCGCTTGCGGGCATGCTCCCTCATTCCCTCTGGCTCCTCGAGAAGCTCCTCTACGAGAAGCGCAGCTGGGCAAAGTGGATCGAGCTGCAAATTCTTCAGGAACGTGATCCCCTCCATCACCGGGTAAGCGTTCTGCAGCCGATCGAGAAGGAAGCGCCCGAAGCGCTCCTTCCGTATTATCATCAAGCCGTCGCCCGCTGCCTCGGGCTGAAGAACCGCCATGCCTACAAGCAGACGGTCCGGCTGTTGAAGCGGCTCCGCAACGCCTACAAGAGAAGCGGACGGGAAGCCAGCTGGGACCGCTTCTTGGCCGATTTTGCTCAGCGGAACAGCCGGCTGCGGGCGCTCCAGGAAGAAATGAGGAAAGGAAAGCTGCTGGAATGAGCCTGATCTTGCACGACTTGACACTGTATATAAGGCTGACGGACAGCGGAGACGCTCTCTTGTGGGGGCAGCAGGATGGAAGGGACCTTGCGGGCGAGCAATTCCGCAACGTTCTGTTCGCCTGGCATGAGCCTTCTCTTTACGGGACTGCTCTTGAGCTGAAGCAGGCGGGGGAGCTGGCCGTAACGGTTCTGCCCGCCGAGCAGGTCCTTCCTTTTTTCGCCGATCCGGCCTCCTTGGAGGTCGTACGCTGGGAGGGAGGAGACGCACCGACGCGTGAGTGGCTGGCAGCGGCGCCGCTTCTGTACCGGGAAGCCCGGGAGGGCCGGTATCAGCCCAGCCTCCGCTCATACCGCCGCGGGAAGCTGCAGTGGACGTGGGAGACGGACAGCGAGCAAGCTCGGGAGCTGAATTGGGAGTCGCTCCAGGAGCTTGCGGTGGCGGGCCGGGAGCTGTCCGGACTAGAGGCCGCTTTCTCCGCCGCCGTCAGCAGCCTCTATTATGCCGACGAAGCGGCAGCGGCGGACCTGCGCCGGGAGTATCCGGCTCTCGCTAACGTCCCGCAGACGGCGGAAGGCGCGGCGAGCTATACCGAGGAGGAATGGCTTGCCGCGCTCGGATGGCGGCCGGATACGGCTCCCTTCCGTCCCGCGCTGCAGCTGCTCGAGCCGGATGAGGAAGAGGACACCTGGCGCCTCCGCCTCGTGCTCCAGGAGAAGCAGGACGTTTCGGCGCTTGTCCCTGTCCGCCTGACGCAGGAAGGGGACGTGCTCGGCGCCTGGGCGAGCGATTGGACGCCCTATATCCGGGAGCGGGCTCCCGGCTGGGCGGCGAGGCTCACTGCGGCGCTTCCCGCCCTTGCGGCGGGCCGTGAGCTGTTCGCCGACCCGCTGAGCGACGAGGCCGCCTGGCGGTTCCTGACAACCGACAGCCGCGCCCTGCTGAGCGATGGCTGGACGGTCATGCTTCCCAGCTGGTGGGAGGCGGCCTCGCAGCGCAAGCCGCGCCTGCGCGCGCGGGTCGCTCCGGAGGCCGGGGCCGCGGGACGTTCGCTGTTCGGGCTCGGCTCTCTCGTCGAGTTCGACTGGCGGATCGCCATCGGGAAGAGCGACCTGAGCGAAGCGGAATTCGCGGAGCTGCTTGAGCGCAAGGAACGGCTCGTCCGGTTCCGCGGCGAGTGGGTGCTGCTGGATCCCGCCCTGTTGGAGCAGATCCGCCGGTTTATGGCGGGCATCCGGCCAGAGGAGGGCTTATCGCTGCAGGACGTTCTGCAGCTTCACCTCCTGCGCGAGGAGGGGCGGAGGCGGCCCGGCACCCCTCGTTCCGCCGGAGGGGACGAGGAAGAGGAAGACGACCGGATCCAGCTGGAGGTCGAGCTGAACGCGCACCTCCTGACGATGCTTCGCCGGCTGAGCCAGCCGGCCGAGCTGGAGGCGCTCGAGCAGCCGGCGGGTCTGCGAGCCGAGCTTCGGAGCTACCAGCGGGAAGGCTTCACCTGGCTCAGCTTTCTCCGCCGATTCGGGCTCGGCGCCTGCCTTGCCGACGACATGGGGCTCGGCAAGACAGTTCAATTCATCGCCTACCTGCTCCACCACCGGGAGGAAGCGGACGCACCCGCCCTATTGATCTGTCCCACCTCCGTGCTGGGCAACTGGCAGAAGGAGCTGGCCCGCTTCGCGCCCGAGCTGAACGTGCATCTTCGCTACGGCAAAGGCCGGGTGGGCGGTGAGGAATGGAACGCTGTCCTGGAAGAGGCGGACGTCGTCCTCACTTCGTATACGACTGCGCTGCTTGACCAGGAGATGCTGCAGGAGGTCAGCTGGAGCTCGCTCTGTCTGGATGAGGCGCAGAATATCAAGAATGCGCAGAACAAGCAATCTGCCGCCGTCCGTTCCTTCCAGGCGCGGCACCGCATCGCCCTGACGGGGACACCGATCGAGAACCGGCTGTCGGAGCTGTGGTCCATTTACGATTTTCTCAATCCCGGTTACTTGGGAACCCAGCGGGGGTTTCAGCAGCGGTTCGCCCATCCGATCGAGAAGGACCGCGACGAGGAAAGGACGCGTCAGCTGCAGAGCTTGGTCAAACCCTTTTTGCTGCGGCGCAAAAAACAGGACCCCGCCATCCAGCTGGACTTGCCGGACAAGTTGGAGACGAAGGTCTATATCAACCTGACGGCCGAGCAGGGAGCGCTGTACGAGCAGGCAGTCAAGAAGCTGATGGAGCGCATGGATACGCTCGAGGGGATGAAGCGGAAAGGGGCGATTCTCTCCGCCCTGACCGAGCTGAAGCAGCTGTGCGACCATCCTGTGCTGCTGACGGAAGAGGCAGAGGAAGCCGGGGAAGCGCTGCGCTCCGAAGCGTTCCGGGAAGCGTTCTTGGCACGCTCCGCCAAGGCCGATCGGCTCGTCGCGATGGTCGACGAGCTTCGGAACGAGGGGGACTCTTGCCTGATCTTCACCCAGTACGTCGGCATGGGGCGCCTCCTCGCCCGGCTGCTGCAGGCACACCGGGACGAGCCCGTGTTGTTCCTGAACGGCGGAACGCCGAAGGCGGAGCGGGACCGGATGATCGAAACGTTTCAGAGAGCGGACGAAACCAGTCCCGGCATCTTCGTGCTGTCGCTCAAGGCGGGAGGCGTCGGCCTCAATCTGACCGCGGCCAACCACGTGTTCCACTTCGACCGCTGGTGGAACCCGGCTGTCGAGAACCAGGCGACCGACCGCGCATACCGGATGGGACAAAAGCGGAACGTCCAGGTGCATAAATTCATTTCCTATGGCACGCTCGAGGAGAAAATCGACGAGATGCTGGAGAGCAAGCTGAGCTTGAGCGAGAATGTTATCGCGACGTCGGAAAGCTGGATTACCGAGTTCTCCGACGACCAGCTGCACGAGCTGCTGGCGCTCCGGCAGGCCTGGTAAGCCGGCGGGCAGCGGCGGTGTGCGCCTCTGCCGGCTGCAGCCCGACTCGGGCGGCCGGGCTGTCCACCGGTTAAAAGAAGCAAAAAACGACCCGCCGATGGCTGAGTGCCGATCGGCCGGTCGTTTTTGTGCTTTTCTTCTCCATGACGTCATGCTGGAGTCTGCTCCAGGCCCAGGTCGCTGCCTGTCCGTACTCTCATTAACCCAGGGTTTCCCCAACCAGGACTTCCCTAGAACCTCCAAAGCAGGGCCAGCTTCGATCGGCGCTGCCGAGGAGAAGGTCAGGCAGAACAGGACCTAGAGCGGAGACAAGAGCGTTCGGCAGAATAAGCCGAACAGACGAGGCGTCTCAGTCGTAGTCCATCGTGACCCGAATATCCTGGTCATAATGCCCGAAGCCGCCGCCGAACAGACTGATCCCACCCGGATGCGTGGCATCCGGCAGCGAGGCGAGACGCAGCCGAATGTCCTCCCCGTTCTGCAAGCCGAGCTCGGCCAGCGTGACGCCGGAGAGCCGGACGCCGTCCAGGAGGGTGCCCGTCTCCGTAATCTGCAGCGATTTGAGGAGACCGAATTGGGTATTGGGCGGCTGCCACCAGGCGGGCGTCAGAGCCCCTCGCTGGCTGCCGAAGTCTCCGGGGCAAGTCCAGACGCCCACCAGACGGCCTTGCAGAAAGAACGAGATATCCGAGGGCCACCGGTCGTTGGAGCCGGGCGCCTCGGAGCAAATCTCCAGCGAAATCGTCAGTCGGGTGATCCGCTGCTGCCCGAGCAGGTAATTCGGCAGCCGGTATTCAACGTACCCTTCGCTGAACCACAGATGAGCGGCTTCCGTCCGGGCGGGGTCCGAGAAATAGCGGGGATCGTCGAGCAAGCCGATGATCCGGTCCCGGGCGACGAGGCCGCAAGTCGGCTTTACTGCGTACTCGCTGTACTGGCCGATCGGCACGGACAGCTCGTGGCGGCGCCCACTATCCGGTGAGCGTCCGGGCTGCTCGGGGATATGGCCGAAGAACAGCGTGACTCGCTCGGGCACGACCGAACACCGCTTCTGAGAGCCGCGAACCCCCGGCACCGACTCGCATCGGACCAGGCCGGTGCCTTCCAGCTTCTGAACATGCCGGGTTATGATAGCGGACGACATGCCGAGCGCCTCGGCCAGCTCCTTGATGTTGTGAGGCCGTTCGTAAAGCAATTCCAGCAGATGGAGCCTCGTTTCGGAGCCTAACGCTTCGAAAAAAGCGGTATGCCGGCGGGTGACTTCGATAAGAGACAGCATGGCGGACCAACACCTCGCAATATTCATTTTCCTCCACTATATAACCAAAAAGTTAATCAAACAAGAATCGTTGACAGCCAGGAAAAACATGAAGTATGATCACGATAATAGCCGGATAGTGGCTCAATAATGATAACTAAACAGTTAAGTTAATGGAGGGATCCCGGATGTCCGCTGCAAGAACCGAATACCCCCGTCCGCAATTCCGGCGGGATGATTGGCAGACGCTGAATGGGGAGTGGAGCTTCGCCTTCGACGATCGGCGCGCCGGTCTGAAGGAGAAGTGGCAGAAGTCGAAAGAGCCGTTCGCACGAACCATTCAAGTCCCGTTTCCGTTTGAAAGCAAGCTGAGCGGCATCGGAGAAACCGAATTTCACAGTGTGGTCTGGTACAGCCGGTCGTTCCAGGTTCCCCAAGCTTGGGCAGGCCGGCGGATCGTGCTTCATTTCGGCGCCGCGGACTACCAAACCTCTGTTTGGGTGAACGGAGAGCTTGCCGTCACCCATGAGGGAGGCCACACTCCCTTCTTCGCTGACATTACCGACTTGCTGAGAGCGGCCGACAACCGGGTAACGGTCCGCTGCGAGGACAACCCGCTTGATCTGGAGATGCCGCGCGGCAAGCAGTACTGGAAGGAGAAGTCCGCAAGCATCTTCTATACCCGCACGACGGGGATCTGGCAGCCGGTCTGGCTGGAGGCGGTGCCGGAGCGGCACCTGGCCAAGGTTCGCTTGACTCCGGATTTGGACCGGAGAGAGATCGCCTTCCAGGCGATCGTAAACGGCTATGATGCCGGGGTCAAGCTGCGCCTCCGGACGGTCATTGCCTTCGAAGGCCGGGAGCTTGCGGCAGACGAATACGAGGTGACGGGACCTATCGTAGCGCGGTCCATCCGCCTCCGGGAGCTTCGGGATCACGGCCCAGTCCGGCAGTGGTCGCCGGAAACGCCGAACTTGTACGATATCTCGTTTACGCTGTTCGAGGGAGGACAACCCGCAGACCGGGTCGATAGTTATTTCGGCATGCGGAAGGTGTCGATCGAGAACGGTCGCCTCTGCTTGAACAACCGGCCTTACTTTCTCCGGTTCGCACTCGACCAAGGGTATTTCCCCGACGGCATCCTGACCGGGCCGAGCGACGAGGCTTACCGGAAAGATGTCGAGCTGGCCAAGCAGATGGGCTTTAACGGCGTGCGTAAGCATCAGAAGGTTGAGGATCCGCGCTTCCTGTATTGGGCCGACAAGCTGGGCCTGCTCGTCTGGGGAGAGATGGCGAACGCCTACGACTATTCCGCGGAATACGTCCGGCGGATTACGCGGGAATGGCAGGAGGCCGTCGACCGCGATTACAACCATCCCTGCATCATGGCGTGGGTGCCCCTGAATGAAAGCTGGGGAGTGCCGGACATCCAGCTCGATGCGCAGCAGCAGCATCATGCGAGGACGCTGTATCACTTGACCAAGTCGCTTGATTCGACCCGGCCGGTCGTCTCCAACGACGGCTGGGAAATGGTGGAGACGGACCTGTTCGCTATTCACGATTACCAGTGGCGCCGGGACGTGCTGGAGCGGACCTATGCCGACGCCGAGACCGCGGTGACAAGCCTTCCGGCCAACCGCCAGCTGGCGGTGGGGGGCCATGCGTACGCGGGCCAGCCGATCCTCGTCACAGAATTCGGGGGCATTGCATTCAAGCAGAGCGAATGGGAGGGCTGGGGATACTCGGGCGCGTCCGACGAAGCTGACTTCCTGCGGCGGCTGCGCGATGTCGTCGCTCCGCTCGTCACCTCCCCAGTCGTGCAGGGCTTCTGCTATACCCAACTGACGGACGTTGAGCAGGAGATCAATGGGCTGCTTACGTATGAAAGGAAGCCCAAGGCTCCGCTTGAGAAAATTCGCGAAATCATTGAAATGAAGCGTTACTGACGCATCAATAGCGCACCATTACGAAGCGTCTCCAACCGGTCGGGAGACTAGCCCGGATCAGGCTGTAAGGGATGCCGCGGCTGCAGACGATGGGGCGAGCGGAAGATCGATGGGACTAGGCGGGGCGGGCGGCATGTTACGGTCAGGACCGCGGGCGGGCGGCATGCTGCGCCTCTCCCGGGAAGACGAGGAATTTTTGGGCGGAATGGTATATAATAATCGGAGGAGCTTGTCTGCCCAAAGGAGAGAACGACCATGAACATCCCGCTTCCCCACTATTTGTACACTCTGCTGACGGTTCTGTTCGCTTCCAGCGTCATTGTCGTCAGACTGAAAGCGGCCAATCGACCGGTGACGGCCCGCAAGCTCATCGCGCCTCCGCTCGGCATGAGCACCGGCTTCCTCATGTTCGTCGCTCCCATTACCCATATTCCAGTGCTTTGGGGACTAGGGGCTTTTTTGGCGGGGGCGCTGCTGTTCTCGCCGCCTCTGATCGCGACTTCCAAGTTCTATACGTCCGGAAGCCAGGTGTATATGAAGCGTTCGATTGCTTTCGCCTTCATTCTCATCGGGCTGCTGGCCGTCCGGACGCTTTTGCATGGCTATCTGGAGAACTATATGACGATTCCGCAGACGGGGGCGCTCTTCTTCCTGCTTGCGTTCGGGATGCTCTTGCCGTGGCGCGTTGTTATGTATTGGCGGTACAAGCAGTTTTCTTCCAAGGAAACCGCCGCCACTCCCTAAAAAATTTAGAATCTCGCATGGAAAATCAAAAACGGACAAAGCCAGTCGGCAAGCCGGAGGACCCGATCCTCCGGCTTTTTGCCGTTTCCGGGATTGGAACAAGGTGACAGGGTCTGTCATAATTTGGCCTGTTTCTTTTCGACAAAATTCGTTTAAGATGGAATAGGGTTTCGGCAAGAAGCTTGGTGTCTCTTTTTCTTCCATAGAGCACTTACCCGGGACCAAGACGATGGAAATCGCTTTCATCTCCGGCTAATTCCGGATCGCAGCAATTGACTCTTTAGGCAGAAGGAAGGTAGACATATGAAGAAAAAGAGAAAATTTGGCCTGGCGATTCAGATCGTCATCGGTCTGATCCTAGGGATTGTGGTAGGTGCTATTTTTTACGGCAATCCCGGCGTGAGTACCTACCTGAAGCCGTTAGGGGATATCTTTATCCGCCTGATCAAAATGATTGTCGTGCCGATCGTCGTTTCGTCGCTCGTCATCGGGGTAGCCGGGGTCGGAGACATCAAGCAGCTCGGACGACTGGGCGGTAAAACGATCCTGTACTTTGAGATTGTCACCACGATCGCCATTCTCATCGGCCTGCTCGCAGCGAACATCTTCCAGCCGGGCGCCGGCCTGAACATGAACGAGCTGTCGAAGGGCGACATCGGGTCGTATCTGCAAACGACGGAGACGGCCAAGAGCCACGGCTTCATTGATACGTTCGTTAATATTGTGCCCACAAACATCTTTCAAGCGCTCACCTCGGGCGATATGCTCGCCATCATTTTCTTCTCCGTTATGTTCGGTCTTGGCATAGCGGCGATCGGCGAGAAGGGCGCACCGGTTCTCAAGTTTTTCCAAGGAACCGCGGACGCGATGTTCTGGGTGACCAACCAGGTCATGAAATTCGCGCCGTTCGGAGTTTTCGCGCTGATCGGCGTCACGGTTTCCAAATTCGGTCTGTCGTCGCTCATTCCGCTCGGCAAGCTGGTGCTCCTCGTCTACGGGGCGATGATTTTCTTCGTGATCGTCGTATTGGGACTGGTCGCCAAGATTGCAGGCACGAGTGTCTTCTCGCTGATGAAGATTTTGAAGGACGAGCTCATCCTGGCTTACTCGACAGCCAGCTCGGAGACGGTTCTACCGAATATTATGCGCAAGATGGAAAGCTTCGGCTGTCCAAAGGCGATCGCATCGTTCGTCATCCCGACCGGTTATTCCTTTAACCTGGACGGCTCGACGCTGTACCAGGCGCTCGCCGCCATTTTCATCGCACAGATGTATGGCATTCATATGCCGATCTCCAGCCAAATTACGCTGATGCTGGTTCTGATGGTCACATCCAAAGGAATTGCGGGCGTACCGGGCGTCTCGTTCGTCGTCCTGCTGGCTACGCTCGGCTCGGTCGGCATTCCGGTAGAAGGCCTCGCCTTCATCGCCGGCATCGACCGGATCCTCGACATGATGCGGACCGTCGTTAACGTAATGGGGAACTCCCTGGCCGCCGTGGTCATGTCGAAATGGGAAGGCAAGTACGACGAAGCCAAAGGCAAAGCGTACCTGGCCGAACTCAATAACGCCGATGCCAAATCGGTCGCCATGTAAAGAAGCAAACTCTACGTTGCATGACGTCCGGGCAAACCGCCCGTATCAAATCAGATAACCGCAGACAGCCGTCCGGAATTCCGGGTGGCTGTTTTTTTCGCTTGACCCTACCATTCATGTCATGGTTTATACTGAATGCGAAGCGAAAAACGAGGGGGAGGGAAGAGTGAAAATAGGCGAGCTTGCACGGCGGACCGGTGTCAGCATCCGCTCCCTGCGTTACTACGAGGAGCAGGGCCTGCTGAAGCCGGAACGCGGGGACAATGGATACCGGGAGTATTCGGTATTGGCGGAGGAACAAGTGCGCACTATCCAGTTCTATCTCGGCTTGGGCTTGTCGACCGAGCAGATCGCGGGGTTTTTGCAATGCGTCCTGATCCATAAGGAAGCGTTCTGTTCGGAGGTGCTGCCCGTCTACGAAAAGAAGCTTGCCGAAATCGAGGAACAGCTCGCGCTGCTTACCGCCATCCGTTCCAATCTAATGGAGCGGATCGCTTACATCCGGGCGGAGAGTACAGAAGAGGAGGAACGATAAAATGAGCATTCGGGAAATGGATACGCAAGCGTTCGAAGAGGCGATAGAAAGAAAGGGAACGATGCTGGTGGAGTTTGGCGCTGTCTGGTGCCCGCCCTGCCGGGTGCTGCTTCCCATTCTGGAGGAGATCGAGAAAGAAAGGGAAGGACGGCTGCCTGTCTGGAAGGTCGATTGCGACGCATCGCCCGAGCTGGCGGCGCGGTTTGGCATTACGGGAATGCCGACCGTTCTGGTCTTCCGGGACGGGGAGCCCCAGGAGCGCCTCGTCGGGCTGCAGTCGAAGCAGGCTTACCTAACGGCGCTTGCCCGTCATGCCGAGTAGGCGGGCAAAAAGGGTCGTTATAAAACCAGTCTCCCGGGTTTTTACCGGGAGACTGGTTTGTTTACATAACAAATATTATAAATCCCTTACTTCACAATCATGACCGGGCAGGAGGCACGCTTCGCCACCTTGTGGCTGGTGCTGCCGAGCACGAATTCCTGCAGCTTGTTCAGTCCGCGGCTCCCCAGGATGAGAACGTCGAACGTCCGGCTGTTGGCATACTCGACGACGGTGATGTCCGGCTCTCCGTTTACGAAAACCTGCTCGTAAGCGACGCCTTTATCCTCCGCCAACGTACGAACGGGCCGCAGCGCCTCCGACCGTTCGTTCAGAATTCGCTCCCGGTCCCGCTCGAGATCGTCCTCCCGCTCGAAGGCCGGATCCTCCAGTACATGCAGAATGGTCAGCTTGGCGCCCGGCGACAGCTTGGCCAGGGTGACGGCGCGCTCGGCGGCGCGCAGCGAATGAGGCGAGCCGTCGGCGGCCAGCAGAATGTTGCGGTACATAGGCAATCCCTCCTAGACATTGTTCTTGCCTTCCCGTTTCTTCCATACTGCCACCGGGTCTGCCAAAAGTCAAAAAAGGGTGACAAGGAAAATCACTTGACATGGGCAAGTACGTAAAGTAAAATAGGCAACGTTGAAGGTGTAAAGGTGTTTTTCTTTACAGGAGGTGCAGCGATGGCGGAAGCGAACGCATTGGAGAAGACGACTCGCGTCAACTTGCTGTTTGACTTTTACGCCGACCTGCTCACGGACAAACAGCGGACATTCCTGGCCTGCTATTTCCGCGACGATTATACGCTCGGCGAGATTGCCGCTGATTTTGCCATCACCCGGCAGGCCGTGTACGAGCATATCAAGCGCGCAGGCCAGATGCTGGAGGACTACGAGGCCAAGCTCGGCCTCCTGGCGAAGCATGAACAGAGAATCCGCCAGGTGCGGGAGATCGAGATGCTGCTGCATCAGTCCGCTCCTCACAGCCTGGACACCGTCGCCCCCTTGTTGGAACGGCTGCTGAGCGTCGATTGACGCGCGGATGCTGTGCTTGAATATAGGGGTTCTAATAGAGAGTACTAAGAGGAATAGATGAACAAACAGAACGAATCAGATTTCTAGCAAGAAGGAGGTGGACCGCATGGCATTTGAAGGATTGTCGACCCGTCTGCAGAACGTATTCGGCAAGCTGCGGGGCAAGGGCAAGCTGACCGAGGACGACGTGAACGAGGCGCTGAGGGAAGTGCGGCTCGCGCTTCTCGAGGCGGACGTCAACTTCAAGGTCGTCAAGGATTTCATCAACAGGATCCGGGAGCGCGCCGTCGGCCAGGAAGTGCTGAAGAGCTTTACGCCGGGCATGGTCGTCATCGATATCGTCAACAAGGAATTGACCGCGCTCATGGGCGGCACCCAGAGCAAGCTCGCCAAGTCGAACCGGCCTCCGACCGTCATTCTGATGGCCGGTCTGCAGGGCGCCGGCAAGACGACGACCTCCGGCAAGCTGGCCCGCCTTCTGCAGAAGCAGAACCACAAGCCGCTGTTGGTCGCCTGCGACATCTACCGGCCGGCCGCCATCAAGCAGCTTCAGGTGGTGGGCGAGCAGGTCAAGGTTCCCGTCTTCACGATGGGCGACCAGGTGAGTCCGGTGGAGATTGCCAAGAACGGCGTTCAATATGCAAAGGACAACAACCTCGATTATGTGCTGATCGATACCGCGGGACGGCTCCACGTCGATGAAGCGCTCATGGAAGAACTGCAGAACATCAGCAAGGAAGTCAAGCCCGACGAAGTGCTGCTCGTCGTCGACGCGATGACCGGCCAGGACGCGGTCAACGTGGCGGAGAGCTTCCACAAGCAGCTTGAGCTGACGGGCGTTGTGCTGTCCAAGCTGGACGGCGACACCCGCGGCGGCGCCGCAATCTCCGTCAAGGCGGTCACTGGCTGCCCGATCAAATTCGCGGCGCTCGGTGAGAAGATGGACGCTCTGGAGCCGTTCTATCCGGATCGGATGGCGTCCCGGATTCTCGGGATGGGCGACATGCTGACGCTGATCGAGAAGGCTCAGACCGGCATCGACGCCGAGAAGGCTAAGGAAATGGAGAAGAAGCTCCGCAATGCGGAATTCACCTTCGAGGATTTCCTTGACCAGATGGAGCAGATGAAGAAGATGGGGCCGCTTGACCAGCTGCTGGAGATGCTTCCCGGCATGAACAAGGTCAAGGGGATGAAGGATCTCAAGATCGACGATCGGCAAATGGACCGGGTCGTCGCGATCGTCAAGTCGATGACGACCGAGGAGAAGCGCCGGCCGGAGCTGCTGAATGCGAGCCGGAGGAAGCGGATCGCGGCAGGCAGCGGCAACTCGATCCAAGAGGTCAACCGGCTCATCAAGCAGTTCGAGGATATGCGCAAGATGATGAAGCAGTTCTCGGGTATGATGGGGCCCAAGGGACCAAAGGGACTCAAGGGCAAGCTCGGCAAAGGCTTCAAGTTCCCGTTCGGTTAACCGTAAGCGAACGCTTCGCCGTTCGATGCGGGCAGCAAGTGAATTCTTGTAAGGAGGTGAAAGTTCATGGCAGTTCGTATTCGTTTGAAGCGTATGGGTGCTCACAAAGCCCCTTTCTACCGTCTGGTGGTTTCGGATTCCCGCTCTCCTCGTGACGGCCGTTTTATCGAGGAAATCGGTACTTACAATCCGCTGACCCAGCCGGCATCGGTGCAAATCGATGAGGAGAAGGCTCTCAAATGGCTGAGCAACGGCGCGCAAGCGTCCGACACCGTTCGCAACCTGTTCAGCAAAGCCGGCATCATGACCAAGTTCCACGAGTCCAAGCTTCAGAAATAATCCGTTCCGAATATAACGGAGGTTTCGCATGAAGGAATTGATTTACGTAATCGCCAAGGCGTTAGTGGATCATCCGGAAGAAGTTTCAGTGAACGTTGTGGACAACAAGCAGGCGACTGTTTACGAGCTTACCGTGCATCCGTCGGATGTCGGCAAGGTAATCGGCAAGCAGGGGCGGATAGCCAAAGCACTGCGGACCGTCGTCGCTTCGGCGGCGGTGAAAGAAAACAAACGCGTCCTGGTCGAGATCGTGTCCTGATCCCGGCCGGCACGGCGGCAGGGAAGGGGTAGGGAGACCTAGCCCTTTTGCTGTCTATGCCTATCTATTTCAATCGGAGGTCGTTCATGAGCGGAAAACTGTACAATGTCGGCAAAATCGTCAATACCCACGGCACGCGGGGGGAGCTGAAGATCGTTCTCCAAACGGACTTCCCCGAGGAACGGTTCGAGCCGGGAAGCCGGCTGCTGCTGATCGATCCGGCGCAGAGCACGGAACTGCCGGTCGTCGTTGAAGCGGGCCGTCCGCAAAAAAACGTCTACCTTGTCCGGTTTTCCGGTCTGAATGACATTAACCTCGTCGAGAAGTACAAGGGCTGGTCGATCAAAATCCGCGAGGAGGACATGGGCGAGCTCGAAGAAGGAGAATACTATCACCATCAAATCGTCGGCTGCACCGTGCGAACGGAGGAAGGCGAGGAGCTGGGGACGGTAAGCGAGATCCTGACCCCGGGGGCGAACGACGTCTGGGTAGTCGCCCGGCCGGCCGGCAAGCCCCTTCTGCTGCCGGTGATCGACGACGTCGTTCTCTCCGTCGATGTCCAGGAGAAGCTCATCACGGTCCGCCTGATGGAAGGGTTGCTCGATTAAGATGAAGATTGACGTGTTAACGCTCTTCCCGGAGATGTTCGAGGGCGTGTTCGGCGCGAGCATTCTCGGCAAGGCGCGGGATAAGGGGATCGTCTCTCTCCGAACGATCAACTTTCGCGAGTATGCGAACAACAAGCACAATACAGTCGACGATTATCCGTACGGCGGCGGGGGAGGAATGGTGCTGAAGCCCGAGCCGATCTTCACGGCCGTCGAGGAGCTGACCGAGGGACAGTCCACCCGTCCGCGGGTTATTCTGATGTGCCCGCAGGGCGAGCCGTTCACGCAGCGCAAGGCGGAGGAGCTGGCCCGGGAGGAGCATCTCGTCTTCGTCTGCGGCCATTACGAGGGGTACGACGAGCGGATCCGCGAGCATCTGGTTACGGACGAGCTGTCGATCGGCGACTATGTGCTGACAGGAGGAGAACTTCCGGCGATGGTCATCATCGACAGCGTGTCCCGTTTGCTGCCGGGTGTTCTCGGCAACGAGACGTCGGCGGTCACCGACTCGTTCAGCACCGGCCTGCTGGAATACCCTCATTACACGCGTCCGGCCAAATTCCGTGACTGGGAGGTGCCGGAGGTGCTCTTGTCCGGCCACCATGGCCGGATCGAGGAATGGCGCCGTCTCCAGGCGCTGGAGCGGACATATCGGAGAAGACCGGAGCTGCTGGACGACCTTGAGCTGACCGAGCGGGAGCGCAAGTGGCTTGGCGCGCTTCGGGAAGCGGATGAGGCTGAGAGGGAGAGCGGTACTGGAGAAGGCTGAGGTCCCTCTCGAAAAATCTCTTTTCTTTTGTCTTGTGTTTCTTGGTTGGTTATGGTAGTATAAAGCCGTTGTGGTTTTTGTGATTCTGGTGGTCCTCTACGCCGAGCACCGTATGCAAATGATGGCGGAATGAACACCTGTGCGGAAGGAGGAAGTCCTATATGAATTTGGTACAAGAAATTACGAAAGAACAACTGCGTTCGGATCTGCCGAACTTTCGTCCTGGCGATACTCTGAAAGTATACGTTAAGGTAATCGAGGGAACCCGCGAACGGATCCAGATGTTCGAAGGCGTCGTGATCAAGCGTCGCGGAGGCGGAATCAGCGAAACCTTTACGGTTCGCAAGATTTCTTACGGTGTTGGGGTAGAAAGAACATTCCCTCTGCATACTCCGAAAATCGACAGAATTGAAGTGGCTCGCCGTGGTAAAGTTCGTCGCGCTAAGCTCTACTACCTGCGCGGACTTCGCGGGAAAGCTGCTAGAATCAAAGAAATTCGATAAGAACCGAAGGGGCTTGCATACCAAGCCCCTTTTCCTTTCCTATCTTACCCTATACGGGCAGACCCGAGCTTGTCCGCTCGTCAGTGCGCCGGCCAGCGGCAGGAGCGTCATTCCGCTTCCCGCTGGCCCGGCCTGCTGCCGGCCGGACGAGCTGCGAATGCCGGCGTATCTACCTATAGAGGAACCAGGACATCGAACCGAAGAAAGCAGGTGCCGGACTTGGAACAGGATAACTTGGAACCTAAAGAGGCTTCCGTCAAGAACGAAGTGTGGGAATGGGTGAAAGCGCTCGTCATTGCGGCGGTGCTCGTCTTTTTGATCCGCTGGTTCGTGTTCGCTCCCTTCATTGTAGACGGCCCATCCATGGAACCGAACTTCTATACGGGAGAGCGGCTCATCGTCAGCAAGATCGTGTACACGTTCCGGGAACCGAAGAGGGGTGAGGTCGTGGTGTTTCACGCACCGGCAGGCAGAGACTATATCAAGCGTGTCATCGGGCTTCCGGGTGAAACGGTCAAAATTGCGAATAATAAAATCTATATCAACAATGAAGAGCTGAAGGAGCCGTATCTCGTCGAAGCGGTCAACAACGCGCTCACGAACGGGGAGATGTATAACCGGGATTTTCCGGAGACCAAGGTGCCGGAAGGCAGCGTCTTCGTCCTCGGCGACAACCGGCTGAACAGCCAGGATAGCCGGGCGGCATCCGTCGGCTCGGTACCGTTCAACAAGATCGTCGGCCGGGCGGATGTCATCTTCTGGCCGCTCGACAAGTTCAGCTTTGTCAACCATAACTAATAACGGAAAGACGGGAGAGGTGTTCCTTTGACGATACAATGGTTTCCGGGCCATATGACACGGGCCCGCCGGCAGATCCAAGAAAAGCTCAAGCTGATCGATCTGGCCATTGAACTGTTGGATGCAAGGATTCCCCTGTCCAGCCGCAATCCGATGATCGACGAAATTTTGGGGGGCAAGCCGCGTCTCGTGCTGATGAACAAGGCCGATCTGGCCGATCCTGCCGTGACGAACGCTTGGGACGCTTATTTTCGCGAGCGGGGGCTCGACGCTCTGGCCATTGATTCCGCGACGGGCAACCAGGTCAAGGAAATCGTGCCCAGAAGCCGCAAGCTGCTCGCGGACAAAATCGAAGCGCAAATCCGCAAGGGGATGAAGCCGAGACCGATTCGCGCGCTCATCGTCGGCATCCCGAACGTCGGCAAATCGACGCTCATCAACCGGCTGGCTGGCCGCAAGGTAGCCCTTACCGGGGACAAGCCGGGTGTAACCAAAGGACAGCAATGGATCCGGATCGCAGGCGAACTGGAGCTCCTCGATACGCCGGGCATTCTGTGGCCCAAGTTCGAGGATCAGACCGTCGGCCTGCGCCTCGCGGTTACGGGTGCGATCAAGGATGACATCCTGCATGCAGAGGAAATCGCCTTTTTCTTTATCCGGTATATGCTGCAGCATTATCCGGTTGCGCTGCGGGAGAGATTCCAGCTGGACGAGCTGCCCGAAGATCCTTCGGACAACGAGCAGGTTGTGCAGGTGATGGAGGAGATCGGCCGGCGCCGGGGGTGTCTGCAGGGAGGAGGCTTCGTCAACCTGGACAAAGCCTCGACGCTCATTCTCCGCGAGCTGCGGTCGGGCAAATTCGGGCGGATCTCTCTTGAGACGCCGGCCGAATGGACGGACGGGAATTAACGAAGATCGATAAGCCACTCGGGAGAGTGGCTTTTTTCCTGTTGGTCTGGCAAAAAGCATCCTACTAGTTCCGGCAAGAGGAACGGATGCTATAATAAGAGGAGCCTGTCAGCGGGTTAGGCGTTGCGCGGCTGACGGATGCCCGGATGGTCATAGCTTACAAGGGCATACCGGCCGCAGCGACGCAGGCAAGGGGGACAACCGAGATGCTGGAATACGAAAACCGATTATGGGCGGAGCAATACCGCCATATAGCAGGCGTCGACGAAGTTGGACGCGGATGCCTGTTCGGCGACGTGGTGGCGGCCGCCGTTATATTGCCGCCGCATCTGGAGCTTGAGGGCGTGGACGACTCCAAGAAGCTGTCCGCCAAAAGGCGTGAGCAGCTGTATGAGCTCATTATGGAACGGGCGGTGGCCGTCGGCATCGGCACGGTGGATGTCGCGACGATCGACCGAATCAATATCAAGCAGGCGGCCCGTCTCGCCATGAAACGGGCCTTAGATGGGCTTCCGATCCAGCCGGATCATCTGCTGGTCGATGCCGAACGGGTAGAATGCGATACGCCCCAGCTGGCGATCGTTCACGGCGATGCCTTGAGCCAGTCCATCGCCGCGGCCTCTATCGTCGCCAAAGTAACGCGCGACCGGCTCTGCCTGCAATGGGATCTGGAATATCCCGAATATGGAATCGCTGTACATAAAGGGTATGCGACAAAGGTGCACCGGGAGGCGATTCTTGCTTACGGTCCTTGCCCGGACCACCGCAAGTCGTTCCTCGGCAAGCTGCTCGCCGTTCAGGAAGTGCTGTTCTGAGGCCGCTCGCTGGCTGCCGAACCTCATAAAGACCGGGACGTCTGCCGATATAGACGAGGAGACATTCGTACGGCTACGAGCGCAAGAGGAGGCGGACGCGAGATGAATATTGGACAGCTGCTGCGCAGTCTGACGGGAACGGTCCGCCCAGGGGAACCGTCTGTGCTTAATCTGAAGCCGGGCCAGCTCGTAAAGGGGCAGGTGCTTCAGATGCTGGATGGAGGAGAGGCACTGCTCCTCATCGATGGCGTGAAGCTCAAAGCCCAGCTGGAAACTCCGCTGCAGGCGGGACAGCAGGTGCTGCTCCAGGTGCAGGCGGAGGAGCGGGACGGCATGGCGGTGCTGAAGCCGATGGAGGGAGCAGTGCCCCCGTTGACCGAAGAAGGGGCCGAGCAGCTGCTCCGCCAGCTGGGGATCGCGGGTAGCGGGCCGCAACATCGCGAAGCGGTCCGGCTGCTGCAGGGCGCCTCGCTTCCGCTGCAGCGGGAGACGGTCGAAGCGCTTGCCCGCGTCCTGGCGGCGAAGCCGGGCTCAGTGGAGCCGGGCAGCTGGGCGCAGGCGGCGGTCGTTGCGGCGAGCCGCGGACTGCCGCTCGAGCCGGACACGGTGGCGGCGGTGCACCGCGTCATCGCCGGTCCACCGCTCGCCGCCTCGCTGGCGCAGCTCGAGCAGCTGGCCGGTCAGGCGCTGGCCTCCGGCGAGCCGGCGGACGGCCCCGCACGCGGCGCGCTGCGCGAGCTGCTCGAAGCGGCCGCCGCGCTGCGCCGGCTAGCTGCCGCGCCCGGCGGCGGGCCGGCGTCCGCGAGCAGCGGCCCGGGCGCGGCGCCTCCGAGCGGCGCTGCCGCTGCGGCGCAGCCGCAGGGTGCCCCGCCGGGGGCGCTCGCCGGCGAAGCGCCGCAGGCGGCCACGGGCCGAGCGCCCGCGGCGGAGGCGCCGTCCGGGGCGCCAGCGCCGGCTGCGCAGGCCGCGCCGGCGAGTGCCGCGCGCGGCGAGGCCGCTGCTGCGCCGCGGGCCGAAGCTGCGCTGGCGGGCCAGGCCGCGCCCGGCGGGACGCCGCAAGGCCCGGCCGCAGCCGCGGCGAGCGCTGGCGCCGCAGCGCCCGGGCCCGCGTCAGCGGCGCCAGGCGGCACGCTGGCGGCCGGCGAGGCTGCGGCGGGCCCGGCGGCGCAGCCGGAGGCGGCGGGCGATGGCGGCGGCGCGTGGCTGGCGCGCGTGCTGAAGGCGATTGGCGTCGACTACGAGCGCCAGATCGCGAGTCGGCTGCTAGGCGGCAGCGCCGAAGCCGATGGCACGCCGGAGCGGCCGGGAGGACCGGGGGCCGACAGCAGGCCGGCGCCCGGAGCCCAGCCGCCGGGTGCTCTGCCCGTGCTGGCTCCCGCGGACCAGCCGGCAGCTGAGCTGGCATCGCTGAAGAGCGCGCTGCTGCGCCTGTCGGCTAGCGGAACGGAGCTGCCGGCTCCGCTGCGCGAGGCGGTCCAGCAGACGCTGCAGCACGTGACCGGGCAGCAGCTGCTGCTTGCCGCCGACCGGACCAATCCGCTCGCCTATGTGACCGTAACCGTGCCGCTGCAGGTTGGCGAGCACCGCCGCGATGCGGCGGTCCACATCCAGTCGCGCCGGGAAGGAACCGGACGGCTGGACGCAGCCAATTGCCGGCTGCTGTTCGATTTGCAGATGGACCGGCTCGGGCCGACGCTCGTTGATGTGCTGGTCGTGGACCGGGCGGTCAGCGTCACGGTCCAAACGGACCATCCAGCCGCCGGAATCCTTCTGGAGAGCGGCAAAGAAGCACTCGCCGGCCAGCTGGAGCTGCTTGGCTTTCCCTACGTGACGATGCGGACGACTCCGATGACGCGCGAGGAGCAGGTGGAAAATGCCCTCCCGGCGTCGGAGCCGGGCAGCCGTTACGCGGCCAAACGGTATAAAGGAGTCGATATGCGCATATGAGGCAGGGCGAAGCCGGAAGGCCGGACGAGCAGACGGAGCCAAGGGAGCAGACCAAGCGGGCGGTCGCGCTCAAATATTCGCCGGGGGAGCGGACGGCGCCCGTTGTCATTGCCAAAGGCCGGGGAGAAGTGGCCGAAACGATTTTGAAGAGGGCACGGGAGCACGACATTCCCATCCAGCAGAACGCTTCGCTGGTAGAGGTGCTGGCCAAGCTCGATCTTGATCAGGAAATTCCGCCCGAGCTGTACGGGCTCGTCGCCGAAATATTGAAGCTCGTCTACGAGACGGACCGGCAGGCGAGTGGGATGGAGGGGAATGGATGACGCAGTCCCATAACAGCCGCCGGGAGGCGGGAAGACGCGGAGAAGAGGCGGCGGCCTCCTTCTTGGTAGAGCAGGGATATGCGATCCTGCAGAGGAACTGGCGATGCCGGTCGGGGGAGCTGGACATCATCGCGGAGGAACAGGGGACGCTTGTCTTCGTGGAGGTCAGGAGCCGGAGGCAGGGAGGCGCGTTCGGAACGCCAGAGGAGTCGGTCGACTGGCGCAAGCAGAAGAAGGTGCGCGAGACGGCGCAGGTGTATCTCCATCTGACCCGCCAGTGGGAGCGGAGCGTACGCTTTGATCTGGTCGCCGTGCGGACAGGATCGGACGGAGAGATCGCCGGGATGACGCTGCTGCGGCACGCGTTTTAATGGCCTTCTCTGGCTGGCCAGGAAGGACAGGTAAGGCATGGTAAGGCAAGGACAGAGCCGGGCTCTGTCCTTTTTTTGTCCGCTCAGCTTTATCCAAAGAGGGTGTGGGCATACGAAGCATAACCAGCCGCCCACCATCCAGTTGCCCCCTTCAGAAGGCCGGCTTCCATAAATCCAGGCTGCGATACTGCACGGCCTCCGCCAGATGGGCGAGCTCGATCCGGGGGCTGTCTTCCAAGTCGGCGATGGTTCTGGCAATTTTGAGAATGCGGTCGTGGGCGCGCAGGGAGAGGCCGAGCGACCGGTAGGCCTCCTGCAGCAGCGCTTCCGCTTCCGCATGCAGCGGACAATGTTTGCGCAGCAGCCGTCCGTTCAGCTCTCCGTTGAACCGGCAGCCGGTTCCGGCATAGCGGGCCTTCTGCCTCTCCTGCGCTCGCTCCACCGCTTCCTTCATCTGTTCGGAACCGAGACTTGAGCTGCGCTCTCCCGCCTCCTGCGGAGCCAGGCGGGGCACCTCGATGTGCAGGTCGATCCGGTCGAGGAGCGGGCCGGACAGGCGGGTGCGGTACTGGGCGATCTTGTGCGGGGGACAAGTGCAGCCGGCACCGCTGTTGCCCGCATCGGAACCGTAATAGCCGCAGGGACACGGATTCATCGAGGCGGCCAGGACGAAGTGGGCCGGGAATGAATAGACGGCCCGGGTACGGCTGATCGTCACGTGGCGGTCCTCCAGCGGCTGACGGAGCACCTCGAGCGCATTCCGCGAGAATTCGGGGAACTCGTCAAGAAAGAGCACTCCCCGATGCGCGAGGCTCACCTCTCCCGGTTTCGGCACCGTGCCGCCTCCGATGAGGCCGCCCGCCGAGATGGTATGGTGGGGAGCGCGAAACGGCCGCTCCCGCACGAGCTGTCCGCGCGCCGCGAGCTTGCCTGACACACTATAGATCTTGGTCACCTCAAGTGCTTCCTGCTCCTCTAGAAACGGAAGAATGGTGGGCAGCCGGCGGATCAGCATCGTCTTGCCCGTCCCGGGCGGCCCGATCAGCATGATATTATGCATCCCCGCCGCCGCGAGGACAAGCGCCCGTTTCACATGCTGCTGTCCGAGCACGTCAGCGTAATCCAGCTGGCTGTCGTCAACGGATGCGGTAACAGCTCCGGGCGGTTGGGCGGCTCCGCCATCCGTCAGGAATGCGAACTCCTTCACGTCCTTTATTCTTAATGTCGTTAATTGAGGGAGATCCCTTAAGTGATTCAGCACATAGACCTCCACGTCCTTCAGCAGCAGCGCTTCGGCCGCATTGTCCGGATGGACGATGAGCTCGCGAAAGCCCGTTCGCTTCGCTTCCTCCGTCATGGGAAGGATGCCGGTGACCGGACGGACCTTGCCGTCGAGCGCCAGCTCGCCGAGCAGCACCTTGCCCTCGAGTAGAAGAGGGTTCATCTGCCCGCTGGTAACGAGAATCCCTGCGGCGATGGCCAGGTCGAAGCTGGAGCCTTCCTTTCGCATGCCGGCCGGCGCCAGATTGATCGTGATTCGCTCCATAGGGAAGGCAAACCCGCAGTTTTTGATGGCGGCGCGGACACGCTCCGCTGATTCCCGTACCGCCGGGTCGGGCAGGCCGACTAAGTTGACGAGCGGCAGGCCGTTCTGAATGTCGACCTCCACCTCGATCATCTGGCCGTCGATTCCGTGCACACATGCGCTGTTTACTTTTCCGAACATCTCAAAAAAGCCCCTCTCTGCTAGCGGCGCCAGAAGCCGTGCGGCCCCAGGCGAACGCGGAGAAAGGTGCTTCCTTATAACCGTTCCGCTCGATTGTCTTGTCGCGTTTTAGACGCTGTCTCCTGATAGCATTCGCCGTCTGCGGCCCGATTCCTTCCAGAACGAGTGCAATTGTTGCCGGGCCGCCCGGGTAAGTGCGGTTGTCAGGTTACATATGGAGATTCGACCTTTGCCGCCCGAGACTGCCCGGGACCTCATGGCTCCTGCTATTCGGATCTTTGTCGTCCGAATGGGTTCACGCCGTCGAGCAGGCAGCCCCTGCTAACTCACGGCTCTTACTATACCATGTAGGCCCTTGCCCCCGACCGTGCTTCCGCCGCCGTGCAGGCCGATCCTGCTAACTCACGGCTCCTACCACACCATTTCGGCCTTTTTGCCGCCCGACTGCGCCCGCCGACCAAGCAGGCCATCACGGAACCTGGCCTAGGTTCCGCCTCCCCGCGGGCCCTCGCTCTCATAGATTCCAGACCATGGGACATGCTATAGGCAGAGAAGGAGGATGAGCAATGGAAGACAAGCCGTATTATTGTCCGAACTGCCGGTCCAATCGGGTCAAGTTCAGTCTGATCTCGAGGACCAGCCAGTCGTTTGACAAAGACGCCGTGACCGGCTCGATTCTGGAGACGGACGAACCGGTTGCAATGCAAGCCGCCGAACCCGATATTGAATGTCGGGTGTGCGGCTTCGTGGGCAACGAGCAGCGTTTTGTCCGCCAGGCGGAGAGAGAGCCGCGGACACCGACTCTGTAACCGCTTGCCATTTTGATGGCATGATCATCGGCTTCATGCCCGAAATGGGCTCCTTCGGGAGCCCTTTCCGATTTATTGGAAGAAGTGCCAAAGTTTATTTCCCGCACAATAAAAAAATTCGCCAGTCTTCCCACACATCTCCTATTTTTCGCGTAAAAATTGTTCCGTTGCGAGGAAAAGGATAGGAATCTCGGTGAAAAAAGTGGTACAATGGATAAGGCTTGTCGAGTGATGCGGTGGGAAAGGGTGCGCGACATGCTTTTTGGCGTGAAAGCGGCCTGTCCCTCATGAACATGGGTTCTCGAAGCCCAATAGGCATAGAAAGTAACGACTGATAGGAGGAAGATTGAATGAATATCCATGAGTATCAAGGCAAAGAAGTCCTGAGACAATATGGAGTCAGCGTTCCGGAAGGCAAAGTCGCCTTCACCGTCGACGAAGCAGTCGAAGCGGCGAAAGAGCTCGGCACGCCCGTAGTTGTCGTCAAAGCGCAAATCCATGCCGGCGGACGCGGCAAAGCGGGTGGCGTGAAAGTTGCCAAAGGACTTGACGAGGTGCGTACATACGCCGAGCAAATCCTTGGCAAGGTACTGGTTACCCACCAGACCGGACCTGAGGGTAAGGAAGTCAAGCGCCTGCTCATCGAGCAGGGCTGCGATATCAAGAAAGAATACTATGTGGGCCTCGTCGTCGACCGTGCTACCGGCCGCGTCGTCATGATGGCATCGGAAGAAGGCGGCACGGAGATTGAAGAAGTGGCCGAGCATTCTCCGGAGAAAATCTTCAAGGAAGTCATTGATCCGGCCGTTGGTCTGCAGCCGTTCCAAGCGCGCAGACTCGCGTTCTCGATCAACATTCCTAAGGAACTCGTGAACAAAGCGGCGCAATTCATGCTCGCTCTCTATAAAGCATTCACCGAGAAAGACTGCTCGATCGCCGAGATCAACCCGCTCGTCGTAACCGGCGACGGCAACGTCATGGCACTCGACGCGAAGCTCAACTTCGATTCGAACGCGCTGTACCGCCACAAGGACATCCAAGCGCTCCGCGACCTGGACGAAGAAGACGAGAAAGAAATCGAAGCGTCCAAGTACGACCTCAGCTATATCGCCCTCGACGGCAATATCGGCTGCATGGTTAACGGGGCGGGCCTTGCTATGGCAACGATGGACATCATCAAGCATTACGGCGGCGACCCTGCCAACTTCCTCGACGTAGGGGGCGGCGCAACCAAGGAGAAGGTAACCGAAGCGTTCAAGATCATCCTCTCCGACAGCAAAGTTAAAGGGATCTTCGTCAACATCTTCGGCGGCATCATGCGCTGCGACATCATTGCAGACGGTGTCGTTGCGGCTGCCAAGGAACTGGGTCTGGACCGTCCGCTCGTCGTTCGCCTCGAAGGCACGAACGTCGACCTCGGCAAGAAGATTCTCAATGAATCCGGTCTGAACATCATCGCCGCCGACTCGATGGCCGATGGCGCTCAAAAGATCGTAGAACAAGTCAAAAACGCTTAAGCGGCGAAACATAGTAAAGGATGTGAAACGACGATGAGTATCTTGGTTAACAAAAATACAAAAGTCCTGACGTCCGGGATGACTGGTGCTACCGGTTTGTTTCATACCAAGGGCGGTCTCGAGTACGGCACACAAATGGTTGGCGGCGTAACGCCAGGTAAGGGCGGCACGACCGTAGACGTCCAGCTGGAGAACGGCGAAACCGTTCAGCTGCCGGTCTTCAATACGATCGCAGAGGGCAAAGCGGCAACGGGCGCGAACGCGCACGTTATCTATGTACCGCCGGCATTTGCGGCTGACGCCATCATGGAAGCCGTCGACGCGGAAATGGAGCTCGTCATCTGTATCACCGAGGGAATCCCGGTGCTTGACATGGTTAAGGTTAAGCGTTACATGGAAGGCAAGAATACTATCCTGATCGGACCGAACTGCCCGGGTGTCATTACTCCCGGCGAGTGCAAAATCGGCATCATGCCTGGTTACATCCATACCCCTGGCCATGTAGGCGTCGTTTCCCGCAGCGGAACCCTGACCTACGAAGCTGTTCACCAGTTGACGACCCGCGGGATCGGCCAGTCGTCGGCCGTAGGGATCGGCGGCGACCCGGTAAAAGGCTCGGAATTCATCGACATCCTCAAAATGTTCAATGAAGATCCGGACACCTACGCTGTCATCATGATCGGTGAAATCGGCGGCACCGCTGAGGAAGAAGCAGCGGAGTGGGTCAAGGCCAACATGACGAAGCCGGTTGTCGGCTTCATCGGCGGCAAAACCGCTCCGGCCGGCAAGCGCATGGGACATGCGGGCGCCATCATCTCCGGCGGCAAAGGAACGGCGACGGAGAAAGTGGCCACAATGGAACGCTGCGGCATTCGTGTAGCGGCGACTCCTTCCGAAATGGGCTCGACTCTTGTCAGCGTTCTGGAAGAAAAAGGCATGCTGGACAAGTGCATCACGAAAAAATAATAGCTTCATCTTGAAGGTAAGCAACCTTCTCTCGCTAACGCGGAGAAGGTTGCTTTTTTTTGCATACGGAGATAGGAAGAGGAGGAGACAAGTATGGGAATGGACAAACGGATGATTCTGCTCGCCCTGCAGGAGACGGCAGGCATCGGCTGGAAGACGATTCTGTGGCTGCTGGAGCGGTGCCGGTCGGTGGAAACGCTGTGTGAGGAGCTTGCCGAGGAGCCCGAACGGTTCGGGCTGCCGGAGGAGAAGCGGCGGCTGGCTTTGGAGGGGCTCGACGAAGAGCGTACGGCTGCGTGCTATGAGGCATATGCCGCCAGAGGCGTGGAGCTTGTGGCGATAGACGATCCGCTCTATCCGGAACTGCTGCGTCAGACGGCCCAGCCTCCCTGGCTGCTTTATGCCAAAGGCAGGGCGGAGCTGCTCGAAGCTCCCAAACTGGCGATCGTCGGCACGCGAACGCCGACCTCCTATGGAAGACGGACCTCGGAAGATCTCGCGAGGGAGCTGGCGGATGCAGGGCTCTGCATCGTGAGCGGGCTGGCAAAGGGGGTAGATGGCGCCGCGCATGCCGGAGGTCTTGCGGGCAGGGAGGGAACAATCGCAGTGCTTGGCACCCCGGTAGAGATCGTCTATCCGGCGGAGAACAGGAAGCTGTATGACCGGATGGCCGAAGAAGGGCTGCTCCTGTCCGAATATGCGGCCGGCACGCCCATGCACCCGGGGCTATTTCCTCAACGCAACCGGATCATCGCCGGCTTGTCGCTCGGCACGCTGGTGGTGGAGGCGGCTCTTCGCAGCGGCTCCCTCATTACGGCGGATCAGGCGTTGGAGGAGTCGCGGGACGTCTTCGCCATTCCGGGTCCCATCAGCTCGCCGAAGAGCCAGGGGACGCTCTCTCTGATCAAGCAGGGCGCCAAGCTGGTCACGCAGGCGGACGATATTTTGGAGGAATATCGCCACCTGTTGAACAGCCCCGCGCCGGCCGTCCGATCGAGAGGACGGGACCCCGAACCGCTTTCTCAGGAGGAAGAGCGCGTGTTGGAGCTGCTCAGCTTCGAGCCGGTCACGACTGACGAACTGCTGGCGAGGACGGAAAGTACGTTTGGACATTTGCATACAATTCTGTTATCTTTACTTATGAAAAAAAGGATCCAGCCATTGGCTGGCTCCGCTTATATCCGAATAGGAAACGATTGAACCTGATAAAGATACGTATAGAGACAACTTGAGGGAGGAAGATGCACATGGCCGATTCCTTAGTCATCGTGGAGTCACCCGCAAAAGCGAAAACCATCGGCAAGTACCTGGGCAGCAAATATATCGTCAAAGCATCCATGGGCCACATTCGTGATCTTCCTAAAAGCCAGATCGGCGTTGACGTAGAAAGCAATTTCGAACCAAGATATATAACGATTCGCGGGAAAGGCTCCGTCCTGAAGGAATTGAAGGACGCGAGCAAAAAAGTGAAAAAAGTTTATCTGGCGGCTGACCCTGACCGCGAAGGGGAAGCGATCGCCTGGCATCTGGCGCACTATCTGGAAGTAGAGGACACTGCGCCTTGCCGGGTCGTTTTCAACGAAATTACGAAGCAGGCGGTCAAGGATGCATTCAAGACGCCGCGGCCGATCAACATCGATCTGGTCAACGCTCAGCAGGCCCGGCGGATTCTGGACCGGCTCGTCGGCTACAAAATCAGCCCGCTGTTATGGAAGAAGGTCAAGAAGGGGTTGTCCGCGGGCCGGGTTCAATCGGTTGCGGTCAAGCTGATCAACGACCGGGAGAATGAGATCAAGGACTTCGTCCCGGAAGAGTACTGGTCGATTACGACTCTGCTGGAAGCGGAGGGCAGCCAGTTCGAGGCCAAGTTTTACGGCGTAGCCGGAGAGAAGACGGAGCTTCCTAACGAGGAGATCGTCAGCGGCATTTTGAAGCGGATCGAGAACGCTCCGTTTGTCGTTCAGGAGGTCAAGGAGAAGGAACGGCTGCGGAATCCGTCCGCGCCTTTCATTACCAGTACCCTTCAGCAGGAAGCTGCGCGCAAGCTGAATTTCCGCGCGTCCAAGACGATGTCGGTCGCCCAGCAGCTGTACGAGGGCATCGAGCTAGGCAAGGAAGGGACGGTTGGTCTCATTACATACATGAGAACCGACTCGACCCGGATCTCGCCGGTGGCGCAGGAGGAGGCCGCCGGATACATCGCCGGCAAGTACGGCAGCGAGTATGTGCCCGAATCTCCGCGTAATTATATGAAGAAAAAATCCGGCGCGCAGGATGCGCACGAGGCGGTCCGCCCGAGCTCCGTTCTGCGGGAGCCGGACAGCATCAAAGAATATTTGAGCCGGGACCAGTTCCGTCTCTACAAGCTGGTCTGGGAGCGGTTCGTGGCGAGCCAAATGGCTTCGGCTATCCTCGATACGATGACCGTCGACATTGCCGCCGACGACGTAGTTTTTCGTGCGGTAGGCTCCAAAGTCAAGTTTCCCGGCTTCATGAAAGTTTATATCGAAGGCAATGACGACGGGACGACCGAGGAGGACAAACTGCTTCCTCCGCTGAAGGAAGGCGCAAAGCTGAATCAGGTCTCCATCGAGCCGAAGCAGCACTTCACCCAGCCGCCTCCCCGGTACACGGAGGCAAGACTCGTTCGTACGCTCGAGGAGCGGGGCATCGGCCGGCCGAGTACTTACGCGCCGACGCTGGAGACGATCCAGAAGCGGGGCTACGTCGCTCTGGAAGAGAAGAAGTTCGTCCCGACCGAACTCGGCGAGCTGGTCATCGAGCTGATGGAGGAATTCTTCCCGGAAATTCTCGACGTGGAATTCACCGCGCATATGGAGGATGAACTCGACCAGGTGGAGGAAGGAACCGAGGATTGGGTGAAGGTGCTCGATTCGTTCTACCAGACATTCGAGAAGCGGCTTGAGGTGGCCGAGGAGGAAATGAAGGAAATCGAGATTCAGGACGAGGTCTCGGACGTCGTCTGCGAGAAGTGCGGCGAACAGATGGTCTACAAGATGGGCCGGTTCGGCAAGTTCCTCGCCTGCTCGGGCTTCCCCAACTGCCGCAATACGAAGCCGATCATCAAAGAAATCGGCGTGACCTGCCCGAAATGCAAGGAAGGTCAGGTCGTCGAGCGCAGGAGCAAGAAGGGACGCATCTTCTTCGGCTGCGACCGGTACCCGGAATGCGACTTCGTCTCCTGGGACCGCCCGGTCGATCGGCTGTGCCCGAACTGTGCGTCCATGCTCGTCCAGAAGAACACGAAGAACGGGCCGGTTATCCAGTGTGTGAATTGTGACTTCAAAGAAGAAGTACCGGAAAAAGAAGAAGCGCCGGAATAGGAAAGGCAATCTGGAATAGTGAGTGCAAACTGCGAAACTAAGACCAGCCGGGCTTGGTTTCGTCTTTTTGTTGATAGGAGGAACCATCATGACAACCCCTGCACAAGTAACCGTCATCGGAGCCGGCCTGGCCGGCAGCGAGGCCGCCTGGCAAATCGCACGCCAAGGCGTACCAGTCGTGCTGTACGAGATGCGGCCGGTCCGCAAAACGCCTGCGCACATTACCGATCAATTCGCCGAGCTCGTCTGCAGCAACTCGCTGCGGGCGAACGGCCTGACCAATGCCGTCGGAGTACTGAAGGAAGAGATGCGGATGCTGGATTCTCTCATTCTCGGCAGCGCCGACAAGCATGCAGTTCCAGCGGGAGGAGCACTGGCAGTCGACCGGGACGGCTTCTCCGGAGAGATTACCTCGCGGCTGCGGAACCACCCGCTGATCGAGGTGCGCAACGAAGAGATGACGGAGATTCCGGAGGGTATAACCGTCATCGCATCGGGCCCGCTGACGTCCCCCGATCTGTCAGCCAAGCTGAAGGCACTGATGGGGGAAGAATATCTGTATTTCTATGACGCGGCAGCCCCGATTCTAGAGAAGGATTCCATCGACATGGACAAGGTTTACGTCGCCTCCCGTTACGACAAAGGAGAAGCGGCCTACATCAATTGCCCGATGACGGAAGAAGAATTCCAAACCTTCTACGAAGCGCTTATCTCTGCAGAGGCCGCTCCGCTTAAAGAGTTTGAGAAAGAGATTTACTTCGAGGGCTGCATGCCGATCGAGGTGATGGCCAGTCGCGGTCGCCAGACGGTTCTGTTCGGACCGATGAAGCCGGTCGGCCTGGTCAACCCCCGCACAGGAGAGCTGCCTTACGCGGTCGTCCAGCTGCGGCAGGACAATGCGGCGGGAACGCTCTATAATCTGGTCGGCTTCCAGACGCATCTGAAGTGGGGGGAGCAAAAGCGCGTCTTCTCGCTCATTCCGGGACTGGAGAATGCGGAATTCGTCCGTTACGGTGTCATGCACCGCAATACGTTCCTCAATTCGCCGAAGCTTCTTAAGGATACTTATCAGTTCAAGGGCAATGATACGCTCTTCTTCGCGGGACAGATGACCGGTGTCGAAGGATATGTGGAATCGGCTGCTTCGGGTCTTATCGCTGGAATCAATGCCGGCCGTCTGGCAAAGGGAGAGGAATGCCTTACTTTCCCGGTGAACTCGACGCTCGGCAGCATGGCGCATTACATTACGACGGCGGACTTCCGCCATTTCCAGCCGATGAACGCAAACTTCGGATTGCTGCCTCCGCTTGAGGAGAAGATCCGGAACAAGAAGCTGAAGAACGAGAAGCTGGCAGAACGGGCGCTTGCCACGATCCGCGACTTTTCAGAAAAATTCAAGTTTTCAAACTTGTAAGACATTGTGCGGCTGTGATACGATTGAGCTGTTTGCAAGTAACGGATACCAAATAATGAAGGCGGTGGGAAGGCATGACCAACGACCAATGGATCGAAGCTTATCTTCAATATCTACAGGCGGAGAGGAATGCCTCCTCCCATACGCTGATCAACTATCGGAACGACCTTGAGCAGTTCGCCGCCTTCCTGAAGCAGAAGCAGGTGAGCCGGTTTGCCGAGGTGACTTATCTGCTCGTCCGCATGTATTTGGCCAAGCTGAACGAACAGGAGTACGCAAAGCGCAGCGTGTCCCGCAAGCTGTCCGCGTTGCGCTCTTTTTTTCTGTTTCTTGTCCGGGAGGGGGAGCTGGCGTCGAGCCCGTTTCAATTCATCCGGACGCCCAAGCAGGAGAAGAAGCTGCCGCAGTTTTTGTATGTTGCTCAGATGGAGGCACTGCTGAACGCTCCCGACCGGGAGACGCCGCTTGGCCTACGTGATCTGGCGTTGATGGAGCTTCTGTACGCCAGCGGGCTCCGGGTGAGCGAACTGACTGGCATGAACCTCTCTTCCATCGATCTGGACAATGGCATTGCGCTCGTGTTCGGCAAAGGGGCCAAGGAACGTTATGTGCCGGTCGGGGAACCGGCGGTACGCGCGATCCGGATGTATCTGGCGATTGCCCGTCCGCAGCTGGCGAAGAGTCCGGCGGAGCAGGCGATGTTCCTGAATGCGAGAGGGACCCGATTGACCGCACGGAGCGTCAGGAGAGTTCTGGACAAATACATAGACGGGCTGGCGGGCGTCGAGCATGTTACGCCACATACATTTCGGCATTCGTTCGCGACCCATATGATGGAGGCAGGAGCCGACCTCCGGACGGTACAGGAGCTTCTCGGCCACGTTAATCTGTCCACGACCCAGGTGTATACCCATATGACGAAGGATCACCTGCAAACGATTTATAACCAGGCGCATCCACGGGCTTGAGAGGCTCAGCTTTGCGGAATTCAGACAAGGGAAAATCGAAAAGAGAGATAAGGGAGGGGTTTTAGTGGAGCAGTTCCATGCGACAACGATATTCGCGATCCGGCACAAAGGCAAGGGAGCGATTGCGGGAGACGGCCAGGTCACCTTCGGCAACAACATGGTGATGAAGGGAACCGCCAAGAAAGTAAGAAGGCTGTACCGGGGACGCGTCGTGGCAGGCTTCGCCGGCTCGGTGGCCGATGCGATCACCTTGTTCGAGAAGTTCGAAGGGAAGCTGGAGGAGCATCACGGCAATCTGATGCGCGCCGCTGTCGAGCTGGCGAAGGATTGGCGGTCCGACCGAGTGCTTCGTCGTCTAGAGGCGATGTTGATCGTCATGGACGCTTCGACGCTACTCCTGATCTCGGGTAACGGCGAAATCATCGAGCCGGACGACGGCATTCTGGCAATCGGCTCAGGCGGCAGCTTCGCGCTTGCCGCGGGGCGGGCTCTGCATCGTTATGCGCCGGAGATGGAGGCCAAGCAAATCGCCAAGGCGGCGCTCGAGATGGCGGCGGACATTTGCGTGTTCACCAACCATAACATTATTGTAGAGGAAATTGAGTAAGCTAAGCCGCCAGCCGGCCGGCCAACATTCCGAGGAGGGTTGACATGACGAAATCGGCCTTTACCCCTAAACAAATCGTAGCAGAACTCGATAAATATATTGTAGGACAGACGAAAGCGAAGAAATCGGTAGCCGTCGCGCTTCGCAACCGGTACCGCCGGACGCTATTGGACGAAGCGATCCGCGATGAAGTGGTGCCGAAAAACATCCTCATGATCGGTCCGACGGGCGTCGGCAAGACGGAGATCGCCCGCCGGATGGCGAAGCTGGTGAACGCGCCGTTCGTTAAGGTAGAAGCGACCAAGTATACCGAAGTCGGCTATGTTGGTCGGGATGTGGAAGCAATGGTGCGCGATCTCGTGGAGACCTCCATCCGCATGGTCAAAGCCGAGAAGACCGAATCGTTGAAGGAGAAGGCCGAGAAGGCGGCAAACGAGAGAATCGTTGCCCTGCTCGCACCGTCGCCTGTGCGCAAGGGAAACCAGCGCAACCCGTTCGAGATGCTGTTCGGCGGCCAGGGACAGCAGCCTCAGGAGGAGGAGACCGTAAACGATTCGGCTACGGAAGCGAAGCGTGCCCAGATACGCGAGCAGCTTGCGGCTGGCAAGCTGGAAAACGAGCTCATTGAGGTGGAAGTCGAGGATCATGCGCCTAACATGCTCGACATGCTGTCGGGTCAGGGCAACGAGCAGATGGGCATGAACATGCAGGAGCTATTCGGCAGTTTCCTGCCCAAGAAAACGAAGAAGAGGAAGCTCTCCGTCAAGGAAGCGCGCAAGGTGCTGACGCAGGATGAAGCGCAGAAGCTGATGGACATGGACGAAGTGGTCCAGGAAGCGGTGAAGAGAGCGGAGCAGACCGGCATCATCTTCATCGACGAGATTGACAAGATAGCAAGCAGCGGCAAAGGCGGCGGTCCGGACGTGTCGCGGGAGGGCGTGCAGCGCGATATTCTGCCGATCGTGGAAGGGTCCACAATTATGACCAAATACGGTCCCGTCCATACGGATTATATATTGTTCATCGCCGCCGGAGCCTTTCATATATCGAAGCCTTCCGATCTGATCCCCGAGCTGCAGGGCCGTTTCCCTATTCGGGTGGAACTCAGCAATCTGACACTGGACGATTTCGTGCGCATTCTGACTGAGCCCGAGAACGCCCTAACCAAGCAGTATACCGCTCTCTTGGAGACCGAGGGGACCACCATTTCGTTCACCGATGAGGCGATTCGGGAAATTGCCGCGATTGCGGTCGAGGTCAATCAGAATACGGACAATATCGGAGCTAGACGGCTGCATACGATTTTGGAGAAGCTGCTCGAGGATCTGTCTTACGAGGCGTCGGACATCAACCTCGAGCATCTGGCTATCTCCCCCGAATACGTGCGGGAGAAGCTTGCGGAAATCGTAAAGGACCGGGATTTGAGCCAATACATTCTTTAAAGAGTTCATGTTTGATGGAGGCAATCGAATAATGGAGTTATTAACCAAGACGAGAAAATTAAACCGGCTGCTGCAGCAAGCGGCCGGTAAGGCAGTCAGCTTTATGGAGATGGCGGAGGTGCTGCGCGACGTGGTGCAGGCGGACGTGTATGTCGTCAGCCGCCGCGGCAAAATCCTCGGCTTTTCCACAAGCGGCAGCTATGCTTCGGAAGCGCTCCAGCGGGTTGTTCACGAGGACCATCGCTTCCCGGCGGAGTTCAACGCGCTATTGCTCAAGATCGAAGAGACCTCTTCGACGGACGGTCCGGACAGCCCTTACCGGTTTTACATTGACCAGATCGAGCAGAAGTTCGAGCATAACTACGTGACGGTTGTCCCGATCGTGGGCGGACGCGACCGGCTCGGTTCGCTCGTGCTGACCCGGCGGGAAGAATCGTTTAAGGACGATGATTTCCTGCTGGCCGAATACGGCTCGACCGTTGTCGGCATGGAGATTTTGAAGGAGCGGGCGGAGGAGAACGAGCTGCAAGCCCGGAGTAAAGCTATCGTCGAGGTGGCGATCGCCTCGCTTTCTTACAGCGAGCTGGAGGCGGTTGAACATATTTTTGAAGAACTGAAGGGCAAGGAAGGCCTTCTCGTGGCCAGCAAGATTGCCGACCGGGTAGGCATTACCCGCTCCGTAATTGTGAATGCGCTCCGCAAGCTCGAAAGCGCCGGCGTCATCGAAACCAGGTCTTTGGGCATGAAGGGAACGTATATTCGTATTTTGAACGAGCAGTTAATGATTGGCCTCGATAAGTCAAAAGTTTAGAAAGCTTTCATAATTTAACAATCCGTTTCCAGGATTGAACAGTAAATTGCTCCTATCTTACAAAAGATAGGGCTTTTTTCTTATTGTGTTCAGGGGGAAATTTCCTCAATATTAGAGTTGCTTATTCTCGTTGATTTGACATATTTTTCATGCAATTATTAGATTCATGTCGAAAGCAAGCAGGAATTGTCGCGTTGGCAGCGAATGAAAGAAGAGTCATCAAAAAGAGAGAGTAGGGAAGCAGTCATGCTAGGTCTTAATTTCCCCGGCTTGTCCGTCATGGAGCGGTCGTTGGACGCGGCAACCCTTCGCCAGAAGGTGCTCGCGAACAACATTGCCAATGTGGACACCCCCTATTTTAAACGTTCCGACGTCGTATTCGAGGAGCTGCTGCAATCTCAGCTCCAATCTCCCGGCATCCAAGGACGGCGGACCGATCCTCGGCACTTTGCATTTGGCTCATCCTCTAATCCCGTTCCCCAGACGAAATTGGATGAAAGCTCCGCAATGAACAACAATCAGAACAATGTGGACATTGATTCGGAAATGGCTATGCTCGCGATGAATCAGCTAAGGTACCAAGCGCTCGTCGGACAAGTGAGCCATGAATTTCGCATGGCCAAATCCGCTATCGGAGGGTCCGGACAATGAGGCTGACAAGTTCCTTTGACATTAGCTCGTCGGCGCTGACCGCTCAGCGTCTGCGCATGGACGTCATATCCTCCAATATCGCCAATGCGGACACGACAAGAGCCCGTCTTGAAAGCGGCAAATGGGTGCCGTATTCCCGCAAAGTCGCGACGATCGCCCCGAAGCAGCAACCATTTTCTCAAATGCTGAACACCGCCATGCAGGGCATGTCGGGAGAAGGGGTCAAGGTAACGCAAATTACCGAAGACCGGGAGCCGTTCAAGCGCGTTTACAATCCGGCCCACCCGGATGCAGACACCAACGGCTATGTCGAGATGCCGAACGTGGATGTTTTGAAGGAAATGGTGGACATGCTGTCGGCTACTCGTTCCTATGAAGCCAATGTAACGGCCTTGAACGCATCCAAAGCGATGGTCGTGAAGGCGCTGGAAATTGGCAAGTAACAATCTCTACCGGATGAATGAGGGGGCAAGTCATGATTGAACAATTGAATAACATGCCGAAGCTGAACATTCTTCAGGCAGCCAGCCAGACCAAACCGACAGGTGCCGTTGAGTTATCGCATCAATTCAACAATATGTTGACTGATGCTATAACCGAGCTGAACACTCAGCAAGCGCAGGTGGAACGGCTGAACGGTCAATTCATTCGAGGCGAGCTTAATGATGTTCACCAGCTTACCATTTCGGCGGAAAAGGCGGAATTGGGCCTGCAGCTCACGGTGCAAATGCGCAACAAAGTGATTGAGGCGTATCAGGAGATTATGAGAATGCAGCTCTAAGCAACCGTCTATTTTACCGTCTAGTAGGATGAGGTGACATGTTGAACGAATCGGCAATGCGATATGTAAATCGACTTAAGGAGTATTGGAACAAATTCAGCAAGACCCAGAAGATGGTGTTTTTGGCTACGATCATCTTGCTCGTGCTCACCGTGGGGCTTGTTTCGTATAACCTGTCCAAGACGGAATACGCCCAGGCATTCACCGATCTGCAGCCGAACGATGCGGCCGCGATCAAGCAATATCTGGATGCAAGCAAAATTCCGTATAAACTGAGCGATGACGGCAAATCGATCGGCGTCCCCCGCTCCCAAGTAGCCAATGTGAAGCTCGACGTTGAGTCGCAAGGACTGAACAAGAGCGGGAACATCGGTTACGGCGCGTTCCGGGAGACGAATATGTTCGGTACGACCGATAACGAATTCAGCATCAAGAAGCTGGACATGATCCAGGGCGAGCTCCAGCAGCTGATCAATTCCAACCAGGCGGTGTCGGGATCCAAGGTTATCATTACGCTGCCGGAGGAATCGGTCTTCCTGAAGAAAGACGGCAGCCAGCAGTCCACCGCTTCCGTCGTCATTCAGCTGAAGCCGGGCTATTCGCTTGATCAGAACAAGATCGACACGATGTATCAGCTGGTTTCCAAGAGCGTGAAGAGCCTGCCGATCGAGAACATCACGATTTCCGATCAAAACGGCGACCTGCTTCCGTATTCCAAGGGAGCGGGCAGCACGATTACTTCCGCTACTGCAGCCAGCATGCAATTCGAGATCAAAAAGCAGTTCGAGCAGGATTTGCGCAAAAACATAAAGGAACTGCTCGGCGGGATTCTCGGGCCGAACAAGGTCATGCCAATGGTAGTGGCTACGATGAACTTCGACAAGAAGAGCACCGTGGAGAATCTGGTCACACCCGTCAACACGGTCGACCAAAAGGGCATCGAGATCAGCGTCAACGAGATTCAGAAGTCGTATACAAGCGACGGAGCGGCAGCCGGGGGCGTAGCCGGAACCGGTACGACCGACATTCCGAATTATCCGTCCAGCTCTCAGAGCGGCAAGTCCAACTCTGAGGAAACGCAGAAAACGGTGAACTACGAAGTGAACCGGATTACGAACCAAATCGAGTCCAGTCCCTTCTCTCTAACTGACTTAACCATTTCCGTCGGGATTGAACCACCTGATCCAAAAAATATAGAATCTTTATCTCAGCAGACAAAAGATTCGATCCAAAAGCTGCTGGTCAGCGTAGTCAGCTCCTCGCTCGCCAACAGCGGCAAAACGTTTACGCCCGAACAGCTGGACGCCAAAGTTAACGTGTTCACCAGCAGCTTCGCAAACTCTCAGCAGCCGGCACAAGCGGCGCAGATCAACTGGGTGCTTTATGGGGGGCTCGGTCTCGCGGCACTGGCGCTTGCCGGTCTCGGAGGATTCCTGATCTCACGCCGTAAGAAAGCGAAGGAGGCGGAAGAGGAAGTACTGGCCGCTCCGAAGATGGAGTATCCGTCCATCGATCTTGAACACGCAACGAATGATAACCAGGTACGCAAACAGTTGGAGACGCTCGCGAAGAAAAAGCCGGAGGAGTTTGTCAATCTGTTGAGAACGTGGCTGGTTGACGAATAGAGGTGAGAGAGTTGGCAAAAGCATTCGCTCAGCAAGGGTTAACCGGCAGACAGAAAGCAGCCATCCTGCTGATCAGTTTAGGTCCGGAGGTATCGGCACAAATATTCAAGCATCTGCGCGACGAGGAGATCGAGCAGCTCACTCTCGAAATCGCGAACGTTCGCAAGGTCGACTCGCTGGAGAAGGAGCAAATCCTTGCGGAGTTCCACCAGATTTGCCTGGCCCAGGAGTATATCTCGCAGGGCGGGATCAACTACGCGAAGGAAATTCTCGAGAAAGCACTGGGAGCGCAGAAGGCCATCGACATCCTCAACCGGCTGACGGCAACTCTTCAGGTAAGGCCGTTCGATTTTGCGAGAAAAGCGGATCCGGCGCAAATTCTGAACTTCATCCAAAACGAGAATTCGCAAACGATCGCTTTGGTTTTGTCTTACTTGCAAGCCGAGCAGGCAGCTATGATTCTCTCGTCGCTCCCGCAGGACAAGCAGGCGGAGGTAGCGAAGCGCGTCGCTCTTATGGACAGCACCTCTCCGGAGGTCGTGAGCCAGGTCGAGCGTGTGCTCGAGCAGAAGCTATCCGCAACGGTTACGCAGGATTACACGTCCGCTGGCGGCATCGAGTCGATCGTTCAAATCCTGAACGGAGTCGACCGAGGCACGGAACGGACCATTCTCGACTCGCTTGAGATGCAGGATCCAGAGCTTGCGGAAGAGATCAAGAAGCGGATGTTCGTCTTCGAAGATATTGTCAACATCGACAACCGTTCGATCCAGCGGATTATCCGCGACATCGAAAACGCGGACCTGCAGCTGGCGCTCAAGGTGGCGAGCGAAGAAGTGCGCGAAGCCATCTTCAGCAATATGTCCAAACGGATGGCCGAAACCTTCAAGGAAGAAATGGAATACATGGGGCCTGTCCGTCTGCGTGATGTAGAAGAAGCCCAAACCCGGATCGTCGCGACCATTCGCCGCCTGGAAGAAGCCGGCGAAATCATCATTGCCCGTGGCGGAGGAGATGACATCGTTGTCTAATCTGATCAAGCCGGTCGACTATGTATCGCTGGATGCCAAAACCATCCACCCGCTGCTTGAGCTGGCCAAGAAGCAAGTGCTGCGCAGCCAGCATGCGTCCGACGCCGCTTTCTCCGAGCAAGAGAGAGAAGAGATCGGAGAAGCGCGGCAGATGCGAGATCGCATTCTGGAGGAAGCCGAGCAGCTGGCCGAGGAGCGTGTCCGCGAAGCTCATGAGCAAGCCGCGCTCCTTCAGGAGCAGGCACGCCGTGAGATCGAGGAATGGTGGAACGAACGCCGCGCTGCGGATGCCGAGGCTTCGGAAGAAGCGCGCCAGCTCGGATTCGAGCAAGGCTATCAGCAAGGGTTCCGTGAAGCGGAACAATCCGTTCACGAACAGTATTCGGAAACGATTTCAGAGATCAGGGGGTCGCTCGAAAAAGCTTTTGCAAAAAAACGTCAAATCGTGCAGGAAGCCGAGCCTTTTTTGATCGAGATGAGCATTTCGATTGCGGAGAAAATCATTCGCAAGCAGCTGGAGCTCGAGCCCGACTGGGTCGTGGACTTGACGAAGCACATGCTCTCCCGCAAGAAGACGAAAGGCCAGCTGACGCTGTGTGTGTCCCCTTCCCAGTTCGAGTTTCTGTACGATGCCCGCGACGAGCTGAAGCTCGCGGTCGATTCCCAGGCAGAGCTTCTGATCGTACCGGACTCGACCGTCGAGGACGAAGGCTGTGTCATTCGGTCCGACTCCGGCAGTCTGGATGCGCGAATCGATACGCAGCTAATGGAGATCAAGCAAGCGCTCCTGCAGCTGGCGGCTGCGGAAAGTGAGGCCGGAGACGATGACGATGACTAGGCCCGATCCTGCCAAGTATCTAGAAGTATTATCGCAGATCGATCCCGTCCCTGTCTTTGGGAAAGTCACCCAAGTCATTGGGCTGACGGTAGAAGCGGAGGGGCCGGAGGCTTCCATCGGAGACGTCTGCTATATCTACCCGCCCAAGTCGGACAAGCCGCTGCCCGCTGAGGTTGTCGGATTCCGGGGCAACAAGGTTATCCTGATGCCGCTTGGCGACCTGCAGTCGATAGGACCGGGCTGCGACGTTATCAGCACAGGCAAACCGCTTGAGATCCAGGTCGGCCACGAGCTGCTGGGCAAAGTGCTGGACGGGACGGGCAAGCCGCTCGACGGCTCGGAGCTGCCGATGCGCATGGCGCGTTACTCCACGAACAACGCGCCGTCCAATCCGCTTACGCGTCCTCGGGTATTGGAGCCGATCAGCGTCGGTGTCCGCTGCCTGGACGGGCTGCTCACCATGGGCAAAGGCCAGCGGGTCGGCATCTTCGCCGGCTCCGGCGTCGGCAAGAGTACATTGATGGGCATGATCGCGCGGAATACGAAGGCGGATGTGAACGTGATCGGCCTGATCGGGGAGAGGGGGCGCGAGGTGCTGGATTTCATCGAACGGGATCTCGGTCCAGAAGGTCTCGCCCGTTCGGTCGTCGTCGTCGCGACTTCGGACCAGCCGGCGCTCATCCGCATCAAAGGTGCCCAGATCGCGACCAGTATCGCGGAATACTTCCGGGACAAGGGCCTCGACGTCATGCTGATGATGGATTCGGTTACCCGGTATGCGATGGCACAGAGGGAGGTGGGGCTCGCGATCGGAGAGCCGCCGGCCACGAGAGGCTATACTCCATCAGTGTTCGCCAACCTGCCTCGGCTGCTTGAACGGTCGGGAACGGGGCCGAAGGGCTCGATTACGGCGTTCTATACCGTACTGGTGGACGGCGACGACATGAATGAGCCAATTGCAGACGCGGTCCGCGGGATTCTGGACGGCCACATCGTCCTGGACCGGAAGCTGGCAAACCGGGGGCACTTTCCCGCCATCGACGTGCTGGCGAGCGTCAGCCGCTGCATGAAGGAGATTGTCCCGCCGGAGCAAAGCGAGGCGGCGAACTTCTTGAAGCGCATGCTGGCCACCTATCGGAGCTCGGAGGATCTCATTAATTTGGGAGCTTACCAGCTGGGTTCCAACCCCGAGATTGACCAGGCGCTGCAGCATATCGGCTCGATCCAGGAATATGCGATGCAGAGAACGGACGAGAAGGCGGATTACGAAGAATCGAAGCAGCGGCTGCTTAGCGAATTTTTTGGAGGATGAGGGTAGATGAAGTTTCGGTACGCATTCCAAAAAATCGTCGATCTGAAGACGTCGGAGAAAACGCAGGCCGAGTGGACGTTCACCACGTCGGTTGGCGTGCTGAGGGACGAGGAGGCGAGCCTCGCCACCCTGTTCTCGGAAAAGAAGGAGCTGCAGCAGCATTTGCAGGAGGAAGCGGGACAGACGACCACGGTCTCCCAATTGCTGCTCTACCAATCCTATCTGGATCATATCGAAGCAAAGATTCGTGAGAAGAACCGGGACGTCCGGCAGGCGAGGCAGACGGTAGACGCCAATCAGCAGGTTCTGAACGCAAAGCTGCTCGAAGAAAAGGTGTGGGCGACCGCCCGGGACAAAGCGAAGGAAGTCCACGTCGCCGAAGTGCTGAGGCAGGAGCAGGCAGCTCTCGACGAGATCGCCTCGGTCCGTTACCGCTCTGGCTTATAAAGGGAAAGAACGCTTGGGAAAGGAGGGCTTCAAGTGGATACCGATCTGGAAAAATCCGAACTGAGCGCATTTGAGAGACTGGTCTATTGGTTCGTCATTCCGGTCGTGTTTACCGTCGTGCTGCTCGTCGTCCTGTGGTCCATGTTCGATACGGACTTTCAGCAAACCATCTTCCGTGCGGCCGACAAGATTCCGGTCGTCCGCCAGCTGTTTCCCGATCCGAAGCCGGTCGATCCGGTCGAGTCGAAGGAAGAGGACAAGACAAAGAAGGCGGAGGAGCAGCTGGCTGCTGCGAAGACGCAAGCGGCAAAGCAAGAGGAAGAGCTCAAGACGATACGCGCCGAAGCCGCCGAGAAGGACAAAATCATTCTGGATCTGCAGGCCAAGGTGGCAGGGCTGGAGGAGCAGAGCAAGGCCAAGGCCGCAACCGACGAGGAATACACGAAGCACATTCAGCAAACGAGCTCCATGTATACCAAGATGACGCCCAGCAAGGCGGCGCCGATCCTCGAAAGCATGTCGGGAAAGGAAAGAGTGCTCTTGCTCAGCATGATGAAGCCTGAGGAACGCGCTCGCATTCTCGAGAAAATGGATCCCAAGATTGCTGCTCAGACCACCTCCGATCTGAAGAATGTAGTGCCGGCCAAGGATATGGAGATCGCAGCGCTCCAAGAGAAAGTCAAGGCGCTGGAGGAGCAGAATGCGCAGGCTGCCGTGAAGCTGGAGACTACCGACCTCAGCAAGAGTATCGGCAGCATGGCGCCGGAGCAGGCGGCGGGTCTGCTGCTCGAAATGAACGGAACCTCTCCGGGGAAGGTCCTCGCTCTTCTCAGCACAATGGAAAGCGGGGCTCGCGCATCGGTGCTGAGCAAAATGACGGAGAAGGATCCGGCCAAGACGGCGTCGATCTCTTCCAAGCTCATTCCCTAACCCAGAAACCGTGCAGGAAAGGAGGTGAACAAACATGCAAATTACGAGTAACGCAGTGCAAACGGCTCCGACAGGAAAATCAGCGGCAGCGGGCGGGCGCGGAGCGGACCAGGCGGCAGCAGGCGCGTTCGGCGACTTGTTGATCGCCACCATAGGAGCTCCGACTTCCAATACGCCGGCTTCCGATAGTGGAGCTGCGAGTCTGCTAGGCGAGCTCCGTACGCTGCTGGCCGGTTTGACCGGACAGGGACAAACGGCGGAGGAGAGCGTTCAGCGATCCGAAACGGAGCTGGATCCCGAGGGGCTGGACAAGCTGCTTGAGAGCAAGCTGGAGGACCTGCTGGGCGAGGATGCCTTCACCCAATGGCTGGAGCAGGCCGCTGCTCTTCAGGCGGCAATGGCGGGACCTGCCGACAATGCGGCAGCGACTGGACAGCTGAACGAAATGAACACCGCGGAGGAAGGAATTCCCGTGAGCGGACCCGCTTCCGTCAAGCCAGCGGCAGGCAGCGTCACCTCCCAATTCCTTCAGGCGCTGAGCGCCGAGCCGGACAACCCGTTCCTGCAGCAGCTGGCGGGCAAGCTGAATCAGCTGCTCCTTCAGGCAGACGGTGTCCCTACGGAGCAAGAAGGGTCTCTTGAAGACGCCTTGCAGGGATTGGATAAGCCGCTTGGGAAGCCGGCGGATGGTCCCGGTAGCGGTCAGCCGATCGCACGGAAGGAGATAGCGGAACATGTTCCCGGAGCGGATTCGAGCTCTGCGGATAGCGAACCCACCATGTCCGTAACGAAGGCGCCTGCCTCGATGCTTCTGGCGAGACTTGAAGCGATTGGACATCGGCAGATGGCCGCTCAAGGGGCTTCTCAGACGGCAGAAGCCGATGCGGCTGCTGAACCGACGGCAGGAGCGGACCACGTGAACTCCCAGGTGAATGTGCTCGACGCAGGGATCAAGCCGGAAGGCCGGCCCGTTCTCCCTACGGTAAAGCCCGACGGCACGCCGGTGCCGATCCAGCAGTTCGCCAAGGAGCTGGACGCCTTCCTGGTCAAGACCTTCCGCACCTCGGGAGACGGAGATTTTTCTGTAGCCCGGCTGACGCTCGCTCCCGAGCATCTCGGTCAGGTCGAGATCAAGATCACGCTGCATAACGGCCAGTTAGCTGCCCACTTCATGACGCAGTCCGGCATGGCCAAGGAGATGCTGGAAGCGCAGATGGCCCAGCTTCGCACAAGCCTGCAAAGTCAAGGGATGCAAGTGGATCGCCTCGAGGTGACGCAGCAGACGGAGGCCTCCTCCTTCACGTTCCAGGAACAAGGACGGCAACCGCGCGAGCAGGCGTCCCGGCAGGACAGCCGCTCCTCTCAAGGAAGCTACGAAGACGAGACAGCAATAGAGGCAGTGGAGCTTGATGCTGCCCGGTGGAATACGGGAGGCAGCTTCGATACGATCGCTTAAAGACAGGAGGTGCACGATGCCACAGGCAGTAGGAACCAATAACGTTTGGCCGTATTACAGCAAGACCAATACCGCGTCTGCGAATGTGAAGAAGGCGGGAGATTCGCTCGGCAAGGATGACTTCCTGAAGATTCTCATTACCCAGCTGCAGAATCAGGATCCGACCCAGCCGCTGCAAGATCGCGATTTCATTGCCCAAATGGCGCAGTTCACGAGCGTGGAACAGCTGACGAACATGGGGCTGGAGTTAAAAGCACTCCGCCAGTCGTTCGGTATGGATCCATCGATCATCGGCAAAGAGATCAGCTGGTCCGGCAAAGACGACAAAGGGCAGATCACCACCAAGACCGGGGTAGTGACGGCGTTGACGTTCAAGAACGGGGAAGCGTACGCGAAGGTCGGAAAAGACGAAGTCGATCTTACCAAGCTGATCAGCATAACCAACCCGAAGGACCCGGCATCATGATGAACCGGATACCGGTCAACCCGTTTCCGCCTGTCCTCCATGGACAGGGCATAGCCCGACCGGCGGCTCTAGGCCCTTCTGCTTCCAAAGCTTCCTTTCAGCAATTGATGGAAGGCCAGCTGCTGAAGTTCAGCCAGCATGCCGAAACGAGACTGCGCCAGAGAGGCATCGTCCTCTCGCCGGACAAGCTTGCCGACATTGCCTCGGCCGTGGAGAAGGCTGCGGCCAAAGGAGCCAAGGACTCGTTAATTTTGACAAGTGACGTCGCGTTGATCGTCAACGTGAAGAACAAAACCGTCGTCACGGCCATCGATCAGTCGTCCATGAAAAACAATGTGTTTACACAAATCGACAGCGCTGTAGTTTTGTAATAAGACCGGCCCTCCAGGAGGAGGTCTGGGCTGCCGATCGACAGAAGCAGCCCGCATAGGAACTACGGGGACTATCAAGGAGGAACCAGCATGATCAGATCGTTATACTCCGGTGTGTCGGGGATGAAAGGATTCCAGACGAAGCTGGACGTAATCGGCAACAACATCGCCAATGTCAACACTATCGGATACAAGCAAAGCCGCGTAATGTTCTCGGATATTCTTAGCCAGACGGTAACCGGCGTCACCGCGCCGCAGGATTCCGACCGCGGCGGCGCCAATGCCAAGCAGATCGGTCTCGGCGTTTCGGTCGCTTCCATCGAGACGCTGCACACGCCCGGCAGTGCCATGACGACGAACGTAGTGACGGACCTGCGCATTGACGGAGACGGCTTTTTCGCTGTCAAGGCGACTGCCGACCAAGAGGTGCCCTACCTGACTCGTGCGGGGAATTTCACCCTTGACGGCAATCGGAACCTCGTAACGGCCGAAGGGTTCCTCGTCTGTGATTCCGCCGGGGACCCGATCACACTCGGAGACGATGTGACGGCGTTCATGATCGGCAAGGGCGGGGAGATTATCTCGGTCGATGCAGAAGGCAACCAGACCAGCGACGGCGCTCTAAAAATCGGCGTAGTCAAAATCGTCAACCCGAGCGGCTTGTCCAAGCTCGGCAATAACCTGTACAGCGTAACGCCTAACGCGAATCCGGACGGCACGTTCGAGGTCGGGGAAGCTAACGATCCGACGACCGGAACTGGTGCCATTATCTCCGGACAGCTCGAAATGTCCAACGTCGACCTAACCTCCGAATTCACGGAAATGATCGTCGCGCAGCGCGGCTTCCAGGCGAACTCCCGGATTATTACGACGAGCGACTCGATTCTCGAGGAAGTCGTCAACCTGAAGCGGTAATTAGCTTGACCAGCGGCCGGGGAGCGGAGGCGCTCTCCGGATCGCAAGGGAGGAATGAGCCATGATTTCTGTTACCCGTTTGAACGGCAAACCGATTACCGTGAACGCCCTGCTGATCGAGACGGTAGAAGAAACCCCCGACACGATGATCACGCTCACTACGGGCAAGCGGATTACGGTGCTCGAACGGAACACAGACGTGACGGAGGCTGTACGCAGCTACCTGCGCTCGATTGGGTGGATTCAAGCGGCAGCGCATCACGCGGAAGCGGAGGAAGCTTAAGTGCTGAAAAGCAAATTATTTCAAATGATTCTCGCCATGTTGATCGTTCTTACGCTCGTCTTGACGGCAGCGCTCTTCATGTGGAATTACATGGACAAGAAAAACGCGGCTCCGCCGGCTGCTGCCAATACGGCGAGTGCAGCCAATACCAAGAAGGCGTCCGCTACCGAGGTCAAAGAAATGACCTATCAGATGAAGGATATCATCACAAACCTGTCCGGCAAGGACCGGATCGTGCAGATTGGGCTCGCCTTCGAGCTATCCACCAAGAAAGCCAGGACGGAGTTCGAGCAGCTGGACTTCAAGGTGCGCGGCATCGTGAACCAGACGCTGGCGGATATGACGGCCGAGCAGATGGCGGGCAGCAAGGGGCAGGCTAACCTGACCTCGACGCTGATCAGCAAAATCAATCCGATCTTAACGGAAGGTGAAGTCCAGCAGATTTGGATCACCAACCTCGTATTCCAATAATGCGGGCGACCATTGCGAAAGGGGGTGTCTAGAAATTGGTAGATGTTCTTTCACAAAATGAGATTGATGCCCTTCTGGCCGCACTTTCGTCCGGCGAAATGGATGCGGAGGAACTGAAAAAGGAAGAAACGCAAAAACGGATCCGTTCCTACGATTTTAAACGGGCGACCCGCTTCTCCAAAGACCATTTGAGAAGCCTGACCCGCATTCATGAGAACTTTTCCCGGTTTTTGACGACCTTCTTCTCCACGCAGCTGCGGACCTTCGTCCAAATTAACGTGGTGCAGGTCGAGCAGCTGCCATACGATGAATTCATTCGGTCGATTCCTAAGCTGACGATTCTCAATATATTCGAAGCGGAGCCTCTCGAAGGCCGGATGGTGCTGGAGGTTCACCCGAACGTCGCCTTTGCGATGCTGGACCGACTGCTCGGCGGCACCGGTTCGTCACCGTCCAAGATCAATGCATTGACCGAGATCGAAACCATTATAATGGAGCGGATGTTCAGCCGGGCGCTGGATACGCTGCAGGACGCTTGGAAGACGGTGATGGACATCAGCCCGCGGCTGGAGGCGCTGGAGACCAATCCGCAGTTCATGCAGATTGCCTCGGCGAACGATACGATCGCCCTGATCTCGCTTAGCACGAAGATTGGCGAGACCACCGGCATGATCAACCTCTGTATACCGCATGTCGTGATCGAGCCGATCATGCCGCGCCTTTCCGTTCACCACATGTTCGTGACGCACAAGAAGAACAAGTCGGAGGAGGAAGCGGAGGCGCTTCAATCAAGAGTCAGCCAGGCGAAGCTGGAGCTCGTGACGGAGCTGGGCCATTCTCAGCTCACGGTTCGCGAATTTCTGGGACTTGCCCCCGGGGATGTCATATCGCTAGACAAGGCGGTCGGGGACGGCCTGCAGGTCAAGGTGGGAGACAAAATCAAATTTGTCGGCGTTCCCGGTACGTTAAAAGGCAAATCAGCCGTTCAGATCACCGATGTGCTGATGGAAGGAGTGGAAGAAGATGACGAATAACAAAGACTTTCTGTCCCAGGAAGAAATCGACGCTCTGCTCCGGCAAAGCTCGGGAGGCGATAGCGACCCGGACGAGCTGGCCATCGGGGATTACCTGACTTCGATTGAGCAAGATGCGCTAGGAGAGATCGGCAACATCTCGTTCGGCAGTGCCGCGACTGCGCTGTCGACACTGCTGGGACGCAAGGTTGACATTACAACCCCTACCGTTGACATCATCTCCAAAGAGATGCTCCGGGAGGAATTCCCGAAGCCGCATGTCGCAATTCACGTGAATTATATTGACGGCTTCTACGGCATCAATATGCTGGTCATCCGCACGAGAGATGCGCAGATCATCGCCGACCTGATGATGGGCGGAGACGGACTCGTGAGCGAATCGGACGAGCTGAGCGACATTCACATCAGCGCCGTCCAGGAAGCGATGAACCAGATGATGGGGTCCTCGGCAACGTCCATGTCGACGATCTTCAACCGATTCGTCAATATCTCCCCGCCGGGAATCGATATTCTCAACTTCGCGGACGGGACCGGCAAGGAAAACCTGCCGGAGGACGATGTCTTCATTAAAGTATCGTTCCGGCTCAAAATCGGAGATCTCATCGACTCGAACCTGATGCAGCTGCTGCCCGTCTCGTTCGCCAAAGAGCTGGTAGCAACCTTGATGGGAGAGAGCGTTCCTGAACCGGCCCCAGCCCCGGCAGTAGAGAAGCCTTCCGCTCCTGCTGCAGCTCCGGCACCGACCGGCTATGAGCCAGCCGCTCAACAAGCGCCGAGCCAGCCGCCGACACAGCCTGCTGCGCAGCCGCAAATGCCGCCGGCATATGCCGAACAGCCTTATCCGCAGCCGCCAGCGTACGGACAGCCGCCCGCCTATGGGCAGCCGCCATACGGACAGCAGCCGCAGATGCCGCCGGCAGCAAGCTACGCACCGCAGCCGCCCGCCGCATACGGCAGCCAGGCGCCGCAGCGGAATGTCAACGTACAGCCGGTCCAATTCAGCAGCTTCGAGGCGCCGGGTCTGACGCAAGCCGACGATACGAATTTAAACCTGCTGCTCGATATTCCGCTCAAGGTAACGGTTGAGCTCGGCAGAACCCAAAAAGCGATCAAGGACATTCTAGAGCTGTCGCAGGGTTCGATTATCGAGCTGGACAAACTGGCCGGCGAGCCGGTGGACATTCTTGTCAATAACAAGCTGATCGCCAAAGGCGAGGTCGTCGTCATCGACGAAAACTTCGGCGTCCGGGTGACCGATATCGTGAATCAATGGGACCGGCTCCAAAAGCTTCAATAAATAAGTAGAAAAAAATACTAGAGTTCCAATAGGAATCAGGAGGAGTAATGAACATGGCGAACCGGATTTTAGTTGTAGACGATGCGGCTTTCATGCGGATGATGATCCGCGACATTCTGGGGAAGAACGGGTTCGAGGTGGTTGGGGAAGCGAACGACGGCCACCAGGCGATCGAGAAGTTCAAGGAGCTTCGCCCGGATCTGGTGACGATGGACATCACGATGCCGGAGATGGACGGCATCCAGGCACTCAAGGAGATCAAGAAGGTCGACCCGAACGCCAAGGTCATTATGTGTTCCGCGATGGGACAGCAGGCGATGGTCATCGACGCGATCCAAGCGGGCGCCAAGGACTTCATCGTCAAGCCGTTCCAGGCCGACCGCGTGCTGGAAGCGATCAAGAAGACGCTGGGCTAATATGGCCAGCCTCTTGCGCAAAACAGGCGGAGCCGCCCTTCTGTTAGGAAGCGCGGCTTTGTCGGCAAACTTTAGCTGCTATGCCCAAGCGGCCGAAACTGGCGGTGGTGCTCCGGAGTTCGGCGCAGCTTCAATGGGATTTCGCGTTGTCGTCTACCTCATTCTTATTATCGGTCTCTTCTTCCTCATCGTGAAGTATTTGGCCAAAAAAAACCGCTCGTTCTCTTCCGGCGGCCATTCGCTCAAAAGCTGGGGCGGTGTGCCGGTCGGGCAAGGCAAATCGGTGCAGGTCATTCAAGTCGGCCGCTCGCTGTATGTCGTCGGTGTCGGGCAGGATGTACAGCTGCTGGACAAAATTGACGATCCGGACGAGGTCGAACGGATTCAAACGAATAGCCTGTCCCAGCAAACATTCGATTGGAAAGGGCTCCCCGGCCTTTCCGGCTGGAAAGATAAGCTTGAAGCGAAGCGAGCGGGACGGCTGGAACGGGATATGAGCCCGGAAGAACTCTCCTTCGGCGATCTGTTTCAGAAGCAGCTCCAAGATGCGGCCAGAAGAAAAAAGGAGCTTGGAAAGCGTCTCGAAGAAGAAATCAACGAAGATCGGTTGAATGATACGAAATGAAACAAAAACTGCTGCTTGCGGCCGTTCTGCTCGGCATCCTGTCCGTCCTCCAGGCAGGGACGGGATATGCGGCGGAACCGGATCCGATCCCGAATATTAGCTTAGACATCGGCGGGGGAGGGAGCGGCGCGACGACCGTCACGCTTCTCCTCATGCTGACGATCCTCAGTCTGGCCCCGGCCATTCTGGTTCTGATGACCAGCTTCACCCGAATCGTGATTGTGCTCGGCTTCGTCCGCACGTCTCTCTCGACCCAACAGATGCCGCCGAATCAGGTGCTGATCGGACTGGCGCTATTTCTGACCTTGTTCGTGATGTCGCCGACAATCGGCGAGATTAACCAGACCGCACTGCAGCCTTACATGAGCGGCCAAATTACCCAAACGGAGGCGCTGAACAAGGCCGCCGTGCCGATCAAGCAGTTCATGGGCAAGCATACGAGAGAAAAGGACCTCAAGCTGTTCTTGGATTATTCGCAGGCGGAGCCGCCGGCCAGCATTGAGGAAACCCCACTCACGGTTTTGGTGCCGGCGTATGTGATCAGCGAGCTGAAAACGGCGTTCCAGATGGGCTTCATGATCTTCATCCCGTTTTTGATCATCGATATGGTTGTCGCCAGTACGCTGATGGCGATGGGGATGATGATGCTTCCGCCGGTTATGATCTCGCTTCCGTTCAAGATCTTGCTGTTTATTCTCGTCGACGGCTGGTATTTGATTGTCAAATCCCTGCTGCTCAGCTTCACCAAGTAACTGCAAAAGGCAGGAGGAGAAGACGATGTCGTCCGATTTTGTTATCCGGCTGGCGGGCGAAGCGGTATACACCGTATTGAAAGCAAGCGCCCCCATGCTGGTCATCGCTCTTGTCGTCGGCCTGGCGATCAGCATCTTCCAGGCGACGACCCAAATTCAGGAGCAGACACTTGCATTCGTACCCAAGATAGTGGCGGTGCTGCTAGCCGTTCTGCTGTTCGGCCCCTGGATCCTGACGACGCTGGTCGATTTCACCCAGAATCTGCTCAGCAACCTGCCGAACTACATCGGGTGACGCGGCATGATGAATCTGCTGCTTGCCTGGCTGCCCGGCGGTCTGCTGGTCTTTTGCCGGATCACCTCCTTCTTCGTGGTGACGCCGGTGTTCTCGGCGCGTAACGTACCGGCTTCCTTCAAGATCGGGCTTTCGTTCTTTTTGACGCTCATCACGGTCACCTCGATCGGACAGCTACCGGCTCTGTCTGACGGCGCGTATCTGCTCTCCATCATCCGTGAGATCATGATCGGCTTGCTGATGGGCTTCGTCGCTTACCTGTTCTTCGCAGTCGTTCAGGCGGCAGGAACATTCATCGATATGCAGATGGGTTTCGCCATGGCCAACGTCATCGATCCGCTGACCGGCACCCAGAGCCCGCTTATCGGCAATTTGAAGTATATGCTCGCGACTCTGTTGTTCCTTGCTTTCAACGGCCATCATTATTTGATTCAGGCCATTATCGAGAGCTACCGCTGGGTTCCGCTCTCGAGCGACGCCTTCGCCCGAGTGGCGGGCGGCCAGGTCACCGAGTATCTGGTTCGGTCGATGGCGACGGCGTTCGAGCTCGCCTTCCAGATGGCCGCTCCGCTTGTAGCGGCGCTGTTCCTGGTCGACGTGGGGCTCGGCATTCTCTCTCGTGCGGCACCGCAATTCAACGTGTTCGTCCTGGGGCTTCCGCTCAAAATTTTAGTGGGCCTGCTGCTCCTGATTGTCGTCATGACGGGCATGGCCTCCCTGTTCGGGGAGCTGTTCACCAAACTGATCTATTCTGTGCGCCAGCTGCTCGACTTGCTCGGGCCGGGAACCGGCGGACCTTCATAGTACCGGGAGGCAGACGATGACAACTTACCGCTATCGGCTGGATCTCCAGTTGTTCTCGCAAGACAAGTCGGAGCCGGCTACCCCCAAGAAAAAAGAAGATGCCAGGAAAAAAGGCCAGGTTGCTAAAAGCATGGAGCTGCCCGGCGCGTTCATTCTCCTGTTCACCTTCGTCTCGTTCCTCTTGCTGGGCGGCTTTCTGAAAGAAAGAATGCTAGGGATGTTCACCTCCATCTTCATGTACGACTTGCTGTCCGAGGTAACGATCCGCAATACGTCTCACCTGTTCAATCAGCTCCTGGTGGAAGGCTTGATTATGCTGGCCCCCATCTTTCTGATCTCGGTGCTGCTCGCTTTGCTCGGCAACTTTATGCAGATCGGCTTTCTCCTGACTGGCGATCCGCTCAAAATGAAGTTCAGCAAGCTGAATCCGGTCGAGGGCGCCAAAAAAATCTTCGGGCTTCGCTCGCTCGTTGAGATGCTCAAATCGATGTTCAAGCTGACCGTCATCGGAGTCATTGTTGCTCTCACGCTGTGGGGGGAGAAAGAGAACCTGCTGGGATTGGCACGGATGCCGCTCGACTCGACGATGTCCTATGTCGGCAAGCTGATCGTCATGCTCGGCGTGAAGATCGGGATAGGGTTCGTGGCGCTGGCGTTCTTCGATTTTCTGTACCAAAAGTATGAGCATGCCAAGCAGCTGCGCATGTCCAAGCAGGAAATAAAGGACGAGTACAAAAAAATCGAGGGCGATCCGCTCATCAAAGCGAAGATCAAGGAACGGCAGCGGCGGATGGCCATGCAGCGCATGATGCAGGACATCCCGAAGGCCGATGTCATTATCACCAACCCGACTCACTTCGCCGTCGCGCTCCAGTACCAATCCGGGCAGATGGAAGCTCCCCGCGTGATCGCCAAGGGAGCGGACTTCGTCGCCCTGAAGATAAAGGAAAAGGCTAAGGAGCACGGCATCATTACAATGGAGAACAAGCCGCTGGCCAGGGCGCTGTTCAACCGGGTCGAGATCGGGGAGACCATTCCCGCAGACCTGTTCCAGGCGGTAGCGGAAGTACTGGCTTACGTATACAAGCTGAAAGGCCGCGCGAATTAATCAGCTATGGAGGAGAAGTGCCGTGAAAACAAAGGATTTGCTCATATTGGTAGGAATCATAGGGATCGTCCTGATGATGGTCGTTCCGGTTCCGATCCCCATGCTCGACGTTCTCCTCATCATCAACATTTCGCTCGCGCTGATCATTCTGCTTGTCGCGATGAATACCCAGGATGCGCTGCAATTTTCCATCTTTCCGTCGCTCCTGCTGATCACGACTCTCTATCGGCTGACCCTTAATATCTCGACGACGCGAAACATTCTCGCTCATGCCGAGGCCGGCCATGTGGTCGAAACGTTCGGCGGCTTCGTCGCCCAGGGCAATCTCGTCGTCGGCTTCGTCGTCTTCCTCATTCTGGTCGTCGTTCAGTTTATCGTCATTACCAAGGGCTCGGAGCGCGTGGCCGAGGTCGCGGCACGATTCACGCTCGATGCGATGCCCGGCAAGCAAATGAGCATTGACGCGGATTTGAACGCCGGCATGATCAACGAGAAACAGGCGCGCGAGCGCCGGCAAAAAATCGAGCGGGAAGCGGATTTTTACGGCGCGATGGACGGCGCCAGCAAATTTGTCAAAGGAGACGCCATCGCAGGGATCATCATTCTCATAATCAATCTGATCGGCGGCTTGATTATTGGAATGATGTACCATGACATGTCGATCGGCGAAGCGGCGGCGACCTTCTCGAAGCTGACGATCGGCGACGGTCTCGTCAGCCAGATCCCGGCGCTTCTCATCTCTACCGCGGCGGGTCTGATCGTGACGCGGGCATCCTCGGAGGGCAATCTCGCTTCCGATATTACGTCGCAGATTCTGTCGTATCCGAAGCTGCTGTACATCGTAGCGGGCACCATCCTCTTGCTCGGCCTCTTCACTCCAATCGGTCTCATTACAACCGTCCCGATCGCCGGCATCTTGATCGTGTCGGCCTTCCGGATGCAGAAGAACCTGAACCGCAAACAGGAGGAGGAGCAGCAGATCGAAGAGGAGCAGCAAATCGAGGAGGTCCGGAGTCCCGAAAGTGTCATCAGCCTCCTTCAAGTAGATCCGATCGAATTCGAGTTCGGCTATGGACTCATTCCGCTTGCGGATGCGCAGCAGGGCGGCGATCTGCTCGACCGGATTATCCTTATCCGCCGGCAATGCGCGTTGGAACTCGGGATTGTCGTGCCGGTTATCCGGATTCGCGACAATATCCAGCTGAAGCCCAACCAGTATGTCATCAAGATCAAAGGCAACACGGTGGCGAGCGGCGATTTGCTGCTGAATCACTATCTGGCGATGAGCCCGGGCTTCGACGACGAATCGGTAATCGGCATCGACACGACCGAGCCGGCATTCGGTCTTCCGGCGCTGTGGGTGGACGAGCAGATGAAGGAACGGGCGGAGATGTCGGGCTATACCGTAGTCGATCCGCCATCGGTAGTGGCGACGCACTTGACCGAGATCATCAAGAAGCACGCTTACGAGCTGCTCGGCAGACAGGAGACCAAGGCGCTCATCGACAATGTCAAGGAGACGCATCCTGCGCTCGTCGACGAGCTCATCCCGAATCTGTTCTCTCTCGGCGACATTCAGAAGGTACTGGTCAAGCTGCTGAAGGAAAAGGTGTCCGTCCGCGATCTCGTTACGATTCTGGAGACGCTCGCCGATTACGGGACGTACACCAAGGATCCCGACATTCTGACGGAGTATGTGCGGCAGGGCCTGTCGCGCCAGATTACGCTTCAATATTCCCAGTCAGACGATTCCATGAAGGTGATCACGGTCGGTCCCTTGCTGGAGAAGAAGCTCGCCGAATCGGTCCAGCAAAGCGATCAAGGGTCTTATCTGGCTCTCGATCCGGCTTCCTCGCAGATGATCTTCCACCGGCTGAACGAGCAGGTCGGCAAGGCGCTGCAGGCGGGCCAGCAGCCGGTGCTGCTCACCTCGCCGACAATCCGGATGTACCTGCGCCAGCTGCTCGAGCGCACGATGCAGGATATTCCGGTCCTGTCTTACAGCGAGCTTGAGCCCAACGTCGAAATCCAAAGTGTGGGAGTGGTCAATTTATGAAGGTTAAACGGTATGTAGTCGATACGATGCCCGACGCGCTCCTGCAGATTCGGTCGGATTTGGGCAAGGACGCGGTCATCCTGAATACGAAGGAAATCCGGGTCGGCGGCATTTTGGGCTTGTTCAGCAAGAAGAAGATCGAGGTCATGGCGGCCGTCGACGAGACCGAGCGTACGGCGCCAGCCGCGTCCGCCTCGAGGCAGCAGGCCGGCGAAGAACTGCTGGCGCAGCTGACGCAGGCGATGTCGTCACTGGCCGCGGCCAAGGCACCGGGGGTTGGTCAGCCGCCCGCTCCTGACAGTGCGGCGATCAATCCGTCTCCGGCTCCGCCCGTGGAACGCACGGAAGTTCGGCAACCGAAACCGCTGGCTCCCCGCTTCCCGGAGGCCCGCTATGCCGCCGCTACGGGTCGCCAGGAGCTGGCTGCCGCTGCTGCCGAGCCTCGGCCGTCTTCTACACCGGAAGATGTGCTGCGGCCAGCGGCTAAACAACCGGAGGAGCAGGAGCTGCTTCTCAAGGAAATCCGGCAAATGAAAGAAATGATGAGCCGGCTGAGCGTCTCCAGCCATACCGCGTCGTCCGACGAGCCGGAGCAGTGGAGTCGGCTTCGGGAACGGCTAGCCCTTCAGGAGGTGGAGCCCGGCCTGGCCGAAGAGCTGCTGGGTGAGCTTCGGCAGGAGATGGAAACGGAAGCGTCCGATTGGGACGAAACGGAGCTGCTTCGCCGGGCCCGTCGCCGGATTGTCCGGACGCTGGAGGGAAGCGGAGTAGAACCGATCCGGCCGGACAGCCGCATCGTGCACTTCGTTGGACCGACCGGCGTGGGCAAGACGACCACCATCGCCAAGCTGGCGGCCGAGCAGGTGCTGAAGCACAAACGCAAGGTCGGCTTCATTACCTCGGATACGTACCGGATTGCGGCCGTCGAGCAGCTGAAAACTTACGCAGGCATTCTCAATATCCCGCTGGAGGTTGTCTTTTCCCCGCAGGATCTCCAGAAAGCCTTTGATCGGCTCAGCGGCTGCGAGGTGCTGTTCATGGACACGGCCGGACGTAATTTTCGTAACGAGCTGTTCGTCTCTGAGCTCAACTCGCTTCTCGGCACAGGAGAGAATGCCGAGACGTACCTGGTCATGAGCCTGACGGCGAAGTACCGAGACATGCTCGTCATCACCGAGCATTTTCGCAAATTCCGCCTGGACAAGCTGCTGTTCACCAAGCTGGACGAAACGGACAGCTATGGTTCCGTCTACAACCTGACCCGCCAGTTCGGCCTCCCGCTGTCCTATCTGGCAAACGGCCAGAATGTGCCGGACGACATCGAACTGGCGGATCCGCGCCGATTGGCCGCCCTGCTGCTGGGAGACGATGCCCATGCGTGATCAAGCTCAAGCGCTTCGTGATTTGATGAGCGGGCGGCATACAGCGGCCGCCCAGATGGAACCCGCGCCGCCGTCCCTACCTGCCGAATCGGCCGCCCGCATCCTGGCGGTGACGAGCGGCAAGGGCGGCGTTGGCAAGTCGAATTTCTCGCTTAACTTTGCTCTGGCTCTTCAGGCTAGAGGCAAACGGGTGCTTGTCTTCGACGCCGATATCGGCCTAGCCAATATCGATGTCCTGCTTGGCGATCACCCTCCTTACAATCTCTATCATCTTCTGAACCGGGAACGCACGATGGAGGAGATCATTCGCGAGCATTCGTCAGGCGTCTCGTTTATTGCCGGCGGGTCGGGGTTTCGCGAGCTGCTCGATCTGAGTCCCGAAGAGCTCGACTCGTTTGCTGCCCAGATCGAGACGCTCAGCACCCGATACGATTACATTTTGTTCGACACCGGGGCGGGGCTGTCCAAGGAGACGCTCAAGTTCATCCTCGCCGCCGAAGAGACGATTCTGGTCACGACTCCCGAGCCGACCTCGCTCACCGACGCCTATGCGATTTTGAAGATGGTCGCCGGGATGGACCGGACGGTTACGTACCGGCTTGTGGTGAACCGCGTTTCGTATCCGAAGGAAGGCCAGGCGACGGCGGATAACTTTCGGATGGCGGCCGAGCGGTTCCTTAGCCTGGACATCCCGCTGCTCGGGTTTATCCCCGACGACCCATATGTTTCAAAGGCGGTTCGCAAGCAGACTCCGTTTCTCGCCGCATTCCCGACATGTCCGGCGAGCCGAAGCATACGGGAGCTGGCCGACCAGATGGATGCGGGAGCGCCGAAGCCGCAAGACCGGGAGTCCGGGATGGCGAGATTCGTCAAGAAGATGGTTAATCTGCTCCGTCAATAGTCAGCAGCGCTTAAGCAAGAGGAGGTCGGAATAGATGAAGCCATATCAAGTATTAGTCGTGGACGATTCCATGTTCATGCGCAAGCTGATCGCGGATCTGGTGGACAGCCATCCCGCCTTTCAGGTGGTGGGCACCGCTCGTAACGGGCGGGAGGCGGTGGAGCGGAATCGGGAACTGAAGCCGGACGTCGTGACGATGGACGTGGAGATGCCCGAAATGAACGGAATCGAAGCGGTGGAAGCCATTATGGCGGATCGCCCGGTCCCGATCATTATGCTGAGCAGCTTGACCGAGGAAGGGGCGGAGGCGACGCTGCGGGCGTTGGAGGCCGGCGCTTTCGATTTCCTGCAGAAGCCCTCCGGATCCTTGTCGCTCGATATTTATAAAGTAAGAGACCGGCTGCACAGCCAACTGGAAAGCGCGGCAAATTCCCGGCGCAGCCAGCCGCCGGAGGAGGTCCCCGTCAAGCAGGAGACGGTTAAGCCGGATCGCGCACTGGCGCCCAAGCCAGAAGTACGCCGTCCCGCAGCTCAGGGGGTATCGATAAAGCGGCAGGGGACCGAGCCGGAAGCGCCCCGATTTGGCTCAACTTGTCTGGGGGCCGAGCCGGCAGCCGCGGCGGGCCTAGGCTCTAAGCCGGGGAAGCGCACGTCCGCGAAGAGTGCCGAGAAGACGTCCGCCGGAACAGCCGGGCCGGATGTCCTGCCGGAGCCGCTTTCCGCGCGTCCGACGGCTGGGCAAACGAGGACTCAACCGGCCGAGCGAGCGCCGAACGTGGACAGGCGGGTCACGGACCGCACGCAGCCGCCGGGATCCGCTGGCCGGGAGGCAAGCCCCGCCAAGCGTGTCGAGCAGACTCCCGCAGCCGCTTCGGCAATGCCGCAGCAGAGCGGGGCGGCCGGTGGGCGGGAGTTCGCTGACGTGATCGCGATTGGCACCTCGACGGGCGGCCCGAGAGCTTTGCAGACTGTCCTCGGCGGCTTGCCGGCCTCGCTGTCCGCGCCGGTGCTGGTCGTCCAGCATATGCCGCCTCACTTTACCAAGTCGCTCGCCAACCGGCTGAACGTCACTACGCCTTTGCGCGTGGTCGAAGCCGAGGAGGGCATGGCGCCGGAAAAGGGGACCGCGTATATTGCGCCGGGCGGCAAGCATATGACATTGGTCCGGAGCGGACGCGGCTACATGATCCGGTTGTCGGAGGAGCCTCCCCGCGCGGGGCATCGCCCGTCCGTGGATGAGCTGTTCGAATCGCTCACGGACTTTCGGGAGCTGCGCAGACACATTGTCCTTCTTACCGGCATGGGCAGCGACGGGGCCAGCGGCATGCTGGCGCTGAAGGAAGCCGGCGCGGCCACCACGATTGCGGAAGCGGCCGATACTTGCGTCGTATACGGCATGCCCCGCTCGGCGATCGAGCGGGGGGCGGCAGGAGAGGTGCTTCCGCTGACACGCATTGCAACCCGTCTCACACAGAGGCTGTCGGAGAGGCAGAGCCGGCAGGAATAGATCGATTAGTAGATTGCACCATTCGGAGGGGAACGGCTATGGACTTGAATCAGTATTTATCGGTCTTCATCGAGGAGGCCAAGGATCACCTGCAGGCGATGAATGACAACTTGCTTCAGCTCGAGAACAACCCGACCGACATCTCGATCGTACAGGTCATCTTCCGGTCGGCCCATACGCTAAAGGGCATGTCGGCGACGATGGGGTTCGAGGACATCGCCTCGCTTACCCACAAGATGGAAAACGTGCTGGACATGATCCGCAACGAGGAGCTGAGCGTCTCCACGCAGATCCTCGACACCATGTTCAGCTGTGCGGACGCTCTGGAGTCGATGGTGGCCGATATTATCGGAGGCGGAACCGGCAGTGCCGACGTCTCGGGACTGGTCGCGAGGCTCAAAGCGATCGTGGAGGGCGAGCCGGCTCCCCAGCAAGCGGCGGCAGCTGCGGTAACTGCGGGAGGATTGAATGAATTCGAACGCGGCGTACTGCTGTCCTCATTAGCGGCTGGCATGCAGGTGTACCGAATTCGGGTCGACCTGCGTTCCGACTGTCTGCTCAAGGCGGTTCGCGCGTATATGGTCTTTCAGGTGCTGGAAAGCAAGGGTGAGGTAGCGGTATCCGACCCTCCCGCCGAAGAGATCGAGAAGGAGAATTTCGAGACTGGCTTCACCGTCTATCTCATCTCCGACCAGCCGGCGGCCGTCCTGCAGATGGAGCTAGAGAACGTTTCAGAGGTCGATCGGGTCGTCGTCGAAGCGCTCGACGAGGCACTGCTGAGCGGACAGGCTCCCGCTGCCCGGCAGGAGGCGCAGGAGGAGCTGCAAGCGGCCACCGATCAAACGGCGGCAGCTGCGACGGCCGCGGCTCCCGCTCCGCCGGCACCTCCGGCCCCCAAGCCGGTAGCCGCCAAGGCCGGCGCAGCTCCAGTTCAGAACCGATCCATCCGCGTGGATATCGAGAAGCTCGATACGCTCATGAACCTGTTCAGCGAGCTGCTGATCGACCGCGTCCGACTGGAGCAGCTGGCCAGGGAAGTCCGCCATTCGGATCTGACCGACACGGTCGAGCATATGAGCCGTGTCTCAAGCGATCTGCAGAACCTGGTGCTCAAGCTGCGAATGGTGCAGGTGGATACCGTGTTCAACCGGTTCCCGCGCATGGTGCGCGATATTGCCAAAAACCTCGGCAAAAAAATCGACTTCGTGATCACGGGAGCCGATACCGAGCTTGACCGGACGCTGATTGACGAGATTGGCGACCCGCTCGTCCATCTCCTCCGCAACGCTCTCGACCACGGTGTCGAGACGCCCGACAAGCGAGCCGCCGCCGGGAAGCCGGAGACCGGTACGATCCAGCTGCGCGCCTATCATAGCGGCAATCATGTCTTCATCGAGATCGAGGATGACGGCAACGGCATTCACCGGGAAAAGGTGCTGAAGACCGCCTTGAACAAAGGCATCATTACCAAAGAGCAGGCCGACAAAATGTCGGACGCCGAAGCGGCGATGCTGCTGTTCGCCAGCGGCTTCAGCACGGCGGAGCAAATTTCGGACATTTCGGGACGCGGCGTCGGGCTGGATGTCGTCAAGACGAAGATCGAATCGCTCGGCGGTCATGTCACTGTTCAGACCAAACAGGGTGTCGGGACCATCTTTTCCGTGCAGCTTCCGCTCACAATGAGCATCATTGCGGCCATGCTGATCTCAGTAGGCGGTGAGAAATATGCCATTCCGCTGTCGTCCATCGTGGAGACGGCGATCGTGAAGCCCGAGGCGATCCGGACGGTGCACGGCAATGCGATGCTTGATTACCGGGGAAGTGTCATTCCGGTCCTGTCGCTTCGCGAGGTACTGGAGATTCCCGGTGAAGCGCCGAAGTCCAAGAACGGCATCGAGCTGCTGGTCATCCGCAAAGGGGACAAGCTGGCGGCCGTGCTGGTGGACGGGTTCATCGGACAGCAGGAGATCGTCCTCAAATCGCTCGGCGCTTACTTGACCAATTTGTTTGCCATCTCGGGCGCGACGATTTTGGGAGACGGGCAAGTGGCTTTGATCCTGGATACGAACGCCTTGTTTAAATAATGGATAACTGCGAGGAGGCATATTGCCATGGGTGAGGAATTGAAGGTCATTGTGTTTGCGCTTGGCACGGAAGAATACGGCATTCAGGTGGAGCAGGTTCGCACCATCGAACGGATGCTGCCGATGACGCGGGTTCCCAAAACCCCCGCCTTCATTAAAGGAGTCGTCAATCTGCGCGGAGTCGTGACGCCGGTTATCGACCTGCGCAGCCGGTTCGGGCTTCCGGAGTCCGAATACACCGATGCAACCCGGATTGTTGTCGTGAAGGTGAACGACATGGAAGTCGGCTTTATCGTTGATTCCGCCAACGACGTCACGAGCGTGAACGAGGATAACATTACCGATCCACCTGAGATTGTCGGTGGAATCAAGGCCAAGTATCTGCGCGGCATCGCACGGATAAGCGAGGAGAAGCTGCTCGTTCTGCTCAACTTGGAAGAGGTGCTGAACAAGAAGGAGATTATCCAGCTTGAGCAATTCGAGGGGTAAGCGGCATGAGTGAAGTCAAACAATTCGAACCCTTTCAGATGGATGTTCTGAAGGAAGTGGGGAATATAGGCGCCGGTCATGCCGCGACTGCACTGTCCAAACTCCTCGACAAGCCGATCGATATGCGGGTGCCGACCGTCCGGATCGTCTCCTTCGAGGAAATCTCGGACTGTCTCGGCGGCGCCGAAGAGATCGTTGTGGCTGTGTTTTTGCGGGCAGAGGGAGAGGCGCCGGGCAACTTGTTCCTGTTCTTCACGATAGACTCGGCCAGGCGGCTGCTTCGCCAGATGGCGGGACTTACCGCAGGAGGAGAGGAAGGCTTCACCGAGATGGAACTGTCGGCTTTGCAGGAGATCGGCAACATTCTTGCCGGTTCCTATCTAACCTCTCTGTCCGAGCTGACGCGCATGACATTGACTCCGTCCGTGCCTTCGCTGGCCATCGATATGGCAGGAGCCATTCTCGGATACGGCGTCATGGAATACGGAGCTAGCGGGGATCATGCGCTCCTGATCGACACTTCGTTCCTGAACGGAACGGAGGAGACGGCCGGCCGGTTTTTCTACATTCCGGATCCGACCTCCTTCGAAGCGATCTTTGAGGCGCTGGGAGTGCCGACTCCATGACGGTCTCTCCCCTCGTCAAAGTCGGAATGGCGGATTTGAACACGGCCGTGGGAGAAGGAGCCATCCGCACGACCGGGCTCGGCTCATGCGTCGGCGTGACGCTCTACGACCCAGTGATCAAGGTGGCCGGAATGGCGCACGTGATGCTCCCCTCCTCTTCCATCGCAAGAGAGGGGGCGCTGAATCTGGCCAAATTCGCCGATACGGCGCTTCCCGAGCTGCTGGCACGCATGGATTGTCTAGGAGCGCAGAGGACGAGGCTGGTGGCCAAGATGGCGGGAGGCGCCCAGATGTTCCAATTCGGCAAGCAAACCGAAACGATGCGGATTGGTCCTCGGAATATCGAGGCGTGCCGGGGCATTCTTGGCACTTACGGCATCCCGATCGTCGCAGAAGATACGGGAGGCAATTATGGACGTACGATTGAACTGGATTGCGCGACCGGCAAGCTGTCGGTTCGCAGTGCCCAGAACGGAAGCAGGGATCTCTAGATGATCGGAACGTGGCGGTGGAATGCCGCGATCGGCGGATTGGGCTTTCTCCTCACATTCGCTGCATCGGTCGGCAACAATGTATTCCTGACGACGCTGACGCACAGTCTTTATAGCTTTGCCGTCCTGTTCGCGGCCGCTTATTTGTTCCGGTGGGCGCTGGGCAGCTTCGTGCCCTCTCTGGGCAAGCAGGCTTCGCCCCAGGGCGGCGTGGAGTCGGCCGCTCCCAGCCACTTGGGACGGTCAATCGATCTACAGACGCCGGACGAATCGGCCCCTCATTCGGGAGCCGATACCCAATCGCTGGACGAGGCGGATGCTTCCTTCGTCGGTTCTCCACAAGACGGCGGACCACCACCCGGACAGCGCGAGCAGTTTGCCCCCTTGACCCCTCCAAGACTGCTCACCAAGCAGAAACTGGAGCCGGATGAGCTCGCAAAAGCGGTGCGCCATCTGTCAGAAGAGTAAGGATGGTGAAGGTAGAATATGGCTATTCCGAAAACCTCTCATTTAACCAATATGGAAATTTGGCGCCAGTGGAAGGAAGACGGGGTCTTCACAGCGAAGCAGCAGTTAATGGAGTGTTATCTGCCGCTTGTGGAGTTCGTCGCGAGCCGGCTGTCGATCGGCTTGCCGAAGAACGTATCCCGGGACGACCTGATGAGCTTCGGTATCATCGGTTTGATTGATGCCATCGACAAGTTTGACCATATGCGGGGGCTCCAGTTCGAGACGTATGCCTCCTGGCGCATCCGCGGCTCCATGATCGACGGCCTCCGGCAGAACGACTGGGTTCCCCGTTCGATTCGAGAGAAGGCAAAGAAGATCGAGGATGCCTATCAGAAGCTGGAGCAGGAGCATCTGCGCTCGGTTTCCGACTCGGAGATCAGCCAATATCTGAACGTGTCCGAGAAGGAGTTCCAGCATATGCTTCAGGAGGTGGCGGTCACGACCGTCTGCTCGATCGACGATCCGCTGAAGGACGAGGAAGCCGACACCCGTCTGTCGTTGCTGGTCGACGAATCGTCCCGGAATCCTGACTATAAGGTCAACGAGTTCTTCCTGAAGGAAATGCTGGCCAAAGCTATCGACCGGCTGACTGAAAAGGAGCGGACGGTGGTCTCGCTGTTCTATTTCGAGGAGCTGTCTCTCAGCGAAATCGCCGAAGTGATGTCGCTGTCGCCCTCGCGCATTTCCCAGCTGCATTCCAAGGCGATCCTTCGGCTGAGAGGGGCGCTTGACCGCTGGAAGCCTCAGCTTTTGGAGGACTAGACGGAGGGGGGAGCTCATGAATCCACAGGTATTGCCGTTAGACTATTATGTACAACTCCAAAAGTCGGAGGACGAGCTAGAGGCGCGCCTGACGTTTTCGCATGTTGAGGAAACGTTCGTCTGCTCGGCAGAGCAGCTGGAAGGCTACGTACGGCAGCAGGGCATCGTGCACGGTCTGGATACCGTTGTCCTCCAGCGGATCGCCTCGTCACCGGTCGACTACCGGGACCGGACGATCGTCGTTGCGGCCGGGACACCGCCTCGTCACGGGGCTGACGGGCGTGTCGTCTTTGCCGGCCTTGCGGAAGAGCAGCAGAAACGGCCGCTCGAGCTTGAGGACGGGACCGTGGATTACAAGGAAATCACCAGGCTGACCAACGTTCGAAAAGGGGAGCTTCTCGCTCGACTGCTTCCTCCGGAGCCTGCCGTTCCAGGAATGACCGTGACCGGCAAACCAATTCCCGGCAAGCCGGGCCGCGAGGCGAGATTCAGCATTGGCAAGAATGTCGTCACGGATGCGGAAGGCCAGCAGCTGTACGCTGTTCTTGACGGCATGCTGGTGCTGTCCGAGCGGGGCAAAGTGAACGTGTTCCCTATATTTGAAGTGAACGGAGACGTCGACTATCACGTCGGCAACATTTCCTTCAACGGCTCGGTCGTCATCCGCGGGAACGTGCTGCCGGGTTTTCGCATCAAGGCAGACGGCGACATTCGCATAACGGGAGGCGTCGAAGCGGCCGATCTCGAGGCGGGAGGGGGCATTCTCATTGCCGCCGGCATACTCGGCCAGAACAAGGGGATGGTCAAGGCCGGCAAAACCGTCAAGTGCTCCTTTATCCAGGATGCCAGAGTGGACGCAGGTGAGGACGTTATCGTCTCCCAGAGCATCATGCATTCGGTCATTCACGCGGGGCGCTCCGTTCTGTGCAGCGGGGCCAAGGGACTGATCGTGGGCGGGACTGTTCAGGCCGGCGGTCAAGTGGAGGCGCGTACGATCGGCAACCTGATGAACACGCAGACTGTCATTGAGGTCGGCGTCCTGCCCGAGCTGCGCAACGAGCTCAGCCAGCTGCGGGTGCAGGCCAGGGAATTGGCCGAGCATCTGGACAAGACGGAGAAGGCGCTGGCGATACTGGATCAGCTCGCTTCGGCCGGACAGCTGAGCGGTGATAAGCTGGCGATGCGAATCAAGCTGTCGAGCACGCGCAAGCAGACAAACGACGAGCTAGGCGAGCTGCGCGAGCGGGTACTCGAAATCGAGCTCGCCCTCGAGGACAATGAGCAGGCCCATGTCAAAGCCGTCTATGTCGTCTATCCCGGCACGAAGCTGACGATCGGGCGCTGCGTGAAATTCGTGAAGGATCCGATGAATCGAGTTGTGTTCCGGCTGGATAGCGGAGACATCGCCTGTCAGCCGCTTTAATAAGGGAAGGCAGCCGCCGTCCGGAGGGAGAGACAGACCATGAGCTGGAAAGCGATCGATCTGCAAATGGCGGTTCACCGCAACAGCGACGCCGGACTCCAGCAGTCACAGCTGCAGCAAAAGCCGGTGGAGGACCAGGCGGCGCTGGCCGAGCAGAACGGCAAGCAGGCCGCGCAGGATACCCATAAGACCGGCAAAACACCGGAGGCGGGCGAAGCGGGCATACGGGAGCGGGGCCAACGGGGCGGCGATTCACAGAAGGGGCAGAAAAAGAAAAAAGGGATGGCCGACCGGGAGGACGAGCGGGACGCTCCGCACCCGTATAAAGGAAGGTTTATTGATTTGCAGCTGTAGCAGCAAGAGAGGATTCTAGGAGAACGGCAGGTGAACCCGGGTGGGTGACAACGCATGGATCGCAATAGCAATAGCGGGTCTCCTGATCATTGGGCTGGTCCGCCTAGCGCCGCGAAAAAACGGACAGGGCGGACCCGCTTTGACGGCCAAGGAGCTCGAGGAGGCGATGGCACAGTTCGCCTACCAGACGGAGGAAGACAACAAGCAGCTGATGGCGGCCGTTGAGAAGATGCAGCAGGCGCACGTCGAGCAGCTCAAGGAATGGAAGGGACGCGTTGAGGAGCTGGAGAAGGAGACCTTCTCTCTCCGGGAACAAGTCGGCCTGCTGCGCGATTGGGCTCTATCGAGCGGAAAATCGGGTCACGCCGGAGTGCCGTCCGGTTCAGCCGTCTCGGTCTCCGCACAGTCGGAGGGCAATCCGGGAGGCGGCTCCCACGCGGGATCGGCTGCCGTGAGATATGGGCAGGGGGAACAGGCCCATAAGCTTCAGGAGGCCATCCGACAAGCGGGAAGCCTGGATGCCGGCGGGGAGACCGGAAGCAGCCTGCAGATCCGCAGCCGCTATCCCGATCTGTTCCAGCTATATGACGGAGGCAAATCGGTGGAACAGATCGCAAGGAAGACCGGGATGAACAAGGGAGAGATCGCCTTGATTCTGCAGCTGGCGAAGCGGGAGGAGCAAGAGGATGTCTGAGCGGCGCAAAGCCTACTGGACGGGCATCGGCCTCGGCATCATGCTCGGCGCCGTGCTGCTGCAGGCCGTCTATGCGGCATCCGGCAATAGCTCTCCGGCGGACGAGCAGCGGCTCCGGCAGCAGGCGGAGGCGGCCGGGTACCGGCTCGCCCCGCTCGACGAGACGCGGGGTGCCGGCGCTTCGCCGCCGCAGCAGAGCCCGTCGCCGTCCGCTGGCGCCGGAACGCCGCCGGCCTCCTCGGTGCCGCCCGTCGGGCCTTCGGCGCAGCCGCCTGCGACGCCGTCGGCACCGGCCGCGTCCGTGCCAGCGGCCGCAGCGCCGGCGTCCCCTGCGGCAACCGCCCCGGCTCCGCCTGCCGCGCCGCAGGCTTCCGCGCCTCCGGCTGCCAGCCAGGCCCCGGCGGGGCAGCCGCCCGCTGCACCGTCTGCTCCGCCCGCCGCCACGGCGCCTTCCCCCGTCCAGGTGACGATCGCGCCCGGCTCGACCGGCTGGCAGGTGGTGGACGCTTTCGTGCAGGCGGGCCTCGTCTCCGACCGCCAGGCGTTCGAAGACTTGCTGCTCGGCCGCCGGCTGCAGACCAAGATCCGGTCGGGCACCTATTCCTTCGTGCCGGGAGAGACCGCCGAAGCGATGATCGACCGCATTACGGCCATTTCCAAATAAGGACGGACCGAACGACACGGTCCGCCAGTCGGACAGACGCCCTCGCGGCGTCTTTTTTTGCTTCTTAGCCAGGCTGCAGACGGGCTCCGGCACGATGGAAAGCTCGTCCCCTTTCTTTTCCATGGAGGTTGTTGCATCGCCTTTTTGATTGTGGTATAGTAACCAATGGTGTTAAAACACACGCCGGTTAATTTCGACAAGGGTGCTTTCCCGTAGGGAGAGCCTTGCCGGAAGATGATGCGGGCGGAGGATAACAAAAAAACCATTTATGAGGAGGTGTGTGAAGATGGCAGTAATCTCCATGAAACAGCTTCTGGAAGCTGGGGTACACTTCGGTCACCAAACCCGTCGCTGGAACCCGAAAATGGATCGTTACATCTTCACCGAAAGAAACGGCATTTACATTATCGACCTGCAAAAGACGGTCAAGAAAGTAGAAGAGGCTTACAACTTTGTTAAGTCCGTCGCTGCAGAAGGCGGCACTTTCCTGTTCGTGGGCACCAAGAAACAAGCCCAGGACTCCGTCGCTGAAGAAGCTACTCGCGCTGGCATGTTCTACATCAACCAGCGTTGGCTCGGCGGTACGCTGACCAACTTCCAAACGATCCAAAAGCGGATCGATCGTCTCCACCTGCTGGAGAAGTGGGAAGAGGACGGCACGTTCGAAGTTCTTCCTAAGAAAGAAGTTATCATCCTTCGAAAAGAAAAAGACCGCCTCGAGAAATTCCTGGGCGGCATCAAGAACATGAAGGGTCTGCCGAGCGCACTGTTCATTATCGACCCGCGCAAAGAGCGCATCGCGGTTGCCGAAGCACGCAAGCTTGGTATCCCGATCGTCGGCATCGTAGACACGAACTGCGATCCGGACGAAATCGACTATGTAATCCCTGGCAACGACGACGCAATCCGCGCTGTTAAGCTTCTCACTTCCAAGATGGCTGACGCCATCATCGAAGCGAACCAAGGCGAGCAGACGACTGCTTAATCATCGTTTCCTAAACAAGTGAATGAACAAAAGGGTGGGTTGTTGGTGTAAGAACCGATCCCCGCCCTTTTTTTGAAAGCAAACGAAGTCGACTTATGGCGACTATACAGATATTATGAGGAGGAAACTATCAATGGCAGTTACAGCCGCACAAGTGAAAGAACTTCGCGAAGCGACAGGCGCTGGTATGCTGGATTGCAAAAAAGCGCTCGAAGAAGCAGGCGGTGACCTGACGAAAGCAGCAGAGTTGCTCCGCGAAAAAGGACTTGCAGCCGCAGCGAAAAAAGCGGGCCGCATCGCAACCGAAGGTGCCGTTCAATCCTACATTCACGCAGGTGGCCGCGTAGGCGTCCTCGTCGAAGTCAACTGCGAAACCGACTTCGTGGCGAAGACGGACGACTTCAAAGAGTTCGTGCGCGACATCGCGATGCAAATCGCAGCCGTCAACCCGAAATTCGTTAGAAGAGAAGAAGTTTCTACCGAAGAGCTCGAGAAGGAGAAAGAAATCCTCCGTGCCCAGGCTCTTAACGAAGGCAAGCCGGCTAACATCGTCGACAAAATGGTCGAAGGCCGCATCTCGAAGTACTACGAAGAGTACTGCCTGATGGAGCAATCGTTCATCAAAGATCCGGACAAGACGATCTCCCAGCTGCTGAACGAGAAGATCAGCAAGATCGGCGAGAACATCTCGATCCGCCGCTTCGTCCGCTACGAGCTCGGCGAAGGTCTCGAGAAGAAGCAAGAAAACTTTGCCGACGAGGTTATGGCACAAGTAAAAGGCGAATAGTCCCAATGAAAGAGGAACACCTTCCGTGTTCCTTCTTTTATAAGAGGAACAGGCGCTTTGGCTGACCGTTGTATAGATTTTCGAAATTGGAGGTATCGAATTTGAAGCAGCCTGTATTTAAACGAATCGTCTTAAAGCTGAGTGGGGAAGCACTCGCCGGCCAGCAAGGCTTTGGCATCGATTCTGCAACCATTACCTCCATTGCCGAACAGGTGAAAAGTGTCTATGAGCTGAATGTGGAAATTGCAATCGTGGTCGGCGGGGGCAACATCTGGCGCGGCATTGCCGGCAGCTCGAAGGGTATCGACCGGGCGACCGCAGACTACATGGGGATGCTGGCGACCGTGATGAACTCCCTCGCGCTTCAGGATGCGCTGGAGAACGTCGGCGTGCCGACGAGAGTACAAACCTCGATCGAGATGCAGCAGGTGGCAGAGCCGTATATCCGCCGCAGAGCGATCCGGCATCTGGAGAAGGGACGCGTCGTTATCTTTGCGGCGGGCACCGGGAACCCTTACTTCTCGACCGACACGACCGCGGCTCTGAGGGCGGCCGAGATCGAGGCGGAAGTGATTCTGATGGCCAAGAACAAGGTTGACGGCGTTTACAGCGCCGACCCGTTCGTCGATAAGGAAGCGGTCAAATTCGAAACGCTGACTTACCTCGAGGTCATCAGCCAGAACCTGGGCGTGATGGATACGACCGCATCTTCTCTCTGCATGGACAACAACATTCCGCTCATCGTATTTTCCATTACCGAGCAGGACAACATCAAACGGGTTGTGCTCGGGGATAAAATCGGAACGACTGTTAAAGGGAGTGTATCCTAATGCCGCAAGCTATTCTGAAGGACGCGGAAGATCGTATGGGAAAAGCGCTTGACGCGCTGAAAAGGGAGCTTGCCACCTTGCGTGCAGGCAGAGCGACACCCTCTCTGCTGGATCGGGTAATGGTGGAGTATTACGGAGCGATGACGCCGGTCACTCAGCTGGCGAACATCAATACGCCTGACCCTCGCACGCTCTATATCCAGCCGTGGGACAAAACGTCCATCGGGGCGATCGAAAAGGCGATCATGAAGTCGGATCTCGGCCTGACACCGTCGAACGACGGAAGCGCCATCCGCATCGTCATTCCGGCGTTGACCGCGGAGCGCCGCTCCGAGCTCGTCAAGCTGACCAAGAAATACGGCGAAGAAGCGAAGGTAGCGGTTCGCAACATCCGCCGCGACGCGAACGAGGACATCAAGAAGCTCGAGAAGAGCGAGATCACCGAGGACGAGTCGCGTCGTTATCAAGACGACATCCAGAAGCTGACGGACAAATACACGACGGAAGTCGACAAAATTTTGGCCGCAAAAGAGAAGGAAATCACCGAAGTGTAAGCCATAACGGAACCCCTTTTTCGGAAGGGGATTTTCGGTTTTTTCAGGACACGTTTGCAATCTGCTTGGAGGATAGGACAATATGTCTCAGTTCAAGACCTGGTTTGGCAAGAAAAAAGAAGCGGGAATCCCCGAACAGCTCGATGAAACGAACATTCCGAAGCACGTCGCCATTATAATGGACGGCAACGGACGGTGGGCACGCCGGCGGGGGCTTCCCCGTGCGGCCGGCCACCATGCCGGCATGAAGGCGATCAAGCGGGTTACCGTAGCCGCCGACAACATCGGGGTGGAAGTGCTGTCCCTGTATTCGTTCTCGACGGAGAACTGGAAGAGGCCGCGCGACGAAGTCGATTATCTGATGAAGCTTCCCCAGGAGTTTCTGGCGCTGGAGCTGGATGAGCTGATTGAGAAGAACGTGCGCGTCCGGATGACCGGCTGGAAAGAGGGCGTGCCTGCCCATACGCTCGGCGCCGTGGAAGAGGCCGTCGAGAAGACGAAGAACAACACGGGACTCATCTTGAACTTCGCCTTCAATTACGGCAGCCGGATGGAGATGATGGAAGCCGTCCGCGGAATCGTGAAGGCGGTTCAGTCCGGAGAGCTAACGCTGGAGCAGGTCGACGAGGCGTCTCTCGAGAGCAGACTGCAGACGGCCGGCCTTCCTGACCCGGATCTTCTGATCCGGACGAGCGGAGAACGCCGTATCAGCAATTTCATGCTGTGGCAGCTCGCTTACACGGAGCTGATCTTCTCCGATCTGTATTGGCCCGATTTTTCAGATGAGCACTTATACGAAGCTATTCTTGAGTACCAAAGCCGCAACCGCAGATTCGGCGGATTGTAGGCACGCTGCTGGAGGTAGTCCATGAAGACTCGACTTATCACCGGGATCGTTGCCGGTGCCGTATTTCTCGCTTTTCTTTATTTCGGACAATACTGGTTCTCCGCCTTGGTGCTTCTTCTCTCGGTGGTCGGGTATGACGAGTACGCAAGAATGAACAAACTGAGAAGCAAGGGCATCCTCTATCTCTTCGGACTGGTGCTTCTCGTGCTTCTGGTCCTGCCGGGGATCGCGTGGGGGCCGAACAATTTTGAAGCCTACACCTGGTTGCTCTTGTTTCTACTGCTGTTCCTGACCGTGGCCACGCAGAACAAGACGACGATCGACGACATCTCCACCATGTTCACGGGCGTGCTCTATATGGGCTTCGGCTTTCATTACATGATCGCTTCACGCATGCTGGACAACGGGCTGTTCTGGACACTCTTGACCTTCGTTTGCATCTGGGCATCCGACTCCGGCGCATACTTCGCGGGCAGACTGTTCGGTAAGCGACTCCTCTGGCCCAAGATCAGTCCCAAAAAGACTTTGGAGGGACTAGCAGGCGGTATCCTACTGTCAATAGCGGCCGCACTCGTCTTTGCTTCCCTAGAGCCTGAGCTGCTCACTTACGGGTACGCCGTCATGCTGGGAGCGACAATTGCCGTCATCGGCACGATTGGGGACCTTATTCAATCCGCATACAAGCGGGTAAAGGGGATTAAAGATACCGGAACGATTCTGCCGGGACACGGCGGGGTTCTGGACCGGGTGGATAGCTGGCTGATCGTCTTTCCCTTTGTCCATCTGATGTCGTTAATCCCGCAATAAACCGGAAGAGAGGGATGCTTCGATGAGAAAAAAAATCGCCGTTCTGGGCTCGACCGGCTCCATTGGGACCCAGTCCCTTAACGTGATCTCCCACGATATGGACCGCTATACGGTAGAGGCCCTTGCAGCCGGCTCCAATCTCGAGCTGTTCATCGAACAAATCCGCCAGTTTCAGCCCCGAAAGGTCTCGGTCGCAACCAAAGAGCTGGCGGAAGAACTGGCCTTACATATTCCGAGCTACACCGAAATCTATTACGGCGAAAAAGGAATGATCGAGGTGGCGGCCGCAACGGACGCCGATTTGCTCATCAACGCCGTCATGGGCAGCCAGGGACTCCGTCCCACAATGGCAGCCATTGAGGCGGGCAAAAGCATCGCTCTCGCAAACAAAGAGACGCTGGTCAGCGCTGGCCACCTCGTCACACAGGCGGCCGCCAAGCACGGAGTCAAGCTGCTGCCGGTCGACAGCGAGCACTCGGCCATCTTCCAGTGTTTGAATGGCGAGCCGAAGGAAGCGGTCTCCCGGATTATCCTGACGGCATCCGGCGGGTCGTTCCGTGATCGGACGAGAGAGCAGTTGGCGGACGTAACAGTGGAGGAAGCGCTGAAGCATCCGAACTGGTCGATGGGCGCCAAGATTACGATCGATTCGGCGACCATGGTCAACAAGGGTCTGGAAGTGATCGAGGCGCACTGGCTCTTCCGCCTCCCGTATGACCGGATCGAGGTGCTGCTGCATCCCGAGAGCGTTATCCACTCGATGGTGGAGTTCGCCGACAACAGCGTCATTGCGCAGCTCGGCAACCCTGACATGCGGGTGCCGATCCAGTACGCGCTTACGTATCCGGAGCGCCGCAAAACGCCGACGACCCCGCTCAATCTGGCGGAACTCGGCCGGCTCCATTTCCGCGAAATGGACTACGAGCGATTCCCTTGTCTTCGCCTCGCTTTCGAGTGCGGCAGTACCGGCGGTACGATGACGACCGTTTACAATGCGGCCAATGAAGTCGCGGTGGACCGGTTTCTTCGGGGAGACATCAAGTTCCTTCAAATCGAAGAGACGATCGAGCGGGTTTTGGAAAAGCACCAGCTCAGCCTCGTGCCGGATCTGGATGAAATTCAGCAAGCCGACGCGTGGGCGCGGCAAACGGCGTCGTCGATTGACTTCTCTTAGCGTCCGGCAGGACGGCATGCGGCTGGAAAGCCCGGGCTTGCCCGGGCTTTCCCTGTGTCCGGAGGGCTGCACACAGACGGGACCTCGCTTGTATTGCGAGGAAAAAACATGGTAATCTTAGAACAGAAACAAGAAGGCCCAAGAAGCGGAAGGCTTCCGTCCTTCTAAGGAGGAACGAAGATTGTCTTATTTACAGACCGGTGTGCAGATCGTTCTTATGTTTTTCGTTCTGGTTACCCTTCATGAATGGGGACATTTTTACTTCGCGAAGCGGGCGGGGATTTTGGTCCGGGAATTCGCAATCGGCTTCGGGCCGAAGCTGTTCTCGTTCAAAAAAGGAGAAACCCGCTATACGCTGCGTCTGCTGCCGATCGGAGGATTCGTCCGGATGGCCGGAGAGGATCCGGAAGTCGTAGGAGTGACGCCGGGGCAAACCGTTGCGGTTCATCTTAGGGACGGCAAGGTGACCCACGTCTTTCTGGATAAGCTGGATATGCGGTCGGATGTTCTGCAGGGTGAGCTGGCGAAGATCGACCTGGAACGCGAGCTGAAGCTCAGTCTGAAGCTAGATGGGGAAACGGAGGAGTTTCCGGTTGACCGGGAAGCGGTGATAGTGGCGCGCGGCAAGGAAACCCAGATCGCGCCATGGGACCGCCAGTTCGGCAGCAAGACGGTCGGCAAACGGGCGATGGCGATTTTCGCCGGGCCGATGATGAACTTCCTGCTGGCGTTCGTATTGTTCTTTGTGTTCATGTTCCTGAACGGCGTCCCGACAAGCGTCAAGCTCGGCGGCGTGGAGCCAGGCTCCCCTGCGGAGCAAGCGGGACTCGCGACAGGAGATATTATTCTGCAGGTGAACGGGCAGACCATCGGCACCGACCGCGAGAAGCTGACAAGCCTGATCAAGCAGTCGGCCGACCAGCCCATGACCTGGATCGTTAGCCGCGGCGGCGAGCAGGTCCAGAAGCAGGTGACGCCGAAAGTGAAGGGAGAGGCGCCTGTCGTCGGGATCAGCCTCACTTGGCAGACTAGATCGGTTCAACTCGGCGAGGCGGTCACCGGTGCCTGGGACAACATGGCAATGGCGACCAAGCAGATTCTGCTCGGCTTCAAGATGCTGGTCTTCGGCCAGTTTACGATGGATGACCTCGGCGGCCCCGTCCGGATCGTAGAGGTATCGAACCAATATGCGCAGGCGGGTGCAGGACCGATGGTATTCTGGACCGCACTTCTCAGCTTGTATCTCGGCATCTTCAACCTTCTGCCGATTCCGGCGCTGGACGGCAGCCGCCTTGTTTTCCTCGGTCTGGAGGCGGTGCGCGGCAAGCCGGTCGACCCGAACCGGGAGAGCTTGGTTCACTTCATCGGCTTCGCCATGATGATGCTGCTGATGATCGCCGTTACTTACAACGATATATTGAGATTGTTCAAGATCAAGGGATAAGAGGAACCACCGTTTCCCGGGGAAACCAATTTGGAGGTCACAATGTCGAACGAGAAGCAATTTGTCAAAGAAATTACGCCGCAGAGCGAAGATTTTTCGAGATGGTATCTGGATGTAATCAAGAAAGCCGATCTGATGAGCTATTCGCCAGTCCGCGGCTGCATCGTGTTCAAGCCGGACAGCTATGAAATTTGGGAGCTGTGCCAGCGGGAGCTGGATGCCCGGTTCAAGGAAACCGGCCACCGCAACGCCTACTTCCCGCTTTTCATTCCGGAGAGCTTCTTCCAAAAAGAGAAAGAGCACGTTGAAGGATTCAATCCCGAGCTGCCTTGGGTAACCGAGGCGGGAGGCGAGAAGCTGGAGGAGCGCCTCGCCATCCGGCCGACCTCCGAGACGATGATCGGCCATATGTACGCCGAGTGGATCAATTCCTACCGCGACCTGCCGCTCTTGATCAACCAGTGGGCGAACGTGGTCCGCTGGGAAAAGCGGACGCAGCCGTTTCTGCGGACGAGCGAGTTCCTTTGGCAGGAAGGCCATACCGCTCACGAGGACGAGGAGGATGCGCGCCGCGAGACGATGCAGATGCTGGAGATCTACCGCGACTTCGTTGAGAACTTCCTGGCCATTCCGGTCATCATGGGCAAGAAGACGCCTTCGGAGAAGTTCGCGGGTGCGGTCGACACCTATTCGATCGAGGCGATGATGAAGGACGGCAAGGCGGTGCAAGCCGGAACGTCCCATTACCTCGGTACGAATTTCGCGGTTGCGTTCGATATCAAATTCCTTGATCGCGAGAATACGCATCAATTCTGCCACACGACGTCCTGGGGCGTCAGCACGCGGCTCATCGGAGCGATGATCATGGTGCACGGCGACGACCGCGGCCTGATGCTGCCGCCTAAGGTAGCCCCGACGCAGGTCGTCCTTATTCCGATCGGACCGGCCAAAACGAGAGAACAGGTGACGGCCCGAACGAACGAGCTGTACGCCGAGCTTAAGAAGGCCGGCATCCGTGCCAAGGTCGACGACCGCGACCAGAGCCCGGGCTGGAAATTCAACGAGTACGAAATGAGAGGGATCCCGGTCCGCCTTGAACTCGGTCCGCGCGATATGGAGAACAACCAGGTCGTGCTCGTCTCCCGGGTAACCGGAGAGAAGCGGATGGTAAGCCAGGACCATCTCGTAGATGAGGTGGCCAAGCTGCTCGAAGAGACGCATCAAGAGATGTTCAACCGGGCGAAGGCGTTCCTCGATGAGCATATGGCGGTCGTCGATACGCTGGACGAGATGAAGGCGTTCTTCGAAACCAACCGCGGGTTCCTGACGACCGGCTGGTGCGGATCGGAAGCGTGCGAGGCAGCCGTCAAGGAAGAAACCGGCGCGACAAGCCGGAATATTCCGTTCTCGCCGATCGCGGAGAAGGAAACGTGTCTCGTCTGCGGGGAAAAAGCCAAACATACGGTTGTCTTCGGACGGGCTTATTAAGTACAATAGAAGAGCAAACGGAAGGCTTGCCTTCCCTTTGCTCTTTCTTTTTTTTGCCTAAGTTAACCGAAATGGGAGTCTACAGCAAGACAGCGCGTTAGGGGAGAGGATCGATCATGAGCGCTCAAGAGGAGAAGAGATTGCGGTTCGAGCTGCTGATGAAGCAGGCGGGTCTGCCTCCGGAATTCGTGAACGGGCATTTTGCCGAAGGCTATATCGAACGTGTGGAAGTCAGCCGAAAAAATTCCGAATGGACGTTTTATATACATAAGCAATCCCTGGTTGCTTGCGATGTCTATAAAGAATTCTGCACAAAAATACATGAGGCGTTCCGTCATATATCGCGGATCCGGTTCGTCTTTGAATACCGGGATCCCGAAACACACGGACGGGCAGCGCAGGAATACTGGCCTCATCTGACGGAATGGATCCAGGACAAGGTTTTTGCCGTGAACGGCTGGCTGACCAAAGCGAGGCTGGAGGTCCAGGAACGCAAGCTGGGCCTCGTGCTGCTGGACCAGATCGGGCTCGATCTGGCCAAGAAAAAAGGGGTGGACCGCTGGGTCCGCCAATATTATCTGGAGCATTTTTCGCTTGATTATCAAGTGGTGCTAAGCTGCAGCGACAGCGGCCAAGCCGAGGAAGAGTATCTCAAATTCGCTCAGCTGATCGAAGAAGAGGAGCGGATGGTCACCCAGGAGATGATGATGGCCGTTCCGCAAGAGACCGTAGTGGCCAAACCGGAAGAAGGCCGGCAGGTGCTGATGATCGGCTTCGAGATCAAGGATGCGGCAGTTCCGATCCAGTCGATCAAGGAAGAAGAGAAGAAGGTAACGCTGCAGGGCACCGTCTTCGGACTCGAGACGAAGGAGCTGAAGAGCGGCAGCACGCTCATTACGTTCAACCTGACGGATTTCACCGACTCGATCGCGGTCAAGGCGTTCGCCAAGACCAAGGAGGACGTCAAGCTGTACAGCCTGCTGGAGAACGGCAAGTGGATCAAGGCGAGCGGCAAGATCGAATTCGACCGGTTCATGAACCCGCCCGAGCTCATGTTCATGCCGCGTGACATCAATGAGATCGTTCCGCCGGAGGACCGCAAGGATACCGCGGAGGATAAGAGGGTCGAATTCCATCTGCACACGACGATGAGCACGATGGATGCGATCACGCCGGTCGACCAATACATCAAGACGGCGGCCAAATGGGGCCACAAGGCGATCGCCATCACCGACCATAGCGGGGTGCAGGCGTTCCCGGACGCCGGCAAGGCGGCCAAGAAGCACGGGATCAAGGTCATCTACGGCCTGGAGGCGAACGTCGTCAACGACAACGTGCCGATCGTCCTGAATCCCGAGCCGCGCCTGCTGAAGGATACTACGTACGTCGTTTTCGATATAGAGACGACGGGCTTGTCCGTCACCGACAACAAGATCATCGAGCTTGCGGGCATCAAGATGAAGGACAACCAGGTGATCGACAAGTTCTCCTACTTCGTTAACCCGCACGAAACGATTCCGTACAACATTACGCAGCTGACCAATATTACCGACGAGATGGTGCGTGACGCGCCGGAGCTTGAGGAGGTGCTGCCCAAGTTCGTCGAGTTCTGCGAGGACTGCGTGCTAGTTGCGCACAACGCACGCTTCGATATCGGGTTCATTCAGCATTATTGTCAGCAGCTCGGCCTCGAGACGATGAATAATCCGGTGCTCGATACGCTGGAGATGGCGCGACTCTTGTTCCCGACGATGAAGAATCACCGGCTGAACACTCTGGCGGACAAGTTTAAGGTCAGCTTGGAGAACCACCACCGCGCGATCGACGACTCGGAGGCGCTCGGAGGCGTTCTGTTCGCAATGATCAAGGAAGCGGCAGAGCGGGGACTGGAGACGCTGGACGGCTTGAACCAGTTCGTGGGCAAGGATCTCAGCAACACGAGACCGTTCCACTGCTGCATCTATGCGCTGAATCAGACCGGCAAGAAGAATTTGTACAAGCTGGTGTCGCTGTCCCATACGGAACATTACAACCGGGTGGCCTGTATTCCGAGGAGCAAGCTGATCGAGCTGCGGGAAGGGCTGCTCGTCATCTCCGGCTGCGAGAAAGGCGAGCTGTTCGAGACCGTGCTCAACAAGACGATGGAAGAAGCCGAGGAAGTAGCGAAGTTTTACGATATCCTTGAGATTCAACCGATCGACTTTTATATGCACCTGCTAGAGAAAGGACTCGTCGGCAGCAGGGAGCAGCTGGAGAACGCCGTTCGCAAAATCTGTTCGCTCGGCGAGAAGCTGAACAAGCCGGTTATCGCGACAGGCAACGTCCATTACCTGCATCCGCGGGACAAGATCAGCCGCGACATTACCATCCTCGGCATTACCGGCTTCAGTCCGCTCAAGGATATCCGCAAGCCGGACGCCCATTTCCGCACGACCCAGGAAATGCTGAGGGAATTCGCGTTTCTCGGTCCCGAGAAGGCTAAGGAAGTCGTCGTCACGAATACGGCGGCGCTGGCCGACCAGTTCGAGGAGATTGAGCTGTTCCCAAGGAAGGGCGGACCGACGGACAACGGTCTGTTCTCGCCGATCCTCGAAGGAGCGGATGAGGAGATTCGTAACACCTGCTATGCGACGGCCAAGTCGATGTACGGCGATCCGCTGCCCGAACTCGTTGTGAACCGGCTCGAGAAGGAGCTGAAGCCGATTATTCACTACGGCTTCTCGGCGAACTATCTGATCTCCGAGCGGCTCGTCAAAAAATCGAACGCTGACGGCTACCTCGTTGGCTCCCGGGGATCGGTCGGCTCGTCCTTCGTCGCCACCGCGCTCGGAATTTCGGAGGTCAATCCGCTGCCACCGCACTATCTGTGCCGCAGCTGCCAGTACAGCGAATTCTTCACCGACGGTCGGATCCCGAGCGGCTTTGACCTGCCTGACAAGGATTGCCCGAGATGCGGAGCCAAGCTTAAGGGCGAAGGCCAGGACATTCCGTTCGAAACGTTTCTAGGTTTCAAAGGTGACAAGGTCCCCGATATTGACTTGAACTTCTCGGGCGAATACCAGCCGGAGGCGCATAACTTCACCAAGATTATGTTCGGGGAGAAGAGCGTGTTCCGCGCCGGTACGATCGGCACGGTGGCGGACAAGACGGCGTTCGGCTTCGTGAAGAAATATGAGGAGCAAAAGGGCGGGCAATGGCGCACGGCCGAGATTAAGCGGCTTGCCGCCGGCTGCACCGGCGTGAAGCGGAGCACCGGCCAGCATCCGGGTGGCATCGTCGTCGTGCCGGATTACATCGAGGTCGAGGACATCACCCCGGTACAGTTTCCGGCGGACGACACGAGCGCGGAATGGATGACGACCCACTTCGATTACCACGCCTTCGACGAGAACCTGCTCAAGCTCGATATTCTCGGACACGATGATCCGACCATGATGAGAATGCTGCAGGACTTAACAGGTGTGGACCCGACGACGATCCCGATGAACGATCCCAAGGTGATGAGCCTATTCCATTCTACGGAGTCACTCGGAGTGTCGCCGGAGCAGATCCGAACGCCGGTTGCCACCTACGGGGTGCCCGAGATGGGGACCAAGTTCGTGCGCCAGATGCTGCAGGAGACCTCGCCGTCGACCTTCGCGGATTTGCTGCAGATCTCGGGTCTGTCCCACGGAACCGGAGTCTGGCTGGGCAATGCGCAGGAGCTCATCCGCAAGGGAACGTGCAACATCAAAACCGTAATCGGCTGCCGGGACGACATCATGCTGTATCTGATCTACAAGGCGGGCATGGATGCGGGCCTGGCGTTCAAGATTACCGAGAGCGTGCGGAAGGGGCGCGGTCTGACGGAGGAATGGAAGGAAGAAATGCGCAAGCACAAGGTGCCGGCGTGGTACATCGATTCGTGCGAGAAGATCGAGTACATGTTCCCGAAGGCGCACGCCGCCGCGTATGTCATTTCCGCCGTCCGGACGGCCTACTTCAAGCTGTATCATCCGATCGAATTCTACGCCACTTACTTCTCGGTCCGCGCTGAAGACTTCGACGTTGAGCTGTTCTGTCAAGGCTACGACGCCATCCTCCGCAAGCTGATCGAGATCGAGGAGAAGGGCTTCCAGGCGCTCCCGAAGGAGAAGGCAATGGTATCCATTCTCGAGATGGGTCTCGAGATGACCGCGCGCGGCTTCACCTTCCGGCCGGTCGATTTGTATCAGTCCGACGCAACGAAATTCCGCGTCAAGGAGAATTCCCTGATTCCTCCGTTCTCGGCCGTGCCGGGAATCGGGGATTCGGCCGCCAAAAGCATCGCGGCGTCCAAGGAAGAAGGAGAATACCTCTCGATGGAGGACTTCCAAAACCGGGCCAAAGTATCCAAAACGATCGTGGAAATTCTGAACGGAATGGGCTGCTTCCGCGGCCTGCCCGAGACGAATCAGCTCTCCTTGTTTTAATTCGGCGGGCTATCTATTGTTAGGGAATAGTTGTTATGGTATAATGTTTTTTGGCAATAATGATGATATCTTTTCGTTTACGGAGAGTGGGGCAACCCACTCTTTACATTTTGATATAGACCTGAATGCCCTGACGCATGAGCTGCGGGGGCGGACAGGGCAAGCCAAAAGGGGGCAACGAGTCTTTGAGTTCGCATATCAAATCGACAGTCGAACAGATGGTTCAGCCGTATATCGAGGAACATGGGCTGGAGCTAGTGGATATTGAGTATGTGAAAGAGGGCAGCAACTGGTTTTTGCGGGTGTTCGTGGACAAGGACGGCGGCATCGATATCGATGACTGCGGACGGCTGAGCGAATATTTGAGCACTAAGCTGGATGAGACCGATCCGATCCCGACCGCCTATTTTCTAGAGGTATCATCACCCGGAGCGGAGCGCCCCCTTAAGAAACCTGCCGATTTTCTCAAAGCGGTCGGCGACAACGTCTATGTCACCACGTACGAAGCAATCGACGGGCTCAAGGAGTTCGAAGGGACCCTGCTGTCGTATGACGAGCAGCAGCTGGTTGTGGACACGGGGAAACGCCAGTACACGATTCCGGCCGGAAAGGTAGCTAGCGCCCGGCTCGCAATCGTTTTCTGAGATAGAGCTCCCGCACGAAGACGGGAAGGCCGGACGCGAGTCCGGTTTATTTTGAAAGGGGGACCGCAGGCGAAATGAACACCGATTTTATCGAGGCCCTGCATGAAATTGAAACAACAAAAGGGATCAGCAAGGACATCTTGATCGAGGCGATCGAGGCGGCCTTGATTTCCAGCTACAAGCGCAACTTCAACACGGCGCAAAACGTGCGTGTGGACATCAACCGGCATACCGGCTTGATTAAGGTTTATGCCCGGAAGACCGTTACCGAGGAAGTGCTGGATCCGCGGCTTGACATCTCTCTTGATGCCGCCCGTGACATCAACCCGAACTACCAGCTGGAGGACATCGTTGAAATCGAAGTAACACCCAAAGACTTCGGCCGGATCGCGGCCCAGACCGCGAAGCAGGTGGTGACCCAGCGGATCCGCGAAGCCGAGCGGGGACTCATTTATAATGCGTTTATCGAGAAGGAAGAAGACATTGTAACCGGCATCGTGCAGCGGCAGGATACTCGCAACGTCTATGTCGACCTCGGGAAGGTAGAGGCGGTTCTGCCGCTGACCGAACTGATGCCGAATGACAAGTTCAAGCACAACGACCGCGTCAAGGCATACATCACCAAGGTCGAGAATACGACCAAGGGACCGCAAATCTTCCTGTCCCGGACGCATCCCGGCCTTCTGAAGCGGCTGTTTGAGCTGGAAGTGCCGGAGATTTTCCAGGGCGTCGTGGAAATTCGCTCCGTGGCGCGCGAAGCGGGCTTCCGCTCGAAGATCGCCGTCTATTCCCGCAACTCGGAAGTGGATGCAGTCGGCTCCTGCGTTGGCCCCAAGGGCACACGCGTGCAGACGATCGTGAACGAGCTGCGCGGCGAGAAGATCGATATCGTCCGCTGGTCCGAGAGCGTCGAGGAATACGTAGCGAACGCGCTCAGCCCGTCCAAAGTGCTGGAGGTCAACGTGTTCGAAGCTGAAAAGATGGCGCGCGTCATCGTGCCGGACTATCAGCTGTCACTGGCGATCGGCATAAAGGGCCAGAACGCCCGCCTTGCCGCCAAGCTGACCGGATGGAAGATCGACATCAAGAGCGAAGCGCAGGCCGAACAGGAATACGGCCGCGAGAAGACGTATACGGAAGAACTGCCGCAGGACTCCGTCAGCTTTGACTGATCGGAGGAGCAGTGGCGGATAAGCGGGTGATGACGATGAAACCGAGAAAAATACCGCAGCGCAAATGCGTAGCCTGCCAACAAATGATGGGGAAGAAGGAACTGATCCGCGTCGTCAAGACGCCGGATGACCAGATCCTCATCGACCTGACGGGCAAAAAATCCGGAAGAGGCGCTTATTTGTGCGGCAAGCAGTCGTGCTTCAAGCTTGCGAAGAAAAGCAAGGCTCTTGACCGGGCACTCAAGCATGGCGTCAGCGCCGAGATTTATGACCAGCTGGAGCGGGATTTCGTCAAGGTGGAGGACGAATTCCTGGCCGCCAAGGAAGCGATGGACGACGATGAATAAATTTTTCAGTAATCTCGGACTCGCGCTGCGGGCAGGCAAGCTGGTCACCGGAGACGATACCGTGCTCGATGCGATTCGGTCGGGCAAAGCGAAGCTTGCCATCATGGCCACGGACGCTTCGGATAACACAACCAAAAAATTCAGGGACAAGTGCACATCCTATCATGTCCCTTTGATGCAATACGGTACACGCGAAGAGCTGGGAGCGAGCGTCGGTAAAGCGGAACGGGTCATTATGGCAGTGACCGACGATGGGTTCGCCAAGCTCCTTCGTAAGTGCCAGGCAAACCTTGCGGAGGTGGAGAAATTTGAATAAACAAGACAACAAGGACAAACTTAGAGTCTACGAATACGCCAAAAAATTGAATATGAGCAGCAAGGAAATTATCACGATTTTGAAGCGGCTCAACATTTCGGTTAACAACCATATGAGCGTCATGGAAAACGATGCGGTCAACGCCGTCGAGAAATTCTTCCGCGACGTCAAGGCTAATGCTGCAGCCAAGCGCAGTGACGGCGGAGCTTCCTCCCCGGCTGCCGGAGCTCGTCCGCAGGGACAGCCGCAAGCGTCCGGGGAAGACGCGCAGCGGTCCCAGCCGACTACTCACAGCGGTGAGCAAGGCCGTGGCGACAGTAGTCAGGGGCAAGGCCAAAGCGGCAACCGCGGTCAAGGCCAAGGACAGGGCGGCAACCGCAGTCAAGGCCAAGGGCAAGGCGGTAACCGCAGCCAAGGCCAAGGGCAAGGCGGCAACCGCAGCCAAGGCCAAGGGCAAGGCGGCAACCGCTTTGGTCAGGGGCAGGGCCAAGGCGGCAACCGCGGTCCGGGCCAAGGCAGCAACCGCGGTCCGGGCCAAGGGCAAGGCGGCAACCGCGGTCCAGGCCAAGGACAAGGCGGCAACCGTGGCGGTCAAGGCCAGGGCCAAGGCGGCAACCGCGGTCCAGGCCAAGGGCAAGGCGGCAACCGTGGCGGTCAAGGCCAGGGCCAAGGCGGCAACCGTGGTCCAGGTCAAGGGCAAGGCGGCAATCGTGGCGGTCAAGGCCAGGGCCAAGGCGGCAACCGTGGCGGTCAAGGCCAGGGCTTCCGCGTGGGCGAAGGCCGCGTCCTGAAGAATTCGTCGGTGCCGGGCGTGGAAGAAATGGACGTCAAGGCGAACGAGGCAGGCGGCAAGAAGGTAAGGCCGCAGCCGCAGCAGCGCCGATTCGATGACAATCGGGGCGGCGGCCGTCCGGGCGGCGGGTTTAACAACCGCAACCAGCGCGGGAAAGGCAGAAACCAGAACAACCAGCAGCAGGTTCGCAAGGATAAGGTCGATAACACGCCTAAGAAAATCATTGTTCGCGGAACGATGACCGTCGGCGATCTTGCGAAGCTCCTTCATAAAGACGTATCGGAAGTTATCAAGAAGCTCCTCTTCCTCGGCGTCATGGCGACGATCAACCAGGAACTCGATCTGGATACCATCCAGCTGATCGCCAACGAATACAAGGTGGAAGTGGAGCTCAAAATCCCGGTCGACGAGGAAAATTTCGAGCTGATCGAGGAGAAGGACGAAGAGGGCGATCTCGAGGAGCGTCCGCCGGTCGTCACCATTATGGGCCACGTCGACCACGGCAAAACGACGCTGCTTGACGCGATCCGTACGACGAACGTAACCGCCGGCGAAGCGGGCGGGATTACGCAGCATATCGGCGCTTATCAAGTCGAGGTGCAGGGTAAGAAGATTACATTCCTCGATACGCCGGGCCACGAAGCGTTCACCACGATGCGTGCACGGGGTGCCCAGGTGACAGACATCACCATCCTTGTCGTAGCGGCGGACGACGGCGTCATGCCGCAGACCGTAGAAGCGATCAACCACGCCAAGGCGGCCAACGTGCCGATCATCGTCGCGGTGAACAAGATCGACAAGCCGGAAGCGAATCCGGATGCTATCAAGCAGGAGCTGACCAAGTACGAGCTCGTTCCCGAGGAGTGGGGCGGCGACACGATCTTCGTCAACGTATCTGCGAAGCAGAAGATGAACCTTGATCAGCTGCTCGAGATGGTTCTCCTCGTAGCGGAAGTACAAGAGCTTAAAGCGAATCCGAACAAGCGCGCGAGAGGGACGGTTATCGAAGCCGAGCTCGACAAGGGCCGCGGTCCGGTCGCTCGCGTCCTGATCCAGCACGGTACGCTGCATGTCGGTGACAGCTTCATCGCCGGCGTCCAATTCGGCCGCGTCCGCGCCATGGTGAACGATAAGGGCAAGCGTCTCAAGGAAGCGGGTCCTTCCACGCCGGTCGAGATTACCGGTCTGACGGAAGTGCCGCAAGCGGGCGATCCGTTCCTCGCCTACGAGGACGAGCGCAAAGCGAGAGAGATCGCGGAGAAGCGCGCTATCACCCTTCGCCAATCCGAGATGGGCGCCAACTCGCGCGTCACGCTGGACGATCTCTACAAGCATATCCAGGAAGGCGAAGTAAAGGATCTTTTCGTCATCATCAAGGCCGACGTGCAAGGCTCCGCCGAAGCGCTGCGCGGCTCGCTCGAGAAGATCGACATCGAAGGCGCTCGCGTGAAGATCATTCACACCGGCGTCGGCGCGATTACCGAGTCCGACATCATTTTGGCTTCCGCCTCGAACGCCATCATCATCGGTTTCAACGTGCGTCCGGAGCCGGCTGCTATGATGACGGCCGAGCAGGAGAAGGTGGACATCCGCCTGCACCGCGTCATCTATGCCGTCATCGAGGAGATCGAGCAAGCCATGAAGGGCATGCTGGACCCGATCTACAAGGAGAGCGTCATCGGCCATGCGGAAGTCCGCGACGTCTTCAAAGTATCCAAAGTCGGCTCGATTGCAGGCTGTATGGTTACTTCGGGCAAAATAACGCGGAATGCCGAAGTTCGTCTCATCCGGGACGGCATCGTCATTCACGAAGGCAAGATCGACTCGCTCAAGCGGTTCAAGGACGATGCCAAGGAAGTGGCGCAGGGCTACGAGTGCGGGATTACGATCGAGCGGTTTAACGACGTCAAGGTGGGAGATACCATCGAGGCCTTCGTAATGGAAACCGTCGAGAGGTGATAAGGAATGGCAAAGATTCGAACAGGCAGAGTGGGCGAGCAGATCAAGAAGGAACTGAGCCAGATTCTGCAAAACGATTTTAAAGATCCGCGCATCGGGTTTTTGACGATTACCGGCGTGGACGTGACGAACGACCTGTCTCAGGCGAAGATTTATTTAAGCGTCTTGGGGACGGAGGAGCAAAAAGCGGAATCGATGAAAGTACTGACCCGGGCAACCGGGTTCTTCCGCTCGGAGCTCGGCAAAAGAATCCGGCTGCGTGTCGTGCCGGAGCTGCTTTTCAAATTCGATACGTCGATCGAATACGGCAACCGGATTGAGAAGCTGCTGGGCAATATCAAGGACGATGAGAAAGAGGACGTTTAAGCGTGCAGCGGACGGAGGACTATACCCGCCAGCTGGAAGCCGCTAAGACGTTCATTCTGGAGCACGACCAGTTCCTGGTCGTCTCCCATCTCAGTCCCGACGGCGATGCCATCGGTTCCACCTCCGCCATGGGGCGGATGCTGAAGCAGCTGGGCAAACAATTCGTCCTATGCAATGAAGATCCGGTGCCGCGGAAGTTCGAGACGCTATGGGGAGCGGACGCCATCCGGCAAGCGGGCGTGGAGGCTCCGGAATCCCGCTTTTCCACCGTCATCACGGTGGACTGTGCCGATTATTCGCGCACGGGGCGTTCGGCTGAATGGATTGCCGAAGGCGCCGACCTGCTTAATATCGATCATCATCCGACGAATGACGGGTTCGGCACCTGTACGCTTTTGAAGCCCCAAGCGGCTTCTACCACGGAGATTCTATACGACCTGGCGGTCTCGCTGGGCGTCGCATGGACGGAGCCGCTCGCAACGTCGATCTATACCGGTCTCCTTACCGATACCGGCGGCTTCCGTTACTCCAGCACGACGCCGGCCGTCATGCGGATTGCAGCCGAAATGCTGGAGCACGGCGCTCAAGGAAGCGTGCTGGCTGAGCGTATGCTGGAAACGGTCACCCGTTCCCATATCGGGCTGCTCGGCAAGGCTATCGATTCGCTCTCATTTTCCTCCGACGGTCGGATCGCCTGGATGGGCGTTCATCTTCAGGATCTTGAGGAAGCGGGGGCGTCAGACGAAGACCTCGACGGCATCGTCAACTATCCGCGCAATATCGCGGGCGTAGTGATCGGCATCTTCGTTAAGGAGAAGGAGCCGGGCGTCTTCAAAGCCAGTCTCCGTTCCAGCGGCGCCGACGTTTCGGCTATCGCCCAGCGGTTCGGCGGCGGCGGCCATATTAGGGCGGCCGGCTGCACACTGCGGGGGAGCTACGAAGACGTTGTGGCCCAATTGGTAACGGAAGCGGGGAAGGCAATCTCATGACAGAGGGTGTACTGCCGATATGGAAACCGGTCGATTATACTTCCCATGATGTGGTCGCCAAGGCGCGGAGGATCCTTCGGATCAAGCGGATCGGCCACACCGGCACGCTCGATCCGAAGGTGACCGGCGTCCTGCCGCTTTGCATTGGACGAGCGACAAGACTCGTCGAGTACATCCAGGATCTGCCGAAGGAGTACGAGGCGGTTCTTACGCTTGGCCTGTCCACCGATACCGAGGATCTCACCGGTGAGGTGCTGGAACGGCTGGATCGGGTGACGGTATCGGCAGAAGAGATTACGCGCGTGCTGGCCTCGTTCGTCGGCACGATTGATCAGGTGCCGCCGATGTATTCGGCGGTGAAGGTCGACGGCAAGCGGCTGTATGAGCTGGCGCGGGAAGGCGCCACTGTCGAGCGCAAGTCACGTCAGGTAGACATTTACCGGATCGATGCGCTTGCGATGGACCTGGACCGGCCGCATCCGGAGATTCGGTTTCGCGTTTCCTGTTCCAAAGGAACCTATATCCGCACGCTGTGCGTCGATATCGGACGGGCGCTGGGCGTCCCGGCCGTCATGTCCGAGCTCGTCCGCACCGCGACCGGCTCCTTGACCCGCGCGAATTGCGTGACGTTCGAGGAACTGGAGCAGGAAGCGGCGGACGGAACATGGCAACGGCGGCTGCTTGCGCCGGACGATGCGGTGCCGCATCTGGCGGCCGTGACGCTGGCCGCTCCGGAGCAGGCGGTTCACGCGCTGCAGGGCCGCAAGCTGCTTTGGGCGCCGGACACGCTGCCCGAGGGAGCGGGAGACCTGATCCGGCTCTATTCGCCGGAACGGGCATTCCTCGGTATTTTCCGGGCAGATCGGGAGCGCGGGCTGCTGCTCCCGGAAAAAGTATTCCAATAAAAGCGGGGCGGCCCGTTAGTCGGAGAATAGCAGGTGATCACGGAATGCAAGTGTTTACAATCAACTATCCAGAGAAGCTGCCACTCGCGGGCATGCCGGAGCGTCAAGTGCTGGCGATCGGGGATTTCGACGGCCTTCATCTCGGCCACCGGGAGGTCATTGCCAAGGCAGTGTCCGCCGGCAAGCAAAGCGGACTGCCCGTCGCGGTTATGACGTTCCATCCGCATCCGCGGGCGCTGCTCGGCCGCTCCCAATACGAGCAGATGCTGACGCCGCCTGAAGCCAAGCTTGCCTTGATGAAGGAGCTCGGGGTGGACTACGTCTACGTATTCGTGTTTCATCGGACGTTCTCCGAGCTTGCGCCGGACCAGTTCGTGGAACGGATCTTGATGCCGCTCGGCATCGAGAAGGTCGTCGTCGGCTTCGACTTCTCGTTCGGCTATCAGGGCAAGGGCACGCCTGGCCTGCTGCGGGAGCTAGGGCAGCCGAGAATGGCGGTGGAGGTCGTGCAGGCATTTCACCAGGACGGCCGCAAGGTGAGCAGCACGCTTATCCGCGAAGCACTCGAGGAGGGACGCGTCGAGGAAGCGGCCGTTCTGCTCGGACGTCCGTACCAGGTGCGCGGGCATGTCGTGGAAGGACGCAGGCTGGGCCGAACGATCGGCTTCCCTACGGCCAATCTAGAGCTTGCAGAGCCTTACTTGCTGCCTCGCCTGGGCGTCTATGCGGTACGCGTCCGGGAGACGGGACGGGAGCGTTCGTTCGCGGGTGCCGCGAATCTCGGCGTCAAGCCGACCATTGAGGGCGAAGGTCATCGCGTGTCGCTCGAGGTGCACCTGCTGGATTACGAAGGCGATTTGTACGGGGAGAATCTCCAGGTCGAGTTCCTTCATTACATCCGGCCCGAGCAAAAATTCGCCTCCCTGCCCGATTTGGTCTCCCAGATCGGCAAGGATGTAGAGGAGATTCGGCGGAGATTGCAGCCCGTTTGACGTTTCGCTTGTGAAGGACGAGGAAGAGGGGGAAGACGGCTCACCGGCTAGACACAGTCCTGCAGGGAGCTTCCCGATGGGGACGGACGACAGGCTGGCCGCTTCAGGCGGCTGTGCTGCTTGAAACGGATTCCGTTTGCTTCCGCCCGCCTTCTGTGCTATACTTTGTTTTGGTTGCCCGATGGCATACATGCCCAGTGCGGCAGCCGAACCTCAGCGTGGATCTTCGTATCACCGACGAGTTCTGGGCTGACGGCGATTTTTTAGATAATTAGGAGGTGAACCCACAATGGCATTGACACAAGAGCGCAAGACACAGATCATTCAAGAGCACAAGGTTCATGAAACGGATACTGGATCTCCCGAGGTTCAGGTAGCTATCCTTACGGAGAACATTGTCAACCTGACTCAACATCTGCGGACGCACAAGAAGGATCATCATTCCCGCCGCGGTCTGTTGAAGATGGTCGGACAGCGCCGTAAGCTGCTCGCATATCTGAAGAACAATGACGTGAAACGCTACAGCGCGTTGATCGAGAAGCTTGGTCTCCGCAGATAAGCGAAGCGGAACTTATGGAAAGCAACCTTTGTTTCATCGTGCAGGCCGACTGCATAGACGGGCAATGGTTGCTTTTCTTATATCCCCGTTTCCTCTCCGTACGGGAGGGAACGGGCAATTCCGCCTTTTTTCTTATGAATGCAGAGACGGAAGGATAAGCTAATTCTTATACAGTAATAGAGATAATCTCTACATAGCAGGAGGTCAAGCATGGAGAAGAAAGTGTATATGGAGCTGGGCGGCAGGCCCCTCATCCTGGAAACAGGACGACTGGCGAAGCAAGCGAACGGTGCCGTCATGGCTCGTTACGGCGACACGGCCGTCTTGTGTACGGTAACGGCGTCTTCGGAGCCGAAGGATCTCGACTTCTTTCCGCTCACCGTCAACTACGAGGAGCGCCTTTACTCCGTCGGCAAGATTCCCGGCGGGTATCCGAAGCGCGAGGGACGTCCGACGCAAAAAGCGATTCTGGCAAGCCGTCTGACCGACCGGCCGATCCGTCCGCTGTTCCCCGAAGGGTTCCGCAACGACGTGCAGATCGTCAATCTGGTCATGAGCGTCGAGCAGGATAACGTGCCGGACATCGTTGCGATGATCGGAACCTCTGCGGCGCTCAGCATCTCGGATGTACCGTTCAATGGACCGATCGGCGGCGTGATCGTCGGCCGCGTGGACGGAGAATTCGTCATTAACCCGACCGTGGAGCAGTCCAAAGTGTCCGATCTCTATTTGGTCGTTGCCGGAACTAAGGATTCAATCATGATGGTCGAGGCCGAGGCGCAGGAAATCCCGGAAGAGGTTATGCTTGAGGCCATCATGTTCGGGCACGAGGAGATCAAGAAGATCGTAGCGAAGATCGAAGAGCTGACGGCTGAGGTCGGCAAGCCGAAGATGGAAGTGAAGCTGCACCAGACCGATGCGGCTGTCAACGAAGCCGTCCGTGCCTATGCGAAGGACCGTCTCGTGGAAGCGGTACGGATCGAGGAGAAGCATGCACGCCAGGATGCGATCGACGCCATTAATGCGGAAGCTATCGAGCATTTCAGCGGGCTGTACACCGAGACGCCGGAGCTGCTGGCCGACGCTAAGGAAGTGCTGCACGATATCGTCAAGGAAGAAGTGCGCCGCCTGATCACCCACGACAAGGTGCGTCCGGACGGCCGCAAGCTGACCGAAATCCGGCCGATCGAATGCGATGTCGACCTGCTGCCGAGAGCGCACGGTTCGGCTCTGTTCACGCGTGGACAAACGCAGGTGCTCAGCGCTTGTACGCTCGGCGCGATGGGAGACGTCCAGATGCTGGACGGCCTTGATCTTCAGGAAACGAAACGGTTCATGCACCATTACAATTTCCCGCCGTTCAGCGTAGGCGAAGCCCGTCCGCTGCGTCCTCCGGGCCGCCGCGAAATCGGACACGGCGCGCTTGGCGAACGGGCACTCGAGATGGTATTGCCTTCGGAATCGGAATTCCCGTATGCGATCCGCGTCGTATCGGAAGTCCTCGAATCGAACGGCTCCTCCTCGCAGGCGAGCATTTGCGCCGGCACGATGGCGCTCATGGCGGCAGGCGTACCGATCAAAGCTCCGGTGTCGGGCATTGCGATGGGCCTCATCAAGGACGGCGAGCATTTCACCATCCTGACCGACATTCAGGGCATGGAAGACCATCTCGGCGACATGGATTTCAAAGTAGCTGGCACCGCCAAAGGCGTCACTGCGATCCAAATGGACATTAAGATCGACGGCATCGACCGCGCGATTCTGTCGGAATCGCTGAGCCAGGCACGGGAAGGCCGCATGTTCATCATGGACAAGATGCTGGCACGCATCGGCGAGGTCCGCAAGGAGCTGTCGCCTTATGCGCCTAAGATCACCGTGATGCACATCCATCCGGACAAGATCCGCGACGTTATCGGCGCAGGGGGCAAGATCATCAACAAGATCATCGACGAGACGGGCGTCAAAATCGACATCGAGCAGGACGGCACGATCTTCATCGCGTCGAGCAATGCAGAGATGAACGAGAAGGCCAAGTCGATCATCGAAGGCATCGTGAGAGAAGTCGTGGTCGGAGAAACCTACTTGGGAACGGTCAAACGGATCGAGAAGTTCGGCGCGTTCGTCGAAGTACTCCCAGGCAAGGAAGGCCTCGTTCACATCTCGCAGCTGTCGACGGAGCGGGTGGCCAAAGTAGAGGATGTCGTCAAGCTTGGCGATCAGATTACGGTCAAAGTAACCGAAATCGATCCGCAAGGGCGCGTCAACCTGTCCCGCAAAGCCACTTTGTCCCAATAAGTTGTCCCGGTTAAACCAATCGGATAAAATAAAGAGTCAGAGGGATCTGTCTCTTTTTTATTTGCCCGGATTTTCTTCTACTTAACGGTTTCCCGACATAGACTTGGGACAACGGAGGGAGCCTGCCCACCCGGCATGCTCCCCCAAAAGCTGTTGCCAAGAAGCAGGGGGACCGTACATGAACAAGAAGGGGATACTGCCGGCCGTATTCGTCATGGCGGGAACGCTGGCCGTCTGCCAGCTTCCGGCTGTGCGGGCTTATATGCAGGAGGTCAAGCAGACGCCGCCGGGCGTGTCTGCGGCGCTTCAGCAGGCAGACGCCGTGCCCGCCATGGCGGGATTCGGGGGATCATCTTCCGGAAGCGGCGCTTCTGTCGTCCGCAAGGAAATGGCGAAGCAGAAACGGGTGGACCGCCAGCAGCTGCTGGCCACAATCCAGGAAGAGGCCAAGACGCTGTACCGCGCGCCGATCGACGCCAAAGTCGATCGGGTGTGGAAGGCGATTCCCGGCTACAACGGCAGGGAAGTGGACGTGGAAAAGACGCTGCAGCTGGCGGAGCAGGCGCCGGCCGGTCAGCCGGTGCGCTATCTGTTTCGCGAAATTCCGCCTAAGGTTCATCTGAGCGATCTGGGCGCACATCCGGTTTACAAGGGGAATCCCGAGAAGCCGATGGCCGCGCTAATGATCAATGTCGCCTGGGGAGACGAGTATCTGCCCCGCATGCTGGACATTCTCAAGAAGGAGAACGTCCATGCGACGTTTTTCTTCGACGGCTCCTGGCTGTCCAAGCATGTGGAGACCGCCAAGGAAATTCAGGCGCAAGGGCATGAGCTGTCCAATCACGCCTATTCGCACAAAAATATGAGCACCTTGAGCCGCCAACAGGCGATCGAGGAAATCAGCAAGACGGAGAAGCTGCTGACCGAGCAGCTGGGCGTGTCCAATACACTGTTCGCCCCGCCCTCCGGCGATTTCGATCAGGAGACGGTGAAGATCGCCAGGGAGCTTAAGCTGCAGACCGTTCTATGGACGATTGATACAGTAGATTGGCGCAACCCGGCGCCCGAGCAAATTCTTGCCAAGCTGTCGCGGACGATGGAACCGGGTGCTCTCATATTGATGCATCCGACCAAATCGTCCTCGGCGGCGCTGGAGGGCATCATCCGGATCATCAAGCAGAAGGGGCTTGCGCTCGGGACGGTCAGCGAGCTGCTCTCGCCGGAGCGCGTGCCGGAGACCGAGACCAAGCTTCCCTGATGCGCGGCTTGACCTTGATAGGAGGAACGCGAGTGAAGAAGACAACATTATCGAACGGCTTGAGAGTCGTCATGGAACAAATCCCGACTTGCCGGTCGGTATCGTTCGGCATTTGGGTGAAGACAGGCTCGCGGAACGAGGAGAAGAACCAGAACGGCGTCTCGCACTTTATCGAGCATATGCTGTTCAAGGGAACGGACCGCTATTCGGCCAAGGAAATCGCCGAGGTTTTCGACGGCATCGGCGGCAACGTGAACGCTTTTACCACCAAGGAGTATACCTGCTACTACGCCAAGGTTCTCGACGAGCACGTACCGATAGCGGTAGACGTCCTGTCCGACATGTTCTTTCATTCCCGCATGGATTTGGAGGAGCTGGAAAAGGAACGCAACGTCATTCTTGAGGAAATCTCGATGTACGAGGATACGCCGGACGACCTGGTGCACGATCTGCTGGCCCGGGCCGCCTATGGCAACCATCCGCTCGGCATGACGATTCTCGGAACCGAGGAGATTCTGAACCAGCAGACGCCGGATACGCTCAAAGCCTATATGCGGCAGCATTATTCGATCGCCAATACGGTCGTCAGCGTCGCGGGCAACATCAATGAAGGCATTCTGGACCTGCTGGAGAAGCATTTTGGCGCTTTCTCGGTCCGAGGTCAAGAGCATAGCTACGAGCCGCCGGCTTTTCTCGCCGATTCGATCTATCACGAGAAGAAGACCGAGCAGAACCATATCTGCCTTGCACTGCCCGGCTGCTCCGTTAAGGACGACCGGTTCTATGCGATGGTGCTGCTGAACAATGCGCTCGGCGGGGGCATGAGCTCCAGGCTGTTCCAGGAGATCCGGGAGAAGCGGGGGTTAGCCTACTCCGTCTACTCGTATCACTCCGCGCATTTGGACAGCGGAATGTTCACGCTCTATACCGGCACGGCACCCAAGCAAACGGAGGAAGTGCTCAAGGTGTCGATGGCGATCATCGAAGACATGATCGTGCACGGCATGACCGAAGCGGAGCTCAGAAAGGGCAAGGAGCAGCTAAAAGGCAGCCTCATTCTGAGCCTGGAGAGCACGAGCAGCCGGATGAACCGGCTCGGCAAGAATGAGCTGCTGCTCGGCCGCCATCTGTCCATGGACGATCTGATCGCCAAAATCGAAGCGGTCGATATGGAGCTGATCCGTGCCGTCACGGCCGATTTGTTCTCCCATCCGTTTGCACTCGCAATGGTTGGGCAGTCGGATCAGGCCATCAAAGGATTCAGGAGGGATCAGCTTGTCTCACACCGTCCAAATTAAACGGCTGGCGAACAGCGGCGATCTTCCGCTTCCTCAGAGAATGTCGCTTGAAGCGAGCGGGTATGATCTGCACGCTGCGGTAGAGGAGCCTGTCGTCCTGCAGCCGGGACGTCGGGCGCTGATCCCTACCGGTTTTGCGCTTGCGATGCCCGCCGGTCTGGAGGCCCAAATCCGCCCCCGCAGCGGACTAGCCTTCAAGCACGGCATCACCTGCCTTAATACGCCCGGCACAATCGACGCCGATTACAGAGGCGAGGTCAAGGTGCTTCTCATCAATTTGGGTGAGGAACCGTTCGCGATTCAGCGCGGCGAGCGGATTGCCCAGATGGTGTTTCAGACCGTTCCGGACGTCCGCCTGACCGAAACGGCCGAGCTGGCCGAGACCGTCCGAGGTGCCGGCGGCTTCGGCCATACCGGCCGATAAGCTTGCGCCGCTTTCAAGGACGATTTCCAACGAAAGGCATGGGAAGCTGCTATCGGTTTTTCCCGCCTGCTTGCAGCCCGCCGCTCTAAGTAACGATAGAAAACCAACCGAAACCGGTTGGTTTTTTTGTTGTCTCGGTATAGTGGCAGGGAGAAGGGGAGCGCTCTCTTGAGGGTTCAAGCCTAAGGGAGCCGGGATATCTGCCTTGCCGGCAGCCGCCTCTCCCGCGCGTGTCACCCCGAATTAAGCCCACGCATATGATGGCGTAACGATAACGGCATTAGGGAAAAGGGTGCAAACAATCCAATGCTTACCGGCATTCATGTCTCTCTCATCGGCGGAGACGCCCGCCAGCTTGAAGTCATTGAACAGCTGATCGAAATGGACGCAAGCGTGCAACTGATCGGATTTGACAACCTGCAAACGATCCCCAACGGCGTGACGAGGACGAAACTGACGCCGGAGGCGCTGGAGCATGCCGATGCCCTCCTGCTGCCGGCCGTCGGTACGGATGACAAGGGCCACGTCGTGTCGATTTTTACGTCCGAGGAATTGGTGCTTACCGAAGAACATATCGCGTCGCTTCCCAAGCATGGCAAAGTATACACCGGCATGGCGAAGCCGTATCTGACCGAGCTTTGCAGCCGTCACGGTATCGGGCTTGTCGAGTTGTTCGACCGGGACGACGTGGCGATCTACAACTCGATTCCTACTGCTGAAGGCGCGCTGATGATGGCCATCCAGAATACAGACTTCACCATACACGGCTCGAACAGTATCGTCTTGGGCATGGGACGCACCGGGCTCACGATGGCCCGCGCGCTGCAAGGGCTCGGCTCCACGGTCAAGGTCGGCGTGAGAAGGCCCGAGCATTACGCGCGCGCCTGGGAGATGGGCTTCAAGCCGTTTTACGTGAAGGATCTGGCAGACTTCGTAAGCGATGTCGACCTGCTCTTCAACACGATACCGGTGCTTGTGGTCACGGCGCAAATCATCGCCAAAATTCCGCACCGCTCGCTGATTATCGACCTGGCCTCCAAGCCGGGCGGCACGGATTTCCGTTTCGCCGAGAAGAGGGGCATCAAGGCGCTGCTGGCTCCGGGGCTGCCCGGAATCGTCGCGCCGAAAACCGCCGGAAGAATTATCGCCCAAACGCTCAGTCATCTGCTCATGGAAGATGCCGGCAAAAGGAGGAACGATGCATGAAATGGCAGGGAAAAACAGTCGGATTCGCGCTGACAGGCTCGCACTGCACGTTTGCGGAAGTGATGCCGCAGATCGAACGCTTCGTAAAGGAGGGAGCCCGTGTCATCCCGATCGCTTCCCATACTCTGATGACGACGGACACGCGGTTCGGCACCTCCGAGCAGTGGCAAAAACAGTTGAAAGATATAACTGGTAATGATATTATTTCTACAATCGTAGATGCGGAGCCGCTTGGGCCCTCGAAGCTGCTCGACGTGCTCGTGATTGCCCCTTGTACGGGCAACACAACCAGCAAGCTTGCCAACGCGATAACGGAAAGTCCCGTTCTGATGGCGGCCAAGGCACAGATGCGCAACCAGCGTCCGCTTGTCATTGCCATTTCCACGAACGACGGGCTTGGACTCAATGCGGCTAACATAGCCAAACTCCTCATTACGAAGAACATTTATTTTGTTCCGTTCGGACAGGATGCTCCCAGCTCGAAAGCCAACTCGCTAGTCGCACGCATGGATCTCATTCCCGAAACGTGCGAAGAAGCGTTGTCCGGCAGGCAGCTGCAGCCCATGCTGATTGAACGGTTTCATTATTCTTAAGAGCAATTCCATGCATGTCCAGAGAGAAAAGGATAAGGGAGAGTTCAATCATGTCGAACCAGAAACTGTTTAACGTAGCTGTGGTTGGAATTACAGGAGCGGTAGGCGAGCAAATCATCCGCCTGCTGGATGAGAGGAACTTTCCCATTCAATCCTTGAAGCTGCTTGCTTCCAAGCGTTCCGCAGGCAAGACGGTTTCCTTCAAGGGCCAGGAGATCGTAATTGAAGAGGCCACCCCGTCCAGCTTTGAAGGGGTAGACATAGCATTCTTCAGCGCGGGTGGCGACATCAGCAAGGAGCTCGTGCCGCACGCCATCAAGGCGGGTGCCGTGTGCATCGACAATACGAGCGCGTACCGGATGGATCCGGAGACGCCGCTTGTCGTGCCCGAAGTGAATGTGGACATGATTAAGGAAAACAAAGGCGTCATCGCCAACCCCAACTGCTCGACAATCCAAATGGTGGCGACCCTCAAGCCGCTGTACGACCGGTTCGGCATCAGCCGGATCATCGTGTCGACCTACCAGGCGGTATCGGGAGCGGGAAGCCGGGCGATCGACGAGATGCTCCGCCAGTCCCGCGCGGTTCTGGACGGCGAAGAAGTCACTCCCGACATCCTGCCGGTAGGCTCGCTGCCGCGGAAGCATCAAATCGCCTTTAACGCGATCCCGCAGATCGACAAGTTTCTCGAGAACGGGTTCACGAACGAAGAGATGAAGATGATCAACGAGACCAAGAAGATTATGGGAGACGATTCGATCGAAGTGACGGCAACCTGCGTACGGATTCCGGTTACGTACGGACACTCCGAATCCGTCTATGTCGAACTCAAAGATGATTTCGACATGGAAGAGATTCGCAGCCTGCTTGCCAATGCGCCGGGCATCGTGCTTCAGGACAATCCGGAAGAGCAGGACTACCCGCTCGCTACGGATGCAGCCGGCAAGATCGAGACGTTCGTCGGCCGCGTGCGCCGCGACCTGAACAATCCGCGGGCACTGAACATGTGGATCGTCTCCGACAACCTGCTCAAGGGCGCTGCCTGGAATGCGGTTCAGATCGGAGAATATTTGACGAGCGGCCAGAAGTAAGCACATAAGCGAACCGGGCTGTCAAAGACAAGTTAATAGTTGGGGGTGAATGTGTGTCCATCATCGTACAGAAGTTCGGCGGGACGTCCCTATCGACCGCGGAAGCTCGACATCATGTTCTCAAACACATATCTCTTGCCCTTTCCCAACACTATCAGCTCGTTGTCGTAGTCTCCGCCATGGGGCGGAGAGGGGAACCATACGCTACGGATACGCTGCTCGGCTGGTTGGAAGAGAACGGGAACAGCGTCCCGCCGAGAGAGAAGGATATGCTCTTGTGCTGCGGAGAAATTATCTCGGCAGTCACGCTATGCAGTCTGCTTCAGGCGGAAGGCATACAGGCTACGGTCTTGAATGGAGCGCAGGCTGGCATTCAAACGGACGATCGGCATGGTGATGCGCGAATCGTCTCCATCGATCCGAAGCGGGTACACGAGGAATTGAATCGAGGCAAGGTCGTCATCGTAACGGGCTTTCAGGGACAGACACCGACAGGCGACCCGACGACACTCGGACGGGGCGGGAGCGATACGTCGGCTACGGCGCTCGGCGTCGCTCTTAAAGCCGAACGGGTCGATATCTTCACCGATGTAACGGGAATTCTGACGGCGGATCCGCGGCTCGTCGAAGAGGCGAAGCTGCTGAGGTCCGTCTCGTTTGCGGAAATCTGCAACATGGCCCATCATGGAGCCAAGGTGATCCATCCCCGAGCCGTCGAAGTGGCCATGCATGCGAACATGCCGATCCGCGTCCGCTCCACCTTCTCCGAGGACGAAGGCACGCTCGTAACGAGCATGGAGCGGATTCGCCGGCAGGTCATGGACCGGTCCGTCACCGGAATAGCCCATATGCCGCATGTTACCCAAATTCAAGTTCAATACCGGGAAGGCAAATACGATCATCATCTGCAAATTTTTAAAGCTATGGCTCATCATCAAATCAGCGTCGACTTCATTAACGTGAACCCGTCGGGCGTTGTTTATACAGTCTTCGATCACGTGGCCGATCTGGCGGTCGATCTGATCCGGGAGCTCGGCCATGAACCCCGCATCACGATGGATTGCGCCAAGGTAGCTATAATTGGCGGAGGGATGAACGGCGTCCCCGGCGTGATGGCGCAGATCGTCGAGGCATTGACGGAGGCGGATGTCTCCATACTGCAAAGCGCCGACTCGAATACGACCATCTGGGTGCTTGTGCCGGGAGTCGATATGGCCAAGGCGGTACGAGCGCTTCACCATAAGTTTCAACTGCACGCTTAGCTTGACTTAACGAGTTGTAGGAGGAATGAAAGTGGATTTCGGGAAACTGGTAACGGCAATGGTAACTCCTTTCAATGAACAATTGCAGATCGACTGGCCTCAGGTGGAGAAGCTGATCGATTATTTGATCGAGGAGCAGAAGAGCGACAGCCTGGTGATTTGTGGAACGACAGGCGAATCCCCGACGCTGACCGATGAAGAGAAAGTCAAGCTGTTCGAGGCGGCAGTCAAACAGGCAAGCGGACGGTGCAAAATCATTGCGGGAACCGGGAGCTACGACACGGCTCATACGATCCACTTGACCCAATTGGCGGAGCGAGCCGGCGTGGACGGCGTCCTGCTCGTCTCTCCTTATTACAACAAGCCTTCGCAAGAAGGGCTGTACCGGCACTTCAAAGCGGTGGCCGATTCGACTTCGCTTCCCATCATGCTGTACAACATACCGGGAAGAACGGCGGTCAATATTGAGCTGCCGACGATGCTTCGGCTGGCGGAGATCCCGAACATCGTTGCCTCCAAGGAAGCCCATGCCGATCTGGACCACGTCACCAAGCTGATTACGGGGGCACCGGAAGGCTTCCGTATCTATTCCGGCGACGATTCCTACACGCTTCCGTTCCTTGCAATCGGTGCTTATGGCATCGTCTCCGTGGCGGCCCATGTCGTCGGCAAGGAAATGAAGGATTTGATCGGCCTGTACGATGCCGGCCGAACAAAGGAAGCAGCGGCGCTCCATGCAGAGCTTCATCCGATCTTCAAGGGAATGTTCGAATGCCCGCACAAGGTGCCGAACCCGGCTCCTGTGAAGCACGCGCTGAACCTGCGGGGGATGCAGGTAGGAGGACTACGCCTGCCGCTCATTCCAGTCACCGAAGAAGAGGGCGCCTTTATCGCGGCTCTGTTTTAACCGATTTTTGCCGATTGCAAACCGATGTCCTAGGGCATCGGTTTTATTTTTTTGGGGACACTACCCATAAACTTGTAATTGCTGTTTTCCATCATGTATAATGATGGCAAGTGACTAGTGCGGTTTCTTTTTGATTTGGAACATAAGAATCGTCGTCAATCTAATAAGGAGGTATTCTCTTGTCAAAAAAGAATATGGATAAATTGCTGGTCTTCGCTCTGGGCGGCGTGGGCGAGATCGGAAAAAATATGTACGTGGTGCAGTATGCCAACGATATCGTTGTGGTGGATTCGGGTCTCAAGTTTCCGGAGGAAGACATGCTCGGTATCGACATCGTCATTCCGGATGTTTCCTACCTGATCGAGAATAAGGACAAGGTCAGAGGAATTCTGTTGACGCACGGACACGAGGACCATATCGGAGGACTGCCTTACGTATTGAAGCAGTTGAACGTACCGGTCTACGGAACCAAGCTGACGCTGGGCTTGGTGGAAGCGAAGCTGAAGGAAGCGAATCTCCTCGGAGAAACGAAGCGGATTCTGATCAACGCCGACTCCGAGCTTCAGCTGGGAACGATCAAAGCAACGTTCTTCAAGACGAATCACAGCATTCCCGACTCGGTCGGCATTTGTCTCGAAACGCCGGAGGGCATCGTTGTTCATACGGGCGACTTCAAGTTCGATCAGACGCCTGTCAACGATCAATATGCCGATCTGCACCGGATGGCCGAGATTGGCGCGAAAGGCGTAACGCTTCTCCTGTCGGATAGCACCAACGCCGAGCGTCCGGGCTATACCGGTTCGGAGATGAATGTAGGCGCCGAGCTGGAGGAAGTGTTCCGGAAGGCAAAGCAGAGAGTAGTCGTGGCGACGTTTGCCTCGAACATTCACCGGATCCAGGGCGTTATCAACGCTGCGGAAGCAACCCGCCGGAAGGTAACTGTCATTGGCCGGAGTATGGTGAACGTGGTGACCATCGCTTCCGAGCTGGGCTATCTGAACATTCCCGATGGCATGATCATCGAGCCGGAGGAAGTCAACCGGATGGCGGCCGACCGCGTCGTTATTCTGTGCACCGGCAGCCAGGGCGAACCGATGTCCGCTCTGACGCGGATGGCGAGATCGACTCACCGCAAGGTGGACATTCTGCCTGGTGACACCGTTATCATCGCAGCGACTCCGATCCCGGGCAACGAGAAGTATGTCGGCCGTACGGTTGACGAGCTGTATCGTTTGGGCGCACACGTCATCTACGGACCAGGATCGGTTTCGGGCGTACACGTATCGGGACACGGCAGCCAGGAAGAATTGAAGCTGATGCTCAACCTGATGAAGCCCAAGTACTTCATGCCGATTCACGGTGAGTATCGGATGCTTCGCCTGCATGGCCATCTGGCCGAATCAGTCGGCGTTAGCAAGGAAGACATTTTCATTACGGATATCGGGGAGACCGTTGAGATTCAGAACGGCATTGCCCGCAAAGGGGCCAAGGTTCAGTCCGGCAACGTCCTGATCGACGGACTCGGGGTAGGCGATGTCGGAAACATCGTGTTGAGAGACCGGAAGCTGCTTTCGCAGGACGGCATCCTTGTGGTGGTTGTTACCTTGAGCAAGCAGGACGGCAACATCATGTCGGGTCCCGACATCATCTCCCGCGGCTTCGTCTATGTGCGGGAGTCGGAAGGGCTGCTTGATGAAGCAAACCGGATCGTCACCAACACACTAAACAAACTCATGAACGAGAACGTCAATGAGTGGGCCTCATTAAAAACGCATGTAAAAGACGCACTTGGACGATTCCTCTATGAACAAACAAGAAGAAGACCGATGATCCTTCCGATTATCATGGAAGTGTAACGGACCCAGCATATAGTCACTTACAAACCAGAAGACCTCTCGGCAACCGGCCGGGGGGTCTTTTTGGCATGCCGCCGTCCGGTTGCAACCGCAGGCGAAGAATGGGATACCCAGCCGAGATCCATACTAGAGACAGCTTCAACCAGAATTGTGAGGAGGATGCAGCATGACGTACGACCCGAATCAGCCTTTTAGCCCCCAGCAGCCGGATGTTCCCTATCGCACAACCCCGGCTCTGCCGGCGAACCGGCCCATGTCTTACCGCCAGGAAGCCCAGCCCCAGGAGGAACCTAAGAAGGCGACCCCGCTCGAAACGATCCAGCAGCTCGGTCAGATCGCAACGGCGCCGGTGCCGGAGAGCAATGTATTCTGCCTCTCGATTATCGGCCAGATCGAAGGCCATATGATTCTGCCTCCTCAGAACAAAACGACGAAGTACGAGCATCTCATACCCCAGCTGGTGGCGGCGGAGCAGAACCCGAAGATCGAAGGGGTATTGATCATCCTGAACACCGTAGGAGGAGACGTGGAGGCGGGACTGGCGATCGCCGAGATGATCGCGACGATAACGAAGCCTACCGTAACGCTCGTGCTCGGCGGAGGTCACAGCATCGGAGTACCGATCGCGGTGTCCGCCAATTATTCCATCATTGCCGAAACGGCGACGATGACGATTCACCCGATCCGTCTGAACGGGCTCATTATCGGGGTTCCACAGACGTTCGAGTATATGGACAAGATGCAAGAGCGTATCATTCAGTTCATCACGCGGCATTCGAACATTGAGGAGCAGAAGGTCAAGGAGCTCATGTTCAAAACCGGGGAGTTGACGCGCGATATCGGGACGACCGTGGTCGGCCAGGACGCCGTGCGCTTCGGGCTGATCGATCAGATCGGAGGGGTAGGCGACGCGATTCAGAAGCTGAACGAAATGATGGCCGCCCGCAAGCAGCAGATGAATCAGGAAGTGACGATCCAATGATGATCCATTCGACGATTCCGCTCGATCTCGTCCTTCAGGGCATGGAGGACACAGTCTATTCTTATGAAGACATTCGTTACGGCGGTGTCCAGATGCAGGTGGAGCGAATGGGACCCGATCAGGCCAGAATCGTCCGTCTGTACAGCGGCCGGCTGGAGGACTACCTCAATCCGGCGCTGCAGCCTGGGAAGATCCTGTCTTTTCGTGCCGAGGAATGACGGACATACGTTCTGTTGTCACCCTAAGCAATATGCTATAATGATGGGCGTGGGGGTGGCTGGTTTTGGCAAAAGGCAAAAAGAAATCCAAAGGATTGAAGATCTCCGTTAAATACGAGCTGTACGGAATCGCCATCCTGATCCTGTCCATTATCGCCTTGTCGCGGGAAGGCTCCGTTGCCCGGGCATTGACGTATTTGTTCCGTTTTCTCGTAGGGGTGCTGGATTTCGTCATCCCTCTGATCTTTATCTATGTCGCCTTGTTCGTTATGATCAACCGGGCGTGGCCGAGGCGGTGGACGCCGCGAAAAACAAGTCTGATGCTTATTTTTGCGGCGTTCATCATCCTCAATCACATGTCCATGTTCAAGCTCGTGGATCCCGGCCAGACCATCTCGCCGGGGTTCATTATTGCGGAGACTTGGCACCGGATGCTGGATGGGCTGTCGCCGGGGGAAGAAGCAAGCGGGATTCTGAACAAGCAGGTCGGAGGGGGCATGATCGGAGCGTTCCTTTATGCCGGTTTGTATTTTTTGTTCGGAGTGCTAGGATCCAAGCTCATTGTCTATGCGCTGCTGGCGGCAGGCTTCATTCTCTTCACCGGGTTCTCGTTCGTTGACGGTGGACGGAAGCTGGATGAACGGCTGAAGAGCTGGAAGGAAGCTTGGAAGAAGAAGCTGCACGGCGCAGGGGGCAAGAAGCTCGTACATAAGGACGTCCCGTCCGGTAAGAAACTGCGCAGGCCGGCTGCCTCCGAGCTGGTTGACCCGGAGTTTGCGGAGGACGATGGGCCAGTGGTCGGCGTGCCGGCGGCAGCCGGTACGGAGGACAAGAAGAAATCGGTTCTCGTTCAGCTGCTTTCCTCGAAGAAGGACAAGCCGGAGAAGCAGGTCAATCCAGCCGAGCACCTGCTAGAGAAAGAAGAAACGGAGGAAGCCATTCCGTTCATTCGGGACTTCATGGACCATTCGGAAGCGGCAGCGGCACCCACAATAGAGCCTGCCAAGCCAAAGAAGCAGGAGGCGGCGGAAGAGGATGGCGAAGAGCTGACCTTCCAGCACCATGCTGAGCGTCCGGACAAGCCTTACCGGCTTCCGGATTTGGGCCTTCTCAGCAAGCCGGTTGGCGTTGGCAAAGGCAGTGATCTGAACGATTACAAGGCAAACGCCCGGAAGTTGGAGACGACGCTTGAAAGCTTCGGCGTACGTGCCAAGGTGCTCGAAGTGGTAAGGGGACCGGCCGTCACCCGTTATGAGATCCAGCCGGACGTAGGAGTCAAGGTCAGCCGGATCGTGAGCCTGACTGACGACATCGCGCTAGCCTTGGCGGCCAAGGATATCCGGATGGAAGCCCCCATCCCGGGCAAGTCCGCGATCGGCATCGAGGTGCCCAACACGGAGGTGTCGACCGTTACGTTGCGCGAGGTGATGGAGAGCACTGCGTTCCACGATGCCAACGCGAAGCTGTCGGTCGCGCTCGGAAGAGACATTGCGGGGCAGCCGATCGTCGCCAATCTGGCGAAGATGCCCCACTTGCTTGTTGCGGGCGCCACCGGCTCCGGCAAATCCGTCTGCATCAACGGAATCATCTCCAGCATCCTGTTCAAGGCCAAGCCGGATGAAGTCAAGTTCCTGATGGTCGATCCCAAAATGGTGGAGCTGAACGTCTACAACGGCATCCCTCATCTGCTGGCGCCGGTCGTGACCGATCCCCGCAGGGCATCCCTCGCCCTGAAGAAGATCGTAGTGGAGATGGAGAAGCGCTACGAGCTGTTCTCCAAGAGCGGCACCCGGAATATCGAGGGCTACAACGCCATGCTGGCCGGCCAGCCGGATGGCGGAGAGCCGCTTCCCTTGATCGTCGTCATCGTGGATGAGCTGGCCGATCTGATGATGGTCGCCGCCGGAGACGTGGAGGATTCCATCTGCCGGCTCGCCCAGATGGCGCGCGCGGCAGGTATCCACCTGATCATTGCCACCCAGCGGCCGTCCGTTGATGTCATCACAGGCGTTATTAAGGCAAACATCCCTTCCCGCATCGCCTTTGGCGTCTCGTCCCAGGTCGATTCGCGGACGATCCTCGATATGGTGGGAGCCGAGAAGCTGCTCGGCCGCGGCGACATGCTGTTCATGCCGGTAGGGGCGTCCAAGCCTCTGCGCGTGCAAGGGGCGTTCCTGTCCGACCAGGAGGTAGAGGCGGTCGTTTCCTTCTGCAGCGAGCAGGAGAAGGCCCAGTACCGGGAAGAGCTGGTTCCGGAGGTCGACGAGCAGGCGGAGGCGGCTGAAGTGTTCGAGGATGAGCTGTACGACCAGGCGGTGCAAATCATCGTCGAGGCTAAGCAGGCCTCGGTTTCTCTGCTGCAGCGCCGCATGCGGATCGGGTATACGCGTGCTGCCCGTCTCATCGACACGATGGAGGCGAAGGGCGTCGTCGGTCCTTACGAGGGCAGCAAGCCCAGGGAAGTATTGGTCTCGCCGGAGCAGTTTCACCAGACCAAAGTCGGCATGTAACAAACGCATACAGAGAATCATTCCACAAAGCAAGCCGCCGGGCGATCTTCCGGCGGCTTGCGGCGTTTCTCTGGCTCCATTCTCGCAGATTGTACTGCCCCTATAGCTGCAAGGCATTGCGTCAAACGGAAGCGTTTGGCAGCCGAAGCCGCGTGGCCTCCCTTGCATAGAAGAACATTCCGAATCAAATAATAATCCCCAACCACGAGAAACTTCTCAATGGAAAGGGGAACAACCTGATGAACAAGCGGTTGCTTTTGATTACCGTTACTCTCATCGCGGTGCTAATCGCCGGGCTGGAGCTGAAGCCCCATCCCAAGAGCGAGCCCGTCTTCAGCAAAACGGATGTCGCCTATGGATCGACGGGCGGAGATGTTTACGAGCTTCAAGGCCGACTGAAATTCCTCGGCTTTTACACCGGCGAGATTGACGGAGACTTCGGCTACCGGACGCTCAAGTCGGTCAAGTGGTTCCAGAGCGAGTTCGGATTAAAGATCGACGGCATTGTAGGGGGCAAGACCAAACTCAAGCTGTGGGAGGCCACCAAAGCCTGGAAGCCGTCCGCTCCAAAAGCTCCTGTAAACGCGGCCCCCTCTCCAACCGGCAATATGACTGCCGCATCCCGCGGAGGCCTGTCCGAGGAGGATATCAAGCTAATGGCCAATGCCGTTTACGGCGAATCCCGCGGAGAGCCGTATGTCGGACAGATTGCGGTTGCCGCGGTCATTCTCAACCGGCTTCGATCGCCGAGTTTTCCGAATACCATCTCGGGCGTTATCTTCCAGCCGGGCGCCTTCACGGCGGTCGCCGACGGCCAAATCTGGCTGACGCCGAACGAAAGAGCACGCAAAGCGGTGCTGGACGCTATCAACGGTATGGACCCGACAGGCGGCTGCCTGTATTACTTCAACCCGGAGACAGCGACCTCCAAATGGATCTGGACCCGGCCGCAGGTGAAAACGATCGGCAAGCATATCTTCTGTAAGTAACCGCGCGGCAAGAAGAAGCAACCGTCAAGCCCCCTGCAGGAGCAGTTCCCGGCTTCGGTTGCTTCTTCGCTTTTCCAGGGAATATAATGGAATCGGTTTAAGGTTCCCAGCAAGCGACCCAACATCCATCAACAAAGAAAGGGGCATGCGCGGTATGAGACCAGCAAGCTTTCACCGCTCGAACGTGAACGGAATCCGGCTGCATGTTCTGCCGACGGACCGCTTCAAGACCTACGCCATCAGTGTCTATTTGGGCACCCCGCTCAAAGAAGGGAACGTGACGCCTACGGCGCTCGTGCCCTTCGTGCTCCGCCGCGGAACGGAATCGCTCCCCGAGACCAAGCAGGTCCGGGCGCGGCTCGACGACCTGTACGGAGCCGGCTTCGGGTTCGATATCTACAAGCGCGGGAACTACCAGCTCGTGCAATTCCGTACGGATACGATCGACGACCGGTTTGCGGAAGGATCCGCTTCTATGCTGAAGCAGGCTCTCGCTTTTCTGGGCGAGGTGCTGCAGCGGCCGGCGCAGGAGAACGGCCGGCTCGTCCCGCATTATGTGGAAGCCGAGAAGCAGACTCTGCGCCGCCGGATCGAGGCGGTTGGCAACGACAAAATGCGTTATGCCGCGGAGCGTTGTCTGGAAGTCATGTTTGAAGACGATCCCTACCGGCTGCATCCGCTGGGCAGGGCTGAGGAGATCGAGGGCATATCTCCCGAGTCGCTGTTCGAGCATTACCGGGAATGGCTCCGTACGTCTCCGCTCGATCTCTACATAGTCGGCAACACGACGGTGGAGGAAGCGGAATCGCTCGTCCGGGAAGCATTCGGCTTAGCTGGCGGCGAGCGGGCCGGCTATGTCCCCTCGCCCGTCTCGCCTATCGCAAGGCCTGTCAAAAAAGCGGTGGACCGGCTCGAGGTCAACCAGGGCAAGCTGAACATGGGACTGCGGACCGGTATCACGTACGGAGACGAGCGGTATCCCGCCGCTCTGCTGTACAACGGCGTCCTCGGCGGCTACGCCCACTCCAAGCTGTTCCTGAACGTGCGGGAGAAGGAGAGTCTGGCCTATTACGCCTCGTCCAGCCTGGACGGACACAAAGGGATATTGACGATTCAATCGGGCATCGAATTCGCCAATTACGACAAAGCGGTTTCCATCATTCTCGCGCAGCTGGAAGCGATGAAGAGGGGCGATATCGATTCGCTTGAGCTTCAGCAGACGAAGGCGATGATCGCCAATCAGCTTCGAGAAATTGAGGATTCGGCCTTTGAGATGATCGGCTTTGATTTCAATAATGTGCTGTCCGGCCGCGAACGGACTGTGGCATCGCTGATTGCGGCGGTCGAAGAGACCGGGACGGACGCGATTCGGGCTGTGGCGGAACAGGTCGAGCTGGATACGATTTATTTCTTGACGAACGGGGAAGGAGGGGAAACCGATGCAAGTGCGGGAGTATAAGCAGCTGAAGGAAACGCTGTACACCGAAACGCTGGAGAACGGGCTGAAGGTCTATCTCCTGCCGAAGCCGGGCTTTCAGAAAACCTATGCGACCTTCTCAACCCGGTACGGCTCGGTGGATAACCGATTCCGGGTGGGCGACGGGCAAATCCAGGACGTTCCAGACGGAATCGCCCACTTTCTCGAGCACAAAATGTTCGAAGAGCCGACCGGCGACATTTTCGCAACCTTTGCCGAGCAGGGAGCCAGCGCCAATGCGTTCACAAGCTTCGACCGGACGCTGTACCTGTTCTCGGCGACCGACCGAATCGAGGAGAACGTCACCACACTGCTAGACTTCGTGCAGAACCCTTATTTCACGGACGAGAATGTCGAGAAGGAGAAAGGAATCATCGGGCAGGAGATCAAGATGTACGACGACCATCCCGATTTCCGCGTCTATTACGGGCTGCTCGAGGCGATGTTCCACCGCCATCCCATCCGGATCGACATCGCCGGAACGATCGAATCTATCGCGCAGATTACGAAAGAAACGCTTTACACGTGCTACCGTACCTTTTACCACCCCAGCAACATGGGGCTGTTCATAGCGGGCGGGATCGATCCTGACAACTTGCTTGCCCTTATCCGCCGCAACCAGGCGGGCAAAACGTTTGAACCCCAGGGGCCGATTGAGCGGTTCTATCCGGAGGAGCCGGACAGCGTATGCGAACCGGTCAAGCGGTTCCGCCTTCCGGTATCGGAGCCTAAGTGCCTGTTCGGTTTCAAGGAAGGTACGGGACCGATCGACGCTGCCCAGCTGCTTCGCCAAGAGGTGCTGACCGAGGTCATGCTGGATGCGCTGTTCGGTCCGAGCTCGGATCTATACCAGACGCTGTACGAGGAAGAGCTGATCTCCGACAGCTTCGGCTTCGATTATAATGCATCGCAGGAATGCCGCTTTTCCGTTCTGGGCGGGGACACCCCCGACCCGGACCGTCTGCTCGTCCGGTTCCGCGAGCTGCTCGAGCCGGTGATCGCAAGCGGACTGGCGGCTGAGGACTTCGAGCGGAGCCGCAAAAAGAAGATCGGCGGCTTCCTGCGGATGCTCAATTCGACGGAGGCGGTGGCCAACACGTACACGACATATGCCTTTCGGGGTATCGATCTGTTCGACTGCCTGTCCCTCTATGGGGAGCTGACGCTCGAGGAAGCGAACCGTCGGCTGCGCGACCATTTCCGCTGGGACCGGCTGGCTGTCTCCATCGTCAGCGCGCAGGAATCATGACGGGCAAACCGTTTCCCGAGCAGACCGTGCTCGTGACGGGAGCGAGCCGCGGAATCGGAGCCGCGGTGGCCGAACGGTTCGCCCAAGCCGGCCTTCGGGTGGTCGTCCATTACAGGGAAGGTCACGAAGCGGCCAACGAGGTGGCCAGACGCTGCGCGGCGCATGGAGCGCAGGTTCTGACCGCGCAGGCGGACGTCGCCAGCAGGGAACAGCTGCTTGCCATGAAGGAGCGTCTCGACCGGTACGGCTTTCCGCCGGATATCGTGGTGAACAGCGCGGGAATCGCCCATTACGGAATGGTCGCCGATTTGTCCGAAGCCGATTGGGACCGGGTCATGGCGGTGAATGCCAAGGGCACCTTTTTGGTGGCGCAGACATTCATGGAGGCCATGGTCCGGAACAAGTATGGCCGGATTATCAATATATCTTCGGTCTGGGGTAATGCCGGCGCTTCTTGCGAAGCCGTCTATTCTGCCAGCAAGGGGGCCGTTCATGCCTTCACCAAGGCGCTGGCCAAGGAGCTTGCGCCTTCGGGGATTACAGTGAACGCGGTGGCGCCCGGGGCGGTAGCAACCGAGATGATGGCGGGCTTCGACGAGCAGGAGCGGAGGGCAATCGCAGAAGAAATCCCGGCAGGGCGGTTCGCCGAGCCGTCCGAGGTGGCGTCGCTTGTTTATTTTTTGGCACTTCCCGAATCCGGCTATCTGACGGGTCAGATCATCAGCCCGAACGGAGGATGGCTGACGTGATTGACTGGTTTTTCCGGTTTCTCTCCGGGCAGGAGGGCGCATACCCCGTGCGGGGATTGCAAACCCTACTTATGTAGGCCGATACCTTTAAAGGAGGAACCGTGAATGGACACGACTGTGCTTAAATCGTTTGACAAATGGAAGGAATTCCTCGCCGAGCGCGTCGGCAAAGCCGAGCAATCGGGCATGAGTGAAGAGACGATCTCCAAGCTCGCCTACGAGATCGGCGGTTTTCTGGCCGACAAGATCGATCCGAAGAACAATGAAGAGCGCGTTCTGAAGGAGCTGTGGGACGTTGGCAACGAGGACGAGCGCAAGACGATCGCCCGCCTCATGATCCGTTGGGTCGGACAATCCAAATAGCAAGGAAAATGCCTCCTTCACGGGAGGTTTTTCTTTTGCGACCATGCTATACTAGAGGGGAATGTTTTTTGTCCAAAAGAGTGGAAGCCTCCTGACGAATTATGTAGAATAATGGGGAGGAAGGGCGGAACTTAACGAGAGGGATGAGGGGAAGGGTTTGGAGATGAAGCAGTGGTACATGGAGTACAAAATACATAAAAACAGACCCGGGCTCCTTGGTGATATTGCCTCCATGATGGGGATGCTGGATATCAACATCATTACGATTAACGGGGTGGAGGACCGCACGCGCGGCATGCTCCTGCAGACGCCCGACGACGAAAAAATCGAGATCATGGGCAAGCTGCTCAAGAAGGTCGACAATATTACGATCAACGCGCTGCGTCCGCCGAAGCTGGTCGATATTCTTGCCGTACGTCACGGACGCTATATCGAGCGGGATTCGGACGACCGCAAAACGTTTCGGTTCACGAGAGACGAGCTCGGCCTGCTGGTTGATTTTCTCGGAGAAGTGTTTAAGAGAGAAGGGAACCAGGTCATCGGTCTGCGCGGGATGCCGCGCGTCGGCAAGACGGAATCGATCATTGCGGGCAGCGTCTGCTCGAACAAGCGTTGGGCATTCGTTTCGTCGACCCTTCTACGCCAGACGGTTCGCAGCCAGCTGTCCGAGGATGAGATGAACCCGAATAACGTTTTCATTATCGACGGCATCGTCTCGACACTGCGCTCGAACGAGAAGCACCATATGCTTCTGCAGGAGATCATGGCAATGAACAGCACCAAGGTCATTGAGCACCCCGATATCTTTGTGCGGGAATCGCGCTATGACTACAACGATTTCGACATCATCGTCGAACTGCGCAACACGCCGGACGAAGAAATCTCTTATGAGAAGTTTACGACCGCGCTGGACGATTTTTAATCAATTGCGAACGAGCAAGGGAGGTGAACTTGTGTGCACGAGCTTGGCCAACTGCTGAAAAAAGAGCGGATCGCTAAGGGAATTTCGCTGGACGACCTGCAGGATTCCACTAAGATCCGCAAACGATATCTGGAAGCGATTGAGGAAGGCAACTTCAAGGTGCTTCCCGGCAATTTTTACGTTAGAGCCTTCATTAAAAGCTATGCCGAGGCGGTAGGCCTCGATCCGAATGAGCTGCTGCGGATGTACCGCAACGTACTGCCGGCTCCCGAGCCGGAGCCCGCGGTCGAGCCGGTGAGACGAAGCCGGGCATCGACCAAGAGCTCGGAAGGAATGGGCAAGTGGGCGACGGGCATCATGCTCTGGTCGTTCCTTATTCTGATTCTTGTTCTAATTTATTATTTCGTGAGTACATATAACGATCCGAAGGATCCGACGGATACGTCGGCCGGGAGCGGGGAACGCATCACCGCGAAGTCCAGCTCGGACATCGGCGGCAGCGGGACGCCGGCTCCGGGTGGAGACGGCAAGCAGGGAAGCGGCCAGGCCGCAACGCCCACTCCGACTCCAACGCCGACCCCTACGCCGACTCCGACACCCTCGAGCATGGTGCAGCTGGTCCGCACGGACGAGAAGGGAACCGATTATTACACGGTTAACGGTACGGACAAGATTACGGTCGAGATGACCGTAGTCGGAGAGAAGTGCTGGATCGAGGTCGATTCTCCCCGCAACAAGCTGGTGGAGCAGGGCAACCTGACCAAGGGGACGACCAAGTCGTGGGAGCTGACCGGCTCCGCGTATGTCGTCCTCGGCGCAGCAAGCGCCATCGAGCTCAAAGTGAACGGGACGCCGGTTCCGGTCGGCGACGCCCTGAACGTCAAACGGTTCCAGTTCGATTCGGCGACAGCCGAAGGAGGCACCTCCTCCGGGACTTCTGCGGGCCAGACAACTACGCCTCCTGCCTCTACGGGCCGTTAAGGCACTAGACCCGGGATTGAAACCCGCTTCCGCTGGCAATGCTGATACTAGTCCATAAAGGAATAGAGGGATCACGTTGGTCAGCTGGATACTCATCGGCCTCGGTGCGGCGGTCAGCCTGCTCGGCTGGAGCCTGATGCCGGTCAACTGGGGGTACGGGTTGTTCGGATTTGGATTGGCGCATGTTTTGCTTGGCTGCCTCGACATGCTGCGCTCGCCCGAACGGCAGCAGGCCCAGGCGGACAATCAAACGAACAAGCAGGACAGCTAGAGTTAGCAGGGAGGCATCCGTCGCGATGCTTCCCTATGTGTGTGGCAAGCTATACTAGTTAGGAAGTGTTTCATATAGAAAAGAGAGAAAGGATGTGCCTTATCGATGGCAGCAGACAATTCCTTTGACATTACTTCGAAGGTCGATATGAACGAGCTGACGAACGCAATTCACCAAGCCGAGAAGGAGATCGAAAACCGGTTCGACTTCAAGGGCAGCAAGAGCAGCATCAAGCTGGAAAAAGACAGCATCGTTCTGGTCTCGGACGATGACTTCAAGCTTCAGAACGTGCTCGACATTCTGCTGGCAAAGATGTCCAAGCGCGGCATCTCGCTCAAAAATCTGGAATACGGCAAGGTGGAGCCGGCTGCCCAGAGTACCGTCAAGCAGACGTTCTCTCTGAAGCAGGGCATCGATCAGGAGAACGCCAAAAAAATCAATACGTTGATCAAGAACACCAAGCTCAAGGTACAAAGCCAGATCCAGGGCGATCAGATGCGCGTCTCGGGCAAGAACCGCGACGATCTACAGAAGATTATCCAGATGCTCAAGCAGGCAGACCTGCCGCTGGAGCTTCAGTTCGTGAACTTCCGTTAATGGACCGCCACCCTTGCCCAACGGCTTTTTTGGCCGTACGGACAAGGGTTTTGCATTTTTGACACCCGATTCTTACATATATTATACTTGGGAAAAGAAATGAACGTTTGAACATTACTGGAGGAGCTTATTCCATGACGGAGAAAGTGAAAGTAGTCACGCTCGGCTGTGAGAAAAACTTGGTCGATTCCGAGATAATGTCCGGCCTGATCGATGCGAGAGGCTATCAACTGGTACAAGACAAGGAAGAAGCAACGGTCATTATTGTCAATACATGCGGCTTTATCGACGCGGCGAAGGAAGAATCGGTGAATACGATTCTGGATATGGCCGATCTGAAGAAGACGGCGCAGCTTAAGGCGCTGATCGTATCCGGCTGTCTGACGCAGCGCTATAAGGAACTGTTGATGGAGGAAATGCCCGAGATCGACGGCATAGTCGGAACGGGTGACTTTGACAAGATCACCGATATCGTCGACAAGGCGCTTGCCGGCAAGAGACCGGTATTGGTAGGCAACCCGGTCTTCAATTATGAGCAGGCGCTGCCCCGCCGGCTCGAGACACCCCGCTATACCGCTTACGTCAAGATTGCGGAGGGCTGCGACAACGCCTGTACGTTCTGCAGCATTCCGATGATGCGCGGCAAATTCCGCAGCCGGAGCATGGAGTCCATTCTGGACGAATGCGCACGTCTCGCGGAGCAGGGCGTCAAGGAGATCAGTCTGATTGCGCAGGACTCGACCAACTACGGCACGGACCTGTACGACGGCTTCATGCTGCCGACGCTCATGAACAAAGTGAGCGAGGTGCCGGGCATCGAATGGGTGCGGCTGCACTACGCCTACCCCGGCTTCTTCACGGACGAGCTGATCGAGACGATAGCAAGCAACCCCAAGATTTGCAAATATATCGACATGCCTCTGCAGCACAGCGAGGATTCCATCCTGAAACGGATGAGAAGACCCGGCCGGCAGCGCGATACGCGCGAGCTCGTCCGCAAAATCCGTGCCCGCATTCCGGACGTGGCGCTCCGTACCTCGATCATCGTCGGGTTCCCTGGAGAAACGGAGGAAGACTTCGAGAACCTTGTCGCGTTCGTCAAGGAATTAGAATTCGACCGGCTCGGGGTCTTCACGTACTCCATGGAGGAGGATACACCAGCCTCCCGTCTGCCGGACCAGCTGCCAGAGGAGGTCAAGGAATACCGGGCCAACACGCTCATGGAGGTTCAGCGCCAAATCTCGAACAAGCTGAACGGCAAGCGGATCGGCCAAGAGCTGCAAGTGCTGATCGAACGGTACGACGGCCGCAACGACGTCTACATCGGCCGGTCGCAGTATGATGCGCCGGAGATTGACGGCGAGGTGTTCGTGAGCAAATGCAATGTCGGAATCGGAGAGATCGCAAACGTCAAGATTTCACATTCGCTCGAGTACGATCTGTCCGGGGAGGCCATTGCATGAATCTGGCCAACAAAATTACGCTAGCCCGCATCTTTCTCGTGCCGATCATCGTCTTTTTTCTGCTGATCCAGCTCAAATTTCCGCATATCCGGATCGAGTCGTTCAGCATTACCTACAACCAGATCATCGCCGTGCTGATCTTCATCATAGCCGCCAGCACGGACAGTTTGGACGGCTATATCGCCAGGAAGAGGAAGCTCGTGACCAATCTCGGCAAGCTGCTCGATCCGCTCGCCGACAAGCTGCTCGTCTCGGCCGTGCTCGTCTCGCTCGTCGAAATGGGCAAGCTGCACGCCTGGATCGCCATCGTCATCATCAGCCGCGAATTCGCGGTAACGGGGCTGCGCCAGATTGCAGCACTGCAGGGCCAGGCGCTGGCGGCGGACAAGTGGGGCAAGTGGAAGACGGCGATCCAAATTACCGCCATTATCGCCCTTCTGCTCAACAACTTCCCGTTCACGTTCATCAACATCCCGTTCGACGAGATTGCCAGCTGGCTCGCGGCGCTCATCACGGTCTATTCGGGCATTAACTATTTCGTGAAGAATAAGCACGTGCTCGACGTATCGAACGCTTGAATGCAGCATATTCGGAAGAATGAGGAGGCACTCCGGTGAAAGCGGAAATCATCGCGGTAGGGACCGAGCTGCTGCTTGGCCAGATTGTCAACACGAACGCCCAGTTTCTCGCAGGGCAATGCGCGGCGATGGGCGTGCATGTCTATTTTCAGACGGTCGTGGGCGACAATGCCGAGCGGCTGACGCAATCGCTTGAGATCGCCCGGGGGCGGGCCGACGTCGTCATCTGTACGGGCGGTCTTGGACCGACACAGGATGATATGACGAAGGATGTGCTGGCTGCCTATACGGGAAGGGGGCTCGTCATGCACGAGCCTTCGCTTGCCTACATGACGTCGCTCTTCCAGTCGCGGGGAACGCCAATGGTAGAGAGCAACAAACGGCAGGCGCTCATGCTCGAAGGAAGCGATCCGCTGCCGAACGATACCGGGCTTGCCGTCGGGGTAGCGCTGACGCACGAGGGAACGCATTATCTGCTGCTCCCAGGTCCCCCTAAAGAGATGAAGCCGATGTTCGAGCGATACGGCAGTCAGTGGCTGGCGTCCCAAATGGGCAGCGGCGGCCGGCTCTATTCGCGGATGCTCAAGTTCGCTGGCATCGGCGAATCCGCGCTCGAGGCCAAGCTGCTCGATCTGATCGAGGGGCAGAACGATCCGACGATCGCTCCGTACGCCAAGGAAGGCGAGGTGACGATCCGCCTCACGACCCAGGCGAACGACAAGCAGGAAGCGGACGGCAAGCTCGATCCGACTCAGCAGGAAATCGCCTCGAGACTCGGGGAGTATCTTTATGCGGACGAGGAGATTCCGATCGAGCAGACCATCTACCGGCTGCTGAAGGAGCGGGGAGAGACTCTTGCATTCGCGGAGAGCTGTACGGGCGGCCTGCTGAGCGATCTGCTCACGAACGTGCCGGACAGCTCGAGCGTGCTGGCCGGAGGAATCGTCTCGTATACGAATGCCGTGAAGCACGCCATGCTGGGCGTGCCGATGGAGCTGCTGGAGGGCGAGGACGCTCCGGGGGCGGTCAGCGAGGAGACGGCCCGTGCGATGGCGGAGGGGGTCCTCTCGCGGCTCGGCACCGATTATGGTGTGTCCGTCACAGGCGTGGCCGGTCCCTCGCCCTCGGAGGGCAAGCCGGTCGGCCTCGTCTACCTTGGACTCGCCCAGCGCGGCCGGGAGACTGTCGTTATCAAGACGCAGCAGTGGGGCAACCGCGAATCCGTCAAGTGGAAGTCTGCCAAGGCTGCACTGTACCATCTCTGGCGGCGGCTGGCGGAACAGGCCAACTAGACGGCTGTTGCCATTCTCTCGCCGTTGAGGTACAATTAACTTATCGAATAAGCGGAAGCACCGCGACAAGAGAGTTCTCTTTTGTCGCGGTTTTTTGTTGCCGCTCTCTGCCGCCAGGAACAAAAAAAACGAATGTATGTTCGAAAAAATGCTTGGCAGCGTGTCCAAAAAAGGGTATCATAGAACTATAATCATAGAAGGAAGTGATTGGATTGTCAGATCGGCGTGCAGCGTTAGAAATGGCATTGCGTAATATAGAGAAACAATTCGGGAAAGGCTCCATCATGAAGCTTGGCGAATCCACTCATATGCAAGTGGAGACCGTCTCCAGCGGATCGCTGGCGCTCGATATCGCTCTTGGCATCGGGGGCTTTCCGAGAGGCCGCATCATCGAGGTATACGGCCCGGAATCGTCCGGTAAGACGACCGTCGCGCTCCATGCCATTGCCGAAGTACAGAAGACCGGCGGGCAAGCGGCGTTTATCGATGCCGAGCACGCCTTGGATCCAACCTACGCGAAGAAACTGGGCATTAACATAGACGAACTCCTGCTCTCTCAGCCAGATACCGGAGAGCAGGCGCTAGAGATCGCCGAAGCGCTCGTTCGCAGCGGCGCCGTCGACATCATCGTTATCGACTCGGTTGCGGCACTCGTTCCGAAGGCCGAGATCGAGGGGGAAATGGGCGATTCCCACGTCGGTCTGCAGGCGCGTCTCATGTCGCAGGCGCTGCGGAAGCTTTCCGGGGCGATCAACAAATCGAAGGTTATCGCCATCTTCATCAACCAGCTTCGGGAGAAGGTTGGCGTCATGTTCGGCAATCCGGAGGTTACGCCCGGCGGACGTGCGCTTAAGTTCTACTCGACAGTCCGGCTGGACGTTCGCCGCGTCGAGACGCTGAAGCAAGGCAACGACATGATCGGTAACCGGACCCGGATCAAGGTCGTCAAGAACAAGGTCGCCCCGCCGTTCAAGCAGGCGGACATCGACATCATGTACGGGGAAGGGATCTCCAAGGAAGGCAGCATCATCGATATCGGGACGGAGATGGATATCGTAGACAAGAGCGGGGCTTGGTATTCGTTCGAGAACGAGCGTCTCGGTCAGGGACGCGAGAACGCCAAGCAATTCCTTAAGGATAACCCGCAAATCTCCGAGACAATCGAGAAGAAGATTCGGCAATCGTGCGATCTGACGCCGAGAATTTCCGAAACGGACGATCCTGAGGATGAAGAAGATAAGGAGTTCCTCCTTTCTCTGGAACAATAAGCGGAATGCCAAGGAAGCACCTTGTCTCAAGGTGCTTCCTTTTCGTATGAAGAGCTGGAATGCTTTGGCAGCCGGATAGCACATCGGGTCAGCACATGCATAACGAAGAGCGGAAAGGAGTGGCGAGCAGATGGAACAAGAGCCAACCCCCCAGATCGTCACGCTGGTCGAGCAGCAGAAACGGAACAAGCACCGGTTTAACATCCATTTGAACGGCACGTACGCCTTCTCGGTGCACGAGGACCTGCTCCTGAAGCACCGGCTGTTCAAGGGGGCGGAAGTCGAGGAGGAAGGGCTGCAGGCTATTCTCGTAGAGGATGAGAAGCATCGGGCCTATCTCGAAGCGATTCGGATGATCGGCCGGCGGCCCCATACAGGCAAAGAGCTTAGAGAAAAGCTCAAGCAGAAGGGGTATGAGGAAGGCGTCATCTCGGTCACGATCGACAAGCTCACCGAGCAGCGGTATGTGGATGACCGCCAATTCGCGTCCTTTTGGACGGAAAACCGAATCCATCTGCAGAAGAAGGGACGGCGCTGGGTCCAGCAGGAGCTTGCCCAGCGGGGCGTTTCCAAAGAGGAGATCCAGGAAGCGCTCTCCGATATCGATCCCGAGATGGAATATGGCCACGCTCTCGAGCTCGGACAGAAAAAGTGGAAGCAAACGAAAGGGGAAGCCAGGGAAAGACGGAACAAGACAGGGGCGTTTCTCCTTCGGAGAGGATATCCGATGGAGATCGTAAGCCGGGTTCTTCGGGAACTGGGATTGGCTCCGGACGAAGAGTGGGAGGAGAGTTAGCAGGCTTCATGGGGACAAGGGCAGCCCAGATGGCTAAAAGGGTCGGTGAATGCTTCGGAAGTCGCCTCCCAAGCGGGAATCCGAGCTTCCTTAGCTTGACAAGATAATTTATAGAAAGATAAAATGATCATGTATATTTTCTTACCATTCTTTATCTGTTTCCCCAACCGATAAAGAGCGAAGAAAGTAAAACCGCCAAATTTACTTTCTTTCTGCCTAAGAAAAGTTTGAATAGTGCAAGCATTCCGCAACGGCACAATTCAATTTCGCGAATCGCAAGAAAGCTTCCTACTGCCGGAGCTTTCTTCTTTACGAAACCGCGATTCGCGAGCGGTACTACCCATGAACTGAATAATGAAATGAGACGAATTGAGTCCCAAGCTAATCCCTTGGAGAATCAACGAGGAGGTGAACAAGATGGAATGGATCATCTCGGGAGTTATCGCACTCGTTGTTGGTCTTCTTCTAGGCGCAGGGATTGGCTATATGATCCGCAAATCGCTAGCTGAAGCCAAGATCAAGAGTGCGGAAGATGCTGCCGAACAGATAATCGAGAATGCAAAAAAGGAAGCGGAAGCGAAGAGGAAAGAAGCGGTCTTGGAAGCCAAGGACGATATTCATAAATTGCGCGCCGAAGCCGACAAAGACATTCGCGACCGACGCAACGAAACGCAGCGTCAGGAGCGCCGCCTGCAGCAGAAGGAAGAGACGCTGGACAAGAAGCTCGAGCAGCTCGAACGCAAGGAAGAGCAGATCGCGAGCAAGGAAAAGCGGATCGACGAGACGCAGGCGCAGATCGACCAGATGTACAAAGATCAGGTTGCTGAGCTGGAGAGGATCTCCAATCTGACGATGGACGAAGCGAGAACCATTATTCTCACCGGAGTCGAGCAGGAGGTCCGCCACGAAACTGCCCAGTTAATCAAGGAGATCGAGCATCAGGCGAAGGAAGAAGGGGACAAGAAGGCAAGAGAGATCATCACCCTCGCCATCCAACGCTGTGCTGCCGATCATGTAGCCGAAACGACCGTATCCGTCGTGTCACTCCCTAACGAAGAGATGAAGGGCCGGATTATCGGCCGTGAGGGCCGCAATATCCGCGCGCTGGAGACGCTGACGGGGATCGATCTGATTATCGACGATACGCCGGAAGCCGTCATCTTGTCCGGGTTTGACCCGATCCGAAGAGAGATTGCCCGCACCGCTCTTGAGAAGCTGGTAGCCGATGGACGCATCCATCCTGCCCGCATCGAGGAGATGGTAGAGAAATCCCGCAAGGAAGTGGATGAACGCATTCGCGAATACGGCGAGCAGGCGACCTTTGAGACCGGTGTGCATGGCCTGCACCCGGATCTGATCAAGATTCTGGGACGGTTGAAATTCCGGACGAGCTACGGACAGAACGTACTGAAGCACTCGATGGAAGTCGCCTATCTGGCTGGTCTTATGGCAGGGGAACTGGGAGAAGATGTAACTTTGGCGAAACGGGCCGGCCTGCTGCATGATATCGGCAAAGCGCTGGACCATGAAGTGGAAGGCTCCCACGTCGAAATCGGCGTAGAGCTTGCAAAAAAGTACAAGGAACATCCGGTCGTCATCAACAGTATCGCATCCCACCACGGTGACTGCGAGGCGACTTCGGTCATTGCCATGCTGGTAGGGGCGGCAGATGCCCTGTCGGCGGCAAGGCCGGGAGCACGTCGGGAGACGCTGGAAACGTATATCAAACGACTCGAGAAGCTCGAAGAGATCTCCGAATCGTTCGAAGGCGTGGAGAAGTCTTACGCGATCCAAGCCGGACGCGAGATTCGCGTCATGGTACAGCCCGAAAAGGTCGACGATACGGAAGCATTCCGTCTCGCGCGAGACATTACGAAAAAAATCGAAAACGAACTGGATTATCCGGGTCACATCAAAGTCACGGTCATCCGCGAAACGCGGGCGGTCGAGTACGCGAAGTAACCGGAATCCCGCAAAAAGTGGCTAAAACAGCCACTTTTTGCGTATAGTTTAGGGTAAGGCAGGAGGGATTACCATCAGATTGGTATTTATAGGAGACATCGTTGGCTCCGTTGGCCGCAAGGCGATGAAGCTCAACATGTCGCGCATCAAACAAACTTATCGGCCGGACATCATTATTGCGAACGCGGAGAATGCCGCCGCGGGTCGAGGCATCACGAAGCAAATCGCCCATGATTTGTTTGAGATGGGAGTCCACGGAATCACCATGGGGAATCACACATGGGACAACAAGGATATCTTCACTTTTATTGACGATGAGCCTAGAATGGTGCGTCCCGCCAATTTCCCGGAAGGCACGCCGGGCCGGGGCATGACGACGATCAAAGCGAACGGCAAGGAGCTGGTTATCATCAACTTGCAAGGCCGCACCTTCCTTCCGCCGCTCGATTGCCCGTTCGTCAAAGCCGACGAGCTGGTCCAGCAAAGCCGGAAGCACAAATTCGTGCTGGTCGACTTCCATGCCGAAGCGACGTCCGAAAAGATCGCCATGGGCTGGCATCTGGACGGGCGGGTCTCGGCGGTAGTCGGAACCCACACGCATGTGCAGAGCAACGATGAGCGGATTCTTCCGCAGGGAACAGGATACGTCACCGATGTCGGCATGGTAGGGCCGCGCGACGGCATCCTGGGCATGGAGCGCGAGGCGGTGCTTCGCAAATTCAAAACCCAGCTGCCGGTTCGGTTCGTTGTTGACGAAGGAAAATGGCATTTCCACGGTGTCTTCTTCGACCTGGACGAGGCGACAGGACGCTGCAAGCAGGTGAAGCTAATTCGGCGGGATGAAGATCAGGTTATTATGGAATAGTCGAAACATTCCGTATCTTACAAATTTTCGACCGGAACTGGCAGGAATTATTAGGAAACCTCTCGAATAAGATGGGTACTGGAATCCAATCCATCATTCCTGAGGAGGGTACTTTCTATGGAAGTATTAAAAGTTTCAGCAAAATCCAATCCAAATTCCGTTGCTGGTGCGTTGGCCGGTGTACTTCGTGAACGGGGAGCTGCCGAGCTTCAGGCGATTGGAGCGGGCGCGTTGAACCAGGCGATCAAAGCGGTGGCCATCGCTAGAGGGTTTGTTGCTCCTAGTGGAGTGGATTTGATTTGTGTCCCCGCCTTTACCGATATTGTGATCGATGGTGAGGATCGAACGGCGATCAAGCTGATAGTTGAGCCTCGATAAATAAAGCAAGCAGTTTAGCAAAGAGCCTGTTTACGCTGTAGACAGGTTTTTTGCTGCGAAATGGGGGCATGCATGAAGACTATAGACAGCCATTGCGACCTGCTGTACAAGTTCTTCCTGTATCCGGACGCTTCGTTCGACCAGCCGCACCCAGATATCGATACGAGCTGTGAACGGCTCCAGAAAGCTGGCATGACGCTGCAGTTTTTTGCGATCTGGCTGCCCAGTCAGCCAAGTCTTCTGAATATCGAAACGATTCTGCGGTATATCCGTCTATTTGAAGCGAAGGTTCTGTCCCATCCGGGTATACAGGCCGTTCGGACAAGACAGGAGCTGCTGGCCACCCGGCAGTCGGGCCGCATAGGGGCTCTGCTCACGCTGGAAGGCGTGGACGGGCTGGCGGGCGAGGTGGAGCTGATCGGACTGCTGCACACGCTCGGCGTCCGCAGCGTCGGCGTCACCTGGAACCCGGCCAACTGGGCCGCCGACGGAGCGATGGAGCCGCGGAACGGCGGCTTCACGGTGAAGGGCAAGCAGCTGATCGCCGAATGCGACAGACTGGGCCTGCTGCTGGACGTCTCGCATCTGTCGGAGCGGGGGTTCTGGGAGCTGCTCGAGCTGACGGACCGGCCGTTTCTCGCTTCTCACTCCAATGCGTATGCCATATGTCCGCATCCCCGCAATCTGCGAGATTCTCAGATCCAGGCAATCGTACAGCGGGGCGGGAGAATCGGCCTCACCTTCGTCGGACCGTTCGTCCGGCCGGAGGAGCCGCAGATCCGCGATTTGCTGCGTCACATCGATCACATCGGCAGTCTTGGCGGCTCAGGTGTCCTGGGACTCGGCTCGGATTTCGACGGGATGGGGGCGGACTGGAAGCTGCCGGGACTGGAGCATGCGGGCTGTTATCCGCAGCTGTACGAGGAGCTCCTAAAGCATTACAAGGAGTCGTTTGTGATAGGACTGTTCGGAGGCCATTGGGAGGACTACTTGCTCCGCGAGCTGCCCGAAGGTTGAAGCCGGAACAGGCGGATCGTGGGCATTGCAAGCTTCCCTTGGCATTCCTCTCTCTTCGGGACCAAAGCCAGCGAAAAACTCTATGTTTCAAAATTGGGATCAGGTCTTGCATTTTCATATATGGTGACATAATATTTTTATAAACGCCAATTTCTTTTGATTCGGCATGCATTTTTACGATTCGATGTTGTAGCACAGTGATGAGCTAAAAGGAGATGTCCAGATGATTGAACAGTTGTCTTGGAAGATTGGGGGCCAGCAGGGGGAAGGGGTAGAGAGTACCGACCGTATTTTCTCGACGGCCCTGAACCGGCTTGGGTATTATTTGTACGGCTACCGCCATTTTTCTTCGCGGATTAAGGGCGGGCATACGAATAACAAGATTCGGATCAGCACGAAACCGATGAGAGCCATCTCGGACGATCTCGATATCCTGGTCGCGTTCGACCAGGAAAGCATAGATGTGAACGCAGCCGAGCTGCGCGAGAACGGAGTCATCGTAGCGGACGCCAAATTCAATCCGGTCGTTCCGGAAGGAGTCAACGCCCGCCTGTTCCCCGTTCCGATTACCGCGATCGCGGAAGAGCTCGGCACCTCGCTGATGAAGAACATGGTCGCCTCGGGAGCGTCCTGGGCGCTGCTCGGCCTTCCGATGGACGTGTTCAACAAGGCGGTTGAGGAGGAATTCGGCCGCAAGGGAGCTGCGGTCGTGGAGAAGAACGTTGAGGCGGTCAGCCGCGGCGCCCAGTTTGTTCTGGACAGCGCCGGAGGGCCGCTCGTTGACTTCCAGCTGGCGCCTGCCGACGGCAAGCAGAAGCTGTTCATGATCGGCAACGACGCCATAGCGCTCGGCGCTCTGGCTGCCGGCTGCCGCTTCATGCCTGCTTACCCGATCACGCCAGCCTCCGAGATTATGGAGTACCTGATCAAGGCGCTGCCCAAGTTCGGCGGCACCGTCATCCAGACAGAGGACGAGATTGCGGCCATCACGATGGCGATCGGCGCCAACTACGGCGGAGCGCGGGCGATGACCGCATCGGCCGGGCCCGGCTTGTCACTCATGATGGAGGCGATCGGTCTCGCCGGCATGACCGAGACGCCGGTTGTCATCGTCGATACGCAGCGCGGCGGCCCGTCGACCGGACTGCCGACCAAGATTGAGCAGTCCGACGTGAATGCAATGATCTACGGCACGCACGGCGAGATTCCGAAGATCGTCATCGCGCCGAGCACGGTAGAGGAATGCTTCTATGACATGATCCAGGCGTTCAACCTGGCTGAGAAATACCAGTGTCCGGTTATCGTCATGACCGACCTGCAGCTGAGCCTGGGTAAGCAATCCGCCGAGCCGCTCGACTACAACAAGATTGTCATCGAGCGTGGAGCTCTGGTGTCCGAGGTCGAGCCGCGCGAGGACGGTTCCCTGTTTCAGCGGTACGAGCTGACCGATTCCGGCATCTCTCCGCGCGTCCTGCCGGGCGTGAAGAACGGCATTCACCACGTGACCGGCGTCGAGCACGGTACGGACGGACGGCCTTCGGAGAGCCCGGTCGTGCGCAAGAACATGATGGAGAAGCGTCTCGGCAAGCTGAAGGCGCTCGATTTCGATGCTCCGTTCCATGCGGATGCGCCGCACGAGGAGCCGGATCTTCTCATTATCGGAATGGGTTCCACCGGGGGGACGATCGACGAGGCCCGCGGCCGGCTCGCGAAGGACGGGATCAAGACGAACCACTTGACCATTCGTCTGCTCCATCCGTTCCCGGGCGAGCAGCTCAAGCCTTACATCGACAAGGCCAAGAAAATCGTCGTGGTGGAGAACAACGCCACCGCCCAGCTAGCCTCGCTCATCAAGCTTCATGCCGGAGGCAGCGACAAGCTCCACAGCGTACTCAAATACAACGGAAACCCGTTCTTACCTTCGGAAATCCATAAAGAATGCAAGGGGCTGATCGCATGGCAACATTAAAAGACTTCCGGAATAACGTTAAGCCTAACTGGTGCCCGGGATGCGGGGACTTCTCCATCCAGGCGGCCATCCAGCGGGCGGCAGCGAACGTAGGCCTAGAGCCCGAGCAGCTGGCCATCGTATCCGGGATCGGCTGCTCCGGACGGATTTCCGGCTATATTAACGCGTACGGCTTCCATGGCGTGCATGGCCGTTCGCTCCCGATCGCCCAAGGGCTCAAGATGGCCAACCGGGACCTGACCGTCATCGCGGCAGGCGGCGACGGTGACGGCTTCGCCATCGGGATGGGGCATACGGTCCATGCCATCCGCCGCAACATCAACGTGACGTATATCGTCATGGACAACCAGATCTACGGGCTGACCAAAGGCCAGCCGTCCCCGCGAAGCGCGGAGGGCTTCAAGACGAAAAACGCTCCTCACGGCTCGATCGAGACGGCTGTCGCTCCTCTGGAGCTTGCACTTGCCGCCGGCGCCACCTTCGTGGCCCAATCGTTCTCCAGCAACCTGAAGCAGTTGACGACGCTTATTGAAGAGGGCATCAAGCATGACGGCTTCTCGCTCATCAACGTCTTCAGCCCGTGCGTCACCTTCAACAAGGTGAATACGTACGACTGGTTCAAGGAGAATATCGTCAATCTGGAGGAAATGGAAGGCTACGATCCGTCCAACCGGGCATTGGCGATGTCCAAGCTGATGGAAACGAATGGGATGCTGACCGGTCTCATCTACCAGGACAAGACGAGAACGAGCTACGAAAATCTCGTGACCGGGTTCAAGGAAGAGCCGATTGCTCTTCAAGACATCAAGATTACAAGCGAGCAGTTCGACAAGCTGCTGACCGAGTTCAAGTAAACGCCCCTTGCGCGTAGGGAGCTTGCGGAAGTGATCCGCAAGCTCCTTTTTGTTTTGGCGGACCAGGGGCTTATCCCCCGCCCAAGATCTGGTTCGCTCGCTTGCGGGCTGCAGGCCGGCTAGTACGGCGTGGAAGCGGGAGAGCGGTGGGAAAACCTTTTGTGTTCTATCCGCTCCAAGTGCTATAATGTAGGCTATGAGATTTGAAGAGGTGAGGGTTTCTTAATGGCAAAGATGAACGGCAAAGCCGAGAAGGATTACTCGCAATACTTCCAGCCCCCTTCTCTGGCCGATGCGAAGAAACGCGGCAAGGAAGAGATACAAGTCCATTATGAATTCGAGATTCCCCCGGAGATGCGCGGATTGGGCGAGGGGAAATTCTATATGATCCGGACGTACGGCTGCCAGATGAACGAGCATGATACGGAAACGATGAAGGGCATGCTTGAGATGATGGGCTACCGGGCGACGGAAGACAAGCAGCAGGCGGACGTTATCCTGCTCAATACGTGTGCCATCCGGGAGAATGCCGAGGACAAGGTATTCGGAGAGCTCGGGCATCTGAAGGCGTTGAAGGCGGAGCGTCCTTCTCTCGTTCTCGGCGTATGCGGCTGCATGTCGCAGGAGGAATCGGTCGTCCAGCGCATCTCCCAGAAGCATCCCTTCGTGGATCTGATCTTCGGCACGCACAACATCCACCGCCTGCCTCAGCTCTTGCAGGAGGCGTTCTTCAGCAAGGAGATGGTCGTCGAGGTATGGTCCAAGGAAGGCGACATCATCGAGAATCTGCCGAAGAAGCGGGAAGGAATGCGGGCATGGGTCAACATTATGTACGGCTGCGACAAGTTCTGTACGTACTGCATCGTGCCCTATACGCGTGGCAAGGAGCGCAGCCGGAGGCCGCAGGACGTGCTCGCGGAGGTCCGCGATCTGGCCAGACGCGGCTTCCAGGAGATTACGCTGCTCGGACAGAACGTCAATGCGTACGGCAAGGACTTTGAGGATCTGGACTACACGTTCGGCGATCTGATGGACGATATCAGCAAGATCGATGTTCCGCGCATCCGGTTCACCACGTCGCATCCGCGTGATTTTGACGATCGGCTGATCGAGGTGCTGAGCCGGAAGGGCAATCTGATGGAGCATATCCACCTGCCCGTCCAGTCGGGCAGCACCGAAGTACTGAAGCGGATGAGCCGGAAATATACGCGGGAGCGGTACCTGGAGCTTGTCGGCAAAATCAAGCGGGCAATCCCGGACGCCATCCTGACGACGGACATTATCGTCGGATTCCCTGGAGAGACCGAGGAGCAGTTCGAGGAGACGCTCTCGCTAGTCCGTGAGGTGCAATTCGACTCCGCTTTCACGTTTATCTATTCTCCAAGAGAAGGCACGCCTGCCGCCTCGATGGAGGACAACGTACCGGCCGAGGTCAAGCGCGACCGGCTGAGAAGGCTGAACGATGTCATGGCGGAGCTGAGCCGGCAAAGCAACGAGCGGATGCAAGGCCAGGTCGTGGACGTGCTCGTCGAGGGAGAAAGCAAGAACAACCCCGACGTGCTGTCCGCCCGAACGCGAACCAACAAGCTCGTCCACTTCCGCGGTTCGCGCGAGCTGATCGGCCGGATCGTGGATGTGAAGATTACCGAAACACAGACATGGCTTGTAAAAGGCGAGCTGGTCGAGCAGCCGGAAGGCGCAAAGCAGGCGATATAGCCGAATCCGGCAAGCAGCAAGTAGATAGATTCCCGTGAGGGATGACAACGATAGAGAGGTTGAAGAGAAGATGAGCCAAGAGATCGATCGGAACCAGGGGCAAGGAACGCAGGAACACGCGCACGACCATCATGGGCATGACCATCCTCATGGGTCGCCGTGCTCGACAATGGAGCACTACAACACCAAGGACCTGCTGGTCAGGGAAGATATTCTCAAGAAAGCGGAGGAGCTTGCCCAATTGCTCACCACTTCGGAGGAAGTGCAATTCTACAAGCGGGCGGAGCTTCAAATCAAAAGCAGCGAGCATGTGCAGAACCTGATCAAGCAGATTAAGAAAAAGCAGAAGGAAGCAGTCGCCTTCGAATCGTTCGACAATCCCGAGATGGTGAAAAAGATCGAAGCGGAGATCGAAGCGCTGCAAAACGAACTGGACAGCGTTCCGATCGTCAGCGAATTCCAACAGTCGCAATCGGATATTAACTACCTGCTGCAGCTCGTAATGGGCATCGTGAGAGACACGGTATCCGAGAAAATCGAGCTGGAATAGATGTCAGACGGAAGCGGTTCTCTCGGGAATCCCGTCCTGCCCGGTTGTGCTGGGCGGCGGGATTCTTTTTTATGCGAGCCGGCCGCAAGTTGAAGTGACCGATGAGGTTTGCCATAATGGGAAAAGGAAAAGGGGGAGCGGCATGGCACGACTAAAAATAGAGGAAGTCGCGAAACGAACCGGCCTGACGAAGCGGACGATTCGGTTCTATGAAGAGATTAACTTGATCCAGCCGCCGCAGCGCAGCGAAGGAGGGATCCGTCTGTATACGGAGGAAGATGTCGAGAAGCTGCAGCGGATCCTAGATGCCCGCAACGTGCTCGGCTATTCTCTCCAAGAGCTGCAGCAATATCTTGCGACGCGGGAGAGCGTACTTCGCTTTGAGAACGAGACCGCGGGAGAGGCCTCGTCGGAACGGGAGGCCGAAGCGCAGGAGTGGTTCGCCATGAAGCATGAGCTGGAGGAGCAGTTGGCGCTGATTGGGACCAAGCTGGAGAAGATGGAACGGTTCAAGCAGGAAATGACGGCACTGCTGCGTCGGCTGGAGGCTGCAATGGAGGCCAGCGGCGTGAAAGAGGAGCCCACGAGGAACCAACCGGAGAGACCGCAGGAGCAAACGGAATCGGCCGAATAACGCAGACATGTCCTCCATCACGGAGGACCCCTTGCTGCGAACCGCAGAAGCGCGGAAATCCGCCTTTTAATCAACCACCATTACTATATATGGTGTTAATTATTAATGATCTAAATAAATGATAAAGAGAACCTCTGCCGCCCGAAGGAAGCTGTCCTGTTGGCCGGTCTGCGCCCGGATGGCAGAGCCGTTCCTTTAGCGGGAAGCGAGTGACAATTGTTATGAGCGCCATGCAATACAAATTGAACGAGCATCCGAGAGGCACGGTTCTCTGGTTCTCTTCCCTGCAATGGTTTATCTTCATGATGGCGAACGTCATCACCGTACCGATCGTGCTGGGGCACGCGCTTGGACTGGGAGAAGTGGATACGGCACTCTACATGAGCCGAACTCTTCTCCTATGCGGGGCAATCGGCCTCTTACAAGTGCTGTTCGGGCACCGGTTTCCGATCATCGAGGGACCGGCAGGCATGTGGTGGGGCGTCATCGTCGTCCTGCTCGATATGCATTTGCGGGCGGGCGGGGACGCCCTGCTGCTGCTTAGAGAGCTGGAGATGGGGCTTGGCGTCGGCGCCCTGGTGTTTTTGCTGCTGGGCGTGTTCCGACTGCTACCGCACATCAAGTTCCTGTTCACGCCGATCGTGACCGGAGCCTTCTTGATTCTGCTGGCGATCCAGATGTCCAAATCGATTCTGTCTGGCGTGCTGGGGATCGGCTTCGAAGGCAGCACCGTCGTTGTCCCCAAAATTGCGTTGCTGTCTCTTCTGCTTATCGGCCTTACGGTCGGCTTAATGGTCAAGGGCCGGGGACTTATCAAAAGCATGGCCGTCCTCATCGGCCTGGCGGCAGGCTGGGGCGTCTACGCTGTGCTGGGGATGCTGCATATGCCCGAGGCGGCCGCTCCCGCCTTTGAGCTGCCGCAGCTGCTGCCGTTCGGACCCCCCGTCTGGAATACGGGCGTCGTCGTCACCTGCGTCCTGACGTCGGTCATCCTGCTGTCCAATCTGATCGCGAGCGTCCAGGTATTCGCCGAAGCGGCGGAGGAGCCGGCGCCCGGCAAGCTCTATTCGAGAGGCTCCGTCATGACGGGAGCAGGTACGCTTGCCGCGGGACTGTTCGGTACGGCACCGGCCGTTCCGTTGACCGCAGCCGCCAGCCTGGTTTCCCTGACCGGCATCGCCTCGCGGCTGCCCTTTCTTCTGGCATCGGCAGAAATGATGGTGCTCGGCTTATTCCCGGCTGTCGGCCAGCTGCTGAGCACCATTCCGCAGCCAGTCGGCTATGCGGTTCTCTTCACTGTGTTCGGCCAGCTCCTCGGCTTTGGGCTGAAGGATATCAAGCGGCTGGCGTTGACCCAGCGCGAGTTGTTCATCATAGGCTTTACTCTCCTAACGGGAGGCGGCCTGATGTTCCTGCCGAGCGAGGTTTGGGCCGAGCTGCCTTCGCTCGCCACCTATATCCTCGGCAATGGGCTGATTGTCGGCGTTGTTCTCGCTATCCTGCTGGAGCATGTCGTGTTCCGGGAAGCCAAGCAGTCACCCAGCTCTTCGGCAAGCCAGTCGGCAGAGGCAAACGAAAAGGAGGGCAGCTGAGATGGGACCTATCGACGACCATCTGAAGCAAGGATTGGAGATCCTGTTTATCGGCTACAACCCGAGCCTCCGCTCGGGAGAGGTCGGCCACCATTACGCGAACCCGCACAACCGGTTTTACCGCGTCCTGTATGCCGCCGGTTTGACCCCCCGGCTGTATGCACCGGAGGAGGACGCCTCCCTGCTGGAGCTCGGGTACGGCTTCACGAACATCGTCGTCCGGCCTACCCGGACGGCGGAGGAGCTGACCAAGGAAGACTATCAGACTGGGCGAGTCCTCCTGAAAGAAAAGCTCGAGATTTATCGGCCCCGCATCGCCTGCTTCGTCGGCAAAGGCGTCTACCAGCAGTACAGCGGGCGGAGCAAGCTGCCATGGGGCCGGCAGCGCGAGCCGTTGACACCGGACGTGCTGGAGTTCGTCGCTCCGTCTACGAGCGGGCTTGTGCGCATGAGCTTCGAGGAGATGACAGCGATTTTTGCGCAGCTGAACGAATGGAGAGGAAGAGGAAGAGAGGTGGAGCAGTCATGAAAATCGGCGTTCTGTCGGACACCCACATGCCTCGGTACGGAAGGACACTCCCCCGACCCGTCTATGAGGCGTTTGAGGGAGTAGATCTCATCCTGCACGCCGGCGATTGGCAGACGCTGGACGTCTATGACGAGCTGGCGGCGATCGCCCCGGTCGAGGGGGTAACGGGCAATACGGACGGCTGGGAGCTGTACGATCGCTTCGGGGCCAAGAAGCTGCTCGAGCTGGGCGGGTTCCGCATCGGTCTCGTGCATGGCCACGAAGGACGGGCCAGGACGACGGAAGGTCGAGCACAGGAAGCATTCCGGGACGAACAGCCCGATGCCATCGTGTTCGGGCATTCACACATTCCGATGAACCGGACAGAAGAGGGCATCCTGTTGTTCAATCCTGGCTCTCCGACGGACAAGCGCCGTCAGCCCCGTTATTCTTGCGGCATTTTGGAGCTGGGCACCGAACTGAAGGCGCGCCATATTTACTTCGACAAAGAAGAGAACTAAACCGCCTGGGGAAAAACGGAAGGAAATAATGCTTGCTTCATTCCCTTGTCCTGTTGTTAATATGAGGTAGGGCGCTTGAAAGCGCTACCGAAAACTATAGGACGAGGGGGAATCAACATGCAAACAGCGGATTGGATTGTCATGGGATTGTACCTGCTCCTGATGGTAGGCATTGGGGTCTGGTCGTTTCGCCAAATCGATGGGACCAAGGATTTCTTCGCCGCAGGCGGCCGCATGCCGTGGTGGCTGTCGGGCATTTCCCACCACATGTCGGGCTACAGTGCGGCGGTGTTCGTCGCTTATGCCGGTGTCGCCTATACATACGGGTTCACGCTGTACGTTTGGTGGGCCGTCCCGGTCTCGATCGCCGTCTTTCTGGGAGCGCTCTGGATCGCTCCTCGCTGGGCGCGGCTGCGCCAGAGGCTGAATATCGAATCGCCGCTGGAATATCTCAAAACCCGCTACAACACGCCGACCCAGCAGCTGCTGGCGTGGAGCGGCGTGCTGCTCAAGCTGTTCGACGTCGGCGCCAAATGGGCGTCCATCGCGGTCATTCTCAATGTCTTTGCCGGCGTATCGCTGACGACGGGCATCTTGGTCTCCGGTCTGATCTCGCTGTTCTACATTACTGTCGGCGGTCTGTGGGCGGATGCGCTCACGGACTTCGCCCAGTTCGTTGTCCAGCTGGTGGCGGGGCTTGTCATGTTCTTCATCGTGCTCGCCAAATTAGGCGGCGCGGGCGCCATTACCGGCATCTGGGACCAGCTGCCGCCGAGCCACAGCGAGCCGCTCGTCGGACCCTACACGCTCGGCTTTGTGCTCGCCTATCTACTCATCGACTTCCTGAGCTACAACGGCGGAACATGGAACCTGGCGCAGCGCTATATTGCTTCGCCAAACGGCAAGGATGCCCGCAAGGCGGCGATCCTCTCCGGTGTGCTCTTCCTGGTTTGGCCGCTGATTCTCTTCTTCCCGATGTGGGCGGCTCCGCTGCTGTACCCGAATCTGCAGGACCCTACGCAGTCGTACTCCATCATGGCGAGCGAGCTGCTGCCGCCGGGTCTCATCGGACTCGTGCTGGCCTCCATGTTCGCCCACACGATGGCGATGACGACGTCTGACGCCAACGCGATCACCGCGGTAGTGACCCGAGACATTCTTCCGGTGCTATCGGCCAAATTCCGGGATTTCGCCGGGAAAGCTTCGCTGCGCGCCGCCCGTACGACGACGGTCGTGTTCACCGTTCTGACGCTGCTAGTGGCGATCTACCAAAAGAGCTTCGGCGGCATCTTGAACCTGCTCATCGTCTGGTTCGGGGGACTGGTCGGCCCGATCTCGATCCCGATGCTGCTTGGCCTCTTGCCAGCCTTCCGGAACAGCAACTCGACGGCGGCCATCGTGAGCTGGGTCGGCGGCCTGCTGACCTTCGGCTTCGTCAAATACATCCTGACCGACGCCAGCACCGTGACGCTTGTTTCCTCACCGGTGCTCGTCTCGGCGGTGCTGTTCATCGGCATCGGGCTGATCAACCGCGGGATGGGCCGCAAGGTTGCAACCGAAGTCGACGAGCTGCTCGTTTCCTTAAACAAGGACGCCGAATAGGGGCCGGAGGATCGAACCGCCGACCATGCGGCAACTCCTGTCCCAAGCGTATTAGAACGAACCCGCACCATGTGTGCGGGGTTTGTTTGGTTATAGCGGTTGTTTCCCTTGTCGGCATAAGGTCACGAGTCTATGATGGAGGGCGTTTGGAAGCCAACCACTAGGAGGCAGGGAGCCGATGAATCGAGACAAGCTGAAGGAAATGGCCTATCACGCCATGGGCAAACGCAAAGCACATATCGACCGGGAACGGGGCTTCATCTACTACCACTGCGGACGAACGGCCAAGCTCGCCCTAACGCTTCGGGAATCGTTGTTCCCGGATATGGCGGACAAGGACGACGTCATCTTCGCGGGAGCGCTGTTCCATGATGTGGCCAAAGGAATCGAGCCCCACAATGAGAGGGGCGCCCTCCTCGTCGGCGACATGCTGAAGCACGAGGTCTCAAGCTCAGAGCTGGCGGACATCGTGGCGATCGTCCGCGGGCATAACAAGCGAAAGCCGGGGGACAACGGCATCCCTTACTTCATCAAGCTGGTGCAGGATGCGGACGTTCTCGATCATTTTGGGAGCGCGGAAGTGTGGCTGAAGGTGCAGTACAGCGCGACGCATGGCGAAACGATGCAGGAAGCAGCGGCTTTCTGGAACAGTGAAAGCTATGAGGCGGAAGTCCGGAGGTGGAGAGGGCTTCTGAACTATGAGCTGTCCCTCCGTCATTTCGACGAGAAGACCGCCTTCGTCAGCCAGTTCATTCACCGGTTCACACGCGAGGCGGAGGGGGAGCTCGTCCCTGTTGCCGGAAGCTGGGCGGGTCAGGCATAATGAGAGGGAACGCATTCGCATTAGCGAAGCCGACCATTCCCAAGTGAAGGAGAGGAAAGCCATGTATGACATCGCGATTGTAGGTGCCGGTCCGGCGGGAGGCAGTGCAGCGGTCTTCGCCGCCAAAGCGGGCAAGAAGACGCTCGTGTTCGACAGCGACCAAGGAGTGACCAAGAGAGCCTGGCTCGAGAACCATTACGGAGTGCTGGAAATCAGCGGTCCGGATCTGGTGGAGACTGGGAAGAAGCAGGCGTCCAAATTCGGCGCAGAGTTCGTAAGCGGGAAGGTGACGAACATTGCCAAAACGGACGAAGGCTTTAAGCTGGAGACCGACAGCGGCACCTATGAAGCCAAGCATGTGATTCTCGCCACCGGCATGCTGACCGATTTGGCCGAGACCGTCGGCGTTCAGACCAAGCCGGGTACCGAGCCGCGCGTGAAGACCATCCTCGAGACCGATGCGAACGGCAAAACGTCCGTGGAAGGCATCTGGGCCGCCGGGACGTGCGCAGGTGTCAGCATGCACACAATCGTTACGGCGGGAGACGGGGCGAAGGTCGCCATCAATGTCATCAGCGAGATGAACGGCGAGCGGTATGTCGACCACGATGTGCTGAAGCCGAAGGAATAGCTATCCAGCAGGGAATTCCCGAACAGATGGCTGCCGGACGGCCTTAGGGCGGCACGGAACCCGCATAAGCATACATAGAGCGGGCCGCTTGCCGGACTATTCAATGCCGGCAGGGCGGCTGCCGGAGGGGCTTACTCCCCGCCGGACGGGCTTCGCCGGAACGTTCAGCTGGACTGCAGGGAGGAATCCAACAAGTAAGCCCGGAATCGCCATTCGGCGGTTCCGGGCTTTTTGGAGCAGGGGGGACGGGGAGGAGAACGCTCATTGCGGCTATGGACGGGCGTCGAGTAGAATAAGGGCATCGACCCGGAAGGATGTGCGCTCCGACTTGAAGGAACTAACGCTCGTTTTGCTCGAACGCAACGCCCTGCTGCTGCTCGTGTTCTTTCTCCTGACGCGCATTCCGCTGTTCCGCAAGCTGATCGACCGGGAGCCGGACGGCAAGCACTGGATCCCGTTCTCGCTGTTGTTCGGGCTGTTCAGCGTGATGGGCACCTACGCGGGAGTGCGGATCGAGCAGGATCTAAGCCTGATGACCTCGTTTTGGATTCCGCATCTGCGCCCGGACGAGGCGATCGCCGGCTCCTCGCTCGTCGGGGTCATCATGGGCGGTCTGCTCGGCGGGCAGCGAGTCGGGATGCTCGCGGGATTGCTGTCCGGTGCGCATCTGCTAGCGTTGGGCGGGGCGACCGGAATTGCGGATGCGCTAACCGTCGTTCTCGTCGGCTGGCTCAGCGGCTGGATCACCAAACAAGTTCAACAGCCCAAGGTGCTGTCTCCCACGATCGCGTTCTACATCGGATTTTTCGCCGTCATTCTGCATTACAGTATCGTGCTCATCGTCTGCGGGCCGACGCCTTGGATCATCGCCTTCGTGGATACGGTCGGCATCCCGATGGTGCTGACGACGAGCGCTTCCGTCAGCATCTTCATGATGATGCTGTTGACTGCGCTGCGGGAAAAGGAAGCCGCGGCCGCCACGGAAACCGAGCGGGCGCTTCATATCGCCGAGCTGGCACTGCCTCACCTGAAGCAAGGGCTGTCGTTCGCGACGGCGGAAGCGACCGCCCAGCTGCTGAAACGGGAGCTGAAGGCGGCCGCCGTTGCAATCACTGACACGGAGCGGGTGCTGGCTTATGTCGGGACAGGCAGCTCCGCGCATGAACCGGGAGAGCCGATCGCGTCGCAGCTCTCTCTGCTGGCGCTTGAGAGCGGCCGGATGCAGATCGCTAGGCAGCCGGCGAAGCTCGATCCCCGCTACGCGAAGCTAGGTGCGGTGATCGTCGTTCCGTTTCAACAGGGGGGCCGCGTCGCGGGACTGATTCATCTCTATTTTCGCAGTCCGGAGCGTCTTCGCCGCATCGAGATCGTGCTGGCGGAAGGGCTTGGCAAGCTGATCTCGTATCAGCTGGAGGCGTCGCTGAGCGAACAGCTTGCCCGGCATATGAAGGAGAGCGAGCTGCGGATGCTGCAGGCGCAGATCAACCCGCACTTTTTGTTCAATACGCTGAATTCCATTGTTACCCTCATACGGACCGATCCCGATCTGGCCCGCCATGCAACCGTACAGCTCGCTACCTTCATGCGCCTCAGCCTGCAGCTTACGAACGCCAAGCTGGTGACGCTGCGGCAGGAGCTGGATCATCTGAAGGCGTATCTCGACATCATGCAAATCCGGTTCGCAGACCGGTTCACCGTCTCCCTCATGGCGGAAGAGGGCTTGGCGGGAGCCAGGCTGCCCCCAGCGACGTTCCAGCCATTGGTGGAGAACTGCATCCAGCACGGCCTCAAGGACAAGCAGGACGGCGGGTTCATTGCCATCTACGTGACGGAAGCGGAGGGTATGCTGAAGGCCACCATTGAAGACAACGGAACGGGCATTCCGGAAGCGGTACGGGCCGGTTTGGGGGACAAGCCCGTACAGGAAGGGAAAGGAACCGGGATTGGCGTCTACAACGTAAACCAGCGACTCCTGGCGCTGTTCGGTCCCGGAGCGGGGCTCGACATCGGCGAGAGACCGGGAGGGGGGACACGCATCCGTTTCGCGGTCCCGCTGCATTCATCGGAGGTGAAGGCGTGAAGAAGATCAAGGTAGCCGTGGCGGAGGACGAGAGACTGGCCCGGGAAGAGCTGGTCTATCTGCTAGAGCGGGAGACGGATGTCGAGCTGGTAGGGACGGCCGTTAACGGGAGAGAGCTGTTGGAGCTGGTAGAGGAAACCGCACCGGATGCCGTCTTCCTCGATATCCAGATGCCGGAGCTGGAGGGCATCCAGGCTGCCCGCATGCTGCAAGGAAGGGATCAGAAGCCTTTCCTGCTGTTCACGACGGCGCATGAGGAATATGCGGTCGAAGCTTTCGGTCTCCGGGCGTTGGATTACCTGCTCAAGCCGTACAGCCCGCAGAGGCTCAAGGAATCGCTGCAGAGGCTCAGGGAGGCGGTCGGTACGCGCAGAGGGGACGGGGCTGACGGGACTGCTCGCACGTTGGGAGCCGCTGTCTCCGGGTCGGTCGCGGCCGGCAGACTGCTGGTCGAGGACGGAGAGCGGATGGTCGTGCTGGAGACGAAGAATCTTCTCTATGCCGAGAAGGAGGAAAAGGCCCTCCGCCTCGTAACGGTGGAAGGGGACTATACCGTCCGGCTCACGCTGCAGGAGCTCGAAGACAAGCTGCGGGAACAGCCTTTCTTCCGCGTGCACCGCAGCTATCTCGTCAATCTCGATTATGTCCGCGAGCTCGTCCCCTGGCTGAACGGCGCGTATACGCTGCTGCTCAGAGGCAACGAGACGCAGGTGCCGGTCTCCCGGGATGCGGGCAAGGAGCTCATCCGGCTGCTAAAAGGGGGCTAACCAACGCCCACTCTTTCGCGTGTTTCAAAGCGCCGCTCCCATCTGCATTCCGTGTAACTGTTAAGCTGTTATCTATTAGCCGTGGCGGCGCGTCGTTAACCTGACCGCCGCAGCTTTGCTTCCACGGCCAAGCCGTAGAAGGCCATGACATACCAACCAATCAAGCCGCCTCTCCTACGGTTCAAGCTGCGATTCCGACAGTTCGCGTCAGCCTGCTTCACATAGGGCGGCATCCGGTTATAATAATTTTGTGAAGCGCTTTCATTACAGGCGCGATCAGATTGTTTCCTGATGGAGGGATAGGCCTTGGAGACCAAACCGGATTACTCCCGCATAGCGCAATCGGACAGCTTCAAACGATTCATGCAGGCAAAGAAGCGATTCTTGCTTCCGATGTCCATCTTCTTCCTCGTCTTCTATTTTGCGCTGCCCTTGCTCACCTCTTACACGACCGTGCTGAACAAACCAGCATTCGGTCCCATCTCGTGGGCGTGGGTGTTCGCCTTCGCACAGTTCATCATGACGTGGGCGCTCTGCGTGATTTATTCGCGTAAGTCGGCCCGGTTCGATGAGGAGATTGAACGGATGAAAGCAGAAGCGGGGAGGAGTGTAAGATGAATACGACCGCCTTTATCCTCTTTATCGCCATTGTCGGACTGACGCTCATCATTACCTTTTACGCATCCAAAAAAACGAATAACGCGAGCGAATTCTACACGGCGGGAGGAGGCCTCACCGGCTGGCAGAACGGGATGGCGATCGCCGGCGACTATATGTCCGCCGCCTCCTTCCTCGGAATCGCCGGCACGATTGCCCTCGCCGGCTTCGACGGGTTCTTCTACAGCATTGGCTTCCTCGTCGCTTATCTGGTCGTCCTGTATCTGGTGGCGGAGCCGCTCCGCAACCTCGGGAAGTATACGATGGCCGATATGATCGCCGCCCGGTTCGACCAGAAAAAAATCCGGGGCGTCGCGGCGCTGAACACCATCACTATCTCGACCTTTTACATGATCGCCCAGCTGGTAGGAGCCGGTGCGCTCATCAAGCTGCTGCTTGGACTGGACGCGTACACCTCGGTCCTTATCGTCGGTGTCCTGATGACCGTCTATGTCGTCTTCGGCGGCATGACGGCCACGAGCTGGGTGCAGATCACCAAGGCGATTTTGCTCATGGCCGGCACGTTCATCATCTCGATGATCGTCTTCGCCAAGTTCCACTTCAGCGTCACCGAGATGTTCGAGTATATGAAGACGGCGACACCGCTGAAGGAAGCGTTCCTAAACCCCGGCAACAAATACAAGGTGCCGCTTGACACTCTGTCGCTCAATCTGGCGCTTGTGCTCGGCACCGCGGGCCTGCCCCATATTCTGATCCGCTTCTTCACGGTCAAGGACGCGCCGACGGCACGCAGCTCGGTCGTCTATGCCACCTGGATCATCGGTATTTTCTACGTCATGACGGTCTTCCTCGGCTTCGGCGCTGCCGCGTTCGTCGGCACCGACAGCATCGTAGCGGCCGACAAGGGCGGGAATATGGCAGCCCCGCTGCTCGCCAAAGCGCTTGGCGGCGACTTCCTGTTCGCCTTCGTCTCGGCAGTGGCGTTCGCGACGATTCTCGCCGTCGTCACCGGGCTCGTACTGTCGGCCGCCTCTGCCTTCGCCCATGACTTCTACAGCCACATTATCCGCAAAGGGCAGGCGACCGAAAAAGAGCAGATGACCGCCGCCCGCTGGGCGTCTGTCGGCGTCTCGGTTCTTTCGATTCTCCTGTCGATGTTCGCCATGAAGCTGAACGTCGCCTTCCTCGTCTCCTTGGCCTTTGCCGTGGCGGCGAGCGCGAATCTCCCGGTGCTGCTGTTCACGATCTTCTGGAGACGGTTCAACACGGGCGGCGCCATCTCCGGTATGCTCACCGGCTTGATCAGCGCGCTCCTGCTCGTCGCGATTAGCCCGAGCGTCTGGGATCCCGCCGGCAAAGCTATCTTCGTTGGGGAGCCGCTCATATCGCTGACGAACCCGGGCATCATCTCGATTCCGCTTGGCTTCCTGGGAGCGATTGTCGGAACACTCCTCTCCGGCAAGAGCAGCCAAGCCAAGTTTGACGAGGTGCTGGTCAAGGCAAACACGGGCATGTAACCGGGAATGTCAAGAAGACGCTGCGCCGTCTAGGTAGCTCAAAAAGCGAAGCACTACCGCCAGGAGCGCTAACACCGCAGCAGTATTAACACCTAAGCGCTAACGTCGCTAACAGGGTGGCGGAACGTTTCGGCTTCGCAGAGCGTAGCCTCGCAAGCGAGACGGTTCCTGAATAGAAGCAAAAAGGCAGTCACTTAAGCGACTGCCTTTTTGCGTTGCCGAGGGGAGAGGGGAGAGCGGTAAGTCGGCCGTCCTTCCCTCTATCCCCTTTCTGATATATGCTTTGTTTATAAGAAAAAGCGAATGTTCATACGAATAGGAGGTCCCTTCCTCACATAACCTTAAAGAGAAAATCGACGAAAACGGCGAAAAATGGGCCGAAAAGACCTCTTATGGATCCACGTTCACAAATTCGTCGAACGTCGCTCAGTTGGTTGCTTATGCATATTCCTGTATACTAAAGGGGATGCTTGTGAAAAAGAGGGAGGGATACAACTTGTATGGATCATTTGATCTTTGAAGTCGGAACCGCCTTGGCTCTCATTGCCATCGCTTCAGTGATCGCCGGCAAGCTTAAGATCTCCATCATCCCGTTTTTGATTATTCTTGGTATGTTGGTCGGTCCCCATGCCCCTGCAATCGGCATTTTTGATTTCCGGTTCATTGAGAGCCAGGAGATCATAGGGTTTCTCGGCAGAATCGGGGTTCTGTTCCTGCTCTTCTATCTAGGATTGGAATTTTCCGTTTCGAAGCTGATCAAATCCGGACGGAACATCGTCTTTGGAGGAACTGTCTACGTCCTCATGAATTTCGCCGTCGGGTTCGTCTACGGAATCCTCGCTTCCTTTCCGATTTACGAAACACTTATTATTGCCGGTATGCTGTCGGTTTCTTCGACGGCTATCGTCGCCAAGACTCTCGTTGAGCTGAGGAGAACGGGCAACGCGGAGACGGAGCTCATTCTCGGCATGATTCTGTTCGACGATATCTTCCTGGCCGTCTTCCTCTCCGTCATGTCCGGCCTGCTGCTCGGGGGAGCCAGCTCGGTCGGCGGAATCCTTCTGTCGGTCGGCATTTCGATCGGCTACATGCTGCTTTTTTTTGTTATCGCTCGCAAGGGGCCGCCTGTGCTGAACCGGCTCCTGAATATTACCTCGAACGAAATCTTCATTATCGTCGTTTTCTCCGCACTCTTCTTCATCGCGGGCTTCTCGGAGAAGCTCCATGTAGCCGAGGCGATCGGAGCGCTGCTGTTCGGCCTTGCGTTATCCGAGACGGAGCACAGTAAGAGAATCGAGCATTTGGTTGTCCCGTTTCGGGATTTCTTCGGAGCGGTTTTCTTCTTCAGCTTCGGACTCGGCATCGATCCGCTCACGCTAGGTCATGCCGTATGGGTAGCGGCGGGCGCAGTCGTGCTGACCGTCCTTGCAAACGTCGTCTCCGGCATGATAGCAGGACGAAAGGCCGGGCTCTCCCACAAAGCTTCGTTAAATATCGGCCTGACTGTCATGGCCAGGGGGGAATTCAGCATCATCGTGGCGAATTTGGGTATAGCGGCAGGGCTTCTCCCGCAGCTGAAGCCGTTTTCGGCGCTCTATGTCTTGATCCTGGCTATACTCGGTCCGCTGCTGGCCAAGGAATCGAAGCTGATCTACCGCGGACTGAACCGGGTGTTCAAGTGGAGCCGGGTTCCAGAAAAAGCAGAATACTAACGGTTGCAACCGAAACGGAGGGGATGGCCTTATGGCAACGATTCGAGAAACCGATCTTCCGGGGATCGGCAGAAAATATCAAATGGATACGAGGGCAGGAGACAAGCTCGTCGTGGTGATTCACGACGACGGGCGGAGGGAGATCTATCATTTTGACGAGAACGACCCGGATGAGCCGATCTCGCAGGTTACGCTGGAAGATGAGGAGGCAAGGCAGATCGCGGGCATTCTCGGAGGGATGACTTACAAGCCCAAAGCTCTCGAGACGATCGAGGTGTCGCTGGACGAGCTCGTGATCGAGTGGTGCAGGGTGGAGCCGCATTCCCATGCCGCGAACCGCACGATCGAGGAGCTTCAAATCCGGCAAAAAAGCGGAGCTACCATTCTCGCTCTCGTCGAGAAGAACCGGCAGACCATCAATCCCGGTCCGCACGACCGGCTCGTTCCGCATATGACGCTAGTCGTGGCGGGAGAACGCAAGCAGATCCGCCAGTTGAAGGAACTGCTCGCGAACGGCTGACAGGAGGGGCATTCAGTTGCCCCTCCTGTTCTTGTTCTACCGGGCAACTAGCCTCGTTCGCCCAGCTCGACTACTTGTTCGAACAGCGTGAGGCGCTCCAGATCGACGTCCAACCGGCCGTACGCGTCGAGGAATTCGTCGCGATAGCGGTCGGTCTTGAGGTTGTAGGAGAGCGTCCAGATGCCGAGATACAGATCGTAATGCCGGTCCCCGACGCCACCGCTTCCGAGGTCAATGAACGCTTGGAACGCCCCGTTCTGCATAATTATGTTAGGCAGGCAATAATCGCCGTGCAGCACCACTTCATGAGAGGAACAAGGCTCGCCATCTCGGAACGAGGCGAGTCCAGTCTTCGCGTATGCTGCGGCAAGCAGCTCCTCGGTCCGGTTAGGGAAGGGGCAGCCTGCGGGTGAGAGAGAGTGAAGCCGCCGGAGCGACTCTCCGAAGGTGCGGGCCAAGCGGACGGGCTCGGCCAAATGCTCCGCGAAGGTCCCGTCTTCCCCCTGGACCGCTTCGGTCAACAGATAATCGGATTGACCGTCCGAAGCGTAGCCGAGGACGCGGGGAGCGAGGCGATGGCCGTGAAGGAACTCGGTCATCCGACTTTCTCTTTCAAGCATCCCCGCTTGCTGAATCTTTAGGTAAGCGTCCGTGCTGCCCTTCACGAGGTACGTGCGGGCATCCTCCGAGCAGCTGCTGTCATAAAATACGGCTTCCCGCAGGAATGACTGCAGGGAGGAAGGGACGGCGGACGTGTCAAAAGAGACAAGTGTTCTCTGCATAGTAGATCCTCCTGTCATGAGTTGCTCGGTTAATAATAGCATGCCGGCAAGCCTGCGAGCGGGATTTGTTGGATGAAAGCAATTTTGCCGGAGCCATCCGAAGCCAGACGGGGGTAGGTGCGGGCCGCTTCCAACCCTTCCTCGACTTTCTCTAAGCGCACGCGAAGAAGCTCCTGCCTGTCCGGGCAGGAGCTACAGTGCGAGGCGCGATGTGCCGAATGAGGCGGACCTCACATTGAAGTTATGTATCCTGCGATTGAAGCTGCTTGAGATGGTTGCGTCTCATGACGGGAAGTGCGACAGCGACGACAAACGCGGACAGCGGGAACCGTTCCTCCATCGCGAGCCATTCAAAGACCGAGACGGGCACGTAGATCGCGTAGACGAAGATCATGAGAAACAGGTAGATCCGTTTCCACCGCTTTTCTTTTGCGGACATGGGTCACCTCCGGATGGATTTGCTCCTATCTACCCAAAACGAACTTGCTTGAAACAGGGGAAGAGAACCCCGCGTTCATACTTTGCTCACGGGTTGTTTATCTTCCGTTCACTTTTCTAGACTAGAATGGGGAAGTAGAGTTCGTTAGGAGAGGGGCCTGATTCCATTATGATGAAATCCTACAGCAAATGGCTAATGAGGATTGCCGCTATCTATTCGCTCATCGGAGCGCTGATCGGCTCCGACATGGCCGGACGCAAAGATTATTCGATGATCCCGGCACACGCCCATATTCTGGTAGTCGGCTGGCTGACGTTGTTCGCTTACGGGCTGTTCTATTATGTCTTCAAAGATCTCAGCATGGTCAAGACAGCCAAGCTGCAGGCATGGACAGCCTTGATCGGTGGAGGTTTGATGCCGTTCGGCATGCTGCTTTACTACAAAATGCAAAACATGGGCACGCTGCTGGCCTTCATTCTGCCGGCGTGTGTGCTGCTGGCGGCCATCGTGCTGTTCCTAGCCTTACTGTTCTTCGATAAACAGCTGTTCGCCTCGACAGACAAGTAAAAAGCTGTACCCATGCAAAAGGGCCCGCCGATTTCGGCAGGGCCCTTTTGCATGGGTGCGGCTTGTCACGGTAGCGGCGACGGTACGGTCCGCCCGCTTCCGTGCCTCGCTTGCCAACGGCTCTAGCTGCCGGCCTGAACCGATTCCGCCGGCGATGCGGTGGCCCGGCCGTCATGCCGGACGGCGAGCAGGAAGCCGAGGGCGATCAGCATACTGCCGGAAGCGCACAGGAACAGCGTGCCGTAGCCGAATGTATCGACCAGCAGGCCGAGCAGAGGCGGCGAGGTGATGGCTGCCAGCGAGGAGACGAGATAATACAGCCCCGTCCGGGTGCCGATGCTGCTCTCCCGGCCGGTCGAGACGACGAACGGGTACGAATTGATATTAATGCAGGCCCAGAAGATCCCTCCGATGGCTAGCAGCGCCCGAAGAGGGAGGACGGAGCTTACGAGCGGAACGGCGGCAAACACGGCAAACAGTCCGGCGACGCCGATCAGGATCATTTTCTTCTTGCCGTACCGGTTGCCGAGCCAGCCGCTCGGGATGGCGAACAGAACGAAGAACAGCGAGAAGAAGGTTAGGGAGAAGGCGGAGACGCTTTCCTCCAGACCCAGGTGATGCTTGCCGTACAGCGTGAACAGCGATTCGATGCCCTGGTAAGCGACAAACCAGAAGAAGATGGCCGCCAGCAGCAGAACCGTCGTTTTGTCCAGTTCGCCGCGCAGCTTGATGCGGGGAGCGTCAGCGGCAACCGGCACGACGGGATCCCGGCGTTCCTTGATCGTCCGGATCAGGAGCAGCAGCGTCAGCAGAGTGACGACCGCCGCCGCAAGAAAAGGCAGAGATGGACTGGCCTTGTACAGAGAGGAGCCGACCCCGAATGCGAGAATGGCGCCGACGCCTCCCATGAAATTAATGATGCCGTTCGCTTTGGTCCGCCGGCTCTCGGGTGTCAGATCCGGCATGAGCGCGATGGTCGGGGAGCGGTACAGGCTCATCGCCAGGTTCATGAGGACCATGAACAGCAGAAGCGTTACCAGGCTTGTGTGGAGTGGGATTAGCGTCACGAATACCGCGGCGAGCGGCATCCCGATGATGAGATAAGGCATCCGCCGGCCGTACCGGGTCAGCGTCCGGTCGCTTCGGTTGCCGATCCATGGCTGCAGGAACAAAGCGAAATAGTTGTCGATCGTCATGACGAAGCCGATTAGCGCGGCGCTCTTGAGGTACGGATCGAGAAAGAACGGAACAAAGGCATTGTAAAGCGCCCAAGTCAGGCTAATGCTAAAGAATCCGAAGCCGAGCAGCCACGTCCGCTTCATGCGCGATTCCCCACCTTCTCGGCGAGCACTTCCGCCAGACGGTCCGGGTAATCCGTTATGATACCGGAGACGCCGGCGTCAAGCAGAACGCGCATCCGGTCGGGTTCGTTGACCGTGTACGGATAGTAGACAAGCCCCCGCTCCGCCGCTGCCTGCACCCATTCGGGCAGGACCGCGATATGGAAGGCATGTAGCGCATTCGCCCCGACGCTCGCCGCATAATCCCAAGGCCGGTACAGTCCTTCCGTATAGAGAATGCCGGTCCGGATTTCAGGGGCGAGCTGCTTGCATAGCGCGAGCGAGTAATGATTGAAGCTCGAGATCAGGACGCGGTCGGCCATGCCGTATTGGCGAGCCGCCGCTACGACGGCTTCCTCGATGCCGGGATAGAGCACGACGCCGTTTTTGAGCTCCAGGTTAATCTGTACCTCCGTATCCGCTACGAGCTCGAACAGATCTTCGAGAGCAGGGACGCGCTCGCCCTGAAACGCGGAATCGAACCAGCCGCCTGCGTCAAGACGCTTCAGCTCGTCGAACGTCACGTCCTTGACGAGCTGGGGCGAGCCGGTCGTCCGTTTCAGCGATTCGTCGTGCAGCAGCACGAGCCGTCCGTCTTCCGTCATGTGGACGTCGGTTTCGATGGCGTTCGCGCCGAGCTCAAGTGCCTTGCGGAATGCGGCCATGGTATTCTCCGGGCAGTACTTGGATGCCCCTCGATGTGCGATGATGAGAAAGGGATTCAACTGAAATAGCCTCCGTTTCGATAAGGTAAGAATGAAGATCGGTTTCATTATACGACAGAACGGGGGCGGGCAGGGGAGCGGTGTTGGAAAAAAATGAGGGACGAGCCGTTCCACGGGAGCGAGTTCTCTACTCGTAAAGATCATGCCCCCGGTACCCGTTGAACGCGGAGAAGAGTCCGCATAGACGCAGACGATCCGGATCGACCAGCTCTCTGCCGTAAGCATCCAGAAACCGGTCCGTCCACCGCAGGCTGCCCAGATTGAAATGGAGCGACCAAATGCCCCAGAACAGATCGTAATGGCGGTCGCCCGTCCCGCTGAAGCCGACGTCCACGAATCCGGTCGTCTCGAAGTCCCGGAGCATAACATTGGGGAGGCAGTAGTCGCCGTGAATGACGACAGGATCCTCCTGGGTGGTCAGGAAGAGGGAAAGAAGCTCGCAATAGGCCGCTTCCGGATCCGTATGGCCGCTATACCGAAGCAGCCCCTTGTCGTAACGGCCAGCCCGGTAATTCTCCGCGGCCCGCTGCATCATGGAGGCGAGGGAACGCGAACGGGGGATACCGGCAGTGGGCGTCAGGTGAAACCGGGCGAGGCTGGCGGCGAACACGTCGGTCAGCCGTTCGGGCTCGGCCAAGTAGCGGTCCGAAGCGGCATCTTCGCCCGGAACGCGCTCCAGCAGGAGGTAGTCAAACGCTCCCTCGGTGAAGTAGGCGAGCACGGCCGGGCAGAGGCCGAAACCAGACAAGTGAGCGGATAGGACCGCTTCCTCCTCGAGCTGGCCCTTCGGCGTTTTCTTCAGCACTCCCTCTCTCTGCGACGAATGAAGCAGGTAGACGGCGGCACGGTCCTTTTCTTTGATCGGCGTGATCAAAGCTCCATCCCAATCGGGGAGCAGCGCGGCGGGCAGGACGCGCGAGGCGGGAGACAACCCGATATCGTTCATGGGAATCCCATCCCTTTCTACGAGAATAGACTTTCCGGCAAGCACCTGCTCTTCACGCGGCGGAAACAAGTGGAGAGGGAACAGCAATCCGCATGCTTTGGCAGGAGAACCGTTCATCTGCCCGTAGCATACCAGAGTTTTCCAAAAGGTGGAACGCCTTTCTTCCTAGATATAAGCGCCGATTGAGTCGAGCGATTGAACCGCCGAGGGTCGTCCCGATTGTCGGCTTTCCCTTGATGCGTTTGAACGAATAACGTCTCGAGGAAGGCTGACTGCTCGTCAAGACTGCTCAACCTATGGTTGAGCGAGGATTCGATTCCTTTCCCCGAATGCGCGATGCCCATTTGACGCCCTGTGCCTTACAATAACAGATAGATCGTATCCGAGGAGGATGGTAGGGCATGGAAGCAGGCGGATTGAAGGAGCAGATTCTACGCTCGCGCAAGCAAAAGGGACTGACGCAGGAACGGCTCGCCGAGCGGCTCGGCGTGACGTACCAGGCGGTCAGCAAGTGGGAGAACGGGCAGTCCATGCCGGATGTGACGCTGCTCCCGCTTCTCGCCGACACGCTCGGCATGACCATGGACGAGCTGTTCGGCATACGCCGAGAGGAGAGCATGCTTCGCGACGGCTTACTCGCCGAGTACTTGTTCGAGGGGGACGCAAGGGACACAAGCGGCAATGGCTATACGGCCCGCGTCGTCGGAGCCCGGCTTTGCCCGGACCGATTCGGACGAGCGGACAGTGCTTATGCGTTCAACGGCCGGGACGAATATCTAGTGATGGATCCGGCTCCGCTGCTCGGCGACGACGGCTTCTCGCTTTCCGTCTGGTGCCGATACGAATCGGGGACGCCCGAACAGGGCTGGCACTCGGCTATCGTCTCGCAGGACGGCCATCATAAGCGCCGTGTGTTTCAGCTGAGCACCTATGACCGAAGCGTCGTTTTCCACCGGTTTTTGACGGAGCCGGATTTGGTTGCAGCGGATCCAATAGAGCCGGGCGTATGGTGCCATTACGCGGTCAGCTATGAGAAAGGAAGCTTCCGCTTCTACCGGAACGGCCAGTTCGTGCACGAGGTGCCCGGAACGCTGCGTCCGAATGCGGAAGAGCCGCTTTATATAGGCCGTAAGGCGACGGACGAACCGTATTTTTTCTTCCGCGGCAGCATCGATGACCTGCGTTTGTACGGCAGGGCGCTGTCGGAGGCGGAGATCTCGTCGCTGTTCCGGGAAAACGGCTGGGTGCCGGCTCGGGAGCCGCGAAAGGAGCGCGCCGAAGAGACGGTCCTGCCGGTGCTGGATCGTCTAGAGCATATTAGGATTGGTGTGGGTAAGGAGGCGCTACCAGAGGCGGTTGCGTGGTATGTGAACACGCTCGGGTTCCATCTTCATGTCGAGGAGCCCGAACAGTTTTATCTGCTAACACTGTACAATGGCCCCAGCCTCATGCTTCTCGGCGTATCGGAGGAGGACGCCGACGTGCATCGTTCCGCGCCGTTCGTATACAAGACGAAGCGTCCCGTCTCCGAGCTGAGGCTACTACTGGAGACAGCGGGCGCCCGGCAGCTGTCGGTTCATGAGGAAGCCTTCGCCACCTTTGTCTGCTTCCGCGACCCGTTCGGATATGCCTGGATGCTGGAACGGGACCGTCGGGGATGAGCCTCCGGCCTGCTTCCGGCCGTTCCTCTTGACCAGCCGGAAGGCATGTGCATAGGCGAACACCCTGGTGGAAGTCCCGGCATATACTGCGGCATACGGAATCCAAAGGAGTGCTTGCGAGTGACAGGAACAGCAACCCGGTTTTTCGGCAAAGGGCATACAGCCCGCGGCGTCCATTTTCTGTACCCGTCCGCCCTTCAAGGCGCGGAGAAGCGGATCGAGCTTCAAGGCCCCCCGGGGACGGGCAAATCGACCGCCCTTCGGCGGCTGGCCGACCATCTGCTCACGCAGGGAACGGATATCCAATGCTTTCATTCCCCCCTCTATCCGGACGATCTGGATGCGCTGTACATCCCTAGCCGGCGGATAGCCGTGGCGGACGCTTCCGTTTGCGGCGGCCTGCCCGAATCCTCGGCGGTGCAGCGCACGGAGCTCCGGTTCGACGAGGCGGCCGAACCGGGCCGGCTGACAGAGGAGCAGCGGCAGGAGCTGCGCGAGCTTGAGGAGCGCCTCCAGCCCGCCTATGAAGAAGCGTACGCTCTGTTTGCGGAGGCGCTGCGCATTCACGACGAGTGGGAGCAGTATTACATCGGCAGCATGGACTTTGCCAAGGCAGATGAAGTGGCGAGCGAGACCGCACTCTCGCTCTTTGGGGAAACCCGCATCGAGAAAACGGCTCAGGTGCGCCACGTTTTTTTTGGAGCCGCGACGCCGAGGGGAGCGGTCGATCATATCCAGAACCTGACGGCGTCCTGCGGCCGGCGCATCTTCATCAAGGGACGCGCGGGCTCCGGCAAGTCGACGCTGCTCAAGCGGCTGGCTGCCGAGGCGGAAGCGAGAGGCATCGACGTGGAGGTTTTCCATTGCGGCTTCGATCCAAACAGCCTCGACATGCTGATTTTTCCGGAGCTTGGTACCGCGATCTTCGACAGCACGGCGCCGCATGAATATTTTCCGGACCGCGCGGAGGACGAGGTGCTCGATATGTACGAGCGCGTGCTGCCGGCCGGCATAGACGAGAGGTATGCCGGAGACCTGGCGGCGGTCAAGGCGCGGTACTCGAACGCGATGAAGAAGGCGACGGCGCAGCTTGGCGAGGTTCAGCGGATCGATGCCCGAATCAAGGAGCTGTACGGCACTGTCACGGATTATGCCACGGCCGACCGGCTGAGCGCCCGCCTGCTTGCTGAGGTTGAGGATCTGTCCGCTCCCGCGGCCAAGTAGCGGCGGAAGACCGAGGCCAGAACGTGAGCCGCAGTCCGGCGCATTCTATGCTAGAATGAGAGGAACCGATCTTATCGAAGCAAGGAGACTTCTAGCAGATGAAGCTGGCATCATGGAATGTAAACGGGCTGCGGGCCTGTGTAAGCAAGGGATTCCTTGATTATTTTAAAGAGCAGGACGTCGATTTCTTCTGCCTGCAGGAGACGAAGCTGCAGGAGGGCCAGCTCGAGCTGGAGCTGGGCGGAGACTATCGGACCTATTGGAACTATGCGGAGAAAAAGGGGTATTCCGGTACGGCGGTGTTCGCGAAGTGGGAGCCGCTGTCCGTCCGATACGGCCTCGAAGAGGACAGCGAGCCGGAAGGCCGTGTCATCACGCTGGAGTATCCCTCCTTCTACCTGGTCACCGTCTATACGCCGAACGCGAAGCGGGACTTGTCCCGCCTCCCGTACCGGCTGGAATGGGAGGACCGGTTCCGCGCGTATCTGCTCGGCCTCGATGCGCGGAAGCCGGTTATCGTCTGCGGGGACCTGAATGTCGCCCATCAGGAGATTGACTTGAAGAATGCGGCGGCCAACCGGAACAATTCCGGCTTCACCCAGGAAGAAAGGGACAAGATGTCTCAGCTGCTGGAGGCGGGATTCACCGATACGTTTCGGCATCTGTACCCGGAACGCAAGGATGTATACAGCTGGTGGTCCTATATGCCAAAGGTGAGGGAACGGAACATCGGCTGGCGGATTGATTACTTCCTTGTCTCCTCGCGGCTTGCCCCTTCCATCCGGGAAGCGCGGATCGATTGCGACCGTCTCGGAAGCGATCACTGTCCGGTCGTGCTGGAGCTGGCGGACTGGGAAACGGAGGATGAGGTCTCTCAAGGAGCCGACGATGGCTTACTGGAGGCAGCTGATAGTCCGGCAGAATGAGAACCGGTTGATACCGTTGAAAGTGCATTCGCTCACAAAAGGAGATGGCCGCGATGACCATTCAGGAACAAGCCGGGCTGCTCGCGGAAGAGGCGTCTCTCTTCGCTTGCCCCGTGTGCGGGGAAGCGATGGAGATGACCGGCAGTTCGCTTCGATGCGCCAAAGGACACAGCTATGACGTCGCCAAGCCGGGATACGTCAATCTGCTCAGGAATCCGCCGAGCACACGTTACGACAAGTCGCTATTCGTCTCGAGGCGGAAGCTTATGGAGGACGGGCTGTTCGACTCGCTGCTCGACCGACTGGCCGAACGGATTCAGGCGAATGAAGCTCCGCAGGAAAGCAGCGGCTCCGCTCCCCGTCTGCTGGACGCCGGATGCGGGGAAGGCTCGCCGCTCGTCCGGCTTCAGGAGCGGCTGGCCGGCCGCGCCGGGCTTGAGCTGCTGGGAGTGGGAGTCGATCTGGCCAAGGAAGGCATCCGGCTGGCGGCCCGGTCGTCCAGTCGTACTGTCTGGTGTGTCGGCGATCTGGCGAACAGCCCGTTTCGGGACGGCTCGTTCCGGTATATTCTGAGCCTGCTGTCCCCGTCTAATTATGCCGAGTTCCGCCGTCTGCTGGAGGCGGACGGGCTGGTTTTGAAAGTCGTTCCCCAGGCTGATTACCTCCAGGAGCTGAGAGCCCGGCTGTATGGCGATTCTCTCCGGCCGGAGGAAGAAGCCCGCCAGGCGGCTGATTGGTTCCGCCAGCACTTCCAGCTCGCGGATGAGGAAACGGTGCGTTATTCGTTTCCTGTCCGGGAAGAGACCTGGAGCGAGCTGCTCGCCATGACGCCGCTTGCTTGGAAGGCAACGGCCGAGCAGCTGGCGGAGGTCCGGCAATCTCCCCCGGCGGAAGTGACCGTCTCGATGAGAATCCTTGCCGGCCGCAGACCGGGCTGAGAAGGGTAAGCGATCCGATTTGGCATGACAGGAGCGCTACTCTTAAATGCGATGGTATTGATCTGATCGGCTTGCTCGGATCGTCGAACGTACAGAAAGCAAGGCGTCCCTCGGGGACGCCTTTTTTATTCGTAGAGCGGAATGTGCATGGCCAACTTTCGAAACTCTATTGAATCTTTCCTGCTAATGGAAGATTATGTATATAGGGTCAATTCCCATATTAGGAACGGGACCTCTTCCTTGCGTGTTATCGGGCAGGGGGGAATACCGTCATAAAGGAGGGGCTTATGCTCCAGCTTGCGATCAACCACTCCGTTATTTCTTCAGAGTCTTTACGTTCCTTTCTCATGAATAGGTATGACATCGGCCAGGTGTCCGAATGCCGGTTTCTCAGCAACGGACTGAATGATACCTATCGGGTCACGACCCCGGAAGAGAGCTACATCTATCGGATCTATAAAGTAAATTGGCGTACGCCCGGCGACGTCGCTTTCGAGATCGATCTCTTGGATCATTTGCACAATGAAGGGATACCGGTCTCTTATGCAGTCAGAAAGAGAGACGGACAAGCGGTTACGGAGATTGCTTCCCCGGAAGGCATCCGATTCTGTGTTCTATTCACATATGCGCCGGGCCAGCCTTCGAACGACGACGCCAGCTGCCGTTTGTATGGAATAGAAACGGCCCGGATGCATGAAGCGATGGACAAGTTCCCCGTCCGCCATGACCGGTTTGCCATTGATCTGGATCACTTGCTGAAAGAGCCGATCGGACCGATCCGACGCCTCTTGTCTCACCGGGAAGAGGACATGGCCTATCTAGAAGCATTGGCAGAGCGGCTGCGGCAGCACATCGGCGATCAGGCGGAGAAGCTGGATTGGGGAGTGTGCCACGGTGATTTGCATGGGGGCAACGTGCATTTTCACAATGAGGCGTTGATTCATATTGATTTCGATTGCGGGGGAAACGGCTACCGAGCTTACGACCTATCCGTCTTCCTGTGGGCGAAAGTTCGTGGACGGGAGAAGGATGCATTCCGCAATGAGAAATGGGAATTGTTCCTGGAAGGCTATCGGAGTGTAAGAGAGCTTGTGAAGGAGGATTGGGAAGCAATCACGGCCTTCGTAGCGATCCGCGAGATCTGGCTCATGGGACTGCACACAAGCTACTCCCATATTTGGGGGGAGTGGCAGGACGACGCCTACTTTGATCGGAGCCTGAGGTTTTTGCGGAGCTGGTGCGAGGCGCATGCGCTTGCCTAACCGGAGAACCAGTCGATAACGTGGATTCACCAAGAGAATTGGAGAGAGAGAGTAATTGCCTTGTGGCAGTTACTCTTTTTTATATTATCTTCCCAATCAATTCATATGGAAACACCCTGAAAGGTGTTAGGGGGAGAAAATTGCGGTCCAAGCAAAGAGGTATTCGCCAAATAATCGAGTAGGCAACTCAGCAATTCTTTTTCCGGACCAGCCATTGAACTCGCTAATGAAAGGCTGCATTCGTTGTCGCCTTGTGCGCTTATTTCCGAGGGGGCTCAACGCATCCTTATACGAGAGATACAAGGATTATGTAGAGGATGGAACCCGTGATAGAGTGGTACAAGGTATCAGTTGGACGGCAGTTCCAAAACTGGAGCATCTAGTCGATCCGACCGAAGGGGCAGTAATGAGCAAGCCGGAGCTACGGTAATACGGTTGGAAGCTGACAATGTTTCGTGAAAACGGCTGCCGGCGTGGTGGAGCAGAAGCGTCCAGGAGTTCGAGGTGGGTTTCTGGCATCGATGAAGGCGATGGAACGCCTGACGCCGGAAGCGTTCAACCAAGTGAAAGAAAAAGATCCCGAGAGTGCGCTGATACTGACTTATCGGGCAGGGCTTTCGTTAATTTCTCAGCCTGTCCACACTCAAGCCGACGACCATCAGGCAAGCAACACAAGGAACCGGGCAAGGATAACCCCTGCCCGGTTCTGTTTTTAAATGATATGGAACGAAGGGTTTTGCGTACCGTTTAGTATAGCATGAAGAAAGGGCCATGAGCCAGTATGGAGGATGTATTTAAAGGACGCAGGATGGATCGGGGAGAGATGCTGAATCATGTCCACCAGTGCCTTCAATGCCTTTTTAACGCCATCAGGACCAGGTTGCCTACAGATTGCGGCCCTATACGCTATGGGGCGGGGTTAGGCCGCTCTGCGTGAGGGGGGTTCCCCTAAGTTAAAGATGTCAGACGGTGAACAGGAATAAGCGTGCAATATTTTCAAATTTATGTAACAAATCGTTGAAAACTGTGCAATCTGGGTATATAATTTACTTAAAATAACCAGTATATCACTTGGTATACTTCTAAATTACTATTAAGAGCTGATCTCAAACGAAAGAGGCAAACCTTTTGAAAGAAGGGGACGCAAAGCTATGGGCCTAAGGAGTATTTGCTCTATGGTCGCCAAGCCGCCGAATTTGGTGTCATTTCCGACATCATCCGTTCGGGATGATGTTTTTTTATTGTTTAAAAAGGGGGCGGACATTGCATCTGGCAGCGGATGATCACATCGGCATTCGATCTCATTATAAGGCTCTCTGATCACAAAACGTCATGAAATTATCTCGGAAACAAATAGTGGATTATATAATAAGGGAAATCCAATAGCTTAATTACAATATGGACAGTTGAATGAAAGAACCGAAGATTGACGTACTTCCCCTAAACCGCATCGAATGCATTTAAAATGTAGTTCGCCCATTCTTACGCATTGGGTCAGAGGAGTGTTACCTATGACAAAGAAAATTACCGAGAATGAATTGACGCTTCTAATCAAGCAGCTCAATCTAGAAGAACTTGACGTTGATTCGGTAATAACAGAAATGACGAGAGAAGAAGAAGATAACTTACAGGAAAGTACATTGATGCAGGATGGGTGGATACAGGTAAAAGAACATAAAATTATTGTCCACGACCCAATAGATGGTGGAAAATTACCTGTAATTAGCGCCCTTCCTCCTATCAAACTAAAAATAAACGGTGTAAAAGTGGAATCTAAAGCTGCGGTTTCGTCATCAGATCACATTCATTGGGAAATCGATGAAAAGGCATTGTTTGATATAAAAATCACAGATGATAAGTTAAGCGCGTATTTTCGTCTCTATTCCAAGGAACGTTACGCATGGCGACTGGTCGATACAGAAGCTTTATCTCGAATCATCCTAACAGCTGAAGAGGATAGAAATACTGTGTTAGAGACTGTTCACCTAGGGGATATTGCAGCGACGCTTGAGCAAAAATCCATCAAGTCAAATTTAGATCTAGCTTCTATACATCAAGAGTTGGCACAACCGACATATCAACCTATTCTGGTAGCAAAAGGAAAAGCTGCGGTTTCCGGAAAGGATGCACAGTTAGAAGTCTATTTCTCGGAACAGGTGGAAAATCAATTTTTCGAAATTGCGGGCTCGGTCGATTTTCGGAATCATTTGCAGATTCCTTCAGTAAACAAAGGAGAAATGATTGCAAAAAAGATTCCAATGGTTGATGGAATTCCGGGATACGATGTTTTTGGAAATGTTATTATGCCAGTGCCATCAAAGGATATTTTCGTTGTCGTAAAATCGGGTGTAGAGCTAACCCCCGATGGAGAGATTATTGCTAGGAAAGTAGGAAGACCGAGAATCACAGGCGATGGTATTAAAACTTTCGATATTTCCACATCGTATATCGTTTCGGGAGATGTGAATATCGAAACAGGAAATGTTGTTTTTTCAGGGGATATTATCATTTGTGGGAACGTCACCGACAGCATGATTGTTGAATCACTTGGCAATGTTTATGTTTACGGTAGTGTTTTCAACGCTACCATTACAGCAACCGGTAGTATTCATGTTAGAGGGAACGTGTTAGGTAGCAAATTGTATTCGGGATATTTTGGTGTCATGTTCAATCGCTTGTACCATTCTTCCAAAACGTTAAGCGAGCATATCGAAAAGTTGCTGGCTGCCGCTAGAATGCTTGAACAAGCCCTGGAATCGAGACAACAAACAATTCGGTTCGGACAAATTGTGCTCATACTGATGGAGAGTAAATTAAAGGATATACCCACCGCTGTTAGGGAGTTGTTAACTGTTATCTCGAACATTCAACATATAAAAAAGGAAGAATATCAAAAGCTGGTGGAAATGTCCGGGATGATCTTTCAACCTGCAAAATTGCTTGAAACGGCTACGTACAGTTTTTTTCAGAGTTTCCTTGCATTGCTTCGTGATACGCACCAAGAGGTAGCCCGAATGCAGGAAGAGAAAGTGCAAATCATGATCAACCAATGTCATAATAGCGAATTGAAGTCCAATGGAGATATCATCATTCAGCAAGATGGAGTGCTTTTAAGTGATTTATATTCGGCTGGAAATATACTCTTTCTACATGATTCTGCAGTTTGCCGTGGGGCTAAGCTGGAGGCGGAAGGCGTCATTTCCGCGAAAGTTGTTGGCGGTCAAACCGGAGTGAATACGTTACTTAAGGCAAAGAAACAAATAAAAATAAAAAAAATGTACGCAGGTCGATTGTGTGTTGGAAGGTATTGCAAGGACATTTATGACGTAGTTGAAAATAAGACCTTCGATGCATATAACATGAAGCAAAGCTCCTAATATGGGATTTGTATTCCTAATGAAATTAGCAAACGCAAGTGTTTATATCCAACTATCTTTGCAGCGTAAGAAAGATGCATTACATGAGCCAGATTGAAATCTAAGTAAAATGCAATGCGTATAGATTATAAGGTAGGGAAAAGTCTGCCGAAATAAGGAGTTGCGATGATAGACTATAAATACTTAGTTGAGGATTTAAGTACTGGTATTTTTGTCTTTCAAGGTGATAAGCTAACGTTCGTTAACGATGCTTTAGTTTCCATATTCGGATTCGTCTCTGCAAAAGAATTCTATGAAAATAAGGTGTCGTTACATGAATTGTTCCCAAAAGAGTCTTATCTTTCAATATTTCAACAGCCTAAGAAACAAGACAATGGGAGTGATCAGAGCAGTAGCAGATCTGTAATCGAATGTTATCATCGGAACGGGCAAACCATTTACGTTGAGGTATTTTCTAAAACGCGCCGTCATGAGAGCGAAGTCGTGATTTATGGAACGATTATTGACGTGACAGAAACTATAAAAATACAGGAAAATTTGCATTTTAGCGAACAAAGATATCGCTCACTTTTCGAGTATAACACAAATCTAATATATTCTTTTGATTTAAATGGGCATTTTGATAGTATGAATCCGGCAGTTACGGAAACTTTGGGCTATAGTTTCGAAGAGTTAATCCATCTTAATTTCGAGCAACTCATTCATCCTGACGACCTTGAACATACCTTAATGAACTTTAATGAAGCTAGAAACTACGGGCGTCATCGCTCCTATGAGGCAAGAGTCATACACAAGTCTGGCGAAGTCAGGCATACTCACATTATTAACATCCCAATTTATGTTGATGATGAAATTATCGGTGTTTATGGAATAGCCCGTGACATTACCGAATTGAAAAACTATATTGAACAAATTGAAGAACTAGCATTTTATGATTATTTAACTGGATTGCCGAATAGACGTCATTTTGAAAATAAAAGTTCCGGTTTTTTTAACCAAAAACAGCCATCCACCTTAGCACTTATTGATTTGGATGGATTCAAAACCATTAATGATACGCTGGGACATGACATTGGGGATGAAGTACTGAAGGAATTCTCAAGGTTACTCAAACAGCTTTCTGATGGGACATCTATATTTGTTTCAAGGCTGGGAGGCGATGAGTTTGCGCTCATGGATCCTTCCGACACGATCGAAGAGACCATACGGATTTCCGAAAAACTTTTGGAACATTTAACTAAACCCTTGTTCGTTAATGAGTTTATACTTTTTATTTCGGCAAGTATCGGGATATGTAGTTCTTGTGACGGAGAACTCACACCGGTGCAACTTTTCAAACGTGCAGACATTGCTTTGTACAATGCCAAAGCGGCGGGGAAACGAAGGATTTCCGTTTACTCACAGACTCATGATATTGAAACGTCAAAAAGGTTTACACTTGTACGCGATATTCAAAAAGCAATAACAGAGGATCAGTTTTACCTAGAATATCAGCCTAGATATGATATAAAAAATAAAAGGGTCACATGTGTGGAGGCTTTATTGCGTTGGAAACATCCTTCTTGGGGGGGAGTCTCACCGAGCGAGTTTATTCCTATTGCAGAAGAATCAGGACTGATAGTAGAGCTGGGTAAATGGACATTACAAACGGCATGTAAAGAAATCAAGCCGATTGCGAATTACTTAGATATAAAGTTGTCTGTGAATGTATCTGTTATTCAGATTATGAACAAAGAATTTATTCCAACTATTAAACAAATATTAGAATTCGTAAAGTTTGACCCGAATAAATTAGAGTTAGAAATAACGGAATCGGTACTTCATAATTCGGAAGAAATGATGAAGAACTTTCTAGAAGAATTGAAACGCTTGAATATTCATGTTTCGTTAGATGATTTTGGAACAGGATACTCCTCCTTAAGTTTTATTCAAAAATATTCCATTGATACAGTAAAACTTGATAAATCTTTTGTTGAAACACTTACAGGAAGCGAGAGGAGTTCTAAGATTTTTTCAAGCATTGTGTCTTTATTAAAATCACTTGAAACTAACGTTGTTGCTGAAGGTATTGAGACAATCGAACAATTTGATTATATAACAAAGAATCATTGTGACGAAGCTCAAGGATATTTATTTTCCAAGCCGATACCTGTGAATGAATTAATTGAGGTCATTCAGGAAATGCCTAATTTTTACAAAGCACCTTCAACGCCGTGTAAGCATTGGACCTTTATAGCACGTAAAGAAAAACCTTCTGAAGGCTGACTTCGGAAGGTTTTTGTATTGTTGCGAAAATAGTTTTGCTAATGCTTACCTTAATCAGTCCAAACACACTCAATAGGATAGGCTGGATAGCCCGGATTTGCCCGATTGACTGGCAAGGAGCAAACGTTTACAGTAAAGAAAAAAACGTACAGCTCCCATACAGGTATAGGGAGTGTTCTAATCCGAGGAGGAATCCAACCGATGCAAGAACTGGCTGAGCCCCGCTACTCGCTTGTTGCCGAGCCTTGCCGCAACTTCAACATACTGGGCAAGACGGTGATCCTCGATCCATGGGACAACCGGGAGAAGCTCGTCCTCTCGAACTTTGCTCTTGGAGGCAAGGGAACGATCATCTTTATCGATACCGAAACCGGAGCGGGGGAACAATTTGTCCTCCCGCGCGGCTACGGCGCATGGGGAATCGTCAACTGGCACGATGAGAAGCTCGTCATCGGTACCTGTGTCGACCAAGCCTACCTCCATGTCTTCGACCTGCAATCCCGTACTTGGGCGGAACCGCTGGAGTCGGTGGGCGAATCGTACTTCTGGCAGATGACGCTGGGATCGGATGACAAGGTGTACGGAGGCACTTATCCGGGTTGCTCGCTCATGCAGTACGATCCCCGCACGCATACGCTCGTCAACCTGGGGCGCGTGTCGGACAATGAGAAAAATCTGTACAGCCGCCCGGTTTGGGGGGAAGCCCGCGGCCTCATCTTCGTGCAATACGGGTTTGATACCAACGGTTTGAAAGCTTACTCCCTGGAAGACGAAACGTGGAGGGAATTCGGTCCTCCCGGCGCCGTTATCCGGGAAGTTTGCGATTCGTTCGTCTGCGCGGCGCTGGAGGACGAGCTGCTATTTTTTGACCCGGCGACGCTCGAACCGTTGGACGGCGCTATATGGAAAGGCCGCTTGAAGCAGCAGGAGGTCCTCCTTGCGAACGGCCAAAAGGTGCCGGTGCTGGCCCTTCGCGACGGCAGGCTGGCGGGCTTCCGTGGGCAGGATTATTTCATAGCGGATGCCCGTATCCCAGGCAGCCTTGCCGCCGAGCCGATAGATGTCGAGCTTCGGCGCATCCCGGTGGAAGCTCCGCCTACGGAAGTGTTCTCGCTAACCCCGGACCGATACGGCCAGCTGTGGGGATCGAGCGGCTTTGGGCAGACGATCTTCCGGTACGACCCCGAAAGCGGGGACGTCTGGAATTCATCCTCGGTCTGCAATCACGGCGGTGAGGTCTATGGGATGGTCTTCGTAGGAGACCGGCTTTTTCTATCCTCGTATGTAGGCGGCGACCATATCGTCTATGATCCCGCCAAGCCGTGGGACCAGCTGAACAATCTCAATCCGCGAACCCTTCAATCCGTCGCGCCGGCCTTGATCCGGCCGGAGGGCCGAAGCGTCCTTGGACCGGACGGCGGCGTCTGGACGGGCTGGTCGGCGCAGTACGGCACGTATGGGGGCGGATTGTCGCGCGTCGATCCCGAGTCGCTGGAGGTGGAGAGCTGGTACGATCCGATTCCCGGCGAACAGGTGGCGGGACTTGCGGCCGACAGCCGGTATCTATACTTTACGACGAACGGGGGAGCCAGCGGTCTTGCTTTCCGCACCATCCGCTGCCACTTCGGCGTCTGGAAGCCGGGCGAGGGGCTAACGTTCTCAGAAACATTCGAGGAGGGGGAAGCCGTCGGCTATGCACTCGCGGCGATCGGCGGCGTGGTGGCCGTCGGCGTCGGGGCGTCTTTGCGGATCTTTGATCCGGAAACGATGAGCTTCCTGCGCCGCATTCCCTTGCCGGAGCCCGCCAACTGGCTGGTCAAGCTGGGAGAAGACAGGCTCGGGGCGTTTTGCGGGAAAGAACTGCTGGCGGTTGATCTCTCGTCGGGGGATACGACGCCGCTCGCGTCGCTGCCGGATCGAATTCGTGCCGCAACCATGACGGAAACCGGAGACCTGTACTTCTCCTCCCATACCCGCTTGTACGTGTTGGGCAGAACGGAATTGGCAGGCAACTAACAGACCAAAAGGGAGACCCGAAGAGGGTCTCCCTTTTGGTCGTCTCCCGGGAGAAAGCAGGGGGAAAAACGGAGAGAAGGGGTGCCAGGCAGCCGGTGAGGTCAGCTCTCCTATCCGGAACTAGGAGCACATGACTCTCATTCTGGCATTATTCGGCATGGCTGACCACCGTCATGTGACGCCGAACACCGCGCGGTGGGAGCTTCGCGCGGTATGGAAAGACGGGCAATGAACTCCTGGAGTGGAGCGTCGTCCCAGAGCTGCGCCTCGATATACCGTTCGGGAGCAAGCTGCCCTTCGGCCATTCCACTCTTGAGGGAGACCGTAAGCGGACAGCACGCCGGGCAGCTCGGCAAGCGTATAGACCTGGCCGCGGTAAGGCTTGCCGTCCTGCACGCGCATCGCCGGGAAGGAATCGCCGTAAGTGAAGCTGATCTGCATAGGCGGAATGGCCGCTAGCGGCACGACGAGCTTGGCGGCGTTCGGGTACCAGTCCAGCAGCCAGTCGCAGTCGCCCAGCACGAGATAGTAGGGGGCGCTTCGCGAGGGGAGGCCTCCTTTGCTTTGAAATTGTTCCCGCATTCGTGCCTCCAGCCCGAGGCGGATAGCCAGATAATTCGGGCTTCGCTTGGCGGCGAAGCCGGTACCCGAATCTCTTAGCCGCTGCAGCAGCAGCTCCGCCTCCTCTGTCGAATGCTCCGTCAAATGGCGAAACGGCCCAACTGTTCGTTTATAATAATGAGTAAGGAATTGAGGAAGAGCGGTCATTGGCCTGCCTCCCATGGTCTTGGTCTTGTCGTTATCATATCCATCCTGCGCGGCACCGTGCAACGGGCCGGGAAGGCTATACAGAAAAATAGCCGCCCGAAGGCGGCTGCATGAGAGGAGAAGACAGAAAGGTTATGAAAAAACGAGGAGCATCTGTCTCTCGCTTACATGATTCGGAGTTGCAGGATGATTTGGTGCCGTAGCAACCAAAAGAAATGAGAAAAAAAGCTATATAGCGGGACAATATCATCCTTATATGGAATCATTGGGAATAATTTGGAACAATAAGGATTGACACACTGCCCCTTGTGGAATATTGTGGAAGAAGGAAGCGGGGAGGGAAGAAGATGGGCGATTTGTTAACGGTAGACGAGATGGCTAGACTGCTTGATCTGCACCCGAAAACCATCCGCCGGTATATTCGGGAAGAGCGGCTCAAAGCGGTCAAAGTCGGAGGAGAATGGAGAATCCGTCAGGAGGACGCAGAGGTTTTTCTCGGCTCCAGCGTTGGAGAACTGCGTGCTGAAGCTGCAGATGACGTAACGGCTTTCTTGAAAGGAGATATTGTGGATATGAGCGGGCCCTATCAGGTCTGCTCCATCATGGACTGCTACGTCGATGCCGACGAGGCGGTGCGCGTCTCGCAGGCGCTCGTACAGATGATGAACGAGCCGGATCCGAATCGGGGCAAGGCGCGCTTTCAATATTTCTACCTGGAAGCGGAGCAAAAAAGCAGATATATTCTATGGGGAAGCCCGGCCTTCGTCGGGAAAATGCTGACGGCGGTCGGGGAGGCCGTCCGGCAGGGAGGCTGACGGATGAAGAAAATCGTGTTCACGGGAGGGGGCTCGGCCGGTCACGTATCGGTCAATCTCGCGCTCATCCCTCTCTTCCAGCAGTTAGGCTGGGAGACCGCCTACATCGGATCCCACCAGGGGATCGAACGGGGACTGATCCGGCCTCTATCCGATGTCCCGTATTATGGCATTGCGTCGGGCAAGCTGCGCCGTTATCTCGACTGGAACAACGTGAAGGATCCGTTCAAGGTTGTGCAGGGAACCTGGCAGGCATATCGACTGCTTGGCAGGCTCCGGCCCGACGTCGTCTTCTCCAAGGGCGGGTTCGTTTCGGTTCCTGTCGTTGCCGCCGCCCGCGCGAGAAGCATTCCGGTCGTCATCCATGAGTCCGACGTGACACCGGGACTCGCCAACCGGATCGCGTCCCGCTTCGCCAAACGAATCTGTGTAACGTTCCCCGAGACGGCTGAACATTGGCCGGACGGGAAGGCCGTCTATGCCGGCGCGGTCGTGAGAGAAGAGCTGCGGCAGGGAGTCGCGTCCAGAGGCTATGCATTCTGCGGGTTTCGGCCGGGCAAGCCGGTTCTGCTCATCATGGGGGGCAGCCTGGGAGCCGCTTCTATCAACCGGGTGATCCGCAACAGCCTTCAGGAGCTGCTGCCCCATTATCAGATCGTCCATCTGTGCGGGGAAGGCCAGGAGGTCCCCGAGCTTGCCGCCGAGGGATACCGCCAATATCCCTTTTTGCGGGAGGAGCTGCCGGATGTGCTGACGATGACGGAGCTCGTGGTTTCACGGGCGGGGGCGAACTCGATCTTTGAATTTCTCGCTTTGCGCAAGCCGATGCTGCTCATCCCCCTGTCTAGGAAACAGAGCCGCGGGGATCAGATTATTAACGCGCAGTCGTTCCTCAAGCGAGGGTTTTGCGAAGTGCTCGAGGAGGAGGAGCTCAGCAAGACGGCGTTTCTCGCCAAGCTGCGGACGCTAAACGATCATCGGCGCGAATACCTGGCGGCAATGGAGACGTCCGAGAGGACCGACGCCGCCCAGACGATCCTCCGCGTCATTCTGGAGGAATCGGACAAAGAGTAATAGAAACCCAGCCTCCGGTTCATCCGTATCTATGGAAAGACTCAGTGCAGCAACGAACCCGCTAGGGAAGGAGACCGGAGGATGAAGCAATACGAGCACGAATCGAGACAATGGCTGGAAGAGCAGCTGAAGGACATTCGCAAGTGGGAGAAGGAACAAAAGAGCCTGTGGTTCTGGGAGAAGCTGGGGCGTCTCCCGTTCGCGCTTCTCGATCGGATGCTGCCCAAAGGGCTTCAGGAGAAGATTGGCCAGGCACTGAACGAAATCGGGCAATTCGTACAGACGGGCGGAGACTATCTGGTCGCGGAAAAATCCGTGCTGGCAAAGCTGGCCGCAGAGGCCGGCGATGAAAGCGCAGGCGTTGGCTCTGATGCCTCAATGGAGGACGGGCCGGAAGAAGCTCCCGAGACGGACGGCACTCGTGAACCGGCGACCGGCCGCTCCTTTGGAGGGAAGACCGATAAGCAGCCGGCCTTGCCGGAAGTCAGGCGCCTTCCCCTCGCGATCATGGACAAGGTAGCCGAGGAGCTGGGCGCGAGCCGGGCCAAGCTGGCAGCGGCGCAGGGTGCGACGACGGGCTTCGGCGGCTTGTTCACCCTCGCGATCGACATTCCGGCCATGCTGGGACTGTCGCTCAAGGTACTGCAGGAAACGGCCCTCTGCTATGGATATGACCCCAAGGACAAGAGCGAAAGGGTGTTCGCGGTCAAATGTCTGCAGTTCGTCTCTTCCGACGTTGTTGGCAAGAAGGCAGTGCTGGAGGAACTGGCGGATTACGAGAACGAGGAGAGAGACCGTCAAGTAGTCTCCCAGCTGCAGGGCTGGCGAGAGGTTATGGAATCGTACCGCGACAGCTTCGGGTGGAAGAAGCTGTTCCAGCTCGTGCCGGTTGCCGGCATGCTGGTCGGCGCCTATCTCAACAAGGGCAGTGTGGAGGAAGTAGCGGAGGCCGGCCGCATGCTGTATCGGAAGCGGAGAATAATGGAGCGGCTGCGGGCGATGGAGCAGGGGTCGCTCCCGCCGGGTCTATAGAGAGGCGATTGGAGCAGACAGAGTGGGCATCCGCCCGGCTGTCTGTTTTTTTATGGGGATGCAGCAGGATGCCGGTGAGCGGAATGCCGAAGAATGCAAATTCGGTGGCTGACAGAACGAATTTTAGGGTGCAAAAACAGAGGAAGCTTGCTAGAATAGAAACAGGAACACACGTTCCTATCTATACTCATTGTTCAGGTTAACCAAAAGGACTGCTTCTACAGCTGCCTAGTTTTATATCGGACGAACTTCCTTTAGCTGTGAAGGGGCAGTCATTTTAGCGGAACAAAGGCTGCCGATCGGCAGCCTTCTTAACAACTCTGTTTGAATACTTTTCTTATTCAACAATGGTAATTACATTGCCGTCTGGGTCATGAACATGAAAGTATTTGCCACAAGGCAATTGATCATAGCGATTGGATACGTTTACCCCTTTTTCTAGCAATTGCGAGTAAAACTCTTCGGCGTCATCTGTACGCAACTCAAAAATCGGCGCTGGCTTTCCGTTACGCGTAAAATGCAAGGGAGTCAACTCTTTCTCTTCATGCATCAGCACACTCGGACCATTTTCGCCAAGTTGAATGATTGCATTTGCTCCTTGCTCAAATCTCATGGGTTCGCGCTTTAATAGGACACCAAGATTTTCAACGTACCATTTCGCAGAGACATTCACGTCTCGGACAGGGAGATTAATGCATGCAAGCCCAGTGATTCTTCTCATTACCTTGGTTACAAATGCTGAACCTAATTTCTGATCCGTCTTTGTTTGCTCCGCCAATTCGAACAACTCCTTCTTTAACATTGTTTTGGCTCTGCGAATTCGACTTTCAACCGAGCTAAGACTTAAGCCGTACAGCCTACTGATTTCCTTTGCGTTATAGCCGCCTAAGTAGTACTGTGCAACAACCATCCGATACTTTTCGTCAAGTTCGCCCAGTGCCTTCCATACCGCTTGTTGTCGTTCACGTCGCAAAAATGCTTCTTCCGTAAAGTTTGATTCACTGCTTGATAATACGGCATCTTCAAGCGCTACAACAGGCTTCATCTTGCGGGCAAAATCCGTTGCAGTATTGCGTGCAATACTCAAGAGCCAGCTACCAAATTTACTTGGATCTTGAATATTGTTGAGTCCATACCATGCTTTCACGAAGACTTCTTGAGCGACGTCTTCCGCATCATGAGCATTGCCCAACCTGGAATAGGCAGCTACATAAACGGCATTGGCATATCTCCCAACCAGATGACTAAAGGCCTCGGTGCTTCCCCTAATCGCTTGACGTACCAGTACACAGTCACTGTTGACCATGGTTCACCTCTGCAAAATGGTGTCTCACTTATATAGACGAATCTAAGGTGCAATAACAGTCAAAATCGTACTCATTTTTCTTTTACTCGTTTACCGATTCTAATGTCTATTATTAATTTCGATAAGAACCTACATTTCCTTCAATAAGCAATGTGCTAGCAAATTTTATTTTATTCATTCAGGAAACGAATCCGCTTAATTGCACTCGATCCATGCAGGTAAGCTGGGCGGTTCTTTTGGACTTTAAAAAGTACGATGACGGCGTTTGATTTTGTAGTCCCACGAACGTCTTTTCCTATGCAAGACGCGCCGAAGTAAGCATCGTCGATTTTAACGATACCTAAAAGGAGGTCGTTAAAGGCAGTTTAGATTACCTTTTGAGCTAGCACAGCAAGAACAGACGTTCCGGTTAAGCCCCAAGAAAGGGAATATCCGTTCGGATGAACAATCGATAAATAATAACTATCGAAAACATAAAATAAATCCATAATTATTATGTCCTATAACGAAAGTTATGTTAACTATTGAACAGACAAAAACCAAGTAACAAAACAGAAACCAAACCCTAAAATTGAACTCCCCGGTCCATGACAAGAACTTGGTCCCATAAAGCAAAAAAAGCCGCATTCATCGCGGCTTTGAATGGGACTAGTTCCTGTCATCCGACAATTTGAACTTATGTGTCGGACGACAAGAACTTGACCCTTAATCAGTCCAAACACACTCAATAGGATAATGGTCGGATAATTTCTCCACCTGTTCATCGTGAATTACCGTTGACTTGGGCGAGCGTTGCAGCAGTTTGTCGTTCACCAACATATAATCGATTCGTAATTTGGGGAAATGGGTCGGCGGATGCAGAAGCAAAGTCGGAATTGTGGGCAAGAACCCGCTATCTAACCCGATATCATGCAGACCGGCAGCAAGCAAAATATGCATCGGCCGGTAATTGAGAACGCCGTGATGGAGATGGTGGCTTCCGCGGCCGGACTTTGTCCTTAAATATTCGGCCAAACCGATATTTCGGTAATGTTGGTGATCAAAAGAAGAAAGAGTGTTCAAGTCACCCATGAGCATGACCGGAGCGTCAATCTCGGAAACCTGTCTCGCGATTAGGGTCGCTTCTTTTTCGCGCACCAGGGAATCATGCGGTGAAAAATGCGTGACCAGAAAATGAATATCCTGAATGATCACATGAAGCAGCCCGTGGTGGAAATCCTCCTCTTCGCAATGGACCAGTTGAATCGGCGTTTTGGACATGATGCCAATCAAATAGGGGCTTGATTTCATATCATACAAGCAAGCATAGGGATATCCCCACTTTTCACCTGCGGTTTTGAACCGCTCCTGATCCCAACCGTTCAATTCATTAAAGCCAACGACATCATAATTTTGCTGAGAAAACCAGGCATCAAACACGGCCAATCTTTCTTCCGATTCCAAACCGTCCAGCACGTTATACTGCAATACCTTCAACTTTTCACACTCTCCTGTCGTTTATAAATTTATCTGGTTCAACATGTCAACCTGCCCGTTAGCTTAAACCTTCCCCATATTTTACCACATTGTGCCTGGTTCCAAATGGTGTATATTCATGCAACAAAAGGAACCGAGCCTCTGGCCCGGTTCCTTTGATAGGATAACTACTGCAATATTCCCGACACCTTCCCAGTGGACAGGCGAGAGGCGCTATCCGCTGGATGTGCTCATGCCAAGTCCTCGGATGTCGTGACAGGGCTGGCCGATTGATCGTTCAAATTGCCGCTAATCGCCCCGCAGCGCAGATCGTTCTGCAGCCTCGTGAGTCTCGTTACCGCAGAGCTAACGAGCAGCCCATGACGCAGCTTCTTGGCTCCCTGCTCCGTCCGAACCGTATTGCCGATGACGCGATAATCGGTTCCCGAGCCGGTAAGAGAGAGGCCGTCATAGGCACCGTCACCTGCTTGCCCGGCATTCGTAATCGTATTGGAGGAGAGGACGACCTGCTTGGACGTCGTCACTTGAATTCCGTGCCAGGCCGCATTCTTAAGCAGATTGTCCGCAATGTGCACCCTTGTGCAGTCGGCGGCCACAATCCCGTTCTTTTTGGCGCCTTCGAATACATTGCCCGTCACGATTGTATCCAAGCATTTCAGACTGATGAAATGCCCGTCCATCTGCTTCATAATGTTGTTAGCAATGACGACCTTATCACCGCTTCCCTCGGGAAACCCTTCGACATAGATGCCGCTGTTCGTCGCTTGATCCAGAATATTGCCTTCAATGACGATCGTGCTGGCCGGCTGGACCGGGTGGGCGACTCCGTTGTCGTCCTTGGAGGAGGCCGACCCGGCTGCGGGCGTCGAGACGAAGATGCCTCCGCCGACCCGCTTCAAATGGTTGCCACTGATGACGGAGTTTCTCCATTTGAAAGGGCGGATGGCCCAATACGTACTGTTCTCCATGACATTGTCCCGGACGATGATATGATCGAAATAGGCGTCGGGGTATGCGCCATGCGCCCCGACGCCGCATGGCCACGGAACGGTGCCCGGCGTGCCGCTCGCGCCGAAGAAGCAGTTCTGCACGGTGACGTGGTGCGTGGGCGTATGGTCGGCCGCCTGGCCGATGAAGCCCGCCTTAAGCGCCGGCTCGAGCTGGATCGCCTCGCAGTAATATTGCGAGGTGTACATAAAGCCGACGAAGCGGCACTGCTCGATCAGGACGTGGCGAACGCCGGTCAGCTCGATGCCGTGCCCGCTTTGCGTATCCTTGATCGTCACCCCTCTAAGCGTGATATGCTCGGCATGTGCCAGCGCCATGCCGTTACAGACGCGGGGATAATTGACGGCGTTGCTGTCGAACGTGCCGCCTTCAATCGTGATATTCCCGTTGCCCTCGTAGCCATAGAATACATCGGACGCCCGGTAATTGCGAAGCAGGTTGCCGTCGTGCATCCGCAGCAGAACCGTTCCCTTGTCCATTTTCAGATGAGTATTCCGGAATATGTAGAGCTCCTTGGTCATCCGATAAGTGCCGGCCGGTACTTCGACAGTGGCCTGGCCGAGCCGGACTGCTTCGTCCAGCGCAGCCTGAAACGCAGGGGAGTCGTCCGCGGTTCCGTCACCCTTGGCGCCGAACCATTTGACATTCACCACGTGATTGTCCAAAATCCGTTTGAATCTAGCACCGGAAGCGCTTACAATAACGGTGCCCGTGTTGTCCGCCGAACCGGTGTCCGCCGCGTCGTAAACATAGAAGCCTTCCTGCTCTCGGTCCGTTATGTAATAAAGAAACGTGACAGCGGTCTGCCGGATCGCTCTCAGCTGGGCAATCGTGGTGGCGAGGAGCATTGGCACATTCGCCTGCACGGCAGGAGAGCTTCCGCCATATACGGCATCCGTCACGCTTGGCCCGGGGGCGGCGCTGACCCGGTATCCGGCCAGCATGGCGGCGGCGCTCGCTGTTCCTATCGCGGCGAGCAGCTTTCTGCGGCTTAACGGGCGGTCGGTCCCCAGATGCTCCGGGGAGCCTTGGTTTTGATCCATTCGGTTCTGCCTCCTTAATTTGGATGGAATAGGGGGAAGAGCGAGTTTAGCATAGCATAAGACGCGGTTTGGCTCGATTGCCTCCTTCTACGATCCTTGCCATTTTCTACGGTGGCGAGAAAAGGGAAGGGATTATAGGGATAGGGAATGGCGGCAAAAGGGGTGGCTGCGCTAAAGTCAAAGCTGCAAGTCAAATCCGCAAGCTGATCTCAATAGAGGAGAGGGTTGAATGAAAACAGGAAAATCTCTTGCCGTTTGGACTGTAACGGCGGCGCTGCTGGCCGCCGCAGTCGGCTGCGGCAAAGGAGAGGAACAGCAGCCGCCGGCCGCGGCCGCTACGACAGGCAAGCCGGAGACGCCGGTCACATTGAATATGATGATCGCGCAGCACTCCGCCTGGCCTTACAAGCAGGATTGGCCGATTTACAAGTACATCAAGGAAAAGACGAACATCGACTTCAAGGTACAGGTGCCGTCAAGCGACTATACGACCGCCCTGAACCTGGCGGTCTCCTCGGGAGACATGCCGGACCTCATGATCGTGCCAAGCCTGAACGTGGCCAACACGAACGGCAAGAGCGGCGCTTTCGTGAACTTCTTCGATCATTTGGACAAAATGCCGAATTACAAGAAGTTTTTGGAGGAGCATCCGGACATAAAGGAAATCGTGCTGTCGCCCGACGGCAAAAGCTATTACCTGCCTCACTACGGCCTCGAGCAGCAGTCCCGCCGTTCTTGGCTGCTGCGCGACGACATCTTCAAGAAGCACGGGTTGACGCCTCCCGCGACCTGGGATGAGATGTACACAACCGCCAAGAAGCTGAAGGAGCTGTATCCGTCCAGCTACCCGGTCGTTATCTACGACGGCCTGACACCTCTGACCAATATCGCGCCCGCCTTCAATACCTGGTTCGGCAATTACATCGACTTCGATAAGAACGAATGGCGGTACGGTCCAATCGAGGACAGCTTCAAGGAAATGCTGATCGTACTGAACAAGTTCTATAAGGATGGCCTCATTCCGCCGGACTTCATGGCGATGAAGCGCAACCAGTTCAACGATCTGCTCGCGCAGAATAAGGGCTTTATGGCGAGCGACTATATCGGAGCGATGGATGAAATCCCGGTTATTATCAAGAAAACACCGGAGGAGTTCAGCCTCGATTATATGGTGCCGCCCAAAGGCGGGCCGAACGGCAAACCCTATAACGCGTATGGAGGCTACCTCACGAACGGCTTCTCAGTTGCCTCCAACTCCAAAAACAAGGACGCGGCGCTTCGCTACCTCGACTTCCTGTACTCGCCCGAGGGGATCGATATGGCAACCTGGGGCAAGGAGGGTGAGACCTATACGGTAGAGAACGGCAAACGCAAATTCAAGCCCGAATTCGCCGGCATGGGCGATCTGCGGACCAAGACGGGCATCGCCACCTACGGGGCGCATACCGTTGTGGACATGAAGGCGTACGAGCCGATGAACACCGAGAAGCTGAACAAGGCGCTGGTCCAGATTCAGCAGGGGAACGAGGCCAAGCTGCAGCCTCGCCTCGCCTTCACCGATGCGGAGAACGAGGTAATGAACTTGACCAACACGGCTATCAAAAAGTACATGGATGAGCAGGTGTCCAAGTTCATTCTGGGGCAGAAGAAATTCGACGAGTGGGACGCTTATGTCGCGGAAATCAAAAAGATGGGCATCCAGAAGGTAATAGATACGCATAAGGCGGCCTATGACCGTGCCCAGCAGTTCGTGAAGAAAAAGTAACGGCAGCGAAAGGGAAGGGGAAGCCTCGACTGCGAGGCTTCTCTCCTCTCTATAGAAGAATTGCCAGAGCCTCAAGACGAAGGAAGGGAAACGACCATGTCGACTTATCGTGCGGTTCCGGGCAAGCCCCAGACCAGGGGAACGCCCGCGCGCAAAGCCAAAACGGCCCGCTATCCCTGGCTGCGCAATCTGAAACGCGACAAATATCTGCTTCTGCTTTTTTTGCCATGCCTGCTGTACTACCTGATCTTCAAATACGGACCGATCTTCGGCATTGTGATCGCCTTCAAAAACTACAGCCTGTTCCAGGGCATATGGGCCAGCGAATGGGTGGGCTTGAAATACTTCAAGCTGTTTATCGAAAGCCCGGATTTCTTCCCGGTGCTTCGCAATACGTTTTTGCTCGGCTTCTACAAGCTGGTTTTCGGCTTCCCGGCACCGATCCTGCTGGCACTGCTGATCAACGAGGTGCGCAACGCTTTCCTCAAACGATTCGTGCAGACGGTCAGCTATCTGCCTCACTTCATCTCTAACGTCATCGTGGCGGGGATCATCGTTATGTTCCTCTCGCCGACAGGGGGACTGGTTAACCATGTCCTCGAAGCGATCGGCCTGAACAAGATCACGTTCATGGTGGAGCCGGACTGGTTCCGCACCATCTACGTCTCAAGCGACATCTGGCAGCATATCGGGTGGGGGACGATTATCTACCTCGCGGCGCTCTCCGCGGTGGATCCGCAGCTGTATGAAGCGTCCCGAATCGATGGGGCGAACCGGTGGAAGCAGACGCTCCACATCACCCTGCCCGGCATCGCGCCCGCCATCGTCATCATCCTTATCCTCGACATCGGCAAGATACTGGAGATCGGCTTCGAAAAAGTCTTCCTGTTGGCCACGCCAGTGACGTATGGCAAGGCGGACATCATCAGCACGTATGTTTACCGGGTCGGCCTGACGAACGCGAACTACAGCTACGCGACGGCCATCGACCTGTTTACGGGCATTATCAGCTTCCTCTTCATCCTGTCGGCTAACTGGTTCAGCAGAAGAGTAAGCGACAACAGCTTGTGGTAAAGGGGGTCCAGCATGAAGCAGCGCTATAACTGGTTCGACGCGCTCAACGCCGTCCTGCTCACCGGCGTCGTGATCGCTTGTCTCTATCCGTTCGTCTATATGCTGGCCGTCTCGGTCAGCGGCGCCGGCCCGATCGCCGAAGGGAAGGTGTGGCTGTTCCCGAAGGAGTTCAATCTGGATATGTATCGGTACGTGTTCCAGGACGGCCGGATCGTCTCCGGCTACAAAAACACACTGATCTACGTGACGCTCGGGACAGCCACTTGTCTCCTGGTCACCTCACTCGGCGCCTATTCGCTGTCCAAGCGTAACATGATCCTCAACAAGACGTTCCTGCTTATGGTTGTCTTCACCATGTTCTTCAACGGAGGCATGATTCCGACCTATCTCGTCGTTCGCGAGCTCGGTCTTGTCAATACGATTGGCGCCATGATCCTGCCGGGAGCGGTCGCCACCTGGAACCTTTTGATCATGGTCACGTTCTTCCGCGGCATCCCGCAGGAGCTCGAGGAATCGGGCAAGCTGGACGGCCTGTCCGAGATGGGCATTTTGTTCCGCATTGTGCTTCCACTATCCAAGCCGGTGCTGGCCACGATCGGCCTCTATTACGCCGTAGGCATCTGGAACGGCTTCCTTGGTCCGCTCCTGTACCTGCGCGATCATGAGCTCTATCCGCTCCAGCTTCATCTGCGGAACATCGTGCTGGCCGGAGAGCTGACGAGCAGCGAAGGCCCGATAGGCGGCGAGATCACCATCGTGGAAAATGCGTTGAAGTATGCGGCGATCATGGTGTCCACGCTGCCGATACTGCTCGTGTATCCATTCATTCAGAAGTACTTCGTAAAAGGAGCCATGATAGGCTCGGTAAAAGGCTGACGGCCGCCCTTTCCCGCCGGGAAAGGGCAGCCGTCCAAGTTATCCGCTGCGCAGCACCGTCTTCCGGTAATCGCCGGGAGGCATCCCCGTTTCTTTCTTGAACATACGGTTGAAGGAGGTGGCGTTTCGGTACCCGATCCGCTCCCCTACTTCCTGTATGGTCATCTTCGTCTGCTCCAGCAGCTCCTTCGCCTTCGCTATCCGGATCTCGTTCAGCTGCTCGCTGAACGTTTTGCCGGTTCTCTCCTTGATCGTCATGGACAAGTAATTCGGCGTCAGCTGCAGCCGGTCGGCCAGCGAATCGAGCGAGATCTCGTCCGCGTAATGGGTCTCCAGATACGCTCTTACCATATGCATCAGGTCGCTGTTCTCTTCTCGCTTGCAGCGGATGGTGTCCGCGGACTCGGTCAGCAGGGCGCCGAGCGCCGCCTGGTACTCCTCCGCAGTGAAGCAGTCATCCAGCACGTCCGGCATGCCGGCGAACGCCTCGGGAAGCTCGGCACGGGTTTGTTCCACCGTCCTGCGGGCGAGGCCGGCGATCGCCTCGGCGGCCCGCCGGAGCTGGTGGGCAGTAGAATCCCCGCGTCCTAGCTCCTGCAGTATCCGGTCGAGCTGCTGGAGACAGCCGGCGGCGTGGCCCGCCTGCAGCTGGACCGCGAGCGCCTGTTCCTGATCGGCCGTCAGTCCGATCGGGCCGCTGCCGTTCGCCTCGCGAGGCTCCCACAATATCTGCGTTTCTCCGAGGGGACGCGCCTGCTTCAGGAGATGAATCGCTTCCTCGTAGGCTTGATGGAACCCGGCGGAGGAGGTGGTCAGGGGGCTGACAGCCAATGTCGCCACATAATAGCCCGTGTCCTGGTCCAGCACGCGCTTGAGCTCACCGAGGCAGGCGGCCAGCTGCTCGGAGCGCTCGTTCGTATAGAGGACGGTCAGCAACTGGTCGCTTTCCATCTGGATGGTGTAGCTAACCGGGTATGACTGCCGGATCGTTAGATCGATCAGATCTCCGACAGAGCCCGTCGTCTTGGAGAGGGAGTCTCCCAGATTGAGCGTCCGCAGCCGGGAGGGGCGGTAGCGGAGCTGGTGGACGACGACGAGGTAGGCGCCTTCGGCAATGAGCAGCTCTTTGGCCTCCCGGAGATGCAAATACAGATTTTTGAGGCGCGCCATGTAGCTGTAATGGGTCAACAGAGACTTGCTGCTCGTCAGCTTCTGCGAAATCTGGTCCTTCTCCCTAAGCAGCGAGCTGATCTGTTCATAGATGGCATTGAATTCGCGGATGGAGGTTCGCGCAGCGACCGGCTCCGCCGAGCCAATGCCGGCCATCATCTGCTTAAGCGGCCGGTTGATGCTGCGGCTGAACAGGAACGAGGCGAGCACGCCGAAGAGCAGCGTCGCCGTAAACAGTCCGAGCGCCAGCCAGTTCATCCGGGACAGGTTCGCGTTCATCCGCGAACGAGGGATCGCGGTCACATAGGTGAAGCCTGTTTCGTCACCCCGCTCATAGAAATAATAAGTATCCTCCAGAAGCTGCCACCGGGAAACACCGTCCCAGGCGGGGAGGGCGGCGGGTTCGGCATCCGGTGCCGTCTGGAAGAGCGACTGAGTGCCGTTCTTCAGAATAAACAGCTGGGAATCGGCGATGCCTCTGGTGCCGGCGTACCAACGGTCCATGTTGACCATCCCGACGATGCTCCAGGCGCTGCCCGGCAAATTCAGCTCGACCGGCATGAGCAGCCGGGTCCGGTTTCCGGCGTCCATCCGGAACAGGCGGGCTGGAGAGGGGGTCAGATCGGAGGTGAGGCCGTCCTTTCGTAGCCAATAGGCGAGCGGATAGGAGTCGCTTGCATAATAATGCTCGAACATCCGGTCCGCATCAATCAGACTCTCCTTGTCCAGGAAGAAGCCCAGCTGCTTGAAATGCACCATTACATTGTCGAACAGATAGCTCGGATTCGAGGACAGCGATCGCAGCTGCCCGATCACCTGGTTGACGAGTGTGTAGTCGAGCGACGCTTTGCCGTTCTCCCGGCCCTGCTGAGCGAGCTGCGGGAGCCGTTCGTCGAACTGAAGGCTGAGCAGCAGGCCCTGCCATACCGTGAATTGATGCTCCAGGCTGTCTACCGTATTGCGAATGATCGTCCGGTTGTAGGTGACGACCTCGCTGTCGACACTTCGGTTGTAATAAGTGAGCGACCATGCGTTATAGGACGTCAGCAGCAGAATGACGGCAAAAAAATGAAACAGCAGCTTGTAGAATAAGGAATTCGGTTTGTACTTCCGCAAATACGCTAGCATACGCCGGGACTCCTTCGGTCAGGGGGGTTATTGGATAAGTTTACAACAACAACCAACCCGGTGGAACCGCTTTACATAAAAGTAACGAGAGAAGGAATAGGAAAAGGAAAAGCCGGGTCGGACCGGTGGTCCGCCGGCAGGTGGAAGCGCCTCGGCGCGCTGCCCGGATGGAAGGGGAGGAGGAGGAAGAGGAAGGGAGACTGTTTCGGGCGGGTTTACGCGATTCGGCGGTTTGATCCGGGAGCAGCGGGCTAGTTTCGCTTGACGGATGCGGACGAGAAGGGGGATCCGGTCCAGCGCCCGGCTGGCCGGACCGGGAGGGGGCGGGCGAACGCCACGTCAAGTTGAACGAGGGACGGCTGGGCCGCATGAAGCTCGCGCGTGTAGTCCGCCAGCGCTTCGTAAGCCTGATAGTAAGGGAACAATGCCCGTAGGGATTCCGGGTCGCCAGCCGTCTCCTGCAAGACGGGACGCAGGACCGCGCAGATTCGGCCCGGCCGGATCGTGCGGCCCGAAGCGATCCGCTCCTGTGCTTGGAGTACGAGGCCGATCGCCCTGGCCAGGCGAACGGCTTCCGCATGCCGGATATCCACTCTCTGCAGAGCCTTGCTCAGATCGCGGATCCGCTCGATCATAGTCTCGTAGCTGCGGAAGATGGACCCGGTCTCAGGCTCCTCGCTCCGGGTGAACCGCCGGTCTTCGCGGATCAGACCGGATACCGCATGCCCTTGCTCGATATAAGCGCGAATGTCCTCGATTTGGCGCTTCATTATAGGTTTATAAGGGGTCACCCTGCCGGCCTCAAGGTCGAGCTGGATGAAGTGGAGAAGCGTCCGCAGCATGCTTTCGGACTTGGTAAGCAATCCCTCCTGGCGTTCCTGGTGAACTGGCCGGTGTACCGCGTTGACGGCAGTGCCGACGGTCATGCCGATCAGGACGAGCAGAATCTGATGGCTCGCCGCGTAGCCGTGCAGCTGGGTGGCGGTTCCCATCGTATTGATGCCTACGATAACGGCGAGCTGGAGCGAGATGGTACGTCCAAGCCCGATGTGCAGCGCCATGACGAGAAGGACAGAGAGGGCGATCGTGAGCGAGGAATTGCCGAACAGAAGCGCCATGCCGATCCCGAACAAGGCGGCGAACAGGGCGCTGGCCATATGGGACATGGCTTGCGCGAAGGAACGATAGAGGGACGGCTGAACGGCCAGCATGGAGACGATTCCGGCAAAATGGGGAGGATCGAGCCGCAACGCTCTTGCGGCAGCGATGCTCAGTCCGACTGCAATGACCGTTTTGATGACACGCATACCTACGAACATGTCGGGAACACCGCCTATTCTTGGAGATTTACCGTTAGCATAGCATGATCGGCTCGCAAAAAGCGATGGGTATGGAATGTATGTGTTATCTATATGGAAGATAAAAAGAAGAAAATGTTTAACTATGTTATATAATATAACATATTCGTAACGTGAGAAATTTGCTTTCGATGAGGTCCAACCTATCATCCTTTTCTCTTCTAATTAACAGCTGATGCTCCACATTTGACACCTGTTGCCTCGCCATTGGCAGTTGGAAGAAAAAACATACAGGGGGCGCAAACTTTTTGGCGGAGCTATCCGTTATGCTTGTACATACCGGTATGAAACGAACGCTAAGGAGAGCGACCATTGATTCAACTCGACCAACTATCCAAACGCTATACGAAGAACGACTGGGCGCTCCGCGACGTCAGCCTGACGATCGGTACGGGCATGTACGGCCTGCTGGGCCCGAACGGAGCGGGCAAAACGACGCTCATGCGCATCGTCGCCACTTTGATTCCACCGACCAGCGGCGAAGTCTCCGTGTACGGCCATACACTCAAACGCCCGGAAGACATCCGCAAGGTGATCGGCTATTTGCCGCAAAGCATCCAATTCTACCCGTCGATGACCGGCCGGGAGCTGCTGGACTATGTCGGCGTCATGAAAGGCATTCGCCATGCGGCTGACCGGCGAAAGCAGGTCCAGGACGTCCTTGAGCAGGTCCATCTGACCGAGAAGGCATCAGCCAAGGTACGCACGTACTCGGGCGGCATGAAGAGGCGGCTCGGCATTGCCTCGGCGCTGCTTGGCAATCCGCAGCTACTGATCGTCGATGAGCCGACTGCCGGGCTGGATCCCGAAGAGCGTGTCCGGTTCCGCAATCTATTAAGCCGCTTCAGTGTCGACCGGACCGTGCTGCTGTCGACCCACATCGTGGCAGACATCGAGACGAGCTGCGAATCCGCGGCGGTGCTGAGCCGGGGGCAGCTGGCGTTCCGCGGACCGCTGAGAGAGCTGCAGCGACATGCCGACGGCAAGGTGTGGGAGATGGAGGTGACGGAGCGCGAGCTCGCCCTCCTGCCGCCCCACCGAGTAGTGGCCAGCCGGAGGGAAGGAGCAGTCGTCCGCTGCACGATAGTGGCCGAGCAGTCACCTGGGCTAGGCGCCGTCCTGGTGCCGCCGAGCGTGGAGGCAGGGTATCTCGCGCTGCTGGGAGGTGAGCGGGATGGGTAAGCTGCTCGCTGCCTTCCGCCTGGAATGCCGCCATCTGTTCAGCAGCTGGCTGCTGCTGCCGCTGCCGGTTCTACTCGGCCTATGGATGGCATCCTCTCTGTCGTCCATGTCTCCGGCTCAGTCGCAGGATCTCTACTTATATACAATGGACTTTCAGCGTATTCAATTTACGCTCAGCTTGGCCGTTCCGTTTTTGGTCGGGGTGACGAGCGTGCGCCGGGATCTCGACCGGCCCTCCTACGAATGGCTGGGCGGACTCCCGGTGTCGTCCGGCACGCTTTTGACGGCCAAGCTGGCAGCGGGCATGGTCTACCTGTCCTTGTTCCCCGCTGCTATGGCTCTCGTCTATGGCTGGTTCGGTGTCCGCAGCGGCCTGCCGGCGGATGTTCTGCGCGGCGAGCTGCTCTGGTTCGCCGTCCAGCACGAGACGGCTTACCTGGTGACGCTTGTGCTCGCGCTGCTGCTGGCGGTGGCGATCCGCAACCGCGTCGTTTATCTCATCGCCTTTTGCGGGTGGGTGTTCGGCACGTTCTTCCTGTCCGAATTCGTCGTCACCCGGCTGAGCTGGTATGCGCTCAAGCCATTCCTGCTTCATCAGATGATCCAGGACGGAATGCCCGCCACGGAAGCATGGAGCATCAAGGCGGGAAGGGGAGAGTTGAAAAGGATCCTCGGCTTCCAGCTGGCGGCCGCCGCCCTCCTGCTCGCAGCCGCGGGAGCCGTCCTGCACAAGAGGCGCCCGAGCCTGGCGCTGCCCGCCTGGAGGCTGGCGACAGGAGCACTTGCTCTCATCGCTGTGCTTGCATATTGGCCATACGGCTCACAGCTGCACGAGCGGCAGCAGCGGCTCGCTGTCAAAGCGCAGGAAGCAGGGCTTGACCGGGGCGGCGAGGAGGCGCCGGACGGCCGGTTCCCGGTCGACAAGGCCAGCCTCGCCGTCCGCTGGGACAACGAGGCCGGCGCGGTCCGGCTGGAGGCGGCACTGACGGTCCGCCGGGATCGTCTGCCGGCGGGGAAGGTGCCGTTCACCCTCAACCCGGCGTTCCCCGTCGATGAGGTGCTTGTGAACGGTCGGCCAGCGCCCTTTCATCGCGGCGGTCAAACGGTCACAATAGCAGAAGAAGCTCTGCGGGCGGATGGGAAAGAAGCGACGATAACATTTCGCTACAAAGCGCCCGACTACGACTGGATGCCGTCTCCTCTTGAGGAGGGATACGCCGCCATCGCCACCAAGGAGGCGCTGTATCTTCCGGCGGCCTCCGGCTGGTACCCGCATCCCGGCAGACAGCCGATGTACGAGGGCGGTGACCGTTTGTTCCCGGTACGCCTCCGGTATAACGCCCTTACGTTCGGGGACGCTTCCTGGGAAGTACGGACGGACGGTTTCGGCACCGAGGTGTTCGCCACGCTGGAGGAAGCGGGCGGCGGACCGGACAAGGTGTTCCAGTCCGGCCGAGCAGACGGGGTTTCGCTTTACGCGGGCACGCTGATCCGTTCTGGCAAGTCGGGGGAACTGCCGATCGTAACGACGCCCGGCAACCGGCGCGAGGCAGAAGCGTTCGGTGACAAGCTGCAGCAGATCCGCGCGTACTACGACAGCTGGCTGCCCGTCAGGGAGGGGAACGGCATCCGCCAGATCGTCTATCTCCAGGCGCCGAGCGGCAGCGGCACGAGGGGATCGAATACCGTGGAAGGACGTTCTTTGTTCATCCCCCAGACGAAATCGCATAATCTGGACAACTTCCAGCTGCTCGCCGCCCAAAAAGCGTATCTCTTCGGCGATGCCGACCAGCATACGTTCTCCTACTCCGGTATGCCTGCGGAGGACTTCTCGGTAGTGTCTGAGATTCGTTATCTGCTGCTGTATCTCTATTACCGGGAAGGGAAGGGCATGTCGGAGCAGGAAGTTTTAAGAGACGTCCCTTACTTCGCGGGCGCTTTGGGCGACTCATCCCGGGGCGAAGACCGCGCATATGGCAAAGAGATGCGCCAGCTTGTCGAGAAGGCAATCCGCGGAGGGAAGCTGCCGGAGGTCAAGAAGCTGCTGGCTGGCTTTTACCGGGAAGGCTTGACGGTCCGCCAGCTGCCGGACGAAGGGCTGGAATACCCGCGCATTCCGTACGAACGCTGGCTGGAGGAATGGGACAAGCAGATGGGAGGCCGATAGAATGGAGCGATGGCGGTATGAGCTTCACGCGCTTCGCAGCGTCTCGGGACTTGCGGCGGCGTGTTACTTCCTGCTTGGGCTAGCCGGCGCCGCGAGCGGTGACCCGGAGCTTCCGCGCTCGCTCGTCACGGTGGGCGAGCTGTCATTCCTGCCTCTAGTGCCCTTGCTGGCCGCGATTCTATTTTCCCGGGAGCTGGGCGGCGGTACGGAGCTTCTCGCTTCCCTGCCGATCTCGCTAGAAGGTATGCTGTGGCGCAAGACGGCAGTAGCGCTCGTTCTCCTAATAGCCGGCCACAGTGTTTGGATGGCGGGGTATTATTGGCGCAACGGCGCGCTGTTCGGACGGCACTTTGGTCTCGCGTCCGACCGTCCAGTGGGGGGCGAGCTGGCCGTCTACGAGCCGCTGCTTCAGCTGCTGCCGGCGGCCGTCTTCTTGCTTGCCGTCTGCCTCTTGGCCGTGACTGCCTCCCAAAAGGCCTATGCGGCCCTCGCAGCCGGGCTGGCTCTTTGGATGGCGGACGCCCTGTCGCATGGCGCATTGCTGGGCCCTTTTACGCTGACAAACGGGACTCACGAGACGAACGAGGATTTCTGGCTCAATCGCTGCCTGCTGACGGGAGGAGCCGTTCTTCTGCTCGGAGCGGCTACCTATTGGATCGGGCGGAGAGCCCGCTGGGTTAGGGAGGACACAGGCGATTAGACGGTACGGGCTGCCTGTGGGCTGCGCCTACTGCAAGAAGAGGCCCTTGAGGAAGACAGACAGAGGAGCATAGAGCTCCCTTAGGAAAGTAGAGCAGCAGCTCTTTAATAGAAAGGAGGGGAGCGGGATGACGGACGAAGAGCTGGTCCGCCGGATGGCGGACGGCGATCAGGCAGCCTTCGAAGCATTCGTTCACCGGTATCACGGAGCGCTTCACCGGTATGTGGAGCGGCTGCTAGGAGACGGGAGGAAGGCGGAGGACATCGTGCAGGAGACGCTGCTTCGGCTGATCCGTCAGCTGCGTACCGGCCAGGTGCCCGCCGCTGTGCGACCCTGGCTGTACCGGGTCGCCTCCAACCTGTGCAAGGATTACTGGCGGAGCGGTGGCTACCGCAATGAACTCGCCTCGGAGCTCGCAGAGGCGGACCGGCCCGCTCATGGCCCCTCCATCGTGGAGATCTATGAACGGCAGGAAACGAGGCGAGAGGTGCTGAGCACGCTCGGCAGCCTGCCTCCCGCGCAAAGGGAGATTGTGGTGCTGAGATTCTACGAGGACAAGAAGCTGCAGGATATTGCGGAAATCGTAGAGCTTCCGCTCAATACGGTGAAGACGAATTTGTATTCCGCCTTGCGGAAGCTGAGAGGCCGGCTCCTCCCCGATAAGGGGAAGACGGACCAGAAGAAGGGAGGACAGACCTATGCGTGATCGAAACGTGCGAGACCCACAGCAGGGGACGGACCGTGCTTCTCGGAAGGAAGATATGGACGACGAGAAGCTTCTGAGTGAACAAGAGGCGTTGGAACGGGAGCTGCGAGGGCCGATGTCTGCGTACCTCGTGAAGACGCCGACGGCCGAGGAGACGCGGGACCTAATCGGGAAGCTGCAGGGAGAATTTGATCTGCTGAAGAACCCTGCTGCGAGCATGGAAGTGCCGGATCCGGCTACCGCCCCGCCAGCTTCACATATGGAGCGGGCACGGGCCGCCAGCCAGCCGCAGGGTGGCGGCATCGCAGCATACGGCGGAGACAGCGAACCGGCCGGCCGCAGTCTGCTGGCGGCGTCCGCCGTGCGCCGGCGCCAGGCGGCTCCTTCGCTGCTGCGGCTGTACCGGATGCAGCTGCGCACCTTCTCCCGTTCCTTCTGGCTGAGTCTTGCCGCCCTCGTGCTGATGCTGGTGCTCGCCGGCGAGCGCATCGGCGGGAGCGGATGGGAGAGCGGGCTGCTTCCGCTCATCCTTCCGGCCGCCCTGCTCGGCGGAATCGGCTATAGCAGCCTCTCGAACCGCTCCGGGATGAGAGCCGTGGAAGCGGTGGCCCCGTATCCGCCGGGGCTGCTTCATACGAGCCGGATCGTTTTGCTCTCCGCGGCTTTCATTGTCGCTGGTATGATGGCCTCCCTGTTTCTGGAGGACGGCTACTCCAGGCAAGAAACGGCGCTCCACCTGCTGCGATGGCTTAGCCCGCTCGTACTGATCGGCGGGCTGTCCTCCTACCTGCACTTTCGGCGGGGCATGCGCTTTGCGCTAACGAGCGCAGCGGCCGGCTGGCTGATCCAGCTGGTGCTGGGCGAGTGGGTGGCGAACCGGACGCTTGCCGTCCAGACGGGCCTGCTCCTCGAGGCCGGCTGGCTGGCCGCGGGCGCCGTCCTGATCATTCTGGCCTATCGGCGCCTGCTGCGGCTGCGAGAGGGAGCCTCGCTATGATCCGGCTGGAGAATGTCCGGTCCCGAGACGCCGGAGACTTCCAGCTGGAAATTCCCTCGCTCTCCATCGGGCCGGGACTGACGCTGGTAACCGGGCGCAACGGCGCCGGCAAGTCGACGCTGCTGCGGCTCTTGGCGACCGCCGAAGAGCCGGAGAGCGGCCGGATCGTCTATCGGGAGGGCACTCTGGCAGAAGCTCTTCCACGAATCCGCGCCACGCTCGGGTATTTGCCGGCCGAGCTGGAGCTGTACGACCATATGACGCCCAGCCAGTTTGTGCGGTATATGGCAGAGCTCAAAGGAATCGAAGATCCCGCGCACGAACGGCTGATGCTGGAGGAACTGGGCCTCGCGGACGTGGGCAGCCGAAGGATCGCCGGGTTGTCGCAGGGACAGCGCCAGCGGACGGGAATCGCCCAGGCGCTGCTCGGCTTTCCGGACTATCTCTTGCTCGACGAGCCGCTGGAAGGGCTAGACGCCATGCACAGAAACCGTCTGGCCCGGCTGCTGGATGGGTACGCCGCCAGTAGGTCGGTGATCGTGACCACCCATGAGCTAGCCGCCTGGCAGCACGCGGATACCATCCTCCTGCTGGAGGAGGGCCGCTTGCTGTTCGCGGGCAGCGCCTATGAGTGGCTGCGGACCGCACCGCTCGCCGTCTGGTCGGGCCTGCTGCCGGAGAACGAGGCGCATTCGCTTCCAGAGGACGCGGTGCTCGCGAGGAAACGGGAGGACGGCCAATGGCGGGTCCGGCTTGCGGCGGAGCATCCACCGGCGCCCGGGTGGCAAGAGGAGAGCGTCACGCTGGAGGATGCCTATCAGATTCGGATGCTGCAGAGGCGCCGAGCCGCCGCCGGGTAACTCGCGCAACCGTTTCGACAATTCTATCGTATAAGGGGGTACGAGAAGGGAGGGGAAAGGACATGGTCCTATTTCTGGTCATTGTGGGAGTGATCCTGGTCTTGATTTTGGTGGACGCGGTCTCACACAGCGGAAAATCCGACCGGAGACGCCGGGATGGAGGGGGAGACTCCTACGGCTACACGTCCCATGATAGTACGCGCGACTGTACGCACGGAAGTACGCACGGAAGTACGTACGGAATTACGCACGGAATTACGCACGGAATTACGCACGGAAGCTCACACGGTAGCTCACACGCAAGCTCGCATAGCTCGGATACCGGCTGCGACGGCGGGGGCAGCGAGAGCGGCGGAGGCGATGGTGGCGGAGGCGGGGATTGAGAGAAGGCCTGCAATGCGACGGAAAAGCACCTGGCAGGGTGCTTTTTTACGTTCCCGGAAAAGTGTACATACGGAATGCCCAAAAAATGTCTTGCGGGCTGCATTGAATTGTACTAACATTAATACAAATCATAATACAATATGGATTTGGCAATCGCCGGAAAGGACTCGTTCATGATGCTATTAAATGAAAAGATTGCTCTAGAGGAGGAGCTCGATTTTGAGAGCGGCGTTCCGCTCCATCTTCAGCTGAGAGAGATTCTTCGCAGAGCGATTACGCAGAGAGGAGCTGGCGGAGATAGTCTTCGGATGCCGACGGATTACGAGCTCGTCGAGCGGTACGGCGTCAGCCGGGTAACCGTCCGCAATGCGATCCAATCCCTCGTTGACGAGGGATTGCTCGTAAGGGAGAGGGGCCGAGGTACGTTCGTCAAGACGAATCAGGCTGAAAACTGGATTGGCCGGCTGATGGGCTTCACGGAGACTGTGAAAGAGGCCGGCTACGAGCCCGGCGCGAAGCTGCTGGACAAAGGGTTTACCTCCGAGCTGCCGGAGTCGTTCCGCTGGGCCGGTCTGCCGGTCGTCTGGGAGCTGAAGCGGCTCCGCTACGCGGACGACAAGCCGATCGCGATTGAATTTGCCTATTATCCTCCTCCGATCGGCAAAGAAATTGAAAAGCAAGATCTCCTCCATATCGCCATGTACCGCTATCTGGAGGAGGAGCTGGGCATCCCGCTTTCGGAAGCGAGGCAGACGATCAGCGCCGTCAACGCCGACTCGTATGAGGCGGAGCTGCTGAATGTCCCCGGACACACCGCTCTCCTGTCTATTGAGCGGACGACCTATCGGGACGACCGAACGCCGGTCGAATTTTTGAAAGCGGTTTACCGCCCCGATTATTTTCAGTACGCCGTTCATTTGACTCGGGGCACTGCGTCTGCAGGCTCCGGCCGCAGCCTGTAGGCACCGTCCAGCCGTTCCTATCTGCTCTTAGTGTTCGCGGCCATTGGGGTCGGACCTTTTCGCTCCCAAGCCATAAGAAAGAGACCAAGATTAAAGGAGGACCAATCGAATGGAAGAAAAAGCCAATCGACCGAACGTACTCTTGCTCTTGAATGACGACATGGGATTCTCGGATATCGGCTGTTATGGGGGAGAGGTGGATACCCCTCATCTAAACCGCCTTGCGGCTGGCGGTCTCCGCTTCAGTCAGTTTTACAACACCGCAAGGTGCAGCCCGTCGCGAGCCTCGCTCTTGACAGGCCTGCATCCGCACCAGACGGGGATCGGCGTGCTGACTTACGATATGGGGCCAGAGGGCTATCCGGGGGACTTGAACCGCGACTGCGTTACGATGGCCGAGGTACTGAAGGAAAGCGGTTATCGGACGTATATGAGCGGCAAATGGCATATCGCGAACAGTCTCGAGCAGCCGTCCGATTCCTGGCCGATGCAGAGAGGGTTCGACCAGTTCTACGGAACGATCATAGGAGCCGGAAGCTATTACGATCCGAATACGCTGACGCGAGGCAATGAGAACATCGAGCACGAACCGTCTGAGGATCCGGATTTTTATTACACGGATGCGATCAGCGATCAGGCGGCCGCTTATATCCGGGAGCATGCCGAGCGGCATCCCGGCACCCCGTTCTTTGAATATGTCGCCTACACGGCTCCTCACTGGCCGCTGCACGCCAAGGATGAGGACATCGCAAAATACCGCGGCCGGTTCGACGCCGGCTGGGACCGGCTGAGAGAAGAGCGGCTTCGGCGGCTCGTGGACGACGGTCTCCTCGATCCGTCCTGGCAGCTTACGGACCGCGATCCGACCCAGCCCGCCTGGGAGGACGCCGAGCATAAGGAGTGGCTGCTCCGCTGCATGGAGGTGTACGCCGCCCAGATTGACCGGATGGACCAGGGCATCGGCCGGATCCTTCAGGCTCTGGAGGAGACGGGACAGCTGGAGAATACAGTGATCCTTTTCCTTTCGGATAACGGAGCGTGCGCAGAGGATATCCCGACACATGTCTCGCCGCGGGAGCTGGAGGAGACGCTGAAGATCGCCAAAACGCATACCAGGGCCGGAGAGCCCGTCGTCTTCGGCAACGATCCGTCCCTCATGCCGGGACCCGAATCCACCTATCAGAGCTACGGCGCAGCCTGGGCGAATCTGTCCAACACTCCCTTCCGGCTGTATAAGCATTGGGTGCATGAAGGAGGGATCGCCACCCCGCTCCTCATCCATTGGCCAGCAGGCATTCGGTCCAAGGGGGACATCCGGCACGTTCCGGGACAGCTGCCGGATATTCTGGCGACGGTCGTTGAGCTGACAGGGGCGGCTTATCCGTCGGAGTACAACAATAGACCCGTCCTTCCGCTGGAAGGGGAAAGCCTGGCTCCGTTTTTTGAGAGAGACGGGGAGCGGACCAAGCCTCTCTTTTGGGAGCACGAGGGGAATGCCGCAGTCCGCGCCGGCCGGTGGAAGCTCGTCCGCCGCTACCCCGGAGACTGGGAGCTATTCGATATGGAGAAGGACCGGACGGAGCTTCACGATCTGGCTGTCCAACATCCGGAACAGGTGAAGGAGCTGAAAGCGCTGTATGAGGAGTGGGCGGCTAGGTGCCGCGTGCTGCCGAGAGAACAGGTTCTGGAGCTGATGAAGAAACAGCAGGCGACACCCGCATTCTGGGAGGAAGAAGACCAAGACCGGTAAAAAGGGGGACCCAAGCATGAGCCAAAGCAAGGTGTCCATGTCCAAAGTAGCCGGAGCCAGCTTTATCGGGGCTCTGATCGAATGGTACGATTTCTTTTTGTACGGCACTGCCTCCGCCATTGTCTTCAATAAGTTGTTCTTTCCCAATTTCGACCCTCTCGTCGGCACGATCGCTTCGTTTGCGACCTTCGGTGCGGGGTTCATAGCCCGTCCGGTTGGCGGCATCATTTTCGGCCATTATGGAGACCGAATCGGGAGGAAGGCGATCCTCATCCTTACCCTGCTCATGATGGGAGGCTCCACGTTCCTGATCGGGCTGCTGCCCACCTACAACAGCATCGGACTCTGGGCTCCTGTCCTTCTCGTTGCGCTTCGGCTCTTTCAAGGCATCGGGCTGGGTGGGGAATACGGCGGCGCCGCTCTGCTGACGATCGAGCATGCGCCGCGGAGGAAGAGGGGGTTCTGGGGAGGCCTCGTACAAGCGGCGACGTCGGGAGGTCTGCTGCTTGCGACCATCGTCTTCTCGCTCGTTTCGCTTCTTCCGGAGGCTGCTTTCCTGAGCTGGGGCTGGCGGCTGCCGTTTCTCATCAGCTTCGTCCTGCTCGGCGTCGGAACGTTCATTCGGCTCAAGGTGAACGAGACGCCGGCTTTCGAGAAGGTCAAGGAAACGGGGACGGAGGCCAAGTTCCCGGTACTGGAGCTGTTCCGATCTTATCCGCGCAGCGTTCTGCTAACAATCGGGGCAAGACTGGGCGAGTCGGTGACGGCCAATATAACGAACGCCTTTGCAATTTCTTACCTGACGACGCGTCTCGGTCTTCCCAAACAGGACGCTCTGAACGGCATCCTGCTCGCGGCGGCGGTCGCGATGGTGCTGAGCCCGTTCTTCGGCTCCCTGTCGGACCGCGTCGGACGCCGACCCGTCTACCTTGGCGGAGCCCTCTTTCTTGTCCTGTTTACGGTGCCGTATTTTCTGCTTCTGAACGCCGGCAGCATGGGGCTGATCTGGCTGGCGCTCGTTCTTGGGTATGTGGGGTCCACCGTCATGCTTAGCGTGCAGTCCGTGTATTTCACGGAGATGTTCGGCGTCCGGGTCCGCTACAGCGGGCTGTCGATTGTCTATCAGCTATCGTCGGTTATGGGAGGATTCACTCCGCTCATCGCGACCTATCTGCTGACGGCGGGCAGTGGATCGCCATGGCTCGTCGCAGGCTTCAGCATACTGACATGCGTGATCTCGTTCGTGTCGGTGCTGCTGACCAAGGAAACGTTCCGTGCCGATATTGCCGAGGATGAGGAGGCGGGCGGAGACATGCGCGGAGCCGGAGTTTCACCCGAACGCCTGAGAGCCGGTATCGAATCCAAGCTCTGATTGCGCCGAATGCTTTGCTTGTCCGTTATAGTTTATACCTGGGCCGTCCTTCCGAGGACGGCCTTCAGGCTGTTCAGAATTTTGATCTGCCGTTTTTCCTGTCCCCATTCCTTGGCTGGATCCACCTTGATTCGAAAAAACGGGCGAATCGAAGGACTTGATCCTTCCTTGTAAATGAAGTATATTCTTTTTACATTGACATTACTGCAGGTCTAAAAAGAGGAGGAGCCATGTCACCGCGTACCAAAGAACAGAATGATGCGATCCGGGAGATGCGAATGAACCAGATTATGCAAGCGGCTGCGGATGTCTATCTGGAGAAGGGCATTCAATTGGAAATACGCGATGTTGCGGTCAAGGCTGAGCTCGGCTACGGAACCGTGTATCATTACTACAAAAATAAGCACATGCTTTTGGAAGATTTCCTGTGGGACGCCCTGAATCGAACGGAGTCGGCAGTACTCCCCGCTTTGACAGGGGACGGCGGCAGCATGCTTAAAGCTGAGTCGTTCTCGAGGCTGCTCCTGCGGAAGTGCACCCAGGATCCTTCCGTCTTTATTTTGCTTAAAACGGTTGCAGATAATTTTCATCAATTCCCGGGAAACCGGTTCATCAAGCTGTTTGCCGATTTTCAGGAACGAATCTATTCGCCGTTTGTGAGCTTGATTCGTGAAGGTATCGATTCCGAATCGCCGGAGAAAACAGCTAATCTGATATTTGGCTCGCTTGTCGGCTGCGCAGCATTGAACATCCACCACAAGATGGGAAGCGAGATCGATGTGGAAGGGATCGTCAACATGATTTTTTCAGGCATACAAGCAAAGGAGAGAGGAATGGAATGGTCATCCTGAAATCGAGAGCAGAAATAGAAGAAATGAGAAAAGCCGGCCGAATTGTCGCTGCTTTTCATCAAGCAATCGCTGGGATGATCCGGCCGGGTGTCACGACGCTCGATATCGAGTCGTTTGCGGTGCGGTTCCTGAAGGAGAATGGTGCCAAGGCTTATACGATAGGCTACAACGGCTATCCGTTTGCGACATGTGCGTCTGTCAACGACGTCATTGCACATGGGTTTCCGAACCGGAAGCCGCTCAAGGAAGGCGACATCGTCACAATCGACATCGTCGCGGAGGCGGATGGCTGGATCGGCGATTCCGCTTGGTGTTATGCGGTCGGCGAGGTGTCGGAAGAAGCTCGTAAACTGATGCGGGTAACGAAGGAATGCCTATATCTTGGTATCGAAAAAGCTGTCGTCGGAAACCGGATCGGCGATGTGATGCATGCGGTTCAAAGCCATGCCGAGCAAAACGGATTCTCGGTAGTTCGCGATCTGCTCGGTCACGGCGTAGGAAGGGAGATGCACGAGGAACCTAATTATCCCCACGTCGGGAATCCGGGCAAAGGGTTCCGCTTGAAGGAAGGGATGGTTCTCACGATCGAGCCGATGCTAAATGCCGGCAAAGCGTTCATGACGGTTGATGCCGACGGATGGACCGCAAGAACCGCTGACGGCTCGCTTTCCGCGCAGTACGAGCATACGATCGCCATAACTGCGGACGGCCCGATTGTATTGACCGCACAATAGTTAAGTACAGGCTGAGCAGGAGAGAAAGGCGGGCGCAAGATTATGAAGCTAACGTTCTCGCAAGTGAACACGGCGGAAGACATCGCGGCGGTATCCCAATTGGCAGCGGAAATTTGGCGCGAGTATTATGGAACCCTGCTCTCTACGGAGCAGATTGACTACATGATAGCCCAATTTCAATCGGTTCCCGCAATCACGGACCAAATCGATCGCCAGAGCTACCTCTATTACCTTATCCAATACGACGGAGCCAATGTCGGTTATATGGCAGTTAAACAAGAGCAGGGGAAGCTCTTTTTGAGCAAGTTCTACATAGGCAAAGAGAAGAGGGGAAAAGGCTTTGCCAGCCACGCACTGGCCTTCCTTGAGCAGCTGGGTCGGGACCGAAACCTAAGCCATATTTGGCTCACGGTCAATCGTCACAACCATCCAAGTATCGCGATCTATGTGAAAAAAGGATTCCTAAAGGTCAGAGAACAAGTTGCGGATATTGGAAACGGATTCGTCATGGATGATTTTGTGATGGAAAAGGAGATTCCCGTTACTAAGTGAAGCAGCGGGAGCGGCCGATGAAGGAGAGGGCTCGTTCCTTATCCCCTTATACGGGCTTCTTTCGGCATCTCCTGTATACGGCAATTATGAAAAGCGGTCAGTTTCCATTCTCCATTCTGCCTGACGACCACATTCGTGTTGATCGATCCCCTGTCGTTAGGGTCATGGGCAGGAGCCGCGAGCCGTACTTCGCCGACCGCATGGACGACAGCAACATCAGGCGTGATAAAGCGGGGCTGAATGTTATCCGAGTTACTCGATACGAGGACGGACCCCTTCAGCGGACCTGCGAACAGCATTTGATGAACATCGGCAATTTGGTTTCTGCCTTTCAGATGCTGTCCCATAAACGTGACATAATCCGCATCTTCCGTAAAGCAATCGCCGTATAAGGCTCCGTTCCCTTCGTTCCATGCTTCGGACAAACTTGCAAATAAGGCGCGAATCGCGTTCCGGTCCTCTTGACGGTTGATCATTGGAGCATCTTCCTCTCTCTGAAATAAAATAGGGTGGCAAGCCACGAACCATGTGGTATCCTTGATTTGCGAAAACATCTTAACACCAACAACAACTTGATTCATCGAATATCTTAATAGATTAAGATAAATTCATCATAATCCGGAGGTTTCCTTATGTCAAGGGAAAACTTTCCTTCTGACGTGCCCGGTTTTACGCCGTCACAGGAGGCTATGCTTCACGAGCTGCGGCTGAACAGTGCGAGAGCCGTCATGCTGCATCAACTGATATCCGAAAAATTGGGCTTAAACGCCACGGATCATAAATGCCTCGATTTTCTAACCCGCTCTGGTCCGGTAACCGCGGGACAATTGGCGCAGCTGACTGGTCTGACTACAGGCGCGGTGACCAGCGTGATCGACCGCCTGGAGAAGGCCGGCTATGTCGTCAGGGATAAAGATCCGAAGGACCGAAGACGCGTTGTCGTCAAGCCTGCCCCCGAGGGTTCTTCTTCAATTGCGCCCATGTTCCAATCGGTTATGCTGTCGACGTACAACATCCTCGCCCAGTATAATGAGCAGGAACTGGAACTTCTGCTGGGTTTCCTCAGGCAATGCAACGACATGACGCTGGAGGAAATGAACAAATTACAAAACAATAAGGATTCCTGAACCATTGTCCGCGCCTTAACGGCAGACGGTACAAGCTAGACGGAATCGCTTATCAGAATCGTAGTTACGATGCCGTCCTCTCCGAGGACGGCCTTTTTGCTGTTCCTGGGAAGCCATACGGCTCAGGTCATCCCTGTCGTCCCGTTGTTCGGCGGCTGAAACCGGGGAAGGGGCAGACCTGAGACTGGAGAATGGGGCGTATGAGCGAGCGTGACGAAGAGGATGCTAGGAACCAAGGGAAACTACGCGGCTCCTGAACGGCAGGAACGATAAGGGAGCTTTGGTAGGTTATGGTGGGGGTTGCATGTTTGAAGAGAACCTTGCATAATATTCGTTATGAAAATATTTAGTACTAAATAATCAGCATAGCAATGAAGGGGGTAGAAGCTTGCGGCATGTCTACGCATAAGGAGAACGTTCATCCAGTGCTCTACTCGTTCCGGGAAATCAACCAGACGATGAAACATCTGTTTCGAACGGAGGCGGAGGCACTGCATTTGACTGCTCTGCAAATCCTGCTGCTGGATGCTCTCGAGCAGGGAGGAGAGAGAAGCGTATCGGATTTGGCCGATCAGCTCGTCCTCTCGAACGCCGCGGTCAGCGGAGGTGTCGACCAGCTGGTCCAGCAGGGATTCGTTACCCGCAGGCGGTGCGAGCACGACCGCCGGATGGTTTTCGTCAGTCTAACGAAGCGGGGAGAAGAGAAGCGGAGCGAGAGCCTCGGTCCCGAGTCGCGCCTTATGAAGCGCATTGACAGCATGTTGAATTTACCGCAGGAGGAGCTGGACACATTGCTTGCCCTGCACCAAAAAATGATCGCCAATTTAGGCAAAGAAGAGGAGGGAACCTTTTAATGGGTTCGATGCGTATTTTTGTCATGAATCTTGTCATAATTTTTGTCATTCTGATTGCCGGGTTCCTCGGCTATTACTATTACAACCAGTCCACCACGTATGTGAAGACGAACAACGCCCAGATTACCGGTCAGCAGATGACCATCACGGCTCCGGCAACAGGACGTCTAACCGATTGGAAGGGGAAGCCAGGTACCGTCTACAAATCCGGCGACGTGATTGGTACGGTGGAATCCGCGGCAGCCACCGGCGGCTCGGGCTCGGTCAACGTTACTATGCCGACCGACGGGACGCTTGTGCAGACCGGCGCTTATTCGAACGAGATCGTTTCTCCGGGAACGCCGCTCGGGTATGCCTATAACATGAGCAACCTCTGGGTGAACGCGAACATTAAGGAAACCGAACTGAAGAACGTGAAAGTCGGCCAGACCGTTGACGTGTACGTGGACGCTGTGCCGAACCAGACGTTCACCGGGACCGTCGAGCAGATCGGGCTCGCCACAGCCGGCACGTTCTCGCTCCTGCCGAGCGGGAATACGAGCGGCAACTATACCAAAGTTACACAGGTTGTACCGGTCAAGATTACATTGTCCGACAGCCAGGGAGCCGGCCTCGTTCCCGGCATGAGCGCAGAGGTGCGCATCCACAGGTAAGGAGGCGACGTTAGTTGTCTGAGAGCAAAGCATTAATCGTTGTGGAGCCGGAGCGCGAAGAAAAAGAGACACCGATCCACCGCGGATGGGTGCTTGGTATCTTTCTGCTCGGCGCCTTCGTCACCATCTTGAACCAAACGCTGCTGAACGTAGCGATTCCGCACCTGATGAACGACTTCAACACGTCGGCCAGCACGATCCAATGGCTGTCGACCGGGTTCATGCTGGTCAACGGCATCGTCATTCCGATCTCGGCATTTTTGATCGGGACGTTCACGACAAGGCAGCTGTTTTTATCGGCCATGACGTCCTTTACGGTCGGCAGCTTGATCTGCGCCTTCTCGCCTTCATTCGCAGTCATGATGATCGGGCGGGTCATCCAGGGCCTCGGCGCGGGGATCATGATGCCGCTCATGATGACGGTCATTCTGAACATCTATCCGCCGGAGGTACGCGGCAGAGCGATGGGCACCATCGGCATCGCGATGTTCTTCGCCCCGGCGATCGGTCCGACGCTGTCGGGCTGGATTATCGAGCACTTTAGCTGGCGGCTGCTGTTCTATGTGGCGCTGCCTATCGCCATCCTCGATATTATACTGGCTGTTTTCTTCTTGAAAAATGTAACAAAGCAGACGAAGCCGAGCTTCGATATGCCCGGCTTTCTCGCCTCGACGATCGGCTTCGGCTCCCTGCTGTACGGAATCAGCGAGGCCGGCAGCAAGGGGTGGACCGATCCCATCGTGCTGACCACCATCGTGCTCGGCGTCGTCTTTGTCCTCTTGTTCATCGCAAGAGAGCTGACAACAGACAAGCCGCTGCTCGATTTGCGGGTATTTAAGTACAGTATGTTCTCCCTCAGTGCAGCGATCAGCTGCATCGTCAACATGGCGATGTTCGGCGCGACGATTCTCGTGCCGATCTATGTGCAGAACATTCGGGGCTACTCGCCTCTCGAGGCGGGTCTGCTGATGCTGCCCGGCGCGCTCTTGATGGGGATCATGTCTCCGATTTCCGGGGCACTGTTCGACAAGTTCGGGATCAAGCCGCTCGCCATCATCGGCCTCGGCATTACCGCCATAACGACGTGGGAGTTCACCAAGCTGAATGCCGACACGACTTATTCGACGCTTATGTGGCTGTACACGTTCCGCATGTTCGGCATGTCGTTCATCTCGATGACCATCATGACGACAGGCTTGAACCAGATTCCGCGGGAGCTGGCAAGCCACGGGACGGCCGCCTCGAATACTGCGCGGCAGATCGCCTCGTCGATCGGGACCGCCGTTCTGGTTACGGTTATGACAAGACGGACAACGTATCATATGGGGGAATACCAGAACACCGTCACGTCGACCAACCCGAGCCTGTACGACTCGTTCCAGTCGCTCAGCGCGGCATTCGGCGCCAAGCTCGGCGGATCGGTCGAGCAGGGGCATGCCTATGCCATCTCGATCCTGAATGGCCTTGCGACCAAAATGTCCACCATTCAGGGCATCAACGACGCCTTCGTGGTGGCGACCGGGCTGACGATCCTCGCGCTCATCGGCTCGCTGTTCTTCCGGCGCGTGCCCCATGGACAGAACGCGACGCGCGTCGTCGAAGCGGCCGTGAAAAAGGCGGTTCCGGTGACCGAGGTTCGGACGGGCGGCAAATAGCCTCCCGCCGAGCAGCGGCATCCGTTTGATTCAAGATTAGAAAGGACGTTGCTTACATGAAAATTTATGTCGTCTATGACAGCGAGAACGGCCACACCGAAGTGCTGGCCAAGTCCGTTGCGGAAGGAGCCGGACAGGTCGACGGGGCGGAGGTGCTGCTCCGGCATGTCCGGGATGCGCAGGTGCGCGAACTCGATGACGTGGATGCGATCATCTGGGGCTGCCCCGGGCACTTCGGCACGATCAGCGCCGGCCTCAAAACGTGGATCGACAAGCTGGGTTACACGTGGGCGAAAGGAAAGCTGATCGGCAAAGTAGGGGCCGCCTTCTGTACGACAGCGACCGTTCATGGCGGCATCGAGATGACGCTGTGGAACCTGATTACGCCGATGCTGCACAACGGCATGATTATCGTAGGTTTGCCGGGGAATATCCCGGAAAACGTCATGTATGGCTCGTATTACGGCTGCGGCATTACTTGCCCGGTCGAAGAAAGCGCGGACGCACCGCCCAATCTGCCGACCGAATCGGATCTCGCGCTCGGTCGGGCGCTTGGCCGCCGCGTAGCGGAGATTGCCGGCAAGCTAGCCTGATCGGCGCCTGAAGCAGAGAGGAGGAAACGAGATGGAGATTGTCATCCTGCTCGTCGCTCTTTTGGTGGCGCTCGTCGTACTGATTCCGCTGAACCTGAGAATGGCCAAGGTGGGCCGTAAGGATCGCCCCGATGATCAGGGGAAGGCCGCGCAGCAAAGCGGAGCTTCCTCGGAAACGCGGACTTCCGCAACCGGCCAAGCGGCACCGGCAGCTCGTGCTGCCGCACAACCGGGTGCAGAACCGGAGGTGACGGTTCGCCAGGCGGAAACTCGGCAAGAGAATGGCGGGCGAGTCACCGACGCGCCCCCTGCGAGCCGAGCGGACGCTGAACCGGCGCCCGCTCCGACCGAAGCGCCCTTGCCTTCTCCCCCAGGCGAGACGACATCCCGTCCTGCCCGCGGATCGGTCGCTCCACCGGCCAATAGACCGGAAGCCGGAGCCGAAGAGGCGGACGACGAGGCCTACCGAAAAGCGCTGCGCGAAGCGCTCCGTCCCGCATCAAAAGCGGCGGATCCGCAGCAAGCGGAGGCGTACAGCGATCATGACTATCGGGACATGCTGCGCACCATGAGCCGTTCCCGCGAGAAAAAGAATCAGGATTAAAGAAAACCAGCCTCCGGCAAGGAGGAGACGGCGGCAGCCGGACGCGAGATTGTCGCGTTCGGCTTTCGTCATGTCTGGCCGCCTCAGGGCCGGAGCCCGAAATGAGTGTGCCATTTCCCGGGGAAGCGCAGAGCTCGAGCCGGATCGCGGGCGTTCGACGGGGCAGAGTGCCAATCCTCCCGGCGGGAAAAGGCGTAGCAAACCGGCCGACCGCTTCATACATAATAGTAAACCGGTACGGGAGGCTGCCATGGAAGCTCGAAACATCAGGCCAAATACCAAATTAGGCAAAGCCAAATATTTGCTTGACCATGCCGAATTGAGTCTGCACGTCCCCGACACGGCTTCCGCGACAAAGGAGGAGCTTCTCTGGTTTCTTGACAAATACCGCATGGTCTATGTCAAGCCGAATAACGGGACGGGAGGACACGGCGTCCTGAAGGTGCGCGTCTCCCGGGGAGGACGCTATTCGTATCAGGTCGGCAAGCAGAAACGGACGTTTTCCTCCTACGAGGAGCTGTATCGTTCGCTGGCGAAGCGCCTCGCCTCGCGGAGGCATCTGGTGCAGCGCGGGATCCGGCTGCTGCGTTACGACAAGAGGCCGTTCGATATCCGGGTGATGATTCAGAAGAATCTGAAAGGGGAATGGGAGAACACGGGGATTATCGCACGGATCGCCTATCCCGGCAAGGTCGTGACGAACTATCACAGCGGCGGGACTCCTATCGACGTGAGGATTCCGCTCAAGCCGCATATCGAGGAGGAGAGGCTGGAAGAGACGGTGGAAAAGCTGGAGAAGTTCGGTCACGCCATCGCCAGCTATATCGGCAAAGGCTACCCGAAGGTGACAGCAATCGGCGTGGACGTAGCACTGGATAGGGAGCTTCGGCCCTGGATTATTGAAGTCAATACGAAACCGGATCCATACATCTTCAAGAAGCTGAAGGACAAATCCGTCTTTCACCGGGTCATCCGTTACGTAAGAGCCCATCGCAAGGCGGCAAGACACGATACGTGATAGCGAGCGCTGCCCGAGCAACCCGCTAGACGGGAGTGGGACTTCGTCATTCCCGTGGCAACGACGAAGCAGCTGCCCAGAAGCCAACAAGCCGCCGGTCGTCCAAAGGACGATGCCGGCGGCTTGTTGGCTTGGGAGAGGGCTTCCGGCGGAGCCGGGCGCCTGCCCGCAAGGAGACGGGGGGACGGGGAGCTTTATGTAGGGGCCTCCTGCCAGGCGGCCGTTTTAGAACAGGGAGAGGGCTAGCGTGTCCGTCCACTTCTTGGAGTACAGAATGGCGTCGCTGCCGACGATTTCGATGCTGTCGAGCGTATCGAGGAATTTTTTGACGGTCCGTTTGCCGGTCTTGATTTTCCGGTCCAGAATATCGACTAGCGTATCGATCAGCTTATTGTTGGGCTTTTTCCCCTTATTATCGATAATATATACGGGTATTTGTTGATCACTGAATTGGATGATGGTTTTCATTCGAACTACCTCCTATTCGCGTTATATGAAAATAGTATAAATTACGTATATTAAAATAGGATTAAAGAACGGCAACAAAATGAAAACAAATTTCACCAATTGGTGTATAGTTAAAGCAAACGATCCCAAGCGCAGGAGGAGGATACGGATGCAGGACGGGTTTATCGGCCATTCCATCACGGAAAGCGGCGTCTACAAGTCACTGTTCGACCATCATCCGGACGCCATCTACCTGATCGACCGGGAAGGGCGCTATCTTGATATGAACCCTTCCATGAAAGGGCTTACAGGTTATACGCTTGAAGAGTTGAACGAACGAACGGCTCACCGGCTGCTGGTGCCGGAGGAGTCTGCCCATCGCGAGTCCCGTCTACGGGCGGCGCTTGAAGGAGCAAACCAGCAGTTCGAAACGGCCTTCTATCATAAGGACGGCTATCGGATTGAAGTTCAGCTTCTATACATACCGATCTGCCGGGAAGGGCGGGTCGCCGGCGTTTATGGAATCGCCCGAGATATTACGGATAAGAAGCGGATGGAGGATCGGCTGCGGGAGAAAGAGGAGAAGTACCGCCTTCTGACGGAGCATTCGCTTGATTTTCTCACCCGGCTGTCCCCGGATTCGGTGGGCACCATCCGATACGCTTCCCCGGTCTGCCGCAGGCTCCTCGGCTACGAGCCGGAGGAGATGGTTGGCGCCAGCACGCTTGCGTTCATCCATCCGGAAGACCGGAAGGCGCTCATCCGGTACCGCTTGGCGGATCGTCACGAGCACACGCTGACCTACCGGGTGCTTCGCAAGGACGGCAGTTTCCTCTGGTTCGAAACGACGGTTCATTCTGTCATCGACGAGCGGACCGGCGAGACGGTTGAGCTCGTGGCCGTGTCGCGGGATATTACCGAGCGCCGCCGCTATCTGGAGGAGATCGAGCAGCTCAACTACCAGAATGCGCTTATTCTAGGCTCGGTGGGCGAAGGCATATTCGGCATCGACCGGGACGGTTGGATCCGCTTCCTGAATCCGACTGGAGCCGATCTGCTTGGCTGGGAGCAGGAGGACCTGCTTGGGCGGGAAGCCGGCACGGTCGTGCCACCGGGAGGCGAAGCGGCGGCGGAGCTTGCCCGCACACTGGCGGACGGCCTGCCCCGGCAGCTCGCCGATACCGAATTTTGCGGACGGGACGGGGGACTCCTGCCAGTGTCCTGCCGCATCCATCCGATTCGGGAGCAGGGTGAGCTGACCGGGGCCGTCGTCACCTTCCTCGACCTGACCCAGGAGAACGAGATGAGGCGGGCCAAGGAGAGCGCCGAACGGGCGACCCAGGCGAAGAGCGATTTTCTTGCGATGATGAGCCACGAAATCCGCACCCCGATGAACGGCATTATCGGAATGACCGAAATGCTCATGGAGACGGAGCTGACCGAGGAGCAGCAGGAGTACGCAGAAGTGATTGAGCGGAGCAGCCATTCGCTCCTTGGGATCGTGAACGACATCCTCGATTTCACCAAGATCGAATCCGGCAAGCTGGCCGTCGCCTGGGAGCCGTTTGATTTTTATTCTTGCGTCCAGGAGGTCATCGATTCGTTCGCGCTCCGTGCGGCGGAAAAGGGCATTGAGCTGATCTATTCGATCGGTCCGGCCGTTCCCGTCTATCTGATGGGAGACGCGGACCGGCTGCGGCAGCTGCTTGTCAATTTGATCGGCAACGCCATCAAGTTCACGGAAAGCGGGGAGATTCTGCTCGAGGTCGACCGAAGCAAGGAGGCGGAAGATGGCTGCTTCCTCCTGCAGTTCAGCTTGAGAGATACCGGGATCGGAATTCCGGCCGATAAGATCGGTCTCTTGTTCCAGTCGTTCTCCCAGGTGCATCCCGAGGTGAACCGGCAATACGGAGGCACCGGCCTCGGCCTCGCGATCTGCCGGCAGCTAACCGAGCTAATGGGAGGAGGAATCGGAGTCGAGAGCGTAGAAGGCGTAGGCTCCACGTTCCGGTTCCATATCTGGACAGCGCAAGCGCCGGACCTTCAGGAGTCCGCCGAAGCACAGTCGCAGGCAGCCGCGCTGCGCGGGCGCCGTGTTCTTCTCCTTGACGGCAACCGGACCAAGCGGCATGCGATCCGGCTCCTGCTGCGCAAACTGCAGCTTGAGGTGTATACGGCTTCGACGGTCGAGGAGGCGGAGGCCTGTCTCCAGAGCGAGGAGGGGCTGGATTTGCTCCTGTTTGATTGGAACGGGGAGCAGGGGAGCGGGGCGATCAACCGGCTGACCGGCATCTCCCGGCACCCGGAGCTGCGCTTCGTCCAGCTGGTTTCGATCGGGATGGAGCCGGTGGAGCATGATCATGTCGGCCTGCCAGCCTCCGTCCTGGTAAAGCCGGTGCATGCGAATCAGCTGATCTCTTGTCTGTCGGATCTATTCCTGTCCGGACGCAGGCCGTTCGAGCCCGATAAGCGTACGGCTCAGCTGGACGGGGGGACGGCCAAGCGGCTGCCGATGCGGCTCCTGGTCGCCGAGGATCATCCGGCCAACCGCAAGCTGCTGATCCGCATACTGGAGAAGCTCGGTTACGAACCGGATGCGGCGGTGAACGGCCAAGAGGCTTATGAGGCGCTCGCCACAGGCCGTTACGACGCCGCCTTTCTCGACGTGCAAATGCCGGTGCTTAACGGGCTGGAAGCGGCGGCGAGAGTGAGGGAACGGCTGGGACCGGGACGGATGCCCGTCCTGATCGCCGTGACGGCGAATGTACGTCCGGAGGATAAGGAGGCCTGCTTCTCCGCCGGCATGAGTGAATTCCTGACCAAGCCGATCCGGCTGGCCGACGTGAGCGAGGTCATCGAACGAATAGGGTCCGTTTCCGAACGTCGTCTCCTCTGCGCAGGGAAGGATGACGCGAACCGCGGCGGCGGGCTGCAGGCTGCCCGGTACGATGCTGAAGTCAGCGCTGCGGGAGAGAACGCAGTAATCCCGCCAGCCCGAGAGGAGGACGGGGAGCTGATCGACCGGGGCCATCTGAACGAGATTGCCTTGTTCGGGCAGGGAGACGCCTCTTTCCTGCGGGAGCTGCAGACGCTGTTCGAGACACGTACTGAGCAGCTGCTTGAGGAGATGAAGACATCCGTCGAGGAGGGCCGAACCGATCTTCTGGTCCGGCTGGCACATGAGCTGAAGGGGGCCAGCTCAAATCTGGGCGCCCGCTCATTGGCTCTTGTCAGCGGTCAGGCCGAGGTGAGGGCCAATGAGGGCGATTTGGAGGCGCTGTACGGCCTTCTGCCGATTCTCCAGCATACGTTTGAGAAGACGAGAGTCGCTCTCGAAGAGCTGGAACAGGAGCTAGATTCGCTGCGCCGCCAGGAGGAATGACGAAGGACTTGCCGATTCAGCCCCTTAAGCGGGAGAGAGCATGAGGAAGGGCCGCTCCATAGGGGCGGCCCTTCCGGCGGCTCTTCCACTCGCTCAGATGACATAGTCGAGCGGTGGGACGGGCTTGTAGCGTCGCGTCTCGGCCAGCGGCGGCGAATAGACATGCAGCGAAACTGCGGGAGTGTCCTCCCGATTGGCGAGCGCGTGCACTTGCCCTTTGCCGGCAAACAGATACTCGCCGGCCGGACAATCGACCGTGCCCCGTTCATGGGCGAAGCCGTATCGCCCGACCCGGTACAGCTGATTGGCGATCGTTCCGCGAATGACCTGCGCGCAGCCGATGGAATCGGCATGATCGTGGATCGGCGTCTCGGCGCCCGGGGGCAGATGAATGACGACCACTTCCACCTCGTCGGATACATAAAGGGTGTTCCTGCCGTAAGGAAGCGCCTCGGGCTCCGTCACGTACGGCTCTATGCTTGCGGATGTGCAGGCCAGCGAGGCCAGCCTGTTCTTCAGCTCGTAGAGAGTGGGCGTGCGCATTCCCTCGAACGCCTGCTCGACCGCTTGTTTGAATGGGACAGCTTGCTTGAACATATTCTACTCCCTTTCTTTGCATGGCCTTATTTCTTGCTCATAACCGGAATGGCGGCCAGCTATCAGATTTTCTTATAGATGCGGCACAACTGCCGGATGCGATGCCTTATTCTATTCATCGGACATGCTTTGGGAACCATAGGGAAACCCTTCTGACGGAAAAATAGGCGAATTTTCGATCCCGCATCCCCATGCCTTCCCGGCAATCTCATCTTAGGAGGAATCCAACCAATGAAGTTTAGCGAATTTCCGTACATCCGTCCGCATATGGACGAATTTGAATCCGTGTTCCGGCAGCGGCTGGAGGTGTTCCGCCAAGCCGGCAGCGCCGAAGAGCAGGGGAGCGCGCTGCACGCGCTCAATGACCTTCGCAGCGAATACGAGTCGATGGGCTCTCTGGCCGTCATCCGTCACCGGGTCGACACCGAGGATGCTTTCTACAAGGAAGAACAGCAGTTCTTCGACGATTCTCATCCTCGCTATGAGGGACTCCTGAACGACTACTACCGAGCATTGCTCGCAACCCCCTACTGGGAAGCGATGGAGCGGCAATTCGGCAAGCGGCTGTTCGATACAGCGCGGCTCGAGATCGGTACGTTTTCTCCCGACATTATGGAGGAGCTGCGAGAGGAGAACCGGCTGACGAGTGCGTATACCAAGCGGATCGCCTCCGCCAGAATCGTGTTCGACGGGGAGGAGCGAACCCTCCCTCAGCTCGCCCGCTACCAGCTGTCGCCGAACCGCGACGTGCGCAAGCAGGCAGCCGATGCGAAGTATCGGTTCTTCGAGGAACATGAGGAAGAGCTGGACGACATCTACGACAAGCTGGTAAAAGTACGCGCGCGGATGGCGGCGAAGCTGGGGTATCCGAGTTATGTCGAGCTGGCATACGACCGGCTGAATCGCTCGGATTACGGACCGGACGAGGTAGCCTCCTTCCGGAAGCAGGTCGAAGAGACGATCGTGCCGGTCGCCTCAAGCATCAAACGGCGGCAGGCGGACCGGATCGGCGTCGAGTCGCTCACGTATTACGACGACAAATTCGAGTTTCCGAGCGGCAATCCGGCACCGCGCGGCGACGCCGATTGGATTCTTGCGCAGGCCGTTCAGATGTATGACGAGCTGTCTCCCGAGACATCGGCCTTTTTCCACGACATGGTCGACCGGGGCCTGATGGATTTGGTGAGCAAGAAGGGCAAGGCGACCGGCGGATTTTGCGATTACCTCGTCAAGTTCGGAGCTCCCTTCATTTATTCGAACTTTAACGGAACGGCAGCAGATGTGCGGGTGCTTACGCACGAAGCCGGCCATGCCTTCCAGGCCTCGTTCGGCGGCCGGTTCGGCTTGCCGGAGTACATATTCCCGACCATGGAGGCGGCGGAGATCCATTCCATGAGCATGGAATTTTTCACCTGGCCGTGGATGGAGCTGTTCTATGGCGATGAGGCGGACAAGAGCCGGTACGCTCATTTAACAGAGCAGCTCACCTTTATTCCTTATGGCGTCGCGGTAGATGAATACCAGCATTGGGTCTACGAGCACGCGGAAGCTTCACCCGCTGAGCGGAAGGCCGCGTGGCGCCAAATCGAGAAACGGTATCTGCCGCACCTTGATTACGCCGGCATGCCGTTCCTGGAGAGAGGCGGCTACTGGATGCAGCAGTCGCATATCTTCCGCAGCCCGTTCTATTACATCGATTACACGCTGGCGCAGGTCTGCGCTTTTCAATTCTGGCAAAAAGCCGAGCAGAACCGCGAGTCGGCCTGGTCGGACTACGTCCGGCTCTGCCAGGCGGCGGGCAGCAAGAGCTTCCTCGAGCTGGTCAGCCTGGCGAATCTGACGTCTCCGTTCGAGGACGGCTGTATCCGTGCGGTGATGGGTGATCTCGAAGCATGGCTCGGGCAGGTGGACGAGAGCATGTTGACCGGCGCTCCCAAGCAGCCGGAGCAAGACTAGTGAGGAAATTGGAGGAACGCGAAATGCTGCTGCCATCGTTTCAATTGGAGAAGAAAGTCGCTGTCGTGACGGGCGCCGGGCGGGGCATCGGGCGCGCGCTCGCGATCGGGCTCGCCGAGGCGGGTGCGGATGTGGCGATCCTGGCCAGAACCGATGACGATCTGGCCGAAGTGGCGGAACAGATCGTCAGTCTGGGACGGCAGGCTTACCCGGTCCGGACGGATGTCACCGTCAAGCGAGAGGTCGATCATGCGGTCGAGGCGGTGCTCCGCCAGGCCGGCCGGATCGACATTCTCGTGAACAACGCGGGCATGAACATTCGGACACCCGCTCTGGACGTGACGGAAGAGGAATGGGACACGATCGTGCAGACGAACCTGAAATCCGCTTTTTTGATGGCGCAGGCCGTCGGAGCGCGAATGAAGGAACAAGGAGGCGGCCGGATCATCAACATCGCGTCGGTCGCCGGGCACGTCGCGATGAGGACGGGCGTCGTCTACGGCTCCACCAAGGCGGCGCTCATCCAAATGACCAAGATTCTTGCCCTGGAATGGGGGCCCTCCGGCATTCTGGTCAACGGGATCGGCCCCTGGTACTTCCGGACGCCGCTGACCGAAAAGCTGCTGGCCGACCCGGCATTCGTGGAAGAAGTGCTCGGGCGCACGCCGCTCAAGCGGATAGGCGACCTGAGGGATTTGGTCGGCCCGGTGGTCTTCCTGTCGTCCGATGCGGCTAATTACATCACGGGGCAAACGCTGTTTGTGGACGGCGGCATGTCGATTTACGGGTTTTGACGTTTGCTCCCCTGCCGTTTAGTTATAGGTCAAGAAGACCGGCCTCTGCGCTTCTGCGCGGAGGCTTTTTGGCATGGGGACAAACAGACGCTCGCCTAGGGCCTGGCTGCATAATTGTCCGCCATTCTGGCACGCTAGAGGAAGAACTGCCGAAGCATACCAGACCTGAAGCTTGGGAGGAAGCCAGCATGAAAGCCTTCTATCGAATCCTCGGCTTGACGGGAGTGCTGGCCGCATGGCTGCTGGGAGCCGTGCCGGCCGGCATCCTGTCTAGTACGGCGGGTACGGCCCTCTCGGCCGCCCCGGACCCAGCCCCTCCGCCGACGACTCCGGATCTTGCGGGCGGGCAGGAGGCCAAGATCCGGGAGCCGAAGCAGCTGACCCTCGCGGAGCTGCACAAGAAATATCCGAGCACGTTTCTGCTTAGTGGATCCCCGGATAAACGGCAGGTGGCGCTGACCTTCGACGATGCGCCCGACGTGCGGTTCACTCCGCTCATTCTGGACGAGCTGAAGAAGGCTGGCGTGAAGGCGACCTTCTTCGTCGTCGGAAACCGTGCGCAGGCGCATCCCGAGCTAGTCCGGCGCATGAAGGAGGAGGGCCATGCGGTGGGCAATCACTCGCTCACTCATGCCAATCTCCCCAAGAAGAGCGATGAGAAGTTTCATGAAGAGATCTTGAAGACGGACGAGATCATCCGGGGATTGACCGGCTATACGCCGTTTCTCGTTCGGCCGCCCTACGGCAACATCAGCGAGGAGCAAATCAAATGGCTGGCCAGCCAGCGGAAGAAGATCATCAACTGGAACGTCGATTCGCTCGACTGGAAAAACTTGAACGCGGAACAGGTGGAGGCGAATATTCTCGGGCATGCCGGCCCCGGCTCCATTGTGCTTCAGCACGCGGGAGGGGGAGTAGGCGAGGATCTGACCGGCACGGTCGAAGCGCTGCCGGGCGTCATCGCCAAGCTTCGGGAGGAAGGACTGGAGCTCGTGACCGTTCCCGAGCTGCTCGGCATTCCGCTTGGGGAGTAACGCCTCTCGTTCGGCGGGGAGCATCCCTGCGGATTGGGCAGGTCGGTTAGAAAGGAGGGGAGCAGGATGGCAAGAAGAAGAAACCGGCGCATTCTCGTACCGGGAGCGGAGCAGCAGATGGACCGGTTCAAGGCCGAGGTGATGCGCCAGGAAGGATACCAGACACCGGAGGACCGGCCGAACGATGTCAAGTATGAAGTGGCGGAATCGCTGGGCATTCCGCTGCAGCCGGGTGACAACGGCCGGCTGACGACCGAGGACGCCGGCAAGATCGGCGGACGAATTGGCGGCTCGATGGTACGCGAGCTGATCCGCAGAGCCAAGGAGAAGCTTTCCCGGTAGCGTTGCATTCGGGCTTAGTTTCATGCAGCAGTCGTTCGTTACGCTAGGCAAAACCGCTCGCTTCCGACAGGGAGGAGCGGCTTTTTGCTTTATTCGTCGAAAAGGAAGCCGGCCACAGGCCTTTGCAAGGATCAGACAAAGATGCTATGTTGGAGGGAAGAAGGAACGAAATGCCGTTGCAAGCGGAAGGAGATTCGTTAAATGCTGTTTATCGACAATAAAGGAATTACCGATCCCCGCATCAATCTGGCGATCGAGGAATATGCGTTGCGCCAGCTGCCGATCGAGGATGACTACTTGCTCTTCTATATTAACGAGCCGTCCATCATTATCGGCAAAAACCAGAATACGATGGAGGAGATCAATTCGGAATACGTGGAAGCGAACGGCATTCATGTCGTCCGCCGGCTGTCCGGAGGCGGAGCGGTCTATCACGATCTCGGCAACCTGAATTTCAGCTTTATCACCAAGGATGACGGAAGCTCGTTTCATAATTATCGCAAATTTACCCAGCCGGTCGTCGAAGCGCTGCGGGACATGGGGGTAGACGCCGCCTTGTCGGGCCGTAACGACCTGCAGGTCGGCGAGCGCAAGATCTCGGGCAATGCCCAATTCTCCACCAAGGGACGGATGTTCAGCCACGGTACCCTCCTGTTCGACAGCGATATGGAGAGGGTCTCGCTGGCGCTCAAGCCGAATCCCGAGAAGTTCAAATCCAAGGGGATCAAATCGATCCGCAGCCGGGTTGCGAACATCGCGGAGTTTTTGGACGAGCCGATGACGATCGGCCAATTCCGCGAAGCGCTGCTCCGCTCGATCTTCGGCGGCGGGCAGGTGACGGAATACGTGCTGGAAGACCGCGACTGGGCGGCCATCGAAGCGATCTCTCAAGACCGGTACCGCAATTGGGACTGGAACTACGGCAAATCCCCCATGTTTAATGTGAGAGAGGTGCGCCGCCTCTCTTCCGGTACGTTCGACGTGCGGCTCGATGTGGAAGAAGGACACATCCGACAAGCGTCGATCTATGGCGACTTCTTCGGCCTCGGAGAAGTGTTCGACGTAGAGGAGAAGCTGAGAGGCGTCCGATACGAACGTGCTTCGGTCGAAGAAGCGCTGGCCGATGTCGACCTGACTCACTATTTCGGGCCGGTCGACCGGGAGGAATGGCTGTCGCTGCTGTTCTAAACGGCGGCTTCATAACCGCCTTGGCCGCTGCGGCATTGGGCGGGCAGCTTGGCGGAGTGACGGATAAAGAAAGCATCGGCGGGCGGCGGAGCGTCCCGGCATCTGCTGGGGATGCTCCCTTGATTCCGCTCAGTAGGATGAAGGAGGTCTATTCATGGATAGTGTAGCGATTCGGCGGCTTGAGGCAGCTGATCCGGAGATGATTGAGGAAGCGTTCCGAAAGCAGGGGTGGAGCAAGCCCGCTTCGCAGTATCTGCGTTACCTGGCGGAGCAGGAAGAGGGAGCCAGGGCTGTTTTGGTAGCGGAATATGAAGGCGCTTTCGCAGGGTATGCGACGATCAAATGGGCTTCGGCATACGAGGCGTTCCGCGAACGGGAGATTCCCGAGGTGAACGACTTTAACGTTCTGCTGCGCTATCGCCGGCTGGGCATCGGCACGATGCTCATGGAGGAAGCGGAGCGGCTGATAGCCGAGCGGTCTTCCCTCGCCGGGCTTGGCGTCGGTCTCTATGCCGATTACGGCGCCGCCCAGGTGCTGTACGCCCGAAGAGGCTACGTGCCGGACGGCCGGGGCATTCAATGGCAGAATCGGTCCGTCGAGCCGGGAGCCAGCATTCCGATTGACGATGATGCCGTCCTGTATTTGATCAAGCAGCTGAATTAACGCCTTATAGAGAGGAGCAGAGATAAATGGGAAACGTGGGACAATGGGAGCAGGCGGAGCCGGGCGTGACACGTAAAATTTTTCCGGTCGGCCAGTCACTGATGATGATGGAGGTCCGGTTCGAGGAAGGTGCGGAGGGCTATGAACACAGCCATCCCCATGAGCAAATTTCCTACGTGCTCCGAGGTGCGTTCGAATTCCGCATCGACGGAGAGCCGCGCCTCGTCCGGCAGGGGGAAACGATCGTCATTCCTTCCGGAGCGAGACACGGCACGAGGGCGTTGGAAGCGGGAGCGCTGCTCGACGCGTTCACGCCGATCCGTGAGGATCTCGTGAAACGCGAGTAGCCGGTAAGCCTATGCGGTAGGATCGAAGGCATAGATCGCAGCGAAGCGGTCGAGCAGAGGGATCAAGAGCAAGCCGTACGGCAGGAGGGCTCTGCTCCCCATCCAGCTGAGTGAAGCATCCGTCCTGGGGGGGAGAGCTAGCGGCGAGGCCGGGACATAGCCGCTGGCCGCCGCGGTCACAGGGAGGCCCAGCCATCCGGCTGGGCCTTCCTTAAGTGCGTCGCAGCCGCTCGTCTAGCTCCGAGAGAAGGCGACTGGCAAACGCGAGTATGCCTTCCTTCTATACGGAAGAAGAATAGAGGGAGCTAGAGAGATTCCCGAAAAATCAGCGTGCGGGTGCATGGAAGCCGCCGGCTTCTCTAGCGAAAACCGCATCAAGCTTCAAGCGGGAGCCGCAAGATGCTATAATCAACAAGGAAACCAGCATCACGCGTCCCGACCCATGCGGTTCGGACGGTAACAAAGAAGGAGTTGGAAGGATGGAAGAGAAGAAAAGCTGCTGCGGATCTGCCGAACGCGGGGCCCTCGATACAGAGCAGCCGGTAAAGAAAAAGCCGGCCGCCAAAAAGACGACCGCCAAGAAGACGCCAGCCAAGAAAACCGTCAGCAAAAAGGCGGAGGAGAAGGAAACGGTTTTGGCAGAGAAGGCGGCTGAACTGACAGCCGAAACGGACGCACCGCAGGCCGTCATTCAAGAAGCCGCACAGGAGATCGCGGCAGCCTCGGCCATCGCCGGGACGGAGAGGGAAGGGATGGTGCTCATCCCGGCCGGCGAGTTCCTGATGGGGAATAACTTCCGGCAATACGGGTTTCCCAAGGATGGCGAAGAGCCCGTACATAAAGTTAAGCTGGACGCGTTTTATCTGGATACTACCGCGGTGACGAACGCGCAGTTCCGGGAATTCGTCCAAGCGACCAAGTACAAGACGGAGGCGGAGCGGTTCGGCTGGTCGTTCGTCTTTCGGCAGTTCGTTCAGCCCTCCGATTATCACCGGGTCATCTCCCGCGTCCCCGGCACGTCGTGGTGGATCGGCATGTACGACGCCTATTGGTACTGCCCGGAGGGGCCGTCCAGCACGATCGAGGACCGGTTGGACCATCCGGTCGTCCACGTCACCTGGAACGACGCCAAAGCCTATGCCAAATGGGCGGGAAAACGGCTTCCGACGGAAGCGGAATGGGAATACGCGGCGCGCGGCGGACTTGAGCAGCAGCTGTTCCCCTGGGGGAATGAGCTGACGCCGGACGGCAAGCATATGTGCAACATCTGGCAGGGCGTCTTCCCGGAGAAGAACACGGCACGCGACGGCTTCCTCGGCACGGCGCCGGCCAAGTGGTATGACCCGAACGGCTACGGACTCTATCAAGTAAGCGGCAACGTATGGGAATGGACGGCGGACTGGTTCAGCCCGACCTACTATGAGGAAAGCCCTGAATACGCACCGCAAGGTCCTGCCAAGGGTGAGCGCCGCTCGATGAGAGGCGGCTCGTATCTGTGCCACAAGTCGTATTGCAACCGTTACCGGGTCGCCGCCCGCAATTCGAATACGCCGGATACGTCGGCGGGCAATATCGGCTTTCGCTGCGCGGCGGACGTGTAACGAATGGCGCGGCTCTCCGAGCTCGACCCGGTCCGGCTGACCGACGCCCAGATGGAGCGCATGCTGTTCGACGGGCTGGAAGACAACGGCTCGGCGGCCGACTGCATTCTTGTATTCGGCAGCAAGCACAGTCTCAAGTACCGGGTACCGCATGCCGTCCGGCTGTACCAGGCAGGGCGCGCGCCGCGCATCTTGATGTCTGGCGGCGTCGTCTGGCCGGACGACGACCGGCCGGAGGCGGTCCGAATGAAGGAAGAGGCCGTCCGGCTCGGCGTGCCCGAAGCGAGCGTCTTCACGGAGACACAGTCGCTGCACACCAAGGAAAACGTGCTGGCCTCGCTTCTGGCGCTGGACCGCTGCTGCCAGCTGCATGAGCTGAGGAGCATCCTTCTCGTCACGACGTCCTATCATATGAGACGCTGCCTGCTAACCTGCCAGACCTATATGCCGTCCTGGCTGACCATTCTGCCGAGTCCGGTGAACGACGAAACGACGCGCAGAGACAATTGGCATTCGAATCCGCGCGGACGGCTGCTCGTCGAGCAGGAGGCCAGCAAGCTGGTAGGCTACGTACGAAGCGGCGTGCTCCTGGACGCTGCCTATTAATCTGCTGTAAGAGACTGCCCTATGGGCAGTCTTTTTTGTTGTTCTTCCGTGGGAGGCCGGCTTCACAATTCCTGGACATGTAGACAGGGAATCCGGCCTGCAACATACCCGGAACCGAGTTCACAATTTCCAGAGAATTGTTAAAAAGGGCAACTAGGGACTCATGCCGAATCATGGGTGGTTATGTAGAATATAAGAAAGTTCTTTGGCGAAAGGTAGAACCTTATGGCGAGGAACCCGATAATATAGTAAGTTATACATTGGTACTTTTTGCTATGTAGAATGAGGAGAATACGAGACTCTATATATAATGAGGTTACTAGACGAATGAAAAAATATCGGGACGCTTTGATGGCAAATATCCAGAACCAGCTCGAAATCTGGTTCGACCAAGAACAGCCGATCCCCGGCGAAGAAATTTACCGGTTCCTGCACGCGGTCAAGGGAACGGCGGGGACGATCGGCCTGACGGCTCTCTACGAGGCGGTCACACAGCTGATGAATCAGCTTGAGGAGCAGGAGAGCCGGGACTGGAGTCCGCAGGAGCTCCGTTCCTTCCTGATGAGCATGGTCACCATTACCTATGAATATCATGCGAACCAGGATTTGATCCTGCCCGCAGGACTGAGTAGAGGGACGGAAGAGAGCAAACAGCCCCTGCTGCTCGTCGTCGACAACGACGTCCAGATGCTCATGACGCTCAAAGAAGAACTGGAGAAGAAGGGCTGCCTGGTCATCGGGACGGTCAATCCCGACAAAGCGGTCTCGCTTTACCATGACTGGAAGCCTGACTGCCTTATCCTCGACCTGCCGCAAAGAGAGGCGCGCCGGGTGATGAACGAGCTGAACGAGCAGATCCGCAAGCAGCTTGTCTGGGTGATCATGACCGGCTGTGACGAGGAGCGGGAACGGCGGCTCGATGCGTTCCGGTTAGGCGCGGACGACTATTACGTCAAGCCGCTTGATCTCGAGGAGCTGCTGATTAAGCTAGAGATCAAGCTAGAGCGCAAGAAGTGGTTCGACAATGCCCTCTTCCTCGACGAGCTGACGGGCGCCTACAACCGTAAATTCATGAAAACCCAATTCGAGAAGCTGTGCAGCGGGCCGGGGCTTGCCCTCGCCGTACTGGACCTCGACAATTTCAAGCAGGTAAATGACCGTTACGGTCACATGGTGGGAGACCAGACGCTGCATGCGTTCTCGGAATTCATCAAGTGCCGGCTGCGCCGCGAGGATTCCATCATACGCTTCGGAGGCGAGGAGTTCGTCCTGCTGCTTCCAGAGACTAGAGGAGAGGAGGCCGTCGGGATCGTGGACAGGCTGCGCGACGAATTCGCTTCCCATTCCTTCGAGACATCCGCCGGAGAGCTGACTGTCTCCTTCTCGGCCGGGGTGGTCGAGCACAGAGGCTCCAAGGAGCCGCTCAAGTATTGGCTCGGTCTTGCGGACCAAGCGCTCTACCGAGCGAAATCACTCGGGAAGAATCGGGTCGAGCTGGCCATCCCGGGCAGCGATAAGCCGGTTAACGCCGGCTGGAGAGTGGCGATCATCGACGACGACGCCATCATCCGGACGATGATGGCGGAATATGTATCGCATTTTTTCCCGGAATCGGTGCAGGCCGAGATTCGGACGTTCGGCAACGGAGAGATCTTCCTGGCGGACGACTGGCATCGCCAGGAGGGTACCTACCTGCTGCTTCTGGACGGCATCATGCCGAGAATGGACGGGCTGGAGGTGCTGCAGAGGGTGAGAGCGTATTCCGATTCGGACAAATACAACATCATCATGCTCACGGGCCGCAAAAGCGAGAAAGACATCGTCAAGGCGCTGCAGCTCGGCGCTGACGATTACGTTACAAAGCCGTTCGGCATCCAGGAGCTCGAAGCGAGGGTCAAACGGCTCATCCAGAGGAAGAAATAATGGATCGCGCGCTGATGGTCGTCCTGGTGTCTCTCGTTGTCATTCTCATCCTGCTGGGGACTCTCCTAGTTTACATAGTCGCCCGTAAAGCGGTTGAAAACAAGCAGGCTCGCCGGCTCGAACAGCTGCAGGAGCATTACCAGCTGCCCCTGCTGAGATATCTGAAGGACGGGGCGTTCACCAGGCTGCTCGTTCCCGAAGGACGGGAGAAGACCGAGGCGCTCGAAAATCTGCTGGCCCTGTACGCCGGCGTTCTGCGGGGCGAGGAGACGAACGGCCGCATTGCCGAATATACGGAGCTGTACTGGTCGGAGCGGTTCCGCCGCCGTCTCCGCTCCCGCAGCTGGAGTGTAAGGATGAACACTCTCTATCGCATCGATCTGTTTCGTATGCGGAGCCTGGAGCAGGAACTGCTCACCCGCCTGAATGCCGGGGGGCTGACGAATCCCGAGCAGGTGGAGACATTCCGTATCCTTTCCTCATTCGGGACGAAAGAGCTCGTCGGCCAGCTGCTGCAATCGGACGCCGACTTTTCGGACTTTCATTGCCGAAGCATCGTGAACCGGATGGATGAGCAGACGTTTGCCGAGGCGATGGAACGGTTTGCCGAACTGCCGAGACGCTGGCAGCTTTCGCTGCTGGACGTCATCGGCGTCCAGCGCCGGGTGGAGCGGCTTCCGTTTTTGGAGGAACTGCTGAAGGGCGGAGACATTGAGCTGCGGACACGCTCGCTCAAAGCAATGAGCCAGTTCAGCCTGCTGCTGCCCAAAGAAGAGTATCTGCGCCACGCGGATTCCGACGACTGGCAGGAAAGAGTCATGGCAGCCAGGCTGTTCGGCGCGGTCCGGTCGGCGGTCTATGTCCGGGTGCTGCAGCGGCTTATGCGCGACCCGTCCTGGTGGGTGCGCTCGCAGGCGGCGCAGTCGCTGCTCGAGTACCCGGAGGGCCGGCTCCTGTTGGAGCGGATTGTCGAGGGAGACGAAGACTCCTTTGCCCGCGATATGGCGTTAGAATGGCTGGAGAAGGAGGAGACACGTGGATTCATTTCTTGACGGACTGCTCGCCTTCATTGACGCATTCGGCTGGATCATCATCGTCTATATGATGGTGATTATCGGCTTCTATCTGTTCCTGCTGGTTGTGTCGCTCGTGCAGCTGCGCCGGTCATACAAGCTGGACGAGAACGAGCCGTACGAGGAACTGCTGGAGATCAGCTATACCAAGCCGGTTTCCATCCTGGTGCCGGCATACAACGAAGAAGCGGGCATCTACGGAAGCGTCCGCTCGCTGCTCAGCATCAACTATCCCGAGTTCGAGGTGATCGTCATCAACGACGGCTCGTCGGACGGCACCCTGCAGACTATGATAGACCGGTTCCAGATGGTGCCGGTCCGCAAGGTCATTCGCGAGCAGATCGCTACGGAGCCGGTGAGAGCCGTGTACCAGTCCCGTCTTCACGATAATCTTTTTTTGATCGACAAGCTGAACGGCGGCAAGGCCGACGCGCTCAACGCCGGCATCAATCTGTCGAGGTACCCGTATTTTTGCTCGCTGGACGGCGACTCGGTGCTGGAGCGGGGCGCCTTTCTTAAGGTGATCAAGCCGATCCTCGATTCGAATGAGGACATCATCGCCTCGGGCGGCAGCATCCGCATCGCCAACGGCTGCCGGATCGAGAGCGGAGAGATCGCCGAAGTCGGCCTGTCCGACAAGCCTCTTGTCATTATGCAGGAGATCGAATATCTCCGCGCGTTCCTGATGGGGCGCGTCGGTCTGAGCCGCCATAACTTGCTGTTGATCGTCTCGGGGGCGTTCGGCGTGTTCGCCAAGTATTGGGTCGTCGAAGCGGGAGGCTATAAGAAGAACACCGTCGGCGAGGATATGGAGCTCGTCGTCCGTCTGCACCGGATGATCAAGGAGCGCAAGCTGAACAAGCGGATCGTCTACGTCCCCGATCCTGTCTGCTGGACCGAGGCGCCAGAGTCGATGAAATATTTGAGAAGGCAGCGCAACCGATGGCACCGCGGCCTGTGGGAAAGCCTCTGGGCGCACCGCAAAATGATCGGAAATCCGAAATACGGCTCGATCGGTCTTGTTTCACTGCCTTATTTTCTGTTCCTGGAACTGCTGGGACCGGTCGTGGAAGCTGCCGCCTATCTTCTGATGCTTCTGTCGTTCATCCTGGGAGGAACCTATTTGGAGTTCGCGCTTATTCTGCTGGCGCTCTCCATCCTGTACGGCTCGGTGCTGTCGATCGGAGCGGTTGTGCTGGAAGAGTGGAGCCTGCAAAAATATCCCCGCGTGCGGGACGTGCTCAGCCTCTTCTTCTTCGCGCTTACCGAATCGCTGTGGTATCGTCCGCTCACCGTCTGGTGGCGGGTCGAGGGCCTATGGCAGCTCATTCGCGGGAAACGTGGCTGGGGCGATATGAAACGGAAGGGCGTGTCGGCTTAATGAAACGATGGTTATCCTCACGAACCAAGCCGCTGCTCATTCTCCTGCTCCTGGCCGGGATTGCCGCGGCTTCGTCTCCGTATTGGCTGTGGCGGCTGCTCCCGGAGCATCCGCTCGAGGTCGTTATTCTGGACAAAAGCGTGCCGGATCCCTCATACCGCGAGCATAAAGGGCTGACCTGGGTGCTGAACCAGACGAGAACGTTCAAACCGGACGGCACTCCCTATCGGGAAGCCTCCGATTACGCCGGCTACCAGCCGGGCGGCGGCAGAGCCGGGACGGTGAAGGAGCTGCCGGACAGCCTGAAGGAGGCGCGTCTGATCTACGTGGCGGATACATACGGCGTCTATCAAGGCGACTTCGACAAGCCTCCCGGGCAGGCGCGGACGGAAAAGGTCTACGGGGGCCTCGAGAAGCAGGAAGCGGAAAAGCTGGCCAAAGCCGTCTATGACGGCTCCCTGCTGATCGCGGAATTCAACTCGTTCGCAAGTCCAACCGAGGTGGAGGCGCGGCAGACGATGACGCAGCTTCTCGGCCTCACATGGACCGGCTGGGTCGGCCGGTATTTCTCCGATCTGGCAGGAGAGGAGGTGCCCGCCTGGATCCGGTCCCAATACGAGAAACAGGAGAATGCCAAGTGGGCGTTCAAAGGCCGCGGCATGATCTACTACGACGAGCAGGACCGGATTCTCGTCCTGAGCGGCGAAGAGTTGAAGAGTGGCGGTGGGGTTCTCATGGAGCTGACGGAGGCGGGCGGCAAGCAATTCCGCGGCGTCTCCCGGGCGTCCTATCAATATTGGTTCGACGTCGTCGAGGCGGAACCCGGTACGGAAGTACTAGGCGAGTATGAGGTGCCGGCGTCCGAGGCGGGAGCCGCCAAGCTGGCGAAGACCGGCCTCCCCGTCAAATTCCCGGCGGTGCTGCATAACGGTCACAACGGAGGCGGATCGTATTACTTCGCCGGCGATTACGCCGATTATTCGGAAGCGCCGTCCATCTATCAGACGGCAGGGCTAGACCGCTGGAAGGCGTGGACAGTCCGCGACCGCGCGGACAGCCCGGCGTCGTTCTATTGGAAGGTGTATGTCCCCATGATGAAGCATGTACTGGAGGAGGTCCGTTCCAAGCCGCGGCCGGAGTCTGCCAAGCCTCCTGAGACGGTGACGGAGAACGGGATCACCTATCACGCCCGGACGGACGAACAGTATTTGCAGGTGTACCGGAACGGCCAATGGGAGGATCTGCTGATCAAGGGCGTCAACATGGGGATCGCCAAGCCGGGCCATTTTCCGGGCGAAACGGCGATCAGCAAGGAGGAATACCGGCGCTGGTTCCGCCAGATCGGCGAGATGAACGCGAACGCAGTCCGCGTCTATACGCTTCATCCGCCGGCCTTCTATGAAGCGCTGCTGGAATACAACGAGACCGCTGCCCGGCCGCTGTATCTGTTCCACGGCGTCTGGATCAACGAACAAGAGCTGGTCACTTCCGGTGACGCATTCGAGGCGGGGAATTACGAGACGTTCAAAAAAGATATCCGGACGCTGGTCGATGTCGTGCACGGCAACGCAGACGTTCCCAAGATGCCCGGCCATGCCGGCGGCAGCTACAAAGCCGATATCTCGAAGTATATGATCGGCTGGATGCTCGGAATCGAATGGGACCCGGAAATGGTAGTCTCGACGAACGAGAAGAACAAGGGGAAACCCCAATTCGACGGCACGTATTTTCAGACGAAAGACGCCTCTCCTTTCGAAGTGTGGCTCGCCGATATGATGGAGACGACGGTGCGCTATGAGACGGATAACTATCATTGGCAGCTGCCAATGAGCTTCACGAATTGGGTAACGACCGATTTGCTGAAGCATCCTTCCGAGCCTTCCGAGAAGGAAGATCTGGTGGCCGTCGATCCGAACAAGATTGCGGCGAAGCCCGCTCAGAAAGCCGGTTATTTTGCTTCCTATCATGTGTACCCGTATTATCCGGATTTTCTGAATTATGAGCCGGCCTATACCGAGTACATCGACCATCGCGGGGAGAAGAACAACTACGCCGGCTATCTGAACGATTTGCGGAAGGTCCACTCGATGCCAGTGCTGATCGCGGAATTCGGCGTGCCGGGCTCGCGGGGCATGACCCACCGCAACGTCAGCGGCTGGAACCAGGGCTTTCATTCGGAGAAGGAGCAAGGAGAGATCGACGCCCGGCTTTTCGAGGATATTGTACAGGAACGAATGGCCGGCGGGCTTGTCTTCACCTGGCAGGACGAATGGTTCAAGCGGACGTGGAACACGATGGATTACGACAACCCCGAACGTCGTCCGTTCTGGTCCAACGCGCAGACGAACGAGCAGCAGTTCGGGCTCCTCAGCTTCGACCCCGGCTCCTCGGGCATGGTTGTCCGGCTAGACGGGCGGCCCGAAGACTGGAACAAGGCCAAGCTGGCGCCGATCTTGATCGGCTCCGGCAAGACGGCGACCCGCTTCGGGGACGGTTACGATGACAACCGAGCCATCCGGGAGGTTTATATGACCTCGGATGAGCGTTACGTCTACCTGCGTCTTGACCTCGGCGGCAAGGAGCCGCTCGATTGGAGTCGTATGAACGCCATGGTGCTGCTCGACACGATTGACGGTCAGGGCCAGCATACGGTGCCGAACGGCACCGGACTCCGGACGGAGGCCGGTATCGACTTTGTCGTCGACCTGAAGGGACCCGAGAATTCGCGTCTGTGGATCGACAGCTATTACGATTCCTTCTATTATCATTACGGCCATGTGCTGAAGATGATCCCGGAGAAGGCCTACGCCGGGACCAAGGATAACGGAATCTATCATCCGATCCGGCTCACGCTCAACAAGGAGATGACCATTCCGGGACCAAACGGAGGGCTGCTCCTGCCGTTCGAGGATTACGAAACCGGCAAGCTTCGCTTCGGTAACGGCAATCCGGCGAGTCCGGATTACGATTCGCTCGCCGACGTGGCGGTTGACGCTGCGGCGAACCGGATTGAGATCCGGCTTCCGTGGGCGCTGCTGAACATCAAGGATCCGAGCATGAAGGAAGCGATGGGCGACATGTGGGCCGGAGGGCTCGGCGTGAGCAAGCTGGCCGAACGGTTCCGGATCGGCGTTGTCACCTACAAGCCTGGCTCGGATGGGCTTGCCCTGCCTGGGGAAAACGGCGCCAAGTTCGCCGATGTGCTGCCGGCCGCAAACGGAGGCGTTCTTCCCGCAGCCGGGATGTATGCCTATACGTGGCAGGACTGGGAAACGCCAGCCTTTAAGGAGCGGCTCAAGGATTCTTATACGATCATGCAGCGGCTGTTTGGAACGATTACGAAAGAGGGGTACACGAAACGATGAATCGCATATTGCTCGCAGAGGACGAAGCTGTCCTTCGCATGTTGATTTCCGATACGCTGGAAGATGAGGGTTACGAGATCGAGGTAGCATGTGACGGGGAAGAGGCCTGGGGCATGATCCAGGCGGATGCCTATGACCTGTTGATCTTGGACTATATGATGCCCAAGCTGACGGGGCTTGAGCTGATCGGACGCGTCCGCGAGCTGGATAGTCCGCTGCCCAAAATGCTTATGCTCTCGGCCAAAAGCCAGCAGGCCGAGCAGGACCGCGTCCTGGCCGCCGGAGCGGACGCTTTCATGTCCAAGCCGTTCAGCCCGAACGAGCTGGTCAAGAAAGTGAAGGAGCTGATCCATGGATAAATGGAAGCTTTACGCTCGCAAGTCGATCGGCAGGAGGCTGTATGTCCTCATCCTCCGTTATTTCGCTTTCTTTGCGCTCGGCGCCGCCGTCCTCTTGGGGACGAACTATTATACGCTGCAAACCTACCAAAAGGAGATGGGCGAACAGCAGCATAAGCAGGATACGCTGGAAAGTATGGCGACACACGCCAATCAGATTATTTTTCGCGCACGTGGCTATTATTCGTTCCTCACCCAGTTCGAGTACGACGAGATCTTCAAGGAGAAGGATCGGCTCGATGCGGCGATCGAGGAATATGACAATTTGAACCTGAATGCAGAGGAGCACGAGCTGAGCGATTCGGTCGAGAAGTTCTTCGATAATTACTTCGCGACGATCATTCCGCGGACGACGGCATTTGCCCGCAACAACGACATGGAAGGTCTGCGGACGATCAGCTCCAGCGGAGTCGCCGACGAAGTGAACCGGCTGCTCAAGTACACGGAGGAATACAAGCTGAAGAGCCAACAGGCGCTCAAGCAGCAGAACAACGAGCTGATCAGGAAATCGATCCTGCTGAACGTTGGACTCCTCGTCTATACGGCCGGGCTGTTGGCCCTCGCCATTTGGAGCATCAGCCGAATCAGCAAGGAAATCGGCCGTCCGCTCAGCCGGCTCGCGCATAATGCCGATCGGCTCGCTCAAGGCGAGACCGTCCGGTGGGACCGAACGGACAGCGAGGATGAAATCGGCCGGCTGTCCCGGTCGTTCGAAGAGATGGTAGTTCAGCTCCAGAGCAAAGAAGATATGCTGGTCGTACAGAATGAAGAGCTGTCCGCCCAGCAGGACGAGCTGCAAATGCAGCAGGAGGAGCTCCAGGGAGCCCTGGAGCGAATGGAGGAGAACGAGCGTTACCTGAAAGTGCGAAACGAGCTCATCGGCACGATCGCCAACACGCTCGACCGGCGGCTGCTGCTGAAACGGATTGTGGAGAATACGGTTCGGCTGTCCCGGTCGGAGAAGGGGATGATCCTGCTGCTGAACAAGGAGAGAGATTACTCCGCCTTCGGCATTTCGGACGGAGTGATCGCCCGGTTCCGTTCCCATCTGGATGACTTCGTCCTTCCCCGTCTTCGCCAAACGAAGGAGCCTTTTCTTATCACCAGGAAGGCGCAGAAGGGGGAAAGCGGCCTGCACGAAGATCCCTGCAACGTAACCGAGCTCTTTATTCCGATTGTCCGTACGTCCGGCGAGGTGGCGGCTGTCATGGTTCTATCGCGTACCGGAACCAGCTTCAGCGGGACAGAGGAGCAGGAGCTCGCGGGGCTGGCCAAGCAGTTAGCCCTGTCGCTCGAAAAGCTCGAGATGCACGAGGAGACCGAGCGTCAGCGCCAATTGACCCAGAATATGCTCAATACGATCCACGAAGGCGTCCAGCTGCTGGATATGGAAGGCCGCATCCTGCAGGCCAACATGCAAATGCACGAGCTAATGGCGGGAGCGGAAGCTGCGGCGGAAGGCTCCACGCTGGACCGGTATCTTGTTCACTTGGAGGAGCATGTCGAAAACGCGGGGAATTTGAAGGCGTTTCTCCAGAATGCAGCGGACGGACGAGCGCTGCCCGCGAGCAGCATGGTTTACCGGCTGACCAAGCCGGAGAGCAGGGTGGTCCAGATCTATTGCGAGACGCTCCAGCTGCACGGGGAACGATTCGGTGTTCTTCTCGTCCACCGCGACATTACGCATGAGTACGAGGTCGATCAGATGAAGTCCGAGTTCGTGAGCACGGTCAGCCACGAGCTGCGAACTCCGCTTGCCAGTGTTCTCGGCTTCGCCGAGCTGCTCCTCACGCGAGAACTGAAGCCCGAGCGTCAGCGCAAATATTTGACGACGATTCACGAGGAGGCCAAACGGCTGACCTCGCTCATCAACGATTTTTTGGATCTGCAGCGGATGGAGTCCGGCAAGCAGACATACGACCGCAAGAAGATCGATTTGCTCGCTCTGCTCAGCAGCGTCGTCGAGCTGACCTCCGGACAAAGCTCCCGGCATCGTCTCTTGTTCGAGACGGAGGTCGGGCAAGCACCGGTATACGGAGACCCGGACAAGCTCAAGCAGATTTTCCTGAACTTGGTCAGCAACGCCGTCAAATACTCGCCCGAAGGCGGGGATATCAAGCTCTCGCTCAGCCGGGAAGGGACGGCCTGGAGAGTCGATGTAAGCGATCACGGTTTAGGTATACCGGCAGACGCACTTCCGAATCTCTTCTCCAAGTTCTACCGGGTGGACAATACGGACCGCCGGCAGATTGGCGGAACCGGTCTCGGCCTGTCGATCGTCAAAGAAATCGTGCATGTCCACGATGGCGATATCCATGTAAGCTCTGAATACGGCAAAGGAAGTACCTTTACCGTCACGCTGCCGATATATGAGGAGCAGCCGCCACAGCCGACGGACCGTCCAGTGCCGTCCAGGCGAGCGGGAACGGCCGGCAAGGTGCTCGTCGTCGAAGACGACCGGCATCTGCAGGAGATGCTCATGGAGGAGCTGCAGCAGCGAGGCTTCCAGGTGTTCGTCAGCACCGGGGTGGAAGAGGCGATCCAGCAAATCGCAGCCGAACCGCCGGACGCGGTCGTGCTCGACCTCATGCTGGAAGGAGGGCAGGACGGCTGGTCGGTGATTGAGCGGATGAAGCAGGATCCGGATCTACGTTCGATCCCCATCTTCATCTCCAGCGCCTTTGAGGAGAAGGACCGCGCCCATCGGCTCGGTGCCGCGGGGTATCTGGTCAAGCCGTACGCGCCGCATCATCTGTCCGACACGATCCGCCGGACGCTGAGAGAGGCGCTCGGCAAGGGACCTATTCTCGTTCCGGCTTCCGAGCCAAACGACGAGAAGTAGGAAAGGTTAGGATAGGAAAGGACAACGCGGCTTCATAAGAGACCAAGACCGGCATGGCATTCCCATGCCGGTATTTTTATGCAGAGAATCCGTCGTTGTGGGGGAGATCTGAGGCGATGTGAATAACCCACCGAAAGCTGTGGATAATTAATTAGCCACATTAACCGTTATCTATTATTATATTAAATATTAATGAGATAAATAATAAATGATATTTAATAAGATAGAGAAACGATAGCTGCTTTCTGGACGGGATCTCAGGGAACTTACAGCAATTGATTGGGACTGGTGAATTGTCAGAATACTATAACAATAACTTATAAATTAGAGAATGGAGTAGGCATTAGGGACCAGGAGGCGAAAGAGGTCGAAAAATGCGCCACCAACCATCCGATAGATTTCGACAACGACGCGTGGATTGCGGAGAAAAACATTCTTGGTCCTAGCACCTCATCATGATCCGGAAACCGGACCTGCTCTTAAGACAAGTTCCCGGTAGAGGCAGTCTGCAGGAAAGGAATGGTTGCCAGGCTGAGCGAGGACAGGTAGAATACGAGAAGATTTGCCTCGCTGGAAGAGGCAGGAAGGCGGAAATGGGATGAATCGGAAGCAGGTATTGGATCATGGCTATGTCAGGCTCGTCGATCATATGGGCTCGGATCTGACGGTAGTGAATGCGGCAAGAGTCTCCTACGCGAAGGAATCCAAGGAATTGAGTGAGGGCGACCGGAGGCTCATCCGCTTTCTCGCGAGAGAAGGGCATACGTCGCCTTTCCGTCACGCGGTTGCCCAGCTTGAAGTGTACGCTCCCCTCCTTGTCGCCAGACAATGGTGGAAGTATGTCGTCGGGTCTGCCCATATGGAAGGAACAGGGGATTCGCTCGATGCGTGGAACGAATCCAGCCGGCGGTATATTACGGAGGAGCCGGTTTTTTACACGCCGCAGGCCGGCGAATGGAGGAGTAAGCCGGAGAGCTCCAAACAGGGAAGCGGGACGGCCATTGCCTGGGAGCTGGGCGAGACTTACACCCGGTCGCTTATGGATTACGTCGAGCAGGGCATGGGCCTTTATGAGCGTGCATTGGCCGATGGGATATGCGCCGAGCAGGCCCGGCTGTTCCTGCCCGCTTACGGCTTGTACGTCCGCTGGTATTGGACGGCGTCGCTTCAATCAATCGCCCACTTCTTGAATCAACGGCTCGAGCATGATGCCCAAAAAGAGATTCAGCTGTATGCCAAAGCCGTTCTCGATCTGATCGAGCCGCTATTCCCGGTCTCGCTCGAAAGACTGCGGAGCGGTTCTGCGGAGCAAGGCTGAATATCGGGCCGAATCGAGGTCTCGCTTGCAACCTAGTCGGCTCCCTGCTCGTCAGGAGGGAAGAGACATTATGGAGGAAGCAGGGGAGAGAATGAAGAAGCAGATGAAGAAGCGGTTGTTGGCAGGCGGCGTGCTCCTCGCAGTGATCGGGATTGCGGGAGGTTGGCTTTTGGCGGGAAACAAGGGGGAAGCGAATGCTCCGGTCTATACGATAGAGGATCTGGACCGGCGCATCGTGTCCGGAGGGAACGAGTTCGGGCTCGCTCTGTTCCAAAAGGCGAGTCAGGCGGAGGGCAAGGCGAACGTCTTTTTGTCCCCAGTCAGCATATCGATGGCGCTGGCCATGGCCTGGAACGGAGCTGCCGAAGAAGATAGGGAGGCAATGGCGGCTGCTCTCCGGCTGCAGGGCTTGTCCGCCCTGGAGATCAACCGAGGGAATGCCGTCCTCCAGGATCTGTTGGAGCATCGGGACCAGGTCCGGCTGTCGATCGCCAATGCGGTTTGGACGGATAAAAGGTACAAGCTGAGCCGGCCGTTCCAAGACCTCGTCCGGGCGGACTACCAAGGGGAAGCACGAACGGCCGATCTGTCGAGCGAACGGACCGTGAAAGAGATTAACAAATGGGTGAGCAAGCATACGGACCAGGCGATTGACCGGATCCTAGAGGAGGCGCCGGGAAAAGAAGCGCTAGCGCTTCTCCTGAATGCGGTTTCCTTCGAAGCGGGCTGGGAAACGCCGTTCAAGGAAGCTCAAACGCGCGAGGCTCAATTTTTTCCGGAAACCGGAACTGCTTATCCGCTTCCGATGATGAACCGAACAGGGAGTATGGAATTCAAGCAAACCGACCGCTATACCGCGCTCCGGCTTCCTTATCGGGACGGGGATATGGCGATGCGTCTGGTGCTCCCTCCAATCGGACAGCCGCTTGCGGGGCTCCTCGCGGATCTGGATGAGCTCGAGAAGGAGTGGCGGCTGCCTTATGAGAGGGCGCAGATTGAGCTCACGCTGCCCAAGTTTAAGCTGACCTTCGCCAAGGAGCTGAAGCCGATGCTGGCCGAGCTAGGCTTGGCCCCTCAGTTCCAGGCGGATCGAGCTAGGTTCCGTGCCATGCTGCCTGATGTCCAGACCAGTGCTCTGAGCTCTGTCTTCCATAAGAGTTATCTGGAGGTGAGCGAAAAGGGGACCAAGGCGGCGGCCGTCACAAGTCTGCTGATGGCTGGGAGCGCGCCGTCCTCCCCGCCGACACCGGTCAAGCTGGACCGGCCGTTTCTGCTCATCATTGAGGATCGCAAGACGGAAGCATTGCTCTTCATAGGGGCTATTTACCAGCCTGAGCCGAGTGCCTCCTAGCTTGTGCTGGAGGCTGGAGGAATGGCAGTGGCAGGAGCTCGGGAGAACAGGAATAGAAAGAGGTAGAGGTAGAGATAAAGCAGAGCCAGAGGTAGAAGAGCGGGAGTAGAAGCCCAAGCGAAGTACCACGCGCTTTGAAAAAACGCCGCCCGAAAAGGGCGGCGTTTCGTTCTGATCTCGGGTAGCTGCAGTAGGGATGGGGAAAGAGCATAAAAACATTAATGCTATTAACATTATCCGCATTAATATTAACCATATGAATATTAATGAAACGAATATTAATGGCAAAAATTAAAGTCATTAATTAGTCGGCCATCTAACATATACGCTTTGCAAACTGCCGGAACGCCATCCCAACCATCCCTATTTCTAAGCAGTGTGCCAGTGGGAAGAACCAATGGTTCGCGATGTGTAACAATATTGTTTCGCTCAAAGCTCTGCCCGAATCGCGGTTCTCCACTTTTTGATGCTTTCGATTGCCTTCATCTCGCCAGCAGCATAGACGTCGTTAACCGTCATGCTCCATGTCCTCAACACTCTCATTCGCTCTGCTAATGGCGTCGGATTGGTGATTTTAAAGGGTTTGTTGGTCGTCAGTTCTCTGTTTCTTTTCAAAATATAAGGCGTTTCCCAATTGTTGTCATACGCCTCAACGAACAAGGACTTGGTCAACTGATAGCCTTCTCTAGTAAAGTTGGACGGATGCTGCAGCATGTAATTGGAAACCGTCCAAAAATGGAGGGCATACAGGTCGGGATCGTCATGCTCCCAAACAAGAAGATATTCAAATTGCTCCAAACAAGACAAACCATCTTGTTCTTTTGCTCCACATTCTGAACAATAGCCATCTATCATCCTGGAATCGATCAAGAAAATGCACCTCACTTATTCTATTGGGGATCCATTAGTGATATAGGCGGTTCTCGGCAATTGATGTTCTTTTCTACATCGTGTTATCGGATTCCTTGCCGGTGGAAAAGAAGCTAGTCCGGGATCGACTGCAGCTGCTTGAGAGCAAACCAATGCGACGACGTTTCTTAAAGCTCGCTGGGCTATTCACCGGTTTGTATGTTAGAAGCTGACTGGATCTTTCTTCCCGCGTGCAGCCCTTTCGGCGCATTCACGAGCTGGAGAAAAAGTATCCCAATCAGGAGCTGGCAAATATCAAGCCGACGGTTCGGAGGTTTTTGGTCCGGGCGGATTAAAAGTCGGGAATGGAAGGTCTTTACAAACCGACCGTACGCGGATACAATTAGCCAATATTATGAGTGAGGAGGACGATTGATCATGCAAACCATTAGAGCAGCCCTTCTTCTGTCCCAACCTCATCATCATACGTAAAGCGTTCGTGCTGCGAAGCCATTCGCAGGATGGAACGCTTCTTGGCGTTCCTCCTGCGCGGCGGATTCGACAAGCCAAGCGGGAAGACTCCCGCTTGGCTTTTTTGCCGTTCGCGGACCGCGACCAAACGGAAGGAAGGGAAGAACATGAACCTGTACCGGTACCCAAGGGAAAAAGCAAGGCTGGAGGAGCGATTCCGCTCCCATGGCGAGCTGTTCAGCCGAGATGTGCTTGCTGGTGTTGGAGAGATTTTCGAAGCCGTTGCGAGGGAAGGAGACGAGGCGGTCAAGGAAGCCACTCGCCGGTTCGACGGGATAGAGCTGGCGAGCCTCCAGTTGACGGACGAATATCTCGAGGCATGCCTGGCTGGTCTAGCTCCCTCTCTGCGAGAGGCGATCGAGCGTCTTATTGCGAACGTAGTGGAGGTCAACCGCTGTCTGCTGCCGGTCTCCTGGGAAAAGGAGATTCGTCTAGGGACGATCATCGGCGAGCGGTTCTCTCCGCTCGATACGGTCGGTATCTGGATTCCTGCGCGCAAAGGTCCGCTGCTGTCGACCGCGATCATGCTCGTCGCAGCGGCCAAGACAGCGGGCGTCCCACGGATCGTGGTGGGCGTGCCGCCTCAGGCCGGAGGCCAGGCCGATCCCGGGACGGTAGCCGCGGCGCGGCTCGCCGGCGCCGACGCATTCGTCATCGGCAACGGGGTGGCCATTATTGCGGCCTTTACCCATGGGACCGCCTCCATTCCGGCCGCCGCAGGAATCTTCGGCCCTGGGCCTGCCGGCATAGCCGCCGCGATGAGCCTAGCGGTGACGTACGGCAAGAAGAGCGCGCTCGGGATTGGGCCGACCGAAAGCATGATCGCCGCAGACGAGACTGCCGATCCCCGACTGCTCGTCCGCGATTTGATCAACGAGGCCGAGCATGGACCGGATTCGTCCTCTCTGCTTCTTACCACCTCGCAGGCATTGGCGGACGAGACGGCACGGGTGCTGGAGGAACAGATAGAAGAAGCGGATGAGGGAAGAAGGGACTATCTCCGCCACGTCTTTGGTCCGCTGGGTAAAGGGGCTATCGTCGTAGCGGACAGTTGGGGGGAAGCCGCCGAGCTCATCAACTGGTTCGCTCCCGAGCATCTGATGGTGACAGGCTCCTCTGCCATGGAACAGGAGGTGCTGGGTCGCCTGAAGCATGCGGGTGAAGTGCTGCTCGGTTCCGATACTCCCTTCTCGGCAGCCAATTATGCGATCGGCATCACGGCAGTGCTGCCGACCAATCATTATGCTCGGGCATTTTCGGGGGTTACGTCGAAGGATATGATGAAAGCATCGACCATCGGACGGCTGACGTCGGAAGCTCTCGAAGGTCTGTATCCCATGATCCGGGAGCTGGGTGCCTATGAACGGCTGCCCGGCCATATCCAAGCGGCAGCCGCACGAGTAGCAGGACGGGAGTAGGTGTGCATGCTGAGGGAGGGAGTGGGGCTCGGAGAAGGACGCCGTTTGCCTCACCCGACTCTGAAGTAGATTTAGAACGTTAAGGGGTTCCAAAATATGGTACATTGAAGTTGTGACAGCAGACGGATCAGGGAGGAGGCTTCAATGGACGAGGCTCATTTACTTGAATTGGCAGTCAAGCAATACGGATTCCATCCTAGTCGCCTAAGGATTGAAAGGAAGCTTCAAGCTAACCATTGGCATGGAGACTTACACTTCCACATTCATATCGATGACAAATCTTATTCAGCAAGGATTATCGGGAATAAACGATACGAAACGGATGCCTTTATTAAATTATCCAATGAAGTGCTGAACGAGCAAATAAGATTTAGTCAATACCTGCTTCATTCCGGAATTCCCTTTATGAAGCATGTGCCAACGAGGAGTGGGGAATCGTTCACATCCCTACGGGTCGAAGAGAAAGAATGGAGATTTGTTCTATTTGAGTGGATGAAAGGCGAACACCTTACGCATTGTACGGAAACCATCGCTCGAACATTTGGAGCTTTTGCACGAAAGATCCATAACCTCTCGTCAAAGTTTGAAACGAATGTCTTTCCTCAAGAATCACACAGCAAGGGCCATCAAGAATTTTACCAATTGCTATGTTCTCATGCCGCCTCACATAAGCTTTCGCCAACCGCTTCAAGCCTGCTAACAAGTTATCTGAGCGAAGCGGAGTATCACAAAGACCATGCTATGACGGATACCCACGACTTCATCGCACAAAACTGACCTAAACCCATTAAATATCCTCTGGAATCAAAGCCAAGAAATAATTGGTGTTGTCGACTTTGAATCCATTACCTATACGGATCGAGTGGAGGGGCTGGCATGGTTGGTGAAATGGTACGCTAGAACGCATGGAATTGCCTCTCATGAAATGTCGCCAATTGTTGCCAAGTCCGTCTTACAGGGATATGGTGCCGATGAAATCCTTACCCCAAAAGATTTGGATAGACTTCCCTCTTTGTTATGGTTAACAGGTTGTCTAAACTGGAATTTTACTTCCAAGACAATGGAATTCATCAAGAACAAGGAAGATGCTCTCTTGGAAAACCATTTAAATAAGTATTTGAAGCGAGGAGAAGTGCTACTCTCCCTTCTATGATGTCAGTATGAAAGAGCGACCAATCCAGCGGGAGCAGGAATCCAGTGTGATAGATTTTTTCTAGAGGAGACGAATAAGCATGCCTTATCTTTCCCTTCGTGACATGGACATGTATTACGAAAAAATGGGTGTTGGGGATCCGATTCTCTTCTTACATAGTGGGTTTTCGCGAGGGATATTAGCGTTTGCGAGTCAAATGCTCGATTTTCAAAAGAAGTATACTTGCTACTTCCCTGATTTCCGTGGACATGGGCGTACCAGGAGCAGCAGCCTGGAATGGAGCACCCCCCAGCATACCGAAGATATCGTTTCTTTTCTGGATCATGCGAACATTTCCAAAGCGCATTTGATTGGATACGGAATGGGGGGCGGGGTTGCTCTTCACTGTGCGGTCTATCATCCGGAAAGAGTCGCTTCGTTGACTTCCATCGGGCAATGCGGCTTTGTCGCCTCTCAAGGTTCTGAAGAATTCGAGCCGGAATGGCTTTTGCAGAATGGCCGCATGGAGTTTATTGACTCCATGAAGGAGAGGCATTGGGAAGCGCATCAAGGCAATTGGCAGGAGTTTTTGCGGACAAAATTAAAAGACTGGCGCGCTTACCCGCAGCTTAGCGACGATGAGCTCAGGAACATTCCTTGCCCAACCCTGTTTATCGCTGGGGAGCATGATGAGCTTACCCCTGAAGAGGATCTCAAGCGTGCGACAGAGCTAATTCCAAACTCCCGTTATGTGATTGTGCAGGGAGGCAGTCATCGACCGCATATGAATAGAGAGAATCCGGTGTTCGTTAACGACACCATCTTGGAATTCCTTGCATACGCAGCCGACCAAGGCTGAAGCCGGGACATCCTTCAAGTTGCGGTCAATCGAGTCCTATTGAAAAGGGGCGCGAAAAGCAAAGAAGAGGGGTGCTGAGCCCCTCTTCTTTGCTTTTCAAACCGATTCCTAATATTCCACACCGCGCACTTTAGAAAAGATCATGGTGTTCCTCAGGGAACCGTCTACATCCCGTTTATCGTTCCGAAGAATGCCTTCCAGTGTGAAACCCGCCCGTTCCGCAACCTTTGCACTTCGCGAATTCCGGGAATCGCATCGGATTTCAATCCGGTTCGCTTGCAGCTCTTGGATGGCGAAGGCCGTAATGGCATGGACGGCTTCCGTGACGTAGCCTTGTTTTTCGTAGGAAGTACGCACCCAATAGCCAATTTCAAATTTCCGTGCCTGCCAATCCATCCGATGAAGACCGCTGCTGCCCACCAGCTGGCCGGTCTCTTTATGGACTAGCAGCAATCTCAAGTCTGTGCGCTCTAAAAATTGTAAACGAGACCGCCGGATGCCTGCTTCGGATTGTTCGATCGTCGGAACGGCTAGCGCCCACGGCATCCACGGCCGTAAGGCATCGAGGCTTTCCTTGACCGCCTCGTTGAGAGCCGTTCCATCTCCCCATAACGGCGCACGGATCCACAAACGTTCACTTTCAAAACGGTCCGGGAAATCTAACAAAATCGGGTCGGTCTTCCTAGTGTCCATATATTCATCCCCCATGAATTTCCAATAAACATAGCACAGGGTTGAACCTCTCTTCAAGAAAAAGAGAGCGGAGCAGCCTGAATAAAGAATCGACCTTACGTTCAGGAAATGGAAGGGAAGCCCGCTCGGCTCCACAGCCATAAAGGAGTATGAACGTCAATGGGGGCAAGTCCGCTTCCGTGCAAGGCGTTCTCCCATGCTTCCGCAACCGCTTGCCGGTCATCGGAAGATCCGTTCAATACCTCATCGGTACAGAGTCCTAGTCGAACGGAAGCTTTTAAAATATGCGTATCGGGAGCTACGGTGATGAGTTCCCGAGACTTCCATTTCACCCCTGTATAAACTTCCATCGCGTACAGCCAGTAATTGAATAGTTTCGGTCCGGATAGATAAGGAAAGTCGGATTTTCTAGTTCCTTGTACAATGGATTTTAATGCCGCAATGTCAAATTCTACGGATTCTAGCAAGCCAAGAACATCTTGTCTAGCGGAGGAACGGGCAATCCCATGCGAAACTCGTTTCCAGATATCCGGATGGCGATTGGGCTGCAAAGCAACACGGCTGCGCACCAAGATCGGACGCAATTCCTCCAATCCCCGTTCGGATAACGTTACCGGATGAAAGACCCATCGTGCTTGAGGATCGAGATAAGCCTGAGCAACGGACTCCCACAGCGAGTAGGAGTTCCTTTGATAATTCAAGGACATGCCAAGCGTCAAGACATCCGGCAAATCATCCTCTGCAACTATGCCTAGTAGTGCATCCTCCGGCATAATCTCGCCTCCAAGCTTTCCCTCCGCATGCATCTGAATAAGCGTGTGAACCGTCGTGATAAAGGAATCCCCCGTCATTTCTCTCTCTCCATTTTGTCAGAATTTCTCATAGGAGCATTGTACATCAAGTTCGGGGTGGGAAAAACCGTCGACCTAGTTCTCTCACAAGCTCTAGTTTCTAGAATAGGGGAGAGAGCTGGACTACAAGAGAATGGAAATACTTTACAAGATTGTAATTACGTAATACAGTAATTACGTAACAACAAAATACGGAGGAGAGGATACACATGACGAGGAACCTTGCCGAGGAGCTGGATGCCTTGAAGGGCAAGCTGGAAGAGATTGAAGCGCATATGAAGCGGCTCAGCCAGGAATCGTCCGGGGGCAGTGAGAGGAGAGCCGTCGGTCCCACGGGGCGGCCGGCCGCCGAGGGAAGTCTGGGTGCGCTTTACTATTCCGGGGAATGGAAGCATGCCGAGCAGACGATCTATTGGGAACCGCAACAGAGAGAGGCTGCCGATCTGCTCGGGACACCGGCCGACAAGGCATCCAAAATCTTTGCGGCGATCGGCCATAAACAGCGGCTGGAAATTCTGCTCGCCGTACTGAAGGAGCCGCTGACGGGCACTGAGCTTGTCGAGCGGCTGCATATGGGCACGACTGGCCAGCTGTATCACCATCTGAAGGCGCTGCTAGGCGCCGATCTGCTCGTCCAGGAGGAGAGAGGAGGCCGTTATGCGGTGCCGGCACACCGCTCCCTGTCCCTGCTCCTGCTGCTGGCTTCGGTGACGGAGCTTCTCGACACGAGCAATTACCTCGACATGACGGAAGCCCGCAGCAATCCCGGCATCTATCTCGGTGCACCAGAAAAGGGCGGGTATGATCCCCATCAGCTGCTGTGGGCGGTGATGGAAAACAGCATATTGGAGCACAAAGCGGGCTATTGCACGGAAGTGAATCTGTATCTGCATGAGGACGGCAGCGTCACCGTGGCCGACGACGGCCGCGGGATTCCGGTCGCGGCGCTGGCGCCTTCGGGTCCGTCCATCGTGCAGCGCGTTCTGACGGAAATTAGCCGGACGGCGGGCCAGCCTGCGCCGGAAGGAAAGAAGGGCGTCGAAATCGCCGTCGTGAACGCTCTATCCAGCAGCCTGACCGTCGATATCCGCCGGGACGGCCGGATGTACCGGCAGAGCTACCGCAACGGCATTCCGCAGACCGGTCTGCAGCAGGTGGGGGAAACCCGGGAAACCGGCACCAGTGTTACGTTCCTGCCGAATGCGGAGCTATTTGCCGGGACGGTGGACCGGGAGGTGGTAGAAGCCCGTTTGACGGAATGGCGCCTCCACTACCCCGATTTACGGATTTCCGTAACGGGCGGCGCCTCTCTAGAGGAAGGAAGGGAATAGGGGACGCGCTGCGCTCCTAGTTATGGGAATCCGGCCTTCGTCGCGAGGAGAAACCGTCTGGTGTCGGTTAGTTCTCGTACCAACTAATACAGCCTCCTAGACGGAAACGCGAGCAAGAGATGCACGAAATACAGGCAGGCAGACCCGGGAACTTTCCCGAGTCTGCCTGCTGCGAATTCCGGCCGCGCCAGTCAGCCTGCGCCTGCCCGCCAGACTTTGGCCGGCACGAGAAGAAGGCGGACGAGGAGCAGCCGGGACAGCGCGTTCCGCAGCCGGAAAAACGAACCGAGCCGGTCTCGTTGTTCGGGCTGCGGAACCGCGGTCCGCCGTTTGGCCGGGAGGCTGGCGCGGAATAGTGCCGTCCCGGTCATGCTGATGAAGGCGGCGAGAAGCTCCGTGCCGCACAGCTTGAATAGGCCTGCGTACAGGAGCGGGCTGACGAGACATTCCTGAACGATGAAGCGGGCGATGTCCGACCGGTCGATGACGAAGATGACGATCTCAGGGGAAGCTATCGGTCTCAGACGGGTTCCTCCTCGAATAAAATGCGCCTTCCAAGTTTATGTCGGAATGAGGCGGATTAATCCAGATTTTGCCGAAGGCTCGACCCAAGCCCATGGTGTTGAAGGCTAGGTCTCCGGGATCTTGCTTCCCTATTCTGCCAGGCGCGGGTTATGATGGAGAGCATGAGGGAGAGCATGAGGGAGAGCAGACGGCGAAGCATTCGGCCTGACTGGCATAGACGGTGGTCTGCCTACAGCGACGACCATGCCGGGTCGCCCGAGCTCCGAGCGATGTGAGGGGAGAGCGTAGAAATGATACTGAAGGAAGCGGCAAAGTTAATCAAGACAGCTGTGCTGCGAGGGGACGGCGAAACTGCATTTTCGGGCATTCAGATGCATACGGCCAAGCTCGCGCCCGGCGACCTGTTCGTCTGCGTGCCGGCCATTCCCGGTCAGCTGACCGATCGCCATGCTTATGCCGGGAAAGCTTGGGAAGCCGGGGCGTCGGCACTGGTCGTGGAGCGGGAACTGGACGTTCCGCTGCCGCAGCTCGTCGTCAAGGATGCCCGGTATGCGATGGCCGTTATCGCCGCGGCTTTTTACCGGCATCCGAGCCGGGAGCTCAAGCTGATCGCCCTAACCGGCACGAACGGCAAAACGACGACCAGCTACATCATAGAGGCCATTTTGGGTCATGCCGGTTACCGGACGGGGCTCATGGGCAATATTGCGACCAAAATCGGGGACACGGAATGGGAAACGGACATCAATACCCAGGAGCCTCCCGCCCTGCAGGCCAATCTGCGGCGGATGGCCGATGCCGGCGTCCAGTATTGCGTCATGGAAGCGACCTCCCAAGGACTCGCGACGGGACGAGTGGTCGGCTGCTCCTTTCGGACGGCGGTCTTCACCAACCTGACGCAGGATCATCTCGATTTCCACGGCACGATGGAGGACTACCGGGCGGCCAAGGGGCTATTGTTCTCCAGGCTCGGCAATGCGGAGCTTGGAGGAGACGACGAAAGGCGTTACGCTGTGCTGAACGCCGACGACGAGGCGTCGGCTTACATGAAGAGACAAACCGCGGCGGAAGTACTGACGTACGGCATCCGCAACCCGGCGGATGTTCAGGCGTCCGACATGCAGCTTACCCCGCGGGGAACCCGGTTCCGCCTGACATCCTTCGCAGGAGAAGCGGAGCTGACGACGAAGCTGGTCGGCGCGTTCAACGTTGAGAATGTGCTGGCCGCAGTGACGGCCTGCCTGGCGGAGAACATACCACTGTCCGTTATCCGAGACGGTTTGGCCGCCATGCCTCCTGTTCGCGGACGGATGGAAGTAATAGACGAGGGACAGGACTTTCTCGTGCTCGTAGATTACGCGCATACGCCTGACGGACTCGAGAGCGCTCTCTCGTCGATCCGGGGCTTTGCCGAGGGACGCATCATTACGTTGTTCGGCTGCGGAGGCGACCGCGACCGCTCGAAGCGTCCGATGATGGGTCGTACAGCGGCCGCATACAGCGACTGCATCGTGCTGACCTCAGACAATCCCCGTCTTGAAGATCCCGAAGCTATCTTGGACGGGATCGAGGAGGGGATCCGGGACGCCGGCTGGGCGGAGGATCGGGTTGAACGGATAGCCGACCGCCGCGAGGCAATCGCCCGGGCGATCCGGCTGGCGCAGCCTGGCGATGTCGTCTATCTCGCCGGCAAAGGCCATGAGACGTACCAGCTCATCGAGGGCCGCAAGCTCGAGCTGGACGACCGTGAAGAAGCGCAAAAAGTTCTTCGCACGCTAGTGCAGGGAGGGAACAGCCGCTGATAGTCATTCCTCTACCCACTTAGCAGAGAACAGGAATAAGAACTAGAGAATCAAAGAGAATACGAGAATGGACACGTATCCTTCCATTTTTTAACTCGATATCCCAGGCATTTGGCAAATTTTGCGCTTTCACGCGCTTTCCGGTAGAATGTTGAAGGTGTCCGGCCAGCTTCTACAGACTACGGAAAGTGAGGACAGAGCGTTGAACCGACGACCAAGACGATTACGCAGAAAAAAACGCCCTCGCTGGCAACGGCTCTTGATTCGGCTGATAGGAGGATGTCTCCTCCTGTTTGTCGGCGCCGGAGGCCTGTACGCCAGCAGCCTGTACCAGAAAGCCGATGAGGTCATCACGCAAGTCGGCACGGCGGAGCAGGTGCCAAAGGAGGAGGCGGCCCAGACGAAGCCGCTGACAATTCTGCTTATGGGCACCGATTACCGCGAAGAAACGCAAAGCATGAACACCGATGTCATGATGGGCATCGCACTCAATCCGAAAACCAAATCCGCGACCGTCGTGTCTCTGCCGAGAGACCTGGAGATGGAGCCGGAAGGCTTTAGGGCGCACAAGGCGAACTTTTTTTACCCTCATTTCTATGCGGAGAACAAAGAGACCGCATTCGGCAAATCGAAGGATCTCTACGGAGAATTCTTCGGTTTGCCCTTCGATTACATGGTGACGATTGACTTCGAAGGCTTCGTCAAGGCGATCGACGAGCTCGGAGGCCTCACCCTGGACGTCGATATGGACATGCGGTATGTGGATGAAGCCGATGGCACGAACATCGACCTGAAGCAGGGCACCCAGCTGCTCAGCGGCAAGGAGACGCTGGACTTCATCCGGTACCGCAAGTCGAATCGCGGGACTGAGGAGTCGAGCGATTACGAGCGCAACCGCCGGCAGCAGCAGGTACTGGATGCGATCGTCGGCAAGCTGGGGACGGTGGACGGCGCCGCCAAGCTCGGCCAGCTGCTCGAAGCGGTCGGCAGCGAGATGAAGACGGATATTCCGGCGGATCAGATCAAGAACATGATCAAAACGTACTATTCGATCAAGCGGGAGAACATTAAGTACATGCCTCTGGAAGGCGAATGGGTCAGTCCGTTCGTGGAGGTGGAGGAGAACAAGCTCCAGGAGGCGAGAGACGCGCTGCGCAAGGAAGCAGGCCTCCCGGTTTCTTCCGTGGAAGAGAAAAACGAGGGACCCGGCAAAACCGGCGAAACCGGCGATTCCGATTCTTCCCGAACTGAAGGCCCGGCAGTCGAACGAACGGATGCCCCCGAGCGGACCGGGACGTGGATAGAAGAGGACACGGGGAGCGACAGCCGCGAACCGGACGGCCCCGACTCGAGCCGGGCCGGGGACGCCGAGGACTCCGTGTACAGGGAATCAACGGATACGGATCTATCCTCTCAGCCGGGTGAGGAGATTGGGAGTCCGGATGACTCGTCCGACCTCAGCCCTTCTCTGGAAAGCGGGATCTCCCGGTAGTCGTCCAAGGGAGCGGGGAGCGGCCTTTGAAGCTTCCTTCTAATGATGGATTCCGGCGCAAACCTCTTTACGTTCGCCGCTTCCGGCTTCGGAGCCAACCCGCTCCATCCGCAAGTTCGGAGCACGAGCATTCGCTTTGCTCTTCGACGAATAAGACCAACGAGCAATGGAGACATAGATTACATAGGCCAGTAGAAGAGAAGAGGTGACGCCCATTGGCGAATGTCGATATGACATCGCTCATCCTGCTGCTTCTCGCAGCGTTGGGCTTGTTCAGCAGCAATGTGACGGTAACCGTAGCGATGCTTGTCCTGCTTCTGCTGCGGGTGACGCGCATGGACCAGGTCTTTCCCTGGATCGAAAAATACGGCCTGACGATCGGTATTGTCGTCCTGACGATCGGCGTCATGTCGCCGATTGCGAGCGGCAAGCTCGGCATCGACGAGATCATGCGTTCGTTCCTGCATTGGAAGTCGCTGCTCGCGATTGCCATCGGCATGCTGGTCGCCTATCTGGGCGGACGCGGCGTCACTCTTATGGGCAGCCAGCCGACGATTGTCGCCGGGCTGCTCATCGGCACCGTGCTGGGCGTGGCCCTGTTCCGGGGCGTGCCCGTCGGCCCCCTGATCGCGGCGGGCCTGCTGTCGCTCCTGATCGGCCGATCCTGAAGGAGGCATAGGGGCGAGCCCCATCCTCCCGTGTGCCCGGCCAAACGAAAAAAACCGTTTCCCTGACCGGGAACGGATCCCTGCTGCGAGACGCTTCGGCTGTCTCGGGCAACAGGATCCGCTTCCGGACTAAAGGAAACGGTTTTTTTGTGTGAAGAGGCAGACTTCATCGATGCGGCGCCTTCGCGGCAGGCGGTTTCTCGCGGGTCCGCCATTTCCGGAACTGGAACACCGCGAGGATGATTCCTGCAAACAGCAGCACGCTCAGGTTGTCCACGATGATCGCGTCGTACAGAACCGGGGATGCGGAGCCGTTCTGCACCGCCAGGACCCCGCCCGTGAGATGGACGCCGAGCAGCATGCCGTAGTCCCGGAGCGGCCGGAGCCAGCCCGTTTCACGGCGCCAATATCTCCCTACAAAAACGAGCAGGGCGATATTCATGAGGATAATGCCGGCGGAAGGGGAAGCGTCTGCGAACATATCGTCATCAAGCAGCCAGTGCGGCATCCAGAAGTAGGCGACGAGCAGATTGAAGACGAGCAAGACGGCATAAGCGGGCAGAAACAGCTTGCGGTCGTTGACGGACTGCTTGGCCCGCCTGACCTCCTTCATGCGGGACGTCCGGAAGACAGGAAGGTCGGAATACTGCGAGTGGCCGACCAAAATCTTTTCGATCTGCTCGCCGTAGACGAGCTTTGGGATTTCGTCGTAGCACGACTCGTAATCCTCAAGCTTCAGCTCCTCGACATTCTCGGGCGTATAGAGAATCGGAAGGCCATGCGTTTCGAACTTCCTCATCCAAGTATCCAGCTCGGTTCCATCTCCAAGTCCGAACATCGAGTAACGGACGGTTCCGTCTTCGTTTTCCGATTTCATGATAATCTTGGCTCCGACTCGATAACAGCCGCGGCTGTTGGATCCAGAGGAGATATACGAAGTCGTTCGCCCGATCAACACCTCTCGCATCCGCTCGAACGGAATAAGCTCTTCTTCCGTATAGCCGGACTTCAAATCTTTGAAGTACGTGTAGTAGCCCTCGTCCCTCAGCTCGCACAGCACCTCGATATTGTTGTTGAACCGGGTGATGACATATACGATCCGAGTGATGAACAAGATGAAGCCTCCGATCGGGAAGCAGAACAGCGCGCCGACCCAATCCTGTATGACGACGAAATAGACGCCCAGGCCAAGCCCTCCGACTCCAATGCAAGCGAGTAAGCCGATAAGGACGATTTGAGCGACTTTTGCCCAGCCGGGTACCCGGTTCGAATATTTGAGATCTTTGCCGCCGCGCATTTCGATCATGCGGGCATACCCCCTTTCGCCAAATCTGTTGGAAGTCTTATACGCGGTAACCGGTCAAAAGGTTTCCCGCTGGCTCGCGATGCCGCACCAAGCGCGGTGATGTCACGCAGAAACGCCACTTTTCTTATCCGAATAAGGTCCGATCACCCGTCTGCGAACTACTACGTTGGCGTCTTCTTTTGGCCTCAAGCGCGCTATTCCTGCAGAGGAAGGCAAGCGCAGGAAAGAATTGACTCATTCAGTTCAGGAATTTACCGCTTTTGGCCGCCCGGTGTTCTTATAATGAGAGGGAACCGGAGAGGGGAGCGGGCGATTACGGGAGTCGGTTGAAATCATGGTGCCAAACCTGAACGCGGACAAGGTGAACGGTTATGACCCTGGTCCATGCAACCTCTGCGGCTCCTGATCAAGAATCCAACCCCGTATCCGGAACGTTTTCCAAAAAACGCGATTTCCTCTAAGGAGGGGAGAGTCCATGCAGTCCTATTTCGAGCAAGTGTCGAAGGTTTTGGAGACGATTCAAAAGACACAGCAAGCCGCCATGCAGCAAGCGGCAGCCGTCTGTGCGGAAGCCATCTCCTCACAGCGGATGATTTTTATTCTCGGAACGGGGCATTCCCATATGCTGGCGGAGGAGCCCTACTATCGAGCGGGCGGTCTGGTGCCGATCCTCCCGATTCTCGACACCGGGCTAATGCTGCACGAGGACGCCGTGAAGAGCACGCAGCTGGAGCGGCTGAAGGGCTATGCGGCGATTCTGCTCGACAGAGCGGGCGTCGGCAGAGGCGATGTGCTGTTCATCGCCTCCAACTCCGGCATCAACAGCGTGCCGGTCGAAGCGGCGTTGGAAGCTCGACAACGCGGCGCTTATGTCATCGCGCTCACGTCGCTTGCCCATTCTCGCCATGCCGAGCCGCGCCACCCGTCCGGCAGCAGGCTGTACGAGGCGGCGGATCTTGTGCTGGACAACTGCGGCGTCCACGGAGATGCAGCCGTCCATCTGGAGGGGCTGGAGACTCCGATCGGCCCGACTTCGACGATCGCCGGTGCGTTTATCATGAACAGTATCGTTGTGAAGATATGTGAAAATCTGCTGGCGTCCGGGGTGGAACCGCCTGTGTTCCGCAGCGCGAATGTAGCCGGGGGAGAGGCGCATAACAACGAACTCATCGAGCGCCTTCGGCAGGCGGGGTATCGGCTGCGGCTATGACGAACCGGACCTATCTCTTGGGCATCGACGGAGGCGGGAGCAAGACGGATGCAATGCTGGAATGCAGAGAAACGGGAGAGAGGCATCGGCTGACGGGCGGCCCGCTCAACGCGATCACGGACGGAAAGGCGGTGGCCCTCCGTCAATTGTTGGAGCTTTCGGATCGCATCGGGCAGCTCTTGCTGGAGTACAACGGCCGGTTGTCGAGCGCGGTGATTGCCACCGCCTGCCATATCGGATCCGCAGATAGCTCCCACTGGTCCATCCAAGCTCTGGTGGACCGGTTTCCGGGGGCCCGGGTGATCGGATGCGAAGATACGGAGGTAGCGCTGTATGGGGCATTGGCAGGCGAGCCAGGCATTCTCGTCATCGCCGGGACCGGTTCGGCAGCCGTAGCGCTCGGTACGGACGGCCATATCGTTTCCTGCGGCGGCTGGGGTCCCTGGTTCGGAGATGAAGGGAGCGGCTACTGGATCGGCTGCGAAGCGCTGCGCTCCGCGGCGCGGGCGGCGGATGGCAGGGGGCCGGAGACGATGCTTCGGCAGCTGCTGGCGGAGCGTCTCGGGATTCGCCGCTTTGCCATGCGAGAAGTGGCGGAAGAAATCTATGGCGCCGGTTGGAGCCGGAAGGAAATCGCCTCGCTGACGAGGCCGGTCGCGGAGGCGGCAGCACGATCGGACATGGTTGCCCTGTCCATCCTCCAGCGCGCGGCCGACTGGCTCGCCGAGCATGCGAGCACGCTGCATGACCGGTTGACCGGACGTACGCCGGCGGTTGCCTCTTATGCGGGAGGAGCCTTCGCCATAGGCGAGCTGCTGATCGGACCGCTGCGGGAGCGTCTGGCCGCCTCCCGGATTCGGCTTGTTCCCCCGCTTCTGTCTCCCGTCGAAGGAGCGCTTGAGCTGGCAAGGAAGGAAGCGAACGAGAAGGAGGAGCGATCCGCGACATGACAAGGAAGCTGCATTTGGGAGTGCGCAAGGTTGATATTACGCCCATGGAGCCGGTACCGCTTGCAGGCTTTGCGGTCCGAAGCGGGCAGGGGCCGTTCACAGGCGTGTCGGAGAGGTTGTTCGCCCGCCTGTTTGTGTTCGATAGTCAAGCTCTTGATGATGACGGGGCCGCGAAACGCGCTCTATTGGTGTCCGCCGATTTGATCTGGTGGGGGAGCGAACGGGTGCCCCGCTTGAAAGCGCGCATCTCGGAACGCTATGGGATCGAGCCGGACGCGATTCTGCTGCACGGGACACATACCCACTCTGGCCCACAAACGTCTGCTCTGTTCACCTCGTATCTGGGCGTTCCCGACGAAGCCTACCTGGACTCACTCGAGACAAACGTGGTGAACGGAATTGCCGAAGCGATCCATGATCTGGAACCGGTCCATACCGCCAAAGGAACGGGGAAGTCGGAGCTGGCGATCAACCGCAGAGGGCTGCGGCGGACACCTCCTGAGCTGCGCACGGCCGACCAGGAGGTGAGCGTGCTGCGTTACACCCGGGAGGATGGCTCCGTCAAGGCGATTCTCGCGCATTATGCTTGTCACCCTGTCATTACGGACGAGAATCGCGTCTCGCCGGATTATGTCGGGATCGCCATGTCCGAAGTGGAGGGGCACTTCGGCAAGGGTACCGTCTGTGGCTTCCTGCAAGGGACATGCGGCGACCTGAACCCGGGAGACGGGAAGGCGGTGCTTCAGGGCCGACACGACCTCGTTGTGCAGGCCGGCCGTTCGTTCGCGCAGGCTATCCTGCGAACTCTAGAGGAGCCGATGGCCGAGCTGCCCGCCGTCGGGCTGAGCTGGCGGACGGTAACCGTTCCGCTGCCGCTTGCTTCCTTGCCCGAGCCGGATGTCTTGGCGAGCGGGGAGGCACTGCCGGGCGTTCAGGGAGAATGGCACCGGATCCAAAGGAGCCGGTATGCGCAGCTGAAGCCGGAGCTTCCGATCACGCTGACGCTCCTCCGGCTGGCGGAAGGGTGTTCGCTTCTCGCGATGGATGCGGAGGTGGTGGTCGACTATGGGTTGGCTATCAAACGCCGGTCTCTGGGAGAGGTTCTGCCGGTCGGCTACACGAACGGCATGCTCGGGTACGTCCCTACCGCCGAGATGCTGGAGGAGGGTGGGTATGAGGCAGTCGAATCGACCGTCTACTTCGCCATGCCGTCGGTTTTCTCGCGCGAGGTGGAGCCGATCATGATGCAGGCTATCAACTCGCTGTTATGCGGGTATGGCCAATAGAGAAAGCAGGGAGAGCCGACAGCTAACAAGCTTCCCTCTTCAAGAAGCCGCCAGGCTTGGCCCTCGCTCACTTGTCGGCTGTTAGCGAATCAGGGGTACCTCCAGCAGCCTGCCGCCGACCATGGCCCACTCCGTCTCGTACCGGTCGTTCAGCAGAGCTAGATCGGCGCGGCAGCCCTCGGCGAGCCGGCCTCTATCATGGAGACCGAGCAGCTCGGCCGGCGTGGTCGCCGCCATGCGCACGGCGTCCGGCAGCGGGATGCCGAGCTCCACTGTCCGGCGGAGCGCCTCCTGCATCGTTACTGTGCTGGAGGCGAGCGTACCGTCCGCGAGCCGGGCGACGCCGTCCGCAACGGTCACGTCATGACCGCCGAACCGGTACGTCCCGTCTCCGAGCCCCATCGCCTGCAGCGCATCGGTGATGAGGACCATCCGGTCCGGTCCCTTGAGCCGGTGCATCAGCCGGACAATGGCCGGGTGCAGATGGACGCCGTCGACGATTGCCTGCAGGCTGACATGCTCTTCCTCGAACGCGGCAGTTACGAGGCCGGGGTCCCGGTGATGGATCGGGCGCATTCCGTTGAAACAGTGGGTGACATGGCTCGCGCCCTGCGCGAACGCCTGCTTGGCCTCCTCATAGGTCGCGTCGGAATGGGCGAGGGCGACGACAATACCCCGCTCGCGCAAATACGCGAGCAGCTCCATGCCGCCGGGCAGCTCGGGCGCGATCGTCACTATTTTGATCAGGTCTCCTCCTTCGCGAAGGATCACCGCCATCTCCTCGAGATCGGGGTGCCGCAGATGAGCTTCGTTCTGCATGCCTTTTCGGCGCACGTTCAAATACGGACCCTCCAGATGGAGACCGGCAATAGCCGCCCCCTGCTCACGGCCGACCGTCCGCTTGACGGAACGGATCATGGCGAGGAGGTCCTCCAGGGAGGAGGTGACGGAGGTGGCGAGGAACGCGGTGCATCCGGTGGCGGCGCACGTCCGGGAAACCTGCTGGATGCTCTCCTCTGTGCCGTCCATCATGTCGAAGCCGTTCGCTCCGTGGATGTGGACGTCGATCATGCCCGGGATGAGGAGGCGGCCCTGTCCGTCCAGTAGGGTGTAGTCTCCGTCCGGGCTGCCGGCTTCCGCGCTCAGGCTGTCTGACAGCCGTTCGATCCAGCCGTCCCGAATCCAGAGGGTCGTCTCCTCCATCACTTGGTCCCCGTAGACGGCGCGGACGTTCTCAATCCGATAGTTGGTCATCTCTCATCAGCCTCCTGTTAGCAGGCGACTCCCAGCCGTAGGGAGTTCGCTCTGCCGGTTGTTCGGTCCTCCCAACAATGTAACGAAGGGAAAGCGAGCCGCTGGCGCGGCATAGTTCGTGGATTTTTGCTGGCCCATTCCCCTAACAACAAACAGAGGGAGAAGCAGGCGTGTATCCGCTTCGCCGGTTTGGAACGCGGTTATAGATAGTATACAATAAGTGGCAGCATAACAAGGGAGGGATCGAGCAGAAATGGCTGTACAGAGAGAACCGGACGGCCCGATCGTCTATGGAGATCCCGAGGTGATCGGCGGGCTTGCGATCGGCTCCGCCGCTTTCGATGAGGCGTTCGCGTACGAGGGGAACGATTTGGGCTGTACCTATAGCGGGGAGCGCTCCGTCTTCAAGCTGTGGGCGCCAACCGCCTCGGAGGCGCTGCTGCTGCTGTACCGTTCCTGGACAGGAGAGCCCGACGAGGTGGTTTCGATGGAGAGGGGAGAGAGGGGCGTCTGGAGCGCCGCCGTGGAGCGGGACCTGAACGGCCGGTTCTATACTTATCGCGTCCGTCTCGGTGAGCAATGGAACGAAGCGCCCGATCCGTACGCGAGGGCGGTGGGCGTGAACGGCGACAGAAGCGCTATCCTCGATCTGCGGGATACCGATCCCGAGGGATGGTCCAAGGAGAAGCCCCCCTTCAGCGGCGAAGCGGTCGATGCGATCATCTACGAAGCGCACGTGCGCGATCTGACGATCCATCCGAACAGCGGCGTCCGGCAGCAGGGCAAGTTCGCCGGGCTGAGCGAGAGCGGCACCCGAGGGCCCCATGAAATACCGACTGGACTCGACCATATCGCAGCGCTGGGTGTGACGCATGTCCAGCTGCTGCCCGTCTTCGACTACAGCACGGAGAGTGTCGACGAAACGCGGCTGGACACGCCGCAATACAACTGGGGCTACGATCCCAAGACGTACAACGTACCGGAAGGCAGCTATGCCACCGATCCGTACGATCCCGCCACTCGCATCCGCGAGCTGAAGCAGCTCGTTCAGACGCTGCACAGCCGCGGGCTGCGGGTCGTGTTGGACGTCGTTTTCAATCACGTATACGACGGCTACCGGGCTTCGCTCGCCAAGCTCGTACCCGGCTATTACCTGCGCCGCAAACCGGACGGGTCACTGTCGGACGGCTCCGGCTGCGGCAACGATACCGCGTCGGAGCGGATCATGATGCGGCGGTTCCTCGTCGATTCGGTCGCCTATTGGGCGGAGGAATACGGCATCGACGGGTTCCGCTTCGACCTGATGGGCCTGCACGACGTGAAGACGATGCAAACCGTCCGTGAGCGCCTCGACCAGATCGACCCGACGATTCTAGTCATCGGGGAAGGATGGGATTTGGAGACGGAGCTCCCGCATGAGGAGAGAGCAGCCCAGCACAACGCGGCCCGGCTGCCGCGGATCGGCCAGTTCAACGACAGTCTGAGGGATGCGGCCAAGGGGAGCATTTTTGCTCCGGACGGACGAGGCTTCGTCAGCGGACAGCCCGGTCTGGAGGAGGCGGTCCGCACCGGTGTCGCCGGCGCCATCCATTACGACGACGAGCGGCAAGGGTTCGCCGAGGAGCCGGGCCAGACGGTGCAGTTCGTCGAATGCCACGACAATCATACGCTGTGGGATAAGCTGACGCTTTCGGCGCCGGACGCGTCGGAGGACGAGCTGAGGAGCATGCACCGGCTGGCGACGGCTATCGTGCTGACGAGCCAGGGCACGTCCTTCCTGCATGCGGGACAGGAATTCCTCCGGACGAAGAACGGCTGCGGCAACAGCTACAACCAGCCGGACGAGGTGAACCGGCTGGATTGGGAGCGGGCGTACAAGTACCGGGACGACGTGCTGTACGTCATCGAGCTGATCGCGCTGCGCCGAGAGCATCCGGCCTTTCGCCTGCGCTCGGCCGCCGAAATCCGCGATCATCTCCGCTTTGAGCAGGCGCCGGACGGCTGTGTAGCATACACGCTTCGTGGTCATGCGGGCGGAGACCGAGCGAAGCTTCTCTACGTCCTGTATCACGCACGCAGAGGCGGAGCAACCGAGCTTGAGCTTCCCGGGATCGGCAGCTGGTCGGTCCGGTTCGGAGGAGAGCATGTCCGCGGGCTGGAGGGAACCCGGCTGACAGCAGAAGGAATCGGACTCATCGTGCTGACGGCCGATTAGAGTAGCGTACACGTGTTCCTCGCGCCACCAAGGTGCTGCACGGATAGCTCTTCCAATATGGATGTGTTCGAAAAACCGGCTGGAAAAAGCCGGTTTTTTTGTCGTGTGCCCATTGCATTAGGTGTATTAAGTGATATAATACACTCATAGTTACTAGAAGCCGTCCTCCGGACGCGGCGAAGGAGGGAGAGGTTTGAAGGAAGAGCTGGGAGGCAAGCTGCAGTTTGAGCTGGATTTGAGCCAGCCGCTTTATGAGCAGGTATGGAACCATGTGAGGAGCAGTGTAGCGAAGGGAGTGATCGGCTTGGGAGAGAAGATGCCTTCCGTGAGAGAGCTGGCGCAAATGCTGCAGATCAATCCGAACACCGTTATGCGCGCCTACCAGGAGCTGGAGCGGGACGGTTTGACGGAGACGCGGAGGGGGCAGGGGACATTCATTACCTCGGACCCGATCAAGGTGGCAACGGTCCGGGAGTCTCTGGCGCAAGCCGCCGTCGAAGAGTTTTTGGCGAGAATGGACGGTCTCGGCTTTACTGTTCGCGATGTGATGCAGATGATTCGGAGCAAGGGAGGGAACGGAGAATGAAGGACGTGGCGGTACAGTGCGACTCACTCATCAAGACCTATGGAGGCAAGCGGGCATTGAACGGCTTCACGCTCTCTCTGCCGGCTAACCGGGTAACCGCGGTGCTGGGGCCGAACGGTGCCGGCAAGTCGACTTTTTTCCGCATGCTGACCGGCCTGACGGCTCCCGACAGCGGATCGGTCCGGGTATTGGGTCACGCGCCCGGCTGGAGGACGAACCGCCAGATTGCTTATCTGCCAGACCGAGCCCGCTGGTATGGCAATCAGACGGTTGCCGAAGCATTGGATTGGGGCGCTAAGCTGCTGCCGGGTTTCGACCGGCCGCGAGCGGAGCAACTGCTCCGTTATATGGACCTGGAGCTTCAGATGCCCGCCGAAGGAATGTCGCGCGGCCAGGAAGCCCGGCTCATGCTGACGCTGTGCATTGCGCGCGACGTACCGCTCCTCGTCCTCGACGAGCCGTTCGCGGGCATCGATCTCATCTCCCGTGAACGGATCGTTTCCGCGCTGATCGACAACATGAGCGACCGCGAGCAAACGGTGCTTATCAGCACGCATGAGATCGTAGAGACCGAGGGACTGTTTGATTACGCCGTCTTCCTGGAGAACGGACGCGTCGCGCTCGCCGGCGAGACGGAGGAGCTGCGCCGCGAGCGCGGTTCGCTGGAAATGCTGTATCGCAAATTATTCGGATAGGAGGTAGCCGCATGCAAGGATCCTTTGGGCACTTGATCAAGCAGGACAGCTTGCGCACGTGGTGGACCGGCAAGGGAGCGCTGCGTTCTCCCTGGTTCTGGTTCTACACAGTGTTCATCCTGCTAGTTGTTGTAGGCTCCGTCACGGTGCTAAGCCTGTCGGGTTATTATGAGCCGCTGGCGCCGCTGTTCATTGCGTTCGGTTTGCCTTACATGGCATTTATGATTGGCTATAATCTGTTTTTCCGGGAATGGAAGAACGGAACCGTCAGCTGGTGGCTCACGCTTCCCTATCCCCGGTACCGGCTGATGACGGCCAAATATTTGGCTGCGCTGCTGCAGAATTTGCTTATCTACATGGCCATTCTGCTGGCTACTCTGCTTCTGGCCGGCTACAGCATGCTGCTGGACGATAGGTACCGGCTGTCGGATTTCGGAGCCGCGCTGCTGAAGACCGTAAGCTGGTACGGTATCTCGCTGAGCATCGTTCCGTTCATGACCGTCTTCGGATTGCTGACGGCCGTCGTTATGAGCTCCCGGCTCAAGCCGCTCTCGCCGCTCTTTTGGATAGGCTTCAGCATCACCGGCAACATGGCCACGTGGATGACCGCGTTCTATACGGACAATACCTTCTGGAACCAGTTCGGTGTGACGGAGCCGGGAGGGATCGTTGTTCCGGTCTGGTTCCAGGCTGCCATCGTCCCCGTCTCACTCGTCCTCGCGGCATTGTTCCTGTGGCTGTCCGCACGAATCGTTGACCGGCAGCTGACGATGTAGGAAGGACTCTGCCTGCACCGAGCAGATGACTTTCGGAGAAAGGCTGAGGGTGAGGCGGCTGGACGGACAAAAAGAGCTGCGCCGATCAAGCAGAGGTTGCTTGCAGGCGCAGCTCTTTGGCGTTTGTTGTTCGTGAAGGGACCGGTCGGGCGGGTTGCGAAGGCAGGGGACCAAGCGGATCTGCCGCTCCCTCGGTTACAGGTCATAATAGGTCTCTTCCCGTTCCTCTTCCAGCTGCTTGCGTCTAAGCTCCTTATAGACGCCATAGAGACGGCTGCAGACAAGGCAGCAGACGGAGGTGCCGAAGGCGAGACCCCAAAATTCCCAGCTATCCGCCCATTCGTCGACGCGCGACATGGCGATAGCCATCTCGATCATACCCTGCAGGACGAGAAAGAAGAAGGTAACCGCCCAGAAGCCGACCAACTGCGGCTCTGTAGCATCCTTCATGGTGATCTGGTCAACCCATTGCAGCCATTTACGCTTCATCGTTCGTTCCGTCTCCTTTCAAGTGGGAATGCGTTAGATCGCTTCTTATACATTGGTTACCCGCCCGGCGGGGACTTGCAACCGATCCCGCACAAAAAAGAAGGCCAGCCGTTCAGAAAGGAAGCGGCGGCCGTACGGCTCTGTTTAGTCCGAGGTCATCGGTGTTAAATATCCGTAGGGCATAAAATAACAATTCCCAAGCATCCTATACAGCAAACCGACGGAAAGAGGGGAATACGATGGACAAGAAGAGTAAAAACGACTATCCGAACGAAACGACCAATACATTTGCCGGCATCACGACGCCATCCGATCAGCAAAACATCGCCGCCACCGATTCGATAAGCGAATTCGTCGAGGAGGCGATGGACAACCTCCAGGCGACGTTTGATCCCGAGGCGAAGAAAAAGAGAGAACAGGAACGCGTTCCTTTACAGAATAAGAAAGAGTAAGAGAAGAAGTCCGCCGAGCAGGCGGCTTTTTTTTGCGTTCGTGAGCAATCTCAAAATAGGGATTGTAGAAAAGCATCTTCCCGTTATATACTTTATCCAATCATTAGAATATCGTTAGCATATTACTAACTGGAGGTAGGATTACGAATGAATACAAAAACGCAGTTTCCCGCGCTGCTGCTCGGCGTAGTTGGCCTGAGCCTGCTTGTAAACGGTTGCAGCAGCGAAAAAACCCCCGAAGCTTCCGCCAAGGAAGTGCCGTCCAACCTGAATTTGACCGGCTTCCCGATTGTGAAGGAGCCGATCAAGCTCACGTTTTTGGCGGGAATGGGGTCGACGACCTCGACCAACTGGAACGAGACCATGATCTGGAAGGAATACGCCAAGACGACGAACATGACGATCGACTTCCAGCTGACGCCGTTCGAGAATCTGAAGGAAAAACAGAATCTTCTTCTGGCTAGCCAAGATTACCCTGACGCATTCCATACGGCCCGGTTCACGCCGACCGATCTGATGAAATACGGCAGCCAAGGGATCTTTCTCCCGCTGAACGACCTGATTGACCGATACGCCCCCAATTTCAAAAAGGTGATGGAAACTTATCCGTGGGTCAAGCAAGGCATCACGATGCCGGACGGCAATATCTACGGATTCCCGCTTATCTACGAACCGGGCTTCAATTCCATCCTGGTCAGCCAAAAGCTGTTTATCAAGGACGAATGGCTGAAAAAGCTGAATATGCAGCCGCCGGAAACGCTGGACGATCTGTACAATTATCTCAAGGCGGTCAAGACGACCGATCTGAACGGCAACGGCAAGCAGGACGAGCTTGGTCTTGGCGGTGTCAAGCTGACTCCGCTTCTCGACAACTTAAAAGGCTCATTCGGCCTCATGAACCGCGGAACGGCCAACAAATACATAGACCTCGATCCGAAGTCGAACAAGCTCCGCTTCTACCCGACCGATCCGGCTTACAAGCAGCTGCTGGAATACGTGAACAAGCTATGGAAGGAAGGGCTGATCGACAAGGATATTCTGACGATCAAGGACCAGGAATTTTTCGTAAAGGGCAAGCAGGGCAACTACGGAGCGGTCGTCACCACTTGGACGGCTTCCAACATGCAGCAGCCGGGCTATTCGATTCCGAAGGCGCTCAAGGGTCCGAACGGAGACCAAATCTTCACGGCGACGTCCTCGCCGCTCGTCCAGCTGGGTGCATTCACGATAACCGACAAGAACAAGTATCCGGAAGCGACAGTCCGCTGGATGGACCATTTTTACGGGGACGAGGGGATGAAGAATTTCTTCCTCGGCTTCAAGGATCTGACCTTTGTCGAGCTGCCGAACGGCGAATTTGATTACAGCGACCTGATCAAGAACAAGCCCGCCGAAAAGACGACCAACCAGGTGCTGGCCAGCTATGTCACCTGGCCGGGAGGGAGCTACCCGGGACTGGTTACCCGCAAGTATTTTCGAGGCTCGAACGAAGAGAACAACCGGCTCATGAGTCCGCTTGATCCGTATATCATCAAGGAAATCTGGCCTGCCTTTACGTTCACGTCGGACGAAACCGACGAGCTGGCGGCTCTCGCCACCGATCTGGGCACGTATGTAGAAGAGATGACGACCAAGTTTATTAGCGGAGACGTGCCGTTCAGCGAGTGGGACAAGTATGTGAGTACGGTGAACAAGATGAAGCTCGATTCGTTCATGGGTATCTACGAGAAGGCTTACAACCGGTACCAGAATGCCAAATAGAGAAATAGCAAGAACCCCGGACGATCCGCCATAGGCGGGTCGGATCCGGGGTTTTCCTTTACGGCCGGCTTGTCTGACTACGGTCTTTAGGACAAGCTGCAGTCTAAACTTCCACCAATTCAGCACTTCTCATGCTGGAGGGGATAGGCGGCCGCACTAGCTTATTTGAAGATTTGCAGGCGGGAGTGCAGCGGCTTGAATTCCTTCTCGCCGGGCTCGGCCGTCGGTTTGCCGAACGGCATCTGGGCGATCAGCTTCCAGCTCTCGGGCAGGTTCCACTCGGCGGCGACCTTCTCGTCGATTAACGGGTTGTAATGCTGCAGGGAAGCGCCCAAGCCTTCGAGCTCCAGCGACGTCCAAACGACGAATTGCAGCATGCCGTTCGATTGCTGGGACCAGACGGGGAAGTTATCCTTGTACGACGGGAACTGCTCCTGCAGGCCCTGTAACCACATCATTGTCCTCGAAGAAGAGGACCGTTCCGTAACCGTTCTTGAATCCCTGCATTTTTTGCGCGGTATCGGGGAAGCTATCAGCCGGTACGATGGCGCGCAATGTCTCGGTCGTCAAATCCCAAAGCCGGTCATGATGCTCACCGAGCAGGATAACGACACGGGCGCTTTGGGAATTGAAGGCGGAGGGGGTATACTTGACAGCTTCTCCAACGATTTCGTGGATGCGCTCATCGGATACAACCGGGTCCTTGCTGATGGCGTAGATGGAGCGTCTAGCTTTCAGGGCTGCGACAAAGTCTTTGGACATTTCGAGATAGTCACTCCTTATTTGTTAGTAACATACTTAATTATTGTGCCACAAAGGCGACAAAAAAGGAACCCGTTTCTCGTCAATTCCGACGAAGGAAGTCCATTCGCTAGCCTACCCCTGAATCGAAAGGGCCATCCCGCCTGTTTCTCCCAGTCCTTTAGTAGGAATTTCATTGACAAAACAAGTTGTTCTGTATATAGTATTCATATCAACTAATTGCGAGAGGCGGTTCAACCAGTATGCTAAGAAGTCAGCTTGACCAATCGGTTGGGTTTTTGATGGGGGTGGCCTACCGCAGGGTAACGAATCTGTTCCAGCTGAGGCTAAAGGAATACGACATTACGCCGGAGCAGTGGGCCGTGCTCAACCGGGTGGTCGAGGAGGACGGTCTCATTCAGAAGGAAATTGCGGAGCGTGCCGGCAAGGACAAGGCGTCCACGACCCGGATGCTGGACGTACTCGAAGCCAAATCGTTTCTGGTTAAGCAGCCGGGTGTGCAGGACCGCCGTTCCTTTACGGTGCACGCGACGGAAAAGGGCCGCGCCCTCATTCGGGAGACGCTCCCGATCGAGGAGAAAACGATGCGCGACGCGCTTGAGGGAATTCCAGAGGAAGAAGAACGGTTGGTGCTGAGCGTGCTCCGCCGCATTCAGACGAATTTGGACCGGTGGACCGATCAATCTTGAAGAGAGAAGGAACAGAATGAACTTGCAACAAGAACAACGACTATGGACCAAATCGTTTATCAGCTTGACCGTCAGTTATTTTTTGCTGTTTTTATGCTTGCAGATGCTTTTATCTCCGTTTCCTTCTTATGTTAAGGAAGCCTTTCAGCCGAGCGACTTCGCCGTCAGCCTCGTAACGAGCCTGTTCGCGCTGTCGGCGGTCATCACCCGTTTCGTCACGGCTGCGCTGCTTAAAAAGGTGCACCGCAACATCATTCTGATGGCGGGACTTGTTATCGGCAGCTTGTCTACGATCGCCTATCCGCATGCGGGTTCCATGGCCGCTGTGCTCCTCCTGCGCATAGGCTTCGGGATCGGCTTCGGGATGGCTAGCACCGTCATGCCGACGATGGTGTCGCAGATTATTCCGCCGCGGCGCATCGGGGAAGGCATCGGGTACTTCGGCCTGTCCAACAGCCTGGCCATGTCGATTGGCCCGCTTATCGGCCTGTGGATGATTGGGGAATACGGATTCGGCTCCTTGAGCGCGTGGGGGGCGGCTGCGGTAGCGATCATTATCCCGCTGCTCTTGGTGACGCGCTCCATACCACCTCAGCCTTCCAAAGTGCAGCCAGTGAAGGAAGAGAACCGGAAGCAGGGGGAGAAGCGGGGGCTGTCCGGCAAGCTCGTGCTGCCGGCTATCCTGAACCTGCTGCTGTCGATTACCTACGGAGGCCTTGTCAGCTTCCTCGCCTTGTTCGGCAAGGAGATCAACGTCAACCAGGTCGGCTTGTTCTTTTTGTTCAACGCGCTGACCGTCGTGCTCGTCCGGCCGTTTTCGGGCCGGCTGTTCGATAGCAAAGGGCACAAGTACGTCCTTATCCCCGGCTGTCTGGCAGGGATAGGAGGCTTGTACCTGCTGTCCATGACCCATTCGCTGCCTATGCTGATCGGCTCCGCGCTGCTCTATGGCGTCGCTTACGGCTCGATCCAGCCGACGATCCAGGCCTGGATGCTGCGCGAGTCGCATCCGGAAGCGTATGGGGCGGTCAACAGCCTGTTCTACAACTCGATCGACCTCGGCATCGCGATCGGCGCGATGCTGCTCGGCACGATTGCCGCCGCCACGAGCTACGGCATCATGTACCGGTATGCGAGCGGGTTCATGGTCCTCTTCTTCGTCCTCTATGCGATGGCTCTCTTGGTACGGGGGGACCGGACCGCTATGCAGAAAAAGCTGGGCTGACGATAGACCTGCATGTCCCCGCTTCAAGCAGAAGCTTGGCGGAGCTTTGGGCCTTCCCAAATGTCATCTTGGATGACGGGGACGGCCTTGTATTGTCTAATCGGCACGGCAGGGGATGAGGATTGCCTGGCATCAAAAACCGCTAGTTCGTCCGCTTGTGCTTGCCCGGCCTGGTGGTATATGATCGTAACGGACAAGTGGGAGGAATGGCCGTACGCCGCTGCGTGGGGTCAGGAATCTCTCGATCGGAAGGAGGCGTATGCCGGAATGCTGGTCAAGTTGAATGAGAGAGTGGAAGATCAGGAAGTCGCCGAGCTGCTCAGCTATTCGGTGTTCCCGACTGCAGAAGCGCTCGGCCGCGCCACGGGGCGCTACCGCGGCGAAACGGACAGCGAGCTTCTCGGACTCGAGGAGGAAGGCCGGCTGGTCGGCATCGCGGGTGTCCGGGCGGAGGAGGATGGCGTGATGACCATCCTCCATCTGGCGGTTCACCCGGAGCTGCGAGGGAACGGATACGGCAGAGGACTGCTGCTTGAGCTGATCGCAGAGCGGCGTCCTTCGGCTCTTATTGCCGAGACGGACGCCGAAGCGGTGGACTTTTACCGCAGCGTCGGCTTCGTCATTACGAGCCTGGGAGATGAGCGATACGGCGTCGAACGGTTTCTCTGCCGGTACGACGTGGAAGAAGACGAGCAGGACGAGCAGCCGGACGAGTAGAGGTTGCCGGCCGCAGATTGGCCGCCAGGTACCAAAGAAAGAGGCCTTCCCTAGTGGAAAGGCCTCTTTCTTTGGTTGCCCTGCAGGGCGGACGCCTACGCTTCGAACACATGCTTGGAGGAGCGCTTCTCTTCTTCCGAGAGCAGCTCGGGGAATTCATAGACGAACGTACCGTTTTCGGCTATCTTCCGGGCACAGAAGCCCCGGCTCGTGCACGATTCCAGCACGATACGGGCTGCCTCTGGCGTATAGGACGACAGCAAGGCCAGTTCGGCTGCGGTAATGCGGCCGCCCTTTTCCTGCGCGTATCGCAAAATCTCCTTCTCGCTCTCCTGACTGCGGCGCTGCTTGGCGATCCGGCGCGTCCGCACGAAGAGCCAAATGCCAAGGGCCATGGGCAGGAGGCCGACAAGAATCGTCAGAATAGCGTTCGACAGGAACGTTTCTCCCGGATTCCGCGGTCCCGCAATAGACCCGCAAGTGATGATGAAACCGAATAAAGCGATGAAGAGGGCTGCGGCAGCCATCAGCTTTTCTTTGATTGTCAGCACGATCTTCCTCGTCAACTCTATCCCTCCAGTAAACGATCTGTTCCCTGTTGCCGGTGGCGGCAGCATGAGAACTCGGTTACGGATTCGGTCTAGTGGTCTGGACCAAAGGCGAGGTCCATTTCCAGCCCATTCCGTGTTACACTAATCATTACCATGCTAATCCAATCGGTCTAGGACCGTCAAGAAAAAGAAAAGCATGCCAGGCTCCGCAGCCGGCATACAGTAGAACGACCCGTCCGGCCGGGGAGGCTGGCGGCGGGTCGACGAACAATGGGAAGCAAAGGAAGGATGCGTAATGAACGGTTGGCAAAGATGGACATCCACACTGCGTACCCGCGAGATTGATTATCAATGGCCAAGACGTTGGTTCCCGATCGTCTCCGTCCGGTTCCACGGCATCGGAACGCGCAAACGGACGCCGGCGTTCGGCCTCATCGCGATCGGGGAGATCGCGATCGGGCTGATCGCGGGAGGAGCCGTCAGCTTCGGCCTGCTGTCCTTCGGCGCGCTCGCAGTCGGCCTGCTCCTCGCCTGCGGCGGCGTCTCGCTTGCCGCCTGGTCGGCAGGAGCGGTCGCCTTAGCCGGCAAAGCGGCCATCGGTGTGGTCGCGCTAGGACCGGTCGCGATCGGCATTGTCTCCATCGCGCAGTGGGCGCTCGGCGTCGTCGGCATCGGAGAAACCGCCTATGGGATCGTGGTGATCGGTCAGCACGGCTTCGGCATGGTTCCGCTGCTTGGCGACGCGATCCGGTGGCTGAAGGGGCTCTTTACTTGAAGATGTACCAGATCAGCGCCCCGAACCCGATTACGATGGCAACGACATAGTAGAGAGACAGCTTGGTGAAGATGCCTTTGGTCTCTTTATCGTAATCGGGATTGCCCTCCTTGTTCTGTTTGGAGGCGCCAACCATAATCGTTCCGATCGTACCGATCAGCACGATGACGAACAAGAGAATATAATAAGACGAGAGAGACATAGAGTTCACCTGCCTGATATGATCTTTCCCGATTATAGCAGATGTTAGCCGGCAAGAGAGCAAGTCGGGCCGGTTCATTTGCTTCAATTTCGTGAACGCGCTTTTTGCTAATGGCAGGGAAACAGGCGCAGGCACGGGAAACAGGGATCGACGAATGCGAATCGCTCGTGAAACGGGGAGTCCGGACTCGCCCGTTTTTTCGGGTTGAGTCGGCGTGTAGTGCAGGGAGGTTGGCGGAGGACTTGGGACGCGGGACCCGATCGCTCGTAGGAGGACCTAAGTTGGAAAGGGTAGTCAACCGTTTGGGGATTTAAGGAAGAAGGACCCAGTTTCTGGGTCTTGCGCCACGGGAAGGAAGATCGATTATGCGAACTTTCGTTGCACAGCCTTCCTTATGTTAGTATATTGGAAAAACCGAACAGGAGCGTGGACAGCCGGATGAAGGGCATGGACAAGCTTGCCGCTCTCAATTGGCAAGAGATAGACAACTGGTTACGACAATATGAAGCTTGGGGGCCCCTCCCGGGAATCGCCGCTCTCGTGCTGGAGGCGTTTCTTCCGTTTTTGCCGATGGTGGCTATCGTTATAGCCAACGTGAATGCATACGGATTGGGGGAAGGCATCCTTGTCTCCTGGGCAGGCGTTGTGCTGGGAGCCGTCGTGGTATTCGCCCTCGTCCGCCGCTTCAGCGGGAGGCTCCGGTCAGCTATTGAACGCAAATTCCGCCGGTCGGACAAGCTTATTCACTGGGTAGAGACGCACGGCTTCACCCCGATCTTTCTGCTTGCCTGCTTTCCGTTCACGCCTTCGTTCCTGATCAATGTTCTCGCCGGCATCTCCCAGGTGCCGTTCCATACCTTCGTGGCGGCGACTGTGCTCGGTAAGGGCGTCATGATTTCGCTTGTCTCGCTGGCAGGCTACGATCTTGCCAGTTTGCTGACGCACCCCTGGAAGCTTGTTTTGCTCGGCTCCGTGCTGGGCCTCCTGTGGCTGCTCGGCCGCAAGCTGGAATCACGCTACATGAAGTAAGAAGGAGGGGCTCTTCGTACGAACGGGCAGCCCCTGCGGGATGGTTCTTTTTTTTTGTCAAGCGGCTGCTAAATTCTGTTTAATTCTAGGAAAAATTGTTTAATTACTTGTCTGCCGCTGTCTAATATCCACGCAAAAGGGTGGAGTAAGCCGGGGGCTCGGCCCCAGTCCGCAAGGCATGCAAGGCTACAAAACGATTTGAGAGGAGAACGAATTAGGTTGCGTACATACATAAGACAGAGTAAGACATGGGGGGCCAAATGCGCGCTGGCAATGGCGCTTGCTTGGTCGGCAATGCCCTTCTTCGCTCATGCGGAATCTAACCTGAACTGGGTGGAGGGGTCGGGACAGACCGTTCAGCTTGGCGACGACCTGGCAGAGCTTAAGCTGAAGAAGGACTACGTCTACCTGGACGGAAAGGATTCGATGACCTTCCAAAAGGAAAACGGCGGGGTGCCGAGCGGCTCGGAGATCGGCGCTGTCTTCCCGATGAAGGAGGATCAGGAATGGGTGCTGTTCTTCGAATATGAGGAATCGGGCCATATTGCCGACAAAGATAAAGACAAGATCGATGCAAACGCGCTGCTGAACAGCTACAAGGAAGGCACCGAAGGAGCGAACAAAGGCAAACCGGCGGCCGACCAGTTGTTCATTGACGGCTGGGAGCAGGAGCCGAAGTACGACGAGAAGCTGCACAGTCTGACGTGGACCATTCTCGGTCATACGGGCAACAACGAGAAGCTGGTGAACTATAACGTCCGCCTGCTTACCCGGAAGGGGTATGTCTCGGCAGTGCTCGTCACCGATCCTGCCGAACTGACGAAGTCGCGGGCGACGATGGAAAAGGACGTGCTGAGCGCCTTCACCATCAAGAACGGACAGAGGTATGAGGACTTCAATCCGGCGACCGACAAGAAGTCCGAATTCGGGCTGGCTGGGCTCGTACTGGGCGGCGCGGGAATTGCCGTTGCGAAGAAGGTTGGACTGCTCGCCGTCATGCTCGGCCTGTTCAAGAAATTCGGGATCGTAATCGTCGCGGCTCTGGCCGGCGTCTGGCGGTTCCTGAGAGGCAAGAAGAAGAAGACGGATGCCGAGACGGAGCAGTCGCAGGAGCCGCCGGCCGACCAGACTCCCGGTCCGGAGCGTCCTGCCACACCGCCATCTCTCTAAGGGAACTCTATCGGGGATGACCGCCTGAACATTAGACGTATCCAAGAAAAAAGACTGGCGAGCGGAAGCTCGCCAGTCTTTTTATGCCAAGGCAGGAAGCAGGGCTAGGTGCCCAATCCCGGCAAACCGTTATTGAGGCCCCTTGCTGACCCAGAATGTAATATTGCTCCCTTTCTCGGCGGAAGCGCCGGGTTCGGGCGTCTGCTTGAAGACGGTGCCTTCCGGCTGTTCGTTCGGCTCCATCAAAAAGTTGTACCGGTACCCCGCCGCGATTGCCGTGCTTTCGGCGTCGGCGCGCGGTAGACCGACCAAGGTCGGAACGGTGCCGTCCGCGACAGGCGGGGGCGTCTGCGTCGGGGGAGCGGAAGGACGCTCGGTCGGTTTGGCCGAAGCCGTCGGCTTGGGAGACGCCGAGGTTTGGACACTCGGTGCCGGGTTAGCTCCTTCGAAGAGCGGGCGCCGCGCCGGATCCGCAGACGGCCAGAACACCCAGACGAGGAAGCCGACCACGATGACGGCGGAGCCGATGACGATCGATTTCTTGTAAAACCACGGCTTGGCCGGCTCTTCGTCTACGGGCTCCTCCACGGGGGCCGGGACGGGCGCCTCGGTCCGGCGTCCGGAAGATGCTCTAGCATCGGGTTTGGCAGCAGGGGCCGCCGCCTCGGGGGCTGCGGCTGGTGTGCGAGGCTGCCTCGGCGCTGCGGCTTCCTCTTGCGCGGGGCGGGCATGCTCCTGCTCGGAGGCAGCGGCAGGCGCTGGAACGGCGGCGTTCCCGTAGACCGGCTGCGGCTTCGTGCTTTGCTCAAGCTGTTTTTGCAGACCTCTCAGCTCGAAGACGAGCGCGGGCAGCGACATCCGTCCGCTGCAGACGCGGCGGACAAGTTCCGCGAACGTTTCCTTCTGCTCGGGAGTCGCCTGGAAGAGGCCGACCTTGCCGAGCACCGGGTCGAGCGATTCGCACGGACGCGGCATCTGCTCCGCGCCGGAGAACAGCTGCAGCATCAGGCTGCACAGCCCCATAGCGCCCTGCGTATGGGCTGGGCCTTCCTCCCAATAGTTGAGGAACGACAGCCGTCCGTCCTCGCCGAGCCAGAGGTTGTCGGCGGACGCCGGGTAGCCGCCGACCTGGCCCTCGAGTGCGTCCAGCATCGCCAGGCCGACGCCGGTTGCCAGGTGAATAATCTTGGGATACGTCCATATTCGCGTGCGCAGCTCCTGAATAAGCGGCTTGCCGGGACGGTGCTGCAGAACGACGAGGACGGACGCTTCGTCGAAGGACGAATCCAGAATATGTTGAAACCCGTTATGGTTCAGCGTGGACGCGCGGCGAATCGCCCTCGCGTAATCGTCATCTGCGCTGCCTCCCGGGCGTTCGGTATGATAGAGCAGTACCTCTCGTGGCAAGGCTTTATCTTCTCCGTAATAGAGAGCGCCACCGGATAGCGGCTGAATCTGCGAATGGGCCGCATAACGGTTTCCCATCGTATGGCTCATGCTTTCCCATCCTCTCCTCATCCGGTTAGAGCCACCGGTTAATCATGACGTCTGTATCCAACCAAGTATAATACATTTGAAAAAGGAAACCAAACCGAAACCCCGCGCGAACGAGCTGGAAAAAAAGGGATTCGGGAATGCCCCCGCGAATTAGGGGAAATAGCATGGCGCGGCTTCCGATCTTCACCCGAGGAATGAACAGCCATAAGGCGCCATGCGGACGGATAGGGAGGGAACCCGATTTGGAACGTACGGACCGGTTACGTCCATTCTGGCTGCAAAGCCTTGGCAGAGCCGCCCAAGCGCTGGCCTGGGGCTTGCTATTTTGTTTGCTTTATCTCCTCGTATCAGGCATAGTCGGCACCCTGCTGAATCGGGCACTGGATCCGCTGCTCGAGGGCAATTGGAGCGATCCGGGCCTGCTGCTGCTCGTCGTCCTGTTCGTTGCTGTGCACGCGCTTGTCTATGCTTGCCTGGGCGCGTTGACGGGCCGCATACTGCCGCGTGCTGCCATGCGCTGGACTGCGGCACTGCTGCCAGCGCTGGCCGGCTGTCTCATCTGGCTGCTCACCATGCGGACACAGCAGGGGGCGCTTCCCGGGGTGACGGGCATCGCCTGGCTTCCCTACAATCTGTATGTTGCCTGGGCGTCCGAGCCGCTCTGGGAGCTGCTCGCCCATTATGTAACGGGGGACCGGGATCTTAAACTGTTCGTGCTGGCCTTCTCGTTTGTGCCCAGTCTGTCGTATTTGTACGGAGCCCGGCTCGGCCGGCTGCGCAGAATGGGGCGCATCCGGCCCCGTACTGCACTGCTCGCAGCAGCGGGTCCGCTTGCTTTGCTGCTGTTGTTGTTCGGAGTGGCGGAAGGGACGGCGGGACGCCAAGAGTTCACGCTCGAGACGCTCCCGCGGCTGGACGGCGCCACGGCCGCCATTCCGTTCGGCGGCGTGCTGGTCGGCGAGCTGACGGGCGTCAACCGGGTTCAGGCGGCACAGGCGGTCCACTTCACCACTACGCATCCCGCTTATTTGAACCTGATCAACGGCAAGGCGGATCTCATATTCGTCGCCGGCCCGTCGGAGGAGGAGCGGCGGCTCGCGGCGGCGCAGGGCGTTGAGCTGAAGCTGATCCCAGTCGGAATGGATGCCTTCTTGTTTCTCGTCCATCGAGAGAATCCGGTGGACGGACTGACGAGCGCGCAGGTGCGGGACATCTACACGGGGGACATCGGCAGCTGGCGGGAGGTAGGAGGCGAGGACAGCCCGATCGTCGCCTTCCAGCGCGACGAGAACTCCGGCAGCCAAACCTTTATGCAGCAAAAGGTAATGGCGGGCCTCGCGCTCGCCGAACCGCCGACCATTCGCCGCATCACCGGGATGGGCGGCCTCATCGAATCGGTGGCGGACTACCGGAATGCCAAAACGTCCATCGGCTATTCGTTTCTGTTCTATGCGAAGGAGATGAACCGCCATGAGGACGTGAAGTTTCTGGCGATCGACGGCGTCCCGCCCAGTCAGGAGGCAATCCGCCAAGGGACATATCCGTTCACGGCCCAGCTATACGCGGTCTCCCGCGCAGGGGAGCCGGAGGATGGTCCGGTCGGGCGGATTCTCGCCTGGCTGCAATCCCCGGCAGGCCGCAAGGCAGTGGAGCGAGGGGGCTTCGTTCCGCTGCAGCCGCAGTAATAAGTCCGCTCTTTTCCAATATCCTGTCAGCTTATATAATGTAGGCGGTGAGAAGGATGACGGACAACCGGTCCGCCCAGGGGAATCCCGGCGGACCGGTAGACAGGAGGAGCCAATGGAGCAGTATCAGACGTTGATCGGCGTCGTGCTTGAGAAGCTGGAGCAGACATACAAGGAGATGCGGTTCAATTACGACGGCTTGTCGTCGATTTTGCAGCAGCATACCGAGGAAGAAAAGCAGACGGTGCCGGAGCTGATCACCATCGCTGAACTGAGGAACGGTTACGCGGAGTTCCTGCGCGCGATGGAAGCCCGGTACCCCGGCCTCCGGTCCGAAAATTAGAGGCGAGCCGGCGGGCACCGGTCAGCATAGCCAAGACGCTGCTGGCCTTGGCAGATGTCGCTCCGGCGGGATACGTAGAGACTGCTAGTAGAACTACCCGCCCGCAAGCAGACAACGCTAGGAACCAAAGAGCATAGAACGGCCCCGGATGATCGGTCAGCCGGGGCCGTTCGCGTGAGGCCGCCTGTCAGGTGCTTCACCGCAAGTGGATTTAGATGTCGATGCCGTCCGGAATTCTCTCGTCCACTTCTTCGATATTGAGCTGTGTCTTGTCGTCCACCCGGAATCCGAGGCGTTCGTGCGCGTTCGTATCCTCGTAGATGGTGTCCGGATTCCCGTCCGTTTCCGGCTCGATGTGATCGTGGGGCATAGTGTCGCCTCCTTTCTCCCGTAGCTTGTCCCTGCCGCTACCGGCTTATGTAGATTTTGGGAGAGACCGGCGGGCGGGACTTCCGTCCGCCTCGGCTGCCGGGAGAAGGCGGTTTGACCCGGCGCGCCGGCAAGCCTACAATGGAAGGATGGAAAACAGAACGTCAGGAGGATGAAGGAGTATGAACGAACGAATCGCCGCCTTAACCCGTTATTTGGAGGAAGCTCAGCTGGACGCGATTCTGCTGACCGATCCCAAGCATGTGTATTATTTTACCGGCTATCTGTCCGACCCGCACGAGCGGCTGCTTGCTCTCGCGCTGCGCCGGGACGAGGAGCCGTTCCTGCTCGTGCCGTCTCTCGACGAAGAAGCGGCACGGGCCGTTTCCCGCGTGACGCAGATTCATAAGCACCAGGATACCGACAATGCGTATGAGCTGCTGGGGAGTCTGCTCGGCTCCGGGGTGCGCAGCCTCGGCATCGAGAAGCAGCACCTGACCGTAAGCCGTTATGAGCTGCTCGAGCAGTTCGTCGATGCGCAGCGGTACGCCGACGTGGAGCGTCCGGTCCGGGAGATGCGGGTGCGCAAATCGGCTGAGGAAATCGCCAAGATCAAGCATGCGGTCCGACTCGTCGAGGAAGCGCTGGCCCGGACGATCCGCCAGGTCCGCGCCGGCGTCACCGAAATTGAGCTTGCGGCCGAAGCGGATTACCAGATGAAGAAGCTGGGAGCTGACGGACCGTCGTTCCAGACGACGGTTCTCGCGGGCGAGCGCTCGGCGCTTCCACACGGCGATCCCGGACAGCGTGCACTTGCCGAGGGCGATCTGCTCCTGTTCGACATGGGCGTGCTGGCGGACGGGTACGTCTCGGATATTACCCGCACGTTTGCCTTCCGTTCGCTCGGAGACCGGCTGCGGACTGTCTATGATACGGTTCTTCAGGCAAACCGGCTCGGCATCGAGGCAATCCGTCCCGGCCAGCCGCTTCGGGAGGTCGACCAAGCCGCCCGCGCCTTTATTGAAGCCCAGAGCTTCGGTCCGTATTTTCAGCACCGGGTCGGGCATGGGCTCGGGATGGATGTGCACGAGTATCCGTCCGTGCACGGCGCCAACGAAGACCTGCTGACCGAGGGCATGGTGCTGACGGTCGAACCCGGTATCTACCTGCCGGGAGAAGGCGGCGTGCGCATCGAGGACGACGTGCTGGTCACGGCATCCGGGTGCGAGGTACTGACGTCGTTCCGGAAGGATTTGACGATTCTGGAGTAATGGGTATAAGCAGCCCTTAACGCCAGCCGGGCATCCGGCCGGCGTTTTTTTGTGCGCATTGATAAGTTTTATGAAACTTCCACCGGATTGCCGCGTATGGTAAAAAGATTGACAATATCTGGTGGAAATGGAGTGAATGACATTAGCAAACGGACAAGCAAACGAAAGTGGCCGAAAGTGGCCGCGGCGATTACAGCGCTCAGCATTGCCTCGTTGACGCCGACCGCCGTGTTCGCGGATGCCGCTACGGAAAAATGGATGCTTATGCAGGCCGCCGGCGAGATTCCAATGTCTCCCTCGACTGAGGTCAAGCCGGAAGCGAAGATTACGGGAGACGATGCGGTTGCTGCCGTTCGCAAGCTGTTCCCGCAATTCGAGAACTATACGGTTACCAGTGTGAATCTGGGCGACACGGGCTCGTATCCGCCCCGGTACCAGAACGTATGGACGATTCAATGGGAGCTGCGGGACGGCAACGGCAGCTACGGCTTCAGCAGCATGGTCGATTCGATGACCGGCGAGATCCTTCAGGCGAGCATGCCGTACGAGGACAAGTTTGGGGAGCCGACGTATTACCCGGCCAAGGTAAGCCAGGAGGAGGCGCTCGACCTCGCCAAGGCGTTCATCCGCAAGGCCGCTCCGTCACTGGACCCGGCCAGCGTGCACTACAATGAAGGCCTCCCATATCTGTATCCGCAGGCGCTGTTCGGTCCGGTCAACTATCAATTTTCCTTCAATCTGGATGTTAACGGAGTGAGAAGCCAGAGCGAGTCGATCTACATAACGATGAATGGAAGCGGTGACATAACGGCTTATCAACGGTCGAACCAGTCGGCGGCTTATCCGTCTTCGACACCGGCCATCCGTGCGGAGGACGCAGAGGCGGCGTTCCGCTCGGCTCTAGAGATGACCCTGCAATATGTGCCATCATACTCCTCGTATGGCATGGAAAAGAAATGGACGCTTGCCTGGACGCCGGCCCCAGCGTCGTCTTATGTGGTTGATGCCCAGACCGGGGACTTCCTCGACGGACAAGGAAACAAAGTCCCGGGCGTGCCGCTCGGCTTTGATGCGATCGAGAAGCAGGACAACGTCTTTGTTCCGGCCAATCCGGGGAAGGACGGACTGTCGGGCGAAGAGGCGGCGAAGCTCGTCGAGGATACGCTGCAGCTGCCTGCCGAGAAGAAGCGGTCGGGCCAATATTCGCGAACCGACGGAGGGTACGCCAACAAAGGCCAGAAGCTGTGGGACCTGAGCTGGATGGAAGAGGCGAACGCCCCTCAAGGGTACCCGAATTCCAGCCGGGCGACGGTAGACGCCGCCACCGGCCAGCTGCTTCAGTTCCACTTGAACAGCTACGGGCCGCCGTGGATGCAGCCGGAGCAAAAGGGCGAGAAGATCAGCCGGGAGGAAGCACGTGCGATTGCGCTTGATCTCGTCCAGCGGCTTTACCCGAATGCTTCCGAAGAGCTGAAGCTGCAGGCGTTTGATCCAAGCCGGGCAGACGAACCGAACTTTTCCTTCTATTTTCAAAGAATGCATGCCGGTATTCTCGTCAGCGGTGACAGCGTCAATGTAACGCTGGATGGGCAGGGCAAGCTGGTTGACTATTATGTCAACCGGACGATCGGCCTGGAAGAGCAGCTCAAGGGCTTGGCCGCCAAAACGACCAAGGAAGAGGCCAGTGCGCTCTATAGGAAAGAAATGAAGGCACAGCTGGAATATGTCATGTACGGCGGCTATTATACGCCAAGCGGAAAACCGGAGCCTGTCTCCGTGAAGCTCGTCTACCGGTTCGTGACTGCCGATCCGGATAAGCAGGCGATGGCGATTGACGCATCGACGGGACAGTGGAAGCGGATAGGCTGGCTCCTGCCTGAGCAGAGAGGCAAGCAGGGCCCTGCGCCGGCGGAGATTACCTCTCACCGCGCGGCCGAGGCGCTCGGCGTCCTCTGGCGCTACCAAGTTATCCAGCCGGATAGTACCGGCAAGGTGAAGACGGACGAAGCGTTGACGGTCGGCAGCTGGATGACCATGATGGCCCGCGCCGTGAACCCGGGCTACGAGCAGATGCTCCCGTATTTCTCGTCGGGGAACCCCGCCGCGCAGGAAGAAGCGTCCAAGAAGCCTTATGCCGCTGAGCTCGAGCTGTTCAAGCAGTTCAATTGGCTTACGGCGAAGGAAGCGGCAGCGATCGATCCGGAGGCGACGCTCACACGCGAACGGCTGGCCGACAGCCTCGTTCACATTTTGCATTACAGCAAGCTTGCGGGGACGATCAAGAGCTCCGCTCTAGAGGCGCTCAAGGACAAAGTCGACCTCGATCCTGCCTACGCCGGAGAGGTAGCGCTTGCCCTGCAGCTTGAGCTGCTCAAGCCGGCCACCGACCAGCGCTTCGAGCCGAAGAAGGCAGTTACGCTGGCGGAAGCCGCCGAAGCGATGCTCAGGCTGCTTGCCCTGCAGGGCAAGGTCGATCAGTTGATCAGCCGCTGATTGTTCCGCCGAGCATTGTGAAATACGGGAAACCTCTTTTGGCCCAGTAGCCAAAAGAGGTTTTTCTATCTGACTCCATCTGATAAGGTGAGACATTGTCCCTTGTTCAACTAACGGAGAACGATAGGTTTGTTCATGAATACTTTCACGCAGGGAGGATGGATGAGATGTTGCGTATAGTTAAGCAGAAATCCTGAGATCCGAGGTGTTTTTACCAGTATTAAGGAGGTAGGATGGAACCGAAAAGAAAAGATGAATCGCAATATAGCGGCCTTCCTTTAATGATGATTGTGGCTCTCTATTTTTTGTCACAGCATTGGCTCGTTAATCTCTTCCTAGATTGGGGATTAGATCCGGATAAATCAGACTATTTAGTAATCGCTATTCTTACTGTTTATGCAATTGGATATTATACGTGTTATTTTCAGAACAAACTTAAAAAGTAGACTTAGTACGTCTGCAGAACTTACGGCCTCGTCAGGAAAAAACGCAACAGCTTTTGCTATTTGGTTGATAGGAGTGAGAGGAAGAGAGGTACGGTAATGTTGCCGTACCTCTCTATTCATTTTGAGCTTGACAGCTTAAACGGGCTTACCATGAAATATATAAACGGAGAATGTGTTCCTTTCACCAAGTTTTGTGACCTTTAAATATAGCCACTTGGCAGGAAGATACAGAGATAATGCTAAATGCTTCATATTGACACTCGGAAGACAACGGAATAAGAAATCTGCTATAGCGTGATACTAACAATCTAAGGAATGTCAGATATAATGTGAAGATAAAAAATGGTCTTCTAAAAATAGATGACAAGAAAGGAGTTGGGAAAAATGGGGAAAACCATTGTAATTGCTTTATTGCTTTCTGTGATAGCGGGGATCGGTGTCTCAACTGCAGTCGATTCAAACACCCGAACTATAAGCGATAAGGAAGTCGTTAATTACCCTGTCAATGAGCAAGGGCAAACATATGGACAAGGCCCATATCCTCCAGGCCCTTCAAAGGAACCAGACTTGATAAAAGCAGTTGGTGAAAATGGTGTGGTCGGTTATGTAAAGTCTTCAGATTTAGATCCAAAAGTAAATTCTCCGGAAGAGGCCGTAGCATACCAAAAATCCAAAGAAGGACAAGGTGGTATAACAATACCCCTATATGAAGCAGATGGGAAGACGGTTATCGGAACTTTTAAAGTTGGAAATTAACCTAGATGACGCAAACAACAGCTTGATAGACGACGTTTTAATTGCCACACTTACAGGCGCTAGCAATAGAAAGGCCGGGAGTGTATACACAATATTTCAAAGCGGCTAACAAGACGAAGATAGTTTTTCACCTTATTGAAGAAGTGTTCAATAAGGTGCTTTTTTTGTATATTTACTTATCCCGCTTGCGCTATACCTTGAGATTTCTCTTGCATAGGAGAACCAGTATAATTTTTTGCTTGGCAAGTAGCCTTAGGAACCGGTTGGTACTGTACTCAATCGGCGAGATCGTTGTTTTGAATCAATTTGTCTCTACAAGCGGATTCGTATGGATGGATTGCCGCAATTGGATTCGCATGGAAGTCGGCATAATAAGCCCACCTGGAAGGGATTGACAAAACGAATTGGCGGTTGTATTCTATCCATGCAAGCAAGTACTTGCATGGATGCATGCAAGGGAAGAGAAAACGGAGGCGGATGAAATGGAACAGACACCGGAAGAGACACGGGAGCGCATCCTCCAGGCGACGGGCCTTCTCATGCGCCGGCATGGCTTCAAGGCGGTTACCACCAAAGCGATTGCCAAGGAAGCGGGAGTGAACGAGTCTACGCTGTTCCGCCATTTTGGCAGCAAGAAGGGGATTGTGGAAGCGCTCGTCCAGCGTTACTCCTACATGCCGCTGTTCCGAGGGCTGCTGGATCGGCTGGAGGGTGATCTGGAGAGGGACCTTGCTCAGATGGCTAATGCCTATCAATCGTTCATGAGGCAGAACGGGGATATGGTCATTCTCGCGCTGCGGGATGCCGGCGCCTTCGAAGAGCTGGACGAGAGGGCGGCCAGTGTGCCCAAGGAATTCAAGGATTGTTTAATCGACTATTTCGCAAGCATGAGAGAGAGGGGCTTGCTGGGCGACACGGATCTGGAGGCGCAAGCGATGGGCTTTATTTGGCTGAACCTGGGATTTTTCCTCTCCCGTTCCCTGTTCGGGGACCGGATCACGACCGTCGATCAAGAGAGATTCCTGCAGCACAGCGTCGCGGCATTCGCACGAGGGCTGCGCAGCTAGCGGCTCGCTGCGCCCACTATGCAAGCAAGTGCTTGCATGGACTGGATGTTTGCAAGCCCAGCTTGAAGGCTAGAGATAAGGGGAGGTCATCGGAATGGGGTATGAATACGAAGTGATCGTGATCGGCGGCGGACAGGCGGGGCTGGCGATCGGCTATTTTTTGAAGCAGCGGAAGGAAACGTTTCTTCTGCTCGATGTGAACTGGAGAACCGGCGACAGCTGGCGGAACCGGTACGATTCGCTACAGCTGTTCACGCCGCGCAAGTTCAGCGGCCTGCCGGGATGGGCGTTCCCGGGAGACCCGGACGGACTCCCGACTAAGGACGAGACGGCGGATTATTTGGAAGCCTATGCGAACCGGTTCGAGCTGCTGGTAGCCTACGGCACAGCTGTTACCCGTGTGGAACGGACCACGCTTGGCTTTCGGCTGCAGACGACGAGAGGGGAATACACAGCGAGACGAGTGATCGTGGCGACGGGGCCTTTTCAGACGCCGGCCGTTCCTTCCTTCGCCGATGGGCTGGACGAGAGCGTCTACCAGGTCCACTCCTTCGACTACCGCAACCCCGCCCAGCTGAATGAAGGCCGCGTCCTCGTTGTCGGGTGCGGCAATTCGGGCGCGCAGATCGCGGTCGAGCTGGCCAAGGAACGCGAGGTGACGCTAGCTGTGAGCACGCCGCCGGCATTCAAGCCGATGGCGGTCGCGGGCAAGAGCATCTTTTGGTACTTCGACAAGCTGGGCCTGCTGCAGGCGGATAAGGACTCCCTCCGAGGCAGCTGGCTGAAGCACCAGCCGGAACAAATTTATGGATTCGAGCTGAAGAAGCTGATGGCCGATGGCAGGGTGGCCGCTAAGCCCCGTGCTGCAGCAGCCGACGGACGGCGAGTTGTGTTCGGGGACGGATCAGCCGCCGAAGTGGACAATGTCATCTGGGCGACTGGGTTTCGTCCCGATTACTCGTGGCTCGCTATCCCGGAAGCGCTGGACGAGCGAGGAGCGCCGCTGCATAACCGGGGCGTCAGTCCGGTCCCAGGCCTCTATTACCTCGGACTGCCCTGGCAGACATGCCGGGGGTCGGCGCTGCTCGGCTGGGTCGGACAGGACGCTGAGGCTTTGGTGAAGGGGCTTGACGGACGGGCAGCTCAAGCTGGCTGAAACGGTATAACGAAAACATATTGGGATCGTAACCGCTCCTCAACAGGGGCGGTTTTTGGTGTAAGGCAATCGGCCGGCTCAAGGGAACAGGATTTGTCAGAAAAGGAGACCGTTCGACGGAATCTTCGCCGGAAGGCAAGACAGAATAGGCCGGGGGCATCAAGAAACCGCTTTCTGCCCATTGCTATAGTTACTTTGTACATACCTGTACAGGACTGGTATGGATCAATGGGAGAAAGAGGTGAAGCAAGAATGACAACCAAGTGGAGCAAACGAATGAGAACAATTGGTTTGGCGGTGCTGCTCAGCCTGCTCGTCTCGGCATTGCCGATGGCCGCGCTCGCTGCCGAAGCAGAGCCGCAAACAGCCGGAGGTCTAGCTAACGCAGGCTTCGAGCAGACGGCGGCTGGCAAACCGGTCGGATGGACGGGGCTCAGCCAGACATCGGTGTTCGAGTCCGTCTATCAGCCCGTGCATAGCGGGAGCTACAGCGTGAAGCTGACGGACACAAGCACATCGGCCGGGAACGGCCTGCGCTCGAGCCGGGTGACCGTCCAGCCGGGCAGCCTCTACAAGGCGGGCGTCCAGGTCTATCAGGAAACAGGCAACGCCCAGCTCTATCTGGAATTCTGGAACGCGGCCGACCAGCGGATCGGCGTGCAGATCGGCGCCGGCTCCTCGTCCGGCAAGTGGACACCCATTGAGGTGACGGGCGAGGCTCCGGAAGGTACTGCATATGCTACGCTGCTGCTGTATCAGCACCAGGCTAACGTGGGTGTCGCCTATTTTGACGATGCCTCGCTCATCGAGCTTCCGGCTGGACTCCCGTATAACGGGGGCTTCGAAGAGGTGACGCAGGGCAAGCCGGCCGGCTGGACGCCGCTCGGCGCGGGGATCGACTATGCGTCCTCCGTCACGACCGTGCTGGACGGCGTCTACAGCGTCAAGATGAAGGATCCGAGCGCATCGGCCGGTCCCGGACTGAGAAGCGGCAGCATGCCGGTTGTGCCCGACAACCTGTACCGGGCAGCCGTCCATTCGTACAATGAGTCCGGTACCTCCCAGCTTTATCTTGAGTTCTGGAACAGCGCAAACGTCCGGATAGACACCAAGATCGCGACCAATTCGGACATCGGCACCTGGAGCCCGATCACCATCGAGGCGTACGCGCCCGCAGGGGCTGTCTATGCGACGCTGCTGCTGTACCAGCATAAGACCAATGTCGGAACCGCCTACTTCGACAGGGCCGAATTCGGCCTGGTGCCGTCCGAGCCGGTGCGGGAATTCCCTCTCCAGACGCCGAGCCATCCACGCCTTTATTTTACGCCGGATGACCTTCCTTCTCTGAAGGCGAGAGCGGCTGACGAGACGAGCGCACCCTTCGGTACGACCGGCAAGCAGTTGTGGCAGGGTATCCGCGGCAACGCGGACGCTTACATGCGGGAAACGAGCTTCTCGCTCACCTATTACGGAGGCAAGGTGGTGACGTTCCCGCTGCCGCCCGTGCAGCCGGGCCCGATCCCGAACCCGCCCGGTTACGACACGGCGTATCCGTACTGGACGATGATGACGCGTGGCGTCCAGGACCGCCTAGAGGTGCTCAGCCTTGCTCACATCATCACTGGCGAATCCTCCTACGGACAGAAGGCCAAGGACTACCTGTTATCCGTCGCTGGCTGGAACAGTTGGACGGATCCGAACTATCCGTGCGGCGGGAACACCTGTCTCGACACGGCACACTTGACTTTTGGCGTCAGCATGGCGTTTGACCTGCTGTATGACAGCCTGACGGAGCAGGAGCGCAAACTCGTGCTCACCGCGCTCGAGGAGAAGGGCGTCAAGCCGCTGTACAAGGATGCCCGGAACAAGATGGACCACAACATCCAGACGCTGCGGGCCGCGGCGCTCGGCAGTGGAGCCGCCGTCCTCCTCGGGCACAGCCCTGGCGCGAACGCCTATCTGACGCGGGCGATGGAATTCTACGAATGGTACCTGGATACGCGGATGACGTCCGGCCAGCAAGAAGGCATGCTCTATACGAGCTATGCGATGGACAATATGATCAAGGCGTTTGATCATATCAACCGGGTGACCGGGGAGCGGAGCCTGGCGACGCATCCGTTTTTGAACGATTTTCTGGTCCGCTGGGTGACCTACAACCTCGCGCCGGGCGGAGGAGGCCTCGCTAAGTTCTCCGATTCTAGCGAAGCTAACTATTTCGGGCTCACGATGAACGTCATTAATGCCTGGCTGAACAATGGCATGGCGGGCTGGTATTTGAAGGAGACCAAGTCGGCGGTCAGCGGCATCGACGGTTTCCTCTATTTCCGTCCCGACGCGGCGACCGCTTCTCCCGACGAGTGGCCGGGTTCGGCGGTGTTCGACGAGATCGGTTGGGCCTCGCTCAGAAGCGGCTGGTCCGAAGACGATGTGTTGTTCGCGATGATCGCCAACAATTCGCGGCTCGGGCACAATCATTACGACCAGAACAGCTTCCAGATTGCCACGAACCGTACCTGGATCGCGAACGATCCCGGCTACCAGGATTATGTGGCGGGCCCCATGAACGACTTCACCGAGCGACTCGGCCACAGCACGATTCAGGTCGACGGGAAGTCTCAGAGTGTCAAAGGGGGAGGCTCCCTGCAAAAGGGGATGCTCTCGCCGACGTATGACACCGTCGTCGGCTCGGCTGCGGGCGCCTATGGGAATCCGAAGCTGACCCAGTTCGACCGGCATGCCGTCCGTCTCGGCAACGACACGTTCGTGCTCCTCGACGAGCTCAAGTCGGACGCGCCGCACGTCTACGACTGGATTCTGTACAGCGGGCAGCTCGATGCATTCGAAATCGACGGAGCCGCGGCACAGGCCGGCGTCACGGTACCCGGCAGCAAGCTGTATGTCCGCCGAGGCGGCGCTCAGCTCGCGGCTGCGTTCCTCGGCGAGGAGGAGCTGCCGATCACCGTCTCCACGTACCCAGGCGCCGAATCACTCGGATTCTACACCAGAGTGGGCAGCGGCGAATCCGCTAAGGAAGGCCGGTTCCTGACGGTCCTGAAGGCAGGCGCATACAAACCGGTAGGCCAGTACGACGAAGCCAGCCTTCTGCCGCTGACCGCCAGCTCCGGCAAGGAATTCAAGCTGATTCAAGCTGCCGGCAGCACCGTCATGTTCTACCGGGGCAGTGAGCCTGGTGATTACATGACCGTTACGGTCAACGTGCCCGAGTCCGGCACCTACAACCTGCAGAGCCGATTCCTGCATTCCCCGCTGTATGGGCAGGTCCAGGTCTACGTGGACGGCCAGTCGGTCGGCGACGTCTATGACGGCTACGCTCCGGAGGTGCTGGCGGCCGAAAGCTTCGAGCACGGCGATGTGCAGCTGACGGCCGGTGCACATACGATCCGGTACGAGGTGGTCGGCAAGCATGCGCAGTCCGGCAACTTCTTCATCGGCCTGGATGCGCTGCAGCTGCTGCCGGCGGGCGCAGCTGGCCCCGACCCCGTCAAGCTGAACGTCGACGCCGACTATGTACTAGGCACAGGCGGAGTTGCCGCTCGGATCCGGCACCAGAATGCCGCAAGCACGGCTGACCTGGTAGTCTTCCGTACGGGAGAGGGCACTGTGGCTGCAGGCGGTTCCGTCACCGATGCAGAGCAGGCAGTGGTCACCGCGGCGGCGGACGGGGCCGTGACGGGCATGAAAATGACCCGCGGCTCATCGCTGCAGTGGAACGGCCGCATTCTTCTGGCGGGAGAGCATGCCTACAGCGCCGCCCTCGATACCGATTCGACCCGGGGCGTGACCGAAGGCGTCCTCGAATCGGAGACAGCGCAGACGATCCGCGTGCACGCGCCAGAAGGAGCCTTCGTCCTCTTGGACGGCCAGCTGCTCCAAGAGGCCGGCCTGGTCCGCGACGAGGAGGCCGGCACTATAGCGCTTCGGCTCGAAGCGGGCCGGCATTCGCTTCGGCTCTTGTCGCTGCCCGAACAGATAGCCGCTTACGAGGCGTCCGGCAGCGTGCAGGGCCCGCTCGCCCAACCGCTGCGCAACGACGCTCGCCAGGCGCTGCACCACTGGAGCAAGGGGGCGGCGGAGCAGGCGAGGCATCATCTTCAAATGCTGCTCGACCGCTTGAGCAAGCCGGAGTTGAACAAGTTTGCGACCGATCAAGCGAGGAGCGGACTCGAGCGGACCGCGAGGGAGCTTATGAACAGGTTTAACTAAGCGAACAATTGTTCTTTATACGTTCGGTAACTTGCATCGCTGCCGGAAAGCGACAAACCCCCTCAGGAACGATGGCGTCCCTGAGGGGGTTTTTCTTGCCTAGGCAGATATGCCTTGGACCGGTAAGCCGATTGAACAATACGGTAAACCAAACAAACCAAGCCTGCGCTCAGCGCAGGCTTTGTTCATGTGGACGCGGTAATGGAAAGGCAAGCCTCTCCCCGGCTATGCCAGCGGGATCGCCGCTCGAAACTTCCGCGTGGCAGCAGCCGCTGCGCTACTTGCGGCCCGTCAGCAGCAGGAGGAGAAAGGAGAGGAGGATGGTGGCTCCCGTCCATGCCCAGGCCATCGCCGCATTTCCGCTATCGACTGCTACGTAGATGGCGGTCGGGATCGTCTGGGTGCGGCCGGGGATATTGCCCGCGATCATGAGCGTAGCCCCGAATTCGCCGAGCGCCCGGGCAAACCCTAGCAGATAAGCCGTCAACAGCGACCGATAGGCAAGCGGCAGTGTGATGTAGCGGAACACCTGCCACTCGTTTGCTCCGCTCGACCGGGCGGCCGCTTGGCATTCCCGGTCGACGGAGGAGAAGCCCGTCCGCATCGTCTGGTACACAAGCGGGAACGCCACAACGACCGCGGCGATGACGGCGGCCCACCAAGAGAAGATAATCGGGGACGCGAACATCCAGTCGACAGCGCGGCCCAGCCAGCTTTTGCGGCCGAGCGCCACCAGGAGGAGGAAGCCGACGACGGTGGGAGGGAGGACGAGAGGCAGCAGGAAGACGGTCTCGACCACGACCTTCCCCCGGAACGACCGGCGGGACATCCACCAAGCAGTGGCCGCCCCCAGTATAAGAACGAGTAGACTCGCGGTCAGCGAGACCTTTAGCGACAAGCGGACAGGGGACCAAAAGGCGTGCCAGCCTGCGTCCATTTAGCTGCCGGCGGGCGATGTGAATCCGTACTCGCGGAACACCGCAAGTGCCTCCTCGCTCCGAAGGAAGGCATAGAAGGTTTCCGCCTCAGCGGGATGCTTGGTTGCGCTCACTACAGCTGCAGGATATTCGATGGGCGAATATGTGTTCGGATCGACAGCGAGCGCGATCTTCACCTTGCGCGAAGCCGCCGCATCGGTCCGGTAGACGAAGCCTGCGTCCGCATTGCCGGTCTCTACCGTCTGAAGCACTTGTCTAACGTCTTTGGCCTGCACGGTTTTGGCCTGCAATCCGTCCCATAGGCGGGTCGCGACGAGCGCCTCCTTGGCATATTCGCCGGCCGGCACGCTCTCGGGGATGCCGATGGCCACGCGTTTCACTTCGGTCTTGGCCAGGTCTTCCATAGTGCGGATCGGCAGCCCGCCATCGGCTGGCGTCACGACGACCAGCTCGTTGCCGAGCAGGACGCTGGTGCTATCGGCACCGACGAAACGACCATCCGCTAGACGCTTCATGGCCTCCGTGGAAGCGGAGAGGAACACGTCGACCGGGGCTCCCTGTTCGATCTGGCGCTGAAGCGTGCCGGAGGCGCCGTAATTCAGCTGCAGGCGGACGCCGGGATGGGCAGCCTCGAAGCGCTTCTGCAGCTGATTGAGCGCATCAGTTAGGCTTGCCGCGGCGGAGATGGTCAAGATGACGGCTTCCTTGTCCTGGGTACTTCTTTTGTTGATCTGTGGCAAAGGCTCCGTTTCCGATCCTGAAGCCACGGGAGATTGAGCGTTTCCACAGCCTGTCAGCGCGGCGGCCAAGGCGGGAACAAGCAGCCATGAGGATTTTGCTTTTGCGTTCACTTCTCGTCCCCCTCTGTTTTTCTTGACCTGGTTTGTCCGGTTCCCTGCAAGTGTCTTATTATACCTACGGAGTTCTTCGTTTGTAAACGGGGAAGCAGGCTGTGGTAAGATAGAGGGGTTCCATATTCTTCCATTAACCAAGACGTGGAAATGGAACGATGCAGCAATAAGGGAGGGGATAAGATGAGCCAATCGTTCACTGCCAAAGCATTGACGGCTGTCGGTCTGATCCTGATCGCCGCCGGTTTCGTGCTTGGGATTGTCCTCGGAAATCAGGAGACGCCTTTCGACGCATTGAACCAATACCGAACCGGATTTCATTGGCAGATCATGCTGTTGTGGTGGCTCGGGGGAGCCACCGCTGGCATGGTCCTCCTTGGTTTGGCTGAGATTGTGCACTATCTCTCCGTTATCGCTTTCAACACGCAACCAGCCGTCGTGCTGGAGGAGGGCGGGACAGATCCGCGTGTCGCCGCCAATTCCAAGGCGAGCCTGGAAGCGGCCAAGGATTACAAGATGCGAAAGCTAGAAGAGTAGTGCAGCGGCCAACTACCTGCCGCCTCTTCAACCGGACAGACTTTGCCTCTGTCCGGTTTATTGGTGCTGCTCGGTTCCGTTCCCGCTAGGCAGCAGCCTCAATGAAGCTGGCCGGCAGGCTTCCTGCGGACACTGGAAGAGTTCCACTACTTCACTTGCTCCAATGAGATAATCAGGCGGTTGTAGCGGAACAGCTTGGCTCGATACGTATGGCCAACCTCCATGTAAACGTGTTCCTTGTGGATCTCGTAGTTGGAGCCATCGCTCGTTTTCACGTGATCGCCTCCTCGCTTCGGGTTCCAGCGGTCTACAATCGTTACATTCTCGGTAATCGGTCCGGCCGCGATATCGAGTAAGGTGATTCCGATGCGGAGCAACAGGAATACTAGCATCGCCAAATAGAAGAATACGAACATGTAATTCACCTTGGAGCGCAAATCCTGGTGCTTCGCGATTCGGGCGATGAACGGGATCAGGAAGCTGTAGAAAAAGAGAAGCGCACAGCTTCCGCTCAAATGCCCCCACAAAGCGCTCCTGTCTTCCCCTTGATAGATCGCAAGAACGACCACCGTTCCCGCCAGCCAGATCGCGAGAGCCAGCCCCCTGGCCATATTCGTCGGTCGGAGGTACCATTTGTTCCGGGCTTCCATAGACAGCCTTCCTTTCGCGCAGGAATTCCCAATTATTATATAAGAGAAGGGCGTCCACAGGGAATATAGAAGTCTCAGTACAAGAGAGGAGAGGAGAAGGACTCTGACTCCGCTTTCCACCTTTACGAAAACGCAACCAAATTTTTCTTGTCAGACGGTACCGCATGCAGTATGCTACACATAATCGAATAGATTTATTATGTTGCCTCGGTAAGAAACTAGAGCCATCCTCCTATCCATACAAAGAGCAAAAGGAAGTGAGGGGGACTCGAAGGCTGCATAAGGACACCAACAATCCTATTCGGTAGGCTCAACTAGCGGCTGTTTTGCTCGCATTGGAGTAGGTCCGAAAGGGGAACAACGGAGGTGGGGGAACAGTAGGACGTGCAGGAACAGGATAAGGGCGGAGGAGGTTAGTTCGAGAGGGAGATAGTTGGAAGCGCTAACAGACTAGGTGAAGACGCCCACCTCTCGGAAAATAGAAAAGCACCCTCTCTTACTCCATTAATTAGATTAACTATTAGAGGTGAAGCCATGAGAGAAGCAGCCGTTCCGGTGAACAGCCAGACCCCTTTGCGGAAAAAGGCAGCCGGCCTCATTTACAAACGCATCCGAAAAAATTGGGATTTGTATCTGCTTGCCTTACCGGTCCTTGTTTATTTTGCTATCTTCGAGTTTTATCCGATGTACGGCGTCCAGATCGCCTTCAAAGATTTTCTTGCCACCAAAGGGATTACGGGGAGCCCATGGGTTGGGCTTAAGCACTTCGAGCGCTTCTTCGACAGCTACTACTTCTGGCGCCTGATCCGCAACACGCTCGGCATCGGCTTGTACGAGCTGCTGGTCAGCTTCCCCGTACCTATTTTTCTCGCTCTTATGATCAATGAGGTACGCAACGGGTTTTTCAAGCGGTTTGCGCAGACAGTTACCTATGCCCCGCATTTTCTGTCTACGGTCGTTCTTGTCGGGATGCTGTTTTTGTTCCTCCATCCCCAAAACGGTGTCGTCAACCACATGATTGAGGCACTCGGCTTTCAGCCGATCTCCTTCATGACCGAGCCGGGGTGGTTCAAGACCCTGTTCGTCTTATCCGGCACCTGGCAGCATATGGGGTGGAGCTCCATCATTTACTTGGCTGCTCTGGCGGGAGTCGATCCATCCCTGCACGAAGCGGCCCGCATTGACGGAGCCAGCCAGCTGCAGCGCATTCGGCATATCAATCTGCCGAGCATTGCGCCGACGATCGTCATCCTGCTGATTCTGAACGTCGGCCGCATTCTGAGCGTCGGATTCGAGAAGGTGTTCCTTATGCAGAACCCGCTTAACATGTCCGCATCCGACGTCATTGCCACCCATGTCTACAGGACAGGGATTACCGGAGCGGAATACAGCTATTCGGCATCCGTCGGCTTATTCAATTCGGTGATCACGTTCGTTCTCTTGGTCGTGGTGAATTACATAGCCCGCAAAGTCAACGAAACTAGCTTATGGTAGGGGGAACAAGCTCTTGATCAAGCAAAGTACGGGAGACCGCTTCCTGCAGGCCGTCATCTATGTGCTCCTCAGCCTTATTCTCATCATCGTCCTCTACCCGCTGCTCTTTGTCCTCAGCGCTTCGGTGAGCAATCCGGAAGCGCTGCTGCGGGGAGAGGTTTGGCTGCTGCCGAACGGTTTCACGCTGGACGGCTACGTCAAGGTATTCCAGGACAAATCCATTCTGAACGGCTTTAAAAACACGATTCTTTACACCGTAGTAGGGACGGCCGTCAATCTGGTTCTTTCTATTATGATCGCCTATCCGCTGTCCCGCCGGGACTTTTATGGGCGCAACGTCATTTCCGCGCTGCTGGTGTTTACTATGTTTTTTAGCGGCGGCATGATCCCCATGTATCTGCTCATGAAGGATCTTCATCTGCTGAACTCCATGTGGGCAATGATTCTGCCAGGTGCTGTCTCCGTGTGGAACGTGGTCATTATCCGGACGTTCTTCCAGACCAGCATTCCTAATGAAATTCAAGAAGCGGCTTCCATCGACGGCTGCTCCAACCTTCAGACGCTGGTCCGGATCGTGCTCCCGCTTTCGGCGCCGATCATCGCCGTCATGGTTCTGTTCTATGCGGTCAGCCATTGGAATGCGTTCTTCAACGCCCTGATCTACTTGACTGACAGCAGCAAGTATCCGCTGCAGATCGTTCTTCGCAAGCTGCTCATTCAGGAGAACATGGATGAGCTGGTCTCCTCGATTGATGAAGATAAGATCAAGCGGATGATGCAAGTCGAGGGTCTCAAATATGCCGTAGTCGTTGTGGCTAACCTGCCGGTACTGATTCTGTATCCGATGCTGCAGAAGTATTTTGTCAAAGGCGTAATGGTAGGAGCCCTGAAGGGGTAGAACCGAACCTTTCACTGGTGACGGTAGTCCCTTCCGGCCCTTTGGCTGGAAGTCGAATACAAACTTTCATAGGAAATAGGGGGAACTGTCTAACATGAAGGCAAACAAATGGACATCGATGGTACTCGTAGCGGCGATGACCGTACCTGTGCTTGCCGCCTGCGGCAAAGATGATGCCGGTACGACGGCCAACGCGGATGAAGCCAAGGGCAATTTGAACGCAACCGGCTTTCCGATCGTAAAGGAACCTATTAAATTGAAGTTTCTGGCTCCTTCGTCGACGACGCCGGATTGGAATGATGTCCTGATCTTCAATGAGTACGAGAAGATGACGAACATGGACATCCAATGGGAGATGATCGACGAGAAAGCGCTTAAGGAAAAGACGAACCTGATGCTCGCATCAGGGGAGTATCCTGAAGCGCTCCACTCGGCGGGGCTGACCACCAAGGATCTCATCAAATACGGCAGTCAAGGGGTCTTCCTGCCGTTGAACGATCTCATCGACAAGTATGCTCCTAACTTCAAGGCGCTGCTGGACAAGTATCCGGCGATTAGAAAAGGGTTGACCATGCCGGACGGCAAGATCTATTCGTTCCCGCGCGTGTTCGATCCAAACTTCACTTCGGTGAACATGGGGACCAAGCTTTGGCTGAACAAGCAGTTCCTCGACAAAGTGGGAATGAAGGAGCCGACCACAACAGAAGAATTCTATCAATTCCTGAAAGCAACCAAAGAAAACGATCTGAACGGAAACGGCAAGAAGGACGAAATCCCGCTTGCCACCAGCGGCGATACCAGCTTGATCAACATGTTCAAGGGTGCTTATGGGCTGGGGAACCGCGGAACACTCCACCCCTATGTCGATATGGATCCTACCTCGAACAAGCTCCGCTTTATCCCGGCGGACAAAAACTTCAAACAGCTGTTGGAATACTTGAACAAGCTGTACAAGGAAGGGCTAATTAATCAGGACCTGTATACCGTCAAGTCGGAAGAAGTATACGCACGGGCCAATCAGGGATTGTTCGGCGCCGTCATGACCACGAATCCGCGGACAGCTTACGGCCTAGATTATTACATCGGCTCCCCAACGCTCAAAGGACCGAACGGAGACAAGCTGTATTCCAACTACAAGGCATCGCTTGTAAACATCGGCGCCTTCGTCCTTACGGACAAGAATACGAACCCGGAAGCGACCGTACGCTGGATCGATTATTTCTACGGAGAAGAAGGAAGCAAGCTGTTCTTTATGGGGATTGAAGGCAAGACGTACGAGAAGAAGCCGGACGGTTCGGTCGATTATACGGACCTCATTAACAAGAACCCCGATGGGTTGAACTACACGCAGGCCATCTCCAAATATTTGACCTGGCGGAGCAGCGGGTATCCGGCTATCGTCATGGAGGACTATTTCAAGGGATCTGAGGGCCAGCCCGACTCTGTAGAGGCAGCAGCAAAAGTTAAGGCAGACCTTCCGAAGGAGCTGTGGGAGCCGTTCAACTTTACGAATGAAGAGAACGAGCTCATGTCTACGCTCGGCGCAGACATCGGCAACTATGTCACCGAAATGCAGGCGAAGTTCATTACCGGCCAAGTTAGCTTGAACGAATGGGACAACTACGTCAACACGCTGAATAAGATGGGGTTAGATCGTTATATGAAGGCTTATGAAGCAGCTTATGGACGCTATTCTCAATCCAAATAACGGGGAGATGAAAAAAGCATGCGTAAGAAAGTTTTGATGGTTCCAGTATGGTCCGGTGCACTTGCTGTCACGGTTTTGTTTAGCGGAAGTATCCCTCAGACTACATATGCTCAGGCGGGAACGATCCAATCGTCCGTTAGCGCTCTATCCTCCTTCCAGGCGGCCCCGGGCGTCAAGCATACGAGTGCGCAGTTTGCGGACCAGAACCAGGCACCGCAGTCGGTGCATCGGATGGAGATCAATCCGAAGGAAGCGAAGATTGCGATCAAGGCGGTATCCTCCAAAAATGAGGTGTCCGGCGGCGAGACGGTTGGCTATATGATCAAGGAGCAGGAAGCGCTCGGCCACCAGGTGATCGGTGCGGTGAACGGAGACTTTTTCAGCTCGGTCGGCGTTCCCTCGGGCTTGCAGATTACGGACGGGGAGATCATCACCTCGACGCGAACCATCAAAACGATGCTTTACCAGCTGCCGGAAGGCAGCGTTCATCTCGAGGACAGCGTGACCATGACGGCGACCGTGTCGACCAAGCAGGGGGAAACGCTCGCCATCGATATGGTTAACCGGACGCGCATCCCGTCTCATGCGAACTACGCCTTCCTGTTCACGGAACGGTTCGGCTCGTCGACCCGTTCCCCGGACAATGGAATCGAGGTGCTGCTGCAGACGCAGAAGGAGAAGCTGCAGCCGGGCAAAAAGGTGAAGGGGACGGTCGTGGACATCCGGGAGGCAGGCAATACGCCGATCGGGCAAGGCCAGTTCGTTCTCTCGGCCACCGGGCCCAAGGCGGATTGGGTCAAACAGCAGGTAGCGGCTGGCGATACGCTGGATATCGAAGTCAGCTATGACAAAGGCGTGAACAAGGCGCGCCAGGTGCTATCCGGCAACTCCACAGGCGGCGTCGTGCTCCTCAAGAACGGTGAAATCCCGGCGGCTATCCTGGATCCGTCCGTAGCGGATAATGTCGCTGTCCATCCCAGGACGATGCTGGGAACCAAGGCGGACGGCACTCTGCTCGTAGTAGAAGTGGACGGCCGGCAGCCAGGCTTCGCGACTGGCATGACCTACGTGGAGCAGGCAGCGTATCTTCAGTCGCTGGGCGCCGTGAACGCGATCAATATCGATGGGGGAGGATCCTCCACGTATTACGTCAGAGAGCCCGGAGATGTGCATCCGACCCTGCAAAACCGGCCATCTGACGGCGCGGAACGGCCGGTCGGCAATTCGCTCATGATTCTCGCGAACTCCCAGCCGTCCGTCTTGGCTAAGCTTGTACTCGGTCCGGCCAAAGGCGTTCAGCTGACTCCGGGAAGCCACACGACGCTGACGGTGAAAGGGCAGGACCGGTTCCTGAATGGGGTGGAGGTTCCTGCTTCCAGTGTTACCTGGTCGGTTGAGGGAGCCGTCGGAACGGTGGATGCATCCGGAACCTTTACAGCAGGGGTCCAGCCGGGAACAGGCAAAATTATCGTGCGGCAAGGGCAGCTCGAGGCAAGCATTCCGGTCGTCGTAACCGAGCAAGTGGCGAGAATCGAGCTGGCTCCCGGGGATTTCGTAGCGGAAGCGGGCTCCTCGACACCGATGCGGTTAACCGCGTACGATGCGAACGGTCTCCCGATCCTTCTGTCCGCCGAGCAAGCGGAATGGGGAGTCAAAGGGGAAGTTGGCACGATAGGAATGGACGGCGTTCTGCGCGCGGGCAGCACAGACGCATACGGTCATGTTACCGTGGCGTACAAAGACTTTACGGCATCGGCCGCGGTCCATGTCGGCCCGTCTCCGATCATCGAGTCGTTCGAGTCGCTGGACCATATATCCGCATCGGAAGTAAGAGCGGTACCGGGTTCGGTCAAGCTTACATTGGCCAACGATCCCGTCCGCGTCGGCCAGACGGCCGGCAAGCTCGTCTATGATTTCACGGAAACGACCGGGACGTCTGCAGCTTATGTCAACCTGCTGGATGAGAATGGGAAAGTAGGGCGCCCGCTCGAAGGACGTCCGGAGCGCATTGGCATGTGGGTCTATGCCGACGGCGGGATGCACCAGCTGCGGCTGGGCATTACGAATGGCGACGGCGTCAACCAGCTTTGGAACTTCACGTCGGTCGGCGGAACGAACTGGAAGAACGGGTGGCGGTATGTCTCGCTGGAAGTTCCCCAGGATGCCGTATTCCCGATCAAGCTGCGCAACATTGCGATGGAAGAAAAGAACGTCAACAACAAGCAAGCTGGCGTTGTGTACTATGACAATCTGACAGCGGAATATTAGAAGGATAGACAGGCAGCTCCTGCGGAATCACGCGGAGGCTGCCTGTTTTTAATGAGGAGGAGAATGGTATTTAGCCAAGAATACAAAAACGCACGGTCGCGGACGGACGCAGACCGTGCGTTTTTTTGAATTCCGTACGATTCGATTAAACAGGAGGGAGGATTCGGGTGCTGAAGGTTAGTCAGCCGGGACGGAACCCACAGGCTGCCGCAAACGCTCCACAACGGAATCGGGTTGTTCCAAATTGGCCCAGAAGAGCTTCAGTTCGCTGCGGAGCCGGGAGAGTTCACGAATCGGTAGACCCAAATCCTTGTACGTGCCGAAGGTTGGGGCGATTTCCCGATACAGATGATAGCGGGAAGGACGGTAAATACTCTCGGAACCCGTCCATTCGCCCGATGCTTTGTGAGCCGGGATGCTTAGCGTATTCTGCCGAATATACAGCTGGGCCGCCTCGGAGTTCATGAATTCAAGGAAGAGCTTGGCCGCTTCTTTTTTATTCGAATCCGAAAAGCGGGAGAGAGCAAGTCCGGTGACGAGCAGCATGGTTTTCGCCTGATGTTCATAGGGAAGCGGAGCGAGGTCATATTCGAAATCAACCTGCCTCAGGTGCTTCAAACCAAAGTAGGTGGTCATAATTACGGCTGCCTTCTGCTGAGCGAACAGCTTCTCCGCATCCGCATCGTTCTCGGAAAGGAAGGCCGGAAACAACCCTTGTTCATAAATCAAATCCCGAAACTTCCCCAAACAGTCCCATAAAGCGGGATCCTCATAGCTATTCAGGCGCTCACCGGCAAAGCGGTAGTTTCTTTGCAGCAAGGGGATCGTAAACCGGTTTGTAGAAGCGATATGGGCATAGAAGCCAAGGATGTCCCGATGCTGCTTGATATGTCCCGCCGTATCGAGCAGCTGTTCCCACGACCAGCTGCTGTCAGGCTCCAAAATCCCCATTTCCCGAAACAACGTCTTGTTGTAGCACAGGATAACCGGCGAAAAGATTAGGGGCTGCACGTACAACTTGCCCTCGTGTTTAAACACCTGTTGCAGATAGGGATAAGTTTCGCCGGAGGCGGTTAAGGGCTCGAACAAATCGTGAGCATCGTTCTCCACGATCTCCTGGAAGTTCCAACCGTTGAGAGTGATCACATCCAGCCATCCGTTCTCCAGGTAATGCTTGATGGAATCGGGATAATCGGTATAAGGAACGGAGACGGTCTCCACTTTAATGTGGGGATATTGACGATGAAAGCGGCCGATCAATTCACTGAATTGCGCTTCCCCTTCGACAGAGGGATAACAGCCTACGGTGATCTCAACCGCCTCTTGTTTATCGGGAGTACGCACCCTGTTGCCCACCCTTGGAACTTTGGAGATGAGTCCTTCCTCTACCAATAGGTCGAGTCCCTTGCGAACAGACTTCTTGCTTAGCTTATAGTGGTCGGCGAGGGACAGCTCGGAGGGCAGGTAGCTACCAGGCGGACGCTCGCAGCGAATGATTTCCCTCCGCAATGTGTTGATCATTTCGTCGAAACGGACTTGAAACGTCATACGATCCGGTTTATTACTCATGCCGACAATCTCCTTCAAGGCCAATGGCTCTATTGCTAACAGTAAAACATAACTTCCTGACCGAGTAAAGTATACCACACGTAAACCAATAATGAATGACAAGAAGAATAAAACGCTTCCATAAAGGGATTGACAGGAGAAAAAGAGGAAAGTACGATGGCAATGGATACCTCATGGATACCACAAAAGGGAAGGAGGATTCGGTTCAAGCATTCTCCATATGACTTGCAGCAGGTTGAAGGGACCATACCAATCCTAGGAGGAATTGAATGTGAGGAAATTTGCGATCAAGAAAAGCCTCGCCTCTATGCTGTCACTCGCTTTGCTCACTTCGCCGCTTATCTCCCCATCCGGAGCAAGAGCCGCAGTAATCGATATCCCGCTAATTAATTCGGGCTTTGAAGAACCGCTATCTAACGGTACTGTTCCCGGATGGAGCAGCATATTCGCCGTGAAGGAAGGAAGCTATTCGTATACGGTGACGAACACCAAAAATGCCGGCGGCCTGAACAGCCTGAAGATTACGGATACCACGACCAGCAATTCCGTTGCCCTCCAGAGCGACAAGCTGGCCGTGACACCGGGGACGGCCTACACCGCCAGCGCGAAGCTGTTCATTGAGAGCGGCGGCATCGCCAGCTTGAACCTCCGATATTTTAATGCCTCGAATGCATCGATCGGGGAAGCCCCGGTACATAACGATCCGAACAAGGGCTTCACCCGAGGTCAATGGAACGAGACCTCGACCACAATGACAGCTCCTGCTGATGCGGCCTATGCTCGCATTATCGTGTACACGACAGCATACAGCACGTCGACGGCTTATTACGACGATATTCGTTTTACTGCAGATCAACCGGATGAGGTGCCTGCGGCTTGGAGTATATCGTTGCCGGAATCGGTGCAGGCTGGGCAGGAATTTAACGCTACCGTCAGACTGTCCGATGTGAAAGGGGTTTCAAGCGTCCAGGCGTCCGTATACTACGATGAATCCCGGCTGGAGCTTCAGTCCGTGTCGCCGGCTGGCGCATTTGCGGAAGAAGCCGTCGCTTTTTCTTCGAAAGACGACAACGGAACCCTTCGAATCGACGCGTCGTTGAAGGACGGCAAGCAGATCAAGATCGATTCAGAGTTTGCGACGCTCCGTTTTCGCGCGAAAGCGGACAACGGCTCGGCGTGGGTTCTGCTCGGCAGAGGTTCGGCATTGAACGGAACGTATGCTTTGAATCAAGATGTGGTTAAACTCGTTACGATCGGTACCGGCTCATCCGGCCCGGCTGTGCCTCTCGACCAGGTCCAATTCGGCACTCCCGAAAAACTTATTGCACCTATCGCCGATGCCGTCGGGGTGTTCGACGGCGAAGCCGGCGTAGAGGATGGACGCAACGTCATGTACACGACGGTGAAGGGCATTCCTCCTATGCTGCATGTCGTCGATCTGGACGATTACCGTCTGATCCGCAGCGTACCGCTGGAAGGCGGGGGCGAGGTGTGGAACCACGCGATCGCGCCTGACGGAACGGTCTATATCACATCCGCCGGTCAGCTGTGGGCTTACTCTCCGGTGACGAAGCAGGCCGAGAAGGTGTTCACTTTTGGAGGAGAGAGTACGTTCTGGTGCCTGGCTATTGACGAAAAGGGGAACGTATATGTAGGCACCGGACCCGGGGGCAAGGTTCTGAAATACGATCCCGTTACGAAGACGAGCAGGGACTACGGACGCCTCGTGACGGAGATCAACCAGGTTTACGTGAGAGCGATCGATTACAGCAACGGTTATATCTACGCGGGTACCTCCAACAGCAAAGTATACCGCCTGAACGTGGAGACCGGGGAAAAGGTGGAGTTGGCTTCTTCTTTGAACGAGAAGGGTTATGTGTATGACTTGAACATCGTTGATGACAAGTTCATCGTCGTCCGCTACGATACTCCGCAAAGAAGATACATTTACGACATCGAGAAGGGGGAGTGGCTCGACCTCGTCATCGAGAAAAGCTCCTCGGGCCTTCAGCTTCCCAAGAAGTCGTTGAACGGCAAGATCTATATGCCGGTAGACAAAAAAATCGTCACATTCGACGTAGAGACGCATGCGATAGAGGATTCGGGGATGGTTTACGAGACCGCCTTCCGGGGTGCAAATTGGATTCAGGTAGCGGATCCCGAACTACCGGGCACCAGTCTCGTGACCATGAATTTTGCGGGCATCATAGTCTTTATGAATCCGGAGACGGGGCTCGTCAAGCGCTATCCGAATCTGCTGCCTCCGAATGCGACCGTCACGAACAAGTTTACGAACGGGCCCGACGGTAAAATTTACGTGACCGGCATGCAGGCTTCCAAAGCGGCCGCCTATGACATCGCGACCAATACAGCGGTAACCTTCCCAATGGGGCAGGCGGGAGCCGTCACGTCCTTCGGCAATAAAATGTACTTCGGCGTCTATCCGGGCGGCGATTTGTTCGAATACGATCTCTCCTTACCGGTCGGCAACACGAATCCGAAACGTCTTTTTGTGATCGGGAATGAGCAGGATCGTCCCGGAGCAGCCGTGGTAGCCGGCGACAAAATCTACATCGGCTCGGTTGCGACGTATGGTGCCGTAGGCGGAGCGATCACCTCCTTCGATCCGAATATTCCCGATGCTTCGTCCTCCTATCGCGTACACCGCAACGTCGTACAGGACCAAAGCGTGATTTCCCTTGCTTACAGAGACGGCAAGCTCTATGGTTCGACAAGCATCAATGGCGGGGTTGCGGCCGATCCGAAGGCCAAGGAGGCGAAGCTGTTCGTCTGGGATACCGTCAAGGATGAGAAAATCACCGAGGTCTCCCTCGACATTCCGGGACTTACGGAGCCTCCGGCGATCGGCGGGCTTACATTCGGACCGGACGGCCTGCTGTGGGGAGCCGCCAACGGGTATATTTTCGCGATGGACCCCGCTTCTCTCAAAGTAATCAAGTACACGAACCTCAACCCCGCCGATAGCGGTACAGGATTTCGTTGGGGCAACTTCGGATTGAATTGGTCGAAGGACGGAATCTTGTTCGCCATGCTGGGCAAGAAGCTGTATGCCGTCGATCCGAACCGTCTCACGTCCAACTATTTGGCTGATGCGGAGACCTTTACGATCGGCTCGGACGGCAATCTATACTATGCACCGTCCGCGAATCGCACCTTGATGAATCGGATCACGATCACAACTCCGTCTGACATCGCAACAAGCGTGGAGCTTACGGGACTGGCGCCGATGACAGCGGGCGATACCGGGCAAGCGTTGGTCACCGTCCAATACCAGGACGGCTCGAAGAAAACACCGTCTTCCGGAATCTCGTACACCAGCAGCAACCCGCAGGTGGCTGCGATTGACGAGTCGGGGAAAGTGACGGCAGTCAGCCATGGGGAGACGGTCATCACCGCCACCTACGCCGGAATTTCCGCCACGTTCACCCTAACCGTAAGTCCGGCGATCACGTCGATTGCGATCACCGGATTGGGTTCGATGAAGGAAGGGGACACCAAGCAAGCGCTTGTATCGGCTCATTATTCCGACGGAAGCAACGTGAACGTCTCTAAGGGCATAACCTTCAGCAGCAGCAATCCGGCTGTGGCGGTCATCGATGAGTCCGGCCTGGTGACGGCAGGGGGCATCGGCGAAACCGTCATTACCGCCGCCTACGGAGGCAAGTCGGCGGAATACCGCCTTTCCGTGACTGCCTCTCTGAAGAGTATTGCCATCACCAAACTGAAGCCCATGAAGAATGGCGAAACGCTGCAGCTCACGATTACAGCTAACTATTCCGATGGGACCACAGCGGACATCACCAAGTATTCGACCTTCCGGAGCAGTGCACCGGAAGCGGCCACGGTCAGCGACACCGGCTTGGTTACCGCGGTTGCCAAAGGAAAGACCGACATCACTGCGGTGTACGCGGGTAAAGAAGTCAGCGACAAGCTGGTTGTGACCAAACAGAACGAGACGAACCGGCAAGACTGACAACGAAAACGGCTGGCGGTGAAACTCCGTCGGCCGTTTTTGGTGACCATTATAATATAGCAATCGAAAAGAAGCTCCACTGCCGAATCAATGGTATTATAAAGGTAAGAAATCCGATTTCCAAGGAGGGTAAACAATGGAAACAAGCAAACCTGCAACAATCACCGTCGAGACGATCGTTCATGCTCCGGTCGAGAAGGTATGGACCTATTGGACGGAGCCGAAGCATATCACTCAATGGAACAATGCTTCCGATGAATGGCACACGCCCTACGCAGAGAACGATCTGAAGGCAGGCGGTAAATTTGTCTCCAGAATGGAAGCCAAGGACGGCAGCTTCGGGTTTGATTTTGGTGGCGTTTACGACGAGGTTACTCTTAACGAAAGCATCTCGTATACGATGGCAGACGGAAGGAAAGTGAACATCTCCTTTATCCGACAAGACAACGACACGCGGATCGTCGAAAAGTTCGATGCGGAAGAGACCAACACCATCGAGATGCAGCAAGCCGGCTGGCAGGCGATTCTGGACAATTTCAAACGATACGCGGAAGCGGCACAAGCAGAATAGGTCATCGACCTGAACTCCATACGCAGCCTAACGAAACCTTCTGTTCCTCAATGGACAGGGGGTTTCTATTATGTCCCCACATTCCATAATCCTTCGAATGGCAGAAGCGAGGAAGAGTATGAATATAGAGGCATCGTCTCGAAAGGCGGCTAAGACTACCGGAAGCGCGGCCATAGCTTCTTCTGAGGTTGCCGGCGATGTGATCTACGCGAGTTCGAAAATACGGAGCTCCAGTTTACGCTGAGCATGCGTCATGCTAACGAGGATGGCAGCCTTGCGGGCTTCAGTTTCCGAATGGCCGATCCCAAAAATCGTTATGCTGTCGAAACGGATGGGTCAACACGCTTCCTTATTGGTTCTTACGACATTCGTATCGCTCCCCGTCATAAGTTTTCGTTAATAAAATAAAAAAGACATTGAAAAATAACACTTGTGTTAGTATATTAAAAATAACACAGGTGTTATTTTTATTGAGGAGGTAATTCCCATTAGCCCTAAAGTATCGGAGCAATACAAAGAGGAGAAGCACCAGGAAATTTTGCAGGCGGCGATTCGTGTATTTCAAGAGAAGGGATACCAGGTGACTACCATGAAAGATATAGCACTTGAGACAGGATTAAGCCGCGGCACTCTATATTTGTATTTTTCAAGCACAGATGAAATATTTGAGGCGATACTAGAGCATTTTGAAGCGGCTGGCACGTTGAACCTGGATATGCTTCTAAGTAAAAGCACGAGTGTATACGAAGCGATCCGCAGCTTGTTACAGATGCAAGAAGACGCAGTAACCGGCGCCGCCGAAAGTTTTACTCCCACTTTATTGGAGTACTTGCTGATCGCACGGAAGGAGAAGGAGCGCCATGTAAAGCTCAGTATGCGGTACGACTTAGGATACCGTCTGCTGAAGGAACTGCTGCAAGCTGGCGTCAATAGGGGTGAGTTCAATCCGTTAATTCCCGTCGACCAGATCGCGCACACCATGCTGTCCCTGTTCAACGGGATGACAATGAACGCCCTAAGTGCAGGAGACAAGAAGATCAATGTAAAGGGCCAGATGGAGGTTCTCGACTTAAGTCTTAGACATTTATTACAGGCAGGGAGTGATAGGAATGACGAATAGGAACAGGCGAAAGCTAGCTTTATGTCTGATTGGTGTTTTATTGCTATATTTCGTTTCTCTATTGTGGATTGACCTGTACCCGTTTAATGATTTGGAAGCGGCCGAAGATTATTACGGAGATCAATATTTGGCCACGCAGCTGGGAGGCACTCTGTTTAGTGTAATAGTTCTATTGCTGGGATCGTATTTGGTTTATATGACCAAAAAGCGAGCACTAATTTGGGTCGGCTTCCTCTTGTTTTTGGTTCTCTTATTGTTACAGCTAACTGCGAGTTGGTTGCCGTACATATCAGGAGCGTCGACGGAATCTCTTTCACTTCACCAGCGACTTTTTGGCGAAACTGTCACGATACTGCCGGGGATCAAAGATCATCCCGTCCCTGACCTGGCTCATACGATACTAGGCTTGCTTTACCTGCTGATTACGATTGGCGCTGGGCTTTATTTGATAAAAACAAAAAATAGGAGTGTGTAGATCATGAAGAAGGAAAGGGAATTCAACCTACTTTGCTGTTAGTCTTCTTTATTGTCGGCGGTACGCGGCAAGAACGAAGAGAGTGTTCCTTAAAAGATGACAGACCTATTGAGACGAATGAACATTATTCTGAACAGAAGGCACTCTTTACGGGTGCTTTTTTCGCTGATAAAGGGTTAAGGTGAACCGTACCATAAATAACAGCAAATTTTTGTTTGAGAATTAGAGAGCAGCAGGCACACCGAAGACCAAGCGCGATCAAGCCGAAGGCGGTGGGAATTGATTTGCTATCGATGAATATATAGTAACGGTTCCTGTTCAACACTCCTATACGTCCTATAATGCATATTATGTAAACAAGTTTTATATAAACCAAAAATCTTTGGTTTTAAAAAAGGATGTTGCAGCCCCCGTCGCGGCCATTCTTTCACGTTTTTGGGTTTGTTTTTGTTCGGTTGTTTTCATAGCTAGAATTCATAGAATCCATTCTATTCTCCTGCAAGTGTTATGTCCATAAGCATTTTGGGTTTCATTTGTTCACCAGAATGCTGCTGTGGAACAACTCGCCAATGACGTGCTACTGATCGTGCCATGTTATTAATACAGCGATCTTACCGTAGCAAATAAGCTAGAGATTTGATTCTATATAGCAGCTTTATTAGCAGCTTCCGGCTCGATGTGATTGCTATAAGAATCTATTGGTTCAACGCAGCTTCATCGATCTCTGTACACTAAATCGCGTGGCTATTCTCTTTGTGACCTACTTATGAACAAAATACGGTTTTTAAACATATCTTTTCATTCTTAGTGCTGCTCTCCTCTATTTGTTGTTAGCGGGGCCTCCAATGACCCGCTTGAGTGTCCCTGATCGCCCGGATGTCTTCGTCTAGCCTCTTTTCTCTACAATGAACTCGAGATGCTCACGGGTTAGTGATTCGATTCAGCCTCAGCTCTCCCCCTCCGCCTTACTTCTCGACTTCCGCCAGCTTGTCTAGAACTTCCCTGCTGATCAGCTCCCTGGCGCTCTCCTCCCTTCGAATCAATAGAAAAAAGGACCTCGCTTTGAGATCCTTTAGGGTCATCGCTTATTTAATATCGACCTTACTTTAGTTGTACATTCGTTATCCGTTAGCGTAGTGTGGTTTATGGTTTGAAGAAGATTTTTAAGGTCCCACTCTGCCATTCAGATAAAGTAGCCTTTGCTGAAAATATTATTTATAATCTCCTCTCTTATACTCTCGGGGACAGTGCCCAAAACTCTGGGCCCGACATAACCCGTCCCTCAAGCCCGTTCATTACAAACAGTTCGTCGAAAATAACGCCTTCCGATCTTCAAAAATTCACCGTTCGCCATGTAGTCGATGGCTGGAAAACGGTCATGAAACGGCACAACGGTGAACGAAGATCTGAGGCGCTGCTGGAGCTGGTAGCTCGCTCGGTCGGTGCCAAGCATGCTGATGTCGAAAATAAACCATCCGTTAAAGGGAAAGACTAAGCTCCCAAGGAGGTGTACACATTGGTTTCATCATGTTTTGAAATGGCACCAGAGATATCCCAAATTAAAGAACAATTGATGGATGTACATAAAAGGCTGGTAAAACTTATCCCCTCTTTGGACAAGGAAAATATCGACATCCTGAATGAACTTAAAGTGATTTCAAAAAAAACATCAGAGGCTGGCAAAATGGCTTCCGCTTATCACTTACTCCATTTACTTTTACCTTATACGAATAAATGCGATGAGATATTCAGCGCCGTACGCAGTCTCAGTTCCAAGCGGACAGGAGCACTCATTGTTGTCCAAAGGGAAGTGCGGATCGACGATTGGATTACCAAGGGGACTCCCCTTTACGGGGAAATAACAAGCTCATTATTGAATTCCATATTTCATGTTGCAAGCCCTCTACATGACGGTGCGGTATGGATACATAACGATATGATTTTATCTGCCGCTAACATTCTCCCATTGACAAAAAAAACGTATAAGAACACTAAATTGGGGACACGTCATCGCGCGGCAATTGGACTGTCCGAGCGTACAGATGCTTTAGTATTTGTTGTCTCTGAAGAAACGGGTCAAGAATCATTTGCAATTAACGGATCGCTGTATCCCTTTAAGGTCATGAGCTAAAAAAAACTGGGAGCTAGCCAAATGAAGAAAACACATTGTAAGAACGATAATAAAAAATTTGGATTGGACATGACTGAGAAACTTTCTGAAATCTCAAAAACACTTGAACTTGATATTTCTACGATTGAACAAAACAATATCTCAATCTTAAATGATATTGATGATATCTCTAAGGAACTTTCAGAATTAGAATCTACAGCGGCAATGTATTTTATTAATTGTCTTCTAACTGAGTATTCAAAAGAAAGTGCTGAAATATCTCAAGCAATCCATAAACTCAGTCGTTTAAGGCACGGGGCTCTGATTGTCATAGAAAAAAACGAGCCTGTATCACCTTGGATCACAGGAGGAATACCGATTAATGCCCGGGTTACTAGCCAGCTTCTAGAATCCATTTTCAACCCTAAAAGCCAGCTTTATGACGGTGCCGTTGTGGTCAAACAAAATTTAATCGTTTCTGCTGCCAATCAATTGCCATTTACCGAACAAATCTTTTGGGATCGGATGTTCGACCCCCGTGAAATGTCTGCGGTCGGTTTATCAGAACGCTGCAATGCACTAATTTTGCTCGTTTCCGAAAACGGATCGACTTCATTTTGCATCAATGGATCCCTGTACCCTTTTTCCGTTAAGTAAGCATGTATCAGATGACAATAATGTTTAGAGTTTTGAAATGATCGAATGCCGGGCAGATCATGTCATCGATCACTACGAACAATATGATCAGCCATCCGTATCGCCAACGCCACTGTTGAATTGGTAGGATTTGCAGCTGCCAAGGCGGGGACCACACTGTTGTCACTCATTTCCTGTGTTTTCAGGATTTGGGCTATTTAATATAGCGCCTCCAACCGCTTTAATTGCTTTCTCTTTTGGGATATTTCCAAGATATCTTGTATTTCTGGATCCTTCTTTGCGCTCAACCAACTCGAGTTGGAGACCATCCCGATCCACAAATGTAAGGAAGGTTTCATTGAACCGGTGCACAAATAAAGCCGCCAGGATTCCTCCTGACGGCAGTTTGTAAAGGGGTATGATTAGGATTGGCCTGCCTTGACCCATTCCGCAACGGTCACCGTACGCTTGGCCTGATGCTTTACCGCTGCCTGCACGTCTTCCACCATTTCGCCATTCAATACCGTGACGCTTGTACCATACGGATTTCCGCCTGCACCGAACAGCGACTGATCCGTATAACCAGGAGCTACAACTATAGCGCCCCAATGGTACATAGTTGTATAGAGGCCAAGGATCGTTTGCTCTTGACCGCCGTGTGCGTTCTGGGCGGATGTCATGGCACTTACGACTTTATTGGCGAGCTTACCGTGGAACCAAAGGCCGCCAGTGGTATCAAGGAACTGCTTCATCGGGCCGGGCATATTACCAAAACGGGTCGGTACGCTGAATATGATTGCATCCGCCCATTCCAAATCGTCCAAGGTTACCGTAGGAACATCCTTAACTTCATCCACATGTGCCTTCCATACGGGATTCGCGAGGATAGCCTCCTCGGTTGCGAGCTCCGGCACCTTCAAAATTTTGACTTCAGCGCCCTGCTCCTTCGCACCTTCAGCAGCCCATTTCGCCATCTTGTAGTTCGTGCCGGTCATACTGTAAAAAATAACAGCCAGTTTCACGTTAGCCACATTAACACGCTCCTGTTCCGGTCGTTGTTTACCAAAAACTTTATTCAAAAATCCCATTGCTGCTCTCACCAGAATTCCCTGTTTTTTACCCCCCTATACGGGCGGTCGAATCGGAAAATGAATAAATTCCGGTTATTCCGGCCGATCAATCGTAAACATTTTACCCAGTGTTGAATAGAAACTTCCGGCCATGCGGCTAACGGGAGCCAATATCGTTGGATCAATCCGTCCGTTATGAAGAACCTCTTCCGCCGCACGAAATCGGACCACACGTGCGATTAATAGGTCGCATCCCGGTGTATCTTCAGTGCCTCCAAGCTCAAGGGCTTGCTCGAGTACGCATTCCATCCGGAAACGCGATTCCGCAACACCAGGAACCTTCACGGTATCGCTGTCGACCGGTGTCAGCCCAGCGACCTCCACTTCACTTTTGTCCGGAGGCAGCCGCAGTCTGATTGACGGCTGTCATATTGTCTTCGTCGACGATATGACAGACAAGTTCACGTGTCGTGATAGCGTTTCGGGCCGTATCCTTCATTTCTCCGTTTTTGTGCTGCGCCGATACGGAAAGAAGCGGAGGATTGCTGGACACGATGGAAAAGTAACTGAAAGGCGCTGCATTTAAGACTCCATCATTCGACAACGTGGTGACAAATGCAATCGGCCGCAGGCTGACACTACCGATGAGGAGCTTATAATTATCCCTCTCACTTTGCGCGGACGGGTCGATGGAAATCATACCGTTCCTCCCTTCAGGCTCATCATTTATTTGAAATGCTGCTGAAACCACTGCGCGGCGATGTCTGCTTCCGTAGGAGTCAGACTGTGCCCCTTTCTTTGTTTTATTGAAAAATTCCGCCGCCCTCGGGCGGCTATTTTCACCTGTACCAATTGTCTTAATTAGCATTTGCTTCATTTCAAGTAGCGATATTCCAGAAGATTCTTCAAATTTGAGATCTTCTGCAGCAAATTCTCCCCGATATTAGTTTCCTTCACCAGCTTCCGCTCCAGTTCTTTGTCCACCAGTCTTTTTATAGACAATACGTCCGTTCCATTACATAATACATCTTCCTTTGAAATAAATTTCTGATGGGCAACGAGCTGCATGCCAAAGGAATTATACAACAAGGTATATCCGGCGATGCCCGTAGTGGATTGATAGGCTTTGGAAAAACCGCCGTCAATGACAATCATTTTCCCATTTGCTTTAACGGGGTTCTCTCCACGAATTTCTTTAACTGGCGTGTGACCGTTAATGATATGTCCATGATCCGGATTCATATCAAACTCCAGCAGGATTTTCCGACAGATTTCCTCATTTTCACGCAAATGGTAATAAGGGTTCTTTCTCTCCTTATGGGTTTCTTTGTCTTGGATAAAGTACCGTTCAAAGGTGGTCATTTCTCTCTTTCCAAAGAGCGAGGAACATTCCCCTGTCCAGAGGTACCATACCATATCCGTAGCCAAATCATCCGTCTCTTCCGGATGCGCAAAGGCGTAACGTAAATAATATTCAAAAACATCGAGTAGCTGACGGCCCGAATACGTCTTGTCTTCGATCTGCATTCCTTCCATGTTTCCTTCTTCATCCAAAGGAATACAACCGTGAATTAACAAATTCCCGTTGTATATTAAATAAAGGCTGCCCTTTTTCATAAGGAAATTCATATGTCTGGCCAGCTTTTCAGAATGCTGAACGGAGAACTGCAACTTTTCCATCACCTGCTTTTCCTCCTCAAGCAATTGTTCAGGCTTTTGCGGATTTACAGTTGCGAAACAGGAGTTTTCCAGCGGGTAAGTTTTTCCGCCGATCTTGATTTCATTTTTGTCGTAATCGATCTGCTCAAGCAAAAGCCTTTCAGACATATTAAAGTATGGGCGTCTTTTGATAATCGGAATTTCAAGCTTAAACTGGATCATGGCAATGGCTTGATGAATTTTGGTAATCTGCAGGATTTCCTGCTCTGAACCGCTATGGTCGGTCTGCAGCTTCGGTCTAAAGATCGGATTGTCATCATAATATTTCTCCGCCAAGTTCAGCAGTGGGCGAAGATTGATTCCGTATACGTCTTCGATGATGTCCAGATTGTCGTATCTGGCGCATATCCGGATAATATTCGCAAGGCAGACCAGGGAACCTGCATAGGCGCCTATCCACAGGACATCATGGTTCCCCCACTGAATGTCTACAGAATGGTAGTTGATCAAAGTGTCCATAATTTTATCGGGGTCCGGCCCGCGGTCATAGATATCTCCAACCACATGAAGATGGTCAACCACCAGGCGCTGGGTCGTGTAAGCAAGGCCGATCAAGAGCTTGTCTACTTGGCCCAAGGTAATAATTTGCCGGTATATTTCCTCATAATAAGGGTCTTTATTGTTGGTCGAATCCGTCTTGTATAGAAGCTCTTCTACAATATATACAAACTGCTCCGGCAGAGCTTTACGTAACTTCGAGCGCGTATATTTGGAAGAGGCATAAGAAATGAGCTTAAGCATTTGTTCAATCGTTTGTCTGTACCAGGTGTTCAAGGCTTGTTTATTGCACAGATCTCCTTTTACCAGCTGTATTTTTTCTTCCGGATAATAAACTAACGCCGTAAATTCATTAATTTCATGATCCGTCCAAACCTCATGAAACAAAGCTTTGATTTTCTCTTTTACAGTACCCGAACCGTTTCTTAGTACATGCTGAAAAGCGTGGTACTCCCCATGCAAATCACTCACAAAATGCTCAGTTCCTTTTGGAAGATGTGAGATCGCTTCTAGGTTGATGATTTCTGTTACAACTTTTTCTTCCGTATCATATTTCTCGGCCAATAAATCCAGAAACTGTGGATCCAAAACAGATGTCCCCCTTCAAGCAAATATGGTGATGTACCGGAGGTTCTTTAAATGGGACTAGGCGCGTCCCTTTTAGCTTAGTGTACACAGTAACAGGAAAAACATTTGGTTTTCGAGGATCCTTTATTGGACATAAGTACCAATTAGCTTTTGGAAGCTGCCGATTAACCATGGATCATGGCACTCGGAAAATGTGAGGCAGCAACGTTAACGATACATGTTCTTGTCACAGCTCTTTGACTAGAACATGTATCGTTGTTGTCGGCCATGCCATGTCTTTTCGCATTCGTGAACGCTTCCCTCCCTTTGCCCCTCCCATTCCCTCTCGGTTTCACCTAACCGAATTGGTGACCGGCTTGCTCATTTTAATCCCCTTTGTTCTAGGACCATGCCAGTCCGTTATGTTTTCCTTGAGTCTTCTCTTCTATCGGACCGACACATCCTTGCGAGAAGCCGGGGTGATCGCTCGAGTTAGAGGGTGACGTTACCCTTTAACGGGTGATTTACCCCCCAATTGTATGTAAATATGAATATTGTTTTGCTCCGGTACGCTGCTTTTTAAGCAACCGAGCCAGATCAACAGCACGATACCGGGTAGCAGAACCTTACCATGCCCCGCAAACAGGACGAACACCGTTCAAGCAAAACAGTTTTTAATGTTGACAAAACAGATCGGAATTCCCTATAATCAAAGGCAACTTATTTAATTGGATTTACTATCTTTTCAATAGTCGGGTGGTCAGAAGATGAAACTTTTAAAGCAATGGTATTCAAATCAACTCGTTCCCTGGCTTCTCCCTATTCTGGCGATCGTGCTATGGCAGCTGCTAGGGCAATCCGGGCTCATCAGTTCGTCCATCCTTCCGACGCCACTCAAGGTGGTAGACGCCGCGATCAAATTAACGAGCTCCGGCAAATTGCAAGAGCACGTCTGGATCAGTACACAGCGAGCTTTCATCGGATTTCTCATCGGCGGCATCATCGGATTCGTCCTCGGCCTCCTGAACGGGACGGTCAAGTTTTTTGAACGAACGACGGATACGACGATGCAAATGATCCGCACCATCCCCCACTTGGCGCTCATTCCGCTCGTCATTCTCTGGTTCGGAATCGGGGAATCGGCTAAGATCTTCCTGGTTGCGCTTGGCGTCATGTTCCCCGTGTATATAAACACGTTTAGCGGCATTCAAAATGTGGACCGCAAGCTTATCGAGATGGGAACCGTGTATGGGCTGTCCAAGTGGAGCTTGTTCGTGAACATTATCCTGCCTGGTGCCTTGTCTTCTATTCTGGTTGGCAGTCGGTATGCGCTTGGCGTCATGTGGATGTCCTTAATCGTAGCGGAGACGATCGGCGCGGATTCGGGGATCGGGTTCATGGCAACAAGCGCCCGGGAGTTCATGCAGATGGACATCGTCGTGCTCACGATCGTGCTGTACGCGATTCTAGGAAAGCTATCGGATGTCGTTGCGAAGCTGTTCGAACGCCGTTTTCTGAAATGGAATCCGGTTTTCCGCAAGAATTAAACAGAGAATGCTGGAGGGGGTGACGCTATGGTCAATATTGAGTTGAAGCAAGTCGGCAAGAGCTACGGCAACAAGGAAGTGCTGCAGAACATCGATTTATCAATCGAGCAAGGAAGCTTTACGGCCATCGTGGGAAGAAGCGGCTGCGGCAAGAGTACCTTGCTGCGCATCATCGCCAAGCTGGAGCCGATCACAAAAGGCGAATTGCAGTTCACCGGCAAAGAAGCGAACGATCCGAAAATCCGGATCATGTTCCAGGATGACCGTCTGTTACCCTGGAAAACGATCATCAAGAACATCGAACTGGGTGCCGTCCATCCGAGCGTCGCCAAAGAGTCTTTGGAGAAAGTAGGCCTGATCGAGAAGCAGCAGGATTGGCCCGATCAGCTGTCAGGCGGACAAAAGCAGCGCATTGCCCTAGCCCGGGCATTGGCAAGCAATCCGGACATTCTGCTGTTCGACGAGCCGCTCGGTGCACTTGACGCGCTCACCCGCATCGAAATGCAGAACCTGATCGAAGAGCTCTGGCAGCAGCAGCACTTCACTTCCCTGCTCGTTACCCATGACGTTACGGAAGCTGTGCGCTTGGCGGATCGCGTGATCGTCATCGACCGGGGGATCATCCAGCTGGATGAACGCATAGACTTGCCGAGACCACGGGAACGGAACGACCGGTTTACCTATTATGAAAGAAAAATACTAAATCAAATATTAGGGGTCTAAGCACATGAAAAAAACATTGTTGTTAACTCTCGTTGCCATTTTCGCTTTGGTTGTAGCAGCCTGCGGAAACAATTCTGCCGGTGGGTCTACCTCCGGTTCTCCCAGCGGGTCTCCCGGGACGCCTGCCGCGACTCAAAAAGGCGTCGTCACCATCGGGTATCAAAAAGGAAATACGCTCAACATCTTGAAAGAACACGGGAACTTGGACAAAGCATTAAGCGAAAAAGGCTACAAAGTAGAATGGAAGGTGTTCCCGACCGGCACGGTTCTGTTGGAAGCCTTGAATACGAACAACATCGACTTCGGCCATGCGTCGGACGGGAACGCGGTGTTCATGCAAGCCGGAGGCCATCCGTTGAACTACGTCGCCTCCGAATCTCCTTATCCGGAAGGCGTCGCCATAGTGGTCAAAGCGGATTCCAGAATTCAGAACGTGAACGACCTGAAGGGGAAAACGATCGGAGTTACCAAAGGCGGCAACCAGCATTACTTGCTCTTGGTCGCTTTGGAGAAAGCCGGCATTTCTTTGAACGATGTCACCATCAAGTTCTATAAGGATGCCGCGGAAGGCTTGGCTGCCTTTACGAAAGGGGAGTTCGACGTATACGGGACATGGGATCCGTACCTGGCGATCGTCGAAAACACGGTCAAGACACGTACCATTGTCAACGGCACAAGCAATTCCGAGAACCGGACGTTCTATTTTGCGACCAAAGACCTTCTAGAGAAGAAGCCGGAAGTCGTGACGACTATTCTGCAAGAATTACAAAATGCCGACAAGTGGGCGAATGAGAACAAACAAGAGGTTTCGAAGATCCTATCCACTGAATTGGGGCTGGACGTAGCGCCGATCCAAAAAGCGAACGATCGCCGTACGTTCGGCGTGCAGCAGATAAATGACGCTATCATCACCAGCCAGCAAAAACTGGCCGACAAATTCCTGGAAGCTGGCCTGCTGACGGCAAAAATCAACATCAAAGAAGCCGTCCCTGCTACCCAGTCCATCATTCCAAGCAACGTCAAGTAATCTTGTATAGTGGAGGATTTGAACATGACACAAGTGATCGAAAATGCATTTCTCAGCTACGGTAAGGAAGATGCTCCTGTTAAAGTAGAAGTGTTCTTGAACCTGGCGTGCCCGTACTGCGCCACCTTCTTCCAAACCGCCGACGAAACCTTGACCCCGTATCTCGAGAACGGGCAAGTGCAATACGTGGTGAAGCATTATGACAAACCGCGCGAAATGCTTCTGTACGGCACCCTCGCGAACGCCTTCTTAGACTACAGCGATCCCCAGCGCGTCTATCAACTGATGAAGGACCTATTCGCCAAGCAGAACGAGTGGAGCGAATCTGACAGCCATTCGATCAAGAGGCTCTTAAACGAAGAGTACGGGCTTCAAGAACAACCGGAGAATATTGACTTGAGCTTGAAGATCACCGCGGAAGCCATCCAACGTCAGGTGAAGATGGTGCCGACCGTCTTCGTTAACGGAAAAGAGTTTCAGTTCCCTGTTGAGCTTGATGCAAACAGCTTGAAGCGGGAAGTGGAAGAGGCTTTCGGGTGAAGTGATAAAAAAATAGAGCTTTACGGTATCGATTTCTCTAGCAGACACTAATAAGCCAATCTCAATTTCGGTTTTCCGATTGAGATTGGCTTTTAGCTCTTTCCCTATGACTTGGGCATGTTACCTGTGCCTATCTGCTTAATACCATCTCAAATCAGACGGGAACGGAGGATTCTGTACAGGTACCCGAGCTGGACCGAAACGAACGTCAAAAGGAGGAACGTCTCAGTACGAAACGCGATTTTGTATGTATAGGCATTCAACCACGACCTGTCATATAGAACGGAAGCTGCGGTGTCCGGACTTCCGCCGAGCGATTCCATTGAAGCGGTACCCTCCCGTCGTCCGCTGAATGAGCAGGACGTCCAGCAGCAGCAGCGCCAAGAATGCCCCACCCGCGGCCATCCGCAGGCTTTTCCTTGTCAACCTGGTCCTACCTACTGCCGTAATAAGCACGCAACCGTATGCCACTGAAGATAGAACCGCGAAAGGAAGCAGGACGACAATCGGGTTTCCGTTGCTCATCCTGGCATCGGGAGGAAGTGTTCCTATCTCCAGTAGTTTGTAGCTGCCCCAAGTGAGCAGAGCAAGCGCAAGGATGGCCCCCAGCTTGGTGAAGGTTTTTGTTCCTTTGATCCACAGCAGCGTCGGCAGCGCAATCATCACTAGGGATATGCATATGAAAAGGACCATCCCCACCCTCCTTCCGTTCATTCCCGGGCGCCGGTCTAGGACTGTCTGTAGGCCCTCGATGGAAACCGTTTTCTTCTAATGCAAAACGTTCTCCCAAACGTCATTTGAGTTGTGTCGATTGGGGAATGATAAACCGAAAGTATTCCGTATACGAATCTTTCTTAGGCTCCACTCGCCGCAAATGGTCATAGAAGCTATGGGGAAATTTAAAGACGTGGCCATACTCCCAATCTTGCTTGCTGTAATCCGTTTCCCAAAACTTGGGATCCGTCGGTAGGACGGACGCCCGTTCCGCCTGCTGCAAAGGCAGTTGATCGACAGGCGAAACCAGCTTGACTGAATCTCCTGGCTTCACATTTTGGCTGTAGCGTAGAACTGTAATCATCTTCAAGATTGGCGTTAGTCCTCGTTCGAAAAAAGAGACGTGGCCGAGGTCAAACAAGATGTTTAACGCATGTGAAAAGGTCAGCATATGTCCGATCAGATCGTGATGCGACTCTGCACGATAAATGATGGGGAATGCGGCCAATTGCTCCAGTACAAGCGAAGAAAGCTCTTTGGGATTCGATATGGCCGGAAAGCCGTCTTCGTCCGTAATCTCCATTCTTTTCACCTCGGAAGCTGAGAAACCAATCCATGAGCGTCCTGGAATCGTCCTCTCAAAGGAGCGAATGAGATCCGTTATCCCTGCAATATCCTCATTGCTTCCCCAGCCTTTCAGTTCATGGATGGCTAACAAACTTGCTGCGCTGTATATCACATTATGACCGACCCAATGCAGCTGATCGATCGTTGTATCCAGGGCATCAAGTATAGAAGCTACGGCTGTTTGCTCGTCGCAGCCATAACGGTGTTGTATGCCCTTCGCCGTAAGAATCTTTTTTACCATAGCTTCGGCCTGCGAAGATACCAGTTGAGCGTGTTCTTGACTCAAACTATTAGATGTGATGAAAAAATAACTACCAATAGCGGCAGCACCAATGTGAGCCTGCCAAATGTCGCCTGTTTTTTTTGCATGAAGAGATGATCGTTAACCCGTCCCTAAAAATGGATTGATTCAACATGAGTTCCATCCTCCAATTAGCAAATGCAGATTCGTTTAGCTACGTAACTATTCGTGAGTTCCTCGCGACTACCCTGCTCGTTAGTTTTGGCCCATTGTTCCGAGCAGATCCTTATCCCGCTCGTAAGACAGGTTGAACGTCTACAGCATCGTCGTATCATACGACTGTTGGAAGATGCAGCGACCGGATTTTTTGACGGCAAGTATTAGAGCCATCCTTTGAGGGATGGCCCTTATTGCCGCCGTCGACTGACTAAACCCGAGCAAGCTTATCCGGGTTTCGTACGGCATATAATCTGGCTATCTTTCCGCATCGGAGTTGTATTAATATTGCCGCCAGAGTTTCGTCCTCCGAACGAAGTACTATCCCAGTCTCACCATTCAGAGCGGCAGCCTCGAAGCGAAGTTTCCCCTGATAGGCCCCAATACTCTTGAACCCGCCGAGTAGAGCCCGGGCCACGTGATCGCGCAATTGCACAGGACGTTTGTACGCGGTTGCTTTCCCGCCTCCATCGGCGACAAGCATGACGTCTTCGGTCAACAGAGACATCACACGATCGACGTTACCTAGCTCGAGGGATGTGAGGAACCGGCTAACCCAATCCTGTTCGACCGCCTCAGCCGTGACGGGTTCCTCTTCGGTTATTCCCATTTTGCTTTTTGCCCGGCTCATTAATTTGCGGCAATTCGCCTCTTGCTTGCCCAGCAGTTCGGCTATTTCGGGATAATCGAAGCCCAGTGCCTCACGCAGGACGAAAACCGTCCGCTCTATCGGAGATAATCGCTCGAGCAGTACGAGCATGGCGTAAGACAGCAGATCGCGGCGGACGACCGTCGTCTCGAGCTGATCCGCTTCAGGCGTCAAAATTGGTTCAGGGAGCCAGGGACCGATGTACATCTCCCTCTTCTTCCTTGCCGACTTTTGCAGATTGAGGCAGCGATTGGTTACCATCTTGCACAAATACGCTTTCGGCTCCTCCAAACGTTCGGGATGTACGTCACACGCCTTAACAAATACATCCTGCACCACATCTTCCGCATCTGTTGCGGAGCCCGTCAACTGATATGCCAGCTTGAACAACAGCGCTCTATATTGATCGTACAGTTCCTCCATCCGCCTTCTCACCTTCTCCGGGCTATTTGGAATCGATCAACTTGGTTCCTTTTTCTCTATCGGAGCCAGCTAGCGAAATCCCATCCAACCTTTTTGACTTTCCACGCAAGCTTCCCCGTTATCATAATATCAAGTCCCCATTTGCGTATCCAAACCAACCCGCGATTTTGTCCAAGCCCGAATCCGAAAGTTTCCAAGAACGATTTGTGAACGGGTGCTGGCCGGCCCTCCAGATCAGCCATCACGATTTTCCCGAGTCTTAACGCCTGCGGTCCGGCTTCTTTGCACGTCATCTGATCGGCTTTGCCGGTACTCGGATCGACAATTCTCGCACAATCGCCAATGCTGTAAACGCCCGACATCCCTTGGACGCGATAACATTCATCCACAAGCACTTGACCTTCAGAAGTAAGCGGCAAGCCCATGCTGCGGAGGGCCGGATTCGGGATCAGTCCAATCGTCCATATACATAGGCCAACCGGCAGTGGATTATTGTTTCTCAACGTCAAAACGCCTGCTTGCTCCCGCATTACCTTATGATTGTGAAGCACGGTCACTCCATATTCTCCGAGCATCATCTCCAACTTTCGTCGAACTTTTTCCGGCCCCCCCAGGAATAGTCCTTCGTTCGCATTTAACAAATAAACGGAGATATCGGACAAATTCAGCCCCAATGCCTCCGCTTCCTTCCGCATGGCGAGCACCAGCTCGGCGGACGTCTCGATGCCGCTGATGCCCGCCCCCGCAACCGCAATGGTCATGAGTCGCTTTCGTTCCTCGGGGTTGGTCTCGACGGCAGCCTTCCGCAGATTGGCACGCCATCGATCCCGGATGTCCGCTGCCACTTGCGGGTCAGTCAATGCGATCCCTCCCCTATCAGGATCAGGTCGACGCACGATGCTTCCGACCGCAACGACCAGGAGGTCATAATGAATTCGGACATCATTTCCTTGCGCATCCGTATATTGAATCCCTTTTGCCTCATGATCGATGTAAGTAACCGTGCTCTGCAAGAATTCGGCTCCGTCCGAACAATAACGAGTCCAGGGAACCATTATCTCTTCTCCGCTTGCGGCAGGTCGGAACAACATCACTTTGCGCACATGGCCGGGCTGCTTGTCGATCAGAACAAACCGAATCCGTCGTCCATCCTCCAAGCCCTGGCTCTCTTCCTTTATGGCTTTGAGCGCCCCAAGTCCTGCATGGCCGCCTCCAATGATGATACAGGTCAAGTCGTTCATCTCAAGTCATCTCCTTTACATCTTTCATACATATAACAATGTAAGGATCTGATTCGTGACATCGGGAACGAACAAAATAATTACCTTGCAAGAGCCTTTAAGAACAGAGGGTAAAAGCTAATTCCTAGAGGGGCGGAAAGGGCCGCCGATTTAGTTTTCGAGAGCCCTTCTAATGTGTTCCATTCGTTTTTACACGTCTGATGACGATGTCTAGAAACATTGAAATACGAATCATTATGTGTTCCATTCGTTTTTACACGTCTGATGACGATGTCTAGTAACATTGAAATACGAATCATTATTACATACGCCTCAAACTGTTCTTTCAAATTTCTGTTCACGAACCTTAAACGCGGAGCCCAGAATGACAATGCTGCTTGCCATTGAGATCCATGTAAGAGCGGCTACGGGAGCGTTCCAACCAAATCCTTTGCCAAAGAAGAACAATTGCCGAAGACCATCGACCATAAAGCGCATGGGGAGCCAAGGATGAATCCAATCCCGATAGAATGTGGACATCATTTCCGGAGCCAAAGCCAGCAAAGGCGCCCCGAAGAAAAGCAATAAGGCAAATATAGCAACCCCTCTAATCCCCAACACATACAATACAGCTGTTATCATAAGGAAGAAACTGAAGAACGTAACGGTTAAGAACAACGCGGTATCCGCAAATTTAGGAATATCAAGATCCAGCATTCCATTCGCAAGCCAGGTTAGCCCGAATCCAACCGCAAGAGCAGCGACCGCGCCCATCAGGATATGCAGCAGCTTCAAGACCAGGCTCCCTCTTCGGGTCATAACCGGCAATTTACTGACGGTTATAAAAAGGATTGCCGAACAGGCGATACATGCAAGCCATAAGGGCTGAAATAAGGAAACAGGGGCATTGCCATTCGCGCTTTTCGCGCCCGTTTCATTTACATTCGTCACTTTTTTTGCAATCGGAGAGGCTAGACTCGCGGCTTGCTCTACGGTTAGCGTCACTCCCTGCATCTTAAAGCTTTCAAGCAATTGGGCGCGAATGCTGTTGTTCATATTTTCAACGACTCCGTTCAGAATTTGCCCTGCTGCTGCCGCTGCTGCGGCATTCATGCCTTGATTAATAAATAGTTGAACTTCAGGCAATGACGGTTTCGGGGCTCGCAATGAGGCTTGCTTAGCGCTGAAGTCGCTTGGAATGACCAATGCCGCGTAATACTCTTGATTGTTTAATCCGTTTCGCGCCTCTTCGACGCTGGATACATCCACCCACTTCACAGCGGGGGCGCCTTCGTTTGTTGCTGCTGTTTTCCGCATCATTTCAACGATCGTCTGCCCCATAGTCATTTTCGGCTGACCCTGAATTTCGAAACCTTGATCTTCATTTACAACGGCAATCGGCAAATTTCTTGGTTTGGACTGGACAGTTGGAAAAAGCGTAAGCGAAAAAACAAATACAACCAGGAAAGCAATAATGGGAGCTAACAATACCAATTTTTCTTTAAAAATAGTCATGTTTCACATCCTCAAGCCTATTATCTTCGTTCCCGGTTCCTTATTGTGGTCACACAGTGTCGACGTTACCTTGCTCGAGGGAGGTGAGGAACCGGCTCACCTCTAGCTATATGTCATTGGTATCCAGTTTCTATCGAAGCTTGCTGCCAGCATTCCATGCAGCTTTCCTGAATTTCCACGCTGGCTTTCCCGTTACAATCATATTAAGTCCCCATTTGCGTCCCCACACCAATCCGCGATTTTCCCCCAGGCCGATGCAGTAAAGATCTATTGGAGCCGATTTGTGAACCGGTGCAGAATGTCCCTCCAGATCTGCCACAACGATTTTCGCCAGCCGATCATCCTGCAGCGCAAGTTCTGCACACCTCATCAGAGCTGCCTTGCCGGTTTTGGGGTCGACGATTCTCGCACAATCACCAATGCTGTACGCGCCAGGCGCCCCTTGGACGCGATAGGATTCATCCACCAGCACTTGGCCATCAGGAGTAAGCGGCAAGCCCATCGTGCGAAGGGCCGGATTCGGAATCAGACCAATCGTCCAAATACATAGTCCAACAGACAGACGATCGCCATTGTTGAGCGTCACCACTCCTGCTTCCTCCCGCATCACCTTACGATTGTAAATCACTGTCACTCCACATTCGCTGAGGATCTGATCCAACTTTCGTCCAACTTTCTCGGGTCCTTCTAGGAACAATCGTTCCTGTCCACAAACCAAATAAACCGAAATATCGGACGGGTTTAGTCCTAGAGACGATGCTTCCTTCCGCATTTCAAGCGCCAGTTCAGAGGACGTCTCGATGCCGCTGATTCCCGCTCCGGCAACCGCAATTGTCATCAGTCGCTTTCGTTCTTTTGGATTTTTCTCACCAACAGCTCGCCGTAGGTTGGCACACCATCGCTCCCGGATGACTGCTGCGGTTTGAAGATCGGTTAAAGAAATACCACCCTGATCAGGATTCGGTTGCCGAACGACGCTGCCGACCGCCACGACTAAAAGGTCATATTGCATGCTGGTATCATTTCCTCGCGCACCCTCATATCGAATCTGTTTTTCTCTACCATCCACAAATGTAACCGTAGCTTGCACGAATTTAACTCCTTCTGAAAAATCATAATGCGTCCAGGGAACTATGATCTCTTCCCCGCCCGCGGCCGGCCGGAACAAAAGCATTTTGCGCACATGACCGGGCAGCTTGTCGAACAGAACAAACCGAATCCGACGTCCGTTGGCCATGCCTCCGGTCGTTTCCTTTATTGCCTTTAGCGCTGCAAGCCCTGCATGGCCGCCTCCGATGATGACACATGTCAAATCGTTCATCTTCCTCATCTCCTTTACGTTATGCACATATAACAACGTAAGGCTCTGATCTGTGACATCGGAAACGAACGAATGCGAAACTTTGCTTGAGACCGTTTAATCAGCGTTCTTTCGTTCCAGTTTTGTTGAGTAATTCTGCCTGTTAGTGCAAAAAGACTGCCGATTCATAGCGGCAGTCCGATCCTGTTAAATATTGTGCTAGGCTATTATAATTCAATCCCAAACCTTTGGCCGTTTTAATCCGGCTAATCTTAAATAATCTAATAGTTGACCTGAATGGACTGCTTCATGGTAGGCAATTCTCATAAGCATGTCGCCTAATGATCGAATGTACCCTACGTCTGTTCTATCAATCTGGATTCTTGTTAAATCCTCTTGTGTATAGGATTTTACCGTATTCATAAATTCATTCCGATAGGTTTCTGAAAAGTTGAGTTCCTCTTCGAGCGTTGTAAAAGTACGAGCCTCATAAGGGGATTCATAAGCGGCTAGACTTCCTTCATTCAATAACGCAAGATGGTAATAATGTTCACTATCTAGGACATGGCGGATCATCTCTTTTATGCTCATTGCTTCTGAATCCGGTCTCCAGTCCAAATACTCATGCGGAATACTTCCCCAAATAATCATGCTTCTGCGTCGAACCTCACTCAAATTCTGAACAATAGCTTCTATAGCGTTCATGGCTGCATCCTTTCGACTTTAATTTATTGTAACATCATAACAGAACCTATGTTCGTAATCCATCTAAAGATATTTGGAGTGAACGCATGTGTCGCATAGCAACATTCCAAGCTCAAAGAAGCATATGTCATTTAGGCACTGCTTTTATTGTCATCATCCCCTCCTCCATCGACTTGATCTGTTCGCTACCTGATACCACCTGCCCAAGCTCATATAAACTGCCATTCGGACTATAGCTTCCGTAAAACAAATAACATTCAAGGAAGGAAACTATGTCTGGTTCGAGTACTTTGCGGACAATCATCTGTTCTTTTCAACCATGCTGAACACAAAAAGCGCGACTTATTTTCGCAGTCGATTCCTTGATTTAGTCGTCCAAGAATATAAGGTTGAAGTAAATGTATCCGAAGGAAAAAATCAAGGCTTAAGCGAAGAGGTTTCTCTTCAATTTTTCGGGGCTGCGGTCGTGGGTGCTGTGGTATGGTGGTTCAAGAATGGCATGCCTTTACCACCCCGTGTCATGGCCGAACAAACAGGGATCCTGTTGGATCGGAATTTTTGATTCCTATCCTTCATAAATTTGAACAAAATCCTCATCGCGAAATGACGATGAGGATTTCTGCATCAAGGAACTCTCGTTCACAGGATAATGGTATAGGCATTTGACAAGGGGATGCGTACATATGGTGATAAAGGAAAGGAAAGTCATCGGAAGAGGGAGCTGTGAACATGGCGGACATGAACTTTGAGGCTGGCGCGCTCTTTGAGCTCCGATTTTGGCTGCAGATTTTGGGCGATCATGCGAGGTTTATCCGGGACGGGCTGGCTTCGGGAGAGACAGAGGAAGTATCCCGTGCACAGCAGTTTATCCAAGCCTTCGATCAGTTGTTGGATTCGGCGCGACAGAACTTGGATGGCGCGGGCATCGCTGCCCTGCTTCAAGTAGTCAACCCTTGGACCTCGCAATTGCGTACCTATAAACTCCATCTACTGCGTCGGTCGCTTACTGGGAAGATCGTCATCCACTTGTCACCGACGTTTTTGAATCATATGGTCAATGAGATCGAGGAAGCGATACGCGTTTTTGAAGCACTGACAAGCCGCCAACTTCCTCCTCCGGGACCGGAGGTTTATCAGCATTTGGTATGGCTGCAGGATGCGGTCGGCCACGCAGGCAGCTTGTCAGGCCAATTCGATCTGGTAGAGAAGAGCTGGATTAACAAGAGCACGGATTTCGAATCCGAATTTCAGAATCTTTATCTGAAAGCGATCGAGCTTGCGGGCTATATGCGCACCGCCCTGACCGATTTCCCTGCTTTGCGAAGGTTCAATCAGGAAGCCAATGCCGTCATGCTGCTGTTCATGAAATTTCTGTCCGAAGTGCAGGAACTCACGGCCGGAAAAGAATTGCTTGGCACGTTAACCGAGCTGATGCCCGATCATATGTACCGCGAAGAGTGTTATTATCTTAATAAACTCTCGCAAGCGGCCGCTAACGTGCCCCGCCCCGCCTGCGATCCTGCCAAACCAAGAGCCGGAGCGTGATTCCCTGTTCCGCCCACAGGTTCAGGGGTCATTTCTGGCGCGGCGCGCTGCCAAAAGGCGGGGAATATCGAAACTCTTCGCTCGCTTCGTCGAGCGCTCGCATAATGTCTTCCGTAAGATCAAGGTTCACAGCCCTTATATTCTCATCAATCTGGGATTCTCGCGTGGCACCCGCGATGACCGTGCTTACCGCAGGTCGGTGCATCAACCAAGCCAGCGAGAGTGCGGTGGCGGAAGTCCCGATATCCGCCGCGATCTTCGTTACCTGCTCACCCAAATTCAATCGCGCGGCGTCCATTCGGCTGGCAAAGTTCGGGTTCTTGTCCAACTGCGATCCGCTTGGTACGGAGCCCCCTGAATATTTGCCGGTAAGAATGCCACCCGCCAGCGGGAAATAGGGAATGATACCGATTCCCTGATCGAGGCAGAATGGAATGAGCTCCCTCTCTATGCCGCGATCGGCCAAGGAATAGCCCGGTTGAACGGATACGTACTTGACCAGTCTTTGACGTTCGCTGATGGACAAAGATTTCATCATCTGCCATGCGGAATAATTCGATGCCCCTACATATCTCACTTTCCCCGAGCTGACAAGATCATCCAAGGTACGCAGCGTTTCGTCGAGAGGCGTGTTCGGATCGAAGGTGTGGATCTGATACAAATCTATGTAGTCCGTTCTTAACCGCCTTAAGCTGCCTTCGAGTTCCTGCAGGAGATGCCGGCGCGAGGAACCTTTGCTGTTCGGGCCCTCTCCGCGCTTCATGCCCGCTTTCGTCGCGAGGATCACTTCCTGGCGGCGTCCTTCGAATGCTTCCCCGATAATCTCTTCCGACTTCGTGCCTGTGTAAATATTAGCGGTGTCGATGAACGTTATTCCGTTGGCCACGGCGTGATGCAGGACTCGGATGGACACATCCTTGTCCGCGCGTCCTCCAAATGCATTCGTTCCGAGTCCAAGCACCGAAACTTCCAATCCGCTTGTCCCCAAATTTCGATATCGCACAACTAACTCCCCCTATCCCCCAAATTTCCCCATCATTATAGCATAGAAAGCTAGATGTTCGCTGTTCTACCGTTAGTCGGAACGGGCCAAGCGGAGCTCCGACTTCTCCTTCATCCTCACGAACCAACAAATCTCCCGAGGGCTTATGAAGAAATCTCTTCTCAGAACGCGTTTCAACGGCAGGAACTTCGGGTAATGATCAACAAGTGGGAAGTGGTACAAAGAATCAAGCAGCAATACGGACGATTATGATCCCGTTGGATTATTGAAATCCGGAAAGGTTGTTGATTGACCATGAGCACTCGAAAGAGTACGAACCACCCGAGAGATGCAGATCTCTTATAGTGAGTGATGACCCTTTAACCGAGTAAATGAATATCCGCTTCCCGCTATGAAAACCCTTCGGTTTGTCCGAAGGGTCTTCTTTATTCATGCGTTTATCCATCCATCCTTGTCAGGCGGGCGCCGCCTTAGCGCGCGCTCATCCCAAACGCTTCCGCGATGAGTCTGTAGGAATGGATGCGCGCTTTCTCCTCGTGGATCGGACTGTTGATCAGAATCTCCCCGACCTGGTAATCCTTGCTCATTTGGATCAGCTGTTCTTTGACTTGGTCCGGCGTTCCGATCACCCGCCGCTGGCGCGTTTGCCGGATGTGCAGCCGATCCATCTCGGTATACGGATACTCGGTCGCCGTCTTGACAGAAGGAAGGAAAGGCACCTCTAGGCCTGTTCGGATCCCGAGGAACAACAAATCTCCGCTCGAGGCCAGACGATTCGCCTCTTCCTCCGTCTCCGCGCAGACCGCAAGGGTTGCAATCATCGAACGCGGATGCTCCTCCAGAACGTCGTTGCTCTCGAAATGCTCGTTATAGTAGCGGGTCGCCTCTTGTCCGCCAGGCGTGCCGAAGAATTCTGCGAATGCATAATGAGTGCCAAGCAGCGCCGCGATTCTCGCGCTCTCTCCGCTCGAGCCGAGCAGCCAGATTTCAGGCGCCGTGGAAATATCCGGGGAAGCAAGCAGCTTCTCGAACGGATGGCCTGCAGGCAGTGACCCATGCAAGTAGCCGATCAAATCCAGCACCTGCTGGGGATATTTATTCACATCCACAACCTTATCCTGCTGCAGAGCTCTTGTCGCAAGCGGCATTCCGCCCGGCGCCCGCCCTAGTCCCAGGTCGATGCGACCCGGATGGAGCGCCTCCAGCAGCCGGAAATTCTCCGCGACCTTGTACGCGCTGTAATGAGGAAGCATAATGCCGCCGGACCCGACCCGGATCCGGGAAGTGGCAGCCGCCAGATGGGCGATCAGCACCTCGGGACTCGAGAAGGCCAGCGCGCGCATGGAATGGTGTTCGGATACCCAATACCGGGAGAAGCCCAATTCTTCCGTCGCTTGAATGAGACGGGTCGATTGCTGCAAGCCCTCCGTGGCCGTTCGTCCTTCCGGGACGTTGACCTGGTCTAGTACGCCTAATGATAGCATGGTCTTCAAACTCCTTTTCCTGTGGCTTCGAACGAAAGTCTACAGCTTCCCAAAAGGCTGAGCATGAGGGCTTTGCCTCTCGCTGTAACCCAACGAAGAACAAATACGGCTGACGCCAGCGATCGGAAGAGATGTAGACGATCGCCACTCTGCCCTCTGGTACCTATTATATCTCTTTCTTCTACAAGTACGAATTCCGTTCGTCCATGCGCAGGGCAGCTTTGGTTCTCATGCCCTATAGCCTACCGGCTCGTTCACTTACCTATGAAACGCCAAAATCCTCCGTCACCCGATACGAAAAAAAAAAAACGGCATCAGTAGATCAAAGAACAAAGAAAACCCAATATAAAAGGTTCCGTTCATTTAAACGGAACCTTTGATGATGAATAATATTATCAACATCATACGGAACAAGTGCTCATTGTTCCAAGCACATCACCGTTGTATGCGCGACCAGCTCTTATTCTTTTATTAGCCGTCCAGCTTGCCATTCATAAGAATAGTTGGCTCAATTCCAACTAGCTATTCTCAAGACGAATAAGTTCCGGACCGCGAGAGCTGGTATTTAACCAACTCAGGCAGCGCCACGCCGATGAGCACAATGATCATGCCGATCCACTGAAGTCCGCTTACATGCTCACGAAGCACGAGAGCGGACAGTAACACCGCCACCGGAAGCTCCGCGGCGCCGAGAATGCCTGCCATTCCCCCTCCAACATGAGGAACGCCGATAGCAAATAGCACGGGCGGAATGAATGCCCCGAAGAAGCCGAGCAACAAGCCAAACACTAGAAGTTGGCCCAAGATCATTCCGTTGAAAAGGAAGGATGGCGGGAACAAGATGCACAGCAGGGTCAGACCGCCTGTTACCATCCAGGCGCTCCGGTATGCCGGATGTACGGCCGGCACTGCTTTGCCGCTAAACAGGACAAAAAGTGAGTAGCTTACCGCCGATAGCAGGCCCAGCACGATCCCCCAAACGTTATATTCGCCAACTCCCTGTTCCAAGAAACCCGCTGCAAGTAGCGTGCCGCCGAACAGGACCAGCAGCGTCATTAGTGTAACCTTATCGGGCCGCCGGCGCTTGACAGCCGCCTGAATAAGCACGCTGATCCAGGTGAATTGGAATAACAGGATGATGGCCAAGGATGCCGGAATGTACCGCAGCGATTGATAATAGACGAGCCCGGTGATGACGGTTGGCGTTCCCGCGGCCATCAGCAGCAGGCGGCGTTTCCATGTGAGCTGCTGGGAAGCTTGGTTCGGATCATTCCTATATTGGGGCCTGCCGGCTGAGCGCGCCTTGTTGCGCTGTGTGAATCCGGTGTAAAGAGCGAGCATCCACGATAGGATAAATCCCGTCAGAAGCTGGCTTCCAACTACCTCTCCCAGCTGATAGCCCTGCCCGTAAGCCAGCACCACGATCGTCGATAAGATACCATAGCTCATTGCTCCTACGAGAACGGCTGCATAATATTTCATTTTTCAATGACCCCTTCTGTAGAAAATGTATTAGCGTCATGCATATCCTTTCGTGCTTGAGGCCACATGACGGCCCGGACGCAAAAAATCCTAACCCCGTTGCCTGTGAACGAGCGAAAGCTTCGTTTCATGGCTACGTAGTTAGGAAGTTAAGGCTTCCTGTAGAAACCCTCGCCCTGTGTACGGGCACCGTCCCTGCGAGGTTATACGAATGAAATATGAATGCGTCTCCGCAGCGAAATGCTTGCTAGACAATGTTTCATATATTACATGGTAGGTAAGGTGCTGTCAATCCTGTTTCAAAAAAATAATTCTGTTTCTGAACGTATGTCTGCAACACCTTATTTTTTTGTTACAAACTTCTGTAAAACGTTTGGATCGTAATACCAGATATACTCCAACCATGGTGGTGCTACTTCGGTAAAATGCTCCCAACTGCCAGGCGACGCTTCAGGATGTTGACTTTTAATTTCAGAGAAGTAAGCCAGAAGAAATCCTTCGCTTATTAACCCATTCATTAGTTTACTTAATGTTTGCCTGTATTCTCTGGGCTCTTGTATTTTAATTGACTTAGACTGATCATAAACCCATTCTTGATCTGGATAAGATGTCACCGCACCATCTTCATAGGGAAATTTTAATACGTAACCATCCCCGTTCCATTCATTGTGAGTTAATCCAGAGAAGAATGGATTAGCACACATCAAATAATAGAGTCCACCGACTTTGAGTATACGGGATAATTCAAGAAATACTACTCGTGAATCGGGAACAAAAGTAAGGGAGTAGGGATGCCAGATGATATCAAACGAATCATTGTCGAAACAAGATAAATCGCGCATGTCTCCTTGATATAAACTGACCTCATACCCGTAATGTTCCGCAGCAGCCTTATCACGTTCCAATTGGGTTGGGGAAAGATCAAAGACCGATACAACGGCTCCCAGCAATGCGAATGCGGCCGACTGTTGTCCGCCACCACCTGCCAAACAAAGAACCTTTTTTCCTGTTAAATCCCCAGTTACGCCTAACCGATCCAATCCTAAATATTCACGAGCTGCTTCTTTATCAAGATCAAGCTTCGGACGTGTGAACAATGCGTTTGCTTTAGCTAATGCTTCCCAACGTGCGTGATTATATAAATAGACCTCATCTGCCATAAGTTTCACCCCCAACTTGAATATTCATTGATATTGATTATATCAGTATATTATCAAGGAAGCTTGGGTCGGATCGGGTCTATGACCGCTTTGGCATCGAACAGTCCGGCGAGGCGTTTGGCTTGACCGCGCAGCGCCACGCCGTCGATGTGCCGGCGGTCCATGAGCATATATTCGGGTGTGCGACGCAAATAGGGATCCGGCCCTACCGAGCAGAGCACGTGAAAGCCGGCATCCAGCAGCGCTTGAAACTTTCGGTCTCCAGGTAACACGCTGCTGCCGTAAGGGAACACATAAACCGAGGTTGCCCCTACCAGCGGCTCCACTTCCTTCTTCCATCGATTCGTGTCCTGGATTAGCCGCTCCAAGCTGATTTTTCGGGCATCCAGATGCCCCCATCCGTGCGAAGCAAAGCTCCAGCCTTCCGCTTTCAAAGCTTCCGCCACACGGATCGCCTGGCTCCTCGTTTCCTCATAGTCCTCGGCCTGCAGCAGATTGGTGCGGTATCCGAGAATTCCTTCGTACCCGGTTACGTTCAGCATCCCCTTTGCCCCGTTCAGCGAGAAGTCCGGATGCTCCCGAACGAATGTGTCGATGATAGGCACGAACTCGTTGTCATACCCGACCCGCTCGGTTCCGTCGCGATCCTTGGATACCGTGGCGATCCGCCCCTTAGCATCAACGATCAGCTTGCTCACCGTACCGTTCCCCAGCATGTAGTCATAATAATTAATGTCGTCGACGGAAAGGATGAGCGGCTTCTTGCCTTCCGGCATCTGCAGCTCCCGCTCTTCTTGAGCAACTGTTCTAATATCGACCAGCATGTAGTCGTTCTTATATAAACTCTCCAAAATGGCATTGAATTCCTTCACGGTGACGAACCAGTCGTCGAATCCTTGAGACATCCCGTCCCCATCGAAAGCTCGTTCGGGATAAGCCAGCAGCGGGTGGAAAAAGAGATGCTCTACCGGGCCTTTGTAAGGCTTTAACGGAGCTGTTTGGGGAGCCGCCGCGTCCGACTTCGAAGGTACTTTTTCTGGATCGGGTAAATCTGCGGGGCTTGCAATTCCTTGGTCCGGAACCGTTGCCGATGGCTTAGTCTGAAGATCAGGCTGGACATCCGTTCCGGCAGTGGACCTCGGCGGATCTAGCGTAGGCAAGGCTCTCCCCTGCGAACCGATGACCAGGAGCGCCATCCCCACGATGAATAAGCTTGCTGCAGCAACCACCCATAGGATTCGTTTCATCCGCTCCACCTCATTTCCGTTAAAATCAACTTAATGCCATTTAGACGAAATAACGGATCACAATGTTCCAGGGCCCTTGGCAAAATCCATGAATCTTGCCCTTTTCCCTTACTCAGCGCCTTACAGCCCCTACCCCATATTTGAATACCATATGAAAGCAAATTGACGGGCACAACAAAAAACTGCCGCAAATCCGCCGGCAGCTAATATGGGTTTCGAATAGCATTTTATACTTTTTCTTTTACTCCCCTTTTTCTATCAAAAGAGAGAATAATAAAGTTAATCCAAGTTATTACTGGGATGGACACTACTAATGTATAACGACTATGGAAATCAACTCCAAACAATCTTGATTCCTCGTCTACGTTGTAAAGAAACCAATATGCCATTCCCAATAGGAACGCGTTGATGACAAAAGCTGTTAACATACCCTGCCATTTGCTTTCTCTGTTCCTCATTATAAAGATAGATAATATCGTAGAAACGATTAAAGAAAAGGCTATGAAAATGAAGTTCAATCTTGCACCACCTTATGCTTTATCTTATACCCGCCGCTCTATCCTGGTTGCATATTTTGAAACAAGCGACAACCTCGAGGTTTCGTCAAGTATTTTTATTCGTACATGATGGCGCTTAACTCAACTGCTTGTAAGCCCATATGAATAGGCGTGCTTTCCATGCTTTAAACTTCCGCTTTAGGATCTATAAATTTCTTTACAGTCCCTTGTACCAAGTTTAGCACATTATTATTTATTAACGCCAAGTTACTCACCCTATCATCTAAATAGTTTCACGAAGTATACCGTAGTTCTATGCTTTAGTGCGAGAAGAGTTTTAGTCACTTGGTTCCACTAACCTGCCCGTTAATGCAACAAGACTGCCGATTCCTATCGGCAGTCTTGATCTGGTTAATTATTGAGCTATCGTCACCCGTTAGCGTAACAATCCATAGAGACTATCGGTGCTGCAGAAAGGTTTCTATGTAAGTTGCCATTTCCCCATTGCGACTACACCTTATATTCAATCTGATAAGTGGACACAACGACTCCACTATCGTAGTTCTTACTGTTCAATAACTTCAAATTTAACTTCTGTTTGACTGAAGCAAACAAAGGGATCCCGTCTCCAAGCATAATTGGGTTGATCTTCAGAATTAGTGTGTCAATCAACTGATGCTCAAGGAGTTCACTCGCAAGCTGCCCACCTCCGCATAGCCATATTTTTTGGAGATTACTAGTTGGATCATTTTTCAGCTTTCTGCAGAAAGAAGCGGCATTCTCCCTGACTAACTCCACCTTCTCATTTGATTCAAATTCGAGCTCATTGGAAAAGATGTAGTGCTTCATTTCGGGATGGGCAGCCTGAGCGATTCCCGAAGGCTCTCCTGGCTTTAGGCCGTACTGGAATCCATACTCGTATGTTTTCCTGCCCATCAATACGGCATCATACTGCTTCACGCTCTCGAAGAAATCCCCACCGTCATCTGCATATAGGAAAACAGATTCATCAGCAACCCCGTTTCGATCAGCGATGAAGAGATCCAAGGTTGTCGCTACATGATAGATCAATTGCGTCATTTTGAATTCCTCCATGTTCAATAATGTATGGAATGAAAACAGAAAAAGCCTTCGGTCGGCACGATTCCAGACAGAAGGCACAGATGCACATGATGGAAATATTTTACGATCCCATCCATACCGTGTCAATACAATACTTTGGCATCCAACCTCCTCATTCCCCCATGGAGATATCGCCAGGGAGTGTTGGACAAGCTGTGCTTCCCGTCCACATCCACCTAACCGAAGATGCAAAGAGTTTTTTTGTTATAGTAAATATAGAACAGTTCTGTTATACTAAATATAGAACAAAGCAGGATGGAGGTGATGATGGAATGGTTATCCTGGATCCTGAATCCAATATTCCGTTATATATGCAGCTTCGAACCCAAATCATTGAAGCTATTGTGCGCGGAGATTTAGCGTTGGGTGATACATTGCCGTCCGTTCGCGGGTTAGCCGGTGATTTAGGCATTAACATGCACACCGTCAACAAAAGCTATCACGAGCTTGAGGCCAAAGGAATCATTGAAATTGTTCCTAAAAAAGGCGCAGTCATTATTGCGAATACGGAAAAAGGACCTTCAAACAAACAGCGTGAGGACATTACAGAAGAGCTGAGACCCGCGGTAGCCGAGGCGCTCGTTCATGGCATGAAGGAAGCGGATCTCCATCAATTGATTTCAGAACTTATTTTAAAAATGAAGGGGACGTAATCAAATGGAATTTTCAATATTATTCGTAACCATATTTTTCACAAGTGTGTTTCAAATTTTTATTCCGTTTTTTGCAAAACGGACCGTTGTTTTTGGGGTTTCCATCCCATATGAGCAAGTAAAGAATCCCATAGTGAGGAAGTACAAGAAGATCTATGCCGTGATGACTTCAATTGTTGCCCTTCTTGTTTTGGGAGGATTTACCCTTTGGTATCTGGGGCAAAACGTGGATGAGACGCTGCTGGCTCAGGCAGGTACGATGCTAACGTTTATTGTGCTGATAGTTGGTTTAGCTTTTTATTTCTATTTCCACTTTAAAATGACAAAGTTAAAACGATCGCAAAATTGGTACGGGGAAGTAAAACAGGTTCATTATGCCGACCTGTTGATTCGTTCAAAAGATGAGATGCTTGCCTCCTTTGTTCATCTCATGCCGATCATCATTTCCATTGGTTTAATCATTTTGACTGTCCAAGCATATGACCGTTTGCCCAGCCAAATCCCAACACATTGGGGACCCAATGGTCAAGCGGATGCGTATAGTACGAAAAGCTGGATGACCGTGCTTGGCCTGCCCATCATGTTAATCATCATGCAATTCATGTTCTTCGCCACAAACCTACTTACTAAGAAGTCCGGCATCAAAATCAATCCCGGTCATGCAGCATCCAAATTGCGTCAACTTCGTCTTCGTAAATACACAAGCTGGTTCTTATTTGTAGTAAACATTTTGGTTTCTCTGCTGTTTGCCGCTATCCAACTAAATCTTATCTATGAGGACACGGTTAACGAAACCTTTATGATCATTTTCCCTTTAGCTTTTTTGATTATCACCTTAGCGGGGACCATCTGGTTAGCTGTGAAAGTGGGCAGCGCAGATTCAGACTTTGATCAAAACCCAATCATGGAGAGCACTACTAAAATTGAAGGGATAGATGAAGACAAATATTGGAAAGGCGGATTGTTCTATTTTAATCGCAACGATCCTTCTGTATTTGTAGAGAAACGGTTTGGCGTTGGCTATACATTAAATTTCGCTAATCCAATCGGAGCTATCATTATCCTACTTCCCATTGTTTTGATATGTGTCGTTTCCTTGTTTTTCACCAAGTAATATCCTTTCCCTATTATGCAGGAATGGCCCCCTTTGGAAGGGATCCAAATCCGAGTAAATTAAAGACCATCTCCTAATGGAGATGGTCTCTTATGCGTGCATGAAACTAGATTCCCAACGAGGCCAGCAAGTTGTAAATCATAGCGGCTGCTTCGCCTCTCGTCGTTGTTTGGCCCGCGCGGAAAGCGCCATCCTCGTAGCCATTCAGGATGCCCGCAGATAGGGCATGTTCGATCGATGGTTTCGCCCAGGACGGAATGTCCGAAGCGTCAGTCAGGCTCAGTGCTTTGCTCGCCGAACCGGCGGTACCGGTTCCGTAAATCTGCAGAGCCCTCGCCGTCATCACAGCTGCTTCCGCCCGGGTCACGGTGAGCTCGCCATTGAAGCGAGTCGTGCCAGCTTCCTCGTACCCTTGAATTAAGCCCGCTTGCACAGCGGCCGCGATGTGCGGCTTCGCCCAAGACGGGATATCCGCATCATCCGAAAAGCCCGTGCTGCCTGAGGCTGCTTCGATCCCCAAGGCCGAAGCCAGCATTTTAGCGAATTCGGACCTCGTTACGGTTGTATCCGGACGGATGCTCCCATCCGGATATCCGGCCATGACCTTCATTCCCGCGAGGCGGCGAACATAGCTGGATGACCAATGATTCCCCATATCTGTCATCTCGGTAGGCTCGTGGGAGAAGACAGCGAACTTCGCGGTGTGATCGACATTCACCCGGATCGTTCCGTCTTGGGCTACGGTGCCGCCGATGAAGATCCAGCGCTTCTGACTTTCGTGATAATAGTACACAGCCGGTTGGCTGCCCGGCTTTACTTGCTTGGCGTCGTAGCTGAAGGAAAGCTCGAGCGGCTTCAAAAACCGGCTGCCCGTCGTACTGGATAGTTCGAACATCTGGCTAACCGCACGGAGATCGCCATTCGCAGGAATCCGATTCGGTTCGACGACCGCAATCCGAATCGTCCCCTTCGACGGCAAGGCTCCTGCAGGAATAGCAAGCTTCATTCCGCCTTGCAACTCCAGCTGCTTGCTTTCTTCCGGGTTCACATCCGCTTTCTGTTCTTTGCTCCCAGGGGCCGGTGCGGCACTCCCTCCACCGTGAGTTCCTTCCGATTGGTCACCTTGATCGGATGGAGTTCCATCTGATTGGTCCTCATCCTCGTTCTCACCCTCGTTCTGGTCCGTGTTCGAAGTTTCCTTCTTCACCGTCACTTTGCGTACCGCCTCTACAGCGGCATTTCCCGCCTGGTCTGTAACATGATAGCGCAGCGTATAGATGCCGGCCGCTTTGGTGTTGACGTGGCCGGTCACCGTCACCTCACTTACAGGGCCTATATTATCGGTTGCCGACGCCCCTTGGTCACGGTAAGTCGCCCCGAATGGCACCGTTACGTCGGACGGTCCGTTCAACGTGATGACCGGCGCAGTTGTATCAATGCTGAGAGTCAGGATTGCCGTATCCGTTGTAATCCCGGCCCCATTGTCGGCGTAATACCGAAGCTCGCTGTGCCCCTCCTTGGAAATCATGATCGGATTGCTGTACTCGTTCCATGTATCCCCGGCATCCAAACTATAGAACACCTTGACACGATCCAAGCTCTCGCCAACTGGCCGCAATGTGACGGCTGCATCCGAAACATACCATCCATTGCTTCCGGCTTGGCCGGCCACCTCTGCATGCACGGCCAGAGAATCCTCGCCCGCAGGAAGACGTAGAAGTTGTCCCGACACATCGAAGCCGGTAAAGGCGTTGTAGGTCGCCTGGATGCCATCCGTGTATAGACCTGTCTGTGCGGGCGTGTTCTCGAAAGGATCCTCTGCGTCAAAGATCAGCTTGTTGTTCACCCATACATAGAGTTTGCCGTTCGATCGGACCACCTTATAGAAGTTTTGCGCGCTGATCTCTTCACGAAGGGCGAAGGAGAAGGGGCGATTCGAATCGGAAGGCACGCTGAGTCGAAGTTGACTGGTTTTTACTGGGTCTGTAAAGTCAGCGATATGGTAATCTCCTCTACCCTTGTCTTGGTACGCGAAGGGTACCGAGTTCCAGCCATTCATCCAGCTGTCGAACTTGAACTCTGCCGAATTCGATTGAGGCAGCTCAAAGTTCTTGTTCATGTACGGGAATGGACCATGGGACCAGAGAATCTTGGCCGATGATATTTCCGCTTCCGCACGCAGATCATACACATACTCGCGCTGGCCGTTCTCTGCGTAGTTGCTGTGCCCGTAGATCGTATCTCTCGCTGTGGGAGCGACTTCCATGATCTCCTCCCGGCCATCCACGACCTTGCGCAGCTCGAATTCGTTCGTAGCATAATTCGTACTTGCCGTCACGTAGTTGCGGTCGTCGATGTACTCGAGAATGACACCCGCTTTGCCATTGCCCGGCAAGGTTCCTGTATTCACATTCACCGAGAATTCATGTTCAAGCATCCGATCGCCCTTGACCGTGAGCGCTTCCCCGGCCGCAGGGGACTGCAAGCCCTTCTCGGAAACCGTCCATGCTTCATCCCAACCGCTGATATATGTACCGTATTCGCTCCAACCGGTCGTGACGGTTACGTTATCCATCCGAACCTTTGCCTTGTTGCTGATCAAGCCGATTCTCCCCGGAGCAGCTATCGCTTCATGCTCGAATACCGGCCGATCGTCGTTAAGGGTATAGTGATCCAATTCGGCAAACAATTTCGGACCGTTCTTATACACCCTGAGCGTATGATATTGCTCCTCGAAGTCCGCAGCACGTGGGTCATCGTGCAGGAACGCGAACGTAGACGGCAAATCTGTGACCGAGCTTCCAGCAACACCGTCGATGCGGGACTGGACGACCAGCTTCCGGTCATCACGGTCAATCAACACATTCGCATAGTTGTTCTCATCCTGATGCCATACGACAATACCGGCCTGCCCCTCATCCCCAAAATCTTTGTGATCGAATCGAAGATTGGCCTCGATAAACACGTTTTCCGCTTCGTACCCTTTCAGCAGCACCCGCTTCGAATCGCTAGATGCGTGAAAGGTCAGCGCCCCGTTGTCGATCGATACGCCAGTCTTCGGAATATCGTAATGCTGCAAGCTGGCTTCCGAATCGAACCGGTCCTGGAACGTCGGTGTCCAGGCATCCGGATGGAGGCCCTCGGAATCATAGGACGTTGGTCCATCGACGACCATCTCCTGATCCCAGAAGTAGACGCGATCCTTCCCTTGCCCTTCGTTGCTGTTCCAGAATGCCTTATAGGTGACCCAAGTCTCGAACCCGTTCGGCCCCTTAATCACATTCGGTTGCGACGGTCCAACAATGTCCGGTTCCACCGGATGACCGTCCGTATCGTACAGACCGAAATCCAGATGGTAGAAATTCAATGGAGCGCTGGTGTTTTTGCTGATCTCTACGGCGATCACGTTCTCCCCGGTCTGCAGCAGATCGGCGGGAACCTCGGCCATCTTGTAGGCTCGCTGCTGTCCGTCGAATGCGAACAACTCCTTGCCGTTCACATACAGCTTTCCGTTGCCTTGTAAACGATAGCGCAGCACCGTTGTCTCCGGCACGGTATCCAGATGGAACGAGCGCTTCGCCCACATGGAAGCCGGACCGTTCGGATGGGACCAAATCTCGGATCCCGCCTTTTTTCCGTCATTGTAGATGCTCGGAATTAGCGTTCGGTTCTCATCCGGCCAGCCGAAGCCGCCCTCTCCAGACACCCAGCCATTCGTACCGGAGCCAATCTTGTTCCAGCCCGGCTGAGGCGCCGTGAAGGTATATTGATACGGCTGGCTGCCATGCTCGGCTGTTGGAAGGATTACTTTGTACTTCAGCAGGAAGCCCTCAATAGTGCGCGCCAGCAGCTTGCCCGGGTATTTGGAATCGTTCGTAAATTCATCGTAGCTGTCGGCTTGCGCCACGCCGGTTTCATAAAGACCAGTTTCGGGGAACATCTGATTGCCGACATACAGCATGTAATACTGGCCGTTATGGTAGTACAGCTCCGCCCCTTCGAAATTGAAGAAGTTGATATTGGCCCAGTGGCCCTTCTGTGTAGTCAACGTCTCGATCGCCTTGCTGCGGCCCGGGTTGCCCTTCTCGTTGAAGAACGATTGCACGTTCCAGACCCACGCGCCGGCGCGCCCTGGTTTTGCCGCCCCGGTATTTGGATCCGGCTCATCCGGATTGACCTTGCGCTGGAAGACCAAATCTCCGTTGTGCGCGACGAACAGCTGCGGATCGATCCCATCGTCAAACTTCTTTTCCCATAAGCTGTTACGGAAATCAGGCTCCGTGTTCATCTTGCTCGGGTCTCCGTAAAGCAACGTGGTGCCATTGAAGGTGTAGAACATCACTCCGTTATGAAAGAGCAAATCGGAAGCCCCTAATTCGTTGTAATCCGCCGGGTTCACAACCGGGGGAGCCTTGCTCGGATCGTTCGATATTAACCTGTAGGGGCTTTCCCAATGAATCATATCCTTCGAGCGATACACATTGCCCAATGTACCGGTTCCCATCGCATAATAGTAACCGTTGTACTTCTCGATCGTTCCGTCGTAGAGAGTCGCCTTCTTGCCTAGATCCGGCCCCGAATCAACACGGAACAGATTATCTACTGGGTTGAGAGCGAATGGATGGACCGTAACTTCGCTAGTCGCCGCCAAGCCTCCATCCTCAGTAGTAGCTGTAATGATCGCGTTGCCCGGTGCCACGCCCTTCACTCTGCCGTTCGCATCAACGGTTGCCACGGAAGGATCGGAAGACGACCAGATTACGTTAAGATTCGATGCGTTCTTAGGCAGGATCGCAGTTGACAACAGATGCGTCCGATCCACCGCTAACGTTACTTTCGGATGATTCAGAGAAATCTCACGGACCGGTATCCCCTTGGCGATCACTACTGCAGAAGCCGTATAACCTCCGTCTGCTGTCGTTACGGTAATTGTTGCTGTTCCCGGTTGAAGCGCCTTGACGACACCCGTTTCGTCGACCGATGCAATAGAGGAATCGTCTGAGGACCAGCTTACCTTCTGATTCGATGCATTCGCCGGTGTAACCGTCGGCGTCAATACCTGCGTCGTTCCCACCAAGATTTCCACTTCCTCAGGTGCAAGGCTTACCCCAGCAACCGGAATATTCTCAACGGTCACGGTGCTCGTCGCCGAATGTCCTCCATCGACCGTAGTCACGGTGATCGTTGCCGTTCCTTCCGCTCTCCCTTGCACGGAAGCCTTCAGGCCGCCATTCGACGTAACCTTCGCAATGGATTCATCGCTGGAGGACCAGATCACATTCTGATTCGTCGCATGCTGCGGGAAAACCGTTGCAGCTAGCTCCTGCGAAAGGCCCGTCCCAAGTGTGACCGCCGCCCGATCCAGGGTGACGCTTTGAGGATGGACTGCACCCACGATAGGCTCAACGGCAGCATTGTACAAGCGAACGTCATCGATAACCCCGTTGAAATTGGCCCCTGTCCCCGATCCGTCGAAAGCGTCAACGGCGAATCTGGCACCGAGCGCCCCTTCGTTAGCCGCTGCGGAGACTTTGTCGAAAGACGTTCCTGACTCTTTCACCAATTGTCCATCAAGGAAGAGCTTGAAGGTTTTGTTCCCGAAAGAAGCAGCAACGTGATGCCATTCGCCCGCTCCGGTCAGCTCTGAAGAAAGGATGACTCGGTCGACTGTAGGTTTGTTATTCACAACGGCAGCTTCGAGGTTCCCTCCATTCAATTGGATGGCCAATCCTGCTCCATTGCCTCCGCGCTCGAACAATACCTGTCTGGTGTTCAAATCCTTCGGCTTGAACCACATCGAAGCTGTGAATGCGGAAAACTCATCCCTCAAGAAGGGCATCGTATTCGTATTGAGTTGAATCATGCTTGCCGATCCATCGAAGGAAAAAGCACCTCCATCAACTCCACCATCCGGCAGCCAAGCTCCGATAGCATTGACCGAATGATAACCATTCCCAGTGGAATCCTCTGCAACTTGCTTGCCGTTATTACGGAATGGCGCATCCAGCTTGTACCAGGCGTCCAATCCATCAAAGGGCATGGAGATCCGCTTCGGAAGGACGGTTACTTCGCTGGTAGCCGTATAGTGTCCATCCTCCGTTGTCACGGTGATAGTCGCGCTGCCCGCTTGTTTGCCTACGATAGCAGCTAGTGATGTACCGTAAACAGCAAGCGTCACGACTGATTCATCGCTGGAAGTCCAAGTAACATTGCGATTCGTGGCGAACGATGGCTCCAGAGCAGCCGTAAGATAGACCGATTCGCCGACCGTCGTGGTCAACTGCGCCTTGTTCAAGCTTACTCCGTTCACTTCGATCGAAGGCGTAACCGCTCTGTCGTACAAACGCACATTATCGATCATCCCATTGAACCAAGCGCCAGTCTTGTCATCTCCACCGAATGCATAGACTGCGTATTTTGCGCCGATGGCAGCTTCGTTCAGCGCGGTATTCACCTTTTTAAACGACGTAGTGGTCGTTGCGGCGACCTTTCCATCCAAGTAAAGCGTGAACGTTCCATTGTCGAAGGTAACCATCGTATGGTGCCAAGAAGCGGTGTCCGTGAAATCGACAGACAAGGTTTTCCGCTCACCGCTTACTACAGCGGCCTCCAGCTTGTTTGCATTCAATTGAATCGCCATCCCCGACGCATTGCCTCCGCGTTCAATCAACACTTGCAGCTTTTGCGTGTCGTTTGCTTTAAACCATAACGAAGCGGAATGCTCAGTGAAGGCGTCTTTCAGGTACGATCCTGCCGGAGTCGACCCCAAATTCAGCTGAATGAGATCAGAAACACCGTTAAACGACAGGGCCCCGCCGTATACGCCATCCTCGACCCAAGTGCCGGTCGCACTGATAGAATGATGGCCATTGCCGGAAGAGTCCTCTGCCACAGTCTTGCCGCTCCCTTCATAAGGCGCATCCAGCTTGTACCAAGCCATTAATCCTGGCTCCTCGCTTTTCTCCAAAGCATAAGCTTTGCCATTCGGAATTGTGCTGCATATGAGCGCCGTGATTAGGATGAATGCGAATACCTGCCGTAAGTTCTTGCTCAATTTGCTCCTCCCCCAATGATTAGTATTGCCTCATGAGAGAAAGCGCTTTCCATTTATTTGAAAGAAAGCGCTTTCTAAGAGGCTTTTTCATTATAATTTACGTTTTCCCCCCGGCGGGCTCCAACAATATGACATTCCACTCCAAACTTTTGACTTTTCTCCTTCACTTACTATCATTTGGGATACGGTTCACCGCAACGACCTGTTAACGGCAAGTTTTAGGGCCATCCTTTTGAGGATGGCCCTTTCTTTGATCGCTTTTATTCAGCTGTTTTTCCCCAGACATAGGATGCAGGTAACAGGAACTCAGGTTATCTTCGTTCCAGAACGAGCAAGGCGTTCCGGCTGATCAGGGAGGTGCCGGACGACCCGTTGAAGCGTAAACAACCGTCCCCTAAGGGCCGGTTGTTGATCGATTATTCAATGTTCATTGCAGGAATACAAGCTTATGAATGAAACTCCTGTCCGTTGCGAACTTCTTTGACATAGCCTGCGCGGATGACAAAATCGCCAAAATGTTCGCTATCTTGTCGTTCTTTTGCATAGTGGAAAAGAATTGGCTGGAGCGACTCCAGAATTTCTTCTTCTCCTATGTTTTCTTTGTAAAGCTTATTCAGCCGGTTGCCGGCAAACCCACCGCCCAAATACATGTTGTACTTGCCGGGCGCTTTGCCGATGAACGCGATTTCCGCCAGCATCGGCCGGGCGCATCCGTTCGGACAGCCGGTCATGCGAATAACGATCTCCTCGTCCTGTAAGCCTGCCTCCACCAGCATCGGATCGATTTTATCCAACAGCGTGGGCAGGTAACGCTCCGATTCGGCCATCGCCAAGCCGCAGGTAGGCAAAGCTACGCAGGCCATCGAATTTCTGCGCAAAGCGGTATGATGGATCCCGTCCGTGAGACCGTATTCATTGATCAATTCCTCTATCTCTTTCTTATTCTGGCTGTTCACGCTGCCGATGATCAGATTCTGGTTAGGAGTGAGCCGGAAATCCCCCGTATGCACCTTGGCGATTTCACGGAGACCCGTCATGAGGAGGTAGTGATCCTCGTCTCTGATCCGACCGTTTTGGATAAAAAGAGTAAAGTGCCATTTCCCATTGCTGCCCTTTACCCAACCATAGCGATCCCCGTTATGATCAAAATGGTAGGAACGCGCTTCCTCAAGCTTCCATCCCAAACGCTCGCTCAGCTCGTTGATAAACCAATCGATGCCGCGGTCGTCGATCGTGTACTTAAACCGAGCATGCTTCCGGACGGAACGGTCTCCGTAATCCCGCTGGATCGTGACAGTCTTCTCCGCTACGTCTATGATCTGCTCCGGCGTGCAAAATCCGATCACTTGGGCGACCTGGGGGTACGTTTTCGGATCGCCGTGCGTCATACCCATCCCGCCTCCCACCGTAACGTTAAAGCCCTTCAGGCGGCCTTCTTCGATAATTGCGATGAAACCCAGGTCCTGGGCAAATACGTCCACATCATTGGAAGGGGGGACGGCGATGCCGATTTTAAACTTACGCGGCAAATAGACAGGCCCATAGATCGGCTCCTGTTCTGCCGCATCACTCTCCAGACTGTCCAGCACTTTTTCGCCGTCCAGCCAGATTTCGTGATAAGCTCTCGTTCGGGGATCCAGGTGATTGCTCACTCTGGCAGCCCACTCGTACACCTCGGCATGAACTTCCGACTGGTCCGGATTCGGGTTACACATCACGTTGCGGTTGACGTCGCCGCATGCGGCCAGTGTGCTTAACAGCGCTTCGTTCACTTCCTGGATGGTCTGTTTCAAGTTCCACTTGATAACGCCATGCAGCTGGAACGATTGACGGGTCGTGAGACGGATCGTGCCGTTGGCATATTGCTGCGCGATACGGTCCATCATCAACCACTGCGGTGGCGTGACGACTCCGCCGGCCGCACGCACGCGAAGCATGAATTGATAAGCTGGTTCCAGCTTCTGCTTATTCCGCTCGTTGCGCAAATCCCGGTCGTCCTGCATATAGCTGCCATGGAATTTCATCAACCGATTATCATCTTCGGGTATAGAGCCCGTGATCGGGTCTTTAAGAGTCTCTGCAAGGCCCCCCCGCAAATAATTGCTCCTGCGCTTGATATCCTCTACATCGCTGTGCGGCGCACTGTTCGGTGAAAGTAAATTATTGTCCGACATATCGGTCCTACTCCTCTCGCAATCTTTGGGACTCCGACTTAGTAAACATCCCGCTGATAACGTTTCTGCTGCTGCATACGGATCAAATAGTCTGCAGCTTCCTCAGGGCTCATACGGCCTTCTAGTTCGAGGATCCCAGCCAGAGCTGCATGAACATCATGGGCCATCTTTTTCTCGTCGCCGCAGACATAGACACAAGCTCCTTCCAGCAGCCATTGGTAAAGCTCCCGGCTCTTTTCTAGCATCCGATGCTGGACGTAAACTTTCTTCGCGCTATCGCGTGAAAACGCGACATCCATGCGCGTCAGCACGCCGTCCTTGAGCCAGCGCTTCCATTCAATCTGATAAAGGAAATCTGTGGCAAAGTGCTGGTCGCCGAAGAACAGCCAAGTCTTCCCCTGGGCTCCTGTCTCTTCCCTCTCGCTCAGAAATGCCCGGAAAGGCGCGACGCCAGTACCCGGCCCAATCATGATGATCGGCGTATCCGGGGTCGCGGGAAGCTTGAAATTCGGATTATGCTGAATGTAGATCGGCAGCGTATCGCCGGGCTGTACGCGTTCCGCGAGCTGTAGGGAAGCGACGCCATATCTATCTCGACCGTGAGCTTCATAACGGACAGCGCGCACCGTAAGATGCGCCTCATCCGGAAAAGCTTTTGAGCTGCTAGCGATCGAGTACAGGCGGGACGGTATCTTTCGTAGGATCGACACGAATTCGCGCGCCGGAACACCATCGAAGGAATAATCCTGAACCAAATCCAATAGATCCCGCCCATGGAGATAATCCCGTAGGTCTTGTTCGCGTCCATGCTCCATAAGCTCCTGGAGCCCGCTGCCCGAATGAAGCTTAGCCGCTTGCTCCAATAACGGCTTCGTCAGCACGGTGATCTCAAAATGGCGCAACAGCGCCTCCCGCAGCGGCCGCTTTTCGCCATTTTTATTAACGGGAACGGGCTCTTCCGCTTTCCAGCCCATCGTTTCGATCAATTCGTCGACAAGGCGGGGATGGTTCTCCGGATAGATGCCCAGGCTGTCACCCGGTTCATACTGAAGATTCGATCCCTCAAGGCTTAGTTCGATGTGGCGGGTTTCTCGATCCGAGCCGCGGCCGTTGAGATTCAAATTTTCGAGAACCGTGGCCTGGAATGGATTCGTTCTGTCATATCCCGCTTCCGTCCCGCCGGCAACCACCGCGCCGGTTTGAGTGCCAATGGCCGGAGCGGCCGACGCCTGGCTGAGGGAGCTTAAGACATCATTCATCCACTCCGCGGCAGGCTCGTCAAAATCCACATCACAGTCGACACGCGAAGAAAGCCGCTCAGCACCCAGCTCTTCTAAACGCTTGTCGAAATCTTTGCCCGTCTTGCAGAAAAACTCATAGGACAAATCGCCCAACGCAAGCACGGAAAACCGCAGGCCATTCAGTTGAGGCGCCCTCTTGCTGTGAAGGAACTCATAGAAGGGAATGGCGTTATCGGGCGGATCGCCTTCCCCATGCGTACTCACCACAATAAGCAGGTTTTGGACCTTCTTTAACCCATTCGGCTTGAAGTCACCCATGGAGAATAGCGTGACCTGAAACCCTCGCTCTTCCAGCTTGTTGGATACCTTCTTGGCCAACCCGTGACTGTTGCCGGTCTGCGATCCGTAGAGCACGGTCACTTCCTTGGAAGCAGCCGCCGCATTCAAAGGCACCGTCACCGTCGGAGCGGCACCCTGCGCAGAAGGTTCAGGTGTACTTTGAATCGCCATCAGATACCCGCTCAACCAGATCCGTTGAGCTTCCGTCATCGTAGGAAGAAGCCGATTTAGCAGCTCTGCTTGTTCTTGATTAAAAGGACTGTTTGTGACTTGGAGTGACAACACGATCCACCTCGCCCAGCATAAATGAAATTAATTCCTAGTATTCACATCGATATTATATCACTCTCATGACCCTACCACAGCTGTTGGAGCAGGTCAATTAGAATAATCTTATAAGTTGGATTAGTTCTACTGATAACCTATCCCTGAATAGGACAACTATCACTGTTTACAGAAAATTCAGAGCTAGCTATTACTGCCTTTATAATCGCTCAGTACACTGTATGAAGAATAAGGCAAGATGTTGGACAAATTCATTCGAGATTAGGAGGTAGCAGCATTTATACGAAACAATCATGGAAAGCGACCTTGACCGGCTACAGCTTGCTCGCACCAGCACTGCTCGTTATCGGAATCTTCGTGCTCATTCCGGTATGTTACAGCGCCGTGCTCAGCCTCTTTGCCTGGGACATGCTGAGACCGCATCCGACCTTCGTTGGAGGAGACAATTACACCCGTCTTTTTGCAGACCCGGACTTCTATCATTCGTTGAAAATTACGTTCCTGTTCGCCTTAATGACCGTACCGACTTCGATGGGGATCGCACTCGTCTTCGCTCTCCTGCTCGACCGCGGCGCTAAAAAACTGCTCGTCGCCTATCGCTCGATGTTCTTCGCGCCCATGGTCACCTCCACCGTCGCGATCTCGGTTGTCTGGATGTTTATCTTTCATCCCGACCATGGGCTGGCCAACGCCATTCTCGAAGGCATGGGCATGAAAGGTTTGCGCTGGCTGAACGATGCCAATACCTCCCTGCTGTCGCTGGCCATCATGTCGGTCTGGAAGATGCTGGGTTACAACGTTATCATCCTGTTGGCGGGTTTGCAGAACATTGATTCTCACGTGTTGGAGGCGGCCAAGATCGATGGAGCCAACGAGTGGCAGACAACGCTCAAGGTGCGTTTTCCCCTTCTGTCGCCTTCTCTGTTCCTGCTGCTAATTTTGCTCACGATCGAGCAGTTCCAGACGTTCACCCAGGTCAATGTCATGACCAAGGGCGGCCCGGCCAAGAGTACGGAGCTCGTCGTGGTCCAACTCTACCACTACGCATTCGAATTGTTTCAGATGGGCTATGCCTCCGCGTTGGCCATGGTTATTTTCATCCTCGTTCTGTTGCTGGTGCTCATTCAGATGTTCGTCATAGGCCGCAAAGTTCATTACCAATAAGGAGGAGGCTGTAATCCCCTATGGACATCTCATTAGAACAGTCGGTACCGGTTGCGCGAAGATCGATCAAGCTGCCGTTCACGGTCTGGCTGCGTCATTGCGTCCTGCTCGCCGGATCATTAATCATGATCACGCCGTTCCTATGGATGGTCCTCGCCTCGGTAAAAGCAAGCGAGGAGATTTTCAACGGCCGCTTCCTCTCACTGCCCGCTGTTTGGCACTGGGAGCACTATATACAAGCTTGGCATATGGCCCCGTTCAACCGATTCTTTCTCAACAGCTTACTGATGTCGGTCGGCGTCGTCGCCGGACAGATCGTAACCTGCTCGATGGCGGCTTACGCGCTCTCGTGGGTGCCTTTTCGAGGGAAACGATTCACTTTTTTGCTCGTCATCGCTTCCACGATTGTTCCTTTCGAATCAACGATGATTCCATCCTACCTGGTCATAAAAGAGCTCGGATGGATAAACAGCTATGCCGGTCTAATCGTACCAAGCGTCACCAGCGTTTTCGGCATTTTCCTGCTTCGCCAATTTTTCTTAACGATCCCCCGCGATCTGATCGATGCCGCCCGGATAGACGGCTGTGGCTATTACCGAACGTTGTTGCAGGTGATCGTTCCAATCTCCGGCACCGTTATCGCAACACTCAGTCTGTTCGCCTTCCTGCATGCGTGGAACAGCTATTTGTGGCCGCTTCTCATTACGAACAGTCAGGACATGCGCACCGTACAGGTCGGGCTTCGTTATATGATCGATCAAGAAAAAGGCATCGAGTGGCCGCACTTGATGGCCGCCTCGACCTTCATCATTTTACCGGTGATGGCATTCTTCCTTTTTACCCAGAACTATTTCGTACGAGGCGTCATGCACGCATCGGTGAAATAAATACTCAACTAGCGAATGGAGGATATTCTGTGAAAAAAGCATTGTTATCCGTTGCGATGCTCAGTTTGATTGGCCTCACCGCCTGTTCCTCTGGCACAAAGGGAGACAATCCCGCTGCCGCTTCGACACCGGCAGCCGAGCAGCCTGTAACGCTAACCTTCTGGTCGACCAATAAAGATCTGCTGGCTGAAGATGTCAAAGCATTCGAGGAAAAATACCCGAACATCAAGATTAAAGCCGAATACATGGGCGGCTACGATGAAATGGCACAGAAGGTCATGGCAGCCGTCGTCTCGAACAGCTTGCCCAACGTCGTCCAGCTTGGGCAGCGCCACGGGATCCCGCAGATGGCCGATAGCGGCCGGCTGGTTCCGATCGAGCAGTTTATGACGGACAAAGAAAAGGACGATGTGTATCCATATTTCTGGGATCGGTTCCGCTATAAAAACAAGTTGTGGACGATTCCGTTCAACAGCAGCACGCCGGTGCTTTATTACAATCAAACGATGTTCGAGCAGGCCGGTCTGAAGGCGCCAAGCACTTGGGACGAGCTGGTTTCCGCCGCGAAGGCGCTCATGAAGGATACGAATGGCGATGGCAAAATCGATGTTTGGGGGTTCAATACGGCTGCCGATTCTCCCTGGTACTTTCAACCGATGACCTGGAATCGCGGCGGAACGATCATCGACAAAGACGGCAAAGTCACCGTGAACAGTAAAGAAGCAGTCGAGACGCTGAAATCTTTCCAGGACCTCGTCCATGTATCCAAAGCGATGGCGCCTAATCAGCACAAGACCGCAGAAGAAGATTTCGCTGCCGGCAAGGTGGCAATGATCTTCAAATCCGGTGCTTCTCTGGCCAGTACACAAAAGACAATCGGTGATAAGTTCAAGATAGGCATCACATTCTTACCGGAGGTCAAGGAACGGAATGTGCCAATCGGGGGCAACAGCCTCGGGATTTTCAAATCGGATGCGGCTATGGAGAAGGCGTCTTGGACGTTTGTTCAGTTCTTGACCGAAACCGATAATGCGGCCAAGACGAGCATGGGTTCCGGGTATGCACCCATCAAGAAATCGGCGTTCGAGACGGAGGCGTTCCAGAAGAAGATGCAGGATGATCCGCTGTTCAAGACAATTATGGAACAAAACGAATACCTTCGCGGGCAAGGTATTCATCCGGCTGACTCCCTGATTTGGAACGGGATCGTTAACGCGCTGGAAATCGTCGAGGGTGACGCCAATGCGGATCCGCAGAAAGTACTCGATAAGCTGCAGGCAGACGTCGAGACCTTCATGAAAACCTACAAGTAGGGAGACTAGTCCATATGTTTATGAATTTAGCCCATCGCGGTGCTTCGGAATATGCGCCGGAGAATACGCTCTCCGCATTTTACAAAGGCATTGAACAAGGCGCGAACGGCATCGAGACTGATTTAAAGACGAGTAAGGACGGCGTCATCATCCTTTTTCACGACAATGAGCTGAACCGCACAACGAACGGGCAGGGACTTCCCTCCGAGTATACTTGGAAAGAGCTTCAGGGGCTGGACGCCGGTTCTTGGTTCTCCCCGGCATATACTGGTGAGAGACTGATCACGTTCGAGCAGTTTCTCTACTTGTTCGGCAGAAAGCCGCTGCTATTCGCGCTGGAACTGAAAGACATGGGCATCGAAAATCCGGTTCTCGAACTGATCGAACGATTCGGTGTCCGAAAGCAGGTAACCATCACTTCCTTCTGGTACGCGAATTTGGAGGCGGTTCGGACATTGGACGCCTCCATTCGAATCGGTCATTTGATTCGAAAGATCGATAAGGAAGCAATTGGTAAGCTAAAGGACATCGGAGCGCAGCAAATTTGTCCCGCCACCGAACTACTGGAGCCTGATGATGTGCGCTTGGCCAAAGCTCATGGTCTGGAAGTCCGAGCCTGGGGAGCCTTCACGCCGGAGCTGATGCGACATGCACTAGATTGTGAGGTAGATGGGATGACCATTAATTTCCCCGACAAATTAACGAAGGCCCTTCAGACCTCATACATTAAGAAATAACGGAGGCCATGTTGCCCGTCTCGTCGTGAACACTTCATTCCCCAACCTGTACGGAATGTTTCCCGTCTTGCGCTGCACCAAGCTCTCTCGGTCCTTATATAAAACACAACAAACCCAGTCCCCTCCCGGAACTGGGTTTGTTGTGTCCTATGATCTGAACGAAATCGCCTCGCTCGGTCGTGACGACTCGTTTCAGAATCAGCTGTAATAAGCATTATAGATCATGCAACTAACCTGTCCGCTTGCCCAGCAAGTGCTGGATTTATCAGTAGAAGCCGAGTTGTGCTTTACTGAATTCATGCTGCTATGTGTGATAAGGATGCTAGAACGAGACTGCAAGATGACTTGCAGATCATCGTTATTTTTCGCCAGTTGAGAAACAGAGAAAGACGCTCGCGAGCAAGCGTCTTTCCTTAGTATTTTTCCTTTAATTAAGTATGCCGGTGTAGAGGCATCTCTCCTCGTAAAGGAAGATTGTGGGGCCGGACTCTTCTTTAACGGCCAAAATGCGGATGAGTAGATACGATCAACAAGGCATTGCCGATGGCCCGTTCCTTGCCATCGGAAGGCAAGTTAGCAAGCGAGAGCTCCTCGTCCCCCGGCTCTTTCAGCAGCAGAGTAGTCGATCCTCCCCCGTCCATGTTGATTGCTTCCTCCATGCCGAGGGATTGCAGATATTCCGCTCCTTCTCTCAGCGTGACGCCGTCGGCGTAACCAGGCTGGCGGCCATCAAATGTAACCACGTACAGTTGGCCGTTCTTCGTGGCCAGGAAGGTTCGGGGATTCGGAACGACCACATTGTTTACAGTGGAATCGTCCACCTGGCTGGAGACTTCCCCGTTGTGCAGCAGCACTTTGGCCAACCCCGACCAGCCGGCTACAGCATACTGGGCATCATTCAGCCCGTTATCGAGATCGACGCCGAACGTGACGGACGTTCCAACCTTCAGATGGCTAGTGATCCAGCTTGCCTTGCTTCCGCTGGCGGATAGGACGAACTTACCGGCGGGAATCGGGTTGTCAGTAGTTGAGTAGACGGCTTCCACCATGCCTCGTACCGGCTCTCCCGGTTTCAGGATAGCCGAAGGATCATCAGGCGTAATCAACACTTCCACTCCTTCACCGACAGCGCCGGTTGACTCGTCGAATCGTTCCGTATACAGGAAGGCGTGGTTCGTGTGACGCTGTTCACGCAGCTTGTTAACTGCGTATACTTGCAGGGACTCTCCGTTGTCCGTCCGTATGTAAGAGTTTATGGACACCTCTCCCCCTATTTGGACCGTCCCATCCTTCTTCACAGCGAAGAACGTCCGCCCTAGGTTCGGAGCCGTCCGAATCTCGCCGTTCGTGATTTGCAGGCCGGTGGGCACTCCCGTCGCAGCGAAGAAATCCAGATTCACGGCTCCAACGACTCTATGGCCGTCCGAGTTATGCTGCTGTGCCATGGCGGAGGCTGCTGCTTTGGCTTTCACCTTTCCATCGGGTGAATGGATCTCCAACTTGACGAATGGGTTGTTCGGCTGCAGCCGGACGATATGAATACTTTGGTTCGTAGTTCCATCAGTCTGATGAACAACCGAATGATTAACACCCGGGACAACCAGATGAGATGGCTGTGTCTCAGCGTGCAATGCTTCCGCGAATGCCGGATAAGGAAGAGAAGAGCCTAGTGCAAGGACAGATGCAAATAGAAGAAGCTTTTTTCCCAACAAAGGTAAACGCTTTCCAAAATGATCCACAATCGTTCACACTCCCCGACTTTTCTTTTCGTCGCGGCAAACGCATATTCAATCCCCTTAATCAGCGGCCAATAGGTTCGTTAAATATTACATAGGATATTCACTCCGTCGTTGGCCTCGAATTGTAGAGGAATTATGCAAGCGTTTTCCGACTATCCCAGTATATCATGAAGCACATGGAAGAAAAGGGAGTCGTTTCCTTTTTAACAAAACATTAATCCAATACTCATCTTCACATGGATCCCCGCAAGAAAACGTATTAGAGGGGTTCACTTCAGATGACCACCTTTTTCCTTTCATAATGGCTTGATTTACTTATCGCTTACCATTTTCCATATATTGTATATAATAGAGTCGAACATTAGCTCGCTTGGGCCATACAAGAAGTATCGGGTAATGACCGGTCACTTGGAGTACCCCTCGAAAGGAGCTTTGACCAAGCGGGAACAAGCTGTACTGAAATTGACGATGATGTTGGTGATCGATTCGTTAAAAAGGAGGCCGTTGTCTATGAACCAAATCCGGTTAGTTTCCGATTTGCAGAAATCAAAGGACTATTACAAGCAAGCGCTTGGCTGTAAAGTTGACGGCTGGGGACACGCGGAGCGGGAACACCCCCGGCTTGGGTTTATTTTATACCAGGCGGAGAACCACGAGGACGTAGTGCCGAACAAAAAGCCGAGACAAATTCCGTACCCTAAAAACTGGGAAGGGCCTGTGGCCGGCTGTGATACATACGCCTATACGGATTGGGAACAGATTGACGGATTACTTGAGCAATTTCGAGCGGATGGCGCGTTCATTCATTACGAAATCAAACAGGAGGATCAAGGTGACATGCTCTGGAAGGAGTTTGGGATCCGCGATCCTGACGGATACGTGATCTTATTCGGAGCCGGCAAGTTTAAGTAGCTGTCTTAGTTCGGCGGCAGTTTAAGACTTTAGTAGGTCTTCAACTGCCGCTGTTTTTAATATTTCTAAACAAACGCGACTTCTAACTCGATCTTCCTTTCCTTAAGCCTCTTCTTTGACTTGTGGATTCTTTCCCTTACGAAAATCATCCCATAAGGGGCCAATGTATTTTTCTAAAGCCTTTATGACGACATCTCTGCGGTTTTCTTCAACATTCTCTGTGTCATTCAAAATTTCATTTCTTATACGCACAAGCACAAATAAAGGTGGCAATTTTGCCTCACGAAGAGCCTTAATCATCTTTTCTTCTTGTTGGGTAATAACCACAGCCCACTCTCCCTCTTTTTTGTTTCAAGCCTTCCTCCCCCATCGGGTCATCGTGCTTCATTTTAAAGGATGACATTGGTGTCATGCTGGATCCAATAATTTGGCTCGTTTTTGTTTAATTCAATAAGGGTTGATTGTTGACTTATAGCTTTAGCCACAACATCAATCGCAGTACGATCGTCCGAAGTCAAAGTTACTAAGACGGTCCTGCCATGGGGATCCAGGATGGTAACTTTTTCAACAGATTGTCCATGAATTTTTGGCGTACGTTCTACATACCTCCAGCTGAATAAGCAAACAATCAAAACAAGACATAAAAATAACCAAAGTGTTTGTTTTCTTCTCATTATGATATTTCCTCGCTTTCTACCGTCGTTACTAATTTGCGCTAGTGCTGGGAATAATACGTTTTGCGTTCACTCGTCCACTTCGCCCGTGTACATCGCTACAGGCACTTTTTAGTACCTATCTTACTTTGAAGTGCGTACTAGCCAAAAACGTTTGTTCCTCTCATAATAAACATCGACCGATGATTCCTATCACGATACACACCTACTGGAGGTTTTTTTTATGACAACACATCTGCAAGCAACTACGACTCTCAATAACGGCAAGGCTATGCCGTGGTTCGGCATCGGCGTATTCAAAGTCGAGGAAGGTCAAGAGCTCGTAGATGCCGTCAAAGCGGCTGTCGCCCATGGGTACCGCAGCATCGACACGGCGGCCATCTATGAGAACGAGCGCAGCGTCGGCCAAGCTATCCGCGAGGCCCTTCAAGAAACGGGACTCTCCCGCGAAGACCTATTCGTCACTTCCAAAGTATGGAACGCCGATCTCGGCTATGAAGAGACGCTCGCCGCCTTTGACACCAGCTTGGAAAAGCTGGGGCTCGATTATCTCGATCTGTATCTCATTCACTGGCCGGTGGCCGGTAAGTATAAGGACGCTTGGCGTGCGCTCGAAGCGCTGTACAAGGCCGGACGCGTCAAAGCGATCGGCGTCAGCAACTTCCAGATTCATCACCTGGAGGACCTGATGAAGGATGCCGAAATAAAGCCGATGGTGAACCAGGTCGAGCTCCATCCGCGGCTCAGCCAGCAAGCGTTGCGCGATTTCTGCGCCCAGCATGACATTCAGATCGAGGCATGGTCGCCTCTGATGCAGGGCCAGCTGCTGGACAACCCGGAGCTGAAGGAAATCGGCGCCCGTCACGGCAAGTCGGTCACCCAAGTCATTTTGCGTTGGGATTTGCAAAACGGCATCGTAACGATTCCCAAATCGACGAAGGCACACCGGATTATCGAGAACGCCTCGGTGTTCGACTTCGAGCTGACGAGCGAAGAGATGACCCGGATTGATTCGCTGAACCAGGACCTCCGGGTTGGACCGGACCCTGACAATTTTGACTTCTAAGTCCAGTTTGCCTAAACAAAGACCGCTAGTCCCTCTTGCAGGAACTGGTGGTCAGCCTGTTGAGGAACTCTCAACAGGCTTATTTGTCTTCAGGGAATAGGTTCGACTTGTTGTTCTTAAAAAGCCGGAATAGTTCTAATAAGACAATATTCAAGCTTAGCCAGACTCCACCGAATACGTATCCGGCTGCCACATCACTAGGATACTGAATGTCAAAATAAATACGGCTGATGCCTACAAGGAACGAAACAGCCAGGACAAGAAGCAACGCGCCGGTTCGAATCCAGGCGATCCTTACATGCCGAACAAAGAGATACATCGCGAAACCTAAAAAAATGATCGTAATTAACGTCTGCTCGCTCGGAAAAGTATTCATAAGGCTCGTTGGCCCGGTTCGATGAAACAACTTCCGCAGCCCTTCATCCCAAAGCTCTCCACCAATCAACACAAACAATAAGAATGATACTTCCAGCAGCCGGTCTCTCCCCTTTATCAAAACCCATACAACCGTCAGACCGACAATAGTGAAAAGCACCGGAAGCGATGCTAAATCCATAAACCGATTCATCCATCCCGTCCATGTCTCATCAAAAACAGCCTTCACGATAAAGGTCGTGACCGCATCAAAATCGGCAAACTCACCCGCTAAAAAGTCTTGAATCAAGCCTGCCATCACGCTGAACAGGATAAGAAATACGCCAAACGCAATGACAACGAGAAGCTTAACCTTTCCAAGAGAATGAAACGTTTGAACCCCTTTATTCAGTCCTGCTAACGTTATCGTAACCATTTGAGCTTTGTATCGTCTGAACATGTAGACTGCGACAAAAAGAAGTACCGCTATCATCCCGGCAATGATTAAATACTTGGTGATGGTATGATGAAACTGCTCCCACTTGGGACCGAGGACTTTTCCAAGCGAAATAAATGTGCCCGTCCATAAAAACGCACCTGTATATGCAAAAAGCATATAGGTTCGAAACGGCATACGGGTAACTCCCGAAAAATAACCGGTGAAATGACGGATTCCGGGAATGTAATAGGCAATGAGCAAAAGCTTGTTCCCATAGCGCTCAAACCATTCTGACGTCTTCCTGAGCTTATCCGGTCCGAGATGGATTTTCGCGCCGTACTTTTCAAAAAAAGGCGTCCCCAGCTTGAAACCGATCCAGTAGGATAACGTCATTCCTAGGGAGGCGCCAAAACCGGCCGTTAGAATACTTAAGCCCCAATTTAAATGCCCCTGAAAAATCATAAGTCCTGTATATGTCATCAGAACTTCTCCGGGCAGGGGCAGAGCAAGAAGTTCAAGCATTAGGGCAATCCCTAAAACGTAGTACCCATATTGATCCATTAATTGTTGGATGAGTTGCGTCATTTGTACCTCCATACAAGCTCTTATGCCAAAGGGACTTAGTATCTTTCAAAAAAGTTCCATTCATGCCTTGTTAGTTTTTACCGTCGTAAAAAGAAATACCCCAAAAGCTTTGAGCTTTTGGGGGATATGTAGAAATTAGCGGCTAACCTTCTATGTGCTTGTCATCCAACATTTTCTTCGACCGCCCGGATATAGTGCCCGTCCGGATCATAAAAGGTGAAATAACCGAATTTATTTGTAAATACAGGCTCTTGATCGATCCGGGCTCCTGCTTGTTTCAGCCGTTCATGCAAGGCCAGCAAATCATTCGTTAAGAGTTCAACCATCGTCACATGCCCCGTACTGCTTGTGACAAAGAAGGAACGAGGAAAGACAAACTTCAATTGGGTGACATCATCCGGTTTGGTTTCCATCAAAAAGATACTCGGACCGTTCCTGTTCTTCAACGCAATATGAGCCTCGCCAAACGAATAATCCGCTGAAATCAATTCGTAGCCCAACCCATCGCAATAAAAATCCACCGATATTTTCAAATTTGTGACTGGAAATCTCAAGCAGCAGTAACCGATCACCTCTGCACCGTTGCTATCTTTGTTCATCCTGTTCTGCATCCTCCTTATCATTAGATCGTTTTCCATTCCCTAGATTTATTCAGCAAAAATTCCCATTATCCTCTCGCTCACTCTCACCCGCTGGGACGTTCCAAAGATAAGATGGCAAGACAAAAAGGGCGGCTAAGGTACCGCCCTTTTCTCCATGACAGCCTGTAGACAATGCTGTTCGTTAGAACAAACCCAAAGGCTCATCCGTTGAGGGATTCCGCCACTACAAGATTTCGATATATCCTTCTGTTCCATGCACGCGAATTCGCTGCCCATCTTTTATCAGCATTGTGGCATTTTCAACCCCAACAACGGCCGGCAAGCCATATTCACGCGCGATAACGGCTCCATGGGTCATTAATCCGCCAACCTCGGTGACCAAGCCTTTTATCGATACAAACAATGGTGTCCAGCTAGGGTCGGTAAAGGAGGTGACTAATATATCTCCATCCTCCAGATCCGCATCCTCCATATTTAAGATGACGCGCGCTCGTCCTTCTATGACTCCGGCGGAAACGGGCAGCCCCACAATCGCATCGGGCGGGACATGTTCCCGATTGTACTTGCCCGCTATGATTTCACCTTCAGAAGTAATGACTCGCGGCGGAGTCAGTTTTTCATATAATTTGTACTCGTCTTTTCGTTTGATGATGATCTGGTAATCCAGCTTCTTGGTGCGTACGACTTCGTGAAGCTCTTCAAAACTGAGGTAATAAATATCCTCTTTCTCATGAATAACGCCCGCTTGTACGAGTTGCTCGGCTTCTTGCAGCAAAGCCAGTCTATAAACGATGTAGCGATTCATATAGCCATATTTGGGATATTCGCGATACCCGATGAAATTCCGGACTAGATCGATCATTCGTTTTGTCTCTGCAGCTTTTTGTTCCCCATCCGGTAATGCCTTCAATCGCTCTAGTAACTCTTGTTCTTTTTCCAGTGCCTCCTGTCGTCCTTGCTCAAATTTCCGTTTGCTTTCGTTTGGCTCAAAATTTTTGATGTTACCCAGAATGATTGGGATGAGTGTAATTGGTTTCTCGCTCCAACGCGTTCTGGTTATATCAATTTCTCCGGCACAACGCATTCCGTATTTGTCGAGAAAAGCCTGAATCGCGGCTTGGGCTTCCAGTCCGCCATCAAACGTAACCAGATCTTCCAAAAAGGTATCTTCTTTTGCAACCTGTAAATACTCCATTACTTGTGGATACGGACGAATCGCATCTGCGACGTCCAATAGCGCCAGCCCCATTTCAGAAGTGATGTTGCCCGGCACAGATTGAGAAATCGTGTCTGCTGCATTTTTTTCATCCAACCACTCCATCATGTTTTCATTGATCCATGAGGAAGCATTCATCGCTGTCATGAACACAGCCGTGCTTTGTGGGTCGAATAAGATCTTCTTTAATTGCTGGATATCTTCCAGGATAAAATCAAACAACTCCGCTCCCGATCTCGTTCGGATGCTCTGTTTGAGCTCTTCTATCGATGTTTGAGTACGTTTAATCAAATCAGAAACGATTGTCGGATCATTTTCGATTTGTGGTTGAACCCCTGTAGGCGGCCTGCCTACCCTGCTATTACTGGTGCCCAGTTCTTTATTTTCATTTGGCAGCGATTTGATAAAATTCCGTTCTATTATAGTCAGTAATGCGTCTTTTATGAGCGGATCGGATTGACCCAGAGTATTTAAAAAAGTTTCTCTGCTGACAGGGGAAGCCAGCATACGTGTAACATCAACAAACAACCTTCCACCTGCTTTACGCATGGGTGCAGGAGTGATCATCAGGTAAAAAGACAATCCCAATGGTTTTATCGGGTCCGTCATCATTTGCTGGTGGCCGACCGATAGGTAAACGTGGTTGTCTTGATCATTCGCTTCCGGGATCGGGAATAAAGTCGTGATGGGCCGGCTCTGGACGATAGAAAATGCACCATCCGCCAAGCACCATTCGATATCTTGCGGCTGGCCGAAATAAGCCTCGATCTGTCTCCCGATGCGTGCAAGTTGTAAAATTTGTTGGTCGGTCAGGGTTTGAGTCTGCTGCTGATCGGGGTCGATCGGGCGGGTCTCCGTTCCGCCTTCTTTACTTGCGTAGATAGCCAGCTTTTTGGTCTCTATCCGTTTCTTGACGATCTCCCCATCCCGTACTTGGTAACTATCGGCCGACACCAAGCCGGAGACGAGCGCTTCTCCAAGTCCAAAACCGGCATCAATGGACAGCAGCGTTCGATTGGAAGTCATCGGATCAGCGGTGAATACGATCCCGGATGCCTGTGGGAACACCATCCTTTGCACGACAACGGCTAAAGAAACTTGCTTGTGGTCAAATCCATTTTGGATCCGATAGATGACCGCGCGATCCGTGTATAGAGAAGCCCAGCATTTGCGGATATGCTGCAGGATGGCTTCTCTGCCGACAATGTTCAAATAGGTGTCTTGTTGTCCGGCAAAAGAAGCATGCGGCAGATCTTCGGCAGTCGCACTGGAACGCACGGCATAAGCATGTTCTTCGCCATACCGGGAGAGATAGTGAACAACAGCTTGCCTAACGTCGTTAGGCATTTCTGAATCCGTAATGACTTGCCGAATCTTCCTGCTTATTTCCCCAATTTGCTCTCGATCTTCTGCTTTTAGCATCGTTAGTCGATCCAGCAAAGCGTGATAAGATTCGTTATGATCGATGGCTTTCTGATAACTTAAGGTTGTGACGCAGAATCCTTCTGGTACTTGTATCCCTTCCATCCTTGCTAATTCCCCTAAATGATGACCTTTGCCGCCAACAAGCGTAAGCTGCGTTTTGTCCATTTCCTGAAAGCCGAGAACCAATGAACTCACTCCACATCTCTCCTAACCATTCATTTAAGAAGCATTTGACAAGGGGGAATCGGCATGGTATACTAAGTATGTAGGATAAGATATTTGCGCCCATGATTGCTGAAGTCAGTCGTGGACTCATTATAGCATCGTATGTTTTTATAGGCAATCCAAAAAAACCTGGCGAACCGGCCAGGTTCTTTTTTATTTTCGCTCCTATCCTCGTTTGAGCCTACAATTTAATCTACACTTCCGTACCGTCCTGAGTCTGGACATCGACTTGCATCGTTGAAGCTCCTTAATAAGCTGCCGGATCGCTTGCTTCGTGCTTCGGTTCTCGAGAATCGCCAGCAACAGTTCCGCCCCGTTCCGGCTGCTTCACCCTTCAACAGTTTGACCGCCTCATCCGCGATGATTTCGCCATTCTCCAGCATGGAAATGACCTTCTTCTCATGACCCCATTATGACACTAGATGACATATTTACTAGTGTATGATGAAAGAAATAACTACGAAGGAGTAGGATGAGCTTGAAGAGACTTGCTGGGAAAATCGCTCTCGTAACCGGAGGAAGTCGGGGGGCAGGACGAGGAATAGCCGTTGAACTTGGGAAAGCCGGAGCAGTAGTTTATGTGACCGGAAGAAGTTTACGAGGTACTACTACACATGGTTTTCCAGGTAGTATTGATGAAACTGTCGAGGAGATTCTAAACAATGGAGGAAAGGCTTACGCATGTCGTTGCGATCATACCAATGATGAGGATACACAAGCTTTGATCGAGAGAATCCGAAAGGAACAAGGACGTCTCCACATACTTGTGAATAACGTTTGGGGACTGCATGACTTGGAAGTGAATTTACAATCCAAACCTTTCTGGGAGTATCCGCTGTACTTGTGGGATGCTATGTTTCAGAGCGGAGTACGTGCACAAATCGCGACAAACCATTATGCGCTCCCACTTCTGTTGGAAGCTGATTCTGGATTAATCGTACATACCACATTTCGGGATCAGGATAAGTATTTGGGAACTTTCTATTACGACCTTGCCAAGAATACGATTAACCGCTCCGTATTTGGATTAGCTCATGATCTTAAAAACACTAAGATAACGGTGGTAGCGGTCTCCCCTGGTTGGATGAGAACAGAACTGGTATTAAGGAATTTCGATACAGATGAGGATCATTGGAGAGAGGTTGAAGCTCTTCAACACACTGAGTCGCCGTATTATATTGGGCGAGCTGTGTCTGCCTTGGCAGGGGATGGCGAAGTGCAGCTTAAAAACGGACTGGTGCTACAAGTTGGTGATCTTGCCCGGGAATACGGATTCACCGATATTGATGGGCGAATCATCCCCCCCTTTCTACTATAATCAGTTAGAAGGGCCGCCAACCGGCTATTTACCGAGCGGAACGCTCCTAAACCTGCGCGAATACTATCCAATAAGACGAAAGAGCAATTCCCTTCTTGCAAGGAGAATTGCTCTTTTTTTACTTTTGGCGTCATACCACATTTCCGAAGAATGATTCGTCCATCAGCGAAAAAACCAATTAGATGCATGATCCCTCTGCACCATTGCTCGCCTGATCATTTATAGGATAGGAATGCCAATTCCACCCTTGTCCAATCAATCTCTCCTTCTCCAACATAGTTTGGAGGTATCAAAAGAAAGAGGAGTTGATAGTTTTGGCACGTATCCTTGATAAAGCTTCCGTCCAGCCGCGCCGCAGATTCAACCTGGCAAACCCAGTCACGATCAAGCGTTCGCCGGCAAGAACCCGCCTTGCCACAATTACTTTACGAATTCCAATGAATTCGAAACCGAATCGGGTAGACCTTGTAGCAACCGTTGGTGTTCGCGGTGTCACAGGCATTGCCCAAATTCTTTTTAGAGTGTTCCGCGACGGAGTAGAAATCTACAACACACAGCAAGGGATCGAATCGACCGGATCCGAGCAAAATTATTCGGTTACGTTTCAGGCGGAAGATAGAAATGTAAGAGCGGGTTCCCGCGTTTATACGGTCACAGCAGAAAACCGTACGGCAAACACAAGAGCGGTTGTTGTTGGCCCTATCTCGTTCAGCGGGTTAGCCGTTCAAACGAGAACCTAAATCGACTAGTTGATTAGGACCAGCGCAGCTGAAATTCGATCAAGCAGACGGGATTAGAGGGCGGCTTAGCCGCTCAGTAACATCGTGATCTACCTTAAGGGCATCGGTGATCGCAGCTCTGATAGATCTCCATCATTTCGGCTTCCTATCCGGAATATGGTCTATGAGCGCGTCATCGATGCCCCAATTTTTTGGAGCCAGTTGGATTCTCGAGCTTCGGACATCCGTCTGTCAGCTGTGCAATGCCCCTTCCAGACGGGGACGCTGCCGATAGGGTGCGAGCGGTATTTGGATCAAAGCGGTCTTGCCCTGATCCGGCAATTTGTAAATATCATCAATCACACTCGGAAGAAACCCTAGCAGCGGCCTCCCTCCCATGCCCATGGCGGTTCCCGCCAGCAATAGCCGCTGAACAAGCATCCCCGCTTCCATTTGTTGAATCCGGTACCCTCGGTAGCTTAATTCCGATACGAGGTGATCCTTATCACCAACTACATGCAAGCATAGCGGTACCTGAAACAGATTGACGTTATCCAGCGACATTCCCTGCTGAAGCCTGAACCGATGATCGCCCGGAAGAACTCGGCGTAACAGATGAGCGGCGTGGTCATAGTGATAAGCACCGTCTGCCATGCCGTCCACGTTATACATACATCCATACAATGAAATCCGCGATAGAGGTTCGTCATGGGAACCCGTCAAGTCGTTGGAATAGGTGAAGGAAGCCACCGCCTCCTGCAGCAGAGCACCTACTTCCGTTTGGGACAGCTTGCTCAATACGAAATCCGATTCCGGCGAATACCGCTTCCGAGAAACCGAGGCAAGATCATAGGACAACCGTTCCACGCGCGGTAAGTAGACAGCCTGTAAGCCGCTGTAAGCCCTCTTTTCCTCCCCTACTTGCCGGAACGATCTTGTGGAATGCAGCATGGACGCTTCGTTCATCATGTTCAGCATCGGGGACTGCTTGACTCTCTGGGATCTCATGTAATGTTCATGCCGAACGGCCGGCAGCTCCCGGCACAACTCTAACGCTGTGACCTCTCCTTCCCCACTTCTTCTATGGAACCAGGAGGCCGCGGGCTTAACGGAAAGCGGCATGACCGCATACACGCTCTCCTCGTGATCGGATAACCCAATAAGATGGTTGACCGCCCGATCGAGAAACTGGAAGTACACACCCGTTTCATACCCGAATCGTTTCGCTGCTTCTAGAAATTGCCCGATCAAAACGCCTGTGTCCAGACCTTGCAGCCGATAGGCGAAATTGCTGTATTTGAAGGCATTCTTCCAAAACTGAACGGACACGAACACAGCGCCAAAGCAGCCGGATAGATCGCATCGATTCCCGAGCGCCCGGGCCACATAAGAATCGAAATTCCCTTCCCGAAGCAGAACCAACCGGTGGTGTGCCGCGTCATAATGATAAATGCCGGCAGGAGCCTCCGCCATCCTCAGATAGACATACAATTCGTTCGGGTAGAGACCTCCGCCCGATGGGACAAACCGCCTGATCATCTGGATCGGTCCAGCTGATGGGGAGATGGAGTTCGCTGCGGAAAGCTGGCTCAATTGGGTGAGGCCATAGACATGCCAGAGGAAATGACCGATGGAATCCGGATCCGGCTCGGCGGGTGGTCTTTGTCCGCTAAGCGTTATAGGGACTTCCGAGGACAGAGGCACGACCGGCAGGCTGCGATAAAGCTTGTAGGGAAGCGGCGCATCCTCCCAATCGATCTCCCCATCCGGCGACTTGGTTTCATGGGCATCTGCATGAAGATCACGCAGGAATGCTTCCAGATTCATCCTCTTCCCTCCTCATGCGGGTTTACGGGAACGGATGCGGATGCGGGTTGAGCTGGTCCGGAAGCAGCGGCAGCTTCGTATAGCCAAGCTTTGCTGGTACGTTCAAAACTCTCGGTAACCCGGTCACTCGGATCAAATGATGACCGAATGTCATGGGAAGCATCCCGGGAATCAGCACTTTCACACAGGCCATCTCGTTCCGTTTCAATTCGGGCGTTGTCTGATCGACCACGATCACATCGAGGTCCAGCTGACGGAACGCGAGAAGGACGTCTTTCAGATCTTCGGTCAGGTCCGAATGCAACGGTTTCGGACGGAACTCATCCTGAAAGGTTCGCATCGGGCGGTTTTCCTCCAGCAGAAATTGCAGCCGCTCCCCTGCCGGCGGTAAGCTGTACAGCATCGCATGATCATCCATTTCGCGCACCAGCAGCGGGTCATGGAACATTTGTTCGTTGCGTTCCCGGTTCTTCTCGACCTTGTCGTCAAGAGTAAGCATCATGCCCGCTATTTCATGAACGGCGCTTTTGGCCGCCCGAATGGGATCCGGATGGGCTCCTGCCGCACAGATCAGATGGATTCCCGTTGCTTTCGTGTTTGTCGCCAATGCCCATATGCTGGGGATTCCGTTCTCCATCGTCGCATTGAACAAATGCACGTCGAATCCGGCGACGGCCTGCACGCGTCTTACCATCAATTCGAGTTCTAGATCGTCCGCAGAGAGAGGATCGAGCCGCGGGAGCGGAAGCTGCGCGTACCAAGTCATCAGGAAGGAATCCCGCTCCACCACTTCCAGAATGCCGTACAAAATAGCCTCCTCCAAGCTTCCTCCGAGCGCGCAGCCATTGGATGTTTCATAGACGAACCCTTGTCCGCAGCTCGTGCTATAGTAGGCTAGCTGCTGCGGAACCAGAATCGGACATTCCCGCATAAACGAATAGCCCCACACCCAATCGATTGGGTCGTCCGGAGAAAAGGGCTTGAACGGAAAACCAGGCATTTCATACTGGTCCTTCGTGTATAAGCCGACCGAGGCTGGATCCAGAGCCTGCTCCGCCAGATGGCGGTAGCTGCCTCTGATCATCCCCCTCTTGCCGCGGGGAGCCGTTCCGCAGTACCGCTCCAATCCTTCCAGAATAGCGGTCAGCTCGCTGTCGGCGTAGCAATGCGTCCGGCCAGCCGTCGCCTCCTCATGGTTAAACATCGGAAGGTGGACGATCGTATCGGCAAAGGGAGAGACGAGATCGATCAGCTTGCCGTTCAACAGTCCGGTTTTATAATCGAGATACTCTTGTGTCAAGAAGCTCGATAGCTCCTCGAGCGTTCGGCAGCGGAAGCTGTTCTCGCTCATCTTGGGTCTAGGCTGCAGGGAAAGTCGAGCCGTCTCCGGCGTGTCTTCGGGCAAACGGCCGCATACTGGGCACAATGGGTCCGGAAGGAAGAAATGGCTGGTGCAGGTCAACGTTCTCATATCTATGTAGATCATCCGCTCTTCCGTACGGGGCGGGATGCCCCGGAGCACTCTCTCTGTTTCCATCGCGAGCAGGCAGGCCATCTGGAACAATCCAGCATGCGATGCCCACGCATCGCTCGCCGCCCCTCCGGTCTCCGCCAGACGCTGCTTCAGCATCCACATCTCCTTGCGATCGCGTCCCGCCATGAGGTGGCGGGTGTCGGCGCATTCGGTACACCCGGGGATTCCGGGGCGAACAAGCGGCCCGATCACTCCCTCGCCGAAGGCGACGAAGCCTCGCAGCCATGGAATGGCGGCTGTCCGCATGCGTTCTTCCAGCTTCTGATGGACCGAAGGCCGCCAGCCGTCATGCAGCACCAAGACGAAATCGGTCGCTGCCGGAAGCTCGGCGTCTCCATCTTGCAAACGAACCAATCGGCAAAGAGAGGAGAGCTCTCTGCAGACCAGGTCCGCCAGCTCTCCATCTCCAACAATAGCCACTGTGTTCATACGAACTCCTCCTCTCGCAGCAGCACGCCGTACACGCCCGCAAGTTCTTCCTTCAGGAACGGTTCCACCGCCAGGTCCATAACGGAGAGGCTCTTGCCGTTCTTCTTCAGAATCTGTAGAGCTTCCCGCAAAATGTCCGAATGTGCGGCTCCTTCGCCGGAAGGGATCGGCAAATCCCACGCGGCTTCCCTGCCCAGCAGCACCACAGAAGCTTCCGCCGCCGCTTGAGCTTCGTGGCGGGAGGAAGGATTCTGCACCTCTTGCACCGCTGCCTTCAGCGCCTTTTGCAAAGCTATGGTGATCGTTATCCCGGAACTGCCGAACCAGGCATCCCCGGAACCCACCCATACTGTAGGGAATCCGGACACTCCTTCTCCTAATCCGATAACCGGCATTCCTCTCATAGCGGTCAATGCCTGCAAATAGTACCGGCAGCGTTTGTCCTCCACTGCCGTTAACCGCACCGGAGTGACCGCTTGCCTGCGAACCTGTTGCCGCTTGGCCAGCTGCCCGGCCAAGTTGGCCTGCAATCCGCGCACCACGCCTTCTGCAGCCGTTTGCCCGACCCCGATCCCGACAATTTCCGTTGTTTCGACAAGCGCGCCCGCCAATCGGGTCACATACGCTTCGATTCCGGATAGTCCCGCTTCCCGCCTCGCTTCCTCATGTGTCAGACCCGCAATGACTTGATCCGGCAGCAGCTCCGCCGGTCCTTCGGATAACGGGTCGACCGCTCTTACGCGGCATTGAGAGAGCGGGAGCTGCTTCAAGTCTCCCTCCTCCCACGTATGGAGTATCCCTGTTCGTTCCGAGGTCAGTCGGCTAAAATAGGACAGCAAACGGGTCGGTTCGCTTCTGTCCGTCTCTTCAAGCGCCAGTGGAACCTGCTCGGCTGCCTTGCATCCGCGTATCAAGGGATGCGGCAGGAACGGATGCCAGCTGCCTTCCAATGTTTCCAGATCAAGCTGAAAGAACGCAGTTCCCCGCTCTGCGACTCCGGTAACGGTTTTAAACAGCTCGAACACGATGACATTCGCCAGCAAGGCCCCCGCAGTGGACGAGAAGACATGGCGATCCGGTTCCTTATAGACCGCTGTCTGGTGGAGCCGGCGCCAAGCCGATTCCCAGCAGCCCTCGGACTCCGGATGGACGACCGGGCCAGCGATTCCCGTCTGGTGCAGGAACATGGCCGGCAGCAGCACCTTCTTTTCCGCCCGGCAAAGCGCTTGCAAACGCCGGAGCTCCTCGATCTTTCCCTCCTGAGACACATAAAGAATCCATTGGAAAGGCTCTATCGCTTCCCGCCAATCCTCCTCTCCTTCCGGCAGCGAAATCTCTTCCAACAGTACCTCCGGATCCGTCTGGCGTGCTTGCTCCGCCAAAACGGCCAGCCGCTGCCGATTCGTCGAGGCGGGATCCGTTATGGCCATGTGGACCTGGGGCAATCCCGACTCTAACAATGCAGACACCAGCGATACGAAGAACGGTCCCGATCCGACCGCTAAAACGCGGGCTTGTCGATAACAGGCAAACCGATAGGCTCCGGAATCGCCGATGCTGTCTAAAAAAGCGATTTGGGCGGCATGCTTGTCGACAATCGCTTTCGTTAAAGGATGAGGCCGGTCCTGACTCACATCCCGGACAAAGCCCTTTTGGAGCAGCGCATCCGCGATTTGATAGACATGATTCCGCTGCGGGTGCGACAATCCGCTAGTAATAGCCTCTAAGGTAGCTTCTCCATTGAACATGGGGATCAGGCTCTCTATCCATCGATCAATCATCTCCCCTTCCATTTGAAAGGTGCCGACGTTATTCCGGAAATAGACGCCATTGCCGTTCGGAGAGGGGAGATAAAAGGTATCCGCCTTTACTTGCAAGCGTGCTGCCGGGGTCACATTTGTCATTTCACTCCTCCTTACTGTTGCAGAATTATCCTATGTATTCCCTCTTTGTCCTCATGCCCCGCCGACAAGCATAGAGAAACACCCCTGACAACCGAAGGCTGTACAGGGGTGAGCCGTTCACCGCGAATCGAAGCGGCTTCTCAATAGACTGATCTGGGTTACCGACAGCGAGGGCCGAATCCGCATCGGCCGGCACAGAAGCCACCGCATCGCCCGGCACAAAAGCCACCGCATCGCCCGGCACAAAAACCGCCGCAAACTCCAGCGCAAAAACCGCCGCAAACTCCAGCGCAAAAACCGCCACAGAACCCAGCGCAAAAACCGCCGCAAACCCCAGCGCAGAAGCCGATACCGACACAGAGCCGGGAAGGATCAGACGGGTTGAAGCCTTGATCGGCTGTGTACGGGTTCTGCTGGTTCCAAGGCGTCATCTCCCCGACCTGAAACTGGGAGACGCTCAAGTGTTGAAGATCATTTTGTGGTTGCATCATAAGGAAAACCCTCCATAAATCATGGTTTCGAGCACTTGCATGCTTTCAATATATGGAGGAAATCCGCACTTGTTACTGACGCAAGCGCCCATTTAGTAGGCCAAGGCCCAGATCAACCGATTCAAGGCCTGCGAACGCTTCTCCGTCGACAAACAAAAAAGCACCTCCGCTGCTGCGGCAGGTGCCAATGTGTATAAGCTTCTATTATTGACGATCGAGCAGCGCTTTGCCCGCAATGCCCGGATGGGTCATCTCATACGGATTCAGAATCAGGTCGAGCTCCTCCTCGGTGAGGACGTTGTACTCGAGGCAAAGCTCGCGGACCGATTTGCCGGACAGGATCGCTTCTCTTGCGATGCGCGCAGCCGTCTCGTAGCCCAGATGCGGATTCAACGCCGTGATGATGCCGACGCTGTTGTCCACGTACGATTTGCAGCGCTCCACGTTCGCTTGAATGCCTTCTACGCAGTACTCGCGGAAGACCCGGAACGCTTGGTTCATCATGCTGAGCGATTGCAGCAGGTTGAAGAAGAGCACCGGCTCCATGACGTTCAGCTCGAATTGACCCGCCTCGGAGGCCAGACAAATCGTATGGTCGTTGCCAATCACCTGGAAAGCCACCTGGTTGATGAGCTCGGCCATGACCGGGTTCACTTTGCCCGGCATGATCGACGAACCCGGCTGCCGCGCCGGCAGATTAATCTCCCCGAAGCCCGCACGCGGACCGGAAGCCATCATCCGCAGATCGTTTGCGATCTTGGACAGGTTCATCATGCAGACCTTGAGCGTAGCGGAAACCTCCGTATAGACGTCGGTGTTCTGCGTGGCGTCGACCAGATTCTCGGCACTGACGAGCGGGAATCCGCTCTCGTCCGCGAGCAGCTCGGTTACCCGTTTGATATAGGCCGGATCGGCGTTTAGGCCGGTGCCCACTGCGGTCGCTCCCATATTCACTTCGTACAGATGCTCGCGCGTCCGCGAGATCCGCAGCTTGTCGCGGGTCAGGACCCGGGCATACGCTTCGAATTCCTGGCCTAACCGGATCGGCACGGCGTCCTGCAGATGCGTGCGGCCCATTTTGATGACGGCGTCGAATTCCTTGGCCTTCGACTCGAAGGTGCCAATCAGCTCGTCCATCGTCGCAAGCAGCTGGTTCAGCAAGGACAGTGTCGCGATATGCATTGCGGTCGGGAACGCGTCGTTGGTCGATTGCCCTTTATTGACGTGCGAGTTCGGACTGAGGGAGAAGTAATCGCCCTTTTCGCCGCCGAGAATCTCAATCGCCCGGTTCGCAATCACTTCGTTCGCATTCATATTGATCGAGGTACCCGCACCGCCCTGGATTGGGTCCACAATAAACTGGTCGTGGAAGCCCCCGGCCAGAATCTCGTCCGCCGCTTGTACGATTGCTTCGCCAATGTTAGGCGGAATCTGGCGGACATGCATGTTGGCAAGCGCCGCACATTTTTTGACGATTGCCAGCGCCCGAATCAGCTCGGGGTGGATCCGATATCCCGTGATCGGGAAGTTCTCAGCCGCGCGCAGCGTTTGAATCCCGTAATAGGCCTCTTTCGGAATTTCCTTGCTTCCCAGAAAATCCTTTTCCAACCGATACTCCATGGATTTGTTAGCGTTTTCCATAATCTGTCGGCAACTCCTTCGTTTTAGCGAAATGTTCGACGGTCCGGCAAGCGCTTTCGTTACTACTCCGAACGGCCGGGAAGAGCTGCTTCCCTAGCATCCCAAGCAGCACTTGATAGTGCCTGACTCAGACTTTATTGGTCAACAAAAAAATGTCCCGCCCCTGAATGCGCACAGCGTGCGCGGGCGAGATCGAACAAGAAAATCATACATCAAAGTGGACTTGCGGTCAACCACAGGTCAATTGGGGTTCGTTCGGTCGGCACATCCGCGCGCAGGCTCTTTCGGTTCGGCAATTAAAGAGAACCCCGGCGTCTGATGACGCCGGGGTTCCGATCCCTTAGTGCCGTTCCGTTCTGAGCTGCCGTTCGAGAAGCTCCCACGCCAGAGATGTCTTAGGGAGTCCCGGACTTACCTGGAGGATTTCTAGGCTCCCCCGGATGATCCGGTCTACCCGGCTGCCCGGGTATTCCCGGATTCCCTGGCGCGCCCGGATTGCCCGGCTGCTCAGGCTTGCCTGCACCTGTGACAATCAGCTCCAGCGTGTTCGACTGTACACTTTGCCCGTCCAGCGTGATCGTCGCTGTTATCCGGACTTTTCCAGGCTTGTTGACACGTATCGACTCCCGAGTGACCGTTACGGCATCCGGATCGCTGACGGCAAAGCGGATATCTGCCCCCGCCAGCTCTCTCGTCCTTCGACCCTTCTCCAGAAGTCCCTCGATTGACAGTGGCAGCCGTGTCCCTGCGGCGAGCTTCGTCACAGGAACGGATAGCTCCGCACCTGTCAGCTTAAGAATGAGCGCGGGGTCCGTGTATTTGTAGAGCTTCGTCCCGTCCGCCGTGTACAGATAGAAGTGGCCGTAATCGTCTTGGGCCACCTTCTGCGTCTTGGTGGCGAGCACCTCCACCTGCTTCGACTCCACGTCGACCTTGAAGAAATTCCCACCGACCGTCGCATAGAGATTCCCGTCGGTTCCTGTCTCGAACGAGCCGTCGATCCAGCGGCCCGACGCGCTCGGGAACGCATCCTTGCTGAAGATCACCCGCTTCGTCTGCGGATCGAATTGAAAGAGCGCTCCGTTCGCAAGTCCCCAGATCATCCCGTCCGGCCCGACATGCAGAGCCGTGATGGACTGCTTGCCCGGAACCGGAACGGTTTGGTACACCATCTCTTTCTTGTCGACGTCCCACATGAACAGGACGGCCTCCGCCGCCTTGGGTGTGCCGCCCTGGCCGCCGTGAATGGAGGTGCCGCCATACAGCATGCCGTCCTTGTAAACGAGCGACAGAATGCTCTGGTCCGGAACCAGATTCCAGTAAATCTCGGGTTCCGTCCGGGTGTTCACGTCATAGACGGCCAGCGCGCCGCCAAGCAGCGCGTTCTTCGGCACCGTCCCAACGAACAGCTTGCCTCGATCGTCCGCTCCCGCCATGGCGAACGGCCGGTCCTGCAGCGTATAGCCGGGAATCTGTTCATTCTTGGACATGGTAAAGATTTGCACCGGGTTCAGCTTGTCGGAATTGTCCCGGTTCCACGGCTTCGCCAGATCGTATTCATAGATCTTAGCATCCGGATAGATGCCGAAGTACATCTTGTTCCCCACGACCGTCATGCCTTCCGACTGGCTGATTCCGTTCAGATACATGCTGGTTCCGGACGTCGGCGTATGAACGCCAACGTTGCCGGCCAAGTAACCGGTTGTGTAGATTTTGCCGTCCGGCCCTTTCCCGATATCGTGAATTTTGATCGGCTCGGCGGGGAGCGCAACATCCGTCAGCTTGACGTTGCCGGTCGCCAGGTTATACTTAAACATCTTGCCTCCGTTACCGGACAAGCCGACCAGGCTGTAACCGGGGAAGCCTTCCTCCTGGAGCTCCAAGTATCCGTAGGCGATTGCCGCGCCGTCTATGCTCACGCCGAGCGAACGGTACGTATCCTTGTCCAGATCATACTCGAACATCTTGCCATTGACGCCTGCATAATACAGCTTGTTTGCGATCGGAGACTTCGGGGACACGCCTCGCGAATAGTTGATGAGCGAATAGCCTTGTTCCCCCGTATCTCCGTTCGTCAGCAGCACTTCGGCGCCCGTGCGCGCATCGAGCACGAACGTCTCGAAGCTGTTGTTGGCCTCCTTGCGGGCAAACAGCTTGCCGCCCACCAAATTGAGGTCATAGACCGCAATGATGTTGCGGTATTTTTCCGGCAGAAGATCCTTCTTCGTTCCGGTGGCCATGTCGTATTCGACCAGTCTGGGCTGGTTGCCGACACCGGCATAGATCTTGTTTGTTTCGGGATCGACCACCGTGACGCGCACCCAGCGTTCTCCCGAGTTCTGGACGGCCATCGTGCCAAAATCGGTGAACTTGTCGGTAGCCGGATCATATTCGTAAATACTGCCGGTCGAATACGTGCCCCCGTACATTTTGCCGTCTTTGCCGGTATCCATCGGATACAGCACCGCGTCTTTCGAGGCGAGCGGATGTCCGAGATTCTTCATCTCGCCGGTGGACGGAATGTACCGGTACAGGAGACCGAGATTGTAGGCGCCGAGATAGACGGAGCCGTCGGAGGACACCTTGACCGACCAGGCGCCTTCCGTATTCGGCAGCGGCTGGCTCGCGATCACCTGCTCCGTACTGACGTCTATGACGGTGAAGATGGACGGCGAGCCCTGCACGACCGTATAGAGAACGTCGCGCCCGTCGCCGTATTTGCCCAGATCGCCTCTCATGATCGTCGCTTTTCGAACCTGCACGCCGAGATCCTGCGCGACATTTTCGATCGCGTTGACCGGAACCGGTTCTTCAGCCACAATGTGGTCCCCTCTGACCAGCTTGACGTCGTCCACGTAATAGGTAAACGTTTTCGTTGGGCTTCCTGCGAACAGGATAGCGGCATAGCGGGCCTCCGAGGGAACCTCGGCCTTGACCGCGTTCGTAAACCAGGAGCCGGTCGGTTCCGCCTTGATGCTGTACTGCTGCTTGTTCAAATACCGGCCGTCCGCGTCAAAGTAACGGACATACATATCGGCAGAACCGTATTCGACAAATGTCCGTGCCATCGCCGTATACGTCATTCCCGGCTCGACCGGAATCAGGTCGCTGATGACGTTCAAATATTTGCCGGGCGTATTCTGCAGCTTCAAGCTGTGCGTGCCTACCGCGAACTTTTCATCCGTCACAGAGAAGGAGGGAGCATCCGCCGCGGCGTTGACAGGCTGCCAGCCCGGAATCTTGCCGCCCACGGTCTCCTGCTCGAACCCGCCGTTCGGAATCGCCTTCATCAGGCTAATGTTATCCAGGTAAAGCTGGTAAGTCTTCTTCATGCCGGAGATCATCGCCACTTTAGCTTTTTTGCCACCGGGCTGCACCTGGAATGTCCCTTCGGCCAGCTCCCACTTGCCGTCCGCCGAGCCGGCCAGCTTGTTTACATAGAGATGGAAGGCGGAGCCGGTAGGCCCGGGGATCTGTCTGCCCGCCTCGTCGTACACATAGACATAGAAGCCCTCCAAGCTGCCCGCCTGCAGCAGCACGCTGGAGGTAAGCGAATAGACGGCACCCTCCTCGACGTCGATGAGATCGCTCTCCACGTTCACGGCGGGGCCGACATTCGCCTCGTTCTCGATGTATAAGCTGCTCTGCCCTTCATAAGCGGTCGTCCGGCTTACGCTAACTTTTCCGGACTTGACCGTCCAGCCGGGAATGGCACCATCCGCTGCCGGCTCTTCGAACCCGGCATTTCGGAGGAACCGCTGCGGCTCGGAGACTTGAGGCGGCTCCTCCTGCTTGGTTCCCAGGACGAATACCTCTTCCGCAAGCCGTACGTTATCCCAATAGCTGATCCCGGTCGCCGCCTTGCCGGATACGGCCACTACCGAGACGGCAGCCGCATCTGCGGGTGCGGAAGCGGTAACCGATAGGGACTGCCAGCGGCCGGCCGGTCCGCTCGTAAAGTTCGGATCATGAACGGCGATGCCGCCTTCCGATGTCGGGATCAAGGTTCCGTTAGCCCGATAGAACCTTGCCTGCAGTTGGACGGAGCCGCTGTCCAGATAGACGTCCGCCGTTACCGTATAGGATGCTAGAGGCGTGACGGCACTTTTCGAGCTTTCCGCCGCGAAATTGACGGTATCGCGGTCCGTCAGCTGCAGACTTGCGGTTCCAGCCACATAGGTTGCCCGGGAGACGGACAGCCCCCCGTTATTCCCCGTGCCCAGGATCAGGTTCCATCCGGGCACGCCCGCATCGGCTGCCGGCTCTTCGAACCCTCCGTTCGCCACGGGCAGCTGGCGCACGAACGTCACGTCGTCCCAGTAGGCGATTCCTTTCTTGCTCTTCCCGGTCACGAGGACGATAGAAGCGGTGGCCGCTCCAGCGGGTGCCGCCGCTTCGACGAAGAGAGGCTGCCATTGGTTAAGCGGACCTTCCTGGTAGAGCGGACTCGCTTCCACAATTCCTCCCGACGCCAGAAGCTTGTCGGCGCTGTCGTAAAACCGGAGCTGCATATTCACCGCGCCGCCCTCCAAGTAGAAATAAGCGCCAGCGCGGTAGTTCTCCCCTGTCTTAACGGGCATTCGGACGCTTTCGGCGCCGAAGCTTGTAGTCGTATCGCGGTCGTCCAGCATCAGGCTGCCGCTTCCGCCGCGGCTGACTGTCTTGGATAAGCCGACGGTTCCTGTTTTTCCAGTCCCCAAATTTTGCGTCCAGCCGGGGATAAGGCCTGACGACAAGGGCTGCTCGAACCCCGGGTTTAGCAAGGCCGGAACAGGCACCATCCCTCCTTCCGCCGCCTGGACGAATGGCATACCTGCAAACATGGAAAGAGTTAGACACCAGCACAAGAAGACTAGCAATGCTCTAGGCAGAACCAACTTTCGCACGGAGACGCCTCCTTATCTCGATTCAATTTTCCTGGACCAGTTCACCCGCCGCATCGATTGTTTCCCCGTCCCCCTTCATCGATAGGAGGTTCCCACCTCTCTTCTGAATAGTTTCGAAGTTCGAATGAAAGCGCTTTTTTGCAAGCTTACTATATCACAGATGAACGGATATAGACAGGACTTATACCTGTCTTTATCTCACTTTCGTCCTTAAGTCTCAAGTCGAGAACGAATTTCCCTTGCATGCTCCCTTCCACTGGATAAGGAGCAATAATGTTGCACAACCTTTTCCATAATTGGAGGTGAACATGACATGATGAGCTCGAAACCGAAAAACAGTGCGGCACCCGTACCGGTCCCCAAGCTGCCTGCTTCCGCTACGGTGGCAGACGTTATTCTGGAGCAGCTTCGTCTGTGGGGGGTCCAGCGGATTTACGGAGTCGTCGGGGACGCCATCTTTGGACTTCTGGACGCACTTGCCAAGCAAGAAGCCATTTCGTTCATCGCGGTCAAGCACGAGTCCGTCGCGGCTATGATGGCTTCGGCGGAGGCTAAGTTAACCGGCCGCTTGGCAGTATGCGCCTCCCAAATGGGACCGGGTCTCGCCAATCTGATCAACGGGCTGGGGGACGCCTATCTGGACAATGCCCCAGTTCTCGCCATCACCGGTCAAGCGCCGCTTGCCAAGATCGGCACGTCCTATAAGCAGTTCATCCATCAGCAGCAGCTGGTCGGACCTGTCTCGTCCTCGAGCGAATTGGTCGTTCATCCGGAGGCGGTTGTCGATTCCTTGACGCAGGCCATGAGTACGTCTCTTCTGCAGCAGACCGTTACGCATTTGTCTATCCCGCAAGACGTGTTCCTCCAGACAGCAGCGGGTCCGCCCCGGGCCCAACCGATGATGCCCGTTCCTTGCGCCGCGCCCGATGCCGTCCTGCAAGCGGTGCAGATCATGCAATCCGCCAAGCGGCCTGTCATGCTGGTCGGCAGCCGAGTCCGAGTAGACTCGGACGTGCTGCAAGCAATGGCGGACGCATGGGGCTGTGCCATCGTGATGAGCTATGGCGCGATCGGCCTCGTCCCCGATTCGCATCCTTCTTTGTTACATGGACTTGGAGAGGGCGGGAATCCCCATCTCGATGCGCTGTTCCCGCAAGCCGACGTCGTCCTGGCCATCGAGACGTCTTGGTGGCCGAAAAGCTTGGCTCCGGCTAACGCCAGGATTATTCAGCTTGCCAAGCGGCCGGGAAGCATCGGAGGTTCGGTTCCCGCGGATCTTGCCATCGTTGGGGAGGCGGCGGCTCTTCTTCCAGACTGGTTGGAGGAGATGAAGCAGTCGTATAAGCCCAATCCCGCTTGGCTGGAGCAGATCCGCAAGTGTAAACAAGCATGGTCCGTACAGCGGGAAAGCGAGTGTCGGCCATCGGCCTCGCCTCTTGCTCCTGCGAGGATTATTAAGAGCCTAGAGCAATCTATTGCGAGTGACGCCGTCATTGCCTTGGATGAAGGAAATTCCACCCTCTGGTTCCTCCGCTCTTTCCGGGCCTCCTCTCAGCGCATCGTCCTCTCCGAACACTGGCGGACGATGGGATTCGGGCTGCCTGCGGCCATGGCGGCCAAGCTGTGCTTTCCGAACAAGCAAGTGGTCTGCATAACGGGCGACGGCGGATTAGGTATGGTGCTGGCCGACCTGCTGACAGCCGCGAGGTACCGATTGCCGATCCTTGTTGTTGTTTTCAACAATGGAGCGCTTCAGATGGAACGAGACAAAATGATCAAAAAAGGGCTGCAGCCGGAAGGAACCGAGCTGACCAACCCCGATTTCGCCAAAGTAGCAGAAGGCTGCGGCTGGACGTCCTTCCGGGTGGAAACGCTCGACCAATTGGAACAGGCCCTTGCACGATGGAGTTCCGGCGGTGAACCGATTTTGCTGGACGTGGCGACCGCATCCATTCCCCATCCGGATTTCACGAATGAACGAGAGGAGCAACTTCACAATGGCTAATACGACAACCGAATCGCATACCCCGGCCTCTCCGGGCATGTCCCCCTTTCCTCCCTACCCTCCCCAGCACCAGTCCGATCAGCCGGGCATGGAATCGCTGATGGAGCCAAGACCCGTCTACGACAATCCGGCTTACAAAGGAAGCGGCAAATTAACCGGCAAAGTCGCGGTCATCACCGGCGGTGACAGCGGACAGGGACGGGCCATTGCGGTGGCTTTCGCCAAGGAAGGCGCCGATGTCGTCATCGTCTACTTGAACGAGCATGCCGACGCGGAAGAAACGAAGCAGGCGGTGGAGCAAACCGGCAGACGGTGTCTCGCGATCGCTGGCGATATCGGGAGCGAGCCGTTTTGCCAGCAGATCGTCGAGCAGACGATCGCGCAGTTCGGCAAGCTCAACATTTTGGTGAACAACGCTGCGGAACAGCATGTTCAGAACGGCCTCCAGAACATTCCGTCCGAACAAATGGAAAAGACGTTCCGCACCAACTTCTTCTCGATGTTTTACTTGACCAAAGCGGCCCTCGCGCATATGCAGCGGGGAGATACGATCGTGAATGCGTCATCGCTCACTGCCTACGAAGGCAATGAGCAGCTGATCGACTACTCCGCTACGAAAGGCGCGATCGTCGCGTTCACCCGTTCCTTGTCAAAATCGCTGCAGAGCCGCGGCATTCGGGTCAACGGTGTCGTCCCGGGAACCATCTGGACGCCGCTCATCCCGGCTTCCTTTCCGGCGGAGCAAGTAGCGCAGTGGGGAGCGAAGACGCCGATGAAACGGGCAGGCCAGCCGTATGAAATAGCTCCGGCTTATGTTTACTTGGCCTCCGACGATTCCTCCTACGTCTCCGGGCAGTTTATTCACGTGACGGGCGGCGTCATTATGAACGGATGACCGAGGACTCCCGTTACTCCAGACGATACGAGAACAGACCAAACAGGCAGGCCGTCGGCTGCCTTCGTTGACTAGGCGCGACACTACCCTTTGACCGCTCCCGTGACGAGCCCTTTTACAAAATAGCGCTGGAAGCTGAAAAACAGCACGAGAACCGGGAATAGCGCGAGGCTGATGCCGCCGAACAAAAGACTCAGATCCGCCCTGTTGTATAACATACAAACGGCCCGGCTGCACAGTTTCCGGCAGCACAAAAAAGCCGCTCTGCCACGATTTGTGGACAGAACGGCCTTACTCCGCTTCCTCGGCGGGAGAAGGAGCTCTCCTACGGTACCAGCGATAAGCGAAAAACCCTGCAGCGACGAGCAGCGTGTATAGCAGAACGGTTCGACCGGCACCGAACAAGTCGGCTGTCGCCTGCTCGCCAACCAGCGCAAAAGTGAACATGACGGGGAGCTTTCCGAGGCAGGTGGCCAAAGCAAAGACCCCGATCTTCATGCGGCTCAAGGCCGCAGCGGCGTTGACGGCCTGCGCCGGAACGAATGGAAGCAGCCGGGCGGTGAGCACCGCCCAAAAAGCGTTGGTTTCCATAACGCACAGGAAGCGGTCCGCTCGTCTGGAGCGGCTAATCCAGCGCCGCCCCTGTTCCCGGAACGCCAGCCGGACGATCAGGAACAGAATGATGGCCGCCAGCGTCGAGCAGGCAACATTAAGAAGTCCGCCCGCCACTGCTCCGTACCGTGCTCCTATTAGTCCGGCGATAATGCCATAGGGAATCGCCGGCACGAGTGCGAAGAGGACGGCCGCTCCGGCTAGCCAGATGAACGTGCTGCCTGTGACGTCCGCCTGCAGCCAGTCCAGAATCGGCATCTTGTACATCCAGATGACGCCGATGCTGATCACGTACAGCAAGAGACCTATCCATTTGGTGACCATTCCGACTTCCTTTCTTCTGCATGGAGTTCTCTCGCGTGAAGCCGGGACGCTAACGGTTTACGTGTGCGTCGGGAGCCTTGTCCGCCACCAAGTTGAGGAGGACGTTGTGCTCAAGCAGAGCCTTCAGTCCGCACAGCACCATGGTGTAGCCTCCCATTGCATCCAGTGCTTGCTGCCCGGCCTCTTCCTGCGAGCCCGGGAACCCTGTGTTCGTAATCGTGACGAACGTCTCCTGCTCGCTGCGCGGAACAAATCGCCATTCGACCGTTGTTCCATCCGAGCAGTGAACCAGGATGCGTTCGTTAGGCTCTAATGTATGGACAAAGACTGTGTCCTGGACGCCGTACATCTCCCATTCCCATAGAATCGATGTTCCTTCCTCCAGCCGTCCGCTGCTCCGGGTAAACCAAAATTTGGTCGTGACGGTCGGATCCACGAACGCTTCATAGACTTCATGTACCGGTCTGCGGATGAGCATTTCCGTCTTCACAACAGGTCCTTGCTCTTCTGCTTTCATAGGATCACTCTCCTTCTCTACATGTAGGCTATCCATAGATTAACACAGGGAATGAGCGGCTTGCTTCTCTCCTTTTGCTCGATCGGATACAGACGGCATGGAAGGATCGGTATTTGCATGGCGGCGGCCTTACAACTGCTTGATCAGGCTGACCCGTATGACGTCATCCCATATGGGGCCGCGCCTGACCTCCACATAGCCCAGCTTCCTGTTCAGCTCCAGGACATGCTCATTTCGCTCCTCCGTATGCGTGTAGACAACATTCACCTGACGCCGAAGCGCTTCCTGTTCGAGCTCAAGCTTGAGACGGGTAGCGATTCCAGTCCGGCGGCAGCATGGGTCGACCCACAGGTTGAAGACTTCCAGGAACCGGCCGTCCTTCTGGAACAGGCCGCGGTCCAATTCGTGGAAGATCGTTTTCCAATCGGGAGGATAGATCGTATCCCGGTTCGATTCGGAGAACAGGATTGCTCCCCTCCGCTCCCCGTTCGTCTCATAGATGAATGCCCCCCGATTGTCCTCGGTAACAAATCTGGCAATCTTCCTCCGATGCTGGTCAAGGTCCTCGTTCATCAGCATCGTTTCTTGCGTTAACGTGAGGCCTTCGTTTTTCCGGTCGATCTGAATTAAAAATTCGAGGTCCCGGGTTGTGGCTTTTCGAATCAGCATGCTCACCTCCGTGCCGACATACTTTAATTAAGTGGGAATACTTTGGAAAGGATCCGATTCCTATTCCTGTAGATGGGTAAGGGACAGTAGAGCGCATAGGAAAAATGGAAAAAGGAGAGGGTACGTCATGCCTTTATTAAGCGGCCTGTTCGGAAATTATTCGGAGGTCCCCGTTCAAGAACTGCAGCAGCAATACGGCACTTTTTTGATGCCCGAAGAAACCATTCAAATGGGCTTCAAGCTGGTTCGGGACTCCTTTATCTTTACCGATGAACGGCTAATCCTCATCGATCACCAAGGAGTAACCGGCAAGAAAACAAGAATCGCTTCGATTGATCTGAGCTCCATCTACGAGGTGACCATGGAAACAGCCGGGACCGGTCTGGACGATAGCGAAATAACCATTCACTACATCACATCTCCCTATTTCAAAGCGAACAACCTTCAGACCGCAACCTATAAGTTTGAGTTTGGCAAAAAATTCAATGTAAAGCCGGTTTACATCGCGTTCCTTACTCTCGCAACGGAGAATCGAAAGCGGCTGAATGGTTAAAATTCACCTCTCGTTCACCCAATTAGGGATATGCGCGCCGAAATAGCTGCCGATCTTCTGTACTTCTTTCATGACGTTCTTGATCTTGTCCTCGTCCAGGAACCAATTGTCCCTGCCAATCTGGCGGTTGTCCATGACCGGGGAAACCATGAACTTGATCTCCCGGGGAAAGACCGTCTGATAAGTCATGAGCGCCCGTCTTGCATGCTGCGTTTTGCAGACGAGGATGACGCGCATCACCTTGAGATCCAGAGCTTCGATCACTTTCCATGAATTTCGCGCATTGTCAAACGTATTCTGCGCCTCGTCTTCCTTCAGAATGGCCTCCTCCGGCACGCCCAGATCCAGACCGATTCTTCTCAAATACTGCCATTCCAGCTCCCCCAGCTTTGGATTGCTGCCTCCCGAAGGGAGAATCCAAGGTGCCATCCCTTGATGATACAGGGCAGCGGCTCGTTCCATCTGCTGGGGGTGACTGCCGCCCGGCACCAGAATCACATCGGCCGGTTCCAAGTCCGTCTCCACAAAGATCATATCCGTTATACAGCGAAAGGGAGAATCCATCCTTATCCTCTTTCCTACTATTTGTTTGCTGTTCAGCGAGCAAAGTGCTGGCCCGTTAAGAGGAGCCTAGACCGGCCAGGACTGGCGTCCTACTGTTTCGGGTCCTTTGATTTCCATGAGAATCTCCGATCTTCTCGCCTCCCGCCAGACGATCGGCTGCCCCGGTGTCTAAGCTGCCCGTTCTTCCTCGTCACGAATCGGAATTCGTTTTTCTTTCCCGTCCTGCTTCTGCACGAGGAGTCCATCCTCGTCGATCCGCAAAACCTTTCCCACCAGCTCCACTTCGTCCTTCTTCACTAGGTCCAGCAGCAGAACAACCCTCCTACATTGGCAGCGCGAAGATCAGGGAGTTTCTCTTTCTTGCTCCTGATGCCACGCTTCTCTCAATTCGTTCGTCATTTCGTCCACTAATTCGGGGCGGCCATGGAATTGGGCAGGAGTGTTCTGATAGAGCTCGATCCGCCAGACACCCTCCTTCTTAATCGCCACTATTGTATGGTGGGTGTTCACGTTCGGATTCAGATCGGATTGTCCAGGAGGGATCATGCCGGCAATGGACCTCAGAATGGCGACGCGGCCATCATGCACCCGGACGCTCCTGATTTTGCTTACATAGGGGGCCGTAGGATGATGCTCGAATATCGGCTGAAGATGAGCGAAAATGTCTTGACGTCCGACCGATGAGCTCCCGTCAAAGCCAATACTCTCCCCATCTTCCGTAAAAAGCTCCGCCATCGCCCCCGCATCCCGGTCATTCCATGCTTGCAGCAATTGCCGGTACAAGGAAATGATTTCGCGTTCGTCCGTGTTCATCGTTTGACCTCCCAAGTCTCTTAGTCACCTTAAGAATGGGGTGTGTTTCCCTGTTCCCCATCCGTCTTCCTTCTAGTTCAGCTTCCATATATCATACCCGATGTTAGCGGTACAGCCTGACGATCTCTTTCGCTTCAAGCGTTCGATTGGTTTCGTTAATCTCCATCGGCGCCATCAATTCGATTCGAATGGAATCGCCAACCTTCAACTCGTCTCTAGAGATAGGTTTGTTCTCACCGGTCGTGATCGAGGTATCGTCGGTAATCTTGACGGCACATAGGTAACCTATGGCATTAATAGGGCCTCTCTTGTGCCGGTTAACTTCCTCGGAGCAATTGACGTTCAGCCGTTCCGTATCGATCGACGCGATGCTTGTGATTACGGTTTGGACAGCCGTATTCTTGGAGCATCCTGTCAGCGTGACACAGAAGATTGCAGCGGCAAGCAGGGCTCTCTTGCTTCCATTCATTTGCGGGTTCTCCTCATTTCAATAAAAACTTGAAAGCATAATAAGCTCATTATCCTTCCACTTTTCGAGCAAATGTCTTTTTGATGGGCTCGGAAAGATAAAAGAAGGGCAGAACAAGCGCTATATAACTCGCCGTTCGGGTAAGATTTTTTTATCTAATTGTTCGTTTTACCTAATATAGCATCGTTTCAAATATATGGTAACAAAAAAACTACCCGGACCACATTGGTCCAGGCAGCCACATAGCCATGCTTGGTCGGATGCTCATGTATGTTCTCCATCCGCTCGGGCTTGGCGTTCTTTCCATACTCGAAACGGCTCCAGCTTGCGATCCGAGTCCATCTTCCGCATGGGGATCGACCGCTTCTCAAGCGGACCCGCCATATCTGCATAAAAGGAATGGAGAGGATCCCCGAAGCCGGCGCCATCGGCTGCGTCCGCTTTGCCGCACGCATAGTAGACCGCTCCGAGCTTCGCCCAATAGATGGCGCCCATGCACATCGGACACGGCTCCCCACTCGCATACAGCTCGCAATCCGACAAGTCCGGTGTCTCCAGCGTCCGGCACGCCTCCCGGATCGCCAGCAGCTCGGCGTGTGCGCTCGGGTCGTGGCTTTGATGGGTGCAGTTGATGCCGCTTCCTACCACCCGGTCTCCACGGACGACGAGTGCCGCGAACGGATCCTCTCCTCTCTCCACATTGTCTACAGCCATTTGAATGACACGTTCGATCCAACGCTTGTCTGCATTCATGCCGCCGCCTCCTCTTGTCTCTCTCCCCTTCATCTGCTCAAGTCAATCATAGCCGGAATCGCAGCCGATTCCCAGAGGTTGACGGCAATCCGGTTTCCAGGCTTTAGACCGCGTCCACGGAAGCCCCGTCGTAGATGTAAGGAAGAGAATACTAATTTACCGCCTGCGATGACTACCCGGTTTCCTGCTGCTTCGTGACTCCCTCTTTCAGCTTGAATAGAGGGATCAGCAGAAGCATGCTGACGACGAACAAAAGGCCCGCGCTTTCGTAGATCGGCACGAGACCGAACCCGTTCTTCAGCCAGCCGGCCAGGCTCATCGTCACCACCATCGTCCCCGTGAAGACCGGATTCAACACCCCATTGACCCGTCCGATGTACGCCTCCTCGGTTCCTTTGAGGATAAGTGTGTTCAAGCCGATATGGATGCAGGGGAACAACAGGCCGTTGAAAAACTGCATGACCAGCGAGAAGGCCAGGCTGGTCGACAGCCCGATGCAGACGGCGGACACGCCGGTTGCCAGCAGTCCGATGGCCAGCAGCTTTTGCGGCGACAGGCTCTTTGCCCATCCCATGACCAGGACTCCGCCGATCAGCATGGCCGCACCGTTCGTAACCAGAAACCATTGGAGGTTGTCCTTCGGCAGGCCGAGCCGTTCGACGACGATGAAGACGCCGAGCGGCTGCAGGAGGCCCATGCCGAGCCCCGCCGCGGCATAGACGCCGCCCATCGTCCGCAGCACCGAACGGGACCAGACGTAACGAAGCCCTTCCTGAAGCTCCTGCCAGACGCTTGTGCCCGCCTTCTGCTTCTCCGTCTGCTCGCTCTCCGGCAAAAAGGTAAGCGTGCCCGCGGACAACAAGAACGCGGCCGTCATGACGCCGATCGCGGTCTGGATGCCGAACGACTCGTACACGAACGTACCGAGCATTGGGCCGATAATCATGAACAGCGCCATGGTCGTCTGAAACATCGCCATGCCAGATTGCAGCTGCTCCGGCGGCACGTGCTGCTTGAACAGCTTGAGGGCGGACGGCTGAGAAAATTGCGACAGGATGGCGGAGATGAGGGTTGCAAAGAAAATCGCTTTCCAGCTGGCGAACAGGAACGCGAGCAGGACGGCGCCGACGGACGTGGCGCTCAGCAGGTCGCACCAGATCATCGTGCGCTTGGGGCGCCATCGGTCCGCGAACGTCCCGCCTATAAGAGAAAACACAAAAATCGGTGCATATTCCGCCACGGAGATCAGAGAGACGGCCTTCGCATCCTGGCCGGTCTTCTCCAAGACGTACATTAGGATCGCAAAATTGCGCACCCATATCCCCGTATGCAAAAAGACAGAGGACAAAACGATAAGTTGAACAAACCGGTTGCTTAAAATCCCTGCCGGTTTGGCTGGCTGCCCGTTCAGCAAGGGCGTCACTTCCCTTCTACATCTAGAATGCTGCTGGTTCCGTTCCTCACTGTACTATCCAATCCCGGTGGCGGAACAGGGAAAGTTTGAGTAAAACAAAGCTGGACAGATCTCACCAAAAAACCTGCGTTCCTAGTGGAACGCAGGCTTGAAGCCGCTGGCGTTTCGAAAGGCATCACGCTTGACGCTGTTTGACGGGCGGCGCGGGACGCCATGCTTTGTACAGAACGGTAATGGTATCCACAAGCACGATGATGACGAGAAACAAGAAGAACCGACTCGTTACCAACTGCCACGTGCTCTCTGCGCTCGCATACCCATCGCTGCCCGGCGTCACCATGCCGTACTGGACCAGGCCCTCGAGAAAATGAGCGTTCCAGACGGCGCCGTCCTGGAGCATAAGAGCGAATAGGCCTAGAGCGGCTGCGTTGACGAGCAGATGGACCACCGCCAGCTGCCACGTCCAGGTTCGTTTGATCAGCTTCAAGCTGTCTCTGCCGATCGCCAGAAGAGCGAGCAGCCAGATAAGCGGCAGGAAGCTTTGGATAACGGATTGCTCGAAGAACGGCACAATACCCCGCTGCTCCCCCGAAAGAAAATAGATGCCGAGCGCGTCCGTCTGCACCGTACAGACGACGAGGAAGAGGACGGTAAAGATTATACCCGCAACCGCGTCACACCGCTTGATGTCCTTCCTCTCAGCGGGAACGGGCGGCAGATCGGCCGGACTCCACGGTTTCTTCCCCCCCTTCCCCTGCCGAAGCGGTTTGCCCTCCTTGGCGACAGCGTATTCCAAGAAAGCGAACGTGAGCGTAACCCAGGTGAAGATCTGGAACGCGCCGCCGAGAAGCGACATGCCAAAATCGGCAAACAGTTCGTCGATGAGAGCCGGGCTGGTTAGGAACCGGATGAAGAACGAAACCGACAGCGCAATCGCAGTTGCCGCTGCGGAAATGCGAAGGATCGAGAGATAGATGGGAAAGAGCTCCGGGCCGATCAAATAGCGGGTACCCCCTCCGTACCGCGCCGCCAGCGCCCGCGGCTCTCCAAGCTCCCGTAGGACGGCATCCGCCGCCTCCTCCTTTGTCTCTCCCTGCTCCAACCGTACTTCCAGCATGTCTTCGATCAGTCCACGCAGCTCTTGCTCGATATCCGCCCTCTGCTTCTCGGGCAGCCGCCGGGTGACCGCATAGATATAACGGCTAATGAGCTCCATCGTTCGAACCCCCCTCATCTTCGTTCATCAGACTTTCCATGCTTCGGTTCATGCTTCGCCACTCGTCCCGCAGGGCGTCGTATACCTGCTGCCCGAACGGGCTCCGCACATAATACTTGCGCGGACGGGCTTCGTTCGTATCCCATTCGCTATTGAGCAGCCCCTGCTTCTCCAACCGGCGCAGCAGCGGATACAGAGTGCCCGCGTCGACCGCGATCCCCTTCTCCTCGAGTAAAGGGACGAGGGAATACCCGTAGCGGGGCTCTGCCATCTGGCTAAGCACGCCTAGAATAATCGTGCCACGGCGCAGCTCCTGAAGCAGCCCATGTGTCGTTTCGTTCACGTCCGCCATTTGATCAACCTCCTGCGTTTATAATACTGTATGTCACACACTATTGTAAAGTTCTTAATATAGTTTTCTGTCTCATATGATGTGTGGAAGCCCTTCGGTATGTACAATGAATCGACATCGACCGGTTCAAGAGCATCAACGACACGTACGGGCACGAAACGGGCGATCTGGCCATTGTGCATGCGGTAACGGTATGCCGGGGGCGTGATCGGGAGGACACTCTCTTCGCCCGCTACGGTGGAGAGGAATTCGTCCTCGGCCTCCCCTCTCGTACGCTGGCCGAGGCAGCCGCACTGGCGGAGCGCATCCGGACGGCGCTCGTGGAGAGCCCAATGATGACCGGCATAGGGCCGATTGCCGTGACCTGCAGCTTCGGTGTCGTACAAGCGGAGGACCTGAAGCAAGATACACTCGAATCGCTGATGAGACGAGCAGACGAGGCACTCTATGTCTCCAAACGGTGCGGCCGCAACCGGGTCAGCAACACCCGCTGCTTCTGGCTCCGATGCCCGCTCTCGCCGGCTGCGATTCCTGAATGTACGGACACCAAAAAGCCCGGCTGCTATGCAGCCGGGCTTTTTGGTGTATTGGGAATGTTACGGTGAGGGACGGGGCCGGCAAGGACGCTTACGGCTGAGTGCCGAACCGCTTCGCGGAGCGTTCGCGGGCTTTCAGAAGCTCAGTCTCCCGGCTGCGGGGCTCCGCGTTCGTGACGAGGGAGGCGAGCAGACGACCGGCCGCTTCCGCTACCTCGTCGATCGCCCTGTGGAATGCCTCCTCATTCGCCTTAGACGGCTTCTGGAATCCCGAGAGCTTGCGGACGAACTGGAGAGAGGCGGCCTGGATCTCCTCCTCCGTAGCGGGCGGATCGAAGTTATACAGCGTTTTGATATTGCGGCACATAGCGCTTCTCCTTTGGATCATCATAGGATTTGCTTCATTGTACCGCTCTCCGGCAGCGGATTCCAGTCACGCCATGTCGAATTACCAAAGGTTATTCATTCCCCATCGTGCTGATATCGATCACAAACCGATGCCGGACGTCCGAAGCCAGTACCCGTTCCCACGCTTCATCGATCTGATTGGCGGAAATAACCTCGATCTCGGGCGTAATCCCGTGTTCTGCGCAGAAATCCAGCATCTCCTGCGTTTCGCGGATGCCGCCGATCATCGATCCGGCAAACGACCGGCGATGGCCGATCAGGGAGAATACGTTTACGGACAGCGGCTCTGCCGGCGCGCCGACATTGACGAGCGTGCCGTCCAGCGCCAGCAGCGAAAGGTACGCATTCATATCGACTTTCGCGCTTACGGTATTCACGATCAGGTCGAACGAACCAGGCAGTTTCGTGAACGTTTCCGGATCGCTCGTGGCATAATATTCGTCCGCGCCAAGCTTTAGCCCGTCTTCTTTCTTCTTCAGGGATTGAGACAGAACCGTAACTTCCGCCCCCATGGCATGCGCCAGCTTCACCGCCATGACATAACCATCTAGGATATCGCAGACCGGGCAAACGTAAACCGTGGAACCATTTATCTTCATTATCAGGATAAATTCGATTTATTGGATAAACTGATCGAGGCACATATCAAAGAAATACAGGAAATGGGGGAATGGGCATGCAAGCTGGATTGGAGCAATGCCCTTGAACCTTTCTTTGAATACTTCGAGAAAAATTATTTGTTTTTTTCGACCATGTTGGCGAGCAAGGGGGCGCCTTCCTTCCGCACACGACTGCTGGAGTTTATTATGGAAGGGTTTAAAGGCGAAATTGACAAAGAGAGCGGAAAAAATGCCGAGTTATATGAGGATGTCATGCTGCAATACGCCGGGAATGCTTATGTAGGGGTAATCGAATGGTGGATCCGGAACGGGATGCCCTATCCCCCTCGGACAATGGCAAAACAAGCTGGGGCTCTGTTGGGAAGAAGTCTATAGTCTTGTAAAGCGAGAGTGTCCCGCCTAATGGCCGGGACACTTTTGTCGTTGCATAGACTTGTTGCATCCTGTGTAGAATTTGCTGCCTTGTCCCAAGCTCTGGAAGCGGGTTCCGGTATACGGCTGACATCTGCCGCACTTCCGTTATCTCTCCGCCCTCACGCGGCGTCTTTTTCTGTACACAAGATAGACTCCCCCCAGCGCGAGCAAAGCAAGGATGAGCAGCAGCGAGTAACGATGGACGGTCATTAGGACTCTGTGCCAATGCTCGCCCAAATACATGCCGAGCGTAATGAACGAGGCGGCCCACAGCACAGCTCCCGACGCCACGTACAGACTGAAGCTCCCATACGACCATCTGCTGATTCCCGCACTGTAGGATGTCAAATGCCGTAATCCGGGGACAAAGTATCCTAACGTCAGCGCAAATTTTCCATACTTGTCCAGCCAATGCTGGGTTCGATCGAATTTATCCGGAGTCAAATGAACATACTTGCCGTACTTCTCCAGAAGCGGCCGTCCGAATTGGCGTCCGATGAAGTAGCTGAAGGACATGCCGACGAAGCTGCCGGCCGCCGCCGTCAGGACGGTCGGCAAATAATGCAGCCGGCCGGTAGCAATGAGGTAGCCGCAGAACGCCATCAGCACCTCGTCGGGGACCGGCAGACCGATCAAGCCGAGCATCAGCGCGCAGAAGATGCCGAGATACCCGTAATGGGCGACTAACGATAACAAATGATGCGAGTCCATAGGGTCCTCCTTTCAGTCCGCTTTTCTCCTCGTCAGCTTGTCTCTTGCCCATAGCGTTGTATGCCCTACCGAAAACAAGACGAATCCCAGCAGCAGCAAACCGCCGACAAAGGGGATATTGAGTAAGGAGACCAACAACACGGCACCTGCCAGTGCCGCCATCCAGCGGGGCCGCCCCAGCATTCCGTTCCACCCTTCCCCGATCATCATGCTCAACGCGGCGAAGCTCACGAGAAAGGCGGCGGCAAGCAGCATGCTCATAATCAGCGCCACAGGGATTCCGATGACTGTGACGAAGAGCAGGATGGTCACCGCTAGGAGGATCAGTCCGCTGAGACAGCCGACTAGCAGGACGTAGCCGGGAGACCGGCGGCTCCTGTCGACAATGGATTGGAGCTTCTCTTTGCTAAAATAGACGATTCCGGTAGTGAGAAGGACAAGAAGCACGCTCCCGGCCAACTGTACGAGCCAAGTGCCCAGCACCAGACCGCTGCCGAGCAGCAGGCTGTTCCTAGTCGCCGAATCGAACGATACGTTCAGGATGGCATTCGAGACCGCTGCCCCCTCCTCCTGCTCAACCGTTCCTCCCACCACCAGCATCACCCCGTGTATCCGAGCGGTCGCGGTCAGCTTCAAATTCCCGTTCAGCACGACGACCGAGTCATTCACCGTCCCGTGTATGGTCGCATCGCCTCCAAGAACGACAAGATCATCCAGCGTTTGATCGGCGGGGACATTCGTGCTTTGATGGGCAAACACGCCCGCTGTATACGCCGTGAAAGGAACGGCGAGCAGCGAGCCGAGCAGAACGATCGAGGCAAGCAGCCGGATTCGGAATAGCCTCATGATGGTCCCTCCTTCAAAGGGCTATGGTTCAACAGGGCTTTCAAGGTAAGTCCCGAACCTGTTAACAGCAGGATAGCGCCTGCCAGGAGGCCGATGAAGGCGGAAGGAAGAGAGCTTACATAGTGGCCGGCCGCCTGAAGGAGGTTGTCCGTGACCCGATAGCCTACGGTAATCAAGGTCGTTGTATAGGGAGCCATAATGGCAAATAGAACCGCAAGGAGCATGAGCAAGCTCAGCAGACACGCGGCAAGCCCGTAAAAGAACCTCTTGGACGGCTTGGCTGCGGGGATCGGGCGGATCGCCTCCATGACCGCTTCCTCCAAGCGTTCGGGCGCTTTCACGGAATGAAATGCGGTACGGACAAGCTCACGAACTGCCACGTACTCGCGGAATGCTTCCGAACATGCCGCACAGCTGTCCATGTGCTCTTCCACGTCAATGCGCTCATCTGTTGTCAACGCGTCATCGAGATAAGCGGACAGCTTATCCTCTATATGCTTCCCCATGGTTCTCCTCCGTTTCCAGTTTTATTGCTTGGCGCAGCAGGAGTCGAGCGTTTCGAATCCGTGATTTGACCGTCCCGAGCGGAATCTCTAGCATCGCGGCGATTTCCTCGTACGAGTAGCCCTCCACATCCCGGAGGAGAATGGCTTCCCTGTGCTGCGGACTTAGCGCTCTCATAGCCTGGCGGATGTCCAGATAAAGGTCCGGGTCTCCTTTTTCACTTCCGCCTATTCTCTCCAGTCTATCGTCATCTGTTGGCTGTTCCCGCTTTCGCTTCTGAAGGCGGTCATAGCATAAGCGGGAGGCAATCTGGGTAAGCCAAGAGGAAAAAGCGTAGACCTGTTGCAGCTTGGCCAGAGAGGTATAGGCTTTGAGGAACGCCTCCTGTGCGACATCCTCCGCTTCCATCCGATCGGACAGCATGCCGTAGGCATAGCGGAATACCTTGTCCTTATATTGACCCACGAGCAGGGCGAACGCTTCCTGGTCTCCTTGCCTGGCCCGTCTGATTAGACGTTCGAGCGCTTGCTCCACGCATGCTCTCCCCCTTTCTGATCGGAATGAAGCAGGGACTGCCGCAGCCAAGGGGGTGAATATCCTCTTCGCCAGCTAATTATGCAGGGTGGCGAAGGTTAGTTTGTTCCACCTGCGGATTCTAATTCTATTGTCCAAAGATCGGATGACCGACTTAATCTTCAGGCTTGTTCGTGGAACGTAGGGCGAAGACGCAGCTGATGATCAGCAATGCCGACCCTAGCTCGCAGAACAGAATTTTTTCATATACGGGTTGGTTACCCAAAATCATGAGCGTATACAAGCCGAATCCTAGACCGGCGAGCAGTACGTATAACCAAGTAATCTGCATGCTTCCTCCTTTTCGCCGAAGAGCGTTGTCCTCTCGTCGAAGTGACGTCGCTTCGTTCATGATCGGCTCCTCATCCCTTCCTGCTGCTCGGCCGCTTGTACCAGAGCCTGCGCTCCCATTTTCCCCAGACCGACAATACGGCTTCCAGGAGCCGAGCAGCGATTGGAGATCGAGCGAACACGAGATGGACGCCTGCCGCGGACACGATGCCGAGTGCGGCACCTGCTGCTATATCCGATGGATAGTGGACGCCCGCCCAAACCCGCGATAGCGCAAGGAGAGCAGCTAACGTCAGCCAGAGCATGCCGTCTTTCTTCCTAAAGAGAAAGATCGCAGTCGCCACCACAAACGCTCCCGTCGCATGATCGCTTGGAAACGAAGCGTTAGCCGCATGAGGGATCAACTGAAAGACGGTATGGGTAACGAAAGGCCGATCCCGATAAAACAAAGTCCCGAGCAGTCCCGAGAAACCGAGAGCAACGCAGGCGGACAGCAGAGCGGAAACAACCATCCGCCGCTTTGCCTCTGACCGGGACAGCCCGTAGACGAGAAGACCCAGAAGGAACAAATACTGAGCATCCTCGGCAAGAAACCGAATGATAGGATGGAAAACGGGGTGAGCGGCCGCCCAGCCGTTCATCCATTGGAACAAGAATGTATCCACAGGTGCTTCTCCTTTTCAATAGCGAAATGATGATTCTACGAAAGGACTGGGCAAGAGGCAAAAAAGTTCATGTGAAGGAAAAAAACCTTTCTGGAACTTAATGGAAAGCTAGGCTTGCCCGGACAACGCAAATAACCCTCGCTCCCATGAGGGAACGAGGGTGAAAGTAAGCAAAGAGCCCTGCCACTATCAGAACGCCAGCTCCGTCGTCTACCACAATGCTCTCGCCTGTAAGGAAGGCGGCGTCGCGCGAAGCGAGGAACGCGAACACGCCCGCCACATCCTCCGGCGTCCCGGCACGCCCGAGCGGCACGTACCGCTCGATATACGAGCTGACCGTCTCCGGGCTGTCGATGCTTTCGGACAGCGGGGCTCCCTCCTTTCTTTCGCCGTCTTAGTCCGTCCGGCAGACAATCGCGTCGATCTCCACCTTGATGCCGTCTAGGACGGCCTGCACGCACGTTCGCGCGGGCAGCGGGGCTTGAAAATACGTCACATAGACGGCATTGAACCGCTCAAAGTCGGCCAGGTTTTCCAGAAAGACCCCAACCTTGACGACGTCGTCCATCGAGTATCCTGCCGCTTCAACGATGGCTTTGACGTTGTCCATCGTCAGACGCGTCTGTTCCTCGATGCCTCCTTCGACGATCCGGCCGTCCGCATCGAGGGGGCCCTGCCCGGAGACGAACAGCAGATTGCCTGTCGCGATGCCTTGCGAATACGGGCCGTTGCCCGCAGAAGCACGGGCCGTATGGACGGCTTTTCTCATGTCGTTAGTCCTCCTCCTGCACTCCGCACCAGCGAATGAGGGCGGAGGCGTATATTTCGATCAGCAGCTCGAGGCTGTCCAGCTCGACATATTCGTCCGGCGCATGCGCGTTGGCGCCGGACGGTCCGAGAATGAGAGCCGGGCCAGCTCCATATTCGTTGAAGACGAAGGCGTCGCACGCGAATGGCGAGCCGGTTACGGACGCCGGCCTCCCTGTAGCCGCTTCGATCTCGCGAGAGAGCACCGGAATAAGCGGACAGGAAGGATCGACCGATGTGCCCGGCAGGAAGCGGATCATTTTGCGGAATTCCGGCTGGGCGAGCCCTTCCTCCAGCGTTTGCCCGCAAAACCGCTCGTAGCCCAGCAGCAGCGACTCCTTCAGCATCTCTTCGGTTACGCCCGGATAGCACTCCACCCAGAGATCGACGTGGCATTCGACCGGGCCGACGTCGCACAGCGGCGCGGTCAGATCGCCCGCCTCAAGCCGCGTGACCAGAATCGGCAGCGTCTCCCGGCTGTCGCCGTACCACGGCTCGGGACCGGACGATTGGGCCCTTTCCCGCTCGAACGCTTCGAGGAAGACGATGAACCTGGCGGCATCCTGAGCCGGATTGTGCAGCGTCTCCCCGCTGAAGGCCAGCCCCGTCGTTCCGCGGAAGGTGACGCGCCAGAGGGCGCCTCCGCGGGTTGCCGCGTACAGTGCCAGATTCGTAGGCTCGGGGATGACGACGGCGTCCGCCCGCGTTCCTTTCGCCCGGCCTGCGACGGTCCCGTTCGCTCCGCCGAACTCCTCGTCGACGACCGATTCGAGAAGGACATCGCCCCGGAGCCGGATACCGAGCTCCATCAGACAGCGAACAGCCAGTATGCTGGCGGCGAGACCGCCCTTCATGTCGAAGGATCCGATTCCATACAGCCGATTGTCCTCCACTCGGGTCGTGAAAGGGTCGGCCGGCCAGCCAGGCGCTGCCGCCGCCGTGTCGATGTGGCTCGAGAACAGAAGCGAGCGTCCGCCGCCGGTCCCGCGCCACTCCGCGCAAACGTTGGGCCGGCCCCGGTAATCCTTGCCGGGATAATAGGCCGGATGGCTGCGAAACCCCGGAAGGTCCTCAAGCTCATAAAGCTCCGCCTCGAAGCCGTATCGCAGGAGTCTCGCAAGCAGAGCCTCCTGGCACGCCTTCTCGTTCCCGGTCACGACGCGGTTGACGGTGTCGTGCGTCACCAGCTCGCTTACGAGATCAATAAGCTCGCCGCGGTTCCGCCGGGTCCATTCCCGGATGCGGTCGCGAGCCGCTGTGTGTTCGCTCGACGTCATCTGCACTCTCCTCCTGACGTTTGGGATGGACTAGCCGTGCCTTGCTCCCCGTGCTCCGTCTCCCAGCCCTCGGCAGTCCGGCGAGGCGCAGTTTAACCTGTAAGGGCTTACAAAAAAGGCGACTGAGCACCATGAGAAGCGGCTTTCTCGGACTCCAGATCGTTTAATATACAAAACAGTAGTTGGATATCCAAAAATTCACCCCTATGCTATCACCAGCCTACCGGAGTGTCAATGGCGGTGAAGGGATCCAACGGGTGGAACAAATTGTCTTTTATTGAGGGCGCTCTTCATGCGACAGATCGGGAATACGAGGGACCCGCCGCATATAGAACTCTTGCCTCTTTAGACAGGTAGCCTCGACTGGTCTCCTCATCAGGACATTAGATGTCCTTTCTCCATGCGGCCAAATAAGAAACCGCTTCCCCGTCCATTTCCGTTTATGCTAGAATGCTTGGCATAGACTGGGAAATGATGGATTACAAGCGTAAAAGGAGCGAAAGCGATGAAAATCAAGGAAGCGCGTAACGCGGCGATGGAGTGGGTGCAAGAGAACGCCCTCCGGCTGCCCGGATTCCTCGGCGCTTACATCAGCGGCTCGACGGTAGGGATGCCGGAAGAAGCCGAGCTTCCCGCCACGTCGGATGTCGACATCGTCCTCGTCACGGAGGACGAGGAACCGCAGGTCAAGCCGGGCAAGTTTTTGTACATGGGCGTCCTGCTGGAGGTGTCCTACCTGCCCGCCAGCCAGCTCGCCTCCGCCGAGCAGGTGCTCTCCGCTTATCAGCTGGCGGGCAGCTTCCGGGTCGATACGGTTCTGGCCGATCCGACCGGCTGGCTGGGCCGTCTTCAGCGTCAGGTCTCCGAACAATTCGCTGCCCGCTCCTGGGTGCTCCGCCGCTGCGAGCACGCCTGGCGGAAGAGCCGGGACGGTCTCCGCGGGGTCGACCAGCAAGCGCCGCTTCCCGACCGGTCGATGGGCTGGCTGTTCTCCACCGGCGTGATGACGCATGTCGTCCTGGCCGCGTCGCTCCGCAATCCGACCGTTCGCCTGCGCTACCTGGCCGCGCGGGAGGTGCTGGAGCAGGCGGGCCGTCTTGCCTTCTACGAAGAGCTGCTGGAGCGGCTTGGCTGCGCACATCTCTCCCCCGAACGGGTGGAGCGGCATCTGACTGCGCTTGAACGGACGTTCGATACAGCGGCCGCCGTCTCCCGCACGCCTTTCTTCTTCCGCTCCGACATCCGTCCGGACGCGCGGCCCATCGCGATCGACGGCAGCCGGGCTTTGATCCGCAGCGGCTTTCATCGCGAAGCGGTCTTCTGGATCGCGGCGACGTATTGCCGCTGCCACAAGATCTTGGATGCGGATGCGCCAGAGACAGGCATAGAACTCCTTCCCGCGTTCGAGGCTTTGCTTGACGACCTGGGCGTTCTTACGATAGATAGCCTGGCCGGACGCAGGGAGGACAATTTGCGGTTTCTGCCGAAGCTTTGGGAGCTGGCTGAAGCGCTTGTGGAGGCCAACCCGGCGGTTCGGAACGAATAGCGTCCGGCCACTCCTTGCCAAGTAGGCAGGCCCGGCGACGTCGTTCCGCTATAGATAGGAAAAAAAGGAAGCCTAAGGTTGCCCTTATGCTTCCTTGCCGTTTGCGGATCGATCGGCCAGCAGCGGTCGATAGCCGGCCTACTCCCGCTTGCTGCGCATGCCTCGGACCACCTCAAGCTCTATCTCCCCCGCCTTCCCCTGAGCGAATTGGGCATATTCCTCCGATTCGACCGGATAGAGCGCCAGCTTTCCTTCTTCATTATAGTGCACGCCCCACCCGTATTTCTTGGCCAGCATGGAGGCGCGCATACACGGATGGCTCTTGCTCAGCAGCTCGTCGCGGACGCCGCCGCCCCGCCTCTCCAGCTCCTCGGAGGGAATCTCCTTGTGCCGGATATGAACCTCGTAGATCAGGTCGTCGAGCGTATAACGATAGGGAGATTCGGTCAGCAGCTCGTACTGCAGCCGCGGTATAGATGGCCGTGCATCCGGCTTTGCTTTTGGAATTTCGCTGGTTTCCACCGGACAATCCGGGGCGACCAGCACGAACGTATTCGTAATGTGGCGCATGGCGCAGCCTCCTCAGGAAGGACTCGCTCGGGCGGCCATCGGCTTCCCGGTCCTCCTAGTTTGTTATATCCATTCTATCCCTTGCAACTGGATTTGTATCGTGTAAGATGAAACTTATTTCCAAAAAACGGCTCTCCCTTCACGGTGAGTCAGGATCAGTGCCAGCATTTATCTATAGGAGGTCATCTGCATGAACAACAACAATCAAATCTCGATGACCTGGCTGCTTCGCTACCTTCGCCCGGTCAAAGGACGGATGCTCATCCTCCTGCTGCTTCTCCTCCTCACCACTCTGCTGCAGCTCGTCAATCCGCAAATCATACAGCGGTTTATCGACACCGCCGCCACGGAGGGCGTCGCGGCCAAGCTGCTCGGGCTGGCAGGCGTGTACCTCGTTGTCGCGGTCAGCAACCAGTTTCTAACCATAGGCGTCAGCTACCTCGGCAATGACGTCTCATGGCGGGCGACGAACCGGCTGCGCGGCGACCTGCTGAAGCATCTGCTGCGGCTCGACATGCGGTTCCACAACAAGAAGACCCCCGGCGAGATGATCGAGCGAGTGGACGGAGACGTCACCAACATGTCCAACTTCTTCGCCATGTTCATTGTCCAAATCGTGGGCAGCTTCGTCCTGTTGGCAGGCATCCTCGGCTTCATGTTCACGGTCAACGTGCCGATCGCGCTAGTCATGACCGTCTTTACCTGCCTGGCCATCGCCGCGATGGTCGTCATCCGCAACCTGGGCGTACGCGCGACCAAGGAAGAGCGGGAGGCGAGCGCCCGGCTGCTCGGGTTCGTCGAAGAACGGATCGCCGGCATCGAGGACGTCCAGACGAGCGGCAGCGTGCCGTACATCATGAACCGGTTTCACCGGGCGATGCGCCGGGTGTTCCAGACCGGACTGAAGGCCTGGCTGCTGCGGGTTATTCCGTGGAACACGACGGTCGTCCTGTTCGCCGTCGCGGTTACCGCCGTCCTGCTGATGGGTGTCCGCGAATATCTGGACGGCACTGTGTCGCTCGGCATGCTCTATCTCATCTATCAATATACCCAGATGCTGAACGATCCGATCGAGCAGCTCGGCAACCAGATGCAGGAATTCCAACGTGCCAAATCGGGTCTGCAGCGGTCCGGCGAGCTGCTGGCCACGCGCACCGAGATTCTGGAGGGCACTGGCGACACCTTGCCGGACGGTCCGCTCTCTCTGGACTTCGATGAGGTGCGCTTCAGCTACAACCCCGGCAAACCGGTGCTGCACGACATTACGTTCTCGCTAAGGCCCGGCGAGCGGCTCGGGATCGTCGGACGGACCGGGAGCGGCAAGTCCAGCATCAGCCGGCTGCTGCTCAGGCTCTACAATCTGGACAGCGGCACCATCCGGGTCGGCGGCGTCGACATCCGAACGCTCCGCCTCGAGGCGCTGTACCGGCGCGTCGGCATGGTAACCCAGGACGTGCAGCTGTTCGACGGCTCCCTGCGCGACAATCTTACGCTGTTCAACCCGGACGTCTCAGATGAGCGCATTTTGGAGACGACCGAGAGGCTCGGTCTCCGGCAGTGGATCGACGCGATGCCGAACGGCCTTGACAGCCATCTGTCGGCCGGCGGTTCGTCGCTGTCCGCCGGAGAGGCGCAGCTGTTCGCCTTGACGCGCGTCTTCCTGACACAGCCGAGTCTGGTCATCCTGGATGAGCCGTCCTCGCGGCTCGACGCGGCGACCGAAGCCGCCCTCCAGGTCGCGGTGGATCAGCTGCTCGCCCAATGCACGGGTATCGTCATCGCCCACCGGCTGTCGACGCTCGAAAAGGTGGACCGCATTCTGGTGCTGGGCGGCGGCCGGATTCTCGAATGCGGACCGAGAGAGAAACTCGCGAACGACCCCGATTCTCATTACGGCAAGCTGCTGAGAACCGGACGAGAGGAGGAATTGGCGTGACCGTAATCCGTTTTGTATGGCGCCTGCTGCAGTTCCGGCCTTCGCTGTTTCTCGTCAACGGCCTGCTGTGGGGCGTCTTTCACTCCATTCCACTCTTAATGGGTCTTGGGATGCAGTGGTTCTTTGACCGGACGACGTCGGGCTCTCACAATTTTGTGTGGCTCGCCGTCCCCCTCATCGCGGTCGCCCTCGTCCGGGTGACGCGGGTGGGCGTCTTCTTCGTCGCCTTCCATCGTTGGATCACGTACTATTACCATCTGCTGGCCGTACTGCGCACGAATATTCTGGCCGGCATTATGCGCTGGCCCGGCCGCAATCTACCCGCCTCGCCGGGCGAGGCGATGAGCAGATTCCGGGACGATGTGAACGAATCGGTCGAATACATTGAGTCGTGGGTGGATTTTTGGGGCCGGTTTGCCTTCACGATCGTCTCCCTCGTCATTATGGCGCGGATTAACTGGCAAATCACCCTCGTGGCGATCCTGCCGCTCGTTGTGGTCACCGTCATGAACAGCTTGTCCGGCAATCGGGCGAGGCGCTACAGCCAGTTAAACCGGGAAGCGACCGGCCGGATCACCGGCTTTATCGCCGAGACGTTCGGAGCCGTCCAGGCAGTGAAGCTCGGCCAGGCGGAGAAGCACGTCCTGAACCGGTTCGTTCGGCTGAACGACGCTCGCCGGCTGGCAGCACTCAAGGACAATCTGTTCCGCCAATGGATGAAATCGCTCAACCACCATGTCCTGAACATCAGCACGGGCATCATCCTCCTTATGTGCGCATCCGAGATGCAGGCGGGACGCTTCACTGTCGGGGATTTCGCCCTGTTCACCTCGTACCTGTCCACCTTTGCCTTCAGCATCTCCTCCTTCGGGTACATGGTGTTCCAGCATAAACGGCTGAAGGTGTCGCTCGACCGGATGAGCGTGCTGTTCCGTCCCGGCGAAGCCCACCGCGTGATTGAGCATATACCGCTCTATCTGTACAGCGATCCGCCCGCCGTAACGGAAGAATCCGAGAATCCCGCGGACCGTCTTGTGTCGCTTGAAGCGAAGAACCTAACCTATTGCTATCCTGGAACGGAGAATGGCATCCGCAGCATTGACTTCCGGCTGGAGAGAGGCAAGTTCCTCGTCATTACCGGCCGGATCGGCTCCGGCAAATCGACTCTCGTCCGGACGCTGCTCGGCCTGCTGTCCGCGCAGCAAGGAACGGTGCAATGGAACGGACGCGCGATTGCACCCGCTTCCTTCCTTATCCCGCCGCGGGCAGCCTACACGCCCCAGGTTCCCCGGCTGTTCAGCGATCCGCTGCGGGAGAACATTCTGCTCGGCCGGGAAGATTCCGGCGATTCGATGGATAGGGCTATCCGCCTCTCCGTCATGGAGCAGGATCTTCGAGAGCTCGAACATGGACTCGATACGTATGTCGGGCCTAGAGGCGTCATGCTGTCCGGTGGCCAGATCCAGCGGGCGGCCACGGCCCGTATGATGATGACACAGGCGGATCTGCTGCTGTTCGACGATCTGTCGAGCGCGCTCGACGTTGAGACCGAGAAGGTGCTCTGGGAGCGTCTGTTCAAGGAACGGGACGTGACGTGCATCGCCGTGTCGCACAGGCGCGCCGCTCTTGCCCGTGCCGACCATATCCTCGTGCTGAAGGACGGGCGCCTCGAAGCGGAGGGCACGCTGAGCGAGCTGCTCGCGACCAGCCCCGAGATGCGGCTGCTCTGGCAGGGAGAAGAATCTGCCGCAGAAGAACGGCAAGAAGATGCCCAAGCCGAAACCGAATACGTCAGGAGCCGGTAGTGCCGGAGCCTGAGGAGACCGGCCGTATAACCGGCCAGCACAAACACCCCCAGCCGTTGAAGGGCCCGAATAAGTCTCTGCAAGCAGAGGCAGCCGGGCTTCTGGCTGGGGGTGTTTGTTAGGATAGCGAATTGGCGAGACGGTCGAACATCGCTTACGTACGGAATCGTGGCATTGCCGGCCGTCGGCTTGCTTCTACTCTATGTCCGCTCCTGCTGCTCCTTCCCCGCATCGGGCAGCGCCGAGGCCGATTCCCGGTCGAGGTACAGCCACCAGTCGCCGTGCCGCTTCAGGATAGACGCCGGGACGAGAGGCGTTACCTCCTCTTCGAGCGTCCGGCGGATCGCCTCGGCCTTGACCCGGTACGGGACGCATGAGAGAATCGTCCGGCAAGCCATAATCTGCGGCACGGTCATGGTGATCGCCTGTCTCGGCACCTCGCCGGCCGAGGGGAACCAGCCCTCTCGGACCTGCTGCGCCTTGCATGCGTCGTCCAGCTCGACAACCTTGTACGGCTCTTCTGCGTCGAAATCGGCCGGCGGGTCGTTGAAGGCGATATGGGCGTTTTCGCCGATCCCGATCAAGGCGAGATCAATTGGCGCTTCCCGGATCGCTGCGGATAGGCTGGCCAGGACAGAGTCGAGCTCCCCTTCCCCGTCAACGAGGTGAGCCTTCGCGACGGGCGCGAACGACAGGAACCGTTCTTTCAAATACTTCCGAAAGCTGGCGGGATGAGACTCGGGCAGGCCGACATATTCGTCGAGGTGAAACATCTCGACCCGGCTCCAATCCACCCTCTCCTGCGCAAGCGCTCGCAGGAACGAAAACTGAGAAGCTCCGGTTGACAGCACGAGGCGGGCTTTTCCCTGCTCGCGGATGCGGGCGTCCAGCACCTCTGCCGCCTTGGCGGCGGCCGCCTCTCCCAGCTTTTCGGCGTTGTCGTGAATGGTCAAATGCATAGGATCCCTCCTTTGGAGATTGGTCTAGAAAGTCAGGACGTTACAGCAAGTCGGATATCGAAACGGGTCCGCCGCCAGCGATCGACAGATTGGCAGCGGCTCCGATCAGCAGCGAGTAGGCTCCCGCCTCGCTCCCTGCCTGCTGGCCGAGCGGATCGGGCAAATCCCCTAAGAAGATCATGCGGCGCAGCCGTTCGTCTCCGCCTCCGTGTCCATGGCGAACGGAAGGAACGCGGTGGACGATTTGCTCGCCCGACGTCAGCGTAATGAGGATGTTCTGGACGTCCGATTGCGCGAGTGGTCCGCTGTAGACCTCCCCGATCTCCATCCGGCCATGCGTGCCGGTCAGGGTCGCTTTCCACCCTTCGTCCGGACTGTAGGCGACCAGTGAGTAGTCGAGCAGCGTTCCATTGTCGTAACGGACATGGACGGTCATCGTATCATAAATATCGATATGCTCTCCGAACACGCAGCGGTCTCGGATGTAGCCGTCCTCCCGCTCGGCCTCCAGGTAGAGCCTCCGGTTATCGGCGTCCCCGTGCAGGTCGTAGTACAGCTCGCATGACGTCCGGTGGGAGCAGGTCAGACAGCGCTCCTCTCTCACTTCCCGGTTCGGCCCGTAAAACGCCAGCCTGCCGAACGCCTGCACGGTCTCGGGACGGCTGTCCAGCCACCAGTTGATCAGATCGAAGTGATGCGTCGCCTTGTGGACGAGCAGCCCTCCGCTCCGTTCCATTCGGGCATGCCAGCGGCGAAAGTAATCTGCGCCGTGCCGGCGGTCGAGGCGCCAGTCGAGCGAGACGTGCTGTACCTGGCCGATCACGTTCTCCATGAGCAATTGCCGTACTCTCGCCAGATACGGAACGAACCGGAGATTGAAGGTCACCGTCACCCGGCGTCCGGTTCGCGCCTCCGCCTCCCGGATCGCCTTGCACTTGTCGCTGTCAATTGTCATCGGCTTCTCCGAGACGACGTCACAGCCCGCCTCCAACGCCTGCACGATGAAGTCGTGATGCGTATCGTCCGAGGAGGCGACGATCACCGCATCGGGAGCGGCCTGCTGCAGCATTTGCCCGAACCCCTCATAGACAGGGAACGGACCGTAATCGTCGTTCAGCAGACGGGAACGGATCCGATTGGCGTCATAGACGCCCACGAGCTGAACCCGGCCGGTCAGTTCCTCGGCGAACGGCCTCGCGAACATGCCGCGGGCTCTCGCGCCGGCTCCGACCAGCACATACCTTTTCATGCGATTCCACCTCCGGGAGGATGCATACAGAAGAAAAGCTGGATAATAGTAATCGATTACTATACGGGTAGTTTATCACAACGGGCGCCGGAGGAACACCCTCTTTTTTCCATTCGGGGCTGTTCCGCGCCGCCGCTAGTCCAGTCTCTTGACGGAGGCGCGCTCGATCAGCCTCGGCTTCAGCAGCTTCTGCCCCGCCTCTTCCTGCTTCTCCTCTAGGCCGCTCTCGTCTAGCCGGGCGAGCAGCACCTCGCAAGCGAGCCTACCCATCTCGTAATCCGGCTGCTTGATCGTAGTGAGCCCCGGACTGACCATAGAGCTGAAAAGGATGTCGTCGAAGCCCATCACCGAAACATCGTCCGGCACGGACACTCCTTCGGCCGCGCATTGCTGGAGGACGCCAAAGGCGGTCATATCGTTGCAGGCGAAGATCGCCGTCGGTCTCGCCGGCAGCGCCAGCAGCTTGCGTGCCAGCGCCCGACCGTTCTCGCATTCGAAGCTTCCTTCGGCCGACTCGCGCAGCACCGACTCCTCCGTGATCTGCAAATACCCTTCCGGCAGCGATAAGCCTGCCTCATGAAGCGCCTCCGTGAAGCCTTCGTAGATTTGCCTGCGGCTCGGCCTGTCGAGCGAAGCGGTTACATAGCTGATCGCGCGATGCCCCTGCCCGATCAAGTGCAGCGCCGCCATACGCCCTCCCTGCCGATAATCGAAGCCGATCTGGACCGCCTCTGTCACGTCCAGCGGCTGATCGATGGCGACAAGCTGCAGGCCTAGGCGAATCAGCCGCTCGATCGGATCCCGGCTGCCGGAGATAGACGAGAGGATGACGCCCTTCACCTGTTTTTCGAAGAGAGTCTGCAGGTAGGCTTCCTCCAGACGGCCATCCTGCCGGGAGTTGCACAGAAACACCTGATACCCGTTCTTCCGGGCCGTCTCCTCGATACCGAGCGTAGCCGCCGCATAGAACGGATTGCTGATCGAGGGAATGATGACGCCGATCGTCCGGTTGATATCCGTCTTCAGCTGCTTGCCGATCTGGTTCGGAATGTAGTGCAGCTCGTCCGCCAGCTCTTGAATTCGGCAACGCACCTTGTCGCTCACCGGATAGCCGCTGTTGCTCAGGACGCGCGAGACGGTGGCGGACGAGACGCCCGCCAGCTTCGCAATATCGTGAATCGTAACCCGTTTCTTCATCCGTTCTCCCACCATCGTTCGTTTTCCCTAAGTTTACCACATCGCCCGTCGTCTGCCAGAGAGGCGAATGGCCCTCTCTCTTGCTCCGCCCTCCGGCGAACCCGATCGCCTGCGGCTTCGTCAGCCGTCCCGCTCAACCGTTCCGAACGTGATCTTCATGCTGGGCGCATTGACGAGGAAGGTCAGTCCGTCGAACGCTTGAGCATACCGGACTTCGCTGTCGTACTGCCGCTCCGCTTCTTCTGCCGTCGCGCCCCGCGCGAGGAGGCCCTGGACGAAGGCTCCCCGATCGCCTGGAACGCCCGGCCGCAGACCGGCCAGCAGCCGTTCTCTCTCTCCCGCCTCTCCGTTTGGGTCCAGCAGATTCACCTTGTCGCTCATCCGGCACTGCACGTCCTTCAGCCCCAGCTGGCGGAAATAGACCGGCAGCTTGATCCCAATGTTGCCGTCTTTGCCGTCCCTTCTTGTGTCCCCTTCGAAAAGACGCTGCAGAAAACCGAGCGGAATCAACTCCGACTGCTCGATGCCGTCCGCATAGAAATTGGCGCTGTTCGCGATCCAGTTCGCTTCGAAGCAGGCGACCAGCCCCCCGCTGCTTACGCTGTCGATCATCCTCAGCAGCACTTCCTTTGGCTGCTTCATATGCATGAGAAAAGTATGGCTGACCGCCAGGTCGTAGCGCCGCTCCATCGCCAGCGTCTCGAGATCTCCCTCGATCCATTGCACGTCATAGGACGTTCCTGCGAACAGCTCGCGGGCAGCGGACAGGAGCTTCGGGCCCTTATCCACTCCCGTATAGGTGGAGCCCTCGGGCAGCAGCGGCAGCAGCTTCCAGCCGAGATAGCCGTAGCCGCAGCCGTAATCGATCATGCGTACCGGGCGTTCGATCCTCCACACCTTCTCCACAAGAAAGGCCAAATAATCGTCGTTGTACATCGTATCCCGCGTTCTTCTCAAATACTCGATCCTGCCGTCCCATTCATACTCCGCCATTTCTTCACTCTCCTTTTGTGCACGTCTCCCCGGCCGGGTCTTCCTACAATAGGGGAAACTTTCCAAAAAAGATAGACTTATCCTTCGGCGTCAAGTAAACTATTATTATAAGGGCTGTGGAACTAGCCCCCTGCTTAACTTATGTCTCCGAACGTTCTGCGGCGTCCTTCCGGCGCCGCTTTTTGCTTGCCCATCTCCCCATTCCGGCGCAGGCGAGCGCTGAACGGGGTCCTGCTCCTGGAAGGAGCACTTCTATAGCCAGTGGCCAGCATAGGCTATTCGACCGTCAGGCAAACGAAAGCAGCCTCCGGACGAATCCGGAGGCTGCCTCTTGTAAAAGATTGCAGACCAGACGAACGAGAAGCGGCGAAACGCTAGTAAGCAGTCAATCCGCCGTCCGCCGTCACGATCGAACCGTTCATAAAGCTAGAGTCGTCCGAAGCCAGGAACAGCGCGACCGTTGCGATCTGTTCCGGCTTGGCGCTCTCCGTCCGATTCAGCTCCATTCCCGCCATCGTCGCCTGCATGCCGAACGGGTCGGGATTATTGATGGTGGTTCCGATATTGGTCTCGACGCCGCCAGGAGCGATCGCGTTGCAGCGGATGCCTTCCTTGGCATACTGGAAGGCGACATTCTTGGTCAGTCCGATAAGACCATGCTTGGATGCGGTATACGCGGCACCCGCACGCGAACCGAACAATCCTCCGATGGAGGCTGTGTTCACAATAACGCCCTTCCCCTGCTTCTGCATAATCGGCAGCGCCCGGCGGATCGCGCGCATCGGACCGGTGAGATTAATGTCCAGCACACGCTGCCACAGCTCGTCGGACACATTGCCCGCCGCGGTGAAGTTGTCCATGATGCCGGCGTTGTTCACCAGAATGTCGAGGGTGCCGAATTGCTCGATCGCTTTGTCCAGCATGCCCGCGACGTCTTCCTCCTTGGTCACATTGGCGACAACGCCGACTGCCCGGCCGCCTCCCTCCTGGATCGCTTTTGCGACGGCATCCACCGCCTCCTGCTTGAGATCCGCCACGACTACGCTGGCGCCTTCCTTTGCGAACAGCAATGCCATCTCTTTGCCCATTCCCGATGCCGCTCCCGTAATGACGGCTGTTCGTCCTTGAAGCTTCATAAGCAACATCCTCTCCTATGATTATCCTGCCGATATTGCTTGTACACGGGCAGGCAGTTAGATAAAATCATAGCAAACGGAAGAGACGGATGAAAATCAGCAGTCCGCTTAAACGACATCTTTCGCGATTCTGTCAATTTATTTTTTGTAAGCGCTTATAGAATGGAGGAACCGCATGCCCTATCCCGATATCCGGGTCGTTAGGACCCGGTCGCTTCTCAAGCAGGCTCTCCTTTCCCTCATGCTGGAGACCTGCTTCGATCGGATCACGATCAAGGACCTCGCCGGCCGTGCCGGTATCAACCGCGTGACGTTTTATACCCATTACAACGACAAGGAAGCACTGCTCCTCGAGCTGGTTGAGGAAAAGCTGAAGGAATACGAAGCGTTTTTCCAGCTGGAGCCGGCCGCCTCGGAGACGCCCCAAGCCGTCCAGATTAGGCAGATCGCGATGACCGTCCGGCATGTAAGGGAGAATGCACTATTCTACCAGGTTGTGCTGCTGACCGACGATGCCGCGGACCTTGCCGCCCGCATGCAGGAGCGATTGAGCGGGGCGCTGCACCGCGCCCTTCTCGATTCTTCGCTTGAGCCGAGCGAGCTTGATCTCAGGCTCTACTCGCATTGGACGATGGGCGGCATCCTGAGCGTGTTTCGGGATTGGCTCCGAAACGGGCTGCAAGAGGACGACCCGGCGATTGTGCGGCAGATCGCTCTTCTCACTTGGCCGGGCAGTCCGTCCGGCATCCTACGTGCTGTTAATCAGGCTTGATCCCCGGAGGCGGTCCCTCGGCTTTCTCGGCATGCCCCGGCGGTGGTCCGCACCCTTCCTTAGGCCCTTTGCAGGCATTGACCGTAATGTGATAGACCGTTGTCCGGGAGCCTCGCGGCGCCGTAACCTCAATCGTCAAGGAGCCGGTGCCGTTCTTCACGTCCATCAGAATCGGCTGCCCGGAAGTATAAGTCACCCCGCTAACCGTCAGCTTGGCATCCGGATCCTCCGTGACCGGAAGGAGCCGGATTTCCTTGACCGAGGGCCAGATGTTGATCGTGTAGGGATGGATGGATGGCTGGAACGAAGGCGCCCATTCCCCGGTATTGGAGGTTAGCGAGGCCAGGGCCGAGCTGCCGGCCCGTTCGACCGTCAACTGGAACTCCTGCGGAGTCTGCTGCCCGTCCTTGGACTTGACCGCCAAGATGAAGCTGTAAATACCTGGCGTTTCAGGCGTGCCCGAGAGGATGCCGGTGGATGCATCGACAGTAAGCCCTTTGGGCAAGGTGCCTCCGACCCAATCATAGGTGTAGGGGCCTTGGCCGCCTGCAGTGGATAACGCCGCGCGGTACGGCTCCCCTTCCAGCGCGGATGGCAGACCGGCTGGTGTAGACCAAGCCAGTCTCTCGAACACGTCCGCGGATAGAGGCTGTACACTTGTGTTCCCTGCATAATCAATGGCTGTGACGGCATACGCGCCCGGAAGAGCCGCAGCCTCACTTAGCGTGAAGGACGCACGGCCATTCGCCGCCGGACGAGTCCATTGTCCGCTGGACGTCACATCCACGCCGTCCCGCATTATCCGGAAGCTTTTCATATCGGCGTTAACCGGCCATTCCAGCCGGAGGCTGCCGTCCTCATTCCAGACAGATTGTAAAACCGCTCCATCGCCAAACTCCGGCGGAATCACATCCACCATGTACAGCTCCGTGCTATTCTTTGTTGTAAAAATGCGCCCGTAAGGATCCTGCGCAAAATAATTCCCACTCGTCAGCGTCGTATGCTCCCACGTAACCGGGTTCAAGCGGAAAATATATCCTGCCGCCTCCCCATAGAGCATGCCTTCATGGAAGTTCAGGTACCCGCCGGCCAGTACAATATCCTTCCAGGCGTAAGGATACAAGACTTTGGTCCGCACCACCTGGCGCGTCTCCGGATTGAACTGGAACAGCGTTCCGTTCGTCAGCCCCCACAGCATGCCGGACGAGTCAAAAGCAAGCGCCGTGATCGCCCGCTCGCCCGGAATGGGATTCATCTCGAATACTTTGCGTTTCGTCACTGTATCCCATATGAACAAGGTGCCGTCCTGCTCTACTGGATCCGCGGCAATCCCACCCCATACCGTCGTTCCCCCATAGAGCAAGCCGTCCTTGTACGCCAAGGCCATGGGACTTTCATTCTCTACGATCGGATAGAACACCTCGGAGGTTTTCGCAGCCGGATCGTACATCGCCAGAGCGCCACCGAGCTTCCCGGCGACCGGGACGGTGCCGATGGCGAGTTTACTGCCGGCATCAGCGAAAGCAAACGGCCGATCCTGCTGGTAGGCGGCCAGATTCAGTTCCAGTTCGACCGGATTCGTGAGCTTCAGGCTGTCCCAAGGCTGGCCGGGATCGTATTCGTAGACAAGGGCTCCCGGATACACCCCCATATACAGCTTGTTCGCGAAGACCCCCATTCCCTCGACCTGCGACATTCCTTGCAGGGACTCCATCTGGAAAGTATCGAGATTGAAGCGCGTCATGGACGAAGGAGACAAGTACCCGCCCACGTAAATGTTACCATCCGGCCCCGTCGCAACCGAGCGAAGCGTGTTGGTCGAGCCAAGCGGATCGCCGCTGTAGGCTTTTCCTTTTCCGGTTGCCGGATTGTAAGCGAGAATGCCCCCGCGGGAGGTGATCGTCACCAGCGACAGCCCCGGCATATCCGCCGTGTTCAAGGGGAGCCAACCAAAGCCCCGGCTCGCAGAACCGCCCGTGGGCAAGGAAGTCGGCACGACCGTTCGGGTAACTGTGTTATACGCGGTCAAATACCCGTTCTGCACGAAATAAATGCTGCCGTCCGGCCCCACTGGCGACACGTCCAGCCCGATTGTGTTCGGCAGCTCGCCGATCCAGGCTTGAGAGACCGTATCATAGATCAGCGTGACGTTGTTCCGCTCGCTGGTCGCATCGGTCGCCGTCATGCGGGCGAACAGGAGCTCCGATGTAAAAGTGAGGTCGTACACCTCTTTGGCATGCGCATACGCTTCCGGCAGCGGGATCGGCTTCTTGGTTCCAGTGGCCGGTTCTATCTCGAACAGCTGCGCCCGCTCCACCCCGGTTCCTGCATACACCTTACCGCTGCCGTATGCTATGCTGCGGACGTATTTCTCCTCGGGCGCCAGCTGGCCATAATCGGTAAAAGTGCCGGCAGCCGGATTATACTTGAACACCTTGCCGTTCGGGTATGTCCCCCCGTAGATATTGCCCTGTTCGTCGGCCGTCACCCGCCACAGATGCGTCTCTCCGGCAATGGGGCGGCCAACGTTCTCCATGCGGTTCGCGGCGGGCCGGTAGCGGTACAAGTACCCGTTGCGCTGCGTGCCGATGTAGACGTCGCCATTCGGGGCAACGACCGTCCCCCAGGAATAGCCGGCTTGATCCAGCGGGAAGGAGGCCACTCTTTCCCCGGTATCCGCCCGAACTACGGAGAAGACCGCTGGCGCCCCGTTCGCGGTCGTATAAATATACGGTTCGCCCTGCGGACCCAAGCCGTACCCGGCATGAGGAATCGTGACCGAGTTGATTGCAGTACCGATGCGCACGACCTGGGGATCGTTCGTTCCCGGAACCTCGGCTTGGTCCGCCCACAGCAGAACATCGTCGAAATAAGCGTCCGTAATGGTGGTAGATGCCGAGTACAGCAGCACGGACACATATTCCGTTCCTGAAGGCGCTTTCAATGATGTGGATAACGTCTTCCAATCATTCAGCCCTGACTCCGACACCGATTTGTACCCGATACGGGTCTTATTGGCATCATGAAATTGCAAGTACAAGCTGGCCGCGCCCTTCAGCACATAGACCGACACCGACGCTTCGTACTGCGTATTCGGCACGGCCGGAAGGAAATCGCTTTGTACGCCGTAGTTCCCGCTGTCGTTGTCATGAATAACAAGAGATTGTTCCCCCGTGCTGCTTCGTTCGTTGGTCACCATGATTTTGCCCTTCCCGTAGGTCTGGGTCCACCCAGAAATCGGTTTTCCCGGGGCCGATGATTCGAAGCCTGGATTCTCGACCGGCAATGCGGTCGGGACCGCCTTTGCCTGGGAGGGATGTACCAGTGCCCCTACGATACCCAAGAGCATTGCTCCCAAGGCCAACCACGTCCATCTTTTGCTCACGACTCCACCTCTTTCCGTTTTGTACAACGGATGCGGATTCTCGCTGCAAGGTCTTTCTTCACTTCTCATGCAACTGACGCTTGTCACCTCCTGCCTCCATCTTACGCACAAACAAGCCCTTCTCTCAAGAAGGACCTGTGTCGGCAGATTGTCTTTAAATGGAAGCAGTGGATCATGCCGTCTCGTCTCGGCGTTAGACTTCACCATCTGCGAGAACTGGTCATAGTCGCGTATTTCACGACATCTCTCCCGGAAACCACTTCCTTCCTCATATGCAGGAAGGAAGCGGTTTCGTGAACCTCCGTATCAGAACAGGGAAGGATCGACCGTTTCCAGTGAGTATTTGCCTGCCGGCGCCTGCTCGCGATGCGTCCACTTCCCGTTCGTGAAGTCGGGGAACGCCACCGGCTGGCTGCCCTGGGCGATCGACTGCTCGGACAGCGCGGTCACCGCCATCCAGACGGCAGTGTCATAGACGTCGATCGGCGGAGTCGTCTGCGCCGCCACGCTCTCTACGAAGGCGCGGAGCACGAGATAATCCATGCCGCCGTGTCCGCCGCGCACGCCGAGCCGGATATATTCCTCCCAGAGCGGATGCTCGTGCTTGGTGAGGTAGCCGTCGAACGATTCCCATTGATGCTCCGGGCTTTGGCCCATCAGGTGGATGGACTTGTTGTCCTCCAGCCAGATGCCTTTGGTCCCCTGTACGCGCCCGTTTCTCGAATAAGGCCTCGGGAGAGTCGTATCATGGACGAGGAGGACGGTTTCGCCTTTGGACGTCTTGAGCATCGTCGTCACGATATCGCCCTGGGCAAACTCCTTGTCCGCCAGCGGGTGGCTCGCATCCAGGTTGGCGGCAATCCATTCCTTCAGTCCCCGCGCTTTGGAGGACATCGAGGTGAGTGCGACGAACCGGTTGCCCCGGTTGATGTTCAAATATTTGGCGATCGGCCCGATGCCGTGAGTCGGATAGATCTCACCGTCCCGATGCAGATAATGGTGTACCCGGTAGTGGCGTTTGTCGAGCCCCATCGCCACCTCCTCGCGCAGATCGTGCTCGTAGCCGCCCTGGCAGTGGATGAGCTCTCCGAACAGACCTTGCCGGATCATATGTAAAAGGGCCATTTCCTCGCGGCCGTAACAGCAGTTCTCAAGCATCATGCACGGCATGCCGGTCTCCTCCGACGTCCGCACCAGCTCCCAGCATTCTTCGACAGAGGCAGCACCGCCCGCTTCGACGGCGGTATAGATGCCGGCCTTCATAGACGCCAGCGCGATCTCCGAGTGGCTGCTCCACGAGGAGGCGATCACGACGCCGTCCAGCTGCTCGCGCGCCAGCAGCTCCTTATAATCCGCATAAACCGCAGGCTTGCGCCCCACTGACGCCTCCACTTGATCGGAGCCCAGCTGACGCCGATCTTCATACAGATCGCAGACCGCCGCGATCTGAACGTCCTCCATCTCGAGCAAATTGCCCAGCAGGCTGCGGCCTCTTCCGCCAAGACCAATGACCGCGAGCCGAACTTGTTGTTGCTGTTCCGCTTTGTTCATCCGGTTCCCTCCTAGAGATTGGTTCGTACTCCCCCATCCTAAAACAACCAGGAGCAAACGTAAAGCCTGGCCATTCCGCGTCCCGGTCTCACATGAGAGGGTAGCAAGCCCAAAAAAACAGCCTTTCGTCATGGACGAAAGGCTGCTGCCGGGAACAGTCGGGGCGAACCCTTTTGCGGATGATCATGTAGGCGGCCGGTCTCGGCAGCTGCGACCTTGCCGGACGGATCAGGATTGTTCAGCATCCGCCAGATGCTCCCGGCAGAACGTTTCGATCTCGGCCAGCTCTTCGTCCTCGAGGTCGAAGGCAAGGTAGCGCTCCGTGCTTTGTTCCAGCAGCTCGTACTTGACGATCCGGGAGCGGTCTTCCTCCACTGCGTAAACAACGCGGGCGAGCAGCCCGTTCTCCGTATAGAGCTCGTCGTCCTCCGGCACGTCGAGCTCTATACGGAATTCGTAGCGGCTTCCGGTCAGAATGCCGAACGGATCGCGGATCCGTTCGACTGTAAAAGCGGTAATGGTCAGCATACAGGTTCCTCCTCGATCGGGACGGGCAGCAGGGCGAGTACGCGCTCGCGGACCCGGCTGTCCGCCAATTGTTCTCCTAAGATAACGGCCGTTCCCCGGTCCTCGCGCGACCGGATGAGCCGGCCGATGCCCTGCCGCAGCCTCAGCAGCATATACGGCAGGTCGACGTCCCGGAACGGATCCTGCGCGTCGCGGCGCATGGCAGCGAACACCGGATCGTTCGGCGGGAACGGCAGCGACCAGACGATGACGTTCGATAGCGACGGCCCCGGGATATCCAATCCTTCCCACAGCGTGACGGCGCAGAGGCAGCTCGTCTCGTCGTTCTGGAAGGCGGCGATCAGATGGCTGATCTCGGCGTCTCCCTCAAACAGGAACCGGTATGCCGCAGCTTCCGGGCGTGCGGATACCATTCCCCGGAACGACTCGAGCTCCCCGGGAGACGGAAAGAGCAGCAGCGCTCTCCCTCCCGACTGGCGCAGGGAAGCAAGCGCCTGCTCGAGCTTGGCGTCCGGTTCTTTTTCGGGGAACAGGCGGATCGTCATCTGCTCCTCGTAAGCATAAGGCGACGGTACGGAGAAGGACAGATACCGGTCCACTCCCAAAGCCTGCGCGAGATAAGCGAACGAAAGGTCCACCGAAAGCGTGGCGGAGGAGAAGACGATCGGCATCGGTTTAGCAAACACCTGCTCCCGCAGCACTTCCTTGACGAGTCTCGGCATGATGACGAGCGTCAGGCCGTCCGGCTCCTCCGTCACCCACGCGATCACTCGTCCCGGCTGCTCGAACAGACGAAGCGCGCGGCCGATCATCTCCAGATGCTCTTCCACAATGCGAAGCTGATAGCCTTCCAGCGAGAATAACCCGCTCTCGTAGACCAGCTCTTCCTCCAGCTTGTCCAGAATGGCACGGAACCGAGCAAGCTCCCCGAGCAGTTCCTCCGTCAATGCGAATTCCCGCCGCTCCGATCCCTCCACGCTGCGGCTGATCCGCTTCAGCAGGTGGAAGACTGTTTCGCTTTGGCTGATCGCCCCTTCAATCGTATAAGCCAGCGATTCTCGGATTTCGCCCTGCAGAAGACGGGTGACGATCGACTCGAAGAGCGTGTGCTTCCACTTGTACGTCAACGCATTCTGCGCCGCCGTCTCCAGCAGATGGCCTTCGTCGAAGACGACCGAGCTATGCTCGGGCAGATAAGGAAGCTGGCCCTCCCGTTTCCTCGCCTCATAGGTCCATACATGTTCCATATAAAAGTCGTGGGAGCAGATAATGAGATCCGCCGCCCGGCGGTAATGCTCCCGGGACAGCGTCTGTCCGCACCGGTGACGCTGCGGGCAGACGAGGCAGTCCTGGAACGGATCCCAGCCGATTCGCTCCCACTGTCGGTCCGTCAGCTCGGGATAGTCTTTGCGATTGCCGTACGGATAGAACGACTGAAGCGTCTCAGGCTGCCGCACGAATGGGGGGAGTCCCTCCTCGACGAGCCGGTATAACCCGCCTCCCTCCTCGCCCCCGGCCGCCTGCTCCAGCTTGTTCAGGCACAAATATTGATCCGGCGATTTGCCGAGCCGGGCGTCGATCGTCAGATCCAGGTGGCGGGCGAGTTTGGCTATATCGCCTTCCGGCTTGACCAGCTGCTCAATGAGCGACTCGTCCGCACAGGCGATAATTGCCGGCTTGCGGGTATACCGGGCGTACGCGACGGCGTACAGCAGATAGACGAGCGTTTTGCCGGTGCCGACGCCGGCTTCCGCGAAGATGGTCGTCTTCTCGGCGTAGGCCCGTTCGAGCTGAAAGGCCATGTAGATTTGCTCATCCCGGATTTCAAAGCCCGCCTCAGGCAGAATGTCATAGAAGACGTCGGCAATCCAGTCGCTGGCCTGCTGAAGAAAAGGCCGGGAAGGGTCGAACGCAAACGGGTAAGTAGACAAACGAGTAAAGCCTCCATCCTATGAAATGCGAACTAAAATTTGCTTGTTAATCAGGATTCCCCAAAAAACGGAAGCGAGCCATTCGGCTCGCGCACATGGGTAAATGGAAAATGATTAGTGCTGCGTCTTCTCGGCGTCAAAGGCGTTCCCCTGGCGTGGAAACCCTTCAGCTCGAGGCATCGTCCCAGGCTTCACGGAAGGAGCGGACCGACGGATATCGGTCTTCCCGAGCGGGCTGCACTCCTCGGCTGGAGACGGCGTACAATGCCTCCCCCGCCTCCCAACGCTCGGGCGAACGGTCTCTCCCGCCTCCGAGCAGCCAGAACGCCATCGCCGCCAGATTGTAGACGTTGGTCACCCCGTCGATCGGGGCACCCAGCTCGAATTCTTCAGGGGACATGAAGCGCGAGGACCCCCACATCCGGCCCATTGGATTACGAAAGGGCGATCGCCGGTAAAGATCGATATCGCAGACCGTCAGCTTGTGCGCGCCGAAGTCGTACAGCAGGCTGCCGTCATAAAAATCGACCGCAGTATATCCTCTATCCTCCACCGACTCGTGAAAGGCGAGAATCTGCTCCATCGCTTTGCGCCTCCGTCCGATCGGAAGCTGCCGGAATCGAAGATAGGGGGAGGCTGGCTCCGTCCCCAACGGATAGGTGGCCTGATGATGTAGAGTCTCCCCGTCCTCCCACTCGAAGAGGAGGGCGTATCCCTCGCCAGCCTCACCGTGGGCTAGAAGCCGGACAAGAGCGGGATGGGCGAGCCGTTCGTAGACGGCGGCAGCCTCCCGGAGTCTGGCAACCGCTTCTTCCGGAGTGCCTTCGTACCGAATGGGCCGCGCGCCTGCATATTTGACGAATTGCTTGCGCCCGCCGCTCTCTATCCCGAAGGATAGATTGCCGGAATCCTGCTGGTCAAAGACGCGGAAAACGGTCCCCTTCTCCCGAAGCCAGTCGAGAGGATGGGATTCGCGCAAAGCAAAGGAAACGTGGTCCAACGTCTGGGTAACAGGTTGGTAGCTCATTCTGCCTCCTGCCTTAGGGAACTAGGATTTACATGTTCCAAACTTAGGTATGCAGAATTATAACGTATCGGTCTAGAAATGTCTCTATCTTCAATAGCATAACGCCTAGAACGACCCTTATTCCGGGTATGTATGGACAGCTCCGAGCTTTTTTATCATATCCCGCCTTTCTATAAAAAAGAAGATCGGTTTGAACAACATTGCTAGAATGTCAGGAAACTCCTCCTTCGCAAACAATCTACCGGCAATCTAAGGAATCAAGAAACGCGTTCCCTGATCATTAAAAACTGGGTATATACCGTTTCAAAGCCAGCGGCCTCCAGCCATTCGAACGCCGTCGGGTCGGCAGTGGACAAATTTTCGGTCTGCCTAATCCAATCACAATCCGGCGGGCCGAACACCGTCTCCAATACAGCGGCTATCAAGTGCTTCCGGTCTTCACGCCTCGGGTCCGCTTCGCATTGAAACAACGTGATCGAAGCAGGTTTTCCGCTGTCGTCGTATTTTTTTCGAGCTAATGCGTAGGCGGCGATGCAATCTTCCCGGTCGTATAGGACATATCCATCATCGCCGGCCATATTGTGCCATTGGCACGTCCATGCAGCCTCCTGGCGGTAAAAGGGCAGCTTTGCGATCCGCCATGGCTCCGCCGGTACGATTCGATAGCCGCGAGCCTCTCTTTCGCCTGGTCCGGAATAGGTTTGCGGCGATAACGCCCCCTCCCGTTTCATCCCAATAATCCGGTCCGCAATCCGAAACCCGGCGCTTTCGTATACGGCGACAGCGTTTCTGTTTTTTTGAACGACCTCGAGCAGGGAGGTACATGCCCCCTCCTCCTCCATCACCCTGACCGCTTCACGCATCAAACGTTTGGCGATCCCCCGGCTCCGAAACACGGGACTTACCCCGGTGCCGCCGTTCCAAGCTATCTTTACGCCGTCAATCGACTTGAATGCGATAAGAACGAACCCTGCAGGTACTCCGTCCTCTACCGCTACGACGGACAGATCGGGCCGTATCGAATCTCTTGCCAGTTTGCCGATATAACGTTCGATCGTCATCGTCATGTCCGAGTAGTATCCCGAGAAGCCCGCATTCCATAGGTCCACCGCCTGCCGGAATGTGAAATGCTCCAATCGGACAATCTTTATGGAATCTTGCGCTGTGAACGATTCCATCCTCCATTCCCCTCCCACAGTCTGTTCTTTCCTCCGGTTGTATACGGCAACTTCTTCCTTACCGACCGTTTAACATCTGGAGCGCTTGGCGGACCATAAGCTCGCCTGCATCTTCCGCAAGCTTACTGTTGTTGGTAATGGTAGGCTCGTAGCCTCCCTGTACGAAAGCTTCGCGTGTACAAACATAACCGTTCCCCCCATTGCACAGGGAGTTGAAGAAAACGGTTCTGTAAGGGGCCTTCGCCTTGAGCTCCAAGCCGAATCCAACAAACATCTCCGCAGGGAAGCCGACCACCGCCGCGTTTCCAAGCTTGATAGCCTGCACTTCCACTTCTCTATGCGTTTCCCCGCTTTCCTGGATCTTGATCAATTGTTTGGCAAAGGCTTTTTCCATAACGCCGATGGATTCATCCAGCAAATCCTTTTGAGCTTTCTCCACTTGTTTCTCGGCGGGTTTCCGGCATTCGATCCGCAGCAGAGCCGAGTCTACCTCAATCGCCAAATCATCCGAGGGAACTGCTTTTTCTCTGGCCCGCAGCGCTTCGAAAGCCAAAATTCTCCCCATCCTTTTATAATGACCGGACTCCTCATGCGTCCGGTCTCGGACATCGATGTGATTGATATTCCCGCAAGCGCCGAGCATAAACAGACTGATGACATGGCTGCCCAGCACCTTCTTGACCGTTTTGCTGAGCTCGCCGGGGTAATCTGCGCTGTATTCCGTTCCGCTCACGCAATCGGTATGACAAGCGAAATTCGTCACGATGCCGATCGGTTCACCGTCAAGTCCGTCGATTCTCATGACCGAAACTTCCGGATCGATCGGTCCGGCCGGCTTCTCAATCGCAGGGTTCCCGGTGCCCGGATTCGTCTTGACGCTCCCGTCCTTCATGAAAAATCTCCGATTAAAGGATATGCCCTCCTCGGTTCCCGTTCCGAATCCGATTCTCGCTTTTTTGCGGTTCTTATAAGCCAACACGGCAGCATCGGCCGCCTTCTCCACGAGAGAAGACATATACTCTTGGTTGATGCTGCTGTTGAAGCCGGGTCTGACCGGCGGGCCGGTATGGGTGTGAGTGGCGGAGACCATGATGGAGGTTTGCGGGATGCCGGTGAAAGCATGGACTCTTTCGCGTATTTTCACCACCTCGCTATTGGCAAGGCCGAGACAATCAATCACAATAAAGACAACGATGTCGTTGCTTTCGATCACGAGGGCTTTCGCGAACAAATCGTCCTTAACCCCTGAAGACTTTCGATCTTCAAAATAACCCGGGATCGAGTTGCCAAGAGGAGGCGTAATCGTTACTTCGCTCATTCCACATTTCAGCATCGTTTCATTCACCGATCCTTTCGGAGGCGATGGCCATGCTCACCGCCAACAGTTTTTTTCGAGGCAGAAAAGATTCCACCATGTATTCCTCTACGCTATGATACTTGCCTCCGGCCGGCACCATTCCGCAAATCGTGGGAATCCCCCTAGCTGACGGAAATCTGGATTTTTACCTGTCAGCGCTTCCATATACAGCCTCCCTAAAGGATGAGAGGGAGTAGAAGCGCTATCCACTCCTACATGATCAAAAATAATGTCACATTCGCCTCTCTTATCCCTCCATTCCTCAAGTCCATGTGCGGGACCACAGGAACGCCTGAACAATCCACCATCCATTTGCTCGCATAATACCCGCTTCGGTCTCTCGCTGCCAAGTAGCTTTCCGCCATCACCTGCTGATAAGCGGCATTACATTCTTTGCCATTTAGTTCCCCTATCCTGCCTTGCAAAAAAAAAGAAAGCCAAAGGCTCCCTTTTTAATGACTTTTCTATTCTCCATATTCGGCTTTCTCTACCTTGCCCGCGTTGTTGATCTTGAAGCGAACCTCCTTGTCGAACTTGCGTTCGACGAGCTTGCCCTCCAGTTGAATCCGGTCTCCCTCGGCCAGCTCCGCCTTCTTCAGCGTGGCGCTGTAGCTGGACCAAGCGGTCAGCTGGAGGTCGGGCTCCGCCTCCCAGCTAAGGTCTCGGAAGATGATGACCTCCTGTTCGCCTTCGGTGAATGGGTCGTACTTCTTGTCGAACCGGTCGACCACCGCGTTCAGCTTGATCTTGCCTTCGGGAAGCGCGACCGGCTTCGGCGCCGCCTTGGCCGGAGCCGTCTTCTTGACCGGAGCCTGGGATTCCGCCGTTTCCGGCTGCGCCGCCGGTACTGGAGCCGGGGCCGAATCGGGCTCGTCCGTACGGCCTTCCTCCTCGGACGTGCCGCTTGTCGTCGGATAGACGAATTTGGACGCCTGCATCTCCTTCAGAAACGCCGGATGGATGGCATGGTAACGGCCGCTCGCCAGCTCGATAACGACGAAAACCGAATCGAGGTAGCCGATCAGTCGAGCCGTTTCTTCCCCTTCCGGCCCCTTATACGCGAATTCCTTCTTCAGCGTCTTGGCCTTGTCCGAGAGGAGTCCCCAGCCCACCGTCCGGTTCCGGTAATCTTCCTCGTCCACAAATGGAATATAGCTTGCCGGTGCTACCATCCGTTACGCCCCTTTTGGTTATCCGTTTTTTCTTATTGTAGCACAGAGCCGGGCCGAACAGGAAAAACAGACTCCCGAAGGAGCCTGCCTGGTTAATACGCCGCATCCGTAAAACGGCAGGCACCTCAGGCCCGGCCGTTCCGGATACCGATTGTCCGGTTACTTAAGCTTCAATACTCGCATGGCGTTCAGTACGGCGATCAGGGTGACGCCGACGTCGGAGAAGACGGCTTCCCACATCGTCGCGATTCCGAAGGCACCGAGGAGCAGGAAGATCGCTTTGACGCCGAGGGCGAAGCCGATGTTCTGCCAGACGATGGACCGCGTCCGCCGCGCGATCCGAATGGCGGACGCGAGCTTGGACGGCTCGTCGGTCATGATGACGATGTCCGCCGCCTCGATGGCGGCGTCCGATCCAAGGCCGCCCATCGCTGCCCCGATATCGGCACGGGCCAGAACCGGCGTATCGTTGATGCCGTCACCGACGAATAGAATCTTGGCATTCGCCGGCATCGTGCCGACAAGACGCTCGATCTGCTCCACCTTGTGCTGGGGCAGCAGCTCTGCATGGACCTCGTCGACGCCAAGCTGACTTCCGACCGCTTCCCCGACGGTCCGCGCGTCGCCGGTCAGCATTACCGTCCGGCGGATACCCAGCTCCTTGAGGCGGCGGATCGCTTCGGCGGCGTCCGGCTTCACTTCGTCCGAGATGACGAGATAGCCCGAATATCGCCCGTCGACTGCCAGGTGCACGACCGTGCCGACTTCCTCCGGCTTCCGGTATGTCACGCCTTCTTTCTCCATTAGCCGGGCGTTGCCGGCGAGAACCAAGCGGCCGTCTACCCGAACCCGGATGCCGTGGCCTGCGATCTCATCGTAGTCGTTCGCCCGTGCGGGATCCAGCTCGCGGCCATAGGCTGCGCGAATCGAATCGGCGATCGGGTGTGTGGAGTGCATCTCCGCATAAGCGGCTATGGCGAGCAGGTCGTCCCTGCTCCAATCGTCAGCCGGACGGATGCCGGTTACCTCGAAGCTTCCTTTGGTTAGCGTACCCGTTTTGTCGAACACAACCGTCTGAACCTGGTTGAGCGCTTCAAGGTAATTGCTTCCCTTCACGAGGATGCCGTTACGGGACGCGGCCCCGATGCCGCCGAAAAAGCCGAGCGGAATCGAAACAACCAAGGCGCACGGACAAGAGATGACAAGAAAGATAAGAGCGCGGTATATCCAGTCGGAGAACGACGCCCCGCTCAGCAGGAGCGACGGGAGAACCGCCAGCGCCGCGGCGACCAGGACGACGACCGGCGTATAATAGCGGGCGAACTTGGTAATGAACGCTTCCGTGGGCGCTTTCTTGCTGCTAGCATTCTGCACAAGATCGAGAATCTTGGATACGGTCGACTCGCCGAACGGCTTGGTCACTTTTACGGTCAGCACGCCGTTCTTGTTCACGAAGCCGCTCAGCACCTCGCTGCCGGCCGCTGCTTCGCGCGGGACGGACTCGCCGGTCAGAGCCGACGTATCGAGCATCGATTCCCCCTCAAGCACCTTTCCGTCGAGCGGCACCTTTTCGCCGGGTTTAATGAGGATAAGATCGCCGACCCGAACCTCCTCCGGATTGACGCGCCTTGTACCGGAATCCGTATTCAGATTCGCATAATCCGGACGGATGTTCATGAGCGAGGCGATCGACTTGCGGGACCGGTTGACGGCGATGCCCTGGAACAACTCGCCGACCTGGTAGAACATCATGACCGCCACACCCTCGGGATACTGCCCGACGGCAAAGGCGCCGATCGTCGCCACCGTCATGAGGAAGTATTCGTCGAACACCCGGCCGCGGACGATGTTCCTAAGCGCCTGCCAGACGATATCTCCTCCGGCGATCAGGTAGGCGACCAGGAAAACCGCCAGCTCAGGCCAGCCCTCGAGAGGGGCAAGCAGACCGGTGGCCGTCAAAGCCGCTCCGGCGACGAGCCTCACAATCATTCGCTTCGTCTGCCCTGCGCCGTGATCGTGGGAGTGGCCCTCATGGCCGTCCTCCTCTTCTACCGCTCCGTCGTGGGAGTGGGTATGGCCGTGGTCATGGTCATGTTCGTGGACGTCCCTGTGTGCATGTCCCGCGGAAGAGCCTCCTGCATGCCGGGCATGGCTGCCGCTGGCAGCCGTCCGCTCCCGCACCTTTATCTGAGGCTCCAGCGACTTAACCTTCCGGAAAGCCTGCTGGACAACCTCCTCTTCCGCTTCGCTGTCGGTGACCAGCGTCAGAGTCTTGGTGACAAAATTAACCGAGCAGGAAGCTACCCCATCAAGCTTCCCGACACCGTTCTCGATCTTTTGCGCGCAGTTCGCACAATCCAGACCGTCCAGAATCAGCTCCCGTTTCACTTGCTCCTTCGCTCGTTCCATCTCCTCGCCTCCATCCGAACCATCCATTTCACTAACATATGAGCAATCATTCATATGTTCATGCTTTTATTATATTCTTGAGCGGTCGGCGCTGTCAATGAAACCGGGCTTGCTTTTAGTTTTGTTCACATAGATAGTAATCATTCCACTTTATCGCAACAATTGGGTATAATGAAGGTAATGTTGGACGGATCGAGGGGAGAGGGACGTTATGGCACAGAGGCAGCCCATGATGACGGAAGATTGCGAGACGACGTGCTTCGGCACCGAGCAGGATTTGGCCTGCGTGAAGGAGGAAATGATTGACGACCAGGCGGCGGCCAGCATGGCCGACTGGTTCAAGGCGTTCAGCGATCCAACGCGGATTCGCATCGTCAGCGCCCTCCTGCAGCGGGAGCTGTGTGTCCATGACCTGACCGTCCTGCTCGACATGGGACAATCCGCGGTCTCCCACCAGCTGAGATCGCTGCGCAACATGAGGATCGTCAAGCGCCGCAAGCAGGGCAAGACGGTTTTCTATTCGCTGGACGACGCGCATATCGAACAGATTTTTCTGCAGACGCTTCAGCATATTGGCCACGAATAGGCCGCCAGCCAAGGATATGTATCCGGATATGCGAGACGCCAATAGAAAGACCCGGCCATTGGCCGGGTCTTTCTATATGAAAAAGGAACACGCTCGCTCCTCCGCGGCCCGATCCAGGAAGGCGAAAGCGAATTTGCCCACTCAGCGTTAGGCTCGTCCAGCCGTTCTTCGTTTGAAGGACCCCCCTGCGTACCGAATGGCCTTAATAAGAATATAGGCGGTTATCAGCATAAGCATCGGGAAGGTACCAAGCGTATAGCGGGTTTCCGGCACGAACAGAAGATGCAGGCCGAGAAACAGCACTAGCTGGACGGCGAGGAAGCGGACCCCCGTATTCCACAGCGAAGCGACCGCGGCGAAGAACATGCCTGTGTAGACCAAAAAGTAGTGAAGCTTGCCGAGCAGAGCTTTGTACCAGACCGGTACCGATTCGGTATAGGGCCACATATAGATGTTGTCCAGATACATCGTGCTCATTTTGCCGATCGTGTACCAGCGGATCCACAGCCACGGATCCTCCCGCAGCCCTTCCTTAATCCGCTCGACGCCGGCACCGAACTGATCCCCGTTCTGTACCTTAGTCCAGTCGATGCTGCCCTGGTTGTAAGGAATCGTGCCGAAAAGGAACGGATTGCCGGCACCTCCCCTGGAAACGAGGATAAGCTCGTGGAACGTCAGCCAGTTGCGCACCCACCACGGCAGCATAGCGAGAGCGAAGCAGCCAACTCCGATGGCGATCTCGCGGAAGAACGGCTTCCGGTGCCGGAACCAGAGGAACACATAGGGAGTGGCCGCCAGAATGATGGCGTTCGGCCGCGTCAAAACAAGCAGCCCAAGCAGCAAGCCGGCGATGATATGGTCCCGCGTCCGGTTCTCTTGCATGATCCTGACCTGGTAATAAAGAAGCGCCGAGAGAAGCGCCAGGAATAGGATTTCGGTCAGAATGAGCGAGGCGGCCATGACGAACGGTCCGTAGACGGCCGCGAACAAAGCGGCCAGCAGACCGGCGGGCCGGTTGAACAGCCGTTCGCCGGTCCGGTACAGGTACCAAAGGATGACCAGGCTCAGGAACGCTTGCAGGATACGCACATTCATATGCGCCTGCGCGATGTCCCCGTAGCCGAACAGCTTGAAGACAAGGGCCAGAAAAAGCGGAAAACCGGGCGTTACAAGCGTGTTCGGTTCTTCTTCCAAATACCCGTAAACACCGTGATCCAACAGCCGAACGGCCATCTCGGTGTAATTTTTCTGATCGTGCTCGGGCAGCTCGAACGGCTCTGTCAGGACATAACCAAGTCGCAGGGCGAGGCCCAGCAGCAGAATGAGCAGAATCCAATAGCGGGATGTGCGCGATAGAAATGAAGTCATCGTTGCCAGATCTCCTTTGCCTGATAAGTATCGATTGCTGCCGGAAAATAGGTCTAAGGAAAGCGGAGGGCTGCCTGCTCCGTATGCATGCGGAGGGCCGCGGTCCCATGGGACGAAAGAGCCAATGCAGTTCTTGCCGGCGGAAACAGTGGGACCTATCCTTCAAAGCGCTCGAATCCGAGGCGCGCGTTTCGGCGCTGACCAGCACTAGGTCGAACCCGGCGAGTGCGGATTAGCCAGCCGCTTGCTCGGCTGGTCGGCTGCTTGCTTTCCTCTTGCTTTAGACGGCGTCCCTCAGAAAAAGTTACGCCATTAATCGCAAGAGCACCCATTTATTTACTTTCAATATACCAGGAAACAGGCCTGATACAAATTACCCAGCTCTTCCCGTTTTGCTACGATTCGATTAGAATCGCTTCGAAATGCCGCAGCATCCCAATAGAAAAGCCTCCTCCTCCCTTGCAGGGAAGAAGAGGCTTTTTTGTGAGGCAGCCGGACTATGAGGAGAGCACGGCCGGTTTCTCCCGCTGCAGCAGCGGGAGCAGCAGCAGAACGCCCAGGACGAGCAAAGCGGCGCTGCCTGCATAGATGGCGGCCAAGGGCAGCAGGTCCTTCACGAACCCCGCCGCTCCGATCCCCAGCACCATTGTTCCCATGAACACCGGCGTGATCGCTCCGCCTACCCGGCCGATGTAAGCAGGCTCCGTATTCCGCATGATGAGCGTCTGGATGCCGATCTGGATGGCAGGATAGAACAAGCCGCCTAGAAATTGAAGGACCATCGTAAGCAGCACGGACGTGGAGAAGCCGACGAGGAACGTACTGAACGCACTGACCATGAGGCCTGCAGCCAGCAGCGTCTGAGGCTTCAGCTTCTTCGCCTGCCCCATGATCAGTATGCCGCCGAGCAGCATGGCCGCACCGTTGACCAGCATAAACCATTGCAGGAACGGCTTGCCCTGACCCAACTTGTCGATGACGATATAGAGCCCGAGCGGCTGAATGAGACCGGCGGCAAGACCGGTAACGGCGAACGTCGCGCTAACCGTTCGCAGCGAACGGCTGGTCCATAGGTAGCGAAGCCCTTCCTTCAGCTCTTCCCGGAACGTTGTGCTCCTCTCCTCTTCCCTCTTCCGCTCGTCGCGGGGAAGCCGGGACAGCATCAGGGACGAGGCGAGGAATAGAACCGCCGTCATGCACAGCGAGACGCGAATCCCTGCCTGCAGGAACACGAAGGAGCCGATGACCGGGCCGAGCACGGTAAAGATGGCGACCAGAGATTGCGAGAGCGCCATCAGCCCTTGAAGCTGTTCGGGCGCAACATGATTCTTATACAGCTTCAAAGCGGAAGGCTGAGAGAACTGCGACAGACTGGCGGAGACGAACGTACCCGCCAGCAGCGCATACCAGGCACCTGCCCCGACCGCGAGCAGAACAAGCACAACGGAGACGGCGGACAGCGCGTCGCACAGGACCATCGTCCGCTTCGGACGCCACCGGTCCGCGAACGTGCCGCCGATCCAGGCAAACACAAACAACGGGGCGTATTCGACGATCGAGATGAGCGAAACGTATAGCGGGTCGTTGCCGGTCAGATCCGTGACATAGAAAAGGATCGCTAAATTCCGGACCCAGATGCCGAGCTGGAGCAAAGCGCGGGAACACAAGATGATACGTACATACGGGTTTTGAAGCATGACCAATTCCTTTCTTCCCATCGGGACGCGGCTTGATCCCGCAGGCAAAAGGGCTCCCGGAAACAAACGTCCACCTTTCTTATGCCGAGCTGGGATCTTGCCGCTGCTAGATATGTCCACCAAACAAACAAACTGCAAATTTGTTTGGCTTCCCGTAGACATTATAAGAAATCGACCATGAAATTACAATACATTATCTAGATGTTTACTTGTTTTGTTTGCTTATAGACAAACGGAACCACATTTGTTTGCTTCACCTCTCTTCCAAACCAAAAACCCGGCTGCTCCGTGTGGAGCAGCCGGGTTTTGTCTAGCTGTTCGATTGAAAGCGGCGGATGACGGCCAAAGTGGCTGCCGCCGCGTCGGCCGTCATTCGCTGTTACGGATAGAAGGTGCTGGCCGGCGTCGTGGTCGGACACCAGCGCGAGGCGCGGAGGAAGCCGAGCAGCGCGTCTTTGGCCCGCTCGGTCCCGACGTAGAACAGCGCGTCCGCCGCGTGAGCGCGCACGTACCGGTTCTCGTCTTCGAGCGCGCCGATGAGCTGCGGCACTGCCGCGTCCGCGGCGGCACCCAGCCGGGCGAGCGCCAGCCCGGCGGTGAAGCGGACCTGCGCGTCCTCGTCCGCCAGGCTCGCACCAAGCGCCTCGGCGATGCCGGCTTCGGGGGCGCCGATCATGCCGAGCGCTTCGGCGGCCGCCTGCCGGACAGCGGACGCGGGGTGCGCGAGCAGCCCAACGAGCGCCCCCTCTTCGCCGGAGGCCAGCTGCCGCAGCTCGCCGAGCGCGAACGCCGCGTGAACGACCGTGCCCTCGCGGTCGTCCGCCAGCGCCTCCGCGAGCACGGGCACCGCGCGGGCTCCAGCGGCGGAGAGGCCGTACGCGGCGAGACGCGAGACGCGTGCCCGCTCCCCGCGGAGCGCCCGGCCAATCTCGGCCACGCCGGCAATGCCCATCCTCGCGAGGCCGTACGCGGCGTTCAGCGCTGCCGGCTCGCTCTCCTCGGCGAGCGTCCGGCCGAGCGCCTGGACCGCTTCCGGCATGGGCCCCGGTAGGTGGGCCAGCCGGTCGGCGGCTTGCGCCTGCTCCGCCGCATCGGGAGACGCCAGCGCCGCGATCGCCTCGGCCGCGGTCTGCGCAGCCGCCGCTCGGCCAGCCGAGTCTAGGCGGCCCTTCTGCTCCTCCGGCCCGAGCCGTCCGCATAACCAGCCCCATACCTCCTCCCAAACCGCTTCCTGGGCGTACATGGAGGCCGGCAGGCCGTCCGGCGTCCGCCACTCTATCGACCGGCAGTTCCAGCTGGGACCGGAGGGTGCGTGGACCCGCATGAATTCGAATTTCAGCATGTAGCGCTCCTTGCCCGCCAGGTTGGCAGTAGAGCGGTGCCAGATGTCGTAATGGATGAGCGCGAACGTGCCCGCAGGGCCGCTTGCCTTGGCTTCGTCCGCCTGCTCGTCCTCCCGGAACGTGCGGGTATCGCTGTACTGCGTGCCCGGCATAATCCCGGTCGGCCCGAGCTCGACGGGCGTATCCTGCGGGAAGTACATAATCATGGCCCACCACGGATGATGGTGGCGCATCCGTTTATAGCCCCAATAGCTGTCCTTGTGCCAGGCCCCCGGCTGGGGAGAGTTGTTGAAGTGGCCATGCCGGTGCGCATGCAGCAGATAGCCCGGCCCGAGCACGCTAGTTAGCGCGCCGCGGATGACGGGATGCTCCATCGCCTGCTGGAGCTCCCGGATGCGGGGCAGCAGGTTGTTGCCCGGATTCCCCTCCTCCCGGTAGACGCGGGTCAGCTCCCCCAGCAGTCTTTCATGGAACGAAGGTGCAAAATCGGTCTGCAGCAGCAGATAGCCCTGCGCGACGAACTGCCTCATCTGCTCGTCTGTGAGCAGATGTTCTACATTTACGGACATCGGTCGTTCCTCCCTTGGTTGCTCCGGACGGCGGGAAGACGTGCAGACCGCCTGACGAGAGCGAGTTGTGCTTTGCCTGCTCCCATTGTAGAAAAACCGGCTTCGCCAGGGAATGCCATATGCTGACCGCCGCTTGTCGGATTCTAACCGGTTTAACGTCCTATCCGTTCGCTTCTGCCTCGCCGGTGCGCAAAAGCATCTCCCGATACCGGGATGGAGGAAGACCCGTATGCTTCTTGAAGAGGCGCGAAAAGTAGCAGGTCTCCATGCCGACAGCCTCCGCCACCGAGGCGACCGGCGAGGTGCTGTCGGCGAGGCAGCGCTTCGCCTTTTCCATCTTTCTCGCCTGGACATACCGGATCGGGGACATGCCTACGATTTCATGAAACACCCGGATGAACGCATTCGGGTGGTAGTGGACGAGCTCCGCCAGCTCCGGAACCGTCAGCGGCCGCTCTAGGTGGCGGTCAATATGAGCAAGTACCGTTTGAATCTTCGCCAGCCGCGGTTCCGCCGGGGCGGGCGGGCCTGCGTCCGCAGCAGGAAGCGAGCGCTCAATATAGTAGCTGACGAGCTCGAGGAGCGCGGCCTTTTGGAGAAGGACGGACGTGTAGACCGGGCTGCCCGCATGCTCGATCAGCCGGCGGAACAGGTCCGTTACCCGGTCGGTCTCGTCCACGTCGATCGAATACGGGAGACCGAGCAGACGAAACAAGTCGAGATCGCCGATCCGGGTCGTCACGTGACACCAGTACTTGCCAAACGTCTCCTCGCTGATGGCGGTATACGATTGACGGACGCCTGCCGGCATGACGAACAATTGCCCGGGCTTTGGGTAGTAGACCGTGCCGTCGATCTCTAGCGCCCCTTCCCCTTCCCGAATGTAATACATGCGTGTAAAGTCCGGCAGCATGTGCATCTGCCGCCATTTGGGGCTGACCTTGGTGTAGGCGGCAAGATGAACGTCCAGCTGAACATTCGAGAGAAGATGGCGCAGCCGGGATAGTCTCTTGCTTGAGGAAGTCACCCGCTCACCTCTTTGCAGCAAAGTCAGGGAAAGACATTCTTGTAATACGGCAAACATTTGTCTATTATGTTTGTATATTAACAAACAAGGCGATTTTCCGTTTCAATACATCTTAATTAGATGGATCATTTGGGACGGATGCGAATGGAGAGGATCAAACATGGACAAAGAGCAACGGAAGCAAGCCGGCAAGGAGTATGCCCAATCTCATCGGCCGATGGGCGTGTTCCAGCTCCGCAATGTGAAGTCGGGCAAAGTGCTCGTCGGCGGGACGATGGATCTGAAGGGTATGCAGAATCGGCTGCTGTTTCAGCTGCGCATGGGAAGCCACATCAACAAGGAGCTGCAGCGCGACTGGCAGGAATTCGGCGAGGACAGCTTCCGCTATGAGATTCTCGAGCAGATCAAGCCCCGCGAGGAGCTCGTGCTCAGCCCCGAGGATCTGAAGCCCTATCAGGAAGAAGTCAAGGTACTGGAGGAGCTGTGGGTCGAGAAGCTGCAGCCTTACGGTGAACGCGGCTACCACCGTCTCCGTTAGCACGCGCGTTTCAAACCCTGAGCGGATTCAGCCCTACTTGTCTACCCAACGGGCGTCGAGCGTGAACGGCCCAGTTGCCTGCAGTACTTGGTAGAAACGGTGGCCGCTAGCATGACGTTCTATGACGCCGGTGAGGACGCATCCTCCCGGCGTCTTTGCTATGCTTGCCGCAATTCCACGTACCTTTTCGCCTCTAAGCGTCTTTGCTGTGCATGCCGCTTATGCCGAAGGCCATCTCGCCTCCCGGCGTTATTGCTGTGCTTGCCGCCATGCCGAAGGCCGTCTCGCCTCAGTCGGTCTACTGCTCCTCGAAAAGCTTCTCGCCCCGGTGCAGTCGCCCGGCGATTCGTGCCGTATGCGGCAGCTCGCGAGCCGTAGGGGCGTGCGCAGCCAAATAACGCGTGCATGCAAGCAGCAGCGTCCGTCTCGCCTCCGCCGCGAAGGCGTCCGTCCTAGCCTCCCACCGGCGATACTCGCCCGCCGCCGCTTCGTACAGCTGGAAGCTGTGGAACTCGGCATCCTCCCGCAGCAGCGCATGGCCGAGCGCATTCCACAGCTCCGCCGGGTCACCGCCTGCCTCGAGATAGCCGGCCGTCCAGCCGGCTGCCTCTTCCACCTGCTGCCTCCGGTCCAGCAGCTCGAGCAGCTCGTTCGGAGACGGCCGCTTCTCCCCAGCGCCTCGAGTCGCGTCGGGCTTCGGAGCCCGGGGCACATTCAGGAACCGGTCGTGATAGACGGCCATTGCCCCGTGCAGGAGCGCCCGGCTCAGCAGCGGGTCCGGGGTCGCCTCGAGCCGCTCGCGGACCGCATGGGCATAGGTGAACGTATGGAGGACGGCAATCCAATCGCCGAAGTCGTTCTGCGTATGGAAGCGCACAATCCTCTCTGCCGCGGCGAGCGCGATCAGACCGGCGATTCGCGCCGGCTCCGCACCGGAGGTGAGCAGTTCCGTCAGCCGGCGCAGCGTTTCGTGCGGCTGGTCGCCTAGCAGGAGTGCGAGGAGGCCCTCCTCCTCGGATCCAATCTTGAGGTCTCCAGTTCCTGTTGGCGAAGCGTTCTCGCTCTCAGGCTGCTCGGCCGCCCGCTCCAACGCTTCGCAAGCTTCCCGGAGCGGTCCTGCCAGATCGACAGGAGCCTGCCAATGGTGCAGCTCTTCGCTTCGAGTCGGATTGGCCAGCAGCGGCACTAGCGAAGCGAGCAGCAGCGGCTTGTCGCCTTCCTCCATCAAGGCCAGCGCTTCGAACGCCTTGTTATGGAAGTCGAACGTATGCCCGCCATCTAGATAGACATGATCGGTGACGGCGGCGAGCATCATCCCGGCCAGCCGCTCTGCCGGCCAGCCCGCCTGCAGCGCAGTCAGCAGCACCTTCTCCGCACCCTGCGTATCACGTACCTCCACACAGCTGCGGTACCACTCGGTAAGCCGTTCGTTTCGACCGCCCGCAGAAGCCGGCAGCGGACCGAGCAGGTGGCGGGGAGGCCGTCCGCTGCTGGCGCGCGCCGTATGGACGAGCCCCTGGAAGAGCGCGAGCACCCGGCCCGTCTTGTCCAGCAGCGGCAGCACGTTGTACATCGCCGTCAGAATCGTCAAGCCGGCTCCCCAGCCGGCCCCCTGCGACGTGCCGAAGCGGATTCCGATCCGCACGATGTCCTCGGCGGGCACGCCGGCTTCCACCAGGCCGACGACCGCTTTGGCGATCACGAGCCCGATATTCTGCTCCAAGCCTTCCCTCAGCCGCTGCTTCAGCTGCTCCACCGTTCCGCTTCCACGGGGAACGGAGCGGACGAGCACGTCGCCTCCCTCCACCTTCACGTCGTAAGCGGGAACATCGTCTGCCCAAGGGTCGAGCGTCCCACCGCTTGCCACGTCGAAGCGGGCGTGGTGCCAATGGCAAGTCAGTATTCCTTCGCAAACGCTTCCAAGATGAAGCGGAAAACCAAGATGCGGACAGCGGTTGTCCACCGCGGCGAAGCCGCCGTCTTCGGTGGCAAAAACCGCTATGCCTCCGCGAATGACCTTTGCCTTCTCCTGTTTCAGCTCGTCGGCGGTACCCGCCCGGATCCATTGCTCCTGGGTCATGCGATCTCCTCCTCGTTTCCTGAAGATTCGTTCTTCTCCAGTATATACCTTTCCAGAAGATTCTGTCAGTTCTGTGTCCTCGTCAGCTATTGACTCCGTTCATTGGCTGCCCGATAATCAATGCTATTAATAGTTGTTTGGGCAACTATTGATTTTGATGATGCCAGCAGGCACAGAAAAAGGAGGAACTAGTTTATGAGAGTGGCCGCTATTATCGGAAGCAACCGGGAGCATTCGTTCAACCGGATGCTGGTCGATTACATCGCGAAGACGTACCGAGAACAGCTGGATGTGGAGATAGCCGATATCCGGGAGCTCCCGTTCTACAACCAGGATCACGAAGCCAGTCCCCCGGCTTCGGTACTCCAGTTCCGCGAGCAGATTGCGGAGGCCGATGCCGTTCTGTGGGCTACGCCCGAGTACAACTATTCGATTCCCGGCGTGCTCAAGAACGCGATCGACTGGCTGTCGCGCGGCGACAAGGTGCTCGTCGGCAAGCCGTCCTGGATCGTCGGCGCTTCGATGGGCACGCTCGGATCCGTCCGTGCTCAGGGGCATCTCCGTGACATTCTCTTCTCGCCGGGTGTCTCGTCCCCTCTTCTGCCCGGTAATGAAGTGTATGTCGGCCAGGTGCATGAAAAATTCGATGCGGAGGGCCGGCTGCTGCACGAGCCGACGGCGGCGTTTCTGGATATCGTTGTCTCGAACTTCCTCACCTGGCACGCGAAGCAGACGGGCCGTGCTTAACACACGAACGATTGGATAGAGGTCTGCTCAGCGAACGGATCTATACACGGAAGCTCGAACGGAAAAATAAGTCCACAAAAACAAGCAGCGGCCCTATTCGGCCGCTGCTTGCTTCTGTTCTTATCCCGTTTTCAGATCCGTCGGAACGCCGTCCCGTCTTCTTCGCTGGCACGTCCCCTGCATGGCATCTGTTCCCAGACGTTTATCATGCCTAAGAGAGCTACGCGTCGGTTCGTCCTCTCCTCTACTAGTCGACAGCCGTTTTTTCCGCATCCTCTAAGCATGGCTCGGTCTTAATGGTGAAGTGGAACGTCGAGCCTTCACCTTCCACGCTCTCTGCCCAGATAGTCCCGCCCTGAAGCTCCACCAGCTTTTTGCAGATGGCTAGCCCGAGCCCCGTGCCCCCGTATTTGCGGTTGATCGCCGGATGCAGCTGGGAGAACGACTGAAACAGCTCATGCTGTCTCTCCTTCGGAATGCCGATTCCCGTATCTCGTACCGTGCATTCGAGCACCAAGTGGTCTGTCCGGCGGGCAGGGATCCTGTTCAGCGAGATCACGATCTCGCCGGTTTCCGTGAATTTGATGGCGTTGCTGACCAAATTCAAAAGAACCTGCTTGAATCGTGTCGGGTCCCCCAGCATGCAGGATGGCAGCTTGGGATCCAGCGTATAGCCGAGCGAGATCCCCTTCTCGTCCGCCCTGGCGGCGAACAATGCGACTACGCTTTGCAGCAGCTCCTCGAGATAGATCGGCTCGTGGGTAAGGGTCAGCTTGCCCGCCTCGATCTTGCTGAAATCCAGAATGTCGTTCAGGATGTAGAGCAGCTCCTCGCTGCTTTTGCGAATGACATCGGCGTATTCTTGCTGCTCCTCGTCCAGCTCCGTGCTCTGCAGGAGCTCCGTCATGCCGAGGATGCCGTTCATCGGCGTTCTCAGCTCGTGGCTGACAATCGCGAGGAACTCCGACTTGGCCTCCGCCGCCCGTTCGGCAGACTCCTTCGCTTTGCGGATTTCATGCTCGCTCGTTTTGTCGCTGAAGATGACGACCGCCCCGACAATTCGCTCGTTCTCCAGCATCGGATAAGCGGTGTACTCGACGAGAAAGCTCGAGCCGTCCTTGCGCCAGAACACTTCCTCCGTTACATGCCGCGAGATGCCGTCCGTCGCCGTCATCCGGATCGGGCACTGGCTCCTCGGATAGCTTGTCCCGTCCGGACGGGAATGGTGAATCGTGCTGTGGCTCGGCATGCCGAGGAACTCGTCAGGCGCGTAACCGAGCAGCGCTTCACCGGCCGGATTGATGAAGATCGCCTTGCCCGAGCTGTCTACCCCGTAGATTCCTTCCTTGACCGAGTTTAGAATGAGCGTATATTGGTAGCTCAGCAGCTCGATTTGCTCGAGGTACTTCTTTTGCCCGGTAATGTCGTACGCGACCCCGTAGACGCCGACGAGCTGCCCGTCTACCAGGATGGGCACGTTCATGACATTAAGATTGAGAATCCGTCCGTCCTTGTGCAGAATTCGCGTTTCATAGAATTGGGGACGGCCTTGCATGGCGCGGTTAAAATGCTCCTGAGTATGGGCCAGGTCTTCCGGGTGGATGAGCGGGACGAACGAGCGGCCGACCAGCTCTTCCCTGGTATACCCGGTCAGCGCTTCGAGACTGCCGTTCATGGACACGTAGCAGCCGTTCAGATCAAACGAGAAGACGGCCGCTGGATTGTACTCGAACAGGGATTTGTAGCGCTGCTCACTCTCCTGGAGCTTGGCTTCGGCCATCTTGCGCTCATTGATGTCGCGGGATATGGCGATGATCTCCTCCACCCGTCCTTGCTCGTCGTACTTGTACCGCCCCATGCTCTCAAACCAGCTGTAGCTGCCGTCCTTGCATCGGATCCGGTAGGCTACGGTGAAAACTCCCTTTTGCTGCAGCTTCACCTGAAGGTAATCCTTCACCAAATGGGCGTCATCGGGATGAAAATAAGAAAAGGCGCTGGTGCCCACCAGCTCGTCCGGCTCGTAGCCGAGCAAAGGTAAGCAAGAGGGCGAGGCATAGAGGTAGGTCGCCCGCTCGTCTACGGCGTGCCGGGAAATAAAGTCCTGCGAGTGCTCGGCCAACAGCTCGACCGGATCGCGATTCGGATGAAAGCCGGGAGCGGCTTTCTCTTGCTCCGTTATGGCCGTCACTTCCGTCAGGATCGCGACCGGTTCTCCGTTTCGGCCCGCCACGCTCTGGGGCCGGCTGAGCGTCCTCAGAACCCGGCCGTCCCGATGACAGTAGCTGCTTACCTCCGTGCGCTCGCCCGGCGGGGATTCTCCCTGCTCCTCCGCCTCAAAGGATTCCGCCCGCGGTGCCTCGCAGGCCTCTCCACGGTTACGTCTCTCCGCCAGCAGTTCCTCCTCCGTGAAGCCAAGCATCCGGCAGAAGGCCGGATTCAGACGCAGCCATTCTCCCTCCGGGGTCGACAGAATCAGGCCGGTCTCCGAGCGAAGGAAGAGATGCTCAAAAAGCGTTCCTCCATATTCGGTCAGGAATGCTTGTCCTTGCTTATCGTTTGTCATAAGGATCCCCTTCTGTTCGAGTGGTCGTCCTTCGCGGATCCCTTGCGGGCTCTGCCTTCGGCATAGCGACGTCGATCCTTGGGAGACCATCCGTTCGCCTGCTCATCGATTCTATTATTATAGCACAGGAAAGCGGGGGTTCCATCGGAATCAGTCGGGAAGGCGGCATGAGGAAGCGCATTCGCCCGTAAGGTATAGAGAAGGATCCTGCATCCTATCAGCAACGAAGCGGAGGAATGGAAGCACATGGCGAACCTTCCGGTACTTCTCAACCGGGGAGATACGATAGGCATCGTCACATTGGGCAGCCCGCTAAGCGCCGATGTGATCGACAGCCGGCTGCGCCTGCTCCAGGGGATGGGGTTTTCCGTCAAGCTGGGACGGTATGTCTATGCGCAGAACGGCTTTTTGGCGGGAACGGATCAAGAGAGGGCTTCGGACCTGATGGCGATGTTTCTGGATCCGCAGGTCAAGCTCATTCTGCCGACGCGAGGCGGTGTGGGCGTCGCCGGCATCCTGCCCTACCTCGATTACGCGAGCATCGCCGCTCACCCCAAGCTGCTCTCCGGCTACAGCGACATCACCGTTCTACTCAACGTCCTGGCCCAGACCGCCGGACTGATTACGCTCCAAAGCCTGCTGCTTCTCGACTTCCGTTCGGACACCCCTTCCTACAACTACGATCAGTTCTTTGCAGCGACCTCCGTTCTGTCTGCTACGCGTCAGATTCGGAATCCCGCGGACATGCCGCTTGTGGGCAGGGTGCCCGGGCGCGTGACCGCTCCGCTTGTCGGCGGCAACCTGACATCGTTCGTCGATACGCTGGGAACACCCTATGAAATCGACACCAAAGGCAAGATTCTGCTGCTGGAGGATACCCACGAGCCGGTGAACACGATCTTCCGGTATTTGAACCATCTCAAGCTGGCGGGCAAGCTGGCGGACTGCGCCGGCATCGTCATGGGCCAATGCACCGCCTGTGAGGATGCATACGGAGTCTCGTACAGTCGGCTCATTGACGAGTTCCTCGTCCCGCTCGGCAAGCCGCTGCTGGTGAATCTTGCCTCGGCCCATGGCCTGTACAAGGCCGCCATCCCTATTGGCGCGCTTGTAGAACTTGACGCTACGAATGCAGCCTTGACGGTCATGCAGCCGACGATCCGTCTGTCTTAGCTTTCGCCATAAGAGAGCTGGCTTGTGAGCACGGCAAAACAGGACGGAATCCCCGTCCTGTTCGTTGTTCCTACACCTGGACCGCAGTCCCGCGTGATCTATCATTCCCCTCCGAACAACTGCCTGCCCTTCGTTTTGAATTCCTCCGCCGCCTGCTCAGGCGTTTTCTCCCCGTTCAGCACCGCTTGGAAGACCGGCTTCTGCACCTGATCCTTGAACTGCTTAAGCTTGGCGGCCTGCTCCGGCGCAAGCAGCTGCTCCACCTTCTCGGCGAGCTGTTTGCGCATCGTCTCCGCCGCTTCGAGATTCTCGGGCTTGCCGAGGCTCTTGCCTTCAAAGGCGGCTGCTTGCGAGCGGCGAGCAAAGGAAGCCGCCAGCTCGTTGGCCGATTTGCCGGCACGCGGTCCCGTCAAATATTCCAGCACCTCGAAGGTCCGCTTGGCATGAGCTTCGCCCTTGTCGTTCTTCTGCTTGAAGGCGACATAGCCGTCCGCGGCCGTAGTCGTCTTGGCCGGAGAGCGGTCTTCGTGAGGAACAGGCAGCAGGACGAAATCGATCTTCTCCCCTTTCAGCTTGCCGGCGTCAATATCGGCGTTGCGCTTTTTCAGCGTGACGTCGTAATAGACGAATGCTTTGCTCAGCATAGCGGCCTGGCTGTTGTAAAAGAGCTCCGTTCGCTTCTGCGGATTGAGCGAGACCGTTTCCTTGGGCATGACGCCCTCGTCGAGCAAGCTCCGCACGAAGCGAAGCGTCTTCAGAATGCGTTCGTCGTTCCATACGAATTTGCCGGTGGCATCGACGGCGTCCGGAAGTCCGGCATTGCGTGTGAGCAGCTCGAGAAAATCGTTCGACGTGCCGTCCGTCACGAAGCCGTACTGGATACGTCCATCTGGAAGGGGCTTCGTCAGCTTTTTGGCGGCCGCGAGAAATTCCGTCCACGTCCAGCCGCTGCGCTGGATGCTCCGCCAGTCGATTCCCGCCTCCTCCAGAATCCGGCGGTTCCCGCCAAAGGAGTGAACCTCCACGTACAGCGGAAGCCCGTACTGCTTTCCTTTGATCTGGCCCAGCTCGAGGATGCCGGGGTAGAAATCGTCACGGATCTCCTGCGTCATGTAAGAATCGAGAGGCAGGGCGAGTCCGCTGGCGACATACTGCCCGCTAACCGGACTGAAATAAATGTCCGGCGGATTGCCGGAGTTCAGGGCGACATCAAGCTTCTTGCCCCCTTCCTCCCAGGACAGCAGCTCATATTGAATGGTGACCTTGGGATGCTCCTTCTTGTACTCCTCGATCGACTGCTTCAGCTCCGCTTCGTACCCGTCATAGACCGGATACGTCCAAACCGTAATGGTGTCCTGGCCATCTCCCGCTCCTCCGCTTTTGCCCGTGCAGGCAGTCAGCGTAGTCAAGAGAACAAGGACGAGTGCGGCCAATCCTGCCTTTCGTTTGCGCGACATCCTACCTCCTCCTTTTGGGTGGTAATACTGCAGACAGACGCTCTTGCGCCGCCAGCTCAACGCCTCCTTTCCAGAGAGTGGGAACGCTTGCAAACCAAGTGTACGACGCGACCCGAGACGGCACAATGCGGCGTAGGCACTGGGTCGTTAGCCGCTAGTCCCTATACCATTCGGGTGGTCCGTTATAGGTCCAGTCGTGCGTTTCGACAATTTGACGGGTCCGTTCCCGGACTTCTTCCAGACGCCCGGCCGCATGGCCGCCCAGCTGGCTCGCGTGCTGGTTCAGTGCGACGAACAGATTGTACCGGTGCCAGAACAGGGCAGGAACCCGCTCGTCAAAATATCCGTCTACCTGGCCGCGGGCAAACGCCCGGCTAACGGCGACCGTATATTTCGGAAGCTTGAAAAATTCCTCGAGCGGATCTCCCCAATCGAAGGAATCAAAGTCGATCACGCCCACCTCCCCGTTCTTCGACAGGATGAGATTCTGGGGGTGATAATCATCGTGCTGAAACCGGACGGGACTCGTCCGGAGCAATCCCGCATGTTGGGTGATATATCGCTCCAGCTCCTCCTGTCTATGGAACGTGAGCCCAAGCCGCGCGCAGGCGGCTCTCTTCTTGCCGTATTTGTCCAGCCTTTTGGCGTGCCAATCGAACGCTAGCGGCGGCTTCAAATGATGGATGCGCCTCAGCTGGCGGCCCGCCTCCAGCCCGAACCGGTATTGGTCCGGCTCGTTAAGGGAGGGCAGCTCCCGCTCCCCGCTTGCACCGTCCAGATAGGTCAGCACGAGATAACAGGAACCGTCTTTTCCGGCTCTGCCGAACCGGACAGGCATCTGCGCCTTGACCCCGTTCAAGGCGTGCTGGCGAAGCAGCCAGGCTTGCAGCAGCCGCCGCGATGTTTGCTCGGGCGGATATAGCTTTAATAGATAGCTGGTTTCCTTGTCGGTCGTGGAGAGGATATACTTGTCTGCTTTCGAGAATCCTCTATCTATACGTTCCATGCTAGTAACGGCGAGTCCGGACAGCTCCCGCTCCCAATCTATGTGTTCCCTCATCGCGGAAGCATCCCTCCTTATGGCCGACCGATCGGTCGAGACCGCTCTGCCAAGCGCGAGCATACTCTTTCCCGTTCGTTGTCCAGTGTTTCTATGGTCCTACAGACTTAGCCGAGATTCCTCGTTTGACAGTAAGGGAAACTCTTCTCTCTAGAAAGGGAAAACATAGTTTAAAATCAACTTTCCCCTTGTTCTTCCCGCACGAAATTGGGTGCTCGGTCAATTGTTGACAGCGTAATGGTTAGATCGTATAATAATTTGCATGCGAAATATTTGATGGCAAAAAATTAAAGGGGGAAGGTAAACCAAATTGAACGATCAGCAGCGTGTTCACCTGCTGTACGCCTCTTTCCGCGAAGCGAGCCAAGCGTTCAGCCAAGTGCTGATGAAGCCGGCTCAGAAGTACGGCGTCACGCCTATCCAGCTGCTTGTTCTCCGGTGTCTGGCCGAGGAACCGGGGCTCGGCTTGAACGAGCTGAGTGACCGGATCCAGCTGGCGAGCAGCACGGCAAGCGGGATCGTCAACCGGATGGTCAATGCCGGTTTGGTGGCAAGCGAAAGGTCGGCGGAAGATCGACGTGTCGTCTCTCTGAAGCCAACCGAGCGAGGCCTCTCCTTATGGAGGGAGATTTGGGAGACGCGCATCGACCACCTCACGCCCCTGCTCGAAGTAAGCGAAGCGGATCAGGAGAACTTGCTCCGTATCCACGCCCAGATTGTTAACATTCTACAGAACATGAGAGAGGAATCCGTACATGAGTCATGCAGCAACACCCACCTTTAAGCGAGGACCCATCGTCGCTTCTCTGCTGATCGGCGCGTTCGTCGCCCTGCTCAGCCAGACCTTCCTGAACGTCGCGCTTCCGGGCATGATGAAGGATATGAATGTCAACGAGAACACCATCCAATGGCTCGTCAACGGCTACATGCTGGTCAGCGGCGTCCTGGTTCCGATCAGCGCCTACCTGATCGAGCGGTTCACGACGCGCATGCTGTTCATGGCCGCCGTCGGCATGTTCTCCGCCGGCACGATTCTCTGCGGCTTCGCCCCCGGCTTCGAGCTCCTGCTGACCGGGCGCCTCATCCAGGCGGCCGGCGCCGGTATCCTGATGCCTCTGATGTCCATTGTCTTCCTGACCATCTTCCCGATCGAAGAGCGCGGTAAGGCGATGGGCATGATGGGCCTCGCGATGATCTTCGCTCCGGCCGTCGGCCCGACCTTGTCCGGCTGGATCATGGAACACTACCAATGGCGCACTCTTTTCTATATCATCATTCCGCTGTCCATCTTTGCCTTTATCTTCGGCTCCATCTCGCTGAAGAACGTCACCCGTACTTCCCGGCCCAAGCTCGACATGCTCGGCGTCATCCTGTCCACGCTCGGCTTCGGCGGTCTGCTCTACGGCTTCAGCGACGCGGGCAAGGCTGGCTGGGGAAGCGGCGTCGTTATCACGTGTCTCGCCGTCGGGACGCTCGCTCTCATTCTGTTCATCTGGCGGGAGCTGGTCACCGACAAGCCGATTCTCGAGTTCCGTGTCTTCAAGTTCGGCATGTACTCGCTGACAACCGTCATTAACGTCATCGTCACGATGGCGATGTTCTCCGGCATGATTCTGCTGCCTCTGTATCTGCAGACGCTGCGCGGCTTTACACCGATGGAATCGGGACTACTCCTGCTTCCCGGCGCGATTCTGATGGGCATCATGTCCCCGATTACCGGTATTATCTTCGACAAAATTGGCGCACGCTGGCTGGCCGTGATCGGCCTGACGATAATGACGATCACCACGTACGAATTTACCCAGCTATCGCTCGACATGTCGTATACGACACTGATCGTCATCTACACGCTGCGGAGCTTCGGAATGTCGCTCTTGATGATGCCGATCCAGACCGCCGGCATGAACCAGCTGCCGCAGCGGCTGAATGCCCACGGCTCCGCTATGTCCCAAACGCTGCGGAACGTGGCGGGCGCGATCGGCACGGCGATGCTCGTCTCGATCATGACGAATGCCTCGACCTCCCACGGCAAGGAGCTGCTGGCGTCCGGCCAGTTCAATCCGGCGGACAAAGCCCAAATGCTGGCCCTGTCGCAGCAATCCGCCATCTATGGCATCAATCACTCCTTCGTCGTCGCGACCTGGATGACGGTCGGGGCTCTCATCCTCGCCTTCTTCATCCGCAAGGTGAAGCCGTACGGCGAAGTGCAGCTCGAACGAGAAAAAGTGGAACGAACTCCTCAGCCGTCCGTTGCCAAGCAGTAAGTTCGCTGATGACTGCTGCAAGAAGAAGCGCCCAGCGCGTCCTGCCTAATCGGCAGCGCGCTGGGCGCTTCTTCTTGCTTGGCTTCCGCGAGACGGGGGATTAAAGCAATCTCCCGCGCAGCTCCTGCGCGATGGCTTCTCCATGGAGCCGGCCGTCGTCAATGAACACCTTGTTCGTGATGCCGCCGGCGAGCACTCCGGCCACGAAGACATTGGGCACATTCGTCTCGTAGGTGACCGGGTCGAAGACAGGGACTTGCGTCTCGGGATCCAGATCGACGCCTATGCCGGCCAGGAAAGCGGCGTCCGGCCGATAGCCGATCAGCGAGAAGACGAAATCGTTGCCGAGCCGGACCGTCCCCTCCGGCGTCTCGACCTGGACTTCCTCCTCCTCGATGGTGACGACGCTCGCTCCTCCATAGAACCGGATGCGCTGCTTCTCGATCATGTTGCGGATGTCGAGCAGCAGCGTCGGCTTGATTCCCTTCAGCACCGTATCGCCCCGATGAACCAGCGTCACTTCGGCGCCGCATCGGTAGAGGTCAATGGCGGCCTCGACGGCGGAATTTTTGCCGCCGACCACAAGCACCCGCCTTCCGGCGTACGAATGCCCTTCCGAGTAATAATGGCTGACCTTGGGGAGCTCCTCGCCGGGAATGTGCAGCCGTCTCGGCTGGTCATACGTCCCGGTCGCTAGGATGACCGACTTGCCCGAGAAAAGGCGGGGCCGGCCGTTATGGTTGACGGCATGGATGGCGAAGCCGTCTTCCCTCCTCTCCACTCTTTGGACGGTGTGGAAGGTCTGCACGTTGAGGTTCATCCGCATCGCCGCGCTCCGGTAATACCGAAGCGCCTCCTGACGGGTCGGCCGTTCTTCCTCCGACAGAAAAGGGATGTTCCCGATTTCCAAACGGTCACTGGTGCTGTATAGCCTCATTGCGGAGGGAAAGCGGGAGATCGTGTTCACAAGGCCTCCCTTCTCCACCACCAAACAGTCCAGCCCCGCCTCACGGGCGTAAGCAGCAGCGGCCAAGCCGCAGGGCCCTCCCCCTATAACAACAACATCGTGCATGGCTGCCTCAAGCTCTTCGGATTGTGGATAACGGCTCATCAAACGGTCGTCGTCTCCAGCACACCCTCCAGCTCGAGCACGGGCTGCGAGGACGGAGGGACCGCGAGACGGACCGCCACCCGGTCTCCTTCGAAACGAAGCGTAATCACTTCCCGGTAAGGCGTGTGAACATACCGCGTTACCAGGGAATAGACGCCGGGCTGGACCCAGCAGCCGCTCGCCAGCAATGGCGTCCGTTCCCCTGGCAACAGCTCCCCGGTATTCTCGACCCAGCGGCCGCTCGCGCTGCGAATGATCCTCTCTTCGCCGTTACGCCATAGACGGACGATCGTATCGTCGCCGTCTTCGGATAATGCGACCGCCTCCAGACCTGTATCTCCTTCCTCAAGCTTGTAGCGTCTGCCATCCGCCGTCTCGTGGACCGTGGACGCCGGCTCGCCGGAAGCAAGCGGCGGATAGACGAGCGAAGCAGCTGCGTCCGCCAGCTCCTGCCGGCCCATCTCGTCAGCCTCCAGCGGAGCGGTGCGGAAAGCAGGCAGCAGATGCTCCCAAACCGCGTTCAGCATGCCCTGAGCACTTGTGGTACCCGCCGTCATCGCGACGACGGCGTCGTGCTCGGGGATAACGAGGCAGAACTGGCCCAGCATGCCTTCGGCCCGATAGACGCCGTGACGGCATACCCAGAATTGGTAGCCGTATCCTTGAATCCAGTCCGGCCGATTGCCGGAAGGATCGTGGTTGAAATTGTCCACCTTGTAAGTGGTCGCCTCGCGCACCCAGCTTTCCGGGATGAGCTGCTTGCCCTCCCACTTGCCTCCGTCCAGATAGAGCCTGCCGAACTTGAGCAGGTCCTCGGTCGGAATGCTGAGACCCCAGCCGCCGAGCGAGATGCCGGCCGGGCATGTGCCCCACTCGGCGTCCGCAAAGCCCAGCGGCTCGTACAGACGGGGCCGGAGATACGCATGGACCGTTTCCCCCGTTACCCGCTGAACGATGGCGGACAGCAGATAGCTCGCGGCGTTGTTGTAGGCATAGTATGTACCCGGCTCATGGTCGATCGGCCAGTGGAGGATGGTCTGCACCCAGTCCTGTTCCTTCGGATCGATCATGCGGATCGTCTCTTTCTTGTGACCCGTCGTCATCGTTAGCAGGTGCTTGATCCGCATCTGCTTCAGCCGGTCGTCGTCCGGGATCCGCTTGTCCGGAAAGAACGAGACGACCGTGTCCTCGACCGTCAGCAGTCCGGCTTCGATGCAGAGTCCGACGGCTGTCGCCGTAAAGCTCTTGCTGATGGAGAACATCATATGGGGCATGTCGGGCTCGTAAGGCGCCCACCAGGCCTCCGCCGCCACCTTCCCGTGGCGCAGCAGCATGAAGCTGTGAAGACCCAGCTCGCGCTCCTGGACGGCATTCAGGAAGGAAGTGACGGCGCTCGATGAAATCCCCGCTTCCTCGGGGGTGCATCTGGGCAATCGGGCAAGTTGCGACATTCTGGTTCCTCTCCTTTATGTAAATCAGAAATAGTAGCTAAACGTCTCCACATTTTAACACTGTTCGTGGGCCCGTTGAAGTCCGTCCCAGGCAAAAAAGGAGCGGCACCATCAGGTGCCGCTCTTTTTCAGCCGACCGGCTGGGTCTAGGGATCAGCCTACGAGCTCCGCTTGCTCCACCGCCTCGAGAAATTTCTCGCAGTCGATAGCGGCCATGCAGCCGGTGCCGGCGGCGCTAATCGCCTGGCGGTACCGGTTATCCTGCACATCACCGCAGGCGAAGACGCCGGGAATGTTCGTCTCGGTCGTGCCTGGCTTGACCAGCAGGTAGCCGGTCTCGTCGGTCTCCAGCTGGCCGCCCAGAAACTTCGTATTCGGGGTATGGCCGATGGCGATGAAGACGCCTTCCGCCTCGATTACTTCTTCCAGTCCGCTCTCGTTATTGCGGACCTTGAGACCCGTCACGCCCCGGTCGCCCGCCAAAACCTCAAGCGGCGTCCGATTGAGACTCCAGCTGATTTTGCCGTTCGCGCGGGCGCGGTCCTGCATGATCTTGGAGGCGCGAAGCTCTGTCCGCCGGTTGACCAGCACAACCTCCGAAGCGAAGCGCGTCAGGAAGTTTGCTTCCTCCATGGCGGAGTCTCCGCCGCCGACCACGATGATCTTCTTATTGCGGAAGAAGAAGCCGTCGCAGGTCGCGCAGGTGCTGACGCCGCGCCCGACGTTCTCCTTCTCTCCGGGGATGCTGAGATATTTCGCCGACGCGCCAGTCGACAGAATGACGGTCTCCGCCTTGATCTCCCCTTTGCCCTCTACCTGCAGCGTGAACGGGCGCTTGGACAGATCCACGGCGTTCACCCAGCCGGTGACGAAGGTGGCGCCGAACCGTTCGGCCTGCTTCCTCATGTTCGCCATCAGCTCGGGGCCGAGAATTCCTTCCGGAAAGCCCGGGAAGTTCTCTACCTCGGTCGTTGTAGTAAGCTGTCCGCCCGGCTCCGGTCCCTCGATGACGAGCGGATTCAAATTGGCTCTTGCCAAATATATGGCGGCGGTCAAACCGCTCGGTCCTGTTCCAATAATAACGGCTTTATGCATGCTGGCTTCCTCCTGTCTCGCTTCCCGTCTATTTAGCGGGAACCTTGTCGTACTCTAAGGTTACTACTTGCGGGCCCGCTCTTCATGAAGGTATGATGAATATACAATGAAGCCTTCATGAAGAAGCTCGCATCGAGGCGGAAAGGGGAAGACCATGAAACTGACTGTTACGCCAGCCGCTGTCCACTGCTTCGTCCAGGAATGGGATTTCCGCAAGGGGGACCGGATCCGGATCTTCGTCCGTTACGTATCGGGAGGCGAAGAGCCGTTCGCGTTCGGCATTACTCCGGATGAGCCAGTCCAGGCCGCTCTGTCCACCGTCGCCGATGACTTGACCTTCTTTATGGAAGAGAAGGACATCTGGTTTCTCGAGAACCGGGATTTGACCCTCGACGCCCGGGAAGACATGATCCTATTCCAGATGTCGTCGGAGCACTGATCGCAGCTATGAACAAGGACCGCCCCTCGCAGGAGGAGCGGTCCTTGTTTGCGTCTGTCCCAGTCCCTAAAGACTGCCGTGCAGCCGGGACAGCAGCCTAGCCCAGAAACACGGTCGCATGGAAATATCGGCGGCTAAGCGCCTGAAAATAGGTCGTCTGAATGGACACGGCCGCGATCAAGAGCACGTTGCGGACCGCCTCCCTCTGCTTGGCCGACAGACCGGTCAGCCGGCCGGCCAGCGTCTCGGCCTTGGTCCTTAGCATCGCTTCCGCCAGCGCATCCTGGTTCCGGCTTCCCGTTTCGTGGCCGGCGGTATCGAGGAGCTGGTCGTTATTCGCGTCCAGTTCCTCGAACATGCCCGAGTACAGCGCGTAGAGCTCGAGCGGCTCGATCAGGTCGTCCTCGTCGTGCTCCGGCTGCATGAAGACGATCTCGAACAGCCGCCGGATCGAGACAAAATCGAGATTCGACTTGAGGTCGTCGATAATGAACAGCAGTGCGGCCTGGTTCAGCGAGTATTTCTTGCCGAGCTTGGGGGACGCAAAGAACTCCTTGAAGTCCCGCTTCACCCAATTCTGCATGGAGGTGATCGGCATATGCGAGTATTCAATCAGCTGACCGAGCGCCGCGATTTCCTGAAGAGAGAAACCCTTGAACCCGCTTCCCTTGAGCCATTTTTCAAGCACGGGCGGAAGCGACGTAGCGAGGAAAGCCGGGAGCGCCTTCCCTGCCTCCATCTCCGTCTGATGCTGTCTGCCCCATGCCTGCTGGAGCACTTCTATCGGATGGCCTTGTCCGCCCAGAGCGGACAAAAAGGCCGCCATGTCTTTCCTTGTGAGAGTAAAGGATTCCATTGCCTATCCTCCGTTACCGTATGTTCGACGCTCATGGTCATATGACCAAATCATACGACCGCAATACCGGCTTGTAAAGAGAAGAAAACAAAAGAAAGAAAGCCATTTAGCGGTCGTTTTTCCGCTTGGCTGCCCTATCCGCCGTCTCATCGCCGATTCGGCCGTTTGAGAAACATCGGCGAGTTCGCTATATTGGTTCATATGAACCAATACTGTGAATGGGAAAGGGATGTGATTCTCCTCAATGGGGATAGGTCTTAATTTGTTATTGGTAGCGCTATTGATTGTCTTGAGTGCGTTTTTTGTTGCTACGGAGTTTGCTATCATCCGTCTTCGTTCCAGCCGCGTCGATCAGCTGGTGCTGGAAGGGCGCAAGAATGCGATCGCGGTCCAGCGCGTCACACGCAATCTGGACGGATACCTGTCGGCGTGCCAGCTCGGCATTACGATCACGGCGCTCGGCATCGGCGCCTTGGGCGAGCCGACGGTCGAGAAGATGCTCTCGCCCCTGTTCGAACGCTTCGCACTTAGCCCGGAGATCAGCCATGTGATCTCGTTCGGAATCGCCTTCGTTACCATGACCTATCTCCACGTGGTCATCGGCGAGCTCGCCCCCAAATCGTGGGCGATCCAGAAAGCCGAATTCATCAGCTTCCTGACGGCCAAGCCGATCATCTTCTTCTATAAAATCATGTACCCGTTCATCTGGGTGCTGAACGGCTCCGCCAACGCGCTGGTTCGTCTCTTCGGCCTCCAGCCCGCCAATGAGCATGAGGAGGCCCATTCCGAGGAGGAGCTTCAGATCATCCTGTCGGAAAGCTTCCAAAGCGGCAAGATCAACAATACGGAATACGGATACGTGAGCCGTATCTTCGCTTTCGACGAGATGCTTGCCAAGGAAATTATGGTGCCCCGCACCGATATGATCTGCCTGTTCACGAATCTGTCGCTTGAAGAGAACATGGCCACCATCCGCAAGGAACAGTATACCCGCTTTCCGGTCGCGACCGACAGCAAGGACAACATCGTCGGCATGATCAATACGAAGCAGTTGTTCCTGCAGCTGGAGGAGAACCGCAATCTGGACGTCTCCTCTCTTATCCACCCGGTCCTGTCGGTTCCGGAGGGGACTCCGGTCAAGTCGCTGCTTACTCGCATGCAGAAAGAACGGGTCCATATCGCAGTGCTCGTCGATGAATACGGCGGCACCGCGGGAATCGTCACGATCGAGGACATACTCGAGGAGATCGTCGGCGAGATCCGCGACGAATTCGACGCCGACGAACGCAGGGAGATTGAGAAGCTCGACGAGCACACCTACCTGCTGGACGGCAAAGCTTCCCTGAACGAGCTGAGCGACCTAACGGGGCTCGATCTGGAGCACGAGGAATTCGATACGGTCGGCGGCTGGCTGTACGGCCAGCTGGCCGACCCCAAGCCCGGCATGAGCTACGAGCATGGCTCGATGACATTCCTTATCCGGGAGATGACCAAGAACCGCGTCAAAAAAGTCGAACTCCGCCTGCCGTCTGCCGCCGAGCGGCAGAGCGGCGAGCCGGCCGCAGTCGAGTAAGTGATCCACGGCGGGTAACGCCAGCACGTCAGCCATGCCGGCGCCCGGCATCCAAACGGCAACTCCCCTTCTTTGGAAGGGGAGTTTTTGGCGTGTACGGATCAGTCGGGGTGGCTGCCATGTCTGGATGGAGCGCCGCCAAGTGGTCCAGCAGCAAATCCCCCTTCTCCAGTATGATTGCTGCGTCACCAAACACCCGGACTGGCTGCCGGGCTATGGGCGCTGCTGCAGCGAGCGCTTAGCCGGCAGGCTAGCGCTTGATGACCACGCCGAGCAGCCGGGCGAACGAAGCCGCCTGCTCGGGAGCGATAATACAGCCGCTAACCTCATGCGGCGTAACACCGATCGACGTGAACTCACAGTCTCTGAGGTCGATCCCCTCAAGCTTCGTCCGCGACAGCTGGGCACCTTCGAGCCTCGTCCGCTTCAGCTCTAGCTTCGCCCACTCGCAGCTCGTGAAATCCGCCTGCTCCAGTGAGCAGCCGTCGAACCTCACCTGCTTAAGATCCGAGAACCGGAAGTTCGCGTACGGCGCCAGGCAGTCCGTGAACGTGACGTTGCGGAGCGTCGCCTCGGCGAAGACCGTCCCGGTCAGCTTGCAGTTTACGAAAGCCGTCCGGTGCAGGATGCTCTCCGAGAAATCGGCATTCGATAGATCGCACCGCTCGAACAAGAGGTCCGTTCCTTCCAGCTGCGGCAGCGCCGCTCCCTCGAAGCGGACATTCCGCAGCACGAGCCTGTCCAATCGCACCTTGGCCGCTCCCTCCGCGGTCACGACGGTATCTTCGAGAACCCCGTCCTCCAGCTGCTCTTCCTCTTCCAATCGGAGCGGATGAGGCCGGTCCAACCGCTCCGGCACCCGCGGAAGCCGCGGTGCCAGGATGGCGGTTTTTTTCGTTTCTCTCATAGGGTCCTGCCTCCTTCCGTTTCCTAATCTGCCTATTACGATACCATGCCGGAGATAGGCCGTCGACTTCTCACCTCCCGCAGGCTCGGGATGAGGCCGGCACTCGGAGGGCATACTGCCGGAAGAGGGTACCAATTGCGAAGCGGAAGGAGACTAGCAGGAATGGATTTGAAGGAACGGATCTGGCTCGCGCTTGAGGAGGTCATCGACCCGGAAATTCACGTCAACATCGTGGATTTGGGATTAGTATACGGGCTGGAGGTAGACGAGAACAAGAACGTCTCCATCCGAATGACGCTGACCATCCCGGAATGCCCGATGGCGGACGAGATTGTCCAGGACGTGAAAAGCAAGGTTGAGGCACTGCCAGAGGTCAACGAAGCGAAGGTGGAGCTGGTGTGGGAGCCGGCTTGGACGCCTGCCCTTATGACCGATCAGGGGATCGAGGAATTTCGCAGACAAAGGTCGGGCTTGTAGTCGTTCGGGGTACTGGCGGGGAGGAAGCGGGGCGGAATAGAATTGCAGGGAACGCCGAAGAACAGGTCCCGCATGCCGTCCCGGCCTCCGCCGTATCCGACGGTAAAACGAAAACCCAAAAAGCCGCGCCATAAGCGCGACCAGAGGTCCTTGCGGTTTGAAACGGATCAGCTCTAGCGGCTCACTCTGCTTTCGAGGAAACCGCGATCGGGCCTTTCACCTTTTTCACTTCGTACATAGCGTGCTCCGTACGGATCACATGCTCCGGCTTCGGCTTGCCGCGGTTCTCCCGGTGCCCCTGAATGTGGATATCGCTCGTTTCCCAGCGCTTCCATGCTTCCTGGGATTCCCACCGGGTCATGACGACAACTTCTTCCTCCTCGTCGCTTCGTTTCCCCTTCTTCACCATCACGCTCATATCAAGGAAGCCCTCAATCTCCTGGATGGGGCCGGGTTTTCCGAACCGCTCGACCACCAGGTCGGACGTTCCGGCCTTCACCACAATCGTTCTCATCTGAATCAACATAACGACACGCTCCTTCACCGGATTTCTCTGCAGCCAGGGAGGCTGGAAGATTTCGTCTTCTTTCATCATATTGATAATGATTCTCATTGTCAATGAGAAAAGCTAGTGACGTGTGAGCCGGCACGAGACTGGACGCCTATACGATCCGGAAATAGCGCCGGGGATAGTCGCCGGCGAACGCAAAGAGGCGGAACTGCTCAGGTTCCGCCTCTTGGTCTGTCTGGCTGCATTGTCGGAGCTCAGCTCTATTCCCTTATTTCAAAAACCGGCGCATCCACTTCAGCCCGTTCTTGGCCCCGGGGTAACGGAACGGAAGATCGAAGCGGACGGGCTGCTTCAAGATGCTCTTGTGGTGGGAAAACGTCTCGAAGCTGCCCTGACCATGGTAGCTCCCCATTCCGCTCTCCCCCACCCCTCCGAACGGCAAATAGGGAGTCGCGATGTGCATCAGCGTGTCGTTCACCGTTCCTCCGCCGAAGGACAGCCTGCCCAGCACCTCGCGCTCCACCCGCTTGTCCCGTGTAAACAAATAGAGGGCAAGCGGCTTGGGGCGTGACCTGACAAAGCGCACGGCCTGATCGACCGTCTCGTACTCGAGCACTGGCAGAATCGGGCCGAAGATCTCCTCCTGCATAACCGGCATCTCCTCGGTCACACCCGTCAGCACGGTTGGCGCGATCCGTCTGGCTGCGGGATCCCGTTCGCCGCCCGTGGCGAGCGTCCCGTCCTCGAGAAAAGCGGCCAGCCTGGCATAATGGCGGTCCGAGACGATGGAACCGTATGCGGGATGCTCGAGGGGACGGTCTCCATAGAAGGAACGAATGGAGCGGGCGAGCTCTTCCACCAGCTTGTCCTTGAGCGCCCGATGCGCCAGCACATAATCCGGCGCGATGCACGTCTGGCCGGCATTCGTGAATTTGCCGAAGGCGATCCGTTTGGCCGCGAGTGCCGGATCGGCGTCCTCATGCACAATGCACGGGCTCTTGCCGCCAAGCTCCAGCGTGACCGGCGTCAAATGCTTGGCGGCCGCCTCCATGACGAGTTTGCCGACCGGCACGCTACCCGTGAAGAAGATATAGTCGAACGGCAGCTCGAGGAGCTCCGTACTCGTCTGAACGCCCCCTTGTACCACTGCAACATAGTCCGGCGGAAAAGCGGCCGCCAGCACCTCCGCAACGACGGCCGACACGGAAGGCGTCAGCTCCGACGGCTTGACGATCGCCGTGTTGCCGGCGGCGATTGCGCCGATGAGCGGAGCGATCGCGAGCTGGAACGGGTAATTCCAGGGCGCGAGAATGAGCACCGTGCCGTATGGCTCGGGCACGATCCATCCCCGGGAGCCGACATGCGTCAGCGCCGTTTTGACGCGACGTGGCTTGGCCCATTGGGGAAGCCGCTTGGCGGCGTACCGGATTTCCTCGTACAGAATGCCGATCTCGGTCGCATACGCTTCCTGCTCCGATTTGCTGAGATCGCGGTGGAGCGCGCCCAGAATCTGCTGTTCCTTGCTCCGAATCGCTTCCTTGAGTGCCGCGAGACGGCGCAGCCGCTCCTCGACACTCCGGGTGGCGCCTCCGGAGAAGAACGCTTTTTGCTTATCGAATAGGCTCGGAATGAAGCCGGGATTGCTGGTCATGGCGATCGTCCTTCCTTCCATGCAAGTCCAAATGCTGTCTCTTCATCATAAGCAATGGCCGACCCCAAAACAAGAAACGGCCTTTCGGCGCAAGGCTTGCTGCCGAAAGGCCGGCCGGACACGGCAGGCCGCTCCTTTAGCCGAACCAGAAGCTGATGTACACCATGACCAAGAGACCGGCAATGAACGAGTACGTCGACGGTCTCTCGTAGCCGTGGCCGTGGCTTTCGGGGATGAGCTCCTTGTACACGATAAACATCATAGCTCCTGACGCGAAAGCAAGCCCATAGCCGACGAGCGTTTCGATCGAGCTGGCCGCAAAATAGCCGATGAACGCCGAGATGACCTCCATGAACGCCGTAGCCGCCACGACGAGGAACGCTTTGGCCTTGCTGACATTGGAATTAATGAGGAAGACGGCAAGAATCAATCCCTCCGGCATGTTCTGGGCGCCGATCGAGATAGCGACGAGCGGCCCAAGGCTCTCGTTCGAGCTCGCGTAGCTGAATCCGGTGCTCAGCCCCTCGGGAATGTTATGAATGAACAGAGCAATGATAACAAGCAGCGATTTGGCGCTGAACTGGCCGATGCCCGAATCGTTCTCCACATCGATATGCGGGATGTTGTGCTCGATCTGATCAAGCAGCGCGATCCCGATCAGGAACCCGATCGTCAAGGCGAGGACCCCTGATTCTTCAATCGCCTGAGGCATGAGGCCGAAGGTGGATGCCGAGACCATAATGCCGGCGGCAAACGCGATGAGGATGTCTTTCCATTTTTCGGACAGCGTGCGGACAAACAGCAGAGGAACGGCGCCGAGTACGGTCGACATTGCGGCAAGAAAGCTTCCGAGCAGAGCGGTTTCCATGAATCCTCCCCTGTTCCTGTTTGGGTAGTCTCGAATAATAGGCTACTGCTAATATATACAACTGGGGGGAACGAATTGCCTCTCCCGCGACCGTTCGCCGCAGAGGTGCCGGTTCGATTATGCACGAGGTCCCCCCCGAACAAGAACAGAGCGCGAGAAGACAAAGGCGGGTGCCGGGAACGGTTAGCGTCCTTTCCTCCTTCCCATACTAGTCGGGAAGGCGGCCTGGAAGGGAATCTACGTAGATTTGCGTGAATTCGCTTTCCGTGCCGGTACCGGAAGCTCTCCCTATGGTGTACAATGGAAGGAAAAGCTATCGTGCTGCAACACTAGATAGAGGTGGTTCAAATTGAGCGAAACAGCAAACAGTCGAGAACCGATGGAAGAAGTAACGGCGGGGACTGCTCCGCCTTCCCATAAACGATGCTCCTACTGCAACGAAGCTCGTCCGCTGGAGGATTTTTTGCGGCGGACGGGCAAGCGCTCCGGCAAGGCGTCCCGCAGAGGAGCGTGCCGCGCCTGCCGGCAGCAGAGGAAACGGCAGCTGGCGGGAGAAGCGCCCGCCGGCGATACGAGCACGTCGCTCGTGCCCGAGTCCGAGAGCGGGATAAGCAAGGTAGAGGCGCCAACACCAGCCGTTCAGGAGAGCACTATGCAGGGACTCTGGTCGGCTGACGCGGTGGGTCTTGCGCATGCTGCCGAAGCTGCAGACGTGGACGGACCGGTACACGTGTCAGCGCTAGACAGTGAGAAGCCAGCGCAGGAAACCGGATCTATCGAGGAGACGTCTCCGAAGAAGAAGCCTCGCAAGAGACGGCGCAAAACCCGCCGCAATCCGTCTGCCATCGACGAGGTCTCGGCTGCGCCGCAGCCAGAAGAGGGCCTCCCGCACCCGAACCGGACGGCGGTAGAGACAGACGGCACCTCTCTTCTGGCATTGAAAGATCGTGCCGCTCGGGCAACAAGAGAGCCCGGCCAGCCCGGTACCGAACCGGCCGTTCTATCGGATCCCGAAGCGGCTTCGGGGCCGGCTGCCGGCGCCGATGCGTTCCCGGACGCTGCTGACGCTGTGGAAGACACAGAAGGCAAGCCGAAGAAGCGCAAGAGACGGGCCCGGAGACGGCGGTCCAAGGCCAAGAAGGCTGCGCCCGCTCCTCAGACGACACTTACGCCTGAGGAGGAGGCGGCGCTTGCGGCCGCAGAAGCCGCCGCCCGCAAGCGCGCCAGCACGTACAGCCGCCCGCTGCCCGTCGCTCCTCCCCGTCCGGACGGTCCCGAAGCATCGTTCCTGCGGCCGACCCGTACCGGTGTTATCCGCATGCGAGGCCGGACGGACAAAGGCCGCCGGTGGTACCAGGAGACGGACCTGGAGACCGCCGTCACGCTCGTGCGGGAGCATGCAGCGGTCGTCGTGAACCGCTCCACGATCCGGCGGCTGTACAGCAACAAGAAATTCCGGTCCTATATCCTGAATCGGGACCGCTATACCTGTTTCTTTTGCGGGGAATATGGAGACACGATCGATCATCTGCTCCCACGTGCCAAGGGTGGCCATACGACTCCCGTCAACTGTGTCTGCGCCTGCTCCATTTGCAACCAGAGCAAGGCGGACCGTCATTTGGACGATTTCCTAGATTCCCGAGGGGAAGCGGAATGAGGAGCGAAGTCCCCTCCTTCTCATAAACAACCAGCCATAAGAGGTACACGCGTACCGGGCTTATGGCTGGTTGTTTTTTTTTGTGCGGGCGGATGTTGTGGTCCTATCAACAAAACTTGTAAAACATACGCTCCCATAACTAGCGAGGATTAGCGCTTCTCCAAATGAACGGGAACCCCAAATCCCTCACTACGGGAAAGCAGCTTGTTAATGGCATCACGCTCGGGTTTTGAATCATATCTCACCAAAACGAGCCCACGTTCCTGATCATTTTTACAGGGCTTACCCACTTCCACTTCGATCCCCTCACCCAGCTTTTCTATTTCCTTGGCGAACTGTTCGTGATTCTCCAAAGCAGCAGTGGCCTCCGCAACGGTCGGCAGCTGGTCGCATGGCGGGTGGGTGTCTTTTGGCGGTGTCGGTATCCAGCCATTTATAAACGCAAATACTCCTGCTAACAAGAATAAGCCAACACTGAAACTGATAATAATCTTAGATGCTTTCATAAGGATCCTCCTTGTGTTCTTTAGTTACCTCATCAACAACCAAGTGCTGAAATGTCCGCCCGCATAGCGAACATCGCTTTGAGAGTTTGATTCTAAACGTAGTATAGGGCAAAAAAATAAACACCATGGAAATGGTGTCTTAACGGAACCTTAATTTTATTGAGGAAATAAAATGGTTATCTTCGTTCCTCTATTCGGCTCACTTTCGACTTTAATCTGCCCCCCTTGTTTTTCAATAAATTGTTTAGCAATGGACATTCCGAGCCCTGACCCGAGATGGGGCCTGTCCGTCGTCGTCCCGCGGTAATATTGATGAAATAATTGTTGAATTGTTCTAGCATCCATTCCGATGCCGTCATCTTTAATTTCTATTAAGGTTGAACCTTCTATTGTTTCTATGGAGACAGTAATCGTTGTTTCGCGGGGATTATGATAAATAGCATTCATAATGAAATTTTCTAAAGCTCTTTTTAATAATGTCTGATCAAAAGATAAGAAATGATCGCCTTCATCCTTGACGTTTAAATGGATAGGATAGTCATTAGCCATCGGATACTGACGGAGATCCTCCAAAACATGTTCTAAAAAAGCGACCAGATTGATAGTGCGTGAATTCAGCGGAATTTGCATTTTATCAAACTCATAAACAACACTTAAATCATCAATTAACTGCTCCATATACAATGATTTTTCTTCAATAATTTTAGCAAATTCCTTCCTTTCTTCTTCACTCCATTGATGTTCGGAGCGAAGCATGGCTGCGTAACCTTTAATGTAGGATAACGGCGTTTTTAAGTCATGTGTCACTCCGGACGTCCAGTTCTTCCTTGTTTCTTCAAGATCGTTTCGTTCTTTCTCCGCTGCGTTGAGTTGATAGGTTAACCCATCAAGCTTTGATTTAAGCTCCAAAAACAGACGGAACCTCATCTTATTTAAGGGGACCGTCTTTATTGTGTCGGGCATTTGAAAAACCCCAAGTGATAATTGATCGATCCAGCGTATAAAAAAGAATAGAGGCTTTCTAATTTGGCGGTCGATAACAAGTCCAATCAAAATAAGTATGCCAATTAATAGGAGCGGGAATAAACCATATGTCACCCATCCATTACTTCCTAAAGGGATGTTCAATAAGGTTAGGGCTGAGAATCCCGTAACAAAAAAAATAGCACCTATAGTTATAAAAATAAGGAATAATATCCATGAAAGTTTGGTTTCTAATTTCATTGGGGACACCTTTGGTTTTCATTATTTAACATGTAACCCAGTCCCCTCACATTTCTTAAATACTTTGGATGTTTGGGATCCTTCTCAATTTTTTGACGCAGGCGACTAATATGGACCATAACCGTATTTTCTTTCCCAACAATACTATAATCTCCCCAAACCTTTTCATAGAGATGGTCTACGCTAAAGACCTGATTGGGATGCTGGCACATGAATTTTAGTAATTGGAACTCCTTAGCTGGGCAATTGACTTCTTTGCCTTCCACAATCAACCTTGCTTGGTCATAATGCAATACGAAACGCTCTGTTCGGAATACCTGAGCAATCTCCGGCATTGCTTTCCTTTGACGATGTAGAATGGCTTTGATTCGGGCAGCGACTTCGAGGGGATTAAAAGGTTTCGTTATGTAATCATCGCCACCCATAGAAAAGCCGGTCAATTTGTCCATATCGGTAGTACTCGCTGTCAAAAAGATAATGGGTACGTCTGATAGTTCTCTAATTCTTTGACACAAATCGAAACCGTTTGTATCTGGCAGCATGACATCGAGCAAGATCAGATCCATCCTCTGTTCCTGTACCTTTTTCCATGCTTCGGCACCTGACTCGGCCTGGTAGATCTCTTGAAACCCTTCCTTATCCAACAATCGCTTCAGCATTTTACTTAATCCTACTTCATCTTCAATAATGAGTATCCTTTCGTTCACTTTTTCCCTCCTCGTCTCTAGATATCTTATACCAAACATATAGCAGCCAGTAAACTCGGCATGGAACATCTCTCATTTACCGGCCCTCAGCCCCTCCTCACCGGAGGGGCTTTGCTTGTCTCCGAGTCCCCGGCATCCGCCGTGAAAAAAAAGCAGACGCCCGCGACCCGCGAATGTCTGCTTCCTGTGCTTATTGTCTTAGTTGGCCGGCGCTTTGTGATACCCCCGCTCGCCGTAAGGCTGCAGGTCCTCCAGCCACTTGGTCTCCAGCTCGGCCAGCGCCCGCTTCTCCTCCTGCGGATCCTCCGGCTTCGGCTCCAGCTTCTCCAGCACTTCGAAGGCAAATGCGTCCTCGCCGTACTCGTTCCATTCCCTCTGCAGCTCCCGGTTCGCATAAGCACCGAGCCTCAGCTCGAACCGCTTGCCGTTCATCGACTTCAGTCCGCGCGTCCGGACGACCAGCACCTTCCCGTTCCGCGTATTGCGGATTTGGTAGATGCCCGGCTCGGCCGGCTGAGGCTTCGGACGCGCCTTCCGAGGCTGGTCAGGAGCCGCCGGCGCTTGTCCGGCCACAGGCTGTTCTTTGCGCCAGTAAGCGCTCCCGTCTTCCTCGCGGTCCAGGAAGCCGTAGTCGATCAGGTAGCGGCGGACGGTCACGTAGTCCGGGTACGCCTGCTCCAGAATGGCGTTGACCTCCTGCTCCGGATAGGTGCGTCCCGTTTCGAACCGCTGTGCCAGCTGCCGGAGGACGACAAGCTTATGCTTCTGCTTATGCGGGAATTTGGCGAGCGTACCATCCACGCCCTCCGGAAAAAACTTGCGGAGCAGTTCCTCGTTCTCATCCTCCGTCAGGTTATAGCGGTCGTCCACGATCGTTGCCGTCCGGTGTACGCCGACGAAGGCGGGCGCCTGCGTGTCCTTCTCCTTGAGCAGCTCCATCAGCGCAAGAAAAATCCGGGACTGCCGCTCCTTCTCCTTCAGAACGAACCGGTGGTTGCGGATCGTCGAGGCGCTGCCGATCCCGGTTTCCCGCTGAATCTCCGCGTCGCTCTTTCCCTCGTAAAACAATTGGAGCAAATGGTTCTGGTGGTCGGTCAGTCCCGTCCACTTCTTGTTAAGCCCGATCAGGTAGGCGAAGACAGAGCCGTGCGCCTGCTCGATATGGAGGCGCATAAAGCGCTCAGCCTCATAGAGCACCTCGTCCTTCGGATAGACAATCCCCTTCTCCGTTTGTTCGCCGCACAGAAGGCAGGTATAGCCGAGCCCATCCTCTTCGTAGCCGCGCTTCAAATCGCCGAGCGAAGCCTGCCAAAAGGCATCGGTTTCTTTTTGCGCCAATAAAATCACCTTCAATCCGTATTTTTATAAACATTATCGCTAAATGTTTGGTTATCGTCAAACGAATTCATAAGCGATATAAAAACCCGGCCGGCTTCTACAGGCCGAACCGGGCAAGGGACGATGGTCATCAGCCATGGAAAAGGCGCATAATGGCGGCGAACTTATGTCTCTCCCTCTACACTCCTCTATAAAACGATAAACTGCCAGGATGCCGCCGGCGCGGCCGGATTGCCGCTCTGGTCGGCTGCCTCCGCCAGGATCGAATACGGTCCGGCGGGCAGAGGGTCGGGCAGCGCCACGCTGATCCGGCCGGAAGCGCGGTCGAACGTGTGAGTCTGAAGTGCGCCGTTCAGCCAGACCTTGATCGAGGCAGCATCGATCCCGCTCTCCTCGTCGGTCACTCGTACCGACAGCTCCGTTACCGGGCCGTTCACTGCGGTGTCCGGCGACGGGGAATGGCTGTCGAAGACCGGGCCTTCCAGGTCTTCATCCAAACGGACGTACTCGGCGCGCAGATTGTCCAGATACAGCACGCCGGAGCCTTTTAACGTATCATCGGTCTCCAGCAGCTCAAGTTGGGTGACGCGGAGCGGATATCTCGTGTTGGACGGAATCTCCGCATACACGTAGCGCCATCCCGTCCAGTCGACGCGGCCTGAGCCGAACACCAGGTTGCGCGGGTTCTCGTTCGCATCGATCGTGCAGATGCGGAGCCGGTGGTTGCTTCCGTCGCCGTAAACCCACAGGCCGAACCGGTCGGGCGCCCCCTCCACCTCCCGGACCGGCTCTCCTCCTCCGCTGAGCAGGCGGACGATGGCTCGGCTCGCCCCGGGCATTCCGGTGAAGTCGTAGGTCAGCCTGCCGGAGAACCGGCCAAAGCGTACCGGGTGCGGCCGCTCGGTTCTCGTCAAGCGGACGGAGCCCGGCACGGCATGCGTTTCGGCTGCCTGCAGACCGTCCAGCCGCTCGAAGTCCGCCAGGATCAGTGGCGGCTTGCCGATCTGATAGGCCGCTTCCGCCTGGACGCTCCCGCAGGCGATGCGGACGGTCCCGCCGCCCGCTTCTGCTCCGGCGTGCAACACGCCGTCCGGGCCGATGACATGTCCCCCATCCGCCGACCAGACCAGCCGGTCAGCCGACAAAAGGAGCTCTTCGCCGTCCGGACCATAAGCCCTCGGCCGAAATTGGATCGACCCGTTCGGCTCAAGCAGAGCGCTCTCCGGCTCGAGCACGAGACGGCTGATCCGGGACGTTACGCGGAGCTCTACCGTCCGGCTCACCTCTCCCGTTCGGACGGTTACGCTGCCGGCCGCCTCTCCGTCTGCTGCGGTGAAGAGTCCGTCCGTGTCGATCTCGCCGACCTCCGGCTCCGCCGACCAGCTCAGGCCGTCAGGTGCCACGGCGTTGCCGCAGCCGTCCTGGCCCTTCGCAAGGAAGGCGATACGGCTGCCCGCATAGACGACGGCCGGCCCAGCGGGCAGCACGACCAGCCGCTCGAGAGGTCCCTGCGGAGCGGTCGAGATGATGGCCAGCGCATTGCCGACCTCCCGCTCAAAGCCGTCCGACGGGCGATTGAGCAGGGAGGGGCCAATATCGCCCGGCAGCCGGACGAGGCAGGTCGTTGACCCGCCTCCGTCGACATTGATCGCCTGCTCCATGCCCATCTGCTGCAGGTAGGCGGCCGTCTCCGCCAGCGTCATGCCGTCGGAATGCCCCGCCTGACGGCCGTCAATCACCACGGCGTAGAGCTTGCCCTGCCGCGTCGCGAGCACGGTGCGCGGGTGCCGGTCGGTGTTCAGCTTGATGCTCTGATCCAGCAGTCCCTCAGGAATCGAGCCGTCCTCTAGAAGGACGAACGCCAGCGTCGAGCTGCCGGAGAGTACCTGGCGGGCGCGGCCGATCCCTTGGTCCAGGCCGACAGCCAGACTTACCTGAGTCCCCGGCTTCAAATGCTGCCGCAGCCAATCCGCCTTGTCCCCGGTTCCCGAAAGTACGTAGGCGGCCTCCCCGATCGCAGTGCCGCCGCCCTCCCGAACTTCCTGCACGACGGCCGGGACGGCTTCGCCCGCTCTAAGCGGAGCTGCAGGCGTCAGGGGAGCCAGCACGGCCTCCACCCCGTCGTCGGTCGTTCGGGTCGTCTCCCCGAATCGGTGCGTATAAAGGAACAAATGCCGGTCAAACTGCCGTGCGCGCGTCCGGTTGACGGCGTCCACTTCGGCGGATGCTCCCGTGCCGTCGACCGTAACAGTCGCCTCCAGCTTGACCCCGTGCGCGAGCCGCACCGTGCCGTCCGGCTCGACGGCCATCAGCACCTTGGTAACCGCGGGAGAGGTAACCAGCTCCCCATCAGTGATTTGCAGCCCGGAGGGGACGCCAAGCGAGCTGAAGAAATCCGCATTGATCATCGCCACCACCCGCTTGCCCTGCTGCTGCAGCTGCTCCATCATCTCCCGGACGGTGGACAGCCTCGTAACACCGCCGCCATAGGAGACGGAACGCAGCTCCAGATATGGGTCCGCGGGATTCAGCTCTAGCACCGAAACCGCTTCCAGCAGATCGCCCGCCGTCACCGTTCGAGCCGAGCATCGGACGCCGGGCGATACATCGAAGGCCAGCTCTTCTTCCTCTCTCCACTTGGGTAGTTCTTTCCCCGATTGTTCTCTCTCTTCGACTACGTCCACTCCGTCCATTCCCCCTTGAAGGATTCTATCTATCTTTGTCAATTGAATCGATTATGTTATGTAGAGAGTAGCATGTTCCGAATCCCGCTTACAACCCCTCAGCAGCAGATTCTTCCACTAAAATTTACAAAACAAACAGGCCCGCCTCTCGGGCGGGCCCTTTCTCACTCATGCCTCACGCTCTGATTCCCGCGCTCCGGGTCAGCCGGCGTCCGGGATCGGTGCGGCGGCGACCCCGGCGTCCTCGCGCTCCAACAGCACCGGAATGCCCGATGCTGCGGACGCGTTCGCCGCGAGCGTCACCTCGAGCGTCCGAAGCGCCTCCTCGTACGGCGCGAGGATGAGGCCGGCATCCCCAGTCTGCACGGCCTGGAGGAAGGCATCATCCTGCGCTCGGTAGAAGTCGCCCGGACCGCGCCACGTCGTCGTCGTTCCGGGCTCGGCGATCGTCAAGGACGTTCCCTCGATCGTCAGGCGGAAATTCCGGCCGAGCACCTCGAGGGAGGAACGGCCGTCCGGCTGCGGAATGACCGCCGTGTCGAGATGGCCGATCGCCCCGGAGTCGAACACGACATTGACGGACGTGACATCCGGAATCGTCATGCCGGCCACGTCCTTGTGCAGCAGCAGCGCCATATCCGCCGATATCCGTCGCACGCCGCCCGCGAGATACAGCATCAGGTCGAGATTGTGCGTCGTCTGCTCTACGAGCTGGCCGCCCGATTTGGCCATATCCGCGAACCAAGGCGTCGGCGGCAGGCCGCCGAACCGGAACGCCCGGACCATGGCAATCTCCTTGTCCGCCAGGTACCGCTTAGCCCGCTGCACCGACTCGAGGTACCGCAGGCAGTAGCCGGAGCCGGCCAGAATGCCCGCTTCCCGGATGACCGCCGCCTTGCGCCTGACTTCCTCCAGGTCCAAGCCGAGCGGCTTTTCGACGAGCAGATGCACGCCCCGCCGGGCGGCCTGCTCCTCGATGTCGCCATGGGCAAACGGCGGCACGCAGACGAACAGCGCATCGAGCCGCTCCCGGTCCAGCATGGCGGTCACATCCGTATAAGCGGCCGCCCCATAACGCGCGGAAGCCGCTTCCGCATTTTGCAGCACGATATCGCATACCGCCACGAATTCCGCCTGCTCGTTCGCTGCAATATGCTTGAAATGCTCCGCAGCAATTCCCCCGGCGCCTACTACACCCACTCTTACCATAGCTGTACTCCTCCTTAATTCGGGGCTTGCCCGATAATGACGGCGATATGCCGCGCCGTGTCGTACACCAATTGATCCGGGAAGCTGGCGTACGCGTCCAGCTCGGCGGTCAGCGGACCGTCATAGCCGATCGCCTCCAGCGCTTCCCGTACGGCGATCCAGTTGACATCGCCGGCCAGGAGAGGCACGAATCCGTGCCCATTGCCCACCGCCGTCTTGAAGTCCTTGACGTGCACCTGGCGGATCCGCCGGCCTAGCGTCCGAATCCAATGCTGCGGCTGGCCAAATGCGAGCGTGTTGCCGACATCGAAATACGCCCCTACATGGGGAGAGGCGAATTCGTCTATGTAGCGCGCCATCTCGGTCGGACTCCACAGGAATTTGTTCCATACGTTCTCGATCCCCATGTAGACGCCCGCCGTTTCCAGCTCGGGCACGAGCGGCTCCAGCTCGGTGCGAGACCGGCTCCATACCTCCTCGTACGTGGTCTCCGGCGTCACCCGGCCGGGAACGACGAGAATATCGGCAACCTCGAGCGCCGCTGCCAGCTCGATCTGCTTGCGCAGCGAGCGGACGCCCTGCTCCCTCGTCTCGGCATCGGGGGAGCTGAGCGGATGCCGGCCGAGCATCTCCGTCGACAGGCTGCTGACGGACAGCCCGTAGCTTGCCACCAGCGCACCGATTTCCTTAGCCTCCTGCGGCGTCGTCTCCATCGTTAGGCCAACGCCACCCGGAGCATACAGATTCAGCTCGACCGTGTCGAATCCGGCCCGGGCGCTCGTTTCGAGCAGCTGCTTGAGCGGCGTTCCCTTCGGAAAACACCACTGGTTGATCCCTTTTTTCATCGGGTTTCCTCCTAAACTTGCGTCCGCCGCTTCATCCCTTCAAGCGGACGGTAACGGTATCCGTTCCACTTCGCGGGGTTACCCGCCGCCCGCGTCAAAGGGGCGGACCGCCGCCCGTACCGGACGGTAGCCCCTCCCCTTACCGCTTGCACTTTCTTGTTTCTTTCGTTCGCCGGCTACTTCAGGCTGGCCGACCACTTCTCGGCGCGCGCCTGCAGATCGTTCAGGAACGTCTGAATGTCCGGAGCGTTGCCGGAGGCGGCTTTGCTGATGAAGCCGTTGACGGCCGGCACAATGTCGCTCATATAGAACGGATTCGCTTCGTCCATCAGCTCAGAGTGGCCGACTTCCGCTACCTTCAGTGCCATCTTGATGAATTTGTCGTTCTCGTCGAGGAAGTCCGGGCTCTTCAGCGTAGGCGTGTAGGAGTAGTTTTTGTACATGAACTTCTGGGTCTCGTAGCCGGACAGGAACTTCAGCACTTCCCACGCCGCCTTCGGATCCTTGGCGTCCTTCGCCATGATGAACGGGTCAACCGCTACCCAGCCTTCGCCCTTGGGTCCCATGTTCATTCTCGGCTCAAACCGGTCCAGCAGCGCTTTGTCTTTTTTGGAACGCCATTCGCTCATCGTGGCACCGCCCGTTTGGTCGAGGCCGATCGCGATATTGTTCTTCGCAAGACCGAAGTTCTCGGCGCCCTGTGCGTTGACGAAGCCCGCCGGCGCCAGCTTTGCCGCTTCCTTCAGATATTCCATAACCTTTACCATCTCGGGCGTGTTCAGCTTCCATTTCACGTTCTTCATGTCGTTCAGCTTGCCTTCTGCGCCTTTGGCGCCGAATGCAAGCGTCAGAGCGACGAAGGTGGAGCCGTTCAGCGAGTTGCCGCTCCAGTAAAGACCGTAGTTCTGCTCGCCTGTCTTCGGGTTCTTGCCGGTCATCTTCTTGGCTTTCTCCATAATTTCCTGCGGGGTCGGCTTCTCGGTGAGCGGCTCGACGCCCCAATCCTGGAACAGCTTGGTGTCAAAGACTGTCAGCCGGCGGCCGAGGACGGCCGGAATACCGAACTGCTTGGTGCCGTCAGGAGACTTGGTGCTGTAGGAGCTGTCGAACAGGCCGGACAGGTAGATGTCTTTCTTGAAGGACGAATCCCCTTTGATGAGATCGTCGAGCTCACGGAGCAGGCCTTCCTGGTACCACTGGGAAGCGAACGCGCCGCCTGTGTACAGGACGTCCACGTCCTTGGAGAGCAGCATGGCGGATTGCTTCGCCTTGACGTTCTCCCACGGAATCTCATACAGCTCCAGCTTGATGTTCGGGTACATCTTCTCGAAGGTCTGGCTCAGGAACTCCTTGAGGCCAATGGTCGGGTTGCCCGTCAGGGCATCGATCCCGTTCTCCAGCTTCCAGCCGGCCAGAGCGACGCGGACGGTCCCTTTTATGTCCGATACCTTGCCGACTGCCTTGCCGTCCGTCACATCGGTGGAATCTCCTCCCCCGCAGGCGGCCAGCGTAATGGCCAGCAGACAGGAAAGCAGAATCAGCATTGCTTTTTTCATAGCATCGATCTCCTCTCGATTCCCCGTCCGGGGTGGAAAAATGCGGCGCCCTCGCGCCTCGCGTCTGCCGGAAACGACCCGGCACGGCGTCCGGCGGCGCCCGGTGTGCGCCTTCCCCGCTTAGGGAAGGGATAGGTGTGGCTGTCCGCTACTGTTTGATTCCTGAAAGCGCTATGCTCTCGATAATGTATCGTTGCAGGAACAGATACACGACGACGACCGGAATAAGGCTGAAGGCGGTTGCCGCCATGATGATCGACGGCTGCTTGTTGATTCCGTTGTCGTACGTAAACATGGCCAGACCGATCTGGATCGTATACTTAACCGACGATTTGAGCACGAGGAGCGGCCAGAGCATGTCGTTCCAGACGCCGAGGAACAGGAGGATAATCATGGTGGCGATAATCGGCGTACAAAGCGGCAGATAAACCCGGCTGAACACCTTGATCTCGCTGGCACCATCAATAACGGCGGCTTCCCTGAGCGGCGTCGGCAGCTGGTCAAAGAACGCCTTTGCCAGGAAGGTGCCGAACGCGTAATTCAGTGCCGGCAGGTAGAACGCCCAGTACGAGTTGATCAGCCCGAGCTTCGCGAACAGCAAATATTGCGGAATCATGGTCATCTCGAACGGAATCATCATCGTGCTGAGGGCAAGGAGCAGGACGATGTTCGCTCCCTTGAACCGAATCTTGGACAACGCGTAGCCGGACAGCAAAGCGGACAGTGCGCTGACGATAATGACGCCCGCGCTCACGACGGCCGAGTTGCTGATGTAGCGCATCATCTTGATGTTTGTGAAGGCGATCTGGTACGTCTTGAGCGTCGGTTCCTCCGGCCACAGCTTCGGCGGGAAGGTAATGGTCAGGCGGGCAGCCCAGTCGAAGCTGGTCACAAGCATCCACAGGAACGGAACAATCATGACGAAGGAGCCGAGGATGAGGACCAGGAACAGGACGATCTGACTGGTGGACCATCTCTTGCGCCGGACGGGAACACTCGGACTTACGGCTTGTGCCATAGTCTCCCTCCTTACGTAGGATGTGAAGTGCGGACGAATTCACGGGACTTGTGCGGCCAAGCGGCTTGCCCGTCAATCCAGGCTGTCTTTGCGTCGATTCAGGAGCATGAGCGCCATCGTCAGCAGCATGATGATGATGAACAGCAGATAGGAAGTCGCTGTGGCGAGACCCATCTGTCCGGCCAGGAACGCGTTGCGGTAAATATACAGCACCACGGTCATCAGACTGCCGCCGGGATTGCCCGCCGTTCCTCCGATCAGCCAAACGTCGGTGAACCGCTTCATGCCGCCGATCGTGCCCATGATGAGCATGAAGACGAAGATCGGGCGCAGGTACGGGATTGTGATGTGCAGCCACCGCCGGAACGCATTCGCTCCGTCGACCTCCGCCGCTTCGTGCAGATCGCGAGGGACCGACTGCAGGCCTGCCAGGAAAATGATCGTGTTGTAGCCGAGCGCGCCCCACAGGCTCATGATGACGATACTGAACCGGGAAACTGCCGGATTCGTGAACCATCCGACCGGCTGCAAGCCAAACAGGTCGAACAGGAAGTTAATGAGGCCTTCTTTAGACGGGAAGAACAGGAATGAGAACAGCAGGCTGGTCGCTACGCCCGATACGACGTTCGGCAGGAAGTAAACCGCCTTGAAAAAGTTTTTGCCAAGGTTCCACTTCAGGCTGTTGATCAGGCTTGCCAGAATAAAGGAGAAGCCTATGCCGAGAATGACCGAGAAGACGCCCATGTAGATTGTGTTCTTGATCGCCTGCCAGAAGATCGGATCGCTCAGCGCGTAGCTGTAATTGTTGGTCCCCACCCACTTGCCCGTAAGCGAGGTGCCGTTGGTCTGGTGAAAGCTCATGTACAGAGCGGCGAACATCGGGTAAATGGCGAACGCCAGCACGCCAATGATCAGCGGTGCGCTGAACGCGTATCCCATCCAGTCGTTGCGGGTCATCCATTTCTTTTTGCGCTGGCGGGTGCTAGGCAGCGGCTGCGCCGCCTCCTGATTGATTGCCAAGTGCATCCTCCTCCTTTCCAAACCGATTCGCTAGCGTGTTCTTAAGCCCCCCTATCCTGCTATCGCTTCGTCCTACATGGCACCATCCGGCTCCGAGACTGGACGGGATGAGCGGACGTCCGGCGGATTCCTGTGTGTGCTGCCTGCGCAACGGCTCTTACTTGCGGTTCGTCTTCTCCCTGATCGCTTGCTCCATACGGGCCGCTGCTTCCTCGGGCGTCTGTTTGTCGTACAGCGTCTTGTAAATCTCGAGGTTGGCGATGTCCCGCATCGTACGGAAGTCGTTCGAGAAGTAGACGGGCGGCGCTTGCCGCACTAGATTGACGAACAAGCGGCGGGTATGCTGGCCGGCAAAAAACGGCTGCGGCTCGTCATACATCGGATCCTCATAAGCCTCCAGCAGCGAAGGGAAGATGTCGCTTGTCCGGTAAATGCGGTTTTGCGTCTCCGCATTTCCTACGAAGAACTCGATGAACGCGCGTGCGGCCTGCTTGTTTTTGGACTGCCGCGGGATCCCGAGATAGGAGCCGCCCGCTTCTGCGGACCGCGCGCCTCCCGGAGTGACCGCCGGCATAAGGGCGACACCCCATTTGCCGGCCGAATCCGGCGCAACCTCCCGAATGCGTCCACCCATCCACGGAGCGCCAAACACGGTGGCCACGCGCCCTTCGTTCATGATGGACGCCCACTCGCGTGTCGCCTCCTCTGCGTCTAGCATCAGCCCTGCCTTATGGAGGTCGACGATACGGCGAATCGTATCGACCGTCTCCTGCCGCCGTACCGCGAGATTTCCCTCGGCGTCCAGATAGAGCAGGCCTTGCTGGGCGAGGATGAATTCGAACAGCCGGTTGGCCCCAACACCGGTCGACAGGGGAAGCGTGTGCATCGGCACGCCGGTTCGCTCCTTGATGAGCCGGCCTACCTTCTCATAGTCGTCCCAGGTCGCGACCAGTTTTGAAACCGCTTCCGAATCTGTCGGCAATCCGGCCTTCTCGAAGACGTCGCGCCGGTAGTACATCCCGACAGGCCCGGTATCCCACGGCATTGCATAGTAGCGGCCGTTCTTGATGACATCCGGCCATTTGGACTCGACGATCTTGTCACGATAAGGGCCGACCCAGTCCGTCAAATCGTCAAGCGCGCCCGCTTCTATATATTGATCCACATAATAGCCGGACAGCGCGGCGACGTCGGGGGCCCCTTCGTTGGCGGCGTTCGCGAGCAGCAGCTTCTTGTAAGTGTCGTCATGCGTCAGGATGACGGGCTTAACGGTCACATGGGGATACGCCTTCTTGAAGCTCTCCAGCTGCGGAAGAATCGCATACATCGACTGCTCCCAGCACCAGAAGACCAGCTCTCCGCTGACCGTTTCCCTGCCGCTCGGCGCGGCGGATTGGACGGGCGGGTGTCCTTCCCTCCACAAGTAACAGCCGGACAGCAGAAGCAGGACCAGGAATCCAATGCCGAAGCCTACGGCTTTTTTTTGCTGCATAGCCCACCCTCTTTTGTCTCGGATCAGGTGCTTACCGGTAGTGTAACGCTTACAATGCGCCAGACCCATGACCTTAATTCGCTTTGATTTGCACAATTTTCAGACAATTGTAATCGCTTGCATAATAATGGGAGTATCTTTCGTCCACATGTTCATTTTTTTCGTTTGCATGTGGCTTTTTTACGGTTGAAGGCTTCCGGGCGTGCCCATCATCCGAGCTTTGTATTCCGTCGGACTGACTCCCGTATACCGGCGGAAGACCCGGCTGAAGTAACGAAAATCGCTGAAGCCCGTCTTGTCGGAAATGTCCGACACGGTATCGTTCGTATGTACGATAAGCTCTTTCGCTTTTTGGATGCGGAGTTGGTTCACGTAGCGCGTAAAGGTTTGACCCGTTTCGCTTTTGAACAGCTCGGAGAGGTAATTTTTGCTCAGGTGAAAATGACGCGCCGTCTCTTCCAGCGTGACCCGGCCGCTGAATTGTGCGTTTAGGTAACGCTTCACGTCGCGAATGACGGCCCGGCAGCCCTGCTCCTGGCGAACGCCGCTGCGGAGCGCGGCCAGATGGCCGAAGTAAGCCTTGAGCCGCTCGGCCGTCGCGGCAGCGCTCCAATAGGGGTCGAAGGCGCGTCCGTCAAACGTCTCGGGGGAGCCGCAGTCGAGCCCCGGGTTCAGTTCCGTCAGGTGGAGCGCCGCTACGCGGACGATGGCCAGCGTCCGGTCGATGCAGGCCCGCACTGCGCGGTGGCTCGGCCGGCTCTCGCGAAGGCTGGCGAAGGCCTCGTCGACCGCCTGCGCCGCCGCAGCCTCGTTGCCGGCTGCCAGCGCGTTCGCCAGCCGTACGCGCAGCTCGTTGCCGAAGCGGGCGAGGATGCGCTCGTCTTCGTCCGGACGCTCCGTCTCCCCCGCTTCGCTGCGGAGCACGACGGCGCCGTCGGTCCGCAGGCAATGGCGCCGTGCGGCTCTCCTCGCTTCCCGGTACATCTCGGGCAGCAGGCCGGCGTCCTCCTGCAGCCGGCTGACGCCGACCCGCGTCTCGGCCGCGAGCCGCTCACGCAGCAGCCCGGCCAGCTCCTCGAGCTTCCGGTCGAGCCGGTCGGCGAACGCCTCCTCGGCCTCCCCGGGTAGCGCTTCGGCGACAAGAATCGCTTCCCGGTCTTCGAGCCGGACGCAGTCGTACTCCCGCATCCGGCTGGCGAGCGAGTCGATCGCAGCGGCGAGCGACGCGGGCGCCGGTACTCCCCTCTCGTCCGCGCCGTCCGCTTCGGCCCACGGCAGACCCGTCTGCATGACGGCCACGCAGAACCGGTTCAGCGGCGACTGCAGGCCTTGCAGCCGCGCCAGCTCCCGGATGCGGCCGCCCGCATGCTGATAGGAGAGGGCATCACGGAAGAACGCTTCGAGCTTGAACCGGTCGGCCTCACTCCGTCCGATCGTCCGGTCCGTCTCCTCGTCTGCCTCCATCTCCTTGGCGATCCTGCCGATGCAGGCCATTAGCTCCTCCGGCCGAACGGTCATCTTAAGCAGATAATCCGAGGCGCCGAGCATCAGTGCTTCCTTAACATACTCGAATTCATCGGCACAGCTCAGCACGACGCAGCGGCAGGACGATTTGCGCGCCTTCGCCTCGCGGATGAGGCCGATGCCATCGAGCACCGGCATCTTGATGTCGGTGACGATCAGGTCGGGCTCCCATTCTTCCCACCTGTTCATCACCTCCCTACCGTTCGCCGCCTCCTCGACGCGCCCGGCGCCCAGCCTTCCCCAATCCACCGAATACTTGATCCCCTGACGTACGATCGCTTCATCGTCCACAATGATGACATTCATGCGAGATCCCTCCTAGCGTTTCGTATGGGCTGGCCGTGTCCAGGCAGACAGCTCGGTGGGAGGCAGCCGGAAGGTGACGGTCGTACCGGCTCCGCCCGAGCTCTCCCAGCTCAGGCCGTATGCTTCGCCAAAGTAAAGCTTGATTCGCTTGTCGACGTTATGCAGACCTACATGCTCTCTTTTGCCAGAACCTGTCTCCTCGGGAGGAAGAGTGCCGGTGGAGCCGACTCCGTCGTCCTTGACCTGCAAGTAAAGATAGGCCTCATCCCGCCATCCCCGGATAACGATCGTCCCGCTTCCTTCCTTGGGCAGGAGTCCGTGCGTAATCGCATTCTCGACGATCGGCTGCAGGCTCATGCGGACGATAGGACCGGAGTAGACGCTTGCCTCAAGCTCGAAGCGGACCTCGATCTTGTCCGGATGCATCATCTTCTGGATAGCCAGGTATTCTTCCAGGTGGCGCAGCTCCTCACCGACGGAGATGATCGGCTCGTGGAACCGGAAGGAGCTGACGAGAATGACGTTGAGCGAGGTCAGCACGTCGAAGATCGTCTCGGTCCGTCCCGCCTTGGCCAGCCAGCGCACGTTGTTCAGCGTGTTATAGATGAAATGCGGGTTGATTTGCGCCTGGAGTGCCAGCATCTCCGCCTTTCGCTGCTTCTCCCGCTCGCTCTCGAGCCTACGGAACGATTGCTTAAGCCGCCGGATCATCCGGTTATAGCTGGCAATGAGCAGCCCGATCTCGTCCCTCATGCCGGTCGACCGGTAGGTCACCAGATTGTGCGTGCCGACGCTGCGCATGAATGAGGACAGCTTCACGACCGGCTGAAGGAACCGGTAGGCGAGCGTAGCGGCGAGACCCATGCCGACCAGCAGAAGGAGCAGATTGACCGTCAGCAGCACATTGCGGATGACCTTGGTGTCCCGCAGCAGCGCCTTCTCCGGAATAAGGCCGATGACCGTGAGCGGTTCCTCCTCGTCGCTGTTCCCGGAGACGAACAGATAGCCGCTTTCCGTGAAGCTCGCGGGGCCCGCCCCTGGTGCGGCCAGCTTCTTCTCCAGTCCTTGCGGCAGCGAGCCTCCGTCAGCCCGATAGAGGAGCTTGCCCTTTCGATCGGTCAGGAGCAGCTGCTCCTCGTACTGCTTATCCGGCTTCCGCAGCGCACCCGTAAGGCGGTCGGCGTTCAGGGTGACTATGACGACGCCCTCCGTCATGTTCGATTGCGGCGATTTGATCTTCCTCCCGGCGAACAGGACGTTCTGCTCCGCCGTGTACTGATTCTGGACGAATGAGGCTTTGCCGACCGGGGCGAACACGAGCTCGCCGTCGCTATCCAGAATGTCGAGGTAAAAGTCCGAGGTCAGCAGCTCGTTGACGAGCACGGACGTGGTGCCCGCCACCTGGCCGTACCGGCTCACCAGGAAGATGTCGGTCAAATAATCCCGGCTGTTCTTGAAGCCGTCGAAATAGCTGCGCAGCTCCAGCTTGGCTATGTTGTCCTTGAACCCGTCAAAGAGCCGGTCGTTCAAGTAAAAAAGAGACAGCGTCATAAGGTCGATGTCCCGTATGTAGTAGTTCAATTCATTGTTAAGCGAATGGACGTAATGCTCGGCATAATAGGCCGTGTTCTTCTTGATCGTGCTGCTGCTGAACTGAAAGCTCAGGAGGACGCTGATGAACAAAATGGACGCGTTGAGGACGAACAGATAGAGTGCCAGCCTGACCGACATGTTCCGCCGGGGCTGGAACGACTTGATAGATGCCATGGCATTCGCTCCGATCCCGAAGGATGTGACCGCTTACATTTCTATTTTAGAGGAAACTTCATCGGCTCGCCATGCACCATTTTTGGACAATCTGGCCAATAAAGGCGGGTGCACCACGGAATCTCCCTTGCCCCATTGGCTTTGCTTTCCCTTATCTTTCTATTCTCCGACCCGCTCCTCCATCCCTTCTTTTTCGCTTTCTTGACAACCTGCTGCTGCGCCGGTACAATGACAAACTATATTATATACCGTCCAGACGGTACAGTTTACAGGGATGGAGGAATCCACGAATGTCCAAACGCCAAGCTCTGCTCGAGGCTGCCTCCCGAATTGTCGTTCTGCGGGGACTCAGCCAGCTGACCCTTGAGGCCGTAGCGGAGGAGGCGGGCGTCAGCAAAGGCGGCCTGCTCTATCACTTTCCGAGCAAGGATATGCTCGTCGAAGCGATGAACGAAGCAGTGATCGCCCGCTTCCGGGAGGAGATTGAACGGGAATGTCTCCACGATTCCTCCTTTAGCCGGGCTTATGCGCGAGCTACTCTCCATCAGCTGGCGGACAAGGAATTCCTGCAGCTGAACGCGAGCCTGCTGGCCGCCATCGGCAGCAGCCCGGGGGTCCTCTCGGCCTGGGCACGCGAATACGACTGGATTGCCGGCCGGCTGGAGGCGGAACAGCCGCACGAGGAGGACGCGCTTATCCTGCGCCTTGTTTGCGACGGACTGTGGTTTTCCCGCATGTTTGGGCTGAGCCCGGTCACCGAGGTGCAGCAGGAGAAGCTTCTGAGTCGGCTGCTCGGCTCGCTCGGCCTGGAGCCCAGGAGCGAGCCCGCCTCCGTGACCGAAGAAGAGGGGGACAAGCTGCCATGATCGCCGCCTACCTGTTCCTCGCCGGCTCGATTGTGCTGGAGGTGTTCGGCTCCACCATGCTCAAGCTGTCGAACGGCTTTACTCGCCTCTTTCCCTCGGCCGGCGTCGTCGCCGGCTATGGGCTGGCCTTTTATCTCGTTGCACGCGCCCTGCAGACGCTGCCGCTCGGCATGCTGTACGCGACCTGGAGCGGCACGGGGACCGTCCTGACCGCGGTCGTCGGCGTCCTCTTCTTCCGGGAACGGCTGAACAAGCAGGCGCTGCTCGGCATCGCCATGCTCGTCGCCGGCATTGTCGGCCTCAACATCGTTCCCTAAGAAGGAGGTTCCGCCATGAAAAGCAGTCTCTATCTCGCGCTAGCCATCGCCTGCGAGGCGTTCGGCTCGGTCATGCTCAAGCTGTCCGACGGATTCGCTAAGCTTCTCCCGACAATCGGCGTCGCCGCTGGCTTCCTGACCGCGTTCTTCCTATTCAGCCTGTCGCTGAAGGGGCTCGCGCTGTCGACCGCCTACGCTGTCTGGTCGGGCGTCGGCACCGCGCTGACGGTCGTGCTTGGCGTGCTGCTTTTCCAAGAGGCGCTCTCGCCGGCACGGCTAAGCTTCCTGCTGCTCCTCGTCGCCGGCATCGTCGTCCTGACGAGGGCTGGGACGGAGGCGAAGTCCGACGGTCCGGACGCCTCTGCTGGCAAGACGCCGTAACACATACCATAAGAGGCCAACCGCGTGCCTGTGGTTGGCCTCTTGTTTGGCTGCGTCCTGTCCGGTTCGCAGCCGGTAAGTCGACTCGGGGTACCGGGAACAGGATACCCGTCCGTTTACTGCAGCTCGACCGACCGGATGGCCGGTTCCTCCTCGATCAGCGTGAGCAGCCTTTCGTGCTTGTAGCCTCCAGGAAGCCGCAGCGTCAGATCCAGCAGCAGCTCGTCTTCCCGCTGGCCCTCCTTCTCGACCTGGAAGCTGACGACCTCAATATGGCGCTGCTCCATCAGCTCCTGCACCCGATCGAGTACCCCGGGCGACTTGTCTACACGGAGCGCGAGCTGCTCAGTCTTGGGCGAGCGCAGCCACTCGAACCGGCCGTGCAGCAACACCTGCGCGATGACGATCAGGACGGTGACGCCGGCGCCAAGCAGATACATCCCCGCTCCGATCGCCATGCCCATGCCGGCGGTGGTCCAGATTCCGGCCGCCGTTGTCAGTCCCTTGATCGTCTGCCGCTGCATGAAGATGACGCCCGCTCCGAGAAATCCGACTCCGCTCACGACCTGAGCCGCAATCCTCGACGGATCGAGCGAGATTTTGTCCACCGCCAACTGATCGTAAAAGCTGTACTTGGATAGGATCATCATCAGAGCGCCTCCGGCCGCCACGACGAAGTGCGTGCGAATTCCGGCTTCCTTCAGCCGGTTTCTCCTCTCGTAGCCGATAATGCCTCCGCAAATGCCGGCGGCCAGCACCCGGATGAGCAGATCGAATTCCACTTGCGCGTCCCCCTTTTGCGGCCGCTCTCGCGGCTCTTGCTGCATAGGTTGCCAACATTGCCCAATTTCATGCGGGCTGGCACAGGAGTGCGTCCGAGGGAATCTTGGCTTCCGGCGTGCTGTGGCGCCAGGCTTCCCCAGGCCGCATCCCCTTCCTATTTAACCAGTACGAGTACCGCTGCAACAAAGCCGTCATTCCGCCGAAATAAGCTGCCTGCCTTTCCGGCCGTTGTGCTATAATCGGGCTTGTTTGACTGCTGCAGCTAGAGGAGACCGAAATGAAAAAAACGTATCTTGCCGATCCCGTCCTGTTATTCGTTACCTTCATCTGGGGGATCATGTTCGTCTTCATGAAGGAAGCCGTCGACATCATGCCGCCTTTCAGCCATCTCGCCATACGCTTCCTACTAGGCGCTGCGTTCATGCTGGCTGTCGCCCTGATCGCCTATCGGAGCGAGGTCCGCTTCTCGGCGGCCGAATGGAGAATCGGCTTCGTCCTCGGCTGCCTGCTGTTCGTCGGCTTCGGCTTCCAGACGATGGGCCTTCGGCTGACGACGGTCGCCAAGACCGGCTTCATCACCGGCCTCTCGGTCGTGATTGTTCCGCTGCTCGAGCGGTACTGGCTTCGCTCCCGGCTGTCCCGGATGACGGCGGCAGGCGTCGCCGTAGCCGCCGCCGGGCTGTTTCTCCTGTCCGCCGACTCCTTGACCGGCGTACAGACAGGGGACACGCTCGTCTTCGTCGGCGCGCTAGGGTTCGCCTGTCATATCGTCGTCACCGGCAGCTACGCCAAGGGAGCGGACAGCAACGCTCTCGTCGTCGTACAGCTGCTGACCGTCTCCGTCCTGAGCGCGTTCGTCTCGTTCGTACGCGAGGATTGGCTGCATGCTTACTCGCCGTCCGTCCTGCTGCAATGGCCGGTGCTCAAGGCGGTGCTCATCGGCTCGGTACTCGCCACCGCCTTCGCCTATTGGGCGCAGACGTATTTTCAGCGCTTCACGACGCCGACCCGGACCGCCGTCATCTTCGCCGCGGAGCCGATCTTTGCGGCCGGCGCCGCCTTTCTCCTGAGCGGAGAACGGCTCGGTGGCCAGGCGCTGACCGGCTGCACCCTGATGATGATCGGTATTCTGCTCACCCAGTACAAACGATCCTGACCGGCGGGTTCTCTCCCTGCTTTACGGCTTGCCCGCCTGCGGGACGAAGTCCCCGAGATCGCCGAACCGAAGCAGCCCGGGCAAGACGTACCCGAGCCGGTCGTACGCCTCGTAATGCTGCGCCGTCACCCACTCCTCGACCGTCTCCTCTTCCTCCACCGTCTCGACTGTCGCCAGGCGGGGATCGAGAGCAGCCGCCAGTCTGGCGTACATGGCCGGACGGCCGGAGGCGAACAGACGCAGACCCTCCTGCTGCAGGAGGGGAAATCTCGTTATCGCCTCCGCCGCTCTCAGCGTATCGTAGACACGCATCGCCGCCAGACTGTCCCCCAGCCAGATCAAATCGTCCGTCAGCTTGTGAAGAATCTCGTACCGCGCTTTGGGATCGCCGCCGTTCAGCGCGTGAGGCGTCAAAGCCCCGGTGCCCGACACATCGAGCACCGCCACCGCCCGTCCGGCTGCGCATGTCCGGCGCAGCCAGGCCATGTGAGGCTGCAGCCTGCGGGTGCCGTCTTCCCAGAGCGCAATCGTCACCGGTAGCGTCTCGCCGCGGAAGCGGATGTCCCGGAAAAGAAACGCGTGATTGAACACATCCTCCTGCGATCGCCAAATCGCATTGTAAATCTCGAAGCCGTCCGACTGCTCCTTCAGAAGGTACAGGCGCGGATTGAGCTCGCACGGGCGCCGATCCGCCATCACCTGCTCCCGCAGCCAGAGCGCCGCACGCCTCCGGCGGTCCGGCTCCGGCAGCAAATTCCGCTCTTCCCGGAATTCGGCCGCCCGGTCGGCGTTGACGTCCCGGACCGTACGGGCGTCCGGGTAGGCTGCCCGCACCTGTCCGCCGGCTGTGCACCAGAGAGCGGACGGCTCCAGCACACGCACCTGGCTCGCGTCCGGCCGCGCCTCCTCGTTCAGCAGATGCCGCGTGAAGAACTGGGCGGCCGCTTCGGCCATGCCCGGGGTATACTGATGCACCGCCTCCTCCTCGACGAGGATCAGGTCATCCGGAAAACCGAGCAGCTCCCAGAGACGAGCGGCCCGCCGCACGGAACGGCGGGTCCCTTCGATCGGAAAAAAGTCGTACTTCGCCGCCAGCACAAGAACGGGCTTCGGTGCCATTGCTAGCAGAATGTCCTCATGGTCGAAGCCGAGCGCGGACATGCCGGGCCAGATCTGCTCAGCGTCCTGCGCCCCTCCGGCCAGAAGATACGATTCCCGGCTCATGAGGAAGGTTGCGGGGGCGGCGGCGGCCAGACGCGGATCACAGATCATCAGCATGGACGCCTGCGTGCCGCCCCCCGAATTGCCCGTCACCCCGATCCGTTCCGGATCGACCTCCGGCCGGGATTGCAAATAGTCGACCGCCCGCATCGCGTCGTGCACAAAGTAGCGGGCAAGGCTGTCACCGAGCGGCAGACACTGGGTTCCCACGTAATCATGCTCACCCGTGCACGGCCGTACGGTCGGCGCGCCGAGCGCGGGCTCATAATAACTGAGACGCTCCCCCTGGCCGATCGGGTCGATGGCGAGCACTACGAGACCCGCCCGAACGAGCACCTGGCACACCGTCTGGTATTCCGGGTGATGCTTCGCGAGCTCATGATGGCCGCACAAGAAAAGCACCGCGCCGCGGCGGCCCTCGTTTCCTTCAGGCACATACAGATTGCCCGTCACATATTCGCGCGGCCGCGACTGAAAGACGAGCTTCTCGATCCGAAACCCGTCCATCGGAACGATGCCCGTCACCTCCGCTTGAAGCGGTGAGGAGCTGTCCGGCAGGCTGCCGACATTCTGGGTCCATTTGGTGCGCATATACGCCTGCCTCTCCTCCAGCTCCCTACGATCCCGGATGGCGTCGCGCGCCCGGTCGCCCTCCGCAAACGCCTCCAGAGAACGCCGATAAACATGCCGCTTGAGCTGCTCGCGGACGTCGTACAAAGTCAGTTTATAGGTTTCCAGACTGCGAATCCCCATCCCTCACCCTCCCTGCTCGTCCTCTCGTGCCATTGCCGCATTCGTAAGACCTTCCGGCCGCAACGTCCGGTCCTCGAATGCGCTTACAGCCTGCATCGTACCGCATTTCTCTCGCTTCTACCAAACGGATTTTGTGAATTTAGGAAGGAAAATTAACATTTCTTGCGGGAACGGCTAGCCCCGAAGGCGGCCGGCATCGCCTGCCACCGTCGAATGCCTTAAGGGGAGCATGTTAATAGATCTTCTTCAGCAGCTCCATTACTTCTTCTAGGGTAAGACCGAACGATTTGTAGTAGGAAATGTCTCTTTCCATTTGCTTCAACACCATCTCATTGCGCAAATGCAGCATCTCCCCCGGTGAAAACTCGGCGACAAAGCATCCCTTGCCGGTCACGGTATTGATCAGGCCGCATCGTTCGAGTTCTTCCCAAGCTTTCTTGACGGTAATGATACTGACACGAAGCTCTTGGGCCGCCTGCCGAATGGGCGGCAACACATAACCGCTCCCCAGCTCGCCCTTGAGAATTTGGGCGCTGATCTGTTCGAATAGCTGCTGGTAGATCGGTTTTTCCGATGTGCTCGAGATCGATACGTTCATAGAAGTTCCACTTTGAGGAATCGTTTCAACGCTACCCGGTACGCAATCAGGGTGAATGCCGCAAAGATTGCGATTCCTGCGATCAGGATGCCGGCGTGGAAAGCCCTATGGTCAGCGGCGGTAACATTGAAGATGTCGAACATGGACGTAATCTGGATTCCCATCCATTGGACGACTCCGGCAAAAAGCATAGCGGCTATTGTCGCAAAAGCCACCGCTCTACCGAATTTGTACGCCGTTTTGTAGTACATGGGGAAAAAGATGATGTTGAAGATCGCCAGCATGGCCATACAGAGTCCCCAGAAACCCATGGTTGGGGCGAAGAAATAGTAGGTTATGTTCAGGTTCGAGTAGAGAAGTTGATTGAGCAGACCGAAGAGGATGGCAAAGCCGATGTGCAGGAGCTCCAGAATGACAATAACGGATATTCTTGCTTTCACCATATCTTTCTTGATTACGGGCAGCATCGTAGTAAACATCATGTCGTTTTGCGATCGAAAATTGCCAAACAGGTTCGGGACTGTGATCCAGAAAAAATACATAGGGACAAGAAAATAGATCCAGCTTGGAATGAGCATCAACATGCCAAACAAAACAGGAGATATGAAAAACATCGGATGAATGCCTAACTTTATATCCTTCATGACCAAGTTATACATACGCGGGCTCCTTCTTCGCAAAATAGATCATGATTTCCTCAAGACTTGGCGTGGCTGCTTTGATGCTGGATGAGGGATCGAAGTCTCTAGCTCGGATCAATCCCGTAAAGCCGAACGAATTGACTTTGTAAGAAATCATCCGATCTTTCACCTCGCTCAGTTGGCTCTCGTCACCGTTCAGCAAGCGATAGGATTCCTTGAACTCTTCTTTCTCGGCGCTCTTAACGATTTGGCCGTCCGCGATAAACGTAATAAAATCCGCGCACTTTTCCAAGTCGGAGGTAATATGGGTCGAGAAAAGGATGCTGATCTCGCCGCCCGCGACAAGCTCTTGAAAAAGATCCAGAAGATCGTCTCTCGCCACCGGATCGAGCCCGCTTGTCGGTTCGTCGAGAATGAGGAGCTTTGCGCCATGGGATAAAGCAAGAGCCAGACTGTACTTGACCTTCATGCCCGTCGACAATTCGGCGATTTTTTTGGTTTCGTCCAATTTGAATCTGCTCAGGTAGCTGCGATAGACCGCATCGTCCCAATGGGTGTAGAACTTCTTGATCGCATCGGTCAACGTTCTGATTCGGCTTCGCGTATAGAACTCGATGCCGCCAAATGCGCACCCAATCTCTTGTTTCAACTCGATTTCGTGCTCGGCCATGTTCTTGCCCAGAATATGGACTTCGCCGCCTTCCGTATGAATCATATTCATGATTGATTTGATGGTGGTGGTTTTCCCCGCGCCATTGGCGCCGATAAAGCCCATAATATATCCCTGTTCCAGCTGGAACGATACGTTCCTTAACTGAAAATTGGGATACTGCTTACTTAAGTTTCGAACGTCTAAGGCCAGCATATCGTGCCTCCTCGCCAATATTGTGTATATCGTGTATGTACAATATAACATCACTAATCTTAGGAAGTCAATTATTTCCTTTTCCACCATACCGCCCATTTTTCTGTCACCAATATAGCCCGTACCCTCTCTTCAAACTTTTAGCTCCGTCCCTCTCGCTTCGGCCAGCAGCTTTCAGCCCGCATTCAGCTTACGTTCATCTTGTTTTCAGCTGCTCCGGCGATAATGAATGTCAACGAATGTTCCCGAAGCGGCCTTCCCGGCGGCAGGAGGCTGGACCGCATTTTGATATATTATCGTGTCATGGAGGCGTCGCTATGAATCAGATGAAGGGTATCAAAATCCTGCTCGTCGACGACGAGCCTAACATTCTTCAATTTCTGGAGCTCGGGCTTCAAAACGAGGGGTTCGAGGTTTTCACGGCGGCCGACGGCCTGAGTGCCGTGACGCTGGCTCAGCAGGTCCATCCCCATCTCGTGGTGCTGGACGTCATGATGCCCGGCATGGACGGGTTCGAGGTATGCCGGATGCTCAAGAAAACGGAGAACGCGGCTATCATCATGCTGACGGCCAAAGAAGAGGTCGACGACCGCGTCAAGGGACTGACGCTGGGCGCCGACGATTACATGGTGAAGCCGTTCAGCTTTGCCGAGCTGCTTGCCCGCATTCAGGCCCGAATCCGCAACCAGTTTCCTCTTCTATTAGGAGAGCTCGCGGCGGGCCCATTCCGCGTCGAGGACCGGAGACGGGAGATCCGGTACGACGGCGAGCCGCTCACCCTGTCGCCTACCGAGTATGAGCTGCTCAAGTTCCTTATTGTGAACCGGGGGCTTGTGCTAAGCAAAAGCACAATTCTGGAAAAGGTGTGGGGCTACGATTTTGGAGGCGAGGAAAACATCGTCGAGGTCTACATCCGCTCGCTGCGGGACAAGCTCGGCGACCGCGAGCACCGGCTGATCCGCACGATCCGGGGAGCCGGCTACCGGCTGGATCTGTCATGATCCGGCGTGCGTTCGGCCGTCTGCGGCGGGCCCTCGTCCCCCGCTCGCTCCGGTATCAGCTGGTGGCGAGCTCGTTTCTCATCCTTGCCGGTCTGCTGCTCTTGATCGGCGTGTTTCAGTTCGTGCTTATGCAGCAGTTTCTGTACAAGAACAAGGCATCCACCATCCAGAGCCAGATACGGTCGGTACCCGCCGAGCTCTGGCTCGGCGCCGGCGGGTTCCCGATGCGCTCCAAGGAGGATCCGATGCAGACGTTCTCCGACGCGGCCGTTTCCTACCGGACTCCCGACGGAACGCTTCTGCACATTGCCCAAGGACCACATGCCGGCACGGCACCTGAGCTGCCGGAGGCTCTCTACAGGGAAGCGCTTCGCCAGCAGGCAAGCAAGGAGCCGTTTTACCGTCTCGTGAAAAACGAGGAAGGCGAGAAGCTGCTGGTCGTCCTGCAGGCGGTCGGCCAGAGAGGACGCGGAACAGGCATTGTGCAGATCAGCGCAAGCACCGCGCAAATGCGGGACGTGCTGGTGCGGCAGCTCGTCATCTTCCTGTCTCTTTCGACCGCCGCTCTGCTGATCGGGCTCCTCTCGCTCATCCCGCTGCTGCGGCGGACGCTTGACCCGCTGTCGCGGATCGTGGACTCGGTCGAGCAGATCAACTCGCGCAGCCTGAACGAGCGTTTGCCGACACGGCAGGGCCAGCTCGAGATCGACCGGCTGGCGGTCTCGTTCAACGGCATGATGGGCCGGCTGGAGTCGTCGTTCGAGGCTGAGCGGGAAGCCAAGGAGCAGATGCGCCGCTTCGTTGCGGACGCTTCGCACGAGCTCCGCACACCGCTCACGTCCATCCACGGCTTTCTTGAGGTGCTGCTTCGCGGTGCGGCCCAGGCACCGGAACAGCTGGACCGGGCTTTGAAGAGCATGTATGCGGAATCCGGCCGCATCAACAAGCTCGTCCACGATCTGCTCATGCTGGCCCGTCTGGACCAGACCCCCTCGATGAAGGTGGAAGCCGGGTCGCTCGCCGGCGTTCTGGAGGAGATGGAGCCTCAGCTGAAGCTCCTCGCCGGCAGCCGCGAGGTCGTGCTGGAGCCGGACAGCGGCAGGGTGACGCAGTTCGACGCGGACAAGATCAAACAGGTTATTCTCAACCTGTTCCACAATGCGGTCCAATACACCGACCCGGCGCACGGCAGCATCCGAGTGGCGCTCGCCGACGGTCTGGAAGGAGGAGTTGTTCTCACCGTCGGCGACAATGGGCCGGGGATCCCGCCCGAGCATCTCCCCCGCATTCTCGACCGCTTCTACCGGATTGACGCCTCGCGTGCGCGCAGGCATGGAGGGGCCGGACTCGGCTTGTCGATTACGAAGGCCATCGTCGAGCTGCACGGCGGCTCGCTGGAGGTGGAGAGCGTTCCGGGCGAAGGCACGACCTTTCGGGTTCTTCTCCCTGCCGTCCCGCCCCGGCGGGAGGAGCAGCCTCCTGCTCCGCTCGCTTGAACGGCAAGCTCGTAACGAGACGGGCAGATACAGCAAAAAGGCGTCCTCCAGGGGACGCCTTTTTTGCTGCCGGCTGCTTCGCGCCGGACGCTGATATTATGCATATGGGCCGTTTCGTTCGCTTAAGGCTTGGTTACCGGCTCTTGATTCGGACGGGCTGCAGACCCGGTGCCCGCTGCCGTGGACGGCTTCTTGTCCGCGCTTTCCGCCTCGGCTGTCTTGGCCGCTCCTGGTCCCTGCAGCTGCTTCGTTTGGACGGTGTCAGGCTTGTCCCCTGTTTCGCCCCAACCAAAATCGGAGGCCAGATTCCAGCTTAGCCCGAGCACGCCGATCAGAGGCAGGAGGAGGAACGGATTTCTTCGTCTGGATGTATGCAAACGGTTAGCCCTCCTTCTCACGGTCCGCCAGCAAGACGGACGTGAACTTATTACCTTTCCTTACCCGTTTTCAACCCTTTTCAATCTCTCCTAGGGCGATGGAATTCCGCTCCGGTAAAGCTTGGGTGCGGGGAACATCCGCCGGATCCGGCCTAAAGGGCTGTCGTCCGGCTATGTCTGTTCCGCGGACGACTGCCTCTCTCTCTGGGACGGTCCCCCTTCTTTCGCTCCTCACCAGTTTACCTGACAAAGCTTAAAGGAACATGAACGCAAACTGAACGTTAGCTGAAAGACCGCCTTAGAACGGTCAACCCAACCCTAGGTTCAGCCCGGAAAGCAAAGAAAAATCCGGCTTCCAGGGAAGCCGGATTCGCGGGATTACTGCCGCATCAGGATAACGCCGTCGGTACGGGGACGCACCGGATTACCGCCGCATCAGGATAACGCCGACGGTGCGGGGACCGCAGTGACTGGAAATGACGCAGCCCGCCTCTGCGAGCAGGACATGGCGGAACCCTTTCTGCAGCAGAAGCTCCCTTATCTCCACCGCCGTCTCCGGATCGGCCGCATGGGCGACGAAGGCCGTCTCAGGATCAATCGCGTCCCGATCCGCCAGCATCTCGCTCAGCATTTGATCGATTGCCTTCTCCCGCTTGCCGCGGACTTTGGCGTGGAGGCCCAGCTTGCCGTCAGTCACCTTGACGATGGGCCGGATTTTGAGCAGGCTGCCGATGAAGCTGGCCAGGCCGGACATGCGGCCGCCTTTGTGCAGATAATCGAGCGTATCGATGACGAACTGCGTCTCCACCTTGCCGCGCAGCGCGTTCACCTCTTCGGTAATGGCTGCAAGAGACGCTCCCTGCTCGGCGAGCCGCGCGGCCCGCAGCAGGAGCAGGCCGATGCCCGTCGTCAAATTGCGGGAATCGATGACCGAGATTCGCCCTTCGGGGAACTGGCCGGCCGCGATTCTCGCATTCTGGTTCGTCGAGGACAGCTCCGAAGAGAGACTGATATAGAGAATATCGCGGCCCTGCTCGATGTAAGGGGCGAACTTCTCCATGAAATCGGCGGGCGACGGCGCCGCCGTTTTGGGCAGCGTCCCCTTCGCCTCCACCAGCCGGAACAGCTCGCTTGGCACGATGTCGACTCCATCTTTATAAGTGCGGTCTTCAAATACCACATATAACGGCACGATGCTGATCTCGTAGCGCTCGATAAGCTCCGCCCCGAGATCGCAGGTACTGTCCGCAAACAGTTTCACTTGTCCCAATTCTTCATCCTCCTGAATGACCGGTCTATAGTCGTGTTCGTTCTGTTATGTATTCGGGAAGCTCCAATCCCATTATACCGGGTTTGCCAGAAAAATACTGCCCCTCTTTGGACAACTCGGCATGGCCGGTCTGCGAGCAAAGCGCTTGTCGAATGCTTGGGATAGCAAATCCAAAAACGCGAACATGCGTTCACTTTTCGGGCAATTTGTGAGATAATGGGAGAACGAGGTGACCTCTGTGAATATATTCAAGGAAAAGGCCCGGCAGGAGCTGGACAGGAAACTGCCCCTCTTGCCCTGGTATGTCGAGAAGTATATGGATTACAAGCGGGCCGATCTGTCTCCCACCACCCTGCTGGAATATGCCCGCGATTACGAGACGTTCTTCGGCTGGATGCTCGCCGAGGGGCTCACCGAGGCTTCTCGCCCGTCCGAGATCACACTCTCCGATCTGGAGGCGCTCCGGCTGGAGAACATTGACCTCTACAAGGCGTTCCTGGCCGGGAAGAGGGACCGGACCAACGCCAAGGCGACCATCGTCCGGAAGCTCTCCTCGCTCCGCTCCTTGTTCCACTACTTGAGCCAGATCGCCGAGGACGAGAACTATTATCCGCTCCTCCGGCGCAACGTGATGGCGAAGATCGAGCTGAAGCGGACGAGCAAGGTCAGGGATATGGCGAACAAGCTTGAGGGCAAGCTGCTGCAGGAAGACGAGATCGCGTCGTTCATTGCATACATAAGAGAAGGCTACGGCCACGATGTGGAGGGCAACAAGCAGGCGCTGCACGCCTACCGGCTCAACAGGGAACGCGATGCGTCCATCATCAGCCTCATTCTGCATTCGGGACTGCGCGTGTCCGAGGTTGTCAACCTGACGGTGGACGACGTGGACCTCGACCGCAAGCTGGTTTACGTTCACCGCAAGGGAACCCGGGAGGAAGCGTTCAAGACAGGCGTCTACTTCCGCCAGGAAGCCAAGGAAGATCTTCTGCGCTACTTGGCCATCCGGGACGACGGCTACCGGCCCCCACGCCGGGAGAAAGCACTCTTCCTCGCCGTTCCGAACGGACAGCGGGAAGGCAAGCGCATGACCCGCCGGGCGATTCAAGAGATGGTCACCAAGTACGCCAAGCGCTTCGGCAAGCCGCATCTTCGCGTTCACCGGCTTCGCCACTCGTTCGCGACCGATTATTACTTGCAGAACGACCTGTACAAAACGCAGGAGCAGCTCGGGCACGCTTCACCGGAAACGACCCAGCTGTATGCCCATTTGACCGACAAGACGATGTCGAGGGCGATCGACAACCGGAGAGAGTGACGGCCGCGGGTCTATCTCTCCTGCCCGCTCGCCCGCGGTCCATTCCCCTCAAGGAGGCTGCCGTTATGGAGTTGGACTCCCTATATCGAACCTATCGCCCGCTTCTCTCATCCGTTGCTTATCGGATGCTCGGCTCCATTGCCGAGGCCGAGGATGCCGTGCAGGACGTCTTCGCTGCCTTAAGCCGCGAGAAGCCCCCGGAGGTGCACCATCCTAAGGCCTACCTCGTGAAGCTGGTCACCAATCGTTCGCTCAATCTTCTCCGGTCGGCCCGCCGGCGCAGGGAGCGCTACACCGGTCCCTGGCTCCCCGAACCCGAGCTTGCTTTCTCTCCGGGGGACCTGTCCGAGGAATTCGCCCTGCGGGAGAGCTTCGGCTATGCGCTGCTCGTTCTGCTGGAGACACTGTCGCCTGCGGAGCGGGCAGTCTATGTTCTCCGCGAGTCCCTCGATTACGAATACGGAGAGATCGCCGGCATGCTGGGGAAGAATGAGGCGGCCTGCCGAAAGCTGCTTAGCCGTGCCCGTGCGAAGCTCGGCAAGCGGGACGCCGAGTCGGATTCCGTCCCATCGGGTGATGCGGAGCCCTATGTTCGGGCGTTCGCGGATGCTCTCCGCACGGGGGAGTTCGAGCCGTTCCTCGGTCTGCTCGCCGACGACGCCGTACTGATCAGCGACGGCGGAGGCAAGGTACGTTCCGCCCTCTTCCCGATCCTGGGCAAAGCGCGGATCCACGCATTCTTCGCCGGTCTTCGGGCCAAAGGCTCCCTGCAGGGCGAGCTCCGGGCAGTTTGGCTGAGCGGCCAGAGAGGCTGGCTGCTCGTCCGGCCGCCGCTTCATCCGATCGCAATATGCTTCGGCCCCGGAGCCGGAGACCGAGCGGATCGCGTCTATCTCGTGACGAATCCGGACAAATTGACGAGAATGAGCGCCGACCGGTCACAGATTCGGCCTCTTCCGTGTCTTAGATAGCGTAAGCCATTCGAAGACAGGGAGGAACCAACCATGCAAATGAGAATGAACCACCGCAATGTAAACCCGGAGCTGCTCCGGACGATGATGGGGCTCGAGAGCTTCGTCAAGGGGACCGGACTGGATCCGGTCCTGTATGAGCTGATCAAGATTCGCGCTTCCCAGATTAACGGCTGCGCCTACTGCCTCGACATGCATACTCGGGATCTGCGTAAGATGGGAGAGACCGAGCAGCGCGTCTTCCTGATCCCCGTCTGGCGGGAAGCGCCTTGCTATAGCCCCAAGGAGAAGGCCGTGCTGGAGCTGACAGAAGCCGTCACCCTTATTGCGGACGGCGGCGTGCCGGACGATCTCTACAGCCGGGTCCGCGAGCAGCTGTCCGAGCAGGAGTACTTGGCCGTCGTCATGGCGATCAATACGATCAATTGCTGGAACCGGATCGGCATCGCGAACGGTCTTTTCCCTGGCTGCTACGAGAAGCAGCCGGAGTAGCGGCCGTCTTGGCTGCATCGGCAGCCGCATAATCGAAACGCCCGCGAGCTAGCCTCGCGGGCGTTTTTTGGGTTGGGAAGCGGAACGCGTGTGGCTTTTTCTCACCTTCGGGCGAAACGCCTTTGGCTTTTCCTTCCCTTACGGGCGGAACGCCTTTCGCTTTTCCTTTCCTTACGGGCGGAACGCTTTTGGCTTTTCCTTCCCTTCGGCGGAACGCCTTTTGCTTTTTCTCACGTTCGTGCGGAACGTCTTTGGCTTTTCCTTCCCTTACGGGCGGAACGCCTTTGGCTTTTCCTTACGTTCGTGCGAAACGCCTTTGGCTTATTCTCACGTTCGTGCGAAACGCCTTTGGCTTTTCCTTCCCTTCGGGCGGAACGCCTTTTGCTTTTTCTCACGTTCGTGCGAAACGCCTTTGGCTTTTCCTCACGTTCGGGCGGAACGCGTCAGTTCCTGCTTACTTGTCCAGAATATAGACCTTGACGTTTTGAATACCGAAATCGCTGACGGTTTGCGGGCTGCCCGGCATGAAGATATCAATGCGGTTTCCTTTAATGGCGCCCCCTTGGTCCGTTGCCTTGGCGATCATGCCGCCCTTGGGCAGGTTCGGGTTCGAGTAGCCAGTAATGTAGACGGTCGCATTCATCGGAATGACCGAAGGATCGACCGCGATCGTCCCGAGCTTGAGCGGATTGCCGAAGTAATCCACCGGACCCCAGCCGCCGTTCTCTTCCGGCGCGGACGAATAAGCGGTCGCGGTTATGTTAAGCGCTTTGGAGAAGGAGTGGCTCTCTCCGCTTGCGGTTTTGACTATGTTGCCTGCCGCTGCTGCCGGCTTGGCCGGTGCCGTGGAGACTGCCTTGACGCCAGTAGGCAAATTGATGGTCAGCCCAGCATAGAGATTTAGAGGGTCCCGTCCAGGATTCGCGGCGACCAGCTGATCGAGCGGCAGGTTCTTGCTCCGCGAGATGGTCCAGAACGTCTCTCCGTCCTTCACCGTATAGGTCTCGGGCAGGCGGATGGCTTGTCCGGGCTGCAGATTCATCGGGTCTGTGCCATGGTTAAGGCTAAGGAGCAGGTCGAGCGGAATTTGCTTGGCCTGTGCCACCTTCCAGAACGTATCGTCCTGTTTGATCTCGTAAGTGGCGGCGGCCGCCGAAGCGGACGGGACGGCTATTCCCGCTCCCAATACGGCGGATAAAGATAGAAGAACGGATGCTTTTTTGAGGCTAAGTGTCATGACAGTCTCCTTTTATGGCGCCTACGAGGTTAGTTGTCGGGTTCGGAATGAGGAGCCATCCCTACCGGCGCGAGCCGGATTCACCCCTTAGCCCGGTTTTTGGTCCGGACAGGTCGTTCCCCCGCACCCCAATCGGTAGAAAATTTTGGGGCTTCGGCGGTATCAGTGTACCATAGGTCTGATAAGCGGTTTCAACGAACAAAATCTGGAAACGGTCTTCTACAGGACATACATAAAAACGTTTTCATTTGTCTGAGCTTGCTATATAATACAGAGCAAGTTTCACCTACCTAACAACAAGCGGGAGGAATGACGGTGATCAAAAAACGTTTGCTTTCTTACCTGGTTTGGGGCTTCATTGCCGCTTTGGGAGCCTGTGCCTTCGGGGTGCTGGCGCTGAAGCGCGGCGAGACGATCAATGCCATTTGGCTGGTCGTGGCCGCCGTCTCGATTTATGCAATCGCTTACAGGTTCTACAGCAAATTTCTGGCCTACAAAGTCTTCCAGCTTGACGACAGCCGCAAAACGCCGGCGGAGCTCAACAATGACGGCAAGGATTACGTGCCGACCAATCGCTGGGTGCTGTTCGGCCACCATTTTGCGGCGATAGCCGGAGCGGGGCCGCTGGTCGGACCTGTGCTGGCCGCCCAGATGGGGTACCTGCCCGGAACGCTCTGGATCGTCGTCGGCGTCGTCCTGGCCGGAGCGGTCCAGGATTTTATCATCCTGTTCGCCTCGGTGCGCAGGAACGGCAAGACGCTCGGCGAAATAGTGAAGGACGAAATCGGCCCGTTCGCGGGAGGCGTAGCCAAAATCGGCATTCTCGGCATCATGATTATCCTGCTCGCCGTCCTGGCGCTTGTCGTCGTGAAAGCGCTTGTCGGCAGCCCGTGGGGCATGTTCACCATCGCCGCGACAATTCCGATCGCCGTCCTGATGGGTGTCTACATGCGGTACATACGGCCGGGACGGGTCGGCGAGGCGTCGATTATCGGCTTCGTGCTCCTGATCGCCGCCCTCGTCGGCGGGCAGGCGGTTTCGGAGAGCCCTACGCTCGCTCCTCTGTTCAACCTGAAGGGCGAAACGATCGCGCTGCTCATGATCGGCTACGGCATCGTCGCTTCGGTGCTGCCGGTCTGGCTGCTGCTCGCTCCCCGGGATTACCTCAGCACGTTCATGAAGGTCGGCACAATGGGCGGCCTCGCCATCGGCATCTTCATCGTCGCACCGGAGCTGCATATGCCTGCACTAACCAAATTCATTGACGGAACGGGACCGGTCTTTGCGGGCAACCTCTTCCCCTTCCTCTTCATCACGATTGCCTGCGGCTCCGTCTCGGGCTTCCATGCCTTGATCAGCTCGGGGACGACCCCCAAAATGCTGGAACGGGAGACGCATGCCCGCTCGATCGGATACGGCGCCATGCTGACCGAATCGTTCGTAGCCATCATGGCGATGATCGCAGCCTGCGTCCTTACGCCGGGCACCTACTTCGCGATCAATAGCAGCGCAGCCGTCATCGGTACGGACGCCGCCAGCGCGGCGGCCACGATCTCCTCGTGGGGCTTTAAGATTACACCGCAGGAGCTGACGGAGACGGCAGCTGCAATCGGAGAATCGACGATTCTATCCCGGACTGGCGGCGCCCCGACGCTCGCCATCGGCATGGCGCACATCCTTTCGAATGTGATCGGCGGCAAGGCGCTGATGGCGATGTGGTACCACTTTGCCATCCTGTTCGAAGCGTTGTTCATCCTGACGACCATCGACGCGGGAACCCGGGTCGGGCGGTTCATCATTCAGGAGATTCTCGGCAGCGTTTACAAGCCGCTCGGCAAGACGGATGCGTTCTTCCCGAATCTGCTGGCCACCGTGCTGTGCGCCTTCGGCTGGGGGTACTTCCTGTATCAGGGGGTTGTTGACCCGCTCGGCGGCATCAACTCGCTCTGGGCACTCTTCGGTATCTCGAACCAGATGCTCGCCGGCATCGCGCTGCTGCTCGGGACAACGATTCTGTTCAAGATGGGCAAGAAGGCGTATGCCTGGGTGGGACTTGTACCGAGTGCCTTCCTGCTGGCCGTCACGATGACGGCGGGCATGCAGAAGATCTTCCACCCCGATTCGTCCATCGGCTTCCTCTCTCAGGCAGCCAAGTACAAGGCCAAGCTGAATGCTGGAGAGCTGCTTGCCCCGGCCAAGACGGCGGGCCAGATGCAGCAGATTATTACGAACAACTATGTCAATGCGGTGCTGTGCGGCTTTTTCATGGTGTGCGTGCTGCTGGTGCTCATCGCCTCGCTGCGTATCTGGATCAAGGCGATCAACAACCAGCCGCTCAAGCTGCACGAGTCCCCGCTCGTGCCGAGAACGAATTCAATCGGAGGAGGAAAAGCTCTATGAGCCGCGTATGGAGATTGCTGAAGCAAGCGCTGGCCTGCCGCCGCCAGTTTTTGGACCTGCTGGTTGGCCTCCCGCATTACGAAACCTACGTCCGGCACAGGCAGCTCCACCATCCGGGCGAGCCGATTCCGACGCGCGGCGAGTTTCTTCGCCAATGCCAGGAAGCCCGCTATGACGGCAAGGGCGGCAAAATCTCGCGCTGCTGCTAACCTATTCCAATGTTGATAAGGGAGGACTTCCGATGCTCAAAGCATTAAGCCGGGCGGGACTCGGCAATGTCGGGCCGATGGAGACGTACGTGCGCAAGGCAGGCGAGTATGGCTTCCAGGGCGTGGAGGCCGGCGATCTGGCCGGCTGGCTGGCGCAAGCCGGCGAGACCCAGGCAGCTACACTGCTTGCGGAAACCGGCGTCGCCATCTGCTCATTCGGCCTGCCGGTCGAATGGCGCCACGACGAGGCTCAGTTCCGCGCGGGACTGCCCCGTCTGGCGGCCGAAGCCGAGGCGGCAGCCAGGCTCGGCTGCACCCGCTGCTGTACCTATGTGCTGCCGTCGACCGACTATCCCCCAGCCGCCTTCACGGTTACGGCCACTCGGCGGCTGCGCGCCTGCGCCGCCTACTTGCGGCCATACGGCATCCGGCTTGCGCTGGAGTTCGTCGGGCCGCATCATCTCCGCACGCGCTGGAAGCATCCCTTCCTGTTGGAGATGAGCGAGATGCTGGAATGGGCGGACGCCATCGGCGAGCCCAATGTTGGGCTGCTGCTCGACGCCTATCACTGGTATACGACCGGGGGGACGGTTCAAGATCTTCTTGCCCTCGACGCCTCCCGCATCGTGCACGTTCACCTGAACGACGCTCCGCCGGTTCCCGTCGGGGAAGCGCTGGATAACGGCCGTCTCTACCCCGGCGAAGGTGTGATCGACCTGAAGGGCTTCCTCGGTGCGCTGCAAACGATCGGCTACGACGGCTACGTCGCTCAGGAGATCTTGACAGTGGAGCCGCCGTCCGAATCGAGCGAGGCGCTTCTCGCCCGTTCGGCGGAAGCGTTCCGCCGGGTTTATGAGGAAGCAGGGATTCGCTGATCACTTGCACAACAAAGCCGTTTCCATCCTCCTGACCGAGGAAGAAAACGGCTTTTTCATTTGCCTGCCCGCCTCCTCTCTCTCCCAGTAACCAAACGACGATCTAACGCCGATTCAATATCTTGAACCCCATATAGTTAATTCCTATCACTTCTATACACTTTATATATTTCAACTATTACAAGATTGGTGGTAACATTTGGGAACCAAGCACAGCGAGGAGGAGTTAGACGATGAAACAAGCAAGGATCGGGATTCTGCCCGGTGATGGAATCGGCCCGGAAATCATGGCAGAAGCCTGCAAGGTGATGCAGGCATTGGAACGGCAAGGAGCTTACCGCTTCACCCTAGTTCCCCTGGCAGCAGGCGGCGATGCCTACGAACGGTACGGCTGCCATCTGCCCGAGGAAACACTGCACCAGGCCCGCGGCTGCGACGCGCTGTTAAAGGGGCCTTTCGGAGGCCCTCCGCAGCAAGCGAAGCTCCCCAAATGGGCCGGGCTGGAGGAGAAGGCCATCCTCCCGCTGCGCAAGCAGTTCGAGCTGTTCGCGAACTTGAGGCCCGTGACCGTCTACCCCGACCTTCATGCGCTCTCCCCCGTCAAGCCACATCTGCTGAATGATGTCGATCTGCTCATCGTTCGGGAGCTGACCTCGGGTCTCTACTTCGGGGAGAAAACCGAGACATTCCAGCGCGGAGACCGCGTGCATGTCGACACGGAAGCGTATGCCGAATCCGAGATTCGCCGGATTGCGGTCAGGGCGTACGAGCTGGCCCGCGGACGCCGCCGCAAGGTGACACTCGTCGCCAAAGCCAACGTGATGACAAGCGGCAGGCTATGGCAGGAGGTTACGGCAGCCATCGCCTCCGCCTACCCGGACGTGGAAAGCGACTATCTCCATGCCGACCATGCGGCGATGCGGCTTATCCAACAGCCCAGCCAGTTCGACGTGCTGCTCACGAGCAACCTGTTCGGCGACATTCTATCCGACGAGGCAGCCGTCCTTCCAGGCTCGATCGGTCTCCTGCCGTCCGCCTGTCTCGGCACCGGCACGTTCGGCCTGTACGAACCGATCCATGGCTCGGCGCCCGATCTCGCGGGCCAGGAGATGGCCAACCCGATCGGGATGATCCGGTGCGTCGCTCTGATGCTGCGGCATACGTTCGAAGATGAAGCGACCGCCGATCTGGTGGAGCACGCTGTAAGGGAGACGCTTCGTGAAGGCTGGCGGACGCCCGATCTGTTCATGGAAGGGAGTGACGACCCCACACGGCGCTTACCAACCGCGGCCATGGGGGATCGAATCGCTGCTTTGGTCGCTACCGGCGAATAACGGATGGACCTTGCCGTCTCGGCCTCCTCCCTTCCCGATCCGTTGTTCCACTCTTGTAGGACGCTATCCCCTGTCTCCCTGACATGTAAACCTTACTCTCCTCCCTCATTCAAGCAAAGCCCCGTTCCTCCGAACGGGGCTTTGCTGTGCAACCGGAGACCTGTTCATCTCTAGACGAGTCGCAATATTACTTTCCTGCAAACTTTTTCTTTACTACGGTTAAGTTTTGTACTATAGTTAATTACAACAAATGGAAACTAAGGAAAGGAGAGTCCAATGGGCGATCTGCCATTAAGAGAACGAAAAAAAGCAAAAGCAAAGCTCGCCGTCTATCAAGCCGGCATCGCCCTTATCGGCCAAAACGGCTTTCGCTCCGTATCGGTCGAGGAAATTTGCCGCCAGGCGGAAGTGTCCAAGGTGACGTTTTTCAACTTTTTCCCGCGCAAGGAGGATCTTCTCGTCTACTTCATGCGCGTTTGGCTCACCGAGCGGGTGCTTGAGCTTGAGGAAGAGCCGCTTCGCGGCGTCGCTGCCTTTCGCCACCTGCTGGTCAAGGTGCACGAATGCTCCCAGACCGAGCCCGGCCTCATGCCGAGCCTGATCTCTCTATTGGCGGAGCTTCGGATGCATCCCTGTGTTCCGGACTTGAGCGAAGCGGAGATTGCCCTTCTCTTTCCCGGCCGCGAACGCATCGCACAGGCGAATCCCGATATGTTCCAGCTGTTCGACGAGTGGGCCCGGGAGGCTGCGGAGGACGGCGAGCTCAGGGAAGGATTGGAGCCGGAGCTGGTCGTCCCAAGCTGGTTCAGCGTCTTCTACGGAGCCTTCCTGACGGCCTATCTTTATCGGGCGGACAGCGTGCTGGACGTTTATGATGCGCATTTGCGCTTATTTGTTCGAGAAAAGGAGCAGTGAGACCTATGGCAACCGTCATTCCTGGCCGGTACACGGCCGAGCTGGAGGGCCCGTTCGTCGTTTTCATGATCGGCATGCGCATCAACCGTTTGTGGGCCGTACACAAGTGGCTCCCGGTCTTCCGGGCAATGACCCCGATGATGAAGGAGCTGTATACAAACAAGGAGGAGCTGGGCTTCCTCGATGCGAGTTTCTACTTGTCAGCCAGGGGCCCGATGATCGTGCAGTATTGGCGATCGTTCGAGCACTTGGAGCAGTATGCCCGCCAGGGCGCTCACCACCTTCAGGCATGGCGCGACTTCAACCGCAAGGTAGGGACCAGCGGCACCGTGGGTATTTGGCACGAAACCTATCTGGTCGAGGACGGCCGGTATGAGTGTCTGTACAACAACATGCCTCGCTTCGGTCTGGCTCGCGCCGGCGGCCATTTGCCCGCCCTCGGCCGCCGGGAGACGGCCGCCCGGCGTTTGGGACAGAACAACGAGCCCGCCGTCCCGTCTCCTCCTAATCCTGCCTAGCTTACGAAATACCCGGTTGGCCTGGCAAACAAACACACCCCGCGGAGCCAAGCTCCGTGGGGTGCTGTGTTTCTGTATGCGCCTAGATGGAGGCGTGACGGTGGAGCCGATGAGCCTTAAGCCAAAGCGCCCGTCGGTTCCCCGATGAGCCGGTTGATCTGCTCCCGCTTGCGCAGAAGCCACTCCATGCTTCGGGGATATTCGCGGAAGGTAATCGGCTGGTCCAGCTCCTCCTCGAGCAGCTGAAGCACCCGCTCCCGGCCGATACGCGACTCGAGCAGCTCCAGCGCGCGCAAATCCTGCAGGGCGTCGTAGAAGACGGCGAGACGCAGCGATTCCACCGGCCGGCCGTCCTCGCCGGGATAGACGACAAAGGCGTCACCGGACGGGAAGCCGTAGCCCGCATCCGTCACCCGGTAAGGATCGATGGCACGCGTCGAATATTGAGCGTTCCAGAAGTTGTATCCCCAATGAAGGAAGCCGGCGATTTGGAATTTGTACAGCTGCATGCCGAGAATCCGGTTGCGGGAGGACGGCATGCAGAAGAACCGGTTCGCCACTTCCTTGTACTGCGAGCAGCAATAATAGGTCCAGAGCTCGGGCACGTTGTTCTCGAGGAAGGGCTCGATATGGTTGCTCGCGGGAATCGGGCGGCGAACGCTTCCCGTCTCGTAGAACTTATAACTGGACAGCGCATCGATAACCGGGAAGTCGTTCAGGTGCTTGCTCAGGATGTCGCTTGCGCTCCGGTACGTTTCGAGATGATCGGCGTGCGGCTCGTCTGATACATGGAACCAACAGCGGGAAGCGATGCCCGCTTCCTTCAGATAGTCGACGAGCTCTGGGAGAAACTGGTCCAGGAACGTCCGGTATTCCTCGCCGTGCGCATCCGTTTCCCAGCCGAACAGCTTCTTCTCCTCGCCATCGACCGTAGCGATGATCTTGGGGGCATGCTTAGCTCCCCACTGTGTGAACAGATGGGAGCATTCGAAGTTCCGGATGCCCGCTTCCTCGCACATGTCGATCCATCGTTGCAGCCGGTCGAATCCGAACGTATAACGGTCTCCGTCCCGCTTCACGTCTACGAGCTGGACGGTCCGGCGCTCACCGCCGACGGCCGTATCGAGCGGCGGCGTGAAGAGCGGCGTCAGCACCATGTTCATCCCGTTGTCGGCAGCCGTCTGCAGGTAGGCGCGCATCTGCTCCCAATGGGCTTCGCTGAACACCTCTTCCCCGTAATAATTCGCAAGACAGTCCGCATGGAACCAGTTGGTGTACAGCAGCTTCTGCTCCGGCAGCTCCGCCTGCAGCACCTCCAGCTCGAAGCTCTCCTCCGCCAGCCGGGTGCCGTCTTCCTGTACGAAACGGACGCGGATCGGATAGACCTCCGGCGCCTGTTCGCCGCTTAGCTCTACGGTGATCCAGACGGAGCGCCACTGGTGCGGCACGGCTGTCAGCCCTTCTCGTTCGGTAATGGAAAAGAGAGGATCGGGATAGAGGCCGGGCGTAGACCGGAGCACGTCGGCATCATGGTCGGCGTAGACCGGCATCTCAGACGGCGCCAACCCCACGTTGCGAACGCGGATCACATCCGCGAGAGCCGATTCGATCTCTACTTTGACTTTTTTGAGCAAACGGTCGGACCGGTAGGCGACCTGGAAGTGAAACCGCTCGTTGCGGAGCACAGAGGCGCGCGGGTAGGTCGAATCCTTCAAGTCTTCATCGGCGAACACCTTCGACAGGGAACTGAGCGTGCGGGTTTGCAGCGAAACCGGATTGGTCAAAACAGACTCCTCCTCTTCTTGGACAGAAATTCGGATTCCCAAATGATAACGCCTTCATTGTATCATCGTTTGGTTTCGTTTGAATAGCCTTCATGGCAATCTCCGAACAAAAACGATCGAAAATGGAACCAAACGGGCAAAAACCGTTGCTTCTGTTGTCTCACAAAGCCGCTTGCGTTGCCTGCAGCGCACACGCCAAAGAGGCGGGCGCTAGCCCGCCCCGCCTACGCATTGCCGCTCCAGACGCAGGCCGCATGCCGTCATATCCTTGACCGACTCCCGCTCGACGATCGGCGTCCGCAGCTTGACCGTCAACGCCCCTTCCTTCGAGCGGCCGATCCTGCTCATGAGCAGCCGGACCGCCGACTGACCTAGCTGGACCGCCGACTGCCGGGCCGTCGTTAGAGGCACCGGGACGTAGGCCGCAACCGGATGATCGCAGAAGCCGACGATCGACAACCGGTCCGGCACACTGATATGAAGACTTTTGCACGTATAGTAGGCTTGAGCCGCCAAATAATCGTTCACACAAACGAGAGCGGTCAGCTGGGGATTCGACGCAAGGAATGCCTGCAGTGTCCGGTTCGCTTCGCGCGGATCCGCTGCCAACTGGGCTTCCAGGCAGATTTGCCCCGTCCGGATCGGAAGCCCGTGATCGAGGTGCGCCTGCACGTAAGCCTGGTAGCGTTCCTCCCGGCTGCTGACACCCTCGAACGAAGTAGACAGATAGCCGATCTGCCGGTGTCCTTTTTGCAGCAGCAGCCGCATCAGTTGATAGACGCCGTAAAAATGATCGTGACAGACGCTGTCCAGCTCCATCCCCCGGACCAGCCGGTCGAGCAGCACGAGCGGATACCGGTTTTCGCGCAGCTCCTCAAGGATGGCGCTGCCGGCCAAGCCGCCGCGCGAGAACAACAGGATGCCTGCCGCCTTCGTCTGGCGGACGAGACGCTCGAGGCACGCGGCCTCGTCCTCCCGGCTCGCGGTGATCACCACGACCAGCTCGGCCTGATGCTGGCGGAGCTCGCTTTCTACCGCCGCAACGATTCCGCCTATGTATTCATCCAGATTCGGAACGACGATCGCGATTAAGGTAGGCGCCCGATCTTCCTGGCTGGGCGCCTGCCCGCTCCCCCCTGCATCGGCAACCGCTTGCAAATCGGCGGGGAGCGGTGCATCCGCGAGGAACGTTCCCCGTCTGGGAAGCCGATAGACGATTCCTTGTTTCGCCAGCGTCTCCAGCGCGAGTTTAGCCGTCATCCGGCTCACCTTGAACCGCTTCGAGAGCTCTCCCTCCGACGGTACGGGCTCATGCGGTTTGAGCTGGCGCGCCCGAATGATGTCCATCACCTGCTCCGCCAAATGATGATACATCAACCGGGAGGTCGAATCGGTATTGCTTGTCTTGTCCACTGTGCCGTCACCTCTGCCGTTAGAATCGGATTCGGAATGGTGCCTCAGCTGCAAGTTCTCATTGCCGGGGTACCTCTACACTTGCCATCGTATAGCAATGCTTCACTCCTGTAAATCCCTAGCGCCCAAAAATCGCCCCCCGCTCCGAAATCGTTTCGTTAAGGTCCAGGTTCGATGCAAAAATTGACAGGAAACGGCTCCGATTCGAGGAGTCCGTCTTCCGGGCCGGTCTTCCACAAAGCGCATTCAGGGCGAACGTGCTTTGTTTGAGCGGCGGGCTAGAGACCATAAAAAAAACAGGCGGGATCCCGCCTGTCCAAGTAATAGGTTCCGATGCCCCTGCTCATTGCTTAACTAGCGGGATCGGACGTCTGTTTGTTCGCGCTTGGTCCCGGGTCTGCCGTCCGTTAGAGCTCCAGGCTCTCTCCGATCGCAAGCACCTGCCCGCGCAGCCCCGATTCCTCGAGGGTAGAGACGAATCGGTGGGGGTCCTGCTGGATGGCTGGGAACGTGTTGTAGTGGATCGGAATGACAACATTGGCGCCGATCCAGCGTGCCGCCAGAGCCGCATCTTCGGGACCCATCGTATAGTTGTCACCGATCGGCAGCGCCGCGGCGTCGATCCGGTTTCGCTCCCCGATCAGCTTCATGTCGCCGAACAAAGCGGTGTCCCCCGCGTGATACAGGGTTTTGCCCCCCATAGTCAAGAGAAGGCCCATCGGCTGGCCTGCGTAAACCAGCTGCCCGTCGACTTCGACAGAGGAGCTGTGGAAGGCTAGCGTGAATTTGACGGCGAAGCCGTCAAAGGTGTAAGACCCGCCGGTGTTCATGCCGTGCGCCTTGGCCCCCTGGCGCGCGCAGATGCCCGCCAGCTCGGCATTGGAGATGACCGGGCAGTCGTTCGCTTTGGCAATCTCCAGCGTATCCCCGAAATGGTCTCCGTGACCGTGCGTGAGCAGAACGGCATCCACACGGATCTCTTCCGGCCTGATTCCGGCCTTGGGATTGCCAGACAGGAACGGGTCGATGATGACGCTCTTCCCCTCATGCTCCACATACAAACAAGAATGGCCGTAGTAAGTAAGTTTCAAGCGATTCTCCTCCTTAGCGGATAGGATGGTTTGTACCGGTTCTCACCCTCTCTATTCTAAAGAACGGGAAGCACAAACTCAAATCGCCTGCGCCTGGGCGGCCGCCCAATCGGATGCAGCATATGGGCATATAGTGGACCCATAAGGACGCTAGCCTACTGGTCCTGTCAGTCGGCTGGCCATGAAAGGATGATTGCTCATGTTCGGACCTATTTCTACCCCTAGCGGCTGGGAAGACCAGTTGGATGGCACGGAGGCGGCCGTGCAAGCCCGCGGTATCGGCGCTCCTGGCGCCCCCGGGGCTCCCGGCGTTCCCGGAGCTCCCGGCGCTGCCGGCGGCTTCCCCGGCGGACCCGGCGGCTTCCCCGGTGGACCCGGAGGCTTCCCCGGCGGTCCCGGCGGATTCCCCAGTGGACCCGGAGGCTTCCCCGTCGGTCCCGGCGGATTCCCCGGCGGATCTGGCGGATTCCCCGGTGGTCCCGGCGGCTTCCCCGGCGGTCCCGAGGCCCAGATGCCGACCACTCCTCCCCCTTCGTTCATCCCGGCACAAGCAGCCGGATTCCAAGCAGCGTCCAACCCGTTCGGCATTTCCCGCTGTCTGTTCCGCTTCGTCTATATCTGGCAGACGAACGGTTTGGCGTACTGGTCTTATCTGACGGGCGTCACCCGGAACTCCGTGTTCGGATACCGGTGGATCGGCACTGGCCCATTCGGCTACTGGCTCTTCTTCGCGGTGAATTTGCGTCAGATCAACTTCTATTTTTGCACCTGACGATAGCAACCTGCACGAGACGATTTCTAAGCACAGCAAACGGAGAAGAGCGTCAGCCCTTCTCCGTTTGCTGTTTGCCGAGGCGTCCGCCTAGCCAGGCAGAGTATCGACCACGCGGATGTCTCCTGCCCCCGATTTCCTGACAGCCCTTAGCCGAAAATCTGCTTCTTCTCGCTGACAGTCAGCTTCCGGGCCGGAATGTCCACGGCGAGCTTGCCTCCGGCGATGCCCCAGATGCGGCCCGCGAACCGTTCTGCGAGCTCCAGCTTATGAAGCGTAATGATGACCGTTGCTTTTTTGTTGCGGCACAGGTTGCGCAAATCCTCAAGCATCCGATCGGCCGACTTGGGGTCTAGACCGGTCACCGGCTCGTCCGCATAGAGCACCTTGGCTCCCTGGACAAGCGCCCTGGCTATGCCGACTCTCTGCTGCTCGCCGCCGCTCAGCTGGCTCGTCTTCATCCGGGCTTTGTCCAGCAGCCCGACCTGCTCCAGCATGTCCATCGCTTCCATATGGTTGTCCTTGGAGATCGTCTTCCACGGCAGCGTCTGGAACAGCCGTGCCGTCATGACGTTTTTGAGCGGCGACAGCGTCGGATTCAGGTTCGGCTTTTCTTCGACCTTCGCCCACTCCTTTTTGACCCGCCATTTGTCGAGCGGGTTCAGCGAAGTGATGTCCCGGCCGTTGTAGATGTACTGGCCGTCGTCCCACTTTTCATCGAGGGACAGACAGCGGAGCAGCGTGCTTTTGCCGCTCCCGCTCCCCCCTACGATGACGATGAAATCGCCTTCGTCGACCTGAAAGCTCATTTTGTTCAGCACCTGCGATCCCGAAGGATAGCGTTTGCATAGATTCCTGACGATGATCATGACGACGTCCCCTTTTTCCGGCATGTTATTGGAATTGTACCATTCCTGGCCGGTTTGCGGTAGGGCGGCCCGCGAAGGACGCCCCCAAACCGCCTGCTCAGGGGAGCCGCTTCCTCCGTTCCTCCTCGGCCAGCACACGCCTCAGCACCTTGCCCACCAACGTTTTGGGCAGCTCCGAACGGAACTCATACTGCCGCGGCACCTTGTAAGGAGCGAGCCTCTCCCGGCAGTACGCATCCAGCGCGTCCTCGCATAGCTCCGCGCCTTCCTTCGGCACGAGGAACGCCTTGACCGTCTCGCCGCGGTAGTCGTCCGGCACTCCGATAACGGCCGCTTCCTTCACGTCCGGATGGCGGTACAGCACCTCCTCGATCTCACGCGGATACACTTTCAGTCCCGAAGCGTTGATCATCTCCTTTTTCCGGTCCACGATATAATAATAGCCCGCTTCGTCCCGGTATCCGAGGTCCCCGGTCCGCAGCCAACCGTCCTGCAAGACGGCGGCGGTATCCTCCGGCTTGTTCCAGTAGCCCTTCATTACCTGCGGTCCCTTCACCGCAAGCTCTCCTATCTCGCCCGGAGGCAGCTCCTGTCCTTCTTCGTCTAGAATCATCGCGTCCGTGTCTGGCCATGGCAGTCCGATGCTGCCCATCGCGCGCTTGCCCCAGATCGGATTCGCATGCGTGACCGGAGACGCCTCGGACAATCCGTACCCTTCCACAAGCCGTCCAGCCGTCACCTTTTCGAATTCTTGCTGCACGTAATGCGGCAGCGGTGCCGAGCCGCTGATGCAGGCGCGGATCGATGAGAGGTCGTAAAGCGACCGTGCGGGATGATGCAGGAGCGCAATATACATGGCGGGAGCTCCGGGGAACAGCGTCGGCTTCTCCTTCTGAATGAGCTTCAGCAGAGAACCGGCATCGAATCGAGGCACGAGCAGTAGGCAGCCTCTCATGGCAATCGAGACGTTCATGCAGACCGTCATGCCGTACACATGGAACAGCGGAACGGCCGTCAGCGTTCGCTCCCCTCCCTCCTCCGCCCGGTACAGCCAGCTCCGGCATTGCACGACATTGGCCACCAGGTTGCGGTGGGTCAGCACCACCCCTTTGGCCGTGCCCGTCGTGCCGCCGGTATATTGCAGCACGGCCGGGTCCTCGTCCAGATTGACCAGCGTCTCGATCGGCGTCCCGGGTGATTCCCGGAGCAGCCGGCGCAGCGGGCGGACCTCCGGCTCTGTGTAGTCGACGGCGGGGCGCGGCGTTTTGGCGACGAGGGGGGCCAGCAGCCTTAGCGGCAGCGGCAGATCGTCCGCCGCCCCCGCGACAAGGATGGATTTGAGCGGGACGGTTCTCGCTGCCTGCCGGACGGTGGTATAGAAAAGATCGAGGCACACGATCGTCTCGGCGCCCGAGTCGGCCAGCTGCCGGCTCAGCTCCTCGGCCTTGTACAGCGGATTCGTCTGGACGACGACCGCTCCGGCGAACAGGCAGCCGTAATAGCAGCTGACGTAGGACGGCACGTTCGGCAGCATCAGCGCAACCCGATCCCCTTTGCGTACGCCCAGCCGGATTAACGCATGGGCGAAACGGTAGCTAGTATCCAGCAGTCTCGCGTAGCTGATCGAGACTCCTTGGAAGCGCAGCGCCGGCCGCTTCGGACTCTTGGCGGCGGCCTCCTTCAACCAATGCGTCAGCGGCTTATCGGGATAGACGAGAGCAGGCTTCACCTGCGCCTCATAGGAAGCGTGCCACGGGCGGCTATCCATAACCGGATCACCTTCTTCCTCACGTTCTCCCACGAGCGCGGCAGCGGATCGCGGGCCTATACCATCATCCTATGGCGACCCGCTTGCCCGACATGCCTCCCGAATGAAAGGGCTTTCAAAATGGTCTTTCTTTTCCCACCAATGAAAAAGGATATGAGCTGGCCCGCACCAAAAAAAGCTCCGCGGCATCGCGGAGCTTAACGGAAAGGCGGATACACGGAGTGTATAAGTCGGACATGCCGGTGATTCGCTTAGTCCGGAGTTGTGAGATAGATCCACCGGCCGTCGGCGCTCGGCTGCAGCAGGTCGGTGAATTCGGGCAGCTGCTCGCGGATGACGTTCCATTCCTGCCGTTCCGCCTCATAGCGTTCCAGGGAGACGCGCGGCTCCGGCGGCTGCTTCGTATAGTCTACACGAATGCCGACGAGCGAGTGTGTGCCCGGCAGCCACTGCATCGGATACGGCAGCTTTTCGGTTCCCGGCAGCTTGCGGCTGCCTTCGTACAGGCCGGCGTTGGCGTAGAGCCGGAAGCGGTCATCGCCGCTTGCCTGGAACCCAGACCAGGACTCCGGCGATACGGGAGGTGACCAGGCGCTCAGTTTGTTGTCCGTCCAGCTGAAAGCGTAGCGGTTTTCTTGATGCGTCCCATCGTTCCAAAGTGCGAAAAAAGTGGAGGACCCGACCGTCTGAAAACGGACAGGCTCCGGCTTATCGCTCACGAGGTTCGGGAGGGCGACGCCTTGCACTCCTTCGGCAACCGTCGTCCGAGCTCCGTTTTTCAGCTCCAAGCGCACGAGATCGACCGTGCCCGGCTGCCCCGCACCGGTGACGACCAGGACGCTGCGCATATCGGGGCTGAGCGTCACGCCTAATACGGTCCCATCCATCCGTACAGGGTAGGCAGTTTCGCTGCCGGGAATAGCGTAGGCGTTGCCTCTAGCATCGTAGCGGTCGAAGAAGAACCCGCGTGTATCCGCCACGAATGAGCCGGTGCCCCGGTAAGCGGTAGAGAGCGGAGCCGGATAAGCGATCAGCTTCCCCGCCTCCAGGTCATAAACCCAAGACAGCTTGGGGAAGGTGGCATCGCATTCGCAGTAGCCGACACTGCGGGAAGCCAGCACGTAACGCGGGGAGACGAGCGGCTCGAAGAAATAGGGGTCCGCGAAGGCGCTCACCTTCTCGAACGTTCTTCCGTCCGTGGACAAGCGCGCAATCTGGTAGGCGGAAGCGACCGCCCCCACGAAGACCGGGGCGCCGGCAATCTCAAAGCCGCCCGCCGTCCGGGCTCCGTTCACGTCCAGCCGGTAGCGGCCGAGCGGATAAAACGTCTTCGCCGCCTCCTTCTGTCCGATCTTGATGGTGACCGTCGCCGCCTCCTCGCTCACCCATTCGAAGGCAGCGGTCGCCTCCAGGCTCGGCAGACCGCCTTCCGTTACCGCCAGCTTGGAGGCAATCGTCTTCTCCACCGATTCGCGGTTCACCGCATACGGAAAGATCAGGTCATAGCGCTGATCACTTGCCCCTACAAGCGCGGTTATCGCTCCGCCCAGCCGGGGCTCGGCCTGCAGCCGGATGACAATACCCGCCCCATCCGCTCGTGCGGAATTCGTCGGAGAAGCGTCCGGTGAGACGGTCGGTCGGATGGAGGGCGCCGGTTTAGAAGGCATTCCGGCCGGCGGTGCGGACGGACTGCGGTCGGGGGCCGCAGATGGAGGCGCCAGGTCCTTAGGACCGCCGCTTCCTGCGCCGGGCTCGACAGACGGCGCGGCCGACGCGGACGGGACCGGCGTGTCCGGCGGTAAGGTGGTGCCGCCCGCATCCGGCGACGCAGAGCCGACCGGCCCCGTGACGGCCGGAGTCGGAGCCGCCGAAGGAGGCGCTGCTAAGTCGCCGTCTCGGCACGCGGACAGCACGAGAAGGGACGAGCAGACCAAGCAGATAAGCAGTCGGTTTTTGCGTTTCACGGCCATTCTCCTTTTTTGCAAGAGCTTCGCTCGCATTAGACAAGTCCTCTTGTTTTCTATCATTGTAGACGACTTCCGCTTTGCAAAAGTTTCCAAACGGTTAAAAAATGGGCGATCGCTCCATGCGACTCGCCCATTTTGGTCAACCCGTCATTTGTGCTCCGTTTCCATCCTGCGCTCCACCGCCGTGAGAACCGCCTCCTGCAGCCGGTCCGCCTCCGCCAACAGCGTATGCGCTTCGTCCCTTGCTCTTTCCCGCTTGCCGGGATCGCGCACATCGCCCAGATTCATCCGGACCGTCAGCTCGGCGGCGCGGGCTGCCGACGCCAGGAATACGGCGCTGATGCCGAGATCGGACAGCACGCGCAGCTTGGTCGCGTCCGCAAGCTCTCCGGCTGCATGAAGCCCGCTCACGCAGAGCCGGAGCAGACGCAGCGGCACTTCGATCGCCCCGTCCGTCGCTTCCACCATACTCCTAGTTCTCGCTGCCTTCTCTTCCTCGGTCCCCTTGGGCAGCCGGTAGGCGGCCATCCAGCTGCCGAACGCCGCCATATCCGCTTCCGCCAACTCCTCGGCGGCAAGCCTTGCCGCGTGTAGACGCGCCGCCGCCTCGGCCACCGTCGATGATGGCCCGCCATCGCCCGTTCCGGCACTTGTGACGGCAGCTGCCATCTCCCCCATGCTGGCGCCAAGCGCCGCGGCGAGCGCTGCGGCCGCTCCTCCCCCCGGTGTGGCGGCTTTCGACGCCGCCCTTTCCAGGAAGGAGCCTATCGGCTCGTCAAACAGCCTATTCGTCATTCCGATCTCCTCCTTCCGAACGGCCCAGCTGCAGGTCCATCGCCTTCATCAGGTTGGAGAAAAGCAGAACGGTCGTCAGAGTGCCGACGCCTCCAGGCGTCGGAGTCATCGCGGCGACCGCTTCCCCTACTTCCGGCTCGGCGTCTCCCACGATAGAGCCGCCGGGTCCTTCGTTGATCCCCGCGTCGATCACGACAAGGCGGGGATGGGCCATCTCCTTGTTCACGATCCCCGGCCTGCCGGCTGCAACGAATACATAATCGGCCTGGCACAGCGGACCGGCCAGATCCTTCGTATGGGAATGGCAGACGGTGACGGTCGCATTTTCGCGCAGCAGGAGGTGGAGCAGCGGCATGCCCACGGTCGCTCCTCGGCCGATCAGCACGGCGTGCTTGCCCGCAAGCGGGTATCCGTAATGCTTAAGCAGGCGGATGCAGGCCTGAGGCGTCGCCGGGAGCAGGCCGGGTGCCCCGGTTAGCAGCGCCAGCTTGCTCGCACCGGTCATCCCGTCCACGTCCTTACGCGGGTCCAGTCTGGCCAGGACGGCTTCCGCCTGCAGCCCCTTGGGAAGCGGAAGCTCCAGCAGAATCCCGTGCACATCGGCGCGGCCGCTCAGCGCCTCCATTCTCGCCTCGAGCTCCTCCTGCCCGGTTCCAGCAGGCAGCCTCTCGACCGTATAGGCGATGCCCAACCGGTCAGCTACTCTGCGCTTGGCCTCGGCGTATGCCGCCGAAGCGGGGTCTCCTTCGACCATAAGGACGGCTAGCAGGGGCGTGATCCCCTTCTCCTTCCACTTCTTCGTTTCACTCACGATTTGCTCTTGAACATCCAATGCCACAGGCTTGCCAAGTAATGTTCTTCCCATCCGGCTACTCCTCCCTTTCACCAGACCCGAGGAAGCAAAAAAAGAACTCCAAGCCGGCCGGCACGCTCTGTGAGCGCGCCTTCTCCCCGAGGGGCCGGCTTGCAATCCTTTTTGCCCAGGCGAACGGCTATGGCTGCCCGCGCGCTCCCCTGTGGTTTTCTCCACTGCTTCGCCAGTCGCACGCGTCAGGCTCCCGGTTGCAGGGAGCGTCGGTTGGTCCTATTGTATGCGATCCCCGATTGGACCGCAATCCCTTGCGACCCAGTTTATGGAAGCCGATCCGATACCCGCTCCGCTTCCGCACAATACGGCTGCAGAGTAAACGAGACATTGCAGGAGAAGCGGAGCTCCAGCCTCTCTCGTATCGGAACTAGCCGGTACCAGGCGACGTAGGGCGTCTCGACATAGACAACCGTGAGGCGTAAGACTCCGCCTTCCTCCCATGCTGCCTCCACCACCGCCTCCTGGTCGGCCTCCTGAAGGCGCGTACCCCTCCGCAGCCGTCCGGCCGTTCTGAAGCAGCACCAGACGGTTAAGGAAGAGCCCATCGTCTGCGCATCGGGTCAAAAATGTGCGGATCCGATCCCGCTCGAGTAGCGGCGGCTCCCCGGCTGTAGAGGATAGTTCGAGTAACATGGGGGCCTCCTTTCTGGATTCTGTTCTACTTCAACCGATTGGTAACGTCCGATAGTTTTTGTTATGTAAACTAAATTTGCACGATCAAAAGGATTTCCTCCCTGCTGAACGAATATGGTTTAGGAAACCACAATCACGAAGCAGGGAACCGAATCCTGCAAGGAGGCTGATCCGATGGGATCCCGCATGATGCATCTCTTGATCGCCGACCAAGTCGGCCGCCGGCTTGCCGTCCGGAACAGACCGCTTTTCCTGCTCGGCGGCATCGCGCCCGATGCGGTGCCCAAGGAGCGCTCCCACTATTTCGAAGGTGACGCAGACGCGGGAACGCGAACGATCGTTTACTCACGGTTTGCCGACCGATGCAGGCAGTCGCCCGGAGACGAGTACCTACTCGGCTACCTTTCCCATCTGGTGGCAGACGAGGTCTGGCTGCGCACCTTTTATCTCCCGTGGCTGAGGGGCGCCATGAAAGAGGACTCCTCTCTTTATCCCCGGTACCATGCCGATTTCCGGGCACTCAATTCGCTCCTTTTGGATCGCTACCAAGCCTATTCCTTACAGGAGGAGCTCACGGCGGCGGACGGAGGCACCGAGCTCGACGAGACGCCTCTCCTCGACGTTTATGTCTGCCGGACCGAGGCGCTCGGCGATTTTGCTCCCTCTGCTTCTCCGAGGCCTAATCGTCTGCAGGTGTTCACGATCGAACAGATCGAACGCTATCTCGAGGAATCGGTCGAGCTGGCCGTCCGCGTATGTGCAGAACTCCTTCCGTCCGGCTCTTCCGGGGAAAGCGGGATGCCGCAGCGTTAGTAGGGTGCCCCGGCGGCCGCCTGCCCAAGCCCACGATCCGGGGAAGCTGTCCGGCAAGCGGCTACGAAGCTCGCGAACAGCTCGCCGGCGAACGGGTCCGTCAAGGACATTTCCTCGGGATGCCACTGAACGCCGATCACGTAAGCGTGCGAGGTGCTCTCAATCGCTTCGATCACGCCGTCGCTCGCCGTCGCCGATACGACGAAGCCGGGAGCGACTCTTGCGACGGCCTGGTGGTGGAAGCTGTTCACGCGGCGCATGGAGGCACCGGCTAGACGCGTTAGGAGCGTCCCTTCCGCCAAGCGGATACTGTGACTCGGATGAGAGGCCGGCGCCTGCTGCGTGTGCTGGATCGTTTGCAGCTGGGTGAGAAGGTCCTGGTAGAGGCTCCCTCCCATCGCCACGTTCAGCACCTGCACGCCTCTGCAGATCGCCAGCACCGGCTTGCCCCGCTCGATGACGAGTGGGGTCAGCGCCATCTCCAGCCGGTCGCGGGCGGGGGTTACCCGTCCCAGTCCCCGCAGCGGCTCCTCGCCGAAATAGATTGGATCCAAATCCGGCCCCCCGGTCAGCAGCAAACCGTCGATTTGGTCGACGATTCGCTCCAGATCGGCCCTCTCGTCCAGATAAGGCAGCGTGAACGGAATGCCTCCCGCCCGGCTGACCGACTGCGCATAAGTATGCTTGAGCTGAGCCGTTTCGGGCTCGCAAGAAGCTGTCACCCCAATGATCGGTTTCATGCGCAAACCACCGCTCTTCCCCTTCTTAATACCGGCCGTCTCTGCAAGGAGGCCTTCCGGTTCAGCTTATTCATTCGGCGCGCAAGTGTCCTCTCCTCCCGGCCGCTTCCCGAGCAAACAAAAAAAGGGAGCCGCGGCTCCCCTGTTTCCTTCTTCCCCTTCCAGCAATCCGCTGGATCGCGGCGCACCAAGCGGTCATCTTCTTTCGATACAGGGATCGATCTAAAACCGAGAAATGGCGGCGTGACTTCCCGCGGAAGCTGCCGGCCGCAGCCGGCAGCCCTCGAAGCTCCGCCGGCGGTTCGTCTCAGCCTTCCGTTCAGCCCTCCCGGCTTGCTCGTCCGATCTCTTCCGGGCGGCCATCCGTCCGTTTCACGAACGGGTAGAACAACAGGCCGCTTCCCAAGAGAGCCAATCCAAAGATGAACGTCTTCCAATCCGCCGTACCTGCCTTGATGACCCAGAGAGAATACGCTGCTGCCAGAACCGCGATGAGGCCGTCGGCCAGACGCTTGCCCCGGCTGCCGGCGTAGGTGTCTCCCTTCACGACCAGCTTCACATGGTAGAGAGAAGCAAAGACGTACGGCACCAGGAACGAAAGCGTCGCGAGTGCCGTCACAAAATCGTACGCCTGTCCGATCGACCGAGACACGGTCGACAGCAGGAGCAGCTGCATCATCAGTCCGGTGAAGAAGAGAGCCGTCCGGGGCGCTCCCTTCCTGTTCTCCTGCCGGAACAGCGGCGGGAACAAGCCTTGCTTGGCCGCCTGATACGGCACCTCGGCGCTTAGCAGCACCCAGCCAATCGAGGAGCCGAGCAGCGACAGGAGACCGAGACCGGCCAGCAAATAGCGGCCCGGGGCTCCCAGCACACCGGTCATCGCCTCGATCAGCGGATTGTCCGCCGCCATGAGGGCGCTCTGGGAGAGCGTCCCCATCACGAGTATAGTGATGCCCAGATAGAGCGCCAGCGCCAGCAGCAGGCCAAGCAGCGTCGCTCTCTTGATGTCCGTCTGCCGGCGGGCACGAGACGAGAAGACGACGGCGGTTTCGACGCCGATAAAGGCCCACAGCGTCGCGATCGATGCGTGGTTGACCTGCCCGAACAGCCCGATCTCCCGTCCTGCTTCATCTAGTCGCGGCTGCATCATCGGCAGCAGATTGCTCTTTTCGAATGCAAGCAGGCCAATGACGATAAAGAGGACGAAGCCCGCTACTTTGGCCGCCGTCGCCGCAAAATTCAGCCGGCCCGCTCCTTCGATCCCTCGCAGGATAAGCGCATTCACGCCCCACAGGAGAACGGTACAGACGGCAAAAGTAAGCAGGCCGCCTGCCGTCAGCGCCACGCTCCCGTACTGCCAGACGATCTGCGAGCTGCGCAGGACGGGAAAAAACGTCGCCAGGTAGCTGGCGAACGTCGTAATGATCGCCACGTTGCCCGCCCAGTTGGCGACCCAATAGCCCCAGGCGACGGCATAGCCGGCCAGTGTGGCGGCGCCCGGCCGTTCCTCGAACAAAGCCTTGGCGTACAGATGAGGGCCGCCGCTCAGCTCCGGCTTGCGGACCGCGAGGCTGCCGAAGACGTAGGCGACGAGCAGCACACCCGCTCCCGTCAGCAGCCAAGCCAGCAGCACGCCGGCGGGCCCCGCCGCCTCCGCAAGCGTGCGGGGCAGCATGAAGATGCCCGACCCTACCATATTGCCGACGACGAGAGCCGTCAGGATGCCGAGCCCGAGTGTTGGTTGTTTCATGATGTCCTCTTCCTTCCCGGGGTTGACCGGCTGACCGATTGACCCGTCATTCCTCCTTCTGCTTCCGTTGTCTCACGCACCCGGTTAGCAGAACACAAGAATTCATTATACTTTATTTCGCTAACAGGGAAAAGGGCAGCTGTTTCCAGCTGCCCTCCTCCGCCCGTCCTCTCTCTACTTGCAGGGCGGCAAATAAACGAGTACCGTCGTGCCGCTATTAATCCGGCTGTTTATCTCGAGCGTGCCTCCGTGCGCCTCCACCACTTTGAAGACCAGTGTCAGGCCGAGACCCGTCCCCTTTTCCTTCGTCGTGTAGAATGGCTCGCCGAGCCGGCTGCGCCTTTCCTCCGGGATGCCGCGCCCATTGTCGGTGAAGCGGACGCAGTGGCGTTCGTCCTTACCCTGCTCGACAGCCATCTCCAGCCGGCCTCCCGGACTCGTCGCTTCCAGACCGTTGCGGCCGATGTGCACGAACGCCTGCTTGAGCAGATTCGCCTCGCAGAGCACGAGCGCCTCTCCCTCTCCCGGCGAGACGGAGAGCCCGATCCGCTTGCCGGCCGCTTCGTCCTCGAGCTCCCGGTACACGTCGAGGAGCAGATCGCCCAGAGAATGAACGCGGTAGCCGTCCGTCTGCGGATTGGCCAGGATGAGAAATTCGTTCACGATTGCATTGATGCGCTTGAGTTCCTCCTGCATGATCGTGAAGTAATGGCGCGGCCCCTGGATCCTCGTCTGCAGCAGATAGAGAAAGCCGTTCAGCGAGGTGAGCGGGTTGCGAATCTCATGCGCCATGCCGGCCGCCAGCTGCCCAACGACCGATAGCTTCTCCTGCTTGCGCAGCAGCTCCTCCGCCCGGTTCTGCTCGGTCCGGTCCAGAATCGTCCCGATCACAGCGAGCTTTCCCCGGAAGGTCGTGAGCCGGCTGTGCACCTCCAGCTCGACTGGCGAGCCGTCCTTACGGATCGCTCGACAGGAGGCCGGCTGGGGCGGCGCGCTTCGTCTCCACCCGGCACGCATGGCGGCAAGCAGGGCGCTCCGTTCTTCCTTCGGTACGAACGAGAGCAGAGGCTGCCCCTCGATCTCCTCCGGCGAATAACCTAATATTTCGGCGAAGCGGGCATTGAGATACCGGGCCTTTCCTCTGCTATAGAGGAAGACCCCCGCCATCGTTTCCTCCACCAGACTCCGGTAAAGCGTTTCCTTTTTTTCCAACTCGTCCAGCTTTCTCTCCCAAGTCGACTCGTCCCGGCAAATGGTGATGATTCCTTTGCGTGAACCGTCGCTGTGGAACAGAGGGACTTTGAGAATCTCCATTGTGCGAGGTCCTTCCGGACCGATCATCCGCTCGAGGAACGGCATCGGTCGGCCGGAAGCCCAGGCCATCTCATCCGTTCTTATGCATTCGGCAAAAACAGACGCGGCTTGTTGACTATAGGAGGCAAGCTCTTCGTCGGTCTTACCTCTATACTCGACCTCTGCCAAGCCCAGCGCCCGGAGGCAGAGCTCGTTCGACTCGAGCCAGCGGCCTTGCCCATCCTTGACCGTAATCATTTCCGGAAACTGCCGGATAGCGGAAGCCAGGAGCCCGCCCAGCTCCTCCTGCTTCTGGGCCAGCTTCTTGAGATGAAGCAGATAATACAGCAGCTTGCCGTCGCCGCCGGGAATCCCCTCCATCCGGGCTTGTGCCGGGAACCGGGCTCCTCCCATCGCCAGCACATCGACCTCCGCCTGCCAGGAAGACGTCTCACCGGAAGCAATCGTATGCATAGCATGGAACAGAGCCGGCCGGTGTTCCGGAGACAGCAGCGCGCAGACGCCTTCCTCCGAAGCATGCAGCCGGTCTTGGCCGACCCAGCGGCCGAGCGGCTCATTCAGCTTCAGCAGACGGCCTGCTTTGCAAGCGAGAGCAATCCCCTGCTCCGTACAGCGAAAGAGGAAATCGAGCACCGGCTCCCGCACCGTATGCAGGCCATCCTCTTGCATCCACTCCGCTTTCCCGAATCCGTCCTTTTTGCTCCCCACTGCTCCGCGCAAGCTGGATTGGCTGCATTCCGTCATATCCTACCCTCCGCTTCATTTGTAGGAATCCCGTATTCCGTTCTGCGTCAGCAGAGTCGTTTAAGGCTTCGACGCCCCAGCCCCTCTTTCCTGTCCCATTTCCAAAAAAAAACGGCTTCTGGAAAAACCGCTTTTGTTTAATTTGAAATCAAAAAGGTTATATATATGACAAGCCAAGCGAAATGCATAACAAACAAGGGAGGCGTATCAAAATGGCATTTTTATGGTCTTTGATCGTGGGAGGAATTATCGGATGGATCGCCGGGATGATCATGGGTAAGGATATCCCAGGCGGTGTGATTGGGAATATTATCGCAGGCTTCATCGGCGCATGGCTCGGAGATCTTCTTCTGGGCAACTGGGGGCCGGAAATGGGAGGATTCTACATTATCCCGGCGCTAATCGGTGCAGTAGTACTTGTCTTCATCGCCAGCCTGCTGCTCCGCGGCGTCAGAAGCCGTTCGTAACGCGAGCTATTCTTAAGCACGAAAGGACCGGACTTCCGGTCCTTTTTGCTGCGCGTAACCGAATTGCACTTTCGTGCTGTCCAGGCTTCCCCTTCTTATTTTCCAACTCTTTTATGCTTGACTCCCGGCTTCCCGCCGGTCCGACCAAGTATGATTTACTACCCAAATATTGAACTTCCTCTTTATTCAAAGGAAAGTCTCACGGTCTCGGTTGACCAAGCAGTTCTAGCGATGGCAAGTGTGGGAATATGCGGAGCGGAACCCCATTCCGGGCAATGAGAAAGGCTGCTCTTCCGGCAGGATATACCTGTTGGAGGAGCAGCCTTCTTACTTGGTATGCAGGTCTAGCGACCCTCTAAAGCACCTTGCTGAGGAAGTCCTTGGTCCGCGGATGCCGCGGATTGCCGAACAGCTCGGCCGGCTTGCCTTCTTCGACGATTTTTCCGCCGTCCATGAAGAGGATGCGGTCGCCGACTTCGCGGGCGAAGCCCATCTCGTGGGTGACGACAACCATCGTCATCCCCTGCTTGGCGAGACGCTTCATCACCTCGAGCACCTCGCCGACCATCTCGGGGTCAAGTGCCGACGTCGGCTCGTCGAAGAGCATGACGTCGGGAGACATGGCCAGCGCCCGAGCAATGGCGATCCGCTGCTTCTGTCCGCCCGACAGCCGGGTCGGATAGACATCCGCCTTGTCCGCCAGACCGACTGCCCGAAGCAGATCCTCGGCGGTCCGGTTGGCTTCTTCCTTGCTCATGTTCTTGACGAGCGTAGGAGCGAGCGTAATGTTCTCCCGTACGGTCAAGTGCGGGAACAGATGGAACTGCTGGAACACCATCCCCATCTTCTGGCGCAGCTTATTGATGTCCGTCGACTTGTCCATCAGCGAGGTTCCTTCAAAGACGATGTCCCCGGAGGTCGGTACCTCGAGCAGATTCAAACAGCGCAGAAAGGTGCTCTTGCCCGAGCCGCTTGGCCCGATGACCACGACGACCTCGCCCTGCTTGATTTCCGCATCAATCCCCCTCAGAACCTCCAGCTGCTGGAACGACTTGTGCAGGTCCGTTACTTTAATCACGGGCTTGCAGCCTCCTCTCAAGCACGCCAAGCAGCTTCGACAAGGCGAACGTCAGGATGAAGTAGATGAGCGCAGCGACAATCAGCGGCTCGAACGGCTGGAATGTGTTGCTGCGCACGGTATCCGCGTTGTACATCAGCTCCCGCGTTCCGATAACCGACACGATAGACGACTCCTTGATCACGACGATAAACTCGTTGCCAAGCGCCGGCAGGATGTTCCGGAACGCTTGGGGTAGAATGATCTTGCGCATCGTCTGCCGATGGCTGAGCCCGAGCGAGCGCGCGGCTTCGGTCTGGCCTTTGTCCACACCCTGAATCCCCGCACGGAAGATCTCGGCGATATAGGCGGCGCTGTTGATGGACAGCGTCACGACGCCGGCCGTGAATTCATTGAACGAGAGTCCGAGCTGCGGAAGACCGAAGTAGACGATAAACAGCTGCACCAGCAGCGGCGTGCCCCGGAAGAACTCAATATAAGCGGTCGCAATGGCTTTGAGCACCCAGATCCGGGAAAGCTTCATCAGCGAGAGGAGCATCCCTCCTATGCCGCCCAGGATGACCGTAAAAATCGAAAGCAGGACGGTCAGCTCCGCGCCCTTGACGAAAAATCCCCAGTATTCGCTCATAAACGAAAAATCCACCCTGACACCTCCACTGCTGTCTTGTTCTCGCGCCCGCGCCGGCTAGCGCCGGCATACGGCGAGGCTGGTTTATTCGACCAGCTCGATTGCCTCGGTCACCAGCTTGTCGATGGTTTTATCCTTCTCCAAACGGTCGATCGTGGCATTCATTTTGTCAATCAGCTCCGCGTTACCCTTGTTGGCGGCGATTGCGGAGCCGCCTACGTCGTCCTTCGGCTTGGCCGGAGACAACGCCAGATCCTTGTTTTTGGCTACATACGAGTTGGCTACCGGCAGCTCAACGACGAGAGCATCCACTTTTTTGTTCTTCAGCTCAAGCATCAGATCGGAGATCTTGCCGAGCGGCTTGACCTGGGCGTTCGGAATTTGCTCGGTTGCAATTTTTTCCTGAACGGCGCCCTTTTGCGCTCCGATCTTGAGGCCCTTGAGGTCCTCCATCGTCTTGAACTTGTCTGCATCCTCGGCGCGAACGACAATCCCCTGCTCGGCCGTGTAATAGATCTTGGTGAAATCGACGCTCTTCTTGCGCTCCTCGTCCGGCGTCATACCCGCCATGACGATATCGACGTTGCCCGATTTGAGCGAAGCCAGCAGGCCGTCGAATTTCATATCCTTGATTTCCAGCTTGACGCCGAGATCCTTGGCCACTTCCTTGGCGATCTCGATATCGAAGCCGACAATTTCATCCTTGCCGTTAATCGATTTATGGAACTCGTACGGCGGATAATCCGCGCTTGTCCCCAGGACGAGTGTGCCTTTCTTTTGCACGTCCGCCAGCGTATCCTTCTGACCGCATCCGGCCAGCACACCCACCAGGGCGACGACGGCGAGAATCGAACTCCATTTGCGCATGCTGCTTCCCCCTCATTCTAAGCTGTATCTCTTCCATTCAACCTTTTCAGTATAAAGAAGTAGTCCAGGTTTCTCAATAGTTTTTTCGACTTCTTTCGCTAGTTTCCGACATTATTTTCCATATCTTTGCTTTTCATCCGTTCGGCAGCCGCCTGGACCCGCTCTCGCCCCCTCGCGTTTGCAGGGAACGCAATTTGCCTTATACTCAGTAGTAACCACACGGCAAGGAGACAAACCTATATGAAACCAATGATTTCCGAAACGATAGACCAGTATGCGGATTCGCTGAAAGCTCTCGCTTCCTGGATCGGCAGCCACCCCGAGCTCGGCCATGAAGAGGTAATGGCAGCAGCGAAGCTGACCGCGATGCTCGAGGAGCACGGCTTCTCCGTCGAAAGAGGCGTGCTCGGCATCCCGACCGCCTTCCTCGCCGTCTACGATTCCGGCAGACCGGGGCCTACCGTTGCTTTTCTGTGCGAATACGACGCCCTGCCCGAGCTCGGCCATGCGTGCGGCCATCACCTGATCGGAACGATGGGCGCCGGGGCGGCGATCGGTCTGAAGAGTGCGATCGACGGCTGTGGCGGCACGATTCGCGTCTACGGGACACCCGCCGAGGAAACCAAAGGGGCCAAAGTACCGATGGCTGCCGAAGGCCTGTTCGACGATGTCGATGTCGCATTAATGGCTCATCCTTATTACACGTTCGAGGCATCCGGAGAATCGCTTGCCATGGACGCGCTGCAATTCGCCTACAAGGGCAAGCCGGCGCATGCAGCAGCCAGCCCGCACGAAGGCATCAACGCGCTGGACGCCGTCCTCTTGCTGTTCTCCTCCATCAATGCGCTTCGCCAGCAGGTAACGAGCGACGTGCGGATTCACGGGATCATAACAGAGGGGGGCAAGGCCGCCAATATTATCCCGGAAGACGCCGTCGCCCAGTTCTATGTCCGTGCCGCGACTCGGCCCGCAACGGATGCGGTTGTCCGCCGGGTGCTCGCCTGCGCCGAAGGCGCCGCTTTGCAAACCGGCTGTACCCTAACCGTGACGAATTACGAATATTCCTATGACGAGCTGAATACGAACCGAGCGCTTTCGAACCTCTTCCTCGCCAATCTGGAGCAGATGGGGGTCGGTCCGGAGCGGATTCGGCAGGGACAGGACCATGGTTCGCTCGATCTCGGCAACGTCTCGCGGCGGTGTCCGGCCATCCATCCGTATATTCAGGTCATCGACGAGAAGCATCTCCTCCATACGAAGGAATTCCGGGATCTCGCCATGACGGAACGCGCGCTGGACGCGATGCTGTTCGGCGCGAAGGCGCTCGCCCATACCGCCTACGATGTGATGACGAAGCCTTCCCTGCTGAAAGAGATCCGGGAAGAGTTCGAGCGGACGACCGCTTCTTCCACCCTTTGAGGCCGGCGTACGAGCTGAGCGATTAAGCCAACAAACAAAGATCGATCCCGGCATGGGATCGATCTTTGTTTGTTTAGATGTGATTTAGTTGGTTGGTTAGCTTGCAAGCTTACCGGCATCCTATTCGTTGACAGACTGTCCTGCACGTCTCGCTTAATGATGCATCAGGTCCCAGACCTGCTTGCCGACGAGGAGTATCGACACGGCGATGAACAGCGGCTTCACATAGGAGGCTCCCTTTCGAATCGCGACCTGCGAACCGACTAACGAACCGGCGATCATGGACGCTCCCATGATGAGCCCGTACTTGTACTGCACATGGCCGAGCGCTGCAAACGTAATGAGGCTAGCAATGTTGCTGCCAAAATTCAACGCCTTGGCGTTGCCGGCCGCCGTCACGAAGTCGAAGCCGATCAGGAGGAACGCGAACATGAGAAACGAGCCCGTCCCCGGACCGAAGAAGCCGTCGTACCCTCCGATAACCAGCGCGACCGCCGCGGCAAACACGGTCGTTCGGATGGTTGCAGCTTGATACGTATTTTGATTGCCCCAGTTCTTCTTCAATAGGGTATATACCGTCACGAGCAGGAGCATCACGACTACCATGGGCCTCAGAAATTCCGACGGCAGCTTCGTCACCAGGTAAGTACCGGCCGCCGAGCCGAGAAGCGACAGCGGGAACAGGTAGCGTACCAGCTTCAGGTTAATCTTGCCCGACCGCAAAAAAGAAAGGGTGCTTGTAAGCGAGCCCATGGTGCTCGCCAGCTTGTTCGTCCCCAGCGCGAGGGTCGGCGGTATCCCTGTCATCAGGAGTGCCGGGAGAGCGATGAGCCCTCCCCCGCCTACGACCGAATCGACGAAGGCGGCGACGAAGCCGACGCCGATCAGGAACAAAATCATAGAGACGGTAGGATCACTCATTGGCGCCGCCCCCTTCCGGCAGCAGACTCCGATGCGGACCCCGCAGCCGGGACCGTCCTCTTGCTTCTTGATGGTTGTTTCTCCAGCTGAACGCTGCTTTCGCTATCCATGTTCCCCATCTCCTTCTGTCTGCTCTCCCGGTCTACGCGGATACGAGCTCCGCCATCACGCGGCCGATCTCGTCCGCATAGACCTGATGTCCCTTGGGGGTCAAATGAACGCCGTCATCCCGGCCGCTGTTCTCTAGAGTCAGCAGCAGCTCTTCCGGACGTTCTCCCTTCTCCAGCCGTATCGCCCATGCGGCCGCCACGTCAGCCAATGCCGCGCCTTCGTCCCGCGCTGCCCTGCGGACGGCCTCGTTATAGCGCGAGATCCAGGCCGTCACGCCCACAGGTTCGCCATACCATTCCTTCGGGTGACGATTATAGTAGTAAGCCTCCCGATTCCCCTCCAGCACCGAATGAATCGTGCATAGCACGGGGACCGTTCCGGCAGCCCTCAGTCTCCTCACAATCTCACGCAGATTCGACTCGAACTCGCCAACAGGTACTTTGGCTAGATTCTCGGCGACGGCCGTATGGTCATTCATCCCGAACAGGACCGTGCAAACCGCCGGCCGGTACTCCAGCACCTCCGGTTCCAGGCGAGGCATCGCTTCACTGGTCGTTTGTCCCGGCACGCCGGCGTTTCGCGTTTCCATCCCGAACCGGTCGCCGAGCAGTGCCAGGAACGTCAGCTCCGGTTCCACGAAGACACCGGCGGTGAGACTATCGCCAAATCCGCACAGAAGCTGTCTTTCCCTTCGTTTCTTCTGCGGCTCCATCCTCTTCAACCTCCCAGGTGTATCTTATTCTCTCATTTGACGGAACCCTCCGTCTAGTGGAAACCTACGGCTCTCGAATAAGTTGCGGTGTCCCATTCCATACTACAATCACCATGTTGCCTGGGGCTGAGAACTCATGAACCAAACCGCCAACCAAATCACCTTTTTCCAGCTGTCTCTTATCCTTTTCCTATGCGTGGGTTTGACCAACCACGTGCTCATTCTGCCTCTGCTGATGTCTGTAGCGGGCCGTGACGCCTGGCTGGCTGTCTTGGCCACCTCGTTGCTAGTCATTCCGTGGGCGATTTGTCTGAGCGCATTTCTCAAGAGGTCCAACCAGGAAAAGGTGTCGGACTGGCTGGCGGCCCGCTTCGGACGAGTATCCGCCTGGCTGTATATTACCGTAGCGGAGATCAGTCTTTTCTTCCTCGGCGCCATGACGCTGCGCGATACAACCAACTGGACGACCGCTACCTTTCTTCCGCAGACGCCGGCGTTTGTCGTCGCTTTGGCGCTTGTTCTCGTCGGGCTGTTCGCCGCCCGGTACGACATTAGAACGATTGCCATCACTTCCGGCGTCCTGCTTCCTTTCGTCATCGTGTTCGGGTACTTTGTCATGGGCGCCAATTACCCGCACAAGGATTTTTCCCTCTTGTTCCCCGTGCTCGAGAAAGGGCCTGGTCCTCTCTTTCATGGCGTATTGTACGTCTTCGCCGGGGTGTCGGAGCTCATCCTCCTTGTGTATAGCCAGCAATATCTATCCACGAAACCCAAAACCTGGCAGGTCGCCCTGCTAGCCGTTCTGCTCATGGGCCTGACCTTCGGCCCGGCCGTCGGTGCCATTGCTGAATTTGGTCCCGCTGAGGCTGCGAAGCAAAGGTACCCCGCTTACGAGCAGTGGCGGCTCGTCAAGATAGGCCGCTACATCGAGCACGTCGATTTTCTGTCCATTTACCAATGGCTTGCCGGAGCAACGACAAGAATGTCGGTCGTCCTGTTTCTGATGACTGACCTGCTTCCGGTGAAGACCAAGCGCCGGAGGATGGGAACCCTGCTCTTGATCTCGTTTTTCCTGCTCCTTGTTTCGCTGCTACCGATTTTCGACATGCGGTTCCTTATGGCGCTTCGGCAGTATTACTTCCCTGTCTTTCTCATCGTCGCTCTCTTGCTGACCGCCATCCTGCTGTCCTTGTCCTTCGTATCCCGCAAACCGAGGAGGGCTTCTTCATGAACGACACCATCCAAACGCCCCTGGGGGGCCGGCCTGCAAGCGCGCGGCTGAAGGCTCTCTTCGGCTCAAGCAGCGACGTGAAATTCGAAATGTACCAGATCGGTCCAGCCGATCCCGGCGTGCAGGTACTGTTCGTCTATTGCCAGGAGCTAACGGACGGACGGACGGCGATCTATCATATGGTGCTTCCGGGCCTAGAGCAGCTGTACGCCAAAACCGGGTTTGCGGACGAGAAGAGAATCTTGACCGATAGCCCCCTGGAGCTGCACAAGCTCCCGCAAGCCTTCTCCGATCAGGAGGCCGGCGACGTCCTCTTTCAAGGGTCACTGCTCCTCGTTTTTCCCGGAATCGAGACGGTCTTCTGGGTCGATATCGCCTCAATTCCCGGACGACAGCCTGAGGAATCCAATATCGAAGTGTCGGTGCGCGGCCCGAAGGACGGCTTCGTCGAGAGTATCTACACGAACGTGGCGCTGGTCCGGAAGCGTCTGCGAACACCCGCGCTCTCCCTCGAGGAATTCGTCCTGGGACGGCGAACGAGAACCAAGGTCGCCCTTATGTATATGGATGGACTGACCAAGCCTCATTTTGTCGAGGAAGCGCGCAGGCGGCTGCAGCGGATTGACATGGACGGCATTTTTTCATCCACGCAGCTCGAGGAATTGATCCAGGACCAACCGAAGACATTTTTTCCGCTTTGCGATTTGACCGGGCGGCCGGATTTTGCCGTCCAGGCGATCCTTGCCGGGCGATTGCTTGTCTTTGTTGACGGGAATCCCTCTGTCATTATAGCGCCGGCCTCCCTGACGCAGCTACTAAAATCGCCGGAGGACAGCCATTTCACCTATCTGTCGGTCAGCTTCGGCAGCGTTCTCCGGTTTCTGAGCATGTTCATCTCGCTGCTTCTACCCGGCTTTTACATCGCAATCACCACCTATCACCCCGATCAGCTGCCTTTTACGCTGCTAGCGACCCTCACGGTAACGAGATTGGGAACTCCCTTTTCGGCACCTCTCGAAATGCTTCTCACCTTGATGCTGCTTGAAATATTCCGGGAGGCCGGTGTTCGTCTTCCTTCGGCCATCGGCCAAACGCTGACGGTTGTCGGGGGTCTCATCATCGGCGACGCGGCGATTAGAGCAGGACTGATCTCGCCGTCCATGGTCGTCGTCGCAGCCCTGACAGCCGTCGCCGGTTCCACGCTTGTCAGCCAGGCGTTGGCAGCTACGCTCACCGTCGTTCGATTCGGCATCCTTCTGGTCTCCTCGTTTCTGGGCATGTACGGCTTTCTCCTGGCGGCCATTCTGCTAGCTGTCTATATGGCCTCCCTGACCTCCTTAGGCATGCCATTCCTGAGCCCCCTCTCGCCGCCATCGCGGGAAACCGTAATCTCCCTGCTTCGCCTCCCCTGGGTGATGAACAAATACCGGCCTGCCAGCCTCGATCCGCAAGACATGACGAAGCAGGGGGGAGACTCTCAGTGGCAAAAGGAGTAAAATGGGGAAGACCGTTCGTTTTTCTGCTCCTCCCGTTTCTGCTGGGCGGCTGCTGGAGCTCGGTCGAGCCGCAGGATATCACCTACGTGACGGCTATCGGCATCGACCACAAGGACCAGAAATTCACGCTTCACGTGCAGGTGCTCGGCTTTTCCAACATCGCGAAGCAGGAGAGCGGCGCTCTGCCCCAGTCCTCTCTCATCTACGTGGCCAAGGCGGTCGGCAGCACGCTCTCCGACTGCTTCAACCGGATATACGAGACGGCGCAACAGCGGATTGTCTGGGGCCATACGTCCGCCGTCGTGCTGACGGAAGGTATTATGCGGGAGGACAAGCTGGAAGAAGTGATGGACTACATTAACCGGTATCCGGAGTTCCGTTACAACATGTGGCTCTACGGAACGAGGGGCTCGCTTGAGCAGCTTTTTATGACTTCCCCTTTGTTTCACTTGTCGCCGCTTCATTCGCTCCTGCACGAACCGACCAACGCGTTCCAGCAGCGTTCCCTCCTGCCGAGTCTCTACTTGTTCCGGTTCATTGAGCAGTACCGCGACCCGGGAACAACGACTCTGCTCCCTATTTTGGGAACCTCCAGCAAGACCTGGACCGCAAAAGAGGCGAACAAAGAAGGTCTGCATGAAATGCAGCGCGTGGATGGAGCTTTCATTTTCCGCGCCGGCAAACTGGTAGGTTCGCTGTCCACAGAGAAGCTGGAAGGGATTCAGTGGGTGAAACGCAAAACGAACCGATACGTGATAGGCTCTCACGTCGACGGCGGCACGATGGAGGTCGCCCTTCGCAATCCGAGAAAGAGCATCACGGCAGTCGTGGAGGGGGACCAGGTCTACTTCGATCTCCATCTCCAGCTGAGAGGAGAGCTCAATGAGATGAGCCAGGATATCCCCTACGAATCGCTGCGGGCGCGCGTCATTACTCGGATCGAGCAGGATCTGAGGCAGCTGTACAGCCGCGGACTCGCCATGCAGGCCGATCTGCTAGGTTTTGAGGAGGCGTTGTACCGGCAGCATGTCCGGGATTGGAAGCGGCTGGGAGGTGGCGATCGCTTCCTGCTGAGGCAGGATTCCTTGCGGAACATCCGCATCGACCTGCAGTTCATCTCCACAGGCAAGTACCAGTATCGAAGCCGCTAGCCCAGAGTCCCACCGGCCTGGGCGGTGGCAAGCTCTGAGGAGGTAGAAGCATGACACTTGAACCGTTTCGCGCCCTGGTCGCGGATCAGTACGGAGACGACGTCTCCGTATCGGTCCGCTTCGTCAAGGAAGAGGAACTGCCCCAGGGCGACCTGCTGGTCAAAGTAGCTTATTCCAGCCTTAATTACAAAGATGCGCTGGCATGCCGCGCAGACGGCAAGATCGTCAGCCAGTATCCCCACATTCCCGGTATCGATCTCGCCGGCACCGTCGTCCAATCCCGGTCCCTTCGGTTCCGGGAAGGCGATCCGGTCGTCGTGACCGGTTATGGCCTGGGGGTGTCGCAGCACGGAGGCTTCAGCGAATACGCGCGCATCCCGGCCGAGTGGGCGGTTCCGCTGCCGGAGCCGCTGACTCTGCGGGAGTCGATGGCATTCGGGACGGCGGGATTTACGGCCGCTCTCTCGCTGGAGCGGCTCGAACAGAACGGCCTGAAGCCGGAAGACGGCCCCGTACTCGTTACGGGCGCAACCGGCGGCGTAGGCAGCCTGTCGGTCCTTATGCTCGCCCGCGCCGGCTACGAGGTCGTCGCCAGCACGGGCAAAGCCGCCGAACGGGACTATTTGCGGACGCTCGGCGCTTCGGCCGTCCTGGACCGAAGCGAGCTGGAGCAGCCGACCGGTCCCTTGGGCCGCCAGCAATGGGCAGCCGCTGTCGATCCCGTCGGCGGCACGTCGATTCCGGCCATTCTGGCCGGCATTCGCTATGGCGGAGGAGTCGCGCTTAGCGGCATGACGGGAGGCGGCGGCTTCTCCGCGACCGTCTATCCGTTCATCCTGCGCGGGATCAGCCTGCTCGGCATCGATTCCGTCTTCTGCCCCTACGAGCTTCGTCTCCGGCTATGGCAGCAGCTGGCCGAGCGGTTCGCCGGAGAGTCCGTCCTGGAGACGGTGGCGGAGGATATCTCCCTGGACGAGCTGCCGGACAAGCTTGCCGCCATCACCGCCGGCCGCATGCGCGGCCGTGCGCGAATCCGTCTGTAGTTCAGCAGCGCTAAGCGCCGATGCTGGCCGTCAAGACGGTTCGCGACACCTATGCCCGCAGTTTCCTGCCATATCGGCATAATGGCGCCGGACAAGCCAAAGAGCTCCTCTCTCGACCCGAGGAGCTCTTTGGCTATGCAATTCGCGGGAACGCGTGTAGGAGAGTATGCTCTCAGGAAGGGTGCGATCTCTTGATGGTTACCGCATTCCGCATCCCTACTAGAGAGGCGTTGACTCCGCTTCTCCCACTGCAGGCAGAAGGATGTCGACGGTCGTGCCGACATTCAGCTTGCTCCGGATTTGGATCGTCCCCCCGTGCATCTCGATGATCTTGTAGCAGACCATGAGACCGAGACCGGTACCCTTTTCCTTGGTCGTGAAGAAAGGCTCGCCGATCTGAGGCATGCGGTCCTCGGGGATGCCGCCTCCCTGATCCTGGAAGCGGACGAGGATCTTGTCCCCCTCCGTTCGCCTGGCGAGAATGTAGACCGTTCCCCCCTTCGGCATCGCCTCGATGGCATTTTTCAGCACGTTGATGAAAACCTGCTTCAGCTGGTTCTCGTCGCCGTAGAGAGACAGCCTCTCCTCGTCCATCCTGGTCTTGATCTGAACGTTATTCATGATCGCCTGCGTATCCAGAATCGGAATGACATCCTTCAGAATTTTGGCCGCGTTCCGCTGCTGGAAGTGAACGACCTGGGGCTTGGCAATGACCATGAACTCGCTGACGATATAATTGATCCGTTCCAGCTCGGACAGCATGATGTCGAGATACTGGCGGTCGCTCGAATGCCGGGCTTTGAGGAGCTGTACGAAGCCTTTGAGCGAGGTGAGCGGGTTGCGGATCTCGTGCGCCACCCCGGCCGCCATCTGTCCGACGACAGAGAGCTTGTCCGATTTGCGAAGCAGCTCCTCCGTCCGCCGGCGCTCGGTCACATCCATGACCGTTCCGATCGTCGCGGTTTGTTCCTGGAATTCCGTCTTCGTTCCGTGAACCTCAATATCGACGACTCTTCCGTCCTTGTGGAGCGCACGTAGTGTGAGGTGAACGCTCCCCTGCTTCATCTTGTCCCGATATTCCTGCAGCATCTGCCGGTCATCCGGGTGGATGACTGTGAAGCACTCTCGGCCCTCCAGCTCCTCCGGCGTGTACCCGATCATCTGCGCTAGCAGCGGATTGACGTAGGTGAGCCGCCAATTCTGAATCAGATAGACGCCGACCAACGCCCCTTCCACCAAGCTCCGGTATTTGGCCTCCGCCTCGCGGAGCGCCTGTTCCGTCCGGGTGCGCAGCGTAATATCGCGAGCGGCCAGCACATAGCTGCCGATTTCCTCGTCTTCCTGCAGAATCGGCGTCCAGTTGGCTTCCATCACAAGCCGCCCTTTGGGGCAATCCACCTTGACCTCCGCCCGTTCCGGCCCTCGGGTCGCCGCCATTCTCGCGAACAGCTTCTCCAGGCGTTTGCGTTCGTCAGAGGGCACGAGCTCACGGAGCGGCCTGCCGAGCAGTTCTCCCTCCGGGATGCCGAGCATGGTCATATGGGAGGGGGAGACGTACCGGAACCGGCCGCTCCGGTCCAGAATCGCCACCAGGTCGGTCATATTGTCAGCTATGAGACGGTACTTCGCTTCGCTTTCGCGCAGTGCGGCTTCCATTCTCCTCTGCTCGGTAATATCCCGGGCTACGCCCGCCAGTCCGATGATCTCGTCGCGAGCGTTCTTGATCGGCGAGATGGTCATGCTGATATCGAGGAGCATCCCGTTCTTGTGCGCGCTCTGAAAGTCGTAGGTTTCGGCCCGGCCGGATGCAAACAGACGCTTCAAAAGCTGCTGGAACGAGCCGAACCGCTCTTCCGTCAGGCCGGGAAAAAACTGTCCGACAACCTCTTCCTCGCCCCGCCCGAACATAGTGATGTAGGCGGCGTTGCACTGCTGGACGATGCCTCCCCGGTCGAGAACGACGAAGGCGTCCGACGTGTGGCTGACGAACGATTCAAGGAGTTCCCGCGTATAGCGAAGCTCCCTCTCCGCAAGCTTCCGGCTCGTGATGTCCTTGCCTACAAAGTAAAACCCCGCCGCCTCCCCGTCGATGAAGATAGGGACGAACTTGCCTCCCATCTCGATCCGGCCCCCGGCATGGTTCCGGCAGGAGAATTCGCAATTTTGGGGCTGGCCCCCCAGCGTCCGCCCCATGGCGGACTGGACGAAGTCGCGGCTGTCGTCTACCACCCAATCGAGAAACCGGTGGTGCGTCCGCTCTTCCTCGGTCATCCCGAAGATAAGACCCGCCGCCGGATTAGCGCTTAGGATACCGCCGCTGAGATCCATCGTCACGATGACCGCAGGGTTGTGCAGAATGAGCGACTCGTACACCTGTTCCTTGTTGTCCGCGGACAACTTACTCTCATCCATCGGATTTACGGCTCTGCAGAGGACAAGCACGACCTCCGCCGCCGCATGAGGAGCCGGCATGGTCCGCGAACGGACTGGAACCGCTTCTCCTCTTACATTCGTCAACCATCCCTCCTCCCATCCCTGCTCGTCAGCAGGCAATTCGGACGAAAGAGAGAAGCCGGCCGCTTCTCCGCCTTCTCTCTCCTCGTCGCTCCTGTCGTTCCCTCGCTGTCCCGACAGTCCCGTCAGAAAGCCGGTTATGTTCCGCTCCATCCATTCGCCGGGCTCGGCAAATCCGAGCAGCCGCATGCCCGATGGATTTATGTATAAAAAGACACGACCGTTATGTAGGAAGACCGCTTCGGTCACATACTCCGCAAGCAATCCGCCGCTGTGGCCGCATTGCGGTCCAACGGTTTCGTTCGCCAGAACTCCCATGGAACGCCCTCTCCCTGTCTGGAGTAAATTTATGGAACTAATTCGACGGACGAACAGGAACTCCTTTTTTTCTTACCTAGCGGGCAAAACCTGTTCAAGCCGTGCCCCCAAGGATGCGGCCGATCGTCTCGAGAACATCCTTTGTCAGCGCGAGACCGGAAGCCGACGCATTCTCCTCCAGCTGCTCGGGGCGGCTGGCTCCGATGATAGCGCTTGCCACGTTCGGCTGACGAAGCGTCCAGGCGAGTGCTAGCTGCGTCATGGTCATTCCGTGCTCCTCTGCCAGCCGGGACATAGCCGAGATCTTCTCTAAATTCTCATCCGTCAAGTACCGTTTGATCGTCTGTCCGCCGCGCTCGGTCGCCGCGCGGGATCCGGCAGGCGCTTCCGAGACGGATTGGTATTTGCCCGTAAGCACGCCCTGGGCAAGCGGCGAGTAAACGACTTGGCCGATACCGTAGCGCTCGCATACGGGGATCAACTCGTCCTCGATGTCCCGACGCAGCAGGTTGTAAGGCGGCTGGCTCGCCACCATCCGGTCCAGCAGCTTGCGGTCGGCCAGATGCACTGCCTCGGTGATTTGGGCGGCCGTCCAGTTGCTTACCCCAACATACAGCACCTTGCCCTGCCGGACGAGATCGTCCATCGCGCGCAGCGTCTCCTCAACCGGGGTGTTCGGATCGTAGCTGTGGCAGTAATACAGGTCGATATAGTCCATCTTCAAACGGCTGAGGCTGGCCTCGCATTGCTCGAAAATATGCTTGCGGGACAAGCCCCGGTCGTTCGGTCCGTCTCCCATTTGGCCCCACACTTTGGTTGCGAGCACGTAGGACGACCGCGGACGGCTCGCGAGAGCCTCCCCGACGAGCTTCTCCGCCTCTCCCCGCGTGTAGATGTTAGCGGTATCAAAAAAGTTAATGCCGGCATCGAACGCCCGGTCAATAATGGTGTAAGCTTCCTTTCGGTCTACATAGCCGCCCTGCCCGAACGTCAGCCAGCTGCCGAGACTGATCTCGCTGACCTGCAGTCCGCTGTTTCCCAAACGTCGATACTTCATCGTCCGTTCCTCCTCGCTTGCCAAAGCAAAATGGTTTGCCTGATTCAACCAGATTATACCCTATCTATTTTCCGTATGGGGAAAATGTTGAGATATTTTCCGGGCACCGCGAGTTGCCTCTCTCAGCCAGCCTCTTCTCTGCTCCCAAGGAATGCAAAAGCCTTCCCCCACCGGGGTGGAGAGGAAGGCTGCCGGTTGCTCAATGGGATTGGTACGTCAGCTTCAGGCTGATCTCGCGGGACGCTTGCTCAACCCAATCCACCGCACGCCGCCAGAGCGATTCGTCCAGCCGGGGTTCGGGGATGGAGATGCTCATCGCCGCGACCACCTCGCCGCCCGCCTTCCGGATCGGCGCGGCCACGCACCGGATTCCCTGCACGGCCTCGCCTTCGCTGTAGGCGAGCCCTTCCGCCCGTACGCGCTGCAGCTGCTCCAGCAGAAGGCTGAGCGTCGGAATGGTTCTACTCGTCAGCATGCCCAGCTCTTCGGAGGGGTAGAGCCGGCGGATCTCCTCGTCGGACAAGCCCGCCAGCAGTGCCTTGCCCATCGCCGTCGAGTGCAGCGGCAGCTGCATGCCGAGATGGGAGACGAACCGGACAGGCTGTGTACACTGCTTCTCAGCGATATACAGCAGCTTGTTACCGTTTCGGATCGACAGGAACACCGTTTCGTTCAGATCCTCGACGATTCGTTCCGCCACCCGGTTGAATTCCTCGGACAAGCTCGTTTTGCGAGCGTATTTGGAGCCGATCTCGAACAGCTTGTAGCCGAGCCGGAACGAACGCCCCTGCCGGTCGGATTCGAGATACCCGCGGGCATGGAGATTTTGCAGCAGCTTATAGGTGCTGCTGGAGGGAAGCCCCAGTTTGCGGGCAATGTCCATCAGGCTGAGTGCGTCCTCCTCCTCCGCGAACAGCTCGAAAATATCGAGCACCCGGTCGGCCGACTTGACGGTCGGCACGGGCTTCTCCTGCTGCTCCTTCGCCGGATTGATTCCTTCTTGGCTGTCATCTTTCATACGCTTCATTCCTGTTCTTCATGGTCTCTCCTCCACGTTCGCGTGCTCGAACCGGCTCATGACAGCTTGATAAGCTGGCCGCCGTCCACGACGAGACAGTGTCCGGTCATGTAACGGGAGTCCGCGGAAGCGAGGAAGACGGCCGCATCCGCCATTTCGTCCGGCCGGCCGACCCGGCCCATCGGGATAGTCTTCAAATAGTCGGCGATGGCGGCCGGGTTGTCGATCAGCGGCCTCGTCAGCCGGGTCTCGATGAAGCCGGGGCAGAGCGAATTGACCCGGATGCCGAGAGGGGCGAGTTCCAGCGCCATCGACATCATCAGGCTGTTCAGGCCGCCCTTGCTCGTATTGTAATGCGCCTGCCTGGCTTCCGCCGCCAGTCCGTTCACGCTCGAGACCTGGATGATGGAGCCTCCCTTGCCCGCCGCGGCCATCAGGCGGGCCGCCCGCTGACTTACGAGGAAAGCCCCTTTCAGGTTCACCGCCAGATGGCGGTCCCATTGCTCCTCCGTCAGCTCCAGGAAGGGCGCCACCTCGCAAATGCCGGCACTGTTCACCACGATGTCCGGCTCGCCGTACTCATCGACGAGTCGCTGCATCATCGCGTCGACCTGGCTGCTGTCCCGGACATCCGCCGCCAGCGCCGCCGCCTCTCCTCCCTCGGCGCGGATGCCGGCAGCCGTCTCTTCGAGAGCAGCTGGCTCGTTGCCGCATACCGCTACGCGCGCGCCTTCCCGAGCGAACGCGAAGGCGATCGCCTGCCCGATGCCGTGGGAGCCGCCTGTTACGAGCGCCGTCTTGTTCTGCAGCCTCATGCCGGTGTCCCTGTCCACATCCGCGCGAGCGCACGATCCACCGCCTGCAGTGTCTCGTTCACTTCCTGGTCCCCGTGCTCGGTCGAAAGGTACCACAGGCCGTTCGGCCGGACGAGGACGCCTTCGTCCAGCATCAGAGCCGCGAACCGCGAGTAAGCGGACCCGTCCCGTTCGCTGAATTCCGCGAAGGTAGCGACGGCATCCCGGTCGATAAACATCATATGGAAGACCGGGCCGATCTGGTTGACCACTCCGCGTAGTCCGTGGCTCTGCAGCAGCGAGCGGATGCCTTCGGCCAGCCGGACCGCATTCGCTTCCATACGGCCGTACACCGAGGCATTGTCCCTCGACAGAATGTCGATGGTCGCCAAGGCGGCCGTCGTCGCGATGCAGTTGCCGTTCAGCGTGCCGAGATGGCTGACCCGCTCGTCGGCGATCAGATCCATGATCTCGGCCCGGCCGGCTACCGCGCTGACGCCGATCCCGCAGCCCATCGCCTTGCCGATCGTGACCAGATCGGGCTGGATGCCGAACCGGCCGTGGGCGCCGCCGAGGCTGAGCCGAAACCCGGTGATCACTTCGTCGAAGATAAGCACGATCCCCAGCTCGCTAGTGAGCTCCCGCAGCTTTTCCAGATAACCGGGCAGCGGCTGCAGACAGCCGGAATTGCACATGACCGGCTCGGTAATTACGGCTGCGATCTCGGATGCCCGTTCGCGGAGCGTCCGCTCGGCGGCCTCGGGATCGTTCCACGGAAGGAGCAGGATGTCCTCCAGGCTATTCTCGCTCTGGCCCCCCGTTCCCGGAGGCACCTTTCCGGCGTCAGCCGCGACTTCCTTCTGCCGCATATCGGAGCTGGGGAACGAGGTGTAGATGGAATCGGACCAGCCGTGGTAGTGGCCGTGGAAGCGAACGATCTTTGTCCTGCCCGTATAGGCGCGGGCCAGACGAAGCGCCAGCATGACGGCCTCAGTGCCCGAACCGCTCAGGGCGACCTTCTCGGCGGCCGGAAGCACCTCGGTCAGCCGCTCTGCGAGTGCAATCTCGCCGTCATGCTGAAGCCCGTACGTGTAGCCGCGGCGCATGGCCTCCTGGAGCCGGTCCGTCAGCTCGGGATGGGCGTGCCCGAGAATGAGCGGGCCGTAGGCGAGCAAATAATCGATATACGTATGACCATCCACATCCCGCAAGCGGGCGCCGGATGCTTCCGCCGCAAACAGCGGGGTCGGCTGCATGGACGCTCTCAGGGAGCTGGCGACGCCTCCTGCGAGTACCTTCTTGGACTCCTCCAGCCGGGTCTTGGATTGCTCGTATGCATTCATTCGTTCATCCTCCTGTCAGCCTCCGCGTCAAGCGGGTAGATGGGGCGTTGCAGCTGCTTGTAGGTGAAGCCCGTCAAGTTGGCCGCGCAGCAGCCCGGCGTGTCGACGTCGATCGCCAGCTGCGCCTCGTCGCCGAATGCCGTGCGCCAGGCAAGCGCCGACTTGACCAGTATGAGGTCGAATTGAGACGGATCCAATCCGACGGAGCGGACATGACCCGGGTCCCAAGGAGGCACCCGCTCAGACGTCAGGACGACCGTCAACCGGCCGGCTTCGATCACGGCGGTCAGGCCCATATCGGCCAGTTTGCCGGTCATATAGGCGCCGATATGCCTATAACGGCCGTCGAAGAGCAGACGGACCTTGCCGGCCACGTGCACCGGCTGCCCATGCCAGCCCGTCGGGTCGCTCTTGCCTCCGATCTCGCCGTGGAAGTCGCCTCCGACGCCGGCCTCGGCCGCTTTCTTCGCGGCCGTCGGATCGCAGATGACGGCCAATGCACGCTTCGGCAGCTCCGTCATCCTGGCCAGCATGTAGGTCGCATCCGCGGGCGCGCCGCCTCCGACATTGTCGGAGCCCTCGACGAGGATGACCGGACCGCTGCGGTGCTGCAGCGCGAGCTGGATCGCTTCCTCCGGCGTCTCGAGCGGAACGCGGAAATCCTCCCTATGCTCCCAGGCGTATGCCGAGAGCTCCTCCGCGCATGCTCTCGCCAGCTCCATGTCGCCGTCCGCAGTGACGACGAAGGACACTCCCGCGTCCGGCACGTCGCTGTACGGGAAGCCGCCGGCCACTGTTACATTGAGAATGCCGGGCCGGGTCTCCATTTCGAAGGCGAGGTCCATGAGAAGCTTCATCGGACCGCTCTCGGTCAGCATACTTTGGGGGGCGACGAGCATTCCTGGCGCGGCATACGCCAGAACCGGACGGATGGTGCCCGCGAGCAGCCGGTCGAGCAGCCGGACGGCCTCCACCGCCCTCTCGTAAATATCGACGTGTGGATACGTATCGTAGCCGACAATCAGATCGGACAGCGCTACCATGCCTTGGCTGATATTCGCGTGGAGATCGAGCGTGACGGCGATGGGAAGACGCTCGCCGAGCTTGCTTCTCACTCGGGCCAGCAGCGCCTCCTCCATGTCGGGAATTCCTTCCGCCACCATTGCTCCGTGAAGAATGAGTACGAGGCCGTCTATTTCCTCGGGGATCGACGCGGCGACCTCCTCCAGCATCCGCTCCGCCGCTTCTCCCGTCACCATCCCGCTCGGCGTCGCCTGCAAGTAGAGAGCCGGTACCAGCTCGAGGCCGAGCTCGGCGGCCGCATCGATGACGCCTCCCATCGACGTTTTGGAGCCTTCATACCGCGACACGAACGCCTCCTTGCCTGCGACGCGTTCCCCCGCAAAATCCGCAAGCTCCGTTCTCCCCGGCGCGAACGAATTCGTCTCGTGCAAAATGCCCGCGACCGCGACACGCCGGGACCGCCCGTTAGTCGCCGCTCGAATCGTCATGGGACGCCTCCTCTCCCGCAAGCCCGCACCAATCCAGCATCAGCTCCGCGTACCAGCCGATCAGCCGCATGTAGCTCGGCAGATCGAGGTACTCGTCGGCCGCATGCGCGTTGGCTCCGCTCGGCCCGAGAATGAGCGCCGGCGTCCCGCTGTGCAGATTGAACAGGAACCCGTCGCATGCAAACGGCGTGCCTCTCATCGGCTCGGTCTGCTCCTGTCCCGCCCGCTCTCCCGCCCTCTTCACGGATGCCAAAAACTGCTCGGTTGCCTCTCCGGGCGGCATCTCGCTCGCGGACAAGTAGCGGATAAGCGGCACGATGACGGGCCGGCACGCCGCGAGCGGCGGGTAGCGATGAGCCTCCGCATCGAAGAACCGCCACAGCTCCTCGAGAATTCCTTCTCCCGTCATGCCCGGATAGCCTTCGATCCAGAACTTGAGCTCGCCCGTCGCCGGCACCTTCTCCTGCAGCTCGCGCGTCGTGTCGCCGGAGACGATGCTGAGGAGACTGACACCGAGCGATCGCCCGTGCGCCCACCAGCGGGGGGGAGAGACGAGCGCATTCAGATGCCGCTCGAACGCTTTGAGCAGATGGGCGAACTGGATCGTCGCCTCCAGGGCACTGACGAGCTCCTCGCCGGCGAAGGCGATCCCGCTCCGGCCCTCGAAGCTCGCCTTCCAGATGCCGCCGCCGAGATGCGCCGGACAGACCGCCAGATTCGTCGGCTCCGGCACGACGGCCATATCGGCCGGCGCCAGGCCGGATAAGCGGGCGGCCAACGTCCCGTTCGCTCCTCCGTGCTCCTCGTCGACGACGCTCTCGATGTAGACGTCGCCGGCAAGCCGGACGTCCAGCTCGCGCAGGCAGCGAACCGCCATACAAGCTGCGGCGAGGCCCCCTTTCATATCGTAGGCTCCTCTGCCGAACAGCTTGCCGTCCCGAACCGTCCCCTCGAAAGGACCGTCCGTCCATGGCTCCGTTCCTTCGTAGACCGTATCCATATGGCCGGAGAACAGCAAAGAGCGTCCCTTGCCCTCTCCGCGAAACGCTGCGGAGATGTTGGGCCGGCCTTCATAGTTCCGTCCCGCCATATAGGCGGGATGATCGGTCAGGCCAGGCACCTCGGCCAGATCGTACATGCGGACCTCCGCGCCTTCCCCCTTCAGCCATTCGGCAAAAAACAGCTGGCAGGCCGCCTCGTTCCCGTTCGGAGGATGGTTGACGCTCGGAATCCGCACCAGCTCGCGGACGAGGTCTATCGCCTCGTGCTCCCTAAGCTGGAGCCAATCCCGGATTCGCGAAGACAGCTCGACTCTGTTCATCGCGTCCCCCGCTTACGCCTTCTCCCGCTTGGCGGGAGCATAGGCGATAACGTCGATCTCGATCAAATACTCGCCGAGGCCGCTCTGAACGGTCGTTCGGGTCGGATAAGGCGCCTGGAACACCTCCTGGTACGCCTCGTTAAACCCAGCCGAATTCGCAAGATCGGTTAAGTGGGCGTTGACCTTGACGACATGGTCCAGCGTGAGGTCCGCCTCTTCCAGAATCAGCTCGATGTTTCGCAGGCTGCGGATAGTTTGCTCTTGGATTGTCTCTCCGGCAAGCTCCCGGGTGGCGGGATCAACCCCCACTTGGCCGGATACGTAAACGAAGTCTCCCGCACGCAGCGCGTGCGAGAACGGGAGTGGAAACTGCGGAGCTTTCGGTGCATGGATCTCTTTGGACATGGGGTTCTCATCCTTTCAGTCAATCAGATTGGGGTCTCTTGGGTCTGACTGGGATGTCGTCCTGGATGTTGGAGAAATGGAGAATTAGCGGACCCGGCCGCGGGCGTCCACCGACAAGATACGCTCGACCTTGCCATTTCGGATGCCGACGAGCGTGTCGTGCAGGTTGGTTGTGGCACAGCAGTGATTCGGCAGGAAGCGCAGCCGCTCGCCCACTTCTGGGAACGAGCCGGGCGGCGTCTTCAGAATGCCATGCTCCTCACTCAGCCTCTCGATGTAAACCTCGGGGCTGCTTACGCAGAAGCCATGTCCCGGCCGGTGCGCGTTCAGGTCACTGCTGAACGTCTTGGAGCCGCCGTCGATAATGGCTGTTCCTTCGCGCGGATGGCTGACGACGGTCGCCAGCACGGACATGGCGCATTCGGATTCATCAATGATACCGGTCGATAGCTGGGTGCCGTCACCGAAGACGTATGCGCCGGGGCGCATCTCCGTTACGCCGGTCAGCTCTTCTATGTACTTCGAGGTCGGGGTCGAGCCGACGCTCACCTCCGGCACGTCGATGCCCTCGGCGGCGAGCAGACGCTTCGTCTCGTGCAGGCTCTCCGCCTCATGAATCGCCACCTGCCGGATATCCTCATCCTTCGTCTTGCCGTACGAATGCCCGGCGTGCGTCATGACGCCTGTCACCTCGACGCCCGGCAGCGCCGTGATGCGTTTGACGAGCTCTACCGTCTCGGTGCCAGGCTCCCTGCCGCAGCGGTTCAAGCCGGAATTCACATCCACATAGACGCGGACTCGGTAGCCCTGCGCTTCCCCGAGATCAGACAGGCCCTGCGCCACGGCAAGATCGTCGGTTGCCACGGTCATCGTCACGCCTTTGCGGATGAGCGCATCCAGACGCTCCAGCTTTTGCTTGCCGACAATCGGGAAGGCGACGAGAATATCGCGGATGCCCCCCTCGGCCATGACCTCGGCTTCTCCCAGCTTCGCGACTGTAATGCCCGCTGCCCCGTGGCGGATCTGCTCGCCTGCGATCCAGACGCTCTTGTGTGTCTTGGTGTGCGGGCGCAGCTTGACACCCGCTCTCGCCGCTCGTTCCGCCGTCCGGCGCAGATTGCTCTCCAGAATATCCAGATCCACGAGGATGACGGGGGTATCCAATTGCTCGATCGTAAGCGCTTTCTCCATCGTCTTCACTCCCTAGTTTGCTTTCGGATGTAGTTCGTCCAGAGCCGCAATCCGGCTAACGGCTTTTGCGGTAAACGAACAGCTCTCCCGGCAGCAGGATGTGGTGTTTGAGCCGCGTTTCCTGCCGATACAGGTAATCGAGCAGAAACGCCGGGTTTTCTTCATTATGCGGAAACATGCCGATGTGCATCGGGACGAGCAGGTCCGCCTCGATGGCGATCGCCAGATCGACGGCTTCGCGGTAGTTCATATTGCCGGCGATGCCCTGCCGGTTGCGCGCGTAGTCCCGTCCGTTGATCGGCAGGAATGCGACGTCCACCGTTTCGGGCTTCAGCCACTCCTCCTGCTCGGGGAATCCGATTGTATCCCCTCCATGAAACCAGACGATGCCGTCCGCACGGAGCAGATAGCTTAGATAGAGGTGGTTACCTTCTGTATCCGTTTCCAATTGTTCGTGCATAGCGGCATAAGGCACGATCTCAACACAATCGAGACGAATCGGCTCTTGGTGTGTCGCCGGAATCAGCCGGTCGCCCGGAATGCCCCACGATTCCATTAATCCCACATGTGCTTTAGGGGTAATGAACTTGGCTCCGGTGTGCTCGGCCATCGCCGTCAGCGTTAGACGGTCCATATGGTCCTCATGATGGTGGGTGAGCAGCACGTAATCGGTTCCCTGAAGCTTGGCGGGATCGACAACGGGCGGATAGCTTCTCGTCCAGGGATCGCCGATCAGCTCGTAGACCCAATTGCTTAGATAGGGATCCACCATGATGAGCGGACTGTTCGGCGTCCGGTAGGCATAGCCTTCCTGCCCGAGGCTCCAGAAGAACAAGGAATCCTCGCTCACCTTCGTTCCGGTAATTTCGGACCAAAGTGCGTCTCCTTCTTTATAGCTCTTCACGCCACGACCTTCCTTTCCAAGTTTAGGTCCATTTCGAAGCCATCGTAGCATAGCCCATTTTCCATATCAAGAAAAACCTTTTCCGTATAAAAAACGACAGATTAAAGACAAAAAGCTGTTTCCTTGCGCTTGGTTTGCTGCTTACAGCTCCTTTGTCCGCTTCTCCGACAGCATCACAAACAGCCCGCAAAAAGCGCGGGCTGGTGGCGGTTGTCGACTTATTCTTCCCATTAATGATTTATGTCCCTAAATTTCGACTTGGTTCTTCCGCATTCATCCATTCTAGCACGAGCCCGCACTGTTGCTTCCTGTCAAAACGGCATGGTTGCTGGAAAAATCCAGTGTTTCTTAAAGTTATCGTCACTAATCATTAACTTCATTAAAAGACATCAGGGTACCATCCCTTTGCTTTGGCAAGTGCCTCTACATAAAAATAGTCGCCATAAATCAAAGAGACATTGACGTTGACTCCCTCAGGACAATGGCCGGTCCCTTCCCTCAGAATTCCCTGCTCGTCTTCCCTGCCGGAAGCGAGATTCGCGAAGCCGTCGGTCAGCGACAGCAAAATCCGGCTGGCGGCTTCGCGATAGAGGCGGTTCTGCGGATAGGGTACGAGCTTCGCCAGCTCCAGCAATCCCGAAGCTGCGCAGGCGGCAGCCGACGTGTCCTTCGGCTCGCCCGCCGGTTCCGGCAGCCGAAAATCCCACAGAGGTACGGAATCGTCGGGCAGACAGGCCAGGAAATGATGGGCGATCCGCTGGGAAGCCGCAAGGAACCGCTCGTCTCCGGTGTACCGATACGTATTGGCGAATCCGTACAGCGCCCACGCCTGTCCCCGGCTCCACGCCGACCCAGGACCGAACCCCTGCCCGCCGATCTCCTCCAGGCATTCCCCGCTTGCCGGATCGAACCGCACGATGTGGCAGACGGAGCCATCCGGCCGCACGAAGTGCTGCAGAACCGTCTCGGCATGAGCCGTGGCGATCTGGGCGAAGCGCGGATCGGCGAGCTCGGCGGACGCCCAGTAGAGGAGGGAGAGATTCATGCAAGAATCGATAATGGCCCAGCCGGCCTTTTCTTGATTCCACGCTCGCAGGAAGCGGCCCGCCAGATTGAAACGGCCGGCCAAAAAGTTGGCCGCCGCAAGCCCTCTCCTCCGCCCCTCGCTGTCGCCCAGCAGCTTGTAGTGGAGTACCGCAGTGGGAAGGAATTGGAACCCAACGTCGTGATGAAGATTGGAAGGCTGCACAAAGCATTGCTCCAGCCGTCCGTCCCAAGGAGCGGCGGCCTCCCGGTAGCTTTCTTTGCCGGTCAACCCATACATGAGCCACAGCATGCCGGGCCAAAAGCCGGAGGTCCACCAATCGTGTCTGCAATCGTCATACAGCCCGTTCTCCGTCCGGTGCGGAGAGCGGCTTCCTATTTGCTGAAGCATGCCCGACACTTTGCCGTCCAGCGCCTCCAGAAGCGCGGGCAGCCGGTGGACCAATTCTTCGCCTGCGTCCCTTCCGTGCCCGCTCCCGGTATCGGTCCCTGCTGAAACCTGTTGTCCCGCCGTCATTCCCTTCACTCCTTCCCTTTAATAGGCCTTCGGGATTTCGAACCGATGCGTCTCCCCGTCCGCCGTCAAGTAAAGATGGATGCCGTGGTCCTGGTCGTCCAGGAAGTGGGAGACGTACCGGTCCTCTTCTTTCTTCATCGGAACCAAGAGAGCCGCGATCCGGTGGCTTCGTGCACTGCGTGTCTCAGCCGTCAGATGCCAGTGAGCAGGCAGTCCCTCCACTTCGGAGGGGTCTACGTCCGGGAACCCCTCCTCCTGTCTAAGCGTCAGCTCCCCGGAGGAGCAGTAGACGAAACGAACGTCCATATCGGCTTGTTGTCCGACGACTCGGACCCGCTGCTCCCCAAGACGCATCCGATACAGCGTATGGAGAAGCCACTGGACACTCCCTGCCTGTGTCAGATCCACTTGGTCGACGATGAGGATGCTGCTGTCGGCCACCATATAGATCTCCCGAACATAGCGGTCCAGATACGGAACTTCTTCCCGGTAGGCCGCCGTCGCGTCCATTTTAGCGAAACGGACCGCTCCGTGTATTCCTGCCTCGACGACCTTGCCCGAAGCCGCGATATTCCGAACCTTGTCGGTTTCCGCGTACTGCCCCTTGCCGTCGATCAGGATGGCGTTCTTGGACCGCGTCTGCCTCCTCCACCGGCGATGCATGGTGCTGCCAAATGCGATATAATACCCGCTCTCGATCGCGAGCGGCTCGCCGTACGCATGAAGCAAGAAGGCGTTCTGGTCCCCATGGCTGTGGCTGAGCGACCCGTAAGGACTGCTTTTGGCCAGTAGGAAAATGTGCTCGGCGGGATCGTCCATCCGGTGATGCATGGCCACCCATCCGACATCCCGGAACCACTTGACGGGCTCGATCTCTTCCGGTGACACCGCCTGTACGGATGGATAATCGTGCCGGTACATCATATCGTCGAACCGGAAATCCCACCATCCGTAATTGTAGAATTTGCTGTCGGCGTCCCGATCGGATTCGGCCGTCCGCTCGTAGTACCACTGATACAGGCCGCTGCCCGTCACGCCTGCGAATTGCCGGATATTAAAGCCGGTCTTGAGCGAGACGCCCTCTCCCAGGTTGGATTGGTCGCCGAAGCTCGCCCGGAGCGTGTCGGGTGGATAGCAGTAGAGCGGGAAGTCTCCGGTTCTGCGGAAGAACGGCCGCTTATACAAATCCAGTCCGCTCCAGCTCTTGAGAAGATTCATCGCCTCCGTGACGAACGCCATGCCCGTCGTCCAATACATCGGCCCTTCCGCCCAGCCGCCATCCCCGCCTCCCCACGGCGAGTAAAGCGTCCAGAACGAATCGACCGTGTAATCGAGCCACCGGCGGGCCTCCGGTACCTCCTCGAGCAGCGCGATGCAGCAGGGGGTAAGCACGGAGGAGAGGGACCGCACCGCGTGGCTGTCGTATGGAACCTGGTGGATTCTGGAGCGTTCGATGACATGATGCGCCACCTGCCGGGTTCTCCGCAGCAGCGAAGCCCTGACCCGGTCCCGTTCCTCCTGGGACAACTCGGCGTGGAGCCAGTCATAGCCCCAGGCGAGCGCGGCCGCTATGCGGAATGCCGCTTCATCGTTATAATCCCGGGATGTCGTTCCGTCCGGATCCCAGTCCGCCGCGTGGAGGAGCCAGCGCTTGGCCTGCCCCAGCAGTTCTTCGTCCTGGAGGACGACGGCGGCTATGCTCAAGTGCCGAATGGCATAGAGCGTCTCTTGGCAATCCATGTACATCTGTCTCCAAAGCTTGGCGACCCGGCGGTGCTCCGGATAGGGCGATGGCTCCGGGATGAGCGCGCGGCGTGTCCACGGAAGGACGGATCCTTCGTAGAACGCTCTCCATCCGCTTCCCTCCGGGTCGGTCCGGACGCGCTCGCGGAATGCGTCCAGTTTCTCCCCCTGCAGCCATAGGCGGGGGTGGGAAAGCGATGCGCCCGCATACCGGCTCTCCGGTCCGGGCAGCGGCGTCTCGGGTAGGCCGCCCGGAACGACGAAGGTCCGGACGGTGCTCCACTCGGTCCGTCCGCCCGTCTCTCTCCCCTCCTCATCGGTCTCAAGAAGCGCGTAACGCCAATAATAACGGCCGGGGCTGAGCGGGCGCTCCGGCGTATACATCGGGTACGCAAGCGGACCCGCCTCCAAGGTGTGCCCGGAGTCGAAGGTGCTGGTCTCCGACAGCTGCAGCATGTAACGGTCGAACTCCAGCTTCGCCGCCATCCAGGTGAACCGCGGCGGATTCTCCAGCAGGACGGTTTGCTCGTCCGGCTGATAGCGGACGGTTAGGGGGCCGCTGCGCGGCTCGAATAGCTTCCGCTGCGGCTCCCACTCCTTGCGGGGGCCGGCCACCTCTTTCAATAGCAAGTCCTCGTGTTCCCCCGCGAGCGGAATGCTCGGTTTCTTCATGGCGCTTTCCTCCCTTTCGTCTGAAGGCGTGCTTGGTTAGGCTCAACTAGGCCCATCAAGCCTTCCTCTCCTACCGCATGAACATGCCGCCGTTCACTTCAATCGTCTCTCCGGTCAAATAGCCGGCCTGCGGGGACAAGAGATAGAGCACCGCCCCCGCGACATCCTCGGGCGTTCCCTCGCGTCCGAGCGGAATTCCTTTGACGGTAGCCTGGCGTGCTTCATCCGTCGTGAAGGTGGCATGAAACGCCGTCTGGCCAATGAAGCCGGGGGAGACGGCATTCACGGTCACGCCGTCTGCAGCGAGCTCCTTGGCGAGCCCTTTGGTGAATCCGATCACCGCCGCTTTGCTGGCGGCATACAAGGCTGCTCCCGGTCCTCCACCGTTGTGTGCGGCGACGGAGGTCATGTTAACGATGCGTCCTCTGCCCGCCTCGCGCATGCCGGGGATGACTGCCTGCGAGACGAAGACGGCACTCTTCAGGTTCACGTCCAGAATGCGGGTATAGAGGTCCTCCGACAGCTCCGCGACCGGGCTCCGCCGGATCAGATGGCCGGCATTGTTCACAAGCAGGTCGACAGGCGCCCCGAACCGCCGGCGAATCGCCGTCAGCATCGCTTCGATTTGCTCCATGTCCGTCACATCCGCCTGGAACAGCTCGGCTTCGCCGCCCGCCTCGCGGATGGAGCGAACCACCTCCTGTCCCTGCTCCACGCTCGACAGGCAGTTCACGGCTACGCGCGCCCCGCTTTCGGCCAGCATCAGGGCAATCCCTCGCCCAATGCCGCCGCTCGAGCCTGTCACCAGAGCAAGACTTCCCGTCAGATCGATCTTCATCGCTAATCCTCCTTTTTTGGATCAGCCGGCTCGGCCGGCATGATCATGCAAATCGTCGTCCCCTTGCCGGGAGTGCTATCAATGGACAAGCCGTAGTCCTCTCCGAACACCATCTGGATGCGGCGGTGAACGTTCAGCAGCCCGATGCCGCCGCGTTCTCTGCCGGTGTCGGCCGGAGTCTTGGCCAGGCGGTTCCTCCCAAGCCGCTCTCGCAGCTCTGCTAGTCTGTCGGGGGATATCCCTATCCCATTGTCCTCTACGAGAAGCAGGAGAAGCCCCCGCTCCTTGCGTGCATCAATGCGGATGCGATGCCCCTCCTCCAGCCCGTCCGGGAAGGCGTGCTGGAACACATTCTCTACAAGCGGCTGAAGCGTCAGCCGCACCATCTTCTCGAGAAGCAGCTCGGGAGGCACCGCGACCTCCAGCTCGAAGCCCCGCTGGATCCGGTGCTCCAGCACGAGCAGGTAATTGCGCACATGGTTAAGCTCGTTCGCAACCGTAATTTCCTCCAGATTCGTCTGCAGCGAATAGCGGAGCATAAAGGCGAGCGCCTCGACCATGGCGGTAATCTCTTCCGAATCTTTCACGATCGCGTAGCAGTTGATCGTCTCCAGCGTGTTGTACAGAAAATGCGGATTGATCTGCAGCTGCAGCGCCTGGAACTCGGCTCTCTGCCGTTCGAGCTGCGTATTCTTCAGATCAAGAGCGGCCTTCTGGGAGGCCAGCTCCGCTTCGTAGACGCGCTCGATCATGCCGGACAGCCGGCTGACCATCAGGTTGTAGCTGTGCATGAGTCCGCCGAGCTCATCCTCCCGCTTCACGGGAGGCAAGTAGGTCCAGTTTCCTTTCTCCGTCTCGCGCATGCCCTCCATCAGCTGCCGGATCGGCCGGACGATTGAGCGTCCGAACCGGAGCGCGAGCCAGCTGGAGGCGGCCAGTGTCAGCAGGCCGACGAGCAGGGTGGTCCAGCCGATTGAGCGGATCGGGCTGCGGATGCGATCCGTCGGCAGCGAGGCGGCTACCGTCCAGCCGGAGAGCGATGAGGTGCTGCCCACATACATCCGTCTCTCCTTTTCCTCCGTACTGTTGAACTGCACGCTGGAAGCCGTAAGCAGCCGTTCCGCTACGGACGGGGGCAGCGCGGATGCGCGGTTCTCCGGCCGGTAGACATAGCGGCCATCCGGATCGAGAATGAAAAAGGCGGATCGCTCGCCCAGATCCACATGCTGCCACAGCTTGGCAAGCTCAGACAGCTTCAGCTCGATCGCCAGCAGCCCGTTCGGCTCGTAAGAGGAAAAGCCGCGGATGCGGCGGGCAACCGTGATGACGTTCTTCTGTTCCTTCCTCACCGCCGTATTAAGGAAGACGACACCTCCGTTCTCCGGCGTCCGCCCCCACAGCTGCTCAAGCCTTCCCTCCAGCTCGATATCCTGATCCGCCACGGCCCGGCCGTGTTTGGCCAGTACATAGATCGTATTCAGCTGAGGGTACTGAATGGACAGCGGCCGGAACAGCGTTTTTTTGATCTGGTCGGAGTAATAGAAGTAGTCGTAGCTGTCGGCCGGATCCATGTCGAGGAAGTGCTTGACGTCCGAGCTGGACAAGATGGAAGCGCTGACATCTTCGTAAGGCTTCAAATAAAAGTCCGTCTGCGTCGACGCGTTCGCCACCGTCTGCGAGATGGAATCACCGATGAGCCGCTCGATCGAGAAGGACGACTGGATGTAGGAGACAGCTCCTACGCTGGACAGAGACAGGACGATCACGATAAGAAAATAGACGAAGAGCTGCCGCGCCAGACTCTTTTTCATCCTTCGATGCCCAGAGAGTGCCGATACTCGGACGGAGAAAGCCCCGTCAGCTTTTTGAAGATCTTGGTGAAATACGGATGATCCGCATACCCGACCTCATAAGAGATGTCTATGATCCGGATATGGGGCTGCTCGAGCAGCCGCTTGGCCTTCTCAATTCTCCGCCGGGTACGGAACTGGACAAAGGTCTCTCCGGTTCTCTGCTTGAACAGCTGGCTGAAATACGACGCATTCATGCCGAGGAACTCGGCGACTTCCTCCAGCGAGCTGTCGCTGGCCAAATGCGCTTCGACATGAAGCTTTGCTTCCTCGACCGGATCCTTGCCCTTCCTCCCCCGCTTGCTTCTCAGCTCGGCGAAAAGCCCGCGGATTGCACCGGCAAAGTCCTCGGTCAGCTCGGATGGCGTGGTGCCGGTCCGCATGCAGGTCCACTGTGGCTCAAATCGGTACACATCCCGGCTGTTCAGCTTGTCGGCTACCAGCATGGCGGCTTCCCGCAACAGGCCGTGCAGGCGGGCGTGATCTCCCTCTTGGGCCGTCACTTCCGACAGCCAATCGGCCAGAAGCGTCTCAAGCGCATCTGAGCGCAGACTCCAGATCGCATCCGCCGCCTGCTTCGCCCACTGGTCCAAGCTGAAAACCGGCACATAAGCTTCCGCCCGCTTGGGCGCCGCAGACAGGCGCCCGAGCGTATCGTGAACCGCCTTGCGGGTAACCGGCTTGAGCAGATAGTCCTTTACCCCATAGGTCAGACATTCGCGCGCATACTCAAAGTCGCTGTAGCCCGACACAATTACGAGAGGAATGGCGCTTCCGCGCTCAGCAAGCGTCCTGCAGAGCCCCAGGCCATCGAGGCGGGGCATGCGGATGTCCGTGAAGAGGACATCGGGCGGACGCCGGTCTATGCGTTCCAGCGCATCCGCTCCATTCTCCGCCGTCTCGACCTCTGCGGCTAGTCCCGGTGTCTCAGCAATCAGTTTGGCTAACCCCATTCGGATCATCGGTTCGTCGTCGACGACCAGCACTCGGAACATCGGTCAGGTCTCCCTTCGCGGCGGCCAATCGGCTAACCGGGAGCGGATCGCCCACTCCCGGTACATACTTATTTTCTTCTCGACATGGTGACGCCGTCTTTGTTCTTGAATTTGTCGGTCGCTTCCTTGATGACGTCGGCGCCGCCCTTCGCCTTCCATTCCTCGATCGCCTTCGGCCAATCGCTGATCGGCTCCTTGCCGTAAACCATCTTGACCATATGCGTCAAGAGGATAGGCGGCGCCTGGTCGGAGATCGGGCTGATGTCCGGATTCTTTGTAAGCGTTTCCAATCTTGGCTCGAACGTTATCCCGTCGCGTCCTTCGTTTGCCAATATTGTATCATAGACGCTCATTAGCTTCTTGCCTTCTTCGGTCAACTCTAGAGTGCCTTTGTTGTAAGTCGTATCCTGCACCATCCACAGGAACGCCTGGCGGTAACGCTCCTCATCCACTTCCTGTGGTGTTTTGGGCTGCTTGTAAGCGAGTTTGCCGCCCTCCATCGTATAGGTTTCGCCCTCGACGCCGAATGTAAAGAACTGCTCGGCCTCGTCGCTCACCATCCAGTCGAAGAACTTGATGATCCCTTCCGGATTCTTGACGGATTTGTTGATAAAGTAGCCCCGCGTAACCGAGCCGTATAAATAATGTCCGCCTTTGCCGTCGGGTCCCGTCGGAGACGCAATGATCTCGATCCGTCCGTCCGGCACGCTCGCTCTCAGCTGCTCCTGCCACTGCAGCATCTCGTTCGCGTTCATCGACCACATTCCCGCCTTGCCCGACAGAATCGTGTCCTTGAACTTCGTTGCGTTGATCGTGGCGAATTCCTTATGGATGAGGCCTTCGTCGTACATCGTCTTGTAGGTTTGCAAAGCTTTTTGCATATTCTCGCTGTCCATGAATTTGGGCTGAACGAGATCGCCGGCCTGCTCGAACATCGACAGATACGGGAAGACATCATAGGCGCCGAAGAACGTATCGGCGTACTTGAAGTTCTCCCGTCCCATGTACGGGTTTTCCACGCCCAGCTTCTTGAACGCCCGCAGCACGTTCAGGTATTCGTCGACTGTCTTGGGCACCGGAAGTCCTGTCTTCTCCAGCAGATCCGCCCGGATATAGGTGGCGCGGCGCGACGGATTGGACAGCCACTCCGGAATTGCGTAGATTTTGCCCTTGTAGCTGACGTTGTCCCATGCGTCCTTCGGAATTTTCTTGAGCAGATTCTGGCCGTACTTCTGGAGAAGCTCATCGAGCGGCTGGAAGACGCCGGCCTGCACGGAGCCCGCCATCTCCTTGCCGTTGACGCCGCCGCTCGACTGGACGACGTCCGGAATATCGCCCGTCGCGAACATCTGGATCATTTTCTGCTCGTATTCCTTGTGCGGGACGAGCACGATGTCGAGATCGACATTCGTCTTCTCCTCCAGACGCTTCACCCATTTATCCTCGTTGATGTTCGGCGACTTCTCCACATGGTTGAACGCCAGCGTCCGCATCGAGATTGAGAATTTGGTTGTTTCCTGCTTCTTGCCGCCATCCGCCTGCACCTGGGGCTCCTCGCCCTTGCCGCACCCGGCGAGCGCTCCGGCCGCGAGCAATCCGGACAGACCGGCCAATGCCCATTTTTTCATCGTACCCCTCTTTTCTTTGCTCCCTGTCAGGATTTGATCGAACCAATCATCATGCCTTTGACAAAATGACGCTGAAGCAGCGGATACACCAAAATGATCGGCAGCGTAGCGACCATAATGACCGCCATCTTGATGCCTTCGGGCGAAGAATGCGCCAGCTCGCTGAACTGGGTGGCCGACGGATCGACCGCGATATCGTCGCTGACGATCATCTGCCTCAGCTTGACCTGAAGCGGGTACAGATTCGGCTTGTTGATGTAATACAGCGCGGACATGAAAGTGTTCCAGTGACTGACTGCATAAAAGATGCCGAGAGACGCCATAACGGGCTTCGAGAGAGGAAGCACAATGCTCGCGGCTATTCGCCACTCGCCGCATCCGTCGATGCGTCCGGCGTCGATCAGCTCGGCCGGCAGCTCCCGAAAGAAGGAGAGCATGACGAAGAAGTTGAAGGCGCTGATGGCGCCGGGCAGCATGAGCGCCCAGAGCGAATTCATGAGACCGAGCGATTTGATCAGAATGAAATTCGGGATCAGCGGCGCGCTGAAGATCATGGTCACCAGGACGAGCAGCACGACCAGATTCCGTCCCTTGTACTCCTGGCGCGAAACCGGGTAGGCAAGCATAGCTGTCGCGGCCAGATTCAAGAGAGTACCGAGAAGCGTAATATAGACGGTGATGCCGAACGATCGCCAGATGGACGCGTCGCTGAACACATACCTGTAATGAATGGTGGTCGCTTCCACCGGCCAGAAGACGACGCGGCCGGTCGTGATGGCGTTCGTCGAGCTGAACGATTGAGCGATAACGTTCACGAACGGCAGGAACATGATCAGCGCAAGCGCCGTCAGGAAGATCAGGTTGACTACGGTGAAGAGGCTGTAGCCCCATCCGGAATTCCGCATGCTCTCTCCTCCTAATACAGGCCGCTGCCGGTCGTTTTTTTACTGAGGAAGTTTCCGATCAGGACGAGCACGAGACCGATGACCGACTTGAAGAGGCCCATCGCCGTCGTGTAGCTGTACTGCTGCTGGAGCAGCCCCTGCTGGTAAATGTACGTGTCCAGAATCTCTCCCTTCGCCACGTTCAGCGGATTCAGGAAAACAAGCACCCGCTCGAAGCCGAAATCCAGGAAGCGCCCGATATGCAGCAGGAAGAGGATCGTAATGGTAGGCAGCAGCGCCGGCAGCGTGATGGCGAGCGTCTGCCGCCACCGGTTCGCTCCATCCACCTCGGCCGCCTCGTACAGCTCCGGATTGATCCCGGCGATAGCCGCGAGGTAGATGATCGTTCCGTAGCCGCTGTCCCTCCAGATGCCGGAGCCGATCAGAATCGAGCGGATGTACGATTCTTCCCCCAGGAAGTAGATCGGCTCGATGCCGAACCAGCCCAGCAAATGATTGACCGCTCCGGTGCTTGGGGAGAAGATGCCGATGGCAATGCCGCTGACGATGACCCAGGATAGAAAGTGCGGCATGTACACGACGGTTTGCAGCAGTCGCTTGTATACGACTTTGCGAACTTCGTTCAGCAAAAGCGCCAGAACGATCGGAGCCGGAAAGGCGAACACGACGTCGTACAGGCCGATCAGCAGCGTGTTGTTCAAGATTCTTAAGAAATCGTAATGGGCGAACATGGTCCGGAAGTGCTCCAGCCCAACCCACTCGCTGCCGGCTATACCGCTGAAAATGTTGTAATTCTGAAAGGCGATGACAGAGCCGGCTAGCGGGATGTACTTGAAGACCAGAAAGAAAACGATGCCGGGCAGCGACATGAGATACAAGGCCCGGTATTTCCAGATCCACCGTCCGATCCCGGCGCTGCCGGATCGCCGCGCTCGTACTGGGGCCGCTTCCGCTTTAACTGCCACATGCGCTTCCTCCTCTCAACGAATGTAAGCCAATTGTAAACGTTTGCAAAGCGCACCGACAATGGACGTATTTTTTCTCGCATTGTGTTTTTTTTAGGTAAACGGCCTCCCGGCAAAAATAAACAACCCGCTTCCCTAGAGAAGCGGGCCGCCGAAAAAATAGACACCGGGGCACCGGCGTCGCTTCGGCCCAACCAGCGTCATTCGGCCAATCGTTCGGCTGGTGCGGCCGGTTCGGTCACCGGCGAGCCGGCCGGCAAATGCCGGGCCAGCCAATCGGCGAGCGTGTCCAGCAGCTCCGGCATGATGGGCTCGTTAAGCAGCGTCTTGTACTCCTTCAAGACGCCCAGCATCGAGTGCGTGCCGTCGTAGGCGCGCAGGATATGGTTCATCCGGGGAATGACCTTCCATTCCGCCTCCCCTGCCACAAGCTCTGCGATCGTCTTGACATCCTGCGGCGGAACCTGGATATCCTTCTCCCCTGTCACGGCCAGCACCGGACAAGTAACCGATGGCAGGCTGTCTTTGACATCGAACGCCAGGTGTTCGCGGAACCACTTGGCATTCAGCGTAACGCCGCGATATTTGAGCGTCGGCCCGGTGGACGAACGGATTGTAGCGAACAGCTTCGCATTCTGCTTGCGGGCCTTGTTCGGGATGCCGAGCAGGCGGATCAGGAAGCCCTTGAAGCCTTTCGACTCCTCCAACTCGCGGATCGCAACCTTCCCCTGGGAGGTCAGCATGCTCTCCCCGTCCTCCGCCGTACCGGCGAGTAGAATCATGCCGGCGACCGGCTCCTCCGCGAAGGAGGCGGGCGCGATCATCGCACCCTCGCTGTGGCCAAGCACGGCGACCGCGCTTGCATCAATCTCCGGGCGGCTCTTCAGCAGCCGAACACAGGCGCGTGCGTCCGCCACATAGTCCCAAAAGCCGGCTTCGTCATACGAGCCTTCGCTTTGGTGGGTTCCTCTCTTGTCGTATCGCAGCGTCGCATAGCCGAGCCTCGTTAGATGATCGGCCAGTTCCTGGTATATATTCATGTCGATACCGCCGCCGTTGCCGTTGCGGTCGCTCTTCCCCGTCCCCGCGACGAGTAGGATGGCCGGTACAGTTCCCTCCGCCCCGCTCGGCAGCGCCAGCGTGCCCTTCAGCGGATAATCGGCCGGAATCGTTACCTCGACTTCCCTAATGCCCTTCTTCATTCGTCCGTTCCCCTCTCCTGTTCGACCGGATCCGGGATGAGGATCGACGTCAGCGAACGTCTCTTCCGCCCCGGGGCCGGCTCGTGTTCAATCACCTTGGCCATAGCCGCTCCCAACGTGCCGAGCAGCTCCTTCAGCTCCTCGTCGTCGGCATAGAACGCCGCTGTCCGGTACATGACCATATCGGCAAACATGTCGAAGCGCGGCTGTGCCACATAATTCGAGAAGTCTTGGAAGACCATGCCCAGGAAGGTCAGAAACAACCTTTCGTGATCCTCCCGTTCGAACTTCTCCAGCTCCTCCCTCGACGGCGACAAGCCGCCTTCCGCCAGGACGTAAACCTTCTCGATCGTGCCCCGGACCGGATGCTGCTCCGCCACCGCCAGCAGCCCCGCCTCTGCCAGCTTGTTCAGCTGCCGGTAAAGCGTAGCCTGCGGCACGTTCGCGAGGCGGGTGCCGATCTCCTGAGCCGTCAGCTTCTTCCCTCCGGCCAGAGCCAACAGAATCCTCAGGCGGACGGGATGAAGAATGAGATCCGATGTGGACTCCTTCAAAACGGACGCCTCCTTCATTCGCAATAATGATACTATTCTCTATTTTGATAATAATAGCAATTGAGTGTAGATGCAAGCTTCGCATATAATAGAGAATCAACGAATCGAACGAAGGAGATTTGCCGATGAGCTACGAAGAACGGATGAGAATGGAGCTGTTTCTGTGGGAAAAGCAGCTCGGCAAGCGGCCTGGCGTCTGGAAGGCTGCCGGTGAGACGATGACCCGCCGGGTCAACGGGCTGATTCCGGACAAGTTGAACTCCATCATTGCCTCGGCGTTCCAGACCATGATCCAGAGCGTGCTGGCCGGGGTAAGCTATACCCCGAAGGGAGCGGTCCGCTATCGGCTGACGCTCGAGGAGCGGGATCGGCACGCCTCCGAGCTGGCGGCACGGTACAAGAAGATCGCGGCCGCGGAAGGAGCCGGTACGGGAGCCGGAGGCTTGGTGCTTGGCGCTGTCGACTTTCCGGCGCTGCTCGCCATCAAGATGAAGGCGTTGTTTGAGCTTGCCCATCTCTACGGCTTCAACACGGTCGCTTACCGCGAGCGCCTGTTTTTGCTGCACGTGTTCCAGCTTGCCTTTTCCGGAACGGCGCACAAACGCGCGATCTGGCAGACAATCAAGGACTGGAACCGGACCGACCGCGAGCTGGATGCGAACCAGGTGGCCGCCGCCCGCCCCATCGATTGGCAGAAGCTCCAGCAGGAATACCGCGATACGATCGACCTCCGGAAGCTGCTTCAGCTCATGCCCGGCATCGGCGCGGTGGTCGGCGCATGGGCGAATTACGGACTGCTTGAGGAGCTCTTCACGGTCGCCAAGCACGCCTACCATGTCCGTCTGCTCGAGGACGGTGACAAAACGAAGCCGGCAGACTCCTAGCTTCTCGGTGTTGGCAGATTTGGTTCCATGCCCGGAGATTCTTTTCTGCCGGGGCATCCGCCGCAGCAACCCGCCTGCCCGCATAAGGGACAAGCACCCCCAAATGCCCGTACGTACCGCAGTTGCCATGTCGTCTGGCTTCCCTGTGCCTTGGCTCCCCGCCGGCTTTCGCCTTCCCAGACGTCACTACCTGCTTCGGCAAACAAAAAGGCTGCTCCTGCCATCCATCCGGATAGCAGAAGCAGCCTATTTTTCGTTCCCGTGGTCTCTCTACTTCACTGGGTCACGGACCACCAGCCTGGCCGTGTCACTTTTTGAACATCTTGAATTGCAGGAACAGCTCGTTGTAATGCGACAGCATCCGCTTGCCGAGGTTGTCGTAAACCTCCAGCTTCTCCGTCAGCTCCTCGGACGGATAGAACCTCTCGTCCCCCGATATCTCTTCGGGCAGCAGCTTGAGAGCTTCCGCATTCGGAGTCGAATAGCCGACATATTCGGCATTCTGAGCGGCGTGCTTCGGATCGAGCATGAAGTTGATGAACCGGTGAGCCCCTTTGACGTTGTCCGCCGTCTTCGGGATGACCATATTATCGAACCAGAGATTTGAGCCTTCCTCGGGCACAACGTAATCCAGCTTGTCGTTGTCGTCCATAATCTCGGAGGCGTCCCCGGACCAAACGACCCCGACGGCCGCTTCCTCATTGGCGAGCAGCATCTTGATCTCGTCGCCGACGATCGCCTTGACGTTCGGAGTGAGCTGGTTCAGCTTGGCGAGCGTCTCCTGCAGATGCCCTTCGTCGGTATCGTTCAGCGAGTAGCCAAGGCTGTTCAGCCCCATGCCGATTACCTCGCGGGCTCCGTCGACGAGCAGGATCTGGTTGCGCAGACTCGGATCCCACAGATCGTTCCAGCTGTCGAACTTGAGGTCCCCGACCAGCTCCGGGTTGTAGATAATGCCGACGGTTCCCCAGAAGTAAGGGATCGAGTACCGGTTGTCCGGATCGAACGACAGGTTCAGGAACCGCGGGTCGATGTACTTCCGATTGGGCAGCTTCTCGGGATCGAGCGGCAGCAGCAGGTTATCATCCTTCATCTTGCTGATAGCGTACTCCGAAGGAATGGCCACGTCGAACGTGGTGCCGCCCTGGGAGATTTTGGTCATCATCGCTTCGTTGGAATCGAACGTCTGGTAGATGACCTTCATCCCCGTTTCCTTCTCGAACTCCTCGATCAAGGCCGGATCGATATAGTCGCCCCAATTGTAAATGGTCAGCGTGTCGCCGCCCGTGTACCCCTGGCTCGCGTTCAGGTAGGACGTCAGATACATCAGCGCGAAGGCCGCGAGCAGGACGGCTGCGAACGTTTGGACAAGCTGCTTCATGGCCGCATCCCCCTTTCTGCCGAACGGCTATTGCGCTGGGAGATGAAGTAATACCCGACGACCAGCGCGACGGTGAGCAGGAACAGCAACGCCGACAGCGCATTGATCGACAGCGAAACGCCCTGGCGGGCCCGCGAGTAAATCTCTACGGACAGTGTCGAGAACCCGCTGCCGGTCACGAAGAACGTCACCGCAAAATCGTCAAGCGAGTAGGTCAGCGCCATGAAAAAGCCGGCAAAGATACCGGGCTTGATGAACGGCAGGACGACCTTGGTCAGCACCTGCCAGGTGCCGGCTCCGAGGTCGGCCGCCGCATCGATCAGTGTCGAGCTCATCTCGCGCAGCTTGGGCAGCACCATCAGCACGACGATCGGCACGCTGAATGCGATATGCGACAGCAATACCGAGGTAAAGCCCAGCTTGATCCCGATCATCGTGAACAGGATCAGGAACGAAGCTCCGATGATGACGTCCGGACTGACGATGAGGACGTTGTTCAGCGACAGCAGCGTATTTTGCGTGCGTCTTCTCCTCACTTTGTCGATTGCGATAGCGCCCGCAACCCCGATGATCGTGGAGATGACGGAGGACAGCAGCGCGATAACGAACGTATTCAGCACGATGATGAGCAGCCGCGTGTCGGCGAATACTTCCTGGTACCATTCAAGTGTGAAGCCTTCGAACTCGCGCATCGTGCCCCCACTGTTGAACGAGTAGTAGATCAGGTACACGATCGGCGCATACAGCACGGCAAAAACGAGGAACAGGTAGACGCTGCCGAGCTTACCGTTTGTTTGCATCGCGCACCGCCTTTCTCTTCGTTCCCGTCAGGACCATAATGGCCGCCATCGCGATAATGAGGAAGACGGCGATCGTCGCGCCCATTCCCCAGTCCTGCGTAACGAGAAAATGCTGCTCGATGGCGGTTCCGAGCGTGATGACGCGGTTGCCCGCGATCAGCCGGGTAATCATGAACAGCGAGAGCGCCGGGATGAAGACCGCCTGGCAGCCCGCCTTGACCCCGTCCAGCGTCAGAGGAAAGATCACCCGGCGGAACGTCAGCCAGGGCGAGGCTCCCAGATCCCGAGCCGCATAGACAAGAGACGGATTGAGCTCCTCGATCGCATTGAAGATCGGCAGGATCATGAACGGGATAAAAATGTAAACCGACACGAAGACGAAGCTGAAATCGGTAAACAGAATCTGCGTCCGTCCGATGCCGGTCAGCTCCAGTAGCGCGTTGGCAAAGCCGTATGTCCCGAACAGGCCGATAAACGCGTACGTCTTGAGCAGCAGATTGATCCAGCTTGGCAGGATGATGAGCAGGAGCCACAGCTGCTTATGCCTGGTTCTCGTCAGGAGATACGCCGCCGGATAGGCGACCAGAAGCGAGAACACGGTGATGAGCAGCGCATACCAGAACGAGCTGAACGTCATCTTCATATAAACGGGCGTAAAGAATTTAACGTAATTGGCGAACGTGAAGCCGCCTTCCACATCAAGGAAGGAATAATAAACGATCAGCACGATCGGCGCGACGACGAACAGGACGATCCAGAGCAGGTACGGAACGAGATACAGATTGCGTGTTCCCGATGCGTCAGCTCTCATGGCTGGCCTCGCTGTCGCTGTACGCCTCGAGCCGCTTGTCGAATTCCTCTTCCGTCTCCCCGAGACGCATGACGTGAATCGCCTCCGGATCGAACGCCAGTCCGATCCGCTGTCCGACAACCGCTTTGCGGGTCGAATGGACAAGCCATTCGTTCCCGGCCTCGTCGTAGCTCGAGATTTCATAGTGAACGCCGCGGAACAGCTGGGAATCGACCGTCACCTGCAGGTTGCCCTGCCCTTCGGCCGTAATCTCCAAATCCTCCGGCCGTATGACGATCTCAACCGGCTCATCGGGGTTCAGGCCCTGGTCGACGCATTCGAACGTGCGGCCCGCGAACTCGACCAGGAAGTCTTCCTTCATCCGGCCCGGCACGATATTCGATTCCCCGATGAAGTCGGCGACGAATCGGTTGATCGGCTCGTCATAGATATCCGTCGGCGTGCCGCTCTGCTGGATGACGCCCTTGTGCAGCACGAAGATCTCGTCGGACATGGCAAGCGCCTCTTCCTGGTCGTGCGTGACGAAGATGAACGTGATGCCGAGCCGTCTCTGCAGCTCGCGCAGCTCGTACTGCATCTCGGTCCGCAGCTTCAGATCGAGAGCGGACAGAGGCTCGTCGAGCAGAATAATCTCCGGCTCGTTGACGATCGCGCGTGCGATGGCGACGCGCTGGCGCTGCCCGCCGGACATTTCGTTGATCTCCCTGTTTTCGTAGCCGGACAGGTTAACGAAGCGAAGCGCCTCCTTCACCTTTTCTTTTACTTCCGCATTCTTCATCTTTTTGATGCGCAGCCCAAAGGCCACGTTCTCGAATACGTTCAGGTGAGGAAACAACGCGTAATCCTGAAACACGGTGTTCACTTGTCTCCGGTTGGCCGGGACCCGGTTGATCACCTTGCCGTCAAAATAAATATTGCCGCTCGACGGCTCCATAAACCCGGCAATAAGACGCAGAATCGTCGTCTTGCCGCAGCCGGAAGGACCGAGCAGCGTGTAAAACTTGCCACGTTCAATTTCAAAGCTGACTTCTTGCAGTACGGTCGTGTCGTCGAACCGCTTGGTTACGCGCTCGAACCGGATGATGGGTTGATCCGGCATTCGGCAAGCCCCCTTATGTCGGTTAATCTCGCAGCAGGTCGGAATATGTAAGGTTCTGTCTGCTTATCAGCTTATGATTATATAGGAAACCCGGCAACAAGGAAAGGCTCGTCTGTTCACCGCTTCTCAAGCGGCCGCCGGGGGAAGTTCCGAACGAACGATTTCGAGACGTTCGTCAGCGTTCGGAATAAGAGGCCGAGACGAAGCGTCTGCCAGTCAGCAGAGCCCGCTGGATGCAAAAAGACGCCGAAACGTCTGTTTCGGCGTCTTTCCCTCCCCGGATTGCACGGGAGCGTTCTTCTTGAGGTCGCTCTTCGTTCGCTTGTCGAGAGTTCCTCCCATAATCCTTCTGTTCGGAACTCCCACTATTTGGCCGCCGTTTGGCCGGAAGCGGCTGCCGATCGGCTTCTCCGGGGACGCAGCAGACCGAGAACGGCCATACCCGAGCAAAAGAGCGCTCCTAGCCAAAACAAAATCTTGACGCTGCTGGTCAGCTCCGGGGAAGCGGCTGCGCCTTCCCCGAGTCCTCCGGCGATCCAGACGGCGAGGCCGATCCCGAGGATCATGCCAAAATAGCGGATGAGGGCGAGCATACTGCCGACAAGCGAGATCTTGTTCCCGGGAGCCGCCGCCATAATCTCGGCGTTGTTGATCGCCTGGAACAGTCCCATGCCGATCCCCGACAGCGCCAGGTGTAGGACGATCTGGGCCGCGGTAATTCCCTCGCCGAGCGCAACGAACAGCATCGAGACAACGCAGCACACGCTGCCGGCCAGGATGGGCAGGAACGCCCCTTTGCGGTCCCGGTACCAGCCGGCCAGCGGCGAAGCGAGCCCGAGGAAGACCGGCTGCAGGGCGAGCAGGAAGCCGACGGTCCGCGTCGGGTAGCCGAGCGCCGTCTGCATGTAAAAGGTGAGCGGAATAAGCGTTGCCTGCTGAGCGGCCTGCAAGAGCAGCGTAGAGGCGTTGCCGACGAACACCGCCCGGTCCCGGTAGAGCACCTGATCCAAAATCCGGTGCGGAATGCGCCGCTCGTAAGCGAACAAGACGAGCAGCAGCGCAGCGCCCGCCAGATACAGCCAGACCGCGCGTGTCGTGCCGCCGGCCCCCTGCCCTTCCACCGCTCCCAGCAGGAGGAGCACCGTCGCCAGCGCCAGCAGGCAGGATCCGACGACGTCGAGCGGCTCCTTGGCCCGCTTCTCGTCCTTCGGGAACAAGCGGAGTCCTAAGACGAGTGCCGCCGCGCCGATCGGCACGTTGATGAGGAACAGCCACGCCCAGTCGGCCAGCTCGAGCAGGAGTCCGCCGACGGCCGGTCCCGCAAGCGTGCCGAGCGAGATGACGACCGCGTTCATGGCGAGCGCGCGGCCGCTCTCCTCGTTGGGGAACAGCTTGCGGACCATCGCCTGGCTGTTCGACAGAATCATGGAGGCGCCTGCCCCCTGAACGACGCGAGAGACGATCAACGCCGCCAGAGAGCCGGACAGCGCGCAAAAGAGCGAGCCGGCAGCGAAGACGAGGAATCCGTAGCTGTACACCTTGCTGCGGTCGGTCCGGTCCGACCACTTCCCGAGGATCGGCAGGAGCGCCACCATGGTGAGCAGGTAACTGGTGACGACCCACTGCACCTGAGCGAGAGATACGCTGAACTGCGCGGCCATGGTCGGCAGCGTCACATTGACGATGCCGACGTCGAGCGTCGACATGAAGGTGCCCATGTTGACGATCTGCAGCACCTGCCAGCGGTTTTTCAAATAGGCCATGCTTCTCCTCCTTCTGTCCGGCGGGAAAGCGATCGCGAACGCGCCGAAACCGAAAAGCTCCTGAACCGCCGTCAGGCGATCCAAGAGCTTATGCGAATAATTAGCGATACCGCTTGATGAATTCGACCGCCTTGCGAATGTCGACTTCCGGCTGGTCGCCGACTTCACGCTCGATCGTCAGATAGCCGCGGTAACCGATGTCGTTCAGCGCTGCGAAGTAAGCGTCGAAATCGACCTTGCCTTCGCCGAGCGGCACTTCCTTGAAGATCTCGCCGGAGGTAACCATCTGTGCGATCTTGCCGTGGTCCATCGGCTCGTAGCCGAGGGAGCCGTATACTTCACGCGGATCGACTTCCTTGTACCGGATGCCGTCCTTCACGTGCGTGTGGACAATGTAATCCTTCAGAGTATAAACACCCTGCACAGGATCGTCGCCGGTAACCATGACCATGTTGGCCGGGTCGAAGTTGACGGACAGCCCCTTGGAGCTGAGCGTATCGAGGAACGATTTGAGATGCGCAGCCGGCTCGGGTCCCGTCTCGATGGCAAAATATGCATTCATGCTGCTGGCGTAATTCGCGAGCTCCTCGCATGCCTCCTGCATGGTGAGATAGACGTCCGACTTGCTGTCGTCCGGCACGAGGCCGATATGCGTCGTCACGACCGAGGTTCCGAGATCCATGGCCAGGTCGAGAATCCGCTTGGACTTCTCTACCTTCTCCGCGTTCGCAGCCTTATCCTGGAAGCCGTGTCCGCCGAGATCGCCGCAAAGCGCCGAAATTTCGAGACCAAGCGATGCTATGTACTCCTTGAGCTCCTTGCGCGCGGCTGCGTTCAGATTCGCCGGGTCCATTTCGCCCTTGACCGCGTAGATCTGCACGCCTTCCGCTCCGACCTCCTTCGCCTTCTTCAAGCCCTCGCGGACGCCGATTCCGAAGCTGTCGACAATAACACCGATCTTATTGGTAAGTTGCATTCGCCGCACCCCTTTTGGATTGAGTTGGTAAAAGCCATCTTAGCCTTAGTGTAGTAGGCCCCTCTGACCGAGTCAATCTTTTCTTGGACTAGGTTCGTGGATAAAAATTGTCGCTAAACAAGTAGAATTGATCGTATCGCTCAAAAAAATGATCGTAATGTGTAAAAGGTTTATTGACGCAGAAGACCCCCCGGTTTACATTTAAGTAGAAGACTAAGTCGGAGCGCAGCCCCGGCCGGCGGTCCGCCGGCCCGACCGGGCAACCGCGGCTCCCCGGAGGGAAATGGACATGAATTTATTTATCTACGAATCGAATGAACAACTCAACGCGGCGGCCGCCAACCTGATGGCAGCCGAGCTGCAGCGCAACCCGAAGGCCGTGCTTGGCCTCGCCACCGGCTCGACCCCGATCGGCATGTACGAGAAGCTCGTAGAGATGCATCGTGCCGGCCTGGTCAGCTTCCGGGAAGCTACAACTTACAATCTTGACGAATACGTCGGATTGCCGCGCGATCATGAAGAGAGTTATTATACATTTATGAACCGTCACCTGTTCCGCCACGTCGATCTGCCGGAGGGCTCGACGCATTTGCCGCTCGGCAATGCGGAGAACCCGGCGGACGAGTGCTTGCGCTACGACGCAAGCATCGAGCAGGCGAACGGAATCGATTTGCAAATTCTTGGCATCGGCCATAACGGGCACGTCGGCTTCAACGAGCCGGGCGATGAGCTGCACAGCGGCACCCATATCGTCCAGCTGGCGGAGGAAACCCGGAAGGCGAACGCCCGGTTCTTCGCCTCGCTGGACGAAGTGCCGTCCGAAGCGATTACGGTCGGCATGGGCGTCATCCTGAAGGCCCGGACCATTCTCCTGCTCGCGCGCGGCGCGGACAAAGCGGAGATTCTGAAGCGGGCGCTGCGCGGACCGATCACCACTCAGGTCCCGGCATCCCTCCTCCAGCTTCATCCGAACCTGATCGTCATGGCCGATTCCGAGGCAGGGAGGTTACTGCAAGCATGAGCAAGGAAGAAGGCAGCGTCCTGATCCGCAACGGACGCATCGTAACGGAAGACGGCATTATCGAGAACGGAAGCCTGCTGCTCGAGGACGGACGCATTGCCTGGATGGGCGATGCGGACGCCGAAGGCGCCCCCACCTCCTTTGAGGGGGAAACCGTCGACGCGCAGGGAAGCTACTTGCTGCCCGGCTTCATCGACATTCACGTGCACGGCGGCGGAGGTTCGGATTTCATGGACGCAACGCCGGAAGCGCTGGACGCCATTACCGGCTTCCATGCCAAGCAGGGAACGACGGCCATGCTGTCCACTCCCCTGACCAACTCCTATGAGAATTTGACGGCAGCGGTCCGCAATACGGCCGAGTACATGGCGAGCGAGATGCCGTATGCTCAAATTCTCGGCGTTCACCTCGAAGGTCCGTTCTTCAACGTCAAGTGGAAAGGCGCCCAAAATCCAAAGTACATCGTGCCGCCCAGCACGGAATGGCTCGAGGAATGGAACAATGCCTACCCGGGCGTGCTCAAAATCGTTACGCTGGCTCCCGAGATTGAAGGGGCGACGCAAGTCATCGAATGGCTGACCGCCCAGGGCATCGTCGCCTCCGCCGGTCATACCGACGCGTCGTACGACGTCGTCAGCGAAGCGACCCGCCACGGCCTGTGCCACGCGGTGCATACGTATAACGCGATGACCCCTCTTCATCACCGCAATCCCGGTACGGTGGGCGCCGTAATGACGCACGATGCCATTACCGCCGAGATTATCGCGGACGGCATTCACGTCCACCCCGCGGCGGTGAAGGTGCTCGTTAAGACCAAGGGCACCGACCGCGTCATCCTCATTACCGACGCTATGTCGGCAGCCGGTCTAGGGGACGGCTCGTACAGCCTCGGCGGCCTGTCCGTCACCGTACGGAACGGACAAGCCCGCTTGACGGAAGGCGACAGCCTCGCAGGCAGCATCCTGACCATGATCGAGGGCTTCCGCTTCCTCGTGAATCAGGTAGGCGTGAGCGTCCAGGAAGCGAGCCGGATGGCTAGCGGCAACCCGGCTCGGCGAGTCGGCGCTGCTGACCGAATCGGCAGCCTCGCCGTCGGCAAGCAGGCCGACGTTCTGCTCGTTTCGCCGGAGCTGGAGCTGCAGCGCAGCTGGATCAAAGGCCGCCCGTTCGCTCTGTAACGGCACGCAGACTGTCCCCTGCCCTATGGAAGCGAGAGTGGGACAACGCCGCGCACGCAGATTGCTTCGGCACTCGTCAGATCGAGATTGCAGATACAGACGCAGGCACGTTCGCGTGCCTGCGTCTTTTTTGCGTCCTTCCCTGCTGTCGACGAGGCGGGAGAGCTGCGGGCAGCTGGTATTGGCAGTGCGCTTCATTCCCCTTTCCCCCTCTTTTCCCGCTTTGGCTGGTTTGGCTGGTTTGTCCGGGCAATTACCGGGAATTGGATTTGGCTGTTTCCCTTATTGACTTGTTTTTTGTCTCTGTCAGCTGGGTGTATCGCTATAGAATAGTTTACATAATTTTCGTTATAGGACTTATTGTTCTTTAGTTAGTTACTTTTCATTCGCGAAGGAAAATATGGATGTTGGCTGGCGGTTGCTTTTCCCGCTCATTCGGTTAATCTATTGATTGGATTATGGAAAGCGAAATTAGAAATGACGCTCAATCGAATAGTTATCAATGGAAACGTGCCGCCTCCTTTCCGCTGCCCCATAAGGTGGCACTGCCCTGCTCGGCAGAGTGATGGGCCTACGAGATAGACTAAATTGCTATTGCCTACTCCATCGCTGAAACGGAAAGACGAGTAAATGCCGAACACCCCATGGCGGAACCGCCGTGGGGTGTTCGTATCCTATTACCAAAAAGTCAGCTTTGCTAGAGTAGCTTTCTACCTTCGGCTTGCTCGTCAGACCGTTCTTCCGCTTTTCCTACTTGCCTCCCCCTGCCGCGGGCAGGTTGTATACCGGAGAGAGCGGCTTCATCGAGGTTTGGGCCAAATCCTTGCCCTCCCAGACGAAAGCCTTGACGACGCCTCCCCGGCCCGAATCCGGCAGGCGGAAGCCAGCGGCCAGCTGCTCCGTCTGCCCCGGAGCGATCGTCTTGGCAAGATAGGAGACGCTTGTCATGGCGCCTGCTTCATCGTACTGCGCGACGATCAGCAGTGCCTCCTGTCCGCGTGCCTGCCGGTTTTCCGCCTGCATACGAGCGGTCAGCAGCTCGCCTGGCTTCCAGGCGGTCAGCTGCTCGCCCCGGTCGTTGGTAAACTCGACATGGAGCGTCAGCGGTTCCTGCTCTATCGTTTCCCAGCGTATGCTGTACGCCAGTGTCGAGCGTCCGTCGGGAGCCGTCACCTGGACAAGGGTCCGGTTAGTTTCTTCCGTGATCATCACACGGGATCCGGACTGGCTTGCCACAGCTGTCACGGCCGGCCGTGCCGCCGTTTGAACCGTATAGGCCATTGTTCCCGGAGAGAAGTCGGACAGCGGAGCGCCGCCGATCGATATGCTTTTCAGTGTGGCGTCCGTCTGCGGCACGGCGATCCGGTACAGCTGGTTTTCCAGCGCGTAATAGATGCTGCCATCCAGGCCGACCGTCATGTTGTTCACAAGACCGTCCGCCAGCTGCTTCGTCTGGAGCGTCTGCGGATCAATGGCGAACAGCTTGCGCGACAGCGTCGTATACAGCATGCCGTCCGGGGCCCACCGCAGATAATAGGAGCGCCATTTGGTGGAGTTGTACAGACTCGGCCGGATCTTCTTGCTCTTGACGACTTCCCGGGTATCGGGATTGAGCGCAAAGATTGTCCCGTCGACGACGCCCCACAGCAGGCCGTCCGGCCCGAAGGAAAGATCCCCGATCATTCTAGGCGTCTCGTCAATCCGGGGAATGACCGGCGTGTAGGCGTCCAGCAGTCGCCCGGACGTTACGTCCCAGACGAACAGCTTGGCTTCCTTCTCAGTCGGCTCGACGCCGAGCCCTCCCCACACCGAGGTGCCTCCGTACAGCTTGCCGTCCCGGTAAGCGAGGCTGATGATGCTTTGGTTCGGCACAACGTTGCGGAACTGGACCACTTATCACTCGCCTGATCGTAGATCGCCAGCGCCCCTCCCAGAATGCCGTAATCCGGAATTGTGCCCACGAACAGCTTGCCGTCGCCCGATGTTATGGCGAAAGGACGGTCCTGTTGGTCGCCTATGTCGTATTCCAGCTTCGGATTCGTGCCGATCTCAAGCGGCTGCTTGTGATCGTAGCTGTACATTACCGCACCGACATAAGTCCCGAAATACACCTTGCCATCCAGGAAGCCGATTCCCTCCGGCTGCGCAAATGTCGGCTGGCTTGCCTCAATCTTCCCTGTAAACGGGTTATAGACGGACATGCCACGCTGGTAGCCGCCCATATACAGATTGCCGTCCGGCCCAGCTTCCAGCGACTGGATCGCCACCGACTGGGCGGAGATGTCCAGCTTGACGAAGGAAAGCCAACGATCCGCTGGATCGAATAGCATGTATTCACCGTACTGGGTCACCATGGCGAGCACTTTGCGGCCCGCTTTTTCCCCGCTCTTCAGCTGAATCCATTTGGCATCCTTGACGCGGACCGTGTCGGGGCGCGGGGGGATTCCTTCGATTTCGGCGGTTTGGTTGGTCCGGAAGTTATATTGGTACAGCTTGGTTTCGAATTTGTAATAGATGAGATCGGGATTGTAAGGAGAAGGCTCTGATACCATATTGCTGTACTTGAAGGAGTTCTCGATCCTGTTCGTCACGGGATCCATCACCAGCATCGTTACGCTGCCGGCCGAGATCAGCAGCTTGCCGTTCATGACGAAGACGTTCTCGATCATCGAGCCGTCCTCCTTGCCCGTGTGCCCTTCGACCGGGATTTCTTCCTTCGCTCCGGTTACCCGGTCGATCTTGATCAAATGCTTCGTCGTCCCGGTGCCGACATAGATGTCCGTGTCGGTCACGGCTAAGCCTCTCGCGTACTGCTGTCCGGCTACGACCGGTCCATAATCCCGGAACTTCCGAGTGGCCGGATCGTACTCGAACACGCTCGCGTGCGGATAGGTAGACCCGTACAGCTTGCCGTCCGGCGCCGCTTCGAGATCCCACACCCAATTGTCCGACGGGTTGCTGCCCAGATCCTCCAGCTTGCGCTGCTCGGGCAGATAGCGATACAGCTTGCCGTCGGCCGTTCCCGCGAAGTATACGTTCTTGTCGGGACTCGTCGTCATCGCCCAGACCGCTTCTGTGTTGGGGACCACTTGGGAAAATTTAAGTTCTCCCGTCTCGGCGTCCAGGACGGAGAACGTCCCCGGCTTGCCGTTCGAATGGTAGTAGACCTCCGACTCGCCAAGCGCATTCTCCTGGATGGCGGCCGCCTGTCCAAGCCCTACGTAGACCATCTCTCCGAGCTTTTCCGCCGGGGCGTACTCCCGATTAAGCGGGATATCCTCCGCTTCCGGCTCGAAGGAGACCTCATCGAAGTAGGCTTCCGTCAAGCTGGGCTCTCCGGAATAGAAGGCGACGCGCGCGGCTGCGGCACCTGCAGGCGCCTCGGTAAAGACCCTCAACTCGCTCCACTTCTCGCGGGGCAGATTCGAGAAAAGCTCGATCTTGGCCGGGCCGATCTGCGCGCCATCGGCGCCGTAGTAATAGATCTCATAGACAATCCGGTGGGTTTGCTCGATTACGTACGTCATTGCCTTGGCCACATAGGCTTTGCCCGGCAGTACAGCAAATTTGCCGCTCAACACCCGCAATCCGGCTTGGTCCGAGGTGTCGTGCAGATGCAGACTGTAGGCACCGGTGTAGGCCTGCGCCGCACTGACTGCGATTCCTGCGGCTCCATTCTCTGGCGTCCAGCCTGGAATGACGCCGTTCTCCACCGGGAGCTCGAAGCCCGGATTGAGCAGCTTCTGAGCAATTTCTTCACCTGGCTGCTCGTCGTTCTTTTTCAACAGCTTCACCTCATCCAGGTAAAACTCCGTCAGGCTGATAGCTCCGGAGCTGAACACGAGCTCCACGAAGCCCGACTTGGCCGGTGCCGTCACTTCAAGCTCGATCGGAGACCAGCCTTTCCCTTCAAGACCCTTGAGCAGGCTGTTCTTGTAGAGCGTCTGGGTTTTGCCGGCTGCGTCGTAGTACCGCATGCCGATCTCGACCGAATGACTCTGCTTTAGTACGTTAAGCTGAGCCGACAGCTTGTAAGTCGCTCCCTCCTGGATAGGCAGGAGAGCCGACTTGACTAACACCTGCGTTTTGTCGGAAGCATCGAGCAGATGGAGCCGAGCCGCTCCCTCGAACGGAACGACCGTCACCGAAGAGGACACACTAGTCCAGCCGGGAATGCCGGGAGCGCTCTCAAATCCCGCTTCGCACCATCGCTGGCCGCTGTTCCTGCTGCAAAGCGGCCTAACGTTCGAGCGGGACCCGGCCGGCCGTCTCGCCATTCTGGGAAGCCGGCTCGAGAGAAGCGCACGGGCGTGCCGCACGCTCATCCACAGCCAGCCGCAGTTCCCGGTCCTACTGACGGAGGCGGAGGCGTTCGCGGAGGAGCTGTTCCGGCAGGAAAAGGTCTCCTCCCTGATCACCACGTATTTCAACCTGAACCGTCTGACGGACGTCACGTTCCCGTACGATATCGCCCCGCTGCCTCATGTAAGCGTCCCGGCGACGCTGCTTGTTACGGTTGGCCTCGCCGTCCGTGCAGATTCGCCTCATCTGGATGAGACGGTGAGACTCGTCGATTATCTGACGTCTGAGGACGCCCAGCGGCTGATCCGGGAGCAGACGCTCAGCATCCCAGCCTGCCGCAAAGCAGCGGAGCTGCCCGAGACGGGAGCACGCTCCACCGTCCGGCCTGGAGAGCCGACGGCAGAGCAGGAAGCAGGCGAAGCCGCAGTCAATCGGCCTCCGCACTCCGGTTTGTACCGCGAGCTGATCCCTTCTTTCCGCTACAGTTCCGATCTCCACCTGACGCCGGACGAGCACGACCATTTGCTTTTGCAGCTGAAGCAGTTTTGGATGGGCCTGCAGGATTGGCAGGAAACCGAGAAGGCGCTGGAGACTCGGTTCGCGCACGAAGACTCTAATCGAGATCCAGAAGCGCATCCCCTCGCAGAAGCTCCCGGTGCAGTTCGGCCATCGGGACGTCGTTGACCGCGAGCCGCTGTCCGGCGGCAATCGCCGCAGCTGCGCCGGCCGCCTGGCCGATCGCCATGCAGCTCGGCGTCAGCCGGGTCGTCGCCTGCGCCTCATGACTCGTCGAGATGCAGCGTCCTGCCAGAAGCAGGTTTTCGATCCCTCTCGGCACAATGGACCGGTACGGGATATCGTAGGCGCCGCCCTCCCGGATGAAGTTGGCCGTGACGCCTACCCCCTCCGGATTGTGAATATCGATTGGATACCCGCTGCGGGCGATCACGTCGTCGAACCGCCGCCCGGCCAGCACATCCCTGCCCTGCAGCACATACTCGCCCACAATTCTGCGCGTCTCCCGGACGCCGACCTGCGCTCCCGTGCCGATCACCCGTGCGTCCGCGAACCCGGGGATCTGACTGCGGAAGAACGCCTCGAGCAGGAACACCTGACGCCTGCCCTCCATTTCCGCTTCAGTCAGTTCCTCGACCTTCGTCGGATCCAGCCCGGAGATCCTGGAGACGTTTACGAGCACCTCATCCTCGCCGGGCCCCGTAAAGAAGAGGAGACCCTCCCTTGGAATGGGGAGCTCCGCTTCCTTCCATTTGGAATAAAACCCCATCACGCCGGTCAGCGGCAGCCTGTCCAGCTCGGAAATGAGCGACTTCTCGTAAAACTCCTCGGGATGCCGGATCATGTAGGTCTTCACCTCGTCCAGCCGGACGCCTTTCATGCGGAATTTCATCGTCATCGGCTGCACCTTGTTCGCTTCATTCCCCTGCTCCCATGGCGCGCCGGAGAGATACGCGACATCCCCGTCCCCGGATGCGTCGACGAACACCTTGGCCCGGATCAGCCCGGGACCGCTCTTCGTATGAATACCGACGCCTGCGATCCGCCCATCCTTAACGTCCGTATGGGTAACCAGCGAATGCAGCAGCAGCCGGACCCCCGCCTCCTTCAGCAGCTCGAACACCAAAGCTTTGTATACTTCAGGGTTGTAGGGCGTCAGCGTATGCACAAAGCCGATCGTGTCCCGCAGATGTCCGGGTGACGCATCCCGCTCCACCAGCCGGTCGACGATCTCCTGCGCAATGCCACGGATAACCTGCCGGCCCGCCGCCGTATGGAACGTCATCCAAGGGTACACAAGCGCTGCCGTTGACATGCCGCCCAAAAACCCGTACCGTTCGACCAAAATCGTCTTTGCTCCCGCACGTGCGGCAGCTAGCGCAGCCGCTATGCCGGCCGGACCCCCTCCGAGCACCGCCACATCGTAAGTCTCCGTCTGCCCTATCATTTGACCTCATTCCCTTCCTTCTTCTGCCGGCACACCGTTCTATGCCAATCCTCTCGTTTGCCAGGTGTTCCTGTTCCCAGACGCTCACTCGAATCGGGACGTTTCGACAAAATGTTGTACCGCGCTTAATTGTGGGAGCGCTCCCAAAATGGTACACTATGATTATTATGCGGCTGGGACGGAATGTCAATGGCGATTCGCCGCCTCTCCGCTCTTCCTTACCAAATTCCTACTTAATGGATGTGACAAACAATGGAGTCCATACAAATTCGGTCGATCCACAGCCGCGAAGAGCTGCTCGAGGTTTATCGGCTGCTGGACGGCTGCTTCCCGGTCGGACAGGCATATTTTCAATCCCGGCTGGACCACGACACCGCCTACAGCATGGAGACGACTTGGGTGGCCGTCGTGGACGGCGTAATCGCCTCCACTGTCCAGCTCTTCCCTTACCCGTTCCGCGTCGGTAGCGCAGAGCTGCTCGCCGGCGGGATCGGCAGCGTAGGCACGCTGGAGGCCTACCGGGGGCGCGGACTGAGCTCCCGGATTCTGGAAGCCCTCACCCGCTGGATGGAACGCTCCGGCTACGATCTGTCGGTGCTGTTCGCCGTCATCCACCCGTTCTACGAAAAAGCCGGCTGGACCATCGTGCCGGAGCCCAAATGGAAGCTGGACGTCCAACGCCTGCCGGTTGACGCTCCCGCGCCGGAAGACTGCACGGTGCAGGCGATCCGGCCCGAGGACCATCTTCCCGAGCTCGGCGCCGTCTATGACGCGTTTAACCGGGAGCGGACGCTGACCCGGATCCGTCCGCCGGCCTACTGGAGAGATATGCTTCATTGGCAGGCCTCCCAGGGCGGCGCCTGGTCCGCCGCATTCCGGAGCGGCCGGATGATCGCTTACGGGCGGCTGGACAAGGAGAGGAATGGAATCTCCCAGCTCGCCGAGCTGTGCTATCTCCCGGGCGAAGCGGGCGCCGCTCTGCCGGTGCTGTACCACCTGGCCGGTCAGCTGCCGGCCGTCCGGCTCATCGAAGCCAAGCTGCCCGGCGACCATGTCCTGCTGCCCTACTTGCGCGAATGGGGCGCGCAGGAAGAGGAATTCCGCTACGCCATGTGGAAGCTCATCTCCCTCCCGTCGATTGGCCGCAAGCTCCAGCCCCTCCTGGAGAAGCGGCTAGAGGGGCATTCCGTTCCCAGCTTCGATCTCACCATCCGATGCGACGGACAAGCACTCGGCCTCAGCTATCGGAAATGCCGCCTCTACCTCTCGGATAACCCGCCGGGTGCGGATGCTTGTTCCGTCAACTTGGGACAGGCCGAGCTGGTGGCCATGCTGCTGCAGGGTTACCGGCCGGAGATGCAGATGGAGGGAGAGTTTCGGATGGGCGGCTGCGAGGAATCGACGGTCCGACGTCTCTTGGCTGCCCTGTTCCCGGAGCAGCCGTTCGTCTATTCTCCATTTGACAAGTTTTGATCATCGGCTGACGGGCTGCCCGCCTGCAGGTGTCCGCCTCCATGGCATTATAACCAGAAAAGGAGTGCTTCCCGATGGGACATACATTAGAAACGATCGCCCAGCTGGCAGGCGTCTCCCGCGGGACCGTGTCGCGGGTCGTGAACGAGCAGCCCGGCGTCAAACCGGAGGTGAGAGCCCGAGTCAAGGCCGTCATTGAAGAGACCGGCTATCTTCCGAACGCCCAGGCCAGGAGCCTTGCCGGCGGCAGAACCGGGACGGTCGGCGTCGCCGTATTCGGCTGGGATCCGCATTTCCTGACGCACCACTTATTCGCGGAGGTGCTGCAGGGTGTTCAGCGCGCGCTGACGATACATTCCAGCGACCTGCTCCTTTTTTCCGACTGCAGCGAGACCGACAGCGCCTACTGGAAACGAATCGGCGACAAACGAAAAATCGACGGGCTGATCGTGATGGGCGAGCAAATCCGCGATGAGTATCTGCGTTATTACCGCAGCCTCGGCCTCCCCTTCGTGCTCGTCGGCAAGCGGGTCAGCGAGAGCCTCGCTCTCCAGTGCGTGACGTCCAATTACCGGCAGGGGGCCTATGAGGCGACGAAGCACTTGCTTGGCCAGGGCCGGATCCGCCCGGTTTATATCAGCGGCATTCCGGATACGTACCACGAATCCGAACGCTTCGCCGGATTCCGGCAGGCGCTTGACGAAGCGGGGCTCGAGCCGGACCCCTGCCTGCAGCTCGCCGGTCACGCGCGGCAGCAGGACGCCTACGAGGCGATGAAGCGCCACCTTCGTGATCGTGCTTCCTTCGACAGCGTTTTTGCGGCGAACGACTGGATGGCGTTCGGCGCGATCGAGGCATTGACCCAAGCCGGCCGGAGAGTGCCGGAGGACGTCAGCGTCGTCGGCTATGACGACATTCAGGCCGCTGCCTATTTTTCCCCTCCTCTGACCACGGTCCGCCAAGACAAGATCGCGCTCGGAATGGAGGCCGCCTCTCTGCTGATGAAGCTCCTCAAGGACGAGCTGAACGTGTCGGAACCGCGGGACGTCATTATTCCGAGCGAGCTTGTCGTACGCCTGAGCTCCTTGTCCGGCTGACAGACGCATTCCTGCTCAGGTCGTTGCGAGCGAGATTTCTTTAATCCGGTGGTTGGTGCTTCTATGTATCCAGTTTAGCAAGGCGTTCGAATATCGATGGGTCACACACTCTCTTGCTGTCAGTCGTGCAAACGGCAATTCTAATTATTTGTCCAAACTCAAAAAACACTAATAATTACTTCCTTTAAAGAACGTAATATCAGACGGAACCATCCTGCCTTTTCCATCTTTTCCGCTGTAACCAAGTTAACAGTTCTCTCTTGGACGTTATCCATCCCCTCCATTTGGTAAGTATAAGTAATTGTACCCGTCTTTGTTCCTGCTTGAAAAGGAGCCGTGAGTGCTTCTACTGCGGATTTGGTCTTAAATGAAAGCTGAGAAGCATCGGTTCCTTTTGGAACAATAAAATAGACGTCTCGTTCAGCCACCACAGGAACCTCTGTATTTTTACCCTTTTTGACAGCGGCTCTTTCCACTCCTTTTGCTGTACTACTACCAGCTACAAATTGCATTACTTCAAAGTGATTGAATCCATAATCCAACACTTTTTTCGTCTCCGTGAATCGTTTGTCCATCGATTCTGTTCCCATTACGACACTGATCAAACGCATTCCTTCACGTTCTGCAGTACTTGCAAAGCAATACCCAGCTCTGTCAGTAAATCCCGTCTTCATTCCATCAAGCCCCTCATAAGCGTATTGCTTAAATCTTGGATTGTTTTTGTTTGATTCCAGCATCCAATTCGAGTTTATTAGAGGTTCTCTGTCAGACGCACGGAACTGATAGGATTGGATAGTAGAAACCTCCAAGAAACCCGGGTGATCCTGTATCATATATTTAACCAATGTTGCAATGTCCATTGCGGACATCATGTTCTCCCTTTTTTCCTCTGGACGAAATGTTATCGGCATATCCGCGCGGTCGAGTCCAGTTGCATTTATAAAGTAAGTATTTGTCATTCCCATACGTTTGGCTTCCTGGTTCATTAGTTTAACGAAGTTTTGCTCAGAGTCAGACACGTATTCCGCAAGAGCGACGGCAGCGTCATTGGCGGAATGTACGACCATGGCAATATATAGTTCTCTTACAGTATGCGTTTCCCCTTTAGTAAGGAAAACACGTGTACCAATGGTCTTAGAAGCATTTTCTTTGACTGTTACAATATTGTTCCATGATATTTCTCCCTTTTTGACTTTATCCTCGATAATGTATCCAGTCATCATTTTAGTCATACTAGCAGGAGCATAAGCTTTATCTGCATCTATTGACAACAAGACTTGACCTGTTAATGGTACTACAAGTACGGCTGATTTGAGTTTAAGATTGAGTGAACCGATAGATGGTATTTTATTTTCTTCAGATGTCTTTGTTGCAATATTTTCTTTTAATGGTGCTGCAAGAATGGTAATTTCAGCAAAGGTAGAAGCGGAAACAGCAAAAAAGCAAAGCAAAATCATTAAACTTAATGCATGATTCCTACGTTGGGGTCTTTTGCACTTAAAAGGATTGGCCAAATCTTTGGTTTTTTTCAAAACAATCTCTCCTCCTAATCACACTTGCTAGTATATAGTTGTGTAATGGGGTATCGCCCCTCTCGGGAGCGAGGTGACTAAAAAAGACACGCATTTTCGGTGAGGCATCGATTATGAAGTTACAGAGACAATGAAAAGACCGTTTAAAGCCACTCACAGGCTTAAAACGATCTTTTTTGCATCTTAGAAAAAGCTTAAAGAAGTTTTTAAGTGGCCTCTCGAGAGTAGGGGTTTTTCTTTTTCAATTTTTAAAAAATGAAATAGCTTTCCTTATTTCTGTACTTGGAAAACGCGCTACAACCCTGAGGTCAGTTTTCTTTTCCTCGGTTCTTACATTTCAGCCATGAAATCATTGTTTTGTTTTTTTAATAGAGGGCATTCTTCACCTCGAAATCCAATTCATCATTGGTCTATTTTATGTTTTCTTTTCAATTGTTTCAACTGTTCGCTAATTTATTACCTCCTCCAAATAATTCATTGTTCATTTTAATTCAAAGTTTGCTGAATGCTTGATGGAGTCGTGTTTTTACAATTTTTCATTCGTCACTTCAGCAGTTTCAGAATTTTTAAATCTTCAAAAAATCTAAGCACAACGAAACAATTCCCATACCGTAAGCCTAGGCACCTTCCCATTGAAGATGATACCAAATGGCAGCAAAGGGGGCTACGGCACTCCGTGTTAAGGACATTAAAGTATCTCGTCGTTCCTTAACAGAAACGGACATTCTCCCCCTTGCAGCCGCATCCCCATGTGCGAAGGCCAACCCGAGTCCCTCTGCTCAGACAGCCTCTCGGTTTATGGCTTGCCTGCCGATTTACTCAATTTGGAAGAGACGAATAAGAGTGTTTTGTATATGCCGAAACTGTTGATATAGTAGGAATAGATGTCCGTATGCTCACGTGCATCCGGAAGACGCTTTGCCCTTCCTGACAGCCAGAGGCAAACCGAGACTACTAAACCAATCGGACGAGCATGTCCCTCCTCAAAGCCGCCTGCGGCTCGGAGCGTCAAGCAAATTTTTCAATCCATAAGGGGACCTGTCATCTATGAACCGATTCCGCTCTCACAAGAACGGCGAAGCTGCCTCCATCCCCGAAGAGACCGGACAACCTGCCTCTTCTTCGGCCAAAGGCATCCGCGCGTTGCTCCCCTTTCTGGGACCTGCCTTTATCGCGGCCGTCGCCTATCTGGACCCGGGCAACTTCGCTACAAATATAACCGCCGGCTCCAAATACGGCTATCTGCTGCTCTGGGTCATTGTCGTTTCTAATTTGATGGCCGTTCTCATCCAGTCCTTATCCGCCAAGCTGGGCATCGCCACAGGGCACAACCTGCCGGAAGTCGCCCGGCAAACCTTTCCTCGCGGCGTGTCGATCTTTCTCTGGATCCAAAGCGAGCTTGTCATCATCGCGACGGATTTGGCCGAGTTCATAGGCGCCGCGCTCGGCCTATATTTACTGTTCGATTTGCCTATGCTCGCTGCCGCCCTCATTACGGCCGCCGGCTCGTTCGCCATTCTGGAGCTGCAGCGGCGCGGGTACCGCTGGCTGGAAGCGGGCATTTTGGCCATGATCATGATTGTCGCGCTGGCGTTCGCCTTCCAGGTGTTCCTGGCGGATCCGAATTGGAGCGCCGTCGGAACGGGTATGGTCACGGTCAAGTTCCAGGGAACGGACAACGTGCTCCTCGCCGCCGGCATTCTTGGCGCGACGGTCATGCCGCATGCCATCTACCTGCATTCCTCCCTCACGCAAAGGCGGATCGTCGGCAAAACGGACGCCGAAAAGAAACGGATCTTCCGGTTCGAGCTGATCGATATCGTCATTGCAATGGTTATAGCCGGAGCGGTCAACCTGGCCATGATCATCACATCCGCCGCCCTCTTCCATAGCAACGGACTGGACGTCGAGGATCTTGAGATCGCCTACCACCAATTCGGCGAGCTGGCGGGCAGCGGCTTTGCGATTGCGTTCGGCTTGGGCCTGCTCATCGCGGGGCTGTCCAGCGCCTCGGTCGGTACGCTGGCGGGAGACGTTGTCATGCAGGGGTTCATTCAGAAGAGAATCCCTCTCTACGTGAGAAGAGCAATCACGACGATCCCCCCGCTTGTCATCATTCTGGCCGGGGTGGACGCCACCAAGGCGCTCGTCATGAGCCAGGTCGTGCTTTCGTTCGGGATCGCCTTCGCCCTTGTCCCGCTTCTGCTGTTCACCAGCAGCAAGCGTATCATGGGCGGGCTCGCCAACCGGGGGCTGACGAATGCCGCCGGTTGGATCATCGCGGTGCTTGTCATTTCGCTGAATCTGTTTCTGATCGTCGACCTGTTCCGGTAACCCACTGGCGGAGAATCAGCGAAGGGCCCTCTTCCCCTTCCCGAATTCACCCCTCTTCCCCAATTCATACCTCCGCTCTTCCTAGTCGAACGCCGGATGGCCATAGCCGTCCGGCGTTGATTTTCGTTCTACCTTTCCATAATAAAACATTTTTTGCTTGATAAAAGCGTTTACATGAAATAAAATTTCAACCATCAAGGATGCAAAGGAGTGAAGAATTTCGTGAATTTCTCATTTCGCAGCAGTCTATCTCTTGCCATGTCCGTCATGATGGCCGCGTCTCTCGTGGGGGCCGGCGGCCTGTCCGCCTCCGCAAGTGCGCAGGACGGCGCAGGCGGGACATCTTCTCCGGGAACCATGGGGACCAAGCCGCCTATCGTTCTTGCCGATTTCGAGAACGGCATTCAGGGCTGGTCCAAGGACGGCGCACGCTACACCAGTGTCAGCATCTCGGCCGAGACAGATCCGGACATCGTCCGCTTCGGCAGCAAGTCGCTCAAGCTCGAATACGACTTCACCGGCCAGCTGGGTACGTCCGGCGCCTACGCGCTGCCGGACGAGGATATCGTCATTGACGGCTATCCGGAGAAGATCGGGATGTGGTTTTACGGCGCGAACGACGACCACTGGATCCGTGCCCAGCTGAAGGACGGGGAGGACAAGGCGTTCCCGATCGACTTCACGAGCGAAGACCCCGGCGTCGACTGGACCGGGTGGAAATACATAGAGGCGGCCGTGCCCAAGGGCAAGCCGCTTCCGCTGAAGCTGGACCTTGCCGTCCGGGTGATGGAGCCCAAGGACAGCAAGAAGAACAAGGCCGTCGTCTACGTGGACAATATCCGGGCCGTCTATGGACCGACCGACGACGATCTCGTCAACCCGACCATCGACGGGGTCTTCCCGGCAGACGGTTCGACGACAAAAGCATATCTGACGCCGATCCGGGCCGCCGTCAAGGACGACGAGAACGGCTCGGGAATCGATCCGGCCAGCGTCCGAATGAAGCTGGACGGAGAGCTCGTTACTCCGTCCCTCGATGGCGGAACGGTAACGTATACACCGGGCAAGCCGCTCGCCGGCGGTTATCACGAGGTCCAACTGCGGGTCAAGGACAAATTCGGCAATCCGGCCGACAAGACTTGGACGTTTTTCGTCGAGGGACAACCGGGGTTCGTCATCGGCGGGGCTGTCAAGGCTAATGCCGGCAGCACCTTCCAGGTCGACCTTAGCGTTAGCCAGTCGTCCGCGCTGCAGGGTGCCCAGCTCCGGCTCCTGTACGATCCCAATAAGCTGAAGGTCGTCGATGCCGAGCCCAAAGTCGACGGCATCCAGGCGGCTGCGGTGCACGCGCGTCTCGGCAAAGCGGAGCTCGTCGCCAATCAGGCCGACAACAACGCAGGCAGTCTGACCTTCGGCATCCAGGATCTGCCCAAGGCCGCCTCCCTGCCCAAGGACGGCAAGCTGGCCACCGTCACGTTCGAGGTGAACAGCAGCGCAACCGGCACGACGGACATCCGGCTCGTGGACGGCCTGCTCCAGACAAGAGACGGCTCCTCAATGCCGGCCTTCCATCTTCCGCAACGGATCGAGCTGGGGCATGAGCTGGCGCTGGCGATCGACGGGGTTTACCAAGAGGCGGAGACGACCTTTAAGGTCACCGATGCCAAAGGCAAGCCGGTCAAGGACACCGAGATCTCGCTGCTCGCTTCGCCCGAGGTGTCTCACAGTGCCACCGTATCGGATGGAGGAGCCCCGATCCGCAAAGCGGCAGACGCCTCCTCCGAGGTGCTGGAGGAAGCGGCGGCAGGAAGCGTCTACCTCGCCACACGCGAAAGCAACGGCTTCACCGAGGTGTACACGCGAACGGGCGTCAAAGGCTGGATCGCCAGCGGGCAGCTGACGCTAAAGCCGTGGCAGCGGACGCTCGGCTACACCGACAAAAACGGCGAACTCCGCTCCGGCTTGCTGACCCTTGCGCCGCTCCGCTATACGATCCAGGCGAAGAGCAAGTCGGCATATAGTGCGCCGATGCCCGTCCAGATCGTCAGCGTCAAGGGAAGCCACACGCCGGAACAGGTTGTGCTGACCTGGTCGGATAATCCCAAAACGACACAGAGCATTACCTGGCGGACGATGCCGCAGGTGAAGGATACGGTCGTCCAGTATGCCAAGGCAGACGGGTTTGCCGGCTTTAACTCCGCACCGGCCGTGACCGTAAAGGGCGCCAGCTCCACCATGCTCCATACGGAAGGCGCCATGCAGATTCATACCGCCCTGCTCACCGGTCTTGCGCCGGGTACCGAGTACGTCTACCGGGTCGGCGACGGGAGTGGAGAGGCCTGGAGCAAGGAGCATACGTTCCGCACGGAGGCGGACACAGCCCAGCCGTTCTCCTTCCTCTTCGTCTCCGATTCCCAATCCGACAAGAAGGAAGGGTTCGACATTCACCGGGACGTCGTCTCCAAAGGACTCGAACGGTTCCCCGACGCTCGCTTCCTCCTGCATACCGGCGATTTTGTAGAGGATGGGGCCAAGCTGATACAATGGGAGCAGTATATGGCCTCCATGCAGAACATCGGCTCCAAGCTGCCCATCGTTGGTACGCTCGGCAACCATGATGTGTATGGAGACGGCGAGGACGTCTTCCGCCAGCTGTTCCAGTTCCCGGAGAACGGTCCCGAAGGCGAGAAGGAATGGGTATATTCCTTTGACTATGGGGACGCCCACTTCGCTGTCCTGAATTCCGAAGCCGGCACAGACAGCATGGCGAAGCAGGCGGCATGGCTGAAGGAGGACATGGCGAAGACTGGTGAGAAATGGAAGATTGTTCTCTTTCACCGGGCTCCCTATTTCAGCAACAATATGAGGGGTCCCGATTCCACCCTCACCCTGTTCGCGCCGGTCGTCGAAGAGCTAGGCGTCGATCTCGTCCTGGTCGGGCACGATCACGCATATGCACGGACGTATCCGATGAAGGACGGCAAGCCGGTCACGAGTGGCGAGTCCGGAACGCTCTATTTGATCGGCGGCTCGTCCGGGCCCAAATTCTACCCGGAGACCAAATACCCGTATCTTGATGTCCTGTATGGCGAGGACATCCAAGTCTATACCGGCATACAGGTAGACGAGAGCGGGATCCGGATCGAGGCGTGGAACCGCAACGGCCAGCTGGTCGACCGTCACACGATGACCAAAGCGAAGTAAGGCGGCGGTACGAAGCAGGAGTAACTTGATGCATGTAGTGGCAAGATTCAGCTAGTGGCACGCTGCAGCTCGCGGCGCATAGCAAAGAAGCTCCCTTGTCGTCAGCCAGTCGGCTGTCCGAATAGGGAGCTTCTTTCCTTTTGCCTGTACCCGTTCCTGTCGGTACAGCGTCTGTACGCAAGCTGCTTCGATTACCGGCTCCGCCGGAACATGGCGCGGAGAAGCCGGTAGGCGCCATAAAGGATGATCACCCAGAGCAGGATGCCCAGCAGCGAACCGCCGAGCCCGCCGGCTCCATACCCGTAGCCGAACGGATGGAGAAGGCTGCCAAGCAGGCTGCCGGCGAACAGGCCGCCGAAGAATCCACCTCCCAGTCCAGGCCGCACGCCGCCAGCCGGGGCACCGGTGGTCGTCCCCGGCGACGTCCGCGTATCCCCGGTCCGGCCGGTTCGATTGGCCGGGGTTCCGTCGGTGACGCGGTTTGTCCCCCCGCCTCGGTATCCGCCGACCGGTGACCGGTAGCTCCCTCTTCCGGCGCGGTAGGCTTCGGTCTCAGCCTCCTGCTCGGTAATTTCCGTCTGCGGGATAGTCTGCGGGACCGTCTGAAGCGGCTCTGCCGCCAGTACACTGCCCCCGCCTCCCGTCAGCAGATAGAGTCCGAGCACAGCCGCCGCCCATCGCTTGTTCATCTTTCACCTGCTCCTTCCGGCGCCACGAGGTCGCCTTCCTTTTCCTCTAGTGTCTGCAGAGGCATAGGTCGTTATTCGGCTCCTTCCGCTCCCTTGCCCTGCACGGCGCCTGCTTGTCAAAGGCAGCAAAAAAAGAACGGACCTCGGTTCTAACGAACCGGATCCGTTCTCAAGTATGTTGGAGAAGATAAGCTTAAGAGTCCAGGCCAGCCCTGCGGGAGGCGTTGACGGCGCTGCCGATGACACCGGCGTCGTCCAGCAGCTCTGCGGTTTTGATCGTAACGTTGTCCCAATACATCGGCAGCAAGAGACGCTGCAGCTCCTCGCGCATCGGAGCGAACAGCCGCTCGCCGGCGTTGGCTGCTCCCCCTCCGATCACGATCACATTCGGATTCAGCAGGGTAACCGCGTACGACAACGCTTTGCCCAGCTGCTTGCCGGCGTGGTGCATGATCGCGATGGCCGCCGCGTCGCCTTGGTCGTAGGCTTGCGACAGATGCGCCGCCGTCAGCTGCGACGGGTCGTCCGTCAGCTCCCTAAGGAGCGTCGGCTCGCCGCTCTCCGCCTTGCGCCGGGCCGCCTTGGCAAGGCCGGTCGCCGATGCGACCGTCTCGAGGCATCCCGTCATACCGCAGCCGCACTGGCCGGTTTCGCCGTCAAGGATGATATGGCCGAATTCCCCAGCCATATGCGTGCCGCCGTAATACAATTGCCCTTTCTCGATTAGAGCGGCGGCGACTCCCGTGCCGAGCGTCAGGCCGAACACGACCGGATAGTCTTGGCCGGCTCCCCTCGCAGCTTCGCCGAGGATATACATCCGGACATCATTGTCGATGAATACTGGTACCCCCAGCATGGCGCTCAGCTGCTCGCTGACCGGCAGTTGGTGCCAGTTCAAATTGCCTGCGAATTGACATACGCCCTTGATCGGGTCGATCAGCCCGGGGATTCCCGCCCCTACCGCCTTTACGGCGCCCTTAGGCAGTCCCTCGAGTTCTTCCAGCTCGCGAACCATGCCCGCTATCGTAGCCAGCACGTGGTCGCTTCCCTTGGCAGCCTCCGTCGGCTTCTTGAGCGTGCGCAGCAGCCGGTATTGATCGTCCAGCAGACCGCATACGATGTTCGTTCCTCCCAGATCGACACCTGCCAAATACGTCATGAACGTTCCCTCTCTTTTTCTTCGGATTGGGTCAAGTAAATCTGGACATGCAGCCGGTCCAATTCTTCACGAATCGCGTCGTCCGTCAGTTCGTCCGTGATGCAGGCATGCAGGGAGGACAGCGGTGCTATGGAGAATAAGGAACCTTTGCCTAGCTTGGAATGGTCGAAAACCGCGTAGGTATGCTCGGACCGCTTGATCAGCACCTTGGCGATCTGGGCTTCCGATTCGGAGAACGTGGACAGCCCCAGACTCGCCGTAATGCCGTCAATGCCGATGAACATCTTGCCGATGTTGAGATGCTCGACCATCCGTTCCGCCAGCGGTCCGCACAGCTCGAAGCTTTTGTTGCGCATCATGCCGCCCGTCACCAGCACCTGGATGTCGTCGTTGTCGGCCAGCTCCATCGCGATGTTGACCGCATTGGTCACGACGGTGATGCCGCGGCGCGCCTTCAGCTGCTTGGCGATCAGGTACGTCGTCGTCCCGCCCGACAGGCCGATGATGTCGCCCTCCGTAATGAGAGAGGCGGCTTTGGCGGCGATCGCTTCCTTCTCGATCCAGGAGACGTTCTTCCGCTCGGAGAACGAGGTTTCCCGCGCCGAGCTGTAGCCGTCGAACAGGGCGCCGCCGATCGTCCGGACGATCGGCTCCGTCTGCTCGAGCAGATCCAGATCGCGCCGTGCGGTCGCCTCCGAGCATTGGAAGCGGGCGACGATCTCCTGCACGGAGATCCGCCCGTTCTGCTTGAGCACGTTCAGAATGCCGGCGCGGCGCTGTTTTCCTTTTGTCGGGTTAGGCTCTGTCATGATCTATGCACTCTCCGCTTTCGGTATGTTCTGGCTGGGACGGACGGCCCGTCCGAGCGCCGGGGAATCCCGGCAGGCTCCGCTTAGGCTACAGGATGACGACCTGGGTCAAGTTGCGCGGATGGTCGGGATCGACGTTGCGTCCAAGCGCGGTATAGTAGCCGAGGTACTGTAAGAACGGCAGATAGAGCGCGCTTCTCGCTTCGTCGGACAGCGAGGCGCCTCCGATTTCGAACACAGTGTCTGCGAACGCCGTATCGTCTCCTTGACGGGCGGTAATCAGCACGACATGCGCGCCGTACGCCTTCATCTCCTCAGCTACCTTGAGCTCGTAGCTGCGGGCCTGCTCCGATACCAGCACGCAAACGAGCGTACCCGGGTCGACCACCGACTTCGGGCCGTGGCGGAATTCGAGCGTTCCGAAGCTTTCCGTCCATACATAAGACATTTCCTTGATCTTGAGGCATGCTTCCTGGGCCAGCCCATAGTAAGCACCCATTCCCAAATAAATATATTTGTTAAATGCCGTTTGTGCAAGCTTTGACGCGGCCGAATCGGCATTCTTCACTACCTCGGCGTCCAGCTGGGCCACCTCACGGAGCGCCTCCAGTTCTTGCTGCTTGCCTGCGGCAAGAGCGATAGCCGCCTGCATCATATAGGTCATGCTGCTGAACGATTTGGTCATGACCGTGCTCTTCTCCTTGCCGAGCTCCGACACGAGACAGTCAGTCATCTGTCCCATCTTGCTGTCCGCATAGCATGTAATGCCGCAGGTCGTCCAGTTCGGCAGCTCCTTCACCGAGTCGAGCGCGAGAATCACCTCGGTCGATTCGCCCGACCGCGAGACGCCGACGAGCAGATAGCTGCGTCCGGCAGCCGCTGCTTGATCACGGAACAGGAAGATCTCCGAGGACGGCCAGGCGGATGCGTCCCGTCCGACCCATTTGCGGTACGTGGACGCCATCGTTTGCGCTTGATAATAGGAAGAGCCCGAACCGATGAAGACGACTTCATCGAACGAGGAGTTGCCGATATAACGGTCGATCCAGTCCTTGCTTTGCTCTGCGCCGGCCAGCGCCGCTTGTAAAGCTTCCGCCTGGGACGAAATTTCCGGGTAGGTGAGCTTGCCGAATTCCATAGACCATCGCTCCTTATCGATAAAAAAAATGAGTGCCGAAATCAAAAGAATGATTCGACACTGTCATTATACGTCTTTATCGTGAATGCTTCAATCAAAACTTGTTTCGTATCTGATCGTTTTGATCGTTTCTGTTCATTGTTCGTTCTCTTCCTGGTCGTCAATGAAGAGCAGACGGTACACCTGCTTGGGTCTTCCTTTGGATTGGCTGCGCTGCTCGCCGACGATGCTAACGAGCCCCGTGTCCATCCACTGCAGCAAAAACCGGTGTACGCTTCGGATGGTCACGCCGAGAATGGCCGCCAGCTCCTGGGCGGTGTAATCCGTCCTGCCCTTGCGGGCGACTTGGGCGGCCAGCTTGCTCAAATACGCGAGCGACATGCCCGTATTCTCGGCCTTCTTGATCAATTGGGAATCGATCAGCGACAGGTTGACCTCCAGCGGCTGGGACATCTCCAGCGGCCCGATGACGCTGCGGTCCTCGCGCACGATGAAGCTGATGTTGCCGCCCGCCTCCTTGGCTTGCCTGAGAGCCATCCGGGCGTGTGTTCCCGCCTCCCCGGCCGACCGGCCGAAGCCGATTCCCATGCTAAGGGTGAGGCCGAACGACTTTTCGGCGTCTCGCGCCAGCGGTATGTATTTGTAGCCGCCGGTTTCCCGCTCGAAGATCCCGCGGGTCGTCATGAACATATATTCATCCCCGCCGAGGTGGGTCAGATGCCCGTCCAGCGTCTCGACATAACCGAGCAGCATCCGGTGGATGTCCAGCTTGAGCTTCTGCACTTCGTGTTCAGTCTCGGTCCGCTCGAACAAGCGCCCGGAGTCGTCCAGCGTCATGAAGCCGAGAACGATCTGGGCTTCCTTGCTGCGCCGCGTCTCGGTGGATAGAAGCGCCCGCTCCAGCGTAATGATGATGTCCTGCTCGGTCGGTACCACCCACTCATTCGGAATGTTCTGCCTCGTCAGCTCCTCGGCCACCGATTTGACGCAGGTTAGGGCGCAGTGATCGTCGCCGTACCGCCCGTAAGCATCCCGGTGATATCGGATGAGAGCTTCCTTCCCGTACGGGTCGGGCCCATTGTAGCACTCGATCATAAGACCGCTCTCCCCGAGTTCACCGAGCGTGCTCTCCAGACTCTGCTCCGAGAGCGTGTCGACGGTTAGCCGGGTGACCGGCTTCTCCTGCCGCAGCCGGAAGAGAGCCCGGTACAGCCCGGTCCCCGTCATTGGCAGATGGAGGACTGGAATGGTGAACTTGATTCGCTCCTTGGCCTGCCGGTAAGGAAGGGGGCCGCCGAACAGCATGACCTCCACCTCGTTCATCAGCTCTTTGGCCAGGACGGGAACCTCCGATTCCTGCCGGTATACCGAGAAGACCGGGTCGAACGAGGGAAAGCCCTTGAGCACCTTCCCTACTTTCTTCACCAGCACATCCGAGCCGATCACCCCGATCCGGATGCCGTCATGGGTTCCCTTTTTGCCTAATCCCGTCATTTGCTACGCCTCCAAGTTGAGTTGAACGGATGTCTCGTCCCTTCACCGGGTCACCACCGCCCGTTCAGTTCCGTCCGCCCAGCGCCTCCAGCCGGCTCGCCGCGATGGCTGCCAGGAGAGAAGCCCCGGTCGGCAGGCAGGTTTCGTTCACATCGAATTTCGGATGGTGCAGCCCGTACGCCTGCTCGGCATTCTCCTCGGGGCCCGAGCCCAGCCAGAAGAACGCGCCGGGAATCTGCGTCAGATAGACGGCAAAATCCTCCCCGGCCATCGTCGGAGCCGCCTCCACCCGGTTCTCCGCACCGAGCAGCCGGTCCGCCGTTTCCTCGACATGCTGGACGCATAGATCATGGCTGACAAGCACCGGATTCTGCTCGATGTAGCGAAAGTCGGCGTGGCACCGGTAGGCGGCTGCCGTCTCCGTCACGATCCTCTCGAGGCGCTCCTTCATGCCGGCCTGCACGCGCGGAGAAAAGGTGCGGACGGTGCCCGTCAGCTCCGCCCGGTGCGGAATGACGTTGTTCGCTTCCCCGGCCCGCAGGCTGCCGATCGTCACGACGACCGGGTCGAACGGGGAGATCTCCCGGCTCGCTGCGGTCTGCAGCGCCATCACGATAGCCGAGGCAGAGACGACCGGATCGATGCTCTGGTCCGGAATCGCTCCGTGTCCTCCCTTGCCCTCCAGCGTCAGCTCGATCCTGTCGACCGAGCCCATCAGCGAGCCGTAGCGGGTCGCTACCTTGCCGGCGGCAAGCGTCGGCAGGTTATGCAGACCGTAGATCTCGCTTACCCCCTCCAGTGCGCCGTCGGCGATCATTCCCTTCGCACCGGCGTTCACTTCCTCCGCCGCCTGGAAGAGAAACCGGACCGTGCCGGCCAGCTCGTCCCGGCGAGCAGTCAGCAGCTCTGCCGCTCCGAGCAGCATTGCCGTATGGGCGTCATGGCCGCAGGCGTGCATAACGCCCGGATGCTCCGAGGCGAACGGCAGACCGGTCTCCTCCTCGATCGGCAGCGCGTCCATGTCGGCGCGCAGCGCCACGGTCGGGCCCGGGCGTCCGCCGGCCAGCTCGGCGACCACGCCGTAGCCGCCGACATTCGTCTGCACGGGCAGACCTAGCTCGGTGAGCCGCTCCGCGACCAGCGCGGCGGTCCGAGCTTCCTTAAGGCTCAGTTCCGGATGCCGGTGCAGCTCCCGCCGCACGGCGACAAGAGAGGCTTCGAGAGCCTTGCCTGCGGTTAGCAGTTCCTGTTCCCTCTCGGTTTGTATCACGGCTTCTTCCTCCTTAAGTTCAGCTCGCTCATAATCTTCTTGCCGGTCGGCGTCTGCGCGAGACCGCCCTTGGCCGTCTCCCGGTGCTTCTCCGGCATGGCGCTGCCGACCTCGTACATTACGGTCACGACCTCGTCCGACGGGATCGCGCTGCGGACTCCCGCCAGCGCCATATCCGCGGCTGCGAGCGCATTCACAGCGCCGAAGCCGTTGCGGACGATGCAGGGCACCTCGACGAGACCCCCTACTGGGTCGCAGATGAGACCGAGCGTATTCTTGAGCGCAAGGCCGACCGCATGGACCGCCTGCGACGGCGTCCCGCCCCGCAGCTCGGTCATGGCGCCGGCCGCCATCGCAATCGCCGAGCCGACCTCAGCCTGGCATCCTCCCTCCGCGCCGGAGACGAAGGAATTGTTGGCGACGACATAGCCGATCGCCCCCGCGCAGAACAGACCCTTGACCAGATGGTCGTCGTCCCACCCGAACCGTTCTTGGGCGCTGACGAAGACCCCTGGGATAATGCCGCATGAACCGGCCGTCGGTGTGGCGATGATGCGCCCCATCGAGGCATTCACTTCCGATACCGCCAAAGCATAAGCCATCGCGCGGCACGCTTCCTCACCGACGGACGCTTCATGCGACCCGAGGTAGGTATTCACCCGCTGGGCATCCAGGCCGGTCAGCCCGCTCCTGGATGTCGTATCCTCGGTCAGGCCTTTGCGAACCGCTTCTTTCATTATGCCGTAATAGGAGGCCATCGTCGACCATTCCTTCTCCGGTGAACGCCCGGACTCCTTCGCCTGCTCTTCGAGCATCAGGTCCGCGATCGTCTTGCCCTCCGCCTCGCATAGAGCCGCGAGCTGCTGCAGCGTACGAAATCTCATTTACGATTCTCCTTCTCTCAAATCCACCACGCCGACCTCCTGCATGCCGCCGATGCTCCGGATTTGCTCCGCCAGCTTGCCGCTGATCGGGGAATCCACCTCGATGACGGTCATCGCTTCGCCGTTTCTCGATTTCCTGTCGAGATCCATGTAGCCGATGTTCATATTCCAGATCCGCAGAATCGCGGTAATGTCCGCGATCATACCGGGACGGTCTTCGTGGGAGAGAACCAGTGTCGGATACATGCCGGTGAATTTGACGTCGAACGAATTGATGCTGGAAATCTCGATGTTGCCTCCGCCGATGGAGGCTCCCGTGACGGTAAGCTCTCTGCCTCCGCCTTTCAGGTTCATCCTTGCCGTATTCGGATGCGGGGCAGGAGTGCGGGACGTCCGGAACGTGACGTCCATTCCTTCTTCCTCGGCCCCGTCCAGGGAGGTCGGAATCCGGGGATCATCGGTATCGTAATCCAGCAAGCCGCCGACGATCGCTAGATCCGTCCCATGGCCCTGGTACGTATCGGCAAAGGACCCGTAGAAGGTAATGTCCGCATGTTCCGGCCGGCTGCCGAATAGGCAGCGAGCCACCCGCCCGAGACGGATGGCGCCTGCCGTGTGCGAGCTGGACGGCCCAATCATGGCCGGTCCGATAATGGAGAATACATCCTTGAATCGCACAAACGCCCCTCCTAAATAACCCCTTGTAGTCAGTCGCTTCCAGCTATCTGCTGTCAGCTTATTCGACAAGCCTCCCGGAGACACTGGACAGCCGTGCCGCCAGAGAGTCCTGGTAGGTAAACCTGGAAAAATTCCGCTCCCCGCGCGGACAGCCGGGCTTCCGGCCGAAGCCGGAACGCCCGGCGTGCCGGCGCATTATGCGAGCCACTTCTCCAGATTGGCCCGCACGAACTCGTCGTCGTTCAGATGCGGATAGTCGCGGTAAACGCGGTCGATCTCTTCCATCTGGCCGGGCGACAGCTCTTCGTTCGGATTCAGGCACCAGCGGCCCTGCAGCAGCCCTTGGCGCCGCAGCACCTCATGGATGCCCGGAATGCATCCGTGGAATTGATGCGCCGGATCGAAGAAAGCGGCGTTCGTATCCGTTACTTCCACGTTGCGCGTCTGCCATTCGGCGGAAAGCTCGCGGTTTTCGCGGATGCTCTTGATCTCCTCGAGCAGCTCGACCGCCTTCTTGGTCCAGACGGCCCAGTGGCCGAGCAGGCCGCCGACGATCCGCTTCTCGACCGGCTGGCCGTTCACGTTGAACCGGTAGACGGTGAGCAGATCGCTCACTATATTGTCGTCGTTGCCCGTATAGAGAGCAATCTGGTCGCGGCGGTCCGAATAACAGACGGCCCGCACGACGTCGATCGTCTGGTACCGGTTGAACGGAGCCATCTTGATCGCAACGACGCCGTCGATATTCGCAAACTGCTCCCAGAAGGAGAAGCTGAAGATCCGGCCGCCGACCGAAGGCTGCAGATAAAACCCGAAGACCGGGATAATCGCGGCCACCGCGCGGGTCCTATCGAGGATCTGTTCCTCGGTCCAGCCCTGCAGGCCGCCCATGCTGAGCAGACCGATGTCGTAGCCGAGCGAAGCGGCGAGCTCCGCCTCGGCGACCGCCTGTTCGGTCGGTCCGCATATGCCGGCGATTTTGAGGAAGACGCGGTCCAGGTTCGCCTTGTCGACTTCTTCGGCCGCGAGGCGCAGCACCGGCTCGAACAGATTGACGTCCTTGTCGCGAATCTCGAACTGGGTGGAATGGACGCCGACTGCGACGCCGCCGGCTCCGGATGCCATATAGTAACGGGTCAAGGCGCGCTGATGCTTCTCGTCGAACTTGCGGTTCTCGTCCAGCGCGAGCGGATGGGCGGGAATCGCCAATCCTTCATGGAGCGCCTTCAGCTGCTCTGCGGTCAACTCTTTGCGGTTAGCCATAGCTTAGTATTTGCCCTCTCTTTCCTGGAAATGGGTCGGTTTGTTCCACGTCTCACCGCCATGTTCCACCCACTCGGCGATCCAGTCGATCATCTGCAGCAGCGAGACGCGCGGATAGCCGAACAGCTGCATAACCTTGGTGGAGTTGCTCAGCAGCGCAGTTTCGGACTCTTGTCCGACGATGTTCGCCGTGACGCCAAACCGTTTGGCGAACTCCTTGGCCGCCCAGCGCAGCGAGATGGTCTCGGGACCGGTCACGTTCAGAATGTTGGGCGGGCTGCTCGCAACGGTGAGCGAGCGGATCGCCATTTCGTTGGCGTCTCCCTGCCAGATGACGTTCGCATGCCCCATCGAGACGTCGACCGGCAGCCCTTCCTTCACCGTCTTGGCGATCTCGAGGAGAACGCCGTAGCGCATGTCGATCGCATAGTTCAGACGGAAGATCGACATCGGGGTACCGTATTTGTGGGAGAAGTGGGTGAAGACGCGCTCGCGGCCGAGGCTGGATTGTCCGTACTCGCCGTTTGCGTTCGGCGGCGTGCTCTCCGTCGCACCTCCATCCTGGACCGGAGTCAGCGGATAGACGTTGCCGGTCGAGAAGACGACGATCCGGGAGTTCTTGTACTTCTCCGCGACGCGGCCCGGCAGGTAAGCGTTCATCGCCCACGTAAAATGCTCGTTGCCCGTCGTACCGAATTTGTTGCCCGCCATGTAGATGACGTTTTTGACGTCCGGAAGCTTCTGCAGCTCCTCGTCGTTCAGCAGATCGACCGCAATCGTCTCGACGCCGTCTTTTTCCAATTCTTCCCGCAGGCCGCCGGACGAAAACCTCGACGCACCGATAACCTTCTTGTTGACGCCGGCCTGCTTGATAGCGTTCATGGCGAGACGAGCGAGGCTCGGCCCCATCTTGCCGCCGATGCCGAGCAGCAGAATGTCGCCGTCCAGCTCGGCGATTTCCTTAACCAATGCGGCAGACGGTTCCGCCAATTTCGCTTCCAATTCTTCAATTGTACGCATAAATTCTCCCTTCGTGGTAACGGATTCATACCTTCATTCTATGCACCCGCCTAAATAAAGACAAGTCTTTAAGATGTCTTTATATAGGACCGATTCCTCGGTGATCATCTTGCGTGCAACCCCTTACAAAAGGGAGGAAACGGATGTTTGCCGCTACGTGTCCGGACGCAGCAGGCTCCGGAGCGCGGGCTTCAGCTCGGGGAATCGGAACCGGTAGCCGGCCGCAAGCGCCCGGCTGGGGAGCACCCGCTGCCCCTTGAGGAGCAGGTCCGCCATATCGCCCAACAGGAGCCGGAAAGCCGCCGAGGGCAACGGGAGATAGTGCGGCCGGCGCAGCACTCTGGCCGCCGTCCGGCCGAACTCGTCGTTGGTCACCGGATGGGGAGCGGTACCGTTGAGCGGCCCCGACGAGACCGCGCCGTCCAGCGCGAGCAGGATCAGCCCGATCAGATCGTCGATGTGGATCCAGCTGACCCACTGGTTCCCGCTCCCCAGCCGTCCTCCCGCCATCAGCTTATAGGGCAGCAGCATCTTGGGCAGGGCGCCGCCGTCTGCGCCCAGCACGAGGCCGACCCGCAGCTTGACGAGACGCTGGACCCGGATGCCGTCCGCCGCCGCCTCCCATTCCCGCACAACATCGGAGAGAAAATCCACGGCTTTCGCCGGACTGCTCTCGTCATACGTCTCGGTCTCCGACGTTCCGTAAGCAGCCATGCTCGAGCCGTTCACGACGACGGCCGGCTTCCTCTCCAGCTTCTCGATGGCGGCGGCCAGCCGACCCGCGGCTTCGATCCGGGAGTCTAGAATGCTCCGTTTGGCGGGTTCGGTCCAGCGCTGATTGATCGTCTCTCCCGCCAGATTGACTACTCCGTCTATTCCTTCCAGCAGATGAGGGTCGGCTTCGAGCTGATTCCACGTCAGCCAGCCGGAGGCGTCCCCGCCTTTCGCCCCGGCGCTTCGGGACAGAATGATCACCTCATCCCCTCTCGCGCTCAGCGCCTTCGTCAAATGCCGGCCGATAAAGCCGGTTCCGCCTGCCACCGCTACTCTCATGCCGCATCACGCTCCATTCTCCGCTTTCCGCCCAGACAACACTTGGACGATTGGCTTTCTTCCCCAAGCTTATCACGTTTCCCCGCCCGCCGGACTGCCCCCCGCAAACAATTTGACCCGCATCTATGGTTCGGTGGAGGAGGACATGTTATGATAGACACGACCTTCTGGTCCGGCGTTTCAGGATTGAAGACAAACAAGGGAGGGGAACCATCCGATGAGCCGGCGCTTTGTCATCGAAGCCGTCCTCGTTGCCATCTACGGGCAGCTGCTGGTGCCGAGCCGTCCAGTCGAGTATCTGCTTCCGTATTCCACCATACAGGAACTGTACGAAATGAGAGACAGCGACGAGCCGGTCATGCCCGATCCGCAAGAGGACGCGCATGTCAAATCGAAGATTGGCGAGCTGATCGCCTTTTTCGAGGAACCGTTCAATAGAAAGAAGCTGGAGCGCGCGCTCCAGGTGCCGTGGCGCAAAAGCCCGCCGTTTCCGATCAGCGACAACGTAACGTTCATCGTCGTCAACACACTCGAGAACGCCCAGTACGGGGAGCGGTTCGACCCGATCGAGACCGAGCTGGTCCTGCTCTGCATGCGCGAGCAGGCTCCCATGCTTACGGACCAGTTCGAGCTCGAGGACAAGATCATCGAAGCCGGCGTACCCGTCCAGCTGTACGATGTCGAGGATTTCGATTTCGCGCTGGAGGGCGGCATTTCGGAGGAAGACCTGCAGACGCCTTAGTGGAACAACCGTCTGTGGTGGCCTGGGAAGGCGGAGTTCTCCTCCGCCATTTCCCACGCTCGATCCTACAAAAAGCAGGCCGATCGCCTCTCGATCGGCCTGCTTTTCTTGCTGCTGCCGAAACATGCCGGCCTTTTTTTGCTTGTTCGCCAAGAAATGATATGATAGACCAAAGCAACCTAGGCAGTTTCGCATATGTTAGAAACAATACGAATACCGTTCGAGCAGGAGGATACCTATGGGACGTTACCATTTCATCGGGATTAAGGGGAGCGGCATGAGCGCAGCCGCCCAAATTCTGCACGACCTGGGCCACTCGGTGCAGGGAGAAGACATCGAAGAAACGCTGTTCACCGAGACGCCGCTCCGGTCGCGCGGCATTCCGATTTACCGCTTCACCGAAGCACCGCTGGCCGAAGGAGACGACATTACCGTCATCGCCTCCAATGCGTACCGGGACGACCACCCGGCCGTTGCGCGTGTTAGCGAAGCGGGGATTCCGGTCATCCGCTACCACCATTTCCTCGGCGAATGGATGTCCCCCTATACGAGTATCGCGGTCACCGGCTCGCACGGGAAGACGACGACGACCGGCATGCTGTCGCACGCCCTGAGCGGAGTAGAGCCGGTCTGTAGCCTGATCGGCGACGGTACGGGCACCGGTACCCCAGGCAGCCGGTTGTTCGTCTTCGAAAGCTGCGAATACCGCAACCATTTTCTTGCCTATTCTCCCGAGCTTGCAGTCATCACCAATATCGACTTTGACCACCCCGATTTCTTCTCGGATATCGAGCACGTTCGCCAGTCGTTCGAGAAGATGGCGGAACGGGTCAAGCGGAAGCTGATCGTCTGCGGAGACGATCCCCAGGTCAGCCTGCTCCGGACGGCCAAGCCTCTGCTCCGCTACGGGTTCGGCGAAACCAACGAGCTGCGCGCCCTGGACCTCGCGTACGAAAGCGGAATGGCCGTATTCGACGTGGAGCATAAGGGACGCCCGCTGGGCCGGTTCCGGATTCCGTCCTTCGGCCGTCACAACGTGTTGAACGCGCTTGCGGTCATCGGCGTCGCGCTGGAGCTCGATCTGCCGCTCGAGAACATTCGCCGCCAGCTGGCGACCTTCCTCGGCGTCAAACGGCGGTTCTCCGAAACCGAATGGAAGCGCAACGTGCTGATCGACGATTACGCCCACCATCCGTCGGAGATCAAAGCTACGCTCGAGGCCGCCCGCAGCAAATATCCGAACCGCCGGATCATCGGCGTCTTCCAGCCGCATACGTACAGCCGGGTGGAGAAGCTTCTCGAGGAGTTCGCGCTGTCGCTCAGGGAAGCGGACGACGTCTTCCTCTGCGACATCTTCGGCTCGGCCCGCGAGCAGGCCGGATCCGTCACGATCGAGGATTTGCGCGACCGGATCCCGAACTCCCGTCTGCTGGACGAGGACACCGTCTCGCTCCTCTCCGGCTACGAAGAGTCGGTGCTCATCTTCATGGGAGCCGGAGATATCCAGAAATACCAGCGTGTGCTGCAAACGCTGTAAACTTCGGCAGCTGGCCGTTTCCATCGAATAGGCGTCGATTCCCGCTCCCCAGCGTGGTATCGACGCCTTGCTTGTGTCCGGTCCAGCTGGCCTCTTACGGCCGCCAGTCGAGCCGCTGCACCCGGACGCCGTCCCCGGCCCGGTCCAGACGGTACACATCCGGATTCGTAAGCTGGCGCCAGTCTTCGTAACCGAACGCCCCGGTGTAATGCCGCAGCAGGAGCGCCATCAAATTGCCGTGCGTGAAGACGGCGGCAGCCTGTCCTGGCCTCGCGAACAGCTCCTCCACTACCGCCGCTCCCCGGGCAGCCGCCTCCGCCGAGGACTCCCCGCCCTCCAGCCTGGCATGAACATCGTCAAACGATGCGGCCAGCCGTTCCTTCCAATCGGCGACCGGTTCTCCGCTGAGCACCCTTTCCTTCAGCCTGGGGTCCGTCTCCATAGGAACGGTATGTTTCGCGCAAAAGGGCACGGCCGAAGCGACGGCACGGAGATACGGACTGGTCACCACGCAGCCGATGTCCAGCCCGCCCAGCCGATCCGCGAGTAGCCGGGCGTCCCGCTCCCCTTGCTCGGTCAGACCGGCCTCCGGCTCTTGTCCGGTTGTCTGGCAGTGCCGGATTAGATAGATCGTTTCCATTTGCAAGCTCCTTTCGGTCCCGGCACCGCCGGGACCTCTTTGTCTTTTAATTCCCGTTTCAAGTTCCGGCTTGCCCATACCCGCTTCCCTATGGCTGCCGGGTGACTGCCTCTTTCGAACCGGCGGATGGCATTTTTGACCAGTCTTAGGGACATGCTAGGAGGAAGGGGGCTGTTTCAGCCGCCTTTCCTACTCTCCATAAGGAGGCCTTGCCATGACCCATTCCGCCGGCAGTCGCCCGCGCGGCTCATCTCCAGACACTCGGGGCTTCACGCTGGAACGAGTTCCCTCCTTCCGGGATAACAGGCTGCTGCAGCTGGTGCTGCTCGTTTTTGCCGTCTTGTGGACAATTCTAGCGTTTCATCCGGTCGACCGCCGGGATTGGCTCCTCGAGAATGCCCTTATCGTGGCAGCCGTGGCTGCGATGGCTTTTACGTATCGCCTCTATCCGTTCACCAACCGCTCCTATCTGCTGCTCGCGGTCTTTCTCCTCCTGCATGCCGTCGGGGCCCATTATGCTTATGAACATACCCCGATCGACAGCTGGTACCGGGAGACGTTCCATGTCCGTCGAGGCGTCTATGATCGTATCGTGCACCTGACGTTCGGGCTCCTCGTCTTCTTCCCAGTCCGCGAAGTCCTCCTGCACAGGTCGCAGCTCAGCCGGTTCTGGTCGTATGCCGTCCCCTATGCGATCATCCTCGCGATGTCGGCTCTGTTCGAGATTCTGGAAGTTCGGGTGGCGCTCCTCGCCGGCGAGAAGCTGGCGCAGCAGTATCTCGGCACCCAAGGGGACCCGTTCGATTCGCAAAAGGACATGGAGATGTCGCTTCTCGGCGGCGCCCTCGCCATCGTGCTGTCGGTTTGGCTGGCCCGGCGTGCCAACCGGTCCGCTCCTTAGCCGCGCTTGCTCGAGGGCGCTAACCCGAGTTGGGCTGCTAGCCCCGTCAAACAGAAAAGAAGCTTGGCCTCTTCGGTCAAGCTTCTTGCATGGGTACGACGCTTAGCGTACCAGAGCCCACTCGCGAATCTCGTAATCCCGCGCCTTGTGCACCACGTAGGGATCCTGCTCGACCAGCGCTTTCACGTCCTCGTAGGACTCGCCCTGGTAGACGACAAGTCCGCCGGAGCCGTCTACGAACCGGCCGTAGACGAACAGCTTGTCCTCCTCCTTGAGCTTCTGCAGATACTCCAGGTGGGCCGGCCGGTATTCCTGGCTAAGCGCCTCATCCTTCATCGGCAAAAAAACAGCGAAGTACTTCATCCTTCTCCTCCTATGTACGCTAGTAGTCGGGATGGAGGGCCATGAGCCCTCCGGGTCTCGCCGCCCGCCTGGCGGGCAGACGGCGAAGCACGGCTCGCTTCCGGAGCGGGCCGTCAGCCCGTTCCTCCCATCCGCTGGAACGACCGCTTGGGCAGCCGCCACTTGAAATGCACGGATAGCATTCTCATAGTGATGACGACAAGGAACAGGACGACGATCTCCATCGTAGACCTGGCGAAGCCGAGTCCGATGCAGATTCCAGCGAGAATCGACCATCCCGCGTATATCTCGTCTCTAAGCACCAGCGGCTTGCGCCTGGCAAGCACGTCGCGGATGATGCCGCCTCCCGCACCGGTCAGCATAGCCGCCACGATACAGGCACTGAGCGGATGCTGCATGGTGACTGCATATAGCGCTCCCTGGATCGAGAATGCGGCGAGGCCGATCGCGTCAAAAAACGATTCCCAAGTCCGCCAGCGCTGAATCCAGATGGACGGCAGCAGAAAGATCAGCGTCATGGCAAGCAGCGCTATCTTCAGCAGCATTCCCTGCTCCCACAGCATGGTGACCGGGACGCCGATCAGCAGATTACGGACTACTCCGCCGCCAAAGGCCGTCACCAGGCCCAGCACATAGACGCCCAGAATATCATAGTCCTCTTCCATCGCCACGATCGCGCCGCTTGCCGCAAAGGCGATCGTGCCGATTACGCTCATATACAATACCCAATCCACACTTGTGCCTGCCTTTGATCTTGTTTGTCAGCCGTCAAGCTGTATAGTATCATATTAAAGCATGATAGGGACCCGAGCCAGACCTATTTTTCCCTGCCGGAGGAGAGATTCTTGATGAACGTACACGAAGCGATCAGCACCCATTCCCGCAAGCAGCAGGAGCACCTCGAGCGCTTCCGTCTGCTGGACGAGCGGCGGGAGGCAGCCATTGAAGCAGCCATCCGCCAATGCCTGGCGGGCGAGGCGTTTGATACGGCCGCCATCAACGAGGCGACCGCGGCCATCAACACCCACGCCAAAAACGGCATCTCGCCGACCCGCGTCTACGTTACGGAGGATATGGTTCGCGAGGCCGCAGCCAAGCAGCGCGCCTAATCGAGGTGCAGACACGACAACCCCCTTTGCCGACCGGTCGAACCGGTTTGGCCAAGGGGGTTGTGTCCTAGTTGTAGCGGTACGCCTGGGACGAAAGCGTCAGCGATTGTCCCCGTCGAACAAGTTGCCGAGTCCGCCGAGCACGCTTCCTTCTTCCTTCCGTCCCGATACGCCCGACGCCGAAATGACCCGGTCCGCCAGTCGGCTGAACGGAAGCGATTGGATCCAGACGGTGCCGGGTCCGCGCAGCGTAGCGAAGAACAAGCCTTCGCCGCCGAACAGCGCTGTTTTGATTCCTTTTACGAATTCGATGTCGTAATCGATGTCCTGCGTCATCGCGACTAGGCAGCCGGTATCGATCCGGATGACTTCACCCGGCGCGAGCGTCCTTTCCACGACTGTCCCGCCGGCATGCACGAAGGCGAGACCGTCTCCTTCGAGCTTCTGCATAATAAAGCCTTCGCCGCCGAAGAAGCCAGCCCCCAGCTTGCGCTGGAATTCGATGCCAATGCTGACGCCCTTGGCCGCACAGAGGAACGAGTCCTTTTGGCAGATCAGCTTGCCGCGCAGCATGCTGAGATCCATCGGCAGAATTTTCCCCGGATAGGGAGCAGCGAACGAGACACACTTTTTGCCGTAGCCTCCGTTCGTATACACCGTCATGAAGAGACTCTCACCCGTCAACAGCCGTTTCCCGGCGCCGAGCAGTTTGCCCATCAGTCCCTGTCTCGAATTGCCGTCTCCGAAGATCGTCTCCATCCGAATCTCCGCATCCATCATCATGAAGCTGCCGGCTTCCGCGACGACGCTTTCCTGCGGGTCCAGTTCGATCTCCACCAGCTGCATTTCGTTTCCGATTATCCGGTAATCAATTTCATGCGCGTTCATCCGTGCGCCGTCCTCTCTTTGTCGCGGCTCCCGTCAGGAGCCAAAATAGTCTCGTTCCAGGTCTTCCAGCTCGTGCAGAGCCTTGGCCGCATAGGCGGCCCGTTCCTCCGCCAGTTCCTTCAGCTCCGCCTTTTGGCGGTCCACCGCTAGTCTCAGGGAGTCCCGATAATCCGGAGCCTCGCCTTCATACGGAAGAAGCGTATCAAGCGGCATCCAGGCAATCTCCCGTTGGGCGAGAGCTTTGCGCTGGTGGAAAAACGCCACGTCCGCCCGGCCGGGCTGGTGCAGGTTGCCCTGGTCCGGGTGCTTGACGACCGCCTTCACCTCGACCGCCGCCTTTTGCTTCGCTTCGTTCCATTCAACGACCTGCCCTATGTATATTCCCGTCTTGTATGAGGCGGTTACCCAATCTCCCGGCTTCCCGGTCATGTTCCATCCTCCTTTGCTGCTGGTAGTCGAGTCCTCATGCCGCTGCATCCGCGACGGTTCGTCATTCCGACTGGCCGGCATCCTCGGCGAGAAAGGCGTACAGCTCGTCGGCACCGCCCATCGCATACCGGACACGGAGCAGCTTGCCATCCTGGATCACGGCAAGCCCCGGCACGGAGCGGACCTGCCAAGATTCGACCAGGCGGGGAGCGTAATTGACGTCGCAGGCGAAGAGCGGAAGGTCCGGCAGCATGCGCTCGACGACGCCGAGCATCCGTTCGGCGACCTTGCACGTTCCGCACAGCGGCGTGTACAGGAAGACGCCGGCACGGTCGCCGTGCCGCTCCGCCCAGCCGAACAGCTCTTCCTCCGTCACTTGCTTCATCGTCCGCTTCCCTCCTCTACCAGACGGTCCTCTTCAAGCCCGGGTCTCACGCTTCGCCTGAACCCAGCTGAGACCGTCTTCCACTTCGTCTCTCGGCAGCTGTCCGGCTTCCAGCCTATCGTCCTCCATGGCCAGCAAGCGGCGGTAAAAGCCTTCCGCCTGCTCGGCGGCATGTTCGCCCCCGTGACCCTCCAGCCAGTCGCCGTAGTAATTCTCCGCGTCGGCGAAGCGCCCCTCGGCCTCCAGATACCGGCAAATCTCGGAGAGCGTCTCCGGCTCCAGCACATACGGCTTGAGCGAATCCAGCAGTTCGCCGATCTGCTCGTGATAAGGCTGCAGCTCGTCGTTGGCTCCGTTATGGTGCGCCTCAAGGTACAACCGGAGCGCCTTGTGGTAATACGGGTAGGCGGACTCCGGTCCTGTATCTTCCGCTGCCCAGTCGCCGTTTTCCTTGAGCACTCTCGCCGCCAGGATGAGCCGATCGGTCTCAAGACCGTTCGCATTGCTGAGCAGCTGGATGAGGTCCTTCTCCGACAGCGACTTCAGCAGGCTGAGGCTGAGGCCGAGAGACCGGCCGAGCCATTCGTCCAGCTTGGCTTCGGCCAGTTCCTGCTTGTGCTGCTTGCGCAGACCGAGCACCTCGCCAAGCACGTTCGTAAACTGCTGAATCATTCTCATCAGGTAGTCACGCTGATACAGCCTCTTCGCCTCCTCTTCTAGTACGGCCGATCGGCCTGCAGGTTTCGGGCCAACTCAGCCGAGTTCCCGCTCGATCGCCTGAATGAGCTCTTCGTCGTTCGGTGTCACACGAGGCGAGAAGCGGGCCGCGATCTCACCGTCCCGAGAGATGAGGAATTTCTCGAAGTTCCACGACACTTCGTCTCCCGGCTCCGCGTGCTCTGTCAGCCAGACGTAGAGCGGATGCTTGTCCGGTCCGAGCGTATGCAGTTTGTGATAGATCGGGAAGGTGACGTCGTAATTCAGGGAGCAAAACTGCTGGATCTCCTCCATCGTCCCCGGCTCCTGCCCGCCAAAGTCGTTGGACGGGAATGCCATCACGAAGAATCCCCGGTCATGATAGCGGCGGTAGAGCTCCTCCAGCCCTTTGTACTGCGGCGTCAACCCGCACTGCGAGGCCACGTTCACCAAGAGCAGCACATTGCCCTTATAGTCGCGCAGCGTCTCCGGGGAGCCGTCCGCGTTCTTAAGCTCGATTTCAAACAGCGATCCGTTCATTTTCATTCCTCCTCGATCTAGGATAGTTTCATTATAACCCATTGAATCCCGCTTCGCATGGTTGCCGTGCCGGGACAAAACGTTTACAATGAAGGCGAATCGAACGTAAGGGCAGGGGAAAATCCATGAGCGAACCGAATAACCAAGAGCCGAAGAAGGTCAGCCTTGCGGATGCCGTCCGCAACAAGCTGGCCCAGAAGAAGCAAGCGCAGGCGGCCATTAAGGCCAATCCGCAGGCTGCTCAAGCCAATATGAAGATGAAGAGCCAGATGACCAAGAAAGTCAACAACCAGCGCCGCCGGACAGGCGGCAGCTAGGCGGCCTCACGGCCGCGGGAACAGCAAAAAACCGCCTACCGGCGGTTTTTTGCTGTTCTCTGGCATGGTTTCCCTCACGCCCACTGACGGCGTTCGATACGCAAACAAAGGCGGCGCTGCCTGGCAGCACCGCCTTTTGCTTGGTCGGTTCCGTACCGATCTTACAGAGCGCCGGCAAGCAGCTGTTCGCGCTGCTTTTGGACGTCCTTGTTCTCGAGGAATTCATCGTAGCTCATCTGCTTGTCGATGATGCCGTTCGGCGTAATCTCGATGATCCGGTTCGCGATCGTCTGGAGGAACTGGTGATCGTGGGACGTGAACAGCAGCGTGCCGTCAAAATCGACAAGCCCGTTGTTCAGCGCCGTAATCGACTCCAGATCCAGGTGGTTCGTCGGTTCGTCCATGATGAGCACGTTCGAAGCGGACAGCATCATCTTGGACAGCATGCAGCGTACCTTCTCTCCTCCGGACAGGACGCTGGACTTCTTGAGCGCTTCCTCGCCCGAGAAGAGCATCCGGCCCAGGAAACCGCGGATGAACGATTCGTCCTGCTCTTTGGAGTATTGACGCAGCCAATCAACAAGCGGTAGATCGTTATCGAAGAAGCGGGCGTTGTCCTTCGGGAAATACGCCTGCGACGTCGTGACGCCCCAGCTGTAGGTTCCCTCGTCGGCTTCGACTTCCCCCATGATGATATCGAACAGAGCGCTCGTCGCGTTCCCGTGCGGGCCGACGAATGCAATTTTGTCGCCCTTGTTGACAACGAAGCTGATCTTGTTCAGCAGTGGCTCGCCGTCAACCTGCTTGGTGATCGAGTCGACCGTCAGCAGCTGTTTGCCGGCTTCGCGCTCCGGCTTGAAGTTGATGAACGGATACTTCCGGGAGGACGGCCGGATGTCCTCAAGAGTCAGCTTCTCGAGCAGCTTTTTCCGGGAGGTCGCCTGCTTCGACTTGGACGCGTTGGCGCTGAAGCGGCGGATGAAGGCTTCAAGCTCGAGACGCTTCTCTTCGACCTTCTTGTTCGCTTCCCGCGTCAGCTTGAGCGCAAGCTGGCTCGACTCGTACCAGAAATCGTAGTTGCCCACATACAGCTGGATCTTGCCGAAGTCGATGTCCGCGATATGCGTGCAGACCTCGTTCAGGAAGTGACGATCGTGGGAAACCACGATGACGGTGCCTTCGTAGTCACCCAGGAAGTTCTCCAGCCATTTGATCGACGCGAGGTCCAAGTGGTTGGTAGGCTCGTCAAGCAGAAGAATGTTCGGGTTGCCGAACAGCGCCTGCGCAAGCAGCACGCGCACCTTCTCGTTGCCGCTCAGCTCTTTCATCTGCTGGTCGTGCAGATCCCGCGGAATGCCCAGTCCGATGAGCAGCTCGGCTGCGTCCGCTTCGGCCTCCCAGCCGTTCAGCTCTTGGAATTCTCCCTCGAGCTCCGCAGCCCGCATGCCGTCTTCATCGGAAAAGTCGGGCTTCGCATACAGCGCGTCCTTCTCCTGCATGATCTGATACAGGCGCGTATGGCCCATGATCACGGTCTGGAGAACGGGATACTCGTCGTATTCAAAATGGTTCTGTTTGAGCACCGCCAGGCGCTCGCCCGGCGTGATGGATACTTCACCGCTATTCGGCTCGATCTCTCCCGAGAGAATCTTCAGAAACGTCGATTTGCCGGCGCCGTTGGCGCCAATTAACCCATAGCAGTTGCCTGGGGTGAATTTAATATTTACGTCTTCGAACAACGCGCGGCTACCGTACCGCAGCGTGACATTGCTTGTACTGATCATTCTGAGCATGACCGCCTTTACAGGATAATAAGGGAGACGCACTCCCATACGCCAACTTCTATCATAACATAGACAGCCGCTGGATGGAATGGCGGCCTCCCTGTCCCCTTGTCGCGGAAGAAACACGAGCTTATTACCCAACGAAACATGCGTCCTTTTCTTATCCCCGGCACTGCATGGAAGGCTTCTGCATAAAAAAGGAACGCCAAGTCAAACTATGGAAAACCGTTAACGGGAGGATCTGCCCATGGATCAAGTTACGTTGGCGCGCGCCTTGTTCGGCAGCTCCATGGCCTTTCATATCATCTTCGCCACGCTCGGGGTCGGCGTTCCGCTCATGATAGCCGCTGCCGAGACACTGTTTCAGATCAAGAAGGACAAGGATTACGAAACGATGGCCAAACGATGGACCAAAGGCTTCGCGGTTCTGCTTGGAGTGGCCATTCCGTCCGGCACGATCGTCGGCACCATGCTGACTCTGCTCTGGCCGGGCTTCATGGAGATCGTCGGCCAGGTGATCGCCCTGCCCTTTCAGATCGAAATTTTCGCCTTCTTCCTCGAAGCGCTGTTCATGTCGATCTACGTCTACGCCGCGGATCGGCTGAGCCCCGGCATGCGCATCCTCAGCGTCACCCTGGTCGCGCTCGGCGCAAGCGCATCCGCCGTGCTCATTACCGACGCGCAGGCGTGGATGAATACGCCGCAGGGCTTTCGGTACGACAATGGCGTCGTTACCGACGTCCATCCGTGGCAGGCGTTTTTTAACCCGAGCTTCTTTGTCACAGCCGGTCATGTGCTCGTGTCCGCCTATATGACGGGCGCGTTCGCCATCGCCTCGATCGGCGCCTACCAGCTGCTCCGCGGCCGGCACTCGGAGCGCGTCTTTGCCTACCACCGCAAAGGGCTGTTCCTCGGCCTCGCCATCGGCGGCATCATGTCGCTCCTGACCGCGCTGAACGGCCACGAGACCGCCCAGATGCTCCATAAGCACCAGCCGGAGAAGCTCGCTGCCTCCGAGGGACTGTTCCACACTACCGCATATGCGCCGCTCGTCGTCTTCGGAACGCCCGATCCGGAGGTTGGGGAGGTCGTCGGCGGCATCAAGCTGCCCTGGATGCTCAGCTTTCTCGCGACAAACCGGTTCGACGGCGTCGTGAAGGGACTGTACGACTACCCGCGAGAGGACTGGCCGCCGCTTTATGTGCATACGCTCTTCAACCTCATGGTGGGCATTGGTACCCTTCTGATCGGCTACGCTCTGCTTGCGGTGCTCTACCGATACATCCGCAAGCGCCCGTTCCCCCGCTGGCTGCTTCTCCTCTTCCTGACAGGAGGGCCGCTCGCGATGATCGGCATCGAGACAGGCTGGATCTTCAGCTGCAGCGCCCGCCAGCCGTGGACGATCTACCATATCCAGCGCACGTCCGAGGCCGCGATCAAATCGGGCAATCTGGGAATGCTTTTCGTTCTCTTCTTGTCCATTTATGCGGTGCTGCTCGTGCTAACCGTACTCGTGCTGACGTTCTACTTCCGCCGGCATCCCGTCTCCGCCGTTCTCGATAAAACCACATAAGGAGGCCGCACATGGACAATTCCACGATCGCGATCGTCATCATCTGGGGCATGGTGTTCATCTATTCGATTCTCGGCTCAATCGATTTTGGTGCCGGGTTCTGGGCGATGGTCTACAAAACAGATGCGAACGCCGGGAAAATCGCTAACCGGTACCTGTCTCCTTCCTGGGAAGTGACCAACGTCTTCCTCGTCCTGCTCGTTGTCTCGCTCGCCGCCTTTTTCCCGCATTCCGCGGGGATTCTCGGCACCATTCTGATCGTCCCGGTTTGCCTTGTGCTGCTGCTTCTCCTGATTCGCAGCGCCTTTCTTGTCTATTCGTTCTCAGTCAAAGCGTACGGCCGCGTGCTCAACATCGTCTCGGGACTGACCGGACTTCTCATCCCCGGCCTGCTCGTAAGCGTGCTCCCCGTCACGCTCGGCGGGTTCATCGATACGGCAGGCGAGCATCCCTCGCTGCCGCTCGGCCGGCTGTTCTCCTCCCCGAGCCTGTACGCGCATGTCGGCTTCGGGCTGTCGGTCGAGCTGTTTCTGTCGGCACTGTTTCTCGCGGACTATTCGCACGAGGCCGAGAACCGGGAGGCCTACCGGCTGTTCCGCCGCGCCGCGATCGGCCTTGGCCCCACTGCTCTCGGCATGGCGCTGCTGACCGCCTTCACCATGGTGCCGGAGGCGCACTGGATCGTCGAGAATATGCAGCGTCAGGCCCCCTGGTTCCTCCTCTCGGTGGCGGCATTCGCGGTTGGCTACACAGCGCTTTGGTGGAAGCGCCGGGATGGAGGCCACGGCTTCCCCCGCGTAGCGGTAATCTCCGTCGTCGCCCAACTCGGGCTCGCCAGCTACGCTTACGGCGCCGCTCACATGCCGTATATCGTCTATCCGTTCAGCACCGTGGAGCGCGGCTTTACGAACGATGCGATGTTCTATTCTCTGCTCGGCGGGTACGTGGTAGGCGCCCTTGTCTTCCTGCCGGTTTTTTATCTCTTCTGGCGGCTGTTTCTGAAGGACAAGCGCTACCTGAAGACCGAATAGCCGCTTCAATGCGATTGCCATTGTCTTGGAAGTGACTTCGTCCTCTTTCCGGTGTTTGATTGACGAAAAAGGCCGCAGTCCCGATTCCGACGGGACTGCGGCCGTTCTTTCGTTGCCAGCAGGGGACATTCCACGTTCCTTCTTGTGTTCCCTCGCTGTATTGCCTGAAACGTTACAGCTCGGCACAGGCAATTGGGAGTCAGCTTCTGGCCGAAGGGGAGTCAGCCCTGCTCTTTGCTCCGTTCGATCTCCTCCACCAGCTCGGCGAGCTCGGCCCAGCGATCGGTGGTCCGCTCCAGCTCCTCGGCGGCCAGCCGCTCTTCCTCAAAAAGCGTCTGAACGGCGCCAAAGTCGCTGCCCGCTTCGGCAATCCGGGCGCGCAGCTCCTCGACCTTGTGCTCGAGCTCCGCTATGCGTTCCTCAATTATCTCCCATTCCTTCTGCTCCTTGTAACTAAGACGGCGCGCCCGCTCCCGGCTGCCGTGTGGCTTCGCCCCTCCGCTTTCGGGCGTCTCGCCAGCCCGGTCACCGGAAGCGATAACTCCGCCCGCTCCCTTGCCCGCGCGAACATCCGGCTGCACCGCCTGCTCGTCCTCGGCCCGCTTCCTCTCAAGGTAATCGGAGTAACCGCCCTCAAAGAGCCGGATGCGCCCTTCTCCCTCGAACGCGAACAGCCGGTCTGCCGTCTTGTCCAGGAAGTAGCGGTCGTGCGAGACAGTAATAACTGCGCCGGGAAACTGCTCCAGGTACTCTTCCAGAATCGTCAGCGTCTCGATATCCAGATCGTTGGTCGGTTCGTCGAGCAGCAGCACGTTGGGCTCGCCCATCAAGGTCCGCAGCAAGTAGAGCCGCCGGCGTTCGCCTCCGGACAGCCGTCCGATCTGCGTCCACTGGGCGCTGGACGAAAATAGGAAGCGCTCGAGCATCTGGGACGCCGTGACCACGCTGCCGTCCTTCAGCCGGATCGTCTCTGCCGCTTCCTTGATGTATTCGATGACCCGCATCGATTCGTCCATATGGAGCGTCTCCTGCTTATAAAACGCCAGTTTGACCGTCTGCCCGACCACGAGACGGCCCTCATCTGGCTGGAGCTCGCCGGCCAGGAGGCGCAGCAGCGTCGATTTGCCGCTTCCGTTGCGGCCGATGACGCCGATCCGGTCACGAGGCATGACAATGTAATCGAAGCCGTCGATGAGCTTGCTGCCGCCGAGCGTCTTCGACACGCCCTCGAGCTCAATCACCTGCTTGCCGAGCCGGCTCGCAGTCACGGCAAGCTCGAGCTCTCCGTCCGTTTTGCCAGGTCCCTGCTCCATCAAGTCCTCGGCGCGCTGGATGCGCGCCTTTTGCTTCGTTGTTCTCGCCTTGGCGCCGCGGTGCAGCCAGGCCAGCTCGCGACGAAGCAGATTCTGCCGCTTGCTCTCGGAGGCGGCCTCCTGCTCTTCGCGCTCGGCCTTCTTCTCCAGGAAGACGCCGTAATTGCCGTCATAGCTGTACAGCTTGCCGCGGTCCAGCTCGAGAATCCGGTTGGCCACCCGGTCGAGGAAATAGCGATCGTGCGTTACGAGCAGGAGCGCACCCCGATACCGAGACAGATACTCCTCGAGCCATTCCACTGTTTCATTGTCGATATGGTTCGTCGGCTCGTCCAAAATGAGAAGGTCCGCCGGATGCAGCAGTGCGGCCGCGAGTGCGACACGCTTGCGCTGGCCCCCCGACAGCAGGGAAGCATCCTGTGCAAAGGCATCGATGCCGAGCTTTGAGAGGATCGTCTTGGCCTGTGTCGACGCTTCCCAGGCGCCGAGCGTATCCATACGGGACTGAGCCTCGAACAGCTTGGCCTGCTTCCTGCCGTTATCCGGATCCCGCTCCAGCTCATGAAGAGCCAGTTCGTAGTCCCGTACTGCCCGCATGACGGGCGTATCCGCCTGGAACAAATAATCAAGAACGGTCGTTCCCGGCTCGAATTCGGGCGACTGCGGCAAGTAGTCGGCCCGAAAGCGGTTCGCGTGGATGACGGATCCGGCATCCGGCGGCTCCAGGCCTGCGAGAACGCGCAGCAGCGAGGTTTTGCCCGTGCCGTTGACGCCGATCAGGCCTATGCGCTGGCCTTCCGAGATGGAGAAGGAGATGCCGTCGAACAGAACCTTGGTGCCATAGCTTTTGACCAATCCTTCTGCGGAAAGCAAATGCATGATCAGTCCCTCGCTTCCTCGGTAGCGTAAGCGTCCAGAAGGCGGATCGTATTCCAGAGCGCATCCCGGTGGGTGCGCTCCATCCCATGAGACGCCTGGACTCCCGGCCCCAGCAAAGCCGCTCTCAGATTGCTGCCCGCGCGTACGGCCGCGGTAGCATCGGAACTGTAATAGGGATAGATGTCGACGGCGAAGCCGAGGCCATCCCGCTCCGCGAGCCGGATCAGCTTGCTCGTCATCTCGTAATCGTAGGGACCCGAGGAGTCTTTGGCGCAGATCGAGACGTCCCGCTCGGTGCAGGATAGATCGTCTCCGATCGCACCCATGTCGATCGCAAGCAGCTCGCGCAGCTCGGGAGGCATGTAGGAGGACCCGTGGCCCACCTCCTCGTAGACCGACAGAAAGACATAGAGCGTGCGCGGCGGAACGACCTCGCGCCGGACGTACGATTCGAGCAGACCGAACAGGCAGGCGACGCCGGCCTTATCGTCCAAATGCCGCGACTTGATCCACCCGTTGGGTAGAAATACGGTACGCGGATCGAACGAGACATAGTCTCCCGTGCGAATGCCAAGCGCCGCCACGTCCGCGCGGTTCGCTGCTGATTCGTCCAGCCGGATCTCCATGTTCGCCTCCTCGCGCTTCAGGTCGCGGGCGTCGGGGAAGACGTGTACCGACGGGCGGGTGCTCTGGATCGTGCCGCTGTAGGTCCGGCCATCCCGGGTATGGATGGTGCAGTACTCCCCTTCCACAGAATGCATCGAGTACCCGCCGACGGGTGTAAACCGCAGGCGCCCGTTTTCCTTAACCGAACGGACCATCGCTCCCAGCGTATCCACGTGCGCGCTCATACCGAGCGCCTCGTCGGAACGGCCGGGCAGCTTGATCAATGCGCTTCCCTTGGGAAGCCGCTCGCACGCTAGCCCGAGCTTGGCCGCTTCCTCCTCCACAAGCTTCATAATGGGACCGAAAAAGCCGCTCGGACTCGGCACGGCCAGCAGCTTCTCCAATATGCCGAGCACATATTCCTGATTCAATTCCTCTGCTTTCATATTCGGAACTTCCCTTCTCGAGTAATAAAATTCATCCCGTTCGGCCGAATTGGACCCGACGTCCGGGGTAATGTACAATGGTAGAACCCTATTGCAAGATGACAACTCTATTACCGGAGGTGCGACAAAATGAACCAACCTTTACCCCCCAAGACATGCAGCATTGAGCGTCTGGTCACCGTCCAGGAGGATGCGAGAAAGGTACTGAACGGCCAAAAAACCGCAACACGGCGCAACGGGAGGTACGCCGATCCCGGCGAAGTCATGGAGCTGCAGGGTCGGGCGTTTGAAGTCCACCGCGTGTATCAGCAAACGCTCGGCGAGATGACCGAAGCGGACGCCTTAGCCGAAGGCTTCCCCAGCCTGGAAGCGTACAAGACTTATATTGTGTCGATGCACAAAGGGATGAAGTGGTCGCCGGCCATGAAGGTCTGGGTCCACGAACTCCGCTCCGCCGGACAGACCGTCCAATAAGCGGCCTTCTCGTCAACCACATTCCCACATTGCGTAGCCTCCCGATTACGGGCGGCACTCCTTGCATACTACACCGTTTCGGATCCGGTTTCAATCGCCGGCCGGTACGCCCGCCTAAGCTTGGTCAGCTTAACGGGTACAGAAAAACGCATGTCCCACTTAGGGTCATGCGTTTTTGTTAGCTCCATTGCTTCTTGAGGGCCTACGGCGCTCGACTCCAAATGTCAGAGGTCGGCTTCAACGCCTCACGGACCGCCGGCGCGCATTCACTCCCATACTATCACTGGACAAGACGCCTTCGGTGCGAGGTGCGCCAGGCTATCGCATGGAAAAGGCGCCTCCGGCGAGTGGTGTGACGCTGCGGGACGGTAGCCGCTCATGCGGGTATTAAGCCCGGAGGGACCAGGCCTCGACGTCCCAAAGCTTGGTGACCCAGCCTTCGTAGAAGTCCGGCTCGTGGCAGACGAGCAGCACCGTACCCTTGTATTCCTTTAGGGCGCGCTGCAGCTCTTCCTTCGCCACCACATCAAGATGATTTGTCGGCTCATCGAAGAGGAGCCAGTTGCTCTCGCGCATGAACAGCTTGCACAGCCGGACTTTGGCCTGCTCGCCGCCGCTCAGCATGCTCATGGGCCGAGTAATATGCTCGTTCTTGAGGCCGCACCGGGCCAGTGCCCCGCGCACCTCATGCTGGTTCATATGCGGAAATTCGTTCCATACTTCGTCGATCGGCGTCTTGGAACCCGCCTTGACCTCCTGTTCGAAGTAGGACGGGTACAGGAAATCACCGAGATAGGTCGTGCCGCCGAGCGGCGGAATCTTGCCGAGTATCGTCTTGAGCAGCGTCGATTTGCCGACGCCGTTGCAGCCGACGATCGCGATTTTGTCTCCCCGCTCAATAGTCATGTCCATCTTGGGCAGTAGCGGAGTGGAATACCCGATCTCCATCCCTTTTGCCTCGAAGACGATGCGTCCGCTTGCGCGCGATTCCTTGATCGCAAACGTCGGCTTCGCCGCCTCCTCGGGACGGTCGATCCGATCGATCCGGTCCAGCTGCTTCTGCCGGCTCTTAGCGCGGCCTGACGTCGAATAACGTGCCTTGTTCCGCTGGATGAAGTCTTCCTGTTTCTTGATGAATTCCTGCTGCTTCTCATAAGCGTCGATATGCTGGTTCTTGTTGATATCCGCCATTGTGAGGAACTTCTCGTAATTCGCACTGTATCGGGTGAGCTTGGCGAATTCCAAGTGGTAGATGACATTGACCACCTGATTCATGAAGTCGGTATCGTGGGAGATGAGAACGAAGGCGTACGGATATTCCTTCAGATAGTTCGTCAGCCACTGGATATGCTCCACGTCCAAATAGTTCGTCGGCTCATCGAGAAGCAGAACGGTCGGCTGCTCAAGAAGAAGCTTAGCGAGCAGCACCTTGGTCCGCTGACCTCCGCTTAAGCTAGCCACGTCGCGCTCGAGACCGATCGCGTCGATGCCGAGGCCGTTCGCCATCTCCTCTACCTTCACATCGAGCAGATAAAATCCGCTATGATCCAGCTGCTCCTGGATTTCTCCCATTTGCTCAAGGAGAAGCTCCAGCTCCTCCGGTGTCGCATCCCCCATGCGCTCGGTAATGGCCATAAGTTCCTTTTCCCGTTCGAAAAGCGGCAAAAAGGCGCTGCGCAGCACATCCCGGATGGTTTGGCCGGCGGTCAGCTTGGAATGCTGATCCAAATAGCCGTAACGGATGCGGGGTGTCCATTCGACCTTCCCCTGGTCCTTCAGCAGCTGGCCTGTCAGTATATTCATGAGCGTCGACTTGCCGACGCCGTTAGCGCCGACCAGCCCGACATGCTCGCCGGCCAGAAGACGGAACGAAACATTTTTGAATAAGACCCGGTCCCCGAAGCTGTGGCTCAGGTCTTCAACGGTTAGTAGACTCATATTGGCAATGTAAACTCCCTGTCTGGTAGGATAGCTTGCGTCGTATTTCAAAAATAAATTATATCACGCCGCATCCCGTTCAGGGAAGCCAATCGTGCAGAAACCGGCTGCACGGGGGAGTTCGCAGCCGTTTCGCTTAAGCAGTCCCGTTCTCTCCGAGCCGATAGACGGCTTCCACGGCCGCATAGCGGATTCTATCCTCGTGTCGGAGTAAATACTCCTCATACGGGACCATCCGGGTGCCGTTGAGATAGCTCCCGTTACGCGAGCCGAGATCCTTGACCAAATAGCTACCGTCCTCCGCGCTGCGCGAGAAGGACAGATGCAGCCGGGAAACGCCGGCTGTCTCGTCTACGTAATCGACCTGCCCGGCTTCCCGTCCGACCAGAAACTGCTCCCTGGTGAGCTCGACAGTCTCCTTCCCCTGATCCCTAGCGATTACGAGGACGGGGACGACGCGAGCGGGATGGGCGGCATTCCCGAGGAAGACGGTCGCGTCCGAAGCCAGCAGCGTCGTCCGCATGGCCAGTCCGCTGTAGTAAGCTCCTCCCGCATCCCGAAGCCCTGACGGGTGGCTCGGCCGCATGTTGTGGGAACGAGGTGGCGGGACAGAAGGCGCCGCCAGCTCCCTGCCCGGTAACGAAGCGCTCGCGTCGGAGCGCTCTCCTGGCACCGGCGCATCCTCTCTGTGCCGATAAGCCGCAGTCGGTCCATTGGATTCCCCTTGTTCAGACCCGCTGGCAGCCGCTATCGGCTCTCTTATTGCCGCTTGATGTTCAGCGGGTTCCGTCGGCTCCCATTTCCATACGGGCAGCGGTTCTTCGTCCAGTTCTGAAGGTTCCGTCTTCTGCTGACGAGTCCGTCTCGCATCCGCTCGTTTGGCCAGCAAATAACCGCCCGCCAGCGCCACAACGCTGATGCCCAGCGCTGCATTCAAAGCCGTATCCGAGCGGATCAGCAAATAAGGGGTCCAAGCTCCAATCACCAGCAGGACGGGCAGCAGCATAAGAAGACGCGGGTACGCGAGGGCGAGCCAAGAAGCTTTGTCCCCCTCGTCCTTCGTTTCGCGGGTGAGCCCTTCCCACTCCTCAAACCGGAACAGGTCCGACGGAGCGTCTGTTTCTGCCCTTTGCCTCTCTCCCAATCCCGCGTCTTCCGGGGCAAGGGCAGGCAAACCTAACCGTTCCTTCGGCGGTGCGGGATCTTCCACCTGGCCGAGACTCTGCCATAGCAGCTGCTTCCACTCCCCAAGGCTCGCGTCCGGATCGGCAAGTAGAGCTTCCAGCTCCCTCCGGGATTTCTCCGGCACTTCCGTCTTCTGCAGAAGAGAGCGGACCAGCTCCGCAAATTGCTCCAGTACGGCCGGTTTGTCCGGCAGCTCCAGCACCGGCACGTACATCAGAGCCGGCTCGAGCATATCTTTCTCCACAAAGATCCACCTCGCATCCAGGACGAAGCGTTCCTCCTGCAGCAAATAGACCCTGCTCTCTTCGACCGTAAAAAGGACTGCGTAAAGCATCCGACAAAGCTGATGATAGCCCGGTGTCGTTCGGGCAAGCGCATCCGCAAGACTCCGCTTTCCCGTCAGCCGGTAATGCAGCCGGACGATCGAATCCGCCTCCTCGATGTCCAGACTGAGCAGCCCGGGAACCCGATACGTATCGAGCATAATCGCTTCCGTCGCCGCTAGCTCCTCACGCCGGAGAGGCTTCTCTCTTGATAAGACGAGGTCGACGTCCCGCCTACGGATCAGCTCGGCTTGCAGCCCGTACAAGTGCTGGATACGCTCGCTCATAGCCATATTCCTCCTTCAACGAGCGTAACTGCAAACGCGGGAGCGACGGCGAGCATGAACGGAAACCGGGTCAAGTCGTTACCGGTAAAACGGAACGCCCGCCGATTCCCGAGGAACAACAAATCAAAAAAGCGAAATGCTGCCTCTTTTGCTTTGGTCAGCAGCACGCGTTTGGCCAAAAAGAACCCGATGCCGATGACGAAAGCGAACAGAAGCGAGTAAGCCATGCACGTCAGCACAAACGGCATGCCAGCTATCGCCCCCAATGCTGCGAACAGCTTCACATCCCCCGCTCCTACTGCCCGGAACGCATAGAGAAGAAGCATAATAACAAATCCGGCTGCAAGACCCGCAAAGGAGAACAGGAATCCCTCCCAGCCTCCTGGCAGGCTGTGGACCAATAGGCCGCCGGCCGTGCCGGCTACCGTGAACCGGTTGTATATTTTTGCGTTTTTCAAGTCTGTGATGAAGGAAGCCGCTATTAAGCCGCTTGCCATGGTCAGTTCCAGCATCGTATCCTCTCCCTTCTTTCCATGAACTCCCGGCCGTCTCGAAAGTGTCGTAGGACATGCGCGTCCAGCCGGATTTCTTGTTCATTCCCCGATCCATGCCCGTTCCATGGCCTGCTGCTTCAAGGTAACCGTCTTGCTCATAAACGGGACCGGAAGCAGGAATTCGTATTCCGCCTCAATCGCCAAGTAGGCGTTTTCGGGATGCTCGAGATCCGGCAGCTTGACGCGGACAAGCCGAAACCGATCTTTCTTGAGAATCCGCTCGTCAGCAAAACCGTAGACGACCGGACGAAACGCCTTTTGCAGCATAGGCTGAAGGATCTTATCTTCCAGTACGCTTCCTGCTGTAGTTTCGAGCGCTTCACGCTTTGCCGCTTCCCATTCCAGAAGAGTGACGGCTATGTCGGGCAGGTAAGCGGCGTACTCATCGGCCCAGTCCTCCGCCTGCTTCACCGCCTCACGGGCCTGGACCGCGCGAGTCCATGCTTCCTTCGCCCAAGCGCCTGCCTGGGTTCCGCCAGCCTGCGTTTTGGCTTCCTGATAGAGCACATCGACCGGATATAGATTCGCTGCCATTACTTTTACCGATTCGCCGACCGTGGTTTTCAGGTTCATCTCGACAGCAGATAGCTGGATGAGGCAATGAAGCGCGAGCAGGAAGACAATGACAAAGGGAAAGAGAATGCAGGCTTCCACGGTCAGGTAGCCTTCCCGGCCCGCCGCCAAACGTTTCACCGTTGCCGCTCTTCCTTTCAATAAGAGGTTACTTCCGTTTTGGTTATGTGCCATCGTCCCTGTCTAACCTGCCCTTCCTCGCCCGCCAGCCGAAACAAGCCGGGGAGAAACCATAACCGGATGGAAGCGGTCGCCGTGCTTTGCAAATAGGTCAACCGATCGGTCAGGGGCACCTCCGTATTCAGCTCAATCAGCGCCTGCATTCTTGCCGTCATGCCCGCCTCGCGCCCATGCAGGAGCATAAAGATCCGAAGCAGATCGGGATAGCTTACTGTAAGCTGGGGCAGCCGTAGAAACAATGCCGTTCGGTCTCCATCCAGAAGCGTCTTCATATTCGTCCACGCCTCGAGGGCCCCTTCCGCCGCGGCTGTCAGAAATGCCAGCATTGGGGAGCCGAGGCGGAGCGCTTGCTTGTCGGGCTCCATCATGTTCTCCACCGTGCGAACGGCCAAAAACAACAGATACATTTCCCCGTAAGCAGAGGTCAAGTTTGCCGTGCAGGACGTTTGGCCGTATAAGACATATTCAGCCTCCTGTCCGGCAAGCGGATGGGTTAGCGGAGCGGACAACGTCCGCGCGGCTGGTTTGCCGCCCTTCTCCTCTTCCACACGCATCGTCCGATAATTGAACTTGGTTAGGGCGTACTCCGCCGTATATGCCTTGTCGCGTAGTCCTAGCAAGAGTCCGGGTATCGCTTTTAGGATGGACACGGCTCCTTTCACACCCGTTTCCGCATCCTTCGGGGCAAGCGGATCTACATCAACACCCTCTATCGCTTCCTGGTCTGTCCTCAGCCCGGCATATTTGGCAGCGAGGCTTCCCTTCTGCCTCGTTGTACCAAGCGTTTCATAGAAAGGCCTGTCCCCTTCCCCGCATTCCCCCGTCACCTTTCGAACCTCGGAGAGAATCCTCTCCAGCTTGGCCTTCTGCTCGCTCTTCGCCTGCCTGACCTTTTGGGTACGCTCTCCCCGCTGATGTTCCTCGCTTTCCCGGGTTTGCCGGAACTCGGCAATCTGCCGGCCGTACGTCTGCACGCTGACCATCAATTCTTCGTAAGGCTCGCCAGAGAACCGGCTGGTCGCTTCCCAACGATCCTTCATCGCCTGCAGCATAGCGGCGACTTTGCCGGCGTCCGTTTTGTAGGATGAGAAAAACTCCATATCGTAAACCGGCACACTTTTCCAATAGTCGGCGCCAGCTTGATTCGATTGCTCCATCAGCTCTTGTCTTGCAGCGCGCAGCCTCTCGTTAGCGAGCCTTGCCTGCTCGATCCGTTCGGCAAGCCGGCTGTTGGCCTGCTGCAGGCTGTGCACGTCGCTTGCCCAGCCAGCTGATGCCTGAGTGACCAAGGCCACGTATGCGGCAATGTCTGTAAGCAGCTGCTCGAGCGATTGCTTACGCTCGAACAGCTCGTTCAAGCTTGCTTCCGCTTCTGCAATCGACTGTTCCACCGACTCGATGGCTTGAGTCAGCGATTCCTGCTGCTCCTCGTCGGCATTGTTCATCGAATTGTGCATGTTGCGGACAGATTCCTGCTGGGAAGCCACATTGTCCTGCAGAAGCCGAATCGCTCGGTCCAGCTCCTCCATCAGCTTCCGTACACTGTCGGCTGTATGGAAACCGATCCGTTCGGACAAGCTGTTCAGCTCCGACAAAAGGGACGAATAGCGGGCATGGAGCGAGGACGCAAGCTCCATGTAGGCCATAGCCTCGTCCCATGTTTCATCCAGTTCTTTATCCAACTTTTCCAGTAACGCTTCCAGCCTCTCGGCATTTTCGAAGTGGGCAGCCCCAGCGCCCAACTCTTCAGACATGCCTGTTTTCTGAAAGAGGCCGATAATGGACTCGGCATACGATAGCGGTGCTCTATATTTCATTTCCTCCAGCACCTGTCTCTGGAACACAATTGGGTTGCCGAGGCTGTACAGCGCTTGATTCGACCGGTCGTCAGGCTCGGCCCGAAGATCGAGATAGGAGAAGCCGCTGCCCGCTGGGCTCGCCAGCTGGTAAGCGAACACTTCGTTGAACCGTTCCTTCCGCAGCGCTTCGTCCCCTGCCAGCCCGAACAAACCATAAGGCTGCAGCTTGCGATCGTAAGAGGATAGGACGGAACGGCCTGCGGCCCGCACGGCATATTCGGTCTCCCGATCGGCAATCCGGATACGGGCATAGTCGATCAGCACAGCATGAAACAAGAACAGCGGGACGACAAGGAGCAGGATCGTCACCGACACCGATCCGTCCCTCTTCCAAATCCATTTCAATCGTCCGGCTCCTTTCTAGTTGTGAATGACAATAACAATCCCGTTTTTCTCCAGCTCTTTTTTGAGCGAGGCGGTAAGTCCCGTCTGGCCGTTCTTCTGGTGGCGAAAAAAATGCCAGACCACGCCTTTGACGACCCCTTTGCGCACAAGCTCCATATCCTTGGCGATCTGCTCTCTGGCATTCTTCTGATTGACCGTGTACTTCGCTTCGTGCGCTACGCCGTCGCTGTCCAACGAATCGATGATTCTCGCCTCTCCAACCGTCTCGGTCGGGAACGTAGTCTTTTTACCTCCGGTCAACTTCCGGATGTATTCGCTCGCTTCCTTTTCGGAGGCGATAACAAGCTGCTGCCGCGGCTCCTCCGACGCGACGGCTGCCTGTACCTGCTCCGATTTCCACTTCTCCGTCCAGCTGCCTACGAATGTACGGAGCAGGTCGGTAAGCCGGATTGTCTCCACCGGATCCGTAATCCAGGAGGTAGCCTTCGCCTCAAGAGAGGGAGCGGCGAAACGGCTCGTCAGCAGCGAAAGCCGCCTATTATCTGCAGCCGTATCCAGTTCCACGACGGGCAGCAGGAGGCGGTTATGGAACCGGAACGTTCCCGTAACGCCAGGAGGAAGCAGCGAGGCCCCTCTGCTCAGCTTGGCGGCCGCTCCGCTCGCGGTAGAGCCGGTCTGCTCCGGCAGCGTTATGGACGCTCCGCTGCCACCCATCCACCCCATGCCGCTCGTCCTGCCCCCGAGCAGCCGGTCGTACAGGCCGTCACGCGAGCCGACCCAAAATGCTCCTGTGACCGGGTCCTTGGCGGCGTTGCCCCAATGAGCTGCCGTTCGGTCTGCCGTCAGAACGGCCTGCTGATACAAGCCCATCTTGGCATACAGCAGCAGGCCGACCATTAGGAGAGCTGTCACGATCAGCAGGATCGCAGGGAACAGCAGGACGGCCTCCACCGATGCGCTTCCGCTGCGGCTTATAAGAAATCGCCGGATGGAAGCCGGCAGACGTCCCGTCATTTCGGGGGGCTAATCGAGTCTTCGTTCGATTTGATTTGCGAATCCACCTGCTTGTCCGCTTCGTTGAACAACCCGCCGACCCACTTCATGATCCATTTGCGGAAGGCGACCGCAATAATAACGAGTACCGCCAAAATCATCAGGACTTCCAGCGTGCCGAGTCCGTCCTCATCCTTCCAGAGACGAATCCAAAATCCTTGTTCCTTGTTCAATGTCATTCCTCCAATCGGCTTCTAGGAGCCGTTCATGATTAAAAAAGCGGGGGCAGCCACCACGAGCATCACGCCGAAAAAGATAAGCACCATCGGAAACACGAGCTTGGCCGACGCCTCCTCACCCAGCGTTTTGGCGAGCGACTTGCGCCTTTCCCAGACAGTGCGGGACAGCTCGCGGAGCGAGTGGACGAAGTCTTCTCCTCCTCTCCGGTAATTGAGCAGCATCGTGGTCGTGAACAGAGCGACCTCTGGCAATGCGCATCGTTTGCTGAAATCTTCCATCGCCTTGCTGAACGAGACGTTGTTGACAAGCTCGGCCGAAAGCACCCTCAGTTCTACGTACAGAGGCGAATCCGCTTCTCCGCTTCCCTGCCGAGCGCAGCGGATCAACGCTTGCTGCACCGTTTCCCCCGCGTTGACGAGCAGCGTCAGTTTGCTTAACAGCTCGGGCAGCTCTGTCAGCATGCGCCGCTTCCTTGCTTTGACTAGCCCCTCCAATCGCTTCAGCTCCAGAAAAGGCAGCAGAAGGGCGAGACCGGGACCCGCCGTCATGCAGGTCACCGCATCAAGCGAAACGAGAGAGAGAGAGATCCCCGCGAGCAGACCCAGCAGCAGCAGACTGACGAGCTGCTCCCCAAACTTGCGCGTCAGCTCGAGTGGCGAGCCACGGCCCGTCAGAGCCGTCATGTGGAGATGAACCTTCGGAAACAGACCGGAGGAGCTATCCATCCAGCCGGATGCTTGCAGCAGCTTTGCCGATAACGGACGTAAAAGTCGGAACACAAGGGATTTCCGTATGAGATTGGACATAGCTACACCTGAATCGTCATGATTCTATTTGAGAGATAAAGACAGGAGGAGAACAGCAGAAGCGCCAGCGTCATGACGACCCGTCCGATCCCTTCTTCGTAAAGCGGCAGCAGATAATCGGGAGAGCTCATCTTGAGCAGCGCCACGACCGCAAGCGGAGCCACGGCAAGAATGGTCGATTCGAATTTCTTCTGGGCCAGCAGAACGGATATTTCCTGCTGCATGTCGAGCTTTTCGCCGATCATATTCGATGTCCGGCGAATCACCTCGATCAGATTCCCGCCCGACCGTTTGCACGTCGAGAAGACTTGGGCAAAGTTCGAAATGTCCTCCGTCCCGGCTCTCCTCGCAAAATCGTCAAGTGCCCGCTCCAGCGTATCCCCATTGGCAAGCCGGCGATGGATCCGCCTGAATTCTACCAGGATAGGCGTGGCCGGATCCGGATAGATCGGCGCGAGGTCTTCCGCCACCGAGACGAATGCGTTCTCCACCGATTTTCCTGCCGTCAGCGAAGAGGATAAGGCGGAGAGCGCCTGCTTGAATTGAAGGGAAAGCTCCTCCCGCCGGCGCCTGACCATCCGGGCGGATCGTAAGCGCGGCGCCAGCAAACCAGTCAAAGAGAAACAGCAGGCGATTGCGAAGTGATCATAGAATAAGAGGCCGATCCAGAAAAGAATTGCCATGGCGCCTCCCGCTGCCAACACCCGTTCCTTGGCGCTCAGCCGATAGACGGAATAATCAGCAGGAGCTGCGGATAGGGGAGGAGATGACAAGGGTGGGGGCCGATCGTTATTTCCGTTCAGCAGCCGATTAAGCCGAAGCATGGACTGCCCCTCCCTCCGTTATGCGGATCCCCGCCCTCTCCAGCTTTTCGGTATGCACAAGCCGGTTCCCGGTCGGGACGAGTCCCGATCCCTGGTCGTCCGCCTCTTCCTTCCAGACATAGAGCGGATTCAGCACATAGTCCCCCTCCTTCATTCCCACAACCTCCGCAATCTCCACTACCTTGCGAGAGCGATCCTTCATCCGGCTCAGCTGAACGATCAATTCGAGCGCCGAGGCGATCTGCTTGCGGACAACGGGAAGCGGGAGCTCGGAGCCGCTCAGCGTCATCGTCTCCAGCCGGCTCAGCATGTCCGCCGTAGAGTTCGCGTGTCCCGTCGACAGACTGCCTTCGTGTCCGGTGTTCATTGCCTGCAGCATGTCCAGTGCTTCGGCTCCCCGTACCTCTCCAACCATGATGCGGTTCGGCCTCATTCGCAGTGAAGCGCGGATCAGCTCCCTCATCGTTATGCTTCCTTTGCCCTCTGTGTTCGCATTGCGCGTTTCCAGGCTGACGAGATTCGGAATGGTCGGGATACGGAGCTCCGCCGAGTCCTCGATTGTCACGATCCGCTCATCCTCCGGAATATACGCCGTCAATGCGTTCAGGAAGGTTGTTTTGCCGGAGCCGGTTCCTCCGCTGATGAACAAATTGTACTTTGCCCGGATTAGGCAGCCGAGCAGCGAGGCTGCTTCCTTCGGCAGCGTGCCTTTGGCGATCAGATCCTCCATCGAAAACGGGGTTTCGGGAAATTTGCGGATCGTCAAAGTAGGCCCCTTCAAAGCAACAGGCGGCAGCACGACATGGACTCGCGAGCCGTCGGGAAGCCGCGCGTCCACGATGGGAGAAAACTCATTCACGACCCGGTTCACTTTGGAGACGATGGCCTGGATGATGTCCTCCAGCTTGCTCTGACTCTCGAACGCTCCTTCGAATCTGCTGGTCTTCCCTTCCCTCTCGATGTAGATCTCGTCGTGACGGTTGACCATAATCTCGCTGATCGACGCGTCGTCCACGAGCGGCTGCAGCACATCCAGACCGCGGAACGAATGAAACAGCCACCGAACCGCACTTACCATTTGATTGGCCGTCAGCGGTTCAGGGTCGACGTCCTGCACCACGATGTCCTCGATCAAGGCCATCAGCTTCTCATCGGACAGAGTCTCGGTCTGCTCGAGCAGCAGCTCGATTCTCCCTCGCAGCCTATGCAGGCGTTCCGGCTCTCCCACTGGCCTTCCCTCCTTCCCTCTCCTCCTCCCGCTTGCCCATCCATCGAAGCAAGTGCTGCTGAAACACGGGTTCCCTCAGCAGTTGACCGGGCGAGGCGACCGACTTCCATTCCGGAATGTAGGGCAGGCTGCCCGCTAGGCTGATGCCAAACCCCGCTGGGTCGTTCACCATTTTGCCCGTGTACTTGTTCAGCAGATAATGAATGCGCGGGGCAGGACGATCCGCCGGCCCGTTCTCGAATAAAGACCTGTAGGCTGCCCTGGTTTTTCCGAGGCAAAGAGCGTCGTCCGTAACCAGCCACAGCAGCTCGCAGCCGCTTAACAGAACCGCCCGGATTCTATCGGAGAGGAAGGAATCGCAATCGACGATCACGTAATCGTACCCCTTGCTCTGCAGCAGCTTCAGAAAGGAGAGCGCGTCAACCCCCGTCATTTCCTCCAGTTCGCTCGGGTTACGCAGCGGAGCCAGCAGGTCAATTCTGCCTCCGGCATCCGATGCTTTTACCTTGTCCAACCTAGCGCTTGCCTGAGGAGAGCCGGCCTTGACGGAATAGAGCATCTGCTCGAAGCCCCGATTGTCCTCGGCCGGAAATAGCGACATCGCATGATGTGACTCGAGATTGAAATAAAAGACCCGCTTATTCTGAAGCGCCAGCATCCGGCACAAATTGGCGGCGGCGGTTGTCTTGCCGGCGCCGCCCGCTGCGGAATATACCGCGATCGTCCGGCAGGATCCCGGTGCCGGATCCGGGAGAGGGACGCTCCCCGTCTCGTCAAGCAGTCTGATGATTTCCTGGAAGAAGAGATGCAGCGGCTGGAATTTGCGAATCCGGCGACCCTTTCTTTCCGAACCGTCAGGTGCCGCTTCCTCCAAATATACGACTGCACAGCCTGGGTCAGTCTCGCCCAGCAGCCCAGGGTCCGCCAAGAGCAGCGCAGCGTCTCCACCGCTCGCTCTCCATGCCTCCAGCGATGAGAATACTTTGAGCGATGCGAGACTTCGGAATTCCGACGTTCGAAAGTAGGAGAGCAGCAGCTCGGTATAGAGCCGGTCTCCGTCCAAAATGCCGATCCCTCGTTTTTCCAATAAGTTCCTCTCCTTTCAACACATAAAAAACGCAAACGATTCGGCAGCTCTCACGCTGTCCGTCCGTTTGCGGTGCCTCCGCAAAGCGCATGCTATGTCGGCTAAAGCAGCCGGGTCAGGAACGCGGTCCGGCGGCCGGGGGGCTTTACGCCCGCAGGGGACGCCAGCCGCTTAAGCAGCGGCTGGAGCGTTTCCTGCAGAACAGAAGCGGCTTCCTTGTGATCCTGCACCAGCTTCTCCTCCCAGGCCGATTCCAGCAGCAGCTTCTCGGGCAGGAGAGGTACCCGGCAAAGCGGCGGGTCCGGGAAAGCCCGGAGCCATTCCTTCATCTGCCGGAACGGCGTGCATTTGTTGGCTACCCACACGATTTTTCCGGAATTGTCAGGAACTGACTCCAATGCGGCGATCGTTTCCATCGCCTCGTGGCTGCTCCACTTGTACGCCATCGGATCTCCGACGATCACGAGGTAATCGGCCGAGCGGCTTAGGCGAAGAAGGGATGATGCTCCCCAGTCGCAAGAGCAGTCGATAATGGTAACCGGTCCTTTCTTGTCGTAAAGCAGCCGGTAGTAATCTTCCTCTGTCCATTCCTCCGAACGGCCGCGGCCGCCATAGTCTGGAGGAAGCGGAAGCCATTCCGAGCGCCCATGCATCCAAGCGGATGTCTGTTCCGGCCTGTGAGGACCCGGCCGCTCGATATAGGAGGAGTATCCATAGGGCTGAGTCTGCTCCCCACCGAGCAGCGCGAACAACTCGGGCCGGTTGCCGGCATGCTCGATCAGCGTGCTCGCTTGTCCTAACCGGTCAAGCGAACGAGCCAGGGCCACCGCCACAAACGTCGAGCCGGCTCCGGGATACAGCGAGCCCACCAGCACGAGCCTCGCTCCGTCGGACGTCGAGCTCTCTCCTCTTGGTCCGTTACGCTGCCCGAGGGGCTTCAAGCCGGCAAGCAGCCGATTCAGCTCACGACCGAGCTCTTCGGCCGACTGCAGCCGGTCTTCCGGCCTCTCCATCAGCAGCTTGGCGATCAGGCTTCGCCAACCTTCCGCCTGCCCGGAAGCGAGAAACGAGCCAGGAGCCGGACGTGACGGATACAGGACGCCTCCACTCAACAGAGAATAGAGCACCGCCCCGAGCGAATACAGATCCGTGCGCGGATCGGTCTGTGTCCTGGTGAACTGCTCGGGTGCCGCGTAACCCAGCGTTCCGAGCTGAATCGTGTCCACCGTTCCCCCCTGCCGGTAATTGCGCGCAATGCCAAAATCGATCAGCCGCACGTTGTCCTGCTCGTCGATCATGACGTTGCTTGGTTTCAAATCCCGGTAGATGATCGGCTTGGGACGATGCTCGTGCAGGTAACGGAACAGCTCGCACAGCTGCAAGGCATACTTGCCGACCCTCTCTGGTCCAAGCGGACCCTCTTCCTCGTGCAGCTTCTGCAGCGTCTTCCCTTTGATGAAGTCCATGATCAAGTAGGCGACTCCCTCTTCTGTCGGAGGCACATAATCGACGAGCTTGGGCAGGAACGGATGATCCAGGCCAATCAGCACCTCCGCCTCCTCGCGGAAGGACAACCCATTCTCGTATTCGGTCAGAGACTGCTTGACGGCCCACTGCTTGCCTACAAGCCGCATGTCTTCCGCCAGATAGACCCGGCTCATGCCGCCTTGCCCGATGAGATGGCGAATCCGGTAACGGCCGGCCAGCTGATCGCCCGACCGCAAATGCGGGACGCTTGGCATGGGAGCATTCCTCCTTTAAAAACACGCACAAAAAAACACCACCTTCTCCCGGAATACAGTTCCGGAGAAAAGGCGGTGCTTCCGCACTTGTTCTCGATATAGGGCTACTCTAATGGATCGGCTGTTAAAAGTCAACCCTTTATTTGGAAATCCCAGCTGTGCCGCGCACTTGGATCCAGGGGCGACCGTTTTCCCATTCCAAACGAACGGGGACCTGGAACGCTTGGAGCAAGTTTTCCTCGGTTAGTACTGCCGTTTTGGGACCTGCAGCAACAAGCTTCCCGTTCTCCAGCAGAGCGGCGTGAGTAAAGATCGGCATGATCTCTTCGATATGGTGGGTGACATAGACAACCGTCACACCCGTCTCTTTGAGATTGTTAATATCATTAAGCAGTTTTTCTCTCTCGAACAGATCGAGGCCCGAGCACGGCTCGTCCATAATGAGAATGGCAGGATCCAGCATCAACGCTCTGGCCAGCAAAATCTTTTTGCGTTCCCCTTGGGACAGCGTACCTAACAGCTGATCCTTCACGTGGGTGAGTCCGACGCGCGCGAGCATCGCTTCCGCTTTCGCAATCGTCTCATCGGGAATGTCCTGGTAGAAGCGCAAATACCCGTACTCCCCCGTCGCCACTACTTCCCACACCGGATCCCGGGGCGTCAGCTTGTCGTACAGAGAGGAGCTTATGTAACCGATGCTCTTGCGTGCTTCGCGGATGTCGACGGTACCGTAACGCTTGCCAAGCACTTCCACCGTTCCGCTCGACGGGAACTGATACCCGTTCAGCAGCTCAAGGATCGTCGTTTTGCCTGAGCCGTTGCGGCCCAGAATGACCCAATGCTCGCCTTCGTTCACCGTCAACTGGATGTCGGTCAGTATATCCCGCTGCTCGCGCCGAAAGTAGATATCCTTCAGACGTATCATCTCGTCACCAACTTTTCCGATAGAATAAGATATGCGCAGATGCCTCTATTCTATCTTGCCGATGGCCGATTGACCAGACTCTGGAACCAAACAGCTCGGCAGGGAACGCTACGCGTCAAGCAGGCTCCGGATAAGGCCCAGCTCCTCCCGGTGGGTATGATCGGGTCCCGCTGCCGTTTCGAGCACGACCGGCAGCCCGCTCACCGCTTCAGATCGAAGCAGGTTCAGCAGATTTACTTCTCCGATATACCCGGTGCCGAAATTCGCATGCCGGTCCTTGTGCTCGCCGTACGGATAGACGGAATCGTTCAGATGTACGGCATGCAGATGCTCCATATACCCAAGCTCCGTCCCCTTCTGGGCAAATGCTCCCCAATCGTTGCCCTTCCATATACCGCTGGCGAAAGCATGACAAGTATCCAGGCAGAACCCGATTCGATCGGGGCGGGCCGAAAGCTCCCGGATACGGACCATCTCTTCCATCGTCGTGCCCATAGGCGATCCCGCTCCTGCCTGATTCTCGAGAAGGAGCAGACACTCCCCCTCCCAGCCGTCCAATACGTCGTTCAACGTTTCGATGATATGGACGTAGCCCTGGAGCGGATCCTTCGTTTTTGCCTTGCCGAAATGGACGATAATGCCGACCGAGCCGCAAGCTTCCCCGATCGCCAAGTCATTCCGCAGCGAAGCGACGGTTGCTTCCCGCAAGTCGCCGGCCGGAATCGCCAAATTCGTAGGATAAGGAGTGTGGGCGATCGAGAGCAGGCCGTGCTCCCTGCTAATGCTCCTGCACAGCTCCGCATCGGTCCGGTCGAAGCGTTTGACGGACAGGCTTCGGGGATTTTTCGGAAAATATTGAAAGGCCCCCGCCCCGATCGACAGAGCGGTCCTTGCCGCTCCGCTGTATCCCTTTCTCGTGCTGACATGACTCCCGAGCCGCATGCTCTCCCTCCTCTCAGGACGTTCTAGCTCCTTCCGCCTCCATGCTGGCAGTGCAGGCAGCAAAACGATTTCCGCGATGCGACGTCTACGCGTTCGATCGGATGGCCGCAGCGCATGCATGGCTTGCCCTCTTCATCATATACCCGGCAGCGGCTGTTATAACCACCGGTCAGCCGGTCGCCCGCATAAAGCGGACTCTCCATATAGCCTCCGCTAGCAATCGCCTCGGTCAAAATGGTCCGCATTCCCCGGTATAAGCGGTCATATCCGCTCCCATCCAGCTCGCCGAGTGAGGTTGACGGGAGAAGGCCCGCTTCGAAGCAGATTTCATCGGAATAGCAATTGCCGATCCCCGATAGAAAGCTCTGGTCTACGAGCGCCGCTTTGAGCTGTCCGCGCCTCTCCGCTGCCCGCTCGGCGAATTGCTCGGGCGTGAAGGAGACAGCCATCGGCTCAGGTCCCAGCTTGGCCAGCTTCTCCTCGGCCTCTTCTCGGGAGAGGAGATGGAGGTAGCCGAGACGAAGCCCGATAAACGACAAATGCTGTTCCCCGAACGACAGGCGAACCTGGACGGTACGCTCCGGTTTTTCCTCGGCGGTTCCCCAATGCATCCATCCGCCGAGCATGAGATGCAGCAGCAGCACCCGCTCCGTATCCAGCACAAAGAGCAGATGCTTGGCACGCCTTTCTATCGCCACGACTGTGCGGCCGAGCACTTGCTCTTCGAACTGCCCGGCGGGCACATTAATGGATTTTTCCCTTTGGATAACCACGCCGGTAATCGGCCGGCCCGCCAATAGAGGTGTCAGCAAACGTTTATAGGTTTCCATCTCCGGCAATTCCGGCATGGGCGCTCCTCCTCTTATCCTTCTTGTCAGTCTTTTCCTAATTGTTGCCGAACCACCGGCCGCCTAACCAGTGGGACATAAAAAGAACGCCGGACTCTCGTCGAGTCAGGCGTTCTTATTCGTCAGCCAATCAGCTTCCGGCCTGCGTCCGCAGCAGCTTGCGGCGCAGCCGCTCTGTCCGTTTGCGGATGTCCTCCAGCAAATCCTTCTCCTTGGGCCGCAGCCGGTTCAGCGAAGCGCGGCGCCATGCCGCGTTCATCGCCTCTTCCGCATAATAGAGCGCAGAGGAATACTGCTTGGCCTTGTGTTCATAATACATCGCCAGCTCGATATACGGAGCGACGGAGGGGAGGAAGGCAGCTTGACGGCCATTGACCATCTGCTTCCACAGCGCGACCGCCCGTTCGTCCTGCCCCCGCTTCTTATACAGCGAGGCAAGCTCGAGGCAGTATAGCGACCGCTCCTGCCCCTCCATTGCAAGCAGCCGCTCGAATGCCGTCTCCGCCAGCTCCTGCTTGCCGTACTTCTCGAGCCAGACGCCGAGTCGGAAGAGCTCCTCCGCCTCCATCTGGTCCAGCTCCAGCTTGCCTCCCAGTGCACGCCCGAAATGAGAAGCGAGACAAGCGAGGGACAGGACGTCCTGCTCGTTATGGTCCAAAACGCCTGCCAGAACAGACGGGTCCCCTTCCGCCAAAAAGCGGAAGTAGAGCATGGGGGCGAGTGAGCCGGGTACGTCATCGACACGGATATGGCCGAGCCGGCTCTCCTCCACCTTGCTTAGCCGGCAGGAGGGGAGGGTGTTCCGCCATAGGCTGCGGGACGGATAAAGAAAATCGACCTGCCGGATGTCCTCTTTGTCCAGCACTAACCGATTGAGAATGTACCGGTTCTTCAGGATCGGCCAGTCGAACGTGCGGCCGTTGTAGGAAACGACGTAGCGAAACCTGTCCAGCAGCCGATTGAAATAGTGAAGCATGGCTACTTCCTCCGACGGGTTGCGGATCAGCATCTGCTCCACGATAAAGGAGCCCCCGCGGTAATACGCAGCGCCGAGCAAAAACGGCACATTGCCCGCGCCGACGCCGAGACCGGTCGTCTCCGTATCGAAGAACAGCATCTCCTCCGGTGCCGCCTCCTCACCGTCCAAGAGAGCGGCCAGCAGCGGGGCTTCCTCGTACAAGTCGCCCATGCGGTATTGGCCATGCCGATGCTCCAGCGGGAAGACCCGTCGGCGGAGCGGAAAGGAGCCCCGTTCGTCATGATGAAGCGATGTACCCAGCTTCTCCCAAGCCTCGCCAAGTGACGCTTCGGGGGGAGATGCTTCGGGAGACGTCGGCTCCGGCGAAGCAGCCGGTGCGGACGGATGGGCGGGCGATGTTTTCATATGCCGGAGCAGCCGGTCCCGGAGCCCGCTCATGACGGCATTCCCCTCATGGCCGAACCGGAACCGGACAGAGGCTTCTCACGGACAGTCAACACCATCGAAATTCCCTCATTTCCTTAACCTTGCTAAGCAATAGTTGCTCATGATACGTGAAGCGACAATAAAAGAAAACAACTCTGCTTCCTGTAGACCTGCTCTAAGGTAGCGAATCGGCTAAAGCCGGTCCAGCAGCTCGATGCTGCGGGCTTTCAAGTGGCTTCCTTCCATCTCCGTTCCTATACAGGAGGGGCAGCCGTCCTTGCATGGACACTTTTGAATCAGGTTTTTGGCAGCGGCCCGCATTTCGTCAAACCGCCTGAACACTTCGTCCGCCAGGCCGATTCCACCCGGATAATGGTCGTAAATAAAAATTGTCGGCAGCTGGGTATGCGCCGCCTTGATTTGCGATACAACGTGGATGTCGTTCCGATCGCACATCACCATGACCGGCACAATGTGCTTCATCACATTGGCGATGCCGAGCAGCAGGTTTTCGAGCGTCTTAGTACCAATGTCGGGATCCACCTGCTTTAGCTCGATCCAGGCAGCGCTCGTATGCAGCTCGATTTCCGGTATGTGAATGGGCCCGGAGCCGATATTTTCGAAGCTGGACAGCTTGATTTTTTTGTAGATCGTCGGCATGGCCGTAACGGTCACGTCTCCGAACTGCAAGGTGCCTTTTTCTCGCTCTCGTGTTTTGTCGATTTCGAGTACTTTTAATTGGACCGCTAGGTTCGCGTCCGTATAGTACTCGACGTCCACTTCCCGAACATAGGCTTTGTTGTGGTCCCAGTCAAGCTTTTCCACTTGATACTGCACACCTTCATGGAGGTAAATGGCTTCGTCGTGCAGCAGCGTCATGGCGCTGAATTTGTCCATTTCTCCGATGATCTTCACATTCGCGACATTCGACTGGTCGACAATGACGACGTTGTCCTGCGAAGCTGATCTCAGGCTGATATTGCTTGCCGGAAACGATTGATTGGCCCAATAGAATGTGTCGGCATTTTTGTGTACGACCCGTTCCTCTGTCAGGTAGTCCATGATGTCGGTAACATCCAGCGGCCCGAATGCTTCCATCTCCCGAAACGGCAATTCGTATACCGCGCATTTCAAATGATCCACGAGGATAATCAAATTCTCGGGATTAATCCGGGCTGCCTCCGGTGTCCGGTCGAAGAAGTACTCCGGATTCTGGACGATATATTGATCGATCGGCGTGGACCCGGCCACCATCAGGATCAAAGCTTCCCCGTGCCGCCGTCCGGCTCTGCCCGCCTGCTGCCAGGTGCTCGCTACGCTTCCGGGATATCCGGTCATCACGCATACCTGCAGCTGGCCTATGTCCACGCCCAGTTCGAGCGCATTCGTACTGACGACGCCCAGAATCTCTCCTTCCCGGAGCCCTCTTTCGATTTCCCGGCGCTGCTGAGGCAAATAACCTCCGCGGTAGCCACGGATGGACTTCGTACCAAGTTCGTGTTTGACCAGTTCCTGGATATGACTGAGAATGAGTTCGACTCTTACCCGGCTGCGGGCAAAAATGATTGTCTGTATGTTGTTTTTGAGAAAATCCTTGGCCAGGCTGTTCACTTCAACCGTTGCGCTCTTCCGGATATTCAGAGGCTCGTTCACGACTGGCGGGTTGTAAAAGACGAAATGCTTCCTTCCCCGCGGAGCCCCGTTGTCGTCAATGAGCCGCATCGGCTCGCCTGTCAGCTGCTCGGCCAAATCCTTGGGGTTGGCGATGGTCGCCGAGGTACAGATGAAGATTGGATTGCTCCCGTAGAACCGGCAGATCCGCTTCAGCCGGCGAATGACGTTGGCGACATGGCTGCCAAAGACACCTCTATAGGTATGGAGCTCGTCAATGACGATGTACTTCAAATTCTCGAACAAGCTTACCCACTTGGTATGATGCGGCAGAATGCCGGAGTGAAGCATGTCCGGATTGGTGATCACGATATGGCCGGCCTTCCGGACGAGCTGCCGGATCGCTGGCGATGTGTCTCCGTCGTACGTGTAGCTTTTAATTTCCGTACCCATTTCCTTTATGATTTCGTTAAGCTCGCTCTTTTGGTCCTGGGCGAGCGCCTTCGTCGGAAACAGGTACAGCGCACGGCTGGTTTCATCCTGCGCGATCGCCTGCAGAACCGGAAGGTTATAGCAGAGCGTCTTGCCGGAGGCGGTAGGGGTAACCGCTACGATGTTCTCGCCCTTTTGAACGGCTTGGTACGCACTGTGCTGGTGGGTATAAATATCGGTGATGCCCCGTTTGATAAGCGCCTCCCGGATCCGGGCATCGACGCTTTCGGGAATAGGCTTGGTTCTCGCATCCTGCGGTTCGATCTCATGCCAGTTCACAACGTTGGCATTCGTTCTTAAGTCTTGAATCAACTCTGCAAGCGACTTTTTTTTCATAACTGGTTCTCCTGCTTCGTTTCCTTCTATTCGTACAGCTAGAATAGGGGGTTGCACCCTTCCATTCCAGAACTATTGTTCCCCTAGTATAAACGTTCGACCACAATTTAAAAAGCCCCTACGTTCAAACAGCTTTCCTCGCTCCATTCGCTTCTAAAGGCGTACTGTAAGGGAAAAACGGGATCTCTCGTGTCGAATCGCCCTAACAGTTCCTACTCTTGTCGAATGAACTCACAAAGGCGTCGCATTCTTTCTAATTTTCTGTCTATTTCCTGTCGGTTCCTGCGCTTTCCCGGGAAAAGTTCTATTTCCTAAAGCCTTCCCCACCCAACCTCGGCATGACGGTGGTCGTCTTGCCGGAACGGAACCCCGGAGCGACTGCTCGCCGCCCGTACCTCGGTAAGGCGCTGCACAAAAAGAGACGCCTCTCCCGTAAGAGAAGACGTCTCCTCGCTATAGTCTTTAAGACGATCCGACAGCTCCTAGGTATCTGCCAAATCGGAACGGCGACTCCCGTTTCGTAATTGGATTCTTCCCTTTAGCCGTTCGACCGGCATAGGCCATTAACTCCCGAAGCGGATGTCCGCCTCGGCTCCCGTCACCGGAGCCTCGCTGTCCCGATAGCCGATCTTCGCTCCCAGGCCGCGGAACAGGCCGATCACGTCCTCGTTCCCGCGTTCAATATGCTCGACGCCCGAGATGATCGTCGTGCCCTCCGCCATGAGACCGGCCATAATAAGGCAAGTTCCGGCGCGAACATCCGAGGCATGCACATGCTCGCCGCGGAGCTGCAATCCTCCCTGAATGAACGCCGAGCCCCGCTTCACCTCGATGCGGGCGCCCATCCGCTTCAGCTGTGCTACATGATTGAAGCGCCACGGGTAGACTTTGTCCGTTACGATGCTGCGGCCCTCCGCCATCAGCATGAGGCTAGTGAACGGCTGCTGCAGGTCCGTCGCGAAGGACGGATACATGCCGGTCCTCAGCCGCGTAGCCCGAATCCGGGAATCCCCGTAGGCGGTGATGGATTTGTCCTTCACCTCAAGCTGGAGGCCGACCTCTCTCAGTTTGGTGATGCACGAACCGAGATGCTCGGGAATGATGTCGTCCACCGTCACGGTTCCTCTAGTTACCCCTGCGGCCATCAGGAACGCTCCGGCGATCAAACGGTCCGGAATAACCGAATACGTACAGCCGCTCAGATGCTTGACGCCTTCAATGCGAATCGTATCCGTCCCCGCTCCCCAGATCTTGGCACCCATCTGGATCAGCAGGTTGGCGGTATCGACGACTTCTGGATCGCGCGCCGCATTGCGCAGCACCGTCGTTCCTTCGGCTAGCGCAGCGGCCATCATCGCGTTCATCGTCGCGCCCGACGTCACCATATCAAAATAGATGATGTTTCCTTTCAGCTTGGCCGCCGTGACAACGTAATGATCGTCATAACATTCGACCTTGGCGCCCAGCGCCTTGAGTACCTTAAAGTGCTGGTCGATGGGACGTGAGACGAAGTTGTCTCCACCCGGGTAGCCGACCGTGACGCGGCCCGTCCTCGCCAGCAGCGCACCGACGAAGTAGTAGGAGGACCGGAAGGCCGAGGTCTTTGCCCGGTCCAGTTCCGCAGATACGAGTTCTCTAGCATCTACCGTCCATTGTCCGTCTTCGTCCCTGTCCATCCGAATACCGATCTCTCCCGCAAATCCGCGAATGACCTGAATATCCAGGATATTCGGGATCCCCTGGAGAACCACCGGTTCATCCGCCATGCAAGCTGCTGCCACAAGCGCCAATGAGCTGTTCTTCGCCCCCGGGATTTTGACGCTGCCCGACAAAGCGCCGGAGTTCTCCACTTCGATCCATCTCATCCGGGAATCCCCCCTTTTCTCTTATGCCTATCCAATTTCGTTTATTTGTCTCTCTCGTTCGCTATTCCTGGTCCGGTCCCTATTCCTAGTGCCGGATTGGATTCTTCCTCCAAATTACGGAAATTGATTAGTTATTGTTACCCTATCTTTCGTCAATTCGAATCAATTGCTGAATAGTCCAATTTTCCCGGATTTTGTCGACAATCGTCTAACAAACACGGCGACAAAAAGTTCCATACCTATAGCATTCGGGGGGGAGGTCGGTTTTTAGTCGCACCCGCCGTATGTATGCAAATTTATCGCCTGCCGGCGCTATCGTTTGGGGATATGAATGCTCCAAAAATCCTCGGCGATGTAGCTGCGTTCAAACACGCTTCGCGCCTCCTTCAGTAGCGGCTCCACATTATCCTGATACCGCTGGCTGAGGTGCGTCATGACCAAAGTGCGGACTCCCGCGTTCTTCGCCACGGTGGCCGCCTCCATCGTCGTCGCATGAAAATATTGCTGCGCCGATTCCGCCCGTTCCTGGGCAAAGGTCGCTTCGTGCACCAGCAAATCCGCTCCCTGCGCCAGCTCGATGGCACTCTGGCAATAGCGGGTGTCGCCTACGATCACGACGACGCGGCCGGGCTGCGCCGGACCGAGAAAATCTTCGCCCTTCAACACTTGGCCGTCCGGCATGACAACCTCCTGGCCCTGCTTGAGCTTACCGAAGAGCGGACCTCCCGTCACGCCGATCCGTTTCAATTTCTCCGCGTCCAGCGTGCCTGGACGGTCCTTCTCGCGAATGCGGTAGCCGAAGCTCTCAATCCGGTGCTCCACTCGCTTCGCGGTGACCACGAACGAATCGGTTTCGACAATCGGTCGGTCGGTTTCTTCTTCTATTTCAACGATGTCCAGTTCGTATTCCAAATGAGCGTCGCTTATTTCAAGCGCGTTGCGGATAAAAGCGGCGATTCCTTTCGGGCCGATGACCTGAAAGGGGGAGGCGCCTCCTTGGTACCCTCTGCTCGTTAGTAATCCGGGAATGCCATATATGTGGTCCCCATGAAGATGAGTAACAAACAACTTATTCAGTTTACTCATTTTCAGAGAAGATTTCAAGATTTGCTGCTGGGTTCCTTCTCCGCAATCGAACAACCAGATGCCTTCTTTTTCTTCCAGCAGCTGAAGCGCAGAAGCCGTGACGTTGCGTTTTGTCGAGGGCATGCCCGCCCCCGTTCCCAAGAATACCAGTTCCATCGCCGTACTCCTTTCCTCCGGGCAAGCGTTCTACTTGTAAGGGTTAACCAAAGCGGGTGCGGATAATCGACCCGAGAAACGAAAAGAGAGAAAAAAAGAATAAAGTGCAGCGGCCGGTCCGCCGCACCTTATTCTTAACCAGACCTTCCGATCTGCTACACTTTTTCCACGTTGAAATACTGAGCCTGCGGATGGGCGAATACCATAGCAGACACGCTCGCCTCCGGATCCATCATGCAGCCCTCGGTCAACTGGATGCCAATCGTCTCCGGGTTCATCAGATCGAACAGGATGCGCTGATCCTCGAGATCTGGGCAGGCCGGGTAACCGAAGGATACCCGAATTCCCTGGTAGCGGGCGCCGTGGCGCTGCTTCATCGTCATATCCGCCGGGTCCGGGAATCCCCACACGTCGCGCATAATATGGTGCAGCCGCTCCGCGAACGCCTCGGCCAGCTCAAGAGCCGCCGATTGGAGGGCGTGCGAACGGAGATAATCGCCTTTCTCTCTCCATTCCGTCGAACGTTCACGAATGCCCTCCCCTGCGGTTACGACCAGGAAGCCGACATAGTCCATAATGCCGCTGTCCACCGGCCTTAGGAAGTCGGACAGGCACAGTCCCGGCTCCACTGCCTGGCGGGGGAACGAGAATCGTTTCAGCTCCTTGGTGACATCGTTAGGGTCATAAATAATAATGTCGTTGCCGTCCGCCTGAGCCGGGAAGAACCGGTACATGCCCTGAGCGCGGATGATGCCGTCCCGGATCGCTTCCTCCAGGATGCCGTCCACCACTTCTTTCAGCTCGGTCGTCTTCGGATCCTTCTCCTGCAGCAGCTTGGCGACGGAACCGCGGACACCAAGATGCTTGCCGAGCAGCATCTCCAGATTGATATAAGGAATGAGGTGGTCGATCGGGTAATTCCGCAAAATATGCGGCTCAAGATCCGGCGGCAGATAAACAGGCACATCCTGCGAGATGGCCGTGCTTCTGGCACGCGACGGTACCGGCAGCTCCCGGTCGGAGCGCCGTCCCGTCTCCTGGACGGACGATTCCTTCAGCTCGCGAAGCTCCTGAATGAGCTTGCTCTTCTGCTCGGGATTGCTGAGCTTGTTGGCGATATCCAGACCATCCATTGCATCCTTGGCATACAGAACGAGGCCGTCATATTCGGGTATGATGCGCGTCTTGGTAAACTTGCGCGTCAACGCAGCTCCGCCTACGAGAATCGGAACATCGATGCCCGCCGCTCTCAAATCCTGAGCGGTAATGACCATCTGCTGCGCCGATTTGACGAGCAGGCCCGAGAGTCCGATAGCGTCCGGCTTCTCGCGGCGGAAGGCCTCGATCAGCTGCTCCGGCGGAACCTTGATGCCCAGATTGACGATTTGATAGCCGTTGTTCGACAGAATAATCTCGACGAGGTTTTTGCCGATGTCGTGGACATCCCCTTTTACCGTGGCGAGAATAATTTTGCCTTTGACGGCCGATTCCGTCTTCTCCATGAACGGCTCGAGGAACGCGACGGATGCTTTCATGACCTCTGCGCTCTGCAGCACCTCGGCTACGATCAGCTCGTTATTGTTGAACAGACGGCCGACCTCTTCCATCCCCGCCATCAGCGGCCCGTTGATGACCTCAAGCGGCGAGTACGTATTGAGCGCTATCTCGAGATCGGGAATGAGCCCTTCCTTGCTGCCCTCGACGATATAGGAGGCAAGACGCTCTTCCAGCGTCAGATTCGCGGTGTTCTTCTCCTGCTTCTCTACCTTCCTCTCCCGGAAAAAGGCGACGAAAGCCGCAAGCGTCTCGTCATTCGTCTCAAAAATGAGACGCTCGGCCAGCTCCTTCTCTTCATCCGGAATGGAAGCGTATCTCTGCAGCGTCTGGCTGTTGACAATAGCATAGTCAAGCCCCGCCTTGGTGCAGTGGTACAGGAATACGGCGTTCAGCACCTCACGACCGGCCGGCGGCAGGCCGAAAGAGACGTTGCTCAGCCCCAGGATCGTCTGGCAGTCCGGCATTGCTTCCTTGATCAGCCGGATTCCCTCGATCGTCTCCAGAGCGGAACCGATGTACTGCTGGTCTCCGGTTCCGACCGGGAAGACGAGCGGGTCGAAGATGATGTCCTTCGGATTCATGCCGTATTGATGGACGAGCAGGTCATGGGAGCGCTGAGCGACCTTGAGCTTGTTTTCCCGCGTAATCGCTTGCCCGGTTTCGTCTATCGTTCCGACGACGGCGGCGGCTCCGTATTTGTGAATGAGCGGGACAACTCTTTGGAATTTTTCCTCGCCATCCTCAAGGTTAATGGAGTTAATGATCGCTTTCCCTTGCGAATATTTCAGACCCAGCTCGATTACTTTGGCGTCGGTCGAATCCAACATAAGCGGTGCTTTGACCTTCTTCACGACAAACTGCAGGAAGCGCTCCATGTCCTCCATCTCGTCGCGGTCGGGATCCTGCAGGCAGACGTCGATGACCTGCGCCCCGCCCTTCACCTGCGCGCGGGCGACCTCAGACGCCTCTTCAAACTTGCCTTCGGCGATCAAACGCTTGAACTTGCGGGAGCCAAGCACGTTCGTTCTCTCTCCCACCAGATAGGGACGGTTCTCCGACTCAATATAGACGGTCTCGATCCCGGTTACCGCTGGCGGATGTGTACCGTAAGCGCCACGGGGAGCATAGTCCTTGAGCGTCTCGGCCAAAGCCCGGATATGGGCCGGCGTCGTTCCACAGCAGCCGCCGGCGATATTGAGCCAGCCCTGCTCGGCAAAGCCGGCTAATTTCTTCGCCAGGGAGTCGGGGGATTCATGGTAATGGCCGTTCTCGTCCGGCAGACCCGCGTTCGGATAACAGCTGATCGCCGACTCTGCGACATCGGATAGCGTCCGGATATGGTCCTTCATGAACTCGGGTCCCGTCGCACAGTTTAGTCCCACCGAAATCGGACGGAGATGCTCTAATGACAGATAAAAGGCGTCGATCGCCTGCCCGGCGAGCGTCGTCCCCATCGGCTCGATCGTTCCCGAGATCATGAGAGGAAGTTCCTTCCCTACCGCCTCGAATGCCTGGCGGATGCCGATGCTGCCCGCTTTGACGTTCAGCGTATCTTGAGAGGTCTCCAGAAGAAGGGCGTCTACGCCAGCTTCCACGAGCGCTTTGGCCTGCTCATAGTAGCTCTCTACGAGCTCCTCGAACGTTACCCCGCCGGTTACCGACAGCGTTTTGGTCGTCGGTCCGAGCGCACCGAGCACATACCTCGGCCATTCGGGAGTCGAATACTTGGCTGCTGCTTCCACAGCAAGACGGGCGGCCTCCCGGTTCAGCTCTACCGTCTTATCCTGAAGCTGGTACTCCGCCAGCACGACGCTGGTCGCCCCGAACGTATTCGTCTCGATCAGGTCGGCCCCTGCTTCCAAGTAGGCTTCATGTATCTTGGTAATCACGTCAGGCCGGGTAAGCACGAGATTCTCGTTGCAGCCATCCAGGTCCTCGCCGCCGAAGTCTTCCGGCGTGAGGTTTTCCTGCTGAATCATCGTGCCCATGGCTCCATCCATGATCAGAATTTTCTTTTTCATTTGTTCTTGGATCGTTAGCTTGTTCATAGACAGTCTTCCTTCCCGCATGGCATGAAAAGGGGCCCATTGCTTGTCGAATGTTTTATCTTTTAGTCTAGCAAATCTTTCGGATTTAGGGAAGCGAATATATATATGTTTTTCCGATCCGTTAAGTTGGATTAATTTTGCCTAGTTTATCGACATTCCCTTCTGCATCTTATATAATACGAATAAGGTTTTTGGACTTATCGATACAGGAGGGGTTTTACTTGGCACAAATTCGCATCCGAAACACGAACGAACGGATCACGGGAGAAGAGAATGTTAAGGCTTTTCTGGATCGGCAGGAGGTTCTGTACGAGCACTGGGATGCCGGCAAGCTGCCAGAATCGCTTCGCGACCAATTTTCTTTGTCCGATGAGGACAAGGCGACCATTCTGTCCACGTTCGAAGAGGAAATTAAGGATCTGGCGAAGCGCCGCGGCTATCTGACCTGGGACATCATCGCCCTCTCCGAAGCTACGCCCAATCTGGAGGAGCTTTTGGTCAAATTCGAGCAGGTTCATACGCATACCGAGGACGAGGTACGCGCCATCACAGCAGGCAACGGCATTTTCATCATCAAGGGAAGTGACGATGTCGGCTATTTTGACGTCGAGCTCACAGCCGGCGATGTCATCTCCGTCCCGGAGCACAAACCGCATTTCTTTACGCTGATGGATGACCGGCAAATTGTCGCCGTCCGCCTCTTTATTGAGAAAGAAGGCTGGATCGCGCATCCGTTCGAGGATTCGTCGTTCGTCAAATAACAATCTAGACAGTCAGTGGCTTTTCCGTCCAACGGATTCTCCGCCCGGGAAACACATGCCAAAAAGCCATCCTCCCTGGAGGATGGCTTTTTGTTATACCGCAGCTCCAGGTCCAGGGCTTGAAACTGCCTCCTGGAGGCTACCTGTTCAGCATGTTGAGAAGAGGAGTCAGCTCGCGCAGGCTCTTGATTTCAAAGGTCGGTACGATCTCATCGGTACGCGGAAGACCATGCCGGTTCATCCAGGCGTTCCGCATTCCTACGGTGTTGGAGCCCAGGATGTCGGTTGTCAGCTTGTCCCCGACCATCAAACCTTCATCGGGCTGAATGCCGAGCAGCTCCATGGAATAACGGAAGATCGAGGCATCCGGCTTGCCCTTGCCAAAGACGCCTGAGATCACGATATGATCAAAATAGGCGGCAAGCTCGGGAAAGCCGTCCAGCTTCTCCTGCTGTAGATCAGGGGAACCGTTCGTCAACAGAAGCAGGCGGTAGTCCTTCTTCAGTTCCTCCAGCACCTCGAATGTTTCTTCGTAAACGAGCGGGCGTGCCCGTCTCTCCTCGGGAAACAGCTCTGCAAGACGAGCTCCCATCTCGGCATCGTCAACTCCGGCCGCTTGGAGGCCTCTTGTCCATGCTTCCCGGCGGTAACCGGGTGCCAGCTCATTCAGCTTACGGAACTCAGGCGCTTCCCCTTCCGCAAACCGTCCCCACATTGCCTCGAACGGGTTAATGCCGATCATTTTGGTGAACGGATAGGTTTCGTAGCTCTCATATAATTGACGCGCCTCGGCTTTCACCTTTTCCTCAAGCCTCTCGGCATTCAGCTCCGGGTAGCTCTCCGCAGCAAAGCGGCACGTTGCCTCGAACGCTTCCTTGACGCTGCGCTCGTCCCATAACAGGGTATCGTCTAAATCAAATAGTACTGCCTTGACCGCCACGCTCATCGTTCCCCTTCATGTATGATAAATGTTCTCTTCTCTTATTCGGTGCGAATGCCGTTCTGGTTCGCGAATTCCTTCAGCTTGTCCGTCATTTCAGGGATTGGCATCCGGTGAAGGAGCCGCGAAAACACCCAGCGGTTGCGTTTTTTGTTGGATTGAATGATGACATAGCTTTTCATGAAATGAATCGCCTCCACATCGGAAGCCTCCATCCGCTTCTCCCCTGTAAAACGGGCCGACGACAGATGCGACTTGCCGATGGTCAGCGTAGGCCTCCGGATCAGAAAAATGAGGATGGCCAAAATGAGATACAGAATCGGCGTAACCTTATAAGTCCAATCCGTCTCGGCCACTCCCGAAAAGACGAAGAAATAAAAAAAGGCCAACGCGACTAAGACAGACGGGAATACCCAGTGTCTGCCTTTGTAAACGACTTGCTGACCTGTTTTGAAGGAAGCGCCCGTCCCCTGCTTGCCTTTCTGCTTGCTTAATGTCTTCTGGTTCTTCTCGATCATCCGTTCCCATCTGCGGGACATGGACGTTCCCCCTTTGTCTCTGGCAAATCTTCTTCCTTAATCTTATTAAAGAAGTTTATTGCGGCTCTTCGTCGGTGTACTTAATGGAATCGAGCTGATGTTTGAGCGAACGTTTAAACGCGTCAATGTATTGACGGCGCAGTACGTTGCGTTCCTCGATTTCTTCTTCGGTAAGGCCGACCGTCTTGGCCTTGCGCGCGAGCTCGTTGATCCGTTCGACCGTCTGCTCGATGGACATGCTATCTCCCCCCCGCAGTAACTTGATGATGTTCTTAACTTTGCCATTCCCCCTGCGGAATGTCAAGAAGCCCGAGAGCTCAAAGCGATCGCTCGGACCACGAATGAAACCGGGAGGCAACGGGTAAATAAGAGAAAGCAGAATAACTTCGATTCGATCACGGAATCGAGCGGATAGAAGACTACAAGGAAGATTAGGAGGAGAGAAGAATGAAGAAGGTTTTGATAACCGGAGCCAACGGGCTCATCGGCAGCCATTTGGCAGAAGGGTTACGCCAATCGGGAGAATATGAAGTCATCGCAACGGGCTTGCGGGGGGATCCCGAGAAGAACATTCAACAAATGGATATGACGGACTACGAACAAGTGCTGCAACTGACCAAGGGAGTCGACACGATCCTTCATTTCGCCGTCAACAAAAATCAGACCGACTTCCTGGGAGCGATCGTTCCCATCGATCTGAAGGGTGCCTATCACCTGTACGAAGCGGCGAGAATCCATCAGGTTCGTCGTGTCGTGTTCGCAAGCTCGAACCATGCCACCGGGTATTATGAGATTGGAGATAAGGTAACGCCTGAGTCACCTTATCGTCCCGACAGTCTATACGGATTAATGAAAGGTTATATTGAGATAATGGGCAGATTGTATTCCGATAAATACGGCATCTCGTCCATTAATATTCGAATCGGCAATTATAACGCGAAGGATGTTCCGGATTCCGAACGTAAATCTCATCTATGGATTAGTCATGCGGATATGCTGCAGCTGGTCCGCAAGTGTATAGAAGCAGACGGCAGCCACCGCTTCCTCACCTTGTACGGTACCTCCGGGAATCGCCACAATTATTACGACATCGAATACTTGGAAGAGCTGATTGGTTACAAGCCCGAGCATGACGCGGAAGCTTACATCAAGCTGGCCGAGCAGGCTCACATTCCAATCCGGCAGGATGAGACGGAGCGGCAGGGGGGTCAGATGGCCGATCGAGTCTAACTCGGTCTCTGCCGACTGGATATCGAGAAGCTGCCGATGCAGGCTTCTAAGCTTTTGACGAGGGGATTCTCGGAAGGGCCGGGAATTCCCCTTTTAAGGGAGAAGCAGTGTCTGCCCAATCTGAATACTCGAGCTCTTTAGCCCGTTCAGCTTCTTCATCTTGCTTATATAAGGCTGGAGGTTCGTCTTGTCCGGCGCATATTCACCCGCAATGGACCAGAGCGTATCTCCCGGAAGCACATCGACCGTCCGTACCGAGGCTGCCGAAACCGCTCCTTCCTCTCCACTCCCTGCATAAGCCTTGATCAGGGAACTGCAGGAGACGAGAAGGCTTGCCACCAGAATAAGAAAGAGAAGGCGCGCAACTGCGCGTTTCTGCCGCTTGTTATCCTCTACACGAACACCGATATACATATGGTCGACCTCCAAACATTTGTTCTGTTTGCAGATTAACACGAACGAATGTTTGTGTCAATGCATTTTGGGAACGAATGTTTGGTTTTTGTTCGCTAGCTACTCGAACTAATGTTTGTACGAACTCCGGTTCTATGGTATACTTTGTTTAATTATTTCCATAATTGGAGTGATCATTGTGAGCAGCAAATTATCAAGTCGCCAGCACGCGATTTTGGAATTCATCAAGACGGAGGTTCGCGAAAAGGGTTACCCGCCTTCCGTCCGTGAGATCGGCGAAGCGGTTGGACTTGCGTCCAGTTCCACTGTACACGGCCATCTGGAAAGGCTTGAGAAGAAGGGATTGATCCGCCGCGATCCGACGAAGCCTAGAGCCATCGAAATTACGGACGGCGACGAATCCGTCAGCATGCTGCCCCTCTCCATCACCCGTATTCCCTTGATCGGGAAGGTTACGGCGGGTGAGCCGATCACCGCCACGGAAAATATTGAAGACTATTTCCCGCTCCCCAGCCACTTTGTTGGTGATCATAACGTCTTCATGCTGAGCGTTATGGGCGAGAGTATGATCGATGCAGGCATCCATAACGGAGACTTCGTCATCGTTCGTCAGCAGCCTACCGCTATGAACGGCGATATCGTTGTCGCAATGACGGAAGACGACGAGGCGACGGTGAAAACCTTCTACAAGGAGAAGGACCATATCCGGCTGCAGCCGGAGAATCCGACGATGGAGCCCATTCGCCTCAAGAATGTGACCATTCTTGGCAAGGTCATCGGCCTGTTCCGCGACATCCACTAACAGCAGGTTTTCTTCGAAACTCAACCGGCAGCCGTTCCCCCAACGGCTGCCGGTTTTTTGTATGATGCCGGTCAATGGATACTCGGCGGCAGTCGTAAGAGCGCAACGAAGAACCTGGCAACTATAAATGCACAGCAAGGAACCCGGCAGCCATCTGCCGGGTTCTCTCACCTATTCTCTATCGGGTACTCTATTAGTACAGCGTCATGTACTGGTCACGTTCCCACGCGTGAACCTGCGTGCGGAACATATCCCACTCGATCTCTTTCAGCTCGCAGAAGTGGGACAGCGCATGCTCGCCGAGCGCTTCGCAAACAACATCGTTGCTGATCAGCTCGTTCAGCGCTTCCTTCAGATCGGCAGGCAGACTCGGAATCCCCTCGTCTACGCGTTCTTCTTCTGTCATGATGTAGATATTGCGATCCGTCGGGGCAGGCAGCTCTCTCTTGGTCTTGATGCCGTCCAGGCCGGCCTTCAGCATAACGGCCAGAGCCAAGTAAGGGTTAGCCGCCGGGTCCGGGTTACGCACTTCTACGCGAGTGCTGAGACCGCGGGATGCGGGGATCCGGATCATCGGGCTGCGGTTGCTTGCGGACCATGCGACATAGCAAGGTGCTTCATAGCCCGGAACAAGACGCTTGTAAGAGTTCACGGTCGGGTTGGTAATCGCGGCGAAAGCACGAGCGTGGTGCAGGATACCTGCCATATATTGACGCGCTTCCTCGCTCAGGCCTAGGCTGTCCGATTCGTCGTAGAACGCGTTGACATTCCCGCGGAAGAGCGACTGGTGACAGTGCATCCCCGATCCGTTCACGCCAAACAGCGGCTTCGGCATGAAGGTGGCATGAAGGCCGTGCTGGCGAGCCACCGTCTTGACGACAAGCTTGAACGTCTGGATTTGGTCGGCCGCCTTGACGGCGTCGGCATATTTGAAATCGATCTCGTGCTGGCCAGGAGCGACCTCGTGATGGGACGCTTCAATTTCAAAGCCCATCTCCTCCAGCGTCAGCACGATCTCGCGGCGGCAGTTCTCGCCAAGATCGGTAGGCGCCAGGTCGAAATAGCCACCTTGGTCGTTCAGCTCGAGGGTCGGATTGCCCTTCTCGTCGGTCTTAAACAGGAAGAATTCCGGCTCAGGCCCTACGTTCATGGCCGTATAGCCCATCTCCTCGGCTTCCTTCAGCGCACGCTTCAAGATGCCGCGCGGGTCGCCTGGGAACGGGTTGCCGTCCGGCAGGTAGATATCGCAAATCAGACGAGCTACGCGATCCTCGGTTACCCATGGGAAGATAACCCACGTGTTGAGATCAGGATATAGATACATATCGGATTCCTCGATCCGGACATACCCCTCGATCGAAGATCCGTCGAACATCATCTTGTTGTCAAGCGCCTTCTCCAGCTGGCTTACCGGGATCTCGACGTTCTTGATCGTGCCGAGCAGGTCCGTAAACTGAAGACGGATAAAGCGTACATTCTCTTCCTTGGCAATGCGCAGAATATCTTCCTTCGTGTAAGACATGTCCTGGTTTCCTCCCAATGATTATCTAGTGTAGAATCTCGAAAGCTCCCCCTGAATCAAAGACACCTGACCTGGACGCTGTGCGCCCAGCAGCTGCTGCTTCAGCATCTTGTGCAGCTGATGGTCGGTCAGCTCCTTCCGCTTGGCAACCGACTGTTCGTTGATGACGGTCTGTTCCGCCTCGTCGTTGCCCACCGGAAGAAGGACCTGCTTGATGCCGGCGATATTGACGCCTTTCTCGATCAGTTCTTTGATTTCCAGCAGACGCTGAACATCAATGAACGAATAGAGACGCTGGTTGCCGTCCGTTCTCGCCGGCTTCACCAATTCGTGCTGCTCATAGTAGCGAATCTGGCGAGCCGAGAGGTCTGTAAGCTTCATCACGATCCCTATCGGAAACAAAGCCATATTCCTGCGGATATCATCGCTCATCGTTATCACTCCTGTGAGTGTTGTCTCATTAATTGTAGCTATAACAACAAGCGACGTCAAGTTATTCCAAGAAAAATGTAAGATATTCTTACAAAAAGGACAGAAAATCGCATATTCATGTTAGGTATTATGACAAGAACCCTCGACTTCTCAGCTCGTCCAACGCATGGAGTATCCCCAGCTTGACGTGGGAGTACGTCAAGCCACCCTGCATGTACGCAATATACGGCTCCCGGATGGGAGCGTCGGCCGACAGCTCGAGGCTTCCCCCTTGGATGAACGTACCGGCGGCCATAATGACCGGGTGTTCATAGCCGGGCATGTCCCACGGCTCGGGCACGACATGCGCATCGACGGCCGAAGCCTTTTGGATTCCTTGGACGAACGCCACGAGATGATCGGCTTCCGTGAACCGGATCGCTTGGATTAGGTCCGTCCGCTCGGCGTTCCAGGCAGGGCTTGTCTGAAAGCCAAGCTGCTCGAACACGGCGGATGCCAGCATCGCGCCGAGCAAAGCTTGTCCGACAAGATGAGGGGCAAGGAACAATCCTTGGTACAGGCTCCTGGTCGTGCCCAGCATCGCTCCCACCTCGGCGCCGATTCCCGGAGCCGTCAAGCGGAACGCGGCTTGCTCCACACAAGCCTTCGTCCCGACGATATACCCACCGGAGGCTGCGAGACCGCCGCCTGGGTTTTTGATCAGCGAGCCGGCCATCAGATCGACGCCCACTTCCGTAGGCTCCTTCAGCTCCGTAAATTCGCCGTAGCAATTGTCTACGAAGACGAGCACGTCCGGACGAAGCGACTTGACGAACGTTACCATCTCCTCGATCTGCCGAATGGTGAACGACGGGCGCCAGTCATAGCCGCGCGAGCGCTGGATGCCGATGACCCGCGTATTCGGCTTCATCGCCTGTCGGATCCCGTCCCAGTCGGGTGAACCGTCCGGGCGCAGGTCCGCCTCACTGTACTCGATGCCCCAGTCCTGAAGCGAGCCGGTTCCGTCCCCCGGCTTGCCGATCACCTTATGCAGCGTATCGTAGGGACGGCCGGTTATGTACAGCAAATGATCGCCGGGACGCAGCAAACCGAACAAGGCAATCCCGATCGTATGCGTGCCCGAGACAAAATGAGGACGGACGAGGCCCGCCTCCGCACCGAAGACGTCGGCATAAACCTCGTCCAGCACCTCTCTTCCCCGGTCGTTGTAGCCGTATCCGGTGGAAGAGGCAAAATGGTAATCGCTCACCCGGTGACGCTGAAACGCCCGGATTACCTTCCATTGATTCTCGTCGACTATCGCTTCCCTTTCCCGTTTCTTCTCTTCGATTACTCTCTCGGCAGATGCGATCATCTCCCGGATCTTTCCTGCTGCATCCATGCGGTGTCTACTCTCCCTCTGTTGTCGAACCGGAACCTTCGCCGGTCTGTTCATAAGCTTTCAATTGGTGGCCGGTCTTGCTGTACGCATCCCGATCGACGCGCACCCGCAGCACCATCGTGTCTTCCTCCACTTCGCTATCCTCCACCTCGCCCATCCGATAGGCCAGCGCCACGAGATCCCCTCGGTCGGCAGGAATCCGATACGTTACCGATGCACCGCTTTGATGCTCCTGGATCTCCAGCTTGAGACGTTCCAAATCGTCGTCGCGATATGCAGACAGCTTCAAGAACGGACCGGGTGCCGTCAGCAGCTCGCTTTCCTCCGGCGGGCACAGATCCATCTTGTTGAATAGCGTAATCTGATCCTTGCCGTGGGCGCCCAGCTCCTCCAACACCTCGGCGACGACGTCCATCTGCTCGTGGCGCATCGGCGAGGAGGCATCGACGACGTGAAGGATCAAGTCCGCCTCATTCACTTCCTCGAGCGTCGCCCGGAAGGCGGCGACCAGATCATGGGGCAGATGCTGGATGAAGCCTACGGTGTCGGTCAGCACAATTTCCTTGCCGCCGGGCAGCTCCAGATTGCGGGACGTCGGGTCGAGCGTGGCGAACAGCTGATTCTCCACATAGACGTCCGCCTGGGTCAGCTGACGCAGCAGTGTCGACTTGCCGGCATTCGTATACCCGACAAGCGCCACTTGGAAAGCACCTGTCTTCTTGCGGCGCTCCCGGTACAGCTTGCGATGTTTGACGACCTCCTGCAGCTGCCGCTTGAGCTCGCCGATCCGGCCGCGGATATGACGGCGGTCGGTCTCCAGCTTGCTTTCGCCCGGCCCCCGCGTACCAATGCCGCCGCCGAGACGAGACAAGTTCTTGCCGTGGCCCGACAGACGGGGCAGCAGATAGCTGAGCTGCGCAAGCTCAACCTGCAGAATTCCCTCTCTCGTTTTGGCCCGCTGGGCAAAAATGTCGAGAATGAGCTGGGTCCGGTCGATAATTTTGGCGTCCAGCACTTCCTCCAAATTCCGTACCTGCGCTCCCGACAGCTCCTGGTCAAATATAGCGGTATTGGCGTTCAGCTCCGCCATAATGGCCTTCAGCTCTTCTACCTTGCCCTTGCCGATGTACCACTTGGTATCTACACTCTCGCGGTTTTGCGACAACGTGCCGAGCACTTCCACGCCGGCTGTCTCGGCTAGGCTGACAAGCTCCTGCATCGAGTACTCGACCAGCTTTTCCCGTCTCTTGTCCTCCTGCGTCTGAAGACTGACCAAGATGGCCCTGTCGATGGCTTGCGCAGCTACTTCATGCGTCGATTGTTTCATAAAAGGCCTCCTCTGGAGAACAGGGGGACAGCTGTTCTTCTTAACGCTTCTTGTCGGTTCTGAGGTCACACGGCTTGAGCGTCATCAGCTCCTGCCGGCTCGGTGGCTGCTCCTGTTCCAGCAGCCTTACGGCCTGATGCCTCATGGCGCGTTCGATCAGATTACGGACAAGACGGGCGTTGCTGAACAGCTCCTCCCCGTTCATTTGTTCGTGATTGATATATTGGCGAAGCTTAAGCTCGGTCTGCGGGTGAAACACATACTCCCGTTCCTTGATCATCAGATTGGCGATCTGCATTAGCTGGTCGACCGTATAATCCGGAAATTCCACCTGAATCGGAAAACGGGAAGGCATGCCGGGGTTGATGCGGAGAAACTCCTCCATTTCGTCCAGGTACCCGGCAAGGATGAGAATGAACTGGTTTTTATGGTCTTCCATCGCCTTGGCTATCGTATGGCTTTCCGGCCTCGTCCCGTACGTTCCAGATGAGCAGCAGCCGGCGCCCCGGCCCAAAGCGGGCCTCTCTCAGCAATAAGCGGGCGAGCTCTCGACGCTCCGCTGCGTCCAACCGGTCCAGCAGCCCCTCTTCGTCGGAAGGAAGCTCCTCCCGCGCGGTCTCCGGCTCCCCGGCGGTGGCCTGCGCGAGCCGGCTGCGCAGCCTGTTCAGATCGGCTTCCAGCTCCTCCAGCTTGCGATCGAACGGCTCCTTGGCGAGCCGTCCGTCCACGAAGAGCTCGACGAGCCGTGCCCGTTTGGCTGCTAGCTCCTCTCGCTGTCGCATCCACCAGGCCGACTGCACGCCCGGCATTCCGTCTCCTGCTTCCTCATTTGCCGCCATTCCCCAACCGTCGCGGGATTCGGCAAGCAGGCGGGCCGCGAACGCACGGACGGACGGCCATACCGCTTCATCGACGGCGTCGCTGTTCCAGTACCGGCTCGCGCAGTCTTCGCGGTCCGGGCAGGAATAATAGCCGTACCGCTTGCTCCCTCCCTGGCTTCCCGCGCGCATGGGCTGTCCGCAGGCACAAACGCCGAGGCCCGCCAGCAGATAAGACCGGGCGGCAGGTCTCCCGGTGCGGGTCCGGTTCCGGTCGAGCGTTCGCTGCGCCTGCTCGTAGAGCTCCTGGCCAACCAGAGGCTCGATGGGCAGCGGAATCTGCTCCTCCGGCGGCCTCCGCCTGCGGAAGCCTTGGTGATAATCAACCTTATACGCCCGGTACGTGCCGAGGTAGCTGTCGTTGCGCAAAATCCGCGTAACGGTCGCCCCATACCAGGAGGATCCGCGCGGCGCAGGAATCCCCTTCGCCTGAAGCTCCCGGGCGATCCGCTCTCCGCTCCACCCGTCCGCCGCGAGCTGGAACATGAGCCGAACGGTCTGCCCCTCTACGGGCTCAGGCACGATGCGGTCGTGCTCCGTATCGAACCGGTATCCGTACAAGCGCGGATCCCCGTTCAGCTTGCCGTATTGCTTGGTCTTCGTGTACCGGCCCCGCATCGTCCGCTCCCGGATCTTCTCCCGTTCGAATTCGGCGAACATGCCGCGAAGCTGGTAGAACAGCCGCCCCTCCGCCGTATTCTTCCATTCGAAGTTGACGAATTCCAGCTGGACGCCGTGGCGAAGCAGCTCGTCGGTGAGCAGCAGCTGATGGCTCAGCTTGCGGGCGAGACGATCGGGATCGTACACGATGACGAACCCGGGCTTTTCGGCCGCCACCTCGTCGCGCAGCCGGGCGAGCCCAGGCCGATCCAGCGAAGCGCCCGACGCTTCGTCTCGGATCGCGGTGACGTCCTCAGGCCGGCAGCCCAGCTCCATCGCCTTGCGCCAGCAGTCGGAGAACTGGGCCTCCAGGCTGTAGCCCTTCTCGGCCTGTTCCTCCGTGGAGACGCGGAGATAGAGGTACGCCGTGACGCATGCCGTCAAGTCGATCGCCTCCTTCCGCGGGAGGGACTTCTTCGATACCCACTATTGTAAACATACCCGATAGGAAACACAATGAAAGCCGCCCATCCGATCATCGCCCATTCCTCGATTTCGGGCTTGCAGCATTCCATTCCTCTACGGCTTTGGGAGCGGCCGGCTCGGTATAGCCTCCCTCCCCCTGGGAAGCGCCGCAGCCAATCCCGCCGGCATTCGTCTTCCCGCGACTGCGCACGCCGTCTAGCAGGTTCCGCACGCGAGAGGCCGCCTCACGCCTCCTTAATCCGTCCGCGGCCCCCATATCCAGCACCGTGAACGAACGACTGCTCGCTGTTCCTGACTTCATGGCCATCACCTCAGCACCATGTATATGGACAGCCGGGACTGTCCTATTCCGGACAGCCGGCGGCTGGAGCGAGGGATAGAAAAAGGCCGACCGCCCAAGCGGTCAGCCTTCTTTTGCGTGCCTAACGGCCGCGCGAAGCCGGAGTCCTCACGATTGCAGAACCGGCCTTCTGGATAAGTTGACAACGATGGGGAGCTGTCTGACCTCCATCGACATAGCGGAGCGGCACAACGGGCATTCCGGCTCTTCCACGAATGAAAAATCCGCCCTCATCCAACCATTGCAGCCTTCGTTCGTGCAGGCCCAGACGGACGTATCGGCCTCCTCCGGAACTTCCACCGGCTTGCGATTGTACATAGTCTCCCTCCTTCTGGCTATGCAGCCGCCTGTACATGTTCGGATGCGCGGCAATCAGGTGCCCCGTACCTACTTACTATATGCGTTGGAGCTGGACATTATACCCATCTGCCTTCTGCCTCTGCGGGAACGGCTTTCGTCCTGCCTCCGCGCAGGCTTGTCCGATCCGGGTAGGCGATTTCTATGCTCAGCAAAGCGACTGGCCTCCACTGAACGTACTCCTGACACTTGGAGCCATAGAGAGCCTGCTTCCGGCTCGTCCCAGCCGCCTGCGGGCTGCCCTTTCCGCTGCGTCTCTCCTGCCTGGACCCTTGTCTCTCCCGAAAGCCAATCGCTGGCTTTGACCAACGTATCGATAGCCTCTTTGCCGAAATCCTTTTCTCCTCCGCGGGCAAGGCTATAGGCTTCGTCGATGAACAGCACGCCTCCCATGGCCCGTTTCACAAGATCCTTTGTTTTCTGCGCCGTATGGCCGATATATTCTCCCACAAGCTCCGCCCGGTCGCATTCGATGAGATGGCCTTTGGACAGAATGCCCATCTCGAACAGCAGCTTAGCCACGATCCGTGCCACGGTCGTCTTGCCGGTGCCAGGATTCCCCTTGAACACCATATGGTAGACGTGGGCATCGTGCTGCAAGCCGGCGTCTGCCCGGTACTGTTTAATCATGAGAAGCGCATAAATTTCGTAAATCAGCTCTTTTACGTTTTCGAGCCCGATCATCCGGTCAAGTTCCTTGAGCACATCCGAGAACGGCCGGGAGCCCGGCCGGTTCATACGGGTCAAATCCGTTTCCGGGACCGTCTTCTTGTTGTCCTGTTGGCCCAGTACGATGTGAATCTGACCGGGATGGCTTGCACCTATGCGTGTTACGGTTGCCGATTGACGCCCACTCATGGCGGATCACCTCATACGTTTAAGTGTAACAGTATACGCAGGAGCCCAGATTTTGTGCTACAAAAAAAACAATCCCCGGGAGGCATTGTATATTAATGCATTCGAATGTATATTTATAAAATCCTTTCTATTAACGAGGAGGCAAAAGCAAATGACAAGTAACCCGGTATCGGCAGTACTCATAGCCGAACTCGAGCGGCTGGCCGCCAACACGTGGCCGGCTGCCGAGGTGCAGCCGTACGGACGATGGCTTCACCGCGCCTCCAAGGGCGTCACCAAACGAGCCAACAGTGTACTGACCGCAGGGCTTCCTCCCGAGTCGAAAGATTGGTACGCGGAGGCCTGCCGATTCTACAACGAGCGCAGCCTGCCTGTCCGGTTCCATATCAGCCCGGCCACTCCCCCTTATGTCGATCGCTTCCTGGAGAGCCGCGGGTTCCTTCGGGAGGCCGAAACGGTCGTGATGACGGGCGATCCTCGTCAAGCACTCGACCGGCTGCCTGAGGATCCAGGGGGCTGGGAAGCCTTGATCCATACCGAACCGACGCCTGCCTGGATGGAGTCCTTCCTTGCCTTTGGTCATCCTTATGAACATCGGGACGTCTATGAAGTCATCTTCGGAGCCATCGGCCCGGCAAAATGCTTCCTGGAGCTCAAAAGAGACGGCGTTCCCGTAGGCGTCGGCACAGCGGTTGTCGAGAACGGCTGGGCCGGCTTCGTGAACATAGCCGCAGACGAATCGGTCCGGCGGCAGGGAGTCGGCAGCCGGATCGTCTCGGAGCTGATCCGTTGGAGCCTCGGGCAGGGCGCCGAGCGCCTGTACCTGCAGGTCGTTGCCGACAACGAGCCCGCTGTCCGCCTGTATAGCAAAGCCGGATACCGCGAGCTCTACCGCTATCACTACCGCAGCCTGCCCTAGCGAATCAGGGCATGCTTGCACGATCCGCCCTTACGTCTGCCGGGAGGCGCAGCCTCTGGGCCGTCCATTTGGTGTAGGCGAGGGTCTCCCGTGCACGGTGCCAATACATATTCATGACCCGGGAATCGACCGGGTACAGCTGTACGTCCGCAAGTCCCGCCGCCCGGGCCATCTCCAACGCCCGGGCACCATGATAAGTATGGGTGACCACAATGGCGCGGATCCAGCCTCTCTCCTCCATCAAGCGTCGGCTGAACGCGACGTTCTGCAGCGTATTGCGGGCTTGATCCTCCGGAACTACCGCTTCCTCCGGTATCCCCTGCTGCAACAGATAGCGCTTCATTCCTTCCGCTTCGGATACGGTCGCACCGTTCGTATCTAGACCACCACTGACGATGATTGCCTTCACCAGCCCCTGCTTGTACAGCCGGACTCCCCCGTCCAAACGCTCCTGCAGACCGGGACTCGGCCAATCGTTCCATAGAGCGGCCCCCAGCACGATAGCGGCGTCGGCGGCCGTCCATTCCTTCACGCTCTCGGCCCGGAAGATCCTCCACTGCACATACGCCGTCCAGATGAGGCCCAAGACCGCTAGACCCAGCATCACACGAATCGTCCATTTGAGCCATGGCCGGTTACGGGTCCGGTCTAGAGAATTCCCCCGTCTTCCTCTGCCCGTTCCTCCCAACATCCCCTTGCTGATTCCTCCTTCTCCGCTGCTTCAAACTCCGGCGGCACGGACTGAGTAGAACCAACTCCGTCCCCTTCGGGCTGGTCCAAAAAAACCTTCACCTGGTGGAACAGAAGCTCCGCTTCCTGATCCAGGCAGAGCAGGTGGCCGGAGCGAGGGAGATAGAGAAGCTCCTTGTCGCCCGGCAGCCAATGATAAAGCAGCCGTCCGCTGATCGGGTGCACGATGGGGTCGGTCTTGCCTTGCACCACCAGCACCGGCTGCCGGATACGTGAAAGTTGGGGACGAAGCTCCTTGGCCAGCCGGAGGAATTGGACGACCGCATGCGCAGGCGTCCGCTCCTTGACGGGCAGCTTGCTGAACGAGGCTCCTCTCCACCGCTCGACGGCCGCCCGGACGAAACGCGTTGGGCTGACGTAGACGATCGGCGTGCCGAGCAGCACGAGCCGCCTCACTCGCAGCCGGTTCGCGGCGTAGGCGGCCAGCAGCCCGCCCATGCTGAAGCCGACCAGGTCGAATGTCCCGTACTGCTGCTCCAGCCGCCGCCCCTCCTTCATGACGGCATCCAGCCACTCGCGCCGATGCACGGTTCGGAGGCCAACGAGCCGTTCATCATGGCCAGGCAGCCGGGGCGTCCGGACGGCGTAGCCGTGCAGCATGAGTTCTTTCGCCAGCGGCTGTACTTCGTACGGCCCCCCTGTAAAGCCGTGCAGCAGCAAGCATGCTTTTGAGGAAGCCATCGGTTTTCCTCCCCCCATTCTCGCAAGATCAGCCGTTGCGTACAATCCGGGAAAGGAAAGCGGCAGAGCGTCTGACCACTCTGCCGCTTCTCCCGGTGCCGCTCGGCTGCCGAAGCTTATTTCTCGACAATGGTCACCTTCTGGATAACCACCTTCTCGGTCGGCATGCTCGGACTTCTATCGTTGCTCTGCGGGTTAATCTTAACCGGTGTCTGGGCGATCTTGGTGACGGTGTCCATTCCCTCCACCACTTTGCCGAAAATCGAATAATTCGGTCTCTGGTTCAGACTCTTGCTGTCCTCCCCTGTGCAGATGAAGAACTGGCTGCCGTTCGTGTTCTTGCCGGAATTGGCCATCGCCACGATCCCAGGCTCATAGCTGAAGCCGGTATTCAGCTCGTCCTCGAACTTGTAGCCGGGGCCGCCCATGCCGGTCCCGGTCGGATCGCCGGTCTGGACCATGAACGTATCGATGATCCGGTGAAACGTAATGTTCTCGAAGAAGCCCTGTTTGCTCAGAAAGACGAAATTGTTGACCGTCTTGGGCGCCTGCTTGGCGAATAGCTCGATTTTGAACGAGCCCTTATTCGTCTGGACCTCTGCCGTATAGGACTTGTTGACGTCAATCTGCATCTCCGGCGGCTTGCTCCAGCTCTTGGCTTGTCCGGCGGGAGAAGCGCTTGGGCTGGCCGCGGACGAGCTCGTCGGCTGGGGAGAGGAGGACGGCGACGACGATGCCGCCTGGTTCCCGGAGCTGCCGTTGCCGCATGCGCTGATGAGCAGGGATGCCGCTCCGACCAGCAGGAGGGAACGGATGGCGGGAAGGCTGGTGCGACTCTTCATTCGATGGTTACTCCTATTCTGATGAAATGTGATAGCGCCATTATACCATAGCGTCTTTCTGCCTCTCAACGAGGAGCGTCCTGCGGCGCTGGACGGTGCCATAGACAACAAAAACCATCCGGCTGTCCAATGACAGCCGGATGGCAGATTTGTCTATGAAGCTGGCGTTCTACAAGCCCCGAGGACGATTAGCTCCCTCGCCCCCCGCTGCAGGCTCACCTGAAGCGGGAGGGGCCGTAGGGGTTGGAGACGGTGTAGACTGGCCGGGACGTTCCGTCTGACTGCCGCCCGACGGCGAGGGCCCGCCCGGACGGGCGCTGCCTTCGCCTGGCGTAGGTGTCGGCCGGATGGAGCTAGACGGAACCGGTCGCCCGTCCGTTGCCCCCGGCGATCCGCTCGGCTCCACGAGGCCGGACGGAGTCGGTGTCGGCGTCGCAGCACCCAGCGATACCGTTACCTTGACGGCGTTCGACTTGCCGCCGGATTGGTCAAGGCTCGGCGAGTATGATTCCACGTAATATTCGTAGGTATCGCCTGGCTCGATGGCGATATCGTTCACGGTCGTGCCGGTCAGCTCGGTCAGCGGGCTGAACGACATTTCTTTGGAGCCTTTCCGGAACACTTTGTACAGCACGTCGCTTCCTTCCACCGCCGACCAGGTCAGCTTGATCGAGCGGCTGCCTTCCTGGTATTCGCCGTTCAGGTCGTTGACCGGCTGGATCTGTTCCACTACCTTCTTCGGTTCCTCGATGCCCGCCGGCTTAGGGAATACCTTCGCAGGCACCTTCGCAAGTCCCTTGGTCATGATTTCCTTGAACAAGGCGGCGGGTGCCCCGCTCTTGAGCGTGACGTAGTGCTTCGGATCCGGCTTGTCGAAGCCCATCCAGATCGCGCCCGTCCATTCCGGCGTATACCCGGCGAACCAGAGATCGCGGTAGTACTGCTCAAGTCCTTTCATGACCTCCTGCGTGGAGCCGGTCTTGCCCGCTACCGGGCGGTTCATCGCCGCGCTGAAGCCCGTGCCGCCCGGCTCGATGACGCTCTTCATCAGTTCGGTCATGTAGTAGGCTGTCTTCTCGCTCATGACGCGCTTGCCCTTGTCTTCCTTAAAGGCCGCCACGGTGCCGCCCGAGGCGTTCACGATCTTGGTGATCGCATGAGACTTCATCATGACGCCGCCGTTGGCGAAGGCGCCATAGGCCTGCGCCATCTGGAGCGGCGACACGCCGCGGTTCATCCCTCCGAGGGCGATCGCCAGGTTGTTGTCCTCGTCGGTAAACTGGATGCCCAGTCCTTCGGCGAACTGCTTCGCCCGCTTGAGGCCGATCTCGTTCAGCAGCCATACGGCAGGCTGGTTGATCGACAGTTTGATAGCCTCTCGCATCGATACCTCGCCGCGGTACTTGTTGTCGTAGTTTCGAGGCGAATAGCCGTTGTACGACTGCTTCTCGTCCTTAAGCATCGAGTTCGGACCGAACTTGCCGCTCTCGAGCGCCGGCGCATAGCTGATGATCGGCTTGAACGAGGATCCCGGCTGCCGGAGATCCAGAGCGCGGTTGCGGCCCTTGGTCTCGTAATCCCGGCCTCCGATCATGGCTACGATACCGCCGGTCCGGTGATCCGTAATGACCATGCTGCTCTGCATAATCTGCTCGTCGACATCCTTCTGGAAGAACTTGCTGTTCGCGTACGCCGTTTCCATCGCCTGTTGGGCGTCGGCGTTCATGGTCGTGTAGATCTTGTAGCCGCCGCGGCGCAGCTTATCCTCTTCGATGTTGTATTGGTCGCTCGCTTCCTGCATGACGTAGTCGATGTACGTCAGGAATCTCTGCTTGGTTCCGTCGGATTCCGTCTGCTTCGGCGGCACGTAATCGACCGCTGCGGCTTCCTTGGCCTGCTGCTCGCTAATGTAGCCCTGCTGTTGCATTAGCGTCAGCACGACGGCCCGGCGCTCCTTGGATTTGTCCGGATTGTTCAGCGGAGAATACGTATTCGGCGCCTTGGGCATCGCCGCGAGCGTAGCGATCTGCCACAGCTTCAGCTCGTTCAGATCGGAGACGCCGAACAGCCGCTTCGAAGCCAGCTTGACGCCGTAATCCCCGTGACCGAAGTAGATCCGGTTCAGGTACATCGTCATAATCTCTTCCTTCGATTTTTGCTGCTCGAGCGCAATGGCGATAGAAACCTCCGTCGCTTTACGGAAGACGGTCTTGTCAGCGCTCAGGAAGATGTTCTTGGCCAGCTGCTGGGTGATCGTGCTGCCGCCCTCCGCTGCCGACCGCTGCAGAATGTCCTTGTATAAGGCACGCCCAATCGCGTACAGGTCGACGCCGGAATGCTCGGCGAACCGCTTGTCCTCGGTCGCGATGAAGGCGTTCGCCAGAAGCGGTGGAATCTGCTGCTGCGTGACAACCTCCGGCGTCTTGTTGTTGATTTTGGTGACTTCGTTGCCAGCTGCATCCAGCAGCACGGTAGGCTCCGACAGCTCCAGCTTGTCGGCCTGCTCCGTCAGGATCCGCTGGCCCGTATAGATGATGGCCAGATAGCCGGCCAAGCCCACGATGATCGCAATCGCCCCTGCGATCAGGAGGCCGACCAATACCGTTTTCCCGGTATTCCGGCGTTTCTTGGCTGGTTTTTTCTTCGTTGACTGTTCCGCCATGTTGTCCCCCCACTATCCAGAATGGCTTCTCTCTCTACACTACAATAATAAACATAATCCATAAAAAAGAACAACCCGAGCGGCAGCCGTGCCAAGCCGGGTTGTTCTTCTGAAATCGGATACATTGCCACAGCAACGGCAAGTTTAGTGGTCTCCGGAGTCCTGCTGCAGGAAGGAAACCGGGCGAAGGGGCGTAAACGTCGAGATGGCGTGCTTGTAGACCATCTGCTGTTTGCCGTCGCTGTCGATGATAATCGTAAAGTTGTCAAAGGCTTTGATCAATCCGCGGATCTGGAACCCGTTCGTTAAGTAGACGGTGACCGGGACGCTTTCTTTGCGCAGAGAGTTCAAAAAGTTGTCCTGAATGTTAATCGATTTGTTCATCACTGGGGCCCCCTTCGGAATATGAACGTCTGCCTCGATGTGTTCGCTAAACGTTTCTATTGTTCAGAACTATATTCCCTGTCCGGCTATAACTTTCCTGCTATTATAGCATGTATTATTTGCAATTGCTGAGGAAAATTTACCTGCTCCGTGACGTCCACCCAGTGAATATCGGGCATGTGCCGGAACCAGGACAGCTGCCGTTTGGCGAAGCGGCGGGTGCTTTTTTTCAGCAGCGCCACCGCGTCGTTCAGCGTCAGCTCTCCCCGCAAATAAGCGGCGATTTCCTTGTAGCCGAGCCCTTGCATGGACACGAGAGAGTCCGCGTAGCCGGCCTCCCGCAATCTCCTAACCTCTTGGACGAGTCCCTCTTCCATCATCTGGTCGACCCGGCGCTCGATCCGCTCGTACAGCAGAGCGCGGTCCATCGTCAGTCCGACCAGACACAGATCGTACAGAGGCTCTTTGGTCTGGCCGGCCAGATGCTCGGACAGCGGCACGCCGGTCAAATGGGCGACCTCGAGGGCGCGGATGACCCGCCTCGTATCGTTCGGATGCAGCTTGGCCGCCGTGGCGGGATCGGTGGCGGCAAGACGGGTGTGCAGCGCTCCGGCGCCATGCTCCAGCGCGAACCGATGCTGCTCCTCGCGGAACGCTTCGTCCGAGCCCGCTTCCGTGAACCGGTAATCATAGCAGAGCGACTCGATATAGAGTCCCGTTCCGCCGACGACCATGGGCAGCCGGCCTCGATCCGCAATTGCCTGGATTTCCCGGCGCGCCGTCTCCTGAAAATCGGCGACCGAGAACGGCTCGTCCGGGTCCAGAATGTCGATCATATGATGGGGGACGAGCCGCCTCTCCTCGGGCGTTGCCTTGGCTGTCCCGATATCCATGCCGCGGTAGACCTGCATGGAATCGCCCGAGACGATCTCGCCCCCGTATGTCTGGGCGAGGCTCAGACTGAGCCGGGTCTTGCCGGAAGCGGTCGGGCCGAGCAGGACGAGCAGCTTGGTTCTCCCGGACTGCTTCTTCGTCATACGTCTATCACTCCGTAAGCCAAATTGTTGCCGGACGGGATGACCCGCGTAAAGCCAAGACGGTCAAATTCCTCGCTGTTGCGGTGTTCCTTAAGGACGACCGTGCGCCGGGCCGCCCGGACCGCGTTCGCGATCGTGTCCGAATGAATGGGATCCGGGTTCGCGAGCGCCCTAAGCGGCGTCATGGCTGAGGAATCGTGAACCGGCCGGCGAAACATCGGATCGAGGTAGACGACGTCCACGCTGTCGTCCGGCATGGCCGCCAAATAGGCGGCATGATCCGCTCTCCGTACGGTCATCCGCCGCATCGCCCGGTCCAGCTCGGGAATGCCGGAGACATACGACCGCAGCCCTTCTTTAAGCAGCAGAGCGGGCACTTCCTCGCTCTCGAGCGCCGTCACGGTCCCCCCTTCGCCTACGGCGACCGCGAACACGAGCGAGTCCGAAGCGAAGCCGGCCGTGCCGTCCAGAACCGTGTCGCCGGGACGAACGCCGGCCACCTCGATCAGATGGTCGTTCTCGCCCTTCAGCATCCTCTTGATGCGGACCTGGGCCATGCTGGGATGAAAAAAAAGAGGCGGCGCGTCTTCCTCGTGGTACCTTAGTCCCTCCTGATTGAGCAAAAGCACCCGCTTGTCGCCATAGCGCTGCATCAGCCGCCGCAGCGACTGACGCTCGCGCGGCACAAAACGCACGCCGGCTTCAGCCGCAATCCGGCGGGCTTCGGCTACCAGCGAACCGGGCGGGTCATAGGATGTCGTGACTAGCATGGTTCGTTCACCTGTTTCTATCCGTCCTCTCGGTGCTTGCGTACGGCCAGTATACACGACGCTATTGCGCCGTGCCAAATTTTACATGACCCTCTTGAACATCTTCTCAAGCTCGTACGTCGAGAAGCTGACGAGGATCGGGCGGCCGTGCGGGCATGTGTAAGGGATCCGGCAGGCCGCAAGCCGGGAGAGCAGAGATTCGATCTCCGCCCGGGTCAGCTGCTGATTCGCTTTGATCGACGCTTTGCAGGAGCAGAGGGTGGAGGACTTCTCCCGGAGCTTGGCCAGATCGATCGGCTGGCGCTCCGTCAGCAGCCACTCGACCATCTCCTCGATGACCTGCTGCTCCTCTCCGTGCGGGAGCCAGTGCGGGTAAGCACGGACGAGGAAGCTGCCGCCCCCGAAGCTCTCCAGGTAGACGCCCGCCTGCTCCAGCAGCGGCAGCTTCTCCTTCAGCGCCTCCGCTTCGGCACTCGTGTAATCCAGCGTGAGCGGAACGAGCAGCTCCTGGCTTGCGTCCGCCGGCTGGCCGAATTTCTCATAATAATATTCGTAGTTGATCCGCTCGTGAGCGGCATGCTGATCGATCATGTAGAGTCCATCCTCGTTCTGCGCGAGGATGTACGTGCCGTGCAGCTGGCCGATCGGGGTCAGCTGCGGGAATGCGGGCAGCGCGGGCTCGGCCGCTCCGCCGGACGCCTGCGCCAGGAAGCGGCGCGTCTGCTCCGGCGACGGCAGCGCCGTGCGGCCGGCGTACGGCCGCTGTGCGGCACCGCCTGCCACTGGGGCGCCGCTCGCGCCCGGCGCGCGGCCCTCGCGCGGCTCCGCGTACGCCCGCTGCGCACTGCCTGCCACTGGGGCGCCGCTCGCGCCCGGCGCGCGGCCCTCGCGCGGCTCCGCGTACGCCCGCTGCGCACTGCCCATCGCCGGAGCGCCGCTCGCGCCCGGCGCGCGGCTATCGCGCGGCTCCGCGTACGCCCGCTGCGCGCTGCCTGTCGCCGGGGCGCCACCTGCGCCCGGCACGCGGCTTTCGCGCGGCTCCGCGTACGCCCGCTGCGCGCTGCCCGCCGCCGAAGCACCGCCAGCGCCCGGCACGCGGCCAGCGCCCGGCTCTGCGTACGGCTGCTGCGCAGGCTCCGGCGGCAGCACGGGTCTCCGCGCCTCGTCCGCGTCGTACCAAGCGAGCTGTTCGTGGACGGCCGCCTTTCTCTTCGGCTGGCTGCCCTGCGGGATCAGCACGGTTTGGCGAAGCGCCTCCCGGACCGTCTCCTCGGCAAGCTGCTGGAGATTGGCCTCCTTGCTGAAGCGAACCTCCAGCTTCGACGGATGCACGTTGACGTCAACGAGGCCAGGGTCCATCTCTACATGAAGGACGACCAGCGGGTACCGGTTGATCGGCAGCAGCGTGTGATACCCTTTGAGCACCGCCTGCGTCAAGCCGTAATGGCGGACATACCGGCCGTTGACGATGACGGAGATGCCGAGCCGATTCGAACGGGTGAGCTCCGGCTTGGAGATGTAGCCGTTCATCTTGTAGTCAGGGTCCTCGGCGGATATCGGAAGCATTTGCTTGGCTGCGGACGTGCCGTATACGGCCGCCACCACCTGCAGCAAATCTCCGTTGCCCAGCGTCCTCAGCAAAAGATGCTCGTTGTGCGTAAGCGAGAACGCAATCTCCGGATGCGCCAGCGCGAGACGGTACAAGTAATCCGAGATGTGGCCGAGCTCCGTCTGAATGGTCTTGAGGTATTTCAGCCGGGCCGGTGTATTGTAGAACAGCTCGTCCACCCGAATATCCGTCCCCCGGGAAGCCGCGCTATCCCCGAAGCTCTTCTCCGTACCGCCTTCCAGAACCAGGCGGGAGCCGAGTCCCGATCCATCCGTCGACGTCGTGCACGTTACCTTGGCCACCGCGGCGATACTCGGCAGCGCCTCTCCCCGGAAGCCAAGCGTCGCTATGCGAAACAAATCCTTGCCGCTAGCGAGCTTGCTCGTCGCATGCCGCAGGAAAGCGGTTCGCAGATCGTCCCGTTCGATACCCGAGCCGTTGTCCGCCACCCGAATCGACTGAATGCCGCCTTCCTGCAGCTCGACGTCGATCCGGGTGCTGCCCGCGTCTATGCTGTTCTCCACCAGCTCCTTGACGACGGAGGAGGGTCTCTCCACCACTTCCCCCGCGGCGATCTGGTTGGCGATATGATCATCGAGGATGCGAATCGTAGCCATGGTCTCTCTCCCTTCCTGTCCTCTCTATCCGACTGATCCGTCTCCCATTGCCGCTAGCGGGGCAAGGACGCCTCCAGCGTCAGCTTGCCGCCGTCATCCGTCCACCGAAGTGCGGGAAACCGGTCCGCGAACGCCGACAGCTCGACCAGGGAGGTGCCCGCGATATTGATCAGCGTCTCTCCGGCCCGGAACCGCTCGGTCCGTCCCGCGGCCGTCACCTCGGCTGCCTGCTCCTGCTGCTGCCAGCTCACCGTACCGCCGATAAGCGCGGCGAGCACCCTCGTATGGACGTATACGCGGCCGTCCTCTCTTATGACCGGCACGATATCCTCTACCGGCTCCCCGTTCATGGTCAGCGCCATTCCCTGCTGATCAAGCCTCAGCACCGGCTCTCCCGCAAGCCGCAGAGCGGCTGCCAGCTGGGCGGCACCGCCGTCCACCTCGATGTCGGGCGCTAGGCCGATCCGGTTCACCTGGCGGTTCAGCGGGGTGTAGTATTCTTCCATCGTCACCTTGATCGCGCCGCCGCCGGACAGCTCGAACGTAGACTGCACGCTTCCCTTGCCGTAGGTGCGCATGCCAACAACCGTCGCTTTGCCGTAATCTTGCAGCGCCCCCGCCAGCACCTCCGAGGAGCTGGCGCTGTTCTCGTTCACGAGAACGACGACGGGGATCGCCTGCTCTTGTCCGCCGCTGATGAGCACCGGGTCGTCGCTGCCGTCCCGGTTTCTCGTATGAATCAGAATGCCGTCCTTGACGAACAGCTTGGCAATATTCTGAGCCGTCTCAAGAATCCCGCCGGGATTGTTCCTCAAATCCACGATGAGCGACTGGACGCCCCGCTCCTTCAGCGTCTTCAGCTCGGCCGCGAACGCCTCGTCGGCATCCGAGGTGAACGTATCGATCTTTAGGTAGCCGGTTTGGCCGAGCATCCGGCCGGTGACGGCCGGGATCTGGACCTTCCGAACGATAAGCGGCACGTCCAGCCGGGCGCCGTCCCGTTCGACCGTGACGGTCACGCCCGCGTTCTCCCGCTTTGGGAACAGCGCGCTTAGCTCGGACGCCTTGCTGGAAGCGGCGGATTGTCCGTTCACCGCAAGAACCTGGTCGCCGGGAAGCAGGCCCGCTTGTTCGGCGGGTGTCCCCGGAAAGGTGCGGACGATCACAATGCCGGAGTCGGTATCCTCCAGCTGGATGCCCACGCCGACATATGCTTGCTCGAGGCTGTACTGGAACGTCTTCCATTCCTCAGGCGTCATATAAGTCGTGTACGGATCGTTCAGTTGTTCGATCATTGCCCGGATACCGCTGTCCGACAGGACACGGCTGTCCGTGCCGCTGACATGGTACCGGCCCAGCACGTCAAACACTTCGTACAGCCGGATGCCGCTGTTGTCCAGCCCGTCAGACGCCTCGGCGGCCATCGCCGCAGTAGGGAGAAGCAGGGCGGCGGACAAGACTGCCGCAAGGACACCCTTAATCGGTTGACGGCTGTTTCTGCCGCCGGCTTCTCCTTTCCGGCTTTTCATGCCGGACCGCAAAAAGCAGGATGCTGCCTTTGCCACCTTGGTTCCTCCTCCGTCAGGAAGCAGCCGTCAAGCCTGCTGCTTCAGTTCATGCAAGAAATTCAGCGCCTGCAAGGGCGTCATATTGATCAGATCCGCCTGCCGGATGCGTGCGGCCAGCAGGTCCTCCTTGGTCGGCGCGTGCTTGTCGGGCCGGGCCTTCTTGGCCGGCTCCGGAAACAAACTGAGCTGAACGGCCGCGGACGACGCGTCATCTGGTACGGAGCCGCTTCGGGAAAGAGTGTCCGCCTTCTGCGGCGCCTCGCCCGTCTCCGCCACCCGGCCCGCTTCCGACGCCGGGCCGATGCCTTCCGCGTCCGCCGCATATCGGACAGTCTGCCGCTCCTGGCCTACAGATTCGGGCGCTTGCGCCGCATCTCCGGCCGCTGCCGCTTCTCTAGCTCCCGGACTTCCCCCGGCGGCTCGCGCCTCATAGGAGCTGAGCAGCGCATACGAGCGGTCGATCACCTCGCCTGGAAGGCCCGCAATCTGGGCGCAGTAGATCCCGTAGCTCGTGCTGGCCGCTCCACTCACCAGCTTACGCAGGAAGGTCACCTGCTGGCCGCTCTCCTTGACGGCCATGCAGTGATTGCGCAGGCGGCCGAGGCTGTCCTCGAGGTGCGCCAGCTCGTGAAAGTGGGTCGAGACCAGCGTCTTGCAGCCGACCCGGTCATGCAGATATTCGATCACCGCCTGGGCGATCGCCATCCCTTCGCCCGTGGAGGTGCCTCGTCCCAGCTCATCGATGATGACGAGGCTGTCGACCGTCGCCTTCTCGGTCATGACCCGGATGTCCATCATCTCGACCATGAACGTACTCTGTCCGCCGATCAGATCGTCGGCCGCCCCGATTCGGGTGAAGATCCGGTCGACGAGAGGGATGCGGGCTTCCGCCGCCGGCACGAAGCAGCCGATCTGGGCCATGATGACGATCATGGCGACCTGACGCATGTAGGTGCTCTTGCCCGCCATGTTCGGTCCGGTTATGAGCATGATGCGGTTGTCGTCCCGGTCCATCGCCGTGTCGTTGGCCACGAACGAACGGGCATCCATCATCGCTTCGACGACCGGATGTCGGCCTTCCCGAATCGAGAGGCCGCCGCCCTTGTCAGCCAGCTCCGGCTTCGTGTAACGCTGGTCCGCGCTTACGGAAGCAAGCGACTGGTAGACGTCAATTTCGGCGATGCAGGCCGCCAGCGACTGCAGGCGGTCCATCTGCGCCGCCACCCGCTCCCTCAGCTGCTGGAACAGCTCGTATTCGATGAGCAGCATCTTGTCCTGCGCTTCGAGAATGAGCGCTTCCTTCTCCATGAGCTCGGGCGTAATAAAGCGCTCCGCGTTCGCCAGCGTCTGCTTGCGTTCATATCGCCCCGGCGGCAGGGAGGCCAGATTCGCCCGAGTCACTTCTATGTAGTAGCCGAACACCTTGTTGTACCCGATCTTCAGCGATTTGACTCCGGTCTTCTCTCGTTCGGCCCGCTCAAGCTCGGCGATCCAGCGCTTGCCGTTCCGGTCCGCTTCCTTGAGCTGGTCCAGATGCTCGTGATAGCCGTCCCGGATCATCCCGCCGTCGCGCACCGAAACCGGCGGGTCGTCGGCGATCGCTTCCTCGATCCATTCCCGGATGTCCTGGCAGGCGTCCGCGGACGCCGCTACCCCTGCCAGCGTCGCGGAGCCGGACTCGGCGCAGGCGTCAAGCAGATCGGGAACCTGACGGAGCGACAGCTTGAGTGCCAGCAGATCCCGCGCGTTCGCGTTGCCGTAGCTGATCCGCCCGACCAGACGCTCCAAATCGTAGATCTCCTTCAGCCGACCGCGCAGATCCTCCCGGACAATGAACTGGTTGTAAAGCGTCTCGACCGCTTCCAGCCTCGCTTCGATCCTCTCTCTGCTGAGAAGCGGCTTCTCCAGCCAGCGGCGAAGCAGCCGGCCCCCCATCGACGTGGCCGTCCGGTCCAGCAGCCAGAGCAGAGAGCCTTTTTTCGCCCGGTCCCGCACCGTCTCCACCAGCTCGAGATTGCGCCGGGTGAACGGATCGAGAATCAAATATTGATTCGGCGTGTACCGGCGGATTCTCGTCATATGGCCAAGTGAGCGCTTCTGCGTCTCCGCGAGATAGGCCATCAGCATGGCCGCCGCCCGCAGCTCGCTCTCGTCCAAACCACTCAGCTGATCGGCCGAAAAATAGGTCTCCGCAGCCGATGCAGGTGCTTCGGGACGCTCGGTCATCAGCGTCGCGCGGCCGGACAGCTTGCCCGCCTCGCGGGCAAGCTCGAGACCCGGCGCAGCGCCGATAAGCTCCGAAGGGACATACACGCCCAGCTCGTCCGCCAGCCGGTCGGACGCCGCCTCCATTGCGGTGACGTACAGCTCGCCGGTCGAAATGTCGCAGACGGCAAAGCCCGCCGACGCCCCGCTGACACTGAAGGAGGCGATATAGTTGTTCGCCGATTCGTGCAGCAGCTTGCCCTCCATGAGCGTGCCGGGCGTCACGATCCGTACGATCTCGCGCTTCACGATACCTTTGGCCGCCGCCGGGTCCTCCACCTGCTCACAGATGGCGACCTTATACCCTTTTTCTATCAATCTAGCTATGTATCCTTCCGCCGCGTGGTAGGGAACGCCGCACATCGGAATCCGTTCCTCGGCGCCGCCGCCCCTTCCAGTCAGGGTCAGCTCCAGCTCGCGGGAGGCCGTCACCGCGTCTTCGAAAAACATTTCATAGAAGTCGCCCAGACGGAAAAACAAGAGGGCGTCGGAGACGCCTTCCTTAATCGTCAAATATTGTTCCATCATCGGTGTATATTTTACTGTCATTGTCTTCATCAAACCCCCAAACGCGCAAAAACGTGCTTCTCCATTATAACACGAAAGGGGGGGAGGCTCCCGTTTTTTCGGACGGGCTTTCCCGGTTGTGCATCACACCGGCGGCCGGCACGGCGGTCAGCCCCCAGGCCGGCTTCACGTCGCGGCTTTCCTCCCAGTCATCTCCAGCGAGCGTCCTGCTTTCCAGCGCCTGCAGGTCCTTGCGGCAAGCGGCATACGTCTCCGTTCTCCGGATCTCCTCCCATATCCGTGCAACGGCTGGGCGCAGCGCTTCCTTGTCGATCGTGTAGAACGCTCTTTGCATCTCCTCCTCCGCGAGCGGCCGCCACGACAGCTCCCGCTCGTGACGCGCCAGACAGTACACCAGGCAGAGGACGCCGGCCGCTAGCCCGGGCGATTCCAGCCAGCTCGGCAGCGACCGGTACTCAAACCCGCCGTGCCCCTTGCGTCTAAAATCCCCCAGAATGCCGTATCTCGGCCTCCGCTTAGGTCCGGATGCCGATTCGAGCATGACGAGCGGCAGTGCTGCGTAGTTGTCCAGCACGCGGAGCAGCCGGCTGGTCAGCGGAATCCCGCTCAGATGGACGTGGCCGCCGAGCGGCACGCCCGGCACCGGCATGCTGCCCGCCAGCCAGAGCAGCGACCGGTCGGGAATAAGCCGATCCGCTTCGCGCATGGACCGGCCGATCCGCGCCGCGAGCCGGTGCGGGTCGGCCGCCGGCTCCGGCCTAAGCTCGACGAGCGGATGGATGAGCCGGTGTCCGGACTGCACGACCGCGTCGCAGCCGACGCCCCCTTGCTTCTCCAGAAACTTGGCCGCGTTCGCCACTTTGCCGTCCGGGCGCAGGAGCAGAAATTCCGGATCGGCTCCGAGCAGCAGACTCCGGTCGGCGGCCTCCTCCCGCTCTCGCTCGCGCTCCTCCGCGAACCTGTCGATTGCATCGGCATACAGAACGGCGAGCTCGGCGTTCAGCTTCGGGCACGGCCTGATCTCGCGAACGATCGTGTGCCCGTCCACCGTAGCCGCCACTCCGACCAGAGCGAAGTCCAGACCGAGTGCGTACGCCGCCTTGACCGCCTCCCGGGCCGCCCGGCGCGCGTGGAAGCCCCGCTCACCAGGAGCCAGGCGGCGGTAAGCGCCGGCCTGCTCGCCCGTCCCTCTTTGAATAAGCGGCTGGGTGTTCTTCCGCTCGTAGATCGCCAGCGTCTCGAGATGAAAGACGGGGATCCAGTATTCCCAAGGATAGACCCCCCGGCGGGCGCCCGGCATCTTGCCGTGAGAAGCCTCGGTTTTGATGCCGCCGAGCCGCAGCAGCCGTTCCCGGGCCGAGATATCCAGGCAGCGGCGCACCGCATCCCTCGGGTTCAACGTCCAGACACCTGGGGGATCCGCCGCCTCCGTCCCCCACCGAAGCACCCATTCCGTCCCTTGCGGCGCCAGCGTTCCCGCGGGCACGGTCAGCCTCTCCAAGAGCCGCGCCGCTTCCGGCTCGCGGGCATGCAGCACAAATCCTGCCATTCTCGGCACCTCCTCTATACGTGTAAGGCAACAGCCGCCTCTCCTCCCTGGGTGGCCGATGCCGCTCGGACACCGGAGCAGAATACCCCGGATGAAGGTAGAGGCAAAAGAATAGAAAAAAAGAGGGCTCCCGCCCTCAGCAAACGCCGGCCCCCCTCATATCCTGCTACTATCTCAGTTAAAGTCATCCTCAAGCAGGTTCGGATCGAGGTCCTCGTAATCTCCGTCGCCTGCGTCAAGGTCATAGGACTTGTCATTAAAGTCGCTGATCCCGTCCGGATTGACCGCGACGCAAACCTTGGTTTCCGCCGTCATCTCGACCGCATACTCGCGCTCCACCCGCAGAACGACGCTGCGGCCGTCCGCCGAGATCCCCGCCTCTACGCAGTTCGGCTCCTGCGTGGAAGTGGCCGAGACTTCCGCCGTCGAGGATTTATGGTACTTGTCGACGAACGAAAGCGGGATGAGATCGACGTACGACACCGTCTCCTTCGCCACGTCGGTTTTCGTATTCCGGTCATAGGAATACCAGATGTTCAAATCGTAAGTACCGACTACCTCGACGCCGTCCATCGCTTTGGCGGCCTCGTATTGGTTGTTAATAATCCACGCACCCAGGATGCTGGTTGGAGCATGAGACGGAGTTACGGTGTGGCTCACCTGACTGAATTTACGTCCCTTGCCGCAGACCGCTTTCGTGATGATTTCGCGGAACTGGAGCTCTTTATTCTGAATCGACATCGTTTCAACCTCCTCCATACAATCATTCTTTTAAATTGTATGCAGGACATTCGTCTAGAGTGACAAGAATTTTCGGACAGATGCCCAGGGCCGCCGGCGGCCCCGGATCAGCTCCGGCGCCGGATTGCGGTCTTGGACCGTTTGGCGATCGCCAGGTAGGCCTTGAGCTCTAGCATGAGCTGCAGCAAGGCGGAGCGCACCTCGAATTCTCCCCGTGTCACAGGCAGCGGCATCTCTTTGAATTGCCGCTCTAGTGCAAGGAGACGCTCCTCCACCTTGCCGCGGTAGCCCTCGGACTTCACGTCCTCGCTCAGCCCCTCGAACAGCGGAGCAATCTCCGCCGCGTGAGGGACCGTCTCGTAGGCTTGAGCGAGCAGCGCCAGCATCCTCTTGATCGAGTCCAGCTGTCTCCCTCTCATCGCATAGTAGGCTTCCCACGGCTCCTCTCTCCGGAACAGAGAGTTGTCGGCGGCGAGTCTGGCCGCTTCCCTGCCTTCCCGGATTACCGCCTCGGCTTCGAGCAGCTCCCGGCCGTCCCAGACCTGCTCCGGGTTGCGCAAATGGCCCGCCATTTGCCGGAAGATGCCGGACAAGCTCTCCTCCAGCCGGATCTTCCCCTCCTCGAGCCTGCGGTACGCTTTGGGCGTGTATGCCATATTGATAACCGTCGCGACGCCGAAGCCGATCAGGAGCAGGCCGAGCTCATTGCCGATCATGGCGATATCGGTTCGCCGGGCCGAGAAGAGATGAAGCATAATGACCGTGCTCGTGACGATGCCGTCCTGCAGACGAGCCTTGACGAGAATCGGGTAGAGGACAAGCAGGAACAGTCCGATCCCCCAGATTTGGAAGCCGAAAACCCGGAATATCACGCAGGCGGCAACCAGCCCGGCGGCGGAAGCAAGGATCCGGATCGATGCGCTGGCCAGGCTTTTCTTCTTGGTGACGTCGATGCCGAGGATGGCGAGCAGGCCTGCCGAGAACGGAGTCAGCAGGCCTGCCCATTGGGCTATGTAGATGGCGGCTAGCGCGGCCGCCGCTGTTTTGACAATTCGGATTAGCATATCGGAATCACCGGTTTTCTCGCAAGATGGTGATTCCTATTGTACAACGCCGAGCGAGCCGCTGCCAAACATGGACCGGAAAGCGGGCAGTCGTCAGCGCCGGCTGGTCAGCGTCGGCCAGTCAGCTTCGTCTCCAGGTAGGCCACCGCCTGGTACATGACGGCGGCCACGATTGCGATGATGAACAGGCTGCCGATGACGAGCGTAAAGTTGAACACCTGAAACCCGTAGATGATGAGGTAGCCCAGCCCCTCCTTCGACACGAGGAATTCGCCGACGATGACACCGATCCACGCCAGCCCTACGTTGACCTTGAGCGTGGAGACGATCGCCGGAAAGGAGGCCGGCAGAATTGCCTTAAGGAATTCCTGCCTGCGGCTGCCGCCGAAGATGCGGACGACTTTGCGGTAATGGGCATCCACCTCCTGGAAGCTCGAGTAAATGACGAGCGTCGTGATGATCACCGTAATCGCAAGCGTCATCGCAATGATGGAGAGGAGGCCGGGACCTAGCCCCACGATGAACAAAGGGCCGAGCGCGACCTTCGGCATGCTGTTCAGCACGACGATATAGGGGTCGAGCACGCGCTGCAGAAACGGCGACCACCAGATCAGGATGGCGAGCCCTGCCCCGAGCAGCGTTCCTAGGACGAATCCGGCCACGGTCTCCGCCACGGTGACCCCGATATGAGGGAGCAGCGTTCCTTCGAGCAGCTTGTCGTACAACAGCCTGAATACTTTGCTGGGGTAGCTGAACAGCAGCACATCGATCCACTTGCTACGCCCCGCGAGCTCCCATAACGACAAACCGCCGAGGAGGAGCAGCGCCTGGGTGAGACGAACCAGCCAAGCCGTGCGCCGCCGGCTGGCTCTGTACGCGGCATAGACACGGCCGGTCAGCTTCTCTCGTTCGGCGCCGGCGTTATGTGGCGTCGGCATGGCGGTCCTCCTCCTCTCCGTGCCGGCTTCGCCCGCCGGCGTTCTTGGCCTCCAGCTCGCTCCAGATCTCGTTGAAGATCGGGTAGAAGTCCGGATGCTCCCTTGCCCGGAACGGCGTTTCCTTCCGGATGTCTTCGGGGATCGACACCTCCCGGCGGATGCGGCCGGGATGGCGGTCCAGGACGATCACCCGGTCGCTCATCGCGATTGCTTCGGCAAGATCGTGCGTGACGAGGAGCGCGGTTTTGCCCTTCTTCTTGAGCGTCTCGACGATCAAATCCTCCAGTTGAAGCTTCGTCTGGTAATCGAGCGCCGAGAACGGCTCGTCAAGCAGCAGCAGCTCCGGCTCCGTCGCCAGCGTTCGAACGAGTGCGACCCGCTGCCTCATCCCGCCCGACAGCTGCTGAGGAACCCAATCCTTCGTATGCGCGAGCCCCATCTCCTCAAGCAGCCGGAGCGCCCGCTCCTCGGCCTCCGGCGTCCGGTTTCCGGTCAGCTCCAGACCGATCTTGACGTTCTGGAGAATCGTGCGCCACGGAAATAGATAATCGCTCTGCAGCATGTAGCCGACCTTGCCGTCCGGCCGGCTGACCGCGCGTCCGTTCACCATGACCGCGCCTTGCGTCGGCCGGAGGAGGCCCGCAATTAGGGAAAGAATCGTCGTCTTGCCGCACCCGCTGGGACCGACTAAACTGACGAATTCGCCGGGAGCCAGCGCAAGATTGATCGCTTCCACCGCCAGGGACGCTCCTTGCTCGGTAACGTAGACGTGAGTAACACCTTCCAGGCGAACCTCTTCGTTCATCCGATCCCCTTCCTTTCTCTGTCTGCCGGCGGGTGGCCGGGCGGATTGGCGGGCCGCCCGGTGTCGTTTATTTGATGGTCTCGATCGCTTTGTTAGCAAACCGGTTGTCGACCAGCGCCTTGTGCTCGACCCGGCTCTTCAGCTCCCCGGCCGCCTGCATGACGTCGAGCAGATTGTTCCATTCCTTTTCGTCGACGATCGGATCGGTGGCAAACGAGCCTTGGTCCTTGTAGCGTTTGACGACGGCCTTTACGATTTCTTTGTCCGTGTCTGGAAAATACGGCAGCACGGCGTCCGCAATTTCTTCCACCGATTTGGCTTTCACCCACTGCTGGGCTTTGTAGACTGCGTTCGTAAACTTCTGGATGACCGCCTCGTTTTTGCCGATGAAGCTTTTCTTGGCCATGAAGACGGTATAAGGCAGCTGCCCGCTCTCGACACCGAACGAGGCGATAACATAGCCTTTGCCTTCCTTCTCGAACACCGACGCCTGCGGTTCGAACAGCTGCACATACTCGCCTGTACCGGAGGCAAATGCGCTCGCGATGTTGGCGAAGTCGATGTTCTGGATCAGATTCAAATCTTTTTGAGGATTGATGTTATGCTTCTTGAGCGTGAATTCGCCGGCCATCTGCGGCATGCCGCCCTTGCGCTGGCCGAGGAAGGTGCTCCCCTTGAGCTGATTCCAGTCGAAGCCCGGCATCGGCTTGCGCGCGACGAGGAACGTCCCGTCCGTCTGGGTCATCTGAGCGAAGTTGATGGCCGGATCCTCCGTCCCCTGCTGCTGCAGGTAGATCGACGTCTCCGAGCCAACGAGCGCCACCTCAATGCCGCCCGACAGCAGGGTAGCCATCGTTTTGTCCCCACCCGGAATCGTCGTCAGCTCGACATCCAGCCCCTCTTCCTTGAAGAAACCTTGCGTGATGGCGACGTATTGCGGCGCGTAGAAGATCGAGCGCGTCACTTCTCCTATCCGCACCTTTGTGACTGTGCCTCCCTTGCCGCAAGCGGCCAGCAGCACGCCGGCCAGCAGCAGGACGGCGAGGACGGCCGCCAGTTTCCGTTTCATAGTACCCCTCCCGTAGGTAAGTCGCTTCTTCATCGTATGCGGGCGCCCGGCAAATGGTTATTTGACGGGGGATGGCAGGTTGTGCGGAATCCGGAGGGACAGGCCGGCAACGGCAAAAAGCCCCGCCTTGAGGCGGGGCTGGCTGTGGGAGCGGCGGATGAACGGCTAAAGGCCGTAGATCCGGCTGTATTTCTCTTTCAAATAGTGGACGAGATAGTTCGGATTGAGCTCCTCTCCCGTGACCTGGAGAATGAGCTCGGATGGATCAAGCAGCTTGCCGTGACGGTATATCTTGTCGGTCAGCCATTCCTTGATCGGCTGCAGCCGTCCTTCGGCGATCAGGCCGTCCAGATTGCCCAGCTCGGACGCGAGGGTATGACGGATCTGGGCCGCGTACATGTTGCCGAGTGCATACGACGGGAAGTAGCCGAAGGAGCCGCCGGACCAATGGACGTCCTGGAGCACGCCCTCGCCGTCATTGGCCGGCTCGATGCCCAGATAGTCCTTGTACTTGGCGTTCCATGCCTCCGGCAGATCCGCCACCCGTACCGAACCGTCGAAGAGCGCCTTCTCGATCTCGTAGCGGACCATAATGTGCAGGTTGTAGGTGAGCTCGTCGGCCTCGATCCGGATGAGCGTCGGCTCCGTCACGTTGACGGCCCGGTAGAAGGCACCCGCGTCCATATCGTCGAAGGCACCCGGGAACGCCCGCTGCAGATCGCCGAAGTAACGGGTCCAGAACGGCTCGCTTAATCCGATCATGTTCTCCCAGAACCGCGATTGGGATTCGTGGATCCCCATCGAGGTGCCTGAGCACAGATTCGTTCCGCGAAGCTCGGGCGAGATGTTCTGCTCGTACAGCGCGTGACCGCCCTCGTGGATCGTCCCGAACAGCGCGGTCGTCAGATCGTTCTCCTCGAATTTGGTTGTGATCCGGACATCGCCCGGATTCAGCCCCGTTGCGAACGGATGGACCGTCTCGTCGAGCCGGCCGGCAGCGAAATCGTAGCCCATTTCCTTCAATATGAACAGATTGAACGCCCGCTGCTGCTCTTTCGGAAAGCGCTGGCGGAGAAATCCGGTGTCAGGGCGGCGGCCCGCCTGCTGCACGGACGCGAGCAGCGGGACAACTTCCTTGCGCAGAGCGCCGAACACCTCATCCAGCTTGGCGACCGTCATCCCCGGCTCGTATTGGTCGAGCAGTGTATCGTATTTGTTCGCGCCGTAGCCCCAGCGCTCGATGAACTCGTGCTGGAAGGCGACTATCTGCTCCAGATAGGGCTGGAACCGTGCGAAGTCGGACGCGGGCTTCGCCTCCTCCCATACCGATTCGGCCTTGCTTGTCAGCACGACGTAAGCCTCGTAGCGGTCCTGAGGGATCTTTTTGCTCCGCTCGTATTCCTTCTTGCTCTCGACGAGCATTTTGCGTTCGATCGGGCCAAGCCGGTCCTGCACCTCCGGACGGGTCAGCTCGTTTATGTAGTCACCCATCTCGTCCGAGACGGTCAGCTTGAACATCTCCCCGGACAAGAGGCCGATGACCTCCGAACGGCCCTCCACCGCTTTTTTCGGCGCACCGGTGCGCAAATCCCAATAGAGCAGGCCCAGCGCCTCGTCATAGCTCCTGATTTTTTTGACCAGCTGCTTGTAGCCTTCCAGCTTGTTCTCGAATCCGTTCATCTGCTCGCTTCCTTTCCTTCTGGGAATAGTTGTTGCGTCTCTCCTGATCATACTTCGTCCCCGTCCTCTTATCAATGTCACGCGCCAACGTGGTACAATACGGGAGAAAGGAGGGAATCCGATGAACATTCGCATCACGCAGGAAGCCGCGGACGAGCTGAAGCGCCGCTACGGAGCCGGCGGCTACGCCCTCCGGCTTGTCTACGACACGGAAGGGTGCGGCTGTGCGGTGAACGGCGTTCCTCAGCTCCAGGTGGTGGAGGCGGATGAAGCCGGACTAGCCAAGCTGCGGCAGGCAGCGGACGAACCGGTGCCGCTTTTATACGATCCGCTGCAGGAGATCTACTTCGAAGATACTCTGACGCTGGGCTTCCAGCCGAACAGAGGAGCGTTCCGCCTCGCCAGCGCCGGCCAGATTTACAGCGCCGACCTGGTGCCCTCCGACCGGAGGAACTAAGGGAAGACTTACCAAACAAGAGGCTGTCCTCCATGATCCGAACGATCATCGGAGGACAGCCTCTCGTTATGCCGGGCAAGTACCCTGCTTACAAATTGTCGTATCCGTCGTCCACGAGGTCGATTCTGCCCGTCGTCGGATCGATAACGAGGCCGTGAACCGGAATCTTCGGCACGAGCGGGTGTTTGCGGATCAAATGCACGCTGCTCTTGATGCTCTCGGTAACATCGTCGAAGCCTCTCAGCCAGCGTTCGATGTTCATACCGGAATGTTCCAGCACCTCCAGCGTCTGAGGGTCGATGCCTCTCTCCACGAACTTGCGCTTCATCTCCTGCGGGTTGATGCTGCTCATGCCGCAGTCGTGATGGCCGATAACGAGTACCTCCTGGGCGCCGAGCTCGTAAATCGCGACGATGATGCTGCGCATAATCCCGCCGAAGGCGGTCGACACCATGCCTCCTGCGGACTTAATGATCTTCACGTCGCCGTTCTTTACGTTCATGCTTGCCGGCAGCAGCTCGATCAGCCGCGTATCCATGCATGTGAGAATGACGAATTTTTTGTTAGGGAATTTAGAGGTTAGGTAAGGCTCGTACATCTTGTTCTCGACAAACTCGCGGTTGTAATCCAGCACTTCATCCAACAATCTCTCCACGTTGCGCTCCCTTTCTCCGGTCCTTTCGTTTGCACGTGACCGCTCTAGATTCAATTCCTCTCGGCCCGACGGCCTATCCCTTTATTGTAAGCAACGTACGGCCCACTTTCAACGCTTAAGCGCTCGAAACACAAAAAAAGACCTCCCCGTTGGAGGCCTCTAAGAGGATGGATTCGCTGGAGAAAAGAAGATAATGCCTCTGATTCTCCGTTCGATCTCGGGAAGTTCGGGACTCGCTTGGTTATTGGAGATCAATCAACAGAAAGCGCGCCCCCGTCCGCCCTCCTAGCAGAAGAAGGTCCGGAACGCCTTCGATTCTGGCTGCATCACGGCGGCCCAGCTCCCGAGTTCCGTTCACGATTAGAGACCCCTCCAATACCTTCAGATAGAGCCGCCTGCCCGGCTCCTGCTCGTAGGCGAGCATATGAATCGGGTCCAGGTCGGACAAAAAGAGGGTTGCGTCCTGATGGATTCTGGCGGTACCGGCGCCCCCCTCGGGAGAGACGACCGGCAGCAGCTTGTTGCGCATCCCCGCCGGGTCAAAGCGAGCCACCTCGGTCGACGGCGGAAGTCCTGCCGTCTCGGGCAGAAACCAGAGCTGCAGATAATGCGCCGCCTCTTCCCCCGGATTGGATTCGGCGTGCTGCAATCCGGTACCCGCCGAGATTCTCAGCACCTCGCCGAACCCTGCGGTATGGATTTTGCCCAGATTGTCCTCCGACTTAAGCTTTCCTTTCAGGACGAGCGTCACCATCTCCATCTCCCGATGGGGATGAGCGCCGACTCCCCTCTTGGGGAGCAGCGTCTCGTCGTTCAGCACGCGGAGTGCCCCGAAGCTTTGATTATCGGGATCGTAATACTCGCCATATGAGAAGGAATAGCTGCTGCTCAGCCAGCCGAGATCGACGCTTCGGCGGGAGGAAGCGGGATAAACGTTTATCATCGGGATCGGGTGTCCACCTTTCTGTACCTGCCGAACGGGCGCCCCGCGGGTCGGCCGGTCATCGGCCTTCGTTTTACGGCCCTAACGGCCGCAGCGGATTCGCACGATTAGCTTGCTGAAGTTTTAGCGGCAGCTGTCTAGTTACCTGCAAGCTTCTTTGGCGTTTTTACCCAATTCCCCCGCTGCTTTAACAGCCAAAATAAGGAAAGGGAAAGAAAAAAGCTCAGCCGCTTAATGGCTGAGCTTGCAGGACCTGCCGCGCCGCAAGGGCTGGTGCCTGGGCCGGTCGCTTAGTTGAGGACCTTGACCAGACGTTTGACCGGTCCGTTCGGCGTCTGGACGACCTCGTAAATTTTGATTTTCCGGTTGAAATCGATTTGATCGCTCGTATTCGTGAACGTGAACAGCTTGGAGCCGGTAATCAGCTTCTGCGTGCCGGTCAAATTCGCCTCGGCGGTTCCGATCACCCGGTCCAGCGAATCGACGACCTCCATATACAGCTTGCTGAACGATTCGTTCACGACCACCGGATCCTCTCGGCCGATGTCTAGAATCATCCGAAGCTTGTACGCGTAAGCCCCGTTGTTGTACGTAGCGCTGATCGAATAATCACGGAAGTCAATCGAGAACGGATAGAACGAGACGGGACCGCTCTCTTCCTCTGCCTGAATGCCTACCCGGTAGGAGCCCAGGTACGTCCTCGCTCCTGCCAGCGTCTTGTCCTCGAACAGATTCAGCACGTAGGCGTCCTCGGTGGCTTCCGCCTCCTCCGGCGGGATTAGGAAGGAGTAGGTGACGAGCGTGCTTCCGTTGTTCACGAGCTGCTCGGTCACTGTCTGCTGCCGGGTCCCCCCATAGCCCGCTCCGCTTTTGCTGACGAGCTCGGTCTGCAATGCCGGCAGCGAGAGCGTCGATCCGCTCCGATTCGTAACCTTTACCTTCGCAACTGCGATCGAGTAGCCGTTGTCGTCTGTATGGTACGAGCGCAGGGATACGAGCGAGATGTCCATCTTCTTGTCGACGAGCGAATTCTTCTCGAGGGCAAACGAATCCCCAATCCGGTAGTCCTGCACCCGCGCCGCCGTGAGCTGTGCGTCCTTGATCGCCTTGTCCATTGCGATCACCTGGACGGGCAGCGCTCCCGAGCCCGCAGAGCCCGCAGCAGATGAAGAAGGACTGTTCGCGGCGGCATTGGTCCCGGAGGCAGTCTGTCCGGTTCCGGCGGCCGCTCCCGTACCGGTGCTAGCCCCCGTTCCCGCTGAGCTGCCGGTGCCCGTGGTCCCAGTGGCAGTGCTCCCGGTAGAGTTAGAGGACGTGCTCGACACGCCTTGCGCCGAGCCTTTCTTCTCAAGCAGCACGAGCTGAACATCCGCCGGATCGGTACCGGCGGGCAGCAGTGCGGTGAACCGGTAGGTCGCCGATTCCTTCGCCCCCAGATAGGCCGGGCGGGACGACGTATCCGCCGAAGCGGAGATCGCCGCGCCGCCCTCGAGCTGGTACAGACCGCTCAGTGACGGCAAGGCCGTCAGCTTGCCGTTCTCGTTCGTCAGCGTCACCGAGGCCGTATAGAGGATGCCGTCGGTTTTGTCCGTGAAGGTGGCGCTGTCCGCGGTGATTCGGAGTCCTTCATAGCCTGCCGGGGAGTAAGCTCTTGTATCACCGATCGCGAGCGGCTCGAGTCCCGCCCTGCCGTCAATGGTGCCGATCGTTTGCTGTTCGGTGCCCGCTTTCTTCGTAAACTGGAGGGAAAAGGCCTGCTCGCCGAACGTCTCGGGGACACTCGCCTGGAACGTCAGCTTGGTCGGCTGATGCGGAAGCAGTGCCTCGGACAAGCTCGCGAGAGCGGCTGTGTAGAGATAGCCGCTCGCGTCGCGTAAATCGTAGGTCAGCCCTGCGGGAAGCTTGACGCTGGCGGTTCCTTGGTTCTCGGCCAGCACATCGACATACATCGTCCATGTTCCGTCTTTTGCTACCCGGAAGCTTTGCAGCGGGCGGAAAGCGATGCCTCCCGTGTCGGACAGCGTACTATCGATGTCGTGCAGGTTGATCACGAGCCGGTCGCCCGCTTCCTGGCTCTGCGCCGCCCGGTGGGCCGACAGTGTCCCTAACTCCCTCGTATAGTCCGGCTCGGAGGCATCCCAGGCGAACAGCTCGACCTGCAGATCTTCAAAGCCGGCCGCCGAACCTATCTGGGAGCTGAACTTGAACTCCTCGGTTTTTCCCGGGTAGACGCGTGCCTGCCCTGCCTCAGTCAATGATGCGGTATAAACGTTACCGGCTCCGTCCAAGACGTGAACGCCATACTGGTTGAAGTCGATCGCGCTTCCGCCTCCGTTGTTCAGCTCAAGCGAAAAGCGAAGCGTCTGAGAGCTGGACCCGACGGCCAAGCTGACGTCGTCCAGTGTAAAATAGACCGAATCGCTCAGAAACACGCCCTGTTTGCCGGCCATCGCCGGATAGGGAGCCATTGTCATCGCGGAGACGGAAAGAACCAGCGCGGCTTGTTTCCATTTGCGGGTGAAACTGCTTATGCGTAAAACCAATTCGTTCTACCTCCTCATTGAGTAAGCTTGCTGCTGTGCGGCCGAGCCCGTCAATCGAACCGAAGCGCATCGATCGGCCGCAGCCGGGAGGCCTTGTTCGCGGGATAAATCCCGAATACGATGCCGACCAGCACCGAGAACAGAAAGGCATACAGGCTGATTTTGACCGAGATGCTGGTCGCCTGACCGGGCTGCAGATAGGGCAGCGCGAGCGACAGGGCGACGCCGAGAACCAGGCCGATCAAGCCCCCGAGACCGCTGATCACGATCGATTCGAACAGGAATTGCAGCAGAATGTTCCGCCGCTTCGCCCCAATCGACTTGCGGATGCCGATCTCTCTCGTTCGTTCACTCACGGTGACCAGCATGATGTTCATGATCCCAATGCCGCCGACCACGAGCGAGATGCATGCGACGCTGACCAGCTGGCTCGTCAGCGTGTCGGTTGCCGCCGTCCGTGCCGCGATGAGCTCGTCCTGGTTAACGAGCATGAACCCGCTCGTCGATTTGAATTTATAGGTCAAATATTGGGTCATCGTCTGCTTGGCTGCGGCGATGTCCTCCTTGCTCGTGGCCTCGAGATACGTGGTGCGGATATTGCCAAGCTTGAACTGGCGCCTCGCGGTCTCGAGAGGAACGATCACCGAGCCGTCCACGGAGGTTCCGCTCATGTTGGAGCCTTTCTCCTTCAGCACGCCGATGATCGTGAAGACGATGCCGTCGATGTTCAGTTCCTCCCCGACCGGGTCGGCAGATCCGAAGAACTTCTCCGACACCTTGCTTCCGAGCACCGCCACGTTCTGCCGGAATTCCAAGTCGCTCGCGGACAGGAACCGTCCGGAGGCCAGCTCCGTCTTCGTTATGGCGCGGTACCGGTCGTTCGTTCCGATGACGGTATAGCTCTCCTGCTCCGTCGCATACTTCACGTTCGATCCCGCCTTGGTCACGGTCGGCGCGATCGTATCGATTTCGGGCAGCTGCTCGAACTTCATCAGCTCCGCGTAATCGAGCTGGGTCGCGCGGCCGGTGCCCAGAATGTTGACCACTATTGTATTGGCGCCGAGACTTTCGTACTGCTTGGCAATTCTCTCCGTGGTCCCTTGCCCGATAGCGACCAACGTAACGACTGAGCCGACGCCTATGATGACGCCGAGCATCGTCAGGAATGTCCGGAGCGGGCTACCGGTGACGGTGCGCATCGCCATGCGAATCAATTCTGTCAGCTTCATCCTGCAACCTCCTGCCGGCTCGGTTCGGCGGGTAGAGGCGCCAGCCGCTTGTCATCTACGATTTGACCGTCTCGAATGGAGACAACCCGTCTGGCGCTCTCGGCGATATGGGCATCGTGCGTGATCAGCACGATCGTATTCCCCTGTTCGTTCAGCTGGATCATGAGCTCAAGCACCTCAGCGCCGGTTCGCGAGTCGAGTGCGCCCGTCGGCTCGTCCGCGAGCAAGAGGGACGGCTGCATGGCGAGCGCCCGCGCGATCGCCACCCGCTGCTGCTGCCCGCCGGACAGCTCGCTCGGCTTGTGGTGCCCGCGGCCCTCCATCCCGAGCAAGCCGAGCATTCTTAGCGCCCGCTCTCTGCGCTCCTTGCGCGGCACCCCGGAATAGACAAGCGGAAGCTCGACATTCTCGATGGCGTTCAGCTTCGGCAGCAGGTTGAATTGCTGGAAGATGAAGCCAATCTTCGTATTCCGAAGCTCGGCCAGCCGGTTGTCGGACATTTTCTCAGTAGCGACACCCTCAAGCACATACGAGCCCGAGGTCGGCACATCGAGGAGGCCGATCGTGTTCATCAACGTGGATTTTCCCGAACCGCTCGGTCCGATGATGGCGACAAAGTCGCCCTGCTCGACCGACAGCGATACATTTTTCAAGATTTGGAGCTCCTCGGAGCCCCTGCGGTAGGACTTTACAATATTTTTCAGTTCGATCATGGGCATGACGAGCCTCTCTCCTTCCGTCCGCCTATTGCCTGCCGCCGGGATTGGCGCCGCCGCCCTGGCCGCCTTGACCGCCTTGGCCACCCTGACCGCCTCCGCCCTGGAAGCCTCCCGTCGGTCCTCCTTGACCGCCGGCCCGGTCCGCGCCACCTGCAGGTATCATTTGACCGCCTTGACCGCCTTGGCCCCCCTGGAACTGCTGGCGCATCTGGTTGGCGTCCTGCTGGTTCATCTTCTGCGAACGCTGGATCACCGGTACGACGACCTCTTCCCCTTCTTTCAGGCCTTCCGTGATCTCGATCTGCGTCTTGTCCTTGATGCCGATCTTGATCTCCCGCTTCTCCGTCGTGCCGTCCGGCAGCTTGACGGTCACCATTCGCTTGCCCTGCTGGGTCTGGATCGCTTCCGTCGGCAGCACCAGAATGTCCCGCTTGTCCTGAATGAGAATCTGGCCCGTGGCGGTCATTCCGTACCGGAGGTCCTTGGTGTCGCTGACCAGCAGCACGACGTCGAAGAACGTGACGCCGTTCGTCGTGGTCCCGACCGTGGAGACCTGGCTGACGACGGCCTGGAATATCCGTCCCGGCAGGGAATCGACCCGGACCTCCGCCTTAAGGCCGGTTTTGATGCTGGGCAGGTCGAGCTCGTCCACCTGAATCGGCAGCTGCATCTTGTCGGTCGCGGCTACCGCGCCAAACTGGACGCCGTTCGCCACCTTCGCCCCAACCGGATAGCTGGCGAGAATATTCGTCCTCTTGTTGACGAAGTCGGTGGAGAAGACGCCGTCGATGGGAGCGGTTACCGTAAGCGCGTTCACTTTTTCCTGCAGTTCGTCGACGGTCACCTGCTGCTCCTCGTAGCTGATCCGCTTGCTCTCGAGGTTATCCTTGAGCGAATTGTTCACGATCGCGGCGATCGGCTCGCCTTCCTTCACCATCTCCCCATTTTTGAAGGGCAGCGACTGAATCGTCCCGCTCACTCCAGCCATGACGGAGACGACCTTGGAATATTGCAGCGTCCCTCCAGAACGAGACTCGCTGACGCGGCCGCTCAGCGGGAAACTGCCCTTCGTGATGACGATGCCGGCTTCGAGCGTCGATTCGCTGCCTACCGCAATCTCGACATCTACGAGCTTGCCGCCTTTCGCATCGGCCTTGGGCGTTGTACCCACCGCCTTGACGGTTCCCGTCTTCGTAAGCAGGAAGCCTTCCGGCGTCAGATCGATCGTGTCCCCCTGCTTCAGCTGAACCGCGTCCTCAAGCGGGAACGTCAGCGTGACGCCCAGTGAGCTCGGATCGGCGATCGTGGCGATCTTGCTCGCCTCGTTCACGTTGGAGCCGACGTCCAGATTGTTCGCATACGTGAGCTTGCCCGAGAGGGGTGCCGTCTTGTTGAGTGAATTCATTTGCGTTTGCAGGTCGTTCGCTTCCTTGGCCAGCTTGTCGAGCGTGGTTTTCGCCTTCTCAAGACTCGTCTCCAAGGTGGCGTTCGACAGCTGAAAGAGCACATCGCCCTTCTTGACGCTTGTATTGCGTGACAAATTCATCACCTTGACGGTGCCTTCGCTCGGCGCGACGATCATCTGGGAATCGGTCGCCTCCAGCTGCGATGTCCCCGATACCGAGGATCGGATGCTGCCCTTCTTGACCGTGGCCAGCACCTCCGCCGGCGCCTGTTCCGCCGCCTTGGTCTTGCCGACGGACAGGTAGAAGGCGGTGCCGCCTCCGCAAACCACGACGGCCGCCAGTCCCGTGAGAACCCATCTGCTTTTCCACCAACCCATTGCTCTCTCCCCTTCTTCGCTACTGGCCCGGAGGTGCACTCGGCACGCGGCGAACCTCCGGGCAAAAAAAAGATCCTGTCTAGACAGACAGGATACCGGGCAAACGTGATCAAACTATGCGATAAGTGTAAAAGATGTGTGAAATTTTGCCAGTTCCGGCCGCCACTACGAGGCGTTCCGCGTCTGCTCGCGTTCCCGATACAGCGGGAAGCGTATCGTAAAGGAAGTGCCTTCGCCCACCCGGCTGTCCACCGCAATCGTCCCGGACATGCCGAGCACGAGGTGCCGCACTATGGTCAGCCCTAGCCCGGTTCCCTCCGTTCCGTGTCCCCGCGACGGATCCGCCTTGTAGAAGCGATCCCAGATCCGGCTCAGCTCCTCCGGCGTCATGCCGATCCCTTCGTCCGCCACCTGAAGCGTGACGGCATCCGCCGCCATGCCTACCCGCACCGTAATACGCTGGCCGGCCGGCGTGAACTGCATGGCGTTGTACAGCAGGTTGTTCACGATTTGGGCGTACCGGTCGGGATCGAGGCGCGCGACCAGCTTTTCTTCCCGGCCGTCCTCGTCCTCAGGAAGCCACACCTCGAGCCGCACTCCTTTCTCGAGCATGGACGGTGCAAGCACGTCGACCGTCTGCTTCGTCAGCCGGACCACGTCGACCGGACGGATGTGAAAGCTAGCCGAGCTGTTCTGAATTTTGGCCAGATCAAGCAGCTCGCTCACCAGCCGCTGAAGCCGCTGCACCTCCTGATCGCAGATCTTGAGGTAATGCGGCAGCTTGTGGTCGGGGATGACCTTGTCGTTCATTGCGAGGATCAGGCCGCGCAGCGTGGTAAGCGGAGAGCGCAGCTCGTGGGACACGTTCGCGAGGAATTCCTGCCGCGTATCCTCCCACTGCTGCAGCTGCTCGACCATGAAGTTAAAGCTCCTCGCGAGCTGACCGATCTCATCGTCGGTCTTCCCTTCCACCCGGATGGTGAAGTCGCCCTCCGCGAGCGCGAGCGCCGCCTGATTCATCTGCTGCAGCGGGCCCGCGAGCTTGCGGGACAACGTGAACAGGATCAGGCCGACCGCCGCCAGGCTGAACAGGAGGGGCACCCATATGTTCCAGCGGACAGCTGCGATCAAGGAGGAGATATCGTTCACCGGCGTCAGCAGGAAGAACACCGCGCCCCCCTCCCCGTCCGGCTTCTCCGGCATAAAGTAGACGAGGTAGTTCTCGACGAAGCGGCCGTCCGGCGAGCGCAGCTGGCTGATCGTGTAGCCGGTCCCGCCCTTCGCCGCCTGGTGGAAGCCCTCGGCGAATTCCGGCGAGAGCGGCCGGCCCTCTCTCTCGGGCTCGGTGCCGTATTGGATCGATCCGTTCGGCCCGACGATCCACACCTGGCCGTTGAAGCTGCGGGCGATGAGACGGATGCCGAAGCGGAGCTCCCGGCTGTACAGCGAGCCCTCGTTATAGCTGCGGAGCATCTGCCGGAGCTCCTCAGACCGGTCGAGCAGCAGCTCTTTTTTATCCTTATAGAAAAGATCGGAGAAGTAGGAATTCCAGAACAAAGCCAGACCGACGAAAAACAGGATGCAGGTGGCCAGAAACGACAGAAACAGCTTCAGGTAGAGGCTTTGGCGGAAGCGGTTAAGCATGCGTCACCTCGAACGAATACCCGATTCCCCAGAGCGTCTGGATCGACCAGTTCGGATAAACGCCCAGCTTCTTGCGGATGTTCTTCACATGCGCGTCGACCGTGCGGGTCCCGCCGGCAAAATCGTAATTCCATACGTGCACGAGCAGGTCGTCGCGCGTGAAGACCCGGCCGGGCGAGCTGGCCATGAAGTAGAGCAGCTCGATCTCCTTGGGCGTGAGATCCGCCTTGATCCCGCCGGCCACCACCCTGTAGCGGTCGAGATCGATCCACAGCGTGCCGAAATCGAGCACCCGGTGCCCGGCTGCCGCGGCTGCCGTCTCTCTGACAGCCGGCTGCGGCCGGGGAGCGGCACGGCGCAGCACCGCCTTAATCCTGGCGACGAGCTCATTCGGATCGAACGGCTTGACGATGTAATCGTCGACGCCGAGATTAAAGCCGCGCAGCTTGTCGATGGGCTCGTCTTTAGCCGTCAGCAGGATGATCGGAATGTCCGCCACCTCTCCGCCCTCCTGGCGGATGAGCCGACACAGCTCGAAGCCGGAGATGTCCGGCAGCATGACGTCCAGCAGGACCAGCCCCGGCGGGTCCACGCGCAGCTGGTCGAGCAGGCCGTGCCCGTTCGGACGGAGCACCGGCTCATAACCGGCGTGCTCCAGGTAGAGCCGAATCACCTCCCGGATATTCGGCTCGTCGTCGACGATCAGCACTTTGTTCGCATTCATTCGCTCCGCCCTCCCTTCTGCCGCAGCCTCGCCTGCTCGCGCAGCAGCCGCTGCCGCTCACGCTCGCGGATGACCTCGGAGCGGTCCCGCAGCTTGTGCTTGTGCAGCAGCCAGTTAGCGGCGGGATCGCTCGGTTTGCCCCAGCCGCTTCCGGCATCCGGCAGCGCGGCGAGACAAGCCTGGAGCAGCCGCTCATCGGTGATAGGCAGATCGAGATCGCGGAACGTCCGCTCCCCGCCCGCGCCCGCAGCCTCTAGGCTCGACAGCCGTTCGCGAAGCCGTGCAAGCAGCTCCTCGCCCGCCAGCCCCAGCTCGGCGAGAGGCTCCCGCTCGAGGTGCCGGAGCGCGCCGGCCGTCATCTTGCGGGCGCCTGCCAGATTGCCCCGGCGCTCGTGGTACTGGCCGACCGCCAGCTGGATCAGCCCGAGCCAGGCGCCCCGGTACGGGCTCCCCGGCTCGCTCTTCCAATGCTCCTCCATGATCTCGTGGCACTCGAAATAATCTCGCTCCGCATGATAGGCTACCAAATACTCGACGTATGCTTTTGGATACTTGTCCATCCATTCTCCCCGTCCCGAAAAAAGTTCTGCCAACATTTTAGCAAATCGGCATAAAAACTGAAACCAATGTCGAGGTTATACGTATCTAGTAGAGCAGAACTATACCACCTACCCTATTTATTACAGGAGGAATGACATGAAACTGAAAAAAATGATCCTGGTTATGCTATCCGCTTTCGTCTTCGTTGCAGCGGCCGGTATCGGTCCGTCCGTGGTCGACGCGAAGCCGAGGGGGGGAAGTTATAAGTCGAATTCGGGCTCGTTCAAGGCCCCGTCCAACAGCACGAATCAGTCGTCCACGAACGGGGCGACGAAGAAAGCCGACCCGTCCACCACGAAAAGCACGAACGGGACGGCCGCGAATACGGCGTCCAAGCCCGGCCTCTTCGGCGGCGGCGGCTTCATGAAGGGCATGCTGTTCGGCGGTCTGGCCGGCATGCTGCTCGGCGGCATGTTCGGCACCGGGTTCTTCGGCAGCATGATGGGCCTGCTCGTCAACCTGATCGCCATCTATCTCATCATCATGGCCGTTGTCATGGTCGTGCGCTACTTCCGCCGCAAGAAGGACAACGATCGCGATGAGAAAAGGACACAGTTTGACAGATGACGCTGAACGAACAAGAGATTATGAACGCGATCTGCCTGCATATCGCGGAACGCAAGCAAATCCAGCCGTCGCAGGTGCAGGTTCAGCTCATGTGGGACGAGGATCTTGGTTTCTCCGCCGAGGTGATCGCGGAGGGGCGCAGCCAGTACCTCATCGAAGCGAACATGAAGGAAGCGATTGAGCGCTACATGCTGAACCAGCACGGGCGCCGCGTCTTCCGCAGCCAGATTGAGCTGGACGTAGAGGACGAGATGTTCGCCGTCATCCACGAGGAGTAGTGCGAGGCGCCATTCTTTTAACCAGAAGAGGCAGACCCTAGGTCTGCCTCTTCTTTGTTTGTTCCGCATCCATTAAGCGATACGTCGGCTTGGGCATCCCGATGCACGTCTTGGCCTGAAAGTGTTGCAGCACCCACTGACCGGGATTGCCTCCAAAACACCGCCAGGACACCATTACAGAATCGACGCCCAAGTCTTGACGGCGGTGAGCGCGATCAGAACGACCAGGCCGTAGCGCAAATACTTGACGTTCAGCTTGGAGCTGACGGCCGAGCCGATCGGCGCTCCAATCAGGCTGCCTATGACGGTGAACAGGATAGGAAGGATGGGGAGAGTGCCCGTCGTCAGCTTCCCGATCACGCCGCCGATCGAGGAGAGGAAGACAATCGCCAGAGAAGAAGCGATCGTCACCCTCGTCGGAATTTTTAATATCGTAAGCATGATGGGAATAAGGATGAACGCTCCGCCCGCCCCAACGATTCCGGATACGATCCCGACCAGAAAAGCCGAGACGGCGGCGATCGTCCGGTTGAACGAAACGTCCCCCTCCGCATGCCGGCTCCCCCGGTTCGGAATGAGCATCAGAATGACGGCAACAATAGCAAGGACGCCATAGATCAGATTGATGACGCCGCTGTCCAGAAATCGCGAGCCGAACCCGCCGAGCAAGCTGCCGAGCAGGATGCTGATTCCCATAACGAGCACAAGAGGTTTGTTCACCACCGCTCCCTGCCCTCTCCTCTGCTTGCGGCGGAATGCGAGCACCCCGGCCAGCGAGGCGAAGAAGACCTGGAACATGCTGATGGACGATACCTGCTGCGCCGAAAAATCGGCTACGCCCGCAGCCGATGGAACAAACAGCAGCAGCGGGTAGTTGATGATGGCGCCTCCGATGCCGAGCAGTCCCGAGAAGAAGGATCCGATCAGTCCCAGCGCAGTCATGACGACCGCGAGCAAGAAGTCCATAAACTATCTCCTCCCTCCTTTGAATAGACCATATCCGCCTATACAATCGAAGTCCGGATAGGATATAATAATTCCTAGTAATTATATAAGATTAAAGGTGGTATCCAGCGATGTCTCTGCTCAAATGGATGTTTGCCAGCAAATGCCCCAAATGCGGCGAGCCGCTGGTCGCAAGCGGCGACGGCGTATGCTCCGTGAAAGCCTGTCCCCATAACCATTATACGGAAGAAACCTACAGCTCGCTCGGTGTCCAAATCGTCTACGATGAGGAGCCGGACAGCTTGAACTAGCGGATGCCGTTCCAGGAGGAACGGGTCCGCTTTTTTTTGTGTGTGCTGCCAGCGGCATTTCTTGTACGCGAACCCGCCTGTCCGAAAAACTGGATCGGAATCAGACCACGCCCTGCGGCCCGGCGTTACTTGTCGTGAACGGCGCAGCGGTTCGGACCGATCTCCATTTCGCGTTGCTCTTCCTCATCCGGCGTCAAAAGGCCCATGTTCGTTTGCCTAATCTCCTGGTAGGCGTTCGGCTGCTGCGGAAGATGCTCGGTAACGGTTGTACGGAACTCCGCCTCGTCCTGGATGTTCAGTCCCGGATTGAATCGGTACAAATCGCCCAGACGGGCCGCTACCTTGCCCCTTTCCCCTAGTTCCGTGATCTTGCCGAAGTGGGCAGGAAGCACGATCAGCTCCTCCGAGAGCTCCTTGTAACGGGCATACAGCGTATGCCGCAGATCGCCTACCCAATCCTCCGCCATGCCGGCCAGATCGGGGCGGCCTATCGATTCGATGAACAGAATGTCTCCTGTCAGCAGATACCGGTCATCGACGAGGATCGACGTACTCCCGCTCGTATGGCCCGGCGAATGCAGCGGCTGGATTCGGATCGTCGTCTTGCCTACCGTCAGATCATGCCCTTCCTCCAACTTCTGATAGGCGTAGACGACTTCACCGGCATCCTTCTCCGGCAGCCAGTAGACGGCACCGGTCCGCTCGGCCAGCTTGCGACCCCCGGAGATATGGTCCGCATGCAGATGGGTATCGAGCACATGCTTGATCCGGACTCCCTTGTCCCTCGCGAAGTCCTCGAAGACGTCGACCATCCGCACGGCGTCCACGACGACGGCTTCCCCGCCCGAGACGATCATGTAAGACAGGCAGCCTTTGCCGATGCGCACAAATTGGTAAATCACGCCTCCGTCCTTCATCCTGCCGACTTCCACCGGCTCGAGATGCTCGCTCCATGCCTTCATGCCGCCCTCGAGGTAAGATACCGTCTCGCGACCGGCTTCCACCAGCTGCTCCGCCACGAACTTGGACGAGCCTTCCTTGGCGCAGACGACGAGCACGTCCTGATCCGCCGGAAGCTGCTCCATGGCGGCGTCGACGCCGTCCAGCAGGTCAAAGTAGGGAATATTGACGATCCGAATGCTCTCCCCCTCGACCTTCCAGTCCTGGAAATCCGATTCGTTGCGAACGTCAAGGATGAACAGCTCTTGCTTGTTCAAGACGTATTGCGTCAATTGTTTGGCCGTCATGGCCTGAAGTCCTTTCTTGGTGCTCATACTGCCCGTCTCCCCTTTCTATGGTCAGCGCCGCAGCGCACTCTCTCTATTGGTTTGCTTCTTTAAACAGACTAGTTTCATGGCCAATATACAAGGGGCCGTCGCCCTTACTCGTCCGATTCCGTAGGACCTGTCCATCCGGCCATCCCAGCCAGCACATTCTTCACATTTCGGTAGCCTTTGCCGGCGAGCTGCCGGCAGGCAAGGTCGCTTCGATTCCCCGTCCGGCAAACGACATAAATCTCCTCGGCTGGGTCCAGCTCCCCTGCACGATCCTCCAGCTCCCCAAGCGGAATGGATTTCGCTTCCGGAATCCGGTGGAACGCGTACTCCGCCGGTTCCCGCACATCCAGAATCGTCATCCGCTCCCCCTTCTCCAGCTTGTTCATCAGCTCACCGGCTGTGATCGTATGCGGGTACCTAGCCTCCTCCTTCGCTTCATGAGGACCGGCTTTGCGCAAATAGTGCTTGAGCACGTCGCCTTCCTGCACAGTGCCCAGGTATTGATGGCCTGTGTTTTTGGCCCAGCTCTGGATGTCGGCCGTGGAGCCTTTGTCGGTCGCCTGGACCTCGAGCACATGACCCGCCTCGAGCACCTGGATCGCTTTCTTCGTTTTAACGATTGGCATTGGACAAGCGAGCCCTTTGCAATCGAGAATTTGGTTCGCATGAATCTGGCTAGCCATTCCACAATCCCTCCGTCTCATCGTGTTGTCTTGTTCATGCCCCGCCTGTCATCTGTCTGTCCGCTCCTGGCGGACGAAAGATGCAGTCAGCCTAAGTTCCTTAGGCTGCCCTCTTATTTGCCAGACGGCTGCAATCTGATGTGCATTGTCATATAATACTTATACCCCTATAGGTATATGGTACGATAATTATTATAGATTCCGCCTAAGAAAATGTCAACCCGGTACGCTTGGAGAAGGGTGCCAGCCCTCTTCGGTCGAATAAGTCAGGAACCTCTGCCCCCGTCCTTCTACCGGCAGAGATGGAATCCGGGAGGTAACTGTTCATGTACAAATCAATAGAAGCTTTTCCGTTCGAAGCTTTATGCGACCGCCTGCAGCTGGGCAAGCTGAAGGAGGATCCTTCCTCTGTCACGGGCGGATTCCTGCACCGGATGTATGTCCTGAATACGGCTTCCGGCAAATATGCGTTGAAGGTGTTGAACCCGGCTATTATGGCTAGGCAGGAGGCGCTCGGGAATTTCGTCCGTTCCGAGCGGATCGCCCAAGAGGCGGCCCATACGATTCCCGCTCTGCCCGCTAAACGGTGGAACGGCGAGGCGCTTCAGAGGCTGGACGGCCGGTTCTTCCTGCTGTATGAATGGCAGGAAGGAGCTCGTCTTATGCCAGCGGAGATAACAGAAGAACACAGCGCGTGCATCGGCCGTTTGCTGGCGGAGCTGCACCGGACGGATTTTTCCGGGCTTGATCTTGCTCCGGCCGCACCGGGCCCCCTCCAGCCCACCGACTGGAGGATGCTGGGTACCCAGGGAGACGCGGCAGGGGCTCCATGGGCTCCCTTGTTGAACAGCTATTTGGACTCTCTCTTCGAATGGCAGGACGAGACATTGCAGGCGGTGGAAGCGCTAACCCGCGGCCAGCGGATCAGCCATCGGGATCTGGATGCCAAAAACGTCCTTTGGTCGGGCGGCCGTCCGGTCATTGTGGACTGGGAATCCGCCGGGTATGTCCATCCAATGGCGGATATGACGGAGACCGCGTTGTACTGGGCCGAAACAGAGGACGGAACGATCGACGGAAGCCGCTTCCTGGCTTTTCTCGGGGCGTATCGCCAAAGAGGCGCCGCTCCGTCCGCCGATTGGCGAACCGTACTTGCGGCCGGCTATCGGGGCAAGCTGGACTGGCTTGCGTACAGCTGCAGACGATCGCTCGGCCTCGAGGGAGCGGACGAACAGGAGCGGCAAACCGGATCGTCGCAAGTCGCACATACCTTGCACGCTCTGCGGCGTTATGCCGATCAGCTCCCGGCGCTGGAGCGGTGGCTCTGCGACGCTTTCCGCTGAAGGCGCCGGGGAGCTGCCCAGAGCCCAGGGCGCTATCCGCCGGCAACCGCTCCGCGCAACAAAAAAAAGCTGCGATGGCCTCGCAGCTTTTTCCTTTGGTCCCCGATCCTATTCGCCGGGTTCCCGGGTGAATTCGAGCAGCAGCCTCTTCTCGAAGCCGCCTCGCTCGGTCTTTTTCTCTAGGCGCACCGCCTCAAAGGCTTCCGGTGAGACTCCGTCGTTCTCCAGAATGGCGTACACCACCTCCATGAGGTCGGCCAGCTCTTCGACCCGCCCGCTCGGCGCGGCCTCCAGATATTCGCGCAGCTCCTCCTGGAGCTTGGTATCCAATGCCTCCGCATACTCCCGTTCGCCGAGTTCCCTAACTTCATAGCGGACACCCCGAGCTTCCAGCAGCCCCGGAATGCGGTCGCGGATGAGCTTCCGATGGACGATCATTTGCCCGCTCCCTCCTTTTCCTCTCTAACTAAACTATCCATTCGTTTCGCTCTGAGTGTAAGGAGGATCAGACGAATGGTCAAGCGTGTCAGTTTGTTAACATAAGAACGATTACCGGACCTCTTCTTCCACCTTGCGAACAGTTCTGACTATAGAACAACCGCAGTGTCCGCTTGCTGTCCGGACGGCCGGCTCGGTGCGATCCGCTGCTTCGCCAATTCAGCCCTGCTCTGCTCCGTAAAGAGCGACTTGTAGTAGCCGCCCCACTCCATCAGCTCCCGATGGCTGCCGCTCTCCGCAATGCCGCCTTGCTTCATGACGAAGATACAGTCCGCGTGAATGACCGTCGACAACCTGTGCGCAACCAGAATGACGGTTTTCTCCCGTCCCGCCTCCATTACCGATTGCTGGACCAGCTTCTCGCTTTCGTTGTCCAAAGCGCTCGTCGCTTCGTCCAGCAGCAGAATCGAAGGATTCTTGAGGAAGACCCGCGCCAGCGCGATGCGCTGCCTTTGGCCGCCGGACAGCTTGATTCCCCTCTCGCCGACCTCGGTTTCATACCCTTCCGGCAGACCGCTGATGAAAGAATGCGCATGGGCTTTTCGGGCAGCCCGCATGACCTCGCTGTCCGCCGCGTCCAATCTGCCGATCCGGATGTTGTCCATGACTGAGGAGCTGTACAAGAAGCTGTCCTGCGTCACAATGCCGATATGGTCCCGAAGGCTGGCAAAGGAAAGCTCCTTGACGTTCACCCCGTCGATCAGCACCTCCCCGTCCTCCACATCGTACAACCGGGTCAACAAGTGCAGAATTGTGCTTTTTCCCCCGCCGCTCTCGCCGACAAAGGCATACGTCCTGCCTTTTTGCAGCGTGAACGACAAATTCCGAATCAGCGGACGATCTTTCCGGTAAGAGAACGAGACGTTGCGAAAGGCGATGGCGTCCCGAAACTCGCCGAGCTCCCGCGGCTGCTCTCTCTCCTGAACGGAAGAGGGAGTATCCAAGAAATCGAAGATTCGCTTCATGGCCACCCCGCCCTCTGCAATGGCCGGGAACGCCTGGACAAGAGCGCTCACGGGCGCTCTCATTCGATCGACGTAAGCGAAGAAAGCGATCAGCGCGCCCAGCGTCAGCCGGCCATCCAGGACTAGGAGACTGCCGGCCAGCACCACAAGGAACGGCGTCGCGTCGGCCAGGACGTTGACTGCGGCAAGCGACATCGCGTTGACGCGCGCCTGGCGGTCGGTCAGATGCTCGAAGCGAACCAGATGCTTTCCCAGCTCTTCTTTATCCTTCCGCTCGGCTGCAAACAGCCGGGACAGGAACGCTCCCTGGATTTTTTCGAAGACGAATCCGCTCAGCACCGAACGATATTTCATCAGCTGCCGCGTCGTCTGCTTGAGCCTCTTGGAGAAGAAATGGGCCAGCGCAAACTGAAGACCGACCAGCAGCACCGCCATTAGTGTCAGCGGCGCATGCAGGCTGAGCATAATGCCGACGACGAAGAGCAGCACGGTCAGCTCGATCCATACGTTCGAGAACATAGCGGTCATATACCCTCTTATCTTCTCGATGTCGTCAAAAAACCGGGTTCCGATCTCGCCGCTTTTATGGTCGGCGAGATAGTCGGCGTCGAGCTTGTGAACCTTCTGAAACGTATCGGTGCGCAAATCCCGGATGATGTTATTGTTAGCCTTGTGAAGAAACCACTGCCGGACGTATTCCATCGGCCCGCGAATGAGGAAGAAGACGGCGAGAACACCGGCCGCAAGCAGAAGCAGCTGGTTCAGCTTCTCTCCATAGGCCATTGTTTTGTCCGGGAGCAGATGGTCGAACAGATACTTCATGATCAGGGGGACGGACAGCGGAATCAGGAATCGGAAAAGACTGCCGATAAAGCCAAGCAGGTACAGACCGATCTGTCTTTGTGCATACGGTCGAAATCGTTTAAACAGCTCCATAACGGACACTCCTTGTCGTTCGCGTGCGAACCAATTGGGATAGCTCCATCTTAGAGCAGTCCGGCTCCCTCTCCCGCGCAAATAACAATCCTCCGCGCGCAAAACTAGAAGCCTCTCCCCGCAAAGAAATGCGTGCCTCCCGCAAAAATTGCCCTACCCGGCATCCTGGCATTCCGCAGACAAATAAAGGCCGCTCCCGAGGGAGCGGCCGATCCAGGACAGGCGGTTATGCCGCCGGTTTGCTGCGTGCTGGCTTGGTCTTGTACTTGCCCGCAAACCAGAACATAAGCGGAACGAGGCAAGCGGTGGGCAGCAGCCAGAGCAGGAGGCTTGTAGCCTCCACCCCGAGCAGTCTCGGCACGCCGAAGACGAGGAACGCCGTCACGGTCGCGATGCAGCAGGACAGCATACCGACCAGGTGCTCCACGATCCAATGCGAAGGCCCGGAGGGTGGTCTCAGCCAGTATTTGAGCTGCAGGAACCCGAGGAACAGCCCGATGAGCGGAAAGGCTTGCAACAGGGGAAAGCCGATCGCCCATCCGTATCCGGATATCCCGAGACCGCTGATAACCAGCAGCGACGGGAACAGAAGGTCGACCGCTCGTCGATGCGGCGTTTTCCGTCTCTTGAAACGCAGCGCACGCAGGCCGTACCAGGCGGTGGCTGAGCTCAGCACGGCTACGAAGATCAGAAACCAGGAATACGGAATGGCGTCCTCGTCGGGGCCCGCATCCCAGGTCAGACGGTAGAGTCCCATCAGCAAGGCGGTGATGGAGACGGCACCCATCGCGGCGACATAGAGCCAGCCGATGACGGCATGCGCCCGTCCTCCCTTCCTGGTGACCAGCGGAAGCCAAAAGACGGCTAGCGCCATGAAGCCTGCGAGAATATGAAGCAAACGAAGAACCGCAAAGAATGTTTGCATGATGGGATCTTTACTCCTTTTCAATTGGCATTAACGGTTCCCCGCGGGGACATTCACCACATACGATGTCGTGACCACCTGCCCGTCTCGCTGAAACTGGGCCCATACTTTGTACAGACCGCTTCCCGGGAACGCCGCTTCGAATTTCGCTTCCGGTCCCGTCCCCTGGCCGGTCTCGGCATGCACGTGAACATACCGTTCCCCGTCCTCCGACAATACGACGACGTGTCCGATCGCGCCGAGATAGGGCTCGAGGTTAGTGACCGGCCTGCCAGTGATCGATTCGGTGATGGTGAATGTCAGTGCGGCTTCCTTGCCGGCCTGCAGGCCTGCCGCCTCAAGCCCCACGGCCAGTCCTCCGGACACTTCGACGTCCGTCGATTCCCGAAGCGCTGAGGAAGCGGGTGCGTCGTTTCCCACGACCTGTACCCACCCCAGCTTGGAGATCGCGTCTCCTCCGACCGGCTTGAAGTCTGCGATGAATCGGTACGTTCCTCCGGATGGGAAGACGTGTTCTACTTCGAACACGCCTTCCCCGCGGTATACCGGATGGAGGTGGGCGAACGCGGACAAATCCCGGCTAACGACGATCAGATGCAGCAGCTTCTCGTGATGCTCTTCGAATGCTTCGATCGGCGTCCCGTCTGCTCGCACAAGCTTGAGACGGATCATTGCCGGTTCGCCGCTGCCGCCAAGGCCTCCTGACACGCTCCACATCGCCGTCACCGTATCTGCCATCAGCCGGCTGCTGACGGCCAGCGCTCTTTCGTTCTCCCAGGAAGACTTCATCCCGCAGCCCGACAGTCCGCTCAGTAATGCAGCAAGTAAGAGTACTAGCGTCATCTTGATGCGCTTATTCATAGCGCAGCGCCTCCCCGAGCTTGGTTTTGGCGGCCCGGGCAGCCGGGAGCAGGCTGGCGGTCAGACTGACGGCCAGGCCGAAGAGGGCAATCAGCAGCAGGATGCCGGGCGATACGCGGAACGGGAAGGTCAGCGAGTGGATGTCGAGGAACCGGGTCGTCAGGTAGAGCAGCAGCGTGCCGAGCAGGATGCCGCCCAAGGTAGCCGCCGCCCCGATTCCCATTCCTTCCAGCATAACCATCCGGACGACCTGGCTCCGGGTCACGCCGACGGCACGCAGCATGCCTAGCTCCCGAATCCGCTCCATGATGTTCATGAGCAGCGTATTCGTAATGCCGATGCCCGAGATGACAGTCGCCAGAATGATGAGGAGATGAACGACGCTGAACGAGCCGGTATAGACCGCGCTGATGACGGACACCCAATCCTCCGGTCCGAACATCTCCTCGATCCGCGCGCCGAACCGGTCAAAGATGTTCTCCCGCAGCTGCAAAGGCGCATAGTCCTCTTGCTTCAGCACGAGAGCGTTCCTTTCGTATTTCACTCCAAAGCTGGTCCGGAAATGCTCCTTGTTCATGAACGCTCCGTAGCCGCTGTTCTTCATTGTCTCGACGACGCCCGCCACCCGGAAGGAACGCGGTCCCTCAGGCGTCTCCAGCAGGATCCGGTCGCCGACCGTCCCGCCCCACAGCTGGTACGAGATACGGTCCATGAGCAGCTCATCGCTCGCCAATCGTCTGATCGTCTCACCGGGCGCCGACCCCTCGGAGGTGAACAATGGGAACCGGTCGATCCAGTCCTCGCCGACCCCGTAAACCGGCAGCTTTCGCTTGTCGCCGTTCAGATGCCAGACGACCGCCTGTAGCGGATACGTCACCGCGTCCGCGACACCTTCCGTGTCTCTCAGCAGCTGCAGATCGTCAGGCTCGATGTGGTGGAGCATGACGTCCAGATTTCCGCCGTAAGTCGCATGAATGACGCGTTCGTAGGTTTGAATGAGAGCGGCGTTCAACGAGCTCATGAGCACGATCATCGCAATGCCGAGACACAGGATGACGGACGTCATCGAGGTACGGCCGAGGCTGCGGGACAGATTCCGGCCGGCCAGCTCTCCCGTGAAGCCGAACAAAGTCCGGTAGAGCGGCTTCAAGCAGGCGACGAAGCCGCGGAACAGGTACGGGAACACAAGCGCGACCCCGGTCAGCAGCGGGACGAGCAGGACGAGATGCGGAATGAAGAAGCCGGACAGAATAAGGACCATTCCCGCTATCAAGGGCCAGCGCCTGCGGACCGGGCGGGTCTTCTTCCGCAGCTCGTCGGCTACGCTCGATCGGCCCGCCTTCCGGATCGGATACAGCGAGGCCGCGAGCGGAATCAGAATGCCCGCCGGCACGGCGGCGAGGAAGCCTGCTGCCAGTGCGGTACCCGCCTCCTGGTGAATACTCAGCAGCAGGAAGAGCAAGGCCTTGAGACCAGCCGCAAGTCCAGAGCCGGCCAGCAAGCCCGCTGCCGTTCCGATCAGCGACAGGAAGAGCACTTCATAAAGAACAAGCAGGCGGAGCTGATCCGAGGTGTACCCGATCGTCCGCATGGCCGCAAATTCGCCGCGGCGCTCCTGAACGCTGACATAGAGGGAGTGGAAGATGACGAATGCGCTAAGCGAGATGCCGAGGAAGCCGGCCATATACAGCGCCAGGAAGAACGTATTGACATCCTTGAACTGAGCATCGGCGTCGAGAAGCACCGGCTGCACGTACAGCTCCTCCCCCCGCTCCTTCAGCTGTCCTGCGACTCGTTCCTGCACCCGGGAAGGGTCCGTTCCGTCCAGTATCTTGATGCTAATGCCTTCGATCTTCCCGGCTAGCCCAAACCAATCCTGAACGGCCGACAACGGCACGACGACTGTCCACGGATGGTATTTGGCCATCGTCCAGCTGGATGGGCCCATCAGCTCAATGGTGTAGCGGACGACGGCCGCTATCTTGATCTCCCGAAGGCCGGTATCGGTCACCAGAGCGATCGTATCGCCGACGTCGGCCCCCCATACGCGGGCGGTCCGGTCCGAGATCACCGCTCCGTCCGTGCCCAGCTTTCCCTTGACGACCTGGAACGCGGTAAGGGCGGTATCCGTGTCGCTGTAGCCACGAAGATCGACCCGCTTCTGAATATCGGTTATGCCTGGAGCGTCCCATTTGAGCTTGGCGCTGTGCTTGAGCATGGCTACGGAGGCGGTGCCTTCCACCGCCTGAATCGAACTGATCGCATTCTCCCGGAAGTAGGCGTCCGTTCCCTGAACGGTAAAGTCGGCTTTCCCGAACACCGACTGCAGGTATTGGGGGAGCGCCTTCTTGGCCGATTCGACGGAGGCGATCACCCCGAGGATGGAGGCGACGCCGATCACGATGGACAGCAGCGTCAGCAGCGATCTTGTTTTGCGGCGCATCAGATTGCGCCATGCGAGCTGCCGGAGTGTCATTTCGCCACCGCCTTTTCCGCTTCGTCCGAAGCGATGGCGCCGTCAAGCAGCGTGACGACCCGGCTGGCCGCTTCCGCCGCATACCGGTCATGGGTTACCATGACGACGGTGATCTGCTCCTCCCGGTTTAGGCGGGACAGGAGCTCCAGGACATCCCGGCCGTTCTTGCGATCCAGATTGCCTGTCGGCTCATCCGCCAGGAGCAGCTTGGGCTTCATAGCCAGCGCCCTCGCGATGGCAACGCGCTGCTGCTGCCCGCCGCTCAGCTGGGAGGGGAAGCTTTTCTCCTTACCCGTCAAATTCACTTGCCCGATCAAGCGGGCAACGGCACGCTCCATCTCCGCCTTCGGCGTTCTGCTGGCGGCCAGCGACAATGCGATGTTCTCGGCCGCCGTCATCATCGGCAGCAGCTGATAATTCTGGAAGACGAAGCCGACCTTGGACCGGCGGAACAGCGTCCGTTCCTTCTCGCTCAGCTTCTCGAGCGGCTCTCCGTCCACCCGAACGCTTCCTGTCGTGGGCAGATCCAGTCCTCCGAGCAGTTGAAGCAAGGTGCTCTTTCCAGACCCGCTCGGCCCCATGACGGCTACGAATTCGCCTTTCCGGATCTCGAGATCCGTTTCCTGCAGGGCGGTGAACGTTCCCGCTTCCGACCCGAATACTTTGGCTGCCTTTTCCAATTTGATCATGATCTTGGTTTCCTCCTCCATGGCCGCCCCCCGGGCGCGCCTGTTCCGATCTGGATTCATCATAAGCCGGCAGACCGTCCTCGAACGCGCAAACGATGGAGTGGGGAGCCGCAATTATTTGCGGCCGGCACGCAAAAACGGTTAGGAAACCATAAAAAAGAGGCCTCCGAGGAGGCCCCTCCCGTGCTTTTCCGGCATCCGGGCGATCTAATACAAATCTTCCGCCGGAAGAATGCCCAGCTGCTTCGCTTTCTTGATCACCTCGACCCGGGAACCGACATGGAGCTTCTGGAACAATTCCGTCAAGCTGTATTCCAGCGAACGCTGACTGATCATCAGCGTTTTGGAAATTTCCTTGTTGCTCTTGCCTTTGGCCAGCTCGCGAAGCAGTTTGTCCTCTTCCTGCGTAATGGTCTGGCGCTCCTTGCCCGGCTCTCCCTGGATGACGATTTCCTGGCGCCGGAGCTGCCTCAGCAGCTGCATCGGCACGATCGCTTCCTTGCGGGCGGCGCAGCGCAGCGCCTGGATGAGCTGCTCGCGGGTGGACGTCTTGGCGATAAACCCGGATACGCCCGATTCCATAAGCAAGTTGAAATGCGGCGCAATTTCGAAGCCCGAATAGATGAGGATGACGGCATCCGGCACGTATTCCAATAGTTTTCTGGTCAAGTCCGCCCCGTTGACATGCGGCATGTACAGATCAAGCAGCATCACGTCAAACGGCTTCAGCCGAACGAGATCCGGCACGGCGTAAACATCCGTCTCAATCGTAACGTTCATGTCCGGCTCGGCTTCTATCAGCATCTTGGTACCTTCCACGACCGAGCGGTGGTCGTCTACCAATAAGATATTCATCTTCATCACCTTGCCTTATGTTTTGGGAAACCGGACCTTCACCCGGAAGCCCCGGCGGGGCGCAGAGTCGAAGGCGATGGTTCCTTCCAGGCTCATGACCCGCTTCTCGATGCCAGCCAGCCCCATATGCTGGAACGAGCCGCCGAAGGCCGACAGATCCAGCCCGACCCCGTCGTCCGCATACTGAAACACGATCTCGTCGTCCGCTTCGTGCAGCGTGATCTGCACGAGGGATGCCCGGGAGTGCTTGTTCGCATTGTTGAGCAGCTCCTGAACGATACGGTAGAGACCGAGAATCTGCTCTTCGTTCAAGGGGCTTGCGAAGCCGTCGGCGGAAAATACGATCTCATAATTGGCGAACATTCTCGTATAAGAGAACAGGCTCTTCAGTGACTCCACCAGCCCCATCTTTAGCAGGAAGGGCGGTCTCAGCTCGTTGCACGTAATGCGAATCTGGTGGATGGCATCGAGTAGTCCCTCCTCGATTTGGCGTAGGTCCTGCCCGGTTTCCCGGTCGAATTCCCTTTGTGACCGCAGCGACTCCAGCTTGCGGTACCAGATGATCAGGTCTTGAAGGACGGTATCGTGCAGGTCGCTCGAGAGCGTCGCCCGCTCCTTCTCCGACAATTGAAACAGCAGCCTCAGCATCCATCTGGGCGTTTCCTTGGAGGCGACGTTCTCCTCAAGCCGCTTCATCAAATCCTCGATGAATTGGAGGTTGTCGTACAGAATGGTGACGTAATGGACCGCCGTTTCCAGCCACTCCTCCTCGATTCTGGGCAGCATTCCCCGCTGCGCGATCTTCAGGAATACCGGATGCACGTTCTCTCCAATCTGAATCCAGCTGCAGCCCGAATCCTCGGGTGCCAGCCCTTCGCCCCTGGGCACCCGGACGATTGACGCATCGTCGACTTTCAGAACGGTCCTCACCTCTTCGAGCAGCCGGTTTTCGAGCTCCGACACCTTCATGACGTTGGCGAGGTCGTGGGATAATCGGTTCAGGCTTTGCTGCAGCTGCTTGTATCGCTTCTCGCTCTCGACAAGCTCCCGTTCCTCCCGCTTGCGCTCGGTAATATCCTTCACGATTCCGTGAATGCCGTTCAGCTGGCCCGATAAGAAGATCGGCACCAGCGTCATGCTGACGATTCTCTCTTCCCGGCCCAAGGGGGCCAGCCGGCATTCGATAGCCTGGGATTCGCGCAGCCGGATGACGGCGTGCAGCGCCTCATAGACGCTCGGATGATCTTCGTCGTGGACAACACCGAGCAGGCACCGGTTGTACAACCGGTTGGACGGCATGCCGGTGATCGCTTCGAAGACCGGGTTCGCGTTGACGACATAGAAGCCGGTCAGCTCGACGGAAAAGACGCCGTCCAGGTTGTTCTCGAACAGCGATTTGTACCGCTGCTCGCTTTCCTCGAGGGCAAGCGCAGATCGCTTTTTCTCGGTAATGTCGAGCAGAATGCCGTCCAACCGTTCGATGGCGCCTTGATGACCGATCGACGGCTGGACGATGAGCTGGCCCCAGCGCTCTTCATCCGGCACATGAATGAGCCGGATCTCCTGGTTGACCCGCCCTCCCTCGTCCAATCTCTGTTTCACTTCGCCCATCAGCCGGACATTGTCGTCCGGATGGATGTGGTCGTGGAGCCGGATAGGTCGATCCATGATCTCGTCCCGCGGAATGCCTGTGACTTTCCGGATGCTCTCCGAGCAGAAGGAATAGCGCGTAAATTGCTGGTCGGTTGACCAGACCGCGGCATCCACGCTGTCCAGGATGTTCTCGAGCAGTTCCTCCGTCTGCTTGCGCTTCGTCACATCGCGGGCGACCGCAACGACGTAGCGAACCCGCCCGTCGGGGCCCAGCACCGGCTTTACGCGGGATTCGATATGCAGCGTGTGGTCATTCGCGTGAATAACGCGGTAGCCGAGATCCAGCTCCGTTTTGTCCGTCATCACTTTCTCATGAATCGCCCTTACGCGCGCGCGGTCGTCGGGATGGATGATGTCGAATGCATCCATGCCTTCGTATTGATCCAACCGGTAGCCGGTCATCCGGCAGAACGACGGAGAGACGAAGAGAACCCGGGACTCGCTGTCCACAAGCACGATCGTATCCGAAGTGTTCTCAGCTATGATCCGGTACCACTCGTCTCGCTCCTCGTCCGGCCTCTCCGGCCGGATCCCTTTCGGAAATACGGTGTAAGCGGCGATCTCCCCTTCGTCGGTGTAGATCGGGATTCTCGTGCCTTCCTGTAGGGCACTCCCTTGTCCGGCGCCTTCGCCACACAGCCTATTTGCCCACAGCAGTTCTCCGTCGGGACGTAGGATCGTCATGGGGACCGGCATGGTTGTCATCAGGCGTTTGGCCCCTTCGATGATGTCGCTGTACATGGAGAGTTGCATCTGGTTCCCCCTCGGTTCCTCTTTCATGCCTCCATTATAGGGGATTGCTCCCGCCGAATCGCGCAAAAAAATAGCGGCCCTCCGCATTTTCTGCGAGAGGACCGCCTTGTCGTGCCAATTCCGGACAACAAGCAGGTTCCGGACTGTTCATCCGCGAACGCTTGACCGTTCGAGAGGGGCTTTTTCCTTTACTCTACCAGACCGAGCGCCTCATACACCGCCCGCGAGACAACCCCGCTGACCGGCAGCCTGTGATCCCGCTGGAACGCCTTGACGGCGGCCGTAGTCCCGGACCGGAACCGGCCGTCGCTGATTCCCTTGTAGTAGCCGGCGCTCCGAAGACGCGTCTGAATTAGCTGAACGTCTCCTCCGATATCGCCTTCCGCAAGAGACCGCGGATTCTGGTCCGGGTCGCCGAGCACATGGCCGTAAATGGTCACCTTGGTGCCGACCGGAATCATCTCATACAGCTCCGTCACATCCCGGTTGCGCATTCGGACGCAGCCGTGGCTCTGGTGCTGCCCAATCGACTGCGGCCTGTTCGTCCCGTGGATGCCGTACGTCCCCCAAGGCACATTCAAGCCGAGCCAGCGCGGTCCGAACGCCGGCCCCCAATCCTTCCCTTTATAGATCACTTGAAACTCTCCAACCGGCGTAGGCGTCGATAGATTGCCGACCGCCACCGCGTAGGTTTTGACTTGCTGCCCCTGCGCCTTCACGACGAGCCGGTGCTGCCGGGGATAGATGTCGATCGTATAGACGCTCGGAACCGTGACGATCGGCAGCGAGGGATCGGCATGAGCGGGGGAGGAGCGGAGGCCGGCCAAGATGGCGGCAAGCAGCAGAGCCGCGAAGACAACGCGCGGCCGCAGCCGGATGATCCGGTTCATGACATGCAACCATCCTTTGCATTGTGTATTGGACAGGGGGACGGACTCATCGGTGCTTCCAGTAGTATGCCATTCCACGCAGGCATCTATGAACGCCGCCGATTGTCCGCCCGGTTGATGAACTTGTCAGGAAGAGATGGGCACGCTATTGTGGATGGACAGGCGATCCCCTGCACCGAATCCCGGATGCGCATGCAAGTGACTCCTGGTTGCCGTGTCGTTCCGGCACCCCCTTCTTGCATGTCGGAGCGCCTGATATCGGTTCTATCGAAGGAGGCGACTCGTCCCATGAACGAATCCTATTTGCACCAGGCGGTCGAGCTGGCCAGACAGAATGTGACCGAAGCTCGTGGGCGCCCGTTCGGTGCTGTCCTGGTCAAAGACGGCGAGATCATCGCCACCGGCGTCAATGAAATTCTGGCCACGGGCGATCCGACGGCGCACGCCGAACTGCTGGCCATCCGGCGGGCAGCAAGCCGGCTCGGAACGCCCCGGCTGACCGGCTGCACGGTATACGCCAGCGGGCTGCCGTGCCCGATGTGCCTCAGCGCCATCTATCTGGCGGGCGTCGAGGCCGTCTATTTCGCCTTTCCGAACGAAGAAGGGGAAGCCTACGGTTTGTCATCGGCTGCCGTCTATGAGCAGCTCGCTCTTCCGCTCGAGAAGCAGGAGCTGCCGATCCGCAGCCTTCGCGCGCATGTCCGCGGCGAGCATCCGTATGAGCTATGGCGCCGGCTGCAGCAGACGGGCAAGAGCTAATCCTTCCTTCGCGGTGGAAGACCACAACGGCCAGCAGCCTGAGCGTCCGGTTACCCGTTGGCGTTCAGGCTGCTGGCCGTTATCTGTTTGCGCTTGAAGCCATTGCTATCTTCGAACCCATGCCGCTTCCCGACCCGCTGGCCGCTGCTTGCATCCACAGCCGGGTCCTTCCGTGCTTCGACCTATTACACGGGCGATCTCCATTCTTCCTCGAGCCCGAGCCCGGTCAGATCCGCAACCCGGTTTTCCAGTTCCGCCTCGTACAGCCGCCAAATGATCCGAAGCCCCTGCAGGCTCGACGGCCCATCGGTCAGCGGCTTGGCCCCCGTCCGGATGCACTCCAGGAAATGCAGCGCTTCGTACTGCGTTTTTTTGCTTGTGTTGGTATCCTCAAAGAGAATTTCGGTCTTCGACGCAGTCTCCATATTCGCCCGCTCCGCGCGAATGTTGGAATGCAGGTACAGCCGGCCTTCTTTATGATTGTACTCCAGCATGCCCTCCGTGCAGTGGACGTGAATGCTGTAGCCGAGCCGTGTGCCGCGGGCCCCCCAGGTGCCGAAATGGTACGCCAGCTTGCCGCCCTCGAATTCCAGCACGACGTTGCTGGTGCCCTCCTTCTCCATCCACGGCGTGCCGAAGTTGGTCCCCATATGCGTCCCCCGGACCGGCTTGCCCAGAAACCAAAGCAGCAGATCGACATAATGGCAGCCGTGGCTGAAAAATTGACCGCCACCCAACCTTTTGGCCGATTCCGTCCAGTGCCCGGACGGAAACCGGGTATACTGCTCTGTCCAGATCGACATCTGGAACACTTCGCCGTACGTCTTGGCATCGACGAGCTCCTTCAGCTTGCGGATGACCGGCCAGAACCGGACAGGGTAAGCTGTCATCAGCACCAGCCCCGCTCGCTCGGCCGTCTCGATCAGCTCGAGACATTCCGTCTCCGTGTTGCACATTGGCTTCTCCATCAGCACATGCTTGCCGGCCTTCAGGCAGGCCATGCCCACTTCGTAATGCAGGTCATGCGGCAGGGCGATCAGCACCGCATCCACATGGGCCAGCAGCTCCCGGTAATCCGTTACGGCGGTCTCCGCATTGGTCGCTGCCGCAGCAGCCTTCACTCTCTCCATATCGATATCGCATACGGCCGTCACCTTCATGCGGTCCTCCAGCTCCTCAAAGCCTTTCGCATGCGAGCCGGCCATGCCGCCGCATCCAATAATGCCCAATCGAACGACTTCCATCCGCTTTTGCGCCTCCTGTCTTTCGTCCCTTTGAATGGTTAAGACCGACCTGCACCGTTTCCGCTAACACCGGTGGCTTTTCGCCGAGGGCAGCTGCCACCGTCCGGTCCACCTCTATCATAGGGGAATGGCGGCCGTGTGCCTTTATCCAAACGGCCGCTCGTTTTGTCCATTTGGCTTTCTGGACCTGCCCCAAGACGAGGCAGTAAAAGCGCGGACAAGGCTATCAAGCGAAACGGACAAAAAGAAATACAACACCTGCCGATTAGGGCGGGTGTTGTGGGATTGTGGGATTGGGGTTTGTCAGCGAATGGCCGGCAAAAGGTCGGCGGATGCGTGCACCTCTGCCACATGAGCAGCAAACTCTTCGAACGTCTTCCCCCGGAAGGTCACCCCAGTTCGCCCGTTCTACCCCGTTCGCCTTAGCTGCGAGCCGCCTGTCCGCCTGCCGGCCTAAGTGCGGCCGCGAACGGCTGTCCGGCCAAATGCGGATTGCTCTGTATCAGCTTGATCGCCCGCTTCCGCGTCCCGGGGCCGATCGGCACGCCTCCCAGCCGGTCCAGCAGCAGCCACCGGCACCACGCGAGCGCTTCGAAGCGGTCGAGGTCCTCCTGCTCCACCGGGACTTGCGCCAGGTAGGCACGCCGAAAAACGCCAGCGAGCCGGTCGGAGACGTACATCCTCATGATCGTCACCGACCAAGCCAGGTCGTATCGGCCGTCTCCGAACTGGCCGTTCGTCCAGTCGATTATCGTATAGCGGCCGTCGTGCTCGACCAGGTTGCGGAGGTGGTAATCGCCATGAATCAACTGATCCTGCCTGAGAGGGCCCGCCCCCACCAGCGTTTCAACCGCCTCCTGCAGATCGGGGTGAGCGGCGAGCGAAGGAAAAAAATAATCGACGAAGCCGAAGCGCGGGAAATGTCGCTCGTTCTCCAGCTCTATCTGCGTACGGTGTACCGCCGCCAGCATGCCCGCCAATTCCCGGACCTGCCCGGATTCTACCTGCCGGACCGGATAGCCGTCGTCGCTTGTGAGCAATGCTCCCCGGCCCTGCTCATCCGTTCCCCAGCCGACCGGACGCGAGACCGGCAGCCCTGCACTTGCCAGGACAGCCAGCAGACTATACTGCCTCAGCGGATCGGGTCGCGCCGTCTTGTTCCAGTGCTTAAGCACATAGGAAGCGCCTCCCGCCTGCACTCGGCGCATCTCCGCCTCGAACCCCGACTCCATCTGCTCCATATGAAACTCGCCGCTTGAGAGAAACGGCGCGATCTCAGGATGCAGCTCCTTCCATTGGAAATGAATTCCCGCATCATTGCCGGCTGCATGCTCGTTATCGATTGGTTGCACGACGATCTCCATCCCTTCCCGACCTTCTCTTCTATTAGGTGCGAAATCAATACTAGAAAAGATATATAAGTTTTACGCATGTAAGTTGAAATCGACTAAGAAAGAACCAATTTGAACTTTTGACGACTGCCTCCTTCTGGACCATTTGGAATTCGCTCGTCCAATGGAAGGAAGCCCAGCTTCTCGTAGAACTTTCTTGCGGGTTGTCCATCCGGACTATCCTCGCCAAATGTGATGACTGTTACTTCTGCAGGAGCAGGGGTTCGTCTCAAAACATGGCCTACTAAAGCGGTTGCTACTCCTTTGTTTCTTGCTTGCGAGGAAACAGATAACCACCCAATCTTATAGTTCGGGGCATTGGAGGAAGAAAATAAAAGTCCACCTAACAATTTAGATCCAGGCAACCCATCGTTGTCTCTCACACAAAAAGCACTGCCTTGCTTCATATTCTTCTCTACTGCTTGTATAAACTTTGGATCGTTTCCCATAGGTCCAAAAAGGAATTCAACCTCAGAAGCTAGCTCTAACCACCCTTTGAGGTCATCCAGCGTAGCATTTACGACTCTCATAATGAACGTCCTTTCGTCTCCCATAAACCGATGAAAAAACATAATTCCTTTGAACTAATAAGCACCATGTCTTCTTCCTCTTATTCGATGCTGCGTTCACATACTCCTTGCTGTCCAAATAGCGATAACGCCAAAAAAGACGGCTCACGCCGTCCGAGCTTAGCTATCTCCAAGAAAGCAAAAACACGCGCCTCGCCGAATACGGCGTCCGCGCGTGCTTTCCCTATACTCGAGTTTGATCATTAAACAACGTCGTAGCCCTGCTCCTCGATGGCCTCCTTGACTTTGGCAAGGGAGACCTTTCCTTCTTCGTAAGAAACGGCGACCGTGCCGGAGGCCAGGTCGACCTTGCCGTTCGCTCCAATCTCCTCCAAAGCTCCCTCGATGGCGCGCACACAGTGCCCGCACGACATTCCTTTGACCGTTAACGTTTCGTTTTGCATGATTATTCGCTCCTTTTTTCTTATATTGGACAAACGATCGGTTGGATTCGCCTGCCGTATTCGCTTTCGACATATGCTTTCTATTTTTAGAATACCCCAGTACCCTATATTATGTCAATGGATAAACGCTCACCGCTTGCGAAAAAGCCAAGAGTCAAGAATAGGGGCCACTCTAGGGCCCCAGCCCGATCGATCACTTCATCAGCTTGTTCATGGTGGTCAACAGCTCGTTCACTACGTCGCTGTCGCCTTCCTGGAGACGCTCAATGACGCAGCTTTTCATATGATGCTCCAGCAGCAGCCTGCCCACTCCGTTCAACGCCGACTGAATGGACGAAATCTGATTGAGCACATCATCGCAGTAAGTATCCTTCTCAATCAACCCCTTGACTCCCCGGATCTGGCCTTCGATCCGGTTTAGCCTGCTGATTAGGCTGCTCTTCGTCTTGTCAGAATGATGGCTCTTCCGCTCCGTTGCGCAAGCCTCATGCCCGCGGGCTTCTACCGCCGTGCTGCTGTCGTCCGGCGCAAGCTCCCCTACGTTCACCGTCCCTGCTTCCCATTCCCGGTTATCTTCCATCTTGCCGCCCCTTCCTCGATCCTCTGGTTTTCTTCTTATTGTAGCATAGTCCCCCCACCTATACCAGATGGACAGCACCCCGAACAGACAGGACCATACGCCGACCGGCACGCTTGGAAGCCGCCGAATTGTTAGCCCAAGCCCAAATTGTTTCCTTGATGAAAAATTTTGTTGACACTCAAATTTTGTTTGCCTATACTAACATCATCAGACGGATAACTCAGTTAACGGCGTATTTTTTTACTATAAATTTTGCCCGAGGCAAACAATTTGTCCCTATCGAAAAACAGGAGGGTGAACCCTATGTCGAACAAAGAAGTTGCGTTATCGGAAGCGGAAACCGGAAGCCGTCTCGTCCTAAGCCGCATCGAGGTGGATGGCGGCATGCGAAGACGGCTGCTCGATCTCGGCTTCGTCCCCGGCAACGAAGTCGAGGTCATCCAGCGGAGCCCGCTCGGGGACCCGACGGCATTCCGTGTCAGCAATACGACGATTGCGCTTAGACGAGAAGAAAGCTCCCGGATCTTCGGGGAGCCGGAAGGAGAGGAACTTGCATGAACACTTACACCGTAGCGTTGGCAGGCAACCCGAACACCGGCAAGAGCACTCTCTTCAACTCCTTAACCGGCATGCGCCAGCATACCGGCAACTGGGCAGGCAAGACGGTCCTGACTGCGGAGGGCGACTGTGTTCGCGGCGGCACCCGATTCCGGCTGGTGGATCTCCCCGGCACGTATTCTCTCTACTCCAACTCGGCGGACGAGGAAGCCGCCCGGGATTACATTATTTTCGAGAATCCCGACTGCGCGATTGTGGTGCTGGATGCAACCTCGCTCGAACGGAATCTCAATCTGGCCCTCCAGGTGCTAGAGATGACTAGCCGAGTTGTCGTCTGCATCAATCTGATCGACGAAGCTGAGAAGCTAGGCATTCGGATCGATCTTCAGACCTTCCGGCAGCGGCTGGGCGTTCCGGTTGTCGCCATCTCCGCTCGGCACAACCGCGGGGTCGACGCCCTGATGGAGCTCGTCGAACAAGTCGCCAGCGGCCAGCTGGCCCCGCATCCAACCGTTCTAACGTATGGTGACGAGATTGAGCACAAGATCGGGGAGCTTGAGCCCCTGGTCCGTTCCGCTCTCGGCACCCGGTACCCGACCCGCTGGGTCGCCCTCCGCCTGCTGGACGGAGACGAGGGTCTGCTTGCCTCGCTGAAGAAGCGGCTGCATGACCGTGCCATGCCGCAATCGGGCAAGGAGGGGGAGATCCGCTATGAGCGCACCGCATGCCACTAACACTCCGGACCCTCTCGATTCGCTGCTTGCCCAAGCGCAGCGCCTCGCCTCCGGCACAACCGTTCGCGACCGCATCGTCGGCGATATTTACCGCAGCAGCCGCGCGATCTGCAAAGCCGCCGTCCGTTACGAGGATAAGCGCAAGCTTGCGAGCACCCACAAGCTTGACCGCATTCTGACCTCCAAGCTGTGGGGTTTCCCGATTATGCTCGCCGTGCTGGGCGTAATCTTCTGGATTACGATTGCGGGAGCGAACGTGCCATCCTCCCTGCTGGCCGATTTCTTTGGCGTCATCGAATCGTACCTGACCGCAGGCTTCGAGGCGGTTCACGCTCCAGCCTGGCTTCACGGCGTGCTCGTTCTCGGCTTTTTTCGCGGCACGGGTTGGGTTATTAGCGTCATGCTTCCGCCGATGGCGATTTTCTTCCCGGTTTTCGCGCTGCTGGAGAACTTCGGCTACCTGCCCAGAGTCGCCTTCAACATGGATCGGCTGTTCAAAAAATCGGGCGGTCACGGCAAGCAGGCGCTGACGATGTCGATGGGCTTCGGCTGCAACGCCGCAGCGATCTTGTCGACGCGGATTATCGAATCGCCGCGCGAGCGGATGCTAGCCATTCTGACGAACAATTTCGTCCCCTGCAACGGACGCTGGCCGACTCTCATTCTGCTTTCCTCGCTGTTTATGGCTGCGGGAGTGGCGAGCGGCCTCCAGACGCTGGCTACGGCCCTGGTCGTCATGGGCTTCGTCTTGTTCGGCATCGTCGTCACGCTGACGGTTTCCTGGCTGCTGTCCAAGACGGCACTGCGGGGCGTTCCAACGCATTATACGCTTGAGCTGCCGCCTTACCGGAGACCCCAGATCTGGAAGACGATCCTGCTGTCCTCGCGGGACAAATCGTGGAACGTCCTCAAGCGGGCCGTCATCGTGGCCGCCCCCGCCGGCATTCTGACCTGGATTCTAGGCAATATCTACATCTCGGGGGACAGCGTTCTGCAGCACATGGCAGCAATTTTCGAACCGTTCGCCCACGCGATCGGACTGGACGGCTACATTATTATGGCCTTCCTGCTCGGCCTCCCGGCCAACGAGATCGTGCTGCCGATCCTGCTGATGGGCTATATGGCGTCGGGCGCGATGGTCGATGCCGACGGACTCGGCAATATCAAGGAGCTGTTTCTAGACCACGGCTGGACCTGGCTGACGGCCCTCAATATGATGCTGTTCTCATTGCTTCATTATCCGTGCGGCACGACCTTATTCAACATCTACAAAGAAACGAAGAGCGCCAAGTGGACGTTCCTGTCCGCTGTGATTCCGCTGGCGATCGCGATTGGCGTCACCTTTATCACCGCCCAGGCAGCAAGAGCTTTGGGCTGGGTATAACGGCAAAAAGGGAGGAGCCCCATATGGGCTCCTCCCTTTTTGGTATGCCTGGCGGATTGGTTATCCGGTGAAGAAAACTTGCGGTATATTGCCTGCTTACTTCGCGGAGTAACCGCCATCTACCGGGATTTCGATGCCGGTAATGTAAGAAGAATCGTCGGAGGCGAGGAACAGAACCGCCTTGGCGATGTCTTCCGCTTCTCCGAGGCGCGGAATCGGGGTCATGGACAGGAACCAGCCTCTCATCTTCTCGTCGTTCATCAGGTCGACGGTCATCGGGGTTTTGATGAAGCCCGGATGAACCGAATTGACGCGGATGTTGTCCTTGGCGAAGTCAACGGCCGTCGCCTTGGTCAGCATGCGGACAGCACCCTTGGAGGCGGTATAGGCGCCCGCTCCGCTGCCGCCGGTCAAGCCGGCGATCGAGGAAATGTTAACGATCGAACCGCCGCCGTTTTTCTGCATATGCGGAATGACGTGCTTTTGGCCCAGGAAGGTGCCCGTCAGGTTGATCGACATAATGCGGTCCCATTGCTCGAGTGTCATCTCCAGCATCGGAGTCGCGCCGGAGATGCCGGCATTGTTGACCAGAACGTCGATCTTGCCGAATGCTTCGATGGTGCCTTCCACGACGCGGACCCAGTCCTCCTCGGATGCGACGTTCTGCTTGAAGCCGATCGCTTCGCCGCCGTTCTCCTTGATTTCTTGGACGACCTGCTGTGCCTTCTCTTCCTGAATATCCGTGATGACGACCTTGGCGCCCTCTTGGGCCAGGAGCATCGCGTCCGCTTTGCCCATTCCTCCGGCGGCACCGGTTACGATTGCGACTTTGCCTGTCATTTTCCCCATGTTGTGTTCCTCCCCATGATGTTTGCTGTGGTGTGATGAATGGCCGCGGTCCTTATACCGGTTCGTTCGGCCGGCCGTCAAGCCCGGCTGCCTCGCTCCCATACCTTCCGGGACTTGGCGCCGATCCGGTCATAGGAGGCGATCAGCGCATCAAGCTCCTCGCTTGAGGTGTCCTCTAGCAGCTCCTCCATGAAGTCCATCCAATGCTTGTCCATCCGATTGACGACGCCGAGTCCCTCCTCCGTTATGCTCAAGAGGACGGTCCTTCTGTCCGTTTCGGGAACGGTGCGCTCTACATATCCTTTTCGAACCAATTTATTCGCAAGGTTCGTCACCGCCGGCAGCGTGACGCCGAGCGCTTCCGCCAGCCGCGAACTAGACTGCGGACCCTCCATCTTAAGGAGATGGAGGATAGCATACTGCGATGCCGTCAAATCGCTCTCCAGCAGCTTGGAGAACTGGATGACGAACTGCGTGATCTGACCGGAGATCAAACGGGATAGCTGTTCTTTCTTGCTCTGCTCGAACCCTATCACCCCCCATATGCTTAAAGGCGAATCCAAGCGTCATGATAATAGTTAAAAGCTCTTAACAATTCAATATTAAAATAGAAAACGGGCGAAGTCAACCTGTCTTCGAAGGCATGCGGTTGACCACCCTCCTGTAACGCCAAGCACCGGGCTGGGAGACTCGCGCGAAAACATACTACCGTTTTCGGACTCAGCAGCGTTTAGTATGAGGCTCCCTCCCGTCCTTCATGCGGGATTCCTGGTATACCGGCGATCGATAACGCAGAACGGCACCAAGCTCCCCTCCCTTGACAACCACAGCCGGTGTGGCCCGCCGGGCACGGGCTTTTCCCGCTCCATCGCTTCGTGGTATACTTTGATCATAATGACTTTACGGAAGGCAGGGACTCCCATGAAGGTTTGGAAAGAAGTATGGCATTGGGGAAGCTCGCTCGGCATTGCGTTTCTGCTTGCCATGCTGATCGGCGTCTTCGTCTTCCAGCCGACCAAAGTGTCCGGCCATTCGATGGATCCGACACTGCGCGACAATGAGCGGGTGTTCGTCTCCAAGCTGTCTCATACGTTTTCATATGAACCGGATTACAACGACATCGTCATCTTGGACAGCCGCGTCGACCGGGAGCGCACGTTCCGCGACGACGTGCTCGAGAACGGGCTGCTGAGCCTCCTCTCCGGCAAGGCCGACGAACAGATTATCTTCATCAAGCGGGTCATCGGCAAAGCAGGAGATGAGATTGAATTCAAAGACCATAAAGTCTACCGGAACGGGGAACCACTGGACGAACCGTATCTGAACGAGCCGATGACTTATACATCCAGCAAGAAGTGGGTCGTACCTGAAGGCCATGTCTTCGTACTCGGCGACAATCGCAACCATAGCCTGGACAGCCGGGATATCGGCTATATCCCGCTCAGCCACGTTCTGGGCAAAAAAATGTAAGCAGCGGCACGCCGCAGCAGCAAACCCCGCTTCTCCCTACACCGGAGAAGCGGGGTTTTTGCGTACCGGTGCCCCTTTTTCAGCCGGTCACTTGCCGGGGGCCGCTTCACTCCCCCCTTGTTTCGGGTAAGGAAGAGAAGACGGTCGGTGCTCCGGAAGCGCCGCAGCCAGCGAAGAGGAGGAGACTGCCATGAGTTTGACCGAACAGCAAATCGACGAGCTGAAGAAGGAGCTGCTGGAAGAAAAAGAGGACCTGGAAGCCCGCCTCGGCCAGGGGGAAGGAGTCGATGAGGACGAGTCGCTCCGCGAATCGGTCGGCGAGCTGAGCGCCGTCGACAACCACCCGGGCGACCTCGGCACGGAGCTGTTCGAGCGCAGCCGCGATCTCGCGCTTCACGATACCGACGAGGAGCATTTGGAGGAGATCAACCGGGCGCTGGAGAGCATGGAGAACGGACAGTACGGCCGCTGCATAACGTGCGGACGCGAGATTCCGTTCGAGCGGCTCCAGGCGCTGCCGTTCACCGAATACTGCGTCGAGCATACGCCGAACCGCTCGGTCCCCGACGACCGGCCTGTGGAGGAGGACGTCATGTCGCCGAACTCGGGCCAGCTGCACCGGGGCCTGAACGACGAGCGGAACGAATCGCTCGGCGAGAATGCCTGGGACCGGGTGGAGGATTACGGCAACTCGGATTCGCCCGCCATGTCGGAGAACCGGGATATGGCGAGCTACGACGACGGCATGCTGATCGAGGACGACGCCGACAAAGGCTATACGGTCGACAAAACCCTCGCCAACCCTTCGGAGAAACCGGACGAGACGGATCCGGACCGCTGAAGCGCCGCGCGGAAGCGCACAAAAAACCGGATCGCTCCTTGAGCGGTCCGGTTTTTTTACTGCTTGGTCTTGTTACACGCTCGATGCGGTTGGTGCGGGTACACTCTTTTGGTGGTGCGGTACAAGTCCTATACCAGGCAGCGCTCTGCGAGCAGCTTGCCGTACATCGACGCATACTGCTGGGCCGAGCGCCTCCAGCTGAAGTCTTTGCGGCCCATATTGTCCGCAAGCGTCGCCCACAGCTTGGGATCCTGGTACAGCTTGACCGCCCGTTCGATCGTATACAGCATGTCGTGGGCGTTGTAATTGGCGAAGCTGAAGCCGTTGCCCTGTCCGGTGAGTTCGTCGAACGCCTGCACCGTATCCTTGAGTCCGCCTGTCTCCCGCACGATCGGAGCCGCCTTGTAGCGGAGCGCGATCAGCTGACCGAGGCCGCACGGCTCGAACAGCGACGGCATGAGGAACAGATCCGAGCCGGCGTAGATACGGCGGGAGAGCGGCTCATGGAACCGGATATTCGCGGATAGCTTGTCCGGATACCGCCCGGCCGCGTCCCGGAACAGCTCTTCGTAGGTCCGATCCCCTGTTCCGAGCACCACGAGCTGCACGTCAAGCCTCAGGATATCGTCCAGCACGCAGGCGATCAGGTCGAAGCCCTTTTGCTCGACGAGCCGCGAGACGATACCGATGAGCGGCACGTCCTCCCTCACCGGGAGTCCGACCTCCTCCTGCAGCCTCGATTTGTTCAGTCTCTTCTTGGCCATTGAATTCCGGTAGGGCACCGCCAGATTCGGATCCTTCATCGGATCGTAATCGGCGGCGTCGATGCCGTTCAGAATGCCGAGCAGGTCGTCTCCTCTCGCGCGCAGCATGCCGTCGAGCCCTTCCCCGAACGCCCTGGTCCGGATTTCCTCCGCATAGGTCGGACTCACGGTCGTAACCGCATCCGAATAGACAAGCCCGCCTTTCATGCAGCTGCCGTCGCCGTAGAACTCCAGCTTGTCGGCTGTGAAGTATTCGTCGCCGACGCCGAGCAGATCCTGCAGCAGCCCGCGGTTGAACCGTCCCTGGTACTTCAGGTTATGGATCGTGAAGACGGTGCGGATGCGAGCGTACTCCTCCTGGTGGCCATGGTGCACCTTGAGGCAGAACGGGACGAGCCCGGTTTGCCAATCGTTGCAGTGCACGATATCCGGGAGAAAGCCGAGACGCGGAATCGCGTCCGCCACCGCCCGGCTGAAAAAGACGAACCGCTCGGCATCGTCCCCGTAACCGTAAATGCCCTTGCGGCGGAAATAAAATTCGTTGTCGATGAAATAATAGACGACGCCTTCCAGCTCCAGCTGTTCCACCCCGCAATACTGGTTGCGCCACCCGACCGGAACGGTGAACGAATCGAGGAGCGTCATCCCGTCGCGGTACGACTCCGGAATGTCTTCATACTTCGGCAGAATAACGCGAACGTCATGGCCAAGCTCCTTGAGCGCTTGGGGCAATGACCCGATGACGTCCGCCAATCCCCCTGTTTTGACGAATGGGACCGCTTCGGAAGCGGCGAACAAAATCTTCATGCTTACCTTACCCTCCTTGCCCTGACGGCTAGATGCGTTTGCGCTTCGGCGCGAGGAACGGGGCGTTCGGGCTGCCCTTGAGCGTGCTGCCCCTGCCTACCGTGACATCCTTATCCAGGATCGCGTTCTCGAGGGAAACGTCTTCTCCGATGACGCAGTTCTGCATCACGATGCTGTTGCGGATCTTCGCCCCTTTGCCGATCTTGACGCCGCGGAAAACGATGCTGTTCTCGACCTCACCCTCGATCCGGCAGCCATTCGCGATGAGCGAATTGGCGACATGCGATTGCTCCGTATAATGGCACGGAGGCTCATCCTTGATCTTCGTATAGATCTGGTTGCCGGTATCATAAAAAAGCCGCGTCCAGATGTCCGGATTGAGCAGGTCCATGCTGTGCTTGAAGTAGGCGGGGATCGTGTTGACCACGCCCAAATAGCCCTTGTACGCGTACCCGTAAATCTTGAGCCGCTCCCGGTTGTTCATGATGGCGTTCCGGGTGAAATGGTCGTAGCCCTTGGCGAGTGACGTCTCGACCAGGTCGAGCAGCAAATCCTTGCGCATGACGAAGATGTCGAGAGAGATCTTCTCGCTGTTCGTCGGGCCGAAGTGATCGAGGATGTCGGTCACCCGGCCTTCCGCGTCGGTCTCGATCCGCCGGCATTTGCCCAGCTGCGGCTCGCCGGACTGCTGGTACACCATCGTTATATCCGCGCCGCGCTCGATGTGTGCGTTCACGACTTCCTTCAGGTTGATGTTGCACACCATGTGCGAGCGGGCGATGACAACGTACTCCTGCGAGCTGCGGTAGAAGAAATCCCGGTGCTTGTGGAAGTAGTACAGATCGCCCTTGAGCATCTCCTGAACTTCCTCGACGGCCGGGGGCAGCAGAAACAGGCCGCTCCTCTTACGGGCAAGATCCCATTCCCGTCCGGAGCCGATATGGTCCATCAGCGACCGGTACTTCGTATGTGCAAAGACGGCAACCGAGTGGATGTCCGAGTTGACCATGCTCGACAGAATGAAATCGATCAGCCGGTATCGGCCCCCGAACGGGACGGAGGCTATGGTGCGGTTGTACGTCAGCTCTTCGAGATCGTCCAGCTCGTTCACCAGATTGATTACGCCCAATACTTGCTTCATAGGAAACCGCCTCCCCTTCCGTTAGTTGTCGAGCATATCCGAGGTGCCGATCAGCTGGATATCCGCTCCCTCTTCGCTTCTGTATACGGCTCCGTCCTCCACGACGGCGCCTTCGCCGACGATTGCCTTCTCGATGACGACGTTCCGTCCGATCTTGACGTTGGGCATGAGGAACGAATCCTTGATGCGGCTGCCCTCTCCGATCCGGACGCCGTACGATAAGACGGAATGCTCGACCTCCCCCTGGACCAGACAGCCCTCGTTAATGAGGCAGTTTCTCACGTGCGCGGATGCCGCCACGTATTGGGCGGGCTGGTTCGGATTGACCGAATAGATCCGCCAGGAGCGATCGTTCAGGTTGAGCTGGGAGTCCGCCTCAAGGAGATCCATGTTCGCCTCCCACAAGCTCTTGATCGTACCGACGTCCTTCCAGTAGTCCTGGAACGGATACGCCATGATGCGGCGCTCGTCTCCGAGCATGGCCGGAATGATATCCTTGCCGAAGTCGTTGGAAGAGGCCGGATTGGCTTCGTCCTCTTCGAGATACCGCTTCAGCACCTCCCAGGTAAAGATATAGACGCCCATCGACGCAAGATTGCTCTTCGGCTCGGCCGGCTTCTCGACGAACGAGGTGATTCGATTGCCTTCGTCGGTATTCATGATGCCGAACCGGCTCGCTTCGTCCCACGGCACTTCCAGCACCGCAATCGTTGCGTCGGCCTGCTCTTTTTTGTGGAAGTCGAGCAGCAGGTCGTAATCCATCTTGTAGATATGATCTCCGGAGATGACCAGCACGTACTCGGGCTGGTACCGTTCGACGAATCCGATGTTCTGGTAGATGGCGTTGGCTGTCCCCTTGTACCACTCCCCTCCATCCTGACGGACATAGGGCGGCAGGACGGCCACTCCGCCTTCGTTGCGGTCGAGGTCCCACGGGCTGCCGATGCCGAGATAGGAGTTCAGTACGAGTGGCTGATACTGCGTCAAAACGCCGACGGTATCGATCCCCGAGTTGGTGCAGTTGCTGAGCGGAAAGTCGATGATCCGGTATTTGCCCCCGAAGTGGACGGCCGGCTTGGCCAAGTTGCTCGTAAGGGGGCCGAGCCGCTTGCCCTCTCCTCCAGCCAGAAGCATGGCGACAATCTCTTTTCTCTTCATAGACGCTGCTCCTCTCCTCATTTGGATGCGTGAGATGATCGTAAGGACGTTTACAGAGTAGGCTGTTTGGCGTTCCGGGCGGTTGTCCGGCGTGAAACCGACGCTGCCTTCGGCTTGATGGAGGACCGTTCTGCCTTCTGCCGAACGGCCTGCTCCGCCTTGCGCCGCTTGGCCGCCTCCCGTTTCAGGATGAAGCAGCCAAACGGCGGGATGGTGACCTCGGTGCTGTACGGCTTGCCGTGGAACGGCTTCTTCCCTGCCGTCACCGGCGCTCCGTTATATTGGCCGGAGCCGCCGTACTGGGGCCAGTCGCTGTTCCAGACCTCCCGCCAATCGCCCGAAGCGGGAACGCCGATCCGGTACCCGTGGTAGACGGCCGGCGTAAAGTTGCAGACGATGCACAGATCGTCCGCCCTTCTCTTGCCTCTGCGGATGAATGATACGATCCCCTGCTCCGCATTGTCCGCATCGATCCACTCGAAGCCGGCCGGCTCGTGATCAAGCTCCCACAGAGCGGGCTCCTCCGCATAGAGCCGGTTGAGCCCACGGACGTAGTCGTGCATCTGCTGGTGCTTTTCGAACTCAAGCAGATGCCAATCCACCTGCTCGAGATCCTTCCACTCGGAGAACATGCCGAGCTCGCCGCCCATGAATAGCAGCTTTTTGCCCGGATGGGTCATCCAGTAGCCGTAGAACAGGCGCAGGTTCGCGAATTTGCTCCAGTAATCGCCGGGCATTTTGTCGAGCAGCGATTTTTTGCCGTGGACAACCTCGTCGTGGGACAGGGGCAGCACATAATTCTCCGAGAAGGCGTACATAAGCGAGAACGTAATCAAGTTGTGCCGATGCCGGCGTTCTTCCACGGGAAGCGCCATGTAACGCAGCATGTCGTTCATCCAGCCCATGTTCCATTTGTAATTGAAGCCCAGTCCCCCTTCGTGGACCGGACCGGTAATAAGCGGGCGGTCCGACGAGTCCTCGGCGATCATGAGCGCCTGGGGATAATAGTGAAAGACCGTCCGGTTTAGTTCCCGGAGGAACGAGAGCGCCTCGAGATTGTCGGTCCCTCCTTCGGCGTTCAGCGTCCACATGGACGCCGGCTTGTCGAAATTGAGCTCCATCATGCTGGCCACGGCATCGACCCGCAAGCCGTCGATATGATATTCGTTCATCCAGAAGAGCGCGTTGGAGATAAGGAAGCTCCTGACCTCTCCCTTGCTGTAGTCGAACGTCAGCGTGCCCCACTGCGGCTTCTCCGCTTTGCGGGAATCGGCGTATTCGTAGGCGGGGGTGCCGTCGAAAAGCCGAAGGCCCTGCGCATCCTTGCAAAAATGGCCGGGCACCCAGTCCAGGATGACTCCGATCCCCTCTTGGTGGCAGCGGTCAACGAGCAGCTTGAATTGATCCGGCGTGCCGTAGCGGCTCGTCACGGCATAGTAGCCGGTGATCTGGTAGCCCCAAGAGCGGTCGAACGGATGCTCGTTGACGGGCAGCAGCTCGATATGGGTGAAACCTTGTTCTTTCACGTAGGGGACCAGCGTATCCGCCAATTCTTCATATGTATAAAAGCTTCCGTCCTCTTTGGTCCGCCAGGATCCGAGATGGACCTCGTAGATCGCCATCGGCCGCTTGTAGCTCGTTCTCCGCTTCTTGGTCCGTTCCCAGGCGCCGTCTCCCCAGAGGTAGGCTCCCAGCCGGTGGACGACCGAGGCGGTGGCGGGACGCAGCTCGGCATAAAAGCCGTATGGGTCGGCCTTGAAAAGGCGCTCCCCGTCCGGGGTCACGATCACGTATTTGTAAACGGCCCCTTCCTCCACTCCGGGAAGAAAGCCCGTCCATAGGCCGCCTTCCGTTCGTTTCTCAAGCGGATACTCTTCCGCATCCCAGCCGTTGAAATCTCCGGCGACGCTCACGCTCTGCGCGCGGGGCGCCCATACGGTGAAGCGGACACCCGGCATCCCTTCCTCGACGGTCGGATGGGCGCCCATCCATCGATAGCTGTGATGCTGGGTTCCTTGATGAAACAAGAACAAATCCTGCTCGCTCGGCAATGTCGTCTTCATCCGTCTCCTTAGCCTCTTTCTGTACCGTTGTCAGCTGGCGGGGCGTCCGGGGACACCACCGCCGGCACCTGTTCCGGATAGTATTCCCAATGGAAGACAGGCTGTATCTGTTTCCTTACCCGATTCGAAGCGTTAAGAAACCGAGCAGCCAAATGTCAAAGTTTTCTGTCTTCTCATGCCGGCCGGCTGCGGCTGGATAACAAACTCCCGGTCATGTAGAATAAGAACATTATCAAGACTATGACTATTACGAAGAGAGGTTTCCTCATGTATGTGGCAAATGGATGGCAAGACTTTGAATTAATCGATACGGGCGGCGGTGAAAAGCTCGAACGCTGGGGCGGGTTCGTCCTTCGCCGTCCCGATCCCCAGATCATCTGGCCCATCGCCGACGAATCCGGCCTTTGGCTGGAGGCAAGCGCCCGGTATTACCGCAGCTCGAGCGGAGGCGGCCAATGGAAGGAGCGCGTGAAGCTGCCGGAGAGATGGACGATCCGCTACAAGGAGCTGGCCTTCCACATCAAGCCGACGAGCTTCAAGCATACCGGTCTCTTCCCCGAGCAGGCCGCCAACTGGGACTGGATGATGGACAAGATCCGGTCCGCGCGCCGGCCGATCAAGGTGCTTAATCTGTTCGCTTATACCGGAGGGGCCACGGTCGCCTGCGCCTCGGTGGGCGCGGAGGTTGTGCATGTCGACGCCGCCAAGGGAATGGTCCAGTGGGCCAAGGAAAACGCCGCTCTCTCCGGACTCGCCGAGCGGCCGGTCCGTTACATAACGGATGACGTCTTCAAATTCGTGCAGCGGGAGCAGCGGCGCGGCAACCGCTACGACGCGATCATCATGGACCCGCCCTCCTACGGGCGCGGGCCGAACGGGGAGATGTGGAAGCTGGAGACGAATCTGTATCCGTTCGTCGAGCAGTGCTTGTCCATTCTGACGGACAACCCGCTCTTCTTCCTGATCAACTCCTACACGACGGGCATCTCCAGCTCGGTTCTCGTCAATATTCTGACGATGACGCTCAAGCAGCGGTACGGCGGGCAAATCAGCGCAGGCGAAATCGGCCTGCCGATCACCTCCTCCGGGCTCAATCTGCCGTGCGGCATTCTCGGCCGCTGGGAGTCTTGAGATGAGGAGCTCCCGGCCCGCCGTCCCGGTGCTGCACGAGGATAACCATGTGCTCGTCGTCGTGAAGCCGGTCAACATGCCGACCCAGGAGGACGCATCGGGGGACCTCGACCTCCTGACCGCGCTCAAAGAGGATCTCAAGGAGCGGCACCAGAAGCCTGGCAACGTCTTCCTTGGGCTCGTCCACCGGCTCGACCGACCGGTCGGCGGCGCTATGGTGTTCGCCAAGACGTCCAAGGCGGCTTCGCGGCTGTCGGACGCCGTCCGAACCCATAAGCTGGGCAAGACCTATCTGGCGGTCGTACGAGGCCGTCCGGCCGAAGCCTCCGCCCGGCTGGTCCACCATCTGCGCAAGGACAGCCGGACGAACACCGTCTCTGTCGTGCGAGCCGGCAGCGAAGGAGCCAAGGAAGCGATTCTCGATTACGAGACGCTCGCTAGCCGGGACGAACTGTCTCTCGTCCGTGTCCGGCTCAAGACGGGGCGTCCTCATCAGATCCGCGTCCAGCTGGCGACGATCGGCTGCCCGCTCTATGGCGATCAGCGCTACGGAACGTCTGTCAACAAGCCTGGACAGCAGCTCGCCCTTTGGGCGGCCGAGCTCTCCTTCCCCCATCCGACGCTCGGAGAGACGCTGACGTTCACCAGCAGACCGCCTGCCGACGATCCATGGACGCTGTGGCCGGACCTGCTGCCGGCGAGGTTTTGACGTCAGCCTGTCCTAGCGTCGCCCGAGCATACAACAACCCCGCAAACGGGAACCCAGGCTTCTGCCTGGTCTTTCTGCTTGCGGGGTTGTTCATGCTGTCCGTGCATCCGGCTTGACCCGGACGATCTTATTTAGTTGTGTGCCGCTTCTCTCTTCCGCCCAAAGGGCGGAGCTACGAAGCATTGGCTATTTTGCCCAGCAGATACACGAGCAGCTGCTGGTTATGAGCGGAAATTCGGTTTAGATGGCTGTTCAAAAACTGCTCTCTCACCTCGACGCCTCGCGTGCATTCCGAATGGCCGAGCTCGGTCGGCTTGATCCAGACGATCCGGCGGTCGTGGCCGTCCCGCTCGCGGACAATAAGGCCGCCCTTTTCCATCCGGTCGAGCAGCGTTGTAATCGCGGCCGGCGTCGTTTCAAGATAGGCAATGAAATCCGAGGGTTTCATCTTGTCATTGGCCCGCAGAAGCTCCAGAACATGCAGCTGCCCTTCCGTAAGGGTGGGGGCCAGCTGAGTTTCCATATACGTCTTCATGTCCTTGGAAAGCTTAAACCATAGCTTGGCAAAGTCGTTCGTATACATCTGCGCATCCCTCCGGGTATCAGGAATATCTCCATTATACCACCCGGATAGCGGAGCGAAAAGGTTAGTTGCGTTAATACTTTATTACATTAATCGATACGATCAGGCAGGGATGTGTACCATTAGACGGCATTCTACATACTATGCCTATAGGCGCACCCACTGGATCATCGGACTATTACTCTCGGCCCTTCGGGCAAAGGAGGATCCCTTATGGATCAGGAAGCGAAACGAGAGCTCGTCGAACGGGCGCTCAAGGAAGGTTTAATCCACGACCCCAGCTGGCAGCACCGGCTTGAGGAGCCGATGCCCGCCTGGGCTGTTCTGGAACTGGTTCTCCATCTTCTCGAGCGCCTCGATCCTCCCGGGATCGGCTACGACTGACCCGGCGTCTTCTTCAGAAGATGTACAACTGTCACGCCTTTGGTTGCGGGTACGATCTGCTTGCCGTTCGATTTCCGTTCTTCGATCGGGGCTTTCTCGGTGGAGACCGCCACCTTTTCCCCGTTCGACAGAATAGTGGTCAGCTCGAACGCTTCTTTGACGGCGAACGCCTGCACAAGCGCGCTGCCATTGGAACGCACCCGCTTGCCGTCCTTGAACTCAAACGTGAAGACGCCCTTGCCTCCCCGTCCCTGCACCGGATAATCGAGCAGGAGCGACCGCTTGGCGTAGCCGAGATCGGACATGACCAGGATCTCCCCTTCTTCTCCCTCTACCCATTCGGCGGCGACCACCTCGTCGCCTTCCTTCAGTTGGATCCCCCGGACGCCGGCCGCCGCGCGGCCCATCCGGTTCACTTCTTCTTCCGGGAAGCGGATGCACATGCCCGTCTTCGAGACGAGCAGCAGCTCCTTCTTGCCGTCCGACAATTCTACGGCGATCACCTCGTCGCCCTCCGCCACCTTGATAGCCAGTACGCCGCTCGAACGGTTCGTCTGGTATTCCTTCAGCTCCGTCCGCTTTACCTGGCCCCGCCGGGTTACGAACAGGAGCGAGCGGTCCGCCTCCTCGAAGCTCTTGACCGGAATGACGGCCGCGATCCGGTCGTCCTTGGGGAGCGGAATGACGTTCACGATCGCCGTTCCGTTTTCCTTCCACTTGTACTCCGGAATTTGATGGACAGGCAGCAGGTAATACTGTCCCTTCCCCGTGAAGATCAGCAGATTCTCCAGCGTATTCACGTCGAGCAGGAACCGAAGATAGTCCCCTTCCTTGAGACCCGTATTGTCCGTCTCCCCGCCCGAGCGGGTAAAGGACAGCTTGCTGGTCCGCTTGATATACCCTTCGCCGGACAGCGCCACCAGCACATCTTCGGAGGTGACCATAACCTCGACGTTGACCTTCAGCTCCTCGATCTCTCCCTGGATTTCGGACCGGCGGTCGATGCCGTACTTGGTGCGAATCTCCGTCAGCTCGGTCTTGATCACCTTGAGCAGCTTGGCCGTGCTGGCGAGTATGCCGCGCAGCTGCTCGATCAGCTTTCTGAGCTCCTTCAGCTCCTTCTCGAGCGAAGTAATCTCCAGATTGGTCAGCCGGTACAGCTGGAGCGTCAGGATTGCATCGGCTTGCCGCTCGGTGAAGCCGTACTGCTCGATCAGGTTTTTCTGAGCATCCTGGCGATTTTTGGACGCCTTGATCGTGGCGATGACGTCGTCCAGAATGTTCAGTGCCTTGACAAGCCCCTCCAGCACATGGGCGCGGTCCTCGGCTTTTTCGAGCTCGTAGCGGGTCCGGTAGGTGACGACTTCCTTCTGGTGCTCGATATAGGCTTCGAGCAGCTGCTTGAGGCCAAGCTGCATCGGTGTCTTGTTGACGATCGCCACCATATTGAAGTTGTAGTTGACCTGCAGATCGGTTTTCTTCAGCAGGTAGGCGAGAATGCCCTGGGCGTCGGCCTCTTTCTTCAGCTCAACGACGATCCGCAGGCCGTTGCGGCCGCTCTCGTCCCGCACCTCGGCAATCCCCTCGACTTTTTTCTCGAGCCGGATGTTTTCCATCGCCGTAACGAGCCGCGACTTAACGACCTGATACGGGATCTCGGTGATGACGATCTGCTGGCGTCCGCCTTTCAAATCCTCAATCGCCGTGCGGGCGCGTAGGTAGATCCGCCCTTTGCCGGTGCGGAACGCTTCCTTGATCCCTTCCTCGCCCATAATAATGCCGCCGGTCGGAAAGTCCGGACCTTGAACCGTGCGCATGAGCTCCTCCAGCTCGATCTGCGGGTTCTCCATGACTGCGATGCAGGCGTCGATCACTTCCCGCAAATTATGCGGCGGAATCTCGGTTGCGAAGCCGGAGGAGATTCCGCTCACTCCGTTGACAAGCAGATTGGGGTAACGCGAAGGCAGTACGACGGGCTCCTTCGCCGTATTGTCGAAGTTGTCCTTGAACTGGACCGTCCGCTTGTCGATATCTCGCAGCAGTTCCATCGCGATCGGCGACAGCCGGGCCTCGGTATACCGCATGGCGGCCGCCGGATCGTCGTCGATCGAGCCCCAGTTGCCATGGCCGTCGATGAGGACATGCCCCATCTTCCATGGCTGCGCCATCCGCGCCATGCCCTCATAGATCGACGAATCCCCGTGCGGGTGATAGTTGCCCATGACGTCGCCTACCGTCTTGGCCGATTTGCGGTAAGACTTGTCCGGCGTGTTGCCCGCTTCGTACATGGAATACAGGATGCGCCGCTGCACGGGCTTAAGGCCGTCCCGGACGTCGGGAATGGCGCGGTCCTGAATGATATATTTGGAGTACCGCCCGAACCGGTCGCCGACCACATCCTCCAGAAAGGCGGGTAATAGTTGTTCCAGCATACTCATGTGTCGTTACGTCTCCTCTATTCTTCGAATTCCGTAAAGTCCACGTTCTCGATAATCCAGCGCTTGCGCGGGTCGACCTTGTCGCCCATAAGCGTCGTTACCCGGCGCTCCGCCTTGGCCGCATCCTCGATCATCACCTGGAAGAGTGTGCGCCCTTCCGGGTTCATCGTCGTCTCCCACAGCTGCTCGGGGTTCATCTCCCCAAGTCCTTTGTACCGCTGTATTTCGACGTTCTTCCCGAGCTCCTTCAGCGCAGCCTGCAGCTCTTCGTCGGAGAAGACATACTTCTCGACCGAGTTTTTGCCGGCCTTCTTGCTAAGCTTGTAAAGAGGCGGCTGGGCGATGAAGACGCGGCCGGTATCGATCAGCGGCTTCATGTAGCGGTAGAAGAAGGTCAAGAGGAGCACCTGGATGTGAGCGCCGTCGGTATCGGCATCCGTCATGATGATGATCTTGCCGTAATTGCTCTCTTCCTCGGCGAACTCGCTCCCTACCCCGGCGCCGATCGCCGAGATGATCGCCTTGTATTCGTCGTTTTTGAGAATATCGGTAAGCTTGGCCTTCTCCGGGTTCATCGGCTTTCCCTTAAGCGGCAAAATCGCCTGATGCTTGGAATCGCGTCCCTGCTTGGCCGAGCCGCCTGCGGAGTCTCCTTCGACGATGAACAGCTCGTTTTTGGCGTAATCCTTGGACTGCGCCGGCGTCAGCTTGCCGTTCAGGTTCGAGCTCTCGCTTCTTCCTTTCTTGCCGGAGCGGACCTCCTCCCGCGCCTTGCGGGCCGCTTCCCGCGCTTTCGCCGATTGGACCGCCTTTTTCAGCATCATCTGGGCGATCTGCGGATTCTCCTCTAGGAAGACTGCCATCTTATCGGAGACGACCGAGTCGACGGCGCTTCTGGCCGAGGCGCTGCCGAGCTGGTCCTTCGTCTGGCCGACGAATTCGACCTCGCCCATCTTGATATTGATGACGGACATGAGGCCTTCCCGCAGGTCGTTGCCCTCGAGATTTTTATCCTTCTCTTTCAAAATGCCCGCCTTGCGGGCATATTCATTCATGATTCGGGTATATGCGGTCTTGAAACCGGTCTCGTGCGTCCCTCCGCCCCGCGTCGGGATCGAGTTGACGAACGAAACGATCGTCTCCGTGTAGCCGTCGTTGTATTGAAGGGCGATTTCGACCTCGATGTCGTCCTTCTCGGCGGCGAAATGAATGACATCGTGCAGCACCGTCTTGCCGTCGTTCAAATACTGGACGAACTGGCTCGCGCCCCCCTCGTATTCGAACGTGTCCTGCTTATCCGTCCGCTCGTCCTTGATCGTCACCTTGAGGCCCGAATTCAAAAAGGCGATCTCCTGCAAACGCTCGGCGAGTGTGTCGTAGTTCAGGGAGATGCCGCTCTGGAACACGCGCTTGTCCGGCTTGAACGTCACCTTCGTGCCGGTCCGGTTCGTTGTTCCGGTAACCTCCAGGCCGGTGACCGGCTCGCCGACATGCTCCTTGCCGTTCTCATCCGTCCAATATTCGAATCGCTGCTTGTGGATTTTCCCGTCTCGGTAGATTTCGACCTCCAGCCATTCGGAGAGCGCATTTGTTACCGAGGCGCCCACGCCATGAAGGCCGCCGGACTTTTTGTAGCCCGCGCCCCCAAACTTTCCTCCAGCGTGCAGGATGGTGAATACGACCTGCGGAGTAGGGATGCCCATCTTGTGCATACCCGTCGGAATGCCGCGTCCATTATCGCGCACCGTACACGACTGATCCTTGTGGATCGTTACGTCGATCGCGGTGCAATGCTTGGCCAGATGCTCGTCGACGGCATTGTCGACGATCTCCCAGACCAAATGATGCAGACCCGAGCTGCTGGTGCTGCCAATATACATACCCGGCCGCTTACGTACCGCCGCCAGGCCTTCCAGTACTTGTATGTCATCCGCTTCATAGGCAGGAGAAGCGGCTTTATGCTCTTCTGTGAATAAGTCAAGCTGTTCCGTCATGCACGTGCCTCCTGATTTCAGTTCTTGACGATGAATTAGTTCAATATGTCCTTGCGTTCAAAGACAACAAACGCGACTATCAGACCGCATACCGCCCAAGCCGCCAGCACGGCCAGCGAAAAAGAGAGCGTGACGCCGGGGATCGGAGGCATTTGACCGGTCAAGAAGTTGACCGTTTCCAAGTTTACCATAAAAAAATACTTTGCGCTCTGCCACGAGGAGACCATGTTGGACAGGATCGTTCCCGCGATCAGTGTCGCCAGCATGATGCCCATGCTTGCTGCCGTGCTGCGGACGAGAACGGAGACCATGAGGGACAGGCAGGCGACGACGGCACATGAGAACCAGGCCAGGCCGAATTCCATGATGAGATAAAGCCACTGGGGAACGGCATGAACGTTCGCCGTGCTCAGCTCGTCGCCCGCAATCTGGTAACCGGTCAGGACGGGAGCGGTCCAGCCCGCGTACCCGAACACCAGTCCCGCAATGAGATAAGACAGGATGCCCGTCGCCAGCAGGATAAGAGCTACGAACATGAGCAGCGTAAGGAGCTTGCTCAGCAGCACCTTCCACCGGCTGACCGGTCTTGTGAGCAGGAGCTTGATCGTCCCGGTGGAATGCTCCGATGAGACGATGTCTGAGCCGATAACCGCGATAAGCAGCGGTACGAACAGGCCGACCGCGTTCTTCATGAAGTCTCTTGCGAACGTCACTCCGTTAGGCGACTGCGGATCGACATTCTTCTCGAGCGCGTACTGGAGCCGTTTGACCTCTACGCGGATATACTTTTTGATCTCCTCGGGCACCCGATTGCTGCCGAGCCGGTTCGTATAATCGATGATCTGCTGCTGCGTCGTCACGCGCCAATCCTGCGTCCCGAACTGCTTGCGATAATTCTGCGCTACCTTCATCTGCGCATAGGTGAACATGGGAATGAGGATAGCGAGGATCAGCAGCACGACGAGAAACCGCCGCTTCTTGAGCATCTTGATCGTTTCGTTCTGGACAAGCGGATAGATGCTACCCAATGCGCTCACCCTCCGTCAGCCGCAGGAACAAATCTTCCAGCGTAGGATTTTTCTTTTGAATGGAAAATATGCCGATTCCCGCTTCCGCCAATTTGCGATTCACCTCGGGCACGCGCGCTTCCTCCATCGGAACGGACAGCGCACAGCCTGCATTGCGCCCTTCGCCCGGCCTATCCGGGGCGGGGAGATCCTCTTCCGGCCGCTCCTCCGCTTCGGTCCCCTCTTCCTCGGCAAGCCGGACCGGAGCCAGCCCGAGCTCCTGGAGCATCCGCTCGGCCTCGTCCGGACGGTCGACCCGCCAGACGATCGTGTCGTCCGCTTGCCGGAGGAGCTCCTCCACCTCGCCTACTGCGATGACGGTGCCCTGGCTGATGATGGCGACCCGGTCGCACATCAGTTGGATCTCGCTCAGCAGATGGCTGGAGACGAAGACGCTCAGGCCGGTCTCCGCGAGGCGCCGGATGAACTGGCGCATCTCCTTAATCCCCTGGGGATCGAGACCGTTCGTCGGCTCGTCGAGAATCAGCAGCTTGGGATTGCCGAGAAGCGCTTGAGCAATCCCAAGCCGCTGCCGCATACCGAGCGAGTAAGTCTTGACCTTGTCATGGATCCGCTTCTCCATCCCGACGATCGCCACGACCTCCCGGATCCGCTCGGACCCGACGCCAGGCAGCATGCGGGCGAAGTGCTCGAGGTTCTCCCAGCCGGACAGATAGCCGTACAGCTCCGGATTCTCCACAATACAGCCCACTTGCTTCAGTGCCTCATTCGGATGCTTGTCCATCGGAATACCACCAATTTTGATCGAGCCCTCCGTCGGCCGGATCAGCCGCACCAGCATACGGATCGTCGTCGTTTTGCCGGCTCCGTTCGGACCGAGGAAGCCAAAGACTTCCCCGGGGCCTACATCGAACGAGATTCCTTTGATGATCCATTTGCTGCGGATTTTCTTCTTCAAATTCTGAACAGACAACACATGTTCGGTCGAATTGGCCGTCATCTTCTTCTCTCCCCGGATCGCCATTACTGGAGTGCTTGCAGCACCCGCTGCGCCATCCGCTCATAGCCTTCGGCGTTCGGATGGAAGTGGTCGCTGTACAGGTATTGGTTCAGTTGTTTCTCGAACAGATCGTACGTCGGCACGACCGTTATATTCGGATGCCGGTTGGCCAGCTCGTACGCCTTGGCATTCCACTGGCCGAGGAGCCGGGAACCTTCCCGGGCCGGATCGTAATCGAGGAACGGATGATACAGGCCGAGGTAAACGATCGAGGCCTTGGGGTTCAGCTCAGCAACGGCAGCAAAAATTTTGCCAAGCCTCTCCTGAGCCTCCGGCATCTGCTTGCGCACATTGTTAAAATTGAGCGCAGGCTGCGTGGCGTCTCCCGGCTTTTGCGTCTGGCTGAATTGGAACAGGTCGTTGCCGCCGATCGTGATGAGGATAATGTCCGCCTTGCGGAGCGATTGGGGGATCTCGCTCTTCGGATCGGTGACGTACTGGAGCAGCTCATTCGTGCGGATTCCGTTCACACCGTAATTCCATAGAAACACGGGCTTGTCCAGCGTCTTTTCCAGCCCCCGCTTCACCTTCCCCACGTAGCCTTCGCCTGTCGTATCGCCAAGTCCTTTGGTAAGCGAGTCGCCGATGGCGACGATTTGGAGCTTGTCCGGTTCCTTCGTATGGTCCACGGGTGCCGCCTCCTCCGCCTGCCCGGGGCCTGCGGCCTGCGGGTACAGAATATCCCGGACCGCATATGCGAATCCGAATACAAACAGTAACGTGGACAGCAAAGCAGCCAGTCCGGCGATTCGCCATAGCAGCCGCGTAGACGTCATGGGCAGTCTCCTCCAATGGTTGGCGCATCTGATGGTTTCCCTACATTACCATTTAAGAGTAAAGGTTCGACCAGCTTTTTGCAACTTGCCGCCTGGATCCGTTCGGCGAAACAAAAAAGCCCGCCCCAAGGGGCGGGCTGCCGTCCGGCCGGCTAACCACACGGCTTGACAGCTCAAGCTTCCATTTGTTCGATCATCCGGTGCAAATTCCCCAGGCTGGTCCGGAGGCTGTCCAGCGGATTCCCCGGGCAGACATCCTGTTCGACGGCGTACCAATCGACCCCGTAGGCCTCTCCCCACTTCAGGATCGGCACGAAGTCGATCACGCCGGTTCCGACCTCGGCGTACGACTGCTTCTCGTCGCGGCTCATATCCTTCAGATGGAGAATCGGCATGCGGCCGCGGTACGGTTCGAGATAAGAGAGCGGATCCCGGCCTGCCTTCTTCACCCAATAGACGTCGATTTCCGCCAGCAGCTTGTTGTCCGGAACCGGCTCGAGCAAGTAGTCGAGCGCATTCCGGCCATCCACCTCCGTCTCGAACTCGAACGCGTGGTTGTGATAGCTGACCCGGAACCCGCCTGACTCCACCTTGCGGGCGACTTCGTTCAGGAACCGCCGCACGTCCCGGTAGCCGGCTTCATTCCGCATGTCGTCCGTCAAGAAAGGGCAGACGAGGTCGACCGTGCCGAACAGCCTGGCCTGCCTCAACACCTCGTCCAGCTCCTGGTCCAGCTCGGCGTAGGATACGTGCATGCCCGCCGCCTGCAGCCCGGTTTCCCGGAGCACTTCCGCTATCCGCTCCGGCTCATAGCCGTGAAGTCCCGATATTTGCACTCCCGCATATCCCATGGCGCGAATTTCCCTCAGGACGCCCGGAAAGTCCGCTTTTGCTTCGTCTCTTACCGTGTACAGCTGTGCCGCCAGTTTGTTCTTCATGTCCAGTCTCTCCTTTGCGTTCGATAGAATGGAAAACGCTTTCCTTCCTTGCCGGAACAATCGCCTGACGCATGTGCGCCAGGCGGCTCTCCCGTGGAGACGGCCGACTCTTGTCAGCTCGCTTCCTCGGACAAAAACTTGTACTGGGCCTGGATTAACCCGTAGTAAATGCCCTTCTCGGCCATCAGCTCGTCGTGGTTCCCGGTCTCCATAATCCGGCCGTGGTCGAGCACGACGATATTGTCCGCGTGGCGGATCGTGGAGAGGCGGTGCGCGATGATGAACGACGTCCGGCCGGCCAGCAGCGTTTTCATCGCTTCCTGGATCTTCAGCTCGGTCTCGGTGTCGATGCTGGCCGTCGCTTCGTCCAGAATGAGGACGCGCGGATCGGCGAGCAGCGCCCGGGCGAACGACAGGAGCTGCCGCTGTCCCATGGACAGCATGCTCCCTCTCTCCTGCACCTCGGTATCGTATCCGCTCGGCAGCGCCATGATGAAGTCGTGCGCATGCACGGCCTTGGCCGCCGCCTCGACCTCCGCGTCCGTGGCGTCCAGCTTGCCGAACCGGATGTTATCCCGGATCGTCCCCGAGAAGATGAACGTATCCTGAAGCACAATGCCGATCTGGGAACGCAGGCTCGTCAAGGTGACGTCGCGAATGTCGTGCCCGTCGATCAGCACCCGCCCCTCGACCGGATCATAGAACCGGCAGAGCAGGTTGATGATGGTGCTTTTGCCGGATCCGGTATGCCCGACGAGCGCGATGGACTGGCCGTCTTTCACATCGAGCTGAATTCCCTTGAGGGCGGGACGCCCGGGCTCGTACTCGAACACAATGTTGTCGAATTGGATCTCGCCCCGGATCGGCGGCAGATCCTTCGCCTGCTTGGCCTCCGCTACGGTCGGCTGCTCGTCGATGAATTCGAAGATACGTTCCGACGAGGCCATAGCCACCAGCAGCTGGGAGTACAGCTGGCCGAGCCGGTTGATCGGCTCCCAGAAGTGGCCGATGTAAGTAGCAAAACCGACCAGAATCCCGACCGTGATCTCCCCACCCTGCACCAGCTTGGCTCCGTAGAGGAACAGGATGCAGTAGCCAATCGCTCCGGTCAGCTCGATCAGCGGACCGAACGACTGGTTGAGCGCGGACGCCCGGTTCCACGACAGCCGGTTTGTATTGTTCATATCTTCGAAATACTTGATGTTTTCCTTTTCCTGCGTATAGGCCTGGGTAACCCGAATGCCCTGGATGCTCTCGTTCAAGTGGGAGTTGAGGCGGGACTGCTTCATCCGCACGTCCTGCCAGCCGAGCCGAATCTTCTTGCGAAGCTTGGCCGAGACGATGAACATGAGCGGGACCGTAACCATAATCGCCAAGCCGAGCTTGAAGTTCAGCATGAGCAGAATAATGATGATCCCCGCCAGCTGAACGCAGTCGATGAGCACGTTTACGACCCCGTTCGTAAACAGGTCCTGCAGCGAGTTGATATCGTTGGTGACCCTCACGAGTACGGAGCCGGCCGGCCGTTTGTCGAAGAAGCGGAACGACAGCCGCTGGATATGACTGAACAGGTCATGGCGCAAATCGTAGATGACCCTCTGGCCGATGACCGAGGTATACTTGATCCGGTAGTTGCTTGCCAGACACTGCACGATATAGGCGAAGGCCATGAGAGCGACGATGAGGAACAGCAGCCGGGCGTTCTTCACCTCCGGCATGAGCGCATGGTCAATCGCATAAGAGATGAACATAGGAATGGCCAGCTTGGTCAGCGTGACCAGAATGACCGTGATCAGAATGATCGGCAGCATCTGCTTGCTGTACGGCTTCATGTAGGTCGCCAGCCGGCGTACCTGGTTCCAGTCGAACGGCTTTTCGATGATGTCGTCGTCCTGGTAGACGAAGCGCTGCTGCTTGCCTTCGGACGGCTGGACGCCGCCCGTTGCGGCTTGCTGCTTCTTACTCAATTGGCCCACCTCTGCTTAACGGGATAAGTTTCGACCTGCGGGCGGTCGGCATACTGAATATTGTAGGTCTCGAGATAAGGACCATCCTGCTCGAGCAGCTCCGCGTGCGTGCCGCGCTGCACGATCTCTCCTTTGTCCAGAACGATGATCTCGTCGGCATGTCGTAAGGAGGAAATCCGGTGTGCTATAATAAAGGTAGTTCGTCCTCTCATCAGCTCGCTGAAGCCCGCCTGGATCTCATGCTCGGTTTCCATATCGACCGCGCTCGTCGCGTCGTCCAGGACGAGAATCTTGGGATCCTTCAGCAGTGCCCGCGCAATCGCGATCCGCTGCTTCTGACCGCCCGACAGTCCCATGCCGCGCTCGCCAACGACGGTATCGTAGCCGAGCGGCAGCTCCATAATGAAGTCATGTGCTTTGGCCAGCTTGGCCGCGCGGACGATCTCCTCCATGGAGATATCGCGCTTCCCGTAGGAGATATTGTTGCGAATCGACGCGGAGAACAGGAACGTCTCCTGGAAGACGATGGCGATTTGGCTGCGCAGCGATTCGATGTCGAGATCTTCAATCGGAATGCCGTCGATGAGCAGCCTGCCTTCTTTGACGTTGTAGGCTCTCATCAGAAGCTGGATGATCGTTGACTTGCCCGACCCTGTTCCGCCGAGAATACCGATGACACTCCCTGGCGCCGCTTCCAGATTGATGTTCCGAAGCGCGGGACTTTTGTCCGGATAGGCGAACGTGACGTTCTGGTAGCTGACGTGCCCCTTCAATCGGTCGCCCGAGACGTCGATCGCCTTGTCGTTGTTCTTGACGTGGACGAAGTGATGGAGCACCTCCAGAATCCGCTCTCCGGATGCTTTGGATTGCGTGAAGTTGTTGATATGAACCCCGATGCTCCACATCGGGCCGATAATATACCAGATCAGGCTGAAGAAGGCGACGAGCTCGCCGACGGACATGCCGCCCTGGATGACGAAGTAACCGCCGGTGCCGAGCAGGATGACGACGCTCAGGTTCGCGAACAGTTCCATAACCGGAAAGTAGCGCGCCCAGATGTTCGACGTAAAGATGTTCGTCCCTTTGTAATCTTCGCTTCTCGCCGCGAATTTCTCAACCTCATACGGCTCTCTCGCGAACGACTTGACGGTCCGCACGCCGGTAATATTCTCCTGCACCGCGGTGGTCAGGTCGCTCATGGATTTGCGGACGCTGCGGAACGCAGGATGGATCCGGCTCTCGAAGCGGACGGCCGTGAACGCAAGGAACGGCATCGTCACCATCGTGATGAGAGTCAGCTTCCAGTTGATGCTGAACATCATCGCGAAGCCGAAGAGCAGCATGCACAGGACGTTGAGAATTTGCGCGAAGCCGAACCCGATGAATTGGCGCATCGCCTCGAGGTCGGCGGTCAGCCGGGACATGAGGTCGCCGGTTCTCGCCTTGTCGTAATACTGGAACGACAAATACTGCAGCTTGTTGTACAGCGCATTCCTCAAGTTGTACGCGACCCGGTTGCCGAGACGTCCGCCGGCGAAGCCCTGCAGGAAAGCGAACATCCCCTTCACGCTGACCACTACGACGACGAGCAGCGCCAGCATCGGCACCTTGCCGAATTCTCTCGGCGCGATCACATCGTCGATCAGATACCGCAGCAGGTTCGGGTAAACCAGGCCGAGAGCGGTCGCCACCACCATACAGATGATGGACAGGAAAAGCAGCTTTTTCTCATGCCAATAATACTCCTTCAACTGCTTAAATACGTTCATGACGCAGCCCTCCCCAAGCACTCGGCTTTTGTGGCGGACGCCCGCTTCCGCGGCGCCGCACCGGGTCTGTCATCCGCATAATGCCCACTCTGCCTGATTCCCCTTTTCGGTTGTCATTGCCTGCCCGTACGGGAGGCGTAACCCTCAATAATCTTTAGCAATAGTAACACCATCCCCAAGGAGCGGCAATTGGTGTATGGTTGCTTAATTCCGGCTGTGGTTACGTATCTCTATAAATTCATTGGAAGATCACCGAAATGCTTTAAAATCATCCAAATCCCCCCATTTCCTTGCCGTTTTCTTCCGCTTCGCCTTCCCCTCTGATTCCGGGGCTCCTTCCCCTTCCGCTGCTGCCCGCAGAACACAAAAACAGGCATCGGAAGCCGGGGCTTCGATGCCTGTTTTTTGAAGGGTTCGTACCGATCAAACGTCCAATCGCATAAGATTCGCGTGGAGCGATTCCAGCTGTTTCACATCAACATGCTGGTCGAGCGAGGCGCGAATGCCTTCGTAATGCTCCCGAAGCGTGCCCATGTCCTGCTCGAGCAGCTGCGCCATCCGTTCTTCGGCCTGTATGCGGTAAGCATTCTTGAGCAGAGCGAGCTGCTCGTCGAGATACCGGCCGACGTCGGCCAACAGCCGACCCTCCAGCTCTTCCCGCAGCTTCGTTCTGCCGCCCTCCTCGAAAAAGAACTTGCTGTTCTTGTAGAAGCGCGTCAGCCAACGGCTCTCGGGCTCCTCCGCCGCAACCGTCTCCGCCACCTCCGGCGTCTCGAAGGCCAGCGTCTCGGTCTCCGGCTCCGGATAGCCCGGCAGCAGGGCGGATGTCTTGTGCCACAGCTGCCCGCGGCGTTTGCGGGCTTCCTTGGTCAGCGTCTGCTCCAGCCGGAGCGTCGTAGCCAGCACCTCCTGGGAGGCGTCGTAGCTCAAATAGCGAACGAGCTCGTGCCAGCTCGAGCGCAGCGCCGAACGAATGTCGCCCTGATCCTCCCGGAGGGCGCCCGGGTGGAACGAGAGCGCGAAGAAATCACCGAACCGGTAAGAGAGGCGCTGCCGGATGTAATAGACCAGCTCCTCCGCTTCCTTGTCGAGCTGGCCGAGCAGGTCGGTCAGCTCGGCCTTGGCAAGCAGACGGCTCGCTTCCCCGAAACGCTTCTCCAGCTCAGCCAGGCTGCGCCGTTTCTCTTCCTCTCCCTTGCGGGCGTTCGCAATCCATTCAGCCAGCATGCCTGCGGCCCGGTTCACCTCGCCGGCGGCCGACTGGACCGCGATGCCGGTCAGCTCCTCCATCGAGAACCGGATGAACTGCCGTTCGAACTCGGCGATGCCCGACTGCTCGACGAGGCCGTCGTCCCCGCGCTCTTTTCCTTCCAGCGCAAGCATGCTGGAGACCGGGTAGATGCGCGGCTGCCGGACGCCGTGCCGGGCAAGGTTCTCCTCGACGTGGTGGACGACCGCGTCCAGCTCGGCTTCGTCGGCGGCGAGATCCGCCGCGTTGACGAGGAAGAACATTTTGTCGAGCTCGAACGCCTCCTTCACGCGTCCGAGCTGCAGCAGGAATTCCCGGTCAGCCTGGGAGAACGCGTGATTGTAGTAGGTCACGAACAGAATGGCGTCCGCGTTCTTGATGTAGTTGAAGGCGACGCCCGTATGCCGGGCATTGATCGAGTCCGCCCCGGGCGTGTCGACGAGCACCATGCCCTGGTCGGTCAGCGGATTCGCCGCGTGCAGGGCGATCGCCTCCACGAAGCAGGACTTGCTCTCGTCCGCGACGTAGGCGGCGAATGCCTCGAAGCCGACGGTCAGCTCCTGGCCGAGATTCCCGTTCGCCTCTGCCCAGCCCCGCTCGACCGCCTTGAGGAACGTGAAATGCGGCTTGCCGCCCTCGTTCACCTGGCTCGGCGCGAGACCCGCAATCGTCCGGAGGCTGTCCTCCCACCCGCCGGCGCTAAAGCCAAGCACTTGAAGCGAGTGGCGCACCTCATCGAGCATCGCGTCGCTGCGCTTCATGCGCACGATGACCGTGCCATGCGGATGCTCATTCGTCGCCGGCAAAATCGTGTTGATCGCCGCTGTCGTCGGATTCGGCGAAACCGGCAGCAGCCGCTCGCCGACCAGGGCGTTGGCGAGAGACGACTTGCCGGCACTGAAGGCGCCGAACAGCGCGATCGTGAAGCGGTTCGTCTCCATGCGCGAAGCCTTGTCGCGCATCGCCCGAACCGCCGACGCCATCGGCGGCAGCTCCGCGAGCAGCTCCGCCGCCTGCCGCAGCGCGCCCGCCGCCTTGCCGAGCCGCTGCCGCTGGCGCTGCGCCTGGGCTGACGCGCCGCCCGCCGGCTGCCCGGCGGCTTCCCGCGCCCCGGCCGCTGCTGCGGCCCGCGCGGCGAGCGCGCCTGCGGCCGGTGCCGCCGGCGCTTCCGCCAGGGCGGCGGCCGCCTCCGGCGCGCCATCGCCGTCCCGGGCCGGCGGCGCGTAGCTGCGCCAGTCCGGCAGTGCCGCGGCGGGAGCCGCGAGCCCGGCGCGCGCCTCGGCGAGCAGCCGCTCGCGGTAGGCGGCAGCTTCATGCTCGAGGCGCTGCAGCTCGTAGAGCGAGGCGAGCCGCTGCCGCAGCGCCGCCAGCGAGCGCTCCGTCTCCGCCGCTTCGGCAGCCCACCGCCGCTCGAGCAGCTCGAGCAGCGTATCGATCAGCCGAAGCGCCGCCTGGCGGAAGCGGCTTTTGGCCTCCGCCGCGATCTGCCGCGAATACGTCAGCGTGTATTCGCCGGTAAAGCCGGCGCTGGTGTTCACCTGCGAGGCGAGCCATTCGGGCGTAACGCTCTGGTCCAGCTCCGCGAGCGCTTCGGCCGGCAGCTCATCTTGCAGCCGGTACTCCTCGGCGAGACGGCGGAACAGATCCTTCAGATGCCACGACAAGCCGGCCTGGACCTTGGACGCGAAATCCGCATGGAACGCCTCAAGCCGGGTTTCGATCTCCTTCGCCGTCTTCTCCGCTCTGCCGAAAAAGCCGACCTTGAAGCCGGGCTTCCGGCTCTGCAGATAATGCTCGGCAAGATCCCGGGTCGGCGCCGGCGTCAGGTTGGCGTTCTCAATGATCGAGACGGCTTCCTGACGCCACGTCTCCCGTTTCTCGGTAGAGAGGCCGGTCAGCGCAGCCAGCCGGCTCTCCAGTCGGTCCGCTTCGGCGAGCGCCTCCTCCCGGTCCGCCATCTCCTCCGCCTCGCGCGCGAGCTCCGCCCGCTGCTCCGCGCCCTTCGCTTCCTGCCAGTCGGCGTGCGCCTCGATCAGCTGCTCGGCCGAATCGGCCACGCTTCGACGATTGAGCGCGTCCGCCTGCTTCAGCAGCCCATGGAACAGCCACAGCAGCTTGTCCCATTCGTTGTTCGGGTGCTCGGGATGCTTGAGAGAGAGGAACAGTATACCCTCCGGACGGATATGCCAGTGGGCGAACGAGTCGCTCACGCTCTTCCGGTAGTCCTCGAACTGCAGCTCGTTCTCCCGATGCTTGTCGATCTGGTTGACGATCAGATAAAGCGGCTTGCCCCAATCCTGCAGCTTTTTGGTGAACGCAAAATTGAGCTCCGATTGGACGTGATTGTAGTCCATGACATAAAAAATAACGTCCGCCAGGTGAAGGGCGGACTCCGTCGCCAGCCGGTGAGCGTCGTCGGTCGAATCGATCCCCGGCGTATCGAGCAGCGTCGCCCGGTCGCCGAGCAGCGGCAGTGGATGCCGAATCTCCACCGCTTCGATCTCTTCGCCGTTCTTGCAGTAAGCCTCCAGATCGTCCAGTGGCACCGATACCGGCTCGTCCGAGCCCGTCCGATAGACCCGCGCTTCGCTCTCTCCGCTGCGGATCGTCACCAGATTAGCGCTGGTCGGAATCGGACTGGATGGCAGCAGTGCCTTGCCGCACAGGCGATTGATCAGACTGGATTTTCCCGCCGAAAAATGGCCGCAGAACGCAACGTCCAGACGGCCCGCTTCCCATTTATGCAGCAGCTGATTCAGCTTGCGCGCATTGTTGTAATCTCCCGCGGCCAGCATTTGTTCGGCCAACACGCGGATGGTGTCTCCCCCGCTCATCCAAACCCTCCATACGATTCCTTGCCGGAACCGTTCTCTATTCTTATTTCTGGACAAGAAAAAAAACCGAATTTCTTCGGTTTCTAGTGTACCACACTTTCTTTAGACGGGAGAAGGATTTCGAACACGTCGCCGTGCTGCAAAATCGTAATGTCCTTTTCCTTGACCTTCATGACAACCACATCCAGCTTGGCCTTCATCCGGTCCAGGTAGTTCTCCGGCACCTCGCCGGATTCACTTACGACGACGCCTTCGATTTCCTTCTCCTCATTTTCGCCAAGCGGCGTCTTCAGGATTTCCTCGTAGATGTCCGAGAAAACTCCGAAGTTGTTCGTATACACCGATATGCATTTCAAGATTCTTCATCCTTCCTGGGTTTGGTCGAGCGGGAGGTTTGGTTTTGCCTTGCCTGTCCGCCCGGGGAGTTTCCGACTTTTTCTAGTGTCGGCATTCCCTGCCGCTTTCATTCTTCGCTTGCCCTCCTTGCACAGATGGAGAAGCGGGCAGCTTCCGCAAAGCGGGCTCTGGGCCTTGCAGTGATATCTCCCAAAAAAAATCAACCGATGATGCGTCAGCGTCCATTCTTCCCTCGGCACCTGCTTCATCAGCTTCTTCTCGACTTCCAGCACGGAATCGGTCTCGGCCGCAAGTCCCAGCCGCTTGGACACCCGCTCCACATGGGTGTCAACGGCAATCGCCGGCTCTCCGAACGCGTTCGATACGACCACGTTCGCCGTCTTGCGCCCGACGCCGGGCAGCTTGACCAATTCTGCATGGCTGCTGGGCACCTCTCCTCCGTACTCAGCCAGGAGCATGCGGCACAACTGCTGGATATGCTTCGCCTTGTTGCGATACAACCCGATCCGCTTAATGTCCTGTTCCAGCTCCTCGAGCGGGACTGCCAGATAATCTTCGGGGGATTTATACTTCTCGAACAATGTCGCCGTCACTTTGTTGACGGTTTCGTCGGTGCATTGAGCCGATAGCAATACCGCAATGGTCAGCTCGAACGGATTGCTGTGATGAAGCTCGCAGTGGGCATCCGGAAACATGGACCCGATGGTGTCCAGAATTTCCCTTACTTTTTGCTTGGTCATCGCGTCCATCTCCTTCGGCTTCAGCCCTCTTGCGGGTTAATCTTTACTAGTGTAACGAATGCGTCCCACCGGCGCAATGCGTTTTCCGTGCCAATTTTCCGAACAAATAGGGCTTCCGGAGCGCTGACGGACAAAACCGTCTGGCGGCAGGCATAAGCCTTTCGCCAGACGGTTGCCGCGTCGCTGCTCTTCGATTCGGGATGCTGACGCCGGTTCCGCTTATTCATCATCCGTTATCCGTTATAGCCAAAAGCGATCCGCAATGCGATCGGGGCTTGCGCCCTTATCAGCGGACTTCGATTTTATCAAGCGCCTTGCCCTTGAACGTCAGCTTGAGCGAGCTGTTCGCAGCGAGGTCGGTCCAGTTGATGGCCGTGCCGCCGGCGGACAGAAGCTTGGTGTCCGGAGTTCCCGTATAGACCTTGGTGGTGCTGTCCTCTTCCCGGACGGTAATCGACCGGGCGGGCGCGTCCTTCGCCGTCAGCATGACATTCTTGACCGTAATCGTCTGGAGCAGATAAACCGTGTCGGTTGCGGCGTTCAGGCTGGCTCTGACGCTCGTGCCGATCGGCAGCTGATCGATAGGTACGGAATCTTTGCCGAGCTGCTCCGCCGTTCCGTAGGAATTATATTTCAGCGTCAAGTACTGATTGTCGACCGTCTTCAGAATGAGCTCGTTCGTGCTTTTGTTGACGGAGGTCAGAATGCCTTCGTAGCCGTTGTTCAGCGTAATCTTGATCAGATCGCCCGAACCGTTGAAGGTAAGATCCACCTTCTGTCCGGTCGTGAACAGCGACTTGAACGATGCCCACGGCACTTTGGAGCCGCCAAATATGAGATCGATGTTCTCGTTGATCGTATAGACGCTCGGCGTGCCGTTCTCCTCTACGATGAAGTATTTCTTGGTTTCATTGTAGTCCGTAATCGTAGCGCGGTAGGTCGTCTCGAGACGGCGCTCTTCGATGAACGCTTTGACGACCTGGCTCTTGCTGTCGATATACAGGGTCACATCGTCCCCTGTCTTCAAATCGCTGACCGTTGCATACGGCGTTCCCTTAAGCACAACCTCCAGCGATGGCGTGTAGGTGTAGGAGCCGAGGCGGCCGTCCGCCATCTTGATCGTCAGGTACAGGTTGCGGTTGTCGTTCTTCAGGTCGATCAGCTTGCCGGACGCGATCGTATCGACGCTGGATGCTTGGATGTCCAGCGCCACGACGACGTTGTTCTCGACCTGGAAGCGGACCGTATCACCGGCGAACAGATGATCCAGACTACGCTCGCCGCCCCGGTACGTAACCGTTACGTCACCCGACAGCGGGTAGGTGGTCTGGCCGGTATCCGGATCTTGGACGGTAATGCTCTTCTTGTCGTCACTCAGTGAGAGAAAAGGGCCTTCGGCCGTTTTGTTCACAGGCACTTCCTTTACCGTAATGTGAACGACCTTGCCGGTCGCACCCGGCAGCCGTCTCAGCTCGATAGCGCTTCCCGGTGCAAGGCCCGCGAGGCTGAGACCGGAGCCGCCTTTGTCCACTACGGCGACGGAAGCCGAGAGATCGTAGGTAGTGGTCGTTCCGTCATCCGCCTTGAGGCTCAGCTTGCGCGCCTCCACGTCGACAGAGGTCACCACGCCGGCGGCGGACACGAGCTCCGCCGCCTGCTCCGTCTCGAGCATGTACACGACGCCGTCCTGGCCGATGGCGGTGACCTGGTAGCCCGGCTTGATGCCGCTCCAGGTCACGAGGCCGGATTCTCCGTAGAAAAAGGCGTCGGCAAAGAGCGGGAAGGAGCGGGTCTGCCCGTCGGCTCCCACGACCTGAACCGAGGAGGACGAGATGGCCATGACGGTGCCGCTGAACGCATAGTCGGACGGCAGCGCCACGCTTGCAGCCGCACGGCTGAGGAACGCCGACATCTGGGCGCGCGTGACCGCTTCTTTGGGACGGAACGTATTGTCGTCGAACCCGTCGACGATCTTGAGGGCAACCGCAGCACCGACAAACCCTGCATCCGATGCGGACAGCTTGTCCTTATCCTTGAAGGAAGACTGTGCGGTCTGGTTTTCGGCCATGCTCTGCTTGCCGATCGCCCGGATCACGACCTTCGCCACCCATTCGCGCGTAGCGCTCTTCGTGCCCCAGGAGCCTGTACCCGACTCTTCCTTGATGTTGATCAGATTGTGGTCAATCGCCGTCATGACGTAGCCTCTCGCGTAATCGCTGACCGTGAAGGGCAGCACGGCGTTGTCCGTCTTCACCTTCAGCGCTTCGTCTTCGAGGCCCATCAGCCGAACGGCCAGGATGAGCACGTCCTGCTGGGAAACCGCCTGCTCCGGATTGTACAGCCCGCGGTCGTCTCCCTGGATGATTCCCTGCAAAGTAAGCTTAGTTATGTACTTATGGGCCCAATGGCTCGTCGCCACGTCGGCGAAAGTGAATTTCGGAGCGGCTGCTTGCGCAGCCGCCTCCGAAGTATTGCCGACAGGGGCTGCCAAAACGGCCTGACCGGGAACGGCTCCCAATACCATTGAAGATATAACCAACGAATAAAGAACTTGCTGCTTCTTCGATTTGCCCGGTCTCATAAAAAAGATCCCCTCTCCTTAATGAACATCTGGAAAAAAGGGCCAGCGAAGGCTGGCCTTATTGGTTATATTAATTTCGTTTGATCGGATGGGGGAAGGACACATGCCCCATCAGCGATTCCTCCTGCTTGCCTTCCAGCAGGATATCCAGCGTCTTCACTTCACTGAATTGGAAGAGCGTCTTCTTGAGCGCATCAAGTGTCAGCAGCTCGCCCTGGGCGCCCCAGCGTCCGCTCGGATCAATCTTCAAGTCGACGACCAGATTGCCTTCATCGATCTTCGCGCTGGTGAACGTAAAGCCGGAGAGCAGCGCGCCCAGCTTGGGATCGGGGGACGACTTGAGCGTCGCGAGTGCCGCCAGATATTTGGACGAATCGGTCGTATACTTGATTTCGGACGCCTTCTCTACGAGCTTCTCGCCGCTCTCGTCGCCGTAGTAGGACTTGATCTGCATCGTTTTTTGAGCATTGGCGGTCGGAGACGGAGAGACGGCTCCGCCCGAGCCGTTCGCCTGGTTGCCGGACGGCGATGTGACCGGACTTGCCTGGCCGATCGGCTGCTCTTTTTGACCGCACGCAGTAAGGGACAGAACGGCCGCAGCCGAGACGGTGACTAGAACTATGGACAGTTTACGCATGTTGGCTCACCCCTTATTGAATCTTCAAAAACGATTTGATACCGTCTACGATACCTTGAGCAACGCGGTCCTGGAAAGCCGGACTGTACATTTTTGCCTCGTCTCCGCTATTGGAGAGATAGCCGATTTCCAGCAGGACAGCCGGCATGTTCGTTTTGGTAATGACGCGGAAATTGTTTTGGCGCACTTTGCGGTCCGGCAGCCCGGCGGCCTGCGTTACGAAGCGGTGCATGATGTTGGCCAGCTGGATGCTATCTTCCTTCCAATAGTACGTTTCCGTTCCGGTTACGTTAGGCGTGTACTTGTTGCCATGGATGGAGACGAAGACGTCGACGCCGGCGTTGTTTGCTTTGGCCACACGCTCGTCCAGCTCAAGGAACGTGTCGTCCGCACGAGAAAGAATAGGATTGATCAGCGGCTCCTTGTCGAGCAGAGCCTTCACCTTAAGCGCCATTGCCAGGTTGAAGTCCTTCTCGTATTTGCCGGTAAGCGAGACAGCGCCGGAATCATGGTCGCCATGTCCCGCATCGATCATAACGTTATAGCGGGTTTGCTTCAGCTTGATGATAACCTGATTCGCGGTCTTGTTCTCGGTTACGGTGTAAGAGACTTTGCTGTTCAGATCGATAACGACGCGCACGGAGGCAGGGTTGTCCGAATAAAGGGAATAGCGGACCTTCGCGATCGCACCGCTGCCGTTCACCTCTCCGAGCTTGGGATTCAGGGCTTGTCCCAGTCGGTTATTCGGCAGATCCACTACGATCCGCTCCGGGCTCGACAGATAGAAGTGCGATGCGGTCAGTGCAGCGGAGCCTTGAATAACAATCTCGTCGCCGGTTGCCTTGATCGACTGAATGACTGGGCCGGATGGCGTCGGAGGCGGTGTTTGAGAACCGCCAGGCAGCTGAATGCCGCCGCCAGCTCCAGGGTTCGTGCCTCCTCCGGAAGGAGGAGTGGTGGGAGGCGTAATCCCGCCCGGTTTGGTCGTTACATAGACCGCCCGCTTGTCGTTGTCCCAGTCCACCTTGATGCCGAGCGTCTCGGCCACGAAGCGAATAGGCACCAGCGTGTTTCCGGCAATGAGCACCGGAGCAGCGTCCATCGCTACGGTCTTTCCGCCCACTTGTGCATTCCGTTTGTTGATCCAGAGGTCGATGTGGGTGTTGTTCTTGTCAATGGAGACCTTGAGCTCTTGCTGGTTCCATTTGACTTCGGCACCGAGATTCTCGGAGATGATCCGGATCGGAACCATCGTATTCTCATTAATGAGACGGGGGGCAACTTCCGGAACCAATAGTTTGCCGTCCAAGTAGAGTGGGATCTTTTCTTCGGCATGGGTGACAGTCGGAATGATGATTAGGAAAAGACACAACGCCAGCAAGGAAGATACTACCTTTTTCATTATACACCTCTGGAATTTAATAGAATATGCCGTGCACCGATAAATTAGACGCAAATATTACCAAAAAGTTGCGCAAAAAAGCTCCCGATCGACACGAAATTCGTTTCGATCGGGAGCTTTTTGGGTAATGGGGCCGAATTGCGCGTTGCGGCCCGGTTTTTCATAGGACGTTTCATAGGAAGCCCCAGGCCCTTCCTCCGCCGGCGGACGGAGATGGAGCCCAGGGCGAATACGGCCGCTTACGCCAGGCCGGCAGCTGCTTCGCCGGAGCCAAGGCGGCCGGCATGCTTGCGCTCGTACGCCGCGATCTTGTCTTCCTGCTGCAGCGTGAGGCCGATGTCGTCGAGGCCGAGCAGCAGGAATTGACGGCGGTGCTCGTCGAGGTCGAACGACAGCTCAAGCCCCTGCCCGTCTTTGATCGTCTTATTCTCAAGATCGACGGTCAGCTGGTAGCCTTCCTGGGCGGCGGTCCGCTGGAACAGATCCTCGACCTGCTCCTCGGACAGCACGATCGGGAGAATGCCGTTCTTGAAGCAGTTATTATAGAAGATGTCCGCAAAGGACGGAGCGATGACGACCCGGAAGCCATAATCCATAATCGCCCATGGTGCATGCTCACGCGACGAGCCGCAGCCAAAGTTGACACGGGAGATTAGGACGGAAGCGCCATCGTAGCGCGGCTTGTTCATTTCGAAAGCGGGGTTTACTTCGCCGTTCTCCAGAAATCTCCATTCGTAGAACAAATACTGGCCGAAGCCGGTCCGTTCGATCCGCTTCAAAAACTGCTTGGGGATAATGGCATCGGTATCCACGTTCACGCGGTCAACCGGAGCGACGATGCCGGTATGCTTTTTGAAAGATTCCATATGTCAGCGACTCCTCATCTATTAATTGAATGTCCAGTTCCGTACGTCGACAAAGCGGCCTTCGATGGCAGCGGCGGCTGCCATAGCCGGGGACACGAGGTGTGTCCGTCCTCCGCGGCCCTGGCGGCCTTCGAAGTTCCGGTTCGAGGTGGACGCGCAGCGCTCGCCCGGGCTCAGCACGTCGGGGTTCATCGCCAGGCACATGCTGCAGCCGGCATCACGCCATTCGAATCCGGCTTCCTCGAAGATCTTGTCGAGCCCTTCCTGCTCGGCCTGCAGCTTGACGCGGCCCGAACCCGGAACGACGATTGCATTCACCTTCGGCGAGACCTTGTAGCCTTTGGCGACCGAAGCTGCCGCACGCAGGTCCTCGATCCGTCCGTTCGTGCAGGAGCCGATGAAAACGCGGTCGATGGCTAGCTCGCTCATCGGCGTTCCCGGCGTCAGCCCCATGTATTCCAGTGCCTTCTCAGCGGCTTTGCGCTCGTTGTCCGAAACGAAGCTGGCCGGATCCGGAACGAGGGCGTTGATGCCCGTGCCCATCCCCGGGCTTGTTCCCCAGGTCACCTGCGGAATCAACGATGCGGCGTCGAATTCGACGACGCGGTCGTAAACGGCTCCTTCGTCGGTCACAAGCTGCTTCCACTCGGCCACCGCCGCGTCGAAGTCTGCTCCTTGCGGGACGTATTGGCGGCCGCGCAGATAGCTGAACGTCGTCTCGTCCGGCGCGATCAGGCCGGCGCGAGCGCCTGCTTCAATCGACATGTTGCAAACCGTCATCCGCTCTTCCATCGAGAGGCCGCGGATCGATTCGCCAGTATATTCAATGACGTAGCCGGTTGCGAAGTCGGTGCCGTACTGCGCGATGATGCCGAGAATGAGGTCTTTCGCAGTGATGCCCGGCTTCAGCTTGCCGTTCACGCGCACTTCCATCGTCTTGGATTTCGCCTGCTGCAGACATTGGGTGGCCATAACGTGCTCCACCTCGCTCGTTCCGATGCCGAAGGCGAGAGCGCCGAACGCGCCGTGCGTCGACGTGTGGCTGTCGCCGCAAACGATCGTCTTGCCCGGGTGCGTCAGGCCGAGCTCCGGCCCCATGACGTGGACGACGCCCTGGTCGATATTGTCGAGATCATAGAGCGTTACGCCGAAGTCCGCGCAGTTTTGGGACAGGGTGTCGATCTGCTGCTTGGAGATCGGATCGGCGATATTGAAGCGGTCCTTGGTCGGGACGTTGTGGTCCATTGTCGCGAACGTCAAATCTGGACGGCGGACCTTGCGGCCGGCGAGACGAAGTCCCTCGAACGCCTGGGGAGATGTCACCTCGTGCACCAGGTGCAGGTCGATGTACAGAATGCTCGGCTTGCCGGCTTCCTCGTAAATAACGTGGTTGTTCCAAATTTTTTCGTATAATGTTTTGGCCATGTTCGGTTCACCTCTACGCATGATATCCGTTCCACCCGGCTTTGCCTAGATGGCTGCGGGTTTGGAGTTGTCAATAATCGTAGCATTTCTTTCTTCATTGTTCCAAGATATAATATCTATAGCATTGATAGGTAAAACCAATAGAGGCAACATAAAAAGGCGGGCTCTCCGCCCGCCTTCCCGCCTTCAACATCGCACACCAAAGGAGCATCTACCCAATGGAATTACGCCAGCTGCAGTACGCCGTCCAGATCGCCGCGGAGAAGAATTTCTCTCGCGCGGCCGAAAAGCTGCATATCGCCCAACCCTCGCTCAGCCAGCAGCTGTCCAAGCTGGAGAAGGAAATCGGCGTCCTGCTCTTCCAGCGCAACACGAACTCAGTCGAGCTGACCCGCGCGGGAGCCGTCTTCGTCGAGAAGGCGCAGAGCATTCTCGATCAGGTCACCCAGCTGCGCAACGAGATGGAGGATATCTCGCAAGTGAAGAAAGGGAAGCTGGTCGTCGGGACGCTGCCGATCACGGGCTCCCACCTGCTGCCTCTCGTGCTGCCGGTATTCCGCCAGCGCTTCCCGGATATAGAAATCGTCCTCGTCGAGGAGACGTCGTCTCGGCTGGAGGGACTGACCGCTAGCGGGCAGACCGATATCAGCCTCCTGTCTCTCCCCATGGAGGAGAAGTCGCTCACCTATCTGCCGCTAGTCGACGAGGAGATTCTGCTTGCCGTCCCCGCCAAGCATCCGCTGGCCGCCCTGGCCGGCCGCTCCGAGAAGGAAGGCCCCCACGTGGACCTCGCCGACCTGGCCGGCGAGCCGTTCGTCGTGCTCAAGAAGGGACAGGGCTTCCGCCAGATGATGTTCCTCCTGTGCCAGTCCGCCGGCTTCGACCCGCAGGTGGCGGTCGAGAGCGGCAATATCGTCACCGTCCAATCGCTTGTCGCGGCCGGTCTCGGTATCGCCCTGGTGCCTTCGCTTGTCGCCCGGGCGTCCGAGGCGCCGTTCACGCCCGTCTATCTTCCACTTAAGGGACACCCGACCCGGTCGATCGTCATCGCTTACCGGAACGGGCGCTATCTGTCTAAAGCGGCGGAAGCGTTCATCTCCACCGTCCACGAGGTGTTCGGGCCCCCCAAGGAACGAACATCCGGTTAATCGAGGCGGTACAGTCCCGGTTTGCGGTCTTCGAATACGGGGATTTTCCGCCTGACGGCCTCGACCTCCGCGACGGGTACGTCGGCCGTCAGAATCGCCTCCTCTTCTCCCCCCTCGAGGAGAATGTCGCCCCAAGGGCCGATGATCATCGAGTGGCCGAAAAAGGAAGTCGTCCCGCTGGTGCCGACACGGTTGCAGGCGATGACGACCGTCTGGTTCTCGATCGCCCGGGCGAGGAGCAGCGTCCGCCAATGGGCGAGACGGGGATGCGGCCATTCCGCGGGAACGAACAGCAGCTTGGCGCCGCCCAGCGCGTAGGTACGCGACAGCTCGGGGAAGCGGATGTCGTAGCAGATTTGGAGCCCGGCAGGGATACCGTCAATGTCCGCCCGGACGAGACGGTCGCCGGCCAGGAGATGCTTTTCCTCGTCCATGAGACGAAACAGGTGCACCTTGGAGTACTGGGCCGTGACGCGCCCTTCGCGGTCGAAGACATAAGTCGTATTGTATACGCCGTCCTCCCGCTTCTCGGCGATCGAGCCGGCTACTGCATGGATGCTGTGCTCCCGGCAGAACGACCCGATGACCTCCTTGGTTCTCTCCCCGTTCGAATCGGCCAGCTCGCCGATCCGGTCCAGCGCATAGCCGGTGTTCCACATTTCGGGGAAGACGAGGACGTCCGGCTTGGGATCGGCGGACGCCGCTTCGGTCATCATGCGGTGCAGACGGGCGAAGTTCGCCTCGGTGTCGCCGACGGCAATCTCCATTTGCAGAAGACTGACCCGCAGCGACCGTAGTTCAGTATTGGAAGTCAAGACAATCCCTCTTCTCGTTCAAGTTGTTCCTCTATCATAGGAAAAAATGGCGGCAACGGCAATCGGAGTTCTTATTCCCTGTAAACTGCTCGGTTCAATCAGCATTCATCGCTATACAGCGCTCCCTGAATCATGGTAAAGTAGGACTACTGTTAACGGAAAGTAATGGAGCGTGAAACTGTATGCAGCCAACATCCCGAATCGCCATTGCGCCCGCCGAGCGGATGCAGACGCTGCCGGCCCAGTTTTTTGCCGGTCTGGTGCAAAAGGCGAACCAACGCGTGCTGGAAGGCCGCGACGTCATCAATCTGGGGCAGGGCAATCCCGACCGCCCCACTCCTCCTCATATCGTGGCCAAGCTGCAGGAAGCCGCCGCGAACCCGCTCTATCACAAGTATCCTCCCTTCAGCGGCTTCGGCTTTTTGAAGGAAGCGGTCGCCGAGCGCTACCGTGAGGACTACGGAGTCGAGCTGGATCCCGAGACCGAGGTCGCCATCCTGTTCGGCGGCAAAACCGGACTCGTTGAAATCAGCCAATGCCTGCTGAATCCCGGCGATGTGTGCCTCGTCCCCGATCCGGGCTATCCGGATTACTGGTCGGGCGTCGCGCTCGCCGAAGCCCGCTTGGTGCCGATGCCGCTTCTTGCGCAGAACCGGTTCCTCCCGGATTACTCCCTCCTCTCGGCCGCCGATCTCGAGCGCGCCAAGCTGATGTTCGTTAACTATCCGAACAATCCGACGGGAGCGTGCGCCCCCCGCTCGTTTTACGAGGAGACGGTAGCCTTTGCCGAGCGTCACGGCGTCGTCGTGGCGAGCGACTTCGCTTACGGAGCGATCGGCTTCGGGGACAGCCGGCCCGTCAGCTTCCTGGAGATCCCCGGCGCCAAGGAGGTCGGCGTGGAATTTTATACGATGTCCAAAACGTACAACATGGCTGGCTGGCGCGTAGGATTTGCGCTCGGCAACCGCGAAGTGATCCGCCTGCTCAATCTGATGCAGGACCACTACTATGTCAGCCTGTTCGGAGCTGTGCAGGCCGCCGCGGCCGAAGCGTTGACCGCCTCTCAGGACTGCGTCCGCGAGCTTGTCTCCGTGTACGCCTCCCGACGCCGTGCTCTATACGAAGCGTTGGACCGGATCGGCTGGCAGGCTGAGCCGTCGGAGGGGTCGTTCTTCTGCTGGCTGCCCGTTCCGGAAGGATACACGTCAGCTTCGTTCGCAGACAAGCTGCTGCAGGAGGCCGATGTGGTCGTGGCGCCGGGAATCGGATTCGGTGCAAGCGGCGAAGGGTATGTCCGGCTAGGCCTGCTCTCGACCGAAGAGCGGCTCGTGGAAGGAGTCGAGCGGGTCGGCCGGCTCGGCTTGTTCCGCTGATGGGTGTTGTGGCAGGTGACCTGATCCCGGGCCGGGTCGGCCGGGACGCAAGAACGTCGGTAGCCCCGCCAATTTCGCATCTTTGGGCCCTTTCTCCGTTCTTTACAAAGGCGGAACGATAGTGCTATTCTAGCTTCAACAGCAGCCCATGACTGCGACAAGGCGAGGAGCGCTGGACGCTTCCCGCCGCCGCCCGCCGGCGACTGCGGGACCGACTTTCGTCCATCTGGGCGAAAGTTTTTTTGCTAACGAGGTCGTGAAGACCCGTTGTTTCTGAAGGAAAGAAGGGATCGCATGCAGCCGAGGATCGTCGTCAAAATCGGGAGCAGCTCGATCACATCGGATCACGGCGGACTCGACCGCGACAAGGTCGCGTTCTTCGCCTCCGAGCTGAGCTCTCTCCACAAGAAAGGCTACCAGGTCCTTCTCGTCACGTCCGGCGCCATCGCAGCCGGCTTCACCCTGATCGGCTACAAGAAGAGACCGAAACTGCTGCACGAGAAGCAGGCCTCCGCCTCCGTAGGCCAGGCCATTCTAATGCAAAATTATCAGGAGGCGTTCGCAAGAGAAGGCATCCTCGCCTCCCAGATTCTGCTGACGCGCTCCGACTTCTCGAGCCGCAAGCGGGCGCTCAACGCTTCCCGCACCATCGAGGAGCTGCTCGTGCACGGCATCGTGCCTGTCATCAACGAGAACGATACCGTCTCGATCGACGAGCTCAAATTCAGCGAGAACGATACGCTGTCGGCGCTCGTGGCAAATCTCGTGAAAGCCCGGCAGCTCGTCATCATCACCGATATGGATGGCCTGTACACCGAGGACCCGCGCAAAAATCCGGACGCCCAGCGCATCGACCGCGTCGAGGAGATCACGGACGAGATTGTTGGCCTCGCGGGAGGCGCAGGCTCCTCCGTCGGAACGGGAGGCATGCGCTCCAAGGTGGAGGCGGCCCGCATCGCCGTCCGCGGCGGCATCCCGGTCTTCGTCGGCAAGGTAGCCACCCCCGGAGATCTGAATGCGGCGGCTGCGGGCAGCGGCCGCGGGACGTATTTCGAAACCCAGCTGCACAGTCTGCCGATGAAGAAGCAGTGGGTCGGCTTCCACTCGCTGCCCAAGGGAAGTGTCAGCGTGGACGCCGGGGCCGAGCTTGCCCTCCTGAACGGCGGGAAAAGTTTGCTGCCCGCAGGGATCAAACAGATCGAAGGCGAGTTCGAGCGGGGCGACGTCATTGAGGTGCTGTCGCTCGACCGCCGTCCGCTCGGCCGGGGCATCGTCAATTACGCCTCCTGGCAGCTGAAGGAAATAGCCGGGATGACGACCACAGATGTGAAGAACCGGATGGACGTTGCCCGGATCGAAGTCATTCACCGCGACGAATGGGTATCTACCGTATAGACGAATAGGTTTCTACCGTATAAGAAGACAGTGAATTCCATACCATGGGAGGGCGTAGACGAATGAGCGAAGTGAAACAGCTGGCCGAACGCGCCAAACTAACGACCACGCTGCTCGGTACACTCACAACCGAGGAGAAGAACGAAGCGCTGTCCGCGATGGCGGACGCGCTGGTCCGCGAGCAGGAGTCTCTCCTCGCTGCGAACAAGGAGGACCTGAGGCGCGGCCGGGAGAACGGAATGAGCTCGTCTCTCCTCGACCGTCTCGAGCTGAACGAGAACCGGATCGCCTCGATGGCGGACGGGCTGCGGGACATCGTCAAGCTGCCTGACCCGGTAGGCGACAAGCTTGAGGAGATCCAGCGGCCAAACGGCCTGCTCATCCATAAAATCCGGGTGCCGCTCGGCCTCATCGGCATCATCTACGAAGCGCGCCCCAATGTGACGGTAGATGCGGTCGGCCTGTGCCTCAAAACCGGCAATGCGGTACTGCTGAGAGGCGGACGCGATGCTCTGTCCTCGAACCGGCGGATCGTCGAGATTCTCCGCGATGCTCTGGCGTCCACTCAAGTCCCTGCCGATGCCATCCAACTTGTTACCAGCTCGGACCGTTCGTCCGTCGATGAGATGCTGCAGCTGAACGGGCTGCTGGATGTCATCATTCCGCGCGGCGGCGCCTCGCTCATCCAGAATGTCGTCCGCAATGCGACGGTGCCGGTGATCGAGACGGGAGCCGGCATCTGCCATACGTACATCGACGCCTCGGCGGATCCCGACATGGCGGAGCGGATCGCCCTGAATGCGAAGGTGCAGCGTCCCTCGGTCTGCAATTCCATGGAGACGCTGCTCGTCATTGAGGATTTTGCCGGCCCGCATCTGACGGCCCTCGCGGACAAATTGTCCGCCGCCGGCGTGGAGCTCCGGGGCTGCCCAAGGACGAGAGAGCTCGTTCCGAACGCGAAAGAAGCGACTGAGCAGGATTATGCCACCGAATATAACGATTATATTCTCAATGTAAAGGTCGTCTCCCAGCTCGAGGAGGCGCTCGCCCACATCCGTACATACGGAACCATGCATTCGGAGTGCATCGTGACGGAGGACCGCCGCAACGCGGAGCGGTTCCTGAACGAAGTGGATGCGGCGGCGGTGTATGTGAACGCCTCTACACGGTTTACCGACGGAGGCGAATTCGGCTTCGGCGCCGAAATCGGCATTAGCACGCAGAAGCTGCACGTCCGCGGGCCGATGGGCCTGCCCGCTCTTACGTCAACCAAATATTATGTCTACGGCACCGGACAAATTAGAGAGTAATCGACGCCGTCCGGAATCGGATAGGGATATGGAGGAGCTATGCTGACAACCAAAGACCAACCTACCATCTTGTTTATCGGTGCCGGCTCGATGGCCGAAGCCATCATCCGAGGCCTCGTCAAGGGGCCTTTGTTCACCGCCGGCACCATCCTCGCCACAACCCGCACCAACCGGGACAAGGCCGCCGAGCTTGCCTCCCGGTTCGGCATCCGGACAGGCTGCGGCCTGGACGCGACGATCGACTTCCTGCAGCAAGCGGACATCGTTGTCCTCAGCATGAAGCCCAAGGACGTCGCGGCCGCGCTCGCCGAGCTGAAGGGCCATCTGCGCTCCTCCCAGCTGCTCGTGTCGGTGATCGCCGGCCTTACGATGGCGACCATTGCCGCGCTCGTTCCCGAAGGCATGCCGATCGTCCGCACAATGCCGAATACGTCCAGCACGATCGGCCTTGGCGCCACCGGCATCAGCTTCTCGTCCTCGGTGACCGAAGCCCAGCGCGAGCTGGCACTCGCCGTATTCAAGACCACCGGTATGACGGCCGTCGTGGAGGAGCAGCAGCTCGATATCGTGACCGGCGTCTCCGGCAGCGGTCCCGCCTACATCTATTACATGATGGAGGCGCTGATCGGCGCGGGCGTCCGCGGCGGCTTGCCCGAGGAAGAGGCGCGCCGTCTGACGGTGCAGACCGTGCTCGGCGCCGCCCGCATGGTCGAGACGACCGGCGAGAATCCGGCGGAGCTGCGCCGCAAGGTGACATCCCCGAACGGCACGACGCAGGCAGCGATCGACACGCTCGACAGCTACCAATTCCTCGAGGCGGTCCGCAAGGCGGCCATGCGAAGCGCGGAACGCGCCAAGGAGCTGGGAGAGGCGCTGTCCGTCCAGCTGCTTACCGACAAAGCCGAGGCGGCCGGGAATGCGGCATCAATCGTCGGATCCGGCCACGACGGCGGAAAGAGGTGATCCCATGTCCTATTGTGTAGCGACTTATCGGTGTTACGACGAGACAGCCGATTTCGCCAAAAAAGCCGCCGGTATCGCCGTCGGCCTGACCGTCGGCAGCTGGACGGAGCTGCCGGAAGCGCGCAAGGCGGCCATGCAGCCGTATCTTGGCCGCGTGCTCGACGTGCAGGAGCACCGGTCCCCGGACGGCGAGCGGTACGGCGATCTGACCATCGCCTATCCTGACGTCAATTTTAGCCGCGATCTGCCCGCCCTGCTCGTGACCGTCTTCGGCAAGCTCTCGATGGACGGCAAGATCAAGTTGATCGATCTCAAGTTCTCGGACGCATTCCTGTCGGCGTTTCCCGGTCCCCGCTTCGGCATCGAAGGGGTCCGCGAGCTCGTCGGCGTCCATGACCGGCCGCTCTTGATGAGTATCTTCAAGTCCGTCATCGGCCACGACCGCGCCGGCCTGGTGGAGCAATTCGCCCGCCAGGCGCAGGGCGGCGTAGATCTGATCAAGGACGATGAAATCCTGTTCGAGAACCCGCTTACGCCAATCAGCGTCCGGGTGCCGGCCTGCATGGATGTCGTCCGCCAAACGTACGAGCAAACCGGCCAGACGGTTCTGTACGCGGTCAACCTGACCGGCCCGACCTCCGGCCTGGTGGACCGGGCGCGGGAAGCCGTCTCTCTCGGCGCGAATGCCCTTCTCTTCAACGTACTCGCCTACGGGCTCGACGTGCTGCATGAGTTAAGCTCGCATCCCGATATTCAGGTGCCGATTGCGGCGCATCCGGCGATGTCCGGCGCCTTCTATCCGTCCCGCTATTACGGGATTGCGGCTTCCGTCCTGCTCGGCAAGCTGATGCGCCTCGCCGGCGCGGACCTCGTGTTGTTCCCGTCCCCTTACGGCTCAGTCGTTATGCCTCTGGAGGAAAATCTGGCGATTCGACATGCCTTGGTGACGACAGACGGAAACGCCGATTACCGATCGGCCGAGAGCCCAGATGGACTGTCCCTGCGGACAAGCTTTCCGGTTCCGTCCGCCGGCATCCATCCCGGCCTCGTGCCGTGGATTCTCCGCGATTTCGGCCATGACGTCGTGGTGAACGCGGGGGGCGGCGTGCACGGCCATCCGATGGGCGCAGCCGCCGGCGGTCGAGCCTTCCGCCAAGCGATCGACGCTACAATGCAGGGCGTCCGGCTTGCCGATTACGCTGCAAGCCACCCGGAGCTGCAGGCTGCAATCGACGCATGGGGGGTGAAGGAATGACGACACGATCCGGCAAAAAGCCGATCGTCTTTTGCGACTTCGACGGGACGATTACGGTGAACGACAACATTGTGGAGATCATGAAGCACTTTCACCCGCCAGGCTACGAGAAGCTGATGGCGCAGGTCACCCGGCGGGAAATGTCCGTCCGCGAAGGGGTCGGCCGCATGTTCGCACTTCTTCGCTCTGACCAAAAAGAAGAGATCGTCGCCTTCGCCAAAGCAAGCATCCGGATCCGCGAGGGCTTCCCGGAGCTGCTCGCTTACTGCAAAGAGAAGGACATCGACTTTCTCGTGACGAGCGGAGGCATCGACTTCTTCCTGCTGCCCGCCCTCGAGCCGTTCGATCTCAAACCCGAGCAGATCTACTGCAATGCGAGCGATTTTTCGGGCGAGCATATCAAGGTAACCTGGCCCCATCCTTGCGATGAGGAATGCGACAATAACGGCGGCTGCGGCATGTGCAAAACGACGATCATCCGCTCCTACCCGTCCGCCCGGTACGTGAAATTCATGATCGGCGACAGCATAAGCGACTTCCCGGGCTCCAAGCAGGTGGACTACATCTTCGCCCGCTCGCATCTCGCCGAGGAATGCCGGTCGCTGGGTATGCCCTATATGGGCTACGAGACGTTTCATGATGTCATCCGCCAGCTTGACCAATTGCTCGCCAAGGAGGTATTCTGATGTCTGTTTATCTGCTGGAGGACCGGCAGCGCGCATTCGGAGAGCTTATGGAGATCAAGGAGCTCCTCGCCTCGCGCGGCTGGTTCCCCGCGACAAGCGGCAATCTCTCCGTCCGCGTCGGTCCCGTTCTGGACGGTCAATTCCGATTCGCAGTAACGGCAAGCGGCAAGGACAAGTCCGTTCATACTGCGGAGGATTATCTCATGGTGGACGAGAACGGCCAACCGGTGGAAGCGACCTCGCTCAAGCCTTCGGCTGAGACACTCATTCATTGTGAGATTTATAAGGCGACGGGCTGTGGCGCGATCTTCCACGTCCATACCGTTTACAATAACATCGTCTCCGATCTGTTTGGGGACGAAGGAGCTATTCCCATCCAGGGCGTCGAACTGATCAAAGCGTTGAATATCTGGGAGGAGGACGCCCGCATCACCGTCCCGGTGCTTCCGAATTATGCGGAAATTCCGCGCATAGCCGAGCTGGTAGCCGAGGCGATCGTGCCCCGCGTCCCCGGCATCGTGCTGCGCAATCACGGCATCTATGCGTGGGGAGCCAACGCGTTCGAAGCCAAACGCCACCTCGAAGCGTTCGAGTTTCTGTTCGAGCATACGTACCGGACGCGGCTGCTCGGACGTTAATCTGCCTGCGCCTGTCCGCCTCATGCGGCTCAGAGCGTTTCCTAGCATGCCGGAGAACGTAAATCCCGCTTCAAACGACAAACACCCTGCAGGGTCAGCGCCATCGGCCCCTTCAGGGTGTTTTTTTTTTGCGTTGCTATCGTTCATTCGTTTACAAGCTCATGCCTCGCCTACTCACCGGTCAGCTTCTCCGCCTTGTCCGACAGATGCCGGAAAAGCTCGATGAGATGCTGGATGTCCTCCTGGGGAATATCTCCGAACAGGTCATTGAGCAGCGTCTGCCGGCGCTCCTTGAGCTCCACGAGGATTTCCCTTCCCTTCTCCGTAATGCCGAGGTATACGATCCGGCGATCCTCGGCGGAGCGGGAACGTTCAGCCAATCCGGCTTCGATCAATTTGTCCGATATGCCGGTGACGGCGCCGGAGGTGATACATAGATGCTCTGCGAGCGCGGAAATTTTTTGCGGGCCTTCCGTCTGCAGCCTGTTGAGCAGGATGACATTCGTCCGCGAGATATGGATGCCCCGCTTGTTCCACACGCCGTTTATGTTCTTTTGGAAGCGCCGGAACACTTCCTCCAGTTGGTTGATCTCCTCACGCTTGGATATATCGTTCAGCCTCCCTTGCCCTGGCCCAGCCTCCTCGCCGTCCACCGGGCGTTATGCCGGAATGCCGCCGGGTACGCTACTTAGCTGCTAGGTCTCTCTTGACCGGTCCCTCTAGCGGCCGGTCCGGAACCGTTGGGCGTGCTCCTTCGCCTGCTCGACCGAATAGATGCGGTTTCGGCTCCATTCCAGCAGTATGCGGTCGATATAGCGGAAGTGTACCTTGCCCGCGAAGACGGCTTCCTTCAGCGCGGCCAAAATCAGCTCCTGCTTGTAGCTGTCCTGGTCCAGCCACCCGGCAATCGTCTCCAGCTCCATCGGGGTCAGGGGCCGGCCGAATTCCTTCTCGAAGATCGAGAAAATATCCTTGGCGTCGGTCTCCGCGGCCGCCTGCTTGTCCTGCTCCGCCGCACGGCGTTCCCGGTCCGCCCATGCCTCGGCGAGCTTCCGGTATACCCCGTCCAGATTGTAGCGCTCGGACTGGACGCCCGAGACCAGATCGATCTGCTCGTCAATGCTAATCCAGCCGCTCTTCAGCAGCTTCTGAAGCGTCTTGATGACCTGCTCGGGCGTAGCCGCCATCCGACCCTGGATCTGCTCAATCGTCGGAAATTCGAGCTTGTCTTTGTCCAAAAACGCCATCAGCTGAATAATCAGCATCGCTTCGGTTTCATTCAGCTTCAGAGAGGGATAGAGCTTCAGGAACAGATAGGGGACCGGCTGCGTCCCTTCCCGCAACGCTCCCAGCATCCCATCCTCCAGCCGTTTCCATTCCTCCTGCTTCTTCAAAGCACCACCCCGTTCCCCGCTTGTTCCGTACGCATTACGGATACAACCGGTACAGCAGGCGTGGGAACGGTATGGTCTCGCGAACATGGTCGAGACCGCAGATCCAGGCAACCGTCCGCTCCAGGCCGAGGCCGAAGCCCGAATGCGGCACGCTTCCGTATTTGCGCAGATCCATATACCATTGGTATGCCTCTTCGGACAGCTCATGCTCCCGGAAACGCTCCTCCATAAGCTGCGGGTCGTCGATCCGCTGGCTGCCGCCGATGATCTCGCCGTAGCCCTCCGGCGCGATCATATCCGCACAGAGCACAACCTCCGGACGCTCCGGATCCGGCTTCATGTAGAACGCCTTGATCGCCGCCGGGTACTTCGTGATGAAGACCGGCTTTTCGTAGGATTCGGCGATCGCCGTTTCGTGCGGAGCTCCGAAGTCTTCGCCCCACTGAATCTCGTGTCCGTTTTCCTGCAGGAATTTGATCGCGTCGTCGTACGAAATCCGCGGGAACGGCGCTTGGATCTTTTCCAGCTTGGACACGTCGCGCCCGATCGTCTCAAGCTCATGCTTGCAGTTCTCAAGAACCGACTGTACGACGTAGGCGATGAACTCCTCCTGAACTTTGAGGCTTTCATCGTGATTGACGAACGCCATCTCCGGCTCGATCATCCAGAATTCGATCAGATGCCGCCGCGTCTTGGACTTCTCGGCACGGAAGGTCGGGCCGAAAGAGTAAACCTTGCCCAGCGCCATGGCGGCGGCTTCCATATAGAGCTGCCCGCTTTGGGTCAGGTAGGCGTCCTCTTCGAAATATTTGGTATGGAACAGGTTCGTCGTGCCTTCGCAGGAGGATGGCGTCAGAATAGGCGGATCCACGAGGTGGAAGCCGCGGTCATCGAAGAACTGCTGAACCGCCCGGATAATCTGGGAGCGGATAATGAGGATCGCCCGCTGTCTAGGCGCGCGAAGCCACAGATGACGATGATCCATCAGGAAATCGACGCCATGCTCCTTGGGGGTGATCGGGTAATCGTGTGCAATCTGGATCGGCTCGATACCAGTAATACTAAGCTCATAGCCGCTCTGACTGCGCGTGTCCTCGTTCACGACGCCCGTGACGTACAGAGACGATTCCTGGGTCAGATTGGCTGCCGCCTCCCATACCTCCGGCGTCACCTCGCTCTTGACCAGCACGCCCTGGATGTAGCCGGAGCCGTCCCGGAGCTGCAAAAATTGGATCTTGCCGCTTTTCCGTTTATTGTTTAGCCAGCAGCCGATCGTGACGGTTTGCCCGACGTGGCTGCTGACTTCGCGAATGGTGCTTTTGTTCATGCCTGCATCCTTCCTTTGTCCTCAAACTGCCCGTAACCCGGGAGTCTTTATTGTACTATGTTTGCAGACTTTTTGCATGAAGAACCGGACATTCCTTCCACCGCTGCTCCGAAGCGGTTAAGCGATCCGGCCGGTTCCGTCCCCGCGGGCTAGCAGGAGGTGATGGATCTCCTCCTATGACGCCGAACACCACGCTCTGGGCAAAAAAACAGCCTTAGCTCGGGGTCACCCAAACTAAGGCTGTTAGAGCATCGCGCAGGTGCAGCTATCCCGCCGGCAGCAAAGACTGCTTGTCCTGCTTATGCGGAGCTGCGCTGCTTCAAGATCGCCAGCAGATTGCGGAATTGGTCCCCGGAGAGCACTTCTTCCTTCAGCAAAATGCCGAGCGACTGGATAAAGACGGAACGGTACGATTCGAGCACTTCGCGCGTCCGCGCGGTGAGGCTGTCGAGGATGGAGGCATTCGCCTTCATCAGTTCTTCCTTTGTCACCATTTCGCGGTCGACGATGCCAAGACTAGTCAACCCGGAGTCCATCATCATCTTAACGAGGTTCAACGCCTGCTCGAAGTCATTGCGCGAGCCCGTGCTCCGGTTGCCGTAGAACATTTCTTCGGCGACTGCGCCGCCGAGCGCGATCATAATCCGCTCTTCCAAGTACTCTTTGGTGTAGAGGTATTGGTCGTCCTGCGGGTTGTGACGTACGAAGCCGAGCGCCGGACCACGGGGGCTGAGCGAAACCTGAGATACGGTTCCAGGCTTGACCACCTCGGCCATAATCGCATGGCCGAGCTCGTGGTAGGCAACGCGCTCGCGTTCCTCCCGGCTCGTCTCGCGGTCGGTTTTCTCGCCCATCATTACCTTGTCGATCGCGAGCGTCAGATGCCGCTGCTCGATCTTCTCGGCCTGGTCGCGCATCGCGTAGATTGCCGCCTCGTTCATAACGCTCTCCAGCTGCGCGCCAGAGAATTGGAACGATTCCTCGGCAATCTTCTCGAGATTGACCTCGTCGGCCAGCGGCTTGTTCTTCGCATGAATATTCAGGATGTGCAGCCGGCCCTTCTTGTCCGGTAGATCGACCTGAATGTGACGGTCGAACCGGCCCGGCCGCAGAAGCGCCGGATCCAGCATTTCCTTGCGGTTCGTCGCCGCGACGATTAGAATGCGCGGCGTATCCGACGTATGGATGCCGTCCATCTCGGTCAGCAGCTGGTTCAGCGTCTGATCGTACTCGCGGTGCTGGCCGCCGTCGCGCTTGCCGCCGATGACATCAATTTCGTCAATGAAGACGACGGCGCTTTCCTTGTTTTCCTTCTGAGCCATCGTTCTCGCTTTCTTGAATAGATCGCGGATCCGGCTCGCGCCTACCCCTACGTACATCTCGACAAACTCACTACCCGAAGCGGCTACGAAGACCGAGTTCGTGTAATGCGCGGCAGCTTTAGCCATCAGCGTCTTGCCCGTTCCGGGAGGTCCCGTCAGCAGAATGCCCTTCAGCGGACGGATGCCGAATTTTTTAATATCGTCCTGCTTGATAATGAATTCGAGCGCTTCCTTGAGTTCGTGTTTGGCGCGGTCCTGCCCTCCGATCTGGTCGAACGACAGGGGGGCCGGCTTGCGGACGTTTTTGGTGCGGTCCGCCTTGGTGTCCATATTCATTTTGGGGCGTGCCACATACAACAAGGAAACGGCGATAATAGCGACCATCAGAATGGGAATGATATTAAGACCGAGAAACGCAAGAAACAGCAGCACAACGGGAACGATGCCGATCAGAATTTCCTTCCCGTATTTACTCATTAGGCCACACCCCTATCTTAGCCGAGACCCTAGGCAATATGATGAACTTGCTTTTGCCGTTGTAGGTGAGCTCAATATACACATTCTTCGCATCCATCTCGGATTCGGTCTTCAGGCCGGGCAGGCTCGCCGCTTTGTCCGCAAGCGTCTGCGGAATCTGGGCGTATTGGCGCGTCTCCATCGCTTGGGCGATGTCGAATAGTACGACCGACCACCACTTCTCCAGCTCCGGAGAGGATTCGTTCGTGATCTTCACGTCCAGGTTGCGCTTGCCGATGATTCCGGCTCCCTCTTGTTCCAGCTTCTGGTACAGCTCACGCAGGTTTGCCTGCTCGTTCAACTTCAAGTTTATATGAACGGATTCATTCGTTAAATCCATCGTTACATTCTCTACTCCGGGTGCCTCGGAGACGATCTGCGTCAAGGGTGTTTCCATCGCATAGCTCCGATAAACGAACCAGCCACCAAACAACAGGACGCTCGAACAAGCTACAGTCAGTAAGATTGGCAACAATCGCAGCTTCATCGCCACCCACCTTTCTATCCTCTATGATATATAGACAGTATATCACAGAATATATCACGAATGTTAGAATAAAGTGTGAAGAAAAGGAAAGCCGCCCCAGATTGCTCCAAGACGGCTTCCCCCGATTAACGTACGCTTAGTTTGTAAGTATCGATCGGAGATCCGTCTTCGAAATGGTAAAAGTCGTAGTAGTATCTCTCCCCGCCCGCTTCCGGACGCTTATAAAACACTTCCCAAACGAGGACGCCGCCTGTACGGCCGGCGCTTACCCGAAGCACCTCCACGTCCGCTCCCTTGGCCTTGGTGGCCGTCTGCGCCATTTGCGAGGTTACCCCTTCGGACGCGGGTTTTGCAATCATCTCGCCTTCCGACACCCATACGATAACTTCCTGGTCCTCGGCGTTCTTCCCGAACACAACCGTGTACGGCTCGTCCCCCGTGTAGGGCTGGAGCTTGGTGACCGTCGTGACGTGCCCCGCCTGCCTGGCCCTCTCGGCCGCCTGATTCAGCACGGCTTCTTCCTCCGCCTGGATGACGGTGTAATACCGGAAGACGAAGACGAGACAGGCGGCGGCGATGACGCTGAGCGTCCATCCGACACGCTTCCTGGTCAGTACTCGCATCTCTTGTCGCTCCCTCCTCTTACCGGTTCATCAGCGAGGAGAATCGTTTCCCGAATTCCGCTTTGATTTTTTCCTCGTCGAGCGTGACGCATTCGCCGCCGCGTACAATCGCGCGGCCGTCCACGTAGACATCCGTCACGTCCTGTGCAGACGCCGAATAGACGACATGCGAGGCGTAATTGGACGCCGGCTGGAAGTGCGGCCGGTCAATGTCGAGCGCGATAAAATCGGCCTTGGCCCCCGCCTTGAGCACGCCGACGTCGTCGAGCCAGATCGACTTGGCCCCGGCCGACGTTCCCATTTTGAGCGCCTCCCCGGCTGGCACTGCGGTCGGATCGCCCGTCATTCCCTTATGGATGAGGGCGGCGAGCCGCATCTCCTCGAACATGTCGAGGTTGTTGTTGCTCGCCGACCCGTCGGTGCCGAGGGACACGAGAACGCCGGCTTTCAGCAATTCGGGCACCCGCGCCACTCCGCTCGCCAGCTTGAGGTTGCTGCCCGGGTTATGCGAGACCCGGACATCATACTCGGCCAGCTTCGCGATCTCCTCGTCATTCAGATGGACGCCGTGAGCTACGAGGCACGGCCGGCTGAAGACGCCCAGCTTCTCCAGATGGGCAACCGGACGAAGGCCGTACTGCTGGACGTTCTCTTCGACCTCTCGAGCGGTCTCCGACATATGCGTATGGAGCGGAAGATCCAGCTCGTGAGCGGCCTCCACCAGCTTAACGATGTAGTCGGGCGGGCATGTGTATGGCGAATGAGGCGCGATCATCGTGGTGATCCTTCCGTCCGCCTGTCCGTGCCAGTCGCGGGCGAATTGCTTCGCTTCGGCCAGCTTGGCATCCTGCACCTCGGGCGGGCACAGCCCGATGACGCCCCGGGTCAGACAGCCCCGCATGCCCGACTGCTCGACCGCCTGAGCAACCTCGTTCATATGGTCATACATATCCACGAAGCAGGTGGTGCCGCCCTTGACCATCTCGAGAATGGAGAGCAGAGTTCCCCAGCGGACGTCCTCCGCTTCGAATTTGGCTTCATTCGGCCACATCTTCTCCTGCAGCCAAACCTGCAGCGCAAGGTCGTCGCCGATGCCGCGCAGAAGCGACATGGCCGCATGGCCGTGCGTATTCACGAGACCGGGCATGAACAGCTTTTTCCGGCCGTCTACGATTTCGTTTACTGTGTCCGCTTGAACGGGTTTATCCGGCCCGATATAAGCGATACGTCCGTTTTCGACGAGCATGGATCCTTCCACCCACGGGTTCTCCGGATCCATCGTCAGCAATTTTGCGTTTTGAATCAGCAAGGTCGACAATGAACGATTCCTTCCTTTATGTAAATTAGTCCTCTCCTCAAGAGTACAACTAACGGGATGCCAAATCAAGGCGGTTCCCGGCCCGCCTACCGGGCCTTTTGCGCATCCGACGCTTCATTGCTTTTCTCCGGTCCGATGTGCTATTTTTATGGGAGGACTTGCAGTCTTTGAACGCGAGGAAAGGGGCCATAACAACATGCTTGGTAACAAAAATAAGGACGCCGATTTTCTGGCTCTCCTGGTGGAGGCCGCCGAGAACACGCTGGAAGCGGCGCACGTCTTCCGGGAAGCGATAGTAGGTTCCGCTCCCCCTTCCGCTTTTTACAGCCGGCTTAAGGATTTGGAGAACAAAGGCGACCAGATTACCCATACGATCTACAAGGGCTTGAACCAAGTTTTCATTACGCCGATCGATCGGGAAGACATCATGGAGCTCGCCATGAAGGTGGACGATGTCATCGACGGGATCGAGGCGACGATCGCCCGGTTCGATTACTTGAATATTGAAACGACGGACAGCTTCATGAAGGACTTCTCCGCCGTCATCGTCTCCTCCTGCCAGCACATTCTGGATGCCTTCAAGCTTCTGACGAAGAAGAAATTCGCCCAGATCTCCGAGCATACGGTAGCGATAAACAGCGACGAGAACGAAGGCGACCGGCTGATGAGGGAAGGGATCCGGACCATCTTCACTAATCCGAAGGATCCTTATCACGATTTCAAGCTTAAGGAGCTGTACGAGCGGCTCGAGCAGACGACCGACGCCTGTGAGGATGTAGCCAACATACTGGAGAGCGTAGTGCTGCGCTACGGCTAATCCGGCCATCCAGCTCTCTATAACAGAAAGAAGGGGCGGCTGCGCATGAGAAGCGCAGCCGCCCCTTCTTCCTTCACGACGGACCAGAACCGGCTTTCCGTGTCGGGTCCCATGTGGACAGCTACATAGATCTTATGCGACGACCGCGATTCGGTGTGCCACCGGAGAACGGTCGCCTTTTTTTACGCCCTTTTCTTCGCGACTAGCTGATATGCGCAAGAATATTCACTAGCTTATTATAGGGATCGCGGACAAAAAAACGACGAACCCCCCATGGTTCATTCACCGGTCCATATACAATGGGGAATCCGGCTTGCTGCATTCGTTCGTAAGCTTCCTCTATGTCATCCACTTCAATAGATAGCTCTGGCGTCTCGGTTCCGGAGCCTCCTTGTGAGGCAACGCTTATTTGAACTTGGCTGTACTCCTTCGAACCATAGGTCGCTATCCAGCCGTGGTCCATCAATAGGGTAAGACCTAGAGCGTCTTGATAGAAAGCTCTTGCTTTCTCCATCTCGGGCGTATGAATATTGGGAACGATCCGTTTAACAATCATCTGTAGCCCTCCTTTACATCCGCCTATTTACCGATACCCAGGGAAAAGGCCTAATCACCATCAAGAGACCCTTAACGACCTCCATATTATCCCACATTGGTTCCTCCGTCAAATCCGGACACGTGCATCACAAAAACCCCCCTCCTAGCCTACAGGGGGATCCTGTCGGTAGAAAGGGGGTTGCTTCATGGGGCGTCACGATGTCTCTTGGCCAGGCTGGCATGAAAGTGGACCAGCCGTACGTAGGAGCCCCGCGGCTCCTACGCAGGCGGCTCTCCCCCTAGGCGCATCCGTCCAAGGATATCCTGAGGGGCTCTCCCGCTCCAACAGCCGTTAGTCCAGGTAATAAGCGAGGCTTTGCAGCTCGGCCGTAAAATCGGTATGGTGGACCCTAACATGGGAGGGCACCTTGAGCACGACCGGAGCGAAGTTCAATATCGCCTCGATGCCGGCCTCGACGAATTGGTCCGCCACCCCCTGCGCCTCGGCAGCGGGTACGGTAATGATGCCGATGCGGATCTTGTCCTGTCGGATCGTCTCCGCCAGCTTGTCCATCGGCTGGATGACCAGATTGTGGATCTTGGCCCCTACCTTGTCGGGCGTCGCGTCGAAGACGGCGGAGATCTTCATTTGGTCCTGCTTGTAGGCATTATAGTTGCACAAGGCTCGCCCCAGGTTGCCCGCTCCGACGAGCACGACCTGGATCGTCTTGTCGAGCTTGAGAATTTGGCGGATCTTCTCGATCAAATATTCGACGTCGTAGCCGATTCCCTTCTTCCCGAATTCCCCGAAGTACGCGAGATCCTTGCGGATTTGGGCCGGATTGAGATCCAGCTTGCTCCCAAGCTCCTGCGAAGAGACCGTCGTGACGTTCATTCGGCTTAGTTCTGTTAAAAAACGGAGGTAAATCGGCAGCCGCCGCACGACTGCCTCTGAGATGCGTTCCGTCTTCATTCCTGTCCTTCCTCCATCCATTGCCGGATCCGGGGCACCATCTGATGGGTCGGCATATGCTCGATCTTGGGCCCCGGAAGCGAGTATAGAAAATATTTGCCGTAGCTCGTGTCGATCACCCGGGTATCGTACAACAGGACGATTCCTTTGTCGCTGGCGCTGCGCACGAGCCGCCCGAAGCCCTGCTTGAACCGGATGACCGCCTGCGGCACGGAGAGCTTCAGAAACGGGTTCTTGTTCTGCTTCTTCAAGCTCTCGCTCTTCGCCTCGGCCACCGGATGGTTCGGCGGCTGAAACGGCAGCCGGACGATCGCCAGGCACGTGAGCGCCTCGCCTGGGATATCGACGCCCTCCCAGAAGCTGCTTGTGCCGAGCAGGACGGCGGCACCGCTGTCCTGGAACATGCGCGTCAGCTTGCTCCGGTTGAAGCTGTCCATCCCCTGGCCCAGCACCTGGATGCCGAGCGGTGCCAAACGCTCCTTCAGCTCGGGATAGGCCTGCTTAAGCATCCGGTAGGACGTGAAGAGGACGAGCATGCGTCCCTTGGTTGTCTCCGCCACCTCGGCGAGCGACTGGACCAGCTTGTCGACGAAATACGCTTCGCCGCTCGCCCCTTTGATGTTGGGGAAGTCGCGCGGAATACAGACGAGCGCCTGCTTGCGGTAATCGAACGGAGACGGCAGCATGACCGTCTTGAGCTTATCCGACTTCGCGAGTCCGATCGAATCCGTTGTATAGTCGAACGACTTGTCTACGGATAGAGTAGCGGAGGTCAGGACGACGCTGTCCTTCTCGTCGAAGAAATATTGCTGCAGATACGGACTGACGTCCATCGGAACGGCTATGAGATGAAGCGATTTGGCTTTGAACTGCGGGCTCGCTTCCATCCAGTAGACGTAATCCTCGTCGGACCGCTTCATGAAGAAACGAAGGTTGTCGCGATGCCGGTACAAATCCTTGAGCGTACCGGTCAGATCGGTGACGAGGCTCTTGATGTCGAGTTCGTCCTGGACGTCCTTCAGTTCCTGCAGCAATCGCTCGAGCTGGCGCAGCGCGTCGGTCAGCAGGAGGAAGAGGTTGTCCTCCATGCCGCCGAGCAGCGTCCATTCCGCAGGAAGGGCCTCCCCCTTGAGCCGGAGCACGAGTCCCCCCGTCTCGCTGGAATCCGCCTGACGGCCGCCGATGAGCGAATACAGAGCATCCGTGAGTTCGTCCCACTGGGTCCGCACCTCGGTCAGCAGCTCATAGACGCGCTCAATGACGGCCCCCCAGGCGGACGTGCGCTCCCCCGCCTCTCCCTCTCCTTGCTGCAGCTTTATGCGCAGCTGCGGCAGCTGGCCGGTTCGCGAATCCTTATAAAGCCACAGCAGCGTGTTGAAGAAGGACAGGTAGCTGACCTCCGTCCCCATATGCTTGCTCGCCACTTCCTCGAAGTGGTGGGCTTCGTCGACGACGAGATGCTTGTAGCCCGGCAGCAGCCTGTGCTCGGCCTTCACGTCGGTGAAGAGCAGGGAATGATTCGTTATAACCACGTCGGCTTTGTTCGCCTGGTGGCGGGCACGGTGGTAGAAGCACTTTTTGAACCAAGGGCAAGCCTTGTTCAGGCACGAATCGGCGTCGCTCGAGACGCTACGCCAGAATTCCGCCCCCTTGCCGCTGTTCAGATGCAGCTCCTCCTCGTCACCCCTCGCCGTTTCGCTGAGCCAGACGAGCATCTGAGCCGCCGTAATCCGGTCATCCTTCGGGAAGACATAGTCGCCCAGCGTGACCTTGTTCTCAAATTTGCGCAGACACAGATAATGGCTTCTGCCCTTGAGCACGGCAGCCTGAAACGGCACCGGAAAGATCTCCTGCAGAATGGGCAAATCCCGCTCCTGCAGCTGCTCCTGCAGATTGATCGTATGCGTGCTGACGAGGATCTTCTTGTCCTCGCGGATGCCGTGATACAGCGAGGGGATCAAGTAACCGAGCGACTTGCCTGTTCCCGTCCCCGCTTCGATCAGCAGATGCTTGTCCTCCTCGAACGAGCTCGCTACTTCCCGCAGCATAATCTCCTGCGCCTCGCGGTCCTCGTACTGGGCGAACTTGCTCCGCAGCCGGTTCTTGATTTCCTCGTAGAACTGCTCGAACGGCACTTGAGCGGCCGAGCGATCGACCGGAACGGCCTCCTCGTTCTCCTCGCCCCAGTCGTCGACGTTCAGGGCGAACTGCCGGTAATACCGGCGGTCGTCCTCCTCACCGGTCGCCAGACTCTCCCCCCGCTCCGCCATTTCCTGCAGGAACCAGGCCAGATCGCTGTTCGCGTAATCGTTCTCGAAGATCGCCGCCATTCGCTGAACGACTAGAAGCGGCAGCTCCTCAAAGCGACCAAGGCACTGGAGCCAAATCTCGGCAGTCGCCTCCGCGTCCGAATCCGCCTGGTGAGGGCGCTCGTGCCGGATTCCCAGCGCGTCCGTGACGTTCGACAGCTGAAGGCTTCCCATCGTCGGATACAGAATCCGCAGCAGGTCGATCGTGTCGAGCACCGGCCCGGAGAACGGCATATAGCCGCTCGCATCGAGCGCCCGTTGCAGAAAGCCTAGATCGAAATGGACGTTGTGGGCCACCAGCGCGCAGTCGTAAAGCATCGGCTGCAGCTCCATCAGCACCTCGTCGATCCCGGGAGCGTCCTTGACCATCTCGTCCGTAATGCCGGTTAATTGGGTGATAAAGGGCGGTATGGCTACCGATGGCTTCACCAGCGATGCATAACGCCCGACGATACGTTGTTCCTCTATAAGAATAAGACCAACCTGGATGATTTCGTCCGCAGGCTGGCCTCCCGTTGTTTCGAAATCCAATACGGCATAGTTCATGTCGCCTTGTTTCCATCCCTTCCCTTGCGCCTGCTTTCTTAGCATACCAGACTGGCACAAAAAAAGGGAGCGGGAAAATCCTCCCCTCCCTCGCTACATAAGCCGCTTTCCGACCTGCCCGACGACGGAGCCCTCCACGCACGCGGGGTCCTCCAGGTAAGCCTGCTTGAAGCATTCGAGCGCTTGTTCGAGATTGTCGTTCTCGACATGAATGCAGCCCATCGCCGTGTACGAGATGGCCTTGACCCGGCCGTTGTCGGTCAGCGGCAGCAAAAACAGAAACTGTCTCATCGCCTCTCCGTGATGCCCGAGCTGGAGATGGGACATGGCCAGATAGATGCGCGCCAGTAAAAAGTCCGGATGCCGCCGAATCAGCTCGTTCAGCTTGCCGGCGGCGCGGTCGAACATGGATAATTTATAATACCCTTGGGCTTGCACGAATTCTTCCTGCTGGGGCTCCTCTAGGCTTATGGCCGAGGCGGCGGCTGTTGCTGCAGCCGATTCCTCACCCTCCGGCTCGAAGGTGGATTCCCCAGCATGCTGCCGGATGATGGCCATGACCTGGCCCAGCTTCTCCTCGAACAGGAGCCATTCTTCGAGACAGCTGTCTCCCATTGCCTTGAGCACGAGCAGCTGCTCCTGCAGAAACCGCTGCTCTTCCTCGGATGCCGCTTCGTAATCGGTCATAATGTCGGCCAACACGTCATGCATGGTCGCAAACAATGGTTTAAACATTCGTCATCCCACCCTGTATGCGGAGTCGCACGCGGCCTATCCCTCGTGTACCCTCATTGTGCGTCAAGGGGGGTGGTTTCATACCTGCCTATGTCGCCCTGCCCGCCCCTCCCGACATGTTGGGAACCGGGCCGGAGCGTTGCCCGGACGCCGACTTAAGCGGTCGTGGAATGGGGCTCCTGATGCAACAGCCTGTCGATCTTGTTGCCGGCTCCCATGATCGCCACTTTGGGCGCATGGGTCCGGATCTCCTCCTCGTTCAGCAGAGCGTAGGAGATGATGATGACGATATCGCCAGGCTGGACGAGACGGGCCGCCGCGCCGTTTAGGCAAATAACGCCGGAGCCGCGGGGACCCGGTATAATATAGGTTTCAAAACGCGCGCCGTTGTTATTGTTGACGATCTGCACCTTTTCGTTCGGCAGCATATCGACCGCCTCGAGGAGGTCCTCGTCGATCGTAATGCTTCCGACATAGTTTAAATTGGCTTCCGTAACGGTTGCCTTGTGCAGCTTCGCTTTCATCATGGTTCTAAGCATGGACCTCGGCCCCTTTCTTCTCGTTGTTCCATGGCAGCAGGACGTTGTCGATGAGCCGCGTCTTGCCGTAGCGGACCGCGCAGGCGACGAGCAGCCGGTCATCGCCGGGCAGCTCCTGCCGCATAGCTTCCTCTGGGGTCAGCAGGGACGGATAGGTCAATACCTCGACATAGTCGATATCGGCCAGCGGCGACCGCTGAATGCCTTCCATGATGCGGTCCCGCAGTGCGGACGGATCGGCGTTCTCCGCGAGCCACGTCTCCGCCTGCCGGAGCGTACCCGGCAGACTGAGCGCCTGCCGCCGCTCCTCGTCACTCAAATAGACATTGCGGGAGCTCAGCGCGAGTCCGTCAGCGTCCCTCAAGGTCGGACAGGGAACGATCTCAGTCGGCATGTTCAGATCGCTCGTCATCTGCTGCACCACCGCCACCTGCTGGGCGTCCTTCATGCCGAAGTATGCACGGTCCGGCTGCACGACGTTCAGCAGCTTGGACACGACTGTGGCGACGCCGTCGAAGTGGCCGGGCCGGGAGGCACCGCACAGCCGCTCGGTCAAGCCGGACACGGCGACCGTCGTCCGGATCGGACGCGGATACATCTCCTGGGCGCTTGGCAGGAAGACGAAGTCGACGCCGCACTCCTCCGCAAGGCGCAGATCCTTCTCTTCATCACGCGGATATCGGTCGAAGTCTTCGTTCGGTCCGAATTGCAGCGGGTTAACAAAAATGCTCAGCACGACCGTGCCGCATTCCTCTCGCGCCTTCTTCAGCAGGCTCGCATGTCCCGCGTGTAGATAGCCCATCGTTGGGACGAAGCCGACGCCCGCCAACCCGTTCTCCGAGCGGCGCGTACGCCTTTCGGCCAGCTCATGTCTAAGTTCTTGAATGGTACGTACCGCTTTCATGGTCTCCCTCCCTTTCCACTATGTCTCAGTTCTTACTGCCGTATAGATAAGCGGCGACGTCCTGCTCTCCCTTGAACGAATGGGAAGCGTCCGGGAATGTCCGCGCTTTGACATCCTTCACATAGCCGGAGAGACCGTCGCGGATCTGGCTGCCGATATCGGCATACGTCTTGACGAATTTCTTCGGATAGGTTTCCGAAGCGTACTGCAGGAGGTCGTGGAACACGAGCACCTGTCCGTCACAGCTTGGTCCCGCGCCGATCCCGATGGTCGGAATCGACAGCTCCTTCGTCACCAGCTCCGCCAGCTCCTCCGTGACCAGCTCGAGCACGACTGCGAACGCGCCGGCCTGCTCGAGCGCTTTGGCGTCCTCCAGCAGCTTGGCCGCCTGCTTTGACGTCTTGCCCTGCACCTTGAAGCCTCCGATCTGATAGACCGACTGGGGAGTCAGCCCGATATGTCCCATAACGGGCACACCGGCCTTGGTGATAGCCTCTACCGTGTGGGCGATCTCGGTGCCGCCCTCCATTTTGATCGCCTTGCACAGCCCCTCCTGCATGAGTCGCGCCACGTTGGCGAGCGTCGTATCCAGGCTCCCGTGATAGGTCATGAACGGCAAATCCGTGACGACGAACGTGTCGGGCGCTCCCCGCGTAACCGCGCGGGTATGATAGATCATGTCATCGAGGGTTACCGGCAGCGTCGATTCATAGCCCAGCACGACGTTCCCGAGCGAATCGCCTACCAGGATGACGTCGATGCCCGCCTCTTGCGCCAGACTCGCCGACGGATAGTCGTAGGCGGTCACCATCGTAATCGGGTCGCCGTCCTTTTTCATTCGTTTCATACGCGAGGTCGTGATCGGTTTCTTCTCCATCTCCATTCTCCCTTCTTTTCTCCCGCCATCCGTTTGCTTGTTCTCTCTCTGAGCTTGAACATAAAAAAACCTTTTAGCCGCAACTAAAAGGAGGTCATGAATACATAGAAACACACTGTATTTATGATCCTTCTGTCTCGGTCCTTACGGCTCAGAGCAGAATCCGACATAAATGCCAATACGCTTATTAAGGATAGTATCATTGTGTCCGGCGCAGCGCCGGATTAGCCAGGCAGGGAAGTGCAGTTCCTTCACGGATACCGCCTTCGCAGCTTCATTATACCAAATTTTACGCATTGGGTACCATTCTTTTTTCATCCCGTTCGCCTTATAGCGACACGTCTCCCGAAAACACGCGCACCCTTTCGCCTTCCCGAGTGCGAACCAAGAGCGCTCCCGATTCGTCCAGCGCTTCGGCCGTTCCATCCACGGACCCTGTGGGCGTTTGAACGCGCACATGTCGCCCCAATGTGACGCTGAGCGCTTCCCACAGCGTCCGAATCGGGCCGAAGCCTTCCCGGAGATAGAGGTCGTACAGCTCCTCGAACTGCTCCAGGAACCGGCATACCAGCTGAACCCTGTCGACGGCCGCTCCCGATTCGATTCGGAGCGAGGTCGCCCTCTCCTTGAGCTCGTCCGGGTAATCGGCCTCCGTCAAATTGGCATCGATGCCGATGCCGAACACGACATGCGTCAGCCGGTTGTCCTCCGCGCCCGATTCCAGCAGGATGCCGCTGAACTTCTTCCCCCGGGCCAGCAGATCGTTCGGCCATTTGATCCCGGCTTCCACCCCGGTCTCTCTGCGAATCGTCCGGCACAGTGCGACGGCCGTAAGCAGCGTCAGCTGGGACGTGCAGGCCAGCGGAATCGCCGGCTTCAGAACGAAGCTCATCCACACGCCTTTCCCCTTGGGGGAATGCCAATGGCGGCCCATCCTTCCGCGCCCATCGGTCTGCTCCTCGGCGAGAACGAGCGTCCCCTCGGGACAGCCTTGACGGACTAGCTCATGGATGTGAGTTTGGGTCGAGCCTACCTGCTCCAGCAGCTTCAGCGAGCGGCCGATCGTCTTCGTCCGCAGACAGGCGGCCAGCTCGGCGGCGCTCATCCTGGACGGTTCTCCTGTTAGACGGTAGCCCCGTCTCGGCGCCGAATCGAACTCGTAGCCGTCCTTGCGCAAATTCTGCATTTGTTTCCAGACTGCCGTGCGCGAGCAGCCGAGCAGCCTGCTCAGCTCTTCTCCGGACCAATAGCGGCCGGGCTCCTCCTGCAGCAGCGTTAGCAATCGTTCTTTCATCGTGTCCTCACTCTTCGTCATATGTTTTGGCACGGCTGAGAAGCGCCTCCGTCTCGTTGGGAACGGTACCTATCGCCGCTTCCTCCAGCAGCCTCGCCATGCATGCCGCCAGCCAGGGACCGGCCGGCCGGTCCAAACTCCGGATCAGATCGGTACCTTTGACGGCCAGCGCTTTGCGGTCGCGCACCGGCATTTCCTCAAGCCAGGCTCGTCCGTTCTCTACTAGCGTTCGAGCCGTATGCTGCCCGAGCCGCTCAAGAGGCTCCGCTTCTCCCCCTGCTTCCCCGTCTCCAGCGACTGCCGTAATCGCCTCGCTCCATTCCAGCCAGTCTCGAGCCGTTTGCTCGCCATGGGACAAAACCATGCGCTTCCACAGCCGTTCCAGCCGACCGTTCGCTCCCTGCCCGGCCGTCCCATCCTGCCGGACGGCAACGGCGAGATCCCTTTCCAGCCGGAGGATGCCAACAATGCTCTCGATCAGCTTGCCGGGAAACGTCAAGGCCGCGAGCTCGTCCTTCAGTAGGTCGAGCGGGGTTTGCATCCAACGCATCAGCAACGCCCAGCGAAGCTCGGGTCGGATAAGAAGGGGAAGGGCGCTCAGTTCGGCGGGCATCGCCTCCTTGCCCGTCCAGCTGGCCGAGATCGCAAGCGTCGTCTCCCGCTTGAGGTGATGCAGCAGCCGGCTCTCTGCAAGCAACTCCGTCCCCCGGTACGGATCCGGTCCTCCCATCAGCTTGTTCCACTCCGTGAATACGCGTTCGATGGCGACATGCCGCAGCAGCTCCCGGTTGGTGAGAAGCGCCTGCCACGTCTCTTCTTCGACGCGAAACCCCAGATTGGAGGCGAACCGGATGCAGCGGATCATTCGAAGGGCGTCCTCCCGGAACCGCTCCTCCGGCCTGCCTACGCAGCGAAGCACCCCGGCCCTAAGATCGGCTTCGCCGCCGAACGGGTCGATCCGCTCACCATCTCGGTTCAACGCGATGGCGTTAATGGTGAAATCCCGCCGTTTCAAATCCTCCTCGAGGCTGGTGACGAACGCAACTTCCTTTGGCCGGCGATGGTCCTCGTAGTCCGACTCCGTCCGGAACGTCGTGACCTCATAGGGCACCCGTTCCAACATCACGGTGACGGTCCCGTGCTGCAGGCCTGTCGGAATTGTATGCTCGAACAAAGCAACCACCTCGGACGGCTTGGCCGAGGTGGCGATATCGATATCATGGGTCGGCTTCCCGAGCAGCGAGTCGCGGACATAGCCGCCCACGATATAGGCTTCATAGCCGTGCTCCTCCAGCCGCCGGAGCAGGGAGGCGGCCCGCTCCTCTACATGCAGGTTCATCGGTGCTGACCCTCTTCCTTGGCAGCCGCTCCACTGGAATCCGGCGGGAAGCCGGGACACGGCCGTCCCAGCACACGGCTGTAGATTTGCTCGTACTCACGACGGATACGGTCTCCGCCGAACCTCTCGCGGGCCCGCACGAGACAGGCTTCGCGCATCGCTTCGTGCAGCGTGTCGTCCTCCAGCAGGCGCAAGGCAGCGTCGGCCATGCCCTCCGTATCTCCGATTGGCCGCAAATAGCCGGTCTCCCCGTCTGCGACAAGCTCGGGAATGCCGCCCGCATCGGAACCGACCGTCGGCACTCCGCAGGCCATCGCCTCGAGCGCCACCAGGCCGAAGCTTTCCTTCTCGGAGGGCAGAAGGAGGACGTCGGCGAGCGAAATCACTTCGGCGACATCGGCCTGCTTGCCCCAGATCACCACCTGGTCGGAGAGTCCGAGCTCGCGCACCTTGTTGATCGCTTTGTTCAGCTCGGGCCCCTCTCCGACCAGAAGAAGACGGGCTTTCCGCTTCTGCTGGACGCGGGCGAAGATATCGATGACGTCCATTACGCGCTTCACCGGACGGAAGTTCGAAATGTGGAGCAGCAGCTTTTCGTCGTCGCCGGCAATCTCCCGCCTGCGGGCCGTCACGTCGCGCGGATAATAGACACGGGCATCGACGAAGTTGTAGGTCAGCTCGATGGGACGCTCGATCGCAAGCGTCTGCCTCGTCTCGGCGATCAAATCCTCCGATACCGCCGTCACCGCATCGCTGCCTTGAATCGCGAACTGGATCAAGTCGCGCAGCGACCCGTCCCGGCCCAGCACTGTGATATCGGTGCCGTGCAGCGTCGTCACGATTTTGAGATGCTCGCCTACCATCTGCTTGGCCAAGAGCGCGCATACCGCATGCGGGATGGCGTAATGAACGTGCAGAAGATCCAGCTTTTCCCGCTTCGCTACCTGAGCAAGCTTGCTAGCCAGCGATAGATCGTACGGAGGGTAGCGGAAGACATAGTAATCGCTAACCTCCACCTCATGATAAAAAATGTTCTTATCAAAGCTCCCGAGCCGGAAGGGCAGGCTGTTCGTAATGAAGTGCACCTCGTGCCCCTGTTCAGCCAGCAGCTTGCCCAGCTCGGTTGCTACCACGCCGGAGCCCCCGAGCGTAGGGTAACAAGTAATCCCGATCTTAAGCCGGTCTTTGCCCATCTGCTTCCTCCTTGCTGCGGCTAGAGAGCCGCCGGTCTATTCCGAACGGGCGAAGACATCCACTAGATGAGGCAGCTGGGTCACGAAGCCCTCCGCATACCGGATCAGCCGCCTCTGTCCCAGAACACGGTCACGAGCGGCCACGTTGTCGAGATAGCCCTGATTGAGAGGGGTCTTCACGCCCGTGCCGCCTGCTACGAATTGGGAGCCGTACGCCCGTAGCGTCTCCATCTTGGTCTCGTATACATCGGTGACGTCAACCATCAGGTCCGGCTCTGCCGTATCGTTAATGAAATAAAAAACCAGATCCTCCACCTGAACGGGCGGAGAGTCGGGCAGGTACTGCTTCAGCTTGGCGTTGAACACGGCTTCGCGAACCATCTTGCTGCACTGTACATGGTCCGGATGCCGATCCTCCCAATAGGGAGCAAAAACCAGGCGGGGCCGGTAACGCCGGATCGCCCGGACGATGGGGTCGATGTGGACTCGGTCCATCGTCAGACCGCGGTCTGGAAGACCGAGATTGCTTCTGTCCGCCAGTCCGAGGAGACGGGCCGCCTCCTGCGCTTCCCGTCTTCGCGATTCCACCGTTCCGTTCGAGGACATTTCCGCGTTGGTCAGGTCACAGATGCCAACCTTGAGCCCTCGCCGGGTATGCTTGACGATCGTCCCGCCCATTCCGATCTCCGCATCGTCAGGATGCGCGCCGAAGACAAGAATATCGAGCGCCGTCATTTGGCATCTCCCGGCTTGTACTTATGGACAAGCTCTCTCCAGGCGAAATCCCCACGGTCCACCGCCTTCACCAGCAGCTCGGCGGAAGCGACGTTCGTCGCGACCGGCACGCCCTGGACGTCGCACAAGCGCAGAAGCGCCGTAATGTCAGGTTCGTGCGGCTGGGCCATGAGCGGATCCCGCAGAAAAATGAGCAGATCCAGCACATTCGTAGCGACGAGCGCCCCGATCTGCTGATCGCCGCCAAGCGGACCCGACATGAATCGCTCCACTTGAAGGCCTGTCGCATCCATAATTTTCAGCCCGGTTGTTCCGGTCGCGTACAGCTGATGCTTGGCGAATACATGCTTGTAGGCGATGGCGAAATTCACCATCTCGTCTTTTTTGCGGTCATGAGCGATCAGTGCGATTTGCAAACTCACTGCCTGTCCCTTCTTTCCTTGTCAGAATCCTGCTGCCCGCGTATGCGTATGTGCGTCTAAGCGCGCGCTAGTCAAGAAAATGCTCGAAGCCGTATACCATGCCGGTCGTCTGCATGACCTTTTTCACGGACAAATTCACACCCGGCATGTACCCGGCACGGTCGTAGGAATCGTGACGGATTTTGAGCGTCTGTCCATACCCGCCGAAAATGACCTCCTGCTGCGCAAAAACGCCTGGCAGACGCACGCTGTGAATGCGGAATCCTTCGTAGTATCCGCCGCGGCTGCCTTCGATCGTTTCCTTCTCGTTCGGATTGCCCTGCCGCAGCTCCTGGCGGTTCGCAGCGATCATCTCCGCCGTCTTGACCGACGTGCCCGACGGGGCGTCCAGCTTCTGGTCTCCATGATATTCAATGATTTCCACATGCGGCATATAGCTTGCAGCCTGCGCTGCGAATTTCATCATCAGAATCGCGCCGATCGAGAAATTGGGGGCGATCAGCCCGCCGATACCGGCTTCCCGGCATCGTCTGTCCAGGTCCTCGATCTGCTCGGGCGTGAAGCCGGTCGTTCCGACGACCGGCCGGACGCCATGGCGAATCGCGAGCTCGGTATTCGCCATCACGGAGTGCGGCGTCGTGAAGTCAACGAGAACGTCCGGCTTGCTCTCTACGAGCGCGAGCTCCAGGTCCGTCGTAAGGGGAACTCCGCAGGTCTCCTTGCCCACCATGCTACCTGCATCCATGCCGCTGGTGGAATGCGCGACTGCGGCTGCCAGACGAAGCTCCGGGTCCTCAAGGACCATCTTGACGACCTCGCGTCCCATCCTGCCGCTTGCGCCTGCTACTGCTACTTTTATTGGTTCCGACATGTGATTCATCCTTTCGTTGCTGTTGGTAAAAAGGAAGGATGGTCAGCGTCCGATACGGAACGCCTTCCATAGCCGGACAGCGTCAGGATGCCGCGGATCGAGCCGAAGGGCTTCCCGGATCGTGCGCTGGGCCTCTTCTGTCTGCCCGTTCTCCTTATAGGCTAGGCCGAGGAGCACGTAGCCGTCGACAAAGAGCGGGTCAAGCTCCAGCGCTCTCTTAAGCGCCGGGATCGCACGCCGTTCTGCATCTCCCGTTTCTATCGCCTCTTTGGCTTCCTGCGCGAGCACACGCGCCGTGATCCTGGCCAGATGGAGACGATAGGTCTCGTTATCCGGATCCAGGCGGCACGCGGACTCGGCCTGCCCCCTGGCCGGCTCCAGCCGTCCGCTTCTCGCAAGCGTAATGGACAGCCGGTACCGGTAATCCGCGTTGTTGGGATCGGCCTTCAGCGCGGCTTCGAACCAGGCGACAGCCCGTTCGTAATCCCCGTCCAAGATGGCCTCGTAGGCTTTTTGGACCGCTTCCTGTCCGCCGCTCTCCTTCATCGCTTCCCATCCCTTCCGGCTAGAGATGGTACAGCATATGTCTATTCCGTCTGTTCGGTGTTATCGATTCTTGTCCACCGGTCGGCGTCGCGGGTTTGGAACTTGTTCATGACAGCGTCATGTGCGGCCGTCAGATCGATGTTCATCGAATTGGCGAAGCAGATGAGAATGAACAGCAAATCGCCGAGTTCATTCTCGATGGAGTTCTCCTCTTCGGTCGGCTTTTTGGGCTTCTCCCCGAATTGGTGATTCACTTCCCGCGCCAGCTCCCCCACCTCCTCGGAGAGACGGGCCAGCATCGAGAGAGGACTGAAGTAACCTTCCTTGAACTGAGATATGTATTGATCGACTTCCCGTTGCATGTCCTGCAAAGTCTTGTCCGCCATGGGCGAAACCTCCTTCCGTTCGCGCGGGTTGCGCTTCCTGCTGCCAGCTAGAATCCATGTTACCCGATCGCCAAACGGAAAACAAATGCTTTTTGCGGCTCAAACGGGAAAGCGGGTATACTGAGAAGGAACCGATCCTGACTAATTATTCCATACCGCGCACCTCGCCCGGACGAGGCGTCCTGCGCTTCTACGGAGGAGTGTTCATGATGAAGAAACCGTCCGCCGATCTCATTCGCAGTCTGCTTCTCACCCTTGCGGGAACGGCCATCTATGCGTTCGCTCTTCAATATTTTGTCATCCCCAACGAGCTGATGGAGGGCGGGCTTACAGGGGTGGCACTTTTGGCCAAATATGCCGCCAACATTCCTCCCTCTTTGACGACGCTCGTGCTAAACATTCCGTTGTTCGTGCTCGGCTACAGGGTTTTTGGCAAGCAGGCGATGGCCTTCACGATCCTCGGCACCCTTTCCCTCTCCTTATTCCTGTGGGTCATGGAGACGATCCTTGAGCTCGGGTGGATATCGCCCTTCCGGGGACACGATTACTTCCTCGTGACGCTGTACGCCGGGGTATCGCTCGGAACCGGCCTCGGTCTCGTCTTCCGCGGCGGAGCGACGACGGGCGGCGTCGATATTCTGGCCCGTTATCTCAATAAAAAGAGAGGGATGAGCATGGGCCAGGTCATCCTCTCGATCGACGTGCTGGTGATCGGATCTTCCCTTTTCTATATCTCGCAGGAAAAAGTGCTGTACACGATGGTCGTCGTGTTCATCGCCTCCCGGCTGATCGATTACATAACGGAAGGGGCTTACGCGGCCAAATCCTTCACGATCGTCACCGCACAACACCACACGCTGGCCGAAGCGATCACGAACGAAATGGAGCGCGGCGTCACCATTCTGACGGGCAGGGGCGCTTACTCCAAGGAAGAAAAGGATGTGCTCTACTGCGTCGTCGCCCGCGCAGAGGTCAGGAGGCTGACGGCCTTCATCAAGGCGGCCGACCCTTCCGCCTTCATCATCATTTCCGATGTTCACGACGTTCTTGGGGAAGGCTTCAAGACCGACTAATCGCCTGCCGAGACGAGCAAGCTCCCTAACGGAACGTCCGCCGGGAGCTTGTTTGCTTTGCTTACAGGCCGCCCTTGTTGCGAGGGACGCGAGCGATGCTTTTGTCCGAATGAAACATCTTCCAGGCGACGAAGCTCAGCACGGCTATGATGAAGCTTCCCATGAACAGCGTCCAGAGGATGGGCGTGTCGCCTCCCTGGACAGGCAAATACGCGGTTTTGTCCCGCTGCCGGTGAAAAATCTCGCGGAACTCCTGCTCCAGAGCCGCCGCTGTCTTCTGGATGTCTTCGTAATTCGTAGGTGCTGGCTTAAGCAGCTTGTTCAAATGGGTGAACAAGGAATCAAGCTTTTCCACATCCGCCGGCTCCCGGCTGACATAGAGAGAGGGCCGGATCATCCGGTACTTTTGTTCAGCCGACGCCGCCGCCGCGATCGCCTCTCTTTCCAGCTTTTGCGCCGCCGCCGATTTGAGCTGTCGGAGTGCTTCCATCTGGCCTCCTTCGAATTGGAGCCACATCGGGGACTGCTTATGCGTCAGCGCATCCGTGATGAGCCGCAGCTTGACGGCCGCTACCCCCGCGTCCTCTCCGGAGAACCGGACTGCCTGGAAGACGCGCTTGCTCTCCTCAACCGTATCCGTCAGCGCCTTCATGCCCTCCAGTGTCGTCAAGCCCGTATAGGAGATACCGGTCACTTGTTCCTCCAACCGGTCAAGCGTCTGCTTGGCCGCTTCTATGTCGCCTGCAGCCGTTGCCTGGTACAGCTCTTCCGCTGTTCCGCCAAGCCGCTCCAGTTTTGTCCATTCCGCCGAATCCTGTCCGGCCGTCTCGCGCCGAATCGGATCGTTCTCCATCGTCCCGCATCCCGCCAGGAATGCGACGATCAGGACTGCAACCAGTCCACCCAGCAGGCCGTGCCTTGTCACCAACATGGGACATCCCTCCTACCAACATGGTATGGAGGGATGTCCCACTTTAGAACCGATTTGAGGGTCTGTGCGTAGCCGTCTTTTTCTGTGCCGCTTTCCCGTATGTGACAACCAGAATCAGCAGACTGATGACGCTGAGTGTCCAGGTGAACGCTTCGATCGTTCCCAGATCGTCCCACAGCACCCGCGACAGATACGGATAGATCTCTTCCCGGTAATCGAAATAATCGCTTGCGAACAGCCAGATGGCCGATACACCGATTCCGGTCCACGTCAACCGGAAGAAGCCGACGTAAAGCAGTGCTTCGACCGCCATGCCGACATGCGAGGTCATCAGCATGTAGTCCTGCCAGACGAACGGGACGCCATGCGCATTCTCAGCGAGGATCATCGTCACCGCCCAGACGCCGTATTTGAACGAGGCGGCTACCGCCAACGCTTCCCAGATGCTCCGGAGTCTGGATTGTTGACGGGTGCCTCCCCGCTTGACGGCATCCCGAAGCAGATACCCGACCGCGATCGTAAAAAACAAACTGGCTGTTGGACTGTCGGGCACGAGAATTGTCAGCCAGATCGGCTTGGTTGCTACCGTGTCCTCCAGCTGCCCTGCATACCAGTAATAACCGTAGATGGTCCCGACCAAGTTGATCCAGAACAAGCTCCACAAAGCAAATGGAGCCTGCAGCAAGGAACGGATCCACCACCATGCATTGCCGTTTGCCTTCACGCCATTTTGCCTCCTCATTTCCATTAGCAAGCCCGAAAGCTCCAAAAAAAAGCCCGACCACTCGGTCGAGGGTCAGGCTTTCGTTTCGTTATTGGGCTTTTTTCTGCTTCGCCAGCCAATCGGCCAGCTTATCCAGATCGGCATCTGACAGGCCTTGAGCCTTGCTTGCATCATACTGACCAGGCGGCATCGAGCCGACCCCGTTCTTCATGATAGCCAGCAGACCGGCTTTGTCATGCTTGTCGCCCACTCCGCGCAGTGCCGGAATCTTCGCGGCTGCCTGCCCTTTCAGGTCAGCACCGTGACAGGAGACGCAAGTCGACTTCTGGTAGATCTGCGCTGCTGGATCGGATTCGTCCACAATCGCAGCCACCTGAGTCGTCTTGCCTGCCGACGGAGCCGGCTGCCCGGACTTCTTCGCGGCCTGGCGTTCTTCCTCGGCCTTGATATGCTCCGGAATTGTTCCGGTCGCTTCCAGCTCCTTGGTGTAGTGATGCCAGGAGAAGACCGTCAGATAAATGACAGAAATCAAGGACAGGAACATCAGAGCAGATGCAATCGGACGACGGTAGAACCGTCTTTCCTTACCGGTGTCCAGGAACGGCGCGAGGAGCAGGCCCCCGAACAGAAGACCCGGGAAGACCAGCGTTCCGATGACGACGTACTGATCGGACGCGTAAGGATACTTGAGCAGCTGGTACATGAACAGGAAGTACCAGTCCGGCATTGGAATAAACGAAGTATTCGTCGGATCGGCCGGATAGCCGAGTGGTGCAGGATCGGACATGACGAGAACCAGAACCCCGACCAGGGCGACGACCGCTACCATCCATTCTTTCAAGAGGAAGTTCGGGATGAATACTTCGGATTTGCCCGGATATGCGGCGTAGTCATAGGCAACAGGCTTGTTCGATCGCTTGATGACGCGCGAGTCGCCGACGTAGACTATTTTTTCGTTGGACTTGGGACCGTGGGCCACGTTTTCCCCCTCCTTCTCTTATAGCGGACCTGCAATTCCCTGCTTCCGGATCATGTAGAAGTGTCCACCCAGCAATGCCAGGAGAACCGCAGGGAGAAAGAATACGTGTAGAGCAAAGAATCTTGTCAAGGTCTGGGCGCCGACAATATCGCCGCCTTGCAGGAAGGTCTGTATATACCCGCCTAAGTAAGGCACCGAAGCGGCAATCTTGATGCCGACCTGGGTAGCAAAGTAGGCTTTGTTATCCCAAGGGAGCAGGTACCCGGTGAATCCAAGGCCCAGCATGACGAAGAAAATCAACATACCCACTACCCAGTTCATCTCGCGGGGTGCCTTGTAAGAGCCCGTGAAGAAAACTCTGAGCGTATGTAGGAACATCATGACGATTACCAAGCTAGCACCCCAGTGGTGCATCCCCCGTACGATTACCCCGAACGCGACTTTGTGCTGGAGGTAGTCGACGCTCTTATACGCGTTGATAATATCCGGTACGTAGTACATAGTCAGGAACATTCCGGATAAAATCTGGATCAGCGTAATGAAGAATGTCAAGCCGCCGAAGCAGTACACAAAAGCGGAAAAGTGGTGAGCCGGGTTAACGTGCTCGGGAACCTCGTGGTCCGCGACGTCCCTCCACATTGGGGTAATGTCAAGGCGTTCGTCTATCCAGTTGTAAACACCTTTCATCATTGTAGAGCACGCCTCCTTATTTCACAATCGAATTCGCATGCAGTTCACCCAAGTAGACGAAACCGTTCTCGATCTTTACGTCATACTCGTCAAGCGGCGCAGGCGCTACAGCCAGGTTCTTGCCTTCCTTGGTGTAGTGGGCGCCGTGGCACGGACAGAAATACTGATCCTTGTAAGATGGGTTATTGTTCCAGTTAACGGTGCAACCCAGGTGCTTACAGGTTGGGTTCAGCGCGAAAATCTTCCCGCTGCTGTCCTTGGCAATCCACGCTTCCAGCTCCGGATCGCTCTCGTACCAGCCATCGACCTGATGAACCTGGAATTTGAAGGACTTCGGCTCAGCCGTAATCTTGCTCTCCTCCACGACCTTTACCCAGTCGGAAGCGCTCTTAGGCTGGAGAACCGGATCAACGGCAAACCGCACCATAGGAACGATGACACCGGCAGCCAAAAAACCAGTGGTTCCGCCGAGCGTGTACGCCAGGAACTGGCGGCGCGACATCTCCCGCTTAGCGCCGGGCTTCCGTTCGGAATGCGAATGGCTTGTGTTCTCGCTCATGTACTTGTTCTACCCCCTTTAACCATATATGTCACGTCGCATTCGACAAGGCATTACATAATATTCTAGGACATAACTATAATAGCCTACGCCCATGGGGGCGTCAAGAATGGCAATGGAAGGGCATACGGCCGTTTCCGACCCTTTCGCGAAAGATTTAACGAATTTGTCACAACTTCCATGACAATAGCGTGTCCATCCCTGGACAAATCATGCACTTTCTGTCACGCGCTTATGCTTCCACCTGTTCTTCCGCCTCTTGCTGGGACTCCCGCCATAGCTCCTCGACGAGAGAGCGGACATGCTCGCGTCCTTTGGCCGCTGTAGCCGGTGTCAGCACGAGATCCGCCTCGTCGAACGCCAGCTCCTCGATGAGCGGGCTTGCGGTGATCAGGATCACGTGCCGGAAGCCGGTTTGCTTCAGATTGCGGCAAATCAAATTGACCTGCTGCTGGAACGCTTCTCCGATCGCGGCATAGTGAAGTGCCGGGTAGGTTACCATCCTCCCCTTGTACGCTGTCTCGAGCCCGATCATTTGCTCGCCCAGTTCCTCCAGCGCTTTGGTCGCCTGCCAGGGCGACTGTTTTCCGGTCATCCCCGTGACCGGCAGCAGGCACGTATCGAGGTACGGCATCAAGCTTTCCCAGTCTTCTTTTGAAATATCGCTGAATTTCATATACGTCCGTTCCCCTCTCTAAATTCTCTCCCCTTGGCCACATAGTTGTCCGTCGTGCGCTTCAGTCTCGCCAGATCCGCCTCGGTCAGCTCCCTGACCACCCGGGCTGGGGAGCCCATGGCCAATGTGTACGGCGGGATGGTCTTGTTCTCCGTGACAATGGAGCCGGCTGCGATCAAGGCATATTCACCGATCGAAGCGCCGTTCAGGACAATCGCTCCCATCCCGATCAGCGAGCCTCTGCCGATCGTGCAGCCATGAATAATGGCCCCATGTCCGACGGAGACATCCGGTCCTACGAGGAGCGGCTGATCCGTATTCACATGCCCGATGCAGCCGTCCTGAATGTTGGAGCGCGCGCCGATCCAGATAGGAGCCAGATCGCCTCGCAGCACGGCATTGTACCAGATGGAGCAGTCCTCCTCCATCGTGACATCCCCGATCAATTGAACGCCCTCTGCCTGAAAGACAGAGGGATGAAGGGACGGGGTGATTCCGCGGTAAGGAATATGCATGGTGGCACCTCCGATAGCTTGTTCTGTGGGCGATTGTAGCAATGCGGCTATAGCTTGTCAATCGAGAGCTCGATGCCCTTCTCTTCCTCGGGTACATAAATCCCCCGTATGACCACGCGGCCGAGAGGCGTGATGCACGCCACCTCTCCATGTCCCTCGTCCTGGCCGAGCCGCAAGAGTCCGAGATGCAGCAGATTCGCCAAAATCCGCTGCCGCAAAATGGACGAAGGCGCATCGTAATAGTAAGGCTTGATGAGTGGCAGCAGCACCTGCTCCAGCGAGTCGACCGTTACCCAGTCGCCGGCAAGCTGTTCAATCCAATGGACGATCGCTTGTAAGTTGGGGATCGGCCCTTTGTACAGCTTGAGCCAGAATTCATACAGCTCCTTGACCCGGTCCGCCGGTGCGGCCGTCGCCGCGGCTTGTCCCGCCGGGGTTAGCGTCAGCTCCGGTCCCGTCTCCTCGAGCAGGCCCGAGAAGTAGCAGAAGTCGTAGAGCAGGGAGAACCGGTCCGGGTATTCTTTGTACCGGCGGCCGTAGCCGAACCGCCAGGCTGTTCGACCGATCATCTCCTCGGGCACCGCGAGACCGTCGAGCAGCTGCTGCAGATTCTTCTTATATAAATAGCCGTCGGCAGACAGCGGAAGCGGCTGCTTTCCCACTGTCCGAAGGAATGCCTGAAGATCGGCAGACAGCAGTGTCTGCTCGTCCCGATAGACAGCCGGTTCCCGGCCGGTCGCGACCAGGGAGGTGCCGAAGCGCTTCGCCATCGCTTCCCGAAAGCGTCTCTTCAAATCTTCCGGAACGAGGAACAGATAGCGCGTATGCTGGGAATGCCCGTTGAACAGCCAGCCGCGGCGCTTGAATTGCGCGATCAGCTCCCTCGGGTTCCATTCTGCCCTTTCCTCAGGGTCGAACTTGGTTTGATTGGCTCTTGCCATTAGTTCTTCCAGACTGAATTTGTTCCGCCGGTCGAACAGCAGCGAATTCAGAAACCGGATATCCTCTGTCTGCAAGCCGCCGATCTGCTCCTCGAACAGTTCGCGCTTGCCGATTACGGACAGTATCGATTGAATGAGCTGATGCTTCGAGTTCGAACTGCAGTCGCAGTCGTATGTCTTGGCAATGCGGCACAAGTCCTGGATATCGGCGTAGGCCAGCATCTCTGCCAGGTTCATAAGTCGTCCCTCCGGTTCCTATCGTGTTACGTTTAGTATGAACCGGAATTAGCAGGATATTCCTTTACCTCTGAATGGCCGAAATGCGAAAGAAGCGCCTAGGCGCTTCTTATGCGGTGTTGTGTTTTCGGATCTTAGCGCTGGTACATGCTCATAAGAAGCGCCCTGGCGCTTCTTATGCGGTGTTGTGTTTTCGGATCTTAGCGCTGGTACATGCTCATAAGAAGCGCCCTGGCGCTTCTTATGCGGTGGAGTGTTCTTATCCATTAGAGATCTTTCGTGGACATAAGAAGCGCCCTGGCGCCCCAATCCTCCTCATGATCGGATACGGGAGAGCCAGTTCATGATGAGCAGCGTGCCGATCAAGCCGAGAAGAGAGACGACGATCCAATAATTCGGGTTTGTCTGGATCGGACCCAGCTTGAGAGGCTCGATCAGAGAGGTCGCGGCGAATGAGCTCCCGGCCATCTGCTTCGCCACCATCGGTTCGTAGCTCGTCGGCCCCGATGCACTAGCGGTAGGGTGCAGCCCGAATTTGTCGCCGTCCTGCGCGAGCAGCTCATTCTTGCTACCCGGCCCCCCGATGGCATAGACGAAGCTGAATAGAAACAGCGCCAGGCAGAACGCAACCATGATCAGCATATTTCTTCTCAACTTGTAGGGAAGCGAGTAGATTCGTTCGGCCACCGGAATCCGCCAGGATTCCTGCTCGTAGATCTGGCCCATGACCCGGCTCGCGACCGATGGCGCTGGCTGCTCCTGCAGCCGATCCGGAAGCGGAACCGCCTCTTCGGGAATCATCTGCCCTTCACTTTCTAGAAATAGCAGGCTCTCCTGCCAGATGGTCCACTCTTCCCGGCAGCTATCGCAATGCTCAATGTGCCGGTCGACTGCCTGTCTTCGCTGCTCCTCTTCCGGAAGGTCAAAATACTCCGCGATCCATTCCTGGATCTGGGTACACTCCATTGTTCGTCACCCTTCGCAGTCTCCGAATATCGGTTCCATGATGTAAGGTTCCAGCTGGAGTCTGACGCTTGCCCGAGCGCGGAACAGCAGGGATTTGACGGCACTGACTGTTTGCCCCAGCATGGAGGCAATCTCCTGATAATCCAACTGATCGTATTCCCGGAGAATCAGCGCAGTTCTCTGCTTGTCGGGCAGGTTGTTGATCGCTTCCCGGACGAGCGAGACCTTCTCGTTGCGGAGAATGGTTTGCTCCGGCAGTGCTTCGGGTGCCGTTTGAGGGGTATGGCCGCTCTCCTCGAGAGACACCTTGGCGTGCTTGTTGCGCCTGAGCTCGCTCAGTACCGTATTGCGGGCGATCGTATATAACCATGTCGAGAAGGCGGCTTCCACTTCCCGGAAGGTCTGCAGGCTGCGAAACGCCTTATAGAACGTCTCCTGGCAGAGATCGTCCACCATGCCCTCCATATGGGAACTCTTCAGCATGTGATAAATGAAAGCGTAAATTTTACGCTCGTAACGACTCATGAGTTCAGCATACAGCTCCACATTGCCGTCCTTAATCTCACGAATTAACTGCGAATCCGTCATTACAAGCGGTCCTCCTCGGCAGTCGCGGCGTCACCTAGCTGCCTTGTACTTGTTTGTACTGCGCCGGCGGCAAAAAGTTGCGTTGCTCCTTGAAGCATACGTCGGAAAAAAGAAAAGATGACGAAAGAGCGCCAGTCGATCCGTGCGCTCCTCATCCCCAATATCTTCAAATAAGGTCAATTTGGGTCGATAATTGGTGCCGTCTTCCAGTAGCTCTTAATTACTTCTTTGATAATACTCAAAATCCTTCCTCTTTCGCTAAATTTTTCGCAGAAATCTGTGAAATTTATGTAAACATGGTTCTTTTCGACCAGACAAAGACAAAAAAAAAGACCTGCCGGATGCCGGCAGGCTGCACAGAGTGCAAATATTCGGATAGGAGTGGAGAGAAACCATACTGTACTTTTATTATATGTATCCGTTTTCATTCTGTCAATACCATTTATGAAAACGTTTTTATGGCATTTACGCATGGACGGCGTACTCCTCCGCCAGCAGTTCCTTGGCCCGTTCATAATGACTGGCCTCCCGAAAGGACAAGCGGAGAACACCTGGGACATCCGCGCGGCTCTCCATGATCTCAATGTTGCTCAAGTTCACCCCGTGGCTTCCAAGTAAGCCGGTTATGCTGCCGATGACGCCCGGATGGTCCGGCACGTCGACGTACACGTCATGCATGATGGCCTGGAAGCCTTTGCGCCGCTCCGGCAGCTTGGCCCGGAACGTGCGGGCGGACTCGAACTTCCGCTCGATCCCTTCGCCGTCCGCCGTTTCCAGAAGACGAGCCATATCAGTAAGCTCGCGGTTCCAGTCGGCGATCAGCTTTAGGACTACGTCGCGGTTATTCACTAAAATGTCGCGCCAGACGACAGGGTCACTGTAGGCGATCCGGGTAAAATCGCGAAACCCACCCGCCGCCAAGCGTTGATAGAAGGAATCCTCTTCGTTGTAGCCGGCGATCTGGTTCACTAAGGCAACCGCAATGACATGCGGGAGATGGCTGATCGCACCAATAATGGAATCGTGCTGCTCCGCATCCATCCGGACGACCTGCGCCTTGGTCTCCTGCAGCAAACCGACCAGCCTGCTGTACGAATGCTCGGGCGTTCCCGGCAGCGGAGTCAGGATGTAGAAAGCATTCTCGTACAGAATGGCCGAGGCCGCCTCAACACCGGAGCGCTCGGAACCAGTCATCGGGTGCCCTCCGATGAAGCAGGCACTGCCAAGCGGCAAGCGGGCGGCGGTTGCCACGATAGACGCTTTGGTGCTGCCAACGTCGGAGATGATGCAGCCGGGCTTGAGTGGAAGAGCGGACAGCCGCGTAAGATAGTCCCCCAGTACCCCGACCGGCACGCACAGGAAGATGAAGTCCGCTCCCTCCGCCGCCGCTTCAAAGTCCGTCGTCGCCTCGTCCACGACGCGGCGCTCCAAATATTTAATTACTTCGGCTGGATCCGAGGAGTGGCCCACCACGGTCAACCCCGGCTTGCCCTTGAAGCAAAGCGCGAGAGACCCTCCCATCAGACCTACGCCGTATATCGCAATTCTTGCCGATGTTCCAAACGATCCTTCCATGCTACGCCTGGACCGCCGCTTCCGGAACTTCCGCAAGAACCTCTTCGAGGTATTGGATGAACTTCTCGTTCTGTTCCCGGCTGCCGACGGTGACACGGATCCGGGTCGGCAGGCCCCATCCCTTGTCGCTGCGCACGATCATGCCGCGGCGAAGCAGGCCGTTGAACACCTCGTCTGCGGGGCGTTTCACGTCGATCATCACGAAGTTGCCGTGTGCCGGATAGTAGCTCAGTCCGAGACGGTCGCACTGTTCATTTAGATAACGGATGCCTTCGGCATTGGCTTGTCTGCATTTCTCGACGAATTCCTTGTCCAGCAGTGCTGCTTTGGCCGCCGCTTGAGCCATGCGTCCCGTGTTGAACGGCTCCCGCACCTGATTGATGGAACGAATAACCTCGGGCATCGCAATCCCGTATCCGATCCGTAGCGAAGCCAGACCGTGAATCTTGGAGAAGGTGCGCAGAAGAATCAGGTTCGGATACGCGTTCAGCAGCTTGACGCCGTCCGGGTATTCGTCCGTCATGTTGAATTCAGCGTACGCTTCGTCCAGCACGACAAGCACGCGCGAAGGCACCTTGGCCAAGAACGCCTCGACTTCTGCTTGTGTCAGCATGGTGCCAGTCGGGTTGTTTGGATTGCAAATCCAGACGATCTTCGTTTTCTCGTTTACGCGGGCCAGCATGCCATTCAGATCGTGCTTGCCGTCCTGAAGCGGTACCTCGATGCAGACTGCGCCTTCGACCTCGGCATTGTGCTTGTACTGAGGGAAGGTCGTCTCAGCCATCACCGTTTCGTCGCCGCGCTCGAAATAAGCACGGGCAATGAGGAGAATCAGCTCGTCGGAGCCCGCGCCGAATATCAGCTGGTCCTTGCGTACGCCGTAGTGCTCGGCGACGACCTCGGAGAGGGAGACGGCGGCTCCGTCCGGGTACAGGCTCAGATTGCCCATCTCGGACAGAATCGCTTCCTTGGCATTCGGCGAGCAGCCGAACGGGTTCTCATTGGACGCCAGCTTGATGACTTCGGTCAGGCCGAGCTCCCGCTTTACGTCCTCGATCGGTTTACCCGGCTGGTAAACCGGCAGGTGGACAATATTTTGTTTGGGCTGCACGGTTAACACCTCGATTATCGAAAATAGTTACGCCTTTAATTGTCGCACAAAATCGCGAATTTGCAAGAGACCTTCTTCTCGCGTCGCGGCTTGCGACAGAAGCGGCATCGCTTCTTCGATCTGTCTGACGATCGCGCTGCCCACCACGACTCCATCGCTGATGGACGCCATCTGCAGCGCCTGCTCACGGTTCGAGATGCCGAAGCCGATCGCTACGGGCAGGTCAGTCGCCTGCTTCACCGAATCGACGAACGCTTGCAGCCCGTCATAAAATTCCGAGCGCGTCCCGGTGACCCCAAGCGAGGACACGCAGTATAAGAAGCCGGCAGCCTGCGAGGTGATCTGCTGGATTCGCTCTCGGGACGTCGGGGCGACGAGCGGAATCAGGTGAATTTGATACGCCTGCGCCCGTTCGCGGACCGGTCCGCTTTCCTCAATGGGCAGATCCGGAATGATCAGGCCGCTGATGTCGTGTTCGGCGATCGTCTCGAAGAAGTGGTCGAGCCCCAGCTGCAGCACCGGATTGTAATAGGTGAACAGAATGAAAGGCAGCTGGCTGCCTCTCTTCCGGCAGGCGCTCGCCGTCCGGATGCAGTCCAGGATGGTCACCTGATGGGTGAGCGCGCGCTGGGAAGACCGCTGGATGACCGGGCCGTCTGCCAGAGGATCCGAATAAGGCACCCCCAGCTCGATCACGTCGGCGCCGGCTTCCTCAAGACGAAGTATGATGTCGACTGTCGTGTCCAAGTCGGGATCTCCGACGGTTAAGAATGGAATAAGTGCCTTTTCGCCTCTTTCTTTCAGCTCGGCGAAGCGTTGGTCAATGCGGTTCATAGTCCGTCTCCTCCCAGATACGACATGATGGACTCGACGTCCTTGTCGCCGCGTCCCGACAGGCTGACGACGATGATGCTGTCCTTGGGCATCGTCGGCGCAACCTTGATCGTCTGTGCAATCGCATGGGCACTCTCGAGCGCAGGGATGATGCCTTCCTTGCGGCTGAGCAGCTGAAGCGCCTCAAGCGCTTCGGCGTCCGTGACCGGGACGTACTCGGCTCTGCCCGAATCGCTAAGGTAAGCGTGCTCCGGCCCGATTCCCGGGTAGTCCAGTCCCGCAGAGATCGAATGCGCCGGCTGGACCTGCCCGTATTGATCCTGGAGCAGGTAGCTTAGCGACCCTTGGAACACCCCTTCGGTTCCCTTGGTGATCGTCGCCGCGTGCTCGTCAGTATCGACGCCCCTGCCGGCCGCTTCCACACCCATCAGCCGGACGCTTTCGTCACCGACAAACGGATAGAACAGACCCATGGCGTTGCTTCCTCCGCCAACGCAGGCGATTGCCAGATCCGGCAGCCTGCCCTCTTCCTCCAAAATCTGTTTGCGCGCTTCGTCGCCAATAACACGCTGGAAGTCACGGACGATCATTGGGTACGGATGCGGACCTACAACGCTGCCGAGAATGTAAAAGGTGTCTTCCACATTGGCCACCCAATAGCGCAGCGTCTCGTTGCCGGCGTCCTTCAGCGTGCGGGTTCCGGACGTGACGGGTACCACCTCAGCTCCAAGCAGCTTCATGCGGAATACGTTCAATTGCTGCCGTTTCGTGTCTTCCTCGCCCATGAACACCTTGCACTCGAGTCCGAGCAGCGCGGCGATCGTCGCCGTAGCGACGCCGTGCTGGCCGGCTCCGGTTTCGGCAATCACTTTTTTCTTGCCCATCCGCTTGGCCAGAACGGCCTGTCCAATCGTGTTATTGATCTTGTGGGCGCCCGTATGGTTCAAATCTTCGCGCTTAAGATAGATTTTGGCCCCTCCGAGATGCTCGGTGAGACGCTCCGCATAATAAAGCGGTGTCGGCCGTCCCGAGTATTGCTTCAGCAAGTAATTGACTTCTTCTTGAAAAGAAGGATCCTTCGCATTCTTGTGGTACGCTTCCTCCAGCTCCAGCAGAGCATTCATCAGCGTTTCCGGCACATAACGGCCGCCGAACCGGCCGAATCTTCCATATTGATCAGGCACTTGTGTCACGCCTGCTTCACCCTCTCTACGAATCGTTTTATTTTGTCGGCGTCCTTGCGTCCGTCCGTCTCAAGCCCGCTCGAGACGTCAACTCCGTCGGGCGTGTAGCTGTCCAGCAGCCGGCCGACATTGTCCGGCGACAGCCCGCCCGCCACGAGCAGGCGGATCCCCGCCTGGCGCGCCGCCTCCTGGGCCTCCGGGATGCGTTCCCAGGCGAACCGCTTGCCGCTACCGCCCCCGTATACCGGATCGTGTGTATCGAGCAGCACCGCATGTACCGAGCCGGCGTAACGGGCGATCCGCTCCGCGAGCGTATCCGCCTCGCTGCCCCCTTCTCCTGCAGCAGCCAGCGGCAGCGCCTTGATCACCTCAACGCCGAGCGTATCCGCCGCCCAGCGGCAAAGCTCCGGCGGCTCCTCGCCGTGCAGCTGCACGACGTCCAACGGCGCCGCAGCCAGCGTCTCCGCGAGCTCCTCACGGCTCGGATTAACAAAAACGCCGACCGACCGGGCAGCTCCCAGCGGGAAGCCTCTAGCTTCCGAACGCAGGAAGCCGGCCAGTTCGCCGGCTTGGCTGGGCGTCACTCTCCGCTTGCTTGGCGCGAGTAAGAGGCCGATATAGTCAACCTCCAGCTCCTTCATCTGCTCAAGCGTACCGCGCTCCGTTATTCCGCATACCTTGACCGCTATCTTCATGGACGAGCCGCCCCAGTCCGCTCCGAAGCGCCGAGCAGGTCGTGCACCGCCCGGCCTACATCGGGCTGGCGCATGAACGACTCTCCAATCAACACGGCGTCGGCTCCCGCCTTGACCAGCCGCTCAATGTCGGCCGGATAGCGGATGCCGCTCTCGCTGACCACTGTCTTCCCGTCCGGAATGAGCCCGATCAGCGCCTCGGTGGCCGCCAGATCCGTGACGAACGTGTGCAGATTGCGGTTGTTGATGCCGATCAGATCCGCATCCAGCTTCAGCACGCGCTCGAGCTCCTCACGGTCATGCACCTCGACGAGCGCATCCATGCCGAGATCGCGTGAGAGCGTGAGAAACTCCTTGATCTGTGCGTCGTCCAGGATGGCCGCTATCAGCAGCACCGCATCGGCACCCAGTAGACGGGCCTCGTAGATCTGCAGCGGATCGATCGTAAAGTCCTTGCGCAGAATCGGCACGTCCACGGCTTGCCGGATGGCGGTTAAATATTCGCTCGCTCCCTGGAAATATTCGCGGTCCGTCAGAACGGACAGGCAATCCGTACCGGCCTCCACATACGCCTGAGCGAGCAGCACCGGGTCAAAATCCGCCCGGATCAGCCCCTTGGACGGCGACGCCTTCTTGACCTCGGCGATGAGGCCAAGCGAGCGCTTGCGTCCTTCGTCCAACGCACGGGCGAAGCCGCGGCAGGCTCTTCCTTCCGCCGCAATACGCCTCTCGGCGTCCGCCGCGGTCAGCGTCTCCCGCAGCCGCTCTACTTCCAGCTTCTTGGTTGCTACGATTCGATCAAGATACATGGCTCAGCTCTCCCGTACATTGAATTAAGTCTTCCAGCTTCCGAAGAGCGGTACCGGAATCGATGACCTTCGCCGCCAATTGTACCCCATCCGTCAAGGTGGAACAATGCCCTGTCACATAGAAGCAGGCGCCTGCGTTCGCAAGCACGATGTCGCGGTAGGCTCCGCGGGACCCATGGAGAATGGACCGGAGAATATCGGCATTCTCTCTGGCGTCTCCGCCCGCCACATCCGCGAGCGAGTATGTGCCGAGACCGAGGTCGCCCGGCGAAATCTGGTACGTGGCCACTTGCCCGCCCTTCAACTCCGTCACCTGGGTCGAAGCGGAGATGCTGATCTCGTCGAGGCCGTCCTCGCTCGAGACGACCATCGCACGCTTCAGGCCGAGCTCTCCGAGCACCTGCGCGATCAGCTCCGTCTTGGCCCGGTCAAACACGCCCAGCAGCTGGCGGTCGGCTCCGGCCGGATTGGTCAGCGGGCCGAGCAGATTGAACACCGTGCGTACGCCCAGCTCGCGGCGGGGTCCGGCCGCGTGCTTCATCGACTGATGGTACGTCTGGGCGAACATGAAGCAGATGCCGATCTCGTCGAGGCAGCGGGCCGCCTGCTCGCTGTCGAGCGAGATGTTGACGCCAAGCGCCTCCAGAACATCGGCGCTGCCGCTCTTGCTCGACATCGCCCGGTTGCCGTGCTTGGCGACCCGGATGCCGCCGGCTGCGGCCACGATTGCCGATGCGGTCGAGATGTTGAACGTATTCGCGCCGTCGCCGCCCGTTCCGCACGTATCGAGGAGGTCGAACTGCTCCGTGGCGACCCGGCGGGATTTGTCCCGCATCGCTTGAGCGAATCCCGTAATTTCGTCCAGTGTCTCTCCCCGCATGCGCAGCGCCGTAAGCAGGCTGCCGATTTGGGCAGGAGTTGCTTGCCCGTCCATGATGGCGGACATGACGTTTCTTGCCTCCGTCCGTCCGAGTGTGCCGCCGCTAATCGTAACGGCTATCGCCTGCTGAACCGTGAATTGACCGTCCATTCCGTTCTCCCCCTTATCCCTGTTTAGCGCGTTTGCCCGCTCATGTAATAATCCCGATTGACCTCGACTTCCCTCTTCTTTCCGGGGAACAGCAGCTCCGCCGTCCGGATCGCCTTGAGCATCGCCTTGGCTTTGTTCTGGGTCTCTTCGTATTCCTTCTCCGGAACCGAGTCCCAAACGATGCCTGCACCGGCTTGCACATAGGCCTTACCGTGTTTGAAGACGATCGTCCGGATGGTAATGCACGTATCCATATTGCCCGTAAAGCCGAGGTACCCGATGGCGCCCGCGTAGCTGCCTCTCGCTTCGTTTTCGAGCTCCGCGATAATCTCCATCGCCCGAATCTTGGGCGCTCCGGAGACGGTGCCCGCCGGCAGACAGGACAGGAAGGCGTCGAAGAAATCCTTGTCTTTGCGAAGCTTGCCGGAGAGGTTCGAGACGATGTGCATGACGTGGGAATACCGCTCGATCTCCATGAACGTATCCACCTTGACCGATCCGAACTCGGAAACGCGGCCGATGTCGTTGCGGCCCAGGTCCACCAGCATGAGATGCTCCGCCCGCTCCTTCTCGTCGGCCAGCAGCTCCCGCTCGAGCGCCACATCCTCCTCGGGTGTCGCGCCCCTCGGCCGCGTGCCGGCGATCGCTCTGGTCTCGACTTTGTCTTCTTCAACACGGACCAGAAGCTCGGGAGACGTGCCGACGATGATCTCGTCGTCCAGCTTTAGATAATACATGTAGGGAGAAGGGTTCATCGTTCTGAGTACCCGGTACACCTGCAGCGGCTCAATCTCCGTCTCCGTCTCGAACCGCTGGGACAGCACCACCTGGAAAATATCCCCCGCCTGGATATAAGCCTTGGCTGCCTCCACGTTGGCGAGGAACGCTTCCTTGGTCACGTTCGAGCGAACATTTCCGAGCTCGACGTTGTCCGGAGCGAAGCCGCTTGGAGCGGGAAGCGGAGCGGACGGCTTCCGAAGCCGCTCGACGGTCTGGTCGATCCGCCGGCACGTCTCTTCGTAGGCCAGCCGGATGTCCGTATCGGTCGCCCCTTCCGGGATGTGGACGTTCGCGATAATCGTGATCTGCTGCTTGAAGTGGTCAAAGGCGATCACTTGATCGCAGAACAGGAAGTTGAGATCGTCCATCTGCAGATCGTCGTTCCGGTGTGCCGGAAGGTCCTCGTAGTAACGAAGCAGATCGTAGCCGAAAAAACCGACTGCGCCTCCCGTGAATCTCGGCAGGTCCGGAAGCGACGGGCTCCGGTAGGTCCGCATGTACGCTTTGAGCACCTCGAGCGGCTTTTCGTCCCGCCGCTGGGTTCCCGACCGGGTGGTCACCTGGATGCTTCCATTCTTTGCGCGCATGGTGAGGAACGGATCCGTTCCGATGAACGAATAACGCGCCCATTTGGCGCCGCCCTCTACGCTTTCCAGCAGGAAGGCATGAGGCTGCTCCGCCACGTGCTGGAAGAGCCGGATCGGCGTCTCGGTGTCGGCCATCAGCTTCCGGGTCACCGGAATCAGGTTGTACGCGGACGAAAGCCGCGTCACTTCGTTCAAATTGGGCGTATACATCGTCATCTCTCCTCCGTTCCTCTCTCCCTCTGGCCTGTCAGGTCGCCCTGCGGCGGGGAAAGGGCCAAGCACTTCGCTTGCAGGAAATCAAAAAAGGTCTCTGCCGGAAGGCAGAGACCTTGAAATGAGCAAATGATAGGCTACAATGGGAGATAGTTCGAAATAAGCCAATACAAGTTCGACAGATTTCCCTGCATACCCAGCCCCCTCAACGGCGCCGGCGCATGCTTCTGTCTTCCTCGATCGTCTCTCCCCTAGGCTCAGCTCAACTTCACTCATCTCAACTCTAACTCACTCGGCTAATCTAAGTTAAACTATACCAGTCGCAGAAGCAGCCGTCAACCCGCAAGTTGCTAGGAGGAGGTTCCCGCCTTGGCAATATCGGGCCGCAGGCTGACTGCGTTGTTCAGGTAGACGTGGCGAATTTCGTCCTGCTTCTTGTCGGTGTTCACGTGTGCCATAACCCGGATGCACTTGGGGAGGCTCGGTTCCACCGGAATTTCAAGCGAGCACATGACCGGCACCAGCTCCCAGCCCGGCATCTGGCGAATGGCCTTGGCCGGGAAAGCGGCGGTCAAATCATGCGTAGAGGTGACCCACACGCTCGCTATCTCCTCCGTCCGAATTCCGTTTCTAGCCACGATCTCCTGCAGGAGCTCGGCGGCCGCTTGAAGAATCTCCGTCTCTTCATTCCTCTCGACTGTCGTCGCTCCCCGGATTCCTCGTACCATCATGTCGGCTGCTCCTCCCGTTTCAGTTCCTCGACGATCTCTCGAACCCATTCGACCGGTATCTCCTTGTTGATCTCCACCGCTCCGATTGCGGTCGGCACGATGAACACGGCCCGGCCTTCCTTGAATTTCTTGTCATGCATAAGCGCGCTCATGATCGCATCCGTCCCGAGATGGGACGGGATGCGCACGGGAAGGCCGAACCGACGCAGCACGCGCTCGGTCGTCTCCTCAATCTCCCGCGGCCGGCCTAGGCGCACGGCCAGACGCGCCGATCCGATCATGCCGATCGAGATCGCTTCTCCGTGAACCAGCTCGTTATAACCCGAAACGGCCTCCAGCGCATGCCCGATCGTGTGCCCCAGGTTCAGAGTGGCACGCCGACCGTTTTCCTGCTCGTCTTCGGACACGACCTCAGCCTTGACGCTGCAGCCCTTATAGAGGGCGTAGGCCAGCGCTTCCGGATCCAGGCCCAGCAGCGCGTCGGCGTTAGCCTCCAGCCAGTCGACGAACAAACGATCGTTGATTAGCCCTTCCTTGATGACCTCGCTCAGTCCGGCCTTCACTTCCCGTTCAGGAAGGGTTTGCAGTGTCGCCGTATCATAGAGCACCATAACCGGCTGATGGAACGCGCCTATGATGTTCTTAGCAAGGCGGTGGTTGACCGCCACCTTGCCCCCTACGCTGCTGTCGTGAGCCAGAATCGTAGTAGGGATCTGGACGAACCGGACGCCGCGCATATAGCTCGCGGCTACGAAGCCGGCCAGGTCTCCCACAACGCCGCCGCCCAGAGCGACGACCGTCGAGCTGCGGTCCAGCCCCGCCTCCAGCGCGACTCCCACCAATTCGTCGAGCATGGCCAGAGACTTGGACGTCTCTCCCGACGGCACGACCCGGCTGACGACCCGATAGCCGCCTGCCTCCAAAATGCCAGTAAGCTTCCCCAGATAATGCGGGGCTACCTGGTCGTCCGTCACAATCAGGAGTGGCGACGCCTTGCGTATATCGTGCTTCTCAAACAACTCGCCGGCCCGTTCCAGCAAGCCTTCTCCAATATAAATAGGATAAGAGCGTTGTCCCAGATCAACCGTCAATTCCTTCATTAGTATTGCTCCACTTGCTTCAGATAGTTGGTGTAGTTCGTACGGATCTCCTCCATGGAATCGCCGCCGAACTTCTCCATGAATGCCTGCGCGACCTCCCAGGCCACCACATGCTCCATAATGACGCCCGCCGCGGGAACCGCACACGTGTCGGAGCGCTCGATTTGGGCCGTGAACGCCTCTTTGGTGTCAATATCAACGCTCGGCAGTGCCTTGTACAGCGTCGAGATCGGTTTCATGACGCCGCGCACCACGATCGGCTCCCCGGTTGTCATGCCGCCCTCGAAGCCGCCCGCCCGGTTGGTCGCGCGGTAGAATCCGCGGTCCTGCTCGTAGCGGATTTCATCGTGGACCTTGGAGCCCCGCCGTTCGGCCGCTTCGAACCCGATCCCGAACTCGACACCCTTGAACGCCTGGATGGAGACGACCGCCTGCGCGATCCTCCCGTCCAGCTTGCGGTCCCATTGGACGTGGCTGCCAAGACCCACGGGAACGCCTTCGATGACGACCTCCACGACGCCGCCGAGCGTATCGCCGTCCGCCTTCGCCGCGTCAATCGCCGCAATCATCTTGGCTTCGGCTTCCTTGTCCACGACGCGGACCGGCGATTCCTCCGTGATGCGCACCAGCTCGTCGATCGGCAGATCGCTGCGTTCTGCCGTTACGTCTCCGATCCGAAGCACCTGAACCGCCGTCTTGATGCCGAATTCAGCGAGCAGCTGCTTGGCGAGAGCGCCGATCGCCACGCGCATCGTCGTCTCCCGGGCGCTAGACCGCTCCAGAATATTGCGCATGTCGCGCTGATTATATTTGATGCCGCCGTTCAGATCGGCGTGACCCGGACGCGGCCGGTTAATTCTTCGGCGGCCTTCGCTGTCCTCCGGCACGGGCTCCGCTCCCATAATCTTCGTCCAGTGCTTCCAATCGTTATTCTCTACGACGAGCGTAATCGGCGCACCGGTCGTCCGTCCATGACGAACGCCTCCGCGGAACTGGATCGTATCTTTCTCGATCTGCATGCGCAAGCCGCGGCCATAGCCTTTTTGTCTCCGGCCGAGCTGCTCGTTCAGCTGCTCCTCGGACAAGTCCAGGTTGCTTGGCATTCCTTCCACGATGGCCGTCAGCTGCGGGCCATGAGTCTCACCGGACGTTAAGTATCTCACTATCGTTTCCCCCTCATCATATCCGATGCACGGACTCTCCAGGTTTTGCGCTTTAGCGCTTTTATGTGCTAATTATAGTATAGGCCCCCCGGTTTGACAAGGAATGGCCGTTTCTTTTTCCTGCCGGCGACACTTCCCGGGTCCCCCATCCCGCTGGGCAAAAAAAAGCACGCCGCAGTCCTACGACCGGGCGTGCCTTGAGAGGAGCAGGCGCTCCGTTGTGAGCCGTGCCTAGCTTATTTTGAACCGGCGCGGATTCGTTCGCCGGGCTTCGGCGCGCTGACCATGCCCATCACCCGCATGGAGTCGATGCCTAGAATCTGCGCGCATTCGTGGATGCTGAGCAACCCCCGCTGGTAGGCGGCGATCACCTTCCGCTTGTCCATCCCATCCACCTCCGTCACTCTAGCAGCTGCCGGCGTGCTTGTCCGGCTTTGCATCTAGCTTGGACAAGTTTGACAGCCGTTATGCAGGTCGGCTAAAGCTTACGGTAGAAAAAGGTGTCGGCCGGCTCGAACCCGTAGCGTCCCGGCGAGAAGATCTGCTCGGTGCTGCCGACGAACAGGATGCCGCCGGGCTTGAGCGCCTGAGCGAACTTCGTGTACAGCACCTGTTTGGCTTCGTCGGTGAAGTAGATCATGACGTTGCGGCAGACAATCCAGTCGAACTGCGAATCGAACGGATCGTTCAGCAGATTCTGGCGGCGGAACATCACCGCCTGCTTCAAGCGGTCCGCAACCCGGTAGGTCCCGGTTTCCTTGATGAAATACGTATCTCGGTACGAGGACGGTACCTCACGGAGCGAACGCTCCTGATAGACGCCCTGCTTCGCCCTGGCGAGCACACCCTCATCAAGGTCCGTCGCCAGCAGCTTGGCATCGCCCAGCGCTCCCAGCCGGTCCAGAATCATGGCCATCGTATACGGCTCTTCTCCGGTCGAGCAGGCGGCGCTCCAGCATTTTAGGCTGCGGTTGTTCTTCAGCATCTGGGGCAGATACGTCTTCTCCGCCACCTCCCACCGATTCGCATTGCGCCAGAATTCGGAGACGTTAATGGTCATCCGGTCCAGAAACTCGGCAAGAAGTGAAGGATCCTTCGCCATCTCCCTATAGAAGGCATCGAACGTCGGAAAGCCTTTCTTGCTGCGGAACGTGGTCAACCGGCGTTTCATCTGCGTCTCCTTGTACAGGTTCAGGTCGATTGCCGTCAGCCGTTTCACGCTCTCTACGAACGATTCAAAATCCTTGTCCTCCACGGGCGGTTCCTACTCTCCCCAAAAAACTTAGATCCACTTGCTGATGACGCGGTCGTAGCTGACCAGCTCGTCGGCCTTGAAGAAGTTGTTGATCTCGCGCTCGGCGCTCTCCGGAGAATCGGAGCCGTGGATCAGGTTCATTCCGGTATGCAGCGCGAAGTCGCCGCGGATCGTACCCGGCTGCGCGTCGGCCGTATTCGTTTTGCCCACCATCAGACGGGACAGAGCGATTACGTTGTCCGCTTCCCAGACCATGGCGAACACGGGACCGGAGGTGATGAAATCAACGAGCTCACCGAAGAACGGCTTTTCCTTGTGCTCGTCATAGTGGAATTCCGCCTGCTCGCGGGAGATGGTCATCAGCTTGCTGCCTACGAGCTGAAAGCCCTTTTGCTCAAAACGCTTGACGATCTCGCCGATCAGACCGCGCTGGACGCCGTCCGGTTTTACCATCAGAAATGTTCTTTCCATGTTCAAATCTCTCCTTGATTGTAGGTAGTGGTTGGTGATTCTCGGGTTGCTGCTTATCTATGAAAATCGTTCAATACGAACGGTCTCCAACAAAATAGGCGATATTGACAAGATCCTTCTTGGCTTGGATGTTCGGCAGCGCATCAAGGGATCGGATCGCTTTGTCGATGTAGCGGGACGCCCAGCGTTCCGCCTGAGGAATTCCGCTGCTGTCCCGGATCAGCTGCAGAAACCGGCTGACATCCGTCTGTCCATCCAGCCCGCGGATGCGCTCCAGCTCGTCCAGAATCGGCTGCCGGAACCGCTCCTCGCGCAGGGCAAAGATAACAGGCAGCGTAATGTTACCCTGCTTCACATCATTGCCCGGCGGCTTGCCGAGCTGCTTCTCGGTTCCGCTCAAATCAAGCACGTCGTCGCGGATCTGGAAAGCCATTCCTACATTATACCCATATTCGTACAGCTTGCGAGCGATACGGGGGTCCGCCTCGGCGGCGATGGCGCCGAGCTGACAGCTGATGGCGATGAGCAGCGCCGTCTTGCGCTTGATCCGCAGCAGGTAATCCCGCACCGACTGGCCGGTGTGGAAGAAAAACCGGATCTGCTCGATCTCCCCGATCGTCAGCTCGACGATCGCTTTGGACATGATCTGGTGAATCTGCGGATTCGGCAGCTGGGTCATGACGTCAAGCGCGCGGGCGAAGATATAATCGCCGGTGTACATGGCCACCCGGTTGTCCCATTTCGACTTGACGGTCAGCTGACCCCTCCGGGTCTCGGCGTCGTCGATGACGTCGTCGTGGACGAGCGAGGACATGTGAATGAGCTCCATCGGCACCGCGATATGCTTCAGCTTGTCCAGGTCGTACGTGCCGAACTGCCCGGCCAGCAGCACGAACACCGGGCGCAGCCTCTTGCCGCCCGCCTTCAGCAGATGGGCGGATGCTTCTCTAAGCTCCGGATGGTCCGAATGGACGCTGCGCTCCAGTTCCTTCTCGATTGCAGCGACGTCCCTCTTGATCCGAGCATAAATGGTTAACAAGTTCATCGGTTCACCTGTATGACGGTATTGTCTTGCCAAATCTGCAGCTTCACCGGTTCGTCCAGAAGTCCAAGCTCCCAGGCATACCGGTAAAACAGCTCGAGTCCCTGCCACTGGGGCTGTCCGAAATCGTAGCACAGGTTGCGGAAATAATCCGCCCAGTAGACTTTGTCGCCTCCGATCGACGAGACGGCGGCCTCGATCATCTCCTCCGGCTCGTCCAGGCCCTTGCTCTTGCTCCACAGAAACGCTTCGTACATCCGTTTCACGAGCTCCGGATGTCTAGCGATCGTCTCTCGGCGGATGGCCCAGACCGCGAACGACATCCACTGGCCGGTGTGCCGCCTCCACAGCTCGCCGAGATCGGTGACGTGGTAACCGGAATCGACCCATCCGGCACGGATGGCATCGTCGCCAATCAACAGCGCAGCGTCGGATTCCTTCATCATATCATCTAACGAGGGGGAAGCATAGAAATACGACGGGTTCCCGCCGTAAAATTTGGCGATTACTATTTTGAGCAGGTTAACCGAGGAGGCCGAGGTGGTCGGCAGCGCAATCGTCCCGTTCACGATCTCCTCGAACGGCTTGCGGTGGAACAGCAGAATCGACTTGACCGGACCGTATGCGCTGACGGACAGGTCGGGCATCAGGACGTAATCCCGATGAAACTCGCCGTATGCGAACGACGAGATCGGTCCCATATCGATCGTGCCTTCTGCAAGCGCCTTGTTAAGCCCGGTCGGGACCCGCTGCAGCAGCTCCACCTCTTCGCCGAACCGCTCCATAGGAAAGTAGTAAAAGATCGGCCAAACGTTCGTAAAGTCGATCCTTCCAACGCGAACCTTGTGCTGGTTAGTCTCCATTGTGTTCTCCCCATCTTTTGTACAGCTTGTGTTCGATCTCCATCGCATCCATCACCTTACCGACGAGGAAATCAACGATTTCGTTCAGTGACTGCGGCTTATGATAGAATCCCGGCATGGCGGGCAGAATGCGCACGCCCATGCGGGCCAGCGTCAGCATATTCTCCAAGTGAACCGCATGGAGCGGCGTCTCGCGCGGGACGACGATGAGCCGTCTTCCCTCCTTGAGCATGACGTCGGCGGCACGCTCGAGAAGATTGTCCGACGCTCCGCGCGACAGGCCGGCAAGGGTTCCCATCGAGCAGGGGACGATCACCATTCCCTGCGTGCGAAACGAACCGCTTGCGATGCTCGCCCCGATGTCCTGGATCGGATGGTAGACGAGCTGGCCCTCCTCCCCGCCCAGATGCTCGGCCAGCATCTCCCGCCGCTTGGCGGCGTTCCAGCCGAGCTCGTCGTGCAGCACCCGCCAGCCGGCATCGGTCACGACCAGATGGACCGTCTGCCCGGTTCTCAGCATCTCCTGCACGAGCCGGACGCCATAGACAGCACCGCTGGCTCCCGTCATTCCGATTACCCACGGTCTGCTCACGACAACACCACCAGATCAAGCAGAGTGAAGGCAAACACGACGATGCTGAGGACGCCGTTCATCGTGAAGAAGGCGGTGTTCAGCTTCGACAGATCCTTGGGCGAAACGAGCAGATGCTCATAGATCAGAAGGAAGTATGCGATCATAATCCCCGTAAAATACCACCAGCTGAGGTCGGTCATGAAATACAATGCGATCAGCCCGATCCCCATCACCAGATGGAAGACCTTGGCTAGCGCGAGCGACTGCGCAATGCCAAATCTGCTCGGAATGGAATGAAGCCCTTCCTTCTGGTCGAACTCCATATCCTGGCAGGCATAGATAACGTCAAACCCGGCGGTCCAGAAGGCGATCGTGAAATAAAACACAAGTGCCGTCAAATTGACAGACCCGGTAACCGCCACCCATCCGCCCAGCGGAGCCAGGGCGATCGTGAGCCCGAGGAACAAATGGCACAGCCAGGTGAACCGCTTGGTATACGAATAAAAGACGGTCATGAAGACGGCGATCGGCATCAGCTGCAAGGCCAGAGTGCTCAACTTCGAGGCGGCAACGAACAGCAGGACGAACGAAACGATAATAAACAGATAGACCTCTTTGGACGATAGCAGGCCGGCCGGGATGGCGCGTCCCGCCGTCCGCGGGTTTTTCTTGTCGATGACGCGGTCGATGACCCGGTTCAGCCCCATGGCGGCGCTTCTCGCTCCCACCATCGCCAGCGTGATCCAGCCAATTTGGCCCCAGGATGGCAGTTCGCCGTTCATGACATAGGCGCCGAGCAAGGCTCCCATGTATGCAAAGGGGAGCGCGAAAACCGTATGCTCGATCTTGATCATTTCCAGGAAGATTTTAATTTTCTTAACCATGATTTCTCTCCTCTGCCGGTTCTGGCTTGAGGCCGATATGTAATGCGGCGATTCCGCCGGTGAGCGGATAAGCCTGGACATCCGTCAAGCCCGTGCTGCGGAAGATGTCGGCCAGCTGCTTGTGATCGGGAAAATGAACGAGCGATTCGGGCAGCCATTTGTACTGCTCGTATCGTTTAGCAATCAGTTTGCCGAGCAGCGGCAGCAGGTGGCGGAAATAAAAATAGTACAGGCTCTTGAACGGCTCCCAGGTCGGCTTGGAGAGCTCGAGTGAGACGACCATGCCGCCCGGCTTGACGACTCTCCGCATTTCTCTGAGCACCTGTTCGAGATCGGGAACGTTTCGAAGGGCAAAGCCGATCGTCGCGTAATCGAACGTATTGTCCTCGTACGGGAGGCTCATCGCGTTGCCCTGCACGAGCGAGATCTGCTTGTCCATGCCCAGCTTCTCGATCTTGGCCGCTCCGTAATCGAGCATATGCTGGCTGAAATCAAGTCCCACAACCCGCCCGGTTCCGCTCGCTTCGGCCAGCGCAACCGTCCAGTCGCAAGTGCCGCAGCACAGGTCGATGGCCTGGCTGCCCGGTGCCACGTTCATCTTCTTCATCGTGAACCTGCGCCACACCTTGTGCTGACGGAAGCTCAGAATGTCATTCATCAGATCGTACTTGGGCGCGATGCTCTCAAATACGGAGTGAACAAATTCTTCCTTGGATTTCATGTTTCTCTCTCCTCAATGTTCTTCGATCAGCCTCGGCTTCTGGACGAATCCGCGGAACGTATCGCCGATGGCGGACAACTCGTCCGCCAGCGCTTTGGGGCTGATTTGCCCGACCAGCTTCATGACGATCTCCAGCTGGTCCGCCAGTAGGTCGTGCAGGTGCGGCCGCACGTCGTACTTGAGCATCATCGCCTTGAGGCGGCCCGCTTCCGGCTCTTCGGCAAGAAGCGTCCGCCGCTCTTCGCGGCTTGCCTTCTGCAGCAGATGCCAAAACGCCCAGCTGAACCGAAGCGGCTGCTGCTTGTCGAGCGAGAGCAGCTCCCGGGCCAGCACTTCGCAGCGGGTGAAGGCTTCAAGAATATCCGGCCACAGCTTGAGAGTACCGTCCTTGAACATGCTGTTGAACGAGCGGAACAGCTGGGTTTTGATCGCCACGGACTGCTCCAGGTAGTCCTCTGCGGACAGCTTGAGCTGCTTCATCCGCTGGTACAGGTTCATCTTGAGCCGATTCGCCTCGCAGATGGACTGGGACAGCTGGCGGATCACTTCGATCTGTCCGGCCTGGGACAGCAGCTGGTAAAAACGCGCGCTGAAGTAGTCGCCGGCCAGCACCTTGAGCTGACGGGACCGGGCGGCCGTTTGTTCCTTCCGCTCGCTTGATTCGGGCACGAGGTCATGGGTATCCATGCCGAGCTGAACAAGTGAGGTGACGAGGGCGTACAGCTCGCCGGATTCCTCCCGGATGCCGTTCGCTTTCATAAAAGCAAGAAGCAGCCCTGCGCGCGCCTCCGGGAAGTCCGGCAGGGACGTATGGCTCAGAATCATGTCGTATTCGATGTACGGCTTAGCCATGTCTTGAATGCGGGATGTGGTCATAGGGGCCTCCGAACGTCTAGCTTGTAACTACAACTTACAATTATAGCATAACCGCGCGGACAGGGCACCATCGGCGGTGATTTGGCCTCTTGAGCTGGCAGGAAGCTCCACCCTCCGTTAACGGGTTACCCGGCCCTTCCATTGGCTCGTATAGGCAACGCGATAGGTGGACTCCAGAAACCCGGCCAGCTGGTTCACGTTCGTCAACGCCGGCAGCGTATCGGTGTCTTCCTTCCTGGCGTCCATGGTGGCGAGTAATTCTCCGCGGCGTGAGGCGGAGTCGACGACGCGGACCCGGACCTGCGTCACGTTCGTCTGAGATTGAAAGCCGAACGAAGCGAGCTCGTACAGATCCTGATAGACGCCTGCCGAGCCGGCCTCTGTGTCGTACACGAGGTCGATCGAAAGAACGCCGTTCTTCCATTCGGCCCGCTGAATCGGAAGCTTCAGCTTCACCCGTGTCAGCTTGTCGACCAGATTGTGGTCGCTCAGCTTGTCAGACGACGCCTGACGGAAGACGGTCAGTTCGTTCTCGTCCATCCGGTTCATCCGGTCCCACTCGGGGATGAGGCTGAGAAAGAGCGCCAGCATGGCGGTAACGAGCGAGGTGGTCAGGACAGCGGATAGCCATTTCAAGAGACATCCCCTCCTACCACCATTGTACAATGAAAAAATGCAGGCTATGCCTGCATCCCTCATTCGTCCGTCTCGACCGATCCGAACTTGGTGAGAATGACTGCCTTGCCGCGCACCTTCACGGCAGAGGTGTGATCGGTAAACTGGGCGATCATGACCTCGCCCTTATCCAGCTTCTCGGTATGATGGAACTTGGTATCCTGTCCTCTCGTCAAGCCGATGACATGTACCCCGTTCTCTTTGGCTTTGATAATGAAGAAGTCATTCTGGCCTGCGTTATTCAACTGGAGCAGCCTCCCTGTTGTGTTGACTCATACTCCCCCTATGATGCTAAAAAAGAAGGCGTCTGTCAACCTGCCCTCCTGTACGCAACGCCCTCTTCCACGAGAAGCGAACAGCAAGAAAAAACGCTCCCTACTCAACGTTTCTGGAAGAAACGGTTGAATACGAAGCGCTTGGTCTTTGGATGCGAATGACGAGGCAAGCCATCGTTTCCATCCTATGCAAGAGTATGGTCGGAGTAACACGATTCGAACGTGCGACCTCACCCACCCCAAGGGTGCGCGCTACCAGGCTGCGCCATACCCCGACATCCTTTGCAAATAATATTATAGTAAGTCTTCCGTGCGGCGTCAACCCACTTACCAAAAAAAATGCAAACCGCAGCGCACCCTCGTAGACGGTACGGTCCGTACCCGGTTCCCCAGGCAGACGCACGAAAAAACCGTGAAGGCCGAAGCGCTCACGGTTCAGGATTTGATCATAAGGAAAGTCCATTATGTAATGGATTATTGGATTCCGTCTTTCAGAGCTTTCCCTGGCTTGAAGGAAGGAATTTTGCTGGCAGCGATCTCGATCTCCTCGCCGGTTTGCGGGTTACGGCCTTTGCGGGCGGAACGCTCGCGAACCTCGAAGTTGCCGAAGCCGACCAGTTGTACCTTGTCCCCGCTCTGGAGTGCTTCTGCAATCGCTTCGAAGACGGATTCCACTGCTTTCGTAGCGTCTTTCTTCGACAGTTCGGAGGTCTCCGCTACTTTGGCAATCAATTCGGATTTGTTCATTCTGTTCACCTCCTCTTGAAATATACGACACGCTCATACTTTCTGTTTTAACGGTTTCCGTCTAAATTATACGTATTCACCGCAAAAAACGAACAAACTTATAGTAATATACATGTTCTTCAAATTCAAGTATTCAACATGAATTTCACAAAAATGCGAGGCAAATCCGGGCTTTTTCGCCTGTCTGACTATACGGAAATACGCGAACAACCCAAAAACGGGCACCGGATGTCCGGTGCCCGTTCTTTCCTTTTCCTACAAGATAATGGCAATCAGTCCGCCGGAGCCTTCGTTAATGATGCGTCCGAGCGTTTCCTGAAGCTTATACCGCGCGTTATCCGGCATCATCGCCAGCTTGCCCTGGATGCCCTCTCGGACGATGGAATGAAGCGAGCGGCCGAAGATGTCCGAATCCCAGATTTTAAGCGGGTTTTCTTCGAAATCCTGCATGAGGTAACGCACCAGCTCTTCGCTCTGCTTCTCCGTTCCGATAATCGGCGAGAACTCCGATTCCACGTCCACCCGGATCATATGGATGGAAGGTGCGGTCGCGCGCAGTCTGACGCCGAAGCGGGAGCCCTGCCGGATGAGTTCCGGCTCGTCGAGCGACATCTCGGCGAGAGTCGGCGGGGCGATCCCGTAGCCGGTCGTTTTGACCATCTCGAGCGCCTCGGCATACTGGTCGTACTCCCGCTTTGCATGCGTGAATTCCTGCATGAGCTGGAGGAGATGATCCTTGCCGCGGATCTCGACGCCGACCACTTCCTGCAGGATGCGGTCGTACAGCTCGTCGGGCGCGTACAGATCGATCTCTGCGACTCCCTGGCCCATGTTCATGCCCGCCAGCGCAGCCTTGTCGATGAACTCATATTCGGCGAATTGGCCGACCACCCGGTCGACATCCCTCAGCCGGCGGATGTCCTGAACGGTTTCGCGGACCGACTTTTCAAAATCGGTGCGCAGCCAGTGATTTTCCTTGAGAACCATCACCCAGCTCGGCAGGTTGACATTCACCTCGTGAACCGGGAATTCATAAAGTACCTCGCGCAGAACCGACATGCAGTCCTCTTCGCTCATCGTCGCGACGCTCATTGCCATGACCGGAATGTCGTACTTGCTTGCCAGCTCGTGCCGTAGCTCCTGAGCCGACTCCCCGTGAGGCTTCATCGTATTGATGATGAGGATGAACGGCTTGCCGACCTCCTTCAGCTCTGCGATGACCCGTTCTTCCGCATCGACGTAGGACGAACGGGGAATTTCGGAGATGCTGCCGTCCGTCGTCACGACGACGCCGAGCGTCGAGTGCTCCTGGATTACTTTACGGGTCCCGATCTCGGCTGCTTCCTGGAACGGAATCGGCTCGTCGAACCAGGGGGTGGAGATCATTCTCGGCCCGTTCTCGTCTTCGTAACCTTTGGCTCCCTCCACCGCGTAGCCGACACAGTCGACCAGCCTAACGTTGACGTTGAGGCCGTCCGTTACGTTCAGCGTCACCGCGTTGTTCGGCACGAACTTGGGCTCGGTCGTCATGATCGTCCGGCCGGCGGCGCTTTGCGGCAGCTCGTCGGTCGCCCGGATCCGGTCGGCCTCATTCTTGATGTTCGGCAGCACGCCGGCTTCCATGAAACGTTTGATGAACGTGGATTTTCCCGTGCGGACCGCGCCTACGACTCCCAGGTAAATGTCTCCGCCGGTTCGTTCTGCGATGTCCTTGAAGATATCTACTCTTTCCAAAATGATCCCCTCCCACAGGATTTTAGCGAAGCAAGCGCTCCAACGAACCCCGGTTGACTTCCTTAGGAAACGGTTCGTATGCGGCCACACTCGTACTTTCACTTGGACTAGTATTACTATATGAGCCGTTTCATAGAGTATTCCGCTTTTTTTTTGGCGAACCTGCGTCCGCTAGAAAAGAAAGACCGCAGTCAAAGGAAGGGCCTCTGCTTATAATGCTATATGACCGCTGCCTCCCGGATATGCAGGCCTCGAAGGTACCGGCGGTAGGGAGAGAATTGGTGGGAGAATTCGGCATGCGAAGAAGACCGCTGGCGTTTGAGTAGAGGGCGTCATTAACGAGGCTGGCGTTTGAGAAAAGGGCGTCATTAGGACAGGCCCGTCATTAGAGGAGGGCCTCCCTCATATTGGGGCTTGCGGATAGAGGAAAGCCGAACAAGCCCGGCTGCATGCAGCCGGGCTTCTGTCGATGCCGCACCTTAGCGCGGCCGTCTTTCTTTCTTATTCTAAGCTCATTCTGTATGTCTAGCTGAGCCTCCGTGTTCCCGAGGAAGCCCGCTAAGGCATGATGCGAGGCTCCCCGTTCACGAGCTTATAAGGCTGCGACAAAGCCGGAACGTAAGGCGAATCCTTAACGAGCAGCTCGCGCAAATCCTCCACTCCCTTGGCCGCGTCCGCTCCCTGTTTGGCCAGCGTCTTGACCAAATCAAGCGAATAGTCGATATAGACCCGGCCTCCCTGGTTCATGACGACCGGCAGCATCTGGCCGGAGAACGGACTGCGCACCTGCAGCTCCTTGCGGTTCAGCAAGGTGTAGTCGATGGTCGTGTACCCGGAATCGAGCGAATGACCTGCCGGCGGTTTGCTGCCGTTCTGTCCCATATAATCGAAGACCTTCTTCTGCAGCTCCCCGACCTCCTGGTAGGACACGAGATCCATCAGCTTGACCGTCGGCTTGGTCTCCGCATCGACAAGCACATAGATGGAGGAACCGCCATTCTCGAACGCATTAGGCGGGATCGTGCTCAGCAGATGATACTCGCTCAGCTTCTTGAAATCGATCGGATACTTCTCATACAGCGGCGTCGAGCTGTCCTTGGTTTTGATCGGAAGCACGCCGGTTCTCTGCTTGAATTGATCTACGGCATTCTGCACGATGACGATGTATTCGCCGGGTGCCGGCGCCTGTTGGCTCTTCACCTGGCCTCCATACAGGCACCCGCTCAGCGTGGATGCCAGGAGCAACACCACCAGGCCGGCGGCGCCGCGTCTGCAGAGGCCCGTTAAGGCCGTCCATGCGGATGTCATATCGATTGTCTGTCCTTTCTTGTCAGGTTGCTCTCAGGAGAGCAGACAGCCCTTATAAGCCGTCCCGCTCCTCACGCTGCTTTTGCAGTTGCGCTCGAACCGCCGCCTTGAGCGGATCCTCCGGGACCTGGACGACCGCGGCGCCGGCAACCCGCGCTTGGCAGGCCAGCCGGTAGCCTTCGTCCGTCAGCGAGCCGAGCTTCAGCTTTTCGTTGCGTGCCAGCGGGGTCACTCCCTCGCCGCCCGGCACCCGCACCTTGCACATGAGACAGGCTGCCCGGCCGCCGCAGCGGGTGCGGATGGGCACGCCGGCCTTTCGCCCCGCGTCGAGCAGCGTCGTCCCGGGCCGGACGTCGATGCGCTTGTCATCCGGCATAAAGTGAACCTGCGGCATGGCGTCCCCTCCTATCGGCCGGACCCGCCCGGCGACTCCAGCAGGCCGAGCAGTTCAGCGCGGGCTTCAGGCGGAAAGGAGCCGGCATCCAGGAGCGCGCTCAGTGCGGCTGTCTGCTCGTCTCCCTGCCGCTTCATCGTCTCGGCAATCCGCTCATAGCGATCGGGCCGCTCCCGCAGCCAGTTGAAGACCAGCTCATGAGCAAGCGGCATCAGTAGGATCGGCCGGCTGAGGCCGGTCCAGCTGCTCGCATACGGCAGCAGCCGGTTCATGCTGACCTCATAGCGGCAGTCCCTCGCCATGACGCGGAAGCCGCCCACCAGCTCCACCGCCATGCCTTCGATAGCAAAATGGACGAGCTCCGAAGCATAGATTGGCGTTTCGCTGTAGGCGGGCTTGTCCGTCGCGTCAGCGGCGAGAGCTTCGTAGACGAGCTTGGCGCCGGCTTGGTCGGCGTACAGATCCAGATCGCGGGGAGGCCTGTCCAGCTGCACGTCCTGCAGCAGCAGTCCGCAGCTGCCTCCCACCATCCAGACGGCGTCCGCCCCCTCGAGCCGGTCCGCCACGCTTGCCAGTGCCTTGCGTATGGCATCCTCCATTCCGTCTCCTCCTCTTTCTCGCATCGCTCGGTTAAAAATACGGCTTGTTCCTTACTTTCACCGGACCCATCCCGATCACGGCCGTCTGGCACCCGAGCCGGAAGCCCTCTTCCAGTTCCTCTTCGTCCAGCCGGTCCCATTCCCGGTCGTTCGGCTCGGATAGAAACTCCGCCCCCTCCTCCACCAAGCAGCGGCAGCGCGCGCAGGTTCCGCGCGAGCACGAAAATCCCCAATCCACGTCATGCTTAAGAGCCAGCTCCAAGATCGTCATCCCCGTCTCCGGCTCGACTTCCTTGGTCACCCGGCGTCCCTTTAACTCTATCGTCAACCTGTTTCTCCCCCGTTCTATCGATGATGCGGTTACATGATGGATACGAGCATATACAGCAGAATCGGCAAGAACATCAGGAACGCGATCAACGAGAGAATCGACCGCACCCAGCCGTTTTTGCGCGTCCGTGCGAACGAGATGAGGAGCGAAGCCACTACCATCAAGCCGATCGCGATGAACGATGCCCACATTTTATCAAGGCTGCTCACTTCTGGTACCCCTTCCTTACTCCACGATAATGTCCAACCCAGTATACCATTCAAGCTCGCTTTTGTGAAACTTCGCTCCAGCAAACGAACAGCGGCTGCCCGGACGCCGAACGCGGCTGAGACAAGCCCGCCACACGGCGTTCTTTCACCGGTGTTCTCCCGCTTATTGACGCAAAAAAAGGAGCCTGCTCGGCAGGCTCCCGTCCGTTACTTCTTCGTCATCATTTTCATCAGCTGCTCCAGGTTGCCCGCATTGATCTGGCTGGATTTGACAGCCCGGATGATTTCGTTCACCGTGGACTCCTCCACCTTGATATTAACCAAAGCGGAGACCTGCCGGATCAGCTGCCTCAGCTGTTCTTCGCTCTGCAGCGTGGAGGGCTTCACCGTTCCGGCCAGCTTGTTAATGTCCTTCTCGGTGACGTTCTTGCCGGTTTTGCTCTTGACTAGGTTCAGAACGTCCTTTGGCATTTGCTTTCCGCTCATCTGCTTACCTCCCTTTACGGCTATTGCGCTGCCATAAAGTATAGTATGAGCGGGGCGTAATCGGGGTGTGGGCTATTCGGGCCAGGCCTCTACCGCTGCGCGAGCGGCTTCCTCCGCCTCGTGCTTCGGCAGCCGATCCATCAGCTCTTCGACGGCGCTCTTCGGGTCCATCTCCTCGAATAAGACGCGGTACAGCGCCTCGGTAATCGGCATCTCGACGCCGTGCCGGTGCGCAAGGTCCCGCGCCGCTTTGGTGGTTTTGACGCCTTCCACCACCATACCCATAACGGCAAGCGTCTCCTCCAGCGAATGGCCCTGGCCGATCATATGCCCGGCCCGCCAATTGCGGCTGTGGCGGCTCGTGCAGGTGACAATCAGGTCGCCGACGCCTGCGAGGCCGGAGAAAGTAAGCGGATTGGCCCCCATAGCCGCACCGAGCCGGGAGATCTCGGCGAGTCCACGCGTCATGAGTGCGGCCTTGGCGTTGTCGCCATAGCCCAGCCCATCGGACAGGCCGGCACCAAGAGCGATAATATTCTTAAGCGCTCCTCCGAGCTCCACTCCCAGGACGTCGGGATTCGTGTACACGCGCAGCGAGCTGTTGTTCAGCAGGTCTTGGGCTCGATCGGCCGCAGAACGCTTAACGGCTGCCACGACGATGGTCGTCGGAATGCGGCGGACGACCTCCTCCGCATGGCTCGGTCCCGAGATGACGACTATTCGCTCCGAATCGTAGGCGGGCAGCTCTTCGGCAATAACCGTCGTCATCCGCTTCAGTGTATCGGCCTCGAAGCCTTTGGCCGCATGCAGCAGCAGGGCGTCCGGAGAGAGGTATGGCTGAATGCGGCCCGCCACCTCTCGCATGCCCTTGCTCGGAGAGGCGATCAGGACGGCGTCCGCGCCTTTGACGGCTTCCTCCAACGAAGTCGTGGCACGGATTCTCTCGGGTAGCACCGCGTCCGGCAAAAATCGGCTGTTCGTATGCAGCCTGTTGATCTCCTCCACCTGCTCGGCGTTCCGGGACCACAAGATGACGTCTTGTCCGTTATCGGCCAGCACGGAAGCGAGGGCAGTCCCCCAGCTGCCGGCCACCAAAACGGCGGTATGGCGTTTGTTCATTCCTGCACACTCCTTCCCTGCAAGTCGTGGAGCCGATCAGCCCTTTTTGCCGAGCTTGCTTTCGGTCCGGTTAAACAGCTTCACGATATTCGAACGGTGCCTCACAAAAGAAAACACCGCGATAATGAGCGTCGCAATAAGCAGCTGCCAGGGCCACCCCATGAATGCTATAAAAATAGGCAAAAGGGCGGTAAACAGAAGCGACCCCAGCGAGACGTAGCGGGTCAGGACAATCGAGCCGATAGCGATGATGCCGGCGAACAGAGCGGGCAGGAAGCAGAGGGTCGCGGTTACGCCAATGGCAGTCGCGATTCCCTTGCCCCCCTTAAACCCAAAGAACACCGGCCAGTTGTGTCCGATAATGACGGCAAGTCCGCACAGAATCGGAATCCAAAGATTGTCGCCGCCGACCCAGCGGCCGAGCCAGACGGCCGCGATTCCTTTCATCACATCGAGTGCGAGAACGGCGATCGCCGGTCCCTTCCCGAGAATGCGAAGCGTGTTGGTCGCTCCTGCATTCCCGCTGCCGTGCTTGCGAATGTCGATCCCCTTGAGCAGCTTGCCTGCCAGAAAGCTGAAGCTGATGGAGCCTAACAAATAACTGACCACAATGACGACAAAAGCCATCCGTCCGTTCCCCCTTAGTCCTCCGCCGCTTTTCTACGGGTAAACAAACGCAGCGGCGTCCCTTCGAAATCGAATGCGCCGCGGATTTTGTTCTCCAGATAGCGCTCGTAAGAGAAATGCATCATCTCCGGGTCGTTCACGAACAGAACGAAGGTCGGGGGCTTGACGGCTACCTGCGTAGCATAATTGATGCGCAGCCGTCTGCCTTTGTCCGTCGGCGGCGGGTTGACGGCCACGGCGTCGGCGATCAGGTCGTTCAAAATCGAGGTGGTTACGCGCAGCGCATGATTCTCGGCCACCTGATCGACAACCGGCAGCAGCTTCTGCAGCCGCTGCTTCGTCTTGGCCGATACGAAGACGACCGGCGCGTAGGTCATGAAGAGGAAATGGTCGCGGATCTTCTGCGTGAACTGGTGCATGGTCTTGTCGTCTTTCTCGACTACGTCCCATTTGTTCACGACGAACAGGCTCGCCTTGCCCGCTTCGTGTGCGAAGCCGGCGATATGCTTATCCTGCTCAATGATCCCTTCTTCTCCATTAATGACGATCAAGACGACGTCCGCGCGCTCGATCGCCTTCATCGCCCGCATGACGCTATACTTCTCGGTCGTCTCGTAGACCTTGCCGCGCTTGCGCATGCCGGCGGTGTCAATGAGCACATACTTCTGCCCGTCGCGCTCGAACGGGGTATCGATCGCATCCCGGGTCGTGCCCGCGACATCGCTGACGATGACGCGCTCTTCTCCCAGAATCGCGTTGACGAGCGACGATTTGCCCACGTTCGGCCGGCCGATCAGCGCCACCTTGATGACATCCTCGCCGTACTCGTCCTCCCCCTCCTCGGGGAAGTGCTCGGCTGCGGCTTCGAGCATGTCGCCGATCCCGATGCCGTGCGCGCCGGAGACGGCGATCGGCTCCCCGATGCCGAGGCTGTAGAACTCATACAAGTCCTCCTGCCTCTTCAGGTTGTCCACTTTGTTCACCGCCAGAACGATGGGTTTGCCCGATTTGAAGAGAATGCTAGCGATCTCCTCGTCGGCCGGCGTAATGCCTGCCTTGGCGTCTACCATGAAGATGATGACGTCCGCTTCCTCGATCGCGAGCTCCGCCTGGACGCGGACGGAACGGAGAATGACGTCTTCTCCGTCTATCTCGATGCCTCCCGTATCAATCACACTATACGTGCGGTTCAACCATTCACCGGTCCCGTACAATCGATCTCTAGTTATGCCTGGTTTGTCTTCCACGATGGCCAGCCTGTCCCCGATCAGTCGGTTGAAGATAGTCGACTTGCCGACATTCGGGCGGCCAACGATGGCAATGACGGGTCTTGCCATTCCATCCACTCCCTGTACGTACGATTCTTTGCCAATTCAGTCCATGCTTCATCATAGCAAAATAACCGGCAGAAGTGAAGAAGGAGAGCGGGTGGTCTGCTTTCACAGGAAGCCCCTTCCCTCCACTCCGGTCAGTGCTTGACGAGGATCATCGTCCCATTGCCCAAATCGTGGGCCATCGCATCCAGAATCTTTTCCAGCCGAAACGAGAGCGTCTCCTTCTCTTCTTCCCCGTCCGCGACGAAGACGGGAACGCCGCCGCCGACGTGCTTGCCCGAGGTCGTGACGACCGCCATCACCCGCAAATCTCCCATGCTAACTCCCTCCCTTCGCTATCGTTCCTGCAGCCGCTTCCTCCCGTTATCTGCCTGGTGCTTCCGAGGGCAGCTTGACCGCATTCTCCAGCAGGGGAACTCGCCGGAACACCTGGCAGGCGAAATCCGGATCCTGGTTCAGCGGCAGGAGAAAGACGCCGAGCCGGCCGTCCTTCAGATCGAGCTTGGCGAGCGGCGTGAGCGAGGGCTCCCCTTCGTCCCGGTAGATGCCGAGAATAACGGACATGTCGTGCAGCATTGCCTGCCGCTGCCCCGGGTTCGCGAGCGTAGCCCGGCAGTTCGCATTCTTGGGAGTGGCCACCAGCCCCAGCCCCCGTTCCCGGATAATGTCCCGACTGCTTTGGAGGCCGATGTTCATGATGTAGATATCGCCGACATACAGGTCGGCCCCTTCCATTCTTACTTCTGCCGGCCGGATGTCGGCGATGCCACCGAGCGATTTGCCGGATTTGAAGTGCCAGCTGACTAGTACGGCAATGATGCCGACCAACGCTCCCCAATACCAGGCAAACAGAACACAGAACATCGTCGTTAGACACGCCGTTAGGATCGATAGGTAATTGCGCCCCTCGAACACCATGGCGATTCCTTCGATATAGGAGACGCCGCGGGGGACAAGCTCCTTGGTATCCAGTTTCGTGAGCGTCTCCCGTTCCATGCTTCGGACATCGCGGAACTGCTGGGCCGCAAGCGAGAGGAACGTGACGGCCGTGTACTGCTTCTCAAGAATGGACGGGACGACGAGTGCTCCCAGGCCGGCTGCGATGACGCCAAGCGAGAGATGAATGATCCGCCCGTGCGGGTAAGTCGGGTATTGGCGGTAATCGGTCTGCAGCATGACGAGCCGCGACAAGAACCCGAACAGGACGCCGATTCCGACGCCTACGGTATAGGGGTGATTCAGCAGCGCTTGCATCCTAGTCCCTCGCTTTCTTGCGCCTGGCCGCCAGTCGGCCGGCTTTGTCTCGGACCATTCGCGCCGCAGCGGCCAGCAGAATCGTAGTCAGCCGTGTCACGACGAGATACACCCACCAGCGGTCCTGCCACACGCCGTAGCCGAGCGCGGCTGCTCCCGAATTCGCGTATTGATGGAGAAGGGCTTCCGTCAGAACCGCGAGCGACAGGACGCCGATCTGCGGGAGCGGCTTTCGGTACAGACAGAAGATCAGAAGCGCCAGCCAGCACGTCAAAAATCCGTCTGGGCTCGGCAGGAGCATCGGCGCTCCTTCGGCAAGCGAGTGGACGAGAAAGCCAAACAGGCCGACCATGACCCCGCTTGCGAGCAGCTGGGCGCCGTCCATCGGCTTCCTCTGCCTGGCTGCCGCCCAGACCGAGATGCCCGCCAGCAGCAGCAGGGTACCATTCACCGGCCACCCTCCGATCGGTACTTGGACGAAAGAGAGTGCTATCCATCCGGTCGCGAACGCCACAAGGCCTCGTCCGGATATAGATCCGAACAAGAGCGGCTTCCACCCACTGGCCAGTAGAATGAGCGTCATGCCCATGACGACGATTGATGCGTATCCTGCGTTCATGCTTCCTCCCCACCTGCCCTGGCATTCGTTCCCGGTTAGTATGGATCGCATCGCTCCGTCTCATGCGAATCTGCCTGCTCTGCCTCCTCCTGCCGACCGGCATGCCAACAAAAAAAGCGGATTCCCGGAGGAATCCGCTTGTTACGCTAAGGTCTTACTTGAATTTGCTCAGCTTGTCGCCGAACAGCTCGCCAAGCGTCTGGCTGAGCTTCTGGTTCGGCTGGGCCACATAGTCGCCGTGGTTGTTGTCCTTCTCACGGCGGGAAGTTCTCTCCGGACGGGCCGGTGCGGCAGGAGCATCTTCGGTTTCCTTGATGCTCAGGCTGACGCGCTTCTCAGCCGGGTTCAGGTCGAGAATCTTCACGTTGACTTCCTGGCCTTCTTCCAGCACTTCATGCGGAGTGCCGATATGACGATGAGCGATCTGGGAAATATGAACCAGACCTTCTACGCCAGGGGCGATCTCCACGAATGCGCCGAAGCTAACGAGACGCTTCACGGTACCCGGTACGATAGCTCCGATCTCGAACTTGTCGCCCAGCTGCTCCCACGGACCTGGCTGAGCGGCCTTGATGCTGAGGCTGATGCGTTCGTTCTCCGGATCGAGCTTCAGCACCTTCACCTTCACCTGGTCGCCTTCCTTGACGACTTCGGAAGCTTGCTCGACATGATGCCAAGCCATCTCGGAGATGTGCACGAGGCCATCGATGCCGCCGATATCAACGAATGCGCCGAACGGAGTCAGGCGCTGAACGGTACCCTCGATCACCTGTCCGATCTCAAGCTTGTTCATGATATCCTTCTTGTTCGCTTCGTAATCTTCGTCCAGTACGTCCTTCTGGGAGAGGATGACCTTGTTCTTCTCGCGGTCGAGCTCCTTCACCTTCAGGCGCAGCGTACGTCCTTTGTAGTCGCTGAAGTCCTCAACGAAATGACGCTCCACCATGGAAGCCGGAATGAAGCCGCGCAGACCCACGTCAACGACAAGACCGCCTTTGACGACGTCGGCTACCTTAGCTTCGATCGTTTCGTTGTTGTCCATCTTGCTTTGCAGATCGTCCCATGCGTTCTCGCTGTCGATCGCGCGCTTGGACAGAACGAGCTTTTCTTTCTCGTCGTCAATGGTGACAACCTTCAGCTCGATTTCCTGGCCAACCTCAACGATGTCCGACGCATTGTTGATGGCGACGGAAGACAGCTCGCGCAGCGGGATGATCCCGTCGTATTTGTAGCTGACATCCACGAAAGCCTGGTCGTTGTCGACCTTGACAATCTTGCCTTTCACGGTGTCGCCCTTTTTAAGAGCCGTTACGTTCGCGTAATCCGCTTGCTCAGCGGACTCCGCACCTGCGGCATTGATCTCCGTTTCAGGAGTGGTTTCTTGCATTTTGGACTCTTCAGACATTGTCAATAACCTCCTCGTTTACCAACCCATTTATGTAAGGATGGGCATAATCGGCATGGTAAGCACAACTTTATAATTCCAAGATACCATGTCCATGCAGATCAATCAATTTTTCCGGTCGTTTTTATGTTCCGCGACCATCGCTCGAATCGTCTGCATGATGGCTTCGGTTGCCGCCTCCAATTGATCGGAGCCGCCTTCCTTATAAGGGCTAAGATCAATCGGCTTTCCGTAGTATACCCTCATCTTGCGGAACAGGGTGTAGTCCCCGACGACCGCCACCGGAATGACGGTAGCGTTGGATTTGAGGGCCAGCATGGATGCGCCCTTCTTCCCCATTCCGCCGGGATTTTTACGGGTTCCCTCCGGAAAGATGCCCATCACGTGGTTGTTTTTCAGCAGTCCAATCGCATTGCGGATGGATTCTTTGCTAACGCCGCCGCGCTTGACGGGGAAGGCGCCGAGCTGTTTGATGAGCCAGCCGAAGCCGGGAATGCGGAACAGCTCTTCCTTGGCCATATAATGCACCTTCCGGTCGAGCGGTATACCGACAACGGGCGGATCCTTCAGGCTGATATGATTCGCACATAAAATGACGGGGCCGTCGGCCGGGATGTTCTCCAAACCCTTGACTTCCAAGCGGTACAGCAGACCGAAGTACACGCGCAAGATAAAACGGACGATCCTGTAGATCATAGGCTCTTCCCTCCGCTTACCCGGCTGCGGCAAATCTCCAGCACTCGCTGAACAACCTCACCCAGATTCAAATCGGAGCTGTCCAGCAATACCGCGTCCTCCGCTTGCATGAGCGGCGAGGTTTTGCGCGTCCGGTCGAGTTCGTCTCTAGCGGCGATCTCCCGTTCGAGCTCCTCCACCGTGACGGATGGCGGATCCATCTCTTTGTGCCTACGTTCCGCTCTTACCCGCGGGCTGGCGGTTAGAAACACCTTGACCTCCGCATCGGGCAAAACTTGTGTGCCGATGTCCCGTCCATCCATGACGACTCCCTTACGGGCCGCCATCTGCTTCTGCTTGTCCGCCAAAAGCCGGCGCACCTCCGGAATCTGGGCGTACAGGGATACGGATCGGTTGATCTCGGGAGACCGGATCTCCCGGGTGACGTTAACGCCGTCGACGATGACCTGCTGGCCGTCCTCCCCCGGCGTCAATTCGAGACGCATGAGCCTGGCCATCTCGGCCACCTGGTCCTCCTGGTCGGGAGCGATGCCGCTTTGGATCGCCTTCCACGTGACGGCGCGGTACATCGCACCGGTATCCACGTAGACAAAGCCGAGCTCCCCCGCCACGAGACGGGCTACCGTGCTCTTACCGGCTCCCGCCGGCCCATCAAGAGCAACATTGAATCTTTCCAAAGAACGTGCCTCCTACCTGAATCTGCTGACAACCGGCTGAATAAAAAAACAGGCGATTTTGCCTGCTATCGTCCAAAAGTATACCACATGGGGCCCCTCCATTGCAAAAAGGAACAAGGCCTGCCGCAGGCAGGGCAGGGCCTTGATTATTGCTTGCGAAACTCGAGCTGCCGTTCGAAGCAGAACCGGATAAGCGTCTGGCGGTCCCGCTCGGTGATCTCGATAAACTTGACCATGGCAATCTTTCTGCCGGTCTCCAGCGTATGAATGCGGACGATTTCGCCTTCGAACTGCACATGATCGGGCTTGTTTCCACGAAATTGCAGGAGCAGCCAGCAGCTGATCCGCGCCCCCTCCTTGAGATTCGCGTTTTGGGGGCAGAGAAACGAGATCCCCCCTCCGCTCACGTCCTCCGTAGCAGCCAGGAACAAGGGATGGCCCTCCGTCCGGACCGACAGCTCCAAGTCGGCCGGCACGCGGAGGAAGCTGCGCCGCTGAATCTTGCTGATCGAGTCGGGCTTCGGCATGCGGATCGTGACAAGCCGGACCACGTCTTCCTTGAAGCCGGTCACGGACGTCTGGAAGTAATGCTTGATTCCGCCCTCGGTAATGAAATAAACCGACAGCTCGTCCCCCGGGAACAATTTTTTGAGCCGGCCTGACTTTTCGTTGATGGGAATTTCCATATGAATCATATCGCTGCTCATATCGGCGATCCGGGACTTGAACTCCATCCTGGCTTCTTCATCATCTATGGACTGAACTTGGTAGTAGAGAACTTGATTGACCTTCGGCAGCAAAGGAGCCGCACCTCCCGCAAAGTGTACGCTTCATTATACACCCGCCCCGGCGGCCTGGAAAGAAATGCTTTCGTAAAAAAGAGAAGAAGCCGAAGCTTCTTCTCTGGGAACCATGCTAGCGTGCCGCCTGCACATCCTGCTGCCGAACATTCTCAATTTTTTCTTCCGTACCGTTCTCCGCGTTGAGATAGATCTTGTACAGGCCTCCGTTGATCCGACCCATAAACTCGCGGCAGAGCACCTCCTGGTCCATATCTCCCTTGATCAGCGCCAGCTGGTGCCGCTCCACCTTGAAGTTCGGATTGAGCGACTTGCGCGCCTTCTCCTCCGATACCGCCGGCGCGGAGAACTTGCGGTCCTTGTTGTGCTCAAAGATATAATCTGTGGAGTTGAACGAGGTGACATCGCCGTTGTCCATCGCTACCTCGACGACCATCTTCTCCGGATAGACGATAACACCGTCCTTCTTGTTCGCAAAGGTGATGGTGGCTACGTTGGCGTACTCGTCCAGCGCCACCGGCTCCATCGTACCGAAGCCGTGCTGGTCCAAAAACTCCATCGCCTTGTCCCGCGCGGCCCGGACGTCGAGCTTCTTCTCCTTGGCTGTCCGCGGCGCCATATACCAGATCAGCTGGCCGCCCTTCTTCGTATAGTCGACGTGAACCTCCTGGCCGTCAGGCCGTTTGCCCGTCACGCTGTACGTGTTCGCTTCCGTCCCGGCTCCGTTCTCGACGACCTTTAGCTGGTTCGCGTCCATCTTGAGAAACGACGCCGCCTGCTTCTTCACCTGATCCGGACTCGCGTCGGTTCCAGCCAGTGCGCTGAACGTCTTGTTCTGGTTCACCGTCGCCATGGACGGCCCCCAATCGACCTCCGAATATTCGCTTACCTTGCGGTTGACCGTCGTGAAGCCGTCGATGATGGTATTGTCCTGCGTTTTGTTCTCCTGGGCCATGGCAACTTCGACGTCCATCCAGCGCAAATTGTTCGCGATGATCTTGTTCTGAACGCCCCGCATCTCGCCCGTAATTTCCTTGGACCGCTCGTAGAGCGTGGTGAGCGTCTTCACTTCGTCTTGGGAGAGCGGATTCTTGCCCAGATCGCGCACCGCGGTTCGGTAGCTGAACTTCGCCATATTATCCAGGAATTCTTCCGTCTTGTTGAAAGGCAGCAGCGTGAGCGGCAGCTGGTTGATCTCGTTTTGTGCCTCGCTTGTAATCCGCCAGACATTGACGAGTCCTTTCCGGTAGCTATCCTGGGACGCCGAATTGACGGCCAGCGTGTTGCCAAGTTCGGTATGCAGCTTGTCCAGATGGAAGGACAGATCGTGGAAAGCCCGCTGGTATTGGTTTTCCGCTTTAATAAGGACCGCATTTTTCTCCCGGTTTTCCTGGTATCCCCAGACACCGGCGCCAATCAGCCCGACCAGGGCGATTGGCAGCAGAATGGCGCTAACTCGAGCGTACATAAGCTTACTCCCCCTCTTACTTCATAAGTTGGAGATAGCTTTCGTTATTGGCGAAAAGATTATGCATTCCCGCCGCTTCCTTCCGCCCCCGCGGTTCGTCCGCCAATCTACACGAACAAAAGCCTCGTCCTGCAGGACGAGGCTTTTGTTCGACTGGAAGCCGGCCATTCCGCTAGCTATCCATCACGTCGATATCGAATTCCTTCTCGTTGTCGCACAAGCAGCGCTTGAAGCCGGTGTCGATCTTTCCCTTCTGACGGCTGCCCTTCAGAACGAATCGCTCGCCGCAGCGCATGCAGACAATGCTCACCTTCACTCGGTCGTCCGCCATTTCGATGCCTCCGCTTCTATAACAAGCATTGGTCTTTAGTATGGCCCGATAGACGCCGTTTCAAACCGCCGGCTCGGTCAAGCTCCCGGGCCGGTCATGCCCGTTCGTCGAGCATGAGGCCTCGCAGCGGGGACCTGTCGTTGGCGTGCTGCACCTTCCATAGGCTGCGCCCCCACAGGAACAGCATGAGCGGCAGCATCCAGTAGAGCCAATACGTCTCGGCCTTGATCAGGATCAGGTCGAAGACCCCGTGGTACAGGATCGGCGTGGCAATCGAAGCGAGCAGGAAGATATTTTTGCGAGCGGGATGGAACTTGGCGCTGCCCATATAGTATCCCATCGCCACGCCGAATAACGCATGTCCCGATACGGGCATCAGCGCGCGCACCATCAGGTCGAGGAACGACGAATAATTAAGGAAGACGTAGAACACGTTCTCCATCGTCGCAAACCCGAGCGAGACTGCCACCGCATAGACGATGCCGTCGTACGGCTCGTCGAACGCCAGGTGCTTATAGATGACCAGGTAAAGGATGAGCCACTTGAACAGCTCCTCGATCCCCCCGGAGTAAACGAACGAGAACACGTACGGATTCTCGCCGAAGGCAAGGACAAGCGCCCGCTGCACCATCATAATCGGGAAGACGAGCAGCACCCCGAACAGGAAAAGGCGTAGCACCATATGAATAGGCTCCGTTTCGTAGCGGTCCTTCAAATAGAAATAAGAAAGAAGTGCCAGCCCCGGCGCTACCGCCGCGGCCAGCAGAGAAAGCCATGTCATTATATCCAGCCCCGGAACCGTGCGGCTTCCGCCATTTTGCGAACCCCGACCATGTAGGCCGCGAGCCGCATGTCGACGTTCCTCGTCTGATGGAGCGAGTAGACGTTCTCGAAGCCCTGGATCATGACATCCTGTAGCTTCGCATGCACCTCTTCCTCGGTCCAGTAGTAGCCCTGGTTGTTCTGTACCCATTCAAAGTACGAAACGACCACGCCGCCTGCACTTGCAAGCACGTCGGGCACGAGCAGAATGCCGCGCTCGGTCAGAATTTTGGTCGCCTCCAGCGTGGTCGGCCCGTTCGCCGCCTCTACCACGATGCCGGCTTGGATGCGGTCCGCGTTGTCCTGCGTAATTTGGTTCTCAATCGCAGCCGGAACCAAGATGTCGCAGGGCTGCTCGAGCAGCTCCTTGTTCGAGATCGTATTCTTGAACAGCTTGGTCACCGTCCCGAACGAATCCCGGCGGTCCAGCAAATATTCGATATCGAGTCCATTCTCGTCGTACAGCGCGCCGTGCACGTCCGAGATCCCGACGACCTTGGCGCCCGCTTCGTGCATCATCTTGGCGAGGTAGCTGCCCGCGTTGCCGAAGCCCTGGATCGCCACCTTGGCGTCCTTGACGGCGATGCCGCGCTTCTTCAGCGCTTGATCGATCATAATCGTCACGCCTTTGGCCGTTGCCGTCTCGCGTCCTTGCGAACCGCCAAGGACGATCGGCTTGCCGGTGATGAAGCCGGGCGCGTCGAATTCCCGGATCCGGCTGTATTCGTCCATCATCCAGGCCATGATCTGCGAGTTGGTCATGACGTCCGGAGCCGGGATATCCTTGGTCGGGCCGACGATCTGGCTGATCCCGCGGACATAGCCGCGGCTGAGCCGCTCGAGCTCGCCGAACGACATCGTCCGCGGGTCGCAGATGACGCCGCCCTTGCCGCCGCCGTACGGCAGGTTGACAATGCCGCACTTGAGGCTCATCCAGATGGAGAGCGCCTTGACTTCGTCCTCGTTTACGTCGGGGTGGAAACGCACCCCGCCCTTCGTCGGACCTACGGCATCGTTATGCTGGGCGCGATAGCCCGTGAACACTTTTATTTTTCCATCGTCCATTTTAACCGGAATCCGGACAGATAGCATCCGGAGAGGCTCTTTGAGCAGGTCGTACATTTCATCCGGGTAGCCTAATTTGGTCAATGCCTCTTTAATCACTACCTGAGTCGATGTGAGAACGTTTAGATTTTCCGTAGTCATGAATTTCCTCTCCGATCGATCGGTTATGTTCGTTCTCGGCGCTTCCCTTAACAGCGCCAGTCTTGACAGCATCAAGTATTAGAATACCACTTTTTAACCGTTATTGACATGGCAAAAACTTGTCGGCGCTAACTTTTCGTGTCAGCTTACAAAAGAAGACGCCCCTTGCCAGGGGCGCCCGTAAACGGCTCGCTATTCAATGAAAATGAGTGCACAATTGCTGGACGGCATCCGTCCGGATAATGACCTTCCCGTACTCCTCGAGTACGGCTTGAGTAACCGAAGTGGCTTCCCCAAATTCGGACAATACCGCGATGACGGCTTGATACGCGCTCTCCCGATCCTCCAGCCAGGCCGGGTCGATCTGCAGCACGTACTTGCCTTTGTACGAATACAGCGTGCCTCCGTCCTCCACCAGAGGGAGCAGAACTTTGGCCATCCGCAGCAGGTCTTCGAAATCGGCGAACATATAGGTGATCGTCTCGCACTGCTCGAGCGTCACTTCCATCTCATAGACATCCTCATCATCCTCAAGGAGATCGTCAGTTTGACCGGAACTCATCTTCCCGCGGGTAACGATGACGACCATCCCCTGTGCAGGAAGCGCGAATACTTCCACGGCAAGCGGACCGGAGGCGTCAAAGCCGAGCTCGGAGTAAGCCTGCTCCATCATCTCGCTGAACAGCTCGTGGACTTTGGGAATTTCGCGCCACATATCGTCTTTTTGGATCCCGCGCTCGGTTAGATCGTCAAAGGTCAGGAAAATCCGTATTTTATCCGAACTTAATCGCTCAATCTTCATGTGGGATCCCCCTTTAACTGGTCGTCCGTTACCAGGGACCGGCCGCTTGACCGGATGCTTGCTGTTAGTAACAGAATATGAACCATAATGGAATTGGTGCTGGGTCGGTGCCCGATAAGAAAAGGCGTTTCACCGTCCGTCCCCAAGGGATTTCTGGTGAAGCGGATCCTTACTCTATTATAGCATGTTCTTAAACTTTATTGCCAATCCACAAACAAAAGATGTCCGGATGCAGACGAAAACCTAGCGCCTCCCGATCCGGCGCTAGATTTCGTTTCGTGCTGCCCGTTCGTTTACTTGTGGATCGGGCTGAAATCCGACTTGTGGTTGTGCTGGAGAATGTCCTGCACGGTCGCTTTCAGCTGCGGATCCTCGTCGATCAGGTGCTCCACCTGCTCCATGCTTCCACCCTGCCGGCCAGCCGCCTGCCTGGCGTTCTCGTGCTTGGAGCCGTTCGCCTCCGAACGGGATTGGTGCCCGCTCTTCCCGGAAGAGCTGCTCATGGCACCCATTTGAAAGCTGGAAACCGCCTGCTTCGCCTTGTTCAGGAACTGTCCGGCCGTACCCTCCGAGTTGGCGAGTCCGGCAAGCATGGAGCCGCGCCGGTTCAGATAGACGACGGCCGCCGCCCCTGCGAGTCCCCCCAGAAGAAATGTGCCCAAACGCATGCTTTTCCCTCCTTGGCTGATTAGTGCTGTTTCGGCTTTCATGCAATAGTGTAGCTTCCGGAGGCCATGCGTATGAGCGCAAAAAACAGGAAGGACGCAAGTTGGGATCGCCGCTACGAAAGTGCTACAATGGGACGGACAGGAAGTTCATCCCAACGAGAAGGAAGGTGTTGTCATGAACCGCTCGCTCAAGCCGATCGCCGCCCTGGCCGTCATGACCGCTCTTCTGGCGGCCTGTCAGCCGGGCGGAGCCGGGACAACCGCCGGGCCGGCCACGACGGACGCAACTCCGTCCCCTCCGCCGGCGGGAGCCTCCACCTCCCCGTCCCCGTCTGCGGCCGTATCCGCCTCCCCATCTCCCTCGACCTCGGCGAATCCGGGGGCGACCGCAGGTGCCGGAGAACAGCAAAGCGTCCGCCCTTTATACAAGATGAACAATGCCTATGACCTTGTACCGCTCGAGGCCGAAACCAGCAAAAAGGTCGTGCTGCTGACGTTTGACGACGGCCCCAAGGACACTGCCACGCTGACGCCGATTCTCGACGCGCTGGATAAGCACAAGGCGAAGGCGATTTTTTTTGTCAACGGCAATCGGGTGAAGGCGCATCCCGAGCTTCTCAAGGAGATTGACCGCCGCGGCCAGACGATCGGCAACCATACGTGGAGCCATAACGATCTCGCCAAACAGTCCAACGCGGAAATCGACAAGGAGCTGGAGGATGTGCAGGCAATCGTCAAGGAAGTGGTCGGCTACGCGCCCGTCTTCCTCCGTCCCCCGTTCGGCAGCTCCAACGCGTATGCCCGTCAAAAGGCGGAGGAGCTCGGCCTTCTGCGCATGAACTGGTCGAACGGCTCTCTCGATTGGGACGCCTCCACCAAAAACAAGCCCCAGCTCGTCATCCAAAATGTGCTAGACCAGCTGCATCCCGGCAGCAACATCCTGATGCATGAGCTTCCCTGGACCGCCGAAGCGCTCGATTCGCTTCTCACCCGGCTGGAGGAGCAAGGCTACGGATTCGTGGACCCCGCCTCCATACAGCATCCGTAGAGGCAGTCTGGTCCAGATTGTCCGGGATTGATGGTCTAGCTGTCCTTGCGTCCGAATCGGATGATGCAGCCCAGGATGAAGTCGATGAGAAAATGAGCGATCACCGGCGTCCAAAGCGTACCGGTCGCCGCATACAGCCAGCCGAGGCCGTAGCTGATCGCGAAGACAAGGCCGGTCATGAGCCAATGCTGCAAATAACGGACGTGGATGACGGCGAACAGGATGCTTGTCCAGTATGGACCGAAGCCGAGCGCCTCCTGCACGCCGCCCCTGAACAGCAGTTCTTCGCAGACGGATACGAATGCGCAGAGGAGGGCAATGTGCCAAAGCGGCAGGTCCGCGAACAAACGTTCGTTCACTCCTCCATCGTCCGTTACGTGCTCCGGTACGAGACGGGTCACGAACAGATCGGTCGATACGACCAGCAGGGCGAATCCCGCTCCCCAGCCGACCGCGGCTATGGGTGATGCTCCTGCTCCGAACAGCGTCCAGGGCCAGCCAAGTTTCCAGCCGACCAGCGAGGCGCCCAGCAGCAGGCAGAGCAGCTGCGTCAGGTAAACATTGAGCAGCAGCGTCCTGTCGTCCAGCTCGCTCACGTCTACACGGCGCAGCTCCGGCTTACGGAATTTCCAGCGCTTCATTCCGATTCCCTCCTAGTCTATTCTCCCGGCTGTAGAAGCCGGACCTGATGCTCCCACGCAAAGAGCCGTCTGTCCAGACGGCTCTTTTGCATGGCCGGACGGCCGGATCCCCGATCAATCGTAAGCAAAGCCCCGCAGCGCGGCCAGCGCCGCCATCCCGCCTTCCACGTTCACCACTTCCGGGAAGCCGTTCCCCGCCAAATACCGACTCACCATTTCGCTGCGCACGCCGTGGGCACAAAGGATATAAATCGGCTTTTCTCTCGGAAGCTCCTGCAGCTTCTCCGGAATCTGCTGCATCGGCAGCAGAGTCGGTTCCTCCAAATGGTAATAGTCCCATTCGATCGGCTCCCGGACGTCTAGCACGACGGCCTCCTTCAGGCTGCCGCTCTCCAGCAGCTCGAGAAAGCGGGCCGGGTCTATCGATTCGTACTCCATCGCTCACCGCTCCTTCTATTGTCTATGAGCAAGAATACCTGTTCTGCCCGCGTTCATCAAGTCCGTTCGCCGCCATTCCCTCTCTCTTACCGCCTTCCGCTTGTCCCTATTGTCTTTATTTTTGTATTGACACTCCCGTATGCCCGTGATACATTATGAAAAAATCGATATGCTTCAAAAGCCATGATGGAACCAAGCATAAGAGAGTCTCCAGAGAGCCGGTGGCAGGTGCAAACCGGCGGCAACCTTATGTGGAGCATTCCGGAGTTGCTGCATTGAACGCTTCGCCAGTAGATGCAGCCGGAGGAAACCCGTTACGTTTCAGGCCGAATTCTTCGGCCGCAGAGGTCGACCGGTGCAAGCCGGCGGCGAATAAGGGTGGTACCGCGAACTGAACTTTCGTCCCTTTATACGGTTTCCGTATGAAGGCAGGCGAAAGTTTTTTTGGTTTCGCCCGGCCTCACGGAGCCATGTTCACTCAATTATACTAGGAGGTTAGTCAGCATGTTCAAGGTGTTGGTTTCGGACCCGATCAGCGATCTGGGGATCCGGCAGTTGCAGGAAGCTCCCGATGTGGAGGTAGTCAAGCAAACGGGACTGAGCGAGGATGAGCTCGTCGCCGTGATCGGGGAGTACGACGCTCTTCTCGTGCGCAGCCAGACGAAAGTAACAGCACGCGTCATGGAAGCGGGAACCCGCCTCAAGGCGATCGGCCGTGCGGGCGTCGGAGTGGACAACATCGACCTCGAGGCGGCAACAAACCGCGGCATCGTCGTCATCAATGCGCCGGACGGCAATACGATCGCGACTTGCGAGCTTACCTTCGCCATGATGATGGCGGTCGCCCGCCAGATTCCGCAGGCGTACAAGAAAACCGTCTCGGGCGTGTGGGACCGCAAGTCGTTCGTCGGCGTAGAACTCCGGAACAAAGTGCTTGGCATTCTCGGTATGGGCCGGATCGGCAGCGAAGTCGCGAAGCGGGCCAAAGTGTTCGGGATGGAAGTCATCGGCTTCGACCCGTTCCTGACCCAAGAAAGAGCCGCCAAACTCGGCGTTAAGCTCGGCACCGTGGACGAGATCGCGGAGCAGGCTGATTTTATCACCGTCCACACGCCGCTCACGAACGAAACGCGCAACCTGCTCGACCGCCCGCAATTCCAGAAGATGAGACCCGGGATCCGGATCATCAACTGTGCCCGCGGAGGCATCATCAACGAGCAGGCGCTGGTCGAAGCGATCGACGCAGGCATCGTCGCGGGCGCCGCATTCGACGTATTCGTCGAGGAACCGCCGGCTCCGGAGCATCCGTTCCTGAACCATCCCAAAATCATCGTCACGCCGCACCTTGGCGCCTCGACCGTCGAAGCCCAGGAAAACGTAGCAATCGACGTCTCCGCCGAGCTCATCCACATTTTGCGCGACGAGCCGTTCAAAAACGCCGTCAACATGCCGCCGGTGCCGCCGGTCGTCCTGAGCAAGCTGCAGCCTTACTTCAAGCTCGGCGACAAGCTGGGCCGCTTCGTCGGCCAGATTACCGAAGGGCCGGCCAAAAAGCTGACTATCTCCTACTCCGGGGAATTGGGTGACATCGATACGAATCCGCTCAACCGGTACCTGGTCAAGGGTCTCTTGTCCAACCATCTCGGCAGCGAAGTGAATATCGTCAACGCCATGCATATGGCCAAGCTGCGGGACATCGAGATCGTCGTGCAGAAGACGACCACTTCGGAGAGCTTCAAAGATCTCATTACCGTAACACTCCAGACGAGCAAAGAAACCCGCACGATCGCAGGCACGCTGCTCGAAGGCTACGGAGAGCGGATCGTCAAGATCGATCAGTATACGGTCGACGCCGTGCCGGAAGGCTTCATGATTCTTATCTCGCATAACGACAAGCCGGGCATGATCGGCCGTGTCGGGACGCTCCTCGGCACGAACGACGTCAACATCGCATCCATGCAGGTCGGCCGGACCGAAGCGGGCGGCGCCGCGATCATGGTGCTCGCCATCGACAAGGAAGCTACCGGCGACGTGCTTGTCCAGCTGGCGTCGCAGCCCGAGATCATGAAGGCCCGCCAGATTACCCTCGCCTAACGGATTCGAACCGTGAGACGTTTCCCGGAGGAGCGGGAAAGCTCGGTGTTTAAGGAATGGGCTATCGTGATCGTGGCCCTCTCTCCTTCTGTTAGGACGCCGGGATGTTTCACGACCAACAAGATTAGCCAGCAAACCCTGACAGGGCCGTTCGACGAACGGCCCTTTTTTTCGTGGGAGATTCCGCAGACAGCCCCGGCAGCCGACGGAAGCCTCCACGGTTCGCCGACTGTGTCGTCCCTCCTCGCTGCGCCTTGCACGTCACGTGCCGCAAACGCCAAACAGGCTTCCCTCCGCCGCAGCGGGGAAAGCCTGTTCCGTATGCCCGTTCGTTTTCCATTGCCCTACTAGCGCTTGTTCCCGTCTGCCTTGGGAGCATACAACGGAAGCAAAATGGTGAAAGTCGTTCCTTCGCCCAGCGCGCTTCGAGCGGTAATCGAGCCATGATGGGCATCGATGATGTTCTTGACGATCGCAAGCCCGAGACCGGTTCCGGTCTGGTTCCCTCTTGTCCTCGCTTTGTCGGCCTTGTAGAACCGCTCGAAGATGTACGGCAGCGCCTCCGGCGGAATGCCCTCGCCCTGGTCCTGAATCTCCAGCTTGACGGAAGGGATCTTCGCTCCCTCGGCCATGCTGCACCGGATGAACAGCTTGCCTCCCGCCGACGTATGGCGGATGGCGTTGTCGAGCAAATTCGTCAGCACCTGCTCCAGCCGGTCTTCGTCAGCCGCTTGCAGCACGACGTCCTCCCCGCATGGCTGCATCTCAAGCTCAAGCCCCCGGTCCTTGCACAGCACCGAGAATTTCCGGAAGACCCGCTTCAGCATGGACGAGAGATCCAACTCGCGGAAGGTCATCTCCATGTGGCCGGCTTCCATCCGGGCCAAATCGAGCAGATCCTTGACGAGCCGGCCCATCCGAAGCGATTCGTCGTGGATGACCTGCACCAGCTCCTGCCGCTCTTCCGGCGAGCTGACGATATCATCGAGCAGTGCCTCGCTGTAGCCCTGCAGCATGGACAGAGGCGTCCGCAGCTCATGCGAGACGTTCGCCACGAAGTCCTTGCGCATCTTCTCCAGCTTGACCTCCTCAGTGACGTCCCGGAGCACGGCCACGACGCCCCGCACCTGATCGCCTGCCCAGAGGGGAGCCATCACGACGGACCACACGTCTTTTTGCACATGAATCCTCGTGCTCGCCCCTCTCGTCTCACGCAGCACCTGCTCATACAGCTCCACGAGCGGATCGGGAATGCCTCCGAGTGCTGTTCCCGGCGAGACGGGAGCGGCGGCGGCCGGCGACTTGCCGTCCTCCCATTCGATGCCGTTCCACTTGTCGAGCAGCTCCTCGCCATGCGTGTTGGTGAAGATGACCGAGCCTTCGGTATCGAAGGACAGGACGGCGTCGTGCATGCTGTGCAGCACGCTTCCGAGATTCTGCTTCTCGTTGTTCAAATCGTGGATCGTCTGCTCAAGCTGCCCGGCCATCAGGTTAAACGTCTGGGTCAGTTCGCCGATTTCGTCCGACGTAACGACCGGCACCCGGCGGTCGTACTGCCCCTGCGTGATGGAATCCGCCGCTTTCTTGAGCCCCATAAGCGGCCTGGTTATTCGGGTAATGAGGAAAAACGCGAAGAAGGTCGTGAGCAGAAAGCCCATCATCGAGACGGAGGCGAACAGCTTCTTGACGAACAGCTGCGTGTCCTCCACCGACTTCATCGATTGGTACAGCACGAGCACATGGTCGACCTGCCTGCCCTGTTCGCTCAGCGGCACGGCCAGCACCAGGTAATCCACCGACCAGGAAAGCCGAGATTTGGCATACTTCTCGTTAACCCGCTGGCCGCTGAACGCCTGGTTCATCTCGCCTTGGTTCAGCACATCCTCAACCTTGATCTGCTGTTGACCGTCTGTGAAAAGCGGGAGCCCCTGGCCGTACTCGTTCTTGGTTACGATGCGCAGGCCGGCGTCCTGCGCCTCTAGAATTTCTTTAATCGAATCGAAATACTGCTTTTCATTCAGATGAAGAACGGCTTCTTCGGCGACTTTGTCGGCCAGGCGGTTCAAAATCCGCGCCTGGTTGTTGGCGTTCGGGAAGCTGGTATCGATGTATTGAAAAAGAAACAAGCCAAGGATGAGCAAAACGACGGCCACGAGACCGATGATCGTCATCCAAAGCTTGCCAACAACTGTTCGAAAAATATACACTATTTGGGCACCTCGAGCTTATAGCCGACGCCCCACACCGTTGTGATCATGGACGCCGCTTCCGCGGATACCTTGTTCAATTTTTCCCGAAGCCGCTTCACGTGCGTATCCACCGTCCGCAAATCGCCAAAAAACTCGTAGTTCCAAACATCCTTGAGCAGCTCCTCACGCGAGAACACCTTGTCTGGCGAGACGGCGAGGTAATGCAGCAGTTCGTATTCCTTAGGCGTCAGCGTCACCTCTTGTCCGCCGGCAGTCACGCGGTGCGCGTCATGCTCGATGATCAAATGCGGGAATACGATATTATTGCTCGAATTCGATTCCTTTGACAGGTAGGCCGTTGCGGACGAACGCCGCAGGATGGCCTTCACCCGATAGATCACCTCGCGGGGGCTGAACGGCTTGACGACATAGTCGTCGGCGCCGACTTCAAAGCCCTGAACCCGATTCGCTTCCTCCCCTTTGGCAGTCAGCATGATGACCGGGGTTGCCTTGGACTGGCGCAGTCGCGTGCAGACCTCGATCCCGTCCATGCCCGGCAGCATCAGATCCAGCAGAATGAGATCGAAGTCCTGGGCTGTCGCCTTTTGCAGCGCCATCTCCCCGTTCTCCGCTTCCTCGATTTCGTACCCTTCTTTCTCCAGATACATCCGGAGCAAGCGGCGAATCCGCTCTTCGTCGTCCACAACCAGAATGCGTGCGTTCGTATCCGTCACTGGAAGTCCCTCCTTCTCTCTCTAATCTCCATGTAGCCGACGGCTACTTATCTTCCATCATTATACACCGGCGTACGAGTGAAGTCCCGCAATGAGAAGGTTGACACCGATCAATGTGAACATAACCACGATAAAGCCGATTACGGACAGCCAGGAAGACTTCTTGCCCTGCCACCCTCTCGACAGCCGCAAATGCAAGTAAACCGCATAGAACAGCCAGGTGATGAACGCCCAAACTTCCTTCGGGTCCCAGCCCCAGAACCGGCCCCACGCTTCATGCGCCCAGATCATCGCGAAGATCAGCGCGCCGAGCGTAAAGATCGGGTAGCCGATGGCGATGGCCCGGTAGCCCACCTCGTCGAGATCCTCGGGGTCCAGTCCCTGGACCGCCGGGTTCAGCACCGCGCCGAGCGGCTTGCGGGCCAGGAGGCGCAGGATGCCGTACAGCAGGGCGCCGAAAATAACCGACCAAATCACGGTGTTCAGCTGACGTCCGGCGTTCTTGCCTTCCATCCAGGATGGAGCCTCGAACAGCGGCTTCGTCATGCCGAGGAACGGCTTCATCTCGACCATCTGGGAGCCGCTTGGCTGCACGATCGGCGGCAGCACGTAGGTCTCATCCTGCTTCAGCACCTGAGGCTGGCCCGCCGTATCCGAGACGGTCACTTCCTTGACGAACGTCGCTTTGTACCCCGCCGCGTTGAAGCTGAACACGGAGCCGATGAATGCGACGATCAGCAGGATGAACACGATCGTCCATTCGAATGCGCGCCGCTCCCAGACGGGAGACGGATTGTCTCCCTTGTAGCGGATTGTCCGCGCGAGGTGCATCAGGCCGGCCGCGAAGCCGACGCCAAAGAACGCTTCTCCCGCAGCCGCCGTCGTCACGTGAATTTTGAGCCAATAGCTCTGCAGTGCCGGAATGAGCGGCTGCATCTCGCTCGGGAAGACCGAGGCGTAGGCGAGCACGATGAAGCCCACAGGTAGGGCGAAGACGCCCAGTACCGGCAGCCGGTAGATCAGGTAGACAATGATGAAAGCAAGAATGATCATCATGCCAAGAAACGTCATGAATTCGTACATGTTGCTCGTCGGGATATGCCCGCTGGCGTACCATCTCGTAAAGAAGAACAGCAGATGCGCCGCAAAGCCGACGACGGTCATTATGAAACCTGCCGAGCCAAAGCGGCGGGACACCGCCTCCGGCGATTTGCCTCCCATTCGTTTGCCGGTGATGGAGACGACAAACAAGATGAACGCGAGGCAGTATAATAGGAATGCGACCAACAGGTAGCTGCTGCTGGCCGAGCTGATCTTGTCGATGAAGCTCATCCGTTCGTTCCTCCCTTATCTAATGCCTTCTGTTCTATCGGCATCCCGATCTTGGTCAGAGACGTCGCAATTTCTCGGCGCAGCCCGTACCAGTTCTTGTTGGTATGAGCCCCGAGCGACAGCTCGCGCCCGTCGAGGCGCAGCCAAATCCGGCGATGCTGCCAATAGAACGTCATGACAAGCCCGATCATCCCGATCGCGGAGCCGACCCAGATAAAGGGCATCGCGCGGTCCATGCGGATGTTCAAATAGCTCGTATACGCGGCGATCTGAACATCGTCCATCGAATCGACGGAGATGGCGAGCGTCTTAGCGAGTTCCCCGTTGATCGCGTCCTGGCGAAAGTTCTGCTGGTCGATCTGACGGGGAAAATACATAAAGACGCTCCCTTGGGCAGGAAGATCGGGGCCGGTGACCTGAAAGATGAAGGCCGGAGCGTTGGGCGAATTGGACTGGGTAATCGGCTGTCCTTTGTCGTCCATTCCGAAGTCTTTGAAGTAGCCCTTCAGCTCCAGATGATAGGGACCCGCGTCGTAGCTTTGCGCCGGATTGTTCATATTCAGATGAATCGGTCCGAACGCCTCTCCGGTCTTCAGGTTACGTACTTTCGGGTCCATCGACAGGATCGTGGGCGTTTCTTGAAAGTCGAACTGGTACGCGAGCAGCCCTTTGTAATCAAGCGGCTTGTTGACCTCGATCTTTTGCCGGTGGACCTCCTCCAGAACGGGATCGTCGTCGTCGCAGCGGTCGGTGCACCGGTACAGCACCGCTTGAGTTTCGTACAGCTTGGCGACCGAACGGTTCTTCTCCCGGAATTCCTCGGACATTTCCTCCGGCTTGTAGTAGTCAACCGTAAACTGCTCATTCTTCAAGTAGTAAGACGTATCCGGAATTTTGACCGGAACACCTTCCAGGAAGCCCATATGCTTGTCCATATGCCAACCCGGAATGCTCCGCATGACGACCGCGAGCAGAAAGATGATCAGTCCGATATGTAGAATGTAAGGACCCCAGCGGCTGAACCGGTTCTTCTCCGCCAGCAGCGCTGCTCCCTCGGTATGGACGCGAAACCGCTGCTTGCGCAGCTGTTTGCCCAGCTTGTTCACCCATTCCTGCGCCTCACCGTCCTCCTCCGAGAACGGCATCGTCTGGATGAGACCCGCCCGCTGCCGATTGATGAAGCTCAGATGCTTGCGGATCTGCTGCTTGCTCAGCGCCTTGTAGAGAGGCAGCACCCGGTCCAGGCTGCAGATAACCAGCGAGGTGCCGATCATGAACAGCAGCAGGATGAACCACCACGATTCATACGTGTGGGACAGCCCCAGCTTGTAATAGATTTCGCCCAGTGTCCCGTATTCTGCCTTATAGAAGGTAGACGGGTCCATGTTCAAAAAAGTCGATTCCTGCGGAAAGATGGTGCCGAGACTGGAGGCGAGCAGCGTGAAGAAGATGAGGTAGACGGCAATCTTGACAGAGGAGAAAAAGTTCCAAACCTTGTCAAGAAGCGACGGGTTCGCCTTTTGCGAACGTCTCGCCGCTCCGTCATACCGCATCTCCAGCGGTTCGCTCGATTCCGTGTTCTCCAGCGGCTTGCCGCAGGATTCGCACAGTACGGTTCCTACCGGGTTCTGGTGGCCGCACTCGCATTTCGTGTTCTCGAAAATCAATTGTCTTGCCACCTCCGAAGCTACTTGTTGCCGTTGCCTGCCGCAGCGACGGAAGCGATCGTCCGGTCCAGATAAGCTTCGTCCATGAGCCCTTCCTTGATGACGGCGATCTTGCCGTCGGGCTTCACGAAGACGGTTGTCGGGTAGTTCAGGACGCCGTATTCGCGGCGGATTTTGTCTTTGCTGTCAAGCAGGATCGGGAACGTCACGCCGAGCTGGTCTACGAAGTTTTTGGCGGTTACCTTGCTCTCCGCCACGTTCACGCCGAGAACGACCACATCCTTGTCCGCCCACTTGGCCGCTTGCTTCTGGATATCCGGCATTTCCTCCCGGCAGGGCGGGCAGTACGTCGCCCAGAAGTTGACGACTACCGTCTTGCCTTTATAATCGGATAGCTGGTGCGTTTTGCCGTCGAGACCAGTCAGAGTAAACTCCGGGGCTTTGGAGCCGACCTTTGGAATCTCTGTCTTGTCGAGCACGCTGCTAGCAATCGTCCAGCCACCGAGGATGACAACAGCGAGCAGAATGCAGATTTGTATCCACTTTCTATTTCTTCCCATCTGGATCACCTTCTAGCCTGGTTAATGAGAATCGTCACAGTCACTTTGATTATAACGAAGGAACCGTGCGCGGTTTATCGGGGATTTTGAACATTGTGTGTCTCCCGGTTCGTCTCCATGGCCGCGTCGGTCAGCTCCTTGATCTCCTGCTTCGTCAGCGGCCGGTATTTGCCTCGCGGCAGCCCCGACAGATGGAGCGGGCCGAACTGAATCCGCTTAAGCCGGGTAACCGGATACTTGACGGCCTCCATCATGCGGCGCACCTGCCGGTTGCGGCCTTCGTAGATCGTCAGGGAAACGACTGTCTCGTTCTTTTCCGGATTGACGTCGTGATAGTCGACCTCCGCCGGAGCGGTCATCCCGTCTTCCAACTCGATGCCGGACGACAGCCTCTCGAGCACGCTGCCGTGGGGCACACCCTTCACCGTGGCATGATAGGTCCGCGGAACATGGTACTTCGGGTGGGTGAGCAGGTTCGCGAATTCTCCGTCGTTCGTCAGAATCAGCAGTCCTTCCGTATCGTAATCGAGCCGGCCGACCGGGTAGACTCTCTCCTTTACCTGCTTCAGAAAATCGGTCACCACTTTGCGCCCTTTCGGATCCTTGACGCTTGAGATGACGCCCTTCGGCTTGTGGAACAGCAAATAGACCTTCGCCTCGCGGCCGATGGCCCGCCCGTCCACCTTTATCTCGTCATTCGCCGGATCCGCTTTGGCGCCGAGGTCCTTGACCGTCACCCCGTTCACTTCCACTCGTCCGGACGTAATATACTCTTCGCTCTTTCTGCGGGAAGCGACACCCGCTTGTGCCAGAATTTTCTGCAATCGTTCCATGTATTAGGTTCACCTCATGCTAATGATACCCATCTCGGGTACAAAGCACAAGCGACGGCTCTCGAACGGCCGTTCCAGGCGACTGAACAGACAAACCGCCGCCCGGACGGATGCGTCCGGGCGGCGGGGGAAAAGCCAGTTCCAGTCGTATATTCGGTTGCGTCGGCCCATGTTGCCGACCAGCATGTCCCGCTCCCGTCAAGCGCCGAAAACAAGCGCACAAATGACGATCGACGCGACGAAGCCGATAATGTCGGAGAACAACCCTACCTTGAGCGCGTAGCCGGCCTTGCGGATGCCGACGGCGCCGAAGTAAACCGTGAGGACGTAGAGCGTCGTATCGGTGCTGCCCTGAATGGTCGAGGCGATCCGGCCGATCATCGAATCGGGCCCATAAGTCTGAATGAGGTCGGCGGTGTAGGCGAGCGATCCCGAACCTGTAAGCGGCCGGAGAAAGGCGAGCGGCAGCACTTCGCCGGGAACGCCTACGAGATCCAGCAGCGGCCGCAGCAGGCCGATTAGCAGCTCCATGGCGCCCGATGCCCGGAAGACGGTGATCGCCACCATCATCCCAACCAGCTGGGGGATAATGGAGACCGCCGTCTGGAAGCCGTCCTTGGCGCCTTCTACGAACGATTCGTAGACAGGTACTCTGCGGGAAGCTGCGTAAAGCGGGATAAAGACGAGCAGCGCCGGAATCGACCAAGCCGACAGCAGCGAGACGAATTCGTACAACGAGCGTCACCCCTTCCGGTCGGGCATGGCGGGCAGGCGCGAGCGGTACCAGCGGTCCGCCAGGATGGCGGCCGCGGTCGCCACGGCCGTCGCCAGCAGCGTCGTGCCGACGATCTCCGCGGGATTGGCGGACTGGGCGCTGATCCGTATGGCAATCAGCGTCGTCGGTATAAGCGTGATGCTGGACGTATTCAACGCCAGCAGCGTACACATGGCGGGCGTGGCGGCCGAAGGATTCGGGTTCAGCTTCTGCAGCTCCTGCATCGCCTTGATTCCCATCGGCGTCGCCGCATTGCCGAGGCCAAGCAGGTTGGCGCTCATGTTCGACATAATGTAGCCCATCGCCGGATGATCCGCCGGTACGCTCGGGAACAGGAAGCGGACGACGGGCCGCAGCAGCTTCGCGAGCGCCTTGAGCAGACCGGCATCCTCGGCGATCCGCATCATGCCGAGCCAGAAGACCAGGATGCTGATGAGACCGAAGCAGATGGTCACGCCAGACTTGGCCCCGTCGAAGACCGCTTGTGTAACGGCATCCATATTCCCCTGCACGGCGGCGGTCACGATCCCGCTTACGAGAAAAAACAGCCAGATCCAATTCACCATCCCGCGTCTCCCCTTTCCCTTCGTGTCCCCTGCGCACGGTTACCGGATCGTGGCGCCCCCTGCAAACAAGGCGCGCAGCACCGAGCCAGCGGTCTGCAGAAAGCTTCGCTTGGCCGGCGCCTCCGTCGGCTTGAACCGGAACGCGGCATCATCCTCCTGCCGTATGCGCGTGCTGCCTTCCGAATAGAGCGGCACCGAGCCGATCAAGCGGCCGTCCAGCGACAGCTCCACCCTGCCCCGGTCCCCCAGCCGGTAGGCGGCGGACTCGGGCTTCTCGAGCACCAGCTGCTCGGTCAGCTGCTTCTCCTCTCCCTCCAGCAGGGGGTAGCGGAAGCTGCGGCCGAACAAGATGCCGTCGGCCGCCTTGTCTCCCTGCTTGATGACCGTGGCCAAAGGGTAATGCTCGAAGCCGTAGTCGAACAGCCGCTTGTGATCCGCCCAGTCATCGGGATCGGACAGGGTGACGACCGCCAGCTGCTGGCCGTTTTTGGTCGCCGACGAGACGAGACAGCGCCCTGCCGTTTTGGTGTATCCGGTTTTGACGCCGTCCGCGCCCGGATACAAATACAGCATCTTGTTTTTGTTGCGCCAGACGGCATCCCACTTCTCTTCCGGCCGGGCCACCTTTTTCATCTCGGTTTTCACGATCTCCTGGAAGACCGGGTTGCGCAGCGCATAGGCGGTGAGCAGAGCCATATCCCGCGCGGTGGAATAATGGCCTGCCTCGTCGAGACCGTGTGGATTCTTGAACTGGCTGTTCCGCATGCCGATCTCCTGCGCCTTCTGGTTCATCAGAAACGCGAAGCCCTCGACCGAGCCTCCGACATGCTCGGCGATGGCGGTCGCCGCGTCGTTCCCCGAGCGGAGCATCATGCCGTACAGCAAATCGTGCAGGCTCATCTGCTCGCCCAGCTTCAAATAAATGGAGGAGCCTTCCTTGCCGAACGCCGCCTTGCTGACGGTCACCCGGTCGGACAGCTTCCCCTCCTCGATGGCGACGATCGCCGTCATGATTTTGGTCAGGCTGGCGATCTTCATCTGTTTGTCCGGCTGCTTCTCATAGAGCAGCCTCCCCGACTGTACGTCGATCAACGCGGAAGCCTCCGCGTTCGTGGTGACGGCCGGCTTGGCCGCCCCCGCCTGTCCCGGGGCGGCGAGCCACCCTCCCAGCAGCAGCGGCAGTGCGCATAGTATCAGCAATGCCTTTCTCATCGGTTCCTCCCGGCTCATAGACTGGCCTGACTGACTCTCGTTCCGTCTGCTTCATTGTATGCTTGGCCCGTCAGGAACATGTCCTTCGGTTTCGGACGGGCCGAGGGAGCTGCATTGTTCCAACAAAAACAGCCATGCCTCGTGCGGCATGGCGGACGGCGCGCATCGTAAGGAACCGATCGCTGCCTGACTATAGAAAGCTTCCTTATTAAATATAGCTAGCTATCCTCATAAGAGCGCTTGTCATGGTTAGAGTCAGCGTCATAGATAGCGAGCGACGGGGATAAAGCCGACTCTAGCTCGCCTGAGTCTATCACCTGAAGATAAGACGCGCCCTTGCTGACTTCAAAAGAGACGGGACAGCACCTGCTCCACCTTGCCGAGGTGGCGCTGCATGAGAAGGGCCGCCTGCTGTCCGTCCCCCGCGCGGATGGCGGCGGCTATACTCGCGTGCTCCTCCAGCAGCCGATCGGCGGTGGCCCGTTCCCCGTAGAACCAAAGCTGACGGGTTTCCTTGATCGTCTGCTCGAACCGCTCGGTGAGCGATTCCATCATTTGCAGCAGCAGCGTATTGCGGGAAGCGCGCGCAATCTGCAAATGAAACCGGATGTCGAGCTGTTTCTCCTGCTTCTCGTCGCCGGCAGAAGCCGCCATGCTGCGGACGATGGCATCGAGCTCCGCCGCATCCTCCTCGGTCCGGTGAAGCGCGGCGAGCGACGCGCAGCCAGACTCCAGCACCTTGCGCACCTCCATCATTTCGCGCAGCGAATCGGCGTCGGCGAAGAAGGCGGAGAGGCCCTCCCGGCCGGTCCCCCCGCCCGCCCCTTCCCCGGATCGGGGAAGCTCCTGCTCGACGAACGTCCCGCCTCCCTGCCGGATCGACAGCCAGCCCATCGCCTTCAAGGCGCTGAGCGCTTCGCGGATCGAGGAGCGGCCGACCCCGTAGCGCGCCGCCAGTTCGACGACCGAGGGAAGTCTTTGTCCCGGCTCCAGCTCGCCCTCTTCTATTTTTCGTTTCAGATCGTCACGGATCCATTCGTAGCTCTTCTGCGGCTTGCGTGCCAGGTCCATCGCTTCGGTTCCTCCTGCTCGTTCCTCCGCCCGTGCTGTGGGGCGAAAAAGGATATACACTTCTTTTATCATAAGCTATAATGAAACCAAAGTCATCTGATGACCTGATCTATTCATTTTCTATTCAACCAATGGAGGTATTTGCGATGCTGGAGCCATCCCTCAGCAGGAAGCTGACCGAAATCGTCGGCGACGGATTCTACCGTGAGGATTCGGAAGCCTTGATAACACATTCCTATGACGCGACCCCCATGGTGCAAGCGCTGCCAGACGGCGTTATCTATCCGGCCGACAAGCATCAGGTGGCCGCCATTCTGAAGCTGGCGAACGAGCATCGGATTCCGATCGTGGGGCGGGGCGCCGGCACGAATCTGTGCGGAGGCACCGTCCCTGTCGAAGGCGGCATCGTCATGGTGATGAACCGCATGAACAAGCTGCTCGAGATCGACCAGGACAACCTGACGGCGACCGTCCAGCCCGGCCTGAACACCAAGCAGTTCCATCTCGCCCTTGAGGAGCTCGGTCTCTTCTACCCGCCTGATCCGAGCAGCATGGTGATCTCGACGCTCGGCGGCAACATCATGGAATGCGCCGGCGGACTGCGCGGCCTCAAGTACGGGACAACCAAGGATTATGTTCTCGGTCTGGAGGCGGTGCTTCCCTCCGGGGAGATTATTCGCACCGGCGGCAAGCTGTACAAGGACGTGGCCGGCTACGACCTGACCAAGCTGCTCGTCGGCTCCGAGGGGACGCTCGCCATCGTCACGGAGGCGGTGCTGAAGCTCGTCCCCGCCCCCAAATACAAGAAGACGATGGTAGCGATGTACCGGGACATTCACGCGGCTGCCCGGACCGTATCTAAGATCGTCGGAAACCGGATCATTCCGGCGACACTCGAGTTTCTGGACAATGCCACGATTCGCGTCGTCGCCGAATTCAACAAACTGGACCTGCCGCTCGACATGGAAGCGATGCTGCTGATCGAGCAGGACGGCGGAGACCAGGGGCTGATCGACCGCGATATCGACAGCATCGTGGCCATCTGCCGGCAGGAAGGCGCGGATGAGGTCCGCATGGCCCAGACAGCCGAGGAAGCGGAGAAGCTGATGACGGCCCGCCGCAGCGCTTTGTCGACACTGGCCCGCATCCGGCCGACGACCATACTCGAGGACGCCACCGTGCCTCGGTCAAAAATTGCCGAGATGGTGCTCGCCATCAACGAGATTGCGCACAAGTACGACGTTACCATCTGTACGTTCGGCCACGCCGGAGACGGCAACCTGCACCCGACCTGTCCAACGGACGCCCGCAATCCCGAGGAGATCCACCGGGTCGAGGAGGCGTTTGCCGAAATTTTCGACGCTGCTATCGCACTCGGCGGCACGATCACGGGCGAGCATGGAGTCGGCACCGTTAAGGCTCCGTTCCTCGAATGGAAGATCGGTCCGGCCGGCATTGAGATAATGAAAGGCATCAAGAGCGTATTCGACCCGAACAACATAATGAACCCCGGCAAAATCTTTGCCAAGCAATCAAGAAAAAGAGTGGTGGTCCAGCGATGAGTACAGCCAAACCCGTCCACGAAGAGCGAAACCCGGTCGGGGCGATCGGCGAGCCGTCCCCTCCCAATCTGGCCAGCATGGCGCGCAAGCCGGTCAACCCGCTCGCCGAGGCTCTCAAACAGAGCCTCGATTACGAAGAGCTGACGAACTGCATGCGGTGCGGCTTCTGCCAGCCGGCCTGTCCCACGTTCACCGAAACCGGCATCGAGGCCGCATCCCCGAGAGGGCGGATCGCCCTCATGAAGGCGGTCGCCGACGGGCTCATGGAGCCAGACCAGGCGTTCAAGGACCAGCTCGATCTCTGCCTCGGCTGCCGCGCCTGCGAGCCGGTGTGCCCGTCGGACGTCAAATACGGGCATCTGCTGGAGCAGGCCCGCGACACGATTGAGGAATATGCCGAGCATCGGCCGCAGGTCAAGCTCGTCCGCACCGTCATGCTGAAGCATGTGTTCCCGAAGCAGAAGCTTATGAAGCTGGTCGGAGCCGGGCTTGCCACGTACCAGAAGAGCGGGCTGCGCTGGGTCGCGCGCAACGCCGGCATTATGAAACTCTTTCCTGAGAATCTGCGCCAGATGGAGCGGATCCTGCCGGATGCGACCCCACGCGGAGTCGTCGAAAGGATCGGCGAGCACTACCCGGCCAAGGGAGAACCGATCGCCCGTGTCGCCATGTTCCGCGGCTGCCTGATGGACGTTCTTTTCACGGAGACGAATGTGAACACCGTCAAGCTGCTCTCGGAGGCCGGCTTTGAGGTGGTCATCCCCAGAACGCAGAACTGCTGCGGCGCTCTGCACGCTCATAGCGGGGAGCAGGAGCTGGCACGCGAGCTGGCGCGCAAAAACATCCGGGCTTTCCGAGAAGCGGGCGTCGATTATATCGTCTCGAACGCGGGGGGCTGCGGCGCCCTGCTGATGGAATACGACCATCTGCTTAAGGATGATCCCGCCTACGCCGAAGACGCCAAGTGGTTTGCCGAGCGGGTGAAGGATGTCAGCGAGATGCTCTATGACATCGGCCGCGTGCCGTCGTTCCGCGAGCCCGGTATGAACAATGGAGAGGAGAAGGCTCTCACGATCACTTACCAGGACTCGTGCCATCTTCGCAATGTGATGCGGGCATCGAACGCTCCCCGCAAGCTGATGCGCGAGGTGAAGAACGTCCGGTACGTCGAGCTGAAGAATGCGGACAAATGCTGCGGCTCGGCCGGCACCTACAATCTGGTGCAGCCGGAGATGTCCACGCAAATTCTCGATCACAAGATGGAGCATGTAAAAGCGACGGACGCACGCTACCTGCTCACCAGCAATCCCGGCTGTCTGCTGCAAATGAAGCTGGGAATCGAACGTGAATCGATCAGCGGCTCGATGCAGGCGCTCCATCTCGTCGATTTCCTGTACGATCGGCTCGAGAAGAAAGAGACGGGCGCCACCTCGTAATTCTACGGCCGGTGCACGAAGCATGCCCGGCGCGGTCATCCCGCCGCTGCCGCCTCACATAAACAAGCCCGCAGGGCATGCCGTTATCCGGCAGCCTGCGGGCTTTGTTTGCTTTTTTAAGAAACCTACTTCCCGCCTGTTCTCAGTGCCTCTCGGCCCTTTAGACGATGAAGTTTTGGTTGTCGTTCTTGCTGCTGCCGCCGCTTTGGGCCGACTTGCCCGATCCGGCCATCTGGCTGGATCCGGCCGTGGAGCCTCCGCTCTGCGTGATGAAGCCGTTGCTGCCCATCGTGCCGCCGCCGGCCATCCCGCCAGTCATCCCGCCGGCCGCGCCGCCGGTCATGCCGCCGGTCATCCCGCTCGTCCCACTTCCCTTCATCATCGTCTGGATCTTTTCGACTACGCGAGGGGCGGATTCGATCAGCCGCTCCATCAGATGAGTCTGGTTGTCAAGCGGAACGATTCGGACGCCCTGGTTTCCTACGACCAGGAAAGCGATCGGCGTAATCGAAATCCCGCCGCCGCTGCCGCCGCCGAAAGGAAGTGCTACAGAAGCGTTATGCCCGTTCGGGACGCCTGCCTGTGTTCCGCCTCCCTGCTCGCCCGAAAATTCGCTGCCGCCGGCGGCAAAGCCGAAACCAACCTTGGAGATTGGCATAATGACGCTGCCGTCCGGCGTTTCGACCGGGTCGCCTACGATCGTATTCACATCGACCATATCCCGGATATTTTCCATCGCCGTCTTCATTAAACCTTGAATCGGATGCTCGGACATGGGGTTGCCTCCTTAATGAGTGAAGTATGCCGTTCCTTGAAACAAGACGCATAACGGGTATGCTCACGTTTAGCATCTCCTCAGTTCCTCGGCCTCATGTACGCTGGTGAGAGGGACTTGAAGGAGCCGAGGGCTCATGCTTCCGTCAAAGAACCCTGCCGCGCCTGCTCCTTCCTCATTCGCAGCAGCCGGTTAGCGAGTGTCATTCCTGCCACGAGCAGCGTGCCCACCCGAATCTCGAGCCGGCAGACAACCTCGGTCGTGAACGTCAGCTCGTTATATTGGGGAACGACGGCCAGCTGCGGCCGGGTTCCCTCGGCAAGCGGGAGGTAATGAAACATGCCTCCGCACAGCGAGGACTGGATCGCCCAGACCGCGCCTACGGACATCGCGGTTTCGGGAGCGTCTCCCAGCCCGATATGCGTGTTCCAGGAGAACCCGGTGCAGCGGAACTTTGCTATCGTTTCCTTAAGCCAGCCAAAGTAATCCGGCACGTTTTCGATAAAACTAGCAAACCGGTCGAACCAATCCCGAATCTTCTCCCTGGTCAGCAGCTCTTTGTTTCCTTCCGCTTTCTCCGGTTGATGCACATTCATACTTTTCGTTTTGATATCCCAGCCCTTTTCCCAGCCTTTGAAGGCAATTTTGGGAACTTGGACTTTTCGCTTGACAAGCCCGAACAAGGCATGGATCTCCATATAGAGGTCGTCGTTCTTTTCCTGCCGGGACAGATACAGCTTGATGCGCAGCCTGGACGCCAGCACTACTCCCGCCGCCGCGGCGAAGAGCAGCAGCCCGCCGACGAGCCACCAAATACTCATGTGACCGCTCCTTCCGCTCCTTTCGACCTTACACTTCCTTTACGGACAATAGAAAAAACTCCGTCCGAAGCAGTCCAAAGTCTGCCTCTGTACGGAGTTTAGTATGGTCGCCGCCAGCGGTTTGCATGCGCGAAAGGTTCAGTCCTTGTCGTCCTCGCGGGATGCCGAAACCTCCTTCATGAAGTCGGGAAGCTCGTCTAGGTCGGGCAGCTCGGGCAGGTCGGGGAGAGGCTCTTCCTCTCGCTCCTCCATCCCGGCGGGAGACGAATCTCCTTCCGGAGAATGCGCATGCTGCCGTTCCAGCAGCTCGTGCTCCAGCTCCTCCATCGAGATCTGCTCGTCGGCGTCCAGCTTGTCGAACAGCATTCTTGCTTCTTCGTCCAGCTCGAGGTCCTTCTCGAACTTCTCCTTGTCGGGCAGCTGCGTAATGCTGCTCAGCCCAAAGTAATCGAGGAACGACTTGGTCGTCCCATACAGAATCGGTCGGCCGATCGCCTCCGCACGGCCTACCTCCTCGATCAGCTCCTTGGTGACCAGCGTCTGCAGCGCCCGCTCGGCCTTGACCCCCCGGATTTCCTCAATCTCCACCCGGGTGATGGGCTGCCGGTACGCGATGATCGACAGCGTCTCCAATGCCGCCTGTGACAAGGAAGCCCGGTGAGGAGAATGCGCCAGCTTCTGAAAATAAGACGCGTGCTCGGGCAGCGTCGCGAGCTGGAACGTATTGGCCAGCTCTACGATCTGGATCCCTCTGCCGGATGCAGCCAGCTCATGCTGCAGCTCGCGAACGAGCCGCAGCGCTTCTTTGTTGTCGATCTCCAGCACGTCGGCCAGCTGTCTGCTGTCCAGGCCCTCATCCCCGGCCACGAACAGCAGCCCTTCCACCGCTGCCTTCAACTGAGGTTGGCTCCTCTGCAAGTCCATTCTCCCTTCCGTCCTCTCTTGCCTGTATCACAATCTCGTCAAACAGATTGTGCTGGTAGCATTGAATGCGTTTGGTCTTCATCAGCTCCAGCAAGGCGAGAAAGGTGACCACGATATCTTCGCGGGTACATTCTTCCTCGAACAGCTTGCTGAACAGCACCTTGCCGCCTCGGCCACCGACCAGATGCAGCACTTCCGCCATACGGTCCTTGACGGAGATTTCGTCGCGGCGAATCTTCGTAATGCGTCCGCGCTCGACCATCTTGGTGAGCGCCTTCCGGAACGCGCGAACCAGATCGTCCACCTCAAGCCCCTCGACCGGGTTGCCCGAACGCTCCGGGACATAGGGAGCCAAATCCTCCGGTTCTCTCATAAACAGGAGGCTTCGTTCCGTCTCAAGACCCCGGAGATGCTCGGCGATGCCTTTGAACTTGCGGTATTCGATCAGCTTCTGGACAAGCTCCGCCCGCGGGTCCAGCTCGTCTTCTTCCTCGCCGGCGTCCCAATCCAGCTCCAGGACGGGCGGCTTCGGCAGCAGCATCTTGCTCTTGATGGACAAGAGCGTCGCCGCCATGACCAGAAATTCGCTCGTCACATCCAGCTCCAGCTCCTGCATGACGTTCAAGTATTCGAGGTACTGCTCGGTAATCAAGCGTACCGGGATATCATAGACATCGACCTCAGCCTGATCGATCAAATGCAGCAGCAGATCCAGGGGGCCTTCAAATTGCTCCAGCTTGAATGTTACCTTCACTCGGTTCTCCCCCGCTCATATGGAATAGACGGACAGCAGCAGGCGGCTCACCCAGAGAAACAATGGCTGCAGCATCCGCTCGCCGAGCGGCAGCGCGAGCAGCAGGACCAGGACGAGCTGGCTCCACTTGTCAACGGACGGGAGCAGAGATTCGCCTGCATCCGGACGCCGGGCGCGCAGCCACAGCGCCATGTCCAGCGGATAGAGGGGCAGCAAATTCAGGAAGACGAGATAGACGGTCATTTGGAACCCGTAATCGACGAGGCCCTTGGCCAGCGTTTCGATCCAGGTCATCGAGGCGTGGCTGCCCCAGCCGGCCATGCCGTACGACGCCCAGCCGAGCAGGACGGCAAGCACGAGATACGCGAGCGCCCCCGACCCGTAAATGAGAAAAGCGGCGCGGGATCGCCGGCCGCCCAAGGCGGCCGGATCGATCGGCACCGGCTGTCCATAGCCGTATGGTCCGAACAAGGTCATGAGCAGGCCGAGCGGAGCCACATGCCGCAGCGGGTTTAAGGACGCCCGCCCTCTCTGCCTTGCCGTACGGTCTCCGAGCATTCCCGCGATCGCCGCCTGGACGTATCCATGAACCGTCACGACGACGAGAAGCGCGAGGACGCGGTACAGCAGGGAATCGAATTCCAAAAACCCCGCCCCCATTAAGCCTTCAGCTGCTTAACCAGGTTCACCATTTCGATGGCGGTTGCGGCCGCTTCCCAGCCTTTGTTCCCGGCCTTCGTGCCTGCGCGCTCGACAGCCTGTTCGATCGAATCGGTCGTCAAGACGCCGAACACGGTCGGCACGCCTGTTTTGAGGTTGATCGCCGAGACGCCTTTGGAAACTTCGCTGCAGACGTAGTCGAAGTGCGGAGTCGATCCGCGGATGACCGCCCCGAGTGTGATCACTGCATCATATTTGCCGGACTCCGCCATTTTTTGGGCGATCAGCGGAATTTCGAATGCCCCCGGTACCCAAGCGACGTCGACCTCTTCCTCGGCCGCGCCATGGCGCTTGAGCGCATCCAGAGCGCCCGACAGCAGCTTGCCCGTAATGAATTCGTTGAACCGGCCCACTACGATGCCGTAGCGCGCTTCCTTGGATACTAGATGTCCTTCATAGATTTTAGCCATATCGGGTTACTCCTCCGTTTGGTCGGCCGCAAAAACGAGCAGATGGCCGAGCTTCGATTGTTTGGTGTGCAAATAGTTGGTATTGCTTTCGTTCTCCGGCATCTGGATCGGCACGCGCTCGGTCACTTCCAAGCCGTAGCCCTCGAGACCGGTAATCTTGCGAGGATTGTTCGTCAGCAGGCGCATCTTGCGGACGCCGAGATCCTTGAGAATCTGCGCCCCGATCCCATACTCCCTCAGGTCGGGAGCAAAGCCCAGTTTCAGGTTGGCGTCAACTGTGTCTAGCCCTTCCTCCTGCAGCTTGTAGGCCTTCAATTTATTGATCAGGCCGATGCCTCTGCCCTCCTGCCTCATATAGAGCAGAACGCCCGAGCCCGCCTCGTCGATCTGGCGAAGCGCCGCTTCCAGCTGCGGACCGCAGTCGCAGCGGTGCGAGTGGAACACGTCCCCCGTCAAACATTCGGAATGGACGCGGACCAGCGTCGGCTTGCTGCCGTCGATTTTGCCCTTCACGAGAGCGACATGCTCCTTGTTGTCCACTTGGTTCGTGTAGGCGACGGCGTTGAAGACGCCGAAGTCGGTCGGCAGCTTGACCTCGACCTCCCGCTTGACGAGTTTTTCCTTCTCGTTGCGGTAATGGATCAGGTCGCGGATCGTAATCACCTTCAGCTCGTGCTGCTTGGCGATCTCCATCAGGTCCGGCACGCGCGCCATCGTCCCGTCTTCCTTGATCACCTCGCAGATGACGGCCGCCGGATAGGACCCGCACAACCGGGCGAGGTCGATGGCCGCTTCCGTATGCCCTGCTCTCCTCAGCACGCCGCCGTCCTTGGCGATCAGCGGGAAGATATGGCCCGGACGGCGAAAGTCGGACGGCTTGGCGTTCGCGTCCATCAGCGCCTGAACCGTGAGCGACCGCTCATGCGCCGAGATGCCGGTCGTCGTATCGACATGGTCGATCGAAACGGTAAAGGCGGTGCCGTGGTAATCGGTATTGTGCGTAACCATAGGCGGCAGCGCCAGCTCCTTGGCCCGCTGCTCGGTAATCGGGGTGCAGACGAGGCCGCGGCCTTCCCGGATCATGAAGTTGATCATCTCCGGGGTTGCCTTCTCGGCCAGCGCAATGAAGTCCCCTTCATTCTCCCGGTCCTCGTCGTCCACGACGATGACCGCTTTGCCCTGCATCAGCTCGTAGATCGCTTCCTCAATTGTATCAAACCGGACGTTGTCCGTCATGTTGATTCCCCCTTTTCAATGCAGAAAATGCTATGCGATGCCATCTTAGCTCCCATCCTGGCGGCACAGACCATTTTTGTCTGCCCTCAGGACGTTTACAGAAATCCGTTCTCCGCCAAAAAGGTAGCCGTGAGCCGCGAAGCCGATGCTTGCCCGCGGCCGCCGGCGGCTCCCTCGTGCCCGCGGAAGGCAAGCAGCCGCTCGACATATTTGCCGAGCACATCGCATTCGATATTGACGGCATCTCCCGGAGTTTTGTGCTGCAGGATCGTTTCGGCAAGCGTGTGGGGAATGATCGACACGGAGAATTCCGCCTCGGTCGCCTCCACCACCGTCAAGCTGATGCCGTCCACCGTGATCGAGCCTTTCGGTACGATATATTTGAGCGTATTGGGGTCATGCGGGGAAAATCGGAAAACCACGGCGTTATCCTCCGCCGCCCGCGACAGGATGACGGCCGTCGTATCGACGTGCCCCTGCACGATATGGCCGCCGAACCGGCCGCCCGCCGCCATCGCCCTCTCCAGATTGACGGGAGCTCCCGGCTTCAGGGACGACAGCGTCGTATGCCGGAACGTCTCAGGCATGACATCGACGGTGAAGGTGCTGTCGTCGTAGGCGACGACCGTTAGGCACACGCCGTTCACGGAGATGCTGTCGCCGATCTGTACGCCCTTCAGCACCCGGCTGCCCTCCAGCACAAGGATCATCGCCTGCCCTTGCCGGGCTACCCGTCTCAGGCGCCCTACTTCTTCAATCAGTCCGGTGAACACGGGCTTCCGCCCTCCTTCCGTATTGGGGATAGCCGATGAGACAGAAGTCCTCCTCGAACGTTTGGACCGTAAGACGCGTCAGGCGCACTGCCTCCTGCATCTTATCGAACCCGCCGAACCGAAAATTGCCCGGCGCGGCGTCCCCTCCGATAATCTTGGGTGCATAGAACAAATAACACTTGTCGATCAATCCGTGCTCAAGCATGGCGCCGTTCAGGCGGCCGCCTCCCTCCAGCAGGATCGAGGCGATCTCCCGCCGGCCCAGCTCCCGCATCGCCGCCGCCAGGTCGACCTCGGGCCCTTCACCGCAGACTACGACCTCCGCACCGGCTGCCTCGAGCAGCTGCCGCCGCTCGGGAGAGCCGAGCTCCGTCGTGAGCACGAGCACCCGGCCGCCTCCCTTGAGCACATTCGCGTCCTCCGGCAGCCGGAGCCTCGAGTCGACCACGATACGAGCCGGGTCCAGAGCCGGAACCGACAGGCGCGTGGTCAGATGAGGATCGTCCGCAAGCACCGTGCCGATGCCGGCCATGATCGCCTGGTACCGGTGACGCAGCGTATGGACGAAGGCGCGAGACCGTTCGTTTGTGATCCACTTGCTGTCACCCGTCCTACTCGCGATTTTGCCGTCCAGCGTGCTGGCGGTCTTGAGCGCGACGAAAGGCATGCCGGTCACAATGTACTTGTTGAACGCCTCGTTCATCGTCCTGGCCTCTTCCTCGAGCAGTCCGACCTCCACCTCGATCCCGCTGGCGCGCAGCCGTTCCACTCCCGAGCCCGCTACGAGCGGATTCGGATCCAGCGTGGCCACGACGACCTTGGCCACCTTCTCGTCGATGAGCCGGTCGCTGCAGGGCGGCGTCTTGCCGTAATGGGAGCAGGGCTCCAGCGTGACGTATACCGTGCTGCCCTCCGCCTCCGGGCCGGCCATCCGCAGCGCATTCACCTCGGCGTGTCCGCTGCCGCGCTTCAGGTGAGCGCCCGTGCCTACGATACGGCCCTCCTTCACGATGACGCAGCCAACGACGGGATTGATCCCCGTTTGCCCCTGAGCTCCCTCGGCCAGCTGGAGCGCCAGTCTCATATAGCTTTCGGCCGTCAGGATGTCCATGGACACCGCCCTCCCTTACTGCGCCGTAACCGGCGCATATTCATACAAAAAAAGCCCGCCGCAAATGATGCAGGGGCTTTGGGATGCAAGTAGCAAAAGCAAACCAACCGTCTGGCCAAGCTGATTCAGATCCACATGCGGGAACAGACGGCTTGCATTCCAGGAATGCACCGCGACCTCAAGCACACGACGCCTCATAAAGCAGTCGCCGCGCACGTCCATGTGAACCGAAGCACTTGCGCTGCCGCTCGTTCGGTTCGATCTTCCTTCTCCCATCCAGACTATACTGTCGGTTTCGGATTTGCACCGAATCCACCGGCAGGCGGCTGCCTGCACGGGTCACGGACTTGCCGGCGCCTTCCGCTCCGCTGGAGGGAGGCTCGTGCCGGAATCACCGCCGGTAGGGAATTTCACCCTGCCCCGAAGGAATGTATGTGTTGTAACAAAAAAATCTTATCACTCGCTACGCGAAAATGCAAGCTTCCTGCCAGCCTCTGGCAGGCGGGAGTGTTCTCGTTTACAATAGTTGGCATAAGAGATGCGGTGTTTCCAATTTTGGTCGTGCCGCCAAAAAAGGAGCTGTTCCGTATGACCGAATCTATACAAGCCGGCTCCCTCCTTCCTCCCGCAGCCTGGTTTCAGGCTTATCGGCCCGAGGATCATGAGGACCCTTACCCATTCTACCGCCGGCTTCAGAGCGAGCAGCCCATCCTCTATCTGGAGGAACGTCGCATGTGGGCCGTATCCCGCTACGAAGACGTCGAGCGGATTTTGAAGAGCCCTGCAGCCGTCCGGGAGAGAAGAAACACCCTGCCACCCGAGAAAAGAGACCAAGTCCCCGCGCCGGCTCCCCAGTGGGCCTCCATCCGCCGGATTACCGACAGCTGGATGCTGTTCCGCGACGCTCCGTCGCATACCAGGCTGCGCGGCCTCGTTCAGCCCGCCTTCTCTCCTCGTCGAACCGAGAGACTGAGAGCCTCCGTCACCGTGATCGCCGGCCGGCTCGCGGCAACGCTTGCCGAAATGCCGGAGCCCGATCTCATCGCGGACTTCGCGTTCCCTCTCCCCGTGCTCGTCGTCGCCGATCTCCTGGGCGTTCCGTCCGAGGATCACGCCTTGTTCAAGGAATGGTCGCATGCCGTCGCCCGGCTCCTCGATGTGGCTATCGTCCTCCCCGATGACGTACCCGTCATTAGCCGGGCGATGGAAGAGATGGAGGTTTACTTCGCCGATCTAATCCGCGCGAGAAGGAAATCGCCGGGCGAAGATCTCATTAGCTCTCTGCTGGCGGCAGCAGACAGCGGCGACCGGCTGAGCGAAACCGAGCTCATCTCTACCTGCATTCTGCTGCTCGTTGCGGGACACGAGACGACCGTCCATCTCATCGGCAATGCCGTACAGCTGCTGCTGACACATCCAGACGAGCTGGCTTTGCTCCGCTCGAACCCCCGCCTCCTGCCGTCTGCCGTGGAGGAGACGCTCCGCTTCGAGAGCCCCGTTCAGATGACCGACCGCCTGCTTGCCGAGCCCTTGCTGCTTGGGGGCGAACGGCTCGAGCAAGGTGCGAACGTGATGCTGCTCCTCGCTTCCGCCAACCGGGACTCGGACCGTTTTCCAGAGGCGGACCGCTTCCGGGTCTCGCGTTCCCCGAACCGCCATCTCGCGTTTGCGTCCGGCCCCCATTTTTGCCTGGGGGCCCCGCTCGCCCGGGTGGAAGGAGAGGAGGCGCTGCGGGCGTTTCTAGCCGTCTCGTCGGCGCCCGAGCTCGTGCCCGAGAAGAGTAGGCGCCGAGCGACTATTCTGTTCCGCGGATGGGAGGAGCTGCGCGTCAGGCTGTAAGCCGGCCGCGCCTGGTGATCCCGGACCAACCAGCAAGGCGCCTGCTTCGGGGAACAGCCCCGCAGCAGGCGCCTTGGCTTTATCCGACCGAGCGGGCCTTCCAGCCGACCTCGATCGCGTCTTTCTTCTGCTTGGCGGCGTACATGACCTGATCGGCATGGTTCACCAGCTCTTCGGCGGAGGCGTACCCTCCATGGTCGACGACAATGCCCATGCTGATCGTGACGGAGACCTCTTCCGCCCCTCCGAACGGGAGACGAATCTGCTGGATGCTCCTGCGGATCGCCTCCGCCGTTTCGAGCGCTTCCTTCTTGTCAGCCCCAGGGAAGACCAGAGCGAATTCCTCGCCGCCCCAGCGTGCGGCGTACGCCCGGCTCCCGACATGGCGGCATAGCCGCGATCCGACCTCTCTCAGCACCTCATCCCCCGCAATATGCCCGTAGCGCGAATTGAAGGAGCGAAAATCGTCGATATCGATGACGGCGACCGCCAGCGGCCGGCCAATCGCGCGATGCCGGCGGAACACGCTGTCCAGCTTGCGGAACAGGAAACGCCTGTTGAACAAGCCGGTGCATTCGTCAATCATCGACTGCCGGTACAAGCGGACAAGCCCAAGCGCCGCAGCAGCTCCGCCCGCCGCCTCGGGAATCCAGGCTAGCCAGGAATAAGGCTTGCCCGCCTGAAGCAGTCCCCAGCTCGTCCCAAACACTAGCAGTCCCGCAATTACACCTATAAGTCCTGTCTTCCATCGCATCATGGCGCCTCCCACGGATCGATCCGGTCATACTTGCGGAGCAGGTCGGTCAGCGCCTCGCGCAGCAGCGCCGACTCGGTCTTCTTCTCCTTCTCCGCAAGCGCCTTGAGCCTGCGAAGCATAGCGGCCTGATAGTGGCAGGCTTTGAGCACCATCTCATCGCTAGGCGGAAGCGCCACCTGATTCCGGCCCGCCTCCTTGGCGGTCGTCAAGGCAGCGTCGGCGGCATGAAGAAGCGTGTCCGCATCCTTGGCATCCCTCGGATATTGAGCGACGCCCGCGGTCAGTCGGATCGGAGGCAGGTCCTCCAGCTCTCCGGCTACCGGACTAGCCGCCACCAGCCCCCGCAGCTGCTCCATCCGCAAGAAAGCCTGCTCCAGGCTCGCCCCCTCGAGCAGGACGGCGAAAGCGTCACCGGAGAGGCGGAAGCAGCAGCACCGGCCGAAAGAGCCCGCCAGAAGCTCCGCCACGGCGATTAAGACGCGGTCCCCGCCCTCTCGGCCGAAATCGCGGTTGATGGCCCCGAAGTGATCGAGGTCGAGGAGAGCGACAGCCGTCGGCTTCTCCCGCTTAATAGTGTCCGCCAGCAGATCCTGCAGGCTGGCCTGGCTGCCAAGGCCGGTCAAAGGATCGAGTCTTCCGTGCATGTCCATTCCCCTTTTATATGTACGTCTATATATTCTATCATCTATAGATAACAAAAATTGTAAAAGGGGAGACATTATTTGTCAATGGGCGAGTGGCCCTAGTTCACCTTCGAGTCGCACAAAAAAAGGAACCCTTATAAGGGTTCCTTTGGTCAGCAGCCGGAGCCGCCGGTAGGCTTGTCCGTTATGCAACTTCGACTACCTTGACGGTTTCCATGCGGTCGCGGCCCTGGAACTCGTCGACGAGCTCCATTCCCTTGACGACCTTGCCGAAAACCGTATGCTGCCCGTCGAGGTGCGGCTGCGGCTTGTAGCAGATGTAGAACTGGCTGCCGCCGGTGTTGCGGCCGGCATGCGCCATGGCGAGCGTTCCGCGCTCGTGCTTGTTCGGGTTAATCTCACAGTTGATCGTATAGCCGGGTCCGCCGGTTCCGTTCCCATTCGGGCAGCCGCCCTGTGCTACGAAGCCGGGGATCACGCGGTGGAACAGCAGGCCGTTGTAGAAGCCCGAGTTCGCCAGTTTCTCAAAATTGGCCACCGTGTTGGGGGCATCCTTTTCGAACAGATCGATGACGACTTCGCCGCCGTTTGCCATTGTAATAATCGCTTGCTTTGCCATTGTGCATTCGCTCCTTTGATCTGCTGGGGATAGAGGAAAGTTCAGAAATAGGCAGGGGACAGCAAAAGCCGGCTGATGCCCTGCCTGACCAATTAAACCGTGCGGGCCGCCTCAGGCTTGCGAAGCCGATCCGGTACGACGTCGTTGCCGACCACATCGCCGAGCGACTCGCGCTTCACAACGACATCGGCCTGGCCGTCCTTGACGAAGACGACGGCCGGTCTGCGGATCCGGTTATAGTTGCTCGCCATGGCATAATTATACGCGCCCGTGCACGAGACCGCCAGCAGGTCGCCGCTCTCCGCACGCGGCAGCTCGACGTCCCAGATCAGCATGTCGCCGCTTTCGCAGCATTTGCCGGCAATCGAGACCGTCTCTTCGTTCGGCTCGGAGGCGCGGTTCGCCAGCATGGCTTCGTACTTCGACTCGTAGAGCGCCGGACGCGGATTGTCCGTCATGCCTCCGTCAACCGCTACGTATTTGCGCACGCCTGGGATATCCTTGAACGTGCCGATCGTGTACAGAGTGGTGCCGGCGTCGCCTACAATGCTCCGGCCGGGCTCGACCCAGATCTCCGGGATCGGATAGTCGTGACGGCTGAAATAGCTGCTGATATCCTCGGTGATCGCCTTGATGTACTCCTTGATCGGTAGAGGCGTGTCGCCCTCTACGTAGCGGATGCCGAAGCCGCCGCCCAGGTTGACCACGCGGAACGTTACGTTCAGCTCGGCCCGTACCTTAACTGCGAAGCCGATGACCTTCTCGACCGCCATCTTGAAGCCCTCGACCTCAAAAATCTGGGAGCCGATATGGGAATGGACGCCCAGCACGTCGATATACGGCAGGCGGGACGCCTCTTCAATGACCCGGTAGGCGGAGCCGTTGCCCAGGTCGAAGCCGAACTTGGAATCCTCCTGGCCGGTGGAAATGTAATCATGGGTATGCGCTTCGACGCCGGGTGTAATCCGGAACAGCACCTTGGCGGCCTGCCCCTTCTCGCCGGCGAGAGCATTCAGCAGATGCAGCTCGACAAAGTTGTCCACAACGAAGCAGCCGATTCCAGCGTCCAGTGCCATCCGGATCTCGTCCGGGGTCTTGTTGTTGCCGTGAAAATGAATCCGCTCCGGGGGAAAGCCCGCCTGGAGCGCCGTGTGCAGCTCGCCTTCGGAGACGACGTCGAGCGATAATCCTTCCTCTTCCACGATCCGGCACATCGCCATGACGCAGAACGCCTTGCTTGCGTATGCCACCTGGAAGCGCAGGCCCGATTCGCGGAAGGCGTCCACAAACTCGCGGCAGCGCTGCCGGATGAGCGCCTCGTCCATCACATAGAGGGGCGTGCCGAAACGAGCGGCGAGCTCGGTCGTGTCGCAGCCGCCGATTTGCAGCCGGCCTTGCCCGTTAATTTGACTTGTCCCATGTAAATACATCCGTTCCTACCTCTTCCCTTAGACGCAAGTTCAAGGCCAGTGCGGCCCCTTAAAACAATTTCTTTTAAGGTACCATAACCTAATAAGGAAGACAATAAGCCAATTACCCGGCGGAGTCCGGGCACGGACAGTCAAATCTTCAGTAAATCAGCCACTCGAACAGCGAGCCGAGCACCTTGCCGAACACCATCGCCATGAGCAGCAAAATGAGTTGACGGCTCATGCCGAGCCGCTTGGCGAGGATCGGGAGCACGTTGATGATCTCGGTCAACGCCGCGGCCAGCATACCGACGAAGACGCCGCAGAACAGGCCGGCGACGGCCGGTGCCAGTCCCGTCAGCCGCGTGCCCCAGCCGAAAAAATCCGCGAACGTCCAGTAGACGGAGCCGCCGATGACGGCGCCCTCGTACCAGCCCAAGCAGCTGCCGGAGCGGGTAATCTGCGCGAGACGGGGAATGATGTCGAGCACCACGAGAAAGGCGACCATCCCGCTGCCAACGGCCAGCCCTCCGGCGAGACCGATCAGCACCTGGGCAAGGCCGGACGCTGCCTCCGTGAGCGAAATCATGGGTTACTGCCTCCCCGTCCGCCCTCGGAGACCGAATGGGGCTGTTCTCCGCCCTCCTCATCCGCGAGCTTCGCATATTCCTCCGTTATTATGTAGTGGTTCATGTTCTCCTGGTAGAGGAACATTTCTACCTCAAGCGGACTCGGCTCCTCGTTGAATTTTTTCTTGAACAGATGGTTGAAGAACAAAATCATCCCGATGCCGATCCCAAACGAGTAGGGAATCTGGAGCAGATACGGCCGTTCGCTGTCGGAGCCGGTCAGCAGCTCGTAGATCCGCTTGTGAACCTCCAGCATGCTCACGTCCGCATGAAAGTTCATGATCGCCATTCCCGAGCCGATGAAGAGGAGCAGCCAGACGAGTGCGATGACGAGGGGATGCGCGGGACGCTCTCGTCCCGCGATCTCCACGAGGGCGTGGGGCTCGCCGTACAGCTCGAGCTGCAGGCCGGGGAACGATCGGCGGATATGCCGGATAACGTAGAGCGCGTCGATCAGCACCATGTTGCCGTCCTTTGGCTGCGGCAGGCGGATCGGCAGGCGCCGAAGCCGTTCCTCCAGTCCCGGCTCGCACTGCAGCTGAGCGACGGCTCCCAGCTCGATCACATCGCCTGGCTCGCAACGTACCCGTTTGCGAAATCGCAGATAAACGACTGCTTCTTCTCCGCGGATTGGCATGCCCCTCCCTCCTTCTCCAACGCCCCCATATGTTCGGCAGGCAAATCCGGACATATGTCCTGTCAACTGGCGGATAAGGATAGTATGCCCAGCGGATACAAAAAAAAGAGGCGACCCGGCCGCTGCCCGGCCTTCGCCTCTTTCCTGATTGGTTCTTTCACAGGTCGTTACTGGGCGATCTGTTCCCGGATCGCTTGGAGAATCTTCTTCTCGAGCCGGGAGACCTGAACCTGGGAGATGCCGAGCCGCTCGGCTACCTCGGACTGCGTCTGATCCCGGAAGTACCTCAGATAGACAATCAGCCGTTCCCTCTCGTTCAGCATGCCGATCGCTTCGTTCAGCGCCATCTTCTCGAACCACTTGTCCTGCGTCTCGTCCGAGATCTGGTCCATAAGCGTAATCGGATCGCCGTCGTTCTCGAACACCGTCTCGTGAATCGACGTCGGAGGCTTGTTGGCCTCCTGGGCAAGCACGACGTCCTCCGGTTCCAGCCCCAAATGGTCGGCCACCTCTTTGATCGTCGGCAGCCGGCCGAGCGTCTTGGACAGCTCGTCCTTCGTCTTGCGGACCTTGTTGGCCAGCTCCTTGAGCGAACGGCTGACCTTCACCGTGCCGTCGTCTCTTAGGAACCGCTGGATTTCTCCGATGATCATCGGCACTGCGTAGGTGGAGAACTTGACATCGTACGACAGATCAAATTTGTCCACCGATTTCAGCAGGCCGATGCAGCCGATCTGAAACAAATCTTCCGCCTCATATCCCCGGTTCAAAAACCGCTGGACCACCGACCAAACGAGCCGGATGTTGCAGCTGACCAGAGTATCCCTGGCAAGGGTATCGCCCGATTGGCTGAGAGCGATGAGCCGTTTGACCTCCGCATCGTCAAGATAGCTGTGAGTGGCATGCTTCAAATCGACATTCATATCCAAATCCCCTAATTATAGAGCGCTTTTTTGGTTTCGATTCGCTTGGTCATCCGGATCGAGGTGCCGCGGCCCGGCTCGGTCTCAACCTCCAGCCGGTCCATGAAGTTCTCCATGATGGTAAAGCCCATGCCCGACCGTTCCAGCTCCGGCTTGGTGGTGTAGAGAGGCTGGCGCGCCTGCTCCAGATCGGAGATGCCCCGGCCGTTGTCCTCGACCGAGATATGGACGGTTTCGTCCTCGATCTCGCAGGTGATGGTGACGATGCCGTCGGGATTGCCGTCGTAGCCGTGAATGATCGCATTGGTAACGGCTTCCGAGATGACCGTCTTGATGTCGGTCAGCTCGTTCAAGGTAGGATCGAGCTGGGAGACGAAGGATGCTACGGCGACACGAGCGAACGATTCGTTTTCGGAACGGCTCGCGAATTCGAGCTTCATGAAATTGTTGCTCACGATACGACCTCCAGACTGGAGACCGCGCGCCGCTCGTTCTCCTCGATAGTGAGAATCTTGAACAGACCCGACATCTCAAACAGGCGGTAGACCGCCGGACTGACACTGCATACGACCATGCGGCCGCCTTTGGCCACAACCTGCTTGTAGCGCCCCAGAATGACGCCCAGTCCGGAGCTGTCCATGAAGTGAAGATGCTCCAGGCTGAGGATAACGTGAGTGACGGTGGGGCGGGTCAGCGCCTCCTCCATCCGTTCCTTGACCAGCTCGGCCGTATGATGGTCCAATTCTCCGCTTAGCCGGACGATCAGCATGTTGCGCTCGTAATGCAAATCGATTTGCAGACTCATCTGTGCATTCCTCCTCCATCTTGCCCATCTCATTCTACGAGACGGAGGGGGAATCCTTCCCTGCCGACAAAACTAGAAGAAAAGCGCCAGAACTAGGGAAATGCCGCTAGGTTCCGACGCATTCCGCATCATTGGACGAAGAACAGCTCTCCGGCCGTCCGCTTAAGCAGCGTCCACCAGCCTGCCTTCGGGACATCTTGGGGAGCGTAGAGCGGAAACTCCTTCAGCTGCTGCTCTCCTTTGTAGATGACCAGCTTGCCGATCTCCTGTCCTGCGGCCAGAGGTGCCTTGAGGCGCTCATGGAATTGGATCTCGTGGCGGATCGAGCCGTCCGCTTCGCCTTTCTTCATCAGAATGCCGTATTGGTGCTTCGCGACGAGCGGGATTTCACGGACCAACCCTTTCTCGACGACCAGCGAGCCAAGCGAATCACCGGACTTGACCACTGGATGATTCGTATACTGCGAGAATGCGAAATCGAACAGCTTGGTCACTTCCGCGTTGCGTGTCTTGGTGTCGGGCTCGCCGAGCACGACGGCTACGACGCGGAACGAATCTTTCTTCGCGGTTGCGGTCAGACAAAATCTGGCTTCGCTCGTATACCCGGTTTTGAGCCCGTCCGCTCCCGAGTAGAACCGTACCAGCTTGTTCGTGTTGACGAGCCAGAACGGCTTTTCCGTATCCTTGCGCAGGTAATCCTGATAGGCCCCGGTAAACTTGGTTATCTCCTCGTGCTTCAGCAGCTCTCTCGACATAACGGCGATGTCGTGGGCCGAAGTATAGTGATTCTCCGCCGGCAGCCCGTTGCAGTTCACGAAGTTGGTGTTCGTCATCCCGAGCTCCTTGGCTCTGGCATTCATCTGCTGAACGAACGCTTCCTCAGAGCCGGCCAGCTTCTCGGCCATTGCGACCGACGCGTCATTGCCCGACGCCATCGCAATCCCTTTGAGCATATCCTGCACCGTCATCTCTTCACCCGGCTCCAGGAAGATCTGGGAGCCGCCCATTGAGGCGGCGTATTCGCTCGTCCGCACCTTGTCGGACAACTGAATCTTGCCGTCGCCCAGCGCCTCCATGATGAGCAGCATCGTCATCACCTTCGTGATGCTTGCGGGAGGAAGCTTCTCATGCATGTTCTTCTCAGACATGATCGTCCCCGTGTCGACATCCATGAGCACCGCCGACTTGGCATTCGGCGTCAGGTCGACCGGCTGCTGCGCGGTTTCCTTGGCATAAGCGGCGGGTGCCAGCAGCAGAAGTGCGAGCAGGCCGGCCGTCCAGCCGGAAATCCATCGTTTCAACATGAATCTGTCCCCTTTCTGGAACCTAGTAACTGGTAATGGGTAAAACGGCTGCTGCCTATCATTGTTGACGCCTTTGCAGCAAAATATTCCCAGATAGGTTCACAGATCGCTCAATTCTGCTGTGCGTGAAATCACAGGAACCGGCAGCGATGCGGATTATACTCAAATCAGCAACGAATTACCGCAATTGTCCAGAGGGGGAATTGACCATGTTACAGCCATCCACTATTGAAACCATTAAAGCTACCGTCCCTGTTTTGCAAGCGCAGGGCCGGCAGATTACGACACGATTCTATCAGCTGCTGTTCGAGAAGCATCCCGAGCTTCTTAACGTCTTCAACCATACCAACCAGCGGGAGGGCCGACAGCAAGCCGCACTGGCGGGCGCCGTCTACGCCGCTGCCGCTCATATTGACCGGCTGGAGGCGATTCTGCCGGCCGCCCGGCTCATTGCCCAGAAGCACCGCAGCCTCGGCATCAAGCCGGAGCACTATCCGATCGTCGGCGAGAACCTGCTTCTCGCTATCCAGGACGTGCTTGGACTGCCCGCCGACCACGAGGTTATTCGGGCATGGGGAGAGGCTTACGGCATGATCGCGCAGGTGTTCATCGACCTCGAGGCCGAAATGTACCGGGAGGCAGCTGAGCAGCCGGGTGGCTGGGATGGCTTCCGCGAGTTCCGTATTGCCCGCAAGGTTAAGGAGAGCGACGTCATCACCTCCTTTTACCTGGAGCCCGCCGACGGCGGGGCGCTGGCCGGCTTTGTCCCCGGGCAGTACATCACCGTGAAGGCGGTCATTCCCGGCGAAACCAACACGCATCTGCGCCAGTACAGCCTGTCGGACCGTCCCGGCACCGGTTACTACCGGATTACGGTCAAACGGGAAGCCCACATGGACGGGCGTCCGGCAGGCAAGGTCTCGACCTGGCTCCACGACCACGTGCAGGCAGGCGATTCTCTGCCGCTGAGCGCACCGGCTGGCGAATTCGTCCTCGACGCGCAAGCCAACCGTTCTGTCGTACTGCTCAGCGCCGGCGTCGGCCTGACTCCGATGCTCAGCATGCTGGCTTCGCTCCGCGACAGCGGCACGGACCGCCCGGTCTTCTTCCTGCACGGCGCCCGGAACGGATCGGTTCACGCCCTGGGAGATTCGGTGAAGGAGCTGACCGCTGGGCTGCCTAATTTCCGCGCCTACGTCACCTATTCGGAGCCGGCCCAGGACGACCTGATGCAGGGGCGGTGCGACGGAACCGGGCGCCTGGATCTGACTCGGCTCCCCTTCGCCCTCCCGGACGCCGAGGTCGATTACTATCTGTGCGGACCGGCCGGCTTCCTGGCCGACAGCTACGCCGCCCTGCGGAAGCTGGGCATCGCCGACTCCCTCATCCATTACGAAGCGTTTGGTCCGGAGCCGGGACTCCGCCAAGCCTACGGGGAAGAAGCTTTAACCGCTGCTCGCTGACCGGCTGAAGCATTGTCCTCCTACATCGCAGCCATAACGCAAAAAAAGCCGAAGGGCTCCTGAATCAGGAGCCCTTCGGCTTTTTTGACGTTTGCTAGCTGTTGCGGCCCCAACGAACCGATCATCCCTTGCGCAGCAGCCGGTTCACCGTCTCCCTCCGCAGGCCGATCCACTGCCCGACCTCTTCCTGATTCAGGACATCCGTCACGTCGGTGTCGCGGATATAGCGGGAGAACCATTCCCGGAACAACCGCAGCCGGTCGGCCGGCAGCGGAGCCGTCAGGCTGTCCATTCGCTGCTGCATCATGCGCAGCCGGCTCTGCAGCACCTCGGCGGCCTGCTTGTATCTCACCGGCTCCTCCTCCAGCTGCCGGTACCAATCCGCCGCCGGCAGGACGTCGACCTCGGACTCGACGAGAGCGACCGCCGTCCCGTGATAATCGTTGGGCGACAGCAGCGAATGATGGGGAATGACCTCACCCGGAATAATCAGATTGAGCAGAACGACGCCGCCGTCCGGGTGCAGCCGGACGATCTTGAGCATGCCTTCCCGCAGATGATACAGCGGCCCGCGGTCCCCTTGCCGGAACAGCACGTCCCCTTTATGCAGTCTGATAGCCGTCCCCTCCTCTCTCCTCCATCCTGTGTTGCCTTAGCCCAAAAAAACGGCCACCCTGCGCACAGGATGGCCGTTCCCTTAAGCCCGTACCGGATCGATGCGGTGCTTATTTGTTCATCATATGGATTGCATGGCCGAGAGCAGCTTCCGATGCTTCGTTCACGATCTCGCCAAGTGTCGGATGCGCATGGATGGTGAGGGCGATGTCCTCAAGCGTAGCGCCCATTTCGATTGCCAGACCAAGCTCGGCAATCAGGTTGGAGGCTTCCGGACCTACGATTTGGGCTCCCAGCACGATGCCGGTATCCTTGTTCGCTACGACCTTCACATAGCCGTCTGTGTTGTTCAGCGACAGCGCACGGCCGTTCGCCACGAACGGGAACTTGCCGACCGCCACGTTGATTCCCTTTTCCTTGACTTCGGTCTCGGTGAGGCCGACGCTGGAGATTTCGGGATCGGAGAAGACGACGAGCGGAATGGCCTTGTAGTCGACCGCGCTCGGCTGTCCGGCGATCGCTTCCGCGGCCACCTTGCCCTCGTACGAAGCTTTGTGGGCAAGCGCAGGGCCGGCTACGATGTCGCCGATCGCAAAGATATGCGGGATACTGGTACGGCCTTGCTCGTCTACCTCGATGAAGCCGCGCTCGTTCATTTTGATGTTGATGAGGTCGAGGCCGAGATCGCCGTCGGTGTTCGGGCGGCGGCCGACCGTGACGAGAACGTACTCGGCGGTCACTTTCTTCTCTTCGCCTTCAACCGTGAACGTTACGGTAACGTCCTTGTCGGTTTGCTCGGCGCTTTGAGCCATCGCTTTGGTGAACACTTCGACGCCGGTCTTGTCGAGGTTCTTCTTCACAAGCTTCGGCAGGTCCTTCTCAAAGCCCGGCAAAATGGCGTCGGAGCCTTCCAGAATGGTTACCTTGGTGCCGAATTTGGAGTACATTTGGCCAAGCTCGACGCCGATGTAGCCGCCGCCGATCACGACCAGACTCTTCGGAAGCTCCTTGAGCTCGAGCGCTTCGGTCGAGGACAGGATGCGTCCGCCGTACGGGAAGGCTTTGAGCTCGATCGGACGGGAGCCGGTTGCGATGATGCAGTTTTTGAACCGGTAGCGCGGCGATTCATGATCGTTGAACACGCGCGCCTCGTTCTCGTTGATGAACATCGCTTCCCCTTGGAATACCTGCACTTTGTTGCCTTTGAGCAGGGAACCTACGCCGCCGGTCAGTTTCTTGACGACGCTGCCCTTCCATTCCTGAACCTTTTGCCAGTTCACCTTGACGCCTTCGACCTCAATGCCGATGGCAGGGGAACCGTGCGTGGCCTCCTCATAATGATGGGCTGCCGAAATAAGAGCCTTGGACGGGATACAGCCGCGGTTCAGGCAGACGCCGCCGAGCTCGGCCTTGTCCACGATGAGAACGCTCTGTCCAAGCTGAGCGGCCCGGATGGCGGCTACGTAGCCCCCGGGACCAGCACCAATGACAAGAGTATCGATATCTAGAGAAGCATCTCCAACTACCATACATTACACCTCCATGACCAGCAGCTCGGGATCGGAAAGAAGCTGCTTGATATAGTTAACAAAGTTTTGTGCCGTTGCGCCGTCAATGAGACGGTGATCGAAGCTGAGCGAAAGCGCCATGACCGGAGCGGCCACGATCTCGCCGTTCTTGACTACAGGCTTCTCCGAAATGCGGCCGGTACCGAGAATGGCCACTTCGGGGAAGTTGATGACCGGCGTGAAGAACATGCCGCCGGCCGAGCCGATGTTCGTGATCGAAATGGAGCTGCCCTTCATTTCGTTAGGCGAGAGCTTGCCCTCGCGGCCGCGAGCGGCCAGGTCCCGGATCTCGTCCGCGATAGTCCAGATGTTTTTGCGTTCGGCGTTTGCTACAACCGGGACGATCAGACCGTTGTCGGTGTCGGTCGCAATACCGATATTATAGTACTTTTTGTAGACAATTTCTCCTGCCGCCTCGTCCAGCATCGCATTCATGATCGGATATTCGCGGCAAGCGGCGACAAGCGCCTTGACGATGAACGGCAGATAGGTCAGCTTGACGCCCTTTTTCTCGGCCATCGCTTTGCCTTTTTGACGCAGCGCTACGAGCGCGGATACGTCCACTTCGTCCATCAGCGTCACGTGAGGAGCGGTGTAAACCGATTTGACCATCGCGTTCGCAATCGCCTTGCGGATGCCCTTGAACGGCACGCGCTCTTCCGGACGGTCTCCCGCTGCCGGCTGAGCCGACACGGCAGGAGCAGCGCCCTGCTTCGGCGCCTCGGCGGCTTGCGCCGCTTCGGCAGCGGCAGGCTTGCCTCCGCCGGCCGCGAAGCCTTCCACGTCCTCGCGGGTGATGCGGCCGTTCTTGCCCGTGGCCGTCACGTCTGCCAGGTTGACGCCTTTTTCGCGGGCAAGCTTGCGCACGCTAGGTGTCGCCAGCACTTCCTTGGAGGAAGCGGCCGGTTTGCCGGCTTCTGCTTGCGCGGTAGGCGCACCTTCTTTGTCCATCGGTGTCTTGACGGAAGCCTCGTTCACGTTTTCGACGACGGCTTCTCCGATGTTGTCCTCGACTTTGTCTTGCGCGGAGCCGCCGGTGCCGGCTTCTTCCTCGCTGTCGTCCTGTTCCGGCACGTCGCCTTCGGCGTCGATGACGGCAACTACGTCGCCGATATGACATACTTGGCCTTCCGAAACAAGGATTTCCTTCACGGTCCCGTTAACGGGGCAGGGCACTTCCACGACCGCCTTGTCGTTTTGGACGTCCATGATCAAATCTTCGTCGGTTACCTTGTCGCCGACCTTGATGTGCAGCTTCACAATCTCGCCTTCGTGCAGGCCTTCGCCGAGCTCTGGGAATTTGTACTTAAACAATGCCACGGGCTACCCCTCCTTGTTCATATGAGTTCGTTCTTAGAAATCGAGAACTTGATTCAGGCCGGCAACGATCCGGGCCGGGTTCGGCAGCCAAGCGTCTTCGATCTGAGCGAACGGATAGATGGTATCCGGCGGAGCGACGCGAAGAACAGGCGCTTCGAGGTGCAGGATAGCTTTCTCGTTGATCTGGGCGATGACTTCGGCCGCGATGCCGGACGTGCGCTGGGCTTCCTGCACGACGATGGCGCGGTTGGTCTTCTTGATGGATTCTACGATCGTGTCGATGTCGATCGGCATGATGGTGCGCAGGTCGATGACCTCCACCTTCGCGCCGCGGGATTTCTCCAGCTCTTCGGCTGCTTTGAGCGAAGCATGAACCATCGCGCCGTAAGTAATGATGGTGACGTCGGAACCTTCACGGACGACATTAGCCTTGCCGAGCGGAACCGTATATTCGCCTTCCGGCACATCGGCGCGGAATGCATGGTACAGATTGAGGTGCTCCATGAAGAAGACCGGATCGTTGTCGCGAATGGCCGAGATCAGAAGGCCTTTGGCATCGTACGGATTGGACGGCACGACGACCTTGATGCCCGGAGTCTGGGCGATGAGGCCCTCGAGCGCGTCGGTGTGCAGCTCGGCTGCCTTGACGCCGCCGCCGTACGGCGTGCGGAATACGATTGGTGCGTTGTAGCGTCCGCCGGAGCGGTACCGCATCCGTGCCGCTTGCACGCAAATCTGGTCCATCGCCTCAAAGATGAAGCCGACGAACTGGATCTCGGCGATCGGACGGAATCCTTGCACCCCGAGACCGACGGCCAGACCGCCGATGGCGGACTCCGCCAGAGGCGTATCGAATACGCGGTCTTCTCCAAATTCGGCCTGCAGGCCTTCCGTTGCGCGGAAGACGCCCCCGACCTTCCCTACGTCTTCCCCGAACAGCAGTACGTTCGGATCGCGCTTGAGTTCGACGCGCATCGCATCTCTCACTGCTTCTTTCAAGTTCATTTGAGCCATGACTTCCCGATTCCTCCTTAGAAAATGTCCCTCTATTGCCTAACGTCTCTGTAGGCGCCGCGGAGTCGCTGCCCCCGCTGCCGCTCCGTGCCAGACGGCTCCGACCGAACAGCCCGAAGCCTCGCGCCGGACGATCTTATTGGAAATCCTTCTTTTGTTCTTCAAGATGCTGCGGAGTCGTCTCGAACATGCTGTCGATCAGGCCGGGAATGGTCATTTTCTCGGTTTGCTCGGCTTTTTTGATGTGCTCGTTAACGGCTGCCTTCGCTTCTTCCTTCACGCGTGCGTCGTCTTCCTCGGACCACAGGCCTTTGTCGCCGAGGAATTTGCGGAAGCGGACGAGCGGGTCCTTCAGTGCCCATTCGTTCTCTTCTTCCTTGGTCCGGTACTTGGAAGCGTCGTCCGCCATGGAGTGCGGGCGGTACCGGTAAGTAATGGCTTCGATCAGCGTAGCGCCCTCGCCGTTGCGTCCGCGCTCCGCCGCTTCCTGAACCGCCTTGTACACGGCCAGGACGTCCATTCCGTCGACCTGTACGCCGCGGATGCCTGCCGCAACCGCTTTGTGGGCGATCGACTGGGCCGCCGTCTGCTTGGCGTACGGAGTCGTAATCGCGTAGCCGTTGTTCTGGACAACATAGATGACAGGCAGCTTGAAGACGCCTGCGAAGTTCATGCCCTCGTAAAAATCGCCCTGGGACGAACCGCCGTCACCGGTGTAAGTAATAGCAACATTCTTTTTGCCGCGCTTCTTGAAGCCCATCGCAATACCGGTCGCATGCAGAATCTGGGCGCCGATGATGATTTGCGGCATCAGCACATTTACGTCCTCAGGAATTTGTCCGCCGTGCTGGTGTCCGCGGGAATACAGGAACGCTTGGTACAGCGGAAGGCCGTGCCAAACGATCTGCGGCATATCGCGGTAGCCCGGGCATACGAAGTCTTCTTTCTCGAGAGCGAATTCGCTGCCGATCATCGTCGCTTCCTGACCGGATACCGGCGCATAGAAGCCGAGGCGGCCCTGGCGGCCGAGGTTCACGGCGCGCTCGTCCCACGTTCTGGTAAACGCCATCCGGCGCATGAGCTCTTTCAGTTGGTCATCACTGAGATCGGGCAGATCTTTCTTATTCAGAACTTCGCCGTCGGGCGAAAGGATCGAGTACATTTGTACCTCTTCCGCCTTAACTACGTGTGCATTACTCATTATTTATCCGCACCTCGCTAATGATATTTGTTACCTCAAGGAATCTGTTATACAATTTATTATAGTACTGTCTCAGTGCTTTTTCCACTATTAGATTAAATACGACGGGTTTGGCGGCCATCTGTTAAAAAACAGCTGTCGAAAAGTTATATAACAGTTTACACAGCTTGGATGATCCTGCCTACCGGTTTAGCTTGCCCTTGGGGAGGCCTGAACTTACATCCGGCCCGTTCCCGCCGCGGCCGGCAGCCTATTGAAGAGAGGAACGATCGCTATGACCCATCCCGATATTTACCACCGGACGATCCTAAAGAAACAAGTTGAGTCGTCCATCCTTGGCACCGTCCGCGATTACTGGGTATATTTGCCTCCCGGCTACAACGAGCTGCTCAGCTATCCCGTCGTCTACTGCCAGGACGGAGTCGAGTTTCTGAACTACGGACGGATCGCCACGACAGCCAATCAGCTGGTGCTGGAGGAGGACGCCGTCCCTCCCATTATCGTCGGCGTGGCCGTCGACATGCCGAATCGCAGCGAGCAGTACGATCCGACCGGGAGTCAGTTCGACGCCTACTGCCGGTTCTGGACTCAGGAACTGCTTCCCGCGGTAGAGCGGGAATTCCCGGTACGGGCGGAAGAACGGGTTCTCGCCGGCGATTCGCTGGGCGGCACCGTCAGCCTGCATCTCGCGCTGGACCACCCGGACCTCTTCCGCAGAGTCATCTCCCTGTCGGGCGCGTTCCTGGACGCCACGCAGCAGAAGCTGTCCGGGGAAAACGACTTGAGCTGGCTGGACATTTATATGGTGATCGGCCTGCAGGAGGAAGAGGTCAAAACTTCCCGCGGCACGTACGACTTCCTGAGCGCGAACCGCATCGTCCGCAAGCTGCTGGAGGAACGCGGCGCCAAGGTCGAGTACCTCGAAGCCGAAGGCAAACACCTGTGGGGCTTCTGGCAAAAGCTGCTGCCCGCCGCCCTCGCCCGGTATCTGAAGTAACTTTGCTTCGAGCATGAAAAAAGCTGCGCCTAGCGGTCATAACGCTGGCGCAGCTTTTTGATCGTTTCGGCGAGGTCCGGAGTGAGCAGCCGCTCCGGCGTCGTCCGTTCCACCTGTCCGCCGCCGCTGACGACGACATCCAGCACCGATGCGACGAATTCATCGGCGGTAATTGGGCCGATCAGCTCGGTCAGACTCGCCATCCGTCCCTCCTGCACGTCCGGATAGGCCCCCGGAGCCGCGTCCCGTCCCGCCCGCTCGTAGAACGATTGGACAAGCGCCGCGCGCTCCCTGCCTTCGCCTTCAATATTTAGAAATGCTTGAATGACGTAGCCGTTCGTCTGCCTTCTCTGCGCAATACCGCAGAATTTGCGTCCGCCGATGCTGAGGTCGAAATCTCCGGGGCAATACGAGCCCCCGATCTCCCCGTCCTCGACACCGGCCGTCCAAGGCGCGAGCGCCCTGCGGATCAGCTCGACCATCTTGAGGAAATCGTCACGGAAGTCGATGGTCCGCGTCGGGTTCGGCAGTACGAGAGACAGGTTCACGACACCCGGATCGAGCGGAACGGCCGCCCCTCCCGAATTGCGTACGATCGCCTCGATGCCGCGCTGCCTCAGCTCGGCCATCGCCTCCTCCGCATGCGGCAGACGCCGGTCCCGGAGACCGACGACAAAGGCGGCGGGATGCCTCCAAATATGCAGCGCCGGCTGCCCGGAGCGTCCGACCTCCCCACACATGCGCTCGTCCCAGGCGAACGGCAGCAGCGCCGGATAGGCTTCCCTGCCGTCTCCGCTGTACCAAGCGGTCAGCTTCGCGGGTTGACCCATCTCCCTATTCGCTTCCTTGCTGTTGATGTCCACTTCTGCTCCTTCTTTCCTATAGGTTCGGTTCGATTCATCCTCTATAGCGGCCGCTTCCGCCTCAGGCGTCTATACGGGGCAAGACCGCCGGCGAAAAAAAGAGCGACCTGCAGCATCTCTGCAGTCCGCCCTTCTTTGATTCCTGTGTTTTCGTCCCTGCCGATTATTCGACGATCAGGGTCGATTTCATGTCGGCGTGTCCCGGACCGCAAGGCAGCGTACACATGATCGTGTATTTGCCGGGCTTGTCGAACACGACATCCTGTTTGTTGTTTTGCTTGTCCAGCTTCACCGGAGTCCCTTCGATCGCTACCGCGTGAATGCCTTCCTTGATGTTCAAGGATACCTTCACGGATTCGCCGGCCTTCACTTTGTACTCGGCCTGGTCGAACTTGAAGTTGGACGCTTCCAGCTTGAGGGAAGGGCCGGTATCGGTTTCGGGCGCGTTCTCTGCGGCATGCTTGTTCACAACGGAGAATGTTGTGCCAATTCCAACAAGACATGCGAGAACGAGCAGCGCAGCCATCAAATACTTCTGCATCGTGTAAATCCCCTTTGTCATGTAGTCGCTATCGTCTATTGTACTAAGAAAAACAAAAAAACCCAAATTGAATCTTCCCAAGTTCTTGAACATTTTGTGACAAACGGCTATTGCAACCGGCATGCCCCTATGGGGTGCCCGTCTCTGCCTGTCCATTCGCATCTCGTCCAAGCCCTCGGCCAGAGGTCACGTTCTAGTATAGCTTACTTCTCGGGTTCTGCATACCTTTCCAGTGCTGAGGAGCTGCCCCGCTATTCACGCCGCTCCCCTCAGGCCCGCATAAGAAAGCACCTAACGGCCAAAAGGCGCGTCAGGTGCCGAACCATTACCTGTCGGAAAGTCGGATGTCCGACTATTTCTATACTCTCTTGGCCCCAATATAACGCGGCCCCCAATAGCTGCTGTTCAAGCTGTCGATCTTGACGCCGGACGACGTTGTAGCCGAGATGAACTGGGAGTTGCCGAGATAGATTCCCACATGTGACGGAGACGAAGACGACTTGCCCGATGTCTGGAAGAAGACGAGATCCCCTTCCTGTAGCGAACTGACCGTCTTACCGCTGGCGGCATACATAGAGCCGGAGGTGCGCGGTAGGCTGATGCCGTTCTTAGCGAAGACATAGCTGACAAAGCCGGAGCAGTCGAACCCGCCCGGCGTCGAGCCCCCGAATACATAGGGGACGCCCATGTATTGCTTAGCGGTCGAGATAACGGGAGAGGTCTTCGGTGCATACCAGGCGGGAGCGTGGTATTTGCCGTCGGCGCCGATAATGACGATCCAGTTGGCGGCATCCCATTGGAGCAGATAGCCGAACGTGTCGGTGAGGAACCGGAGCGGAACGAAGACGCGTCCGCCGGAGAATTGCGCGGGAGAATCGAGTTGGACGGCCTTGCCGTCCACCTTAGCCTGCGCCTGCCCCGTCGTCAGGGTGATGGAGCGGCCTTTGCCCTTGATGGTGACCTCCACCGTCTGTCCGCTCTGGTTCGCGCCGACCTGGAAGCCGAGCTGCTCGCTCACCATCCGGACCGGAACCATCGTGAAGCCGGCAGAAGAAATAAAGGGCTTGGCGTCGGGGAACGAGACCAGGGAATCGTTCACCTGCACCTTCAATCCGTAAGAGCTCGGCGGAACGGCGGCTTCTGCGCCCGTCGCGCTGCCGAACCAAGCGGTAGATAACAATGCCGACGATAACAATACGATTTTGCCAAAATGCCTCAGATGCTTGTCCTCCTTATGCCTCCGAGGTTAGTTGACGGATTCGGGAAGAAGACCTCCCTAGCCAAGCTATGCTGCGCCTGACATTCACCCCAAAAAAAGTCCCCCGTACCCGAGCGTTGTGTTCGCAGCGGGATTCGGCATTTCTATCAATCGTTACTTGTCCAAGGTACCATAGGTTGCCAAAAGGGTTCAATCCCCTTTGGAAGAAAAAGGGTCTTTATGAGGTTGTGTTCAATAAATTGTAACAAGTTCCGAGAACTTTTTTGCCCGAAGTTCCGTCCTACCCCGTGACAGCGGGCGTCAAATCGTTCATACTGAAGGGATACCGGGAAACCCACATAGCAACCAAAAAAGGAGGAATGCCTATGCTGAGGAAGCTTGGGAGCCTAACCTTGTACGTTAAGGACGTCGAGGAGGCGCTGCATTTTTACTTGGATTGTCTGGGGATGGAGAAGCGAAGCGACACTACACTGCCGAACGGTTCGCGCTGGCTGACAGTCGGAGTGCCTGGACAGGATGTCGACCTGGTCCTGCATGATCCGAAGCAGTGGCATGAACCCCATCAGGCGGAGAAGCTTGAGGCCGATATCGGCCGTACCCCTATGCTGGTTTTCGAAACCGACGATTTTTCCCACACATACGAGACGCTGCATGCCAAAGGCGTTCATTTCCTGACCGAAGCCACCGAGCGACAATACGGCAAGGAGGCGGTGTTCCAGGACCTGTACGGCAACCGGTTTCTGCTGCTGCAACCGACGCCGCCCGCCTTTGCGCCAATCGGGGATTAGGCCGCGTGTCGCCCCGCTAGCCGTACTCCCCTTCCGAACGATCTTCCGTGCCGGTGAGATTCCGAGCGATCCGGCCCTTCCGTGCCTAAGCCTACAAACCAACGCCCGTGCCGGGTTCGGCACGGGCGTTATATGTTTGGAGGGCTGCAGGCGGTTAGCCCGGAAGCTGCGCCGCCATTTCCCTCATGAACGCTACGAAGTCTGCTTTGACGCGCTCCGTCGTCCCGATCACTTCCTCATGCGAGAGAGGCTGCTCGAGAATGCCGGCCGCCATATTCGTCAGGCAGGAGACGCCGAAGACGGCCAGGCCCGCATGCCGGGCGGCGATAACTTCGGGCACGGTGGACATGCCGACCGCGTCCGCCCCCAGCGTGCGAAGCATCCTAATCTCCGCCGGCGTCTCATAAGCAGGGCCGAGCATGCCGGCGTACACGCCTTCGTGCACCCGCAGCCCGAGACGCTCGGCCGTCTCCTGGCCGAGCCGCAGGAGCGTCCGGTCATACGGCTCCGACATGTCCGGGAAGCGAGGGCCCAGCTCCGGATCGTTCGGTCCGACCAGCGGACTGCGGCCCATCAGATTGAGATGATCGCGGATCAGCATGAACTCACCGGGCCGGTAAGCCGTATTGACGGCTCCCGCCGAATTGGTGACGGCCACCGTCCGGATGCCGAGCTTCTTCATCACCCGGATCGGGAAGGTAACCTGTGCGCCCTCATAGCCTTCATAGAGATGAAAGCGGCCCTTCATCATCAGCACCGGGCGGCCGTCAAGCTTGCCGACCGCCAGCTCTCCCGCATGACCTTCCACCGTGGATACCGGAAAATGAGGAATCCGGTCATAGGGTAGAGCCGTCTGGTCCTCTAGCGACTCGGCAAGGATGCCGAGCCCGGAGCCCAGGATAAGTCCGATCTTGGGCTCCATACCCACTCGCTGGCGGATCCATTCCGCCGCCTCCGCAATCTGCTGCGCTTCCTTGCCGGATGGCTGGTTGCTCATTCTTTGCACTCCTCTCGTCGGGGACCCGGCCGGATCGCACAACCACTTCCGCCTAATTGCGGCTCCCCTCTCTTCCTATTTGCTTCTGCCTCCATTGCTAAACCTTACGCATCGGACGCGGCCGCCTATCCTTTGGCCCGCGGATGCGTCCGGTCGTACACTTCCTTCATTTTCTTGTGGGTGACATGGGTGTAAATCTGGGTAGTTGCGATATCCGCGTGACCGAGCATCTCCTGCACGGCCCGCAGATCCGCTCCGTTCTCGAGCAGATGGGTGGCGAACGAGTGGCGCAGCATATGCGGCGTGATTTCTTTGGGGATCGCCGCTTCCTTCGCGTGCTTCTTGACGATTTTCCAGAAGCCCTGGCGGGTCAGCCGGTTGCCCCACTGATTCAGGAACAGCGCATCCTCCGCCTCCTTGCCGCCGTGCAAGAGCGGGCGGGCCGCCTGCTGGTACCTGCTCACCCATTCCGCCGCGGTGCGTCCGAGCGGAATGATCCGTTCCTTGGACCCTTTGCCGACCACCCGCAGGAAGCCCATGCCGAGATTCAGGCTGCCGCTGTCCAGCGCGATCAGCTCGGACACCCGCATGCCGGTCGCGTAGAGCAGCTCGAGCATCGCCTTGTCCCTTAGTCCCTGCGGATGCGACGGATCCGGCGCTTCGAGCAGCCGCTCCACCTCCCCCGTCGTGAGCGCCTTGGGCAGTCGCAGTTCCTGCTTCGGCGAATCCATATGCGCAGACGGGTCCTTGGTTGTGATCCGTTCGCGCACGAGGAACTGGTGGAACGAGCGGATGGACACCATCATCCGAGAGACGGTCGAGGCTGCCTTCCCTTCCTTGCGCAGCTTGAGCAGGAAGGACTGGATGTGACGCTTGTCCGCATCCTCGGGCGAGGTGACGGACGCTTCCTTCATGTAAGCCAGATAGCCGGTCAAATCCCGTTCGTACGATTCGAGCGTGTTGGAGGCGAGCCCGCGTTCGACAGATAAATAATGAATGAACGACTGCAGATGCGAAATCATACGAATTCCCCCTTGTCCCCTTAGTTTCCTGCATTTGGCTCGGGATTGCAAGCCGATGCCCGGAACGAGAAACGACGAAGAGGAGGCAGCACAGGGATGCGGCCCTCGGACCGCGTGCCCCGCATCCGGCATTCGAAAGGGAACCGGACCGCCGCGCGCATCGCTCTCCGCTCCCTCTATTCTCCGTACCACAGGAACAGCTTCAGCCGCTCGATGAACGTCGTATCCCGGCCGGCTTCGACAGCCTGGTGGATGAACACCTTGACCGCCCGCCCCTCCGGCTCGCGATATTTGGGGAACGGCTCGATCCAGACCGACAGGACGCTCATCACTTGATAGAGGACGATTGTCAGCAGCAAGAACAACAGCAGAAATCGGGCCCGGTACAGCCATTTGCGCAGCGGGACGATCATGGAGACCCACTCCTTTCCAAACCTGTCCTTGTGGATAGAGTATGTCCGAGATCCGGCCTGTATACCGGGCAGGACTGACGTACCGCCGCCGGTGGCCGCTGATGTGCGGAAGATGGCGAACCGTAGATATCCCCGCGGAAAGGCACATAGTGCTGCGCCAATCAGCCGGCTGGTAAGTGCCTGCCCGAACGACCAGGCGGTGGAGCGGCCGAGACGCCGCTCCGGGTTGGGCGGGGGCCTGCCTAACCGGCCAGGCTGCCCGGGCATACACTGAAGGACACGGCAGCCGTGCCTGCCGGCGATTCGTCAATTCCACGGAAACGGAGAGAATGCTCCATGTCATCCCTGTCCAAGCTGCTGAAGGAGGCGCTCGCGCAGCCGCCTTCTGCTGCTCAAGCACGCCCCGCCAAGCTTAAGAGGCATCTGCTCGTGTTCCATACCGAGAAAGGCTACCGGCTCTGCCTGAAGCATCTGCGCGCAAACAAGGTGCATCCGTTCAAAGCCATCCGCTGTCTGCGCGCCGTGTTGTGCCGGTTTCCTCTTCACGCCGACCTCACCCCGCTGAGGCAGCATGCATTGGTAAAGCGCGTCGAGGCGGATCGCCGCCTGCGCATTCACAACGTGGGGCCTCGCTCCGGCAGTCGCGCCAGGCTGCACGCTTCCTGCGCCTCCAACCGGCCTCCCCAGGTCGTTCCATGGGGAATCCGCCGAATCGGGGCTCCCCTGCTTTTTTCTCGCAATCAGGGCAAGCAGATCCGCGTCGCGGTGCTCGACACTGGGATCGCCCGGCATCCCGATCTGAAGATTGCCGGCGGGGTGAACACGATCGACGGCGGGTCCTCGCTCGACGACAACGGGCACGGCACGCATGTCGCGGGCACGATCGCGGCACTGAACAACCGGTTCGGCGTTGTCGGAGCGGCCCCCCGAGCCTCGCTGTACGCCGTTAAGGCGTTCAACCAGTTCGGCACTGGCTATGTCTCCGACCTAGTCGAAGGCATCGACTGGTGCATCCGCAACCGGATGCAAGTGATCAACATGAGCTTCGGCCTGCTGACGAACAGTCCCTCCCTGCGAACGATGATCCGCAAGGCTCATAAGCAGGGCATCGTCTTAACGGCCTCGGCTGGCAACAACGGTGCCAAGTCGGGTGGCCTCGACTATCCCGCCCGCTATCCCGAGACGATCGCCGTCGCGGCCTCGACCCGCGAAGGCAGGATCGCGTCATTCAGCAGCCGGGGAGCCGGGATTGACGTCGCCGCTCCCGGTCAGGCCATCTGCTCCACCTACTTGAACCGTGGCTACGCCTCGCTGGACGGGACGTCCATGGCATGCCCCCACGCTTCCGGAACCGCGGCTCTGCTGCTGCGGGCCAATCCCCGTCTTACGCCCGCCCGGGTGAAGAAGCTGATGAAGGCGACCGCCCGGCCGCTCAAAGGCTACAGCCCGCTGGCTCAAGGAGCCGGTGTCCTGAATGCCGCCAGAGCGGTACGCCTCGCCTAGAAGACCATCCCGGGAGCGGCTGCGTGCCGCTTCCGGCCCTTTCCCCTTCTCCGGAAACAAAAAAACACTCGGCAAGCCCAGGCTTACGAGTGTTTTCCTCTTATACGGCCAACCGGTTCGGCCGGCTCGCTTCGTTTATCGATGCAGCGGTGGCAGATCCCCTGAAAATCCAGGCGGTGATCCAGCACCTTGAAATTATATTCGGCTTCAAGTCTCTCCTCCAACGGAGTGAGCCAGTCGTCCATGATTTCGTCAACCGCCCCGCACTGCACGCAGATGAGATGGTGATGATGATGGTGCGTGCTGTCGTTGCGAAGATCGTAGCGGGCGACGCCGTCGCCGAAGTTCATCTTCTCCAGAACGTGCAGCTCGCTTAGGAGCTCGAGCGTCCGGTATACGGTGGCGAGTCCGATCTCGGGAAATTTGTCCTTGACCAACATAAAGACGTCTTCTGCGCTCAGATGGTCCTCTTCATTCTCCAAAAGCACGCGAACCGTGGCTTCTCGCTGGGGAGTCAGCTTATACCCTTGGGACTGCAGCTGCTGTTTGATCTTTTCAATCCGCGCTTCCATATTCCCTCCCCCTAGCGATCCCTTGAACGCCCGGTACAGGCTTCTGCAGGGACCTCTACCTTGCTGATTGGTGTGACGACAACAAGCGGTGGCGTATATCTACGGTCACCTGTTCTCATTATAGGGGGAGTTCTTTACCAAAGTCAAACCCTTTATAGGCCCTGGCTGCGCTCAGACAGGCGAGTCGCAGCGGAGCCTCCCTTGCCAGTCATGTCCAGCCGGAGGCAGCGGCGGGTTTGGCCGGTTATCCTTGCAGGAACGGCGTGACCCACTTCATCATGACCGGACTTACCATCGCCTCGAACAGCGACACGCCGATCATGAGCAGGGCGAGCACCATCGCTCCCGAGGAATAGTGAAGGAAAGAGGCGTAGACGCTCCCTCCACGCTGCCAGAAGCGGTTGCGCACTAGCAGAATGGAGAAGGACATCGCTCCGGCGCTCGCGGCGAGAATGACTGGAATGGCAATCAGATTCTGCGGCGCGACCGAGACGAGTGCGAACAGCATGCCTTTCCAGGAGTAGGTCCCGACCAGGTAGCCGACCGTAAAGCCGATCAGCACCCCTTTCAGAAAATCCAGCGCAAAGATAAGCGGCATTCCGATCACCGACAGACCCAGCAGCCAGATGAGAACGACCCACTTGAGGTTCATGCCCAGCGCATCGAAAAAGGACTGCTTCGCGTCAAAGCCTGTCCCGAGTGTAACCAAATCGAAAAACCCGCCCAGATGGCGGGCGATCTCTTCCTTCTGCTCCAGCGTGAGCGCGTTCACCATAACCGAGCCGAAGACAACCCCTGTCAAAAACAAGGCGCCGACGAATAAGTAATACGACATCGGCTCTCTCTGAAACAATCCCGACGGCTTCGGCATTGGGCTTCCTCCTCTCGTCCGACTCGTTGGTTCACGATATGCGAAAGAGCCGGCCCGTATTCCTAAACGGACTCTCCCGGAACGAGAAAACGCCCTCTCTCCATGAGCCATGAGCCGGCTCACAGAGGAAGGGCGTTAAAGGACCGAAGCTCAGACTTCCGGCAGGCCGTCCCGCCCGCCTCAGTCCGCATTCGGCTTCCGGGGCGCGATCCGGCCGTACTGACCGCCGCCTCCCGCTACGACGCCGAGCTCGCCTCTTCTGGCCCGGCCGATCTCATCAGCCACGGGCTCCCCCGCCGTCTCGGCAATCTGCTCCAGCGGAGCCTCGTGCAGAATCGCCATTTCGGTGCCGAACCGGTCCAGCAGCGCCTCCCGCTTGCGCGGTCCTAGACCTGGGATGAACTCGAGCGGCACCTGAAAATAATACGGCGGCCGGGAACTAACCGCTCCCGGTTCGTCGCGGTCGGCGATCTCGCGGATCCGGTCGGCGACTCCCCGGACGATCTTGTGGCTGCCGCAATAGAGGCAGCGCTCGACCGCCAGCTGCTCCTCGTCCAGAATCGACTCGCAGGCGGCGCAGAAGGTGCGGTGGTACTTGCCCAGTCTCGGATTCAGCCCGTAGTTCGCGAGGATGCCCCGTCCATCCTGTCCCGCCAGCGCCTGCACCAGTTCGTCGTAGCTGGGCTCGGCGAGCTGGAGACGGTTGTATTCTCTGGCGATCTTGCCAAGCGAATGCGCGTCCGAATTCGTGACGAACGGGAGCCGGTCCAGCTCGGACAAGCAGCCCGCCATCTCCGTGTCGGAGCTGAGGCCCAGCTCGACGGCGGCGAGCCGGTCCACGTCCAGCAGATCGGCCATACACCGCGTACAGCTGCCGTAGATACTCCGGTGGGGCGTAAAAATATGCGCCGGGATGACCATGCCGCCCCGCCCCAGCACCTCCTCCTGCAGGACGCGAGCCGGTACGCGGATGCGCTGCGAGCTGAGCACGACATTTTTCATATACGGCCGCATCCAATCGGTGAATGCCTGCATGGTAGCCAGATCGCGAAAATAGACGAGCAGATGGGCCGGCCCCATGCCGGGGTCGCGCACCTCGATCTCGCTGCCAAGGATGATCGTCGTCCGGTGATAACGGATGCCCCCTCCCGGGAGCTCGGTCATCTCCCCGCTATCCAGGCAGCGGACGATATCGGCCTGCACCGCCGGAGAATGGCTGTCGATAATGCCGACGATGTCGATGCCCTTGCGCTCGGACGCTTCCTTCGCAATGTTGTAGAACGTCAAATCTCGCGCGCCGCTGATTTTGACCGGCGTCCCGTTGTCAGTTCGCCCGATGTGGATGTGAAGGTCAGCGTAATACGGGTTCATTGTGCTTCTCCGGTGATCCGGTAGACCTGCCAGGCGTAGACGGCCATGATCGTCTTGGCGTCGCTGATCCGTCCTTCGGCGATATACCGCTTCGCTTCGTCGAACGTAAGCTCCTCCACCTCAAGGAACTCATCCTCGTCGGGACGGGCCTCTCCGGCCTTCAGATCCTCGGCGAGGTACAGATGGATGAGCTCGTCCGCGAAGCCAGGCGACGTATAGAACGAATGAAGGCGGCGCAGCTGGACGCAGCTGTAGCCGGTCTCTTCCTCTAGCTCGCGGCGGATCGCCGCCTCCGGATCCTCGCCAGGCTCTAGCTTGCCGGCCGGAATCTCGACCTGCGAGCGTCCCAGCGCCTTGCGGTACTGCTCGACGACGAGCATCCGGTCGCCCTTCAGCGCGAGGACGCAGACTGCGCCCGGATGGCGCACGATCTCACGGGTAGAGACGGAGCCGTTCGGCAGCTCCACCTCTTCCACCTGCACGGTAATGATCCTGCCTTCGAAGATCGTGTCGGTCTTGATCGTCTTCTCTTCGAATTTGTTGTTCATCGTCTTGTCCTCCTCCTATAGCTCCCGCCCTGCGATTTGTCCCCGACAGGTATATCTTGTCCCATCTCTCCATATGTTGAAGAAACGAACGATTTCATCCGAGCTAGGGGGACTTCCTACTATGAAAAGTTATTACGCACCTGACCGTCTTCGTCTCGTCGGCAAGGCATGGGAAGTGAAAGCCATGCTGGGCCGTCTCGTCGACCGTACCGACGCTAAGACTGCCACGCTTGCCGGCCTGCTTGCCCGAGTCGACAGCGGGGCGCCGCGCCATGCCGCCCATCGGGAGTCTCGCGGCGGCCACCGGTCGAAGGTCATCCCTTTCCGGTAAGCGCCCGGATTCTTTTGGTCCGCAGCCCGTTCGCATAGACGGCCCAGACTACCGCCGCGACAACCATCATGTCGAAGCAGACATTGAATTGAAACAAGTGCTTGGCCAGATCGGCCTCTCCGTCGCCGATGAGAGGCACCATGTAATTCAACAGGCCGATGACTGGCAGGAGCAGCAGCAGCTCAAGTCGGAACCGGCCCCGTTCATCCCGGGTTCTCCTGTACCAGCTGGCCCATACAATCAGATAGGCCAGGAGAAACGCGATCAAGCCGGGAAGCGAGTGCGGCAATACGGATTGCTTGAAAGAACTCCATAGCGTAAAGAAATGCGATAGAGCGCCGGGAGGCTTGCCCTCGGTTTTTTCGTAGTTGCCGAGATACGACGGCTTGATCGCAAAGGCGTTGTCCGCCGCCGCCTCGAGCTTGGACCAGAAACGGGCCGGATGCTTGAGATAAAAGAGCCCTACCCGAGCATGGCTGATCTTCTCGTTCAGCACTTGCTCGAAGGCCGGATCCTTGATGTCGATCGGCAGATCCGGAATAAAGTAATTCGTATTCTTCAGCACCGCCCACTCCTCGGGCAGGCCCAGCTCCTTCAGATCCTTCTCCGGCGTCGGAGAATCCTTGAGGATGCCGTAGAAGACCGTCTGGTATTTGTTGATGATCTTGATGCTCGGGTCGATCGACAGGTAAATGATCCCCGCCGTCAAAGCCAGCAGCACTGAGCCGGCGACGACGGTACGCCGCCAGGCCCGGTCGCTGTGCATCCGCCACAGCCGCAGGCCGGTCAGGAGCAGAAAGATGCCGATCGGCGCGTTCTGCACCTTGGCGCCCGTCACGAAAATAGCCGCCACGTAAAACAAGACGAGCCAGCCGACCGAAGCCCGTTCCCTTGCCGCCAGCAAGAGGCCAAGGCCGAAGGTCAGGAGCAGGAACAGCAGGGATACGGGCTCACCGAACAAGGAATTGAAATACGCGAGATACCCCCCGTCCGCGAACACGACCACGAGCACGGCCGCAACTATCCAGCTGGTCGCGGCGAATTCAGTCCGGCAGGCGCGGACGATCAGATAGAAGGCGGCTCCGAGGAGCAGCGTGTACAGAGCGGCCAGGAAGCGAATGTCAAAGTAGTTCGGATCCATCAGGACGTTCAGCAGCCCCGCCAGCTTGACGAGCAGCACCTGGGAGGAGACGTAGCCGCCCAGCGCCGTCAGCACGTTCCCCGTGATCTGGTAGTCGCTTGTGAAATAGCTGAAATATTTGTCCGCATACTCCTGGGTTATGTAAGACAAGCCGGCCGAGCCCATGATGCGTTCGAAATCTCCGTTGTTGGCCATGCCGACGAGCGGCTTCACCATAAGAAGCCAAATGGCGATGATGACGGCAGCCGCTGCCGCCGCCGTCTCCGCGCATAACAGCTTGCGCAGCATGTACGATTCATCCTCTCCTATATCCTATAGCCGAAAATATGTGGCCTCCCCATTGTGCCGGTCGGATTTCCGAGCGGCCTGTCCGATGTCTGACGATGGAGCGCCGGCGGCCGATCATCCTGGGAAGACCGATTCGAATTCTTCTCTCGTCATGCCGAACAGCAGCTGGTCATGATACTGTCCGTTCGCATACAGCATGCGGCGCTGTCTGCCTTCTACCGCGAACCTCAGCTTCTCATGCAGCCGGATGGACCGTTTGTTGAAGGAATAGACGATAGCGTTTGCCTTCTGGTAATTCAATTCAAAAAAGTAATACGCGAAGACGAGCTTGATCATCTCGCGCGCATAGCCTCTTCCCCAATACTCCCGATCCACGGCCAGGCCATAGCGGAACGTGCCGGAGCGGGGATCGCACGAAAAAGTGAGGATAGAGCCAACCGGTGTGCCCTCTCGATTCTCCGCCATCCACCGGAAATTGTCATGCTCTCCCCGCGCGGCATGCTTCTCGATCAGCTGCCGGACGCTGTCCCGGGACTGCGGAAAAGCGATGCGGTCAAAGTGCTGCGACATCTCGTCGTCCAGCCCCCACCGATAAAGCGTGTCGGCATCTTGGGGCTCCAGTGCCCGAAGACGGATGGAATCCCCTTGCCAGATGCTGTACTGCATAATGGTTCTCTCCTTCCAATCGACAACCTGTTCCCGTCCAATGCGGGCTTTACCATTGTAGCAAGCGGCTCCTTTTGTTGGCAAACTTCGCTGGAATTGTTCCCTTCCCGCAGGCGCTCGACCGGAACGAAGCAAGCCCGGCAGGCTCGCGCCGCCGGGCTTGCAGTTGATAGACATTGTGAGACGGTTCAAGGCGTGTTCGGGAAGCCGCTTCTACGCCGTGCGGCCTTCCGCCACTTCGCCGATGATGGCCAGCACGAGCTCGGCCAGGCTGACCAGCTCGGCAACCTCGATCTGCTCCTTCGTCGTATGGATGTGCTCGTAGCCAACCGCCAGGTTGACGGTCGGAATGCCCATTCCGTTAAAAATGTTGGCGTCGCTGCCGCCGCCGGTATGGAACGTGCCGGGCGTCTTGCCAATCTTGCGTGCCGCCTCCATTGCCAGTCGCACGACCGGAGCGCTCTCGTCAAACTTGAACGACGGGTACACGATGACACTGGAGAAATCGACCGAGCCGCCCATATCCGCGGCCGCCGACTCGCAAGCCTGCTGCATCGCCGCCAGCTGCTTCTCCAGCTTCTCCATCACGAGGCTGCGGGCCTCCGCGACGAGCTGCGCCTGCTCGCAGACGATATTGGTCGGGCCGCCGCCCGAGAAGCTGCCGATGTTCGCCGTCGTCTCGAAGTCGATCCGGCCGAGCGGCATGCGGGACACCGCCTTGCTGGCGATCGTGATGGCGCTGACGCCGTCTTCCGGATTGACGCCGGCATGCGCGGATTTGCCAGTGAAGGTCATATGAATTTTGGACTGGGCGGGCGCCGCGACGGCAATCGTGCCGACCTTGCCGTTCGAATCAAGTGCGTAGCCGAAGTCCGCTTCCATCCATTTTGGATCCATGGCGCGCGCGCCGGCGAGACCCGATTCTTCGCCCGCCGTGATGACGAACTGGATGCGGCCGTGCTTCGCGCCTGTCTCCTTGAGCACCCGAATGACCTCCAGCATCGCGGCGATCCCCGCCTTGTCGTCGCTGCCGAGGATGGTGGTGCCGTCGCTTCGGATGAAGCCGTCGGCGTCGATGCGGGGCCGGATGCCCTTGCCCGGCGTGACGGTGTCCATGTGGGAAGTGAAGAAGAGCACCGGCGCTTCTTCGGCGCCGGGCGTCGCTTCGAGATTGCAGATCAGGTTGCCCGCCCCGTGCCCGGAGCGCTCCTTGGAATCGTCCTCGACGACGCTCAGGCCGAGCGCGCCGAACTGCTCTGTCAATACTTTGCTGATATCCTCTTCATGCTTCGTTTCGCTGTCCACCTGCACCAGTTCCATGAACTGCCGGACCAGCCGCTCTTTTTGGATCATCGGACTTCCTCCCAATGGTTACTTACGTTACAATAAGATAAGGCTCGGCCTGTCATCCCCTACATTCGAGGAGTGGAAACCCAAAAAATGAGAAACGCGAATAAATGGTTCCGTGTGGTCGTGTTCGTCATGCTGTTCAGCATGGTGATCTCCACGCTGTTGTTCAGCTTCAGCTTCCTGTTTCAATAAGCCGATCCCGTCGCCGGGACCGGCTTTTCTTATGTTTGGGCCACACCTCAATACAGCTTCGTATCCGGGGTGTAGCTTTCGAGATTTTCCTTGATCCGCTGGAGGAACCGGCCGCAAATGACGCCGTCCAGAATCCGGTGATCCAGCGACAGGCACAGATTCACCATCGAACGGACGGCGATCATGTCTTGGATGACGACCGGCTTTTTCACGATCGATTCGAACGTCAGGATGGCCGCCTGCGGATAGTTGATGATCGGATAGGACAGAATCGAGCCGAACGAGCCTGTGTTGTTCACGGTAAACGTACCGCCCTGCAGATCGTTCAGCGTCAGCTTGCCCGCTCTTGCCCGCTTCGTCAAATCGTCGATCTCGTGGGCGAGCCCGGCGATATTTTTCTGGTCCGCGTTCTTGATGACGGGCGTGACCACCATATCCTCCGTCCCGACGGCGAGAGACAGATTGATGTCGCGCTTGACGATAATCTTGTCGACCGCCCAGACCGAGTTCAGAATCGGGTAGTCCTTGATCGCATTCACGACCGCCTTGAGCAGGAAGGCGAGGTAAGTCAGATTGATGCCTTCCTTGCGCATGAATTCTTCTTTCCACTTGTTGCGCAGCACGACGAGATTCGTCACGTCGACCTCGATCATCGTCCAAGCGTGCGGAATCTCGGACACACTCTGGCGCATCCGGCTGGCGATGGTGTTGCGGATCGGGCTCACGTCCAGGAGATATTCTCCTCGGCTCGCCTTCTCCTCCTCCAGCTCGACCCAGGAAATCGGCGGATCCTGCGTCAAATGGAGCCCCGTCGAGCGGACGGGAGCGAGAGCCTTGTCGTCCCGTTCGCCCGCGACCGGAGCGGCAGGGACTTGTGGCGCCTGCGCGGACGGCAGGGCAGCTGGAGCCGCACTGACGGATGCGGTTTTGTGCGCCCCGCTTTCGATATGCGCCAAGACGTCTTTGCGCGTAATCCGTCCGCCCAGCCCGGTTCCCCGGATGCGGCTCAGATCAAGCTGATGCTCCTGCGCCAGCTTGAGCACGGCGGGAGAATACCTTGCCCGCATGCCACCTTCGGCTTCTGCCTCTTGTGAAGCTTCTCCGTTTCCGGCCGTCTGCGCCGCATCCCCGCCGGCATGCGCTCCTGCCTCTGCGGCCGCCGATGCGGGCACCGCTATGTAACAAATCACTTCTCCAACCTCAGCCGTCTTGTTCTCGCCGACGACGATCCGGGTCAAGGTGCCTTCTATGGGAGACGGCATCTCCACGTTCACCTTGTCGGTCATCAGCTCGCACAGGACGTCGTACTGCTCGATATAGTCGCCGGGCTGCTTCAGCCACTTGCCCACCGTCGCGGAGACAAGCGTCTCCGCCAGGTGGGGCACCGTGACGGCTGTCTCGATCCCGTTTGCTTCGTTCATCGTTCGTCCTCCTATCGGGTGTATCTGCCGGTCCGGCTTTGGGCCGATACGCGGCTCTCCGGGACTCCCTTCGCCAGTGTGCCTCGATGGCTGGGAGCCGGCCTACAGCTCGGCCAGCCGCCTCATCGCTTCCTTGGCTTTTTCCGGATTGATCAGGAACGCCTTCTCCAGAATCGGACTCATGCCCACGGCCGGCACATCCTCACCGCACAGCCGCATGATCGGGGCGTCCAGCTCGAAGAACAGCTCCTCAGAGATAATCGCCGACACTTCGGCGCCTACTCCGCCCGTCTTGTTGTCCTCATGAACGATCAGCACCTTGCCTGTCTTGGCGGCGGCCTCCAGAATCGCTTCCTTGTCGAGAGGCTGCAGCGTCCGGAGGTCCAGCACATGCGCACTGATGCCTTCCTTGGCCGCCAATTCCTCCGCCGCTTTGAGGACATGATGAACCGTCATCCCGTATGAAATGACCGTGATGTCGGTACCTTCGCGAACGACGGAGGCTTTGCCGATCGGGACGGTATAATCGTCGTCCGGCACCTCGCCGGAGATCATCAGGTAGCATTTTTTGTGCTCCAGGAAGAGGACCGGGTCCCCTCCCCGTACGGCCGCTTTCATGAGGCCCTTGGCGTCATACGGCGTGGAGGGCGCGACCAGCACGAGACCCGGCGTTCCGAAAAAGACCGATTCGGGACATTGCGAGTGGTAGAGCGCTCCCCCGCCCGTCGCCCCGTAAGGAGCGCGGATGACGACCGGGCAGTCCCAATCGCCGTTCGAGCGGTAGCGGATTTTGGCCGCCTCGCTGATGATCTGGTTCGTCGCCGGGAAGATGAAATCGGCGAACTGCATCTCGGCGATCGGGCGCATGCCGTACATCGCCGCACCGATCGCGACGCCCGCGATGGCCGATTCGGCCAGAGGCGTGTCGAGCACCCGCTCCTCGCCGAACTGGTCCCGCAGGTGCTTGGTCGCATTGTTGACCCCGCCCTTGCCGACGTCCTCGCCGAGCACGAACACATTCTCGTCGCGGCGCATTTCCTCCTCCATCGCGGAGCGGATTGCTTCTAAATATGTGATAACCGCCAACGCTTAGTCCTCCCTTCCCGGCTGCGCATAGACGTGCCGGAACAGGTCCTCCGGCTGCGCATGGGGCGCCGCTTCCGCATACTGCGTCGCGTCGTTGATTTCTATCTTGAGCTGCTGCTCCAGCTCCGCTTCCTTCGCATCGTCCCATATGCCGCAGTCGATCAAATATTGACGGAACCTCGGCAGCCCGTCCTTGCTCCGGTTCTCCTCAACTTCTTCCTTTGTCCGGTACAGCATATCGTCGTCCGCTGTGGAGTGGGGCGAGACGCGGTACATCATCGCCTCGATCAGGGTAGGGCCTTCGCCCCGCACCGCTCTCTCCCGCGCTTCCTTCACGACGCGGTAAACCTCGAGCGGATCGTTCCCGTCCACCCTAACGCCCGGGAAGCCGTAGCCCGCCGCGCGGTCCACGATCCGGCCGGCCACCTGCTTGTGAAGCGGAACGGAGATGGCGTACTGGTTGTTCTCGCACATAAGGATGACCGGCAGCTTGTGCACGCCCGCAAAATTGCAGCCCTCGTGAAAATCCCCCTGGTTGCTGGAGCCTTCTCCGAAGGTGGCGAACGATACGAAGTCCTTGCGCTTCATCTTGGCGGCAAGCGCGAAACCGACCGCGTGAGGCACCTGCGTCGTCACGGGACTCGAGCCGGTGACGATCCGCAGCTTCTTGTGGCCAAAATGGCCCGGCATCTGCCGTCCCCCGCTGTTCGGATCCTCGGCCTTGGCGAATACGGACAGCATCAATTCCCGCATCGTCATGCCGACGCTGAGGACGAAGCCGTAATCGCGGTAATAGGGGAGGTAGTAGTCCTTCTCGCGGTCAAGCGCAAATGCCGCACCGACCTGGGCAGCCTCCTGGCCGATCCCCGACACGTGGAAGGCGATCTTCCCGCTTCGCTGCAGCACCAGACCGCGCTCGTCGAATTTGCGCGCTCTCAGCATCATCGAATACATCTCCACCGCTTCCCGATCGGTCAGCCCCAGCGAACGATGTTTCGTCATTTGTCCGACAGACATGGAGTCCCTCCTTCATTATGGACCGCCGCGTCCGGGCAGTGACAACGAGGAACCTCCCCCGCTCCCGGACACCGTCTCCTTAAAGCTGCAGAGTCGCCTCTGCAGCCGATTTAATTCAGCTCTGACAGCCATCAGCCTCGCAAAACCGCACCTCCGCCGAATGGACGGGGATCTGTCTGTTCGGCCGGCTGTCTCTACTAGCATACGCCTTGTTGCCGTAATTTAATACCTGGTCCTAATACTTGCTCCCGTCTATCATACCACAGCGTCTGTCTTCTGAACAGTCGTCCGCTTAGATTCCGATCGCCCGGCCCTGTACGGCGAGCATCGCCTCGGCCAGCGCCTCCGACAAGGTCGGGTGCGGGGCGACCGCTTGTCCAATCTCCCACGGTGTCGCATCGAGCAGCTGGGCGAGTCCCGCCTCCGCAATCAGATCGGTCACATGGGGACCGATCATATGGACACCGAGCACGTCGCCCGTCCGCTCGTCGGCGACCACCTTGACGAAGCCCTCCGCCTCTCCTTGCACGAGCGCTTTGCCGATCGCCGTGAACGGCACCTTGCCGACGCGGACCGCGTGGCCGCGCTCCCGTGCCTCCTGCTCGGTCCAGCCTACGCTCGCCGCTTCGGGCCGGCTGTAGATGCAGCGCGGAATCCGGTGCGCCTCGTGCCGTACCGGCTCGCCGCCAGCCAGATGCTCCACGGCCGCCAGTCCCTCATGGCTGGCGGCATGGGCGAGCTGCACGCCGCCGATGACGTCCCCGATCGCGTAGATGTGCGATTCGGCAGTCTGAAAATGCTCGTTAACCTGAATGAACCCGCCCTCTATGGCGATGTTCGTATTCTCGAGTCCCAGGTTCTCGACATTGCCTCGTCTGCCGACGGAGACGAGCAGCTTGTCCGCCTCCAGCGCTATAAGTCCGTCCTTGCCCTCCGCCTCGATCTTGACGGAGCCGTCGCCGCGCTCAAGCGTGTCCGGAAGCACCTTGGCCGACGTGTGAATCGTCACGCCCCTCTTCCGGAGCTGCTTCTCCAATTCGCGCGACACCTCCTCATCCTCCAGCGGCAGGAGACGCGGCTCATATTCGACCAGCGTAACGGCCACGCCAAAGTCGCTCAGCATCGAAGCCCATTCCACACCGATAACGCCGCCTCCGACGATCAGCATGGAGCCCGGCAGCGTCTCCAGACGCAGCGCGTCGTCGCTCGTCAGCACTGTCTCCCCGTCCGCTTCAAGGCCCGGCAGGAGGCGCGGCCGCGAGCCGGTCGCGATAATGAGGTGCCTCGGCACCAGCGTCTCGGACTCCCCATCCTCGAATTCGACGGCGACCGAGCCGCTACGTGGCGAGAAGATCGACGGACCGATGACCCGTCCGCTGCCCCGGTAGACGTCAATCTTGTTTTTCTTCATCAAATATTCGACACCCCGGTGGAGCTGGTCGACGATCCCCTGCTTGCGCGACTGGACACGCGCAAAATCAACGGCCACCGACTCGGTTACGATGCCGAACGTCTCGCTGTTTTTCATCTGGGCGAGCAGCTCCGCGCTTCTCAGCAGCGCTTTGCTCGGAATGCAGCCCTTGTGCAGGCAGGTCCCGCCGAGCTTCTCCTTCTCGACGATCGCGGTCGCCAGACCGAGCTGGGCCGCTCGGATGGCGGCTACGTAGCCTCCCGTTCCTCCTCCGAGTATGACGACATCATATGGTTTGCTCATAAGCGAATAGTCCCTCCAACGTTAACTTCCCGGCGCTCCGGGTTCTGGTCAGCTATGTAAGCGGCGGCTCACGGTCCGCCTCGGCTTTGTCCTCTATTGTACTCTTCCTTTTTACACGAAATATAGGGGGGATTGCAAATTAGACATGCCTCCCGTTTGGGAGTATGATGGAAGGTGAACGACTCGCATGCGAGAAAGAGGAATCGAACATGAACAGCACGCTTTCGCGCTTCGCCGCCGCTATCCTGCTCGTCATCCCCGGCATCGCCGCTACCTATGGCTTTCTGGCCATGAAGGACGCATTCTTCGCCCAGTTCGGCCATCCCGAGGACGACCCGCATTTTCTCTGGGGCAAATTCCTGCTGGGTCTGGTCCTGTTCGCGGCCGGCGTCTGGTTTATCGGCGGATGGATCTTCTTCCGGGACCGGAAGCGCAATTACGTGGCACCCAGGTTTAAAAAGAAGAAAAAGCGGTGATCGCCGCCGCTTCGCTCTCCTGTGACAAATGTCACCGTTTCCCCTGCCTATTCCGGGTAAACTGGAAGCGAACGGTACGGGATCGTACTGCACAATTTCTATTGTTGAGGTGAGGACCTATGCTGTTTACCAACATTCTCGTCGCTTTCGACGGCTCCGAACCGTCCAGCAAAGCATTGGACAAAGCGATCGCCTTCTGCCGCGAAGACGCATCGGTCAAGCTCCACGTCCTGCACATCATGAACCTGCGCACGATGATTATCGGAGAAGCGATGATTACCCCGCCGGCCAACTATGAGGCCGATCTAATGAAGGAAGCTGAGGAAATCGCCGAGGAAGCGAACCGGAGAACGGCCGGTCTGCCGAATGCGCAAGCTGCCGTCGTTTACCAGGGACCGCCCGCCAAGACGATTCTGGAATACGCCAAGGAACAGGGCTGCGACCTGATCGTCATCGGCAACCGCGGCCATAGCGGCTTCACCGAGATGATGCTCGGAAGCGTCAGCCACAACGTCGCCCAGCATTCGCCCATTCCGGTCCTTATTGTTAAGTAAGTAAAAAGCGAATCGCCCGCCGGCCCAGCCCGCGGACGATTCGCTTTTTTATTCCGCCGCCACGTTCGACGGAACACTGGCTGGCGCTTCGATACTATTCGCCGATCGACGGCTGTCCGCTCCTGGCGGTCTTGCGGTACGCCATCGGCGTCTGCTGCAGCAGCTGCTTGAAGACCCGTCCGAAGTGCGCAATCGACTCGAAGCCAACCTCCTCGGCAATCGCCGTGATTCGCTCGTCCGTATCGAGCAGGAGCCGCTGGGCTTCCTTGATCCTCACGCTGTTCAAGTATTCGACGAAGGAAAAGCCCGTCACCTGTTTAAACGTCCGGCTCAAGTAGTAAGGACTAATGAAGTGCGTCTCCGCCAGCTCGGTCAGCGTAACCGGCGAGCGGTAATGCTCGTTGAGATAGGCGACGATCTCGTAAATCTTCTTGTGCAGAGGGCTCGCATAGGAAACCTCCTCCTCCTGGTCCGGCTGCATCGCCCTCCCCGAGAGGATGAGCAGCTGGGCGAGCAGCGCCCGAAGATACGTATCGGAATCCGCGCCGCGGCTCCTCTGCTCCTCGAGCATCGCCTGCAGGATGGCCTCGGTCCGGCGTTGCCCTTCCGCCGTCAGCTGGATGCGCTTGGTTGCGCTTCGGAAGGGCGACAGGAGGCTGGGATCGCGAAATCCCTCCAGGAATTCGTCGTCGAAGTGCACCAGAATGCGTTCGTGATCGGTGACCGGTCCGCTGTCCGCCGTCTTGTGCAGATCGTACTTGTCGATGAAGACGAGCCCTCCGGCCTGCACCGGGTACGTGCGGTCCTTGATAAAATAATGCCGCTCTCCCGCAGCCAGATAGTAGATTTCATAATAGTCGTGAAAGTGGTGCATCGCCATCGTGAAAGGCGATTTGCGTGCCACCCGCTCGATCGAAAAGCCCTTCATGCGCGTGCCTCCTTTCCCGCCATTATAAAGCAATTCTTGCGGGAAAGAACAGCAATATTTGTCAATATATTCGGAGATTTGCGCAAAGAATGAATAGTTTATGTTCTTTTCTTGCGCTACTATTGCGGATATGGAAGACAAATTCATGCAACTACCTGCTTCGGCCAGCTTCTCCCCGTGCTCTTGCCGGGCCTGGAAGAGCATGGCGAGCGAGCGGTAGGAGAAGGAGATGGCACGCATGGCACGTACCCGATACGCCCTGGTGGGAACCGGAGGACGGGCGGAATTTTTCTATGGAGCTCTGGCAAGCGAGTTTCGCGAGACGTCCGAGCTGGTCGCGTTCTGCGATCTGAACGGTACGCGGCTTGCCTATGCGAACCGCCTGCTGACGGAGAAGTACGATCACCCCTCCATTCCCGTCTATCCGGCCGAGGCGTTCGATCGGATGATCGAGGAGCAGAAGCCGGACGCGGTAATCGTGACGTCGATCGACCGGACCCATCATACGTACATCATCCGCGCAATGGAGCTCGGCTGCGACGTCGTCTCCGAGAAGCCGATGACCGTCGACGAAGAGAAGTGCCGGGACATTCTGGACGCCATCCAGCGGACCGGCCGCAAGCTGCGCGTCACGTTCAACTACCGGTACGCCCCGCACAACACCAAGATCCGCGAGCTGATCCGGGACGGTGCGGTCGGCGACGTGCTGTCCGTCCACTTCGAATGGCTGCTGAACACGAAGCACGGAGCGGATTACTTCCGCAGATGGCACCGCGACAAGCGCAACAGCGGCGGCCTGCTCGTGCACAAGTCGACGCACCACTTCGATCTCGTCAATTTTTGGCTCGGCTCTCAGCCGGAGACGGTGTTCGCGATGGGGGGCCTCATGTTCTACGGCCGGGACAACGCCGAGAAGCGCGGCGTCACGCAGTTCTACCAGAGAGCCCATGGGAACGAAGCGGCGAGGAACGATCCGTTCGCCCTGCATCTCGAAGACAACCCGCATTTGAAAGCGCTCTATCTGGACGCCGAGAAAGACGACGGCTACCAGCGCGACCAGAGCGTCTTTGGAGACGGCATCAGCATTGAGGATACGCTCGGGGTCATGGTCCGTTACCGGAGCAAGGCGATCCTTACCTATTCGCTGAACGCCTATCTGCCCTGGGAAGGCTACAATGTCGTTTTCAACGGGACGAAGGGGCGGCTCGAGGTCAATGTCGTTGAGCAGCCATATGTCAATTCCGGCGGCGACAAAGCGCAGGAGGGCGCCCTGAAGTCCAAGCGGATTACCGTACATCCGATGTTCGCCGAACCCTATTCGGTCGCCATTGAGGAACGCCCGGGCGGCCACGGCGGCGGCGACCCGGTCCTGCTGAACGATCTGTTCGGCATACCGGAGCCCGATCCGCTGAACCGCGCCGCCTCCCATATCGACGGCGCTCTGTCGATCCTGACCGGCATCGCCGGCAACCGTTCGCTGCAGACCGGCCAGCCGGTCCGGATCCGCGACCTGGTCGTCTTGCCCGAACGCACAGCCCCTTAAGGAGGAATTCCGATGAGCGAATGGATGACACTAGTTCAAACGATAGACGGTCCAGACAGCGCGGCGCAAGCCGCCGCGCGCCTGGAGGAAGAGGGCCGGAGATTGTATCCGCAGTCGTATGCAGAGCATGAGGGTACCCGCCTTTTGATGGTGCAGGATGCAGACGTCAAACGGATTGCCGTTTGGGGCGACGGCCCCCTCTACGACGAGCTCGACGGGGAAGAGCGGGACGGGGTCAAGCTGTGCCCGCTCACCCATCTGAACCGGCTCGTGCTGAACAAGTATCTGGCCTATACCGCTCCCCGCGCCTTCGGCACCGAGGTGGCGACGATCGGCCTAGGCGACCGGCTGGGTCTCGCTTCGCCCGGTCATATCCAAACGGTGAGAGGCCGCGGCATCCTGCCAATCCTGGCGCAGCAGAGCATCCGCGAGCTGAATTTGACGGGACGCGATTACAAGCAGGTGCTTGACGCCGCCTGCTTCGCGGCTTTTCAGGAAGGCTACCGGGACGGCTTCGGCGCGGACGGCGACCATCTGAAGGTCGAGCGGGATATCGAGATGGCGCTAGACCTGGGCTTCACGATGCTGACCCTGGACTGCTCCGAGAAGATCGACAACACGATCGTAGACAAGACCGCCGAGGAACGGGAGGCGCTGTACGGCATTCTGCCGGCTCCTGTCCGCGAGCATTACGAATCGGCATACCTGGACCGGACGTTCCGGGTGGGACCGCACGCGATTGCGTTCGACCGCGGCCGCCTCATCGAATATGTTCTCGTGTACGGAGAAGCCATCGTGTTCATGAAGCACATTTACGACCGCTACATCGCCACCTCTTCCCGCCCGATCGACTTCGAGATCTCGATCGACGAGACGCTGACGCCGACCGATCCGGCCGCCCATTATCTGGTGGCGAGCGAGCTCTACCGGCAGGATGTGCGCATCTACAGCATGGCCCCCCGCTTCTGCGGCGAGTTCCAGAAGGGCATCGACTATATCGGCGATATCGCCAAGTTCGAGGAGGAGCTGCAGGTGCATGCAGCTATCGCCGACCACTTCAGCTACAAGCTCAGCATCCATTCGGGCAGTGACAAGTTTAGCGTCTTCCCTCTCATCGCAAAGCATACGAACGGCCGGTTCCATGTGAAGACGGCCGGCACCAACTGGCTCGAGGCGGTCCGTACGGTGGCGCGGGTCAATCCCGGACTGTACAGGAGAATGCATCAATACGCGCTGGATCATTATGAGGAGGCGCTCGCCTACTACCACGTGACGACCGACTGGAATGCCATCCGGCCGCTGGCCGAGACGAGCGACGAAGAGCTCCCGTCCTACATGGACGAGAACAACGCGCGTCAGCTCATTCACATCACGTACGGAATCTTGCTGAATGCAAAGGACGAACAAGGAAACAGCCGGTTCCGGGACGAATTCTATCAGACGTTGACCGATCAGGAAGATGCGTACGACCTAGCCCTTCGCCGCCACATCGGCAAACATCTCGACCTGCTCGGCAAATAGGCAAATAATTAAGGCAAAGGAGAGCCGAAAACCATGACCATTCTTTCGGAAGACCAGCTGCGGCAGGTGATTGAAGACGCCGTCCAGCGGCAGCCCGTAACCGACATGCACACCCATCTCTACTCCCCGAATTTCGGCGATATACTGCTGTGGGGCGTTGACGAGCTGCTCACCTACCATTACCTCGTCGCCGAGGTTATGCGGTGGAGCGACATCCAGACAGCGGACTTCTGGAAACTGAGCAAGCAGGAGCAGGCCGAGCTCATCTGGCAAAAGCTGTTCCTCGAGCACTCTCCGATCAGCGAGGCGTGCCGCGGGGTGCTGACCAGTCTCCAAGGCTTGGGCGCAGACCTGTCGACCCGCGATCTGGCCTCGTATCGGGAGGCGATCGACCAGGCTAGCGACAATGCGGCGCAGGTCCGCCGGGTGCTCGAGCTGGCGAACGTCGATCATGTCGTCATGACGAACGATCCGTTCGACGACAAGGAACGGCCGATCTGGCTGAACGGCACCAAGCCGGATGCGAACTTCCACGCGGCGCTGCGCATTGATCCGCTGCTGAACGATTATGCGAACAGCAAGCATCGGCTGCGCGAGTGGGGGTACGACGTATCGGACGAGTGGGACGACCGCTCGGCCGCGGAAGTGACGCGGTTCCTGACCGACTGGATCGAACGGATGGATCCCGTCTACATGGCCGTCTCCCTCCCTCCGACGTTCGCCTTCCCCGAGGAGTCGGACCGCGGGCGGATTATCCGCGACTGCATCCTGCCCGTCTCACGCAAGACCGGCATTCCGTTCGCCATGATGATCGGCGTCAAAAAGCGCGTCCACCCCGAGCTTCGCGACGCCGGCGACTACCTGGCCAAGGCCAGCATGGAGCCGCTGGAGCACCTGCTCTCCACGTATCCCGACAACAAGTTCATCGTAACGATGCTGTCCCGGGAGAACCAGCACGAGCTGGCGGTACTCGGGCGCAAATTCCGCAATCTGCTCATTTTCGGCTGCTGGTGGTTCCTGAACAATCCGATCATCATCAACGAGATGACGCGGATGCGCTTCGAGCTGCTGGGGCTGAGCGTCGTGCCGCAGCATTCCGACGCCCGGGTTCTGGACCAGCTCATCTACAAGTGGAAGCACTCCAAGGAGCTGATCGCGGGCATCCTGTTCGACAAATACGCCGACGTCCTCCGCACCGGCTGGCCGCTGGATGCCGCCGAAATCCGCCGGGACGTCGCGGATCTGTTCCGCAACAACTTTTGGCGGTTCGTGGGCCGCGAGAACATGGTCCGCTACGACGACGAACCGGCTCCAAGCGCCGCTCTTTAGCGGAGGAGACGCGGGTAGTTGGATGTAAACTTCAGAAAAGAAGCAGCCCCAAGGCTGCTTCTTTTCGCATGTCCACATAAGCACATCCGGCAGCCTTGTAGCCGGCGCTGGACATTGTTCCCCTCCCGCGTTACACTGATTTCCATCAGCGAAAAGTTTTCCCATATATGAATTTAACGGCATTTACGAAGAGGAAGGAAGTGGTAATTATGACCAACCCGCCTGCCAAAGTGAAATCCGCAGACCGCGTGCTCGATATTCTGGAGCTGTTCGGCGGTGCCGCCGAAAGCTATACGCTGACGGAAATCGCCAAGCTGCTAGAGATGCCTCCGAGCAGCACGTACCAAATTCTCCGGAACTTGCTCATCCGGGGTTATCTGGAGACCGACAAGTCGGAGAAGTCGTTCCGCCTCGGCTACAAGCTGTTTGAGATCCGCGCACGGTACATGAAAGGCACATCGCTCGCGGCCGAATTCTACCGGGTGACCGACAAGGTCGTAGAGGATCTGAACGAGACGGTGTTTCTAGGCATCAAAGGCGGAGACCGGCTGATCTACGTTGCGGAGAAGCAAATCTCCCAGCCGCTTCGGTTCGGCAGCCATCTCGGCACCTCGCTCCCTCTCTACGCGACCGCCTCCGGCAAAATTTTGCTCTGCAACTACACCGACGAGGAGATCCGCGCCATGTACCCGAGCGGCATTCTCGAAACCTTCACGCCGAATACGCTTTCGTCCGTAGACCGGCTGCTTGAGCAGCTCCGGGAAGTTCGCGAAACCGGGCTCGGGTACAATTACGGCGAGACAGTCGACGGCGTGCAGTGCATCGGCGGACCGATCTACGATGCGGAAGGCCGGATCGTCGCTTCCATCAGCATCTCGATTCCGGTCATTCGGGTCACCCCTGCCATCTGGGAAAAGGCCGAGCATTGGGTCCAGACAACGTGCAGGGAGCTCAGCTACAAAGTATTCGTCCAGCAGTAATTTTCTGTATGTGAAATTTATTTTTGTTTATAAATTATTGTTGCATTCCTTCCCTGGAATGATGTACCATAAACTCAAAATCAGCACAGAGCCTTTCGACCGGTCTGCATAGCAGCACTTCCAGGTTGAAAGGCTCTGTGCTCGTTTGCTCTTATCCCATTCCAGTTTGAAAGGGAGATAGCCATGAAACCGTTTGTGAAACCGCTTGCATGTTTGACAATGGCCGGCTTGCTCGCTTCCTTCGCCGCCGGCTGTACCGGGACCGACTCGGATCCCCCCGCGCCGGCCGGAGCCGAAGGGTCCGCGAATGTGTATCCCGAGAATGGATTGCCGAAGGATCAGAAGGTGACGCTCACCTTCGCCTTTTGGGAGAACGGCTACGGCCGGGAGTGGATTGATTTTGCCATCGAGCAGTTCACCAAGAAATACCCCAACGTGAAGTTCGACGTCACGTATTCCCCCAAAATCAACAGCATCATCAGCACTAGGATTGCCGCAAACAATGACGCCGACATGTTCGACATCGTCTCCCCGTCGTTCTCCGGCGGAGATACCGAGAGAGTGACGCTGATCAACAGTGGCAAGTTCGAATCGCTGGAGGACTTGTGGGACCGGGAGGTGCCGGACACGCCGGGCAAGAAGCTGAAGGACCTTGTGCTCGACGGCCTCTACACAACTCATAAGCGGTTCGACGGACAGACCTACAACCTCCCGATGGGCGGCTATACATCCGGTCTATTCTTCGACAAGACGTTTTTCGAGAAGAACGGCTGGAACCAGAACCCGCAGACCTGGGACGAATTTCAGAAGCTGATGGAGGATATCAAGAGCAAAGGCATCGTCCCGATCACCTTTCCGGGCATCTACCCGACGTATATCAACTACGCCTTCTCCACCAAGCCGTTCGAGCTCGCGGAGATCAACGGCACACTTGACAAGTTCATGGCCGATTACCGGTCGTACACCATGCCGCAATATCTGGCGCCCGAGTCGGTCGAGTCCTGGAACCGGCTTTACGAGCTCGGCAAGAAAGGCTACTTCCCCGAAGGCGTCGCCGCCCTCACGCACACCCAGTCGCAGATGCAGATGCTCCAGCACAAGGCGGCCATGGTCTCGACCGGGGATTGGGTCCAGAACGAGATGAAGGACTCCATTCCGGACGGATTCAAATGGGGCTTCATGGTCATTCCGTTCGGCACGAAGCCCGAGCAGACCAAGTGGATCCTGAACGGCACAAGTTCCGGCTCCATGATGATCTGGAAGAACCGGCCCGAGCTGAACAAAAAATGGGCGAAGGAATTCAATCTCTGGCTGTTCACCAACGATGTCCAGACGTTCATCGCCGAGCACGCCGGCATCTTCCCGATCCGCAAAGATTTTGCGGATGATCCCGCCCGTCTGGCCAAGGTGCAGGAAGCACCCAAAGCGGTCATGGATTACGCCAAGGCGAACAAGACGCGTTATGAGTCGACCATCCGGGATGTGACGCTCACCCATCCGTCGCTTGCCCAGGCGACCAAGACGCTTAACGAAGCCATAACCGCCATCGCAACCGGCAAAAAGGATCCCAAGCCCATCCTGGAGCAGGTGGAGAAATTGACCAAGGAAGCCGTGGACGCTCAGGCGAAGAAGTGAAGCTTTCTTCACCAGCCCTCCCCCGCTTCCCGAAAGGAAGGATTCCCGTGGCCAAACCGGAAACGGCGCCAAGGCCCCTCCCCGCCATTCGAACGTCTTGGCTCCGCAAGGAAAAAACGCAAAAACGGCTGTTCGTTCTGCTCGCCGTCGGTCCCTGTCTGTTCGGATATTTGCTGTTCACGCTCTATCCCAACATCCTGTCCGTTTACTATGCCTTTCTGAACTGGGACGGTCTTACGGAACCGCAGTTCGTCGGGCTGGATAATTTTTTGCGGCTGTTTCAGGATCCTTTCGTCTGGCGGGCGCTGTCCCACAACCTGCTGCTCATGCTCACTATTCCCGCTCTGACGGTCGGTATCTCCCTGTTCCTTGCGTATGTGCTGATCAACAAAGGCTACCGGGAAGCCCCTTTCTACAAGGTGCTGTTCTTCTTCCCGAACGTGCTGGCGACGGTCGTCATCGCGCTCCTATGGGCGTTCGTCTACGACGGCAGCTACGGCATGCTGAACGGGCTCCTCAAGCTGGTCGGCATCGACAACGGTGAATTTTACTGGCTCGGCGATTCGCGTACCGCGCTATGGGCGCTCTTGCCGCCCGCCATCTGGGGAGGCGTCGGCTTCTACGTCATCATCTTCATGAACGCGATGAAGGCGATCCCCCCCTCGCTGTACGAATCCGCCATATTGGACGGAGCCAGCCACATGACCCGGTTCGTCCGCATCACCGTGCCGCTCATCCAGCCGATCGTCCGTGTAGGCATGCTGTTCCTGGTGCTCGGCTCGCTCAAGGGCTTTGAGATGATGCTCATTCTTACGAACGGCGGCCCGTCCGGCGCGACCGACGTCATCGGTCTGTACATGTTCAACCTGGCGTTCGGCGCGGAGATGCACAACTACGGCTACGCGTCCGCGATCGGCATGCTGCTCTTCGTCATTCTGGTCGGCGCCAAGCTGCTCGTCGACCGGCTGTCGCCGAACGAGCAGATCGAATATTGACACCGGCCCGCCCGGAAAGGAGGACGACCGATGGGAACCAAACGGACGACGGTCGACGTATTTTGGCGTCTGCTGCTTCTCTTGTGGGCCATCACCATCGTGTTTCCGATACTGTGGATTCTGTACGAATCGCTGAAAACGAACAAAGAGTTCTTCGCCGACATCTGGGCGCTGCCCCAGTCGCTTCACTGGGAGAACTACACGAAGGCATGGACGTCCTACAAGCTGGGCTCCGCCTTCCTGAACACGCTCTATTATGTCGGTGCAAGCTTGCTGCTCGGCACGTTCCTCGTCACGTTGAACGCGTACGCGCTCACCCGGCTGCAGTTCCGGGGACGCAAGCTCATCTGGTCGGTCATCATGCTGTCGCTGTTCCTGCCCGGCATCAACGCTCTCATTCCCCAATATGTCCTCATGCGGGAGCTACATTTGACGAATAGCCTGACGGGTCTCATTATTCTGGACAGCTTCGGAGAGAGTGTGTTTTTCCTTCTGCTGCTCGGCGGCTTCCTGCAGTCGCTTCCCAAGGAGCTGGAGGAGAGCGCCTTCATGGACGGTGCCTCGCTCTTCCAGGTGTTCTGGCGGATCATCGTTCCGCTCTCTACCCCGGGCATCGTTACGGTCGCCATCTTCAAATTTTTGAACCTGTACAACAACTTCCTGCAGCCGTTCATCTACCTGAGCGATCCCAAGAAGCATACGATCGGGGTCAATATGTATCACGCGAACCAGAAGATGCAGTACAGCACCGACTGGGTGACGTTGTTCGCAGGCGTGACGATCGCCATGATCCCTTCCATTCTGATTTACATTGTCTTTCAAAAACGGATAGCCGAAGGTGCGACGCTGGGCACGGTAAAGGGCTGACCGACTCGCCAGCGCTTGGTCATTCGCATGCTTCATCCTCGTTCATTCCAGTCAGGGAAGGAAAGGTGCAGCGGTCATGCTGGAGGAAAAAATCATTCTCATAACGGGGGCGCTCGGCCAGGCGGGACGCTCGGCCGCCCGGCTGTTTCTGGAGAAGGGCGCGCGGCTCGCCTTGTGCGATCGCCGCCCGCTCGCTGATGCGCCGGAGGTGGAGCGTCTGCGGGAACAGGTCGGAGACCGGCGCTTCCTGTTCATCGAAGCGGACGTCTGTACGGAGGAAGGCGCCGCCGCGTTGATAGCCCGAGTGGAGGAGCACTACGGGCGTTTGGACGGATTGTATCACAATGTGTACACGAACGTATGGAAACCGCTTCTCGACCTTTCACTGACGGAGTGGGAGGAGACGCTCAAGGGAACGATGACAAGCGCGTACCTCGTCTGCCGGGAGGCAGTGCCGCTCATGATCCGCTCCGGGGGAGGCTCGATCGTCAACACATCCTCCATCCTCGGCCAGGTCCCCAAAAAAGGGTGCCTCGCCTACGGCGCCGGCAAAGCCGGACTCAACCAGTTCACGCGCGTCCTCGCCGTCGATTATGCGGCATCCGGCATCCGGGCGAACGTCGTCGTGCCCGGCGATTTCAAGTCCGACGAGGTACTCGCGAGACAATCGGAGAAGAGCCGGCAGGCCATGCGGGAGGAGACACTTGCAGGCCGAAGCGGCCGGGCTGACGAAATTAATGAGGTCGCCGCCTTTTTGCTGTCGGACGCCGCCTCGTATGTGACGGCGTCCTTATATACGGTAGACGGAGGGTACCGCCTATGAAAGATCTTCGCTTCCACGCCCATACCCGGGAAGAATTGACGGCGCTGGCGTTGGCAGGCGCCATGGCGGTCGTTCCGCTCGCCGCGACGGAGCAGCATGGCCCGCACCTCCCGGTCTATACGGACACGCTGATCGCCGAGCACGTGATCATGCAGGCGGCAGAGCGAGCGTCTGCCGGCGCTTCCCTGCTTGTTTGTCCAGTGCTCCCGATCGGATGCTCGGATCATCATCTGGCGTACGGGGGGACGCTTTCCTTCTCCTCGTCCACTTACCTGAGCATGCTTCGGGAGATCGGAGAGAGCCTCGTGCAGGACGGTTTTCGCCGTATCGTCTTCTTGAACGCGCACGGCGGCAACGAGCCGATGATGACCCAGGCCGCGAGCGATCTGGCTGTCCGCCATCCGATCTGGACCGCCTCGGCCTCTTACTGGAGCATCGCGCGTGAGGCGCTCCACGGAGAGAATGCCGGCGAGATGGGGCTTGTGCCTGGCCATGCGGGAGGCTTCGAGACGTCGGCCGTACTGGCGCTGCGGCCGGACTGGGTGCGGACGGACCATATCCAGCCCGAGCATCCGCGCCGGGAATGGATCGGTGCCGGTCCGTCCGGCACCTTCCTCGGCCGGCATCTCGAATTGACCGGGTACGAAGGCTTTACCGATTCCGCGGCCCCCGCATCAGCTGTCCACGGAGAGCGGTATCTGGCAGCTATCTCCGGTGCCGTCGCTGCCTGGCTGTCGTCCGTCTACGCTGCTATGGAGAAGGGAGATCGCGTATGAATAAGCATCCATTGCCCACGGGCGATACGATCAAAATTGCTGCCATCGTCACCGAGTACCGATGGAATTCCCATGCCGACGTCATCGTCGGCCGGCTGCTCGGGGATTTCGACTACCAACCGCAGGTGGAGGTCGTCTCGCTGTACACCGATCAGGTGCCCGCTAACAATATGAGCCGGGCCGAGGCTGCGCGCTGCGGCATCCCCATCTACCCGACAATCCGGGAAGCGGTGCTGGCCCCTCACTCGCCCCGGCCGGTTGACGGCGTTGTCATTATCGGGGAGCATGGGGATTATCCGATGAACGACCGGAGGCAAAAGGAGTACCCTCGGCGCCGGCTGCTCGAGGAAACGCTGCTCGCTCTCGAAGAACGCGGGCTGACGGTTCCGATTTTCTGCGACAAGCACCTCGCTTACCGGATGGAGGATGCCACCTGGATGTACCGCCAGCTGAAGGAGCGCGGCATTCCCTTCATGGGCGGCTCCTCCATACCGTTCGCCGATCCCGTTCCGGCATTCGGTCCTTCTCTGCTCAAGTCGGCACGCGACTTCGTCGTTGTCAGCTTCTCCTCCGCACTCGAAGCGTACGGCTATCACGGCATGGAGGTGCTGCAGGCGTTGGCCGAACAGCGGGAAGGCGGAGAAACCGGAATCGCCACGGTACTCGGCATGGAGGGAGAGGACGTCTGGCGGTACGTCCGGGAGGCCGGCTGGATGGAGGAGCTCCTGCAGGCGGCACTGTCCCAATATCCGGCGTATGCCGGCGGGCATCCCTCCGTCCACGATCCCTCGCCTGCCCTGTTCGTGATCACGTATGAGGATGGAACGAGGGGTGCGGTCTTTCAGTTCGAAACTCTTGTGAACCAGTGGGGATGGGCGTTCCGAACGGATGGCGGCTCTATCGTCTCCGCCCGCATCCACAGCGATACTGCTAGGCCCTTCTCCCACTTCGAGCGGCTGACCCGCCAAATCGAGCGGTTCCTTCTCACCCGCCGCCCTCCCTTTCCGATGGAGCGGACCTACTTCACGACCGGCATGATCGCTTACGGGATGGAATCTCTGTACCAGGGAAGGCCTCTCGCAACGCCTGAGCTGCGGATGAGCTACTCGGCTTCGATTGCTCCGCCCGTCTTATCCTCCACCGAGCTCGAAGGAGGAAGCGAATGAACGCTGAGCAAGCGGCCAAGGCAGTCTCCCCCGCCTTGCCGTTCTCGATGGCGGTCCAGTCGGGTCCCTATGTCTTCGTCTCTGGACAGGGAGGGATTGATCCGGATACCGGTAAACCGGCGGGTGACTCCCTGGAGGAGCAAACCGCGCTCACGATGGAGAATGTGCGCCGCGTACTAGCGATGGCCCGGCTGGAGCTTAAGGACATCGTCAAGGTAACCGCCTATCTGTCCGACCCGGACGATTACCCGGCCTTCAATGCCCTCTATCGGACGTATTTTCCGGAAGGATACCCGGCGCGGACCTTGGTCTACTGCTCGTTAAACTACGACCTGCGGGTCGAGCTGGACGTCATAGCCGCCATCGGGCCGGACGCCGGCACCCGCATTTACTATCCGAAGGAGGAACCTCGACCATGAATCAGCTCCCTATTGAGACTGGCACCCGCTACCTCTGCCGCCGTGCAGACCAGGAGGACATCGACTGGAGCCGCTATCCCGAAGTCCTTCTGTCTGATACGGTTACCGGCTCCGCTCCCCGGCAGCGGACCGCCGTCCAGGCTTGCTGGGCACCCGGATGGCTGTTCGTCCGGTTTGTCTGCGAGGACGACCACATTGTGTCGACCATGACCCAGAGGGACGACCCCCTCTACTTGGAGGATGTGGTCGAAGTGTTCGTGGACCCGGAGGGGGCCGGCTTGCGTTATGCGGAATTTGAATTCAGTCCCCGTAACGTGCAGTTCGACGCCTGGATCACAAACGACGGAGAAGGACGCATCGACGTCGATGTCAGCTGGGATGCCGACGGTCTGCGTTCCTCGGTCATGCGGGATTCGGAGAACCGGCTCGTCTATGAGCTCGCTTTGCCGCTCGGCGGCTGGGCGCCTTCGATCCGCCCGGGAGAGGGGTGGCGAGTCAATCTGTACCGGATCGATTACAGTCCGGACGGCACCCGCGAGCTTCAAGCCTGGTCGCCGACAGGCAAGCCGAATTTCCACCTCCCCTGTGCGTTTGGTCAATTCGAATTCGCGGATTGAAACCGCCTGCTGCAGATGCGTAAAGCCCGCTTCCCACTGAGGCCCTCAACTTCCTCTAGAGACTCCTGCCGGCATTCCGGCTATAATGGACGGACAGAGTAAGCGCGTGCAGAAGCGCCTTAAGGGGGATAAGCGAAGCAATGGAAACGTGGAAGAGCGGCTCGAATGCCGTATGGCTATATCTTGGGAAGGAAGAATGGACAGAGGAGCGTATCGCCGGCCTGACAACCTGGTGCCGCGAGCAGCGGGTGAAGCGTGTCATCGTTTATATCACCATCGTTCCCTATCCGGACGAGGCGGCACTTCGCCGCCTGCAGACCGTCGCGGATGCCTGCCGGGAGGCGGGACTCGAGGCGCACGGGATGGTAAGCACGCTGCAGCAGCGGACCGAGCATCCGGGGAATCTTCCCTTTGCCGACCGCGACGCATACGGCGTCGATGCGCACGGCATCAGCACCTGGGACGAACCGCTCCAGGGCAAAGGCTATTTTCTGGATCCTACTTCTCCTGAGGTCGCCGATTGGCTGGCCGGCACGCTTGGGAGGCTGCTGCGGGACTTGCCTGCTTTATCCGGCATTCATCTCGATTTTATTCGGTATTACTATTACGAGAGCGAGCTTAGAATCGATACGAAAAATGCCGGACACTGGCTCTACCAGCCGCAGCCCGGCCAGACGCTCCGGATCGGTGTGCCCGACGGCAGCGAGACGACGTTCTTCGTTGCCTCCAAGACCAATGCTTACAACGACCCCCCTATCGGTCGAGAGCTTGTGCTGAGACGATCGTTTCGCTATTGCTACTGCAGCCGCTGCATCCGGTCGTTCGAGGAAGCGAGCGGCGTCCGGCTGCCGGCGGGGCTGGAAACGGCAGAGCGGGCCGCCTGGATAGACGAGCACGCCGCATCCGCCTGGTCGGCGTTCCGGGCCGAAGCAGTCACCTCCGTCGTTAGACAGATCCGCAGCGAGCTTCGCACCGGCCATCCCGGCAAGCAGCTGTCCGCGGCCGTCTGGTACAACGCGCCGTACGGCAACGAGCTGCGGGAGGAGCCGTTGACGCCGGACAGCGAGATCGACCGATTCGGCCAGGACTGGGCAGCTTGGGCGCGCGAAGGGCTGCTCGACTTCGTGTGCCCGATGGATTACTGGCTGACGCCCGCCAGCTTTGGCAGCATAGTAGCCAAGCAGACGGCCAAGGCAGGCGGAGCCATTCCGGTCTATGCGGGACTGCTGACGTCAGGCGATTATCCGTTCGATGCCGAGCGGCTTGAATCGTATCGGGCCGAGGCGCTCGCTTCGGGTGCCGAAGGGCTCTGCTTCTTCCACTACGGTGCCTGGAGCCAGATTCTGTAGCAGTGTCGGGAGGAGAGCGCCGGAACGGCGTCGCGCTTTGGCGAGGGTGCAGCTTGGCGGGGTGCAATTTAGCAGGCTCTTGCTAAGCCGACTCCTACTTGGCGGGATGCTCCATACAAGGCAGCAAAAGTGCGTAGCGTCGGCGCGCCCCTGTTCCCTCTCGGCCGAGACAACAGAGACAGCCAGCTTCCTCGGAAGCTGGCTGTCTCTGTTTGTCTATTCGCTGACCGGCGCACGGTCGCCTCTCATTGTCGTCACCAGTCTGAGATTCGACGGCTCTGCCCTGCCGAACGTCGGCAGCTCGGCGACAGGACCGCGGCTTGCTCCGTTCGGCTGGCTTCAAGCCGCCGTCTCCTGTACCTAACGATAGGAACAGGAACGCCCAACCGCAACTATTCCCCGGACACTTGGGAAGGGCCTTCCCTGCGGATATCGGTCGTCGTTCGCGTCAGATTGCGGTACTGAATCGGCGTGACGCCCTCGGCTTTTTTGAACTTGCGGATAAAGTTGGTCGAATCGGTCTCGCCGATCGCCTCCACTATGTCCCGCACGGTCAGCTCCGTCGTTCGAAGCAGCTCCTTGGCCTCCCCGACCCGCAGCAGATCGACATAACGCATGAGCGGTACGCCTGAATGATCCTTGAAGTAGCGGGTCAAATAAGAAGGCGACAGGCCGAACTCGTCGGCCATCCGCTTTAGACTAAGCGTCGGGTCCCGGTAATGCTCGTGCACGTAAGGCAATAGCTTGTCCGGTAGCGCTCCGCTCTTGCCGCTGTTCTGCTTGGCGGCATAAGCGCACACCTGCCGGCAAAAATCGGCCATCTGCTGCTCCAGCTCCTCAAGCGTCTCACAATGCGAAACGAAGATCCTCTCGAGCGTCCGATCCGCATACCCGCTCAGCCCGATGCCGAGCTCCGCCAGCATCTTCATCACCGTATTGATGAGATCGAATGAGACGCATTCGATCTCTTCAATCGTCCGCGGCTGCCGGACAATCGCCTCGAACGTTTCACGGAGCAGTCTTTGCGCCTCCTCCTCATCGCCCTGCTTGATCGCTTTGACCAGCTCGGCCTCCAGCTCGACCGGATACCAGATCGTTTCGGAGGCCGCCGTCTCCACCTCGGAGTGGTGGATCACATGTCCCGCCCCCTTTACGAACCGGTAGCGGATGGCCTGCTCCGCCTGCTGGTACGATACAGGGACAAGTCCGACCTCGCTGCAGAGGCCTCCGATCCCGGCCGTCAACGACAGCCCATACCTTCCGGCGCATGCCTGCTGGATCCCTCGGGCACAGGAAACCAGTGACTCCTCCTCGTACGTTTCCGGCAAGTTGAGCAGCAGCACCAGCCTGCTCTCGTCTGGGCATTCCGCCGCCCATCCCGCTCCTGTCTCACCGGCCCGGGACTCCATCTCGCGCAAGAGAGCACCCTTGATCCGTTCTCTCTCCTGCTCGTTGAAGCGAGCCCGAAAGCCGGCGTATTCGTCGATCGCGAATGCGAGCACGGCGAAGCAGGGCTTGTCCAGACGCCAGGCGGAGAAGCGCAGCATCTCGTCAAGCTGGGCCCGCGTGCGAATCTTCCCTTGAAGGAAGGCCAAAACGTATTTTTCCTTGAGCACGCCGGCCTGGCTGGTCAGCTCGCTGCGGAGCCCCTCGTTCTCTCGGGTAACCTGTCCGATCGCCTCTCCGATCAGCGTGACCTCGTCCCTTCGTGCCGGCCAGGAATCCCTCGTCTTCAGCGGCAAGCCCTCAGCCAGACTGCGAATCGGCCGGTAATTGCGCACAGACAGAACGACCGCCAGCGAAAGCCCCAGCAGGAAGACGACAGCCATGCCGAGCAAAAAGACCCGCTGGGTTTCCTTCACCTGAAGCAAAAACTGGGACGTCGGCATGAGCTTCAAATAAGACCAGCCGTTAAACTCCGACGTGACGCGGACGACCGCATAGCTTCCCGCCTCGCCCTTCCAGGTCTGCACCTGCTTCCCGGTCGTCATGGCTGGCAGGTCCTTCTGCAGAGAGGCTAGCTCGCTCTCGCTGAGAGAGCCCGAGGCCGCGATAGCGAGGGGGGTGCCGTATTCGTTGACCAGCACCTGCATCCCCTCGTTCTCCGTCAGCCCGGTCGACAGAATCGTCTTCCAAGCCGATGCCCGGATCAAGAACAGAACGGTTTTGTCCTGGGCTCCCGTCTGGGGGCGCACGAGGTACATCGACAGATCGATGGGGGCTTTCTCCCCCTGCCGTCCCTCGACGGGCCGGAGTACCGGATGCTTCATGAAGGCGACGGTTTCCCGAAAGACGGGGAGCTCAAAAGCAGGCGCATTGTAAACGGATTCAAAAAAAGTGTCCCATCGGTAGGTTCCCGAAGCGGCGAACAGCTGGTCGGTGTCCGCTCCGTCGTAAGCGAGCACGAGATCCTCCATGAATTCGTTCGAGGACCGGTATTTAGCCAGCTCGCCTACCGCCTTCCATTGATCGTAGCCGCTGCCGGACACGAGATACCGGGCCAAGAGGGGGTTCGCCGCTACCTGCTGGGCGACGCGGTTCATCTCCCGGACGCGCGTTTCGACCGTCTCCTGCACTTGGCCCAGCGACATGACGGCGGCATCCTCCGCCGCTCTCTGCAGGCTTCGCACGAAAGTCCCGTAGACTACCGCGCTTACGACCGCGAGCAGCAGGAGCACCAGCAGCAGATAGGAGAGTAAATACCGGTGCAGCCGGGTAAAGTGGAATCCGCCTGCCGGGCGACGGAACGATTTGGGCAGCCAAGCGGTCATAGTCCCCCTCCTTTCTACAAATTCGCGCTTTATACGTAACTTAGTGCATTCGACAGGACAGCTTCCTTATCCTGCCGAATCAGGAAAAAACCGTCCAGCGGGTCCTCATTGACCCGCCGGACGGTTCGGTTCTGCGGCGATCAGTTCGACTTGTAGCGCTCGTATGCCGCCTTGTAGACCTTCATATACTTGTCGAGACCCATCTTGTTAATTTGCTCGACGTACTTGTCCCACTCCGAGAACGACGTCTTTCCTGTAATGAACTTGGCCTGCGCTTCCAGCACATAGGTCTCGATATCCGACGAAACCTCCCGCATGGTCGCATTCTCCTCTTCCGTGAAGGTGAAGAGCGGCCAAGCGTCTTTGATAAAGTACGGCTTGATCTTCTTCACCGAATCGATCGAGATCGGCATGCTCTCGGCACCCTGGAAGAATTCTTGCTTCACAATGGACGGATACCCGCCGCCAGGCCAGGTGAGGTAAGTGTTTGTCTTCCCTTTAAACTCCTCCATATAGGCATAGGAGCCGTCCGGCTGTTTTTCGTAGGTGACGCCTTCCTTACCCATAAAGAACATTTTCACGCCTTCGTCGCCGTAGAAGTAGTCGATCCAGCGTACGGTTGCTTCGGGATATTTGTTCTTGCTCGTGATGGCGAACGAGCCGATCTGGTTGATCGACGAGCGGACGAGCGTATGCAGCTGATCCCCGTACGGTCCTTTCATCGGCGGCAGAATCTCGTACTCCTTCTGATCGTGGGAAACCTGCGGCAGAATTGTCACTACGGAACCGAACTGCCCCTTCTTCCCTTGCGCGGTAAATTCCGTTCCGTTGATCGTATAGATGTTCTTGTCGATGAGGCCTTCGGTATACAGCTTGTTCACATATTGCAGCATCTCTTTGTATTTCGGGTCGGTCGGGATGAAGCGAGGCGCGTTCGTCTTCGGATCCAGATCGACGTGCTGATGCAGCTCGCCCGCGTTGCCGAGTCCCCACGAACCCCGCAAGTACCAGATAATATCCGAGATTTTGGGCGCCGCGAACGGGATGACCGTGCTTCCGTCCCCGTTCAGGTCCTTGCCTTTCATCGACTTGAGCAATTCATAGAATTCGTCAGTCGTCTGCGGCATCTTGGCGTTCAAGGCGGTCATCCAGTCCTTCTTGATCCACGCTTTGTGGGCAAGCACCGAGTCGAAGTCAGGAGCATACAGCGTCGGGAAGCTGTAGATTTTGCCGTTCGGCATCGTGATGCCCTTCTTGATCGCCGGATACTTCTCGAAGAGAGCCTTCAGGTTCGGCGCATACTGATTGATCAGGTCGTTCAGCGGGATAAAGACGCCTTCCTCTCCATATTTTAGAAGATCGGCCGGCGGAATCTTGGCGGTATGGAACGCATCCGGATAATCGCCGCTTGTGATGGTGAGATTCCGCTTCTCGTCGAGAATGTCGTTGGAGACCATCTGCCATTTTACGTTGATGTTCGTCATGCTTTTGTAGTCCTGGTACAGCGGAACCTCGTTCCAATCCGGATGGGAGTCTGCGTGACGACCCGCAAAGAAATTCAACGTAATGGGTTCCTTCACGATCGGCATGCCTTGCTGGTTAACATTCTCATCTTTTTGTTTGTTCGCTTGCGCTTCCCCGTCATCCTTGCTGCAGGCAGGCAGGACCAGTACGCTTCCCATGGCGAGCGTGAGGCCCAGGGCGGCCCATCGTTTTGTTTGGTTCATCTTGGTGCGTTCCCCCTTCTAGTCGGAAATGGCAGGCTTGCTTCCGGATGTAGCCGCTTCCATTTATTCAGCTGGGTTCTTCGCGTTCGAAGGAGAGCAGAGCTTCGTCCCCTGCTGTTGCTTCCCCGCAAGCGATTCTCCCCCGCTTCTCTGTTGGCGGTTCGGCGATCCGGCAGACCATGCATGTCCCTAACTTTAAAAAATCGCAGCCTCCCTTGTCTATCGGCAGATTTTTTGGCATCGGCAAATCTTGTTGGACCGCACGAAAAACCCAGTTACAGCAAGGCTTTGACGGAACTCACTCCCAATTTGTTGACCGGCGGTTAGACACCAGCGTGCCAACAAAGCGATCACGCCGCTCAGTCTGCCACCTACTAAACATGGGCAGAAACAAACTCCTTAAGCTTGCTTCGGAAAGAATTGGCCGGTCGTTTCTCTCACTTCCTGCAGCCAGCCCCGCCTTTCTTCGAGCGTGCTGTTCACGATGGTGCTGAACATCCTTCGATGGAACGTTTTCACTCCGCAATAATCGAAGATGCAGTGCTTCCACAAGATCTGCAGAGGATCGCCGAACACTTCTTTTTCCCTCTGCTTGGGAGTATTCGATGTGTTGAAGATAAGGACACGCTTGTCCGAAAACAGTCCGATCGGAACGCCTCCTCCTTCATCCTCATCCGGAAACAGGTAGGCTACGCGCTCGCTTATGTACCGATCGACCCATCCTTTCACAATGGCAGGCGGCTGCCCCCACCAATTAGGATGGACGATAATCAACCCGTCCGACATCGTGAGCTCTTGGCGCATAGGATCGGAGCCAGGCGGGGCCACCGCTCCCTTTGCATCTGCTCCCCAGAGGATCGGATCGAACCCCTCCTCGTATAAATCATGATAAAAGACGCGATGGCCGTTTTCTTGCAGCGCGGCAACCGCCTCTCGCGCGATCGCATGATTGAAGCTTTGCAAGCTGGGGTGTCCCAAAATAACCGAGATATTCATAAAGCGATCTCTCTTCCTTTCCAATTCAATAGGTAAGCACCACAATGCACATCCTTAAGTTTACCATATATGCCCATATACGGAACAAAAACCTATATCGTTTGTTACAGCTTCCTGTTGGGAATCTCCGATCACCGGCATGTGTCGCGAGCGCCGCGCTGGAGCTTCATGCGGTGCAGAGGCTTTTGTTTGCGGGTAAGGAAGGGTTTTCCATTAGGTTCTCGAATTGCTCAATCATGCCAGTCAAAAATTCCTTCAGGAAAGGAAGCGTGGAAGATGAACAAGCTGGAGCTGAAAAAGGAGTTGGAAGGCAAATACGCTCATACGGAGGCTCGGTTGAAACGAATCGAATGCGTCTATCTTCCCGTGACCAATGCCTCCGTCACCAAGCAATTCTTCATGAAGTACGGGCTGGTCACGCTGACCCGACAGGGCAATGCGAGTCTTGCCTCGGGACAATGTCTGTTCTTCTTGGAGACCAAGGAAAAGCAGACCTCCAATTTCGTGACGCATGATTGGGACGAGACGGATCCCGAGTACTTGATGGAAGCGATCTGCTTTGAAGTATCGGGGCTTGACGAGCTTCATCGGGAGATGAAGGACGGAGGAGCGACGGTTTCCGAGATCAAGGACAACGGCGGCTGCGGAAGGACCTTCACATTCCTCGATCCGGACGGCAACAAATATGCCGCTTGGCAAGGTTAAGCGGATCGACACTGCAGTAGCCGCAAGAGCATACATAATAAAAACCGCCCTTATTGAGCAGCCGCTCCAAAGTTAGCGCGTGTTAGCGCGTGTCTAACATTGGGCGTGCTGCCCCCGTGGGGGCGGTTTTTCTTTGAATGATCAAATACGGGCATGGCAATGTCGGGAAAACTGGATTTCTCTTCTTGATCCGCTGCCCTAGTCCTTACCCTTTCACGAAACCTTATGCTCAATCCGCAGCTTATCCGCAACCATCGCGATAAACTCGCTGTTGGTCGGCTTCGCTTTACTGATGTTGATTGTGTAGCCGAACAGGTGGCTGATGGAGTCGATGTTGCCACGCGTCCAAGCGACCTCAATCGCGTGCCGGATGGCACGCTCGACTCGGGACGGTGTCGTCTTGTAACGCTCCGCAATCGCGGGATAGAGCGTTTTGGTGATCGCTCCGAGGATCTCGATGTTGTTGTAGACCATCGTAATCGCTTCGCGCAGATACTGATATCCTTTAATATGCGCAGGGACGCCGATTTCATGTATGATGCTCGTGATGTTCGCATCCAGATTCCGGCCTTTGGACATCGGCACGACATTGCTGCGGACGGCACTGCTCCCGCTCATGGTCGTGGCCGTTCCTCCAGTCGTCAGCTGGCGAATGCGGTTCGTCAGCACTTCCATGTCAAACGGTTTCAAAATGTAGTACGAAGCACCAAGCTGCACGGCCTTCTGCGTAATGGCTTCCTGGCCGAAGGCGGTCAACATAATGATTTTAGGTTGAGGGGACAGATTCATCTCGCGAAGTTTTTCCAGGACGCCGAGTCCGTCCAGATGGGGCATAATAATATCCAGGATGAGCACATCCGGTATCTTCTTCTGCTGCTCGATCAAGCGCAGCACTTCATTCCCATTGTACGCGACACCGGTTACTTCCATATCGTCCTGGCTATCGATAAATTCAGATAACAAGTTCGTAAATTCCCGGTTGTCGTCTGCTAACAGAATTTCAATCTTCTGCAAGTGCTTATCCTCCTTCAATGGTATGGATGCTTGTACTGTTCGTTTGTCTTAGTTTACTGTTTCGACAGGCCGCTAGAAATTCCTTCTGTCGAAAAATATTTTTTCTTTTCTTTTTTTTGCGAATGCTATATAATTTAAAATTTGCGCTAATTTCTTTTCTTTTTCAACAAAATTAGACAGGACACCCCCGTTCCGCCAGACAAACGGGGGTGTCCTGTCTTTAATCAACTTGCCAGGGTTTGCTGCTGGTCCGTCTCCTCCAAGGAGATTCCGGCATCCCGCAGCATCCATTCAATAAAGCAGCCGTAGCCGGAGCTTGGATCGTTGACGAACACATGCGTGACCGCTCCGACCATCTTGCCATCCTGGATTATAGGGCTTCCGCTCATACCTTGGACGATTCCCCCTGTCTTTTCGAGGAGCCGGGGATCAGTAATCTTAATGACGAGGCCTTTGGTGGCAGGCACATCCTGTTTGGCGACGTGGGTGATCTCGATATCGAATTTCTCGACCTTTTGCCCACTCAGGACCGTATAAATCTTGGCTGGCCCTTCCTTCACTTCTTCGGAGAAGGCAACCGGGATTGGTTCCGTCTCGATTCCATGATCCGGGGTATGAAACATCTTGCCGAAAATGCCGAAAGCGGTATTCCTCTCGATATTACCCAGCACCTTGTTGTCGAGGTGCGCCCGCTTCTCTCCAGGCTCTCCTGTCTGGCTCTTGGCGATGGAGGTCACGTTGGAGTGGGTGATCTCCCCCGCCCCCACCTCGATCGGTGTCTGGGTATCCATGTCGGTGATGACGTGGCCTAACGCTCCGTACACCCCTTGGTCAGGTGCGTAAAAGGTCAGGGTCCCGACGCCCGCTGCGGAGTCTCGAATGTACAGACCAAGCCGGTAGGCTTTGTCCATCACATCGTAAGCCGGATTCAGGGAGATCTTGATCTGCTCCTGCTGCCGCTTGACGATTAATTCGAGCGGCCGCTTCGCTTCGCCGGACTTCGCGACCAGATCGGATACTTTGGATACGTCGTTGATCGAGGCTCCGTTGATGCTGACGATGAGGTCGCCTACCCGCAGCTTGGCTTCTTCTCCAGGAGATACTTTGCGGTTCGGCGCCACGGAAACCAGATGATGGCCAACGACCAGGACGCCGGACGACTTCAGCTTGACGCCGATCGTCTGTCCTCCCGGGATCACCTTGAGATCCGGAACGACCCGGACTTTGACCGTTTTGAACGGGATCTTGCCAAACAGCTTCAGACGCATCTCCGTCTGCCCAGCCTGCTCGGATTGAAGAGTAATCGGATGCTTCAAATTGAGTTGAAAAGTAGGCCGGTTCGATCCATTGACCTTGAGGACGGCCGGATCGCTGACGCTTACCGAGGCGCTGACCGGAACGGAGAGGGCAATCTGCCGGTTTTGGCCCGGGAAGAGCCTGAGCTCCTGAGGAAAGGAGGCAAAGCTTTGGAAAGGGGTGGAGATACTGCCTAGCCATACAAGCAAAACAAGCAGGAATCCGATCCATCGTTTTCTGTTGCTGCTCGAGCCCAATCCTACCACACTCCCTTGCTTCTGCTGCCTGACGTGTTCGTCAAAAGCGTACCTATAAGGTAACCGCGGGCATTTCGTTTTATAACTGCAAATGATGCCACGGCAGGCAGCGAAGCGGCGGAGATTCCGGTTATCCGGCGGCTTTTTTGAGCTCTGCCAGCCGGATCATTTCTTGGGCGTGGTGCCGGGTCGTGGAGGTGACTTCCACCCCACCCAGCATGCGGGCCAGCTCCTGAATACGTCCTTCTTCGGTTAAATCCTCCACGCGGGTAAACGTACGCTCCCCCTCCACTTCCTTCTTAATGAGGAAATGAGCGTCGGCCATGCAGGCGACCTGGGGCAGATGGGTAATCGAGAAGACTTGGCAATCTTGGGACAATGCGGACAGCTTCTCGGCGATCGCCTGTGCGGCGCGCCCGCTGACTCCTGTATCCACTTCGTCGAAGACCAGCACCGGAATCCGGTCGACCTTGGCGAAGATGGCCTTCATCGCCAGCATAATTCTCGACATCTCGCCGCCCGATGCTATCTTGCTGAGCGGCCGGAGCGGCTCTCCCGGATTCGCGGAGATCAGAAACTCGACCTGGTCGATGCCTCCGGGGAGCAGGCGGACCGCTTGTCCCTCGATTTCCGGTCCCTCGGGATCCTTCGTTCGTTCGATCTGAACAGCAAAGCGTGTGCGCTCCATGTGCAGGTCCTTGAGCTCCCGTTCGATGGCTTCTCCCAGCCGGCCTGCGGCATCCCTGCGAAGCGCCGACAGCTTGAGCGCGTGTCCCTGCAGAACGGTCAGCTCCCGCTCCGCTTGCTCCTGGAGCTTGCGCAGCTCCTCGTCCTTGTTTTCGATGAGGGCCAGCTCCTTCTGGATCTTGTCCAGGTAAGCCAGAATTTCGGTTGTCGTAGCTCCGTATTTGCGGCGCAAACTCGAGATAAGATCCAGCCGGTTCTCGATCTCATCCAGCCGGGACGGATTGAACTCGATGCCTTCCCGGTAGTCCCTCAGCTGGAACGACACGTCCTCCAGCTGATAAAACGCCGTCTGCAGCTGCTCCAGCAGTGGCTCCAGCATCTTGCTGTCATAAGCCGCCACCTCCTGCAGACGCTGCGTCATCCGTCCGATCGCCTCCAGCCCCTGCCCGCCGCCGTAGAGCGTCTCATACGCTTCATTAATGTTGTCGAACAGCTTCTCCGCATTCCCTAGCTTGCGCTTTTCTTCCATTAACCATTCTTCTTCGCCGGCTTTTAGTCCGGCAGCCGCAATCTCTTCCGCCTGAAACCGATATAGATCCTGCATCTGCAGCGCTTGGCGGGCGGTCTCGAGCATTTCCTCCGCCTGTCTCTTGAGCTTGCGGTAAGCCGCGTATGATTCCGCATAGCGGGCTTTGGCCTCGGCGAGCGGCCGCCCGCCGAACAGGTCCAGCCATTCGATATGGCGTTCTGCCTTCATGAGGGACTGATGCTCATGCTGTCCGTGGATATTGACGAGCCATTCGCCGGTTTCCTTCAGCGTCGCCAGATTGACCAGCTGGCCGTTGATCCGGCTTACGCTCTTGCCCTGGGCAGAGATTTCCCGGCGGATGATGAGATGCTCGTCCGCCGACGCCGTTATACCGACTTTCTCCAACACCTGCCAAACGGGGTGGCCCGGCTCCATCTCGAACATCGCTTCGATCTCCGCCTTGTCGCAGCCATAGCGGACGAGCTCTGCCGAGCCTCTCCCTCCGGCGATCAGACTGAGGGCATCTATAATAATGGACTTGCCCGCCCCGGTCTCTCCCGTCAGCACATGAAACCCGTTGTGAAACGTGAGCCGTACCTGTTCCACGACAGCCAAATGGCGGATCGACAATTCCAGAAGCATGGATATTCCTCCTCAGATAAGCGATGGTCAGGAGATCATCGAAGTAATTTGCGCAACGAGCTTGCCGCTCTGGTCCTTGGAACGACAGATAATGAGAATCGTATCATCTCCGCAGATCGTACCCATTACCTGGGCCCATTCCAAATTGTCGATCATCGCTCCGATGGCGTTCGCGGTTCCCGGCATGCACTTCATCACCACGAGATTATCCGTATAGTCAATGGATATGAAGTGATCACTAAGAGCCCGCTTGAGCCGGGATACCGGATTATACGTCTTCTCCGGCGGCAGCGAGTACTTGTAGCGGCCGTCCTCGACGGGCGTCTTAATAAGGTGCAGCTCCTTGATGTCCCGGGACACGGTCGCCTGGGTGACCTGAAATCCCGCCTCCCGCAGCGCGTCCACGAGCTCATCCTGCGTTTCGATGATCTGACTGCCCAGTATTTCTCGAATTTTGATATGCCGTTGCGCCTTCATTGCATCACCTTTTATCCTTCTATATGAAATTGGATTTTTTGAATACTTCGTCTGGAGGGATCGACATACAGCACGCCCTCTGCTTCGCGGAAGAGAAGTGCGTAGACAAGCAGATGGTCCCGAATGCCGCTTCCCGTTCTGTCCATCGGCTTGCGCTCGCGTGCCAGCTTGACCACGAACAGCTTGCCGTCCTGCCTGGCGAAATGGTCGATGAACAGCCGGCTCTGCAGCTCCTCATCCTCGTTTACCGTAATGCCGACGTCGACCTTCCGCTTCATGGTCATGACCTCGTAACCGGCCTCCTCCAGCAGGCCGACCGCCTCGGTGACGGGAATCTCCTCATTGACCTCGATCTCCCACTCGTCGGCCGGCTTGTCCGCCATCCAGCTTCGAAAACTGCGCCAAGCCCAGTAGAGCAGCATGCCGATCAGAAGATACAACACTAGCCGATCGCCGTTATGCAATGCCCGATCCTCTCCTTATTTTGTCCTAACCCGTCCCGCGACAGACTGGAACGCCCTTCAGGGCCAGCTCTTCGCCGATTCACTAGAACATATATTCTCCCCTTTTTTGCAAAATCCTCTTTTCAAACGGGAGAAAAAAAGAAAAACTCATCCCGGAGGATGAGTTGATAGAGGGCTTAGGAGGAGCGGAAGGTGCCGGCTGCCTCCTCGACAACGGCACGAATCCGATCGGCTTCGGGCAGCACCGGTCCCCCGGGAGCCCGGTCCGCTCCCACCAGCCAGCAGGCGAGGAATTCGATGTTCCCTTCGCCTCCCGTGATGGGAGAGAAGGTCAGACCATCCAGCGACCAGCCAAGCTCCGCTGCAAACCCGAGAATCTTCGTCAGCACCGATTCGTGAACCGCCGGATCCCGGACGATGCCGGACTTGCCGACGGATTCGCGGCCCGCTTCGAATTGGGGCTTGATCAGTGCCACAACGGTTCCGCCCTCGGCCAGCAGTGCAGCGAGCGGCGGCAGAATCAGCTGGAGAGAGATGAACGAGACGTCGATCGAGGCGAAGGTCGGGACAGGCCCGTTCAGATCCTCGGGCTTGGTGTAACGGAAGTTCGTCCGCTCCATGACATGAACGCGCTCGTCCGAGCGGATCGCCCAATCCAGCTGGTTGTAGCCCACGTCGATCGCGTATACATACGAGGCTCCATGCTGGAGCGCGCAGTCCGTGAAGCCTCCCGTTGAAGCGCCGATATCCAGCATGACCGCTCCGTCCAGATCCAGGCCGAACGTGCGGATCGCCTTCTCAAGCTTCAGCCCTCCCCGGCTGACGTAAGGATGGACGGCTCCCTTCACGGACAGCTTGGACGTGCGGGGCAGCTTGGTCCCCGCTTTCTCCACCCGTTCCTCGGCACAGAACACAAGGCCAGCCATGATGGCCGCCTTTGCTTTTTCTCTTGTTGCAAAATATCCCTGCTCGACGAGCAGGACGTCGATGCGTTCTTTATCGGCGGACATGGTCAACTCCAATCAAGCTCTTGCTTTTTTGCGCTGCAGCATCGCCTGGATCTGCATCGCTACGTTTTCCGGCGTCAGGCCGACCTCGGCGCGCTGCTCCTGAATGCTGCCGTGCTCGACGAAATAATCGGGCACGCCCATCAGCTTTACCTGCATGCCGTAGATGCCCTGCAGGGAGTAGAACTCCAGCACAGCGCTGCCGAGCCCTCCCATAACCGCTCCCTCCTCGAGGGTAACCATCGAGCGGCCTTCCTGTGCCAGCTGCAGCAGCATTTCTTCATCAAGCGGCTTCAGGAAGCGGGTATTGACGATCCTGATCTGAATGCCCTGCGTCTTGAGCAGATCGGCCGCTTGCTCGGCCACCTGTACCATCGGTCCGGCGGCGAGCACGACCGTCCCGCTGCCCTCACGCACCACTTCCCACTTTCCGATAGGAAGAGGCGTCATCTCGGCATCGAACTCGACGCCTACGCCGTTGATCCGCGGATAGCGGACGGCAATCGGTCCCTTGTTGTAGTCAAGAGCCGTCTTCATCATGTTCCGCAGCTCGTTCTCGTCCTTCGGCATCATGATCGTCAGATTCGGAATGCTCCGCAGGAAGGCAATGTCGTATACACCTTGATGCGTCTCCCCATCGGGACCGACGAAGCCTGCCCGGTCAATGGCGAAGACGACGTTCAGATTCTGCCGGCAAATATCATGGACGACCTGGTCGTACGCGCGCTGAAGGAAAGTCGAGTAGACGGCAAACACCGGCTTCATGCCTTCATCTGCAAGAGCCCCGCACAGGGTGGCGGCATGCTGCTCGGCAATCCCGACGTCGATCATCCGCTTCGGGAAGCGGGCGGCGAACTTGAGCAGCCCCGAGCCGGCCGGCATCGCCGGCGTAACGGCCACGATGCGCGGATCCTTCTCCGCCAGCTCGATCAGCGCGTTGCCGAATACCTCGGTATACATCGGGTGCCCCGAGGACTTGATGATCGTGCCGGATTCAATCTTGTACGGACCAGCTCCGTGCCAAGTAACCGAGTCCGTCTCGGCCGGCTCGAAGCCCTTGCCCTTACGCGTCACGACATGGACGAGCACTGGACCTTCGATCTTGTCCGCCTGCCGGAACGTCTCGAGCAGCTGCGCCAGATTATGCCCATCCACCGGCCCGAAATATTTGAAGCCGAGCTCTTCGAACCAAAGCCCGTTCATCATCAGATACTTAAGCGAATCCTTGAACTTCTCGGCTGTCTTGGCAAGTCCTCCGCCGATGGCCGGAATCTTCTTAAGGAGGCCCTCCATCTCTTCCTTGGCCTTCTTATAGGTCTTGTCAGAACGAATGCGGCTCAGGTAGTTGTGAAGTGCTCCGACATTCGGCGCGATCGACATCTCGTTGTCGTTCAAGATCACCATCAGATTCTTCTTCTCGTGGCCGATATGGTTGAGCGCTTCGAGCGCCATCCCGCCCGTCATCGCTCCGTCGCCGATAATAGCGACGACCTTGTTCGTCTCGCCCTTCAAATCCCTGGCGGTCGCCATTCCCATCGCGGCCGACAGCGATGTGCTGCTGTGGCCCGCTTCCCAGACGTCGTGCTTGCTCTCCGCCTTCTTGATGAAGCCGCACAAGCCTTTGTACTTGCGAAGCGTATGGAACTGGTTCTTGCGTCCCGTCAAAATCTTGTGGACGTACGACTGGTGCCCAACGTCGAAGATGAATTTGTCCCGCGGGCTGTCGTACAGATAATGGAGCGCAATCGTCAGCTCCACCACGCCCAGATTCGGGGACAGGTGGCCCCCCGTCACCGACAGTTTATCAATAAGAAATTTGCGAATATCACCGGCCAGCACTTCCAGCTCCGCCAGCGAGAGCCGCTTCAGGTCACTTGGCTGATTGACTTGTTCGAGCACGTAAATTCCCCCGTTTTCCCTGAAGAGGCTTCGCTAAGCTTGCCGGCCTCCGCCTTGGCGGACGCACGAACGCTTCTTCAAGTAATTGAACGCTTATCTCTTCTATTCTTAGCTCGATCCGGACGGAGGCGCTTGCGGCACCGGTCCGCGGAATCGAGCAGCCTTCCTTAAGGTTCGCCAAACCTGCCTTCGGCATGCCGTTCTTCCGTTCCTTATCCCTCTCTCTTGGCAGGACACGGGTGAATGCCTTAACAAGGCTTGCAGGCGGCCGGAGCGGAGTCCGCTCCTTCGGGCTCGGACTGTCTCAGGCCGTGCTATCGCCTATCCGCCCAAAACGTAAACGCCTCTATTATACCACAGTTGCCAAATTCGCTACAATGTTACGCTTTTTTTGCTGGGCTCTTTCTCCCAGTCCTTACCCCGATCGCCCCTAGCTGCCGCGCCTCCGTCATGCAAAAAAAGCGAATCTCCATTCGGCCGACGCACCAAAAAAACCGGCGGCCTCTCTCGCCGCCGGTTCACGCGGGAACGACTGCTGCGGCTATCGAAAATAGACGCATATCTTGCTCCCGCCGATCTCTTGGATCGGTATGTTCATCTCGTACACTTCATGCAGCAGCTGTTCGTCGATGATCTCATCGACGCTGCCTTCCTTGACAACGCGGCCATCCTTGAGAGCGACGATCGTATCGGAGTAGCAGGAGGCGAAATTGATGTCGTGAATGACGATCACGATCGTCTTGCCGAGTTCGTCCACAAGTCTTCTCAGCACCTTCATGATCTGAACGGAATGCTTCATGTCCAGGTTGTTCAGCGGCTCGTCGAGGAGAATGTACTCGGTGTCCTGCGCGAGCACCATGGCGATGAAGGCGCGCTGCCGCTGGCCGCCGCTCAGCTGGTCGATATATTTGTTCTCGATCTCTCCAAGCTCCATATACCGGATCGCTTCGTCGACATACCCCCAATCTTCTTTATTCAGCTTGCCCTGCGAATACGGGAACCGGCCGAAGCTGACGAGGTCGCGGACGGTTAGACGGATATTGATATGGTTCGTCTGCTTTAGGATGGAAATTTTCTTGGCGAGTTCCGGGCTCTTCCACTGCTTGAGCTCCCTGCCCTCGATATGCACCTCGCCCGCGTCTCTCGGTACGAGACGGCTGATCATGGAGAGCAAGGTGCTCTTGCCCGCGCCGTTCGGCCCGATGAACGAGGTGATTTTGCCTTTTTCGATCTGCAGCGACACGTTGTCCACGACCGGCCTGCCGCCGTACTGTTTGGAGACCTGCTTGACTTCGATCACGATTTATTCTCCTTTAACAGAAGGTAGATAAAGTAGACGCCCCCGACGAAGTTGATGATGACGCTGATCGTGGTGGAGAAAGTAAACACTCTCTCGACCAGCAGCTGCCCACCGACCAGCGCGATAATGCTGATCAGGACGGACCCCGCGATAAGCGGCGGATGCCGGTGCGTCCTCAGAAACTGGTAGGTGACGTTGGCGACCAGCAGGCCGAGGAACGTGATCGGACCGACCAAAGCGGTCGAGACCGAGATGAGAACAGCGACGATAATAAGAAGCCGGCGAACGACATACTCGTAGTCCACGCCCAGGTTGATTGCTTCCTCCCGGCCGAGCGACAGCACATCGAGATACTTGACGAACCGGAGAAAATAAACCGTCACTGCGCCGACGGCGATCGTCGACATAACGAGGATGTCGGTGTTGATGTTGTTGAAGCTGGCGAACATTTTCTTCTGCAGCACCAGAAACTCGGACGGATCGATTAGAATCTCCATGAAAGAAGACAGGCTGGAGAACAGGGTGCCGCAGATAATTCCGACCAGCAGCAGGAAGTATATATTCCGTCCTTCCCGCTGAAAGAGAAACCGGTACAGCAGTCCGGCGAACACGATCATCAGCCCGACGGAAATCAGGAAGTTCTTGTTTGGCCCCATGGCAAGCAGAGTGGTGGAGCCGAAAGCGAACACGACAACGGTCTGCAGAAGGAGGTAAAGAGAATCCAGCCCCAGCATGCTCGGCGTTAGAATCCGGTTGTTCGTAATCGTCTGGAAGACGATTGTCGAGAAGGCGATCGAGCCGCCGGTAAGGAGGATGGCCCATATTTTCCTGCCCCTTCGTTCCAGGACATAATCCCAATTGCCGCCGGCGTCGATGGTCATAAACAAAGCGAAAAGTACGATGGCGAACAGCGCGAGAACAATCAGCTTACCCTTCATGATTCATATGCCTTTCTTCTCAGGAGGAGATAGAGGAAAATGATGCTGCCGAGAATACCCACCATGAGTCCGATCGAAATCTCGTAAGGGAAAATGATGACCCGGCCCAGAATGTCGCAGAACAGAACAAATACGGCTCCGAGCACGGCGGTATGCGGCAGATTCTTCTTCAGATTGTCCCCCTGGTAGATGGTGACGATATTCGGGATGATAAGCCCGAGGAACGGAATCGACCCGACCGTCAGCAGCACGACGGAGGTGACGAGCGCCACGATCACAAGACCGAGATTGACGACCTGCTTGTACTTCAACCCCAAATTGACGGCGAAGTCCTCTCCCATGCCCGCGAGCGTAAACTTGTTAGCGAACAAGTACGATACGATGACGAGCGGGATGGAGAGATAGATCAGCTCGTACTGCCCCTTGATGACTGTCGAGAAGTCTCCCTGCAGCCAGGAGGAGATGCTCTGGATCAGGTCGTTCTTGTAAGCGAAAAACGTCGTGATCGAGCCGACGATGTTGCCGAACATGAGCCCGACCAGCGGAATGAAGATGGCGTCCTTGAACTTGACCCGGTCGAGAATCTTCATGAAGATCATCGTACCGAGCAGGGCGAAGACGAACGCAACCAGCATCTTCACTAGCGGCGACGCATTCGCGAACAGCATCATCGCGACCAGGATGCCGAACCGTGCGGAATCCATTGTCCCGGCCGTCGTCGGCGAGACGAATTTGTTGCGGGACAGCTGCTGCATGATAAGCCCCACGATGCTCATGCTCATACCCGCCACGATAATGCTGACGAGCCGTGGAAGCCGGCTTATGTACAGGACCTGTGTCTTGTCCTCCGACAGGTTGAACAGGTCGAGCGGAGAGATATTCTTCACTCCGATAAAGAGAGAAACAAACGATAGAACGATCAGCAAGCCTACCAGGTATCTTAGTTTCATGGCGATCCTTATTCTATAGGTATAGTAGTGAGACAACCGTTCGCTCCCGATCGGTCCCGGGCGCGCCGGAGTTTATGGGAGACGAGAAGCCGAACCAATAATGAGAATCATTCTCAATACGTTGATTATATCGAATCCCTTCCCATTGAGCAAGAGGTTCCGCGTATTTCTTTATCAATGATTCTCATTCTCACTCGCCAGATAAAAAAAGGAGAGCCGTGTTTGAACCGGCCTCTCCTTGTTCGCCGCCCGCTGGCAGCGGCTCAAAACTCCCGATGCACCAAATAATCCGCAATAGCAAGCAGCTTGTCCGGATGCGGCAGCCCCGCGTCCCGAATCGCTTGCTTCCCGGCCTCGGTTAGGTGCTCCACACGACGGATGGACTCCTCCAGACCGATCAGATACGGATAGGTTACCTTCTGCTGCTTGGCGTCACTGCCCTTGGGCTTGCCGGTCTTGGCCTCGTCTCCCGTCACATCCAGGATATCATCCTGGATCTGGAAGGCGAGACCGATCGAATAGCCAAACTCTTCGAGCGCTCTCAGCTGGACTTCAGTGGCACCCGCCGCGCGTCCCCCCGCCTTGAGCGAGAAGACGATCAAGTCCGCCGTCTTGTGGCGGTGTATGTACTCGAGCTCTTCCAGACTGGTCAGGCCCTGCTCTCCGAGAATATCCGCCACCTGCCCGCCGACCATTCCCTTCGCTCCCGCGTAGGTCGCCAGATCGGCGGTAATGGCGAGCACCTGCTCGGCGGGCACCCCATGCTTCAGTCCCGCCTGCGCCACCGCATGGAACGCATGCGTCAGCAGCGCGTCGCCTGCGAGAATCGCCATCGCCTCGCCGAATACTTTGTGATTCGTCGGCTTGCCTCGGCGAAAATCGTCGTTGTCCATAGCGGGCAGATCGTCATGGATCAGCGAGTAGGTATGCACCATCTCAATTGCGCAGGCGATCGGCATCGCAGCATCCTGGCTGCCCCCAAGCGATTCCGCCGCAGCCAGAACGAGAATGGGACGCAGCCGCTTTCCGCCGGCAAGAAGCGAATACATCATCGCCTCTCTGAGCTGCGGAGGCAGCGCCCAGTCTCCCGGCACCGCCTCGGTCAGCCGGTTCTCGACCAGTGCCGCTTGCGTTCTGAGATAATCCTTCATGTCGATCCCGGATGTCATCCCTGTTCCCCTTCCTCCAGCTGCTGCAGGAACGGCTTCCTGCTCAGGCTGCCGTTCTCATCGATGAGCATCTCGATTCTGCGCTCCACTTGGTCGAGCTTGAGCGTGCACAGCTGAGACAGCTCCATCCCTTGCTGAAACAGCTCGATCGCCTGTTCGAGCGGCACGTCTCCCGTCTCAAGCCGGCCGACGATCTCTTCCAGTTTATCCATCGCTTCCTCAAAGCTGAGTTCCGGTTTATCCGTTGTCATGCTTAGCCTCCTCCATCGACCAGACATGGCAGTCCAGCTGCCCGTCCGTCAGCCGGACCTTGACGATGTCGCCCGGCTGTACCTGGGATATCGATTTGATCAGCGCGTTCTGCTTCTCGTCATAGACGAGGCTGTACCCGCGCTGCATGATCTTGAGCGGACTGAGCGCGTCCAGCTGCCGCACCTGTCCGGCGAACTCCTGCCTCGCGCCTTGGAGCAGCCGGCGCATCGCCATGGCAAGCTGCTTGCCCGACGACTCGGCCCGGCGCCGGGCGTAGACCGCTTGCTGCCGGGGATCCTTGGCCGCCAGCCGGTGCGCCAGCTGAAGCCCGCGCTGCTTCTCCCCCGCGAGCCGGACGCGCATCCGGTAAGCGAGCTGCTCCTTGAGCCGGTCCAGCCGCTCGGCCGGCTGCTGCAGCTGGCGCCGCGGATTGGTGAGATACGGCGAGCGGGCGAGGCGGGACAGCCGCTCGCGCTGCTCCCGGTGCTGCTTGATCAGTCCGCGCTGCAGCCGGCTCGTGAAATAGCCCAGCTGCTGGCGCAGCTCCAGCTGGTGAGGGACAGCCAGCTCTGCAGCGGCCGTCGGAGTAGCCGCCCGCAAATCCGCCACGAAATCGGCTATAGTGAAGTCCGTTTCGTGGCCGACCGCGGAGATGATCGGAATGGCCGATGCGGAGATGCTGCGGGCCACGATTTCTTCGTTGAATGCCCAAAGCTCCTCGAGAGAGCCTCCGCCGCGGCCTACGATCAGCACATCGACCTCCTGCAGCCTGTTGAAGGCCTCGATCGCCCGTACAATCGACGGCGCGGCCTGACGTCCCTGAACGAGTGCGGGGTAGAGGAGCACCGGGACGGACGGGAATCTCCGCTGCAGCGTGATCATAATATCGCGCACAGCGGCTCCTGTCGGAGACGTCACAACCCCGATCGCCCGCGGAAACCGCGGCAGCGGGCGTTTGCGCTCCTGCGCGAACAGCCCTTCCGCCTCGAGCTTCCTCTTGAGCTCTTCGAACGCTTGGTACAGGTTCCCGATTCCGTCCGGCTGCATCTGATTCACATAGAACTGATACTGCCCGTCCCGCTCGTAGACCGAGATGCTGCCGCGTGCCATGACGCGCGTCCCTTCCTTGGGCAGGAACGACAGCCTCTGGTTGTAGGAAGCGAACATAATGCTCTTGAGCCGGCTTTGGGCGTCCTTCAGTGTAAAATACATGTGGCCGCTCGAGTGGTGGGTGAAGTTCGAGATTTCTCCTCTCACCCAGATATTTTGAAGCTGGCGGTCTCCCTCCAGCTTCAGCTTGATGAATTTGTTCAGTTCCTTTATGGAAAAAACGGATTCCTGCGTCATTAGTCATCCGCCTTTCTTGCGTGAAAGTAAAATCCGGCTGCCTCAGGGGAGTGCCCTGCGAGGCGCCGGACGAGCGAAACGCTTCTAGGCGCGGCTCTCTCCTGCCAGCTGCCCGGCCGCCATCAGCGTATTCGCCAGAAGCATCGTGATGGTCATCGGACCTACGCAGCCCGGCACGGGAGTCAGATAGCCGGCCACCTCGGCAACGTCGTCGTAATCGACGTCGCCAACCAGCTTGCCGGTCGATTCAAGCCGGTTCATGCCGACATCCACTACGACAGCTCCCGGCTTAACATGCTTGCGCGTAATCAAATGGGCCCGTCCAACGGCCACGACTAGAATGTCGGCTTGCTTGGTGATCTCTTCCATATTCGGAGTCCGGGAGTGACAGACGGTGACGGTCGCGTTCTCCTGAAGCAGCAGCATCGCCATCGGCTTGCCGACGATGTTGCTGCGTCCGACGACGACGGCATGCTTGCCCGCGATCTCGATGCCCGTACGCTTCAGAATCTGGATGACGCCGGCCGGCGTGCAAGGCAGGAAGCTCGGCTTGCCGATCATCAGGTTGCCGACATTGACAGGATGGAAGCAGTCGACGTCCTTGGCCGGGTCGACGGCGTCGATGACGGCGTTCTCGTCGATATGGGCTGGAGGCGGCGACTGTACTAGAATACCGTGTATGGTCGGCTTCGCATTCAGCTCGGCGATAAGTGCCAGCACGTCCTCCTGCGTCGTCTCCGCAGGAAGCTTGTGCACCTCGGAATAAAAGCCCACTTCCTCGCAAGCTTTGGCCTTGTTGCGGACATAGACGGCCGACGCCGGATCGTCGCCTACGAGGACGACGGCCAGTCCCGGTTTCACGCCTGTCCGTTCCTCAAGTTGTCTCGCCTCCTGGGCAATCTCTTCCCGAATGGAGCCGACTATCGCTTTCCCGTTGATTCTTACCGCTGTCATATCCGTTTCCTCCTCGGTCTCTTACAGTCTCGACTTTCAGTTTACCTGTTTGCGCAAAACATGTAAAGCCGAAATAAACCGAGGAGACACTCGATGAATGTTCGGATTTTGACTCTATTTTTGCTTCAACTTTTCGATGTCCTGGATCATTTTCCCCAAAACGCCATTGACGAATTTGCCCGACTCTTCCGTGCCGAAGTGCTTGGACAGCTCGATCGCTTCGTTCACGACAACTTTGGGCGGGACATCCTCGCGATAGACCATCTCGTACGCGGCGAGGCGCAATATTTCGCGGTCCACGCGGGACAGCCTGTCCAGCTTGTAGCCTTTGATATACCCCTCAAGCAAGCTGTCGATCGCCGAAACGTTCGTCCGTGTGCCGGTCACCAGCTCCTCGATATAGGAAGCGCTGATCTTGCCGTCCTTCACATCCAGTCCGGCTTCGTTCTCGCTTTCCGCCTCTTCTATGGCGATGGCGATCGCCTCCTTCGGCGTCACCTCGTTCATCTGCATCTGATATAAGCTTTGCAGCGCAATTTCTCTGGCCAATCGGCGTTTCATCCATTTTCCTCCTAGATTCTCAGGCATGCGGGCGTTTCTTTGGCTGATTTTCCCCAATAAAAAACCTGCGCAGGCAAGTCCCTCGACCGGAACCGTTGCCCTAGCAGGAGGATTTAGCGGAACATTCTCCATCTTTCCGTCAACCAACGCCATATTTGCTCGACATTCAGGCCGGGGTCCTGCAAATCGATCTTTTTTCCAACATAATACCCGATAAACGCGATAAAAGCAAAAATTAGCATGTCCCAGAACCCGAAGAACAAGTAAATAACTCCGAGTCCCAGGCCCATGGCCGTGCCGACCGTCTTACCCGGATGCCGTTCCCATAATTGTCGCCACATTCCGGAGCCTCCCCTCTACTCGACCCGGCTTTTGAACGTGGGAGAGGTTTGGACGATATTCGCTACGAAGACCGAAACGACAGCGACCGGAATGCCGGTAATCTCCTCCACGTGCGTCTTCACGGCCGTTTGGACCTCCTCCGTCAAATCGGGAATGGAGGTTTCCCCATCTATGATCGTCCGGATCTCGATCTCGATTCCGGCATTGCTGACACGGACGCGCGCCTTCAGGTCCCGCACGCCGCGCGACCGGCTGGCGGCCTTGAGGGCCAGGTTCTCCACCGTCTCCAGAGAAATGCGGATATCGCCGAATTCGGTCCGCTGGTCTATGGAGGCATGGTTCGTGCGCGTCGGACGCACAGCAATGACGAACAGGCGGATCGCAATCAGCAGCACAACCACCATCGTGACGATGAACGCCGCGGCAGGTACATTCTCGTGGTACACTCTAGCGACGAAGGCATTCGTCTCCTTCTCAGGGATCCAGTTGAAGGCGGCCACGAGCAGGACGGCCGAGGCGCCTATTGCGAACAAGCTAAAAAGAAATATGAGAAATCGGTCGATGATTTTGGCCACGGGGCTTGTCCCTCCTCGGATCTAGTTCGTCCCCAAGACGTCCGCTTCTGTCTCCGCCGCGCTGTCTGCCTGGAACATTCTTGGGACTTCTTCCCGACGGAAGAAGCGTCTCTTTCTATAGGAAACCCCCTGTGCGTGCCAGGGGGTTTGCCTCTTGCATGAACCTATAGGGCAGACTACTTGACCCGGAGAGCCGCCGTCTCGTCTTCCGGCGCCTTCTCGGCGGTCTTGAAATGAACGTCATGAATATGGACGTTCACTTCCACGACGTCGAGGCCGGTCATCGACTCGATAGCCTGCTTCACGTTGCGTTGAATTTCACTGGCAAGGTCGGGAATCTTGGTACCGTACACGACAATGATCGAGACGTCGATCGCTGCTTCCCGTTGCCCAACTTCCACCTTCACGCCCTTGGACAGATTCTTGCGTCCGAGAAGCTCCGCGATACCTCCGGCGAAGCCGCCGCTCATGCCGGCCACCCCTTCCACCTCGATCGTCGCGAGACCCGCGATAACCTCGATGACTTCGGGGGCGATTTGAATATGACCCAGATCGGTTTGCTCGTAATCCGGTGCAATTGTGTTCATCCCAACCTACCTCCTGATCGCATGCAGACCGGGCTGCGCCGGGTCTGTCTTATAGTAAATACTATACCACCCTGTCATTCTTATGACAAATAACGATCAGGACAGCGGGTCGTTCACATCGTGCTCCTCGAGAAACTTGATATCGAAGCTTCCGTCGAGGAAACGCCGGTGCTCGAGCAGCTTCAGATGGAAAGGAATGGTCGTCTTGATTCCGTCCACTGCGAATTCCGCTAGCGCACGCTTCATCCGGGCGATGGCCTCGTCCCGGGTCGGCGCCCAGACGATCAGCTTGGCGATCATCGAGTCGTAGTGGGGCGTAATCGTATAGCCGGGGTAAGCCGAGCTGTCCACACGGACGCCGAGGCCTCCGGGTGGCAAATAGAAGTCGATTCGGCCCGGCGACGGCATGAACCCGCGGTTCGGGTCCTCCGCGTTGATGCGGCACTCGATAGCCCATCCGTCGATCTCGACATCCTCCTGCCGGAACGACAGCGGCTCGCCCTCGGCGACCCGGATCATCTCCTTAATAAGATCGACGCCGGTGATCATCTCGGTCACCGGATGCTCGACCTGAATGCGCGTGTTCATCTCCATGAAGTAGAACTGGCCGTCAGGCCCGAGCAGGAATTCGAGCGTTCCCGCTCCCGAGTACTGAACCGCCTGGGCGGCGCGCACGGCGGCCGCGCCCATCCGCTCGCGGATCTCCGGCGTCAGAATCGGGCAGGGCGCCTCCTCCACTAGCTTCTGGCGGCGGCGCTGGACCGAGCAGTCGCGCTCGCCCAGATGGACGACGTTGCCATGCTTGTCCGCAATGATCTGGATTTCGACATGCTTCATGCCGGTCAAATATTTTTCGAGATAGACGCCGGCGTTGCCGAATGCCTTTTGGGCTTCCTGCTGGGCTGTCGTGATCTGGGACACGAGCGACTCCTCGTCCTCGGCGATCCGAATTCCCTTGCCGCCGCCGCCGGCCGTCGCCTTGATGATGATCGGATAGCCGATCTCTCGGGCAATGCGCACCGCGTCGTCGAGGTCCTCGACGAGGCCGTCCGAGCCCGGAATGACCGGGACGTCCGCGTCCTTCATCGTCTGCTTGGCGACGGACTTGTCGCCCATCTTGCTGATCGCTTCCGGCGAAGGGCCGATGAACGTAATATTGCAGCTCTCGCAGATCTCCGCAAAATCGGCGTTCTCGGCAAGAAAGCCGTAGCCCGGGTGGATGGCGTCAGCCTCGGTCAGCGTGGCGACGCTCATCAGATTCGTTAAGTTTAAGTAGCTGTCCTTGGACAGCGTCGGTCCAATGCAGTACGCCTCATCGGCGAGCTTGACATGCAGCGACTCGCGGTCCGCCTCGGAATATACGGCAACCGAATAGATGCCGAGCTCCCGGCAGGCGCGGATAATCCGCACCGCGATTTCGCCGCGGTTGGCAATAAGTACCTTCTGAAACTTCATGGTTTCCCTCCTGAAAGCTAGCTTATTCCGGCTTGACCAGGAACAGGGGTTGTCCGTACTCGACGAGCTGCCCGTTCTCTACCAGCACCTCGACGATCTCTCCGTTCACTTCCGCTTCGATCTCGTTCATCAGCTTCATCGCTTCCACGATGCAGACGACGGTTTTCTCTTTAACCCGGGAGCCTGCGCTGACATAAGGGGGCGCGTCCGGCGACGGAGCGTGGTAGAACGTTCCGACCATCGGCGAAGCGATTGTATGTAAATGGGATTTGTCGGCAGCCGGCGATTCCACGTTGACTTCGGAATGCACGGACACCTGCGGAGCCGCGGGCTGGGCCTGGGGAGCCGCATATGCAGCCGCAGGTACCGCCGGCTGGGCCGCCACGACGATCTGCTCCGGCTTGCCGGGCTTCCGGATCAGCAGCTTGCTGCCTTCGTTTTGAATTTCCAACTCTTCAAGAGAGGACTGATCGACGAGTTTAATCAGTTCCTTGATCTCGCTCAATTTGAACATTCGGTGTTCACTCCTTTAGTGTTTGTGAAGCAGGAGGAACAGGTCCCGGCCTGCCGTCACCGCAACGTTGCTATTATATCACAAACCCGTCAAATGGAAAGAGTCCAGCCTGGACCGGACTCTTTCGCGCTTTTGGCGAGCTTTGACGGGGATTGGCGGCGGGACAGGGACGCTGTCGAACGTTCCGAGAGACCGCGCCCCGAATGCTGTCGCCGGTTTACGGGATGTACTGCACCGTCACCTTCTCGGGCCCTACGTTCATCTCCTGCATGACGAGATCGACGATGCTCGTAGCCTGGCTCTTCTCCAGCTTGGCGGCCTGCACGGTCACCTTCCACTTGCTCGATTCCTCGGTCACGAGAACGTTTTGGAAGTCCTTGCCGAGCTTGGTCTCGATGTTGTCAACTTTGGCTTCGTTCTGCTCCATCAGCTGCAGCTGCTCCGTCGCCTTGCTGATCTCCTCGAGCGTCCGCTTGCTGTCGGTGTTGGAGACGATGGCGAGCAGGTCGCTCGCTTTTTTGGTGAGCTCTTCATGACGCTTCATTTCAAGGCTGGAGAAATAATCCTGGCCGGACTTCGCGCTCGTCTCAAGCGATTTGATCACCTCGGCGTCCGACTTTTTGCCGTCCTTTGCCGCGGTGGCCGACGACTTGGAGGCATCGGCAGATTTGGCTGCATCTGCCGATTTGGCTGCATCCGCCGATTTGGCCGCATCCGCCGACTTGGCTGCATCCGCTGATTTGGCGGCATCGCCCGTTTTTGCGGCGTCAGCCGACTTGGAGGCGTCTGCCTGCACATTGCCGGAGACGGCTTTGTCCGCCTGCTTGGAGGTATCGGCCGGCGCTCCGGCCTGCGTCGAATCCACCTTGATCTGCTCGAGCATCGATCCTTCCGCGTTCAGCTCCAGCTTGCTGACGTCCTCGGTGAAGAGGTAGTAGGCCGACAGGACGACCATCAGACTGAGCATGGAGACCAGCCAAATCGTTTGACGCTTCGTATTCATGCTTGTTTCCTCCCTTTTTTTGCTATGAGATCTATGAGCTTCCGCGGTCCGGACTCCCGTCTATCGGCGGAAGATCCAGCCTGGATCAGCTTCTTCCTTCAGACAGGCGCCATGGCGCCTCGGGTTACTGCTTTCGTGGAACGACCGAGATTTTCGTGACGGGAACGTCCAGTCCCCGCTCAACGGCCTCGGCAATCAGTTTTTTTACGGTAGCATTCTCGGCCCCCCGGGCTACGACAACGACGCCTCGGATTTTGGGCTTCGTCGTCTTCAGGATGAGAGGCCCCTCGCCCCCGCTTCCCTGCCCGCTCGCGACCGTACCGCTGCGGGAGACATTCGAGCTGACCCGGTTGCCGCCGTTCTGGTCCCGCTCGGTGATCGTCTGCTGATTCTCCGTCGTATTCTTCTCAACGGTCACCTCCTCCGTCGAATCTACGGTCACCATAACCTCGACCTCTCCGACTCCCACGATCTTCTGCAAAATGTCGCGCAGCTGGTTTTCGTAAGCTTCCTCGTACTGGCGAAAGCCCGTCTGCTCCTTGCCCGCCGCGCTCTGCGACGCCGCGGGCTGGCTTCCTCCGGGAGGAGAAGCGCGCCCCGTGCCGATCGGATCGACATCCTTGACCGTCAGGAACGAATTGAGAATCATGAGCGCCGCTCCCAGGAGACCGACCAAGAGCAGCCACCGGAAGGTGCGGATCCGCTTCGGACCGCCTTCTCCGCCGCCCAGCCGGCTCTCCAGCACCTTGAGCCAGTTCGCCATTTCGCTCCTCCCCTTTCGTTATCGAATCCCGACCGGCGGCGTTCAGACGCCTGCTGCCTGCCGATTTGCCGGGGCTGTGGCTTATCCGGCTTCAAAGATGACCGCCACCCGGTCAGCCGGGACAGCCCACTCGCGCTGCAGCAGACCGCGAATCCGCTCCCGCCGCTGCGCCTGCTCCTCCCGGTCGGCCGCTCCCGGCGTTGCCGATGCGGAGCTTGCGACCGTACCGGTGGCGCCCATCGAGCCGGTGGCGCCGCCGCCCAGCGTCACGTTCACCGGCGCCACCGGCTCGACCGTACGCCGGCCCGGGGGGACTCCCGACGGGGCGGGCGTTCCGACGGTCCCGCCAGCGGCGCCGGACGCCGGGGAGGCCGGCAGGCGGACCGCGACGCTCGCTACCTCCGCCCGCTGGCGGTCGTCGAATCGAAGCGCTACGGTCACGTCCCGCGCCGCCTCGCCCTCCGCCCGCAGCTGCTCGGCGATGCGCTCCGCCAGCTGCCGCTCGGCCAGCTCAGCCGCCTGCTTGCGGACCGATGCGCTGCGCTGCTCCGCCTCTCGAACAATCGTCTCGAGCGCGGGGATGGCGCGCGCTTCCTGCGCCGGACTGCCTGAGGCTGACCCTCTCCCTGCGTCGTTCTCGAGCGCCGCCCGGGTCAGCCGCTCCGCGTCCCATTTGCTCCCCACCAGCCGGAACACGGGCGTCAGCAGGACGACGAGCAGGAAGAGACTGATCACGGTCTTGACGTAGCGCTGCAGCGACTGGTTCGGCAGCAGCAGGTCGACGAAGGAGGCGAGGAGCAGCAGGACGATCAGCTCCTTCAGCCAGCTGGCGATCCACTGCATCATGCCGCTCCCCTCCTTTCTCCGCCTTGCCGGCCTCTGAATCTATCCCTGGCTCCTCGGTCCGGTTCAGCGCATCATAACCGATACGTTGCCCGCGGCGATCATGATCGTAATGGCCAGGAAAAACATGAGTCCGACTGCGGCCAAGGCCGCGAACACATAGATCATGCTTTTGCCGATCGTCTGCAGGCAGCCGATGATCGGGCTGTTCCCAAGCGGCTGCAGCACGGCCGCGCAGCCGTTGTAGATGAGCGACAGCGTCAAAATCTTGATCGCCGGGAAGGCGCACAGGATGATGATGATGACGACGCCCGCCAGGCCGACGGCGTTTTTGACAAGCAGCGACGCTCCGATCACCGTGTCCGAGGCATCCGAGAACATCCGCCCGACGACGGGGACGAAGTTGCCGGCGATGAACTTGGCCGTCCGCAGCGTCACGCCGTCCCGGATCCCGCCCGACATTCCCTGGACGGAGACGACGCCTAGGAAGACGGTGACGAACAGCCCGAGCAGGCCGATCGCGCCCGACCGCATCAGGTTGGCGAGCTGGGTGACCTTGTACCGCTCTGAGATCGAGCTGACGATGTGCAGGATGACCGAGAAGAACAGAAGTGGGAAAACGACGGTGTAGATGGCGGTCCCGAGCGTGTAGATCATGAAGATGATGAGCGGGTGGAGCACCGCTACTGTCGTGACGTTGCCCATGGAGGCCAGCAGCGTCAGGAGCAGCGGCACGACGGCGACCATGAACTGGATCATCTCGGTGATCGCTTCCTTCGCATAGCCGATGCCGATGGAGAAGCTGTTGACCGCGATGACGATCAGGACCAGATACGAGATGGCGAAGGCAACCTTGCTGACCGCCTGCTTCTCGAAGGCGCTTTGCAACGTTTCCAGAATCATGCTGAAGACGGTCAAGACGACAATAGTGCCGAGCAGCTTGCTGTTCACGATGATTTCGTGAAACAGATACTTGAGCAGTCCTTTGAGCAGCGCGCCGAGCGACAGGCTTCCGTTTCCGAGCAGAAGCTCGGCAAAGGACGGTGTCTTGGATTCCGGCAAGTAGCCCCCGTATTCCTTCATGAGCCGGTCCCAGTACTGCTCGACCTCGTCGGTGGGCAGACGTTCCGCCTGCTCTTGAACAAGCGTGTCGGCGGGTCCCGCCGTCCGGGATGCCGCTTCCGCCGCGAGGACGGCGGGCCCTGACGCCCCAAGTACAGAGGCGGTCAGCAGGAGCAGGAGCAGCAGAAAGGTTCGGCATATAGTCGGTTTCACAGGTCGATCGCTCCTTCGCATCCGGTGCCTTGCGGCCGGCATCAAGCGGGCATCAGCTTCACCACCGTTTCGATTATGACGCTGATGATCGGTATCGCCATGGCCAGGATGAGAATTTTGCCCGTCAGCTCGATCTTGGAGGCGATGGATTCTTGTCCGGCATCGCGCACGATTTGTGCGCCGAATTCCGCGATGTAGGCAACCCCGATGACTTTCAGAATCGTCTTCAGGAAGACGGGGCTCACCTCAGATTTCGTCGCCAGGTCCTGGAGCACGTGGATGACCGACGAGATTTTGCCGAGCAGGAAGAGGAAGATCGCAAGCCCCGTAAAGGCAGCGAGCAGAAACGCGAACAGCGGCGATTGTCCCTTCAGCACGAGGATAAGAATGGTGGCAATGAGCCCGATCCCGACCACCTGGATGATTTCCATAGCCGTTCCTCCTATTGAAAGAGGAAGATCGTTTTGATTTCGCGGAACAAGTCGTTCAGCATGCTCACCACCATGAACAGCACGACGACAAACCCGATCACGGTCACCCAATGCGCCATGTCCTCTTTGCCCATCTGCTTCAGCACCGTGTGGATCATGGCGATGATGATGCCGATGCCCGCTATTTGAAAGATGGCGTTAACGTCGACATTCATAGGCGGCACCTCATTTGTGTTTCCCACATCCTTTGCTCCGGCGGGCTTCTAGTACATCAGGACGACGAGCAGCGCGCCGGCCAGCACCCCCAGGCTTTTCCACATGCTGCCGAAGCGGCGGTTCTGCTCCGCCGCTTCGGTCTCCTCCGCCTGCAGCTGCGCCACGGCCAGCTTGAGATGCTGGCGCTGGTCCTCGCGGTCGGAGACGCCGAGCGAGTAGGCGAGCTGCCGGAGCACCTCCCGCTCCGCCTCGCGCAGCGCGGTCCCCGCCCAGCTCTCCTCGACCGCCTGCTGCCAGCAAGCCTCGGCCGTCAGCTGGCCCGGCCCGAGGAGCCGGTCCGCCGCGCCGCGGAAGATGCGGGCGACCGGCTCCGAGAGCGGGCGGCCGGCGGAGGCGAGCGCCTCGGCGAGCGGCGTCATGCCGTAGGCGATCTCCGTTTCGAGCCGCTGAAGCGCCTGGATCAGCTCGCGGATCTGCCGCGGGCGGCGGGCCAGAGCGAGCGACTGGGCGAAGCCCGCCATCGTGCCGGCAAAGAGGAGAAGCGCCGCACCGATGAGCTTCAGCACCTCGCCCCACCTCCTCCCGCTGCGCCGGACATGCCGGCGGGACTTGCCGCGCCCGCCGGGTCGAGCCGGCGCCCGTCGCGGCCGTAAATGGCGGCGGCGGTCGGAGCACCGCGGGTCCGGCGAAGCAGAAGCGTCCGGGCGAACGCGCCGTCCTCGAGCAGCCGGCGGAGCACCGGACGGCGCTTCGCATCCTCAAGCGAGCCCGCGTGCGCCGTCAGCACGACGCGGATGCCGGCATGCGCGGCCTCCAGCACCGCTTCGGCGTCCTCCGGCCGTCCGATCTCGTCGGCGATCAGCACGTGGGGCGAGAGAGAGCGGATCATCATCATCATCCCCTCCGCCTTCGGACAGCCGTCCAGCACGTCCGTCCTCGGGCCGACGTCGAAGGTCGGCACGCCTCGGACGCAGGCGGCGATCTCGGACCGCTCGTCGACGACTGCGACCTTAAGAGGCGCAAGCCGTCTGGACACTCCTGCCGGTCCCCCGCCGCTGCTGAGCAGCCGAGCGAGGTCCCGGATCACGGTGGTCTTGCCCTGCTGCGGCGGCGAGAGCAGGAGCGTGGAATGGACACCGGCTCCGCCTTCCTCGAGCAGATAAGGCAGGATTGCCTCCGCGGCCCCTTTCCATTCGCGTGCGATTCGCAAATTGAAGCCTGCGATGTCGCGCAGCAGCTTGACCTTGCCCTGTTCCACGACGGCTCGGCCGGCGAGGCCGACCCGGTGCCCACCGGCCATCGCCAAATACCCTTTCTTCAATTCCTCTTCTCTCGTGTACACCGAATGCTCGGTCAGCAGGTCGAGCAGTATCCGGCAGTCATCTCTCGTCGGCCGGTAGGCAGCCTCGGCCGAGGACGTCAAGACGCCCGTCGGCGTAACGAAAGACGAATCTTCCGCCAGATAGATCTCGAGAGGCCGGCCTTCGCGGATTCTCACTTCCTCCACCAGTGCCGCCGTCTGCGCGGGCAGCCGGGTCAGGGCGGAGCGCAGAGGCGGCGGCAGGACGGCGGTGATGGATTCTAGCATATGGCTCCCCCCAAGTTGTCCGGTTCTCTACAACATTCATATGAGTCCGGACAGGCGGATAGACCGTCTACTTTTTGAGAATGCCGACAAAGATGCAGCAGACGCCTGCAAAAATCCAGACCAGCTTGCCTATCGACAGCTTCTCGGCTATCCCTATCAATCCGATACTCGTGGTAGTTAATAGAACCAGCGGGCCGACGACCGCGAGAGACGAGTTGACCAGGAGCGCCTTGTCCACCTGGTTCAGCCTCAGCATGAGGAGCGCTGCCGCAATTTCCAGAGAGCCCGACAACAGCCGCAGCGAGGCCATGCTCATAACGATTTTATTCAGCAACGCAACGTACCTCCCGATTCCGTTCTCAGCTAGGCGGAGGGTGTCTCCGCGAGCTTGTTCTACTATATGCGGGCTCGTCAGCAATTAGGATGGTGGGCACACCCCTATTTGGAGACGCATATGATGCGGCATAGCTATTGAATCCTTGAAGCGAGGAGTATGGATATGGACGCAACCTCTCATGCCGTCTGGCCGGACGCCCTGCTCGATCCGACGGGTCGGCGTTCCCGGAAGCCCCGCACCAGCGGACGCACGATGGTAATCGACAAAGGACTCGGCCTGTTCGCCCTGCGCGATCTGCTCGATACGGCTGCCGCCTACATGGATATGATCAAATTCGGCTTCGGTACGCCCTCCCTGTACACCCCCGCCCTTCTTCGCGACAAAATCCGGCTGTGCAAGGAACGCGGCCTGATCGTGTTTCCCGGCGGCACCTTCCTGGAGGTGGCCGTGGCAAACGGTTTGGAAGCCGACTATTTCCGCACGATTCGGAAGCTCGGCTTTACGGCGGTTGAGGTGTCCGACGGCACGATCGATCTGGACCGCCGGACGCGCACCGAGCTGATCGAGCGCGGCCTCAATGCCGGACTGACCGTCTATACGGAATACGGCAAAAAATGCTGGGGCTCGACGATTGAGGTCGATGCGCTCATCGAGACGGTTAAGGAGGACATTCGCATCGGCGCCGAGCTGGTGACCATCGAAGGAAGAGAATCGGGCACCGGCGTCGGCATCTTCGATGAAAATGGGGCCTGCAAGGACGACGAAATCCGCAGCGTGCTCGCACGGATCCCGAGTCCGGGCCTCCTCCTGTGGGAAGCTCCCCAAAAGAGCCAGCAGGTGCATCTGCTCAACATGCTCGGTCCCGATCTCAATCTGGGCAACGTGGCCCCGCAGGAGGTGCTCGCGCTAGAAGCGCTGCGCCGCGGCCTGCGGTCCGATACGTTCCATTACGGCGTCGACCGGAGGGAGCGCAAGCCCGAAGCGGAAGAGCACAAGGCTTACATCGCCGGAATGAAGGAACCGCCGATCAGCTTATAGCCAACCTTTCCTCTCTCTTTTGCACACAATGCAAGAGGACGTCTGCACACAAAAACCCCCTTTGGCGGCTATCACCAAAGGGGGCTTGGAGGGAAATCAGACATGCGTCTCACTGTTCTGGGCACGCTGCAGGAAGCGTTGCCCGCCGTCTGCCAGGAGCGCACCGTCATCGTGCTCGATGTGTTGCGCGCCACGACGAATATGGTGACGGCGCTTGAAGCCGGCGCCCTGTCGGTGCTGCCGGTCCGCCATCCGGCGGAAGCAATCGGCCGGCGCCGGGAAGGCTGCCTGCTCGCCGGGGAACGGGAATGCGTGCGGATTGAAGGCTTCGACCTCGGGAATTCGCCCCTCGAATTCCGCGAGGAAACCGTGGCCGGCAAGCACATCATTATGACGACGACGAATGGTACGGAAGCTGTCCGGCTCACCGGGCCCGAAGCCGCCGCCGTCCTCGTCGGCTGCCTGCGCAACGCGACCGCCTGCGCGGAAACCGCTGCGGGGTTTGGCCGGGACATCGTCCTTGTCTGTGCCGGCACCAAAGGGCACTACTCCTTCGAGGACGGCATAGGCGCCGGACTGATCGCAGACCGGCTTGTCCGGCTGCTCGGCGGGGAGGCGGAGCCCGACGACCTGGCCGTCACGCTGATGGAGGCATGGCGGCAGACGGCGCCTCGTCTTACGGAGCGGCTGCTCGCCTGCGAGAACGGCCGCCGGCTGACCCGGCTCGGTTTCGCGGAAGACGTTCGCTTCTGTGCAACGACCGATGCGACGCGCGTCGTTCCGCTGCTCGCCGGCAGCGAGCTGATTGCCTGGTAGTCCCGCCGCGATTGTCCGGCATCATTTCCCTTTTGCCCGTTCTCGACGGGATGTCAGGAGACGGGCATTGGGCTGCGAGCCGGACTCCGGCCGATTCCAACCCGCATCGCTGTAGTGCACCTCTTTTGCGAGGCGCGTTCCGGGAGCCGGACAGGCGGATGGTCTAATCGGGGGCATTTCCTTCATAAGATGAGTAGAGAATCCATCGGACAAGGGGAAATGCCCATCATGAACGGTACGATCGTACTCGTCGCTCTCATCCTCATCGGCCTGCTCGGCCGCTCGCCGATTATTGCGACCGCCTCCTGCATCCTGCTCGTCGTCAAGCTGGTCAGTCTCGACCGCTACTTGCCCGGCATCGAACGGCGGGGCCTGGAATTCGGTCTCCTGTTCCTGACTATGGGCGTGCTCGTCCCGTTCGCGAACGAACGGATTCAGATGAAGGAAGTCGCCGCGGTGTTCACCTCGTGGCCCGGCATCCTCGCCCTTATAGGAGGCGCCGTCGCCACGTACATGAACGGAAAAGGGCTCGCGCTATTAAAAATAGACCCACAGCTCATTGTGGGTCTCGTCATCGGTTCGATCTTCGGGATTGTGTTCCTGCGGGGCATCCCGGTCGGCCCTCTCATGGCCGCCGGGATCACCGCACTACTGATGAAGGTATTCCAGTTCCTGTTCGACCGGTTCTCCTGAACGGTTAGCGTCGTTCGGACGGGCCTCCGACGAACGCCTGCTCCTGCGTATCCAGGCCGTACGCAGTATGGAGCGCCTGCACCACATCGTTCAGACGGGAGCCTTCGATGACGCACGATACCTTGATCTCGGACGTGCTGACCATGTTGATGCTGACGCCGAGCGACGAGATGGAGTCGAACATCTTAGCGGCCACACCCGGATTGCTGACCATGCCCGCTCCGACAACGGAAACCTTGACGAGGTTGCCCTCCGGGATCGCTTCGCGGTAGCCCATCTCCGGCTTCAGCCGGTCGATGACCGTCATCGCCTTGTCGCAGTCGTTCGAGGAGACGCTGAACGAGAAGTCGGCCAGTCCGCTCGTTACCCCGCTCTGGACGATAATATCCACGTCGATTTGCTCGGCTGCCAGGGCGTTGAACACCTTAGCCAGCTGCCCCACCTTCTCCGGAACTCCGAGAATGCTGATTCGGGACACATTTTTGTCAAAGGCAATGCCCCGTACGACAACCCCTTGTTCCATGACCGCTTCCTCCTTCACATATGTACCTTCATGATTGGTAAAGCTCGACCGCACGACGAGCGGCACCTGGTTATGCTTGGCGTATTCGACCGCGCGCGGGTGCAGCACCGCCGCCCCGAGGTGGGCCAGCTCGAGCATCTCGTCGTAAGAAATTTCCTTTAGCTTGCGCGCGACCTTGACGACGCGGGGATCGGTCGAATAAACGCCGTCCACGTCCGTATAGATCTCGCATAAATCGGCGTTGATCGCCGCCGCCAGCGCTACCGCCGTCGTATCGGAGCCGCCGCGTCCAAGCGTGGTGATCTGGCCGTCCTCCGTCATGCCCTGGAAGCCCGCCACGATGACGATCTTGCCTTCCTCGACCGCCTGCAGCACGCGAGACGGCTGGATGTCGGTAATGCGTGCCTTGCCGTGCACCGCTTCGGTCATCATGCCTGCCTGCCAGCCCGTGAAGGAGACCGCCTGCTTGCCGAGATTCTGAATGGCCATGGACAGCAGCGCAATGGATACCTGCTCGCCCGTCGACAGCAGCATGTCCATCTCGCGTGCCGGCGGCTGGCCGTCATAAAGTTGTTTGGACAGATCGATCAGATCGTCCGTCGTATCTCCCATCGCCGAGACGACAACCACGCAGCTATGTCCTTCTTCTTGTCTCGCTGCGATCCGTCCCGCGACGCGCTTCATGCGTTCGGCGTCGCCGACGGAGCTTCCCCCAAATTTCATAACGATAAGTGCCAAGCTGCTTCACTCCCACCCATGCTTTTAACAGTTCCTAATTATAGCACATGTTCCGGGAATTGTGGACGACAGACTTTGACATTGTACAGCGTTGCCGCCTCTCTCCGGTCTACTGCCTATCCTTCTGGAATCCCTGCTCCCGGATGCGGCTGACCAGGTCCGTCTCTCGCCCGGTCGCATACCAAACAGCCCTCCCGCCTGCAGCGGAAGGGCTGTCGTTTCGTGAAGCATCTGCGTCAAGTTATGCGCGGGAGATGTACTTGCCTTCGCGGGTGTCGATGAGCAGCACGTCGCCTTCGTTGATGAAGAGCGGCACCTGCACGGTCAGGCCGGTTTCCAGCGTGGCGTTCTTGGTAGCGCCAGTCGCCGTGTTGCCTTTGATGCCCGGTTCGGTTTCGGTTACCTTGAGCTCGACGCTGTTCGGCAGGTTGATGCCGAGAATCTCGCCCTGGTAGCTGATGATATGCACGTTCATGTTTTCCTTGAGGAACTTGAGCTCCCACTCCAGCTGCGACGACGGCAGCGTGAACTGGTCGTAGGTTTCCGTATCCATGAACGTATGCTCGGTGCCCGCGGAATACAGGTACTGCGTCTCGCGGTTCTCGATATGCGCTCTTACGACCGTCTCGCCGGCGCGGAACGTCTTTTCATTGATGTTGCCGTTGCGCATGTTCTTCAGCTTGGAGCGGACGAAGGCTGCGCCCTTGCCCGGCTTCACGTGCTGGAACTCGATGACGGAGAACAGGTCTCCATCCACTTCAATGGTCAAACCTGTACGAAAATCGTTAACTGAAATCACTTGTGATTCCTCCTTGGGTGTGGAAAGCTGTCTTGGTTTGCGGAGCCGGCCGGATCAGCCGAGCACCAAAAATTCCTTGGTGGCGAAGGTGAGGCGTTCGTTGCCCGACTCGGTCAGTACAACGTCGTCCTCGATCCGGACGCCTCCGAAGCCCGGCAGATAAATCCCGGGTTCGACCGTCATCGTCATCCCCGGCTCGAGCACGGTGTCGCACGAAGGAGACAGCCGAGGCGCTTCATGCACCTGCATCCCCAAGCTGTGTCCCGTTCCATGCCCGAAATGGTCTCCGTAGCCGTACTTGCGGATAATGTCCCGCGCCAGAGCGTCGCCTTCGCGGCCCGTCATTCCCGGCTTCAGGTTCTCAAGCACGTTCATCTGGGCTTCCAGCACGATCTTATAGATGTCCTTATGCTTGTCCGTGGGCTCTCCCAGACAGACCGTTCTCGTCAAATCCGAGCAATAGCCCTGGTAATAGGCTCCAAAGTCGAGCTTAACATATTCGTTGCTTCCCAGCAAACGGTCGCTGGCGACGCCGTGCGGCAGCGCCGATCTCTCGCCGGAGGCGACGATCGTATCGAAGGAGGACGACGTCGCCCCGTGGCTGCGCATATACATCTCCATCTCGAGGGCGATCGCCCGCTCCGAGACGCCTGGCTTCAGCTTCGTCAAGATGTAGGCGAACGTATCGTCCGCGAGCTTGGCCGCCTCCCGCATGATGCGCAGCTCCTCCGCGTCCTTGTACATTCTCAGACGCTCGACCACCTGCTCGGTAGGCACCAGCTCGATGCTTCCGAGGTCCGATTTGTACGCGACGTAGGTGCCGAAGGTCACATCGTTCTGCTCGAAGCCGACTCGGGAGATGCCGAGATCGGACAATAGCTCACGTACGGTCAGCATGACCTTCGCGTTATGCTCTACAATCTCGAAGCCGGCCGCCTGCTCGGCCGCCTGGGTCATATACCGGAAGTCGGTAAGCAGGAACGCGCGGTCCGCGGTTACCAATACATAGCCGGAGGACCCGGTAAAGCCGGTTATGTAACGCCGATTATGCGAGTTGGTCAGCACGATTGCTTCCAGTCCAAGCTCTGCGAGCGACTGCCGCAGCTTCGCTACTCTTGCCTGAGTCATGAATGGTCACCTGCTTTCCTGAAATGGCGGTGCAGGGCAAGGAGTCCCAGCTCATAGCCGTAGGCTCCGAAGCCAGCGATCTGCCCGATCACGACCGGAGCCGTCACCGAACGATGGCGGAACTCTTCCCTCTTGTGAATATTGGACAAATGGACTTCCACGGCCGGGAGCTGAACGGCGGCAAGAGCGTCCCGAATCGCATAGCTGTAATGAGTGAAGGCGCCGGGATTGATCAAAATACCGTCCTTCGTTCCGTAAGCCTCGTGAATCTTGTCGATCAGCGCGCCCTCGTGATTGGACTGAAACGATTCAAGCCCAATCGACAACCCGACGGCTGTCTTCTCCAGGTTCGTCGTAATGGCGGTGAGCGATTCGTTTCCGTATACGCCCGGCTCCCGGATTCCCAGCATGTTCAGGTTCGGACCGTGCAGCACCAATACATTGTACATCCGCTTCTCACCGGCCCTTTCTCGTCCTCATTTTTGACTAAGCTATTTTACCACAGGTGCCGGTTGTTTGAGAATCCTTTTTCTCCTGCAGAGGCCCCACTGCCGGGCTTTCGCGCCCGTTCCGCGGCGGTCGCGCCTTCCGTTCTTTCCGGTGGCAATCCCTGGCGGAATTCGTTACAATAGGTGAGAAGAAATCACGTTCGAGAAGGTGAATGAATTTGTCTCAACCCAATTTGAATATTTACGGCGGTCAGGCGGTCATCGAGGGCGTCATGTTCGCGGGGCGCAAGGTGCATGTCACCGCCGTCCGCCGCAAGGACAACGAGATAGCTTTCCTCGAGGTGCCCAAGGAGGAGAAGGCATGGGTTCAGAAGCTGAAGAAGATCCCCTTCCTGCGCGGCCTCGTCGGCATACTAGAATCGAGCGCCTACGGCACGCGCCACCTCAACTTCTCCGCCGAGATGTTCGCGGAGGATGAGGAGGAGGAAACCGGGAGCAAGCCTTCCGAAGGGCAGGCGAAGCCGGTCAAGGAAAAGGAAGAGCCGGGCCTCCTCGGCAAGATGTCCATGATGCTGGGCGTTGCGGTCATCGGCATCCTATCTTTCATTTTCGGCAAGCTCATCTTTACGCTTGTCCCCGCCTTTCTCGAGCAGGTGCTGCTCGGCGGCATCTTCGAGAACCGGGTGCTGCACAATTTAATAGAAGGAATCATCAAGATCGTTCTGCTCGTCGCATATATTTACTTTATCTCGCTGACCCCCATGATGAAGCGCCTGTTCCAATATCACGGCGCCGAGCACAAGGTGATCAGCGCCTACGAAGCGGGCCTCGAGCTGACGGTCCGCAACGTGCAGAAGTTCAGCACGCTGCATTACCGGTGCGGCAGCAGCTTCATTATTTTTACTGTGATCGTCGGCGTCATCGTCTACTCGTTCGTTCCCTATGACAATTTGTGGGAACGGCTCTATCAGCGGATTCTGCTTCTCCCTGTCGTCATCGGCATCTCCTACGAGGTGCTGCGCTGGACGAACTCGCTCCGCGACGTGCCGGTGCTCCGGTACCTCGGCTATCCGGGGCTGTGGCTCCAGCTGCTGACCACGAAGCAGCCCACGGACGATCAGGTCGAGGTTTCCATCGCCTCCTTCAATCGCATGAGGGAGCTCGATGCGGAGCTGCTCGCGCCGGTCCCCAAAGCATCCTGAGAAGGAGGAGCAATTTAATGAAGCGACGCTGGCCGCCCATGGCGCTCGTGATCGGTGGATTGTTCCTGATCGGCGTACTGCGCAATCTGTATTTAAATACGATGGATATGATTATACCGGTTCTGATCTTCGGCCTTGTGTTCCTGCTGTACAAATTCCCGCCCGACCGTTGGAGACGAGGCGGGGCCGCCCGTCCTCCGGCCGGAGGACGCAAACAGGCCGGCCGCAAGCATCCTCCGTTTCGCGTCATCCAGGGCAACAAACGGGACCAGGACGATCAGGACGAGAATCGGCCCCGGTATCATTAAAAGCAAGAAGAGGACCCATAGGGCCCTCTTCTTTTTTGTAGAAGTTCGCCGTCTGTCGGTCTCCTCATCTCCCTTTGTTTCGCAGCTTTGACCATCTATCGGGATCCGCACTCTTTGGGTTCCATGCAAAAAGCCGCCCATTGGCGGCTTTTTGTGTGTTCCATTCTCTCTTTTGTCCTAATCCCGTTCCAGTTCGCTTCGGATCGCTTTGAGCTTCTCGGAAGCTTCCGGATACCGGTGAAAATATTCGACGAGCGTCTCCAGGCAAGTGATCGAATCCCAGCTCAGGTGATGCTCGATCCCCTCCACGTCCGTATATATATTCTCCTCCTGGACTCCGATGACGGTCAGAAACTCCTCGAGAAGAGCGTGCCGGTCCACGAGCCGCTTGCCCATCTTCTTGCCCTTCGGCGTCAGGATGAGACCTCTGTATTTTTCATAGACAAGGTAATTGTCCTTGTCCAGCTTCTGGATCATCTTCGTCACAGATGAAGGATGTACCGCCAACCCTTCGGCGATATCGGATACCCGCGCATAGCCTTTTTCATCGATGAGCTTGTAAATCCGTTCCAAATAATCTTCCATACTAGGCGTAGCCATCCGAAAAACCCCTCCTAATCCAAACCAACCGACATGCCACCCGTTCTTGGATACTCTATGTATGATAAACCATTATCGTCAGCAAGTGCAAGCTCGCCGCCCCTCGGACAGGCTCCTCTCCTGCGTCGCCGGCCCACTCCCCACCGACCATTATTCCCATGTGTGGCCCGCCCTAACTCGGCGAACACTACCTTTATTCCACATTCCCGTCCATAAGGAGGAGCGCTCCCGCATGACTACTTCCACCATGGCCCGGCCGCCCCGCCAGACCGCTCTCTTCGTGCCCGAGCTCGTCTATTTTGAACCGGGCGCCTTGGAATATCCGAAGGGACAACGCATTCTCGAATGGGCCAAAGGCCAGGGCCTGCCGATTCATATGACGACCTCGCATAACCGAATCACGAACCTGCCCGGCGATTCGGATCTGGAGAAGTACCGGATCGCCAAGCGAACGCTTGTCGTCGGTGTTCGCAAGACGCTTAAATTCGATCAATCCAAGCCGTCGGCCGAATATGCGATTCCGATCGCGACCGGCTGCATGGCCCACTGCCATTACTGTTATTTGCAGACGACGCTTGGCGCCAAGCCGTACCTGCGCGTCTACGTGAACATGGACGAGATTCTAAAGCAGGCGAAGACGTATATCGACGAACGCGCCCCGGAGCTGACGCGCTTTGAGGCGGCGTGCACCTCGGACCCGCTGGGCCTTGAGCACATTAGCGGTTCTCTCGCCGAGCTCATAACGTTCATGGCGGACGAGGAATACGGCAGGCTGCGCTTTGTCAGCAAGTTTCACCATGTCGAGCCGCTTCTCGGCCTGAGGCACAACGGCCATACGCGCGTGCGATTCAGCGTCAATGCCGCCTACGTGATCAAGCATTTCGAGCCGGGCACTTCCTCGTTCGCCGAACGGATCGAAGCGGCAGGCAAGATCGCGCGGGCGGGATACCCGCTTGGCTTCCTCATCGCTCCGATCGTCTGGCACGAAGGCTGGGAGGACGGCTACCGCGAGCTGCTCGTGAAACTGAAAGAAGCGCTTCCGGACGAAGCGCTTCCCGAGCTGACGTTTGAACTGATCCAGCACCGATTCACCAAGACGGCCAAAAACGTCATTCTCCAGCGCTATCCGAAGACGAAACTGGAGATGGACGAAGCTAAACGCAAATACAAATGGGGACGCTGGGGCCAGGGCAAATACGTCTATCCGGACGAGCAGGCCCAGGCGCTGCGCGAGTTTATAACCGAACGCATCTTCGAGCAGTTTCCCCAGGCGACCATCGACTATTTTACCTAGAACTTCAGCCAGTCCGGCGTCTGCTGGTTGAACCAGATGGTGATAGCGGTCATCCGGTCGGTGTACAGCAGTACCGCGAGCACAACCATGAGGGCACCGCCGACCTTCATGAAGGCGTTCGAATAGCGCAGAATCCATTTGGTGGAGCCCAGGAAGAACGCCAGCAGCAGGAACGGAAGGGCGAATCCGAGCGAGTAGGCCGTCGTCATCGAGAACCACGTTCCCGGCTGGGACGCCGACAGGGCGAAGATGGCGGACAGGATCGGCCCGATGCAGGGCGACCAGCCGGCCGCGAAGCCCATGCCGATGAACAGCGAGCCGAGATAGCCGGCGGGCCGCCATTTGACCTGCAGCTTCCGCTCTCTCATGAGCCATTGCGGCTGGAAGACCCCCAGCATAAACAAGCCCATCACAAAAATAAGCAGCGCCGCCAGCTGGCGGATCAGTCCCTGATAGTCGCGGAACAGATCGGAGACGAGACCCGCGCTCAGCCCGAGCGCATAGAAAATGACGGAAAACCCGAGTACGAAAAAGAGAGAATGAAGGAGTGTCCGGAGCCGGATCTCCTTTTCTTCGTCTCCCCCGCTTTTGAGCTGGTTAACCGAAATTCCCGTCAGATAGGACAGGTAGGAAGGGTAGAGCGGGAGGCAGCAGGGCGAGATGAAGGAAGCGATGCCCGCGGCGAAGGCGATACCCAAGTTCAAATTCATAGCGACCCCTCCGTTATACTTTGAAGCGGCGCTTCCCGAGAAGCGTCCCCGCCAATAGGACGATCAGCAGCAGAACGACAGTCGATCCCGGCGGCATATCCCACAGTCCCGCTGTAATCAGACCCGCGATGACAGCAATCTCCGAGAACAGAACCGCAAGAATAACCGAATGCTTGAAGCTGCGGGCCAGCGCCAGGCTGGCGGCTACCGGAATGGTCAGCAGAGAAGAGACAAGCAAAGCCCCTACAATCTTGATCGAAACGCAAATAACAAGCGACGTCAGAATCGTCATGGCGATATTGTAGTACTTGATGGGGAGCCCGCTGATGCCCGCCGCCTCTTCATCGAAGACCATGAGGAACATTTCTTTGAAATGAAGGATGACGAATAAGAGCACGAGAACGGTCACGCCGAAAATAAGCCAGAGATCGGTCGTATCGAGCGTATAGATGCTACCGAACAGGTAGCTGGTGACGTTGACGCTGAAGCCCTGGCCCATCGAGAACAAAAAGGTCGCCAGGGCGATCCCGCCCGCCATTATGATAGCGATCGAGAGCTCGGCGTAGGTCTTGTACGTCTTGCGGAGCTTCTCGATCGCGAAAGAGGCGGCGATAGCGAAGAGGAGACCGATCGCCAGCGGATAGACATCAATTAGAAACCCGAGCGCGACACCGGCGATCGTCACATGGGAGAGCGTATCCCCGATCATGGACAACCGGCGCAAAACAAGGAAAATTCCCATCAGAGGAGCCGTGATGCCGATGAGCACTCCACCGATGAGAGAACGTTGGAAGAAATATTCTAGAAATATATCCACGAGGCAGTCCTCTCCCTACTGTATCTGTATCGCTTCCCTCAGATCGGACAGCGCATGGGTCAGTCCCGTCTCGCCGCAATCTTCCGGCACATGAGAATGCTTGACGTAAAAGCGGATCTTGCCCGCCTCCTGAACCGGTTCCGGTCCAAGATACGCCATCATCATATCGAGATCGTGCGATACCATCAGGAAGGTAATCGGGTGGTGGTGATGCATATGCCGAATGAGGTGAAAGAAGCTCTCCTGCGTCTCGGCATCTATGCCCACCGTCGGCTCGTCGAGGATGAGCAGCTCCGGGTTGTTCACGAGTGCACGAGCGAGAAACGCTCTCTGCTGCTGACCACCCGACAGCTGGCCGATTCTCCGGTCAGCCAGGTCGGCAATGTTGAGCACGTCAAGTGCGTCGAAGCACTTCTGCTGATCCGTCCGGCTCATCCGCTTGAACATGCTCTTGCGCCCATACAAGCCCGACAGGACAACCTCCTTCACGGTCGCCGGAAAGAGAGGGTTGAACGACTGCTTCTGCGGCACGTACCCGATCTTGTGCCAGTCGCGGAACTGGTCCATCGGCTCGCCGAACAAGCGGACCTTGCCGGCGGTTGGCTTGATCAGCCCCACGATGATCCGCATGAGTGTCGTCTTGCCGGCTCCGTTCGAGCCGACGATGCCGACGAAGTCGCGCTGACGGATGCAAAACGTCAGCCTGTCGATGACCGACTTGTTCTCATAGGCAAAGCTGACGTCCGACAGCTCGACGACGGGACGGTGGCAGGTTGGTTGGCTGTTGGCTGGCTGCGTCTGCGCCATAGAGCATGCTCCTTCTTGTCGGCAATTCCGATTCGTTCGTTAAAGAATACCCTTATTGTAATGCTTTCAATAGATTTTGCAAATTCTTGTTCATGACCGACAGGTAGTCGTCTCCATTGTTGACTTCTTGCTTGGTCAGTCCTTCGAGAGGATTGAGAACCAGCGTCTCGATTCCGGCGTCCTTGGCCAGCGTCTTGGCGAGCTTGTCGGAGACCAGCTCCTCGAAGAAGATATACTTGACCTGGTTCGCTTTGACGAACTGGTTGATTTCCTTCATGTCCTTGGCCGTCGGCTCGGCGTCAGGAGCGATCCCCATAATCGCCTTCTGCGTCAGACCGTAATCCCGGCACAGGTAACCGAAGGCGGCATGAGAGACGACGATCTCCTTCTTCTGCGTCTTGGCGAGAGCCTCCCTGTACGTGCGGTCGAGGTCGTCCAGCTGCCCCGAGAAGATAGCGAAGTTCTTCTCGTAGTCCGCCTTGTGGGCCGGATCCGCTTCCGCCAGGCCGTCCCTGATGTTGGCAGCCAGCTGCTTCGCTCCGGCGGGACTGAGCCAAATATGGGGATCGTACGCCGATTCCTTCCCGTGATCGTGCCCCGCATGATCCCCGTCCTCGTGCTCCTCGTGATTCTCCATCAGTGTCACGCCTTTGCTTGCTTCCACAAGCCGGGATTTGGCATTGCTCTTACGGCTCTTGGCGTAGTCGTCGACCCACGTTTCAAAACCTGAGCCTTGATAGACGAGGAGATCGGCTTCGTTCATCTGCCGGATATCCTTGCTCTTGGGCGACCAGTCATGAGGCTCGACGCCAGCTGGGACCAGGTTGATGACATGGACATGCTCCCCCCCGATTTTGGTAGCAAAGTCGTACAGCGGATAAAAGCTGGTCATGACATTGACCTTCCCTTCGACCAGCTCCCCCTTCGAGCTGCCGCAGCCCGACAGCGCGGCGACCAGGGCAGCCGCCAGCAAGAGCGTCAGCAGCTTCCCCCTTCTTCGCTTTCCATAATTCCTATTACGTTCCATTTGGTTCTGCTCCTTTTCCCCTTGTACCTATGTCTCGGATAATTGGTTACGAGGGCCAGTTCTTCCGGTTTCCTGTAAATCGTAATCCTGTCTATTTACAAATTAGATTATAGGGCGCGATCCTTTCCTTTGTCAATTGTTTATTCGAAATAATTACGATTTACTTTCGGATAAAAAGCCCCTATTTCTTCCCCTATCTGTGCAGATGTCCAATCGCCGGCGACCACAGCCTCATAGTATGGTATCAGATCTGGCAAGAAAGGAGGGACTGCTCATGGGTTTCGGTGGTTATGGTGGTTACGGTGGTTTCGGCGGTTGCGGTGGTTTCGGTTTCACCTCCACGGGAGCTATTCTTGTCCTGTTCATCCTGCTGGTTATCATCACCCGCTCATTCTTTATCTAACGAAAGCAGTATCCTAACTTAACTGTCAGCAAGCTTACCCGGTCCGTTGACCGGCTCCGGCGTTGTCCGTTTGCCGGCACGGCTTTCCACTGACAAAGCCTGCTGCTGTCCGCGTTCCCAATATGCGGCGGAGGCAGCCTTTTTCGCCGGGCATTCTTTCAATAAAGGCGGTGATCACATGAGCGCAGGGTTCGGCGGCCTCGGAACTTCTACGGGCGTTATTCTGGTCCTCTTCATCCTCCTGGTTATCATTTCCTGTACCTTCTGCATCTAAGGAGAACCTGGCTGAGACCATGACCTCCCGGACGCCAAGCGGCGCTTGCGTCCGGGAGGTTTCGATTGGCCCGGCTGCTTGCTGCGAAACAAGGCCTATTGGATGCACGTCACCGCGAATGGGACAAGCCTGGCTGCCGGAGTATCCGGCCAGCCGACAAAAAAACGGGACGGCGAACCGTCCCGGGATCGTCCCGTCGTATTGGTTAGATCCAGAAGGTTCTCAGGACGATGACCAGCAGGATGAACAGAACCAGGATCACCCCGGTCGAAGTGGCTAAGCCGAATCCTCCGCATGCGCTCATTTGAAGTCCTCCTTTCCAATAACCTGTTACTAGAATACGCAGGGCTCACCCCACTTGATTGGTCTATTGCCCCGATTCCCTTCTTCGCCATCCGCCCAATCCTTTCAGCTCCGGCGTTCATAGGTTAGAGAACAGACAGCAAGCCATTCGAAAGGGATGATTTCCATCAAATACATCGATATGCTGGCCAAGTTCGGGACGGGCAGCGCCCATCCCGGCGGCTTCCCTGCGACCATCCGGCAGCTCGAAGCCTATCCGCTCCCTCTCGGTTCCCGTATTCTCGAGGTCGGATGCGGCACGGGAAGGACCGCCTGTCACCTGGCCGCCCGCGGCCATTCCGTCACGGCCGTCGACCTCCACGCCGGCATGCTGGACAAAGCGAGGAAACGGTCGGAGGCGATGGGAACCTCCGTCTTGTTCTTGCAGGCGGACGCCTGCCGGCTGCCGTTCGAGGACCGAAGTTTTGACGTCCTACTGGTGGAATCGGTCACCAACTTTGCCGATATCCAGCAGGCGCTTGCGGAATACTGCCGCGTGCTCAAGCCGGGCGGAATGCTGTATGAACGGGAGCTGGTCGCGGCGAAGCCGACTCCGGACGAGAATCTGAAAGAGCTCACCAACTTTTTCGGCATGGCCCGGTTGTACCAGCGCGAAGAATGGCTGGACGCCATGACGACCGCCGGCTTCCCGCATGCGGAGATTCTCGAGTTCGACCGGCATTCGGATTGGATCGAAGGGGAAGCCCCGCCAGACGAACACGAGCTTGTGGACAGCGGCATCTTCCTCGATCCCGAGGTGATGGGCACCGCCATTCGCAATCTCGAGCTGATGGCTGCTAATAAGGACTACCTCGGGTTCGCGCTGATCCGGGCGTTCAAGTAGCCTTGCTGCAGCCCTCACTGGCACGGCGACCATTTTCGCGCGGCGACAACGCCAAAAAAGCTGCCCGATCCGGTTTTCCGGAAGGGCAGCTTTTTTATCGTTTTGGATTACGAACGGGTGGGCTTGGAAAACTCCGGCAATTCCGTTGGCTCAGAACAACCTAGGCCCGCTCCCAGGTAAAGAGCTCGCCGGCGAACGTTCCGGCGTGACTTACTTCACAATGGCGCCGTTCGGCATGTCGGCCGGCACCGTGGCCAGCGTCAGCTGGTCGCCTTTGGATGCCGCAAGGATCATCCCCTGCGACAGCTCGCCGCGCAGCTTGACCGGTTTGAGGTTTGTCACGCAGATGACCTTGCGTCCGACCAGCTCCTCAGGCGAGTAATACTTGGCAATGCCGGAGACGACCTGCCGGCGCTCGGTCCCTAGATCCAGCTGCAGCTTAAGCAGCTTGTCGGCCTTCTTGACCGGCTCGGCAGAGAGCACTTCGGCGACGCGAAGCTCCACCTTGGCGAAATCATCGATACTGATTTCGGGAAGGGCGGCTTCCTCGTCCGGAGCCGCCTCCGTGCCCGGCTGGCTGCCGCCGGCTGCAGAGCCATCGGCCGGTGCGGGCGCAGAAGCCTCCTCCGGCTCAGCCGGAGTTCCCCCGCTCATCTGGCTCGCGATATAAGCCGTCTCCGCCTCGACGTCGAGGCGGGGGAACAGCGGCTCGCCCTTGACGAGCTCCGTACCCTCCGGCAGAAGACCGAAGCGCGAGGCGCTGTCCCATGCCGTGAGCTCGCCCTGCTCAATGCCGAGCTGCCGCCAGATGCGGGCCGGCGTCTCGGTGAGGAACGGCTGGATGAGCACGGAGATGATGCGCAGCGACTCGGCCAGGTGGTACATCGCCGAAGCGAGTTCGCCCTTGCGGTTCTCATCCTTGGCGAGCACCCACGGCTGGGTCTCGTCAATGTATTTGTTCGTCCGGCTGACGAGCTGCCAGATGGAGGCGAGCGCAATGGAGAATTCCATCTTCTCCATCGCCTGCTCCGTTCTGGCTACCGCGTTCGCAGCGGCTTCCCGAAGCCCGGCGTCGAAGGCTGTCCCCCCATCCTCGGTAAAGGCCGGGACCTTGCCTCCGAAATACTTGTCGATCATCGCGACCGTCCGATTCAGCAGGTTGCCCAGATCGTTCGCCAGGTCGGAGTTGACCCGCTGGGTAAAGCTCTCCGGCGTGAAGGTACCGTCTGCGCCAAACGGTACCTCGCGCAGCAGGTAGTAGCGGAGCGCGTCGAGGCCGTAGCGGTCGATCAGCGTAAGCGGGTCGACGACGTTGCCCTTGGATTTGGACATTTTGCCGTCCTTCATAAGCAGCCAGCCGTGGCTGAAGATCTTCTTGGGCAGCGGCTCCCCGAGCGCCATCAGCATGATCGGCCAGTAGATCGTATGGAAGCGGACGATCTCCTTGCTCATGAGATGCACGTCCGCCGGCCAATATTTGCGGTACTTACTGTCGTCCTCCGAGCCGTAGCCGAGCGCCGTAATGTAGTTGGACAGCGCGTCGATCCAGACGTAGATGACGTGCTTCGGATCGCCGGGCACCGGAATGCCCCATTCGAACGTGCTTCGGGAGACGGCCAGGTCCTCAAGCCCCGGCTTGATGAAGTTGTTGATCATTTCGTTGCGGCGGGATTCCGGCTGGATGAAATCGGGATGCTCCTCGTAATACTTGAGCAGCCGGTCCGCGTATTTGTTCATCCGGAAGAAGTAGCTCTTCTCCTTGACTTTGTGCACCGGCCGTCCGCAGTCCGGACAATTCCCGTCGACGAGCTGCCGCTCCAGAATATACGATTCGCAGGGCGTACAGTACCAGCCTTCGTACTCCCCGAGGTAAATGTCGCCTTGATCGAGCAGCTGCTGAAAGATACGGCTCACCGCTTCCTTATGTCGCGGCTCGGTTGTGCGGATGTAATCGTCATACGAGATATCAAGCCGCTTCCAGAGCGCTTGGATGCCCTCTACGATCGTGTCGACGAATTGCTGCGGCGGAACGCCTTTGGCTTCGGCTTTCTCTTGAATTTTCTGGCCGTGCTCGTCCGTTCCGGTCAAGAACATGACGTCGTAGCCGCGCAGCCGCTTATAACGGGCCATCGCATCCGCGGTCACTGTCGAATAGGCATGGCCGATGTGGAGCTTGTCGCTCGGATAATAGATCGGGGTTGTGATGTAGAATGTTTTTTTGTCCATAGCTGTCTCCTCCTATGGGCACGGCGGACGGCTGAAGCACGTCTCACGCCGGACCGGGATTAAATCTAACCAAATACAAAAAGCCCCCGTCCATCTTGGGACGAGAGCATGGCTCACGCGGTACCACCCAGGTTCCCCCGGCACTTTGCGGGCACGGGGCTCAGCAGTCTGATCGACTATCCGTTAACGCCGGACGAACGTCATCCCCTTGCCGCATCGGCTCGAGGACAAGCTCTCCAGGACCATCTTCCGCGCCTTCTCCATACCGGTTCTCAGCTTCCCCCGGCTCTCTGCGATGGGTTGTCCGCGTACTCATCCCTTCATAGAACATGTTGGTATACGATCAACATATACCGGAACCGAACGTCTGTCAAGTCTGCGCCTGCATCCGCCCGATCCGTCTGTGAACCAGCATGCCCCGGATTCAGCTCCGCTAAACGTGACCGCCTCCCGGGAAGGAGCCCGGGTCTCCGGTTTCCTCCCGCTCCGGTTCGCTTTCCCTGCCCTCCGCACCGTTTAGATCATGCCCGTGACCGCATCCGCACGCGGGATCACCGGTGACGCGCTTGTCCCGGCGCGGCGGAACATAGTCGATGCCTCCCGGATGAAACGGATGGCATTTGACAATCCGCCGGACCGCCAAATACAAGCCTTTGAGCACGCCGTGCACTTCAATGCTCTCCAGCGCATATTGCGAGCAGGTCGGGTAGAAGCGGCACGTAGGAGGCTTCAGCGGAGAGAGGAACCGGCGGTAGAAGCGGATCGGGGCTTGGGCCGCGCGCTTCCTCAGACTGGAGCGACCGGCCGCTGACCCGGCGCGCCGGCTATCCATCCTGCTTGCAGTCCTTGCAATAGCCAAAGATCTCGAATTTATGCTTAACCGCCTGGAACCCCTCCGGCATGCCCGGAATCTCCTGCATCGGGCAGTAGACCACCGGATAGGTGCGCTCGCAGTTGAGGCAGATGACATGATGGTGATGGTGATTCTCCTGGCAGTGCAGCCGGAATTTGATCCCGTCTTCGAACACGAACTGCTCAAGCACGCCCATCTCGTGCATCAGACGCAGATTCCGGTAGACCGTATCGAAGCTCAGTCCCGGATAGGTCTTGTTCATGGAATCGTAAACATCCTTGGGAGTCAAATAGCCTGCAGCGCCTGCGAACAGCTCGGCCAGCGTGCGGCGCTGGTCGGTAATCCGCATTCCCTGCTTCCCCATCATCCGGACAATCTCATCGGCTGTCATCGGCTTCCCCCCATTTCCTACTCTGTTCCTATCATAATGCTACAAACGAATCAGCCCGTCAAATGGGGTGCAGCCGGCGTCCTGCCTTCATCTGACATGCCGAACGTCCGACCCTCTGCTGCCATGGCGCCGTACCGCTTTTCTACCGCACGGCTCAATCCGCCAGAAGCTGCCGGATGTCCGCCTCCGTAATGCCCGCGCCTTCCCCGTCCGCCTGCACCACTTCCTCGAACAGCGTCTGCTTATGCCGCTGGAGCTCGACCATCTTCTCCTCCACCGTCCCTTGGGCGACGAGGCGGACGACCTGGACGACCTTCTTCTGTCCCAGCCGGTGCGCGCGGTCCTGCGCCTGCTGCTCGACCGCTGGATTCCACCACAGGTCATACAGAATGACCGTGTCCGCTCCCGTCAGGTTGAGCCCCGTTCCCCCGGCCTTGAGCGAGAGGAGGAACAGGTCCTTCTCTCCTTCATTGAACCGCGAGCACAGGTTCACTCTCTCCGCCGCAGGAGTCGACCCGTCCAAATAGAAGAACGGAATGCCGCGTGCTGCTAGCTCCCGCGAAATGATCCCGAGCATCGAGGTAAACTGGGAAAAGACGAGAATCCGTCTCCCTGACGCCCGGCAATCGTCCACGAGCTCCAGCAGCTGCTCGAGCTTGGCCGAGCTTCCGGCATAGCCGTCCACGAACAAGGCCGGATGGCAGCACAGCTGGCGCAGCCGCGTCAGACCAGCCAGAATCCGGATCTTGCTCTTTTCAAAGCCTTTTTCGCTAAGATGCTTGAACGTCTCCTCCTTGAAATGCGCCAGATAGGCCGCATACAGCGTCTTCTGCTCCGGGAACAGCTCGGAGGCCTGCTCCGATTCGATCTTGCCCGGCAGCTCCTTGAGCACGTCGGCCTTGAGGCGTCTGAGCAGAAACGGCTTCACCTTTCCGGCTACCGATTCGCGGGTCATCTCCCGGAACGTCAGCCGGTCCGGCAGCAGGCCGGGAAACACGGCGTCAAACAGCGTCCGCAGCTCCTCCAGCGAATTCTCGATCGGCGTGCCAGTGAGGGCAAAGCGGTGGCGGGCCGCAAGCCGCATAACCGCCCGGGCCGTCTGGGTCGTGCGGTTCTTGAACGCCTGCGCCTCGTCGAGCAGCAGGGTATGGAATGGCTGCGCCGCATACAGCTCCTCATCCATGCGCAGCAGCGGATACGAGGTAATGACGACATCCGCGCCGCTGCCGGCAGCGAGGAGCCGATGCCGGTCCGGCCGGTCTCCGTCTGCAATCACGGTCCGAATCTCCGGCGCGAAACGCCTCAGCTCGTTGCGCCAGTTGTACAAAAGAGACGAGGGGCAGACGATCAGAGCCGGCTCCCCCGTGCGGCGAATATCCGGAAGAACAGACTGAAGGAACGCGATGGCCTGCACCGTCTTGCCGAGCCCCATCTCGTCGGCCAGGATGCCGCCGAAGCCGTAATGGGCGAGCGTCTTCATCCATTGGTAGCCTTCCTTCTGATAGTCCCGCAGAACCGCCTCGATCCCGGCCGGCACCGGGAATGCCAGCCGCTCCGGGTCGCGGAGATCGTCCAGCAGACGGCGCAGCGACTTCCCGAGCCGCACTGCGCCGCCCGGATCCGGATCGGCGGCGAGCGAAAGCCCCCGAATGAGGGGCACCTGAGCCTCGGCCCCGTACACATCCGAGGCACGGACTCCCGTTTCGTTCATATAGCGCAAAATCTGCTGAAACGCCTCCCCTTCGAGCGGCTGCAGCGACCCGTCCGAGAGACGGTGATACCGGCGCTTCTCCTCCAGCGACCTCAGCACCTCCCGGATCTCGGAATCCCGGATGCCGTCCAGCTCGAAGCGGAAGGCGAGCCAATCGGTCCTCTCCCCCCGCTCAATCTCAAGCTTGGGCGCGGCCGTGCCGGTCACGAGACGCTCCTTGACCGCAGTCGTCGCATAGACGGTGACGAGCCGCTGCAGCCGAGGCACGATATGATACAAAAACTCGTACTCCGCCTCCTCTCCCTCCAGGAAAAACCCGCTGTCCGTATGGGCGAATGCGCCCTGCTCCATCAGCTCGAGAATCCGGCGCTCCCGCTCTCCGTCCCTGAGCAGCACCACCCGGGAATCCGGCGCTTCTCCCGCTTCCTCCAGCGGATTGATCACAAGGTCCCCGTAATGGAATTCGAGCGCGGCCAGGAGCCGGTCTCTCACCCGGTCGAGGAACAGCTTGGCCTTGAGCGGATGCTGCACGAGCTTGTCGGACACCTCGCGGGTCATCTCGACGGTTCCGAGCTGCCTGAGGCCTGGCAGCGCCTGCTCGAGGAACCGCTCCATCCGGCCGCCGGGAATCGGGACCGCCGCTTCGTCCCCGACAGGGAGCAGCTTCTTGAGCTCCGCAAGACGCCTCAGCGGCTCCGTCTTCACCCTCGTGAGCCTGCCGTCCGCGAGGGCGAGTCCATAGGGCGCGAGGACGACCACGTCATCCAGCCCTTGCACGACGAGCCGCACGTCCTCCTTCACCCTCTCGAACCGGAACCGGACCGGCAGCGGATCCTCCGTCAGTACGATGCCCATGGCCGTCACGCTCCCGTGCTCGACCTGGACCGAAGGCACCTGCTGAAGCAGGGGGAGCAGCTCGTCCCACGCATCGGGAGGAAGCGGGAGCACGCGCTCCGTCTTTCCCTTCCCGGAGGCTGCCGCTGCCGGCAAATCCCGGAGCAGCTCGTCGCTGCGCGCGATCCAGATCAGCTGCCGGATCACCGTGTCCGCTTCCGGAGGAAAGCAGTGCAGGTCCGGGTCATAGACGAACTGCCTCGTGAACGAACAGCCTTCCCCCCGGTCCACCCGGTCCAGGAAATCGCGGATCCGGGGCACGACGTAAAGCCGCTTCGGCCCCAGCTTGAGCTCAATGCCCAGTAGCGACCTGCCGCCCCCCGCCGGGACGGGCCGGAGAAGGAACTGCACCTCGAGTCGGTCTCGCGTATCGAACAGCGGCCGGGCTCCGCTCGCCCGTCTCGGACGCTCGCGAAACAGCTCCAGCATGCCGTCGAACAGCTGCTCGTCCGGCAGCGTCTCCTTTCTCGCTCTCCGCCCGCTCGTTCCGATTGGCCTGACGTCCTCTCTCCACTCGCCCTCCATCTCTTGAGGATCAAGCAGATGGGCGTACGAGACGCCTCTCACCGGCTCCCCTCCTTCTCCTCGCCCCGCCGCGAGCAGCGCTGCTGCAGCGTGAGCGCAGCGCGAGGATGAGATCGTCTCACCACTGCATGGGCAAATCGCCTCCGCGGCTTCCCCGTCCCACGTGACGACGACCCGCCAGCCGCCGGCTCCGCCGACCCGAGCTTCGCCTCTTCCAGTTTCGTCGTTCCACGCGAGCACCTCCACTTCGCCCGCTCCCACCATTGCCTTTCCCTGCTCATAAGCGTCCCGTCCACACAGCTGCATGGCGATGCGCTCGTTCCATCTCATTCCCATCTTTCCGTCCTCCCGTTTCCCTCAGCCGGGCCCTATCTGCTCCCCTCATCCTACCAGAATCCGCGCACAAAAAAAACGCATCCCTCGCGGCCGCCTCGGCTCCGAATACGGAACCGCAGCCTGCTAAGATGCGTTCGTTCTGCTTATTTTTTGATATCGAGATACTGATAGAGCTCCTGGATGACCTGGTTCGCCGACAGAACGCCTCCCGAGGTGTTCCAGATCGTGTCGTCCACCTTGAACGCCTTGTTGTTCTTGACGACCGGCAGGTTCTTCCAGAGCGGATCGTTCAGAAGTTCCTGTTCGACCTGCTTGCCCTTGCCGTCGCCCAGATCATAGGTGAAGTAGAACAGGACGTCGCCGTCCATCTCCGGTACGCGCTCCTTGGATACCTCCGCTGCGAACTCCTCTTTGTCCTGCGAAGCCGGACGCTTAAGTCCCAGTTCCTTGAACAGAACTCCCGTGAACGTATCCTTGTAATAGATCCGGATTTTGCCCGGCATGAACCGTACGACGGATACCTTCGTGTTCAGCTTGTCGCCTGCTTTTTCTTTGAAGGCATTGACGTTCGCCGTGAAGTCGGCCATCACCTTATCCCCTTCGGCCTTGCGGTTGAGCGCTTCGGCATACAGCTTGAAGTTCTCCTTCCAATCTCCGCGCAGCGTCTCTGAGAACACGGTCGGCGCGATCGCCGACAGCTGTTCGTAAACCTTTTCTTGGCGCATCTTGTTGCCGATGATAAGATCGGGCTGAAGCGCCGCAATAGCCTCCAGATTCGGCTGGTCCTCCTTGCCGAGCGGAGTGACATCCTTCATCTTATCCTTGATGTGCGGATACCAAGGATCGCCCACGTACGAATTGACCGCACCGACCGGCTTAATTCCCATGGCCAGGAGCGCCTCGGTTCCTTCGTTCGTCAGGATGACGACCTTCTTGGGCGTCGCCGGAATCTTCGTTGTCCCCATCGCATGCTTCACCGTGTAAGGACCGCTGGACTCGCTGCCGCCGGTCGTTCCCGACGCGCCTGGTGCCGCCTCTTCCTTGGCTCCGCAGCCGACCGCCGTCAGCGCGAGCACCAATACCATCAGGACGGCCATCAGCCGGATCCCGCCTTTTCCTATTCCATTTCCTTGTCCTTGCCTCATGAATCCTTCTCTCCCCTTGTCTGCAAGTTGGCCGCAGGAACGGCATATCCTCTGAGAAAAGAGTGCCGCTTGCTTATATGGTTTCGTTGGCCTTTATTAATGAGAATCATTCTCAGTCCCTCCCTTAATGTACCCGCTCGGCCGCCCTCTGTCAATGGTTAATTGAAAATGATTCTCATAATCATTGACAGAGACTTTCGGTTCCCCTAAACTGAACACCGTACAGGGTCCTTTTTCGGAAACCGACAGTTCTCTATGCTAAGGAACCTTCTCCGTAGGAGAAGTAGCTGTTTTCTCATAAGCTGAGCTGCTTCCTACTTATAGGTATAAACACGTGTTAACCCCAGGGCGCCGCCAATCCGCCGCGCGTCCGGTTAGTCCAGAACGAGTAAGGATGATCCCGCCCATGAGTCCCTTGTTATCCGGCCGCCCGAGCCGCCTGATCGGCGTCGCCGTTGGCCTTGCGCTCATTGCGCTCGCCGTCTATGCCAGCATTACGCTCGGGATGGTCACCATCAGCTGGCAGTCGCTGACGGATGCCTACAGCCGCTTCGACGGCTCGAACCAGCAGCTCGTCATCCGCGACGTCCGCGTCCCTCGTGCGCTGATTGCAGCAGCCGTGGGTACGAGCCTTGGGATGAGCGGCGCCCTTATTCAGGCGCTCACCCGCAATCCGCTCGCCGACGTCGGCATTCTCGGCATCAACAACGGCGCCTCGCTGTTCGTGGTGGCGGCCGTGTCTCTCCTGTCCGTGTCCTCCCTGAGCCAGTACGTCTGGTTCGCGTTCGCGGGAGCGGCGGTCAGCGGGATCTTCGTCTATTGGCTCGGCTCCATCGGCCGCAACGGCCTCACACCGGTCAAGATCACACTGGCCGGGGCGGCGATCGGCGCTTTGGCGTCGTCGTTCACCCACACGCTGCTTCTGCTGAACGAACGCACGATGCAGGAGGTGCTGTTTTGGCTCGCGGGATCGGTGGAAGGCCGCAAGCTTGAGCTGCTTGTTCAGGTGCTTCCCTATCTCGCGATCGGCTGGGTCGTCGCTCTGATCGTGGCGGGGCCGCTTCACACGTTGACGCTCGGCGAGGATGTCGCCACCGGACTCGGCCAGCGGACCGTGCTGGTCAAGCTGGTCACCGGGCTCGTGATCGTCGTGCTGGCGGGCAGCTCCGTCTCGGTTGCGGGACCGATCCTGTTCGTCGGGCTGGTTACGCCTCATATTGCCCGCCATCTCGTCGGCTCGAATACGCGGTGGGTCGTCCTCTACAGCGCGATGCTCGGAGCGATTCTGCTTCTCGCCGCCGATCTGGCCGCCCGTTTCGTGGCGATGCCCAAAGAGGTTCCGATCGGCGTCATGACTGCGCTGATCGGAACGCCGTTCTTTCTGTATACCGCACGAAAGGGGAATTTCCGCAAGTGAAGAAGTACATTCCTTTCCGAATGACCCGCTTCCCCCTCTCGTTTCTGTTAGATAGGCGCACGGCGGTCGTCACCGGCATTTTGCTTCTCCTGACGTTTGCCGCCATGGTCATCAGTCTCGGCAGCGGGACCAAGGTGATCTCTCCATGGAACGTGATCAAGGTGCTGTTCGGCTTCGGCTCCGGCGCCGACGAGCTGATCGTGAACAAGCTGCGCATGCCGCGGATTCTGGTCGGCGTAATGGTAGGCTCCTCGCTCGCCGTCGCCGGTGCGATTCTGCAGGGCATGATCCGCAATCCGCTCGCTTCCCCGGACATTATCGGGATCACGGGAGGCGCCTCCGTGACCGCCGTCGTGTTCCTCTCGACCTTTACGGGCGCCAGCATCCATCTGCTGCCGCTTGCAGCGTTCTGCGGCGCGTTCGTCGTCACTCTCGGCATTTATCTGCTCGCTTGGAAGAGCGGCGTCTCCCCGGTCCGGCTCGTGCTGATCGGGGTCGGGATCGGAACGACGATGAGCGCCCTGACGACGCTGTCGATCACGACCATGTCCGAGTTCGTGACGAACAAAGCGTTGATCTGGATGACCGGCAGCATTTACGGAGCGAGCTGGAAGAATGTGCTGGCGCTGCTGCCGTGGACCGTGCTGTTCCTGCCGCTCTCCCTTATCTTCGCTCGGAACATCAATTTGCAGATGCTTGGGGACGACGTGGCTGCGGGAGCCGGGAGCCGCGTTCAGCGGGACCGTCTCTTGCTGCTCTTCATCTGTGTCGCGCTCGCCGGCTCGGCCGTTGCATTCGGCGGGGCGATCGGCTTCGTCGGCCTTATCGCGCCTCACATGGCGCGCAAGCTCGTCGGTCCCTCCTTTGGCGGCCTGCTGCCTGTGACGGCGCTGCTCGGCTCGTTTATCGTTGTCGTTGCCGACTGGCTGGGCCGGACGGCCTTCCCGCCACTCGATTTGCCCGTCGGCTTGTTCACCTCGCTCATCGGAGCGCCGTTTTTCATCTATCTGCTCGTCAAGGAACGCAACCAATAATGCCGGCTTCGCAGCCGACTGGCCGTCTGCTTCTCAGACAGAGCCGATCACCAGCAAGGAGGATCTTCCATGAAAGCGCTCGAAACCCGCAATTTGACGCTGGCCTACGGGGATACCGTCATCATCGACCAATTGAACCTCGCCATTCCCAAGGGCAAAATTACCGTCTTCGTCGGCAGCAACGGCTCCGGCAAGTCGACGCTGCTTCGCTCACTCGCCCGGCTGCTGAAGCCGCAGCACGGCTCCATCCTGCTCGACGGGCAGGAAATGAGCAAGCTGTCTTCGCGTGAGATCGCCAAGCGGCTCGCCATCCTGCCGCAGGGCCCTGCCGCACCCGAGGGATTGACTGTGCTTCAGCTCGTCAAGCAAGGCCGCTACCCGTATCAAAGCTGGCTGCAGCAGTGGTCCCGGGAGGACGAGGACATGGTCCGTAAAGCGCTGCGGCAGACGCACATGGAAGACTTCGCGGAGCGGCCGGTCGACTCTCTCTCTGGAGGCCAGAGACAGCGGGCCTGGATCGCCATGACGCTCGCACAGGGAACGCCTACCATTCTCCTCGACGAGCCGACAACCTACCTCGACCTGACACATCAGATCGAGGTGCTGGATCTGCTGTTCGATCTGAACCGCATGGAAAGGCGGACGATCGTCATGGTGCTACACGACATCAACCTGTCGTGTAGGTACGCCGATCATATTGTCGCGGTGAAGGACCGTACAGTTTACGATCAGGGCGCGCCGGAGGACGTCGTGCATCCCGGCATGATCCGGGACGTCTTCAACCTCGCGTGCCAGATCGTGCCCGACCCGCTGTTCGGCACCCCGTCCTGCATTCCGGTCAGCAAAGGACGGTATATCAAGTCGCAGGTGGATGTCCATGGCGTCAGCTAATTCGGTTAGGGAGTACCTCGCCTCTTCCCTTCTGCTCGTTCTGGAGGAGCCTGCTTCCCCGGCCGGGGGAACAGAGAGCGTTGGGGAGGGAGCGGATGACCAAGCGGCCGCCGGCCGTTCGGATCGCCGCACAGCCGATTTTGTCCGATTCGAAGGGGCTTCCCTCCTGGACCGCCAAGTGGTGAACCGGCTGCTAGATACAGTCGGCCGTTCGCTCGGGACTGACAAGCGTGCCGTCGCGGCCTCGCTGTTTTTCAAGCATTACTGCCGCGCGCTGAGCGGAGCGTTCTATGCCTGGATCCAGGCGGGTGTTGCCCTGGATCTGTCGCTAGCCGGCCTCGAGCTCCGCTGGCACGAAGCGTGCCGGCTCGAGGTTGTCGTGCGGCAGCCGCAAGGCTGGCTGCTGAGCGGGACGGCGGCGGCCGGCTGCTCTTTGCCGGAGGAGTCTGCCGATGCGGCGGACTCCTCGCCGGCGGCTCACCCCGGCATCGAGAGCACGGGCCCCCGCGTCGGAGACGCAGGCCGCGCCCTGCTGCCGGACCGGTCGCTGCTGCCCATCCCGTCCCCCGGCGGCTCCGAAGCCTCTGAGCCGTCTTCGCTTGATGTACGAGAGACGTTTGCCCGCCGCTTGTACGCTGAGCATCTGGGACCGCTGATCGGCCTGCTGTCCGAGGTGACCCGTCTGAAGAAAGCGATTCTGTGGGAAAACGCGCTTATCTATCTGCTCGCGGCCTTCAACACGCTGGAGACTCAAGCGTCCACAGCCGAGGAGTGTGCCTGTGTGCGAGAGGAGCGCCGCTTCTGGACGGAGCAAGCGCCCGCTTCCTGGTTTGGAACCGAGGAGACCGTCAACCCGCTCTGCAGGCCGGGCTGCCTCGTGCCGCACCCGCTCGGGGAGGAAGACCCGATACGCGTCCGGGAGAGATGCTGCCTCAAGGTGCTGCTGCCCGGAGGAACCAACTGCACCTCCTGCTGCCGCATCGACGAAGACGAGAGACGTCGCTTGTTTGAGAAGAAGAAGGGCGTTTAAACCCGCCGGCGACGGGCCATGCTAGAATCCATCCTTTGTCGATGGAGGAGAGATGCTCATGGACCCGATTCGCCGGCGCCGGCATATCGCCGCCTTACGGGACGAACTGCCGCGCGTCAGCTTTTACCGGATGGTGAGAAGCCCCGAGTTCGAGGAGCTGTGCCGGCTGTACGAGCAAGGCATCGGCATTCGCTCTGCGGATCAGTTCGCAGAGCGGGCACAGCGGCTCGAGCGCCTCTTCCAGCCGTGAAGCCGCATCCGCGGCTGGTCTCGCCGTGCAGCGGAACGCCCGCCGGCCCGAGCGCCATCGCGCTGCCGCCCATGACCCGGACTCCCAGGTCCTTCTCGCCGCCCGCAAGCTGAATGCCTGTACCGCCTCAAGGCGGTGCCCAGACGAAAGCCCCTGTGTATATCCGCTAGTGGATATGCGCAGGGGCTTTCGTTTTGATATTGGATCGCCTTCACTCGCTTCGGGGCCGCTGGATGCGGCTCACATTGCGATCGCAAGCGAGTACAAGCTCGGACGCCCGGAGAATGTCCTCATGTCCCAGAACGGACGGTTTCCCTGCCAGCCGGTTCACAAAATCCTCCGAGATGCCGACCGGCGGCTCCTCCGGCTGAATGCGCCGAAGCGGCTCCCGGTCGGTCACGACCAGCAGCAGGTCCTCGTCCGCCACCAGCGGGTCTCCCTCCAGCCGCAGCTCGGCGCTGCCCTTCGTCCCGGCGACGAAGATCCGGCAGTCTCCCCAAGTCCAGCTCTTCTCCGGCGTATACCAGTCCGCATAGAGCTGCGCCGTAACTCCACTGCCCGTCACGGTTTGAACCGAGGCGGAATCGTAGAAATCGGGATACTCGGGATACCCCGTCTTGGTCGCGAACCCGTCCATCGAAGCGAGCTCCTCTCCCGTCAGCCAGCGGACGAGATCCACATCGTGGATGAGCAGATCGATGACGATGCCGCCGTTCTCTTCCTTGGGAAAATGCCACTTCGGGCGCTTGCCGGGATTCAGCCGATGCGGCTTGCGCATCGCCACATGGACGAGATCGCCGAGCTCGCCGCGGTCGATGCATGCCTTGAGCGCCTGCACGGACGGGCGGAACCGCTCGGTCAGCAGCATGCCGACCTGAATGCGGCCCCGCTCCACAACGGCCTTCAGCCGCTCGAGAGCCCCTGTCGTCGTGACGGCCGGCTTGTCGACCATCACGTGCTTGCCGGCCTCCTCGCACCGTTCGATGACCTCGATCTTCTCCAGGTTGATCGCAGCGCAGCCGACGATCTCGACATCCGGCCCGAGCAGTTCCTCCATCGTATCGGCCAGCCGAATGCCGTGCTGGGCCGCCATCGCCTCCGCCAGCTCCTTGTTGTCCGGCTCGTACAGGCCGGCACAGCGGTACCCGAGTGCCAGCATTTCCCCTATGAAGATGCCGATGTGTGCATGCTGGCATCCGATAATGGCAAAGCTTCCTCTGTTCATTCCTGAATCCTCCTCGCCTGGGACGGTTCCCCGCCGCATATGTGGTCGGTCCTAACCGGTTCGGATGCCTGCCCTACAAGCATTTGCTCATGACGCAATTCGGCAGCTCCACGCCATGCCGGACGACAAGCTGCCTCTGCACGACCATATAGCCCCGCCGGCGAAAAAAAGCCTCCGCCGTCAAGCTCGCCTCCGTCGTGACGACGGCTGCGCCTCCTTGCCTCGCTTCCTGCTCCAAGACGGCGAGCAGCGCGGTCGCGATCCCCTCGCCCTGCCGCAGGCGGTGAACGTAGAGCCGGTCCAGATACGCTGTTGGCCCGCCGCGCTGCTCCCGCCTGCTTATGGACAGCAGGCGTCGGTCCGAGGCCGAAGCCACGCCGTTCGCAGCCGATGCGCCCGGTCGTTTCCTGCCCGGCAGCTCGAGATCGCCGAAGCCCGCCAGTCGGCCATTCACCTCGGCGACATAGGCGATTCTGCCCGGCAGCTGACGGCCCCACGCTTCCATCCGAGCCTCCATTTGCTCCTGAGGCGCCCAGGCCTGCAGCTGCTCCAGCGAGTAGTCACGCGCGTTCACGGTATGCACCGTCTCCTGAAACAGCAGAACGAGCTCAGCCAAGTCTCTCTCATTATAACGCCGGATGCGAATGCTCATGCCGTCTTCCTCCCCGGCACCCCGACCTCCATGGGAGCGGGAGGCACGGCTAGATTCCGGCTGCCCGGCTCGGTGAGTGCCATCATGCCGGTTCGTCCGCCGACGGCGGCAGGTCGAGCGTCATCGTCCGGTTCAGCGTCCGCAGCCCCACCGCCTCGTAGAAGGATCTGGCGCCTTCGTTGAATTCCCATACCTTCAGCTCTAACTGCTGCGCACCATGGCCGGCGGCCCATTCGCGGCACGCTTCGAATAGCGCCGTGCCGATGCCCTGGCGATGCCTCTCTTCGTCAACGGCGAACTCGCTGATGTGTGCGTATCTCCTTTTGGTCAACGCGGGAAAATGGGCCGCATCGTGCCACTCCAGCATGGCAAAGCCGACAACGGCTTCCGCCTGCTCGGCCACCAATATGCATCGCGTCGCCCGCCCGAAAAAACTGAGATACCAGGCCTGCGGCAGCACATGATCCGTGGCGGCGAACCGGTCCGGCAGCGCCTCGGCGTGATCGCGCTGCGCCTGGCGCATCAGCCCGGCGACGGCATCGTAATCGTCCTGCCGGGCTTCGCGAATGGCGACGCCTGGAATGCCGCCGGTGCTTGGCGTTCCCGCCTCCTTCGAACCGGCGCTTTGCTTCTCTTGCTGTCGGGCTATCCCCTCCATCTGTCTGTCCTCCTCCGATGCCCGGAAGCGACCGGCGTCACATAACGGCCGGAAGCGAAAAGCCGGACAACTTGGTATAATAAGGGGCGCATGGCCTGCCCAAGCAAGACCAATCCCAAACGATAAAGGAGCTGCCCCTATGCCCCGTTCCCCATATGCCCGTCGAGAGGCGGCGGCGCGTTCCCGCCTTTACGCCATAGCCGCCATCGCCCTTACCGTCCTTTCCCTCCTGGTGTTCATCAAGTTCGCCAACGAGCTGGAGAAGAAAGAGCTGGACGCCTTCGACGAGACGGTCGGCGGCTGGATCCTTCCTTTGGTCCATCCCGCCCTGACCTTGATCATGAAGGCACTCACGTTTTGGGGCTCCTCCCTCGGACTCAGCCTTGTAACGGCGGTCGCCGGGCTGCTGCTGCTCTTCCGCCGCCATCGTTGGGAAGCCTTGTTTTTCGTCCTGAGCGCAGGGGGAGCGGGGCTGTTCAACCTGCTGCTCAAAAATATATTCAAGCGGGAGCGCCCGACGCTGCATCGCCTGATCGAGCAAGCCGGCTACAGCTTCCCGAGCGGACATTCGATGGGCTCAATGGCAACCTACGGCATGCTGGCGGTCATTCTCTGTCTCTTCTTCCCGAACAAGCTTGCCCGGGTACTGCTGCTGACGGCTGCCGCTCTAGTTATTGTCCTGATCGGCGTGAGCCGAATCTACCTCGGCGTGCATTATCCGAGCGACGTCGCGGCCGGGTTTGCGGCGGGTGCCGCCTGGCTGCTTATCTGCCTGCTGGCGCTCCAAGCCGTCCGGCAGGCCCGCCGCTCCCGTCGCTCCCGCCGTTAAGCCCTCCACTAGCCTGCAAGGCAGGTGATTGGCTGAGCAAAGGCTTCCCGCTTGGCTACCGCGCGAGACCTGCTTAGCGGAATGCCGCTTGGCTGAAACTCTGCCGGCCTGGCTGGCCGCCTGCTATGCGCCCCCCTCGCCCCCCCGGTGCTGCCGCCGGGGCGTCAGCATGGCGAACGCGAAGCCGGCCAGGAAGCCGCCTAGATGCGCGTACAGATTGATTTGAGGCGTCACGAGAGAATAGATAAGTCCGACCACGAGAATCGTCACCACCGTCTGCTTCGACTGCCGGTCGAACAGCTCTTTGCGGAACAGGCCAAGGAACAGATAGGCGCCAAAGACCCCATAGATCGCTCCCGACGCGCCGGCCGAGAGGGAGTCGTCGCTCGTCAGCCAGTAGCTGAGCGCGTTGCCCAGCACACCGGTGATCAGGAAGAAGAATAGATACCCGATATGACCGAGCAGCCGCTCGAGCGGCGGTGCGAATACGTAGAGCGAGAACAGGTTGAACAATAGGTGGCTCCACCCGATATGTAAGAAGACGGCCGTAATATATCGCCACCATTCCGGCTCCAGCCCCTGCACCTTGAACATGGCCCCGAACCGAAGCAGCGTCTCCTGATCGGTCGTCGAGCCCACGGCCTCCATGACGAGGAAGACGATAAGCATGCCGATCACGAGCAGCGCGTTGACCGGGTACCACCTCAAGTATTGTTTGATCGTTTCATTGCGCAAAAAAACCATGAAGCCTCCCCTTTCCCATCCGCCTGCCTCTAGTATACCAAGCGGAGGAACGAAAGGAAAAAACATTCATGGCAATCGTGCGGCTGTCTCGAGCACCGCGTCCAGTGACTGGGGAGGCACCTGCTGCAGCAGGTCCCCCTTGTCCCGCAGCCTTTCCTCAATCGACAGCAGGTGAAACTCGCGCGGGTCGACGCCTGCGCGCACCTCCTCCCACGTAAGCGGAGTGGACACAGTCGCTTCCTTCCGCCCCCGCGGCGTATAGGGGGCCGAGAGGCTTTTGCCGGCCCAATGCTGAACATAGTCGATATAGATTCTCTTCCCCCGCTCCTGGAGCGGACGGGCGATTGTGAACAGCCTGGGATGCTTCTCCGACAGATAGGTACCGACCAGCTTGCCGACCGAGCGCAGCTGGGTGAACGTATAGCCCCGTTCGATCGGGACGACGATCTGGACGCCTGTAGCGCCCGACGTCTTGGGAACGGAGGCGATGCCGAGCCCCTCCAGCACCTCCCCGATCCGTGCCACCGCTTCCATGAGACGCGGATCTCCTTCGACGCTCGGATCGATGTCGAGCACCCATTCGGCAGGCTCCTCGCCGCCGATGTACTGAAAAGACGGATGGAATTCGAGGCTGCCGAGATTGCCCAGCCAGAGAAGTGTCGGCAGCGAATCCAGATTGACGTATGTCACGCCGTCCAGCTCGGCCGTGCGGACAAAGTCCGGCGTAGGCTTCGGCGCGTTCTTCTGATAGAACGACTTCCCGCCCACCCCGCCCGGATACCGGATCGTCGTCAAGTACCGATTCCGGCAGTACCGGAGCAAGTAGGGAGAGAGAGCGATCAGCTTTTGCAGATAGACCGCCTTGGTGATGCCCGGATCGGGCCACAGCATCTTGTCCGGATGCGTGATCGCAAGCTCGTGTCCCTCTACCTTCAGGACGCCGCTCGTTGCCTCGCTCATGGCGCTTCGCCTCCTATCGTCAGCAGCTTGGGGTGACGCAGCAGATGCCGTTCGGTCGTCTCCTGCCCAGTCACCAGGCAGGGAATGGGCTCCTTCAGCCAGCGTACGGTCACAGGTCGCAGCTCGACCGGCAGCTCGGCAAAGTAGGGCGACTTCGCGCCGGGAGCAGAGAGAGGAAGCGCTAGGAGACGTTCTTTGAGCCGCCCGTTTAGTCCGGACGATACTTTGCCGAAGAAGCGGCCCTCCCTGCTCATGACGAGGCTGGCCAGCCGTCCTTCCCGAATGGTCACGCCAACCGCCTCCACCTCGAAGCGCTGCACCGTTTTGCGCTTGTACCAGTCGTTATGCTCCTTGCCTTCCGTGTACAGACTGTCCCGCCGCTTGGCGATCACGCCTTCCCAGCCGTTGGCTTCCACCCACGTCCACAGTGCCTGCCCGTCCTCGAACCGGTCCGCCAGCCAGATGGACTCTTCACGTTCGGGGAACAGCCCCCTCAGAAGTGCGTCCCGTTCTTCGTAGCCCGTTGTCCAGAGGCTGCGGGACTCCCATTCCAGCACATCGAACAGCACGTACTGAACCGGACTGCGTTCGGCCGCTCTCGCGATCGCGGACCGCTGCTTCAGCTTGTCCCGCTGCTGCATGCGCTGGAAGCTGGGCCTCCCCGTCTCCGGATCCAGCAGGACGGCCTCCCCGTCTAGCACGAAGCTCCCCCTGCACCGGGAAAGCGCCGCCGCAAGCTCGGGGTAGGTATCGGTCTTGGGCTGCATCGCTTTGGAGAACAGCCGGACCGTGCCGTCTTGGACGCAGGCGATGATGCGGAACCCGTCCCACTTCAGCTGATACGTCCACTCGTCCCCTTCGGGAAGCGTATCGGTCAGAATCGGAGACATCGGGAGAAACGGCTTCATCCGCTACGCTCCCGTGCGCTTCGCGTTCGTTCCGGTCTTCTTCCGCTTCGCGGGCGCGTCGGCGCTTTTGCTTCGCTTGGCAGCCGAATAGGCAGCTCCCCTGCCGCGGCCCGCCGCCGGCTTGTCGTTCCCCGCCTTTCCTCTCACCTGCTCGAGACTCGCCTGAAGCGCGTCCATCAGATCGATGACGTTTGTCTTCTTCTCCTCCGGAGCCGCCTTGACCTCCCGGCCCTCCACTTTGGCGTCGATGGCGGCCTGCAGCCGCTCCTTGTATTCATCCTCATAGTTGTCCGGCTCGAATGACGAGGTCAGCTGCTCGATCAGGAGCTTGGCCATCTCCAGCTCGCGCTCGCTCGCTTTCTTCTGCTTCGGGAGATTGGGGACCTGCTCCACGGGCCGGATTTCCTCGGCATAGAACATCGTCGACATCGCGAGGCAGTCGTCCATCGGCCGAATGGCGGCCAGGCTGCTTTTGGACCGGATCGTGATATTGGCAATGCCGATCTTGCTCGTCTCCTTGAGTGCCTGCAGCAGCAAATTATAGGCGCTGGAACCGGTTTGGTCCGGGGCCAGGTAATACGTCTTCTGGTAGTAGATCGGATCGATCTCCTCCAACTCCACAAAGTCCAGAATCCGGATTTCCTTGGTGTCCTCGGATGCCAGCTCCTTCAGCTCCTCCTTGTCGAACGTAACGAAATGTCCCGGCTCGTATTCGAAGCCCTTCACAATGTCGCTCCAGTCCACATCACCCTCGCATTTCGGACAGGTTCTCGTGTACTGGATCGGCACGTTGAGCGTCTTGTGCATCATCTTCATCGGAATGTCGTTGTCCTGGGTGGCGGTGAACAGCTTGACGGGCACATTGACGAGCCCGAAGCTGATGGCTCCTTTCCATACCGTCTGCATGCGGCTTGCCCCCTTCGTTATGTCTTCTCAGGCCGTTGTTGGACTAATGCGGCGTTCCTCCCGCTTCCTCGGAAGAAGCCGGCTGCTCGCCAGCTTCCTCGGGAGCGGCCGGCGCCTCGCCCTCTCCAAGAACGCCCGCTTCCCTAAGCCCCTGAACGGCGGCCAGCAGGCTCGGGTACTGGTAGTCCGCACGGCAGCCGGGCGGCTGCTTGTCGCCGATAAAGATCGTCCGGAGCCCGGCCCCCTCTCCGGCCCGGATGTCCACGTCCCGGTCGCCAATCATGAAGCTCTGCGACGGATCTACGCCATAGCGCTCGATCAGCTCCAGCAGCATGCCCGGCTCGGGCTTCCGGCAGGCGCAGCCTTCGCCCGGCTTGTGGATGCATGCACTGACGTCAGTAATGCGGCCGCCGGCCTGTTCGATATCCCGGACCATTCTCTCGTGAATGTCCCGCAGCGCCTCCTCGGTCATATACCCGAGTCCGACGCCGCCCTGATTGGTTACGACGAACGCCTCGTAGCCGAGCTCGTTCCAGAGCCGGACCGCTTCGCGTGCCCCCTCCAGAAACCGAAAGTCGCGGTAATGGTTCAGCGAGTGGCTCCGGTTCAGCACCCCGTCCCGGTCTAGAAAAACAGCTTGCATGGCAGAACCTCCTGAATGAATGGTTATTACCCCAAAATGGGGCGGTTGCCAACCTGCGGCGGAAATTGGCAGCGCCTATCGATCCCGCTGTCTTGTATTGACAAAGGACAGGCTGCGATGCCATTCTTAGGAAGATCATGCGCCAATCAGGAGGAACCTATGTACAAACGTATTTTACTGGCCGCCGACGGCTCCCCGCATGCCATCCGCGCCGCGGAGCAAGCCGCCCGTCTTGCCGGGCTGCGGCCGGACGCCGAGCTGACGGTCCTCTACGTCATTGACAGCACCCGCTCCAAATCGGATCAGCTGCGCAGCCTGGATCTCGAAGCGCTGGCGGAGCAGCGGGCGGACCGTCTCCTCCCGATCGAGGAGGTTCTGAAGGAAGCCGGCGTGACCGGCCGGACCGTCGTTCTGGAAGGTGACCCCGGCACGGCGATCGTGTCCTATGCCAAGGAGCACAAGATGGAAGTCGTGCTGATCGGCAGCCGCGGCCTGAACCCCTTCCAGGAATTCGTGCTCGGCAGCGTCAGCCACAAGGTAGCCAGCCGGGCCGCCTGCCCGGTCCTTATTGTCAAATAGGGCGACATTGCCTGGAACGAACATGAACGCACAAAAAGCCGGGCAGCCTGTTCCGAAGAACCGACTGCCCGGCGCGCCACCCTGTTGGGTGGCTTTTTTCATGTCCTTGCCTTTTATTCGGGAGGCAGCAGCACGATCCGGCCTTCCTCCATCGTCACGCGAAGCTTGTTCTTGTCCTTGACGCCCAGCGCTTCGAGATAACCGGCCGGAATCTGGAGACGCCCCGCCTTGTCCACGACCGCGTACTCGACGTGGGTCTCCTCCTCGGCCTCTCTCTCCAGCTCGGCCAGCTCCTCCGCATAGGAGACGCGCCGGATCATCTCCGAGGACGTCTTGCCGTCGCGAATGGCAACGACGCGGTCTACCTTGCGGGCGAGCAGCGGATCGTGCGTGACGATGACGACCGTCAGCCCCATCGTCCGGTTCAGCTCACGGAACAGGTCGAGGATTTGATTGGCCATACGCGTGTCGACCGAGCCTGTCGGCTCGTCGGCGAGGAGCAGCTTGGGCTGATTCGCCAGCGCAATGGCGATCGCCACGCGCTGCTGCTCACCCCCGGACAGCTCGTTCAGCCGGTTGTTCCGGCGGTGGCTAAGCCCGACGGCGTCGAGCAGCGCGAGCGCCCGCTGCCGCTTGCGCTTGCCGTGCAGCAGAATCGGCAGCTCCACATTCTCCTGCGCGGTGAGATACGGAATCAGATTGCGCGCGTTGTTCTGCCAGACGAAGCCGACCGTCTCGCGCTTATACTGCACAAGGTCCTTTTCCGACATCTTGAGCAGGTCGCTGCCGCCCACGGTGAGACTTCCGGCGGACGGACGGTCAAGCCCGCCCAGCATGTTCAGCAGCGTCGATTTGCCGCTGCCGCTGTTGCCGATGATCGCCATCAGCTCGCCGGGGGCGACCTGCAGATCGAGGCCTTGGAGCGCGACGACCTCGAGATCGGCAACCTTGTAAATTTTGACCAAATTCTCGCAATGTATCATGTTAATCCTCCCCGAGCTTGACCGCCTGATGAATCTTGACCCGCGAGAGGAGCGAGCCCAGAATGGCGAGGCCGAGTACAATCATGACGACGACGACAACCGTCAGCTGAAGCGTGTCTCTTGGATCGAACGCCACCCGGAACGGCGGTACCTGCGTCTGCGGGTTGAAGGTAATCTGGAACAGCGGCACGAACAGGCGGCTGCCGATCTGCCCGGCGGCAAGCCCCATGAGGACGGCGGCGGCCGAGGTGAGCAGCTGTTCGGCCGTCAGCATGCCGATAAGCTGCCGGAACGTAATGCCCATTGCCCGCATGATGCCGAACTGGAGCAGCCGTCCTTGCAGCGACAGCACCCAATAGAGCAGGAAACCGCAGAAGCTGATTGCTGCGGCAAGCAGGAAGCCGAGCGTCATGACGCCGTTGATCGCCAGCTGGAACGGATCGTTTTTGGCGGTCGTCAGCTTTTGTCTCGTATCCGTCAGCTTCGTCAGCTCCATCTTCTGCTCCTGGATGGCCGCGTACAGCTTCTCGCGGGACGCATCCGGTTCCAGCTTGAGCCACACCTCATAAGGCTCCAACGCCAGATGGTTCTGGATATAGGAGAGGTGTCCGACGACGAGCTTGGGCAGCGCTGGCTTCGTCTTGCTCGTCGTCGACCCGGGAGGCGGATTGGGATTGAAGGTCGGAAAGTAGTCAATCACGCCGTATACCGAGAACGCTTTGTATTCGGTCCCGTTCCAGCCTGCGAAGATCGTGTCTCCCGGCTTCAGCCCCGCTTCGTCCGCGAGCGTGCGGGAGACGAGCACGGCGGAAGGATCGGAGGCGATCAAGTTCAAATAATCGTTCAGATGGTGGCCCAGGAGACCGTCCCGCATCCACGCCGTCCGGCCGAACTCGTCGGTATCTATGCCCATCAGCTTGATGGACCCTTTCTCCTTGTCGAAGCTGTAAGAAGCATCTTGCCGGATGAAGACCTTGGCCGCCTGCTTCACGCCGGGCAGCTCGGTGAACGGCTGAAACGGAGGCTCGATGTATTGAATCTTGCCGCTTCGGCCTGCCTCGAGCGGCGCGGGAGGCGGCGGCGCTTCCCCGGGTGACGGCGGCGGCGGGGCGTTGTCAGGCCACTTCACCTGCAGGACGAAGTCCGCTCCGCTGGCGTACCGGATCTGGTCCTCGGTGTTGCGGTTGATCGTCCGCGCAGCGCTCGCTCCGAACATCCCGGTAGCGATGGTCAGAATAAGGAACAGCATGAGAAATTGATACTGCGAGCCCGAGCGTCCCACCTGGATGAGCGTCGCATACAGGTAGGGAGGCCAGAAGCGGCGTCCCAGCCAATAGACAAGACGGATAAAGTAAGGATACACCCGCAGGAGCAGGAGACCGGCGCCGAGCATGAACAGCGACGGCACCAGAAACAGGAGCGGGTCAATCCGGATATCGGTCGCCTCCAGTCCGTTCAGTGTCAAATCCTCCAGTCTCCCGCGGAACGAACGAAGCTCGTAGATAGAGACCGCGATAAGGATGACGTCCAGAAACAGACGATGCCAGATGAGCGGCTTGTGCTGGCGGGCGGACTGCCGCTTCTGGTCGACGATCGAGGCGCGGGTAGCGAGAAAGGCCGGGATGAGCGTCATCCCGATGGAGCACGCGACCGCGTACGCCGCGTACCGCAGGCTGGCGGCGTTGATCGAGGCGTTGAGCGACGCGCGCTGGACGAACGAGAGGAAGCCGTCGGAGGCGCCCAGCACCTTGGTCAGCAGCAGCCCCGCCGGCGGTCCCGCCGCGAATGCGATGATTCCGAGGAGCAAGCCCTCGATCGCGTAGCCGGCCAGAATCTGCAGCCGGCTCGCTCCCCGGCTGCGAAGGACGGCAATTTCAGTTTTTTGCCGCTCGATAATCAAATTCGAGACCATGTACAGATAGAAAGCAAGCACGATCACCACAGGAACAACGAGCGACCAGAGCATCGTGCGCAGCCGCTCTTCTTTGAGATGGTAATCGGCCAGCAGTTTATGGGCCGGCGCTTTCAAGCTCGTGAAGTTCGTCGACCAGTTGCGGAAATACGACTCGGTTCGGTCGTAGACCGACTTGTAGTTGGCTACGGAGGCCATGTCCATCGGCGTATAATCGTAAACGCCGTACCAGGAGGACGAGCGGAGAGGCAGCGTCTTGCCGGTGGAGATCTCCTTCTCGAACAAGTCGAAGTCGATCAGGAACGTGCGGTCGAAGATCGACAAATCCGGATTGTACCAGTAGAGATCCTGCTCGCTCTTGCGGTCGATGACGCCGACCGGGACAATCTTGACCGGCTTGTCTCCCGGCGTCTTCTCCAGCAGGAATTCGTTGCCGAGCACCATCTTGAGCGAAGTCAGGGCTTTGTCGACGACGAGCGCTTCGTACACGCCGTTCACCGGCTCCTTCGCCGGCATCCGCCCATCGATCAGCTTGACATGCCCTTCCATCCCCTCCAGCGCTCCGATATAGGCGCCGCGGTTGACGGATGCGTCGACCTTGTCCGGCTGCACCGGCACGAGGCCGTAGCTGTCGGTCCGTCGTTCGCGCACCTGCTGCAGAAGAGGCAGCTTAAGCTCCTTGAGCCGGTTCGTCCAGAACTCGTCCGTCTGTCGGATCATGTCCGCCTTCTCCTGCGGCTTCGTATCGTCGGTCAGCGTCACGGAGGTGAACCACGTCCCCGGATAGCTGCCGCTATCCGTTTGCATATTTTGCAGGTCCTTGAACAGCATCCGCTGCAGGATCGCATCGGTATAGATGGGCAGACTGCTCATCAGCCCGACCGACAGGATCAGGCCGAGCAGGAGCGAGAGCTCCAGCCATTTGGTTTTGACCATTTTGCGCACAATCATGACAAGCAGTGCCAAGTCTTGCTTCCTCCTTTGGGTCGCCGGTCGTGGCCCGGACCAGCCGGTCAACCGGCGTCTGGTGCATAAGGAAACAAGGAAGCCGGCAGTCCGCTCGGCTTCCTGCTCCCGGGGGCTGCACGGCTACTGAAGAATGATCGTCTGCCCTTCCTTCAGCCCCTTGACGATCTCGACCTCGGAGCCAGTTTCGAGCCCTTTCTCGACGTCGACTTCCTTGCGGCTCTCTCCGTCGAGCACCTGCACATAAAACCGGTTGAAATAGGAGCGCAGCCCTCGCGCCGGGATGACGATCGTGTCCTCCTTCTGCTTGGTCGTGATGAGGATATCGACGTTCTCGCCCATCTTGACGTCATCCGGCTTATCGACGGGCTCCACATAGACAGTCTTGGCGTTCTTTTCCTGCTCCTGCTTGTCTTCCGTACGCGGAGCGGACGATGGCGTTTGGACGACGACGCCCTTGTAGGTCACATTGCCTTTCTTAAGAGTCGCCTCCATGCCGACGCTCAGATCGGCCGCTTCGTTCGGATTGGACAGCGACATGGATAAACGGACGACATGAGGATCGGCTACGATGACGATCGGCTTGTAGGCGGTTGCCAGATCGCCCGGCTGCAGCTTGTCGACGAAGGTCACCTGTCCGGCGATGGTCGCCCTCAGCGTCCGGTTCTCGATCTTTTTGCGGGTCTGCTCAACCTGCATCTGCTTGATGTCGTATTCCATCGCTTTCAGCTTGGCGTCCTGGCTGTCACCCGAGGCTTTGGCTTGATCGGCCGCCAGCTTCGCTTTCTCCAGCTCAAGCTGCCGCTGCTTCAGCTGAACGTCCAATTCGTCGAGATCGAGCTGGACGAGGATGTCGCCCGGCTTGACTTCATCGCCGGCCTTCACCAGCACGCTGCGCACCCGCGCGCCGTTCTCGGTAAACTGATGATAAGCGAGCTTGGTGGATTCATAAGTCCCCGAGCCACGAACCTGCTTCGCAATAGTCCCCCTTTTGACCTCGTACGTATCCAGACTTTCCTTCACCGGCTTCACCAGCGGCGGCTGGAGCGGCTCCTCCTCCAGGGGCAGCAGCGAGCATCCGCTCGTCAGCAGGAGAGCTGCGGCCATTCCGGCCGCGAGAAGCGTCTTGCAGCTAGCCTTCATCGACAATTTGTCCATCCTCCAGTGCATAAACTCGGTCCACCACTTCCATAATGGCCGGATCGTGGGTCGTTAGGACGATCGTCATCCTCTCCGTCTCCACTAGATCTTTGAATACTTTGAGCACCTGCAGCCCCATCCGGCTGTCCAGCTCCGCCGTCGGCTCGTCTGCCAGAACGAGCTTCGGCCGATGCGCGATCGCCCGGGCTATCGCCACCCTCTGCTGCTCGCCTCCGGACAGCTCGTACGGCCGGTGCTTCATCCTCGGCTTCAGGCCGACATAGTCGAGAGCCCGCTCGGTCAGCTCCTGATGCTCGCGGACGGGGACGCCCGCGATCCGCAGGCCGAACTCGACATTCTCGTAAGCCGTCATGAGCGGGAGCAGCGCGAAGGATTGGAAGATAAGACCGATCTCCCGGCGCCGGATCTCTCCGCGCTCGCGCTCGTTCATGCCGGACGTGCTGCGCCCTCCGAACAGAACCTCGCCTTCCGTCGGCAGATCGAGCGCCGCCAGCATATTCAGCAGCGTCGTCTTGCCGGAACCCGATCGCCCGCGCAGGGCGACCAGCTGTCCCTTGCGTATCTCCAGATTCGCCCCCTTGAGCGCATGGACGGCGCCGCTGCCGCGCCCGAACTGCTTGTGGACTTGAACCGCTTTCAACAGAGCCGGTTCTTCACCGCTCCGCTCTTCCTTCCCGGCGTTCCGGGATGTTTGGAGTCCATTCATCCTGCGGCCCCCTTCTTGCTCCTGTTAATAGATTATGTAGATATTTCCATTTTCTTACCATATGGGATGCCAGAGGCTGTGTCAATCTCAGACGGAAATCCTGTTTAGATCTAGAGACGAAGCCCGGCTGCGTCCATCCCATGTGAGCCTGTCGCGCTTTTTTCTTGTGCCCCGCTTGCTTCTCTTGCAGAAGGTTCGCTTGCGGAGGCCTGTCCGCTGTGGTGCTGGCCGGCCTAACTTTCCTCCAGCCCGGCTGCCACCTCCGCCTGGAGCTCCTCCCAGCGCTCCGGTCGGCAAGCGATGAGATACGGCTCCGGGCTCATTCCCTCGAACGGAGAGCCGTCGAACCAGGAAACCCGCATGCCCGCCTCCTTGGCCAGCAGCACCCCTGCATACAGATCGTCTCCCTCGGAGTTGAACAGGACGATTCCGTCCAGGTCGTTCCTTGCCAGCATCGCCCACAGCAGCGACGGCGCCCAGAGCCGGAGGACCCGCTTGCACACGCTATCCAGGTGATGTTTCAGCCCCATGGCGCGGGTGTCTCCCTGGACAACATGTCCCTGTATCCAGCCCAGCGTCGGCCTACCGCCGGGCCGACGGGCCGCTGCCCGCAGCGGTTCTCCGTTGCGCCAGGCCCCTCGGCCGGCCTGCGCCGTGTAAACATGCCGCATGGCCGAATCGCAAATGACTCCGAGCACCGGCTCCTTGCGGTACAGGAGCGTGATCGCGACCCCGTACACCGGCAGGCCGACCGCGTAGTTGTTCGTCCCGTCCAGCGGGTCGACGAGCCACAGCCAGTCTCCCTCCACACCGGCCCAGCCGGATTCCTCGCTGCGAATTTGATCGTCCGGGAAAGCTTCCTTCAGCTTCTTCAGAATGATCGCTTCGGCCATCAGATCGACGGCGGTGACGAGATCCCCGAACTCTCCCTTTTCCCGGACGTCCTTCTCGTTCTCGAACCGGCTTCTCGCCAGCTCCGCCGCCTCGCGGGCCGCCTCCTCAGCTATGATACGCGCCTTCGGCAGCCTCTTCTCCCATTGCCTTGCTGCAGCATCCGCCATGTCTGACCTCCCCTATCGCGATCCAGTCTTCCTGTGTCCCGTCGCTTGCGGCTGGTGAGGACAAGTTTACTTGCCTTTCCATAAAAAAGGAAGCTTTTTTCTCGCATGCCAAAAACCCCCGCCGCTGCATGCGGCGGGGGTGTCTCCCGATTCCCGGTATCGGCGTCCGACTCCGCTTAGGAGCGCTTGCGCTGGACGAGGTGGATCGTCTGGCGTTTTTTGGACTTCAGGTATGCCAATATGCCGTGGGGGTAAAAGGGGCGCTCCTGCAGCTTCTCAAACGGGCGCCACACAAGCTTGACCGTAGGGTGCTCGTTGTGCCAGCGCACATGCTCGAGCTGCATGTCCGATTCGTGAGCGAGCCGGCACCAGTGCAGCAAGGTAAAATCGTGACGCCGACGTCCTTCGTATTCGAATATATTCTCGCTGACCGCAGCCAGCTCCTCCGGCTTGACCTCCAGATCGAATTCCTCAACGAGCTCCCGGGATATCGCCATCGCCGCCGTCTCCCCGAATTCCACCGTTCCTCCCGGGAACCGGTAGAACGACTCGGATTGGTCGCATTGCACGAGCACGTAGGTGCGCGGCGCCCCCCCTTCCTCTGGCGATTCCTGTTCGCGCACGATGATGCCTTCCGCTCTTAGTCTTGGTTTCATCCGCTTTTCCTCCTAACGTATGCCCTGCGTTCAAGCTTTGCCGTTATCGGAAAGAATAATCGTTTTTGCCGGCGGAATCAAGCGAGCGGGCCGGTTAGCCATGCTGCAAACGCCTCTGCCAAGAGGGGGACCGGTGAGTCGGGGATTGGCGAGGCGGCCTCACCGGCGGAAGCGGGCAAGGCTGCAAGCGCATCCGTGTCCTTGAGAAGACCGCCGGTCAGCAGGCAGACGGCCGTCTCATCCGGATGGATGACGCCGAGCCGAACCAGCTTCGCGAGACCCGCAAGCGAAGCGGCGGAGGCGGGCTCGCAGCCGATCCCCGCCCGGTCGATCGCCCGCTTCTCGGCGAGAATCGCCTCGTCCGTCACCGCTGTCGTCACTCCGTTCGTACCCTGGATCGCGTAGGCTAGCGCTTTGCGCCAGTTCGGCGGGTCGCCGATCCGCAGCGCGGACGCCCGCGTTAAGGGCGCCGTCACCGACGTGAGCTCTCGTTCCCCAGCCTCGACCATTCGGTGAAACGGGCTCGCTCCTTCGGCCTGCACGATCGCGATGCGGGGCAGCTTGCGGATAAACCCGAGCGTATGCAGCTCGGCGAGCGCTTTGCCGGCGGCCGTCGCGTTGCTGAGTGCGCCGCCCGGGAGCACGAGCCAATCCGGCATCTCCCAGTTCAACTGGTGCGCCAGCTCGTAGACGATGCTTTTTTGCCCCTCGATCCGCCATGGATTGACGGAGTTGCACAGATAGACCCCCATCGGCTCGGCATGGTCTGTCAAAAAGCGGATCCCGGCGTCGTAGCCGCCCTCCACCGGAATGACGGTCCCTCCATAGGCAAGTGTCTGCAGCAGCTTGTTCGCAGCCACCTCGCCTGGGGAGACGAGAATCCAGCCCGCGGCTCCTGCCCAGGATGCATACATGGCCAGAGAAGCGGCCGTATTGCCCGTGGAGGCGCATATGAATCGGCTCTTGCCGATCGCCGTTCCGTGGGAGACCGCCGCAGTCATGCCATGGTCCTTGAACGAACCGCTCGGATTCTCGCCCAGCGCCTTGATCCACAGCTTCCGGACGCCCGCCCGCCGGCGCAAAGACTCCGCCTCATAGAGTCCTGTATTCCCTTCCCCTCTCGTGATCACCGCTTCTTCCGGCAGCTCCGGAGCGATCAATTCCTTATACCGCCATACTCCGCTCGCATACACCCCTGTCCGGTGCCGCAGCCTCTCGTCGAACAACCGCTTCAGCCGTTCGGCGTCGTCCCTATGCAGAGTCTGCCGGATGTCGAAAGTTCCGCCGCAAGCGCAGCGGAAGCGGGACGAGTTCCATGCTTCCTCTTGCCCGCAATCCATGCAAAATAGTGTCGCCATCTCTTTTACTCCTCGCTTTCGCTAAGCTTTTTCATATGCCTTGCTGTTAGCGTAGGGGAACTTCCGTTATAATTCCAATATATGATTTTGATTTTTACATAAGCTCAATTGATGAATGGAAGGGGACGGGAAGATGAATTTGCATGCTCTGCGCATCTTTCACATGGTGGCGCTGCACGGCAGCGTGACCCGGGCAGCCGAAGCTCTGCTGATCAGTCAGCCGGCCGTGACGATGCAGCTCAAGCAGCTTGAGCAAGAGCTGGGGGTGACGCTTCTGCTCCCCAAGGGGCGCGGAATAGCTCTCAGCGAAGCCGGGCAGCTCCTCGCCCGGGAAGCGGCCCGGCTGTTCCAGCTGGAGGAAGCGGCGGCCCGCAAGCTTGAGGAGTATAAGTCCGGTAGGACAGGCTCTTTAACGATCGCGGCCACTTATCTGCCGGCTACCCGCCTCCTGCCCGGCGTGCTGGCGGCCTTCAAGAGCCGGAACACCGGCATCCGGGTGACGCTGCTCACCGGCCACGCCGAAGAGGCCGTTCGGCTCGTGTCCGAGCGCCGCGCCGATCTCGCGATAGTGGGAGGACGGAGGCTTGCGGACGAGAGCCTCGACCGTGAGCTGCTGCTCCACGACGAGCTGTGGTTCGTCGTGCCCGGCGGCCACCCCCTGGCCGGGCAGCCGGCTGGGCTATTCGACCTGATGCAGGAGCCGTTCGTCCTCCAGGAGCCAGGCAGCTCGACGCGGGAGCAGCTGCTCGCCCTCTGCCGGGCGCATCAGGTGCCGATGATCCGGACCGGCATCGAGTGCAGCGGCATGAGCGAAGCGATCCAGATTGTCGCGGCCGGCTACGGCGCCGCCCTGGTCTCGGCGCTCGAGGTCCAGGAGCTGGTCACGCGGGGAACGCTCGCCCGGGTGTTCGTCCGGGAGGACGCCGGCCGCAATCCGATCGCGCTCTATCGCCGGCGGGACGAAGAGCCGTCTCCCGCCGCCGGGCCGTTCGTCCGTCTGCTCAGAGAGGCGGCGATCGCAGCTGACATCGGCAGCTAACGGCGGCGATTCCTTTGCTCGCCTATGGAATACACTGTGGTAGGGGAGGAACCGGCGCCGTGAGCGTTCCGGCCGGCTCGCCATCGATGCAGGCCCGAATGACGGCGTGGAACGGCAAACGAAAAAGACCGCCCTTAGGCGGCCGGCTTGTCTAACCTTTCATTCCTGTTTCATCGATCTGCTCTTCCAGCTGCCAAGGAAGGAGCCTGCAAGCGAACCGAGCGGCACAAAAACAAGCAGCCCGATTGTCAGATTGTCCGCCAGCATGCCCACAATGCAGCCGAGGACGATGCCGATGACCAAGCCCCAGCCGAGGATGACGTTTTTCATGCGAATGACCGGATCCACTGGATCGTTCTGGCGGCGTCCCATACGGATAGCCTCCCTTCTCCCGGCCGCCGTCCGGCCGCCGGGCTATTCTCGCGACCAGGCGCGTCCCAGGCGCGGCTCTCGTCAAGACTTGTAAGACGAAGCCAACCTTTCTACTGCCGATTCTGTTCGAGCTTCGAGCTAACACCGGCGTCCAGGCTGGCCAGCAGGCTCTCGAACGTCGTTCTCCAGGTGGCCGACAGCGCGTCCACGGCGAGCACCCGGAGGATCCCGTTCCGATCGGACTTGTCGCGGTACCGGATCCGGTTCGCTTCCGCCACTGTCACGCCCAGCGGGTCGCGGTCCAGTCTTTCCAGTCCGCTGTCCGGGCGGACCATGCCTTCCTCCAGCACACGCCAGTAAAAGCCAGTATAGCCGGTCTGCTGCAGGCGGATCGGCAGGTCTGGAATACCATGACGGGCGGCCAGCTTGAAGCAGGGCTGCCGCGGCTGGTTAACTTGCACGACGGCCGTGCCGATCCGGAATGTATCTCCTATGTACACGTCCTCTTCCAGCAGGCCTCTCGTCGAGACATTCTCGCCGAACGCGCCGAGCCCGAAGCCTGCCTTGAGCTCGTCGTTCCAAAGGTCGTACCGTTCCGAAGGGTAGACGCAAACCGCCTTGCCCTCGCCGCCGTGATGGACGCGGTCCGCCTGCTCGTCCCCTTCGAAGCCGAGGAAACCCAGCGCAAGCGGTCCTGCGGCCGCTTCCTTGACGATGGCGCTGGGGATCGCCTTTCCGTTATGGAGAAGCGGGGCCGTGCGGCCGGTCCTAAGCGAGACGAGGCCGATTGTCTGTTCGGTAGCGGGCATTTCTTTTATCTCCTTTGTCTTCCGTTGGTCTCCTCCTATTGTAGCGCGCAGCGCGTCCGCTGGAAAGCAGAATGCCGCAGCTGCGCCTTGCCCGTCACTGGGACGCAGCTGTTCGCCTCCGATGCGCTCTCCGGTCAGTCCTCCTCCCCGAACGAAACCTCCTCCCAAAAGCCTTCACGCAGGAAGCCACCGGAGGGAGCCAGAATGCGCTCCGCGAGCGCTACAAGTGGTTTTGCGGCGTCAGTGCGATAATACTCTTCAGAGGCGGATATAAGCTTCTCATGGAGGTCGGCGTCACATGCCCGAACCGCCCTCGAGCACCATTTGCCCTCACCGAGCCAGCTCCCCTGCGTGCGCAAAATGAATTCACTCAGCCGGCCAAGCAGCTGCTGCATGGTGAAGATCCCTTCTGCCCGGCTGCGGGCGGCCAGCAGATCGTCCGCGTACTCGGTAATCCGGTAACGCGCATACTCGCGTTCCTCATCCGACCAGGGGAACGGACCGCAGGCCAGGTCCGCCTCCGCCTCCGCTCGCAGGACCGCTGCGGTCCCATCGTCCCGGATGACGATCCCCTGCGCGATCATTCGCTGCAGCGATGGCAGCGCCTCTTGCAGCGAACGGATGCTGTAGGCCCGGTATGCCTCCGTCGACAGTACGAACGCCTCGACGAGCCACTCGTTTTCCCGGAACGTCCGTCGATATGCGGACCGGGCACTGTCGTCGAGGATAACCAGATCCAAATCCGAATACGCTCCGTGTGTTCCTTCTGCCGCACTGCCCCCGAGGATAGCAATCCGGCATGACGTGAAGTGCCGCTCTACCGCCAGAGCCGCTGCCTCTACCGCTCCCTGCTTCATAGCAATTTCCTCCCGTCCGAATCGTTCTCCTCTCCACTATATTCGGCCGTCGTGGGTCCCCATTCCTCCTGTTCCCCCAGCACCCGGGTTGCGCTAGCGAAAGACGCGACAAAAACGCCTGCACAATGGCAGGCGTTCGAAAAGCGAAACCTTTCCCACTCAGGGATAGCCTCCGCCCGGTTAGGGACTAAAGCACGTTAATCGCGTAGGAGGCGCGGTTCGTTTGCAGATGGATGCCGTTCCCGTCGCTCTTCCACCGGATCGAATCGTCGAACGGGACTTCGTATAGATTGTTCGGCAGCGGCTCCGGCTCGTCCTCTCCGCGAATCTGGCCTTCTCCGTTTAAGATAATCGACTGCCGAGCCTCATAATCGTCCGGATGCGTCTCGTTCCGAACCGCAAGGACTACCTTGTCGAGCTTGAGCTCCACTTCGTCCACATCTCCCTGTTCTTCCTTACGGATTTGAAGCGTCCGATTCACTTTCGATTCCAACCAGACGATTATTTGTTGAACTGTCGATTCCATACCTGCTTCCTCCTTCGGTTGGGTCGTAAGAGAATGTGTTTCCCTCGTACTACATTACCCAAAGGCCAGAACGGCTAATCAAGCAGTACGTTCCGTTGCGAAGCGGCCAGTCGAGCGGAGTTCCCATCGGCAAAATGCCATGAAAAAAGCCCCCCTAACGGGAGGCAGTTCGTTCTATTAACTATGCCGTTGAGAGGACTTGAACCCCCAACCTACTGATTACGATTCAGTTGCTCTACCGATTGAGCTACAACGGCGCGACGAATTTTGCTTTTTTTATTATAGCATCCTCCGGCGCAAATGCAAATACCTTTTTTGTTCTATAGGAACGGTAAATAATTCCGTCAGGCGAGACGCTGCAAAAATTCGATCCGGTTGCCGAACGGATCGCGAACAAAAAACCGGATGGCACCCGGCAAAGCGTCGTCCTCTATCAGATCGACGCCGGCTTGGCGCAGTGCTTCGCGGACTGCCGGCAGGTCTCTTACGGCGAAGGCCGGATGGGCCTTGTCTGCCGGGCGGAAGTCTCCTTGAACGCCGATATGCAGCTCTTGGGCTCCACAGCGGAACCACACGCCGCCTCTCCCCCGCAGCGTCTCCGGCTTCTCCAGCTCGGGAAGACCAAGGACGCCTCCGTAGAATGTTCTCGCCGCTTCCTCGCAGCCGGGCGGAGCCGCCAGCTGTACGTGATCCAATCCGAGAATCGCATCGTGCATCGTCTCTTCTCCTCTCAATTGTTTCATTTGGTGAAACTTTGTATCACATAGAGAAATCACCTCCAGTATACACCAGCCATTCTATAAAAAGCTATCCCGTTCGTCGATTTCTTCCATCCGGTTTGGTTCACCTACTGCGGCATGCATGGAACGGTCCCTCGCCGGGTCAAACTAGAAGAACAGGAACGCACTATTCTCGTCTGGCAAGCAAAAAAAGCCGGCCTGCAGAGCCGGCCGGCGAGATCTAGAACTCGGCTGATTCCTATTTAATGCTTCACTTCGTAAGTCCGGCCGCCGTTATTTCAGCCTAGTCCAGACGTTCCAGGTAAAGGCGAGGACGCCGAGGACAACCAGTATGCCGCCCACGCTCGCCAGTGTGGCGCCAAGCGCTGCCTCGCCTAGCACGGCCGCCACGATGCCTGCGATCATAATCGGCAAGCCGATATTGTGCAGCCAGACGTGCACCCTGGCCAGTGATGAAGCGGCCAACGACGGGTAGAGCCGGTACAGGATGCCCGTCACGCCAAGTGAAAGCCAGCCAAGCAGATTAATATGGGCGTGAGCCGAGGTTAAGGCAAAGTCGTGGCTGATGCCCATGCCGATGCCGAGCAGCACGCCGATCGAAAAATAAAGCGCGGACAGCTTGATCATTTGATTCCCCATGGAAGTTCCCTCCTTCCTTCGCGCACCGCTTGTCAAACAGAAGATGCCGGCGCGCTTTCCTTCTACCATATTCTCGCGCTTCTCAGGGGATGCGGCGACCGCCTGTCCTCCCTGCCTCTTTTTTTGCCAGTCTGGATCCAAGCGAGAGGCTGCGTGTGTCAGTGAATATGGTAAACTGGAAGAACCTTGCGGTAAGTGTGCAAGCGCTTTCCCAACTCTCTAGAAGGAGGAGAATGACTTGACGTATTCCCCCAATTCCGCCCGCTATGAAACGATGACGTACAACCGGTGCGGACGCTCCGGCCTCAAGCTGCCGGCCATCTCTCTCGGCCTGTGGCATAATTTCGGCGGCGTCGACCTGTACGAGAACGGACGCGAGATGGTCCGGCGCGCCTTCGATCTCGGCATCACGCATTTCGATCTTGCGAACAATTACGGCCCTCCTCCGGGCTCGGCCGAAGAAACCTTCGGGCGCATTCTGCGCACGGACCTGCACGGGTACCGGGATGAGCTCGTCATCTCGACCAAGGCCGGTTTCTTGATGTGGCCTGGTCCTTACGGCGAGTGGGGATCCAAGAAATATCTCGTCTCGAGCCTTGATCAAAGTCTGAAGCGGATGGGTGTCGAGTACGTGGACATCTTTTATCACCATCGCCCGGACCCCGATACGCCGCTCGAGGAAACAATGGCGGCGCTCGATCTGATCGTCCGCCAGGGCAAAGCGCTCTATGTCGGCATCTCCAACTATTCGGCCGAACAGACGGAGCAGGCGGTGGCCATCCTTCGGGAGCTCGGGACTCCTCTATTGATCCATCAAGCGAGCTATTCCATGCTGAACCGCTGGTCCGAGAACGGCCTGCAGCAGGTGCTGAAGGAGAACGGTGCCGGCTGCATCGCCTTCTGCCCTCTTGCCCAAGGCTTGTTGACCAGTAAATACCTAAGCGGGATCCCCGAGAATTCCCGCGCCTCCCGGCCGACCGGCTTCCTGAAGGAGAAGGACGTCACCGAGGACAAGCTCGCGCGGATAGCCAAGCTGAATGGGCTTGCGCAGGAGCGCGGCCAATCGCTTGCCCAGATGGCGCTCGCTTGGGTGCTGAGAGAAGGCCGCATGACCTCCGCCTTGATCGGAGCCAGCCGGGCTTCCCAGATCGACGAAAACGTAGGCGCGCTCGCCAACCTTGCTTTCACGCAGGAAGAGCTTGCCGCTATCGACCGGATTCTCGCCGAGTAGCTCTTTCGGCCTGTTTTTGGTCCCGGCCCTCCCTCCCCTCCAGTGATTGTTCGTATACTAAGCATTGGCACATCGGGAGAGAAGGGAGGCTTCTGTGTCCATCCCGCCTACATAACCTTATTGAAGGAGAGATGATGACATGTGGAAGAAAAGCACCGCCATTCTGGCAATGGCCGCTTTGGCGCTCACCGTCGCATTTCCGTCCATCCGTGCGTCCGCCAATGGCGGTCCAGTGGAAGGGCCGAGGGGGAATGAGGTAACCGTGAAGGTAATGTCCTACAACATTCATCATGGAGAAGGCACAGATAAAGTTCTCGATCTCGAGCGGATCGCCGGTGTGATCAAGGAAGCGGGAGCCGATATCGTCGGCCTCCAGGAAGTAGACAATCATTACTCAAGCCGCAGCGGCCTCGAGGACCAGGCGGCCCGGCTGTCCGAGCTGACGGGGATGCGCTACGTCTATGCGGCCAACCTTGATCTCGATCCGCCGGAGCCAGGCAAGCCCCGTCGGCAATACGGGACGGCCGTCCTGAGCAAGTATCCGATTCTCGCCTCGGAGAATCATCTGCTGAGCAGCTTCGGACAGGAGCAGAGGGGCCTTTTGGAGACCGTCATCAACGTGAAGGGCAACCAGATCCGCTTCTATAATACCCATCTCGGCCTGACCGTTCAGCAGCGCCTCGCCCAGATCGAGGAGATCAAAGCGATTGCCTCGCAGCACGGCGGAACCAAGATCCTGACCGGGGATCTAAACGCGAAGCCGGACAGCGCTGAACTGGCCAGCCTGCAGGAGGATTTCCACGACACTTACGCCGACCGGAATGAAGATTACACATTCCCCTCAACCGGACCGACTTCGCGTATCGACTATATTCTCACATCGGCCGATACGGGGATCGGGGAGCGGCAGGTTCTCCAGACGCCGGCCTCCGATCACCTGCCGATTACGACGGAGCTGATCCTCAAGCGGACCGCTCCGTTCGAGAACGGAGCCGGCAAGTAGCAGGCATTGAGACCTAGTCTGACCATTAGAGCCTTCGCTCACGCGAAGGCTCTTTTTCGTTGGCCTCGTTCTCGTCTGACGCTATCCCCTTCTCCGAGAGCTCTCCTGCACTCTATCGTCCAACGGTTAGCCGATGAGCTTGTAAGCGATTGCCCCTCTCTTTGCATAAAACTTTCCTTAAGCTTTCCTTAACATCAAAAAATAACTGTGGCATCTGCCTGTCCAAAGGCCTATAATCTTCTTTGGCGGTATTATTTACAAGATATTAACAAGAATCTCCTCGTAAGGACCCCATGCAACCGCTGCGACTTCATGCAAAAGGAGACTGAAAGAAATCAAAACCTCATCTATTCTGCGTTCTCTTCTTTCCTTGATCAAGACACGAGGGATTCTTATTCTGTTACCGCTCGCGCTGACCCTTCTGACGGAATTTAACAACCGCGGGCATATCCGCTCGGTGTTGAGCTGGGTTAAACATCATCCGAACGAGTTTTTCCTTAACTATATTTTCTACTTTGCCCTGTTCTTCCTGTTCATCTCTCTGATCGGCCGCACGCGCTGGTCCTATTGGATCCTGTCCGTATTCTTCTTGATCGTCTCGCTGATCAGCGGCATCAAATTCAAGCTGCTGGGCCTTCCCCTGCTGCCCTGGGACATCGTCCTCAGCAGCGAAGGCACGGACGTTGCCCAATATCTCGGCGATATTGTTCAGTTCGAGATGATTGCCGGCCTTCTGCTGTTCCTTCTGTGCAGCTACGTGGTCGTTCACCGGCTTCCTTTCCTGCAAAGCAAGTTCCGCTGGCCGGAGCGCATCTTCCTGTTCGTTCTGTCCGGCGTTCTGCTGGCCAGCCTGTATTCGAACAAACCGCTAAATTTGAAGAACGCCATGAACATTTCGACCATTCCGTGGGACCAGGCGGCGAACTATACGCAGAACGGCTTCCTGCTGTCGTCTCTTTACAACATGGATCTGATCTTCATCAAGGAGCCGGAAGGCTACAGCAAGGAGACGATCCAGCAGCTGATCGACGGAATCCAACGGAAGAACGTGGCCGATAACGGAGTGAAGCCGAACGTCATCGTCATGCTGAGCGAAGCGTTCTGGGATCCTACCCAAATCAAGAGCATCAAGTTCGACAAGGACCCGCTCGAATACCTGCACAGCTTGCAGAAGGACTTTACCCACGGAACCCTGCTGTCCCCCCAATTCGGAGGAGGCACGGCGAACGTAGAATACGAAGTACTGTCGGGGCATTCAAACCGGTTCCTGCCGCAGGGCTCGCTCGCCTATATCCAATATGTTAACCATCGGGTCGATTCCCTGGCCGGTATCCTCGGCCGCCAGAATTATCATACGGCAGCGGTCAACCCGCTGGATAACTGGTTCTTTGACAGCAACAAAGTTTATCGCAACTTTGGATTCTCCAAGTTCATCAGCAGCGAATTTTTCCCGAGTACGCCGGACAGCATGTTCATTCCGGACACCGAGGTATCCAAGATCATCATCTCCGAAGCCGAGAAATCCCAAGGACCTGACTTCATCTTCGCCAATACGATGGAGAACCACTGGCCGTACTACGCAGGCAAGTTCCCGGAGAACGAGTTCAAGGTGGAGAGCTTGGACGGCTCGCTGTCCACCGATACCAAAGCTATGCTGGAGACGCTCGCACAGGGCGTGCACAACGCAGAGAAGTCGCTGAAATTGATGATCGACCACTTCAGCACCACGAAGGAGCCGACCATTATTGTTTTCTTCGGCGATCACCTGCCTCTTCTCGGCAATGATTACCAGGCGTACCGGGAAACGAAGTTCCTTCAGGACAACGATCCGGATGTGCTGAACAAACTGTACAGCACGCCGTTCCTGATTTGGAACAATTATCTGCCAAAGGAACAAAAAGAAGAGCTGCACATGAGCCCTTCGTTCCTGAGCCCTTATGTGCTCAACATGGCCAATTTGAAAGGCACTTATTATACCGATTACCTGTTCGATCTTTATAAGAAGATTCCGGTTATTCCGCCGGAGAACTACTTGGCCGGCATGAACATAGCGGACAGTGACCTGAGAACTTACAAGCTGCTTCAGCATGACAGCATGTTCGGAGAGCAGTACGGGTACTCCGGCATCGGCGGCGACATCATTGACCATGCTTTCGTACTCGGCTTCGGGCCGATCGAGGTTAATGGAGTGGAAGAGACCCAGACGGTCACAGCAGCCGCCGGAGCCGGCGTTGGGAGCGGAGAACGTACTTTGGCCGTTAAAGGCAACAACTTCGTTCCGAAGAGCGTCGTCTATCTGAATGGCAAGCCGCTCCCAACCACGTACTACGATGAGCATACGCTGCACGCCATTCTGCCAAAGGATGCCAAGCCCGGAAAGCAGCGGATCGATGTCCGGGTTCTGGACTCCAAGAAAATCGTGTTAAACAAGTCAAATTCCTTTGACCGCAGTCAATAATTGGATTCGGATTTCGGAAAAGCGGGACAGCTGGCAGCTGTCCCGCTTTTTTGTCGTTTGTCGGACTATCCGCTTCTCTCGTCGCCAGCAGAATCCGGCTTAAAGTCTAGCTTTTTGACCAGTCTTATCGGCTTAGGGGAATCATCCCCTTGTTGCCGTTCGCCTGCGCCGATTGTCCCGCTATTTTCCACCCCGCCCGTTTTCTACCCGTTTCCATGAAGCCGTTTCCAAATTTTGCGGGATGAATCCCTGCCGAGAATCCGTTAGGGTGGAAATTAGCCGCAAGGCAAACAACCGAAGGGAGAATGTGACACATGAAACTTTGGAAAACTGCCGCTTTGGCCGGCGTCCTGCTGGTCGGACCGGTCCTTGGAGCGAGTGCGGCTTCGGCGGCTTCTTATACGGTGCAGCCGAACGACACGATGTATGCTATCGCCATGAACAATGGCTTCTCTTTGCAAAGCCTGATTGACGCCAACCCGCAAGTGGCGAACCCGAACATCATCTGGGAGGGTATGAGCCTGCAACTCCCGTCGAACGGCTCCGCTCCTGCGGACAGCCAGCCGGCAGCCAGCTCCTCGTATGCCCAACAGGTGGTGGATTTGGTTAACCAGGAAAGAGCGAAAGCCGGCCTCCAGCCGCTGCAGGCCGACGGACCTTTGTCCAATATGGCACTGGAAAAAGCCAAGGATATGGACAACAATCATTACTTTGATCATAACTCACCGACCTACGGTTCTCCATTCGATATGATGACCCGCTTCGGCATTTCCTATTCCTACGCAGGCGAGAACATCGCCATGGGCCAGCGCGACCCCCAAGAGGTCATGAAGGCTTGGATGAATAGCGAAGGCCACCGCCAGAACATTATGAACCCTAACTTCACGATCATCGGCACCGCCTATTACAATGGGCAATGGGTCCAGGAATTCGTCGGCCGTTAAGGCAGACGTCCCTTCCTGCCGGGATTCGGACAAGCAAGCGTCAGGCTTCCTCAGCCGTCAACTGGGGTGCTGGCGCTTTTTTGCGTGCAAGGAAGCGATGAGAATGCCAGAAAAAGTAATGGTTCTCCCTATTCGTTATGAAAGCCCTTCCATTACAATGGATTTAACCTATGCTCACCGCCGAAGCGGCGGCATGGGAACAGCAGGGAAGGAGGAGTACGAGGGATATCCAAAGGCAGCTGGCCTATCCGGGGGAGCTTCTCCGCACGAGTTCAACCGCGGCGGAGAAACGGAAGAACCGGCAAGCCCAACGTGCGGCAGATAGCTGCAGCCGTCGTCGGACGAAGATCTGTGGCTATGCCCGCAGGCAGCAGGGAGCATGCCGCGCCGATTGAGCAAGGAAAGGCAGGAACTTGAACGAAAGGATGAGAGAAGAATGAAGGTAAGCCGCTTGCTTCGCCATCTTCCTCTGCTGTTGATGGCAGCCCTATTTTGTTCGTTATTTCCAACACCCGGCTTTGCAGCCACCCGCTCCCTCACCTCCCCATCGGTGACGGGAACCGTCTACGGCGATAACGCCGTCACCCTGACTACATACGGCGGAGGAGATCTGATTGAGGTGGAGGCCGCTCCGATCGATATTACCGTCGACGTGACCGGCCCCCGCAAACCGATCAATTATATCGACCAGGACGTGACGGGCATCACGGATTTCCTCGCCCTGTTCACAACCGAATTCTCCGCCCAGGTAACCGTTCCCCGGACGGCCGTCGCCGTGCAGGTCGACAGCGCGAGCCGGGTTACCCAGGTAATCAACCCTTCGGTGAACGGAGCGCCGCCCGTTTGGACGGGCCCGACCGAGCTGCCTGTCCTGCCCGGCGGTTATGTACTGCTCGCCAATGATGACAGCTGGGCGAACAAAACCTTCAAGCAGTATTTGGCCAAAAACTTCAAAGTAGGAGACACCATCAAGCTCCGCAGGAATGGCACCGTCGTTCCGGTCACTGACCTCATGACGGGCCGGGGGCCGGTTCCCCGTCTCGCACTTGAGGGAAGCACAATTCTGACCGTGACGGAGCCGTCCGTCCCCGTGAAAGGCAAGGTCGTCAATTATACGGCCGGAGAATCGTACGAGCTGACCATGAACGGACAGCCGGCTGCTCTGGCGGCCGACGGTTCCTTCCAGACGAATGTCCCGCTTGCGTCCGGTCCCAATTACATTGATGTGGCGATTAAGAAGAACGGCGTAGAGGAAGACAAGCAATCGATCGTCGTCTTCTACAAGAAGCCGGATACCGCGCCCAAAGAAGTCATCCTGTGGATAGACCAGGGCACGAATATTTTCCGCCTCCAGACGGCTGAGAACGTTCGCGACATGATGGCACAAGCTAAGGATGCCGGCGTGACAGGCGTCGCCCTTGACGTGAAGGGCGTAGAGGGGTTCGCCGCATACAAGAAGAACGACCTGACGGGCCGGCCGCACATCAGCGAGATGACGGCGCCGACCCGCAAAGGAGCCAGCCCGCACATCGATTTGCTGGAGGAGTTCATCAAGGCGGGACATGAAGTAGGCATCAAGGTGCATGCCGCCTTCAACATCTTCGCCGAAGGCTCCATCGTCAACAACGAATTCGGCCTGTTGAACCGGCACCTCGATTGGGAGGAGCGCGTCTATCGGCCGGAGGACGGCGGTAAGATCCTGCGGCTTCGCGACAGCAGCATCGCGAGAACCGCTCTACTCGCCTTCGTCAACCCGGCGAACGACGACGTCCGGGCGTTCGAGCTGCTGAACATCGAGGAAGTGCTGAAGAACTACGATGTGGACGGCATCGTCCTGGACCGGGCGCGCTACGACAACGAATACGCTGATTTCAGCGATGTCAGCCGCGCCAAATTCGAAGCTTTCCTGGCCGCCAAGGGCAAGCAGCTGCGCCAATGGCCGCAGGATGTTTACTCCTTCTCGGGCAGCACACGTGTGAACGGCCCGCTCCTCAACGACTGGTGGGAGTTCCGTTCCCAGACCATCAAGACGTTCACCGACGAGGTGCGCGCGCTGGTTGACCGGTATAAAGCCGTGAAGAGCAAGCCGATCCAGGCTTCCGCCTACGTCGGCTCTTGGTTCGAGACGTACTATCTCAACGGCGTCAACTGGGGGAGCCCAAACTTCCGGTACGATCCGCGCCTTGGATTCCCGGAACAGAGCCTCTATACCCCGGACTATGCGAAAACTGGCTATACCGACAATCTCGACTTCCTCATGATCGGCACGTACCAAACGACGATCGAGGAAATCGAGCAGCATATCACGTACGGCAACATTGTGACGAACGGCGAGCTCCCGATGTACGCGGGCATTTCGCTTGCGAACATTCAGAGCCCGCCTCTGCAGCGGACCGTCTTCCAGACCGGTCTCAAAAACTCGAGCGGCCTCATGCTGTTCGACTATTCGCAGGTGAACTGGCCGATCGTCAAAGCGTCCATTCAGGACAAGGATTATGTGAAGGACTATCAGCTCGGCATGTCCGTCCCGGCGAACCGGGAGCAATTTATCGAGGGCGACGAGTATAACGTCAGCCGTAACGAGAACCAAATCAACGTCTTCACCCCGGCATATGGAAACACAACGGCAACAAGCACCTTCGGCGTCGAGGCGATTGTCGACGGCAGCGGCAAGGTGACCACGGTCGTCAACCAGAAGCCGGCGCTCACCTGGAACTGGAACGTGAAGGATCCGAACAACAGCGTCATTCCGGCGGGCGGATTCGTCATCTCGGCACTCGACGAGTCGGGCGTCCGAACGAAGCGTCAGCTGGTGGCACGTACCTACAATGCCGGCGACGACGCGAGAGCGGCCGTGCTGAGCGGGTACTCCGTCTACAACGGCTCGTCGACTCCCGCTGCCACTCTTGACCTGAAGGGCCGCGTGGAAGTGCTCGGCAAAGGCACAGCCGAGGTTCGACTGAACGGACAGCCGGCCGCCGTGCTGGCAACCGGGGAATTCAAGGGCAGCGTTCCCCTTGCATTAGGGGCGAATCCCATCGAAATCTCCGTCTATGTGGACGGCTGGAAGACGAACAGCAAGACGATTACGGTCACACGCACACAAAACGTGTTGACCGCCATTGAAGCGGACGCCTCCTCCTATCGCCTGAAGGCCGGAGAACGTCGCAAGCTGGCGCTGAACGCGGTTTATGAGGACGGCAGCCGCCTGCCGATAGCAGACGGTGCATCCTTCCAGTCCGCAGCCAGCAATGTGGCGAACGTGGAGGCGGACGGCACGATCGTCGCCCGTAACGTTGGAGAAACGACCGTAACGGCTGTCTACCAAGGCAAATCCGTCACCGTCCAGGTAAAGGTTGTGCAGCTGAAGTCGCTATCGACCGCAGTCGAGCTGGACCTCAAGGCCGGCGATTCCAAGCAGATCGAGCTGCTAGGCGTTTATACGGACGGAGTGACCGAGCGCATTCGGAATGCCTCTTACACCTCGTCCAAGCCGAAGACGGCTACGGTAGACGAATCCGGAACGATTCGGGCGCTCAAGCCCGGCGTTACGTGGGTAACGGCCGAAGCACAGGGCAAGTCGATCGAGATCAAGGTCAAGGTTTTCAACAAAAACAGCAACGCCGATATAAGCTCCTATGAGGATGAGGACGAGCAATAACCCTCAGTTCCTCCTACATTGGTTGAAGCAAAGAGCGGACCGCTAAGGTCCGCTCTTTGTTGTGCCTTGTCTGCGTTTGATGCCTCCAGGTCACATGGCGGCCTAACCCGCTTCCGAACAGGCACCCGCGCTCGGTTTCCTGTATCCTCTTTCTTCTCCGTGTCCTCTGGACCTTTAGGACCTTCTGTCCACTCATTGACCTGACGTATTCTCCGATTCTTCGTATTCTCTCTATCTTCGGCTCCATATCCACTGTCCCTTCCAAATCTACCGCGTGTCCTACTCCCCCTTCCTCCTGCCCCATCAGCTCAATTCCCTGTCTCCAGAGGCCGCGGTAAGCCTCCTGCATGCCTTCTCGGGCACAAAAACAACAATCCCGCCAACGCTTAGCGCCGGCGGGATTGTTGTTTCGATCTTCTTGCTTCTTACTTCTTGTTTGCCTTGTACCAGTCGTTGGCTTCCTTGGTCATTTCGTCTCCGCCTTGTGCTTTCCAGTTGGCGACGAAGGCGTCATAGTTGCTCATCGGCTCCGAGCCGCTGATGAACTTGAGGAACGAATCCTCAACCAGTTTGGCCAGCTTCTGGGAGTTTTTGCTGATATTGTCGAGCGGCGGCGCGAACGTAAGCGGGTCGATAACGAGCGCCGGCTTCGCGTTCTCCTGGATCGTCTCGAAGTAGCTCTGGACGTACGGATCTTTCCGCACGCGTGCTTGCCAGTAGGTCGGATAAACGTTCTGGTCGACCCCGGTCACGAACGCGCTTGCATTGGCCCATTCGTCGGCAAACTTCGGCTGGATCGGATAGTATTTGCCGTCCTTCACCTCGTGGTGAACGCCTTCCTGTCCGATAGCCAATCCCTTGAACGTGTCCTTCTCCAGCTTCGCGTCGATCAGCTTGAGCGCATCATCCTTGTGCGGCGCGAATTTCGGGATCGAGATGAACCAGCTGACGCCGGTCGTCGCCACAACCTTGTTTTTGCCGTTCGCGTCTTTCAGGAACGGAATGAGCGTCATTTTGGCGTTCGGGAAGTTTTTGAGCAGCGCATTGTTCAGGTTGCCGCCGTCATAGTAAGCGACCCGGTACATGGCAGCCTTACCGCTCGAGAGCTTCTCGATCGCTTTGGCGCCCGTATTGATGCCCCACTCGGGATCCATCAGGCCTTCCTTGTACAGCTTGTTCATGAAGGTGAGGTATTCCTTCATCGCCGGGTTTTCGACATAGTTGCGCAGCGTGCCGCCGTTGTCTTCCCACTGGGTGGAAAGGCCGAAGGTGGACGCGATATCGCCGATGAACGGATCCTTGCCGCCGGTAAGCGGGATGATGCCCTTCTTCTCCTTGATCGTCTTCAGGACGGTGTACAGCTCATCCCGTGTCGTCGGTACCTTAAGGCCGAGCTCATCGAGGATATCCTGCCGGACCGCCAGTTCGAAGTTGACCAGGTTGCCGGAGCTTGCTTCCGGAATCGCATAGATTTTGCCGTTCACCTTGACGGCCTCCCACGATTCCGGAGCGATGGCCTGCTTCAGGTTTTTGCCATACTTCGCGATCAGGTCGTCCAGCGGCTCGAGCGCCCCAGAGCTGACCAGCTTCGAGAACTGGTTCTTGTTCAGCTTCATCAGGTCGTACGGCTCTTTGTTCGCCATAAGCAGGTTCAGCTTCTCGTCGGCGTTCTCGGCCGGCAGCAGATCGTACTTGACGGTGTAGCCGGTCCGTTCGGTAATCCACTTGGCCGGCGCTTCCTTGGTCGCGTCGTAGCGGTCGAATTGGTTCAGCTGGCGAAGCTCAGGCTTCGGTCCCGAAGTAGCGGCCGTCGCGCTGCTCGGTGCGGGCGACGAAGAGCTGCCGGCATCGGAGCCGCCTCCACAGCCGGCGGCGGTCGCTGCCAGTGCAGCGATGGAGAGAACGGTTACAGTTTTTTTCATGTTCAGATTGCCTCCCTTTTTGTATAGAACACTAAGTAAGCCTGTCAAGAAAGTAAGCCTCTCAAGCGATGAAGCAAAAGCAACAGTCACCGGTTCTTGCCGCTTCTTTCCGCGGCCCGGCATCACCGCCTTTCGCGGGACCGGCGGTCCGTTATTCTTTGACCGAGCCGACGAGAACGCCCTTCACGAAGTACTTCTGAAGGAACGGGTAGACGACGACAATCGGGATGGTAGCGAGCAGAATGGATGCTGCTTGAATCGACTGCGGCGTTGCGTTCAGCGCCGAATCGGGATTCTTGTTCTCCTGGAGGAAGCTGTCGCTCGACGAGACGAGCAGCTCCTTGAGATACAGCTGCATCGGCTTGAGCTTCGGGTCGTTGATGTAAATCATCGAGGTGAAGAAGTCATTCCAGAAGTGGACCGCATAAAAGAGCGCGATGGTAGCGAATACCGGCATGGACAGCGGAACGGTAATCCGGAACAGGATCGCCAGGTTGCTGGCGCCGTCAAGCTTGGCCGATTCCTCGAGGCTGTCCGGCAGACTCTCGAAATAGTTCTTGATAATCAGCATGTTGAATACGCTGATCATCGCCGGCAGGAACAGGACCGGCATCTTGTTGACGAGATGAAGATTCTGCATGAGCAGGTAGGTCGGGACGAGGCCGCCGCTGAACAGCATCGTGAAGATATACATCAGGATGAAACCCTTGCGCCCTCTCAGCCGCGGCTTTGACAGCGGATAGGCGGCAAGCGCCGTCATGAACAAGGCGAGCGCCGTCCCGATGACGGTGACCATCACCGACACCTTCAGCGAGTTCAGGAACATGTCGTCCTTCATGACATACAGGTAAGTGCCCAGCTGAAAATCAATCGGATACAGCGTCACCTTTCCCGAGACGACGGCGGCCTCGCCGGACATCGACTTGGCCAGCAGGTTCAAGAACGGGAAGATGGTGATTAGAGCCAGAAAAACAAACAATGTATAGTTTAGAAACGAGAAAATCTTCTCGCCGAGCGATGTCCGGATGCCAGACGGCCTAGCACTTGCAGGCGGCCGGGTTACGCTTTCGGTTTGAGCCATTGTTGGAACCTCCCCCAGTTATGTTTGCGTCCGAGCGGCTCCGCCTACCAGATTCCTCTCTTCAGGAACCGGCGGCTCAAGTAGTTCCCCGTGACGACGAGAAAGAAGGCAATGATCGATTCGAACAGGCCGACGGCGGTGGAGAAGCTGTAGTCCTGCTCGCCGAGACCGATCCGGAACACATAGGTGCCGATGACGTCCCCGACGTTATAGACAGTCGGATTGTACATGACGAGGATTTGCTCGGTGCCGGCCTCCAAGATGGAACCGAGGCGCAGGATGAACATGAGCAGAATGGTCGGGATGAGACCCGGAAGAGTAATATGCCAGATTTGCCGGAACTTGCTCGCTCCGTCCATCTTGGCCGCCTCATAGAGCTGCGGATCGATGCTGCTCAGCGCCGCCAGATAGACGATTGTGTTCCAGCCAAATTCCTTCCAGCCCGCCGTGGAAACCACGAGACTGCGGAAGTAGCTGGGATTCATGAAGAACGAAATCGGTTCTCCGCCCATGGCGACGATCATCTTGTTGATCAGGCCTCCGTTGACCGTCAAGAGGTCGATGAACAGACCGCTGATGATAACCCAGGACAGGAAGTGCGGGAGATAGACGATCGTCTGCACCGTCCGCTTGAACATCATGTTTTTCAGCTCGTTCATTAGGATGGCGATGACGATCGGAATTGGGAACAGGAAGCCGATCTTGTAAAGAGAGATGATCAGCGTATTCTTGAATACCTTGACGAAATCGGGGGTCGTGAACAGGCGTTCAAAATTGTGGAGGCCAACCCAAGGGCTTGCCTGCATCCCCTCGAAAATGTTGAAGTCCTTGAACGCGATCAGAATGCCGTACATCGGCGTGTACTTGAACAACAGCAAGAACAAAATGCCGGGAATCAATGCCACGTACAGATCCCAGTCCTTGCGGATATCCGCCATCAGCTTGCGCATATAGGTCTTGCGCGGGGGGCTGGCGGGCGGATTCAGTGGCGCTGTCTTCAATCCAATTCCTCCTTCGGGAAAGTTTGCTGCCTTGCGCGGCAATGAAGTGGTGTCCCTGCCCGGGAGGCTGCTGTTCTTTTATTGTAAAGCCGGGCCTTTTGGCCCGGTACAGGAGAGCGATGACCTTTTTTGGTAGTTTTATAGCTTCTTGCCGGAGACCCGTCTTCCGTGCCGGTGACCCTTCCCCACACGGGATTCGTCGCTTCCGGCCGCGTGCCGTCCTGCCGATGCCAATCCGCTCTCGACAACACAAAAAAGAGGATCCGTCTTTCGACGGATCCTCCCTATCTTCCCTGCCGGAAACGCATCCCGGATCAGGGCTTGCACTCGCCGGGGGTAATGCCCCAATATTTACGAAACACCTTGGTGAAGTAGCTCACGTCGCGGTAGCCGACCACGTTCGCCGCGTCATATACTTTGGCTCCGGACAGAAGGACGGCCTTGGCCCGCTCCATCTTGCGCTCCAGCACATATTGCGAGAACGGCTTGCCGGTCTCCTGCTTGAACAGCCGGCTGAGGTACGAGGAGTTGACGTACAGCCGGTCGGCCGCCGTGTGCAGCGTAATTTCCTTATCCATCTCCTCGTCCACCATCGTCAGAATCGCCTTGACGATCTGATGGCTCGACGACTTGCGCTGGTTCCGGTTATGTGCCGCGATTTGCCGGACCATGCGCTGCAGCCAGGCATAGATCTGCTCCTTGGTCGCGAGCTGCTGCAGCTGCAGGAATGTACCCGCCTCCTCCCCGGCCACCTCGCGAATCGGCCAGCCCCCCCGCTGCACGATTCCGAGCAGGATCGAGCTTAAGTAGAGCAGATGATCATAGGCGGCCTCCATCGTCTTGGCCTGCGCCATGCCGCTGTTCCACAGCTCGTCCAGCGCTTCCATCGCCCTGGCTTCCTCACCCGTCTCGAGCGCAATCTCCAGCTGCTTCTCCAGATTCGGCTGGGAGACCGGCCTCTCCTCCTCGCCCGTTTCCTCGCGATACGGGATGGCCAGGTTATGCCCGTAGACGACCCGGTCTTGGAGAGCGCGCATTGCCTGCTGATACAGGCGGCCAACCTCTTCCGGTCCTCCAAGGGAGCCGCAGATCCCCGCGCTGGCCGTCAGCTTGAGGCATTCCCGGATTTGCGACAGCAGACGGTCGACGGTTACATGCAGCCGGAGCAGGCCCTCGTTCGGCTCTTCCTCTTCGTACCCCCAGCAGAGCAGGGCGGTCATGCCCTCGTCGGTCCCGCTCACCCAGCAGGAGTCGCCCTCCAGCAGCTCCTGGGCGAGCAGCTGCAGGGAATAGCGGAGGAGCCCCGCATCGTTCGGGCCGAAGCGCGTCTCCGCTTCTCCGATCGGATCCATATCCAGCACCGCGACAGCGAACCGCTGCCCTTCGCGCACCGGCAGCTGAAGCTCGGCGCTTTTAGCGACAATTTGGGACAGATCGAACTGCCCCGTCAGCCAGCGGCGGAGAAAGTCGTTACGGAGGCCCGGCAGATGCTGCTCCCACCTCACCTGCATCGCCAGCCGGTCTCTCCGTTCGTCCAGTTCACGCCTCAGCTGGTCGGCGGCGTCCACCACCGCCTGCAGAATTTCCGTGTCTCCTGCCGGCTTAAGCAAGTATCGGTAGATGCCCATCTCGAGTGCGCTCTGCGCGTATTCAAAATTGTCGTGGCCCGACAGAATGATCATCTTCACATTTCGGTCGAGGCCCGACACATGTCTGGCCAGAGCAAGCCCGTCCATCTCCGGAATTTGAATGTCCAGGAGCAGCAGGTCGGGCTTTTTGCGCTGGAACAGCTGCACCGCCTCCGAGCCTGTCGCCGCAAGGCCCACCACTTCGATCCCGTGCTCCTCCCATGGAATATTGTTGGCCAGGCTGTTACGCAGCCTGTGCTCATCCTCTACGATCAGCAAGTTCATGATGCCGTATCCTCCTCTATCACCCGCACGTCACCGGGCTGCTCGAACCGGAATTCGTTCACGCAGCGGTCAAGCGGCAGCCGGACGGTAACCGTCGTGCCGCTCCCCTCCGTGCTCTCGAGCAGCAGCTCGGCGTTCGTCCCGTAAAACATCAGCATGCGCGACAGAACGTTGCGCATGCCGTACAGATCCTTGATCTCCTCCTCCATGAACGACAGCCTCTTAGTGCCGTTCCCTCGGAGCCGCGCCAGCTCGCGGCGGATATGGGCGAGACGGTCCTCCGGGATGCCCGAGCCGTTGTCCCGGACCGTCAGCTGCAGATAGCCGCCGGCTATCTCCGCACCGATCCGGAGCCGGCCGTCGCTCTGCTTGTTCTCCAGGCCGTGCAGAATCGCATTCTCCACGAGCGGCTGGAGAAGCAGCTTAAGAACCGGTACCCCCTTCGCATCGTCCGCGATCGAGTAGGACGCCTCAAAGCTGTCCAGAAACCTCAGCTGCTGGACGCGGACGTAATACTGCAGATGCGACACCGTCTCCTCGACTGTGAACGCATCTCTTCCCTTGTTCAGGCTGAGCCGGAAAAACCGCGACAGGTTCAGCACCATCTCGCTGATCTCGTCTGCCTCGTAGTTTTTGGCTGTCCAGTAGATGGAATCGAGCGTGTTGTACAGAAAATGGGGATTGATCTGCGATTGCAGAAACTTCAGCTCGGTTTGGGCCAGCCGGAGCTGCTGCTCGTAAAAGCCCTCGATCAAATGCTTCTGCTCTTCCGCCATCTGGTTGAAGGCGTTCATCAGGTAGCCGAACTCGTCCTTGCGTGTCGATTCTAGCCGGACGCCGAAGAATCCCCCGCCCAGCCTCTTCATCGCATAGGACAGCTTCTGAAGAGGAGAGGCAATATTGCTATAGACGGTCCAGGAGATCCACAGCGCGAGCAGGACGCTCACGGCGATAATGATGTACGTATAATTGCGCATCCGGTCCGTTTCGCCATACAGCTCAGCCTTGGGCTGGACCATCCTGAGCGACCATTTGTACTCCTTGGAGTCGACCTGAATCGTCATGCGGTCGTCCGGCTCAGCTCCGGCCGCAGGCGCTTCGTCCTTGGAAGCGGCGGTGCCGGCGACCTGCCGGCCATCCTGCATCACCAGCTCGATGCTCGCCTGCTCGGAGGGAAGGAGCGAACGAATTAGCGACTTGAGCTTCGCCTGGTTCATCGTCAGGATGAGGACGTCATCCCCCCGCTCGCGATTGTACAGGTCCATCGGACGAACGAGCGAGACGCCGTCCGCGCCGACCAGCTCGCCGAACGTCTCGCCGACCTTGACGGGATCCCCGGGGAGCTTGTACACCAATCCGGTGCCCGCCTGCTTGGCCGCCCGCTTCAGCCAGTCCCGCAGCTCGGGCTGCGGCACGTTGCGGCCCCCGTATCCGGTGGAGACGAGCATCCCCGACTTGGCGTGGTAGATCGAGATTTGGGAAAACATGTGGTTGATGGAGGCAACATTGGCCAGCTGCCTCAGCACCTCGGAGAAGTTGACGACCGCCTGCGGGGTGAGCTCCTTGTCTGACTCGCTTAGCAGCCGGATCAGGTTGCTGTCCGTCGCGATCATCGTCGACGTCTCCTCCGCGTTCTGCAAGATGAGGTCGATGTAATCCATTGAGGAAGCGAGCGCTCCCTTGGTCCGGTCGGTTGTCTGTTCGAGAAGCACCTGCTGGGAGCGGACGTTCGCAAACAGGCTCACCACGACAAGAGGCAGCAGGATGAGCAAAAAATAACAGGTTAAGCGGAGCTGGATGTTGCCGGTAAAGCGGCCGGTCAGCCATCGGATCAGTCTAGCCATCGTCTATGTCCCTCATTTGTCCGCCTTCCGGTACCATTCGTTGACTTCCTTCGTTATTTGGTCTCCGCCCTCGGCCTTCCATCGCTCGACATACGTATCGAATGCAGTGATCGGGACGGCGCCAACGACAATCTTGGTGAACACGTCCTGAAGCGCTAGGAGCTTTGCATTGTACCGGCTCATGGACGGGGTTGGCAATCCCTGGAACGCGTCGGTGATCAGGTTGGCGTCGATCCGCTGGGTGTTCTCGTACAGGTGGAACCGCTCACCCAGCGAATCCAGCCGCTCGCGGCTCATCTCCGGCTCCTCCAGGTCCATCAGCGCGGAGTACATGCCCCGGTACAGCTGGCGGTCATGCTCCTCAAAATTCGTGACCATCTTGCCGTCAACCCGCTTCCAGATCTCGTTCTCGAAGCCTAGCTTAACCGTCCGGTGTCCTTCTCCCGCGAGGAAGTTAAGCAGGCGCACCACCTGCTCCCCCCGCCTGCTCGACGCTGGCACCACCTGGAAGGCGCGGGCAAGCGGCACGCTGTAGACGCCCTTCTCTCCCCGGGGGCCGACCGGAAATTCGAGCGGAATCCATTCCGCCTTGGGGTCGAGCTTGCGGTTCTCCTCGATCGGTCCCCGCGTGTCGAACCAGGCGGCGGAGAACAATCCCGCCTTGCCGGAGACAATCTTCTCTTCCATATACTTCTTCTTGTTGAGCGGGAATTCGGGATCTAGCAGCTTCTCCCGGTACAACCGGTTCATGAACTGCAGCGCCTCCCGCATCTCGGGCAGGATATTGGCATAAACCAGCTTGCCGTCCCGCTCGACCCACTGGTTGAGCTGAACGCCGAACGCGCCGAAGAACGGAGCGGACCGGCCCAAATTCTCTGTCATAACGAGGCCGACCGTATCCTGCTTGCCATTGCCGTCCGGATCGTCCTGAGCAAAGGCTCGGATTACCTGGTAATACTCGTCCAGCGTCCGAGGGGGTTTCAGGCCGAGCCGGTCCAGCCAATCCTTGCGGGCGTACATCAGCTCGATCCCTTTGATCTCGTTCATGCTGGGAATGGCGTAAATTTTGCCGTCGTACGTGACGCTTTCCCAGGCCTCTTTCGGAATTTTCTTCTTCAGATCGGGTCCGAACTTGTCGATCAACTCGTCCAAAGGCAAAAGCGCGTTCTGCCGGGCATAGTTAGCGACCCAGGCGTCGTCGAAGGCGCTGATCATATCCGGAGTGTTGCCCGAGCTCATGATCATGTTCAGCTTCTCGCCATACCCCTCCAGAGGAGGGAGAATGACCTTGACGTCAAGTCCCGCTCCCTTCTCTATATAATCCAGATACGGATTATTATTCTCGTCCAGTCCGTTAGGAAAGGTTAAGCCCAAGCTGTTGATCAGAATGGTCACCGTGTCGGTCTTGCCGGCGGCGGTGCCCGCATCGCCCGAAGGAGAGGAGGGCGCCGGCGAGAGGCATCCGGCGGAGAGGAAGGCGGCCGCGGCCGAGACGGCCGCCCAGGCCGTCCTGTTTCTAACGTTCATTCTCGTACTTCCTTTCCGCGAATAGCGAAGCCATTCCAAGAAAACGGTTACAGTCATACAGATGAATAAAGTTTATCAAATTTTGCAGAAAAATTGAATATCCAGCCGGCGCTAATCCAGGGAGATTCCGTTAACATACCGCCTCGGTAGACTCTGCCTCCCCCCCTCCCCTGCCCTCCCGCACGTCCCGTACTCTTCTCTAGCCATCTGTCCGCTCATCCCTTATGATGGGGACAAGACAACAACGGAGCGGCGTAGGCCGCGAGGCAAGAAGGGAGCTGAAGGAGATGGAACCGCTTTACGAGCGGCCGGAACGTCGGCCGCGGCCCTCCCGGGCACGCCTGATCTGGCTGATGGGGACCGCTGTCGTCCTTGCGGCGGCGGCTTATGCAGCCGGAATGGGGGAGAAATGGGGGCTCCGCCCGAAGGTAACCCCCGACAGCCCTGGGACGACAGCTGCCATCTCGGCACCGGCGCGTCCGGAGCCGGAGGCGTTCCATATGGCGGATCTGGACAACGGCTGGATGCTGTATCCCGATCGGCTGCTGATAACCGGAGACGGCGGTGAGACCTGGCTGGAGGCGCCGGCGGGAGTGGAACCATCCGCCTCCCCCTCTGCCGACGAACAGCCGGTCATCGTTCAGCCCGTCCTGACGACGGCAGCGGCGGATGGCAAAACCTATCCGGTCAAGCAGTCCCAGTTTGTGACGCCGAAGCTCGGCTGGGCGCTGGTGGGAGACGCCGCGGAGCTGCCTCAGCCTATTCTGGTAACGGCGGACGGCGGAGCCACCTGGCACAGCCGTTTCACGCCTGAGCTGCGTGAGGCAATGCAGCAGGAAAAGCGGCGATTGGAATTAACGGCTATGGAACGGGCTCTGTATGCATCGCCGGACGCCGCCCTGCGGATGATGGAAGCGTCCTGGTCGCTGCTGCCGGCCGCAGCGTCTCCCGGCGACGTCGTACTCATTCGCAGCCGGGAGAGCGGCGAGCTGCAGTGGCAGGGCAGGACGTACAAGCTGCAGCCTTACGGAGACGGCTTCTTCACCTATCTGCCGGTCCCCATGCAGACAAAGCCGGGCCGATATCCGGTTGGAGACGCCGAGCTGACTATCAAAGCCAAGACGTTCGATACCCAGCATCTCCAGGTTACCAAGCAAATGGAGAGCATGAAGCAGGATACTCAGCGGATCCAGGCCGACCAGAAGCGGATCGACCAGGCTCGCAGCGTGTCCCGTCCCGAGTTTGTACCCGGGTCCGCTCCGTTCGTACAGCCGATCGAGGGAATTCTGACGACCCCGTTCGGCCATACGCGGTACGTCAACGGCAAGTACGACAGCTCGCACATGGCGATCGATCTCGCCGCCAAGGAGGGAACGCCGATCCAGGCGACCAACGACGGAGTCGTCGCACTGGCCGATTCGCTGTACTTGACCGGCAATACGATCTATCTTGACCATGGCATGGGCCTGTTCTCCCAGTACGCCCATCTGTCGGAGCTGCGCGTGAAGACCGGAGATTCCGTCAAACGGGGCGACATCATCGGTCTAGTCGGGACGACCGGCTTCTCGACCGGCCCCCACCTCCACTTTGCCTTCTGGGCCCACAACATTCCGGTGAACCCAAATTTATTTTTTCAGACGACGCCGTTTCATTGGGGTACACCGGCAGCCCCGACCAAGACCGAATAGCAGAGGGTCCATAAGACATCAAAAAAGCCGCTGTTCATTAACGAACAGCGGCTTTTTGATGCACCCGAACGGCTGCCTATTGCTTGCTGAACCAGTAGACCTCGTCCAGCGGGAACGAGCCGTTCCGGTACTTCTCCGCCCCGGATTCGAACAGGATGCCGAGCTGCTTGTCGCGCGCGACGATTCCTTCCGTCATCGGAGGCACGATGATCGCTTCCTTCTTATTCTTGCCGTCAAACATGTGAACCGGCACCTGAACCGAGCCGATGGTCACCTCCGTAAACGGCTTGTCCTTCAGCGGGTTGGGATAGGTGATGAGCAGGCTGTCGTTCGACCGCCCTCCGGACTGGCTGAGCACGAACTCGCCCTGGAACAGCTCCATTCCCTGGATCTTGTCCGGCGTCGACAGAATCACGTCGGGGATGAGCTTGCCGTCCGACCCTTTCTGCTGGGTCTGGGCGATCGAATCCGTGGCCGAGTCCAGCTTGTAGCCGGCCGCCCACGCCTTGTTCGTCTTATTCTCGGAGTTCTTGAGGTAATGGGTCTCGCTGGTCGGATAATCCGTTCCGTCCGCATATTCTCCTACCCACAGAATGCCATCGGCATAGACGACATAAGACGCCTTGGCTTCGGTCGGGAAGATGTTCTTGAAGACGAGCTTGCCCCCGTCCTGCGCTTTCTCGAGATCGGCCAGGTCGATTTGGTACACCTTGCTGTCCGAGCCGACCCACAGATGCTTGCCGCTTACTGTCACGCCCCCGGCATGTCCGGTATAAGGGGTGGAATCGGTACTGTAGAGCTTAAGAGTTTTTATGAGCTTGCCCGTGTTCAGATCCGTCACCGACACCAGGCTGGGCTGTTTATCGTCGCGGTAGTACGAAATGATCAGCCAATTCTTCTCCTTCAGGTAGGTCATCCCCTGCGGAATGATCCCTTGCTGCAGGCCGGGTACGAGCGGACCCGCTTCCGAAGCGGCGAAGAATTTTTTGTAAGTCGAAGGGACGATATACTCCTTCGTAATCACTTTCTCCTGCGTAAAGTCCCCGACCGTTACCTTCTCGTACGTCTTGGGCGTTGCAGAAGGCGATGGGGCGGCAGATGCAGGCGGCTGGACGGAAGGCGCGGTTTGCGCGGTTTTGCTTCCGTCTGTGTTGGAGCAGGCTGCCAGCACGGATACCGCCAGCAATCCCGTTAAAACTTTTGCTTTCAAAACGACTTCACTCCTTGGGTCATGAATAACTAGGCTGTAAAAATTACCATTCATTATCCCCCGCCCAGCTTCCCCCGTCAATACCGGCGCCCCAATCGTTCTCCGGCACACCCGGGAAGGATCAGCTGCAGACGAGCTTTTCCACGGCTCGGCATCCATAAGGCGGCTGGCAAGCCGGGGCGTGGGAACGTCGGTCCCCTACCACCGGCTTGCTTGTGCCGCAGCGTGCTTGCGCGCCGATCGGGCTTCCGTGCCTCCGCGCTAGCCTGAGCCGTCGCCCGAGCTTCCGTTCCTCTGCTTAGCCCGAGCCGTCGCCTGAGCTTCCGCGAGCGCTGTTAGCCTAAGCCGCCGTCAAGCTCCCCGCCGTTCTGTAAACCGGCGCTCCCGGCTTGCCGCCCTCGGCTCACGCCGGTTCGAGCCTTGCCGCTACTCGTTCCGCTTGGAGGAGCGAGCCAGGTGAACGGCGTACTGGAGCGGCCGGCGGATCGATTTGCGATAGATATCGTCGTCCCCCGACTTGAGGAACGTATCGTGCGCCGGCTTCGGATTCACCTCGATCAGCCAGACATCGCCGTTCACGTCGACCCCGAGATCAAGCCCGAACTCCAACATCGAGCCGAACTTGCTCTCGATCACCCGTACGATCTCATGGCCGAGCGCCTCGCATTCCTCCCGGATCTCGGCGGCCTTCGACCGGCCGAACCTCTCGGTCATGAAAGAATCGAAGTTATACACCTTGCCGCCGTTGTTGAAGATCTGATTGCTTGTAGGGCTGTTCTTGCCCCCCGCTCTTAAGGCGAGACCGGTAACGTCCCATTTGCCCTGTCCGGTCTTCTGGATGAGCAGGCGTACATCGGACACGCGGTCCGGGATCAGAGCGAGATCGAGACCCTGCTGCGCCATGAAATGGCAGCCGCGGATGCTCTGGCTGTTCACCCACCGGTCCAGCCAGCGGATGACGTCCCCCTGGGTAGAGAACCGGTGAACCGTCACCGTCTTCATGCTGCGCGTCCGTGCCGCGATCCGGTAGCCTTCGCTCTCCCGGGACACCCGTACGACTCCGCTGCCTCCCGTTCCGTTGCCCGGCTTGACGTACACAATCGGGAATTCCCCGATCAGCGAGCGGAACGCTTCGGGCGAATACGTCTTCGTCTTGGGAATCCACTTTTTGAGGCTCGGCTCGGAAGCGAACAGCTCCATCGCCTTCCATTTCCTCGTAAATTTATGGCTCGTATAGGGAAAATACGGCTTGCGCCTCATCTCCGTAAATCCCGGCGACCATTTCCGGCACCGGTCGATGACCACATCCGGCCAGGGAAACAGCTTGGGCTCGAAGCCTCCCCCTTTGACGGGGACGAAGCCGCGGATCAGCTTTTTCTTCGGCATCACATCGTTGTGGGCAAACAAAAATACGGTTATCCCTAGGTCCTGGCCTTCTTTGACGAAATCGCGGAACAGTCTTGGCTCGTTGAACCGGTTCCCGTTGCGATAGGTCAGGATGCCGACGACCGGCTGGTTCTTCATTGAGGCAACTTCCCTTCCATTCCGACATAGGCTACATCCTATTCATCCGGAAGGAAGGCGGTGCCGGTCCGTTCTTCTTAGGCGAGGCTGGGCCATTCGCTTCGCCCCAACCGCACGGAAATTGACCGGTAGAGGGCCATACCGCGCAGCGTGCCGCGCCTTCGGCTGGTTCGGCGCCCCACCTGCTGCCATTACGGCGCTACAAACGCTCGATGACCTGGCGAGCGACCCAGACGCCCGCGGCCCCCGCCTGGGCAAGCCCGCGCGTAATGCCGGCGCCGTCTCCTCCGCAGTACAGGCCCGCAATCTCCGTCTCGAACGACTCGGTCAGCTTGGGCCGGGCGGAATAGAACTTGGCCTCCACGCCGTAGAACAGCGTATGCTCCGAAGCGATGCCGGGCGTCACGTGATCCAGCGCTTCCACCATCTCTATGAGACTCTTCATCGTGTTGTAAGGAAGCACCAGGCCGAGATCGCCCGGGACAGCTTCCTTCAGCGTCGGCTCCAGGAAGCCTTCCTTGATCCGCGCTGGCGTGGACCGGCGTCCCCGCTGGATGTCTCCGTACTTCTGCACAATAACGCCCCCGCTCGACAGATCGTTCGCCCGCTTGCACAGCTCTCGCGCGTACTCGTTCGGCTTGTCGAACGGCTCGGTGAATTTGTGAGAGACGAGCAGAGCGAAATTCGTGTTGCTGGAGCCGAGCGCTGGGTCTTTGTACGAGTGTCCGTTCGCCGCCATGACGCCGCTGTGATTCTCGACCACCACGTGCCCGGACGGATTGCTGCAGAACGTCCTTACCCGGGTGCCGACCGACGTATTGAAGATGAATTTGCCCTCGTACAGATGCTCGTTGATCTCACGCATGACCACATCGGACGTCTCGACGCGGACTCCCACGTCCACCTGGTTGTTGTACATCTTGAGCCGGCGCTTCTTGAGGATGCCGGTCAGCCAGGCCGACCCGTCCCGTCCCGGGGCGATCAGCACCTGCCTGCTCTCGTACCGGTCTCCATTTTTCATTTCGATTCCCGTCACCCGGTGGCGGTCGCCCTCCTTGACCGTGACGATGTCGGCGACCTCCGCCTTGAACTGCATGTCAACCCGACTCTTCAAATATTCATAAATCGACTTCAAAATCTCCAGATTCTGCTCGGTCCCGAGATGGCGGACCTGGGCGCGCAGAAGCTTGAGCCCCGCCGCGTAGCCGCGCTGCTCGATCGAGCGGATGGCCTCGGTGGTAGGGTCAGTGATGGCCGGCGTCGCGCCATGAGCCAGATTAATTCCGTCGACATACCGGATCAGCTCCAGCACCCGGGACGGCGAAAGGTAGTCGGTCATCCATCCACCGAATTCGGTTGTAATGTTGAACTTGCCGTCGCTGTAGGCGCCGGCGCCTCCGAAGCCCGCCGTAATCGAGCATGCCGGCAGGCAGCCGGCGAATTCCTTCTTGCCCGCCGCGGGCGGACAGAGCTTGATCTTCTCCTCCAGAATCGGGCAAGAGCGCCGATAGATGTCGTGCCCCTTATCCACGAGCAGCACGCGCGCCCCCGGACGCTTGACCGTCATTTCGTATGCTGCGAAGATCCCGGCCGGACCGGCCCCCACTATAATCAAATCGTAATTCGCATTCATTCTCTATTCCTCCCGTTTGCCTCGTCTGCTGAACCCCGGCCGTGCTCAAGCGGACCGAAAGGCCCGCAGCACAACAAAAAATCCCAACTGATCTCAGGGTACGCTCAGGTACCCGGTCGTAGTTAGGATTCACGGCTCCTTGTAGAAACCCTCAAGCCTTGTCTATTGAGGATATACGATACGGCGGATCTTGCGGATTCAGTTGTCCCGTTGGCCTTGTCAGGCCTCCGCGTAGCCCTTTCGGCTTGCAGGTTCATCTTACCCGAATAGCAAGCGTCTGTCAACAGACTAACGTTCGTCTTTTTCTGTTGTTATTGTCGATTGTTGCAAATTAACAACATTAAATTTCGGATTTTCCATACACTTTGTTATCTTAAATCACGAACGTTCGGTTTTTGTGGAGTTTGATTGTTCCTCTGTTCGGCGGAACTTCTCTTGCATTCCCCTGTTCCATCATAATCCTTAACCTCTTCATGAAAGCGCTTTTCCAACGTCCCGCAGTTTGCTATAATGAAACCACTTTTTTTCTTCCATATCCTTCCACGCAAAGGAGTACCTTCATGCTTGCCAATCTTACGCGCCGCGCAGCCCGCCTGCTCGGTCCCACCCGAATCTATGCGGGTTGGGCCGTTCTGGCCTTCTGGCTCGTCGTTCTGACGGAGCTGCTGAGCCGAAGCTCCTGGACGGAAACCGCCGCCTGGTCGGTGCAGCGGCTGCCGGCCCTGCTCGTCAATACGCTGCTCGTCTATTCCTTGCTTCTGCTGCTTGCCGCCGTCCTGGGCCGGCTGCGCCCCGCCTACTGGGCGCTTTCCCTTCTGCTGGCCGCCCTGTCGCTCATCAGCGGCATCAAGCTGAAGATGCTCGGCGTCCCGCTCCTTCCCTGGGATTTCGTGCTGACGGGCGAGACCAAGGAGCTGCTTCCTTATATCCGCAATATTTTCTCGCTTCATACCGTCTCGGCCTTGCTGTTGTTTCTCGCCGGCAGCTTCGCTCTCCTCTCCCGGGCTCCGTACCGGCCGAGCCGGCTCGGCATGCGGACACGCGCCGTCCTGCTGGCCGTCTCGGGCGTTGCAATTCTTGGACTGTATTCGGGTCAGCCGACTGGACTGCGGACCGCACTTCATCTCCAGCCGCTCTCCGACAACCAAGCGTCTCACGTCCGGACGAACGGCCTCGCCTTTGCCACGCTTTTGAATACGCATGTCCTGATTGATGGCCCCGGGGCGGCGGTCGATCCCGGACGGATCAGCGCTCTTCTCGAAGATGCGGCACGTCCTGCCGCCGCGGCCGCAGCCGATCGGCCGCGTCCCAATATCGTGGTCGTGCTCAGCGAGTCGTTCTGGGATCCGACCCTGCTGCCGAGCGTACGCTTCAGCCAGGATCCGATTCCGTTCTTCCACTCCCTGTTGGCGTCCGGAACCGGCGGCTGGATGCTCTCTCCTCAATTCGGAGGCGGAACCGCTAATGTGGAATTCGAGGTGCTCACCGGCCATTCGATGAGGTTCCTGCCCCAAGGCTCGATCGCCTACAACCAGTACATTGGCCGGGGGGTGGACTCGCTCGCCAGCATCCTTCACCGGCAGGGCTATTCGACTGCCGCCATCAGCCCGTTTCACAACTGGTACTTCAACAGCCGCAAGGTATACGAGTACCTGGGCTTCTCCAAATTTATCAGCATGGAGTTCTTCAAGCCGGTCTACGAAGGTCCGTATCTGGCGGACCGTGAGGTCGCGAACCTCATTATCGGAGAAACGGCCAAGACGCCGGGACCGGATTTTGTGTTCGCCAACACGATGGAAAACCACTTCCATTACTTTCCGGGCAAATTTGAGAAGAACTCCTTCAAAGCCGAAGGGCCCATCACGGCTTCCTCGCGCGGTCAGCTGGAGACGTACGCCGAGGGAGCGGCAGCTGCGGATCGTATGCTAAGGCAGCTTGTCGACTACTACAGCGCCCTTGACGAGCCAACGATTGTCGTCTTTTTCGGCGACCATCTGCCGTTCCTCGGAGACGATTATGCCGTTTACCGGGACGCCGGTTACCTGGCCAAGAACGATTCCGACGAGCTGAACAAAATGTTCCGAGTGCCGGTCGTCGTCTGGAACAATTACCTGCACAGCCCGAAGGAAGAGCTGAATTTCAGCCCCTCTTTCCTCGGCCCTTACGTGCTGAAGCTGGCCGGCCTGCCCGGCAGCTCCTATACCGACTTCCTCGGCCGGCTGGCGGCCAAGGTGCCTGTCATTCCGCCCAAAGACTATTATGAGAGCATGGGCATCGCCGAGAACGAGCTGAAGGACTACGAGGCGCTGCAGAACGACAGTCTGTTCGGCAGCCAAATCGCGATGGGGGATCTCAAGGACCGGATCATGGATCCCAACTATACGCTCGGCTTCGGTCCTCTGTCGATCGAGAAGGCGGAGCGGGCATCCGCCGACTCCGGCAGCGAAGGAACAGTGCTCCGGGTGGAAGGAACAAACCTGCCGCCCCTTGGCGTCGTCTTTGTGAACGGCAAGCCGCAGGACACAAAGTGGGAAAACGAACGCGCGGTGCTCGTTACCTTGTCCAAAGAGGTCGCCAAGAGTCCCTCCTGGGAGGTGCAGATCCGTCTGGCGGACAGCAAGGAGACGGTCATCGCCGAGTCGAACGTCTGGACGGCGCGTCCCGCTATGGTACAATAGACGGCATTACGCCCGAAAGGATGCCTCCCCGCCATGACGACAACTTATGTCATCAGCTTCCTGTGTGTCGCGCTCATTTGCGGCCTGACCATCTACGTCACCAAGCTCGCCTACTCCCGCAAATGGGAGGACGAGGACTAAGCAAAGCCGTCTTTCTGACGGGAATGCGCTTCGCTGCGGCGAGGCGCTTTTTCTTGTGCTGACACAGCCGGAAACATAGCCCGGAGTCCTCTTTTGAAACAAATATTTACACCTGGACAAAAACGTTGAAATATTATTTCATGCGAGTATAATGAAGGTGTTGAAACCGAATACATTCTTTCCATTTTGGAGGCGACCTATGACGCAGAATCTGCAAACCCGGTCGTACGTTCCCGGCGACGAGCGGCAGCTTGTCGACTTGTGGAACCGCTGTCTTGTTCAGGATCCGCTTACCCCTGTCCGTTTTCGCAACCTCGTCCTGCTCGACGCCAACTTCGATCCCGAAGGGCTGCGGATCGCCCTGGACGGGGAGCGGATCGTCGGCTGTGTCTATGCGGTCCGGCGCCTGCTTCCTATGGCCGGCACCGATCTGGAGCCGGATAACGGCTGGATCCCTTTCTTCTTCGTGGACTCGTCTTACCGTCGCCGCGGCATCGGCACCCGGCTGATGGACGAAGCCGTCGCGTTCCTCGCCGCCCAGAACCGCAAAAAAATCTTCTTCGCTTCGTACGCGCCCAACTACATAGTCCCCGGCCTTGATGAAGGCGCTTACCCCGAAGGGATGCCCTTCCTCGAGCGAGCCGGCTTCACACGGCTTTACTCGCCGGTCGCCATGGACTATTCGCTGGTCGGGTACCGAATGCCCGAAGACGTACAAGAGCTGAAGAAGCTGCGCGAGCAGGAGGGCTACCGCTTCCGCCAGGCCGAAGACGGGGACCTGCCGGGTCTGATCCGCTTCGCGAACGAAACGTTCAATCCGGATTGGGGACGGGCCATTCGTGAGGGCGTCCTGCAGGGCATTCCGCTCAGCCGGATTTTCCTTGCATTCGACGGCGGCACGCTCGTCGGCTTTTGCCTGCACGGAGGCTATGAGATGGTGCCCGAGCGGTTCGGCCCGTTCGGCGTGGACCCTGGCCAGCAGGGCAAGGGACTCGGCAAGATCCTTCTGCACGACTGCCTGCACGCGATGCGCGCACAAGGCCTGCACGGAGCCTGGTTCCTGTGGACCGGAGAAACGACACCCGCCGGCTATCTGTATAAAAAAACCGGCTTTGCCGTCACCCGCACGTTCCGGGTCATGGCGAAGACGCTCAAAGGAGACTGATGAGCATGAGCGAAGAGAAGAAGCAGCATATTTTGGCCATCGGCGCCCACGCGGGCGACCTGGATCTGACCGCCGGAGCCGTCATCGCCAAGTACACCCAAGAGGGCCACAAAGCGACCTTCCTGCACCTGACCCCCGGAGAGAAGGGCCATCCGCGGCTCTCTCCCGAAGAATACCGCAAGCAAAAGATCGAGGAAGCCCACCGGTTCGCCGATATCGTCGGGGCGGACGTCCGGTTCCTGAATTACAGCGATGCGGATCTTCCGGTCGACGAGAAGGTGAAGTACGAGGTTGCCGACGTCATCCGTGAGGTGAAGCCGGACATTATCATCACCCACTGGCGCGAGAGCATGCACAAGGACCACGCTAACTGCCACCTGATCGTGCAGGACGCCCATTTCTATGCGGCCCTCAAAACGATTGAGAGGGAGCTGCCGGCCCACTTTGCCCGCAAGCTCTACTATGCGGACAACTGGGAAGACCCGTATGACTTCGATCCCGAAGTGTTCATCGACATTCCCGAGGAAGCGTACGAGCTGTGGGTAAAGGCGATGCACGAGTATGCCTATGCCCGCGGAGAAACGTCAGGTTTTCCGTTCATTGAGTATTACAAGGCACTGACGATCGTGCGCGGCGCTCCGGTCGGCTTCAAGCGGGCACAGGCGTTCATGGTGCCGCGCGGCGGCCTGCGCAAGCGCCAGCAATGGCTGGAATAGACGGCGGAAGCCGGCTTCCTCTCAGGCGGACGAGCCGTCCCGGGCCAGCCGTAAGGACGAAGCCGTCCTCCTAAGTGGAGCATATTCTGTGAACCGCTTCTTCGCTATCGCGAAGGAGCGGTTTTTTTGTTAGTTTCAAACGACAGGGTTGTGGGTAAAGGGAACGGAACACAACTTCCAGATTTATCCTGTCCTGTTCTCAGCTCTCCCGCATGTCCGGGAGCCAAGGCGGGGAAGGACGAAAGGAGACTTATGTCCATCCAACCGACGCTCGCCTGTGCCGGCTGCGGCACCGCCGCCGGGCATCCGCTCGAGATCCGCAGCAGGCATTGCTCCGCTCCCGTATCATCGGAAGCCGAGGGCTGCAAGGCTTGCCGGCCCGGGAGACGAAACCGGCTGTGGAACGAGCTGCTGGAGCTTGCGCCGGTGTGCTCTTTCCTCCTCTTCGCGATCGGAGGCCTGATCGTCTGGATGGAGGGCGGCACCTGGGTCTCGCTGCTCCGCTCGCTCGTTTGGAGCCTCCCGTGGACGGGGCTTGTCTTCCTGCTCTCCGCTTCCGTCTCCCGAGCGTCCTTATGTTCACGAGGGCGGCTTAGTCGGTATCCTGCTTAGTGCTTGCCTCATGTTCATCGCGTCGCTTAATCTGGTCCTCGACTTCGATACGATCGAGCGGATGGCTGGACCGGGTACACCCCGGTATATGGAGTGGTACGGCGCTTTCGCTCTACTTGTAACCCTCGTTTGGCTCTATCTGGAGATTCTGCATCTGCTCGCGCGCCTCATGGCCCACAAACGGAAGTGAAGCCTCCCGTGCCAGCCGCATCCTCCCGGCGGGCACGCATACCAAAGACGAGGCTGTCCCGGTCGTCAGCGTTGACGACCAGGGACAGCCCCGCTTCATGTTCGCTCCTATTGATCATCCCGCACCAGCCTTCCGGCGCAGCCGGCCGGCTTCGGAAGGCAGCCGCTGCCGGTTCGCTGCCGTCTACCGCGCTTTCTCTGCCTCCATCCGGTCAAGCCAGTCGAGGAAATGCGCGCGGACCAGCGTCTCTTTTTCGAGGAACGCATGGTGGCCTGCCTTGTCGAGGACGGCATACGAAGCATGCGGAAACTGGTCCAGCAGCCGGGCCGCATCCGAATAGCCCACGATCTGGTCCTGCCGGCCACAGACGATCCCGACCGGCACGTCCAATTGTTCAGGCCCTCGCTCCTGCTCCTCCGGCAGCCAATAACCGCCCGTCCGCTTGAGGCCGGTCAGGAAGCGGGCATCGGCCATGTCCTGCGCCGGGAAGATGCACGCCCGAAACCGCTCCAGCAGCTCAAGCGTCGGCGTCACCGTTTTGCCGGCGAACCGTCTCGCCTCGTCCGGCGTCATCGCCGCAAGCAGCTCCTCGCCGGGCGGATCGGGCCGAAGCTCGGGCAGATTCGTCCTCTGCCGGCCGACGACCGGACAGAGGAAGAACAGCCCGGCGAGCGCCACCCCCCGCAAGCCTGCGATGCCCCGCAGCAGATAGCCGCCGAACGAATACCCGGTCAGCGCCGCCCGCTCCCCCGGTGCCCGTTCGTCCAGAAATGCAAGGAGCGCGTCGACGATCTCCGCACTGTTCGTGAACCCCGCCGCAGGCGTCTCGCCCATCCCCGGCAGGTCCACGTACAGCCGTCTCCAGCCTGGCCGCCCCTCGAACACGGGCTCCAATAGCCGCTCCATGCTTCGGTGATCGTAGCCGGTGCCGTGCAGCACCAGCAGAGGTTTCCCCTCTCCAACCTCCTTGTAAGACAGCCTCTTCCCGTTTCCGTGCCACTCCTTCATCCGTCATCCCCCATCCTGTTCTGTTGAACCTTCTGTTCGCGGCCGCTTGGCTCGTCCCGGAGGCGGCTCAGCCAGGCGGATGAGCTACGTCCCCCTGCCCCGGACGGCGGCGGAATTTAACCGTTGACGCGCCGCTCCCGATTGACTAAAGTAGCAGGAGAATCCGAAACAAGCGTTCCTATTCCCTCGCCCCCGGCGATTCGAACCAAGGAGAGCCATCCGTCATGAAACGTATCCGTATTCCGTTAGGCCAGTATGCACGGCTCCTGAGCCGCTATCTCAAACCGCAGCGCGGCAGCATCGTCATGCTGACCATCCTGCTGTTCTCCTCCATCGGACTGCAGCTCGTCAATCCGCAAATCATCCGCTACTTTCTCGATACCGCCCAGGCCCCCGGACCCGGCGACGACGGAGGACAGGCTCTGCTCTGCGCGGCCGCCCTGTTCATCGGCGTCTCCCTGCTGCTGCAGGTGCTGTCCGTAGCCGCCACCTATTACGGGGAGAATATCGGCTGGATCGCCACCAATCAGCTGAGAAGCGACGTTGCGTCCCACTGTCTCAAGCTCGACCTGTCGTTTCACAAATCGCATACATCCGGAGCGATCATTGAGCGGGTCGACGGCGACATTAACTCGCTTGCCAATTTCTTCAGCAACTTCGTCATTACGCTGCTCGGCAATCTGCTGCTCATCATCGGCATTCTGGTCCTCCTGTTCCGGGAGAACTGGATTCTTGGCGCAGGCATGCTCGTCTTCGTCGTAGCCGCCATCTGGATCATCCAATATATCCGCAAATATGCGTCGCCCTACTGGGGCAGACTGCGTCAGGTTTCCTCCGAATTTTTCGGTTTCCTCGGCGAGCATCTCGAAGGCACGGAGGATACACGAGCCAACGGCGCAACCGGCTATGTCATGCACCGCTTTCACTCGATTCTGAGAGGCTGGCTGCCGGTTCGTGTCCGCGCGTTCTTCGGCTGGGCATCGATGTGGTCGACCACCATCGCCATCTTCGCGATCGGCAATGCCATCGCCTTCGCGCTAAGCGCTTATTTGTGGAACCGAGGCGCCGCTACAATCGGTACGGTCTACATGATCTTCTATTATACCGAATTGATGGCCAAGCCGATTGAGAAAATCCGAACCCAAATGGAGGATCTGCAAAAAGCCGACGCCAGCATCGTCCGCATCCGCGAGCTGCTGGATACCCGCTCCGCCATTCAGGACGGCCCCGGCACCCCGCTGTCGGGCGGCCCGCTGGGCGTCGAGCTCGAGCAAGTGTCCTTCGGCTACGAAGAGGGCCAGTCAACACTGCGAGAGCTGGACTTTCGCATCGAGCCGGGCATGACTGTCGGCCTGCTCGGCCGGACGGGCAGCGGCAAATCGACGCTCGCCCGGCTCCTGCTGCGGTTCTACGATCCGCAGGCGGGCACGGTGCGCCTCGGCGGCGTCCCGGCACGGGAAACGGCCGTCGCCGAGCTGAGAAGCAAGGTCGGGCTCGTGACGCAGACGATCGAGCTCTTCCAGGCGACGGTGCGCGACAACCTGACCTTCTTCGACCGGGACATCCCCGACAGCCACATCGCCCAAGTGCTGGAGGAGCTCGGCATGGGAGACTGGCTGCGCTCGCTTCCCGACGGGCTGGACACCCGGATCGAATCGGGGGGCGGCGGCTTGTCGGCAGGCGAAGCCCAGCTCCTCTCGTTCGCCCGCGTGTTCCTCGCCGATCCCGGGCTCGTCATTCTCGACGAGGCGTCGTCCCGCCTCGATCCGGCGACCGAACGGACGATGGAGAAGGCGATCGACAAGCTGCTGGACGGGAGAACCTGCATCATCATCGCCCACCGGCTCACGACCGTACAGAGAGCCGACCGCATCCTCATTCTCGAAGACGGCCGCCTGATCGAATACGGGGACCGCAAGAAGCTGGCGGCGGATCCGGACTCCCGCTTTGCCCGCATGCTGACAGCCGGAATGGAGGAATTGCTCGCATGAAATCATCCACTTTCTTTTGGCGGCTCATCCGCAATCAGCCGTGGCGCTACACGCTGAACGTGCTTGCCTGGTCGCTCATCTATCTCGCGCCCGTCCTTCCCGGTCTAGTCACCAAGGAGTTCTTCGACGTCCTGACGGGCGATTCCGCCTACGGCTGGACGGTCTGGTCGGTCATCGCGCTCGTCCTCGTGGCGGCGGCGGTCCGGATCGCCTTCATCTTCTTCGGCTTTTACACGGATGTCGGCTACCGGTTCCGAGTCGGCTCCCTGCTGCGCCGAAACCTGCTGAGTCATGTCCTCAAGGAGCCGGGGGCACGGGCGATCCCAGGCTCGCCGGGAGAGGCCATCTCGACGTTCCGGGACGACGTGGACCATGTGGAGGAGGCCGTCTCCTGGTCGGTCGACGCGTTCGGCATGGTCCTGTTCGCAGGCGTATCGTTCTTCATCCTGATGGGGATCGACGTTCGAATGACGCTGTACGTCTTCCTGCCGCTCGTCCTGGTCGTCGGCATCGCCCAGCTCTCCACTACGCTGCTGCAGCGGTTCCGGGCCGCGAGCCGCGAGGCGACGAGTCAGGTCACCGGGGCGATCAGCGAGATGTTCTCCTCGGTCCAGGCGATCCAGGTCGCCGGCGCGGAAGACCGCGTCATCGCCCGGTTCCGGGAGCTGAACGACAACCGGCGCCGTACCATGCTGAAGGACAAGCTGTTCACCCAGGGGCTGGACTCCGTCTTCTCGAACGCCGTCAACATAGGCACCGGTCTGATCCTGCTTCTGGCGGCGCGGGCGATGCGCGAAGGCGGCTTTACGGTCGGCGATTTTGCCCTGTTCGTCTATTACCTGACCTTCGTAACCCAATTCATCCAGAACTTCGGCAAATTTCTGACGAACTATAAGCAGTCCAGCGTTTCCAAGGACCGTCTGCTGCAGCTGCTGCAGGACGCACCGCCCGAAACGCTCACCGCCGAGCATCCTCTTTACCTGAGCGGGGAGCTGCCCGCCCCGGCGCAGCCGGATCGGAACGAGACCGACCGGCTGGAGCTGCTGGAAGCGGACGGCCTGACCTACCGCTACCCCGAAACCGGCAGAGGCATCGAGAACATAACGCTTCGGCTGCCGCGCGGCTCGTTCACCGTCGTAACCGGCCGGATCGGTTCTGGCAAGACCACCCTTGTCCGCACGCTTCTCGGCCTGCTGCCGATGGAAAGCGGCCGCATCCGGTGGAACGGAGAGCCGGTGGCCGATCCGGCCGGCTTCTTCGTCCCTCCGCACAGCGCGTACACGCCCCAGGTGCCGCGCCTTTACAGCGATACGCTCAGGCAGAACATCCTGCTCGGGCGCGCGGACGGACCGGAGGCACTCGAGAGCGCGGTCCGCGCGGCGGTCATGGAACGTGACGTTGCCGGACTGCCGAGCGGCTTCGAGACGATGATCGGTCCCCGCGGTGTCAAGCTGTCGGGGGGCCAGGCGCAGCGGACCGCCGCCGCGCGGATGTTCATCCGCGACGCAGAGCTTCTCGTCTTCGACGACCTGTCAAGCGCGCTTGACGTCGTCACCGAGCAGACGTTATGGACGCGTCTTTTCGAGGAGCGCCGGGCCACCTGCTTGGTCATCACGCACCGCAAAGCCGTACTCCAGCAGGCGGACCATATCGTCCTCTTGAAGGACGGCCGCATCGAGGCCGAAGGCAAGCTGGACGAGCTGCTTGCGGCAAGCGACGAGATGAGGCGGCTGTGGAGCCGCGGCCTGACCTAGCGTCCGCCGCGGAAGTTTGCCTCCCGGCAGCTCTTTGGCAGCTTGTCATCATTTTGAAACTCTTTTTTTGATTCATGCGCATAAAATGAGAGTAAGAACCTAGTAAGGCCTTATAGCAAAGGAGCCAACGCGCATGAAAAAATGGAGCATCACCCTTGTCCTGCTCGCCCTCGTCATCATCGGTATCGCTATTCCCGCAGGAGCTAAGGATGAAACCAACGCCTATACCCCCGTCCCGAAGAGCCAGAATACACAAGCCGCTTACATATCCGATTTGTATGGCAAGGACGGCAAGCTATATGCAGTCAAGGATGAGATTGAATGGCTGGAAGGCGAGGACGCCAACCGCCTGTTCCGCGAAGAATATCCGGACGCCGGGTTCGACACGGCGCCAGACGGCTACATGATCGTCAACAAGGAAGAGAAGCAGGAGGCCGTCCAAGTGTCTCCGAACGCCGAAGTGCTGATGCAGGCGTACAGCAAAACCGGCGATCCCGCCGACCTGGATATCCAGTGGAACGAGCCGGTTACGCTGGATACGTTCCAGAGCTTGCTGGAGAGCCCGCAGGGCGAGCTGCTCAAGGAATACCCGTATCACCTCACGATCGAGGACGGCATCGTCACCAAGATTGTCCAGCAGTACATTCCCTAACCGGTTCTCTAGCCAAACACAAAGCCCCCTTTGGACAAAGGGGGCTTTGTTATGTCGAACGTTCAGTAACGTTCATGGTTCGGTTATCGGATGTCCCGGCTGGTTCTTCCCATTGCTCCAGCAAGCGCGGGAGCCGCAGCATCATCGTCATGCCGGCTTCCCTTTCTGTTCCAGTTCCTTCTGGCGAAGGGCTGTCCATGTCTCCTTAGACAGCCGGTAATAGCAATACGGCTCGCCGTTTCGTTCGATCTCATGCTGATAGAGGAAACCGCAGTTAACAATCACATGGTTCGAGGGCACATTCCGGACGAGGGCGACCGCGATCAGCTCCTCCACCGTCGTCCGCTCGAACAAGTAGCGGACAAGCGCCCGCGCCGCCTCCGTCGTATAGCCTTTGCCTCTATGGTCTCTGGAGATCGCATAGGCAATTTCCCGGTTAGGGGCAGGCATTCCATCCAATATGCCGGTACAGCACCAGCCGATGAACCGTCCGGTCGCTTTCTCGATAATTCCCAGCCGCAGGCGCAGCTCCCCGATCTCTCCGCCTTGCTCCACCGCCTGCAGGAACTGCTTGTTTCCCGGGAGCTCGTAATCGCGCATCCAATGCTCCCGCTTCTCTCTAGAGACTTTCCAGTCCGGCAAAAATTCATAGATTTCGGGCTGCCAAGTGAGGGCATGCAGGTCGTCCAGATCCTCCAAGCGGTATTCGCGCAGCAATATGTTGCTTCCTTCTATCTCAAACATCGTAGTTCTCTTCCCTTCCTTTCAGGTCCGCTATCGGTTCTTCCCCACCAGACTACCAGCTCCGGCCGGCAATGGCACGCGACAATATTGCTATGATCAAAAAATCCGGTCCCGCCGGCCGAGCTCATAGCGCCGGGCCTGATTCTCGCTACTCACCCATCCCATCCCCGGCTGATACACCGCTTTCCGCCCCAGTGGCCGGTTTGGCTCCTCTTTTTGTCCCATCTGCCTGACAGTTGCCCTGCTTTCCGCCCCATCGGCCGGAAAGTATGGTATGCTAGGTGGAAGCACTTGCGTCCACCCGCCCCTATTTCTATGGCGAAGGAGGCCTACCATGAGCAGCGATTTTCTTAAGATCAAATCCCTTGAGGGCGAATATAAGCTGTATCACAAAAAAAACGACGTCGGCATCACCGTGACGACCAAGGAACTGGTCTATCAGCGGCCCCATCTGACGTATCATATCCGTTTGGAGGACATCATCACCATTGTGCCCTATGTCCCCGGGCCCGGCAGGCGTCCTTTCGTCCTCACAAACGAGAGAGCGGACGGGACCGTCCGGACGCCATTCGCCGGAAGCTCCGATGCCTACCGGCTGTATGTGAAGGAAGCCTCCGTCCATAACCGGAGCGGAATCTTCCATGCTGCTGGCATCGATTTTGTCCTGCCCTTGCACCCGGACCTGCTGAGTGCCGTCACGCAGTATGCCGGGCTTAGCCCGGCAGCGGGTGATGCCCTGGCTTAGCGGAACGGACAGCGGGCGGCGATTCAAGCCGGCCACAAAGAGCCCGGTTGAGCCAAGAGAGCGCCTTTCCCGTGCGGGAAGGCGCTCTCTTGTTTGTGTTTTCGCCAAGCGGTTGTGGCTGCCTCACTTACTTGGACAAATACCGAAAGAGAGCCAGCACAAGCGAACCGACGACACTGAGGACGAGACAGGTTACGATCGGAAAATAAAAGCGGACGTTTTCCTTCTCGACCGAGATGTCGCCAGGAAGCCGGCCGAGCGGCAGAAACCGTCCGCCGAGCTGCCACAGCAGCCCCAACACGATCAGGACCGCGCCGCCAAAAACCAGGAACTTCGCTACCGGGTTCATTCCGTCCCTCCTTTCCACCGTATTTCCAGATTCCGTTTCTCGTATCTTGCCCGCCCCTCGCTCGTCCATGCAGGAACGGGCAAATACCTCCCGCCCTTGTCCGGCGGGTGGCAGGCCGATATACTGAAAGAACCGGACCGGCGGAATCCCAAGTCCGCCCGTCCTCTAATGCTACCATCCCGCCTCCTCCGGGTTTCGCCCGGCAGAGATCGCATGAAAGAAGGAATGATTCATGTTTCAGACTGTCCTCTATGAAGGAACACCCGCCGAGCAGTACGAGCTGCTGATCCGCCAATTGGAGGGCCTGCTCGCCGGTGAGACGAACCGGATCGCCAATCTGGCCAACGCCTCCTCTCTGCTCGGCCAGTTTCTGCAGAATATTAACTGGGTCGGGTTCTACCTAGCCGAACCGGACGGCCTCGTGCTCGGCCCGTTCCAAGGTCTGCCTGCCTGCGTCCGAATCCCGCTGGGCAAAGGGGTTTGCGGGACCGCGGCCTCCCGCCGGGAGACGATCCGCGTCGAGGATGTGCACCAGTTCCCCGGCCACATCGCCTGCGATGCCGCCTCTCGTTCGGAGATCGTCATTCCGCTCGTGAAGGACGGTGAGCTGCTCGGCGTGCTGGATATCGACAGCCCGCTCGAGGCCCGGTTCAACGAAGAGGACCAGAAGGGACTGGAGCGCTTCGCAGACCGGCTGACCGCTCTGCTGTAAACGTCCGGCCGAATGCGCGTCCTCGCTCCATATTCGGGGGACGCACCCAGCTGCCGATCTACCCGGTCCATAACCGGGAACGTTCCCCTTTCGCGGCCTATCGCTTCTAAAAGCGGATCTCGTATCTTCCTGAACCCAAACGTCCCCCTTGATGCTTTGCCTCCGATTGTAGCGAACCCGGAGTGCGAAGACAACCAAGGGGGACGTTTCTTGTTGTAGATACTCCGCATTCCGGGAGTGGAATGCCGGGGCAGGAGCTTACAGCTCGAACACCATCCCGTCATAGGCAGTGACGATGCCGTGCTGTTCGAAGATGCTGACCAGCTCATCGTGCTGCAGCCCGCAGTTGTGCGAGAAGTGCGTCGCTACCGTCACGCTGTCCTCGTGGAACATCCCCTGCTCGAGGAACGCTTTCTTCATGTCGATGACCGCCTCGTTGTTCATATGATTGATCCGGCCGCCCACGAGTCCGCTCGTGCAATCGAGAATGGCGAGATCGATCCGTTTGCCGCGCAGCCAGGCCCACGTCTCTTCCGGCAGCCAGCCGGTATCGTGCCCGTAAAAGATCGTCTTGCCATCGCGCTCTATGTAGAACAACAAACAAGTCTCTCCTCTGTCGTGATCCGCCAGAAGCGGCGTGATGACGGCCGTCTCGGCCTCGACCGGGCGGAACGGCTGAATGAGCTTGTAAGAGAGGCGGTCGGCGGGAGGCGAGGCGACCACATTCTTGCACAGCCGGATGGCCAGGTCATGGCCGTACACATTCAGCGGATGTTCGGTGCCATGGGCAAAAACCGGCAGACGCATGAGCAGGTCTTCGGCGTACAAATGATCGGAATGCGTATGAGTCAGGAACAGATCGTGCACCTTGCTCAAATCCAGGCCATCCCGGTGCACATGGTACATTGTGTCCGGAGGGAAATCGATTTTGAGCACGTCGTCGATGAGCACGGAGCTGCGGGTGCGGTAGTTTCGCCCTCCGCGTTTTCTTGCTTCCTCACAGTTGCTGCAGGTGCAGAACAGGGCGGGAAACCCTTCGGCCGCCGCCGTTCCCAAAAAACGGATCTTCATAGCCATTCTCCTTTTTGTCTCGAATAGGCCTGTCCCCGACTGACGCGGGGACCGTGCCATAATGCCCCTTTGAGGCAGGGTGGTCCACTCCCGCGAACGAATGGGTCGGACAAATCCCGCTAACGCCATTGTATGCTTGTCTTGCCCCCTCTAACTCCCCCGTCGTTCCTGCTCGATCCGGGTCCAGTCGCTCTCCGCGAACTGCCCCATGTACCAGAGTGACACGCCCTTCAAGCCATAATACCTCGCCAGCCACAGCTTGCGCCCGATGCTGTCGGCATCCTCATAGAACAGCTCATGTGCGCCCTGGTCCATGTACGTGATGCGGCTCAGCAGATACGGGACGGACAGCGTTTGCAGAACACCCGGCTGCCGGAGACGCGCCTCCACCTTGTCGGTGGTAGGCGATGCGTACGCCATCTCACCGTCCCGCTCGATGAACTGGTCCGTCTGCTTACCGATGCCGAGAACGAGCTTGTCCGCCGGAACGCCCGCAGCGAGCGTGTCGCGGACCGCCTCTGCCGCGAGCGGAAACGGTGAGGACGGCAGCCGGTCCGGCTTGTGCAGGAATTGGTAGGCCATCAGCAGCACCGAATCGGCCGTCTCTCCAATCGCCTTCAGATCGTAGCCTTTGTAGTAGAATGCGGGCGGGACGGCGACCGTCAGCGTTCGTCCGTTCAAGATCCCTTTCACTTCCTTCAGGAAGGAGGTGAAGGCATCCCGCCGGTCTTCCGTATACAGATCCTCAAAATCGATGCACAAGCCGCTGAATCCGTAGCGCGGATCATTCAGCGCCGAGGCAAGCGATGTCACGAACGCCTGACGGGCTGCGGCGTCATCCAGGAACGCCTCAAGTCCATGAGACTTGTTCGCGAATACCGTCAGCTGCTTGCCGATACCGGATTGGCTGGCGGCCGCCGTTACCTGCTCCCAACCCTCCGGCACGTTGAATTTAAACGGATCGCCGGCGCTGCCGAGCGTTGCTTGCCCCGGTCCGTCGTATTGCAGATGCCACCAGCCGAGCGCGACCTGATCCAGCAGCGGAAGCTTCCCGATGCTGCCGAACGATTGAATCGCGTAAAAGCCGGTCACCTCAAGCGGGCGCCGGTCTGCCTCCTGCCTCAGCAGCCGGTGAATGAGCGCCGCCGCCTCCTGTCTGGTCAGCGGGCTGTCCGGATCGAGACCGCCCGTATTGCCCTCCAGCATCCCGCCGCGGACGGCGTAATACACCGCGGGAGCCAGCTCTTCATCCACGAGTCGATCGTCGGGAAAGCCGCTAAGCTTCCTTTGCTCCCGCCAGCCTCCGTCCTGCCATTCCTTCCGCTCGGCTTCCGGCAGGCGCTGCAGAAGCAAGCTGCCCATCGCATAGGCGGCCTCCTCCCGGCGGATTGCGGCCGTCGGCCGGAACTTCCCTTCGCCATCCACCAGCTCATCGGCCCAATGCCCGTTCAGAGCGGCCGCTATGTAGCCATATGACCAGCGGTCTGCCGCGACATCTGCCAGCCCGGTCGCGCCGCTTGCCGCCGGCTCTGTCTGCGCCGATGCGGCGAGCAGCTTGACGAATTCCTCCTTCGTCATCGGAACAACCGGTCCGAACGAGCCGTCCTCGTATCCGTCGAGCGCCTGGACGGCTGCCAGCGTGTAGATGGATTCCGCCGACCAGACGTCTCCGCTCACGTCCCGGAACGGGACTAACCGCGACTCATAGGCGTCCGCCGTAGCCGAGCCGGCGAGCAGCAGGCCGACCGCCGCCAGGAGCACGGTTTTTTTCCTAACCATATTTCTCACTCCTCCCACTCTCATCCTATATGGAGGCTGGGAAAAATGGAATAGGTTAGGAATCACTTTGTAAAAAAACCCAAATCAGTTCCTTGACAGCATTCTTTACCGAAGAGGGGAATAGCCCTATGACGGTTTTTAAGGAATGTGGCTTTCACATGTAAAAAATGATTGACACGATGTAACTTATACCATACATTATGTTTACAGACCTTTACATCCACAATTTTACAGTGCCCAAGAGAGCCCTTAGGCGAAGGAGGACTACCGTGTCTTATCAAGAAAAGAAGACCATCGTATCCCTGTTCAGTGCCATCCTGGTGTTCGGCATCTACTGCTGGTTTGTCTATTTACGGTACAGCGAGATGAGCTTGGAGGGAGGGGAGCTGCTCCGATTCTGGGGAGCCGTCATGCTCATCCTCGTCCCGGTTACGATGGTGGCGAGGATGATCCTGGAGATAATCTTCATAATCATCAACCGGCTTTCCACGAAGGAACTGCCGCCCCGCTTTGCTGACGAGCTCGACAAGATTATCGAATGGAAGGCAACGAGGATAGCCTTCTTCGTGTTCATCCTTGGGTTTCTGATCGCCATGGGTTCCTTGGTTCTACATGCGACCCTTACCTCCATGTTCGTCATTCTGCTCGCATCGGGCTTCGTTTCTGAAGTAGCCGGCATTCTATGGCGGCTCTATCTGTTCCGGAAAGGAGTATAAAATGGGCAAAGGTCACATCAGCAATAACGTCCGCAGCCTTCGGTTCAACCATAACGAGATGACACAGCAAGAACTCGCCGATCTGGTAGGTGTGACACGGCAAACCATTGTCGCGATTGAGAAAGGCAAATACTCGCCTTCGCTGGAGCTTGCTTTTCGAATAGCGCGCGTATTCGACCTTCAGATCGAGACGATCTTCACTTACGAAGAAGCTCGCGATTGACTGAGAAAGTCCCTAGGTTTCTATGCTTCAAAGCGCTTCCCACTATATCGATCGAGGAGTCGGGGTATGAAACCAAATCTCTGCGAGGAAGGGCAGTCCGGTGAATCGCCTGTCAGACCAGTCTCTCCTCCCAAATCTGCTTCAGGATTCCGTGTTGCCTTTGCGCTTCTCGCGCTTAGCGCCGTTCCCATCGCCGCCGGCGCCGTCCGGCTCGCCGAGCTGGCGGGCGGCGCGGAACTCACGCCGGCCAATGAACGATTCTTTGCTTCGCCTATGCCGGTGACGCTGCATATTCTTAGCTCCAGCGTCTATGCCCTTCTTGGCGCATTTCAGTTCGCATCCGGTTTCCGCAGGCGCAGCCCCGGCTGGCACCGGTCGATCGGATGGCTTCTGATCCCATCCGGATTGGTGTCCGGCCTCTCCGGTCTGTGGATGACCTTGTTTTATCACCATCCGGACAGTCCCTCCGCATGGCTATTCTTGTTCCGGCTTCTGTTCGGGTCGGCCATGGTCGCATCCATCGTTCTCGGCGTGGCCGCAATCCGGCGAGGCGATGTGGGCCGGCACCGTGCCTGGATGACGCGCGGCTATGCGATCGGGCTTGGCGCGGGCACGCAGGTGCTGACCCAGCTGGCCGGAGCGCTGCTTTTGGGCCAGCCGAGCAAATTTAGCGAAGCGCTGCTGATGGGTGCGGGGTGGTCGATCAATCTCATTGTGGCGGAATGGGCCATCCGAAGGCAGCGCGGCGCATCCGGGTAATGGAAGGACCCTCCTAGCCCGCCGCAGGAAACAGCGATGGAAACAATGCAAGGAGTAGAGAAGAGTTCAGTGAACGGAGGAGCGAAGGGATGAAAGCGATCGTATACGAGCAGTACGGACCGCCGAGTGTGCTTAAACTTCAGGAGGTAGCCAAACCGATCCCGAAAAGCGGAGAGATTCTAATACAAGTCTATGCGGCAACCGCCGCAGCGGGAGATTGGCGGCTGCGCAAGGCGGATCCTTTTCTGGCGCGGCTGTTCAACGGGTTGTGGAGGCCGAAGCGCATCAAGATTCTCGGATTCGAGCTGGCCGGCGTGGTCGAATCGACAGGCAGCGGCGTCACTCGCTTCAAGCCGGGGGATGCCGTCTATGCCGCCTGCGGGAACGGCTTCGGTGCGTATGCCGAGTACAAATGCTTGCCGGAAACCGGTGCGGTCGCTTGCAAGCCGGCGAATCTGTCGTTTGAAGAGGCGGCAGCCGTACCGGTAGGCGCCTACACCGCCCTGCAGTTTCTGCGCAAAGGGAAGATCAAGCCCGGCGCCCGCGTTCTTGTCTATGGCGCTTCCGGCAGCGTCGGAACGTATGCGGTCCAGCTTGCCAAACATCTCGGCGCACAAGTGACGGGAGTATGCAGCACGGCGAACGTAGACTTGGTAAGATCGCTCGGTGCGGGCCAAGTAATCGATTATACGAAGGAGCGGGTTTTGGACGGGAATGCGGTCTACGATCTGATCTTCGATACGGTCGGGAAGAGCCCCTTTCAGGAATGCATCAAGCAGTTGGCACCGTCCGGCTGCTACCTGAGGGCGTTCCATGTGAACCCTTGGCTGATCGCCCGCGGAGGCTGGGTCAACCTGACGAGCGGCAAGAGGGTGATCGGCGGCACCATGAAGGAATCGGCAGAAGACTTAACCTACCTCAAGGAATTGATTGAGCAAGGGGTGCTGCGGCCGGTCATCGACCGCCGCTATCCGCTGGAGCAGGCTGCGGAAGCCCACCGCTATGTAGAACAGGGCCACAAGAAAGGCAACGTAGTGTTGACCGTTCACCGGCATTGAACCCCTGCCCCATTGAGTCGACAGCCAAACAAAAAAGGAGCAGCCAGCGGTCAAGCCGCGCTGCTCCTTTATTCTATCCTGCCGCCGTCCGGCGGCACCGTTCGCTTTCATGCCCTATTCCGGCAGCCCCGCTATTCCTCGTCGTCCTTCTCCTCGAACCGGGACCAGATCAGGAAACAGACGCCGACCACCAGCAGCACGAGGCCCCACACGAAGTTAATGTTCCAGGTGACGAAGGAAGGCGGGTTCACCACCAGTCCGTACACGGCGAGAATGACGCCGTAGATCACGAACAGGAGGCCGATCAGAAACCGCAGATCCGTCATTCGTTTGCTCATCGTTTATGCCCCCTTACCAGAACAGGATGTTTAAGACGACCAGGATGACAAGGACAATGATCGCCAGGATGCCCGGACGCTTGTACCAGCGTGTATTCGGGTAATGCGGCCGCTCTGTCAAGCCGTAGACCAGGCCTTTGAGCTCCTCGTCCTTTTTCGGCTTGGTGAAGGAGCTGACGACGATAGTGACGACGACGGTGATGACCCATGCCCACCAGGCGCGCCAGAAGTTGCCCGCCGCTTCGCTGAAGAAGGTCCCCTCCGGCAGGAAGAAATACATGGCGAAGGCGGACAGCACACCGAGTACGAGTCCCCAGAAGCCGCCCCACGGCGTCGCCCGCTTCCAGAAGATCCCGAGCAGGAAGGTGCCGAACAGCGGAGCGTTGAACATGGAGAACAGCGTCTGCATGTAGTCCATAATGCTGCTGAAACTTTGGGCGATATAGGCTGTCCCGATACTGATCAGGATGCCGACGAAGATCGCCCAGCGCCCCATGGAGATGTAATGCTTCTCGCTGGCGTCCTTCTTGATGTACGCCTGGTAGATGTCATACGTCCAGACGGTCGTGAACGCGGTCACGTTGCCCGCCATCCCGCTCATGAAGCTGGCCAGCATGGCCGTGAGGCCGAGACCGAGCAGACCGGGCGGGTAATACCGCTCCATCAGCAGCGGAAGCGCCAAGTTGTACGTCGGGCCTCCAGGCTTGCCGAGATCCGGAATGAGGACCGCGGCAATCAGCCCCGGGACGATGACGAGGACCGGGACAATCATCTTGAAGAACGACGCCAGCACCGGCGTATTCTGAGCCGCACGCAGGTTGCGGGCGGCCAGTGTCCGCTGAACGACGAGAAAGTCGGTCGTCCAGTAGCCGAAGCCGAGCGCGAAACCGAGGCCGAGCGTGACACCGAGCCAGCCGATGCCCATCTCGTTGTCCCCGTTCGCCCCGGTGTTCGCCCAGACGTGCCCGAAGCTCTCGGGCAATCTCTGCAGCATGCCTTCCCAGCCCCCGAGCTCGCTCAGGCCGAGAAACGGAATGAGCATGAGACCGATCCAGATAAGGAAGAACTGCAGCACCTCGTTGTAAATTGAGGAGGTGAGCCCTCCCAGTCCGACATAGACCATGACGACGACCGCCGAGATGAGAATGCTCGTCGTCAGCGACCATCCGACCATGACCTGGAAAATAAGCGCCATCGCGTAAAGGCTGATCCCCGAGGTCAGAACGGTCATCAGCGCAAAAGAGACCGCGTTGACGGCCCGGGAGGCTTCGTTAAAGCGAAGCTTCAAATATTCCGGAACCGAACGGATCTTGGTCGCGTAATAGAACGGCATCATGTAGATGCCGAGGAACAGCATGGCGGGAATCGCTCCGATCCAGTAATAGTGGGTCGTCAGCAGGCCGTACTGGGCTCCGCTGGCCGCCATCCCCAGCACCTCGAGCGCGCCGAGGTTCGCGGATAGGAACGCAAGCGCTGTGATCCATGCCGGAATGGAACGCCCGGACAGGAAAAAGTCTTCGCCTGTCTTCATCTGGTTTTTCACCATAAACCCGATCCCGATCACGAAGACAAAATAGATTACGATAATGACGTAATCGATCAGGCTTGTTTTCAGCAATGTCTGGTCCAAGCGGAAGACTCCTCTCGTATGTAATGAAGCCCCGTTCGACGTTGGCGCCGGAAAACCGGCTTGGCGGGGGATACATTAGGGTATACCCTAACGGGCATGCTTTCAAACCGGAAATTATTGGAACCCCTGACGGCCGTTCGAGCTTTATGGACAAGATACCGCTTCCGCCGGACGTGAGAGCGATCCCCTCTTGGCGGCTGATAGCGACCGTTCCTCCCCCGGCCGTTGCGAGGCCGACGGACCGCATGCTACCATTAGCATGGGGATGAATTCGGGCTGTGCTCGTCAGGCACGATCGGAGCAAAGAACGGAACTAGCCGGCGCGTGAATGCCGACAATAGAGCGGGAGGCAATCGGAATGGGCAGAAAAAGAGGCAGGTTCGCGCCGACCCCGTCCGGGCAGCTGCATCTCGGCAACGCGAGGACGGCGCTTGTCGCTTGGCTGCAGATGCGGCAGGCCGGCGGGGAGTTCGTCCTGCGGATGGAAGATATCGACAAGCCGCGCTCTCGCCCGGAGTGGGCGGAGCAGATCTTGAACGACCTGCGGTGGCTCGGGCTCGATTGGGACGAGGGCCCCGATGTCGGTGGGCCTTATGCGCCGTATACGCAGAGCGAGCGCGAGGCGCTGTACGAGGGGGCGCTGGCGCGGCTCGAACAGGAGGGCCGGCTCTACCCTTGTTATTGCAGCCGGGCCGAGCTTGCGGCTGTTGCGAGCGCTCCCCACGGGCTCGCCTCGGAAGGCCCCGCATATCCCGGCACTTGCCGCAGCTTGACCCTCGAGGAGCGGCAAGAGCGGGCAGCGCACAAGCACCCCTCGCTTCGCTTCGCGCTGTCCGACCGGCCCGCCTCCTTCAACGACCTGGTGGCGGGCCCGCAGCGGGCGGAGCCCGGAGCCGGCGGCGATTTCGTCGTGAAACGGGCCGACGGGATCATCGGCTATCAGCTGGCCGTCGTCGTGGACGATGCGGCCATGGGCATCACCGATGTCTTGCGGGGCGCCGACCTGCTCGACTCCACGCCGCGCCAGCTCGCGCTCTACGAAGCGCTAGGTCTGACACCTCCTCGCTTTGCGCACATCCCGCTTCTGTACGGCCCGGACGGCGGCCGCCTCGCCAAGCGGTCGCAGGCGGTGACGCTTGCCGGCATCCGGGCCGCCGGGACGCCGCCCGAGCAGGTCGTCGGCACGCTTGCCTGGCTGAGCGGCCTCGCCGATACGCCGGAGCCGGCCCGCGCGGCGGAGCTCGTCCCGCACTTCGACCTCGCGCGGCTGCCGCGCGGGCAGGTCGCGGTGGACGAGCCGCTGCTGCGGCTCCTCGCCGGAGGCTGAGCGGCGGCGGCGCCTTGCCCCGCGGCGCTCGCGTGCATGGAAGCGCACGCGGAGAAAGCGCATGCGGAGGAAGCGCACGCGGCGAAACGCCTGCGATGAACGCACGAAGAAGGGACCCGCTCGGGAAGCGGGTCCCTTCTTCGTGCGCTGACATCGCGGGGGCGGTGCCGCTAGCGCCTCGCCTGCAGCAGGCGGCGGACGTCGGCGTAGCTCCGCACGAGCGGCGGGCCGGCTAGCGATGGCTCGGCAGCAGCATACTTGAGCGCGTGTGCCGTGTTGAACACGACGACGCGATCGGTCGGCTCCAGCCAGCCGTCGCTGCGCAGCCGAAGCAGGCCGGCCCACGCCGCGGCCCCTTCCGGCGACGACGAGAGGCCTTCGCGCCCCGTCTCGGCCGCCGCAGACTCGATCTCGCCGCACGATACCGCCACCGCTGTCCCGTCGGTCCGCCGGATAATCTCCGCTATCAGATCGCCGTCAGGCGGCTGCGGCACGCGCAGGCCCGTCGGCGCCGACTCCACCGGTCCGGCAGGCGGACGGACACGCTCACCGGCGGCAACCGCGTCGACAATCGGCTGGCAGCCGGCCTCCTGCACGCTGACGAACCGGGGGAGAGGCCCCTCCGCCAGCCCCATCTCCCTCAGCTCGCGGAACGCCTTCCACAGGCCGATAATCCCCGACCCGCCGCCCGTCGGGTAGACGATGACGTCGGGGAGCCGCCAGCCCAATTGCTCGGCGAGCTCGAGCCCCATCGTCTTTTTTCCCTCCACTCGGCCAGGCTCGCGCAGGGTCCCGACGTGAAACCAGCCCTGCTCGTCCCGGCCTTCCTCGATCAAGGCGCTTGCGTTATGAATGAGACCGTCCACTATATAGGTTTGCGCTCCATACCGCATGCTCTCCTCCACGATGAGACGCGGACAGTCCCTTGGCACGAACACATAGGCGTCCAGGCCGCCTCTTGCCGCGTAGGCGGCAAAAGCCGAGGCCGCGTTACCGTTGGACGGTACCGCCGCCCGGTGGATGCCCCTCTCCTTCAGCAGCGAGACTGCTGCCGAGAAGCCCCGGGCTTTGAAGCTGCCGGTCGGATTCTGCTCCTCCCGCTTCACGTAGATCTCTCGCAGAGCCAACCTCTTCTCCGCTCTAGGCAGCCGCAACAGCGGGGTCCCTCCTTCGCCAAGTGTAACGATCGCCTCCGTCAGCCGGACAGGAAGCAGTTCCAGATACCGCCACATCGACGTTGTGCGTCCTGTGAGCTCCTCCTTCGTCATGGTCCGGCCCGCCAGCTCGAGGTCGTATGCCACCAGAAGCGTGCCTCCGCAGCGGCATTTGCCTCTCAGGGCAAAGGGCTGACGGCGCTCGCAGCGGCTGCAGACCAGCCAGCATTTGCTCATCGTCTTCGCTCCCTCCGAATGAACTCCTTCTCCCACCATACACGTCCCGGCGAAAAACGGAACGGCATCCGCCCATCGAAAGAAGAACGAAGGGGAACCCGCAAGGGCTCCCGTCATACAATGGTGGCAAAACCGGCTGCGCCGGAAGGAAGGGAGTGCTGCCACCGTGCAGCGACTGATGTGCAAAGGCAAAATCCACCGGGCGACGGTTACCGAGGCCGATCTCGACTATGTCGGAAGCATCACGATTGACGCCCTGCTGATGAAGCATGCGGGCATTCTGCCCTACGAGATGGTCCAAATCACCAGCCTGCGCAATGCGACGCGCTGGAAGACATATGCTCTCCCCGCGCCGGAAGGTTCGGGCAAAATCGGGCTGAACGGCCCCCCCGCCCATCTGTTCCAGCCCGGCGATCTGGTCATTATCTTGAGCCTCGGCCTGATGAACGAGGAGGAGGTCGAGCGGCTCAAGCCTCAAGTCGTCTTCGTGGACGAAACCAACCGGATTACGGCAGTGGAGGAGCATGATCTCGTCGTGCTGCGGCAGGAGCTGGCGCGGGCGGAGAAAGCAAGGGCAGACGAAAGCGGGCATTGAGAACGCCCCGCTCCCGGGCCTCAGAGAGAGCCGGGTGCCGATCCAACAGTGACTCTCTTCCGTATGCGTCCCCATGCCGGGCGGTCGACGCTTTCCTCTCCCCACCCTTTAACGATTCACCCCGCAGCTTAGCGGGTCTGCCCTGCCGGTTGCGGCGAGGCCCCCGCTCTCTGCGCCGCGTAGCTCTGCATGGCGATCGCCGGATACCGGTCATACCGCCGGCTCTGCATCAGGACCAATCCTCTGATTCCTTAATTTTACAAGAAAAGCGGATAAGCGGGAATTTCTTTATCCTTCTCCCGCCTCCCGTTTATCCGTAAAATAAGAAAAACCCGCCGGAACCCGGCGGGTTGTCAATAAAGAAGCAAACACGTACTAAAAGGATTACAGCTCGCGGACCGCATTCCACATCCGGCGGACCGCTTTTTTCTTGTCCTCCGGAGCGTCGGCGATCTGCTTGATCCAGTTCTCCAGCTTGGGTTCCTCCTCGGGGCTAGCCTCCACGGCGGCTTCCGTCTTCTCCTGCGCACCGCCTAGAAGCTCGTCGGCGGATACCTCCAATGCGCGGGACAGCCGGAGCAGCAGCTCGAGATCAATCCTCTTCTTGCCGTTCTCCAGTGCACGATAGACGCGCTTTTCCAAGCCGAGCTCATCACTCATCGTCTGCTGCGTATGCTTGCCCGCCTTGCGAAACTTCCGCACGCGCTCGGCAACCGCCGCCTCCATCTCGGTGAGCTCTTCCTCTATGACGGCTTCATCCTGTGCGTCCTTGTCGGTGTCCTGGTAAGGAGTCGGATCGAACCCGAGTACATCGGCAAGCGGCCCGATAAACTTTGTACGGATTTTTGTGCTTTTGCCTGTTTCCCATGCGTACACAGCTCCGGCCGAAGCGGATATTTTGTCGGCCAGCTCTTTTCTGGACATGTGCAGTTCTTTACGCTTCGTCTTAATTACCTCAGCTAGCGGCTGTCCCAAAAGTATCAACTCCACACAACAATGTATTATGTATTCGCTCAACCTTATTGTATGTAAATTCAGCACGAAAAGTAAAGCGGAAACTAAATCTAATGATTGGCTTATCCTTGCTGTCGTATACATTTTAGCAGTCATTCTGATAAATTGCCGGGGAAGCGCCCGACCGACAGGCGGCCGGCCCAGCCGGCGCCTCCGTCAGAGAACGCCAGCGGGCCGGCCGCCGGGGGAAGTCTATGTAACGAGAAGCCAGGAACCGTCAATTCGTGAAGATGTGAGCCCCAATCACAGCCATAGTCGGCCGCTTCTTGCTCCATTCCGCCGTCGCGATCACCGGGTTATAGTAGAACAACGCTCCCTTGGTCGGATCGCTGCCGTTCAGCGCCGCTCTCGCCGCCTTGTAGGAAGTCTCGTCCGGCTTCAGCCAATATTGCCCGTCGTCGACGGCGGAGAATTGGCCGGGCTGGAAGATTACCTCGGAGATTGAGTCGGGAAACAGATTCGACTGAACGCGATTCAGGACAATCGCGCCGACGGCCACTTGGCCGGTGAACGTTTCGCCGCGCGCCTCGGAATAGATGATCCGGGCGAGCTGCTCCAGTGCTCCCTGCTTAGGGGAGGCCGCTTTTTTTAACTTCGCGATGGTGGCGTCATCTGCTTTGCCGGTCGCCGACAGACCGTACGCTCGCTGGAACCGCTTCACCGAATCGGCGGTTTGCGTACCGTAATAGCCGGTCAGGCCAACCTTGAAATAGCCAAGAGTGCTCAGCCTTTCCTGCAGATCGAGCACATGCTCGCTCTTGCTTCCTTTGTCGAGTGACAGTGCGGAGGCGGACGGAGCCGTCCAGGCAACAGCCGCTGCGAGAACCGCTGCAGATACAACAGTCGGTAATGGTTTCATGTTCCAGATTCCCTCCTCTTTGTTCTTGACCGCGCCGATGCGCGAGCAGACGTAGCAATCTTGCTGGTAACGGTCATGCTCCTCCTCCGGACGCTGCAAGAGGCTGCCGGAGGAGGTACAGGGGAGTGACGGACGGTTCTGGAACCGGGCCGTCCTTCATAAAGTTCGAAACGGCCGGCCGCTATATTACCGTCGGAATCAAAAAAAATACGGACACGCCAAAAAGAGCCGGTCTCCCGGCTCTCTTCTCTCCGCTTATCGCTAGTTCTCATCCCGCTCCAGCCGGTTCTCCTCCACCGGGCTGCCGGTGCCGTCCTCGGCCTCCCCTCTTCTCTCCCCAGTCCGCAGCTCGGATTCCACAGCGCCGGCCCTTCTCAAGTAGTCCTCATACCGGTCGTCCACTTCTTTAGCCATCTGGCGGTAGCGTTTGGTCTCCTCCACGATCGGATCCACCTGCGCCGTCAGCCGGATTTCGTAATGGGACGGGAGCCGCTTCACGGCTTCTTTGCCCGGCTCCTTCGGGTCTGCCCCCTCCTGCTCAAGCGCATCGGAGAGCAGCCGCTCCAGCTTGTCCTTCTCTTCCATCGTGTTTGCCTCCTTTTGCCTATATGCTCTACTCTTACTATACCCAGATCCCGCCTGCCGAGAAAACGGAACGCCCAAAGGAACGCCAGGGGAGAGGGCGGATGCCCATCTTCCCCGCTCGTGCATATGCTGGAGGGAGAATGCAAGCGAAGCGACTTCGCGAAAGGAGATCTCCGAATGGAACCTATACTCCGCTCGGCTCTGCTGGCCCTGTCCCGCAGCCGCACGGCATGCCGCGCCGCAAGACGCTACGGCATGAAGCTCGGCGCCAGCCGGTTCGTCGCCGGGGAGAGCATCGAGAAGGCGATGGCGGCGGTTCGTGCTCTGAATGCCGATGGGATCAGCGCCACGCTCGATCATCTCGGCGAATCCGTCACGACGGAAGAGGAGGCGCGCGAAGCGGCCGCGTGCTGCCTGCAGACGCTGGAGGCGATCCGGGAGACGGGCGTCGACTCCCATCTCTCCGTCAAGCTTACGCAGCTAGGACTCGATCTCTCCCCCGGCCTGTGCGAGGAGAACATGCGTCGGATTGTCGGGCTCGCCCGCAGCCATCGCAATTTCGTCCGCATCGACATGGAAGATTACGCGCACAACGAAGCGACCCTCGATTTGTTCGAGAAGCTGCACCGCGAATTCGGCTCATCGGTTGGACTCGTCCTCCAGTCGTATCTGTACAAGAGCGAGAAGGATCTCGTCCGGCTTGGCCGGTACGGGCCCAATGTACGGATCGTCAAGGGAGCGTACAAGGAATCTCCGCGCGTCGCCTTTCCCCGCAAAGCGGACGTCGACCGCAGCTATATTCGCATGGTGGAAAGCCATATGCGGCGAGGTCATTACACGGCGGTCGCTACCCATGACGACGCGATCATCCGCCATGTGAAGCGGTTCGCCCGGTCGAACGGGATTCCCCGAGACCGCTTCGAATTCCAGATGCTTTTCGGTATCCGGACGCAGGAACAGCTGGCCCTCGCCAAACAGGGCTATAAGGTGCGCGTCTATGTGCCGTTCGGCGTCGACTGGTACGGCTATTTCATGCGGCGCCTGGCCGAGCGGCCTGCGAACGTCGCCTTTGTGTTGAAGTCGCTGTTCAAATAATAGGCGCTAGCCTTCGACGCGGTATTTCCTCTCCAGCTCCGACATCTCGGCGGGGTTCGCTAGGCGAAGAGGCCGGTCGGCGTGCACGCGAAGCGGCTCCGCTCGCTCCGGTCGCTGGCCGAGACGTTTGACACGCTCCACAACGGCTTCATCCACTGGTATGTCCTCCAGCTCATCGTCGGTGAAAGCCAGCGGAATCTCTTGGGTCAACCGGCAGCGGTTCCCCCGTTCGTCCTTGTATTGAACGGCAGCTTCGAGGAAGGTCTGCCCTGCTGTCGCCTGACCGTCGGTAAGCAGCTCGAATAGGAGATCATGCGGGCCGGCCCCCTCCGGGAGTACGATGGCATCCTCGTCCGTTTCCGGATACCCGCATAAATTCCCGCTCCGCACGATCCCGGGGGGCAGCGCCAGCATAAGCCGGACTGTCCGCCACGTCTCTTCGGGGACGACCCGGACCCATAAGTGATTGCACCCTTCCTCACGTTCTATGACCGGCTTCGTCAGACGCGGCAGATCATCATCGGTTGTTCTCCTCCCTAAGCATGCTGGATACGGTCTCGATCATGCGGGCCCGCAGCTCCCTGGAGACGCTCGGCCCGACAGACAGCAGGACATCCTCCCCGATCCGGTGAACCTCATTGCCGATCCACGGACGCGACTGAACGAGTGGGAGACTGCTTCCGATCCGGGCAATCTCCTCGATCGGCTTCCCCTGCAGCTGCTCCTGAATAGCAGCGAGCGGTTCCCCGCTCTTCGCGAGTGACAGCACGGCGCGAAAATAGTGGAGATGCTCGTCGGTGTAGACACGCCTGCTTCCGACTGTTGTAAGCGGCGGGACAAGTCCGATTTGGGTATAATAGCGGACGGTCCGCAATTGAAGGGACGGATCGTCTTTTTGCAGTCTCTCCGTCAGTTCTTTGGCCGTATAGGTTTGCATGCGCCCTCTCCTTTCTTTGTGGATCGGCATCGCGCGTGAGATGTCCCGATGCCGACTGTTACAGTATGCTGTATTGTTTACAGTATACTGTAACGATATGCGCAAGTAAATCAATTTCCCGAGTGCAGAGAAGAAAAACCTTAAATGAGGCTCTCTTTCGTTTTGAAAGAGAGCCTCGCTGTTTAAGCAAGAGGAAGGCACACTAAACCATTTACTACCAAATGGGGGGCGCCATGCGAAAAACGAAGATGATCCTCATCTCCCTACTGGGATGCGCAGCACTAATCGCCATCGTTCTGCTGCTGGTTCAACTGTCGGACATCAAGGCGGAGGGACTTAAAGCTTCTCTGTACAACAATTCGCGAGTCAATAACAAGCTGGCTTACTTGAAAGACACGATACGCAGACTGGATAGGGCCAATCAATGGGACGATTTAACCCAATTGAGCGCCGATGTCCTTGCAACCCAGACGGCAATGTTCGATTCCGCCAATCTGGCGGCGGCTTTGCCGCACTCTGTGGACTCAGATATCCGGAGTAAGCTTAACGAAGTCGCACAGCTATTTGAGAAACGATACCTGGTGCCTTTGAACGGAAAGAAAGCCATAACAGATTCGGATATAGAAACCTACCGACGCCTGGCTTCGATCCTAGAAACCTTGAGTTTTCCACAGGGCAACCTCACACAGAAGGAATATCGAGCCGGGTTGGATCGGCTGCTGAATGCGTTGCGTAACGAAGCCGGAACATGACGCCAAGAACATTCTGGATGAGCAGTATATCGCCAGGGTCAAAGGGACCGATATCGAATGGTACGGAAGCATGCAAGCCTGCGATGACGAAGACAATTGCAAAAAAAAAGAAGGAGTCGGTTCCCTCAAACCCGGCTCCTTCTTTTTCCATTCCCCTAGGGAAGAACAATCCCGAGGCCGTCCCCTTCAACTCCCTTATCCGGTTCCCCCGTTTTATTCGGAGCCCGGCTCCTCGTAAAGCTCAAGACAGACCGGCTTTTTCACGGTGATCACGTCTCCCGTAGGCGTGAGCCTGCCCGTCTCCGCATCGATCGTGTAGGTCACGATCGTATCGGACTCCTGGTTGGCGGCGAGCAGCATCCGGCCGTCGCGGGTGACCGCGAAGTTCCGGGGGAAGCTGCCCTGGGTCGGCGTATGGTCGACATAGGTCAGCGTTCCGTCCTTGTCGTCCACCCGAAAGACGACGATGCTGTCGTGGCCGCGATTCGAGCCGTATAGAAACCGGCCGCAGGGCGACAAGTGAACGTCCGCGCAGTAGCTGGTCTCTCGATATCCCTCCGGCAGGGCGTTCACTATCTGCAGCTCCTCGAGCCGGCCGCTGAAGCCGTCATAGGCATAAGCGATAATCGTGTTGTCCAGCTCGTTGATCACGTAGGCCGTCCGGCCGGACGGGTGGAAGGTGAAGTGGCGCGGCCCCGCCCCCGGCGTAACCGTCGTCTCGTGCTGCCGGACCAGCTTGCCGTTCTCCTCATCAAGCCGATACACGACAATGCGGTCGATGCCGAGGTCGGGGACGAACGCGTACCGGTTCTCCGGATCGAGCACGATCGAGTGGGGATGCGGCCCCTCCTGCCGGTCCGTGCGCGGTCCGTTTCCGTCATGCTCTGCCATATCGCTCATAGGACCAATCCTTCCGTCCTCCTCCAGCGGGAACAGACAGACATTGCCGCCCGAATAATTCGCGACAAGCAGCCAGCGGCCGTTCTCCGAGAGGCTCAAGTGGCAGGGGGCGCCGCCCAGCGTCGGCTGGGCGTTCTTTCTCTCCCATCTCCCGGTCTCGGAATGCCGCGTGAACGAAACGACTTCCCCTTCTCCCGTCTCGCTGACCGTATACAGCCGGCCGCGCGCCGGGTCGACACGGACGAAGGACGGTCTCTCCAGTCCATGGGCCGTGTCACTCTCCGTCAGCTTCCTAGTCTCCGGCTGGAGAGCGTACAGATGCAGTCCCGCCTCCTCCCGCGAAGCGTATGTCCCTACCGCCACCATCACACGGCCGTTCATTCTCTGCTCGTTCATCCTTCCCCACTCCTTCGTCATAAGTTTCTTCCGGCTATCAGCGATCGTCTTGCCGGCTGCCTCGCAATCCTGTTCCTCCGGTACGCGTGGCCAGGTCATCGCGGTCATCCTTGTTCTTACCCGTTTTAGTGACCCCCCTTCTCTTTCCGTTCCGACCGGATTACCGGAAGCGGGTATCGTCCGACTTCCTCGTCTCCCTTCGCTTGAAAAAAGCATGGAATAAGGAGAGGGGAGGACCTCGGCACCGACCGCTGCCCGATGACCAGTCGAAGACAGGCAGCGCCTCTGTCGCCCAAGCGCGCCTTGAGGTATTTGTCTGCCAGGCTTCGGTCGGCAATGGACAGACATCTACATTTCCTCGGGGGACTTGGGCGACTGTACAATCCGTTCCACGTCCGCCCCCGTATACTTATCACAGGTTTACATTCCCGACGAGAAGGAGAGATCGACATGATGCATGGTTGCTGTCCGGTCAAAACCGTCGTCCACCCTACCACGTGCTGTGTCAGAGATTTTTATCATCCGCAAGTTGTCCGGCATATTCATCCTGTTGAGATTGTCAACCGCCATCATTGCGTCTATATTCCCGAGCATGTGGTCGCGGTCCGCACACGGAACGAGTGGGTGCCGACCCCGACTCCGTTCACCGGCTGAGGGACGTGTCAAAAGGACTCCTTCGGGAGTCCTTTTTGGCACCAACGCCCTCGTTCGGGGCTATCCGTCCCGCCGCGACACTCAAGCTCCCTCGTTACTCTTCCCAGTTCAGATCGGCCCAGATCGGAAAATGGTCGGTCGCGTATCCTCCGTCGACAAGGTCCGTTACGATTGCTGACGACGTCGGACGCAGGGCACCCCGTTTGAGAATCCAATCGATCCGGGACGTCTCCCCCCGCCCGGTCGGATCCTCGTAATTGTTGAAGGTGCCGAGTCCCTCGCCCGTGCGGACAGGCGCCTCCGTCCAGGTGTCGGACAAGCCGCCTTCCGTCAAGGTCCGGTATGGAATCGTTCCGGGGCCGACATTGAAGTCGCCGGTCAGAACGACCGGGGCGGACGTGTCCCACTCCCTCAGCTTCTCCAGCACCAGCTCGGCGCTCCGGCGCCTCGCTTCCTCAGACAGATGGTCGAAATGCGTGTTGGCCGCGTACAGCTCCCGTCCGTTCGTCTGGTCCCGAAGTTTCGCCCACGTCACCATGCGGGGAATCGTGTTCCCCCAGTGGCAGGAAGCGATCGTGTCGGGCGTCTCCGACAGCCAATAGTGGCCGTATTCGAGCACCTCGAACCGGCTGGCCCGGTAGAACAGCGCGCAAAACTCTCCGCTGCTGCCGCCGAGCCGTCCCAAACCGATCCAGCCGAAGCCCGGCAGAATCGCCTCCATGTCCTTTACCTGGCGGAAGACACATTCCTGCGTGCCGATCAGATCCGGCGCAGCAGCCGCGAGCAGACGGCGCAGCCGCGGCATCCGGTCCTCCCACGCGTTTGGCGACGAGTCGCAGGGGTTGCGCACATTCAAGCTCATGACGCGAAGCCCGCTTCCACTAGTCTCGCCCGCCGAGCCGGCATCCGTCCGGGCCGTCTCCATTCCGCCGGACAGTCCCCCATCCTGCCCGCCAAGCGGCATCGGTTCCTGTCCGCTTCCTGGCGCATTATCGTTCCTGCTCATTTCCATTCCCCTCCAGATTCCCCGGTCGGGTATTGTCTGCCCGACCGGCATCATTCTGCTTGTTCTAAATCGACCCTACGGGACCAGGATCGGACCCGGCCCGTACCCATGGCCCTGCCTGCCGCTAGTTGTCCGCGATTGCCTCGGGCACCCCGAAGCCGGGAATCAAGTTGTGATGATGGAGCCGGAACTCCCCCTCCTCCGTCTCCACTACCGATATGCCGATGTTGTCCATTCCCATGCTGCGGTACCGGCTGAGCGGCATCCCCAGCATCCCGGCCAAAAAGATCCGGAGCGTCGTGCTGTGGCTGACGACCGCAATCGCCTCGCCGGGGTGCCGGTCCGCCGTCTCGAGCAGCAGCTCCCGCATCCGGCCGTACACCTGTCCGGCCGTCTCTCCCGTCAAACCGGCCGGATGAGACTCCGGCGTGCTCTGCCAGGCGGCCCATGCCTCCGCATGCTTGTCCGAGATCTCCGGAGAGCGCAGACCTTCCCATAGGCCAAAATCGATTTCCGCCGCTCTCGCATCCCGCACGATCGGCAGTCCTTTCGTATGGGCCAGCGGCCCGGCCGTGTCGTACGCTCTCCGCAGAGTGGAGGCGTATACCCGGTCCAGCGGAACATGCTGCAGGTACACAGCCAGCTGTTCCGCCTGGTCGGCTCCCCGGGGCGACAGACAGATATCGGAGCGTCCGCAATACCGGTTGCCGTCCCGGTTCCATTCTGTCTCCCCATGCCGGATTAGATAATAACGCGTACTCATGTCAATCCAGCCGCTCCCCTGTCAGATCGAGCCAGTCCAGCTCCTCGCGGCTCAGCCGAATGCCCGCTCCCGCCGCGCAGGAATGCATCTCCTCCTTCGTCTGCGGCCCGATCAGCGCACAGGTCGGGAACGGCTGATTGAGCACATACGCAAGGGCGATCTCGATCGTCGTGGCTCCCTTCTCCGCAGCGAGTCGTTCGGCACGGCGGAGACGCTCCCAATTGCCGTCGCTGTAGAAGACCCGCTCGATATCACCGCCTGTCCTCACGTCCGGCGAATAACGCCCGGTGAAGAACCCTCTTGCCTGGGAGGACCAGGACAGGAGGGGCATCTGCACGCGCTCGTGCCACGCACACGCCTCGCGGTCTGCCGAGACGCAGCCCGACCAGAACGGCTCGTTCGCCTTGGCCAGGCTCAGGTTCGGGCTGCTGAAGGAGAAGCCGGTCAGACCGTGAGCGGCGGCATAGTCATTGGCCTCCTGGAGCCGCTCGTGCGTCCAGTTGGAGCCGCCGATCGCCCGGATGCGGCCCGCCTCCAAATGTCCGTTTAACGCCTCAACGATCGGTCCAACCGGCACGCCGGGGTCGTCGCGGTGAAGCGCATACAAATCGATGTAATCGGTCTGCAGCCTATCGAGACTCAACAGAAGATCCTGCTCGATCGCCTCGGGCGTCACCCGCGGACCGTTTGCGTCGTGGTGGGCGCCTTTGGTAAGAACGACGACCGACTCGCGGTTGCCCCGCTCGGCCATCCACCGTCCGATCGTCCCTTCGCTCTTGCCGCCGGCGTAGACATTGGCCGTATCGATGGCGGTTCCGCCTATGCGCACGAATTCGTCGAGCAGCTCACTGACCTTGCCGTACACCTCAGGTGTGTAATAATCCGTGCCCAGAATGAGCTTCGAGCAGGGCTTGCCCATTCCCGCAATCGTTATGTAGTCCATCCGTTCCTCCACCCTCTCCTATCCGTTGTCGATGACGACTCTGGCGCGTTCCCGGGACGAGCGCAGACAAGCATCCAGCGCCCTCATGTTTCGCACGGCGTCCTCCGGCTCTTTCTTCAGCGGGTGATCTCCCCACACCGCCCGGGCAAAATCGTCGGCCTGCACCGAGTATGCGTTCACTTGGGGAACGGACACCTCGCGTCTGCCGGATTTGCCGATGACGAAGAAATTCGACGCTTCGCTCTGCGGGCTGACATAAGCGGACGGCACCTCGATGCGCCCCTCCGTCCCCAGCACCTCCAGCGTGTTGCGGCCGGCGGCCCACATGCCGCAGTCGAACGTCAATCCGACGGAGCCGGGAAATTCAAGCAGTCCAGAAGCCATCATGTCCACATCTCCATGCTCGGCGGAATGAAACGCAAGCACCGTCGCCGCCTCCGGCTCCGTGCCGAGCAGATGCCGGGCAGCGCTGATCGGATAAACCCCGATGTCGTACAGCGAGCCGCCTCCCCACTCCCGGCGGAACCGGAAATTGCCGTGCGCGCCCGAGCTGTTGAACGTGAACGCGCCATGGATGCCGCGGATTTCCCCGATCTCTCCCGAACGGATGATCTCGAGGATCTGATCGTACCGAGGATGGTGGCGGTACATGAAAGCTTCGGCCAAAAGGACACCCGCCTCGGCGCACGCCCGTACCATCTCCTCTGCTTCCCGGCTGTCCAGGGCGATGGGCTTCTCGCACAGCACGTGCTTGCCCGCCTGCGCCGCCCTTATCGTCCACTCCTTGTGCAGGTGGTTCGGCAGCGGGATGTATACGGCATCCAGCGTATCGTCCTCTAGCAGTTCCTCATAGCTGCCGTAGGCGGCCGGGATGCCGTGTCTTTCGGCAGCTTCCATGGCCTTGGTCGTCTCCCGGCTGGCGATAGCGGCGACCTCGCCGGTCTCCGAAGCCGCTATTCCTGGAATGACAGCGTTCTCGGCAATGCGCGCACAGCCCAGAATGCCCCAGCGAAGCCTGTTGCGTTGCGTTGTCATCGTCTGGTTCCTCCCTTGTCCCGTTCCGATAAGAATGGTCATTCCTCCTCACTATATCACAATCAGCCAGCCGTCAAACTGGTCATTCGTCACGGAACCCGAACCAGCCTCCGGAAAGGGCCGGGACAAGCGGAAAACGGGAGAACCATGTGCGAATCGGCCGAAGCAAACTATGCGAATAGGCCTCCCAGAGCAAAAGAAATCAACGCCAAAGCAGGCGATCCGCACAGCGGTCCCATTCCATTCCCGAATAGAAACGCGCCTGGCCGGCGCGGCAAAAAAGCGTTCACCCAGCAGGGTGAACGCTTTTTTACGAATGGTCCGTTATGGCTTGACGCTCCCATACTCCGGGAGTTGTCTGAGCTTCGCTCTCTCGCGCCAGCTGCTTTTGCGCTCTGCCGGCACTGCCGTGACGGTCATATCCTCGCGCCGGCTAGGGCCGAGCGCGGCCTGCAGCAGATCGGGGTCGGTCACAGCAGGATTGAGCCAGAGCTCCATCGCCTTGGGCGACAGGATGGCCGGCATCCAGTCCTGGTAGCCCGAGACGAGGCGGCTCGCATCGGTTTTCAGAATGGAGAACGCCCTCTCCTCCCGACCAGAAGGACTCTGCCAGACGTCGTAGAACGCCGCCAGGCCGAAGACGCCGCTGTCCTTCAGATGGAAGCGGTACGCGGCCGTCCGCTTGCCTTCCTGCCGGTAGCCGTAAAAGCCGTCGCACGGCACGACACATCTCTGCTTGCGAAACAGATCGCGGTAGCCGGGATGCTCGGCGATCGTCCCGCTGTCGGCATGCACCGAGTCCTTCCCCCATTGGGGGAAGATGCCCCATGTATAGCAATCGAGACTTCGGCCAGAGGCGCCGGCCAGAATAACGGGAACCGGCCGGCTGGGCTCCAGCGTTTCGGACGCAGGAGGCGGCTCCTGCCGGACCGTCTCGATGCCGAATGCGGCGGACAGCCCTTCGAGGCGGGCGGATAAGGATAGGCGGGGATTCATCGCATCACCTGCTTCTTTTTGGTTCCAGTATCCGCCCTCCGGGGAGAAATATACGCCTCCTCCGATATAAAGTGTCTGCCCCGTACCAAAAGGATGTGCCCGCCGTCGAAGCGGATTTGCCCGCTGCCCGGCAGGCATGCTGGTGGCCTTCCATTGATCCGAGCAGCAAAACATCCCGCATTCTTCAAGACCGAAGAACGCGGGATGCTTGTTACGGCTGCTCGATACGCGGGATACTTTTTATGGCTGCGCCGCGATGTTGGAGATGCGGAAGGTCGCCATTCCCTTCCAAGTGTGGAACGGGAAAAACGCCATCTGGGACGTCCCGTCCGGGAGATACTGCCAGCCCGCATCCGTTTCTTTCAACAGGAGCAGCGTTCCTTCCGGGGTATTTCGGACTTCCTGGATCGGATAGCCGTGCGTCTTGCCTTCGGAATGGGTAACGATGACCGTTTTGCCTGCGGCGTCCGCCGCCACTTCGGCATCCACGAGCAGTGCATCGTATGGTGCGCCCTCGGCTTGCCGCAGCACCTGCTTGACAGTGCCCGTTACCGGGCCGGCTCCCGTTACGGTCTTTGCTCCCTTCTGCAGCTTGGTTCCGTCGATCAGCACCATCTTGGTGATCTCCCCGTCGACGGTCCGAATGAAGCCGTAACCGCCTTGCAGTTCGATATCGTCGACCTTAAGCGGGGTGCTCCCTCCGGCAGCGCTAAGGACATAATCCGTTGTCGCTCCATATGTCAGCTTCAGCGCGACCGAGCCGGGGGCCCCCTCTGACGGAGTCAGTTTTTCCACCTGCTCGATTTTAGGACCCTGCTCGCCTTTGTAAGCCTCCATGACGTTCACGAACGTACTTGTCAGGTCGGTGCCCGTTCGGCGGAGCACCATCTTGGGCATCCAGTACTTGACGGCTTCCGTATTCAAATCCTTCGTCGTTCCGTTCAGCCGGGTCGCCTGCAGAGAAGGCGCCTTGCCCAGGAAAAGCTCGTTCGCGCCGGGATCGACGATCCCCGTCACCTTCAGCTTCGCCTGCTCCGTCCCGTTCTGGGAGGTGTTCAGCGTCAGCTCGTAACGGCCGTCGGGCACTTCCGCACGCTTGACATCCTGGACATAGAGGTAGCCGTAATAATTCCCTTGGGCGTCTCCGTTATCATTCTCGGATTCCGGCATGCGAACCTTCGTGCCGGGCGGCAGCAGGTAGTCGTTGTATGGCTGAAGCTCCATATTCGCCGTGAACGTGGCATCCCGGTTGGCATCTCCACCAAGCGTATACTCGTGTCGGTCTCCTCCCGAGACGCGGAACAAGTCGACGACATAGCCGTCTTCCGGCGCTCCGCCGTCGAAACGGATCATCCATGGCTCCCGCTCGTATTGGTCCGTGACCGGATAAGCGCTCCCTTGGGAGGCTTTCTCGATTTTGACCGTGTCGTCGGATGCGGCGAACGTCTGGATTTGGCCGCCGTGCTCACCGCCGTTGGCCAGGCTCATATCGCTTCCGTTGACGACGACCGTGTTATGGGCCAGCGTGGACGTCGTCCATTTGCGGAAGAACGTATGCGTATAGCCGATGTCCGGCAGCAGCTCCTGGCCCTTGGCGAACAAGGTCAGGTTGAGAGGATCAAGATGATTGTGGCCGTATTTGGGCACGAAATTCAGGTACATCTGCTGCTGGGACGCTCCTGAGCCCAAAGTAAGACGCGAGATGCCGCTGGAGGCGAGCAGGTACGAGCCCAGGGACGTCTGTGGCGCCTTGGATTTTTCGTTCGCCCACGTATCCATAACCGGAACGTAGCTGCCGTTCGGATACGAGACGATATCTCCCATCGTTTTGGCTTTGCTTAACGCCGGGAAAGACTTCGCCATGTCCAGGTTGTCGATTCGCTGGCCGGTGCGCGGCGACGTATAGCCGGCCGGGTCGCTCCAGCCCTTCGACAGATCCATGCCCTGCAAAAGCCCGCCGACCGACTGGTTGTGATAGGAAATCGTCACTTCCTTCCAGAAGCCGTCGGACAGGAAGTAGTTCCGGGCAAAGTCCTGCATGAGCTCAACCACTTCATGCATATAAGAAGGATCGCCGGTTGCCTTCGCCATGCGGACCAGGCCGAGCCAGGTCGTATATTCCATGTTATGATTCAGAATCGGGAACGAACGGACGAACTCGAACGAAGGCACGAACATGTCCTCCACCAGCTTCTGCCCGAGATCCACGCCCAATTCTTCCTTCAGCAGGTCGAATGCGTTCGTCTGCTTCACTTTTTCATACGCCGTAATCAGGTAGCTCATGTTCGTCATTTCGCCGGTGTACCAGCGGTACCAAACGCCGCCCCAATAATGATAGGGAGGGCCGCTGACGACCGGATAGTTGGTCCAGTAGTAATCGTTCGTGGGCAGATAGCCCTTGTACGCCTCCAACCAGCGGTTCAGCAGCCGCGCCGCGCCGAGCGGATCGGTATCGGCGAGCTTGGCGGTTTCCCGGAGGACGTAATCCTTTTGGAAATACCAGAGATGCGCCGAGAAGAAATACCGGCGGCCTTGATCATCCTCATAATACGGATACTCCACGGTCTCTCCCTGCCGGTTCACGGCCGTCAGCTTGTGGTTCTCCGGATAGGCCGGATTCGGGTAAGCGGTGCCGGTCGACTTGGCCACTATTTGCTGCGGGTTGTCGGGACTCCAATTGTACAGCTGATACGGTCTTAAGTCCGGGTTCTCCGGCAGACCGGTGAAGATAAACCCGGCCGTGTCGGGGACCAGCTGCAGGAGCGATTGAACCTGCGGAGAAGCCTCCGCGTAAGCCAGCTGCCGCTTGGGCCCGTTGTCCTGTGGCAGCCGAACCCCCTCGTCGCCTGCCTTGATCAGATCCTGGCGGTCGAAGCTCAGCTCAAAATACCGGTACGCTCCTTGCCCTTGCCGGAACGCCGCCTTCAGCCGGTATTGCCCGTTCGCGAGCGGCCGGGGATGCCGGAAGGAAAGCCTCGTTTCGTTTTGCTGCCGAACGATGGCGGGAGCGTCCAGCAGGGTCGATTGCCCGTCGGGCGACTCCCAGACCAGCTGGAGGTCCTTCGTGTCGGCATGGATCGCATTAGAGGAAAGCACAAGCGTCTTGCTTTCATAGCTCGTATATTCGAGCCTCCATTTCTCCGGCTGCCACGGCTCGGCTTTGCCGCCGGCCGGAAGCTCCGGCAGCGAGGGCTTGGAGAAGAAGAGAGGGGCCGTCCGCTGCTGGTTCAGCAGGTGCGCGACCATCGAAATCCTTTCCGTTCCCTGATCGACTAGATAGGACTGGCGCACCGGCACCCAAGAGGAAAAGGGGTCTGAATTGATGCCGTAATAGCGTACGACATTGAACCGCCAGGCGTCTCCCTCGGCGACGCCCGAGAGGCCAAGCGACCGGAACGGAATTTGGGCTTCCAGTGTCCAGGCATCGTCATGCCGGGCGATCTGGACTTGGGCGCCCTTCAGGATGTCGGATTTCTCGCCCCAATCGACGGCGATTTCGCGTCCCCCTTCCGAGATGGGAACCCGGAGCCGGTAATGCGAGCCGCCGGCACCGCCCGGAGAGAGGAGCACTTCGACGATCTCGGTCTCCGGCTGCCGTTCCGGTTGTTCCTTGTGTCCCTCAAGCGCCAGATACAAGCTATCGTCGGTGTACATCCAATACATGTCCGTGTCCGAGCCGGCCGCTTGCTTGTCGTACATGGTTACGAATCCGCTGGCGTGAAAGCCCGAGGCCCATGCCTCCTCCAGCTCCCCGTCCAGCACCGGGGCCGCTCCGGTTTTCGGAACGACGGCCCACCTGTCTGCGTAGCCGTCAACCTCGGCTGCCGCTGGGACCGGCTCGACCGGTCCGTTCTTGGGGGCGGCTGCTGCAGACCCCATCAAAGCCGTCCATCCAAGTAATACGATACTTGCCGCATGAACCCAACGCTTGTGCAACTGTCATCTCCTCCTAGCTTCTAGTGGATCGACCGCCCGATTATGTAAGGGCTTGCAAAAGTATGGAATTTCGTCCGGGTGACCGTTCTCAGGGCTACTATAGCCCTCGTTCACAAACAACTTCAAGGACATTAATAGAACCATAAATGATTGCGCTACCAATTGTTTACAAAATAACCTTTGCTCTCAGGGACTTTCGGCCTACGAAACAATATTTCAGACTTTCCCCTCATCTGGCAAATAATGTTTTACAAACAGAGAGAGCCTCCCTTATACTTGGTTCAAACCGCCGTGCGATGCGTTGGCCCCCTCCGTTCATACCGATATCCGCCCTACTGCTCTTCACTAGACCGCTCGGCTCCCGAGTCTCTCGGACCGACCGCCCGCCGGCTTTTCCTATCGCTTACCGGGAGGTGATGCTGCACTCTGTCTTCCATCCGTTTCTGGTCATGTTCTTCATCATCCTATTCGATAGCAAGGAGTGAATTCGATTGACGCGCAGGACACGCAAGCACAAAAAAACGGCTGCTCTCTGTACCGCCCTGATTCTCATGCTGGGCACGTTTATGCCGATTGTTGAAAGCGCTCTTACGGGTGCCCGCGCCATGGCTGCCGGCACCTCTCCCGTCTCGGTGGAGGAATTCGAGGAGCTGGCTCACCTGTCCGCTTCGTCGGCCAGAGCCAAATCCGTCAAGCAGGAGCTGACCAGCCGGCCCGCCCCCGTCCGTTACGGGTACCACGCCGTGAAGCTCGCCTACGACTTCATCGGCACGGAAGGCACCTCCGCCGCTTATTTGAATTTCGCCGATCCGGCCGGCTCCGCCGGACGGACGCTGGACGGCTATCCGAAGAAGCTCGGGCTCTGGGTGTACGGAGACGGCAACAATCACTGGCTGCGCGCCCAGCTGCAGGATGCGGCCGGCTCCAAGCCGGCGATCGACTTCACGAGCAGCAGCGGGCTCAGCTGGACTGGATGGAAGTACGTGACGGCCTCGGTGCCGAGCGGCCTGCAGCTGCCGATCAAGCTGAACAACGTGTACGTGGCCGAAACAAAGGACACGAACAAGAATGCCGGCGCGCTCTATTTTGACCGGCTGCGGTCCTTCTACACTGCCTCCACGGTGTTCGGCATAGACGTCGAGGGGCTCGGCCCGATGCAGACTGGCGAGACCCGGCAGGCTCAAGCGTACGCCACCTACCAGGACAGCAAGGAGCCGGTCCTGCTGGCCTCCGGCGTCACGTTCGCCAGCAGCCAGCCGGACGTCGCCTCGATCGACGGATCCGGCGTCGTCCGCGCACTGAAGCCCGGCAAGGCGGTCATCACAGCCTCTTCCGGCGACGCCCCTCAGGGCGCTTACGAAGTGACCGTCACCGCGGAAGCACCGGTGCCTGCGCGCCTCGAGATCGCGGCGCCGACCGAGATGACCGCTGGGGACGCGGGCCGGCTGCGCGTCTACGCGGCTTATGCGGGAGCAGCGGAGCCGGTGGAGGTAACGAAGCTCGCCTCCTTCGCGAGCAGCAGTCCGGAGACGGCCACTGTGGACACCGCCGGCAGCCTGCGTGCCGTCAAAGCGGGGACAACCACGCTCAGCGCAAGCTTCGGCGGCGTCTCGGCGCTGCATCCGCTGACGGTGCGGACGCCCGTCCCGGTACTCCAGTCGATCGAGATGTCGGGACTCGGCGCCATGAAGCTCGGCGAGAGCCGGCAGGCGAAGGTGCTGGCCGCCTATACGCTGACCGACGGTCCGGTCGATGTGACGGCGAGCACCGCCTACAAAAGCTCCGATCCGGCCATTGCCTCAATCGATTCTTCCGGTAAAGTCATCGCCCACCAGATCGGAACGACCCGGATCACCGCTACTTACGGCGGCAAGACAAGCGACTCGCTCGTCATCGTGAACAAGGAGCTGCCTTCGCCAAAGCGGGAGCTGCGCGCCGCCTGGATCGCGTCGGTTGAGAATATCGACTGGCCCAAGAAGGGCGTGACGGATCCGTCGCAGCAGCGGAGCGATTTCATCAAGCTTCTCGACGACTTGAAGGGAATGGGCATGAACGCGGTAGTCGTGCAGATCAAGCCGACCGCCGACGCGTTCTATCCCTCCAAGTACGGTCCCTGGTCCCAATGGCTTACGGGCGTGCAGGGCAAGGATCCCGGGTACGATCCGCTCGCCTTCATGATCGAAGAGGCGCATAAGCGAAACCTGGAGTTCCACGGCTGGTTCAACCCGTACCGCATCAGCATGAACGACAAGTTTGACCAGCTCGTCGCCGATCACCCGGCCCGCCAGCACCCCGACTGGGTCGTCACCTACGGCGGCAAGATCTATTATAATCCCGGCGTCCCGGAAGCTCAGCGTTTCATCGTAGACGGCGTCATGGAAGTCGTGAACCGATACGATATCGACGGCGTGCATTTCGACGACTATTTCTACCCTTATCCGGTCGCCGGAGCGGACTTCCCGGACGACGCCCAATATCGGCAGTATGGTGCCGGCTTCAAGAACAAAGGCGACTGGAGACGGCATAACGTCAACACCTTTATCGAGGAGCTGTCGCGGGAGATCAAGCAGGCGAAAAGCTACGTCCAGTTCGGCATCAGTCCGTTCGGCATCTGGCGGAACAAGGCGGACGATCCGACCGGCTCCGATACGAACGGCCTGCGCAACTACGACGACCTGTTCGCCGATACGCGGGCCTGGATCCGCCAAGGCTGGATCGATTACATCACGCCTCAGCTGTACTGGAACTTCGGCTACTCGCCGGCCGCCTACGAGAAGCTCGTGGACTGGTGGATCCGTGAGACGTCCGGCACGCAGGTGCAGCTCTATATCGGGCAGGCTCCTTACCGGATCGGGTCCGGCACGGACCCGGCCTGGAACTCGCCGGACGAGATGCCGAACCAGCTGACCTTCAACCGGAACTTCCCGGGCGTGAAGGGCAGCACGTTCTTCAGCGCCAAGGATCTGCTATCCAACCCGCTCGGGTTCGCGGATAAGCTGAAGACATCCCTGTATGCGGCGCCGGCTCTCATCCCGCCGCTGCCGTCCATCCGAATGGAGCTTCCGCAGCCTGTCCAGCTGGCCGCCTCGGCCCGCGGGTCGGCGGGCATCGAGCTGACATGGGAGGACAACGCGACGAGCACGGCCTCTTACTATGTGATCTACCGCTTCGAGGGAGAAGCGGCCGGCAGCATCGAGAACGCCTCGAGCATTCTCACGACCGTCCGGAAATCCGGCACCGGACGGCAGACCTGGACCGACCGGGGAGTCGCTGACGGCGTCACCTACACGTACGTCGTGACGGCGGTCAACCGGGCCCATGGCGAGAGCGCGCCCAGCAAGGCCGTCACGCTGAACAACCGGACGGACGGTACGCCGCCCGTCACCCAGCTTACGCTGCAAGGAACAGAGCGAAGCGGCTGGTACGTCAGCGACGTCACGATTACGCTCCAGGCGGCGGACGTAGGCTCCGGCGTCAAGTTGACCGAATACAACCTGGATGGGGGCGCTTCCTGGCAGCCGTACACCGCTCCGTTCTCCTTGACGGTGGAGGGCCGGTATTCGCTCTCCTTCCGCTCGGCCGACGCAGCGGGCAACGTCGAACCCATCCGGACCGTTGAGCTCGCGATCGACAAGACAGGACCCGTCGTGCGGATCGAAGGAAATCGCACCTACACGGTAGACCAGACGGTCCGGATTACTTGCACCGCGACGGACGCCGTATCCGGCGTCGTCTACGATCCGTGCACCTCTCCGCTCGTCGAAGGCCCTGCCTACAAGCTCGGTCTCGGCAAGCATACCGTGCAGGTGACGGCGGCCGATGCCGCCGGCCATACCACAGAAGCGAACGCGAGTTACCAGGTGACGGTGACCGATAGCAGCCTGCTCGCCCTGATCCGTGAGTGGCTGGAGGGGCTCGGCGACCACGGCATCGCGAACTCGCTTCTCAAGAAGGCCGAGCACGGGCAGTGGGGAGCCTTCCAGAACGAAGTCCTCGCCCAGCGAGGCAAGAAGATCCCGGCGGCGGAGGCAGACCTGTTCCTCCAGCTGGTCCGCTCGCTTCCCTAAACGAACTTCATCAAGCTAATAAGCTCCGGCGGGTCTTCCCGCCGGAGCTCTTTGCGTGCATGCGGATGCGCCCGCTCGCCGGCCCTTCAATACCTAGTCTCCGTATCCGGCTTCCCGAAGCATGGCCTCGAGGTTGGTTCGCGCCCGGGCGATCCGGCTGTCAATCTCCTCCAGGGGAAGCGGATCCGAGCTCGGGACGCCGTCGACTCGCTCCACGATAACAGGACCGTTATAACCGCTCTGTTGAAGCAGGGCGAACTGCTGCCGGAACGGAATGTCTCCTTCTCCCGGCACCGGAAACTCCAGGTGTGCGCGGCCGCCCCGGTGGTCCTTTGCCACAAAGGAATAGACGCGCCCGCCCATTAAGGCCAGATCTTCCTGCGTATCCATCCCTTCGTAAAAGTGCACGTTGCCCGGGTCGTAGCTCGCACTGACCGAGGCCGAGCCGATAGCGGCCAGCGTATCCAGCAGGACGCGGGCGCTGGCCGTGTTCCCGGTGTGCGGCTTGATCGTAATCGTCAGGCCATGCCGTTCTGCCGATACGGCAAGCTCGCGCATACGCTCCACGTACTGGCGATTCTTCTCCCGTAGCTCTTCCTCCGGCAGCGGTTCGTCCGGAAACTTCCGGTAACCCCAAGTTCCGAGGGTCAGCACCTCGCGGATGCCGAGCTCCCGTGCCACCTCCAGCCGATGGAGAGCCAGCTCGAACGGTTGTGCGGGCGCGAGCTGGGTGGAGCAGACGAGCGCGATCGGCTTGAGATTGTACCTGCCGAGCAGCTCACGGACGCGGCTTACCGCTTCTCCGTCCTCCGGCGGAAAAATATCCTGTCCTTCGTGCGGCCCGCCCAGAGCGACGTACCGGTAGCCGGCCGAAGCAATCCCCTCTATCGCCCTCTCCAGCGGATACGCCGTGTAAGGAAGCGTCATACAAGCTAATTGGACCATGCTATCTCCTCCCTGTTGTGCCTCGAACCGGCACCTCCCGGCAGCGCGGTTCGGCGGCATCCTGTCACGAAACCGGCTGCACGAATACTTCCCTGCGTTCCTTGAGCGACCGGTACGCCGCCTCCGAGACGGCAATTGCCCGCAGACCGTCGTTGAGCGTAATAAGTGGAGTCCGGTCCTCCCGGATGCACGAGAGAAAATGGCTGTGCATCTGCTTCCACATATCGTTCTCCGCAAACGTAATCCGCTCCTCCGGTCCGTCCGCTCCTTTGACGCGCAGTTCCCCGTCCTGGTTCAGGACGGTCAGCCCTTCGGATGCCACGCCCGTCATGTCCTGCTCCACTCTCGTAATCCAAGGCGTGCTGACGGAGCCTACGCCGCCCGAGGCGAACCGGAGGGCGACCGTGAAGCCGTCCGCCACGCTGCCTGGCGGTAGCAAGTAGGTGCCACCGTAAGCGAACACGCTCTCGACCTCGCCGCAGTACCACCGGAGCAGATCGTAGTCATGCGAGCCGTGCGAATAGATCGGGCCCTTCGCCCGTTCGTCGTCGAAGTACCAATCGGGAGTATCGTAATAGTGGTTCCGGTATTTGTCGAATACCTGCTGTCCCGGATCGAGATAATGAGTCCGCATCGACCAGCCTTGAAGCGGCCGTCCCGCCGCCTGGCCGGACAGAATCTCCTTCATCCGGCGAAAGGCCGGGTCGAACCGGAGCGGATAACCCACCATCGCTTTGAGTTCCGGGCGGCGCTCTCCGGCCTCGACAATGCGGAGCCCGTCCTCATAGCTCGTCGCAATGGCCTTTTCGAGGAACAGATGCCTGCCGCTCGCCAGCACTGCTTCGGCAATCTCCACATGAAGGTGGTCGGGCGTGGCAACCCAGACCGCGTCCAGCTCCTGTTCCAGCAGCTCCTGCCACGAACCGCAGACGGCCGCGCCGACCTCCGCTGCGAGCCGCTCCGCTTTGTCCCTCGAGCGGTTATGGACGGCGGCGACCGTAACGCCGGGCAGCGAGTGAAGGGTCCGCGCATGCAGCGTCCCCATCAAGCCGCAGCCGATGATCCCCGCTTTGATCACTTCGCTTCTCTCCCTTCCATCGTGACGCGTTCCCCGTTCCGGTACATGTCCCAGATAGCCCGATGCGAGCGGAGCGCTTCCCGGCCGCCCGTCTCCGGCTCCCGTCCCTCCCGGATGCAGGAGAGGAAATGCTCGATCTCATAAATGGCTTTCGTTCCTTCCTGAGGCGTCAGCGGAGTCACCGGGCCGAACAGCGTCCTGCTTCCCTGTTCGTCCACTATCCGCAGCTCGCTCATGCCCGAATTGAGCGTCAGCAAAGCCTGCGGCGTGTGCAGATGGAGCAGCGCAGGCGTTTCCTTATAACGGATGCCCCAGCTGGTCTCCAGATGAGCGACGGCGCCTCCCTCGAAGGTGAGAACGCCGTGAGACGTGCCCTCCCCCTCCATCCATTCCGTCCCGCTGCGGGTGCCGACGGCCACCGCGCTGACCGGCTCGCCGAGCAGCCACAGCAGCAGATCGACGTAATGGCAGCCGTGGCTGAACAGCACCCCGCCCCCCAGCGTCTCCTTGCGGGAGAACCACGAGCCGGGCATCGGCGGCAGGTAGCCCTGGATCCAGCAGTCTGCGTTGAAAGGCTTGCCGTATGCTTCGGTTTCCACGAGCTCCTTGAGCTTGCGGATGATCGGCAAATAGCGCACGATATACGCCATCATGAAGACGATGCCCTTCTCCTCCGCCGCGCGCAGGATCGCTTCGCAGTCTTCCGGCGTATGGGCGAGCGGCTTCTCCAGCAGCACATGCTTGCCGGCGGCGATCGCCTCAAGCGACTGTGAAGCGTGCAAATGATGCGGCGTGCACAGGCTGACCGCATCCACATCGTCCAGCACCTGGGTCCAATCCGTCGCGGCTCGGCAGCCAAGCTCAGTGGCAACCCGCTCAGCCTTGTCCCGGTCGAGATCCACCACCCAGCGCAGCTCGGCCCCTTCGGACGCCGCATAGGCATATGCATGCTGGAGCCCCATATTCAGTCCCACCACCGCGGTTCGAATCTTGGTCATCCGTTCTTCCCTCCTGTTCATTTTCAGGCGTGCAGACGAACATCCACAGCCTGCAGCCGCTTTCCGGCGGCTCTTGACCGGTCCGCGTGCGGCCTCCCCCTCTGCCTTTCGCCCGGGATCTTGCCTGATGCGGAGGCCCGGCTCTTGCGGAACGGCACTTTCATCGTAAAGCAAGCGCTTTCGAACGTCTTTGCCGAAGCGGCCGGAACATTTGCATTTCTTGGTTCCGGGGAATGAGGACCGAGCCTATATTCCCCGTTTCCAATTCCCGAATTTGCAGGTATGATGAAACCAAACCGTCCCGGACGAACGAGGTGACAGCGTGACTTATCCGAGGCTTCTATTGAAACAGGAGATCGTCATTCCGGCGATCGTATCGTTCCATTACACCGAGCTGACCAAGGATTACGTCTACCCGGGAGAACGCCACGAATTCTGGGAATTTCTCTACATGGACAAAGGCGAAGCCGAGATCCGCTCCGGCGACCGGACCTACCTGCTGAGGCAGGGCGACCTGGTCTTTTATACACCGGGGGATTTTCATACGATGCGGGCGAACGGCGTGGTCGCGCCGAACGTCATGATCGTCTGCTTCGAATGCGCATCGCCCGCCATGGCGTTCTTCCAGGGGCAATCGTTCCGGCTGGGCGATCCCGAGCGGGCGCTGCTTGCCCAGCTGCTGAGCGAAGGCAGGACCGCTTTCGATCCGCCCGTCGACAAGCCCGGCCATACGCCGCTCCGTCCCGGCAAGAGCGTCCGCTTCGCCGCGGAGCAGATGATCCGGCTGTATCTCGAGCTGCTCTTGATCCGGCTGATCCGCATCCATTCCTCTCCCCGTCCCGGACGCACTCGGCTGTCCACCCAGGCCAGGGAGCAGGAGGACGCCCTCCTCGCCGCCGACATTGCCGCTTACTTGCGAGAGCATCCAGCGAGCCGTCCGACGATTGCGGAGCTCAGCAGACGGTTTCTCGTCGGGGCGACCCAGCTGAAGACCGTCTTCAAGCAGGAGACCGGAGCGACGATTACGGAATTTCACAGCAGACTGCGGATCGAACAGGCCAAAGCCTGGATGCGGGAGGAGAGCTTCACCTACACGCAGATCGCCGAGAAGCTCGGCTACGGCAGCATTCATTACTTCTCCCGGCATTTCAAGAAGTGCACGGGCATGACCCCATCCGAATATGACAAGAGTCTCAAAGCAAGAGTGATCGACGAGGAGGAGGAACCGCGGGAATGGACAACGAAAATCTGGCCCTCGTGCCCCTGAGCTCCTGTACGTTCGAGCAGGCACTCCTGTTGTGGAACGAAGGCTTCTCGGGCTATTATTTCGACATGACGATGACTCCCGGACGCCATATCGAGCATATGGGGACGCGGGGCGTTCGGCCCGACCTGTCGGTCGCCGCATTCCTGGACGGCCGGCCCGCCGGCTTCGTCCTTAGCGCCGTCAAGGACGCGGGCGGCCGCAAGCTGGCCTGGAACGCCGGCACGGGTGTCGCGCCGGAGGCGAGGGGACACGGCCTGGCAAAGCGCATGGTGGTGGATACGCTCCGGAGGCTGAGGGAGGAAGGCGTCTCCGCCGCCACACTGGAAGCCGTCAGCGCCAACACGGCCGCCATCCGGGTATACGAGAGCGCCGGTTACCGGATCGTCGGGGAGCTGGCGGGCCTGCGGCACAAGGGCGTTTTGCCCGCCGGCTGGCCGGGAGGCGAGGATCCGGAGCGCTATTCGTTCCGGAGCGCGAAGCCGATCCATGCGGACCTCCTCCCGTTCTACCGGCAGCAGGCAGCCTGGAGCACCCAATGGTTCGCCCTCACGGATGGCGAGTGCCTCATCGCGACGGACGGCCAAGGCAGGGACGCCGGCTATGCGCTGTACCGCAAGGCATACAACCCGCAAGGAGAGCTGGCGTCCATCGTGCTGGCTCAGTGCGAAGCCGACCCGGACCGTGACGACGCCGATGCGGTTGTCCGGGCGCTCCTCGCACAGGTGTACGCTTCGGCCGTCGCTTCCGTCGTCCGCACTACCGACAATTTGCGGATGAGCAACGAACCGGCGGTCGCCGCCCTCCGAGAGGCAGGGTTCGAGACCGTCTACGAGCAGAAGCTGTTTTGGCTCGAGCTGGCGTAACGCATGCAAACAGGGCGGTACCTGCGGACAATGTCCGTAGGTACCGCCCTGTTGCGTACTGCCGGCAGGGTCTTTGACGCCGTTCGCAGGCTGAAGCGGCCGGGCCGCCTTTGGCATGGCGGCTGACCGCAGCCGAGTCGGCCCATCGGACCTATCTTAGCGCTGTGCCGGCACTGCGTCTGCGTCCGGGCCAGCGGAACCCATTTGGCCCATGCGTCCGCTCCTCGCTCCCCGTCTGCCCCAGCAAGGGGCCGCGTCAGCCCCAATACCGCCGCGAGGCGCAGTGCTCCGGCAGCAGCTTGTAGCCGTCCAGATCCACCAGCTCGATCGCGCTGTTCGAGTCCGGGGAATGGAGCATCCGGTTCTCGCCTGCATAGATGCCGACATGATGGACGGGCCCTTTGCCTTCCTCGTAAGCGAAGAACAGCAGGTCACCCGGCTCCAGCTCTTCCTTCTGCACGGCCCGGCCGGCGGTCGCCTGATCGGACGCGTCCCGGGGGATGCGAATCCCGAGCGCCAGATGCATGTTATGCGCGAAGCCGGAGCAGTCGTAGCCGTACGACGACATGCCTCCCCACAGATAGGGGAGGCCGAGGAACCGTTTGCCGTTCTCCACGATCCGCGCTCCTGCATGCGGCACACTGGCGTCCTCTGCCGGGACGGCGGCCTGACCAGCCGTCACTCTGCCTGCGCTTCGAGCAGCAGGAGCCCCGGCATCGGCTGCCGCACTCCCCTCACCCGCCGTCCGGCTGTCCTCCCGCTCGAGGCGGACGTCGGCCAGCCGAAGCAGCGCCGAGCCGTGCGGCGTCGCCACCCGTACTTGGCCGCCCTCCGGCTCCCCCAGTACCGGCAGCCGCGTCAGGAAGCTGAGCCGCTCCGGTCGGGCGCCGTCGGTCCCTTCCGGCCAGACCGGCTCGGCTCGGTCGCTCGTGACGACGGCCCATACACTGTCCTCCGGCTGCGGCAGCGGCTCCGCCAGCTGGGCAAGCGGCACCCAGCCCGGGTACCCGTCCGCGTTCTTGCGCGTGCTCTGCGTCGGGATCAAGATGTGCGCCCAGCCGTCCCGCTCCTCCTGAACGAGCACCTCCGTGCCGTACAGCAGCTGGGTCTGCAGCCGGTTGGCCTCGCACAGCTCGAGCTTGTCGGCGTTCGTCATCCCCGCCAGCCAGTTCTCCATCGAGACGGGCGACGCGAGCGCCGGGGCGTCCATCTCTCTCGGCGACTCCGGTGTCGTCCATACGCCAACAACCGCCGCCGCCGCGCATGCCTTTCGCTTTCCGGTACCGCTCATCGGATCGCCTCCGCTTCCTGGGTATGCCGGACGCTTGTAATGCCGAGGCCGGGTGCATCCGGGAACGTGAGCGTCCGGCCGCTGTAGAGGACGCCTCCCTCGACAATATCGTGGACGAGCATGAGCGGCGCGTCGAAGTCGAAGCGGGTAATGTTCTTCTTACTTGCGGCAAAATGCGCCGCCGCGGTGATCGCCACCCGCGTCTCGATCATGCTCCCCATCATGCATTCCACGCCATACTCCTCGGCGGCCTGGTTGATGAGCTGGGCTTTGTAGATGCCCCCCGACTTCATCAGCTTGATGTTGATGAGGTCGGCCGCCCGCTTCTGCAGCACCTCCAGCGCCTGGGCCGGAGAAAATACACTCTCGTCCGCCATGATCGGCGTCTCGACGGCGTCGGTCACCCGCTTCAACCCCTCGATGTCGTACGCCCTCACCGGCTGCTCAACGAGCTCGATGCCGAGCCCAAGCTCTTCCAGCCGATGAATGGAGCGGATAGCATCCTTCACCGACCAGCCTTGGTTGGCGTCCAGCCGGATTTTCACCTTGTCGCCGACTGCTCGCCGAATCTCCTTGATCCGTTCCAGATCCGTCTCGATCGAGTCCTTGCCAACCTTGATCTTAAGCACGTCGAACCCGGCCTCCACGCAGCGGAGCGCATCCTCGCCCATCTCGGCCGGCGCGTTGACGCTTACCGTAAAATCCGTCTCCAGCCGGTTTTTGTAGCCGCCCAGAAACTGATAGAGCGGCAGCCCGGCGTGCTGGGCCACCAAGTCGTAAACCGCCATATCGACGGCCGCCTTGGCGCTGCTGTTGCCGACCATGCCCTGATGCACGCTCTGCAGAATTTGCTCATAGGCAAGCAGGCTCTTGCCCAGCAAGAGCGGCGTGAACGTATGCATGATCGCTGCCTGAATGCTGTCCAGGCTGTCGCCGGTAATGACGACGGTGGCCGGCGCTTCTCCCCAGCCTGTCATGCCGTTGTCTGCCGTCAGCTTGACGAGGACGGATTCGGCCTCCGTTACCGTTCTCAGTGCCGTCTTGAACGGCTTGACGAGCGGCGTAGCCTGCCGCATCACTTCTACTTTCTGTATGACCATGGACGATGTCCTCCTTAGTCCGCCAGGGCGGATTCCAACAGCTCCAGCGTATTCTCTGCCGTCTTGAGGCGGGCGGGGACGCCAAGCGGCACCGCGATGTGCGGCGATCCGTGGCCGATCGGCAGCCCCATGACGGCCGGCCGTCCAGCCGGCACGACATATTGGCGCACGACCTCCTGCCAATCGAACGACGGCTTCCGCTTCTGCGGCTCGCAATCCGTAAAATCGCCGATCAGGATACCCGCCGCGGCGTCCAGCTTGCCCGCCATGCGAAGCTGGTTCAGCATCCGGTCAATCCGGTACGGCTCCTCCTCGATCTCTTCGATCAGCAGGAGCTTGCCTGCGGTATCCACCTCGAACGGTGTGCCGATGCTGCTTGCCAGGAGCGTTAGGTTGCCCCCGATAATCGGACCGGCCGCCTCCCCCTCCACCAACGTTTGCAGCTGCAGCGTCTCCGGCAGGCGAACGTCTTGCCCCATCATCATCTCCAGGCTCCGGACGGTAAGCGGGTGGACGTCCTCTTTGGCCAGACAGACGAGCATCGGGCCGTGAAACGTAACCAGTCCCGTGCGGCCGCCAATCGCCGCATGCAAAAACGTAATATCGCTGTAGCCCCAGAACACTTTGGGATTCGCCGCAATCGTGTCGTAATCAAGCAGCTCCGCCATGCGGGCGGTGCCGTAGCCGCCGCGCGCGCAGACGATGCCCTGAATGCCGGGATCGGCGAACATGGCGTTCAGCTCCGCTGCGCGCTCTTCATCCGTTCCAGCCAGGTAGCCGTATTGCTTGGACAGCGTCGCGCCGAACCGGACGGTCAGGCCTAGCCGTTCCAGATGAACGGCTGCTTTCTTCGCCTGCTCCAGCTCTCCGCAGCTCGCAGGGGCGGTAATCCCTACGCAGTCTCCCGGACGCAGCGCCCGCGGCTTCACAGTGTCGCGCATAGTTCCAGCCTCCTTTCTTCTCTGCTCATCTTCCTACTAGCTGATCTCTACTTCCTACTAGCTGATGCTCGCTCCTGCTCGCGTATGCCTGTCCGGGGAATGCAATCCACGCGGACGCACCAACCGGCACAATGACGGAAGCAGCCGCTCTGGCCAGGTTTCTGGCGATACCACGTTTCTGCCGATGCGTACGGTTGCGAGAGGGACAGCCGGTCCAGCGGAAGGCCGAGCCTCCAAGCAAAAAGGGGGCATCCGGTAGCGGATGCTCCCCCTGCTAACAACAGCTTATTTGAGGTCCGCCCATTTGAAGTCGATATAGCCGTAAGCGTGCCGAACGATGCCATCCACCTTGTCGCTCTGCAGATAAGCGGAGCTGTAGAAGTAGAGCGGCAGAATCGGCATTTCGTCCATCAGCAGCTTCTCGGCGTCATGCATCAGCTTGAAGCGCTTCGTGTCGTCCGGCTCGCTGTAGGCGTCCTTGATCAGCTTGTCATACTGCGCATTGCTCCAGCCGGTCCGGTTCATCGGATTGCCGGTCTGGTAGCCGTCCAGGAAGTTGATCGGGTCAGCAAAATCGGGCAGGAACGAGGAACGCGACAGCTGCAGCTGGAGCTTCTTCTGCTCATCCGTCAGCACCTTGCTCTCCTTGTTGGCCAGCTTGATGTCGACGCCGAGGTTCTCCTTGAACATCGCCTGCAGCGTCTGGGCGATCTTTTGGTGCAGATCGTTCGTGTTATAGGTCAGCGTGACCTCCGGCAGCGTTTTGTAGCCCGCCTCGGCCATCCCTTTCTCAAGAAGCTTCTTCGCTTCGGCTGCGTCGAATTTGACGAGCGTGCCTCCAGCCTTGCGGAAGTCGTTGCCGGATGGCTCCTTCAGACCGAAGGAGACGAAGCCTTCCGCCGGCTTCTGTTTCTGCTTCGTGACGAGATCGACGATCTTCTGCCGGTCCACGGCCATGGCGAACGCCTTACGGATGTTCACGTTGTCGAACGGCTTCATCGTTGTGTTAAACCGGTAGAAGTAGGTGCCCGCCGAGTCCTCGACCTTGACCTTGTTCTCCGCGAACAACTTGTCGCTCATGTCGGACGGAACGGCCGACGTGTGCAGCTCGCCGGACTGGAACAGCTGGTATTCGGTGTTGGAGTCGTTCACCATCTTGAAGGTGACGCCGGTCAGCTTGACGGCCCCCGCATCCCAGTAGTTCTCGTTCTTCACCATTTTGAGCTCGGAGTCGTGCTTCCACTCCGTAATCTTGAACGGCCCGTTGCTCATGATGGTAGCGGCTTCGCCTGCCCATTTGGGGTTCTTTTCCACGGTTGCCTTGTGAACCGGGAAGAAGGCCGGGTTCGCAACCATGCTGATCAGCCAGGGGGACGGCTGGGCGAGTTTGACCTCCAGCGTCTTGTCGTCCGTAGCCTTGATCTTGACGTCGTCAGCCGACCCTTTGCCGGAGTTGTACGCTTCGGCCCCTTCGAAAATATACGCGAGAGGCGCGGCCGGGGACGCCAGCTTCGGATCGAGCATCCGCTTCCAGGCGAATTCAAAATCGCTCGCCTTCACCGGATCGCCGTTCGACCATTTGGTATCCCGCAGGGTGAACGTGTACGTCTTGCCGTCGGGCGACATCTTCCATTCCTTGGCGACCGCAGGCTCCGGCGTCTGGTTCTTGCCGAGACGCGTCAGCCCCTCCATCGCGTTGTTCAGAATGTCGTAGGACGCCATATCGAAGCCGATGGGCGGATCGAGCGAGGTCGGCTCCTTGAGATTGTTGTAGAGCAGAATCTTCGCTTTGGTCTCGCTGCCCGGGCTTGTCCCCGCGGTCGAGCCCGGATTGTCGTCCTTGCCGCAGCCGGCAAGCGCCGTACCGAAGACAAGCGCACAGCTGATGAGCACCGCTGATACTTTCTTCATTTGGATCTCCCCTTCGTTCATGAGATGAGGCTGCCAATCGCATCGAGACCGTGAAGCTGGGTCCGCCTGGGCAGAGGCTCTGTTATCCAGCCCCTCCCCGGCGGCTCTATAGGGTCGGGCGGCGGGACGCCGGTTCCCCGGCGGCCGCCGTTCCGTTGCCTATTACGAAGATGCCGGTTTGCGGCTCGGGCGCCGTCAGATCGCCGGACGCCCCGCGGTGCCCACCGGCTGCGATTCCGGACGGACGGCCTGCGCCCGAGGGTCCTGCAGCCAGCAGGTGACCGTATGTCCCGGCGACGGCTCTGTCCGTTCGGGCGGATATGTGCCGCAGACGGCCATCGCCCGGCTGCAGCGGGCGGCGAAGGCGCAGCCCGGAGGCGGAGCAAACAGATCCGGCGGCGTGCCGGGAATCGGACGAAGCGGAATCGTCCGGTCGGAATCGAGCCGCGGCATGGAGGCGAGGAGGCCGAGGGTGTACGGATGCTGCGGGCGGTGAAACACTTCGCCTACCGGACCCGACTCCACTACCCTGCCCGCATACATGACGTTCACGCGGTCGGCGATCTTGGCGACGACGCCCAGATCGTGGGTGATGATGATGATCGACACCCCCGTCCGCTCCTGCAGCATCTGGAACAGCTCGAGAATCTGCGCCTGAATCGTCACGTCGAGCGCGGTCGTCGGCTCGTCGGCGATCAGCACCGACGGCTTGCACACGAGGGCGATGGCGATCATGATGCGCTGGCGCATGCCGCCGCTGAATTCGTGCAAATACTGCTTCAGTCGGGTTTGCGGGTGAGAGATGCCGACCAGCTCGAGCATCTCCACCGCCTGCCGCCGCGCTTCGGTCCGGCTGACCTTCTGGTGGCGCAGAATGCCCTCGATAATCTGCTCTCCGATCGTAATCGTCGGATTGAGCGCGGTCATCGCATCCTGGAAGATCATCGAGATCTCGGAGCCGCGCAGTTGCCGCAGCTGCTTTTCGGACAGGCCGGTCAGCTCCCGGCCCTTCAGCTTGATGCTTCCGGAAGTGATCCGGGCGGTGCGCTCAGGGAGCAGCCGCATGAGGCTGCGCGCAGTTACGCTCTTGCCGCAGCCCGATTCGCCCACGATCGCGAGCGTCTCGCCGGCGCGCAGCGTGAGGTCCACGCCCCGCACCGCCTTGACCTCTCCTCCGAACGTCGTGAAGGTGACATGCAGATCCTTTACCTCAAGCAAAGGCTGACCGGCTTTGGTGTCGTTCTTGGGTTGGTTCATGGGTTACCTCCTCTGCTTCGGGTTGAACGTATTCTGCAGGCCGTCGCCGAGCATGTTGAACGCCAGCATTGTCAGCGAAATGAAGAAGGCCGGGTAGAACAGCCGCCACCAATGCCCGGACAGGATCGTCGGCAGTCCGTCGTTGGCCATCACTCCCCAGCTGGCCCGGGGAGGCTGGATGCCGAGACCGAGGAAGCTGAGGAACGCCTCCGCGAAGATAGCGGACGGCACCGAGAACGTCACCTGTACGATGATGACGCCTAGCGCGTTCGGGAGCAGATGACGGCGGATGATATGAGCCGGCCGCGCGCCGAGCGTCCGGGAGGCGAGCACATATTCCGACGATTTGAGCTGCAGCACCTGACCCCGCACCATCCGGGCCATCCCGATCCAGCCGGTGGCGCTGAGGGCCACGATAATCGTGAGCAGCCCCGGTCCCATTACCACCATGAGCAGAATGACGACGAGCAGATACGGAATGCCGTACAGAATGTCGACGATCCGCATCATCACGTTGTCGACACGGCCGCCGAAGTAGCCGGAGATGCCCCCGTAGATGATACCGATCACAAAGTCGATCAGCGCAGCCATCAGGCCGATGAACAGCGAGATGCGGGCGCCGTACAGAATCCGGGCATAGACGTCGCGGCCCAGCTCGTCGGTGCCGAACCAATGAACGGACGACGGCTTTTCGTTAGCATGCAGCAGGTCCTGCTTCGTATAGCTCTGGTCCGTCAGGTAAGGGCCGAAGGTCGCGAGAAGCGCCAGCAGGACGATGATAATCAGACCGAGCATCGCCAGCTTGTTCTTCGTCAGGTTGTGCCAAGCGGCCTGCCAGAACGTCTGGCGAGGCCGGACGATCGCCTCGGCGTTTCCTGCCTGCTTGGGCATCGGGACGAAGAGATGATCGGGTACTTGCATGGCGCTACGCCCCTTTCTTATGCAGCTTGATTCTCGGATCGATCAAGCCGTATGCGATGTCGACGAGGAACATCATGATGATCAGGAGCGCACTGTAGAACACGGTCGTGCCCATGATGACCGCATAGTCGCGGTTGTTGATGCCGTCGACGAAGTACTTGCCCATTCCTGGAATCGCAAAGATCTTCTCGATGACGAAGCTGCCGGTCAGAATGTTAGCGATGAGTGCGCCGAGCAGAGTAACGACCGGTAGGACGGCGTTGCGCAGTGCGTGCTTGAACACGATCGTGGCCGGAGCGAGGCCTTTGGCCCGGGCCGTCTCGATATAATCCTGGGTGAGCACCTCAACCATATTGGCCCGGGTCAGCCGCGCGATGATGGCGAGAGGGCCTGTCGAGAGGGCAAGCGCCGGCAGGATCATGTGTTTCCATGTCCCCCACGTCGCCACGGGGAGCAGCTTCCACTCGACCGCGACGTACTTGATCAGCATCGTCGCGACGACGAAGTTCGGCACCGTGATGCCGATGACGGCGAAGATCATGGCGAAGGAATCGAGCAGGCCGTTCTGGCGAAGCGCCGCGACGGTGCCGAGCGCGATCCCGCAGATGATGGCGAAGACGAGCGCGATCATGCCGAGTGACAGCGAGACGGGGAAGCCCCGGTCGATCATGCTATTGACGCTGTCCGGATAATGCGCGATCGAAGGGCCTAGATCGAGCGTGACGAGCGATTTGAGATACATCAGATATTGCACCGCCACCGGCTTGTCGAGACCGTAATGCTCCATCATATTCTGAATGACAGTCGCGTTCGCCTCCTTGCCGTCCCGGTCGAACGGAGAGCCCGGAACCGAGTGCATGAGGAAGAAGGTAATGGTCACGATCAGCCAGAGGGTGATCAGCATGGAGACGAACCGTCTTAAGATGTAGGAACCCACAGAATCACCCGCTTTTTAGCAAAATGAGGTGCGCATCGCAAGCTCGGTCATGACGAGCATCGCCTGGTAAGCTTCCAGAACGTCTTTGGCCTGGAACGTGACGATCGGCGACTGCTCGTCGATCGTCGTGCCCGGCATCAGATGGGCCCATTCCGCTTGGCCGTAGTTGGCGAATTCGATGGACAGCACCGGGCGCTCCGGCGGCGTCAGCGGCTTGACGCGGTCCCGTGAGGCGATGGCGGCCGCAGCCTTCTCCCGGAGGAGCTGCCCGCTCTTCTCGGGCGTGAGGCAGAGAGCCGACGTGCGGGAGATCCGCTTCTTGACGATCGCCGTCGTGACGCCGGGAATGAGCTCTTCGGCCTCCTGTGCGGTCTCGTCGTCTCCCGCGACGAGCAGCACCGGGACGCCGTAGTGCCCGGCCACGTAGGCGTTGAAGCCCATTTCGCCGATTGCGTGATCCCCAATATACATATTCCGGACGCCGAAGATCATCGTATGGCTCATGACACCTTTGCGCGCCGCCCGGGTATGGTAGCCTAGGAAGGCGGCCCCGGCGAAGCTCGCATCGAGCCCCTGAACCATCGAGAAGGGCTTGACGTCCCCCGAAATGAGCTGCGTCTCCGGATGCAGCTCCTCGATGAGCAGATTGTTCATCTTGGAATGACTGTCGTTCACGACCACCTCGCGGCAGCCGCTCGCAAAAGCGGTTTCAATAACGTGGTTGGCTTCTGCGGTCATGATGCGCTGTCCCCGGGTGTAGTTGTACTTGCTGGAATCGACGAACGTCGCGTCGACCAGGCCAGTAATGCCTTCCATATCGATCGAAATGTACAATTTCATAGACGGGTTCCTCTCCTTCTGCTGATAGGCTGCGTGGCCAGGTTGGGTGAAATGCAAAAATCCGGCAAACGGCAAGGAACGGCTTATCGCGGTTCGCTGTGTCGTCTGCCGGATTTTATCAACGAGGTATGCTTCCATACGGGTTAATAAAGCGGCTTAGCCCTGGCGGGAGACGGCAATTTCCGGGTCCTCCCTGCCGGCAAGGGCAAGTTTGTATTTTTTTTGGGCGTCCTTGAAGGCGACGATCAATGCCTTTTGGGACGAGCCGTGGTACCTACGGCGGATGTCGTCCGCGACAGGCTCGAGCTCCAACATGCTGTGTCCGATCAAGAGCGAGCGGACGAAGTTGGAGGTGAGCGGAATCGTGGCCGAGCAGCCGGCATCCACGATCTTGTGGTTGGTCGTATCGACCACCATGGAAACGAAGAAAGCGCTGTACTGCTGGGTAATCGGATTGTTGACGGAGGTTTGCGCGTCGCCGACTACATAAACGGTGTCTTTGTCGTACATCGAACGTCTCTCCTTGGCGGCAGCGCCGTTCCGGCGGGAGGGATGGCGGAAGGGATACTTCCGACGACCTCTGGCCAGCAGTCGGCCGCCTGGTATGTTAACTATTCTAACAACATTACAACCGTTTTGTAAATAGAGAATGGCGCGGAAGAGCGGATGCACCCGAAAACGAAGCAAACAATACGTTCGCTGTCTCTTCCTCCACCGGATAAAAGACGTGATGTCCCTTAACCTTACACGAACCGTTCGTCAAGACGACAAAGCCCCAACGAACGTCGCGGTCAAAAAACAGAGCGCTGAGCAGTCCGTAGGCATCACCAGCGTGACCGATCATGGTCCGGCCGGGGATTAGATCCGCTGTCAGCTGGAAGGATAGGCCGGACTGCCGGAAAAACCCTTCCCTCTCGTTCCCCGACCAATGGGGGGACTGCATGAGTGCGGCCGTCTCCGGGCGGAGCAGGCGCTGCCCGTCCAGTTCGCCGTCCATATGGGCGATCAGGTAGCGGCTCAGATCCTCCGCCGATGTTCGCAGGCCTCCCTGCGGGCCGAACAGCGCGCCATTGACGCCAGGCACATACCCGTCATAATCGGGCTCTGCCGGCAAAGTATCGCCGTAATCATCCATCGCTGGGGTGTAGGAGCCGTCCTCTGCTGAATATTCGTAGAGGACAGCCAGCGACCGCGGATCCGATAGGTCGTGCAGGCGGAAGCTGGTCTCCCTCATGCCGAGGGGATCGAAGAGATGCGTCCGGCAGTAGCGGTCGAATCTCTCGCCGCTTAGCTTCTCTACGACGGTCGCGAGAATGAGCGCGCCGGTGTTGGAATAGAAGAAGCCGGCGGGGTCGCCCGGCGGGTGCTCCCCCCAGAGTCGCTCGGTGTAATAAGAGCCGCCCGGCAGCAGCAAATCGGTGATCGCCAGCCTCGGCGGATTCTCGCTGCGGGCATCGACGGCGAACGGAACGTATTCGTCCTGCAGCCCGGACGTATGGGTCATCAGCTGCCGCATGGTGACCGGGATGGACGGAAAGGCGGGATGCCGCAGCGGGAAGCCCAAGTAATCGCTTACATCCGCGTCTATGGAACAGAGCCCCTGATCGGCTAACTGCATAATAGCCGTTCCCGTTACCGTCTTGGAGATCGAGGCGATTCGAAAGCGGGTGCGAGGCGTTACGGGGATGCGCCGCTCCAGATTGGCGAAGCCGAAGCCGCCGCTCCAGATCCTCTCGCCGTCGCGTACGACCGCGGCAGCCAAGCCGGCAACCCGGTGCTTCTCCATTATCTGGCGAATGCTCGCATCAAGTTGGTGTTCCAGTCGCCTCTCCCTCCCTTTCTTCCTTTAGGGATTTCTCTTATTATAATAGACCTTGCCCGTTCTGAATAGATTTTCTTTAAACGCTTTATTTGAAAAATGAGGAGGAAACTGGATTCCCCAGTTCCTTCCCATTTCCTTCCCATTTCCGTCTGTTATTCTGTTTCGCTCTCTTGCAGGAAAGCCTTGACCAGCCGGGCGAAGCGGCCCGGCAGCTCAAGCGGAAGCCCGTGGCCAGCACCGGCGATGAGCTCCGTGCGCACATTGGGGAGCAGCCGGCGAGCGCGTTCCAGAGCCGCAGCAGGATCATACTGTACGTCCTGGTCTCCCGGCCAGCACCAGCGTCGGACAAGCAACCTTCCGCAGCTCCTCGTCCGCCAAATAGCGGGCGAATACCTTGTTGCGCGGCATGCACGTCCGCATGCCAACGAGGAATTGCCGACGAACCAAATGGTTTATGGTGCTTTCCTTGCCTGCCATCCAGTCCATGAACCGGTTCCTACCGCCATCTCCAAACAAAAAACGAGGGCCGCATAAGACCCCGTTCCGGTTCCAATTTCTCAGGGAGACACAAAAAAATAGAAGGAGCTGCCCCTGTCGATTAAGCAACGCTTATCGAGTTAGGCTTCCTCCTCCTAATGAGGTTCGCACTCCGGCACGACTCCTTTCTCTCGGAGCGCTTGCAGGCAGAAGGCAACGCAGCGGTCCACATAGGCCTTGACCTCCTCGAACGTGTGGAGCTCCAGCTCCTCGTTCCGTTTGGCTGGATCCGCGATAAAATCGTCCCGCAGCTCAAGCTGCAGGCGTTGCAGAGCTTCTGCGGTCAGCTCGCCGAATCCGCCCTCGGGCGGTTCGAGGTAACGGTAGGCGAGCCCGTACGCTTCCGCCAGCCTTCCGTTCAGACGGCCGAAGTCGCGGTAATTGCGCTGCTGCGCTTCTTTCTTCCGGGCCGGCGGGAGCCACTTGATCTTCCGGTAGTAAAAGTCGTCCAGCCAGATCTGATCGGAGAGGAGGTGGGAATAGTACCCAATGAGGAACGGCTCCTTCATCCACTGGCGGTGTTCGGCATAAAACCGCTCGGCATTGACGTAAATCAGCCCGGTCTCCGTCCGGTCGTAATAATGGGTAGCCCCCTTGGGGATACCGATGTACTGGTTGGCGTCGGGAGCGATGCCGCCGAGCAGCAGACACTCGTCCATATGTGGCAGCCGGCTGAGCAGCTGCGCGGCGATACTGAGATGCATCATCCGGGAACCCATTCGATCTCCTCCTTTCTGCTAGCATACGGCCTGTCTCCCTCTGCCCGTTACAGCTCCTGCGGAAGCTCGTGCAGATACATGAAGATTCCGTCCGAGGCGTTCCGCAGCGTCTCCATCGTTCGCCGGTTCGGCACGGGGTAGATGACCGGGTAGTCCTGTTCCTCCAGCTCTTCCCGTACCGGAAAAGCAAGCCGCTCCTCGCCGAGGGAAAATTCGGCCGCTACGCCGGGCTTGTTGCCGCGCGCGTCCAGGCGCACCCACCGGCCGGCCTCGGGCACGTATACGGCATTCAACGCGTGGATGCAGTATCCGGTCTCCGGCGTCTCTCCGATCGTCAGCCGCTGGTAACAAAAGCCGGCCGGAATTCCGGACGCCCGAAGCAGCGCCGCAAGCAGATTCGACTTGGCGTAGCATATTCCCTCGCGGTGCCGCAGCACCTCGGAGGCCGTACGCGTCACACGCCGGCTCTGGATATCCCAGGAATGGGAAACCTCGTCACGGACGAAATGATAGGCACGCCGGATATAGGGGTTTCATCCGCTGCCACCCGTTCGAGCCGGGCCGCAAGGTCCCGGATGTCCGGATCGTCCCAGTCCAGCTCCTCCGTCCTCGTCCTATAAGCGCGCTCATCCTCCGTTGCAAGAACCAGCTTCATGAAGCTTCCTCCTTTCGTGAGTCCCCCCGCCGCCCCCTTCATAGGCACGTCCCGTCCTGATTTGTTTGCGTCCTCCCGGCATTGGGTAAGGAATACGAAAAGCCGAAGGAGGAGAAGCGCTATGCCGAACGATACGCCGAACGAAAAGAGCCAGGACGTACGCAATCATCCTGACAAGGAACATAACGCCCCCGAGCAGGAGGATAAAATTAAGCGCGGCATCGATATCGAACCGGAAGCGGAGGATGACTGGAACCAGCAGCAGCCCTACGACCGCAGCCAGAAAAGCCCGAACTAGGGCTTTTTTTTTGGGTTTTTCCCCCTGCTGCCGGTTAGGAGCTTACATGCCCGCCTCGGCTTGACCGCGTTCCTGCCTTCTTTCCGGCTGTCCGGCCTTCCCCCATTTGACCCGGTTGATCTTTTCCTTGTGGACGAAGCAGTCCTCAAGCTCGATCTCGTAAACGTTCGCCAGAGCGGCGACGTAATAGAGCACATCGTACAGTTCTTCCTCGATCGTCCCTTTGATAGTGCCGGTTTCCTTCATCCGGCTGTCCTTGCGGATAACCTCGGACAGCTCCCCCACTTCCTCCACCAGCTTCAAGAAATACCGGTGCTTGTGGTCCGGATCGTGATCGGTCTCTTTGATATACTGCTGCAGCTTGCTTAAGGTAAGTCCTTCCTGCATGGCGGGTTCCTCCGTTGTCGAGTTGCCTTTCTTTGCATGCCCTTCTATAGAAACGGCCGTCTGCCGTCAAGGCGGTTTTCCTTTATCTTACCAGACACTCCCAGGGACGGGGGATGGTTTTACGGCTTTACAATCGCACTCCGGCAATGCATGGCGCGCAGGAATGCCTCCCGCTCCCCGCGGACCCTTGTTAAGGAACAACGGCCCTTTCCCCATGGCGATTCGTCCCCCCGTCACTTTTTTCCAAAAGCGGCTGGCGGCTCAAGGATTTTTGCAAGGACTGTCGAATTGTTGTCTATGTCACGTTAACCTATTACAGAGGGTGAACCGCTATTGAATCAGGTAAAGGAAGTCCTGCTCCAGCTGTTCTTTGCCCTGATGCCGTTCGTCACGTACGGCGTCTACTACCGCGATCGAAACACCAACTATTCCCGCACCTTCATTCTGCTCGTAAGCGCCGTCTGTTTGCTTCTCTCCATGCTGTTCGCCTCGAGCGTCCGGCACGGCATCATTTTCGACGTTCGATACGTCATTCTTTTTTTCGGCCTTGTGTTCGGAGGGCTGCCGACCGGCCTGTTCCTGCTGCTAGAGGTGCTGCTGCTGCGCCTCTACCTAGGAGGGCCGGGCACCGTCTCCGCCTTGCTGATTCTGGCCGTCACGTTCCCGCTCTCTTGGTATTTGTCCGTGCTCTATGCACGGACCCGGCACAAATTCGCAGTGACGTTTCTAGCCGGTCTTTCCTTCTCTGCCATCCCGATTCTCATTCTGTACGTCATGCTTCCCGAATACGTCGTGACGAATCTGGCGTATCATCTCTTCTTTCTCCCTGTGATCAACACGATGGGCTCTTGGCTCCTCATTACGCTGTTCCACAAATCCGCAGCGGACAAGGAACTGTACCTGAAGTACCAGCAGAGCGAAAAACTGGAGGCGATCGGTCACGTAGCCGCGTCTCTCGTCCATGAAGTGCGCAACCCGCTGACCACGGTGCTTGGGTTCCTGAAGCTCATTCGGGAAAACCGCGCGTCGCCCGAGAAGCTCGACCGCTTCATCGGAATCAGCATCGAGGAGATTCAGCGGACCGAACAGATCCTATCCGAGTACCTGTCCATGTCCAAGCCGCTCACGCCCCACCGCAAGATGCTGGATTTCGGCAGCGAATTGCTGGCGGTGATGGATGTGATGACACCGTATGCGACGATGCATAAGGTAAGTCTGCTGTCCGCTCCGCCGCACGAGCCCGTACCCGTCGCCGGCAATGCGACCGAGGTCAAGCAGATGCTCGTCAACTTTATCAAGAATGCGGTCGAGGCGTGCGTCGATTCGTCCAAGGGCTGGGTTCGCGTAAGTCTGCAGGCCGAGCAGGGCGTCGCGAGGCTGTCTATCGAGGACAATGGCAGAGGAATGAGCCCCGATCAGCTGAAGAGGCTGGGGTCCATCTATTACTCCACCAAAGCGACGGGGACCGGGCTCGGACTCACTTTTTCCTATAAGCTGATCCGGTCCATGAACGGCAGCGTCTCCGTCCGGAGCACCGAGCATATGGGAACGGAATTCACTATTCTGCTTCCGCTAGCCGAGCAGGAGGAGCAGCGGCAAGAAGAGAATATGCGCTAACCGCCGGTCAGCGGCTCGCCGAGCACACGGATCGTCCCGTCGGGAGAGGCGGCAATGACGGAAGCCGCCATCTGGACGAACAAACCGTGCTCGGCAACGCCGGGGATCGTGCTCAGCCTCACGGCGAGCTCCCCCGGATCGGGGATCGGGCCGAACCGGCAGTCGGCGATCCAGTTGCCGTTGTCGGTGAGGAACGGAGATCCGTCTTCCTTCTGGCGCAGGACGGGCCGGCAGCCTAGTTCCGCCAGTCTCGCCATCGTCAACCGCACGGCGAATGGAATCACCTCCACCGCAAGCGGAAACCGTCCCAGCGTTCCTGTCAGCTTGGAATCATCTACGATGACGACGAACCGGCTGCTGTTAGCCGCCAGCAGCTTCTCACGCAGCAGCGCTCCGCCGCCGCCTTTGATCAAATTCAGCTGGCTGTCCACTTCGTCCGCCCCGTCGATCGTCAGATCCAGCGGCTCCAGCTCTTCCTGCGTCATGAGCGGAATGCCGAGCTCTGTAGCGAGCTTCTCGCTCGCCACTGAGCTTGCGGCAGCCCGGATACGCAGACCCTGCCTCACCTTCTCCGCTATGCCGCGGATCGCCTTGGAAGCGGTCGATCCGGTGCCGAGGCCGACCTTCATCCCGTCTCTCACCAGCTCCACCGCCCGTTCCGCCGCCAGTTGCTTGGCATCCATATCGGTCGCCTCCTATTCTAGACTGTCCGGCTCCACCGGCTTGCTCATCGTGAGCTTGCCGCCGGACTCGTGCTCGCACACATATCCATGCTTCTTATAAAATCCGACCGCATCGCTCCAATGCGCCAGCGTCTTCAGCTCGAGGCGCCGGCAGCCGCGGGCGGCTGCCGTCTGCTCCAGAGCGGCAAGAATGCGTCCCGCATAGCCCAGCCGTCGATACGGCCGATGGACGGACATCCGGACAATCCGGCCGGTTCCCTGCTCCAGCGGAACGTACGCCCCGCAGCAGACCGCCCTGTCCTCCAGGAGCCCGACGAGAAAGATAGCCCCCTGGCTCCGGTAGGTCTCCGTCAGCTGCTCGAGGTCCGGATTCAGCGTCGAGTCCAGCCAGCCGAAGCGCTCCTCCAGCCCGGCCAGCACGAGCGCTCTCACCTGGGCCTCAGTCTCCCGGCTCACATTCTCTATACGCAGCGGGGGCTGTCCCGGAACCCCCTCCGGTTTGGTTGGTTCTTGCAAGTGCTAGGTCTCCTTTTTGGTTTGCATGTCCTGCAGCGTCTTCTCGATAGCTTCCAGCCTCCGCAGAGCAGCATATTGATTTCCGATGATTCCGGCCATCCCGACCGTTACAATCACGATAAGCAGCACGATCATTCCCATGTCCCTCATTTCTTCTGTCGTTCTGGCTGCCCGGCCTGTTGGCCTGCCCGCTCAAAGCAATCCCTCCGCAGCCAGCCGGCTCACATGCCGGTATGCCTCCGGCGTCCCGATATCGTAGACGGCGCCCTGGGCGAGATACGCTCTAAGTTCCCGGCGCTTGTACAGCCATTCCGGAAAATGGCTGGGGGCGTCCGGATTGTTGCCTTCTTTCAGATAATCCGCGACCAGCGGCAGTGTCTCCCTCCGGTACAAATAGAGCGCATAAACGCCGAAGCGCGAGCGCGGCCGCTCCGGCTTCTCCTCGAAGGAGAGCACGCGGCCGTCTTCATCCAGCTCCGCCACTCCGATCCGCTTGAGCTCCTCGGCGTCCTCCACCTCTCGGACGAGGATGCAGTCGGTGCCGGCAGCATGAAAATAAGCAACGTAATCCTGCAGCCCGAACGTGAACAGATTGTCCCCGGCGACGACAAGCAGTTCGTCCCCGACTCCCATCTGCTCAATCGCCAGCTGCAGATCCCCTATCGCGCCTCGCTTGTCTTCTTCCGCCTCGGAGCCGTCATCGATCAAACGGATCGTCTTGCCCGGCCTGCGTGCACGAAGCCAGCCCTCGAACGCGTGAATGTAGCGGTGATTGCTGATTACGCAGACCTCGGAGATCTCCTCCAGCGCCTCCAGCTTGTCCACAATTGTATCAAGGATCGTCACACCCTGTCGGATCGGCAGCAGTGCCTTGGGGGTATGGAGAGTGAGCGGATACAGCCGGGTCGCATAGCCGGCGGCTAGAATAAGGGCCTTCATGGTGTCTCCTTTCGGCTGGAGCCGGCGCGGCCGGCCGCAGCGGAAGGCCGCACCCTGCGGCCTCCGTCTTGCTTTTTATATGATTACCCAACCTGGCGTCCGCCGGAATCCGTAGCCGAGGCTCCTTCCAGCACCCGGTCGCGGAGCGGCCTTGTCACGGCGTCAAAATAAGCGTCGCAGGTGCTGTCTATCCATCTTGCCTCCAGCAGATCGGCATTGCAGGCGAGCGTGCGATCGCATTGCAGCTCGCCTCCCTTCACTTTCGCCAAGAATGTGAACTTGTCCTGCGCATCATCCACAAGCTCGACCAACTCGACCTCGTAGCCGGTTTCCTCTCTCACCTCTCGCAGGCAGGCTTCTTCGGGCGATTCTCCCTCCTCAGCACCGCCCCCAGGGAAGTTCCAGACGACGTCTCCCCGCTCGACGTATTGCCGGACCATCAGGATCTCTTCCCGCTCATTGATAACGATCGCCTGCGCCAGCATCTCGTTCCCTCCCTTTCGTCCTGCCTCTTACATTGCCTTATTTTTGTCTCGGTTTTTTCCTGTGGTACGAGGCAAGCGATGGCTGATACCCCAGCTGCTCGAAGAAAGGCTCCTTCCCTGGCTGCGCGCCGAGAAAAAGGGATGTAGGCGATGCTTCCCACGCGAGCTCCATCAGCTTCGAGCCGACTCCTCTCCTGCGGTACTCGGGGAGCACCAGAATCTCCGTCACGGTGCCGAACAAATACCCGTCCGTCAGCAGACGGACGCAGCCTACAAGACAGTCTCCGTCCCAAGCCGTCACATTCAAGGTGCGGGCTAGAGCTGCGCGGGTCCGTTCGGCACTGTAGGTGCCCGGCCAAACCTGCTGAACGAGCGCCAAAAAAGCGGCTGTCCCCAGCTCCCGGTCATCCGACTTATACTGTACGGCCTTGTCCATAGTTCTCCCCCTGCATTATCAAATCGCTTTTGCTTCCGTTACTTTCGGCAAAAAGTACGCTTCCCCTCAGCCGACACCGTGAAAAGCCTTCAGCAGGAAGTCCCTATCCGGCACTCCCGCTTCCTCATAGGCCTTCACGAGGAGGGACTTGTCGTAGGGCTCCTCATGGAGCTCCGCCCTCCACCGGCCGTCCGGTCCCGCCTCGACGATCGCGTACCGAGCCGTCGGCCGGGTATGGCAGCCAAGTGCACCGGGATTGACATAAAGCCGGTGCGCCGTCTCGAACCAGTGCACCGGATGATGATGTCCGAACGCCACCAGACCGTACGGCGTCCCCGCATAGCGGCGGTCCAGCTTCTCCCCGCTGGGCTCGGGATCGATGGACGCTAACCCCTCCGGGGTCAGATGATAATGAAGCAGCAGCATCCGGCTGTTCCCGAGCTCCGCTTCCCGGGAGCGGGGCAGGTCCTGGAGCCTGTCGGCGAATCGGCGGTCGAGCCGTTCTACCACCCAGGTATGGTGCTCCAGCGCCTGCTCGTGGCCTCGCAGCACTCCCTTGCCGTCCAGCAGATGCAGAACAGCCTCCTCGTGATTGCCGGCCAGCAGCTTCACGCGAGGCCGGGCAAACAGCTCCTCCAGCACTTCGTTCGTGTGAGGCCCGATGCCGATCTGATCCCCGAGGGAATAAATCTCTTCCACGTCTCCCCTCTCGTCGAGCGCGCGAAGAACGGCCTTTAGGGCCGGTGCATTCCCGTGAATATCCGTCAGAATCGCCAGCTTCATTCGGCCTTTCCCCCTTTTTTGCTCAAAATCCTCTACAGCTCCGTGTGTCCCGATTCGTACGCCATCTCCAACCGGCGTATCTGGAAGCCGAGCTTCCGGTACAAGGCGATGGCTGCTGCATTGTCTGCGTTCACCATCAAGCGCACGGTGCGGTAACCGGATTTCGCCGATTCCTCCATCATGTATTTAAGCAGCGCCGTCCCCACTCCACTGCCCCGCGCCGCAGGAGCGACGAACACATCGTAGATCATTCCGCTTCCTCCCGCAGCACCAGGCTCGCCATTCTTCCTCAGAACGCCGAAGCCCGCCTGCCGGCCTCCCACCTCCGCCACGAAAATCTCGAAGGAGTCGTCCGTGACGACGTAGGCGAGCAAACCACTGTGGTCGCGGGTATCTCCGAACGGAGAACTGCCTTCCCGAGAAGCCCCTGCCAAACGAATCAGCTGCTGCAGCTCCTCCTGCCGATAGCGTCTGATCACCGCGCCAGTCATTGCTCTCCCTTCTTTCTTGCGGAAGGGGGAGAAGAAACCGCTTCGTCCGGGTCCTGCTCCTCTTCCTCTATCTCTGGCAGCGTTTGCAGCAGAAGACGGTACGGAGCCGATGCCCTAGGTAAGCCCCAATCATCCAAACAATGAGGATCGATCGAACAGGTCTTGATCCACGTCGAGAACCCCCAGCTTGCATATACATTTTGGAGCCCGGGCTCCCGCTCCTCCACACCAATGGTCGCTTCCCGGAAGCCCTTCTCCCGGATCCGGACGAGCGCCCGTCTCATCAGTCCGCCGCCTATCCCGTTACCCTGATGCTCCGGTTGCACACGGAACGCGCAAAGATAAGCCCGCTTGGAGCCGTCGGCCTCCTCCGGATCATCCGCCTGCCAGACAATATGCAGTTCGCCCACTAGACAAGCGCCCCGCTCGCATACCCACAGCTCCTGTGTCCCTGCCTCCATCCGCTCTGTGAACAGCCGCTGCGTGCGGCTGTGCGCTCTAGGCCAAGCCCAGTCCAGCCGTAGAAAATCCTCGGGATTCCCCTGCCGGAACCGCATGCGCCATTCCTCCTCCGTGCATGGTCCGTCACCACCGATTGTCATCGGATGGCATCCTTGCTTGCCATCCATGCTGCTATCATTATATGGCAATCCCTAGCAATTGCCTATATGGAATAATAGCCGCCTGGCCGGGTTGGCGGGATGAATGGCTGCATGGCGGCAAGACGGAACCGCGCCTGGACGGAACCCTGCACCCCGTCATCGAAACGAGCTCGCAGGAGGAAACAATGAGAGGATTGCCGCATCTCCACCGGCTGTGTTACGATGAATCATTGGACCGGCAAAGCCGCCAGCTTACTAGATAAATGAGGGATAGTCATGACATCCATATCCGCGGGCGGACCTCTCCGCCCCACTAGCTTCTTCCCCATTCTGATCGTCGCCGTCGTTCTTACCGGGTTCAGTCAGGGTCTGCTGCTGCCGCTGCTCACGGTACTTTTGGAGCAGCAAGGCCTTTCCTCGGGCATGAACGGCCTGCACGCCGCTACGATGTATGTCGGCGTCTTCGTTTCCATGCTGTTCGTGGAAAAACCGCTTGCCCGTTTCGGTTACCGTACGATGATTCTCGGAGGCATGGTAATCGTCCTGACCGCCTCCGTGCTGTTCCCCCTATTTCCGAATCTGTGGATTTGGGTCGCGCTCCGCTTCATCATCGGCTTCGGCGAAAGCTCGCTGCACTACTCGACCCAGTTGTGGGTCATCTCCAGCAGCTCACCCGCGAGCCGCGGACGCAATATCGCCTTGTACGGCATGTCGTACGCAATCGGCTTCAGCATCGGGCCGGTCGGCATCAACCTGCTTGCTTACGGCGAATGGGTGCCGTTCGCCTTCATCGCCGCCTCGTTCCTGCTCTCGCTGCTTCTCGTAATGCGGCTGCCGAACGAGAAGCCCGCCGCGGAAGAAGGCTCGGCTGCCGCAGAACGCGGCGCCGCGCAGGACGAGTCTGCGGCAGCTTCGGCGAAGGAGACCGGGGCACGAAGCGCTCCCCCGGGCAACCGATACAGGCGCTCCGTTCGCCTCGCCTGGTTCGCGCTGCTGCCTTCGTTCCTGTACGGCTATATGGAGGCGACCATGAACGCCAACTTCCCGGTGTACGGCCTGCGGACGGGCCTGACCGAGAGCTGGGTGTCCATCCTGCTGCCGGCGGTCGGTCTCGGCTCGCTCGTGCTGCAGCTGCCGCTCGGCATGCTCAGTGACCGGTTCGGGCGCAAGCCGGTGCTGATCACGGCAGCACTATGCGGCGGGGCGGCGTTCCTGGCTGTCCCGCTCGCAGGCGACAGGGTGTACGTCATCCTGTTCCTGCTCGCGTTCGCCGGAGGGCTCGTCGGCTCCTTCTTTTCTCTCGGCCTTGCGTTTCTGGCCGATCTGCTGCCGAGGAGCCTTCTCCCCGCCGCCAACGTCCTCGCCTCGCTCAATTACAGCTTCGGCTCGATGGCCGGCCCCAATCTTGGCGGCTTCGGGATGCAGGTGCTCTCGCTTGGCGCGATGTTCTACGCGCTTGGCGGCGCTTTTCTCCTGTTCGGCCTGCTCGGCTTCGCCTTCCGCAGCCGCCGGGAGACCGCCGCTCCCTCGGCAGCTTCCGGCGGCAGGGCGTTGTAACGGCGGGCGCCATGCGAGCAGCCACACCCTAACCGTTCCGGCCTTGCCCCGCCGTCCTCAAAGAAAACCCGGCAGCGCCTCTTAAGAGGTGCTGCCGGGTCATTTGTTATGCGAGGAAACGAGTTCTCTCTGATTCCCGATGTACGCAGTTCAAACGGGGATGGACTAGCCGGCGAGCGGCCTTTCACTCCTATCCCTTACTTCCGCTGCGCTGCCCTCTTCCGGCTGGCCGCCGGCGCGAGGAGAGTTCTCGGCTCCTCACTCCGTTTCTTCCATGAAAGGGTCCTATTGGGGTCGCATCATTCGTAGTTAATTGTGAAAATTTTCACTACAAATTGTCAAAGGTACCCCAGCGCTGCCCTCGGCGGGCTCGACGAGCCTTGCGCGTGCCTTATGGCATTCACGACTGCGTTCTGCCGGGATTCATCCAGCAGTTCGCGTCCTCAGGCTCGCCTTCGTGATCCGGCTGCAACCGAAGGGCCGCCCCGCTTACTCCAGCCATCCGTTTCGCTCCGCGATGGCGATCGCCTCTATCCGGTTCTTCGCCTCCAGCTTCTGGATCGCCTCGGACAAATAATTGCGCACCGTGCCGGAGGAGAGATAGAGCTGCCCGGCGATCTCTCTCGCCGACCATCCCTCGGCCGCCAGCCGCAGCACCTCCCGCTCCCGCTCCGTCAGCGGATTCTCCGTCTCCCAGAACGACAGCGCCAGCTCAGGGCTAACGGCCTTGCCCCCGGCATGCACCTTGCGCAGCGCCGCGGCCAGCTCGTCCACGGGAGAATCCTTAAGCAGGAAGCCGCGTGCGCCTGCCCTGAGTGCCCGCTGGAAGTAGCCGGAACGCGAAAAGGTTGTCAGGATGACGACTCCTGCCTGGCGGCCCTCCGCCTGGAGCCGCTCCGCCAACTCAAGACCGCTCATGCCGGGCATTTCGATATCGAGCAGGCACAGATCCGGCTCCAGCGTCTCAATCAGCGCAAGCGCCTGCTCGCCGTTCTCCGCCTGCCCGATCACCTCGATATCCTCCTCCAGATTGAGCAGCGCGCTTAAGGCGCCGCGAAGCATCGCCTGGTCCTCCGCAATGATCACCTTCATGCGTATCTTTCCTTTCCATTGGCGGTTTTGACGACTCTCGGCACGGTAAACGTCAGCCGGGTTCCTCGTCCGGCGCCGGTGTCCATCTCCAGCGTTCCTTCTACCAGCCGCAGCCGTTCCTTCATCCCTCGAATGCCGTTTCCGTCTCCCGGCTTTCCTTGCTGCTTCGGCTCAAAGCCGATTCCGTTGTCGGCGACCGACAGCAGCAGGCGATCCGCCTGCTGCTCGCACGTAATCCGCAGAACGCTCGCCCGGCTGTATTTGATCGCGTTCGTCACCGCCTCGCGCAAGCACATACCGAGAATGTTATCCGCCAGCGGGGAACCGATTTCCTCCGCATTCGTCTCCGTATCCACCCCGTGCGCTTCCAGCAGCATCCCAGCCGCTGCCGCGAGCTGCTTGGCTTGGATCAGCTCCTCCTTGACCGTGACCAGATTCATCCCGGTGACGAGCTCTCTCACCTGGTTGAGCGCCGCGCGGGATGTGTTCTGAATGTCCCGCACCTCCTGAATGGCCGACTCGGGACTCTTGGCGATCAGCTTCTCGGCCAGCTCGCTTTTGAGCGTAATAAGTGACAGCGTGTGGCCGAGCGTATCGTGCAGATCGCGCGAGATGCGCTGCCTCTCCTCCTGCTTGGACAGCCGGGCAATTTCCTCGTTGGCCAGGTGCAGCTGCTTCTTCAGCTCCTCCGACTTTCTTCCCATCCTCAGAGCGATCGGCATGATGATCATAATGAGCAGAGCCGGGAGAAACTGGAGCAGCTCCACCTTGTGCAGGAACAGCTCGAACCGCCAGCCGACCGCGACAAAGAGGAGGATCATGAAGCCAACAGCGATCCCCGTCTGTCGTCTTGATTTCAGAAAGGCAATCACCGGTGACGGATAGAACGCCAGGTACATAAACCCGTCCCCGTGCCAGAAGCAGAAGATCCCTACGATCGCAATCTGTCCCAGCACGAAGGCAAACCGGTACTGCTTGAAGCGAAAGCTGTGCAGGTATAAGCCGACGAAGACCGCGAGCAGCAGGAGGCTCCCCGTCATCGGGACGGGCGGCAGCTCTAATATCCCATACAGAGGAAAGATCAGATAGATCAGCCAAATTAGCGAGAAGGAAAAAGGGGGCCCCACGGGGGGGCGTTTGGCCGTAAGCCGCATGCTACACCGCTTCCTGTTTTTTGAGAATATAAGAGGATAGTACCATAAATACGGTGACATACGCAGCGAGAATCAAAACTCCGGTCAGACTGATAGCTCCTCCGCCTACCAGATTCCATGCCCCTTCTCCCAGCCGGAAGGTCGGCGTGTAGGCGGCGACGGTCTTCATGAAATCCGGGAACGTGGCGGTCGGCATCCATAAGCCGCCGAGAATGGACAAGCCCATGTAGACAATCAAGCTAAGCACTTGCGTCAAATCCTGGTTGCGCAGCGAGCCCAGCAGGGTGCCGAGCGCCATGAACGAAAATCCGCCCGCCCACAGCCACAATCCGCTCAAAAGCCAAACCGACAAAGGGAGACTGATGCTTCTGCCGATGCCTCCGATCAGGAACATGACTACAATAATAAACAGGTTGATCACACCTTGAGCCGCCATCTTGGAAAAGACGTAGGACCACGAGGGGAGAGGCGTCAATCGAACTAGCTTCACCCATCCTTCGGCGCGCTCCTTGGCGATTCGCTGTGCGAAGGAGGTCAGGCTCGCGCCTATGACGCCGTAGGCCGTCATCGACATCAAATAGTAGGCTCCCCAATCGGCATTGCCGATGGTCATGCTGCTGTCCATCGTGCTCGTGAAGAGGAAGAAGAAGCCGACGGGCAGCAGGATGGAGAAGAAAACGAAGCGTTTGTTGCGGGCGGTCCGCAAAATCTCGGCTTTGCATTGGGCGATGGTCGCCGGTATTGAAGTATGTTTCATGGGATTCCCCTCTCTCTCAATTGGCTTCGCGCAGCAGCGTCTCGAACGCGTCTTCCAGACCGCCGGCGGTGATTTCGATATCCTTCATTCGTTCGTTCCCCTTCAGAAGGGCGAACAGCAGCCGGTCGGTATCCCGGCAGGCGATTCTGACCCGGTGTCCTTTCCACTCGACATCCGTTACGCCCGGATACGTGAGGAGCCGCTCGCTCGTCAAGCCCGGCGCCGCCGTAAAGGCAAGCGTGCGGCGGGCGGCCGCGGCTTTGATCGACTCCGGAGTGCCGTCGGCAAGAATGCTCCCCTGTCTCATAACGATCACCCGATCCGCCGTCTGATCGGCCTCCTCCAAGTAATGCGTCGTCAGCACGATCGTGCGTCCCTGTCCCGCCATCTCCCGGATGCTTGCCCAGAACAGCCGTCGGGCTTCGACGTCCATCCCAACGGTCGGCTCATCGAGGAACAGCACATCCGGATCGCCCGCTGCGGCGAGGGCAAAGCCCAGGCGGCGTTTCTGGCCTCCCGACAGCGAGGAGGCGAACTTGCGCCGGCTCTCCTCTAGTCCTGCCATGCGGAGCAGCCGGTCGAGCGGCAGCGGCCTCCGGTAGTAGCTGCGGAACAGCCCGATCGTCTCCTCCACCGTCAGGTTGTCGATCACGCTGACCTCCTGCAGCATCGCTCCGATCCGGTCGCGAACGCCGCGGTCCCGCGGATCGCTCCCCAATAGCCGCGCCTGCCCGCTTGTCGGCTGCTGCAGGCCCAGCATAAGCGAGACGGTCGTCGTCTTGCCGGCGCCGTTCGGGCCGAGCAGCGCCACCACGCTTCCGCGCTCGATCGTGAGCGACAAACGATCGACCGCCGTTTTTCCTTTATAGACCTTCGTTACCTGCTCCAGCTGAATGGCTGCTGTCATCCTCTTTCACTCCTTCGCGTCGACTGGCTTCGGCCGTCTTCCGGACGTTTCGCCTTACGGCCCAGCCGGCGATCTCATGCTTCTATCTTACCGGCCCGCCGGCGCCGCCTGTAGCCACGACTGTCATGAGCTTCATATGACAGGTGTCACCTCTTCTCAAGACACGCCAAAAAAAGCCGGCTTCCCCCATGGGGAAACCGGCTTCCTGCAGAACTCTCCTGGCTTAGGAAGCAGTCGTACCGGCCGCAGCGTCAGTTCCGGGCGCTTGCTTGTCCTTCCGCGGACCGCCTTTCCGCTCAACGAACTGCTTCAGCTGGTCCGTCATGCCGTCCTTGATCTTGGCGATCAGCTGCTCCTCGGTGATGCCTTTGTCCGCCGCGATCTCCGCGATCGACTTGCCTCCACTAAGGGCCGTCATCAGCTCGTCCTGGGTGATGCCTAGAATCGAAGTGACCTGCTCGTTGCCAAGGCCGCGACCGGGGCCGAAGCCCTCGCGACCGAAGCCGCCCTTGCCGTGACCGGGTCCCCGGCCTCCCGGCTGTCCGGTCTGCTCGATCTGCTGCTTGAGGCGGTCGGCGAGTCCGGAGGTTTGCTTGTCCGCCTGCTCCTGCGTCAGCTTGCCCGCGGTCACGGCGTCGGCGATCGTCTGCTTCACGGCAGCGGTCAGCTTCTCGAGATAGACGTCCTCCGACCAGCCGGCCTTATCCTGGGCGATCTGGGCCAGCGTCTTGCCCGCCTTCAGCTCCGTGAAGAGCGCCTCTTTGTCGATGCCGAGCAGAGACGCTGTCTGCTCCAGCACGTCGCCTCCCTTGAAGAAGCCGGCTTCGCCGCGCATGCCTTTGCCGAAACCCTTGCCTCCCCGGTCGGCCGCCTTGTCCGTCTGCTGCTGCGTTGACGTATCGGCCGCATAGGCGTGGCTTTGCACCAGGCCGGCAATGCCGCCGCCAAGCAGAATGGCTGCCGCCAACGTTCCTTTTACCATCTTGCTGGTCGCTATCTTATTCATTTGCTCCACCTCACGGGGAAAATTTTGGTTACACAGGAAGTGTACCCCGCCAATCTGAAGCCAAGATGAGTCCCAGCTGAAAAGCCCATGAACGTCCGCTGAACGTTTGCTGAAAGCTTGCGGTCAGAGAATCGGAGATAGCAGCCGGGTGCACGACTCCCGGATCTTGTGGAGCGTCGGCCGGTTCCGGTATTCCTCGTAGGTCAGCACTCGGCAGTACTCCGCATCGTCCTCGAAAATGCGCTCGAGGCGGGAGACGGTCTCCGTGTCGTACAGCAGCGCGGTCGTTTCGAAATTCAGCTTGAAACTGCGGTTGTCCATGTTGGCCGTCCCGACCGAGCCGACCTTGCCGTCGATTACGACCGTTTTGGCGTGAAGGAAGCCCTTCTCATACAGATAGCATTTCATGCCGACCTCAAGCAGGTCGCCGAGATACGAATAAGACGCCCAATACACCATCTTGTGATCGGGCTTGGCCGGTATCATGATGCGCACGTCCACACCGGACAGCACCGCCACCTTGAGTGCCGTCAGAACGCTCTCGTCGGGGATGAAATACGGCGTTTGGATGTAGATCGTCGACTTCGCTTCGTGGATCATTTTTATGTAAGCATGCTTGATCTGCTCCATCGTATTGTCCGGCCCGCTCGAGACGATCTGCATGCCGACCTTGCCCCGGCGAGGCAGAGGTGCGGCAGGGAAATAGCCCGTCGCCGAATCCGGGATTTTGAGCGGATAAGCGAGGTTCCAGTCCATCAAGAAATGCGCCTGCAGCTGCAGCGCGGCGTCTCCCCGGATGCGCAGATGCGTGTCCCGCCATTCCCCGAACCGGGGATTGCGGCCAAGGTATTCGTCGCCGATGTTGAACCCGCCGATATACGCGACGGCGCCGTCGATGACGGCGATCTTCCGGTGATTCCGGTAATTGACCCGGATATTGAGATACGGGATCCGCGAGGGGAAGAAGGCCGCGACCTTGCCCCCCGCCCGGATGAGCTCGCGGAAGAAATGGCGCGGAAGCGTGCTGCCGATGTCGTCGTAGAGGAAACGGACCTGCACGCCTTCCTCCGCCTTCCGTGTCAGCGCCTCAATCACCCGGCGGCCAAGGTTGTCGTTCTGCACGATATAGTATTCGAGGTGGATATGCTCCTTGGCCGCTTCGATATCCCGGAAGAGCGCGTCGAACTTGCTCACCCCGTCCGTGAAAATCTCGACCTGGTTGTTTTGCGAGTACAGAGCGTACCCGCTCATCAGATTCATATAGATGAGATCGTGATAATCCTGCAGCATCGGGTCGTCGTAAGCAAGCGCCTCCCGCTTGAACAGCATCCGCTGCTTGTTGATGATGGTATCGAGCTTCTTCTTGTCCTCTTCCTTGATTTTGTACAGCTTGCGTCTGCTCAGGTTCTGGCCGAGCAGCAGGTAGAGGAGAAAGCCCACGCCGGGCAAGAACAACAGCACCATGAGCCAAGCCCAGGTCATGCCGACGTTGCGGCGCTCGAGGAATACGATCGCCACCGCCAGCAACAAGTTGATGCCCGTAAACAGAATCGACAAAAATTGCCAAACTGCCATGCTCGGTTCATTCCTCCCGTCCAAATCACTACTACTATACCGAATGATGGAAGAAAAAGAAAAGCTATTCGACAAAACGAATGCACAAGAGCAGGCTTTTCGGCTGAAAATGACCTTTGGGGCTGAAGAGCAGGAGCGTCCGAGCGATTGCGCCGTACTTTGCGTCACAGGAGCAGCGTCAAGCGAAAAGCAAAGCAGCGCGCCCCAAAGGACGCGCTGCGAGAGGTGAGAGGACGTTCCATTGGAACAGGCCCGACAGGTTATTGTAAGCCTAGTGGACTTTCGGCCAGGCGATCTCCACGCCGGCTTTGGTAATCGTGTCCTGGAACGCCTTGAGCTTGTCCGGATCGTTACGGACTTCGCGCGGCGAGAAGCCGTGGTCGAGACAGAACGCGGCAAGTGCTCCGGCCGCTTCTCCGATGTTCCATTCGACCGGGTGCAGCCGGTAGCAGCCGTTCGTAATATGCGTCGTACCGATGTTTTTGCACGCCGGCAGAAGATTCTCGCTGCGTACCGGAATCAGGCTGCCGAGCGGGATATGGAACGGCAGACTTGGGACGTCGATATACGTGCGCAGCCCGGTGCTCGGATGCAGGTCGATCCCATACCAGCCGATGCCGACCGAATCGGGATAGACGACCGAGCCTTGGCCGTCTCTCAGCTTGGGACTGAGATGCTGCTCTACAACGGTAAGCTCCGCCTGGATGCGGCGGGATTCCCGGATATAGACGCTCTTGGCGAGACCGTCGTTCGTTCCGACGATGTCGCCGCGCAGGCGCAGTCCCGGATAGCCGATCTTGCCGTCCGGGCGAGGAGCCTCGGTCTGCATCCAGTAGAGCAGAGACAGGCTCAGTTGGCGGGCCCCCTCCAGATGCTTCGCCCGCTCCTCGGGAGTCACATCGATGATCGGTCCGAGCCAGTAATCGTTCTGCGGCCAGTTGACGATCGTTGCGTCGCTTGCGAACGTCCCTTCCGCAAAGTTCGTGCGGTCGATAATCCGGCGGTAGTTCCAGAGCGAGAACTTCTTGCCGTCCGGGAAAAAGCAGTATTTGGCGTGCTCGAGTGTATGGGGCACGAGTCCGCTCCAGCTGAGCTGCATGTCCGGCCAGAAGTCGGCCCGGTACCCGCGCCAGAAGTCGTACTGCTCAGGCTTCGCGATCGTGAAGTCCTCTCCTTCGAGATGGTCCACCGCGAAGCACCACGTAATCGCCTGCATGTCCGTCGGGTCGGCTTCACCGGGGAGTGCATGTGGCTCGCCGGTCTGGGCGACAGATTCGGAGCCGGTGACGTACTCGATGCCGGCTAGCGGCAGCACGTCGCCTTCCTCCGTCGCATCCAGGAAATACGGAGCTGTCAGGACGAACGAATCCCCAGTTTCCCGCTCCCGGACCGTCACTGCGGACACCCGGTCGCCGTCGGTCTCGGCTTGCTCCACCTTGCAGTTCAGCAGAATGCGGATGCGTCCGCTGTGCACGTAAGGAGCCAGCATGTCGTTCAGCACGGCCAGAGCGGCACGGGGCTCATGCGCGATCCGGCTTACGTTGGCATTGCCCGGATTGAAGTTAATCTTGGCCCGCGCTTCCGGCGTGACCGGGAAATTCTGCTTGTAATAGTCCCGAACGCGGGTCCGGAATTCGCGGTAGCTCGCGGTACTCCCGAACTTCTCGATCCAATGGTGCTCGTCCGGCGGCACCGCCTGGCTGGTCAGCTGGCCGCCGATCCAGTCCGTCTCCTCCGTCATAAGGACGGTTTTGCCCATCCGAGCCGCGGCGAGCGCAGCGGCGCAGCCCCCCGTACCTCCGCCGATAATGGCAACATCTGCTTGCAATTCCTTGTTCATGTTGGATCTCCCTTCGATTGACGTATTGGTTGCCGGAGAGGCCCCGGCGGTCTTCTCTATCCGAGCAGACAATCGGCCGCCGCCTGCTGGAGCGACGGCGCCCGGTCGGCCAGCGAGAGCGCGGGCACCTGCGGCAGCTGATCGAGATCGTACGGCGAGCCGAAGTGAATGAGCTTGACCGCCCCTTCCCGCTCCGCCGCGAGCCGGTTCAGCCGCTCCAGCGTCTCGTCCGGAATCGGCTTGTTGTGCGTGAGCGCGAGCAGGACGGGCCGATCCGTCGGAATCTCCCCGAGAGCGGCCGCCAGCTCCTCATAGGAAGCGAGCTTCCGCTCGGTATCCGCTGCTCCTGCTTCCCGCACCCGGCGGGCGAATGGATCGAGCTGCGCGTCCCAGATGAGGTGCCAGCCCTCGCGCTCGGTTCCGAGCGGGGAGAAGCCGTGACGGGAGCGGACCGCCTTGCGGGCGAGCTCGTCGCTGACACGCAGCGCTTCGGGGCGCTGCAGGCGGTTGGCCTCGAACGGCTGCGGGTCGAACGACTCGGCCAGCAGGCCGTACTTGGCTTTTTTCTCAAGAATGAGGCGGACGGAGCGGTCGAGCCGCTCCTCTGTCAGCTCGCCCGACTCGACGGCACGCAGCACGGCCTCCACCATCGGAGCCGCCTCCGCCTCGGTTTTGGCGAAGGCGAGCAGGATGTCCGCTCCCGCCTGCAGCGCCATGACGCACGCCTCGGCCTGCGTGAACTTGGCCGTCACGCCCTTCATCGACAGGCCGTCCGTGACAATCAGGCCGTCAAACCCGAGCTCCTCGCGCAGCAGCTTGGTCGTCATCTCGTACGACAACGAGGCGGGGAGCAGCGTCGGATCTAGCGCCGGCACCGCGATATGGCCGACCATGACGGCATCGACGCCCGCCGCGATCGCCGCGCGGAACGGAGCCAGCTCGAAGCGGTCCAGCCGCTCGCGGTCGAAGGGCAGCACCGGCAGGTCGAAGTGGGAATCGACCTGGGTGTCGCCGTGGCCCGGAAAATGCTTGGCCGTCGCCACCATGCCGTTGTCCTGGGTCCCGCGGATCACCTGGCATCCCATTGCAGCCACCAGGTCGCGGTCCTCCCCGAACGAATGGGTGCCGATGACCGGATTCCGCGGATTGTTGTTGATGTCCATGACCGGGCTGTAGTTGAAATTGACACCCATGGCGAGCGATTCCATAGCCGTCACCCTACCCGATTCGTAAGCGAGCGCTTCGTCCGCCGCCACGCCGACAGCCTTGTTCTTCGGGAAATGGACGGCGCCTCCGTCTCTCAGCTTGCAGCCGGCCCCTGCCACAAAATCGGCAGAGATGAACAGCGGCAAGCCGCTGCCGCCTGTCAGCGAAGCCCGCTGCAGGTCCGTCGTCAGCCGGTGCACCTGCTCGGGGTTCTCGAGGCTTCCCATGTCGAGGAAGATGCCCCCGACCTTCCATCTCTCGATCATCTCTTTGGTGAAGGCGGAATAAGTCGTTCCGGTGTTGTAGAAGGTGAATACCTGCCCGACCTTTTCTTCCAGCGTCATCCGCTCCAGGCGGGAGGTCGCCGTAACCGTTTCGTTTGTCATCGCTAACCGTCTCCTATTCGAATACCGATTCGCCCAGCAGGCCAAGCAGAAGTCCCGCAGGTGCGATCGCGTTCGTCCATCCGCTCTCCATGCAGTAGGGGCCCCAGCCGGTGTCGCCGTTGTTGCCGAAATACTCGCCGCGCTTCATATCGAAGGCGCGCATCCAGCCGCCGTCGAACCGGGGATCGCGGCTTGCGATCTGGATGCGGCACATGTAATCGCGCAGTCCGTTGTAGAGATCGAGATGCTTGGCGCTGCCCGTTGCCTTATATGCCTCCCACGCGTTCATTAGCAGGAAGTTATTCGTATACAGCTGGTCGCCGATTCCCTCCCCGTTGTACAGGAAAACACCAGTGTCCTCCGTCCCGAACCGGGCCGGATCGGGATTGTCTGCTTCCTCGATGCCTCCGGACTCATGACGGTTCGCCAGCAGGTAGTCGACGACGCGCTCCAAGCCCGCCTCGATCCGCCCCGACTCGTCGTGCTTGGCCAGGAAACCGAGCGGCAGAATAAGCCGGTTGAGGCCGGACGTGCGGCTGTACATGAACTTGAGCTCGTCGAACCGCTCGAGCAGTGTCAAGCTGCCCTTGAGCGCCGTGTTCAGATAGGCGCGTTCCCCGGTGACGAGATAGGCCTGCAGGAAGGCCGAGTGTGCGATACTCTCGAAATGCGGGTTCATGCTGGCCTCTAGCTCGCGGGCACCGTCCCGGCCCGTCTCCTTGAGCTGGGCTGCCATCAGCACGTTCGCCCGCAGGCCCTGATCGTTCTGGGTAGCCAGCATCGCTTCGGCGGTGAGAAGACCACGCGTCTTGTACTCCTCGATGCCCGTTTTGCGATACAGGTAGAGCAGCACGAACGCCACCCACGCATTGTCGTCGGTGAACATTTGATTGGGGCCGTCGGCCGGGAACTCGTACCATTTGAAGAAGCCGTACGTCGGAGAAGCGGGATCGGTGTCCTGATAGCCGTTATCCAGCAAATACCGGAGCAGGTTATGCGATAGCTCGGTCCATTCCGCTTCACCCGTATAACGGCCCAGCAGATGGAAGAACAGCGCCGTGTGGGCATGGCAGTCGGGCCGGCGGTCTTTGGACAGCTTGGCGGTGACGGAGTGGATGTTTTCGTAGACGCCCGCCGAGCCGTCCGGCGCCGGCAGCATGCCCGATGCCCGGAACCAGCTGGCCGTCCGTCTTACGGCTTCGTCCGCGGACGTTCCGCCGCTCGCCTCCATGACGGGACTCCACATCCGAAGCGGAATCCCCGTCCGCTCCGTGAGCATGGACACGACGTCCCGCCAGAGTCGATAAGGACGCAGGGCCGCGCGGCTGCGGCAGGCGAACAGCGCAAAGGTCGAGTAGGCGACGACGCCCTGCCCGAACTGCCTGTAGAACAAGCCCGGATGCGAATGGTCCGCGGAGGGCGCGGTATGCGTCTCCTGGAACGAGCCGAAGGTCAGCAGGCTCTCGGTCTCGAGCGGGAAGCCGATCGTCAGAGGGCCCTCCCACTCGAGCAGCGCTCCTTCGGGAAGTGGGGCGGCCAAGCCCGACACTCTAAGCTTTTCAAGCGTCCGCCGGCTGCGCGGAAAATCCTGCTTCCAGCCAAAGAGCCGCGAGGACGGAAAGTCAAAGGCGGCGATCAGTTCGGCGTACAGCTTGCCTCCGCCAAACGCGTAGCGCCACAGCTTGGCGAGCACGTCCTTGGACAGCTCGGTATCACTTTCTACGGAGCCTGCGCCAAGGACCAGTACGGACTCGAAGCTGTCCAGCTCCGCGGTCTCCAGGTCGGCGAGCGGATAGATCTCGGCCCCGTCCAGCAAGGCGTAGTCGGGTGTCTCTGCTGCAAATATCGCATTCTTCATCTTGTAGCTTCCTCTCCCTAGCATTAATGGTGTTCGTCATCCAGCGGGACGGCCGGTTAGGCCATCAGGTGAAGCTGCTCCTCCCGGACTTCCCCCTCGAGAGGCTCGCCGTTCAGGAGACGCTGCAGCTCGTCGACCACAAAATGGCCGAGCGCGTACAGGCCGTTGTTGACGGCACCGGCGATGTGGCCGGTCAGCAGAACGTTCGGCAAAGTCCGGAACGGATGGTCCGGCGCCGGTGGCTCAGGTTCCGTGACATCGAGACAGGCGAACAGCCTCCCGCATTCCAGATGCTTCACGAGCGCTTCCTCGTCGACGAGCGAGCCTCTCGCGAGATTGATCAGGATCGCATCGTCCTTCATCAGCCCGAGCGTGCGGTCATTCAGCATGTGGTAGGTGGACGGCAGCTCGGGCGCCAGCACGGTCACGACGTCCGAGGCGGTCAGCAGCTCGTCCAGGGTGACGAGCCGCCCTCCCAGCTGCTCCGCCTGCTCCGGTGTCAGCGTCGGGTCCGCGAGCAGCACCTCGACGTGGAACGGCTGCAGCAGGCTCATGTAGCGCCGGCCGGCATGTCCTGCGCCGATACAGCCGATCGTGACGCCGTACATCTCGCGAATCCGGCTCCGTACGCCGTCACTTTGCCGGTTCCACCAGCCGCCTGTCTTGCTCTCTACGGTCACCTCCCACAAGTTTTTCAACGTGACGAGGGTCAGGCCAAGCGCCGTCTCTCCAACCCCTCTGCTCAGCTCGGCCGCCGCCGAGCTGACCCGGATGCCCCGCCGCCACAGCTCGGGCGTGACGACTGGCTTGACCGACCCGGCCGCGTGAAGGACGGCCCGCAGTCCGGGCGCCCGGTTCAGCAGCGCCGCGTCCAGCGGCGGGCAGCCCCACGACGTAATGAGCACGTCCGCACCCGCGACATAATCGGCCACCTGCTCGGCCGTCATCCAGCCTTCCTGCGGATTGATGACGAGCTCCGCTCCCAGCCGCTGCAGCCTCTCCAGCTGCGACGGGTGAAATACCCGGCTTGTTGTGTTCTTTCCTTGCAGCAACGCTATCTTCACCGGTGCCGCCCCCTTCTTCTAACGCCTCTGCCTTGCGGGCACACTACCTTCAATCTTTGGAAACGATTACCAAACGCGGCACGCCGCCTGTCCAGCGGCCCGTGCCGCTTATTCTGTTTCCAGTTTCTCACAGCTACTGCCACCTGTCTACGTCGTGCTTGCGCTAAAGAGTCGTCCCCCCGCACGCCTGGCTACGACTGGACAACCTGTCTGTCCTCCCCGGCGCGCCCGTACAGCTCCTTGTATTCCGTCGGCGCGAGGCCAGCCGTTTTTTTGAAGGCTTTGCTGAACGAATGCACGGATTGGTACTGCAGCGTCTCCGCAATGCGGGTGATCGTCGTCTCCCCAGCCTGCAGTAGCGTCATCGCACGCATGATGCGCTTCCGGTTCCAGTAGGTTTGCAGGGAGACGCCCATCTCCAGCCGGAACACGTGGGACAGGCGGGAATAGCTGTAACCGAGTGCGTCGGCGATTTCACCCAGCTCACGGATTTGGACAAGATGGCGGTCGATGTAGCGGACTGTCTCATAGACAAGGTCCGCCTTGCCTCCTTCCGGCACCGCCTTCGCCGGCTGCGGGGGCTGAGCGGACCGCCTGCCGCCTGAGGCCTGCCGGTAGCGGCAAAGGAACACGGTGAGACGGTTCAGGCAGGCCTCGCTCGATTCCCGTGCGTACCGGTCTTCCCGGCCCGCCTCCTCCAGCAGCTCTAGCAGGCACGCTTCCAGATTGCCTGCGTCGTCTCTTCCGGCAGGCTCGGCACTCCAATCCGCGAGCTCCGGATAGGCATGCTTCGCCTCCGGAGCCAGCCGGAACGAGGCAACAAGCAGACGGACCGGCTCCTGTCCCTCGCTTCGGATGCGCCAGTCTTCCTTCGGGCCGCCTAGTGCGAATGTCCGCTCCTTCATCGCGAGGCGCTGCTCGCCGATCTCCAGTGTGCCTTCTCCCGACAGAACATAGAGGAGTCGATACGGGCTGGCTTTTTCCTTCTCGCCGCGCAGCTCCCCCGGGAAGCAGCAGTCTCGGAGCTGATCCAGCACGAATCGGCCCAGCGTCAAGGGCCTGTCCAAGTACTTCTTGTCGAATCGGAAATGAGCAGCTTGTGCATCTCTACGGCTTGGCAAGGCGTTCCCCCCTGCAAAACTAAGTGATAGGTTTATTGTGCCGGGTCGCCTGCCGCTGCGGAAGCCTACGATCTTACGATATGGGGGAAAATATTACGAAATCTCCCCACAAAGTGAAGAGATGTGCTGCAGCCTATTCCTATTACTTTGCGGGGGCCCCGAAGTAACCCCACAAAGTGAAGTGAAGCGCTGCAGCTTATTCCTAATACTTTGCGGGGGCCCCATATAACCCCACAAAGTGAAGTGAAGCGCTGTAGCTTATTCCTATTACTTTGTGGGGGCCCCCAATAAATCCCCGCAAACATCCCCCGTCCACAAAGAAAAAGCCGGGGCAAGTGCCCCGGCTTAGGATCGCTGTTTACTTCTTCGATTTGGTGTACCAGTCGGACAGCGCCTGGATGACTTCCGTACCGCCCTGCGATTTCCACTGCTGGACGAAGTTGTCGTAGCCCGTCAGCTTCTCGGCGCCGGCGATCACCTTGATCAGGTAGTCGGTCTCCAGCTTGTTGAGCTTCTGCATGTTGTTGCCCACGACGGCCAGCGGAGGAGCGAGGAGAGTCGGGTCCTTCACCGAGTACGGAGCCTGCTTCTGGATTTCCTCGAACGCCTCGTACAGCACCTTGTCCTTGCGGACGCGGAGGAGCCACTGCTCTTCGTACGCTTTGGAATCGGTACTGGTCATGAACCAGTCGGCCTGGCCGCGGTCCGTGTTGAAGGCCGGCAGAATTGGCGTCATCTGACCGTTCTCGACTTTGTAATCCACGCCCTCGGTCCCGATCGCAAGCTCTTTGAACGTTTCCGGCTGTACCTTCAGATCCAGATACTTCATCGCTTCTTCCTTATGCTTGGACGCCTTCGGAATGGCGATGTACCAGCTGACGCCGCCGCCCTGGAGCCAGTTGCTCTGCTTGCCATCCTTGCCCTTGAGCGCCGGAATGATGGTAATTTTGGCGTTCGGCAATGTCTTCTGGAGCGCTTCGGTCGTTGCCGGCGCTACGCCCCAGCCGTACTCCATCATGGCCGCTTTGCCGCTTGTGAACTTCTGCTGGATAGTAGCGGCTTTGTTGACCGGCCACTCCGTGTCGATGAGCCCCTCGCTGTAGAGCTTGTTCATGAACGCGAGGTATTCCTTCATGTTCGGATCCTCGAGACGGTGGATCAGCTTGCCCGCCTGGTCCTCCCACGAGGTCTGGATGCCGAACGCGCCTGCGATTTCCGGTACGATGCCGTTGAAGCCTGTGAGCGGAATGATGTTTTTCTTTTCTTTGATCGCCTTGAGCAGGTTGTAGAATTCGTCGGTCGTCGTCGGCACCTTCATGCCGAGATCGTCGAGGATGTCCTGGCGGATGGCCAGCGAGCTGCCGACGAACGCGCGCGGATGCTTCTCCGGGATGCCGTAGATTTTGCCGTCTACCTTCGCGTTCTCGAACGTTTCCTTGTCGTTGACGCTCAGCAGCGTCTTGCCGTACTTGCTCAGCAGATCGTCCAGCGGCTCGAGCGCGCCCTGCGCCGCCAGCCGGTTGTACTGCGAGCCGGACAGCTTGAGGATGTCGTACGGTTCCTTGTTGGCCATCAGCAAGTTGAGCTTGTCGTCCGCGTTCTCAAGCGGAAGCGTCTCGTACTTTACTTTGTAGCCTGTCTTTTCTTCGAGAAACTTCGCTACCGGATCGGAGTTCGGATCAAAGTTCCGCGCGAACCCGAGCTGGCGCAGCTCCGGCTTCGCCCCGCCTTCCTCTCCTTTGCCGCTTGTCGTCGAGTCGTTTCCGCCGCCGCAGCCGGCCATCAATGTAACCGCTAACGATAAGCTGACTGCTCCCGTAATCCCCTTCTTCATGTCGCTTCCCCCATCTTTGTTGTGATTGTGTAAAGGCTTTCCCTTGAGCTAACGTTACCATGAATAAAGAGATCGGTATTTGTCGAAAGATGCTCCTTTTGTTGTCCTAAGTCACTTCGCGCCGGCCGCCGGCCTCTCCATGGCCGTCCTCATCGCCGGATGCGGGAGCTTCCCCCGGAGGGAGCGCAGGGAAGACCACCGTGACGCGAGTGCCCCGGCCCGGCTCGCTGGCAAAGGAAAGCCCGTACTCCTCGCCGTAATACAGCTTGATCTTCTCCATGACGTTCTGGATGCCGTAGCCGCCGTCCGGATCCTTACCCGCCAGCCTCTCAAGCTGCTGCTGGGTCATGCCGACGCCGTCGTCCTCGACGACAAGCACGATCCGTCCGTTCTCCAGCCGGCCGGTGATCCGGATGGTCCCGGTCTTGTCCTCCCGCTCCTGAATGCCGTGGAGGACCGAGTTCTCGACGATCGGCTGAAGAACGATCTTGACGGTGGCGTACTGCTCAAGACCGGGATCGAGATCCACCTCATGACGGATCCGTCCGCCAAACCGCTTGTTCTGAATCTCCAGATACGTGCGCACATGCTCGATCTCCTCGCCGATCGTGATGATGTCCCGCCCTTTGCTTAGGCTGAGGCGGAAAAATTTGGCGAGGCTGCCGACCACGCTGCTGATCTCCGGCGCCCGGTGCTTCATAGCGAGCCAATGGATCATATCGAGCGTGTTATACAGAAAATGCGGATTGATCTGCGCCTGCAGCGCCTTGAGCTCCGCGCTCTTCTTGAGCACTTCCTCTTGGTACTTTTCCTTGATGAGGCGCTGCATCGTATCGCTCATCCGGTAGAAGGAGGACTGCAGCACGCCGAGCTCGTCCGAGCTGTCGACCGGCTGCCGGACGTCCCACTTCTCCACCTCGATCTTGCCGAACTGATAGACGAGCAGGCGGATGCGGCGCGTCAAATTCTCGGCCAGCCAGACGGCAATAACGGCCGCCAGCAGGAGGACGATCGCCAGCACCGCGATCTGGTAGCTGGCCAGCATGCTGCTCGGCTCGGTCAGCTCCTTCTCGGGAATGAGCGCGACGAGCTTCCAGTTCGTCCCCTGAATCTGCCGGTAGATCAGCTTGGAGGCGTGGTTCTCCCATTTGACCGTTTCCGTCCCTTTGTCGGTCTTGAACAAGCCCGACTGCCCTGGCAGCGCGTCCAGCTTGGTGCCGATGCGCGACGAATCAAGGCCCGAGATGATCGTGCCTTCCCGGTCGATCAGGTAGACTTGGCCGTTGCGCGTAATGTTCGTCTGCCGGATGATGTCGCTGATCGAGCTCTCAAGCACGTCTATGGCGACGACGCCGATCGGGCTGCCCGTATAGCCGTTATCAAGCAGGGGGCGCAGGCAGGAAAGGATGCTCTGCTTGCCCCGGCTGTCCTTATAGTCGTACTCGTATGTGCCCTGGCAGTAAATGCCGTCCGTGTTGGTCAGCATATCCTTGTACCAGCGTTCTTCCACAACCGGCTTCATGTCGAGGAACGTACTGTCTTCCCGGGAATAGATGGCGGGTGTCCGCACGAACAGCCGGGTGCTGTAAATCTCCCGGCTGTTGCTGACCGAGCGGATAATGTCCTGCAGCTTCCAGTAATCGTCGATCTGCTCGCCGAGCGGATAGCTCTGTTCGCCTCGAATCAGAATTTCGTTCAGCGTTTTGTCCATGAACAGCATGCTGGAGACATCCTTGACGTTGTCCAGCTTGTAGGAGATGAACTGGCTCGCCTGCTCGAACGACTTGCCGGTCGATTCCACGACCTGCTCCTCGATGAGCCCCGCCGTTTTTTGATAGGAGATATAGGAGATGAGGCCGACAGTCGCGGCGATGAGCAGCCCGAACGAGAGCAGCAGCTTGTACTTGATACGCAGATCGGCAAGAAATCTCTGCACCGGCCGGAAGAAGGCCTTCATGCGCTACCCCGTCCCTTCTTCCATCGTGTCCCGGTACTCCGACGGGTTCATGCCGGTCTGCTTGCGGAACACCTTGGCAAAATAATTCGCGTCCTGGTAACCGACGAACCGGGAAATCTCATACAGCTTCAGGCTGCGGTCCCGAAGCAGCATCTTGGCTCGTTCGATCCGGAATTGCGTTATATAATCGTTGATGGAGATGCCCTTCTCTTTTTTGAACAGAAGGCAGAGGTAGGTCGGCGTCAGATAGACGTGCCCGGCGATCGCCGCGATCGATACATCGTTGTTGTACTGCTCCTGAATATACCGGATCACCTCGCGGATGACCGACTTCTCGGTCGGCTGTCCGCCCAGCTCGGCGCTTTCGCGGACAATCTCCAGCCGGCGCATGAGGAAGCTGCGAATCGTGTACAGCTCGCCCGTCAGGAACACCGAGAACCAGAGCTCGTCCTTCTCGAATTCCCACATCGCCTCCGGATAAAGCTTGGTCAGCGCCACGTACCAGCGGAACAGCTTTTTGCGCACCGCGTCGATGTTCCGCTCGGGAAACAGCAGGAGCTCGTTCACCGTCTGATCGAGCAGTTCGATCGCTGCGCCGATATCCTTGCGCCGGAGAGCCTCCTCATACCGGATATAGCCCTGCTTGTCGAACAGCTGCAGCGACGCGGTCTTCTCCTGCGGCGGGAGCTCGCGATACCAGATCGCCGTGTTCCAGCCCCGATAGAAATGGAACGGAAGCGCCTTCAACGCCTGCTCATAAGAAGCATGCACCGCCGCCGGATGACGGCTGATCTCGCCGACTCCCGCGACGAGCCGCACTTCCGGCCTCGCGTCTCCACGGCCTTTGCCGGTCAGCTTGTTCAGCCATAGGGCGAGTCCTTCCAGGCTGTGCTCCGACGGAACGGCGACAATTGCAACGCCCGTGCCGTCGAGTAAGGCCGCCAAGAGCGGCAGCTCCGCCGCCTCCGCCGCCTGCTCCGCTTCCTCCCGCCACTGCTCCCAGCCCGCTTCGTCCTTGGCCAGGAAGGCGCAGGCCGCGTAGAGTCCCTCGAGGGGAAAATCAGGCCGGAACAGGCGCATCTCCTCCCGCACCGACGGCCAATCCGGGTCGGAGGGAGACGTGAGCCGAAGCAGCTGCTTTACCAGGCGGCCGGTGAGCTCTGGCCGGCCGCTGTCCAGCTTTCGCTGCATCGCTTCCACCTCGGTGCGCTGGCGTGCAGCTTCTCGGAACTCTGCCGCCAGTCGTCCCAGCAGCTCCTCCAGCTCATGAATTTGAACAGGCTTCTCTATATAATCCACCGCGTGGAGCTGAATCGCCTTCTTGAGATATGGCGTATCCGAATAGCCGCTTAGGAAGACGATCTTGCAGTCGCCGTCTTCCAGCCGGATCTTCTCCGCCATCTCGAGTCCGTCCATGCGCGGCATGCGGACGTCGCACAGCACGAGATCGGGTCCCGCCTCTCGGAACTTCTCGAGCCCCTGCACGCCATCCGCGGCCTCCGCCACGACGGAAAAGCCGAGCTCCTGCCAGGCTACGAATTCGCGCAGGCCGTCGCGGGTCATTTCTTCGTCATCCACCAGCATCACTTTGATCATTCTCTTCACCTCTTCTGTCCTTGCCCAGCCCCATGCAGCGCACGGCCGGCTTAAGCCGCCGGTTCTCCAGTCCGGGCTCTCCAGCCGCTTTTCGACCACGGAGAGGCCCGCCCGCTGCCGCAGGCGTATAGCAGCAATCCCCTATATTGTAGCAAACCTACCGTACACCTGAGCAGGTCATTCTGTTTCCATTCGTCGAACGTTCGGCGCTTAATGCGAAAAGAGCCCGGCAGAGGGACTCAAATCCGAGTCCCCCTCCAGGGCTTTGCTGCTATCCGCCGGTCAGCCTTTGACCGAGCCGACGAGTACGCCTTTGACGAAGTGCTTTTGCAGGAACGGGTACACGCACAGGATCGGCACCGTCGCCGTAATGATCGAAGCGGCCTGCACCGCCTCGGGCGCCTTGTTCAGGTCGTTGTTGATGTCGATTTCGCCCGCCAGCTTCATGACCTCGCTGGTGGAGGCGATAAGCTCCTTAAGATACAGCTGCAGCGGCTTGAGCGCCGGGTCCGTCACGTACACGAGAGCGTTGAAGTAGCTGTTCCAGAGCGTAACCGCGTAGAACAAACCGATGGTCGCCATGACCGGCATCGACAGCGGCAGCATGATGCTGAACAGAATGCGGACATTGCTGGCGCCGTCGAGCTTGGCGGACTCCTCCAGGCTGTCCGGCAGTCCTTCAAAGTAGTTCTTGACGATCAGCATATTGAACACGCTGATCATGCCCGGCACGAATAGTGACCAGACCGTATTGACAAGACCAAGCTTTTGCATGAGCAGGTAGGTCGGGATGAGGCCACCGTTGAACAGCATGGTGAAGATAAAGATCAGGAGAAAGGACTTGCGTCCAGACAAGTAAGTCTTGGACAAAGGATACGCGGACAGCACCGTCATGAGCAGACTGCAGAAGGTGCCGACGACCGTAATGAAAACCGTGATCTTGAACGAGTTCAAAAACTGCTTATTCCCCAGCACCCATTGGTAGGTGCCGATCTGGAAGTCGATCGGGTACAGCGTGACCATGCCCGAGATGACGGCGGCCTCGCTGCTGAGTGATTTGGCGATGATGTTCAGGAAAGGAAACAGGGTGGCGATGCCGAGCAGCGTGAAGAGGATGTAGACGCAGACGGTAAAAATCCGTTCGCCCAGCGACTCCTTGATCGCCCCTCGTTTGCCGGCCGGCCGCGACAGCATATTTTGCGCCATTACCAGATGCTCCTTCCCATATATTTTCTGCAAAGCCAGTTGCCCGAGATGATCAGGATGAACGCGACGACTGATTCAAACAGGCCGACGGCGGTCGAGAAGCTGTAGTCCGAGGCGCCCAGACCGACGCGGTACACATAAGTGCCGATGACGTCTGCGACGTTGTAGACGACCGGGTTGTACATAACGAGAATCTGCTCGGTGCCCGCCTCGAGCATGTTGCCGAGACGAAGAATGAGCATCAGGACGATCGTCGATGCCATGCCGGGCAGGGTCACGTAGCGAATTTGCTGGAACTTGTTCGCTCCGTCCATCTTGGCCGCTTCATACAGCTGCGGGTCGATGGAGGAGATAGCCGCCAGGTAGACGATCGTGCCCCAGCCGACTTCCTTCCATCCCTCCGTCGTGACGAGCAGGGAGCGGAAGATGCCCGGATCCATGAAGAAAGCGATCGGCTGGCCGCCGAGCTTGACGATCAGGGCGTTGACGAGACCCCCGTTGACCGAGAGCAGATTGATGAACAGACCGCTGACGATAACCCACGAGATGAAGTGGGGCAAGTAGATGACCGACTGGACGACGCGCTTGAACATCATCTTGCGCACTTCGTTCAGCAGCACCGCGATGAGAATCGGCGCCGGGAACAGGAACACGAGCTTAAATACGCTAATGGCGAGCGTATTCGTCAGCACGCTGTAGAATTGGTCGTTGTGCAGCAGCTTTTCAAAATGCTTCAGGCCGACCCATGGGCTGTCCCCAATGCCACGGAAAATGCTGAAGTCCTGAAAGGCGATAATAAGTCCGTACATCGGCGTGTATTTGAAGATGAGGAGGAAGAGCAAGCCGGGGACGAGCATCAGGTAAAGGTCCCACTCTTTCCGGAATTTCCCCCACTTCTCGCGCCTTCCCTGCGCCGGCTTCTTTTTTGGTACTGGCTTTGTCTTGGATGCGAGGTCCATGCAAGCGCCTTCCTTTCCGTTCGAAAATAGATCAGTCTAAGCCTTGTCCTTATTGTCATCCGAAACGGAAGGAGCGAAAATATTGCAATCTTACGATTACCAAGAATATTTTACGATTGTAAAGACGGGACATACAAAAAAGACTGCTTCGCCGCAGGACGGCGAAGCAGTCTGGAAGAACGGAACCTACAGCACGCGAGCCGGCCCGGTGCGGGTCGGCTCGCGAATCGTTCTAGTTATGTAGGGGAATCGGCCAGGCGGTCTCCGAGGATGGTCAAGCTTCCTCCTCCAATTCCTCCGTCCGGTCGGGGCTGCCCAGCCATACGGCGATTTTGCGCGAGATGGCGTCGCGGACAACCTGCTCCTTCACCCCGACCATCTTCTCCGTATTCTGCAGCCGGTAATGATAGATGACCTTCCCGCCGCCGATTTCGTTCCAGACCGGGGTGGTGATCCCCCACTGCTGAAGATCGATAGCCGCCTTCTCCCGGGCCAAGTAAGCCTGAACCTGTTGGATTAGCAGCTCATATAGGTCGGGAAAATGGGAGGTCTTGGTCAGGACCAGGTCGTTGTCGAGCAGCCGCTGCGCATAATCGAGCGTAATAAATTCGGACAACGCCGCCTTTTGTTCATCGGTCAAAGTCGTCACTGTTTCGTTCATCCGTTTTTTTGCTCCTTCGTTTCTTCTTTCAGCTTCTCCAGCCTCCTTTATAGGATTCGGAGCGAAGTCCCGGTTTGGCACCGTTGCCAGCCGATCCTTCGTCCTTCGGGCCTAGGGCAGCCGCCCTGACAAGCCAAAGAGCCGCCGGCACACCGGCGGCCCTGAAGACCGAAGCGTTACTTCTCGATCGCCTGGATGGGAAGCAGGCGGTCCACATAATACAGGTTAGCCAGACGGTTCGGCGTGAAATCGGAGGCAAAGCCCATATGCAGCTCAGCCTTATGCGTATTGTTGCTCTTCGGCAGCCGGATGCCCAGTCCCTCCGGCTCCCGGAAGCTGAGTGACTGTCCCGCCGACATGAGCTGCTTGTCTTTGACCTCGCCCGTATTCAAATCGACGGCGGTGATGTACGTGTTCCCTTCGGGTGCGGTCGAGCCGCCGGATCCATAGGAGTTGCCCTCCAGCAGGTACAGATAAGCGCCGTACGAGGCAAAGCCCTGGAAGGTGCCGACCTGCGGCTGCGCTACGTCGGCGATCGGCGTATATTCACGCCGCTTGACCTTCTCGAGCTCGTAGACGCCGAAGTGGAACGCGCCGTTCTTGCGGTAGCGCATCGTCAGCAGGCCATGCGCCTCGTCGAGATTGACCGTCGTCCGGTCCGCGCCCTCGATCAGCCGGTGCTTCTCCAGCTCGGGCGAAGCCGGCGTCAGAATCTTCCCGTTCTCAAACGGGAAGCGCGCCAGCTGAGTCCCCCAGCCGCTGCTGCCTTCGGTGACCGAATCGGTCTCGGTCCACAGATACGTCTGATCGCCAACAGGCTCCGCTCCGATCTGAACTCCATGGCCGAAGCCTTTGAGGAACATGTGGCCGAGCACGTTCCCCTTCATATCCAGCTGCGTGAGAGTCAGGTCTCCGTTCTTGTCGCGGTTAGCACCTGTCACGGGAGCGTCCTCGCCCGGCAGCTGCTGGCCGCCCGCCATCAGCTGCACGATATAGATGCGCTCGTTCGCATTGTCGAACGCGAACGATTGCATGACCGTGCCGTTATGCAGCGGCTTGTCGCGGATGAGCTCCTTAGCGGGCTCGTCAAGGACGAACATCTTGGATTTGAGAACAGGCGGCTGCGCGCTGGCGGGTGCCGGAGGAACAAAGGGCACGAGACTTAGGATGGCGAGGCCACCGACGAGCTTGACCAGATGCTTGCGGATGAACGAAGTAGTCCGAGTTGCGTTTGGCATTGGTTTACACCTCCACGGATTGGTTCAATTGCTTGCGGATCCGCATAGCGGGAAGCGGATCGTTGACGGTCATGACTTTGACGCCGCATCCCAACGCGTAATGCACCTGCTGGTCGCGGTCCGGACAGTAACACCAGGCGAGGAGGCCCGCCTCCTCAATCTCCTTCACCAGCTGCGGGGTGAGGAGGCTCATGCTTGCAGCGACCGCCCACAGCTTGGAGCGGGTGCCTTCCGGACCCGGCACGTAATTGTACATTACATGCTCAGGAAAGCCCTGGACCTTTACGCCATAGGTGTCGAACAAATAGGCGCTTACCGTGGCATCGAAGCAGGTAAAGACGCAGTTCGGCAGCAGGCCGTGCTCCCCAAGCAGGGCGATCGAGGCATCCGCCACCCTGGTGGCATCCGGCGCCGGCTTGATCTCGACGTTCAGCAGGATGCGGGGATACCCGCTCAACAGCTCGCACAGCTCCGCGAGTGTCGGGATTTTGAGGCCTTCGAACGGTTTGCCGAACCAGCCGCCCGCGTCGAGCCGCTTGAGCTCCTCGAGCGTCATATCGCTGACTCTGCCGGTTCCGTCCGTCGTCCGGTCCACTGTCTCGTCGTGAATGACTACGACTTCCCCGTCCTTGGAGAACCGGAGGTCGAATTCGATCATGTCGACCTCCAGCTCCAGCGCCTTCTGGAAGGCAAGCAGCGTATTCTCCGGGTAACGGGCCTTATACCCGCGATGCGCGGAAACGACAATGCCCGCTGGCTGCAAAAGTTGTTCGATCATAGGATTATCCTTTCAACAGCCGCTCGGCTTCTTTTTTGAACGTATCCAGTGTCGGCTCGATCGCCTTGTTGTCGTACATGATCGCCTGGATCGCCTTGAAGAACTCCTGCATCACCTGCGGCCAGGCTACATGCTTGTTGGTATCCACCGCATACTGCAGCTGGTCGTAAGCGACCTTGCGGTTCGGCTCTTTTGCCCACAGGTCCTTAATTTGCTGAGACTCGACCATCTTCTTGGTGAACGGCAGGTAACCCGAATCCAGAATGAACTGGAGGCCGCCCTGCGGATCGATCATTGCCCAGCGGAGGAATTCCCAAGCCGCATCCTTGTTCTTGGAGCCTGCCATCAGGGACAGGTTGGCTCCGCCTGTCGGCGTCGCATAGACCGCATCCATCGGCAGGAAGGACGTTACGTAATCGAACTTGACGTTGTCCTTGAGGCTGCCGATTACGCCCGTCGATTGGTACATCAGGCCGATCTTGCCGCTGATGAACATCTGGTTGACGATGTTGCCTGAATCCTGCTGCGGCGGGTAGTAGAGCGCGCCGGTGTTTTGCTGATCCTTCAGGAACTTGAACACCTTAGTTCCGAGCGCGCTGTCAAAGCCGATCGACGTCCCCTGGTCGTTGAAAAATTTGCCTTTGGCCTGGGAGATCATGGCGATTGGATACCACGTATCGTAAGGCATCGAATAGCCGTACCGCTTGAACTCGTTGTTCTCCTTAATGACAAGCGCATTGGCGACAGTCTTCAGCTCTTCCCAGGTCTTCGGCACAGCGAGGCCCTTCTCGTCGAGCATCGTCTTGTTAACGTGCAGAATCGGTGTGGACCGGTTGAACGGCAGCGACACCAGCTTCTTGTCGAAAACGGAATGGCCCATGAGCCCTGGGGTTAAGTCATCCTGGCTCATGTTCGATTTCTTGAGGAACGGCGTCATGTCCTCGAGGACGTCTGAATCGGCGAACATCTGGATATAAGCGCGCTCGAGCATGCTGATGTCCGGACCCGTCTTGGCCGCGACGGCCTGCTGCAGCTTCGTGACTGTCTCGTCGTAGGAGCCCTGGAACGTGCCGACGACTTCCACCTTGTCCTGTGAGGCGTTGAAGCGCTTGATCATCGCGTCCAGATACTCGCCGTTCTTGCCGCCAAGCGAATGCCAGAATTGAACGGTCGCCTTGCCGGCCGGGCCGGAGGGCGCCGGAGCCGCGGATGAGCCCGTATCGGTTGTCTTCGGCGACTCCCCGCCGGAGCAGGCGGCAAGCAGCCCGGACAGCATGGTGGTGGCGAGCAGGACAGAAGAAGCTTTCTTCCACATAGAAACAATCCCCCTAATATTGGCAATGTTATTTGATGCCGGAATAGACAAACGCCTTGACGATCTGCTTGGAAGCGAACAAATACACAATCAGAATTGGAATGACGAGCACCACGTTGCCGGCCATGATGATGTGCCAGTTGCTAATGCCCTCGGTCTCCCGCAGCATCGCAATCCCCATCGTCAGCGGGCGCACGGCGGCCGAGTCCGTCATGACAAGCGGCCAGAAGTAATCGTTCCAGTGCGACACGAAGCTGAACAGGGCAATGGTCGCCAGCGCCGGCATCGACATCGGGACCATGATCTTCCAAATGATCTTGAATTCGCTCGCATTGTCCAGGCGCGCCGATTCGATGATCTCCTGCGGAATCTGCATGAAATACTGGCGGAGCAGGAAGATGCCGAAGGCGTTGGCCATGAACGGCAGTATCTGCGGCAGCAGCGAGTTGATCAAGCCCCAGTCCGCAAGCATGAGGTAAACGGGAATGAATGTGACCTGCCCCGGAATCATGAAGGCAAGCAGGACGAACGAGAACAGAATTTCCTTCCCGGCGAATCGATACTTCGCAAAGGCATAGGCCGCGGGGATCATCACGAGCACCTGGATGAGGATGACCGAGAATGTGACGATAATCGAGTTCCTGGCATAGGTCAGGAATGGGCCCGCATTCATCGCGGTGGAGAAGTTGACCCATTGCGGAATCGAAGGAATCCACGTGGGTGGGAACGTAAGCGTTTCCTGAAAGGTCTGCAGCGAAGTGGAAATCATCCACAGAAAAGGGAAGATGAAGATCATAAGAACGATCGCCTTCAGTAGAAAGCTGAGCGGCGCTCTTACATACTTCCATTCAAAAGACATGGATCACACACCCTCTTTTTCTCAGCGTCTTGGGCGTTTTACTGGTAATGGACTTTCTTAGACAGCACCCGGAAGTAAACAACGGTCAGCAGGGCGATGATCGCCATAAGCACGACGCCCGTGGCGGAAGCGTATCCGATGCTGTTCGTACGGAATTCATAGATGTAATAGACGAGCGTGGTCGTCGCTCCGTTCGGGCCTCCGCCCGTCATGATCTTGACCGTGTCGAATACCTTGAAGGAGCCGATCGTCATAATAATCAGGATGAAGAACAGCTGCGGCGAGATAAGCGGCAGCGTGATCTTGCGGAACACCTGAAACTTGCTCGCATTGTCGAGAGCGGCCGCTTCATAGATGCTCGGCGGAATGCTTTGGAGTGCCGCCACGATGATCAGCGTATAGTAGCCGATGTTCTGCCAGACGGATACGATAATGATCGAGATCATGGCCGTGCTCGAGTTCTGCAGCCAGGTCGAGCCCGGCAAACCGAACGTTTTGAGCAGGAAATTCAACAGCCCGTGGTTCGGCTCCATCAGCCACATCCAGACGAGCGCCACCGAGACGATCGAGATGATATGGGGCGTGAAGATGCCCGCCTGCACGATGGCATTGAAGCGCTTGCGCTTGTTCAGCCAAACGGCGATGATCAAGGACAGGACGAGCGTCAGGACGACGACGCCGATCGTATAGACAACTGTGTTGAGAAGGGCGGTATAGAAGTCCTCCCGGCTGAAAATCTGGGTGTAGTTATCGGTTCCGATGAACTTGCTCTTGTCCTTGTTCATGAGGTTGTATTTGTAGAAGCTGAGCTTGATCAGATAGGCGACCGGATAGAGCACGAACAGGACGATGCCGGTCATCGCCGGCAGAATCATGACGTAGGGGCGAACCGCTTCCCAAATCCGCTTCTTATCCATTCGCCTGTCCCCTCATGACCAGTACCTTCGACCGACCGCCCAACGCTTCCAGATAGGATGAGAACCGGCCGTCTTCCCGGTCGATCCGGTTCTCGTCCGCTCCGAAGAAGAACAGATTCCCGGCTTCCACGCCCAGGTAGACCTCTTGATCGACGACGAACCGGTCTTCCGTGCACTTGATCATGTACGCCTGTTCCTCGCTTTTCACCTGATAAATCGTTTCGGAGCCAAGCATCTCGCGCGTGACGATCGTACCCGGAACCTGAAAATGGGTGGCTAGCGGCTCGGTGGACAACACCCCGCTCTCCGGACGGAAACCGAACATGACATTATCGATGCCCAGCTCCGCGATGTTCATCGGAGGTACACCGATGAATTGGGCGGCGAACAGGTTGTTCGGCTGGCGGTAGATGACCTCCGGCGCCGCTTCCTGCTGGATTTGGCCCTGGTTCATGAGCACGATCGTGTCGGCCATCGACATCGCCTCGACCTGGTCATGCGTGACGTAGACGAACGTCGTGCCAAGCTTCTTGTGCATCTCGATCAGCTCGATCCGCATCTGCACTCGCAGCTTGGCGTCGAGGTTGGACAGCGGTTCGTCCATCAAGAAGACCGACGGCTTCTTGACCATCGCTCTGGCTAGCGCTATCCGCTGCCGCTGGCCGCCCGAGAGCGTCGACGGCTTGCGGTCGAGGTAGCCGGCGAGACCGACTGTTTCGCTGATGCTTTCGACCAGGCGCTTTCGCTCATCCTTGGGCACCTTGTTGTTCTTGAGCCCGAATTCAATATTCTCCCGGACCGACATCGTCGGGTAGATGGCATAGTTCTGGAACACCATCGCGACGCCCCGCTGGCCCGGGGGAATTCGGGTTACGTCCTTGCCGTTGATCAGCACGGAGCCCGAAGTTTGCGGATCGAGACCCGCTATCATCCGGAGCAGCGTTGTCTTGCCGCAGCCGGACGGCCCGACCAGGACGGTAAACTTGCCGTCTTCGATCTTGAGATTCAAATCCTTGATGATGACGTTCTTGTCGAACGACTGGGTCACATTAACGAACTCTATGGATGCCACCCTTACTCCTCCTCACCATTCCTCTTAAGAGGCCGACAACGGCCCTGGCGTTATTGAGAGCGCTTACGTTTGTTTGCCGGGAAAGACCTTTTGCTGCCGGTTTTGCGAATGTGGTACACTAGTCTTGGACAGCTGCGCGTATCTCGCGCTGCAGCCGGGTTAGAGCCCGGTCCCTCGCGAAATACGCGGCTGTCTTCTCCTGGGTCAACCTGCTGCGTCAACAGCCGGGTCCCGACCCGCCGGCTTTCCCTGTGTCACCAGTGAAAGTCGAGGATTGTTTTTTTCCAGTCCCGGTGAGCCAGAGCGGATTCCATAGCGCCAGCGAGGTCTTCCGCTTTGCTCACCACCGTATATTCCTCCGGAATCAGCTTGCGCAGCGTGCTCTGGCATTCCGGATCCTCCATAACCTGAATGACCCTCTGAAAGTCATCCACCGAGCTGCGGCTGCTGCCGTGGATCGTCAGCCCCTTCTCCAGCACGTCTCTCGTATTGATCGGCACCCGGTCCTCGCTCACGCCCATCGCGACGATATGACCGCCCGGCTTCAGCAAATCGATCCCTTGGTTCAGCGCGCTCTCGCTGAAGCGGCCGCCTGTGCATTCCACCACGATGTCGACCTTGTCCCCGGCTTCGAAATCATACGTCTGCACCATCTCCGTCTCGGCGAATGCGAACTGGTCCAGCTTATCGCGGATCGCGCCGAAGACGATCAGCCGGTCTCTGCCAACGCCGAAAGCATGGTGCAGAACCGCAGCGGTCAAATAGCCGACCGGACCGTCACCGAATACCGCCACACGGGCTGTCTTGAGCTGCTCCGCGAGTCCGCGGACCGCTCGGTAGGACACGCTGCACAGCTCGGCCAGGACCGCAATCTCGTCCGGCACGGTATCCGGAATCGGAATCGTGCACGACTCGGGCAGCACAAGCCTGCTCTGAGCGATGCCGTCCGTGGTGCTTCCGAGGAAGAGCCCGCGGGAGCAATAATTGTCCTCGATCTCTCCCCGGCAGGCCGGACAGCACTCCTCGGGGGGGATACCGGCGAGCAGATGGCCCGGCAGGTTGGGGACGATGACGACGCGCGTGCCGTTCGGCAGCGCCGCACCGCCTCCTACCGCTACCTTGCCAATTCCCTCGTGAAGAAGCGCCATCGGCAGCTTCTTGGCGAGCACCTCCGGCTTCCTCATGCCTCCGAAGTACCGCAGATCCGCATGACAGATGCTGGCGAGCGTAGGCTCGACCGCAACCATCCCGCTTCTCAGCTCTCTCTCCTGGTTTAATTCTTCAATGACGTGCGGCGCCGTCAATCGCAATGTGCGGGAAATGACGGCACCGGTTGTTGTTGTTGACACGGACAGGCCCACCTCCAGTTGGTAAAGAAAATAGAATATATGAATCCCCTAGCCGCGTGCGGCGCAGGGAGGTTCACCTTGTTACGAATCAAACGGTCAGCACATTCACACCCGCGTCCCGGAACTGTTGGACGTCGTAGGCGGGCACCTCTACTCCGGTAATGAGCGTGTGGATGGCGCTGTTCGGGGCGACCTTATGCAGAGACAGCTTGCCGATCTTCGTTTCGTCCGCCACGACGATCACCTCCTGTGCGGCCCGGATCATCCCCTGCTTGGCGACCACGAGCTGCGCCTCCGGGTGCATGAGACCGTGCTTCGGGTGGATGGCGGGCGTGCCGAGGAAGGCTTTGGACACATGAACCGACTTCAGAACATGATCGGTGAACATTCCATTCAGCATATAGCTCGACGGATAAAGCTCTCCTCCGGTGACGGTAACCCGGACGCCGGGGGCGTCTCTCAACTCGGCGGCGACATTCATATCGTTGGTGACGACCGTCAGATTCATCTTATGGGTCAGATGTCTAGCGATATGCAGCGTGGTCGTCCCGGAATCGATAATGATATGGTCGCCGTCCTCGACGAGGCTGGCGGCCATTCGGCCGATCCGGATCTTCTGCTCCAGCTGGACGGTGGATCGTTCGTTGAAGGAAGGCTCCCGGTTCGTCAAGCCCTCGACGATCACGCCCCCGTGGGTCCGCTTCAGCAGCCCTTCCTGCTCGACCTCCGCCAAATCTCTGCGGATCGTCGCCTCATGCACGCCGAACTCCTGCGCAAGCGCAGAAACGGACGCGGCCTGATGCTGCCTCACATATTCGACTATTTTTATCTTTCTTTCGGCAGCTAGCAATTGTGTTCATTTCTCCTTCTTGTAAGCGATTGCGACCGCTCATTTGTTTGTACACTATGCTCACTATTGCTCGTTTCTGCAAATTCAGATTACTCTTGGCCAAACCTACTTGTCAAGGGATGTCACCAAAAAACTTACAAGCATTCTCTCTTCATGCATACAAAAAAAGCCGCTCTATCTGCCGAAGTTCCAGCAGACAAGCGGCTTTGCATGTCCTTCCGGGCAGTCCTGCGAAGGTAGACGCAGGAAGCGGCAATCTTGGTATGCTTTCCAAGCAGGCAGCGCTTCTCGACTTGCAATGGCATTGTGCAAACATGCACAAACCTGCGCAGAGCCACGCAAGCCCGCGCAGCCGTCCCGTCCGGGACGCTATCCGTTCCCCGCGCACTCTGCGCCCGGTGCCCGGAACCGGACGATAAGTTCAATGATCTCCGAGCGGGACGCCAGACGGATCGGCGGTCCCCACGAGCCGTAGCCCGACGAAACGACGACATGCATCTTGTCCTTGCGCATATAGCCCCAGTCCAGCTCGAACAACCGGCGGGTAATCCAATGGTTGGGCGCAAACTGGCCGCGGTGGGTATGCCCGCACACTAGCAGATCCGCCCCCGCGGCGGCGGTCAAGGCGAATTCATACGGCTGGTGGTCCATGACGAAGACCGGACGCGATTTGTCAACGCCAGCGAGCAGCGCGGCCGTGGCCAGGCGGCCTCCCTCCTCGGCCGTCTCGGCGGTCTTGTCCTTGCGTCCCGCGACATAGAAGGCTCCATCCGCCGCCTCGGCCACCTCGTCCCGCAGCAATCGGACGCCGATGCTCTCCATCTGGCGGGCATGCTCCTCGATATGGCCTCCGTAATACTCGTGGTTGCCGAGCACCGCATAGATGCCGAAGCGGGCACGCAGGCGCTCCATCGTCCGGGCCATCCCATTGCGGAGGAACGGCTCGATGACGTCGTCCAGAATATCGCCGGGCAGCAGGATCAGATCCGGCTGCATGGCGTTCATCCGCTCCACCATCCGGCCCAGATGGCGGTTGCCGACGACGTTGCCCAGATGAAGATCGGACGCCACCGCGATCCGGAGCTCCTCGAGCCCTCCCGCCGGCTTGTCGATTGTCATCTCGTAGGTTCGCACGATCGGATTCCATGCATTCCAGGAGCCCCGCAGCAGCAGCACTATCAGGATTGCCAGCGCCGCGGTGCCGACCGCGAGCACCGTCGTCCTCGGCGGCATGCCGGACAGACGCAGCAGCCAGGCGGCGAGGTCCGCCGCCGGCAGCAGGAGGACGGCGAATTCGAAGACGGCGAAGTAATAAGAGCCGATCACCTTGAGCAGCCGTCCCGGAGGACCCGACCGCGGAATACGGCCGAGCAGGTAGGAAACGGCGATCACGGCAAAGACGATCAAGTAGGCGGCCGTAGAGGGCGGGGAGCCCAACGCCTGCCAATAGTAGAGGCCGTGCCAGCCGATGTACACATTCAGGGAACTATAAACAAGCAGGACAACGACCAGCATGAGCGCGCGTCGAACCAAAGGGGCACCGACCTTTCTCTATCTTGTATCGTTTCGGGAAAAGCAAAACAGGCTGCCCACCGCCCGCATGGCGGCACAGCCTGTCGGTTAGCGGCTTTTGACGAGCAGCTCGAACGCCTGCTGCACCAGCTTGCTGGTATCCCGCCCGGCTTCCTTCTCGTCGAGAATACACTGCTCCAGATTGACGGCCACGATGTAGGCGATCGCTTTGTCGGCCGCGCTCCGGACCGCCGACAGCTGGCTGACGACCTCCTTGCAGTCCTTCTCTTCTTCCATCATCTTCAGCACGCCGCGGACTTGCCCTTCCAGCCTCCGCAGCCGTTTCTTCGTATTGTCGTCATACTGCATCCTTCTTCTTCCTTTCCGCATCTTCCCGCTAGGGGACATGTCTATCTCAAAGTGTACCCCAACTGCAGGCGAAAAGGAAGCGGCTCGCCCGGAGCCCTCCCATGTCGGCCTTCCGATTCCCTCCCGCTCTCACGGCTGTTCAGCCCCCTCGTCCCAGACAAGAAAAAAGCGGGCCTGCACCATCCGGTGCAGGCCCACCTCTACCCAGTATTCGTCGAAACGAGGTTAATGTCCGTTAGCCGTCGCCGTCCGCTCTTGCGTTCTTAAGCACGCCCGCGAGGCTCCAAGCGCAGCGTTCGCCATCCCGTCACGGCCACGTCTGCCGGCTTCCGCCGACCGGCGGACGGTTCGAGCCGCCCTCCGGCTTACTTGCCGCTCGGGTCGACGACGTCCACGTCGCTCTTCTTCACGAATGCGATGCGGTGGTTGAACGAGATCTGATAGAATTCCTCCTCGCCCTGGATCACCTTGTACGTCTCGGGTGCGTTGTACAGCTTGGCGTAGTATTCCGTCGATTTGATAGGACCGGTCGCGACATACTTCTGGCCCGCCGGAATCGTGTATTGGAGTGCCATCCGGTTGCGGACCGGAATGCCCGCCTTGGTGTACGCCGCTGGCTCGGGAAACGCCGCCCCGTACACGGGGATGGAGGCCGCGCCTTTTTTCGGCGTCACGAGCATTCCGCTTCCGGGGACGGTATTCTTGCCCTTCGGATTGTGGAACCATGCCTTCTGCCCCCCGAAGTAGATGGCGGTCCAATCGCCCTGCTCGTCGGCCTGGTAATAGCTTTGCCCGAAGACTGCCTTGTCGCCCCAATCGTTGATCTTGATCGTGCCGGGCGAGCCGTCCGGATGAAGCGCAGGATCGCTCAGCAGCGGCGCATCGAAGCTGGGCGCGGAATAAAGGGGCAGGAAGCTGACTGGCTGGGGCTCGAGCGGTTTGCCTCCATACTCCAGCGGAGGCATGTTCTGTTTGAAGTTCCCGTTGATGGTGACGATGCCGCTTTTCTTGTCCTTCTTGCCGGATTCGAACGGCTCACCGAGCAGCGTGAAGTAATGCGCCCAATCCCAATAGGCGCCCGGATCCCAATGCATGCCGGTCTGATTCGCCGGAGCCAGACCCGGCAGCTCGTCGTGACCAAGAATATGCTGCCGGTCAAGCGGAATGTCATACTGCTTGGCCAGATATTTCACCAGGCGGGCCGACGCGTGGTACATCTGCTCGCTGTACCATTTGCCTCCCTCGGCCGCAAAGCCCGAATGCTCGATCCCGATCGAATGGGCATTGATATACCAGTTGCCGGCTTGCCAGGCGACATCCTTGGGACGCACCATCTGCGTTACCTCGCCGGTCGTCGAGTCGATGACGTAATGGGCACTTACGTACGACTTGGACAGAAAGGTATTGATCGCCGATTTGTAGCTTCCTTCTACGTCGTGAATGACGATGTACTTGATCTTGAGGTCACCGTTCTCGGTCCGGTTGGCAAGGTCATAATTGCCGTAATCGGTCGCGCTGCCCGAATAGAGCGAGTATGCGGCTGGAATGTACCGGCAGGCGAGGCCGTTCGGACAATCGGCGCCCGATTTTTGGGCGCTGCGCAGGTGGAGCGTATCCAGCAGACTCGTGTTCGGCACGACGGCCGACGCGTTCAGCTTGGCGTATTGGCCGTCCGTAGTCACCGCCTCGACGCCCTGCAGCATGGTCGCATAGACATCGTCCGCGAAGCTCTGCGCAAGCTCCTGCGCATCGGAGCCGCTGTATTTGGCGACGGCGGCGTACCAGTCGGAGGCGGTCGCGGGCAGGCTGCCGTGCAGCTCCCGCGCGTAGGAAGCCAGGAGGGCAGCTCCGCCCCGGATATTCTGCTCCGTGTCCAGCTTGAGCGCATCCGGAGAAACGCCCAGCAGGGCGGCTGCCGTATCGAGCGTGCGGAGTGCGGGATCGTTCACCCGGTCGTAATCCGGCTCCTCCGCGTCGCCTTTGGAATGGGCGGATAAGTGCTCGTTTGCCTGGGTCAGGTGCATGACGCCGTACCCCGCTCCCATGCTCGGTTCTCCTCCGTGCGACTCCCAGCGCGTCTCGTTGTAAGCAACGGACATCAGGACCTCAAGAGGGACGCCGAATTCCAGTGAAGCGCTTTCAAAAGCTTGCTGAAGCGGGCTGTCTGTTCCGGTGGCGGGCGGCGCCGCACGGGAAGGAAGAGCGGATAGGCTAGACGTCACGGTCAAGATGCCCGCGGTGAACGCGGTCAACAGCATGCGGTTCCTTCGCTTGCTCAAACGAATGGACATAAAACAGCCTCCTTCTTCAATATGGGACCTTGTCCGCTAGCACGCCCTGCGAACCAACGGAAGCGACAGCGCAAGATGAGGATCCGGGGGCAATTGGTAGCTTATTCCAAAATATACGCCTCGACATTTGCTGCGTCAACGGCTCCTCACCAAATCGTGCCTTGCTGCCTAGACAAGCCCCGGGAGAGTAGGTCTAGCGGCAGATCCGCATCTATGCGGACCCGGAAAAAAAGCCGCCTGGCGGCGGCTTTCGACGTTATTCGCTGTATACGATACTCCTCGTGCCATCGGCTCATCCCTGCCGATGCTTGCGCTGCTCCTCGAGCCAGATTTCGAGCAGCCGCTTCAGTTCAGGCGTCTCGATGCGGCAATCGGCCTCCTCGTCCTCGGCGAGCTGGTCGACGACCGTCGTCCACTCCGGCCCGATAACGAGAGCACAGACGTTGCCAGCAACTTCTTCTTGCGCAGACTGGCCGGCGAGCACACGGTCGATTGCCCCGAGCACCCACGGACCGCTCCCTTCTCCGCTCTGCACATCCGTATAGAGAAACATCTCCACCAAGGCCAGCTCCTCGGGGAGGCGCATCACCAGGAGACGCCTCCCCTGCTGCTCGATGGTTTCGATCCGATAGCTGTAGCTCATTTTCAAGCTCCTTCCAAGTGTCGTTAATACGGAAACGCGGAGATAATCCGGCCGCTTCGGTCCAGATACATCTGGATCGGAAGACCGTCCGCCGACGTGCCGGTATAGACGTTGCCGGTTACGTGGGTTCGGTTCGCAAAGGCCTCGTTGACGGCGTCGACGATCTGCTGCGGCTCCATCTCCTTCGGGAAGAAGCTCGAGAAGCCGCCGTTGCCCGCTTTCGGGACACCATCGACCGCCACCTGCGCGCGGTACACGCCGTTCCCATCGGGAGCCGTTTCCGTGCCAGGAACGACCGATCCCCTGGCGTTCGGCATACCCTCGTAATGATAGCCGACCGCGCTCCCTCTGCGGTTCAGCTCTCCCTCGAGAATATGCTCGAGGGATCCAGGGCGGAAATTGGCGGTGTTGGCCAGCTGGCCGATGTCGCGGACCGGCGTTTCGGCCTCCGGCTCCGGGCTGCGGTTCGCGTCCGTGTCCCGGCCATCGCCGGAGCCGTCGCCGCGGTTGCCGTCGCCGTCCGGGCCGTCTCCGCTCCCGTGGCCGCTGCCGCCGTCGCCGCGGTTGCCGCCGCCGTCCGGGCCGTCACCGCGCCCGTGGCCGCTGCCGCCGTCGCCGCGGTTGCCGCCGCCGTCCGGGCCGTCGCCGCGCCCGTGACCGCTGCCGCCATCGCCGCGGTTGCCGCCGCCGTCCCGGCCGTCGCCGCGCCCGTGACCGCTGCCGCCATCGCCGCGGTTGCCGCCGCCGTCCGGGCCGTCGCCGCGCCCGTGACCGCTGCCGCCATCGCCGCGGTTGCCGCCGCCGTCCGGGCCGTCCCCGCGCCCGTGACCGCCGCCGCCGTCTCCGCGGTTGCCGCCGCCGTCCGGGCCGTCGCCGCGCCCATGGCCGCTGCCGCCGCCGCGTCCGCCGGCCCCAGCCGGTGACGGCGTCGCCTCACCGGACGGCGTGAAGCCGCGGACGTGGCCCGGCGGCTCCGGCGCTGCCGGGCGGCCGCCGGGCGTACCGCCCGCATGCCCGCCGCCTGCCGGCGGATGGCCGGCATGGGGCCGCCTCCCGCCGGCCATTCGGCTGAGCAGCCCTTGGAGCCGATGGGCCGCACCGTCCAGCTGCCGCCCCATTGGAATGCGGCTCAGGCCCATGTCGACCGCGAGCGCCAGAGCGTTCCCCGGTGTCAACAAGCTGGCGGGGTTGCGGATCGCCGCAGCGATCGAATGCCCGCCGCCAAGAACGCCGCTTATCGTCGAAACGGCACCGAGTGCGGGGAGAAACTCAATGAACAGCAGGCTGACCGCCAGCATCCCCGCCAGAATCGCCGCCTGCTCCCAACCCGTCCGCCGGTCCCACCAGCTCTGCAGGCTGTCGAACATGCAGGCAAAGCAGGTGCCGGTATCGTCCGCCACGACTGGTATCGTCATCCACGCCGCCGTCAGCAGAAGCACGAGTGCCGCCGCAGCCGCCGTTAACGGCCGATAGACCCGCTCCAGCCAGGAGCGGATGCCGTCCAGCTCCTCCTGTGCATCCGGCTCGCCGTACAGCAGCGTGAACCCGAGCCTTTTGCGTTCCCGGTAAAAGACAAGCAAATACGCAAACCGCTCCCGCGAGCGGAAAAACGCCAAAAAGCTGTTCAGCCACTCGGTGAATGGCCCGATCCACCGTTCACCCGGGAGGAGCGGCAGCCGGCTTCTGACCTGATTCAACTGTACGTAATCGTAGATGATCGCGCCCAGAAGCAGAGCAAGAAGTAACGGCTTCGTCGCGTAGCCGCTGCCGATCGCGTCATGCGCATGCCTGAGCCATCCCGGCATTCCATATTGTCCATTATACATTGCGTGATCAAGAATCACCCACAGCAGCAGCAGCGCCGGTACAGCCGCCGATCCTCGCTTCGACTGCTTCCAAAAACGGACCGCGATGCCGATCCCGATCGAGACAAGCGACGTTTGGACAGCGTGGCCGTATGTAATAATCGTCGGAAAGTAGCTAGGCTCCAGGTAGCCCGGAAACAAATCGGTAACGTTCCAATGGATGGATTTGCCGTCGAGCAGACTATACCCGTACGGAATGATGCCCGACGTCCATCGGCGGGCCGTTTCCTCCATGAACTGAAAGCCGGCTCCGCTCGCCGCACCGAGCATGGCGTAATCGCCCAGGCTAAGCGCGGAGGCTCTCCGGGAGACGAACAAGTACGCGCCGAGCGGCAGGAGCTTGAACACCTCTTCGGCAATCGGGGTCAGCACGGCTTGGCTCCAATGCGCATTGGTACTGGCCCCGAACCACTTGGTCAGCGAGGAGACGAACGCCCCCGTGAACGGCACGACAAGCCAGGCGGTTGCCAAAAAAAACAGCATGGCCTGCCGCCAGGTCACCGTCTTGCTGCGCGCCAGCAGCCAGAATTGAATCAGTACGTAGACCGACCATATATACTGCAGGAGCAGCCGCCTCGAACCGGGCACGAAAAACAAGCTGACCAGAAAGCCGAGGAGAGCCAGCCAGGAGAGGCCCACATACAGCTTCCCGAGGAGAGGATAGCGGCCAGTCCATTTCTTCCACCACAAAGCCAACCTTTCCGACCAGCGGCGCAGCGTCAAGCGCACGTTATGTATCGACCAGATAGCGCATTCCTCCCCCACTCAAAATGCTTCATCCCTTTACCCAATGTTTGCGGCATTGAAACGAGTTTTTTGGGGGTTTGCTTATTTTTTCCTGCTTTGTGCGTAAAAAAGGGGCCCTCCGGCCCCCTTGAGTACCCCCTTTACATCACCCGCCACGTCTTCCCGCCGTCCTGCGTCCGGAGAAGCCGCGAGCCATCGCCCGCTTCGTTCCGGGCCAGTGCCCAGCCGGTCTTCTGCGTCACGAATTGCAGGTCGATCAAATAAGGGTAAGACCGGAGCGTGTCGCGGAACACCGTATTCCCCGTAAGCGGGCTCCAGGAGCCTCCCTGGTCGTCCGTATGGAGCAGATTCGCTCCGTTCCACAGCCAGCCTTCGCTGGAATCGATGAACGTCACGTGAGGGCTTTGCAGTGTCGGCAGCACATCCGTCGTCTTGCCGAACGAGATGAGCTTCCAGGTCTCGCCTCCGTCTGTAGTGAAATAGCCGCCGAGCTGGACGCGGTCCTGTCCCCTAAATTCGTACGGCATCCAGCCAGTCTTCCGATCCCCGCCAAAGAACACGGGAGCTCCGGTAATCTGCGGCTGGCCGTTCGGATCGTTCGACGACACCTCTAGCGGCACGGGCTGCCAGTTGCGTCCGGCGTCCTTGGTCCGGTACAAACGAACCTTGCCAGGCGTGCGGGATTCGTGAGGGACCCACCCGTTCGTCCCGTCACGGAAAGTAATGCCGTACTGCGCAAACCCGCCGAGAGGCAGCGGTCCGTTGTCCTCGGGCCCCGCCTGCTCCATCAAAGGGCGATTGTCCATCACTTGGTTCCAGGTCAGCCCGCCGTCCTTGGTCTCGTACAGCTGCTTGGCGGAGCTGCCCATCGCAGCGCCGGAATCGTGCAGAAGAAAGCCGTGCGCCGGCGTCACGAATGCGAGATGGTCGCCCCCCTCCTCCGGGTAGGGCACCTTGCCCTGCTTCCACGTACGGCCGCCGTCCGCGGTCACCGCGATCGTCATCGGCCGGGCGGACATCCCGGAAAGATAGACCGCCGTGTTCTTGTCCACGACCGTGAGATCGTGGTCTCCCGGATCGGTCGTTAGAGCCGGCAGACCGGGGGGCGTCACCTCCAGCCAGCTTCCTCCCGCATCCTCCGTCCGGTATAGTCTCAGCTGTCCCGCCGCGGATTTGCCCCATGCATAGGCGACTTGGTCATCGACGGCGCGGAGCCCCGTCAGCCGAGCCTGGATTTGAGCCGGTGCAGGTTGGCTCGCCGCCGGCTTGCTCTCTCCCTGGGCCGTTCCGGAAGGAGCGGGCGATGCAGACGCCGCGGGCGTCCCGCTTGGAGACGGCGATTCCGCGGCGGCGGGCGGCGGGCCGTCCGATCCGCAGCCGGACGCCGCAGCTAGCGGAACCGCCAGCAGCAGGGCCGCCAATCTCCGGTAAGCGCGTCGGTTGTTCATGTGAAGCCCTCCTTCGATGCGAAATCGGCACGGCACCGGTCAAGCGCGTGCCTGTTCCTCTTTACTGTATTACCCACGGAAGGAATTGGCGAGCGAGCTCCGCACCGACTCTCGCACGCTATCTTGAGACAAGGTTGCGTCATTTGGGTAAGAAGAAACAGGAGGTGGATGTCATGACCAGCAAGCCGGAACAGCAGCCAAGCCTCAAGCCCGAAATTCCCGAGCGGCAGCCGGACAGTCTGCCGGAGATCAAGCCGGACCCGACTCCCGAGATCAAGCCGGACAAGATACCGGAGATCCGGCCGGAGCAGACACCCGAGATCAAGCCGGTCGATCCCCCGACTATTGTGCCGGGGAGCCCTCCGGAGATTCCGCCGCCCGGCCAGCCGGGCTGATCGGCGCTAAAGATGCAGGCTCGGTATGAATAGCAGAACAGCCAAGAGAGCGGTCCCTGACGGGCCGCTCTCTTCCATTTGACTTGTGTCCTCCTCAGGCGCTGCAACCCAAACTGTGTTCAAGAAGCGAGACTCAACCTTGCGTGAACACGGGCGCCCCGTCGTTGCCGACCGTCAGGCGAAAGCGGGTACCGTTCGGGCTGTGCAGATAGATGCCACATACATTCGTGTCTCCCTGCACGAGCACCCCGGCGGTTTTGCCCTCGGCGTCGTTGTCCGCCACCTGGACGTTCGAGCAGGTGGCCGTTACGCTGATGCCATATTGATTTTGGTTGCCCGACGCCGCCTTGGTCACCCGATTGCCCGCGACACGGCCGTTTTTGGCGCCGTTCGCCACGAGAATGCCGCTGCGCGTATTGTCCGTCTCGCCCGCAGGGGAGTCGATGCTGTTATCCGTCACGAGGAAGCGGGCCATGCTCTGGATATAGATGCCGGTCCGGCCGCAGCGCTGGATCAGATTGCCGTTCACGAGCAAGTCCCCGCTCAGCCCGCGGTTGCGGTAGTCCGCATCGGGCTCCTCGGAGTAAATGGCTTCCGTCTTGATATTCTGAAACTGGTTGCCGGCGATCGTCCCTTGAGTAACATACGAAAGCCAAACGCCGCGGTACTGGTCTCGGAACAGATTGCCCGCTATCCGGACATTGTGCACCCAGCGGAGCGTGATGCAGTTCTTGCTGGTGGACCCCTGCTCGAAGACGTTGTCCGTGATGACGAGAGATTCGACCTTGGCATACACCGTGCTTGTCTTGGGCCACCCCACGCAGTAGATCGTTTCCGAGCCGATGCCGCGGAAGACATTGCCGGATATGACGATCTGCTTGCCCGACTGGGGCAGTCCGGTCTGGTTGCCGGCCGCATCCTTGGACGATTCGGTGTTGCCTTGCGGATTGGACAGCATGACCCCCCGGTTGCAGTTCAGGAACAGATTGTTCGCCACGAACAGCTCGGAGAATTTGAAGCTCCGGACGCCCGCGAAGGTCATCCCCTCGAACGTGTTGCCGATTACCTTGATGTCTCGGTTGTACAGGTCGTAGACGGCGTAGTGGTTCCCCACTCCGCTCGGCCAAGCCTGAGTGCCGGGCGTGCCGCTCGCGCCGAAGTAACAGCCGCGTACCGTGATGTTATGGCACGGCGTGCCGTCGAAGGTGCCCATCTGGGAAAATCCGTCCTTCGTATGGTTGGCGAGCTGGATCGCTTCCGGATAGTCTCTCGATTGGTCCGGCGTGCTGTCGCGGTAACCGAGAAACCGGCAGTTCTCAATCAGCACATTCTCGCAAGCGTTCATATCGATGCCGTGAGCGGTCACGACATCCCTCATTTCGATGTTCCGGATCGTAATGTTTCTTCCCCGGGCGAGGCCGAAGCCATTGTATGTATCGGGATACTGAAGGATATTCCCTTCCCAGATGCCGCCCTCAATGATCAGGTTGCCATGCCCTTCATATCCTGGAAAGCCCGGTCCGTTATCCCCATTGACCAGGAAGGAGTGGTCATGGCAGCGGAGAATTTTGGCGCCCTGCTGCAGGAGCAGATGGGTGTTCCGGTAGATCCGGAGCGTATCGGTTACCTTGTATACCCCTTTGGGGATCACCACTTGGCCGGCTGTTCCGGTCTGCACGGCACTCAGCGCGCTCTGGATCGCCGCCGTATCGTCGTGGACGCCGTCCCCCGCCGCCCCATAATCCCTTACGTTCAGCAAGGGAACCGTGCCGGTGGCGAACACCGGATGATCCTTGCGTCCATATACCTCCCCGGTTACCGTCGAATCCGCGGCTTGCGATGACAGCGGGAAGATGGCGCTTCCCGCGGCAAGCGCCATCCCCGACATTCCTAACTGGGCCAGCATCGTTCTTCTGCTAAGCTTGGCTGCCGATTGTTCCGGTTCCGACATGGCGTTTCCTCCTCAAAAATGAGTTTGTCTTACGCTTGTCTTCCGTCTCACCGACCATCGCTTCCCTACTTGCGGGACGGCTCCCAATCCTTCTCCGTGACGACCTCGATCGTTTTGCCGTCGGAATGGAGCAGGATCGTGCCGTGCAGACCGGTGGAGTACACCTTGGCATTCTTCTTCTCCAGTCGTTCCTTCAAGTTCGGGCTCTGAAAATTGTTCGCGCTCATGACGGCGATCTGCGGCGATACGGCGTTCAGGAATGATTCCGACGACGATGTCGATTCACTACCGTGATGCGGCACGTCCATCATATCCGCCTTGAGCTTGTCACTCCATTCGGAGGCGATCAGCTCCGTCTCCCGGTGCTTATAGATATCTGCGGTGAACAGAAACACCCTGTCCCCGTATGTCATCCGCAGCACCATGCCGTAATCGTTGATCTCGGGCGCGGAGAACGTCTTGACGGCATCTGGCAGGGAGCCCTTCGGCGGGGCCAGCACCTCGAATTTGACGTCCTTGCCCAGCTGAAAGGATCCGCCCTCCTCCAGCGCTTTGACCGGCACGTTCTTCGCCTGAAGCGCGGCCATCGCATTGTTGTAGGCGGAGGATTTCGGATAGGGCAGATTGACCTGCAAAAACTCCCCGATCTCTTTCTCCTTGGCCACCGTTGCAAACCCGCCGATATGATCGATATGCGGATGCGTATTCAAGGCGATATCCAGCTTCTGGATCCCCAGCTTGGTCAAATAGCCGGCGACCTGCTGTCCGGCCTCCGGCAAGCCCGAGTCGACCAGCATCGTCTTGCCGTCAGGCGATGTGATCAGAAAACTGTCTCCCATCAGGTCGGCGCCCGACAGGTGAAAATACCGGATCGTCAGCTCTCCCTTAAAGGCGTCCTTGTCCAGAACCTGCTCCGTCCGCACGGTGGCGGCTGTCTGCTTCGGCTCCGGGGACGGTGTCGGCGTAGCCGCCGTCGTGGTCTCCTGCTTCGCGCCTGTGCAGCCGGCCAGCAGCACGCCGAGAATGGCGGCAGCAGTCCACACCTTGCCCCGCGATACCCATCGTTTCGCCATCTGTCGGCTCCTTCCTTCCCGTCGGACGGACGGCTCATTGGCCGTCCGTCCTTCCGATTATCCGACCGCCTTCTTAGGCGGAGCGGCTTATTTGCTGTTTTGGTAGCGCTGGTAGGCGGCCTTGTAGTACTTCATGTAATCGGCCAGCCCCATCTTCTCGATGGTTGCGACATATTTGTCCCAATCGGACATCGGGATGCTGCCGGTGATGAATTTGGCCTCCATCTCGCCGATATAGCTTTGAATATCGTTGCCGATCGTGGAGTTGAACTCGGTCTCTACCTCCGTGAAGTTGAACGCGTTCCACAGTTCCTTGATCTTATAAGGCTCTGCCTTCTTGCCCGCTTCCACCGATTCGGGCAGCGTCTCCGAGCCTTTGAAGTACTTCTCCTGTACGTAGCCGGGATAGCTGCCGCCGAGCCAGGTGATGTACTTGGCAAGCGCCTGGTCCATCGTCAGCCCATTCGGGTTCTTGGTGATCTCGTCAACGAACTCCAGCTTCCCGTCCGCCGTTTTGCGGTACGACTGTCCTTCGATACCCATGAAATAGAAGGTTGCGCCTTCTTCTCCGTAGAAGTAGTCGATCCAGCGTACTGTCGCCTCCGGATTCTTGTTCTTGTCCGTAATGACGAATGCGCCCGGCCAGACGACCGGCGTCTTGATATGGGAGTATATCTGGTCTCCGTGCGGACCCTTGAGCGCGCCGAGCCCGATGTAGCCCGGCTGGCTCATCTGGGTCATCGGGTTCGGGTTGATCGTCGAGCCGAATACCCCGGTCTGTCCTTTGGCGTACAGCGCGCTCGTCTTGACGGTGAAGATGTCCTTGTCGATCAGTCCTTCGCCGTACAGCTTCCGTACGTATTCAAGCACTTCTTTGTACTTGGGATCCGTGCGGAAGAACCGCAGGTCATTCGTTTTTGGGTCGACGTCGACGAATTTGTGACCGAGCCCGCGGTTGCCGAAGCCCCATGCGCCGCGGATCTGCTCGATCAGCGGGTTAATGCCCGTGCCTGCGTACGGAATCTCATCCTGCTTGCCGTTTCCGTTCAGATCCGTTTCTTTAACCGCTTTCAAATAATTGTAGAATTCCTCGGTCGTCGTCGGTTCCTTCATGCCGAGCTTGTCAAGCCATTCTTGCTTGATCCACAGCGGCGTTCCGATGAGCATCGGCAGGAACTCGGGGCTGTAGAAGGACGGGAACGAATAGATATTGCCGTCCGGCATGGTAAGGCCCTTCTTCAGATCCGGATATTTCTCCATCAGCGCTTTGAAGTTGGGTGCGTACTTGTCAATAAGATCGTTCAGCTTGATGAACGAACCCTGAGCCCCGTACTTCATCAGATCGGGTGCGCCGACCCGTGCGGAATAGAACGCATCCGGGTAATCGCCGCCGGCCAGCGCCAGGTTGCGTTTCTCCGTCAGCGTCTCGAACGGAACGAGCTGAAAATTGACATTGATGTTCGAACGCTTGGCATATTCCTTCCAAACCAGCGTTTCCTCGAAATTGTTGCCGTTCGTGGCCGCCTTGCCCGTGAAGAAGGTAAGCGAGATCGGTTCCTTCACGATCGGCATGCCCGACTTGTTCAGGTTAGCGACCTCTTGGACATCGCCATCCTTAGCACCCGCGTTGTTGTCACCTCCCGAACCGCCGCATGCCGCCAGCAAGGTTCCCGCCATCGCGGAAACGACGGTTAGTGAGATTAGGCTTTTCTTTTTCATTAGTTTGACTTCCTCCCTACGCATTCGCATTGTCCGTTTCGTCCGGCGCCGCCTGGACGCCGCCCTTCCCGCCCGGCGTGAAGAGCTTATAAACCTTGTTCGTTTAGATCCTAACAGGTTGCGGCAGAAGTGAACAGTGACGGTTCTTTTGCTAGCTGACCGCTCATTATCCGGCTCAAAAAAAAGATAACAATATAAAAATCCGCAAAAGAATCTGGAATTCATGTAAAATAAGGGGAAAGCCTAGCAACGAATATCCACCAAAGGAGCATGCCGCGTGTTGAATTGGGCCCGAATGAGCCGCCAAACCCTGGTGATCCGCATCTTCCTGAGCTTCCTGGCGATTGTGCTGCTGTTCTCCGTTATTAATTTTCTGTCGATTCATCTATTCAACCGGGGCCTGCAGAATGAGGTCATCCAGGCGAACCGGATGATGCTGCAGAACACAGCCGACCGGTACCGGATGCAATTCGAACGAATCCGGTCCCTGTTGTTCGATCTATATTCCAATGAAAAGGTGACCGCCTTTCACCGCCAGCTGACAAGTGCGGCAGGGGGCGCCTCCGAATCCTGGAACGCTACGCAGATGCTGCGGGAGCTTCGCTCGAACTCTTACCATCCCATGTATTATCTGAACAATCTGTTCCTTCATTTTTCGAGCCAATCGGTGGTGTTCGAAAAGGAGGGGAGCCTCGACGCAGCGATGCAGTTTTCCCGTTTCTATGTCAGCAAAGAGTACCCGCTGGCGTTCTGGGAGGAGAACCTGAAGAATCCAGTCAACTACCGGCTCCATCCTGAAGGGATCTTCACCCTGTCCTCGCTCGACGCCAGCAACCAGGTCCGACTCCTGCCTTATTCGTTCCATGCGCCGAATTCCGATTACCAGGTCATAGCCCTCCTCGATGCCGAGCGCATGCGGGAAGCGTTTTACGACGGGGATTCGTCCCGACCTCTTCTCATTCTTAACGAGGACGGAACCCTGCTGTACCGAAGCGCATCTGAGCTCACGGCCAAGGATATTCCCGCGATGGCGGACGGCGAGGCGTACGGCATGGCCGGCGGCTATTATTTTTTTGAGCAGAAGGACCCGGCGACCCAATTGAGGTTCGTCTCAGCCGTCCCCTACTCGAGCATCGCCTCCAAAATCCGGAACACCAGCCTGACGCTGATGCTGATCAGCGCACTTGCGCTCGTGCTCGGCATCCTAGCATCGGTCGTGCTGAGCCGCAAGATCAACCGGCCGGTGAAAGAGATGGTCTCCTCGCTGCTGCAGGGCGAACCTCTTCGGCTCGACAGCCGCATCCGTGAGTTCGATCTGATCCAGGAGAACATCCGCAACCTGATGACGGAGAAGGAGTCGATCCACAAGGAATTGCTGGATAAGCGCTCCCTCTTGACCAGCTTCGGCTACATCAACAAGCTGAAAGCGATTACGTCCGATTTGAACGAATGGCGGGGCATTGCCGAGGTCGAGGAGCCGTTCTACATTATTTTATATCAGCTTCACTTCAAGTCGCAGCCGGAGGAGCAGAACCGGCTCAAAAACGATCGGATGGCGTATTATCTTCAGGAGTACATCAATGTCGTGATGACCGAGCAGCTCCCGTCCTCCCACACGTTCCAGATGGAGAACAACCAAATTCTGACGCTCGTGCGAGGCAAGGAGAAAAGCGAACGGCTGGGGCCGGCGCTCGCCCTTCTTAAGACGCTGCTCGACCGGGACAACGACTATATTCTAGTCACGATCGCCGCAAGCTCTGTCTACGACCATACTGGGGATTTCCATGAAGCCTACCGCGAGGTGCTCGAACTGGCCGGCCAAGCCAGGCCCGTTAACGAGAGCCAGATTATCCGCGAGCGCCGCGCCTTGCCCGCTCCCCTCCTCTTCACTGTCCAGCAGGAGCAGGAGCTGTACACGAATCTCCAGGCGGGCAACACCGCCTTTTGCGTCGCGTTCCTGGATAGGATGCTGGACCAATTCGACAAGAAGGAAGCAAGCATCGAGCAGCTGCGGCAGCTCGCTTCGGGAATCATTGCTCGTGTGGCGAAGCAGCTCGAGCCTTACCGGAGCGGGGAGGATGCGGCGTTGCAGCAGCAGATGGAGCGTATGCACGACTGCTGCACGCTGGAGCAGTTCAAGCAGTTCTTCGCCGAGCTGTTCCATGCAGCCACAGCCGTCGTCCAGTCCAACAAAGAGGACAAGGACTCGACCATCGCGTTCGTCATGGATTACCTGGAGAACCGGTTCGCGGACAATGTCTCTCTCGATCTGCTGGCGGAGAAGCTCAATCTCTCGGTCGCTTATCTCTCCGTCTATATCAAGGAGAAGACCGGCGCGAACTTCAGCGAACATCTAAACGAGATCCGCATCCGCAAAGCGAAGGAGCTGCTCGGTGACCAACGGCTCAGTATCCAAGAGATCAGTTACCGGATTGGCTACCGCAACGCCACCAGCTTCAACCGGATGTTCAAGAAGATGACCGGCATCCCCCCTGGCGAATACCGCAAGCACTTGCTGTTCAAGTTGGGCGAAGACCTGACGCAAGAAACAAGCAATTAACCGAACGCAAAGAGGCAGCGCAGACCATCGTCCACGCTGCCTTTTCGTTCGAGCGGCTGCTCCTTACCAGGCATAAGCCTCGGGAGCCGGCTTGCCGGGTCCCGGGAAAATCTCGTCAAGCCTCTTAAGCACGTCTTCGCTCAGCTTCACCTCGGGGACGCGGAGAGAGGTCTGCAGCTGCTCGAGCGTCCGCGGCCCGATGATGGGAGCAGTGACAGCCGGATTGGCAAGCAGCCAGGCAAGCGCAACGACATCCTGGGGCTCCCCGAGCTCCCGGCACAGCGCCGCGAACTGCTCGAGCTGCGACCGGTTCTTCTCGATCCGCTGTGTCAGCCGGGCACTGCGCGAGCCCGATCCGTCCAGCGCGTTCGGTCCCAGGAAGCCTCCGCCGAGCGGACTCCACGGAATGACGCCAATGCCGAGCGCCTGAGCCGCCGGCAGCACCTCGAGCTCCGGCAGGCGTGCCGACAGGTTGTACAGATGCTGCTCGGAGACGAGGCCGAGAAAGCGGCGCGACTTCGCTTCCGCCTGAGCCTGAGCCAAATGCCATCCGGCGAAATTGCTGGAGCCGATATAGCCGACCGATCCGTTCGCTACGACCGCCTCGAACGCTCCCCACAGCTCTTCCCAGGAGACGTTCCGGTCGATGTGGTGCGTCTGGTAAAGCTCGATATGGTCGGTCTGCAGACGCTTGAGCGAGCCTTCGAGGTGTCGCCGGATCTTGTACGCGGACAAGCCTCCGCCCCCGTTGGGCCCGTCGGCGGGATCGTTCATGTCGCCGTAAACCTTAGTAGCGAGCACGACCTTTTCCCGACGGCCGCCTCCTTGCTGGAACCAGCGGCCGATGATCTCCTCCGTCCATCCGCGGCGCTCCTTGCCGCCGTAGACGTTGGCCGTGTCGAAGAACTGGATGCCCGCGTCGAGAGCCGCATCCATGATGCGGAACGCTTCCTTTTCCTCTGTCTCGGGCCCAAAATTCATCGTGCCGAGGCAGAGCCGGCTTACTTGAAGCCCCGATCTTCCCAACTTGGTCACCTGCATGCTGTCATCCTCCGTTTCTGTTTTTTGATACAGACTGCGAACCAATCCTCCGTCTTTCCCTTCTATTGTACAGGATGCCAGTGGCCGGTCCCGAGCCCAGGTGGAACAAAGCAAGCAAGCGGCACATGCCCTGTCAGGCGATGTGCCGCTGCCGGTTTGCTTGCCGGCCGGTTGTTACTTACCGGCCGAGCACGACTCCGATTTGTCCGTCGTGCACTTCCACTGGATAGGTCTTGGCCCGCACCTTGTCACTGAACAGCGATTTGCCAGTCGCGATCTCGAACTCCCAGCCGTGCCATGGGCAGCGGACGATCTCACCCGCCATGCCGTATTCGTAGCGGTAGACGTCAGATGGCAGATTCGTGCCGCAGACGCGGCCGGAGCACAGAGGAGCTCCTAGGTGAGGACAGTAGTTGTACAGTGCATAGTAGGCTTCCCCTCGCCGGTAGATGCCAATTTCCCTTCCGTTCACGGTGACGATGGCATGCCCGCCGTCCGCGAGGTCGCCTTCCTTCAACACGTAATGGATGGCCATGGTTTCCTCCGCATGCTACAGCTTGTAGAGCTGCTTCGCATTTTCGTAAAATATTTTTCTTCGCGCCTCCGGACTCAGCTTGCGCAGAATCGTCGGCGGGTCGAAATCCCAATGCGGGTAATCGCTGGAGTACAGAATCATGTTCTCGGCGTCCACCATGTTGAACAGATCGATCAGATGCTGGGGATTGTCGGGCTCTTCGATCGGCTGCGTCGAGAAGTAGCAGTGCTCGCGGATATACCGGCTCGGTTCCTTCTTCAGCCAGGGCACTGTGGACCGGAGCGCCTTGTAATTCTTGTCGAAGCGCCACATGAGGTGAGGCAGCCACGCGATGCCGCCCTCCACCAGCACGACCTTGAGCGTCGGGAATTTCTCGAAGACGCCTTCGCTGACCATGCTGACCAGATGGGCCATGAACATCTGCGACAGGCAGGTATGCCACTCGATATACCAGCTGGGGTACCCCGCTGCAGTCGGGGGCGTCGAGCTGCCCGCCCCTTCTGCCCCAGGATGTAGCGCCACCGGTAGCCCGTTGCGTGCGGCCGCCTCGTAGATCGGGTGGTATTGGCGCTGTCCGAGGGGAGCCCGTGCCGCGCTGGAGATGATCACCTCAACAATATCGGGATGTCCCCCGATCCGGTCGATCTCGCGTGCAGCCAGGTAAGGATCCTGCGTCGCCACCGCCATCGCGCCCTTGAACGCCTTGCTCTTGGGCAGCCATTCGGCAATAAGATAGTCGTTGTATGCCGAGCAGATCGCTGCCGCGAAGTCGGCGTCGTGGGTCGCCGATATGTTGTAGGCAACCCCGGTCAGGATCGCATACTCGAGATCGTAATCCTCCACCAGCTGCTTGATGACCCAGTCGGGATCGGAGCCGGGTTTGCCGCCCCCCGGCGGGATCGCATCCCTCCGGAGCACCCCCATCGGCGAGTAGTAGCCGGAGCCGGCCATGCCGATCCCGCTCGCCGCTACCCTGCTCCTCCATGGTTCCTGCAAGTAAGGCACCAGCGCCGCGTCGCTCTGTTCATTGTGAACGTCTACGTCGATGACCTTGTAGCGTTCCTCCGCTTGTTCGGTCACTGCATTCCCTCCCCCGCGCCTGGCGCGCTCCGGTTACTTGGAACCGTAGGTACGCGTATAGGCCGTGTTGTACATATTCAGCAGCTCGTCGGAGCCGAGTTTCTTCGCTTGATCGATAAATTGCTGATACGTCGTGTCGTTGATCGGTGTCTTGCCGGTAACGAACTCGGTAAGCTTCTGCTCCAGGAATTTGTTCAGGTTGCTCAGCTTCGATTTTTCCAGCTCCATCTCTTCGTTCGTCTTGACGATCTGCTTCGGAGCCGGCACAATGAATTTCTCATAACTGGCGTTGATCGCCTTGCTCTTCTCGTTCAGTCCGCCCTCCCACGCCGCGCGCGATATGGCATTGTTGAGCGTAATGTTGTCGTACCAGACTCCCCAATCCTTGCGCAGCGTGGTATACGGGCTCGTGCCGAACTCCTTGTTATAAAGCGGCTTGCCGTTCTCCACCGTATAGGTTTTTCCCTCGATGCCGAGCGACAGATACTTGGTGCCTTCCTCGCCGGCGAGGTAATCGAGGAACTTGACCGCTCCTTCCTTGTCTTTCACCTTGGCGGAGATGGCACGGCCTACGCTCCCTACGAGCGAACGGGAGAATTGGTACGGCTTGATATTCGGAGCGGCGAACATCGGGATCGCACTGAATTCGAATTCCTTGTTGCCGCTGGCCGTCCGGCCCTTCTCGGTATTCGGGTCGATGTCCGCTTTCCAATAGTAGGTCACGAACGACTTGCCGGTCAGCAGCCGCTCCTCCCATTGGGCCGCGGTCAACAGCGAATATTCCGGATCGAGCAGCTTCTCCGTGTACAGCTTGTTCAGGAAGACAATCATATCCTTGTAGCCATTATGATAAGGAGCGAAGGCGTACTTGTTGTCGGCCGGGTTCAGGTTGAAAAAGCCCGTGACGCCGGTGAACGCCCTTCCGAAGACGGTATACAGGCCTGTATTCCCGACCGGAGAGTTTGTAATGAGCGGGTAAGAGTCCGGATGCTTCTGCTTGAGCGCCTTCAAGTAATTATAGAATTCGTCGAGCGTTGTCGGCGCCTTGAGCCCGTCCTTGTCCGTGACGTCCTTCCGGTTCCACCAGACGTAGTCAAAGCCCTTGCCCTGCGGGTCACCTTCCAGGATGGGGACTGTATAGATGCCACCGTCCGGTCCGGTTGCGACGGCCTTGGCTTCCGGATAGGTGTCATAAAATTTTTTGAGGTTGGGGGCTTTGTCGAGATAGTCCTTCAGGTTGAGGAATACCTTTTCCGGGCCATGCTCCCGCCCTTCCTGGGTGCTGACCTGGATGAAGTCGGTCACCGAGTTCGTCGCGATCATGATCTGCTTCTTCTCCGCAAAGCCTTCCTGGCTGACGATCTGGAACTCGGGCCGGACATTGGTCTTCTTCTCGATCTCCTTGAAGATTTCCCAGTCGGTTCTAACCTTGCCCTCCGACCGGTCGTAGACGAGCCACGTGAAGGTTTTGGTCTTGGCATCCGAGCCGGAGTTTCCTCCGGTAGAGCTGCTGCTGCTGCATGCCGGGAGTATACCGCCGGCCGCCAGTACCACAGCCAACGAGAAAGCGAGTTTTTCCTTTTTCATCCAACTAACCCCTCCTCTATAAAGTTCCAACAGGATTCTATAGCGATAGAAACCGGCCGGGACCGGCTCTACGTCTATCCCTTGACGCCGCCGATCATGCTGCCCTGCACGAAATACTTCTGAATGAACGGATAGATGCACAGAATGGGAAGCGTCGCGATCATGATGATCGCGTATTTCATCGTCTCCAGATGCTGCGAGTCACCCTCGCCCTGTACGGTCGAGCCTGCAATCAGAATGTTGCGGAGCATGATCTGCAGCGGATACATACTGCGTTCATTCAAGTAGATGAGCGAATCGAAGAACGCATTCCACTGATTGACGGCTGTGAACAGGCCTATGGTCGCGAGCACCGGCATAGACAGCGGGAGCACGACCTTGACCAACACCTGGAAGGAATTGCAGCCGTCGATGGTCGCAGCGTCTTCAATCTCCTCGGGCAGCGCCTCAAAGAAGGTCCGCATGATGAACAGGTGCCAGGTGCTGATGAGCGAGGGCAGAACGATCGCCCAAATCGAGTTGAGCAGGCCAAGCTTCTGCACAATAATGAAGGTCGGGATAATCCCGCCGCTGAACAGAAGCGTGAAGGCGGCCATGAGCAGAATGGGACGGCGGCCCGGCAGCCAGCGTTTAGCGAGCGGATAGGCCATGGCGGAAGTGGCGATCAGCGTCAGCACCGTATGGACGACCGTGTAGCGGATCGTGTTCCAGTAGCTGCGCCACAGATCCGGATTGAACACGAGACGCTCGTAGGCGGCCACCGTTATCTTTTTGGGCAGGAGCAGCACCTTGCCGCTTGCCACCATCGCATTGTCGCTGAAGGAAGCCGACAGGACGAACAGCATCGGATAGACCATGACTACGATGAGACCGAGCATGATCAGAATGTTAACGGCGTCAAAGAGACGCGAGGCGAAGCTTTCTCTTATCTTCATGTGCATGGCCCTCCTACCACAAGCTTGTCTCGGAGTACTTCCGGATGATGCGGTTCGCGACGACGACGAGCACGAAGCCGATCGCCGACTGGAAGAGCCCGACCGCTGTTGCGAAGCTGAAATCCGCATCCAGAATGCCCCGCCGGTAGATGAAGGTGTTGATGACGTCGGACGTCTCGTAGTTCATCGGGTTGTACAGGAGCAGGATCTTCTGGAAGCCGGTTTCCATGAAGTGGCCAAGCCGAAGCACGAACAGAACGATCATGACCGGCAGCATGCCGATAAATGTAATATGGCGCATCTGTTGGAACCGGTTCGCACCATCCATCTTGGCTGCCTCATAGAGAGCCGGGTCGATGCCCGCGATCGCCGCCAGGTAGAGGATCGTTCCCCAGCCCACGCTCTGCCAAATCTCCGAACCTACATAAATCGTCCGGAACCACTCCGGCAGGCCCAGGAACAGAATCGGCTCGATGCCGAAGAATTTGACGAGCAAGAAGTTCAAGAGACCCGTCTGCGGGTTCAGGAATGTCACGATGATCCCCGCTATGACGACCGTCGAGAGGAAATGGGGCATGTAGCTGATCGTTTGAACGAACCGCTTGAAGCCTTTGCTCTTCAGTTCGTGGAACAGGAGCGCCAGGACGATCGGCGCCGGGAAGTGAAAGAGCAGATCGTAGACGTTCAGCATGACCGTATTGCGGATCAGCTTCCAGGAGTCGGGCGTGTTGACGAAAAACTCGATGAAGTGCTTCATTCCCACGAACTTGCTGCCGGCAAAGCCTCTGCCGATCGAAAAATCCTGGAAGGCAATGATGACGCCGTACATGGGCGCATACCGGAAGATCAAGTAGTACAGAATTCCCGGAAGCATGAGCAGGTACAGCACCTTGTGCTTCTTCATCAGCTTCCAAGCCTTGGACCGCTTCGGCGACCGCTCGGGCGCCCTTGCGACCACCGAAGCACTGTGGTTGGTGGACAAAGCGAGCTCCCTCCTTCTACATTAACGATTGAACGCACATGGACCGGATTTCCCTCGTAAACCGGCCACTCCTCTGTCAGCGGCGTCGGATACCAGCTGCCGCCGTCTAATTCGACTCGAAGGCGGATTGTAACCGCTTCCTTTTCGCGGGTCGCCGGTTTGAGCCGGCTTCCGGGCGTCTGCTCCCAGCTTAAGAGAGGGAGGCAGATCGTGGCTAGCGCGCGTTTTTTGGCAGGTCTCCGTTGTTGCGGGAACAAAAAAAGAGACTTGCCAAAAAAGGAAGTCTCACGTTTGGTGCAGCGAGCGATACTTGGCGGGTGTAACGCCCTCATGCTTGCGGAACAGGCGGATAAAGGAGTTGCGGCCCCAATAGCCGATCTTCTCGGCGATGTCGTCGATCTTCATATCGGTCTCCAACAGCAGATGCTTCGCCTTGGCCAGCCGGACACGCGCGACATAATCGACGTACTTCTCCCCCACTTCTTCTTTGAACGTTCTGCTGAAGTGACCTACCGACAGATTCATCCATTCGGCAAAATAATCGATGGAGAGCTCCTCCCCGTAGTGGGTGTCGATGTACGTCAAAATCTCGGCGAACTGGCTCGCCCGGTCCTGCCGCCGCTCCGGCCGGAACAAGATGGAGAGCAGGTCGTGGAAGCACGAGATCAGCTCCTCCCAGGTGACACATCCGTTCAGCCGCTCGAACAGACCGGCATAGAACGGAATGCTGAACCCGCTCTTCTCCGCTTCCGCGAAGCGAATCCACGTATGCAGGATGTCGGCGCACAAGTAATTGATCTGGTAAGCCGAGGCACCCCGCTCTCTTCCCTTCCCGAGCAGCTCCCCCACGAATGCCATCAGCCCACTGTAGTCTCCGGACTGGTGATAAAGCGCCATCCGATTCACTTCGCCGCTCGAAAGGAAGCAGTCCCAAGCACCAACCGACTCCTCGCCCAGCTCCTCCCGGCAAACATCCACCACCGGATCCAGCGTTCGGGCTCTTAGAAGCGCAGCGGCATGCTCATAAGATAGATGAAGCTCCTCAACGGAGGAGACTGTCTTGCCGATGCTTAACGCCGCCTTGATCCGGTCCGTAAAGGGCGTCAGCTGCTGCGACAGGTCGGCCGCAGCCGCTTCCGGGCCATAGCCGGAATCGGAAGCTTGGGGGACGACGCAAGCGAGAAGACGCGGCTTGAGCTGGCACAGCCACAGTTCCCCTTCCGTTCTCTCCGCCGCCATTTTCCTCAACATGGCAGTTATCTCCGGCACGATCATCTCATCATTTCCCGGGAAACGTTCCTGAATCTCGACGCATAAGACGGTATAGGCGATCTTCCCATCGCCCCCCGACATCCAGGAATCCTCCACCTCCCGCCCGTTATCGCGGGAGGACCCGCCCGTATTGCCTAGCAGCATGCGTGAGAGCAGATGCTCCTGCACGAGAGGCGTCATCCCGTCCACCTTCCGCGACAGATCCTGGTTCTCTACGATAAGCAGATTGGAGAAGCGCTTGATGATGTCAAAATCATTGCCTGTCTGCCACCAGCCTTCCGCCACCCGACGATGGGCAGCTAAGCCGTGGCGGATGTCCGCAATCGGCGTGTACAGCCTTCGGCCGAGCCAATAAGAGACGAGGCTGCCCACGGCCAGGAAGAACAGCAGAAAGCCAAGACTAAGCGTCCTCAGCAGGTGGGCGGGCTTCATCAGCGTCTCGAGGTTGATGACGCTCACGTAAGACCAGTTCTCGTCGAATGACGACAGTTTATACGTCAGCGCCCGCTTGCCGTCCGGCAGCCGGATGAACTGCTCCTGGTCGACATAAGCGGGATCGCGCATGGCCAGCACCGCTTTCTCCGTCGTCCCGGTTTGGCTGATGATCTGACCCCCGCTGTCCAGAATCGCCGTCTCCGTCACCCATTTCTCTCCGACGGCGATCTGCTCCTTCAGCTTGGCCCGGTCCACATTGACCACTAGATAGACGTCCGGGACGGGAGCGTTGAACGGATAGCTCATCAGCACCGCCAGGTTCGCGTCGGCCGGCCGGATCATCTCCTGGTCGGGCGCGGTCAGCTGGCGAGGGGCTTGTGTGAAGGCCATCATTTTTTTGCCTTCAAAATTCGCGAAGTAGGTCGCTTCCTTCTGCCGGTCGATCGGATCATAATGCCTGAAGTAATAGTCCTTGCTCGTATAGGTATTGACGTCGATAATCAGGTCCTGTTTGCTGAAATAGAGGTAGGAATTCGCCACGAACGTCCGAGCGTTGACCTTGCCCAGCTGATCCATGAGCGAATGAACGAGTTCAAGCCGCTGTTGGTTGTCGGCAGAGGCATCCGCCGACCTCATGAAGCTTTTGAGCGTAGACGTGCTCAGCATCTGAATCATGTCCGTCTTAAGTGAGGAGAAGACGGCGTCGGTCTGCTCGGAGAAGGTGCGCATCATCGTGCGGTTGACTTGCTTGGCGTCGTTCTCAATCAGGCTCACTACAAAGAAATACGTGAACGTGCTGGCGACAATGGCCGGTATGAGAATCAGAACAAAATACGTGGCGAACAGACGCCAGAACAGCGCCATGCCGCTGCGGGTGCGGAGAGCTCCGCGGAACGGGATTCTCACAGATAAGCATCCTCCTCTCGGGAAAAGCGTGGGACCTGCTGGCGGTGGCGGCTGGAAAGCTCAAATCCTGGATAAAAACCGAGACCGGAAGAAACCGGCGGCGGGGTGTGCAAGCGGCGGCGCGAAGGAAGGGCAAGATGGATGGATGATTTGAAAGCGCATTCATTCTGGTAGCTATTATTTAAGCGGTTCCCCGAGTCCTTTGTCAAGAGAAATAGGGGCGCATCGGCAGGTAAACGGCCGATTTTGTCCTGTCGCCCCTCATTAGCCTGGAAGAACCGGTATACGCAGAAAAAGCACAGCCGGGCGGAGAGGCCGCGGCCGGCTGTGCGCAACGTTGCAGAACCGTTCCTATTTCACCGTTTTGTTGTAGGTCTGGATTTTTGCCGTTATCTCTTTGGCCGCCGCGTCCAGCGCTTCCTTGGGAGATTTTTTGCCGTTCAGCGTCTCCTCGATCGCGCCTTCGACGATTTGCCGGGCTTCCGGGAACACGCCCATCACCGCTCCTTGGGTAGCTGTATTCGGCTTGGTCTGGTGAAGCTGGTCAACGGCTGTCTGGAACTGAGGAAACTTCTGCAAATTGTCCTTGACGCTCTGTTCATCATACGCCTTCTTCGTAATCGGGAAGTATCCAGTGTTAATGTGCCAGTAAGCCTGCTCCTTGGGAGACGTCAGAAACTTGATGAACTCCCAGGCTGCCTTCTGCTCCGCCTCGGACTTGTCGTTCATCATCCAGAGGCTGGCGCCGCCTACGATGACGCCCCCTTCTTTGCCGTCGGACGGTCTGGGCAGGAAGCCGGTGCCGACCTCGAACTTGCCCTGCGCATCGGTCACCAGGCCCCGCAGGGCTGCCGTCGAATCGAGGATCATGCCCACTTGCCCGGCGAGGAACGCCTTCTTCGAATCGTCCGTCTTGCGTCCCAGGTTGTTCATGCTCTTGGCGGCGACCATGTCCTTCCACCAGGTCAGCGTCTTGACGCCGGCTTCGCTGTTCACGATTGACTCCGTCGCGGGACTCGTGCGGCCGTTGCCGTTGTTCACATATTCCGCACCCTGGTTGGCAAAAAACTGCTCCATGAACCAGCCGTAGATGGCAAAGTTCGCTCCGGTCGCCTTGCCCGATTTTGTAATCGCATCGGCGGCTTGCTGGAACTCCTCAAACGTCTTTGGCGGCTTGGCCGGATCGAGTCCCGCTGCCTTGAACAAGTCTTTGTTGTAGTAGAGGATCGGGTTCGAGGTATTGAAAGGCATGGAATACAGCTTGCCGTTCAGCGTATAGTAGCCGGTAATGTTCGGCTCCAGCTGGCTCAGGTCGTACTTATCCGCGTCAATGAACGTTTGCATGGGCGTTACGGTTTTGGAATCGATCATGAAGCGGCTGCCAATCTCATACATTTGGACGAGCGACGGGCCGTCCTTCGAGCCCATCGACGCTTTGAGCTTGCTCAGCAGATCGTCGTAGGTGCCCTGGAAGATCGCTTCGACCTTGACCTTGTCTTGGGAAGCGTTGAAATCGGATACCATCTGGTCAACAACCTTGGTATTCGCGCCGCCCATTGCATGCCAGAACACGACCTTCTGCGGCCCGGCGGAGCTTCCTCCCGACTTTCCATCCGAGCCGCCGCAGGCGGCCGACAGCACCAGGATCACGCCAAGCATCGCGGCTGCAAGCATTCGCTTCGTCATTCGTTTCCTCATCGGCTGCTCCTCGCTTTCTTACTTGAGATAACGGATTGCGGGCCTGCCGGCAAGACTCCAGGCACGCGCCGCATGTCCGCAAATGCTTAAGCTGTAGTACGGTGTAACGCACGACCAGCCGGAAGGCTGAGGCTGATCAGCCTTTGACCGCCCCTGCCGTAATGCCCCGGATCAGCTGCTTGACGCCGAGCGCCAAGAGGAACAGCGACGGAAGCAAAACAAGCGTGATGCCCGCCAGGATCATGTTCCACGAGTTGACCTCCTGAAACTGCAGCATCCCCACCCCGATCTGCACGGTTCGCATCGTCGGCGTATTCGTGATCAGCAGCGGCCATAGGTAACTGTTCCAGTGATTCAGAAAAACGTATACGCCGAGCGTCGAGAGCGCCGGGCGAGATAGCGGAAGCACGATGGCCACGAAATTGCGCAGATGCCCGCACCCGTCGATTCTGGCCGCGTCGAACAGCTCGTGCGGAAGCTGGAGAAAAAACTGCCGGAGCAGGAAGACGCCGAACGCTCCCGCCATGAACGGCACGATCAGGCCCTGGTAGCTGTCCATCCATCCCCAGCTTTTGATGCTGAGGTAGTTCGGGATGATCGTCACTTCCCAAGGAATCATCATCGTCGACAGGAACAGGAAGAACAGCACGTGCTTCCCGGGAAACCGGAGAAAGCTGAACGCGTAGGCGGCCATGCTCGAGGTGACGATCTGGCACAGCATGATGGCCGTCGAGACGAGAAAACTGTTCAGAATGAACCTCAGCACAGGCACCGTCTGTATGGCCTTTTCGTAATTGGCGAAATTCGGTTCGCGGGGAAAAAGAGGGGGCGGAAAGTTCGACACCTCCGCCTCCGACATGAAGGACGAGAAGACCGTGAAAATCAGCGGATAGAGCACCGCCAGCGCAAGCAGCGCCAGAAGGAGATACAGCAGGAAGGAAGACGCCCTTCGGATCATTGATAGTGCACCTTCCTTTCCAGCACGGCGAACTGGAGGACCGTCAGCGCCAAAATGATCGCGAACAGGATGAGCGCTTCTGCGCTGCCGATGCCGAATCGGAAGTTGATGAAGGCATCCTGGTAGATCGTAAAGACGACCACATTCGTTGCGTTCATCGGCCCGCCCTTGGTCAAGATGTTGATTTGGCCGAACGCCTGGAACGCTCCGATGATGGATACGATGAGCACGAAGAAGAGTGTCGGCGTCAGAAGCGGCAGGACGATCTGGAGGAAGGAACGAACCGGACCCGCGCCGTCAATCTTGGCGCTCTCATAGATATCGTCCGGGATTCCCTGCAGACCGCTGAGCAGGACGATGTATACGAAGCCCATATTCATCCAGACGGTCATGAGCGATACGGAGAGCAGCGCCCAGGACGGATCGGTCAGCCAGGGAATGGCCGACACGCCGATTTTGCTCAGAAAATAATTCAGCATGCCAGCAGTCGGGTGAAAAAGAAGAAGCCAGATGATGGAGCCGGTGCCGACCGAGATGATGATCGGAAGGGAGAAGATGAATTGGAAGACTTTCATGCCGCGGAGCTTGTTGTGGGTCAAGGCGGCCAGGAGCAGCGACCATAGGATGGTGGTCGGCACCGTCAGCAGAACGAAGTAGAGGGTGATCTTCAAACTGTGGAAGAAGGCTTCCGAGAGGAACAAATCCTTGTAGTTGTCGAACCAGACGAACTCCGCGACGCGGCCTCGCGGATCGGTCAAGGTCATGCTTAGATAGACCGATTTGAGCATGGGATAGAACAAGAACAGGGCGAAGACCGCCAAAGCGGGAGCCAGGAAGAAGTAGGCCAGCGCGATTTCCTTCCGCTTCGAGCGCTTAAGCGAAGACAGCTCCGTTACAGCCATTCCGGGTCCCCTTTCCAAGAATAGGATGAACGACGAGGAGGGAGAGTGAGCAGCGTCCCGCGCCAGAAGAGGCACCACCAAAGGCGGATTCCCGTTTCCGGTGGAAGGTGAAGCCGAATCGGCTCCCTACAGCAGACTAGCTGATGTAAGCACTTACATAATCTGCATGCAGATATATTACCCAATAATTGGAAATAAGTCAATTATTGACTAACGGCCAAACGGACGTATTCGTCTACTCCAACGGGCCGGACTGAAGCCTGGTGCGTCCCGGAAAAACAAAGAAAGAGGCCGTCCCCTCCCCAATAGAGGATAAACGGCCTCTTGTATTCGCTTTGCAGTTAGGAGCCTTCGAAGGCCCGCTTCTCTTCGGCGGCCGGCAGGAGCCAGCGGTCGAGGAAGGCATACGCCATTTCCCTGATCTCCGGCGGGAAGTCATGCTCCTTGACACCGAGCACCGCCTGGAAGCGCTCCGGAACGCCTAGACGTTCGTACAGCCGGAACAGCTCGACCATGCAGTCGCCGATCGCCTTCCAGTGAGGAAAGATCGCATCGCTCTGCGCGCTGTAGTTGAAGAACGGCGTCGGCGCGGCCAGTGCGGCGATTTCGTGGAATTCGAAGGGCACCCGGCCGAAAGCCAGATCACCGGTCAGCTTGGGGAGATGGGTGTACCAGTCCCGCACACCCCAATGGGTCGGATGCAGATCGGAGGTAAAGGGGCTGAACCCGCAGCTCGAGACGATCGCCTTGATGCGCGGATCGATGCCGCCGAGAAAATAGGCGTTGTAGCCGCCGAACGAATGGCCGATCGCGCCGATCCGGCCGGCGTCGACGAACGGCAGGCTGGCAAGCAGATCGACGCCATGGCGGTGATCGGCGATGTTCTTGCCGACCGTCGACCATTCCGGATAGCGTTCGTAGAACGGGCCGCTGCGAAAGGACTCATAGCCGTCATAGATTCGCTCGCCAGCTGTCAGAGCATCCGGCGCGAGCACCACGTAGCCGCGGCGGACGAGCTCCAGCCCGTACATCCGGCCGGCCTTGCCAGCAGCAGTGGTCGCGACGCAGGCTTTGCCGGCCTCGTTGGTCGGATGAAGCGCCAGCATAGCCGGGGCCTGTGCGTCCGATGCCTCTGGATCCAGTCCCGGTGGCAGCAGCAGGAAGGCGGTCACTTCGTCGCCGTCCGCCGTCTCGTACCGCAAATGCCAGCGGACATGATCGGGCTCCGCCGTCTCGCTCAGCATCCGATAGCGAACGGGAGCGCTGGCGCCGGCGCCGCCGATATAGGCGAGCCAGCGCTCCCGAATCGCTTCGCGCCGCGCCGCCCAGTCCTCCCTTGTCTCGCCTTCCGCCAGCAGCGGCGGAACCCCGCTGCGGTTCAGCTCGAATAGGTTGTAGCCGGTCCCGCTATCTGTCTTCATTCCTTCATCCTCCCTCCATCATTCACCAGATTCCCGCCGTGCGATCTTGGTTCAGCTCCCCGCTACTCGGCTCCGTACCGGAACAGCGTTCCCATAGCAGCGTTCGGGCCGGCGTACTCCTCGTAAGCGTCGGCTGCCTGTTCGACTGGATAAATGCCGCTGATAAGCGGCATTACGCTTACCTTATGTTCGGCGAGCAGCCGAATGAACTCGCGGGTATTCCGCCCTTCCGTCCAGCGGACGAAGCCGAGCGGATAATCGACGTTATTGCGCTCGTAGCTGGCGTCGTAGCGCCCCGGACCGCCGGCGCGCGAGATGAGCACCTGCGCTTCCTTCGCGAACATCTTGCCCCGCGAGAATTCCGTCGTCAGATCGCCCACGACGACCAGCTTGCCGCGGTCGCGGATCCAATCGAGCGACTGGTTCATCAGCGCCTCGCCCTTTCCGCTCGCGCACAGCAGCACGCTGTCCGCCCCTTGGCCGCCGGCCGCCTCGCGAAGGCCCGCTTCCAGCGCGTCCGCCGAATCGTACGCCCGGCTGACGCCGCTCGCGCGGAGAGCCTCCGCACGCGCTGCCTGGAGATCAAGCCCGAGCGTGACGCAAGCGGCGGCGGAGGCGATCTGGGCGGTAATGTTGCCCAGAATGCCGAGGCCGACGACGACGGCCGTCTCGCCGAAGCGCAGGTCGGCAATTCTAAGCGCATGGATGGCGATGGCGCCGAGCCCTGCGAATGCGGCCTCCTCCAGGCTGACGTGATCCGGCACCGGGGCGGTCAGATTGACCGGCACGGCGAGCAGCTCGGCATGGCGGACATACGGCGCCCCATAGCAGGCGACCCGCTGTCCCGGCTGCAAGGCGGTGACGTCCGGCGCCACCCGCTCCACGATGCCGGCTGCGCTGTAGCCCAAACCGACAGGTGCTTCTCCCGACCGTTTTGCCATTCCGAGCTCGGTTCCCGGACTAATCGCCGAATAGACGGTGCGGATCAGGACATGCCCGCTCCGCAGCTCCGGCTCTTCCATTTGCATGGTCACAATCGATCCTTCTTTAGCGGCTATCGTTCTGATCATTTTTTCCTCCCGGTTATGGCGGCTTCGCCGGCGTTGGTGCGGCGGTATTCGCTCGGCGAGATGCCGTAATACTTTTTGAACGTATTCGTGAACGTGGAGGAATTCAGATACCCTGTCTTCTCTCCGATTTCGGCTACCGACAGGTCGGACTGCCGCAGCAGCTCCTTGGCGTGCGCCAGCCGGACCTTGTTCAGGTATTCGACGAAATTGACGCCGAACGTCTTCTTAAAGAAATTCGAAAAATATTTGGGCGTCGTCTCCAGCCGGTCCGCCATATGGTCCAGATGAAGATTGTCCATATAGTGCTGGTCGATATAGAGGGCGATCGCCGAAGGGTCAAGCTTCTTCTTCTGCCCGCTGCCCGCGCGCTTCTGTGCGATCAGATGGATGGCCTGAAGGAGCGCCTCCTGGATCTCGCGGGCGCCCGGCGCAGCCTCCAGCTCCCTCTGAAACGTCTTCTCGAGCTCTACGATCTGCTCAGTCTTCATGTCGCTCATTTCCAAATGCTTGAGCATAGCGTAAAAGATAGTCTGCACGACGGAGACGAGCTGTCTGCGGTGGATATGCAGCTCTTCATTTCGGGCTACGATACCGTTCACCAGCCGGATACATTCATCCGCGTTGCCGATCAGCAGGCTCTGCGACGCTTTCTCGATCTCGTCGAGCGGGGCGTAAACCTTCCACGTGTAGCGGATCCGGTTGATGTCAATGACCGCGTCGTCGGAGTCGATGTTGCGGAATTCGAAGCAGTCGTTCACTTCGGAGAATGCCTGCTGCACGTTAGCCGTCTCCGCCGGATACATCCGGCTGACCGCTGCGGCCGCGCTGATGCCCGCCCACGCCTCCCGCTTCGCCTCCTCGACGAACGCCCGGATTCCGTCCACTACGGCCTCCCGGTCGGTCGGCCTGCCGCCGCCGACGAGCGCAAGCGCACGGCCCTGCGTCAGCGGGAATACGAAGACGCCGTCCAGCCCGGATCCGAGGCCGTTCTCAACGAACGCTGCGAGGTCCGGGAACCCCGTTCCGAGCACCCCGTCGTCCTCCGCCTGCTCGCCTACCCGGAACGCCGCCAGGACGAAGTACCGCTCGCGGAAAAACTCAGGGAAGTACCGCTGCATCCTCTGTTCGGTTTCACGCGTCGGAAAGGTGTCGAGCAGCGTGCTTTGAAACGCGGCCCGCCGCATTTCCTTCCGGAACAGATCCATCTGCGTCTTGAACGATTCGTTCTCCTCCTGGATCTGCGCGATGCCGAGCCGGATGCTCCGGTAATCCGCGCCGGAACGCTCGCGCAGGCCGATCAGCTTGACAAGCGTCTGAACCGGCCGGTACAGGTACAGGCTCAAGAGACCTGACAGCAGCACCGCGCAGGCAATCGCGATCAGCATGATCTGGCGATTCACGTTCGTCACCGCCTGCATGTTGGCGAATTGGTAAGGCGTCTTGTTAATGTACAGGAAGCCGTTGTACTCCGACTTGAACACGTTGTATTCGTAATCCTTGCTCTTCACCGTCGTCTCCGAGGAGGGTCCTGGCTGCAGCTCCTGCAGCATGCTGACGAGGTCCCAGTTGTCCTCCGTATTGAGGATGACGTTGCGGTCCTGGTCCAGCACGATGAGAGACGTCCCCTTCATCATCGATTGCTGGTTGACGTGGCGGAGCAGCTTTTCGCTGTTCAAAAAAACAAGCACGTTCAGGTCCGATACCTGGTTGCTGCCGAGAACGGGGATCAGCTTGCGGCCCGCATCGCCGGCAAGCTCCTGCCGGGTGTAGGCCTGAGCCGGATAGATGCGCAAAGGATGCTTCGTGCTTGCGAGCGCTTTCCAGAATACGCCGTTATAGGTCTTGCTGCCGTATCTGCTCTGCAGCAGCTGCTCCAGCCGGATCGACCCCGAGGCGGTGATGGCAAGCTCGGACCGGGGATGGAACACGATGGCCTCCTCGATATAATCGATCGGGGACACGAGCTCGCGGACGTTCGTGTGGATCATATAAGCCGCGCTCATATCCGTCTCTCCGTTAAGCGTTCTCTCGTTCTCCCACGGATTGGACGGCAGCATCTGGATCGCATGGATGACGTCGTTAATATCTTTGAAGCTGGAGTCGAAGGAGCGGATGATGTTCTTGACCACCAGCTTGTTATTTTCGCTCACCTGGTTATAGATCCCGGAGATGGAGTTCCGGTAAACCATATAATTCGACACAAACATGATGATCGCCACCAAAAGGAGCGCAAAGAAAATCTGCAGCAGCCCTTTGTTGACGATCATCCTAATCTTGGGCAAGAGTTTGGGCACAGCCCCACCTCCATGGTAACGCGTGGTTTGCCAAACCACAGCGTCGACTGCATCCCCCATATATTCGACAAGCCCGGGGTTATCCCTTCTCGGAGCCCAGCATAATTCCTTTGGCAAAGTATTTTTGGGCGAACGGATAGATGAGCAGCACCGGAACCATCGAGACGAAAATCGTGGCGTTCTTCATCGCCTGCGGCGTTATGGTGGACTGTTCGATTAGACTGTTCTGCTGGGTCGTGTCGAAGAACAGCATATCCCGCAGCACGACCTGAAGCGGCAGCATTTTCGGGTCGTTCAGGTAAATCATCGGAATGAAGAAGCTGTTCCAGTGGCCCATGAAATAGAAGAGCCCGATGGACGCGAGAGCCGGCTTGGACAGCGGGATGACGATGTTAAACAAAATGCGGTATTCCGATGCGCCGTCGATAAGCGCAGACTCCCGCAGCGAGCCGCTCATGGATTCATAAAAGCTCTTCAGGATAAGGAGCTCGACGGTCCAAATGGCATTCGGAATGACGATCGCCCAGATTGTATCGATCATGTGCAGCTTCTGCACGATCAAGTAGGTCGGAATGATACCACCGGAGAGAAACATCGTGAGCACGATGGCGATCATGAAGTACTTGCGGCCGAAGAAGCCGGGCCGCGACAGCGGATAGGCAGCGACCGCCGTCATGAGCAGATTGATAAAGGTGCCGAGCCCCGTGTACATAATCGTGTTCAGATACGCGCGCGGAATTTTGGGCTCCTCGATGATTTTCCGGTATGCATCCAGATTGAAGCCCTTGGGCCACAGGAATACTTTGTTCTGCACGATGGAGGCCGTATCGCTGAACGAAACCGCCACAATATACAGCACCGGGTAGACGGTGACGATGCCGATGAGGCTGAGAACGACCACCAGAAACAGATCGAAAAAGGTAAACCTCGGATTCAATGCGCTGCGTGCTACCATAGTCCTCTCCCTCCTGCCCGCTTGCTGATGAATTGGGATATGAGCAGCATGACGAGGGCGATCAGTGATTCAAACAAGCCGACGGCCGCGGCATAGCTGTAGTTCGTCTCCAGAAGGCCCTTCCGGTAAACGTATGTGGAGAAGACGTCCGCAACGTCGTAGGTCATTGGGCTGTACAACAGGAGCACCTTCTCGTAGCCGATCCGGAACATGGCTCCCGATTTGAGGATAAACATGATCAGAATGGTCGGCATGATGCTCGGAATCGTAATGTAGCGCATCATATGAAACCGGCTTGCACCGTCGACCTTGGCCGCTTCATAGAGCGTCGGGTCGATGCTGGCGATCGCCGCCAGATAGATGATGGCGTCGTAGCCCATATGCTGCCATATATCCGACGAGATGTAGATCGTCCGGAACCACTCCGACGAAGCAAGAAAATACTTCGGCTCAAAGCCGAAAAACTTGATGACCTCGTTTACCAGGCCGTGGGTCGGAGACAAAAAGTCGATGATCATACTGCTGACAATGACGACCGACAGGAAAGCCGGCAGGTAGCTGAACGTCTGAATCGTCTTCTTGAAGCGGATGCTGCGCACCTCGTTCAGGAGAACGGCGAACAGAATCGGGAACGGAAACGCCCAGAGCAGCGTGAACAGGCCGAGCAATAACGTATTCCGGAAGAGCAGCCAAAAATCGGGCCCTTCAAAAAACCGGCGGAAGTGCTCGAGTCCCACCCATTCGCTCCCCATAATGCCTTGGTAGACGTTATAGTCCTTGAAGGCGATAATCAGGCCGTAAATCGGGCCGTAACGAAATAGGACAAAAAAGATGATGCAGGGAATAAACAGAATCAACAGCTGCCGGTCCCGGACGATATGGCGCCAAACCGAGGAGAGACCGGAGCCCGGCGTCTTGCGTTTGCGTCCGGCGGGTAGCTCCGTAGATGTCGTTTGCATGGACCTTCCTTCCTCCTAGTAACGGGCAGAGCACCCGGTCTGCTGGAGCCGGGTGCCGCTGTCCCTATCTCTTTCTGCTTCCGGCTTCTAACTGCCGATGCCGGTTTACTTCGCCTCGTCGTAACGTTTCTGGGCGGCATTGTAGGCGTCGACAAGCCTGTTGGCGCCCAGCTTCTCGGCCGACTGCAGCCACTCGTTCCATTGAGCGTCGGTGTATTCCTTCTTCATCACATATTTGGTGGCGAATTCGTTGGCCGCTTTATCCAGCGAGGAGCGCAGATCGGCGATCGTCTTCGTCTCCTCGTCCGTGAACTTCAGTTCCGGATCGGCCGGCTCGTATTTCTTCGCCTTGTTGATCTTGTCCTGAGCTTCCTGCTCCTTCTCGGTGAAGGCGTAGTACACGCTGCGCTTGTCGGGACGCAGATACATGCCTTCAAGCCACATGCCGTATTTCGTCTCCAGCGCCTTGATGTCGACCACTGGCAGATCCTTCAGCTCCGGATAGACCGGCTTGCCGTTCTCCAACTTGTAGGTTTCGCCCTCGATCCCCATGGTCACGAGAGACGAACCGGACGGGCTGGTCAGATAATCGAGCAGCTTAAGCGCCAGCTCCTTGTTCTTGCCGTTCGGGACGACGATGCCGAAGTTGCTGATCTTCGGCAGGCTCCGGACGTTGCCCGTCGGGCCGACCGGATTGGCATAGCGAAGGTTGTAGTCCGGCGTGGCAGCCTTGACCTGATTCGCGAACGAGTCGAGACGGCCGATCCAGTCGAAGGTGACGAACGACTTGTTGTTCGTCGTCATCTTGGCTGTCCAAGAGGCATCCGTATCGGTGATAAATTCCGGATCAAGCAGCCCTTCGTTGTACAGCTTCTTCATGAAATCGAGCTGGTCCTTGAACTCTTTGGACGTATACGCCATCTTCCACTGCTTGGATTTCTCCTCGTAGTAAGCCGGGAACGAGGTGCCGCCGATTCCCCAGCCGTATGCCCAGTCGCGGAAGATGTTTTCTTTCGTCTTGGATGCATAAGGATACGATTGCGGGTATGCTTCCTTGAGTTTTTTGAGCGCCTGATAGAACTCGTCGGTGTTCGTCCACTCCTTGATGCCGAGCTTGTCGAAAATATCCTTACGGTACAGGAAGCCGTGGTTGACGTCACGGTTCAGGCCGTAGATGGGCCATGTATACATATTGTTCTTGTCGTCAGACCAGGACTTCATCACCCAGTTGTTGTCCTTGTCATCCACGTACAGCTTCTTGAAGTTGGGCAGTTCGTTCAAATATTGGTTGATCGGCGTCAGAGCGCCCTGGCCGCCCATCTTGTTGATTTCCTGCTGCGTCAGTCCGTGGAAGATGTCCGGCAGCTTGCCCGAGCCTACGATGACCTTCAGCTTGTCCTTGAATGTCTGGCTGGAATAGGCCTGAATCTCCAGCTTGATCCCTGTGCGCTTCTCGATTTCCTTGATGACCATGGAATCGGCCAGATTCGCGTTGTCGCTGACCAGCATCCAGGTTAATGTCGTCGGCTTGTCGACGAGCGGAAGCTTGATGCCCCCGGTATCCCCGTAGTTGGCGGACACCGCTGGAGCCCCCGATGGCGACGGAGAAGTGGATGCCGTTCCTCCGCTTCCCGCGTTTCCTCCACAGCCGGAGACGATGGCCGTAACGGCAGTGAGTGAAACCAGTACCGATTTAAGCTTGCCTTGACCCATTTGCTATTCCTCCCTTATGTTCCCTTCCCGTAATACCTTGGCTCGGAGTCCGGCGGCTCTCTTGCTCATTTTCGCCTCTTTCCTAGCACATGCCTCATTATAGGAAGGCGCTTCCACTACGTAAATAAAGCGTTTTCACATAACCTTCCCCTTTCTCTCCCCTGCAAGGAAAAAATCCCGCAAACCGTTGCGGGATAAGGGATTATTCGTATGTAGAAAATGAACAAGCGGAGGAAAATGAGCAAATCCGACAGGAAAATTGGATAGGTGCGCCTCCGTATTTACGTGGCCGTTGAGGACGTCGACCGGTGCTGCGGACGGGCTGCCCGGACGGCCACAAAGAGGCCGCCGACGCGTTCTTCCTCCTCTAACGTCTCGAAGCCGGTCCGGTGTACAAGCTCCGCCGTTCTACGGTTCAGCCGGCAGCCGTCGCAGACGGCCATCCACGCGGGTGTCAGCCAATCCTGCAGCTTAGCGAGCAGCGGATGCCGGAGCCGGACATGCTCCAGCAGCAGCAGCTTGCCGCCGGGCTTGACCACCCGCCATGCTTCGGCCAGAGCCGCGGCCGGGTCGGGAATCGTGCAGAACACGAGCGTCCCGACTACGGTGTCGAAGGATGCGTCCGGAAATGGCAGTCTAGTGGCATCCGCCTGAACGAGCCTGACGGGAACGGCTGCCTCTCGCGCACGGATCTCCGCCTGTGCGAGCATGGCCGTCTCGGGCTCGGTTGCCGTTACCCGGGACGCGCTCCGGTAATAGGCGAAATTCGCGCCCGTCCCTGCCCCCAGCTCCAGCACCTCCCCTTCCGCGACGCTGAGTAGACGGCGGCGCATCGCCCCAAGCACCCTTTTCTCCAGCGGGCCCATCATCCGGTCATAGTTCCGGTGAAACCAATTGCCCATCCCGCAACTCCTCCTTTCTCTATCGTCCATTGTATCCTGGATAAAAGGAGTAGAACAACGAAAAGCCCGGCAAGGCGGCTGGGCCGCCTTGCCGGGCTGAACCACGGAGAGCCTGCCGGTGCAGCAGCCCCACCGGCGCCCTGGACCGTTACTCTTTCCAGACGCCCTTCTCCATGATAAGCCGGTCGTCGAGATAGACGTCCGGCTTCATGACGATGCCGTCGATGTGGACACCCGCGGCGATCGTCCCCCCGAACGTGTTGTTGCTGCCGAAGGCGACGTGGATCGTGCCGTATACCTTTTCGTCCTCCAGCACGACGCCGGTAATGCGGGCTTTGTCGTTCGTACCGATGCCGAATTCGCCCAGCTGCCGGCCGTCCCCGTCGCCGAGCATCCGGAGCAGCTGTTCCGCATTCTCTCCTTCCGCACGGACGAGCCTGCCCTGCTCCACCGTCAGCAGCAGTGGGGAAGAGAGCGCCCCGATGCCAGCCACCGAGCCGTTGATCCGGATCTGTCCCTCGGCCGTTCCTTCGACAGGCGCGATATACGCCTCGCCGGACGGCAGATTGCCGGATTCGCCCGGATTGAGATACAGGCCGGTGCTCGGCACTCCGCTGCGGCCGGCGATCGAGAACGCAAGCGTACTGCCATCCTTCTCGATCCGCACTTGCCGGGCTTCCGTCAGCATGGCGGTCACCCGGTCCGTCAGCTCCTTTACCTTGCCGTAATCGGCCGCGATGGCCCCTTCGAGGAACATATTCTCCGTTATGCCCGGCATCGTCGCCACGCGCGCGCCTGCGGCCGCTGCCTGCTTGCGCGCCGCCGTATGGGTGAGCGAATGTCTCGTTACGCATACGACGACGTCCGCTTTGGCCATCGCCGCGGCGACCGGAGCCGGCGGTTCCTCACCAGACTTGCTTCTCTCCCGCATGACGCAGAGCATCGCTTCCGCGTCAAGCTGGCGGCCCGCCTCGAACAGCGATTCCCCAATTTCCTTCTTGCCTTCGTCCGCCACGACGAGGAACGATTCCCCCGCCTTCAAGCCGAGGCAATCCTGCAGCACTCGCTTGCTGATTGTCGTCAATTGCTCCTTCACGCGAAGTCCCTTCTTTCTGTCAAATCAATTCGGAAAGCAGCTTGGCCATGAGCGCGCTAGACAGCACGACCGGCAGATCGGACGCACGGGAGACAAGCGTTCTCGCTTCCTCTGTATACCCCATACAATCGAGAAGCAGAACATCCGCATTCCCCCGCAGTTCCTCAGCCGCGAGCCGGAACGGCTCCGGATCCTGCACGTACGGGGAAGCTGCCGCGAACACCGGCTTCAGGCCGACGGCTTCATATTTGTGCCGAAGCGATTCCTTCTGCTCCTCAAGCGGAACCAGGACACCGAGTCTCCGTTCACCCACCATTGCACGGACGACCGGCGGCAAAATCCGGTCCGGCTCCAGAAGCAGGGCGGAGGCTGACTGCAGTCCCGGAAACACGCCTGTGCAGAGCAGCAGGATCGTCCGGATGCCCGCCCGCTCCAGCAGATCGATCTTCTCCTGCAGCAGCGGCTGAAGCTTCTCCCGCCCCATCACGACCGGCTCCCCCGTCGAGAGGCGGGAGGTCAGCGTGTACTCTCCCTCCCGGGGAGCGAGTTCATCCTCCACCTGCCGTCTGTTCATGCCGTCAAGCGCGCCCGCCTGGATGAGCTGTGCCCTCCCGGCGAGCTGCCGCTCTAGGATGGGCGCGGCATCCGGCCGGGGAGCTTGGCCAATGGTCAGCATTCCGATCTTTTGCATCGTTGCCTTACCTCCTCTGATCTTAACGCGAAGCCGGTCCGTCCGCAACGTTCGGCACTGGGCCCTATCTTGCCCACTTCCCGCTCAAACGAAAAGAGGGATCGCTCCCTCTTGTTCTCCACCGACCGTTCAGCCCGGCCGGCCGTTATCCAATCAAGCCTGGCCGACCTCGCGCCCGCTCGTCTGCAGCACCTTCATCGATCCGTATAGGCTTGTCATGCGGCCAAACTCCTCCGCATCGTAGAACCGGCATGTGCCGGCAGTCAGCTCTTTGGCGACTTCGACGGCGAACCGGACCGCCGAGGCGATGTCCGTCTCGTGGCTGGCCCCGGTGCCGCAGCCGGGGACGACCGACTGCGCCGTCACGGCGAGTCCGACGACCGGAGCGTCGGTCGCGACGCACGGCTGCAGAATCGAGTTGATGTGGTACAAGTCGTTGCCGTACGGCGTAATGTCTTGCATCGTCACCGGGAAGGTAACGGCGAACTGGCCGGTCGTCATCTCCATAATGCGCAGCAGGTCCTCGCTTACCCGCAGAATGTACCCTTCCTTGACGGTCGGGGAGATGGCGATGCCTTTGTGATTGATGACCCGGTTGCCCTTGGTCGTATCGATCGAGAGAATTGCCTCCATTTCCGGCAGCACCTCGTGCTCGTTCATCGTGCGAATGTCCACCGGCGAATCCATGAAGTCGACCGGCTCATGCGGGCGGGTAGGCGCGTCCGGACAGATGTGCGTCGTGACGATCACATCTCCCTTCAGCTGATCGCCCTTGGTCTGCATATCGGCCAGCTTCAGCGCGGCTGCTACCGCCGCGACCGCTCCGTCGGCGTCCGAGACAAGCCCGATCCGGCTGGGACGAGCGCCGATGCCTCCGAGACGGCCGACGATGCCGAAAGTCGGCGCGGCGCCGCCCCTGCTTTTGCCTTCCGTGCCAGGGATGACGATCTTCACAAAATCGGTGCTCCCCTTGTCCCCTCTTACCTCGCGGACCGTGACCTCGACGTCCGGATACGCGGCGAACAGCTCCTGTACCCGGCCGCCGCTCGCGTACCGGCTGTCCAGAACATCCAAGACGGTTAATGTTTGCTGCAATGTCATAGTGGTTCCCTCCTGTTGGCTCCTGTTTGTCTATTGTTGTTGGCCCGCTGCTCGCTGTCGCCCGCACGGCTCGCGGCCAGGAGCGGGCAGACGCTCTACTCTCTTTCCAGAATCGATTTGCCGATGATTCCCTCGATCGGCTCGAGCAGCTTGCTGTTCGTCATCGTCGTGCTAAGGAGAAGCTTCTCCCGCGGAACGGTCAGCACCGCCAGCCGCTGGCCCTTCTCGACCGCCGCCGTAATGACGGGTCTAGCCGTATCGGCATCCAGTGTCATGATGAGGTCCGGGAAGGTCGCCAAGCGGCGGCCTTCCAGCTCCAGCGTCATGTACTCGTTCCAGAACGTCAGCTCATGTTTGCCGTCGATCGTCACGGTCCCGACGTCGAAGCCTCCTTTTGTTTCGAGTCCGAACGCGGTTACGGTGCCGCACGCCGCCACCTTGCCCCCGAGCTCCGAAGCCACCGCATCGATAGCGGCCTCTCCTTTGCGGCTGAGCAGCACTTCACCGACTTCCATGGCCCGCGTGATCGCTCCGACCGCTCCGTTCTCCCTTGCGTATGAGGCCGATACCGGATTGCGCGCCACGGCTACGAGCCCTCCCGCCTCGACCGACGCTTGCCGGACGAGCGAGCCGGCGAGTCCAAGCGAAGAGGAGAGGCTCATCTCTACATAGCGGCTGCCTCGTCCGCCGACCGCCGCCTGGTGGGAGACGTAGCCGTCCTGCTCGGACAGATTGAGCGAGCCCATGCTGCCGGTCGGGTGAGCCCGCCCGTTGCAGGCAAAGTCGACGAGTGGAATCCCGGTCAGCGCCGACTGGAACCAGCCGTTGACCGTCGTCCCGGCCCCGTTCTCGTTCGTATGAAGCGCTTCGATCGGCCGCCCGATGCGGGCGCCAAGCAGCTCCAGCGCCTTGGCATAATGGACCGGCTTGACGTACTGCTCCTTGGCGGCCGGCGCGCCGACCATCGACACGGTCACGAACAGGGCGTCGTCCGCGAAGCGGTCCGCCGGCACGAGAGCGGGCTGGCCGATCTCGAGGGCGAGCCTGCCGAGCTTGAGCCCGTCTTCGATCCAGCCGCCTCCCCCTCCGCCGAGCACGGCGCCGCCGTAAACGGCATAGTCGACCATTCGTTCATCCAGTTGTCTTGCTGTCATGTAGTCCGCCTCACTTTCGGATTTTGAAGATCGAGTTGAAGAAGCTGTAGAGTGCATCGCCCGCAATGAAGCCGGCTGCCAGAATGCTCATCGAAGCTTCGGCATCCTTCTTCTTCAGCTTCAGGACGATGAGACGGATGAGAATGCCGCTCAGCACCGCCCAGCAGGCGTTCGGAGTAAGAATAAGCAGACCGGTGGCGAACAGGACGCCGAGCTGGCGGCTCGGCCCGCCGATCAGCTGGACGATTGCTCCCGGGATCGCCCAGAGAAGCAGCTGGAGGGCGACATCCGGCGAGGCGCCCGCCTTGATGGTCGAGGCGTAGACCGTGTCGATCGGAGGCACGAGGTTTTGGGCAAAGAAGTTCTTGTACGTGAACAGCACCGTCAGCAAGGCAACGCCGAAGGCGATCATGCCTGTTATATACTGCTGCTTGCGTCCGTGAAGCTCAAATTCTTTGTCCTGCCCTTTCCCCCGGAGAATATAGCCGGTCTTCAGATCGTAGCCCATGTCCGCGAACGCCGGGCCGGTGGCGGCGCTGAAGCCGGCCAGAAGTGCTAGCGCGACCGGAGGGAACCCGAGGAGCATACCGAACAGAAGCGTGATGAACGCGACGGCGAAGGCCGGGAACCAGCCCGAGTGCATCGCGGCGATCCCGACGATCAGCTCATGCACGAACGCGGCGAAGGCGGCGAACAGCATGAAGCCGATGAGCATGCCGACCGACATGTGAGTGGCGATGCCGCCGATCATGGCGATGATGAGCGCGATGACGAGATAGGCCAGGAAGCCGAGACCGAGTGCTCTTCTCGCTTCCCCGATCGGGCGGGTCAGGCCGTTGTCGCCCGATTCCGCAGAGGCGCCAGCCGCGGCCGCCGGACCGCCTTTTTTCTTCTGCCGGGAGAAAATGAGCATGCCCGCCTGAATGAGGGCGACGATGCCGGCGCCGATCATAACCCCATGGGCAATATAGAGCGCGTTGACGTCAATGCCGAGCCACGGAACCGAATACTGCCTAATGAGAAGGCCGATGCCAAACATCGTCAGCGCCCAGATGTTTCCGATGAACGCGACGCCGAACGCCGACATCGAGATATGAAGAGAAGAGCCGATCAGGCCGATTACGGTCCCGACGCCGAGCAGGGCTGCCCGCTTGCCTCCCTTGTCTCCCGCCATGATCGACTCGGCGGTCGCCACGCCTGGCGCCCACGTTTCCCTGGCTGGGAAAAGCTTGGAGTCGAACACCTTGTAAAGGATCGCCGCATCGACGAACATCGCGAGAGCGGCTCCGATCAGCATCGGAACGATTAGCTGGGTTTCGCCCATGACGAACGGAATGCCGATTGGAATCAGCAGGCTGTTCGCCGCCCCGAAGGTAGCCGAGGAGATGGAGGTCTGCACAAGGTTCTGGCGGTGGATCGACCGGTATTTCTTAAAGATTGCGACCGGGATCCGCGAGATCAGCATGGCGACCAGTGCGCCGATAATGGCCGTATTGGGTGTCACACCCAGCGTTGTGACCAGCTGGATGCCGATGATGGCGCCCAGAACGCCAGTCACAATATTCAGGAGGAGAGCGAACGGTTCAAAGATACTTGGGTGCTTTTCTTCTTGTTTTTTCATAGTCGTTCCCTCTCTTCTTTCAAATTGGTGCCTGTTTGGTGCATGCAGACGGCTCCGGCTGCCGGATCTCCTCTGCAGGGCCGGTCTCCCGCACGCCGGAAGGCAAAGGGAGACGGGGGCAGGTTAAGTTAGGACAGCAGAGACGATGCGATCCGGCCTTCGGCCTCCACCGCATCGACGACCGGTACGCCCAGCTCGCGCCTCAGCACGTCCGCCATCCCGATCGTGGAGAAGCCGGTGCAGGCGAACAGGATGAGCTTCGTGCCTTGTCCTAGCAGCGAGCGAGCCGCCTGCAGTGCGAGCGCACGACCTTCCTCCGTCAACAGCTGGGTCGTATTCGTCACCCCGTCAGGACGGGCGTAGGCGACGAACCGGGAGCCGAGAAGCTTCTTCACATTGGCGGGCACATCGTCCGTGATCCCCATGACGCCGACGGGAAGCCCCGTCGCCAAGGCGAGATGAGCGGCCGCGCTTCCGGCTCCAACGACCGGCACGTCTACGCTTTCCCGCAGCAAATCAATGGCGGGATCCGCCGCACAGCTGATCACCAGAACGCGGCAGCCTTCTTCCGCCAGTTGTACGCCGAGCTCTACAATCTTAGGATTCGCCTGCCGCTCCGTCTCTTCGTTATAAATGCCCAGCGGCTGGTCCGGAATGCACCGGCTGACGGCCCGGACTCCGTACTGCTCCGCAATAAGCCGGCCATGCTCTTCCAGGACGCCCTTATTCTCCGTTGTCAGTACCCGAATGACCCCTATCATGCTCCTCACCCTTTCCTAATCTTTCCTGAACCTGCGTCATATATGAACAATTTGTGTCCTTTGTCTAAATTGTATCCGTTCACAAAGTCCTCAACAATGTGCCCTATCGCCAAAACAATAACAGACCAATTGTGCTGCGAGCACAATAGGCCTGTTGTGTTACTCCATTATTTTCAATAAATAGAAAGCGGTGCACAAGTAGTAATTGATCCCCTTGAGCGGACTATCGAACTCGACGCCTGCGATCTCGCGGATGCGGTCCATCCGGTACTTGACCGAATTGCGGTGGATGAACAGCCGGTTCGCCGTCTCGTATAGACTGCCCCCCGTCGCCAGATAGTAATACAGCGTCGTCACCAGCTCGGTTCCATTCTCCCTGTCATAGGCGGCCAGCTTGCCGATCTTCTTGTCTATCAAGGGCTCAAAGTTGACCGATTCGGCCGCCTCGAGAAGCAGCTGAAAGATCTCCACGTCATCATAAGGAAGCAGCTGGCGGCGCTTGTCGAGCCGGCTGCCCAGCGCGAGGGCCCGCCGTGCTTCCGTGTAGCCGCGTGACGCCTCCCACAGCGGGCGGCGGCTGCCAATCCCCGCCCGCACCTGCTTCCACGGAGCAAGGATCGGCTCCAGCACCGCGGTCCAGGCGCTGCCGGCGTCAGCCGGACCGGCCGTCCCGCGTCCAGCATCGGAACGGGCGTCGTCCACGGCGAGCATCAGGACGAGGCGCTCCCCTTGGCGCATCGCGTGTGCCTTCACCCGGCGCCTCGCCGCCTCAAGAGCGAGAGCCTCCTCCAGCTCTGCGGAGAAGGGAGTGCCGGGGGCCAGGATGGCCGCGTCGGCTTCGAGCAGCCACACCTCCCAGCTCCATTCGGGCCGGAGCCCGAACTGTCTTCCTTTGCTCTCCACCTCCTGCCGCGAAAAAGGAAGCCCCGCCAGCACTTCCTCGAAGAAGCTGCCGCGCAGCCGCGCCTCCGTGTCCTCCGCTATTTTGCGTCCCATGAATTCCAGCGAGAATACGAGACGCGCCTGCTCGACGCACACCAGCTCCAGCTCGTCCAGCGATTCCTTGCCGATCAGAAGCCGGCCGACTGTCTGTTTGTCAACCGCAATGTCATAGCTGAGGACCGATTCCTCCTGTCCTGGTCCGTCCGCAGCCGTACCTGCGAGCAGCTCGCCGTGTTTGTCCACCACCCAGACCGGCGCCTGAACGAGGCCGGCTACGGTGTCCGCCACCGCCTGAAGCCCGCTGCTCGTAAGCAGGAGATTCATGAGCGTCTTATAAACCTCCTCGGACCTCCTGAGTAGCGCCGCCTGCTTGTCGATGATCTGTTCCATAATCGGGTAGGTGATATCGATATAGGGCAGATCATTCGGCAGCTGGAGCACCGGGATGCCGTGCTCACGGCTCTTCTCCAGCATGCTCGGCGGCACGTCCGCGATGAAGCGCTCCGTCTTGATCGCGACGGCGGCACCATCCACCTGGGCGAGCTGCTCCACAAGCGCCGCGAGCAGGTCGGGGTCGTGCCGGACGGAATACCCCGTCGTCAGCACGAGCTCGCCCTCCCGCAGCCAGCCCCTCAGATCGGGCACCTCCAGAATATCCACGTACCGGACCACCCGGTCCAGCCCCTCTTCTCCGCTGATGACCTTGGCTTCCTTGAGAACCGGGAGCTTCAGCAGCTCCCGGACCGTCACGCCCTTCCACTTCATTCCGTTCACCTTCGTTTCCGCGTGCGCTTCGGCTTCCTCCCGGGCGCTCGTCTTCTCCCCTTATTATAGAAGAAGCGCCGCCCGGCGCAAAACCGACGCCCATCCGGCCCGCAAGAGGCTCCCGGACAGCAAACAACCCCCGGCAGCCAGCCACCGGGGGTTGAAAGATCGAATCGCGTGCGCGGCCGTCAGACGGGGAGCAGCATCCCGCCCGCCGCTCCGATCGCCACAAGCAGCCAGGGCGGCAGCTTCCAGTACGCCAGCAGCACGAACAGGATGCCCGCGAAGGCAGCGTCGGCGGGAGAGCCGACCGCCCGCGTCCAGATAGGATCGTAGAATGCCGCAAGCAGCAGGCCGACGACGGCCGCATTCATTCCGGCCAGTGCCGCATGGACGGCCCTGCGCCTGCGAAGCGCCTCCCAGAAGGGCAGGACGCCGAGGACGAGCAGGTAGGCGGGCAGGAAGATCGCCGCCGTCGCCAGCACCGCTCCCGGGAGGCCGCCCAACGCTGCGCCGAGGTAGGAGGCGAACGTGAACAGCGGCCCCGGAACGGCCTGGGCGGCGCCATAACCGGCGAGGAATACTTCCTCGGATACCCAGCCGGACGGCACCGTCTCCCGTTCCAGGAGCGGCAGCACGACATGGCCGCCGCCGAATACGAGCGAGCCTGAGCGGTAGAAGCTGTCGAAGACGGCTAGCGCCGGCGAGCCGATCGCACCCCGCAGCACAGGCAGCGCGAGGAGCAGGCCGGCGAACAGCGCCAGGCAGAGCGCGCCCGCCCGGCGGCTGACCGGCGGCCCCGACGGCGGTCGAAGTGCACCCGGCTCAGGCTCGTCCGCCCGCCGGAAGAGCGCCAGCCCCGCGAGAGCCGCCGCCGCGAGCACGGCCACCTGCGCAGCGGGCGACGGCCACAGCAGCACGATCGCGGCCGCGGCTGCGGCGATCGTCATGCGCGCGCGGCCCTGCGCGAGGCTGCGGCTCATGCCGGCGATCGCCTGGGCTACAACCGCGACAGCCGCCAGCTTGAGGCCGTGCAGCCAGGCGGCGTCCGCCGGCGCGAAGCTCTGCACCGCGAAGGCGAACAGGATGAGCGCCAGCGCAGAGGGTAGAGTGAAGCCGGCCCAAGCCGCCACGCCGCCGAGCCAGCCGGCCCGGAGCGTACCGATGCCGATGCCAACCTGGCTGCTCGCCGGTCCCGGCAAGAACTGGCAGAGCGCCACCAGGTCGGCGTAGCTCCGCTCATCGAGCCACTGCTTCTTGCGGACGTAGACCTCGTGGAAGTACCCTAGATGGGCGACCGGCCCGCCGAAGGAGGTCAGTCCCAGCTGCAGCGAAACGAGCAGCACCTCCAGCAGCGCGCGGCCTTGTCCCTGCCGATCCGCATTGCGCTTATTCATCCGGATCCTCTCCTATTCGAAGCGGATGAGATAGTAGTTTTTCTTGCCGCGGCGCAGCACCAGGTAACGGCCGTACAGACGCTGATCCGGCACGATGACCGTATCCACGCCTGCCTGCTTCTCCCCATTCACGGAGACCGCGCCGCTCTCGATATCCTGGCGTGCCTGCCGGCGGGACGGAGCCGCCTTGGCCGCGATGAGTAGATCGATCAGAGGCGTCTCTGCCGCATCCTCGACGACCGTGGTCGGCATGCCGGACAGCGCTTCGACCAGCTCTTCCTCGCTGAGCCGGGTGAATTCGCCGGAAAACAGCGCCTGGGTGATGTTCTCGGCGCTCGTCACCGCTTCGTCGCCGTGGACGAGGCGGGTTACCTCCTGCGCCAGCGTCCGCTGGGCGGCGCGCTTCTCAGGCCGCTCGGCGACCTCCCTCTCCAGCTCCTCGATTTCTTCCGGATTAAGAAACGTGAAGTACTTGAGGAATTTGACGACGTCCTGATCGTCCGTATTGATCCAGAATTGATAGAACTGGTAGGCGGAAGTCTTGCTGCGGTCGAGCCAGATCGCCCCCGACTCCGATTTGCCGAACTTTTTGCCGTCGCTCTTGGTCACTAGCGGCATCGTCAATCCGAAAGCTCCGCTGCCTCCCATCTTCCCGATCAGGTCGAGGCCCGCCGTAATATTCCCCCACTGGTCGCTGCCGCCGATCTGCAGCGAGCAGTCGTACGTCTCGTGCAGCTTATGGAAGTCGTAAGCCTGAAGAATCATGTAGCTGAATTCGGTGAACGAAATCCCTCCCGACAGCCGGGAATCAACCGAATCCTTGGCCAGCATGTAGTTGACTGTGAAGTTTTTGCCCACCTCGCGCAGGAAGGTGATCACGTCAAGAGGAGCGATCCAGTCGTAGTTGCTTACGAGGCGCGCCTGACTGTCTCCCTCGAAATCAAGGAACCGCGACAGCTGCCGCTTCAGACTCTCGGTCCAGCCTGCGACCGTCTCCGCGGTGTTCAAGCTGCGCTCGGTCGACCGGCCGCTCGGATCCCCGATGAGACCGGTGCCTCCTCCTACGAGCGCGATCGGCCTGTGGCCGGCGAGCTGAAAGCGGCGGAGCATCAAAATCGGCAGCAGGCTGCCGATATGCAGGCTGTCCGCGGTCGGGTCGAAGCCGCAATACAGCGATACGGGGCCTTCGGCGAGCTTCTTCTCGAGCCCTTCGCGGTCGGTTATCTGGTAAACGAGCCCCCGGTATTCCAAATCCTCCAGTAAAGCGGCCGGGCGTGTGCCCGGTGTACGGTCCGTCGTCATCCTATCGTCTCTCCTTCAATCGTGTCTTAAGCCGGCTGCACGGCATGCGCGCCCGGCGGCTTGTCCTAGTCTGGAAGGAGCCGCCAATGCGGCAACTCCCTTGTCTCTCATTCATTATGCGGATAACCATGAAGTCCTGCAAGCACAGATCCCCTCCCTCGACTCTGGCAGACCCTTGGCGGGTAACTTCTCCGGCCGGATGGACGGGCATGCCCCGCCGCCTCTGACCGCCTGCCGCACAAGGGACCCAATCGAACAAGCCCCGGCCGGCTAGCGGTCGAGGCTTGTTCGATTCGGGCTGGCGGCTACTTTCCTGCTAGCGGAGACGACGCGGCCGGGCGGCCCGGCGTCCTCCTGGTCTCATATAGAAGGCCCGCCACCGTCAGCAAGTAGACGATACAGACAGTGGCCGGTACGAGCAGGAACGCCCGCTCCGCCAGCACGTAGCCGAAGACGAACGAGCAGAGCGTCGTCGCTATAGTGAGAAACAAATAGGAACGGCTGCGATAAATCCACGCATAAGGCAAAAAATGCGAGCCGCCCAATATCCCGACCATCATCGGAATCAGCTCGTACTGCTCGATGTAGGTCACGATCCAGACCGGGAGAAAGAACGCCTGAATGCCTCCGATGATCCCGCCCAGTGTGGACAGGGGGTTGCGGACCGACAGGAAATCGACGCCCAGCGCCTTGCTGAAGAGCAGGCCAAGCGGAAAGATGCTCCCCATGCCGAGAACGTAACAAAGGGCGAGCGGCTTGCCTTCGAGAAAGAAGCTAAGCACTGCCATGACCAGCCAGAAGAGTGCACCCGCCAGAAAAATGGGATAGCCCTTCCTGGCCGTGCGGATAAGGTCGTTCCGCAACTCCTCAAGCGTCAGTTTGCCGTAATCCAATGATCATCCCTCTTTCTCCAATTCGGTTCCATCACACGCTAACCTCACCATAGGAGGAAGCTCCTGTCCTGTCAAGATGGATTCGGTTCGCCGTGCTATCCGATGGTGCCCTTCAGATACCCGGAGGCGAGGAGCTGCTCCATCCGTTCGGGCGGCACGGGCTTGCCGAGCAGGTAGCCCTGCACCTCTTCACACCCTTGCTGCTTGAGATAATCGTATTGCTCAGCGGTCTCCACCCCTTCCGCGACGACCCGGAGACCGAGACTGCGGCCAAGCGCAAGTATCGTGTTGGCAATGGCCGCATTCGGAATTTGCTTGACGAAGGTCCGGTCGATCTTCAGCGAATGGACCTCGAACTGCATCAGGTAGTGCAGAGAGGAATAGCCCGTGCCAAAATCGTCGATCGCAAGCCTCACGCCCATCTCCCGCAAGCTGCGAAGCTGCCGGATGCTGCTGCCCTCGGAGCCGATCAGCGCGCTCTCGGTAATCTCCAGCTCGAGATAGCAAGGATCCAGCCCCGCCTTCTCCAAAGCACGGGAGACGGTTACGACAAAATCGTCCTTATGCAGCTGACGCGCCGAGCAGTTGACCGCGACCCTCACCTTGTTCAGGCCCGCGTCCTGCCACTGCTTATTCCTCCTGCACGCCTCCTCCAGCACCCATTTGCCAAGCGGAACAATAAATCCCGTATCTTCCGCCAGCGGGATGAAGTCTCCCGGCGGAATGATGCCGCGCGTAGGGTGGTTCCACCGGACGAGCGCTTCGACGCACGGAATGCCGCTCTCAGACATGTCGTAGCGAGGCTGATAGTGCAAGACGAACTCCTGATTGCGCAGCGCCCGGGTGAATTCGCTTACGAGCATGAAGTTGTCGTACAGCTTGTTGCTCATCGAACGTTCATAGTAAGCAAACCCTCTCCGTCCCTGCGCTTCCGCATGATACATGGCGATGTCCGCGTGCTGGATCAGGCTCTCCGCCGCCGTGCCGTGGTACGGATACAGGCTGACGCCGATATCCGCCCGGAGCGGGAATTGATGGGCCGCGTATTCGAATGGCTCCTCGAACGCCCGGAGAATCGTCTCGAGCCGCAGGCGAACGTCGCGCAGCCGCTCCAGCCTGGGCAGCAGCGCCATGAATTTGACGCCATCCATTCGGGCGAGCACCGCCTCCTCCGGCATGCACTCCTTGAGCTTGCGGGAGGCCATCACCAGAATGCGGTCTCCCAATTCGTGACCGAACGTCTCGTTAATCAGCTTGAAGCCTTCCAGGTTGATGATGAGCACGGCGGCCTTGCCCTTGCCCCGATGCTCGCGTCTACGCTCCGCAATCGTCTCAGTTAGCCGGTGACGAAAGCAGCGCCGGTTCGGCAGCTGCGTCAATGAATCGTAAAAAGCCAGCTTCTCGATCCGCCGCTCCGCCTCGTACGTCTCAAGGATCCCTCCGAGGAATAATGCATGGGTGTCCACGAGCCATTCCTCCTCGGCGCTTGGAGCGCCGGCCGCGCGCGAGTAGACGGCAAGGACGCCGGCGATCCGGTTCGCCGGCGTCACGATCGGATACGCCCACACCGCACGGAGACCGTGCCTCTCGGCGTCATCTTGCCAGCCATCGCTGCAGGCGTCTTCCGCCAGTGCGGTAACGACGACCGGCTCTCTGCGAAAGGCCGCCTGGGAGCATGCGCCGCCTCCCGAGCCGATGCTCCAGCGGATGGAAGCTCGCTGATAAGAGGAGGGCAGGGAGGGCGCCGCTTCTGCATGCAGAACCCCATCCGTCCGCCCTACCAGATGAATCGCGCACAGCTTGTCCGCCAGCGCGCTCTCGAGCCCTTCTACCAACTGATACAAAATGACGGACAGCGGCTGTCCTTCTGCTATCATCTCCCGAATGGTCTGCTGCCCGAGTAACACGACTCTCCCTTCCCCCCTCTTCAAGCTGTGTGCGTGTACAGGACCTTACGCATCATAAGCGCCATCAGCTCCCGCGAGGAGCTGGTCCCTGTCTTGCGCATCATGTTGGCCAAGTGATTCTGAACCGTCTTCTCCGTTATGTGAAAATGCTGCGCCAACTGTCTGTTGTTCCAGCCTTGCAGGGAGATCGCCCTCAGCAGCTCGATCTCCCGCATCGTTAGTCTGTAATCCCTCTCCAGCTGGTTGGTCACTTGAGACAAGGGGTCAGTCAAAGTACCCGTTCTCATTCCGACTCTCCTCCTTATGGAACGCAACCGTCCGCTCCGCGTCCTTCTCCTAGTTCTCCAGCCTCGCGCCGCGCCGAATCTAAGTCTCTCGTTCCAGACAATCGCAAGTATATGAATCGATAAGACTAGGGCCTTTGAACTACTTCCATGATATACCTGTTCCTCTAACGGGTAACCGAAAAAAATCCGGCGCGGGCGCGCAAATATTTTGCGGGACTTTGCAGATTTCTGTCGAACAATAGGTTGAAATGATGAAGAAAAGCGCAGAATCAGGGCGGAATTTGGAAGGTAGTGTCGGATTTCCGTCCGAGTTATAGGAGCCCCGGGTCCGGATCGCCCGCACCCTCCTGCCGGTCGTCCAGCAGGCCGAGCTCCTTCGCCTTCATCGCCGCCTCGATTCGGGATTTCACCTTCAACTTATGAAACAGCCCCGTCAGCGCATATTCCAGCGAACGCTGACTCATCATATGCAGCTGGGCGATCTCGCGGTTGCTCTTGCCCTTGGCGATCTCCTGCAGAATGTCGTGCTCCTTCTCGTTCACCGCAGGGGCTTCGGGTTGGACGCCGGACTCTTGCTCGGAGGCCCCCGGCCTGCGGAGCTGGCGGACAAGCGCAAGAGGCAGGACGACGTCGCCGCGCAGCGCGCAGCGTACAGCCGTCACCAGCTGCTCCCGGCTCGCCGTCTTGGAGATGAAGCCTGCCACGCCGGCTTCCATCATCAGATTGAACCGGCTGTCCATCTCGTGGCCGCTAAAGATTAGGATAAGCGTATCCGGTTCGCGGGACAGAATTTGCTTGGCGAGCGCAATGCCGTTGCAGTCGGCAATATGCAGGTCGAGCAGCAGAACGTCGAACCGCTGCTTCTCGAGCATGTCCCTCGCCGAGGCTTCCGAAGCCGCAAGGACAACGCTTATGTCGCCCTCCTGCTCCAAAAGCAGCTTGGTGCCTTCCCGGACAGCGGGATGGTCGTCGACCACCAAGATATGGATCATGTTGCTTACACCTCACAATTTATAGCGTTCCTGCCCTTCGGCGGGGACGGACAAAACGGCGGACAAGCCGTGACCCGGCGACGATCGGAAGGACAAGGTGCCTTCCATGCTGCGGACCCGCTCCTTCATGCCGTACATGCCCATGCTCCCGAACGAATCCTCCAATTCGCCAAGCTCCATGCCGACCCCATCGTCCAGGTAGGTCAGGAATACCCGGCCGTCCCGGCTGAACAGCTTCAGCTCCACACGGGTCGCCTGCGCATGCTTGGCCGCGTTGGCCAGCAGTTCCTGGACGATCCGGTACAAGCCAAGCTGGACGGTATCGTTAAGCGGCTGGCGGAAGTCCGCGGCGTCGAATGAGACAGCGAAATCAGCCCGCAGACCGACAAAGTCAATCAGCGCTTCCAGCGAAGAGACCAGCCCTTCCTCGAGCAGGAACGGCGGCCGCAGTTCGTTGCACGTCATCCGGATCTGGTACATGACATCCAGCATGCCCTGCGCCACGAGCGCCAGCTCCTCCCGCGTGCCCGCGGGGAGCTCCGGATCGGCCAACGCCTGCTCAAGCCGGCGATACCAGAGAATCTGCTCCTGCAGCGCCGTGTCGTGCAAGTCTTGGGCCAGCCGCCTCCTCTCCTTCTCGGACAGCGAGAAGAGCAGCCGGAGCAGCCAGGGAGGCGCCACTTGCCCGGATGCCAGCTGCTCCAGCTCCTTGGTCAAATCTTCGTTCCGGTGGAAGCTGTCGTAGAGGACGCTGACGAACCGGGTCATCGTCTTCAGCCAGATCCGCTTCGGAGAGAGGCAGAGCTCGGGCGTGCGCTCAATGACGAGCACATAGCTTGCCCCCTGCTTCTCTCCCAGCTTGACGAGGCAGAGCTGCGGACTGTCGATCAGCTCGCAGATCGGCACCGGCTCGAGCAGCAGCTCCTTTACCTCCTGCCGGATCGTCTCCGGCAGCTCCGGCTCGCCTTCCCGAATCGTCAGCTGCTGCTCGCCCTCCGTCGACAACAGCCAGAGGCGGCGTACGCCGAGCACCTCTTTCACTTCCTTCAAGAGACGGCTCTCCATCTCGTTTACCTTCAGGACGCCGAACAGGTCGTGCGACAGCCGATCCAGACTAGTCTGCAGCCGGCCGTACCGTTCCTCACTCTCACGCAGTCGCCGTGCCTTGCGCTCCCGTCTCCGCTCCTCGCGCTTCCGCTCCGTTATGTCGGTCAGCAGCGACAGTCCGGCATTGCTGCCGCCGCTTGGGATCGAGGCCGAGAGCACCTCCACAATAACCGCTTCCCCGTCTCGCCTGAGCATCCGCAGCTCACTGGGGCCGGGAGCTCCCTGCTCGCCGTACGTCCGGAGCAGCCGCTTGCACGCCGTCCCCTTGCACGCCGGATGGACCAGGTCCATCAGGGGCTGGCCGGTCAATTCTTCCGCGTTAGCATAGCCGAAGAGTTCCATGCCTGCCGGATTGATATATTCGATAAGGTAATGACGATGGAAGACGATTGCCTGAGGGGAGAGCTCGACCAGAAGCCGGTTTCTCTCTTCGCTGTCCAGCAGCGCGCGCTCCGCCTGTCTGCGGGCAGACGTATCGAGGAAAACGATATGAAAGGAGCAGGTACGTGGGTCGTAAATCGATGTAGCGGAGATCTCCATTCCCGTGCCGTCCATCCGGATGAGGGAAAAATCTGTAGGCGGCGTATACCCTTGTTCGTGGGTTAACCAAATTCGTTCCTCCGCCCGCTTCACGTCGTCCGGATGAACCCAGTCGGCAAGCGTCGTGCCGACGATCTGCTCCAGGCTGTCCGCACGAAGCGCCTGAAGGCCCGCCGGGTTGAGGTAAGTGAAGAATCCATCCTGGAAGACGGCGATCGGGGCCGGGGACAGCTCGACGAGGCGGCGGTAGCGGTCCAGCAGCCGGCGTGCCTTTTCTTCGCTAAGCTTGAGCTGCTCCTCCATCTCCAGCTCCCGGACGCAGTCGCGCGACACCGAGACGATTCGTTCCACTTCACCGTCCGGTCCAAGCACGGGCGTTGCCACGCATTCCACCGGAAGCCAGGAGTCTTCTCCGGTGAGGAGACGGTACCGGAACCGCCGCGTCTCTCTAGTGCGAAGAAGCTCATGGTGCTGTTCCATCACCCCGTCCAGATCGTCGGGATGCACATAAGCAAAGCCGGATATGCCGGCGTCTCCCTCTTCCTGCGGTCTCCAGCCCTGGGACGAGGCGTAGAGAACCGTGCCGTTCGCATCACTAACCGCTATGTAATCCACAATATGCTCCAAAATAGACCGCTGGCCCGCTTCCCGGCCCTCCGACACTCCCCTTCCCGGCCCGGCCCGTCTCCCGCGGGGGAGACGGACGTCCTCCCCCGCAGAGCGGCGAGAACGGCCGAAGGAAGGAGGGCCGGCGCGCCGGCCTCTCCCCGTCCCCATCAGGCAGCTGAGCAGCCAGCCGGCAGCGAACGCGGACCCGATGCCGCCAATAAGGAAATAGTCGTTCAACCGAGAATCGTCTCCTTTTTCCAGCCTTTGGTACGTACACCGCTGGCCCCGTCCCGGTCTCTAGGACAGAATAACTAATCGCTAGTTGAGTTTACCTTATATGGCAGTTTCTTGTTAGGGTCTTAAGGGCCATCCGCACGATCGATGTGAGAAGGATTTCCTCCTTTGGACCGAGGCCTCCCACCTCGCCCTTCCGGCGGCCCAGGACAACGGACGGAGCCGGCCCGTGCCGTTACCGGTGCTGGTTAGCTCTCTTCCTGCTGCCAGAGCGAGGCGAGCAGCCGGCGGGTCTCCGGGAAGAGGAGCGGGAGCGCCTCCTCCCGGGAAAAGAATGCGACCTCGGCAATCTCTTCATCAAGCGGCACAAGGTCCGTGCCGTCGCCCGTATAAACGGCGCGGTACAGCTCCGTCACCTGCTCCCTGCAGCCGAGGATGTGGCTCGTTTCTGCATCGAAGGCGAAGCGCAGCGGCTCCGACAGGCGGGAACCGAGCTTGAACTGCGAGGAGCCGGTTTCCTCCCGGAGCTCGCGCAGCAGCGCGTCCTCCAGGCTGCAGTCGTTAGGTTCGACTCCTCCTTTGGGCAGATCCCATTTGCCCGCCAGCTTTCCTTGCGCTCCTTTTACCTTGTAGACGAGCAGAACGCGGCCATCCGTCTCGACTACCGCCCCAACGGCTTGTCGAATCATCATTTATCCCTCCTTGATCGCTGCGGATCCGGGGCCATCCCGGAGTATCCTGTAACAAATTTCGCTCCCGTCCTCTAAATCCCTCCTCTTCTCCCCCCGGAAAACCGGGACTCGCGCCTCTTGTCGACAACAATTCGTGCTGCCTACTGGATTAAACTATAATAAATGTTACAATACATGAAAGGCCTCCTTCCGGGAGGCCTTATCACTACATGGAGGGATGAATATGATACAGCTCTTGATGGCAGCCCCGAGAGTGAAGCACATAAGGGGAGGGGTTATCTACTATGAACCCTAGTCCCCTGCTGCAAGATTCCCGTGCCCAGCTTTCCCAACAGCTGGCTTACTTCGAGGCCGACAAAACTGACTTTATGGACCGGTACTATCCGAGTCCCGGCCGGGAGCGTACAAGAGTAGGAGAACTCCTCTCCTTATATACGAACACGTTAGGCGCCCTGCTTGCCAAAGAGCTGGACGAAACGGCATTCCTGGACACCGTTCTTATCGGCAGCGAAGTGGAGCTTTTTTATTTGGACGACCAGTTTACCGAGACTTATACCATCGTCTTCCCCCAGCAAGCGGACCCGAACGAGAACAAAATCTCGTTTCTATCCCCCATCGGCATTCAGCTGCTGATGGCCCCTCTTCAGGTTCCGATTCCCCTCCAGGTCCCTTCCGGCAGTTTGCAGGTCAGGATCGAACGGGTAAGGTATGCCGACTGCGGCAGGTGCGATGAAGAGGATGGGCGGACGGCGGCCATCTTACCAGACAAAGGAGACTTTCTATGATCCAAGTGAAAGAATTCATCGATACCGACACGTCCTACGCAGAGAAGCAAGCCAACCTGTTCCTGGCCGGTCTGAAGGACAGCCAAGTCATCTCCGTCCGTTACGGCTCCGTCGTCAAGGCGAATTCCTCCCGCGTGGAATCGCAGCGAAGCGCGATTCTCGTCGTCTACAAGACCGCGGACAAGGAACGGAAGAAGAAGGAACCGGCGGACGCCTGATCGGGAGAAAGGAGCTTCAAGCCATGAACGCGCACAACTCTTCCGCCCAGCCGGGAGAGACGAGGACCGGAGCCGGCAGCGAACGCGATGGCCGGTACTGCACGAGACCCGGCTGCGGCGGACGGCTGGTGAGCGGCCAGACGGCTGCCGGACGGAATCCCGCATGCCCGCAGTGCGGAGCGCCTTTGAGCGCCGCACGGCCGGACGAGGACGAGACATCCGAACGGAGGTACCGGACCTTTTTTTGGTACCTGTCCGTGCTATCCGTCGTCTGCATTGCGGCAATCGTCGTCTGGTCTCTAGGCTCCACCCTCTGGAGCCGATGACAAGCAAGGAAGAGCTGCTGGCGGATAGACCCGCGATCAACCAGCCATCCGACTGGTTGATCTTTTTTGCGACCGGTTCGGCAGTCATGCCGACAGCAAATAAGCCCGAGTCCTTCTTCCCGCAGGAAGAGAGGCTCGGGCTTTTCGTCGGCGGGACAAGTGGCTATTCGGAGGAGGCTAGCCCCCGCTCCCTCCTGCCGCTCGGCGGGGCGTATCCGGGATACCGGGGGCGGCCTCCGCTCCTGCCAGCAGTGTCTCCTCGTTCAGAAACCGTTCGATGGCAGCGTTGAACTGGTCGGGGCTGCACAAATTGCTCGGAGCGAGCGAATCGGGAATGACGGCGAAGCGCCCGCAGGGCAGCATGCCGGCCGCCTCCTTCATCTGCCGGAGGTCTGGAGGAGAATGCTCGCCCGCCAGGCAAAGTGCCGGCACCCGAATGCGCGTCAGCAGAGTGGAGCAGTCCAGCCGGGCAGCCGCTAGCCGCTGCTTGTGCAAGTCGCCCGGCCGCTTGTGCAGCAGCCCTTTCCGCAGCGTCTGGTAGGCGAGCCCCCACCTCGAATAGAGAATCCGAAGCGAGCGCAGTGCCAGCTCGCCCGGCAGATAGGCCGACAGCCAGCTGGCGGCCAGGGCGGCCTGAAGGGCCGGTCCTTTCGGCGCGTGTCCAGCCGGCGTGTCCGCCAGCACAAGTCCGAGCACCTGCTCGGGGTAGCGGACGGCGAACAGCTGAGCCACGACGCTGCCGTAACCGACGCCGACCAGCACCGCCCGCCGGATGCCGAGGTGTCCGAGCAGCAGGCTGACATCCTCGCACTGAACACCGCAGACGGTGTCGGACGACCCCTCCAGCCTGCCCGAATGGCCGTTGCCCCGCAGGTCCACCGTCACCACCAGGCAGCGATTGCGGAAGTAATCCGTCTGGGGCTTGAACATTTCATGGGTTAATCCGTGTTCGTGGAGGAATACGAGAGGCATCCCTCTCCCGGACACTTCATAATACAACGGGGAGCCGTTCACCGTACGTACCGGCATCCTCTCATCTCCTCTCTCCTTCTCCCGGCGCCGCGGTATCGCCAGATTCCTCGCCCGCCATCCATCCCAGATCGGAAAGAAGGCAACAAAAAAGAAGCCGCGCGAAGAGGAACTCTTCTCGCGGCTTCTTAGGCACAGGCCGCCCAGCGGCCTTACACGATCGTCGTTGCCTCTCTCGGGACGCTTACGAGGTTAGCTGTCGGATTCGGGCGTGAGAGTCGCCCTACCTGGTCGGCCTGCTGAGACAGGCCGATCAGGATTCACCCCATGTGCCGTTGGCACGCTTGGTTCCCCCGCTTCCGTCGTGACGGAATTCAGCGATCAAGTCTGGTTCTTGCATCTAGTTCCTTCTCAAGCAGCTGCGATTCGCCTGTCCGGCAGCCTCTCGGCTTGCCGGCCGCCTCTCCCCCTCGGACGGGGAAGCCGGCAAACCTCCGGTTGCTGGAACGAAAAACTCCGGTTACAATTCTCGATTCATGAATCGTATCTTACGCCAGCTGCCACGGAATGTAAAGGAGAGAAAAACGAGAGGGATGTTAGAAAATCGGCGGAAAGTCCCGTTGAAACCGCTTACTAGCCGGCTTGTTTTGCAGAATCTTCTTTTCTCTCGCCGTTTCTTTCATTTGCTCCTTTCGTAAGCCGCAAAAAGGAATAGGCGGCTGCCGGGGAGTCCCAACAGCCGCCTTCTCGTACCCGTTAAATCTTCGTCCACTTGGTCGCACCGAATCCGTTGCCGGTTTGGGCGATCTTGTTGATCTGCGTGTCGCTGACCACCTCGAGCGTCAGCCCTCCGCGCCCGCGGTTGACGCCCCGAGGCACGTCCGCCCATCTGCCGCGGATGATCTCGTCCTCGTCGATCGGACCGCGGAAGACGTTCGTAAACTGCGTGCCGGAGCCATTGTCGCTGAGCCCGGCCCACCAGACGATGTTGCCGACCTGCCGGATATAGTAAAGGGCGTTGTCGTCACCCTTCCAGGTACCCGTCAGCGTCTGCTTCGTTCTCCCCTTCCGCTTGGGAGCCGCCTTTTTCATGGGCGGCTTCGGCTTAACGACTGTCTTGCCTGTGCTTCCTTTTTTCAACAGCTTGCTCATGTCACACTCTCCCTATTGTTTGGTTCGGGCCGCCTCTCGGCTTCCCTCTACCAGATTATGAGAGAGTGCTAGATTTGCTTGGACAGCCTCACAAAAAGAGAAAATCGTGCTTATCTCCCGGGTTGCGCCGAAACATCCGACCGCTTGCTTTTCCCACTGGAGAGGTCTACAATTAAACCGGTCGGTCAGTTTTATGGAGGAGGCAAGCCGTGGGAACCAAAGGTCAGCAAAAACGGGAGTTTATCCTGGACCGTGCGAAGGAAGTCTTCGTTCAAAAAGGATACGCGGCCACCTCGATGGAGGACCTTGTCCACCACAGCGGCGTTAGCAAGGGCAGCATTTACTACCATTTCGACAGCAAAGAAACGCTGTTCATCAAGCTGATGGAGCGGTATCTCGAGGAATGGGAGGCGGGCTGGACGGAAAAGGAAGCCTGCTGCTCGACTGTGGAGGAGAAGCTGTTCGCCATCGCGGAGCATTATGCCCTCGATTCCCAAACGCCGCTGCAGAAGGTAGCCGAGGATTTTTATATCAGTCAGCCGAGGCGTAGCGAGGCCATCAAGATGCATTTGCTGGAACTCGTCCACAAGTCGCGGGAGCCCTTCGAGCGCATCTTCCGCGAAGCGGAACTGAGCGGCGAACTGTCCGTTGGGAAAGCCGGGCAGATGACCGTTATCTTCTCCGGGCTGCTGGACGGGCTCAGTCAGCCTTACAGCGAGGACAAGCTGGAGGACATGCTCGTGCTTTATAAGGAAGCGGTCCGCTGCTTTCTTTACGGAATAAACGGCGAGCCGGGCAAGAAGTAGGCGAGCGGAGCACCGTCAAGCTCCGGTAGGCCGCTCTCGAGAGCGGCGCCCGGACACGAAAAAGCAGCGGCTTTCGCCGGCTGCTTTTTTTTGTTGCGCGCAAATTCATTAACTGGCTTGCCTATTTTCCGGGCTGCGGTTTCCTTCGCGTGTCTCTGCTCGAACGGATTATAGCAATCTTCCTTTGCTCCGTTCCGCTGGGCTCGTTCATTCGGCTTGAGCGACGGAGTGCAGCGGGTTGACTAACCTGAGGCGGCCGATTACGATTCCTTTGAAGACCGCTTCAGTTCACAACCAGATGGCTTCCAGACGACTCTTCGTGCTGCCCGATGACCCCCACACATCAAACCTGGATGGAGGAGAAGATCGATGAATTATCTCATTTTGACCGATCTTGAGAGAGTAGCGGGCATCGATTCGTTCCGGCAGACCCGGACGACCGACAACGAGGTGAAGGGCCCGGCGATGAAGCAGCTCGCACGGGAAGTGAACGCCTGCGCCCAAGGAATTCGGCAGGCCGATCCGCTCGCTGTCGTCGACGTCATCGACGGGCACGGAAGCGGAGGCCTGTTCCCCGAGGATCTGGCGGACAGCCGCTATATCCGCTTCAAGGAGTTCCGCCTCGAGTCGATGCCGCAATACGCCGCCCTGCTGTTCGTCGGCCAGCATGCGATGGCCGGTACGATTGACGCTCCGCTGTGCCATACGTATTCGTCGCTTCACGTGCAGTACTATCGCCTGAACGACGTGTTCATCGGCGAATTCGGCGCCTTCGCCAATTGGGCCGGGCTGCACGGCGTCCCGACAATCTTCCTCGCCGGCGACGACAAGGCAGCCCTAGAGGCGCAGCTGTTCGTCCCGCCGATCGAAACCGCCGTGACGAAACAGGGGAAGGGCATGGAGGCCGCCGAGCATCTGGAGCCGGACGAGGCATGCCGCCTCATCCGGGACGGGGCCGCACGAGCGGTGCGCCGCATCGCCGAGATCCCGCCCTTCGCTCGTTTCCAGCCTCCATTCGTTTTCGAGGCCCGGTATTACGAGCCGCTGAAGCCCGAGACGATCCGCAGCAGGCCGAACGCCCGCCTGCTCGATGAGAGAACCTATCGCATCGAGACGACGGATTACCGCGAGCTCCCGTTTTTTTGAGCGCAGGCCCGGCCTCGCGGGGAGCGGCCTCGGCGGCTCGTTTCCCCGCTCCTAGTTATACCAGTTTCTCCAGCTCGTCGATGAGCGAGCCCACGTATGCGACGGCGCTCGAGATCGGTGCGCGGTCGGTCATGTCGACGCCCGCGTGCTTCATCAGCTCAAGCGGTGTCATCGTCCCGCCCGCCTTGAGCACCTCGAGCCAGCGGTCCACGACCGGCTGCCCCTCTTCCTTCATCAGCTGCGCGACCGCCGTCGAAGCGGTCAGGCCGGCCGCATAGGTGTACGGATACAGCCCCATGTAATAATGCGGCTGCCGCATCCAGGTGAGCGAGGCTCCTTCGTCCAGTACGACCGCATCGCCCCAGAATTCGGAAAGCACGGCGGCCTTGAGCTCTCTCAGCTTCCGCGCCGTCAGCGCTTCGCCCGCTTCCGCGGCGGCATAGACGCGGCTCTGCATGTCTCCCTCGAGCAGATGCGTGACGAAGTTGTGGTAATAGGTCTGCAGCAGCTGCAGAATGACCCACCGCTTCATGCGCGCATCGCCGGACTGCTTCAGAATATGCTCGGCCAGAAGCAGCTCGTTCATCGTCGACGGTGCTTCGATGAAGTACATGGACGGCCGGTAATTCGTGTAGCGCTGATGACGGCCGGCCAGCATAAGATGGCCCGCGTGGCCAAGCTCGTGCGCCAGCGTGAACGCGCTGCGCATGTTGTTCGCCCACGTTATCAGGATGTAGGAGTGCGCGCCGTACGGGGACGAGCAGAAGGCTCCCGTCGATTTGCCGACATTGTCCGCATAGTCGATCCAACGCTTGGTGAGCGCCTGCTCCATCAGCTCGATATAGTCCGCTCCCATCGGACGCAGCGCCTCGAGTATGGTTGCTCCCGCCTCCTCGATCGTCACCTCGGGGTTGAAATCCGCGTCGAACGGCGCCTTAAGATCGCAGAACCGGAGCTCCTCCAGACCGAGCACGCGCTTCTTGAGCCGCATCAGCCGCCTCATATGCGGCGCCAGCTCGGTGCGGATGACGTCCAGAATGTTGCGGTACATCTCGGTCGTCACCTGCTGCGGCTGCAGCAGCATCTCGGTCACCGACGAGTAGCCGCGCAGCCGGGAAAGCACAACCTGCTTCTTCACCTCGGTCCCGTAGACGGCCGCGAACGTATTCTGGTACTGCTCCAGCGTCCGGGTGAACGACTCGTAGGAGGCCCGGCGCAGCGACGTATTGGCGGAAAACTCGTAGTCCGTCTCGAATAAGGCAAACGAGACCGGATACGCCGTCCCTTTGTCGTCGACCACCGAGTCGAACTGCATATCCGACAGCTTGCTCCGCTGGTAGATGGTATAAGGCGCTCCCATTACCTCCCCGAGAGAGGCCAGTACGGCTTCGGTCTCCGCGCTCAGCTTATGAGGCCTTTGCTCCAGCAGCTCGCCGAGGGTTCTCGCGAAGTCGGCGAGACGCGGCTCCTCGCGGAGGCAGGCCTCGACGGTGCCCTCCGGAAGCGCTAGCAGCTCCGAACGGATGAACGACAATGCCGCTCCAACCGACGAGGACAGATCTCCCGCTTTGGCGGACATCGCCTGATTCCTGGGGTTGCCGGAATCCTCCGAGAAGCGCAGGCGCGCGTAGGTACCGGCACGGAGCGCCCGGACGAGGAGGCTTTCCTGAGCCTCCAGGCAGTCGGCGAGCCGGGCCGCACCGTTCCCCAGCGTTCCCTTGAACGATTCCATGGCGGCGGCGTCCGCCTGAATCGCCTGCACTTCCTTTTCCCATTCCTCTTCGCTTCCGAACAGATCGGACAGCTCCCACGTAAGCGCTTGCGCCACCTCGTGTCTTTGCAGCCGTTTGGCCATTTGGTCCAACTCCTTCTCATTTCGTCGCCTGTCATTATAGCATGCGAGCTTTTGGAACTGCCCATTTTTTTCCGCGCGGGACGCCAGGGTGCGCCGGATCTCCGATTGGGTAAGGAAGAGAAGGAGCTCCTAGGAGCTTCCTTAACCGATTCGGACAGTTGGAGATGGTGTTATGAAAGATAGCAGATTTTTCCGGATATGCGGCGGCATCATCGCGCTGCTCCTCATCGTCTGGCTGACGGCCAAGGTCAGCTTTCTCTTCCTGCCGCTTGCGGCCGCGGTTAGAGTGCTGCTCGTCCCGTTTATGGTCGCCGGCTTCTTCTACTACTTGCTCCGGCCTTTGGTGCGTTTCCTTGTCTCCCGGAGGGTCAACAAGGTGGCGGCGATCCTCTCCCTCTATCTGGCGATGTCCGGGTTAGCAACCGCCTTCGCTTTCCTCGTCTGGCCGGCGCTGCGAACGCAGACCGAGCAGTTCATCCGCAATGCTCCCGGTCTCCTCGAGACATTCCAGGAGCAGCTGGACCGACTTCAAAACAGCCGGCTTCTCTCGTCCTTCTTCAAGGGGGATTCCGATTGGCCCTCCCGGCTGTCCGACATGCTGGGTTCCGGATTGACGGCGGCGACGGATTATGCGGCGGGCGTCGTCTCGATCGTGACGGACTTCTTCCTCCTTGTCTTCACCGTTCCGATCCTGCTGTATTACCTGCTGAAGCAGGGGAATGAGCTGCGCGGCTTCGTACTGCCGCTCGTGCCGCGCCGCTACCGCCGCGATGGAGCGGAGACGCTGAGCGCGATCGACGACGCGCTGAGCGGCTTCATCGTCGGCCGCGTCATCATTACGCTCTTGCTCGGCGTCATGATGTACGTCGGCTTCCTGCTGATCGGTCTGCCGTACGCGCTGCTGTTGACTGTCATCTCGACGATCGTGAACCTGCTCCCTTATATCGGCCCCATTCTCGGCGCTATCCCGTGTGTCATCGTCGGCTTCATTGAATCGCCGACGCTCGCACTCTGGACACTTGTCGTCGTCATAGCCGTCCAGCAGATCGAGGGCAACCTGCTGGCCCCCCATATTTATGGCAAGCGGCTCGACATCCATCCGCTGACGACGATTCTGCTGCTGCTCGTCGCCGGGGATATGGCGGGCATTATCGGCATGATCCTCGCCATCCCCGTCTACATGGTCATCAAAATCCTTCTCATTCAAATTTATCGGCTGTTTTTATCCGAGAAGGTCGAGGAGCTTGTAGAGTAAGACAAGATTCCCCGCTCGGCCAGATTGGCGAAACGGCCGCCGCAAACAAAAAAAATCCGGCCCCATAGGCCGGATGCTATCGGTCCTTGTCCTTCAGGCGCGCCAGCCATCCGGCACTGCCCAGAAACAGCGCAGCCGAGCCTCCCTCGGCGAGGAGAATGCGCTGAAGCGTAGGCTGATCTCCGTACAGCGCGGCGGCGTACAGCAGAAGTCCAGCAGCGAGCAGTCTCTTCATCCGGCACCCCGTTTCCCTGTCTACCGTCCTGACGATGTCGGTACCAGTCTATGCGGCCGGCGAAGAGAACGGTCCTCTAATGCGGGATGGGACGACCATGATAGGCAATCGCACGGCTCTTCAGAAGAGGAGCTTGTTACGAACGGGGCCCCTTTTGAACCCCGGATTCGAGTACCCGCTAGGCCGGACTTGATGTTTCTCGCGTCTTCTTCAGCCTATTGCTTGTACCCGCAGCTTCTCAAGCGTGATCCGGTCCACGAATCTGCTGAATTTCTCTCTCGGCTTCCCTGCCGTCTGGTAGAAGGAAAGAATGCTGGTGACTAGAGGCACCAGCTGCTCCTCCTGCAGACCGGACAAGAGCAGCTGGCCGAGACGTGCCTTCAGTCCTTTCGCCTCGCCTCCGACGTACAGATCGAATGTCGTCCGCATCTTGACGACCGCGCAATATCCTTGAGAAGCGGCTCGCTCGTGCCGAGCGCACAGCCGGCATAGCCGATTTTCATCGGACTCGGGACCGGATGGCCGGCAATGGCGGTATCCAGAGCACGCGCAATGTCCAGCCCTGCCTCTTCGGCGCCTTTGCAGAATTGGCACGCGAGCAGCCCTTTCGTATAATGGCCCGCCGGCAGAACCCGGAACCCGGCTTCCTTCAGCGCCAGCTGTACCTCCGCCACGCGGTCCTCACGCATCGTCACGTACAGCTGCTGGAACGAGGTCAGCTCAATGGACGCTTCTTCTCCGACAATCGAACCGAGAAGCGCCAGCTGGTCCGGACGGAATACCGTACCGCCAACCGTAAAGCCAGGTGAAACTGCGAAGGTCTGCCTCTTCATCCTCTTCACTCCTCCCTGCTGGTTAGGGCACCTTTACGACGAACGGAACCGTGATTACCTTGTCCTCGTGCTTGAACTGTCCCCAGATTTTGTAAATTCCACTATGCGGAAAGGACGTCTGGAACCGGGCATCCGGACCCGTTGCCCGCTCCTCCATAGGATGGACATGCAAATACTGCTCCGCGTCCTCGGACAGGATGACAACATGACCTACCGCGCCGAGGTAGGGCTGAAGGTTCGTCACCGGTTTCTTGGTCCGGTCGTCCCGGATCGTAAAGGTAAGCGTCACCTCCTGATTGGGTACGAGCCGGTCGAATGCCAGCGCAATCTCTTTGCCGCCGACGCTCTTGGTCAGACTCGCGTCAGGCTGAATCGGGACCGGCTTCGCCGCCTCGCCCGCGACGTTGACCCACTTTGTCAACGTCACCGCGCTCCCGCCGGAGGGAACAAAATCGGCGAACAGCTTATACTCTCCTCCCGCAAGGAAGCGTTCGGTCCATTCGAAAACGCCGCCTCCCCGGTCATCCGGATGCACATGGCGGAATTGGGACAGATCTTTGCTCACAATGATCAAATGCTGCTTCTGCTCGTGCGTGATGTCGAACTTCTCGACCGGCTTCTCTCCCAAACGGATCGCTATCCGGATGAGGGTGTCCTGATTCGCCTGAGGCTGCTTGCCCTCCGCGAACGTCCAGGCGGCCTGAACGGCTTCGGACGGCTTCGTTTGCTCGGTACCGCCGTGTCCTTGATGCCCGTTCCCGGCTCCTCCTTTTGCTTCTTCTTTCGCCTGATGCTGTCCATGAGAATCCATAGCGCTATGCTCCCCTTCCTGTTTGGATGTCGAATTCCCGCATGCGGCCAGAACGGCCGTGCTCACTAACAAGATAATCGGTAAACGCTTCATGGCTGGCTGCCTCCCAGGTTTGGATTGCCTGCAGTACGTCCTCGTCTGTCTCTGCATAAGTGGGGTTGACAAACAGGATAAACCGCATCCTTAGATTACCCCCCTACCCTATTTTTATAGTCTCGATTATATAGCCCCCCACCCTATATTGTCAACATTTCTTTTTCCTTTAACTTCCACTCCAGGCTTCATAAGGTCCGTTCTTCTTCGTTAGAAAACTCTATTTTGCCGACTTGCCGCTCTCGTTTCGGCAGCAAAAAAAGGCGGACAGCATGCTGTCCGCCTTTTGCGGGGCGCGGCACAGGCCGCGGCCCCCTTTGCTTCTCTTCTTTTTTCCTATTCCTCTTACCGGTATGTGCGAATGGCCGGTTTGCTCAAGCGGCTTCTCGGGATTAACGCTCGTCCTGCGTGGCTCTACTTGTCCGGTTTGCCCGCTTTCCCGCACAGCCCCTTGAATGCGTCGATGAAGGGCTGAGGGTCCTCGTCGACCGTATACGGATACAGTCCCATGCTCGTGTGCAGATACAGCATGCCCTCCTGCCCGCCGATCCGGCGGTACGAAATGTCGTGGACCTCCTGCAGCGCGAACCGGCGGTAGCGGGTCTCAAGCCGGTCCCGGTACAGAACGAGCTTGCGCCGCTGCACCACCGTCTTGATCTCGAGCCCGTTCGATTCCCGCAGCACCTTGTAGTAGCCCTGCTCGGCGACCTTGTTCATGCCGCTTCCCTCCTGTTCGCGCGTCTCTCCTCCTAGTATAGCAGACGAGGGCAGTGGAACCGAAAAGGCGCAACTCCGAAGGAAGACAATGCGGCGGGCGCGGGCCGCACCCGCCTCCCCACGTTGGGCAGGGCTAGGCCCGGCGGCGCGGTGGCCGCCGGATCGCGGGGGTCTCGGCGCGTCCCGCTTTAGCTGTGAGTCGGCAGCCTGCGGCCTCCCTCCTGCTCTCCTTCTGCTTCCGCCGGCAGCGCCCGCTTCAAGAAGAAGGAGACGACCCACGCGACGACGACGAGCGCAAACGCGAGCAGAAACGCACTCTGCATGCCCGCGATCATCGCCTGCCGCGCGAGGCCCGTATCGGCCGCTTGCTGCGCCGGCGAGGCATAGCGGTCGGAGCGGATCGTCATGACGGAGACGAGCAGCACCGTGCCGACCGCGCCGGCCACCTGCTGCAGCGTGCTGATGATCGCAGTGCCATGAGCATAAAGCCGAGGCGGCAGCTCGTTCAGCGCGTTGGTCATGACGGGCATCATCAGCATCGAGATACCGAGCATAAGCAGCGTATTGAGAAGCATAATGGCGAGATAGGACGACGACGTCGTCAAGAAGGCGAACTGCAGCAGCGAGTGGGCGGTCAGGCCAAGACCTACCACAGCCAGCCATTTGGCGCCGAACCGGTCGAACAGGCGCCCGGTGATGGGGGACATGATGCCCATCACGACGCCGCCCGGCAGCATGATGAGCCCTGCCTGAAGCGGTCCGTACCCGAGCGCGTTCTGCAGGAAGATCGGCAGCAGCATCATCGCGGAGAACATGGCCATCATGACGATAATCGTGATCCAGGTCGACATGTGGAAGATGCGGTAGCGGAACGCCCTCAGGTCGAGCAGCGGCTCGTCGAGCGCCAGCTGGCGCCAAGTGAACAGAGCTAGCGAGACGATGCCGACGGCGAGCGGCAGCAGAACGCCGGCGCCTGCCATCGCTCCGCCACCTTCGCCGGCGCTGCTGAAGCCGTAGACGAGGCCGCCGAAGCCGAGCGTGGACAGCGCGAGCGACAGCAGGTCGATGCGCGGGCGCGTCGGCTCCGACACGTTGCGGAGCTTGACGTAGGCGATCACCCAGACTAGGACTGCGATCGGCAGCACGCTGTAGAACAGCACCCGCCAGCTGAAATGCTCGACGAGCACGCCCGACAGGGTAGGCCCGATTGCCGGAGCGAAGGTGATGACGATGCCGATCATCCCCATGGCGGAGCCCCGCTTCTCGACCGGCACCGTGGCGAAGACGACGTTGGTGAGCAGTGGAAAGAGCACGCCTGTGCCCGCCGCCTGCAGCACCCGGCCGATGAGCAGCACCTCGAAGCCCGGTGCAACGGCCGCCGCGAACGTACCGATCGTGAACAGCCCCATCGCGGTCAGGAACAGCCCCCGCGTCGTGAAGCGGGCGATGAGGTAAGCGGTGACCGGGATGAGCACCCCGATCACCAGCAGATAGCCGGTGGCCAGCCACTGTGCGATTTCCGGCTTGACATGCAGCTCCTGCATAATGCGCGAGAGCGCCACATTCAGCAGCGTCTCATTCAGAATGGCGACGAACACGCCCAGAATCATTACGGTCACGACAACCAGGTTTTCCCGGCTCCCGAACGTGCCTCCGCCGGCTTGCGTACTTGCTTGTTGGTTCAATGGTTCGGCTCCTCTCCTCGAACAGTCTCCCCGGCTTGCTCGTTCCAGCGGGGGACTGCTTCTCTAGTTTCGCCTTCATTCTAGCATGAAGCGGCAGGACGTCTTTCTCCCCATTTGCTATTCTGTCCGGAGTTCCCCGGCAACTTTCGATCGGCACGCGAACCATCTCCTGAAACAGCGCAATCGGGAAGAAATCCGCCGAAGCCTGTCGTGCTATACTGTAGTCATTCGGGAGAGAGCTCCCCTAGCTGCCGGTCACGTTCCATCAGGACGAGTGACGGACGGCACACAAATATATTCATGAGGTGATCGAACCAATGAGTGTACATACGGACAAAATTTTTGTGAATTTGCCGGTCAAGGATCTGGATCGGTCGGTCGCATTCTTCAGCAAGCTCGGCTTTTCCTTCAACCCTCACTTTACCGATGAGAACGCCACCTGCATGGTGATCCACGACAACATCTTCGTGATGCTGCTCGTTGAGAGCTTCTTCCAGACCTTCACCAAGAAGCCGATAGCCGACGCGTCCCGGGGCACCGAGGTTATCGTGGCTCTGTCGACAGCCAGCCGCGAGCAGGTGGACGAGCTTGCGGACAAAGCATTGGCCGCAGGAGGCTCCGTCTCCAACGATCCGGTCGACCACGGCTTCATGTACACGAGAAGCTTCCAGGATCCCGACGGCCATCTATGGGAAGTTTTCCACATGGACCCCAATGCCGTACCGCCTACCGAATAAGGCGTGCATTTGACGAATGAAAAAGAGCGGGCTGGAGCCCGCTCTTTTTCTTCATTCGCTGATGGTCCCACAGTATCTCCTTACGGCAGCAATGCGAGAAACCGTCTGGATGCGGCCGAAAGCGGTACTCCCTTCAAGGTCGCCACACCTACATGGCGAACCGTAGGCGGAGGGAATAAGGGTAGCTCGATCAGTCTCCCGGAAGCCAGCTCCTCCGTAACGTATTGCCGGACTACAAAGGTCAGACCAAGTCCGCTTTGCGCAAATTGCACGAGCAGCTCGTGGCTTCCCAGCTCGAACTCCGGTTTGAACTCCACGCCGTGAGAGATTGCGTAGTGGTCGAGAAATCGCCGTGTACTCCCTTCCGGTTCAAGGAGTAGCAGAGGATAGGTCGTCAAGTCTTCCAGTGGAAAGGGACGGTCAGCCAGCGCAGCGTACTTCGGATGACCGACAAGACAGTCCTGCAGAGGAGAGCTTTTGCGAAACGCAATCCTAGCGTCCTCCGCCGGCAGGTTCACTATGCCAAAATCTATCTTGCCCTCCTTCAGGAGCGTTAGAATCTCCGGGGTTGTCCTATTGGTGACATGGACACGGATTTCCGGGTGCTGCTTATGAAATTGCTCCAAATGAGGCAGCAAATAATACTTGCACAATGTATCGCTGGCGCCAATATTTATACTGCCGCTAAGCAGATTCTGCATCTCCGCCACTTTCTTTTCGCCAATCGCGATCAGATGAAACGCCTGTTCTACGCAGTGAAACAGCACCTCTCCCTCCTTGGTTAAGGTCACCCCTTTGGAGGAGCGAAAAAAAAGCGGCCCGCCCATGCTTCTCTCCAGCTGCTTAAGCGTATGAGTGACCGCCGGCTGGGTGATGTGCAGAGCCTCAGCCGCTTTCGTCAAGCTTCCCTGCTTGGCGGTCCAATAAAAAACACGGTACCACTCCATATTCAGATCCATTGAGCCATTACCTCTATTTATAGTCATCATAAGTTTTATCCATTTCCCTAATACTGCCACCCCAAATTATAATCATCGTGACAAGGTGGAACAAGTGAGGAGGCAATGGAATTGACGGTTACAGCCATTGTGGGAGCCAATTGGGGCGATGAAGGGAAAGGCAAGATGACCGACGTGCTGTCCGCAAACTCTTCGTATGTCGTGCGGTATCAAGGAGGCAGCAATGCGGGACATACGATCATCAACGAATATGGAAAATTCGCGCTGCACATGCTGCCTTCCGGCGTCTTCTACCCAAACGTTAAAAATGTCATAGGCCCTGGTACCGCATTAGATGTGGACGCTTTGCTGAAGGAGCGGGAAACGTTGCTGGCAAGCGGTGTGCCGGAGCCGCTGCTTTATGTATCGGATCGTGCCCAGATCGTTTTGCCGATCCACCGGTTATTCGACGAACTGGAAGAGGAACGGCTTGGCGTTCGCGGGTTTGGCTCAACCAAACGAGGGATCGCCCCATTTTATGCGGATAAGTACGCAAAGCTGGGCATTCAAGCGGCGGATTTGTACGAGGAGGAGAGACTGCACCGGCGATTGACCCAGTCACTGGAGACAAAAAACGTCCTGCTGGAGCATCTGTACGGAAGGCGGCCGCTGCAGCCGGACGACTTGCTGCCTGAGTTGCGGGAGCAAGCCGAGAGACTGCGTCCCTTTCTCTGCGAGACGACCTCCATGCTGCAGGAAGCCTATCCAAAGGGAGAATCGATTCTGCTGGAAGGACAGCTCGGGGCACTGCGCGATCCCGACCACGGCATCTATCCCTACTCTACCTCTTCCTCGCCTTTAGCCGGATTCGCGCCCGTCGGGGCCGGGTTGCCTCCCTACGCCGTCACGGATGTGTTGGCCGTCGTCAAATCGTATTCCAGCTGCGTAGGCGCCGGCCCCTTCGTCTCCGAGCTAGAAGGGCCGGAAGCGGAAGAGCTCCGGAGACGGGGCGGCGATGCCGGAGAATACGGCGCGACCACAGGCCGGCCTCGTCGCGTCGGCTGGTTCGATGCCGTCGCCACCCGTTACGGCTGCATGGTGCAAGGGGGGACGGAGGTCGCGCTTACGAACCTCGATGTTCTTGGCTACCTGGCGTCCATTCCCGTCTGTGTAGGGTATAAGCTGCAGGATGGAACGGTCACGGACCGATTCCCGGTCAATGCGAAGCTGGAAGGGGCAAAGCCCGTCTGGCACCGCCTTCCGGGCTGGAGATGCGACCTGTCCCACGCGCAGACGTTTGAGGAGCTTCCAGAGGCCGCCCGGCAATATATCGCATTCGTAGAATCGGCAGTGAACGTGCGGGTCTCCTATGTATCGGTCGGCCCCAAACGGGAACAGTTAATACGAAGAGGGATGTCGTAACCCTTCCTCTCCTTAGCGGGGGCCCCATAAGATGCGGGCTCCCGTTATTAGTCGGCCGCCAACACCCGCTGCAGCCAATCGTACGCCACCTGCCCCGAGATTTCATGGCCGCCCTCGAACAGATCCAGCTCGAGATCGTCTTCGGCCGCAAGCAGCCGGTAGATGCGCCTCAGCTTGTCCACCGCTTCCCGGACTGCAGGCTCCGGAAATATCGGATCCCGGGTCCCCGCTTCGATCAGGAGCGGCCTCGGCGCAATCAGCCCGATGAGATCGGGCATGTCGGCGACAAGCGACAAGCCGGGCACATAGTTGTCTACACAATGGTCGATCGACAGAATACTCGCGTGGAACGTATTCGTATACCCGCTCACCACTACTGCGGCGAACCGGTCGTCTATGGCGGCGGCGAACGAACTGACTAACCCCCCGCCGGAAATCCCCATCGTCCCGATCCGGTCTGCATCCACATCATCGCGGGTCAGCAGATAATCGAGACAACGCAGCATTTCGACGACCCGATAGCCCGCCATCGTCTGGCCGATCGCGAGGAGGAAGGTGGATAGCCGTTTGCAGGAGTTCGCCGCATCAGCATCCTCCGTCAGCTTCCGATCCCCGAATCCTAGCAGCTCGGGGGCTGCTACGATAAACCCCTTTTTGACAAGCTCCACGGCAAAGTTCTTCTGGTACCCCACCTCCCCGGTTTTTTCCTCGCCGGTTGCGGTCAGCCCGACAAGATCCTTGCTTCCGTAACCGTGACCGTGGCAAGCGATCACCGCCGCCGTCCGCTCCTTCCGCTCTTTGGGCAGGAGAAGATAGACCGGCATGAAGAGACCGGCATACGTTTGAAGCTGAATCCGCTGCCGTAGGTAGGCCCCGCAATCGACCGACTCGAGGAGAACCGGTTCCAGCTCCGGCAATCCTTTCGGAATCCCGCCAAGCAGTTCCACGAACCGCTTCCGCAGCCGCTCTCTCCAGCTTCTCCAATCCTGCTGCGTCTCCGCCTGAAAGCACTCAGCCGGCGTGATGCCGGCGTACAGCTTCTCCATATACTCATTCGGATGCCACATTTCGGGCTCGCCTCCCTTTGGCCTGCTTTCCTCCCTATAGATTCAAGACGTACCGCCGGTTTTCCTTTATGGGGAACTTACACAGACCATGCAAAAAAGCAGACATTCGAATGGTTCGAATGTCTGCTTGCTGGATGCTTCTATGTCTAGTCGTCGATCGTTTGGGAACGACTCGCTTAAGACGTAACCGTTTGGCGGGCTGCCTGAGCCCGCATTGCTTCGGCGAGTCCGAGCGCGTCTGCGGTGGACTCATGAATATCCCGGATCAACGCAGGGTTGTCGCGCAGCGAGATGCCGTAAGAAGGAATCATTTCTTTGATCTTCGGCCCCCACTCTTTGATCTGCTGCGGGAAGCACTTCTCCATCACCTCAAGCATGACGGAAACGGCCGTCGATGCCCCGGGAGATGCGCCGAGCAGAGCGGCGATGGAACCGTCGGCGGCGCTGACCACCTCGGTTCCGAATTGAAGCGTTCCTTTTCCTCCGGTCACCGTATCCTTGATGACTTGGACGCGCTGGCCGGCGACCAGCAGATCCCAGTCCTCGCTCTTGGCGTTCGGGATGAACTCCCGCAGCTCTTCCATGCGCTGCTCTTTGGACAGCAGAACCTGCTGGACCAGGTATTTGGTCAGGGACAGGTTTTTGGCGCCAGCCGCCAGCATGGTGAACACGTTGTTCGGTTTTACGGATCCGAGCAGGTCGAACATGGAGCCCGTCTTCAGGAATTTCGGCGAGAAGCCGGCGAACGGTCCAAACAGCAGCGATTTTTTGTTATCGATGAATCGCGTATCCAGATGCGGCACCGACATTGGCGGCGCTCCGACCTTGGCTTTGCCGTACACCTTGGCGTGGTGCTTCGCCACGACGTCCGGATTGTTGCACACCATGAACAAGCCGCTGATCGGGAAGCCGCCGATATGCTTGCCTTCCGGAATGCCGGATTTTTGCAGCAGAGGCAGACTGCCTCCCCCGCCTCCGACGAAGACGAAGGCAGCCGTATGGCGTTCCACCTGACCGCGGTCGTTGCGCACCTTCAGCTCCCACGAGCCGTCACCGGTACGCTTCAGATCCTCGACGCTGTGCTTATAGTGGATCGCGACATTTTTCTTCTGGAGATGATCGAACAGCATGCGCGTTAAAGCGCCAAAGTTGACGTCCGTTCCAGAATCCATTTTGGTCGCCGCGATCGGTTCGTTAGCGGTCCGGTCCTTCATGATGAGCGGAATCCATTCCATCAGCTTGCTCGGGTCATCGGAAAATTGCATTCCTTCAAACAGCGGATTGGCGGTCATCGCCTCATGCCGTTTTTTCAAATAGGCTACGTTTTTGTCCCCTTGCACCAAGCTCATATGAGGCAGCGGCATGATGAAGTCTTGCGGGTTGCGGATCAGATTGCTGTTGACCAGATAAGACCAAAACTGCATGGACACCTGGAACTGCTCGTTGACTTGGATCGCCTTGCTGATATCTATGGACCCGTCCGGTCTTTCGGCTGTGTAGTTAAGCTCGCACAGGGCGGCATGCCCCGTTCCAGCGTTGTTCCATTCGTTGGAGCTTTCCTCTCCAGCGCTTGCCAGCTTCTCGAACACCTTGATGTTCCAGTTCGGCGCTAATTCCTTCAGCAGCGTCCCCAAAGTCGCGCTCATGATTCCGGCACCAATTAAGATAACGTCTCTTCCCGATTGTCTGTTACTCATTTTTACCGTCCTTATATGCTACGATTTGAAGAAAAGATAGAGGCGCTCATGCCCATAGACGCCACGGCAAGCCAGGGCGTGAGTCGGTCTCCTATCTTCTCTGGATTCATAATACCTTACCTCTAGTGTATCACTATTGCATATCATTTAATATATTTATTTACTATAATATAATAGTTATTGGCTATTAAACCGTTGGTAAAAGTGGGAGCTTATCCACCACGTACTAGAAACATACAAAAAACCAAGTCCTTTCCCATCTACTTAGTCAAGGAAGGGAGCCCCGGTCTGCGTGAACGCCCAATTGCTCTGGAGGGAAGGCTCCGCATAGGAACGCCGAAAGTCGGAATGACTAATATTCCCATCCGGTCACTGCAATGAAAAGACCACCGGGACAGGCCGGCACATCTTGCAAAAAACAATGCAGCGATGTTGGCCTTCGCAGTGGTTTTCTTATGGTAGGGATTACCCAGAACGATAGAAAGCGAAGCCTGCAGTCGTATGACTCTAGTTCCTTGTTTTTCCTAATCCGCAGCTATTCTTAATCCCGACTATTCAAACTCCAAAACACATCCTTACTAGTGTAGTGAAAAAAAACAGCTCTGTCAAACCGTGCTCGGTCAGAGCATCCGGCAGACGAGCTTCTTTCCTATGCTTACACACTGGAGGAGGAGATCCAATGAAAACGATAAGATTCAAACATATATTATGGCTGCTGCTCATTATTACTTCAATCGCTGGTATTTTTATTACGAATGGGAGCTACTACACGAAGCTCGACAAAACGGCGCCAGGAGGATTGGAGCTTCCCAGCTTCACGCTTCCCCTGCTGGCTATCGTCGCGATCGTCTTGGTGGAGCAAGCAAGGGCCAACTATCCCGACGTGGTGGTGAATGTCCTGTTAGGAGCAGTCTGGGTTCTGCTTATCGGATTGGTGGCGGTCAACGCATAAGTATAGAATTAGGCATGGCAACCATAATAAGAAATCTACCTAACAGAGGAGCAGATGAAAGTGAAACCGAACTGGTTGCTGGTGCTAGCCCTGGCACTCGTGTTCAGCATGACGCCGGCGGTCGTGACCGTACAGGCGCAGATGGGCGACAAAAAGGAAACGGTTTGCCTCAGTCCCAAAATGGTGCAATTGAAAGTTTGTTGATTACGGAAATTGTTCTGGACTGTCTCAGAGGGGAAATTTCCTTGCATATAGGGACAGCCACTGAGGGAGGGCAGAGAGTGGATTGTGTTCCCATTGATATAGCCTTTCCATCTCTTCCTTTGCCATCTTTTCTCGTTCTCCGCTAACTTCAAACCAATATGTGTTATACTCCGCATACATTTCTTCAACACGCTTCATGGTAAGATTCGATGAAGCAATCGCATTGAGGATATCCTGGATCCGCCATGTATATTGTTCTAATTCACCAAAGGGTCCTACCGAATCGTAGGGTTTTACGACAACTACTTTCTCTAGATTATTTCCAAAGTGACGCATAAACGGATGAACCTCATACATAAGATAAGCCCCATTGTTTTTAAGAATGCGATGGATATTTTGATACATGGCATTCAAATCATGAATCCACACATGAACCCCGTTTGAAGTATAGACAAAATCATACTCACCACTTTTTAGTTTGCTTAAGGACATCGTATCATCACAAATAAATTCAATATCCCATCCATTTTTCTCGGCTATAATGGCCCCGTGTTCTAGCTGTCTTTCGGAAATATCAACGGACGTTACTTGTGCGCCCATCAAATGAAAGGCAAACACAGCGTGATTGTCGCCACTAGAAGGCACGCATATTCGCTTCCCCTTCAAACTTGGAAACACCTCACGAATCATCGAAAATGTGGTCGGATGAAATGCGGATTCGGGCTGATTGATTACCTTAGCGATCCTTTCATCCGTATGATACTTTGCAAAAGATGTATCCGACCATTCATTCCATGCTGCTTTTATACGATCCCTTTTCTCCACGATAAGACCGCCCTTGTTCTATATTTTACCAACACCAGTTTAACAAGTTCGTATGAAAAACCATACCGATCAAATAACTATAACGATGCTATCCTGCCTGTTAGCGCAGTAAGGCTGCCGAATCCTATCGGCAGCCTGGAACGGGTTGACTATTGAACTGCATGAAAAGCTTGCGGAACACTAAACCTATATGTTTGCCGCTAAAAGACCGCCCAATCGATGGGAGATCGCTGTCTCATCCCTGTCCTCGAGATCAACATGTCGGATCAAGCTCCATTGCTCAACGTGCTCGATCGCACTCCCCGGAGCCAGCATGGTCAGCTCGCTTAACGACTCAAGCTCCACCATATGATCCGATACGTAGCATTCGAACGAGCAGCCGAAATCCGGGTAACGCCCGTTTGCTGCAAAAGAAAATCGCTTCACGAACAGCTGTCCGTTCAGAAGATAAGCCGCCCATCCTTGCTCGTTGGATGTGCCAAGCTTAAAAGGAGAAGCTCCCTGGCCCTGCCGAATCGTAATATAGCGGTCCCCCCACGTGACTCGCGGGTCATTCATCCTGCTGTATGGCCATAAAGAGACGATCCGGTTCGGAAGAAGCCCGGTGTCCGAACCGGTCTGCGGAATGATGGCCGTCCCGCCTGGCGCAAGGACGGATAACGCCCAAGCGGAGCATTCGATTGGCCACGCGCCCCGATTCTCAATTCGATGGGTTACGGTTACGTCCGAGCCTTGATCCGCAAGAGCAATCTCGATCGTTTTGCGAATGTGCGTCCATTTCTCCTCGGGAGAGGCAAGCAAGATGCCCCGCTCCGTCCTGCGCCAAGCCACAGGCTCATTATCCGGGTAAGCGGCCCGCGGAACCGCCTCCGGGCTCGTCCAAAGCCGGTGCCCGCCGTATATGCGCCACTCGCCGCCTCCGACCGATTCGTATTCCGGTCCGCCTTTTTTAACCCTGCCTTCGTGATCCTCCATGAAGACGTTTGCTTCGCCGCATGCAGCGTACCTCATGATACGCGGACCGAACGCCAAGCTTGCGGCGAGTTCCACAGTACCGTTACTCATTCGCACGGCATCGCCCCAAGAGCCGTACCGGATTTGTTCGATTTCCACTCCCATAGTTTACTGCCCCTCTCCTACTGACTTGGTTTATGCCGGGTTGAACCCGCTTCGGGCCATGAACGCGCGGAACGCCTGCTTGCCGGATTCGTCGCGTTTAAAAACGCCGGCATGCTCCAGCACCTTGGAGAAGATGCGGCCGACCTCATCGCGCAGCAGCCTGCCCGCTTCCTCGCGCTGCATGCCGACGCCGTGCGTTTCAACCAATCCGCCGATCCATTCTGCATGCTTGGCCAGCGGATGATCCGGTCCAATTGGCCCGGGCGAGGATTCTCCAACAAGAATGTCTTCGATGAGCAGCAGCTCCCGCTTCAAGCGGCCGGGCAAAACGGCGAAGCCCATGACCTCGATCAAGCCAATGTTTTCTTTTTTAATAGGGTGGAGCTCGGCATGCGGATGAAAAATCCCATCGGGATGCTCCGCGCTCCTGCGATTATTGCGAAGGACGAGATCTAGCTCGTACTTGCCTGCCCCATTCTTTCTCGCGATCGGCGTAATGGAATTATGAGGAACGATGCCGGCTCCTTCGCTCGAATAAGCAAGGATATCAGCATCGGGGTCCTCGTAGGCACGCCAATCTTGCAAAATCTTCGTTGCGAGCTTCAAGAGCGGCTCCCGTTCTCCGGAAGCTAGCCTGATCACGCTCATGGGCCAGCGGACAAGACCGACCTCTACTACAGGCTCGTTCGGATGCGTGAAACGCACTTCGACAGGTGCCAGCTCCATCGGAAACGTATGCTTGCCGCCTTGATAATGGTCATGGCTGAGAATCGAACCGCCTACAATAGGAAGATCGGCGTTCGACCCGATAAAATAATGGGGAAATTGCTCCACGAAAGTGAGCAGTCCGCGGAAGGTACCTTCCGTTATGCGCATCGGTTCATGCTTTTCGAAGAACACGATGCAGTGCTCGTCATAATAAACGTACGGAGAAAATTGTAAATACCAGCGCTTCCCCTCAAGGTCAAGCGGAATGATCCGGAGATTTTGTCTTGCGGGGTGGCCAACCCGTCCCGCGTAGCCGACATTGTCCGCACAAAGCAGACACTTTGGATAATGGAGCTGCGGGGCATTCCGTTCCGCCGCGATCTCTTTCGGGTCTTTTTCCGGCTTCGTCAAGTTGATCGTGAGCTCCAGTTCCCCGAATTCGGTAGCCGTGCACCAGCTTTCGTTCCGCCGGATCCGGGACATTCGGATGTAGCCCGAGTCGATGGATAACCGGTAAAGGGCTTCCGTCGCCCGTTGAATGCCCTCTTCCTTTGCGATTCGGCGAAACTGTGATGCAACCGTCGACGGTTTCGGAAGGAGGTGTCCCATCAGCCGGGTATCGAACAAATCCCGGGAGTCCATCGTATCGTCCAGGAGCAGGCCCCGAACCACCGCCGCCTCCATGAGCGGCATAAGGAGTTCCTCGATCTCCCGTCCTTCCCCTTCATCCGCTGGTAAATCCTCTTCGAAGGGCATCGGCTCCTTCATGTCGTCGAGCAGCGCATTGCGTGCTTCCGTTACGTCAAACGGGTCCAGCAACCCTTTCTTCACCGCATAACGAACCAAGCGCTCAATATGCATCGGCACCCCGTCTTCTAACATCTTCTTCATACGCGCACACCTGCTTCCTTAATCACCGTAACCGTTCGGATGGGACCGATGCCAATTCCATGCGGATTCCACAATCGTCTCCAACCGATCTCTTGTCAGCTTCCAGCCGAGTACCCGCTGCGCTTTGTCGGACGATGCGATGAGAACGGCTGGGTCTCCCGCACGGCGCGGAATCGTGACGTCCGGAATAGGGTGGCCTGTCACACGCCGAGCAGCCTCAATCATTTGCTTCACGCTGAAGCCCTGCCCGCTGCCAAGGTTGAACACGTCGCTTGAACCGCCCTCACGCAAGTAACGAAGGGCCCGAATGTGAGCATCCGCCAAATCGGAGACGTGCAAATAATCCCGTATACACGTTCCATCCTCGGTCGGATAATCGTCTCCATAAATCGTGACCTGCTCCCTTTGCCCGAGCGGAACCTGCAAAATGAGCGGGATGAGATGAGTTTCGGGTCTGTGGTCCTCGCCGATACGGCCGTTCTCATGCGCTCCCGCCGCATTAAAATAGCGGAGCGACACGGATTTGATTCCGTGCGCAGGATCGAACCAACGGATCATCGCTTCCATCGCCAGCTTCGTGTCACCGTATGCGTTGGTCGGCGCCGTCCGGCTCGTCTCCGGAACGGGCACTTGTTCAGGCTCCCCGTAAGTCGCGGCCGTTGAGGAGAATACGATCCGCTTCACGCCGCTCCGGTTCATTTGCTCCAGCAGACATAACGTTCCATAGACGTTATTGCTGTAATAGTTGCCGGGATGCTGCATGCTTTCTCCCACCAGCGAGCTTGCCGCAAAATGAACGACCGACTCGATCTCATTCTCGTCGAACACACGTGACAGAAACTCCTGATCGCGCAAATCGCCTACATACAGCTTTCCCCCAAGCACCGCCTCCCGGTGTCCTGTCGTCAGGTTGTCGACTACGACAACCTCCTCGCCTGCCTCAAGCAGCTCCGCCACCGTGTGCGAGCCAATATATCCCGCGCCCCCTGTTACGAGTACCGCCATCTCGATCCCTCCTATAGGTTTGTTTCATCCATGTGTCTCCTGATGGCGCCATACGAGGAAGCGCCCAGCGGGAACCTATGCTAATATCTCTTGAACGCCATCGCCGATATCACACACGTAAAACTCCGGTGTTAACCCAGTGCGCGCCTCATAAGCTGCCCCGACCTGCCTGATGAAAGGCTGGGCTTGGTCCTCCTCAACCAGCGAAACGGTGCAGCCGCCGAAGCCCGCGCCTGTCATACGGGAGCCTAGCACACCAGGAATTTTCAGAGCTTCCTCCGTCATCGCATCCAGCTCCGGCCCGGTTACCTCATACAAATTTCGAAGCGAAGCGTGGGACTCGATCATAAGCTGTCCGAATGTGCGCAGATCGCCCTTTCGCAGCACTTCGACGCTTCTCAGCACCCGATCGTTTTCTAAAACGACATGCCGGACTCTCTTGCGCAGCGTCTCGCTGGACAGCACCTGTTCCGCTTCTGCAAGCTGCACGGGACTTAGCTCGCCAAGCGACTTTAAACCCGGCATCATGGCTTGAAGCTCGCGGACAGCCCTTTCGCATTGCGATCTCCGCTCATTGTATGCCGATTCAACAAGCCCTCGTGTCTTGTTCGTGTTCCCGATTATCAGCCTATGGCCCTTCGCAGCAAACGGCACATAGTCGAACGTCAGATCATCGCATTTCAGCAGCACCGCATGATTCTTCTTGCCGGCTGCAACCGCGAACTGGTCCATAATGCCGCAGTTCACGCCGATGAAAGCATTCTCTGCCTCCTGCGCCAGTAACGCGAGCTGCAGCACATCCGTCTCGCAGCCCTCCAGGCTCAGCACACCGTACCCTGTCACGACTTCAATTGAAGCGGAAGACGACAGCCCTGCGCCGTTAGGAATCGTACCCGCAAACAGAATGTCATAGCCGGATACCGGGAATCCCTTCTTCCTGAGCACCTCCAATACGCCTTTCGGATAGTTAGTCCATCCGTCCTCCGGATCGTATACGAGCCGGCCCGCGTCAACCTCGCGGCGCAGCGGAATATTCAACGAAGCCATACGGACGAGCCGATCGTCCCGTTTGCGAATCAGCATGGCGGTACCGAAAGTCAAAGAGGCGGGAAACACATAACCGCCGTTATAGTCCGTATGCTCACCAATCAAATTCACCCGCCCCGGGGCATGAAACATTCGCACGGACGCGGCGTCCCCGCCGTACATTTCGATAAACGCATAAAACGTTGATGTTAAATCCGCCATATTTACCTAGCCCTTCCCTCGCAGTTGTTTAGAATGTCTAGAAAAAAGAAGGGCGTTCGCCCCTCTATCCATCTATCAAGTATTGATCTCTCTTATTTTTGCCAAGGAGATTTTCGGCTTGCGATCCTCCGTCAGAAGTCCGTTGATTTCTTGCTGCACATCGGTGATCTGGGTATAGCAGTACCCGCAAATATAATCCACAGACTTAATCGCTTGGGTGATGCCGCGGAACCTGGCAAGGAACTCTTCCTCGGAAGCGACTTGACCGCCGTACCCCCAGCCTTTGTCCGATTGGAATGCGATTCCGCCATATTCCGTGATCATGATGGGCTGTCCGCGATATTCGTACCCTTCCGCGAGTGCGTACTTCCACTGGTTGCACGTAGTCTCTTTGTTTACGATGGCCTCTTTGTTCGCATACCGCTTCAAAAAGTCCTCGCCGCTCGCGACATAATCGTGCAGCGTCAGAATATCCGAGACGGTATGCTCCCAACCGTCGTTCGTTATCACCGGACGAGAAGGGTCGATCGCTTTGGTCAGATGATAAATGCCTTCCGTAAACTTCTGCTGCCGCTCATCGCGCAGGATGGATCCAACCCCCCAAGATTCGTTAAATGGTACCCATGTAATAATACTTGGGTGGTTGTACTGCTGCCGGACGATCTCGAGCCATTCCTCCGTGAACGTTTGCACCGCATTATCGTTAAATTCGAAGGTGGCCGCCATCTCGGACCATACAAGGACGCCTTTGACATCGCACCAATACAGAAACCGGGCATCCTCAATCTTCATATGCTTTCGAACCCCGTTATACCCCATCTCCAGAAGGAGATCGATATCCTGGATAAGCGCTTCCTCGGAAGGAGGAGTCAAGTGGCTGTCCGGCCAATAGCCTTGGTCCAGCAGCAGGCGCTGATAGACCGGAACATTGTTAAGCAGCACCTTGCCGTTCTCGATCGATATTTTTCTCATCCCAAAATAGGAGTACACATGGTCAATCACGACATCGTCCCGGTACAGGATAAATTCCACATCATACAAATTGGGACGCCCCGGCGCCCAGTAGCTGCGCTTCCAGGGTCCATTCATCTCGTGAACGAGATCGACCTCAAGCTTCAGCCAAGGCCGGTCAATTGCCAGACTTGCCTGCTTCACCTGGCGCCCCTTCATCGTAATAATCGTTTCCAGCCGAAGCTTATTTGAAGCGTTCCTCTCGCCTTTGACCTGATACTCGAATCGTACGGAGGAAGCATCGAGATCCGGGGTGATTTTCACCGAATCGATGTATTCCTGCTCTACGCACTCCAGCCAAACGGACTGCCAAATGCCCGTCGTCTGCACATAGAAGCATTCGAAATTATCGTCCACCCAGCGCTGCTTGCCGCGCGGCTGCGTGGCGTCCTTACTATCTTCCACCTTGACTGTCAGCTGGTTTGCAGAACCGGCCTTCACGTAACGGGTGATGTCGAATGAAAACGCCGTGTATCCGCCTTGATGGCTTCCGACATATTCGCCGTTCACCCAAACTTTCGCCATATAGTCGACCGCTTGAAAATGAAGCAGAATCCGCTTGCCGGCAGCTTCCGCAGCAATATCCAGCGATCTGTTGTACCAGACGTAAGGATGGTGGTCTTCCTCGCCGATGCCGCTTGCTTTCGTTTCGTATGTGAAAGGGACGATAATGGTACGATCTCCGCCGAATGTTCGCTGCCATCCTTCGGATTCGCCCGCGTTGGCGTCATCAAAGCCGAAGCTCCACTCGCCGTTCAGATCGACCCAGTTGTCTCTGACGAACTGGGGTCTCGGATAATTTTTTATATATTTCTTTGTCGTCATCTCGTTTCTTCCACCCTCTAGTTGTGCCATTTTTTTGGGTTAGCCCTTTAACGAACCGATCATAACACCTTTGACAAAATGCTTCTGTACGAAGGGATACAGGACGAGCACCGGCAGGCTGGAAATAATGATGACAGCATATTTAATACTCTCAGCCAGAAGTACCTTGTTCTCCAGCCCTACATTACTTACGACGGCATCGTCCTGGCTGACCATCAACACTTCACGCAGCACAAGCTGCAGCGGATACATATCTTTGTTCCGAATATAGATCAAGGCATTGAAGAACGAATTCCAATGACCGACGGCGTAAAACAAGACCATAACTGCCAAGATCGGCTTGGAAAGCGGCAAGATGATGTGCGTCAGCAGCTTCCAGTTCGAGCATCCGTCTATTAATGCTGCCTCTTGGATCTCCCAGGGAATGCTCGATTGGAAATAGGTTCTCATGACAATCAGATTATAAGTGGCAATGGCGCCCGGGATGATGAGTGCCCACATCGTGTTGACCATTCCTAAGCTCTTGACCAAGAGATAAGTCGGAATGAGACCCCCGCTAAAAAACATCGTAAGCGTAATCAAAAACATAATGCCTCCGCGCCCCGGCAGATCAGGCCTTGAAAGCGGATAGGCCGCTAACGTGGTCATGATCAAATTGATCGCCGTCCCGACTAACGTATATACAATCGAATTTCCATATCCGTTCCAGATTTGCTTGTTTTGGAATACGTTCTCATATGCCGCCAAAGTAAAATGCTTAGGCAGCAAGACCACTTCACCGTTCAGCACCGCTGCAGGGTCGCTAAAGGAGGCGCTAACGATAAAGATTAACGGATACAGAACTACGATGACCAAAAGGGCGGCTATTATATTGACGACGGTGTCGAATAGTTTCTCATCCGACTTTCTATTCTTGAGCGCTTGTTCCTTCATCGTACCCGCTCCTCTTCACCATAAGCTTGTCTCGGCCTTTTTACGGGCAAAGCGATTCACGAGCACCAGCAGCATCAAGTTCACAACGGAGTTAAACATGCCTATTGCGGCGGTATAGCTGAATTCCCCTTTTAGAATACCTGTCGTGTAGACGAAGGTAGAGATGACATCGCTGGACTCCATATTCAAATTGTTTTGCATTAACAATATTTTCTCAAACCCGACGTTCATGAAATGCCCCACATCGAGAATAAGCAGAATGACGATGACAGGGAGAATGCCCGGTAGGGAAACGTGCCAGATGCGCCGCAGCCGGCTTGCTCCGTCCATTTTGGCCGCTTCGTACAGCTGCGGATTGACTCCGCTCAGAGCCGCAATGTAAATAATCGATTGCCACCCCATGTTTTGCCAAATGTTGGAGCTTATAAAGATGGTCTTGAACCAACCCGGCAGATCCAGAAAGCGAACCGGCTGCCCGCCAAATGCTTGAATGAGCGTATTTAGAGGACCGCCTCGCGGAGATAGAAATAGCAGCAGCATGCCTACCATGGCGACGACGGAAATAAAATGCGGAATATACGTAATGTTCTGCACCATTTTGCTGAATGCCTTGTTCCGGATTTCATTCACGAGTAAAGCCAGAAAGATCGGAATCGGAAAAGCAAACAACAAGGAGAACAGATTAATCGAAACGGTGTTCCAAAGCAGCCTCCAGAAATAATAGGATTCGAAAAAGCGCTGAAAATGCTCAAACCCTACCCATTTGCTGTCCAGGATGCCTTTCGCAGGATTGAAGTTTTTAAACGCGATTTGCAGTCCATACATCGGCCCGTACTGAAACACAACGTACCAGACGATAGGAATGAGCAGCATTAAGTAGAGATCGTATCGCCTTCCGATCGCTTTCATGAGGCTGGAGCGCCTCGATTTGGGTCGAGGCGCAACGCCTGGAGCATTTACTGTACTCTTCATTTGCAGCCCTCCAGCCGGCATGTCCTTCTTATTTTTGTTTTTTGAGGCTGTCGTAAGTAGTCTGGTACAGCTGCTGCAGCTCATCCAATTTCATTTTCTTCAAGGTGGACTGGAACTCGCCCCACTTGTCGAAGCTAAGCGCGCCTACAATAAACTTGGTGCTCTGCTCGTCGTAATATTTGTCGATATCGTTGCGGAGCGTATTGATCTTTTGAGCCGTTTGTTCGTCGAACATAGGCGCGGCGTACTTTACCTTCGGCATGAACGGATCCAGTTTCTTTTGAGCTTCTTGAACCTGCGGCGGATTGATGAAGGACGCTACCTTTTCGCTGATCAGGTGCGGCGCCCCGCCTCCGGCATATGGAGTGATTTTGGCTTGATTGCCGCTCGCCAGGAAGGCATCTGTATAATAAGGAATCCCATCTTTCAGCTCATAATTCTCGCCTTGACGACCGAATCGCAGCAATGTGGATCCTTCGTCGCTATAGAAATAATCGATCCAACGCATCGTCGCTTCCGGATACTTGTTTTCCGATGTGATGGCAAAGGCTCCAAAATCTCTCGCTACAGGAGCTGCATTGCTCTGCAGTCTGTCGCCATGCGGACCCTTGACCGGGGATATGCCCACATATTGATCATTCACTTTCGTATCCAGCATCGGATTATTGGTCTGATCGAAGAAGAAGCCGGTCTTCCCTGACCCTTGCTTGGCCAGATATTGAGCTTCCTTCTGTGTAAACAGCTCCTGATCCAGCAGTTTTTCCGAGTACAGCTTGTTCAAATACATTAATAATTCTTTGTTCCGGTCGCTGCCCATCCAGATATTAACCTTGTCGTTTTCCAGGTTAATGTTATACCCCAACTGAAAATCCAGCCCAAACGATCCGGCCATTTGGTTGACGATCGCCAAGCCGCCGCGGGCCGTCATCGGAATCACGTCATTTTTGCCGCTTCCGGTAGGATCTTTTTCACGGAAAGCTTTCAGCACCTCGTACAGCTCGTCGGTTGTCTCGGGGATTTGAAGATTCAATTTTTTCAACCAAGCTTGGTTGATCCATCGTTTATCGGTTCTGGCCGCGTTGACGGTCACGATACCCGGAATGGCATAGATATGGCCTTCGGGCGTTGTGATCCCGGTACGAATTTCCGGATACGTGTCCATCAGCTTTTTCAGGTTTGGAGCGTAAGTGTCGATCAGCTTCTCAAGCGGGATTAATTGACCGGCTGAACCGTAACGGACAGCTTCCATAGGAGTGAGGCCTGAACGGTACAACGCATCCGGAAGCTCGTTCGATGCGAACATCAGATTCTTCTTCTCGGCAAAACCATCTGTCGGCGCTTCCGTCCATTCAATCTGAATATTGCTCATTTTTTCATAGTCTTTGAATACCGGCATATCGGCGAACGGACCGTTGACCGGTGCCGTTCGGGTGAACATCTTCAGCTTGATTGGATCCTGTACGATCGGAAAGCCGGCGGTTTTTACTCCACCATTTGTACCTGCATTGTCGGCATCTTTCTTGCCGCCGCTTGAGTTGCAACCTGACAGTGCCAAGCTGGAAGCGATCATCGTAATGACTATTGTTTTCCCCCGATGGTTGTGCATGAGGCTGTAACCTCCATTATTTTTTTAGCCATACCGCCAAGCATGTAAGCGCTTGCGACGACTTGAGTTCATTATAATTCAGTCCGAATGGAGGCATATTGCACTAATATGACTAATTACTCCACATATCTTACCGTTTCATGTTTGGCCGTTATCCCCCGTAAGCTGTTCAAATACGCCTGCGGGGTCTGTCCTGTTATTTCTTTGAAAACCTTGAAAAAATAACTGTAATTCGGGATTCCGGTTTGGTTGCTGATTTGTTTGATCGAATAGCGGCCGCTTTCCAGAAGCCTGCATGCGGAATCAATTCGGACCCGATTCAAATATTCGGAGAAGGTCGAATGCGTCTCTTCTTTGAACAATCTGCTTAAGTACGAGGGGTTCAGACCTATAGCGCTTGCAGTCAGCTCTAAGGTGATATGGCCTGAATATTTTTCCAGAATCATTTGGATGGCTTGCGACACATGCCGGGAATACGGCCCGGCCGCGCGATTCCGCTTCATCGAGTCAAGCAGGTGGGAATAATATGTTTTCAGCCATTGCTCAAGCTCCCCGATGCTTGCGATCCGCCCTAGCTCGGTACGTGAAGGGACCATGCCCGCCATCCCTTCGGCGGTTTGCGCAGGCATCCATTTTTCGAGGGCTTTATTGCCGGTGTAAAGCATTTCGCTAACGATCATTTGGACGCTATGGGAATAAACCGGTTGATTGCGGAAGGAGGCGAATACGGAGCCAATCAACTGATAAACGGCATCAAGATCGAGCCTTTCAATGGAAAACAGAAGTTGTTTCTGCTCCTCGATGGTTAAGGAAATCCGCTGCGGATAGACACTGGCCGTATGAGGAACGGTCTCATCCAGGGAGATTGGCAAGCCGGACGTCTCCGCGGAAGCGGAAAGGCCAAGAATCCGCTCTGCTGAACAATAGCTTGCTCCGAGCTTGGAAAGATTTCCGCAAACGTGTCCGACTGCATAGATGCATTTTAAATTCAGAAACTGCTCCAGCGCGTGCTGAAGCTTGCTCATTAATCGCTCCGCCTCGCTTACGACGATATGCTCGCTGCGTTCCTTGAACGAAAAGACCAGCAGGATCCTGCCATCCTCTACATAGACCACCGTGCGCTCGCGAATATCTCCCAGGCTTTGCTGGATAATATCAACGGCTTGCTGAATCAGCCGGTTCGTCTGCACATCGCTGTAAGTCTCTGTCAGCAGAAGGAAAGGAACGATCTGGACGGCAGCTGCCGCATAACAGACCGCCCCCGAGTAAAAGCCGATTTCCCGCACATACCCTTCCAGTACTTTGGCGGCGTCCGGCACTCCTTTTATCAGGTCAACCAAGCTGTCGCGGATCATCTCCGGATTCACACGGGCCTCCGTATCGGAAGGATGTTTGCTCAGCTTGTCCTTCCGCCGCATGTCCTCGACTGCCTTATTCAGAACGGCACAGAGCGTTTCCTCGTCCAACCGGTGCTTCAATAAATAGTCGACGGCGTCATTTTTCAAGCACTCCCGAACATAGTCGTAATCGTCATAGCTGCTCAGCATGATGGTTCGGATGGACGGATACTTTTCTTTAATGATTCGATTCAGCTCAACACCGTTCATCTCCGGCATGTTCACGTCAATGATTGCGATATGCGGGGGCGACTGTTCAATTTCCGCCAAAGCCATTACCCCGTTATAGGCTTCGCCGCAAAGCTTAAACCCTAGTTGTTCCCAATCCATCATCGCCCTCAGATCGTTTCGCACCAATACGTCGTCATCCACAAGCAGCACATGAAACATGCTTCATGACTCCTTCCGATTGGATTTATGGGAATCCCATAGTTTGGGGAACCGGATTTCCACTTTCGTATACAACCCGGGCTCGCTGTAAATTTTTACGCCATAGGACTCCCCATACGTGCGGACGATTCGTTCTTGCACATTTCGAACGCCCATGCCGCTGAAGCGGCTCTGGCACTCCTCCTGCTCCGGGGCCCCAATCAGCAAATCCATCTGCTCCTGCGTCATGCCTTTGCCGTTGTCGGTCACTTCGATCAGAAGATCTTCATGCTCTCCGAAGACGCGAATCAGAACAAATCTCTCGCGCTCAGACGAACCGACTCCATGAATAATCGCGTTCTCCACGATCGGCTGCAGAATAAGCTTCAGCACCCGGCACTCGAGCAGGGCCGGATCCTCGATCTGCGTTTCCACCTGGATCGGATCCATATACTTGTACTTCTCTATCGCGATGTATCGATGGACGTAGTCCAGCTCCTCCCGTACCGAAATGAATTCGTTGGAATTGCCCAAAACCCCCCGCATCAGTTCGATTAGCGAACCGGACACCTCCACGATATTGGGCGCGCCGTTCAATTTGGCCAAATACTTGATCGTATTGAGAGCGTTGTATAAAAAATGAGGGCGTATTTGCGCCTGCAGTGCTGTCAATTCCGCCTCGCGCTTTTGTTTCTCGCTGATCCGGATTCCCTCCAGCAGCCGCTTCAGCTCTTCGATCATGCTGACGAAAACACGGTATAGCTCGCCGACCTCATCCTTCGCTTTCATTTCACCCTTTGGCACGACCAGGTTGCCGTCTTTTACAAGCATCATCATGGATCGCAGCCGACGGATATTGCTCGTGATTCTGGAAGAAACTTGAAAGGAACCCACCAAGACGATCATAAAAACGATAACCGAAACTTCTGCAATCATATTGCGAAGGCGGGTTGATTCGCGAAGCAGCGAATCCATCGGAATCATCGCCAGCGTCGTCCAGCCCGTGTTTTCGGAGCGGCGGCTGACAACGGTGTAGGCCCTTCGATCAATCGACTTTTCCACCACATTGCTGCTTCCCTTAAATTCCTTTTTCATCTGAACGATCGTCTCAATGGAAGGTGCTTCGGAGGCTGGAGCCGTTTCGCTTTGATAAACGATTCCATCTTGCTCGTCAAATACATACAGCAAGCTGTCTTCCGTCGGTTTGATCCCATATGTTTTTTTGATGAACTCATAATTTAAATCGATCATCACGACACCGATCGTCTGGCGGTTGTAGCGAAGCTCGCGTCCTACTGAGATTGCATCCGTCGTCCCCGATTTCGTATAGTACGCATGCCTCGTTCCGTTGCGCTGCATATAGTCCATCATCGGAGTCCCCAAGACGGTGTTATCGATCCATGGACTTCCCGAAAAAAACACCTTCCCGTTCAGTCCGATCACCGCAATCCTTGTAAGATAAGGCTTGTAAGCGATCAAGCTGGATAGAAACTCTTCGATCCGATTCTGTTCCAGGAACCATTCATAGCTCGCTTCTTCCGTAGGGCTCAGCACCGTATCGATTACCGTATTCTTGTTCGTCGTAACAACGGTGTTGAGCCGATCGATCTCCTCAAGAATCATATTGAGCGATTCATCAGCCTGACGGATGCTGTCCGATACCGAAGTGACCGCATTATGATTGACGGTTTCGCGCATGTTCAAATAGACAATGCCGGATATCGATAGAATCGAGATTAAGGTGACCAGACTGAACCCGATAAATATTTTCCCCTGTATGCTTGATTGCGGTGAAATCCATCTCAGCAGGGCAGAACGCTTAGACATGCACAGACTCCTTTTCCGATTCTGAGGAAGGATATATAAACTATGATAGCGCTATCATAACGCTTTGGCTCGTCTCCTGCATGAAATAAAATCACCATCATCCAAGACGGGGCGCCGTGGAAGAGGGTGATTGGGTCGTTCCTTGAATTTTATCTTGCGACTTCCAGCACATAGACGGAGGAGGCTCGCAGCTGGCAGGTCACCTTTCCTTCGGAGCATGGTATCTCGCGGGTTACGCAAACAACAGCATTCGGATTATGGACGCTGTTGATCGTTTCGGGATCGTCCGCCGTCAGCTCGAACAGCTGGGCGGTGCCGGACTTCGCGAATCCGTCCACTTCCACATCCGTTGTAAGATCGTCCAGCGTTCGATTGACCATAAAGATCGTCAGCTTATCGCCCTTCTCATTCAAACAGGACACGACGTCCAGATTCGGAAGGTCTTCAAGACTTGGTGCTGTCGGCAGGGGGCTGCCAACATTGAAGCTGCCGCATTCGGTATAGCTTGGCACAACGCTGCCCAAGTCGCGGTTTGCGTACATTTGCATGACATAATAGGTCGGCGTGCCGTAAGTGACTAGAGATTTTCCGCTCCAGCCCGGGGATTTGCCGCGAAATTGATCCGAATAATAATCTCCTACCCGAATACACCCGCCAAGCCAGCCGTTGACCAGATCCGAGAAGCTTCCGATCTCGACCAAATCGCTGTTTCGCAAAAATTCGTTCAAATTTGCAGCATTCGCGGCCGCCGCTTCCAGCGTGTGTTCATTCGGCAATCCTTTTCGGATCGTATTCGGATAATACATTGTGTTGTATTCGGTGATCGCCAGCTTCAGATGCGAATAGCGCTCGGATGACCGGAACGTCTCCCTTAACTGCCCGATCGTTTTCCTCGTCCATTCCGGAAAGGTAACCATCGCCTTGAAGCGCTCTTCCTTCGGCGTACGGTCGTTCATTCCGAAACGGTTGCAGCCGTGGTAGAAATGCAGGGTTAAGTAATCGATATGCTCGGCGGCCCGCTCCAGCAAGGGCATGTTCCATTCCATTCGGACATCCCCGCAAGCGAGCAGCTTAATGGAAGGATCTGCGGCTTTCATAGCCTGGGCAAACCGCACATAACGTTCCGCGAATGCCTCGGCGCTGCAATGGCCCACCTGCCAAGGCCCCCAAACCTCATTGCCGATCTCCCAATACTTCACGCCGTAAGGCTCGGGATGGCCATTAGCCGCCCTCCGTTGTCCCATTGGCGTATCGATATCGCCATTGCAATATTCGATCCACTGGGCCGCTTCCTCCGGAGATCCCGACCCGTCGTTTACACAAATTAGTGGCTCGACGTTCAGGTCGCGGCAAAATTGAATAAACTCGTCGGTGCCGAAGTACTTATTCGTCCAACCCCCCCACGCTTCGTTCATCAGACTTGGCCGTTCGTATACCGGGCCGATTGCCTGTTCCCAATGATAAGCGCTGATATAATTGCCCGCGAGCCGCATCATGCCTGCGTTTAGTTCCCGTGTCATCTCCATGACTTCTTTGCGCACATAGCCCACGCTGTCCGAGGGCAATAGCGAAAGATGATCCAGCCACAGCATCCCTGTCGACACATGATCCAGCCAACGCTCGTGCTCCGAAGGCACATACAGCCTGAATTCCGCATGCTCGCAGTCCCGATCCGCCGGAATTCGCGTCTCATAATGACTCCAGTTATGGCTGAGAAGATCAATTCTCGCCGATCCGAGCACCTCTTCGCTCGTTTTGTCCACCAGTTCCGCCATGACGAACTTTATCTCCACAGAAGCTCTCGTATACAGCGCCAAACGATACCCCTCTCGGTCCTGCTTCACGGCAACAGTCTGGCGAATACCCGCGAAGCATTCGTCATTGCTATAGATTCGAACCATCTGACTATGGCCCGAATGATGCTTGGCAGCGGGTTCAAGGGCATAGACGGTGCTCTTTCCGTTTGTATAAGGGCGCCAGCTTCCTGAGAGCCCCCTGTACACCGCATCCGAGCTTTCGAAATCCATATCTTTGAGCGGAAAAGCCAGCATGGCATCCATATGATCGCGGATATCCTCTACAAAATGGCCGAACAAAAACGGGTTTATTTTGTGTTCGCTGACTTGTCCGCCGTTCACTTTTATCTTTGCTTTAGACTGATTCATGGATTTGCTCCATCCTTCCATTTCTGATTTTACCATTCGAACGATACCGATCTTGCCCGTCGGAAAAGCGTTAAAGTCGAGCCGTTTGTATACGCTTTCAGATCTCAAGCAGCAGCATCCGCAACCTAGTGGATCTTCATACGATCAGGCTCTTTCTACGGGCTCGATCCGCCGGATGTAGCCTAAGTATATAGCCGCTTGCCGATCCCGTTAATAGAATATACGGAAAGAAGGTGAGGAATATGGACATGAACAAAGAAGAAGAGGCATCCTTCCACGCTGCGGAGGATGCCTCTTTCATAGGCTGGACCTTAATGGAGATCCTTCTGCTTCAACCTGTAAGCACTAGGCGACACGCCCGTCCGTTTCTTGAACAAATTGGAGAAATAATGCGGGTCGGAATAGCCGAGGCGGTAACTAATTTCATTTACGGTCAGCTCCGTATCGATCAGCATCATTCTGGCCGACTCGATTTTCTTCGTTAACACGTAGTTATAAACGGTCGTATCGGTTTCCTTTTTGAACAGCCGATTGATCTGGCGATAGGATAGCCCGACGTGCTTGCACAGCTGGTCGGATTCGAACGAGCATTGGATTTGATTGTCCAGGTACTGTTTAATTTTCCGCACTTCGTAAGAGTAAGCACTGCCATTCTTCTGATTGCCGGCTGCCAGGCGGATTAGGATTTGATGGAAAAGCACCGGCAGTTCGCTTAGCATCTGCCCGGCCGTTTCGCTCTCGGCCATACGGATCGCCCGCTCAAACAGATCTTCCACCGATGTACCTGCGACCGTCCCGCTGTCCAGAAGCCGGTAAGCGTCCATTAGCCGAAGTGCCAGCTCCCCGTCGATGTTCAACCATATATAAGACCATGGCTCCTCAATTTCGGGATCGGCGAACACATGATGATTGCGGCCAGCCGGCAAAAGGAACACATCCCCTTTTTGCGGGCGGTACAATGCCTGGTCGATCTTGGCGAACCCCCGTCCGCTAAGGACATACCCGATGACAGTAATTCTCGATTTGTTCCGGACGTTCGAATAGTCGGCGTGACAATAATTGATGCCGATAAAAGAGATGGTTAGCGGCAGAGCGGCGTCTGCCGAGGGAAAATGGTATATGGGGCCGTGTTTCATAGTGCTTACCTCCCGGTGCTGGCGGAACGATCATTTCTTTTCCGAACGGCTAGCGGAGAAACGTTAAAACAGTTTTTGAAAGCTCTAGTGAACGTATATAAGCTCGGATAGCCGAGGGACAATGCAATTTCCGTAATCGTTGCGTCCGTTTCTCTCAGAAGCCGCTGTGCTTTTTCCATTCGGATGTTAAGAATGTACTTCACAGGCGAGATCCCAACCTGAGCCGTGAATACACCAGAGAAATAGGAACGGTGAACCCCCGCAAAGTCTGCTACTTGCTGAACGGTTATCCCCTCTGTTGCGTGCAGTTCCATAAAATCCATGCATTCCCGAATCCAAGCGACCGGTTTCGCCGTATGGGGAACGGGTGAATCCGGGATTAGTCCGGCAAACAGCGCATAGACAAGACTATACAGCCGCAAAGACCGCGACTGGGTCCACTTTTGGGCTTCTGCAAGCGCATGAATCAACTGTTCGACCGATTGCTTTACGGTGCCGGTATACCTGTCGGTCATAACCGGCATTTCCGGTTTTAATCCCGCCCGTTCGAGCAGAGGCCTGACTCTGTCGCCATCCAGTGCGATCCATCTCATCTGCAGCGTCGCATCCGCGGGGAGCATGCGGTAGTTGTAGGTTCGGCCCGGAAACAAGCAGAACAAATCGCCCTGCTGCAGCTGCGCGCGGCTGCCGTCAAACTCCACACAAACCTTCCCTTCCTCTACAAAATGCAAGCTGTAGCATTCGATCCGTTTGGGACCTACGCTGTAATTGGGCTTGGCGATACTGCGTCCCGCCCGAACCGGCCAGATCGACCCTTCCTTATCCAATTCCCGGGGCGTGTAGTAAAGAAAGTCGGCGTACTCGTGTTCATATTCCCGCATCATGGGCAAGCGCTCCATCCCTTTCTATTTCCTTCCACTGATTATAACAAAATGATAACAGAAACATAACATCCTGCTATTTATCAAATCAGAAGAAACCAATACTATCGTGATAGGAGGCGATGACCGTTGGCTAAGAGACCTAACATATTGCTAATTACCAGTGACCAGCAGCATTGGAATACGATCGGAGCGTTCAACCCGGAAATTTCCACCCCTCATTTGGACCGTTTGGTACGGGAAGGGACCACGTTCACCCGAGCCTACTGTCCGAATCCGACCTGCACACCGAGCAGAGCCTCCATGATCACGGGGATGTATCCGAGTCAGCATGGAGCTTGGACGCTCGGAACGAAGCTACTGGAGGATCGCCATACGGTAGGCGAAGATTTCAACCGCGCCGGATACCGGACCGCTTTGGTGGGGAAGGCACATTTTCAGCCTTTGAAGTCCACGGAGGAGTTCGAATCTAAGGAAGCCTATCCGATTCTACAAGATTTGGAGTATTGGAAGCAGTTCCACGGTCCGTTTTATGGTTTCGACCACGTCGAGCTTGCGCGCAACCACACGAACGAAGCCCATGTTGGACAGCATTACGCGCTGTGGCTGGAAGAACAAGGCTGCCGCAATTGGCGGGACTACTTCCTGCCACCCACCGGAACGATGGATCCTTCGGTCACCTACAAATGGCCTATTCCGGAGAAGTACCATTACAATACCTGGATCGCGGAACGGACGAATTCCCTCTTGGAGGACTATAAGCAATCGGACGAAAGCTTCTTCCTTTGGGCCAGCTTCTTCGACCCGCATCCGGAGTATTTGGCGCCGGAGCCTTGGGATACGATGTACGATCCGAATAACCTTACGATTCCGTCCGTCGTTCCGGGCGAGCATGATCGTAATCCGCCCCATTTCCGGTTGACCCAAGAAGAAGACCCTGATTTTTCTCACCTGATGGAAACGGGGATGGGCATACACGGCTACCGTTCCCATCACTATTACGAATATGGCGCGAAATTCCGATTGACGGAGGATGATAGAAAGAAGCTCGTCGCGGTTTATTACGGCATGATTAGCCTGATGGACAAATACATCGGGAAAATCCTGAATAAGCTGGATGAGCTGGGCTTGGCGGAGGATACGATCGTCGTGTTTACGACGGACCATGGCCATTTCTTTGGCCAGCACGGCTTGCAGGCCAAGGGAGGTTTTCATTATGAGGATTTAATCAAGCTTCCTTTTATCGTTCGCTATCCGGGGCATGTGCCTGCAGATCGAAGATCGGACGCCATTCAGTCCTTGGTCGATCTTGCGCCGACGTTTTTGTCGTTCTGCGGTCTTCCCATTCCGCTTGCCATGACGGGCATGGACCAAAAGGAAGTTTGGCTTGACGCGAAGGAGCGGATCAGGCACCACGCCATTTGCGAATTCCGCCACGAGCCTACTACGATCCATCAGAAAACCTATGTCGATGAGCGCTATAAGATTACGGTCTATTACAACCAATCCTATGGCGAACTATTCGATCTGCAGAACGATCCTGGCGAGCTTCATAACTTGTGGGACGAGCCGGAATACGGGAAGCTGAAAACAGAACTGCTATTCAAATACATCTGGGCCGAAATGGGAAAGGAACCGCTGCCGATGCCGCGCATTCATCACGCTTAACATGCTGATGCTGTGTCGACCTTAGGCGGAATGATAGGGTAAACATGAGACGTGTCCTGGAATCCCGGTCGTTGTGTACGATCCGTCCAGACACGTTTTGCTGTTCAAAGGCTGGTGCGAAAGGCTAAGCGATAACGCTCTGCCTGTCGACAATTAATCACTGTTCTCGATCAATCCCTCTATTTATTCCGCAAAGTGCACCAGCTACATGAGTGTTCTGGTCATTATAATATCCCTTTGTTCTTCTTCCCCCATATAGAAGGAATGGACCCCTGTTTGATGAAAACCAAGTTTTCTATAAAAGGCAATCGCGTTATCATTTTTTTCCCATACGCCCAGCCAGATTTTCTTTTTCTTATATTCCAGAGCAATTTCTACAGCTTTATTTAACAAATATTTACCAAGTCCGCACTTTTGAAAGCTGCTCTTTATATAAATTCTCTCGATTTCAAGGGATTCCTCCCCCATTTCTTCAGACTGCGCATCATTGATATTGACCTTCAAATAACCAGCGACTTCCTCGTTGAAATATACAAAATAAAATTGAGAGAAGGGATTAGACAATTCTTTTTCTAATTGGTTCAGGTTAAATGCCTTTTGCAAGTAAGTATTCATGTTTTCAGGTGTATTCTGCTGCTTGAACGTCTCATTAAACGTTACACAACTAATTTCTTGAAGAGCCCTTGAATCCTCAAGGGTACACTTTGTTAATTTTGTCGTCATTTCAAATGCCGCTCCCTTATCCAGAATCAATAGTTTCTCTTGTTTCCCTTTTTCACAAATTCCCAATCTTTCTCTACATTCTTTCTTACTCTTTGAAGGAAATCGAAGAAAATTTCCGCTTCCTTTTCGGAAAATCCCTCCAATGCAACACTATTGGAATAATCATTTTCTCTTTTTAGAAAGGGATAAACATCTGTCCCCTTTTCTGTTGGAAGGAGCTTTTTGATTTTTTTGTTTCCCGGATCGTCTTTCTTTTCGATAAAGCCGCTAATTTCAAGTTTACTTATGGCTCGTGCTGCTGTAGTTCGGTCTACCTTAATCATTTCTGCTACCTTTTCTTGAATGATTCCTGGGTTTTCGCATATTCGGACAAGGTACAAATATTGTCCTTTTGTGAGGTCATGTTCTTTAAATTCTATATTGCTGATAGAATCTAATGCCCTGGCTATCATCCCGATTTCACGAAGAATTTCCTTCATACCTGCTCCTTTACCATGTTTCTTTACCTGCTCTATAAAGACATAAGGTTAAATTATCGTATTTTTGTTGCATTTGCAATAAAAATATTCTGGTGCACTTTGGTTACTTTCCAGTACCCATCGTTCGCTCGCCGGTCAATATCTGCTTTGCTACGGATCCCCCACCTTTCCTCCATAAAAAAGACGCCCAGTTGGGCGTCTCATTGTTTTTTAATTTACAAACGCATCCGTTCGTTTAACGACGAATTAACTACTGATAGTTTGTATGGGTATGGGTCAATAGCATATACTCCTTCCTGAGTCCCTTCTACTGTAACTTCCGTTTTGAAGATATCCGCTTCTTTTGTTGAACCAAGCCAAACTCTTCTATAGGCGGATAAGATCAATAATCCATCTTCATCGCCTACCGCGGCAAAGGTTTCGCTGCTATCCTTATAACTGTTTATAAAATGATTGGAACTCAATAAGTCTTTCATACTGGGTACATCCTTTACAACTAGACCAATTTCGCTGATATTTAATAGATCTTCACCGGTAAAGGTAGTATGGATAGCATTATCAAGGGTATGTCTAGCGATAAACTCAACAATATTCCCTGCAGGGTCATAAAAATAAATGGATGTCACGTTCCATGTCTTGGAGTAAACTTTATTGGATTGGTCCGGTAATAAATTTAACATAACCCCGAGCGAATTTAGCCAGTCAATTGACTCATCCATTTTGTTCTCTGGGATATCGAAGGCAAAATGATAAAAGGGGCTTTCCGCCGGATGATCCGTCTGCTCAAATTCTAAGACAGACTGCCCCACTTTTACAGCAAACGTATAGTTAGAACTCACCACTAGCGGAAGCCCAAGTTCAGCAGTGTAGAAGCGTTTGAGCTGCTCTAATTGATTAGTAAGTAATTTAATCCTGTGGATCTGCACAATTGATCACCTCTCAGAAAATGATCCATCGATGAATAGTTTGGAACCGCGATTTGGAATTACTTTCATTTCACTTTAAATTTATCGGCAGGATGATTGAAGAAACGAAGGAGGAAAGCATGAACATGGAAATCGTATCAACTGTAGATAAAGTGGAATCCATAAAATCCATGCAATCGACAATCGGTAAACTTGAAAATGCGTTAGCTCAGATGACTCAGAAAGGAGCGAATACTACCTTAGTAAAGAAACGACTCAAAGCCATTTACATCGGCTTAGCCATGTTAGAAAACGTTTGGAATCAAAGACCACATCATCACACCCAGGAAGATTTAGCAGAAGCTCGTCATGTTCTTACTGGCTTATTCCCATCAATTGAGAACAGTTATGCTAAGTTAAAGGCAGGAAGTCCTCAAAGAACGCTTCTAGAAAGAAGAATGAGAGCATTGGAACTAGCTGTTCAAGCGATTGACGATCTCTCCAATAAAAACTTACCTAACTAAGTACTTTCATTTATTGAAGATAGCCCTCCACCCTCGATCGTTTGATTCTCAATTCATAGTCATCTTGTGATAACGGATAGATTTTCAAGACGGATTCCCCTTTTAATAACTAATTTGATTTTGGTTTCCTGACGTCTGTAGCTTCCGTTTTTCGTACTCGCTTTTAGTTAACCCATAAACGTATTCATCGTAGTGCTGTCCATTCGTGAATATCATATCTCTTAACTTTCCTTCTTGGATAAACCCGAGATGCTCTTGAAGTGCGATTGAGCTTCTATTAAATGAGTATACATATGCATTTATTTTTTGATAGCGGAGTTCCTCAAAATAATACCGTATTATTATCCCTACAGCTTCCGAAGCATACCCTTTACGCCAATGGTCTCGAAAGATTGCGATCCCGTACTTAAATGTGCCATGGCGTGAGTCACAACTATTCGTGCTAATGCTTCCAACCAGCTCACCACCGAGTGTTTCGATGGCAAGACTAATGTTATCTCCGTTCACATATCCAGATTCTTGGCGTGAAGCCCATGACTTTGTTCCTTCCTCAGATCTGGGAAAGTGTATGATATCACATAGCCTTGCACCTTCGGAATCATGATCATTTTGATGGAACTTCTCCCAGTCGGAAGCCAAAATAGGACGCAACCTAACCCTTTTACCTGACCAAATATAAAGGTTCAAACGATCCCCTCCTCGTTGGCGACAGTTTATGGATCTAGTCTGCCCGGTTAGCGCAATAGGACTGCCGATTGCTATCGGCAGCCTAGAACTAAATATTGCGTTATCGTCCTTCGTTAGCTAAATGACAGAACCCAAATAACGTGTCACTAGACGATTTATCGTTGAGACTCGACGGTTTTCCGCGGGAAGAATTGTCTAAAAGGAAGCATCAATCCCAGGAGAGAAATGACAATAAAAACAACTTGATGGATATGATCGTTTCCCGGTGGTAATCCGCCCACCAAATGCGCTATCCAGAAGATGGGGTAATACCAGAGTAGAAACCATGCCCATCTTTCTTTTCTTTTGAACGACATGAGAGTGATCACGGTACCGAAAAGTCCCATTCCTGTCGTTGCCAAGCCAAGCGCCCGCAGCAATCCCAAATCATAAGGACCTGCAATCCGTGGAAACACGACAACTAATAGGCCAAAGATAAGGATCCCGACTCCAGTTAAAAGAAGGAACATCCAGCTAATTCTGAGAAGCAATTGCTGCTCATTGAATGTTTCCATATCCGCCCTCCTCTACGCGTTTACTAAGATTTCTATTCTTATTCGCGGCGAAATGGGGATATCCCTATTCAGGCTATTCCGCTATTCCGCCTGCCAGGCTCAAAGAAAACTGCCTGTTGGTTGAGAAAACGGCAGCCATTGCAATGGCTACCGTTTCTTCATGTTCATTGAAACAATCTATAACAGACCTTAAAAGCCCAAATAACCACCAAAACCCAAATGCCGATGAAGAGAGCACCGGCAATCCAATTCTTTGGTTTCCCCTTTTTTCTTATCTCCTCGGCCTTTTCATAGCAATCTTCCATGACTTCTTTTGGAATCATTTTAATGGCAAGCGTGATTCCTAATGGGACAAGAATTAGATCATCGAGATACCCCAAAACAGGGATGAAATCTGGAATTAAATCGATGGGACTGAAAGCATAGGATACAACGCACAGAGTAAATAACTTTGCATACCAAGGAACTCTAGGGTCCTTATAGGCAAGAAATAGAACAAAAATGTTGCGTTTGATTTCTCTGGCTTTTTCTCTGGCTTTCCCTATAAAGGTACCTTGGCTCATGCTGTTATCCCTCCGCGAATCCACTTCTCCCCCATTATGAAGCAAGTCAACTTGCTGTTCAACAACTCGTATTCCCCTCCCGCGAGAAGATTATCATCCGTTTATATTGGGCTGCTTCCCTTCAGAATAGTTTCCTGCGGCATCTTTCGGTCCTGCCACTAACACGGCGGAAACTATCGAGATCGGAATGACGCTTATCGCGACTACCACCGGGGTGAACGGCAACATGAACAGGACATAGATCAACCAACATACAGGAGCATACAGAAGCACTATTCCTGTGCCGACCACAGTCGATGCCATCCACCTTCCGATCCGGTACCTATCCAGCTGGGCGACACCCAGAATCCCAAGCATGGCAAGGGAGAACAAATAGCTAATATGTTGGAACAGAACGGCGCTGCCCACAATCAGCAGTAAAAGAAGAGGCAGAAGGCCGGCAAGCGCTTCGTGCAGGGAGATCTTGCGAGCCCGAATGATCCCAGCGACGAGAGCGCACGCACCCATAGCGAAGAGAATACTCAAGGATTTCTTGACGATGTGGGCGACGAGTCTGAGGTTGTGCTCGAACAGCATATTGCGCGAATCCGCATGCCCTTGCGCCATGCGGCGGAGATGGCTATGACGGAAAATCAGTCCGGGCACGTACAGCCACCTCCACGTTGCGATTACTTTCGGTCTAAGTGGGCGAACGCCTATCCGTGCCTGTACGGGTCAGGCGATTTAGGGGAGAGGGAAGACGAAGGATGCCTGTCCGAACCTGCAAGGGGAGCGGAGTAGCTTGCGTGTGTATTACCAGGCACCGGGCCAGACAAAGCCCCTCCGCAACAACAAGACAAAGAATGGATTTATAGTGAAGCACCGGTTCGTAGACACCACATAGATACCACAATTGTAAAAATAGCCAAATAGTCCGTTGACACCATCCACGTACTTCCTTAAAATGTGCACCATAAGGATACCAGCATAGAACATACATACCTTGTCCCCTTCCCTTGAGCCTGAACACGAAAGGAGGCCGCATCTCCGATCCATTCTTGAAAGCGGTTGCAATTGGTTGAGTCTGTCGTTCATCAAAAGGAGGTAAAGCATGCGTATTCACAAACAACGCATTACGATGGTCATGATGTGCTTGATCGTTTTTATGACAAGCTGGACTGGTTTTGCAGCTTCAGCAGCGGAAGGAAGCAAGTTGTCTCAGAAGAAGTTCGGTCCTCCGGAAGAACTGCTCGTTCCGAACAACTACACAGTGGCCATCTTCAACGGCGCTGTCGGCCGCGAGGACGGACACTATGTCATGTATACGACCGCCAAAGGGAAACCTGGCGTTCTCAACGTGATTGACATTGAGGATTACAAGCTGCTTCGCAGCATCCCCATCGCTCCGTCGGAAAGCTCCTGGGCGCATACGGTTGCACCCGACGGCACGCTATTCCTGGCTGCCGACGGCGGCGGAGCCCGGCTGTGGAGCTATTCGCCCGTCACCCACGTTGCTACCCAAGTCGCACAATTTGACGGTCAGTCGGTGCCAAACAGCATCACTACCGATGAGCAGGGACGGGTATACGTCGGAACATACCCCGGAGGCAAGGTATACCAGTATGATCCCGCAACGAAACAGACGAAGGATTACGGCCGCATGATCGGCAACATGGACCAGGAATACGTCCGCTCCATCGCTTACCAGGGCGGCAATATATATGCCGGAACCGCGCATAAGCAAATCGTCCGGGTCAATCTGGCGACGGGCGAGAAGACGGATATTGCGGTTCCTCTGCAGGCGAAAGTGAAGAACGATACCGTGTATGACCTGGATACAATTGATGACCGCTATTTGTTCGCCCGCTATACGGACGGAAGCGGCGTTCCCGGAGAAGGCTATCTTTACGATACCCTGACGCAAGCCTGGCTTGACGTGGAATTGCAAAACGTAACGGGTCTCCACGAGACCGATTCCCTGAATGGCAAAATCTATTACATGTCCGACAAAAAGCTAAAGACGTTTGATCTCCAGACGCATGCGGTGGAGCTGACGGGAATGGAATACGGGACCGGTCTGCGTGGGGCGGATTGGGTGGAAATTCCGAACAATCCCGCTTTCCCCGGGAAGACACTTGTGACCGTCCGTTATGACGGCGGCGTGACACTGATGAACATTGAAACGAAGAAGGTCCACGAATATCCGCCGATCGTACCCGGACTTCCCGGAGTGGTAAACCGGGTGGCAAGCGTATCTCCGACTCAACTCATCACGACCGGCTCGCAGGCCAGATCCTCGCTCGTCAACCTTTCTGACAAGACGACCCAGCCGTTCAGCATCGGCCAGGCGGACAGCGTCTACCCGATCGGCAACAAGGTATATTTGGGCGTCTACCCGGAAGGCAGCCTGCACGAATATGATTTGACCCAAAGCCCTGGAGCATCGAATCCCAAGAAGCTGGCGGTGCTTGGCGACGATCAGGAACGGCTGGTCAACATGACCGAAGGCGGGGGTAAGCTGTACATCTCAACCATCTCCGGGTATGGCACGCTCGGTGGATCCTTAACCGTGTACGACCCAGCAACCGGAGAAACCAGAGTACACCGCAACGTCGTCCGCAACCAAAGCGTGCTTAGCACCGCTTATTTGGACGGGAAGATCTTCGGGTCTACCACGATCCGAGGCGGCCTTGGTTCCGAACCGACGGAAGAAGAGGCCAAAATCTTCGTTTGGGATGCCGTTAAGGAAGAGAAGATCGCCGAATTCCCGCTCCGTATTCCCGGCTTGAATAAGCCGATCTTCATCGGGGATCTTTCCGTAGGACCGGACGGGTTGATTTGGGGCGCGGCATACGAATACATCTTCGCCTTCGATCCCAAGACCTACCAGATTGTGAAGAGCAAGAAAATCTATCCGAAGTTGAATTTCAGTCAGTGGGCCCATCATCCCCTCCGCTGGTCAGCCGATGGTGTGCTGTACGTCCTGTTCAACAACAAACTGACCGTTATCGATCCCGATACGCTGGAATTCCGTACGCTGGCGGATACGTCCCGGTTCGACCTTGGTATGGACGGCAACCTGTATTTTACCGATTCAGCGACGAATACGATTCTGTACCGCATCGTCGTGGACGGCGAGATCGTGCAGCCGCCTCCCCGCATCCCGGTTCCCGTCCGCAATGCCGGATTCGAGGAGCCGGTGACCGGCACAACGATTCCGGGATGGAGCGCTCTGTTCGCGCCCACCAAAGACTATTGGTTTGAAGTAAGCGGAGAGCGCAGCTTTTCAGGAGCGAAGAGCCTGAAGACAGTCGATACGACCCGCACCGGATCCGTTGCCGTCCAGAGCGACAAAATTCCCGTGAAGCCGGGCGAGGAATATGAAGCCGGCGTGAATCTGTATATTGAATCTGGCCAGCCGGGCTTTATGTTCCGCTATTTCGATAAGAACGACGCCACCATCACGACGCAGGAAATCCATCTTGACGAATCAAGACTTGCCCAATGGCAGGTCGTCACGCTGAAAGGAAAGGCGCCCGACAATGCGGCCTACGCCCGTTTCATCGCTGTGACGAGCCGGTACAACATAGCTGTCGCCTACTACGACGATTTCTTCTTGACAGTCAAAGACACAAGAGCGCCTATATCGGCAGCCTCCATCACTCCAGCTCCTAATGCGAACGGTTGGCTCAACCAGGACGCGCAAGTTGCAATCACGAGTGAACGTGCTGCATCCATTACGTATTCCGCCGCAGGAGCACAATCGATTCCGGGCACGACGGTTAAGGGTGCCACCGTCCAATTCCCGATTACCGCCGAAGGGATGACTACGGTAACGTATTCCGCCACAAGCGCGGCGGACATCCAGGAAATCCCTCAAACTTTCGAAGTCCACATCGACAAGATGGCGCCGGTCGTCCAATTCACCGGACAACAGAGCTACTCTGTCCAGGAGGCCGTCTATATCGGCTGCACCGCCTCCGATGCCCTCTCCGGGCTGCAGAGCAGCACATGCACCGGATCGCTTCTTCAGCAGCCGGCGTATCGATTGGACCCGGGACAGCACGAAGTGTCGGTTACCGCCTCGGATAAGGCCGGTAACGTTACTACCGCTGTCTTTACGTTCCAAATCGCGGTAACCTACGACGGGGTTTCCGAGCTTATCCGCCAGTTTGCCTACGACAAATCGGTGGTGAACAGCCTGCTCGCCAAGTTGAAGGCCGCCGAAGAAGCGGAGAAGCGCGGCAGCGATAAAAGCAAGGAAGGCACCCTGCATGCCTTGACGAATGAGCTGCAGGCATTAAACGGCAAGAAGTTCTCGACTGAAGAAGCCGGCATCCTGCTCAAGCTGATCGGCAATCTGTGAAGAGCCCGGATGGCGGAAGCTTAGCCTGGTAGGGCTGCACGGGAAAACAAGGAGCGCGCACTCAAGAGAGAGTGCGCGTTCATATGTCAACCCCATCCCCTTGTTAGCCCTATGATAGGTCAAGATCAGTTAAGCGAAGGTTAAGATTCATCTAGAGAAGCCTCATAAGCTTATGGCCAAACATTTCGTCTCAATTAATGTTTCTTTATCTATGTTTAGATGCAGGCACGAATAAACTGCTTCTTTACATTCCACGGTTCAACTATACATTTTCTTCGCATTGAATGACCACTAATTAATAAACTGCCTGTAAGCGCAATAAGACTGCCGATTCCTATTAGCAGCCTGGATCCGGTTGATTATTGAGCTATCGACCTTCATTAGTAAGAGGACGGTTCGCAAACTATTCATTTCCCGGATTTTTTTCTATAAGACTGTCATTTCATAGCGGCCGTCCGATCCGGATAACTATTGAGTTAACGACCTACTTTAATTGCACATTCTTCGTTCTCCGTTAGTTTATTCCCTGATTAAGTAATACGTTAGTTTTGTGAAGGTGCTCAACATATTCGTCCTTTGTTAGCCCGTACAAAATGGAATTGTAGTATCTTCCATTGGTGTAGACTACTTGGCGACGGACCCCTTCTTGAACACATCCCACTTTTCTAAGCATGGCTGCTGAGGCGACGTTCCCTTCAAGAACGGAATTATTAAATTTATTAAGTCTACGCTCAAAGAAAGCGTACTTTAAGAGTATATGTATTGCTCTGGTGCCATAACCGTTTCCTCGATAATTCCTGTCGATTTGAATTCCTATGCTAAACGTTCCATTTCTTTCATCAATACTGTTCAGATTAACTCCTCCAACGTTTTCACCATTCAAGTTTTCAATAGTAAACATAAGACGATTGGATGAAAATTCGGAAAACCTCTCCGCAAAAGCTTTAGCTTCTGAAATCGTAGGAGGCAATTCAACCGCATACTCTAAAAGGCGACGTGCAGGTGTATCGAAACGATTCCTATAATGGTTTTCCCAGTCTTCTGGTTGTATGGCGCGCAATCTTATCACTTCGTCTTGCCAAAAATAATTGCTGTAATCTATATTTTGCATTGGTTGACCCCCAAACACGTTTTCTCATAGAAATTGTAACCAGAATAAAAACTTATTGTTGGTATTCTTTGTTTATATGGAAACTGCCCTTTAGCGCAATTAGACTGCCGATTCCTATCAGCAGCCTGGATCTGGTTGAATATTGAGCTATAGACCTTCGTTAGTTGTACATTCGTATCTCGTTAGCTTAGTAACCACGCTCATTCTCAAGGTGAAGGTTGCCAGAATTGTTTACTAATAAAGGGGGAAATTCGAAATCGTTCATATCACACAAAAGGTTTGTTCCGGCATGAAAAGTACAATTAATAATTTCGACTGGACCCATAAACCACGAATCAAAAAAATCAACATAACCATAAAAATCCGTTTGATTAATCTTCACGAGATGTGGACTTTCATTATGACCGCCACAATCAAAATACAAAGTGTCATGAAATTCACAGTCTTCGATTACTATTCCTTTATAAAAATATGCCCCGTGAAAGCCTGCCGAGATAACTTTACATCTTTGAAACACTACTTCTTCATAGAATTGAAGAATCGCGAAATCAACATTGCTTAAAAAACATGACTCAAATATCACTGGCGTTCTAACTTCTTCGCCTTCAAAAAGCATTTTGTTGTATAAGTCAAGATTTTGTATTGAGGAATTTGTTATGGGTTTACCTAAGGAAATCATCTGTTGTACTTCCTCTTTTGTTAGTTCCTTCATCCTACACCTCCTTGACAGTTCCACAAACCTGCCTGTTATGCAACAAGACTGCCGATTCCTATCAGCAGCCAAGAACGATTACATCAGGAATCTCTCAATTGCTACGGCAACACCGTCATGATCATTTGAATCGGTCACGTGGGCTGCACAATTTTTAAGTTCCATGATTGCGTTTTCCATTGCAACCGGAAATCCGGTCATATGGAATAGACCTAAATCGTTAAAATCATCCCCGAATACCATTACATTTTCTGCTTTCACGCCGATCTCGCTCAACACCCATTGAACGGCTTTTTCCTTTGAGGCCGATTTATGCATGATTTGGACCAATACTCCTTTATCGGTTGAGATTACGTTCACATGGTCACCGAATTGCTCGCCTATATCCCTCCATGTGCTGCAACCTAGAGCCAAGATTTTGGTCGGGGAAAGGGAACTAATATAATCTTCATCCACAACCTGTGGCTTCGGGTCATTCAAGCGGATCCCTAATGAAGCGCATTGGGAGTCGGGAACTGGTCGACACGTATACCATGCATCATTAACCTCGTATGAGAGGATCGTTTGAGGTAATCGTAGTTCGATGAATTTGTTAATCTGTTGGCTAATCTCCATAGGGATACTAATGTGCCTCTCATATTGCTTCGATTTGCATGTAACTAAAGCACCGTTGTAATAAACCATGTAGTCGACAAAAGGGAACTTCTGCAAAAATTGATTAGCCGCTCTGGGCGGCCTCGCCGTCGCAATAATAATATGAATTCCAGAATCAAAACATCTTTTAACAGCCTGATAATTTCTCGGAGAGATCGATTTATCACTACCGAGCAAGGTTCCGTCCAAGTCCAGTACAATTGCCTGAATATTAGGCATCTGTCTCCTCCCCATAAAATAAGCAAAATTGGTAACAGAATACCAATTCGTTAAGATATCGTCAACAGAAAGTTGTATCAGCTTGCCCGTTACCGCAAATAAGACTGCCGATTCCTATCGGTAGCCTGGAGCTGGTTGAATATTGAGCTCATCTAAGCGTTCTAATCTACGAAACAGGTCATCTAACCGCCTGGTAAACGAGACCAAGGGCCCCAGAATCAAACGTTTTACTCTCGATAAGCTTAAGATGGGTCTTCTCTTGGATGCCCTGGAATAACGGCAATCCTTTGCCGATCAGGACAGGAGAAACCGTGATCTTATATTCATCAATTAAATCAAGCTCCATAAGGTAGTGCGCGAACCTAGGACTACCGAGGATGATCATATCTCTGCCTGGCAGTTGTTTAAGACGCATGATCTCTTCCTTTACATTCTCTTTCACCAGTCTAGAATTGTTCCACTCGACTTTCTCTAGCGTTGTGGAAAAAACGATTTTCCTTGTTTTATCGATCCACTCCGCATGCTCCAGTTCATGCTGTGTACTTGATGGGTTCGAAGGTTGGCCAATACCCGTGCATACCTTGATAAGTTCTCCTTCCCCAAATGACAGTGTCGGCCGTACTCAGAAAGTACTTCGCATGCTTTGCCAAATCGTCATCGTAGGAAATCCAGCCAATGTCCATTTCGCCGTTAGGCCCTTCTACAAAACCGTCAAGCGAGGAATGCAAAAATAACACAAGTTTTCTCATTTACAGTTCTCCTTTGTTATGTAGCATGCTCTCCCTAACTATAGTTTACAACGTTTCCGTTCAAGCCGTTTATTATGGATTGCTAAGTTAACCTCCCCGTTAGCGCAACAAACACAAAAACTCCTACTCCAGTCCTGTACCTTCGTCAAACCCAAGCATAAGGTTCATATTTTGAATCGCCGCACCTGAGGCCCCTTTGCCTAAATTATCAAATCTGGAAACAAGTAAGATCTGGTCTTGATGACCAAACACAAAGATGTCCAAATAATTGGTGTGATTGCGCTGCATCAGATTAAAGAAACCATCTTCAAGATTGGCCTCGGAATCGAAGGGAGCCACTTGAACAAAACGTTCCTCTTGATAATAAGAGGCAAGCAGGTCCCGAATCTCCCTTGCCGTCATCGTTTTCGTAAACAATCTAGGAAAGAGCGGAATGCTAACTGCGTCCCCCTGATAATAGTTTCCGACGATCGGAGTAAAAAGCGGGGCTGACTCTAACCCGGAATAGAGCTGCATTTCTGGAAGATGCTTATGGTTAAGACTAAGCGCATAGTGTCTTGGTGCACGAAGCTGTTCTCTATTCGAGTTCTCGTATTCCGCTATAAGCTTCTTGCCTCCGCCGCTGTACCCGGTAAGCGCATAACAAGACATTGGATAATCCCGGGGAATAATTCCCTCCGCTACCAATGGATGTATAGGTAAAAGAAAGCCGGTCGCATGACATCCCGGGACCGATACCCTGGATGACTGTTTGATGTTCTCTCTTTGCTTTTTATGTAATTCCGGCAATCCATAGATCCATTCCTGATTGGTCCGGAATGCCGTACTTGCATCAATTATCCTAGTCTTTTTATTCCTTACCATGGATACGGACTCCTTTGAAGCGGCATCCGGAAGACAGAGGAAAACGACATCGGCTTCGTTTAATAAAGCCTCACGGGCTTCGTAATCTTTTCGCTTATCCGCCTCAATTTTGAGAACTTCTATGTTCGGAATCTTGGATAAGGAATCATGTATCTTTAAACCTGTTGTCCCTTCTTGACCATCCACGAATACCTTGTAGTTCATTGTCCACCTCTCCTTTTCTCGCTTAGGGATATGAGTTATCATACGTTTTAATGTATATTTATTCAATCATATTTCGCGCTGAGTGATTCCCGCGGGAAGAGACCTCTCCCAGTATCGCAAGTTTTTCTTGGTGTGCCAGAGTCCGATTTGCTATGCTGAGTGCAACGTTGGGATACGAGAGAGGACAGAGATGCCTAAATTACTGATTGTGGATGATGAAGCGGATCTTCTGAAGCTGCTGACCGATTACTTCGAAATCAACGGGTATTTCGTCATGACAGCCAAGGACAGCCGAGAGGCGCTGCGCAAAGTGGAGCAGCAGCCCGATCTCATCTTGCTTGACATCAACATGCCCGGGCAGAATGGTCTTGCCTTATGCGAGAAAATTCGAGACTACGTCTCGTGCCCGATCGTATTCTTAACCGCTCGAATCGAGGATGCCGATAAACTAGCCGGATTTCGTGCCGGAGGCGATGACTATATCCTGAAGCCGTTCAGCATTCACGAGCTGGGCGCCAGGGTCGAAGCTCATTTACGCAGGGAACAAAGAATCCAAACCAAAGCATCGGTGAAGTTTAGCGAGGATCTGGTCATTGACTATACGGCCCGGGAGGTTTACTGCCGGGATACACGAATTCCTCTAGCCAAGAAGGAGTTCGCCATTCTCGAATTGCTGTCCACGCATCCCGGCATGGTGTTCGAAAGGGACCGCATCTACGAAACGATCTGGGGTTTGGACGAGGAGGGCGACAGCAGCGTGATTGCGGAGCATATCCGCCGCATTCGCTCCAAATTGAAGGAATACGGCTGCGATCACCGAATCGAAACCGTTTGGGGAGTCGGATACAAATGGCCAAGCTCCTGAATGGGCTGCTCAAGCGGCTGACCTTGCTGCAAGCCTTCATCCTGTTAGGCGTTCTCACGCTCATGTCCGTGTTGGTGGTCATCACTTTGGAGTTCGCCTGGGTTGAGTACCTGCGTCTTCGTCTCGGCGATACGGAGTGGATGCTGCCCTCCCTCGTCGCGGCGGTGCTGCTCACCGTGGCCGCGGGAATTGTCACGATGGCCGTTTTGTTTTATAGATGGAAATTAAAGCGTCCGCTGGAGCTATTAAAACGAGCATCCGAGAACATATCGGCCAACAATCTGGACTTCCGCGTCTCCTATGACAGCCGGGACGAGATGGGTGAGCTGGTCGCCGTCTTTGAAACGATGCGCGCGCAGTTGGAAACCACCATCAAGACGCTTTGGCGCTCGGCCGAGGAGCGCAAGCAGCTCAATGCGATTTTTGCCCATGATCTGAGGACACCTCTGTCGGTGTTGAAAGGATACGGCGAGTTTCTCGCCGCCTATTTGCCCGAGAAGAAAGTATCGGAAGAAAAGGTGCTGGACCTGATCCATACAATCAACCTCCACATCGTGCGCCTGGAGCGTTATGCGGATGCCATGAGCTCGATTCAGAAGCTGGAGGACGTCCCGGTGCACCGCCAGCCGACGGACCTGCACTCGCTCGCGGCTATGCTGAACGACAGTGCTGAACAACTCGCAAGGCCGCTCGGCAAGCGCTTCGTCAGTTCCATGGAACACGCTAATTCCGTCCTATACGCGGATCCCCATGTCCTCATGCGGGTTTTTGAGAACTTGGCGGCCAATGCGGTGCGATACGCAGCCAGTCAGGTGAACGTCCGCTATGTCCTCCAGGAAGACGAGTTGCAGATGATTGTCACCGATGACGGTCCCGGCTTCTCGGACGAAGCAGTGCACAAGGCTATGCTTCCTTTTTACCGCGGAGAGGTGTGGGAGGCGACCGAGCATCACGGACTGGGCCTTTACGTTTGCAAAGTGCTCTGTGAAACTCATGGAGGGAGCCTGCAGCTCGACAACAGTCCCCAAGGCGGTGGATGCGTGACGGCAAAGTTTGGGGTGGAGTTGAAAAAAAGTTGAACATTATGCGTTAGCATCTCCTTATCTAGAAAAAGAGAAGGAGATGCTGGAATGATGAATATGCTGCAAAGAATAGGGTTGGCCCTCAGTTGCTTGCTGCTGCTCGTATCTGCGTGGGCGAAGTCCGTATCCGCTGTGGACGTCCGAGACCGCGCAGAAATCCTGAGGAACATCGACGAGTACATGAGCCGGAGTATGAAGGCCAACCATATCCAGGGTGCTTCTGTCGCGATTTCCGCGGGCGATGAGGTCTTCTACGCAAAGGGCTACGGGACCTTCGCAGATGGCCGAAAAATAACGGGCGACACCCCGCTTCCGATCGCCTCGTTAAGCAAGTCCTTTACCGCTCTGGCCGTCCTGCAGCTGGCGGAGCAAGGCCGAATCGGCCTGGATGCGGCTTACGCTTCTTACTTCCCAGAGTTGTCGCCACGGGACCCCCGCGTTCGCGTCATGACGATCCGCCATCTATTGAATCAAACCAGCGGGCTGAATGATACAGTAAATCCCGATATGACGCGGGCTCCGCAATTTCAGACCTTGCAGGAGGCAACCCGGTTATTAAACGACGTGCAGCTTGCCCATGATCCCGGAACCAGCTACAGCTACCACAATCCCAATTACGTGCTGCTCGCGAGCCTTGTGGAAAGCGTCAGCGGAGAGCGCTTCACGGATTATCTGCAGCGGCATGTCTTTGTGCCGCTAGGCATGTCCCATACCTACAGTGTCAGCACGACACAGCAGATCGATGAGAATAAGGCAATTCCGCAGGGACATTACACGATTCTGGGACGTCCTGTCGGTCACTCGGAGCCTCTCTGGTTCGTGGAAGGCCCCGCCGGCATTGTGTCCACCGCGGAGGACATGGCCCGCTGGATGCTTGCGCAGTACAGCGGCCGCCTTCTATCTCCCGAGCTGATGAACGACTATCACGCTGCCGGTGCCACCGGTCCGTATGGTATAGGCTGGCTTGCCGGCCAGGACGAATCCGGCGGCCGGACCATCTCCCACAGCGGCATTTTTTGGACATACAAGGCGGAAGAACGGGTTTATTTGGACGAGCGGCTCGGAATCGCGGTTCAGTTTTCTACCGGTTTGAACGCGTTTGTGAACTACTCCGCCTTTCTTGATGGGCTCAAGGCTATTATGGAAGGGAAAAAGCCTGAAGCCTCTATGCTGAATGGCCGAACGATGGAAACGATCATCCTTGCACTTATCCTCGCTACGCTCGTATGGGGCGTGTATGGGTATTTTCGCATCCGTCGGAGGAACAAACGGCTAACGTTCCGCCGATTGCTTCGGATAACGGCCGGTAGACTGATTCCGCTCCTTCTTCTCTTGTTCCTCTCCCCGTTGATGACATTGATCGGCGGAGGACGAGTGGTGCCTTGGTTCGGCATCTGGACTACCTTGTCATCTCCCATCCTATGGCTTGCAGTTTGGTCGCTGGTCAATATGGTGCATTTGGCTTGTTATTTTACCGTTTATGTTCGAACTATAAAAAACGGCCACTCGGGGGCGTCCCGCCGCTTCCTTTAGGCTTATAACGTTCAAGGACCTGAAGGAGCGCTTGCCGAACGTTTCCCTGATAGAGGCCGCCGTGATAACAAATGAGCTGTTCGATGTCGTAGTCGAGCAGCCGCTCCACGGAGCGAATGGCTTCTTTCAGATCCAGCGTATACTGCGGATTGGCGAGGTTGAGCCGGCCCTCTTCGATCACGACGGCGTCAGCCGCCAGTAACGTTTTGCTGGACGGCAAATATAAGGAGATATGTCCCGGCATATGGCCAGGCGTGTGAACAATCTCTATGCCGCCGCACCAAGGAAGCACTTCCCCGTCCGATACCGTCCGATCGACAACCGCCGGCTCGATCGACTGCAGGAGCCGAATAAACTGTTCCGCTGCCGGCTTGGCTTCCGCAGGCAAAGCGTCCCATGTCGCTTCTGCCTGCTCAAGCCGTAAGGACTTGCTCGTTCCTTCCACATACGGCTTTTCCAGCTCGTGGGCGACGATTTCGATTTGCGGGTAGGTTCTCTTCAAATTGGCAAGTGATCCCATATGGTCCAGATCGTGATGCGTCGCGATCAGTTTGGTCATCGAATGAAGAGTCACACCGTGTTTGCCGGCCGCTTCTTCAAGAAGGGGGATAAAATCGGGATAGCCGCAGTCGATGAGAATCCGCTCGCTCTCATCTAGTAAAAGGATCGGGACAATTCGTTGTTTTTGCCCGTTATATTCAAAATCGATAGCAAGTAGATGACATTTCACCATGCCTATCCCTCCTCATTCTTCCACTTAGGCAATTATCGGGCATGTGTCCAGCTCTTAGAACAGCGTTGTCTGGTACCAGTTTAACCGTTCCGTGAGGGAGTTTTTATGGAAAAGATCATTAAACTAAACTTCCACTGTTAGAGCAGGTTTGCTGGTTAAGCGAAACTCCGACTAAGCAGCAAGGCCAGGCAATGCATATTGCCTGGCCTTGCTGCATTTTAAAGTGTGTGACGTCTCATATGAGACTGTTTAAAGACTCCTCACACCCGCTTTCTGTACGCTCTCATCGCAAAAAGGTAAGCCACAAGCATAATACAGAAGCACCACAAAAGCGCGACCCCTATCTCACTACCGACCGGCTGCTGGGCCAGCAGGGCACGGATGGCTTCCACAATCGACGTCACCGGCTGGTTCTCGGCAAAGGCACGAACAACCCGCGGCATCGAATCGGTTGGAACAAACGCCGAGCTGATAAACGGCAGGAAGATAATCGGATAGGAGAATGCACTGGCGCCATCCACCGATTTTGCAGTCAATCCCGCAATCGCTGCGATCCAAGTTAAGGCGAGCGTGAACACCACAAGCAGGCCGGCTACAGCAAGCCATGACAGGATTCCCGCCGACGAACGAAAGCCCATCAACAACGCAACAAGGAGAATGACGACAACCGAGATAGCGTTGGACACGACGGAACTAAGCACATGTCCCCACAGCATAGTGGAACGAGCAATCGGCATGGAGTGGAACCGCTCGAATATTCCCCTCTGTACATCGAGAAACAGCCTGTAAGCCGTATAGGCAGTCCCGCTTGCAATAGCAATCAGCAGGATGCCGGGCAACAGGTAATTCACATAATTATCCGTGCCGGTTTGAATGGCGCCTCCGAACACGTAGACGAAAAGCAGCATAAAGGCGATGGGCATAATGGTTACCGTGATGACCGTGTCCATACTGCGGAATATATGGCGCAAGGAGCGTCCGAGCATGACAGCCAAATCACTGAAGTAGTGCTTTTTTATTGCTTCCATTGTTACATCGCCTCCTGCTTGCCGACGATGGAGAGGAAGATCTCTTCTAACGTCGGTTGTTTTTCCACATACTCCACCTTTGCGGGCGGGAACAACCTTTTCAGCTCCGCTAGCGTGCCGTTAGCAAGAATCCTTCCCTCGTGCAGGATCGCAATGCGACGGGCCAGCTGCTCCGCTTCCTCCAAATACTGAGTGGTCAAGAAAACCGTCGTGCCGCTGTCGGCAAGCTCCTTGACGATGTTCCAAACCTCGATACGCGCCTCGGGGTCAAGGCCGGTCGTCGGCTCGTCGAGAAAAATGAGCTGCGGTTTCCCCACAAGGCTCATGGCGAGGTCGAGCCTGCGGCGCATCCCGCCCGAATAAGAAGATGCCCTTCGGTCCGCGGCATCGGTCAACCCGAACCGTTTCAGCATATCGCTCGCAATCTGACGCGGAGTCTCTAGGTGCCGCAGCTTTGCGATCATGATGAGGTTTTCCCGTCCCGTCAATGTCTCGTCAACGGCGGCAAATTGCCCGGTCAAGCTGATCGACTGCCGCACATGACCCGGCTTGGTTGCAACATCAAATCCGTTTACGATGGCGGTTCCGCTGTCTTGCTTCAGCAGCGTGGTGAGGATTTTGACAATCGTCGTCTTGCCCGCTCCGTTGGAGCCAAGCAGCGCGAAGATACTCCCCTTCTCCACCTCGAAATCGACGCCCTTCAGCACTTGAAGCTGCTTGTAGCATTTTTGCAGTCCTCTTACTTGAATGGACTTGGTTTGCTCGGTTGGCATTCGATTCCCTCCCTTAAATGACAGTCACCTTTGACAAATCGGCTTCCATCCCTTTGAGCGCAGCGAAGGTCAGTTTATCCATCGTGGCGCCGTCAAAGCAAATGGTTTTGATCGCACGATAGTACTTCTTTGAGAAAGTAAACCCGGACTGGAACGAAACATTTTTCAATGTAGCTCCTCTGAACGAAGCTTCGCTCAAGGCCGTTTTGTCAAACTTAACGCCGACAAACGTCTGTCCGTCAAAACTCTGCCCGCGAAGATCCGAGTACCTGAAATCAACCCCATCAAATAAACAACTTTCAAAAATCGTCTTTCTAAGATCGGTCATCGTTAGCGTGACGTCAGTCAGTCTTACTCCTATGAATTTGGCTCCATCAAGGCCCGATTTGCTGAAGTTTGTTCGGACAAGGATCGTCTTACGGAAGCTTGCATTGCCCAGGTCAAGCGCGGACAGGGTGCAGTCCGTCAGATTAGCACCGTCAAAATTGGCTTCGCGGATGTCGCTGCTCTTAAACGTACTGCCGGTCAAATCGGCGCCCGAAAAGTCGGAACCGTGCAAGGCACTGCCTTTAAACTGTCCTTTATGGGCCGTCACACCTGCAAAGTCACTCTTCGCCAGGTTGCTTGCGCTAAAGTTCGTCAGGACTTGCCGTTCCAGCGAGCGGGAGAGGTTGGTGACCTCCAGAATCGTTTGCTCAATGTCGCCGATCCCCTCAATCGTCAGCTTAAAGGCGGTTTCCTCATCCTTGCCCTCTGCTCTCAGTTCACGGTAGCGCTCCTCCAAATCGGAGAGAAGGTCGGCCTTTAATTCAGCGGCGCTTCTAATTCCATCGTACGGCGCAAACACGCCGTTCAAATAATTGGTCAGTTTCTGATTCATATGGAATCCCCCTCATAACAAGTTATCTAACACACGCTTGGCGTACTCCCAATTGCTTTTGTTGCGGGCGTACGTTTCCTTCCCCTTCTCGGTAATGCGAAAATACTTGCGCCGTCCTCCCTGAGATTCGTCCCCCCAATACCACTCGATGTCCCCGTCTGCCTCTAGCCGGCGGACGCTGGAGTACATGGTCGCTTCCTTAAGTTCGTACTCCTGACCTGAGCGCTCGGCGATCAGCTTCACGATCTCGTAGCCATAGCGGTCCGCTTCGGTCAAGAGACGTAAAATCATCGTGTCCGAATGTCCTCGCAGCAAGTCGGAGGTAAGTTTGTTCTCACTCATTTGATCATCTCCATATCTGGATAATAAGGCATACTACTGTGACTGTCAAGGTAGTGTTTTCACCAAAATACTGTGCCCAGAAAATACTCACTGTATTCCGGCCAATCAGGTACAGGTACGTGCGTGAGTTGCGGTTTACAGACAAGTTGGATGTTTACCGGTTGAAAAGCAGAAAAAAGCCCGAACCGTCAAGGCTCGGGCGATGCCGTTGCTTGTTTATCGCGGGTGCAACACAGCGGTATGCAAAAGAGCAGCTGCCACCAACCGTTCCATCATACTCTTGAATACCTTTGGTAAAGAGTCTACTAATTACCCAGCGGACTTACACCCTCCCCCAAGCCTCTGTATTTAGCTCATTATTGATGGCTGCAGCGACAAATGCGCCCATCGAAGCCGCAGCTATAGCCTGATGCAGTCGAGAGGCTGCATCCCCGGCGCTAAAAACGCCCGGTACGTTCGATCTTCCGAATTCATCGACCACAATCGTCCCCGTCTCCGTGATCTGACATCCGATCGTTCGCGGCAAGTCCGATCCCGTAACCAGCTCCGGTTTGAAGAAGATCCCTCTGCATGCCACGGTCGTCCCGCTTTCAAGAACGACCTGCCGCACGATGCCGTCGCTAGAGTCAATGTACCGGATCGGCGAGTCGAATAGAGGGATTCGTTTCCGCCGGAACTCCTCGCGCTCGGTATCCGTCAGTTCATCCGGGCCATTCGTGCAGACGGTGAAACGGTTCGTCCATCCGGCTATGATTGGGGCGAAATGCATGAGCTCTGCCCCCTTCGTAATGATGACAAGCGGCTGATCCCTTAACTCCCAGCCGTCGCAATATGGGCACACGAAGGCGCTTTTCCCGTATACCTCCGCCAGTCCCGGAATGCCCAGCGGCCGATCCTTCATGCCGATGGCAAACAGGACCTTTTTGCTTGCAAACGTTTGCCCTTGCGCTGTCTCGATTTGAAACCGCCCGTCCATGCCCGTAATCGACACTGCCGTATCCTCCAGGAAAGATACGGAGGGATAGGCACTAATCTCTTCCATTGCAAGGCGCCGAAACTCGCCGGGACTGATCCCGTCGCGGGTAAGAAACCCGTGGGTCTCGCGGGTTACGGCGTTGCGGGGACGGCCTTCATCGACCACCGCTACTTGTTTCCTCGCCCGCGCAAGTACCAGGGCGGCGTTCAACCCTGCCGGTCCGCCGCCAATAATAGCCACATCCAAAAGTTGTTTTTCCATCGCCATTACATACCTCCATAGATCTATAATATCCATAATTAAAGCACAAGAAGTCTATTCCTTCTTGTTTGCCTCATGATTGCTACACTTGAAAGCCATATCCAGTACCGATTGGATCGTGTGTTCCTGTAAATATTGGTGCAGCTGCTGTTCCGCGCCGTTCATCACCTGTTCAACCAAACATTCGCTCTTTCCTGAACATTCGTGATCCTGCTGTACAACACCCTCTTCCGCTAACGACCGATGCTGCTGCGAATTGGTATTCGAGCATTCGAACAACTGCTGTCTGCCTTCAATCACTTGAATCACATCCAGAAACGTAATCTGGTCGGCCGGCCGTGAAAGCTCGTAACCACCGTTCACCCCCGGCACCGCGCGTACGATACCATCCTGTCTCAGCTTGGACATGATTTTGGATAAATAGCTTTCCGAAACGCCAAGTGTCGTGGATAATTCCTTGATTCCGATGTTACTGCGACGCTCCGAGTGACCCAGATGAAGCAAGGCGTGCAGGGCGTAATCTGTACTTTTGGAGAACTGCATGCTTTCCTCCTCCCTCCTATGGATATCATCATTATGGATCTTCAATGTCCACAATATACGATTTGGCTCCAATTTGCAATGACATTGTTGATCCGAACTTCGATTCCAGTGGCGAGCAAATCTGGAGATCTCATAGTGGATCCACTCATTCCTCCGCTTTACCGCTACCGATGATACGGTTCCCCGCACTGTCTGTAACGGCAAGTTTGAGGCAATGCTTTGAGGATTGCCATTTCGTTAATAAACGTTGTTCAGTCATTTCGTTCAACAGGAATCCACCCTGTGAGAACCGCGCCTCCACTTGGATGATTGTCTGCCATTAGCCCGCCTCCGTGCTGTTGAAGGATTCGCCGAGCTATGGTTAGACCCAATCCGGCGCCTCCGGTCGCGCGATTTCTCGATTTCTCCCCTCGATAGAGAGGTTCAAAGACTTGTTCCAGCTCTTCCGCCGCAAAGCCTTGTCCGGAATCGTGCATGGTGAAGGACACTCGGTCTTTTTCCCGGCGGTATTGAACGTGAATTCGACCATCATCAGGCGTGTGCCTTACAGCATTATCCAGCAAATTACTCATCGCGCGTTCCAACAAGTGGGAATCGGCTTGAATCACATAGTCATCCGGCACGGAATGGACAAGGACCGAGATATGCTTGTCTTGCGCTTGCAGCTTTAAGCTGTCAATCGATTGTTGTATGAGATAGGCAAAGTCAGTTGAATGCTTGTTTAGCTCTGTTTCTTGATACTCGATCTTCGTAAAGGTGAAAAGATCCTCGACCAACCTGTCTAATTGCACTGATTTTTCTTTGCAAACGGCCACATATTTCGAGATTTGATCCGGTGTTCGTGCTATTCCTTGCTCTAATCCGTCCAAATACCCTCGCAAGGCAAATAATGGGGTCCGCAAGTCATGCGCAACGGCAGCGATGATGAATCTTCGTTCCTCCTCAAGCTCTGCTTGTTTCAACTGGGATTGTTGAAGTCCATTCCTCATTCGTTCAAATCCATCTCGAACCTCATTGATCTCTCTAATAGTCGACTGAGGGATTCTAACATCCCATTCGCCTACAGCAATTTTACGAGCTGCCATACCCAGGCCCTCAATGGGCTTGAGAAGGAGCCTCCGCATGCGGACGCCTATGATTACGAAAGCGACCAATAGCCCTGCCAAGGCAGCTACCAGCGGAATCATATTGGTATTCGGCCGATCTGTTCCAATATGTAAGGATCCGGTAGATGCAAAGTATACAACTACAAAGAAAATCCATGGCATCAGTAGTAGAAGCCCCAAGCTGAGCAGGGCATGCGTGCGAAGCCGGAGTTTTCTCATTTTACCCTCCCTCGAAACGATACCCGATGCCCCATACGTTGGTAAGATACTTCGGCTGGTCCGAATCGTGCTCGATCTTCTCGCGAAGACGACTCAAATGGACGCGAATCGTATGCTTATCGCCAATGCCATCCCAGAACTTCGCCAGCAGCTGATCATAGGTAAACACTTGTTTGGGATGCTCCATAAACAATACCAGCAGCTCATATTCCTTCGGTGTAAGCGAGACGTACGCATTCTCTACGTATACTTCTCTTGTCGTCTTATTAAGCGTGATTCGACCATAATTCAACACCTTGCTGGATTGTGGCGTTCCCACGCGTCGCAGAACCGCCTTTACCCGAGCAACAATCTCGCCGGGCGAAGCGGTTTTCACGATATAGTCATCGCCTCCGAGGGTGAGCCCGCGAATCTTGTCGCTATCATCACTGCGAGCACTCAAGAACAGAATGGGAACATGGCTCTCTGCCCGAACGCGCCTACAAAAATCAAAGCCATTTTCTCCTGGCATCATGATGTCCAGGATAACGCAATGAACGGTATTCTGTTGAAAGACTGCCCATGCTTGCTGCGCATCGTTAGCCGTTAGGACCTGAAAGCAGTCATTTTCCAAAAAATCCCTAAGCAAATCGGCAATGCTCTGATCGTCGTCCACAACTAAGATCATAGCTCTTTCATTCATGTAGTTCCCACTTCCCTTACATGATACATCCTTGACCAAAGTGTACCATTTTCCCACTTCAAAAAAACCACGCTCTTGCATATTGTGATGGTTCGTGATTGTTTTGTGATGATTTAGGTGCTTCTTTCGAGAGACTCTCTTGGTATCCTTCCAATCAGAGGAATTAACCAAGGGAGGTTATAGGGATGTTGGATGTACAAATCGTGCTGTTCGATGGCTTCGATCTGTTGGATGCCATTGCACCGTATGAGGTTTTCTGCGCAGCCGAAATGTTAGCTGGTCGCGAGCTGCATGTGGAACTCGTCACTGCGGAAGGGCCCAGACTCGTTCCGAGTGGGGGAAACGGTTTAAAAATCGAAGCCAACGGTAGACTGGACCCCACCCGGAAAGGCATCATTCTCGTACCTGGCGCGTCTGGTGAGATAGAAGGGGACGGCCCAGCTTCCATTCCAACCGTTCTGGCTCGAGCTATGAATACAGAACTGACTGCAAAGCTTAAGGAGGCACTCGGGTTTCCGGGTATCGTAGTGGCTACCGTATGCGGTGGTTCTCTGGTATTGGCGATGGGAGGTCTATTGGAAGGAAGACCGGCCGTCACGAATCATCTAGGAATGGAATTCCTTGGAGCAACCGGTGCCTTACCCGTACGTGCTCGCGTGGTCGATGATGGCAACCTCATTACCGGAGGAGGTGTCACCTCGGGACTGGATGTCGCGCTCTATCTGGTAGAACGGGAGCTAGGACCTCGTATCGCTCACGCGGTAGAGCAGTTGTTCGAATATGAACGCAGAGGAACGGTATGGCGCAATTGCGGGATCCCCCCGCTTAATGAATCTGCAGTCCGTGATGCAACCGACACGTTGAATCCCGCGGACCCACAAGGTACGACAGAAAATAAAGCTGCACGGTCTTCGATCTTTGAAGGTGAATGGGATACGATGATCGCGACCCCGGTTGGCAAGCTGGCAGTCAAGCTCCACATCGCAACCGTGAATGGAGTTATCCAAGGTAAGGCGTCGCAAGGTGATGAGCTGAGTCCCTTTATCGATCCCGCTCTTAGAGGCAATACGCTTTGCTGGTCGCAACGAATTACGAAGCCGATGCGTCTGAATTTGAATTTTGAGGTGACCGTGGATGGCGACCTTATGACCGGCTTTGCCAAAGCCGGTCTATTGCCAGCCTCCAAATTATCAGGGAAACGAATCTAAAGGGGACAACTAATGAAAAAGCATCCACCCTTCTACATGCTGATTACGTTCATTTGCATCATTTCCATCCTCTACGCTTTGAGTAACATTGTTATTGTAGATCCTGGTGCGGAGGCATTTCTAAGTCATAAAACAGATCTGACGCGTGAACTTAAGCCTCAAATCTGGTTAACGGTCATGTACATGCATTCGGCATTTGCCTGTGTCGCGATGGCTTCCGGTCTCATCAATATGTCAACTCGCTGGTATGAACGGCGCCGTCGGTTCCATCGCATGAACGGATATGTATACGTATCATCCGTATTCCTAGTTGTGTTGACTTCCGGATACATGGCCCCCTACGCCACAGGAGGAAAAATAAGCAGCATGGGTTTCAACCTGCTTAATATTCTCTGGCTGGTCGTAACGGCGACAGCGCTTGTCCACATCTGGAAAAAACGAATGATCCAGCATCGCCATTGGATGATCCGGAGCTATGCATTCTGCTTTACCAATGCGCTGATCCATCTATTCACCTTTGTGTTACATCAAGTAATCGGAATTGCCTATGTAACCAGCTACACGATCGGACTATACGGAGCGATCGTACTGCTCATAGCAGCTTCAGAAGTAATCGTTCGTGTTGAGAAGAGGCCTTTTCTTTGATCTAGCTTGACTCAGCTATCGTCTTTCGCTTAGCTCAATCGATAAATGCTACCGCCACCTCGCGACGATCTTCGTCACGTTATACTTTAATGGAAAACGGGACAACTAATCGTGCAGTTGTCCCGGTTGTATAGCAGACGACTCAAATTATTCCAAAGTGCCTTCCACTTCCCCCGTCCGGTGTTCGGCTCTTTTGCTCATGATACCGAGCGCGACAATAAGCAGGGCCATGCCGGCCGGTAAAATGTAATGAATTTGCGGAAACATAGCTTCCGCCAACCGGTTGACCAAACGGTCACTCGTGATCATCTCGCCCGCTGTATAACCGAGCAGCCCCGCGCCGAGCAGAACGATAATCGGGAACCGGTTCATCCATCCCATCAACAACTGGCTTCCCCATATAATTAACGGTATGCTGATCAACAAGCCGAGCCCGATTAATACATAATTTCCTCCGGCCGCACCGGCTACGGCAAGCACGTTATCGAGGCTCATCACTAGATCGGCGATCATAATCGTTCGGATAGCCTCCCCTACTCGCGGACTGGAATTGATTTTCCCGTCGTCTCCTTCGTTTTTTAACAGCTTGACCGCAATGTAAACGAGAAGCAGCCCCCCAACCGCTTGGACGAGAGGAATACGCAGCATCCATACGGCGATGAAGGTTAACGCTACCCTTAATCCGATTGCACCGAAACTCCCATAGAAGATCGCCTTTTTTTGCTGCTCTTTGGCTAAATTCCGGCAGGCCAAAGCAATAACAACCGCGTTATCGCCGCTTAGAACGATGTTAATGAGGATGATTTTGATGAGTCCGATAAGCAGCAGTTCGCCTTCCAATGTAAGTCCTCCTTTTTAGTAAGCAATATATTCAACTTATTAAAACGGCCAATCGATGCCGTACCGCTTGCCGACCGCTTCAAGTTCCTGCAGGACGGAACCGCTTAGCGGGATGCCGCTCATCCTTCTTTCCTCCGCTTTCTCATGCTCAAGCTCCCCCGGCATGTAAATTCTCTCGAACCCTTCCGCCAACGGGATTTGCCTGATTTCGCGAATCATTTGATCGATCCGCCGTTTGAACTCCTCCCACGGTTCAAATAAGTCTGCCCTCATGACAAAAAAGAATTGGCCGATTCGTTGATTCCGGTCCAAATCTTTGTACAAGCTGCCTATATAGGGTCCGAATGCCGCGCCGGTGAACAGTCCCGACAAAACGTCCACTAAAAACGCCAAGCCGTACCCTTTCGGGCCCCCAACGGGAAGGACCAGACCGTCCAAAGCTTCGTCCGGATCGGTTGTCGGTTTTCCTTCTTTCGTGATCGCCCAGCCTATCGGAATTTGCTCGTTGTTTTTCCGGGCTAGCGTTATTTTTCCGCGTGCGACAACGCTTGTCGCCATATCGAAAATAATGTCCCGCTCTTCTCCCGCCGGCACACCGTAAGAGAACGGGTTTGTGCCGAAAAAGCCCTGTTTCCCGCCCCAAGGCGCCATATTAGAGGGCGCATTGGTCGTAGCAAGAGCCAGACATTGATGCCGCGCCGCATATTGCGTGTAATCCGCCAGCATTCCGCAATGGCCCGAGTTTTTGATCCCGACGACCGCAAGTCCCGTTTCCTTTGCCTTCTCGACCGCAATCTCGATGCCTTTTGAGGCCAAAACGATGCCCATTCCGTTGTCGCCCTCGATCAGTATGCTGGACGCGGTTTCTTTTACCGCACGCACCGCCGTCTTCTTTCGTTCCAGGCCGTAGTCCAGCCTTTTCGTATAAATATCAACCCGGCTGACTCCGTGGGAGTCGATGCCTCTTAAATTGGCTAACACGAGGTGCCTAGCGATGACCGCGGCCTGTTCTTCCTCCACTCCCGCCCCTTGAAAAAGAGCACGCACGTATTGTTCAAGCTTCTCATGGTTCACTTTTAAGCCGGTAGATTCCGTCATGCGATTGTTCTCCTCCCGATTTAGATCGCCGCTCTATTCCTTTGTTGGCTTCCTTTAACTGCTTGATAAATGAAGCGCGTTCTTCGAAGGCGGCGGCCAAGTTCTGTCGCGAGAACCCGGCGCCGTTCAAAGAACGCGGTACATAACGGCTTTATTTTGCTGAATAGCTACATCTCCACATCTTCTGTAATGATGCGCTTGTTTCTTACCGAAGAAACAATGCTGAATACTAGCGAAAGGATAGCTATTACCAAAATCGTTCCGGAGATCGGGCGAGTAAAGAAGCCCAAGAAGCTGCCCTGGAAAATGGTAAGCGACTGTAATAACGTTTTCTCCAGCAGGCTTCCGAGCACGAAGGTCAAAATAATTGGCGCAAGCGGAATTTCCGCTTTTTTGAACAAGTAGCCTAAAATGCCGAACACCAGCATGGCTCCTACGTCAAACATGCTGTTGTTCAAGCTGTAAGTGCCTACGATCGTAACCATGATAATGATCGGGAACAGCAGCTTGAACGGAACCATCGTAATACGCGCCCACAGGTTGGCCATCGGCAGGTTCATAATGAGCAGGATTGCGTTGCCGATAAACATGCTGGCGATAATGCCCCAAACAAGATCCGGGTTTTTCTGGAACAACGTTGGCCCCGGCGTCAGACCGTGCATAATAAACGCGCCCAGTAATACAGCAACCGTCGGGGAGCTTGGGATGCCTAATGTGAACAGCGGAATCAGCGCGCCACCGCAATACGAATTGTTCGCCGTCTCCGGACCTGCGACCCCTTCCAAAGCACCTTTCCCGAAGCGGGAAGGATTTTTCGATAGCTTTTTTTCCATCGAATAGCTTAAAATCGTCGGGATAACCGAGTTGGTCCCCGGAATTAACCCGATAATGAAGCCGAGAACGCTTCCTCTGCCAATCGCCTTCATGGACGGTCCCCATTCTTCCTTTTTAGGAAGCAGCCCCGTTACCTTGGGAGGCTCGGGCGCTTTGCCGCGCAAGCTGGCTTCCGCACTGAGGAACAGCTCGGACAATCCGAACATCCCCATCGCGATGGAAATAAAGTCGATGCCTTTCATCAGCTCTATTTGCCCGAAGCCGAACCGGACGATGCCCGAGCTTTGGTCCAGGCCGACAAACGCCAGCGAAAGACCGAAAAGCGCCCCGATCATCCCTTTCAGCAGCGATTTTCCCATGAGACCGAGCAGCAGGGATAGTCCCAAAATGACTAGCGCAAAAAATTCAGGAGGTCCAAACTTTAGCGCCTGTTTGGCGAGAAACGGACCGATTAACACCAGACCGATAATGGAAATAATGCCTCCGATAAACGACCCGATGCCCGCGATGCCAAGCGCCGCGCCCGCCCGTCCCTGCTTGGCCAGCGGATACCCGTCCAGACAGGTAATTAAGGAAGCGGCTTCGCCCGGCGTATTAATCAGCACCGAGGTGATCGTCCCGCCGTACATGGAGCCGTAATAAATGCCCGCGAGCATAATGATGGCGGAAACCGGCTCCAAGGCAAACGTCAGCGGCAGCAGCAGCGCCGTTCCGGCCGTCGGACCAAGCCCGGGCAGTACCCCGATAAACATCCCGAACGTGACGCCGATCAGGCAATAAAGCAGATTGGTCCAGGTTAACGCCGTTTCGAATCCGTTCAGCAAGTACCCAAGTGATTCCATGATGCATTCATCCTCCTACCAACCAAGATCGTTTACCGGCAGCGGTACTTGAAGCAGGACGCCAAAAACCCAAAATATGATAAAGGCGACCGAGGCGGAAAATCCGAGGCTCCAATACCACTTGTAGCCGCGCGAGAAAAGGATGAACAACGTGATGGTGCTGCCGATCAAAAAACCCGTAAACGGTACCAGAACCATAAAAAGCACGAGCGATCCCATGCAGACGAGCACGTTGACAAGCCCTTCGCCTTTCGGCAATACACGGGCAAAAGAAATGATGTCCTTCTTAAACGCTGTCACAAGATAGACCGCCGATAACACGAAAATAATCCCGCTGACCCACAGCGGCAGCAGCCCGGGACCCGGGCCGTACTCGCTGTAGTAGCTCATCGATAGCGATTCCCAGAACATAACGCCGCTAAAAAGAAGAAAGAAAACAGCCATATAAACGCTTATATTTTTCAACGGAGAGCACGTCCTTTAATAGAAATGGCATCCATCGCCTTACCAGCCCATCAAGCTTTTTAACTCGTTAACGCTCGCTTCTTCTTTTTTCAGCATTTGCTTGAAGTCTGCGCCCTTGGTCGTGTTGATGTTTAATCCCATGTCGCTCATCTTCTTGACGTGCTCCGGATTTTTCATCGCTTTCTCAAACGCATCTTGGAGCTTGGCGACGATTTGCGGATCCATGCCTTTCGGTCCGGCGATGCCGCGAATGGAGTAATTTTCGATACTTACGCCAACCGCTTCTTTTAACGTCGGCACATCCGGCAGCTGCGGTACGCGATCCGGCATCATGACCGCAAGCACCTTTAATTGTCCTTCTTTCATCGGCTCAACCACTTCCCCGACTTTCGCTATAAGCACGTCGACGTGGCTGCCAAGCACGCTCGTCAATGCCTCTGCCGTACCGCCGAATTGAACCGCTCTCAATTTGGTGCCGAGCTGCTTGTTCATTTGCAGGGAAGCAAAATGGTTGCCCGAGGCGACGCCGTTGCTGCTTGCGGAAAGCTCGTTTTTCTTGGCGTATTCGACCAGATCCTTGATGTTGGAAAACCGTTTGTCGTCCGCGCGGACGGCGATAACGCCGGCATCGAGAACATGGTTAATAATAAAATCGAAGCTGTCCAAGTTCTCTTTGCGCTTCGCCGTCGGATTAACATAACCGGTAATGAGTCCCGGCGTATTTACGTACGCAAGCGTGTAGCCGTCGGGCTTCGCCCCGAGCAGCTCGGAATACCCGATCCATCCGCCCCCGCCCGGCTTATTTTCTACAACGACGGGAACCCCCAGCTCCTTTTCCAATATAGGAGTCAACAAACGCGCACCGAGATCGGTTCCGCCGCCGGCCGCAAACGAAACGATCAGCGTGATGGGCTTTTTCGGATAATCCAACTGCGTGGCACTGGCTTGCGTACCCGTCTGCTCGCCGCCTTTTTTGGAGGCGACCGGCGATTTCGCCGTACAGCCAATCAAAGTTCCTAGTGCCAAAACGCAAACCGCTGTAAGCGCAACCATTTTTTTCATAAAAAATACTCCTCTCATCTATAAAATACGTTTTGTCTCATTGCCCCTGCATAGCCGTAATGACATCCAGCCATTTCGCCGGCGTTTTGCCCTCGAATTTTTCCTTCAGGTTGAAGTCGGAGAGCAAACGCAGCTTATCCCTTGCCGCTTGCGACATTAACGAATCCAAACCGGCTGCCTCCAGCATTTGGATAGAGCCTTCGAGCTCGGTCGCTCTTCTTACGGCGTGGACCGAGGTTCCCGTCACCAGACGGTTCATGCTTTGCTCGAAGCTTTTGCCGTCCATCGTTTCGCTGATCGAGCCAACTACCAAGTCCTCGACCTGGAAACGGTGGGCTGCCTCCAGCATTTCGATCAGAAGAGCCGCGGTGCCTTTCATGTAAATGCTGCGGATTAACTTTACCGCGGAGGCGTCCCCCGGATTTTCACTCACTTTGCTGATTTCCATTCCGTAAGACGACATGTGCCGGATCAGGGCGTCTGTTCCGTCACCGCTTGCAAGGATGGGAACTTTATGCCTGTAGACCGGCAAAGGCCCCATCATGGCCGCATCGACAAAGGAAACTTCCTTCTTTTTGACATTGCCGCTTATTTTGCGTTTTATTTCAGGGTTGGAAGCGGATACATCAACATAAATGCAGCCCTTTTTTAAATGAGGTGTTAATGTACCGCTCACTTCATATGCTTTGTCTGCGGGTACGGCGACGATGAGAATGTCCGCCTGGTCCAGGACCCCCTCCGATTCGGTTTTCAGTTCCACTTTAGCCTTAGACGCTCTCTCTTTTACGAGCGAGCCGAATACAGGATGATTCCACATGGAGTCATAGGCAAGAATGGTTCCAAAACCTTGCTCTTTTAGGCCTGACGACATCTCAAAAGCAGCTTCTCCAAAGCCGATAAATCCCAGTTGCATGTTCACTTATCCTTTCTATCGCTCTCTTCTAGGCTGCTGCACATGGACTACAAGCCGAAAGGCTCCATCTTGTCTTTGAGCCACGCGGGCTCGACATTCCCGCTTCGTATCGCTTGCTTGCGTTTCTCCTCATAGTCCGCTTTTTTCTCGGCCAAGCCCAGCACGTTTTTAATCATGTCTCTCGGTACGACAACAACGCCATCGTCATCGCCGACGATTAAATCGCCCGGCTGTACGGCAACTCCCCCGCACGAGACCGGTGTATTCAGCGTGCCCGGACCGTCCTTATGCGGCCCGTTAGGAACAAAACCTTTGCAAAAAATCGGGAGATTCAATTCGCAAAGCGCCTCACGATCGCGCGCCGCCCCGTCTATAACAATACCTTCCAGCCCTAACGTCTTCGCTGCTTCAGCCATTAGCTCCCCAAGGTAAGCGTTTGCAACATGTCCCTTGCCGTCAGCAACCAATACGAATCCTTTTCCCCCGATGCTAATCGCCTTATGTAGAAAAAGGTTGTCGCCGGGTCTTAAGCTGACGGTCATCGCGGTGCCGAACACTTTCATTCCGGAAGCGGCGGGTTTGATCGCATAATCCATGGCGCCGGCGCAGCCCATTACATCACTGAGCAGGGTCGTATTTAGCAGCTTGGCCCGCTTGATGATGTCATCAGACAATAAAGGTGGCTTAGTCCCGGAGTACAAACTAGTCATTTATGAATCCCCATCTTCCTGTCATAAGTTTCGTGAGTAGTAAATATAACGACATCGATATCGTTATGTAATATTTATTACTCTTTACTTCGTTATAGTAACATCGATTTTTTTTCATGTAAACCCTTTTATTTAGATGTGCCGAACGAAACGAAAAAAACGTCAGGAAACAGGTCCGCTAGGAAGGAACGGCCTTAATTCGCTGACGCGCGATAGTATATAAGGGAGGAATGAACGCCGGACAAATCCATTCAAGTTAAATGATAATTCGTTTCCTTAAGAATCGAATCCAGCTTATCCAGACGCTGTTTTGTTTTCTCCGGGACGTTAATGGCGACTGCGCTTATGATGTAATCGGCGACAAACATCGGGGCGATCACTGAATTATGAAATGCGACGCTGCCCACATTGCAGGGCAGGATAATATCCGAATATTCGGCTAAGGGGGATGAGTAGCTGTCGGTAATCGTTATCACCTGCGCGTTGTTTTCTCTGGCATTTTTTACATATTCGAACACTTTTCTGGCGTATCTGGGAAATGATGTGGCGATCACCAGATCCGAAGAGGTGTAATTGTGGACTCTTTCCGTCCATTCAAAATGATCCGCATGAACCAGATCGCAGTTGCCAAGCAGCCGGTTCAGCCCGTAGGTTAAGCATTGCGCGACCGGAAGACCACTTCTAACGCCGGTGCAATGGATGTGGCCTGCCGAAACGATCATGCTTAACGCTTTGCTTAACGTTTCCCCGGAAACCATTTCCACGGTCGATTGAATGTTGTTAATATGGTTTTCGGCGCAGCGGATCCATAGATCGCTTCTATTTACGTCTTTTAGATTAGCCGCCAGCCGGGTATTCGGATCCGCCCGATTCCGCAAAATTTCCTGAAGCCCTTTTTGAAATTCGGTATAACCCGAATAACCGAGACTGAACGTTAATCTCATAATGGTCGTCGTGCTCGTTCCAACGATACCGGCAAGCTGATCGACCGTCAGGAAAGCGACGTCCACCGGATTTTTAATAATGTAGTCGGCCACTTTGCGCTGCGTTGTCGTCAGCTCGGAAATTTTATTTTTTAACTGAAGGATAGGATTGTCCATAGATTTGCTCCATTTTGTTGTAATTTTTATTACTTTCCAATGAATGCATTGTAACATTTTTATTTTCCCAATAAAAGGGGCTCCCCCACCTGCTCATGCCTATTATGGAAAAACCGGTGATGAGGACATGTAGCATCGAAATATACTAGGCACAAACGTGATTAGGCAGGTGCTTACAAATGACAATCTCCAAGGATACTTTTGTGCCTGGTTTTGTTCCGGAACATAACCATGGGTCTGTTGATTACACTTCCGTCGTCCAAGGTCACGTTCATCAATGTTTGGATGTGACCTCCCCGCCCATTCGGACGGCGGACGGCGGACATATTCATTACACCGAGGGTTATGTCCTGTTTGAAAATGGACACAAGCATTATTACAAAGCATACTCCGGACCTGCCATTCCAGTAGGAAATGGTATGCATGTCCATTACTATGATTTTTATACGTCAACGGATGACGGGCATAATCATCATGTTCAAGGAGTGGATATGCCAGCGCCGGGAACCAAGTAGAGTTTCCAAATAATAATGGCCGAGCAAAAAATGGGTAGGCAATGGTTATCATTGCCTACCCCAATGTATTTTGTGATATTCCATAATTATTGGGATAATGAGGTTGAAAAGCCGCATTGTTCCGTTTGTATTAAATTTATAAGCACTAAGCACTTGGGTTTCAGATTCCCTGTAGAGCCATACGGGAAGCGACAAGTTAATACAGCGTTTAGGGAACTTTGTGCCTTTAAGCAGGTTCGGATCGCTCTCCTGTCCTTAAAAAAGCTTAAAATCCGCTTGTTGAAATGCCAAATTAAGAATAAGTGTGAGATTTCAGATATAAGAAAACGAATCCCACAAAGCTGGGGCGCTCCGTTTTTATTGTTCTAGAAATTATTTAAATCATAAGCCGGTAAAAGCTTAAATTACCGTTTGATGTACGCGTAAAAAGACCACCTACAAACGTAGGTGATCTCTCAGTAATCTGAGTCGATTAGTTCAGTTACCACTAAAACAAATCCATCTGCTCGATCTTCTCTACCATACCCAATCGATCCAGCACCATTGGTTCTTTGTCTTCGAAGTAGGCATGTCTAATTTCTTGATCATGCTTAAGTATCGCCGTCCCTCCGCTCTTCGCATTTCGCAAACGACAACTGTATATGATAGGGAAGTAGTCTCTCAGGAACTTGCCCTCTGTATGGGCTGTCAAGGCAATAATCTGGTAACCAAGCTGATTTGCGATAAAAAAGACTGGCTCTAACACATGGTCACTTGAGGCTTTCCCGAATGGATTATCAAGAATGGCTGATCGATTGTTCGCTTTGGACTTGGCAACATGCTGACGTTTCTCCGAAAGATAACTTTGAATGCCCAGGAACAACGCCATATTCTTGCTCCATTTCTCTCCCCCTGACCATAGGTTGGAAGAAGACCAATCTTCTAAGGCATGACTGACCCTATTATCATTAGAGACCTTTCGAACCTGGACCTTAATGGGAAGATCGCTGATTTTCATGAGCAATTGCTTAGGGTGCAGCCATCGCTCGATATCCCGTCTCACCTTTGCCGTGTCTTCTGTACCATCATCCGTCGTATATTCATTCCCGGCCAACCTCTCACTCATCCACTCTACATGCCTAAATAATCTCTCCTTCGCCTGCTCTTCTTCCCAGACAGGCGCAGAGATAACGATGATAGACTTATACGTATCATCAACACGAACTCGGGTCATCTTCTCTATATTGCTAAGTTCATCACACAGGGTCTTCATATAGACGGTTAATTGCCGTATGAAATGCTTCAAGTCCTTGCTGAATTCCTGCATACCTTGTTCAGCAATCATGGTAGCTCGAGAGATGCCCTCCTTCAACGCGTGTTCCCACTCTCTCATCTCTGGGTAGGTTTTACGCTGATGGATTCCATTTAATGCTGCTTGCCTCAGCTTCTCATTCTTAACCTTCGCTTCTACGAACCTTTCGAAGTTGCGTCTCGCGTGCTGAACGCTGTTCAACTCTATCTCGGCTCTCTTATGAACACGCTCCAACGTTTGAAGAGACTGGGTGAGAAGTCGGTCTTTATCGATCATTTCTAATATCTCTTGACCACTTAGATCTCGTTGCGCAATACGATCAGACAGGAAGTCATATTTTATATTATGTTTATCTAAAGTATTCAGCCACTTCCCCAGCATCGACAACTCAGTGCTGAGTCGCTGCTCCTGCTGCTGGAAAGCTTCCCGTTCTAATCCAAGACGCTCTTCCTTATCTTGCAGATGCTGACGAACAAGATCCAGCGGCATTTCGAAAGGGTGAATCGGAACCCCATATGCTGTGTAAGCATCGATAGCTGTGCTTAACTTCGTCTCCGCCGTATTTTGGTGTAATTGGGCTTCATTTAGTGAAATCTGCTTAACATTCTCGATTCCCTGTAATTCGTTCAACTTGGCCATAGCTTGCTGGATTCGCACAGGACCATCTGGTGGGAACTTACCCTCCGGGTGCGGCAATGGATATTCCCTCAGCTTTATTTGTAGCTGATCAGCTTCCCCTTGATACTGTCGGATCAGCCGTTCGACTGCCTGTCTATCCTTCTCCACCTTCAACAATTGATCTTTGATGAACATTCTTTGTTGAATAAGTGTTTCTTCTGAATCTACAGCTTGGATATATCCATTGAAGGCTTTCAGTTCTCGATAAAGTTCCTCCCCCCTCAGCTCACTGAGCAGCTCGGACATTGCTACTCGTTCTCCCTCTAATTCCTCCAGTATTCGAGCTAAGGATTGTTTTTCATTCTTCAGCCGATCTTCATCCCGCTGCAGAGCATGCAGTTCTTTCCGGCATCCATCCAGTTGGGGAACAATTGTCTTCCATTCCACATCACAGACTTCCCACTCAGCAGCTCGATTGATTTTATCTTTCAACTTTTGTGTCTCTGCTCGCAAGGTGTTCTTCGTATCCGCTAAGGTTTGGATGCGCTTCTCAGTCTCTTTTAAGCTACCAGATAAGCTTTCATGATCATCTCTATAACGAAGAAGCGCTTCTTCACTTTTCTTGTGTTCATTTACATTGCGGGTAAATTCCTCAGATGGATAACGTTCAAGATATTGAGCCAGATGGTTTATCAGCTGGACTACACGATTACGCTCACTTTCGCGCTGCCGAACTGCTTCTACCGCGCTTTGCGCCTCCAGTCCAATTTGGTGCTTCCATTTTGCGAATCCTTCAACTTCTAGCACTTCTGACCAATAACTGGGGATCACTGTGCTGAGTACATAAGGTTCTTCGACGAACATCCTCGCTTCATGTGTCGAAAGAACGATCAATGGGAAGGTACTGTCACTTGAAGATTCTTGTATTTTTTGTTCGACCCAAATTTTATCCTCGGGTTGCACCACAAGGGTCATGGGCCAGAATGGGAAGCGCGCAAAGAGCTCATCCTTAGCAATAATCCCTTCTTCGACTAACCTTCTAGCGAAATCGCTTCCGCTTTCCACTGGCCGGTCACTCGCTTGAATCCACTGGCAAATCCACGGGTCAGCCACGAATGTTTCTAATCCCCCATAGGTGTCCTGCAACCGACTGGAAATTCGTTCCTTCAGCTTCGCTGCTTCCAAGGTTTTTATCTTTTTATCATCCTCTAATTCGAGAACGGATTCGATCTTGCCCTGCTCCAAGTATACATTGGAGCAATTCCTTAACGCATACAAGCTTCGCAGCTCATCAAGCAACCTTTGCTGCTCTTCCATCGCAAGTTTCACAAAATCTGCAGATCGTTGCTGTGAGAGCTCCGTTGTTCGGATGTCTTCCCGCAGCACCTCCAAGAGCTGGAGGATCTCGTCTTTTTCCTTCGTTTTTTGCTGCTCCAGTGCTTCTTGCTCTGCTATACACTGCTCTGTCCCAAGCAGCCGTTGTTTCCATTTTACAACTTCACTATCAACCTGCTGTTCACTGGGTAAGTCCAGTATGTCTAGAGCGATGCGTTCCTTCTGCTTGGTCAGGGATTGAGAGAGGGTCGTCAGTCTAACTATCTGCTTATCTATACTGGCTAGCTCAGCACGTTTATTATCCAATGCTGTCTGCAGCTTACAGTTTTGATCGTTTGTGTTATCGATTTGCCGTTTGACTGCTTCGTACTCCCGAGTAAGGTAACGCTCCTTTCCCTCATATAGATGCTTAAGCTGCCCCATGACTTGTTGGAGCTTCTCTTTCCAGCCTTCCGCGTCATCCTCTTCATCCATGCTTTGAAGCTTATCTTGTTCGGCTTGTAGTTGCGCAGTCTTGCGGTCGTAATCCTGCCTGTCCCTCATGTATCTTAGTTCCAACAGAGTCTGCTCCTGCTCAACCCTCTCACTATGAACTGTATCATATGCTGTCCTCGCGTTCCGAAGCTGGAGAGTTCGAAGCTTATTTTGCTCCGTGTATTCAGCAATGTTGAGTGAGTCCTTCTCCTGCTTTAGCACCAACTCAGAATCCGCAATTTGATTGAGTCTCAATTGCGCATCATTCCAAGCTTGTTCAACCTCTGATCTTTGTGTGGATAATGCTTGGTAATGAGCTTTAACCGTTTGCTTATGCAATGCCAGTTCTCGCTCGACTTGATCCATCCGTTCCATTTGTGACATCATACCTGCAAGCTCAGACTCAATGGCTTTGTTTTCCTCGATTTGCACCTTCAGCTGTTTGTTTTTGCGAAATTGATCTCGATTTTTCTCGAAGGATTCGGCGAATCCTCCCGCCTCGCCGCCAATGGCCTTTTGAACTGTTGGAATAAGCAAGCGATTTACAAGATCGGACGTAGTTTTACAATGCTCGAAGAATGACTCTACATCTCCCTCTCCGCTGTTAATTACAGCCAAAGAATCCCATTCATCGGCCACAATCTTCAGCCTCTGCTCAAGGAAATCACGATAATCTGTAATTGTTGGGAACGTACGAGCCATCAAATTCTTGCGGCTCATTGCTACATAATAATCGTTCATTTCTGAAGCTGATGCTGGACGCGCTTTCTGGTTCGCGTCTAATACGGAAAATGGAATCTTCTCGAGGGAACCCGCATCGTTGGGAGGATACATATATACATATTTATGGGAATCCAGCTTATCGTTTCGAAGGAACAAGGTAACTGCGGTCACAGCATATTGTCTAGGTTTATCTTGGATAATCCACTCAATCGCGATATGGGCATGCGCACTTCCCAAGGATAGTGTTTGCAGTAATTTCCGATCTGCCAGGTTCGTATGCGGAATGACGGCTTGAAGCGCAGTTTGGATAAACACGGTTTTGCCCCCGCCGTTTTCTAACAGGATTGCTGCGTTGTGACCGTCGAAGTAGAACACCTCATCATTATATCGCTTTGCGCCATTCTCATAGACCACATTGGCAAATCTGATTTTAGATATGGCTGGCATTCTGCTCCTCCTCCCGTCGTTCATACTGATACATGAATTGCAGTATGCCGCGGTTATACTCGGATTCCATGAAATAACGTTGGACGATCATCTGTGTCTTCTCCGTTAATTCGTATTCATCTTCTCCGATCTCATGGATAATCCCCTGTTTCTTCATGAAATCGCAAGTTTTATACAAAAAGTTGAAGCGGCTAATGGTACGGCCCGATTGCCTGACAGCTGCTTCCCTAACATCGTTCATCGCATCCCACTTATCTATGATAACAGTCCAATTTACATCGAAGTCTCTCCCATATCGTTGAAGTGCCTCTTCCCCGTGTTCGCTGAGCGTTTCAACCCGTTCACCTACCTTCACCATCCATTCACTGATTGTCAGGAAATCCCGTTGAATCTGAGAAGACTGAAAGCTGCAATAGAACTCACCAATAAACACCAATATGCATAAGTACATCATGTAAACATCAGCATTATTGAACTGGGAACCGAGTTCACGTCTAACTTCTTCTGTGCGAATATGAAAAGGCGAAAATCCTGTCTTAGGAACCAGGTACAGCACTTCACCCGCCTGTACGATTACACAGTCTACCCTCCACGCGAACTTCTCCGTTAAGCTACGTACATCATCATTCATCAAATAAGCTTCAATATCTTTGCCCGCCTGCTTCCCTTCGCTCATCAAACCTGCAAAAAGCTCAAATGCTTGCATGACCGCCTGTTCGCTATAACTCATGCTCCTTCTCCCTTCGGATGATAAGCATATTCTGAATCGTGAATCGCGCCGAAGCCTGTATCGTATCCTCACATTCGGTTACGATCATCAAGTCCCCTTGCACCTGCGACAATGCCCCGTCCAACAGATCTCCCTCACGATCGGCTTCCCAAGCCGCCGGGGAACGTTGGTGCAGCACTAGCCAAAAATCGTAATACGACCTGTGATTTACAATGAATGCGGGCAGCTTCTTCTGAAGCTCTTTCAATTGAATCTCGCGTTCATTGCCCATCGCCTCAAGCACATGTCTCATAATCAGCGAGAAATTACGCTGTTGTGTCAATCGATTCTGCTCCTCTTGCTCATCGTCCTCTTCAGGATAAGCATGACTGGTCGATTCCTGATTCACACTCACACTTCGCTGTCTGTCGAACAACGATAACAGCGACCAGCTTTGATGGCATGCCAATGAAGTGAAGGCACTCGCAAGTCCCTGCGCAGCTACGGGTGGCAAGGGAGACGATACAAGCCGAGAGACAATCTCCTGATCGAAATGGAAGGTCTGCAAGCCAACGCTATATAGTGCCTGTTTCGCAGCATCGATCGCTTTATTTTTTAGAATAATGGATTCGTTCAACAACTGTTGGTGCATATGATGCGCCTCTCCAAGTTCCTTAGAGATCTGAAGGAGCTGTTCGTATGCTCTCAAGTCCTTCTGTGTTTGAAGGTCTCCACTTTGCTTCCTCGTTGTATCCACAACGAAACTATAGAGCTCCCTAAACTCTTCATCCTCACGTTCTAAGCGTTCATGAGTAGCCTTTACTACTTGCAAATACTTCTGGTACGTCTCATCTGAGATAATATTGCGAACAACCTCCAAACCCAAACGCCACATCTGCTCTCGGATCGTCTCCACCGCGATGCGCATTTCGTGAATTTCCGTCAACGCATTGGCAAATTCCCCCTTCTCCAGTTGCTTGCGGATCAACAGTTGGTTTATTGAAATACGAAACTCACTGAAATACTCTTTTGTAGCGAAGACTAGTTCAATTCCTGCTTCATCTAGCGTGTAATACTGCCTTTTTGCGGTCTTGTCAAATCCAGCCGTCTTCAATATGGAATAATGATACACTTCCGTTGCATTCGATTCCCAATCATGATAGACCTCTTCACGCCGTTTACCAGTAGGATCACGATAGGCTTGAATGATCGTTTCTGCAATATCAACAAAGCGATCCCGGCTCAGCTGTAATTGGTTGCCACAGACTTCAAACAAGAAGTCGGCAAGCTCGGGCACGCCTTTCTTCTTCTGACGCTGCAGCATGCACTCGAAGAAGAACAAAAGGGTTAATAAGCCCATGGAAAACCAATCAACATCATCGTCTTCTCCGTTACGCTTACGATATTTTAATCGAAACAGAGGATCCATGATCGCTAGTCTCTTAATTCGCTCCCCATATCCTTTGACCGCATCCTCTACAAGTCGTCCCATGTTTGCCTCCATAGGTGACGAAGTTCCTCCCCTTGCAACGCTTCCTGCGGATAATATCCACCTTCCTCAAGCATACAGCGGATCTTGACCTGCTCTTTTTCAGAAAAGTAATTCATAAATGCGTCTTCTGCTAGCTTGTTCTGCTTCTGATACTGCTTGCCGTAAGTGTAATCCTGATGGAGCAAAGCTTGGTAAAAGGCGACAGCTGGCACTGTTTGTCGTCTCTGATACAGCGTGTACCAGATGGATAACCCTTCACGATCCAGATCACCGAAATAGTACAATTTATGGTCATGATTCGGAAGGTTCAGTTGCTGCTCAAGCTGCAAAATGCTTGCCAGGAATCCCTTCCCCGAGCCATAGATTAATGTAGTAAACGGGGAATCTGCAAGGCAACCAGACAGAGCTGCATAGGCAGACTTATTCTCAACGATCAGGTGAAGATGATGGCTTGAAGCAGCTATTCGTCCCGGATTCACGGCAAGCTTCAACGGTTCCGCTGCTGGCACAACTTGCAGCAATTCATATACTCGGATTCGTTCCAGGAATGCCCGTCCCCCACCCTCATCAATCCATTTTTCATCTTGCACCAATTCGTAGGATCTTTCTGGTGAAAATGCTTCACTTTCTGGAATCCCCTTGTGCTTCAAGTACTCGTGTAATCGATGAATGTATTCCTGGTCTTGCTTCCACACTTCCTCGGACATCGCGAAGTAGCCGGACAGCTGTATCATAGGATGAACATGAACCTGCTTCTGACGAATCTGTTCGTAATAATCCTTCGTTAACCCATGCTTTACCACCCGAAAAGCATATGGCAAATCAAAGGGATTTTTACCATGAGATAGAATCGGCTCGAGGAGCCCCTCTTCTAAGAGCCGATGAATACCCTCTAGAAATTCATCAACCCCCATAGAACCATCTACCATTGCTTCAAGCTCACGCAGCTTCACCGTTTTTTTCTTATATTTAGACAAGTATTTTTTTAATGAGCCGACTAACTCACTCTCTTTATCCATACACCCTCCACCTAACCTACATTACAAAGTGCTGCTGTTTGATTAATTACACCGGCACTATTAATTTATCTATCATTTGAAGCACATCTTCTTTTGTCGGTTCAAACACAGCAACTAGACGGCGAATAACAATCATTGGCGATTTACATCTCTGTATTTACTTCAAACAACTACATCATACAGACTTGTTAATCTAATCTAATTGTTATCGTTTGAGTATATACTTTAAATCCACCTTATTATACAGGTTTCCCTAAGACACTTATTTGTCAGGAAATACATGTTCTCCTACAAAATTTTCCCTCGATACATATTCGTTTGGTTACATTTAATCACCTGCTTCTTCCATATGAAAAAAGCATCATAGAATTGGTGTTAGGAATTTCACTACAAAAAGAGAGACGTCTCATTAATTTGAAACACCTCTTAATTTCATACTTAAATATTCATATTTTATATTGTAGTTGTCCATTGTTACTCCAAATCTTCTTTCAATTTTTTAATAAATTGCTCAGATGTAGAGGAGGTGGCCAATTTTATCCCATAATTTATTTCAGGAAATAACATATGGCCGATTACATAAACCATACCCAACTTTTTTAACTTTTCATTCAGATAATCACCTCGTAAAGAACGCACACAAATACTTGAAATAAAACCTGCAAGTAAATCAGACACTTGTATGGCTGGCTCCTCTAGCGATTTAGCAAATCTTAAAGTTTTTATTCGGTCAAAATGTGTGTACGAGTATGTGCCATCTTGATACTGAAAAATTGCCTTACCCGCATTACGGTGAATATTAAATGTTTCAAGATAAGCTTTCTCTAATTGAGCGATTTCATCATGAAATATTCTAATTTTGTGGATGTTTTGCTGTCTTGCAAAATGCTCCAATAAATTACATAATGCCTCAAAGACCGGATAATTAACCGTTTTTGAGGCTTTCTTTGGGAGGGAAGTCAACCCATATTCTTCTTCCCAAAGTATAGTATCAAGGTGGGGAATCGCACCCCTAACAACATTTGCCAATTCACTTTCTTCTTTTAATTCTAACTCTCTCACAAAAGTTTCGTGTAACCCGTGTAACAAATCCAAGGACGGTCTTTTATATAGTTCTGCATAAGCATCTATAGTACTGTAGCACTTATCATATATTTTTTGAGCAATTTCCTTTTTAACTTTATTTAACCAAGTAAAGTCATCACTTAATTGCTCATTATGTGCCGGGTCAAAAAAAGCCTCGACTAACTTTGCTGCAACTAGATACCGTTTTTCGGCTAAGTAAAAGAATGGAGTAGCATATTGACCTACATGTGTAAAGATTTCTACTAAGAATATTGCCCCCTTGTCAGTTTCAATAATATCTTTAGCCTTTAATTCTTTATTGTAAGGGTAGTATTTCTCCTTGTATTTGTTTACAATTCCATCAACTTTAAAACGCTCTTCTTTTTTAATTAGCCATCCTGCCAATACATAAACCGGCTGATCCTTGTTCCAAAAATCCCCTCCACTATTCCCTGACTCGTCACAATAAAAATCAAATGCGTGCCCCATACTTGCCCACCATTCCATTGTTTAAGTTTGGATAACGAGAAAAATATTGGGAGTTAACGTTTCCTTCTTCTCTTGCTTTTAAACACATTTCTTCCAATTTTGAGTATTAACTTTTTTGCATTTTCATCATCTTGAGAAATTTTATCATCAAATTTTGTAGTGTAATCAAAGATCTTCACATTAAAATTGCCATACTTTATGCCTTTACTGATTTGTTTCCTTCTCTTTTTTTCAAACTCAACTTGTACTGGTTTTTTTAGAAACTTTATAAACTTTTCGGTTGTAATTTCCCCATTGAACTCTGGAAAGACGTTAAATTCAATATGTAATCGTTTAGATATAGCAGTTAAACCCGGTTTTGTTCTTGTAATGAACATACTAAAAGCTGAATAGTCAATAATGAATGTATCATTAACTTTCCTACTTACACCCACAGGGGTTGTAACTATTAATAATTTATAAATCTTCCTAGGAGACCATGAATCTAAAACCCCAAGTTGGGATCTTACTAAATTTAAGTTTTCGCTATAGAATTTTGAAATGGATTGAAGTTGAAGAGTAGCTTCCTCCTTCTTTCCCAAGAGTTCATAAAACCCTCTATGAGTTGTTGGCTGCGAAAAGGCTTTTAACTCGCATAAAAAGAGTTCATTACCTAAGATAAATGCCAAATCACACTGAAAGTCACGTTCTGACCCTTTGTTTATTGATCCGCTTGCAAACAAACTCCCCACGACAATATTTCGCTCCTTTAAATCACTAATTATTCTATCTTCAAACCTTGGACCTTTGAAATCCATATTAGAGTCTTTTTTCAAAAAGTTACACATCAAAACCCTTACTTACATCCATGTTAGCCATGATGGATGGAACAATTAACAATTGATCATCAGTAACATTAAGAAGTGGGGTGTCAAACAGATCAGTATCACCTGGTGAAAACACAAGTCTTTCTATTATCTTAGAAACACTATTTTTATTTATTCCATAATTAATAAATTGTCTTTTTAAATCTTCCTTGCAAACAACCAAACATAAGTTTTGTAATGTGATTAAATCTTCTAGTATTCTATTCTTTAAATGCTCGTTGCTCATAATTTTAAGAACAGTAAATGCCCTAATCCATTCATTAAATGCTACCCCCAAAACCTTATGACCCGTATTGTCCAAAAAGAAATATTCTCTACATGAATGAAAAGTAATTATCTCATCTTTATTAATAAATTTCTCTGGTGCCAGTCTGTTACTTCCGCATGATTCAACTTTATCATTCTCATGATGATGAGCAATCTCAATATTTAACTTTTCACGCCTTGATTCGAATCTAGAACGCGATATTTCATTTTCCATATAATCGGCTTTATTTTTTGGTCTTAGATCTAGAGTTCCACCGGTGCTTTTTATAACGTATGGATGATACCTCCAAAAATCTACAATATCTTTCAAAATGAAGATCTTATCATAAGAGGTAAAGTGTTTTAACGATTCTTTGATATCAGCTTCATTCAAAGAGTAATTAGAATGTAATTGCACTAAACCTCTTAATAAAGCCCATAAGGCTCTCATCACTTTTAGGTACCGGGACAACCAGAAACTTATCAAGCACGCTTTCACCATCCTAACCTTGCTGTTAAGAAGTAATGTAAAGAAATAATACCAAAACAACTTTTTAGATAGATATACCAAACAAACAAAAAAATGGTCAGGCATTAATTATGCCTGACCAACTTGTATGGATATTCTTACTTATGAATAAATATTCAAATCTAAATGATTTTGCAACAAACTGTCTAATGAATTTGGAGTCGATTCTAAAGAATTTCACATTTTTTTGAATTCTATCCAGTCCTTCTTATCTTACGAGCACTTGCTATAGCCGCAGTTCGTGCAGTTTTTGCAGCCTTCCATGTTCACGAGGCTGATCGAGCCGCAGGACGGGCAGATGTCCTTGCTGCTGACGCCGTCAATCTCATGGTGCGAAGCCGCCGGGTATTCCGTCGTAGCGGCGATCGGGGCCTCCGGCTCTTCTACGGGAGCCGAAGCCGCCGCTGCGTGGGCGTCCGCCGCCTGGAGGTGGATCTCCAGCGCTTTGGCGACCGCATCCGCGATCGATTCGACGCGGTTGACGCCGAAGCCGATGGCGCCGGAGCCGCCGATGCCCTTCAGATGCTTGATGAGCAGCTCCACTTTGTTGCCGTGGTCGCCGTAGCGGAGGAACAGCGAGCAGACGCGGCCGAGCGCTTCGGACATCGCGAAGACATCGGAGCCGGCTTTGCCTACGTTCAGGAAGATCTCGCCCGGTGTGCCGTTCAGGTCGTTGATCGTGATGTACGCCATACCGAACGGCGTATTCACTTTATAGGTAGCGCCGCGCAGTACCTGCGGGCGGCTCTTGTATTGCTTGTCGACGACGTTAGTCTTCGGAGCCGCGGTCGCAAGAGCGTTCAGCGAGGCGGATTCCGATGCGCTGCCGGCGGCTACCGCTTCCTCGGCGGATGCGGGCTTCTCGGCTTCTGCCGCTGGAGCAGCGTCGTCTTTCTTCTTCTCCGTGCTCAGTACCTGGACGTCACGGCTGCCGTCGCGGTAGATCGTAACGCCTTTGCAGCCAAGGTCGAACGCCAGCTCGTACAGCTCCTTGGTCTCTTCCACGGTGAAGTCGGACGGGCAGTTCGCCGTCTTGGAGATCGAGCTGTCTACCCAGCGCTGGATCGCGGCCTGCACGCGGATGTGATCCTTCGCAGACAGATCCATCGATGTTACGAAGTGTTCCGGCAGCTCTTGGCCCGGGTTAGCGTCCTTCCACTCCTGGGCGATCGGCACGTATTGCTTGTCGAAGCCAAGACGGCTCTGCCGGAAGAATTCGAAGGCAAAGTAAGGCTCGATCCCAGTCGATGTACCGACCATCGTCCCCGTGCTGCCGGTCGGCGCCTGGGTGATGACGGTGACGTTGCGCATGCCGTTCTTCTGGATCGCCGCGCCCACTTCCGGATACTCGCTCACCATGTTCTTCATGAAGCCGCTCTGCAGGAATTTGTCCGCCTCGAAGTGCGGGAACGCACCCTTCTCTGCTGCGATCTCGGAGGAGGCCAGGTACGATTCTTTAGCGATGAAGCCGTACAGCTTATCCAGGAATTCGAGCGATTCCGGGCTGCCGTAACGGATACGCAGCTTGATCATCAGCTCGGCCAGACCCATGGAACCGAGACCGACACGGCGCTCGCCCTGCTGGTTCTTCTCGTTTTCCGGGAAGTGGTAAGGCGTCTTGTCGATGACGTTGTCCAGGAAACGGGTCGAGTAGCGGACCACGGTACCGAGCTCGTCCCAAGCGACGTCGTCGTTCTCCTCGTCGTAGAACTTGGACAGGTTGAGCGCGGACAGGTTGCAGACGCCCCATGCCGGGAGGCCCTGCTCGCCGCAAGGATTCGTACAGATGATCGGGTTGAAGTACCAGCTGTTGGACATCTGGTTGTAGTATTCCATGAAGACGACACCCGGCTCCGCGGATTTCCAGGCGGATTCGATGATCGTATGCCAGACGTCACGGGCACGAACGGTCCGATACGTCTTCACCGGACGGCCGTCGGCCTTCCACTTGGCGAGATCGCCGTCCCATACGTCGTTGTAATCGTCCATCGTCGTATCCGGGAAGACGAGTTCCCATTCCAGATCTTCCTTGACCGCCTTCATGAAGTCGTTGCTGACGCAGACGGACAGGTTGGCGTTGGTAATCTGGCCCATCGTCGACTTGACGGTGATGAAGTCGAGCAGGTCCGGATGCCAGTCGTTGATCATGAGCATGAGCGCACCGCGGCGGCTGCCGCCCTGCTCGATCAGGCCGGTCGTGTAGCTGAACAGGCCGCCCCACGATACGGCACCGCTCGAAGAGCCGTTGACGCCCTTGACGACCGCGCGCCGCGGACGGAGCGAGGACAGGTTGATGCCGACGCCGCCTCCGCGGGACATGATCTCGGTCATTTCGGACAGCGTCTCCATGATGCCTCCGCGGCTGTCATGCGGCGACGGAACGACGTAGCAGTTGAAAAGCGTCAGCTCATCGCTCGCGTCGGCGCCTGCCGCGATCCGGCCGCCCGGGACGAGCTTCCAGTCGTCGAGAATGTAGCGGAACTTCTCTTTCCACTCTGCTTGCTTGTCCGCGCTCTTCTCAACGGACGCCATTGCGCCGGCGAGACGGTCCCACAGCTGATCAGGCGTCTTCTCCTTCGTCAGCGTCAGCTTCTCGATCGTCGACTCGTGAATCTCGCCGCTGCGCAGCTTGATCGTCACGTTCCGTCCGTCGCGCGCGATAACCTCGCCGACTTCCTTCGCCGGGAATTTGGGGTCGTCCTTGGTCAGGACGAGAACCGTGTCGCCTACCTGGGTGTTGCTTGTATCGGCATCTTTCATTGCATATCGATCAAGAAAAATCTTCTCGCTTAAACCTTCCAAACGCTTGCCTTGTACTGTTTCCATTGGGCACAACCTCCTATGAAAGATGAATCCATATAACCAACCGCAATCGCTGCCACCTGAAATTGTATGTACAATTTTACAAGATGTTGTGTGCGAAATCCATTATACAGCACTAGATCTAGTATATCTAATAAACAGACTGCCATTCTGCCGCGCTCGCGCCGACACGTTCCCCGTTTTTCTTCCGTTTTCTCTAGCAATCTCTCTTTTTGTTTTTTGGGAAGCTTTTCCATGAAGAGTCATGCCCGAACGCGCCGAAAAAAAGGGCCGGCGCCCTGTCTTGACAGCGGGCAAACGCCCATGTCATTTTAAACATAAACCCGCCTGCAAGAAACAGGGCAAACATTCCCATACTAGTTGGAACGAGGAAACACCGCGCGGGCGGCCCGCCTACACAGGACCGACACGCGGCCCCACCAAAAGGAGGCATGCTCCGTGATTTTATTCAACGGTCGGATCGTGGAGGACGATCAAGTCGCCATCTCCCCTACGGATCGAGGCTACAATTTCGGCGACGGGATCTACGAAGTATTCCGGATCTACGGCGGCCAGCTGTTCGAGCGCGAGGCGCACATGGCTCGTTTGTCCCGTAGCGCGGCCGCCATCCGGCTGCGGCTCCCCTGGACGATCGACGAGCTGGACCGCCAGCTGCGCCAGCTGATGGAGGCGCAGCCTGTCGATAACGGTACGCTGTACATCCAGATCACCCGCTGCGCCGCCCCGCGCAATCATGCGTTCCCGGCTCAGGGAGAGGCGGTTGTTGTCGCGTTCATCCGTGAGCTGCCGCGCCCCGTGGCCGCCCTAGAGAACGGCATACAGGCTGTCACGATGGAGGACATCCGCTGGCTGCGCTGCGACATCAAATCGCTGAACCTGCTGCCGAACGTGCTGGCGAAGCAGGAAGCGCTCGACCGCGGCGCGGGAGAGGCGATCTTTCACCGCGGCGCGACGGTCACCGAGTGCAGCTCTTCGAACTTCATGGCCGTCAAGGACGGCATCGTCTACACGCATCCCGCGACGAACCTGATTCTGCACGGCGTGACGCGCGGGGTACTGCTCCAGCTCGCGGCGCAGCAGGGCATCGCCGTCGTTGAGCGGCCGTTCGACCTCGCGTTCCTGGCGCAGGCCGACGAGGCGTTCCTGTCCGGCACGACGTCGGAGATTACGCCGATTGTCGGCATCGACGGCCGCCCGGTCGGGGACGGAGCGCCCGGCCCGGTCACGCGGCGGCTGCAGCAGGCGTTCGAGCGCCGCGTGCAGGCGTGCGCGGACGGCAAGCCGGAGTAGCGTCCCTTGCGCGTGCGAAGCGGTCTGGTGGTCCGGCGGCATCTCCGGCCGGACCCACAAGGCCGCTTCCCCGCCGCTCGCCGGACGCATAAGGCCGTGTCCCCTTAGCACCCAGCCGCCCGCTTTGCCGGGCCTGTCTTCTCCGCCGCACCGTCCGAAGCTAATCGGCATCCGATACCATCAGGCCAAGCTAACGGCCTTCCGCCAATCCGGAAGGCCGTTTTTTAATTCCAAGAGGCTTAGTCGCCTGCTGCTGCGGGACGAGCTCTACGCCCCTGAACAGTTCCCCCGCCTTTCGGCAGTCCGGGACGGCCGCTTGTCCGATGCATTAGGCTCCCGCCGCTAGCGTTCGTCATCGGCGAAGCCCTTAACGGACTCCGAGAGGCTGCCGGCGCCTTACCGGCGGGCGTTCCACGCGTCCGTGGCGTACTTCTCCTCCGCCAAGGTCGCGGCGAGCTCCCGCTCGTAAGGAGTCAGCTCCTCCTCGACGAGACGGATGCCCATCCCCTCCTCGATGCCGCGGGCGAACGCCTCCTCCACCTGCGCCAGCCCGACCGATGGCCGGCCGGTCGCCTGCAGCAGCTCGTTGATCGCCACAGCCTTGCGGCTGAAGCTCTCCTCGAGCCGGGCACGCAGCGCGTCCGTTCGGAACGTCAGCAGCGAGAACAGCCGCGGGATGTCGAGGTCGAGCAGGATCGAGCCGTGCTGGAGCACGACGCCCCGCTGGCGCATCTGTGCGCTGCCGGCAACCTTGCGCCCCTCGACGACTAGCTCGTACCACGACGGTGAGTCGAAGCAGGCAGCCGAGCCCATCGCGTCGTACTTCGCCTTCTCTTCCTCGCTCGCCAGGTTGACCATATGTGCGTCGAGGCCGAGGTTCAGGAAGCCGTTGAGCAGTCCCTGGCTGAGTACCCGGTACGCCTCCGTGACGCGCTTGGGCAGGCCCGGATACTCCTCGTTCACGATCATGCTATACGTGAGCTCGCTGTCGTGAAGCACGGCGCGTCCGCCGGTCGGCCGCCGGACGAAGCCGAGCCCCTGACGGCCGATCTCCTCCGTCTTGACGTCGCTGCCCTTTTGAAAGTAGCCGATGCTGACCGCCGCCGGCTCCCAGCCGTAGAAACGGAGCGTCGGACCAACTCTTCCTTCGCTGTGGGCGATCAAAATCGCCTCGTCTATCGCCATATTGTCCGCGGGCGAGCCGGAGCCCGACCGGATGAATCGCCATGTTGTTGTTTCCATCAAAACCCAAATCCTTTCCTATGTCCCTCTCGCGGAAAGCCGATTCTTCCATCATAGCGAATTCCTTGCCGATTTTCCACAGGAAATCCTGCCTGTTGTAGCCGTGGACCCCTTCCTCCTTTCCTGGCTCTAAGCACGCGGGCTAGTCAGGCTGCCTCCTTTCGATCTGCGCGGTTTCGGTGGACTCCGCCTCACCCCTTCCGCGACTGCCCGCCCCACCTCTCCCGGTATGTCCCGCCGCTCCCGGCCCGTTCGTTATGAAAACCCAGCTTTTGGTTCATACTAAGCAAAAGATTGTGCCCGGCGAACGAGAATGAGAGGGCACCAGGGAGGACTCTTATGCGCAAACCCGATCAGACGGACCCGGTAAGACCTCTCCATGACCGGCTGCAGCTGCATTTTGACCGCTCGTGGCAGGAAGAGTGGGAGGCGCGTCTCGACAAGAACGGACCATGGGACGACTGGACGCTCTACCAGCTCGCTTATGAGGCCGAGCGGGCGAGCCTCGTCTCGAGCTTTGACGAGCTCCAGTGCCTGGCCCACCTCGGGCAGCTGAAGCCGATGGGCCACCAGATCGACACGGCCCGCAAGGTGCTGCACGAGATGAGAGGCCGCGCCATCCTGGCCGACGAGGTCGGCCTCGGCAAGACGATCGAAGCAGGCCTCATTCTGAAGGAATACATGGTGCGCGGCCTCGTCCGCAAAGCGCTCATCCTCGTGCCCGCCTCCCTCGTGCTCCAGTGGGTCCGCGAGCTGAACCAGAAGTTCGGCATCCCGGCGGCGGCACAGAAAAAAGAGTATATGTGGCGGCAGTGCGACGTCATCGTCGCTTCCATCGATACCGCCAAGCGCGATCCTCACCGCGACATCGTCATGGGCATGGAGTACGACATGCTTATCGTGGACGAGGCGCACAAGCTCAAGAACAAGAAGACGACCAATTACAAATTTATCAACGAGCTGCGCAAAAAATACTGCCTCCTCCTGACGGCAACGCCCATCCAGAACGATCTCGGCGAGCTGTATAACCTCATTACCTTGCTCAAGCCCGGTCAGCTCGGCGGTCAAGGCAGCTTTCAGAGCAATTTTGTCGTGGACAAACGCATCCCCAAAAACGAGGACCAGCTCCAGCAGGAGCTATCCAAGGTGATGATCCGTAACCGGCGCGGCGACGGCGGCATCTCGTTCACGAAGCGGCACGTCAACAATTTTCTCCTCACGCTCTCGCCCGAGGAGCAGAAGCTCTATGACGGCGTGACCAATTTTGTCAAAGGGCGGTACGAGGAGTCCCAGGGGCAGCTCAGCTCCATCCTGTCGCTCGTGACGCTGCAGCGCGAGGTGTGCAGCAGCCGTGACGCCGTGTTCGTATCGCTCGTCAATCTGTTCAAGAAGACGGCGGAGGATTCGCCATTGCGTCCGCGTATCTGGGAGCTCGTCGAGATGATCCGGGGCATTGAGGCGAATACCAAGGGCGAGAAGGTCATCGAGCTGATCGGAGACATCAAGGAAAAGGTCATCATCTTCACCGAATACCGGGCGTCCCAGGAATACCTCCTCAACTTTTTGAAGTCGCACGGACTGACGGCGGTTCCTTACCGGGGCGGCATGAATCGGGGCAAAAAGGACTGGATGATGGACCTGTTCCGCAACCGGGCCCAGGTGCTGGTTGCCACCGAGGCGGGCGGCGAGGGAATCAACCTCCAGTTCTGCAACCATATCGTCAATTTCGACCTGCCCTGGAACCCGATGCGGGTGGAGCAGCGGATCGGCCGCGTCCATCGGCTCGGCCAGGAGAAGGACGTCCACATTTACAATCTGTCGACCAAAGGGACGATCGAGGAGCATATCCTCTCCCTGCTGCACGAGAAAATCAACATGTTCGAGCTCGTCATCGGCGAGCTGGACGTTATTTTGGAGCGGATGGGCAAGAAAGCGACCTTGGAGAGCGATCTGCTCAAGGTGCTGCTCGAGTCGGGCAACGACGACGAGATCCGCCTCAAGCTGGACGACATCGGGCGCAGCTTTCGCGGAGCGATGGAGGAGGCGGACGAGCAGGCCGCACCGCTCAAGAAGGTCATGGACCGGATGGCCGACAAGACCCAGAAGAAAGCAGGGAGCCGATCGTGAATACGAAGCAGATTCAGAGGTTCGTGCTCAAGTATCTCGAGGCGACCGGCAGCCAGATCATCGAGAAAGGACATGCCCACGTCACCGTCAAGCTGTCGCCCGAGGCGGACCGGGAGCTCACCAACCGCTCGTATTACTGGAACTTTGTGGAGCGCACCGGCGTGGAGCCCGAGACGATGACCTTTACCTTCATCTTCGACCCGGAGGCGCATCAGGCGGCGCAGACCGGGATCGGGGGCGGGCAGCCGGCCGGCCTGCCTCCTTCCGGGGCACCGACACTTGGCGGTGGGGCCGCGCCCCCGACGCCGGGAGCGGCAGGCGCCGGTCCGACAGGCCCGCGGGGCGCCCATACGGGAGTCGGTCCGACGGGCGGTTCGGCTGGTGCCGCTGGACCCGGAGCGGCAGGCGGTTCGGCGCCCGGTTCCACTGGCGCTGCTGCGCTCGGACCCGCGTCCGCTCCCGCCGGGGCGCCGGCGGCTGGGACGGCAGGCACCGGCCAGCCGTCGGAGAGCATCCTCGGCCGCTATTTCGGCTTCGTGCCGACGTCGCCGGTCAGCCGCGTCCCGCAGGACGTGCTCACCTACGGCAGCCGCCGGCTCGAACAGATATTTGCCGTCGTGCGCGGCAAGGGCCGGTTCATTCGCCTTTTCGAGGACCTGAAGGCGGCGCGCAGCGTCCCGCTTTCCCAAGGCTATTCCTCCTGGTTCGGCGTCAACTTCAAGGTCCAGCTCGCCTGTGACATGAAACGGGATGAGCTGCACTCACTCGGGTTCGATCTAGCGACCGGCGAGATCGTCGAGCAGTTCCACGACTCCTTGACCGGCCGGAGGCTGACGCCCAAGCTTCCGGTCAACGTTCACGTGCTGCCGACCCGATTCACCCCCGCCAAGGCGATGATCCTGCTGGAGAATTATCTGGAGAAGGTGCTGCGGCGTTACGACCATACGTGGGCGGAGCAGGCCGCGGAGCGGCTGGAGGACGAGCTGAGGCGCATCGATGAGTATTATCTCGATCTGCTCAAGGCGGCGGACGAGTCCCTCCGACCGGACATCGAGCAGCAGTACCGCAACCGCCAGCAGGAGATCGACTGGCAGTACCGGCCTCGGGTGACCGCATCCGTCATAAACTGCGGGATCTTTCATCTCCAGGGAAGACCGGGCCCAGCAATTGACGAAAATCGCTAAAAGCCTTCAGAAATAGAAGCGCCCGCGCCTAGACGGACGAACACGTTTAAACAAACTTCTCCCGGTGGCTCTAGTAAACTGGTAACAGCTCTAGCAATCTCCCGAAAAAGGCAGGTGTCGCATGCGTACCAAACTGCTGTCAACCGCCCTTGTCTTCGCTCTTGCCGGCTCTTACCTCGTCCTGGCGGAGCACGCCGACTCGCGGAATCCCTCGGTGCTGGCCGCCGGCATGACGAGCCAGCTGGCAGCCGAAGCCCAGGCCCAATGGGCCGAACAAAGAGCGGAGCCGTCCCAATATATCAAGGAAGAATTCATCAAGGCCGGCGGCCAAGTCCAGCCCGGCCTGCACGATTCGATCGCCCGCTGGGTAAGCGAGCTGGCCGCCCAGCCAGGCTTCGAAGCCTGGCGGGACGCGGACTGGGAACTGCTGCCCCTCGGTCCCGGTCTGCACGGATGGTCCGCCATTGTGAAGAGCGGCGGCCGGGAAGTCGGCTACCTGATCGTCAGCGCGAACCAGGACGCTTCCGGCGGCTTCCGGCTGCTGGAATACGGAACCGGAACCAAACCGCTCTACAGTCTGGCGACGCTGTACCAGGCACTGGTGCAGCACGAACTTATCGATCCCCTCCTTCCCTACGACATGTTCCAGGCCGATCTGGCCATCCGCCGCGAGCCGATCTATTATCATGCGCTGCTTGCGGTCTGGAAGGTGACGGCCGGCGATCACGTCTATTATCTCGACGCCAAGTCCGGCGATCTGCTCCCGGATCTGACCGAGGCACTCCGGTCGCTGAACGTCCCGTTTAATGCCGCTGAGCTTCCCGCCCTGAGCGAGTTTGGAGAAGTGGCGGAGACGAGGCTATTAGACGTATTCGATCCACTCGGCGGAGCGGGATGGGTGAAGGGCCCCTCCCTGCCCGACAAAGGCGCTACGGGCTTCATGCGGTCGCTGGAGGGTTCCCGTAGGCTGACCTACACCGCGAGGCTGCTTGAGGACAAGCTGCTCTACCCATTCGCCGTGACTGGCTATCAGCTGTGGAAAAACGGCGAGACGTTCTTCTCGCTCGATCACGACGGAAGCCGCTTCATCCCGTATGAGCTGCTTCAGCAGAACGGCGGGTTCAGCTCCTCCGAAGGAGGCAGATGAGGGACGCCCTTGTCACTCGTAAAGCATCTCCGATCCGACAAAAGGCCCCTTCCCGAACGTACGGGATGGGGCCTTCCTCTTGCCCTTAGCCGTCTGGCGTCCTGCCTTTCCCTTACCGTCTAACCGGCGACCGCTAGCTCCGGCCGCGGGACCGGCGCTTCCTTTGGCTGATCCACATGGACAGCGCATAAGGGAGCAGACCGAACCAGCGGAGCGGCCAAGGCTCCTTGTACCGCGACCGGCGCTCCTGCCGGAGCTGGCGCCGAACCTCCCGCGGGGTGTCGATGTACACCACGACCCGCTCGGTTAAATATTGCACGAATTCATCGGTTTTCTTGCCCATGCTTTCCTCCGCTTCCTGCCGGTCGTATTGCCGTTCTTCCTTCCAGTATCGCCAGCAGCGGAAGCGCTTAACCGCCCGGAAACCGCAAAAAAACCGTCCGGCTGGTTTCTCCGCCGAACGGGCTAGTCTTTCCTCTTTTGTTCTTCTCGTTTCTCTCACTGCGGGCTATTGGCCCGACCGGTAACCAGCGGCTTTCGTCAGACTTCCGTCAGGCTTCTCCTCCGGCGGAGTTTGCCCTGCGAGCTGCGCGCCGTGGGATCCGCGGACGGTTCGACCTTTCGAAATCCCTTCGTCTTAAATTTGCTTCGGGGATTCCAGGCCGATCAGGCGGAGTCCGTTCTGCAGCGTCAGCTGAACGGTCTTTACAAGGGCGAGACGGGCTTTGCGGGTCTCCGCGTCGTCGACGAGAATCGGACATTCATGGTAGAACCGGTTGAAGCTTTGCGCGAGATCGACGAGGTAACGGCTGATGAGCGACGGCTCCAGCTTGTTCATCGCCTGCACGACCTTCTCGGGGAACAGGGCCGCTTCCTTGGCCGCCTGGTAAGCCGAATCGTTCAGCAGCAGCGATGCATCGAACGATTCTCCGCCTGCCGGCAGCTCGGTGCTCTCACTGCCGTTTGCCTTGCGCAGCAGACTGCAGCAGCGGGCGTGCGTATATTGGACGTAAGGACCGGTCTCGCCGTCGAAGTTAAGCGCCTCTTCCCAAGAGAACACGATGTCCTTGATCCGGTTCGTGCTCAAATCGTTGAAAATGATGGCGCCTACGCCGACCTGGCGGGCGACCTCGTCCTTGTTTGGCATGTCGGGATTCTTGGCGTCGATAATTTCGCGGATCTTGCTGATCGACTGAGTCAGCAGATCCTCCAGCATGACGACGTTGCCTTTGCGCGTGGAGAGCTTGGCACCCTCGAGGCTGACCTTGCCGAACGGCACGTGCACGAGCTTGTCCGCCCAGTCGTAGCCCATCAGCTCGATGACCTTGAACCACTGCTGGAAGTGCAGGCTCTGGCCCGCGTCGACGACATAGATGCACTTGTCGAAGTCGTAGGTCTTCTTGCGGTAGAGAGCCGCCGTAATATCGCGGGTGTGGTACAGGGAGCTGCCGTCCTTTTTGAGAATCAGGGCAGGAGCCATGTTGTACTCGTCGAGCCGTACGAGCATCGCGCCTTCGTCCTCTTCGAGCAGGTTCTTCTCCTTCAGCTCTTCGATGACCGGGCCCATCTTGTCGTTATAGAAGCTCTCTCCTGCATAGGAATCGAATTCTACGCCGAGAAGCTTGTAAATTCGGCTGAATTCCTTGAGGCTGATGTCGACGAACCACTTCCACAGCTTGCCAGCTTCCGAATCGCCCTGCTCCAGCTTGACGAACCAGGCGCGCGCCTCGTCCTCGAGCTCGGGCGCATGGTCGGCTTCGTCGTGGAACTTGACGTACAGGCGCAGCAGCTCGCTGATGCCTTCCGCTTCGACCTGCTCCTTGCTTCCCCACTTCTGGTAGGCCACGATCAGCTTGCCGAACTGGGTGCCCCAATCGCCGAGATGATTGACCCGAACGGTATCGTAGCCGAGGAAGTCGAACAGCTTGTACAGCGCGTTGCCGATGATCGTCGTGCGCAGATGGCCAACGTGGAAAGGCTTGGCGATGTTCGGAGACGAGAAGTCGAGCACGATCGTCTTGCCCTCGCCCATCGTCGAGGAGCCGTAAGCTTCGCGGCGCGTCAGCACATCCTGGAGAAGCGTGGAGACGAACTGAGCCTTATCCAGATAGATATTCAGATAGCCGGAGACCGCCTCTACTCGCTCCACATAGGCAATCCCGTCCAGCTTTGCCTTCAGCTCCTCGGCAATCGCCTGGGGTGCCTTGCGCAGCACTTTGCTCAGCTTGAAGCACGGCATGGAGAGATCCCCCATGTCGGGATTCGGCGGGTATTCGAGCAGCTCCATTATTTGCGATTCGTCCATGCCCTCCAGCTGCGAAGCCAGACTGCCCGCTAATTGCTTCTTGTATTCGATCATGTCCAGTAACTCCCTTTCCTGCTCGTCTGACGAGAATCCTCGTCGTATGCAACAAAGCACCCCGGACGGGGTGCTCTAGTGTTATGTAACGGAACGGTCGAGAGGACCCGAGCCTCCACGGTGGTATACCCACTAGAATGAGAAGAAGTGAGGTGCCGGGAGGTACCCTCTATACCCGATAACGCCTATTATATCGGGCTTTTCGCCAAAAAGCAAACGCTTCGGAACGGTTTATTGCTCCTCGTTTTCCTCCCTGCTTTTGAGCAAGGAGCGGGGCTGTTCCTACTTTTTTCGCGAAGACTCCCCTCGTTTTTCGAGGAGACACCCGCAAGTTTGTACGGGAAGGAAAATGCACCTCTTCGTGCATCCCCATCGTGGGGAGCTGCTGAAGAGGTGCATTCTATGTAAACCGTATGGTGCTTGTACAAGGTTGGTGCGGTCGAGAGGACTCGAACCTCCACGGCTGTTACACCACTAGAACCTGAATCTAGCGCGTCTGCCAATTCCGCCACGACCGCATATCTTGTGTCCCGTTCATCCGACTCGCTTGCTTTATCAGTGCGGCGACAAGATGTAATATACCATGCAGGAAAACCGGATGTCAAACATTTTTTCGATTTTCTTTTTCGCATCTTTTATGCGAACATATGTTGCTTTATGCGAACATTTCCAATATAATGAAAACAAGAAACGATTCGAACGGAGGTTCGCTCCCATGACAACGAAACCGTTGACCCGCAAACCGCCGCAAACAACCGAGCAAGAAACCGAATTGGTAAAGGAAGCCGTCCTGCTGCCCGTCCTCCTGGCCATGGTCCAGCGGGATGTTAATCGTCTGCAGGAACAATCGCTTAAGCTCTCCCTGCCAAACGTGGTCGTTCTCCAGCGGATGCTGGAGGCCGTTCATGAGGATCTCCTCCTCGTCAAGCGGAAGCTCAAGATGTCCGGCATCCGGATCTTCAGCGAAGTGAAGGACGCGAACGGGATCCGCTGCGGCTACCTGTGCCGGGAGAACCGTGGCACCTTCACCATGTCCCGCAGTATGGTTAAAGCCGAGGTCAGCATTCTAGCCGGCAAGTATGTAGGAACACGGACGGTCTCTTGACCTCTTACTCATAGAACAGGAATATTTTCCTCCCACTTGTGGAATACAATCTAGTATTCGACCAAGCGGGAGGGGATCTCTCTGCACATCAGCCAGCCTCAGACGCTCCGTCACGATGTCGACTTCGACAACGCCATTCTATTCCAGCGCCGGGTTTCCGTCTGGAAGAGCGGCGAGTGTATCGAACGATGCGGAACGATCCGCTCGTTCTCCCCGGGCACCGTCATCGTAGACAAAGCCAAAGAGAACAGCACCTGCGCATCCTTATATTTGCGCAAGGTCTGCGAATTTCGAATCGAATAAGCCTGTGCCCGTCAAAAAGCCGGTCCCGCGAGGGGCCGGCTTTTTGACGGCAAGAGGCCTATTGCGTGTAACGGCTCAACGCCTGAGGGCAGGCTGTCAGTCCGTTAGGCGGAACCGGCTCTTAATTCGCCGGGTGCTCGCGTCGGTAGTCTAGATAACGCTTGACCGCCGTGCGCAGCGCCTCCGCTACGCTCCTCCCGACGAGGTAGCCGAGCCGCGTGGCGGTTCCTGCGTATTCGTACGTCCGGCCGTCCCGGTCCGTCGCCGCCAGGAGCACCGCGTCGGTCGTCGTCCCTGTCGCGATCGGCGGCTCCGCGTTCGTCTCGTCGCCCCCCGGCTTGTCCTCCGGTCCGCCTGCGGCCGCCCGAATGCCCATTTCCTGCAGGACGGCGGCCTTGGCTTCCGTAGCGGTGAGAACGGCGCCTACCATGGCGGCGTCCGACAGCCGGCCGTCGATCAGGAGGATGATGTTGATCGTCCCGGGATAGATACGCTCGAGCGGCTGCTGGGCACCTGCCCGTGCAGCGTTCCCCAGCCCGGCGGTCACCCACGCGCAGACGGCCAATTCGTCGTCGGGATCGTATGTCTCGCCGGTGCGTCCGCCTTCCGCGGCTCCATTGCCGGCGCCAGACTGACCGGACTCCGCTTCCCGACAATCGCGCCAGCGCAAGGATGCGAAGCCGGCTCCCTCTACTAGCGCAGCCGTCAGCATGGCGCAGCACCCGTCCGCCTCCACTCCCTCCTGTCGCAAGAACCGCTCCATCTCCTGCACGGGATCTTCGCACGAATACCGCTTGTTCACCTGCCGGTTAATGAGCGTCTTGGCGGCCCCGTAGCCCCCGTTCCAAATGGACGAGTGGAGCGTCCGAAGCGGGGAACCCGCGTCGATCTGCAGATAGGGCTCACCGTCCCGCCCCCGGCGAAAGAAGGCCGACACGCCCGCAGGAAGCCGTCCTTCCCAGGAGGAGCGCTCCCCCGTCCATACGCCCGGGGCCGTCGAGACGATGCCGGATCCGCCGCTACTCAACCCAGGGCCCGGCCTTTCTCTCTTCGCTGAGCGGCTGATAGAGATAATTCCTGTCCAGCTTGAGCACCCGCCGGTTTTGCTTCTTGATCATGACGGTCGTGTCGTTCCACGCCATCACATAACCTTTGACGTCGTTGGCTTCCTCCGAGTCGCGGATGACCCGGAGCTTCGTTCCTTCCAGTCTATATTTATCCAGCTGTTCGTCGCTGATCATCTGGTTGCCTCCTTCATCGAAAGTGGTACTAGTACGCCTTGCTATCAGAATAGCATGGGAGGGCGACTCCCGGAACCCCCCCGCACTTCATACACTTCAAACGTTCCCAGCGTTCCTGACGCATCCGGCGCCCTCCGTTGCTCCCGCATAAGATCGCCTTTCCGGGGAATGGTAATCGGTAGATGCCACTGGCTACTATCTGCGCAGGAGAGGAAGGATGCGTAATGGATAAGAAACCTTACTATATCTCCGTCAACACGAATGAAATCATGGACGACCCGACGGCGTTCACCTACCAGTTCGAAATTCTGGCGTCGCAGGACGACATCGACAAGCTGCAGGAGCTGTTTGAGGATACGGCCGAGGCCGAGCAGGCCTCCGCTTGGGGCGCCCTGACATTGACCTCCAACCTGGAGGAAGAATACGAGCGGGATTACGATTACAACCTGCAGCAGGTCTATGCTATGCTGCACGAGCTCGGCACGCCGGAGACGCGCCGCCACATCGAGAGCATGAACATCCTGCCTCCGGACAGCGTAACGGAGGCGGAACCGCATCAGGACGCGCCCCTCTCTTCCGAGCAAGCGAGGCCTCATCGGGATGCCGCCCTCCTTCCGGAGTATGCGCAGCCGCATCGGGACGCTATCGTCTCTTCCGAGCATGCAGAGCCACATCGCGACGCACCTGTCTCCTCCGAGCACGCAAAGCCCCATCCGGATGCATTCACCATTCCGAAGCAGGCGGAGCCGCATCGCGACGCCGCCGCCTCTTCCGAGTAGGCGAAGTCTCATCAAGGTACCGCCGTCTCTTCCGGAGCATGCGGAACCGCATTCGGACGAGACCGCTATCTGACTGCCCTGGCATGCGCATACCGAGCCATCAAAAAAAAGACCTAGTTCCCGCCGGCATCCGGAGGAGCTAGGTCTATTCTGCATATAAAAGGGACGCTGGCCGTTTGCTCTGGCGCAGCTTAACCGACGTGCTCGCGGGAATCGTTTTTCTCGAACCAGTAATCCAGAACGGTAGCGGACATGACGCGCTTGCGAATATAGTCCCGCTGATTGTCCGTAAACTGGGACTGCCAGTCGATAGCGAGCTCTTCGCACAGCCGGACGATCGTGAGCAGCTCGGACCAGGCTACATAACGTTTGTACCAAAAGAATTGAGGATGTTCGATCATATAGGGATACAAATCGTCGAATTCGGTATGCTTACAATCCAGCGCCCGCTCAAAATGAATCTTGGCTTCCTCGAGCTTCTTGGCGTAAAACTCCGCCGGAATCATGTTTTCGTTCCCCATTGGCCATGCCTCCTCTCTCTCATCCTTACCCCACATTATATAAAAAAAATCATCCGATGGGAAGAAGCGGGAGCCGGGAAATGCTTCCCTCTCCCGCCCTCTTCCCGGACGGACGATTAGTCGAAATGGATTTGGTTGTCGGAGAGGCCGGTAATGCGGACGAGCGATTCGAGCCGGATGCCCTGCTCACGGATGGTATCGGCGCCCCGCTGGAATTTCTTCTCGACGACGACGCCCATCCCGACAAGCTCGCTGCCCGCCCGCTGGATGATGCGGATAAGCCCGCGCGCGGCATCCCCGTTCGCAATGATGTCGTCTATGAACAAGAGCCTGTCCTCCGGCGAAAGGAACGACTTGGCCACCATAATGTCCGTCACGATCCCTTTAGTAAACGACGGCACGCGTTCCGTGTAGCTGTCCTGGTCTGAGGTCAACGTTTTCTTCCGTTTGCCGAACACCATCGGCACCTTGAGCTCCAGCGCGGTCGCAAAGGCGACGGGGATGCCCGAGGTCTCCACCGTAATCACCTTCGTAATCCGCTCTCCCTCGAAGCGCCTCGCGAATTCCCTGCCCATCTTCATAATGAGAAGCGGGTCCACCTGGTGGTTCAGAATCGCGTCCAGTTTGAGCACCTGGTCGGATAGGATTACGCCCTGCTCGAGGATCCTCTGCTTTAATTCTTCCATTTGTCATCAACCTCCGCGTTCGCGTGGCGGAGCCGCCTGCCCCTCAGGCCGGCCTTGCAGCAGCCGAGCCGTGCGGTTCCTCGGCATTCCGCCATTCTTGTCTACAACGTAACACAGCCGCCGAGCCCGCTTCAAGCACGAGGAAGCGGCATGTCAGCTATTCCGGTTGAAGCCGCAGCTCTTCCCTCTCCAGCGACGGGACACAGCCATTTTTTTAACCGGAATGAAACTTTTTGCTTTCCTGATCTGTCTATATTAGTATATAGGAGTTTCCGAGACAATCCAGCCGAAGGGAGAGAAGCCAATGACCGCCGCCAGACGCATCATGTCCCTAACCTTGACCTTAGCCGTGGTCGTGCTTGTCTCCGTCTACGGCTATCACTATTGGAAGTCCGGCAAGCTGGAAGCCGGCAGCGCCCAACCGCCCGTGCAGACGGCCCCGCCGCAGCAGACGCCGACCCCGGACGAGACGGGCCCGGCCAGGCCCGACAAGACGCATGTAGCGGTAGAGGCCTACAGCAGCCAGCGGCCCGTTCTTATGGGCCTGTCTATCTCGGATGACCAGTCCAAGGTTATCGGCCTGTTCGGCAAGCCGGACGAGCGCTACGTCATGACGGATCCGTCCGACCCGATCGAGGTGCTCGTCTACGACAGCTTCTCTGTCGGGATCGACAACACAAACAAAGTCCGGTTCGTCAGTATCGATTCGCCTGATATCGATCCCGGCCTGAACGGCCTCCGCCTCGATTCCACATCGAAGGACGCCATCAAGATGCTCGGCCAGCCGGATACGAACACGAGCTATGTGCTCGCCTACTATAACAAGAACACGGTGCTGAAGCTCGACGTCGATCCGAAGACGTCGGTTGTGCAGTCGATCAAATTGTTCGCCGACGCCAAGTAGCGCGGCTGCCCCAAGCGCTGCGCTTCTCAGCCGGCCGCCGCGGCTGGCATGCGAGAACCCTCCGGAACATACCTTGTACTATGCAAGGTGGACAGGGGGTTTTTTTGTTATGCGTACCGTATGGCAGGTGCTCCAGGTGGCGTTTACGTATATCGGCACGGTGGTTGGGGCCGGTTTTGCCACCGGTCAGGAAATTTTGCAGTTTTTCACCCGCTACGGGTGGCTGGCCGCTCTCACGATCGGTGTCTCCTGCGCTCTCTTCACATGGCTCGGCATCAAGCTCATGCTGATGGCCCACGACGGCAAGGCCCGCTCTTACGAAGACCTGAACCGGATGCTGTTCGGCCGGCGGTTCGGCAGCGGACTGAGCCTCTTCACAATGGTCGTTCTGTTCGGCGTGACGACGATCATGCTGGCGGGCGGCGGGTCTCTGTTCGAAGAACAGCTGCATCTATCCTACCAGACGGGACTGCTCATCACGCTGGCCGCCGCCTACCTCGTGCTGACGCGCGGCATGAAGGCGATCCTAGCGGTCAATACGCTGGTCGTGCCGTTCATGATCCTGCTGTCCGTCACCATCGTCCTGATCAGCCGCGACCTGCCCGGGGCGTCCAACTGGCTCCGGCTGACGAGCGACTACCCCACGCTGCGGATCTGGTTGTCCCCGCTGCTCTACACCGCCTTCAACCTCGCCATGGCCCAGGCGGTGCTCGTGCCGCTCGGGGCTTCGATCCGGGACAGGCGGGTGCTCTATTGGGGCGGGCTTGTCGGAGGGGTGGGCATCGGCCTCATGCTGCTCGCCGCGCATTTTGCGCTGTCCGCCCAGATGCCCGGCATCCGTCAGTTTGAGATTCCGATGGGCCATATTATCCGGACGTTTGGAGGCTCTCTTCATCTCCTGTACACGCTGGTCATCTACGGGGAAATCTTCACGACGTTCATCGCCGACGCTTACGGGCTGGCTCTGCAGCTCGAGCAGCGGCTCAAGCTGAACCGGCGCCTCCTCATCGCCTTGATCCTGATCCTCAGCTACTTCGTCAGCCAGATCGGCTTCAGCCATCTGCTCGCTACGCTGTATCCGCTGTTCGGGCTGGTCAGCCTGCTCTGGTTCGGCATGATCATCGCCCGGAGGAGAGGCACGGCCCAGCCGCCGAGCGAGCATTGACGGCTCGGGCCGTTCGGAAGGCATACGGCGTGCAGCTGACTATCTATCGTCTGAATAGAGATTTGCGGTTCGGGCTGTTCGGAAGGCACATTTTCGTGAAGCTGACCATCGTCCGAATAGAATAGGAGGTAATGCGGACCAAGTCTGCGGCACACTTCCCCACTCGGCATCCCTCCCATCTCACATAGCGCCCAGAGGCCTGGTTGACGCAGCCTGGCCGGACTCGCAGGGCCGGGGGTTATTCGTTATAATAGGAGCTATCAAATGGTTAGCAAAAGATGCCAAGGGAGGGACCGCTCGTGCCTCAGGTTGCTTTGATTACAGGTGGTGCACAAGGAATCGGCAAAGGAATCGCCATGAACTTCGCTTCCCAGGGGTACGCTGTCTCTCTGGCCGATCCGGACAAGGAAGCCGGCTTCGAGACGATCAAGCAGTTGCGCCGGATGGGCGCCCAGGCGATGTTCATGTGCGTGGACGTCGCGGACGCCTCCGCAGTCGCCCGGTGGGTGAAGCTGACCGAGGAGGATTTGGGCCGCGTCGACGTCCTCATCAACAACGCCGGCATCGCACACAACGCTCCCTTCCTCGAACTGGCGGCCGAGGACTTCGACCGGGTGCTCGCCGTCAATCTGCGCGGTACGTTCCTCTGCTCGCAGGAAGCCGCCCGCGCCATGAGCCGCAGAGGCGGTGGAGCCATCGTCAATATCGCCTCGACGCGCGGCCTCATGTCCGAGGCGCATACCGAAGCGTATTCGGCCTCCAAGGGAGGCATTCTCGCTCTGACGCACGCCATGGCGGTCAGCCTGGGCCCTCTCGGCATCCGCGTGAATGCGGTCAGTCCCGGCTGGATCGAAGTGCGCGACTGGCAGAAGGCCGCGAACGCCGAGGTACCCAGCCATTCGGAGCGGGACAAGCTCCAGCACCCGGTCGGCCGGGTAGGCAAGCCGCAGGACATCGCAGACGCCTGCCTCTACCTCGCCGGGCCCAAGTCAGGCTTCATCACCGGCCAGAACCTCGTCGTCGACGGAGGGATGACCGTCAAGATGATCTACGAAGACTGAACGGAACGAACCGCCGCTCCCCTCTCGGGGAAGCGGCGGTTCGTATGATGGGTGCGAATTCTTTCCCGTCCGGCATCTATTTGTTCAGCATGTGAAACACCTGTTCGACGTCCTTGTCCCCGCGGCCGGAGATGTTAATGAGCAGAATCCGGTCATGCTCCATCGTAGGAGCCAGCTTGAGGGCGTAGGCGACGGCGTGGGCACTCTCAAGCGCCGGGATGATCCCCTCCGTCCGGGACAGCTCCTGGAACGCCTCCAGCACTTCCTCGTTCGTAACGGTTACGTACTCGGCTCTGCCGCTTTCCTTCAGATGGCTGTGCTCGGGTCCGATGCCGGGATAATCGAGACCCGCGGCGATGGAGTACGTTTTGCGCGGTTCCCCTTCCTCATCCAGCAGAACGAGGCACTTGAATCCATGAATCACGCCGGGCACGCCCTCGGTCAGCGTCGGCGCCTGATCCGGCTCCACGCCGATCAGCCGGACCGACGGTTCGTCTATGTAATGGGCGAACGAGCCGATGGCGTTGCTGCCGCCGCCTACGCAGGCGATGACCGCGTCGGGCAGCCGCCCTTCTCTGGCGAGAATCTGCTGCTTGGACTCCTCGCTGATGATGGATTGAAAATGCTTGACCATCGTCGGAAACGGATGCGGGCCGACCGCAGAACCGAGGAGATAGAACGTCGTCCGGTAATTGGCGACCAGGTCGTTCAGCGCCTCGTCTACGGCGTCCTTCAGTCGTCCCTGTCCCTTGGAGACCGGCACGACCTTGGCACCTAGAAGCTCCATCCGGAAGACATTGAGCGCCTGCCGGCGCGTATCCTCTTCCCCCATGTAGATGACGCATTCCATCCCGAACATCGCACAGACGGTAGCGGTTGCGACGCCGTGCTGCCCCGCGCCCGTCTCGGCGATGACGCGGCGGGCTCCCATCCGCTTCGCAAGCAGAATCTGGCCGAGCACGTTGTTGATCTTGTGGGAGCCGGTGTGGTTCAGGTCCTCCCGCTTCAGATAGATCTTGGCCCCTCCCAGCTTGTCCGTCAGGTGCTTGGCGAACGTGAGCGGGTTCTCCCTGCCGACGTATTCACGGTAGTAATACGCGAGCTCCTCCCGGAAGACCGGGTCGTCCTTGTACCGCTCGAACTGCTCGGTCAAATAATCCATCGCTTCCTGAAGCTCCGGCGGAATGAAGCTGCCTCCGAATGATCCGAAAAAACCCTTTTTCTCCGTTTCTTGCATAACTGGTAACCCTCCCGACTCATGGAATAGTTCTAGTTTACCGGAAGCGTTCTCCTCTGTACATTGACCTTTTGGCTGATCGTGCCTATACTGCCTATAGCTAAGCGCCTGGAGAGCACTCCATGGCGCATTTCGCAAGGAAGGAGGCCCTCTCATGTGGCTGGCATTCGCGGGAGCGGCCGCCGTCTGCTTCGGACTGCGCGGCATCCTGTACCAATTGACTTCCCGAAGACCGCTCGACCGCAATGTGCTGCTGCTCGGCGTCTATCTGTGCGGCACCTTCATCGCCCTCCTGTTCAGCCTGCTGACCCGGCCGTCCTGGACGCCCGAGGTGCTGACCGGCCTCGCCATGGGCATCTTCTCGTTCGTCGCCAACGCGTCCATGTTCCGCGCTTTCGCCGTCGGTAAGGCGTCTCTCGTCGCCGTGCTCACCTCCCTGCCGGCCGTCGTGGTCATCGCCCTCTCTTACCTGCTGTGGGGCGAGACGCTGACGCCCGGCCAGGGGGTCGCTTTCGTCGTCCTCGTCTCCGGCGTCGTGCTCATCCGCTACGCAAGCGATCTCTCGCTTCAGGATCGCAAAGGGGCCGGCTGGGCGCTGGCCGCCATGCTTGCCTTCGGGCTGACCGACGTCTCCTCGAAGCAGGCGATGCTGTGGGGTGCGGACACCCTTCCGACGCTCGTCGTCATGTACGCAACGGGCGCCCTCCTATTCGCAGGCAGCTGGTACCGCGGCCGGCTGGCGGACGCCAAGGCCCGCAAGGCCGTGGTGAGCGCGCTTGGCACAGTCAACGCCGGACACTCGGAGCAGGCGGCGGCTCGAACAGAAGCGGACGAATCGCCAACACGCTCGGCTGCCGCCGGCCGGCAGGAGCGGACGGCGGCAGCCGAACAGAGCCCGGAACCCGAGTTCGAGCCGGCGGCCGCTGCCCTTGCGTCCGCGGCCGCCTGGCCGTTCGGACGGACGCTCGCGTGGGGGCTCGTCGTCGGCCTGTCGAACATCTCAGGGATGCTGTTCATCCTGCCGGCGTTCCGCCTCGGCGTCACGGGACTCGTCTCGGCGGTTGTGGCGATGAACGTGCTGCTCGTACTGCTGTACGCCAGATTCTTCCTGAACGAATCGTTCAGCCGCAAGGAAGCCGCCGGCATGACGCTTGCAGTGGGCGGTATGCTGCTGCTCCGGCTGATCGGCTGAAGGACGCCTACGGGCGTCTTTTTTTTTACCGGAAACTACCGGATTGGCGTGACGATAGCGCAGCCGGAGCTGTCTATAGTAACAGAGAAACGGGCTTGTCTGGAAACAGTCCCCAGCAAATCCCCTGTTTGAGCGCAATAACGGGATGGGTAAGAACAGAGCAGAACGAAGTACCTGGTCAACTATTCTGGAGGAGGGAACAAGGATGGTTAACGCGACGAACCTGCAGCAGTGCATCGACGAATGCCTGAAGTGCATGCAGGCCTGCAATCATTGCTACGACGCTTGTCTCAAGGAAAAGGATCTCGCCATGATGAAGGAGTGCATCCGGCTCGACCGCGAATGCGCCGAATTCTGCAGCTTTACGGCCAACGCCCTCTCCCGGAGCTCCATGTTCGCCGCCATCATCTGCCGCGTTTGCGCGGAAATATGCGATGCTTGTGCGGAGGAATGCGCGAAGCATGAGCACGAGCACTGCCAGCGCTGCGCCGAAGCCTGCCGGTCCTGCGCGGAAGCTTGCCGCGCCATGGCGGCGGCATAATTCACGTTACGAACGGCTGCCTGTTAGGATTGGAATAAGAAATAGCCCGGATCGAACCGTTCCGGGCTTGGAAGCCTCGCTGTTACGCTCAGCGGAGGCTCTTTTTTTTGTGTGGGGACGAGCGTACGGGCAGAACGTTACTCATCCTCACGGATGGGCTGCACCTTGAAGGGGATTCAATTCGGCATTTCCCTTTGTCGGGGTTCCTGCCGATAGGACCGAACCAACCGAATGATTTCCATGATGCCCTTCAGTGCCAGAAGGAAAGCCATGATCTGCAGCCAAAGGTAGACGTCCGGCTGAAAGATGATCGCCATATGCCATAGCGGCACTAGTTGAGTCGTACTCAGCAGCAGGATCATAAACAGAATGGCAAAATGCAGAGCAATCTTGAACAGAACTCGAATCGATCGTCCCCTATGAATCGAATGGTCAGGACGCTGCGGCCCCAAGCAGCGCTTTGCCGTTCGCATAGTCGCGTAGACCAACCATGCGCTGAGGACGAGGATGAGTCCATTCACAAACAGGTATTTTTGCGAGATGCTTAGCCACGCTCCCCCGGCAGGTTGGCCATTCAGCAAATTAAGGATGCCGGAAGCGATGTAAGTCGTCGTGATGACGTGGGTGTCGGGAAATTCGGCATCGATCGCGTCCAGTACGTTCGCGAACACGATTACGCCGAGCTGTCGTTCCGGAACCATAAAAGCTTGGGCCTGGAAGCCCAACGAGCCGCCCGGCGAACCAAAAACCTCCAGCCCGTTAAGTTGCTCGGTCGACCAGCCCATCCCATACGTTCCCGGAACAGGCTCGGTCCGCATTAGGCGTATGCCTTCCGAGGAGAGCACGGCATTCCCCGCATAGCGGCCGCCGTTCAACTGGGCGATCATGTAACGGCTCATATCTTCAGCCGTGGTGTAATGGTAGCCCGCCGGCAAATCCCCTGCAATATAAACATAAGGGCCATCGTAAGGTGCGTTGTAGCCGAAGATCCGGCGGTGGGGCTCAGCCAGTCCGTGCGCCGCCGCTTCCTCATGCGTAAGGAAGCTATCCCGCATGGACAGAGGTCCGAAAATATGCTCCTTCACATAGTCGCCGTAGGACTGGCCGGATACTTGCTGCACAATATAGCCGAGCAGCACATAATTTGCGTTCGAATATCGGTACGGATGTTCCGTTTTGGTATTGGGCTCGTTTAAAAACCTTTCCGCATAAGACATGGCGTTTTTCTCAAGTGCATCCTGCTCTTGACCGCCTGCACTGGACAGCGAGCTGCTAAACGTTGCAATTTGAGAGAACCCGCTTGTTTGGTTAAGCAGCTGACGGACCGTAATGGACGCTGCACCGCTAAATTCGGTAGGGAGATAGCGCTGGATAGGCGCATCCAAGTCAATGTTTCCCGCTTCGGCCAGCTGCAGAACGGCGATAGCCGTAATCGACTTGCCGATGGAACCTAATCCGAACGGGGTTTGCGGGGTGACTGGTCGCCCCGATGAATCGGCTTGCCCATATCCCTTCAGATAAAGAACGCGATCCCCCTGGACAATCGCCAGAGCCAGCCCCGGAAGACGCTGCCGCTTCATCTCACGAGCAATATACGCATCCACGTCGGAGAAATCCGAAGGTCCGGATCGCTCCGCTTGCATGCTTAGATCCCTTTGCGCCGAACTGAATAGGGGGAGAATGAACAGACCGCACAAAATGATTGCTATCATTCTCATCGTTCTCATCGTCCCACCCCTTTTCTCGTTAGTTTTCCGGGAAGCTGTCCATCCGAACACGCTCAGGAAGGACAGGAACCGCAACACATGTCACATGGCCGGGTCACCCGGCGCGGCGGCGGGAGCGGCTCAGCGTGATCCCCGCGAGGACCATGCTGGTCAGCCCAAGCACAACGGCTAAGTAGGCCCCGACCCGCCCGTCACCGGTTCCGGGACCACCGGGAAATATGGTCACATGCACCCCGGCGTAGACGATGACGATCAGCCCCACCACCATGGCCACAACGGCCCCGCGTCTCCCGCTGCCGGTACCGAACCGACCTGCGGAGCGGGATAGAGACAGCCAGGCGAGAATCGCGCTGAGCAGCCCCACCCCCGCGTCTATCGTGGACCAGCTTCGCCCGGGGGTAAATCCGTATCCGACCGTCCCGTCGGCCGCTTCTGCATAGGCTATAACCGGCAGAAGCAGACATGCACAAAGAATGAAGAAGGAAATCAGCTTCGTTCTCATCTGTTCATCACTCCGTTTTGTTGGTTTTGTTCTCATTTGTTTGGCGGCTCATTGGTTGCTATTGGTTATTCGTTTGGAAGAAACAAAAGGAGGGCAAGAATGCCGGACATCCCATACAGAACAAGGACAAGGATGCGAAACCAATCCGATCTGTTCTCATAATCATGCGCAACCAGATGCAGCGATACGCCAGACACGATTAGGAATAGCAAGACAAGTAGATAGACCGCTAGAATAGAGTGACCTCTTTCCATACCATCCACGTGGAAGATGGGAGTCACACGCAAACCAGCCTCCATGCTCAGCAAATGATTACTAGTTTCCTTTGTCGAGGGCATCGGTCTTCCGGGCGAGAGACACCGTTCCCATAAACAACAGCAGAGCGAATACCGGATGAAGAGCAGATACGTATCCCATTCCGGACGGGAATTTGACGCTGACCGCCAGCAATACGATGATCCCGAGCAACCCCGCACTTCGCATTCGAACAGAACGCGGCAGCCGGGCGATGAACGAAAGCACGAGAATCAGGATGGAAACAAGAACCAGCAGCCTGGCAAAGCCAGTATGGCTGGCCCACTGGGCCGAATTCCAAAACAGGGCGAGACCGGCAAGAAACACCTGGATGAAAATGCCGATCGCAAAGATCCTTACGGCCGCCTTAAACACCAAGCGCGCTCTAACCACGAGCGGTGAAAATTGGGGGGCTCCCCCTGCGCGATCCCCGGCTTCCGGTTCGCTGCGGTTTACGGAAAGATTGCTCATCTTTGTATCCTCCTTGTTCTTCACGGCTATATTCTCGTTTCACCGTCAGTTTAATGGATAAATGTCGAGAACTTATGCAGATCTCTCTCTTTTTGTGTGAATGGGTTCAAGAACCAGTTCCATCACGGTATACTTCTCGGTAAGTGGTGGATTCTCGCACCCGAAGCAGACATATCGGAAAAGAGGGATCGAATGGAACCGAAATTGCTGCTTGTAGAGGACGAGCCGGACATGCTGGAGGAGATGCAAACCTATCTGCAGCGTGAAGGGTTTCGGGTATTGACCGCCCGTACCGGCATGGAAGCTCTCGCGATCGCCCGGTCGGAACGGCCCGATCTCGTTGTGCTCGATTGGATGCTCCCCGGGAAGAGCGGCATCGACGTATGCCGTGAAATCAGGCAAACTTCGAATTGCGGGATTATTATGGTCACGGCTCGGTCGGAGGAGTCGGATAAAATCGTCGGTCTGGAAATCGGTGCGGACGATTATTTGACAAAGCCGTTCAGCTTGCGTGAGCTCTCCTCGCGCATCCGGGCTTTGCTTCGCCGCCTGCGTGGTCCGGAAGAGAAACTGTTATTGCTGGAGAGAGACAACCTGACCATTTCCGAAGCCAAATGCCAGGTATTCAAGGACGGCCAGGAGATCCAGCTGACCCCGACGGAATTCAAACTATTGTACACATTGGCGGCGCGTCCCGGAATCGTATTCAGCCGCCTGCAGTTATTGAGGGCCGCCCTTGAGGACGGCTACATGGGGTACGAAAGAACGATGGATTCCCATATCCGGAATCTTCGCCGCAAGCTGGAAGACGATCCGGCCACCCCTCGGTATATTCAAACGGTATACGGGTTCGGTTACCGATTCGGTGAACCATCATGACATGGACGGTACGCCACAAGATATTTGTCTTCATGGGACTACTCGTTCTGATCATCGGCGGCGCTCACACCGTAACCAAACAGGTTTACATGGAGTCTCTATTCGATCAATTTAGCAGGGAAGAACTAAGTGCGTCGTATTTGAACGCATCGCCCGGAGAACAAATCGAGATTTTGAAGAGTTACGTTTCAAGCAGGATGCAAACATTCGGGCTTGAAAATTTGTTTTTTTTCATAGTCATCGGACTTGGCGTCAGCTTATGGATTTCGCGGATGCTGACAGTCCCGTTAAGAAAGCTCGTCGCCGCTATCGAGCGCGTCGGACAGGGGGATCTGGACGTGAACGTACCCGTGCCGTCCAAAGACGAATACGGCAGAGTCATCCAGACGTTCAACGATATGACGCTTCGCCTCCGGGAAGCGGAGGACGCCCGCAAACGGTTGGTGGCCGATGTCGCGCATGAGCTTCGAACGCCGCTGTCCATCATGCAGCTTAAATTGGAAAATGCTCAGCAGGCCGGCTCGTACGCCTCTCCGGAGTTGCTGCTTCGCCTCCATGACGAAGTGATTCGCTTAGGCCTGCTGGTGGAAGATCTTCATGTCTTGTCGCTCGCGGAATCGGGTCGTTTGGCAATGGACTGCAAGCATCTCGATCTGTCGGCAAGACTGGAACAAGTCGTGGAAGATGGGAAAATGGAGGCGGAGGAGAAGCGGCTGGACATCAGCTTTCATTCAAACACGAGGCCCGTCATGATAATCGCCGACGCGAGACGGATCACGCAGGTGTTTATCAATTTGCTGACGAATGCCATCCGCTACACGCCGGAAGGCGGAAAGATAGCGGTAGTGATGGAAGACAAGGTGCTCGAGCGGAATGAAGCCTATACCTGCGTCTCCGTCATAGACACCGGCATCGGGATTCCGGCCGAAGAGCTAACCCACCTATTCGACCGGTTTTATCGGGTGGAAAAGGCCGTTCGAGGCACTCAGGCGGAACGGGGCTTGGTTTATCGATCGCGCATCATCTGGTTAGAGCCCATGGCGGGTTCATCCGTGTCAAGAGCGAGCCGGATCAAGGGACGACATTTGCCGTGTATTTGCCTGCGGGGAAAGGATAGGATGTGTATGAGAAAGAGGGAGTCTTGGCACCGCCATTTCGGTGCTTATGGAATCTGTGCCGAGGAGGAGAAGCTTCTTGTCATCGAGAAGGGAAACGGCCCCTACATCGGGCGATATGACCTTCCGGGTGGAACGGTGGAAGCCGATGAATCCTTAATCCAAACGATTGAGCGAGAATTTCTGGAGGAAACGGGGCTTCAGGTGGAGGTTAAGCGGAATATCGGGGTTTGTGATTATCTCATTCCCTATGAGCTGCCGCAGAGAGGCACCTCCCATATCCATCATGTCGCTGTTTTTTATTCGGTCCATCCACTGCCCGGAATGACCATCAAGCCTCCCCATGTCTTCGAAAGGCAGGATTCGTTAGGGGCAAGATGGGTATCCATCTATGACCTCCAGGAAGAGAACGCCTCTCCTCTAGTCGTTCAAGCCGTAGAGTGGCTAAAGACCGGACAGCTATCGCTCGAAACCAAACGGCTCGACGACTGGACGGTACTAGAGAAGCGAGGGAGATAGATGAGGGATGAGATAAGCTTGGAAAGCTTACAGGAGCGGATCCCTTCCCTCAGGACGGCCCATGCAAGTACAGAAGTGAAGAAGGGATTGTCTCCCATAGACAAGAAGTACATCATCGACCAAGGCCATGGAATCCGCTATTTGCTGCGAACGGCCCCTATCGGTCAGTATGAAAGAAAAAACTCTCTCCATCGCATTCTCATGGATCTTCAGCAATACCAAGTCCGTTCCCCTCTACCGATCGAAGTAGGAAAAGTGGAGGAGCTGGGCATTTGCTACCAGCTGCTGTCTTACATAGATGGAGAAGATGCCGAGGAGGCGATCGGACGTTATCCCGAACAAACTCAATTCCAAATTGGTGTTGATGCAGGGAGAGACCTTGCCAGAATGCACAGGCTGCAGGCGCCCTCTTCGGTTGCGCCATGGCACATAAGAGCAAGCAGCAAGCATACTCGTTATCTCGAGGCTTACAAAGATTGTGGAATAAGACTAGAAGATGACCATAAAATTCTAGCCTTTATTGAGGAAAACCAGAAGTGGATGGCCGACCGCCCCAATCTGTTTCAGCACGACGACTTCCATCTAGCGAATCTAATCCTAAAGGACGGAAGCTACAGCGGGGTCATTGATTTCAACAATGCGGACTGGGGAGACCCCCTTCACGATTTTCACAAGTTAACGCTGCTTAACAAGGAAGCAAGCGTCCCCTTCTCGGCCGGTCAGCTTGCCGGCTATTTCGAGAACGGCCAGCTAACGGACCTCTTTTGGAGACTCTACTCCCTTTATGCCGCCATGGGCGTCTTCTCCGTTCTCGTCTGGTCGATTCGGCATACTCCCGACCGAGTGGAGTTAGAAGTGGAACGCCTCATGACCATCTTGGAGGAACACGCCTATTTTGAGCGGCTGGAGCCAAGCTGGTACCGCGACTTTCACTCTTCCTGAAGGGGTTCTGCCGAACCGGGAATAAACGGTCCTCTAGAGGAATAAAGGAATGGAAGGCCGTAAGACCGCTTCAAATCGTTTGAAACCAGGAGGGATGATCGTGGGCTCCAGAATTATGCATTACTGCATTGCTTCCCAATTAGCCGATCGGCTCGGAATCGACAACAAACCCGCCTTTCTGCTAGGCGGGATCGCTCCCGATATCCATGGCCTGATGAATGTCCCAAAAGGCGTCACCCATTTCAAGGACCGGGACGCAGCCGGCAATGGATACATCAACTATAACCGGTTCTACGATACATACAAAGAAGTGATCCAGGAGCCCTTCTATCTCGGGTACTTGTGCCATTTGCTGTCGGATGTCGTTTGGCTGGAGCTTTACTACGAGATCGTAGAGCCCGGACCGCCGGAGCAAATGAAGGAGTACCTACAGACCGCCTATCGGGATTTCCGGAGACTAAACGGACGGCTCATCAAGCAATATGAGCTGAAGCTTCTTTCCCACGAGCTGCCTGAGGTAAATCTGGAAGGCTATGACGCTGACTACTTGCCTGCCCTGCTTACTTGCCTGCAGCAGGACTTTGTCATGGATGAAGAGCTCATGAATGAGGAGCTGGAGCTCTTCCGCAACGATAACAGCGAAATTGCGGAATACATCGACCGGTCCACGGAGAAGTGCCTGCTGTTTTTATCCAGCAAGGGCATTGAGAGTTGAGGGACGCCAAACTAGATGGAGGTGACGAGTGAGCGAGTATGTGCAGCAACTGCGTGCGTTAGTTGGAACAAGACCTCTGATTCTCGTTGGGGCTGTGGCGATCCTCCAGAATGAGAAGCGCCAAATCCTGCTGCAGCACCGCAAGGACGGAAACTGGGGATTGCCCGGCGGGCTCATGGAGCCGGGGGAAACACTGGAGGAAACGGCGGCCAGAGAAGTATACGAGGAAACCGGACTAACCTTAAAACAGATGACCTTGCTGGAGCTCTTTTCCGGTCCGGAGCTGTATGTGAAGCTCAGAAACGGCGACGAGCTCTACTCGGTGACGGCTCTTTATTATGCCAAGGACTATGAAGGAGAATTGGTTAACGATCAGACGGAAGCGCACGAGCTTCGGTTTTTCGACTGGGACAAGCTCCCGAGTCTGAATCCGGCCAATGCCCTTTATCTTGCCAATTATCTCGATTCCACTTTCCTGCGGAAGAACTAACTACACGCCAACAAGGAGGCTTCCTACAAGCATGAACGTTCCTCAATCCGATTCCCCATGGCGCATCGTCCCCGCCGGTGCCACCCAGCTGCCGCTGCTCACCGAGCTGTACGAGGAAGCCGCCCGCTGGCAGGCTTCGCGCTCTCCGGTCCATTGGCCGCTCGAGTGCCGGGAGAACTGGACGCCCGACGTCGAGCGCGGCTATGTCCATCTGCTCGAAGAGAAGGCGACGGGCGCCGTCGCCGGGATGGTGATCCTGTATCCCGACCCCGAGCCGTTCGACCGGTCGATCTGGCCCGACCCCGAAGCGTCCGCCGCTTATCTGCACAAGCTCATCGTCCGCCGGACATGGGAGGGCCAAGGCTTGGGAGAGCTGCTGCTCGATTGGGCCGAGGCGGAATGCCGCCGGATGGGAAAGCGGCTGCTCAGGCTCGATTGCATGGGTGACAACGAAGGCCTTAACCGCTACTATCCGCGTGCCGGCTTCACCTATCGCGGCCAAACGATCGGGAAAGGCTGGAAGGCGAACCGGTACGAGCGAGAGGTCCGGGAACACCTCGTTTCCTCCCCTGTCTGATCCCTCTTGGCCGGGCCGCCTTCCGGCCGCCAAGGGCCGGCCCCGCAAACGGGGCATTTTTCCCATGACTATATTAAATCTGATGTTGATTTTTACGATAAGAAAACCGCCTCGTTGAAGAGGCGGCTTATTGAGATTAAGTCTTCTTTTAAACGTCACTTATTTATTACCGAGTTGTTCCGCCAAACCGATTAGAAGTCCTTCATGTCCACGAATATAGCAGAGTCGATACGAGTCCTCGTACTGAACCACTTCGCCAACGAGCTGAGCACCATGCTTAGTGAGTCTGGATACCAGTTCGTCAATGTCTTCCACGGTGAACATGACACGTAGATAACCGAGGGCATTTACAGGAGCAGTTCGATGATCTGATATAGGTTGTGGGGTGAGAAATCGCGAAAGTTCGAGTCGGCTGTGGCCATCTGGGGTAACCATCATAGCAATCTCTACGCATTGTGAACCCAGCCCGGTTACGCGACCAGCCCATTCCCCTTCGACAGTAGCTCGCCCTTCGAGCTTCAAGCCAATCTCCTCGAAGAAGGAGATTGCGTCATCAAGGGATTCTACAACGATGCCCACATTGTCCATTCTTAGCAATTTGTTTTTTGCCATAGTTTTATCTCCTTATGTGTACAACTTTAATATCTGATCCTCTTCATCTTTATTCTATCAATGATTACCAATCCCTTCCAAACTATTAACATCTTGTCAACGTTCATGATAACTAAGATAAGTCACACCGCGCCGGGCGACGCTCCCTAGCGTGCGGTGCTCCGCGTCATGTGACGGTGATCAACCACACAACAAATAGACGGCTTCTTCTCCGATCGGAGTAGAAGCCGTCTGTAGTTTCCAAGCCGCACCCGGCTACAGGGTCAGAACCCGGCTGTCCGGGACCAGCTCCCGCGCCGCCTCGGCCATATGGGCATGGCAGGTGAACAGCAGAATTTGGTGGCGGGATGCCAGCTCCCCGAGCATCGCCATCGTGCGGCGCATCCGCAGCGCATCGAAGTTGACGAGGATGTCGTCCATGATAAGCGGCAGCGGAGCCTTGCGGGCGTATTCCTCCGCGAGCGCGAACCGCATCGCCAGGTACAGCTGCTCGGCCGTCCCCCTGCTCAGCCGGGACGAATCCAGCCACCGGCCGTCCGAGGCGCGCTCCGCCTGCAGCCTCTTTTCGCCAAGCGGCGCGGACACGCTCCGGTAGCGGCCGTCCGTCATCCTTTCAAAATAGACCGAGGCTCGGCGAAGAACGCCTGGCTGCCGTTCCTTCTCGTACCGCTCCCGCGTTTCCTTAAACAGGCGGGAGCAGAGGGCGAGGGTCGCCCAGCGCCCGATCAGCTCCTTGAGCTCGGCCCGCTGCTCCTCGAGCCGGAACAGCCGGTCCGCGTGCTCCGCGCCGTCCTCCAGCTTGTCCAGCTCGTGGCCGAGCCGGCCACGCACGTCGCGGAGCCGGTCAGCCTCGCGCTCGCTCTCCTCCACGGTCCGGCGCAGCGCGTCCAGCTCCGCCTCGAGCTCCTCCGGCGCGGCGGCCGCGAGCCGCTGCTCGCACCGCTCCCGCTCGGTCTCCCCGGCCGCCGCGAAAGCGAGCGCCAGCCGGTCGTCGAGCTCGCGGAGCATGCGCTGCAGCTCCTCCCGCCGCTCGTGGGCGCGCAGCCGCTCGCGGAAGGCCGCCTCGTCGGGCGCATCCGCGGACGCCCACAGCGCCTCGAGCTCCCGCTCCGTCGCGGTCCGCTCCGCCTCGGCCGCCCGGGCCGCCTGCTCCGTCTCGGCGCGCTCCGCGAGCAGACGCTCGCGCTCCGCCAGCTGCCGCTCGGCGTGCGTCTGCCGCTCACGCCAATCGGCGAGCGCCCGCTCCGGCTCACGGCCCGCCGCCTCGCCGAGCAGCCGCTCCGCTGCCGCCTCGAACCGGCGGAGGCGGTCCCGCTCCCCCTCGCGCCGCCGCTGCAGCTCGCGGCCATCCTGCAGCCGCTGGGCGGTCTGCTCCGCGAGTGCGAGCAGCTCCGCCGCCGTCTCCGGCGACAGCCCGGCCGGCAGTTCGCCCGCCGCCAGCCAGCGCTCCCACGCCGACCGGTCCTCGGCGGCCGCCTCCTGCGCGCGCCGGAGCCGCTCCTCGCCTTCGCGAAGCCGCGCGGCCCGCCGCAGCGCCTCCGCGTCGGCCTCGGCGGCCGCCTCGCGCCGACGGCTCAGCTCGCGCTCGGCTTCGTGGCGCTCGCCGGCCCATCGCTCGAGCTGCACGAGCAGCTCCGCGGCCTCGGTGCCGAGCGCGGCGGCGGAACGGTCCGCGCCGCCGGCGTCCGCCCGGAGCGCCATCTCCGCGAGCGGCGGGTGCCCAGCGCCGGCGGCTGCGGCCTCGGGCGCCGCCGCAAGCGCCGAGCCGAGCCTCGCGCGGAGGTCATCCGCGAGCGCCGCCTCGTGCCGCTCGAGCCGCTCGCGCTCGCCGCGCAGCGCGGCCAGGCCTTCGCTGGCCGGCCGGGCTCGGGCCAGCGTAGGCGGTACCGGCGCGAGCCGGTGCCGCAGCGCGAAGGCGTACGCGCTGAAGGCGCCGGTCGCGACCAGGCCGCCGAGCGCGAGCCACGGCCGGCCCGCGGCGGCGAGCAGCGCGGGCACCGCCACGGCGAGGCACGCGGACAGCCACGCGAGCGGGCCGAGGGCGCCGGCGGAAGCAGCGGCGGGCGGAGCCGCCGCGGCGTCGCGGTCGAGCTGGAGCAGGTGGTCCTGCTCGCGGCGCTCCGCGTGCCGCCTCTCGACCTCCAGCTGCTCCAGCTGCCGCAGGCCGCGGCGCAGCCCGGCGAGCGCCTCGGCGTGGAGCGAAGCGGGAGCGGGGCTGTCCGGCTCGCCGAAGCGGAGCCGGAAGGCGGCGGCGAACGCGTCGCACTCGCTCTCGCGCTGGCCCAGCCGCTCGCGGGCCTCCGCTTCCGCCTGCCGGAGCAGGGCCAGCTCGGCTTCCGCCTGCTGGACGGTGCGCACCGCCAGGTCAAGCCGCTCGCGTCGCCCGCGCAGCTCCTCCTTGCGGGCGACGGTGACCGGCTGGCGGTCCAGCACGGCGTCCGTCCAGGCCGGCCCGATCCGCCGCAGCTCGGCGTCGATCCGCCGGCGCAACTGGCCGAGCTCGGCATCCAGCTCGGCCAGAGCCCGTCTCCCCGCCCGGTAGCCGGGCAGCTCCTCCGTCAGGGCGGCCAGCTCCTCCCGATCCTCGGGTGTCCCCAGCTCGGGACGAAGCCGATCCAGCTCCTCGTCCAGCTGCTCCAGCCGGGACTTCAGACGGGCGGCGGCGGCATTCTCGTGCCGGCGGGCCTCAAGCAGCCGCTCCAGCCGTTCTGCCGCACCGTACGGCACGGCAGAAGCCGGCGCAAGCGACTCCAGCTCGTCCCGGATCGTCCTCCGCTGCAGCCAGGCCTCCCGCGCCTGGAGCGCTCCGCTCAGCAGTGCCGCTTCGCGCCGGGCTTGCCGGAGCCGCTCGTCGAGCCGGGCAATCTCGGCTTCCGTCTCGCGCCGCTCGGCCGCGATCCGATTATACCGTCCGGCCTGCTCCTTGCTGCGCCTAAGCTCCGCCTCCGCCTGTTCCAGCTCACGGAGCCGCCGGGCCATCTCCTGGTTTTTGCCCCGGGGCTTGTACAGCGCGTCCGCTTCCTGAGCGGCCCGGCGCTCCGCCTCCGCGATGAGCCGTGCCTGAGCGCCGAATCCCGCGCCGTACAGATAGCCGCTCAGCTCGTCAGCCTGCAGCGTGCGGATCTCCTGCAGCTCCGTCAGGCTGAACGCGAACAGGCTGCGAAACAGCTCTCCGGACATGCCGCCGAGGAGCCGGACGAGCTCTTCCTCACCCGCGCGGGAGCCGTCCTCCCGCGTTACGGCCAGCCGGCCTCCGCTTGGGCCCCGTCCGTCGTCCGTCCGCTCGATGCGGACCCGGCTGCCGTCACTCGTCCGAATAAGCAGGCTGCCGCCGTGAAGGCCTCCCTTCTCCGGCTCGTAGCGAGACTCCGTCTGGGCCCGGGACGGAAATCCGAAGAGGACGGCGCGCACGAACGCCATCAGCGTGCTTTTGCCCGCCTCGTTGGCGCCGTACAGCACCGTTAGGCCGGCTGCGGGCGCCAGTGTCCGGCCAGCGTGGATTCCGAAGCCGTCGATTCGGATTTCTTCGATTCTCATGCCGTCCCCTCCTCGTCCAGCAGACTGTCCAGCGCCATCTCCCGCGCCGCGCGAAGCCAGCCCGCCCTCTCTTCTCCCGGAAGCTCGCCGAGCAGCCCCGCCAGCTTGCTTTGCTGCCCGAGCGGAGCGAGCGCCTCGCGGCAGAACGCCTCGAACGCTTCCTCGTCATCCAGCAGCGAATCGGCCAGCCGGACGAGGTCCCCCGCAAAGCTGTCTTCCGCAGCCAGCCGGGCAAGATCGGCCGGCACGCCCGTCCGTACCCGAACGGATTCCAGCCAGACGAACGGTCCCGCCGGGCCCTCTTCCGTCCAGCCGTCGCCCGCGGCAGACGGCACCTCGCCTTCACGGAGCTCCTCCAGCAGCTCCTTAAGAGCATGGCCCCGCTGCAGCACCGGATGCAGCGGACCACGTCCCGTCAGCTCGAGCCGGACGACGACAGGGCGGCCATCCGCAGCGGCCCGCGCCTGCTCCATCGCCTGCCGGACCGCTTCCCGGAGCTCCTCCTCCGTTTGCAGCCGTTCGATGTCGACCGCGAGCCGTTCCCAGCGGACCGCGTCCACGGCATGGAAGGTGAGTGCGGCCTGGCCGTCTTCGGCCACCTCCACGACATAGCAGCCCTTGGCCCCCGTCTCGCGGATACTCCTGCCCTGTGCGTTGCCCGGATAGACGATCCAGGGCGCTTCCCCGAGCGTCCGCCTCGTATGGACGTGGCCAAGCGCCCAGTAGTTCATCCCGGCCCGCTCAAGATCCTGCCGGGTGCAGGGCGCATAATTGGCGTGGCCTTCTTCGCCTTCCACGTTCGTATGCAGCAGCCCGATCTGGTAGCAGCTGCGGTCCGCCGGAACCGGGAAGCGCTTGGCATAATTGTCCGTAACCGCGGCAGTTGGATACGAAATGCCGTGCAGCTGCGCAGCGCGCCGGCCATCCCTCAGCAGGACGTTCACTGTCTCCACTCGGTCGGTTCCGAACACGGTTACATTGTCTGGCCACTGCAGCCGGGCCGCCCGTCCGTCGGCCGGATCGTGGTTCCCGTGCACGAGATAGAGCGCAATGCCTGCCTCCTGCAGCCGCAGCGCCGCTTTTTGGAACCGGAGCTGCGCGCGCAGCGAGCGGTCTGCCAGATCGTAGACATCCCCCGCCACGAGAACGAAGTCGACGCGTTCCCGAATCGCCAGCTCGACCAGGTTGCCGAGCGCCTCGAATGTGGACTGCTTGAGACACGCCCGCACGGCGGCCGGCAGTCCCGCCAGTCCCTGGAACGGGCTGTCCAGATGCAGGTCCGCCGCATGCACGAATTTAAACGGCACCATCCGTCTTCCTCCTCTCCTATTCTTCCCTCCTGCTCTTCCTGGGCATGGCAAAAGAAGCCCGGTCCGCCCTCTTCCGGACAGGCTGCGGGCTTTCTCCTGCCGGCGGACAGGACGGGTCCCCCGCCGGGTCCGCCGCTATTTGATCCGACGTTCGCCGCCCTCCATCCGGGCGTAGCTCTCGTACAATTGGGTCAGCTGGACGATGACCCGGTTGAGCGAATACGTCTTCTTCGCCTTCTCCCTCGCGGAGCGGGCAAGCTGGTACCGGTACGTCGGATCGGCGATCAGCTTCTCAAGCGCCGCGGCGAGTGCCGCCGCGTCGTCCGGCGGGACGAGCAGGCCGTTGCGGCCGTTCTCGATCTGCTCCGAGATGCCGCCGACATTCGTGCCGACAAGCGCCAGCTGGCAGAGAGCCGCCTCGGCGAATACCGAGCCGAACGCTTCGGCGCGGGAAGGCAGCACGAACACGTCGAAGAACGGCATGAACTCCTCGGGATGCAGCATGTAGCCGTAGAAGATCGTTTCCTCGTAAATGCCGAGCTGGACGGCCAGCTCCTCCAGCTCCGTGCGCGTCGGCCCGTCGCCGATCATATGGAGCACGAAGGGAAGCCCTTTCTCCTTGAGCTGGGCGCAGGCGCGAAGCAGTGTATCCAGTCCTTTGGCCGGCACCAGACGGCAGACGGTAATGAGCTGCGTCGTCTCGTTCTCGTGAGGAGAAGGCCGGAACCGCTTCTCGTCGAACCCGTTCGGCATGACGCCGATCCGCTCGGGGTCCTGCACGTATTCGCTCAAGTAGGACTTGAACGAGCGGGATACCGTCAGGATCTGGTTGACTCTGTCCTCAAGCTCCCGGTAGATCGAGGTAAGGAACCGGTGCTCGGGTCCGTCCTCCCGAATCCGGCCGTTCAAGATAAGCTCACGCTCGTAGCTCGAGTGCACGGTCAGGACGACCGGCGTGTCCGGGAACAGCTGCTTCATGACAAGCGCCGGAATCGGGTGATGGGCATGGATAAGATCGTAGGACCGCCGTTTGAGGCGCATGCGCGTCCACCAGACGTAGTCCCGGTAGGTTTGGATATATTTATCGACGACGGCGTGGCCCGCGTAGGCTTCCCAATCGAAGGTGGAGAATGAGACCGGCTCCTCGCCTTTGCCGCGGACTCGCTTGGGCAGCGAGAACAGCTCCATCTCCCAGCCCTTCTTGACGAACCGCTCGGTCATGTACGGAACCATGGACGAGACGCCGCCGGGCTGCTCCGGGGGAAAAAACAATGCTTGCAGTATCTTCATAGGGGCCTCCTGAGACAAACACCAGTTTGGGTTCTTCGTCTTCTATTGTAACGTTTGCGGAGAGCAGTGAAAAGGGAACACAGGCACAGACCTTTATCCCTTTCTTTGGCAAGGGCAGCCGTCCGGCCCGGAGAGCCGCTTCCTCTCCCTCGCAAAAAGACGCCGCCGTCCGCGCATGCGGCCGGGGCGTCCCTGCTTCCAATTGAGGATTGTTATTTGTTGTGTCCTGGCGGCGCTTTGGTTACGACGAGCTTCTCGCTGTCGTCCCGCAGACCGAATGAGGCGGTAATCGTCGTACTGCCTTTTTCAACGGCCGTCACTTTGCCCGTTGCGTCCACAGTGGCCGCTTCCGGGTTGGAGCTGACGTAGGTCGCCAGTGAAGTGACGTCCGCTTTGGTCCCGTCGGAATACTCCGCCGTCACCTTCACCTGCGTCGTATCGCCCGCCCACATCGGCTTCAGCTTCTCGAGCTGGAGCTTAGTGACGGAGGCGGTTACCTTCACCTCATAGTTGGCCGTGAAGCCGTTGTAGCTCGCCACGATAACTGCATCGCCCTTGCTGAGCGCCGTTACCTGACCGTTCGGTCCCACACTCGCCACAAGCGGGTTCTGACTTACGTACTGGACGCCGCTTGTCACCTGCTGCGAAGAGCCGTCCGAATACAGCGCCGTGGCGGTCAGCTGCCGCCGATCGCCGGCCTTCATCGGTCCTGGTCCGGTCAGCTGGAGGCCGGTCATCACTTTGGGTTGAGCCGTAACCTCAAGCGTGTAGGTCGCCGTCATGCCCTGCCACGAAGCGGTTATGACGGTTTGGCCAGGCGCCAGCGCCTGCACGAGTCCGGTCTCGCTGACGGTCGCCACTTGCGGATTGCTGCTGGCAAATGCACTCCGGTCCGTCACCGGAACACGCGAACCGTCGGCATAGACCGCCGAGACGACCGTCTGCCGGCTCTCGCCCGGCTTCATCGGCTCAAGGCCGGACAGCTCGAGGCCGTTCGATTGGGCGTTGACAGCAAGCGTGTAGGAGGCCGTCAAGCCGCTCCATGCCGCTGTGATTACCGTCTGTCCAGGCTTGATCGCCCGGACGGCCCCATCCGCCGATACCTCGGCAACTTGCGAATCGCTGCTGACGAACACGATTCCCTGGGTAACCGGCTTCCTGGTGCCATCGGAGTAAACCGCCGTCACCATTGCCTGCCGGGTCTCTCCAGGCGCCATAGGCGACAGTCCACCGAGCTCGAGTGCAGTCGCGTCGGAGCCTACCTGGAGCCGATACACGGCCACATGGGGACCGTAAGCCGCGGTAATCTCGGCTTCGCCGAATCCCACCGCCGTCACCTTGCCGCCCGGCGTCACGCTCGCAACCGCCGGATTGCTGCTGGCGTAAGAGACGCCCGCCGTCCAGACGACGCTCGTTCCGTCGTTGTACCGCGCCGTTACCTGTGCCTGCTGGGTTTCTCCCGGCTTCATCGAGCTGAGCCCGCCGAGTTCAAGCGCCACGATCTCGTACGGCTGGCCCGCCAGAGACGTCAGCTGCATCCCGCTGTAATAGGCGTTCAGAATCTGGTCGAACTTCCAGCCCTCGCCTCCGAGCGCGGAAGCGCCGTATTGGCTCATGCCGACGCCGTGTCCGTTGCCGCCGCCGTAAAACGTAACGCCTGTCAGCGCCCCGCTCTCGTCCTTGGCCAGATCGAACGTAAAGAAAGCGGAGTAGAGAATGCTCGGATTCTTCAGCGTGCCTGCCGGATCGTAAGTCGTGCTGCCGCCCTTCGCCCGGTAGGCAAGAATGTCCCCTCCGCCCGTGTAAGTGCTGCTCGGCCGGATGGTGAACCGAATGTTGTATTCCTTGATGATTTTGTAGGTGCCGCTCGTGCCCTCGACCACGAGCTCCATGATGTTGCCTCCGGCTCCGCGTTTGGCCACCGACAGATTAAGCAGCGTGCCGATGCCTTCCGCCGGAATCGGCTTGCTGGCGTAGCTGCCGTCCGGCTGCTTCGTCAGGATGAAGGCCGGATCGGATTTGTACCGGTCGCCGAGGTTTTTGTTGATCGTTGTCTCCAGCTCCTGGCGGGTGAGGCCCACCTTCCACCGGAAGTAGAGCGACTCCGAATCGTAGCCCGTATAGGACAATGTTTTGTAGAAAGCATTCAGCGCCTGCTCATCATGCGGATCGACCTCGAACATCCGGTTCCGATCCGCCGGATCGTACGTATAGCTGCGTGCCGTCAGATACGGCAGAGGCGTGCCCGGGAAAGTCGTCGCGTTCGCGTCGGACCAGACCTCGTGTTTGGAGGCCCCGTAGCCGCCCGACGTCGAGTAATAGCGCGCGTCGACCAGCTGGCCGCCGCTCTTCATGATCAGGCCGGCCGTTTCGTTCACCGCCTGCGTCGTCAGCTCGTTCTCGGCGCTGTTGTTGTACACCTGGCTGGCGGTGCTGTCGTCGATATGGAAGCCGCGTTCCGCGTACCGGCCGCTGAAATAATCCGCCAGCGCGTAGGTACGCGCCGCGACCGCCTGCGCCTTGAGCGCTTCCTTGCCGAAGCTAGCCGGCATCTCGCTCGGCACCACCTGGTACAGATATTGCTCAAGCGTTACGTCATTAATGACCTTCAGCTGCCCGGGCGTCTCGCTGAGCGTCAGCTCAAGCGACCCGCGGTAGGAAGGAATGCCCTGCGCCCGCTTGATGGTGGAAATCTGGAGAAGCGAGCCGTCCGGCGATGTCTGCTCCGCGTACAGCCGGTTGGCGGTGCGGTACAGCTCCGTCCCCGCTTCCGCGACGACGATCTGTCCGCCGCTCGGCGTGAAGGTCACCAGCTTGCCTGCGGCGATGTCGAACGACCGGCCGGCCTTCTTGTCGAGCACGCGGAAGCCGCGGGCGGACTGAACGCCTACGGACGGATGGCCGAACGTCGTTTCGTCCGCGATGTTGCCGATGTCGCGGCGGATGCCGACACGCATCCGGTCGGACGGCGTCTCTCCGTTCAGGACGATCTTGGCAACCTGGCCGGCTGCGTTCGGATAGAAGGTGGCGTTAGACGCCCCTACGTGCACGTCCGCCAGCGTCTTCTGGATCGTCCGTCCGCCGTCCGTCTGCTCAACGACGACGCCGTCCGCCAGCTTGAGCGCGCCGGCGAGCTCAAGCTCGATCGTACCGGCCGCCGTATTCTTCGCCATCACCTTCTCCTGCACGGGAGAGGTAAAGCCCGGCTTGACCTGCAGGAGATACGAGGCGGTAAGCCCTTCATAAGCGGCGGTTATAGTCGCCTGTCCCGCTTTCTTGGCCGTAACGAGGCCGGAGGGGCTCACTTCGGCGATAGCCGGATCGCTGCTCGCGAACTGGACTCCGGACGCAACCTTGGCGCGCGTTCCGTCCGCGAACACCTGGACGGCCTCCGCCTGCAGCGTGCTTCCGACGGTCATCTCGGACAGCCCGCTGAGCTCGAGCGCCACGGCGGTGCTGCCGCTATTAATCGTGAAGCTCCAGCGGCCGAGCGGCTGCGCCGGGTTGCCCGACGTATCAAGCGCTTCGATGGCGACCTGATGGGTGCCCTCCGCAAGCGGCTGGGCCGGCGTGTAGCGCAGCTGCCCCGTGGCCGCGTCGTACTGGTGGGCAACCGGTACGTTGTCGAGCCTCATCTCGATCGTGCTCGCGTCGACGGCCACATTGTCCTTGACGACCGCGCCGATCACCGGAGTCGTTTCCCGGATCCGCGAGTTCGGCTCCGGTGTCATCGCGGAGAAGACCGGCCCTGTCAGATCCTCGGTGATCGTGCCGTAAAACGAGCGCAGCTCGTCGAAGATCACGGCGCCCGCGTTCTTGTTCGCGTTGCTCGTCTCCACGACATAAATCTGATTCACCTGCAGAGGAAGCGTCAGACCGGACGGAATATCCGCCGTCACATGCTTCCAGCCGGTCCAGTTCAGTCCTCCGCTCGCCGTGAAGTCGATCGGGGTTTTCCCTCCCTTACCGTCCTGAATCTGACCGCGCAGCCAATGCTTCTGGCCGTCGCCGTAGACCCAGAGGCCGATCTTGGTCGGATAGCCGTCCATCAGGCGGCCTGCCTTTCCGTTCTCGCTGAAGTTCAAGTAGGCGGCCGAGGTGCCGCTCGTGCCGGTGAAGTCATAGCTCAGCCTGACGGCCTTGCCTCCGATGCGCACCGGGTTCGGCCGGCTCATCAGGTCAAGCTTGACCGAGCCGGGTACGACGACGATGGAACTCGCGGACAGATCCGTCAAATCCTCAAAATCCTCGATCACGACCGGAGGCTTGCCGACATTGACGCTCGCTTCGGCTTGCACACCGTTATATGCCGCGATTACCTTCCCGGAAGCGGATGTGCCTGCGGCCGTCAGCTTGCCGTCTGCCGCGATCGTGCCGATGCCGCCTTCCGCAGACCAGACGACCTTGTCGGAAGACAGATAAATCTCTCCTCCACCTGCGTCATAGCCCCGGACCCGGAACTGCTGCGTCTGGCCGGGATTGACGACCGCGACGGTCGGCGAGAGCTCGAGGCGGGCGACGCTGTCTACCACGGTGACCTCGACCGAGGCCGTCACCGTGCCGCTTGCAACCGTCACCTGCCCGCTGCCCGGGGAGGCCGAAGCGGTGAACGTTCCGTTCGGCTGCATCGTGCCGGCTCCCGCGGTCGCCTGCCAGACGAGCGACGCCGGATCGACCGGCACACCGTTATAGGAAACGTCCTGCCCCTTGGCCGTGAAGACGACCGAGCTTCCCGCCGCTATCTTGAACGGTCCCTTCGGACTCGGCACGAGCGAGTGAAGCGCGGTGACCGGAGCCGTCGAGACGACGACGAGCGAGTTCGAGTTCGAGCGCTCATAGCCGTCGGAGGGCGAGTTGAGCACCGTCAGCGACTGGTCGCCCGGCTGGCGCGCCGCATAGGTGGTCGAGCCGCCGCCGTCGACGTTGATCGCCGCCTCCATGCCCTGCTCCTGCAGGTAGATGGCGCCCTCGCGCAGCGTCACGCCGTCGGAGTAGGACGGCTGGCGCCCGTCAAAGGTGTAGACGTACAGCTTGCCCGCCTTGGAGGCCACGAACGTGCGGGGATGCCGGTCGTTGTCGGCGAGTGCTTCCGCCGTCGCCGCACCGTCCTTCAACATCACGACGCCTCCCGAGACGGCCTGGTACGCATCGCCGACTCCTTTGTCGAACTGGACGTCGAACGTCACCTTCTTGCCGGCGGTTAGCTGGGCTCTCGCCCAATCCGCCTGGGCGCCGGATGCCGCGAGCACCCATTTGCCGGCCGGGATCGCGGAATTGCCGCCCTGGTTAACCGCCTCGACCGTTCCGGTCGCCGGAACGCCCGGCCGGATCGCGGAGCTGCCGCCGTCGGGAGCGACAACGACTTCCACGACGCCGCTTGCCTGCGACTTGGTCGTGGCGCTGAATTTGTCGTTGTATAGAACAAGATGATTGGTCATGCCGGTTGTGAACGGACGGTTCACGCCGCTCAGCTTGGCGGTCCCTCTGCCTTCGGAAGCCGCGGTCCCCGTCATGGCAACGGCAGCCTCGAAGAAGTAGGTGCCGTCCTCCCGGATCGCGAGAACCGAGCGGGACGAGGCGGGCGCGGTGACGATCTCGCCGCGCGTCATCTGCAGGCCGATCGGGGCGCCCGCGTATGTAGGATCGGTATTGTAAAAGTCCATATTGAACGCGCCGACCGCCCGATAGTTCTCGGCATCGACCAGCTTGGCCTGGTTACGGACGGTATCGGTGGCGACGACCCGGCCCTTGGGCGAGGTGACCTCCAGCTTGATTGCGGGATTGGACGGATCGATCTCCATCCGGTTTACCCGTTCGGTATGGCCTCCGCCCTCTAGCAGCAAACTCTGGTGCTGGACGCCGGGGGCGACCGGGTAGCCGTCCTGGCGGACGACGGTGAAGCCGGACGATTCGGCGCGGGCCGTGCCTGTGCCGCCCGGCAGTACCGGGAGCGCCAGACTCCAGAGCATCGCCAGGGCGGCGGCCGCCGAGACGGTCCGACGGGCGCGTTTGGTTATCCAGACGTTCATAGCTACACTCCTTACCTTAATAGAATGCATGGCAGGTTCCTTCTGAATCGCTTAGCGTACTCGGTCAGCTGTCTTGCGCGAGCTTCTATCGGCTTTGAGCAGGCATACCCCCTTTCTGATAATAAAGCGCTTCCAAGATGTTACAAATTCATTCTATTTTTTATGTAACAATAGTTCAATCCTTTTTTTATTGGTTGAACTTTTTTTTCGCGACGAGCTGACAGATTACACGCAAACCCGCGCCCCGCCTGAAAAAAAAGAAGCCCGCCTGCAGGCGGGCCTCCCAGTGAGGAACGGCGTCTCTTATTGTCGAATCCAGGCCTTCGCATGCGGCTAGGCCCTTCCTTGAAAAAAGCACCGTCACGCTCTCCTCCGGTTCAAGTGGACGAACGTCGCCGCCAACGCCAGGATGAGAACGCCTCCCTTGATGATGTCGAAGGCGTAATACGGCATGTTCAGCATCGTGAGGCCGTTCAGCAGCACCCCGATAAGCACGGCGCCGAAGAACGTGCCGATCACGTTCGGCTTGCCCGCCCCGAGCACCGAGTAGCCGACGAAGACAGCCGCCACCGCTTCCATCAGAAGCGAGGCGCCGGCGTCGATTTGTCCCGTTCCGGTTCTCGCGGCGAACAGGATGCCTCCGACGGCGGCGAACGCTCCGGAAGCGACGTAAGCGAGCAGCCGGACCCGGTCGACCCGGATGCCCGACAGGCGCGCGGCCTCGCGGTTTCCGCCCGTCACGTACAGCTGCCTGCCCCAGCGGGTGTACTTGAGCAGCACGTGGACGAGCGCAACGGCGGCGACCATGAGCAGCACCGGCACGGGCAGTCCCAGCCATTTGCCTTTGCCGATCCACAGGAACGACTCGGTGAAGACGCCCGGGGCTTTGGTGCCGTCCGTCATCTGCATGTTGTTATAGACGGAGTAGCCTTTGGTGTACGTGCGGTGGATGCCTCCGATGACGTACATGACGGCCAGCGTCGCCAGCAGATCGGGGATTTTGACCTTGATGATAAGAAAAGCGTTGAGCAGTCCGATCAGGATGCCGATCGCGAGCGGCACCGCCAGCACGACGACGAGCGGCTGCTCGTACCAGACCATAAGCGCGGCGGCGACAACCGTCGTAAGCGAAACCGTCGAACCGACGGACAGATCGAAGCCGTCCACGATCTGGGACAGCGTCACCCCGATCGCCACGAATGTGACGATGGAGATCGAGCGGAGAATATCCGTGAGGTTGTCATACGTCAGGAAGTGCTCGTTCAGCAGCGAGAACAGGACGATGACGGCGGCGATCACGGCAAGCGCTCCGTATTTGAAGGTGGCGTCAAGCCATTTGGACGACATGTTAGCGGGCCTCCCCTGCACTGGCGTAAGATAAGATAAGTTCCGCGGTTGCTTCCGCGGCCGGCAGCTCCCGGACGACCGATCCGTAGCTGAGGACGAGAATCCGGTCGGCAATGCCGATCGCCTCGGCCAGCTCCCCGGTCAAATAGACGATGCCCTTGCCCTGTGCGGCGAGCCGTCCCATGAGCCGGAACATGTCGCTCTTCGCTCCGACGTCGACTCCCTTGGTCGGCTCGTCGAACAGGAACACCTCGGCGTCGGTCGGCAGCCATTTGCCCACCGCCGCCTTCTGCTGATTCCCTCCGCTCAGCCACTTCACCTTGTGCTCTTGCCGGGCGGGTGTGATGCCGAGCTGGGCAATGAGCCGCCCGGCCAGCTCGCGCGCCTCGCTCCGGCGGACGAATCCGAAGGAGCTGACGCGGCCAAGCGACGGCAGCGTCAGATTGTCCGCGAGCGATTCCTCGACGAAGACGCCCTGCCGCCGGCGCTCCTCGGGCACGAGCACGATGCCGGCGCGGATCGCGTCCGCCGGGCTCCCGAGCCGCAGCGGCCGGCCGCCGAGACGGATCTCCCCGGCGTCCGCCGGATCGGCGCCGAACAGCAGGCGGGACAGCTCCGTCTTCCCCGCCCCGACCAGCCCGACGATGCCGAGAATCTCTCCGCGCCGCAGCTCGAAGGACACGTCCTTCACCTTGCTGCCGCGTTTCAAGCCGCGCACCTCGAGCAGCGTCTCGCCGATGGGGACGATGCGCTTCGGGTATTCCTCCTCGAACGGTTTGCCCAGCATAAGCCGGACCACCTCGGCCGAATCCGTCTCGGTGGTCTCGAGAGTCGTTACTTTGCCGCCGTCCCGCATCACCGTCAGCCGGTCGCACAGCTCGAATACTTCGGCGAGCCGGTGGGAGATGAAGACGCAGCCGACACCCGCGTCCCGTACGCTCCGGATCCGCTCGAACAGCCGCTTCGTCTCCTCCAGGCCGAGCGGCGCCGTCGGCTCGTCGAAGACGATAACCTTGGCGTCGTTTGCCAGCGCCCGGGCGAGAAGCACGAGCTGCTTCTCCGCGATGGTCAGATCGGCGGCTTTGGTGTCGACCGGCCTTTCCAGGCCGAGCGAGGCCAGCAGTCCGGCCGCCTCCCGGCGCAGCCGGGCCCAGCGGATCCACCGGCTGCCCGACGCGATCCGGTCGAGGAATACGTTCTCCGCCAGGTCCGCCTGCGGCACGAGCGCCGTGTCGACCTCCTGGTAGACGCAATGAATGCCATGGCGGATCGCATCGCTCGGCTCCTTCCACGTCAGCCGCTCCCCGTTCAGCACGAGCTCTCCCTCGTCCGCCGTATAGGCACCCGCCAGCACCTTCATCAGGGTACTTTTGCCCGCGCCGTTTGCTCCAAGCAGGCCGTGGATCTCGCCGGCCCGGAGTTCAAAATCCACGTCCTTCAGCGCCAGAACGCCGGGAAAGGCTTTGCGGATTCCTTTCATCGCCAGCAGAGGCTCTTGTGTCTTCGTCATAGTGCCATCCTCCTCGTCCGTTCACGCTACCGGTGGAAGCAGAGCGTTCACAAGCACACCCACCGGCGGCGGCCGATGGGTGTGCTAGCTTCCTGTGCCGATTATTTCTTCTCAGCTGCCTTCAGCCAGTCGGTGTAGCCCTGCTCGCTGCTGCCCCAACCCTTGACGTGCTTGGACAGCTCCGCCGTCGAGATCTTCTGCTCCGGCAGGCTCGCCCGGTCGACGAGAACCGGCGGGAGAACGACCTTGTCCGGCGCCTGGTCCCCATGCAGCTTCTGGTACAGGTAGCGCACCTGCACCCGCCCGATGTCCTTCGGATCGACGGCCGCCGAGGCGACCCACGGACCCGATTTGTCCTGGATGAGCTGCAAATCCTCGTCGCTCATGTCGATGCCGTATACCTTGATCTCCGTGCGGCCGGCCTGCTTGATCGCCTGGGCAGCGCCCTTGGCGAACTCGTCCCATGCAGCCCACACGGCTGTAATGTCACCCTTGTTCGGATACTTCTTCAGAATGGCCTCCATCTGGGACTGCGCGTCGAGCATCGGGTTGTTGGCGTTGCCGAACGCGGCAATCTCCTTGATGCCCGGATTCTTGGCCATAAATTCCTTGTAGGCAGCCTGCCGGCGCTCCATCGGCGGGAAGCCGGCAACCCAGATTTTGACGATCGTTCCCTTGCCGCCTGCATCCGCCGCCAGCTTGTCCAGCGTTACCGCGGTCAGCTTGGCGTCATCCTGCTGGAGGTTGACAACGCCGGCTACCGGAATGTCCGAATCGAACGCGACGACCGGGATGTTCTGGCCGACCGCCCGCTGGACGCCCGCTGCCAGCGCCCCGGCGTCGCCGTGGTCGATCAGAATGCCGTCCGGCTTCTGATTGATCGCCGCGTCCAGGTTCGAAGCCATCCGGGCGAGATCGTTGTCGGAAGCGAGCACCGTTACTTTGCCGCCGAGCTTCTCGACCTGCTCCTTGACGCCTTCTATGTATTGGGCAGAGAAGGTTCCCGTATTAAACCTCATGACAAGCGCAATTTTTTTGCCGGACAGCGGATTGGACGTGCTGCCGCTCGCTCCCGCTTCTCCAGATGCGGACGGGCTGATTCCCGTCGACGCCTCCTTGCCTCCGCCGCAGCCGGCCAGCCCCAACGCCAGTACCAGCACTATGGCCAGCCAAGCGGTCCAACGAACGTTTCTTTTCAACATGGTTTCCCCCTCCGAAATAACCCACTAATTTAATGGGTTTTATATGAATTGAAAAAATGATACCACCGACCCCCGGTTCCGTCAATTGAAATTTTGCACCTCCTCCTCTCGCCTCCTAATGCGGCTTTTGGTATACTCTTTCAAACATGCCGCACGCTGCCCTAACAACGGGTACGATGCGCAAGTTCGTTAGAAAAAGGAGGACTTCTCATGGATGCCATTGTCCGTTATTATTCTTCGTTCGATGAGTGGGGCCGGCTCGACCGGGAGCCGCTCGAATTCCGGGTAAACTGGCATATGATCCGCAAGCATTTGCCGCCCGAAGGACGGGTGCTCGACAACGGAGCGGGACCAGGCAAATACGCGATAGAGCTCGCCCGGCTCGGCTACCGTGTGACGCTTTCGGATCTGACGCCCCGCCTCGTCCGGCAGGCGGAGGAGAAGGCCGCCGAGCTGGGCCTGTCGGACCGCTTCGAGGCGTTCCTTACGCTGGACGCGCGTCAGCTGGCCGGTCTGGACGACGGAATGTTCGACGCGGCTCTCATGCTGGGGCCGTTCTATCATCTGCAAACCGAGGAGGACCGGTCCGCGGCGGCCGCCGAGCTGAACCGGGTCGTCAAGCCGGGTGGCGTCGTCTTCGCCGCCTTCATGCCGAGAAGCCGGTTCACGCTCACCTCGATCCAGACTCCCCGGCATTGGAAGCCGCACGATACGATGGACGCTATCGAAGCCTTCCGGGCGTCCGGCCGGTTCGATCACGCGGACGAGGGCCGGTTTACCGGGGCGTACTATTTTCAAGTTGGGGACGTCGTGCCGTTCATGGAGGCGCACGGCTTCGAAACGCTCGGGCTGATCGGCTCGTCCGCCGGCACAGCCGGACAGATGAGCCCGGAGCAATGGCAGTATTGGCGGGAGCGCGGCGAGGAGGAGTGGAATCGGCTGCACGCTATGCTGTACGAGATGGCCGCCGATCCTGCGCTGCTCGGCCTCTCGTCCCACCTGCTGTACATCGGGCGCAAGAGGACGTAAGCGAGAGAGGAAGAAAGTTTCGTTATCTATTGAACAATTCGCTCGTCTGTCCGTTGTAACTGTTTAGAGGGGGGACGACGATGGAAGAGCGGGAGCAAGTCCTCTACAGGCTGGCGAAACGGGGAGACAAAGAAGCACTGCAGGATCTGCTCCGGTCACTTATGCCGGACGCCGCGCGGTTCGTCCGCCGCCTGCTTCCTGGCAGCGGAAGCGTCGAAGAGATCGTCCAGGATGCTTCCCTTGCGCTGTATCGGAATCTGGGGAAGGTCGATTCTGCAGAAATGGTCCGCCCTTACCTGTTTCGAATCATTCGCAATCTCTGCTACGACGAACTGCGGCGAAGAGGCCGTTTTGCCATCGTATCGCTCGACGAGGCAGGTTCGGATTGGCTGGAGAAGACAAGCGACGGCGTGCTGTCTCCGGCCGAGCGGATCGAGGCGGACTGCGAATACAGCGAGCTGCGCGAAGCGATCTTCCGGCTGCCGGAGGCGCAGCGCCAGACGCTCATTCTGTACAGCTATGAGGAGTTCTCGTATGCACAGATTGCCGCCTGCATGAGGACCGATATCGGCACTGTCAAGTCGAGACTGCATTATGCCCGCAAGCAGCTGCGCAAGGAGCTCGCCCTACTGAAGGAGGAGGAAGACGAATGAATGACCAGATTCTTGTATCGTTAATGCAATTGATTGCGCCCGCACGCACGCTGCGGGAGGACTTGGACAAAGGGTTAACGCTGGAAACACTCGACGGTATGGGAGAGTACGTGCTGTCTGCTTTCCGTACTCTACGCGACCGAGTGGTACAGCTGACCTCCGACGAATACGTCCGCTCTCTCGCCGAGCAGATCCCGGGTGAAGCGACCGACAGACAAAAGCAGACGGTCGCCTTCCTCGCCGCCGGGCAGCTCGTCTCTTATCTGGAAGCCAAAACGGGCGTAGGCGGCTTGTCCCACAGCCACGGAGGGGATAATTATCAGATGGCGCCGGTTTTCAACGGGAGCAAGTTCACCCTCTCTTCCCAAGAAGACGTAGACAAGCTGGAAGGCCTGTTCAAAAGCAAAGCCAAATAATCGGAAGGTCCCCGGCCATGCTGCGCTTCGCAATGAACGAGATAACGCTCGGACGAGGAACTATGACTCCTTTCCCGAACAAGCAAAAAGGAGGCCCCCAGGGGACGCCTCCTTTTGCTATGTTCCTCTCTTGTTACGAATGTGAGAGCCGGTTGACCTTAGCCGGCGATCTGCTCCCCGACCGAAGCCTCCGGCGAGACCTCCAGCGTGCCGGTATACTCGACATGGCCGATCTGGCAGCCAGGCCCGATCTGGACATCGTGGCCGCGGACCGTGCGGGCGCGCGTATTCTCGATGTAGATCGTCGTCCCTTCGATCGTCTCGGCCTCGCACATATGCGTCGTGCGGCGGATCCAGAAGAGCAGCGGCCGCAGGAAGAAGCTGCTGAACCCTTCGTCGCGGATCCGGATCGATTCGCCGCCGATCTCCCGTACGCGGGACGGCCCCGACAGGCGGGCGTCTACGTTGTTTGCATTCAGCTCGCCCTCGATCGCGAACGTGCCGTCTATTTGAAAGTCCTCGGCCTGCATATTCCCTCCGACCTTGAGGCTGCCGCTTATCTTCACAGTCTCCGTCTTCAGATGGCTGCCGCACGAGAGCGTGCCGGAGGAGTTGATCTCCACGACATCCAGCTCGTCACCCACCCGGAACGAGCCGGACACCTTGAGCCGCTTGCCGGACAGGCTTCCCTCCAGCTTGCCGGAGCCGCTAACCTTGAACTCTCCCGCCTCGACATTGCCGTCCATTTTGCAGGAGCCCGAGATTTTGACCGTCTCGGCCTCTACGTCTCCATTAATGCGTCCCGAGCCCGAGATCGAGACGTGATCGTAGCTCCCGCCGCTCAAGACCCCGCTGCCCGACAGCTTGGCGTCTCTTCTTTCATTCGTCATCCTGTCATTCCTCCATAAACGGATTGAATTGTTTGTTCAGCTGCTTGGCCAGCTCCTCCAGCCGGAAGTCCGCTGCAACCGGAACAGCCGGGTCGAGCAGCACCGTCTGCGCGCCCGAGGCAAGCAGATGCGTATTGCGCCCGCCCTCCCGCCAGATCAAAAGCCGGTAGTCGGTTCCCGCCATGGCCGGGATCCAGCTGCGGACACAGGCGGCCAGCCGGTCGATGTCCGCCTCCCGCGCCGCGCCCTGCTTGACGAGCAGACAGCCCGCGTACAGGAACAGGAGCTCATGGTACGAGAACCTGCTCTTGCCGAGCCCGCGCTCGAATTGGGACGCTGTCCCCGCATCGTACCAGGCGAACCGCTCGACTTCCTCGTTTCCATAGGACGCATTGGTCCGCTCCGGCGAGAGGAGCCGGCTCAGCTCTTCCAGCGAATACTGATCCTTGAGCTGCTGGATCGCCGCGATCCGCTGGAGGATCTTGTCCCGCGGGAAGTAGGTCTCCTGTCCAGTAAAGGACGACTGCTTGCGAAACCACGCCTCGGGGATGAGATTCTGCCGCTTCCACCGATAAAGCTGTCCGTAAGAAATGCCCGTCGCCTGCAGCAGCTCCTTCTTGGATATCCATGCCTCCATGCTTGCTTCCATCGGTATCCTTCCTTCGTGTTGAGCTAATGTCAATATAACAAAACATTGTTACGTTAACAAGGGGCGAGACACCTTTTTTTCCCTTTTCTGCTCTCCTCCCTCCCGACCCAGGTCCGTCTTGGCATCTGCTCTATCGCCCAAGTCAGGTCGGGTGAGACTATGACTCGAGCAAAACTTTCCCTTTTCGTCGACCAAGCGTCTCCTTATACTAAAAGCATTCCAGCTTCCTGAATATGTAAAATGGGGGACGATCCTATTGAGTACCGGCAAGCGCAGCGTGATCGCTTTGGTCAAACGACCGGGCTTTCGCGGTTTCCTTGCTCTATGCAGCAAGTATAAGAAGCTGTACCTGCTCGTCGTCCTGCTCCAAGCAGCGGGAACCGGCTGCACGCTGTTGATAGCCGAATGGAGCCGGCGGCTGTTCGACGGAGGCACCTCCTTGACCATCCCCGAGACGATCCGGCTCTTGGCCGGGCTGTTCGGCTTCGTTGCAGGCGGTCTCCTGCTCGCTCTAGCGGCTCGGATCGGCAACCAGATCATTAACACCAACGTCGTGTATGCGATGAGACAGATGGTGCTCACCCGGCTGACCCAGCTGTCGTTAAGCTACCACGAGCGCAGGCACAGCTCGGAGTCCAATCATCTATTGTTCGGAGAGCTGGAGCTGGTCAAACAATTTCTCGTCTTCGATGTGCTCCGGCTTCTCTCGCTCCCTCTCGCGTTTTTGTCCGTGGGCGTCTACTTGCTGACCGTCCAGCCGATGCTGGGCATCGTTGCGCTTCTTGTCGGGCCTCTGCAGCTGATCAGCAATCTGGTGATCAAGGAATCGTTCAAGGATCTCGTGGCGAAGCAGCAGCAGTGGGGGAGCAAAGTATTCTTCCATATGGGAGAAGCTCTTGCCGGGATGCGGGAAATTAAAATGAACCGGCTGGAGCCGTCGGTGCTGACCAAATTCCGGGCCGTCTGCGAGGAGAGTATCCGACTATGGATTTCCATTGAGAAGATGGAGGCAGTCCGAGAGCTGATCCGTGCCATTCCGGACCGATTGGGGTATCTGATCGGCATGACTGTCGGAGGTATCCTTTTGGTGAATGGGGAGATTGGGGCGGGGGCACTGGTCGCTTTTTTGACCTTGCTGGACAAAGCCTCCGAGCCGTTCACCAGCCTGGTCCGTATTCTTCAATCGCTGCAAAAAGTGACGACTGGCGCGGAAAAGCTGCTCGCTCTAATGGAGTCGGAGCCTGAGCAGATGGAGCGGGGCGTTTGCCTGCCCGACGCTCCGCCTTCCCTGACGTTTGAACAGGTTTCTTTCGCCTACGAGGAAGACTTACCCGTCCTGAACGCGGTTAGCTTTCATGTTCCGGCAGGCCGGACGCTTGCGCTTGTCGGACCTAGCGGGAGCGGAAAGAGTACGCTGGTCAAGCTGCTCTACCGGTTCTATGAACCGACGGCAGGGAGGATCCTATGGAACGGCATTCCTCTCTCCTCCTGCTCCCTGCATAAGCTGCGCGAGAATCTGGCGATGGTGGCGCAGGACGTCTACCTGTTCGACGGGACCGTGCGGGACAATATCGCCATCGGCGTGTCCGAGGCGGACGGATCGGCGGTCGAACGAGCGGCCGAGCTCTCGCAGTCGGCTTCGTTCATCCGCCGGCTGCCGGACGGCTTCGAGACGCGGGTCGGCGAACGGGGGATTCGGCTGTCCCAAGGGCAGAAGCAGCGGATCGCCATCGCGCGCGCCGTTCTGCGCCGCGCTCCTCTGCTGATCCTTGACGAGCCGACCTCCTCGCTTGATCTCGAGACGGAGGAATGGGTTCAGCGGGACCTGAACAAATGGGCGGCAGGCAGCACCAAGCTCGTCATCGCGCATCGCTTGTCGACGATCCGGCACGCGGACCTGGTGTTGTTTTTGGAGGATGGGGAGGTCAGAGAGTTCGGGCCGCCTGACGAGCTGCTGCAGAGGAACGGCCGTTTCGCCGCTTACTGGCGAAAGCAGGAGATCCCGCACTTTGCTCGTTGAAAGGGACCTTTACAGCGCCGATGAGGGACGCCTATACTAACTAACAATCCCTGGAAAGGAGCGCTATCCATGAAGCTGGAAACGGAGAGGTTGATCCTGCGCGAGTTTGCGCTGGAGGATGTGGCGGCCGTCCATAGCTATGCCGGCAACCCGCTGGTCGCCGCCCATATGATCTGGGGCCCCAACACAGAGCAGGAGACGTTCGCGTTCGTCTGCCGGACGATCGAGATGAGGGAGCGGGAGCCCCGGGTCGACTACGAGCTGGCGCTCGAGCGCAAGGAGGACGGGGTCGTAATCGGCGGCTGCGGCTTCCACCTGTCGGAGCCCCGGCAGGCGGAGATCGGCTACTGCCTGCATCCGGCTTACTGGCGTCAGGGGTACGCCTCCGAAGCGGCGGCAGCGCTCCTCGCGTATGGCTTCGGCGAGCACGGCCTGCATCGTATCTTCGCCACTTGCCGGCCGGCCAATATCGGCTCGGCCAAGGTGATGGAGGCCGTCGGCATGACCTATGAGGGGCGTCTGAAGGAGCATATGTGGCATAAGGGCGCCTGGCACGATTCGCTGCTGTACGCCATTCTTGAGCAGGATTACCGGCCGCGGAGCCGGCCAGGCGACGCTACTTGATGAAGACGCTGCCGAACGGGATGACCTCTCTCAGAATGCGGCGCAGGACGCCGTCCTCCCGCATCTGGCTCTCCAGCGAGGGATCCGCGAGACCGGTCTGCACGAGTACGCTGCCGGTGCCCGTCACCTTCCATTGGTAGTTCATATGCTGGGCGGCGAGCGCGTTGCCGTAGACGCACAGCTCGAGACGGGCGTCCTCCGGATAGGCCATCAAGGAGCCGAGGTCGACATGGAGCGGCTCCTCCGGCACAAGCGGCATCTCCATGACGGCACCCTGGGCGACCATGCCGACAACGCCCGCTCCGCGGAACCGCATGCGCGCCCATTCCCGGGTGGCGAGCAGCTGGGGCAACCGCTGCAGCATGCTCTTCATCTCGAGACCCGACGAGTAGAACAAGACATGGCGAACCGGCACGAGAAGGGACTCTCCCTCCTGCAGCCGGACGCCGTAATACGTATAGCCCGGCGGGACCGCCAGCATCGCCGTACACGGCCCCGTCAGGTCCGACTGAATGATCTTCTTCTTGCGGTACATGCCCTTCCAGTCGAGCAGCCGGTCCTCCCGCTGCCCCGAGCTTCCTCGGAACGCCGCGATCAGGCGCGGACGGAGCACATGCAGCCGCTCTCCCGCCTCCAGCCTCGCCTGGACCCCTTGGGCGGCGGAGGTTCCTCCCGCCGATTCGGTGCGGATGTTCATGCGCCTTCCTCCTGTCTGTCTAATGCCTGCTGCGAAGGGCGACGCGGGCGAGCCGGCCGAGCAGAAAATAGCCGGCGGCGAGCCCAGCGACCGTCAGAACGATCGTCCGGATTCGGGACGCCTTCTCCCGCCGCGCTTCCTCGCTCGTCCTGAGCTCGTCCACCATGGAAGCCAGCTCGCGGTTTTTCTGCTGCAGCCGTTCGTTCTCTTCAAGCAGCTGCCGCTGGGAGGCAGCCATCTGATCGGCCGCCTGCCGCGCGGCCTCCAGCTCCTCCATGGAACGCTGAACCTGTCCCTGCACTTCCTGGTAGCTGTCTCTCATTCGGTCGACCTCCTGCGGCAGCTGGAAGAATCCCTTCACCCGGTCAACGACCCCCGCCTGGGCGGGCGCCGCGCCGGCTGTCAGCAGAACCCCCGCCGCCAGCAGCACGGCCGCCGGCTTCCAAACCCGGCGCCCCGTTCGCGTCGCTTGTCTCATTCTCCCAGCCTCCTTCTTCTCGGTCTCTCTATCTGTTTACCCGCTCGAAGCGGCTTCTTCTCTCTTACGCTGCTTGTCCCCGGATCGTTTCACGCTGGGCAGGCAGCGTTCGTCTAGCACGTCTCTCTTCCTTTTTATCTGGAAGACGCATATGTCCGCCTCTCTCGCAATATAGTACTTAGTAGGCGAGGCTCTACTCGCCGGCTCCGAGACGGCGGCGGTAGTAGTAATAGGAGCTGCCTGTCGACAGGACGAGCACGGCGATCGTCACACTGGCCGTCACCCATACGCGGGCGTCATGCCCGAGGAACGATCCGAGAATGAGCAGCAGGCCGCCGGCGGCGAACAGCTTGCCACTGAGTGCGTGCGTCCGGCTCCAGACGTCTTCGCTTGCGAGCGACCAGGGCGTCCGAATGCCGAAGACGTGATTCGGCTTCACCTTGGGCAGATAGATGCCGAGCAGCAAAAAGAGGATACCGAGCAGAATCGGCAGGACGAGCGTCATGTCCTTCATGTAGCCGACCGCATAGGAAAGCGTCAGCAGATGAATGAAGAACAGACAGCCCAGCACCCCGTTCAGCAGCGCGTCCAGTCCGTCTTCGGGCGGCGTCTGGCTGTTCCGCCTGGCCTCCATAGCCGGGAGCAGACGAAGCAGCACAAAGGTTAGCACCATCAGAAACGGCGTGAAAAAAGCCCCGAACTGGCGCGACGAGTACCCGTTCGGCTCGCCGGAGAAGCTCCAATGCGTCGGAATGCGGTCGGGCAGCTGCGGAAAAAACCAAATGCCGGCGGCCAGGGCCGCAGCCAGCAGGACGACAGGCAGAACCCATTTGGTCATGGTGATCGCTCTCCTTCCCTAAGCTCGAATGGAAGAATCCAACCGAGAAGATCTTGCAGCACCGACTTGTTCAAGGAATAGCAGATATGCTGGCCCCGCCGCTCGTCCTGCACCAGACCTGCCTGCTTCAGCTGGCTCAGGTGGTGCGAGATGCTAGGCTTCGTCATGGCGAAACGGTCCGCAATTTCGCCGGCCGTCAGCTCCCCCTGACGCAGCATCTCGAGAATCATCCGGCGGGTCGGATCCGCCAAAGCTTTGAAAATGGCATTAAGAGGCACGGTTCACCTTCTTTCGGCATGTCCGCCTTTTAATTAGACAATTACCTAAATATCTAATTAAAATTATACTAGTAATTCCTGCTGTTGGAAAGAGGGGAGAAAAGAAAGAGAACGGAGGGCCGTGTGCTTTCGTCCAAAAATTTGATTATAATAGGACAATGGCCAAGCCGCCTGCGCGGCAACTTCGCGCATTATCCGAAAGCAAGAGGACCGCTTCCATGGAATTCGCCAAGCTGTTCTTCGCGAACATCAGCACTCTGTTCACGCTTACTTATCTGGCCAATCTGGCCCATAAATATATGATGGTTCGCCTCCCGGCCGAGCTGCGCCGGGCCGCGTTCGTTTTGCTGGCCGTCTTGGCCGGCTGGACCTCAATCTACTACGGCAACAATCTGTTTCCCGGCGTGATCTTCGACCTTCGCTTCATCCCGATTATTGTCGCGCCGCTGTTCGTCCGAAGCCCGCTCGAGATCGTCTCGATCGGCGTCGGGATCGGGCTCGCCAGGCTTTCGTTCGGGCTCAATTACGCCGCGTGGGTGGGAGCGCTCAATCCGATTCTGCTGAGCCTGCTGTGCGCCTATCTGAACAACCGGTTTCTCCGGGAGCAGCGATCGTTCTTCTACCGGATGTCCCTGATCGCCCTGGCCGTTAATCTGCTGAATGTGATCGTCCTTGCGACGATCGGCGTTCTGCCCGCTGCAGTCTATCTCAGCACCGTCGTCCCTCATACGTTCCCGCTCTGCCTGTTCTTTTCGTTCTTCTTCGTCTTCCTGCTGAGAGACTTCCAGAAAGACTATATCCGATCGGTCGAGCTGAACGCCGCGAATCGGAAGCTGGAGCAGCAGCTGCGGATCATCCGGGAAGGGACGGACGAGCTGATGAAGACGAAGGGAGAGCTCGAGAAGAAGGCGAGCGAGCTGGAGCTCAGCTCCAAGTACAAATCCGAATTTCTCTCGACTATCTCGCACGAGCTGCGCACGCCGCTCAACAGCGTGTTGGTGCTCTCCGAGATGCTCGCCGAAAACCAGAGCGGAGGCCTGAACGCCGAGGAGCTGCAGTTCGCTTCCATCATTCATACTTCGGGGAAGGAAATGCTGGAGATGGTCACCTCGCTGCTGGACCTGACCAACGTCGAGGCGGGCAAGCTGCTCGCGGAGCCCGGAGAGGTCAATATGGGGGAGCTTCAGGCGGTGCTGGGCCGGCTGTATGCGCCGGTCGCGGCCGAGAAGAGAATTCTATACGAGGTAGAGGCGTATCCTGGCCTGCCGGCCATTCTGCCGACCGACGAAAGAAAGCTCCAGCAGATTCTGAAGAATCTGATCTCCAACGCGTTCAAGTTCATCGAGTCGGGCTTTGTCCGGCTGACGATCCGTCCCGCCAGCCCGCTCGAAGTGCTGCGAACGGAGAGCGAGCGCCCGATCGGCGAGTGGATCGCCTTCTCGGTCGCCGACTCCGGGCCCGGAATTCCGGCCGAGCAGCAATCGCTGATCTTTGAAGCGTTCCGGCAGGGAGACGGCGCCCTGACCCGGCGTTACGGCGGCATCGGGCTCGGCCTATCGGTCGCCCGTGAATTTGCCCGGCTGCTCGGCGGCTTCATTCGGCTCGAGAGCGAGCCGGGGAGGGGGAGCGTCTTCACGCTCTACCTGCCGCGGTTTACTCTCGAGCCGCCGAAGTCGCCCGCGGGCTGAGCCCTTCGCGATGCCGCAGCGCCAAACCAAAGAAGCCATCCGGGGGGATGGCTTCTTTGGTTTGGGGGTTCCGCTAGCCGGAAGGAGAGTCCGGCACGAGCCGGTAGACCGCAAGCTCCGGCGGACAGTGGAGGCGCAGCGGGAGATGGACGGTGCCAAGCCCCCGCGAGATGCCGAAGCGTCCGCCGTCCGGCAGCAAGCGCGTGCCGATATGGTACCGTCCGTAGGCGCTTAGCGTGCGACCGAAGGGCCGGATTTGACCGCCGTGCGTATGTCCCGCCAGCAGCAAGTCGAAGGGAAGCCTCCGTTCCTTAATGCCCTTAATAATCGACGGACTGTGAGCCAGCATAAGCAGGAAGGCGGGAGGAGAGGAATCGCTCCCAAGGCCCGCACGGTGCCGAGTGACGTCTGCCGGTGAAGGAAAGCGCGCCAAGCTGTACAGCGAGTTGTCGAAGCCATAGACGGCGATCCGGCCGCCGCCCGCCTCGAGCTCCGTCCATTGATTGGCGAGCACCCGGAGTCCCGCCGATGCGATCTGCTCGAGCGCTCGGTCACCGTCAACCGGACGCTTGCGGAGCACCCCGGTCGCTTCTTCACGCTCATAATTGCCCGGAACGAACAGGACGGGGAGTGGGCTCCGGACGCGGCGCAGCTCCTTGAGTACGGCCGGCAAGTCTGCTTGTCGGGAAGCCAAATCCCCGGTCACGACGACGAGATCCGGCTTTTGCCGGTTGACCAGGTCGGCCAGCCTGCCGTTCAAGTAACGGAGCCGACCGTGGAGATCGGTCACCTGTACGATTGTCACCGGCTCGCGCACCGAGGCGGAAGGGAGGGTGCAGCGCGTCACCCTAACATACAGCGTGCCCGACAGCCAGACGACCGCAGAGGCTGCAAGTGCCGCTCCTAGCGAGAGCGACAGCCAGATTCCCATTCCATCTACTCCTTTCCCGCAGGACAAAGCCTATCGAATCTATGAAAACCGTTTTCATACCAGCACAGCAGGTACGCAACGCAGTTTATCCGATCGGCTCCGGCTGCTCTTTTTTCTTCCGGTACAGCTCTACCATATTGTGTCTCACATTCTCCTCCCGCAGCCGCTCCTCCACGCGCGCGACTGTCTTCGCCAGCTCGTCCGCCACGCTGTCAGGAAGCTCCGCTTCTCCGACCGATTTGACGACGAACAGCAGGCACTGCAGCATATCCTCCATCGCCCCGCTTTTCTCCCCGTTCAAGACCATATCCGTAAGCAGGACGAGATGCTCCAGCTGTTGCTGCGTAACCTTCATATCTCTTGCCTCCGATCCCGCGCGGGCGGCCGGTCCTCTCCCTGACGGAAGTCCTGCCCGCGCGTCTAGGTAACGGGTCTATTATCCCAGTTTTGGAGTCTGGAGAAAAGAGGGAATTCTCCATTCTTCGCCAAAACTCGTCAGCGCTTCCCCCCTTCCTGCGTGCTCTGAACGAATCCTGGACGCTCTTCCCTCGGAAGACCCAACGGCCAGCCTAAACCGGCAAAACGGGGACTTGCGCAACCGCGGCCGCCGAAGTATGGTAAAGACGAACGAGGAAGCCGCGGGCTGCCCCCGATCCTAGTCCGCGGACACAACTTCCTCCCGTCGGTTGAACCCCCAGCGGGCCCGCCGGCACCGATATGTTAAGCGAAAGGGGACATTCCCATGCATGAGTCCAGCCCGACACGGGAAGCGTTAGGCGCACGCCATATCCAAGCCTACCTGGAGAGGATCGGATTTCCCGGCCAGCCCGACGGAAGCGCGGAAGCGCTTGCGCTTCTGCAGCAATGCCATTTCCGCGCCGTTCCTTACGAGAATTTCGATCTGCTGCAGCGGATTCCGCTGTCGCTGGAGCTGCCTGACCTGTATGACAAAATCGTGGTGCGGCGGCGCGGCGGCTACTGCTTCGAGCTGAATGCGCTGTTCGGCTGGCTGCTCCGGGAGCTGGGGTATCCAGTGACCGACTGGATGGCGAGATTCTGGCGCGACGAGCCCCAGCCCCCGCCCAAACGACGGCATCATGTCCTGCTCGTCGAGGCGCAGGGCGAGCGTTACCTATGCGATGTCGGCGTAGGCGGAGTGGTCCCTCTCCGTCCGCTTCGGCTCGTGCCGATGGTCGAGCAGGAGCAGGACGACGAGACCTACCGGCTGGAACGGGACCCGGAGTTCGGCTGGATGCTGCTCGAACACAAGCACGGCGTATGGAGCCGCATCTATTCGTTCACCGAGGAGCCCCAGCTGCCCAAGGATTATGTCATGCCAAGCTTCTGGTGCGAGCAAGCGCCGGAATCCATCTTCCGCCGAGGCGCCATCGCCGCCATTCGGACTCAGGACGGCCGCGTCACGGTCGCGGGCCGTGAATTCCGGCTGTTCGGCCGAGACGGCGTACGCACCTTCACCCCCGCTACCCAAGCCGAGTACCGGGAAGCGCTGCGAACGTATCTCGGCATCGACCTGAGAGAAGCCAGTTTCCTGTATAGTGATTCCTCACCTGGAATCAAAAGCGGCAATCGTATGATTTGTATGCCGGATACCAAGGGAAAGCGAATCTAGACAACAGCGATACTGGAGAGAAGGCAACCATCGATTCTCTTGCTGCCTACAAAAAATTAACCGATAGCGTTCTTGCTAATGTATCCAAGAATTAGGGTTCGATTCACCAAATACCCCTGGTTCCTCATGAGGAACCAGGGGTATTCACCACGTTATTGAGTCGCCAGGAGAACCGTCAGTGCACCTGTTCGTTCACGAGCTCAATTTCGTCGATCAGCTTGTTGCGGTGCAAAAATGACAGGTGAAGCGATTCGACATCCTGCTCCTTCTCCACCTCGCGCAGAATGCGCGAGGCGATGACGCCGGCATCGTCCGTCCGTCTCGTCTGCTCCAGCTCAATGAATCCGCTCAGCCGGGGCTCACCGACGTCGACGGTTGCCGTGGCGATCGGCAGGCCGCCCTCCGCCTGATCATAAATTTCGAAGGTTAGCGCGTCCCCGTCGTCACGAGCCAGCACCGCCGTATACTCCTCTTCCGGCCAATAGAAGAAAGAGTCCTCCTCCTCATCCTCCGAAGCTTCGTACTCCTCGTCGTCGAGAAGGTCTTCATGCGTCAGCTCGATCGTCTCCAACAGGTCGTCGCCGTATACGTGATGAATCGTCAGCGTATCGATCTCCTCTTCGTCGCAATCGAAGACGAGCTCTTCGGTAATCGCCTCGATCTCCTCTTCCTCGGGAAGCAGGAACCATTCCACGATGGCGCTTGCTTCCCGATCGCTCACTTCCATCGCTACATCGGCCACATGGTCGTCGTCGTCGTCCAACACCTGGTATTCGATGCGCGTCACCGGCTCGTCTTCGTCTTCCCAGACGGCGGCGTCTCCCTCCGAGACCCATTCGTCCAGCTCTTCTTCCGACTGCTCGAGCATGACGAACGGACTGCATGTCAGGATGACGCTGCTGTCCGGCGCATCGAGCGCATCCGCCAGCTCCCGCACATAGTCCTGCACGAAGCTGCGGATTTGGTCGCGCTCGTACGGAGTCACCGACTCTTCGTCGAGCTGCACGGCGCCGGCCACGCGGTCGCTTTCCCGGTAGACGAGCAGCAGCGTCCCCGCGAACCTGCCGCCGATCAGGAGGTCGTAGGCTTCGCCTCCAGGTGTTTTCATATCAGGTCTCAGCATAATGTCAGCCATGATGGAATCCCTCCCGGAAGGAATGGAATATGGAGCCTGGTAAAGCCGGCTTTCCCCGTTAGCGTGCCCGGGCAAGCCCGGATTCACTCTCCTAGTCATTCGTCCATTCGTTTCCGGTACAACCGCATACGGTAATGTATGCCGATGGCGGAGCCCGTTCCGGGCTAGGAGGGTTCCTGTCTCCCCGCTTCGGCTGTCCAGAGAAAAGGAGGTCCACCCTATGTCCGCATTTGCCGGCGCCGGTTTTACCAGCACAGGAGCCATCCTGGTGCTGTTCATTCTACTCGTCATCATCAGCGCTTCCTTCTTCATCTGATGATTCAGCCGAATCGGCGGTTTCCGTCGGAATGACGAACTCCTTCCAGGCTAACGCTGCGGCGTTAGCCTTTTTCCAGTCCGAAATGCTTGGCCAGCGCTTTGGCGACGCCTTCTTCGTTATTCGATTCTGCGACCTCGTCGGCGGCCGCCTTGACATCGTCCGGTGAATTCTCCATCGCGATGCCGAGGCCCGCGTACTCGAGCATGCTCAGATCGTTGTAATAATTGCCCATGGCGAGAATCTGGCTGGGGGCGACGCCCTTAGCCTCCGCCAGCCGCCGCAGAGCGTTGCCCTTGCTGGCATCCGGATGCACGATGTCTATGAAGAACCGGTGGCTGCGAAGCAGCAAGAGAGGGCTCTTCATCTGCCGCCATTCGGACTCCACGCGGTCCATCACCTCCTCGGGAGCAAACACCGTGAATTTGACCAGCGGCTCCTCAAACGCGGTCAGGTCCGGGTGCAGAAGCGGCTCGTGCATGAAGTCCTCGTACATCAGACGGGCGTCCTCAGGCAGGTTCTCGACATACAGCTCGAATGGCGTGCAGTAGTCGAAGTGAATGCCTTCTCGGCGGCAGTACGTGACGAACGGAAGCACTTCGGCGGCCGGGAACGAGCATTCGTGCAGCAGCGTGCGGTCGCCCGCATGCACGGTCGCCGCCCCGTTATGCGTCACGACCGCGCCGTCGATCCCCAGCTCCTCAAGAATCGGACCGGTATTGGAGATGCTCCTTCCGGTACAGAGCACGATGTCCGTCCCCCGTTCGTATACCCGCCGGAGCGTCTCGGCCGTCCGGGGACTGAGCCGGTGCTCGTCATCGAGCAGCGTCCCGTCCACATCCAGTGCCACCATGCGATAAGTCATTGCGATTCTCCTCCTTTCAATCCGTGCAGCTCCTCCTCGGATAATTCGCGGTACGTCCCCAGCTTCAGCTCCGGATCGAGCCGAAGAGTGCCCATCGTCAGCCGCTTCAGGTAGATAACGCGCTTGCCCACCGCCTGGAACATCCGCTTGACCTGATGAAATTTCCCCTCATGGATCGTCAGCTCGATGCGCGAACGCGCGCCTTCCCTCGACTCCTCTGCCTCCAGCACGACGAGCTGTGCGGGAAGCGTCCGGTACCCGTCGTCCAGCTCAACGCCATCGGCGAACCGCATCCGATCCTCCTCCCCCACGAGCCCTTCCACCTCGGCATAATACGTCTTGGGGACGTGCTTGCGCGGAGAGAGCAGATTATGCGCGAGTTTGCCGTCGTTGGTGAGCAGCAGCAGCCCCTCGGTATCCTTGTCCAGCCTACCGACCGGGAACAGCTCGTAATGCCGGATGCCGGCATCCAGCAGATCGAGCACCGTCCGGTCCCGGTTGTCTTCCGTCGCCGAGACAACTCCTGGCGGCTTGTTCATCATCACGTAGAGGAATTCCCGGTAGCGGACCGTTTCCCCATCCACCTGAATCGTCTCATGCTCCGGGTCGGTCTGCCGGCCGCTGTCCTTCACCCGGACGCCGTCAACGGTCACCGCTCCGGCCCGGACGAGCTGCTTGATCTCGCTCCGTGTCCCGACTCCGGCATGCGCCAGCAGCTTGTCCAGTCTCTGCGTCTTTCGTTTCATGCCTCGCCCTCCCGTCTGCTCCCTATGAAGCCGCGGCCGGTCGGAGAGGTCTCCTTGCGCGGCGGGCTCCGGAAGCCGTTCACGTATTTGTCATCTTATTTTCGTTAGGATACCGCAGGAAAATGATTAGGTCATGTAGAATAGTAAGTAAGTTGATAACAGGCTACGGCTGTGTCCCTTTGACGCATTCGTCCTGGATTCCCTTGCTAAGGAGGAGCCGATTTTGAAGAAACTCGTCATCTTTTTGGCCGTCATCGTCGTCCTGTTCGGCGGCATGTACGCAATCAACCGGGCAACGAACGGGGAAAAAGACGAGAAAGCCAAGGAGCTGTACGGTGTCCCGGCCAGCCAGCTGAATCCGGTTACCGTCAAGCTGCTGGACGATCCCAACTATCAATCGATCATTCGTCCGGCGGAACTGGAGAAGAAGGTGCTGCAGGAAAAGCAGCCGAGCTTCGTCTACTTCTTCGCATCCGATTGTCCCCACTGCGCCCGGATGACGCCGATTCTGTCGCCGATGGCCAAGGAGCTGAACGTCGAGCTTCCGCAGTTCAACGTGCTGGAGTACAAGGCCGATCGGGCCAAGTACAAAATCGTGGAATGGCCGGTCCTCGCCTACTACAAGGACGGCAAAGAGGTGGAGCGGCTGGTGGGCGAGCAGTCCGAGAGCACCTATCGTGCATTTTTCAATAAGTACAAATAAGCTCACTCTTCCCCGTTTATAGCAAAGGGCCGGCTCACCTCGCGATGAGCCGGCCCTTTGGCCGTCCTCCTCAGGGCGCGGCGTCCGCCGCTCCATTCTCCCGCCTGCGGGCTGCGTATGCCCGCACCTGCTCCTCGAGCACGCCGTCGTGCATGCGGATGGTCAGATCGTAGAACCCGAATGCGTCGGCGTCGTCTCCGGCCGCCGCGAGACCGGCCAGATACGTGCGGACCTCCCCCAGGAGAGTGTCCAGCTCGAGCCCGAGAGCGTCCGCCGGGTACCGCTCCAGCTTGTCGGCCGCCTGCCGGAGGAGCTTGCGCGCGCCTCGGCCGTTGCCGTTGCGGCAGTGGTACAGCCCGACCGCCACCTGCAGCAAGCCCTGCAGGAGCGGATGCCGGCCGTGCTCCAGCCACAGTTCCTCCATGACCTCGTGGCATTCGAAGTAATCCCGTTCCTCGTTGAAGAAGTACAGGAAGGCGATGAAATTCGGCTCCTTCCGAAGCATGCCCCACTCCTCCGATCCGTTATCCGCGTTCGGCTTACGGCGCACGATTCGCTCCCGTTCGGTGCTTCTGCAACGGGCAGCCTCATCCGGCCGGCTGCTTCAGCGGCTCTCCCTCTTGGCGCGGATAATCGCTTCCTCGATCGACAGGGACAGCTGCTTGAGGCTCCAGATATCCTCCTGCTCCCACAGCTCGTTGAACCGCAGCTGATACGTCACGGCCTCCCGCACCCGGTGATAGAAGTACAGCTGCTGAATATCGTTCAACACCTTGGAGACGACATTTGATTTGTCCTCGAACAGCTTCTGGGACTCCATAATCTCTTCGCGGATGCTCGACATCTCCTTGTCGAGGAGATAGGCGGCTTCCGCCGCCTTGCTCAGCCGCTTGGTTACGTCGGGGGGCAGTGCGCCCTTGTATTTATAATTAAGCGAATGCTCGATCGTCGCCCAGAAGTTCATCGCGAGTGTGCGGATCTGAATCTCAGCGAGGACCTTTTTCATGCCGAGCGCCGTCTGCACCGGATACTCCACGATAATATGGAAGCTGCGGTATCCGCTTTCCTTCTTATGCGTGATGTAATCCTTGCAGTAGACGAGCTTCATATCCTCGCGCTGCTTGATCAGCTCCGCCATCCGGTCAATGTCTCCCTCGAACTGGCACATGATCCGGATACCGGCAATATCCTCGATGCCGGTCTCCAGCTGGTCCATCGGCACGTTCAGCTTCTTGGCCTTATCCAGAATGCTGGAGATCCGCTTGATCCTGCCTGTCACGAACTCGATGGGCGAGTAGCCTTCCCTGCTTTTCAGCTCGGCGCGCAGTGTCTTGAACTTAACCTTCAGCTCCTCGACCGCCTGCGCGTACGGCAGCAAAAATTTGTTCCAATCTCTAGAGTCCAAACCGGCCATCCTCCTTTCGGCCTTGCTACCTGACATCGGCACCGACAGCCTCGGACACGGTCCGGAAGCCATCCCGGCGCAGCAGCTCGAGCAGCCCCAGATTCAGCCTCCTGACAAGCTCAGGTCCTTCGTAGATCAACGCGGTGTAAACCTCGACCAGACTTGCTCCGGCCCGTATCTTGGCATATGCGTCCTCCGCCGTAAAAATACCCCCGCAGCCGACGATCGGCAGCTGCCCCTTGGTCAGCCGCGCGATCGTCCGGATGACCTCCGTCGACCGGCCCGTGAGCGGCCGTCCGCTCAGCCCACCCGTCTCCTTGGCGTTCGGATGGCGCAGACCGTCGCGAGCGACTGTCGTATTGGTAGCTATGATACCCGATATCCCGCTCGCCATAGCCGTCTCCACCATATACTCGAGATCCTCGCCGGTGACGTCGGGCGCGAACTTGACCAGCACCGGCTTGGGCGCGGCCAGCGAATGCTCTCTGCCGCTGGACGCGATCCGGCGCTGCTCGTCCCGCTCCTCCAGCACGGCGGCGAGCAGATGCTTCAGGTCGTCGCCGTGCTGGAGCGCCCGTAGGTCGGGCGTATTGGGAGAGCTTATATTGACCACAAAAAAATCCCCATAGGGATAAAGCTTGCGCATGCAGGCCCGGTAATCGTCTGCCGCCTGCTCGTTGGGCGTCGTCTTGTTCTTGCCGATATTGACCGCTACCGGAATCGCGTAAGGGGACGCCTGGCGCAGATTCGCGGCCATTTCGTCCGCTCCCACATTATTAAACCCCATCCGGTTAACCAAAGCAAGGTCGTCCGGCAGCCGGAACAGCCGCGGCTTCTCGTTGCCCGCCTGGGGGCGCGGCGTGACCGTGCCAACCTCCATGAAGCCGAAGCCGATGGACGAAAACCCGCTCACCGCCTGGCCGTTCTTGTCGAGACCCGCGGCCAGCCCGATCGGGTTGGCGAACGGAATGCCCCACAGATCGGTATGAAGCTCCGATGCGGCCGGCGATCCGTACAGCTTCCTCATAAGGGGAAGCGCGCCGGGAATGCGGGGCGTCTTGGCCAGCCCGTCGATCGTCAGATGGTGGGCTTTCTCGGCGTCCATTTTGAACAGTGCCGGCTTCGCCAGCGATTTGTACAGCATATCTAGTCCAACTCCGTTCCTACTTAGTCCTAACCTCCAGTTTACCCCGATCTGACGAAAAAAGAAAGACGGCCTCCCGCCCCCTTCTCTATAGAAGATAGAAGCGCGTACAGGCGGATGCGCCCGCCTTTCCGGTAATGAAAGCGCTGTTATTGTATGCTAGAATAAGAGAACTGGAAGAACGGAGAACGTAGCCGCCCGCCAGTCAATTTCGGATCGAAAGGGTGCTGTCCCATGCAAGAAAAACGAAAGCTAGCCCCCCTGCAGAAGCGAAAGCAGGAGCAGGGGAACAGGAAGGCGCTCTATGTGGTCGCCGGCATCTTCGCCGCGGTAGTCGTCCTCATGGCGGTGCTGCTCATCCTGGACGCTTCCTGAGCAAGGGCTACGCCCTTTGGGCACTTCAGCACTGATAGCCCCGACAGCTCCCAATAGCCCCCGACAAGCCCGGAGCCGTTAATGAAGCCAGCTTTTAATTGAGCCAGTAATAAATCCGATTCGGGTTCTTCTCGCTTTCGCCCGCGGGGAGCGCGAACCGGGCTGCTCCGCGAATCGTCTCCTCCGGCAGCCTGCGTCCCCCTCCCATCGTCACCTTGGTGCCGAGCGGAACCATGGCATACAGCTCCTCGAGATCGGCCTGGTCCATCCGGACGCAGCCGAGCGACTCGTCTTTGCCTATACTGCCCGGCTTGTCCGTGCCGTGAATGGCGTAATCGGTATCGGACAGCTGCATGCCCCTGCTGCCGAATTCGCCTTTGCGCTTGCCTCTCGGCTCCACGACCTTCTCGCTGATCTGATAGGTCCCGGTCGGCGTTCGCGTGCCCCCGAGACCGACCGGATAATTGCGCAGCACATAGTCGCCGCTCACGAGAGCGAGCCGATGCGCGGCTAGATCGACGATGATCTCGAGCGGCTGGTCCGGCGCCGGCGTCTCGATGGCCGCCTCCCCTGCTCCGCCGCCCGCCGGGCTCTCCGGCGCTTGCGAGGCGGGCGAAGACGGCGGCGCTCCCCCGCCCCCGGCCGCCGACGCTTCCTGCGCGAAGGCCGCCCGCATGCCCGGCGTCAGTGCGGAGAGCGCGTTGTCCGGGAAGCGGCCCGTCAGCGCCTCGGGCGTCTCCGGCGGCCGGCCGTGCTTCGCCGCGTACGCCGCATACGCCGTGCGGACGACGAGCCGCTCCTCCTGCGTCCGCGCCCAGTCCGCCAGCGCCGCCTCCGCGGCGGCTGCGCCGTCCGGCTCGCAGCGGCAGGCCTCACGGCTGAGCGACCGCACGAGCCAGGAGCCGGCCGCGCCGCCCGGCTCCACGGCATACAGCGGCTCGAGCGACTCGCCCCACAGCCGCCAGGCGCCGCCCTCGGCGAGCCGGACGCCCGCCGCGAGCGCGCCCGCCTCGCCCGGCTCCGGCAGCCGCACCGGTGCCGCCGCGAAAGCGGTCGGCGTGCGCGCTGCGAGGAGCCTCACGGCGGGCTCCCGCTCGGCCGGCGAATCGGGCGCCTCGGGCGGCGGCTGCCCGGCGACCGGGCCGGAGGATCCGGCGGCGCTCCCGGGCGCGGCGCCGTCGGACGCCGGCAGCACGGCGAGCAGCAGGAGCAGCAGCGCGGCAGCGGCCGTGCGGCTGCGCTTGCGGCGGCCGGCCGTGGCCGCGGCCGGAACGGGGGGCTCGCCCGTCAGCCAGTCGGGAATGGGGCCGGCCGGCGCTTTCTTCTCGAACGCCCGGTAGACGTCTCCCGCCCTTGCATAGCAGTACATCGCCTTGCCCGTCTTGCCCTGCCGGGCGTATTCCTTGCCGAGCAGATACCACGCCATCTGGCTGTCGGGATGCTGCCGGACATACCGCTTGAGATAATCCGGCAGTGCGTTCCAATCCTCGTCTCCCAACTCCTCGTTCCCCGGCGGAACCGACGGTTTCAGGGGCTTATCCGCATCCATGAAGAGGTCCTCCTCCGCTGAATCGTTCTTTTGCTCCTATATCGGCAGACGGGAGGTCTGCCGTTACCTCCCGCATGCCGTCCGCCCACAGACAGAAAAAAAACCGCCTCCCCAGGAGACGGTCCGACTGCTTGTCCTTAATTCGGCTCGCGAAGAACACGAAGATCAGGAGAGGATGGTTAGTTGAAAGGAGTATCGGCAACCTTGATCGAATCGGTCGGACATCCGTCCTGGGCATCCTGCAGATCGTCGTACAGATCCTCCGGAATCTCGGTGATGCCCTGGTTGTTGTCTCCCTCATAAATGACTTCGGCTATTCCTTCGTCGTCGTAGTCGTAAATATCGGGAGCGGTGGCCCCGCAGGCGCCACAGGCGATGCAGGTATCTTTTTCCACCCATGTATACTTGGCCATAAAACTATTCCTCCTCGGTGAGTTCCTCAGACTAAACTATAATACAATTACTAGTAAAGTTCAATCATTCCTGCGAAACTAGATCAGGACTTCCACGCGGTGTCAAGTACATTTTTTCGCATGTCCCTTTGAATAACCCGAGTATTCCTATTAGGAATTGTCATCCCGCTTGTCTTCCTCTTTCCCCAAAAAATCAGTCTGCAGCGACGTCCCCCGAATCCGGTGATTGCGGATCAGCGTCGACGGATCGTCCCCGAGCATGCCTGCCGTCAGAAGCGACTGCTCGCCGAACTTGTCGCGGATGTGGTCCATCGCCTCGTTCAGCTTCTCCTTGCGCGCCGCCTTCTCGTAATCGAACAGATCGAGCTGGATAGCCGCCTCGGCCTTTGGCGTCAAATTCTGCAGCGTGATGCCGAGCAGGCGCACCGGCTCCCCCACGGTCCAATGGCGGTCGAACAGCCGGCGGGCTTCCCGGTAGATATCGTCGATGTTTTCGGTCGGCTCGGGCATCGTATACGAGCGCGTGATCGTCTTCATGTCCGGATCGCGGATCGTGATCTGGACGGTGCCACACACCATCTGCTGCCGGCGCAGCCGGCGGGCCGTCTGGTCGGCCAAATTGAGGAACACGCGGCCGATATCGTCCGGCTCCGTGAAATTGTACGGCAGCGTCGTCGTGTGACCGATCGATTTGTTCGGCTCCCGCTCGGCTCTGACCGGCGAATCGTCGCCGCCGCTCGCCGCCAGTTTCAGCCAGCTGCCGAGCACCCCGAATTCACGGGTCAGAAGCAGCTCGTCGGCCTCCGCCAACTCTCCGATCGTCAGAATGTTAAGCTTCGCCAGCTTGGCCGCTGTTTTGCTGCCAATGCCGTACAGCTCTCCGCACGGCCGGCCCCACAGCACCTCCGGCACATCCCGCAGCCGGAGCACGGTGAGGCCGTTCGGCTTCTTCATGTCCGAGCCCATCTTGGCGAGGAGCTTGTTCGGAGCGATTCCGATGGAGCACGGGAGGCCCAGCTCGGTCCGGATCCGGATTTGGATCTTCTCCGCGATCTCGAGAGGCGTGCCGAACTGCTTGGAGCCCGTAATATCGACGAAGCATTCGTCGATCGACATCGCCTCGACCAGCGGGGAATAGTCATTGACGATCTGCAGAAATCGCCTGGAGAAGCCGCGGTACAGATAAAAATCCGGAGAGATCAGGATCAGTCCGGGACAATGCCGGAGCGCTTCCTTCACGGTCATGCCGGTCCGCACGCCCCTCGCTCTCGCTTCGTAGGAGGAGGTGACGACGATGCCCTTGCGCAGCTCGACGCTCCCGGCTACCGCGATCGGCTTGCCGGCGTACTTGTCCGGCTCGGCGGCAGCGTGAACCGAGCAGTAAAAGGCGTTCATATCGATATGCAGGATGACCCTGCCTTTCTTAGGATAGTATTCGCTGACGTTCTTCATTCCATTTCCCCTCCGCGGACAGCCTCCGCTCCTAGGGCCCCGAAGGGCTTTCTACCGCGGGGCGCAGCCTTCGGCGTCCTGCCCCGGGCCGGACGCCCCGCACCCTTCATCCGTGTTTTTCGCTGTTATTATCAGCATACCGCCGGTCCGCAAAAGCGGTCAAGCTGCCCCCGGCAGCGCAGTCAAATTGGCTATTCCCCCTCAGCTATTTGGTGCTATAATAGGAAAAATACATGTGAACAGGCACAAGAATGAGGGGGAAAGTCATGACTAACGCCATCGCCGTCTTTGACACCACCCTGCGGGATGGGACTCAGGGAGAAGGCATCAGTTTATCAGCCGAGGACAAATTCAAGATCGCCTGGAGGCTCAATTCGCTGGGCGTTCATTATATCGAAGGCGGCAATCCGGGCAGCAACAGCAAGGATATCGAGTTCTTCCAGCGGGTTAAGCAATACCAGTTCTCCGCCAAAATTACGGCGTTCGGGAGCACCCGGCGCAAGAACTCCATCGCCGAGCACGACACGAGCCTGAACCGGATCATCGACTCCGGCGTCAAAGCGGCCACGCTCGTGGGCAAGTCCTGGGACTTCCATGTGACGACGGCGCTGCAGACGACGCTCGAAGAGAACCTGGCGATGATCTACGATTCCATCGCCTACCTGAAGCAGAAGCAGATCGAGGCGATGTTCGACGCCGAGCATTTCTTCGACGGGTTCAAGAACAATCCCGAGTACGCGCTAGCCGCTCTCAAGAAGGCCGAAGCCGCGGGCGCGGACTGGATCGTCCTGTGCGATACGAACGGCGGGACGCTGCCGGGCGAGGTTCACGAGATTGTTACCAAGGTGCGTGAAACGATAGGAGCCAAGATCGGCATCCATACCCACAACGACTGCGAGCTGGCTGTCGCCAATGCTCTCGCGGCGATCCAGGCCGGTGCCCGCCAGATTCAGGGCACGATCAACGGCTACGGCGAGCGGTGCGGCAACGCCAACCTGTGCTCGATTATTCCGAACCTGCAGCTGAAACTGAATTACCGCTGCATCTCGGACGAACAGCTGCAGGAGCTGACCGGTGTCGCCCGGTACGTAAGCGAGATCGCCAACGTCAACATGCCGGTCAACCAGCCTTATGTCGGAGCGGCAGCTTTCGCGCACAAGGGCGGCATCCACGTCTCCGCGATTCTGAAAGATCCGAAGACTTACGAACACATCCAGCCCGAGCTGGTCGGCAACAAGCAGCGGGTGCTCGTCTCGGAGCTCGCCGGCCAGAGCAACCTGTTGTTCAAGGCCCAGGAGATGAATCTGGAGCTGGATCCGACGAGCGAGAGCGCCCGCGAGGTCATCAACCATGTCAAGGAGCTGGAGCACCAAGGCTACCAGTTCGAGGGAGCGGACGCCTCGCTAGAGCTGCTGCTTCGTTCGGCGCTCGGAGAGACGGAGCAGATTTTCACGCTGGAGTCGTTCAAGATTCTGATGGAGAAGACGCCGGGCCGCGGCGTCGCCTCGGAAGCGATCGTCAAGCTGAACGTCCACGGCCAGTCCGTCTATATGGCCGCCGAAGGAAGCGGACCGGTCAACGCGCTCGACAATGCGCTGCGCCGCGCCCTCGAGCAGCACTACCCCGACATTCGCGACATGCACCTGTCGGACTACAAGGTCCGCGTCATCAACGAAAAGGACGCCACCGCCGCCAAGGTCCGCGTCCTGATCGAATCGACCGGCTTCAACAACAAGTGGAGCACGATCGGCGTCTCCGAGAACGTCATCGAAGCGAGCTGGGAAGCGCTGGTCGACAGCATGCGGTACGCGCTCATCGGCAAGAAACGCATCGTCAGCGAGGAACCACAGGACGCCGAGCGGATCAGCATGTTCAATTATTAAGCAAGCAACCAAAAAAGAGCCCGCGGGCTCTTTTTTTTGTTTGCCTTTCGTCGGCGTTTCCCCGTTTCCGGTTCGCCTTGCCGCCTTCCCGCGAGATATGCTTGTCCTCACGTTCCCCGCAAACCTTCCGTGCGAAACATGCTAGTTCACGCTTTCCCCGCAAGCATGCTGTTTCTCGCGCTTCAGCGCCACTCCATCGTCTAAGGCTCGCCGCTTGACTATGCCCTGAAATCCGTCATTTCCCTCCGATTAGACGCTGAATCGTCTTCTCAAGCTCCTTGGGCTCCTGAAGGTGAATGATCTCCTGCACGACCCCATTCTTATCAATCAGAAAGCTGGTCGGGATGAAGCGAATGCCGTACAGATCGCCGGCCTTTCCCTCCTTATCGAGCAGGATGGGGAAAGAGAGCCCGAACCGCTTAACGAACGATTCGGCGTCCGCAAGCTTGTCGTTTGCGGTAAGATTGACCGCATATAGGTCGAACTTATCCCCGTATTTGGCGTACAGCCGCTGCAAATCCGGAGCCTCCTGCTCGCACGGCCAGCACCAGGACGCCCAAAAATTCAGCAGAAGCGGCTTCTCCCGTGCCCCGCCTACCCGGAGATTCGTCCCTTCCAGCGTGCCGAGCTCGAAAGGAGGCGCCAGATAACCGGCTTTCGGCGCTGTCTCGGCGGGCAGCGCCGCTTGCTTGTCCTGAGAGGTTATGTGTTGGTAGACGGCCAATCCCGCCAAAACCAGGACGGCCGCTAGCACTGCCAAAGTTCGTTTCATCGCTACCTCTTTCTTGTTGGTTTGCCGTTTCTTATACTATCCCCTTTTCGTCCGGATTTCCATACCGCACATTCCTGTTCCTCCGAACCGACCTTTCGCTCCAGCTGTTGGCAGAATGCCCGGGGGGACGGCCGGGAAAAGTATATCCATCTGACCGAGAGGAGCCGTATCGAATGGATAGAACGAAATCCGGACAATCGGACGTACGCTTCGAAAGCGAGACGGCGGACGTCGAATTCACGAGCGCCATCGGCGAGCTGCCAGCCCACCGGCCGGGCAAACGGACCCGGAGCAAAGCCAACGGGGGAAAAACCGAAAGCAAAGCGGCGGCCGGCAAAGGCCAGCTCATGGAATTCGTCGCGATCGCCTCGGTTCCGCTCGTTCTCGTACTCGGCAATTCCATGCTCGTGCCCGTCCTGCCCGAGATGCAGCGGGCGCTGGGGATTTCGCAATTCCAAAGCAGCCTCGTCATCTCGCTGTTCTCCATCGCCGCCGGTCTCGTCATTCCCATTATCGGCTACTTGTCCGACCGTTTTTCCCGGAAGGCGATTATGCTTCCGTCGCTGATCGTCTACGGAGCCGCCGGCATCCTAGCCGGGCTCGGAGCCATATGGGGCTCCTACACGACGATTATTATCGCCCGGGCGATCCAGGGAATCGGCGCCGCCGGCACTGCCCCGATTGCCATGGCGCTCGTCGGCGACATGTACAAGGGAGGCACGGAGAGCAAGGCGCTCGGCTTGACCGAAGCCTCCAATGGGGCGGGCAAGGTCGTAAGCCCGATCATCGGCTCTCTGCTCGCGCTAATCGTCTGGTACGCGTCTTTTTTTGCCTTCCCGGTATTCTGCCTGATCTCGATCCTGCTTATCTCCTTCCTGATCAAGGAGCCCAAGAAGGAACGCCAAGCACAGAAGCTCGGCGACTATCTGCACAAGATCGGCTCCATTCTCAAATCCAAAGGGCGTTGGCTCATCACCGCCTTTTTCACCGGGTCGCTAGCCTTGTTCATTCTGTTCGGAGTCCTGTTCTACCTTTCCAACATTCTGGAGGAAGCTCCCTATAACATTGACGGCGTCCGAAAAGGCCTGATCCTGGCCATCCCGCTGCTCGGCATGGTCACAACGTCGTACATTACCGGGTCGGTGATCAAAAAGAACGGCATCCTTATGCGCTGGCTCATGAACATCGGACTGCTTCTGATGGTCGTCTCGCTCGCCCTGACCATCTTCCTATATAAGAACATCTACGTCTTCATCGGGCTGCTGACGCTGAGCAGCATCGGTACGGGACTCGTGCTGCCGTGCCTCAATACGATGATTACCGGCTCGGTGCAAAAATCCGAGCGAGGCATGATTACCTCGCTGTACAACAGCCTGCGGTTTCTCGGGGTCGCCTTCGGTCCTCCGCTGTTCGGCTGGATGATGGACAGGTCCCACTCGCTCGTGTTCATTGCGGTCTCGTCCCTGTCGCTGCTGGCTCTGCTCCTCGTCTTTTTCCTGATCAAGCCCGAAGCCAAGGTCAGCTGATTCCCTGCTAAGAACCAGTGTGCGGCTCGCAGCCTTTCCAGGACAGTTGGACTAGGCGGCCGTCCGGATGGTCCCACCCGGCAAACAAACAGGAAGCCCGATAGGGCCTCCTGTTTGTTTGCATGGCAACGTACCAAAGCACTCTTTCGGGTCGCCAGCACCAGTTGTCCGACGAAGCTGCATAGCCGGCCATGCGTCCTTCTTAGACGCGAGGCAGAACCGGCCGAGACCGGGCTGTTCTTTCCTCCTCCGTGTCGTTATACTGATGGAAAATGTGGAGAACCACGGGGAGGGGAATCAAGGATGAATCGAGTCGCATGCGCGGAGGAGCTGGCCGCCCGGCTGCTCGCTTATTGCGAAGCATGCCGCCCGCTCGAAGGCTGCGGCGTGCTGTGGGGAAGTCGCGATGCAGATGGGCTGCTCATTACCGGGTACCAGCCCCTAGCTAACCGTGCGAATAATCCCGCCCAAGCCTTCCTGCTCGATCCGGCGGAATGGGTGCCTCTCCTGCTGCAGGCGGAAGCTTCCCAGCCCGGCGCGGAATCGCCCGTCGGCCTCTTCCATTCCCATCCCTCCTCGGCCGCCATCCCTTCCGCGGAGGATCTCGCCTCCGAATGGCCGCTGCCCACGTATTGGATCGCCGGCTTTCCCGAGGAAAGGCACCCCGAGCTGGCTGCATACGAACGCACCGGGAAGGGTATTCGCCGGCAGACACTCGTTCTCTTGCCGAGCCCGTGTCGCGGGGAATGAGCGGCTTTCCTCCATTATATAGCTGCCCTCGACCGGCTAGCTCGGCATGCGGCTCAGCCTCTCGTACAGCTCCCCCAACGTTTCCACGCCCCGCTCCAGCAGCCGAGTAAGCATACGTCCCCAAAGCTCGGCTGCGAGGAGCGCATCGTCCAACGCATGATGTCTCCGTCTGTCCCCGATGCCGACCCCGAAGCAGGTCAGCATTTCGTCGAGCGGATATGCTGCCTTCCCGGGCAGCAGCAGCTTGGCCAGCATCATCGTATCGAGCACCCGGTGGCCGAGCTTGACCCGCGAAGTTTTCCACAGGGCAGCGTCCAAAAACTGCTTGTCGTGCCCGCTGCCATGGGCGATGAGCGGACGCTTTCCCGAGAATTCGAGGAATTGGCGGAGCCCGTCGATGAGCTCCGGTGCGCCGGCCGCCATCTCGCCGGTAATCCCGGTCAGCGCCGTGATTTGTTCAGGCACCTCCCGCTTCGGATTGGTCAGGGTGTAAAAGGTCTGCTCCCGCCTCACCGTTCCCCCGGCCACCAGCACGGCGCCGATCGAAAGAATCTCGTCCCCCTGGCGCGGAGAGAACCCGGTCGTCTCGAGATCGAAGACGACGGCGTCCAGATCAGCCAGCCCGATCTGGTACAGCGACTTGGCCCGCTGCTCCTTCATCAGCTGCCGGATGAACGCCATCTGCTGTGCGTTGCGCGAATCGAATAGCGAAGAGATGGCAGGCGTCAGCCCGCCCATCCGGTACAGCTGCCAAATACGACCTGAGCCGCCCGGCTCCTTCATCGGTCTCCTCCTCCCGGCCGCAGAAGCGCGGTCCGTCCCGGACGGTGCCTCGCCTCCACCCATGCCTGCAGCGTCTTGCCGGCTTTGACCCCCTGCTTGAGCTCCCGGACTCTCTCCTTGGTCAGCATGGCAGGCGGGAGCTTCCCCGCAGACATATAGACGCCATGTTCCTCTCGGCCCGGTGCGATTGCGCGGTGCAGCAGAGCCAGCCGCAGCGCGTTCAAGCATTCGTCTGCAAGCGCATAGGGCAGGACGCCGAGCGAGACGAGGCTGCGGATACGGTAAACCGTGGTGGACTCGTGGATACCGTTCTCCAGCGCAAGCAAGCGGATGGCGTTCACAAGCGGGATGTATTCCCCGTACTTCACGTCCACGCTTCCCGTATCTTTGCCATATCGCTCCCGGATCAGCTGGCCGAACACGCCCATCGCCGCCTTGCGGTGCAGCGTGTTGGCAAGAAGCGCCCGAGCCAGCTCCGGGCTGGCCTGCACGGAGCGGAGAATGGTGCCGGCCAGGACGCACGCCAGCTCCGAGTCGCCATGGATGCAGCGGACGTCGGAGACGATAAGCAGGTAGCGAAGCTCCTCCCATGCCGCCGTCTCGATCCAGCCGCGGATCGTCTCGAGCCATGCCTCATCCGAGCGGCGCCAGAACGGCTCCCGGCAGGTCACCTTGCCTTCGCACGGCGGGAAACCTGCCTCCTCCAGCAGCGAGGTGAGACGGAGGCCGAGCTGCTCAAAATACGCCGAAGCCGCTGCTTCCGTGCCCGGTACCTGCCGGTACACCAGGCCATTGTCCTGGTCGCTCCACAGCGTCTGCTCCCTTCGTCCGCCGCTGCCGAACAGCACAAAGGCATACGGCACCGGCGGCCGTCCGAGACCGCGGACGGCCAGCTCCTCCTCAGCAAGCGCTGCCGTGCGCAATAGGATGGCGTCCTGCACGATGTTGACGGTTTCCGTCCATCCGAACGGATCGCTCTCCGGATGTTCCTGCCCAAGCATCCGGTCCATCATCCGTTCGCGCACGCACTTCAGCTCGGCTGGCGTCTTCCCGCAGGCTATCTGCTTCAGCCAATCCTCTCTAGGCACTGCCATTGGGCCGCCTCCCTTCCTCTATCTCTCCCTGCCCCGCCGGGCGTGTGTGTCCTGCTAGATAGATCTTTATCCGATTGGTCTTTCAGTCCCCCGATCGGATATACTTTAGTAACGGGACGGACACGCTGCGCTCTTCATGCCGGCAAGGTTTGTCTTCACCAAATCGTCACGCTTTGCCGATCGATTTGAATTTCCTGCGTACGCTTACAACCATGACTTTTTATGTAACATATACTTACGCGTTGTTTCTCTTTGTTGGTATTATAGCGGGTGGAATTCCCTTTCAGCAACGAAAATTTGACAGCAGCTTGTCTTTTCTCTCCGTTTTTTGGTAAGTATATCTGACATCTTCTAAGTCCCATCTGCTAATTGTTTCCTTTATCCTTCCGTTTCCGGTGACCTGTTCCCCCAATTTTGACCAAAAGCATCACGTTTGACTGTATGGTTTAAATATTTTATGATGGGGCTATCTGCAAGGAATCGGCCTAAGAAGGGAGGAAACGACATGGGGATACGAAGCTTTACCGCATAGGAGAGCTGGCCAAGAAGGCCAAGCTCAGCCAGCGCACGATCGACTATTACACCAAGCTCGGCCTGCTGGTGCCGGAGAAGCGCTCGGACAACAATTATCGCTATTATAGCGATGAAACCTTAGTCCGCCTCAAACGTATTGAAACATTAAAGAAAGAGAAGTATACCCTCGAGGAAATCAAAAGCAATCTGGAGCTGCTGAACAAGGTGAGCCACGACGAGGAAGTAACGGAGAAGCTCAACGGCGTTCAGCTTCATATGCAGCAGCTCGAGAAGGAGATCAAGGAGCTGAGTCCGATTCTCGAGCAGATGAAGCCGCACCAGGTGAAGCGCGCCTACAAGCTGCTGACGCCGCAGTCCGCGGCCTGCATCGAAGCGATTCTGCTTTTGCTCGGCAAGGGACCTCTTCTTTAAACAAAAGATATCATTCTATTGGATAGGATGGAGGAATCAAGCATGTTCTACTTTTCTTACCCATGGGACATCCTCATCATCGCCGCGTTCGGCCTTTCCATCCTGGCTTCCTTCGGAGTCAGGAGAACGTTCAACCGCTGGTCCCAGGTCCATACGTCGTCCGGCATGACCGGCTATGAAGCCGCCAGACGGATGCTCGATGCTAACGGCCTGCACGACGTCCCGATCGAGCCGATTCCCGGCGCGCTGTCGGACCATTACGATCCGATTAGCCGGGTCGTGCGTCTGTCCGAGCCGGTCTACTACGAGAATTCGATCTCGGCCGTATCCGTCGCCTGCCACGAGGTGGGCCACGCCATCCAGCATAAGGTGCATTACCCGATGCTCGTCATGCGCCACCGGATGTTCCCGCTCGTTAATTTCACCTCGAGCTTCGCGCCGATTCTCATCATCGCCGGCCTGATCTTCCAGCAGTTCAACTTCCTGCTCGGTCTCGGCATTCTGTTCTTCTCCGCCGCGGTTCTGTTCCAGGTCGTCACGCTGCCGGTCGAGTTCAACGCCAGCAGCCGCGCCCGCAACTTGATGGTCGCCGAGGGCTTCATCACGAACGAGGAAGAAACCGGTGTCGCCAAAGTGCTCAACGCCGCTGCCATGACGTACGTGGCCGCCGCCTTGATCGCCGTCCTCGAGCTGCTCAAGTACATCTCCATCTTCAACAATCGCAACGATTGATGAACCCTTGAGGCAATCGCCTCTTGGACAGAAGAAGCCCGCTGACCGGTCGAACCGGCAGCGGGCTTTTTTTGATGGGACGAAGGCCGGGGCACCGGCTGCTTACGCTTGGTATGCGGCCTCATGCGGCATCCGGCCAGCGGAGCCATCCTTCACTGCTGCTTGCGGAAGTATTCCAGCAGGAACCGCTGGAACACCTCCGCGACGGGGGGCAGCTTCTCGTCCTTGCGCCGGATAAGCCCGATCGTCCGGGTAACCTTGGGCTCCGTGATCGCTACCTTGGCGGGCTGCAGGAGCGAGGTTTCCGTCAGCGCCATCTCCGGCATCATGCTGACGCCCATCCCGGCCGCAACGAGGCCGCGGATCGTATCGGTCTCCTCCCCTTCGAACTCGATCCGGGGCATGAAGCCCGCCTGCTTGCAGGCCGCCAGCACAATGCGGCGCAGCGAGTAGGCTTCGCTGAACATGACGAACGATTCGTCCTGCAGCTCCTCGAGCCGGATCTCCGTCTCGCTGGCCAGCCGATGCTGCTTGGGCAGAATCGCGAACAGCTCCTCCGTGAGCAGCAGCTCGCCCGCCACAAAATCATGCGTGTCCGGGAACGGGGAGATGAACGACAGGTCGATCTCTCCTTCAATGATATCGCGGATCAAACTTAGAAACGTCCCCTGGCGGAGACGGAATTTCACATTCGGATGCTGCTTGCGGAATGCCGCCACAACCGTCGGCAGCAGATTGATGCCCAGGCTGTGGGGAAAGCCGACACGAACCTCGCCGAGCGTCGGATCGAGGAATTCATGCACCTCCACGACCGCACGTTCGAGATCGGCTAGAATGGTTTCCACGCGTGCTAGGAACAGCTTGCCGACCGAGGTCAGCTGCAGATTGCGTCCTTTTTGCACGAACAGCATGATGCCGAGCTCCTGCTCAAGCTGGTGAATCTGCCGGCTGACGGCCGACTGCGCCACGTGCAGCTCCTCCGCCGCTTGGGTCACGTGCTGCTTCTGGGCGACCTTCACAAAGTATTGCAGCTGTCTTAATTCCACTGCCTTCCTCCTCATACAAACAGCCCTTTCCGGCTTCAGAAGCCCGCGCGCCGCGGTTCCTTCATTGGACAAGGGTCTTCTTTCCATATTATAATAAGTTGCAGCACAAATAAACCAAGTCCTACGACCTGAATTCTAAAGGAGGCCGTTCTTCCATGGCACAAGCCACGTTCAAAGGCAATCCGATTACTCTTGTCGGAACCGAGGTAAAGGTGGGCGATCAAGCGCCCGACTTCAAAATCAGCAAATCGCTGGTCGAGGATGCTTCCCTCTCCGACTATGCCGGCAAGGTGAAGCTCATCAGCGTCGTTCCTTCGCTCGACACAGGCGTATGCGACGCGCAAACCCGCCGTTTCAACGAAGAAGCCGCCAAGCTTGGCGACAATGTCGTCATCCTGACGATCAGCGTCGACCTGCCGTTCGCGCAGTCCCGCTGGTGCGGAGCCGCTGGCGTCGACAAGGTCGTAACCCTGTCCGACTACAAGAACCGCTCCTTCGGCAAAGCTTACGGCGTGCTGATCGAGGAATTCCAGCTGCTCATGCGGTCCATCTTTGTCATCGACGCGGAGGGCAAGGTCCAGTACGTGGAGTACCTGGGCGAAATGACCGAGCATCCGAATTACGAGGCCGCCATCGAGGCTGTGAAGAAGCTCGTCTAATTGGTCCGGTCAAGGTCCCTTACATACGGCATAAAAGCGGAGGAAGAGCTGGCTCTTCCCCCGCTTTTTTTGTTGGACCTTGCGAAATCGGCGCCGCTTTACCGAAACGAGAGAACGAGAAGAGAACCGGCGGGACGGTGAGAGAATAGTCTCCCCTCACCGTCTCCCGCCGGTTCCCTCCCTTCCAGAGCTGCCGGCCGGACCCGGCAGAGCCCCTTACTTCTCGTCCTTGTAAGCGGCCAGCTTCCGGTCCAATGCTTTATAAATGTCGAGAATGGTCCGATAATTGCCTCCGAGATCGCCGAGCGATCCGCGGGATGCCGAATAGATATCGATTGCCGTCTTGACAGGCGTAATGGTGAACAGCGTGATGGTAATGTCCTGCCGGCGGCCGGTGATCGTCCGCTTCTCCACGACGATCTCGCCGACATTCGGCACTTCGTGCAGCAGCTTGTACCCGTTCAGCTTCTTGAGGACGCCGACCACTTCGTCCCATACTTTTTCTTTGGACAGCTTGTAGTACCTTGTCTTTAACAGAGGATCTCTAGCCTTCTCCCCGGTTTGCTCGAAACTTCGCACCAATCCCGCCAATGTTCGCTTCAGCAAAACTCCTGCCCCCTCAATGACTGTCTGCCGGGTGGGTCCCCGACTGTCCTTTCTATCATCTTACCATTGTTTACAGGCAAGCAAAAGAGAAACTAGGCAAAAGAGCCTACAGTGGACCGCAAAAAAGCGGACCTCCCTTTCGGGACGCCCGCTATGGGCCCTAAGAACCCGGCCGCATCCTGCTGCCTACAGCCGGTCGATCCGGATTTGCGGCAGCAGCTCCTCTACCTGGGCGGGATCGACGGTTCCAGCGTCTCGGGTGAGCGCGTTGGCGGTCCCGCAGGCGGACGCGAGCCGCAGACTGTCCTCCATCGAGAGACCCCGGCGGACCGCCGCGGCCATGCCGGCCACGAACGAGTCGCCGCAGCCCACCGTATTCACCGGCGTGATACGGGGCACCGTCACCCGGTACAACTCGCCGCCGATCCCCGCGAGGGAGCCGCCGGCGCCCAGGGAGACGGTGACGCAGCCGATGCCGTCCTCCATGAGACGTCGGATGCTCGCGTGCAGCTCGCTCTCCGGTCCGAGCGGCCGGCCGAGCAGCCGCTCGACCTCCGTCTCATTCGGCTTGATGAAGTCCGGCGAGGCGGCAACCCCGGCCGCCAGCGCGTCTCCGCTCGTATCGAGGAATACCCGGGCACCCTCGGCGCGGGCCGCTTCCATCAGCGAAGCGTACGCGTCGGGAGCCGCCCCCTGCGGCAGACTGCCGGAGAAGGCGACGACCGACGCGCCGCGCGCCAGCTGGCGGATCTTGTCCCGCAGGCGGCTCCAATCCTCCTGTCCGGTCGCCGGCCCCTGCTCGAGCAGCTCGGTCGACCGGCCGCTGCCGCGCTCGATGATGTTCAGACACACCCGCGATTCTCCCTCAATAGCGACGAAATCGTTCGTGATGCCCTGGCGGTCCAGCTCAGTCCGGATGAACCGGCCGTTATGCCCGCCGAGGAATCCGGTCGCTATTACCGGTTCGCCGAGCAGATGCGCGACGCGGGCGACGTTGATCCCTTTGCCGCCCGGAATCGCCCGGATGTCCGGGACCCGCGACACTGTTCCCGGCTCCAACCGGTCGACAAAATAGGATTTGTCGATGGCCGCGTTAACCGTAACCGTTACAATCATCCGTTCTCCCCACCTTGCGTTCGTAATCAGGCTTATGCGCCGTCTCCGATCTCCTGGAAGCCCTCCTCTTCCAGATACCGGCGAAACGCCTCCTGTCCCTCTTGCGTGCGTTTGAACACACCCGCATCCATCAGCACCTCGAGATACTTGCTGCCCACTTCGTCGCGCACAAGCTGCCGCGCTTCGTCCAGCGGCCGGCCTCCGCCGTATCGGCCGAGCAGCTCGTCGATCCAGTCGGCGTGGGCGGCTAACGGATGCCCTTCCCGGCGCCAGTCGGCCTCCCCGCTGGGTGCCGCAGACAGGATGCCCGCGATCTCCTCGAGCTCCTGCTGCAGCCTGCCCGGCAGTACCGCCAATCCCATAACCTCGATCAGCCCGATGTTCTCCTTCTTGATATGGTGGAGATGGGCGTGCGGATGGAACAAGCCGAGCGGGTGCTCCTCCGTCGTCCGGTTGTTGCGCAGCACGAGATCGAGCCGGTACCGGCCGTCCTCCAGACGGCGGGCGATCGGCGTGATCGTGTTATGCGGCGTCTCGGTGCCGTCGTCCGCCCGGCTGAAGGCGAGAATGTCCGCCGCTTTGTCGGAATGGCTCCGCCAGCCGTCCAGCAGCTTGCCGGCGAGGCGCGTCAGCTCGCCGCGGTCCGCGCCCGTCAGCCGGATGACCGACAGCGGCCAGCGGACGATCGCCGCTTCGACGTCCGGAAATGCGGGATGGCGGAAATGCGCGTCTTCACCTGCTTTGTCCATCGCAAACGTATGACGTCCTCCCTGAAAATGGTCGTGGCTCAGAATCGAGCCTCCAACGATCGGCAGATCGGCATTCGACCCGATGAAGTAATGCGGGAAGGCGTCCAGCACGTCGAACAGGCGGACGAACGTCTCCTCGCTCAGCTTCATCGGCACATGCCGGCCGTTCAGCACGATGCAGTGCTCGTTGTAGTAAACGTATGGCGAGTATTGGAAGAACCAGGTCTCCCCGGCCAGCTCGAGCGGCAGGACGCGGAGGTTCTGCCGGGCCGGGTGGTTCAGCCGGCCCGCGTAGCCGACATTTTCGGGACAGAGCAGGCACTTGGGATAATGACCTTGCGGCATGCTCCGCTCGGCAGCGATCGTCTTCGGATCCTTCTCCGGCTTGGACAGATTAATCGTGATCTCCAGCTCCCCATACGGAGTCTTCGCCTGCCAATAGGCGTTCTTCGCGATCCGGTCCATGCGGATGTAGTTCGTCTCGATCGCCAAGCGGTAGAACCAGTCGGTCGCTTCCTGGACGGAAGCCTCACGGGCAAGCTCCTCGAACCGGCGGATCGTTTCTGAGGGACGAGGCATGAGAAGCCCCATCAGCCGGGCATCCAGCAGATCCCGCTGCGTGACCGAGCGGTCCGGCAGCACACCGCGGTCTGCCGCATCGTCCAGAAGACGGTCCAGGATCGGCACAGGGCTGTCCATCGCGTCCAGCTCCCTCAGCTCCTCCCCGCTCCATTCTCCCTGCCAGGGTTCCTCAATCCGGAGCGCGTCCAGCAGCGCGTTTGTCGCCAGATGGCGGTCCGCCGCTTCCAGCAGGCCCTTTCTCTCTCCGAATGCGACGAGGCGCGCTATCTCTTTCCTGCTGTCTGCTTGTGTCATCGTTTCACGCCCCCCATTCTCAAATAGAGGCTTCGGACCGCCTCCGATGATAGGGGCGGCGCCGAAGCCGTTTGCTTTACTCTTCGTACCCGTCCGGGTGCTGCTTGTGCCAGTTCCAAGCCGACGCGACAATCTCTTCGAGCCGATCGCGCTTCGGCTGCCAGCCCAGCTCGCGCTTCGCCTTCTCCGAGGAGGCGATCAGCACGGCGGGATCGCCCGCCCGGCGCGGCTGCACCGCAGCCGGGATCGGATGCCCCGTCACCCGTCTTGCTACTTCGAGCATCTCCTGGACGGAGTAGCCCTGGCCGCTGCCGAGGTTGTAGATGTCGCTGGCTCCGCCGCTGCGCAGGCGGTCGAGCGCTAGCAGATGGGCGTCAGCGAGGTCGGAGACGTGCAGGTAATCGCGGATGCAGGTCCCGTCCTCCGTCGGATAATCGTCGCCGAAGATGGCGACCTGGTCCCGTTTGCCGAGCGGCACCTGTAGGATAACTGGAATGAGATGTGTCTCCGGATCGTGATCCTCCCCGATGCGTCCGCTCTCGTGCGCGCCGGCCGCGTTGAAGTAACGCAGCGATACGTAGCGGATGCCATGGGCCGTCTCGAACCATCTCATCAGACGCTCCATGGCGAGCTTCGTCTCGCCGTACACGCTCGTCGGCTCCGTCTTGTCCGTCTCCTTGATCGGCACCTGCTCCGGTTCGCCGTAGGTCGCCGCCGTGGAGGAGAAGACGATTTTGTCTGCGCCGTATTCCCTCATCTTCTCCAGCAGGATAAGCGTCCCGTGCAGGTTATTGTCGTAGTATTTCGCCGGCTCGGTCATGCTCTCCCCGACGAGGGAGTACGCGGCGAAATGAATAACCGCGTCAATCGCATTCTCCCGGAATACGCCGTCCAGGAACGCAGCGTCCCGCAGGTCGCCCACATAAAGCTTGCCTCCGAGCACCGCCTGCCGGTGTCCCTTCTCCAAATTGTCGACGATCACGACTTCTTCCCCCGCGTCCAGCAGGGCCGCCACCGTATGCGAGCCGATGTACCCGGCTCCTCCCGTCACCAATACCGCCATGATGTGTTTGCCTCCTTTGTCTGTTAGCCTGCCCGTTCGGTAGGTGGAACCGTCCGGGTCGGGCGGCTTAACACAGCTCTGCTAGTCCAGCTCCGTGACCCCGTCTCCGATTTTGCAAACATAGAAGTCCGCCTTGAGTCCGGACCGGGTCGCATAAGCCGTTCCGACCTGCTCGATGAAACGGTCGACGCTGTCCTCGCGGACGAGCGATACGGTGCACCCGCCGAAGCCGGCGCCCGTCATCCGGGAGCCTAGGACGCCATCAATCCGGCGCGCCTCCTCCACGAGGATGTCGAGCTCGCGGCACGAGACCTCGTACAGCGTACGCAGCGATTCGTGGGAGGCATCCATTAGCCGGCCGAACGCCGCGAGATCGTTGCGCTTCAGAGCATCGACCGATGCCAGCACCCGCTCGTTCTCCTCGACGACGTGGCGGGCGCGGCGGCGGACGGTCTCCTCACGGATGGCCGATTCCGCCTGCTCGAACTGCTCCAGCGACAGCTCGCCAAGCAGGTTCAGCTCCGGATAGACGGCGCGCAAGTCCTGGACCGCCTGCTCGCATTGCTCCCGTCTCTCGTTATAGGCAGAGTCGACCAAGCCTCTTCTTTTGTTCGTATTGCCTATCACCAGCTTGTAACCTGTGCTCTCGAACGGCACGCGCTCATAATCGAGCGTGTCGCACTTGAGCAGGATCGCATGATCCCGCTGCCCCATCGCCACGGCGAACTGGTCCATAATGCCGCACTTGACGCCGAGGAATTCGTTCTCCGAGCGCTGCGCGAGCAGCGCCAGCTGGACTCTATCCACCGGCCGTCCTTCCATTGTCAGAAAGGCAAACCCGGTCACCAGCTGAATCGACGCGGAGGACGAGAGACCCGCTCCGTTCGGAATGATGCCGTGGTAGAGAACCTCATAGCCTCCGAAGGTGTGGCCTTCCTTCCCAAGCTCGTAGAGCACGCCCTTGGGATAATTGATCCAGTCGTCCGCCTTGTCGTACACGATAGAGGCCGGATCGATCGTCGCTTTCGCATCGAAGTCGGTGGAGGCGAACGCGATGCCGGGCTCTCGCCGCGGCCGGATGAGCAGGAAGGTACCCAGGTTCAAAGCTGCGGGGAACACGTACCCGCCATTGTAATCCGTATGCTCGCCGATCAGATTGACCCGGCCCGGCGCATAAAAGCAGCGCGCCTTCTCCTCCGAAGGGCCATAGAGTCCGATAAAGGCCTGTTCCAGTTGTTCACGATTCATATAGGTCACCGCCTGGCAGTAGATTAAAATGGGATAGGACAACAAAACGGCCGGCTCGGAGGCTTCCGGGCCGGCCCGGTCATTACCGGCAGTCGGCAGCTTTCCCGATGCTGCCGCACAATCTCATTTTTTCGATGGCCGCTTCCTTCAGCTTTTGCTTGGCGGGCACCATGTACTTGCGCGGGTCGTTCTCCTCGGGATTCGCCGCGAACACTTCTTTGATCGCATCCGAGAACACGATCCGCAGCTCGGTCGCGACGTTCATCTTGGCCATGCCGAGGGAGACGCAGCGCTTGACCTGCTCCTCGGGAATTCCCGATCCGCCGTGCAGCACGAGAGGCACATCGACGCGGTCCGCTATCCGCTTGATCCGGTCGAAGTCGATCTTCGGCTCTCCCTTGTAGATCCCGTGCGCCGTCCCGATAGCGGGTGCCAGCGTCGGCACGCCCGTCAGCTCGACGAACCGCTCGCACTCGTCCGGATCGGCCATGAGCGCCTCATGCTCCGCCACGACGATTTCGTCCTCGACGCCGCCTACCTTGCCGAGTTCGGCTTCGATGTTGACGCCCGCCGCCTTGGCGACCTCGACGACCTTGAGCGTCTGGCGGACGTTCTCCTCGAACGGAAACTTCGAGGCGTCGATCATAACGGACGTGTAGCCCGCGCGAATGCACTGGACGATCAGATCAAAATCCGTACAGTGGTCCAGATGCAGCGCGATCGGCACATTCGACCGGTTGGCCGCCACTGTTGCGGCGGCCGCTATGTAATCGGCGCCGAGATGCTTGACCGTGCCGACGGTCGACTGAATGATGAGCGGAGATTGCGTCTCCTCCGCCGCTTCGACTACCGCTTGCAGCATCTCTAGTGTGTGCACATTGAACGCTCCGATGCAGAACCCGTTCTCTCTTGCCGTGCGGAGCATAGGGGTCGATGAAACTAAAGGCATGTCGGTTCCTCCCTGTTGTTTCTTTTATGATAATTTCGTTTCGTTTCGTTTCATTTATCATTGTACTGCAAACAGACACGAAGTGACAATCCTGTTTCGTCCCCTTTTCTTCTCAGACTAGGATAAGCTCGATGCCGAGCTCGCGAACCCGTCTGGCGTCTTCCGCCGGCAGCTCCTTGTCCGTAATGACCGTATGGACGACGTCGAGCGGAGCGATATGGGAGAAGGTCACCTTGCCGAACTTGCTGTGGTCGGCCACGATGATGACCTGCTTGGCAATGCTGATCATCTCCCGGTTGATGCTTGCCTCCGACAGGTTCGGCGTCGTCAGCCCTTCCCCAAAGTCGAACCCGTCCACACCGAGGAACAGCTTCTCTACCCTCATCTGGCGAATCGTATTCTCCGCGAGCGGGCCGACCATGCCGAACGACTTGGCGCGCAGCTTGCCTCCCGTCAAAATGACGTCCCAGCCGGGCGGACTGCCGACCCACGAGGCAATATTGGCGGCGTTCGTAACCACCGTCAGCTCCTTCTTCCCGACCAGCTTCCTCACCAGCAGCATGCTTGTCGTGCCCGGACTCAGGAAGATCGAATCCTCGTCGTTCACGAGCTGGGACGCCGCCTCGGCGATCCGTTCTTTCTCGGAAGCGAACGCCTCCTCTTTCTCGGTAAACGACTTCTCTCTTATGGAATCGAGCAGGTTGCTCTGCACCGCTATTGCGCCGCCGTGGGTACGGATGAGCATTTCTTTTTCTTCCAGCCTTTCGAGGTCCCGGCGGACGGTGACCGGCGAGACGCCCAGCGCTTCGCTGACCTGCCCCACCGTAACCTTGCCCAGCCGGTTCACCATCTCGAGAATCCGAACGAATCGTTCTTCGGCAAACATCTGGAGGGAACCGCTCCTTTCTACATGACGAACCCTGCCTCGCTTGCACGGGAGGTCAGGACTGTCCTTTTCTGATTGCGGATTTACGTTTGCTTTCGTTTGCTTTCGACCCTTAGCATACCGCATTTGGCCGTTCCTTGCCAGCGTCCTGCGGGGGTTTCTGGCAAACGAGAGCTGCATAGAACAGCCGCAGTGCAGAAAAGCCCCCTGCATCCATCCATACGAACGGTGCATGCAAGGGAGCTTGTGCAATCGTGAATTCTATTTCATCCTGTCTCAATCCCTGCGACCCGGCTTCATCCCGGTTCTCGATAATCCGCCATCAGCTGCTTGTAATTGCGACTGAGCTCGTCCAGCAGCAAGGGCCGCACTTCGTACATGAACGCTCCCTCGTACCCCGACTCGTCCAATGCCCGCATGATTTCCTTCCAATGCAGAACGCCTTTGCCGGGCAGCCAATGCTTCTCATCCAGCCCGTCATTGTCGGACAAGTGAATGGTGACGATCCGTTGTCCCAGCTTCTTGATGAAATCTTCCGGAAGATCCTTAACCAAATGATTCACATCGACACAGACGCCGAGTGCCGGATGGGTGTCCACGAGCTGCACCATTTCCTCTGCCGAGTTCCCAAGGCAAGTGCGGGGAAGACACTCGACCCCGACTTTGACTCCCGTTTCTTCCGAGACAGCAGCGATGGCGCGAAGGGACTCTTTGCACGCTTCCATGCGTCCCGCCCTTCGATTCGGTGCGATCGGCTCAGCGCTAGGATGGAGAACGGTCCGCTCCACTCCCCATTCCCTGGCAAGCCGGAGCACGCCTGATACTCTCTCTACCGCTCCCTGTCTCGCGAGCTCATCCTCTTGGGAGATGTCCCAATCCTGGCCGTAGGGAATATGCAGCGTCCAAATATCGAGACCGGAACGCCGGAGCTCTTCTATGTAAGCTTCGAACTGCAGTTTCAGCTCCGGCCGGTTCGGAAGCTCATTCTTCTTCGCATGCCAAGTCAGCTCCACCCATGCGAATCCGGCCTCCTTGAGTTCACGCACCGCCGGAGGCTGAAGAATGCTGATCGATGTGCCCGGAAGCCATTTGGATGCCGGCGTCTGATTGGCTGCTCCTTCTGTCATCCTATCGCTTTTCAGCTCTTCCACCATTCCCCTCATCCTCTCCTGCCTAGTTTCATTCCCTTTCGATTGTACATTGTAAGGAATTGGAAAGGCCAGAGCTTGGCGAAATTTTGCGAAAAAAGAGTCTGATTTGCTTTTTCTCTTTTTTTTCGAATCGGATAGCCCATCCCCCTCCAGTCTTGTATATTATTTACATTCAAGCATGCCGAGGAGCCTGTACAAGTCTGCAATGGAGGAGGTAATTGTCATGGGACCGCCAGTTGAAGAACGAAAGCATGTCTCCGTCTTTCAAAAACAATTCCTGATTGTCTTCGCCACCATTCTCATTCCTACTCTTTTTCTGCTCTGCCTTCAGCTTTCCCGAACCGCACAGGATGCCCGTTCCCGGCTCGAAGCCTCGGGACAAGACAGTCTGACCCACATCGCAGGCAATTTTGACCTCCTGCTTAACCAATTGAACCAGATCTCCCTTCAAATATCTCTGCAAGCCGGCATTTCCGACATGCTGCGGAATCCTTTTGAGCAGTCCCCTTATGAAATCAGCCAGAACAAGGAATTGCTGCGGAGCTGGCTCAAAACCAATCCGCTGTATTATTCCATGTATCTGAATATCTGGCAGAACGGCAAGGTACTAACGACAGGGGAAGGCATCTACGAATCCGATCAGTTCTTCGACCGGGCCGTTCTGGATAACCTGATCTCTGCATCCTCCGGCCCCGTATCCGCGAAGCCGGTCATGCGGACGCTCCCGGATCCCCCCGGAGTAGATGTGATTACGCTGGGCAGACCCGTTCCCGTCACGCAGCAGGATGCGCTTGGCTTCCTGGTCATCAACTTCCGCAAAGACCTGTTCCTGCAAACGCTGCAGAATGTCTCGCCGGACCCGTCGTCCCGTCTGCTTGTTTATGACGCCCTCAACCAGCCGGTAACCGAAGCGCTGCAAGGATTCGACGAGGCCTCCGCTATCCGTCTCATCCATTCCGGCCCGAATGCATCCTCTATCGTGAAAGTCGGCGGGGAACGCTTCCTGCTGACCGGGCGGTCTCTGCCGGCATCCGGCTGGACGATTGGCCAATTAATCCCGTATGAGAAGTATTACGCCGAACGTATGCAGGAAGGATTGGTTCGGGCCGGATGGATCCTGGCTGCTGTCTTGTTATTGGGAGGGGCGGCGGCGTATTTTTTTGCCTCTCTCTTATACCATCCATGGCGGCAGCTCGCACTCCGGCTCCAATCGCACCTGAAGCAAGGCTCGGTGCAAGAGAAAGACGCCTACACGATGGTGAACAGCGCGATTCACCATGTGCTGGCGTTACTGAGAAAGAACGAGCCCATTATCCGCGACCATCTGGTGCGTGACTTGCTGCTGGAGCCTCTTCAGGATGAGCGGGAGCGAGCCGAACGATTGCGGGAGGCGGGCATCTCCTTTCTGTACGGCCATTACGCCGTCCTGGTCATAGAAGAAGAACCGACTGGCACAAGAGCCGCGTTTTCCAGTCAAAGCTTGTATCTCTTCAGCGTAGCGGAGAAGGAGCTTCAAGCTAGGTTCCTTACGGCAGGGACCATCCTGGAACGCTGCCGGTTCGCCTTTCTTCTGAATCTCGCTGCCGGGCAGTGGGACGAAGAACGGAAGGCGGAGCTTGCGGCAACCATCCGGATGATCCGGGAAACCGTAAGGGTCAGCATGCAGACCGAGCTTTCCTTCTATGTAAGCGGAATTCAGCCGTTGTCCGATGCGGCAAACGCCTACGAGCAGGTTAAGCGGATGATGGCCTACCGCTCTCTCCTTCCGTATGCGGAGATTTACTTCGCGGCCGGCGAGACCGAATCAGGCAGCTTCCCGTACCCTGCCGCTTACCAGCGGCTCCTTCTTCATGCTGTCCTGGCCGAAGACCGCGTGCTCGTGCAGAAGCACTTGAACGAATTCTTCGTCCGCTATCTGGAGAAGCCCGACTATCCGTATCCCCAGCTTCAGCAGATGATCCTGATGCTGATGAGCCATGTGCTCGGCTCTCTGGGCCAGGAGGGTTATGACATCGGCCCCCTCATGGACAAAGTCCAGTTGCTGCAGCTGCAGCATTGCCACAATCGCAAGGATTTGCAGGAGCAGCTCCTCTTCCAGCTGAACCAAATCATCGCGTTTTTGGAGGAAACCAGGACCCGTCATAACGCATACAGCGATATTGTGCAGCAGGCCATCCGGTTCATGACCAGCCATTATGCCGAGCCTTTGTCGATCTCGGACATCGCCGCCTCGCTGAATATAAGCCATTCTCATCTCAGCCGCGTCTTCAAAGCCGAGGTCGGCAAGTCCCCGCTGGACTATTTGACCGAGACCCGGCTGAACGAAAGCAAGCGCCTGCTGATGGACAAGAGCCTACCCCTTAAGGAGATCGGCATGCAGGTAGGGTATCAGGATGTCCAGACGTTCATCCGATCGTTCAAAAAGCTGGAGGGCACGACACCCGGCGAATTCCGGAAACGGGAAATGAACCATTCTTGATCCCCATGAACAAAATTGTGCAGATGCCGCCGTCAGGAAGAAAAGCGACGACGATATCAAATACAGGGAATTTTCAGCTCCCTCCTTTCGAGCTAACATGAAAGCGCCATCATCATAGCTAGGCAACTATCTCGAAAGGAGGATCGCCGCTTGAGCGCCACTGATTCCACGTTTGCAGCCAAACCCCAAAAACCTCTGGTCAGACGACATCCGATGCTCAAGGAGTGGAATAAACACAAATATTATTTTGTCTTGCTGTTCCCTGGCCTCTTGTACTTCCTGTTGATTCACTACTGGCCTATGTACGGCATCACAATCGCTTTCAAGGATTTCAAGCTGATGGAGGGCATTACAGGAAGCAATTGGGTAGGCCTGAAATGGTTCAAGATCCTGTTCGCGGCGCCCGACTTCTGGACGGCTCTAAGTAACACCATCATCATCAGCTTCTACAAACTGGTCTTCAACTTTCCGGCTCCTATCCTTCTCGCCCTGCTGCTGAACGAGGTTTATCATTCCGGGTTCAAACGAATCATTCAGACCGTTGTGTACTTTCCTCATTTTTTGTCCTGGGTCATTCTGGGAGGCATTCTCATCTCGTTGTTCTCTACGGACAGCGGTCTTCTGAAGCTGCTCGGTCTTAGCATCTCCCCGCTGATGGATCCGGGGAAATTCCGGGCCCTTCTGGTGCTCTCCGAGCTGTGGAAGGAAGTGGGCTGGGGAACCATCATTTACCTAGCCGCCATTGCCGGAATCAATCCGGACCTATACGATGCCGGCAAAATCGACGGAGCTAGCCGGCTGCAGTTAATCCGGTACATTACCCTGCCTTCCATTGCAAGCACGATCGTCGTCCTGCTGATTCTGCGTACCGGTCACATCCTTCATGTCGGATTCGATCAGATCTTCATCCTCTACAATCCGCTCGTCTACAGCGTTTCCGATGTACTGGATACGTACGTATACCGGGTAGGCATAACGATGGGGAGGTATTCCTTCGCCACCGCAGCGGGTCTGTTCCAATCGGTGGTCGGGCTAATTCTCCTGCTTTTCACCAACAGAGTCGCCAAGCGGCTTGGTGAAGAGGGACTCTGGTGAGGTGCGCCAATGGATAAATCAATCGGTTCCCGTTTCTTCTCGGCAGCCAATCATACGTTTCTCGTTTTGCTCGGCGTGATGATGATGTATCCGCTGTGGAGGGAGATCAGCCTTTCCTTCTCCTCCAAGGAGGAGGCGCTGCGCGGCGGCTTGTTCTTGTGGCCCAAGCACTTTACCTTGGATGCTTACAGAAGTATCCTGAAATCGGACTATATCTGGACGGCCTACGGCAATTCGCTGTTCATCACGATCGTGGGTACGGTTCTCGCTCTCTTCTTCACTTCCTGTACCGCGTATCCCCTTGCCAAACGGACTTTGCCGTTTAAAAAGGTTTTCGTCTCCTTCGTTCTGTTCACCATGATCTTCAGCGGCGGTCTCATTCCGACCTACCTGGTCATGAAGGAGCTGCACCTGATCAACTCCCTGTGGGCGGTCATCGTCCTGCACCTCGTGTCCGCGTTCAACGTCATCATCATGATGAATTTCATCCGGACGCTGCCGGAAGAGCTGGAAGAATCGGCCATGATGGACGGAGCCAATCCGATCCGCATCTTCTTCGTTATTATTCTGCCGCTGTGCAAACCCGTCCTTGCCACACTCGCGCTATGGATCGCAGTCGGCCTATGGAACAACTTTTTCCATTCGTTTATTTATTTGAACGACAAAAGCCTGATGACGCTGCCGGTGCTGCTGCGGCTTATCATAGCCGGGCAAAAAGAAGCCGATCAGCTCGGCGAGGCCATAGAGACCTCGAGCGAGTCCGTCATTGCCGCTACCATCGTCATTTCCCTGCTGCCTATTCTGTCGGTCTATCCCTTCCTTCAGAAGTATTTCATCAAGGGGACCTTGCTCGGTTCGGTCAAAGCCTAATAGACGCGAGGCTCCATCTGCTTCCTGCCGGTACGGCAGATTACCAAATAGAAACAGGAGGATCTGTATGAAAACAAAATGGACGTTGTTCGGAGGCGTACTGGCCTTAGCCTCCCTCACTGCCGCCGCAGGCTGCGGCAGTGACGCAGACGCGCCGAAGGCGGATGCGAACGGCACGAAGGGCGAGGAAAAGACGATCACTTACCAGTTCATGCGCAACCTGTCCGCCGAGACTTACCCGGCCGACGGCGGCGAAGCAAGAACCGAAATTCTGAGCAGACTGGAGAAAGCGGGCATTCGCGGGTTCGATTATAAGGTGACGCTTGCAAGTGGAGACGACTACAACACCAAGCTCAATCTGCTCGCCACCTCCGGCACGCTGCCCGATTTTTTCGACATTGATGCCAAGACGCTTGCCCGTTTCGTTGACCAGGGGCTCATCCAGCCTCTCGACGACTATCTGAAGCAAGCTCCTAATCTGATGAAGGTCGTGCCCAAGAGCAATTGGGACCAGGTCACCTTTAACGGCAAAATCTACGCCTTGCCGAACGGCAAGCGCCCGGAACCGTTCAATCTACCGAGCGTCACCGGCTTGGTAGTCCGGCAGGACTGGCTGGATAATCTGGGCATGAAGCAGCCCACTACCCTTGACGAACTGCACGAAGTGCTGAAGGCGTTCGTAACCAAGGATCCCGACAAGAACGGCAAGAACGATACGGTAGGCTTGACCGGCATGAAGGATAGCTCTTTCCAGCCCATCTTCGGCGCTTATGGCATTATCCCGACCTTCTGGCTGGAACGGGATGGCCAAATCAAGAAGGGACTCGTGCTTCCGGAAATGAAAGAAGCCCTGACCCTCCTCCAGCAATGGTACAAAGAAGGCTTGATCGATCATGATTTCCCTATCATGGAGACGAAGCAGATGGAAGAGAAGATTGTCAATTCCATTGCCGGCATGTTTGAGGGAAGCTCCTTCTACACCGAGAAGAGTGGCAACTCCGCGTCGCTTGCGCTGAACAAGCTGAATCCGAAATCCCAGCTCAATATGCTTGAAGCGCCGATCGGCCCGGGCGGCAAGCGCGGATACCCGGAAGGCAACGCGGTGGCCGCGGCCCCGCTCCGAGCTTTGTCAGCCAAAGCCCCGAATCCGGCTAAGCTGTTCGAATACTTGAACTGGACAGCGGATACCGAGGATACCGGGGGATCCATGCTGGTCTCCTTCGGCAAGGAAGGCACGGATTATACCTTTGATAAGGCAACCAACTCGATCGACCTGATCACACCTTACGCCGATTTGTATAAGAAAGGGTTTTCCAATCCGATTCGGATGGTCTACATAACGGATCGCCGCAGTGCCAAGCCCGAGATCCGGCATTCGGTTGATATCGTCAACAAAACGCTGATCATCAATCAGCTGTGGAATTCGCTGCCTGCCGAAGTGGATTATCCCGACCTGGAGAAGAAACTGTGGAGGGAATACCTGGTGAAGATCGTGACCGGCGTGTGGTCGGTCGACAAGTATGACGAATTCATTCAGAAGTACTACGCGCAAGGCGGCAAAGAAGTCGAAAAGCAGGCGAATGAGCTCTGGAAGAGCCTGAACAAGAAATAGCAGCACCCGCACACTTTCCGTGCCCATTCCGGCAGCATCCAAAGGTTACCCATCTGTAAGGGAAGGACTATGGGAACGAAACACCTATCTACTTGGAGGAGACGAAATGACCAGTAATCCACTAGGAGGAATGAGAAGATGAAAAGAAAGCGTACCCGCTTGTCTGTAACGATTCTCGCTGCCTGTTTAGCGGCCACTTCCCTCGCCTTTGGCCCGGCTGTCCTGGACGGACCGGCTGTCTACGGCTATACGGCCGAGACCGCCAAATCGAACCCAAAGGGGCTAATCCTTGCTCCCGGAGTGGAGCACGAAACCAAGACGATGGTGTTCGAAACCAAGTTCCGCTTCCGCGAGCAAAACGAAAAAGGCCAAGCCAACGGTCACATCGTGCACGGGGGCGAAGTAACGAATGTCGTGAATAGATTCAAGATAGATACCGCCAATCCCGGGCTGCGAATCGAGCTGGTTTCTCCCGGCGGCAAAGTGGCAGGCAAAGACACCACGACCGCAATGGCCAGGGAGAATGACCGGGAAGGCCACCGCGTTCTAGGCGCCTTCAACGCGGATTTCTTCGACGTCCCAACCGGTGTGCCCATCGGCCTGCAGGTGACGGATGGAGAAATCTACTCGTCTCCGGCGGTCCCGGCTTCCACCTTCTTTGCCGTCATGCCCGATGGTTCCCCGCGAATGGGCGGGGCAGTATCGATCGAATCGATCGTGCAGACCGAAGGAGGCGCTTCTCTTCCACTGGACGGCGTGAACAAAATCCGGACGTCCAGCCTCACCAATGCAGCGATTCTTATGACCGACCGGTTCGGCACCAGCACACAATCGGCGGGTACGGGAGGAGTGGAAGTCGTCCTCTCCCCCGCACAGCCAGGCGCGAAGCTGAAAGCGGGCGAAACGTTGAGCGGTGTCGTGGAGGCGATTCGGACCACGAACAACGGGCCGATTGAGCCGGGCAAATTCGTTCTGGCCGCAAGCGGAGCCAAGGCAAAGTGGCTGCAGGCCAATGCGGCCGCTGGCCAGACCCTCTCCTTCCGAGTGGATTATGGCAGCGAGCTGAATCAGGCCATGTTTCTATACGGGGGCGCCGATCATCCCAACGCCCAGGTGCTCCTGAAGGACGGCGAGATTCCTCCGGCTATCTCGGATTTGATGACGCTCCGGCATCTGGATCACCATCCTCGCACCGTTCTTGCTACCAAAGGGACCGAGGTTTACGTCTTCGTCTTCGACGGCAGGCAGGCCGGATATTCCGACGGGATGTCGTATTTGGAGGGAGCAGCCTACATGCAGTCTTTAGGCATGGAGAACGCGATCAATCTCGACGGAGGAGGCTCCTCTACCTACGCCATCCGAAAGCCTGGCGAATCCGATTTTACGGTCATGAACCGTCCCTCCGACGGAGCGGAAAGACCGATAGGCAATGCGCTTCTGCTCATTTCAACTACTCCATAACCTTCTCGCTATGCAATAGGTTGAGCGTATAAAGGGCGCCGGTCGAGGACCGGCGCCCTTTTGCTGTCTAGATAGTTTTCCAGTCTTCCCTTCCTGCGGGGCAGCGTCAGGCCAGCTGATGCAGGTGGGCGAGATTTACTTCGCCCTCCAGCGGCTCGCCGGCCAAGTAACGGCGAATCTCCTCGACCGCCCATGCTCCGATCCGGAGCTTGCCGTTGTTGACCGCTCCGGCGATATGCGGCAGCAGCACGACGTTAGGCAGCGTCCGGAACGGATGATCTGCGCGCGGAGGCTCCGGATCGGTGACGTCGATGCAGGCGAACAGGCGCCCACGGCTCAGCTCCTCTACGAGCGCATCCTCGTCGATCAGGCTGCCGCGTGCCGTGTTGATGAGCACAGCGTCGTCCTTCATGAGGCCGAACGTGCGGGAGTTGAACATCCGGTACGTCTCGGGCAGGGAAGGCGCGTGGATGGAGACGACGTCCGCTTGCGCGAGCAGCTCGTCGAGCTCCGCCTTCTCCGCGCCCAGCTCCCGTGCCTGCTCGGCCGTCATGACCGGATCATAGACGAGAAGCCGCACCTCGAACTGCCTCATCAGCTTCATGTAATGCCGGCCGGCACGGCCGCCGCCGACGACGCCGACCGTGACACCGTATACCTCGCGGATCCGGTCCTTGCCCTTGTTCCATTCGCCCTGACGGGTCATGCCCGCGAGCTGCCACATGTTCTTTAACGAGGCGATCGTCAGGCCGAGCGCCGTCTCGGCGACGCCGATGCCGAGCGCCCCGTTGCCGCTGCTCACCCGGATGCCCCGCTCGGCGAACTCGGGAGACACGATGCCTTTGACCGTACCGGCGGCATGGACAACCAGCTTCAAATTCGGGGCGCAGTCCAGAATGTCCCGGTCGAGCTGCGGACATCCCCACGAAGTAATCGCAATGTCTGCATCCCGAATGACCGCCATCGTCCCCTCCTTGTCCGGCTGCGCGCCGGTCTGTACCTGTACCGCCCCGAGCTCTCCGAGCCGTGCCATCTGCTCCTCCGAGAATACTCCCTCCCGGACGGAGACTCCGGGAAGCATTGCCAACCGTATCATTTGTGTTCCTCCTCATCATGATTGGGACGCAGGCCCTCTGGTCGGTTCGTCTTCTTCGCACGCCGGAGCGTCCGGATGATGAGCAGGCAGGCGTCCTCCTGGGCTTATCGTCCCGGCCGGCACCGCCGTACCGGGAAACCCTTCTCCCTGCCATTCTGTTGGTAAAAACCGGAATTTGTCAACCATGTTTTTGGAACGCTCCACTTCTCCCGCAGCGAGTTTCACCAACTAGACAACGGTAGTCAAGGAATGCCGTTTTCCCGGAAATGAGAGTCAAGTAAACGCATTCATGCCTGTGGTAGTCTTATAACCGTACCTGCCCCCGCCGCAGCGAGCAGCTGTCCGGGCGGCAAGACAACCAATCCGAAGAGGTGACGAAATGTCTGACAAAATCCGGTTTGCCATCGTAGGTGCAGGCGTCATATCCCCGTTCCATGCCAAGGCAATCGCTGGCAATCCGAATGCCGAGCTTGTGGCGATTTCCGATGTGGACGCGGACAAGGCGAAGAAGCTCGCCTCCGATCTCCAGGTTGCCGATACATATTCCGACTACGAGCAAATGCTGAAGCGCGACGACATCGACGCGATCTCCATCTGCCTGCCGAGCGGCATGCATGCGGACGTGGCGGTTGCGGCAGCCGAGGCCGGTAAGCATATATTCTGTGAAAAGCCGCTCGACATCACGGTGGAGAAGATGGACCGGATGATCAAGACGGCTCGCGACCGTGCGGTCAAGCTGGGCGTGGTCTACCAGCGGCGCACATTCCCTGCCGCCATCGCGACCCGCAAGGCGATCCAGGAAGGCAAGCTCGGCAAGCTCGTACTGGGCGACGCTTACCTGAAATACTACCGCAGCCCGGAGTATTACAAATCCGCCGGCTGGCGGGGCACCTGGGAGCTGGACGGCGGCGGCGCCCTTATGAACCAGGGCGTGCACGGCATCGACCTCATTCAGTGGATGGTCGGCGACGTCGACTCCGTCTATGCGTACGCGGCTCCGCTCGTGCGCGACATTCAGGTCGAGGACACGGCGGTAGCCGTCCTTAAGTACAAGAACGGCGCCTTCGGCGTCATCCAGGGCACGACCTCGGTCTACCCGGGTATGGAAACTCGTTTTGAGGTGCACGGCGAGAAGGGCACGATCATCTTCGGCGACAGCGGCATCAAGGAATGGAAGTTCCTCGATTCCGACGAGCAGGCGCCGGACGTAGAAGGTACGCTCGCCGCGAGCAGCAGCGCCACCAACATCTCGGCGGACGGGCATTCGATTCTGGTGGAGGACCTCATTCAGGCGATCCGCGAAGACCGGGACCCGTACATTACAGGAGAAGAAGCGAGCAAAGCCGTCAAGGTCATTCTCGCCATCTACGAATCGGCGCGCACCGGCAAGGAAGTCAAGCTATAAGCGATATATGAGCAATGGCCCAGGCCCCGACTCCCGCGAGGGAACCGGGGCTTTGTTCTGTGGTTGACTCCTGTGAGCAACATGCGCCGCCTATTTCCGAGTTTGCTCCCCCCCACGGCTTTCCGACTCTATCCCCAGCCGGAGGCGTATAGTATAATGAGGGGCAAATGCCGACATGGCGATTCATGACCGAGGTGGTACCGGTGGCAATCTCCAGCTCCCCCTATCCGTTGCTCCATCAGTTTGCGTACAAGCTCGACAAGCCGATCGGGACGGCGTTTCACTCTCATGCCCAGTACGAGATCTATTATTTTCATTCCGGCAAATGCCGCTACATGCTTGGCGACCGGATGATCGACCTCGTGCCGGGAGACCTTATCCTGATGAACGGCATGACCCGCCACGCGCCTCAAATGGACCGGAGTACGGCCTATGTCCGGACGACCTTTCTGTTCGATCCGTCCTGCCTGCAGATGCTTGAGGAGAAGCCTCGGCACCTGAACCTGCTCATGCCGTTCCAGGTGCTGCGCAACCATCATCTGCGGCTGGACGGCGAGGAGCGCCGCGAGGCAGAGGAGCTGCTCGCGCGCCTGAACGCACATTACGGCAAGGACGATCTCCTCGCCTATCACCGGCTGCGGCTCGCCTTTCTCGATTTCCTGCTGTTCGTCTTTGGCCAGTGCCGGGAGGCGATCGACCTACAGGGCGGCCTGCCGAACGATAAGGAGCGCAATGTCCAGAACGTGCTCGCCTTCATCGAGAACCGGTACACGGAGGAAATTCACCTCGAGCAGCTGGAGGAGGAACTGCACGTCAGCCGGTACTACCTGTCCCGGATTTTCCGCGAGGTAACCGGACAGACGATCTTCGGCTACCTGTACCGGCGGCGCATCAACCAGGCCAAGATGCTCTTTCTGCTCGACCGGGAGCAGACGGTGACCCATGTCAGCTACCAGGTCGGCTTCAAGCACCCGGCCCACTTCAGCCGGCTGTTCAAGCAGCAGGTCGGGATGACGCCCGACCAGTACCGCAAGAGACTGTTTGCGGCAGCTGCACCTTGATTTCTCCCCTCGACTCTGTCTATAATAGGGGCATCCTTTAGAAACCGGAGGTAACCATCGCGCTCATGGATCATTTACATGCGTAATCCCAACATGCCTATAGCGAATCAGCTTATGCAGGACGGCTTCGCCGTGGCGGAGCACAGGGAGACGTATGTTCTTTTTCGAGAGTGCGATGGATTCGGTTTCGAGTTACGGAATCGGCGTTCGCAGGGCGGGAATCCAGCCTTGCGGATCGCCAGAAGCAGGCGGCGGCTGGCATAGATCAGCTGTCTCCGGCCCCCCTATCGGGCGTCCCGGAGACCTTGCGCCGCTGCGCGGGGCTGGCTGCCTTTTCGCCGAGCGCGACAAGTGCATCGCTGCCGCCATGCGCTTGCCGAGCGCGCGGAAGCGTGCTTGCTCCGGCGTCCCCTGCTTCCTTACGAATCCATGAGTGGCGGCTGGTATCCCCGCCGCCTTTGCCTCTCCCCTGTGCAATCCCCGCCACTGGCTGCTGCCGGTGGTTTTTTTTGTATGCAACCGAAGGGGTGAAGAAGCATGACATGGATCGTAAAAGGGAAAGAATTGACGAAGGAATGGAACGGTCGGCTGGTCTTCGAGAACGTCAGTGTGGAAATTGCCGAAGGCGAAAAGATCGCCCTGTTCGGCCGTAACGGCGTCGGCAAGACGACGCTGCTGAACGCCCTGCTGGGGCGGACGGAGCTGGAGGGCGGCAAGATCTCGCGCGCTTATCCGCCCGAAGAATGGGGCGTGCTGGAGCAGCGTCTCGATGTGCCTGCAGGGCAGACGGCGCTGGCGTTCGTCCAGTACGGCGTTCCCGCGCTCGTCTCGTGCCGGGAGGAGCTGGACGCACTGGAGAGCGCCATGGCGGACGGCGGACCGGACAGCGAAGCGCTGCTGGACCGGTACGGCGAGGCATTGGACCGTTTCGCCCGGCTGGACGGATACAACTGGGAGGTCCGGGCGGAGAAAGCGCTCGCACGCACAGGGCTAGAGGAGGCGGTCTGGCGGCGCGCCTATGAGGAGCTGAGCGGCGGGCAAAAGACCAAAGCCCAGCTGGCCCGGGTGCTGCTCGCCGAGCCGGCGTTCCTCCTGCTTGACGAGCCGACGAACCATCTTGACCAGGAGACTATTGTCTGGCTGGAGGAATGGCTCGCGGACTACAGCGGCACCGTGCTCCTCGTCTCGCACGACCGGGCTTTTCTGGATCGGGTCGTTCACGCCGTCCTCGAGCTGACTCCTGCGGGAACGAAGCGGTATGAGGGCGGCTACACCGCCTACCGTGCTCAGAAGGAGCAGGAGCGGCAATCCCAGGAGGCGCTGTATCGCAAGCAGGAGCAGGAACGGCAGGAGCTGCTGGCCAGCATCCGCCGCTACCAGCAATGGTTCCATACTGCGCATCGGACGGCGGGGGAACAGTCTGAAGTCCGCATCACCAAATCGTTTTGGCTCGCCCGCGCGAACAAGAACATCTCCCGCTACCACGCCAAAGAAAAAGCGTTGGAGCGGCTCGAGGCCGAGCGCGTCGAGAAGCCCCGAGACGCGGCGCAGCTCAGCATGCAGCTGGATGCCGAAGCGATCGGGGCGCCTACGCTGCTGACGTTCGAAGACGTCTCGTTCGGCTACGACGAAGCCGACCCGCTCTTTCGCGACGTCCGCTTCTCGGTTGAGCGGGGAGACCGGCTGGCGGTTCTGGGACCGAACGGCGCCGGCAAGTCGACGCTGCTGCGGCTGCTCGTCGGCGAGCTCACTCCTGCATCCGGACGCATCACGCGCAACCCGCAGCTCAAGATCGGGTATTTCTCGCAGGAGCTGCGCAGCCTGAAGATGACCGAGACGCTGCTCGACAGCCTGCTCGCCCTCCCCGATATGACGGAGACGCAGGCCCGCACCATTCTGGGATGCTTTTTGTTCTCCCGAGAGGACGTATTCAAGCGGATCGGCGATCTGAGCATGGGCGAGCAGTGCCGCGTCGCCTTCCTGAATCTCTACTTCAGCGGAGCGAACCTTCTCGTGCTCGACGAGCCGACCAACTACCTCGACGTGGAGACGCGGGAGCGGATTGAGGATACGCTCAGCTCTTATCCTGGCGCTTTCGTCGTCGTCTCGCACGACCGGTACCTCGTCCGCAAGCTTGCGAACCGCATTCTGCATCTGGATCGGGGCCGGGCTCTCTACTACCCCGACAGCTACGACGCCTTCCTCGCCTCCGGCGGGACCCGGCCGCTGACCGCAGGTGAGCAGAGCCGGCTCGCGGAAGCAAGCCGGCTGGAGCTTGCGCTGAGCGCGCTGCTGGCAGGGGAAGCCGGCGAGGAGCCCGAGGCGGCGGCACAGCTGCTGGAGGAGGCGAAGCGGCTCAAGACGCGCATCGCCGAGCTCCGCGTGCTGGAGCGCGATCAGTAAACCCGCGCAGAGGGGCGAGTGAAGTGGCTGGTGTCGGGACCGGGGCTCAGGAACCGTTACTTACGATGCACGAGTCCCTGCAGGCTTCCCGGTGACTTCCGTACGGCCTCCACGCCACTCCTCCCTCCCATACAAAAAAGAGGAACGAGCGATGCTCGTTCCTCTTTTGGTATGTTTGGCTTAGCTTCAGCTCGGTCGGAATCGGCAGCCCCTTAGAACGTGCCGAGGTTCGCCTTTTCCCAGTCCTCACTGAACTTGGCGATACCGGCATCGGTCAGCGGATGCTTAATCATCGCCTCGATGACCTTGTACGGCATAGTCGCGATATGCGAACCGGCCAGCGCTGCCTCGATGGCATGCGTCGAATGACGGACGCTTGCTGCGATAATCTCGGTTTTCAGACCGTGAGTGTTCATTATGGAGCTGACCTCGCGAATGAGGTTCATCCCGATCTGGTTGATGTCGTCCAGACGGCCGATGAACGGCGAGACATAAGTAGCGCCAGCACGGGATGCAAGCAGAGCCTGCGTGGACGAGAAGATTAGGGTGACGTTCGTGCGGATGCCCAGCTTGCTGAACTGGTACGTCGCCTTCAAGCCCTCCTCGCACATCGGCACCTTCACCACGATGCCCGAGCCGAGCTCGACCAGCTTTTTCCCTTGCTCCACCATCTCGTCGGATTGTAGGCTGATTACCTCGGCGCTGATTGGAACGTCGTCGCCCACAATCGAGATCATTTCCTTCAGGGTGGCGAATATATCTTTGCCTTCCTTGGCGATCAAGGACGGGTTCGTCGTAATGCCGGAGACGACTCCGAGCGCGTGGGCCTTGCGGACTTCCTCCACGTTGGCCGTATCGATAAAGATTTTCATTCCACTCAAACCTCCCGTATAGTCTGGATGTGCCCTCGAGCAGCTTGTCCTGCTTCATTGTTCCCCATCGGGCCGCTATGTACATGCCCCGGATTCAGGCAAAAAAAAGAACCCGCATATGCCGTCCGATTTGGCTGTTTCAAACCCGCTCTCGCAGGTGGGTGTCCGCAGAACCGCATTTGAAGTCCCCTTTCGAGGGCAGGTCAGCTGACGGTCCGATCTAGGACTCCCTAGAAACAAACATTGGTTCAAAACAACGTTAAACCGAGACGTACATCGCAGGATGTGTTCTTATTATAGTGGCTCCGAGAGCAAAAGTAAACCGGAAGCCGATCCGATTCCGCTCTTATTCTCCCGATCTCGTCGATCCGGACGGCTTGCGCCCGTCCTCATCCGTACGTGGCTCGTTGATGCTTCCATTCTCTCCGCCCTCCGGTAGTTGCCCCGGCGTCTCGGCTGTGCTCTCCCCGGGAGCCTCTTCCTCCGTCTGGCGGCCCTCCTCTTCCAGGGCTTCGCGCTCGGCCTGCTCCATCCGTTCGCGCTGGTCCTGCAGCTTAATGTAGCTGCGGTGGAAGTACCAGAACGACGCCGTCGCGATTAGGCTGCAAACGAAGAAGGGAATGAGAAAAGTGAACTGGTAGCTGAAGAACAGAATCGCTCCTGCCGTGACGACGATCGAGACCGAGGTGATAGGCCGGCCGATCGTGATGAAGAAGCTGTTCTTCAAGAGCTGGCTGAATTTCATGTGAAAGTGGACCATGATCGACAGGAAGTTCAGAAACGAAGCGGCGGCAATGAAGAACAAGGTGATGAACAAGAAGGACAGAACCCGGAGCATGCCCTGCTGATTGCCGTAAAAATGATAGTTGACGTACAGCAGAACGCCAAGGAGGAGGTAGAACAGCCCGCCCAGCATGCTCTGCTTATAATTCTCCTTGTAGCCGCGGAAATACGTTTTGAACAGCGGCACATCCTCGTCTCCCGTTACCCATTTGCGGGCGACGGTGAAGACGGCGGCGGTAGCCGGGACGAGCGTGAAGGGCGATAGGATGCCCAATATGACCAGCCCCTGCTTCAGCATGTCCACCGTGACGTCGGGACTGACCATCAGGACGAGCCCGAAGTAGAAAAACGGCAATGAGCAGACGAGCCACAGCAGATTGATGACGGTGAGGCGCATCACCCACTCCGAAATACGGTAAAATCCTCCCATGATGCCTCTGAATTCCAAAATCCGGTTCCCCCTTCAACTCACCTAAAAGCGTTTTCGTATTGTTCCATTATAACGTACTCGCTGTACAGAAGTGAAGCCATCCTCCTCATCGTTTGAACCTGATTTGTTGAGGATAAAAAAAACAGACGGGGCGGATGCCCCGTCTGTCTGAGAGCCCGGATATATGGATGACGGTTAGTCGCGGTAGCCGCCGTCGCGGTCACGGTCCCGATCGCGGTTGAAACTGCTGCCGCGGTCGCGGTTATAGCCGCCGCGCCCGTCGCCGTCACGGCGCTGGTAGCCGCCTCTGCTGTCGCTGCGGCCGCCGCCAGGCCGGTCGTTGCGGCGGTAATTGGAGCCGTAGCCGCCGCCAGGCCGGCGTCCGGACGAGCGGACGTCGTTGCGTCTTTTCTTCGCACGGATCGGATCCTCCGGCGTGAGCTCGATGTTGACTTCCTTGCTATCGCCGGTGATCATCTTGAGCGAAGCCGCGAGCAGGGCTACCGAATCGTATTGCTCAAGCAGCTGAATAGCCACTCCCTTGAACTCGCCGGCCGACTCGCTGTTGACGATCTCGAGCAGGCGCTCCGCCACGATCCGCTGCTTGCCTTCGATTGCTTCCGCGAGGGAAGGAACAGGCTTACGGGTGATCTTGTGACGGGTGACGCGCTCGATGAAGCGCAGATGGTCGATCTCGCGCGGCGTAACAAAGGTCCAAGCAGTCCCTTCCTTGCCGGCGCGGCCGGTACGGCCGATGCGGTGAACGTAGCTCTCGGGATCCTGCGGCAGGTCGAAGTTGACGACATGGCTGACGCCGGAGACGTCGAGGCCGCGAGCCGCCACGTCGGTCGCGACGAGTACGTCAATGCTTCCGTCGCGGAACTTGCGCATAACGTTGTCGCGCTGGTTCTGCGACAGGTCGCCGTGCAGGCCTTCCGCGGAGTAGCCGCGCTTCTGGAGCGCTTCGGACAGCTCGTCGACGCGGCGCTTCGTCCGGCCGAAGATAATGGCAAGCTCAGGTGCTTCCATGTCGATCAAGCGGCAGAGAGCTTCGAACTTCTGCTTCTCCTGCACTTCGATGTACGCCTGCTGGATAAGAGGTGCGCTAACCTGCTTCGGAATGACCGAGACATGCTCCGGGTTCCGAAGGAACTGGTTGGCGAGCTTCTGGATGTTCGGCGGCATGGTGGCCGAGAACAGCATCGTATGGCGATCTTCGGGCACGAGGCTCAGGATGGACTGAATGTCTTCCATGAAGCCCATGTCGAGCATCTCGTCCGCTTCGTCGAGCACGACGGTCTCGACGTCGTCGAGCTTGATCGTCTTGCGGTTGATATGGTCGAGCAGACGGCCCGGCGTGCCGATAATAATCTGCGGACGCTTCTTCAGAGCACGGATCTGCTTCACGATATCCTGGCCGCCGTAGATCGGCAGCGAGCGGATGCCCTTGAACCGGCCCAGCTTCTCGATCTCCTCGGCCACCTGAATGGCCAGCTCGCGCGTCGGGCACATGACGAGCGCGACGATCTTGTCCTGGGTAGTCTGAATCTTATGAATAAGCGGAATGCTGAACGCAGCCGTCTTCCCGGTACCGGTTTGGGCTTGGCCAATCAGATCGTGGCCTTCCATGGCAAGCGGAATCGTTTTTTCCTGAATCGGAGTGGATTCTTCAAACCCCATCTCGGTAATGGCTCGGAGGACCTTGGGTTCGAGACCGAATTCACTAAATGTTTTCAATGCGACATTTCTCCTTTAAATAGGCGCTGTCCGCGCCTCTTCTGTTTAGTTGACTTAAGTGCGACGGTTCGACATGAATTCTCCACTTCTATCTTCTCCATCCGGACCTCTCACGATTACAAACAAAAAAGCATTTTCCTTCATCGGAAAATACCGCCGTACTGCCGTACTTAAGAGCAATATAAGAAAGTATAGCACATCCCGACTATTCTTTACCAGTTTCCAGCCCGCCTTTTTGGAAAATGCGAAACCGGCCGGCCGCAGGGACGTATATAAAAGTATGTTCCCACCCGATAGAGGAGAGTTGACCTTATGTCCATTATAAAACGTATCGGCTCCATTCTGAAGAGCAACAAACAGCAGCCCGCCCCCGTCGTCTCCCTCCCGTTCGAGGATTCGGCTGTCGGCGATATCGTCACCGTCGATCTCGAGCAGTACGTGATCAGCGGCAAGGTTTCCTACTACGACCGGGGGCATGCCCCGCACCGGTTCGCCTATTATTTGCAGAACGGCAGCGAGATTTCGTGCCTGATCGTCGAGAAGGGGCGCAAGTACGAGTGCTTCCTTTGCTCCTTCCTCGAAGGAGCGCTCGATGACCCGAACGACGTGCCTACAAGGCTCGACGTAGACGGTGAGGTTCACTATGAGCTCGAGTGGCACCGCTCCGACCTGACCAAGGCCGAAGGCAAGACCGACTTCCGCAGCGGTGACGAAGCGCTCCTGTGGCGTTATTTTTCCACCGAGGACCGGTACTTCTTCCTGCAATGGCAGGACGGCAAATTCATCGCCCTGCAAGGACACCGCACCCCTGAAGCCGACGTCAAATTCATGAGAACCGCCCACTAAGACAGGAGGTGATCGGCATGAACGGGAAGAAGCGTTGGCCGGCCTGGATCGCCGCCCTGCTCGTCTTCACCCTTCTCGTCGGCTGCTCCGATGCCGGCAGCTATGTCAAGGAGCATTATCCGCTGACCGACGTGCAGGGCTCGGGCAAGGACATCTCCAAGATCTATCTTGTGGAGGGCAAGAACGTACCCCAGGTGGCGAAGGAGATTGCCTCTTCGGAGAAGCCCAAGGAAGTCAGCGAGGACAGCAATGACCGGATGTTCCTGCTGTACACCGACAAGCTGATCAATCTGCAGAAGGATCCCGAGGACGACAGCAACACGCTCGTGGAGGTCAGCACGGTCGAGTACGTGAAGAACCATTACGACAACTCGTTCCTGGAGGGCTATCTGACCGCCAGCCTGCTGCAGTCGCTGTTCGGCAGCGGCGGAGGCTTCTTCGGCGGAGGCTCCTCCGGCAAAACGTACCGCGGCTATTCGTCGGATACGAAGAATTACTCTGGCCGCGGCGATCCATCCACGGACAGCTCGTCGAAGACCAAGACGCCGGCGACGACCGACCGGACGGGAAGCTTCAACACGAAGCCCGGCTCGAGCGATTCCGGCTCCTCCTCGAGTACCGCGCCCAAGGCCGGATCGTCCGGGAGCTTCAACACCAAGCCTTCCACAGGCTCGAGCTCTTCGAGCAGCAAGAGCTCGAGCAGCTCAAGCGCCCGCAAGAGCGACGGCTCCAGTCCGTCATATAAGAGCAAAACTACGGCGCCGAAGACCAGCAGCCGATCCGGCTCGTTCTCAAAAAGAAGGTAGCCGGCTGAGCAGCGGCCGGCCCGCCCCTTCCCCCTTCCGATCGCCGGAAGGGGTTTTGGCATGCAGCCCTACTATGGCAAAATAGCCCATTACTACGGTGCTTCAAGACAGTGATTCCGCTTCTCGAATCGATTATACTGGCAGGAGACAAACTACTAAGCAAAAAAAGGTGTGGACCTGCTTGAAAAGAACCGTCGGCGAAATTCTCGTGATTATTTTGGGTGCGCTGCTCATCTCCTCCAGCTTCAATCTGCTGCTCATTCCCCACCAGCTGCTGAGCGGAGGGGTATCCGGGATCGCCATGCTCGTCGGTTACTTCACCGACTGGAATATCGGCATATTGTACTTCATCTTCAACCTCCCTCTCATCGTCTGGGGACTTCTCGTCATCGGGCGCCGCTTCGTCGTGCTCAGCGTCGTCTCCGTCATCTTCACCACCTGGTTTATGCAGCTGGTTCCGGTTGTGCAGGTGACGTCCGATGCGATTCTCGGGGCCGTCTTCGGCGGCGTGCTGATCGGACTTGGCACCGGCATATCCCTGCGGGCCGGCGGGTCAACGGGCGGCTTCGACATTGTCGGCTCCATCATCACCCGGAAGCACGATTTTCCGCTCGGGACGTTTCTCTTTGTACTCAATGGCGTCGTCATCATCGCACTTGGGTATTTTAAAGATAATTGGGATCTGGCCCTCTACTCCATGCTGTCCATGTATATCACAGGCAAGCTCGTCGATACGATCCATATCCGTTATGTCAAAGTAACGGCCTTCATCGTGACCCACCGGCAGCAGGAAATGCTGGACGAGCTTGTCCGCCTGCCGCGCGGGGTGACGGTCATGGAAACCGAAGGCGGCTACACGAAGTCCAAGCACTGCATGCTCATGACCGTGACGACCCGATACGAGCTGGCCGAGCTGAAACGGATCGTCCGCGAGACCGATCCGAAGGCGTTCGTCAACGTGGTGGAGACCGCGGCCGTCTGGGGAGAGTTCCGCCGGAATTTATAACGGCACCACGGCCCAGACCAGCATATTTTTCCATCCTGTTCCCAGGAACGTTCGGACTTCCCGCGAATTGCCATACTTTTCGGCGTTTGGCTATGGTATACTTAAGTTGTCAATTTCATAAGTTCTGGCAAGGCAGCTTTCCTTGTTTCGGGTTCGAATCTTTCCCTGAGCGCCAACCTTACTACTAAGATTGGAGAGGTGATGAAGATGGAAACCGTAAAACTGTCCAGGATTGTTATGAAATTAACACCCGAACTATATTCGTCTTTAAAGCCTAACGAACTCAATTCCGAAATTGTCCTTGCCAACGGCATCGATGCATTAGAGAGCGAAGATGCGCTGGAAATTATCCAGTACAGCATCTCCGAGCACCAAAAAGACGCGCCTCTGCAATAGAGGGCGTCTTTTTTTCGTTTGGCGGGGAAGCCTATCCCCAAGAGAGGCCTGCCCTGCCCCGCTCCGTCCGATCTTCCGGCGGCAGTCCCTCGGATTAAGCAAAAATAGGGACGCGGGACCTTCCTCCCGGCGTACCGTTCCCCTATAATAAAGATGTTTCATCGCGAAACCGGACGGTTAAGGAGAGAGACATGTCCGCACATTTTGACGTGTGATTCGGCAAGCAAGACAGGGGAGAGATGGCATGGAAATGATACTGGCATTGTTGATGATGGTCTGGGGGAATGCGTCCGCCGCCGATCCCGGCCTAACGCTCGACCGGCTGGTGCAGGCCGCCGAGGCCGCGCCCGCCATCGCCCAAGCGGACGGCTCCGCCGATCCGCTGAAGCCGCTCATCAAGAGCGATCCGCAGAAGGACGCGCCGAAGGTCAAGGGAGTCTACGCCACCGCCCACAGCGCGGGAGGCGCCCGGCTCGATACGCTGCTGAAGCTTCTCGACGAGACCGAGCTGAATTCACTCGTTGTCGACATCAAGGACGACTGGGGCAATCTTACATACGATATGGGCAGCGACAAGCTGAACGAGCTCGGCACGACCCAGCGCATCATTCGGGATATGCCCGCGCTGATGGAGAAGCTCAAGGAGCATGACGTGTACCCGATAGCGCGGATCGTGGTGTTCAAGGATACGATGCTGGCCAAGAAGCGGCCCGATCTGTCGTTCCTCAACCCGGACGGCACGTTGTGGGGCAACGGGAAGAACCCGCCGGACAGCTTCGTCAATCCTTACCAGAAGGAAGTGTGGGAGTATAACGTCGAAGTCGCCAAGGAGGCTGTCAAAGCCGGCTTCAAGGAGATCCAGTTCGACTACGTCCGCTTCCCCGAAGGCTTCGAGAACCGGGCGGATATTCTGAAGTACGAGAAGGACGAGCGGTCGCGCATCGACGCCGTTGCCGGCTTCATCAAGTACGCCCGGGAGCAGCTGAGCCCGCTGGGCGTCCGGGTGTCGGTCGACATCTTCGGCTATGCCGCCTCGGTGCCCGCGGCCGAAGGGATCGGGCAGGATTTTCAGAAGATCTCGCAGAACGTCGATGTCATCTGCCCGATGATCTATCCGAGCCATTACAGCACCGGCTGGTTCGGCGCCAAAGTGCCGGACGCCGCCCCTTACCAGACGATCAGCGGAGCGAGCGTCGACACGCACAAGAAGCTCGAGCCGCTGGCTGAGCTGAAGCCGGTCGTCCGGCCGTGGATTCAGGATTTTACCGCCACCTGGGTGCCGGGACATATCAAGTACGGCAAGCAGCAGCTGGACGACCAGATCCGGGCGCTAAAGGATAACGGCATCGACGAGTATCTGCTGTGGAACGCGGCCAATACGTATACGCCGGGCGTCCAATACTAGCGGAAGAAGCGACCCAACGAGAAAAAGGCTGCCCCGGCCCGTACTAGCGCGGAGGCAGCCTTTTTCGATATCCGATCCATGCCGAATCGGACGGGTCAGGGAGCCGGCTTCGTTTCGATGACGAATCCGGTTCCCTTCTCCAGCCGCTTCTTTTCCACGAGGACCGTCTCGCGGACATCCGGGGCTTTGACATAATGGCGAACGAGCTGGCTTTCCGCCGCGGCGAACGCCTTGTCGTCGGACTCCGCCGCGACGATCAGATAAATTATCTGAATCCTCCAGCGTCACTTCAATCTTGTATAGATACATCCTGTCCACCTACCGCTACTTTTCTCAGTTTAGCACGCCCGGCGGCTCTCCGCACTGCTGCGCGAGCCGAAACCGCCGTTATCATCTCTAACCGCTAGGAGGAACCGCTCATGCACATTGTAGCCGCCACTTCCCTGAAGATGCTTCCCTTCGTCGAGCAATGGCCCGCCGATCTCCAGAAACGTCTCCGCATCGCCTGGTTCGCCTCAATCGACGAGGCGGAGCCGTATCTGGCGGAGGCCGACGCTCTGCTTGTCCAAAGCCGCTTGAACGCCGCCCAGCTGGCCAAAGCCGAGCGGGTCCGCTGGATCCATTCGCTCTCGGCGGGAGTCGACCGGATGCCGCTCGCCGAGATGGCGGAGCGCGGCATCCGGCTGTCGAACAGCTCGGGCGTCCATACGATCCAGATGAGCGAATACGCGCTTGCCATGATGCTGCAGCTCGTGCGCGAGGCGCCCGCCTACCTGCGCATGCAGCAGCAGAAGCAGTGGAAAGGCGGCCCCCCGATCGGCGAGCTGTATGGCAAGACGGTCGGCGTCCTGGGCCCCGGGGCGATCGGCCGGGGCATTGCCCCCCGCGCAGCCGCATTCGGCATGCGGGTGATCGGCTACAGCCGGTCGGGCCGTCCGGTCGAAGGCTTCGAGACCGTCTATACCGGTTCCGACGGCCTGACTGCGCTGCTTGAGGCGAGCGATTTCGTCATCAATCTGCTGCCCGGCACGGCGGAAACCCACCACCTGCTCAAGCTGGAGCAGTTCCGGCAGATGAAGACGTCCGCCTGCTTCCTCAACCTCGGCCGCGGCAACGTGGTCCGCGAGCCGGACCTGATCCGCGCCCTGGAGGAGGGGACGATCGCCGGCGCCGCGCTGGATGTATTCGAGGAGGAGCCCCTGCCGCCCGAATCGCCGCTCTGGACAATGGAGCAGGTCATTCTGACGCCGCACATTGCCGGGCTGTCTCCCCATTACGCCGAGCGGGCTGCCGAGATCTACTTCCGCAACATTCGCTCGTATCTGAATGGAGAGAAGCTCGAGAACGAGGTGTCCTACGAGAACGGATACTAACTAGAGCCGGCAGCAGGCGCCCCCTTACCAAAAAAACGACCGCCAGAACGGCGGTCGTTTGTTATGACTTCCTTAAGACCCTGTCTGGAGTCGTACGGCGGCTGGCCGCGATCGGCTTACTGAGACAGACGAAGCGCCAGGTTGTACAGCTCCATGTTGAAGTCCTTCTTCGTATTCACCACGAGATCGATGTCAGTCGCCACGAGCTCTCCCTTGATAACGCCGCAGCCCTTGCACGAATCGCCTGCGATCAGACGACGCACGGCGAAGTCGCCGAGCCGGCTCGCCAGCACGCGGTCCATATGGGTCGGCGTACCGCCCCGCTGGATATGGCCGAGCACAGTGACGCGCGCCTCCATGCCGTTATAGGACTGAATCGTCTGGGCAATCTCCTCTCCCTTGCCGATTCCCTCTGCGGAGATGATGATACTATGCCGCTTTCCATTGTCGAAATTCTCGCGCATGCGGGTAGCGACCTCCTTGAGGTCGAACGGCACCTCGGGCACGAGAATCGTCTCGGCTCCGCTCGCCAGACCAGCGTAGAGCGCGATGTCGCCGCAATGGCGGCCCATAACCTCAACGACGGACGAGCGCTCGTGCGACGTCATCGTGTCTCTCAGCTTGTTGACGGCGTCGACAACGATGCTCACCGCGGTATCGAAACCGATCGTGAAATCGGTGAACGCGATGTCGTTGTCGATCGTGCCCGGCAGCCCCATCGTCTTGATGCCGAGCTTGCTGAGCTTGTTGGCTCCCTGGTAGGAGCCGTCGCCTCCGATGACGACGAGGCCGTCAATGCCGCGTCTCTTGAGATTCTCCGCCGCCTTCTGCTGCCCTTCCTCCGTCATGAATTCCATGCAGCGAGCTGTCTGCAGAATCGTCCCGCCGCGCTGGATAATATCGCCTACGCTGCGCAGATCCATCTGCCGGATGTCGTCATGAATCAGGCCGAGGAAACCTCTCTGCACCGCATAGACCTCCAGATTGTGAAACAGGGCGCTCCGCACGACGGCTCGGACGGCGGCATTCATTCCCTGACAATCTCCGCCGCTCGTCAGGACGGCAATCGATTTGACTGACATACGTGGTTCCTCCTTAAGTCTGTATGATGGATCAGAATGTAGTACGAATCCACATGCTGTTCATCCAAAAAAACAAGCGGGTCATTGGGCTGTTCTTCATCAGTTCGCGCGAAACCGCCTGGACCTCGCGCTGTCCCTTCACTTTGGGATCGGACAGATAGAGGGCGATCAGCCCTTCGATGATCATTCTATGAAAAGCGGGCGCTTCGAGCGCCTCGACCTTTTTCCTGGCTTGACGGACGATGATCGCGATCCGCTCGACCGCCTCGTCCTGCGACAGATAGTAGCTGCAGAAGTTAAGATCCCCGCCGATTCGGTCCTCTTCCTGGTCGATCAGGTAGTCGAGCAGGATGTGCAGGCCGCATACGTAAGGAAAATACGCTTCGCGGATGCAGGTAACCTCCTGGGGCTGGAGCGCCGGGTTCTGCGCCGACAGGAACAGCATGAACACGCCGAGCGTCGAGCCTGTGGCTGCGGCGAATTCGTTCCAGCCGAGCTCCGCGTATCGGCTGCGGTGACCGTCCCACCATCGATGGAGCGCCTGCTCGCGCTGATCCTTGCGGATGTGCTTGTACACCTGCAGATCGCCGTACAGCGAGACGAGCTCGCGTACCTCTTCGGCAACCAGCGAATAGGACGGGAGCCGGCGGATGTTCTCCTGGCAGGTCTTCACCAGGCTCGCCAGATAGCCGCCGTCCTCCTTCTCCTCGCGCAAGGCGTAATAGTCGTGCAAGGGCGCCTCGGGATCGACGGCGTCCAGCATCGACTGGTGCAGCAGCCGGAAGTCCTCGGGATCGAGCGAGGTGCTGCGGTCACACAGGTTGTCGAGGTAGTCGCTGATCGTCTGGAACGCCACGATCAGCGGGATGAGGATGTGGCGCCCCGGCAGGTTGGCGGCGGCGTAAACCGAGCCTCCCTGGCAGTGAAATTTTTTATGAGTAATGCTGGCAAGCGCTTGGGTGCGCAGCTCTTCGTCGGGCATACGGTTCGCCATATCCCGCCAGCGGTCCAGCTCCTCTCGCACGCCCGGCAATACATACCGGTATACTCTGTGCATCAGGAGAAGCGGAGATCGGGGGATGGCGCCGATTCGTTTCTGTTGATTCCTCAAGTGGTGAACCTCCAAAGTGCTGGTACGGTGGACGGGTTCGGCGGGCACCGGACCCTCGGCTGCGGGAACGCCTGCGTCAGGGAACGCGGGCTCTTCGGTTACGCAAAGCGGCTGCGGCAAGAAACGCCGAACGCCTGTCTTAGGTATGGCTCTTCGTGTCCGTCCGGTCCTGCTGAACCCGGTACCAGATATGCAAATCGGTAATTGTGCTCGCCAGCTCCGCGATCTCGCTGTTCAGCCGGCAGGATACCGCAAAATCGTCTTCTCTGTCCAATTGGTCTTGCTTCCGGATAATGATCCTCTCCAGCCGGTAGATCCGGTCGGGAATCGTCCCGCGGATCGCTTCCCATTCCAGGAGAATCGACGCCTGTTCGGCAGCGGAGTAGTCATCCCACTCCCGAGACAGCGAGGGCACCGGGATCCCCAGTCGTTCATCGTAAACAAACTCTGCTCTCACCTCTACCGTTTCCCCTTTGCCGGTCAGGATTCGTTCCTTTAACTCTACCATGTTCGGGCCGCTATCGCCAGTCCGTGTCAGGTTTGCGGACGCAGGGGAACGTTATTGCGCCGGAAGCTTTTTCCCCACCAGTCACTGGAAAGGTGCTATACTGAAGGCAAATCTTAAGACACGTGAAATGGTTCACCCTTGCACCATCGCCACGCGACCCGCCAAAGGAGATTCATCCATGCCCGCCACCCAGGAGCTACTGCAACCCGTCCCGGAGAGAAGGCAAGTGCCGCTCTCCAAGCTGTTCGCCTTCTTCCTGCCGCTCGGTTTTTCGGCGAGCCTCGTCACGATCTCGCACGTCATCATCAACTCCACGCTCGCCCGCGCGGCGCATCCCGAGATCGTGATCGCCACCTATTCGATCGCGATCAGCCTGATGAGCATTACCGAGAAGCCCGGGGTGCTGCTCCGCCAGACCTGTTCGGCCCTCGTCCGCGACCATGTGTCGTTCCGCGCGCTGGCGCAGATCGCCTTCTATGTCTTCTCCTGCATTCTGGCCGCTGGTCTTCTCGTCGCCTATACGGGACTAGGCCCTTGGCTGTTCCGCAGCGTCTTCGGCGTCGAGGAGCGCCTGCTGCAGGAGACGGTCGGCGTCTATCGGATCCTCATGTTCGTCACGATCTTCTCCGGCATCCGCTGCTTGTATCACGGAATTATCATCTTCAACAAGAGGACCGCCTGGATGACGATCGGGATGATCATCCGTCTGGCGGGCATGTACGCGCTCGCCCAGTATTTTATCAGGACCGACCAGATCAACAGCGGGAACGTCGGCGCCTACATCTTCCTCACCGGCATGGTGATCGAATGCCTGATCGCCGTATGGGAGGGACATTCGCTATTGAAGAAGCGGATTCCGAAGAAGCTGGAGGGCCATACGGTCGAGAACAAGCGGCAGATCTTCCGATTCTACCGGCCGCTCCTGTTCTACTCCCTGCTCGCGGTCATCGTCTCGCCGGCCATCAACGCGCTGCTCGGCAAAACGAGCCAGATGGAGCTCGCCATCGCCTCCTACGCGATCGCGCTCAGTCTGGCGAACCTTGTGCAGAGCTTCTTCTCCTACGTGCATCAGATTGTGCTCAACTATTACAAGACCGACCGCGAGCAGGTCATCCGGTTCACGCTTCTGCTCGGCTTCCTGCCCGCCATTCTCGTGGGTGTGCTTGCCTACACGCCGGTCGGTCCCTGGTTCATGCAGAATCTGATGGGCGTGAACGAACAGCTCATGCACGCGAGTCTCGCCGCCCTGCGCATCTTCATGCTGATGAATCTGATCTTCCCATGGCTTGACTTCTGCAACGGCATCATCATGCTGCGTGGACAAACCAAGATTATGGTCTGGTCGCAAAGCGCCAACGTAGCCGTGACGCTGCTTACTCTCGTCGTCTGCGTGCTCGCCGTCCCGTCGTGGAACGGCATGATCGGCTCCTTCGCCCAATCGCTCGGCTTCGCAGCGGAGCTGGCGGTCGTCCTCTTCGTGCTCCGCCGGATTGCCAAGGAAGGCGCCGTCGACACGCTCCCCGCTTCCCGGGGCTGACGAGGCTCGGCTTGCTGCTCCGATCCGGCCTTTACTACATCGAGAAAGAAGGATAGACATGTCCAGCATCCAGGAGGCCACACCGGCCATGTCTCCGCGTGATTCGGGGGCCCCACTCAAGGCGTTCTCCTTTACGTTCTACATGATGATGGCCGTCACGGTCTCGGTCTTCCCGATTTACTTCAGCTCGCTCGGCTACAGCAAAATGCAGATCGGCGTCCTTTACTCGATCGGCCCCACGGTCGGCATCATCTCAAACTTGTTCTGGGGCTTCCTGAGCGACAAGCTGCAGCGAATCCGGATTATCCTGTTCATTGTGCTGTCAGGCCAGCTCGCCGCCGCACTGCTGCTGTTCCAATTCGACGCCTTCTCGGTCGTCTTCGTTATCATGACGGCGTTCTACTTCTTCCAGACGCCGCTCGGCGGCCTGACGGACAGCCAGATTCTGCTCACGGTCGCCCGCAACGGCAAAAGCTACGCGTCATACCGCGTCTGGGGCTCGTTCGGCTTCGCCTTCGCCTCCGTCGCCTTCGGCCTGCTGCTCAAGGAGCTCGGCGGCGGCTATGTCCCTTACTTCTCCATCGGCACGCTGCTCGTCACGCTGCTGCTCGTCTTCGGGCTGAAGGATCAGCGGAGCACGTACACCAAGATGGACTTCAGCGGTCTCTTCCAGGTGCTGACGTCCCCGAGGCTGATCCGCTTCCTTCTTTTATGCTTCATCCTGGCACTAGCCGCGCGGGTGAACGACGGCTTCCTGGCGCTCTACCTGATGGACCTGGGAGCCGGCGAAGCGGTCGTCGGCTATGCCTGGATGGCGTCAGCCATCAGCGAGACGCCGATGTTCTTCCTGCTGTCGCGCTACGGCCACCGGTACAAGGAACTGCCGCTGCTCGGCTTTGCCGCGCTCGCCTATGCGATCCGTTTCTTTCTCATGTCCATTGTGCATGATCCCAACTGGATTATCGCGACCCAGGCGCTGCACAGCTTTTCGTTCGGCATCTTCCTGTTCACCGCGCTGCGCTATCTGACCCAGCTCGTGCCCGACCGGTTCCGTGCAACGGGACAAGCTGTCTTCAACGTCATGTGGGGCGGATTCGCCGGCCTCATCAGCGGGGCGCTGGGCGGCCGCGTCTTCGATTATTGGGGCGGCCAGACGCTGTACCTCATTGCCGCAGCCTGTGCGGCAGCGGCCTGCCTCGGGTTTTTCCTGACCCATATTCTCAAACGGTTCCAGGAGTAAGAATTTCGCATGATCCACATCCACAAGCACCATCACTTTAACGTTAAGGAGCTGGTTTTTCGCATGCAGCATTCTCCCGTTACGTTCTTCTCCGGAGCTTTGCATAGAAGACTGACCTACTATCTCTTCCTGCCGCCGAGCTACGAAGCCGAGCCTGAACGCCGGTATCCGGTCGTCTACCTGCTGCACGGCCGGTACGACAGCGAGATCAGCTGGCCGGTCCGCGGCTCCGCTTACGAGACGGCGGATCGGCTGATGAGAAGCGGAGCGATCCCCGAGGCGATCCTCGTCATGCCGAGCGACGGCGGCTACGACCGGGGCACTTACTACATGGATTGGTACGACGGCAGCGGCCGGTTCGAGCAGTACTTCGTCCACGACCTCATCCCGCATATCGACCGGATGTATCGGACTCTTCCCGGAAGGGAGACACGGGCGATCGGCGGCTTGTCGATGGGCGGCTACGGCTCCTTGCTGCTGGCTCTGCGCAATCCGGATCTCTTCGTCGCGGCCTCGAGCATGAGCGGGGCGCTCGGGATGATGCCGGACTCGGCCCATCTCCACCTCGCGCCCGACTGGCAGGAGGCGGAGCTTGCCCGGATCGCCGGCCCTCTGGACGGCCCTTACGCGCAGGAGCACAACCTCGCGTTTCTCGCCCGCCGGGTGCTCGCCGGAGAGCATCGCCCTTCTCTGGCGTTCGACTGCGGCACCGAGGACTTCCTCCTGCCTGCGAACCGCTGGCTGAAAGGAGAGCTTGAGTCCATGGGCTATCCGTTCGTCTACCGGGAGTATCCCGGAGCCCATACGTGGGCCTACTGGACCGAGCATCTGGAGGACACGCTCGTCTTCCTGAGCGGCCATCTGGGGTCTGCCGACGACGAAGCGGGCGCATGAGCCCGTGCCCCCTTTGCGGGAATGCGCGAAAAAGCTTACACTAAGAAGGCGAGCCCGTCAGACCGTTCTCCCGGGACGCAGGTTAACCTATGAACAGAAAGGCTGAAGGTACATATATGGAAACTTCCATCGACTCGCAACTCGACTATCAAAAATTCAAGCAAATCGTGCTGGACCGCCGGAGCATCCGGAAGTTCACCGAACAGCCCGTCTCGATCGAGGACATTCGTGAAATCATCGATTGTGCCCGGTACGCGCCGAGCGATACGAACTCCCAGACGTGGCAGTTCGTTGCCGTCCGCAACAAGGACAAGATCAAGGCGATCGAGGAAATGACGTGGGAGCAGCTGCGGCAGCGCGCCGCCGACGCCGAAGCCCGCGGGCTGTCGCGGGAGGGCCGGCTGCTCGTCAAGTCGTTCGGCCCGTATGCGACCGCTTTCTCGGATGCGCCCGTGCTGATCGTCTGCCTGGCCACGCCGTACGCGTCGAAGTTCCGGGACAAGATCTTCGATCCGATCGGGCTCGTGGAAGATCACGTCTGGGCCGAGGAAGGCATCAAGAGCAGCTGCCTCGCCTCCCAGAACCTGATGCTCGCCGCCCATGCGCGCGGTCTGGCCACTTGCCCGATGACCGGTCCGGTTCTGCTGGCTGCCGAACAGCTGAGAGCCTACCTCGACCTGCCGGCCGACAGCCAGATCAACATGGTCATCGCTCTCGGCTATCCGTCCGAGCAGCCGGGTCGTCTCGCCCGCAAAGAGATCGACGAGATTCTGACGATCATCGATTAGCGGCGGGACACTCGCGTGAGCCATTCATTTGAGACGTTCGCAAGGGTGAGAAACTGAGAAAAAATAGAATGGATAGAGGTTCAGAGAAGATCTGAACCTCTATCCATTTCTTTTTGTTATTTATCGGTTACGGGTTCTCGTAGTTTTTTAGCGGCATGCCTACATATTCCCGGAAGGAGCGGATCCGGTCCTTCTCAAACTCGAAGACGATGGTAAGCTCATTGTGGAACGGGCTACCGTTCAGCAATCCTACCGAGCGAAAGACGACCATCCCGTAACTCTCATTCTCCAGCTCGATCAGAGGAGTGAGCCGCATCGGAAAGATGGAGCGCTCAAACCGGATCAGGTCCTCGAACCGCTCACGGCCTTGCTGCTTCTCCTTCCACCCATCCAGCGGGAGCGGAACGAAGAAATGAAAATCATCTGTGACCTTATTAAGGAAATCGACTGTCTCCCCTGTTTCCAAAGCACGCTTAAACGCATCAAACGCTTCACGGGTTGTCATCTAGCGGCCCCCCTAATTTCATAGTAAAATCTAACTCTGCTCTATGCACCCAATCGGGGATTTTCATTTGATGAGCTTAAGCTGGCTTGATAGAACGCCAAGGTGAAGGGCTTCATGGATCAAAGCGAAATTAAACAATTCTCCTGCTGTAACGAATTGGAACGGTCCCATTTCAAACGGCGATGGCAGCTTCTCTTCGAGCATTTGGGGTGTCCATTCAGCAAGGCGGGAAAGCTGTTCCGCCAATCTTCCGATCAGCTCTTCCTTGGATGGAGGGATAACCGTCCAATCCGAAGGTTTCGTTCCTGAGTTGAACAACGTCTCGTAATGAGACGGGATGGCCGACGGGGATCCGAAGCTTAGGGAAGCGTATTTATCGAACCAATAGACGATATGACCGATATTCCAGCGTACCGTATTGCGAAAGCCCTCCGGTTGAATGTCCATCTGCGCCTCCGGCACGTTCTGAAGCTGGCCGATTGTAAGTTGACGAAGCACTTTCCCCGTATGAAGAATCGAATGTTCCATTTTGAATCCTCCCTGTACCTGAGTTTGTTCGTTTCTTATCTAAAGCTTACGTCACGCACCTCTGCTCAACAATCACGAGATTCCGATGCAATCGATCGGTTTCAGTAATGATGAATTAGCAATTGTTGGCCCTCAGGTGGAACGGTATAATGGCGGAGGGAGATCGATTATCGAAGGGGGACCGGGCATTGGAACTTCGACAGCTTGAATATTTTGTTGCCATATGTAAGGAAATGCATTTCTCCAGGGCGGCGGAAACTCTCTGTACCACACAGTCGAATCTGAGTCAGCAGATCAAGTTTTTAGAGAACGAGCTGGGGCTCCCTTTGTTCGATCGGATCGGCAAGCGAATCCATTTAACCGACGCAGGGAAACTACTACTCGAACAAAGCGAACGGATCTTTCAACATGTTGACTATGCAAAAAGGGCGATAACGGATCTGAAGAGGATGGAAGGAGGCACGCTGGATATCGGCATATTACCGGGGGACGGGGATTTGCTGTTTGACGCACACGCACTACTCATCGATTTCCACAAGTCGTATCCTAAGCTCGCGATAAGCGTCACGGAGACCACGGATGTCTACGAGCAGGTTCTTAACGGCACCAGAGATCTCGGCGTGACTACGGTACCCCTGAACCTTGATGAGCGGATTTCGATGATTCCTTTGTTTCACGAAGAGTTTGCTTTAGCGATCCGGTCGGACCACCCTGTTGCGAAGGCAAAGGCGATTCCATTCGAACAGCTTCAGCATCTCAAGATGGTCATGTTCCATTCGGACCATCAGATCACGAAGGTCATTCATTCGTGCTGTCGGGAGAAAGGAATAGCGATCGACAATCCGATTGTCACGTCCACTTTATCGACGCTGCTGTCCTTGGTCGAACAAGGCATAGGAGCCTCTATTCTTCCGCGGATGCTGCTGGATTACAGGAATCAAGAGCAGATCGTCGCCGTAAAGCTGCTGAATCCCACCCCTGCTCAAGACATCTGTATCCTCTATCGTACGGACAAATTCATGGGACAGGCGGCGAAGGTATTCATTAAGGAATTGCAGTCTTTCCTTCAGAGCGTTATGAATCATACCGATCGCTCGTTGGGTTAGTGGATCGGGAATAATAGCTGACACGCCTGGCTTTTGCGACCGGAGAGGCACTGTCCTATTGCCCTCCCGAAACAGCGAAAAAGCTCTGCATCGCTGCAGAGCTTCCGTTGCTGAACCATCATTTATAAGGGTCGTTCGTTATCTTATAATTTAATGACGTTAGCAGCTTGCGGTCCACGGTTGCCTTCGGTAATTTCGAACTCAACCTCTTGGCCTTCGTCCAAAGTTTTGAAGCCGTCACCTTGGATAGCGGAGAAGTGAACGAATACGTCGTCACCGTTTTCCACTTGGATAAAGCCGTAACCTTTTTCTGCGTTGAACCACTTAACTGTACCTTTCAAGTAAACAACCTCCTAAAATATCGTCATTGAATGACGAATGTACTTTATTATAGCACCCGGTTTCGGCAATTTCAAGCGATTCACCGGCCGCAATTTCTATTTTTTTGCAGGACGAGCAGGCGGTCCGATCCGGGCATAAACGGCAGCTCGCTCGGCTCGTACCGGTAGGAAATCGAGGCGCCGTCCAGCTCGCCAAGAAGCCGCTCCACGAACGCCGACGGTTCATACCGCAGATTAACGAGGGGATAGATCCTGGCCTCCCCTCCCGATCTCAGCACACGCAGCATGTCCCGAACCGCGGCCGCATGCAGCTCATACGGCAGCTGCTCGTCGTAGAGAAACAAAAAATGGCTGCACAGCACCAGATCGAACGATTCGCTCTCAAACGGCAAATTCGGAACGCCGCCGCACCGGTAAACCGTCTCGCCCTCCTCGTGCCGCTTACGGTAATCGGCCGTAAACCGCTCGAGCGACCGCTTCCTTATCTCCAACTGCCGCTCGGGCGAGCCGTAGAAGGACCAGTCCATATGGCGGCTCAGCCGCCCGATCTTGCCGGCGGCCGTCTCCATCTCCCGCCGTCCGAATTCTTCCATCTCCGCCGGCGTCTTGGCATATTGAGGGTCGACCGCATAGGCCCGGACGCCATGGAGCCGTGCCTCGGCCGTGTAGGAGGAAGCGCCGGCCGCGACGTCCAGGACGTCCCGCTCCGCCGGAAACGGCTCCTCCAGAGCGAACATGGCGGCATATTCCTCGGGCGATCGGCAGGTTACCGCGAATCCGGCCTGCTCGTAGACCGGCTTGCTTGCTTGCATTGGGTTCAATTCAACTCGTCTCCTCTCAACTGGCTCATCTCATCTAATCTCGTCTCCTCGGCTCTGCATGCACCGCATGCAGGCGCCGCTTGAGGCTGCTCCTTGAGCGCCTTCCCATAGTTTACCAGCGGGGGAATCCGCCTGCAACGGGGGAAGCAGGGGCGCAGACGGTTTTTTTTGATATCCGGGGACGTTTCGTGCTAAGGTATGGAGAGAAGGAAACGGGCCTCTCCGCCCTTCTCCCGCGGCACGGCCGGACAGAGGGGTCTGCGCCCCGCAGCCGGCGGCTATGCAGGCGTGAGCTTGTGCGGATGTGCCCCATTACCACTACGAAGCGAGGGACAGGCCTTGAAGAATCAGGGAGTCAAGAAGCACACCATCTATAAAACCGACAAATGGAATATGCTCACCGTCGAGGTGAACGGCAAGTCGCTGATCGTCCGCGAGATCTCCGATCAGTGGGGCGAGGACTGCTATACCTTCCTCAGCCGGCCGGAAATGATGCGCTGGGTCGAGGAGCGCTTCCCCAAGGACAAGTACGAAGGAACCGAAGAGGAGTGGGAGGCGATGATGCAGGCCTTCCGCGAGGTGTAAGCTTATTTTGCGTGAGGAAGCTTGACAGGGCCAAGCTGCATTCTCTATACTAAACGTAATCGAATAGCATCCTCAAAGGGGAGTAGCTGTACAGTAAAGTCGTCAATTCGGGATTCGCGTCCCCGGCTTTATTGGCAACGTAACGTTGTTAGCAAGACCTTTGCCCGTTAGTGGTGAAGGTCTTTTCTTGTGTTTAGACCTTCACCGGAATCGGTGAGGGTCTATTCTTTTTTGAGCCATACTATCTAAAAAAGGAGCTGTTGCAACTTGGATGTGCTGTCCACGGAATTCCTGCTTGCCCTCGTCAACATCATTATCATTGATCTCGTACTCGCCGGAGATAATGCGATCGTGATCGGTCTCGCGGCCCGCAACGTGCCGAAGCACCAGCAGAAAATGGTCATCCTATGGGGAACTTTCGGCGCGGTCGTGCTGCGTGTCCTCCTTACGCTCGGGGTCGCCTGGCTGCTCAACATCCCCGGTCTGCTCCTGCTCGGCGGCTTGCTCCTCATCTGGATCGCCTTTAAGCTGCTCGTCGACAAAAAGGATCACGAGCTGGATGCGAAGCCCAGCATGATGGGCGCCATCCGCACGATTCTGATCGCCGACGTCGTCATGGGCCTCGACAACGTGCTGGCGGTAGCAGGCGCGGCACACGGCAGCTTCTTGCTTGTCGTTACGGGTCTCGTCATCAGCGTACCGATCGTTGTCTGGGGCAGCACACTGTTCCTGAAGCTGATGGAGAAGTTCCCCTGGATTCTGTATATCGGCGCCGGTGTGCTGGCCATGACAGCCGCCAAGATGATTGCCGAGGAGAAGTTCATGGTCGATTACCTGGCCTTCCACCCGCTCGTCAAATGGGGCTTCGTCGCAGTCGTAGTGACCGCCGTCCTGACCGCCGGTCTCGGCAAGAACAAACGGGACGAAAAGAAGGTCAAGTCGGCGGCGTAACGGTCCGCCGGCGTTCGCCAAACGATTGTTTCACGACCAACAAGATTTGTTGCACAATTTCGACAATTATTCTTCTTGGCAGGCCGTATACTTGCCGCCATCCGCACCATCGCACCAAAAAAAGCAAGGACGCCGTCCCGCCGACATTCGGCTTGGGACGAGCCCTTGCTTTTTGTTTTGTTTAGAGGCCGCCGTTCCGGCAGCTCTCCTAACGCTTCTTATTTGAAGACGCGTGCGCCGCCTTTGTAATGGTTCTTCCAGTAGCCCTTGGTCAGATCGCTGATCGTGACGTCGGCCTTCGGACTCAGGTTGTGAATGAACTTGCCGTTGCCGATGTAGATGCCGACATGGCCGATTGTCTTGCTGCTGCCTACGCTGAAGAAGACGAGGTCGCCGACCTTCAGATTGGCTTTGCTGACGTGCGGGAATTGGTTGTACTGGAGCCTTGCGCCCCACTTCAGCTTGACGCCTTGCTTCTCATACACATATTTGGTAAAGGACGAGCAGTCGAAGATAAACTTCGTCCGATTGTTGACACCCCATTGGTATTGAACCTTGCCCTTCAGCGATTTGGCGAGAGCGACCACGCGCTTTGCTTTTACCGCCGACGACGCGGACGATACGGTAGCCGTGCTGTTCGCTGCCGCCGAAGCCGGAGCCGCGGCCAGCCAGGAGCCGGTTCCGATGAGAGATACGGCCAGCGTTACAGTGAGCGCCTTCTTCTTCCAGTTGTTCCTTAAGCTTATGTAGTTCACAAGCAGTTCCTCCCCTAGGTGTTTATCTTGGTGTACAACCCGAGTATACCAGAGGGAGCTTTCCCACCAATTCCCTCGGCTGCCGTGAACATGCGAAGGATAGGGGGTTCCGCCGGTTTCTGATAATTCGATGAGAAATTTCTCAGGAAATGCTCCTTGCTTCGCCATCAGGTTTAACGGGGAGGATAGAGGACACAAAAAAACCGGCCGCTCGCGCGGCCGGTCTATCCGGAATCCATCCGGTACAAGAAGAAGAGACAGGGTTACAGATTCAGCACCTGCTTGAACTTCGTCACGTTCATGCCGAGAATCTTGTTTTCTCCGATGACCGTTACCGGTACGGACTGCATGCCCATGTTCCAAAGCTCTTCGGCGAACGCTTCGTTCAGCTCCACGTTCTTCTCGACATATTCGATATTGTTGGTCTGCAAATATTTTTTCACTTGATCGCAGTACGGGCAATGGTTACGGGAATAGACGGTGACTTCTTGGGTTTCGGACATCGGTCAGCACACTCCTTCTGGAATTAAACGCACATTGGCGGTAAAGAGACGCCGGATAAGCCTCTCTCTCTCGACGCCACACGTTGAGAATCATTATCACTCTATCTTCTAGTATAGCAAACTCCAGATGAAAATCAATCCTTCTTTATAATAATTATAATCTGGAAAGACAGAAAAACCGGCTTCCGCCGGCCTTCCTACTCTTCGTTTCGCTTGCGCAGATGCTGATCGCGGTATTCCTGAGGCGTCACTCCATAATGCTTCTTGAACACGTGAATGAAGGAGTGTGCTCTTTGGTACCCGATTTGCGCGGCGATCTCGTATATTTTATCCTTGCTCTCCTTGAGCAGAAAAGCCGCCCTCTCCATCTTGAGCCGCTGGACATAGTCGCTCAGATTGTCTCCGGTCTCCAGCTTGTAGATCTTCGATAGGTAGACTGGATGAAGATATACGTGATCGGCGATCGCCTGCAGCGAGACGTCTCCGTCCAGATTGCGCTCGACGAACTGGCGCACTTGACGGATGATGGTCGTCCGCGTATCGCGGGACTCCTTCTCCATATCCGAGCGGAGGAGGCGCAGCACCCGCCCGGTCCATTCCTTCAGCTGCGACAACGTCTGAAACGGAATGCCCGCGGACAGCCGGTTGTAGTCCTCACCCAGAATGGAAGCGAGCGGCCGTCCGTTCTTGTGCGCGATAAAGGAGAACGCCGCCGTCACGGTAAAGTAAACCTCCAGGGCATGCTCCTCCGACTCCGCTCCTTTGGCATCGAGCTCCGCCATAATCTGCTGGAGGCGCTCCTCCGTGTCCTGCCATCTCCCCGCTTCCAGCAGATGGGTCAGAGACGGCGTCTCGTACAGACTGCCGATCGTCTGGATTTGGGGAGGCCGTTCCTCCTCGCCTACCGGCAGGAAGAGCCCCTGCTCCTGGCCGACCTGCTTGCGCAGCGCCGACAGGGCGCTGGTGTACAGCCGGCTCATATCCGACGGAAAGACGCCGCCCCGGCTGACCAGCACAGAGACGCTCCCCTTCAAATACGTCCGGACGGCGTCCTGCAGACGGGCCGCGCCGCGCTGAAGGGCATCCTGCCAAGATTCCGGCGACCTGCCCGATCCAGCGGCCTCCGCCGCGTCTCGGTCTCCTGCAGGCCCGTCCCCGTCCTCCCGCGTCACGACGAACACGAGGAAATCGTGGGAATCCCGGCAGGTCCACAGCCGGTAGTCCGGTGCGAACAGCTCCTCGGCCATGTTGCCGATCGCATAATCGAACAGCGATCGGCTGCGCGTATCGGCACTTTGAAACGGGTCCTCCGGCCGGATCAGGAGCAAAGCAAACGAGCGCCCGTACAAATCGGGCATCTCCAGCACGTCCAGCTTCTCACGAAGCTGCTCCTCTCCCATTCGTCTGCCCTGCAAAAGCTCGTTCAGGAGGTTACTGCGCAGCAACGGCAGATGCTCCTTGAACGTACTCGTCAGCCTCCGGACCGACGTCAGCTCGGCCCACTCGCTCTTCAGCTGCTCGACCTGCCGGGCGACCGTAGCGAGCAGTTCCTCGTCGCTGACCGGCTTGAGCAAATAATCGGCGGTGCCGTGCTGGATCGCTTCCTGGGCGTAGCCGAACTCGGCGTGCCCCGACAGGAGGATGCACTTGGTCATCTTCCACCGGTCCCGGATCGTCGAGACAAGCTCCAGGCCCGACATGCCGGGCATGCGTATATCGGTGATCACTATGTCGATCGTCTCCGTCTCCAGAATCGCTAGCGCTTCCCCTCCCGACAGCGCCTTGAAGACCCGGCCGATGCCGATCTCTTCCCAAGGCAGCAGCTCGGACAGCCGCTCCACGACGTGAAGCTCATCATCGACGATTAACAGACTGAGCATGATTCTCCCCCTCTTCCCGGCCGTCCCCCCGTGGAGACGGCCTTCCTGACGCCTTGAACGCGGGCCGGCAGGCGTCTCTTTCTATTCGGAGGCCTGTCCCTCTCTCCCGCTCATAATTCGTTTCACACGTCCTACCTGGCCGCTTGTCAGCCTCACCTTGATGCCGTGCGGATGGGTCGGCGAGTTGGTGAGCAGGTCCTTCACGACGCCGCCTGTCAGCTTGCCGGTTCGCTGATCCTGCTTGAGCACGATTTCCACCTGCATGCCAGGCTTGATATGGGCACGGACTTGACCATTGTTGTCCATTCGTTATCCATCCCTTCTCTGCTTGCATCGGCCATCCTGACGGTCGTCCCCCGACCCACGGGCATCCACGACACCCTCCAGCGATTGTGCGGGGCCAACGGAGCGGCCGTGGCGGGACAGCGGCACCGGACTTACAGGCTGCCCGTCCCGCCGTTCTCCGCCAGTCTCGGCTCCCGCCGCCAGACGAGCGTCACCCGCAGGCCGCCCTCCGGCCGGCTGGCGAAGCGAAGTCCCGAGCCTTCTCCGTACAGATAGACGAGCCGCTGGTGAACGTTGCGGACTCCTGTCCCGATTTCCTCCTCCGCAGGCGCCTGAATCCGGCTCTCCAGCTGGGCAATCTCCTCCGGCGTCATGCCGACGCCGGTATCCTCGACGGCGATCCAATAATACGTATCGTCCTGCCCGGCCGTGAGGAGAATGACACCGTCTCGCGGGAGCGGCTCAAGCCCGTGGACGACCGCGTTCTCGACGATCGGCTGCAGCAGCAGCCTCGGGATCAGGAGGCCGAGCATCTCGCCCGGAATTTCGACTTCATAGTGAATGCGCTGCATGCGCAAATTCTGAATGACAAGGTAATTCTTGACCAGCTTCAGCTCTTCCGACAGCGGGACGAGCTGCTGCGCCGTCTTGGTGGCATACCGGTAGTATTCGCCAAGATTGTGCGCCATAGCGACGACCGCCTCCCGGTCCCCGAGCTTCGCCGTGTTGACGATGAAGAACAGGCAATTGTACAGAAAATGCGGATTGATCTGCGATTGAAGCTGCTTGAGCGTCGCCTCGCGGGACCGGATTTTCTCCTCGTACACAGTCTCGATCAGCTGCTGAATCTGCTCGGCCATCTCGTTGAACCGCTGAAACAGCAAATCGAACTCATTGTTCGAGCGATAGCCGATTCTCGTGGAGAAATCGCCCCGCTTGAGCCTCTGAACGCCGCTCAGCAGGTTGAGAATCGGAATCTGCACGTTGCGGTACAGCAGGAACGCGGCCAGAATGCCGGTCATCAGCATAAGCGATAGCACGATATAAAACAAGTTGCGGCTGGTCGTGATCGGCTTGACGATCTGCTGGAGCGGAACATAGTCGACAAGCAGCCAGCCCAGATTTTTGCTCTCGACGGCGTTGACCAGGTAGCTCTCTCCGTTCAGCTTGACGATCTGCCTGCCCTCCTGCTCCAGCACGGACAGATCCATGAGAGGGATCAGCTGCTGGACGAGCGCCTGCTGGGATGAGGAATTGAGGATCGGTTCGTAGCCCGGGGCGTAGAGAAACGGATCTCCCCGGCCGCCCTCTTTGTACTGATCAAGCGCATGCGTAATGTTCGCCGTCCCGATGCTGACCTGGATAAGCGCAGTCGCCTCCTCCAGCTGGCGGGCGTAGGGAGGCTCGACCACCTGGCGGACGAACCGCTTACGCTCCGGCTGGGTGGGATCGCCTTCGTACGCCCATCCGTTGAAGATGTGCGTGCGCAAATACGCCTCGTCGTAATCGAGATACTTGTTCGACGAGATCACTTTCTTCTCGTCAGGCAAGTACAGAGAAAGAACGTTCAGATACGAGCTGGCGACGCTTTGAAGGCTCAGCTTCTCATACAGCCGGGATTCCTTGCGCAGCTGCTCGAACGAGCCCGCCTCCCGCCGGTCGATCACCTCGCGCACATAAGGATCTGCGGCGACGATGACGGGAAAGAGCGACAGCTGATCAAAATCGGCGTCCATCTGGCGCAGGAAAAAGGTCAGGCGGTTCATGCTCGAGGTCAGCAGCTCTTTCTCCACGACGTTCACGCTCACCTTGCTGGACAAGCCGAACAGAATCAGGATCGGCAGGAGCAGCAGGACGAGCAGCAGCACGATTTTGCGAAATATGGTAGTCCGAAACATGGCCGATCCCTCATCCTTCCATGGGTCACTGGCGAAGCATAGGCCCGTCCGGCCGGAGCCGGACAGCCGCTTCCCCTATTATCGCAGAGAAGGGAACCCGCCGTTAGTCCCCGAACGGCTCCCCGGTTAGGAGTCGCTCTTCTCGACCGAATGCCCCCCGAATTCGTTGCGGAGCGCCGCGACGACCTTCCCGTGGAAGGTGTCGTCTTCAAGCGAACGGTACCGCATGAACAGAGACATCGCTATCACCGGTGCGCTCGCCTGCAGCTCGAGAGCGGTCTCTACCGTCCAGCGTCCCTCGCCGGACGAATGCATCACGCCGCGGATCGTCTCCAGCTTGGCGTCCTTGGAGAATGCCCGCTCGGCCAGCTCCATCAGCCAGCCGCGAATGACCGAGCCGTTCGACCAGACACGAGCCACCTGCTCGAAGTCGTAGCCGAATTCGCTCTTGTCCAGCACCTCGAAGCCTTCCGCGACCGCCTGCATCATTCCATATTCGATGCCGTTATGCACCATCTTGAGAAAATGCCCGCTGCCCGGCTTCCCCGTATACAGATAGCCGCCCGGCACGCAGAGCGAGGCAAAGAGCGGCTCCACCTGCCGGAACGCCTCTTCTTCGCCGCCGACCATCATGCAGCCGCCGTGGCGCGCGCCCTCCATCCCGCCGGACGTGCCGCAGTCGAGGAACGCGATGCCCTTATCCGCGCACAATGCCGCATGGCGGATCGAATCCCTGTAGTGCGAGTTGCCTCCCTCGATCACCCGGTCGCCCGGCTCGAGCAGCTCCGCCAGCTCACCGACGACTGACTCGACAGGCCCGCCGGCCGGCACCATTACCCAGACGGTACGCGGAGCCTGCAGCCTGCCTGCCAGATCGGCGAGGCTGTCCGCCGGCTCCGCACCTTTCGCACGCAGCTCCTCCGCCAGCGCCGGGTCCCGGTCATATACGACGACCTCGTGCCCCTGCTCCAGCAAATTCTTTACCAAGTTGCTTCCCATTTTTCCGAGCCCGATCATTCCCAGCTTCATGCTGTAGTCCCCCTTCATGTAATCCAGTATCGGCGCGCTAGGCCGATGAACAGAAACGGCCCCGGCGCCGGGAAGGCGGGAAAAGCCGGCCATATGCCCGCATGCATGCGGCAGGTCGGCATTTCCCGGCAGTCTCTCCCCGTCCGAGGCGTTATCCGTTGTCTTACTATTCTTACACCACTAGGGCCCTGCTTAACCGGAAAGCGCCCGGGATGTCCCGGGGCGCCGAACCTCTGTCCGCCGGCATGAAAGCCGCGAGAGAGGAAGAAGAATCAGCCTTTGACCGCTCCAGCCGCCAGACCGCTGACGATATAGCGCTGTGCTACGAGGGCGATGATCAGAACCGGCAGCGTGATGATGCAAGCGGCCGCCATCAGTGCGCCCCAGTTGGTCTCGGAGTACGAGATGAAGTTGAACACGGCCACCGGCAGCGTCTTCGTCTTGTCGCCCGCGAGAATGATCGAGAACATGAAGTTGTTCCAAGAGAAAATGAACGACAGGAGCGACGACGTGATCACGCCGGGTCCCGAGATCGGCATAATGATCTTCAGGAATACTTGGGATTTGGTGGCTCCGTCGATAAGTCCCGCCTCCTCAATCTCGTGAGGCAGCCCTTCGAAGAACGACATCATAACCCAGATGATGAACGGCAGACCGACCAGCATATGGCTGAGAATAAGCGCCGTATACGTATCGACAAGTCCGATCTTCGAGAACAGGATGTACCAGGGGATAAGGAACGTAATCCCCGGCACGATCCGCGCCACGAGGATGACCAGGCTGAGCTTTTGCATCTTGTAGCGGGCGATCGCATAGGCCGCCGGCAGGCCGAGCAGCAGCGAGCCGATTGTGGACACGACGGCTACCACCAGGCTGTTAACGATGAAATCCAGGAAGTCATACTGCTCGAATACGCTCTTGTAGTTGTCGAAGGTCGGCTTGAAGAGAAGCACATCCTCTGTGGACATGATCTGCGCCTGCGTCTTGAAGGAGGCCAGCAGCATCCACAGGAACGGGAACGAGAAGATCAGGATGACAAGGACGGTCAAAATCCCGAGAATGATGTTCTTTACCCTGTTTTTTTTCTTCATCGCCTCACGCCTCCACTTTCTTGCGCACCCAGATGAGCGCGAGAGTCAGCGCCATGACCAGCAGGAAGAACAGAACGAGCAGCGTCGACGCCGGGCCCATCTTGAAGTACTGGAACCCGAGCACGTATCCGTACAGGTTGAGCGTCTCCGATGCAAAGTTAGGTCCGCCTTGCGTCGTTGCGTAAATAATGTCGTAAGTCTTGAGCACGTCGATCAGCCGGAGCAGCAGAGCGACGACGATCGTCGGCCGCAAGAGCGGCAGCGTGATGTGCCGGAACTTCTGCCAAGCTGTCGCGCCGTCCACGTCCGCCGCTTCGTACGGATCGTTAGGCAGCGTGGACAGACCGGCCATGATGATGAGCGCGATCATCGGTGTCCATTCCCAGACGTCGATAATGATCAGCGAGGGCAGTACCTGGTTCGGCGAGCCCAGCCAAAGAAGCGGGTCGAGACCGAAGAACTTGAGCATCTGGTTTGCTGCGCCGATCGTCGGCTCGTAAATCAGCATCCAGACAAGACCCATCGCGACCGGCGTTGCGACCATCGGCAGCAGAAACAGCGTCTTGACGAGGTTCTGGCCGCGGAACGTGCGGTTCAGCAGCATCGCGATGGCGATGCCGAGAATCGCCTGGAAGAACAAGGCGCCGGCGGTAAAGGTAAAGGTTGCCCCGACGGCATGCCAGAACCGGCCGTCCGTCAGCAGGGCTTTATAGTTTTCGAGGCCTACCCAGCGGGGAGGCTCCGTAGCCGACATGCTCCACTCATAGAAGCTGATTCTGCCCGTGTACAGGATTGGAAATACCATCATGAGAAGCACGAACAGGAGGGCCGGCATCGTATATATCCATTTGAGGTTTCTGTCAAACCAGTTGTAGCCCATATTGCCACCTCCATTATTGCTATCCGAATCCGGACTCCGCCTCCCCGGCAGCGCCGGAAGAAACGCCGCTGCCCGCGGCCCCTCTGAAGCTGCCGGGAATACGGACTGCGGATCCATGAAAGAAGAGGGTCTGAAGAAGACCCAGACCCTCCATCTGCTGCGAGACTTACTTGCCTTTTTCTTTATCGATCAGCGCTTGCAGGTCTTTGTTAGCTTTCTCGGCCTGCGCTTTGACGTCCTCGCCCAGCATCGCCTTGAGTACGATGCCGCCGACGATGTCGCGCGCTTCGCCTACGTTGATCAGTACGGGACGGTCGTGGTCGACGCCGATCTTGGACGATTCCTTGATGACATTGACCAGCTCCGCCGGCAGTCCCTTCACGCCTTCTTCGGTGTTCCAGATCGAGGCACGGGCGCCTGTGTTGCCTTTTTCCTGCGTCTTCATGACGATGTCTTTGCTTGTTGCCCACTGCATGAACGCCCATGCTGCGTCTTTGTTAGCCGCTTTGGCGTTCATCGCAAGACCCCAAGAAGTGATGTTGTAAGGCTTGGCGCCGGCTGCACCAGCCGGGAAGACTGCGAAGCCTACTTTATCCGCAACCTTGGACTTGGAAGGGTCCGTTGCGTTGTTGTAGATGGCGCTGGCGTCGGTGTAGAACGCTGCTTTGCCTTGGGCGAAGATGCCCATCGCCTGGGTCCAGGCCATGTTCATGACTCCGGGAGGACCGTAGTCCTTCAGCAGCGAGCCGTACGTGGAGAACGCCTTGATCGCTTCCGGCGTGTTGACGGTCGCCTTGTCGTCCTTGATGAAGTCCCCGCCCTCGGAATAGAGGAAGGACGAAACCTGAGTCACGAGCGGCGATTGTTGGCCGCGTGCGACGAAGCCGTAGATTTCCTTGCTCGGATCATGCAGCTTCTTGACCGCTGCCACAAGCTCGTCGATCGTCTTCGGCACCGCGATGCCCGCCTGCTGGAGCAGGTCTTTGCGGTAGTAGAGAATCTCCTGCTCGGTGATGACCGGAATCCCCGTCAGCTTGCCGTCGACGGTGGTCGAGCCGATCGCCGATTTGGAGAAGTCGTCAAAGTTGTAATTCGGATCTTTCTTTACATATTCGTCCAGCGGCTGCACGAAGCCGTTCTTGGCGAACTGCTTGCCTTCCTGCAGCGGACGATACATGAAGACGTCGGGTGTGGCGGAGCCGGATGTAAACTGAACGGTCAGCTTCTGGGTCAGCTGGTCCTCGAAGTAGCTTTGGACGTCGACCTTCATGCCGGTTTCTTTTTCAAATTCGGGAATCAGCGGCTTGATGGCCTCGCCCCACGGGTGGTTGGCGGTGACGACCGTCAGCTTTTTGCCCTCGAACGGCTTTGCTGCCGACCCGCCTTCTTTGCCGTTGTCGGTTGCGGATCCTCCTCCGCAGCCGGCAAGCATGCTTGCCGCGGTAACGGTTACAAGACCTGCGCTAAACATTTTCTTTGTCATCCGCTTCATGGATAATGCCCCTCCTTAAGTCCAAGACCACATACTCTTTTTGGCTTAGTCCTAGCTTATCGAATTTTGTCGGATAGCGATATAACGCGAACTTAACATTGATAACCCATCGTTAGTCAGAAACGGAGAATTCGCGTCTGATGCCAAAGTCCCGGTGGGACATGGATTGACCCATCCATCATAGGCCTCTGGTCTAGCATCGGATTTTTTTAATATGCTTGATTCAGGACAGAAGTATGTGGGGATTGTTCTTACAAACTGTCTAAATTTCAAGCAAAGGGGACTGTCCGATGAACCAGCCACCGGAAAGCTATACTCGAGTTGCTCCCTCTGTTATGACCGACTTCGTCGTTGCCCTTGCCTGCCGCGCCGGCATGCCGGAGGACAAAGGGCGATTCCTCGCGGGCCTGCTCGTCGACAACGATCTGCGCGGCGTCTTCAGCCATGGCAGCCGCCAAATCGCCACTTACGCCCGCTTGATGCGTGACGGGAAGCTGAACCCGGATCCGCACGTCCGCCTCGTCCGGGATGATGACGCCACTCTGCTCGTCGACGGGGATGGCGGCCTCGGCTACTTCGCCTCCTACCGTGCGGCCGAGGAGGTCGTCTCCCGGGCGAAGCGGTACGGCATCGCCTCGGCCGTCACGCGCCACCACGGCCATTTCGGGGCGGCGGGCATCTATTCCCGGATACTTGCATCCGCCGGACTCATCGCCTACGTCACTTCCGGCCATCAGCTGGAGCTTGCGCCCGGCCGTTCGATCCTGGAGGCGCCCGGCGGCTCGCCGATGTCGTTTGCCGTTCCCGCGGGGGATGCGCCGGCCATGGTGCTCGACTTCGGCGCGATGCACGACCTGTACCCCGGCTCGCCCCATGTGCCCGGCCTCATGGCCAACACGCCCGGTCTCGTCTTCCGAAGTCTGGGGCTCGGCTATATGTGCCAAGCGCTGGGAGGCTTCCTGGCGGGCGTGCCGCTGGAGGAGGAGCGTGCGGTCAAAAGCCACCCGGGCGCCAACCAAGGCTCGCTCCTCGTCGCCATCGATGTCTCCCGCTTCCTCCCTCCGGAGCAGTTCGAGCGCGAGGTCCGCGCGTACAGCGAGATGGTGACACAGATGGAGCCACTGCCAGGCCAGAGCCGGTCTCTTGTCCCCGGCGCGCTGGAGGCGGAGCGGGAGAAGGAATGGCGGAACAGCGGCATCCCCGTAGGCGACGAGCACAAGAGGACGCTCGCTGAGGCGGCCCGCGAATTCGGCTTGTCCCTTCCTTTTTAAAAGCAAGAGCGTCCTGTCGAACCGCCTAGCCCCATAAACAATAAAATTCTCCTCTATTCAACCCTCTGGCCTCTGCTATACTGATGCCAAGGTACCAGAAAAAGGAAAGGCGGAGAGCTATGGAAGGACATTCGGTCGGTGTGGATATCGGAGGGACGAATACCGTCATCGGGCTGTTCGACGGTAACTTCGCACTTGTCGGCAAATCGGTGATCGCGACCGAACCGCATCGCGGTCCCGGACGGACGAGCAACCCTGCGTCTTATCTGGACGCACTCGCCCGGGAGATCGGGCTGCTGGTCGAGCGCGAAGGCGGAGGCAGGCATCCGGTCCGCGTGGGAATCGGCGTACCGGGGATGGTCGATCCGCTGGCGGGCGTCGTCCTGGGTGCCTCCAATCTGGCCTGGTCGCAAGTACCGCTGGCCGCCGAGTTGGAGGCACGTCTGGGCATCCGCGTCACGATCGACAACGACGTCCGGATGTATACGCTCGGCGAATGCATGGCCGGCGCCGCCCGAGGACGCCGCCACGTCCTCTGCGTCACGCTTGGAACGGGCATCGCCATGGGAATGATGTCGGACGGAAGGCTGATCCGGGGAGGCAGCTGGTACGCCGGCGAAATCGGCCACGACCCGGTGGACGGCGAGAGCTCCCGCTGCCCGTGCGGCAAGACGGGCTGTCTCGAGACGGTGGCGTCCGCGACCGGCATCGCCCGGCTGGCTTCCGAGGCGATCCGCCGGGGGACGGACACGCGGCTGCGGGAGCTCGGCCGGCCGGTCAACGCCTACGACGTGTACGAGGCCGCGGCGGCCGGCGACCGGGAGGCGGCGGCTATCTTCCGTTTCGCCGGAGAAGTGCTCGGCGGCAAGCTGGCGACGGCCGTCTCCCTGCTCGATCCCGAGATGCTCGTCATCGGAGGCGGGGTGGCGGCGGCCGGCGACTATTTGCTGGAGCCGCTTCGCCGGACGCTGAGCCTCCGGTACGGCAGGAAGCCGGGGCCGGTCGTCACGACGGGGACGCTCGGCGACACGGCCGGCCTCATCGGCGCCGTGCACTACGCATTGGCAAGAGAATCCGAAGACCGGAAGGATGAAGCGAGATGAGAACGCTATGGACGAATGCCGCCCTCTATCTGCCGGACGGCAGGCGGGAGCAAGGGCGCCTTCTAGTGGACGAGACAGGACGGATCGAGGCGGCGGGCGGAGCCGAGCTGACGGCATCGGGGCCCGTGCGCCAAATCGATGCCGAGGGACTCACGATGCTGCCCGGCTTCGTGGATGTCCATATGCACGGAGGGAACGGGTACAACGTCATGGACGCCCGCTACGAGAGCCTGGACGGCATCAGCCGGTTTCATGCGGCGCACGGCACCACCGCCTTCCTGGCCACAACGAATACGTCGACCGGAGAGCGTATCCGGGAGGCGCTGCGCTGCGCTGCGGCGGCCGTGGAACGGGGCGTCGGGGGCGCCGAGCTCGCCGGCATTCATCTGGAAGGGCCCTTCCTCGACGTCGTGCGCAGAGGCGCCCAACGGAAGGAGGACGTGCGCCCTCCGACGCCGGAGGAGATCGACCAGTTCCTCGAAGCGGGCGGCGGCCACATCCGGCTCGTGACGCTCGCCCCCGAGCTGCCGGGCGGGCTGGAGGCGGTCCGCCGTTTCCGCGGCCGGGGCGTCACCGTATCGGCGGGGCATTCCGACGCCACCTACGCCCAGATGGAAGCGGCCGTCGAGGCGGGCGTCACCCATACGACGCACCACTTCAACGGGATGCGGCCGCTCCATCACCGGGAGCCCGGACTCGCCGGGGCGGGCCTTCTCCTCTCCGAGCTGACGACCGAGCTCATCGCTGACGGCATTCATGTCCACCCGGCGGTCGTGCGGCTCTTGTTCGCCGTCAAGTCGCCCGGCCGGGTCTGCATGATCACGGACGCCGTCGGATGCTGCGGCCTTCCCGACGGCGATTACGGGCATGTCCGCATGACGGGCGGCCAGGTCTACCTGAAGGACGGCGAGACGCTCGCCGGCAGCTCGCTGACGATGCTCCAGGCGCTCCGCAACGTGCTCGCCTTCACCGGCCTTCCGCTCGAGGCCGTCCTTCCTTCCCTAACCTCCGTCCCGGCTCGTCAGGTCGGTCTCGACGGCCGCAAAGGGACGCTGGAGGCCGGCAAAGATGCGGACTTCCTGCTCGTGGACGACGAGCTTCGGCTGGTCGCCACCTATGTCCGCGGACGGGAGGTCTACCGGCGCGAGGAGCCGGCGGCCGAATAGAGCCTTTGCCCCTCCCTCTACATAAGAAAGAGCCGCCCGTGGGCGGCTCTTTCTTCTATTGCAAACGGCGGATTACTGCAGACGGCTGGCGATCTCGAGCAGCGTATCCTTGCCGACGGCGGGATCCTCCGCCCCGACCTGGTAGACGACGGTCCGTCCCTCCTGCTCCTCCATCCAGACGACCTCGCGGTAGGTGCCGGTCTGGCTCAGCAGGTAGTTGGGCGATTCGGTGTAGACCGCGTCCCGTTCCCCGATCCGGACCTGTTCGGCGACGGCCTTCTTGTCCTGCTTGCCCTCCACCCGGAAGACGCCGTCCTCCTCGCGGAAGACGATATACCGGATTTGGACGTCCTCTCCCGTCTGCGTCCGAATGACGAGCCCCGGGGTCGGCAGCAGCGGATAGGTGCCGGACTCGGCAGCCTTTTCCCAGGCGTAGCCGCTGCCCTCCGCTTTTGCCCGCTTCTTCAAGCCGGGCAGTACACGCTCGCTATCTTCCGGGGAATATCCTTGGTAGGCCGTCTCCAGCTCGCCTCTTACGAGCTGCCAACCCGTTGGCAGGGCAGCGGGAGTCTTGAGCGGACCGTAGACGGGCAGCGTCCGCTCCTTCCACTCCGCGAGATCGGGGATTGGGACCGGGTTCGTCACCTTGGTCAGCGGCGGGAGCTTCCACTTCTCAAGCTCGGTGCTGTAGACGAACGCGGCCTCCCCCGGGGCCAGCTGCCGGCGAACCGCTTCCAGCTGGCTTCCGACCCGGGCGGCCGCTCCTTCCGGGAGCGTCAGCTCGCCGGACAGCGTCATCCGGACCTGGCTCGTCTGGAGCGAGTACAGATAAGTGGAAGCATAGGCGACGCCGGAGATGAGCATCAGACCGACGAGGATCGCCGCGCTCCGGACCCTTGGCCGGGTCCGCCGTCTAGGCACGCGGTTCTCGCGGCCTCTCATCCGAGCCGACGCTGCGGCGGCAATCCGCTCATCCAGCGCCCGGGACGGCCCCCTGACGGCTTCCCCTTCCTGGTATGCCAGCTTCAATTCCTTTTCAATGGACATGGAACAAGCCCCCTTCTCGGATCTCTCCGGCAAGCTCCGCCCGACGGCGCAGCTGAGCCAGCGCTTTGTGATGCCTGGACTTGGCGGTCCCGACCGGGATGTCGAGCAGCCTCGAGATCTCTTCGTACGTGCACTCCTGGTAATACTTAAGCACGATGACGCTCCTCAGCTTGTACGGCAGCCGGCCGACCAGTTCCCGCAGCTCCTCGCGCCTCTCGTCGCGCAGCAGCCGTCCGTCCGTCCCCGGTGCGGCCGGATGCCGGTCGAGCAGCATCCGGCTGCGGTCCAGCAGGCGTAGCTTTCTCCACCGCTTCCGGTTCCAGCTGCCTGTCTGCCGGACGACCAGCCCGTTCAGCCAGGGCCGGAACGGACGGCTGGCATCATATGTCTCCACGGCCCGGATCAGCTCCAGATAGACTTCGCTAACGATATCGTCCGTCTCCAGCCCTCCTCCGGTCAGATAGGAGACCAGCCGGTACACATGCTCCTTCGTCTCTTCATAGACGACGGAGAACGCCTCCTCGGAGCCTTCTCCCAGCCTGCGGACCCATTGCCGCAGCTCTTCTTCGTCCATATGCCTGCCCTCCTTTCGTGTCGTTACTCTGTATTGGTCGCGAAACGCCGGACGGTTCCCTTTTTTTCTTGACCCCCATCCGATTTCTGATGACAATGAAGGAGTTCCGTCTCTTGCTGGAGAAGCTAGAGAGACCCGCAGTTCCCGGGAAAGGAGGTCCCAAATTGTTCGAGCCAGGCTCCGTGCTCTTGTTCATCATAGTCTCGTTCTGCCTCGCCTGGATCCTAATCATGAAGAAGGACGCGATCCCCCCGTCACTAAGGCCGTTCATGGCCGGCACGACGCTGGTCATGGTTCTGTTCTCGTTCTTCCTGCTCATGTACAGCCTGGTGAAGGGTTGAGCAAATGATTTATAATGAATGGAAAGAAGGCCCATACTAACGGCAAAAACGAAGACGGGAGAGCTTTCCTATGCGAAACCTGCCGGTCGTGCTGTCGTTCTGCCTGCTGGCCTGTGCCGTCCTGCCCGCAGCACCGCCTGCGGCGGCGGCCTCTATTACGAAACCGTCAAGGAGGGTTCCCATGAAGCAAGTCACGACCCGGGCCGAAGTGCCCCAGGAACACCGCTGGTCGATTGAGGATCTGTTCGCCGATACGGCGGCATGGAACAAGGAATACGAGGAAGTGAAGGGATCCCTCGCCAAGCTGGAGCCGTTCCACGGCAAGCTGAACAACGCGGAGACGATCAAGCAGTGCTTCGTGCTGGAGGACGATATTTCTTTACATACCGAACGACTATATGTCTACGCGCATATGAAGCACCACGAGGATATGGCCGATCCTGCCTATCAAGCCTTGTCCGAGAAGGCGACCAAGCTGAGCGTCGAGGTGAGCGAAGCGCTCTCCTTCATTACGCCCGAGGTGCTGGCGCTGTCCGAAGACAAGCTGCAGCAGCTCATCGCCGATCCGGCGCTTGCCGCGTACAAGCGGACGCTTGAAGAGATGCTCCGCCAGAAGGCCCACATCCTCTCCAAGCAGGAGGAGGCGCTGCTCGCGCAGGTCGGCAATCTGTCCCAGGCGCCGAGCAACATCTTCGCCATGCTGAACAATGCGGACATGAAGTTCCCCAAGGTCAAGGACGAGAACGGCGAAGAGGTCGAGCTGACGCACGGCCGCTACATCCAGTTCCTCGAGAGCCGGGACCGCCGGGTGCGCCAGTCCGCCTTCGAGGCGATGTACGGCACGTACCGCAAGCAAAAGAACACGATCGGCGCCACCCTCAGCGCCAACATTACGAAGAACCTGTTCTATGCCAAGGCGCGGAAGTATCCGTCCGCCCTTGAGATGTCGCTGTTCAGCGACAACATCTCCAAAGAGGTATACACGAATCTGATCGACACGATCCACGAGTCGCTGCCGATCCTCCATCGCTACCTCGAGCTGCGCAAAAAGCTGCTCAAGGTCGACGAGCTGCATATGTACGATTTGTTCGCTCCGCTCGTCGAGGAGTTCAAGATGGACATCACGTACGAGCAGGCGAAGCAGATGGTCGAGGACAGCCTCGAGCCGCTCGGCGAGGAGTACGGCAAGGCACTCCACCAGGGTCTCGACGGTGGCTGGATCGACGTATACGAGAACGAGGGCAAGCGCAGCGGCGCGTACAGCTGGGGCGCTTACGGCACGCATCCGTATGTGCTGCTGAACCACAAGGACAACCTGAACAGCATGTTCACGCTGGCTCACGAGATGGGACACGCGCTGCACTCGTTCTATTCCGACGCGAATCAGGACTACCGTAACGCGCAGTATCCGATCTTCCTCGCCGAGGTGGCGTCCACGCTCAACGAGGCGCTGCTCATGGATTACATGCTGAAGAAGACTACAGATCCGAAAGCCAAATTGTATCTGCTCACCTACTACGCGGACCAGTTCCGCACAACGGTCTTCCGCCAGACGATGTTCGCCGAATTCGAGAAGATCACGCACGAGAAGGCCGAACAGGGCGAATCGCTGACGCCGCAGGATTTCAGCAAAGTCTACTACGATTTGAACAAAGAATATCACGGACCGGGAATGGCCGTCGACCAGGACATCGAGATGGAATGGGCTCGCATCCCGCATTTCTACAACAGTTTCTATGTCTACAAATACGCGACCGGCTTCTCCGCGGCGACCAGCTTCGCCAAGCAGATTCTCGAGGAGGGCCAGCCGGCGGTCGACCGCTATCTCGGCTTCCTGAAGAGCGGCGGCAGCGATTATCCGATCAACATCCTGAAGCGCGCCGGCGTGGACATGTCGACTCCGGAGCCGATCAAGCAGGCGATGAGCGTGTTCAAGGATCTGGTCGAGCAGATGGAAGAGCTGACCAAATCCATGTAGCAGCATATATCACGACAGACGAACAGCCGGTACGGTCCATGACCTGTGCCGGCTGTTTGTGCTTTCCTTACAATTACATGCGGGCCAGGTACCGAAGAGAGCTTACTTGCGTAAGCTCCCAGCATTCTTCTTTCGAAAGGGGGTCCCTTTCTTTAAGATAGGATTTTTAAAGAGGAGTTTTCTTGAGGAAGCCATGCTCGTTCGCTGCTCGGCCGGCCTTCACATACTTCAGCTGGGCAACGATGATGACGCTGATGATGACGAGGAGGAACCACGAGCTGATCTTGCCGAACCCTACCAGCCGCCAGGCTTCCTGCTGGTCCGGATATTTCCATGCGCCCAAAAAGGTCGCTATATTCTCAGCCAGCCAGATGAAGAACCCGACGAGGAGAAACGCAAGCGACAAAGGCATGCGATACGTAACGGTCCGCACCCGATAGTAGATCCATGTTTTCCAGAAGACGAGAAAGACGAGCGGCGTCAGCCACCAACGAAAGTCGGGCAGAAAATGATGTGTGAAAAAGTTCAAGTAGATGGCGCCTCCCAGCAGCATAGAGGCTGCGGTCCCCGGCCAGCCGCTCATGTCCATCTGCAGTCTCCGCCAAATCTGACACATATAGCTGGCTACACTAGCGTACATAAACCCGCTGTAAAGCGGAACACCGAACAGCTTCGTATACCCGGGCTCGGGATAAGCCCATGACCCCATTCTTACTTTATAGAGCTCGAGCATAAGCCCAATGACGTGAAAGACACAGATGACTTTGATTTCATCCCGCGTCTCCAGCCCTGAGCGGTACATGAGAACTTGCACGAGAAGCAGAACCAGCAAGATGGCATCATAGCGAGGAAGGAAGGGAATGGGGATGGCGCTGGAAAGAGCTAGCGTTCCGAAAATGGCAACCGGAAAGATGCAGCTCATCGCTTGTTGATAGCCAAAGTGCAGCAGCTGTATGATCGGCTTCAATCCAGATCTCCCCCCTCTCCCGCTTAATCGCAAGTTTCGCCTCCATAATAGACGTCCCCCTATGGAGCAGCTTTTCCCCATCATAAAAGAGTCTGGGCTCCGAAAAAAGAGAAACTAGTTCCGTTCCCTTTTCCCCTTTTCCCAGCAGCCGTTCGGACGTTAGGCAGCACAAAAAAGCTGCCGCTAACAAAGCTCGGCAGCAGAGAGGCTATCTCACCATGTCCTTACCCCTGAATGTCCCGTCTCGCTTCCTGCTCGGCAAGAATCTCGTTGTCTTCGGCGTTATCCCTCGTCACTTTCTGAACGCTAATCGCGCTGTAGGAAATCAGCAGGATAACAGCTATGTAGTATCCTTTTACATTAAGCTCGAACGGGGCGTTGTAAAGACCGATAAAGAACATCGCAAACCCGATAACGAGCCCCGCAATGGCCATCCCCGTAAAGGCGGCGGTATTCCTCATCCGGTGTTTTGGGTTCTCCAAGCGCAGCTCCCTATCCTCCGTATTGTCCCGAACGACCTTCTGCACGACGATACAGGAAATCGTAATCAACACCATGCACAGCAAATAATACCCTTTCACGTTCAGTTCCCAATCGGCGTTGTACACACCGAGACAGAACAGAACGAGACCTGCCCCCAATGCAGCGTACGATGCCGCCGTAAAAGCTACCGTGTTTCGTTTGCGATATCTCTGATCCATACCGACGATTCCTCTCCCTCTACAATGGTTCTGCATCCTTCTTCACTATAAGGGGAACCCGAATGGAATTCTACCCTGAATTTCCATCATGTTCCATCAATTTCGCCCGCCCCCTCAAGTGATCTTATAGCTTTCCGTGAAGAACTTTGCCGATCCTTCTGCCGTCTAGCAACTTTTTACCCGGCCGCTCCGTCTGGTAGACAACTGTAAGATTATTCCTTATTGGAGGTTGGCTCCATGAAGCGTGATCGCTTAGTCAAACGTCTGCTCCTTTCCCTTCCCCTTGCCGCTCTGCTCGCCGCAGCCGGAGGCTATGCCGGCAGCGGGCTCGCCGGCAATGCGGATCCCGGACCTCCCCTTGCCGCGGCTCCTTCCTCCGCCGGGACCCTTTCCTTTTCGGTCGACGGGGTACCCCTCGCGTTCTCGTCTGCTTCCCCCTATCTCGAAGGCAGCACGCTGATGGTGCCGCTGCGGGACTTGGCGAGCGCGCTCCAGGCCGAGGTCGCCTGGGATGCCGGCGCCGGGGAAGCAACCGTGACACGGCAGGGCGAGGCGGTTGTCATTCGGCTGGCGGACGGAACCGCTTCCCGGAGAGCGTCCGTCTATCCGCTTGCCCCGCCTCCCGTTCTGACAGGCGGCAGCACGATGGTGCCTCTGCGCTTCCTAAGCGAATCGCTAGGCTTCGCCGTCAAGTGGGACGGTCCCGGCGGCCGGGTGGCGATTACGAGCGAGGAGCACGCGCTGCAGGCGGTCGGCTCGGAGGAGAAGCTGCTTCAGCTGCTTGCGGCCGGCGCTCAACCGACGACCGGGATCGCCGAACGCGCCATGACGACGGCCGAGTCGGCGGCTGCCGCGCCGGCGGCGGGGGCCGCCAAAGATGCCGCACCTGTCTCGGCGCAGAAAGCCAAGGAGGCCGAGAGCCACTCGACTACGAACGTCCAGGTTGAAGGCGTCGACGAGGGAGACATCGTGAAGACGGACGGCAAGTACTTGTATCAAGTGAACCGGGGCCGCGTCGTCATCACGTCCGCCGTTCCGGCGGCGGAGATGAAGCCGGTCGCCTCTCTGCAGCTGGAGGACGGCCTGACTCCGCTGGAGCTCTACGTGGAGGACGGCCGGATGATCGTCGTCGGCCATACCTACGGGGCCATTACGGTGCGGCCGATGCCCGCGTCGGGCGCCGGTACGGCCGAACGCGCCAGTCAGGCCAAAGAAATGATGCCGGCGGCCAGCCGCGCCCAGACGCGTGCGGTAGTGTACGACGTCACCAAGCCGGAGACCCCCGTCAAGCTCCGGGAGGTCAGTCTGGACGGCAACTATGTCGCCTCGCGGCGGATTGGAAGCAGCTTTTACCTGGTCGGCAACCAGTACCCGCGCTATTACGGCTTGAAGCGGGACGACGAAGCCCGCAAGCGCGAGCCGATCGCCCCCGCTTATCGGGATACCGCAGGGTCGGGAGATTGGACGCTCATCGGGTACGACAAGATCCGCGTGTTCCCCGATACGCAGCCGAACGCCTACCTGCTCGTCGCCGGGTTCCGGCTGGATTCGGCGGAGCCTGCCCAAGTGAACGCCTATCTGGGCAGCGGACAGTCCGTCTACGTCTCCGCGGACCATCTGTATGTGACGATGGCCAAGTATGAGGCGGCGCCCGCTTCGTCCGCCAAACGCAAATCTCTGGGCAGCGAGAACACGAGCATCGTGAAGTTTTTGCTCGATGAAGGGCGCGTACGCTACGTGGCCTCCGGGGAAGTGCCCGGCCGGGTGCTGAACCAATTCTCTATGGATGAACACGACGGCTATTTCCGGATCGCCGCTACCACCGACGGAGGCTTCGCCAAGGGTGAGCCGCTCACGGAGAACAACGTCTACGTGCTGGACGAAAGCCTCATGCCGGCCGGCCAGCTCATAGGGCTCGCCCCGGGAGAGCGCATTTATTCGGTCCGGTTCATGGGAACCCGCGCCTACATGGTGACGTTCCGCAACGTCGATCCGCTGTTCGTGCTCGATCTGGCCGATCCGCAAGCTCCCCGGATGCTCGGGGCGCTCAAAATTCCGGGCTACAGCGACTACCTGCACCCTTACGACGATACGCATCTGATCGGCTTCGGCAAGGATACGGTAGAGCTGCCGACCGGCAGCAAAGCCTCCGGCCAGGAGACGGCCGCCTACTACCAGGGCATGAAGCTCGCCCTGTTCGACGTCAGCGACGTCGCGAATCCGGTGGAGCTGTTTAAAGAAACGATCGGCGACCGCGGCACCGATTCGGAGCTGCTGCGCAACCATAGAGCGCTGCTGTTCTCGCGGGAAACGAACCTGCTCGCCTTTCCCGTCAGCGTTGCCGAAGTTCCAGGCGGTGCGGCGGTCAAGAATGGAGCTCCCGCCTACGGCGAGATCACGTTCCAGGGCGCCTACGTCTACCGGCTCGATCTGGCGAACGGGTTCCAGCTCCGAGGCAAGCTGACGCATTACACGGAAGCAGAGCTCGCCAAGCAGGGCCGGATGGGCGGGCAGCCCGACAAACAGATCGAGCGGCTGCTTACGATCGGAGACGGCCTGTACAGCCTGTCGCCGGCGCAGATTCAGGTGCACGATCTCGGCACGCTGCGCCAGACCGGAGCCGTCCCGCTCCCCTAGTGGCTCGCTTACTTGCTTAGATTCTAGCCCTGTGCATGCCAGACGCCCGGCTTCCGGACGACGGGGAACCGTCTGTACCGAAGGCCGGGCGTTTGCTGTGGGACAATATTCTATTCTTTCACCAATTCTTCCAAATTAAAGAAAGATTGCATTTTCAACCCCTGTGTTAGATTGACAATCTTGGAGATCATTCCTATGATGAAAGGGGGTATTTTCTTCTTTTTCTGTTATCATTTCGGAGAAAAACACCACAACCACAGTTAGTCAGAAAAAGGGAGGAGTCAGTTTGAAGCATGTAAAGAAGTGGGTCATGGTTTTGGTTGCAATGGTTATGGCGATCGTTGCAGGCTGTTCCGGTAGCGGTTCCAAGCCAGCCGGCGATGCGTCGCCGAGCGCGGGTGGAGGAGCCAGCAAGAATCCGGTCGAAATCACGTTCTGGACCATCTCGCTTAGCCCGACATTCGACGACTACATAAACGGAGTTATCAAAGATTTTGAAACGAAGAATCCCGGCGTTAAGGTCAAATGGCAGGACGTGCCGATCGACGCCATCGAGCAGAAGACGCTCACCTCGGCTGCGTCCGGTACGCTGGCCGACGTCATGAACCTGAACACCGACTATCTCAAGAAGCTCGCAGCGCTCGGCGCCGTCGCCAACATGGATAAACTCGCAGGCGACGTCAAGAAGGATTTCTACGAGGGCATCTGGTCGGCAGGCGAATTCCAGGGCGTATCTTACGCGCTTCCCTGGTACCTGTCCAACAGCGTCCTCCTGTACAACAAGGATATTCTCAAGAAGGCAGGCTTCGACAATCCGCCGAAGACCGAAGAGGAAGCCTGGCAGATGTCCAAGGTTATCAAGGAAAAGACCGGCGCTTACGGCAGCACGCTGAAGGACATTCACCTTTACCTGCCGTCGAACGGCGTTCCGCTTATCAGCGACGACTTCAAGAAAGCGGCGTTCAATACTCCGAGAGCGCTTGAAATCTTCAAGGCGTTCAAGCAGCGTTACGACGACAAGCTGCTTCCCGACGAGATGCTCCTCGGCCAGGCGAAAGCCCAGGAATGGTACGCCCAGGAGAAGATCGCTTGGTGGAGCACCGGTCCTCAGCTCTTCCGTCAGGTCAAGGACCTGTCTCCTCAAGTATATGATAAGTCTGACGCCGCTCCCGCTCTGCTCGGCTCTACCGGCAAAGTGCATGTCGCCATCATGAATATCGCTGTCGCCGAGAAGAGCAAGCACCAGAAGGAAGCCGCAGACTTCGCGAAATTCATCACGAACGCCGAGAACCAGCTGAAATTCAGCAAAATCGTCGCCGTTCTGCCGTCCGTCAAGAAGGCCGCGGAAGATCCGTTCTTCGCCGAGGGCAAGGATTCGAAGGATCCGGCTGAAAAGGGCCGTTACTTCGCCGTCCAGCAGCTCAAGGACTCCGTGAACAACATTCCGCCGGTCGAGAACATCTCCAAGATCAACAAGGCGATCAACGACGAGTTCCATCGCGTGCTCCTGGAGAAGAAAGACCCGGCCAAGGCATTGTCCGACGCGGAAGCCGAAGTCAATAAGCTGCTCAAATAAGCTACTCATCCTATCACAGGAACAACCGCAACTGGCCGCGTATAACGCGGCCAGTTCGGTAACAGGGAGGTCATAACGTCGTGTATAAATCCGTCCATGCTTGGGCTTTCCTGGCTCCTGCCGGACTATTCCTGCTTGTGTTCAGCTTAGGGCCCGCGGTTGCCGCACTCATTCTGAGCTTTACATCCTACAACATCTTCGAGCCGACGGAATTCGTCGGTTTTAACAACTACATGGAAGTTTTGAAGGACTCCGATTTTTGGAGAGCGATGTTCAACACCTTCTATTATTGGATTCTCGTAACTCCCGCGCTTGTTGTGCTGCCGGTCTTTTTGGCGGTACTCGTCAATCAGGCGCTGATCGGCGTCAAGCTGTTCCGGCTCGTCTTCTATTTTCCCGCTCTTGTCTCGGTCGTCGTCACGGCCTTCCTGTGGGGATGGATGTTCAACAGCGAAGGCGTGCTCAACTACTTCCTGTCTATTATCGGAGTAGAGCCGGTCAAGTGGCTGACGAGCAAGTACGTCGTGATGCCGAGTCTTGCGATCGTCACGGTATGGCAGGGGCTCGGTTACTATATGCTGTTCTATCTGGCCGGCCTGCAGTCGGTTCCGGAGGATCTGTACGAAGCGGCCGAGCTAGACGGAGCCGGCTTCTGGCGCAAGCATATCTCGATTACATTCCCGATGCTGCGCCCCGTCATTTTCTTCGTCGCCGTCGTTTCGACCATGTCTGCGTTCAAGGAATTCACACTGATGCTGACGATGGTCGAAGGAGGACCGCTCGGCGCTTCGACGACCGTCGTCTACTTGGTGTTCGACGAAGCGTTCAAGCAGCTGAACATGGGCTACGCGAGTGCCGTCTCGTTCCTGCTCTTCGCGGTTATCCTGGCTTTGACACTGCTCAACAAACGATCTTTGGACAGGGAGTGAGAAACCGATTATGCAGACGACAAGTCTCCCTACCGCACGGACCTCACCGTCCCGCCGGTTTTGGAACAAACGCAAGCTGCTTCAGCATACCGTCTCTTATTTCTTCCTTGTGCTGTTCGCCCTGATCATGGTCGTGCCGTTCCTGTGGACGCTATCCACCTCGCTCAAGGGACAAGACGAGGCGATCTACTCGATGCCGCCCAAGTTCATCCCCCAGAATTTCACGCTGGAGAACTTCGCGACGGTTTGGAACTCGCTGCCGATCCCGCTCTATATCTGGAACAGCCTGATTCTCTCGTTCTTCGGCGTCGTGCTGCCCCTCCTGTTCTGCTCGCTTGCGGCGTTCCCGCTGGCGCGGATGAACTTCAAGGGCAAGCAGCTCGTCTTCCTGACCATCGTCGCCACGATGATGATCCCCGGGGAAGTGACGATGATCCCGGTCTATCTCATCCTGAACAAGCTGGGCCTGCTGGGCACATTCGCCGGTATTATCCTTCCCGGCGCCGTATCGGCCTTCGGCATCTTCCTGATGAGGCAGGCGTTCGTGGGGATTCCGAAGGAAATCGAGGAATCCGCCATTATCGACGGCGCCTCGGTCTGGCGCATCTGGGCTTCAATCCTGCTGCCGATGGTGCGGCCGATGCTGGCTACGCTCGCCATCCTGAGTTTCATCGGCGCCTGGAACAACTTCCTGTGGCCGTACCTGATTCTCGAGGACGACAGCCAGTACCCGTTGACGCTCGGCCTTTACAAGCTGAAGGGTACGTTCGTGACCAACACGCGTCTCATTGCGGCAGGCTCCATCCTAGCGCTGCTGCCGATTCTGATCGTGTTCGTCGCCTTCCAGAACTACTTCATCAAGGGCGCCTACTCCGGTGCCGTCAAGGGCTGACGGCAGGTCGCACGCTCCCTCCGGGGAGTTTGCGGCAGCCAGTCTCCCAAGAGCGCCGTCCTGACGCCAAGCATAAAAAAGCTCCTCACGGTTCCCGTGAGGAGCTTTTTGTTCGTTATTTGGCTCTTCGCTTACTTCATCGAAATGGTGAGACATCCGGCGGATTCGGTTCCCCAGAACAGCTCCAGCCGGTCGCCGTCTGCCAGGCCGCCGACTCCCGCGGGCGTTCCCGTGAAGATCAGGTCGCCCTCGCCGAGGCCGTACTGTGCAGCCACATAATCGACCAGCTGCTGCGGGGAAAAGATCATCTCCGCAGCAGTGCCGCGCTGCACCGTCTCACCGTTCTTCTCGAGCCGGAAAGCGGTCTCCCGGAACGCTTCCGTCCCCGGATACGGCCGAAACGGCCCGAGCGGAGCCGAGTTCCGAAAGCCTTTGGCCTCCAGCCAAGGATGCCCCTTGCTCTTGAGCTCGCTCTGCACGTCCCGGAGTGTCAGGTCCAGGCCGATCGCGAAGCGGTCGACGAGCTCGTCGACTGTCATTCCCTTCTCGTAGGCACGGCCAACCCGGAGCACGAGCTCAGCCTCGTAATGAATCTCGCCGCGGCCGGCCGGGAGAACGGCTGTACCGCCGTCCATCGGCAGAAGGGCGTGGGTCGGCTTCATGAACACCATCGGCTTCTCCGGCACGGCATTGCCGAGTTCAGCGGCGTGCTGCGCATAGTTTCTTCCAATGCAGTAGATATTGCCTCTCGCTTCGTTCATTCGGTTCGTCTCCTTTGGTTAAGGGGAAGTGCTCGAAACGGTCGAGCGGATGCGTCCGTCTCTCCCGATCGCCGCCTGGGTCGACACCGCGGTCAGCCGCTGGAACAGCTGGAGGCTGTCCGCCTCGCCCATCACGACCGGGTGCGCCCATTTGGTGAAGATCGGTACCATCTTCAGCTCGCAGGACCGCTCCTTCGAGCAGCTCGCCTCGAGAATCATGGAATCGAGCGTCTTCGGATAATTGTTCGTCGTGAAGATAAAATTGCCGAGGCTGTAGGCGATCCACTTGCCCTGATAGCGTTCGAAGCCTTGAAGGACGTGCGGATGCCCGCCGATGATGAGATCCGCTCCGGCGTCGATGTAAGCTCGGGCCAGCTTCTTCTGATGCTCATCCGGGGTGTCACTGCGCTCCACGCCCCAATGCGCGATGACCACGACCAGATCGGCCTGCTCCCTCGCCTTGCGGATCGCATCGACCGGAGCTTTGCTGTCGTACGTGTCGGCCAGTCCCGGCCGGCTCGTCCCCGCCTTCCAGCTGTTGTCCGGCACGTTGCGGGTGAAGCCGACGAAGGCGATACGGATGCCCTTGCTCTCCAGAATAACCGGACGGAACGCTTCCGCGCTCGTCCGTCCGGCCCCTACTCGCTTGATCCCCAGCACGTCGAGATGGTCCATTGTATCGAGCAGCCCTTGTTCGCCCTGGTCCATGGAATGGTTGTTGGCCAGGTTGACCAGGTCGAAGCCCGCCTCCTTGAACGCTGGCAGTGCCTTGGGGCTGGAGCGGTAGACGTAGTCCTTCTGCTGAGGGGTTCCCCGCTCGGTGACCGGCGTCTCCAGATTGGCGATAGTGAGATCCGCGCCCTGCAGAAGCGTCTTCACATCGGAATACGGGTAATCGTAGCCCTTCTCCTTCAGCACGTTCTCCACCGTGCTGCCGAGGAGCACATCGCCGACGAACGCGAGCTTGACGCGGCCCGCCTCCGTTCCCGTAGCCGGCGCTCCTCCCGCTCCGGCGGCTGGTGGGGACGCCGGCGGTGTCGGGGTGGGAGCCGTGGGCTCGGTAGAGACAGCCGGCGGAGTCGTCTTCGGCTCCTCGGCCAACGCAGGCGTCGGCGCAAGGGAAGCCGGTGGGGTCGGGGTCGGCCGAGCCGCGTTTGCCGACGCTGGCGTCGCGGACGGTCCCGCCCAGCCAGGACGCAGCTCCGGCTTCTCCACGCCTATGTAGATCCCCACAATGCTTGCGATCAGAACAAAAAATAAAATAACGGTGCCTGCCATCATGCGGCGCTGGTTTTGCCTTCGCTTCGCCTGTTGTTTCTTGGTACGGGATTCCATTCTTCTCTCCTTTTGCTAACTGCTGCCTACCCATTATAGCAGAATTTCTTCTCGTCTCTCTTACGAAAAGATGAAGACTTGCGGCACTCCTGCAAAATAACCGTTGCGCTGGAAGGGATTGGTTTGGTATACTGGCTCTCGCTGTCTCCTTTTTTTTCTCTACGCTATTTCATCCGCAAGCAAAGCGCGCACCGGCCTGCTCCGCCGTCCGCCGCTCGCCAAACAGGCTGTTCAGCCGCCAGCATTCCTTCTTCTAAGAGTAAGCAGACGTTACTCGTCCCTATTCCAGCCGTTTCAGCACGTTATATGGTTTCCACGCTCCGTAAAGCGCTTTCTTTACGACAACTACATAGGAGGTGTCCCATGCTGTTTGCCGTTCTGGCGCGCAAAGCATACGCCCGCAACCTCCAGTACCGGGGCTCGCACCTGCTCAATACGATCGCGAGCTCTCTCTTCGGCTTCGTCTACGTCTCCATCTGGATCGGCGTCGGCGACAATAGGACGCTCGGCGAATACGGGGTCGACGGCATGGTCAGCTACGTCGCCTTCAACCAGGCGTGCCTGTGGCTTACCGTCTTCCTGACGAACGGACTGGGCTTGGAAACCGCGGTGCGCAGCGGCCAGGTGTCCCTTGACCTGATGCGGCCGGTCCATCTGTTCTACGTCCTGATGAGCCGGGAATGGGGCCAGCTGCTCTACCAGCTGTTGTACAAGGTCGTCCCGATCTACCTGCTGTATGTTCTGGCGCTCGGCATTCGGATGCCCGAGCGGCCGGTCACGTGGCTATGGACGATTCTAGCTCTGGCGCTGGCCTCTTATCTCTCGATCTGCATTCAGTATCTGATCGGCGTCTGCGCGCTCTGGACGACCGAATCCCGCTGGCTCGTCTGGGTCAATATTGCCCTCTCGCAGCTGCTGTCGGGCTTCCTGATCCCGCTCGAATGGCTCCCGGGCTGGCTGCAGACGGTCAGCCGGGCTACGTTCTATCCGTTCTTGCAGTACATGCCGACACGCATTTATCTGGAGATGGAGGGACCGAACGTTCTAGCCGGCACGATCGGCTGGTGCCTCGTCATGACCGTTCTCTGTCTCGGCATCACGCGGCTCGTCCGGCGCAAGGTGGAGGTGCAGGGAGGATGACGATGCTCCGTCTGTATTTGCTGCTGTTCCGTGCCAGCGTCCGCAGCCGGATGCAGTATAAGCTGAATTTTCTGCTCTCGTCTGGTCTTGCGGCGTTCATTAACCTGATGGAATTTCTGCTGATCGCCATCATTCTGCAGCGGTTCGGCGACATCAAGGGATGGAGTCTGTACGAGATCGGGTATCTCTACTCCGTCCTGCTGCTGTCCCGCGCGATCTACCGCATCCTCGCCTCGGACGTCCACCATATCGAGAAATACCTCGTCGGCGGCGAGCTCGATCAGCTGCTGACCCGGCCGATCCCCGTCCTCCTCGCGCTCATGACGCAAAACGTCACGATTCTGCTCGGTGAGGTGATCCAGGGGACAGTGCTGCTCGTCCTCTGCTTCCAGGGTCTGCTGGCAGCGGGACAGATCGGCTGGCTGGCGATTCCGCAGACGGCTCTCGTCATTCTGGCCGGCAGCGTCATTCTGTTCGCCATCGGCCTCCTGTCGGCGACGGCGGGCTTCTGGCTGACCCGGGTCCGCGACCTGCAGAACATCACCGAGGATGCCGCCCGCAACGCAGCGCAATATCCGCTCGTGCTGTATCCCGGCTGGCTGCGGATGATTCTGCTCACCCTCGTACCCGTCGGCTTCGCCAATTACGTGCCCGCGCTCTATATCCTACGCGGCGAATATGGCCCTTGGCTGCTGCTTGTCTCGACGGCTGCCGCGGTCCTCCTGCTTTGGGTAAGCTTTCGCTTCTGGAGGCTCGGCCTATCGCGGTACCAAAGCGCCGGCAGTTGAGCCCAGTCCTGCTTAAGAAGATTTGAAAGGAGACATCCGGATGATCGAAGTCAAGCATATCTCCAAACGGTTTCGGACTCCTCTCGTCCCCGAGGGGCGATTCGCCGGAGTCCGGGCGTTGTTCTCCCGCAAGTACAAGGAAAAGGTCGCCGTCGACGACATCAGCTTCTGCATCGGCCAGGGCGAATTCGTCGGCTATATCGGGCCGAATGGAGCCGGCAAATCGACGACGATCAAGATGCTGACCGGCATTCTTCATCCGAGCACGGGCGAGGTCGCGATCGGCGGCCGCAGCCCGCACCGGGACCGGCGCCATGTCGTCCGCGGGCTCGGCGTCGTCTTCGGTCAGCGGACCCAGCTGTGGTGGGATCTGCCGACTCGCGACTCTTACGACATCCTCGCGGCCATGTACAAGCTGAGGGAGCGGGACAAAGCCCGCAAGCTCGCCGAGATGAACGACCTGCTCGGACTGGGTGAATTTATGGATACCCCTGTCCGGAAGCTGTCGCTCGGCCAGCGGATGCGGGCCGATCTGGCCGCCGCTCTGCTCCACGATCCGGCGATCCTCTTCCTCGACGAACCGACGATCGGGCTGGACGTCATCGCCAAGAAGAATATCCGCGGCTTCCTCAAGACCATCAACCGGGAGCTCGGCAAAACCATTCTGCTGACCACGCACGATATGGACGACATCGAGGAGCTGTGCCAGCGCGTCATGGTTATCAATCACGGGCGGCTGGCGTACGACGGCTCGATCCCGGATTTGCGCAGCCGGATCGGGCTGCCGACCGTCATCCGTGTAAGCTTCCGGGAGCCGCTGCCGGAACGGCTTGAGACAGACGGCGCCCCCTTCTCGATCGCCGGGCGCAACGGTCTGGAGCTGACGCTACAGTGCAACCGGCAGGACATCCCCGCTATGGACGTCCTCCGGCACGTCAGCCAGTGGGGCGAGATCGCCGATGTCCATATGGAGGAGCCGGCGTTCGAGGAGATTATCCATAAAGTCTACTGAGCGGCTCTGGCCCGCCATGCCCACCGTGTCCATAGCCACCGCACGAAAGCCCGCCCCTCCGTCATACGGAGGAGGCGGGCTTTTTCGTACGGGTGGGGCCGGCCGTCAGGCAGCTACATCTCTCCTGCGGAAGACGGTCCAGCTCATCGCCAGGAAGAGAAGGTAGTAGCAGGCCATCACAACCAAGGAGAAGCCGATCGTCGTGCCCGGCACGATGGGCCTGCCCTCTAAGGACTGGCGCAGGTCAAGATGCGTGAACAGCAAATAGTTGACCCACGAATACTTGGCGAATTGCGCGACGATCATCGTGCCGCCGAGCAGCAGGCCGGCTGAAAACCCAATCGCCATCGTGCTGCTGCGGAAAACGGTCGAGACCATGAAGGCGAAGGTAGCCATCAGCAGCAGGCTGATGCTGTTCAGCCCGTATGTCTGTAGAGCCAGCGCGGCATAGCTCTTTTCCGTCACCGTCCCGTCCGAGCTTACCGCCAGGTACGGCTGCTCCGGGCCGAAGCCGTACAGGAGGCCGTTCACCCCGATCGCCGTCACGAACAGCACGGCCAGCAGGAAGAGTGCGAACAGCAGCATGGCGGCATACTTGGCCAGCAGAATCTTGCTCCGTGAAGCCGGCCGGATGAGAAGCAGCTTGATCGTGCCCCAGGCGAACTCTCCGGCCACCAGATCGCCCGTCACGATGATCACGAACAGCGTTACGACGGTAATGAGGTTCGCCGAATGGCTCACCATCTGCCACATCGTATTGACGAACGGGTTGATGTTGTGGTCAAGCGCATATTGCGATTCGCGAATGGAGTCCTGAATGTTACGGACCGCCTTCTCTCCCAAGCCATCTTGCTCCTGCTCCAGCATCTGCTGCATGTCCCGAATGTGCGTCTCCAGCTCCGGACGCCAGTCGCTGACGCCTATGGCCGTTGCCCTGTCCCTCCATTCCATGAAAAACAGCAGCGAAACGATCGCGATCAAAAGACCGACGAGCAGCCACGTCCTCGGTCTGCGGTAGATCTTCATCTGTTCATTGCGGATCAAGCCTGTCAAGTTAGCCAACTTGATCACCTCCCGTCATCGCCAGGAACTGCTCCTCTAGCGTAGACTGCACCTTGCGGATGCCGAAGACTGCGATGCCTGCCGCAATTAGCTGGGCGGTCATGCCGGGAATCCGCTCACGCTCCGCCTCGACCTCCAGCTGTTGATGGCCGATCGCTGCCGGTGCCAGCCCCATCGTCCGCTGCAGGACGGCGGCCGCGTCCGCAGGGCGGTCCACCTCAAAAACATGACGCGGCGCCGCGTCCCGCCCCATCCATTCCTTTAGGGATTTGACCGTCACAAGCTTCCCCTTCTGGAGGATCGCCACCCGATCGCACATCAGCTCCATCTCGGAGAGCAGATGACTGGAGACGATGACCGCCGTCCCCTCCTTGGCCGCGAGCGTCCGCAAATAATCGCGGAGCTCCCGGATGCCCGCCGGGTCCAGCCCATTCGTCGGTTCATCAAGAATAAGCACGGCCGGCTTGTGCAGCATCGCCTGCGCGACGCCCAGCCGCTGCCGCATGCCGAGCGAGTAGGTTTTCACCTTCTCGTGGATCCTCTGCCCGAGGCCCACCAGCTCGACAACCTCGTCGATCCGCGATTTCGGGATTCCCGGGTGCATCCGGGCGAAATGAATAAGATTCTGATACCCGGTCAAAAATTTGTACATCTCCGGATTCTCCACGATCGCCCCGACCCGGGAGATGGCTCGGGTGAAGTCCTTTTTCACGCTGATCCCATCGATCAGCACCTCGCCGCCGCTCATGCCCATCAGTCCGACCATCATGCGGATGGTTGTTGTTTTGCCCGCTCCGTTCGGACCCAGGAATCCGAACACTTCACCGCCCGGCACGTCGAATGTAAGCGAGTCGACGATCGTCTTTCCCTTGATCCGCTTCGTCAGCCCGCGGATTTGCACTACCGTTTCCCTCGTCATTGTTCCCTCCGTCATCTTCTCTATTGGGCGTACAGGCGGGTGGCGCCCGCATAGGCCCGATTCCGGTCCGGAGACCATGTCCGGCCCGACCAGAACCCATTGTAGATGGAGAATCTTAAGGAAACCCGTGGCGTTTTCTTAACGAACCCTTAACAGAATCTTACAAAAGTTCATTAGTCTCCAAATCGGGTAAAGGGAAATCGAGGCCGTCCACGCCGGCAGACTCACTTTCTCCTCATAGGAAACAAAGGGCTGGCATGGGGGAAGACTGCGGCGCGGCAGCTTTCTTTTTTTACGTGCACGTAAGACTTTTTGTGTCATTTTTTGCTATACTAATGCTATTCGCTTACGAGCGGCAACAAGTTTCGACAGAAAAGAGGAGACGTCTGTGGCCAGATGGCAAATCAACCTGACCGTGCTGTGGTTCGGTCAATTTTTCGTTATGGCCGGCATGACGATGATCATTCCGTTCCTGCCGCTGTACTTGCAGGATCTGGGCATTCACGATCCGAAGGAGCTCTCGTTCTGGGCCGGGATCGTCTTCGCCGGTAACTTCGTCACATCCTTCATCTTCCAGCCGATCTGGGGAAGCCTCGCAGACCGGTACGGGCGCAAGATGATGCTGCTGCGCTCCGGGTTCGGCATGGCGGCGGTCATGGTGCTGATGGGGTTCGCCCAAAACGCCTGGCAGCTTCTGCTCCTGCGGATGCTGAACGGCACCATCTCCGGCTTCGCGCCCGCGGCCGTCGCCCTCGTTTCGGCCAGCACCCCGCGCGAGAAGATCGGGTTTGCGATGGGAACGGTGCAGTCCGGAGGGGTAGCCGGGACGATCTTCGGCCCTCTCATCGGCGGGCTGCTCGCCTCGCACTTCGGGTTCCGGCCGATCTTCTTCATTACCGGCGGCAGTATTTTTCTCGCTTCGATGCTGGCGCTGTATCTTGTGAAGGAAACCTTCAACCGTGCCGAAGCGAAGGAAAAGCCGCGTGTGTCGGTGCTGAGCGGCTTCAAGCAGCTGGCCAGCATTCCGCAGCTGCCAGCTCTTTTCTCAGTCACCTTCCTGATCCAGTTCGCGCTGCTCAGCCCGCAGCCGCAAATGGCGCTGTACGTGCAGGAGCTGCACGGCACGACGGCGATGCTGGCCTTCTGGGCGGGACTGGTCGGCTCGATCAACGGTTTCTCGAACATGATTTCCTCCCCTCTGCTCGGCCGCTGGGGGGACAAGCTGGGCTCCCAGCGGATTCTGGCCGTCAGCCTGATCGGCTCGGCCATTGCCTTCCTGCCGCAAGCGTTCGTCGGCAGCGTATGGCAGCTCCTGATCGTCAGGTTCTTCGTCGGCATGTTCATGGGCGGCCTGCTGCCTTCGGTGAACTCCCTGATCCGGAAATACACGCCGGACGGCATGGAGAGCCGCGCTTACAGCTTCAACACGAGCACGCTCGCGCTCGGCAACCTGATCGGTCCGGTCATGGGCGGCCTGTTGTCCGGATGGATCTCGATCCGCGGACTGTTCGTCATATCGTCCGTGCTGCTGCTGCTGAACTTCTTCTGGGTACGCAAAACGCTGTACGCCGGAGGCAAGGCGTCGGCCGTCGATTGAAGGGAAACAAAAAAGGACCGCCTGTGGGGCGGTCTTTTTTTGTTTCTGGCATGCCGGCCGGCTGGCGCGGTCTTCCCGTTGCTAAGGAGACGGGTATCAGCCGCGCACGCGAGCAAGCACGAGTCCGTCGTAAGCCGGCAGCAGGGTCGCCTCCAGCCGCTCATCGCTGAGGGCGCGTTCATTGAAGGCCCGCACACTCTGCACGGAAGGGCCGCTACGCTCCGGGTCCAGGGTTTTGCCTCGCAGAAACGCGTTGTCACCCAGAATCAGCGCGCCGGGGTTCGCGAGCCGGATGGCCTTCTCGAGATATGCCGGGTAGTTGCCTTTATCAGCGTCGATCAGGAACAGATCGAACCTCTCGTCCTCGGCCTCCAACCGGTCCAGCGAGTCGAGCGCCTCGCCGACCCGGTAGTCCGCGCAGTCTCCAAACCCGGCGAGCGTCAGATTGCGTTTTGCGAGCTGTGCGTACTCTTCCTTCAGCTCCAGCGAGACCAGCTGCCCGCCGGGTGCCAGCCCCCTAGCCAGGCAGATGCCGCTGTAGCCGCCGAGCGCACCGATCTCCAGAATGCGCTTCGCTCCGCTGATCTTGACGAGCAGCGTCAGCAGCCGGCCGTAGCCGGGTGCAATCGAAACCTCTGGCATTCCGCTCTCCTTAATCGACTTCAGCACCCTTTCCAGCTCCGGGTCCTCGCCGAGCAGCGAGTCGGCATACTGCTCCTGTGTCATGCTTTCCATCTGGTCGTCCTCCTTAAGGCTGCCGCGGCCGGGGCGGCCGGCTATCCCGGAACCGCTGCTTCGGTCCTGCGGCAGGGCGTTCCGTCCGTTGTATCCAGTCGCGGATTCGCCTATACTAGTACCTATTGTAGGGAATTGTGCGGCCTGCCACAACGGGCAGTCCGTTTGGCGCAGCGGGCGGCTCAGGCTCCCCGCTTGGCGCCGCTCGCTTTTTCCGCTAGACCTTGACAAAATGAGGTGGACCCAATCGAATTGATAGCTACGTGCCCGATGGGACTCGAGGCGCTCGTCGCCCGGGAGCTGAAAACTTTGGGCTATGAAGATTTGCTGGTGGAGAACGGACGCGTCACGTTCCGCGGCGACGCATTGGCCGTCGCGCGGACAAACCTGTGGCTGCGCACCGCCGACCGGATTCTGATCAAGATGGGCGAATTCAAGGCCGTCACGTTCGACGAGCTCTTCGAGGGAACGCGCGCCCTCCCTTGGCCGGATTGGATTCCTGGCGACGCCGAGTTCCCGGTAGAGGGCCGCTCGCACAAGTCGCAGCTGTCCAGCGTACCGGCCTGTCAGGGAATCGTCAAGAAGGCCGTCGTTGAGAAGATGAAGGAGCGCTATCGGACCGATTGGTTCCAGGAGTCCGGCGCGCGCTTCGTGATCGAGGTGGCGCTGCTGAACGACATCGCCACCTTGACGATCGATACGACCGGGCCGAGCCTGCACAAGCGGGGCTACCGCAAGCTCGTGACTGAAGCTCCGCTAAAGGAGACGCTTGCCGCCGCCATGATCCAGCTCAGCCGCTGGAACCCCGAGCGGCCGCTGTACGATCCGTTCTGCGGCTCCGGCACCATTCCGGTGGAAGCCGCGATGATCGGCTGGAACATCGCGCCAGGACTGCGCCGTTCGTTCCCGGCGGAGCATTGGCCGATCCTCGGCAAGGCTGTATGGGAGGAAGCTCGCGAGGAAGCGTACGATGAGCTCCGCGACGACGTGCCGCTCCAGATCGCGGGTTCGGATATCGACCCCGCCGCCATTGAGGTGGCCCAAGCCGCCGCCAAGAGCGCGGGGCTCGGCAAGGAGCTGAAGTTCGAGGTGCTGCCGGTCGCGAAGATCCGGCCAAAGGGCGACTACGGCGTGATCGTCACGAATCCGCCGTACGGCGAGCGGCTCGGCGACAAGGCCGAGGCCGAGAAGGCGCTTCGGCAGCTCGGTTCCATCGTCACCCAGATGCCGACCTGGTCGTCCTTCGTCCTGAGTCCGAACAAGCAGCTCGAGCATTATTGGGGCAAGCCGGCGGACAAGCGGCGCAAGCTGTTCAACGGGCGGATCGAATGCGCGCTGTACCAGTTTTTTGCGCCGGGCGGGCTGCATCCGAAACGAAACAAAAGCAACGATTCCGGCCAATAGCCGGGTCGTTGCTTTTTTTCATGGAGGACACTTTATCGGTCTGTTGGCACTTTAGCCAATCCGTCCCCTTCTCGTGGAGGAGCCGCTGCTGCGGCTCTTGTCCGATCGGCTGTCAGGGATGTCGGTGAGTACGCGGCGGGGTGTCCCGGCGAGTCCATGACGGTCCCACGCAGGGTTACCTCTCAGACCCGGCGTTCGCAGGGACAGGGGCTTCTCCGTCAGCGGCATCCGAAGCCGGCCGCTTCATCGCTTCCGCAAGCTCGAAGCCGTACTGCCGGTAGAGCCCGTGCGCATCCTTCGTGCGCAGCGACATGCTGCATCCCGCTAGCGCCGGGTGGGTGACAAGGCAGTCCATCAGCCATTTGCCGAGCCCCCTGCCCCGTTCGTTCTCGTCGATGACGACATCGCATACCCAAGCGAAGCATGCGTAATCAGTGACCACCCGGAGAAAGCCGAGCTGCCGATCCCCTTCATAAAGGCCGAGGCAGAGCGAGCCCTCGATCGCCCGGGCGGTCTTCTCCCTTGGCCGCTCCGAAGCCCAATACGTCCGGGACAGCATCTCATGAATCTTGTCCAGCTGCAGCCGGGCCTGGTCGTCACTGATCAACAAGCTGCCTCTCGTCCACTCCATTCTCCCACTCCTCGTTGTATATCCGTTGTATTCCCTTCCTCGATTGGATCCGGGAAGGGCTTTGTAGAACAAGATACACCTCGCACAGAGCGGGGACAAGCCTTTCTTCCGCCAGTGCTTGTTATCGGCGGTCTCTTGATCCGTAAAGCGCTAGACAAATGTCGGAGGCAGATGTACTGGCCGAACGGCTGAACAAAGCCTAACCCGCATCCCTTTTCACGTGTGAACAGCTTGAAAAACACCTGCTAACGAACTCGGTGAACGCTCCAATAGCGGTCGATCGGACCGAGGATGCGCAGCGGAACGGTCGTCCGCTTGACTGTTCCGTTGGCATAAACCAGCTCGAATGCAACATCGTACAGTCCCTCGGGCAGTGCCTCCTCTACCGTTCCGAGCCTAGCATCGTACAGGGAGCCGGTGAACCGGGAATCGGCCCATTCCTGCCTCAGCTCCTCGACCAGGTCCACCAATCCTCCATCCGCAAGTACGGCGCGGAACGAAGCGGTCGCGCGGTCGATCGGAACAGTAGGAGGCCCGGCGGCCGCGACCAGCCAGCGTTCGCCCGAATAAAAGTCTTTGGGCGCAAATGTGACCTGATGGCCTCTCGCCAGGTGGTTCGCATACCACTCCGGCGTATGCGACACATCCGCCTCGATCGTCAGCTCCCGGATCGGAATACTCTTGGTCACGGAAGCCGATGCCCATCCATCCGAGACGGTCAGCGTCACCTTCACTTCTCCCGGCACTGTCCAGCGCCGCGAGAAAGAGGATGCGGTTCCTCCCGATTCAGTCCCCTGGGCAGTCACGATCTGCCAAGAATACGTGAGCGGATCGCCGTCGGGATCCTCAGCTCGGCTCACGACACGGACCGTGTCCCCTTCCCAGACGGGCTGCGGCGACCAGTCAAAATCCGCCGTCGGCGGACGATTGATGAGCATCCAGACCGGAGCTGACCAGTCCGACCAGGAGAGACCATCGTACACGCGTACGCGGACCTTCAGCTTCTCCCCCGCAGGCAGATCGGTAGGAACCGCCCATTGCCCTTTGGCGTCCGTTGTTTGCTGCCAGTGTTCACCCGAGTCCAGCACCATCCGGCCATCCGAGGCGCGAGTGATCTGCAATTGAAAATAGGTGAACACCGTCCCGGGGTCCGGGTCGCTCTGCTTCCACTCCAGCACCGGTCTTCGGCTCGCAAAGACGGTTGGCCGGGTTTCGCTGCCATCCGGAACCGTCATGACGGCGACCGGGGGGCGGTTGATCCGCATCCACGTATCTTCGGACCAATCGGACCAGTCGAGGCCGTCGGAAACCCTCACCCGCACCCGCAGCTTTTCCCCGGGCGGGAGAGGGGACGAGGCGGTCCAGCTGCCCGCCGAAGAAGTGGTATTCTGATCCTGCCTGCCGGAGTCCAGCAGCACCCGGTTCTGCTCATCGGCTATCTGCAGCTGAAATCCTCGGAAGACCGTGCCGGCATCCGGGTCCGTCTGCGACCAGGTCAACCGGGGAGTCGTTGTCGGCATGAGAGTAGGATTCTCCCGGGTCCCTCCCGGATCGATCATGCGAGCGAGTGGAGGCGAGTTGGTCCGCATCCAGCCGACGTTCGACCAGTCCGACCAGAGCAGCCCGTCGCTGACCCGGACCTGCACCTGGTAGCTGTTCCCTCGGACGAGCGCCTGCGTCATCGCCCACTGCTGAGAGACGGCCGTCGTCCCCTGCCCCTGCACGCCTGTATCGACTACCACTGTACCGGCTTCGTCCTTGACCAGCACTTGGTAGCCGGCAAACAGAGTGCCCGGATCCGGATCGGTCTGGTTCCATCGAATGGTTGGCAGCAAGGTGTCGACGGGAGTGGGGGTTGTCCGGGAGCCTGACGGAAAGGTAAGCTGAGCAGCCGGCGGGCGATTAGACAGCGTCACCGAGACCTCGACGCTCTGCTCGGCCCAATCGCTCCATACCCCGTCCTCCTGCATGACAGCAAGGCTAACAAGGTACGTGCCCTTCTGATTAGGCCGGCTTGGGAATCCGAAAGCCGTTGTGCCGTCCGGAGCCGTATACTTCCAGCGCCGGTCCAGGATACCCCGGTTCGTCCCATACCCCGCTTGGTAGTTCGACGGGCTGAGCCAGCGATCGGGGTTGTAGCTTTGGTCATCCGACTGGAGGGACTGGTCCGCGTTTCGTTTGATCGTGAACTGTGCGACCGGCTTCCGGACCACTTTGGCGTATTGCGTGTAAGGGTCCGAGAATTTGCTATAGCCGGCGAAGGTGCCGTCCGCGTATTTGTAAGGCGCAGGTGACGGATCGTCCGCCTGCTGGAAGTCAACCTTGTAATAGCCGACCCGGTCCAATGTCGGGATCGGTGAGGTGACTATCCGGTTGCTGTAGCTGTTGGCCGGCGGTGTATCCGAATAGCCGTCCCCGCTGTTCAAGTACTTGTATGGCTGCTCGTTACGGAACGTCCATTTGATGGTTTGCGGCAGCCCTGGGTCTCCCTCGGGATCCGAATAACTCGTGTTGTAACGGATCGGCTGCCCCACTACAACCACATTGTCTAGATACTGCACGCCCGGATATTCGAGTATGGAGAGTCCTTTAAACTCGGTATTTCCTTTGGTCGCATACGGCCCATAATAGCCGGCTCCCGTGATCCGGCTATCCGTCACGTCGATCAACGGAACTCCGTTCACGTATACCTTAATCTTGCTGCCGGTTACCTTTACCTTGGCGCTGTAAAACATCCCGGCGCTGATCGGATACGACTTGGATCCAAGCACCGTCCGAGCCCCATTCACATAGGCAACCAGGCTCGTCTTGTCCTTGTCGTGCTCCACTCGGTAGAAATTCTGGTTGTTGACCATTCGGAAGGAAAAGCCCGCTTGCTCGCCCGGCGTCGTCTCGCTGTCGAACTGGAAGGCATATTGGAATTCGGCGTTTTGGACCGATTTCCCCGGATGGTAGAACTGCCCGTAGGTGAAATAGGGCTCTTTCATCGGCCGGTTCGTCAGAGGGCCATCCAGCACCTTGTAGTAATAGTAAGTGGACTCCGAACTGTACGTGTATTCCAGGTAAAGCCTCCCGTCCTCTAACAGGTTAATGTCCCGGGAATAGGCATCAATATATTCTTCATTGCTTTCGTAAAAGAGGCGTTTGGTCGCAACAATGCCGCCATTGCGAAGATCCACCTGCATCAAGTCTATGATCGCTGCGTAACCTCCGCCTGCGGGTTGGTTTCCGCCTGGGTTCATCGCATACAGGTAGCCATCCTTGGAAATGACCCTTGGTCCGGTTGGAACTCCCCACGCAGCCCAGCGCCGATTCCCGTTCCAATCATAGGCCCGGAGCTCGCCCGATGTAGCGACCAGGATGGTGTCCCCGTAGGTTCCATAAATGGTGCCTCCTGCTACCTGGCCGGAAGGTTGTACGTCCGCCAGCCAGATGCTTCGGATTAGATTCCCGTTAGAGGCATTCCGGATTCTTAGGAAGGTCTGGTTTTGGGTTCCTTGGAAAGCAGAAGAGACATACGCAAATTGGGATAGGTCCGGACTCAGGAAGGCACCGGTTAACTTGTCCACCCAAAAAGCTGTCGAGCTGTCCTCCAGCACCCTCCACTGTTCTATGCCATCGACAGTTTTGGATATTTCCAATGGGTCATGCATGCTTCTGTTCTCCAGCTTGATGAACGGAAGCGCGCCAGATCCTCTTTTGATTCGTTCGGACGCATTAGCATCCCGTAAAGTGGTAGGCTTTGACAGGTCCAAACCGTTAAAGGGAGACTTGAAGTCCCGAAGCGTCGGCTGGTTAAAGAACTTTATGCTCTTCAGCGTGCCGGCGGCCGTCTTATACCAGCGCTGATCGGTCACTTCACCGTCCAGCGAGTTTCTCTTCCATTCGTTAAGCAGCGCATCCGTCCCTATGACGATCGGCAGGCCTAAAGGCGGCGGCTGTACTTCCCCCTGCATCGTGAAAGAGACATTTGGTTCCTCGTTGACCACTTCAAAGAAAAAGTCCTTGTCTGCCGTCCGCTTGTATCCAAGCCCTTCCTGCAGATGAATGTGAATACGATATTTGCCTACCTTCGTCGGCCGGTAGGTGAAGGTTCCGCTGCCGTCCAGCTTGATCGTCGCTGCCGCTTCGTCGGCGAACGATCCGTTATTATTGGAATCGTAGGCCAGCGTGACGGTATGGACCGCGATGGGATCGTCATCCGGGCTGTACGACGTATCCCGGAAGTTCATCGTTATGTTGCGGACGCCGGTTCCCGGATTGACGAGCTGCGCGATCGGCGGCAGGTCCGGAAGGACGTTCAGCCGGGCCGTCGCAGGGGCCAGGGACTTGAGCCCGACATCATCGATTACGTCCAGCTTGATCTCATAGCTGCCGGCTGTCGGGTAGACCGATTGCTTGGTGCCGTACCACTCATACGAGACAATGCGCCTGTCCTTGATTGGACTAAAGCTATACGCGCCGCTGATTTCGGGTGTGAATGTCCGTCCCTCTACTACCTTCGGCGGCAGCGTGATGATCGGAACGGGGTTCGGATCGGTAACAAAGAGCGAAACCGTCAGCTTTCTTGAATTTCCGCATAGATCCATCCCGTAGACATCAATCGTATGCGTTCCTCTTTCTGCTTCGGTAACCACCGCTCCATTGCCGAAGGTAAAGCGCGTATCGTACTCCCAAGGACTGTATAGATCTCGCAGCTTCTTCAACCAAGGACTGGTCACGTTTTGCCAATCCCAACGGAAATAGTAACCGTCTCCGTCTGGATCGTATGGCGTTGGTGGCGTGGACTGGTTATCCTCGATGATCTGCAGCCCGAGGCGGTTGCCGATAACGGCCGTCTCGAGCGGATTGACGGCGGACGTATTGCCGCTGTAAACCCAGCCTGCTTTGAACACTGGAGGCTGGTTTCCTTCCTTACAGGAAGCCGGTTTTACAATCTCGAATGTCTTGGGTCCTACCGTCTTCGTGGTACCGCACGTTGTTTTGAGCTCCATGGTGACGGATACCGGGCCGTTGGTTATGCCGGCAGGGTATGGGGGGCCGGCAAACGAAACAGCACTCGCTTGTTCGTTTACGACCTTGTAGGTCTGGCCGTTTTGTGTGACCCTCCAAGTGACGGTCGCGATGGTGCAGCTGTTGCCGCCGGTTACCGATATGGAGGGCTGGAACCAGTTGGATTCCCCGTAATTAATCCTCGGCTTCTCGATTTTAAAATCTGCGGCAACCTGTTCGGGACCACCACCACCGCCGCCACTACAAGAAGTGCTTGCTGTGATGGAGAAGGAGGCTGTATTGTTGTCCCTCTGCTTCTCTTCGACCGCGCCGGCCGTGTCCAGCTCGATCGTGAAACGAACGGTTGCAGGCTCTGTGAAGTTATATGGAAAGGAGCCGGTTACTTTCTGGCCGGCGTTAGCTCCGTTGTATCCTTTGTTCTGAAGTTGGGTGCCGTCCGCCAGGACGCGAACGTTAAAGGGGGTCGAAAACTCCTTGCCGCTGTTCGTGAAGGTGAATCCGAAGGTGACCGGCTTTCCGACTTCTACACAGCCTGGCGGCGTGAGAACGATGCTGCCGAGATCCGGCGTTTCAGATGGAGTGTAGGTGAGGGTGACGGTGCCGGCAGAGTATTTATAGGTGATGCCCTTCCAGTAGAGGTTTGCTCTCATAAAATAGTTTCTATCTTCCGCTATATCGCCGAGTTTTTTAAGTTCGTAATCAACACCAGCTAATAATTTTTCTCCTAATATTCGTCTGATTTTTAACTCCCCGTACCCAGTACCGGATCCTCCCCAAAAGTAGGGAGCTGCATCGGGTGTGCTGCTATCGGCTTCTGCCTCAAACACTTCTATGCTCGCAGGGGCCAGTTGCTCTTTCAGCACAGCGCCTTCCTGGAGGTTTCCCGGCTTTCCTGTAATTGGATCTGGGTCATAGTATTCTGTAGGTGATTCCACCTCATAGGCATGGGTAACGGCTGCCCCTTCAAAATTGTAGTTTGGCTTCAAATCATCAGGATCTTTACCAAACGTATATCTGAGGTCAATAGATTCCGGAATCCTACGATCGTTATTATCTGCGTCATACCCTTCCGTTGGAATTATACCGGGGTATTGACTGATACCATCTTTGAAAGTAGAAGGGCTCGGATCAAAGCGGATGCGTGCCGTTCTTGCTCCCTCGTGTTCCCATCGTTTACCAGTTGGTAAGCGATAGACGTGATGACCAGGGTTAGTCGTAGATTTAGAAACTTTTGTTTCCTCTTTTCCTTCTGCCGTTACTGTTAACACGCTTCCTGAAATAGAAGAAGCCACCGTCTTCCCGTTAACGGTTACGGTGGCTTTTGTAATGGTTCCGGGAACATCGCTAACATCTAAGTCAAAAATGCTAACCTTTGAAGCGGAGTAAAAGTCCTCGACATTCTCTGTCGTTATTTGCTTATTTGCAAAGTCAATGTTGTATATTTGCTCTGCAGCACTGGCTATCCCTGAAAAAAAGGGGATAATCAAGCTAATTAGCTGGGTCAGCAGGATAAATAAACTGATTTTTTTTTTTACGTATTTCAACTCGCTCACCTCTTATTTCCCTTTCTTACTAATCCATACTTTTTCTTTATTGCTGTCCAAGACCAAGGCAATTTGCTTTCCAGATTTATTAATCTCATCAATGACGTTCTTGTCCTGACTGAAGCAGATCCATCCCGAAGCTGGTCCTTCCTGATCCAACCAAAGGGAAACCAGGTCTTCTTTGATGTAAATTCCATTCCAAGGATACATGCTCAATAACATCCGCATAGCTGCTGTATCATGAACCTTCGCTCCTTCGTTGGTTACGCTGATGTGATAAGCTAACACATAATCGGTGAAGACCGAAGTATCCGGACGTTTGATCGCATCTTTGAACATGTCATACTGGTAACTCGACGAATCAGTCATATCGACCACCAGAACCTGGTCGATGACCATTTTTATATCGTTTGCAATATACGCTTCCAGCGGAAGAGGGACGATTTTAAATCCCCACATCGTTTCTGTGTTAGTCCCTGTAAGAGCAATTTCCGCCGCACTCTGCGCCGCCTTGTCCACCTCCAGCTTTTTCCCACTGTTCAGCGACAGAATGCGCTCAATGATCGTCACGCTCTGAGCCCGCGTCGTCGTCTCCTCCAAGCCGAGCTCTCCTCCAGCCAAGCCCTGCATCAAGCCGCGCTTGGTCGCATTGAACACGAACGACTTGTCGTCCATCTGCATGGCCGGATTCTGCAACAGCTTATCTGTAGCACGGACAGCAATCCGGGCCATTTCTTGGCGCGTGATCGGGGTATTCCAATCACCGGTTGTAAAGTCATGATACCGGTGAATATTTGCATTTACGGCCGCGTTCACATAAGGGACATACCAGTCCTTTGCCGTGCCGGACGTTACGGAAAGGTTCATGGCGGTCGCCGCCATTTTCAAAAACTCCGCTCGGGTGACGAGTCCTTCCGGACGGAACGAGCCGTCCTCGTACCCGTCTACATAGCCTTTGCGCGCCGCTTCCGTAATCGCTGACTTCGCCCAATGGGATTCCGTATCGCGGAACGAAATGGTCTCAAGTGCTGCCCGTACACTGGTTCCCGAAGCATTTCCTGCTCCGGCGGCAGTACCGCGGGAAGCGGCCACGCCGGCCTCTTTTTCCGCCTGCACCGGCAGTTCTCCCAGCGCCAGGACTGACGCGCCCACAAGCGCTACTCCTATGCCCAGGCTGACCAGCAAAGTATTGGCAGTTCTCTTGTCTCTCTTCATCGTTCGACGACCCCTTTATATGTAAATAGTTTTACTAGATGGTAGAATCATCCAGACTTTGCCAGTATGCCATGTCCCCTCCTGGCTGTCTATCCGAACAAACAAAAAACACCGCCCCTTCCTCGGTAGAGAAAAGGGCGGTGCTTCCGCTCGCTTTGTTAAGCCAATTGTAGGCGACAATGCCAAACTTTTCAAGAGAAACTTTCCTTCGCTTCCTCCCTAGTGCCCGCTCTTGGGCGGAGCGCGGGTTGTTCAAATCGCGCCGCCTTTGCTAAAATGAGCGAATACCGAGTTACTTTATGCCTGTACGTTAAGGAGATCTTACTCAATGAAAACGTTAGTCTTAGCCGAAAAACCGAGTGTCGCCAAAGAGCTCGCCCGGGTCCTCGGCTCCCCCAACAAGCAAAAATCGTATTATGAAGGCCCCCGCTACGTCGTGACTTGGGCGCTCGGGCATCTCGTCACGCTGGCCGAGCCGGAGGATTACAGCCCCGCTTACAAGACGTGGAAGCTCGAAGACCTGCCGCTCGTTCCCGAGCGGATGAAGCTGAAGGTCATCAAGGAAACGTCCCATCAATACCGCGCCATTGAGCAGCTCTGCAAGCGCAAGGATATCGGCGAGCTCGTTATCGCGACGGACGCCGGACGGGAGGGTGAGCTGGTCGCCCGCTGGATTATGGAGATGGTGCACTGGCGCAAGCCGTTCAAACGGCTGTGGATTTCCTCGCAGACCGACCGGGCCATCCGGGAAGGCTTCGAGCAGCTGAAGCCGGGCGAAGCCTACAACCGGCTGTACCAATCCGCCGTCTGCCGGGCAGAGGCCGATTGGCTCATCGGGCTCAACATTACCCGGGCGCTGACGACCAAATACGACGCCCAGCTGTCTGCGGGCCGGGTACAGACGCCGACGCTGGCGATGCTGATCCGCCGCGAGACGGAGATCCGGCAGTTCCGTCCGGCCGAATATTGGACGCTGACCGCCGATCTCGGCTCGTTCCAGGTCCAATGGCGGCATCGCGGCACGAACGACGCCCGGCTGTTCGACCAGGAGGGAATGAACCGAATTCTCGAAAAGCTCGGGGGCAAGCCGGCGCGCGTCGCCTCCGTGAAAAAAACCGAGAAGGCCGTCCCTCCCCCACTCGCTTACGATTTGACGGAACTGCAGCGGGACGCCAACAAACGGTACGGCTTCTCCGCCAAGCAGACGTCGAATCTGCTGCAGCGCCTGTACGAGCAGTATAAGCTGGTTACTTATCCGCGAACGGACTCCCGTTACCTTCCTTCCGACATGGCCGCGACGTTCAAAAGCCGGCTGCAGAGCGTCCAGACGGGGCCGTATGCGCCTATCGTCCGCGACCTGCTGCGCAAGCCGCTTCCGATCACCAAACGGATCGTCGACGACAGCAAGGTAAGCGACCACCATGCCATTATCCCCACGGAGCAGCCGCTCCTCCTGCACCTGCTGTCGACGGATGAGCGCAGGCTCTACGATCTGATCGTGCGGCGCTTCCTTGCCCTGTTCGCCCCGCCCTCCCGGTATGACCAGACGGCGGTTCAGCTCGAGATTGGCGGGGAGCTGTTCACCGCTTCCGGCCAGGTCGTGAAGGAGGAGGGCTGGAAGGCGGTCTACGGTGCGGCCGGCTGGGACGACCAGGACGAGGAGGACCGCGATCCGAACGCCGAGGAGCCGGCCGCGGTCCAGAAGCTTCCGGAGCTGACCGTAAACGAGACGCTCGCGGTCCGCAAGCTGAACAAGCGCAGCCAGATGACGCGCCCGCCAGCCCGCCTGACGGAGGCCGGTCTGCTGACGCATATGGAGAAGCATAACCTCGGTACACCGGCCACCCGGGCGGATATTATTGAGAAGCTCCTCGGCTCCGATACGATTGAGCGGCAGGGCAGCCACCTGTCTCCTACCGGCAAAGGGTGGCAGCTCATCGAGCTCGTCGCCGAAGAGCTCCGGTCGCCGGAGCTGACCGCCGAATGGGAACGCCAGCTGGAGCAGATTGCCAAAGGGAGCGGGGCGATGGAGACGTTCCTCGCCGGCATCCGACGGGAGGCGGAACGCATGGTCCGGGAGGTCAAAGCGAGCGAGGCGGTCTACAAGCCGCATAACCTCACCGGCAAAAAATGCCCGGACTGCGGGGAGCCGCTCCTGGAGCGAAACACAAAACGGGGCAAACTGCTGGCCTGCTCAAGCCGGGACTGCTCGTACCGGCGGGACGCCGAGCCTCCGGTCAGCAACCGGCGCTGCCCGCAGTGCCATAAAAAAATGGAGCTTCACACCGGCAAAGCGGGCAAATATGTGCAGTGCCGGCGCTGCAACATCGTGGAGACACTCAGCAGCGAAGCCCGGAGCGGCAAAGCTTCCCGCGCCATGCTGAAAGAATACACCGACAACAAGCCAATCGGCAACAGCCTCGGCGATGCGCTCCGGGCTGCTTTGGAGAAAAAGGAATAGCTTGCATGAAAAAAGAAGCGACGCGGTCGCTTCTTTTTTTCTGCGCAAAGCCCCCCTGTCAGGACGGGCGGGCGACTACGCAAAATCGTTTGTATGCCGGCACCTCGCAGTCAACGCAGAGCCCGCAGCGCCTCGCAAGCGACCGCGAACTCGTCCTCCAGCCGTTCCACGATCGGACCCGCACCCTCGAGGCAGCCCGCTTTGCCCATCTTCTCCAGCTCGGCGAACAAGCCGGCCAGCCGCTTGACGCCGATGCTCAGGCTGCTGGACTTGAGAGCGTGGGCCAGCTCCGCGAATTCGGCCGCATTTCCGTTCCCGAATGCCTGCTTCAAGCCTTCCAGCTGAGCCGGCGTCGTCTGTTCGTACAGCACGAGCAGCTCCGCCAGGATCGACGTGTCGAGATCCTCGTGCAGCTGCTTCAGCTCGTCGATAATCGACTGGTCGATCACATCGTCATTCTCCGGCTTCCCTTTGTCCAGGCCAGCTGCGGTCTCCTGCATCTGCGGGCGGTCGGGCAGCCAGCGGAGCAGAATCGCCCGCAGCGTGGCGATCAGGACGGGTTTGGACAGGAAGTCGTCCATGCCGGCCTCCAGACACTTGTCCCGGTCGCCTTGCATCGCGTTCGCCGTCATGGCGAGGATGGGGGTTCGGCGGCCGTCTCCGCGCCCTCGTTCCAGCTCGCGAATGGCGCGCGTCGCGGAGAAGCCGTCCATAACCGGCATGTGATTGTCCATCAGGACGAGGCCGAATGAATCCCGCTCGAACGCCCGGACGGCCTCCTCGCCGTTCGCGGCCGTTGTGACGCGGGTCAGGCCGAGCTTCTTGAGCTGCAGGATGGCCACCTGCTGGTTAATCAGATTGTCCTCGGCAATCAGAATAGGCGTGTCCAGCTGCTTGCTCCGCCGCAGCGCATCCTCCTCGGGAGAGTCCGCAGGCGTCCCCGGCTCGTCCGAGGAGGACATTCCTGCCTTCTCGAGACGGAGCTCGAACGAGAAGGACGACCCTTCTCCTTCCCGGCTGAGAACGCCGATTCGGCCGCCCATCAGGTCGACCAGCCGTTTGGAGATCGACAGGCCGAGCCCTGTTCCGCCGAACCGGCGCTTGGTGGACGCATCCACCTGTACGAACGGCTGGAACAGCTTGGCGCTGTCCTCTTCGGACATGCCGATTCCCGTATCCGTTACCCGCACCTCCACCGTCTCATGCGTCTCGCTTCCCTGCTTGCGGCGGGCCCGTACCGTAATCGAGCCCTTCTCCGTGAACTTGATGGCGTTGCCGAGCAGATTGAGCAAGATCTGCCGAATCCGGCTCGGGTCGCCCACATAGCTTCCCCACAGCTCACGATCCACTTCGAGCTGAACGGTGTTCTTCCGTTCGGCCGCCCGGCTGTCGAGCAGCTCCAGGACGCCGTCCAGCAGCTCGTGAAGCTGAAACGGGGTATGCTCGAGCTGCATTTTGCCAGCCTCGATTTTGGACAAATCAAGAATATCATTGATAAGCGACAGCAGCAGGTTCGCCGAGTCCAGGATGAGCTTGGTCCACTTCCGCTGCTCGGGAGGCTGCTCGGACTGCGAGAGCAGCTCCGCCATCCCGATAATGCCGTTCATCGGCGTCCGGATCTCATGACTCATAGTCGCGAGGAACAGGCTTTTGGCCTGGTTCGCCTGCTCCGCTTCCTCCTTGGACCGCTTGAGCTCGGTATTCGTCTTGGCGAGCGTCCGCTGGACGGAGACCAGCTCGTTGTTCAGAATCGTGAATTCCTCGTAGGCCCGCTGCTCCTGCTCCAGCGCTCGCAGCCGTTCGGTCGTCAGTGTCTTGATTGTGCCGCGAAGCGACACGATCTGCTCGTTGTTCATCCGCATCAGTTCATCGTAGAACTGGTAGTAGACCGAGCTCGTATTCGAGCCCATAATCATAATCTGTTCCTCGAACACGCCTCCGTTGAAATAAAACAACCGCGGCCGCCCGTCGATCGTGAGATTGAGCTCCCAGTTGAACAAGGCTTTGTTTTTCTTCAGCTCGCGCAGGAAGTGGCTGAATTTTTGGGCGCTGAGCTCGTCCAGCACGGTAAAGAAGCCCCCGGGGCCGCTCAGAATAGCGGACAGCTGAAAATCATCTCGCAAGACGCGAAGCACTTCCCCCTTCTCGCTCGACAACACCGCCAGGATCGCTTTTTGGTCCTCCATCACTTGGCAGACTCCTCAAGCTCCGGGCTGGAGGCGGAGAATGCCAGCAGGCGCCGGGCCTCCTGGATCGCTGCATCCGCATCCGGTGCGTATCCGTCTGCGCCCACCTGCTTCCATAGCTCGCGGTCGATGTTGAAGGGCAGGCCGCCTACTAAAACAGTCAGCGAGCCCAGCTCGTCCGTCTCGCGGATCGAAGCGATCAGCTCCTTGACCTGGTGAACATGGTAAGTCATCGTGGCCGAGATCGCCAGCACATTCGCCTCGCGCTTCTTCACTTCCGCCACGATACTGCGGGTCGGCACGTTGGCCCCGAGGTAATACGTATCCCAGCCGTCCATCTCGAAGTAATCCGCCAGCATCCGCAGGCCGATCTCATGCAGCTCCTCGCCGATGCAGGTAGCCACCAGCCGGTACCCGCTGCGCACTCCGGAGAAAATATACGGAAACAGCTGCGACATTATTAGCTGCGTGGCGGCCGAGCAGTAATGCTCCTGGGCCACGTTGATCTTGTTCGTTTGCCACAGCCGGCCGACCTCGTACTGCGACGCCTGGAAAATATAGCGGTAGATATCCCGAATGGGCCGGCCGTTCTCGACGAGCCGCATGACGGTAACGGAAGCGGTCCGCCGGTCGCCCTCCAGAAGTGCATTGTGATAAGCACGTGCTTCCTCCGCGAGCGGACTCTCGTCGGCCAGGAAAGTCTCCAGCTCGAGCGGGAGCCCCTCCACCTGGCTCAGGCCGAGCTCCACGTACGGCTCTATAAGCTGATAGACTTCATCGCCCAGCTCTTCGCGGACCGTTTCTCCGATCAGCCTCAAATTAACCGCCACGTCATCCGCGCTTACATGATACCCCGCCAGCAGCACCTTGAGCCACGAGATGTAGCTCGCAAACAGCTTGGGGCTCTGGATCATCAGGCTTTCGGCCAAATAGTTGAGGTTAAAGACGGTGTCTTCCATAGTTCGTCTGCGACCGTTCGGCCCGAACCGGCCCATGAGCTCCGGCTGCATCTCGTAGGTCTCTCGCGTGACGCGTTCTGCGAACTCCCCCGCCTTGCTCTTGATCGCCAGCCCTGTCTGCTTATATCGATCGTTTCCTTCGTTCATGTCCTCAACTCCTTCAGCGGCCCGCTGGCCGGCTGTTCGATTGGATTGCCGTCCGTACCTGGTCGTCAGGCTGGACGTCCATTCTGCTTATCTTTGCTATAGATGTCTATGAATTCATTTATCCATGCCTCTAGAGAGACAGCTACTTTCTAGGGAATTCTCTCTAGTTTTCTACCCATACTCCTTATAGTATAACAAACCTGAGAATAATATTGGCTTTCGACGCCCAGTTTCCCTTTTTCTGTATCCTGTCCCGCCAAAGGAAGAAACAAAAAAAAAGATCCCGGACGATTCGCAAAAATGTGGGTAAGACGGTACACTATATAAGAAGAAGCTCCAACGAAGGGCAGAACGAAACGAGAAAAGAGGGGGATCCGATGTCGGGTTGGAAACTTGCGGGATGGATAGGGGCGGCCGGCGCGGCCGCGGTTGCCGCCGGCGCGGCGGTCGTCTGGAAGATCACGGTCAAGAGCCAAACGCCGATGCGCCGGCCCATGATCGGGCTGCCCCCGGAGCCTTACGAAGCCGTCTCGTTCCCAAGCGGCGGCGCCACGCTCAAGGGCTGGTTCGTCCCGCCCAAGACTGGATCCGCATCCGGCGAGGGCGCCAGGCATCCGCTCATGATCGTCGTTCACGGCTGGGGCTCGAACAAGTCGCGGGTGCTGCGGTATACGGACCGGCTGTATAACGAAGGATACGCGCTCCTGCTCTTCGACGCGCGAAGCCATGGGGACAGCGACGAACATCCGACGCCGACCGGCCTCACGTTCCGTGACGACGTGCTTGCAGCTATCGCTTACGCCCGCTCCCGCGAGGATGTCGATCCCGAGCGGATCGGCCTGCTCGGCCATTCGATGGGCGGCTACGGCAGCCTGCTCGCACTCGGCAAGCAGGCTCCGGTCCAGGCGGTGGTCACGGACTCCATGCCGGTTCAACTCGATACCGTCGTCCGCGCCGAGCTGAAGCGGCGGAGAATGCCCGCCTTCCCGCTGTCCTCGGTTATTCCCCGAGTCGTCTACCTGCGCAGCGGCATTACAAGGCGCAACCTGCATGAGCTGGACGTCGTCGCGGCCGTCCGCTCCTCCCGGACACCCGTCCTGCTCGTGCATTCCACGGGCGACATGTTCATCCCTTCGAGCGAGCTCGACTATCTGGTGGCCGGAGCGGAGCGGCCCGGGCTCGCCCATCTGTTCGTGAGCAGCGAGGGGCACAGCAGCTCGGAGACCGACTCCCGCTTCTGGGAGCAGGTGCTCCCCTTTCTGCGCCAGCATGTGCTGAAGCAGCAGGTGCCGGCAGGCGAGGGTCGGCCCGCTTACCTGTCCGCCCAGCGCAGAGGCCCCGCCTCCGCCCCCCCGCAGACCGCGCCAGCCGCGGAGACGGCGGCCGACGTGCCGGTTCCCGCCCCGCTCATCCCGGGCGAGAGCGGGTAGCCAGCGCCTGCGCCTTCCCCAGCACGCAGCAAAGCCGTCCGTCCGGCATCCGCCGGCGGACGGCTTTGTGCTGTGCTGAGGCTGTACGGAGCGAACGTGCCGACGCGGCACGCGGAGCTTCTCCGGCGCGTCGCTTAGCTAGCCCGCATAGCGGCGGCAGACCTGTTTGCTTCAACCGGCCTCCCCCGCTCCCGTCTCCCGAGCCTTCGCTCTGCCTCCGGCCGAGAGCTCGCCTGCCCGGTAGAACCAGATCGAGAGAAGCGTGAAGACAGCCATGATGAGGAACATCGTATGCCCGCCGAATTCCGTCAGCAGCAGACCGCCAAGCCATGGCCCGACGAAATGGCCAAAATTCTGGAACGATTGAGCGCCGTAATAGGTGCCCCGCATTTCTCTCGGGGCAATACGGTCGATGAGCAAATTACCCGCCGGGAAGCTGAGAATTTCGCCAAGCGAGAAGACAACCATCGAGACGAGAAAGGCCGTTGTGCCGGTAGAATACGCAAAGCCGAGATCGCCGAGCGCGAACAGGACACTGCCGCAGGCGATGGCGAAGAGCGGCGACCGCTTCTCCAGCCAGCTGACGAGTGGCACCTGGCAGACGACGACGGTGATCGCGTTCACGCTCATCATCCAGGCGAACAGCTTCACTCCTTCCTCCAGCATCAGGCCTTCCAAATACTGCGACAGCGTAACCGTCATCTGGGAATAGCCCACGGCCGCTAGCATTCCGCCTCCGAGGAACAAACGGAAGGCGGAGTCCCGGCGAATGACGGCCCACGCGGCGCCGAACGTAAGCGGCTGCTTCTTCTCCCCCTCGATGCGCCGGATGCCGAACCGGTTCAGCAGCCGCTGCAGCAGGAGAGCGTACAGTAGATAAACGCCACCCGTCAGCAGGAAGGGCAGCCCTCCTGATACGGTCCCCAAATAAGCCCCGAGCAGCGGGCCGACGGCCACCCCGATATTAATAGCCAGATACCGGAGCGAGAAGACGCGGAACCGCTTGTCCGCAGGGGTAAGGTCGGCCATCAGCGCCTGGGAGACGGGCTCGTAGAACGACCGGCAGAGGCCGTTCGCCATGTTCAGCAGCAGGAACAGCAGCGGACTGCCCGCCGTGCCGAAGCCGAGGAACACAAAGCCCCACACATACAGCGCGGTCAGCATGACCAGGCGGCGGCCCACCCGGTCGGACAGCGTCCCGCCGATAAAGCCCCCGAACGTGCCGGCAAGCGAGCCGAGGCCGATGACGACGCCGATCAGGAACGGGCTCATGTCTGTCGTCCGGGCCAGGTAGAGCGCGAGGAACGGCATGCTCATCGACGAAGCGGCGCGCGCCATGACCGTTCCCGCCAGCAGTGTATGGACGATTGGATGATAACTCCGGTAAAACGATTGCAGCCGATTCAAAACAGCAAGACTCCTTCATTTCCGAATGCACGGCATCAAAAAAAGACCGCGGACGCGGTCCTTTACGCCTTGATATATTTCTTCGCCTTGTCCAGCGCTTCGTCCTCGGTGGTCCCGGTGAGATACCGGCCGTTGACGAAGATGAAGGCGGAACGCTTGCAGGGACCGCAATAGGACTTGCAGGCCACCTTGATCTCATCGTGCGGGGCCAGCTTCTGCAGCTTGGGCACCAGCGTTTTGACCTGGGTATGCGTGCACTTGTTGCAAATTCGAATATCGTTCTTCCCCATGATGGCTGACTCCGATCGCGGACGGCCTAGTGGTCGCCGTGGTTGCCCTTGCTCGGATTGGTGATGACGAAGCCTTCCTCCGGCAGGTACAGGTAGTCGATCTTCACACCGTCCAGAAGCGGCTCGTTCTTATCGAGCAGGACGCTGATGCCCTTGTCCGTCTCGATTACTTCGTCGTTCTCGCCGGGCTTGTCCAGATCGAGGCCGTAATGGGCATGGTCGCCATGGCTGTGGGTGACGAGCACGCGCAGCATAAGCTCCTTATTCTCTTCTTTATCCAATTCGCGCTGAATGACTTTGGCCGCGTTACGGGTGATTTTGCATTGCATCGTGTCTCTCTCCTTAAGTGAAAGGTCTATCCGTCCATTGTATCGGAAGCTCCCGGAATGCGCAACAAACAGCGGATACGAACCCCCGCGCCATGCTGGCGTCTGCCTCCCGTTTCCGCTATGATAGCAAGTAGCTGTCCCTTCGTGATTATTTTTGGATGAGGTGACCCCGGCATGCTCGCTTTTTGGAAACGCTACTACAAAACCATCCTAGACATTGCCCTGATTGTCTTTACCGTGTACGTCTTCATGCTCTTGTTCAGCTTTCTCTACTCGATCGCGGCGCCGATCTTCTACGGCCTGGTCATCTTCCTGTGCATCGAGCCGCTCGCCAAGTTCCTGAACAAGCGGGGCCTCCCCAAGCCTATCGCTGCTACGATCTCGACGCTGCTGTTCATCACGGTCGCCGTCGGCGTCCTCGTCGGGCTCGGCGCCATCTTCACGAGCCAAATCTACAACCTGGCTCAGAAAATTCCCGCCTACCAGCTGATTCTGCAGGAGAAGATTCTGCAGAACGCCGACTACTGGCAGGGCAAGATCGAGGCGCTTCCGCCGGATCTGACCGAGAGAGCGAAGGAATGGACCTCGGCTATCATTGCCAAAGGCTCCCAGTTCGTCACCTGGTTCCTGACCGGGCTGTTCCACAGCCTCTCGTCCTTCTCGTCGTTCATGCTGAACGTCGTCGTGGGGCTGATCCTGGCGTTCTTTCTTAGCCTGGAGATCGCCGATTGGAAGAAGCTCGCGCGGCGCAATACGCCGGAGACGTTCAAAAAGGTGTTCCAGTTCCTGCGCGTGAACGTCGTCGCCGGCATCGCGGGCTACCTGAAGGCCCAGCTGAAGCTGGTGTCGATCACCTTCGTCGTCATTTTCGCCGCTCTGCTGATTCTGCGGGTCAACAATGCGTTCTCGATCGCCCTGCTGTCCGGCGTCTTCGATCTATTGCCGCTGCTCGGTGTCACGACCGTCTTCGCGCCGTGGATCATCTACCTGTTCATCGTTGGCAACATCAAGCTCGCCGTCTCTCTATCCGTACTGCTGGCAGTCGTACTGATCGCCCGCCAGATTCTCGAGCCCAAGATTACCGGCGATTCGCTCGGCGTCTCGGCGTTTACGATGCTGTCGTTCATGATTATCTCGCTCTCCCTGTTCGGGGTCGCCGGTCTTATTATCTCGCCGATTCTGATCATCACAATCAAAGCGCTCATGAACGAAGGCTATCTGAAGCGCTGGATCCGCCTGCCGGAGGGAGAATATAACAGACCGCGTTAGGAAGGAGGCCGCTCCATGTTTCTCAGATCCGTCTCCCTGCTGCCGTCCGCCGGAGAGGAAGATCCGAGCGGTTACCCGTTCTCCATTCCGTCCATCCGCAGGCTGCCTGAGCTACGCTTCACCACCCCCGTGACGTTCCTCGTAGGCGAGAACGGCTCGGGCAAATCAACGCTTCTCGAGGGCATCGCCGACCAATGCGACTTCAACACCGCCGGGGGCGGGCGCAACAACCGGTTCGAGGTTCACGCGTCCGGCTCCTCCCTCGGCCGGCACCTGCGGCTGTCCTGGATGCCCCGGACGGGCCGCGGTTTTTTTCTACGCGCAGAGACGTTCTACCAGTTCGCCTCCCATCTCGACGTGCTCGCCGAGGAGGACGGGGCTGCCATCGCCTACGGCGCTTACGGGGGCCGGTCGCTGCATGAACAGTCGCACGGTGAATCGTTCCTCAGCCTGTTCGTCAACCGGTTCACCGAGCCGGGCCTCTACCTGCTTGACGAGCCCGAGGCCGCCCTCTCGCCCGCCCGCCAGCTTGCCTTCCTCAGCATGCTGCACGACCGGTCGCGGGACAGCCAGTTCGTCATCGCCACCCACTCGCCGATTCTGCTCGGCTTCCCGGGAGCTCGCATCCTGTCGTTCGACGAGCCTCCGGTCCGCGAGCTGACATACGAAGAAACGCCTGCGTATACCATCACGCGGCGTTTCCTGGAGCGGCCGGATTCGTTCTTCCGCCATCTATTCGAGGATTAGCGTCAGCACCGGCCCGCCTGCGGCAGGGCTGCGAACCGCAGCAGCAGCCGCCCGACGTGGAACAGATGCAGCTTCATCTTCTCCTGCGCCTCGGCCGCATCCTGGCGCCGGATGGCCCGGTAGATCGCCTGGTGCTCGCCGAGCAGCTGCTCCGAGACGGCCGTGTCGCAGAAGATGCGGGTTGCGCGCGCATGCTCCGAGACGAGCTCGATCCGGTCGAGCACTGTCTGGAGCAGATCGGCCAGCATGGCGTTGCGGCTCGCCGTGGACAGCGCGAGATGGAACGCGGCATCCGCCTCCTCGCCCTCCTCGCCGTTGCCGATCGACTGCGCCATGGCGGCGAGCGCCCGCTCCATCGCCCGCAGATCTTCCTCCGACCGCCGAGCCGCCGCCAGAGCGGCCTGCGTCACCTCCAACGCCTTGCGCGCTTCGAGCAGGTCTGCAAGCGGGATGCGGCCTGCCAGAGACAGTTCGCACGCCGTCCCCTCCCAAGAGACCGCTCGCTCGCGAAACACGCTTCCATTGTCCGAATAGGGTACCGTTTCCACAGACATCCACCTTTCCGCTACAGGCGATATTTCTTCTCGAACCGGGTGGCGAACCAATTGGCGAGCAGCATGGTGACCGCGATATCGTCGATCGGCAGGAAGGGAATCACGTCCGGAAGTACCCAGTACAGCGCTGCCGGCACGACGAACAGCAGTTTCTCCTTCATCGGCACGCGGCTCGATACCAGCAGCCGGCCTACCCGTTTGAAGACATGGACCCAATGCTTGAGCGAAAGAAGCTTACTCATGAAGTCCCCTCCTCGCGATGCTTCACCCTCTTCTCTCAGTATCGGTCTTCTTCCCCCTATATACACCTCGGCGCCGTCCGCTAATCAAAAAATGGTTCTCCATGTATATGCGCCCCGATGTGCGTTTATTCGGCACGCCTCCCGGCTTCCGCCGATCGTTCGAGCTGGTCCGCGGACCAGCTCCGCACCCACAGTCGAACGCTGCGGGCCTCACGCTGGGACGAACGGCTTATTCTTGTTCACCCGCCCCAAGTCGAGCAGGAATCTGGAGGGCATGCGAGGAATTGGGAATGAATGGGAAGCCAAGAGAACGGAGGAAGCCATGAATCGTATCCTCTCCCGATCCCCTGGGGGCAAGCTGCCCTACCTCCTGCTCCTCGTCTGTCTGGCCAGCTTCGCCTGCACCCTGGCGCTGATGATGGCGCTACGCTCCTCCCCTCGGCCGTATACATACACCAAAGTGAACGCCGCCGGGCCCGTCACGATGCACGTCCTGAGGACGACGCCCGACGCGATCGGCCTGAAGGCGATTGAGGGAAACGTGACCAAGATGGCGGAGGACGGCATCAACGGAGGGTTTTTCTGGCAGGGATACCTGCTCAGCATCGCCGTGAAGAACGACCACCCGGTCAAAGGCAATCCCGGCGATTACGGCTCGGGCTGGTACAATATCGACCGCCCTCGCGGCACTCTCGTCTGGGACGGCCGGACGCGGACGTTCTCCGTCCAGGTCGTGGACGACGCGGGTCTCCTGCAGGTGACCGACCGCTCCAACTATTGGGCGCAGGGCGGCGTCAGCATGAGCCTCGGCCGCAGCGAAGGCTGGGAACGGATCGCCGAAGCCGAGGAAATGCCCGCCATGGACGAGAAGCGGATGCGGTCCGCCGTCGCCTACGACCGGGACAACCGCGTCTGGCTGCTCGTCAGCCCGACCCCCTGCACCGTCGCCGTCTTCCGCGAGGCGGTGCGCGAGACGGTCGGGCGGGACCGCATTGTCGACGGCGTCTTCCTGGACGGCGATGGCTCCTCGCAGCTGAAGGCAGCGGGGGTGGCGCTGCCCGGCGACAGACGCGCCGTCTATCAGATGATTACCGTCCCGCGGTCTTAACCGGGCTGCTCATCCGACCCCGTCTTGGTACCTGTGCTTGCTTGGGCAATCGACGACATCCTCGTGACCGTCTGCCCGGCAGTGCCCCTCGGACGGCACTCACAGCACGATGACTTGCCGCTTACCTTACTCCGCACCATCTGCCCACCTGGCGCATATGCTGGCGCCATAGAGCCGCCCGCGAAGGGGCGGCGGTCAGGAGGAAGGTCCATGCCCGCACGCCGCATCATCGTCGATCTGTCCGAACGGCGCCTCTATCTGCTCGACGGTGGCAAAGTCATCCACGCCTACCCGATCGGGATCGGCACCGCGCTTACCCAAACCCCGGTTGGCGAGTATACGATCATAAACAAGCAGCCGAATCCCGGCGGACCGTTCGGCGCGTTCTGGATGGGATTGTCGCGCCCGCATTACGGCATTCACGGAACGAACAACCCCGGCTCCATTGGCGGCCCGGTTTCGCACGGCTGCATTCGCATGTACAACCAGGACGTTCTCCAGCTGCAGAAGCAGGTACCGGTCGGCACCCGGGTTACGATTCGCCGTTGAAGCTGCGAGGGCATGGGGAGCCTGCCGCCGGCAGGGAGGCAGGCTCTCGCTAGAGGCAGGCTCTCGGCAGGAAGCCGCCTCAAGTCTACTTGCCGAATGTGAACACCCCGGTGGCAATGTCCGCGGGCGAAGCTCTTGCTCCGGCCAACGCGAGTAGAACGGTCCTCTTTTGGGTAAAGGAAGAGGTAGGCTCCATTGGCGGCCTGCAGGCTGATCTATGGGGCGTAACCGAAAGGAGAGGGACGAGAATGGACAAGCTGTATACGGCGACGGCAACGGCTGTCGGCGGCCGCACGGGTACGGTTAAAACGGATGACGGCAAGCTGTCGTTCCAGCTGACGACACCAAAGGAGATGCAGGGGGAAGGCGGAGAAGGCACGAACCCGGAGCAGCTGTTCGCCTGCGGGTATTCGGCGTGCTTCGGAAGCGCGCTCCAACTGATAGCCAAGCAGCAAAAGGTCGATGCCGACCAAGCGGAGGTAACCGCCCATGTAACGCTCGGCAAGGACGCCGAGGGCGGATTCCAGCTGGCAGCCCGGATCGACGTCCGTATCCCAGGCATGGAGCGGGAGCGGGTGCAGGAACTGGCGGATGCGGCCCACCAGGTGTGTCCGTATTCCAAAGCGACGCGGGGCAACATAGAGGTGGAGGTCCGCGCCGTCGACTGAATGGCCGGAAGTCCGGCCGGGCCGGCAAACCTACCGTTATAAAGAAAGAGAGTGACGGCAAGTGAATCCCTTTATCTATCAGAACCCGACCAAACTGATCTTCGGCAAAGGCCAGCTGGAGCAGCTGGTGCAGGAAGTGCCGCGATACGGCCGCAAGGTGCTGCTCGTCTATGGAGGCGGCAGCATCAAGCGGACCGGCCTGTACGACCGGACGCTCGCCCTGCTCAAGGAAGCGGGGGCCGAGGTGGTCGAGCTCGGCGGCGTGGAGCCGAATCCGCGCCTCAGCACGGTCAATCGAGGCGCGGCGCTGTGCCGGGAGCATAACATCGACCTGCTGCTTGCGGTCGGAGGCGGCAGTACGATCGACTGCACCAAGGCGATCGCCGCAGCCGCCAAGTTCGACGGCGACTTCTGGGACGTCGTCACCAAGAAGGCTGCTGTCAAGGACGCCCTGCCGTTCGGCACGGTTCTGACGCTGGCGGCGACGGGCTCGGAGATGAACGCGGGCTCGGTCATCACGAATTGGGAGCTTAACGAGAAGCATGGCTGGGGGAGCCCGCTCGTCTATCCGCGCTTCTCGATCCTCGATCCCGAGCATACGTTCACGCTGCCGCGGGAACAGACGGTCTACGGTATCGTGGATATGATGTCGCATATTTTTGAACAGTACTTCCATCACCGGACGGATACTCCGATCCAGGACGGATTCTGCGAAGCGCTGCTGCGCGCGATCCTCCAAACCGCGCCGGTCGCCCTCGAGCGGCCGGACGATTACGAGGCGCGCGAGACGCTGATGTATGCGGGGACTATCGCGCTGAATGGCTACCTGTCGATGGGTACGCCCGGCGATTGGGCGACGCACGATCTGGAGCACGCCATCTCCGCGGTGTACGACATTCCGCATGGCGGCGGTCTCGCCATCCTGTTTCCGAACTGGATGAAGCACGTCGTCCGCGACAATCCGGCGCGGTTCAAGCAGCTGGGCGTTCACGTCTTCGGCGTCGATCCGGCTGGCAAAGCGGATCTCGAGGCCGCAGAGGAAGGCATTGCCGCCCTCCGCGCGTTCTGGAATTCGATCGGGGCGCCGAGCCGCCTCGCGGACTACGACATCGACGATTCCAAGCTCGGCGTGATGGCCGACAAGGTCGTCGCCAACGGGCCGAGAGGCCGTTTTCGGCCGCTCGAGCGGGACGATGTGCTGGCGATCTACCGTTCCTCGTTATAGGACCATCGAGAGAAGCGATCGGCTAGTGTTCCCAGGCAAAACCCTCTGCGCCATACCGCGCAGAGGGTTTTGGGCTTCCCGCGGATACGCAGCGGGCTGCGAACTTCCGGCGCACACAAAGAAAGGCTATCCCCTGTTCATCCATGATGACGGAAGGGATAGCCCTTTCTTATGGGACGGGCCGGCGACCGGCTCTCGCCCCGGTGCCCCGCCGGGCAGGCGTCTTGGTTCAGGAGCCCCGCCAGATTCTAAGCTCTGGAGCGGCAAGCGCTTCGCACGGCCGGCCCTCCGGCTGCTTCGAAGCCAGGGTACCCCTTACGGCTGTCGCCCGCCGGCACGGCGGCGGCTTAGCGGTTGCGGTTGCGTGCCTCCGCTCCCTTGCGGCCCGCTTCCTCACGGCTCATTTTGCCGTCGCCGGAGCTATTCGAATCGCCGCGGGCTTCGCCGCCCTTGCGGCCGATTTCCTGATAGAACTCGCGATCGTGCGAATCGGATGTCGCTTCCCCGCCCTTGCGTCCGATTTCCCGGTAGAAGTCGGAGTCATGGGAGTTGGAAGTGGCTTCCCCGCCTTTTCTTCCAATTTCTTGGTAGAACTCGCGATCATGGGATTTTGCGGTAGCTTGTCCGCCTTTGCGGCCAGCTTCTTCTCTGCTCATCTTTTGATCATCGTTGCGTGCCATTCTATCCACACTCCTTTTGGTTAGTTGGTGACATCCCGTCACGCTCATTTCTTAACCCCTTCTACCGGCGGCTAAACGGATATTCAACAAAATCCTATTTATTCCTACACGTACTTAGCAAAAAGAAAAACGCCCGGAGGCTCCGGGCGTTCGAGCGTACGACGTGAGGCGTTACGAAATCGTAGGGACCCGCCAGACGACGGGAGTCACCTGGATCTCTTCCTTCAGCCACGATTGGGCGATGGAGCGGAAGAGATGCGGATCTCCACTGCAGAAAAACTGGTGAACCGGCTCCTGGTTCGACTGCGCCAGCTGGCCGTTGTGGTACAGAATCGTACTGATCTCTCTGGCCGTCTCGTCGGCGGAACTGATCAGCGCTACCGATGGCCCCATCGCTTCCCGGATCGCGCCGGTCAGGTAAGGGTAATGGGTGCAGCCCAGGATGAGGCAATCCAGATGCTCTTCCCGGAAGGGCCGCAGCACGTGCTTTACCTCTTCCCGCGCGATGTCGTCCTCGTAGCGGCCCTGCTCCACGATCGGCACGAAGCTCGGACAGGCCATGCTGACTACCTGAAGCTGCGGCGAAATCTCGCGGAGTGCGGTCTCATAAGCCCCGCTCCGAATCGTGCCTTCGGTGCCGATGACGCCGACTCGCCCGCTGCGCGTCGTCTTGATGGCCGCCCGTGCGCCCGGATGGATGACACCCACGACCGGCACGGACACGCGCGAGCGGATATCCTCCAGAGCGACGGCCGTCGCCGTGTTGCAGGCGATGACGATCATTTTGGGCTTATACTGGAGCAGATAATCGACGATTTGCCGCGTGAACTGAATCACCTGCTCCGCGGGACGGGGGCCGTATGGCGTCCGCGCCGTATCCCCGAAGTAAACGACCTTTTCCCGGGGGAGCTGCCTCATCACTTCTTTGGCGACCGTCAGGCCGCCTACGCCGGAATCCAAAATCGCTATGGCATGCTGCACAATGATACGCTTCCTTTGCTGTTTGAGTAGGGCATCTGCTGCTCATGTATAGATTATGAGAATGCCACACGAAAGGTACTAAGTCAACCGAGCCCGTCTCTGGCGCCGGCGGCGCGAGCGGACGACTAGGCGGACCAAGAGAGACGTTACGGGCAGGCACACGGTCTTTCGCTACCAAGGGGGACATAGCCTGCCGCCGGATAGAATCGCCGCTTGGGGGCTTCTCCGGCGGCCTGCTTGCCTGCCTGTTCCTAGCGGTCCGCAAAATCCGTGAGCAGGCCGAACTCGTACCCTTCCTTCTTGATCGCCTTGAGAATGCGGTCCAGGGCGTTGATATTGTCCTTGGATCCCTGGTGCATCAGAATAATGTTGCCGTCATGCAGGTTGTTCATAATGTCGTTGTAGGCGTCGTCGGGACCGTTCGCCCGAGGCTCCCAGTCGCGCATCGCCGTCGACCAGAACACCGACTTGTAACCGAGCTCGGCGGTCAGATCCAGCAGATGCAGGCTGTATGTGCCGTACGGGAACCGGAAGATAGGCGGAACGGCCTTCCCTGTGATGTCCTTGTACGTCTTCTCGAAATCGAGCATTTCTTTCTTGAATTCAGCGTCCGAGACGGTCGTCATGTCCTTGTGCGACATCGTATGGCTGCCGACCATATGGCCATCGTTCACGAGACGCCGGATGAAATCCGGATGGGCTTTGGCATTATAGCCTGCGACGAAGAATGTTGCGTGCACGCCGTTGTCTTTCAGCACCTTGAGCATCTTGTCGACATCGCCCAGATCGCCGCCGGTGTCGAGCGTCAGGTAGACCTTTTTGCCCGTGCCGACCCAGACGGCCTGCCCCTTCTTGTACTGCTTCGTCTCCGCCGGGAAATTCGGAACCTTGCCCTTTCCCTGCTTCATGTAATACCAGGACACCGCCTTGCGGCTCGCTTCCGTCCCGGTGCCCGCCGGCTTCTCGGACGCCTTGGGCGTCGGCGATACCAGGGGCGCCTTGGACGGTGAGACGGAAGGCTTGGCGCTCTCCGAAGGCTTGGGCGTCTCGGTCGGCTTGACCGATGGGGACGGCGTGGCCGTTGGCGAAGGCGTAGCCGTCGGAGACGGAGACGGGGAAGCCGTAGCAGCCGGGGAGGACGCGCCGGCCGACGGAGACGGACTGCCTCCAAATTGCAAACCGCCCGAGGAGGAGCCGGAGCAAGCGGCCGCTACGGCCGCGAGCGAGACGAGCAGAACGACGGACGGCAAGGTTTTCTTCATCTTGATTATCACCTCATGGGAGAGTTAAGACTCTACAGTCCTCTACTCTATTCGACATTCCTTCGCCATTCCCTTGTCGGAACCGCCCATGATTCGGGCGGTCAAGCATCGGTACCCATTCTCATCCCGGGATGCCGGCGGTTAAAAAATGGGTATAGTAACATTGATAAGCAAATGGTAGAGAAGGAGTGATACGCGATGACCCCTTTCAAGACCGCCATCGTCGGCTGCGGCAAAATTTTTCCGATGCATGCCACCTCCGTTCGGCTATCCGAAATGGCGGAGCTGGTCGCGGTATGCGATATCAAGGAGGACCGCGCAAAGAAGGCGGCACAGGAGTACAACTGCAGGTATTATACCGATTATGATCAGATGCTGAAGGAAGCCGACATCGACGTCGTCCAGATCTGCACCCCTCATAACACCCACGCCCCGCTCACGATAGCGGCCGCCAAGGCGGGCAAGCATGTGCTGACGGAGAAGCCGATGAGCATCTCGGTCGAAGACGCCCGCGCGATGATCGAGACGTGCGAAGAGAATGGCGTCACACTCGGCGTCATCTTCCAGAACCGCTACAACCCAGGCTCCCAGCTCATCAAGAGCGCGCTGGAGGACGGCAGCCTCGGGCAGGTGCTCGGAGGCAAATGCTCCGTCACCTGGAAGCGAACGGACGATTATTACAGCAAGAGCGACTGGAAGGGCACCTGGGCGCAGGAAGGCGGTGGCGTGCTCATCGACCAGGCGATCCATACGATGGATCTGCTCCGCTGGTTCGTCGGCGACGAGATTGAGTATGTAGACGCACAGATGGGCAACCGGGCCCATGAACGTATCGAGGTCGAGGACAGCGTCGAAGGCGTCGTCAAATACCGGAACGGCGTGTTCACCGGATTCTATGCTATCAACTATTACAGCTATGACGCGCCGGTCGAGATCGAGCTTCACTGCGTCAAGGGAACGGCCAAGATGGTGGCCGACCGCGCGACCATCACCTACAACGACGGCACCGTCATCACACGGGACAAAAATCCTAACGACACGATCGACTACGGAGAAGGCGTCAAAATTTATTGGGGCGTCAGCCATTCCAAGCAGATCCGCGCGTTCTACCAGTCTCTCGCCACCGGCGAAAAGCCGTTCATCGACGGCCGCGAGGCGTTCAAGACGCAGGAGATGATCGCCTCCATCTATCGGTCCGCCAAGGAAGGAAAGCGGGTCTATCTGGCGAAGTCCGAGTAAGCGGACGGCCTAAGATGGACGACCGCCTATTCCTTCACGGCTCTCGCCAGCTGCCACTGCAGCAGTCCGATGAGGATGAATGCGGTCAAGGCAAGAAGCGGGATGGTAATGATGCCGAAGTAATCGAGGTAGTCGTAGGCGCACGACGCGTCCCCGCATGCCGAGGCGTTCTCGTGAAAGTAAGGCACCTTCTGAATCATGTAATGATAGAGCGAGATCAACCCGCCGATGCCGGCGAGCGGCAGCACATATAGATACACCTTGTTATCCTTGCGGAAGGTGGCGACGGCGAGCAGCACGACGAGCGGATACATGAAAATCCGCTGCAACCAGCACAGCTTGCACGGCTCGAAGCGCAGCACCTCGGACAGGTACAGGCTTCCGAGCGTCGCGACCAGCGCTACCGCAAAGGAAAGCTGCAGGGCGTTCGCCAGGATGAATTTTTTCCAGGCCATGGTAGGTTCCTCCACTCAACAAATGCGTTTTTTGGCAATCGACCGTGCGGCCTCTCTGCGACGATAGCGAAGCATGGATGCCCAAACAGGAGAATACGGAAGGCCGCGGCGGATTATGCAACCTTTTTGCGGGAGAATCGTCTATACTGGTAATATCCAGCATTCTCCAGGAAAGGAAGCGTTATGGCTAATTCCACCGTTACACAGGCACCGCCCACCGCCCGGCCCCGGCGCGCCAAGGGGAAGCGGCGCCGCCTGCTCCGGTTCGCCGCCATGCTCGCCACGATCGTGTTCGCGGTCGGCATCGGATTCGCCATTTGGCTGTTTCTGCTGCCATCCGGGCAGCAGTTCAAGACGATGATGGCCGACACGCTCATCTCGACCCAGCACCGGCACTGGGCCAAGTACCTGATCGGCCAGGAAGCGCTGGACAAGCGGGTCGACTCATACGCCGAACAGTTCGAGCAGTATGCCGAAGCCCCGGTCGTCGAGGTGCCCGTACTCGAGCCCCCCAAGCCGGAGGTCGTGAAGCCTCTCTACGAGATCGAGCCGATCGAGGGCAAAGGCTACAAGGGCTACCTGCTGTCGATCTCCGACCCCAAGAAGCTTCGGATCGGCGTACCCGGCAAATACGGCAAGGGAGAGAAGGTTTCGTCAATGGTCCAGCGGACCGGAGCGCTCATCGGCGTGAACGGCGGCGGCTTCATCGATCCCGAATGGATGGGCAACGGCTTCCAGCCATCCGGCATCGTCATGTCCGGAGGCACCATCTATTATCTCGATGCCGCCAAGACCACGCCGCTGCATATCGTCGGCATCGACCGGGACGGGCGGATGATCGCGGGCAAATATTCTCCGAACGAGCTGCTGCAGATGGGCGTCACCGAGGCGGTTACCTTCTCGCCGCGATTCATCGTGAACGGAGTCGGCCAGATCAAGAATCCGGCCGACGGCTGGGGCATCGCTCCCCGCACCTGCATGGCGCAGACCGCCGACGGAACCATTCTGTTCGCCATCATCGACGGGCGCCAGCCCGGCCACAGCATCGGGGCCACCCTGTACGACGTGCAGCAGCTGTTCCTTGAGCGGGGCGCCATTCTGGCAGCCAATCTCGACGGAGGCTCGTCCACCGTTCTGGTCAAGGAAGGGACCATCGTGAACAAGCCGGCGAGCGAATACGGAGAGCGTTACCTGCCGACCGCCTGGCTTCTGTTCGACAAGCCCGAGGAAGCGAACATCCGCAACATATGGGAGGGCGTCGATATAAGTAAGATCGACCCATCCAAATGGTAGCTCCCGCGCAAAAACCTGGTTTCCCCCATCCGGACGGATGGGAGAAACCAGGTTTTATTCGTTTGGCGCGAATTGCGGGCGAACCCGCTACTTCACGCCGACGGTCTCCCGCTCTTCGGCGGCTTCCGTCTTGGGGGCTGCTTCGTCCGCGGACAGAACCGGCTCCGACGAAGCCTCGGAAAGAGAGGAAACCGTCGCTTCGGCCGCCCGCTCCCCGGCCTGCGCTTCTTTCCACGACTTCACTTCGGAAGCGACGGCCTGGGCAACCTCCCGGGCCTTGCCGACCCAGTCGCTCGTCTGCGAGCCGATCGACCGCGCCACCTCATGCGCCGACTGGCTTACCTGGCCGGCGATCTCCTGCGTTTTGTCCGACAAGGTCGTCACCTGATCGGCGATGTCCTTGCGCAGCTCGCGGCCCGGCTTGGGGGCGAGCAAGAGCGCCGTGGCGGCTCCCATGACCGCACCGACCACCGCGCCGATTACAAAGGGTTTGCCATTCTTTTGCTCTGCCATCGCACACACTCCTTACTTGGCTTGGGATTGCTGCGTATCTTCCTTCTCCGAAGCCGCCTTCTTAGAGGCGCTCCGTTCCTTCCAGACCTGCCACAGCTTGGCGCCTACCGCCGCCCATTCGACGATGCCGGCGACCTTCTGTTCCTCCTGCCGCAGCGCGCGTTCGGCGCTTGCCGCTGTCCGGGAGAACGCGGCGGACACCTCCCGGATGGAGGTCGTCACTGCCTCGATGCTCTGGCCGGTCTGCCGGGCCGAGCGGAAGAGCGGGTCCACCGCCTGGAGCTTCTGCTCCACGTCCCGCGCCAGCCGGTCGCCCGTGCGCACCAGCTCCGCCGTCTCCCTGCTGACTGCGGTCACCTCGCTCTCCAGCCGCTCCAGCGCCTCCCGGCTTCTCTCGAGCGACCGGTTGACCTCCCGCAGCGTCCGGACGAGGAACCCGACGAGCACCGCAAAGGCCACCGCAATTACAGCCAAGCTAACCTGCCAGATCATCCGATCACCTCATTCTCCGAATGGGCGGGACACCCGCCCAGTTCTTACCAACAGTATAGGTGCGTCCGCCGCAATTTGACACTCGCTTCCGCCAAAAGTTTGGCAGAGCTCGTCCGGCAAACCGCTAATTTAGACTGCTTACCGTCCGTTTCACGCCTGGCTGGGGATGACGGACGCCCCGGCCTCCTCCGTCCGGACGAAGCCGTCCAGGACGAGCGCCTCCTTTATCTTGGCAAGCGCGTCGTCCGTATCGACGGCCTGAATATGCTTGACGACTCCCTCATACTGCTTGCCCGCGTGCTCGTAACGCGGATCGTAATAGTGCTCGAGCAGCAGGCCGACCGCTTCCTCGAACTGCTCCTGTTCGAGCAGCAGCTCGATCTCCGCGGCGATCGGGGTATGCATGCGGCGCTGAATGCGGCGGAACGCATCGAGACAGGCTTCCTTGTGGGCAGCCGGCTGGTAATCCTCGACGATCATGCGGATGCGCTCGGCGCGCGGCAGCTCGAGGACATAATGCGTGCCGTTCTTCTTGGCCTCTACCAGGAACGGCGGCAGGCATGCCTTGCCCACCCGCTTGCTCTCGGCCTCGAGGATCACATAGGGCGAGTCCTTCAAACGCAGCAGATCCATCAGAAGCAAGGACTCAAACGTTTTCTGGTTATTCGGCTCGCGGCCGACGTGTCCGAAGATTGACCCTCTGTGGTTCGCGAGCCCCTCCAGGTCGATGACGGGGTAGCCTTCGTCAGCGAGCCGCTGCAAGAGCAGCGTCTTGCCGGAGCCCGTATAGCCGTGGATGACGACGCAGCGCTGCTCCATCCGGTACGAGTCGAGCGTATCCACAACCCACTTCCGGTACGAGCGGATGCCGCCCGTCAGCCGCTGGACATGGACGCTCATCAGCGACAACAGCGTCGCCGTCGTCCGGCTCCTCATGCCGCCGCGCCAGCAATAGACGACCTTGGGGACGTCACCGAGCTCCTGGAACGACTTGATAAAGGCGGGCAGCTTGGCCGAGATGATCTCGAGTCCCCGCTCCTTCGCCTTCTCGACGCTGACCTGCTTGTACAGCGTGCCGATCTCGCTCCGCTCCTCGTCCGTGAAGAACGGAATATTGATGCTGCCCGGAATCGTCATCTCCTCGTATTCCGACGGAGACCGGACGTCGATGAGCGTCAGCTCGCCTTCGTCCCGTTTGCGGAGCAGCTGGTCAATCGTAATATCTTGAAACATGTTCGTGCACCTCTTCTTCCTGCTTAAGCCTGACCGCCTGCGTTAGACGACCTCGATGTGTCCCGGATGCTCGGCCACCGCTTCCCCGATAAGGGCCGCTTCCACGCCGGCCGCCACCAGCTCCTCCAGCAGCCGCTCGGACTGGTCGAAGGAGACCGAGATGAGCAGCCCCCCGGAGGTGACGGCGTCGCACAGCATCCATTGGCCGATCTGGTCAATGTGACCCGCAAACGTGACCGCGCCCTCCAGATGGGCGAAGTTGTTCTTCGTCCCGCCCGGCACGAAGCCGGCCTCGGCCAGCTCGCGGACGCGCGGCAGCATCGGCACCTTCGCGCTGTCGATGCGGATGCCGACGCCGCTGCCCTTGGCCATCTCCGAAGCGTGGCCGAGCAGTCCGAAGCCCGTCACGTCGGTACAGCCGCCGACATCGTACGGCTCCATTACCTCGGCCGCCGTCTTGTTCAAGGCTGCCATGACGCCGGTGACCCGGCGGACTTCCTCTTCACTCAGCTGATCCTTCTTGATCGAGGTGGTCAGAATGCCCACGCCGATCGGCTTCGTCAGAATCAGCTTGTCCCCCGGTCTTGCGCCTGTGTTGGCACGGACCTTGTCCGGATGGACGAGGCCGGTTACCGCGAGGCCGAATTTGGGCTCGTTATCGTCAATCGAGTGGCCGCCGACCAGCGTGGCCCCGGCTTCCTTCACCTTGTCTCCCGCACCGCGCAGAATCTCGGCGAGCACTTCCTTGGGCAGCTTGGAGATCGGGAAGGCGACGATGTTCAGAACCGTCAGCGGCTTGCCGCCCATCGCGTAGATGTCGCTGATTGCGTTGGCCGCCGCCACCTGCCCGAACGAATACGGGTCGTCCACGATCGGAGTGAAAAAATCGACGGTCTGCACGAGCGCCAGCTCGTCGCTAAGCTTGTACACACCTGCGTCGTCGCTCGTGTCTAGGCCGACGAGCAGATTCGGATTCGGCTCGGCCTGCGGCAGCTGCCGCAGCACCTGGGACAGATCCGCCGGTCCGATCTTGCAGCCGCAGCCGCCTTTGGTCGAGTAAGATGTTAACTTGATGCGTTCCCTTTCCTCCATGGTTCATCCTGCCTCTTTCCGTGTAATAGTCTTAGTTAAGAGCGTACCACAAGCAAGCGCAAAAAAACAGTTTTCGGCCCCAGCCCGCCCCCCTTGACAGCTCCCTCTCCTGCTCCCTTTCCAGTGTTGCCCGGCATACGCGGCCGGAACCCTTCGGAGCTCGTCCTTCCTTCGTGGACGCCCCTACCGCCGCGGGGTATAATGACAGAGTAACCAGACAGGAACGAAACGGAGTGACGAACCAGATGAATCGTGAACAAGGCTTGCAGCAAATCGAACAAACCCGGCTCATCGCCATTCTGAGAGGAGTGGAGCACAAGGACGTGTTCCGCATAGCGGATGCCCTGCTTGCGGGAGGCGTTACGGTCATGGAGATCACCCTCAATACCGAAGGGGCGGCCGGCATGATTGCCGATCTGCAGAAGGAATACGGAGACCGGATGTTCATCGGTGCCGGTACGGTGCTGGACGCGGAGGATGCCCGCAGGGCACTGGACGCGGGAGCTTCCTTCCTCGTCACGCCGAATACCGATCCCGAAGTGATCCACATGGGAGTGGAGGCCGGGCTGCCGGTATATCCCGGCGCGATGACGCCGACCGAGATTGTGACCGCCTGGAAAGCCGGTGCAACCGCGGTCAAAGTCTTCCCGAGCACAGGCCTCGGCCTGCCGTATCTCAAAGAGCTGATGGGACCGCTTAACCATATTCCGCTCGTCGCCGTCGGCGGCGTGAACGAGGACAATGTCGGCGATTTCCTGCGTGCCGGCTGCTCCGCAGTCGGCATCGGCGGCTCGCTGATCAATCTGAAGGAGATCGCAGCAGGCAACTTCGACTGGGTCCGCGACAAGGCCTCGCGCCTCACTGGCGCGATCCAGGCGGCCAGGTAGCAACGCGTGGATACACTCACTTTCCTCGGCACCGGCGACTCGATGGGCGTCCCTCGCGTCTATTGCTCTTGTACGGTCTGCGAGGAAGCGAGGACGACGGGACGCAACCGGCGTCTTCGCTCCTCCGTCCTGCTTGAGAGCGGCAGGGAGCGGCTCCTCGTCGACTGCGGGCCGTCCTGGGGGTGGCAGATGGAGCGGCTCGGCGAGCGATCGGCCCCGCCTCTTCTCATTACCCACGCCCATTACGACCACATCGGCGGCCTGCCCGAATACGCGGATGCCTGCCGCTGGCTGCACCGCAAGGGAACGGTGTACGCCCCGGCAGAGGTAGCGGACACGCTGCGCCGGATGTTCCCCTGGCTGGAGAACAACCTGGCTTACCAGCCTGTGGACGAAGGCCTCGTCTGGGCGGGCTGGGAGATCGCCGCGTGGAAGGTGTGCCACGGCCGCAACGGCTTCTCCTACGCCTACCGATTTGAGAAGGCGGGGTACCGCATGGTCTACTGCCCGGACTCCATCTCCCTGAACGAAGAAGAGAAGCGGCCGCTCCATGACCTTGACCTCCTCGTGCTCGGCACCAACTTCTTCAAAGAGGAGGCTCCGCAGGCGAGCCGTTCCGTCTACGACGTCACGGAGGCGCTGGAGCTTGCAGCCGAAGTGAAGCCCCGGCGGCTCCTGTTCACCCATCAGTCGCATGGCATCGACCTCGATACCGTCTACCCGCTGCCGGAAGGGACGGCGTTCGCCCGAGAGGGCATGACGGTCCCGCTGCGCCGGGAACAGCCCTAACTCGTGCCCAACGCCGCCCGTTTCCGCGGCAGCAGGCTGCATTCCGCATCCGGGAGCCGACCCTGTCTCTCGCTCCATCCAACAAAACCCTCCTGGCCCTCAGGCTGTGCGCCTGGGCAGGAGGGTTTTTGCATTCGCTTCTCTTGCTCTTGCTATAGAGAGTTACTCGGCTTCGGGAGAGAGGCCCGCGGCCTCCTCCCGTCCGGCATCCGGTACGAGAGCGGACAGGGGACGGATCCGGTAGACGCATCGCGTCCCTTCCTCCGTCAGGCATTCCGTCCGCTCGACATCGGCTTCGAGCAGCTCCGCGAACAGCTGCTGCTCACAGCGGCAGGCCGCTTTGTAGCGGCTTGCCACCTGGGCGATCGGACAGTTGTGCTCCCGGAAGAAGTAGCCGTCTTCCCCGTCCTCTTCCCACTCTGCCATGTAGCCGTTCGCCTGCTGGATTCCGGCGAGCAGCTCGACGCGTTCGGCAAGCGGCTTGCCCGCCAGCTCGCCTGCATGCGTCCGGAACAGCTTGCGCTTGCGGCCCTCAAACAGCGCCGCCACCGCCTCCCCCCCGGCATGGGCCTCGAGCTCCTCCAGCAGATCCAGAGCCAGCTGCCGGTAGTTGCGGGGGAACAGCTCCTCCGTCTCCGAAACGAGCGAATACTGCAGCATGGGACGCCCCACTCCCTGCCGGGAGCTGCTGGAGGCGACGATCCCCGTTCTCTCCATTGTATGCAAATGGCGCCGGACAGCCATCTCGGTCAAACCGAGTTCCCTGGCCATTTCCCCGACGCCAATCGGTCCTCTCGTCTTCAGCATGGTCAACAGCGCTTGTCGGGTCGACCTGTCTTGACCGTTCATTGGGTTTCACCACCTGTCCCCCATTGTAGCTCATTTGGGGTGTCCCGTAAATCACAGGGACGGCCGGCCCGGTTATCGGGAGATCCGCCGCGGCCTAGCCGGATAGGCGTGAGCTGCCCGCCAGAGGGGCGGACGCCGTTCCCCGTCCGGTCCGGTTTAGAGGCCGATCGCGCCGAGCTCCTTACGGACGAACGCCTCTACCGAGCGGGCGAATACTTCAAAGACCTCCGGAAGCTCGGGCAGGAGCGGATGCATGGCGGAGCGGTCCCAGCTCGTGTAGTCCTGGGCGATCGCCCGGCGCAGCCGGACGAGCTCCAGAAGCTTGGCCCCGGTTGCTGGGTCGAAGACCTGCTCCCCGATCAGGATCTCGACGATATCCTCGTAGCTGCTCGCATCCCGCATCATGAAGCCGTCAATGAGAAAACTCCCGACATCCGTGACCGCCTCGATGCCCAGATACAGCACGCGTTCCTGGGCGAAGGCGTGCAGAATGTCGTTCTTCCAGCCGGAGGCAAGCTCCTTCGCCGCTTGTCCGACCTGCGGAAGGAACGTCAGACGATTCCCGATTTGCTCTTGATTTACGTAATACATGCCCTTACCTTCTTTTCTTTTTTTTGTAGGATGACCATGCTAGCAAAGCCGCAAACGTAAGCGGGATGATTAAGATAAGCAGGACGCCCTGCATCAGATATTCCATTGACATGACCGTACTCCTCCTTGGCAGCGCCCCGCTTCCGCGGATCGTTCAACCTACTCAGTGTATCGCCACCGCCGAAATTCCGTCAAGCCGGGCGCCCAGAACGGGCGTCCGGCCGCCCGGGCCGCGTTCACCGCTTCCAAAAAGCGAGCAGCGCCCATCGTCTCTCCGACCGCCGCTTGTACTTGGGCAGACTTCGGTACAGCTGGACGGTCTCGGCGAACGCGCGGCGCGCCTCCTCCTCGCGGCCGAGCCGTTTGTACAGCAGGCCAAGACGGTAATACGCCTCGCACGAGGAAGAGTGGACCTCCCGGAACGCCTCGAGGTAGGCGAGCGCCCGGTCCGGAGCGGACTCCGCCAATGCCTCGCCCAGCCTCAGATAAGGCTCCCCATAATGAACGCGGGGATTGAGCCGCAGCGCCTCCCGCATCTCCCGCTCCCCTTCCTCGCGTTCGCCGAGACGCAGCCGGCACAGACCGATTCCGAAGCGAACCTCGGCCGAATCCTCCATCACGGGCAGCACGCTCTCGTAATAGTCCAGCGCCTCGCGGTACTTCTTCTTCTCCGCCAGCAGCTGGGCGGCCTCCAGACGTCCCCGCGAATCGTGCGGGTGCAGCCGCAGCTCCTGACGGAGCTTCGCGAGCCGCCTCGTCCGCTTGAGCGGCTTCAGGAAGCTCGGCGACAGGCCGAGAAAACGCCGGTCAAGCACATACAGAATTACGAGCAGCACGACAATCGCGAGGAACGGATTGCCGAGCAGCCACCACAAGAGCGAGAACAAAACAAACTTGCCCACGAATGCACCTCCGGAAGCGCTGGCCGACCCAGCGCCCTTCTATTGCTCCACATTTTACCACAATTCGGTGACATTGCCGAAAAAACGCCGGAAAAGACCTGCCTGTCTGGTTGCCAGAATCGGCGCCGAGCCGCTACAATGAAACGGATGACCAACAGAAAGAAGGCGTAAGCATGAACGCACAGCAGGCGGCCCGCTGGGAACGCCGGCGCCGGATCGGACGAACTTCCTTTATCCAGCGCTATTTTGCCCTGGGTTTCGGCACAGCCGTCGCCCTCCTCCTTACCTTAGTAGAATATTTGACCCAGAATACGGTCAACGGCTGGTATTTCGCCATTCGACTCGTCGTCTTCCCCATCATCGGCGGATTCGTCGGTACGGCCGTCTGGCAGTCCAAGGAGCGCGGCTACGAGGAATACCTTCAGCACAATCGCCAGAAACCCAAAAAAAAGAAGTCCTGAGACACGGGCAGCCGACCTTGAATCGGCACCCGGGCCGCAGGGCTTTTTTTTGTGTCCGCCTATCCCCCGCCGTGTCCCGCCGCATCTGTTTTTTGCCAAGCGTTCCTGGGCTTCGCACGGCCCGGCGAATCGTCCGGGTCGATACCGAAACGCATAAGAATTGGCCCGCTTGGAAGAATGATGAACAGACATCCGGACCTGCTCCGGTCCGGCTTCCGACAGGAACCAAAGGAGGGTACCGACATGGCCGACACCGCATATGAGCCCCTCATTGCCTATATGAAAAGCCAATTGAACGACCCGCCCGACCTGCAGACGCTGACGCTCAAGCTGGACGATCGCCTTGCGGAGCTGCTCTATCTGTCGAGCATGACGGACGAAGCCAAGCTGCAGTCGGACCTTGTGAGACCCTTCTTTGAGGCGGGAGCTCAATACGACAGCTACCTCGCTTCCCTGCCCGGCAGCAGCCTGCCCGCCACCTGGGACGAATCGACCGGCCTTCTACTGAGCGGGTACGTTCTCGTCATGATGAAGGACGGAGTGATCTACGCCTGCAGCGGCCTGAAGAAGCTCACGACCCAGCTCGGTACCGTGACGTCGGAATCGACGGTCTACGGCTCGGAGAAGGCGTTTTCGGAGGACATTTCGGTGAACATGAACGCTCTTCGCCAGTCCTATCCAGTCGCCTCGCTGCACTATGATATGCGCCAGATCGGTTCCGTCTCAAAGACCAAGGTAGCCATGGTGTACGACAATCAGGTGGTCGACAAGGAGGTTGTCCGCCTGCTGGAGGAGCGGCTCGACCAGATCCAGATCGACGTGCTGCTGGCCTCTGCGCAGCTGGAGCGGCTGATCACGTCGCGCAAATTTTCTCTATTCCCGACATTAAACATCTCGCAGCGGATCGATCGGGCGGTGCAGAGTCTGGGGGAGGGAAAGGTGGTCCTGCTCGTTCAGGGAACGTCGTTCTGTCTCATCGCCCCGGCCGTTCTCTTCGACTTCGTCGCCTCGATGGACGATCTCTATCAGTCGTACTGGGTCTCCCTCGCGCTGCTGACACTGCGGTATATCGGCATCATCGTGACAATCATGCTGCCCGCCGCCTATGTGGCGATCGTCTCCTACAACCCTGAATTTTTCCGAGTGCAGCTCACGCTGTCGATCGCCGGGAGCCGGGAGGCGGTTCCTTATCCTTCGTTCGTCGAGGTGGCCGTCATGCTGTTCCTGCTTGAGTCGCTGATCGAGGCGAGCATCCGGCTGCCCAAGACGATCGCCTCCACCGCCACGACGGTAGGCGGCCTCATTCTGGGACAGGCCGCCCAGCAGGCGGGTCTGGTCAGCAGCATCATGATCATCGTCATCTCCACGCTCGCGATCGCCAACTTCGTCATTCCGATCAATGCGATGAGCTTCTCGCTGAGGCTGGTTAAATACCCGCTCATCCTGCTAGCCTCCTTCTTTGGCCTGATCGGCCTCATTGTCGGGCTGTTCGGCTTCATCGTCTATCTGGCCGATCTGCGCAGCTTCGGCAAGCCTTACCTCAAGCTTCGCTTCAGCAGGCTCGGCCGCCCGCGTCCGGGCAAATCCTGACGGAAGGAGGAGATTCGATGAACCGTTACTATCTTTACTGCATTATGTGCAATCTGCTGACATGCTTCATTCTCTATATCCCCAACGTGCTGATCGAGCAGCGCTTCGACGGCGCCCTGATGAGCATGATTCTCGGCATCCCGATCAGCTTCTGTCTGGCCGGAACGTTCCTTCTCGTCATGCGGCGCGTGCCGCGGATGGACCTGGCGTCCTATCTGCGGACTCTTCTGCCCCGTTGGGTCTTCCTCCCGTTCACGGTTTACCAGGCATTGATGTGGTTCGCAGCCTCCTGCGGAGCGATCGGGGAATTAACGCTCGTGCTGCGGCGTTACACCGTTCCCGACATTTCGTTCACCATGCTCCTCCTCCTGCATCTGGCGGCGATTGCCTGGGCGGCCTCCCGTTCGACCAAGACGGTACTGGCCATCCTCGAGATCGTCAGTCTGCTCTGCGTCCCGCTCATGACCTTTCTCGTCCTAAAGGCGTGGGCCAACGAGAGGATAAGCTGGGACTCCATCTACGTGCTGACGGATTACGTCGTGCAGCCGCCTACGTGGATGGGACTCGCAGCCTCGACGTACGTGTTCAGCGGGTACGTTAACCTTGCGGTCTTCCACAAGGTCTTCCGTCACCCGATCGGCTGGCGGTCGCTCCTCGCCAGCGTGGTAATGGGGACGGGCGTGCTGTTCACCATCGTCCTCGTGCCGGTCGGCTTCTTCGGCACCTACGGCGTAGCCGATTTTCCTTACATAAGTGCTTCTACGGCGGACTCGATGCGGCTGGACTACGGCTTCATCGAGCGGGTCCTCTATCTCTACATGCTCTGCATGCTGCTGAGCATGCTCAATTTCGGCATGATGATTTGGCATGTCGGCATTGAAATGCTGAAGACCTGCATGCCGGCCCGTCTGCTCAGGACCAATGTCCGGGAGCAGCTCTTCGCGCTGTCCGTCTGCCTGCTCCTCTCGATTGCGACGCTGCTGTTTTTTAACCTTCTGGACGAAAAATCCATGCTGACCTGGACGACCGGCTGGCTGTCGTTTCGGCTTTTCAGTGAGATTGCGACCGTCGCGTTCCTCGCCCTGCTGCTGCTGCGCAGGAGGAAGCCGGCATGAGGGCGGTGCGGCGTTGCCTCGTCCTGCTGGTGCTGTGCAGCCTTCTCGTCCCCCTTTCCGGCTGCGCCTTCCGGGACATCGACAAGCGATTTTTCGTTCTCGCGATCGGCTTCGACAAGTCGAAGGAAGAGGGCAAGGCGTTCCGCATCAGCTTTAAGCTCGGACTGCCGACCGCTCAGCTGCAGGCGAACCAGCGAACCTCCCAGACGATCAGCGTCGACGCCTCCTCCATCCCCGAAGCGGCCCGCCTGCTGAAGTCGAAGGTCGACAAGGAGCTCGACTTCGGGCATGCGAAGGTGTATGTGTTCGGCGAAGAGCTCGCCCGCGAGTCGATCATCGTCCCGCTCGATTGGCTGACCCGCCGGCGGGACATGCAGATGGTGGGCTTCACCGCGCTAGGCTCTCCAACCGCCGAGGCGGTACTGCGGCAGAAGGTGGCCGGCGAGCGCTTCCCGGCCAACGCCCTCATGCTCAGCTTCGGAGATACCGGCACAACCTCTCCGTATATCTTCACCGTCTACCTTTACCAGATGTACCGGCGGACAACGGAGCAGGGGCTCGATCCCTACCTCCCGGTCATCCGGCCGGCCGGCGACCATCTGGAGATTGACCGCGTCGCGCTGTTCGACAAGGAGCGGCTCAAGCTCATTCTGAACCCCCACGAAACGGAGGTGCTTAAGCAGATCATCTCCCGCCGCGGCAGCAGTGGCATGAACACCAATATCGAGACACCGACCTTCTCGCTGTCAATTACCGAGTTCCGGGCTTCCTACAATATCGAGGAGAGCGAGCCTCCGACGCTCAAGGCCCGCATTTATCTGTCCGGGATCGCTGAATCGTCCAAAGCGCCCAAGACCAAGCCGTTCACGCAAAACTGGGGGGAGCTGGAGGAGGAGGCGGCCACGGTCGTCCGCGAGCGAGTGGCCGCGCTGCTCAAGAAGCTTCAAAGGCACAAGATCGACCCGATCGGCTTCGGCCTGCGGTATCGCGCCACCCAACACCGGGGACACGCGGAATGGAACGACTGGGTGCGGATCGCACCGAAGCTGAACTACGACATAGAAGTCAAGGTTAAGCTGGAGGGCACGGGCACGCTACGATGACCAGTTTCACGCAGACAGATGCCTCCTAAAAGCAAATGACTGCGGGACGTTGCTCCGGCGGAAGCAGCCGATTGCCGGAAAGGGACATCCAAAGGAGTCGAATTTAGCCCCGAAGGGCAGGGTCTCCGCCTCCCTTTGCCTCCGATCTGGAAGGATCAGGACACAAAAAAAGAGCGGGGCCGTCGGCTCCGCTCTTCTCCGGATGAGTTAAAACGCTAATAGGATGGCAATTGCACTGCTCTGCATGCGGCCGTGCCGCGCGAAAGATTAGTAGCGGATTTCCTTGCCGGACTCCGCCGACTCGTAGATGCCGCACAGAATCTTCATCATCTCGACGCCGTCCTGCACCGGACTGAGCGTCTCCTTCATACCGCGGGCCGCATCGAGGAAGTGATTGATCTCGTTGCTGAAACCGGCGGCGAACTCGAACGTGCGCTTGTTGATCTGAGGATCGATGTTCAGAATCGTGTCGTACTTTTCGGCGATTATGGTGAGCTCCGGCTCCACCTCGGCTCCGCCCTTGGTGCCGTAAAGCTTGACGCTGAGCTCGTCTTTCTTTGCGTGCAGCGTGAAGCTGACGTCCACGAGCATCGAGGCGCCGTTCTCGAATTTGATCAATGCGTTCGCTGCGTCTTCGACCGTGTTCTTGGACGCATCGTAGTCGGACGCACGGTAGAACGCGAGGTTTTCTACGTTCGCCCGGTTGCCCAGGCTGTTGTATGTATTGCCGGAAATCGACTTAACCTTCGGCCGGCCCATCAGGTACCAGGCGAGGTCGATGACGTGTACGCCGATGTCGATCAGCGGACCGCCGCCCGACCGTTCCTTGTCGGCGAACCAGCCGCCCGGGTTGCCGAGTCGGCGCAGACAGGTCGCCTTGGCGAAGTAGACGTCGCCGAGATCACCTTGGTCGATGAACTTCTTGAGCACCTGAGCGTTCTCCGCATAACGGCGCACGAAGCCAACCTGCAGCAGCTTGCCGCTGCGTTTGACGGCTTCCTCTACTTGGAGAGCTTCCTCGACGGTCATGCAAAGCGGCTTCTCGCAAAGCACATGCTTGCCCGCATCCAGTGCCGCGATGCTGATGGGAGCGTGGCTGTTGTTCCATGTGCATACGCTTACAGAGAAGATCTCCGGGTCTGCGAGCAGCTCGTTATAGTCGGTGTAAACTTTGGTCGCCCCGTACTTGGCCGCTTTCTCCTTGGCGCGCTCCTCGTTCAGGTCGCAAATGGCGTAAATTTCGACTTCCGGATTCTTCGCATACGAATCCAGATGTACCTGCGAAATGGAGCCTGCTCCGATTACGCCAATTTTCAGCTTGTTCATCCAGTTCCCTCTCCTGTCTTCATTTTACTTAACTGCTAGCTCTTAGTGTATAAGAACTAGCCTCCGGATTCAACCAATACTATGGAAATTTCCTCCGAAAATGCGCGGAGACCGGCCCGCACGGGAAGCCTATCGGGGGCTCCCAGCGGGCCGGTCTCGGTCAGCGAAGCGAGCGGCGCCATTCGTTGGCTTCCCGGGTGAGCTGCTCCCCGCCTCCCTGCTTCCACTCGGCGACGAACCGGTCGAATTCCGTGAGCGGCTTCTTCCCGTCGATGATGGCGGCGAACATATCGCGCTGCAGCTCAAGAAGGCTTGCCTGGTACAGCCCTTCGGACGGAAGCGGCGACTTGACCGCATTCTCGTAGCCCGCACCGGGAAACTGGAACAGCCTGGCTTTGAGGGCGAGCAGCTCCGGATTCTGCTGCTTCTTCAGAAACTCCGGCTGCGCGAACGGAGTGAACGTGATATGCGCTCCGATGCGGGCCTGCTCCACCGGGTCGCGGAAGCCTTCCTTCATGACGATCGAGTACCCGTCCTCTCCGATCTCGTAGTGCACGCCCTCCTCCCCGAATTTGGCCCTGAGGAAAAAGGAGTAGTCGCTGTAAAGCGCATCCCAAATCTGCATGATCCGGTGCCTCTTCTCGGGCTCCGCCTGCTGGCCGAACGCCATATAGCTTCCGCCGACGAGTCCCGGCGTGCTGTTGCCGAATTTGCCCTCCGGCCCTACCGGCGGCGGGCCGAGAGCGATCCGCCCCCGGCCTCCGGTCGCCTCGGCGAGCAGCTTGGTGTTATCCCCGCCGGACGAGCTGCCGTCCCCGCTCGCCGGCAGCCAGTGGTAGTAGGAGCCGTGCGTGGTGACGCCGATCCTGCCGTTCACGAACGCATGCGAGACGGCCCAATAGCCGCCATTGTTCTCGCCGGCCGCCCATTCCGGGTCGATCACGCCGTCCTGCCGCCAACGCGCCAGCGTCTCGAGCGCGCGCCGAGTTTCCGGGAGAATGCCGCTCCAGACCAGTTCCCCGCCGCGCTCGGTCCACATCTCGGGATGAACGCCGTATGCGCCGTAGACGTCGATCATGCCGTCCTTGCTCATGCCGTGCGTATCCCGGAGCCCGTTGCCGTTCGGATCGCCGTTCCGGAACCGGTATACGGCCTCCTCGAACTCCTCGAGCGTCTCCGGCGTCTTGGTTATGCCGACTCGCTCCAGCCAGTCCTGGCGCCATGCGGTCGCCAGGCTGTAGACGCCGTCGCTGTTGATGCCGGGAATGCCGATGTACTCGCCCTTGTAGCGGACATACTCCCAGAGGCGCGGATCGCAGGAGTCCACAAGCCGCTTGTAATGGGGCATATACGTTTCGAGCTCCTGCTGGGTGAACCCCGCAATGACGCCCTGCCGGGCGAACTTCTGCAGATCGCTGCCCGAATAGACGGTCATGAAATCCGGAATCCGGCCCTCGGACAGTTTCTCGCCCAGCATCTGCCCGCGCTTCGTCACATCCAGATTCCAGACGTTCAACCGGACGTTGAAGCGCGCCTCGAGCCATCGCTTCACCGGCGCGTCCTCCGCCACCGGCCCGTATTGGTAAGTGAGCCAGTCGATCGAGAACGGGCGGACAAAATCCGTGCTCGCCGCCCCTTTGCTGTCCTCGCAGCCTGCAATCCCGGCGGCCAGTGCGCCGGCCAGCAGCGCGCCCCCTATCCGCAGCAGCAGATCTACCTTCATTGCTGTCCAACTTCCTTCCTGTTGTCGGATCGGCCGATTCATCCTTATCGGGGCCTAAGCTTGCGGGGCGGCCGCACGCGCGTACTCCTCCCAGCCCATGCCGACATGCTCCGGCTTGTGGGCGTCCGAGCCGTAGACGACCGCAATCCCCTCGTCTATGCAGCGGCCCAGGAACCATTCCGGCACATAAGAACGGCCGCATGTCGGTACCCGCAGCCCCGCCATATTCACGTCCAGGCCGACTCCCGCTGCCGCGAGTCTGGGCACTAGCCGCTCCAGCCTCCGCTCGATCTGGGCCATGTCGATCGGCGGCAGAACGAGCCGGAATTTCTCGATCAGGTTGACGTGCCCGATTCGCTTCGTCCCGCCCGGCAGCCGGGCCGCGATGCCGATCGCCTCCTCCACATGGTCGTAGTATTCTTCGACCACCCGCTCCATTGAGCCGTAGTAGGAGATGAGCCCCTCGCGAAAGTCGTCCGGCGTGAAGTCGATACACCGCATGCCGCGCTTGCCGGGCAAATAGTGCACCGAAACGATATAATCGTCCAGCCGTTCTCCGAACCGGTCGACCAGCCCGAACGTGAACGCCTCCGCGCCGGGCAGGTAATCCAGCTCGAGCCCGGCCAGCACCTCGAGCCTTCCTTCGTACGCGCACTTATGCCGCTCCACCTCATCCAGGTAAGCCGGCATCTCGTCCATGCCCATCGCCAGTTCGGCCATCAGCCCTTCATCGTCGACCCACCGCTCGGGAAGCGGCGGATGCTCCGTGACGCTGTAGCGCGTAAAGCCAAGCGCTGCCGCGCGCTCCAGATACTCCCCGAGACCCGCCGGATTGCCGTGCTTGCAGAACGACGTATGCGTGTGCCCGTCCCATTTGACCATGGTGCCACTTCCTTCCCCGCAAATAATCCTAATTATAACGCGGTTTGTCCGTTATACAAGATCCCGCCGGACGGACAGACAACAAAAAAAACCGGCGCCCGAGAGGCGCCGGTTCCTGCCGTTTCCCCTAACGGGTCGGCGTATTGGTATCGATATCACTATCCTTGAAGCGGTTGGTCCAGGTATCGTACTCCCGCTCCGCGTCGTCCTTCGTATGGCCATAGCGTTCCTGGAGCTTGCCGACCAGCTTGTCCTTCTCGCCGCTGATTACGTCGAGGTCGTCATCTGTCAGCTTGCCCCACTGCTTTTTGGCTTCGCCCTTCAGCTGGTTCCATTTGCCCTTGAATACGTTGCTATCCATAGTCTGCACTCCCCTTTTTCAAACAAAGTGATGGTGCGTCTACAGATCCTTTTTACCCAAGAACGGCCAGCCTGAATCTTTGGCAGCCTCCTGCCGCACTCACGCGCTCCGGTGGCGCAGCCCCTGGATGCCCCCTGCCGGCAGGAGCCGCGGGGACCTGTCTCCGGGATCCGCGTCCGGCGGTGCGGCGGCGGAACGCTGGTCCTCAAGCCACGCGTCGAGATCCTCTTCCTGCCGGAAGGCGCTCCTTAGCCAGATCTCCACCCACTCAGAAAAAGGCAGCTGCCGCACCCACGGCTGGTTTTTGGCCACATAGGGACTGGAATAGAAATCGCCAAGCTTGTCCAAGAGACGGTCGTCGATTGTCATAGCGGTCTCCTCCTTTGGGCATTTCTAACCGGGCGGGTGCTGCGCACGCCGCAGAGCGGAGGCCCTGACGCTGTATCCAATTTCCACTTGCCGAACAGGGCCGTCCAGGTCTACAATAAAACCGAGAAACAGGGGAACAGGTGTTTGCCTATGGATTCCAAGCAGTCTTATCAAATTCCCGGCACGCTGGGCGAAGCCGATCAAGCCAGAATCAAGGAGCTTGTGCTGCTGCCCATTTTGCTGACGCTGCTCGAACGGGACCGCCGGGCGGTCGAATCGTCCTCTCTCAAGATGAAGGAGGCCTATCTGGCCTGGCTGGAGCGGGCAGCCGACGCGGTGCACCGCGACCTCGCCGCGATCCGCCGCTCTCTCAAGGAGAAGAAGATCTCCCTCTACCTCGAAGCCAAGGACGAGAGCGGCATCCGCTATCTGTATGTATACCGCGGCTACCAGGACCGGATGTTCCTGCGCTGGGAATACGTGAAGGCCGAGGTGGAGGAGCGGCTCGCCGCCTATACCCGTCCGGCGGGGCATCCGCCCGAATAACGGGCCTCTTCCGTGCGCGGCGCCGTGCCGAAGCGCGTAAGGCCCGGGGAACGCGTCTTGAAGACGGCTAGATGGCGTGGGCGACCGGCTCGGCATTCAAGTCCGTCCGCTTCCCCGCCGATTCCGGCCAGCTGAGCGCATACTCCTCGACTGAGACTAGCAGGATGTCGCGGATCGTAGGCAGCTGGAGAACGGGCTCGCTCTGGAGGACCGTGTGCTTCAGCCGCGCAGCGGAAGCCGACACCGTCCAGGCGTCGCCCGGCTCGGCGGGTCCGGCCAGTTCCAGCTGCAGCCGGCCGCTGACGTGAAACCGGTGGCTGTATTCCGTCTCGCGGACCTGTATCCATTCCAGCGAGCGAATGCCCGCTACCGGGACCAGCATCGCGGCTCCTTTCTCGTCGGCCAGCACCAGGCTCTGCAGGTGGAGATTCCAACGATTCAAGGTGGACTGCGCTTGCTGGATGGCCGCTTGCTTGCTCAGGGCAGGAACGGTTAGTGTCACAATAGCTTCAAACATGCCGCGGGAAATGCCCGGTTTGCTCATCATTTTCGGAATGCTCCTCCTTCATGGTGGATCTTCAGTTGCATCCTTTCAGATCTATGCGATCCTTTCCGAATCTATACCCGCATTCAAGTATAATGCCTCGCCTTCGCAAAAGTTGTCTAACGGGCGGGGACAATCCGGCAGAGGTTTTGTCGAACCTTGCCGCTGTTTTCTCCTTCGCGTAAGCGGGTAAAAGGGGATAAAGACGATATGCGCAAAGGACAAACTGCGCAAGGAGGGACGAGCATGGCCAAACAAACCTACTACGTGAGCATCGCCCCGAACGAGATCGTACCCGATCCTCTGCCATCGAACACGACCCAATTCGAGATTCTCGCCGACGACGGCGACCTCGCCCGGCTCCAGGATCTGTTCGAGAAGACGACGGATACCGAGAACCGGCTGGTCGAGCGTGCTTCTACCCCGTATGAGGAGTTCGAGCAGGAGGAAGAGCAGGACGAGAAGAACGAGCTGTACGATGAGCGGCTGCAGAATGTGTACCGGCTCATTTACGAGCTTGGGACGGAGAAGACCCGGGCACATATCCGGAAGATGGACGTCCTGTCGGGAGAGCTGCACGAGGATTCCTGAGCCCGTCCGGGAAAGGCGAAGGTACACAAAGAAGATCTGCCCAGTTAGAGAGCTGCCGCGAGCGGGGCTCTTTTTTTATGCCGCTCGTTCAAGATGGAGAGAGCAGCCGCGGATAGCCAGGCGTGCGCGGAACGGCCGGGGTGCCCCGGGCATACGCTATGACAGCGGCGGTCCGATCGGCCGCGAGGAGAGGGAGAGTGGGAACGATGAGCGCCAAGCCCGAGAAGAAGCCGACCGGGACCGGGGAGACGAAACGAAGCAGGCCCTCGCGCAAGGAAGTGCTCGATGCGCGCAAAGGAATGCTCGCGCTTCGAAAGGAGCTGGAGGGCAAGCGCAAGAAGCTCGAGGGCCAGACCAAGCAGCTGCGCAAGCTGGCACGGACGCAGGATATGCCCGTTTGGGTCGACGAGGCCGCGAACCTGTACACCAAGGAGAATTACAGTTATATGGACATGCTGAAGCATCTTCGCAAGAATAAGATTCTCTAAGCCTTCGCATGAGAGAGCGAGGCAGCCAGCTATGGCGGCGGGCGAAGCGACGGCGCTGTGCGGAGACGGGGCGCGCAGCGGAGCGAGGCGGCTGCGGGCTGCCCGCACAGCGGGGTGGCGGGCGGTTCCGCGGCCGGCTGGATCGGCAGCAGCGAGCGGTGCGCTTGAGCCGGGGAGCGGAGCTGCTTCGCCTCCGCACCAGCGGGGACAAGCCCGCCGCAGACGGAGGAGCCGCTCCGAGCGCCGCTGCAGGAGCCGCCGCGTGCTCACGGGTTGGAGCACGCCCTGCATCCCCCGCCCACCGCTGGGCCGCTTTCGCCCGCCGCACGGCCGCCTCCGGCAGCGGCCGCGCCGGCCTCGCCGGCGACGGACGGAGCTGGCAGCTGCCGAATATGCTTGGTGCGGCTGTCGGCGTGCAGCTGCAGGAGGGAGCCGACCTGCAGCACGGCACCGACCGACAGCGAGGTCACTCTGACCGTCCCCACCTCAATCAGCGGGTTTGGATTGTCGCGGCGGAACGTCACTTCCTCTGTCTCGGGCAGATGGCCAAGCGGCATCTCGAACAGCGGATCGCCGGCGACCCCTCCCTCCCTGCCCTCAAAGTACTCAACCTTGCGCTGCACCGCATATATTTTGGCTTCCGGCGTCAAATATCCGATATCCCCAACATGCAGGCTGGAGCCGAATAGCACAACGTTGACACTCACCGATCCGGCGAGAGACGTTCTCCACTGCATGCTGTCCTCAAGGCTCCGGGGGCAGCAGCTGGAAAGGACCGGTGAGGCACGATTCCGGCGGCGTGTCGAATGCCGACGACAGGGAGATCACCTCGGCGTCGCCTACGATCGCCACGGATGAGCCGCCCACCCCGTAAATCTTGATCATTCCAACCTGAGTCCCTTCGTTTACCACATGCATATTTACGCTCATTGCGAATCTCCTCCTAAGGCTGCCCGTTCAAAATATTGCTCCAACGCCAGCCGGATGTCCCGCTTGACCTTCTCCCCAATCTCTCTCTCCAGGGCCGGATCGTGCTCCGCCCCTGTGCCCGCGGCCTTGTGATAGACAATGGTCCGCTGGCGGGCCTGCTGCCGGATGTCCGCAACCATAGCCTGCCGGAACTCGTCCGAAAGCGGAACTTGATACCGGTCCTCCAGCTTCCGGATCTGGGACGGCACCTCCACCACCACATGGCGGTCAATGTCCTCCAGCAGTCTAGGCAAAAAAGGCGCCCCTCCCACCGGCATGCCGGCAAAGGTTGACGGCGGAACGGGCGGTACGGGGGGCGGTCCACCTCCCGCCGTTCCGCCCACGGCCCCGGCCATACCCGGCGTCCCTGCGGTCCCGCCGCTCCCCTGAGCGGACGTCCCGCCAGCGATGCCTGAGCCGGCCGGGACTGCCGCAGAACCGGAAACGGAGGCCCCGTCGCTTCTCCCGAAACCTGCCCCGGCATGCCCCGTGACCGTGCCGCCAGGAACTGTAGCCGGACCGGGACCACCTTCTACCGTGGCGGGTGCCTCCACTATTTCCGGAGCGGCCGGGCCCACCGGCAGGCCGGCGCCGCCCGGAGCCGGTTGGGTGCCGCCGGCCTGCTGCGCCTGCTGAACGGCCCATTCCTCGATGGCGCCTACGCCTCCCGGCGTAATGCCGATGTTCAGCGTTCCTTCCAGCGTCTCTACCTTGAGCTGGTCGAATGTATATTCGATCTTTTCGATAACCGTTTGCTTGCGGTCGCCGAGGGCATCCACGCTGGCTTGGAGCTCCTCCAGCCTGGCGGACAGGGACGCCAGCTGATCCCGCTGCATGGCAAGCGCTCCATACAGATCCTGAAGCAAGCGCAGAACCCAGGGATCCAAGTACATGCCGGCACCTCCTCCTTGTTCATCTTATGCGGAGGCGGACATATCCCATGCCAGAGGTGTTCGAGAGGAGCGGACCCGGCTGGCAGATTCTGCGTCTCCCGGTAGCGGCTGACAGCATGCCGCATGGTCCATTAGCGGCTGACAGCACGCCGCGTTGCCCGTTACCGGCTTACGGCCGGGAATGGCACCAGCGTCCCCGCCTGCGTGGCGGCCTCCGCGGCCTCTGAACCCGCGGTCTGCCCATAGCCGCCCGTATTGTATTGGTTGGAGAGGGACCGGATGGAGCCTGCGCTGCCGATCTGAAGGACCGACGAGTTCGTCACGGCCTCGACCCGCAGCGTCTGGATCGTAATGGTTTGGTGAACCGTCAGGTTCATTACGGCACCACCCTCGTCACATTGTTATCCACGAGATCCCGGTCATTGGTATTCGTCGCGCTGACCGCGTTGTTGGTCATCGGCAAATCCCCGGTATTGAACGAGCCCGCACCCGCGTACGATTTGGAGGAGCTGCTCGGCGACAGGAAGACCGCATCTCCGAACTGGATGATGGAGCTGGGACCGACACTCAATATTTTGACGTTTCCGACGATCGCGGGCATGGCATACCTCCCTATGAGCCGGGAATGGGCCAGGAATGCGGCTTGACAGCCACGCTCCCGGCTTCCCTCTATAAGGCAATGTATGAACGACCGGGCCGGGATGTTCGCCCAACCAGCCGAAAAAAGAAGCTCAGGTGAGCGTCCGTCACGTCCCGGTCCGACTGCGCATAAACTGGCAGAAAACGTTGAAGCACGGTGTCCTCCGGACAAAGAAAGGACCGATCGCATGGCCGACAAACCGAATCTCTTCGATTGGAAAGCACTGGAGCAATGGCTCGGCGGGCAGCTTCCCTTCCTCCCTCAGGGCTTCCAGCAGCAGATGCGGCAAGGCGAGAACTGGGTGGAGTCCTATGTGAAAAATATGCTGGATAACACGCTCAATAAGCGCGGGGGGGATACAGGGCTTGCCCACGAGCAGTTCGAGACCCACAGCGACGTCATTGTCCGCATTACGGTGCCGGACTCGCTCTCCGTCCGCTCCCTCCGTCTCTTATGCGGGCCCCGTCAGCTGAAGCTGGAGGGGCTGCCGAGCGGAACCACGCAGTCGATCGAGCTCCCCTGCCCGGTCCTGTTTGAATCGGCGCGGGCCGTTTACAAACGCGGGGTTCTCCAGGTGAGAATGCCAAAGGAGATCGAATCGGACTTTCTGCAGGAGATTCCGATCCGCATCGCCCCGCGGCGGCCTACCAAAAAATAGCCGCGCGGAAGCAGCCGTACACGATCGCCGGATTACAGCCCGCGTGACGGCCAGTCTCACGGACGGCCGGCTCTATGCGGCGGTTGGCCTCATGCGACGGCTTGCCCCATGCGACAGCTGGCCCCGTGCGATGGCTAGCCTCATGCGACCGCTGGCCAAGCGCGACGACTAGCTGCGGCACGGCTGGCCTCGTGGACAGCTAGCCTCATGCGACGGCCGGCCTCGCGGACAGCTGGCCAACTAAAAGAGCAGCCTTCCAAAAAAGGAAGGCTGCTCGCCTGCGTCAAGCCAGCTTGGGCGGGACGGCCCTTGTCCGGCCGCCGCCCGGTGTCTCAACCGGCTACCGGCGCTCCGCGATCCAGCCCGCGATGGCGTCGATGACCGTGCCCGGCACATTGCCCGGCTTGGCGTATTCCTCGCCGGTCGAGGGCTGCTCTGCCGGAACGAAGAAATGATTCAGCTTCGGGAACGAGCGGTACGTCACGTCGGTGCGTGTGCCCAGAGCCTGCTTCCACTTGTTCAGCTCCTCCGCCGGCACCTGGCTGTCGTTCTCGCCCTGCAGCAGCAGCATCGGCCCCCGCTGCCTGGCAGCCAGCTTCGCTCCCTCGTAATTGCGGAAGTCGAACCACCAGTAAGGGTTCGAGACCGCGAATTCCTTAGGCAGATTGGATATGCTGTTGCCCGGGTCCTTCAAGAGCGCGTGCATCGCTTTCCACTGCGCAGCCTGCGCCTCGAGCGCCCCGACGACCACCGCCGGCTGACCGGCCGCCTTTGCCCGCTCCACCGCCTGCTGCAGCTGCCACAGCAGCAAATCCTCGAGCGGCCCGGAAGGAGCGGCTAGCAGAATTGAGCCGGCAATCGCATGCGGCGTGTCCTGCTCGAGAATCCGGGGGACGAGCATGCCGCCCTGGCTGTGCCCAAGCACGAAGATCCGGTCCGCGCGGACGGCTTTTTCTTCCTGCAGGGCCTGTACGGCCAGCAGCGCGTCGTCTATCGTTTCTTCCCGGACCGAAAAATCCGGAAGCAAGGAAGACTTGAACGGATGCTCGCGCGTCCGCTTCTCGTAGCGCAGCACGGCAATTCCCTTGTCCGCGAGGCCTACCGCCAAATCGCGGAACGGTTTGTAGCCGCCGATCGACTCGTCGCGGTCGTTCGGACCGGAGCCGTGTACCAGCACGACCGCCGGGAAGGGACCGTCTCCTCTCGGCAGCGTGAGCGTACCCGGGAGGGCGAAGTCTCCTTTGCCGACCATGATCTCCTTCTCCGTGTAGCCCTCCGGACGGTCATAAGCCGGCGTCTGGTAGCCTCCGGCCGCAGAGGCCGGCAGGTAGAGATCGTCGAGCTTGCCGCCGCGGAAGCGCATCGTCAGCTCCAGCGGAACCGGCTTGTCCGTCTTGTAGACCAGCACAGCGTTGCGGTGAACGCTACTACGCTCCTCCGCCGCCGTCATCAGCTGGCCCGGCGCTCCGAACGCCTGCGTCAGCTGGCCCCAAACCTGCTGCAGCAGCGGAACCGGTAACGCCCTGCGCAGAGGCTCGCTCATGAGCGCTCCCGCTTCCTCGTAACGGCCTGTCTGCAGCAGATGAACGACGTACCCGCCGAGCGATATCGTGTCCTCCTTGCCTATGATCAGACCTCCTCCGGCTGTCCAAGAGACGTCCGCATGGAGGGCGTCCCGGACAAGAGACAGGGGAACCATGGTCGTCTCCTCCACCAGTTCCGCCGCACGGGGCAGCGCCACCGTCTTGTTCCCCGTTTGCGCCTCAGCTGCCCCAATCGCAACGCGGAACGATTCGTTGCCTCGCGTGACCGTCACTCCGTAAGTCTCCTGGTTCCATACAACGGCTGCGCCGATGGCTTCCGCCAGCTGCCTCAGCGGGACGAGCTCCGCGTACACGCGCACCTCTCCTGCAGCTGCTATCCTACTCTCCGCCGCAAGCGCCCGCCCTGTCGTATCGAGACCGAGCGCCAGCACGGAGCAGGCTGCCAAACCGCATATCGCTTTTGTCCAAGTCTTCATCCGCCATCCCCCTCCGCCATTTCTTTCCTCTATTGTAATAATCCCCATCTGCCTAAGCAACTTGCTTCCAGCAAGTGGTATCGCGAAACCAGGATTGCGGGTACAATAGAACCACTATCCGGTTCCGATCCAAGAGGAGGACAATCGTATGCATAAGCTGCTGCTCGACCTGGCCGAAGGCGTGCCATTCAGCGGTAACTTGAGAGAGGATGTAAGCGCATTCCTAACCGTCCATCATTGCCCTCATACGCTTACCCATTCGCTTCGCGTAGCGGCGGAGGCCAAGCGGCTGGCCGAGGCCTCTGGACAGGACCCTGCCGGTGCAGAAGCGGCCGGCCTGCTTCACGATATTAGCGCCTGCATTCCCAATGCGGGCCGGCTTCAGTCCTCTCAGGCGTTAGGAGTGGACATTCTGCCTGCGGAAGTGACGTTTCCGCCCATTCTGCATCAGAAGTTGTCCCGGGTGATCGCCCAAGCCCTGTTCGGCATTACCGACGAGGCGGTGCTGAGTGCCATCGGCTGCCATACGACGCTGAAGCCAGGGGCCTCGCAGTTCGATCACATTCTCTTCGTCGCGGACAAAATCGAATGGGACCAGCCCGGAACGCCTCCCTATCTGGACCGCCTGAAGCAAGCGCTTGCCCGCTCGGTCGAGCACGCATCGCTTGTCTACCTGGAGCATCTGTGGAACAATCGGCTGTCGCTGAAGGTACTCCATCCGTGGGCGGAGGAAGCTTACCGCGAGCTGTATAGCACGCTGGACCGCTCCGCCACGGCCGAGGCCGACAGCGACAGGACTCGTCTGCCCTCCGCCGGAACGCCTCTTGCCCAGCCGCTCGGCGGGGAAGCCTAGACCCTCAATCACATTCAGGAGAGATCCCATATGACCGAACCCTACGTAACGGACGACAGCTTCTATCGAAAGACGTTCGAACAGGCACCGATCGGAGCCGCGCTAATCGACGAGAAGGGCAACTGGCTAAAAGCGAATGCGGCTTTGTGCCGAATGCTGGGCCGGCCGGAGGCGGAGCTGCTGACGAGCAATTTTCTGTCGATTACCCACCCTGAGGACGTGGCCGGCTGCCGGGCGGCCCATTCCCTCCTGATGAGCGGAATACGGGGTGAGGCGCAGCTCGTGAAGCGCTTCTTGAAGCCGTGCGGCGGCCTGCTGTGGGTGCAGGTCAGCGCATCCCTGCTTAAGGACTCGGATAGCCGAACGACTTGCTTGGCTTATTTCCAGGACATTACGGAAAGCAAGCTGTCGGAGCAGGAGCTGATCGAGACGAAGGAGCGGCTCGATTCCTTCATCACCAACACCTCGGATGCGGTCATTCTCTTCGACATGGACTTCCGCATCCAGCGGGTGAACGCCGCATTCACCCGGATATTCGGCTGGTCGGCCGAGGAGGTGGCAGGCAAGCAGCTCCCGACGACCCCTCCCGAGATGCTGGATCAGGCGCTCCGTCACATGCGCGAAGTCGCAGAAGGGAACTCTGTGGTACGGACCCAAACGCAGAAGCGGCATAAGAACGGTTCTCTGGTCGAGCTCGACATTACCAAATCCCCCATCCGGGACTCCAGCGGCGCCGTCGTCAGCATCGCCGCGATCGGACGGGATATCTCCGAACAGAAGCGGCTGTGGAGGGAAGCAAAGGAGAGCGAGGAGGCACTCAGCAGGCTTGTCGAAAATACACCCGATCCGCTGTTTATTCTTCGGGAGCGCTCCATCGTTCAGGCGAATGAGGCGGGGGCCCGGCTGCTGGGTGCCCCCTCCTCCGAGCAGCTGAAGGGACTGGCAGTCGACAGGTTCTTGCCCGAAGAAAACCGGGAGCAGGTACTCGAGTCGCTGCAGAAGCGTGACCGAAGAGATGTCACCCAGGGGTGCGTGCTCAAGCTCCTCACGCTCGAAGGCAAGGAATTCGAAGCCGAGATAGTGGGGATCCCCGCCATGCTGCATGGCGAACAAGTGCTGCATATCTTGGTCCGCGACATCACGGAGCGGCGCGCGACGGAGGAATGGATCCGGATGTCCGACAAGCTGAGCATGGTCGGACAGCTCGCCGCGGGCATCGCCCACGAGATCCGCAATCCGCTGACAGCGATCAAAGGGTTTGTCCAGCTGACCCAGCGCCATGCGGGCCGGGAGGATTACTACGCCATTCTCAAATCCGAGATCGAGCGGATCGAGGCGATTACCGGCGAGCTGCTGCTGCTGGCGAGGCCCAATCCGGCCAAGACTGGACTTCACGACGTGAGGGAGCTTCTCGGCCACGTGGTGCCGCTCTTGGCCTCGGAGTCGATCCTGCACCACGTGGAGCTGTCGACTTCGTTTCCGGAGGAAGCGGCCTGGATCCAGGCCGACGGCAACCAGATCAAACAGGTCTTCCTGAACCTGATCAAGAACGCCATCGAGGCTATGGGACGCCCCGGAGAGGTGCAAGTCCGGGTCTACCGCGCCGACGGCTGCATCCGGACGGAGGTGGCGGACCAGGGAGACGGCATCCCGGCCGATCTGCTGGGGAAGCTGGGGCAGCCCTTCTACACAACCAAGGAAAAGGGGACCGGACTCGGCCTCATGGTCAGCTACCGGATTATCGAGAACCACGGCGGACAGGTGACCGTATCGAGCGCCGTCGGCGAGGGAACGACGTTCACCGTTTCGCTTCCGGAGGCTTCTGCACCGGCAAACCCTCTCGGGTCCGGCTTGTAACGAGGAAGGCTCTGATCTTTCTAGAAGGAGACGGTCCCTACGCATTGCTGCCGTTCGGCTCTTGCCAGCCGAGCGGTTTTGTTGTGCCTGCGGCTGCCCGTTATCCTCGTGTCTCCACCTGCTTCAGCAGCTCTTCGATATTGATTCCATTGATCGTGAGACCGGTGATCTTGCAGTCGGTTATGGCGAGATTAGACAAATCGCACTGGGTCATCTGGGTATTCCTTAAGATGCAATTTTCAAATACAACCGGAGGATACGTTTCTTCCGGATTGTAGTTAGCATCCACACCTTCAATGGGCCAGTCTATATTCCGAAATTGCGCGCCGGTGCATTGCACGTTTTCGATCCGAATATTGGTTAGATTCCCGTTGGTTATTCTAGCTCCGGTCATATTCACGTCGTTTAGCGAGAGCTCCCGCAAGTCGGCGTTGCTGATCGATGTTCCGGCCAAACATACGTCGTCGAAAGAAAGCTGCCTCGCGTTCACTTCCCGAAAGCTCGAGCCGGAAATATCCCTTTTCTCCCAATTCACGGTCCCTGCTGTCCAATCCGCCATTCTAGATTCCCCCTTGGTTAAAATATGGAAAAATCAACCATCTAGAGTTTAGCGTACATACGTTCGTTTGTAAAGAGCCCCTGCCGCCGATGCGGTCATAAAAAAAGACGGCCGCAGCCGTCTTGCAAACCCGGTATGTCAAATTTAAGAAAAGGCGAAACGAGTCCGATGCTAGTCCTGCAGCTCCTTGAGTAGAACCGGGCGGCCCTCGGCCGCCGACAGGTTGGACGCCTCCATCAGCTTCGTCAGATCAACCGCCAGCTGCAGATTCTCGACGGCCGCCGTCTCGTTCTGGATGTGCCCGACCCACTGCTCGAAGGCGGTCGGCGCGTCATCCGGAATAGGGTGCTGGGTCCAGCCGTTCTTGTACTCGTCGCCCATCAGCGTGCTGCGGACGAGCAGCTTGCCGTCGTGGCCGGTGTAGAGAGCGCTTCCTTCGGTTCCGTGCACCTCCAGCGCGAACGGCGAGAAGTGGTTGACGAAGCCGGCTTCCACGATGCCCATCGCTCCATTCGGGCAGCGCAGAATCGCCACCGCGTTGTCCTCCACCTGCCGGCCTGTCATGCAGCCGTACGAGGACTGGACGCACTCCGGCATCCCCAGAAGCAGACGGACGAGATACATCGGATGGCAGCCGAGATCGATCATGGCGCCTCCGCCGGTCTCTTCCTTGTTGTAAAAATGCTCGGGCAGCCAGCCGGTACGGCTGGTTTCGTTCGGAATGCCGCCGCCGTGGGAGAGCCTCGCCCGAACGAGCGTAATGCTGCCGAGCAGCTTCTGCTCGACAAGCTTGCGCAGCTCCAGCGTATAGCCGAAGTTCAGACGGGGAAGAGAGGTGACGAGCCGAATCCCGTTCTTGCGGCACGCCTCGATAATTTCGTTGCATTCCTTGAGCGTGGCCGCAATGACCTTCTCCGTGAAGATGTGCTTGCCGGCCTCGGCGGCCGCCACCATCAGCTCGCGGTGCATAGTGGTCGGCGCATCCAGCACGATGGCGTCGACCTGTGCGAGCATCTCGTCGTAACTGTCGTAGAACGGAACGCCTCGGGCCTCGGCTTCCGCCCGGCCCCGTTCGGGATTCTCGTCCCAAATGGCTGCAATCTGCGTGTCAGGGTGTTTCTCGACTTGAGCGGCATAATCTTTTGCGTGAACATGCCAAAAGCTGGCCATGCCTATCTTCAACATACCGAGTCCCTCCTTCAGATGGTTCGTCCCTATCTCTTCCATACTAGCACAAAACAGGAGAACATCGAAAGTTTCGGCAGAAAAGCCGAGCAAACTCGGACCTATATCGACAGAAGGCCCGGTACCTCGCCAGAATGACGCTTACGAACAACGGCAGCCTTTAGCCGACCGAAGGTTAGGGAGGGCTCCGCATAAAACCGCAGCCGGCTCACCAAAGCAATCCCTAGCGCCTAGGACAGGGACAGCAGAGGGCGAACCCGCCTATTCGAGACCTTCGAACCGCTCAAAAACGCCGGGGTAACCTCCCCGGCGTTCCTGCAGGCGAGGGCTGTCAGACGGAGCCGCCGGCGCCGGAAAGAGACTGCCCCTGCACCATGGCTTCGTAGGCGGCAGCGGTCTCGAAGATCCCCCCGCTCCCGGCAAAATACTCGGCGGGAAGCTCATACCGTCCTTCCCGCGGAACGGTCCACGAGGCTCCCCAGCGCGGGTGGTAGCTCCCAAGACGCGGCCAGTCCGCATAATGCTCCGGCCCGTTCACCTCGATCAGCCCGGCGGTCAGGCCGGGCAGCGCTTCCAGCCGGCTCGCCACCGTCTTGTTCCATTCCAGCAGGAGCGGCCCAGCCGTCAAATCCGCGCAGAAGCTGGGGATCCCGCGAAGGTGCGCCTCCCGGGCGACCGCCAGGCTGACGCTGAGCGTCTTGGCGACTGGCTTGAGTGCAATCGCGCCGTAACCGTCCGAGATGCGCTGAACCGCCTCCTCTTCGCCGTGCACGCTTTCGTCGGCCACGACGCGGACGGGCAGCCTGCCCACCTCCTGCCGGTCAGTGACCGGGAACGGCTCCTCCAGGAGCAGGACCTGGTCCAGAGCGCCGATCCGGTCGGCATGGTCTAGAAGCGACAGCACCCGGTCCATCGTGTCGTAGCGGCCGTTCAGGTCGAGATAATACGCCACACGCCCGCTGTCGGTCAGATCGGTCCGACGGCCCTGCGCCAGCTCATGCACGGCGGTCAGCCGGGCCTGGTCCCAAGCGAGCATCGCGACCTTGTCGCCGTCTCCGTTCGGATCGGCGCCCAGCTTGAGCTTGAGGACGGCATATCCTTCCGCCAGCAGCCGCGCGATCTCCTCAGACGGCATGCCGTAGCCGATAGCCGGCGCGATAGCGAGCCGCTCCTGCCGGTGTCCAAGTGCGCCGCGCATCCCCTTCGGCAGCAGCTCGTCGAACGAGCCGGCGCCGGACGCCCGGCCGTACAGCTGCCAGGCGGCCAGATCGACTGGAACGAGGGCGTTCAGCGCGAACGACGCGCTCAGCTCCGGGTGAATTCGCTCGCGGCCGTAGCGCAGCGCCTCCTGCGCCAGCATCTTCGTCAGCGCGATCGGGTCCGCCGCCTCCCGACCGGTCGAAGCGAACGCGGCATGCCGGGTAATCGACGACATGAGCCGGTTGCCGTCCTCCTCACCATACAGGGCGTAGACCGCCGGATCGGACCAGAGCACGCTCTGTACGCCGATCCCGATGCCCGTGTTCCCGTCCTCGCTCTTAAGCCGTACAAGCGACTGCCACAGCTCGTGCAGCGCGCCTCCCTTGAATCCATAAGCGGCCTTGAGCGGCTCGCGCACGATGCGAAACGCGGCTCCGCGGATTTTCATAGGCTCCCTTCCTTTCCGCCGGGACCGGCAGCCGGTCTCTCCGCCCTCCCCGGGGCGGCTAGCCGACTACATTCTCCGGCTTGCCATCCAAGTAAGCTTTCAAATTCTCTTCCGCGATCTTCATCAGGCGCCATCTCGCTTCCCGGGTCGCCCATGCAATATGGGGCGTGATCAGACAGTTCGGTGCAGCAAGAAGCGGGCTGCCCGCTCTCGGCGGCTCCACCGCCAGTACATCAAGCCCTGCGCCGGCAATCGTCCCCGCGATCAGGGCGTCGGCGAGATCCTGCTCATTGACCAGCCCTCCGCGCGCCGTATTGATTAGAATCGCCTGCCGCTTCATCTTGGCAAGGAAGGCCCGGTCGACCATCCCCTTGGTCTCCTCGGTCAGCGGGCAGTGCAGCGACACGACGTCCGATTCCGCAAGCAGCCGGTCTAGCTCCTGGTACCGCACGCCCGGCTCCTCCGGCTTGGTCGATCCGGGGCGCTTCCAAGCCGCGACGCGCATGCCGAACGCTTCCGCCAGCCGCCCGACCTGCCGGCCAATCTGGCCATACCCGATAATGCCAAGCTGCTTGCCCGCCAGCTCCGTCTGAGGGGTTTTGAAGAAGCAGAAGTCGGTCGCTGTCGACCATTCTCCCTGCCGGACCGCCTCTGCGTGGGCGCTGACGCCGTTAGCGAACTCAAGCAGCAGCGAGAAAACGAGCTGCGCCACGGAGAACGTGCTGTAGTCCGGCACGTTCGTGACCGTAATGCCGGCCTGCCGGCAAGCCTCGATGTCCACCACATTGTAGCCGGTCGCCAGCACGCCGACATATCGCAGTTCGGGCAGCGCGGCGAGCGTATCCGCAGACAGAGGCGTCTTGTTGGTCAGCACTGCCTGCGCGCCTCCCGCCCGCTCAGCCACCAGCTCCGGCGGAGTCCGGTCGTATACCGTCACCTCGCCCAGCGACTGCCAATCGTCCCAGGACAGATCCCCGGGGTTCAACGTAAAGCCATCCAGCACGACAATCTTCATCACGTTCACCTCTATGTATGTTCTGGTTCGATCATACCATGCCTGCGCGCCCTCCCCAAGTCCGAAAAGAGGGGCATCGGCGGATATGACGTCCCCTCCCTATCCTTACCCTTCGCCGGCCTCCTTGGCTAGCGATCTTCCGATCCCGCTCGCCACTCAGCCCGGAGCCTGTTCCCGTATAGTTCCGCTTATTCCCGGCATGCTAGAACGATAGGAAAGGAGGGATCGACGATGCCGCATCAGCCGGAGTACCGCAAACAAAGAGCCGACGGACAGGAAGAACCCCGGTACGCTCCCGGCTTCGGGCCGGAGGACTGGAAGAAAGAAGCGACGTCTGAGGAAATCGCGCAGGGCGAGGCAACTCCCGTCACCAGCTTCGTGATCGAACGGGAACGGGACGAAGAAGCTTCCTCGTAGCCGGCTTCACCCAGCAGCTGCCGTCCCAATGCCGTAAACAAGAAGAAGGCGTTTCCCCTCCAGGGGAAACGCCTTCGCTTCTTCTTTTGGGACTTAAATCGGCAACCTCCCCCTCATTTCTTCGCCGGGAGGAAGCAAGCCATCGGTCTGACGGCTCCCCGCCATAAGGCCAAGCTTCCTGGTAGAGAGCCATCAGCCGGCTGGGATGCGTTAGATGCTGAAGCCGGTCCAAACGGGGGCCGGCGTCCAGCCTTCCGGCAGCTTTTTGCACCAAATGTCGGTCTCGAACCGCTCAGCGGGAAGTGGTCTGCTCACGTAATAGCCCTGCAGCCCGTCGCAGCCCTCATGCTCCAGAAACCGAAGGTGCCGCTCCGTCTCCACGCCTTCGGCGATGACCTTGAGATTCAGGTTATGGGCCAGGCTGATAATCGCCTTGACGATCGACTCCGCCTTGTCCGACTTGTCCAGATCCAGAATGAAGGACTTATCGATCTTCAGATAGTCGATCGGGAAGTTGCTCAGATAGCTGAGCGACGAATAGCCGACGCCGAAATCGTCTACGGAGATGCAGACGCCGAGCTGCTTTATCTCCTCGAGCACCTTCATCGTCTGTTTCGTATTGTGCAGCAGCATGGTTTCGGTGATCTCAATCTCGAGGTAGCGGGCCTCGAGACCCGTTTCCTCCAGCACGCGCTGCAGCGTGGCCAAGAGGCCGTCCTGCTGGAACTGTACGGAGGATAGATTAACCGAGACGGGAAGCGCCGGATACCCCATTTCCTGCCAGGCTTTGTTCTGGGCGCAGGCGGTCCACAGCACCCATTCGCCGATCGGCAGAATGAGCCGGCTTTCCTCCGCAATCGGAATGAACTTCGCGGGCGAGACATTGCCGAGCTCGGCGTTCTCCCAGCGCAGGAGCGCTTCCACGCCCATTATCTGCCCGGTCGACAGATCGAGCTTGGGCTGGTAGTACAGGGAGAATTCGCTGCGCTCAAGAGCCCGGTGCAGATTCGACAGAATCGTCAGCCGCTCCTCGTTCGCCTCTTGCAGCTCAGGCGAATACAGGCGATAAGTGTTCCCGCCGGCCTGCTTGGCGACATACATGGAAGCGTCGGCATTCTTCAGGAGCACCTCCTCCTGATCTCCGTGCTCCGGATAGATGCTGATGCCGAGGCTCGGGGTGAGGAAGATCTCGTGGCGATGTAGAAAGAAAGGGGTCGAAAAAGACTTGAGAATCGATTTCGCCGCTTCCTTCCCCTCGGCTTCGTCCTGAAGATCCGGGTACAGTATCGCAAACTCGTCTCCTGCGAGCCGCGAAACGGTGGCCTTGGGCGCGACGCCGGCGCAGACCCGCTCGGCGATCAGGACGAGAAGTTCATCGCCGACATGGTGCCCGAGCGTATCGTTGATATGCTTGAACCGGTCCATATCCAGATACAACACGGCCAGCTTGCTCTTCTCCTCCGCAGCCCGGCGGACCGATTGGGTGAGGCGTTCGGTAAATAAGCTCCGGTTCGGCAGCCCGGTCACGGTGTCATAATAGGCGAGCCGGTGAATCGTGCGCTCCGTTTCTTTGCTATCGGTGACATCCTTGGCGATACAATAGGCTCCGACGACCTTATTATTGACAATGGTGGGTCCGGCTGTGACGTGTAGTTCTTTATTTCGGCCGTGCCGATCCGTTAATTTAAGCTCGAACTGTTGAGGCGCCCCTCCCATCACTTTCGCAAAATGGTTGCGTAAAGCCTCCTCAGTTTCTATTTGATCCGAGAATGCGTCCACTAAATTTCTGTGCAAGAGCTGCTCCGGCTCGTACCCAATTGTTTTTTTGAGCATCGGATTAACGCTCAGGACCTTGCAATTAGTGTCTAGGGTCAACACTAGATCCGGATTATGCTCAAATAAAGAACTATATCGTTGCGTGCTTTCTTCCACTTGATAAATTTGTTTCACGTATGCGGAAAGAAAACCATTAACCGTTACCAAGAGAAAAACCGTGTAAGCCATCTCGGTAACAAAATGCATCATATCCTTTGGCTGAAGCAGACGGTAAAGGACCAGGACACATAGAACAACCGGAAGATACATTTTATTGACGGTACTTATCAGTTCTTTAGTGAAAAAACGGTTTCCCATCGTAAATTTATAAATACCTGCCCGAACCAGCAGATTGGTATATTCAAAAGTCACGGTAACCAAAACGATCTGGATTAACAACGGAACGGGAGCTGTTAGCTTCAAAACTAGGTAGGACGCAACTGAGCAGACATAATACATGCCAATAGTAGAATATACGCGAAACCATTGGATCTCTTTAATAGGACTCACGATGCCTAGAAAAAATGCAAACGTACTTAAAGTCATCGGGATCGAGGCCGCAAGCAGTCCTTTAGAAAACAAAACATAAATAATCCCGACAGTTCCCAAACTATAAATGCCGCCATTTGGCATGCGAATTGGTTTCAAATCGAATACCATTAAGGCGGCAATAAAATAAATGGGCCACCAATTATAATTAAAAAAAAGGAAGATAACGCTTTGGACAATGGCGGAACATCCTATTAAAAATAAAGTTGTCGTGTAGGGGTGTCTATCGTTCATAGTCTCGCCTCTTCGAACAATATGCTAACGGTGCAGACGCTAAACAAGACCCATAAAGAGAAAAAGGAACTAGGTTCAGCTGACCTAGTTCCCCCTAATTCTTACGGATACCAAGGAAGAACCCAATCACTATACATGGTAACCGTAGTAAACATAGCAAACAAGAAATTCATAATTCCTAATCCCCCAATATATAAAATTAGGCATATCTTCCTATTAGTATAGCCAGAAGTTAGCAATTAGACAAGCAAATTTTCCAAATATATTCCAGTCTGCAACATCTTTCCGCAAAAACTTTCATCAAGCGACGGCACCGGTGCAAAAGTCCCGCTTCCCCCTCACGGGCAATGCCGTTCCAGTTCTCATCCAGCTGATGCGGATCTTTTTGCGGTCCGCCTTCCGTGGGGAATGTCTGTCTGCGCCTTTGCCCGCAAATCTAGGTCCGAGTAGCCCAGGGCTTGCCCCCTCGGGTCTTAGCGAAGCGCCGTCTCGGCCGATGACGACGGGGCCACCGTCGGCTTGGACGAGCCTGACGGTTTGGCGGAGCCGGACGGCTTGGGCGTCGGTGTTGCGGAAGGCTTGGGTGTCGGCGTCGCGGACGGCTTGGCGGACGATTTGGGGGAGGCTGAGCCTGCAGGCTTAGCCGAAGTGGTCGCCTTGGGCGTCGCCGAGGCGACCGGCGCAGACGACTTAGGCTGCACGGATGCTTTGGGCGTCTGGGTAGGGCTGGCGGATGGCTTGGCGGACGCCGCCCCGGACTCCGGCTTGTCCGGACTCGAGCCAGGTGCAGCCGAAGCGGTCGAGAGGCCGGGCGGTACCGGCGATGGCCCGGACGGGCTAGAGGACGGAGCCGGCGATGGCGTGGACGGACTGACGCCGGCGGACGGTACGGCCGAGGCCGGTGCGGCCCCAGCGGCGGCCGTCTCCGGCTCCTGCGCGCCGCCCGGCTGCCCCGGCGTTGCGGCAATAGCCAACACAAAACAGGCCGCCGCCGCCAGAACGCCGAGCCCGCGCTTCGGGGCTCGTCCGCTCTTGGCCTTTAGCAGCCCCGGTCTAATGGCAACCGCAATCGCTCCGAAGAAGAGAAACACGAACAGCATCATCATTTTTTCAGAAAATCCGATCGTAGGGTGGGAAAAAATAGTCGCAAGCAAAAGCGCGGCCGCTAAGAGGACCAAATGCTTGCGAACGAGCTTCCTGCCGTTAGGCAGCGAGACTGCGCCCGGATAGACGGCAGCCAGCACACAAGCCAAAAAGAGAAAAAGTGCTATTCCGAACAGAAGAATCTACCTCCTTATACTTCCAGGTCTCCATTTTAGTCCAAATCTTGGATCTGGAAAAGAGTGCTTCTTCCTAAATTCGGCTGCCCGCGCCCGGCGGGCCTAGCCGTTCCGGGCGTCCGGCGCTTGGGATGGCTTCGGAGCGGATGCGCCTGGCGAGCTCTTCCGGCTCCTCGGCCCTTCCTTCGGAAGAGTGACGGTGATCAGCGTCCCCTTGCCTTCCTCGCTCTCCACGGCGATGCCACCCTCATGCTCGCTGACGATCTCCTGGGCGATCGCGAGGCCCAGCCCAGAGCCTCCCGTCTTACGTTGGCGGGCCTTGTCGACCCGGTAGAACCGGTCGAAGATATACGGCTGCTCCTCCTTCGGAATGCCGATGCCGTAATCGCGGATGCCCAGTTTGACGAAGTCCCCTTCGTCCCGCACGGACAGATCGATCTGCCGCCTGCTGTACTTCTGTGCATTATCAAGCAGAATAAGAAGAAGCTGCTTGATCTTGCCCGGGTCTGCGCAGATGCGCAGCTCGTCGCCTGGCGCGTCGACGACGACGTCACGGACATGCAGCTTGCTCACGGTCCGCGCCACCTTGCGGCTCAGCTGGAGAAGATCGACCTGCTGGAGATTAAGGTCGCCGCGCGTCTTCTGAATCGCCGACAGATCCAGCAGCTGCTGGGTCATCCGCTTCATCCGGATCGCTTCCTCATAGATCGTGTCGATCGCCTCGACCTCGACCTCCCGGTCGGTCAGCCCCCACCGCTTGAGGATGCTCGCATAGCTCTCGATGATCGTCAGCGTCGTCTTCAGCTCGTGCGAGGCGTCTGAGACGAACCGGCTCTGCTGTTCGAAGCTGCGGTCGATCCGCTCGATCATCCGGTTGAAGGCGGCCGTCATCTTGTACAGCTCATCCTTGGAACGGTTCGGATAGGGGATCGGCTCGAATTGCAGATTCGGGCTCGATTCGATCTCCTCCATGGCGGCGATGAGCTTGCCGAGAGGCTTGAGAATGACCCGGGACAGCAGGAAGCCCGTCATCGCGGACAGGACGACGGCGGCGGCCGTGGACGAGAGAAGAACGAACAGGATGAGCTGGATGTTGCCCTCGAGCGATTCGAGCGATTCTGACAGCTCGAGCGTGCCCACGGGCATTTGGTTTGCATAGATGGGCTGCCGGATGGTCAGCACCCGGACGCTGTTGGTTTTAGTAAGCGACGTTTCGTAGGCTTCGGTAAATTTGGGAGGGACGCTAAGATCGTGCGCCGTATCCGCCACCGTATTGCGGATCTGCCCCTGCCGATCCACGGTACGGATAACGGAATGGTCGGTCAAATATAGGCTTAGGTACGATTCCTGGCCCGGCCCGAGCAGCTGTTCGGGGGTCAGCTCGGTCACGATTTTTTCAGCCTTGGTCGTCATCGTTTCCTTCTCGTTCTTGGTGGCGATCCGGAGGAACAGCGTATACACGGCCAGATTAGCAAGAAGCGAGATGCACAGCAGCCAAAACGAAAGCAGGAGCATGATCTTATGCTTCAGCTTCATTGTCTGTCTCCCTCAGGCTGTAGCCGACCCCGCGTACCGTCTGTATGAGCGGGCAGCCAAAGCCGTAGTCCATCTTTTTGCGGAGGTAGCGGATGTAGACGTCGACCAGGTTCGTATCGCCGACAAAATCGAAGCCCCATACCTCCCGGATAATCTCGTCCCGGCTGAGCGCCTTGTTCTTGTTCTTTAAGAGGTAGAGCAGGAGGTCGTATTCCTTGGGAGTCAGCTCGATCCGGGTGCCTCCCCGGATCACTTCCCGCGATTCCGGATGAACGACCAGCCCGTCCGCCGCAAGCTCCTCCGGGGCGCTCCGTTCCGTCTCCTTCATCCGGAGAACCGCCCGGATGCGCGCAAGCAGCTCCTCGATCTCGAACGGCTTCGTAATGTAATCGTTCGCTCCGAGGTCGAGGCCCGCCACCACGTCCGGCGTCGAGTCCCGGGCGGTCAGCAGGATGACCGGGATGCGGGAGCCCGACTGGCGCAGCCTCCTGAGCACCTCCAACCCGTTCATCTCGGGCAGCATGACATCGAGCAGGATGAGGTCCCATTTGGCATGCATCGCCTTATCCAGCCCTTCTCTTCCGGTCTCGGCCGTGTCCGTCTCGTACTGCTCGTGCGTCAGCTCGAGCACGAGCACGCGGGCGATTTTTGTTTCGTCCTCGATCACCAGAATTCTCGGTTTCACCACACTCGCCTCCGGTCCGCTCACTGTCGCTGTTTTGTTAGTATCCGACGATCGCGGACGGTTTAGCGATGGGAACTGCTGCCAGCCGGCACGCATACAAAAAATCCCCGAAGGACTCTTCGGGGAGACGATTGCCGGCTTCCGACTTATTATAGACGGCGTGCGGTGTTGTAATGCTCCGCCCACCAGCCGGACTCGAGATCCGAGATGGTGACGCCGGGCTCGCCGTACGTGTGGATGAACTTGCCGCCTCCGATATAGATGCCGACATGATGCATCGGCGAGTAGAAGAACACGAGGTCCCCCGGCTTCAGGTCGCTCTTGGCGACGGGCGTTCCGAGTGCCGCCTGAGGCTTGACGGTTCGCGGGAGAGACACGCCGTGCTTTCCGTATACATACTGGACGAACGAGGAACAATCGAAATGGCTCGTATCGCCCGCTTTAGCTCCGAATTGATACGGCACGCCCATGAACGAGCGGGCGGTCGCGATCACTTGGTCCGCCTGTGCCGTTCCTGCCGATTGAGCGGCGGCCTGAGCGGGAGCGGCTGTGCCCCACGCTGCGCCGGTGAACAGAAGAGCCGCGCCGAGCCCGATGCTGGAAAGTCGTTTTGTCCATTGGTTAGGTTTCATCTGTCATCCTCCTCGGTTGGAATGGGTTTGGCGTTTGCCATACCCCAAGTATACCAGAGCGAATCCTCCCACCAATTGCCGGCCGAGCTGCGATCCCCCGCCTGAGCAGGCACCGCAGCCGATTCTGAGAGTTCGATGAGAATTCGATGAGGTTCTTCCCCTTGACAGACGCAGGCAGCCCGTAAGAAACGACAAAGCCGCCCGGCCCTTGCGGGCAGAGCGGCTTAGCTGGCTGCTGCGGAAAACTTGCCGGACCCAGCCGGACAACTATCGTCGATTAAAGAATGCGGCGGGCCGTGTTGTAGTACTTGCTCCACCAGCCGGAGTTCAGATCCGAGATAGTCACACCCGGCTTGCCATAGGTGTGGATGAACTTGCCGTTTCCAATATAGATCCCGACATGGTGCATCGGGGAGTAGAAGAAGACGAGGTCGCCGGCCTTCAAATTCTTCTTGGCGACGAATTTGCCGTGCTTCGCCTGAGGCTTCACGGTACGCGGCAGCTGAACGCCGTTCTTTTTATAAACGTACTGTACGAAGGACGAGCAGTCGAAGGCGCTGGTAATGCCCGACTTGGCGCCCCATTTGTACGGAACTCCCATATAACGTTTGGCTGTATTGACAACGCTAGTCCCGGTTGCCTTGGCAGAAACGGTTGCTTGTGCCGCATGCGCGGGCTGCGCGGTAATGGCTGTGCTTCCTCCGAACAGGACCGCCGTGCTCAGCCCGATGCCGAGCAGCAGCTTCGAAAGGTTGGTTTTGGTTTGCATGAAAACTTCCTCCTCGGTTTAGGGTATAGGCGAATGACCTGAACCGAGTATACCAGAGCGAAACCTGGAAGCATTTGGCGCCAAATAGCCCAGCACAGGAAGGCCGGGACTTTGGGCCCGTTTCTGAGAATTCCATGAGAATCCAATGAGCCCTTTTTTATTGACAGCGGACCAGCGTTTCCCTCGGGGTCCAGGATCGGGCTTGTCCACTGCTACAGGAGGGTTCTTACGGACCTGGCTTGTCCGCTGCGCAGGAGGTTCGGCACTATGGCGCCGAGTGGCGGGGATGTATGAGCATGATATGCCCGAAGAAGGCGGTGCGGGACGAGACCGACCGACCGTTCGGCCTCGCATATCACCCCAGCTGAAGAAGACCCCTGCTTCCGATTTGCGCGGCCGCCCACCCCCGCCTTGCCTGCATCCAAGAGCGCGGCGAGGGGCCCGAGCCCGGGCCGGCACCGGTCGACAGCCCGTACAAATAGGTATAATCGGGGAACGAGACCTGATCCTTGAGATACGCCGATTGGCTGCTGTTCGGCCTGCGGTGCTTGTTCAGACTGTCGATGATCCCCTGCGCAGATTTGATTCCTACGCCATGACCGTAGTACAGATCGGCATCCAGCAGGATCCCATTCTCTCCCTGCCACCACGGGGTCGCCGGCGAGACGTCCGGATTGACGAAATAGAGTATGTCGCCCGGGTAAGCTTCCTTCCGTTCCGGCAGCGTCGTCAGCCGGAGATCGCTGTCGTAATGCCAGTCGTAGAGCTCCAGATCGGCAAAATGTCTGTTGAACGCCTCATCCCCCATCTGCGCGAGGGCGCCACGGTACAGGCAGATAACCATGGCCGTGGCGCATTCGAAGGCATACAAGTGTCCGTTCCGGAAAATATCCCGGATACCGTCCGCCGGCGTCACATCGCTTCTCAGCCGGAATGCTCCCTCGGGCGTTCTCTCCCAATAGGCCGGATTGCACCGCGAGGTCCGAAAGGTGGCAAACGCCGCCCCGCTCGCGTTCAGGTCGCGCGCCGCCTGCTGAATGGCCGCACGCATCCCCAGCTCGAAGCGAAGCTCGCCTACCGAGCTGTACTGATACCGGACGGGGCTTTGGTCCTTCAGCCGGTACAAGCTCAGCTCCTCCTCCGGCAGCCCCGCCGGGTCGAACGGCTGCGAGCCGGAAATGACGATCATAAGCGATCCTCCTCTCTCTTGGCAGGACGGCCGGCGGCCGTCCTCGACAGGCGGCGCCTGCCGCTCTTCGCATCCTATGCGGGAGAGGCTTGGCGATATGCGGGGGGCTTCCTACTTCTCTCTTCCCCTTCCCATGCGGCGACCTCGTTCCGGCCGAACCGCCTCTCTTAGCAAACCAAGCGACTGCGCAAAAAGCCGGCCTGACGCCTGCCAGGAGCGTTCAGGCTGACTTTTTGCCTGTTTTTTTTGCATTTCGGGAACCTTTTGCCTGCTGTTTAGTCTATTTACCAAAGAGGTGAACCCATGAATGAAGAGTATCTCCGGTATATCGGACAGCCGGATGCGGCCGTCATTGAGGACTTGACCCTCACCTACTGGAACGATGTCTGGAACTATGCCTATTTGATTACCAAAGACTACAGCCTCTCCAGCGACATTGCTCAGGACGTGTTCGTGAAGGCGTTCCAATCGCTTCACACGTTCCGGGGAGAAGCTTCCGTGAAAACCTGGCTGCTCCGAATTGCCCGGAATACGGCCTACACGGAACAGCGCTCCGCCTTCTTCCGGCGGGTTATCCTGTCGCCTTCGGTGCGGTTCGGCGGCAGCGCACCGTCCGCGGAAGCCGAGTACATGGAGCAGGAATTGGCGAGCGAGGTCTGGAAATACGCGATGGCCCTGCCCCGCCATTACCGAGAAGTGCTAATTCTGGACGCCCGGCACGAGCTGTCGATCGGGGAAATCGCGTCCCTGCTAAACGTATCGGAAGGAACCGTCAAGTCGAGGCTGCACCGCGCCCGCCGCGGCCTGGCGGAAAAGCTTGCAAAGGAGGGGTTGTTATGTTAGACAAACGTCCGGGCTGGTACGACGAGCTGAAGCGGGACCCCGTGGCGGCGCCTCCCCGCCCGACTCCGGCCATGCTCAAAAGCATCGAAGAGCGGGTACACGGACGCAGGGATACCGCCAAGCGGACCAGCCTTCTCTGGGCGTCCTTCAGCTGCTGCCTGCTTATCTTCGTGGTGGGAGGACTGCTGTGGAGAGGAGGAAGCGGCGGTCTTCCCGCCCCGCCTGCGGTCGCGACCGTCTCACCAGGAGAGCCCCCGGGGGGTTGGTTCAAGCCAGCGGATCCCAAGTGGCTTATGCCTCGCGACGTCTTTGAACGCTACAACTCCTTCAGACAGACCGAGGACGATGAGGATCTGCGGGATTTGTCCCCGCTGGAGGTCTTCCTCATTTACGTTCAAGCGTCGATGGATGGGGACCGGGAAACGATTTACGCTCTGCTAAGCAAGGATGACGGCCAAGAAATTCCAGCCCGCGACGAGTTTCTTGCGAGTTCGGCCGCTCAACCGGAGGAGCTGCAGCGGACGCGGGAATTCTGGAACAACCTGAAACGGGAACATCAACTGACTGAGCAGATCGACGACAGCGAGGCAGTCATCGTGATGAAGCCGCCCACGCCCGCCGGAGCGCAGCCGGATCCACAGGAAACGAAGTTCTTCCGCTTACACAAAAGCAAGCAGGGCATCTGGAAGGCCGGCTGGTTGGCGATGCAGTAGACGGTCAGCTAAACTTGCCGAGCAAGGACTGGCATCATAAAGAAGGGGGATGGCTTCCTTCCTCAGGTTTCGATTTGGGAATAAGGTGGTAAGACCCAGACCATACTAGGTCCAAACTTCACGGCTGGGGAAGCGTTCATGTGGACTTCATTATTGGCATGCTTGGGCACGGGTCTTCTTCGCTTGAGCGGGAGAAATTCGATTGCCCAGATGACCTTTTCCCAGTTAGCGGTAGAACTCGCATAATGAGCTTATGAAGCATGCCAAGCCGGTTACGATAGGGGATCTGGAAAAGCTGCTAAAAGCGAATTTTCCGCAGATCGTCATGCCGGACTCAGGCGGCCAGGAAACGATTTTTCAAGAGGAAAAAGCGGATAAGAAATGCCCCGCCTACTCTACTAACAACTTCATAAGGAATGAAAAAAGAATGGACCCAGCCGGTCCATTCTTTTTCTTTGGCTTACGGAGAAGCCTCACGTTTATTCGAGGTTTTGGACAGACCGCTCGTTATTCGCCCAACTGAAACTGCTTGCGGGCCCACTCGGTGTAGGACGAATGCTCGTACAGCAGTTCCTCGTGCGTGCCGCTGCCGGTAATCCGGCCGTTCTCGAGCACGAGAATCTGGTCGGCCTGCACGACGGTGGACAGCCGATGCGCAATGACGACCGTCGTCCTCTCCTGCATCAAATGCTGGAGTGCCTTCTGCACCTCATGCTCGGAATCGCTGTCGAGGCTTGCCGTCGCTTCGTCCAGCAGCAGCAGGTCGGGATTGCGAAGGAGTGCCCGGGCGATCGCAATTCGCTGGCGCTGGCCGCCGGACAGCTGGATGCCGCGCTCTCCGACCTCCATCTCGTACCGGCGGGGGAGCGCTTCGATGAACGTCTGCGCATAAGCGAGCCGTGCCGCTTCGGTAAGCTCGGCGTCCGTCACCTCGTCGTCCCGGCCGTAGACGAGATTGTCCCGGATCGTACCGGACATGAGCGAGCTTTCCTGGGAGACATAGCCGAACTTCTTCCTCCACGACGAAAGCGAATAGCGGCTTACCGGCTCTTCGCCGAAGGAGATAGTCCCGCTGTCCGGCGTGTAGAAGCGCTCGAGCAGGGAAAAGATCGTCGTCTTCCCGCTGCCGCTCGGGCCAACGAGGGCGGTCACCCGGTTCGCCGGAATGGTGAAGCTCACCCCGCGAAGCACCGGCTCGCCCTGCTGGTAAGCGAACGCGACATCCCGAAAGACGATATCCCGCTGTCCGACGGGCACGGCCAGCCCGTCCGCACCGCTCTCGGGCTCGTGCTCCAGCAGAAGACGGAGCCGCTCGGTGGCGCCCATCACCTTTTGCAGCTGGGAGTAAAAGGTCGCAAACTGGCTGAACGGGAGCATGATCTGAAACAGCAGCAGAATGAACGAAACGAGCTCTCCGGCGCTCAGCGCCCCGGATGCGACGCGGACACCTCCGTACCCGATGATGACGACGAGCAGAGCAATCATGACCGTCGACATGAGCGGGAAAAGCACCGCGTTCACCTTGGCCTCCTTCATGCCGAACCGGTAGAGGCTGTCCATTCTTTCGAACCCGCCTTCCTGCTCGCGGCGTTCGGCGTTCGAAGCCTTGACGAGCCGGATTTCGCCGATGACCTGTGAAAGCAAAGTGGCCAGATTAGCCAGCTGGCGCTGCGTACCCAGCGAGATTTTGTACATTTTGCCACCGATCGGCATCATGATGCCGAAGCCCACCGCAATGGCGAGCAGGATGATGAGCGTCATCTGCCAGTCCAGGTAAAAGAGAATCGCAACCGCACCGACGACTGTCAGCAGGTTGGTACAGAAGGCAATCAAGTGATCGGTAATGAGCGATTTGATCTCGTTCGTATCGTTCGTGATCCGGCTCATCGTATCCGTCGACCGATTCTGGTCAAAGAAGGAAACCGGCAGCGTCAGCACCTTGTTCCACAGCCGCTTGCGCAGCTTGTTCACGGTTTTGGTGCCGGTGTAAGCGAGCATGTAGTAGGAGACGCCGCTCGCGACGGCCTGCAGAATGAACACGGCCGCCAAGAGGGCGATGGTCTTTCCCTGCAGCGTCTCCGCCTTGAAGCTGTCGATCAAGCCGCCGGTCATCAGTGGAACGACCAGACCCGTGAGCGACGCGATCACGCTTAAGAGCGCTGCTGCGCCCAGCACCAGCTTGGGGATGCCCGTTGTCCGAAGCAGCTTGAGAAAATACCGCACCGTCGTCCGTTCCAGGCTTCCCTTCGCAGGGTCCCGCTCTTGCCCGTGCTGCTGCTTTTGCTCTTGCCTATGTCCTTGCGCATGCGCTTGACCTTGCTTTTGTTCTTGGTTCTCCATTCCTTGCCTCCTTGTGAGGGAACGTGCAATGCCGGCGGGCGATGCTACCAGGCAATCTAAGAAACGCCCACTTGGTTTGCCGGATGGCGATGCGCCGCCCACACTGTCTAACCACCACATGGTTAAGTTTGGAAGAACGCTAGGCGTTTGTCAACGTTTCGGACCGCACGCTTCTCCGCTATGCGACCCGACAAACGGCAAAAACGCGGCCGTTGACACGGCCGCGTCCAATATTAAAACAGCCGGGCAGGGCGGCAGGAGCCGTACCGCCCGGCTGGGTCTTGCGAGCGCGGCACAGCAAGCGGACCGCGGACTACTCGGTTACGATGTCGTGCACCAGCACGGGAGCTTCCGCCCGGTCGGCGATGCGGATGTTCGCATAGATCTTCTCCATGACGTCGTCCACCTGCTCCCGATTCGTATGGATGGTGACCAGAGACTCGCCGGCTTTGACGGTGTCCCCGATCTTCTTGTTCAGCATGAGGCCGACCGCGAGGTCGATCTGGGAGTCCTTCGTCGCCCGTCCGGCGCCGAGCCACATGGCCGCGGTGCCGATCTCGTCGGCTACAATCTCGGCGACGACGCCGTCTTCCTTGGCCGGCACTTCGATCTGGAACTTGGCCTGCGGCAGCTTCTCGGGCTGATCGACGACCGACGGGTCTCCTCCCTGATCCGCGAGGAATTCCTTGAACTTCTCAAGCGCCTTGCCATTGCGGATCACTTCCTTCAGCTTGGCCTCCGCTTCCTCGAGCGAGGAGGCTTTGTTCGCGAGGAACACCATCTGCCGGCCGAGGGCGAGGCAGAGTTCCTCGAGATCCTTGGGCCCATGGCCGCGCAGCGTGTCGATCGCTTCCTTCACCTCGAGCGCGTTGCCGATCGCGAAGCCGAGCGGCTGGCTCATATCGGAGATGACCGCCATCGTTTTGCGGCCGACGTTGTTGCCGATACGCACCATCGCCTGGGCCAGCTCTCTCGCATCCTCCGGCGTCTTCATGAAAGCGCCGGCGCCCGTCTTGACGTCCAGCACAATCGCGTCGGAGCCCGCCGCGATCTTCTTGCTCATGATGGAGCTGGCGATGAGCGGAATCGAGTTGACGGTTGCGGTGACGTCGCGCAGCCCGTACAGCTTCTTGTCCGCCGGCGTCAGGTTGCCCGTCTGGCCGATGACTGCGATTTTGTGACGATTCACCAGATCGACGAACTGCTCCTTGCTGATCTCGACATGGAAGCCAGGGATCGCCTCAAGCTTGTCGATCGTGCCGCCCGTATGGCCGAGTCCGCGTCCCGACATCTTGGCGACCGGAATATCCAACGCGGCTACGAGCGGCGCCAGCACGAGCGTCGTCGTATCGCCGACACCGCCGGTGGAGTGTTTGTCTACCTTAACGCCCTCGATGGCAGACAGGTCGATCGTCTCTCCCGAGTTCACCATCGCCATCGTCAAATCAGCCCGCTCCCGCTCCGTCATATCTCGGAAGAAAATCGCCATCGCCAAGGCGCTCATCTGGTAATCCGGAATATCGTCCTTCGTGTAGCCTTCTATGATAAAGTTGATCTCTTCGGTTGTCAGTTCTCCGCCGTCGCGCTTCTTCTCAATCAGATCCACCATTCTCATCGTCAAGCATCTCCTTACTCATCTATTCAGGAGCCGAAAGGCCAGGCCCGGCTCTCTCATCGTTACAGGGATATCGCCGTCTCCAGCGCCACTTCCATCATATCGGAGAACGTAGTCTGCCGTTCCTCCGCCGTCGTCTCCTCGCCGGTCAGCAGATGATCGCTGACGGTCAGAATCGTCAGGGCGTTCACGCCGAACTTGGCGGCGAGCGTATACAGCGCCGTCGTCTCCATCTCGACACCGAGCACACCGTAATCCATCAGCTTCTGCACGACCGATTTGTCGTCGCGGTAGAAAATATCCGAGCTGAAGACGTTGCCGACATGCAGGCGCAGACCCTTGTCCGTCCCCCGCTCATAGGCCGCCTTCAGAAGCGGGAAGCTGGCGATCGGCGAGAAATCGTAGCCGCCGAACGTGTGGCGATTCATGCTCGAATCGGTACAGGACGCCTGGGCGAGAATGACATCGCGAACCCGGATATGCTGCTGCATGGCGCCGCAGGTGCCTACGCGAAACAGATTCTTGACTCCGTATTCGGAGATCAGCTCGTTCACGTAGATGCCGATGGACGGAATGCCCATGCCCGAGCCTTGTACCGATACCCGCTTGCCCTTGTAGGTGCCAGTGAAGCCGAGCATGCCCCGGACCTGGTTGTAGCAGACGACGTCCTCGAGATACGTTTCCGCAATATACTTTGCCCGCAGCGGATCCCCCGGCATCAGAATCGTCTCGGCGATGTCGCCCTGTTTGGCTCCAATATGTGTGCTCATCGTATTACCTCCCGGTTCTTGTTCGCTCGCTGGTTACTTCAGTTCCGCCAAAAAGCTGGTGCCGTGCTCCGGCATCTTCACGCCAAAATTGTCCGCCACGGTCGCCCCGATATCCGCGAACGTCCGGCGCAAAGGCAGCTCCCGGCCGCCGCCATGGAACCGCGGCGAATAAACGAGCAGCGGTACGTATTCGCGGGTGTGGTCGGTTCCCCGGTATGTCGGGTCGTTGCCGTGATCCGCAGTGACGATCAGCAGATCGTCCTCTGTCATCCGCTCGAACACCTCCGGCAGACGGGCATCGTAGTCCTCGAGCGCCTGCCCGTACCCTTGCGGATCGCGGCGATGGCCGTACAACGCGTCGAAATCGACGAGGTTCAAGAAGCTGAGCCCGTTGAATGGTTCGTCCAGCACATTGACCAGTTTGTCCATTCCGTCCATATTCGATTGGGTCCGAATGGCCCGGGTCACCCCTTCGCCGTCATAGATATCGGAAATCTTGCCGAGCGCGATGACATCGAAGCCCGCGTCCTTGAGCGCATTCATCGTCGTCGGACCGAACGGCTTGAGCGCATAATCGTGCCGGTTCGCCGTCCGGGTGAAGTTCCCCGGCTCCCCGACGAACGGACGTGCGATGATGCGTCCGAGCATATAGGGGTCCTCCAGCGTAATCTCTCGGCAAAACTCGCAGATCCGGTAAAGCTCGTCCAGCGGCACGACGTCCTCATGCGCGGCGATCTGCAGCACGGAATCCGCCGAGGTGTAGACGATGAGAGCGCCCGTTTTCATATGCTCCTCGCCGAGCTCCTTGATGATCTCGGTGCCGCTCGCCGGTTTGTTGCCGATCACCCGCCGTCCCGTTTTCTCTTCGATGCGGGCAATAAGCTCCTGCGGGAAGCCGTCCGGGAACACCCGGAACGGCGTATCGATATAGAGCCCCATGATCTCCCAGTGGCCGGTCATCGTGTCTTTGCCTCGAGACGCCTCCTGCATCTTGGTGTAATAGGCGAGCGGACGCTCCGCCTTGGCGACGCCCTCGATCTCGCGGATATTGGACAGGCCGAGCTTACTCATATTCGGCATGCGGAGTCCGCCACGCTCACGGGCGATATGCCCTAGCGTATCTACATCGTAATCGTCGAACTGGGCGGCGTCGGGCGCTTCCCCAATGCCGACCGAGTCCAGAACGACCAGGTGAATTCGATTAAACTGTGCCATGCTCCAGCCACTCCTCTACCTTTATCTTCGGAAAGCCGTCAGGTTCTTGCTTTGGAACGGGCTTGCTCCTACCGATTCGCGTCGTCTTACAGGAACAGACCGGCGATCGTTGCCGACAGGACGCTGACGAGCGTAGCCCCGTACAGCAATTTTAACCCAAACCGGGCGACGACATTGCCCTGCTTTTCATGCAGCCCCTTCACCGCGCCGGCGATAATGCCGATCGAGGAGAAGTTCGCGAACGAGACGAGGAAGACCGAGATGATCCCGACCGTACGGGCGGAGAGGTCCGTGAGCTTGCCGAGATCCAGCATTGCCACGAACTCGTTGGCGACCATCTTGGTGGCCATAATGCTGCCTGCCGGTACCGCTTCGCTCCACGGCACACCCATCAGGAACGCGAACGGAGCGAACAGGTAGCCGAGCAGCTCCTGGAACGAGATGCCGATGATGCCGCTGAAGATGCCGTTGATGACTGCGATCAGCGCCACGAAGCCGATCAGCATCGCCGCTACCGTAATGGCGACCTTGAAGCCGTCCATAATGTACTCGCCCAGCATTTCGAAGAACGATTGTTTCTCTTCTTCCTGCACTTCCAGGATGTCCTCTTCCTTGGAGACAGTATACGGATTAATGATCGAAGCGATGATGAAGCCGCCGAACAGGTTGAGCACGAGGGCGGTCACGACGTACCGGGGATTGATCATCGTCATATAGGCACCGACGATCGACATGGAAACCGTCGACATGGCGGACGCGCACAGCGTATACAGACGCTGCTTCGGCAGCAGCCCGATCTGCTTCTTGACGGAGATGAAAACCTCCGACTGCCCCAGGATCGCGGAGGCGACCGCATTATAAGACTCCAGCTTGCCCATTCCGTTGATCTTGCTGAGCACCAGGCCGATATACCGGATGATGAACGGCAGAATCTTGGAATACTGCAGAATGCCGATCAAGGCGGAGATAAAGACGATCGGCAGCAAAACGTTCAGGAAGAACGGGGCTTGTCCTTCGTTGGCGATGCCGCCGAAGACGAAGTTAATGCCCTCCTGCGCGTAAGCGAGCAGCCGTTCGAACACGGAGGCGAACCCGCCGATAAGAAACTCTCCTATCCCTGTATGGAGCAGGGCAAACGCCAGCAGTGCCTGCAGCAGGACCATCACCACAAGCGGGCGGTAGCGGATGCTCTTCCGGTCGTTGCTCGCCGCATAGGTCAGGCCGAAGACGACCAAGATGCCCAGAATGGCTACCAAATAGTTCATGATGTTCTTCCTCCATGGTGTGCATTAGTTTAGTATGCCTTCTATTAAGCGCTTTCAATGCGTACACAGGAAGAAAGGTCTTGCGAGTCTTTCTTCCTGTTCGAATTACTCGATCGTTTTACTCATATCCCCAGCCGCGAAAGCGCCCGGGAGCAGCTCGGCTATCGTCCATTCCTCGGTCTTGCCGTGCAGATTCGTCAGATAGATCTTGGTGTCCCTGTCGCAAAACTCGGCCAGCACCTGCCGGCACGCCCCGCACGGGGAGACCGGGCCGTCCGTATCCGCTACGACCGCGATCGCTTCGATCTTCTTGTTGCCCTCGGACACCGCCTTGAATACCGCCGTCCGTTCGGCGCAGTTCGTAAGCCCGTACGAGGCGTTCTCGATATTGCAGCCCCGGTAGATCTTGCCGCCGCTCGAGAGAGCCGCGCCTACCTGGAACTTCGAATACGGCGTGTAGGCATTCTTGCGTGCTTCGAGGGCTTCTTGAATCAGCTGCTCTTTCATTGACGGATTCCTCCTCAAATAATGAAGATTAATAAGATCCGGCCGCCTGGCCGCCCTGCATGATCTTGACGCCGGAGCTGGCGCCGATGCGGGTTGCTCCCGCCTCAATCATCCGTTTGACATCCTCCAGGCTGCGTACGCCACCGGACGCCTTGACGCCGGCCTTGTCGCCGACCGTCTTGCGCATAAGAGCGACGTCCTCCGCTGTGGCGCCTCCCGTCGAGAAGCCTGTAGAGGTTTTGACGAAGTCGGCACCGGCCTTGACCGCCAGCTCGCATGCGCGCACCTTTTCCTCGTTCGTCAGAAGGCAGGATTCAATAATCACCTTTACGAGTGCCTTACCCGAAGCAGCTTCGACGACAGCCCGGATATCGCGTTCGACGAGCTCGTCCCGGCCGTCCTTCAGCGCCCCGATATTCACCACCATGTCGACCTCGGTGGCGCCGTTTCGGATCGCATTCTCCGTCTCGAACGCTTTGACTTCCGGTGTTGTGGCCCCTAGAGGGAAACCGATGACAGTGCAAACCTTCACTGCGGTCCCTGCCAGCTGCTCGGCGCAGAAGGCGACCCAGGTCGGATTCACGCAGACCGAAGCGAACTTGTACGTCTTCGCCTCGTCCGTAAGCTTGGCAACCTCCGCCTCGACAGCGTCTGCCTTCAGCAGCGTATGATCAATCATGCCGGCAATATTCATCTTAAGTTCCCCTTCCTCCACGAACGGCCCGGAGAAGCAGCTTCTCCCCGTCCGGGCTACGTGCATTTCTTTTTCTTATATACTATGCCTTTTTCTTACCCATTTTAGTGCAGCTTGCGCTTGCGTCTTCCCCGCTATCATAGCATGCGTATGAACAAATGTAAAATCGCATATGAAATTATGTTCAGGTAAATGAAGGAGTCCGCCGGTATTCTTTGGAAGCGCTTGCGCAGACGGCGGCTGCCGCTTACTACCGCTCCCAGCGACCGTACGCACGAACGCAACGCCTAAGCGCTATTCAATACGTACGGTTGGCGAGTTCCGTATGTCGCCGGGGCATGGAGGGGCGAGTGAGCATCGAGCCCGGTGTATCCAACATCCCCGCTATAACGGCAAAAAACCCGCCATCACCGGATGGCAGGTTCCTTATCTAACGAGGGAGGCTGCTTTGCACCGGCGTGATGCCGGGGAAGGCGGGCGGCCGCTGCGCTGCGGGAAGCGGGGCGTCAGCTGAGCAGCGCCTGAGCCGTGTACTGGTCGGTGACGAGAATGTTGGCATACCGCCCGATTAGTGCCGCGCGAATCGCTTCTATTTTGCGCTGGCCTCCGGCAACGAGGATCGCTTTTTCCTTGAGCCGCAAATCGGACAGGCCGATGCCCACCGTCCGGTTGTTGATCTCCTCGTTGCAGATGTTGCCCTCTGCGTCGAAGAAACGGGAGCAAATATCGCCGGCCCCCGTCCGCTGGAGCTGCTCCTGCTCCTCCTTGGAGAAGTAGCCGAGCCGGAATAGAAGCGCATCCTCCTTCACCGTCCCGACGGTGAACACAGCGATGTTCGCCTGGCGGCCGAGCTCGATGATGCGGCGGATATGACGGTCCTTCTCGACCATTTCCTTGACGGCAATATTGTCGAAAATAACGGGCAGCGGCAAATGCCGGGCAGCCGTATGGAACGCTTCGGCGAACAGATTGACGGTCTCTGCCGCATACGTATTCACGTGCGAATGGCTGACGCCGCCCTTCAGCTGGACGACCTCGACGCCCCTGACCTGCTTCGGCTGCAGATGGCGGGCGACGGAATACATCGTCGTCCCCCAGGTGACGCCGATAATATCCTTGTCCTGCACGATGTCTTGGAGATATTCGGCGGCTCTCTTGCTAATATGCTTTTGGATCTCGCTGTAGTCGTTGAGCGGCGAAGAACAGACGAGCACCGTATCGAGCATGTACTTGATCTTGAGCTCGTGGCTGAGCGTGTCCAGATCCTCGGCCGGGTCGACGATTTCGATGCGGACATAGCCGCTTTCCTTGGCCGTCTGGAGCAGCCGCGAGACGGTCGGGCGGGAGACGCCGAGCCGGGATGCGATCTCCTGCTGGCTGTAATCGGACAGATAATACAGCCGGGCCGCTTCTATGCTTAGCTTTTGTCTGTCGTCCATAGGTCCCAACTCGATTCCGGATAGTTTCTCCTTATTATAGACGACCTTGCGGGAAGGACAAGGGCCGGCCGATGCCGGATGGGCGGCGCGGCATGAAAAAAACCCATCCTCGCAAAAGAGGATGGGGTTGACGCCGTAAGGCCGGGCTCCGCTTAGCGAGCTTGACCGGCCGGACGGCCGTGACGCTGCTGCTTGGCCGAAGCGGGAGACTGGGGCTTGCGCGCCGCTTGTCCGCTGCGGCCCGCTCTGCCGGCGCGTTCCGCTCCAGCTGCCTGCTTCGCCCTCTGCGCTCCGCCTGCCTGGCCGCCCTGCGCCTGCTTCGCTCTTGGCGCTCCGCCTGCCTGGCCGCTCTGCGCCCGCTTCGCCTTGCCGGGCTTCGCCGGCGCTGCCTGCGGGGCTTTGTCGGCCGGCTCGACGGCCGGAGCCGTTCCCATCGGGAACGGATGGTCCTTCACCTCGGGAATCTTCTTGCCAATCACCTTCTCGATGTCCTTGCGGTACGGCAATTCCTCCTCCTCGCAGAACGAGATGGCCACGCCGCTGTGTCCCGCCCGGCCGGTGCGGCCGATCCGGTGGACGTACGTCTCCGGAATATTGGGCAGGTTGAAGTTGATGACGTGCGACAGCTCCTCGATGTCGATGCCCCGGGCGGCGATATCCGTTGCCACCAGTACCCGCGTGGCGCCGCTCTTGAAGTTGTTCAGCGCGTTCTGGCGAGCGTTCTGCGACTTGTCGCCGTGAATCGCCTGCGCCGGGACCTTGATTTTGTTCAGCCCCCGTGCGACGCGGTCCGCGCCGTGCTTCGTGCGAGTGAAGATGAGCGCCGACTCGATGGACGGATCGGCGAGCAGATGGTTCAGCAGCTTTTGCTTGTTCGCCTTGTCCACCAGATAGACCGACTGCTCGATGCGGTCGACCGTCGACGAGACCGGGGTAATCTCCACCTTGACCGGATCGACCAGCAGCGACTTGACGAGCTTGGCAATCTCCGGCGGCATGGTCGCCGAAAAGAACAGCGTCTGGCGCTTGGCCGGCAGCTGCGCGATAATCCGCTTCACGTCATGGATGAAGCCCATGTCCAGCATGCGGTCCGCTTCATCGAGCACCAGAATCTCGACCGCCTGCAGGTCGACCTTCTTCTGGCTCATCAGATCGAGGAGCCGGCCTGGGGTAGCGATGAGAATATCGACGCCCTGGGCGAGCGACCGCTCTTGTCCACTCTGGGACACGCCGCCGACAATGGCCGTGCTGCGCAAATCGAGAAACTGGCTGTACGCCTCGATATTCTCGGCAATCTGCAAAGCCAGCTCCCGGGTCGGGGAGAGAATGAGGGAGCGGATCCGGCGAGACGAACGGGGCTTGGCCGTCTTCTCGGTCAGCAGCTGGAGAATCGGCAGCGAGAACGCGGCCGTCTTGCCCGTTCCCGTCTGTGCGCAGCCGAGCAGATCCCGGCCTGCCAGCACGCTCGGGATCGCCTGCTCTTGGATCGGCGTCGGCTTCTTGTAGTTTTCTTTTTTCAATGCTTTCAAAATAGCGGGGTGAAGCTTCAATTCTTCGAATGTCATAGGATCTCCTTATGGATACATGGTATCTCTTATTTGATAGACGTTAGGCGCGGCATGGCGGCCGCGTGCCTTACGCCACTCATTGTGGACGACAGAACAAATAATGATACCATACTTCCGGAGACAAACAAAGGGCCGGGCTCGCTTTCCTTCCATACCCTTCCACCCGGGAATAGGCGACAGAGCGGAAAGGACCTTGAAGGAGCGAACCTATATTCCATAAATCGAGGGTAAAAGAAAAGCGAAACCGGCTCCAGTTGCCATAGAGCCGGCTCGTTGTGCTGCGATTTGTTCAAGGCGCCTGCTTGCACAACGGGCAGCCTTCGCAGGATTTCTGTGGACTCCAGGCAGTCGCCCTTAAACCGCAGCCGCCTTGGCCGTATCCAGCAGTACGGCGTTGATGCCGTTCAGGAACGCGTTGGCGCTCGCCTTGATGATGTCCGTATCCATCGCGCGGCCCGAATAGACCTTGCCTTCATACTCGATCCGGATATTGACCCGGCCGATCGCTTCCTTGCCGCGGGACAGGCTGTTAATCTTGTAAGCCTTGAGCTCGACGTCGAGGCCGACCAACGTACGGATGACACTGTACAGCGCGTCGATCGGGCCGTCGCCCACGGCGCTGCCGGTGATCGTCTCCGCTCCCTTCCGCAGGCTGACGGTCGCCGTCGGATGCAGGTCGTTGCTCACGACCTGGAAGGAGGCCAGCTCATACAGATGCTTCTCCTCCGCCTTTATCGTCCGGTGCTGCGTGACGAGGTAGAACACATCGTGGTCGTAGACTTCCTTCTTGGCGTCCGCGAGCGTGAGGAACTTCTCGAACAGCTGCTCGAAGTCCGCCGGATCCCCCGCTTCGAAGCCCATCTTCTCCACTGCGTTCCGAAAGGCGTGGCGGCCGGACCGGGCCGTCAGAATGAGCTCCATACTGTCTGCCCCGACCTCTTCGGGCGCCATGATCTCGTACACCTGCTTATCCTTGAGCAGGCCGTCCTGGTGAATGCCCGAGGAATGGGCGAACGCATTCTCGCCGGTAATCGCCTTGTTGACCTGCACATCCAGTCCGGTCAGATGGCTAACCAGCCGCGAAGTGCGCAGCAGCTCCTTGGTGTTGATGCCGGTGTGGCTGTTGTAATAGTTCTCGCGGACCTGCAGCCCCATGACCACTTCCTCGAGTGAGGCGTTGCCCGCCCGCTCGCCGAGACCGTTGATCGTGCACTCGACCTTCTCGGCCCCGTTCTTGACGGCGCTCAGCGTGTTCGCGACGGCCAGGCCGAGGTCGTTGTGGCAGTGCACGCTCAGGATGACGCGGTCGTCCAGGTTTTTGAGCCGCTCGTTGATCCGGCGGATCAGGTCGCCGAACTCTTCGGGAACCGCATATCCGACCGTATCGGGGATGTTGATCATGGTGGCCCCGGCTTTGACGACCGCTTCGATCGTCGACCACAGATATTCGAATTCGGAGCGCGAAGCATCCTCCGTCGAATACTGGACGTGAGGCAGCAGCGTCTTCGCATAGCGGACCGCGTCGACTCCCATCTGCAGCACCGCGTCCTTGGAGCGGTTGAATTTCTTCTCGACGTGAATGTTCGACGTGCCCAGCACGATATGAATAAGCGGGTTCTGCGCCGGCCGGACGCTTTCGTAGACGGCGTCGATGTCGCTCTTAACCGCCCGCGCCAGCGCCGTAACGGAGACCGTATCTCCCACGGTGCGCGCTATCTCTTGAACAGCCTGAAAATCTCCCGCGGACGAGGCGGGGAACCCGGCTTCTATAATATCGACCTGGAGCCGCTTGAGCTGCTGGGCGATCTCCACTTTTTGCTGGATGTTCAATTTGGCGCCCGGCACCTGCTCGCCGTCGCGCAGCGTCGTGTCAAAAACAAGGATGTTCCGTTTCATCTCCATTGCCTCCTCGCGAAGTAGTTAGCCTATCTATATGTGAAGCGGGGTTGATTAAACCCGGTCTTTAATCAACAGAAAAACCCCGTCTCTACGTATAGAGACGGGGTTGCGCCCGCGGTACCACTCTACTTCATTCCATGACGGAATGAGCTCTGTTCGATGGCCATCACCATCTATCCCTGTAACGGTGGAAGTCCGGCTTACCCTACAACATTCAGGCAGCTGTTCATAGACGAGTTCGAAAGGAATGACGTTACCGTTTCGCACCACCCAACGGTTCTCTGAAACGTCCCGGCCTTTCTACTAATTCTAATCCTCACATTTGAGTGTTTGGTTACCGGCTATTGTAAAGCTCCGAAACCGGGATGTCAATCCCTGTTTTCGCTGGATTCCTCAGACTCCGCGAACGCTGCCGCCGCCGCGGCCAAGTAGTAGGCAAGCCCCGTCTGCTGGTCCTCAAGCATCTGTCGATGGAACGAATCCTGCAAAAAAAACCGCGTCTGACCGGCCAGCTCCGCTGGCGAGAATGCTTGCCCGTAACCGGCCAGCGCCTGCAAATGCCGGCGCAGCCGCTCCCTCACCTCCACATCGTCGTGGGAGATGCCCTCCCGCAGAGACCGGGCCATGTCCGCGAGGAAGGCCGCAGCTTCCGCCGCCTGCTCGTTCATAGCGGGGACGTCTATGGCCGGCTCCGACTCCAGAAGGTCGAACCCGTACATCTCCTGCAAATGCTCGCTTTGCTCCCGCAGCGCCTCCCGCCATTCCTCCTCCGTCGCGAATCCGCGGAACAGCTCCTGCGGCTCCTGCGATATGCCGGCGTTCACGCTGGCGAGCGAGGCCCGCAGCGTGCTCAGTATCGCCTCCAGCCGCTGCTGGCGGGCAAGGAGAAGCCCCTCCTGCTCCGCCAAAATGGCGGCGCGGTCTCCCTTGCCGTCCAGCAGCTCCTTGATCCGGCCGAGTGGAAGCTCCAGCTCGCGGTAAATGAGAATCTCCTGCAGCCGTTCCAGCTCCTCCTTCCCGTACAGCCGATAGCCGGCCTCGCTCGTCTCCCGGGGCACGAGAAGCCCAAGCTTATGGTAGTGGTGCAGCGTCTTGATTGTGACGCCGGCCAGGCCCGCCGTTTCCTTAACCGTATACAGCATGGCGAATCCCCCTTTCTTCGTCCAGTCTAAAGTCTCCCCTAAGAGGAGTGTCAAGCCGCCGATTCAGCCCCAGCCAGCGGCTGACTCTCCTCTTGCAGGAGGCCTTATGCTGACACGGACATCCATAAAGGAGGCTCGTTTCCATGAAATCGCCTTATTCTCTTTTGCTGCACAATCGGTATGCGAGGGCCGCACTGCTCTCTTTTTTGCTGTCGCAGGCCGGCATCTGGATCCGCAACCGGGCTCGCTCCGACACTGTCGCTCGCCATGGCCGCCCAGTTCATCACGGCGCTGCTTCAGCCCGCCATCTTCGTCGGCAACAAGACGCTTACGATGAAGCACACGGAGGAGGCCTACATCGGCCGGGTAACCGGCATCCGGACCCTGCTCATGACTGGCGCCATGCTGCTTGCGGCCAGCGGAGCGGGCTCACTCAAGCTGCTTTTGACGCTTCCCGGCGTGTATGCGGCCGCTGCCGCCTGCTTCGCTGCCGGCCTCGGGGCGATGGTGCCTCTGCTGCGGGAATCCCGCCTGCGCCGGAATCCGGTCCGTCCTTCGTCTTGACGGCTTCTCCTCCGCGCCGCTATAATTTGAGCAAATACTCAAATTAAACCAGCCAACGAGAGAAAGGACGTCCTCCAGTTGAGCCAAACGAACGGCAAACTCTCCAAAAAAGACCACATTCTCAAAGCGGCGCTGCGGCTGTTCTCCCGGCAGGGCTTCCATGCGACGACGACAAAGGAAATCGCCAAGGAAAGCGGCGTGGCGGAAGGACTGCTCTTTTACCATTTCGGCGACAAGCGGCAGCTCCTCCTCCAGCTCGTGCGCAGCTTCTCGTTCGCTCCCCGGATCGCCGGCGAGGAGGAGCGGCTGAAGAAGCTGCAGCTTGAGGATGCGCTCGTGGAGTACGGTCTCAGCTACCTGCGGTTCCTCAAGGAGCACAGCGACTATCTAATGCTGATCTGGTCGCCCGAGATGATTCAGGACCCCGAAGTATCCGGGGAGGTGCTGCAGCTGATCGGCTCCATCCACCGGGCCGGGGAAAGCATGCTGGCAAGCGGTCCGGCCGGTGAGCGGCTGTCCCCTGTAACGCGCGAGGCCGCCATGACCATGTTGACCTCGTCCATTCTCCTTCAGTTCCTGCTTCATTCCCGGTTCAGGGGCGAAGCGGCCTGGGACGAGGAAGCGAGTGTCCGCGAGCTCGTGCGTTTGCTGCTGCACGGCCTGCAGGGCGCCCCGAAGGCATAGCCGGACGATGCCAATCTGCCCGTCGCAGGGCAGGCCGCAAGCGCGGCCTTTTTTATCACTAGTATTGAGTGAGTGCTCAATATAAAAGGAGAAAAATGACCATGTGGATGAACCTGTTTGCCCAGCCGAGCCTGGAGGCGCTGATTTGGCTGCTTCCGGCCGCCTTCTTTCTCCATGACGGAGAGGAAATCATGACCGTGGAGAAGTGGGTGCGTTCCCGGCCCGCCCGGGACCGCCTGGAGGACCCGCGCCTGTTCAACCCCGGGAAGCATCTCACGGTGCAGTTCGCGATCGCCGTCCTGCTGATCGGCGCCTGTCTCCTGCTCGCCTCCTCGTACGCCGCGGGCCGCCTCGCCGACACCGGACGGCCGAATCCGCTGTTTGTCGGCATCGTCTCCGTCTTCCTGCTCGACGGGCTCAAGCACGTCGGCGCCAGCGTGCTGGCGCGAAGCTACACGCCCGGAGTATGGACCGCCGCGCTGGTCGAGATTCCCTACGGAGCCTACGTTCTATGGCGCCTGTTCGCGGAAGGCGCGGCCGACGGTACGACCCTTGCCGTCGGTACAGCTATGGCGCTTCCCCTTACGCTTGCGCTTGTCGGAGCGGGCCTCGTGCTGGGAGGCGCGCTGGCTCCGATGCGGAGCCAGACCGGCTGACGGACGGCGCGGCGCTCGCGCTGGAGGTGTGCGGCCCGGATGCGGGGCCACGCCGGCTGGCCGTCGACGCCCCGCATCGCCGAATGCAAAAAAAGGAACCGCCGTCCGGCGTGTTCCTTTGCCATTTCTGTGTGTCCCGCTCTATCGAGCTGCAGCGTAAGCCGCCTCCGCTCGGACCGATTGCCGGACTATCGCCGCCCGCCGCGTCCTCTTGCGGTTCTCACCGCTCTACCCGACTGGGCTCTCTCCCGCATGAGCTCGCTGGAGGCCTTCAATGTCGATCTTCTCCATGCCGAGCATCGCAAGCCGGACCCGTTCCGCCCGGGCGGGATCCGGGTCCTGCAGCAGCTGGCCGAGCGCCCGCGGGATGATCTGCCAGGACAGCCCGAAGCGGTCCGTCAGCCAGCCGCATTTTTGCTTGGCCCCGCCCTCGGACAGCTTCTCCCACAGATCGTCCACCTCCTGCTGCGTCTCGCAGTCCACGAAGAGGGAGATCGCCGGCGTGAAAGAGAAGTACGGCCCCCCGTTCAGCGCCATGAACTGCTGGCCCTCAAGCTCGAACGTTCCAGAGATGACCGCCCCTTGCTCGCCTTGGCGGGACATGCCCAGAATGCGGCCCTGTTTGAATACGGAGACATAGAACTGCATTGCCTCTTCCGCCTGGTTATCGAACCACAAAAACGTCGTAATTTTTTGCATCTTCGTTCCTCCTGTGTCCTTTTCCTTCGTATCCGTTGCACCCTGCCCGCACCGGGAAGACCCGTGCTCTCACGATGACTGCACCGCCTCGATCCATCGGCGGACCACTTCTGTGAGCGTTTCTCGCTTGGCCTCCACATCCGCCATGTCCGTAAGCTTGATCGTTGCCCGGTCCGGGGCTGCCCATTCGAGGAGCCCGGTGGTATCCTCGAACAGACGCTCCCCGCTCACCGCCTCCTTGCGCTTTGCCCCGCGATGAAGAACGAGCAGGAACGAATCCTTTGCCCGCAGCTGAAAAGTAAGAACATCCTCCTCGCCAAGATGAAAGCTGGGGGCGTTCCACTTGATTCTCTCAGCCAGCCGGTCGTCGGACTCGAAAATGAGCCGCCGCACCGCCTCGATCTCCGCCTTCCTGGGATGATCGAGCCTGTCCAGATACGCCGCGACCTGCTCGGGGCCGGACGGCTTAAGGACTCTGCCGGCAGCCGTCTTCTTCTCGCGTTTCTCTGTAGGCATCGCTCACACCTCCTTCCCGCATGACGTCTATGCAGCGCCCCTCTCTCCCCGCTGCTTTTGCATAACATGTCGAACCGGTTGCTGCTCCCATCGTAGCACGGATTCGCCGCCGGCTTTTCTTACAGATTGCGCTGTTCGGCGCCTCCCTTGGACGAAAATAGGCGCACGCCCTTTCTCCGGGATTCATAAGGTGTCTCATGCGGCGCTCGCCCAGCGCTACCGAAGAAAGGCAGGAAAGCAAAATGGCAGTCTCCTACCTGGACTATACTTCTCCGTCCGTACAGTTCACGTTCGACTTGAGCAAAAACCAGTTTTTCCGGAAGGACAGCCGCAACTACATCAACATGCTGTCCATCGGGCAGCTGAACACGCTTGGAAACGTCTCTCTTCTGGACATCTTCCTCAGCAAAACGAACGTCGTCGAGCCTCATATCCATCAGAATGCGACGGAGCTCGTCTACTGCATCGCAGGCTCGGCCGTTGTCTCCCTGGTCAACCCGTTCACCAAGAAGCTGCTCAACTTCCCCATCGAGCCCGGGCAAGTGGCGAACGTTCCGCAGGGCTGGTGGCATTATGAGGTGGCGACGGCCGACGATACGCATCTGCTCGCCATCTTCGACGCCCCCGTCCCGGAATTCATCGGCGGCTCCGACCTGCTGCGCCTGACGCCTGCGAACATCTTGGCGCATACTTACTGCCTCGACGAGGAAAAAGTGAAGGAAGCATTTGCCCCCCTGCAGGAGACCGTGTTCATCGGGCCTCCCGCCGACTGCAAGTCGGACCGGGCTCCGGCGGTGTCCGCCCATCCGGCCCGGGGTCCGGCGTCGCTGGTCGGTGCAGCGTCTCCCGCCTATCCGGCTGGACCGACCGGTTCAGCGTTTCCCGCTTATCCGGCCTGGTCCGCGGCAGCTCCCGGCTACCCGATCTATCCGTCTATGCCCGCCTCGTTTCCGCCGTCGGCGTCCACCTATCCGGCTGGACCGGCCCGTACCGCGGCTGCTCCCGCCTATCCTGCCTATTCGGCTGCGGCCGTCTATCCGCACGGCGTCCCGCATCCGTGACGCCAAGCGGCGGGCAGCGGAGTCTCCCCTCACTCGGGCAGCAGCACGAGCCGGTTGCCCGCGGCCCGATAGTCGGACGGCTCAAGGCTGGTCACATGGTACAGACCGGTCGCCCAGTTCTTGACCTGGTCCCGGTACCAGGGACTGAGCCGGTGCCCGGATTGGCCGGGGCCGACCACATTGTCCGCCCGCGCCGGATCGGCCAGGTCGATTACCGTCCGCCAGGGCGCTCCGTGGTTGACCTCTCCGGTCGCGGCATTCCAGCCCGCCGCTCCCACGGTGACCCGGCCGCCGCCCATCGGAACCGGCTTGCCGTCGAACAGCAGGTCAAGCGGCTTCACGGCACTCAAAGGGTGCGGGAACACGACCGAGTGGTACTTGCCCCACCGCCAGCGGGACGGCTCTCGTCCCTGGAGAGCGACCGCATCATCGACAGCGAGCCGAAGCGCCTGCAGCGCGACCGTTTCCAGGCCGCCTTTGCCATCAAGCCACGGCTCCTTCTCGCCCTTCAATCCTTTGCGGATGATCTCGTCCTTGACGATCGCCTTGTTCACGAACAGCTTGAGCATGCCGTCCGACAGCTCCGGCTTGAACAAGACGTCGTTCATCCGCTGCATCCACAGCTCGTAGGCCAGCGGGGCCGCCTGCTCCGGGTCGTTTTCCCGGTTCCACTGCAGCAGCAGGTCGACCGTCTTGGCATCGACGGGACGCAGCTCCGGGCTTCCCTTGACCTTGGCGAGCAGACCGTCCAGCAGCTCCACCGCCTGGAGATTGCGGCGGTCCAGCTGCAGCCGGCGCAGATCGGCGGCCGTCAGTACCGGCTGGGCTTCCAGCACCTGCTGGATTCTCGCCTCGCGGTAGGGCTGGGCCCAGCTGTCGGTGATGTGGTACGGATACGACGGGCCGACCACCTTGTTGTTCGCCGTCGCGATGAAGCCCTGCGGCGGATTAACCGCCGTTGGCAGCTGGTCCCAGGGAATATATCCCGTCCATTCATAGTCGTCTGTCCACCCCGGGACCGGCAGGAGGCCGTCCCCTTGCCGGCGGATCGGGATAAGCCCGTTCGCGCGGTACGCGATCGTACCGTCGCGCGAAGCGAAGACGAAGTTCTGCGCGGGCGCGTGAAAGAACTCCAGGCTTTTTTTGAATTCCTCCCAATTGCGCGCCTTGGCGAATCTCAGCACCGCCTCCAGCTCCGTCGTCGGCTCGAGCGCCGTCCAGCGCATAGCCAGCACGGTATCCTGCCGTTGGTCCTCGGCAAATTCCGAGATGACCGGCCCATGCCGGGTGACGGTTACCGGATAGGAAATCGGAGCCTCCCCCTTGATCCGGATTTCCTCGGTAACCAGCTTGGCATCCTCCCACTTGCCCATGTAGGCGAACTGGTTCGGATTCGCCGGATTCCTCTTCTCGATATATAGATCCTGCACATCGGGCCCCAGGTTGGTGACGCCCCAAGCGATCTCCCGGTTGTGTCCGAGTATGATGCCGGGGACGCCGGCAAAGATGACGCCGCTCACCTCGACCTCGGGCGCGGACAGATGCGTCTCGTACCAGATTGAAGGCGTGGCGAGGCCGAGATGCGGGTCGTTCGCGAGCATCGGCTTGCCGGACGCCGTCTTGGAGCCGGCCACGACCCAGTTGTTGCTGCCGTTGAACGGGTCGGGAGGCAGTGCCGCGGACGCGAACGCCGTCAGATCCAGCGGATTCTCCCGGATCGCCTGGAGGATGGTAGCGCCGTCCTTTGGATACGAGGGAAACAGCGACTGCGCCTTCTCGGCAGAAACCTGCTGGACGAGCTGGTAGCGGAACGCCTGCCCGGCCCAATGGTCGGACAGGTCGTGCGCCATGTACTTGCCGATGGTCAGCGAATCCACCGCCTGCCACTCCTCAGGCTCGTAGCCAAGTATCCGGAATTCGACCGGCAGGGAGCCCGTCTCCTTCGCCTGGCGGATGTACGCATTGACGCCCTGTGCATACCGGTCAAGCATCGTTCGCGCCGCGACCGAATAGGCGCCCAGCGAGGCTTCCGCGGCCCGGCGCAGCCCGAACGTACGGAAAAACTTGTCGCGCTCGAGCGCCCCCTTTCCCACCACCTCACTCAACCGGCCGGAGGCCTGCCGCCTGCTCAAATCCATCTGGAACAGCCGGTCCTGGGCGGTGACGTAGCCCTGCGCCAGGTAGAGGTCCTGCTCGTTCTGTGCCTCGATATGCGGCACACCGGCTTCGTCCCGCCATACGCTGACCGGCTGCCCAAGACCGGCGAGCGCGAGCTCCCCCCGGATGACCGGCAGGCTTTTGTGGACGAGCCAATAGAGATAGCCCGCCGCGCCGGACAGCAGCAGGAGAACGACGAGCAGGACAAAGCCGACGGCTCGGGGCCATCGTTTTTTGCGGGAACCGAAGGTCGGACCGATTCCCCGGACAGCTCGGGTCATGAAAGGGCCTCCTTGTGGAAGAATATGGTTTTCTTATTATAGGTTTGAAACCGCTTTCCAACAAGAGAAGACCATAAATTTCGGATTCGGCTGGCGGCCCGATTGTTTCCAATATTCTACCGGAAGAGCAACCTATTCCTCTTCGGAGGCGTCTTAGTAGGAGAATCCCTTGGAACAGGAGTGAAGGACCGATGAAAAAGTTCGTCCTCGGCCTGGCGTGCGGCGTCGGGCTGACTGCGGCCACGGCGGCTTATGCCTCGGGAACGATCCAGGCGTATCTCTTTCCGGCCGGCTTCGTCATTCACGGCAAGGAGGCGAAGCTGGAGCCCGATTATACGGTGCTGAATGTGGATGGGCATGCCTATGTGCCGATCCGGTTCGTGGCGGAGCAGCTCGGGCAGCTCGTCAAATACGAGAATGCGACCAAGACGATTACGATCAGCGAAACGCCCCTCAGCAAAAAACTGCGGCTGGACGAGTCGTTCTTCGCCGCGATGGCACAGGGCAGGCTGCCGGACATCCCGCTGGGCATAGGCGCCTCGCGGGAAGCGGTGCACGCCGGCTACGGCGAGCCGCAGCGGACCGGCACGCGGCAGACCGAATACGAAGAATGGTTCGACTACCAGTACTACTTTGGCGCAGACGGAACAGTGGGCTCCATCGGCGTCCATGGCGAGACCGTCGCCTATTCCGTCACGGAGGTCAAAAAGGCACTTGGCAAGCCGGCCAGTGAAGAGGAAAGCATGATCGACGACGGCTGGGTTCTGTTCTACACGTCCGGCGGCTATTCGATTTACTTCAGCGCCGACAAACCGGACGGCACGGTCCGGCATGTGACGTTCAAGCGAGCGGATCCGATTCACGGCGGCTAGCAAAGCGCCGACTCCAAGTGAAGGCCGCAGGAATCAACAGATATAAAACGAACCGGCCCCTTGTCCGAGAGACAAAGGGGCCGGTTCGTTTTGCGTTCGGGCTAATAGAAACCCCGCCAGCAGAACAAGAAGCAAGGGAAATACCTTCGCTCTATTTTTCTTGTCAGACCAAGGCTTCCTTTGCTCCTCCGTGCTCAAATTCCACTAATATCCATAATACTTAAACAAATGGCTTCTTGCCCTTGGGACAGGATTCCAATTTTTTGCTTGCGGAATAACTGCGTGCAATATATACTGTTTATAACATATACAATTAAAAAGCGAAAGGAAGAAGACAATGAGCAATCTGGCTATTGAAGCGAAAAACGTGCGTAAGCGGTTCGGCGCGCATGACGTTCTCCAAGGTGTCGACCTAGCTGTGCCGGAAGGGTCCATCTATGCTCTGCTCGGCCCCAACGGAGCCGGGAAAACGACGCTGATTCACATTCTGTCCACTCTGGTTGAGCCGGACGAAGGCATGGTCCGCATATGCGGGCACGAGCTCGCTGCCGCCAGCATGGTGAAGCGGTCGATCAGCCTGACTGGCCAATTCGCAGCGGTGGATGAAGTGCTGACAGCCAGAGAGAACTTGACGATGGCCGGACGGCTGTGCGGCCTGACCCGGGCGGAAGCCCGCGCACGGGCCGAAGAGCTGCTGGCGCGCTTCGACCTGGAATCGGCGGCAGACAAACGCGTCCGGACGTATTCCGGCGGCATGCGCCGGAGGCTGGATCTGGCCATCAGCTTGGTCACGCCGCGTCCGGTCCTCTTCCTGGACGAACCGACGACCGGGCTCGATACGATGAGCCGGCGGACACTGTGGGACCTGATCCGCAGCCTCAAGCGGCAGGGCGTCACCGTCTTCCTGACCACCCAATATCTGGAGGAGGCCGACCAGCTGGCCGACACCATCGCGGTGCTCGACGGAGGACGCATCGTGGCCACCGGTACGGCTTCGGAATTGAAGACCCGTCTCGGCGACGAGGTGCTCGAGCTGCGAGACGGCCGCGGCAGCCTGATCCGGACGCTCTCCACAGACGGAAGCCTTCAGGACATCCGGCAGCAGCTGAATGAGCTGGCCGCAAGCGTTCCGCCGGATACGCGGATCGCCATCCGCAAGCCGAGCCTGGACGACGTGTTCGTCGCCCTTACCGCCCAAGAAAAGGAGAGAAGATCCTCATGATGACCATCCGCCAGCACCAATCCGGCCCGCAGCAAACAGCCAAATCCGCTTCCTTGGCCGTCACGAATGCCGTCTTCATCGGGCGCAGCCTCCGGCTCAGCCTCCGCAACCCCGAAGCCCTGATTATGGCCATCCTGCTTCCCATCCTGCTCATGCTGATGTTCACCTACGTATTCGGAGGCGCCATCGATCCGAGCGGCCAATACGTCCACTACGTCGTACCGGGCATCATCCTGCTGTGCGCCGGCTTTGGCTCCTCCAGCACCGCGGTCGATGTGACGCAAGATATGACGAACGGCATTATCGATCGGTTTCGTACGATGCCGATCTCCAGCGTGTGCGTCATCACCGGCCATGTTGTCGCAAGCCTGGCCCGCAACCTGCTCGCAACGTTCCTCGTCATCGGGGTCGCCCTCCTGGTCGGCTTTCGGCCCACCGCCTCGCTGTGGGAATGGCTCGCGGCTCTTGGCGTCATTGTGCTGTTCATTCTGACGTTCACCTGGCTGTTCGCGGCGATCGGACTCGTGACGGGCAGCCCGGCGGCCGCGGGCAGCTACGGGTTCGCCCTCCTGTTCCTTCCCTATCTGTCGAGCGCGTTCGTCCCGGTCAGCACGATGCCCGGCTGGCTGCAGGGAGTGGCGAGCCGGCAGCCGATTACCCCAGTCATCGAGACCATTCGCGGCCTGCTGACCGGCACGCCGATCCATAATCAGGCATGGTGGGCGGTCGGCTGGTGCGCAGCCATTCTGCTCGTCGCCCTTGTCTGGTCGTGGGCGGCCTTCCGCAGAAGAGCGGGACGGCGCTGAACGAGAGTGGCCGGCAACCCTTTGCCCGAGAGAACGGCGGTCACCTCCTGCTCGCTCAGCGAGCGAGTTCCCGCTCCCTTAACCAGCAAACAGCGGAACGGCTGAGCCGTTCCGCTGTTTTTTTGCTTCCCGCGAAGAGAGAGGGACGGCTTCGCTCCGGCAGTGCCGCGGAGCTTGTCCCCTGCGTCTCGGCGGCCTTCCGCAAGCCTTACCTCTTCTCCGCGAAGCTTTTGCCAAGCCTTGCTCCTGCATCTCCGGAATTTTCGCTAAGCTTGCTCCTCCGGATCCGCAGGCTAATTGCCGCCCTCTTCCTCCGCAGCCGGTTCCTTCCCTTGCTTGGTGTCCAGATAATGCTGGATCCCGTCCAAAATCCGCTCCAGGCCGAATTCCATATCGTCGCCAACCGGATTCTCGTCCTCCTTCTCTCCGGTATAGACACCCGACATGACGAGCGGATGCAGATAAGGATACCGGTCCGCGTCCACCAGCCGCCTCAGCGCCGCCGTATAGCTCAGTCCGCTGAACGAATCCGGATCCCCTCCTTCCCGCACCAGCCGGCCCAGGTCCTGTTCGATGATGCCGCAGGACCGAGCGTAGCTGCTGAGCAGGAGAATAATCGACATTTTTTCGTAATCGCTCAGCGGAAACTCCCTCATCGTGCGCAGCCCCCACTCGACGAATCGCAGCACGTTAGGCGTGACCGGAACACCTGTGATCGGCAGATCGCCGTACCAAGGATGCTCCCGGAACACCCGGATCGTCTCGCGGACATATTCGCGCATTTCGTCCCGCCAGTCCGCCTCTTCCCGCTGTGGCGGAATCGGGACGGCACTTGCAGCATCCTGCATAAGCACAAGGAGATCCTCCTTGCTGGACAAGTAGCGGTACAGGGACATCGTCGTGAATCCCAATGCCCCGGCCACCCGGCTCATCGACACGGCGGCGAGCCCTTCCCGGTCCGCAATCGCTACCGCCGCCTCCACGATCTGCTCCACGCTCAATTCTCCCTTTGGCCCTCTCTTGGGCTGTTTGCCTAGTCCCCAGCTCAGCTTGACGCCGTTAGGCAGGCTGTCCAACTCTTCCAGCCCGTCGTTTTCCCGGTTGTTCATCGTTTCCGTCCCCCATCCTCTCGCCCCGCACCGTCCGCTGGACTCCTATCTCTTGTTTATCCTATACACAGTATACCACAGCCCACCGATCCCAGCCGCTCTCCGGCAGAACTGCCGGCGGGCCGGGCAAAAGTTTTGGCAAGGATGACAAGCAACAGATCGAGCGGACGGAATAGACTATGGGCATACACCCGCATGCAGGGCGGATTCGGTAATTCTTCCGGCAGGAGGTGCAGCATGAACGGGAACCAGCAAAAGGCGTACGTCGTCTTCAACAAGCTGTTCGTCAACAACATGGAGGACTCGTCGGGCATCTTCATCGGCAACACCCAGGCGATCGGCTGGTCGTCCTACAGCAAGACGAATCAGGGCTTCGGCAGCCTCAGCAGCTCCACCCTAACCAACGCCGTCAGCTTCGTGCAGGATGCGGACATGGTCGATATGCCCGTGCAGGATACCCGGGCGATCACACTTGCCGAAGCGGGATCGCCCGCGCAAAGTGCCATCGATTTTGGGTCCATTCATGCGAACGTGCTGATGAACGGATCGGCGATCGACCTCGGGGACAACAAGCAGCTCGGTTGGCGAAGCTCCCGCAAGGTCAATTACGGGTTCGGGAAAGCCCTGGGCCGTAACCAGGTGTCGCGGGTAGCCAGTCTGCTGCAGGACGACGACGGCGTGGATGCGCCTTTCCGCCACGCCGCCACCATCACCGACTGCGGCCGGCAGGCCGAGCGGAACATCCGCATCACCCAGAAGCCGGAAGAAGACGGCTGACGAAGCAGCCGACGGCCGAGGGAGAGGCGAAGGAAGACCAAGGCAGACGCCGACAGCTCGGGGGTGAACCTAAATGGCCGTTATCATATCGCTCGCCGCCGGAGCGATTAATGTGAATGCTTTGAACAGAGGAAGTGTCATCGCCGTCGGGGAGATTGCCCAGCCGGGATGGAACCAGAACGGCAAATCCAACTTCGGGAACGGGCAGCTGTTCGGCTCCAACATCCAGACTGGGTTCGTTACCACTCTGGGGGATAACGACGTGGTCGATAATCCAATTGCCGAGCTGGATCCCGCCGCCTCCATCCAGTCCCAAACGTTGTAGCGGGCGGGGTCAAGCGAGAAAGGAGATAGCTCGTGGCCAAAGAACCTGTGTCCTGCATCCGCTGCTCGAAGCAGGCGAGCGAGACCGACAAGTACTGCATCGACTGCGGCGCCCCTCTGCAAAACCGCTGCTCCGACGAGCCCGGCTTGCTGAAGAAGGGCTGTACGTACTTGAATGCTCCTAACGCCGCATACTGCGCCAAATGCGGCGAGCCCACTTTGTTTCAGCTCCACGGGCTGCTGACGCCCCTCTATCCGTCTGCGAACAAGCCGCTCATCAGCAGGGGAATCGGCGGACAATCCGGCTGGTCCCGCTCCCGGACGGACAAGTAACCGCCCGAATGGACGACGCACAGGCCGCGTGATTCACGATCCGACAACGAAAGGGTGAAAGGAAATGGATATCGACATGGGGAACTATCCGCTTCGGGGCTGGCAGGAGCTGCAGCGGTCGCTGCTCAAGCAGCTGCCGCTGCCCGCCGGTCACGGGGAGATCGACCGCTTCGTGCAGCAGACCATCCACGGCTATCTCCGCCATGCGCTGCCCTATGCTCACGACCGGCATGCCGATGAGGAAGACGACCTCGCCTGCGAGCTGTTTGAGAGCCAGCAGCATATCTACGTGCGCTGTCCGGTCCCAGAGCCGCTGGCCGTCCGGGATTTCCGCTTGTCCGTGAGCGCCGGCTCGCTGCGCATCGAATTCCCCGGCGCGGTGCAGGAGGTTCGCCTGCCAAGCCCCGTCGTCCCCGATCAAGCGGTTGCTCACGCGGACGCCCGCGGGATCGAGGTCCGGCTGCCCAAAAGCCGCGAGCCCACTGTCTACCGCGAGATCGCGATCCGGGAGCGGGACGGAGGAGCGTGAGCCGCACGGCACGGCAGCGGCATGGGACGCTCGGCAGCGGGCGGAGGGAACTTGACAGCGGTCGTGAGACGCTCGGCACCGGGCATGGGACCGCTCGGCAGCGGCCGGGCGGCCCCGCCGGCGGACGGGACAGGCCCCAGCCGGCCGGCACATGATTTGCCCCGGCGGCACATATACATAGAGCAGGCCGACAGCCGGCCAATCAAGCGTGGTGATGACAATGGAAGATAAGGAACACCGGCCATCGCAGAAGGAGAGCTCGTCGTTTCACCGGCAGGCGAGCGAAGTGCTCGGAGAGGAGTTCTGGCAGGATATGGCCGTTCTCCTGCCCAAGCCGGGACCGCGCGTGGATCTGTACCATACGCACACGGCCGTAACGGTCCTGGCGGAGCTTCCAGGACTTGCGTCCGCGGAGCAGATCGGCCTCTCTCTCGACGGGCAGACGCTGGTGCTGGAGGGCGAAATCCCGTGCGATTATCCCGTGACGCAGAACCGGATTGCGCTGCAGGAGAGGTTTTTTGGGAGCTTCCGGCGCAGCATCCCGCTTCCGAAGCCGGTCACGCTCAAGAACAGCAAGGCCAGATACAGCCGGGGCCTCTTGATCGTCGAGCTGCAGATCGAGCCGGCGGCGCCGCAGACGCAGATCCCGGTCGACTTCGGCTGAAGCCTGCGAAGAGCAGGCTGCCATCGCATGTGAGAGGGGGGGAAGCAGTTGGTGCGCATCCAATTCCAGGAGCTTCGGGTCGGGACTGTCGCGGGCTCGTCCGGGGTGTTCCATGGCCGCAATAGCCAGCGGGGCATGAAGCACGTCGCCAAACAGAACCAGGCGTTCGGCACGGTGAATGGGGAGCGGGTCGTCCTGGCGGACATCCAGGCCATGATGGAGGATGACGATCGGATCGACCTCCACTCCCTCTTCACCCCTCCGAAGACGTGACCGTATGTTTTGGAAAAGACGAAGGTCCCCGCCCCCGCCTCCACCCGATCCCGCTGCAAGTGACGTGAACCGGCGCCTGGAGGAGCTGGCCGACCGGTTCGGCCGGATGGAGAAGGCGCTTGAGGAGCTGAAGACAAACGGGACGCGGGTAACGATCGAGACGGTTCATATCCATCAGCCGCAGCTGGAGAAGCTGGAATACCGGCTGGACCGGCTCGATATCCAGCAGCTGAGCGGCTCCCTGAATATGGGCAACAATTTCGGAGCCAAGTTCCAGCCCGCCTCTTCTCCTCCTCCCTTCCAGCGGACGAGGCCGGATGCGGCCGCCTCGTCCGGGGATAGCCGGCAAACCGGCGGCCCCCGTTCGGACGCTCCATCGCCACCATCCGCAGACGCCGCGAAGCCCGGCCTGGAGCGGACGGAGACGGGGTACCGTGTCCGCCACACGTGAAGAGGCTCATTCATCAAGAGGGGAAGTGACGACGATGCCTTCGATGCTCTGCCCGCAGTTTGTCATCGGCTCGATCCGCATCGGATCGGTGGAGAACGCGGCCTGCCTCAACATGGGCAATAACTGGCCGACCAACTTCGAGAGCCACCAGAAGCTGACGCAAGGCTTCGGCTCGGTCAGCGGAGACCGGAATGTCGTGTCGGGCATCCGCTCGCTCCTGAACGACTCCGATTTCCTCGATATGCTGAATCTGTCCGGGGGAGACGTGCCGGAATGGCTGCAGAACCTGCTTGCCTCCGCACACGACCCCGGCACGCAGCCGCCAGAGCCCGTCATCGGGCCGAACGCCAGCGCCACTTGACGGCCCTCGCAGCAGCAAATGCGCCCGAGCGAAACAACCCCCTTGTCCTGCCCGGACAAGGGGGTTGTTTCGCGTGAAGGCGGCTCATTGGCCCGTCTGCCGCCTCTTTGGTATCCGGGCCGAATCCTTAAATATTGGCCTCAAAGAACGGAAGGGGCCGCCACCTGGATGACGACGCTTCCTCTCTTGCGTCCCTGCTCCACATAGCGGTGAGCATCCGGAATTTGCTCGAGTGGATAACGCCTGTCGATGACCGGCCGGATGGCGCCCACCTCCATCAGCTCCTTGAGGAACATGAGATGGTCCCGGGTCACCTTGGCGATCCCTTGTCCGTCTACGGTCACATAAGCTCCGCCCGGCGCCAGCGCCTTCCGGCACGCCGCCTTGCTCAGCTTCCCGACCGCATCAAAAACAAGATCGTACCGCTCGCGTCCGTCCGCGAACGCCTCTTTGGTGTAGTCGACCGCCCTGTCGGCTCCCAATGCCTTCACCAGCTCCAGATTGGCGGTGCTGCAAACTCCGGTCACGTCCGCCCCGAAGTGCTTGGCTAGCTGGACCGCGAGCGTGCCGACCGCGCCGGATGCTCCGTAGACGAGAACCCTTTGCCCGCTGCGGATGCTGCCCTTGCGCAAAAAATACAAGGCGGTCGTCCCTCCCATCGGAAGGGCTGCCGCTTCCTCATAGCTGGCCCCGGCCGGCATAAGAGCGGCCACGCCGTCTTCGTGCAGGCAGGCATACTCCGCGTGAGCGCCGAACTGCATCCCGGTCAGGGCAAAGACCCGGTCGCCCTTGCGGAACCGTTGCACCTGCCCGCCCACCTCGACGACCTCCCCCGCCAGCTCAACACCGAGGATCGGCTTTCTCGGCCGGCGAAGCCCCAGGACGATTCGCATGGGCAGCCAGAGCAGGAGCGGGCTATTGAATCCCCGCACCCTCAAATCTCCCGACGCAACCGTCGTCGCCCCCACCTTCACCAGCACCTCGTGCGCCTTGGGCGCCGGGGCGGGCACCTCCGCCAGCCGGAGCACCTCCGGCGGGCCGTACTTGGTGCAAACGATCGCTTTCATGCAGACTCCCCCACTCTTCCTGATTTGCGTTCAGTATAGCGGCGGGAAGGGATGGCGGCACAGCTACTTAAGTATTGGTTTTGCCCCGCCTCTCACAGCAGCCCCAGCAGTTGGGCGCGAGCCACTGCCTCCGTGCGCCGCTTGACCTGCAGCTTGTCGAACAGGATCCGGTTATACCCCTTCACCGTACTGAGCGCTAGATAAAGCCGCGCGCCGATCTCCTGGTTCGACAGTCCCAGAGCGATCAGCCGCAGAACCTCCGCCTCCCGCTTGGTCAGCGGCTCGAGAAGCGGAGGGACCGGCTCGGCAGAGGCAGGCGGGGATGGAGACGGGGACTGCCCTGCGGGCTGCCGCTTCCCGGCTTCTCCTTCGCTCGTCTCCACGCTCTCCCATGCCGCCAGCAGCCGACCGGCATAGGAGGACATCCGCCCATGAGCGGCCGCCTCCGTGAGCAGCCGGCGCATAGGCGGCCCCTCATCGAGGAAGAGCCGGACGAAGCCGCCGGGCTCACCCATGGCAAGCGCATCGGCGAGCAGTTGCTGCGCCGGGCCCGTCTCGCCCAGCCGGTGCCGGGCCATCGCCAGCAGGATCACGGCCTCAAGCCGCTCCTGCCGCCAGTCCCGGGCCTCCGCCTCCTCGCGCAGCGGCTCCAGCACCGCCAAGGCGGCGGCCGCGTTGCCTTCCGCCAGCAGCACCCGGGCCCGGCTGACGGGCGTGCCCTGCTGCTGCGCCAGCTCGGACGCGGCCTCGATCCGGCCCTGCCGCAGCAGGAGCTCTACTCGCACGGCGGCCAAGGGAGCCAATTGGCGGTCGTACCCATGCCGCCGGGCGGTATGCTCGGCGCTCGCGAGCAGCGCGGCCGCGGCGCTAACCTCTCCCCCCGTCAGCTCCAGCCGCGCGAGGAACCCCTCCGCCGCCACGGCTCTGTCCGAGTCCTCGAACATCCTCGCGAGCCGCAGCGCCTCCCGTCCGTGCCGCAGCGCGGCGTTCCGGTCGTTCTGCTGGCGCGCGATGCGGGCGAGCCCGAGATGCGCCTCGCAGGCGGCCGGCAGCGGCGGTTCTCCCGCCAGTACGAGGACGCGCCGGTACGACTCGGCCGCCTCGGCGAGCAGCGTGTCGGCCTCCTGGATGTTGCCGAGGCCGAGCGCAGCCAGCAGCGTAATCATCGTGTGTCCGATTCTCTCGCTGGCTGCAAGCGCCTCGGCGTAAGCGCGGCCGGCGGCGGCGCGGTCGCCCTGGAGCTGGCAGGCGTAGCCGAGCGTCCAGACGACGGCGGTTCGGACGGGCAGATTGCCCGGATGCAGATGGGCGAGCGCCCGGCGCGACTCGGCGAGGATCGTGTCTGCCCGGTGCCGGCTCACGGCGAGAGTCGCCCGGATCGAGGCGATATGCCCGATCAGATCGCGGGCCTGGTCCTCTTCCATTCCCGGCACAGGGTGCTGCAGAGCTCGTTCCGCAAGCTCCAGCTTGGGCTCAACGGCGCCCGACCGCCCCTCCATCAGCAAGGCGGAGGCATGCAGGACGAGGAGTGACGGCCTCGCCTCCAGCTCCGCAGCCGGCAGCGAATCCAGCCACTGGCGCACAGGCACCACCGCTCCGCGAAAAATCAGGGGCATCGTCCCTCCTTCCGCCAGCCGGGCGGCGCGGCCATAATCCCGGGCGGCCGCAGCATGCCGAAAGGCTTCCAGCTCCATGCCGTTCGCCTCGTACCATCCGCTCGCCCTCCCGTGCAGCTCGGCGGCGTCCGGACCCGGTTTCCCCCCGGGCGAGACAGGATTTTGCGCCAGACGCTTTCGCAGCAAATCTGCGAACAGATGATGGTACCGGTACCAGCGCCGCTCGTTGTCGAGCGGGACGACGAAGAGATTGGCCTGCTCGAGGGCGGCCAGCGTCTCCTCGCCAGAGACGCCGCCTGCGAACGGTCCATCGCTTCCCCCGTTCAGGACGGCCTCGCAGAGGGAGCCGCACATCCGTTCGAGGATCGACGTTCTCAAGAGAAAAGTCTGCGTCTCGGCAGACTGCCGCTGCAGCACCTCTTCCATCAGATAGTCCAGGACGAACGGATGGGTGCCGGTGAACGAGCGGATAGAGGCGGACGGATCCTGGCCGTCCCGCAGCGTGAGCGCGGCCAGCTGCAGGCCGGCGGCCCAGCCCTCGGTACGGGCTTCCAGCAGGGCGACGGTATCCTCCGGAAGCGCAAGGCCCATCACCTGCTCCAAAAAAGCGGCCGCTTCCGCGACGCCAAAGCGGAGGTCCGCGGCCCGGACCTCCGTCAATTGGTCCCGGACGCGCAGCCGGGCCAGGGGGAGGTGCGGATCCTCGCGCGTCGCAAGCACCAAATGCATCTGCGGCGGCATGCGTTCCAGAACGAGGGCGATCGCGCGATCGACTGCTTCGGATTGGAGGACATGGTAGTCGTCCAAAACGAGAAGGAACGGGTCCGGCATGGCCGCGAGCTCGTTCAGCCATATCGTCAGGGCCGCTTCTAGCGGAGGCGGCTGAGGAGCCCGGAGCATGCCGAGCACGCCCTCGCCGGTATGCGGCGCGATCGTCCTCATGGCGGCGACGAGACAGGTCAGCAAGCGGGCCGGCTCGCGGTCCTCCTCGTCCAGCGACAGCCAGGCGGCCGGACGTCCGCATGCCGCCGCCCAGCCGCTTGCTAGTGTTGTTTTGCCGTAACCCGCGGGAGCCGAGAGAAGAGTGAGCTTGCGGTGCAGCCCTTCCTCCAGCCGCTCGAGCAGGCGGGGACGGGGCACTACCCGGGAGCGGGAATGCGGGAGATGGAGCTTTGTCGATAACAGAGAGAGGGACATCGGATCACCGTTTCTGCGCCGCTCGGGACGCGTTTGGAGTGGAGTGCAGCTTTTTTCTCCATTCTATCGCGACCTGCGGAGTTCTTCCACATTCTGTTAGCAGACCCGTCCCGCGTCAATCTCCGGTCCCAGACCGATGCATGGACTACGGCCTGTCAACAGACGGGACGTCTTCTCTTTTGCGGCCCGCTCGGTCTCCTGGCCCCATGCCCCCTGGCATGTCCCCCGCCGGCAAACGTGCTATAATGAATAGACATGCACAGGCTAGTCCATCCAAGGAACAGGAAGGGAGAATCATCGATGAATCAAGAGCAGTTGAACCGAATCCAGACCGGCCAGGGCTTTATTGCGGCCCTCGACCAAAGCGGCGGCAGCACTCCCAAGGCTCTCAAGCAGTACGGCGTAGAGGAATCCGCTTATTCCAACGAAGACGAGATGTACGCACTGGTCCACGAGATGAGAACTCGGATTATCAAGAGCTCCGCGTTCGATTCCCGCTACATTCTGGGCGCCATCTTGTTCGAGAACACGATGGACCGTTCCATCGACGGACAGCTGACGGCCGACTATCTGTGGGAGAAGAAGGGCGTCGTTCCGTTCCTCAAGGTGGACAAAGGGCTCGCCGAGCAGGAAAACGGCGTTCAGCTCATGAAGCCCATCACCGGACTGGACGAGCTGCTGAAGCGTGCCGTGGACCGGAATATCTTCGGCACCAAGATGCGCTCGGTCATCAAGGAGGCCAACCCCGAAGGCATCCGCCAAGTGGTGGAGCAGCAGTTCGCCGTCGGCCGTCAGATCGTGGATATGGGGCTCGTGCCGATCATCGAGCCGGAAGTGGACATCTACAGCACGGATAAGGAGCAATCGGAAGCCTTGCTGAAGGAGGTGCTTCTCGAGCAGCTGGGCAAGCTCGGCCCGGACGTCAAGATCATGCTGAAGCTTGCGATCCCGACGCAGGACAACTTCTACAAGGAGCTGATGGAAGATCCGCACGTCGTGCGCGTCGTCGCACTCTCAGGCGGCTACTCCCAAGCGGAGGCCAATGAGAAGCTCGCCGGCAACCAGGGGCTGATCGCCAGCTTCTCGCGTGCCCTTTCGGAGGGACTAAGCGCAGGGCAGACGGACGAGGAATTCGACGCCACGCTCGCCAAGTCCATTCAGGCGATCTACGAAGCTTCCATCAAGTAACCACAACCTGCGTTTCTGTCATATGCACAAGACAGCGACCCCGAGCTTATACAGCCCGGGGTCGTTTTCGTTTGATTGCCGTTTTGCCGGTGCCTGCTCCGCTCTACAGCTGGAGAAGGAGAAGAGCTCGCGTGAGCTTGAGAAGCAACGTTCGTTTTCGCAGACCATTCCCGACCGGCCTCCGCTACAGCGATCTGGCCAGACGAAAGCCGAGATCCTCGATTCGGAACGTAGGGTGGCTGCGTCGGCGGCAAGTCGCCCCGCATCCCCGCGCCTCCTCCGCCCAGCTGCCGCCGCGAAAGATCCGGTAAGAACCGTATTCCTGCTCATCGTATTGATCCCAGCACCACTCCCATACGTTGCCCAGCATATCATAGAGTCCCCATGCGTTCGGCCGCTTGGCGCCTGCCTCATGCGCATATCCCCCTGAGTTCTCCCGGTACCAGGCGATCTCCTCCAGCCCGCCGTACCGGTAGCCGCCGGCTCCCGCCTGGCAAGCGTACTGCCATTCCGCTTCGGTAGGGAGCCGGTAGCCATCCGCATCCATGTTCCAGTGAACGGTCTCGCCGTCCTCGCTCACCGCATAGCATTCCTCCAAGCCCTCGTACCGCGAGAGCTGATTGCAGAAGGCGACCGCCTCCTGCCACGACACCTCCGTAACGGGAACGCGAGAGGCGGTACCAAGTCCCCCGGAATGCGGCGGGACCGAGACATAGAGCTCCCGGGTCACGGGGACGGCGGCGAGCAAAAAGGGCTCCACCTCCGCCGTCCAGGACGTCTTCTTGCGGTCGTCCCTTAGCGCCACCTTCCCTGGAGGGATACGGATCATGGGATAGGCGTCCGATCCCTGTTCTCTGCTCATCCATTCGGCCTCCCTCTCCCCTTGTTATTTCCGCCCGCTCAGTCTGTCGATCGCTTCCTGCTCCGTCGGCAGGAACAAGATGTCGGTCCCGCTGTTGCATTCATACACGAAATCCCGAAAGCTCTTGCTCGCATACACCGAGAAATCCCCTACAAAGGCAACCTTCATTCCGTAATTGGTGTATTTCTGCAGAATGTCACCGGCAAGACGGGTTTTCAGATCGAAAAATAATTCGGTAACCAGCAGTTTGGGGATGATCATCCGGTCGCAGTCGGTTTCGTACCGAACGTTTGCCATCAGATCCAGGGCGCTCTGAACATCCTGAATGATGGTCTCTTGGCCGCTCACTACCGCGACCGGTTCCCCACCTGTCTCCAGCTTCGTTATGTGCATCATTTTTCTCCTTCCTCCCTATCCGTTCTGAACCTGTCCACATACTCTTCAAAGATGCTGCGATTGTCTCCCCCACCAGGAGGCTCCACGCCCGAAACCCGAAAAAAGCTTAGCCCGACGGCCATCGCCAGCAGCCCATAGGCGGCATTGGCGGGCTCCTGAACCGCGAAGTGCCCGGTCCGGCTCCCGTATTCGAAGATCTTGGCGATCCCCTTCTGGTCCTCCCTATAGCTCTGGGCGGCAACTTCCTGCAGCCGGCTGTCCAGCACCGCCCGCGAGAAGAATTGCACGAAGAGCCTGCCCATCGCAACATACGGAATGGCCATCTTCTCTGCTCCATCCAGCGGGGAGACGTTGATGTCCGCCTCCGCATCCTCTTGGTACGGGGGGAGGATATGGTGCAGCACAACGTCCAGCATGGCCTCGGCGGTTATCCCGGGCTCGAGCTCCGCTTCGATCTTCTGCCCAAAATAAGCGAGAAACGACCGAAACGCCTCGACGATCAGATTGTCCTTGTTCTTGAAGTAGTAAGCGACGACTCCCTTGGAGCATCCGGCCGATTCGGCAACCTTGTCGAGCGTCGTGCCGTCCATCCCGTAGAGGTTTATACATGTGAGCGCCGCATTGATAATGGCCGCCCGCCGTGTCGGCTCCATTCCCAGTTTAGGCATCTGCTCCCCCTCTTTTATTTATACTGACCAGTCAAAATAAAAAGAAGTATACCAGTATTTCCCACCCTGTCAAGGGCTGCTCCGATTTCACCATGAAAAAATGCAGCCACTTACGGCCGCATTCCTTCCTGCTTCCTCGTATTCTGTTCGTCCTCCACAAACTCCCAAGCCGGATTCCAGACGACCTCCCACAAGTGACCGTCCGGGTCGAGGAAATGGCCCGAGTAGCCTCCCCAAAACGTCTCATGCGGCGGGTCGGGGATAGCCGCCCCCGCTTGCCTTGCCTGCTCCATAATGCGATCGACTTCCTCCGAGCTCCTGACATTCCAACCGATGGTCATCTCGGACATGCTTGGCGCGCCCAGAGGCACCTTGGCCTCATGAGCCAGATCCCTCCGATTCCAGACCGCAAGCTTGACGCCGGACTGCATGTCGAAGAACGCGACCGCTCCGTGTTCAAATTCCTGGCCTACAATGCCCGGGGTTGCAAATCCCAATCCGTCGCGGTAGAAGGCTACGGAGCGCTCGAGATCATCCACACCTAAGGTAAGTACAGAAATGCTAGGTTTCATCAATTCAAATGTCCCTCCCATGATCGGGTTTCAGGCTGCCCTTTTCTTATAGGATAGAGGATTGCCGGCGGGGAAGCTTGTAAAAAACGGACAGGCTTACGAAAAAACTTGATGGGGGAGCAAGCCGTACAACCGTTTAAACGTTCGGATCGCGTGCGGCTGGTCATAGTAGCCCATGTCTAAGGCAACGTCTGTGAAAGGGGACGAAGGATTCGCACGCAGCGTTTGCAGGAAAAACTGAAAACGAAGGATCCCGAGAAGCTCCTTGGGGCTTATCCCCAATGAACATTGAAAGGCTCTCCTTAAATTCCGTTCACTGGTGCCGAGCTGGTCCGCCACTGCACGAACGGAGAGCCGGGCCTGCTCGGAGAAGATATATTGCATGCCGGCATGGAAAAGCGGGTCCGTCCTCCCTTCATTCCGGCACAGAGCTTGCAGCAAAGAGCGTTCCACCTGCTCTATCCGCTCTTGTATGCCGCGAGCCTCTCCTGCTTGCTCAGCCAAATCCCCGGCCCTTGTTCCCCACAGGTCGTCCAGCCCTACGTGGCCTCCCTTTAATTCGGAGACCGGACAGGTCAGAAAGCGGTGAGCGTGCTCGGGATAGAAGCGGATGCCAAAGGAAGAGCTCTCTGTTAAGGATACGGTTTCATATCCGGTCATAAGCCCCACCGCAAAAGTTTCTATCGAAGAGGAACGAAGGTCAACTATAATATCGACGCAGCCATCCGGGATAATGCGATGAAGCAGGGGGGCGTCGGCCGAACAGGCGTCTAGCGTCCAGTAGCAAGCTACATAAGGCGCAAGAGGTTTACAAGGAGCGAATTCTTGGTAACGACAGCTGGCATCCGTCCCGGCTCTTTGAAGCATGGGCGGCTGTATAGGAAGAAATGCTTTCATGGTCCTCCCCTTTCTCCGCAGCGCCAGTAGCATAACGATACCATATCCGTTGTCCTCTACAAAAGGAGAATGGCCGCCAAACAAAAGACGCGGCCGCATGCGGCCGCGTTCTTGCAGGCTAGGGCAATGTCTGAACGCCGCTGCGCTTCCTCCTCTGCCCTGTGCCCAGCAGGATCAAGACTACGTAGAGGACGATAGCAAGTGAATCCACCATCGTATCCGTAAGCGCCGAGCGATCAAACCATGCCGTGACGCCAACGATGACCGCGAGCCGGACGAGCAGAAGCGCGGCGATCGTCCAGGCGGCATACCTGCTCTTCGTTCGGTCCTGCTGGAACGACAGCAGCAGGAACGCAATGCCGAAGACCAGATTTTCCGCCGTGACGATGTGCCAAACATACGTGAATACCGTCCGGGTCTCCAAGGAAATCCCCCGGCTATCGAGAGCCGGCAGCACCGCGGAATGCCCATTCCATGCATGCGTCACCGCAAACAGAACCGCAAGAACGCCCGCAAGCAGATAATACCCGTTTCTAACCTTCATCGTCCTGACACCCCTCCTTGGGAATTTCGGGATCCTTCTTTCGGCTGTCCTTGTAAAACGAACGTACGGATTCCGCCAACCGCTGGTCGCTTTCGGGATTCAGGTCTCTTAACGTTTCCGCCGCCAGGCGGAGCAGCCCGCTGACCTTTTCCAGATGGTCGATCTTCTTGCGAACTTCTGCGTGTTTGGCATCGAGGAACGCAGCGGCCTCTTCGCAGGAAGCGGGATAGAGCTTTTTCAGCTTGCGGAACCCAACATTCCCCTTGATTTCGTCAAGCGAGAAGTTCGCAGCCTGCATGATCTGAACCGTCATCAAATCGATCAGGTCTTCCGCCGAGTACACGCGGTACCGATTGTCTCCCCGGGACGGCGAGACGACCCCCATCCGGTCATAATACCGAAGGGTATCCTTCGGGATCCCGAGCCTCTCCGAAGCCTCTTGGATAGAATAGAACGTTTTCATGCGTTCAGCATATCATTGGAGCGGACTCCAAGGTCAACACGTGTTTTTCTCGATCTGCGGAACTTCCGCACAACAAAAAACGCGACCTCATGCGGTCACGTTCTGGGTGGTGGACGAAAACGGTTAACGGAGTACGGAGAACGATTTCCCAACAATTAAACTAACGGGCAGTTTTGTTGACAAATTGTAAATTTAACATTTATAACAAGAGCATTTCTTTGTAATGAGAAATGCTCTTGTTATAAAATAGGATATCAATTTAACAATAGAAATATATTAAAAAACGATACTAATTTATTGTATAACAATAAATTGTGTGTTAATGTCATTTTATAATTAAATTAGTGAGGTGCTCTTTATGAAACGGGGAACAACACTCTTTTTGAAGATGGCTGTTATTCTTATGGGAATCCCAATTCTTGCTTTGTGCATATTTTTAGTGCCTAAGATCGGGAATTTTGCTGGAGAATCTTATCCAGATATCGCTTATATGAAATATCTCGTTTTAATAGATATGTACGCGGCAGCGATACCATTTTACTTTGCTCTGTATCAAGCTTTTAAACTTTTAAGCTATATTGATAAGAACCAAGCGTTCTCGGAATTATCCGTAAAGGCTTTAAAGAATATAAAATACTGTGCCATCACAATCAGTACCTTGTACCTGCTAGGTATGCCACTCTACTATCTCATGGCGGAGAGAGTTGACCCTCCAAGTTTCATACCAATCGGATTGGTCATCATCTTCACCTCTATGGTGATCGCCGTTTTTGCTGCTGTTCTCCAAAGACTTTTACAAGAAGCTATTAATATCAAATCAGAAAATGATTTAACGATCTGAGGTGAATATCATGGCGATTATCATCAATGTTGATGTGATGTTGGCAAAAAGGAAAATGAGCGTAACAGAACTTTCGGAGAGGGTTGGAATTACTATGGCGAATCTTTCCATTCTAAAAAATGGGAAAGCAAAAGCAGTTCGTTTTTCAACATTAGAAGCGATATGTAGGACTTTGGATTGTCAGCCAGGTGATATTTTGGAGTACAAAAGCGACGAAGACACTCAATAAAAACAGACAACTAATTTATTCAACTAACGGATACAAGAGCGCAGCGATGGAGCAGATCCATCGCTTTTGGCGTTAATCCACAATCTGTTCAACAGGATAGTGGATATTCCTGTATAATGAGCATATATTTAGGCTTTAATAAACACCTCGCAAGGAGGTTGCATATGCGATTCGTATTAATTTTAATGGTATTACTACTGACCTTAACAGGATGCGTATCGGAGCAACCCGTTCTAGAAAACCATGAATGGAAAGTCAGTCCTTTGTTTAAATCAGACAGCTATACCATGATTGGAGAAGAAGGAAAGATCGGCTTTATTTATGATGACGGTGAAGTAGTTCGTTTTTACCCGAATAAAGAACAAAAATATATGTGGCATTTTTGGGCTCAAACACCACAAGAAACACAAAAGTTATTTGGTAAAAAAGTAAAGATAATCGGAGTTAGCAAACAAACTGGAGAAAAAGTGAATGTTATTGAGGGTGGGATTGGTATTCCAAATACTGCAATAAAAGATAATGATAAGGTAGGTAGAATGCCATCAACGATGTCATTACCTTCAAAAGGTTTATGGAGATTAGAAGCTTATGTAGATGAAAAGCTATTCGGTAGCGTGGTTGTAGAAGTACACTAATTCTGCGACTTTGCCCGATATTAAACTAACGGACTATAGACCGGCTGCCGGCATGGATCGGAAGCCGCGTTGCGTTAACGGGCAGGATAATTTGATTTCCATTAAAAATGTTAGGTAGCAGCGTTGTGAGTGAGATGGAAGGTTGTCCATAATAGTGGCGAGTAAGACGCGATGAGGTTTATTGCGGAGGTGATCTCAAATGTTATCCATAAGTGAAATTCGTGAAGTGGCTCTATCGCTGCCTGAAGCGGAAGAGGTGGAGCATTGGGGGAAAGCTTCTTTTCGAGTGAATAAGAAGATCTTTGCTGTTATTCAGGACGATAAGAAGACCCTTACCGTGAAAATAACCAAAGAAGAAAGAGCGTTCTATATCCAGATGGCCCCTGAAATCTACAGGATCCCGGATTCGTTCGCCAACCTGAACTATATGCATATCAATCTCGATGCAGCGAAGGATGCGGAAGTAAAGGACTGCATTCGAAATGCATGGGGATGCGTTGCTTCTAAGAAAGCAGCAAAAGATTATTTTGAAAACCGTTAGTGCGCGCCAGTCATGGTAGGAATTATTGCTCTGCTAACGGGAACGAGAGCACGGCGGTGGATCCGATCCACCGCTTATTAGGTTGCTCTAAAGGGAGGGTACACATGTACATATTGATAGCAGCATCCGTATTCTCTACCTTAATCGGAATTGTAATTCTTTTTCAACTTGCTTTGGCTGCAGGAATGCCTTGGGGAAGTTTAGCAATGGGCGGGAAGTTCCCTGGAAAGTATCCGCCAGTTATGCGTTTAGCCTCTATATTTCAGGTCATCATTCTGGCGTTACTAGCCTCGGTCGTGTTAAGTAAATCAGGTATCATATTTACGGATTGGAATTCGGTTGCAGATTCGGCTATCTGGTTTGTTGTGACTTTTTCAGCGCTTGCTACTGTATTAAACTTTATTACAAGGAGCAAATGGGAAAAAAGGATCTGGGCACCCGTATCTTTGTTGTTGCTTATTACAAGTATCGCTATAGCCATTGGGTAGTTATTTATTCTACAGGTTCAAATCCCCCCACTACATATAAAAAAGCCGGGAAGTCCATCTTCTGGACGTTCCCGGCACGAAGCGCCGTGTATAACGAAAAATGCCTATCAAATGGCAGTCCATCAATTAAGTGGCCCCTTGATCTAAAGGTTCACCATGGCCATAACGATATCTTTCTAACTTTTCCCGCTGCTTGTTCACAGCACAGATTCATGCACCCTTGACAGCCGCACTCTCGGCAGCGGCGCTGTCGCGGCTGGCGGACAAGGATCGGGTTGCTGCGCTGACGATCAGGGAAACCACGATGTTGGCGAGCAGCGCCACGATCCCCACGTTCAAATCCTGGAACCAGCTCGGGGCCGCAGGGAAAAAGGTGCCCATGGTGGCGCCGATCAGATTGATATAAGCGACGATCAGGACACCGACCGTCACTCCGGCAAACACGCCGTACTTGTTCAACGGATTCCGTTTCATAAAGCTTGTGACCACCGCCGGCGTAAGCTGCGACACAAAACCGTACCCGCTCAGCATCAGCAGCAGGATCGCCGAGCCGCTGTTGAACGTGAAGATGAGCGCGACCGCGGCCACCACCGGCACCAGCCAGCGCGCCAAATTCATGACCGCGCGGTCCTCCGTCCGCGGGCGGAGCGCTTTGACGACGTTGTTGGCGATCAGCGATGCCGTCGTCATCAGCAGCATCGATCCCGGAACGATCGCCGTCAGCAGCCCGGCAGCGCCAAGGAGACCGACGACCCAGGGGCTGAAAGTCTGCTTCACGATGGCAAAAATGGCGATGTCGTTGTTGCTGACGCCATCCACCTGCAGTACCGCCGACGTCCCGATAAACAGAACGAACAGCGTAAACAGCATGTATAGCGGGAGCATGAGCGTATTTTTGCGGATGGAGCGCGCATTTTTGCCGGAATAGGTGGCGATGAAGGCGTGCGGCCACATGTAATATCCGAAGGACAGCAGAATCAGGCTGGATACGTACCAGGACGTGCTGTACCCCTTGTCCTCCAGGCCGAGAAAACCGGGCTTGGCGTTCTCCACCGCCCGGAACATATCCTCAATGCCGCCATAATAGTGAATCGGCAGGTACAAACCGAGAAACACGACGACCACCACGATGAGGATATCCTTGATGACGGCGGTCCACGCCGAGCCGTGAATGCCCGAAATCATCACATAGACCGTGACGGCGATCACGCCGATCCAGATGGCGGCGGTCGGGGAGATGGCGCCGTACGAAGCCTCGGAAATGATCAGCCCCAGCCCCTTCAGCTGGATGATCAGATAAGGAATCATTGAAATGAAGCCGACGACCGCCACGAAAATGCCCAGAACCGGACTGTTGTATTTTTTGATAAAAAAGTCGGATTGGGAGATCAGATTATGCTCCTTCCCATACTTCCAAATCTTCGGCAGCAGCCAGTATCCGATGATGAAATTGAGCATCGTGATGTTATAGAACGCAGCCCCGCCGCGCCCGAAAGCCCAGCCGCTGATGCCCATCAGGGCGTTGACCGTATACAGCTCGCCCGCCATCAGAAGAAAAATAAACGCCGTCCCGAATCCGCGTCCACCGACGGACCATTCTTCGAGACTCATTTTTTTGCCTTTCGACGCCCGGATGCCGAGATACAGCGCCAGAACTAGAAAAATGCCGATAATCGAGATGGAAATAGCCTGATGTGACATTACTCCGTCGCCTCCTTCTCTTCTTCCAGGTTGTCCGGATTGAGCCTATGAACCAGCAGCATGATGCCAACCCCAAGGAGGATCCACAGCACCATCCAGAACAGCAATAAAGGCATGCCGAGTACGAACACATGGCGTTCCTCGAAAATCCGATTCATCCAGATGACGCCGAGCGGCATCCCCAGGTATGCAATAAGAGACAGCAGATATAATGGAACCTTGCTCTTCATCGTTCGATCCTCCGGTTCGTTGATTTTCAAGCTTCGGTCTGTCAGATTAATAATCTGATCATTCTCCGGAGTGGTGGTTCATTGGGTTGAACCCCCTCCTTTTTTTGTATGAAAATAGCTCTCCCGGCAGTCTGCTCTACCGCCGTTATTCGATCTCGACGATGATCTCCACCTCGACCGGCGTATCAAACGGCAGCTCGTTAGTCCCGATCGCGGAGCGCGCATGTTTGCCCTTCTCCCCGAACACTTCGATCAGCAGATCCGACGCCCCGTTCAGCACGTAAGGCTGATCTTTAAATCCCGGAGCGCTTTGGATGAAGCCGAGCATCTTCACCACTTTCTTCACCCGGTCCAGGCTGCCCAGATGGGCCTGCAGCGACGATAAAATGTTCACGATGCACCGGCGCGCCGCCTCTTGCCCCTGTTCGATCGTCAGCTCTTCTCCAAGCTTGCCTTTTAATATCAGCTCCCCGTTCTTGCGGCAATCATGACCCGAAGTGTACAGCAGATTTCCTACCTGATTTACGGGAACGTACGAGAACTTCGGCTCGCCGACCGGCTCCAGCTCGATGTTCAGTTCTTTCAATCTCTCTTGAATGCTCATCATCATTCCTCCTGTAATGGTTGTTGTTGAAGCAGCCGCATGGCGAGCTGCATGTATACCTTGGCTGCGTCCGTGATCTGACGGACAGGAACCCGCTCATCCTTCACATGGGCTTGGTCCAGCGATCCTGGTCCGAATATAACCGTCGGTATGCCCAAGTCAACGGACAGAAACGGCGCCTCGCAGGTCGCTTCGAAAATGCCGATGGCGGACGGGTTCCCGAGAACATTACCGGTGACCTCCACCAGCGCCTGCACAAGCTCATGGTCCTGCGGAATGGTCGATGCCGGTATAAACAAGTAGTCGTCTACTTCGTAGGTGACTGCACCAGTTCCGGCACTTAAGCCTGCGCCTGAGCTTGTGCCTGCAGCTGCATTTAGCGCCTCCTTCAGTTGCTCCAGCGCCTGCGCCGCCGTCTCGCCGGGGATAACCCGGCGGTCGACCTCGATCTCGCAGTGCTGCGGCACGATGTTCGGCGCCGTCCCGCCCTTGATCTGCGTGACGTTCAGCGTCGCGTATCCGAGGAGCGGATCGGCGCTCTCTTTGAGGCGGCTTCGAAGCGGCTCCAGCGCCGAGATGAGCGCCGCCATCTTCGGAATAGCGTTGTCGGGCTCCAGCACCTTCGCCGCATGGCCGGCGACGCCCGCCGTGCGGATCCGGTAGCGGCCGACGCCTTTATGGGCGGTGCAGATGCCGAGCCCGGTCGGCTCGCCGATAACGGCGAAATCGGCGTGTATGCCGCTGCGCATAAAGTGGCGCATGCCGACATTCTCCCGCTCTTCGTCCACGTTGAAGAGCAGGATCAGCTCCCCGGCGAACGGGCAGCCGCGCCGGTGCAGCAGGATGGCCGCGTACAGCATGGCCGCGACGCCCGACTTCATATCGGCCGCACCCCGGCCGATCAACTCGCCGCCCCGGACGACGGCGGCAAACGGGTCCTCGCTCCAGCCTTCCCCGGCCGGGACAACGTCGAGATGGCCGTTGTACAGGAGCGCCGGCCCTTCCGCCGCGCCCTTCAACCGGGCGACCACATTCGGCCGATGCGGTGCGGCCCACTGCAGCTCTGCTTCGATCCCCTCGTTCCGGAGGAGCTGCAAGACGTACCGGGCGGCCGCCTCTTCGCGCCCCGGCGGATTTTCGCTCGGGATGCGGATCAGTCCGCAGACGATATCCAGCAGCTCCTGCTCGTGAAATGAATCAAGGTCCTTCCCCATGAATCCCAGCCTCCTCTCTATACCGCTTAGCTGTTCTTGCCCCTCGCGTCGATCCGTATCTTCTCGACCGGCATTCCTCCGCGGAAGCCGACGATTTCATCGCACAGATTCGGAAGGACGCAGGCATGGTTCGGGATAATCGTCAGGTTCTGGCCGATGTGAAGCGATACGGAAGCCGGATCATAGCTGAGGAAGCCGTGCTCTTCATTCAGCTTGAAAATTTCAATGTCGGGATGCTCCACGATGTAGCCGAAACCTTTAGAGAATGGCATCGTGTCCGTGGTGAGCGTTTTGGATCCCGCGTCGATGATCGCCCGGCCCGGAGCCGGAACGCTGACGACCGTTGTGATCACCCGCAGCGCGCAATCGTCCACCGTGATCATGCCCATCGACAATTGCCCCACGTCGTGGAATATGTAATTTCCGGCGCGGATCTCGGTTACACCCTCCAGCTCCCCTGCGAACTTGGACGACAGCGACGAACCGCCGCTGACGACCGGAACGTCGATCCCCGCTTCCCTCAGTAGATCGGCGGTATTCTTCAGGGTAGCCGCCTCCTGGCGTGCCGTGCTGCGGATCTCTTCCCGGCTCTCTTCGCCGTAAATCTGCCCCGCGTAGGACAGCAGTCCGGTGATTTCGATCCCCGGCAGGCTTTGGATCCGCCGCGCAAATTGCAGCGTGTCCTCCCCAGGCTGGCGGCCGCAGCGCCCGATGCCCCCGTCCACTTCAATGTAGAGCGGTATGCGGCGGCCGAGACGCTCACCCACCTCCGACACCGCCGTGGCGCCTTCCACGCTGTCGGCGACCGTCGTTAATTTAACCTTTTGCGCCAGTTGATACAGCCGCTCTTGCTTGTCTTCGCCAATGATGGGAAAAGCGATCAAAATATCGTCGATCCCCGCTTCAGCCATCACTTCCGCTTCTCCCAGCTTGGCGCAGGTGATGCCGGTGCTTCCGGCCTCCAGCTGCTTGCGGGCAAAATAAACCGACTTGTGGGATTTGATGTGCGGACGGTGCCGGATCCCGGCTTTTCTCGCTTCCTCCGCCATGCTGCGGATGTTGCGTTCGGCGATGTCCAAATCCACGATGACGGCAGGCGTTGATACGGTTTGAACCATCTTGCTCCCTCCTTGAATGACACAAAATCTGGATATAGATGTGCCCTTGTGATAGGCTCGCTGAGACAATCAAACTCCAAACCAACAAAAAAATAATTAGATCAAAAAAATATTTTTTTGATTTTTCACATTATGAATCCCTTCGCTGCGTATTGTCAATATATAATTTCTATGATTTATCACAAATCGAATGCGCTTTCAATCCATGATAAGAAAAACCTGAAATACAGGCTTACTCTTATGCAGCACCGTTTCCACTTATGTTCATGCGATTGCGCAGACTCCTTCTGCCCTTGTCTGTCACTTTGCTATTCGAAAATCCATCCGGCCCTTGGCCTGGGCAGCCTCTCCTTGCTATACCCTGTTTTTCGGCATGCCTTTGTCCTGGTTTGCCCGAATATCGTCGAGATAGTTATACAGCGTAAACTTGGAAATATCGAGGAACTGGCATACTTTATCTCCCGCCTTTTTCACGAGAAAAGCGCCGCGCATATCCAGAAACTGCACCGCCTTCACCTTGTCTTCCTTGCTCATATGCGAGACCGGCTTGCCGATTTCCTTCTGGCATTCCTGCAGCAGGTAATCAAGCAGATCGTTCACGTCGTTGACGAATACCTCTTTCACTTCCTGATCGAGGCTGTGCATCGTCAGCGAGCGGATCGTATTCTCCGCAACGAGCAGATCGGAAATATCCAGGTTCATGCAGAGCGCTCCGATCGTCTCACCCTTGCTGTTCTTAAAGTAGGTTGAGGAGGAACGCAATATTTTGCCGTCCTTCGTCTGGGTGATGTAGTTGTAGCGGTCTCCCTCCATCACGGTTCCGCGCAGCACCTCCAGCCCAAGATTGCTGCCGCAGTCCCCGACCTTCCGCCCGGTAATGTGGCCGTTCTCGATCGCCACGATCGTGCTTTCGTACCCATGCGTCAAATCATGAAGCACCACTTCGCATTTCTCCCCAAATTGGGCGGCGATGGCCCGGATAACAGGCAGCAGCACATTCAGCTGATCCTTGATATGTTCCATAGATCCCACTCTCTTTAATCTGTCGTCTAAAAATAATTTTGAATATCAAAAAAAATTTCATGTACGACTAGTTTCTTCAAAATCGTTCCTTTTGTCAAGACATGACGGCAGATCCGCGGCAGGACTATACGAAAAATGATAAGAACAGAAGAAGCAGCACATCCTGCTGCTTCTTCTGGGTTCGGACCTTAAATGCGAGTCCCAACCGCATAGGGTTGCTAATATACTCGATTGACATCTGAATTATAACTGGCTACAATACCAATAATTAGGAAATATTACAAATGAAATCAATGAATGAACAAAATATGCTACATTTCGTTCAGAGAGGGATGTTTTGGTGTGAAATCCTACGAAACTTAGTATGTTGCCGGTTCAGGAGTGCGGTTAATGCCCGCCGGTTTGACTCGTTATAGTCAACAAGAGCTGATTGTTTCGCTATGCGCGAGGACAATAACTTGGGTGGTACCGCGATTAAAATCGTCCCAATATTTGGGGCGGTTTTTTTGTTGTAAAAATTCGGAATGGAACGGGGTAATATTGATGAAATTGTATACATCCGATGAAATTAGAACGAAGTTTATTCGGTTTTTCCAAGGCAAGGGTCATGAAGTCATTTCAAGTGCTTCTGTTATACCCGATAACGATCCAACAGTTCTGTTTACGACAGCTGGGATGCACCCCCTGATCCCGTATTTGCTTGGAGAAAAGCATCCTTCTGGAACGAGGCTAACTAATATTCAGAAATGCATACGTACTGTTGACATCGACGAAGTCGGTGATGATACCCACTGCACCTTTTTTGAAATGATGGGCAACTGGTCACTGGGCGATTATTTCAACCAAGAATCGATTGCGTGGAGTTGGGAGTTCATCACATCCCCCGAATGGCTCGCAATTCCCAAGCAAAAAATTGCGGTTACCGTGTTCGAAGGGGATGCTGATGCTCCTCGTGATCAGGAGTCGTATGACATTTGGCGTGAATTAGGTCAAGATGAGAAAGAAATTTTCTTCCTACCCAAAGCCGATAATTGGTGGGGCCCAGCAGGTCAAACAGGTCCTTGCGGTCCTGATACAGAAATTTTCATCATTTCGGATAAAGAACGTTGTGGTCCTTCCTGTTCACCAGCCTGCGGTTGTGGGCGTTATATCGAAATCTGGAACAATGTCTTCTTGCAATACAACAAAAGGGCAGATGGCCAGTTTGAGCCGCTTGATCAAAGAAACATCGATACGGGAATGGGCTTAGAGAGAGTATTACTTGCATTGAATGGCGGAACTGTCTACGATAGTGATCTATTTACTTCGATATTCGCTCAAATTGCAGCATTGTCGGAGGCGACATATGTAGATCAGCCCAAAGCGTATCGAATCGTTGCGGATCATACCAGGACGGCCGTATTTATCCTGGGTGATACGTATGGCGTTACCCCGTCTAATGTCGACCAAGGATACGTACTGCGCAGATTAATTCGTCGGGCTCTTCGATTCGCAATGGAATTGGGTATTCAGGAGGGCAGTTTGGCAAATGTCGCTAACGCAGTAATTGAGAAATACGAGCTCATATATCCGGAATTGCAAAGGAACCGCGATAAGATTATTAGGGAGTTCCAAGCGGAAGAAGCACGTTTTCAGAAAACACTCTCGCAGGGACTTCGTGAGTTCGACAAGCTTACGATTTCGTTGGAGAATGATCAACTAGATGGCAAAGCAGCATTCAAACTTTACGATACGTACGGGTTCCCCATCGAACTGACGATGGAACTGGCAAAAGAGCGTTCTATCGTCATCGATCTGGAAGGATTTAAAGAAAATTTTCAGAAGCATAGAGAATTATCCCAAGCTGGAGCAGCCCAAAAGTTTAAAGGCGGCTTAGCGGATCATTCTACGCATACAGCTAATTTGCATACGGCAACTCATCTTCTACATGCTGCATTACGAAAGGTGCTCGGCGAAGAGGTAGCTCAAAAGGGCAGCAATATAACGGCTGAGAGGCTGCGTTTTGATTTTTCTTTCCATCGCAAAATGACGGTAGAGGAAATCGCGGCAACCGAGAGGCTTGTCAACGAAGCGATTGCCGAGGGCGTTGAAATTATCTCCGAAGAGATGACACTGGAAGAAGCGCAGAACACAGGGGCTATTGGGTTATTCGAGAGTAAGTATGGTCAAAAGGTAAAGGTGTATTCGATGGGGAAGTTCTCTAAAGAGATATGTGGCGGTCCTCATGCAGCGAATACGGCAGACCTCGGTACTTTTAAAATTGTTAAGGAAGAGAGCTCGTCGTCCAGCGTTAGGAGGATAAAAGCAATACTTGAAAGCACTGATGCTTTACGCTAACGGGTACGAGAGCACAACAACGCAGGCTGTCGGCAAAAGGTCGGCAGCCTGTTAAACTAACGGGCAGGAGTATTGAATAAGTGAGCGAACTTAAATAACCATAAAAATCGTTTGCGATGGAGGATTGTGATGAAACAGCTTATTTTTGAATATGAAAAAGGCTATGATTTGATCATGCAAGCCATTGAAAATGTTTCAGATGAGGAACTGAATTATAAGCCTACACCTGAGCAATGGAGTATCAAACAAATTATTATTCATCTAGGTGATTCAGAAACGGTTGTTATTAATCGAATGAAACGAATAATAGCAGAGGAACGTCCTTTACTCGCTACGATGCAACAAGATCTTTGGACGGAAAAACTGGATTATAGTAACCTCGACCACGTCCCGTATTTACAACTCTTTAAACTGCTTCGAAGCACAATGGCGGAAGTATTGCGTGGTTTGAGCGATGATATTTTTGCAAAAATAGGTATCCATGATGAACTCGGCGAAATGACTCTGAGTGACGTAATACAACGCTATACTGCTCATGTGAGTGGGCATGTGGACCAAATAAATGGAGTTAGAGCCGCATACCGTAGTGAACAATTTCATGGCAGTAGGCGGTGATAACTAAACCGTGCTTGTTGACGGCATGAATCGCCTCCTGGTATCAAACGTGTTCATTGGATCGGCGTAACTTCCGAGAAGTGCAACCACCTGTATTTCCGGTAACGGCAATGGTAGAGAAAAATGCTTTAGGAGGTTTTCCATGGTGAAAAACCGCTCTGTACCGACCGATTGCGTTCTTCCGCACGTCTATTATAATAACATGCCCGATGCGCTTATTTGGTTGAACAAGGTGCTTGGTTTCGTGGAGCACTACCGCATCGAGCTCCCGGACGGACAGCTCCATGGTGTCATGATGCACCATGGCGATGCCTGGATCATGCTCAAACAGTCGGGCCGAACGCTGACGAGTCCAGCCAAGCTCGGCGTGTCCACGCTATCGCTTATGGTGTTCGTCGAAGATGTCGATGACCATTATCGCCGCGCGAAATCTTCGGGTGCTCAAATCGTGGAAGAGCTTTTTGACACGGAATACGGAGAACGCCAATATGCTGTGCTAGATCTAGAAGGTCATTTATGGGAGTTCTCGCAACACATTCGAGATGTTACTCCCGAAAGTTTTGGAGCGAAGTTTGCTGATAAAGGATAAGACTACTATAACTTAAAACAGAGATGACGCGGCTGCCGGTGTGGGGATCGGCAGCCGTGTTGTGCTAACGGGCAGTTCAGTTCCAATCGAAAGCGGACTTGCTGCCGTATGCCGGCAAGCCTGTTTCGCTCTTCCAATTCGGAGCGTTTGATGATAAGGGGGAGGTTATTTGCATCCAATAACGGTGATTGAGATTACAATGTCGGGTGTGTTTGTATGTATCCTTTTTCTAATCGGGTTATTTCTGCCCAATAAAATTAGGAAGTTGGGTTTCATCATCGCAGCTTCCATTTCTTTTATCCTACTAGTATCTTTCGTTGTTCGTCCCTATTGGGTTGATTATCAAGTATCCAAGAAAATGGAACAGTTGAATCAATATCTTGAGAAAAAGTACCCAAATGAACAATGGGAAATCACACGACAAATAGGGCGGCAATACAATCCATATCACTTGAATGTCGAGTTTGAAAACGAGAACGGTTGGTTTTACACCTACTCCATGGTAGATATAAATACTATTTGTCAAAAAAGCTGGGCACCGCCGGAAGGGAAGTTTCCCGGTGAAGGGAAACACTATGAAGGACATTGTGAATAACCCGGCGTTCGTGCTAATGAGGGGAGAACGAAATGATTAAAGAATTGATGCATGAGAATGAATGGCTTGATGCATTTCCATTAATGAATGAATTACGCACTAATCTAAACCAAAGTACATATCTTGATTTGCTTCGGAGCATGAGTGAAGAAGGGTATGGTGAAAAACTACTGGCACATATCCATCAGTACGCGAAGTTAAATGGTTGCGGAACTGTGGCATTAGAATCTGGATTATCACGTGTTGATGCACATAAGTTTTATGAAACGAAGATGGGCTACGGAAAACTTGGTTATTCGTTCAGTAAAGTTCTCTAACCGTACCTTACCGGTTCATGCTGTCCGTTCAGGACAGCAATTGAAAAGAAACATGATGGCTATCCTTATGTTAGAATTATTTAAAAATTGCGAATTCCGCAAGAAGGAGGAACCTATCATGAAGTCTCTTCGCCGCCCCATCACCCCGCACCTGTGGTTCGATAAGGAGGCAAAAGAAGCCGCCGATTTTTATTGTTCCGTATTCCCGGATTCCAAAATGACGAGCACGACCGTCTTGAAGAATACGCCCTCGGGCGATTGCGACCTCGTCTCGTTTACCATCTGCGGACATCCGTTTATGGCTATTTCTGCAGGACCGCATTTTCAGTTAAATCCTTCCATCTCGTTTTTTGTACATTTCGATCCGTCCCGGGAACCCGATGCAAGAGAAAAACTAGACGAGGTGTGGAACAAATTGTCGATAGGCGGCACCGCGCTTATGCCGCTTGGCAAGTACCCGTTCAGCGAATGGTATGGCTGGATCCTGGATAAGTACGGGGTCACTTGGCAGCTCATGCTGACGAATCCGGAAGGAGAGCCGCGGCCCACAATTGTTCCGTCCTTGTTGTTCGTGGGCAGTAACTATGGCAAGGCGGAAGAGGCGCGTGAGTTCTATCTGTCGATCTTCCGAAATGCCAAACCGGGCGCACTCCAGCGGTTTGGCCCTGGCCAAGAGCCGAACAAAGAGGGGACAGTGATGTTCACCGACTTCATGCTGGAGAACACCTGGTTTGCGGCGATGGACAGCGCGCTGGAGCATCGGTTTAACTTCAACGAGGCGATCTCTCTGATCGTCAACTGCGAGACGCAGGAGGAAATTGACTACTACTGGGACAAACTCTCCGCCGTACCCGAGGCCGAGCAGTGTGGCTGGCTCAAAGACCAATACGGCCTTTCTTGGCAGATCTACCCCGTATCGCTTGAAGAGATGATAGCCAAGGGCACGACGGAGCAACGCGATCGCGTCACGAAGGCGTTCTTGAAGATGAAAAAGTTTAACCTTGCAGAATTGCAATCAGCCTTTCAAGGTCAGTAACAAATGAGGGCTAATTGACGCGATGAACCATTTCGTATTTATTTCCGCAAGGATCTTCAAAATAGACGGCGTAATAGGTCGGGCTAATCGGGAATAGCCGGGGGCCGCTGTTTACATCGCCCCCGTATTCTTTTACCAGCTTAGCAACACGATCTACTTCCGATCGATCATTCGCCCAGAACCCGATTACATTCTCATTTGGTTTATGGCCGGCATCCTCCGTGATAGCGAAATAGGGGACGCTTGGAAGTTCCCCTTCAGCGGCAAACACCTTCCAGTTCGCGCTGTGAAAGGTCTGTGTAAATCCCAATTCAGGCAGAAGCTTTTCATAAAAAGGCAGAGCGGCTCCCAAATGGTTTACCCGAAGATCGATATGGCTGAACTTATTCATTCAGTAGTTCTCCCCCTTAAAAGGATTCCTGACTTGTCTTTTCCTTTATGGCAGCGAGCGCTTCTTCCCAATACATCTTCATTTGTTCCCGTATCCCCGGATGTTCCAGATTCTCTTGATGAAAGCTGATCGTTGTTCTGTCGGGCTTATCGGAGATCAGCCGGATTTGCAGCGTGGATGGTTTGCTCCATCCTGTCTTTTCCCACTTCAGGCGAAGCTGTTTCATCGGTTTGACCACCCTGAATTGTACCGAAATTCCCTCATCGGATTGGAAGGCCTCTCCCTCCTGCAAGGCACGGAAGGAAACCGTCCCAAGCCATAATTTCATCCCTTCCGAGGAGGTAAGGAATGCCCATGCTTGCTCCGGCGAAATCGGCAGCGTCCTCCGAACCCCGATTTGGAAGCCAGCAGACGCGGTTTGCCCTACCATTCTGATTGTTTCGGATTTTTTCATCCTGACACCTCTCCCAGTAAGTTTGTTAGCACTAACTAACTCATTGAGCAAAAAAATTATGGGGTCAAAGCTCTAACAAATAGCTCGATACTTGAATTCATAAACTGCGGTAGCGTCACTTTCGTCATCGGCTTGCCGAATAGCTGCGACAGGAAAGCTCCGTAATTCATCCACATGAACGTGATCGCCTGGGTTTCCGCATCCGTAACGATCATTTTGTTCTTCCTCTGCATCTCATGAAAATAATCCGTTAACAACTCCAGCAATTTACGCGGATGCCTCTCCGCCTTCTCACGGATGCCAGATAGTTCGTTGTCCCCTAAGACGATAAGAAACAATTTACGGTTTCGCAGCATGACTTCATGGTACATTTGGCAAATGGCAAGCAAGTCCGCTTGCAAATCCCACTGGATCTTCTCTTTAAAAAGCGCTTCCATCTCAATCGAGTAATGATAGTGATCCACTGCTTGTTCAAGCAAGTTTTGCTTGCTTCCGAAATTGCGGAACAAGGTCATCTCACTGAATCCGGCAGCAGCTGCGATTTCTTTCGTCGATACACCTTTGTATCCTTTTTCAGCCATCAAATCGATGGCCGCCAGCATCAATTTCCTTTTCGTGTCCATGGTCGTCGTGTTCACCGAATCTGTACCTTCCTCTGCTTGATTTGCGGAAGTTTGTTAGTGCTCACTAACATTTGACTCCATACTAAAGCTAATCATCACGAAAGTCAATCTATTCTGCTTTGTCTCCACAGAACGATTCCATTCGATCGAAGCGAGATGCATCATTTGACAACACAATCCTTCTTCCACATGCTCAAACCGGACCTTCTCCAGAAACGGATTCGATTTCTTTTTTTTCGTTTGTTCTAGAAACCGCCTAAACCACTCTTCTGTCAAAAAATCGGGCTGCCGGATCATAATCGTATACTTCAAGTTGGTCTTATCCGAAGCCGGCTTGGTCCGGTCCACCAAGTCTAGTTTAACCGCTAGCCTATGACAACAGTATGCACGGTCAAGGTATTTATACTTGGTGAAGCCATGTTCCTTTGCGGGATGGCATCTTCTATCCAATGCTTCTTTACCACAGATACCGATCCAAGAACGAATTGCGGAACTTCCCCTGCGGATCGCAGCTAGCTGCGAGGCTTAGGAAGTCACTGTGCTTCTCATAAAGCGACTTCAATCGTTCAGGCGCCATTGTGAACAGCTTACCCCAGTGCGGGCGTGCCTCATAGGGATCGAGTGCTGCTTCGATCAGCGGCAACACACGCTCAACCGCCTCACTGTGCGGCTTCCATGTAAAATGAATTCCGATGGAATCACGTCGATAGTTTGGGCTCATCCATAGCTGATCGGCGGCAATTGTACGCACTTCCGAGATATATAGGTGCGGAGCGATACGATCCCGCAGCTTGAATATCGCCTCTAACGCAGCATAGGCATGGCTTCGCGGCACTAGGTACTCGCTTTGCAGCTCCTCTCCCGCACTAGGAGTAAACGCCATCCGGAAATGCGGCAGCCTCTCGTGCCAAGGGCCTCTTTTTCCTAGCTGCTCACTGCATGGCTCCGCAGAAATGTCCGGTACGGGATGCAGCGGTACCGTGGCCCTCGTCGCCCCGTAGAAATCATCCTCGACGAACGTATCATCCACGCTGGCGAGTCGTTTCAACCACACCTGATTGAAGCGATCGCTGCTCCAATCGGTAAATAGGCTGACGCTGTACGCACTCGAGAAAACATCGTCGAATTGGCTTTCCAGCCTTGATAGGGCCAGATTCTCAAACAACAGCTGGCTGATAGCGAAGCTCGGCACGATGTCGAGTGTCAGCTTTGTCACGACGCCTAGTGCTCCGAGACTGACGATGGCTCCGTCTGCTTCCGGCTGTTCACCGCGTGTAAAAATGATAGCATCCCCGGTTGAAGCAACAATCTCAACGGAGCGTACGGAGGTAGCGAGATTGCCGTTCCGGTCCCCCGAACCATGTGTACCCGTTGCACAAGCGCCAGCAATCGTAATGTGCGGAAGAGAAGCCAAATTATGCAGTGCATAATTGTTTGCGTGCAAATAACTAGCCAACTCTCCATACCGGATGCCGCCTTCCACTGTGACGGTTCCGCTAGAACGGTCAAGCTCTAATACTTGATTCATCTTCTTCAGTGAAACCAGACTGCCGGACGTATCGGCAATTCCGTTGAATGAGTGACGCGAACCAAGCGGTCTAATTTTATGGCGTTTCGCCACCCATTCCTGGAGCTGCTCCATCCGCTCAGGCTCGAACAGCTCCGCAGCACTGTATTGGTAATTCCCCGCCCAATTGCGCATCTCTTGCATCGTAGTCTTCCCTCCATTCTACGCTGTGCTTTGCTGAACGTTATCCGTTACTTACTTATGATAGAATTCAGCTTAACGGAGCAAACCAGCATAGATCGTTTCATGCCCAGAATCCCCCAAACCTCGCCAATCATCGAGGTACATTCCACATAAATTTCTTCCTGCTTCGGAAAATGATCCATATTTTCACCCCCCCTTACCAACAAACAGTAAGTAAGTTTGACTTTCTGGATAATATCAATAAAAATTGCCTAATTTCGGAATGGATCTAGATAAATATTAATTTACCCATCGCCGTTGAGCAACCAACTAGTTCGGGTATCAAGCTAATGACCGGTCTTTAACCAAATTTCTATATTGAAGCGAAGCTTCTTTCACGACTCCGCAATGGGAGCAGGCAGTTAACTCCGGCTGCAATCTCTCGACAATCGCTCCACTTTGGAGGGATTCCTCCATGTTTGCCGTGAACTTATGAATCGGTTTACGAAGCTTACCAAAAAAAGCGGTAAATAAATCGCCGGCAAGCAAGATACGATCCTCAGGATGATAATAGGCAACATGGCCTAAGCTATGTCCAGGTGTAGGGTAAGGGATCAATCCGCCGTAGTCTCCTTTCAAGTTTAGAGGTTCCAGCTTATTCTTAGCAAACGGCGGGATGTCTTTATTCTTGCTTCCTTCTCTCAGCGTGGTATAGGACCTTTCCCCGGTGAGAAATGGAAGTTCGATCTCGTGTGCCGTAATAGGGACGGCGATTTCTTCAGTCAGCTCGTAAAGCATTCCGACATGGTCGGTATGCCCATGAGTCAGCAAAATGCGAGTAAGGGGATGCCCCCGGAATGTGGTGCGCAGCTCTTCACGCAGCGAACCCCACATGGAAGGAACTCCCCCATCCACCAAGGTTAATCCATCGCGATCTTTGACTATCCAAACCATCACGGGCAGCGGCCAATAGATGGATCCCGCCCAAACATGACGAGTCAATTGCTTCCACTTCATACGTCTCAACACCTTTCATTTTGTACATATCGGTACATAATGAGAAAAAAATTATTGGATTGTACTTAAAAGGACACGCACGCTATTTCGCACAAAGGCTTCATCGGGTGCAGTTTTGATCACCACATTTAATCCAACTAACGCCATCGTTAAAAAATGCGAAAGGGACGAGACGTCATCATGCATCGGAATTTCACCAGTCTTCCTTCCATTCCTTAAGGCATCTTCAAATACGCCGGAGACCTTTTCTTGAAATACGCGTCCTCTAGTCGCCATATATTCATCATGTGCCGCCAATTCCGTTATGGAATTGATAAAAAAGCACCCGCGTTTAGCCGTCGGATTCTTCGATGCTTCCACAAAATGGGCGAAAACGGCTTCGATCCCTCGAAAACCCGATCCGTTTTTTTCCAACAACTTTTGCAAGTTGTTTAAAAAATTCTGTTGATACAGGTTGAGGGCCAACTCAAACAGCCCACGCTTATCTCCAAATGCCGCATACAGACTCGGCCGGTTTATTCCCATCCTTTTCGCTAAATCCGCTACGGTCGTTGCCTCGTATCCGTTCTCCCAAAACAAGTCCAAAGCATCGTTTAATGCTTTCCTTTCATCAAACTCTCGCGGACGTGCCATCTCTTCACCTCATTTTGTACAGTTGGGTACATAACGAAGGTACAACATTTCTATTCCCTTGTCAATAACTGGAAGTTATTTACTCCCCACAAAGTGAGGCCTATCCTTGGAGGCTTATTCCGAGGCCTTTGCAGGGCCCCCCCGGTTCCCTCCCCTCCACTGGTCGTGCGGACGAACCCCGGGGTTCGAAGCTTCCCCTATCTCCACATAACAAAAAACGTGACCTCATGCGGTCACGTTCTTGTTGGCATTTGCCGCCGCGTTTGCCAAGTGATTGGTTAATGATTAGTGATCCTTGTTATGCCGATAGGTAGCGAACCAAACCCAATATGGCAAAACAAAATAAAGCTATACCAGATCCTATACCAGTGATTGCACTACTGGCAACGCCCAATTTGTTGGAGCCCCATGGGGAGAGTACCGAAATTGCTATCATAACGACTGCTAATATATACAAGCTGGGGTCTTTAAAGATGCTTACTAACCAGAAAAAATGAACACCTACGATAAATGCAATCCACGGAGCGACATAATCCTTTTTTTTACTTCGGATCAACAAAAAAGCGCCGAGGCCAGCTAGAATAAATTCCGTATAGAAAACAATTAGGTAGTTCTTATACGAGCCCTTTTCTGACAATGTAGTAGCCGAATCCCAATGCGTCACGCTTAGATACACGCCAATCAAGCACACTAACAATGCAGCTCCGGAAGCAATCCCGATATACTTGCGCCAATGTTCTCTAGGTTTCTCCTGAGCCCACCCGAACCAAACAAAACTAAACATACCGAAAATCGCTGCGTACATCGCATAGTCCCTTATATAGTCGGTTTCCATGGCCCCTCCTTCTGACAAATCTCAAAAAGATGCTTTGAACCCGGTATTCCCTTCTTTGTGTTTCGGTTGATCCAAGGGATCGTTCCTTCCAGAAAGCTTACCCCAAGAGGATTGAATGATTGTTGAGTCCCTCTTCCAATAGGTATAAATAATGTCCGGTTCATCTTTAAAAACGACTTGCATAACATAGGGCGGGGCCTTTGAACGTTTCGTTGTAAGCTCCAATATTTCGTCTCTTTGATAACCTTTTTCTCCGATTAAATATTTTGTTACTTCTTGTTTTAACGTATATCTTTGAACCTTGTCATACACATATACAGAAATAATGGGAACTAAGATAATGGCTGCAACTATACTAAACAACCCGAATATTAGTAGACTTCTCTTTTTCAATCGACGAATCTCAGCATGGATCTCGGCCTCACTTAGCTCGTAAAGTCATTACTTATCCTCCCCTCAGTCTTCCGTTCCGTGTGAACGAACCTTGGAGGCTCAAAACATCCCCTAACCCACCAATCAGATGATAATGCTTCAAATACAGTTTTATGAATAATGTTATTGTAATATAATGGAAATACATTAGCACCTCCGAATAGGAAGGCGAATGGTGATGGCGTCTGCAGGTAAAGATTCCTTCTATACAAAGTTTGGATTTCATATACATGAAGGAATAAAACAGGAATGTTCAGCCGGTGGGGGTTATTATCCAGGAAACGGAGATTCGTTCCATGAAAAAGATCTTATTGCGCTATTTTCCTTTTCTCTATAAGGCAAGGATTCAGCAGCTTATATGGAAGAGACGGCTTGCCCTCTTAAGGTCCCCCACTCCTTATGCCCGCGACAGAAGATCGGAGCCTTACGGCTTTGTTTGCAAACGTCATAAATCCATCTTAAGGAGAGTTTTGGCTCACTCGAATCCTATCCTGCAGGAGAACAAAATAAAAAATCTCGCGATTGCCCTTCCCCATATCGATGGAATCGTAATCCGCCCGGGGGAGACTTTTTCGTTTTGGCAGCTTGTCGGGAAACCGACCAAGGCAAAGGGGTATATCGACGGGCTGATGCTGTCGAATGGTGAGGTCCGAACGGGAACCGGCGGAGGATTATGTCAGTTGGCCAATATGTTATTTTGGCTGGCTCTTCACACTCCTCTTGTGATTAAAGAACGGCACCATCATAGCTTCGATATCTTTCCCGACGATAGGCGGGTGGTGCCTTTCGGGACAGGCACCAGTATTTTTTACAATTATGTCGATTTGCAATTTTACAATCGGACCAACGTATCCTTCCAGTTTCATCTGTGGTTGACGGATGAATTCTTAGAAGGGACGATTAGCTGCAGCGAGGAATTGAACGCATTTTACAAGGTAGAAGAGAGAAATCATCGGTATTACCAAAATCAGAACAAGTGGTACAGGGGAAACGAAATCTGGCGTCTGGAAATCAACAGGCACGACAATACGCTTGTTCAGGAAGCCTTGATCATGACGAACCATGCCGAAGTAAGATATGAGAAATTCAACGAGGCCGAGTCCGGGTGAAACCGGAAACAACCATACCCTCGAATCCGAATAGGCTTTGCGGGTCCTCCATAAGTAAAAAACACGCTTCTTTAGCGTGTTTTTTTATTTATGGTGGGGCTTCCGTTCTGTCCGTGCGACCAAGCCCCTGACCTCATCGCTGCCAGCGATAGACTCTCACGCATTGACCGACCCACTCCCATAAAGGTTTCAACAGTTTACTCCTCTCGAGGCCCCTCTCCCCATCGGATCGCCCAATTCTCCATCTCCTTAAGCGCGGCTTGAAAATCGAGTCCTTTCTCCGTTAAGGAATATTCGACGGTTACAGGGACGCTCGGGTACACTTCTCGATGCACAATCCCGTTATTCTCCAGATGGCGAAGCACATTCGTCAATGACTGCGTGCGAACAACAGCAACATCCCGAAGCAATTGCTGAAATCTTCGCGGCCCTTTGTGCAGTTCGGCGATAACAAGAAACGCCCATTTTGCCCCCAATATTTCTAGGACCGAGCAAATATGAGGATATCCCGATTCCCTATGGCGCCTATTCTCACTTGGAAATCGCTGTTCATTCGTTAAGTTATCCATTCGCCCTCCGACAACTTACTATTAGTAAGCTAGTCTATTATTTTGGATTACGTCCATTTGATTTGCGTTCTTACATAAATAAAGAAACTTAACTATAATGCATTCCAATAGAACAGAAGGGATTGGTAAACAATGAAAACGAACGCATTCTTGATCTATATTCTCGCTATCGGCGTATTCCTTACTGCTACATCTGAGTTAGTTGTATCTGGCATTTTACCCCAGATCGCGAGTGGCGTAAATATCTCCTTAGCTGCTGCCGGACAATTAATTACCGTTTATTCCCTGTCCTTTGCCATTGCTACTCCGCTTCTAATCATGATGACGAGCCGTGTGAATCGGAAGTCACTGCTCGTTGGTTCGCTAGCGGTTTTTATCGCCGGAAACGCAATGTCTGCCTTTAGTACAAACGTCGTGACATTAATGGTTTCCCGCATGCTGCTCGGAGCAAGCTCAGGCATATTCCTCGTCGTTTCACTAGGCATCGCCGCAAAACTCGTACCAGCCGAAATGCTTGGTCGTTCCATCGGAACCATTATTTTGGGCTTCAGCAGCGCGCTGATCCTGGGTGTACCGCTTGGCATTGCGATAGCCGACTGGATGAATTGGCAGGCCGTCTTTCTAATGCTGGGCGGGCTTAGCGTCCTAGTCGGTACCGGAATTCTACGTCTCTTGCCTACTGTGGAAGGTGATGACCCGGTTCCATTCTCACACCAGTTGAAGCAGGTAGGGAGCGCGGTTATCCTTACCGCCTTATTCATTTCGTTGTTCCGTGAAGGAGGAAACTCCGTATTCTTAACATACATTTCGCCTTACTTACAGCAATTACTAGGCTTCGGAATATCGGATGTTGCCTTCCTAATGCTTGCTCTCGGCTTCATCGGCGCATTCTCCTCTCAGCTCGGAGGAAGCTTGGTTGACCGGTGGGGGTCTTCGCGCACGCTCGGAACCTGCCTAGTCATTCATCTGCTTACTTTGGCGCTGCTGCCCCTCTTGTCGTTCTCGACCCTGCTCTCGGTCGGAATGATCGCAATCATGTTCAGCGCATTGTTTGCCTCCGGTCCAGCCATACAGAGTTTTATGATTCAGCAAGCGCCTAAGTCCGCCAACTTCGTCCTAAGCTTGAATACTTCGGTTATCCATCTCGGTATTGCCGGAGGTGCGGGAGCGGGAGGATATTTGGTAATTGGAACGGGTACGCTGCAGCATCATCCTTGGCTTGCGGCTTCGCTTCTTACACTCGGCCTAACAGCCGCACAGCTCAGCTTTGCGCTGAGCCGGAGGAAAAAGAGAGACATGGTGATCCATTCGGAAAAGGGGCCTCTAAACGCCACAAAGTGAAGCTTATTCTTTGAGGCCCATTCCGATTCCTTAGCGGGGACCTCGCCCGTTCTTGGCCGTACCGTCCGCATCCCCTATCTCCACATAACAAAAAACGTGACCTCATGCGGTCACGTTCTTGATGGTGGAGGGGGATTGAACCCCTGACCTCATCGCTGTCAGCGGTGCACTCCCCCATGTAAGTTAATTGAACTACCATCAAAGAACAATCAACTTTGTGATATTATAAAAACTTTGCGAAAAATGCAGGCATACTTTCAGGTGAAACAGGTACCGGATCATTACTAGCACCAGATCGAGTAAAGTAACCATCACCGAAAAAAACTGCTCCATTATCACATACAATTTTTAGAATTATTACAGATTTAGAGTAATAATTTACCATGCGTATTTTTGAACCCAATTGCCTTTTATAATGCTCAGACATCGGCATAATATTAATAGCATTTTTGAAAATTTCATAATAACGATCATAATTTCCATTCATGAATTCTTGAACTTCGCCATCAATCCCGGTAATGTAGAAGGAACCTACTTTCCGATAATCACTTTGATACCTGTCACTTATTTGTTTTGCATCATCGAGATTATCAGCAACACCTACAAGAATGTATCCCACAGCATTCTTGCCCAAGTTGGCCATAGCTGAAAGAGTTTTGAATATTTTTCTTATTAGCTCATCATTCCGTACTCCTGTCGATAGAGTAAAGATTCCTTGCTTAAAATCATACTGACTATTTTCAGTACGCGACTGTTTAAGTAACGTTTCCAGTTCAGTTGTATAAGAATAATACATTGGATCTCCGTCAGTCCGATTTACAAAATGTGGACTAAGTACAGCAGCTGTGGCGGAAATCAAGTCAGTTTTCTCCTTACTAGCCCACCAACCACCGCCTCCAGATATACTCATGGTCCTGCTTCCTATGTTCTCCAGCTTATTATACAGCGCATCATAGTCTAATATTTTTTTCTCTTGTCGTACTAATAATTCATACATCGACAAAAATAAGACTTGAAAATACCTTGGAGCCTTATATATCCGCGGTCCAACCATTTGGCCAATAATTGTTTTGGGTCGATTATAAAAAGTCTTTTTAATCTCATCAAGTACATATAGGAATTGATCTAATAATCTTTCTGGATTTGTCGCTAAAATCGCATCTTCTATTCTTTGTCCTCTAAGTTCCGAATCTACATTGCGAAATCCATAATATTCATCCAAGACACTTACATTCGAAGGAGGAATTGGATTCAAGACCATAGCAGCCAGGATATCTGCTACTTGTTCTTCATCCATTGACTGTCGTAAATCCTCTTTGTTAATAATATTTTCTTTTACCCAAAATACAGAGTCCGCATTAATTCCAATGTCACTATTTTCTTGGTTTATACTTATCTCTTGCATCTGTGAAAGTAGTAATAAATCGTCGTGCGATACATCACTGCGGATTTGGTAAGATAACAATCGTACAAGTTGGGCAAATTCACTCGTAGCACCTGCTTGCCTGATTTCTTGACGAGACAAATGTTGCCCATTGGAGTTAATTCTACGGAATACTTCGTCTATAACATTAGGATTGCTTTCATTGTAAATTGAATAGGGTAATTCATAACTCACTATTTTAACACATACTGAACGGTCAAGTATCGGCTTCTTTTGTGTTAATATTCCCTTATCCAATAGGTCTTTGGTCAAAGCTGTCGAGGACAGATCAAAATAACATCCATTATCTAAAGGATACTCATTTTCAATAAAAGAAAATATGGCATTTAGCCTCTGCATACCATCGATTATTTCATTTCTTACATTGTCTTTATATGTACTGATTGAAAACAAAAAAAGAGGAACAGGATATCCATTTGCCAATGAATCAATAAATGCCCTTTTCTCCGAGACACCCCAAACTAATTTCCTTTGGTATCTTCGATTAACCAAGTAAAGATTGTTTCGATAATCTTCGTATGAACGCTCAACGACCTTACCATTAATTGTAGGTTGACTAGCCATTTTCCTCACCTCGAAAATGTATATTCCCAATTTTACCATATAAATTAAAACTCAGAAATAAATATAAAAAAGTGTCATCTATTCCATTTACTTGGAGTGTATATGGCGCTTAGGGGGATGTATGAATCTTCATTATATAGCTGACTCAGACTATTCGACGAAACCAAGACTTAGCGGAAGATTCAGACGCCGTACTCCTCCACTCGAAGCATGGCTTCGCAGCCTGACCTCTCGTTCCGTCCGTGCGGACGAACCTCGGGGTTCGAAGCATCCCCCGCCCACCAAAAAGAAAAAACCTCGACCTAACACGGTCAAGGTTTTTTACATTTGGTGGAGCCTATGGGATGTATGAATCTTCATTATATTGCTGACGCAGACTATTCGACGTGGCCACCCCCTAGAGGAAGATTCAGACGCCGTATTCGCACCCCACAAAGTGAAGCTGCCCTATGAAGCCCATCCCGATTACTTTGCGGGGACCCCGCATAACCACGCATGTCCCTGGGTCAACCGTTCCGTCCGTGCGGACGAACCTCGGGGTTCGAAGCATCCCCTTAGCTCCACATAACAAAAAAATTGACCTCATGCGGTCACGTTCTTGATGGTGAAGCCTAGGGGGATGTATGAATCTTCATTATAATGCTGACGCAGACTATTCGATGTGGCCAACCCCATAGCGGAAGATTCAGACGCCGTATTCGCACCCCACAAAGTGAAGCTTACTCTTTGAAGCCTATTCCGATTACTTTGCGGGGACCCCGCATAACCACGCATGTCCCTGGGTCAACCGTTCCATCCGTGCGGACCAACCTCGGGGTTCGAAGCATCCCCTAGCTCCACCATCAAGAACGTGACCTCATGCGGTCACGTTCTTGATGGTGGAGCCTAGGGGGATGTATGAATCTTCATTATAATGCTGACGCAGACTATTCGATGTGGCCAACCCCATAGCGGAAGATTCAGACGCCGTATTCGCACCCCACAAAGTGAAGCTGCCCTATGAAGCCCATCCCGATTACTTTGCGGGGACCCCGCCCGTTCTTGGCCCTCCCGTTCCGTCCGTGCGGACGAACCTCGGGGGTCGAAGCATCCCCTAGCTCCACATAACAAAAAACGTGACCTCATGCGGTCACGTTCTTGATGGTGGAGCCTAGGGGGATGTATGAATCTTCATTAAATAGCTGACGCAGCCTATTCGACGCCGCCAACCCCATAGCGGAAGATTCAGACGCCGTATTCGCACCCCACAAAGTGAAGATTTACTCTTTGAAGCCTATTCCGATTACTTTGCGGGGACCCCGCCCGTTCTTGGCCCTCCCGTTCCGTCCGTGCGGACGAACCTCGGGGTTCGAAACATCCCACTAGCTCCACATAACAAAAAACGTGACCTCATGCGGTCACGTTCTTGATGGTGGAGCCTAGGGGGATCGAACCCCTGACCTCATCGCTGCCAGCGATGCGCTCTCCCAGCTGAGCTAAGGCCCCGTTGCAACAAGATAAATATTATCACGTGATGCGGGGCCTGTCAACAGGTCCATTTCATTTTTCAGCAAGCTACCTCTCTTGCCCCTCCTCCTGGTTTTTCATCAGAATTTGGGTCAGCTCCTTCATGAACATGTTGATGTCTTTGAACTGCCGATAGACCGATGCGAACCGGACATACGCGACCTCATCGACAGGATAGAGCTGGTTCATCAGAATCTCTCCGATCTCGCGGCTCTCGACCTCTGACTGGGCCGTGTTGCGGATCTGCATCTCAACCTCGCTCACCATCCCTTCGAGCGTCTCGACGGAGACTGGGCGCTTCTCGCAGGCGCGGATCAACCCGCGGAGAATCTTCTCGCGGTTGAACTCCTCGCGGCTGCCGTCTTTCTTGATGACGACCAGCGGCGTTTCCTCCACCATCTCGAACGTCGTGAAGCGGCGCGCGCACTTCTCGCACTCGCGTCGGCGGCGGATCGATTTGTTCTCATTCGCGGACCGGGAGTCCAGCACCTTGGTGCCGGCATGGTCGCAATACGGGCATTTCATCGTGGTTCCCTCCCTCTCTTGCAGGCTTTGCCGCCGTTCGGAATACCCAATCGTTACCTGTTATGATCCCCGGAATACGGAACATAATAGAGTTACCAACCGACAAGGAGGTGAACAACATGGGTGCAGGACAATCCCGCAGCAGCAACGTACTGGTCGTTCCTCAAGCTAATCAAGCTCTGGATCAGCTGAAATACGAGGTAGCTCAAGAACTGGGGATTCAAATTCCTCAAGACGGTTACTACGGTAACATGGCTACTCGTGACACTGGTGCGATTGGTGGACACATCACTCGCCGTCTGGTGCAAATCGCTGAACAACAACTGGCTGGCAAATAATGATTCCTTCTTCCGGAATCGGAAGCATCCGAGCGGCTTTCACCAGCCGGCGGATGCTTCTTTTATATAGAGCTCCGTCCCCGCTGCCTACCGGCCGTCCGCATAGATCGACAGATACTTCTTATAATAATAATCCACCTTGCCTACGTAGCGCCGCGTTTCATTGAACGGAATCCGGTCGACATCCTGCAGCGTGCCGTCCCAGATGCCGGCATCCCGCCATTTGAGCACATTGCCCTGCCCCGCATTGTAGGCGGCCAGTATCTCGAACCGATTCTGGTTGAAACGCTCGGCCAGAAAATCCACGTACTGCGTTCCCACCCGAATATTGATGTGGGGATCGTTCAAGTCTTCTACCCGGTACGTGGACTTGAGCCCTTCTTTCTCAAGCAGCCACTCCGCCGTTTCCGGCATGAGCTGCATGAGCCCGATCGCTCCCTTGCGGGATTCGGTGGCGGGATTGTAGTTGCTCTCCACCCGGATGATAGCGGCGACGAGATACGGATCCACGCCGTATTTTTCGGCATACTGCTCAATCTCTTCCCGATAGGCGATCGGATAGATGAGCTTGCCGATCCAGGTGCTCTTATAGAACAGGACGACCATCACCAGCACAAAAGGCAGCAAAACCAAAAGCAAGCGGCGCCGGCGTTTCGTCGGTTTCTTCATGCAGGCCCCTTCTCCTTCACAAACGCCTCCACCTGCCGCTCGGTGTCGCTCCGGTCACCGCTGTTGTCGATCACGGCGTCCGCCAGCTCCCGCTTGCGCTCGATTGGCATTTGGGCTGCCAGGCGGAGCTCAGCCTGCTCCCGCGTCAACCCGTCGCGGGCCATCAAGCGCTCGAGCTGCTTGTCCGGCGGAACGGCGACGACAAGCACTTCGTCGAACATTGCCTGCAGCCCCGATTCGAACAGGAGCGGCACATCGACGATAACGAGCCGGTCGGGCTGTTGCTTCTCGGCTTCCTCCATTCTCTTTCTCATCGTGGCGCGGATCTCGGGGTGCAAGAGCCCTTCCAGCCGCTTGCGCGCCGCCTCGTCCGCAAAGACGATCTCTCCCAGTCTCTTGCGGTTGAGAGAGCCGTCCGGATGCAGCACATCCTGCCCAAAGGCAGCCGCCACCTCCTGAAGAAGCGGCGTCCCCGGCTCGACCACCTCCCGGGCAATCCGGTCGGCGTCAATCAGAATGGCGCCCCGCTCGACCAGCATCTCGGCTACGGTCGATTTGCCGCAGGCAATGCCACCGGTCAATCCAATCTTCATCGCGGTCCCACACTTTCTTAACTAGTCATTTATGCAAACGGGCGGCTGCAGGCAGCCGCGCTGGAGAGTAACCCTTACCTATCGATCGTCTCTGCCAGGCCGGATCGAATGGCCGGGCAGCCGCCTCACATCCACTTAAGCAGCCCCATCACGATCAGGACGCAGCCGGGCAGCAGCGACAGCCGCTTCATCCAGCGGACGTCCGCGAACCGCAGTCCGATCTGCAGCCCGCTCGCGAGGAACAGCGCAGCGAACGTCGTAATCACCGCAGACGTGAGCAAGGGGGCGAAGCCGAGCAGCGCGGCGCCCAGCCCGGCGCCGAATGCGTCGAGCGACAGCGCGAGCCCGAGGAACCCCGCCTCGGAAGCTGAAATGTTGCCCGAGCGGTCCGCGTCGGCCGCCGATGGCGTTAGGAGGATCTGGACGACGAGGCCGAGCCGCTTGATCTCGACGCGCAGGATCGATCGGTCCTCCGCTAGACCTTGGACCGGACTAGCGAGCGGAGCCGCCGACAGACCGCTCCCGGTGGCCGCAACCGACGCCCGGTCTTCTTCCGCAGCCTCTACATCCTCCCGCTGGGTCAGCGTCTGGTACACCGTCCACAGCCCGATCGCCATAAGCAGGCTGGCGCCTATCCGGCGAGCGGTCTCAGCCGAGACGTAGCCCGATAGCCAGGTGCCGATCTGCATGGCGAGCAGAATCACGGTTCCCGACAGGAGCGCGATGATCAGCAGCGAGACGAGCGGGATGCGGATCTTCCGGAGTCCGTACATGACGCCGACGCCAAAGCCGTCCAGACTGACGGCAAAAGCCAACAGCACGAGCGATACGAGATGCATGACACTACCTCCCGCCTGTGCGCCCCCGTCCTCCCTAAGGATCGCATGGGCTGCACGAATGTCTATCCCATCCTATGGGGATAGGAGACCATTCGTGACGAAGCAGGAAGGGACATGCAGAAGACAAGCTGCACCGGCAGCTTGGCCTCTCATTTCCGATTCAATCAAGGCGTAGGCAGCATGCTGAGCGCAGGCCCTTTGGCTGCTGCCCAAAAGGGAGCGAATCACCGGGAACACGCCAGGAGGGGATCCCTGTCAACGGCTGCCCTCTACTCTCCCTGCGTAGGGGAACCCGAGGGCGCCGCATTCCCGCGCGGACGCCTGCCGGCCGAAGCGGCGTTGCGAGGCCCCGCAGGCCGGCCGGGAATGCGCTTCAGCTTCTGGCAGGAGGGGCAGAAGTGCGTCCCTCTGCCGCCCAGCACGGTCTTGAGGATGGCACCGCCGCAGCGGGGACACGGCTGGTCCTTGCGGCCATAGGCATTCAGCTGCTGCTGGAACATGCCCATTTCCCCTTGTCCGTTCACGTACGACTTGATGGAGGACCCGCCTGCGTCGACGGCCTCCTGCAGCGTTGTGACGATGGCCTCGTGCAGCCGGAGAAGCTCCGGCTTCGTGAGGGAGCATGCCTCGCGCTCCGGATGGAGCCCGGCCGCGAACAAGGCCTCGTCGGCATAGATGTTGCCGATGCCGACGATGACCTCCTGATTGAGCAGGAGCGGCTTGATCTTGGTGGTCCGGCCGCCGATCGCCTTGCGGAACGCTTCGAACGTGAACGCCGGGTCAAGGGGCTCCAGTCCAAGCTTATGCAGCGGGGGCTGAACAAATTCCTCTCCCGGCGCGAATAGGTGCATGGTGCCGAACTGACGGACGTCACGGTACCGCAATTCGGTGCCGTCATCGAAATGAAAGACGACGTGCGTATGCTTCTCGACCGGCTCGTCCTTCCGGTAAAGGCCGTAACGGCCCTCCATGCGCAGATGCGAGACCAGGACCAGGTCATCGAGAAGAAAACGGAGGAACTTGCCCCTCCGTTCGATCCCCCGGATTGTCTGGCCCTGCAGCAGTGCGGCAAAGACGGCCGGGTCGTCCGGCCGCTGAATGATGCGCGGCAAATGTACGCTGACATTCGTTATATGTTTGTCCGTCACCAGCTGATTCAAGGTGCGGACGACGGTTTCGACTTCAGGCAATTCTGGCATGGCTTAGTCACTCCTGATGCTTTAGAGAATCCTCTTAAGCATACCGTAACCTCAAGGGGATTGCCATACCGTGGTGCTATTTGGCTTCGTACCAGTTGGCGCCGTAGCTGACGTCCGCCCTGAGGGGAACGTCGAGCGGCAGCGCGGAGGCCATGAGCTCCGGCACCAGCTTCTGCATCAGCTCGAGCTCCTCCTTCGGCACCTCGAAAACCAATTCGTCATGCACCTGCAGGAGCATACGGCTGCGCAGCTTGTCGCGCTTCAGCCGCTCGGCGATCTTGACCATCGCGAGCTTGATGATGTCGGCGGCCGTCCCCTGGATCGGCGTGTTCATCGCCGTTCTCTCGGCGAACGACCGCAGGTTGAAGTTCGAGGCGTTGATATCCGGCAGGTACCGGCGACGGTTGAGCAGCGTCGTCACGTATCCGTCCTGACGGGCCTTGAGCACGATATCGTCCATGTACTTGCGGACGCCGCGGAAGATAGAGAAGTACTGCTCGATGAACAGAGCGGCTTCCTTCCGGGTGATGTCGAGGTTCTGGGACAGGCCGTAATCGCTGATGCCGTACACGATGCCGAAGTTAACGGCCTTGGCCGAGCGGCGCATGTTGGCGTCGACCTCCGCTTCGGAGACGCCGAAGACGTCCATCGCGGTCTTCGTATGGATGTCCATGTCCTCGTGGAACGCCTCCATCAGCCGCTCATCCTGCGAAATGTGCGCGAGCACCCGCAGTTCGATCTGCGAATAGTCCGCCGCCAGGATCGACCAGCCCGGCTCGGACGGCACGAACACCTTACGGATCTTGCGCCCTTCCTCGAGCCGGATAGGGATGTTCTGCAGGTTCGGATACTGGCTGCTGAGCCGGCCTGTAGCGGCAATCGTCTGCCTGTAGTAGGTGTGAATCTTGCCGGTTTCCGGCCGCACCTCCTTCAGCAGACCCTCGATGTACGTCGACTGCAGCTTCGCCAGCTGGCGGAAGGTAAGCAGATCCGCGACGATCTCGTGCCGCGGCGCCAGCTTCTCGAGCACCTCGGCATCCGTCGAATAGCCGGTCTTGGTCTTCTTGACGACCGGCAGCTGAAGCCGGTCGAACAGCACCTCGCCGAGCTGCTTGGGCGAATTGATGTTGAACTCGCCGCCGGCGAGCGAATAGATCCGCTCGACGACGACGCCGATGCGCTCCTGCAGCTCTACGCCGAGCGCCTTGAGCTCGTCCGCGTTGCAGCGGATGCCCTGCTTCTCCATATCGGCGAGCACGTTGGACAGCGGCAGCTCGACCTCCCGCAGCAGCGAGAGCATCTCGTTGTCCGCAAGCTCCGCCTCCAGCACCGGCGCGAGGCGAGCAGCGGCGGCAGCCTTGCGGACCAGATGCTCGGCGAGCACGTCGTCCGCCGGCACCTTGAACCGCGCGCCTTTGCCGAACACGCTCTCGTCCTCGGCGAGAGCCGGCAGCCCGTGCTTCGCCGTCACCGCGGCGAGCGAATGGCTCGCCTCCGTCGGATCGAGCAGATACGCGGCCAGGTGGACGTCGAACGCGGCTCCGCCGAGCTCGATGCCCTGCCAGGCGAGCGCCACCTCGGCGCGGTGGGCGTCGTAGAGCGTCTTGGCTACGCCCGGATCGGCGAGCCAGCGGCGCAGCGGCGCGGCGGCGTCCGCCCGCAGCATGCCGACCGGCACGTAATAGCCGGTCGCCGCCTCGGCGTCGAACATGGAGACGCCCAGCACATCCGCCAGATGCGGATTGTCGCCGACCGCCTCGACATGAACGCCGGCGATGTGTGGCAGCCGGCCGACCAGCGCTGCCAGCTCCTCTTCTCCGCTAACGGCGACGACCTCCAGCTTCTCAGCCTCGGCCCCCTCCTCCCCGCCGGTCTCCGCTCCGCCGAAGTCCATCTTCTCGAGCAGCGATTTGAACTCCAGCTTCTGGAACATCGCCTTGAGCGACTGGCCGTCGTAGCCGTCGTACTTGAGCTCGTCCCAAGACAGCTCGGCGGGCACGTCCCGGATGATGGTCGCGAGCTGCTTGCTCATCCGCGCGTCCTGCTCGTGCTCGCGCACCTTTTCGCCCAGCTTGCCCTTGATCTTGTCCGCATGCTCCAGCACCTGTTCCACCGAGCCGTGCTCATGGAGCAGCTTGAGCGCCGTCTTCTCGCCTACACCCGGGATGCCGGGAATGTTGTCCGAGGCGTCTCCCATCAGCCCCTTCAGGTCGATGATCTGCTCCGGCTTCAGTCCGTACGTCTCCTCGATGTGCGCCGGGGTGAACCGCTCGACCTCGCTGATGCCCTTGCGCGTCAGCAGCACGGTAACGTGCTCGGAGGCAAGCTGCAGCATGTCCTTGTCTCCCGTCACGACGAGCACATCCCGCTTGCCCTCGTCCGCGAGGCGCGTCAGCGTGCCGATGATGTCGTCCGCCTCATAACCGGGCAGCTCGTACTGCGCGATGCCGAACGAGCGCAGCAGCTCCTTGATGAGCGGGAACTGCTCGGACAGCTCGGACGGCGTTTTCGCCCGGCCTCCCTTGTAATCCTGGTACTCCTGATGCCGGAACACGACCTTGCCCGCGTCGAACGCGACCAGGAAGTGGCTCGGCTGCTCGTCCTCCAGCAGCTTGAGCAGCATCGTCGTAAAGCCGTACACCGCATTCGTATGCAGCCCGCCCGAGTTGCTGAGCAGCGGCAGGGCGTAGAACGCCCGGTTCGCTATACTGTTGCCGTCGATCACTATCAATTTGTCGCTCATGCACGCACCTCATTTTTTCATCTCTAAGAGCATCATAGCATACGGAAGCGGCAGGATAAAATGCGTTCGCGCAGCATAAAGTGGGATAAAACCGGAGGGATTCCGCCCCTCCCGGAAGGAGTGGCAGCTTGAAGCGGCTCTACACCCCCGACGCCAAAAAAGTTCTCTTCCTGGACATGAACCAGACACTGCTCGATCCCGTCCAGACGTTCCGCGACAGCTTCGCGGATGTGCTGAAGGAGTACACAGCCCGTTGGGACGGGGAGGGATTCTCCCCGGAGCGTCTCGTGGACGCGTATACCGCGGAATGGAAAAAAAGGAGCCCCAAGGCGGGTGGCGTCCTGCTCCGCGAGCGGCTTCGCCGGCAGTGCCTCAAGCTGGCGCTCCAGCCGCTGCCGATGCCGGTGAGCGAACGGTTCGCCGAGGCGTTCCTGCAGAAGGTCAAGGAGCGCGGCAACGAAGCGCCCCGGCTATATCCGGGCGTCCGGGACACACTTGAGACGCTCGCCAAGCGATACCGGCTCGGTATCATCTCGAACGGCCGGCGCGAGCGGCAGGAGCGGCATCTGAAGCTGCTCGGTCTCGACCGATGGATCTCGCCGGGCGGACTGTTCACTTCCGCCCGCAAGGAGACGCGCAAGCCGGCACCGTATCTATTCCGGCTCGCTCTCGAGAGAATGAACGCCGAGCCGGGAGAAGCGCTCATGGTGGGCAATTCGTGGGCCCACGACGTAGTCGGGGCGGTCCGCGTCGGCATGGATGCGGTCTGGCTGCGGGCCGATCACCCCGGCAAGCCGGCGTTCCGCAAGCTGGGCACCCGGAAGGTAGCCGTCATCCGGCGGTTCGAGGAGCTCAAGCAGCTTTGCTGAGCCGCTCGCCCGCCGCCGGAAGTCCCCCCCGCGCAAGAAGGCCCCTCTCCCGCCCATGGGAAAGGGGCCTTCTTGCGCCTGCGGTCGTTCTCCCGGTCAGGACATGCCTAGATACCGCGTACGGAGAATCGCCTGGTGATGCCGTTCATGCCCGGCAATAATCCGGGCGAGCGCTCGGACCGAATGCGGATGGCCGCTCGCGGTGCCGATGCGCGCCCAGGCGTCCGCGGGCAGGATGCCGAGCAGAGACAGCGTCGCCTCCCGGACGATTCGCAGCTCTTCGCAGAGCCGGCTGAGCGTCAGCCGCCCTGCCTCCGCGTGGCGAACGAACAGCTCCTCCTCGAAGCCGGGGAGCGGCGTTTCGTCTCCCCGCGCAATGCGAAGCAGGCGGTACGCCATAATGCGTTCGGTGTCCGCTATATGCAAGACGACCTCCTTCAGCGTCCATTTGCCAGGAGCGTAGGCATAGCCTTCCTGCTCCTGCGTGACGGCTTCGAGCAGGGCGAGCGTCTCCTCCAGCTGCTCGCGGAGGATCGTCTGGATGTCGCCCTCCGGCACCAGCGCCAAATACGGCGCGAAATAGTCGGGATATTCTCCCGCCTCCAGTCGGTTATTCATACGGTTCGTCTCCTTCCTCCTTGGTCAGGGGCAGGCGCCTTCCGGCCGGACAAGCCCTCTGCCGCTTCCTCCATTATACAAGACGGGGCCGTTCCTCAGACATCCCTGGCTTTCTCCGCTTACGTAGGAAGCGCCTGTCTTCGCCTCAGCGCAGCTTGCGGTACAGCTTCTCCTGCCCGCTCCATGGCTCGTAGCAGTCCTCGTGCTTCGAGAAACGGATCGACTCCTTGTCTCCGAGGATAAGGAAGCCGAGCAGAGGCAAGCTTTGGTAGAACAGATCGTGAACCCGGTCCTGCAGGCTTTGGCTGAAGTAAATGAGGACATTGCGGCAAAAAATGACGTGAAATTCGTTGAACGACGTGTCCGTCGCTAGATTATGCTCGGAGAAGACGAGCTGGCGGCCCAAAAACGGGGCGAACGTCACCGTATCGTCCTCGATCTCGCAATAGGAGGCAAAATCCCCCTGTCCGCCCGCCTCCCGGTAATGCCGGGCGTATTCCGACAGCTTGCGGAGCGGGAACGTGCCCCGCCTCGCCCGCGTGAGCGACGCCTCGCTAATGTCTGTCGCATAGATATGCGTCTTGTCCAGCACCCCCTCCTCCCACAGCAGGATTGCCATGGAATAGACCTCCTCCCCCGTCGCACAGCCGGCATGCCAGATGCGGACGGACGGATAGGTATGCAGAAGGGGCACCACCGTTTCCCGGATCGCGCGGAAGAGATCCGGATCCCGAAACATCGTGGTGACGCCTACGAGCAGATTGCCGAGAAACGTCTTCATCTCTTCGGGATCGTGCAGAATCTTCTCGAGCAGGGCGGTTATGCTGCGGGTCCCCGTCGCCTGCAAGTGGCTCTGGACGCGCCGGGAGACAGACGCCCTTTCATATTCGCGCAGGTCGTATCCGTACACCCGGCGAATGCCTTCCATCAGCAGGTCCAGCTCGACGGCTTCCCGCTCTTCTTTGGGCTTGCCCCGCATAACGCTCCAGGTCCCTCCTTTACTTGTACAGCCACACTTTTAACAGCGAGAACAGCTGGTCGGGATTGATCGGCTTGCTGATGTAATCGCTCGCCCCCGCCTCTAGACACTTGAACCGGTCCTCTTCCATCGCTTTGGCCGTCAGCGCGATGATCGGCAGCTGGTCGTAAGCCGGCTGCTTACGGATTTTCTTCATCGCCTCGTAACCGTTCATCTCCGGCATCATGATATCCATCAGCACGAGATCGATATCGGGCTGCTGCTCCAGTACCTGGAGCGCCTCGCGGCCGTTCTGGGCGAAGCTGACCGCCATCCGGTAGCCCTCCAGCAGGCCCGAGAGGGCGAAGATGTTGCGGATATCGTCGTCGACGAGCAGAATTTTGCGCCCCTCGAGTACTTTCTCGCGATTGGACAGATTCTCCAGCAGCTTCTGCTTGTCCTCCGGCAGTCCGGCATGAATCCGGTGCAGGAACAGCGAGGTTTCGTCGTAGAGCCTCTCCTGGGACTTGACGTTCTTGATGATGATGCTGTCCGCATACTGCTTGAGCTGCGTCTCTTCCTGCGAGGTAATCTGCTTGCCCGTGTAGATGATGATCGGAATGGTCCGCAGCTGAGGGTTCGTCCGGATGCGCTCCAGCAGGTCGAAGCCGGTTATGTCCGCGAGGCCCAAATCCAGCACCATGCAGTCGAAGTGCTGCGCGCCCAGCGCCTCGAGCGCCCCCTCGCCGGTACCGACCGCGGTGATGGCCACATCCTCGTAATCGATCAGATCGACGAGACTGCCGCGCAGCGCTTCGTCGTCCTCCACGATCAGCAGCCTCTTGACCTCCTTGCGAAGAAACGATTCAATCCGCAGGAAGCTCTGCTCGAGCTTGTCCTTGTCCACGGGCTTCCTTATGTAGGCGATCGCGCCTAGGCTGAGCCCCTGCCTCTGCTCGTCCATTCCCGATATGATGTGAATGGGGATGTGCCGGGTATCCGGGTCGTTCTTCAGCCGGTTCAGCACGGACCAGCCGTCCATGACGGGCAGATGCAGATCGAGAATGATCGCGTCCGGCTGATACTTCTGGGCGAGGGCCAGTCCCTTGTCGCCCTGCACCGCGGCGAGGGTGCGGAAGCCTCTCTCCCGCGCCATCTCCAGGAGCAGCTTGGCGAATTCGAGATCGTCCTCGATGACCAGGAGCACCCGGTCGTCCTGCCCGATCACATCCCGGTCGTCCGTCAGCTCCGGCGGAGCCGAAAGATCGGGATTGGGCTCCGCTGGCAGCGGCAGCAGGACGTTCTCCGGCCGGGCGGACTTGTCCTCCCGGGATGCCGCCGCTTCGGTCTGGTCCTCCCGCGCCGGCGCGACGGGCAGATACAGCGTGAAGGTGCTGCCCTTGCCTTCCGCGGACTGGAGGCCGATATCCCCGCCGATCAGCTTGGCGAGCTCCCGGCTGATTGTCAGGCCGAGGCCCGTGCCCCCGTACTTCCGGCTGGTCGTGCCGTCCGCCTGTTGGAACGCCTCGAAGATGGCGGCCAGCTTGTCCTGCGGGATGCCGATGCCCGTGTCCACGACGGTAAAGGCGATCCGCTCCGCCGGAAAGCCGGTCCCGTCCGATTCCCGTACGGAGGCGGGAGGCGCCCAGTCGATCCGCAGATGAACGCTCCCCTGCTCCGTGAATTTGAGCGCGTTGGCCACGAGATTCCGCAAAATCTGCTGCAGGCGGTAGCTGTCCGTCTGCAGTGAGCTCGGCAGCCGGTCGGAGATTTCCACGGCAAACTCGATTCCTTTCTCCGCGGCGAGCGGCTGAAAGCTGCGCTCCATCGTCTCTTTGATTCCCTGCAGGCTGACAGGCTCGACGACCAGCGTCATTTTGCCCGATTCGATTTTGGACATATCCAAAATTTCGTTGATCCTATGCAGCAGCTCGCTGCCCGAGGAGTGGATCGTCCGGGCGTATTCCACCTGCTTGGGCAGCAGGTTGGCCTCCTTGTTCTCCTGCAGCAGTTGGGACAGGATGAGCAGGCTGTTCAGCGGTGTCCGCAGCTCATGGGACATGTTCGCGAGGAATTCCGACTTGTACTTGGACGCCAGCGACAGCTCGCCGGCCTGCCGTTCCAAATCCTTTTTCTGCTCGGCAGTAAGAACATACTGCGTCTCCAGCTCCCGCGCCTTGTCCAAGAGCTGCTGGTTGCTCTCCTCGAGCTCCTCCTGCTGCCGCTGGAGCCTCTCCTCCGATATTCGCAGGGCTCTCGTCTGTTTTTCGAGCCCTTCGTTGGACAGCTTGAGCGCTTCCTGCTGATTGACAAGCTCCTCAGATTGCATCTGGAGCTCCTCGTTCTGCGTCTGAAGCTCCTGGGTTTGCTGCTGCAGCTCCTCCTTCTGCTTCCGGGTCTCGACGAGGAGCGATTCCACCTGATCGCGGTCGCGGATCGTATTAAGCAGCGTGCCGAGACTTCCACACAGCTGGTCCAGCAGCTGGCGCTCCGTTTCGGTCAGCTTGCGCAGCGAGGCCAGTTCGAGAACAGCCAGCACCTCCGACCGGTATGGAATCGGCTGTACGAGCAGCTGCGCGGGTGCAGCGCCGCCGAGACTAGAGCGCACGCGAAAATAATCGGCGGGCACCTCCTCGATGACAATTGGCGACCGGTCGAGCGCGCATTGACCGACCAGCCCGATGCCCGGCCGGATAGCCGCTGCCGGCTCCTCCAACTCCTCCACCGCGTAACCGGCGGCGAAGCGGAGCCCTTCGCTTTCCTTCATATAGAAGGTCCCGTAGGCCGCTCCCACGAGCGGCGTCAACTCGTTCATGACGAGCTGCGCCACCTCCTTCACCGACTTGAAGCCCTGCACACGGGTCATCAGCTCCGAGATATGGGACTTGATCCAGGCCTGCTGCTCCATCGAGAGGCGAACCTCTCGTTCCTCGGCTGTCTTGTCCAGCAGATCGACGGCCAGCTCCCGGAACATGCCTGCGAGATCGCCGAATTCGTCCTTGCCCGCCGCCTTCTCCAGCGATTCGTCCAGCTTGCCGCTGGCCATTTCCTTCAGAATATAGGCAATTTGATTCATTCCTCTGTTTATGCGTTGTCCGATCGAGGCCGCAGTCCACACCCCTGCGCCCATAGCGGCCAGTCCGACTGCCGCCGCCCCCAGTGCCCAGCCCCCGGGAGCCGTGGCCGCCCCGAGAATCGTTAACGCCCCCGTACTCCCGAGCAGGACGCTGTACCCGATTCCCAGCTTCGTCTTTAGCTTCATAAAAGAACATAACTCCTTTGTGAGACAGGCCCGCACAGGTCCTGTCTGGGATGCGCTCACACCCGGGTAGCACCCATCTTTCCTTACTTCCACATGAGCCTCTACTATCCTTTACCCTTCAAGCAAGAAACGAAATCCGCCTCTTGCCGGAAGATGCCACCCTTTTCCCGAATTCAGCGGGATTCTCCTCTTGGATCGTGGAGACGAGGCCTTGTCATCCAGCACAAAAAAAAGCAGGCCGTGGCGGCCTGCCTCTTAGTTTACCATTCCTTGGCGCCGATTGCCCGATCGGCCTACGGGTTCAAGTCCTTGCGGACCCCGGTCACCAGATAGATGACCCCTTCCCCGATGTTGGTCGTATGGTCCGCAACCCGCTCCAGCGAATTGGCGACCAGCATCAGATGGATCAGCTGCCGATTGGCGGCGGCGCTCGTCCCCATCAGCCCGGTGATCTCCTGCAGCACGTCTCCGTACAGCCGGTCCACCTCGTCGTCCCGCTCAGCGAGAGCGGCTGCGCGGTTGACGTCCCGGCTTGTAAAGGCGGCCAGACTCTCCTTCAGCATCGATTTGGCCACCAGCGCCATCCGCGGGATGTCGACAAGCGGCTTGACGAGCGTCTCGCCGGCCAGACGCGTCGTTACCTTGGCGATATCCACCGCATAATCGGCGATCCGCTCGAGATCGATCGCGATCTTGAGCGCCATTCCGATAATGCGCAGGTCGCGCGCCATCGGCTGCTGCAGCGCGATGAGCCGGAGGCACCGCTCCTCGATTCTCGTCATCAGCTCGTCGATCCGATCGTCGCGGGCGACGGTTTCGCGCGCTCTCTTTTCGTCTCCAGAGGAGAGCGACTCGACCGCCTCGTTTATCTGCTCCTCCACCTCGGCGCCCATTCTCGTCAAGAGCGCCTCCAGCTCCTGGAGTGCGTGCTGGTAATTCGACCTCGTTTCCATCCGCCTGCCTCCTTCTCGTCGTCGGCCGGGTTCGTCAGCCGAACCGGCCGGTAATGTAATCTTCGGTTCTCGAATCGCGCGGCGTGGTGAACATGCGGTCTGTCTCGTCGGTCTCCACCAGGTACCCGTTCAGGAAGAACGAGGTCCGATCGGAAATGCGCGCGGCCTGCTGCATGTTGTGGGTGACGATGATGATCGTGTACCGCTCCTTTAGCTGCTGGGTCAGCTCCTCGACTTTGAGCGTCGAGATCGGATCGAGCGCCGAGGTCGGCTCGTCCATGAGCAGCACCTCCGGCTCGACCGCGAGCAGCCGTGCGATGCAAAGACGCTGCTGCTGCCCCCCGGACAAGCCGAGTGCGGACTTGTGAAGACGATCCTTCACCTCGTCCCAGAGGGCGGCCTGCCGGAGGCTGCGCTCGACGATCTCCGCCAGCTCCGCCTTTTTCTTCGTGCCGTGAATGCGGGGTCCGTAGGCCACGTTGTCGAAAATGCTCATCGGAAACGGGTTCGGCCGTTGGAAGACCATGCCGACCCGCTTGCGGAGCGAGGCGACGTCCGTATCCGGTGCATAGATGTTCTGCCCGTCTACCTGCACGCTGCCCGTAATCGACACGCCGTCAATTAGATCGTTCATCCGGTTGAGCGTGCGCAGAAAGGTCGATTTGCCGCAGCCAGAAGGTCCGATCAGAGCGGAAACGGAATGCTCCGGAATCGTCAGCTCGATGTCGTGAAGCGCCCGGTTGCTGCCGTAGGACAGGTTCAAGGCGTCTACCTGAATTTTTGTATGGGTCACCGGATGTTACCTCCCTGACAGTTTTTTCTGAATGATGCGTCCCGGAATGGCGATGAGCAGGTTCAGCCCAAGCACGATCAGGACGAGCAGCGCGGCGCTGGCATCGGCGATCTCCTTGGCGTCCGGTGCGAGCGAGCTCGAACCGGAGTACCACAGGTGGAGCGCCAGCGTCTCGCCCATCGCCATCGGATCAAAGTCCGGCACCTTGCGCGAGACGGACAGTCCCGCCGTGTAGATGAGGAGCGCGGTTTCGCCGAGGGCACGTCCCGCGACGAGCGTCACGCCGGTGATCAGCGTTGGCAGCGACGACGGAATGAGCACTTTGCGGACCGCCTGCCAACGCGTCGAGCCGAGGGCGAGCGAAGCCTCCCAATACGAAGCGGGCACCGAGCGGATCGCGTCTTCAGTTACCCGGACGAGGACGGGAAGGTTCAAAAGCGACAGCGTCGCGGCACCCGCCAAAATCGAAAATTTGAAGCCGAGCCAGTTCACGAACAAGAGGGCGCCGAACAGACCAAAGACGATCGAAGGAACCGACGAAAGTGCCTCGACGGATACCCGGACGAGCTCGGTGAACCGGTTCTTCCGGGCATAAACCGCGAGGTAGATGCCCGAGCCGATGCCGATCGGCAGCGAGAACAAGAGCGACAGGAACAGAATGTAGAATGTATTGAATAGCTGAGGACCGACGCCGCCCCCCGCCCGGACCTCCGACGGCCGTCCCGTCAGGAAGCTCCAGGACAGATGAGGCAGCCCCCTCCCGAGAATCCGGATCAGAAACCAGGCCAGGATCGCAATAATCAGCAGGCCCATCGCCCAGAAAAAGACCGTGGCCGCCCGGTCGGCCAGTTTGTTTTTGGTCATGCTTGCTCCCTCCTTTTAGCGACGACGCGAATGAGCAGAATGAGTCCTAGCGACAGCAGCAGCAGGACGAGCGCCATCAGGTAGAGAGCGTTGTTCCAGGGCGTGCCGTAAAAGGTATTGCCCATGTCCTTGACGATCGCCGTCGTCAGCACAGTAGTGGAGTCGAGCAGCGAGCCGGGAATTTTGGGCGAGTTGCCGATTACCATGAACACGGCCATCGTCTCCCCGATGGCGCGGCCCATGCCGAGAATGACGCCGGTCATGATGCCTGGCATCGTCGCAGGCAGCAGTACTCTCCAGATCGTCTGCCAGCGCGTCGCCCCGAGGGCTAGCGAGGCTTCCTCAAGCCGTCCCGGAAGCGAGCGGAGCGCATCCTCCGAGATCGAGAGGATCGTCGGCAGAATCATCACGGCCAGGATGATCGCGGCCGGCAGAATGCCGTAGCCCTGGCTGCCGAACAGCTTTCCGAGAAAGGGCACGAGCACGGTCAGGCCGATGAGGCCGTAGACGACCGAGGGAATGCCGACGAACAGATCCGCCGCGGGCCGGAGAATCTCTCTCATCCAGCGGGGAGCGATCTTGGCCATGAAGATGGCGCCCGACAACGCAAGCGGAACCGCCAGGACGACCGAGAGCAGCGTCAGCAGCACGGTGCTGTATAGGAAAGGAAACGCGCCGAAGGACGGATTGTCCGAAGACGGGTTCCATTCGGTGGAGAAGAAAAAGTCCGTAAACGAGACATCCTTGAACGTCTGTGCGCCCTGCCAGCCGACGAACAGGACGATGGCAAAGATGACGGCCGTCACCGCCGTGGCGCTGATGGCGAACAGCCGGCGCATCCAGCGGTCGTAGCCGTGCTGCCTGCCGGTCCACCTGGCGGCTTCGCGCGTTTGCGGTTCGGTTTGCGTATTTAGGGATTGATAGGCCAACGTGGGTCCTCCTTCCGCCTGTCGAGCCGTGTTCGCTCTAAAGCCTCTTCATCATAAAAGGCCAGTGTTTGCGGAACATTAAAGGTTTGTAAAGGGAATGTTAAATAAGCGGACGGCGGGCGCACACAAAAAACAGGCAGCCACAAGGGAGCCTGAGGGCAGGAGAGTTCCGCAAGCGGAGGGCTGTTGAGGGCTGTCTGTGAAAAGAGAGCCAAAAAGACGGCCGGAATCGGCCGCCTAGTCTGGCAATTGAGGGAATAGGGGTGTCAAAGCCCAACAGAGAGCTTACTTGCCGCTGAGCAGGTTCGCCGGCAGGAAGCCGAGCTTCTCGACCTGCGTGTCCTGGAACTCCTTGCTCATGATGTACTCGAGGAACGCCTTGGTTGCGCCTTCCGGCTGTCCTTTGGTGTACATATGCTCCATTCCGTACAGCTTATACTGTCCGCCCTTGATTGTTTCCTTGGAGTAAGCGACCCCGTCGATCTTAAGCGCTTTGACCTTGTCGGTGATGTACGGCGTATCGACGTAGCCGATCGCGCCCGAGCCGCCTGCCACTGCTTCAGCGACCGTTTTGCTCGCGTCCTGCACGACGCCTTCCTTGGAGAAATCTTTCCCTTCGAGCACGATCTGCTGAACGAGCTTGCGGGAGCCCGACGAATCCTGACGGTGTACCAGCGAGATTTTCTGGTCTTTGCCGCCGACGTCTTTCCAGTTCGTGATTTTGCCTGTATAGATATCGGCCGCCTGCTGCTTCGTCAGATTGTCCACCGTCACATCCTTGCTGACGATGAGCGCGAACGGTGCAATCGCTACGACGTGATCGACGAGCTTGGACTTGTCTTCCGCCGAAGCCTCGACATCCGAATTGCCGATCTGCGACGTTCCGTCCAGCACGTTCTTGATGCCTTGGCCCGAGCCGCCGCCCGTAGCGTTCACGGTTACCTTCGGGTTTTTGTCCATGAAGTCTTCAGCGGCCTGCTTCACAAGCGGCAGAAGAGCGGTCGAGCCGGAAGACGTAACGGTGCCGGATATCTCCGGCGATTTGGCCGCTTGGCTGGGCTGTACCGAAGCTGCAGGAGATCCGCTGGCGCCCGCGCTCCCTTTAGAGTCGTTTCCGCTGCCGCACGCCGTCAGCGTGCCGATCGACAATACTGCTGCAAGGACAAGACTTAATCCTTTTTTGGTTCCCATGAATGAATCCTCCCTTTTTTTCTCTAGCCTGGTTGGTTGCGAGTACTTCTTCATGGTACGACCCGAATGTAAACCCCGTCCTCATACTACGTTAACGCTGTGTAAAAACTAAAAAACATCGCTTTCTTCGCGAAAGAGAAGCAAAAAAAGGAAGACAGCCAAGGCTGTCTTCCTTTTGCGGACCCTTCCTACCCCGCTTCTAGCCGCTAGCTCCGCTTGGGCGGCGGGGTCGCAGCTACTGCCGCCACTGGGCGGTTAACGCCTCGAGATCGGTGCGCAGAATCTGTCTCGCCCGCTCCGACGTATCGCCCGGCTTGAATTCCTTCTCCAGCTGCTTCCACAAGCTGTCCGCTTGCTTCAACGCCTTGTCGCTATCGCCCTTGGCCAGATGATGCTCGATTGTGGCCAGATGAGTGGTGAGGATGGCCTGCAGCGGCTTGCCCAGTTCTCCCTCCGCAGCCAGACGCGAGACCGTCTCCAGCAGGCTTTGTGGGGTGACGTCAACGGTCAGTGTCGTCTGCGCCTGGCGGGTCAGCCCGTTCGCCAGATAGACGCTCGCCGTGACGGTCGCCGTACCCGGATTGCCGGCGGTGAGGCGCCCTGACGCATCGACCGATACGACATCAGGACGGTCGCTCGAGTAGGAGGTGTAGACAGCACCGGTAACGCTGAAGTTAGCCGGCTTGCCGTCCGCGTACCATCCGCTCAGCTGGACGCTCGTTTCCTCGCTTCGATGAAGCGTCTCTTTGCCTGCGCTTGCCTCCAGGCTGGTGAGCCCGATCCGCTCGCTGCTGAGCGGGATCGTGACGGCCGCCCCCTCGGCTACATCGTAGAGGAAGCCTTGGTTCAGGTCCGTTGTGCTCTTGTAGGAACGGATCAGCGTGATATCGCCAAGCTCCAGCGTGTACCGGCCGCTTCCTGCGGGCGTCACGCCCTTGATGCGATAAACGGCGTTCCGAACCTTGTCATTGTTCACATAGATCATTCGGCCGACCAGCTTATCGGGAGCAAGGCCCTGCAGATCCATCTGCACGGTCAGGCTATTGGAGAGAGACATCTCCTTCGTAAAATCGAGTAGCGTGCCGGTCAGCCGCGCGATGCCTTCTGCGCCCGTCTCGCTGGCGGGACGAATGAACGACCCGTCGTTCACGTAGGTAAACGCCGTTTCTCCGTTCTGCTCCGAATAGACGCCAAACGTGCCGCGGAAGGCGATCCGGCCGTCGACCGTATAGGTCTTGTCCGGATTCAAGCTGCTGACGATATAATCGGTGCGGCCGCTGGCAAGCTGGACCTTGACGGCCGTAGCTTCCGACTCGCCTACTGCCGCCCCGTCCGCCGTAACGGTCGCCGGGCTGATCGCTGTCACGAACCGGTTGTCCTTATACGGCTCGATGACGGAGGTGAACAGGCTATCCAGATTCTGGCCGGCGCGGTGCGCGAGCAGGTACCGCAGGCTCTTCGGATTGCCCGGCTTGTTCTGCGGCGGCACGCCGTCGGCAAGCGCCACATCGTCGACATGTCCGAGCATTGTCAGGCGCAGATGTAGATCCTGCGGACCCGGCAGCACCTTCCATGTGTCCGTCACCTTCCAGTCGACGCTGAACTGGCTGGCCGGGTTCTCATCCCGCTCCACATTCTTCAGCCAGTGGTAGCCGGGGCCGACATAGCCGGAGCCCGATACGCTATCGCCCGCCGGGCGAACGCCGAACTCCACACCGGGTCCCGCATAGGTGCCCGTTGGCTGCGGAGTGAGCGTCAGTCCCTCCGCGGTGGCCGGACCCTCGGCAGCGTGGAAGCTGAAGACATGGTCGCTGCCGCCCTTGACGCGGAAGAAGTCGACCGCGTACGAATTCTGCCCGTCGACGCGGATCATCGCCGTCGTCCGCTTATATAGGTCGGTCTGCGGATAGACGAGCGGCGCTTCTTGATCGGTCAGCTTGACCATCGCCGTGTTGTCGTACTGCTTCGGTTCGGCGACGACTTGCGTCTTTTGGCGCGTTTTGCCGACCTGTACGGTGTTGTGGCTGATCGTATTGTTCACCCACTCGTACCGGTTTACATCGGTGGCGTTCGCCTGCTCGGGGTAACCGAGATCCGGCAGCATGTCGATGCCAAACGCGTGCATCCCGAGGTTCAGTGAATCGCTGTGACCATGCCCGCCGTTGCGTCCGTAGTACGTCCATACGTCGCGTCTCGTATCGCCCTGTGCGCTCGCTTCCCCGTCCCGCAGGGCGGCGAAGCCATAGCCCGTCAGATTGACGCTGGAGGCGTCATAGGGGCCCTCCCGATCGATAACCGCCTGGATGTCCCGGGCGATCTTGTTCGGATCCGGGGTAAAAATATCGCTGTGGATGCCGTCCGTCGTGTTGTTGTTCTGGAAATACGCCATCTGCGCAAACACGCTGTCCCCATACACCTCAAACGCTTTGATCGTCTGGGCTTTGTTGAGCGTCAGCCCGGGATTGCCGGTCGAACCGGAGTCGCCGATCTGCGGCGTATATTTGCCCAGCATGACAAGCGGATACATGGAGGAGAACATTTTGCGGAATTTCACGTTGTTGTACAAATCCGCAGCCGGATACTTGTCGTAGCCTCTCAGGATGTCGGCGACCTGCTGGTAGGTGTTCAGCCACAGGACGTTGTAGCCGGGCGCCGCCTCGTTGCCCATGCCGTCCCGGTCGACGTCGTTCACCATGCTGAACAGCACGTTGCCGCCTGTGACCTGGTACGGAATTTTGTTGACGAACCCGCCCGGCTGGAAGACGTAATCGAGCCAGGTCTTCGTCTCCGGCAGCGTGTCGAGAACGACCGCCGCCGTCGCGAGCGTGCTTTGATGGAAGCCGTTGTTGCCGCGATTTTTGGATTCCTTGAAAGCCGGGTACATTTGGCGGAGAATGCCGTCCTCGATATTGCGCCGGATTTGCGTGCCGTTCTCTTTCAAAGGCAGGTTGTACTGCTCGCCTTTCTGCTTAAGGAACGCCACTACTTCCGGGTCATCGAACACCGGATAGAAGGCATCGTACGCATTCGCCAGGTCCTTGGAGAAGGTCGATTCCCAGATCGAGCCGATTACCTTGCCGGCCGGTGCGCCGCCGTGCGAATTGACATATATCTTACTATCGAACGTCGAGATGTCCATGGCCGGGTACAGATCGGCCACCCGGTCGAGCAGAATGGCGCCGGCGCGCGCATAGCGCAGATCGCCGGTGTAGACGTAGGCGTCGCGGAGGCCGGTCAGCGCCTGCCAGACCGCCCCTGTGCTGTACCAAGCGAACCAATGCGCATAGTAGGCAATGAACGTATAACGGGTACCGGTCGCAGGGTCCACCCAGCCGTAGCCGTCGTCTACGCCCCAGGTTGGCCCCATCTCGGGATACAGCGTATTGACGAGAAGATCGCGGTTCGCGAGATTCGGATCAAAATTGCCGTGCTCGTCGAGTCCGCTCTTGTAGTAGGCGGCAAAATCATTCGTCGGAAACCGCTTGCCGCTCGCCGGATCGATCAGCTTCCACGGCTCCTCAAGCGGATTGGCCTTCCACGGGTAGTTCCCGTACGACTTCAGGTCTCCGCTGACGGGGCTCAGGTTGCCGACGAGCTGGTTCGTGTTGTAGCTCCGCGGGATCTCCTGCGAGGACATCATCGACCAGAGCGTCTCGTAGCCTGCCGCCAGGTACGGGTCCGCCTTGGTTTTTGCAGCTGCGAGCTGGGTCTGGGCCCAATCGTATTGCTGTGCGTTCGCGCGGGCGGCATCCAGCTTGGTCTGGGTATAGATCGTGCTGCGCTGCTTGCTGCTCGTCACCTGGCTTAGGTTGACCAGATGAAGCTCGGTCGGGTAGAGCTGAAGCCCTGTCCCCCTGCCGGTTCCGCTTCCTTTGGCCGCCGCCGTCAGTGTAAGCGTGTGGGTGCCCTGGGTCAGATCTAGCGTGTCCAGGAACAGCAGGGATCCGTTCCCTCCGGTCGTGGAATAGAAGCTGTAGCGGCCTCGCGGCACGCCGTCGACCTGGACGTCTGCGGTTCCTCCTCCAGGCGCATAATACCCTTGCAGCCGGAGCAGATACTGGCTCTCCGCCGGCGCTTCGAACGAGAACGAGCGGGACTGTCCCTCTGCGGTCGCTTTGATTTGGGCTCCGTACGACTGGGCGGCGATAGAAGGAGCGGCCGCCGGGTCGCCGACCAACGACCAGCCGGGCTGGGTCGGCTGGCCGGGAAGCCCGAGCTTCCCGAACGAGTAGACGGTTGTATCCGGCATCACATAGGTGTCTTCCGCTTGGATGGCCGATTCGGCGGCCTGTCCGGGCGCCGGCAGCAAGCCGGAACAGACGGACAGCAGCATGGTGCCTAGCATCAGCTTGGCCGCATGGCGCGATAGACGGGTGTGCAGATTGGAATTCACAGGTTACCTCCTCGGTTTGAAAACGCTTTAGTTTTGACGCGCAACAAAACGACTTGCTTTCTCCTGTCGATTCCTGGTGCAGGCGGCAGCTTGCTGCCGCAAGTCCTTCGTGCCTCCTTTCCATCGGATTCGCTGTCTGCGCAACATGATCGATACTTAACCTGTATCGTACCCGTTATTTTCTACAACAACCGGCAAGACTCCTTTTCCCCGGCGTGTCCAAAAATGTACCATAAATCGGACACCGGCTTCCGGATGCCAGCTTCTCCGGCCGGCGTACTGCCCGGACACGGCAAAAAGCCCGGCTTCCCTGAGGGAAACCGAGCCAAGAGACGGATGGGAAAGCGTGACGCGATTAATCGAAATAGATAGCTTTACCGGTACGCGAGGACTCGTAAATCGCCTCGAGAATCTCCGACACGACCAAAGCCTGCTCCGGCGTAACGACCGGCTCGGTGTCGTTCTGGATCGCCTCGATCCACAGCCGCATCTCGAGATCCGGGCCCTGCTCTTCCTTGGAGTCGTAGAACGCCACTCCTTTGCCCCCCAGATTGATCTCCTGGGTATAGAGCCGTCCGAGGCTCTCGCCGTTGATGCGCAGCCCGTCCTGCATATCGGCGCCGCCCTCGGTTCCGCAAAGCGTGCACTTCGCTTCTCCGTCCTGCAGCGTGTTGAGCGCCCAGCTGGATTCCAGCACGATGGTGGCGCCGTTCTTCATGGTGATCATGCCGAACGCGGAATCCTCAACCGTGAATTGCTTCGGATCCCAAGGACCCCAGGCGTTCGCAGCGTTCTCGCGTTGAGACAGCTTATGATAGGCGGTGCCGAGCACCACTTTGGGCTCATAATTGTTCATCATCCACAGCGTCAGGTCAAGCGCGTGTGTGCCGATGTCGATGAGCGGGCCTCCGCCCTGCTTCTCCTCGTCCAGGAAGACGCCCCAGGTTGGCACGGCACGCCGGCGGAGCGCATGCGCGCGCGCATAGTAGACCTCGCCCAAATCCCCTCTCTCGCAGATCTGGTGGAGATACTGCGAATCGAGACGGAACCGGTTGTTGTAGCCGATCGTCAGCTTCTTGCCGGATTTCTTCGCAGCTTCGAGCATGCGGCGGGCATCGGCAGCCGTCTTGGCCATCGGCTTTTCGCACATGACGTGCTTATCCGCTTCCAATGCGGCGATCGTGATCTCCGCATGGGAATCGTTCGGCGTGCAGACATGCACGACGTCGATCGAGGCATCCTGGAGCACTTCCTTGTAATCGACGTAAACCTTGGAGCCCTCCGCCCCGTATTCCTTCGCCGCTTTCTCGGCCCTCTCCACAATCAGATCGCAGAAGGCCACCATCTCTACGGTGTCCAGCTTCGCCAGGCTCTTCATGTGTTTGCCGTTTGCAATGCCGCCGCATCCGATGATCGCGACTTTCAGCTTGTTCGACATGACAGATTTCTCCTCTCGCATATGCGCTGTATCCGGGATAGCCGCCATGGGCCCCCTCGCAGGAATAAGTATAGAAAATGCCACTGGAAAAGAAAACCGTCGGTTGCTTGCTCGCGCTCTTAATCCGGGGGGAACGGCAGCGGAGCCGGGGCTGTCTCCTCCGTCAGGCCGGCGGCTGCCCCTGTTCCTTCCGTCTCCCCCTTGGCCGCTAGATGAGCGAAATTCTTGTCTTCTCGCGGTCCGCTTGGAACAGCGCATCCGTGATCCGGGTCTGCTGGATGGCGTCCTCGATGCCGAACGGCACCGGCTCTTCCTTCAGAATCGCGTCGGCGAACGCCTCCACCTGGAAGATGTACGCCTGGACCCGGTCGGTGATCCACTTCTGCTTCTGCCCGTTGTATTCCGCCGTGATGGTGACGCTGTTCGGCTCGACCTTGGAGGCGACGGACATCCTGCCCTTCGTCCCGTACAGATCGAACGAAGAGCCGTTCGCCATATCGAAGGCGGCGCAGCACTGCGCGACCCGGTTGCCGGGGTAGTAGAGCGACCCGATGAAACGGGCGTCCACATCCGTATCCGACCACTTCATCATGCTCTCGACGGCGACCGGCTCCGCATCCATGAAATAACGGCTCCAGGCGATCGGGTAGCAGCCGAGATCGTACAGCGCCCCCCCTCCCCATTCCTTCACCCAACGGGTGCTGGCCGGGTCCGCGACGAACGAATAATGCGCGGTCATCACATTGACCTCGCCGATAACATCGTCGTCGAGCATCGCCTTGATCGCGGGGTAGGCCTTCTGGAACCGCCAAGAATGCGCTTCCATAACTTGAACGCCGTTAGCCTTGGCGGCCTCCGCAACCTCTCTTGCTTCCTGCTCGTTCATCGTGAACGGTTTCTCCAACAATACATGCTTGCCCGCCTGAAGCGCCTTGATCGCCCATTCCTTGTGCAAATGATTGAGCAGAGCAATGTAGACGGCGTCGATTGCGGGGTCTTCAATCAGCTCCTGGTAATTGGCATACCGATGGGCCAGGCCGTACTTGAGCGCGGCGCTCTCGCCGTTCTCCGGCGTCCGGCCGGCGATACCGTGCCATTCGCTGTTCTCCGCATGGTGGATGGCAATGCCGGCCTTCGAGATAATCTTGCCCGTGCCGAGCACGCCCCAACATAGCTTGCGCATCCGCTCACCTCGCTTCCTGCATTGTCCGGCGGCCGGAGGCCGCCTTTACTTCTGCTTGCCCGAGTGGGCGACGAGCTTGTAGCCGACGCCCCGGATCGATTCGATCTGGACCGACTGCTGGTTCATCTCCAGCTTCTTGCGCAGGGAGCTGACGTGAACGTCCACCGTCCGCTGCCCTCCGATATAGTCGAATCCCCAGACGACGTTCATCAGATCGTCGCGCGTCACGACCACCCCGGGCCGCTGAACCAAGTACAGCAAGACCTCGAATTCCTTCGGGCGCAGTGAGATGGGTTCCCCGTGCAGATGCACCTCGTATTTCTCCGGATAGATCATCAGATCGCCGACCGGTATCGCCTTCTCTCCGCCTTCTCCGCCTTCCTCTGCGGTCTGGTCCGGCGAGACGCGCCGGAGCACAGCCGCCACCCGGGCGAGCAGCTCCGCCACGCCGAACGGCTTGGTGATGTAGTCGTCGGCGCCGTACTTGAGCCCCTGGACGATCTCCTCCTCGGCGCTGCGCGCGGTGAGGACGATGACCGGCGTCCGGATGCCGGCCTGCCGCAGACGGGATAGAATCTCGAGCCCGTTCATTCCCGGCAGCATCAGATCGAGAATGATCAGATCATGCCGGTTCTTCATCGCCGCGCGGAGACCGTCTCCGCCGTGATCGACGAGCTCGACCAGATACCCTTCCTGGGACAGATTGTACGAGAGAAGACGTGCCAGCGTCGGCTCGTCTTCGATGATCAACAGGTTGTGCTGCATGGGACTTTCCATCTCCCGCCTTTGTGTGTAATCCTGGTGGAGCCCGTTGCTTCGTTTCTATTATAGCTCTTTTTTCGCCCGATTGCTAAAATCTTCCCGGCTGCTCCTGCACAACCGGCAGCTCGATTAGGAACCTCGTGCCGGCCCCGTGCTCGCTCTCTACCGTAATCGTGCCGTGATGCAGCTCCACCAGATGCTTAACGATCGACAGACCGAGACCCGTGCCGCCCGAGCTCCGCGAGCGGGCCTTGTCCACCCGGTAGAAGCGTTCGAAGATGCGCGGCAAATCCTTCTTCGGAATGCCGATGCCCGTATCCGAGACGGCAATCCGGATCTTGTCGTAATCCCCTGTCCCGTTCTCGAGCAGGACGGGCTCGGCCGTCACCCGGACGCGTCCTCCCTCAGGAGTATAATTGATGCCGTTGGACAGCAAATTGATGAGAATTTGGCGGAGCCGGTCCTCGTCGGCCTCCATGAACAGGCTCGGCTCGCATGCGGCTTCCAGCCGGATGTTCTTTTTGTCCGCTTCGGCCTGCATCATCTGAACCGTCTTGGCGAGGAACTCCGGCAGGTCGACCGGCGAATACTGGAGCGGCACGCGCTTCGATTCGATCTTCGACAGCTCTAGGATGTCCCCGATCAGCCGGTTCAGACGCTCGCTCTCGTCATAGATAATCTGCAGGAAGGCGCGAGCGGTCTCCGTATCGTTCATCGCGCCGGCGAGCAGCGTTTCGGCAAAGCCTTTAACGGCCGCGACCGGTGTCTTGAGCTCATGGGAGACATTGGCGACGAACTCGCTGCGCACCCGTTCCAGCCGCCTGAGGGCCGTTATGTTGTGAAGCACAACGAGCGCGCCGGTCCCTTCCTCCTCGTCCTCCTGCGCGATCGGATTGAGCGACACCTCGAGGATGCGCTCCTCGGGGTAATAGACGATCATCTCGTCGCGCACCGGCTGCCGGGTATCGAGGCATTCCTGGATCATCTGCGCGAGCTCGAACGGCATACGGGCCTCCCCGTATTCGCGCCCGAGCAGCTCGCCCGTCGAGATGCCGAGGAATTCCTCTCCCGACCGGTTGAGCAGCGCGATCGTGCCGCCGGCGTCGATCATCATGACGCCGCTCTGCATGTTCTCGAGCACGTTCTTGAGGCGCTCCTCTTCCTTGCGGATGCGGTTCATCTGCGTCTGCAGGCTGCCCGCCATCGTATTGATTGCCGCCCCCAGCTGGCCGACCTCGTCGCGAGTGCGAATCTTGACGCGGGCCCCGTAATGCATGTTGGTGATCTGCCGGGCGACCCGCATCATCTTCTCGATCGGCCGGGTCAGCCCATGCGCGAGCCGGTAGGACACCACTCCGGCGAGGAGCGTCAGCACGCCGAGTCCCGCGAACAGGAACAGCCACAGCTTCTTGAGCGAGGCATCTACATGCGCGAGCCCCATGGCTAGGCGTATGTAGCCGGTAATGGCGCCGCCCGGCTCGCGAAGCGGCAGGGCGACGTACAGCATATCCGCATCCAGCGTCGCGCTGTGCCGGATCGAATAGCCGATGCCGGCTTCCTTGGCTTCTACGATTTCTTTGCGCCCGCTGTGATTGTCCATCGTCTCGGGCGGCTGGTCGGAATCGCCGACCACCGTGCCGTCGGCTCGGATGAGCGTAATCCGGGCGCCTGCCGATTCCTTCAAATAGGCAATGCGGTCCTGATACTCCCTCAGACGGGAGGCTTCTGCATCGTACAGATCCCAGCGGTACGCCACCTGCAGCAGCCGGATCTCGCGGGCGAGGTTGTCCTGCTGCGATTCGATATAGAGCGTCTTGATCAATTGCGCCGTGAAGACACCCGCCCCTGCGAGGGAGAGCCCGATCAACAGGACGAATAGAGCGGTCAGACGATTGCGGAATTTGTTCATGGAAGTTCACTCGCTTCTCTCTTGTCCGGCAGCCGGCTCGCCTGCCGGCTGTCGGCAGGGGCGCGGCTGCATCCGCGGACTTCCTTCCTCTTATCGTAACCCGGCATGCAGGGAAAATCCACCGTCCCGCCGCGAGCCGAAGATTAAGGTTTTGTAAAGGTGCACATCCTAACGATTCCAGCTCTCTTCGCGAAAGGACGGATGACGATGAACCGAAAGAGACTAGCACCACCGCACAAGGCCGCCCCGCCGACGCGTCTGCTGACGGGAGTGCTGGCGGCTCTGCTCACCGGTCTGCTGCTCGGCGCTTCCTCCGCGGCCGCCGATCCGGTGCTGCCCGTCCCTCTCCTGCCCGAGTCGTGCAGCCTGGCGCTGCAGCCGCTGGAGGGACTCAGCCTGCTGGCCGAAGGCGCCGCAGAGATCTACCAGGTGAGCCTGACGCCGAGCTTCCCGCGCACGAGCATCCGTATTGAGGCGTCCCATCTGCCGGCGCCCTCAAGCATTGGGCCGTTCGACCGGTACGAGGGCGTCGCCTACGCGCCCGACGAGATCAGCTGGCGGTTTCCGCTCGCGCCCGCTCCCGAAGCGGAGATTCCGACCTGGGCCGGGCGGATCGACGAAGGGTCCGCCACGCGGCAGCAGGTGCGGATCGAAGTTCGGCCTTACAATTCGGCGACGAACGCCGCGGGGCCCGCCCTGCTCGCGAGCTCGACCGAAGCTTGCCGGTAGCGGTGCAGCACGGGACGGCTCCTGAGGCGGAGGCCGACCGCTTCATAGCGGCTGAGTCAGCGCCGGCTCACGCAAAAAAAGCCGGACTCTCGGGATGAGAGTCCGGCTTTTTTATATGGTTTGGCTGGCCGCGAAGTGGCCCTCACGGCTCCTTCCGCTTCCGACGGAAGCATCCCCTCTCCACTTCCGGCGGAGCATCTCCTCCCGCCCCCTACACACTTCCGGCGGAGCATCCCCTCTCGGAAGAGCGGAGCGTCCGCCTTTGCTTTCGGGAATCATCCTCGATCTTCTAATCAAGGATTCCCGAAAGCAACAGCGGCTGGAGAGAGGGGATGCGGAGCCCGCAGCGGCTGGAGAGAGGGGATGCGGAGCCCGCAGCGGCTGGAGAGAGGGGATGCGGAGCCCCCAGTGGCTGGAGAGAGGAGAAACGGAGCCCGAGCTCCTATGCGAAGACCGGCTCTTTGTGAGCCGACAGCTTCTCAAGCGAATGCTTCTCCACATCGGCGTGCAGGCTGTTGCCGTGCGAGTCCATCGTGACGATCGCCGCGAAGCCCTCGGTTTGCAGATGCCACATCGCTTCCGGAATGCCGAATTCCATGAAATCGACGCCCTCCACCTTTTTCAGGCACTTGGCATAATACTGTGCCGCGCCGCCGATGGCGTTCAGATACACAGCCCCGTGCTCGCCCAGCGCCTTGAGCGTCTTCGGTCCCATGCCGCCCTTGCCGATGACGGCGCGGATGCCGAATTTCTTCAGAATGTCGCCCTGATACGGCTCCTCGCGGATGCTGGTCGTCGGGCCGGCCGCCTTGACGGTCCATTCGCCGTTCTCGTCCTTCGCCATAACCGGCCCGCAGTGATAGATGACCGAGCCGTTCAGATCGACCGGAGAGTCATGGTCCATCAGGTACTTGTGCAGCGCGTCGCGGCCGGTATGCATGAGGCCGTTGATGATGACGACGTCGCCCACCTTCAGCTGGCGAACTTGCTCCTCGGTAATCGGCGTCGTCAGCACGACCTCGCGCCGCTCGCCCGGCTGGGCGGCTGCCGCCGACTGGTCCGCTTCGTCCTTCACGCTGATCTTGCCGTTGCCCTGGTACTGCCATTCCTTGATCTCGCCGGTCTGGCCGTCGAGGATGACGCCTTGGCGACGGTAAGCCCAGCAGTTATAAGCAACCGAGACGAAGAAGCTCGCCGGCAGCCGGTTCATAACGCCTACCTTGCAGCCGAGCAGCGTCACCTGGCCGCCGAAGCCCATCGTGCCGATGCCGAACTGGTTCGCCGTCTCGAGCACATACTCTTCGAGCTTGCGCAGATCTTCGTTCGGGTTCACATCGTTCACTTCGCGGAACAGCTGCTGCTTGGCCAGCTCGTACCCGGTTGTCCGGTCGCCGCCGATGCCCACGCCAATAAAGCCCGCGCTGCAGCCCTGTCCCTGGGCCTGGTAGACTGCGTGCAGGATGCACTTGCGGATGCCGTCAAGATCGCGTCCCGCTTTGCCGAGGCCCTCAAGCTCCATCGGCAGGCTGTACTGGATGTTCTTGTTCTCGCAGCCGCCGCCCTTCAGGATGAGCTTGATCTCCACATCGTCGCGCTCCCACTGCTCGAAGTGGATGACCGGGGTGCCCGGACCGAGGTTGTCCCCGCTGTTCGCGCCGGTCAGCGAATCCACCGAGTTCGGACGCAGCTTGGCGTCCTTGGTCGCCTGGCGGATCGCCTCGAGGATCTGCTTCTTCATCACAATCTGGTTGGCGCCGACCGGCGTATGCACGACGAACGTCGGCATGCCGGTATCCTGGCAAATCGGAGATACGTTGCACTCCGCCATTTCAATATTGTCAGCGATCGTCGACAGCGACAGCGCCGCGCGCGTCCCCTGGTCTTCTTTCTCGCGCGCCAGCTTCACAGCCTCCCGCACATCATTAGGCAAATTAGTCGACGTTTCGACGATCAGTTTGTAGACACTCTCCTGAAAATGCTGCATTTTCTAGGACTCCTCTCATTGTCATTCCGCCCTTGAACCCGTATAATTAGGACGTTGCTAGCAAACATTGCTAGATTCCTCCATGGGGAGAGTCGGATTTCCACTCCTCATTATAGCATAGAACAAGCAGGACGAGGTATCCGGAAAGCTCAACCGAAAGGATCCATTATGATTCGTATTCTTATCCGCAGCGCGCTGCTGGCCGTCATCGGCCTCACGCTGCTTATCTCCACTCTCAGCGCCTTCAAGCCCAAGGAGTATTACAGCGACCAGGTGGCGGTGCTGATGTACCACCATGTACACGACACGGATGAGAGCTCGGGGACGATTACGTCCAAGCTCTTTCGCGACCAGCTGACCTATTTGACAGACAAGGGCTACAACTTTATCAGCCTGGCTGAATTCAAGCGGTTCCTCGGCGGCGCGCCCGTACCGGACAACGCCGTCCTGGTCACCTTCGACGACGGATATGAGAGCTTCTACAAGAACGCCTATCCCATCCTGAAGGAAAAAACCATTCCGGCTGTCAACTTCATCATCACCAAGGATTTGGCCGATCCGCAGGCCAGCTACATTCCTTCGCTGTCGCGAGACGAAATCCGGCAGATGACGAGCGAATTCTCCGGCATCGATGCCCAGTGCCACACGAACGACCTGCACGAGAAGACCGACGGCAAAGCCCGCATGACCAACAAGCTGAAGACGGCAAACGGCACGCTGGAGACCGACGAGGAGTATCACCAGCGCATCGTGAACGACACCAAGGCATGCGTCGGAAGCCTTGACGGCCTGTACGACGCGCCGATCGACTCGCTGGCGTATCCGTTCGGCATCTTCAACGAACAGGCCGCGCAATATGTCCAGGAAGGCGGCATCAAGTACGCCTTCACGATTCTGCCCAAGATGGTCACCCGCGGCGCCAACCCGCTCAACCTTCCGCGGATCAACGCCGGCAGTCCGTACATCACGCCCGAGAGCCTGCACAATATGATCCTGCGGCGGGTCACCGTGACGAACCATCCGTACGAGAAGGTAAGCCTGCGTGACACGCTGGAGCAGATCGGCGGCGATTTGACCAAGGACCCGGCCGACGGCCGCCTGGTCATCGAGTACAACGGCAGCAGCTGGAAGCTTGAGCCGAACAGCCGGACCGTTGAATCGAACGGCGAGACGTTCGAGATCGAGAGGCCGCTCAAGGTTTCCCACAAGCGCACACAAATTTCGCTGACCGACCTGGAACGCATTTTGGGCGTAAGGATCAGCCTCGATCCCGTTACCAAGACGTTCACGACCCAGCTGCCGACGCACAGCGAGATCGGCAGCGACAAGATGAGCCAACCCGCAAGCCGGTCCGGCCCCTAGCGCCGGCCGGTCTTTTTTTGTCCCTTACCGCCTTTTCTTGTCCCTCATCCACCGCCATAAAGGAGGCTGGCAGAATGCACGCTCATTTCTTTGCCTATATGTATCGTCTCCGTTATATCGAAAGATGGAGCCTGATGCGCAATACCGTCCGGGAAAGCGTGGCGGAGCATTCGTTCCACGTCGCTCTGCTTACCCATGCGCTCTGCACGATCGGCAACGAGGTGTTCGGCCGGTCGCTGCCCGTGGACCGCGCCGTCTCGATGGCGCTGTTCCATGACGCCACGGAGGTGTTCACCGGCGACATTCCGACCCCGGTCAAGCACCAGAACGCCGACATTCTGTCTGCGTTCCGGGAGATCGAGCGGCTTGCCGGGGACAGGCTGCAGGGGACGCTGCCCCCCGCGCTCCAATCGGCCTACGCTCCGCTTCTCTCGGACGCGGACCCGGCCGATGCCGAGCTGCGGCGGATGATCAAGGCGGCCGATCTGCTCGACGCCTACATCAAATGCGCGACCGAGCTGTCGGCGGGCAATCGCGAGTTCGCCGTCGCCAAGACGCAGATCGGGCAGTCGCTCGCAGCGCTGGAATCGGACGAGGTCCGCTACTTTCTGGAGCATCTCGCTCCGAGCCTCGAGAAAACGCTGGACGAGCTGTCCGATTAGCGAGACAGGGCAGCAATAAAAAGGGAAGGCCCCGGCTTCGCGGGTCCTTCCCTTTGCAATATCTCGAACGGCTGTTACGAGCGAGCCTCCCAGGGAAAAGCTTGGGTTCGATAAAGTCTTACTAAACGTTGTCTGTTCTTCCTTCCAGGTTCTGTCGGCGCCAAGCTCCTCTTCCTATTGGCAGCTAGACCAGCTCGGTCCGCGTCGGCTCCACCGCCGCTGCCGATGCCTGCCGCCATTCGGCAAACTGCACTTGGAGCTTGTCCCAATCGCTCATATTCACGGGCTGTCCCAGCTCGGCCTGCGCCTTCCGGAATGCCTCCCATTCCTGCAGGTCGGCCGAGAGGGTGCTCCCCGTGCGACCGGATCGGCAGGATACTATCAAAGCCATAGCCTTTCACCTCATCGTTCGTGGTCTCCCGCTCAGCCGCTTTTGCAAGCCAGCCAGCTGGAGGGAGTTAAGTAATCTTTACCCCTTTACGGTTCCCCGTGAAACGAGCCGGCAACAAAAAAAGCTTCCCGTCCGAAAACGGGAAGCTTTTCGCTTATGAGGGGAACACAGCCGCGCTCCTCAGTCGAACGCGTTAGCCTTGCACCACTTTGATGACTTGGCGAACCGATTCCGCCGATTTGTCGAGAGCGGCCTTCTCTTCGCCGGTCAGCTCGAGCTCGAACACCTTCTCGATGCCGCCGCCGCCGAGCAGCGTCGGGACGCCCATGAAGAGGTTGTCGTAGCCGTACTCGCCTTCGAGAAGGGCGATGGCGGGGAGAACCCGCTTCTTGTCCTTCACGATCGCTTCGGTCATCTGGACGAGCGAAGCCGCCGGCGCGTAGTAGGCCGAGCCGTTGCCGAGCAGGTTGACGATCTCGCCGCCGCCCGTGCGCGTGCGCTGAACGATAGCCTCGATGCGGTCGGCCGGGATAAGCTTCTCGATCGGGATGCCGCCGACGTTGGAGTAACGGACGAGCGGAACCATGTCGTCGCCGTGGCCGCCGAGCACGAAGCCGCGGACGTCTTCTACCGAGACGTTCAGCTCCTGCGCGATGAAGGTGCAGTAGCGGGCGGTATCGAGCACGCCGGACTGGCCGATGACACGGTTTTTCGGGAAGCCGAGCGTCTGGTAGGCCACGTAGGTCATCGCGTCAACCGGGTTGCTGAGGATGAGGACGATGGCCTCCGGCGCTACCTGCTTCACGTTCTCGCAGACGCTCTTCATGATACCGGCGTTGGTGTTCACGAGGTCGTCGCGGCTCATGCCGGGCTTGCGGGCGATCCCTGCGGTGATGATGACGATGTCCGAATCTTTGGCGTCTTCATAGCTGGAGGTGCCGATGATGGTGGCATCGAAGCCCTGAACCGGGCTTGCCTCCATCATGTCTAACGCTTTGCCCTTTGTAGGGTTTTCGAGCTGCGGAATGTCGATCAGCACGACGTCCCCGAGCTCTTTTTGAGCGAGCATAAGAGCGGTGGTTGCTCCGGTGAAGCCTGCACCGACGACCGTCAACTTTTTACGACGAATAGCCATGATTGAACTTCCTCCTTGTATGTGTAGGTAGCCCGCATGCCGGTCGGCAATGGTACGAAGGACACTGCCCGATGGGCAGCGTCCTTCTCACATAGCAGCGTCCGTTTACAGGTGCTTAATGATTTCGTCGGCGAATTCGGAGCACTTCACTTGAGTGGCCCCTTCCATCAGACGGGCGAAATCGTAAGTAACTGTTTTGTTGTTGATCGCAGTGCTCATCCCTTTGTAGATGAGGTCAGCCGCTTCCTGCCAGCCGAGGTGCTCGAGCATCATGACGCCGGACAGAATAACGGAGCCCGGGTTCACGACGTCCTTGTCCGCATACTTCGGAGCAGTACCGTGCGTAGCTTCGAAGATCGCGTGGCCGGTCACGTAGTTGATGTTGGCACCAGGTGCGATGCCGATGCCGCCGACTTGGGCAGCCAGTGCGTCGGACAGGTAGTCGCCGTTCAGGTTCAGCGTCGCGATGACGTCGAAGTCCGTCGGGCGCGTCAGCACTTGCTGCAGCGCGATGTCGGCGATGGCGTCCTTCACGATGATCTTGCCTGCGTCTTCGGCAACCTTTTGCGCTTGGTTCGCCGCATCGGCTCCTTGCTCTTCCTTGATGCGGTCGTATTGCGCCCAAGTGAAGACCTTGTCGCCGAACTCTTGCTCGGCCAGCTCATAGCCCCAGTTTTTGAACGCACCCTCGGTGTATTTCATGATGTTGCCCTTGTGCACGAGCGTTACGCTCTTGCGTCCATGCTTGATCGCGTATTCGATCGCTGCACGGATCAGGCGGGTCGAGCCTTCGCGGGAAACCGGCTTGATGCCGATACCGGACGTTTCCGGGAAGCGGATTTTGTTCACGCCCATTTCGTTCTGCAGGAACTCGATCACTTTCTTCACTTCCGCAGAACCTTCCTGGTACTCGATGCCGGCATAGATGTCCTCTGTGTTCTCACGGAAGATAACCATGTCGACGAGCTCCGGACGCTTAACCGGCGACGGAACGCCGTCGAAGTAGCGAACCGGACGCAGGCAGGTGTACAGGTCGAGCTCCTGGCGAAGCGCCACGTTCAGGGAACGGATGCCGCCGCCTACCGGAGTGGTCAGCGGGCCTTTGATGGCGACGATGTACTCGCGGATGGCGGTCAGCGTGTCGCTCGGCAGCCAGTTGTTGAATTTATTGAAGGCTTTTTCGCCTGCGAACACTTCGTACCAGGCGATTTTCTTTTCGCCGTTGTAAGCTTTCTCGACAGCAGCATCCAGAACGCGCTTGGATGCCTTCCAGATATCGCGGCCGGTGCCGTCGCCTTCGATGAACGGAATCACCGGGTTGTTAGGAACCTGAAGCGCGCTGTCCTTAATCGTAATGCGCTCTCCCTCGGTCGGTTGTGCATATTGTTCGAATTGAGCCATGAATGAATCCTCCTCAATAGGGATTGGGATGCGGAAACCCGCATCGAATGCTATATGGATCCGCGCAAGAGCAAACGGGAAGCCGGAAGACCGGACCCGTTTGGCGGCTGGGCGGCAGGCGGAGCCTCGTCCGGCGGCCGGGTGATACTCGGGCCGGACAGAGGGACGCGTATGGGCCGGGTTGTCCGGCAGCCGGATTAACGCTTCTCGATCGGCACGTATGGAGCAGTAGCCGGACCGGTGTATTCGGCGCGAGGACGGATGAGACGGTTATTCTCATACTGCTCGAGAATATGGGCGGTCCATCCGGACATCCGGCTGATCGCGAAGATCGGTGTGAACAGGTCGCGCGGGATGCGGAGCGAAGTGTAGACGGAAGCGGAATAGAAGTCGACGTTCGGCTTCAGTCCCTTCTTGCTCGTCACGAGCTCTTCGATCTGGGTGGACATGTTGAACCAGTTCATGTTGCCCGTGATCTTGCCGAGCTCCTCGGACATCTTCATCAGATGCTTCGCGCGCGGGTCGCCGTTCTTGTAGACACGGTGGCCGAAGCCCATCAGCTTCTCCTTATTCTCGAGCTTGCGGTTGACGTAAGACTCGACATTGTCGGCCGTGCCGATTTCTTCGAGCATGGCCATAACCGCTTCGTTCGCGCCGCCGTGCAGCGGTCCCTTCAGGGCGCCGATGGCGGAAGTGATTCCCGAGTAAATGTCGGACAACGTCGCAACGGTTACGCGGGCCGCGAACGTAGAGGCGTTCAGCTCATGGTCGGCATGAAGCACGAGAGCCTTGTTCAATGCTTCTACCGCGATGTCCTCCGGCTGCTCGCCGGTCAGCATATAAAGGAAGTTATGGGCAAGAGATACGCCGCTCTTCGGAGCGATCGGCTCTTTGCCTTCGCGAATGCGCGCAAAGGCAGCTACGATCGTGCCGACCTGCGCCTGCAGACGGATCGCTTTGCGCACGTTCGCCTCCCTGCTCATCTCGTTAGCTTCCTTGTCGTACAGCGCCAGGCTCGAAATAGCGGTACGGAGTGCTGCCATCGAGTTGACGCCCTTCGGATACATCTTGAGCTGTTCGAGGATCTGGGAAGGAACTGCCGCGTTCTCCACGAGGTCCTTGTTCAGCTGATCGAGCTCGGATTGGGTCGGCAGCTTGCCGAACCACAGCAGGTAGACCACTTCTTCGAAGCTTGCCTGCTCCGCCAGATCATCGATGTTGATGCCGCGATATGTGAGTACACCGTCGATGATCGAGCTGATCGAGGACGTTGTGGCGACGATTCCTTCCAAACCTTTGGTTGCCGTCATCCTTCATCTCTCCTTTAACCTATAGTAAGCGAATTATAAATAACATTTATCACTTTCCTCTGTTAATCTTAAAGGATTTTGTCGAAGAAGTGAACTCCGCTCTCATAAAACTTCATTATCGGCTCATAAAGCATTTTTCGCACCAGAGGGGACTAGCGTATGTATCGACGCCGCCCCCCTAGAAGGTTTTGCCAAAGGGACGAAATTATTCTGGATTTCTGCAAATTTCCCCCAGAAAGGGAGCTTACACGCATCCTGTTGCTCTCGTCCCTTCACAAACTTGTCCGGCTTTCATCGGGCTCGTCCCTTCACAGACTTGTCCGGCAGGTCGGCGGTTCTATCTCGAAGCTAGTTCGGTACGGAAGACCCTGCGTCCGTTTTCGACGCCCGCCTTAGCGGCGGATGAAGATTCTCGCCTGGCCGCGCTCGAACAGCCTGCGCAGCAGAAGCAGCAGCCAAGCTTTGGCCAGCGGCCGCGTAAAGGGCAGAACAAGGAAGAGACCGATCAGGTCGCTTAGGAAGCCCGGCACGATGAGCAGCACGCCTCCCGCGAACAGGCACATGCCGTCCAGCAAAGCCTGTCCCGGCATCTGCCCGCTCGCCCATTGGAGCTTCGCGAACTGCCAGGCTTTGCGGGCTTCCCGTTTCACGAGCAGCGCTCCGGCAAGGGCCGATACGAGCAGCAGCACCAAGGTCGGCCATCCGCCGATCCAGCGGCCGACCAGGTACAGCACGACGAGCTCAAGCGCCGGAAAGAGCAGAAGCAGCAGGGGCAGCCGTCCAATGCGCCTCATTGGACTCCCTCGCTTCCGCTCAGTTTGCCGAGCAGGCCGAAGAGCTCCGGCTCCCGCTTATCCAGGCGAACCGGCTTCCACTCTGCGTTCACCCAGATATGCCGCGTTCGTCCGCTCACCAAGAGCTCACCCGCCGGCTCGTCTACCGGCTCGGAACGAAGCAAAGTGCCCGGCGTTTCCCCGGTTGCCCCTGCCGGATCGCCGGCACCGGTCTCGAGGCGAACCTGGGATTCAAATTCAAGCATCCGTCCGGTTGCCGCCGCCACCCGCGTATACAGGCTGACAATGTCGTCGTACCGGGCAGGCTTCCGAAACGCCTGCTCCGCCTCGATGAGCGGCAGCAGGAGTCCTCGCTCCTCAAACGTCCGGTACGGAACGCCCGCCGCCCGAATCAGCTCCGTTCTTCCGATCTCGAACCATGTCAGATAATTCGCGTGGTAGACGACGCCCATCTGGTCCGTCTCCTCATAACGCACCCGAATTTGGTGCTTGAACCACATTGCTCGCTCCTCCTTGCTGCCCTGTATCCTTTCCTAGCATACCATACATTGCCGGAAAGAAGAAAATGCTGGCGGACCGCCGCCGTCCTTCGCTAGGGTTCGTCAATAGCCCAAGAGTTATCCAGCCTCTTCTCTCCCCTAGCATGTCAGGTTATCTACGTTCCACAGAGGTGGCGGAAGGACCCGCAACCCGGATCGCTGTCCCGGCGGCTTCTTCTCGACTTGACGGCCGGCATTGGCTCCCTCCCGGGCGCCCCTGGACCAACCAAAAAACCGCCCCTACGGCGGCGCCTCCAAAGGTAGCTCGTGGCTAACGGTTGGGCCTCCGTTCCGATCGGGACGGTTCTCTATGCGGAATTTGATGAAAGGCCGGGAAGACGAAGCTCCCGCAGCCGGATTCCCTTACAAGACGTTCGCTTTGCCGGAATAGATGACCCCTTGCTCGGCGTAAACAGTCGCTTCCATACCGTCGGACAGCTTCTCGGTCGCCTTGTCGACGCCGATGACCACCGGGATGCCCAGGCTGAGGCAGACGACTGCCGCATGCGAAGTGATGCCGCCGGTCTCGGTGATGACCGCCGACGCCTTCTCGATCGCCGGCATGTATTCACGGTCCGTCGACACGGTGACGAGAATATCGCCCTGCTCCGTCTTCTCGACCGCTTCCTCCGGCGAATGGGCAACCACAACCTTGCCTGTCGCGCTCAGCGAGCCGATGCCCTGGCCTTGTGCGATGAGCTTGCCGACATGGTGGACCTTGATCAGGTTGGTAGCGCCCGACTGGCCGACCGGCACGCCGGCGGTCAGGATGACGAGGTCTCCGAGGCGGAACAAGTCCTGCCGGGTCCCTGCCTCAACTGCCATCTCGATCATTTCGTCGGTTGTCTTCGCTTCCTCGCCCTTCACCGGAATAACGCCCCATACCAGAGCCATCCGGCGCATAATCCGCTCGGAGCGGGTGTAGGCGATGATTGGTGCAGCAGGCCGATACTTGGAGACCATCCGGGCCGTATAGCCGCTCTCCGTCGGTGTGACAATCGCTTTGGCATGCAGGTCGAGCGCCGCGTTCGCTACCGCCTGGCTGATCGCTTCGGTAACGGTCGTCTGCTGGGCGTAGCTCTGCTTCAGGAAGATCTCCCGGTGCTGCAGCGCGGATTCCGCCCGCTCGGCGATGCGTGCCATCGTCTCTACCGATTCGACCGGGTATTTGCCCGCAGCCGTCTCGCCGGACAGCATGATCGCGTCGGTGCCGTCGAAGATCGCGTTGGCGACGTCGTTCGCTTCGGCGCGGGTCGGACGCGGATTGCGCTGCATCGAATCCAGCATTTGCGTAGCCGTGATAACCGGCTTGCCGAAATGGTTGCACTTGCTGATGATCGTCTTCTGAACGAGCGGCACTTCCTCCGCCGGAATCTCGACGCCGAGGTCGCCGCGGGCGACCATGAGGCCGTCGGAGACTTCGAGAATCTCGTCGAGGTTGTCCACGCCCTCTTGGTTCTCGATCTTGGAGATGATCTGGATGTGCGTCGCGTCATGCTTTTCGAGCAGCTCGCGGATCTCCAGAACGTCGCTAGCCTTGCGCACGAAGGAAGCGGCGATGAAATCGACGCCCTGCTCGATACCGAACACAATGTCGCTGGCGTCCTTCTCGGTAATCCCAGGAAGCGAGATCTTTACGCCCGGGACGTTGACACCCTTCTTGCTCTTGATCTGGCCGCCGTTTACGACGCGGCATTCGATCTCGGTGCCCTCCACCTTCAGCACCTTGAGGCCGATCAGGCCGTCATCGATCAGAATCGTCGAACCGGGCTCTACATCGCCCGGCAGTTCTTTATAGGTGACGGAGATGCGGGAACGGTCGCCCAGAATCTCTTCGGTCGTAAGAACGATCGTCTCGTCCTGGATGAGCTCGATCGGCTCTTGCTTCAGCTTGCCGGTCCGGATCTCCGGGCCTTTGGTGTCGAGCAGCAGCGCGATCGGCTTGTTCATCTCCTGGGACGCCTCTCGGATATTCCGGATGCGGCCGCCGTGCTCCTCATAGTCGCCGTGGGAAAAATTGAGGCGGGCGACGTTCATGCCCGCCTTCATCAGCTTGCGGAGCATGTCGGGCGATTCGCTGGCGGGCCCGATGGTACAGACAATCTTGGATTTGCGCATGGTTAGTCCTCCTGTATAGTCAAGCCGCGGAGGCCCGGGAACGAGCGGCCGCGGTTGGTCTTCCCTTTCTAGTTAAAACCAAATCAAGGCCGGTCAAACGTATAGGCGCCAATTGACCGGAATTTTTGGTACCGCTGCTCCTGCAGCTCGTCTCCACACAGGCCGAGCAGCTCCTGCAGATGCGTCCAAAGCGCGTCCTTGATAAAGGCCGCCTGCTCCTCCAGGCTCCGGTGCGAGCCGCCCCGCGGTTCCGGGATGATGCCGTCGATGACGCCGAGCTCCAGAATGTCTCTAGCCGTGATCTTCATCGTCTGCGCCGCCTGGAGAGACTTGCTCGCATCCTTGAACAGGATGGAGGCGGCCCCTTCCGGCGAGATAACGGAGTAGATCGCATTCTCAAGCATGAGGACGCGGTTCCCGACGCCGAGCGCGAGAGCGCCGCCGCTGCCGCCTTCGCCGATAATGACGCAGATAACCGGCACGCGGAAGCCCGCCATCTCAAGCAGGTTGCGGGCGATCGCCTCCGCCTGTCCCCGCTCCTCGGCAGAGCCGCCCGGGTAAGCGCCGGACGTGTCAATAAAGGTGACGATCGGCCGGTGGAACTTGTCCGCCTGCTTCATGAGACGCAGCGCCTTGCGGAAGCCCTCCGGGTGCGGCATCCCAAAGTTACGCGCGATGTTATCTTTGGTATCCTTGCCCTTCTGATGGCCGACGACAGTCACGGGGACGCCGTTCAGCCGCGCAATGCCGCCGACGATCGCGAGATCGTCTCCGTAGAGGCGGTCACCGTGCAGCTCAAGAAAGTCCGTGAAGACCGCCTGGATATAATCGAGCGTCGTAGGCCGCTGCGGAAACCGGGCGATCTGCATCCGGTGCTGCACCGTCAAATTGTCGTAGATCTCCTCTTCGAGCTTCTGGTACCTCTCCTCGAGCCGGAGAATCTCGTCCGCGAAGTCGATGTTCTTCTCGTTCCCGAACCGGCGAAGCTCCTCGATCTTGGCCCGCAGCTCGGCAAGAGGCTGTTCAAATGGCAAATCACCTGCCATCGGAGGCAACCCCCTTTACTGTGTGCATGTCTAAAATCCGGGTAAGCGTCGACCGCATCTCCTTGCGGTGTACCACCCGGTCCAACTGGCCGTGCGCCAAGTTAAACTCCGCCGTCTGGAAGTTGTCCGGCAGCTTCTGCCGGATGGTTTGTTCGATGACGCGCCGTCCCGCAAAGCCGATAATCGTCCCCGGTTCGGCCAGTATGTAGTCGCCGAGCATGGCGAAGCTTGCGCTGACGCCTCCGAGAGTCGGGTCCGTCAGCACGGAGATGTACAGCCCGCCGTTCTCCTGAAAGCGCCCCAAAACGGCGCTCGTTTTGGCCATCTGCATCAGGGCGAGGATGCTCTCCTGCATTCTCGCGCCGCCCGATGTCGAGAAGATGATGACTGGGTACTTCTTCTGCATAGCCACTTCGACGGCGCGGGCGATTTTCTCGCCGACCACGCTGCCGAGCGATCCGGTGAAAAATTCGAAGCTCATGACGCATACGACGACGGGGAAGCCGCCAATGGTGCCTTCTCCTGTCAGAACCGCGTCATTACTCCCGGTTTTCTCGCGCATTTTCTTGATTTTCTCGGGATAGCCGGGGAAGCCGAGCGGGTCGGCCGAGATCATGTCACTGTCGAATTCGAACAGCCGGCCGTCGTCCAGCGTCATGCGGACCCGTTCCAACCCGTTTAAAATAAAATGATACCCGCAGGAGGAACAAACCTTAAGGTTTTTGTCCAATTCCATGCTGAATTGGATCGTTCCGCACCGTGGGCATTTATTGGCAATCCCTTCGGGAATATCGCGCTTCGTCTTCTCAGACGGGATCGTGGCGTACTTCTTCTTCTTCTGGAAAATATCTTTAAGCACGTTTCCACCTCACAAGGCGTCAGTTAGCAGGCATTATCGATGAAGAATGGTATTTAACACTTCCTGGACCTCTTCCAGCTCCCCCTCGGGAACGAGGATCTCGAACTGGTTCTTCGTCATGCTGATCGCCCTTGTCTGCACAAGGAACCCTTCCTCTGTCAATGTTTGCTTGATGCGATCGGCAATCTTGACGGTCGGGGCAATGTAAATAACCGTCCACATGATAAGAACCCTCCTACCTGCTTCAAATGCCCATACAATGGAATAATGATAACACATGTCCACTTTTTATCGCAACACAGCATAGGGCTGCAGAATCAGGAAGAACCCGGTTCGCCAGAGCGAACCGGGTTCCGTCTACTTGACGCGCACGCATCCCCGGCCCAGCAGCTCCTCGATTTGCCGGAACAAATCGGGGGACGGCTTGACTCGGTACTGCTCGCTCAGCATGATCGTGCGCTGGTCTTTTTCGTAAAAGAGCACGACGGGCAGCGGTCCTCCGCTTCCTTTGAGGATCGCCTGCAGCTCGGACAGCGTGCCGCTGTTCTCGTGCTGCGCGTCCACCTTCACGTAGACGCGCTGCGCCGGTGCGCTCCCGCCGCGGGCTGCCGAGCTTGCGCTGCCGCTCCCGCGCTGCGCTGGTGCGCCTTCGCTGCGAGCCGCCGGGTTCGCGCCTCCGCTGCCGCGCTGCGCCGGTGCGCCTCTGCCGCGGGCCGCGGGCGGCCCGGCGTAGCCGCCGGCCGGGCGGCCGGAGCGGCGCTGCGCGGCGTGCCGGGCGGCCTCGCGCCAGCCCGCGTCGTCGCCGAGCGCATAGACTTGGCCGGCCAGCAGCTTGGCGCCATCCTCGTCCTGGTGCTGGAGGCGCGCCTTGACCAGCAGCAGCTTGCCTTTGTCGACCAGGCTGCCGTACTGCTTCCACGCCTCCGGGAACAAGACGACTTCGACCTTGTCGATGCGGTCCTCAAGCTCGGCGAATGCCATCTGCTGGCCCTTCTTGGTGACGATAAGCCGAACCGAGACGACCATGCCCGCGACGACTACCTCGGCGTTCTCCGGCAGCTCGGCCAGCTCGTGCAGTTGCTCCGTCTCCGCTTCCTTGAGTCGGTCCTCGTACGTGTCGAGCGGATGGCCGGACAGGTAGAGACCGAGCAGTTCCCGCTCCAGCTCAAGCAGCTGCATGCCGGAGAAGGGGCGGATCTCGGGATAGTCGATCGTCCAGTTGACCTCCTCGGTGAACCCGAACAGATGGAGCTGCAGATCCTCCCGCTCCTTCTTCCACTTCACGGCCGCCTCCACGGTCTCGTCGAGCACCGCGAGCAGCTGCGCCCGGTGCCCGCGCAGCGAGCCGAAGGCACCCGCCTGGATAAGCGATTCGATAACGCGTTTGTTGCAGACGCGCAGATCGACCCGGCGGCAAAAGTCGAGCAGATTATCGAACGGTCCTGCTTCCCTCGCCTTCAGAATCGCCTCGATCGCCTGCGTGCCGACGTTCTTGATCGCGGCCAGTCCAAAGCGGATGCTGCCGGGGGACGACGGCTCGGCCGTCCCCTCTTTTCCCGGTTTGCGCGCCGACGGCTCCCCGGTCCGACCCTCCGGATCAAGCAGGCTCGTACCGCCGGGGGACGTTCCGGTCGCCCCCTCTTCGGCATCTTCCGGTCGGGCCTCCCCGCCGGCAGATCCGACCGCAACCGGCGTGAAGTAGACGCCGCTCTCGTTGACGTCCGGCGGCAGGACGGCGATCCCGGTGCGCCGGCACTCGTCGACATATTCGGCCACCTTGCGATGGTTGCCCATGACGGAAGCGAGCATCGATGCCATGAACGGAACCGGGTAGTGGGCTTTGAGGTAGGCGGTCTGGTACGCCAGAACGCCGTAGGCCGTCGCATGGGCGCGCGGGAAGCCATAGTCGGCGAACCGGACGATCATATCGTAGACGCGGTTCGCTTCTTCCTCGGTATAGCCCTGCTTCAAGCTTCCCCCGACAAAATGGGCCCGCTGCTCGTCCAATACTTCCCGCTTCTTCTTGCTGACCGCTCTTCGCAGCAGGTCGGCCTCGCCGAGGCTGAAGCCGGCCATCGCGGCCGCGATTTGCATGATCTGCTCCTGGTAGACGATGATGCCGTACGTATCCTCCAGAATCGGCACGAGCGAGGGATGGGGGTATTCGACCTCGACCTGCCCGTGCTTGCCCTGGATATACTTGGGGATGAATTCCATCGGTCCCGGACGGTACAGCGCCACTACCGAGATGACGTCCTCGAACTGGCTCGGCTTCAGCTCCTTCAGCACACGCCGCATGCCGGCCGACTCGAGCTGAAAAATACCGGTCGTGTCGCCGCGGCTCATCAGCTCGTAAGTCTTAAGATCGTCGTATTCGGCGTTTTCGAACGCGATCTCCACGCCGTACTGCTCCTTCACCGACCGGATCGTCCGCTCGATAATGGAGAGCGTGCGCAAGCCGAGGAAGTCCATCTTCAGCAGCCCGATCGCTTCCAGATGCTCCATCGCGTATTGGGTGAGCGGCGTTCCCTCCGCCCCCTCCTGCAGCGGCACATAGTGGGTCAGCGGTTCCCGGGAGATGACGACCCCGGCGGCATGCGTCGAGGCGTGCCGAGGCATGCCCTCGACCTTGCGGGCCATCTCGAGCAGCTCGGCCGTCTTCGGATGCCCGGCGGCCAGCTTCTTGAGCTCGGGACTCGTCTCGATCGCCCGGTCGAGCGAGATGCCGAGCGCATGCGGGATCAGCTTGGCCGCCCGGTCCACCTCGTAGTACGGCATGTTCAGCACGCGCCCGACGTCCCGGACGGCCCCGCGGGCGGCCATCGTGCCGAAGGTGATGATCTGGGCGACCCGGTCCGCCCCGTACTTGCGGACGACGTAGTCAATTACCTCTTCGCGGCGGATGTCGCTGAAGTCGATGTCGATATCGGGCATCGTCACCCGCTCCGGATTGAGGAAGCGCTCGAACAGCAGCCGGTATCGAATCGGGTCGACGTTCGTGATGCCGAGCGTGTAGGCGACGAGACTGCCCGCCGACGAGCCCCGGCCCGGACCGACGGCAATTCCCTGCTCATGCGCGAACCGGATGAAATCCCAGACGACCAGGAAATAATCCGAGAAGCCCATGCTGTCGATCACGCCCAGCTCGTATTCGAGCCTCGCCTCCACCGTTCGCCGAAATTCACCGTCCGGCCAATCTTCGCGGGTTCCGTAGCGCCGCTTGAGCCCCTCCCCACACAATTCGCGAAGATACTCTCCAGCCGACATTCCACGCGGAATCGGCTCGAACCGAGGCAGCACCGATTCGTCAAATTTCAGTTCAAGCCGGCATTTGTCGGCAACGGCAGCCGTATTCGCGAGCGCCTCGGGCGCATGCGCGAACAGTCTCGCCATCTCCTCGCCGCTCTTCAGATAGAGCTGGTTCGTGTCCATCTTGAACCGTTCGGGGTCGTCCATCGATTTGCCGGTCCCGATGCAGAGCAGAATGTCCTGGACGGCGCTGTCCTCCGGCCGGACATAATGCACGTCGTTCGTCGCTACGAGCGGAATGCCGGTCTCCTCCGCCAGCCCCAGCATCGCATGCATGACCTTCTTCTGATCCAGCATGCCGTGGTCCTGCAGCTCCAGGTAATAATCGTCTCCGAATACGCTCCGGAACCATTCGGCGGAACGCTTCGCCTCCTCGTACCGGCCGTGAAGCAGATGCTGCGAAATTTCGCTGCCGAGACACGAGCTGAGGCAGACGAGTCCCTCGGCGTGGCGGGCGAGGTGCTCCTTGTCGATGCGGGGCCGGTAATGGAACCCCTCCAAATGCCCGATCGAGCACAGCTTCATCAGATTGCGGTAGCCCGTCTCGTTCTTGGCCAGCAGGATCAAATGGTAGATCGGCTGCTCCTGCCGCGTCCCCTTCGTATGCAGCGAGCCTTCCGTAATGTAGACCTCGCAGCCAAGGATCGGGCGGATGCCGCGCTTCACGCATGCCTTATAGAACGGGATCGCTCCGTACATGACTCCGTGATCCGTCAGGGCTAAGGACCGCATGCCGAGCTCCGCCGCCCGATCGACCAGCTCTCCGATCCGCGCCGCCCCGTCGAGCAGACTATATTCGCTGTGTACATGCAGATGGACAAACTCCGTCATCGCTCACGCTACCTCGCTTTCTTCTCCTTCCAGTTTACCATAGAACAGGCGGGCAGGCGAACCCATATTCGCCTTTTGCTCATAGGACTTCCCCTGCTTAAGGGCTTTGTGTCTCCCGCCCGGGCCCGGCAAAATCTCCTTCTAACTTGTCCGTCCCTCTCATATCCATAAGCATACAATCCTTGACGGAGGAAGGGACGCTCTATGGCGCAATTTCTGACGAAGCTATCCATCGATTTTTTCGTGGCGTTCGGCATCGTACTCGGCGGGAGTCTGCTGGGCGGCATCGGCGCCACTATCATTCTCCAGCCGCCAGCAATCTATATGGAACGGATCGCAGGCAATATCAAGATATGGGCGATGGTGGCCGCGGTCGGCGGCACGATCGACCCCCTCCGGGTCATTGAGTTCAACATAACGGAAGGCTATCTCTCCCCCGCAATCAAGCAGATTCTTTACTTCATCGGAGCCTTCATCGGGGCTCAGATGGGCTTTCATCTCGTGCAGTGGATTTGCAGAGGCAGCGGGCAGCCATGAGGGTCCCCCCGTTCGAACGCTACACCCGATGGATGGCGGGATTCGGGCTTTTCCTGTGCGGCATGATTGTTGGCAGCGCCGTCTTCATGGCCATCTTCCAGCAGACGTCCACTATTCTCTCGGTTCGGAACAAAGAGCTTAGCAAGCAGGTTGAGGAGCTGAAGACCAATCTGGATACGGTGAACAAAAACCGGACCAAGCAAGCCTATATCGGGGCGATCACGGTTCATCTCGTGCGTGAGGACGCAGCCGGGGGAGACAGCCTCGACGAGCAGACCGCCATCGAGCTGGAGAAGCGGGTCTCCCGCGACCTGAAGCCGATCAGCGGCAAGCCTGTGGCCGAGCTGCGCAAAGATCCGCTGCTGTACATGCGGCTCATTGAAGATAAGCTGTACCCCGGCGTGTTCGACCGAGACTATCAGGTACACGTCAAATCGCTCGCGATCGTCCAATCGGACCTGACCGTCTGGGTAACCGCAAGCGCCTGGAAAAGAAATTGATTTTCCCCTCCAAACTCAGTAGAGTTAAGGGGACGACCTATTCAAAAGGATGATGACCCGCCATGCTTTGGTATAACTATGTTCTCTTCGCGGCGGTTTGTGTGTCCGCCCTCTTCTCCGTCATCTACAGCTTCCGGTACAGGAGGAGAAGCGATCCTCGCCAGCGCGGCCTGGACGCTTCGCGGATGAACATCAGCATGGGCTTTATGCTCGTGCTGCTCGCCGTTACCCAAGTGTTCACGTATGAATTCTCCATCGCCCGCTCCCTCGTCGGAGCCGTGTTCTTCGTACTCGGGCTCTTCAATCTGTTCGCGGGCTACAAGAACCGCGCCATCTTCCGCAAACAGGGCTGACGAGAAGCACGCAAGCCAAACAGCCTGCCCCGGATGGGACAGGCTGCCGGATCCCGCAAGGGATCTTTTTTTATGAGGAGATTGCTAGAGTTGAATGCCGGTAACGCTATATTTAATAGAAGCAACAGGTTGACCGGTGGTGTCAGGATTCCCCCAACGCCTGTCCGCGCTGCCGTCTCGCGGACCCCCGTACGTTCTCCTCCGCCGCTTCTTCCTCCTCTTCCGCTTCGTCCTCTGCACGCTTTACGGATTTGGCACGTTTCGGTCCCGGCACGCCGCTCTCCGTCTTCAGCGCCTTGAGCAGCGAGACGCACATGCCGACCAGAATGATTGCGAACGGAAGCGCCGCTACGATCGAGGCGGTTTGCAGCCCGTTCAGCCCACCGCTGATGAGCAGCACGACCGCGATGGCCGACTGCACGACTCCCCATGTGATCTTGACGCGGTTCGACGGGTTCAGACGGCCGTCCGAGGACAGCATGCCGAGCACGAACGTAGCCGAATCGGCGGACGTGACGAAGAACATAACGATGAGCAGGGTCGCCAGCGCCGCGATGATCGTACCAAGCGGCAGCTGTTCCAGCGTCAGGAACAGAGCCGAGGTGACATCCTGCTGAACCGCCTCCGCGAGAGGGAGCTGGTCCAGAATCTGGAGCTTGAGGCCGGTGCCGCCGAAGATGGCGAACCAGAGGAACCCGAACAGGCTCGGGACGAGCAATACGCCGAGCACGAATTCCTTGATCGTCCGGCCTCTCGACACGCGGGCGATGAACGTGCCGACGAACGGCGCCCAGGCGATCCACCATGCCCAGTAGAACAGCGTCCATGCGCCGATCCAGCTTCCCTGCGAGAACGGAGTCAGCCGCAGGCTCATCTGAATGATATTCTGCAGATAGCCCCCGACCGTAACCGTGAACGTATCCAGAATGAAGGACGTCGGTCCCATCACGAACACGAACAGCATAAGGATAACCGCGATGACAAGGTTCGTATTGCTGAGCAGCTTGATCCCTTTGTCGAGCCCCGTCGTAGCGGACACGATGAACAGCACCGTCACGACGGCGATGATGACTACCTGCGAGCTGTTTCCGGCGGGAATGCCGAACAGATGGGTCAGCCCCCCGTTGATCTGCAGCGCCCCCAGTCCGAGCGAGGTCGCTACCCCGAACACCGTCGCGATAATGGCCAGAATGTCGATCGCCTTGCCGATCGGTCCGTTGACGCGGTCTCCGAGCAGCGGAACGAACGTGGCGCTGATCAGGCCCTTATGGCCTTTGCGGTATTGGAAGTAGGCGAGCGCCAGCGCGATGACCGTATAGACCGCCCACGGATGCAGCCCCCAATGGAAGAACGAGTACCGCATCGCCAGCCTGGCCGCTTCCGGCGTGCCTCCCGCCGCTCCCTCGGGCGGCGTCAAATAATGGGACAGAGGCTCGGCGACTCCCCAGAAGACGAGCCCGATGCCCATCCCCGCGCTGAAGAGCATCGCGAACCAAGTGATTCTTGAATACTTCGGCTTCTCGTCATCGGCCCCCAGCTTGATATGACCGTATTTGCTGAACGCCAGGTACAGCGAGAACAGCAGGAAGCCGAACGTCGCGAGCAGATAGAACCAGCCGAACTTCTCGATCGTGAACGCAAACAACGCATCGGCGGCAGCCGTCAGCTGTCCGGGCGCCAGCGCTCCCCACAGAACGAACAGTCCGATAATCGTCAATGAAATGATAAACACCATGCCAATGCATCTCCTCCAAATGTCAGATTAAAACGGCCGGACGATAAGAAAAGCATCCCCTTTCCTCCCCGTTCGGCATACAAAAAACGCAAAAAGGAGCTTAGCGGCAGCTCCTTTTAATTCCGAGTAGATCACTCGTACATTTTGCTATTGTAACAAAAACCGCCAGGCATTTCAAAGAAAAGCAAGAATGTTCTGAATATGGGCGGCGGCTCACGGCGCCGAACCAGCAGTAAAACCGGCCCTGCAAGCAGTGGATTCTCCCGGCAGGAAGCCGCTATTGATCGAACACTTGCGCCGTGAGCATCGCCTTGCCGGCCAGCCGGTCGCCGTCGTAAACCTCGATGTCGATCTTGCCGAATTTGCGGCTGACCTCAATAAGGCGGGGCCGGATGACAATCTCCCTCTCCATCTGTACCGGATGCAGGAAATAGGTCGTGACATTATCGATCACGAGGTCGCCCTTGCGGTAATCCTGAATGAGCCGGTAGGCCGCCTGGGTCATGAGCATGGTCAGCACACCGGAGGAGACGGAGCCGAGCCGGTTCGTCATTTGGGGCGTGACCGTTCCGCGCATGCACAGGGCGCCCGTCTCGTCGCGGCACTCCTCGAAGCCGGACCAGATCAAATCCTCGAACGTCTCGCCGATCTGGGGCTGCCGGGAGATATACTGCATGACCTTCAGCACGTCCTTGCGGCTGATGACGCCAATCATCTTGCGATTCTGGTCGACGACAGGCAACAGCTCAATGCCCTCCCACACCATCAAATGCGCGGCCGAGGCGACCGAGGCGTGCTGGTGAATCGTAATGGGGTTGCGGGTCATCAGCTTGTCGATCGTCTGCTCCTGCCGGGCATCGACCATATCCTTGGACGTCACCATGCCGACGACGCGGTTCCACTCGTCGACGACCGGGAAGCGGTTATGGCCGGTCTCCTCGATCAGCTTGCGCCAATCCTTGACCCGGCTCCCGTACTTCAGCGCGTAAACGACGCTCTCCGGCGACAGAATGTCCTGCACGAGCATGATCTTCTTCTTGATCAGCCGGTCGTAAATGGCGCGGTTGATCATCGAAGCGACCGTGAACGTGTCGTAGCTGCTCGAGATAATCGGCAGCGCCAGCTCATCCGCCAGCTTCACCACCTCGTCGCTCGCCGAGAATCCGCCCGTAATCAGGACGGCGGCTCCTTGCTCCAGCGCGCACAGATGGGCCTTGTCCCGGTTGCCCACGATTAGCAGATTGCCCGGCTCGATGTAGCGGAGCATCGCCTCCTGCTGCATTGCGCCGATAACGAATTTGCTCAGCGTCTTGTCCAATCCCTCCGACCCGCCGAGTACTTCTCCGTCAACGATATTGGCGACCTCCGCAAAGGTCAGCTTGTCTATGTTATGCCGTTCCTTCTTCTCGATCCGAACCGAGCCGATCCGTTCCTTCGTGCTGATCAGCCCCAGCGTCTCGGCTTCCTTGATGGCCCGGTAGGCGGTTCCTTCCGAGACCTCCATCTCCCGGGCGATCTGGCGGACGGAGATCTTCGTGCCGACCTTGAGCCCCTCGATATGACGAAGAATCCATTCGTGCTTCGTCAGAGCCTCGTCCTTATCTTGGATGTCCATATCCTGTCCGCTCCTTCCGCTATCTGTATCATTCTGTACTATCTCTATATTATAGAACAGAATGAACCCGAACAGCAACGTTCTCTTGGCAGCAGATAGCCTGCCCGCAGGAAACCTCCTCTCCTGTTCCCTCCCCTGCTCCCGCAGTCCCTCCCCTTCTTTTCCCCCATTGGGCATGGTATAATGAAGTGATTTGCTAATCTATCAATCTTCTGAAATGAGGACTAATCTATTGACCATCCGTATCATTACAGACGGCAGCTGCGATCTTCCTGCTTCCTTGACCGAGCGGCTCGGCATTTCCGTCGTTCCGCTCACCGTCCGTATCGATTCCGAGGAGATGGACTCGAGCGTAGATACCGAGTACTTTTACCGCCGGATGAAGGAGGCCGCCGAGCTTCCTCAAACCTCCAGCCCGAACCCGCATACGTTCCTGTCCCATTTTCGCGCCGCCGGCACCCGCGACATGCTGGTGCTCTGTCTCTCCTCCGCGCTGAGCAGCACGTATCGTCATGCGGAGATGGCCAAGGAGATGTTTGTGGAAGAGGGCTTTGAAGGCCGCATCGAGGTGCTCGACGCGAAGACGACGTCGCTCGGTCTCGGCGTGCTCGCTGTCCGCGCGGCGAAGCTGGCGCAGGAGAGGACGTCCTTCTCGGACCTGTATCAGTCCATGGTCCAGCGTATCAAGGACACGCGAACCGAGTTTACGCTCGATACGCTCGAAAACGTTATCAAAGGCGGCCGGCTGGACCGTGTCCGGGGCGCCGTCGCCAGCTTCCTGAACATCAAGCTCCTCATGCAGGCGAGCGGGGAAGGAACGATCGAGGTGGTCGACAAGGTCCGCGGCTCGCAGAATGCGATGAAGCGGCTCTTGGACAAGATCGGGGAGACGTTCCCGGCCACCGGCTCCGACCTGATCGGCATTGCCCACAGCAACTGTGAGGAAAAGGCCAAGGCCTTCGCCAAGCAAGTGCTCGATCGGTACCCGTTCCGCGATGTCGTCTTCTCGAACATGGGGCCGGTCATCGGCACCTATGCCGGTGAAGGCGGTCTGCTGGTCGCTTACTGAATGTACGGATTGCTGCATACAGAACAAGCCCGGAAGGCTTCGGCCTTCCGGGCTTTTCGTATAGCCAATCCTTCTGCTTCAGCATACCGGGCCCTTCAAGCAAGCCGCGGCTTCGCGCTTTAGTTCAGCTTGAGTGCATCCTTCGTCTTGGCGTAGATCTTCATATATTCGTCGACCCCCATCTTTTTGAGCGTCGCCTTGTAGTTGTCCCACTCGGTGAACGGCAGGTCGCCTTTGATGAATTTGGCCTGCGTCTCGGTAATATACGTGTTGATGTCGTTTTCTATGGCCCTCATCTTCTCGAGATCCTCTTCCGCATAGGTGAACGGCGGCCAGATGTCCTTGATCAGATACGGCTTGTATTTCTCGGCAGCCGCCACGGACTCCGGCAGACTTTCGGCTCCCTTGAACGTCTTTTGGCGAACGATGGACGGATACCCGCCGCCCGGCCAAGTGACGTACTTGACGAGCGCCTGCTCGAGCGTGAGCCCGTTCGGGTTTTTGGCGATCTCGTCGGTATATTCATAATTGCCGTCCGGCAGTTCCTTGTAGCTCTTGTCCTTGAACCCGAGGAAGAACATCTTGGCACCCTCTTCCCCATAGAAGTAATCGATCCAGCGGACCGTCGCCTCGGGGTTCTTGTTCTTGTCGGTAATGGCGAACGAGCCGAGCGTCGCCACCGGACTGCCGATTCCGGTAAACATCTGATCGCCTCTCGGCCCTTTGAGAACAGGCGTGCCCACGTAGGCCGTCTGCTTCATGAGCGTAACCGGACTGGAGACGGACATCGTCCCGTAGACCGTCTGGGCGCCCTTGGCGAAGAACTGGTTGTCGTTAATCGTGAAGATCTCCGGATCCAGCAGCCCTTCCTTGTAGAGCTTATTCACGAATTGCAGCTGCTCCTTGTACCGGTCGTCCGTCTTGATGAAGCGGAGCTGCTTCGTCGCCGGATCGATATCGACGTGCGCGTGGTTGCTCCCGCGCGTATTGAGGCCGAACGAGCCGTTCAAGAAGCTCAGCAGGCTCGCCACGCCCTTGGCGCCATAGCCGATCTCGTCGTTCTTGCCGTTCTTGTTGAGGTCCGTCGTTTTAACTGCTTTTAAATAAGCGTACAGCTCATCGGTCGTGGTGGGCTCCTTCATATTGAGCGCCGCCAGCCAATCCTTGTTGATCCACAGCTTGCCAACGCGGACGGAGGTAAACTCGGGATCAAAAAATTGGGGGAAGGTATAAATACCGCCGTCGGGCATCGTGATGCCTTTCTTCAAATCGGGGTACTGGTCCATCAGCTTCTTGAAGTTGGGGGCATACTTGTCGATCAGGTCGTTCAGCTTGATGAACGTGCCTTGGCTGCCGTACTTCTGCACGTCCTCCCGCGGGATGGCCGCCGTGTAGAACGCGTCCGGGTAATCGCCGCTCGCCAGCGCCAGATTGCGCTTCTCCGTCCTCGCATCGAACGGAATGAGCTGGAAGTCCACGTTGACGTTCGTCATCTTGGCGTATTCCTGCCAGAGCATCGTCTGGCTCCAATCGTTGGCGGTCGTCGCCGACTTGCCTGTGAAAAACTTCAGAGTAATCGGTTCCTTCACGATCGGAAATCCGGTCGCGTTCACATTGCCCTCCGCCTTGCCTTTTGCCTCCTTCTCGCCGCCTCCGCAGCCGGCCAAAAGCCCCCCAGCCATCGTGACGGTCATCGCTGCTGCAAACCATTTGTTCGCTTTCACATCTGCTTCCCCCTTACAGAGTTGATGGAGCTGCCGCAAACAGTCTTACAGAATTTCTATTTTTTAGAATCGAATAAATTATCTGAATTTTTGAAAGCGCTGTCAAGTTTTATTTACCAAAATTCACCGTTTTCTTTCGAACAAAAAAAGCCGTCCGGGTTTGTGCCCGGAGGCCTTTCTCGCGGCTGCGGCTTATTTGCGTGCCTGCAAAAGCGGAGAGCCGGCCAGCCGCCTGCGGATCTGGTTCCGCTTCATCCGCTGGATCCGCCGCAGCTGCTCCCGCTGCTCCTCTTTGACGCCGAGAATGTCGTGCAGGTGCGCCCCTATGATGAGCAGCGCGAACGACAGCCAGAGCGTTCCGAATACCGCCGGCGGCGTCCAGCCCCCGCCGACCGGCAGCCTCGGGACTGCATACAGCAGCATGGCCAGCGCCAAGCTGAGCCAAATGACATTCTTGAACCCTTTCATCTCCATCCGCCCCCTTCCCGCGTTGCTTGTACCTCCGCATTGTTCTTGCCTAGTACAAGATATGCGGCAGCAAGCCCCGTTAGAAGCAGCCTGTCAGAAGAAAGCTGCCCGTCCGCCGCCGCTGTCAGCCCGGGAACAGCTCTTGTCTTTTTAGCTTGGGAAAAGCTCCTGAAGCGGCTCCGCCATAATGCGCTGAATGTCCTCCACGATGACCGACAGCCTGCGCTCGGCATCGAACAGCTTACGGATGGACGCATTGAGGCTGATGACCTCGAACAGCTGCTCCATCTTCTTCAGCTCGTCCTCGGGCGGCATCTCGCCCCCCATCATCTTCTGCTGCAGCTCCATCTGGCGGCTGCGGAAGTCGTCCAGCATCCGCTTGCTTTCGGAATCGGCCTCCACCTCCTGCCTTGCGGCCATCATGTCCTTATATTCCGGGCATTCCCGAAGCGCGCGTACGAGCTCGTACGCCTTGTCATATACATTCATGCTTATCTCTCCTTTTGGGGGACTTCCTTTTCCCGGCGCTTCCCCCGAGATTCTGGCAGATGGCTTTCCCGGAAGTTGGGCGTTTCGCAAGCACCAAGAAAATTTCGTCCTCATATGATGAACTAGTCAAATGTAACGCCTACGTCAAGTAGGGCAGGAAGGGAGAACTATGGCCACGACAAAATTAGCGGTGCACGTACAATCCATCGGCCCCCTGGACAGCCATGTCATCCTGCTGCGTGACTCCTTGATGAAGCAGTGGAAGATCCCGGCGAACCGCCCCCTCTCCCTCCGGTTCGGCTCTTATCGAGCGGAGGTCCGGGTCATCGGCGGCTCCCGCAAAGCCACCCTGCGCATGAGCGAACCTCTCGCCCGCGAACTGGGCATCTCTGACGGGGCCCAGCTGGTGCTCTCGTACCGCAAGAACAGCCAGTCGCTCCAGCTCGGCCCGCTGATCGGGGTCCTGTTCAACCGCGCGGATGCCGCTTCCGCCGACCGTCCCTTCGGGGCGAACACCGGGTTTTGCCAGGAGCTGACGGCCGGCACCGGCAGTACCGGCGGCATCGTCTATTTCTTCACTCCAGCGGATCTGGACAGCGAGCCCCGCTCCGTACGCGGCTGGAGCTATGACGGAAAATGGACGCGGCGGACGTTCCCCGTTCCGGATGTCGTCTACAACCGGCTGACTAACCGGAACATTGAGAAGAACGACAAGGTCCAGACGTTCTTTCGCCAGGTCAAGGCGATGCACGGCGCTTCCGTCTTCAACGAGCGGTTTTTAAACAAGACCGAGGTGTTCCAGGCGCTGAAGCCCGTTGCGGAGGTGCAGGCCTACTTGCCGGAATCCTATCCGATGCGCAAGCTCGAGACGCTAAAGGCGATGTGCGCCAAATATGCGACCGTCTTCATCAAGCCGACGCTCGGCAGTCTAGGCAAGGGCATCATCCGCGTCAACCGGACGGAATCCGGCTATCACTGTCATTTTAACCAACCGAAGGGAACGAGTAAACAAAGTTTCTCTTCGCTTGCCAAACTGTACGCCGCCATCTCCCCCCGCGTCAAAAGAGCTCCCTACCAAATTCAGCAGGGGCTGAACCTGCTGGAGGCAGGCGGACGCCCGATGGACTTCCGCGCGGTGGTGCAGAAGAACGGCAAGGGCGAATGGAAGGTGACGTCCATCGTCGGCCGGATCGCCGGCCCCGGCAACTTCGTCTCCAATATCGCCCGCGGGGGCACGCTCGCCACCGTTCCCGACGCGATTGGCCGGTCGCGCCTGCCGGCGGGAATCCGCACCACTGTCCCGAAACGGCTGGATGAAGCCGCGACCGCGATAGCGGTGCATCTTGACCAGCAGCTGCCAGAGCACTTTGGCGAGATGGGAGTTGATCTCGCCGTAGACACGACCGGCCGCGTCTGGCTGCTCGAGGTCAACTCCAAGCCGTCGAAGGAAGACAACACGGCGCTTCAGCCCGATAAGATCCGTCCCTCGGTGCGGCGCGTGCTTCAATACGCCCAGTTCCTCACCTTCGGGGACCGGGGATCCGCATGACCGCCGCCGCCCGGCCTCTCGTCGGGATTCTTGTACTCGGCGCCGCCGGGAGTCCGCCCTTCGCGGACCGGACGTTTTACGCCCGGCTCACGACATGGGGCGCCCGCTTGGGGCTCACGGTGTGCGTGCTGCCGGCCCCGCTTGCGGCGGCCGCGGCAGGGGGCCGAGTCCAGGGCTACTCGCTGCGTCCGGATACCGGAGAATGGGAGGAAGGGAGCTTCCCCCTCCCCGACCTCGTCTATGACCGGACGTTCCCGTCCGGCCCCGGGGAGCGCCGCCTCCGCCGGCAGGCGCTGCTCGCGCTGGGCCGCTCCGGCCGCCCCGCCGCGCTGCTCGGCCGGCCCCTCCCCGGCAAGTGGGAGGTGTATCGTGCCCTCGCGGCGGAGCCCGAGCTGGCCCGATACCGGACGCCTACCGTCCGATACCGCAGCGGCCGCCAGCTGCTGCGCCTCTTGGCCCATCGGGGCGGCGCGTTCCTCAAGCCCGCCTCCGGCACCCACGGCCTCGGTGCACTTGCCATCCGCCGCGAAGCGGACGGCAAGTATGCCGCCGACGGCCGCTCGCTGGAGGGGGATCCCCTCGCGCTGCGCGGCTTGACCGCCGACGCGCTTGTTCGCTTCGCCGCCGGCTGGACCGGCGCGCGAACCTATTTGCTGCAGCCGCGGCTCGATCTCAAGAGCCGCTGCGGCGACGCCTACGACGTGCGCTCGCTTGTGCAGAAGGACGATACCGGCGGCTGGACCGTGACGGGGCTTGCGGTTCGCCGCGCCCCCGCCGGCAGCGTCACGTCCAATCTGCACGGCGGCGGCTCCGCGGAGGAGGCGGAACCGTTCCTTGCCGCCGAATTCGGCGTATCCCGCGCCGAAGAGCTGACGGCGGCCATTCGCCGGCTGTCTCTCTCCCTCGCGCCTGCGCTCGAACGAAGCTTCGGGCGGCTGGCCGAGCTGGGGCTGGACTTCGGCATCGAGCGATCCGGCAGAATCTGGCTCCTCGAGGCCAATTCCAAGCCGGGCCGGGCGGCCTTCCGCCGCATCGGCGGAGGCACGGCCCGTGCCCGGGCCGTACGCAGCCCGATGGCCTACGCCTCATATCTGCTCCGCTCCCGGCTAGGCCGGGCGGCACAAGGAACCGGCTTCCGCGACAACTCTAGGAGGGTGCTACCATGAGCTTGACAACTTGTTCGATTCTAATCTCGCAGCAGCCCGCCCGGGTCATCTCCGTCACCCGCTCCCTGGGGAGACTGCTTAATCTGCAGCCCGACCGGGCCGTGACCATCCGGCTTGGCTCCAAGGCGGTGACGCTTCCGGTCCGGCTGTTGAACCGCAAGGGCAGCTTCCTCATGCTGCCCCAGTCCGTCGCCTCGATTCTGCGCCTCCCCGTTTCCGTCAAATGCTCCGTCAAGAGCGACGGACGGGAGGTGCAGCTCGGTCCGCTGATCGGCATTCTGACCGCGACCGGACCGGATCCCAAGCTGCCGTTCGGCCCCCGCACCGGCTTCATCCGGGAGATTCTGAGCGCGGCCGGAGACCGGTCGGTCTGCTTTGCCTTCTCGCCCCGCAACGTCAACTGGGAAGAGGAGGTCGTGACCGGCTACTTCCTGGTCGAGGGGGGCCGCTGGGTCCGCCGGACCGTGCCGCTGCCCGACGTCGTCTACAACCGTCTCCCGAGCCGGACCGCGGAGAAGACCGAGTCGATGGCCCTATTCAAGGAGCGGTTCGTCCGCCGGCAGATCCCGCTGTTCAACTGGGGCTTCTTCGATAAGTCCGACATCTACGAGCTGCTAATTCCCGAGAAGGAAGCGTTCCGGCACGTTCCCGAATCGCATACGGAGCCAACCGCCGAACAAATCCGGGGAATGCTTCAGCGCCACCGGTTCGTCTATCTGAAGCCGACGGCGGGCAGCCTCGGCTTCGGCATCTACCGGATCACGTACAATCCGTCCTCCGGCTACTATGCCCGTTACCGCAAAAACGGCAGCAACATTCTGATGCGCTTCCCGAACTTCGACGGGCTGATGAAGTTTTTACGCGGGCAGCGGCTCCGCTTTTCTCATTATGTCCTCCAGCAAGGCATCCGGCTGGTTGAAATCGACGATTGCCCCATCGACTTCCGGTTCCACATGACCAAGAACGGAAGCAACGAGTGGGTGGTCTCCGGCATCGGTGCCAAAAAAGCGGGCAAGGGCAGCGTCACGACGCATATCCGGACCGGCGGCTCGCTCATGACGCCCGAGCAGGTGCTGAACCGGGTATTCGGCAGCCGCGGAGGAGCCGTGCTCAGCAGCGCCAAGGCGGTGGCGGTCCGGCTCGCGGAAGCCATCGAGCGGCAGAACCGGCATCCGCTCGGCGAGCTCGGCTTCGATCTCGGCATCGACCAGAGCGAGCATGTCTGGATGTTCGAAGCGAACGCCAAGCCCGGCCGCACGATCTTCAAACATCCTTCATTAAAAGCGCAAGGGAGGGCGTCGTTCGATAACATCGTGGAACACTGTCTGTACCTGAGCAAATTCGTGGATGAGGAGGGGTCCTAACGTGAACTTCTTCCTCCACGACATGCCTCAGCCGCAGCCCGTGCTCGCCATTCTGACGATGGACGATCAGACGCGGCCGTTCCGCGGCAATCACGTCAACTTCATCGATCTGATCAGGACCGGCCGCGAGATGGGCGTCTTCGTTGTCGTCGCCACCGTGCGCGACATCAAGCTCGCGAACCGGCGGATCAATTGCTATCTATACCATCCGGAGACCAAGACCTGGTCGCAGCGGCTCCTGCCGCTGCCACGCGTCTTCTACAACCGGATCCCCTCACGCAAGGATGAGCTCCAGCCCGAGGTTCAGCAGACGATCCGGTCACTGCTCCGCCATCCGCAGACGAACCTGTTCAACCCGTATTTCTTCAACAAGGTGTCGCTGTTCGAATGGATTACGAAAGCGAAGGAGACGCGCAAGTTCGTTCCGGCCACCAAAAAGCTCGATTCGCTGAAGGATTTGCAGACCGCACTGCGGAACCATGACACGATTTATTTGAAGCCCGCCCGGGGCAAGGCCGGCTCCGGGATCATGCGCATCGAGAAGACGAACACCGGCGGCAAGCCCTCCTTCCGAATCAGCATGCAGAACGACAACCGGGCGCTCGTCACCCAGCAGGGCACCCTTAGCGGCCTCTGGGAGCAGCTGAAGGAGACGATCAAGACCGAAGACTATATTCTGCAGCAGGGCATTGCGCTGGCGAGCCACCAGAACCGCCCGTTTGACCTGCGGGTGCTGATGCAGAAGAACGGGCAAGGCAACTGGACGCTGACCGGCATCGGGGCCAGAGTCGCCGGCAAGCGAAGCATCACGACCCACGTGCCCCGGGGAGGGTCGATCGACGAGCCCGGCAGGCTGCTGGCCGCCTCCTTCGGCAAGGACCAGGCGGCCGTGCTCCTGCGGAGGGTGAAGCGGGCGGCCGGCCGGATCGCCAAACAGATCGAGAAGGCGTCGGGCCACCCGCTTGGGGAGATGTCGATGGACCTCGGCATCGATACGGCCGGGCATATCTGGTTCTTCGAAGCCAACTCCCGTCCGATGAAGTTCGACGAGCCGGATATCCGGCAGCGGTCGCTCGAGCATATCATCCAGTACGCGCTCTATCTGAGCAGGCAACGCAAACCGTAAGGGGGGACCCAAGTTGAGCAAACCGCTTCTGGGCGTCATGGCTCTATACCTGAATGATAACCGTTTGATCGAGGAGCTGGACTTTTTTCGCAAACTGACCCTGCAGGGCAAGACGCTCGGTCTCCCCGTCGCGGTCTTTACGCCGGAGGATGTGGATACGGGCCGCAAGCAGGTCCGAGCGCTTGTCTATGACGACAACGAAAAGAAGTGGAAGCGGCAGAGCATGCCGCTTCCCACTCTCATCTACGACCGGTGCCGGTACCAAAAATCGCCCCGCTTCCAGCTGCTGCGCCAGTTCCGCACCCGTTATCCCGACCTGACCTATCTGAACCGCCCGATCCGTCACAAGTGGGGCGTCTACGAGCTGCTGTCCGGCAACAATGAGATTGCCCCTCACCTGCCGGAAACGGTCAAATACCGGACGCCGGCCGACCTGAGCCGGATGCTGAAGAGTTATCCGCTCATCATCCTCAAACCTGAGGACGGCACCGGAGGACGGGGCATTCTGAGCATCCGCCGGAGACCGGAGGGGCTCTACCTCGTGCGCGGCCGGGACCGCAAACGGAAGATTGTGCCGGCCCAGCAGCTCCAGGAGCGCCAGATTCCGATCCGCTTCGGGTCGTGGAACCTGAAGGAGCGCTACATGGTGCAGCAGGGCATCGACATCACCCTGCCCGACGGCCGGGTCCACGACTTCCGTCTTCTCATTCAGAAGAACGGGGAGGGCGAGTGGGAGGTGACCGGCTGCGCGGGGAGAATCGGGGCGCCCCGGAGCGTCACCTCCAACCTGCACGGCGGAGGCTCGGCGGCCAGAGCCGACGACCTGCTCAGGCAGCGGTTCTCCGCCTCCAAGACGGCGGAAATCCGTCAGAGCATGGACCGGCTGAGCCGGGCCGTCGCCCAGCAGCTGGAGAAGTCGTTCCGGCAGCTGTGCGAGCTGGCGCTCGATCTCGCCGTAGATCCCCGCGGGCACGTCTGGCTGCTCGAGGTGAATCCGAAGCCCGCCCGCGAGGTGTTCTCCCGGCTCGGTGAGCAGGAGGTGTACCGCACCGCCATCCGCCGGCCGCTGGAATACGCCCTCTACCTGTACCGCCAGACCAACAAGCAGCCATAGCGCCAAACGGCGGACAGCGCTGCCTCCGCCCGCTTTTCGAAGCGGCTCTACGGTCCGGCGGCTTCCCCGTCCGGTCCTCCTTCGTGCCGTGCGGCGGATCTTCATAGGCAGCGGCGGACAGCAAAAACCCGGGAGCGAGAACTCCCGGGTTTTTTGCGTCTGCGCCGGCGGCGCTTAGGCGTACAGCTTGCGAATCTCGCGGAAATCGCGAATCACCGTGTCCGATCCTTCCAGCTCGCCCTGCTTGCCGAACGTCGCGTAATCACAGCCGACGACGAACAGGCCGTTCTTCTTGCCGGCCTCGACGTCGGACGAGCGGTCGCCGACCATCCACGCCGACCTGATTCCGTGCTTGTCCATGAGGATCCGCACGAGATCGACCTTCGAGGCGGTTTGGTATTCTCCCGCGCTGTACAGGCCTTCGAACAGCGAAGCAATCTCCTTATGGTGCGTCACGAGCTTCACGTAATCCTCCATGCCGTTGCTCGCCACGAACAGCCGGATGCCGTCGTCCTTGAGCGCACGCAGCGTCTCCTCTACGCCTTCGTAGAGAAGGCCCTCTCCCTGCTCCAGATACAGCAGCTGGTGCTTCAGGAGCAAATCGTTAGCCCGCAGATGGACCTCCTCGGGCTCCTCCGGCATGACCCGCTGCCAAATTTGCGACAGCAGCATGCCAAGCCCGCCCAATAGCCGCTCCTCCGGCGGCGTCTCGTGCTTGAAGGTCCCCTCCTCGCGCATTTCTTGAAAGGCCGCATGATAGGCCGGAATCATTAGCGTCTCCGCCTGGAACAAGGTCCCGTCCAGGTCGAAAATCATCGCCTCCGGCTTCGCCGCTTGTGCCGTCATGTTGTGCAAACCCCTTCCTGTCCATCATTGACTGGTACGTTTTGACAATGCATTTATGTAACCATGAAAGACCGAGCTATGTCAATTCCCAAGTCCCAAAAAGGCTCCTTGTCCCGCCATGCGAAAAACCAAAAGGAGGGCGGCAGCACCGCCCTCCTTCATGTCGGCATAACCAAGATGATCTGCGCGATGCGGATAATGAAGACGGCATCCTTTTCATCGCGGACGATGATATGATCGGGCTTCACCTCGGCCAGCATCCCTCTCACCGCTCCGCGCGGCGTCTCGACGACTACCCGCTTGCCCATTACGGTCGTCAGCGTCTGTACGACGTATGGATCGACGTAAAAGAAGGATTGGGACTGCAGCATAGCCATACCCGGTCCCCCCTGCATGCCCGCGGCCGGCCCGGGCGTCCCTCCCGCCGGACCATGCGGACCCGGTGTGCCCGGGGCCATCGGCGCCGGACCGTGCGGACCCGGTGCGCCCGGAGTCATCGGTGCCGTTCCGCCCGGCGGCATGATGCCGTTCCGATACATGGCGATTCCTCCTGCTCTTTAAAAGATTTTTTGGGCTTCCTGGTCCGCCTTAAGAATCTCGACGGCTTCACGGAACCGTTGGGAATGGACCACCTCCCGCTCACGCAGAAACTTGAGGCCGTCCTGCAGTTCGACATCGTCCGTCAGATCGATGAGCCATTGGTAGGTCGCTCTCGCCTTTTCCTCCGCCGCGATGTCCTCGTACAAATCGGCGATCGGATCTCCTTTGGCCTGAATGTAAGTAGCCGTCCACGGCGCGCCGGCAGCATTCTGATAGTACAGCGCGCTGTCGTGGCTGACGTAATAATCGCCCAGGCCGGCCGCCTTTAGCTGCGCAGGCGTCGCGTCTTTGGTCAGCTTGTAGACCATCGTCGCGATCATCTCCAGATGGGCGAACTCCTCCGTGCCGATGTCGTTCAAGAGGCCGATCACCTTACCCGGAATCGTATAGCGCTGGTTCAGGTACCGCAGCGCGGCGGACAGCTCCCCGTCGGCTCCCCCGTATTGCTCGAGCAGCAGCCGAGCCATCATCGGATCGCATTTGCTGACGCGAACCGGGTATTGCAGTTTTTTCTCATAAATCCACATAGCGGTGCCCCTCCCGGACTTTCTTCCTCTCTAGTCTCGTCTGCCTGGCCGTAGAGCGGCCGTCCGTCAAACCTGCCAAGGCCAGGGCGATTCCGCCCACTGCCAGGGGTAGCGGCTGAAGCTGTGGCCGAATTGGAGCAGCGGCCCGTATTCCAGCTCGAACTGGCAGGCCAGCTGCTGGCGTTGCAGGGTCATCTGGTTGAACTGCTCGATCGCCTGGACGTCGTGCGGATGAGTGTCCAGATACAGCGTCAGTTCGACCAGCACAAAGTCGATCTCCTGCAGCTCCCGCAGCTGCCGGTAATAATGCTCGCTCAATTGCTCGGCCATCGGTCAGCACTCCTTTCTTTCATAGGGACTGTAGAGCACCGGCCAGAGTGTGCCGGCCATTAATGCTTCCGCTGGTGAGAACTGGGGCAGCCCCGGCGGCTGAAATCCCAGATACAGATTCGGCGGAGTGGAATAGCTCTTGATGAGGATCGGGTGGCAAGGATCGAACGGGCCGACGAACGGCCGGTAGGTCTTATAGGGGGTCGACAGATACACGGCGATCGGTTCCTCCTCGGGCAATCGGATTTGGGCTTCTCTCCCTTACCATATGACACTCGCCCATCCGGCGTATGGGCTCCCGCCCAGGCTGGCAGCGAAACCGTACGCAAAAAAGCCCGGCGCTGAGCGCCGGGCGGCAGGCGGCGGAAGCCGCCGCTATTCGAGCTTGATCTTGAACTGAAACAGACCGACCTTGCGCATCGCCTGGTAGAGAATGACGACGACCGGCCCAAGGAAGAGTCCGACCACGCCGACGAGCTGAAAGCCGACATACAGGCTGACCAGCGCCGACAGGGAGCTGATGCCGATTGCATTGCCGAGCACCTTGGGCTCGATAATCCGGCGGACGATCGTGACGAGGACGAACAGAAGAATGAGGCCGGTGCCGACGAACGTGTCGCCGACGACGAAGCAGTAGATCGCCCATGGGACGAGAACCGAACCGGTACCGAGCACGGGAAGCACGTCGACGATGACAATCAGGAGCGAAATTGCGAGCGGATACGGCGTTCCCAGAATGAACAGTCCGACGAGCATAATGATGTAGGTGATGGCGCTCAGGATGATTTGGGCCGAGAAGAAGCCGAAGATGGCCTGCCGGAGATTGTCCAGCACCGCGTCCATCTTGGCCCGGGAATGCTCCTCGAAAACGGAGAGGAACGCCTTCTTGATCCCCGGCAGGTTCATCGAGATCAGATACAGCGCGAGCAGGAAGACGAGGAAGGCGATGAACAGGGACGGAATGCCCGCTACGAAGGTCAATACGTAGCCTGACGCCGATTTCAAGACGCCGGACAGCGAATTGAACAGCGAGCCGACGGCCGCCTGCAGCTTCTCGGCGAAATGCGGGGCGAGCGATTCGAACAGCCGCTGGATGCGGGCGTTCAAATCCTCTAGGAGCAGGTTCGTATCGCCGAGCGAATCCGGCACCTTCCTGCTGAGCTGAACCAGCTCCGTGTAAATTTTCAGACCGAGACCGTACGAAATCGCCAGCAGCACGAGCGTGAACAGCGTGCAGACCATTCCGCTTGCCATCAGCCGGTTCATCCTCCCGGGTTTCATTGCGAGCAGGACGAGCGGCTCCAGGAAGATGGCTACGATCAGCGCGAACAGGAACGGGGCCCCTACGGTGAACAGAAGATACAGCAGGACAATCGCCGCCGTGCCGAACAGCAGACTCTTGATGGAAGGAGACATGGCAGTCCTCCTCGCGCGGAGTCGGCCGCCCGTCGCTGCGAACGGCCGCTTGTCCGGCCTATGCCGGGTTGTCGATCTTGTAGATGTTTACGCGTACGATGCGAAGCCGCTCCGTCTCGGCGACCTCAAACTTATGCCCGTCGTACTCCCATATCTTTCCTTTGGCCAGCACGCCCTCGAGCTGCTTGAACAGCCAGCCGCCGATCGAGTCGACCTCGTCGTCCTGGATGTTCAGATGCAGCAGGTTGTTGAGGTCCTCGATGAGCATGCGCCCGGAGACGGAGATGCAGTTCTCCTGCATCTCGAGCGGGGGGCGTTCGTTCTCGTCGAACTCGTCCTGCAGTTCGCCCACGATTTCCTCCAGGATATCCTCGCTCGTCAGCAGTCCGGCCGTGCCGCCGTACTCGTCGACGATGATCGCCATCTGCGACCGCTTCTTCTGCATGTGCCGGAGCACATCGCTGATCTCCATCGACTCGGGCACGGTCAGGAGCGGTCTGAGAAATTGCTGCAGCTCGTGCGGCTCATCCGGGTCGGCCGTCAGCAAATCCGTAATATGGACAAAGCCGATAATATTGTCCTTGTCCTCGCGCGCCACCGGATACCGGGTATGCTTGGTCCGGTACACTGTCTTCAGGTTCTCTTCGAAGGTCAGGTCCGTGTACAGGCACTCCATGTCGATGCGAGGGAGCATGATCTCTCTCGCGAGCCGGTCGGAGAAATCGAACACATTGTCGAACAGCAGCATTTCGTCCTTGTTGATGATGCCGCTCTTGGCGCTCTGGGTCATCAGGATCCGGATTTCGTCCTCCGTGTGCGCCGCCTCGTGCTCGCTTGCCGGCTCGATGCCGACCGCCTTCAGCAGCAGATTCGCCGCTCCGTTCAGCGTTGCGATGACCGGCAGGAACAGCTTGTAGAACAGCAGGAGCGGGCCGGCCAGCCAGAGCGACACCTTCTCCGACTTCTGAATCGCGAGCGACTTCGGTGCCAGCTCCCCGAGCACGATGTGCAGGAACGTGATAACCAGGAAGCCGATGATGAACGACAGGGTGTGGCTGAAGACGGTATCGTCCCAGTCGAGGCGGGCGAGCAGCGGATCGACGAGCAGCTTGGACACCGCGGGTTCGCCCAGCCAGCCGAGACCGAGCGAGGCGAGCGTAATGCCCAGCTGGGTCGCCGACAGGTAGGCATCAAGCCGCTTATTGATAGTCAGCGCGTAGCGCGCACTCTTGATGTTGTCGTTGGCCAGTTCCTGAAGCCGAGTCTGCCGGACCTTGACGAACGCGAATTCCGCGGCGACGAATACGCCGTTCAGGAACACGAGCAGCAGCACCAGAAACCCATTCAGCAGAATGCCTGGGATATCAAAATGTGGATTCAAGGGCAGGTTCTCCTTTGCTTCAGCATTGGGTGGAAAAGGGTAGGCTCGCCTTATAATTCCAAGTGACCGGCACTCTCATACCGGTCCTTTCCACGGATGGCGGGTTCCTATTCTTTTACCCAAGCCGAAACCACGATGAATCGCGGACAGCAAAGGGAGAACGGTCAGATAAGCGCGCGGCGCTGCTTGAAGTCCACTTCACGGTAATAGGCGTCCGCGACCAGCAGATTCGGCCCGCAGCACTTCGCGGCGGGGCAGTGGCAGTCGACCGTGCGGGCGAGCGGGTGCTCGAGCCAGCGGGCGAACACCTCGTCCAGACCGTCCCTCGCCACGTTGCCGAGCGCCGACACGTCGGCGAAGTCGGTGACGAAGACGTCGCCGTTGAAGGTATTCACGTTCAGCCGGTTCCGGCCGTCCGGATCGTTGCGCACCGTGACGTTCGGCTCGCTGCGCAGCCGGCTGACGAGAGCGCGGTCCTCCTCCGACGGGCTGCAGCTGAAGAACGGCAGCGTGCCGAACAGCATCCACAGGTCGGGATTGCGGCCGTCGAGCAGCTTCCCGATCGCTTCCCGGAACGTCTCGAGCGGCAGCTTGGGCAGCGACGCGGCGAACGCGCTCGGGTACATCGGATGCACCTCGTGCCGCCGGCAGCCCATCTCGTCGATCAGCCGGTGGATGCCGACCAGCTTGTCGTGCGTCCGGTAATTGATCATGGACTCCGCCGAGACGAACAGGCCGCCCCGGCTCAGCGCGACCGTATTCTCGACCATGCGCTCATAGAGCTTCGCCGCTGTCGCTTCGCTGACCGGACGGGCCGAGTTGACGAAGCCGACCTGGTGAAAATCCTCGGCGTTCAAATAATTGAAGGAGATATGAAGCACATCGAGATACGGGGCCATCGCCTCGTACCGTCCGAGATCCAGCGTCACGTTGGAGTTGAGCTGCGTCCGGATGCCCCGGTCATGGGCGTATTTCAGAATCGGGATCAAATACTCGCGCACCGTCTTCTCCTGGTAGGCGGGCTCTCCTCCCGTTATGCTGATCGTCTCCAGATGCTCGACCTCGTCCAGCAGGCGGAAGACGGTCGCAAGCGGCAGACGGTCCCCCTCCTTCATCACGAGCGCATCGCCGACGGCACAATGCTCGCAGCGCATATTGCACAGGTTCGTCACCGTCAGCTCGACGCTCGTCAGCACGTGGCGGCCGTACCGGCCGAGAGAACGGATCGGATCCCACGGATCGTATTGGGGGCTCATTTCCAGTCTATCTACAACTGCATTCATGCGGGTACACCTGTCTTTCCTTTGGTTCGCGGCTCTCGCCCTTGCCGGCGGAAGCCTGCCCTTTATTGTACCTGAACCGGGAGGAAAGATAAACAAACCGCGGCCGGCCGCGGCCTCTCGTACAGAGTATGCTTGGGCGTTCCGTTTCATGTCCTCCATGCGGCAAAGGGGAAGCGGCCGCGGGCGGCAAAAAAGCCATCCCTCTCGTCGTGAGAAGAAGGGATGGCTTTTGCGGAATGCGGGCGGATCGGCAGCTCAGCCGACGCCCAGCCGGTCCCGGCGGCCGGTGACCGAGACGATCGTGACGGCCAGCTGCTTGGACAGGTCCGTCTCGTAGTAAGGAGTCGTCTCTCTTCCTTCCGGGTCATACAAGATGCGGACGATCGGCCGGTGCGGCAGATTGCGGTTCAGGTCGACGACGACACCGACCTCTCCGGTGCTGAGCTCGACCGTCAGACCCAGCGGGTAGATGGCGATGTGGTCGCGGAACGTCTCCAGCTTGCTCGGCTCGAACAGAGTCCCGGCACCCGCGTACAGCAGCTCCACCGCCAGATGGGGCAGCACCGGAGCCCGGTAAGCCCGGTTCGTCGTAAGCGCATCGTATGTATCCACGATCCCGATCCACCGCGCATAGTCGTGGATATCGGTTCCCTTGAGACCGCGGGGGTAGCCGCTGCCGTCCAGCCGTTCATGATGCTGGAGCGCGCAGTGGGCGGACAAGAGAGACAGGTTCGGTTCGTTCCGCAGCAATTGAAACCCGTACTCTGCGTGCTTCTTCATCAGCTCGTACTCCTCGACCGTCAGCTTGTCCGGCTTGCTCAGGAGCGACAAAGGGATGCGGGTCTTGCCGACGTCATGCAGCAGCGCGCCCATTCCGAGCTGTGTCAGCTCCTCCCGTCCGTAGCCGTGCGCGATGCCGAGCATCGTCGAATAGACGCAGACGTTCAGCGAATGCTGGAACAGGTAATGATCCTTGACCTGCAGGTTGTTCATCATGATCATTGCCGACGGATGATTGCCGAGATCGTCGATAATCGAATCGAGCAGATCGCGGAAGTCTTTGGCGATAAAGGTTGCGAAAGCGGGCTTGCCCTGCGCCGATACGCCCATCATCCGGGAGAAGTGACTCCGGATCGTCCGAGTGGCCGCGAGCCGGGTTTCCGGCCGGATCATCTCGGGAACGTCCACGTCCTCGGTCGCCTTGTCGACAATATATAAGTAGGGGATGCCCCGGCCGGCGAGCCGGCCGATCAGCCCCTCGGTCAGCACCACATCCTTCGCCAGAAGGACGTGCCCCTCCTCATCGAGAATGGGCTTGCCGAGCCGCATTCCTTCCGTGCACAGTTGAATCGGTACAAAACGCATAGACAGCAACCACTTTCCTGTTCAACTTGAAATTTGAGTCTTCCTATACTGTATCGTCAGGAAAAGCGGTTGAGATTAGGTCTCCTGCCCTATTCTTCGTCAAAAACCGACAGCCAGCATGTAAATCAGCACGACGGCGGCCAAAGCGAACCGGTAATAGGAGAAGTAGGTCAGCTTCAGCTTCGACACCAGCTTGATGAACGACGCGACGGCAAGCAGCGCGACGATGAACGAGACGACGAAGCCGACCGCGAACGGAAGCAGATCGTCCGTAGTGAATGCCTTGTAGCTCTTAAGCAGGTCGTAGCCGGTGGCGCCGGCCATGATCGGGATCGCCATCAGGAAAGTGAAGTCGGCAGCCGCTCCCCGGCTCGTGCCGGCCAGCATGCCCGCGGCGATCGTGGATCCGGAACGCGAGAAGCCAGGCCACAGCGAGAGAATCTGGGCCACTCCGATGAAGAGAGCCTGCTTGTACGTAATGCTGTCCATGTCGGCAGCCGTCTCGGCCGGCCGCTGCTTCTCGCCGATGATCATGAAGATACCGCCGAGTACGAGGCCGAGCAGCACCGTCTCCGGCATGAACAGCATCTTGATGTATTTGTGCAGGAAGAAGCCCATCGCCATCGCCGGCACGATGCCGATCAGAATATGAATCAGATTCAGCTTGGGACCTGGCTTGAGCCTCGTCTCCGCATCCTGAATGCCGAATAGCCGCAGCACCCGCTTCCAATACAGCACGACCACCGACAAAATGGCGCCGAACTGGATGACAATCTCGAAGGTCGATGCTTTTTCGCCTTCGAATTTGATGAGATCCCCGACAAGAATCATATGGCCGGTCGAAGATACCGGCAAAAATTCCGTCAACCCTTCCACGATTCCGATAATAATCGCTTTCCACAGCTCCAGCATGTCTGCCTCCTTCAGTTTTCTCACACCGCTCCTATTGTACTTGCCAATGGAAGGGTACACAATCCCGAACTTTTTGGGGCAAGAGCCGGCTCCCTCGGAAGCGGACATGCCGGACGTCCGCATGAGGCGGCGATGCCGAGCCGCTCCTTGTTAGGAGCGGCCCTTCAGGGCGAACCAGTGCCGCTGCGTGTCCGCTACCCGCTCGCCGCCTTCGGCGAGGTCCGCCTCGAGCACGTCGCGGAGGAACTCCGGCAGGAAGTATTCCGTCTCCGTCCCTCTTCCGAGCGGAGAATAGCCTGCACCGAACGTGAACATATCGAGCGAACCCATCCGATACAGCCGCTCGGGATCGAGCGGCTCTCCCTGGATGGAGACGAAGCGGATGCGCTGCCCCTCCGGCAGCCCCGGCTCATACCGGACGTCGATGCCGTCCAGGCAGAGCGTGCCGAGCACCTTGCCCCGGAAGCCGAAGCCGGCCAGCGGCTTGTCGCGGTATTCGTCGGTGAGCGCCAGCTCCAGCGCTTCCTGCAGATCCGCTCCCTTCAGCCAATACCGGCACGGATTGACCGGAGACGGGCAAATGCGAAGCAGATCGCCCTTGGTCACGTCCCCCTCGGGAAGTCCCTCGAGCAGCTGCCCGGCATTCAGCACCGCCGCCTCCGCGCCGACCCAGCGCCGAAGCGCAGCGGCCAGCCGGTTGCCGAGCGGCGACTCCGTCCTCCAGCCGTTCCCGAGGGGCCTGTCGAGCCGGGCGACGACCCGGGAGAGCGACCGCTCCGCCACCTCCCGCCAGCCGGCGATGAGTTCCTCGACCGCCGGATCGGCCGGCAGCGTGTCCGCCGGCAGGCAGCCTCCCTCCACGCTGACGCTTCCCGCCTCCCGGTCGACCGTCACGACGAGGTGGCCCAGGTAGCCGCCGTACTTGCCGGCCGCCGCCAAATAGGTCCGGTTCACGAGAAGCGGTTCCTCCAGCAAGTGGTGGGTATGCGCGCCGATGATGAGATCGATCCCTTCCAGCTGTTCGGCCAGAAGACGATCCTTGGTAATGCCGAGATGGGAGAGGACGACGAGAACATCGACTTGTCCGCGCAGGCGCCGGACCTCCCGGGCGATCGCCTCGAGCGGCTCGTCAATCTGCCAGCCGAGCAAGCTGTAAAAGTCCGGATAAGCGGCGGTCGCTCCGATGAAACCGACACGCAGGCCGTCCACCTCGCGAATCGCGCTTGCCTGGAGCCAGGAGGGCGGCTCCTCCCGCCCCTCCATCGCCAGATTGCAGGCGAGGACGGTGAACGCGGCCTCCTGTCCGTAATTGCGGTCGAGTACCTCTAGCGGAAAGGTGAGGCCCTCGTTGTTGCCGGGGACATGCAGATCGCAGCCGACCGCGTTCAGAACGGCAATGTTGGCCAGCCCGTCCGTTCCGTCTGTGATCGGACTGACCCGGTCGGCGTGATCGCCGAGATCGACCGTCAGCACCCGCCCGGCCGGATATTGGCTGCGGAGCCGCCGGATGCCGCCGGCTAGCTTCGGCATCTGCTCGAAGTGGCTGTGAATGTCGTTGGTATGGAGAAGGACGAATTGCTGCGGATTCCCGGACACGCGGGTTCCCTCCTTTTGGCCTGGATGCGGCGCCGAGCGGCGGAGCCCCGGCTTAACGCCGACCGGCCTCGCCGCCAGTCTGTCATTTTCTCTGCTAGATTGATTATAATGGATGAACCGGACCGGATGCATCCGAAAGAAAGGCCATGTCCTACATTCGTATGCCCAAGCCGGCCAAGTTAGTCTTTGCTAAAAAGGAGAATGGTGTTCATGGAGCTGTCGATCCGATTGTTCGCGGGCCTCAGGGACCGCTTCGGCCGGCCCGAGCTGACGGTGGAGATCGAGCCGGCCGAGCTGCCGCTGACCGCGGACAGGCTGAGGCGTCTGCTAGCCGGGCGGTACCCCGAGGAAGCGTCCGCCATTCTGGCTGCATTCGTAGCCAAGAACCAGGCCTATGCCCCTCCACACGAGCCTGTCGAGGAAGGAGACGAGCTGGCGCTCATCCCCCCGGTATCCGGCGGCTCGGGCATGCAGCAGGAAGCAAATAGAGAACATTTGTTCACCTTGACGGACCTACCGATCGACGAAGGAGCGGTGACGGCCAAGGTGAAGCACCCGGATCACGGAGCCATCCTGACGTTCGCAGGGACAACCCGCGAATGGACGGAAGGCCGCCGTACGGTGCTGCTGGAATACGAAGCGTATGAAGAGATGGCGGTCGGCACGATGGCACAAATTGCCCGGGAAATGGAGGAGCGCTGGCCCGGCACACGCTGCGCGATTACCCACCGGCTCGGCAGCGTGCCGCCGGGAGAGACGAGCGTGGTGATCGCCGTGTCGGCGCCCCGCCGGGCGGCCTGCTACGAAGCGAGCCGGTACGCCATCGAGCGGCTGAAGCAGATCGTGCCGGTGTGGAAGAAGGAAGTTTGGGAGGATGGCAGCGCTTGGCAGGGGGCTGCGGACGGCCCCTGGAATCCGCTTGCCGAAGCGACGAACGGCCGCGGAGCGGGACAGCCATCGCCCACAGGGACATCTGACGCCCAGGGGACGGAATCGTGACGGCCCCCCTCTGGCCGGATGAGGTCCGCTACTCGCGGCAGATGCGTTTCGCCCCGATCAGCGAAGACGGGCAGCGGAGGCTCGCGGAGGCGCACGTCGCCATCGTCGGGCTCGGCGCGCTCGGCAGCGTGCTCGCGGATCTGCTCGCGCGGGCCGGCGTCGGCCGGCTTCGCCTCATCGACCGCGACTTCGTCGAGCCGAGCAACCTGCAGCGCCAGCCGCTCTATACGGAGCGCGACGCCGAGCAGTCGCTGCCCAAGGCGGTCGCCGCGGCCGCCGCCCTCGGCCGCGTGAACCGCTCTACGGCCGTCGAGCCCGTGACGGCCGACATCTCTGCACGGAATGCGGAGGCGCTGCTCGGCGGCGTGTCGCTCATCCTGGACGGGACGGATAACTTCCCGTCCCGGTTCCTCTTGAACGACGTCGCCGTCAAGCGCGGCATTCCGTGGATCTACGGAGGCGCAGTCGCCTCCCGCGGGGTCACGCTGCCCGTGATCCCCGGCGAGACGCCCTGCCTCCGGTGCCTCTATTTCGTGCCGCCGGAGCCCGGCACAGGCGAGACGTGCGACACGGCGGGCATTCTGGCGCCCGCTTCGCACGTCACCGCCTCCCGCCAGGCGGCCGAAGCGCTCAAGCTGCTCGCCGGCCGCCGGGAGGCGGTCAACCCTCGCATGGTCCACTTCGACCTGTGGACCGGCGAGCACGCCGAGCTCGACGTCTCCTCGGCGAGAAACCCTGACTGCCCCGCCTGCGGACGGCGGCAGTTCGAGTTTCTGCACGCCGGTGCGGACGGCGAGCGGACAGCGGCGCTGTGCGGACGGGACGCCGTGCAGATCGTCCCCTCCGCCCCGCTCCGCGTCGATCTCGGCGCTTGGGCTGCCCGCTGGGCCTCGCTCGGCCGCGTCGAGCGCAATCCCTTCCTCGTAAAGCTGCATCTGAGCGAGGAGCAGCGGCTCGTCCTGTTCCCCGACGGCCGTATGCTTGTGCAGGGCGTCTCGGACCCCGAGGACGGACTGCGGCTGTACCGTAGGTATTTCGGCGAATAGCCGGACGGCAGCAGCCCCCTTTTGGCAGGAAGTGACGGTCTGTGCTCCTGCCAGTCAGGGATGGACGCTCTGCCATCCTGCGTGCCGGCCATAAGCCGACAACCGCGCACGATAGGTACTCAAACAAAAGCGAAACGAGAAGGAAGCGCCAAGCAAAAGGCCGGTCACGGAGACCGGCCTTTTGCTTGGCGCGTACTTGGTTTCTCCTTGAGACATCGACGGTCACGCCTAAGCGAACAGGCTTTAGGCAGGCAGGCGCGCCGGGACGCAGGGACATAGACCCGGCGGTAACGTCGTAAGGAATGCGGCAGACCGGGAAGAGACCTCCCTGCCAATTCCGCTGCCATCTAAGAGCCGGCGGCTAACGAAGCTGCTCGGTCTTCAAGGTGCCGGCCGATCCCCGAGGGCTGCCGCACCGACCTTGCCTCGGCTTTTCCGCACGCGTCCATACTGGAAGGAATAAAGAACAAGGATCAGAAGGTCGATCAGCACGATCACCATGTAAATGTTGCTGTACACAAAGGAGCCGGGAACGGCATTCCACGAATTCCAGGTGAAGCCGGCGCCCATGTCGACAGCTCTTCCGAACAGGCCGGCCGCTATCGTGCCCGAGAGAAAATTCAGCATGGTGACCAGGCCCATCCCGACACCGGCCTGTTCCTTCGGCAGCGTCTTGGAGATCGTATTCGAGAGGGCGATTTGCAGCAGCAGCTGGCCGACCATGCCGAAGATCAGGAACACCCCGATCCAGATGTAGGGTAGGTCTGTGAACGCCGACAGCAGCGAATAGCAGAGCAGAAGGAGGAGGCAGGCGATACGAAAGAGAAAGGCGTCCCCTTTCGCATCCGCCAGCTTGCCGCCCCTGCGGCCGAGCAGAGCCGATGTAATGGCTGCGGGAAACATCACATAGCCGATGAGCTTCGGCGAGAGCTGATGAACGTCAACCAGCAGCTGCGGCGTCAGGAAGGGAATGGCGTAACCCGCACCTACCGCCAGCACGGCGATGACCAGCCCCCAAGAATACTGCCGGTTCCGGAACAAGCGCGGCTGGATGAACGGCTCCTCGGCGGTGCGCACGCGCAGCGCGAAGCACAAGAAGAGCAGCAGACTTCCCAGCATCAGCAGCCACGCTCCTTGCGTAACGGCCAGCACCAGCAGGGCGACGGCACCCGACAGCAGTCCGCCGCCCAGCCAGTCTATGCGGGCTGCGCGGCCGCTCTCGTGGTCCAGGTAGGTTCGGTAATAAGGAAGAGTCAGCAGCAGAATGACCGGCAGGCAGAACAGCCATCTCCAGTGCGCGAAGCTGACGATGAAGGATGACACGACAGGACCGATGGCCGTTCCAAGCGCCAGCCCCGTGGCGGAGATGCCGAGTGCGCGCCCCCGGCGTTCCACAGGAAAATAGCGCAGCGGAATGATCATTGCGGTCACGGGAATGACGGCGGCACCGGCGGCCTGAAACATCCGGCCGAGCAGCACCATCCAGAACGCCTGCGACACAAGCCCGACGACGGAGCCGAGGGACAGGAGAAGCACCCCGAACGTAAGCAGGTCCTTCAGCGCGAACCGGTCGGCCAGCTTGCCATAGAGAGCCGAGCCGACGGCATAGACAAGCGTATAGATCGACGTTACCCAGCCTACTTGCGCAAACGTCAGCCCAAACTCCTCTTTGATCTGAGGCAGGACGATATTAAACATTGTGGCGTTCATGACGGATACCACCAAGGTCACGGCCAAAATGCGGATCAGCCGATCCCCCCTTGTTTGCTGCATAGCGAGTTCCAAAACGTCCTCCCCCTTTTCTTTTGTTAAGAGGAATTCTACAATGAAGAAGTAATAATAAAAAATACATATTCAGACATAGAATCATACCTCTAGGTATATGAAAGAGAGGGATACGGATGGAGCTTCTTCAATTGCGTTATTTTAAGACGGTGGCCCGCTTGGAGCATATGACTAAAGCGGCGGAAGAGCTGCGGATCGCCCAGCCGGCTCTCAGCCGGACAATCGCCCGACTGGAGGAAGATCTGGGCGTGCCCTTGTTCGATCGGCAGAAGCGGCAGATCCGGCTTAACCAATACGGCCGCATCTTCTTGAAGCAAGCGGAGACGGCCCTGCAGGCGCTGGAGGAGGGACGCCGGGAGCTGCAGGACCGGGCGGGTCTGCAGCGGGGACGGATCGCGATAGCAACGAACTCGCTGCAGCGCCTCTCTCCTGCGCTCGGCGAATTTCGCGCGCTGCACCCCGATACCAGCTTCCGGATTCTCCAGCTGGCGCCGGGGGAAACAGACACGATGGTCCCGCTTCTGGAAAGCGGTGAGGTGGACCTGTGTTTCACGGCCGCCGCTTTGGCGCACGATAGAATCGTGGAGAGACCGGTGATGAGCTCCCAGGTTGCTCTCGCCGTGCCTCCCGGCCATTGGCTGGAAGGACGGCGTTCCGTCCGGCTGGACGAAGTGGCCGGGGAACCGTTCATCGAGTACAGGGCGGGACATCCGTTTCGCCGGCTGAACGAGGAGATTATCCGGACCGCCGGCATCGCAAGGACCGTCGTCTGCGAAGTGGAGGAGCCCGGGGCTTTGGGGAGTCTGGTGCTCGCCGGACTCGGGGTAGCGCTCGTGCCGACCTGCCGGGCGGATGACGTGCCTCCCTTCCCGGTCCTGCCGCTGGATCCCCCGGGCTTGACCCGCACCTTCAACATCGCTTACCTGGAGAACCGCTACCTGTCCCGCGCGGCGGCCGCCTTTTCCTGCTTTCTGGAAGCCCACTTTGCGCAACTGGAAGGCGGGGGCAGCCCGGAGAGCCAAGCGCTATAATGGCTCTCTTGTCCAGTCCTTCGCTCCCGATAGCCGGGGCTTGCTAACTAACTTTTGAACATTTTGTGAAAAACAGGATAGATTTTCCACCAAGTCGGACTTTTGACGGATTCATCCGGAGGGATTGTGTCTAATACAATACTGTAAAACTACCTAAAATCTGGAGGGTCACAGTATGAACAAACTTGCACGCACTCTGGTTGCACCTTTGGCGATCTCGGCCGCACTCTTCTCGTCGACAGCGCTTGCCGCCGATTCCCAGGATCTCCGCATCCCGGAATCCATTACGATCAATGAAAACATGACGCTGTTCGACGTTTCGAATTCCACCGTCATCGGTCCGTCCGGCTATGCGCTGGCCGCTCCCCAGAAGGTAACCGTCATCGGCGTAGGCTCAGCCAGCTCCTCGGATAAGTACTATGTCGTCGACACCTGGACGGGGCCCAAGGCAATCAACATTTCGAACCGGGACGTGACGCCGATCTTCAACGACTTCCTGCTGAACAAGACAGTGCAGATCAACGGTGTGGCCGCTCTGTATAACGGACCTTCCTACGATACGTACAGCGGCGCGTCGCTGAGCCCGCAGCGTGTCAAAGTCGTTGGCACGAACGGAAGCAATTACGTCCAGATCAACACCTGGATGGGACCGAAATGGATTGACAAGCGGAACGTATCCGAATAGGACCGTTTCGTCGTCTTGCACAAAGCACCCCTTGGAGAACCGCCGGAGCCCTGCTCCTGCCTCCTCTCCGAGGGGTGCTTTGTTTTTGGCCTGGCGCTTGGCCATGACGCGGAGCTCGTCCGACTGTCCCTAGCCGTTGTCCGCCACGGTCCGCTCATCTGCCAGCGCGACGAGCTTGCTGACGGTCCTCCAGTTGCGGACCGTTACGGGAACCCCCAGCTTGGCGAGGTTTGCCGACAGCTTCGAATCCCGGATGCTTTGCCGGAACAGCAGATAAACATCCTTCCCCACGATCCGGAATTCGTCTTTTCCCGACTCGCAAGCGTTCAGCCGTGCGATGCCCTCCGAGCCCGGTTCTTCGGGCAGGAACGCGGCATACAGGCGCTCTCCATCGGCCTGCGCCTCCGCCTCCGCAATCTCCGCTTCGGTGAACGGGCAGTTGGCCGCCGCATGTCTGAGCTCCTCAAACGTCCGCAGCACGACGGTCAGCGCGATGCCAAAGGCCTTCTCGATCTCCGCCTCCATCCGCTTGGCCGCCTCCCGCTCACTCAGCTCCGAATCGAGCAGGACGTTGCCGCTCTGGATATACGTCTGGACGTTCCGGAAACCAGCAGCTTCCAGCACGGCCTTCAGCTCGGCCATCTTGATCTTGTTCTTGCCGCCTACATTGATTCCCCTCAAGAGGGCGATATAAGAAGTCATACGGCATCTCTCCTTTCTTCTTCTCATGCTTGCTCCCTTAGAGCCGAGTCGATCCCCCCTAGCCATGCAAGGGGGGAACGATCTCTCGCTTGGGGAGAACAGGGTTGTCCTAGCGTACCCGACCGGCATTCGCTGCCCGCCATCCGAGGTAGAGCTTTAGTATAGAGGAAATCGCTTCCAAATGGTAGAACTCCCATCACCGCCAGGGCCGGGCGTTCAATCGGCTATGGGAACGACGAAACAGCCGCTTCCCGATTATGCTTCGGAAAGCGGCCGCCGTTCGTAATGTCCTATCTTCCCCCTAATGCCGGCTTATCCGGCCGCCAGTGGGGATGCGCCCCGGGGAACCATCAAAAGATGCTGTCAGACACGTAATAAATCTTCTGCGTGTTTTTCTTGTTCACCGGATCGGTCACGATCGTAAAATACACGTTCCCGTTTTTCGTCTGAACGCCTTCGATTTCATGGGTGCCGACATTGGTGATTTTCACAAGGGTTTTGTAGACGCCGGTGTTCGAGATGAGGGCGATTTGCGGCGTCTCGCCTTCCGCACCGCCGGACGTGTAGATTTCCGTGCTTCCGAGCATATCGAGCCCTTGGAAGGATCCGTTCGGACGGATAATGTCACTGCCCGACTGCGTAAAGCTGGCCACGCAGGCGCTGATTGCCGCGGCGCTATCCATCCGGACCTGGTCATTGCTGTCCAGAAGCTTATTCAGCGCTGCCGTATCATAAATGGACCAAGTGACGGTGCCTTCCTTGGTTTGCACGCGGAACACCGTGTGGGTGCTGTTGCCGCCGCCGTCCACCCGGTACGTCTCCCCTAACCGCGACCCGTTCTTGTTGGCGTAATTCATATAGGTGAACCGGGGGAGGTCGGTATAATCGTAGGTTTTGCCAGCCGAGTACTGGACTCTCGCGACTTGCAGCGACCAGTTATACGTAGTGGACGGGTCTGCCTTCGAGCTGAAATAAAAGTAATTCGCGCCGTTGTAGGTGTACATATCCAGCGTCTGGCAATGGCCCGTGTTCGTGATCGTCATTTCGTCCACGTATGTAGCGTCTTGCCCGTCGATGAGCAATCGGGAGAGATAGCAGGTCCCCCCGGACCGTTGGGTTACGTAAACGTACTTATCCGCGATGTATGCCTTTTGAACGGCTACGTTATGATTAAGTCCTTTTAGGTTATAAGCGAGAGTGGAGGAAGCGTTAACGGTTTTCTGTGGCGTGGCCGCCATGACGGGCAGCGCCGACATGACAAACAAAAGAAAGGCAATCAGTACGGATGTAAACAGTTTGCCTTTCCTTTTCCATAGGCTTCGCGCTTGCTTTTGACTCATCCTGACACCTCCGTTTTTTTGGAACCTTCCGAGGACAAGCTGGTAAGCGGTTTCAAATAAAGGTACACGTTCCCCTCCCTTCTCCCATCTTTAGACATCTTGGGCATGAGCGCCTCCTCTAGTGTATGCTGCTGCCTGGAGGCATTACATTTTTTTACACCTTCCCTCTTCCTTTGAAACGCCCGCCCGCAAAAAAGCAGCCCGCCGTCTCCGGCAGGCTGTTCATCTGGCAAGGGGTCCCGCTAAGGGTTTCGGGTACGAGCGATTATCCTAAGAAACGAATGGATGCCTTTGTTCTTCTTGCGAATTCGACAGGGTTCATGATCGATTCCCAATGAATGTACATCAACCGGGGGTTTTCATTGAGCCAGTGGTTATGCAGAGCCGTGACTTTGATCCCGTTTCTTTGCAGATTGCGATTGAGCCGGTTTGCCTGATTCTGGGTAGCCACCGTTTCCCCTAAACAAAGTGCGCGCCCGGAGCTATCGAGCTGTTCAAAGGAAAACAGCTGGTGCCGAACAAGGGGCGACTGTGTGCGTCTTCCTAAAATGGAAGCGTTCAGCGGCTTGGGGCGATTCACAAAACAGACGGGGCCCGGTTCAATGGTATGCATTCCGCCAAGAATGCTGGAAAATTGATTGCACAGTCTCCTAAAGCGGGGGGTTACTTTTACTGCCATGCTAACACCCTCCCCGCTGATGAGTTCCATGGCGCTCTCCTCTCCTCAAAATCAAAAGAAAAAGGACCTCGCATTGAGGCCCCTTCAAATTACTATTTGTACGCAACCGGCCCTTCCACAAAAGCGGAAGGGCCACCCAATCCATAAACGCAGGAAGTAGGCATTCCACATCAACATCTGTCTCTTTCCTCCCCATTTCGTCCAACATATTATGGTTACAAATGTTGGAAGGGGGACGATAATATATGGCAGTCGCTCACAATCACACCGTATCTAATCGGATCTTGCTGGCAACTTTTGATAAAAATTGGATAAGGCAAAGAGTGTCGGATGGGCATGTAGTTTACATTTCTACTGCGAACAAAGCAACTATTGAGCTCCTTGTCAGTGGTATGAAACAAACAATAAAAAGAACGTTCGCGAAAGGGTCAAGGATATTTGTCGTATATGGCACATTCCACTTTCCACCCCATATACGACTGTAGAGAGCGGCTTTCTTGAGAGTAATCATCAAGTTCACGGTAAACAAAAGCCAGCTTCCATTCGCCAAGAATGGAGTAACTGGCTTTTATTTGTTCCACTTCTCCGAGTCTGGCGCAAATATAAAATACGTGCCCGAGTGACTTGGGCACGCAAGCGTGAAAGTCACAGCGGACACGTATCTGCAGTTACAAAAGATTGAGGATGATGCGCTCGCCCTCTATGAGCGATACATCGAGAAATAATTGACCGGACAAAGACCGAACAAGGTCCTCCGAGAAGCCCGAAAACCTTTAAATTAAAGGGTTATCCGATGCTCCCTTCCATCTCGAACTTGATCATTTCTGGCTTTCAAATAATATCACAGAAACCGGAAAACCCTTGATTTATCAGGGTTTTCTTTGTTTTAAGCATCTTACCATATCACAGGGATTCATACTTGACCGGACAAAAAACGGACAAAGGTTAATCTCAACGTATATGCATTGTCCTAGTCCCCTTCGGGGTTGTCACTGTTACTTCTGCGGGCAATTCGATGCCGTTAGAGATCAATACTGCCTTCACTAACAATACAAGGAATTCCGATTCTTTACCCAAGGTAATCTCATGGACCTTCATGCCGCACCGCCTTTCTATGTAGTCCGTTCCAAAGTTTACCGATATGAAGTATTATGAAACATAGCCAGCCCTCTCCACGCCTCATGTTGAAAGGAGAATCTAATTTGCGCGTCTCCCGAGGGAGATGCTTGCTGCCGGATCTACTGAAACAAAATGGCTTAACTCAGGCGGAATATGCAAGAAGATCCGGACGATCAAAAAGAATGATCTCGTATTTTTGTAACAATGAGCGACCAATGCACCCCGAGGACCTTTACATCGCATCCAAGATCCTCGGCTGTAGATGGGATCAACTGTACGAGATGATCGAAGAGCAAGCTGGGACGGAATAGTCCGCTCCCCCTCGGGTCTTTCGGGAACTATTTGTTCCCATTTACTTTACAATAATATACAACGATTATCACTCCAAAAGGTGTCACATTTTGTCATGGAAGAAAAATCCATGTCGTATCTAAGCTTACTTTTTGCCTATAACCAACAGCTCCTCCACACTCTTGGTCTGGATCACCTTGAACGGCCGGTCAACCTGATACATTGCCTGGGTAATGATCCAGACGCGGGGGAACACCTTCCGATCAGTCGGCTGCCATGGCTCTGCATGCCAATCGTCCGAATAGAAATACCGCTCATACCGGTCAAGCTTCTCTTTCATGACACGGTCGCTGTATACTGAGCGCTGCAGCTCGATCCAGAACGGCGCGCCTTTCCAGATCGTGAAGATGTCGGGCTCAGGATGGCCTTTCCCGTATTTCGGTTCGATGGTGAACCACTTGGGCATGTCGTGCTTTCTGAGCTCCAGGAAGACGTCACAGAGGCCGAGATAGTGCTGCAGCTTGGAGCTGTCCTTCTTGATCGACGGCACGGGGAAATACACGTAGATCCTCCTCTCGGTGGAACAGGTGATAAGGCTATCCCGGCGCAGGCGCTTGAGGCAGAGGTTAGCATCCTTGGCCGGGTTGCGGCAGTGGGAGAAATGGAGCGCGGCGATCTGGTCCCGGGTCATGGCGCGGAACCGTTCGAGGTCTGAAATGATGGCTTTGTCGCGTATGATCATAGTGCATCGAACACTTCTTCTTGCGGCTGCGCTGCTTCCGGCGCGGCCTTTTTCTTTTTGTGCGGCTCTAGCAGCTTCCGGGCCTCCTGAAGATCAAGTAGCGGCGCCTGCACCTGCTGCAGCTCGCCGATCTTGAGCCACATGCGCCCCTTGTCGCGGAGGTGCGCCGCGTCCCCGCTACCGAGCGTTATCCGGCTGTTAATCTCGTCGCTGTGTTTGAAGGCCATCCGGACAGTCAGGTTGTTCTTGAGCTTGCCGTCCAGCACGTCCGCGTCTGGCCGCTGCATGGAGAGGATCAAGAACACGCCGAGCGCCCGGCCAATGGCGCTGATCTCTTCGATGGCCTCCATGCAGGCTTTCTCCTTCTTAAGCAGCGCCACCTCGTCTATCGCCAGAATGATGTATGCCGGCGGCTCCTCCAGCTCGTCGACGTGTGCGCAGCCGGCCGCATCCAGCAGATCGCCGCGCTGAACGAGCTCCTTATGGATGTGGGCCAGCATGCCGCGGAGTTTGCCGGAATCGACAACCACCTCTTGGACGTGCTCCACTCCTTTGAATAGATGAAACTCAGATCGCTTCAGATCGGCCATGTACAGCTGCAGCCGGTCCGGCGGCATCGTCAGGATCATGGTCGTGATGATCGACCGCAGAACCGTACTCTTTCCGCTGCCAGTCTCCCCGGCAATCAGGAGATGCGGATGCTCAGTCATGTCATAGATGACCGGTCCGCTCCGGGCGCTTCCGGCATACACCGGCAGGCCAATCCCCTCGGGAACGGACGGCACCCGGTAGCGGAAGGATTCCATGTTGCGACCGTAGATGGTCAGCGTGAACAGCTTAACGTCGCCAGAGAGCTCGCTGTGCTCGCCAAACTGCTGCTTGAACATCCATAGGTGCTTATAAACCTCGGCCGGATCCAGGCCGACCGGCAGCGTGAACGTCACCCGGACCGCGTCCCGGTAGATGCCGATGCGGCGGATGGTTGGATAAACCCTCAGCTCCTTACCCCCGGGCTTCTTAGTCTTGAGGCAGATTTCAGCGAGCCGAAACACCTGCCGCAGCTTGGCGCGCGTCTCCGTCTCCGGCATTGTCCGCCAGGTCGCCCACATTCCGGCAACGCTGGCCGCGAGCCCCACGCCTTTTGCTAAAGCCAATGCGCTCATTACCATTCGCGACCCTCCGTTTTAAACAAAATCCTTGTTCTGCTCCCCATCTGTTGTCCGTTTTGTACAACACGGGTTTCACTACCCCGGTCGATACCCGGGTAGATACCCGGGCAGCTACGACACGAACAAGCCCAGGATGCCGTGTGCTATCGCTCCGCTTAACCGCTCGTGGAACAACCAGCAAGCATAGGCCCCGAGAGCCCCTGATAACAGCACCAGCGACCATCCGGCCGCGTCTCGTTCGATCAACATTACACGCATGCTGTACCCCCTCAGAAGTAGACATTGAAGCTCGCCTGCACGTACCGGACCATCCTCCACCACGCCTCCCACGCGATATACGCACAGCCTGCGTAGGTCACGATCTTCACGAACATGGTCTTGTCACCATGGCCGGTGTACTCCATAAGGGCCGTGCCAAGGTGCGAGACGCCGACGACACCCAGCACTGCAAAGAGGCTGCCCATCCCCTGGACCATCATCGCCTATCCCCTCCTCGGCTGCGGTATGAAGACCTTGGGTACGCTGATCGGCCGCTCCTGGATCGTCTGCACCTTCTCCGTCCGGATCCCGAGCGCCAGACGTAGCCCGGTCCGGCAAAGCTCCGAGATTTCTTGCCCGTCCATGGCCTTAATCGCATCGTACAGGTCGTCATCGTACTGTTTGCGCAGCCGGAAGCCCACGAATCGCTTGTTGGTCATGCTGCAAACCCCTTTCTAACGGTTGATAACCCTACGATACGTCGGCCGGCTTGGGCGATATTCGCAGTTTTGCGAAAGATTGTGAATAAAAATGATGATCCTTGTCCATCCTTGCTGTTAAAGGAGATGAGGAGAATGTTCGGTAGAGGTGGGAAACCGCGCACGTCTTACGGCAGGTTCTTGGATAGGCATCAGGTTCAACAAGAGGACGTATGCAAAGCAACGGGGCTAAGCAGGAACACCGTTTCTGACGCATGCAGCAATCTAGACTATACCCCGCGAAGAAGCACCATGACCCTGCTGCTGCAGGCGGCCAAAAAGCTGACGGGGAAGACGATGAAACGAGAAGACTTTTGGATATAACTAAGCGCGAAAAAAAAAGGCCCTTCGGGAAGTAGATCCTTCCGTCTGGGCCGATCAGTTTTGGGATTTGTAGTTGTCAAAAGTTATACACATTTCTTAGCCATCTTTGTGGATATTGACGTAACAATAAGAGGCGATTCGTTCGGTTAATTCTGCTTTTATGTAATCCCACCTAAGGATCATTTGTCCTTGATACCCGCGGCAGAAGTGCTCAATCCTCAACTCTTCCTTTGTCTTTTCGGCAAGATGCACCTTAATCCCGCTTTTCCGGAGTTCTTTTCTCACCCCGGAAAAGTCGTGACTAATCATATTCATCACGTTATCCAGCAGCTGGGAATATACAGGGCCCATCTTGAGACTTGCCGCTTTCTGGATTGCAGATTTATCATGCTCTAGCACAGTGAGCGCGATCGGAAGCAAAGCGTATTCTTTGATTAACGCGAGCTCGACTTCCGATGCCCGAGGTGGTGTTGCCTTCATGAGTTCACTGACTCCTTCTCAGGTAATATTACCGTCAGAGTTCTTGGGCGAGCGTGTTCCCATTTTATTAATCCCCTAGACTTTAGTCTTTCCAGATATCCATGAATTGTGCTTATCGATTTGTAGCCGGTCAGCTCCATGAGTTCTCTGTTGGTTGGGGGATAACCGTGTTTGAGAGTGAACGAAATAATCGTGTCCAGCACTCGTTGCTGACTTGCCGAGATCTTTTTCAAGATGTTAGCCTCCCTTGTCGCGAGATAAAACAGAACATACGTTCCTGTTATTATATGCGAACAAAAGGGGAACAGCAACAGGAAAGAGCGGCTGATGGCAACGCAAAAAGAGCGCCTGGGATGCTTAAGCGCTCTTTCTGACCGGTGCTTCCGGATTTGTATGAGGCGATTGTAACATGGAAATTTATGGGTTGTCAATATCTCCCCCGTACCCATTCCACCACAAGACGATGACCACCGCCACGACGATTACGACAGCCGCGGTTTCTTTGAACCGTTTGGCTGATACGATACGGACCGCTTTCCCCATCGAGGCATCGAACGATGGGTTCTTCAACCGCACGCGATGCGTTACGTACGCGAATAGGAGGATTAATAAGCCGGCCAGAACGAACGGGCCGCCGTAGATGAGCAGAAACGACAGGTATTCCATTACCTCACTCCAATTTCCCGCTTGAGCTGCGGGATTATCTCCCCCGGGCGCTCTGATTTAGTCCAATACGTTTATACCCGCTTGCTCTTTTCAATTGCTCGGATAAGCTTCTCATTGCGCTTGTCAGCTTTATAAGAATGGACAACGAAGAACGCATGAATAACACCTGGCACATACGCGAAGCAAGTGAGGATGATATTCAGGAGCATTTGTCCAGGTTTTCCGCAGCTCAATATGGCCAATGGCGGAAGAAAACATAAAAAATAACGCATTTGTTCCAATCCTTTCGAGGTTTATGGTAAAGGTATTCGGCATTCCCCCTGTTATTCCTACCAACTTAGCCAAACAAAAAAACCCCCGCCAGCCAAACGGCCAAGGGGGGGGGGGGGGGATTCGTCATTTCGTATTTCCACTGCGCGGGTTAAAGGCGAGCTCGTAGAGTCCAGTCGACGAAAGACCGGCAAAGCCGCCGGCCCATAGCCGCAGTACCAATTCCAACTCGGTGAACGGATAGGCCGCGGCGCCGATCGCGATCCCAATAGCCAATCCGACAATCGGCACAACGTTCTTCGGCAAGGTAACCGTGGTCTTGACCAGCTGCACCAGTGCCATGACTACCACAGCCAGAAGCGAAGCGAAGGCCATTACTTGCGACATCATTCCATTATCCATAAACTAATCCTCCCCCTTATTTATTTGCTTGTCGTTATGCCAGCTGCTGCGCGCAGCTCGTTTGCAAGGTAATGCTGCCAATCACGAAGCTGCTTGCAGGCAGCCGCCTTCTTCTCATCCCCGAGTTTAAGGGCTTGCTCCATCTGAGTGTTCAAGGAATACCACTCCGGCGAGAGATACGAATCGATAATATTCCGGGCCACGTCGGGGTTCAACTTCGGCACGCCGACTTCCTCCTCTTCCATTTTCAAGTCGCATTGCTGCCCCCACAAACCGGCTTCACCGTACAAGTCATTCCAGTCCACGCCGATCCCGTTAGCTCGGACATCGATTTGCCGCTGGTAGACGTTTGCTCGCGACGAGATGCTTCCTCGGCTCCAGGCGACGGTCTGCCAGAAGTATTTGACTGCGCCGCGTGCAGCCATGGCCTCCACGACCGAATAAGAGCCGTAGACACCGATCGCATAGCCGGGGATCTCTTTTGCGGCAGCTCGCAAGTATGCTTCGATCCGGTCGAAGTCGCTGGCCGGTGCATCGTAGTCAACGGCAAAATAAATGGCCGAACCCGTAGGCTGGCCAATTGATCGTGCATGGGCGTAAGCGATTTGTCCGTCTTCTCTTCCTGCTACCGCTCCGCCTTTTGTGCGGTCCGCTGTGCGTTCGAAAACAGAAAGAATGGAAAGCCCAGATGCCCGGATCACGGCGGCCTCAGATGGCCCAAGCGTCTTCCAACTGCCGGGTGTAACGTACCGACCAACGAACCGGACTCCTTGCGCTCGAAACTTAAGCGCAAGCTCTGCAGTGAGAGCAGTTGCACAGTCGATACCGATTTCTTTGAGCATTTCATCCACCTCCCCTTGTCAGTAAGTTCAAAATAAGCGCCCCGACCGTTGCCCCGATCACGTAGGTCAGAAACGACATCCACGACTTCTGCATGGACTTGCGTTCCGAGAGACTATCTTTCTGATTTTGCTGAAGAAGCGTAAACAGCTTCATCTCAAGCGTGTCGAACCTCGCCATAATTTGATCAAACTGGAATTTCATCTGCCGAGTGGAATCCTTCAATTCACGGATTTCTTCTTCGTACCGTTTGGAGCTCTCCTCGAGAAGTTTTAGATGCTCTTGATGTGTTAGGGACTCCCGGTTAAGCCGCAGCAGCTCCCCGCTCATACCTTGGAGTTGCTTCTCGACTTCCTCCAGCTTGTCCAGCGCCTCCTTGCTCATGAGCTCCATGGCGGCCCTCCTCCCCCTCAAAAGAAAAAGGACCCTCGATCAGGGTCCTCGTCAACTTGCTCATTTAGGTGTAGCGATGATGTCCCGCTTCTCTTGCTCCGTGATATAGTTCTTCGCGACGGCCGTCTCTAGTTGCTGCTCTGACACCGTATCATTTATCCAGCACATCAAGAAATAGTTGAACAATCTGCTTGCCATATTTAATCATCCTTTCGTATTAGAGTCCGAGCAAGAAGTTGATCGTTTCCTGCATCTCTTTCAGGTTTCTATCTTGAACCGCCAGTTTCTCCCGAAGTTCATTGACCTCAGGTTTGGTGGCGACAGTTAAGAATGTGAGCTCTCCTGACCCGTCTTGGTTTCGATGCTCTGCGATGATCGGGTTATCCTTATTCTCTTCCACAATCAGGCCACGCTCATCCATGTCCCCATAGGGAACGGTTAGGTTGATACTAGACACTGGTCTGTCCCTCCCTAGAAGTATTTCTCGTTATCCACCTTGGCCCCGGGGCATCCTTGTTGGTGATTTTGGCCCCCCATAGGGAGTATCCATTCTCCTGATACTCTGTTCGGATAACGATGTCAAGGATGTCCCCTCTAGTGAGGTCCAAGTTTAACGAACAAAAGTAGTTGACGTTAGGATTGGACCTAAACCAAGTGTTAGCGAGGGTTCGTCCATTGACTCTAACATCGGCAATCCCATAGGAGGCAAACATAGTCCAAGAGATGTTATAGGCGTTGGTTCCATGGGCATCTATCGTGAAGCTTCTGGCTATCCGATAGGTGGTACTATTGCCGAAGAAGGTGTCGCTGCCAGCATCCGAGTTGTAAGCATGAGGTATGCCAGTACCCGTCATCCCCAGCATAGTCCATCCGTTGAGGATGTATGGTTGCAGGAAATTGGGGTCGTTGATTTGAATCTCGGGGTATCCGGTTGCTGTAGGTGTCCGGTACATGCCCAGTGGAATCCTTACCCACAGAGTACCGGGAGTCCCTACATAGTTGACTGGAGGTCCATATGCACCGCGCTCCGGCTGAGTTCCAACATACCGTACTCCGTTGGCATAGAACACCTTTCCGGAGACGGCATCAGCAGCTACGGCATTACCATCGCTGGTGTAGGTCCCTCTCACATACTGCCCAGGTGCCCCTAAGGTACTGTTGGCCCCAATGGTCTGCCCGGCTTTAACCACCTCAGGATTCAGGCCGTAGACTTCCTGCCGGAGGATGGTATTCTGATCTATATAAGCCGTGATCCCGGGCTTGAAATACAGGCTTCCACCGTATCCGTCTCCCCACAGGCCAAAGCCGGACACTGAAGTAATCGCGACCGTATTGGCGGCATTATCTGAGACGGTCTGGCCACCTCGGTTCGAGAGGGTTCCGGTACGTTTAGCACCGCCAGCATAGAATGTCACTCCAGATAGCACCTGACCAACTGCGGCATTGGCATCCGAGGATATGGCCTTGATTTTGTTGGACAGGGTTGCAAAGGTATCAGCCGTAGTAGCGGCCTGGTTCATGGCCACAATCGCATTGACGATGGCCGATTTGCCCGATTCCACGTTAGCTGCGGCCTGAGTTATCCTGGCTTCCAGGTCATTCAGGTTCGCCGGCGAAAGCGGCGTTGTCTCGCTCCACTGCATTTCTTCACCTCATTCATTTCGACTTGGTAAGCAGCTCCGTCACCTGATCGTCAAGGCTCTGCATATACGCTGCGGTTATGGCCTTTGTGCCGGTCATCGGTGTAAAGCTACGTGTGTCGATTCTCTCGATTTGTAGTGCCTCCATCTCCGTCTTGGTCTTGTTGTAGGGCTGCTCGTCTACTTTGATGTCTCCCCGCATGCCGCCAAACCATGCCACCTTAGACAGGCTGCCAATACCCTCGAACGGAGCAATGTAGGATAAGCTCGTGATGCTGCCGGTATCCGCGCCGATCTGCTTCGTGATCACTTTCCGTAGCAGCTCTTTACCTTTCGTATCGTAAAGTGCCACCGTCTTGACGCGGTCGGCGTACTCGAACATTGGGAATAGGCCGGTCGACGGAAACAACGTGCTGGAGGCGTAGACCTCCTTGAAAATGTTTGGCGCTTCGGCAGCTGTCCAAGTCTTCGTGAAAGGGGCCAGCGTTATCAGCACCTCATCCTCGCTGATATTCTCCCTGATGACGAACGCCTGCCCGCGGGTCGCCATCCGTTCAAACACCCGCGCCCAACTTCCTTGCTCCGGACCCTCGGCTGCAGAAACCTCGTAGATCAATTTGCCGGTCATGTCCCGGATGGTCACACTCTCGATCAAGAGCTCCGCGTCGATCAGCCCATGCTTAGGCAAATTGACCGTAACGATCTGCCCGGCTTCCAATCCTTTTCTGGCCGTTCTGAACTTTACACGCCGCCCGTTTTTCGCATACTTGGCCAGCTTTGCCCCAGCGCTTTGGAAGGCCGCCTCACGATTCGTTGTCTCCGGCTCGTCCTCTACGTCCTCATTGATACCTGAATTCTGCTCGAGGTCTTTCCGCAACTCAATCTCGTCTTGGTCCCTCGATATGACAACGATTGAGAATTCCCCTTGATAGGTCACGGACAATACGTCCGTGTCCTTGATCGGAGTGGCATCGGTATCCTGAGAGATCGTGTTCTCGCCCTTGGACCAATACCACTGCTTGCCTGTTTCAAGCCCACGGATGCCTACTGTTTGCGTCAGGCCGTTCAGTCGGACAGTCGGTACCTTGGCAACCTTGAAACCCGTGGTGAACGCCGTCCGCATCCCGTCGCCCTTAAACACTTCTGTTTGCGGATCAGTAATGTCCGTGCCGCCTTTGATGTATTGGGAGTTACGATATTTCGGATTGCCGTGCTCTACCGTGATATTTGGGTCCACATCAGCCGTCACGGTCCAGGGAGCTGAATACGTCGCCCGCTCAACAAAATGGAGTGTACGGTCGAAATCAATCCACCACAAAAAGCCCGCCTTCTCCGCCAGCGCTTCAAGCGCCCGAGAAACCGGTACGTAGTTGAAAATGGCTTCCTGCACGACAGGGCCGTCCTGGATGTTACCGGCTATGATCCCTTCCTCGGATAGCTTGCTGCCGAGAATATCCCGGACTATTTCTCCGGCCGAGGTTTCCTGGTAAGCACGCGCCAACACACGCTTGTCCGCCAAATAGTGCATATCCTTGCATCGGATGGTGTGCAGTAAAAAGTGGGCGCCAGGCGGGCGCCTTTCCGACGGCTTGTCAATTACGCCAGCGAAAATAAGCGTTTGATCGTCGTCATAGATCTCCACCGGCTCTCCCTGCTGGAAATGGATTCCTAGGTCCGTCTCGACTACAAAAGTTGCCGTGGACCGCTCGCCAATGGTGTCTTCTATGGAGAGGGTGTTTACCTGTCTCGTGATCCTCTTATTGTTGATCGATGAAATTTTGTGTGTGACAATCTGCCAAGGGCTAAGGAACACGGTCTTTTTCAAGGTTACTCACCTCCCTCCACCTCAAAAGAAAAAGGACCTCGGAGAGGCCCTTCTGATTCATCGCTTATTTAACTATAGACCTTCGTTAGTTGTTTAAGCCGGGAGACTCTTGAGCGGTTCTGGACAATTTTCAATTACCCAATCCCCGCCAATCAGTTCGGCGTTTTTGCCGGTTGCGTTATACCTTGAGATAAGGACAAACATGTCGAGGATAGGCTCATCTTCACTCGGCTTGAACGTTTCGGCTATAGTTTTCAATTCGCTTACAATCTCCGCTTTTCTCTGTTCTGTCATGGGACTTTTACCCCCATACCCTTAAAATTTTTACGGTTACTGTGGCCGTATCTGTTGCATGGTAATTAGTAACCCGGCCTTTTAATCCTCTATCATAGGGAATCTTATATAGCCTCGCCTCTTGCATGTTTGCCGGGTCAATCAAATCAACGGACGTACTAACCCGCTGCCCCAGATGCAAGGAGACGCTAGGACTTGCATTGCCGAATGTTTTCGCATTGTTGTTTTTGCGCGGAAAATACATTGCAGTTCCGGCATCGACCCCGGCGTAGAATGGATGCGCGCTCCCTTCAAGGCTCCACGGCTGCTTATCAATAGAGACTGCAAGCCAAATTTCCTTTTCGGTTGTAGGATTGATATTAAAATCATAACTCGCCTTTGCTGGAACGCTCACGGCATTTGCGATCGTTTCAAAAACAGTAAGGCCTCCCGTTTGATATACAGGAAGTGCTTGCTCTTTTGGCACAATACTCCCCGTTAGCTTCACAGCGCCTGGGTTTGCATCCGTCATTAACGGAGTCCCGTTGGCGCTGTAAAGAATGGTCCTCGGGCCGGTTGCAGCTGAGCCTTGAACCGGTTCGTATTGATCCGCAGCGGGGTTATATACCTGCGGGACAACAACTCCTTGTGACTCAATAAGACGCTTTGTGTTATACGGCATGATCCGCCCTCCTTTATATCCTTATACCTGTCTTGACGCGGATCAGGTCGACCAGAGGCTGCCCCACTGCCTGTGCGATAGTATAGCCATCAAGCTCAACGATGATATTGGCTGAGCCGCTTCCTGCGCCTTCACCGTAACCACCAGTGGTCCCCGCTGATTGCATCTTAGGAACGGCCGCCTGAGCCATCTCTGCTGTTTGACGGCGTACATCCGCGACGCTGTTCTGCAGACCCAGGGCAAGTCCCTCTCCGGCGTATTCTCCCAGCTGCATGAGGACGCGAGACGGCGAGTGGATGCCGAGGAAATCTCTAATTTTGTCAGGGATGGCCGTTACGATCTCGCTGACTTTATCCTTGACCTTTCCGGCCATGCTGCTTATACCGTTGACCATACCTTGGATCATATCTTTTCCCAGCTGCATCATTTCGGACGGCAGCCCCTTGATCCAATCAATCGCTGACGATATGCCTTCCACAATGGCGTCTTTGACCGTACCTATTGTGTTTACCACCGCATCGAGCATACGGTTGAACATGTCGGAGCCGATCGTGTAGAGTTTTCCAGGCAGCTCGCGAAACCAATTCAACATCCCGTTCCAAGCCTCTTTTATCCAGTCAACCGTCGCTGAAATGATGCTTGATATGACTGTTTTAATGCCCTTCCACGCCGTATCTGCCGTTGAGCGGATACTACCCCAAGCAGCGGATAAAGCGGACCCGATAAGACCAAGAGCGGAAGAGAAAACTTGCCCAATGCCGTCCCACATTTTGCGAAACGCCTCTTTGAGGTTGTTCCATATGGCTTTAGCATCACTGGAAAGAGATTCGAAATCTCCTAATACCAGGTCAATGAGCAGCAGCAACGCGCCGGCAAAAATATTCTTGATCATATCCCAAAGCCCGCTGAAATACGTTTTGAATCCATCCATGATTGGCCGAACGACATTGACAACGGCCTCAAAAGATGTGCGGGCCATCGACTTGATCGCATCCCAAGTCGTTGTCAAAAATCCCACAATACCGTTCCATAACCCGGTTAGGTAAGACGCAATGTCGTTGTAGACTCTCTTGGTCGTGCCGCTGACCGCGTCCCACGCTGCGGTGAGGCCGGACTTGATGGCCTCCCATGCCGCGCTTGTCGTATTTACAATGCCGGCCCACAGGTCGATTAAAAACTGTTTGATCGGCTCCCAGTTGTCATAGATGAGGTAGGCTGCCGCGGCAAGTGCAGCAATGGCAGCGATAGTAATACCAATCGGGCCAGTCAGAACGGCGATTACACCACCCGCCGCAGTTATCGCTCCTGATAGGGCAGAAAACGCGCTTATTATTGATCCTACGACCGTTACTAGCTTGCCTATGATAATCAGTGCAGGACCTAACGCAGCAGCTAATGCCGCAATTGTAATGATTGTTAGTTGAATCCCTGGATCAAGTTGCGCAAACCATACTACCATTTTGGCCAGCGCATTGATCAGAGGCATTGCCGCCTCCATCGCTTTTTCCATGGCCGGAATCAGGGCATCACCCAGCGTAATCGCAACATCTTTCAGCCGGTTCCACATAATTTGCAAGCGGCTTTCGAAAGTCGCGTATCTCTGCTCGGCTTCGTTGGTCAGCGCGCTGTTTTCTTCCCATGCTTGGCTCCCAAGTTCAAGTGCATTGCGAAATAGGTCCCCGGCGCCCGAAGCGCGAAGCAGTGCGTCGCGCAAGCGGATTTCACTCAGCCCTAGGTCTTCGAGCGTGCCGAAGACATTTCCGCCTGCTTTGTCGATCTTCCCAAGGCCCTCAATAAACGAAACAATTGCTCCTGCCGCGTCATTTTTGAAAGACTTGGAGAAATCGGCAGCCGATACCCCGGCGACTTTTGCGAAGCCATCGAGCTTTTTGCCGCCTGTCGCGACTTCATTCGCCATGTCGATCATGAGTTTACTAAACGCCGAGCCCCCAGCCTCCGCGTTAATCCCCACTGCAGCCAGCGCACCGGAGAACGAGAGGATTTGAGCTTCGCTCATGCCCACAACGTTGCCCGCCCCTGCAATCCTGAGACCCATTTCAACAATCTCAGATTCCGTCGCCGCCAGATTATTGCCGAGCCCGACAATCGTTGCTCCGAGCCGGTCAAAATCCTGCTGGTTCATTTGCGTGATGGTCGCGAGCCGCGCAAGAGACATAGCCGCGTCTTCGGACGACATATTAGTCGCTACGCCCATGTTCACCATGGTCTTGGTAAATCCAAGAATGGCATCATTTTTGATCCCGAGCTGACCAGCAGCTTCCGCTACTCCGGCAATCTCCGTGGCCGCTTGCGGCATCGTATTCGCCATATCTCGAATACCTTGTTTAAATGCGGCGAATTCTTCCTCCGTTGCATCGACTGTCTTACGGACGCCAGCGAAGGCAGATTCAAAGTCAGAGGCGACCTTAAGGCTTACTCCGCCGGCAGCGGCAAGGGGAACGGTCAAACCTTTTGACAACGTCCCCCCGGCATCCGAAATACTTTTGCCTGCTTCCTGCATCGACTTTCCGATTTGATCAAGGTTGAGCTTCGTTTTCCCGAGCTCCGTTTGCAATGAATTCAGCTTTTCCTCAGTCGATGCTAATTCTCGCTGGAATGCACGATATTGACCCTCGCTGATTTCGCCCTTCGCAAACTGATCATTTACCTGAGCTTGTGCGTCCTTAAGACGGTCAAGCTTCTCTTTCGTGTTGGCCACTGCGTCGGACAATAGCTTCTGTTTCTGTGCTAGTAGGTCCGTGTTAGTGGGATCAAGTTTCAGCAGCTTTTCGACCTGTTTTAATTCTGATTGGATATCCTTACTCTTTTTAGTTACGTCGGACAGAGCCGAGGATAACCCGGTCGTTTCGGCACCGATGACAACGTTAATACCTTTTATCGTCTCTGCCACAGTTTCTCACCCTCTCCTCTCTATCCGCCGAAAAAGGCGTCAATGTCACCTTGAGTAGCATCCCGCGGCCCGTCTTCCTCTGCCCCGCTATAGCACTTGGCGAGATCAAGCAGATCGCGGATGCGCAGCTCGTTCATTTCCGCGAAGTTCAAGCCAACTCTTTTACCGATGGCTAGAAGCTCAATTTCCGTTTTATTTCCGTCTGTTTTGCTTTTTGCTGGCTTGATCGGCCCCCGCTTTTGCTCCGGCACGAAAAAAGCCATCTGCGGCCTCCTCCATGGCGGGTACCATGAAAGCAGGGTCGGATATATCGAGCCCTTCAAGTGTGGCCAACCAATCTACAAACGACGGGAACTGGTTCCCGTAGGCGTCGGCTTTTGCCATCGCCCAAACCAATTGCAAGATAGCAATTACGTCAAATCTGCTCGGGTCGATCTCTCCGTTTTCGTCCTTCTTCAGAAGCTCTCCCATCTTCAAAAGATCAGCGAGCACATCCGCTTGAAACTCCTGCCGATAAAAAAGAAGAGCCAGGGGCGTCGCCCTGACTCGTACCGTTTGTTCGCCAATTTTCAATTCTCTCATTGTGGACCTCCTATACCGAGGGGGTGAATTTCGGCTTGTACACAGACGCAAAGAACGAATTGTAAGCTGTCCCGTTCGTATCGCTCAACTCCAGATCGCCTTTGACAAGCGTTTTGCCGTCAATATCGACCGGCGATACTGCAATCGAAATAACATCCGTATTCGGCGCGACGCTCTCGTTTTTAGTGGTCTGCTCTTTACCCGATCGGCTGGCTTGGCAATCGTAGTAGACAAAGCGGCGATTGCGCTGGTCGCCTTGTACCTGGCCCAGCAGTGCAAACTTCTCAGGCGTGCCGTCTGTGGTCTCGACCAGCATGCCATTATCGTCAATCTGCCAACCAAACAGTCTGGCCTTTACCGAGTCGGGGACGTTTGCCATCTCCAGTTCGCCGGTGTAGCCGTTGTTCGCTGTCATGCGAAAATAAGCCGAGTTATCTGCGTAGAAAGTGAACGTCTCGCCCTGGGCTTCCGGTGTCCAGCGCACGGCTCCTGGGATCGCAATTGGCGCTTCCCAGGCCGGTTGTTCATCGGTTGCTTTCGGATCGACAAAAGCGATATGGACCTTATCGAGTCCAAACGTTACTTTATTTTTGCTCATGGTCATCCTCCCACTAATTGAATTTCATAAATGATTTGACGAAGCTTTTCTTCCGGCAGCCAGGCTTCTACCTTGCTATAAGGCAGCCGCAGTTCCTTGAGCTTGTCCTGCACCAGCTTCTCGTTTTCCGGCTCTTTTTTAGCCGTGTAGAGCTCAACTTGAAAATTCCCTACCTCCACATAATTGTGGTTGTCGGCAATCATGTCGGAGCCATAGGCGAACTGGTAAGTAATAAAAGGGGGAGGCGGCGCAGGCGCCTCAAACTCGCCGTAAGCCACCGGCATGCCGAGAGATTTGAGCGCTTGAAAGAGTTCCGCCTGAGTCGTGATTTCTTTTTCATTGATCGCTGATATCAGCCAAGGACTGAGGAAACGGATATTTTTCAAAGCGTGGCTCACCTCCTCATGTGCCGCCTCCGTTCCTGATGATACGCTTAATGTCATCGGGCAACCCGGCTGCATGGCGGTCATACGCCGGCCGAAGGTGGGGTCTTCCCGCTACTCGGCCGCCGCCACGCTTGGCGTGTCCGAACTCCAGGAGATGCACACGGCGATGGTCTTTCTTGTTCCAGATGACTCGCTTTGTCTTCTCTGCTTCGTCACGCTTGGTCTTTTTAAAGCCCTGTGCGTATTTGCCTGTTCGCTTCGGGGCGTTGCTCTCTACATCCTTCAGGACCGCGTCGGCAACTTCGTCCACCTTCTGTTCGATCGCATCCGCTACATCTTCTGTGTATTCCCGGACAGCATTTGAGATCGCATCCGCCAGCTGGTCAATCCGGATATCAGCCATCGGCAGCCACCCTCTCGCACGTGAGCTCGATTTCCTCTGTTCCCTCGCCGTAGGTTCTGACCACCCGGTAACGCACGTCATCAAATTCGACCAGACGCTGCCCGTCGTATTCGTAGGCGTGGATAACAAAGATCAACTCCGGCCGAAGCCCGGCGGTCGCGGCACTGTAAAACTCGTTTCGCCCTACGGATTTCAGCCCACAAAGGATATCCGTTTTAGATAAGGCCGGCACATGGTTGCCGAGCTCATCTTGCGTGTTATCCTCGTGGATCAGCGTCAGCTCGTGGTCGTATGTCATACCGGCGGCCTCCTCACGGAGAGAATCAGATTATGCAGGCGGTACTGCAGATGCCGCGGCATGGCCCCCGGCTCGTCCCGGCTCTGGTAGCGCCACGTAGCCAGATCACACACAAACATAAGGTGAGCAGAGTTGGCCGCATCCAGAGCTACCCCCTGCTCACCCTCCAGCTCTTTAATTATGCCGTCGACAATGGCGGTCAGGTATGTGTCCCGGACAGCCGTCCGGATCCCCAGCCGCTCTTTGACGAGGGCGACGACGGCTGCCGTGTCCATTACTGCACCGCCTTGATGGCCTCGAGGATCTCAGCCTTATTCATCGCACTGGTCACGCCGTCGATTTCGTTCTCCTCCGCGTATTTCAGCAGCTCAGCCTTTGTCATGTCCTCGAGCGGCTTGTCGGCGGCTTCCGCCACATAGCCGAGCTTTGCCAGTTCCTCGGCGCGATCGCCTTCGTACACATCGCCGACGTCGTACAACATCTTCGTAAATTTGTCCCGAAATGCTTTAACTACTTCTGCCATGTTGATTCCTCCTCTCAAATTGTGGGCGGCCGTCAAGCCGACCGACCCTCACATATCATGTTCGCTTACACTTCTGGCGTCAGCGTGATAACGACAAAGTAATCCGGGTAGATCGGTTTGCCATCGTAACGAGCGGTCCCTTTAAAGACCGTCTGATCCTCGATAAAGCGGACGTCCGTCGATACCGCCAGTTGCACGCCGCGACGTTCGCCGAGCATGTACTTTTTGAAATCACCCATGACAATCTGATCCGCCGGCGCGTACTGGGAGAACACGACACGCGTGCCATCGGGAAGCCGCGGAGACTGCGCCGTCTGGATGACCAGGCGTCCATCAGCGGTCGGAAGGAAAGTTTGCGGGGCGATGCGGGCGTAGTACGTCGACCGGCGCATGACCGCGATGACCTCGCCGATCGGCACGCCATCCTCTCCGTCGTCAAGCAGCGACATGTTGGATACGATGTCCTTGAGTGTGCCGTCGCTAGTTACGCGACGTTCAGCGTGCTCTGCTGCCGCCAGCGCCGTAATGATGCCGAGCGGCTGCTTTCCGGAAGCCCCGGTGCCGACCAGGATTGCCTTGTCCAGTGCTTTTGCGATCGCCATAGCCAGCCGGCTCTCGATAAAGTTTGCCAGGTCGATCATGGAATCTTCCAAGATCGCGTTGCAGACCGGGATAAATCCGCCGACCTTGAAGCCGTCCAGCTCCGTTTGGCTAAACGACGTTGCCAGCTCCTGCACAGGATCGCACATTTCGGTCCAAATGGCCTCCGGAATGGCGCCGTCCATGACGATCCGAGCCGTACCGTTGAGCGTCTCGACGTTGACTTCCCGGTACAACGTGGAGTAGTCGCCCAGGCGCTGCTGGATGGCGTTAATCACCACTTCCGGGATGATGATATCAGTGTTGCTCAGCGCCCGCTTGTTTTGGATCGCTGTTACGATGTTGCCGTAAAACTCCCGTACCTCGGGACGGTTCAGGCGCTCCAGCATTTGAGCGCGGGTTTCGTACTTGTTACCTTTCATTCTCGTTTCGCCCCCTTGGTTTTGGTTTCTAGCTTCCGGCGCCGGTGCAGGCGTCTGGTTATTGCTCGGAGTCTTGCTGTTAAGCTGCTCGAGCTCTCCCTCCAGCGCTTGGATCTCGCCTTCTAACGTGCTCTTCTTCTCGTCGAGATCGGCCTGCTCCGTTTCAATAGCCCCGGCTTCTTCTTCGACGGCCGCGATTTCCTCGTCCGTTTGTGCCTCCTCCAGCGCCTTCTCCGCATTGGAACTGCGCGTCTTGAGCGCTGTTTCCTTCTCGAGTAACTCGGAAAGGGTCGCCTTCGCTCGCTCGATCTTTTTACCGAGCATGAGTTGTTTAAGCATTTTTTCTCAACCTCGCTTTCAAGTTTTGTTTGCGCTGCTCCAGCTGCCGCGATTTGTGTTGCTCGAGCTCAGCCTTCCGAGCTTGGACGCCTGTCGCCTGGTAGGCCGGGAAGGTACACACCGAAACCTCGTGCAAGTCAATGTTCCGGAGCGTCCAGAGAACAGATCCGTCATCGCGGAAGTCGATGTCCTCCTTGAGGATGTTGAACCCAAAGGAACACTGGTCCACATCTCCTCGCTTCACTCGCTCGTATAGGTTGACTGCGTCCGAGTCGTTGGGATTGACCTTCACGCGCCCCCAAAGTCCGTGAGAGTCCGCTTTGAGCTCCAGCGTGCCCGCCTTATTCCGGCCTAGGACAAACATCGTGTCATGGTTGATGAGCGCCCGCACATCGTTTCCTAGCGTGCTATTAAAGGCGTCCGGGGCAATCTGCTCGAACGCCCCCGCCCATAGCTCCGTAGGCTGGTTAAAAACTGCAAAGTACCCTTCGATCACCATCTCCTGCCCGTCGCCATCCACCCGCGTTTTGAGCTCCGTCTGGAGACTCCGCGTCTGCTGCTTGTCCCTATCCATCTCCCTCACCTCCTCCCGGGTTCAACTTCTTCTGATCACCGATCATGCCCGCGGGGATAAAGTTTTCCAAGATGACGAGCTGGTCAAGGCCTTCCTTCGGCGACATGCCGATCCAGTCGCGGACCTCGTTGCCCTCCATCAGCCCGCGAATGTAGAGGTTGCTGCCTACATCGGCCAGTTCCTTGAGATCGTAGGCGTAGAGGGATCGCGGATTGAACTTGAAATACAGATCCGGCGCGTACAGCAGCTTGCGGGTCAGCTCCTGCTCAATCCCCTTGGCGATCGGCAGCAGTGTCGATTGGATAAAGGCGTTGTACTCGTCCTTCTTGAAATCTCCGACGCCAACAAAAAAAGCCGGCACTCCGAAGAGGCCCGCCACAGTTCGCTTATCCAGTTGCACCGCATCGTTGATCGCCAGGTCCTCCAGCGTCAGCGGCTTCACCTCCTGCACCTCCAGCATCTCCGCCGGCACAATCCAGGGTTGCCCCGCCTCCGAGCGCTTGAGGTACATATCGAAAACCTTATCGCGGCCTTCTTCGCTGGAGAGCTCCGCCGTATTCGCGTCAACCTTGACGATAAGACTTGGCATGTACTTGCTGCCCATGAAGCCCTTTTTCGTCGCAGTGGCCTGCTTAAGGTTGTCCGCGATATCTTTTAAGGCGGCCCGGTAGCCCGTGCCGATCCATGGTCGGTCAGGGTTCGGGTTGATAATAAAATGCAGCACCTCGTCATGGTTATAGGCCCGGCCTTGATAAATGACCTGATAGCCGTCCGACGTATCTTGATAGGACACGCTGCCTGCTTTAAGCGGTATCAGCTCGTCGATCAGGCCTTCCCGTATCCGCGGATAGACGACGCTATTCCCCTTCCCATCCAAAAGCATCGTATAGACGATGTTGTAGACCCATGCTTTACGGGTCATGAGGGTATATGGGTTTACGTCAAGCTTCCGGCTGAGCGCGTTGCGGACCCGGATGTCGCCGTTGTCGGTGTTCTGCATCAGGTGGATGGTCATCGAGCTGATCAGCTCCGCGATCTTGTGAACCGCCATCTTGACCTCTGGATTATCTGATAACCGGGTATAGCCCGGGATGCAAAGCGTATCATGGGCGTCCGTTGTCAGGAACCACCCAATGGGTGACTCCGGCGCCGCCCGTGTGTTTGCCTGTTGTCGCTTTTTCTTCTTGCTCAAATACCTCACCCCCCGTTCAACCATTTGCTGGCGCTGGCTGCTTTCTCAGCGCTTTCCATTTTTCGCACACAAGCAAAAACCGAAGCATCGAAGATATCAATCCGCTGCTCGGGCATCACTTTTTCATATTGGATCATGTCGTCTGTTTTCTCGATTGCTCGGACGTTCTGCAAGCAGTATTCATAAGCGCTGGAATGCAGGTAATAAAGATTGCCCTCCTTGGCCTTTTGCTCGATCCGTCGGAAGCCCTGGCTCTTTCTCCAGAAATACTGCGGTTCGTCGATCATGGAAAAGCCAGCCCGTTTCATTCCGAGGAAAAACTCACGGCTGAACTTGCGGTCGAAGCCGACCTGCTTGATGCGGAAGCCTTTTTTCTTCATCGCGACGAACCAGTTCGTCACCTCCGCATGGTTGACCACTGGCGTATTCGTCATCGTGAGCCAGCCTTCATCCTTCCAGCCGAATAGAGGGATATTATCGTCCTCCGCTTTCCGGGTGGCCGCGACGATCGGGAACCAGGCGTGAGGAACGATGATGTCTACGTCGCCATAGGACCCGTACAACGCAGCCGCCGTAAGGTCATGCAGCTTGGAGAGATCCGCACCGCCAAACCAATCGATATCCAACTTCGCAAGCTGCTCGAGCGTCCACTTGTATTGCCGATCGCTCGCCTTGAATTCGTCCAGATTGAAGTAAGCCCGCATGGCCGCCGTGTAAACGTTGAGCGACTTGGCCAGAAAGTCCTTCCGCTGCTGCGGATCGTTCTGCGCCTGAGCTGCATCATTGACGATGTCCTCCGGCCGGATGGTCACTCCGTAGTTAGGGTTGGCCATCTCGTGCTGGACGGGATCGGTATAATCGACTTCGCCGGTTTCCGGGTTCTCTGCAGCCTTGGTGATAAACACGAAGTAGGCATCGTCCCGAACGGTGCCGTCCAGAATCTTCTTGCAATACTGGAGACGCTGATAACAAAAGCTCGTCATGTCGTCGCCGGCCGTCGTGATCCCGATCATGAGCTTGTTGCTGTACGCCTTCATAGCCTCTTTGATGATGTTGTACTGCTTCGGTGACTTATAGGCGTGCAGCTCGTCGGCAATGGCCAGGTTACAGTTGAGTGAGTCCTGCCGATCCGGGTTGGCCGCCAGCGCCTTGATGTAGATTGACCCGTCGCCCATGTCCCCGCTGATGGAGTGCTCCTGGTTGTTGTCCAGGATCCGGAAGCTATCCTCTTCCCCCATCTGTCGAAGGTTGAACAGGATAAAGTTAAAGCTCTGCAGCGATTGTTCCAGCGCAGCGCCAACAATATAAATCTTTGACCCGGACCGGCGATTCAAGAGGGACAGCGCCCAAGACAGCGCGGCCACAAACCTGGTCTTGCCGTTCTTCCGCGGAATGAAGATGAACGCCTCTTTGTACCGGCGAAGCTTGGTCCCCTTCTGGTAAAAGCCCAGCAGGTTGTAGACGATGAACATCTGCCACGGCTCAAGCAAAAACGGCTCCCCGCGGAGCGGAGTGCCGTCTAATTTCTCGCCCTGATCGTGGACGAAGGTCTTCTCGATGATCCCGATGACAAACTCGGCATCCTTCGGCAGAAACTCGTAATCTGGACTATCCAGGTCGCGGAGGAATCTTTCGCAGCTCTGGACAAGCTCCTTGCATGCAACCTTCCTCCCCTCGACAATGGACCGGGCGTATTCGATTACGGAATCATGGTGCTTGAATTGACTCATCCCATCTCACTCAGCGCTGCCGCAAGCGCTGACTTGCCTTTTTTCTCGACCGTCACGGTCTCCAGGGACTTCGGATTAAGGCAAAGGCGGTCGGAGTACGCCAGCAGGTCTTTTCGCAAAGATTCAAGCGTTGCCACGATTGGCGCCTTCTTCGCACCACCGTCAGCCGTACTTACCTGGTATCGCATCCCGCCATTCACAAAGCGCTCAGTGATCATGTTGTACTGAACCACGAGCTCTGCGTAAACCTTAATCAGCGGATCGTATTCCGGCTTGTAAACGCCGAGCGCCTTCATGTCAGAAACGGTCCGATCGATCACCAGTTGCTGAGCAGCCAACGCTTTTTCTCCTGCCTTCGACATCGCCTCACCTCCCGAAAAAAGTTTTGAAAGCTCGCTCTATTGGAAAAGGGTCCCCAGCCCGGTCCCAAAGCTCTAGGGTGCTGCACTCTGAGGGAGGGGGGATACCTTCTCCCGCCACCGTTCGCCAGCCTCAGTCAATACGCCCGTCGTCCGGTCATGCATCTTGTCGTGGCATGGATTACACAGGCTCACAAGGTTGGGGCTCACTAGTGCAAGCTCCGGATGCCGTTCCAGTGGATTGATATGATGAACCGTTGCGGCTGCCGTAGACCGGCCGTACCGCTTGCACTCCTGGCACAGGTATTCGTCACGCCTCAGGATCTTCTCTCGTTTGGTCTTCCAGCGTGTCGACTTGTAGAATGATTGCGGCACCACGCAGCACCTCCCTGTCATAGACACAGCCTGTCCGGTATGGTATATTATACCTGCCTGCGGAAGCACCGCGGCCTAAGCTCAGTCCGGAAGCACCGGCTGGGCTTTTTAATTTGCAAACGAAAAGACCGCCCCGAAGGACGGTCTACCCAAATAAGGAGGTCGGTTATAGGCGGCACGCTTTGTCTCCTACTTCCGACACTAGCATAATACCACGGAAAGTGACGTCAAAAGTATCATGATAGTATCATTTCAACGCCAACCGATTCGATCTGACACGGCTTGAACAATCCCGTCTCTCCACCGAATCGCCGTAATCCGGCTAATGCCCAGCTGCATGGCGATACCATCCCACGTGAGCTGCTGCGGTCGTGTCCAGTACTTCAGCTTCACCAGTTGCTGCCGGTCTTCCGGGAGTGCAGCGTAAACGGATTGGATGGCGTCGTGAATGCGTTCCAGGTTCTCCAGCTTCCGGTGACTGGTTAGCAGAACGGCTACGCGGCTGGTAGGATCGCCCGGAAGATTGCTCTTCCCGCCGCCGACGTTTTCGTCCGTCGTTCCCGATCCGTGGATGATCTCGTTCTTCAGCCGAATGATTTCCCGGCCGGTTTCGTGAAAGGTGTACAGTTCCGACTCCACATGCTTGAACGTGCTCTTTCGGATCGCCATCATGTCTATCCCTCCAGTTTCGAAATTCTCGCTTTTACGGCATCCATCAGCGCGTCCTGCCCTGCCGCTTTTGACTCCAGCGCCTCCATGGCGTCCTCGTCCATCGTTCCCTCGGTGACCAGGTGATGGATGATCACGTTCCGGGTTTGGCCCTGCCGGTACAGCCTGGCGTTGGCCTGCTGGTAGAGTTCCAGGCTCCACGTGAGGCCGAACCATACGATCACGCTGCCACCGTCCTGCAGGTTGAGGCCGTGGCCGGCGCTTGCCGGGTGTACGGCGAGGATCGGGATTCGGCCGGCGTTCCACTCGGCGATGTCCCTCGTCCCGTCCGCACCTTTTCTCAAGGTTCGGGTTTTCGGGAACCGCTTCTTGATCCGCTCGAGGTCGTGCTGGTAGGAGTAGAACACCAGGACCGGATGACCGTTTGCCGCCTCGATCACGTCCTCAAGCGCGTCCAGCTTCCCGTCGTGGATTTGGCGGACGCCGCGATTCTCGTCGTAGACGGCCCCGTTCGCCAGCTGCAGCAGCTTGTTGGACAGGACGGCGGCCGAAGAAGCCACCACATCCCCGCCAAGGAAGGGAAGCAGCAGATCCTGCTCCAGCTGCTTGTACTTTGCCTTCGATGCCTCATCCATCCGGATCGGTACCACGCGCGGGATCGACTCCGGCAGCTCAAGCCAGTCTTCGGCCTTCATGCTGATCGCGATGTCTCCAATCGCTTCGTAAATCCGCTCTTCCGCCTCTTTCTTCTCCTTCCACTCGTAGACCACGTGCCCGCTGCGGGCGCCGGCGGTAAAGTAGCGGTCGCGGAATCCGGTAATCGTTTTGCCCAGCCGCTCGCCCTGGTCGATCAAGTACATCTGCGCCCATAGATCCATCAGGCTGTTTGGTGCCGGCGTGCCGGTCAGCCCAATCACCCGCTGCATCATCGGCCGCACCCGGCGAAGGGCGCGGAAGCGTTTGGAGTTACTTGCTTTGAAACTAGAGAGCTCGTCGATCACAACCGTATCAAACGGCCACTTACTCCCGGTCATGCTCACCAGCCATTCCACGTTCTCGCGGTTGATGATGTACAAGTCCGCGTCCGCCTTCAGCGCGCGTTCCCGCTGCTTCCGGTCGCCCAGGATTTTGCTGATCCGCAGATGCTTCAAGTGGTCCCACTTTTGCGATTCCCGGGCCCATGTATCGTCAGCCACTCGAAGCGGGGCGATGATCAAGGCCTTGCCGATATCGAACCGGTCGAACAGCAGCTCATTGAGAGCCGTCAGCGTGATCACTGTCTTGCCTAGGCCCATTTCTAGAAAGAGCGGGATGAAGGGCTCGTCCAGGATGCGGGCTGTTGCATATTCCTGATACTTGTGCGGCTTATATCTCATGGATCGCTTCCTCCGAATCAATCACCCGGACATCGAAGCCCAGCACCTTCAACTCTTCATGCCGCTTGACCTGCAGCGGGCGCGGTTTCTCTCCGGGAGCCTTGACCTCCACGAACACCACGCGCCCACCGGGTAGCAGGCAGATGCGATCCGGCACGCCGGCCGTTCCTGGCGACTCCCACTTCCAGCACTTGCCGCCCTGCTGGCGGATATGGTTGACGAGCTTTCGCTCGATTGCTGATTCTCGCATTTGCTCACCGCCTCCAAGTGACGGTATCAGATGTATCAGAAAATTCCCTATACGTGCGTAATACGCGTTTAGCATACGTGCGCCCTGTACAGTTATCCCTTTTTACTATGCTAATTACTATTTCTCTATATAAGGGTATTTTACTGTTACTTCTGATACCGGAGAGCCCAAACCCTTGGTACGTAAGGCTTTTTCCGGTATCAGATACGCGACGTTTTACTGTTACTTACTGATACCATCTGTTACCGCTGGATATTCTTTACTGTTACTTTTTTGGGCTTACTGTTACCGTTACTGTTACCTTCGAACGTATGCGGTTTGAAGCCCATACAACCGAAATTTCATCCGCCCGCTCTCCCGCTCCTGCCAGTCCAGCAGCCTCCGCAGGATGTCATAAATGGCCCTCGCCTCGCGGACGTTGAACTTGGCCGGGTCCTGGCCAAGGGCTTCTGCCCAGATCTCCGCGGCACACACTCGAGTCCGCGGGACATTCCCGGTCGGCGCCTCGAGGTACTGCCGCCGGGTCCATATGTCCATGCCGTCCCAGTCGTCCGGCAGCGGGGTCTCTAGGTATCGAACGATCAAGCCTTCCCGCGGGTCCTGCTCCATGTGCAGGCCTTGCACCCGCTCCGCTTCTTTCGCGGCTTCCCGATCCAGCTCCAAGGATTCCCCGGCCTTGTACAGGCGCAGCGCCTCCGCCCAGATTAACCCCACGAGCTCGTCCGTCAGATGATCCCAATGGCTATGTTCCCGCTTCTCCGGCTCCACGCTCACCGGCCAAAAGCGGCGGTTTCCCGTAGGATCACGTAAGAAATCGTGGTTGTTGGTCGTGCCGAAAAAGACGCACTTCCGCGGGAACTCGGACACTTGTCGGTCGTATGCCACCCGGTACCGGTCCTCCGTCTTCGAAAGAAACTGCTTGATCTCCTCGATCTCGAACTTTTTCATGGCCGCCAGCTCTCCGATCTCGAAGATCCAGGAGCCTTGGAGATGTTCGCCGGCCTCCTTGTTCTCGAACGTCCGCAGGCTGTCGCTAAACCACTTCCGGCCGAGGCGGGCAAGCAGACTGCTCTTCCCGGCCCCCTGCGGCCCAACAAGGACAAGCATGTTGTCAAACTTGCACCCCGGCTCATATATTCGCTTCACGGCCGCCAGCAGCATCTTGCGCGTCACGGTCCGGACATAATGGGTATCCTCGGCGCCCAGGTAGGTTACAAATAGCCGGTCCACGCGGTTCACGCCGTCCCAGCGCTGCGCCTCGAGATACTCACGGATCGGATGGAACGTATTCTTGTGGACCACTTCGGTAAAGGCGTTCTGGATGGTCGACGCCGATTTAAAATCATGGACCTTGCCGAAGTAATGCAGCATCCGCTTGTCGTCGGCGCCGAGCCACGGCTCGTAGTCCTGCCACGGCCGCTCCCGCTCCCGCCAGGGCAGCGGTTTCCGCAGCACTTCCGTATTGCCGAACGCGTCATACGCCAGCACGCCGGCGAACGGCCCGCTGGAGAGGATGATCTCCGCGTTCTTGGCCGTTGGGAGCGGCTTGCCGGTCTTGGGATGGACTTCGAGCTGGGTCAGCCAATCCGTGTCGTCATCGTCCAGCTCCAGATCGTCAAAGTCCTCAGTCAGCCGTACCTTCTTCACGGCGGGATCATTGGCAGCAAAGTCGAGCATCGCCAGATAGCTTGGCATCTTGGTCTTGTTCGTCTTCTCACTGGCGTCCGCGTCCAGCTCGCCGAACTTGTGGATCCGGACCAGGTCGAAGATGTTATGGCAATGGCCATCGTTCGCGGGGTCACTTTGGTGCTCGCTGTACGCCCACTGGTCGTCGTACACGCGCATTCCGCCGACTGAGGAGCCGCCGGCATAGGTCCAGCGGTCCTCGTGGCTTGTCGGGAGGTAGACGTCCGGGATGAACGTTTCAATGCCATCGGCGATCGTGTACAGCCGGCAGAACACTCCGATGACGCCCGGCTTCTCCGTCGGGTCGCCGAGCTTGTTCCGCATGGCCTCAAGGTGCTTGACGTCGTCCGGGTGCCGCGGCCACTGCATCGGATCCCGCCAGTCTTCGTATTGCGCCAGCACATCTTCTACGCTGAGCGGCTCCCCGTCGACCTCGACCAGCTCTGGCTCCGCGTCGCGGCTGCAGCTGGGCAGGTACATGAGGCGGTGGACGTCAAAGGTCGTCCGGTCGAAGTAGTGCATGCCGATCTGGCCGGCCACCCACCGGCTGACGGCCGCGTGCTCATCCGGCGTCATCGCCCGGTCAACAGGGGCCACGACACGGTATTTGGGCGCTGCGGGCCGGTGGCCATGAGTGGAGTAAACGAAATAGGCCGAGCTGCCGAGGACCAAGTCGACGCTAAACAGGAAGTCGTCGTCCGCCTGGTCCGCGTCCAGCGTGAGCAGCCACCGGCTCTCGACGTTCTCTTTCTTCCGCCGCCCGCCTTTGACCAGCCCGCCGACAAATGCCCGGCCGTCCTTGACCTTGCCCTTCTCCGCGGTGCTCATGCGGTCATATTCCGCCATCGTCTCGCCAGTCCGCCGGACCTTCCGCAGCCGCTCGACGACCTCTGACCACTCTAGATATTCAGGTTTCCAGTTGGTATCGGCCCGGTTCCGGCCAAAAGATATATCCAGCATGGCGTTCGCCCTTCCTAAGCTGTTTCGGTGTCTATCTCAATGGCATCCAACCAGCCAATTACTTGACCCAAAAACGGGCCGTCGGACAGGATCTGAAAGGTAACGGTGCCGAAGAGCGGACTTGTTATTTTCCTTGCCTCTAGAACGGTCATCTGCTGCGGGCCGCCTTCAACATTGCGGATTATTTTGATTTTCATCCGAATCCTCCTGGTATCTCAATAATTCAGTCGGTGTTTACCGGCTGCCGTGCAAGCATAAGTTCCTTCGCGTCTTCCAAGGAGCGCATCAGGGCGTCGATCGATTCGACCCTCGCGAAAGTAATGCGTACCGGCGTTTCCTCGATCTCCCACCGGTTATCTGAACCGTAGGTGGTCACCGTGCCGATCTCGTTCGCCGTCTCCCGCTGTTTGAAGCATACCGTCCCGATCACTTTCTCTTCGTCCAGAAAACCCCAACCTATTTCTACGTCGCCAAAGCCGAGCTCAACTTGTGCGGATTCTCCGATTTTTACGATTGGCATATTAGCCCTCCTCATGTCATTCATCGAATTACTTCAACCGCGCCGGCGGCGCGATCGGCTTCTTCCCGCGCTGAACGTCCAGCACATACCGCTTCCCGGCCACCATCAGAACCGTGGGAAGGCCGTCTCTGGCCTTCTCCACAGTCGCTTGCAGCTTATCGCCCCGCTTGCTCATTGGGTTCCCTCGATCAGCCGGTCAATGTACCAGCGCGCCTTCCGCAGGTCCTCAATCCCGTTCTTTCGCTTCCAGCGCCACAAATACTTGATCGCCGCGCCCGTGTTGTAGGCTTCGCCCGCGAGCAGACCAACCGTGGCCGCCTCAATCGCCTCGATGCACTCGACGCTGCCGGCCGTGTAGTGTGCCGGATGATTCACCGGATCATTGATTACCGGATCTGCAGGCACGGGTGTTTCGGCTGGCGTGACGGCCGCCTCCAGCTTTTGTGGCGGCGTTTCCGTTTTCACCGGAGCAACAGTCTTTTTAGAAGTGGACTTTCCCTTTGTGGCTGGGGGCGTTTTGCCTTTCAATCCCCACTTTTTTATGTGATAGGCCAGAGTGTTCTTTTTCAGTCCCAGTTCCTTCTCGATCTGAACCACGGTTTTCCCCTTGTTCAGCTCCTCCTCGACAACCTCCTTGGTCAGCCCTCTCTTAATCCGATCGGTAAAGTCCATAGGCGGTTTAGGCGCTTTTTTCTGCGGCTTCCCGTCAGGCTTCCCGTCAGGCTTCCCGCCGGACTGGCGCAGCTTTTCCAGCTCTTCCGGCGGCAGTGTATATGTGGTAACTGGGCCGGCACCTTCCGACGGTTTCTCGAGCCCCATATTCCGAATCGGTGTACGTTCCATATCACTCTTCCTCCTTAATCCTTCTTGTAAAATGACGTTTCAAATGCGTCGGCGCGGAGCGGCAGCCCGGGGGCCCAGTCGATCGGCCGGCCCATGAGCTCGACAATCTCCGGCAGCGAATCAAACTCGGCCGGCTCGTCGATCACGACCTCGTCGTGAACGTGAAGCCGTATCCGGTAGCCGGCCGCGTCCAGGCGCCGCATGCTAACCGCGAGACAGTCCCGGGAGATCGCCTGAACGATGTTCTCGACAAACTTCGGCCCGTAGCTGCTGATCCGACCCCACCGCTTCGTCTCTTGGTCCAGTCCCTCATAGGTGATCTGCATCTTGTCGAACTTGCCCGGCTTGATCTGCGGGTTCACGTAAGCGAGCCGGCGCCCGGACGGCAGCTGGATGAACAAGTAGCCCGGCTCGTAGATAAACCGTATGCCGTGGTGGAAGGCGACTGTCCGCCGCTCCTCTACGGCCGTCATGGCAGCCTTGTCGACGTCCCACCAAAGCTTCGTTATCTTCCGGTTCGCTCCGCGCCACGCGTCCACCAGCGGCTGCAGCTCCTCCTCATGCAGCCCCATCTTGAGAGCACCCATGGCGACCAGGGCGCCCACGCCGCCGCCGTAACCCAGCGCGAGCTCCGCGATCTTGCCCTTCTGCCGCAGGTCCTTCGTGATCTCCTCGATCGGGATCTGAAACATCTGCGACGCCGATGCCTCATAGATTTTGCCGTGCCCCTGAAAGACGTCCAGCCGCCACTGCTCCCCGGCCAGCCATGCGATAACGCGGGCCTCAATGGCCGAGAAGTCCGAGACGATGAACCGGCAGCCCTCCGAGGGGATGAATGCCGTTCGCACCAGCTGCGACAGAACGAATGGCGGCGCACCGAACAGCATTTCAAGCAGCTCGTACTCACCCGCCAGCAGTAGCTCCCGTGCCAGCTCGAGATCCTTGATCTTGTTCTGCGGCAGGTTCTGGACTTGGATCAGCCGCCCGGCCCATCGCCAGGTACGGTTTGCCCCGCAGAACTGAAGCAGCCCGCGTGCCCAGTTGTCCGAGCAGATCGCCCGGTCCATCGCCTGGTATTTCTTGACGCTGGTTTTCGCCATCTCCTGCCGGAGCTCAAGCGCCCGGACCGCCTCTTCGTCCCCGCCTGCCTGGTCGATCAAGATCGGCACTGTCTCCTTTGTTAGCCCCCCGTCTACTATCAGGCCGCGGCCCTGCAGCCAACCGATAAGCTGCGCGACGCTGTTCGGGTTATCGAGCCCGGTCAGCTCCCGCGCCTCCGCGACAAGCCGTTCCGTATATTGCGCGTCGCACGCAAGCGCGTGCCGGACAAGCTCCGGCTCGAGCCGGACGCCGGCATCGTTGATCCGCTGGTCGAGCGTCCACAGCTCCCACTCGTGCGCGGGCACCGGGTATTTCGCTAGCCGCTTCCGCAGGTCCCGCTCCGTCTCCACGTCTTGCCGGCAATAGGCCTTGTACTGCTCCCATTTCTCCGGCGCGTGGTGCGGGAGGTTCCGGGTCCGGCCGCCGTTCGCCTTAGTCGGCTTGCAGGGGACGCTGAAATACTTGATCAGCAGCTTGCCGGCCGTGTCCTTCTGCTCCTGGAGCCCGAGCACCTTCGCCACCTCGCCGAGCGACCCGGGGAGGCCGAGGGTCAATGCGTGGACCGACGAGCAGCGCCAGGCTTCCGGCGGCATCGGCCGTCCGAAGTGCCGGGCCAGCGCCGTCCGCTCGAAATTGGCATTGTAGGCCGTCTTGATCAGCGTGTCGTCCGCCAGCGCCTTGACGACGTCCGCCGGCAGCTCCTCGAAGTCGGTTAGGTCGATCACTTGCACCGGATCGTCGTCGAAGGCGAAGCCGAACAGCAGGATCTCGAAGTCCGGCGCCTCCACGTAGCGGTACACCCCGCATTTGATCAGGTCGACGGAGGAATAGGTTTCGAGGTCAATTTGCAGGACGGTCATGACTATATCCGCTTGCCCCCGTGCCGGTACGCACGTCCATTGTTGATCTCCATCTTCTCGCGGATCGCGGTCTCCAGGTCGAGCCCCATGTACCCACAGGTATCGAAAATGCGGATGCAGACGTCAGCCAGTTCCTCGGCAATTCCGGTTTTGAACCGCTGCCCGCTCTCCCGCCGGTAAACCTCCAGCGCCTCGGAGAGCTCCGAGTGCATGAGCGCGATGGCCGTCCCGAACTGCACCGGCTCCTCATACCAGCCTTTGTCGATTGCCGTTTGATGGGCTTCCGTGCAAAGCTCGCTTATGGTTTTTGGCATTTTGCTTACTCTCCCTTGGATAGTTATAGATGCGGACACGCCGCGGATGGCATTCGCCGCAAAACCGGTCGTCGCCGCCAGTAGCCGCAAAGCCGAGTTGGCATTGCTTGCAGGTGACAATTTTCATAGATCCTCCCGAATTTTGAGATAAAGAAAGAGGACCCTTGCGAATCCTCTTCCGTCGGCTGCCCCTAGTTCAGAAAATCGTCGTCTCCGCTGATGTCCACGATGTCGTCGTCAAAGTCGTCGCTCGCGCTGCTCCGGCCGCCCAGGTATTCCCCGTCCGCCAGCTTCTGGATGTTGTTCAGCCCCGCGGCCACGCCCTTATTACCTTTGGCGTCGTAAGCGTAGAAGTTGAGGCTCACCCGACCGTAGCAGCCGGAATAGACCTCCGTCGAGTCAAGGATCTCGTTCCGGTCCTGGTCGACGATGCCCGGCTTCTGCTTGCTCGTGCAATTGAGGAAGTAATGCCCGGCATATTCCGGATAGGCGTCGGTGTCCTTCTCCGTGTCACCGTCGCGCAGCGGCTTCTTGAGGTTCGGCGGGATCTTGCCACCCCATTTGCTCTTGCCGGCCTCGATCGCCGCATTGACGGCCGCCTGAATCTTCCGAAGCGTCTCCTTGTCGGACTTCTTGATCAATAGGCAGACGGAGTATTTCGGGTCTTGGCCGTCCTCCATCGCCTGCGGCTTGAAGACGTGGCAGTAGCTGAAGCGCACTTTCCCGGTAACGACTTTCGTATCTTTGTTTGTGATGGCCATGTGATCAGTTCTCCTTTTGTGGTATTTGCCCGAAGGCCACTTGCCTGACGTCATTTGGTCGATGTGATAATCTGCAATGTCACCCATGGTTTAACTATCCTCAAAGTCCACGGCCGCCGACGCCGCCGATGACAGCTCCGGCCGTTTGTCACTCTCCGGGACAAGTACCGGCTTCCCGGCCGGCTTGATGATGTATGAACCAAGAAGCTCTGCGAACCGTTTCTTGCCCAGCGTCTTCTCCATGTCGCCGATCTTGAGGATCTCTTGTGGCGCATAGATCTGGGATTCCTCGAAGCCTTCCAGGATGAGGGTCTGTGCGACGGCCTCCCGGTCGCTGTACTGACGCCGGCTGATGCCCTCAACAACCTTCCAGCGTGGGAAGTGGACACCATGGTTCAGCGCCTGGTCAAGCGCGTACTTCTCGACCTTCTGCGCCCAGGCGACCAGCGGACCGACACGCTCGAGCACATCGGCGATCTCCTCGCTGTTCAGCAGGTCGCTATCCCGCCGGTTGTACTTTTCAAGGTCCAGCGCGTAGAAGGCGCGGGCCCGGCAGTGGGACTCTGCTTTGCAGAAGGTGCAATGATCGCCCGCTACCGTCTTCCCTCGACCCGTGGCGGCCAGCTCCGCCCCAGGCCGGACCACTTCGTCAGCCCACCGGAGTAGCTCGTCCACCTGCATGTCGTCGGTCGAGACGCTATCCAGCCGCGGCTGGATGATCGTCATCCGGATCCTGTCGAACTCATAGAGGATTCCAAACTGGCTGATCGCGCCAAGCGCATATAAACGCATCTGGGTATTACCCTCAGCCGACACCGGGACGCCCTTGCCGTATTTGAGGTCAATCACGTCCAGGATGCCGTCGGCGATGATAACGACGTCGCCGGTCCCGAAGCCCTCCGGCACCCACTCCGAGAAGTCCAGCCGTTGCTCGAGGAGCACTTGGGCGTCCGGCGTCCTGGCGCGAGCCTCGTTGACCCGCTCCATGACGACCGTCGTGTACTGCTCGAGGTAATCGTACATGGCTTCAGAGTAGTGGGGACCTTTCTGCAGCTCCTGCAGCTTGGCCGTGAAGTCTTCCTCCGGCAGCTCACCCAGCTGATACTGCAGCATGAGCTCAGCGAGCTCGTGAGCGGCCGTCCCTTCCTCGGCGAAGACGCTGGTTTTGTCGTCGAACATATCCTCCAGCCCTACGCTCCCAGGGCAGCTCAGCCAGCGCTTTGAGCTTGAAGCTGAAAGTCGGGCGTGTGCCCTTCCCGCATGTTGGCTCAATCCATACACCTCCGGTTCAGGCTGTCCTGCAGCATCCGCAGCTCGTTCTCCAGTCGGTCGACCTTCGCTTCGGCGTCCAGCGCGCGCTGGATCGCCTCCGGCCAACCGGTGGCGGCATCCACGAAAAATGCTGCATCGACTTCGCGATTGAATCTCGCTACTACCCCGTCATCTTCATCCAGATATACGGTAAATACTTCACCGTCACCCGCAGTATCAAGCCCCTTTGTCGCCGCTGCGCAGATCTCCAGATCCTTCTCTAAATCACGCATCAGCCAGCGCCTCAAGTTCAGTCATGAACGCGGCACGCTTGTCTTCGGGGATCGAGCTGACCGCTTTCGCCTCGTACTTGGCGAGCAGCGCTTTGACGTCGGCCTGCTTACCCTGCTTGGCGATCTCGGATGCCTTGGCTCGAAGTTCTTCGACGGTAACAGCGAACTCGTCGGACTGACTCTCTGGCTTGGTCTCTTCCGGTGCGGGCTTGATCTCAGGCTCGGGCTTTTCGGCCTTTTGCTCTGGCTCTTCGGCCTTCGCCGGCTTCTCCGTCTGCTTGCGCGGCTTCTTGGGGGCTTCCGGGGCTTCCGGGGCTTCCGGCGCCGCTACCGTTCCGCTAATGAGAGCCGCAGACAGCGCGGCTAGATCTTGCAGAGCTTGTCCGGCGTCGTCGCCGGAAATATGGATTTGTACTGGCATGGATGATTCCTCCTAATTTATGATTGCTTGACCCTATCAGGCTCTCGCCAGTGCCAATGTTTTGATGCAAGGTGAGCAGACTTGCTTACTGGCCAGACCACGGAGCTGATCCGTCGACCCGCAGAACAGACACCCAGGATGGTATTTGCGGAGAATGATTTTATCGCCGTCAACAAAGACTTCGATCGGGTCCTTCTCCTCGATCCCCAGCGTTCTGCGGAGCTCCATTGGTAAGACTACTCTCCCGAGCTCATCTACTTTCCGAACGATACCTGTCGATTTCATTTCGTTGCCACCTTCCGGACCCTATGATAGAATGAGTCCAATCGTATATTTTTCGTTTCTCTGTGACCCTGCGGCTCCTACCCCGCGGGGTTACTTCAATTTCCGGCCTTGAAACATCAGGTTGAATTGCGATGTGTACGAAGCGCGAACGCGTTCACTTGTTGCTGTCTCGATCATCTGCGCAAGATTCCCACAGCTGCGAATCCATTGCCTCCTTCTGTTCAACTCCTTCACCCCCTCTCATGAGATGCCGCCGAATCCACTCTTCGAATGTAAGTTCCAGGATCCATGGTTGGTTCTTCGCCACATACGAGCTGGTGAAAAACTCACCAAGCTTGTCCAGCTGTTCATCGGTGATCCGCATTACGCCCCCGCTGTAATTCCAAGATGCTCGAGTGCGGTCTCGATGTGCTCTAGGGCCAGCGAGAGGACGGCGATCTGTTCCGGGTCCCGGTCATTCGCTGTGAGGTAAAGGAACGTTGTGTGCGCCTGCTCTTTAGCCTTCAGGAGAGTTTTAGCCAGCGCGTCTTTCCGGCGTTGATCGTGAATGTTCAACGGTTCTGCACCCTCCTTCTTTGGCGCCATCTCGCTAATACCAACAATGGCGCCGCTGCCATTCCGCTTGATCCAAAGCGGTTCCTGTGCCCAAGGAAACACGGTCATCATCCTTTCGGTTGTTCTAGAATCCACTGTTCCAGGAAGGCTCTTGTCTCTCTAGCGGGAAAATACCACTTGGTGCCGACCTTCCGTTTCGGAAATCTTTCATCGAAGAAGAAGTTATCTTGGATGAAGTTCCAGCTCATGCATGTGCGGCGCTTCAGCTCCGCCGTATCCCAAAAGATGTACTCTGCATCGACTTCTTTGAGCAGTTCATTGATTTTCTGCCGACAGAGCTTGAGGATCTCCACTTCATCCAGCTGAACGCTGATAACAGGTTTACTCACGAAACACCCTCCATTTGATAATATTTTTATCAACGAGGATAAAAAAGGAAAATGATGTAAACAATATTGACGATAAAGAAATTATCGCCTATAATCGTAGGAGATAATATTTTTATCAACGAAGACAAGCTTAAACATCCCTGCTGTCGCCAAACAAATCAGGGAACAAAACTTCCAAAGGCCGATCATAATAAGTTGAGAAGCGAATCATTAAATCACGGCCCGGTTTCATCGTACCGTTCTCGATCATCCGAAGATAGACTTTCGAAATACCGAGTTCAGAACAAACCGAGTCTCGGGAACCTTTTGCTTCTCGACAAGTAATTAACTGCTGTCGTTTCTTAGCCAACAACCATTCACCTCCTTGCCTTGATCCGATTATATTTGATAATAATCTTATCGTCAACAGTATTTGCTAAAAATTTTATCTTTTTCCTTTGAAAGGTCGGGTATCTGGTATGAAATTAGGTCAACGAATAGCCGCATTACGTAACCGCAGACACCTTACACAAGAACAAATTGCCGAAGCACTTGGAGTTAAGCGGGCTAGGTACAACGCTTGGGAGAACGGTATTTCTAATCCGGATCACGAAATGTTAGCAGCTCTTGCAAAATTTCATGGGGTTACTGTCGACTTCCTTCTCGGACTACCCCATCCGGAAAACGTAGCGCTGCTTCCCGCGGATATGTACGCGGATGGATACACCGATAAAACATTCTTTGAGGATCTGGAAAACCATCTGCGTAATACAAAGCCTGCGCCCGAAGAGTCAGCACAATCGACAACCCCTGAATGGGCATCCTCCAAAGATATACGCGATTTCAAGAAAATGCTTCAGGAAGATGTCCCTGTCATGTTTGACGGCGTGCCTATCGAGGGCGAGGCCCGTCAGCGGGTGATGGACGTGTTGACCGGTCTATTTTGGGAAGCGAAGGAGATGAATAAAAAGACATACGGCCGCAAGAAGAAAAACACCTCGGACGACAACCAAGAATAGAGGTGCTTTAATGGATCGGATCATTTCTCAGCTGATCAAACGATTCAAAACGAACGACCCTTTTACGATTGCACGGGGGCTTAACATCCTTATCCGGTACGCGGATTTTGAGGATGGGACTCGCGGCCTTTACTATCGTGTGCTCCGCCGTCGCTTTATCGTCCTGCATTCCGGGCTGGATGAACACTGGCAACGATTCGTTTGTGCGCACGAACTTGGCCACGACAGGCTCCATCCCGGATACAGTCGATTCTGGCTGGATGAAAATTCCCTCTCCAATCCCGGAAAGTATGAGCGTCAAGCTAACCGGTTCGCCATTCAGCTGCTGACAGCTGGCGATACCGCGGGTAGCGGTGAGGCGGTTTGCGAGCTGCTGCGTCGTAACGGTGTGCCTGAGGAAATGCGTTCATACTACTACTGATCGTCCGCTTGAAAGGCGGTACGGTTCTTTGCCGCACCCTTTTAACCAAACACAAGTTCGCTTGGGAGGAGATTTATATGGCTTTTTACCGCAAACGCGGAGAGAAGTGGGAGTATAGGATCAGTTATGTAGATCGACAAACCGGTAAGCAAAAGGAAAAAACTAAAGGGGGGTTCCGGACTAAGAAGGAGGCGCAGCTGGCAGCAGTTGAGGAAGAATCGAAGATTAACCATTTCGGTTTTGGAGAAAACGGGAGCGAAACGGTTGCAAAGTATTTTGAGGACTGGCTAGAGGTTTATAAAAGACCGAACGTAAAACCGATCACTTATAGTGTGCAGGAAAGAAATGTCCGATTGAACATAATTCCCAGATGGGGAAACTATCGATTGAAAGATTTAACACGAACGGAATACCAAAAGTGGATCAATGAGCTGCGTGACCATTACAGCGAGGGCACTGTCCGTCGTATTCACAGTATCTTCTCCACTGCCATAAATGACGCCGTACACGAGTTTAAAATACTTCGAGAGAATCCGATCCAGAAGATCAAAATCCCTAAAGAAATCAACAAAGATGCCAAAGTGCAGTACTTCAACCGCGATCAGTTGGCTCTCTTTTTAGAAAATTGCAAGCCGGTGAAGAATGCAAAATATCAAGCATCTATGCAATACCTAGCTCTGTTCACTTTACTTGCCCGAACCGGTCTCCGGATCGGCGAGGCTTTGCCACTTACATGGAGCGATATTGATTTGGAAGCAAAGACGCTAACCGTTAATAAGACGTTAGTCTATCCGCTTAATTCTGAACCGTATCTGTCCACTCCAAAATCAAAGACTAGCGGCCGAACGATAAAACTGGATGATGCGACCGTCGCCGTGATGCGAAAGCATCGAACAAATCGTAAAGAGGTTGTTCTCCGGTACGAAAATTATAAATCTCCAGAGGACAACCTGGTTTTCTTCCAGCAAGACGGTAGATGGCTTCGTACAAATGTTGTCCGTGAATACTTCAAAGAAGTCTGTAAGCGAGCTAACCTTCCGGTATTATCCCCGCATGCCCTCCGGCATACCCACGCAGTTCATCTCCTCGAGGCTGGTGCAAATATAAAATACGTGTCCGAGCGACTTGGCCACGCAAGCGTGAAAGTCACAGCGGACACGTATCTACATGTTACGAAAAAGATTGAAGATGATGCGCTCGCCCTTTACGAGCGATACATCGAGAAATAACTGACCGGACAAAAACCGGACAAACCACTCTGAGAAACCCGATAACCCTCGATATTACAGGGTTAACCGATACTTCCTTCCATCTCGAACTTGATGAGACGGTTCATCTCGACGGCGTATTCCATCGGCAGCTCCTTCGTGAACGGCTCGATGAAGCCCATAACGATCATCTGGGTCGCTTCGGCTTCGGTCAGGCCGCGGCTCATCAGGTAGAAGAGCTGGTCCTCGGACACTTTGGAAACCGTTGCTTCGTGCTCCAGCGTAATGTTGTCGTTCATGATTTCGTTGTACGGAATCGTGTCCGACGTGGATTGCTTATCCATGATCAGCGTATCGCACTTGATGTTGGACTTGGAGCCCTCGGAGTTGCGTCCGAAGGAAGCGAGCCCGCGGTAGGTCACCTTGCCGCCGTGCTTGCTGATCGACTTGGAAACGATCGTGGACGTCGTATCCGGCGCCAGGTGGAGCATCTTGGCACCCGCGTCCTGGTGCTGGCCTTTGCCGGCAACCGCGATGGACAGCACGGAGCCTTTGGCCCCGCGGCCTTTCAGGACAACGGCCGGATACTTCATCGTCAGCTTGGAGCCGATGTTGCCGTCGACCCATTCCATGGTCGCGTTCTCTTCGGCAACCGCGCGCTTGGTGACGAGGTTGTAGATGTTCGGCGCCCAGTTCTGGATCGTCGTGTAGCGGGCGCGGGAGTTTTTGCGGCAGATGATCTCAACGACCGCGCTGTGCAGCGAGTTGGTGCTGTAGATCGGCGCGGTGCAGCCTTCGACGTAGTGCACGAAGCTGTCTTCGTCGGTAATGATGAGCGTGCGCTCGAACTGCCCCATGTTCTCGGAATTGATCCGGAAGTAGGCCTGCAGCGGAATTTCGCACTTGACACCCTTCGGCACGTAGATGAAGCTGCCGCCGGACCATACGGCGCTGTTCAGCGCGGCGAACTTGTTGTCGGACGGCGGAACGACCGTGCCGAAGTATTCGCGGAACAGCTCCGGATACTCACGTAGTGCGGTGTCCGTATCGGTGAAGATAACGCCCTGGTCCTCGAGGTCCTTTTGCATGCTGTGGTAGACAACTTCGGATTCATACTGGGCCGAGACGCCGGCGAGGAACTTCTGCTCGGCTTCCGGAATGCCCAACTTGTCGAACGTTTCCTTGATTTCGGCCGGCACCTCTTCCCATGTCTTGCCCTGCTTCTCGGAAGGCTTGACATAGTACTGGATGTCGTTGAAATCCAGATCGTCCAGATTGCCGCCCCAGCGGGGCATCGGCATCTTAAAGAATTGCTCCAGCGACTTCAGCCGGAATTCCAGCATCCATTCCGGCTCGCCCTTCATGCGCGAAATTTCGGTGACGATTTCGCGGTTCAGGCCCTTACCGGATTGGAAGATGGCTTTGTGCTCGTCGCGAAACCCATATTTATACTCTTCCATCTCTGGCATTTGCTTAGCCATCGGGATCCCTCCTTGGGTTCAAACCCTGCTTTCCTGCCTCTCCGGCGGCCACGTAGGCAGCCGGGCGGCGGAGTTATTGCTTCGCTTGCTCGATTCCTTTGCGCATCGCATTCCACGCGAGCGTGGCGCATTTGATGCGGGCCGGGAATTTATTGACGCCCGAGAGCGCCTCGATATCCTCGTATTCGAATTCGACGTTGTTGCCCTGCATCAGCTGGGAGAAGTTCTCCGCCAGCTGAAGCGCTTCTTCCAGCGTCTTGCCCTTCACGGCGTCGGTCATCATGGACGCGGAAGACATGCTGATCGAGCAGCCTTCCCCGGTATACCGGGCATCCTGAACGACTCCGTCTTCGACCTTCATTTGCAGGGAGATTTTGTCGCCGCAGGTCGGGTTGTTGAGGTCGATGGTGAAACCGCCGTCCTCGAACTGTCCCCGGTTCCGCGGATTCTTGTAGTGATCCATGATGACTCTGCGGTACAAATCATCCAATTGCATGGTCAAAGAACTCCTTTGTTTGGTTTAGGGCGCTGACCAGGCGGTCGATCTCGTCTTCGGTATTGTATAGATAAAAGCTGGCCCGTGCCGTTGACGACGCCTTCAGCCACCGCATCAGCGGCTGGCAGCAGTGGTGGCCGGCCCGGATCGCGATGCCCTTGGTATCGAGCACGGTCGATACGTCGTGGGCGTGAATGTCGCCGAGGTTGAAGGTAACGAGGCCGGCCCGGTGCTCGCGGGGCCCGTAGATGACGAGATCCTCGATCTCCGACATCCGGTCCATCGCGTAAGCGGTCAGCCGGTGCTCGTGCTCCGCGATCGCATCCATCCCGATCTCGCTCAGAAAGTCGATGGCCGCCCCGAGGCCCACGGCGCCGGCGATAATAGGAGTGCCGCCCTCGAACCGCCAAGGAAGCTCTTTCCAGGTTGATTCGTGCAGGTCGACATGGTCGATCATCTCGCCGCCGAATTCGACCGGCTCCATCTTCTCAAGCAGCTCTTTCTTGCCGTACAGCGCCCCAATTCCGGTCGGTGCGCACATTTTGTGGCCGGAGAAGGCGTAGAAATCGCAGTCCAGATCCTGCACGTCAACCTTCATATGCGGCGTGCTCTGCGCTCCATCGACGACCATAACCGCTCCGTTCCGGTGCGCGATGGCCGCCAATTCCTTGATCGGGTTGATGACGCCGAGCACGTTCGACACGTAAGTGGCGGAGACGATCTTCGTATTGCTCGTAATCGTCGCTTCGGCGTCCTCCAGCGTCATCGTCCCGTCCGGCTGAAGCGGAATATACTTGAGCGTGGCACCGGTCACGCGGGCTACCTGCTGCCACGGAATGAGATTGCTGTGATGCTCCATCGGGGTGATGACAATCTCGTCGCCTTCGCGGCAGACGGCCCGCGCGTAGCTGGCCGCCACCAGATTGAGTGCCGTCGTCGTCCCGCGGGTGAAAATGATCTCCTCCGGGTGACGGGCGTTCAGGAAGCCGCGGACCTTGTCGCGTGCTCCCTCGTAAGCGTCCGTAGCCCGCGAGCCCAGCGTGTGAACACCGCGGTGGACGTTGGCGTTATCCATCTCGTAATAGCGTTTCACCGCTTCTAGCACCTGGACCGGCTTCTGGGAAGTGGCCGCGCTGTCCAGGTAGACGAGCGGATGGCCGTTGATCTCCTGATTCAGTACAGGGAAGTACTCACGGATTCCGGACAGGTTCATTGCCCCAGCTTCCTTTCGACGACCCGCTGCAGCCGGCTCTCCAGCTCCTCGATCGGGATCTCCGATACGACCGGCGCCAGGAACCCGTAGATGATCAGCTTCTGGGCCTGCTCCTTCGAGATGCCGCGGGACATAAGGTAGTAGATATGCTCCGGGTTCACCTGGCCGACGCTCGCCGCGTGGCCGGCCTTGACGTCGTCCTCGTCGATCAGCAGGATCGGGTTCGCGTCGCCGCGGGCTTTGCGGTTCAGCATGAGCACGCGCTCGGTCTGCTGGCCGTTCGCGCCCGTGGCGCCCTTCTCGATCTTGGTGATGCCGTTGATGATCGCCGTCGCTTCGTCACGCATAACCGCACGGGTGATCATATCGCTATTCGAGTTTTTGCCGAAATGGATCGCGCGGGTCGTCAGGTTGAGCTTCTGGGCTTCGGTACCGACGCAGATGACCTTGGCGTCGGAGTTGGAGCCGTCGCCCTTCAGCACCGACGTCGTATCGGAGACGCCGTTGCCGTTGTTCATCTCGCCAACCACCCACTCAATGACGCCGTCCTTCTCGACGATCGCCCGGCGGTACGAGATGTCGGTCACCTGGTCGCCCATGTTGTGGACGGACGAGTAGCTGACCTTGGCCGACGAATGGACGAAGACTTCGACCATTCCGTTCGCGAGCAGCTCGCCTGTTCCGTCCGCGGAGAGATGGTTGTCGGTGTAGGTCACCGAGCTGCCTTCCTCGGCTACGATCAGAACGTGCGTGGAGAGGGCGGCGCCCTGTTCGTCGGCGACGAACAATGCCTGGATCGGAGCTTCGACAACTACGCCGCGCGGCACGTACAGGAACGCGCCCGCGTTCCAGGCGGCTGCGTGCAGTGCAGTAAGACGGTGCTCGCCCGCTTCGATCGCCTTGGTGAAGTACTTCTGCACCAGATCTCCGTGCTTCTCCAGCGCGGTGTGCAGATCGGTGAAAATAACGCCTTGGGACGCGGCCGCGCCGGACAGCTGCGCGAAGACGATTCCCGAGCTGAGCTGCACGAGGACGTTGTCCCGGTTGTTCTCGCCCAGATACGCCCGGGCGCTCTCCGGCAGCGCGTCGACCGATTCGGCCGGCTTGGCTTCCGTATAAGTACCGACGGAACCGAGGTTCCACCGGTCGATTCTTGTTTTCTCTAATTTAGGCAACTCCAACGTACCGGCCAGCTCCAACGCCTCCAAGCGAAGGTTCAGCATCCATTCCGGCTCTCTCCGGCTCTGGGAAAGCCCGGTGATGGATTCTCGGTTCATCGGAAGAAAGGTTTCAGTGCTCATTCTCTCTATTCCTCCCAGCAACTTGCAGCGGCAAGTCTTTCTTCAATGCGATTCACGAATCCTGTCTGAACGGTTCGGCAAGCGGCGATTGCTTAAGCCTCTTGCTCTTGTCCTACCGTTTCGTCCTCGATGCCGAGTTCTTCCTTGATCCAATCGTAGCCATCCTTCTCGAGGCGCTCCGCAAGCTCCGGACCGCCGGACTTGACGATGCGGCCCTGCATCATGACATGGACGAAGTCAGGGGTGACGTAGTTCAGCAAGCGCTGGTAGTGAGTAATGATCAGGAAGCCTCTCTCCTCGTTGCGCAGCGCGTTCACGCCATTGGCGACGATGCGGAGGGCGTCGATGTCGAGGCCGGAGTCGATCTCGTCGAGAATGACGAGACGGGGCTCGATCATCATCATCTGCAGAATTTCGTTGCGCTTCTTCTCCCCGCCGGAGAAGCCTTCGTTCAGGTAGCGGTGAGCGAACTCTGGGTTCATCTCGAGATCCTTCATCTTGCCTTCCATTTGGCGGATGAATTTAATAAGGGAGATCTCGTTGCCTTCGCCGCGACGGGCGTTGATCGCACTGCGCAGGAAGTCGGAGTTGGTTACCCCGGCAATTTCACTCGGATACTGCATGGCCAGGAACATGCCGGCGCGAGCTCTCTCGTCGACTGCCATCTCCAGCACGTCTTCCCCGTCCAGCGTTACGCTGCCCTCGGTTACCTCGAATTTCGGATGGCCCATCAGAGTGGAAGCCAGCGTACTCTTCCCCGTTCCGTTCGGTCCCATGATGGCGTGCACTTCGCCGCCCTTGATTTCCAGGCTGAGACCCTTCAGAATCTCTTTGTTCTCGATCGTTGCCTTCAGACCGTCTATCGTGAAATGTAGCGCGTTTGCCATACTGACCATTACCTCCAACTATAATTAAATTCAGTCTTACCTGAGAATCATTCTAATTGATTATCAGTGATTCTCAATTGTATATTATTTTTCATTATAGCTCAACCGGGGGCATCAAGAAAGGGGCCCTGCTCTAATTTTTCCCCTTGTCCGCCGGAATCTCTGCCGGCGAGGCCGCCTGTGCCGCGACCCGGTCTTCGGTTAACCCGCAAGCGGGCCGTGCTGCCGGACGCTACCGTCCCAGCAGCCTTCGAACCTCCGCGGCTTGCTCGGCGAACGCCTCGCCGCTCAGCACCGGCTCGGCCGGCACGCCGTCCGGCGCATCTGCGCCCAGCTCGATCCAGGATTTGCAGCCGCCGTAGGCGGCGCGAACAGGCACTTTCCTCGCCTCCTTCAGGCGGTGCACCCGGACCAGCAGCAGATGAAGCGGCTTGGCCGGCTTCCAGCGGAACCGCTGCAGAGCGTAATCGCCCGTAAACATATGCAGAGCGGACAGCCGCTGGAGCTCCGCAGGATCATGGAGCTCCAGCTCCTCGGCCGCCTCCGCGAAGGCCGACACGGTGACAAAGTCCGGTTCCGGCCTCCATTCTTCTATCGTTTCATCCACATGGGGGCGATATACGTCCTTCAGCCACTCTTTTTTCTGATGCTCGTAGGTGGGGTAGAGATAGAAGGAGCGGCTGCGGAGCCGGAAGTCTCTCGTCTCCTCGGCGATTCCGCCCTTGCGCAGCAGCATGATCTGGCCGCCGGTTTCCAGCACCCGAATGACGGACGCCCATTCCTTCAATGCAACGCGGCTTCGTTCGATCGACGATTCCCCCTTCCCCGGGCGATGGCGCCCGTCCATATTGACTCTATCATACCACTCCCGCCTCAACAGTTCATCCCATTCGGCGGCTTCTTCGATTATGTGCATAACAAAGCTCCCGCCCGGGGGGCGGGAGCGAATCGTCGACGTCGCTTCCTTCATCTATAAACAGGCAGCCGGACCGCCAGCGCGTATGCTTCGGCGTTGGCCTGCTCCCATTCCCACATAGCCTGATAAACCGGATCCGTATAGGCCGACGCCAGCGCGGCTCTGCCGTATGCCAGCTCCTCCGGCACCGGCTGGCACGCGTACCAGCCCAAGACGCCCCATAAGAGAGCGATGAGTCCCCCCATCACCTTCATCCCGGCACCTCCTTCACTTGCTGTCATTGTGGCATAGAAATGTTCTCTAAATGTTTACCCACAATGAAGAGTTTATGAAGCACCGGGCAGCGCCGGGGCCGGCTAGCCGTCCAGACCCGCGACGGGGACATGCTGCCGGCCCCGCCTTTCTTTGACCAGCACGACCGTCATCAGGCAGACGGACAGTACGATAAGCGCGCTCGGAATGTAAAAAATGCGGGGCGTCAGCCCCTCAATCAGGAGCGGCAGCCCGTATCCGATCAGCGTCGCCGTCTGGGAAATGAAGACGTAGAGGCTTGCTCCGAAGCCGGTTCGGAGAAGGAACATCCGCTGCACATAGCCCATGCCGACCGCGTACAGGACGGAGACGAAGCCCGAATAGAGCGGCTGCACCAGGAAAAAGGCGGGCAGGGAGCTGCTGAAGGCATACGTCAAATACGTGATGAGCGCTAGCAAACTGCTCAGCAGGATGACCGGCTTGCTGCCGTACTTGGCCGCCCAGTAGCCCGCCACCGTCATGAACAGCAGCTCGAAGATTGCCTGCACGCTCCAGATATACGGCATCAGCCGGGGGCTGCCGAACGTCTCGTTCACGACAAGCGGCAGATAAAGGCCCCGGATCGCGTCCGCGCAGGACAGGATCAGAAGGGCGATGAGCATGAGAAGCGAGAACGGCTCGCCTCCCTTGGCGGCCGCCGGAGCCGCCTCCGCCGAGATCTCCCGATAGACAAGCAGCAGGACAAAGAGCAGCGCATACCCGGCCACATTGCCCCAGAGCACACCCTGGAAGGTGGCGAGCAGGTAAAGATTGGCGCCAAGCAAGAGGCCGGTGAAGAAGCCGATGCTGAGCGTCGTGCGCAGCCAGATCTGGGCTATCTCCACGATTTCCGGCGCGCGCTTGGCGAAGTGGTTGCGCCCCATGGCGAACAGCTGGCCTGTAATCATCCCCGAAGGGACGGACGCAAGCAGCATCCCTCCGAGCGCGGAGCCGTACGAATCGGCCCGCATGTAGACCAAAATACCGATCAGGCAGAGCAGCGAAGCCGCGACCGGAATGGGCTTGCGCCGCCGGATGCGGTCGCTGACGAGACCAACGCTGATGGTGACGATCATATTAAGCAGCAGCGTAATGGCGAAGATGCTCGTTACCTCGCCCTTGGACAGACCAATGCTGTCTTTGAGGTAGACGGCGTTCATCGGTGCGAGAATGCCGGTGCCGATGCCGTAGCCGAACATGGCGGCGATCAGCACGCGGGAGCCTTTGATGGAGGCGAACGCCTTCAAGTCGTTTACAATACGCATGGGTCAGCTCCTTTGTCGCCTCCTCCCGGCGGGAGGCGGCAGTTCGGGTGAAGCCGGGGAGCCGCAGCCGGAACACCGGACGGCTCCCCGGCCGGATGGCTTTCATAATAGCCTCATCCAGCAGTCGAATGATGCCAAAACCGTCACGCCGTCGGCCAAATTTTAACGAAATGGATAGCGGGGAGACACCCGGTATTCCCCTCTTCTCTACTTTCGTTTATACTAATCCGTAAAGAGAGAGCGTACGGAAGACGAATAAACCCGAGTAAACTTCCACAGATGGTCGGAATTAATGGATTCAACCCGCCGGCCCCGCTCGACAAGTCCAGCCATCAGGAGGAACGCCCATGTCCCAATACCATGCCCTAACATTAGAAGAAGCCGTCGCTTATGCCCGCGAGCTGCCGAATCTGTTCGCTCCGGACGCCGAGCTGTCCGTGCGCGAAATCGGCGACGGCAACCTGAACCTAGTCTTTCATATTCAAGACGCGACGAGCCAGAAGAGCATAATCATGAAACAGGCGGTCCCCTATGCCAAGGTGGTCGGCGAATCGTGGCCGCTGTCGCTCGAGCGGGCCCGCATCGAGAGCGAAGCGCTGCAGCTGCATGAATCGCTCTGCCCAGGCCTCGTGCCGCATGTGTTTGCCTATGACCACGACCTCGCGCTGACGGTCATGGAGGATCTAAGCGATCACGTCATCATGCGCCGCGGCCTGAGCGAGGGCAACCGGTACCCGTTGTTCGCGGGACATATCGGCGAATTCCTCGCCCGCACGCTGTTCTTTACGTCCGATCTTGGCATGGACCAGCAGCAGAAGAAGGAGAACGTCCGCAGGTTCATCAATCCGGACCTGTGCAAAATCACGGAGGATCTGATCTTCGACGATCCGTATACCGATTCGCCCAACAACTCGTATAACCCGCTCATCGAAGACGCGGCGGAATCGCTGCGCACGGATACCGCCCTTCACCTCGAGGTCGCTCTCCTGCGGGAAGCATTCCTTACGCATGCGGAGTCACTTCTGCACGGCGATCTGCATACCGGCAGCATCTTCGTCACCGAAGAGTCGACGAAGGTAATCGATCCCGAGTTCGCCTACTACGGACCGATGGGCTTCGATATCGGCGCGGTCCTCGCCAATCTGCTGCTGAATCTGGCCGCCCAGACCGGCCGTATGCCGGACGAAGCGGCACGCGTGGATTTTCAGCGTTACTTGCTGGGCACCGTCCGCGACGTTTGGGACGTCTTCGAGACCACATTCACGAAGCTGTGGGAAGAACACTGCGTCGACCGGATCGCCCGCACTCCCGGATACCGTGAGGTCTATCTGAAGAAGGTGCTGCGCGACACGGCCGGCTTCACGGGCGCCAAGATGGTGCGCCGAATCGTCGGCCTCGCCCACGTCTCGGATATCGAAGGGATCGAGGATCCCGAAGTCCGGGCGCGCGCCGAGCGGCTGGCACTCGCGATCGGCCGGGCGCTCATTCTGAAGGGCCGCCAAGTGGAATCCATCGAAGAGATCATCGCCACGGCCGAGCAAGCGGCCGGGCTCGCCTAAGGAAGGAGCGGCATCCATGAACCGACAGACAGACAACGCCGGCGCCAAGCCGGAAGCACTCGTCTCCCTGCGCTGGAACAGCGATCATCTCGAGCTGCTGGACCAGCGCCAGCTTCCCGAGGAGATCGTCTACCTCCCGCTCCGTACCGCGGAGTCGGTGTGGGAGGCGATTCGCAGTCTCGCCGTGCGCGGCGCGCCGGCGATCGGCATCGCGGCCGCCTACGGCGTCTGCCTCGGCATCCAGGCGGACGAGCCTGCCGGCTCCCCGGCGGAGCAGCTGGCCGCCCTGCAGCGGCGCGCCGAGGAGGTGGCGGATTATCTCGCCACGTCGCGTCCGACGGCCGTCAACCTGTTCTGGGCGCTCGACCGGATGAAGCGGCGCGCCGCTTCTCTCGCCTCGACGGGGCCGGACGGTCTGACCGTCCAAGGCATGAAGGAAGCCCTCCTCGAGGAGGCGATCCAAATCCAGGCGGAGGACGAGGAGACGAACCGGCTGATCGGCGAGCATGCGCTCACGCTTCTGCAGGATGGTACCGGGGTTCTCACCCACTGCAACGCGGGGGGACTCGCGACCGCTCGCTACGGCACCGCGCTCGCTCCCCTCTATCTCGCCAAGGAGAAGGGCTGGGACATCAAAGTGTTTGCCGATGAAACCCGCCCCGTGCTTCAGGGCGCCCGCTTGACCGCGTTCGAGCTTCAGCAGGCGGGCGTCGACGTCACGCTCATCTGCGACAATATGGCCGGCATGGTGATGCGCAAGGGCTGGGTGCAGGCGGTCATCGTCGGCACCGACCGGGTGGCGGCCAACGGCGACGTCGCGAACAAGATCGGCACCTACAGCGTAGCGGTGCTTGCCAAGGCGCACGGCATCCCGTTTTATGTCGCCTGCCCGATGTCCACGATCGACCTGAAGACGCCGACGGGCGACGACATCCCGATCGAGGAACGCCATGAGGATGAGGTAACGACCGGCTTCGGCAAGCGGACGGCGCCGCAGGGCGTCAAGGTGTACAACCCCGCCTTCGACATTACGCCGCATGAATACGTCACTGCCATCATCACCGAGAAGGGCATCGTGCGCGAGCCGTTCCCTGAGGGGCTCGCCCGTCTGTTCGAAGAGTAGCTTGACCCGTTTTTTTGCCTCTGTCTGCACTAGCAGGCAGGGGCTTTTTGGCTTGTCTACCTCCCAATCTTCCAATTTTGTGGTAGATTTTTTAACCGGTTCTAGTATACTAATGAGGAATTTCCATTACGTGAACAAAGGCGTGACTCCGCTGCTGAAAGACCTTCTCCTCAATGGCTCCGTTCTGCTAGCTTTTCTGTTCGTGGGCAACTGGCTGATGACCTTGCCCCGCCTGGCGGCGCTCTATCGCCCTCGCCCCCGCCTGACTCCCTTGCTCGTCGGATTGCTCGGCGGCGCGCTCGGCATGCTGCTGATGAGCGTAACCATCCACCTGCCACCCAACGTGCTGATCGACCTGCGTAACCTCGGCGTCGTGCTGGCCGCACTCTACGGCGGCCTTCCGGCCTCGGTCCTCGCCGCTTCTCTCATTGGCGCCACGCGCGTCCTGCTCGTCGGAGAGTGGAACGGGGCGACGGCGGCCGCTCTCTCTTCGCTGCTGGCCACCGCTGCGGGATGCGGGCTGCTCGTCCGGCTTCCGGGATGGCTGCTGCTCCGCTGGACGCTGCTAACCGGCTGGAGCCTCGCAGTTTCCTCGACCTTTCTGACCTATCTGCTGTACGGCGGCCCCTACCTAGGCTCTGTGCTGGTCTCCTACACGATCGTGTTTACGGTGATCTCCTATTTGGCGTTCCAATGTCTAGAATACATGAAGCGGAGCCATCTGCTGTTCGAGCGGTACAAGGCCGAGGCGGGCACCGACTTTTTGACCGGACTTGCGAACGTCCGCCGCTTCGATGCTCTCGTCCCCGAGCTGCTGGCGGCTTCCCGGCTGCATGGCGAGCCGCTGTCGCTTATCGCCGTCGATATCGACCATTTCAAGCGGGTGAACGATACGTACGGCCATCCGGCCGGTGATCAGATTCTGCAAATTCTCGCCGGTCTGCTCAAGAATGCGAGCCGCTCCTACGATATCGTCACCCGCAACGGGGGTGAGGAGTTCTCGCTGCTGCTGCCGGATTGCCAGCAGGATAAGGCCGGGGAGATCGCCGATCGGCTGCGGCAGACGGTGGAGCGGCACGCGTTCCGCCTGGCCGACGGGCAGATGCTGCACATTACCGTTTCGCTCGGCATCGCCTCGGACGACGGGCTGGCGAATGCGGCCGAGCTGGTAAGGCGCGCGGACGATGCGCTCTACGAGGCCAAAAAAACCGGCCGCAACCGCGCCTGCCAGCACAACGCAAACACCCTGAGCTTGTCCAAGTAAGGAAAGCTCAGGGTATTTGTGTGGATGCGTGCAGCCGCCAAGCGGTCAGAGCTTCGCGCCGACGGCTTCGAGCCAGGCACGGGCGATGAGCGCATGTCCGGCCGGCGACGGATGCACGCCGTCATGCGCCCAGCGGGCCGGCTCCATGCGGGCCGAGGCCTGGGCGAACAGCCCATCGAGCGGAACGAGCTTCGCGCCGTACTCGCGGGCGAGCTCGCGGACGACGTGGATTTTGGGATCGAGGTCAACCCGCCATTCCTTGCGGTCCTCCGGCACAGGCAGAACGAACGGCTCGATCAAAACCAGCTTGGGGTCGAGCTCGCGCTTCGTCGTCTCCAGCAGGTCGCGGTATCCCGCCTCGAACTGCTCAACCGACGTTGGGTCGTTGCGGTCGTATCTCCGCCAGCAGTCGTTCACGCCTATGTAGATGGAAACCAGCGTCGGCTTCAGGTCCAGGCAGTCCTGCTGCCAGCGGGCCTGCAAATCCTTCACCCGGTTGCCGCTGATTCCCCGGTTGTAGAAGGTAACCCCCATCTCGGGGTATAAAGACGCGAACAGCCCTGCCGCCATCAGCGCATACCCTTTGCCGAGATCACCCGCTGCCTCGCGGTTGCGGCCCGCGTCCGTGATGCTGTCGCCCTGGAACAGAACGACTTCCCGATCTGCAATCAACAATCTGTATCCATCCTTTCTCTACCAGATTGTTCTAGTATGCCATAGGTCAGCGACCGTGAACAGCCGCAAGTACCGGCAGCGGCCGCCCCGCCCTTAATGAATTTCTCCGCACACGAGCCGGGCTCCCGAATCGCCGGACGGGTCGGTCTTGTAGTCGTCAGGCGCCTCGTGCAGTACCATGGCCGTGCCGCCTTCCTTGCGGAGGGAATTCGGCTTGCCCTTCTCCAGCGTAACGTCCTTCGTGAGGATCTCCACCTTGAGCGTGCCGTCCTGCGCGACCTCGACGTTCGGAAAATCCCCTGCATGGTGGCCGTCCGGATTTTCGTGCCCGTGCTTCTTTCCATCCGGATTATAATGGTCGCCCGCCGATTTGAAATCCGGCCCTTGGCAGCTGCCGGTCGTATGCAGGTGGAAGCCGTGCTTGCCCGGCGGCAGACCCGCTGCATCAATCGTCAGCTTGACGCCCTTGTCCGATTCGCTGAGCTTTGCCGTGCCCACCTTTTGCCCTTGCGTGTTGTGCAAATCAACCGACATCGAGTCGTTGCCGCTGCATTGGGTAAGAGACAGCGCCAGAAACACGGACAGCACCCCTACCCGCAGCCGATTGCTCATGCTCATCTCCTCCTTGTCCAAGAATAGGGTCACACACCTCCTTACACGTTTCCGAGCCGGGCCAACCGAATATTTGATCCTTGAGCAGGAAATTGCTACCAGCGGCATCGTCTGGGCGTCCTATCCTTGGGCTCCTTCCGGGTCGCAGGACCCTGACACGCCGGCTCGCCCGGCATGGATCGGAGCCACGTAGCGGGGTGGTGCGGAGAGCCGCTTGAGGCATGGGCGAGGCAGAGAGCCGGAGCGGTCCGCAGCTGGGGCGAGCCAGCGCTGTGAGCAGGCAGAAGGCGCGTGATGAGAGCCGGCGGAGACACGGGCGATCCAGAGTGCCATTAGCGGTCGGCGGCGCGGGCGGGCAGAGCCGCGGGCGGGGCAGAAGGCGCGTGATGAGAGCAGGCGAAATAGTGCTCGTCGCGTTCAGCCGTATGTGCGGGCCTGAGCCGTGAGCGGAACGGGTGCGGCTTTCTTTTCACCGGAAGTACCCTTTCAAGCAGGAGAATCTCTACCGTCTTCCCCTTGTCTGCGCCTGCCCTTATACTGGAAGCTAACAGCCGTCGGAAGAGGTCGGTCAGCCGCTCGGCCTACCCTATGATCTGCAAGTCCCCGGCCAGCTGACGGCGAGCGCGTCCTGCCGGCATCCGGGTTACCACGAACCCGCACGGATGCGCGTCATGGTTCGAGGAACCGGACTGCAGGGAGATAGACAAGGCTCAGGCTAAGGCGAGGAACGGCCACAGGAGGAATGGATGATGGAGTTGAAGACGCTTATACAGGGAGTCGACCAAATAACCGCCCGCTATTGCGAGACGCACGGCATCGCGAGGACGGGAGACTGGTACTTGCTCAAGATTCAGGAGGAACTCGGCGAGCTGACGCAAAGCTATCTGGAGCTGAGCAAGCAGAGCCGGAGCCGCGACAAAAGCCCGCAGCAGCTGCAAAAGGAGTTCCGGGACGAGCTGGCCGATGTGGTGGGTCTGCTGCTGTCCATGGCCTCTTATCATGGCATGGACCTCGAACGGGCACTGCAGGACAAATGGCTGTGCCGGCTGGAACAGGCAGCCGCTTCGAAGGAAGCTGGCTCCGGAGATGAGGCCTCCGCCGCCGTCGCCGGTAGCACGGAGGCGGAGGCCGCACGAGGCAGCCGCTGAGCGAAAAGGCGCAGCTCGGCTGCATCCCGAGCCGCTCCGCCGCACCGCGCAAACCCGCGCACGAAGCGCAGCACGAAAAAGCGAGAAGGCCCGGCCGGCCTCCTCGCTTCTTCGTGCCTCTGGCTTCGTGCGGCATTGCCGCCTTCGGCTATTGCGGCTCTCCCGCTCCGTACTTGATCCGGAGCGCGGCCGCCGCTTCCGCAGCCAGCCGGCGCGCTTCCTCTACGGTGTCCGCCGTCGAGAGCGCGACGGCCATCCGCCGCCCCGGCTTCGTCTCGGGCTTGCCGAAGACGCGCACCTGGGTATGCGGAAGCGCCAGTGCCTGCTCAAGGCCGCCGATGCGGAACTCCCGGCTGTCCCGGTCGGCCTTGCACGTATGCGTCGCCGCCGGCGTCAGCAGCCGGATCGTCGGCACCGGGAAGCCGAGAATCGCGCGGACGTGCAGCGCGAATTCGGACAGGTCCTGGCTCGCCATCGTCACCATGCCGGTATCGTGCGGCCGCGGGGACACTTCGCTGAAGATGACGCGATCTCCGGCCAGGAACAGCTCGACGCCGTACAGCCCGTAGCCGCCCAGCTCGTCCGTCACCGTCTTCGCGATCCGCTTGGCCTCCTCGAGCTGCCCCTCGGTGATCGGATGCGGCTGCCACGACTCGATGTAGTCGCCGTCCTTTTGCACATGGCCGATTGGCTCGCAATAGGCGGTGCCCGAAACCGAGCGGACGGTTAGCAGCGTAATCTCGGAGTCGAAGCGGATGAATTCCTCGACGATGACGCGCGTCTTCTTGGCCCGGCCGCCCTCCATCGCGAGCGTCCAGCAGGTTTCGATGTCCGCTTCCTCCCGGCAGACGCTCTGTCCCTTGCCTGAGGAGCTCATGATCGGCTTGATGACGCACGGCAGGCCGATCGCGAGAACCGCCTCCTTCAGCTCCTCCAGACTGTCCGCGAACGCATAGCGCGCCGTCGGCAGCCCCAGCGTCTCGGCGGCCAGCCGGCTGCCTTCCCGGTCCATCGTCAGCCGGGAAGCGCGGGCGGTCGGAACGACGCAGAAGCCTTCCTGTTCGAGCTCGATCAGCTCCTCGGTGGCGATCGCCTCGATCTCGGGCACGATCCAGTCGGGCCGCTCCCGCTCGATGACTTCCCGCAGCCGCGCCCGGTCGAGCATCGGGATGACATAAGACCGGTGCGCCACCTGCATGGCCGGCGCATGCTCGTACCGGTCCACTGCGACCGTTTCCACGCCCAGCCGCTGCGCCTCGAGGATGACTTCCTTGCCGAGCTCGCCGGAGCCGAGCAGCAGCATTTTTTTCGCTTGCGAAGATAAAGGTGCTCCGTACATTCCATCGCCCTCCGTTGTTCTTAACCTGGATGCTTGTCCACGAATTCTGGTTCTCCTCTATCTTAGGGGATGCTCCCCCACGGAGCAAGATCGGATAAGCTCCGACGGCTGGTCCGTTCACACGTCCTCCGGGCGATCGTCCGCTCGGAACCCACCATACATGTCAAGGAGCTGATTGTATGACCATTGCCATCGAACCGATCTCCCTGCCGGACCAGCTGGAGCCCCTCATCCGGGAAAGCGTCCGGGAAGGCTACCGCTTCGTCCAAAGGCTCGCCGACGAATATTCCTCCGGCGCGAACCGGTTCGACCGGCCAGGCGAACGACTCGCGGTGGCCCGCATCGGAAGTGAGCTCATCGGCATCTGCGGCTTGAACGAGGATCCTTATTTGGGAGATCCGGCGTTCGTTCGGCTGCGCCATCTCTATGTCTCCGCCGACTGGCGCCGGCAAGGGGTCGCCCGCCGGCTGGTTGAATTTGTGCTTGAGGAGGCGAGATGGGAAGGGAAAACGGTCGTTCTGCGCACCGACAACCCCGAGGCGGACCGGTTTTACCGCAAGCTCGGCTTTGCGGCGGGGAACCGGTTCGCGCATGCGACGCATTACCTGCTCCCCGATACCCGCGTGCAGAAATAGCCGAGAGATGGGCTTCCCCATCTCCCGGCGTGTAAACCCGGAACCGGCTGCCCCGGGCGGGACTTCCCGGTATGCTGACACGCGTCTCGTAAGCCCACCGTAATCGCCTGCGGCAGGCGCCGCGGGGTCACTTCCACGACGCTGCAGGATCCCTTTCACGATAGACGAACACGCTACGGGGTCACTTCCACCACATACGACACGATGATCATTTCGCCCTTCCGCTGGAACTGGCCCCAGATTTTATAGAGCCCCGGCTTCGGAAAGGTGACGTGGAACATGGCATCCGGTCCTTTGGCCTTCTCGTCGGCCGGGTGCGAGTGCAGATACTGCTCCGTGTCCTCGCTCAGCACGACCACGTGCCCGACTGCGCCGAGATACGGCTGAAGATCGGTGATCGGCTTGCCGCTGTCCTTGTCCCGGAAGCCAAAATTGAGCATCGTCATCGCGCCGGCCTGCAGCCGGTCGATCGACAGCGTCACCCGGGCGGTACCGTCCGTCTTGGTGAAGCTGGTATCGGCCGCCAGCTTCTTGGATGCGTTAGCCAGCGGCGCTCCAGGCAGAGTCACCCCTTCGCTGAGCGTTGTTTGGGCCTGGCGGGACGGGACGAAATCGGCGAACAGCTTGTACTCCCCTCCCGCCGGGAAGGTGCACTGGCCTTCGAACCGGCCGCCCCCTTGGTAGTCCGGATGCAGATGCTCAAAATAGGTCAGGTCCTTGCTGACCACGATCAGGTGCAGCTTCTTTTCGTGATTGATGTCGAATTTCTCGACCGGCTTGCCGGCCTTGTCGGCAATCTGGATCGTAATCGGGCGGACGTGGTCCGCTCCTTCCTCACCGACCGTCCAGGCCGCCTGGTAAGCGGAAGGGTCACCCGGCTCCGCCGAGGTGGAGGCCGAATGGCTGTGTTTATGCGGGGCGGCATGCTGGGGCAGCAGGCCGAATTCGCAGCCGGATACGAGAAGCATCGCGGCGGCGGAGACGGCAACGGCCGCCAGACGGGTACGTGCGATCAAAGGAAGCCCTCCTCTAGAATGGAACACGCCGACGGCTAAGAACGGCATGGTTAACGATAGGGTACCCCGGCATGCTTCTTTTCTTCCCTGGGCAGCAAATAATTAGGAGCCCGGTTTTCGAGAAGGGAGAGCAGGAAAGCCGCCGGGCGGACTGGCTTCTATTTTATCAAATTTTTCCAGCCTTTGGCTGCTCATCCGACATTTTTCCCGCCCCGTCCCTCACAAAAAACCCAAAAAAACGACGCTCCTCCAAAGGAGAAGCGTCGTTTGTGGCACAGCTGAACAGGGAGCCGGTCGGGCGATTGCCAATGGTCATGCGACGCCCCGACGCCCCTGGGTGCTGCCCGGGGCGAAACGCGGCTCCCGGGGCGACCGGGCCGTCGGCGTCAGCCCGGTATCCACGGTCGGGACGACCGGGCAAGCGGTGGCGGCCGTATCCGTGGCCAGCATCAGGTCCCCTTCCGCCCCCCGCTCAGGTCAAAGCGGTCTGCAGCCCGTACCGCGCATCCTCCCAGGCAATCTCCTGGAACGAGCCGGTGCGGGCGGATTCGGTTGCCCGGATGCACATGAGGGCGCTCAGCAATCCCTCGCCCAGCGTCGAGACCGAGCGTCCGGTTCCGCTCATCAGCTCCGTGAAGTTCCGGGCGAGCGCCGCGTCTCCGCCGAAGTGGCCTTCCCCGTGCTCCAGCTCGTACGTCTCGACGCGGGGCGTATGGTGCATGTAGACCTTGATCAGCCCGGTCATGAAGTCGAATTCCAACGTCCCCGCATAGCCGAGGAACCGGGCGCCGCGCGCGCCCGCTTTGCGGCGGGCAAAGAAATTTTGCGAATAGGAGACGTGCATGCCGGACTCGTATTGGATGAGAGCGCTGCCGGAATCCTCGTTCCCCGTATCGACCGCGAAGGCGCAAGCGTCGCCTGCGTGCCGGCCTTTGGCATGGGTGACGACGCTCTCCATGCAGGTGTGTTTCTCGTCGCAGGCGGGACAGGTGAGACCGGCCGGCTTGTCGCCCTTGAAGATCTGCTTCGACGTCATCGCGCAGACGCGTACCGGCTTCAGGCCGAGCACATGGTTGATATAGTCGAAGTCGTGCGTAGCCTTTTGCAGGAACAGCCCGCCGGTCTCCTTCTCGTTGCGGTACCAATTGTGGTAGTACACGCCGCCGTACGGCACGTTGTTGATCGCCTGAACGTGCTCGACCGTGCCGATCTTGCCGGAATCGACGATCTCCTTCACCAGCTTCACGATCGAGGTGACGCGCAGCGGGAACGAGACGACGACGTCCGACTTGCCCTCCTCGTACCCCCGCTTCAGCCGATGCGCCTCCTCGATCGTGATCGAGACGGGCTTTTCCAGGAAGAGCGGAATGCCGGTCGGCAGCACCTTGAGCGCCATTTCCGTATGCAGCGAGCAGCGGGTGCCGATCAGAACCCCTTGCAGGTCAGGATGTTCCAGCAGCTCCTCCGGCGTCGCGTACATCGCGGGCGGCTCAAGGCCCTCGAGGCGAAAGCTCTCCGCAATCTGCTCTCCTTTGGGATCACAGATGGCGGCTATGCGGACAGACGGATCCTGCTTCCGTATTTCCTCAGCCACGTGGCGGATGCGGGCTCCATAGCCGATAATGCCCAAGTTCATCGTTCCTTCTCCTCCCATAATGAACCATCGTATACTTCCGGCCCGCCTGCCCGGCTCGGCCGGCTGTCGAGGACGGCTGACGCTAGGGACAGGACCGACCGTTCTCCTAGTGCCTAACCATGTACCTTGACCCCTTGCTTGTAAACCTGCTCGAGCTGCAGCCGGTCGTCCTGCCACCGGAAGAGCACGACGTCCGCCGGCGCTCCGGCCGCGAGGCCCTCCGCCTGCGGCAGTCCCATGAAGCCGGCGGGGCGGATTGACGCCATCTCCCAAGCCTGCTCGGCGGAACATAAGCCTAAGCGGACAAGATTCTCGATGTTGAACGGGAGCATCTGCGCCGAGCCGGCCAACACTTTGACGTTCTCGGCGGTGTGAAGCCGTCCCTCGGGCGTAAGCACGACCCGCCCCCCGATATGCGTGTCGTAGGTTCCCGGCTCCATCCCGCTCAGGTAGACCGCGTCGCTGACGATCATAAGCTGGTCGGGCTTTGCCTTAAGGAACACCTTCATCACCGATTCCGGCAGATGGAAGCCGTCGGCGATCATGCACGGCCACAGTTCGTCCTGGGCCAGCTGCTCCCAGATGTAGTTGGGGTGGCGCGGAAGCATGAGGAGCGAGCCGTTGCCGAGGTGCGTGGACATCCGCGCGCCGGCGGCCACCGCCGCCCGGATCTGCTCCGGCTCCGCGACCGTATGGCCGATGGAGACGGTAACGCCGCTCGCCGCGCACTTCTCGATGAAGGCCGGGGCGCCGTCCCATTCGGGAGACAGTGTCAGGATACGGATGCGTCCGCCGGCCGCCTCCTGCAGCCGCTGGAACATCTCCCAGTCCGGCGCCTGGACATACCGCTTGTCGTGCGCGCCGCGCGCCCCGTCCACCGGCGAGATGAACGGCCCTTCGACGTGAATGCCCGCGACGCTGGCGGCTGTCAGCGGATCGCCCTCGCATGCCTCGGCGATGGCCCGAACCGACTGCGCGATCGCATCCTCGCTGTTCGTGATGACCGTCGGGTAATACGAGGTCACCCCCTGCGCCCAGAGCAGGCGGGTCACCCGGCGGACCGCCTCCGGATCGACCGGAGGCGTATTGAAGTCGATGCCGGCGTAGCCGTTGATCTGCAGATCGACCAGTCCCGGCGCGATCCAGGGAAGCTCCGACGGATGCTCCCGCGTCTCAACCGCATCGTACAGCGGCGACTTGCCGAGCGGCTCAATCGACCGGATGCCGTCCGGCCCTGCCGTCACCCGGACCGGCAACCCGGTCTGGTAATGCCGCGCCTCCCAGACCTGGGTCTCCCCGCTCATGGCCGGCCTCCGTAAGAGTCCGTGTCCACGTAGAGCGTGCAGTCCGGATGATTCCGCAGAATAGACGCCGGGCATTCGGTCGAGATCGGGCCGTTCAGCGTGGCATCCACCGCCGCTCTCTTGGTCGGCCCGGGTACGACGCAGAACAGATGCCGGCCCGCCATGAGCGCCGGAATCGTCAAGGTCAGCGCATGCGTCGGCACATCGCCGAACGACGGGAAGCAGCCGTCGTTCACCTGCTGCTGCCGGCAGGCGTCGTCAAGCTCCACCGGCTTCACGAGCAGCGGGTCCCCGAAGTCCGCTACCGGCGGATCGTTGAAGGCGATGTGGCCGTTCTCCCCGATGCCGAGGCAGACGATGTCGATCGGCGCTTCCGCGAGCAGCGCCGAATAGCGCGCGCACTCCTCCTCGCTCGGATTCGAGCTCTCGATCAGATGCACCGTCCCCGGCCGCACCACATCGAACAGCCGGTCCTTCAGAAACTGGCTGAACCGCTGGGGAGCCCCCTTCGGCAGCCCTATGTATTCGTCCATATGAAACGCGGTCACCCGCTGCCAGTCGATCCCTTCCTCCTGCGTGAGCGCTTCCAAACATTCGTTTTGCGAAGGCGCCGCCGCGAAGATCATCCTCACCCGTTCCTGGCTCGCCAGCAGCTCCTTGAGCCTGGCCGCAGCCGCTAGTCCGGCAGCGCGTCCCATGTGCCGGCGATTGCCGTAAACCTCGACGCGCAGACGGTCGCGAGCTTCCGTCGCTATCGGTTGCACTTCCGTTGTCATGTCTTCCCCTCCCATTCGTGTAAGAAGCAAGCCTATCCGGCAGTTCGCCTCCATTATGAAACAAATACAGGAGCATGACAACCGGTATGGGACAGGAAAGTACCGAATCACCCTGTCTATAATGGGACGCTATTTACTCACGCTCTTCAATCGATCATCCGTCATCAACCGTTATTCAACCAACGTCGCAACCAATACGACTCCTCTCACGTTAGAGAGGGAGAAGCCTTCGGTTCAGAAAGGAAGGAAGCCATGAAGCGAAGAATCGCTGTCCTGCTCGCCCTGCTGCCCCTGCTGCTGGTCCTGGCCGGGTGCACCGGCAAGCCTCCCGCTCCCGTGCTCAAGATCGGCAAAGAAACGATTCCCTACGAAGAGGGGACCTATAGCTGGCGCTCTCTGAACCGCTCGGTCGTTGCCGACTCCCCGGCTCCTCCCCAGCTGGTCGAACGGAAGAAGCCGAGCAAGGCGGCCCCCGGTTCCGTCCTAAGCATCGTCTACACCGGCAAGCCGGAGCAGATTCAGGTCACGAGATGGAAGCGCGATGCCGATTCTCCCGTGCCGCTCGAGGAGCAGATTCTAGACGGGCATACGTTCCGGCTGCCCGATGAGAAAGGAACCTACGTTTACAGCATCCGCACGGAATGGAAAAAGGGCGGGGGCACGTACGCTTTTGTTATTGAGATTGACTAGCTGCGCCCGACAGAGCTTCCCTGCCCCTGGCAAGCAACAAGCGCTGACATAAAAAACCGCCTTCCCTCAGGAAGACGGCCGGCTGCGCACATAGTGCCGGAACGTGTGCGCGTGTTTGTTGTTGTCGTCGACGACGCCTTCCCGCTCCTCCTGAAGAATCCAATCCTCAAGAGCGAACTTCGGGAACAGCGCGTCCCCCTCGAAGTCCTCGTCGATCAGCGTCACCCACATCTCGTCCGCGTAGGGAAGGACCTGACGGAACACTTCTCCCCCGCCGATCACATAGAGGCCGTCTTCGGGTATGTTCTCCAGCGCCTCCTCAACGGAATGCACGATGACGCAGCCTTCGGGCGCATAACCCCGCTGGCTTGTCAGGATGACATTCGTCCGGCGGTCGAGCGGCTTGCCGATCGACTCGAACGTTTTGCGACCCATCAGTATCGTATGACCGAGCGTCACCTTGCGAAAATGCTTCAGATCCGCCGGCAGCCGCCAAGGCATCTTGTTATCGGCCCCGATCACCCGGTTGCGCGCCATCGCCACCACCAGCACGATCGGCGGCTTGTCGGTGGGCGCCGGCATGCCCGGCTGGGCCTGCTTGAGCTCCTGGTTCATCTTCTCTCTCCTTCCGTCTCCCCGGCATCAGACCGCGATCGGCGCTTTGATGCGAGGGTGGCTTTGGTAGTCGACGATTTCGAAATCCTCATACCGGTAGTCGAACAGCGAGTCCGGCTTGCGCTTGATAACAAGCTTGGGCAGCGGGTACGGCTCGCGCGTCAGCTGCAGCTTCACCTGTTCGAGATGGTTCGAGTAGATATGTACGTCCCCACCCGACCAGATCAGCTCTCCGACCTCAAGGCCGCACTGCTGGGCCACCATATGCGTCAGCAGGGCATAGCTCGCGATATTGAACGGAAGGCCGAGGAACGTATCCACGCTGCGCATCGTGAACATGCACGACAGCTTACCGTCCGCCACGTAAAACTGATAGGCGAAGTGGCAGGGCGGCAGCGCCATCCGGTCTACCTCGGCCGCATTCCAGGCACTGACGAGGTGCCTGCGTGAGTCCGGATTCGTTTGGATCGACTCGACCACCTTGGCCACCTGATCGATCTTGCTGCCGTCCGGAGCCGGCCACGACCGCCACTGGGAGCCGTAAACCTCGCCCAGATCGCCGTTTTCGTCGGCCCACTCGTCCCAGATGGTGACGCCGTTCTCCTGCAGATAACGCACATTCGTATCTCCGCTCAAAAACCAGAGGAGCTCATGGATGATGGATTTCATATGCAGCTTCTTGGTTGTCACCATAGGGAAGCCCTCTGTGAGATCAAATCGGAGCTGACGGCCAAAGACCGAGATGGTGCCGGTCCCCGTTCGATCCTCTTTCGTAACGCCGTGTTCCAGTACATCGCCTAGCAGATCTAAATATGCTTTCATGGTTCACCTCTTGGGATTGCTTCTTCGCCTAGATGCGAGGATGATTTCTATCATTATATAACGAGACTGCCGGCATTTCATTCTTTTCGCGGCTATTCCCTTTGCTAGTCTCTCCCTATGCGTTCCCTTCCTTTTAAAGCTTCGTCGTAGACTTGCACGATTTTTTTAGGGGATACCCGTTTCCAGGCTTGGATCAGCAGCTCCCGGCATTCCTCCGGATCTACCCGATCCATTCGCACGACCATAAAAGCCAGGTGCTCGAAAGAATCCGGCACAAGATAGATGTCGGGAGCCATTGTCGTATAGAGAAACCGATCGTCCTTTGTCGTCTTGACCACCAAGGAGAGCCCGTCCTGCGGAAGGACCGCAAAAATTTTGTTCCTTACACGAAACGAAGGCTTTCCCCCGTGATCCCGCTCTTCCGTTCCGGGCAAGGACAGCGCCAAGCTTCGAATCTCATCCGTAGTAACCATTGTCCTCGCCTCCCTTGAACGTTGCGAGATACCAATGGTTGCCGAACGGATCTACCACTCCTCCGCTGCGTTCTCCGTAAGGCATGTCGGCCGGCTCGTAGAGGGAGACCGCGCCGGCCGCCAGCGCCCGCTTGTAGCAATCGTCCGCATCCGGGACGAAGACATGAAGCGTGTTCGTCCTCGGCGGGAATTTGTCACTGCCTTCCGACACTTCCACGATCGTATTGCAGAGGCAAATTTCCGAATGCGTAATTTGGCCATCCTTCCCTGTCCCTCTGTTCAGCTCCTCCGCATGGAAAACCTTTTTCAAGAACGCAATCAGGTCCTCGGCATGCTTGACCGTAAAATATGGCGTTAAGCTTCGGTAACCGCGCGGCGCATATGGGTCGTTCATGGATGGCTCCTCCTTCGAGCTCGGGGAATTTGGAAAGCTGCAAGCTGTCCTCTACATTCTAGTCTGCGCGAACGGACCCGTCTTGTAAAGAATGACCATACTTGACGGACGCTATATGATTGGGATGCCTGCCAGGGATCTGGCGGTATTCACTCTGTCGCGATTGTCCAAGACATCTCCTGCCGAATCTATTACAATTGTGCCCAAATTTAGATAAGGAAAGAAGGAAGCGTCATGAACAAATACGGCCTGTTCGTCCAATTCACGACCCATCCCGGCCAGCGAGACGCGCTGGCGGCTCTTCTGCTCGAGGCGGCGGCTGCCGCGCAGGACATCGCCGAATGCGAGCTGTATCTCGTCAGTGTCCCGGAGAGCGAGCCGGATTGCGTCTACGTGACCGAGGTCTGGAGCCATAAGGAAGCTCACGACGCCTCTCTCGAGGCGGAAGAGACCCGCGCGTCCATCCAGCGAGCGATGCCTCTGATCGCCGGCGTCGCGTCCCAGACGCTGATTCCGCTTGGCGGGAAGGGCCTCTAGCTGGGCAAAGCAGCTCTCTCCGACTAAACAAAAGCAGCCTTCCGGCATCTGCCGAAAGGCTGCTTGGCTTATGGTACGTTTCTGCTTGCACCGTGTCCTCTCTATTGGCCGCCGGAGCAGCCCTTTGGTTCCCGGCAAGCTAAAGCATCCGCTCTACAGCCTCGGCCCCCGGCATGCCGGCATGGATGCCGAGCGCTTCCGCTTCCTTCGTAACGGATTCGAGCGGCGCCGCGAGCAGCTCCTCGAGCGTCCGTACCCCGACGGCGCGTCCCGCGATAATCCGCCGATCGGCCAGCTTCTCGTTCAGCAGCGCGATATCCAGCGCCCCGCACATAATGTAGCCTTTGTCCGTCGCCACGGCCAGGAGCGTCGTCTTCGGCAGCTTCACTTCGATTCCCAGCGCCGTCCGGCCGCCAATGGCGATCGGCTTCAGTTGCATCATCCTCGCCCACTCCTTCCTCTGCCCCATCGCATAGGGCCTTTCCCTACAGCGTATGACGGACGTTCGGCGAGGGGTACGGGCCGAATGCCCGAAATTGCTAGTGATTCGTCTCGGGAGGAATGCTTGTCCCTCTCTACGACGCGATGGAGTCTCCATCAAGAGGATCGGGAGAAGAAGTGGCGAAGGTGTTACCTAACGGGATCAATCTAGTCTTTTGGAGAAAGGAGGCACCCGCTTGAAAGCAGGCATGACATTGTTATGGAGCGGTTTGTATACCCTCTTTGCCTGGTTCCTTCTTTATTTTTTTGTCCCTCCCTTTGCCTCTATTTTTAAGCTAACCGTATTGGCGACCGTTTTTGTCTTTTCCTTGATCGGCTGGGGCAGCTTGGTGTTTCGCGGCAAAGCCGGGCAACCGAAGCTGGTATTCGGTCTGGGATTTTGTATCTATCTCACTCCCCACTTTACGACTTGGCTTGGCTTGCCTTTCCTTATCTCGGATCCCGATCCGGATTATGAGATCCTGCTCATAACCCTTATTTATAGCATCGTGTTATACGGGCTGTGGATCTCCGCCGCGGGAGGCCTCTTTGGATTGCTGCTGGCAGTGGTGTTCGGAAGGAAGAAAAAAAAGCATCGGCGTGCTAAGGAAACCAACGGGTGAAAGATACACCAGCAGTTCACTTCCGCCTCCTAAACGAACATGCGCAGCACCATGATGGACACAATCCCCACCAAGACAGTTCCTAATAAGCTGCGCGACAAGATCGCCATTAGAAAGGTAGGAATTGCGGCAATGACCTCAAGGTTGGCTGGAAAAGGGGCTAGACTGCCGTCTTCCAGGAATAGCTCCTGCCCTACCAAAGCGGCCATAACCGCAATGGGAACATAATTCAGCCAGCGGATTCCCCAATCGGGCAGCTGGAGACGATTCAGAATAAGAAGCGGCAGCACTCTTGGAAGGAACGTCACTAGGGATGTCCCCAATATAATCAAAAAAATAGACCACCTTACTTCCATTTCTCCACCACCATTCCAATTGTTGCGGCAAGCAAGGTAGCTACGATGACGCCTGCACTCCCGGAGAACACCAAGGATACGCCGACAACAAGGACAACCGCACTTAGGGCAACGACAAGATCAACAGCGAGCTTCCTCCGGCTCGCCATCAGGAGAACCAACAAGCCGATAAACATGGCCGGCAGGGCAAAATCCAGGCCGAACTTTTCAGGATCGGTTATCCATTGGCCGAAAAAGGCTCCCGCTATATTGGCGGCAATCCAATTTAAATAAGCTGTCACATTCAGACCATGCATCCATCTTTCGCTGATTCGTTTCGTTTTTGCGGTCTGATTGATAGCCACACCAAAGGTCTCATCCGTCAGCAGAGACCCTACCAATACGTTTTTGAGAGGAGTCAGATGACGGAAATAAGGGGATAAGGCCGCGCTCAGCAGTAGGTGGCGCAGATTAACAAAGAAAATAGTAAACACAATAGAAGCGGCCGAGCCATGAGCCGCGATCATGCCAGCTACGATAAATTGAGCGGAGCCCGCATAGAGAAGCACACTCATGAGCGTGATTTCCATTAGGCTTAATCCGGATGTTTTCTCCACCACACCGGCAGCAAAACCAATGCTCAAGTAGCCGAGCAACGTCGGCACGCAGTCTTTGACTCCTTGCAGGAAGCTCTCTTCCCTTACTTGAATCCTATCTTTTGTTACGTCGAATTGCTCAAGCTCTTGCACCATTGATCCTCTCCATCGTTGTCTGTGTCTTGATTCTCGGTTCGCTCTTAGCTTGGATAATGGATGATCATGAAGCATTTGACCGTAGACGATCCGGAATTCCGATAGACATGGGGCCTGTCTGCCTCAAAATGTATCGAATCATCTTGCTTGACTACATAGGCTTCTTGATCGATGAAAACCTCTAACGTGCCTTCGCAAACCATAATGTATTCTTCGACTCCCGCATGATGAGCCTCCGCTTCATGGGTGCATTCCGGGTCCAGCTCGACCGCGAACACTTCAAACTGTTTTTTAACATGAAACGGAAACAGCGAATAAACCCGATATTTCCCCTCATTCTCCGAGAGGGGCTCTTCCTTGTCTTTTGAAACGATCGACACGGACGGCGCTTCTTCTTTCATAAGGGAGGAAAAGGAGACGTGCAGGCCGTTAGCAATTTTCCAAAGGGTGGTCACGGTCGGATTGGAGTCCCCCCTCTCGATTTGTCCCAACATCGCCTTGCTTACCCCTGTTCGTTCCGAAACTTTATCCAAGCTAAGATTCCTCTCTTTGCGGATGCGGGATAGGTTCCGGCCAATACTCAGGTTGATAGGGTGCATACTGCCCTCCATAATAGGGAATAATCGTTCGTTATAACATTCATATGTATACTATAACATACAAGATGCGGCAGGAACTATCTATCTGGTTTTCTATATAAAAAACCTTTGATCAAGACTCTTTCTTTGGAGACGGAGCTATTCTGCAGAAAAAAAGGCAGGCCCCTACGGGCCTGCCCTTGCCAGCCGTGACCGCTAACCTTGCTGCCGGTCCAGCAAAAAGAACAGATAATCGGTCGGAACTCCGGCATACCCTTGCTGCCTCAGCATCGCGGTCACATTGCCGCGATGATACGTCCCGTGGTTGACCACGTGCATCAGGATGGCGGAGAACTGAGTATCGAGACTCCCGTATGTGGGGTGCTCAATCGTCATCGCCTTATCCGGGTCGGGCGTACGCTGCAGCAGCTCACGGAACGATTCGGCGGCGCCGGCGAACAGCCGCCGCATATCGTCCACGGTTCTACCTTGCGCTTCCTCTCTCCAAGCCGGCATCTTCGGAAAAATCTCTTCGTTCGGCAATTCCTCGAGCACGGCCAGATAGAGCCGATCAAACAAGTACAGATGCGCCAGCGTTTGCGACACCGACGGGAACACGCTTGTCACTTCTGCGTGGAACGCCTCCTCCGGAAGCTGCTCCAGATGGGCGAACAGCCGGTCGTTCGCCCAAACATGGTAGTCGTACATTTGATACGGATGTGGCATAGGGAAATCCCCCTTTTCCTTGATTCGTCTTCTTAGCTGTGTCAGCCTTGTCTCTATCGTATACCAGGTTCGCTGACAATCGCTGTCAGCGAAGATCAGTCCGATTCGTCTATGTATTGGTTCGCGATTCCGCGGGCCAGCTCCCGAATCATGCGCCTCAGCTCCACCGGCTCAAGAATGCGAATAGCCGTGCCGAACGTTAATAGATGCCGGGGCAGGTACTTGTTCATGGTTGGGATGTCGAGCAGAAACCGCGCTTCCCGGTCGGTCCGTTCCGTTAAATAGTGGCGCAGATGCCAATGGCCGCAAACCGCGTCCAGCGTGTCGGGCTCCCCCTCGATACGGATGACCGTCAGCGGTCCCTCCGCCTCCCGCCCCTGCTTGGACTGCTCGCGAAAATAAGCGGACGCGGAGAAACGCTCCGGCGTCTCGAACCGTCCTTCGGTCGGCTCCAGCCGGGCGATCCGATCGACGCGGAACGTCCGCACCGCCTGCGACCGATGGCAGAACGCGACAGTGTACCAGACGTTTCGGTCGTAAGCGAGCCCGTACGGATCGATTTCGCGTTCGGCCGGCTCTGCATCCCTTTTGCGATAGGCGATACGGACCGTTTGCCCCTCCTTTGCCGCCTGCTCCAAATCTCGCAGCAGCGGTACGACGGAGGGCGGGCGCGCCGGAGATATGACATCCAGGGCGCTTGTCCGGTCGGACAGGTCTTGGCGCTGCTCTTCGTGCAGCCCGTTCTCCACCTTTTTGAGGGCGCTCTCGAGCTCCCCCGTATACGGATAGCCGGCGCCTTGTGCGAATTTATAAGCGTCCAGAAGCGCCTTGAGCTCTACGGATTGGAAGAACAATGGCGTCTCCTTGAACGTTTCCAGAATGCGAATGCCGCCGTCATGCCCCGATTCCGCGACGACCGGCACGCCGCTGGCGCTTAATGCGTCGAGATACCGGTACACGGTGCGGACGCTGATTTCCAGACTGTCCGCGATTTGCGCGGCGGTGAGCTTCCTTCCGGATCGCAGCATCCACAGCATGGACAGCATGTTATCCCACTTCGCCATTGGAAATCCTCTTTTCTATGTGAACAAATGAACTAGATTGGGGTAAGCCACTGTTGTTCTTGGCATATAAGGGCGTCCCTGATGGGACGCCCTTGGTCACGATGAACTCTCTATTCTCTAGCATACCATGGTTGTGAGGACTGTGACCACGGAAATCGTCGTCTCTCCGGTCTCTGGTTAATCCGTTCCCACGAACCTTCCCTAAACCCGGGTAAGCTTATCCGGGTTTCGTACGAAGTAGATTCTGGCAAGCTTCCCGTCTCGAAGCTGAAATAAGATCGCGGTTATGGTTTCGTTCCCCGAACGGAGCAGGATGCCGGTCTCGCCATTCGTAGGGACAAACTCGATAGGAAGACTCTCCTGGGAATCAGCCCCAAAGCTCTTGAACCCATTGAGCAGGACTCGGGCCACAAGATGACGTGTTTGTACCGGATGCTTGAACGCCGTCACTTTGCCGCCTCCGTCGGAGACGAGCATGACATCTTCGGTCAGGAGGGACAGGACATGCTCGAAGTCGCCCTGCTCAAGGGAGGCCACGAACCGGTTCATCCACTCCATCTCGACCGCCTTGGCCGTGACTTGCTCCTCCTCGGATAGTCCCATCTTGCTTTTCGCCCGGCTCATCAGTTTGCGGCAATTCGTCTCTGTCTTGCCGAGCAGTTCCGCTAGTTCCGAATAGTCGAAGCCCAGCGCCTCCCGCAGGACGAACACGGCTCTCTCTGTCGGCGTCAGCCTTTCCAACAGGACGAGCATGGCATAAGACAGCAGATCGCGGCGGACGACCGTTGTCTCGAGCGAATCCGCCTCCGGCGTTCGAATCGGTTCGGGGAGCCACGGACCGGTATATACTTCTCTCCTCTTCCGCGCCGACTTCTGCAGATTGATGCAGTGGTTGGTGACCATTTTGCACAGATAGGCTTTAGGCTCCTCCAAACGTTCGGGATGGACATCGCACGCTTTGACGAATACGTCCTGCACTGCATCTTCCGCATCCGCCGCTGATCCTGTCATTTGATACGCCAGCGTAAACAGCAGTGCCCTATATTGATCGTACAGTTCCTCCATCGGTCGTCTCACCTTTTTCTGGCTGTTAGAGATCGCCGTCTTCTCGTTTTGTTACTATCGAAGCGAGCTGGCTAACTCCCATGCCAGCTTCTTCGTTTTCCATGCAAGCTTTCCTGTTAGGATGAAATCAAGTCCCCATTTGCGCGCCCATACCAAACCGCGATTCTCCCCCAGCCCGATGCAAAAGGCATCCATCACTTCTTTGTGGCTCGGCGCGGGACGGCCCTCCAGATCGGCTATCACCACTTTGCCCAGTCGAGCCGCCTGCATCCCGCCTTCTTTGCACGTCATCTGATCCGCCCTGCCGGTTCCGGGATCGATGACTCTTGCGCAGTCGCCAATGCTGTATACGCCCGGCGCCCCTTTGACCCGGTAGCATTCGTCCACCAGCACTTGGCCCTCCGGAGTCAGAGGCAAGCCCATGGTGCGAAGGGCTGGATTCGGTATCAGACCGATCGTCCAAATACAGAGGCCAACCTTCAGGTTATCGCCGCTGCTGAGCGTCACCACTCCTGCTTCCTCCCGCATGGCCTTGCAGTTGTAAAGCACCGTCACCCCGCATTCACCGAGTATTTCGTTCAATTTACGGCCGACTTTTTCTGGTCCTTCCAGGAACAGCCGATCCTGTGCGCTCAGTAAATAGATAATGAGATCGGACGGATTCAGACCTAGCGTCGACGGCTCCTCGCGCATGGCAAACGCCAGCTCAGCGGATGTCCCGATGCCGCTGATCCCCGCTCCCGCCACCGCGATGGTCATCAGACGCTTCTTCTCCTCAGGGTTCGTCTCGATGGCCGCTTGCCGCAGGTTGGCGCGCCAGCGCTCTCGGATATCTGCCGCGGCTTGAGGGTCGGTCAAGTTAATGCCGCCCTGCTCGGGATCCGCTCGGCGAACGATGCTGCCGACTGCCATGACCAAAAGGTCATAACCGATTCGAGCATCCTTTCCTTGCGCGTCCGTATATCGAATTTGTTTCGTCCCGCTGTCCACGGACGTAACCGTCCCTTGCACGAATTCGACTCCTTCCGGAAACCAATGCGTCCAGGGGAGCATAATTTCTTCCCCGCTCACGGCCGGTCGGAACAACAACACCTTGCGCACATGACCGGGCTGCTTGTCGAGCAGAACGAACCGAATCCGCCGTCCGTTCGCCATTCCCCCGGTCGCTTCCTTTATTGCTTTGAGCGCCCCAAGCCCTACATGACCGCCGCCGATAATGAGACATGTCAATTCGTTCATCCTTCCTCAGCTCCTTAACGTTTTGCATATATAACAAGGCAGGGTGCTGATTCGTGACATCGGGACGATTTTCATGGCATGAGCTCTTCATCAGGGATTAGACCTGCGCGATAGCATGCTATAGAGGCCTTCCTGTGGTCTAAAGAAAAAGAAGAGCGCCTCGGTATGATGGGTGCGCAGGAGGTTATGGCCTCAGAAGCCCATCTAGGAGATCGCTCTACTAGAAAGTTTATGTGACAAGGTAACCAAAAATCAACTTATTTAACTAGTCTAATGTGAGTTTAATGGCACATTCTACACCTATTCATGAAGCAGCACTTGGTCTAGTTTCAAAATGCCGACCAGATCATGACCCGTTAAGCCAATCCCGACAAGAAAACTGCCGGACACTCCGCCAACGCGGTCTGGAGGAGGCTGAATATCCGAGAAGGTGGTCACTTTGTTCACCCGGTCCACGATAATCCCGACTGTATCCTCCTGATGATGGATCACTATAATGCGCGTCGTTTTGGAATACTCCTCTTCGGATAATCGAAATATATGACGCAGGCTGACGACCGGGACAATCTTCCCCCGAAGGTTAATCACGCCTTTGACATAGGGCATCACGTTCGGGATACGAGTGATCTCCTGCATCTTTATAATTTCATGAATGTCTTGAATAGGAATGCCGTATTTTTCATCTCCAATGCCACACTCTATATACTGCTCCCGCTCTGTTGCTGTCCGCATGGTCGTACTCTCCCCTTAAGACAATTTGAAATTTACCCCTGCCGGCGGACTCATTCTTATTTTACTTTAAAAATGGAGACAGCCTCGTTCAAGCCTTCGGCAAGCTGCGCGAGCGATTGCGAGGTAGCCGCAGTCTCCTCTGCTGCTGCGGCCGCTTCTTGACTTGCGGACGAAATGCTTTCAATGGAATGCATCACTTCGTTAGACTGGGCGGCTTGCTCTTCACTTGCGGCAGCAATCTCTCCGACTTTCCGCTCCGTGTCGTTAATCATCTCAATAATTCTTGCAAAAGCTTCTCCTGTCTCTTGCGTCTGATGGACCCCGTCGGATACGGCCGCAACACTCTTATAGGTGTTTTCCTGCATTCCTTTAATAATCAGGGTGATTTCCTTGGTTGCCGTACCGCTGCGCTCGGCCAGTTTCCGCACTTCGTCGGCCACAACTGCAAAGCCTCTTCCTTGTTCTCCGGCACGCGCAGCTTCAATGGCGGCATTCAGCGCCAGCAAATTCGTTTGCTCGGCAATATCGTCGATCACTTCAATAATTTCTCCGATTTTGTTGGAGTCTTCCTTTAAGTGCGACATCTGCAGATTTACTTGATTCATGCTTTGTACGGATTTTGAGACAATGATTCCTCCGTCTTGGGCGATGGAAGTGGTTTTGGCTGCTAACTCTGCCGCTTCCTCCGCGTTCTCCGCAACGGAATTAATGGCTGCCGACAATTCGCTGAACAGCTCCTGCATATACTGCGCCGCCTGCGCTTGCGTCGTGCTTCCGCCTGCAATCTCTTCCGTCGTAGAGGAAATTTGTTCCGATGCAGCGGCAACACTATGGGAGGAACTCATTATGCCGCCGATTAATTCACGTAAGCTGACAACCATTTTGTTGACGGAGGCCGATAGCTGCCCCAGCTCGTCATTAGAACGGATGGCCACCTCTTCCGTCAAGTCTCCCCCGGCGATTTTTTCCGTCGTTTTCGTTAATGCTTGAAGAGGTACCGTTATCGTTCGGACAATCCAAGTGACGAGCAGAATGCCGATCAAAATCGCAACTACAATCACAACGATAGTCGTATAAAGAATTCCTTGGGTTGCACTCGAAATTTCGGACATTTCAATGCCGCCGACAATTTTCCACCCGGTCAGTTGGTTGGTAGCATATACCGCCCGCTTGTTTAGACCTTGAAATACGTAATCGAGCGTACCGGAGTCCTTCTCATAAAATTTTGGCACAAACGACTCTTTATTTTCGGTACCCGCGGCAATCGTAGGATGGACAATATACTTGCGGTCCTTATCCATGACAGTTACGTAGCCCTTCTGTCCGATTGTGAAGCCGGCCACTTGCTGAGAAAGCTTAGCCAAATCGAGCGACCCGCCGACTACTCCCAAGCCGTCATCGCTTGCTTTTGCTATGTTCACCACGACATGGCCCGTCCCCACCGAAACGATTGGATCGTCCACAATCGCATTCCCCTTATTACTCATCGCTTTCGTGTACCAAGGCCGCTTGGTAGGATCAAATCCATCCATCTTCTGGACAGGGGAATTAATAAACAAACCATTGTTCATTCCATAATATACGGACTCGTATTCGGAGCTGACTGCCTTATAGGCATCCAGCACGTTTTGGATTTTAGCGCTGCCCGAATCATCGGTCATCATTCCGCTGGTCTGTTTTGCAAAATAGTCCATATCAGCCAAACTCGAGGTGATCAGATCAGTAATTTGATTGTTTACATACTGCACATTCTCGGTTGCGCTATCCATAATCTGATCAATTACCGCAGATTTTGCCTTTTGATAGGAAAACCAGCCGATCGTGACACACGGCAAGATAAGAATTACCAGGAAAGACGCAATCAAACGATTTTTTACAGTCAGTTTCAATGGTTTCAAGCTCCTCATTCTTCTAATTTGATATTCCTAAGGTCATGAGACATAAAAAAATACCCCTTTAGTGGAAAAGGAGCATTCGATTTCCCCAATTGGTAACCCGGCTGTCGTGGCAGTAGCGCTTTAGACCCGTGGTTTTGCGACCTTATCTTTCAATAAGTTTGCCTTTTTCAATTTTGGTTCAATAAAAACTTCTGACAAAAACCAGCTTTGTGATTTTCAAACGATTTGATCCAGCATTCAGCAAATGTTAATTCCAGTATGTGATTGATCAAATCTCCTTTGCTTTTGAAAGATTGGTAAACTGTTTAATAGAATCGACAGTTCGACAAATTATGAGTACGTAATCGACATTTTTCGTCATTCCTTCCACATATTACATGACAAAACGTTACTTTTCAAGCCATAAATTGGTGTTTATTCGACTTTTTATAGAACTTTATTCCTACTATCTAACATATTCATGGGATTTAGGAACCGGAATGTGTGTGTTTCGATTAGATATATATACCCATCCTGAGGTTCAAAATAAAAGTTCCAAGTGTACTCTCTTGCGGAAAAAGCTTGTCCTCCTCCGACGTCTTCTGCCCTCGTCGGAGGGGGACAAGAACATATATCGTTATTGGAAAAGAAAAAGTGTATAGTTAGTTGTTCTGTAACCCAAAGCTAAATAAGCTGCCGGATCAAGCCGACAGCTTTGAACTCCCGTAATCTCTCCTCGCTATTCCTCTCGGTCAGCAGCGTTCCTATCCTGCCTTAGTTTACGCACCTATGACGATCATTGGGTCCATGCTAAACTATCCGGTATAGAACGACATGCGCGAGGAAGCAGGGGTGGGACATGGAGATAAACCTAGCAGAGCGTTTGATTGCGGAATGGGCGGAAGAGAATGCCCAGGCGATTGGGCTAGCGCCGAATACCATCCGGTCGTCCTATCTCTATAACCCCGGAGGCTTCGGCAACTTGTCCATCTGTTTGACGGACGGCCGCACGCGGCTTCACGTCAAACTGGCACCGCCTAGAAAAGCGGAACGACTGCGGCAATGGGCAAGCATTAGCGATTATCTTACGGAGCATTACACGGCGCCCAGGCTTGTCGCTGAGATAGACACTGAGATCGTGCCTGGGTATCCGTACGGCCTTGTGTTCGAATATATCGAGGATGCCGTCTCGCTTGCGGACGCGCATTATCCCGAGGTCGTGCTGTCAGGCGTTCTGGAGACCGCCGCAAAGCTTCATCGCGACAACCGTCTTCACGCCATGCTGCCTCAGAATGAGACTCGCACCTATGCAGAGGCATTCGAAGATGAATACCTATCCCGATTTCGGGAGGATCTCGACGGAATCGTCGAGTCGCGCGAGCTGCTTAGAGATTTCGTGTCCGATGAGACGATCATGTGGTTTGGAGAAGAAATAGAGAGGCTGAACGAGACGGTCCGGCAAACTCCTGCCTTCCTCCTCCCAGCTGGCGACGTGGTGCATAACGATCTGAACGGCAACAACGTACTGACCTCGGGCATGGAACGCTTCCGGATCATCGACTGGGACGACCTGTCCGGCCGGGGCGACGCGGCGATGGACTATTCCGTCCTGCTTTGGCCGCTGACCCAGGAGCCGGCATGGCCCAAGTGGAGAGAGCACGTGCTGGCAGAGGCAGAGGCTGCGACCGTCCAGCGATTGGACCTTTATTTTCGCGCGAAGCTGTTCGACGACGTCCTCGACGTGCTGGCCGACTATGTCGAGGCGGAGCAGGTGCCGGAGCATCGGGACGCCACCCAGCAGAGGGCCAAGGCCGTTCATCTTCACTCCTATCCGCTGTATCTTGCCAAGTACGGCGCCGGATAAGGCGGGGCGGCCAGCTACCCGAGTTTCGAAGCTCATGAGCTATCTGGTAACCAAATAAACCGCCCCTATGAGGGCGGTTTCTTCAACTCTAATATCTGTTAGCCATCCATCTACTTCGTTGCACCGCGGAGCTCCGTTTTTTAGGGAAGAGCTTAAGTCTGGTTTTCCTTAAGATAAGTTTTTACGGTCGGTGGTTCATAAGAAGCAAATTGTTCAAGCAGCCGATTGGGTTCCATCTCTACAATTGCCATAGATAGGTACTTTTCGTGCAGAAATTGTTCCTTTGTCATATGGTTGAACAGCTCCACAAGAGGATCAAAGTAATGATTAATGTTTAGAAGACCACAGGGTTTTTGATGAAGTCCTAATTGAGCCCATGTAAATATTTCGAAGAATTCTTCTAATGTTCCCGGCCCACCCGGTAAAGCGACAAAGCCATCTGCAAGCTCTGCCATTGTAGCCTTTCTCTCATGCATAGAGTCAACAACGATCAGCCTGGATAATCCTTTATGCGATATTTCTCTCTGCTCTAGGAAACCAGGCATAATGCCAATGACTTGTCCACCTTCCTCTAAGACAGCATCCGCAACGGCTCCCATAACACCAACACTTGCTCCCCCGTAAACAAGGGTAAGATCCCGTTTCGCAAGTTCTTTACCAAAACGTATGGCATGTTCTATGTACACATTCGATGCTCCAGCACTGGAACCACAAAATACAGCTATACTTTTCATGATGACCGTCCCCCTAACGAATTCCACATATCTATTATACAAAAATCAAAACATGACTCCCGGTATTCTACCCGTTCGGAGCCTCCTCCAGGCTCCACTCTACGCGGAAGCCGCCCTCCGCTCGGTCTCCTGTTATCGTGATGCGATAGATGCCCGGCTTCCCGATCTTTACGATGTGCCGGCCGCCGCTTTCGTTCATGCCGACGAGTCGTCCCTGCTCGTCCATGACGTGATAGCCGTAGCCGCCGGACGATATAGCAAAGGTGACGGCGAACTCAAGCAGTTCCCCTTCCCGTGCGGCGACCGGAATCTCATGCCGGCCGTGAAACTGCTGGAAGCTTGCGGAGAGGGACGTCGCCTCGCGGGTTTCGGACCAGCCGCGCTTTTGCGTAAAGTTCCCTTTCCCCAGAAGAAAGAGGGAGAGCGGAAGCACGAGCCCGAACAGGAGGAACACGCGTCTCGGCCCTTGCACCAACAAGGTTCCTGCGTAAAACAGAAGGGCGCACAGTGCACCGATTATTCCGGCCAAGACAGTGTATTCGTCTCGTTCCAAGACGTTAAAGAAGGCATAGCCCGCCACGGTGTGAAGAACCGCTCTCCACACCCGCCTGTACCGAAGCAGCTTGACCGTGAGCAGATCGGCCGCCGCCGAGCAGACGATTACCATAGACGTAAAACATGCCCCAGACACGCAGATTGGATAGCCCTTCCCCGAACGCATAGAGATCGAAGCCGCCCAGCTGAAAGAGAATAAGAAAAAAGAGGGACGAGGCGAAGCCCGCTCCCGTAAGCTTCTCCGCCGCGTATGACAGGAAGCGGGACCAGGAACGGTTCTTCAAAACCAAAGGATTGCGACGTTCCCCAATAGGCTGTCTCGGCCCTCCGCTTCCTCGTTCCGCTGATTGATTTCTCATCCCTTTCCCCTCCCTTATGCAAAGGCTTCGCCGTTCAGCCCCCGCCGCTTCTCCCTAGCGGAGACTGGGCTCGAGCCGTTTTCGCTTTCGCTGGTCTTCGAGCAGCGCCGCCATGTAAGCCTGCATGCTCCGCGAACGCTCGGTTGCGAGCGCAGGATGCGCCAGATTGTGCGTTTCCAGCGGATCCGCCGTCAAGTTGTATAGCTCGTATTCCTCGGGCGCCGGTACTGTTTTGACCCGATCCGGGGGCCGGGCCGGCCAGCCGTATGCCGGCTCCTCTGCCGAACAGCTCTCGACTTCCCCGCTGCCCGGATCCATCCAGAACCGGGGATTGTCGAAGTACCGGGAATACTTCCATAGTTCCCGGGCGTCTCCTTCCCCGATTGCGGCGAGCACGGTTTCAATATGATTCGGCTGGCAGACGGACGGATACGGCCAGCCGAGCGGGCTGACCTGATGCTGCCCTCGCGTCACGTCGTCATCGCTCATATAATAGACGGGCTCCTCGCGAGGAAGAGTGTCCGCCTCTCCGCTACCCATAAGAAGGGGCGACAGATCGCGTCCGACGAGCGGATAGGCTTCCGTGAAGCTTGCGCTCAGCCGGCGCCGAATCGCGGCGGCATCCGCGCCTGCCAGACCAAGCATCGTCGGCAGCAGATCGACGTGGCTCGTCAGGGCATCGACCCGCATCCGCTCCGGGAAGAGCCGTTTGTTCTGAATGACGAACGGGACGTGCAGCATCTCTTCATAAGCGCAGTAAAATTTCTGATGGAGGCCTCCGTGCGCCCCGAGCAGCTCACCGTGATCCGAGGTGAACAGAACAATCGTGTCGTCCCGGAAGGAGGACCGGTCCAGAGCGTCCAGCACCCGGAGCATCTGCCGGTCCGCCTCCTTTTGGAGCTGGTAGTACAGCTGGCGGTAATGCGCCCGGTTGCCGATGGGCTGGAGAGCCCGGGGATAGATGCGCCGGTAGCTGGCCTGGCAGCGCGGCTTGGTCGCCAACGTCTCGCCCTCGGTCGGTGGCGGAGGAACCGGCGGCATCGGGTCTACGGCGAACCGGAAGACGGGCAGACGCTCCGTCAACGAGCCGTACAGCACGATGTCGTGCGGGTTCACGAAGGAGGCGACGACGAGCCACGGCTTGGCGCTGTCGTTGTGCCGGCTCTCTCGGTCCAGCGTCTCGAGGAGCTCCACCGCCTCGGCCCCATACACCTCGTCGCGTCCGCTTAGCCCGATCGCGGCGGAGGAGCCCGAGTTGCGCGGGTTTTTCCCGTGCGGCTCCGGACCGATCCAGCTTGAGAAGCCGTAGGGATCGAGCGGATCGGCCTGCCGGTACAGCGCCTCGCGAGCTGGGTCCGGCACTCCCGTCAGCGGATGGTAGCTGGGCACGCTGTGATGCGTCCCCGGCGTTACCAGATCGGCTTGGGTGACGTGCCACTTGCCTTTGTAATACGTCTGGTACCCCGCCTCGCGAAAATAATGCCCCATGGTAGGCACGGTATTCCGGCCAAGCCAGAACATATCCGAATCGAACGCTTCCTTGGCAACGCCGTTCGTCTGGCTGACGCCATGCAGCGAAGGATACTGCCCGGTCAGAAGCGTAGCCCGGCTCGGACAGCAGGCCGCACTGCCGATCGTATGCCGGTTAAACTGGACCGCATGCTCTTTCAGCCGCTCGTGGGCCGGGAGAGCCTGCCGGCGCCAAGCCTGCAGCTCCTCGCTCTCGTACACGGGAGGATACCGCTCCTCGTCGACCAGGATCAGGAGAAAATTAGGCGGTTTGCCGAACGGGCCCCGCTCGCGCTCATTCATGCTTCACACATCCTCGCAGGAAGATTCCTCCTAGCCTATGCTCTCCCTGCCAAAAAAAGCCGGCCGTTGCCGGCCGGCCTCCTTAGGCATCATAGTGGCTTGCGAGGAAGCGCTTGATCTCCTTGTTCATGCTGCGCAGCGCTTCCGGCGGTCGGAAATGCCCGCTCTCCTGAAGGTGCGTGCCCGTCAAATTCGGAATGACGGCCTGCGCGGCGGGCAGCAGAGCAGGGCCGGAAGAAGATATCCTTCGCACCCGTGATCATAGGCAATGGGGTTTCTATCTCTCTATTTTATACAAAATAGAAAACATCTGGTAAAGTGGGGAATAGCAAACCCAAGGAGGTGTTCCATGGCCGGTTATGGACAGGCCCTACTACTCGTCGCCCTCATACTCGCTTCCGGCTGGCTGCTCGTTCGTTCCCGCCCGGCACGGCCCGGCGGCAAGCTCGCCAGACTGACGCGCTGGGCCGGCGTCAGCCTTCTCGTCATGGTCCTCTTTTGCCTCCTCATGGCGGTTCTGATCTGGAATGCCGAGATAGAGAGCCGCCTGTACGGTCACTAGCGGGCCGTCCTGCCGTTTCGCTCCGTTCTATTCCTTCTTCCGCACCTGTGCGGAGCCCGGCAGCAGCTCCTTCTCGATCCGCTTCACGGCTTCCTCCGGCTGCTCCATCTTCATCCACATGAGCACCAGCCGCTTCTGCATCTCATCCAGCAGCCCCTGTCCGATTCCGAGATCCCGAATCGCATACGAATAAGGGAGCATGTCGACGAAGGCGTGATAATGCTCCGGATGAAGCGCCGGATTGAACAGCGTCCGGTCTTCCGCCACCCGGCGTCGCACCGGGATGGTGCAGCCGTGCCGCTTGAGCTGCTCCTGTGCGTAGGTCCCGGTCACGAAACGGATGAACCGCTTGGCCGCCGCCGCGTTGGGAGAGCGGGCGCTCACCGCCAGTGCGCCGCCGATCAGGAGCGTAGCCGGGCGTTTGTTGCCGGGCACGACCGGCACGACGTCCCAGTCCCGGAAGTGCGCCCCGAATTCGTTCATGAAGTGATACGTGCCGATGATCATGGCGACCTTGTCTGCCATGAACAGGTCCTCGACGATCCGCGTTCCCCCGTAGATGGAGGCCGGCGACACCTCCTGCTGGAACATCAGATCGAGGCAGTAGCCGAACGCCTCGACCGTCTCGGGGCTGCTAAAGAGCGAGCGGCCCTCCCGGTCGTAGACGCCTCCGCCGTTCTGCAGGAGAAACTGGGGCCAGCGGTTGTTCGTGATCGTGAAGCCGAAGCCGTACTGCCGTACGGTCTGCCCGTCCTCCCGGATCGTATGTCTCCTCGCGAAGGCAAGCAACTCGTCCCAATTCCGGACCTGCCATTCGGCGGCATTCGGTACGAGCTTTTTGTTCACGACGTACACGACAGGAGAAAAAACGAACGGAATGGCCCGCAGCAGCTCCCCTTCCTCGAACAGCCGCATCGCCTCGGGGTAGAGCTCGTCCCCGTCCGACCACTCGCTCCGCTCGCTCGGCAGCAGCTCGTCCAGCAGCCCCGCGTCAGCAAAATAACGGTAATGCAGATCAGAGATGACCATTAGGTCGTGCGCATCCCCATCCCGGAGCTTCTCCGACAGATATTCCGCATAGCCGTTCTCCGATACCAAGGAGAGGGTGATCCGGATATCCGGGTTGTCCCGCTCGAACACGGTGATCAGCCGCTCGAGAATCGGCTTCTCGTAGGAATCGCCGAAGCAAACGAGCTTCAGTGCCGTCTGCTCCTTCCAATACTCCGGCTCCCGAATCCGGTTGCCTTTGCCGGGGATTTTCTCGATCAGCCCTTCGTTCTCCAGCTCAGCCAGCACCTTGCGCACCGAGTCCCGGCTCATATTGTACAGCTTGCTCAGCGTGATCTCCGACAGCAAAAAATCGCCGGGCTGCAGGGTCATTCCGGTAATCTGGCTCCGGATGTCCTGCCGGCACCGCTCGTAGCGATCGTCGAAATCCGTCCTTTTTTTCAGCAAGTCAACCGCCCCTAGCTATACATAATTGTATAGTATACCACAGCTTCCTATCCTTGGCAGAGCGGTGGCTGCAGGTGCCGATCCAGAAAGGAGTAGGCGAGCTCACGCGCTCGAGAAGGAAAATCGTGTCCTGCCGGACCCATCCAAAATTCGAAGGAGCCGGGCTCTGCCTCCGCCTGATACAGAGCGTCCAGCTCGGTCATCGCCTCGGCGATCCCCTCCCAGTTCGGGAAGATCCGGTCGCGGATGCCGCTCCACAGGAACAGCGGGGTCGGCAGCGCCAGCGCCGCGATCTCGTGCCATTCGAACGGCACCTCGCCCCGCTCCAGCATGGCGGTGAGCTGGGGAAAGTGGGAGAACCAGTCCCGCTGCCCCCACCGGTTCGGGTCGGGATCGCCGGCGAACGAGCTGAAGCCGCAGCTCGACACGACCACGCGAACCCGCCGGTCCAGCCCGGCGAGAAACCAGCCGTTGTAGCCGCCGAGGGAGTGGCCGATCGCGCCGATCCGGCTGGCATCCGCATCCGGCAGCGCGGCCAGCAGGTCGACGGCCCGGATATGATCGGCGAGCATTTTGCCGACAGCGGTCCACTCCGGGTGCTGCTCGTAGAACGGAGCCGTCTGATAGGGCTCCGAGCCGGGGTACACCCGCTCGCCGGCCGTGATCGTATCGGGCGCCAGCACGATATAGCCGCGCGACACGAGCTCGAGCCCGTAGCGGCGGTTCTCCCTGCCGGAGGCCAGCGCGACGTCCTCCTTGCCCTCGGGCGAGGTCGGGTGCAGCGCCAGCACCGCCGGGCGCTTGCCCTCCCGCCCGAGCGGCAGGAGCAGCAGCGCGGTTACCTGGTCGCCGTCCCGGGTGGCGTACCGGATGCTCAGCCGGCGGTGGTCCTCCTCGGCCGCCTCCTCCAGCACCTCGTAGCCGGCGTCCCCTTCCGACGCTTCATAGAGCCCCTCCGCCGGCGGCTTGCCGAGAAAGCCCAGCCACTCGGCCAGAATCTTCTCGCGCTTTGCTTCCCATGCCTCGACAGGCGCGGACTCCTCCAGCAGCTTCGGCAACCGGCCTTTCGTCAGTTCCGCTAATCGATACGTCATCGCGCATCCTCCTTCTCTTGATACCGCCACAGCTCGGCCCCGCTGCCATAATATAGCGCGCCATCGATGTCTGCAAAGCCGCAGGTCGCCTCCTGCGGCAGGTCCACGACCTTCTCGGCCGTCCCTGTCTCCGGGTCGACGGAGAAAATCGCGCGGCTGAGCAGACCGAGCACGACGGGCTTGCCCTGGCGGACAGCCAGCAGGAGCCCGTCACGGACGACGCGGCCCCATGCCGACAGGTCCTGCTTGCGCAGAACCGTCCCCGTCTCGGGTTCGAAGACGAACAGCACGGCGTCCGAGGTGAGCCCGTACAGCCGGTCCCGCGCATCCGCGACGAGCAGCGAGATCTCGCGGGCGCCAGGCACGGGCACCCAGCGCTCGATTACGCGGCGGCTCGCCCAGTCGAACAGGTACAGCACCGCCTCCCGGGCGGCCGGACTCGCACCACCTGGTGTCTCGATGCTCGTGCCCCCGGCGACATCGCCGCCGCTCAGGGCGGCCAGGCAGAGCGTGCTCTGCTGCTCTATGAGCTCCTCGTGCTCGTACACCGTCACGTGCCGAGACGGTACATGGAGCACGCCGACCGCACCGCCCACCGCGCCGTAACCCGGAAAGCCGCCGTACAGCACGTGCTCGCCGTCCGGGTGCGCCAGGGCGCACCGCGGCCGGTGGATGCGCTCGTCCGCATAGACGAGCTGGGGATTGCGCGCCGGTCCGGGCTCCTCGCTAAGCGGGCGCCGGGTATCGAGGAGATGCAAGGTGCCGCCGGCATAGGCGGCACCCGCCAGGTAGCTCCCCTGCACCGCATAAGCGCAGATGTTGCCTCCCCCGCCCCGCTCGACGAGCTTGCCGCCGAAGCTGCGCAGCTCGTCCGTCTGCGGGTCGTAACGGTACAGGTGCAGCGGATGGTTCGACGTCCCGTACAGCCTGCCGTCGGGTCCGGCCGCCATCGGCGACAGCGCCGTGCCGTTTCCCTCGTAGACGAGAGGCACGACCGTGCGCGAGCCGTCGGCCTCCTCGATGACGAGCTCCCCTTCCGCCAGCTCGTAGCCGACGAGGCTCCGCCCGCCGCCAAGCTCCCGGTGCAGCTTGCGGTAGCCCGTCCCCTTGTACAGCGACGGGGGGACGCTTGCCGCCTCGACCGGCTCCGCCCGTCCGTCCCGCAGCCGGAACCAGCGGACGGGCGGCGCGTCCGGCCCGCTCTCCTCCATGCCGCTGTCGGCGCCCGGCAGCATGCCGTACACTTCTCCGTCCGCGCCGACATGGACCTGCCCGCTTCCCCTTACCGGCCCGTCGTCACCGCGAAGCGTAGCGACCTTGCCATCGGAGAGCCGGTAAGCGGCGATCCCCGCCGTGGTCGTCCCGAGACCGGCGTAGATCCAGCCGTCCCGTCCGGCCGCCAGCGTCATCGCGTACTTCTGCTCGGGATCAAGCTGCCCGAGGACGCGGCAGTCTCCCGACTGCGGATCGAGCCGCAGCAGCTGTGCGTTCGGATACGTCGTCGCATAGACGATTCCGTCCCCGTCCTCAGTGAACGCAAATCCCGCGATCTCTTCGCTGGGAGCCGGCTTCAGCCGGTGCTCGAACGTCTCCCCGAACGGATCGAGCACCGCCAGAAGCGGGCCGGCGCCCGTATAGAATCGGCCGTCCCGCCCGCTCATGGCGGCATACGGATACTCGCTCTTGCCTTCCTCGAACGCGAGCTGCCGGCAAGTCCCCGTCGCCGGATTCACCACCAGGGCGTACCCCCTGGCGACGAGCACGATTCGTTCCCGACCGTCCCCGTCCCGGCAGACCGCCGCCGACCTCGTCTCGTCCGCCCGCACCGGCACGCCGATGCGCCTAAACTGCTCTTCGCCGTTCATGCTTCCTCTCCCTCCGTCTGCCGCGGGCCTTGCGCCCGTGCCTTCCTTAGATACAGAACAAGATCGGGCGCATTCGCCCGATCCGTTCCGCCGCGTTTCTGTTACTTCCAGACCAAATCCTTGTAGCCGCGTTCCTTGATGCCGTCGTTCATTTCCTTAATGATCTGAGAGCCGCCGCGCTTCAGGTATTCCTGTACGAGCGCGTCCCAGTCCGAGAGCGGACGCTGGCCGGCGATCATCTTCGTCTGCTCGTTCATCATGAACGTGAGCAGTTCCGCGCCCTTCGTCGTCTCCGTCTCCGAGATGACACCGTAGTTCGGCGGATAGTAATGCTTCATTTTGCCGTTCAGATCCATCAGATCCTTCGTCAGCTGGATCAGCTTGGGCTCCGTATACGCCTTGTCGAACTCGGGATCGGTTCCGGCAGGCACCCAAGCTGTGTTGTCCTGGAAGTAAACGGCCGGTTCGAGTCCTTCCTGCGGCTTGAGCGTAACCCGCTTGCCGTTCTCCATCTTGTAGCCGACGCCCTCGCCGCCATAGAAAAAGTCAAAGTCCTTGTTCGCCGCGCTCTGCTGGGCAGCCGGATAGAATTTGCGGGAGAAGTCGTGAATCTCCAGTACTTTGTTCAGCTTGTCGGGATCCTTCGCGAGCTTGGCGTTCAGCGCGTTGAAGCGTGCGAAGCCTGTGCCTGCGGTGAAGCCCTGCTGGCCGTCCGGCTGCTTGAACGGCGCCAGCACCGCGAATTCGGCGTTCGGATTCAGCTTGAGCAGCCCTTCCATGTAAGGCTGAGACATGCCGCGAGGGGCGACCAGGAACACGCCCGCTTTGCCCGAATAGAACTGCGCGTTCGTATCGGCCCAGTTCAGCACGGCGAAGTCCGGTGTAATCGCTTTCTCTTTGTTCAGATCGGCAAAGAACTGGATGAGCTCCTTGCGCCCGTCGGAGATGATGCCGGGAATGAAGTTGCCGTCCTTGTCCTTATGATACCAGGTATTGTACTGCCAGTAAGGTCCCATCGCGAAATCCGGGTTGATATTCTGGCCCATCGCCAGGCCGTACGTGTCCTGCTTGCCGTTCTTGTCCGGGTCGTTCTTGGTGAAGGCGATGGCAACCTGCTTCAGCTCCTCGTAGCTCGTCGGCATCTTGAGGCCGAGGCTGTCGAGCCAATCCTTGCGGATGAGGAACGAGTTGCCCTCGATCGGTGCCCATGACGGGATGCCGTAGATTTTGCCGTTGACCTTGAACTGGTCCCATACTTCCTTGGGCACTGCCTTGAGCGTCGGATACTTGTTGATCGTCGCATCGTCGATCGGCAGGAACGCCCCCTGCTTCGCCCACTTCTGGAACAGCGTCATGTCGTTCGGGCGGAAGCCGATCATATCGGGCGCTTCGCCGCCCGCGACGACGGCGGTCAGCTTCTCCACGAAGTTTTCCTGCGGAACCTTCTCCACCTTGTAATCCACGTTGAATTTCTCGTTCAGCATCTTCTGGCCCGGTCCGTTCGCAGCCGCCGGATTGCCAAAGACATACGTGATTCCCGTGATTGCATGCTTTTTGTCGCTTGCCGCCGGGCTTTGGCCTGCCGCCGGGCTCTGACCCGCGGACGCGCCATCCTTGCCTTTGTCTCCTCCCGTGCTGCAGGCCGTCAGCGTCATCGCCGCTGCCATCGTCACGAGTACTAGTTTCTTTGTTTTCATACCGCTACCCCTCCCTATTCGTTGCCGAGCTTGCCGTTTGGTTCGATGCCGCCGGCCGGGCGATGGACCGGACGCTATCCCTTGACCGAGCCCAGCATCACCCCCTTGGCAAAGTGCTTTTGCAGAAACGGATACACGATCAGAATCGGGAGCGTTGCGAGCAGAATCGCAGCCATCTGGATCGTAATCGGAGGCGGCGGATTCTCCATCATCAGCATGACCTCCTGGCCGAGCGCCGCTGTCGGCTCGTTCACGATGACAATCTGGCGCAGGATGACCTGAATCGGCCACTTGGACGAGTCGCTCAAATACAGAATCCCGGCGAAGTACGTGTTCCAATGTCCCACCGCGTAGAACAGACTGAAGGCGGCGAGAGATGGTTTGGACAGCGGCAGAATGATCGAGAAGAAAGTTCTCAGCTCGTTCGCACCGTCGATGAGCGCGGCCTCGTTCAGCTCGCTCGGAATGCTAAGGAAAAACTGGCGCAGCACAATCAGGTTGAACGAGCTGATCGCCCCGGGAAGAATAAGCGCCCACAGCGAGTTGATGAGCCCCGTCCCTTTCACGATCAAATAAGTCGGGATCATGCCGGCCGAGAACAGAATCGTGAAAATGACCATCATCAGGATGACCCGCTGGCCGAGCGCGTTGCGCGTGAGCGCATACGCCATCGTCGCCGTGAACAGCAGGTTGACCAGCGTGCCCACGATGGTGACGTAGGCGGTGACGCCGAGCGAGCGGGTGAAGTTTTTGGACGCCAGAATCGTGTAGTAAGCGTCGGTCACCCATTCGCGCGGCCACAGGATCAGATCCCGCTCGAGCACATCCTTCAGCGAAGAGAAGGACACCGCGAAGATGTGCAGGAACGGAAACAGCATGGTTGCCGCAATGAGAAGCAGCAGGACGGCGTTGACGGCGTCGGCGAGCCGCTCGGATATCGTTCGTTTGATCATCGCTTGCTTCCCCCCTAATATAGGCCTTCTTCGCCGAACCGCTTGGCGGCCCGGTTCGCCAGGATGACCAGCACGAGACCGACGAGGCCCTTGAACATCCCGACCGCGGTGGCGAAGCTGACGTCGCCCTGCTGAATGCCCTTGAAGTAGACGTAAGTATCGAGCACGTTGCCCGATTCGGTATTGAACGGATTGAGCATCAGGAAGATCTGCTCGAAGCCGGTATCCAGCACGTTGCCGAGACGAAGAATGAACAGAATGACGATGACGCTGCGGATCGCCGGCAGCGTGACGTGCCAGAGCTGACGCCAGCGGCTAGCACCGTCGATGACGGCGGCTTCGTACAGCGCCGGGTTGACGCCCGCGAGAGCGGCCAGGAACAGAATCGTGCTCCAGCCGGATTCCTTCCAGATGACCTGCAGGATGATGACCGGCTTGAACAGCGCCGGGTCCGTCAGGAACGGAATCGCCTCCCAATGCAGCTTTTGGGTCAGGAACGTGTTGATCAAACCTTCGCCCCGCAGGAAGACAACGAAGATGCCGGCCACAACGACCCAGGAGAGGAAGTGCGGCAGATAGACCATCGACTGCACAATCCGCTTGTAGGTTTCGTTTCGGACCTCGTTCAGCATGAGCGCCAGAATAATAGAGATCGGAAACGCCATGAAAATCTGCAGGAACGAGATCTGCAGCGTGTTCCAGATGACCTTGATGACCTCGGCGTCCTCGAAGATTCTGGCAAAATACTTGAACCCGACCCATTCGTTCGCCCAGAGGCTCTCGTTAAACGGGTTGAAGTCCTGGAATGCGATGACCAGTCCCGCCATCGGGATATAACGGTAAACGATGTAGTAAAGCACCCCGGGCAAGAGCAGCAGGTAAATATACCGCTCCCGCCACATCCTCCGCCTTAGTTTGGTCCCCCGTCCGGCAGCCGGAGCGGTTCCTTGCAGCTGAACCTCTGTCGATTTCATGGCAGTCCGAATCCCCCATTTCCTTCCCAGCTTTCTGGTTAAACGCTTACAAAAGTAGGCCGCTTGCGCGGCTGCTCCGTTATCGGCTCTCCTGCGCCCCAGCTCCCTCCCCTTGCGAGACAGGATGGGCGCCTGCGAAGCCGGGCATAACAAACGCCCGCTCGACTTAGCTGAGAAACCGATTTGCAGCCGACTAGTTATAGACCGGTCGTCTACCTGTCTGTTACTAAACTATAATGACCACGGCAGAAGGTGTCAATAACCATTTTTGGGGCATCCGGCCATTCGCGGGTTGGGTGTTCGCCTTTAGCCGCTATTGCCTCCCGGAGCCGAGCCGGCATTCTTTCCCCCATTACGGCACAAAAAAACACGGCCTTCTCGGCCGTGCTTTAGGTGCCGCCCGGGCGGCTGCCTGCTTCTTGTTTTCATTCGAGCAGGGCTATTCCCTAATCCGATAGGGCATCCGTTCAAAAGGAAGCTGGTCCGGTACGGGCGACCTCGCTCGCTCCGGGATTACGATGCTCCGCTGCTCTTTGGAATGTGCGCTTCAAGGCAGAAGGTTTAGGCCCCGAAACGGGGAAAGCCCGCTAAGGAGCTGCCAGTTCCTCCATTGCCAACTCGCCCCCGCTAAACCCGGGCTTCCCGCTCGGCACGCGAGAGGATCGCTTCCACGGTCTCCTCCGGCGTCTGCTCGGTCGTATCCAGCCACATCCCGATGCGGGGTGTCTCCCGGCGAAGCTTGTCATCCAGCATCTCGACCGTCCACAGGCCGTAGCCTTTCTTGCCTCGAGCCGCCTCCCGATTCGCCACGGCCGATGCATCCGGCACCAGCACGACCACATACAGAGGCCGATGCCGGATCGAACGGACAACCTCCTCCAGATGTGCGCCGAGGATGACGTCCTGGAGGACGACGTCGAAGCCCTCCTGGGCGTAGGCTTCTGCTGCGCCGGCCGCTATCCGGTAACGGAGCCGCAGCTGGGCAACGGCTTCCTCCGAGTGTTCCGGCAGCATCTCCTCCCTGCCCGAGACGATCATCCGGCGGAAGGCGTCTCCCCGAACATGCACCCCACGGCCGAACCGCTCCGCCAGCAGCTGGGCGACTGTCGATTTTCCGCTTGCCATCACGCCCGTGAGGAGATAGATGCCGGGTTGGTCCGTCTTCCTTGTCCGCATGGCCCTTGCCCTCCTTTGTCCATTGTCTGAGCTTCGCCTCTCGGCTGCACCTATCCCCACGGCCGGCAGCCACCGTAGGATGCTTCCGCAGCCCTGAGCGCTCGTTTCCATTCTCGGCAAACGCTATTCCGCCCTGTTTCCTGTCCTCGGAGGCTATCCTTTGAGCGCGCTCGGCCAGATGACGTACCGGGTATCGTCCTTCTCGGCGCCTAGCCCCTTGAGCAGCTCCGCCGCCTCCGTCTGCTCCACGCGGAGCCCATTCCACTGCTCGACGACCAGCTTCTTGAGGCCGTTCTGCCTCATCATCTGCCGGAGCATCGGCGGGAGCAGCTCCCGCCAGGAGATCCCCGGCTCCGGCCGCCGCTGGGCTTCCCCGCTCCGCCGCGGGTGATCCGCCTCCCGGCCTTCCTCCTGCCCGGCCGTGTGCATCTCCGTGATGCGCCGGCCGTTATTCTCGATCCAGAGCACCCAGCGGCCGTCCGCCAGCAGGAGATAATTGCCCGGCTTCCGGGCAAAGGCAACCCCTTTGCGCTGCGGCCACGGCACCGAAGCGCCGTAAGGATTCGCCGGGTCGACCGCGGAGAGGAGAATGGCCTCGCCCAGCAGTGGTGCCGGCGAACGAAGCGCCTCCACCGTCTCGCGGGAGGCGAACTGCATCGCCTGGATGCCCTGGACGAGCATGCCGCGCGTCGCCACGCCCCATTCCTCCAGCTGCTTCAGCACGCCGGAGAGCGTCTCCCACGAATAAGGCGCGTCCTTGGCCGCCTCTCGCGTCAGCACGCCGTCCCGCTCGAGCAGATGACGCGCCCAGGTGACGACGTACGCCTCCTCGTCCCAGCCGGCAGCCGCTCCCTCCTCCAGCGCATACCAGCGGCCGAGACCGGCCGGCAGCCGCGCGTTGCGGGCCGAGCGGGCGCTTCCGCCTCTCGGGAGAGGGCGAAGCGGGGCGAACTGGTCGTTCGCGGCCCGGCCTTCCCACACGAGGTCAAGCAGCCGGATCGTCAGCTCGGACGGCACCAGCCCCGTCTCGCGGCTCAGCGCCGTCACGAAGCTCGCTCCGCGGCTCCGCAGCAGCGCAAGCAGCTCCGGATGGGCAGTCTCGGACCGCGGCGCCTCCGCCTGGCGGAGATAGGGCGCATACAACTCCCGCGCTTCCGCCAGAAAAAAAGCAACCCGCCCCTCCTTGTCTCCTTCCTCCCGGCGCCCGATCCACAGCACCTCGCCGGAAGCGCACAGTAAGTCCAGATCCTCTCGCCGGTAGGAGGCCATCCGCGCGGGAAACAGATATGTCTCCCAATGGGAGACAGGCAGGAACAGCCCCTGCAGCCGTGCGATCGCTTCCCGCAAGCCTTCCGGCCCTTCGCCCCGCTGTCCCGGCAGCAGCCCGTGCCGCTCGGCCAGCAGCAGAGCCAGCCGGTCGGCGGGCACCCGCTCGGCCTCGCGCCGGTACTCGCGGATCGTGAACCGGAGCATCTGCCCGGTCACCTTGGTGCTCGTCCACAGCTCCTCGTGCCCAGGCTCGGCGAACGGCGCTTCCTCGACCGCACGCTCGTCCCGCCAGCCGCGGATGACCTCCTGCGCGCGCCCGAGCGGCAGGCCATAGCGGGCCGCCAGCTCCTCCGCCGTGAACGCCAGCCGATGATCGGCGAATCGCTTAAGCAGGAATGACGCTTCACCTTCCTCCCGAAGCTCCTCATACCGCCCAAGCTCGTCGCGGCAGATCCACCGCTCCTCTCCCCCAAGCGGGATCGCGACCGCCTGACCGGCGTCCCGCAGCTCGCGGAGCCAGGTCACCGCCTGCGGTCCCGCGAGCCGGACGAGCTCGCGTTCCGTCTGGTCTCCCCGCTCCTTCAGCAGCCGGTAGAGGCTCGGTGCGTCCTCGATTTGCAGCCCCCGCCCTTCCTCGAGCCGCTCGCGTTCGCGCTCCACCGCCTCGGGACGGATGGCCCGCTTGACGCTCTCCTCGCCGAAGACGCGGGCGGCCAGCTCCTTGCTGACGCTCATCAGCTGCAGCTGCAGATCCTTGCCGAGCACGTCGGATTCGTACAGGGAGGTGCCGACGAAATCCATCAGGAACTGGGCGGCGAACGGAGACGGGAACCGCGTCTCGGCAACCGCCCATTCCACTTCGCCGGAGGAGACCGCATCCAGCAGCTGCCGGACATGCTCCATGTCCAGCGCATCCTCCATCGTTTCCCGCAGCGCCTCGCGGAGGTACGGAAACTGCTCCGCATACGGCTTTGCCTCCTTGAGCAGCTCTTCGCTGCGCAGCCGCATCTTCCACGCGGGCATCCGGGTGAAGCTGCGCGAGAGCAGCAGCGACGTCTCCGCCAGCCTGCGGAACGTGATGCCGAGGAGCGGAGTGGCCGGCACCGCCTCGAGCAGCAGTTCCTCCAGCGCCTCGCTCGAGACCTGCCGGACGAGCGATAGCCAGACCGGATTCCACTCCGGGAAGATGAACTCGATGCCGTTGTCTCTCGCATTCGCGTAATAGTCGAAGCCGATCACCCGCGAAAGCCGCGCCTGCAGCGCGAGCTGCCAGGTCCGGTTCACCTTGCGTCCGAACACCGAGTGCAGCACGAGATGATGCTGCCCCGCGTCGTCGACGAAGTGCTCCGCGACGATCCGTCGGTCGGTCGGCAGCGGGCAGACGGCCTTTTGGCTCCGCACGTAGGCGGCCAGCTGGCCGGCGGACGACGCGTCGAGCCGGTAGTCCCTCATGAGCCATTCCTCGGTCTCGGCGGCGGGCGCGCGGTCCAGCCGCTCGAGCAGCTCCCGGTAAAAAGCCCCGATCCTCGTCCCCAGCTCGAAGCTCCGGCCGAGCGCCTCCGCCCGCCAGAACGGAATTTCGCTGTACGCGTTGGCCGCTTCCGTCACATAGATCCGGTCGTGCTTGATCGAGCGGACCGTCCAGGAGCTCGTGCCGAGCTGGAACACATCGCCGACGCGCGTCTCGAAGACGAATTCTTCGTCGAGCTCGCCGAGATGCGTGCGCGTCTCCATATGGTGCACCGGATAGCCGCTGCTCTGCGGGATGGTGCCCGCACCCATGATGGCCGCCATTGGCGTGTTCTTGCGGCGGCCGATCCGGTCCGTGTCGCGGTTCCACTCAAGGAGCGGCCGGGCGAACGGATACAGTCCCGCCAGCACCTCCAGCACGGCGCGCAGACGGGCGAGCGGGTAGGTCCGGTAGCTGTCGCTCCGCGTCACGGTGCGGTGCAGCTCCTCGACCTCCCATTCGTCCGTGGCTGCCATGGCGACGATCTGCTGGGAGAGGACGTCCAGCGGGTGGCGCGGGATGCGGATCGCCTCGATGTCGCGGGCCGCGATCTGTCTCGCGATAACCGCAGCCTCTGGCAGCTCGCCCCGCGTCCGCGCGAGCAGGACGCCGCGGCTCGCGTCGCCGACCGAGTGGCCGGCACGCCCGATGCGCTGGATGCCCGCGGCGACCTCCTTCGGCGAGTCAATCTGGATGACCAGATCGACGTGGCCGACATCGATGCCGAGCTCGAGCGACGACGTCGCGACGAGGCAGCGCAGCTCGCCGGCCTTGAGCATCCGCTCAACCTCGAGGCGCTTCTCCCGCGAGACGCTGCCGTGGTGCGAGCGGGCCAGCGTGTAGCCCGCGTAGTCGTTCAGCCGCAGCGTCAGCCGCTCGCACATGCGGCGGCTGTTTACAAAGATGAGCGACGTCGCGCTCCCCTCCATCAGCCGGACAATTCGTTCGACGATGCTGAGCCAGAACATCTCCTTGTCCGGCGTCCGGGCGGACCGCTCCGGCAGCGTTACGAGCAGCTCGTACCGCTTGTCCGCCCGGCTCTCGACGACTGCCACCGGACGCGGGACGTAGCCGTATAGGTGTGGCGCATCCGTGGATTGGGAGGACGAATCCTCCGGCGCTCCCGGAGCTGCCTGCGGCTCTGCATTCTCGTTCACCCCGGCGCTTCGGTTATCCCTCTCCCCCGGAGCGTTCTTTCCTTCCGCACCGGCAGTGCCGGCCTCCGCTCCGGCTGCCGCGCCGTTCGGAGGCGCCCAGCCGCCCAGAAACCGGGCGACGCGCTCGAGCGGCTTTTGGGTAGCCGAGACGCCGATCCGCTGAAACGGCGCGTCCGTCCACGAGGCGAGCCGCTCGAGCGAGAGCGACAGGTGCGCGCCCCGCTTGTCGGCAGCCAAATCGTGAATTTCGTCCACGATCACCTGGCGCACCGACCGAAGCATCTCCCTTGCCTTGGCGGAGGTGAGCAGGATGTAGAACGACTCCGGCGTCGTGATCAGTACATCCGGCGGCTTTCGCAGCATGGAGGCGCGCGTGCTCTGGGACGTATCGCCCGTGCGGACCCCGATCGTCACCCCCGGCCAGTCCGCGCCCAGCTCGGCGGCCGCCGCTTCCCACTCCTCCGCGAACCGGAACAGATGATGATGAATGTCATTGTTCAGCGCTTTGAGCGGCGTTATGTACAGGAGGCGCACGCCCGTGGTCCGTTCGGCAGCTGCCCGTTCCTTGGCCGTCACGACCGCGTCGATACAGGGCAGCAGCGCCGCGAGCGTTTTGCCGGAGCCGGTCGGTGAGGCGATCAGCGTATGATGGCCGCCGGCGATCTCGGACCAGGCGCGGAGCTGCACGTCGGTCGGCTGGCCGAACGACTGGGCGAACCAGGCGGCCAGGACGGGATGGAACCGGTTCGCCTCATGGTGGTCAGGGTGCATCGCGATTCTCCTTTGCTTTTGAATTGTTGGCGAGCGCCAGCCCGCCCTTGTCCCTAAATTCTACCATACCGGACGCAGTCTCCCTATCCAACCGCAGCCGGCTGCCGACATGAACGAAAAAAAGCCCGCTTCCGCGGACTTTTCCGAGCTTCCTATGACAATTTACGGGCGGACAGGGCGAGCATCACCCAGCCGGCCAGGAACGACACGCCGCCGAACGGCGTAATGATGCCGAGCCAGGTCACCTGCGTCAGAGCCATCACGTAGAGACTTCCGCTGAACAAGACGATGCCGAGGAACAGAAGCCAGCCGGACCAGACGAGCTCACGCGCCTCTCCGATGCGCAGCGACAGCAGAGCGACCAGCACAATGGCGAGGGCGTGGTACATCTGGTAATCCGTCCCCGTCTCGAACGAGGCCAACAGCTTGTCCGGGATCGTCCCCTTCAAGCCGTGGGCGGCGAACGCTCCCAGCGCCACCGCGAGGAATCCGTTCAGGCTGCCCAGGATGAGAAATGTCTTTTTCAAGGTAGATCCCCCTTTTTAGCAGCATCATACCATACTTGAGGACGTATGTCCGCGCCTCCGCCGCTTGGTCATGGAACGGTCAAATTCTGTTCCCCTTCCTACATGGTCGATCCTGCCTGGAACGCCGTCCGACCTGTTCGGATCATCAAAGATTAGCGAAAGTCGTACCACCGCGAACCTTCCATGTCGCCTCCAGATCCGGGCGCCATCCTAGTGCCGCGGGTTCTTGCTAGCCGCCGCCTCCCGCTCCCCGCCTTTTCACGACCGGCGGAACGCCAGTGTCGCATTGACGCCGCCGAAGCCGTAGGAATTGGACAGCGCGGCATCGGGCGCAGCGGACCGTCCCTCCCGGCGGACAAGGTCCAGGTCGACCTCCGGATCCGGCTCCTCGCAGTTCGCGGTAGGAGGCAGCCATCCCCGATGCAGCGCCAGGCAGGTGATCGCCGCCTCGATGGCACCCGAAGCGCCGAGCGGATGGCCGTACAGCCCCTTCGTCCCGCTCACGGCGGCACGGCCTGTGCCCAGCACCGAGGCGATGACGGCCGCCTCGGTTACGTCGTTGAGCCGCGTGGAGGAGCCGTGCGCGTTGACGTAGCCGACCTCGTCCGGCGCCATCCCGGCGTCGCCCAGCGCGATCCGCATAGAGCGGGCAGCCTGGGTGCCGCACGGCAGCGGCGCGCTCATATGGTGCGCGTCGTTCGTCAGGCCGAAGCCCTCCAGCACGGCGTAGATCCGCGCGCCGCGGGCGCGGGCATGCGCCTCGTCCTCGAGGACGAGCACGGCCGAGCCTTCGCCCATGACGAAGCCGTCCCGGCTGCGGTCGAACGGCCGCGAGGCGCTGGCCGGCGTCCCGTTGCGGGTTGACATCGCCCGCAGCAGATCGAACGCGCCGAACGTCAGCGGCGCGAGCGGCGCTTCGGCCCCGCCCGCGAGGACGACGTCGGCCTCCCCGCGCCGGATGGCGCCGAGCCCCCGGCCGAGCGCGACCGCGCCCGAGGCGCACGACATGGCGTTGGTCTCGTTCGGCCCGGTGAAGCCGAACTCCATCGCCATGTTGCACGAGGCGGCGCCGCCGAAGACGGAGAAGCCGAGGCCCGGCGAGACGGCGCGGTAGCCGCCGGCCATGTAGCGGCCGCACTGCTCCTCGGCCTGGGTGATGCCGCCGAGCGCGCTGCCCATGAAGATCGAGGCCCGCTCCGCGTCCACGCCCTGCGGGCCCAGACCAGCATCCTCCAGTGCGAGCCGGCCGGCCGTGACGGCGAGCTGGGAATAGCGGTCCATGCGCTGGGCTTTTTTCTTATCTAGATACTGATACGGATCAAAGGAATCCACCTGCGCCGCAATCCGGCTCCTCAGCCCGTCCGGAGCGAACCGCCCGATCGGGCCGACCGCGCTCTCTCCTCTCCGGACGCCCTCCCACAGCTGCTCCGCGCCTGTTCCGATCGGCGTCACGCAGCCGATGCCGGTTACCACTGCCCGTCTAGTTGTCATTGCTCAGCCTCCTCCGCCTGTCGTTTAATCCCTGCCAATGTCTGCTCCGCAATCGCATGGACGAACAGCGGCCCGATGATCCGGTTCGCGATCCAGCGCCCGACGCCCGGCCGCTCCCACCGGTGGAGAATCGTCACCTCGGTTCCCCTCTCGGTTGCCCGCAGCCTCCACTCCACGTCCATTCCTCTCGTAATGCCGCGGATATGCCGGTAGTAGACGACGCCGGCCGCCTCGTCCACCTGCATCTCGCTCTCCCACCAGACGGGCCAGGTCAGGCCGGGAAACCGGCGCAGCGCGGCCATTTCGACCGTTCCCGGCTGGGTCCCGGCGTTCTCTCCGACCTTGACCCAGCGGTAGTGCGGCAGCCAGTCCGGCCATCGTCCGACGTCCTTCGCGTAGCGCAAAACGACGGGTACCGGGCAGGCCATCTCCGTCACGTTTCGGGTCTCCATAATGCAGATTCGCTCCCTTCTTCGGTCCATTCCTCTTGCTCGGTCTCTCCAGCTCCGGCCGCTGCCGGCCTGGACAGTCTTGTCTTAGTCTCCTTCGCCGGCTCTTCCCCGGTATCCCGGGGACAGTCGCCCACGAACCGGACCAGGCCGGCGAGCAGCGGCGGGCTCGCTCCGAGGAGACGCAGAGCCGCGTCGAACAGAGCGGGATGCCCTGTGCTCCAGGCGATGAGCCGCTGCAGCGCCGTCCCCGGGCTGAACGCCTTGCGGTGCCGGGCGCTGTAGCGCACGAACGCCCGGTCTCCGCCGCCGCCGAGCGCCTCCATCACGGCGTCGGCTGCCAGCTCCGCGCTTCGGAGCGCCCGGTAGATGCCTTGGCCGGTGAGCGGATCGTAGTAGCCTGCGGCATCGCCCACCAGAAGTGCACCCGGCACGGCCGCCGCCCGGACGGGACGCTCGAACGGCCCGCAGGCGAGGACGCCGCTTGCAGGCCGGGCGCTAGTCAGCCTCTCCGCCAGCTCCGGGAAGCGGGAGGCCGTTTCGAGGAGGAAAGCGGCCTTGCGGCCCGACGCCTGGCCGGCGGCGGAGGCCGGGACGACGACCGTCACGTTGGCGCGGTCCGGGCCGAGCGGAGCGACGCCGACGACGAGGCCGGGCGCCGCGAACATCTCGATGAGACCCGAGAGCCCGCCGACTCCTTCGAGATGGGCTGTCAAGGCGGCTTTGCGGCGCTCATGCGGCGGCCGCAGCGCGAGGCCGAGGCTTCGGGCGACTGCCGAGCGCAGCCCGTCGGCGCCGACGACGATCGGTGCCCGCAGCACCTCGGCTCGTCCTCCCGCCGTCCGCACGAGCAGGCCGCACGGCCGGCCCCCGACGTCCCGGCAGACGCTCTCGACCCGTACGCCGGTGCGAAGGTCGGCGCCGGCGGCCGCTGCCGCCTCCGCGAGCCGGGCGTCCAGCGAGTGGCGGTCCCAGGCGAGGCCGCTGTGCGGGGCCGGGAAGAGGCCGGTGATACTCGCCGTTCCGCCGTGCAGCCGCCAGCCGTGGATGCGCGGGGCCTCCGTCTCCGGCGGCGGCGAGACGCCCAGCCGCCGCAGAGCCGCCACCGCGCCCGGGTTCAGTGACTCGCCGCACGGCTTGGCGCGGGGGAAGCGGGCGGCGTCGAGCAGCATAACGCTGAGGCCCTGCTCCGCAAGTCGGCGTGCTAGGCTGCTGCCGGCAGGGCCGGCCCCGCAGATGAGCACATCGGCGTCGACCAGCCGCTCAGCCATGCGAGACAACGGCCAGCCGGAACGGAAAATGCCGGTGCACCACCGCCGGGACGCCGGCTTCGCGGACGATCGCTTCCGCCTCCGGCCGGGTGAACGCGCGCTGCACGGACAGCGGCCCGTCGTGCCGGGTAAGCGGATTGCGCCAGACGAGGCGGGCAAGCAGGCGTGCCGACCAGTAGGCGGCCGGCCGGCGCTCGAGATCGGCGACGACCCATCCCCGCCGCGTCACCCGTGTGAGCTCCCGCAGCAGCTGCACCGCGCCGGGCTCGTCGAGATGGTGAAGCGCCAGATTGCAGATCGCCGCGTCGAAGCTGCCGTCCGGATAAGGCAGGGAGCGCGCGTCAGCCTGCTCGATGACGATCCCGGGCCGCTCCGCCGTCCGCTTGCGCGCGACCGCCACCATCTGTGGATGGAGGTCGATCCCGACAAGCGACAGGTCCAGCCGGCGCCTGCTCCCCCATGCCTGGAGCGCGAGCGGCACGTCTGCGATCCCCGTCGCCACGTCCAGCACGCGGACCGGTCCCGCCTTCCTGTCCGCTCCGTCCAAGATGCTGCGCAGATGGCGGAACAGAACCGGGTTGCCGCCGAGGTACCGGTTGACGAACCAGACTTCGCGCAGGCTGTCCTCCAGCTCCCGCTCATCCAGCCGCTCGCCATCGAGCAGCTCGGGCTCCCTCCGTCTTTCCATGCCTTCGCCTCCCGTTTGGAAGATAGTCCCTTTAGTGTGAGGCGCGGGACGTCTTTTTATGCAGAAGCTGGGAGTTCAGCGAAAAAGGCTGCCGGCTGCTAGCCCCAGACGGCGGCTGTGGTTCTGCACTCGGCGGCCCGCGGCGAGGGAGTGACCAACCGGACGGGACAATGCTACAATGAAGACATCCGTAAGACCCGGTCCTATTCATCCAAAATGAACCGTTCCATCCTAGGTCTGTCCATCCTTTGAGGTCTGGTCCATCCATTGAGGCTCGTTCATCCATTAAGGACTACCCATCCAAAAAACGTCTATCCATCCATAAAGGAGTGCCCGCCATGTCCGCCTTGTCCCGTCTTTTCTCGCGCTTGTTCGGCAGCCGCAAGGTCACCGATATCCGCAGCTACCAAAAAAAGGCCCAGTCGGGCCAGCGCTGCTCGCTGTGCAAAAAAAGGGCAGCCCGCCTGACCTTCTACGCCGACGGAAGCGGGAAGGTGATCGGCGCCTGCCGCGACTGCAAAGCGAACGTGGAGAAGGTGGGCTTTTTGCCTCTGTAAGACACTCGTCTCTTGAGAGAAGGGCTCCGGACGTGAGGGGAGGCCGGTAAGGGGGAGGAATCCCCAAGACCAAGCATGTCTGTCTCCCCCAGCCTCGGCTAACGGCGGATGCCAGCAGCGGTGCGGCATGTGCTTCCCAACACTCGTTATCCTTGCGCCGGCTCCTCGTGCTTCAGCAGCTCCAGCCGGTTCCCCTCCGGATCCGTCAGCACGCCGATCGTTCCCCAGTGGAACGCGCGGACCGTTACGGCCGCTCCCCGGCTCCTCAGCTCCTCCACCGCCCGGTCAAAATCCCGCACATTCCAGCGCAGGACGGTCGGATTCTGCTCCCTCGTCTTCTCGTGGACGGACGCCTTGCCGCCCTCTTCGACCATCAGATAGGCGCCGCCGAAGTCGAACAGGGTCAGCCCCGGCTTCTGCCTCTCAACCTGCAGCCCCATGACATCGCGATAGAACGCCAACGCCCTCTCATACTCCTGCGTGAACAGAATGACGCCGTTTCTGGCCGTTTCCATGATTCTCTCTCCTTTTCCGATTAAACTTTTTTGGGGCCCGCCCCACGAGCCGAACTCCTCAACGGAAGCAGCAAAGTCCCCGAGGCCTGCGGTCTCTTACGCTTCCGCCGCCTGCGGTATCTCCTCCCGGCCCCGGAGAAGGCCGCCGAGCCGCAGGAACGTATCCAGCACGAAGCGGATCCTGTCCTCGATCTCAGGTGCCCGGATCTCCCCCGGCTCCCGCGCCGGATCGAACCATTGGCGATGCGCGCCGCCGATGGACAGCCAATCCGGGCAGTTGATGCCGTGCAGGTTCCGGACCACCGCCTGGATCTGCTGCAGCGAGCTGACCCCCACGGCGCCTCCCGAGGAGCTGACCGCCAGCACCGGCTTGCCGCTGAAGTGCTCCTTGCCCAGATGGTCCAGCGCATTCTTCAGCACGCCCGACATGCTGCCGTGGTATTCCGGGGTCGCGAGGATGATCCCGTCCGCCTCCCTCATCATTCGTTTCAGCTCCGCCACGTTATCCTTTCCCTCCGCCAGTCCTTCCGGGCTGTAAAACGGCAGCGGTGTCCGGTACAGGTCCATCCGCTCTACCCGGTGTCCCTTCTCCTGAAGGATCCAGCCGAGCGTTTCCGCCAGCCGCGTGCTCGTGGACGCTTCCCGGTTCGATCCTGTCAAGATGGCAATGTTCATGTTCCTTCATCCTTCCTTGGTTCCATAATGGGATTCCGACGAGACGAGGCCCGGGCCGCGAATCCGGCTCCGCCGCCTCGCTCGATGTGCTTTTATCTTACCGGGAAACGCAGGGGAGCGCGTCGGGAGGAAGACGGAACCCGGGACAAAAGAACGTCCCCTTTTGGACGGAGCTCCGGCTCCGTCCAAAGGAGGACGTTCTTGAGAATCTAGCGGCTCTCACCTCCGACCAAAGTCGGAGAAAGGCGGAAACGGAAAGAAGGGCACGGCAAGCACGCCGGGTTTTGGATCGTAGACAAGGTGCACGATCCTGCCTACCTCCCTCCTCAGGCATCGAGCCCATGCTTAACGGCAAAGATGGCCGCCTGGGTCCGGTCGGCGAGCCCCAGCTTGTCGAGCAGGTGGCTGACGTGGGTCTTGACGGTTTTCTCCGTGATGCCGAGCTCCGCTCCGATCTCCTTGTTGCTGCAGCCCGTCGCGATCAGGCGAAGCACCTCGCGCTCCCTCCTCGTCAGCTCCTCGGCCGGACGATCCGGCACGTCGGCCGCGTCCCCGGCAGGAGAATTCGAGAACAGATTGACCAGCTGGCCGGCGACTTCCGGGTGCAGCTCCACCTGTCCCTGGTTGACCCTCCGGATGGCCCGGACCAGTTCCTCCGGCTCGACATCCTTCAGCAGATAGCCCCTTGCCCCGGCGCGGATGGCCGGCAGCGCGTGCTCCTGGTCGGAGAACGACGTCAGCACGATGACCTTGGCCTCCGGCAGCCGCTCCTTGAGCAGCCGGGTCGCTTCGATGCCGTCCATGCCCGGCATCTGCAAGTCCATGAGTACGACATCCGGCCGGAGTGCGGCCGCCTTCTCGATCGCCTCGGCACCTCCCGCGGCTTCGCCCGCCACCGTAAGGTCCGGCTGCGTCGCCAAGAACAGCTGCAAGCCTCTGCGCACGACGGCATGATCGTCGACCAGCAGCAGTCGAATCGTCATCGGTTCTCCTCCTTCTCCGGTTCTCTTGTCTTGCGCAGGGGAATCGCCGCCTCGACGACTGTTCCCCCGCCGTTGGCGCGGCTCACCCGAAGCCGGCCGCCCAGCGATTCGGCGCGCTCCCGCATCGTGGAGAGGCCGATCGAATGGCCGGTTGGGGCAGCAGCGCGCGGTTCGGCCAGGCCCGGGCCTCGGTCGGCGACGCGGAGAATAACCTCGTTCTCCCGGACCTGCAGCTGAATGCGCGCCTCCTTCGTCCCTGCGTGCTTGCACACGTTGTTCAGCGCTTCCTGCCCGATTCGCCAGAGCGCTTCTTCCATTCCGCGCGACAGCCGTCCAAGTCCACCCGGCTCCAGCTCGACGCGCAGGCCTAGCTGCCGGCCGTATGCCGCAAGCGCCAGGCCGAGTCCGGCTTCCAGTCCCTCCGGACGCAGCTGGAGAATGAGCGCGCGCATCTCCTTGAGCGCCGACTGGGCAAGTCCCTGCATCTCCCGGACCGCGGCCATCGCTTCCTCCGGAGCGATGCCGGTCAGCATCGCCTCCGTGCCCCGGGCTGTCATCGACAGGGAGAACAGCATTTGGGAGACGGAATCGTGCAAGTCTCTGGCAAGGCGGTTGCGTTCGTCCCAGCGGGCGAGCTCCCGCCGCTGCTCCTCAAGCATCGCGCCCTCGAGCACAGAGGCGATATGCTCCGCCAGCGCCTCCAGCACCTCACGGTCGGGACAAGCCTGCTCACCCGTTATGTCGCAGCCGATGACGAGGAGCCCCGTCCGGCCGCCCAGTGAGACGCCTGCGGCCAGGAGAGAGGCAGGCGTATGGCCTGATTCCCCGTCGAGCCCGAGTCGCTTGGCCCATACGGCCGCGGCCTCTCCTGTCACGGAGGCCGAGTCTCCTGATTCGGCCGAGTGGAACGGCCACCCCTCCGCGCCCGTCAGCGGCTCCCCCAGCTCCTGCTCCGCGCGGGGAGGAGCCAAGCCAAGCACGGACCAGCCGTCCCCCAAGGGCGCCAGCAGCGCCGCGCACGGCCAGCCGAAGCTGGCAGGGATGAGCGAAACGGCTCGAGCCGCCAGCTCCTCCGCCCCGCCAGCCGAGCCCGCCTCGGTGCCGAGCGCCCGGCTGAATTCGCCGAGCGCCGCATAGAGTGCCGCCCTCCGCTGCTCGGCGGCGTACAGCCTCATCCGCTCAATGGCGCCGCCGATCTGGAACGCTACGGCCTGCAGCAGCGCAAGCTCCTCCGCTTCGAATCTCTCCCGGCCGCGGTCGGCCACGTTGAGCAGGCCGAACCGCCGGCCGCCGGAACCGAGCGGTATCGTCGCATGGTGCGTAATTCCTCCGGTATCGTAAGACTGCTGCTCCAGCGCATCCTCCAGCCGCTTGCAGCTCAGAATGTTGACCGCATTCTCGAGTCGGCCGTCGCGATACCGGTTCAGGCACCAGCAGGCACCGCAGCGCATCGGCAAGCATTCCTCTCGCTCCAGTGCCGGAGGCAGCCGGGTCGCCGCCGCGAAGCTAGGCGTGCCCGTTCCCGTGTCCAGGAAGATCCAGGCCGCCTGGAAGCCGGTCGCGTCGAGCAGCTTGTCGAGCACGATATTGAGCATGGGGATCAGCTCATTCGACCGGTTCAGCGTCTCCGCTATCGTCTTCAGAATGATCAGCTCTTGAATCCGGGATTCCGCCGTCATCTGTCTCCTCCTTTTCTTCGCGAGGCGCATGAGGCAGCAGCGAGGCGCCTGCGGTCCTCAAAGCGGAGCGCCAAGCAGCCCACAAAGCGCCATCCCTCCCCCTACCGAGGTTCGAACGTCTGACCGCGCCGCGGCGCTCCAGCCCTGGGCTGCTTCTACAGCTCGTGCTTCGCCAGCACCGCCTTGATGGCGAAATAATCCACCTCCGGCGGCAGCGCGTCCTTGAGGGGCCTCAGCTTGGCTGTCCCCAGCTCCTGGGCCGCCTCCAGAATGAGCGGCTCCTGGCCGTCCGGAATGAGCCGGCCCCAGTCGAGCTCGCGTCCTTCGGTGGCGCAGCGGAGTATATGATCCTGGATCGTCACCAGGCTCATGCCCCGCTCCTTGGCGATCTCGCCGGCCTCCATGCCGCCCTCCCACAAGGCGAAGCTCACCTCGTGGCTCGCGCGTCCGTCGGCATCGGTCCGGGAGGAAGCGCGCCCGGCCGCCGCCCGTGACCCGCCGCCAGCCTCTCCTGCCGAACGCATGCGGGCCGTGCCGCCGTCTCCCTCCTCGGCCGGATTCTCCTCGAGGAACGTCCGGACCGCCGAGACGAACGCGTCGCCGTATTTTTCCGCTTTCGCCTGCCCGACGCCCTTGACTACAAGCAGCGCGTCCATCGTCTGCGGCTGCAGCTCCGCAATCTCGCGCAGCGTTGCGTCGTGGAAGATCGTGAACGGAGGCACCTTCTGGCGCTCCGCCCATTCCTTGCGCAGTCCCCGCAGCCGCTCGAACAGCGCCTCCGTCCGGGAGTCGATCACCCGGGTGAGCGAGCCGGCAGCCGCGGGCAGCCGCTGCATCACCTTTTCGGTCCCCTGCAGCACCTCCTTGGCCTTGGCCGTTAGAGACACGACCGGATACTGGCTGTCCGAGAGGCTCAGATAGCCGTCGGCGACCATGATGTTGATCATGTTGACGATGTCCTTCTCCTTGTAGTTGTTCAGCGCGCCGTAGGTGGGCAATGCGTCGAAGCCGAACTGCCGGACGCGCGCGTCGCTCGCTCCCCTCAGCACCTTGGCCGTAAGCGTCACGCCGAACCGCTGCTTCATGCGGACGATGCAGCTGAAGACCTTTTGGGCCTCGACCGTCAGATCGACCGCCTCCCGCTCGTCCGTACAGTTGCTGCAGCGCCCGCACGGCTCGCTGTCCGGATCGCCGAAGTACCGGACGATGAACCGCTGCAGACACTCCGTCGTGTGGGCGTATTCGATCATGCCGTTCAGGTTGCCGTAGTCGATCCGCCGGCGCTCCTCGTCCTGGTCTCCCTGCTCAATGAGGAATTTCTGGGTGACGATGTCCTGCGGGGAGAACAGCAGGATGCATTCGCCAGGCTCGCCGTCGCGGCCCGCGCGGCCCGCCTCCTGGTAGTAGGACTCGAGGTTCTTCGGGAGGTTGTTGTGGATGACGTACCTCACGTTGGACTTGTCGATGCCCATGCCAAAGGCGTTCGTCGCAACCATAACGTCGAGCTCGTCGAACAGGAATAGGTCCTGCATCCGCATCCGCTCGTCATCGCTCATGCCCGCGTGGTACTTGCCCGCGCGGAGGCCGAGCCCGGCGAGGAACCGTTGGCAGTCCTCGACCTCCTTGCGGGTCGAGGCGTAGACGATACCGGCATGCTCGCGGTTTTTGCGGATGTAATCGGCGAGGAAGTCCCGCTTGGTGGCTCCCTTGACGACAGAGAACGCTAGATTGTCCCGGGCATAACCGGTCGTCACCCGGTACGGGTCGTCCAGGTCAAGCTGGGTGATGATGTCCTGCTTGACCTTGTCCGTCGCCGTAGCAGTGAAGGCCGCCATCACCGGCCGCGGGTGAATGTGGTCGCGCAGCCGCCGGATGAGCCGGTAGCTCGGCCGGAAGTCATGGCCCCACTGCGAGACGCAGTGCGCCTCGTCCACGGCGACGAACGGAACCTGGATCTCCTCCAGGAGCCGGAGGAACCGGTCGGACTCGAGCCGCTCTGGCGCGACGTACACCATCTTGTAGCGGCCCTCCAGAATGTCCCGGTGCCGCTCGCCCGCCTCCTGCGCCGACAGCGTGCTGTTCAGGAAGGTCGCCGGGATTCCCGCCTGGTTAAGCGCGTCCACCTGGTCCTTCATGAGCGAGATCAGCGGGGAGACGACTAGCGTCACGCCCGGCAGAACCGCCGCCGGCAGCTGGTAGCAGACCGACTTGCCCGCTCCGGTCGGCATGACGCCCAGGGCGTCCCTGCCCGACAGGATGGCGCCGATCAGCTCCTCCTGCCCTTTCTTGAACGAATCGTATCCGAATGCCTGCTTGAGCACTTGCTTCGCTTGTTCTATCAAATCGGAATCACCTGATATTCTTATAAAATCAAGCGGCTTAAGCCGCTCTTCTACCCTATCAAAACAGGGGCCGGTTGACAATGCGCGAGAACATTGGCGCTCGGGCGGCAGCCACCCCGGCTTGGCCGCCGGTCAGGCTCTTTCCCGCGCACAAGCCGGTCAGGGTTCCCCAACAAAAGAGAAAGGCCGTCCGAGCAGAATCTGCGCGGACGGCCTTATCATCGGCGTGCCCAACTTGCAGGCGGATCGCCGGCTCTCGAAGGGCACGATTGGTGGTCAGGAAATCAGCTTGAGGCCGACCGCCGCCGCCAGCACCATGCCGATGAACAGCAGCCGCCGGACGTCCCGGGATTCGCCGAAGGCCAGCATCCCGAGCACGGCGCTGCCGACCGTGCCGATCCCGGTCCAGATCGCGTAGGCGGTCCCCATCGAGATACTGCGCATCGCGACCGACAGGAGACCCAGGCTGAGTACGAACCCGGCCGCCAGAATCAAATAGCCCTGTATGCCTTTTTTCTCGTTCACGCGATTGATGCCGTAGACGCCAATCACCTCGGACAGGCCGGAAAGCACTAGACAGAACCATGCCATCAGGACCGCCCTCCTTTCGGCTCGGCTTCCTTCTCCTGCGTAATCGTCTTGAGCCCGATCACTCCACCGAGCAAGAGCGCGATGAGCAGGAGCTTGGCCGCCGAGACGGGCTCGTCGAACAGCGCCATCTCCAGCACGACCGTACCCGCCGTACCGATGCCGGTGAAGACGGCGTAGGTGGTGCCGACCGGCAGCCGTTTCGACGCACGGATCAGCAAATCCATGCTGGCCCCGATTGCGATCGCCGTCAGCGTCCACGTCCACCAATTGTAGGCGTGCTTCAGACCAATCACCCAGCTGATCTCGAAGAGCCCCGCGACGAAGACCATCGTCCAATTTCTGTTCATGCTGTGTCCCCCTTGTTCCTGCGCCGGGCTTGTCTGCGCGGAGGACGATAGAGCTTTAGTGTGCCCCTCGTCTGCTCCGGCAAACAAAGAAACCCGGGCAGATATCGTTAGATATCCTCCCGGGCTTTTTCCCCTCCGTGTACGCGGCTGTCGCCGCGCGTTTCCTCTCGGACCAGACCGGCACTGCCGCGGAACCCTAGGAAACCTATCCTTCCATTATGCCTATCTCCGGCGATTTGTCAATGGTAGGGACGAGCACTGGCAGCATAGGGCTAAGCGCGCGTCCTGCCGTCAAGGCTGACTGACGGGAGCAGGGTTCCTGTCCTCCCGCCGGCTTCGGGCCGGGCTGTTCGCCATGAAGAGGGCGATGCCGGCCAGCATGATCATGCCGCCGGTCACCTGCTGGACCGTGATGGCCTCCTGCAGCAGCCAGTAGGCCAGGATGGCGGTGCCGACCGGCTCCCCGATAATCGCCATCGAGACGGTCGACGCGCCGATGCGGCGGACGAGCCCGCTCAGGATCGACTGGCCGATCAGCGTCGGCACGATCGCAAGCCCCAGGAACATGCTCCAGTCCCATGCCCCGTAGCCGGTGAGCGGAACGCCCAGCACGAGCGAATAGCCGGCGAGCAGCAGGCCGCTCAGGCCATAGGCGGTAAACGAAAACGCCGAAAGAGGCAGGGCGCTCTGTATCGACTGCCCGACGAGAAAATAGCCGGCCATCGCCGCAGCGGCGAGCAGCGCCAGCGCGTCGCCGAGCAGGGCGGTCCCGCCGAAGCCGAGGTCGCTCCCGCCGATGACGAAGCTTCCCGCTATCGCAAGAAGCCCTCCGGCGAGAGCGAACCGCTTTTGCTTCTCCCCGAACCAGAGATAGGCGCCGAGGAACGAGAATAACGGCTGCAGCGACACGAGCACCGTCGAGCTGACGACAGAGGTGAAGCGCAGCGAGGCGAACCAGAGCAAATAGTGAAGCGCCAGGAAGCATCCGGCGAGCAGCACGAGGCCGAGCTGTCTGCCCCGGAGCTTCAAGAGCGAGCTTAGACTGCCCCGGGCGCTCAGAACGACAGGCAGCAAAAAAAGCGCCGACAGCAAAAGCCGGTAGGCGGCAAGCGCGGAAGCCGGCGCATCGGTCAGCTTGACGAAGATGGCCGAGGTGGACAATGCCGCCACTCCGGCGAGCAGGCCTACCGCGGTGAGTAGAGACGGTTTGGCGGGCAACGGTAAGACTCCTTTTCTGTTTGAAACTTATTGTGCGGAACGCCGGGTTTCCCCTCCCGGACGTGCGTTCTCTCTCATTGTACGCCACCTTCGTCCGTTTGCAAGAGTCCCTGCCCACCTTAGTCCAGCTTGCCTGCCCTGCAGCAAAACGACAAAATGCCCGTACGGCATTGCTCCGTACGGGCTGGGACGCGCCCTCCGGCGCGTCCGGTGCATCCGGCGGCTACAGAATCCGCTTGGCCGCGACGAAGTGGGTATCCCACCAGCCGCTTGCCATGCTCGAAACCGTGACGCCGATGCCTACTTTATATGTATGAAGAACCTTGTTGTCCCCCATATAGATGCCGACATGGCCGATCTTCTTGACGCCGGTCTTGTTCACGGTGCCCGGAGTGCTGAAGAAGACGAGATCTCCTTTTTTCAGCTGGGAACGCGGAATGACCTTGCCGAGATCTTGATTGTACTGGGATTGCGCGCCGCCCTTGGTCAAGGCTATGCCATGATGACGGAACACCCAGGAGGTGAAGCCGCTGCAATCGAACGTTTTGTCGTTTTTCCGACCCCCGCCGAATACGTAAGGCGTGCCCATATATTTTTTTCCATAAGCGATGATGGAATCTGCGGTCGGATTCGCGGTCGCCGGCTTGCTGTTGTTTCCGGACGGCGCCGTGCTTTGTCCCGACACCGAGACATATTTCGCCAGCGAGGAAACATAACCGAGGACGCCGTTTTTGTCTCGAATTTTGTACCAGTACCCGCCGTTTACTTTATCGAGGATAGTGAAGGTCTCTCCCTTTTGCAGGTAGCGGATACGGGATCCGGTCGATAGAGACGAAGTAGTGCGGAACGCAACGGACGAGACAACCGTCCCCTTCTGGGCGGTTTGGCTAACGGCGGCTTCAGCGGCGAACGCGGTCGGCATAGCGGCTCCGCTTCCCGCAAGAATGGACAGTGCAACAACGGAAGCGGCGAGAATCTTGGTGGATTTCACTTACAGTTGGAGCCCCTTTCGTTTGAATAGTCAGACAAAAGAAAAAAGGGTAGGCTAACAACCCTATCCTTTGTCTGACTCTAGTAAACCATTTTTCCTAGTCTTCGGAACAGCGCCAGGGGACTCATTGCGTCATAAGGCCTATGGTCTTACGTTTTCAAGAGCCGTTCAGGACGATTCCGACGATCTTTCCATAGTCTTACAAGCCATGGGTCATTGGTAGCGTTTTTAAGGAAAGTTCAGGAAGTTCTTCTTTGAAACTTGTAAATGTTTCCATCAGGGGAAACTCGTCCTTTGGATCCTTTCGGAAAGGAGAGACGGATGGAGAATCTCCTTTGTGTTCCCCGGCGTTCCGAAGTAAACTGAAAGAAGTGTCCGAAGTCGATTCCGGAGGTTCGAAAGGAGCGGATCGCATTGAAATCTTCCGCCATGCTGTCCTACTTCCTGTGCGGTCTCGTCATCACGACGATCGGGGCTGTGCTTCCCAGCATCCAGGCCCATTATTCGCTTACGTATACGAACGGCGGCCAGCTCGTGTTCGCCGGCTCGGCCGGCTTCCTGCTCGGCGTCCCGCTGTCCGCCCTGCTGCTGAGACGGCTTCACGAGAAGCGGGTGCTTACGGCGGCGGCGCTGCTCATCGGCCTGTCCCAGCTGGGCATGCTCACCCTGCCCCCGTTTGGCTGGCTGATCGCGCTGAACTTCGTGAACAGCATCGGGGCGGCCGCCATCGAGACGGTTGTCGCCACGCTTATGATGGAGGTCTTCGTCCGGCGCCGCGCAGTCGTCATGAGCCATCTGGAGGTGGCGTTCGGCCTCGGCGGACTCGCGATGCCGCTGTTCGCCAGCCTGCTTATTGCCAACGGTGTCTGGCGCTACTCGTTCCTCTTAACCGGCATATTGGCGCTGCTCCTGGCTCTGCTCTGGCACCGGATCGCGTACAGCCGGGAGGGCGCCGACCATACCGGTGCGGGAGACGCCGCTTCGCCCCCTCCCGCCGGGCTGACGAGACGGACGAAGACGGTCTTCGTCCTGCTGTTCTCTCTCCTCATCTTCGTCTATGCGGGTATGGAAGGGAGTCTGAACAACTTCCTCCCCTCTCTCTTCCTGGAGCTGATGCCCCTCTCGCCGGCCTCGGCCTCGCTCAGCGTCGGGGTATTCTGGTCGGCGATGGTGCTGGGACGGCTCGTCACCGGCTGGATCATCCGCAAGGTTCCGTATGGGGCCTTTCTGATGGGGAGCATGGCGGGCGCGCTGGCCGGCCTCGCGCTGCTGACGCTGGCCGGCCGCCCCGCTGTGGGCTACTTGCTCGTCGTGCTGCTCGGGCTGATGATGTCGGGCGTCTATTCCATTACGATGGTGTATGCGAACCACACGTTCCCCGGGCTCGCCCGCTTCATCACCAGCCTCATCACGGCGGTCGCCGGCATTGGAGGAGCCGTCAGCCCGGCTCTCGTCGGCTATCTGATGGACCAGACCGGCCCGCAATCCGCGATCTGGCTGCTGGTGGGCTTCGCCGCCGTCTTCCTGGCGGTGCTGCTGCTCGTCTTCCGGCTGTACCGGGCGACGACCGCGCGCCAGACGGCGAACGGTTAGCCCCCGCTTCCGCTCAGCGGGTGAGCAGGACCTTGCCGTCCCGCCCGGCGCGCGCCTGTTCGGCCCGGAGCGCCTCCCGGAACTCGCGGAGCGGATAGCGCCAGCCAACAGGCGGCAGCGCCAGCCGGCCGCTCTCGAGTAGAAGGGCCAGCTGCTCGAAGGCGCCGTGCCAGGCGGCCGGCGTCACACGTGCGTTCCAGTGCCGCAGGTGGAACAGCGCCGGCCGCACGCCGGTGCTCTGCGCAACGGAGGCCCAGTCTACCGGCTGCCCGGACAGAAGGCCGAGCGCGAGCACCGTCCCGCCGGGGCGGACGCAGGCGGCGAGCTCCGCACCAGAGTCTCCTCCGACCGAGTCGATTGCCGCCGCGGCTCCCTCGCCTTCGGTCCACTCGCGGACCTCGGCCAGCAGCTCCGCTCCCTTGGCGCTGCTGGCCCGCGACGCACCGAGCGCCAGCAGCGTCACCTCGTCCCGGCTGCTGCGGACCGCGGCGAACAGCCTATAGCCGAGCACGGGTGCGAGCTGCGCCAGCAGCCGGCCGAGCGCGGAGCCGCCGGCATTGACGACGAGCGGATCGCCCGGCCGGAGCGCGAGCACTTCCGTACAGACCAGCCAAGCGGTCAACGGGTTGATGTACAGCTGGGCGGCCGTCTCGTCCTCCATCCAGTCCGGCACGGGCACGGCCCACCTGGCCTCCGAGCGGACCAGCTCCTGCCAGGTTCCCTCCCCCCGGAGCGGAAGCACGCGCCGTCCGAGGAGCGAGCGAGGGACGCCCGGGCCGGTCTCCTCCACAATGCCTACCCCCTCGTAGCCGGGAATACCGGGCAGCCTCGTTCTGTGGGCATACACGCCCCGCACCGGAAGCAGGTCCGACGGGTTGACCGGGCGGGCCAGCATGCGGACGAGCACCTCCCCCTGGCCGGGCGGCTCTACCGGCATCCGTTCGCCGCGCAGCACCTCCTCCGGCGGCCCGAACGCCTCGTACCGGATCCGGTAGGCTTCCTTTTCCGATTGTTCTCCCATCTCGCCACTCCTTTAACCGAAATTTAACCTTCCCTGTCCTTTGGCTTTAACCTTGACCCAGTATAGTGGGGTTCGAGGTGATTTTCCATGAACGAATGGATTCTAGAAACGAACGGCCTGTCCAAACAATTGGGGGGCAGAGCCGTCGTCAACCAACTGAACCTGCAAGTGAAGCAGGGCGATATCTACGGCTTCCTCGGGCCCAACGGCGCCGGCAAAACGACGACGATCCGGATGCTGCTCGGCCTGGCCAAGCCCTCCGTCGGCTCTATCCGAATTTTCGGCAAGGACCTGCGCAAGGAACGGCTCTCGATTCTGCGTAAGGTCGGCTCGCTCGTCGAATATCCGTCCTACTACGGTCATCTGAACGCCATCGACAATCTGGAGACGGTGCGCCGGCTTCTGGACGTGCCGCGCAGCCGCATCTCCGAGGTGCTGGAGATCGTCCGGCTGACCAAGGACGCGAAGCGGGCGGTCAAAGGCTACTCGCTCGGCATGAAGCAGCGGCTCGGCATTGCGACGGCACTGCTCGGCCAGCCCGACCTGCTCATCCTGGACGAGCCGACGAACGGGCTCGACCCGGCCGGCATTCAGGAGATCCGCGAGCTGATCAAAAGCATGCCGAGGGAGCACGGCGTCACGATCCTGATCTCGAGCCACCTGCTTGCGGAGATCGAGCAGATGGCGACCCGGGTCGGCATTATCACGAAGGGCCAGATGATCTTCCAGGATTCCATCGAGGCGCTGCGGCGGCAGGCCAAGCCGACCATCCGGATCAGCGTCAGCCGCCCCGAGGAGGCGTGGCGCATGCTGCTGGCCAAAGGCCTGCCCGTGGACTGGGACCAGACCCGATTGACCGTCGGCGAGGTGAGCGACCGGACGGTCGCCTCCATCGTTGCGGCGCTCGTGCAGCAGGATCACGACGTTTACCGGGTCGAAGAGGAGAGAGTGTCGCTCGAGGACATCTTCCTCGAGATTACCGGCGGGGAGGGGAGCCTGTGAGCCTGCGCATCCTTTCCGCCGAGCTGCTCAAAATCCGCCGCAAGTTCATCTGGTTCCTGATCTTTCTCGGACCCATCGGCGTCGTCGGCCTGCAGGCGGTCAACTTCGGCCTTCGCTACGACTATCTCGTCGGCAAAGTATACCGGGACGATCTGTGGGGCGGCCTCATCGAGAATGTGACGATCCTCATGGTCCCTACGCTGTTCATCGGTCTAGCGATTCTCGCGTCGATGGTGGCCGGCATTGAGCACCAGACGAATTCCTGGAAGCAGACGCTCGCGCTGCCGGTGACGAGAACGCAGGTATTCACCGGCAAGTTCCTGCTCAATCTGCTGCTCCTGCTCGTCTCCACGACGCTCGTCGCCGCGGGCACCATCGTGCTGGGCATTGTGCTCGGCTTTGGCACGGGCATTCCGTACGGCGTTCTGCTGAAGGCATGCTACTATCCTTTCCTTGCCATCGTGCCGTTCATTGCTCTGCAGAACTGGCTGTCGGTGACGTTCCAGAATCAGGCGTTCCCGCTCACCGTCGGCATCGCCGGGATGGTGGTCTCGATGTTCTCCATCCGCTTCGGCGACTGGTTTCCGTGGAAGTGGCCTTATCTGATCAACGCCGCGAAAGAGCCGCTCTATTCGGTCGCCTGCGGCCTCGCGTTCGGCCTCGTCGTGCTGGCCGCCGGCCTCGCTCATTTCGTACGAAAGGATGTGAAGTAGCATGCTCGCGCTCATTCGTTCCGAATGGCTCAAAATCCGCAGGTCGGTCATCTGGCTGCTCCTGCTCGTCAGCCCCGGCCTTGCCGGGCTCATCGGCCTGTTCGGCGTGCGGGAGGAGCAGCCCGGCGGACCGTTCCCTTGGCTGATCGCGCTGGCGCTCATGACCGCCCTGCACGCCATGCTGTTCCTGCCGCTCCTGACCGGCGTCTATGCCGCACTTGTCTGCCGGTATGAGCATGCCGGAGGGGGCTGGAAGCAGCTGCTCTCGCTCCCCGTGACGCGGACGAGGGTCTACATCGTCAAATTCCTGTTTGTCATGGGGCTCGTCGCCCTGACGCAGCTGCTGTTCCTCGCCGTACTGCTCTTGATCGGCACGGCCAAGGGAGGGGGCGGTGCCATTCCTTGGAGCGAGCTGCTCGGCTCCGTCGGCCGCGGCTGGCTTGCCTGCCTGCCGCTGGCCGCCCTCCAGCTCGCGGTGTCGACGGCCTGGTCCAGCTTCGCGGCGCCGCTTGCCGTCAACGTCGTCTTCACCATCCCGAACATGCTGGTCGCCAATTCGGCCGACTACGCTCCTTATTATCCGTGGGTCCAGCCGCTGCTGGCCATGATGCCGCATCAGAACGGCTACGACTTCGGGGCGTTCACCCTTCCTTCCCTGACGCTCCTCTCCGTCGTGATGGGCAGCTTCGTCGTCTTTTTCCTCGGAGGCTGGGCTTATTTCGCCCGCAAGGCGGTATAGCGAAGCACTAAGGGGCTGGGACAGGGGCAGCGCGGCTGAGTTGTCTTTCGACGTCCGGGATAGGGAGCAGGGAATCTGAGGCGTCCCCAGATGCGCATGAACGGCATCACCGTTCGTTACGGGACGGCTGTCTGCTTTGCCGGTCTTTCCAGCGGCTTCCTTCTCCGATATAGTAAAGGAAACGAATCCCACAATTCGCATGCTAGGAGGAGAACGCCTTGCCCGGAGCCTATCAACTGGACATTGTCGGAGAGTCCGAGCGATTGGAGGTCGCAGCCCGACAGAGAATGGAGGACTGGAGGCGGCAGGCCGTCCGCTTCACCGCCGCCTACCCCGGAGCGGTGTACACGAACGGTCCCGACGCAGCCAAGGTCGCGTTGACGTTCGACGACGGACCGGACAGCGCCGTCACGCACCACATTGCCGAGATTCTGACGCAGTACGGCTTGAAAGGCAGCTTTTTCTTCGTCGGCAGCCAGGTGACTCGCTTCCCGGAGATCGTGCAGGCCGTCCATGAAGGAGGCCATCTGGTGGGCAATCACAGCTACCGGCATCCCCGGCTGACGGAGCTCGCGCCGGAGGCGGTACAGTCGGAGCTGGAAGAGACGCAGGAGGCGATCCAAGCAGCGATCGGCCGTACGCCCGCTCTGTTCCGGCCGCCGTTCGGCTCGGCCAATCCGACGGTCATCGAGGCCGCCCGGCGTCTGGGCTGCGCGACCGTTCTCTGGTCGCTCGACACGCTGGACTGGCTGCAGAAGGAAGAGGCCCACATCCGCCTGAACGTGGACCGTCACGTTCGCGGCGGCGAGATCATTCTGATGCATTCGAGCGCCGGCTGCACCGAGACGGCCAAGGCGATGCCGCGCCTTGTCGAGAGCCTGCTCAAGCGGGGGCTTGCCGTCGCTGGGCTCGACGAGCTGCTGGGCATTGCGGCGTACCGGGAGTCCGCCGGTTAGAGCAAGCGGACAACAAGAGGCTGACCCGCCCGTCATTTCCGGATGACGGCGGGCAGCCTCTTGTTCTCTTTTTACGCTCGTCTGGCCTTGTTGTCGGAAAGCCGGAAGGTGTAAGAAGATGGAGCTTGCCGCTTCCCGCTAGCTCGGCTCCGCGGCCAGCCGTCTCGCGAACTCTCTGGCACCGAGCGCTACGATCCGCCGCGGATCACGGGCGGGCACGATTGTGCAGGCAGCCCAGTGCTCCTTGAGTGTGAGCTCCTGGGCGACCGCCAGCGCCTTGTCCAGATAGCCCTTGTAGGATGCGGCGCTCCCGCCGATGACGATCCGGTCGGGATTGTACAGGTGCAGCACATTGGTCAGCGTCAATCCAAAGTAGTACCCGGCGCGGTCAATGATCCCCTCCGCCTTCTCGTCCCCGCGTTCCAGCGAAGCGAGGAAGGTCTCTACGTCCATGCCCGCCTGGCGGAGAATGGCGGCGCCGCCCGCCAGATGGTCCAGCTTCTGCGTCCCGGCGTCGGTCGGGAACATCGTGTAGCCGAGCTCGCCGGACCAGCCGCTCGCTCCTCCGAGCAGCTTCCCGTCCGCCACGACGCCCATCGCCACGCCGGTCCCCGCCATGATGACCGCCAGCGTCCGGGCGTCCGGATAATGGGCCGCCTCCGCCATGGTAGCGGCCTTCACGTCATTCAGCAGCCGGACCGGAAACCGGCCGTCCGAGAAATAAGCGGCCGTGGCGCCGTCCAGCGCCTTCATATCGCTGAAGGCGACCCGGTCCGTCCCGGCCACGAGTCCGACCAGCCCGATGCCGACTCCATCCGGCTCATACGGCAGCCGGTCCAGGAAGCGGTCCAGCTCCTCCTTCAGCCCCGCCAGCGTGCAGCGGTCATGACCGGTCGGCGTCCGGTGCTCGATCCACTCTCCCTCGTGCTCGGCCACCAGCATCATCTTGGTTCCCCCGATATCGACACCAACGAACTTGTTCATCGTCACGGTCCTCCCTCTCATTCCCTTGCTAATGGCTGCTCGTCCCGGCTGCCGGATTCTCTTTATCCTATTCTCCTCTGTCTGCGGATTTTCCTGTTTTCCAAGGGATGTTCCCCCGCGAGGGCCAATAGAAGCGCGGTTGGCTTCGGCAATTATGGGCGCTGCCTCGAGACTTCGTATAGACGAAAAATAAGCTTAATCCCTGGCTAGCAGGATTAAGCTTGCTCGACCGATTATCCCATCGCCTTGCCCACGGGATACTCCTCCGATTGCTTGAATTGTTCTTCCAGGCAGGCCATGACCGCCAAGACCAGGTCTTCGCGCCATGGCGGGGCAGCGACCTGTACGCCGACAGGCAAGCCCGCGCTGTTGTCGTCCACTTTGCAGGCAGCCTGTACGGACTTGTCTCCGCTTCGGGAGCGGACACCCGTTTCATTCGGGCGGACGCGAGTCGTGCAGACGACTCCTGCAGGCATGCCCAAATAGTTGTACAGCAGCGCGTACGACCCCTCATAGGACATCGGAATGGATTGGTCATGCTGCACGGATGGAGTGAGGAACGGTGGCGCAATCAAGACATCGACTTGCTGCCGCTCCATTTCTTGGAAAAATTTATCCCGGTAGGCCTCCCGCTTGCGAACGAGCTCGCGACGCTCATCTTCTGTTTTTAGACCCAGATAGGGAATGATATGCCGGCCAGCGATTGTTTGGCCCAGCAGGCGCAAAATCCCGGAAACGACCGCCTTCTTCCCTTTGGTGAGGCCGAATGACCGATGAACGCCGACCAATTGTGCCGACATCTCGTCTCCGTTCAAGGAGCGCTCGATTCCGGCAGCACCCGCGGCCGACATGAGCGAATAAAACTGGTGGAGAGCATATTCGGGCTCTGGCAGCTCGAATGGTTTGACGATGGCGCCGCACGATGCCAATGCGTCTGCCGCTTCCTTAACAGCACGTTGAAGAGCGGCAGCTGGGGCAAGAATGCCGTCTGTCGTATAGAAGCCTATGCGAAGGCCCTGCATGGAAGCGGAACGTGCCGCTCGTACAGGCGATCGCACTAAAGATTCCGGCGTCGACAAGACTTCCATGGCAAGAATAAGATCCTCCACCCACCGGGCCATCGGTCCCGTGCTCGCCATCATCGCCGCTTCCGGCACGAGATGGACAATACCCTCCGGCTTGCCCGAGGGAACGCGGCCTGGAGTAGGCTTCAATCCGTGAATGCCGCAAAAAAGAGACGGGGTGCGGATGCTGCCGCCGACATCGGTGCCGAGTCCGAGCGGCGACCCCCCGGCAGCGATGATGGCAGCTTCGCCGCCGCTGCTCCCGCCGGAGGACCGTTCTTCCGGCCGCCAAGGGTTGCATACCCGCCCGAAGACAGGATTGACCGATTCACAGCCCATTAACAGCTGCATGATGTTGCTTTTGCCGATGATAATGGCACCGGCCTGCTTGAGCCGGGCCACACTGGGGTCATCAGCCGGCGCCAGCCTGCCCTGCCGATGGGGCAGTCCCCACGTGCTCGAGGTGCCGGCGACATCGAGCGACTCCTTAATCGTTACGGGAACGCCGTGCAAGGGACCCAGTTCCGCTCCTTTCTCCCCCGCTTGCAGATCGGCCTCCTTCGCTGCTTTCCGGGCTTCCTCGAAAAGCGGAACAGCGATTGCGTTCAGCGAAGGGTTCGTTTCCACAATCCGTTCTATATGCGCTTCGACCAGCTCTTGCGAGGTCCAGCGTCCTTCGCGGATGCCTCTGGCCATTTCGGCCGCACCCAGGTGCAGCAAATCTATTCTTTCTGCGGCAACTCCCATTTTTCCCTACACCCTTTATGTTAGATATGTACGTCTCAGTTTAAAGGCTCCGGGATCCCCCTGTATAGTCTTTTTCAACAGCTCAAGCTGCGGATCGTTGCCCGTTGTGGAACCGGCGTGGAGAGACAAGCCGGCAAAAAGGCCGCCTGCCGGCGGCCCTTCCTTTGGTAAAACACGGGACTCAGATCGGACCACCTTCACCTGGCTGCTCTACTCAGCCCGAAATTCGCCCGGAAGCTCCTGCCGGAGGCCGAGAGCCTGCGCGACAATCGCCACAATCCGCTCCGAAGCCTGGCCGTCGCCGAACGGATTGACCGCACTCGCCATCCGGCTGTAGCGCTCCTCGTCGCGCAGCAGGCTGGAGGCGGCTTCATATACGGCTTCTTCCTCCGTACCCGCCAGGTAGACGGCGCCCGCGGTCACCGCCTCCGGCCGTTCGGTCGTGTCCCGCATCAGCACGAGCGGCTTGCGGAAGACCGTCGCTTCCTCCTGCAAGCCGCCGGAATCGCTCAGGATGAGGTGGGAGCGGGATAACAGATTGATCATATCGGGATAATCGATCGGCTCCAGCAGGTGGATTCGGTCATGACCGGACAACAGCGAGTAGGCGGTTTCCTGTACGGCCGGACTTAGATGTACGGGATAGACGACCGTCAGGTCGGGATGGTCGTCGGCCAGGCGGCGGATGGCACGGAACATCTGCTTCATCGGCTCCCCGTAGTTTTCCTTGCGGTGCGCGGTCATGGCGACCAACCGGCCGGGTCTCTCCGTCAGTTCGCGAAGCCGCTCGTTCCGGAAGACGTAATCGGGCCGGTTCGTGAGCAGAGCCGCGTCGATAGCCGTCTGTCCCGTCACGTAGATCTGCTCCGCGGGGTAACCTTCGCGCAGCAGCTTCTCCTTGCTGAGGGCGGTCGGGGCAAACAGCAGATCCGTCAATACGTCGACCAGCCGGCGGTTGATCTCCTCCGGCCAGGGCGAGTACTTCTTGTGCGAGCGCAGCCCCGCCTCCACATGGCCGAGCGGAATATGGTGGAAGAAGGCGACCAGCCCGCCGCATACCGCCGTCTGGGTGTCCCCGTGCACGAGGATGAGATCCGGCTTCTCCTCCGCCACATAGCGGTCCAGCCCCGTAACGGCCGCCGAGGTAATGTAGGCGAGCGTCTGGCTCTCCTTCATCAGCTGTAGATCGAGATCCGGCCGAATGTCGAAGGCGGCGAGCGCCTGATCCAGCTGCTCGCGGTGCTGCCCGGTCACGACAACCCTCGTGTCGAACCAGTCTGGATGCTTCCTAAGCTCCTGCACGATTGGCCCCATCTTGGTCGCCTCGGGACGCGTCCCGAAAATCACCATCACTTTCTTTTTCATTTCGATGACCCCTCTTCGTCTCTATTTGGTTTACTAGGAACGGTCCGGAATCGCCGGCCGTCTTCCGTATTTTACCATTCTCCGATTCCTTACGAAACCGCTTTCTCTTCAAAAGCTGAGGGACGTATCCGGCTCTCATAGTGCCTGGAACAAGGGCAGCTTAAGTGCGCTTAGAGACAGAACGCCGGGCTTCTCCGCGAGAGTCGACCGTGCAATGCTTCCAACCTTGGCAAAATCGGGTAAGATAGAGGAGATAGAAGAGAAAGGAGACATGCCAACATGCCAACCATTCACGTAGAAGGAAAAGGGGCCATCTCCGTCCAGGAGGGGCAAAAGCTCGTACTTGCTCTGGAGGACAACGGGGTGGACATTCTCCACCGCTGCGGAGGCAATGCCCGGTGTACGACCTGCCGCGTCGAGGTGCTGGAGGGCGATGCCGGTCCGGTCGGCGAGGCGGAGGCCGCCATTCTCACCACCAAGGGGATCACCGAGCCGAACGTTCGTCTGTCGTGCCAAATCCGCGTACATACCGACCTTACCGTTAAGCCGGTCATGACCGCCTCGAACTCCGGCCTTGAGCCGGGCAAGCGGCCCGTCGATTGATCCATCGGCGCGCCAACCGCCAGTCGCCGCTCCTTTATGGGGGCGGCTTTTTTCGTGCGAGGTTCCGCACCGCCCTCCCTTCTTTTAAACCCCGGCCGTTTCCATCCGTCAGGATCCTGGTGCATTCGACCCGACCCGCTCTGTCCAAAGCCAGGTCCGCCGACCCACGCGCAGAAGAAAAAAATAATGCTTGGCTACCTTGTTAAAATTTGCTAACGTAGGCAACAGAAAATGATTGTCGAATGTCCTACTTCTTTGTCTCCCGAGGTGTTCTATGAAGCTCAAGCACAGCATGCCCATCCTCCTGGCGATTCTGCTCATCGCCGTTAACGGAAGCCTGGGCTACCTTCTGTACCAAAAAGTAACCGGTTCGGCGCTCGCCTCCGGCACGCCCGAAGCCGCCGCGGAGCCCTCTTCGTCTCCTGCAGCCGATGAGGCTACAGCCCCTCCCTCGCAGGCCGAAGCCGCGGCGGAGACGAAAACGGAGGCATCCGCCGCGCCCGTCCAGGCCGCGGCTGCCAAGCCCAAGCCGACCGCAACGCCCACTCCCGCTCCGCAGGAGACGACGGTCAAGCTGTACGACGGCACTTACCGATACATAGGAGCCGTCACGAACGGCGCGGCAAACGGGCAGGGAACCGCCTTTTACAAGAACGGGCAGAAGCGGTTCGAGGGCGAATTCCGGAACGGCCAGCCGTATGCGGGCCGATCGTACTTTGAGAACGGCAGCCTCCGGGCGGAGGCCAAGACGTCAGGCGGTTCGCTTCAAATAACCGGCTACAACGAGGACGGCTCCCTTTACTCCAAGACGACGGTACCCGCGAACAGCAAGGTCGGCACCTCCACCATCTACTATCCGAACGGCTCCGTCCTATACAAGGGGCAGGTGGACGGTGTTACCGAGCTGCCGAACGGACAGGGGACGGAATACCACATGAACGGAACCAAGCGCTATATCGGCTCCTTCAAAGACGGCAAGTACGACGGCAGCGGCACGTTCCTTACGGACGACCAGAGAGACAGCTACGAAGGCCAATTCACGGCAGGCGAAATGAGCGGCAACGGCCGGTTGTACGCGGACGGGGTTCTCTACTACGAAGGCGGCAACAAGAATGGGGTCTATGATGGCAAAGGGACGTTCTACATGAACGGAACGATTGCCTACACCGGCGATTTCGTGAATGGGAACATGGAGGGCCAAGGCAAGATGTACGACAACGGCAAGCTCGCCTATGAGGGCGAATTCCGGAACAACATGCCGACGGGCAACGGCATCAATCACCTCGGCGGCTCCACGATCAGCATCAGCATCACGACCCGGCCGCCCGGCCGGACCGGCGGCACCTTCAACATGCCGGACGGCATCCGCATTCCGTCTTACGGGGAAGTGCAGGAAAGCCTCGCCAAACAAAAAAGATGACGCCTAGGCGTCATCTTTTGTTGTGTTGGGGGAAGGGAATTCTACGCCCACTGCAGTTTCATAAACTTCGGATACGTATCCTCTGCCGAGCGCAGCAGCATGATCAGCTTATTGAATATCTGTTCCGGATCTAATTGATTGGGAACCACATTCATTGAATACTGGGCCGAAATCCGCCCCTCCGACTCCATGAATTTGGTGAACCGGTACTGCACATTCAACTCATTGATTAGACTGTGAACAGCCTCTTTTTTCAACGGGTTTTTGATGTTGGCTATGTTATAGATGTTCAGATCCACGAGGTCCTCTCTATCATTGAACGAGACTACAAGAAGGACCGATCCTCCGTTCTCAAAGCTTTGTGTCGTTCTAAAGTAAACTTCGCCCCCATCCTGCACTTCTTCCATATGTACGTTTATTTGCTGCAGATACGTTCTGAATAGGGATACGTTGGACATCTGAGTTCCTCCATTATGTTGATTAGATAGATGGCTGCAAAAGCAGGGGGAAAGGGGCCTACTGGGAACAACCCAAACCCTGCCCCTCATCCCTTATCTCTTGAAATAATTACTAATATAGTACAATGGAACTACAAATTCAGTCAATAAAAGGCAACCCAAGAGGAATCCTTAGGGCCCGCTCCGTTCCAGCACCAGCACATAGCCGCGTGTCCCGTCCAGCCGGATCCGGTCTCCGTCCCGGATCAACCGCGTCGCTTCGTCCAGACCGACGACGGCGGGCAGCCCGTATTCCCTCGCCACGACGGCACCGTGTGTCATAAGCCCGCCAACCTCCATGACAAGCCCGACGGCGGAAGAAAATAGAGGCGTCCAGCCGGGGTCGGTGAAAGGAGCGATCATGATTTCGCCCGGCTTCAGCTTCGCCTCCTCCGGACGCAGGACGACGCGGGCTATGCCTTCGACCACGCCGCTGGATACCGGTGTTCCGAGCAGGGCTCCTTCGGGCGCATCCCCCGGCTTGCGGCGGCCGGTCACTATCTCGCCCTCGCTTGTCATCAGGCGAGGCGGGGTGAGCGTACGAAACCTCTCCAGCTCCCGCTTCCTCGCCTCTATCAACTCCCGAAGGCCGTCCAAGCGCTCTCCCTGGCTGAGCTTTCGCAGCTCCTCCAGCGTCAAATAGAACACATCGTCCCGGGTCGGCAATATGCCCGTTGCCGCCAACTGCCGCCCCTCCTCAAGCAGACATTGCCGGATCATCCCGAAGTGCTGCATCATCAAGTATTTGGGATGCTCCCGCAATGCCATCAGCCCGCGAAAGACACGCACCAGCCGGTCCATCAGCTTCGCCTTGCACCAGCCGAACGGCTGCTGGCGCAGCCTCGCCGCAAGCTGCCGCCGAGCGGCCTCCGCCTCTTCGGCTCCACGGGCAAATTTCGCCCGGTGCTCCCCCTGCTCCACGGCCCGCAGGTGGCTGACGACGGCAGGAAGCAGCGTCGCCGAATCTTCGCGCCATCTGGGGCGCGTGACGTCGATTTCGCCCGGGCATCTCATGCCGTACTCCTCCAGGAACCGATCCCACGCCTCGCCGAAGGCGTCTCCGCCTTCCACAAGCCGTAGACGCTCCCGGAAACGCATAGGTTCCCCGTCCTGAAGGAGCTCGATGACGTCCGGATAGGGCCGTGCCAAATCCGCCAAATCCCCGATTCGCAGCCCCATCTCGCTCGTCACATTGCCGTGCAGCGATTTGTTGAGCACATGGATGACCTCACCTTCGCCCTCGCCCAGCCATCGTTCGGCCAGCGCCCGAATGAGGCGCGAGGAGAGAATGCCGGCGAGCGGATAAGGCATCAGCCCGGGGAACATCCGGCGGAGCAGCGAGCCGGCCTGCTCCTGAATCGCCGTGATCCGGGCGGCACCGGTTTGCCCGGACAGCCGCTTGTGGGCTTGCTCCAACGATGCGAGCATCCGGCTGGTTACAGCCGGACGGGCGTCTTCCACCCGAGCGAACAGCAGATTGTTCACGGCCCGCAGCAGAATCGGCCCGACGAACCGAAGTGCGTGCCGGGGAAGCCCGGGCCGGCGCGGGATGCCCCTCCGAACCGCCTCCCGCTGAAGGAAATCCTCGACTCCGATCCCCATCTGCTCGTCGATGCCCTTCATGAGCTTGGGCAGCAAGCGCCGCGCCGGCTTCATCCCGAACACGTCGGTTATGTCCACGTACATTCTGCCTCCGGCCGCAGCCGTAACGCGGCTTACCTCGCGAGCCGACGGCTTGTCGAACGGCAGCATCGTCCGCAGCAGCGACAGGCCCATCGGCTTCATGGCGTCCGTCATCATCTGCTGGTGGCCGAACGAGAGGAACAGACGAAGGCCGCCCCCCGCCGCCGCCCCTTCCGGTACCGGGTAGAGCGAAGTAATGGGGCGGCTCTGCACGATGTAGAAGCGTCCCTGCGCATAGCACCACTCGACATCCTGATCCGTTCCGTAATGCCGCTTGATCCTCTCGCCCAGCTCCGCCAGCTGCAGAATCTGCGCATCCTTCAGCGCCTGCCGCTGCTGCTCTTCCTCCGGAAGCCGCTTCGTCACGGTGCCTCCCTCCGGCAGAGCGTGGATGGCGATTTGTTTGCGGGAGACTTGTTTCTTCACGAGACGCCCTTCCTGCACCTGATACAAGTCCGCCGAGACGAGACCGGAGACGAGCGCCTCGCCGAGCCCGAAGCTGGCGTCGATCGAGACCGTGTTCCTGTGCCCCGTAACCGGATCAGCGGTGAACAAAATGCCGGATACATCGGGAATGACCATCGTTTGCACGACGACAGCCAGAAGGACGGACCGGTGGTCGAACCCGTTCTTGGCCCGGTAGGCTATGGCCCGGTCGGTGAAAAGCGATGCCCAGCACTCGCGAATCGCCTGCAGCAGCGCTTCCTCGCCCCTTACGTTCAGGTAAGTGTCCTGCTGCCCCGCGAACGACGCCGTCGGCAAATCCTCGGCCGTCGCACTGGAACGGACGGCGTAAGACTCCTGCTCGCCTGCCCGGCGCCAGCCCTCCAGGATCAGGGACCGGACGGCTTCGGGGATCGGCAGCGTTAAAAGATGGCTGCGGATGCAGCCGCCCAGCTCGGCAATCCGGTCCAGCTGGTGTGCTTTGACCACGGCCAGCTGCTCAAAGTATCCGGCCATCTCGCCGCTCTGTGCCAAGAACGCCAGGTAGGCGTCCGTGGTGACGCAAAACCCGGCAGGGACGGGAAATCCCGCTTTCGTCAGCTCGCCCAGGTTGGCTCCTTTGCCTCCAACCAGGGATAAACTGCCTTGGTCCACCTGCTCAAACGCAAGCACGTATCCGTTCATTCCGCTGCACGCTCCTTCACTTCTCGGGATTGTTGCGAAGCCCCTCCAGAAACAACGAGAACAACGTATCCGCCACATGAGGCATCGTGACCCCGTGCTGGGCGGCAAAATCCGGCCGGATCAGCCTTTGAATAGTATCCAGCAGGATGACGGAAACCAGGCGGATGTCCAGGTCTCGGATCTCTCCCGCCTCCTTCGCCTGCAGGAGAAGCTCTTCCACGAACAGAAGCTGCCGCCCGCGGAAGGCCTCCACCCGCTTCCACAAAGCGGGCGCAGCCTTCTGGATATCTTCCAGAAACACCGGATGCAGCTTCATCATCTCCTGCTTGATGCCCAGGAAGACATCCCGCAATCTGGCAAGCGGGCCGGCATCCCGCTTCCTCTGCTCGGCGATCGTGTCTGCAATGGCGCGCATGGTTAAGCCGAGGACGGCTTCGGCAATGTCTTCCTTGCCCCGGAAGGACAGATACAGCGTCTTCTTGCTGATGCCGAGCCGTGACGCCAGTTCGCTGAGCGTGACGTTCCGGTACCCCTTGGCGTTAAATAGGTCCGCCGCCTCCTGCACGATCCGCTCTTTCAGCTCTTCATTCATGACCAGGCTCCTTTCTCCCGTATTCCTGGACAGCAGCCCTAAGACGAGCCCCTGGAAACCAATGTAGTATTCTTGGTTTCCACTCTACAGAGATTCCCCGTTTCCGTCAATCCTCCGTTGGTAGCGATCAAAGAAAAAAGCCGCCCTTTTAAAAGGACGGCTTTTTGAAGAAACGTTCCCCGCCGGGAGAGCGGCCGGTTTCGTTCCAACGACGGAGTTCCGTTAGCAAGCGTTTGGATTCCTGGTTGGTCAGCCGGCAGGCCTGTCGACACTACAATGGAAGAAGTTTAATATTGCGGAACTCCGCGTAGCCTCCATGATTCTGAAGCCCGATATGGCCCAAACGAGGCATGTCGCGCCACGCATACTTGAACTTGTTGTCGGTCCCGTCCGGATTTTTCCCGGCTACCGACCACTCGTCGAGATCGGCTTGCACGACAATCGTGCCGTTCAACGTGAGTTCGACCCGACTGCCCTCGCAAGTAATCGTGATTTGGTTCCATTCGCCCGCCGGACGAACGGCGTTGGACGAAGGAGCGACCAGATCATACAAGGCGCCGGAGCTGTTCTTCACCATTTGTTCTTGCTCGTATGTATCTAAGATTTGCATCTCCAGTCCCGTATTCACCGGGTCCGCAAGATCAGACCAGCGGAAGAACACCCCGCTGTTCGCCTTCGGCGCCGTCTTGTACTCCAGGTAGAGGACGTAATCCTCAAACTGCTCCTGGGTATACAAATACCCGGTGCTCTCGCCCTTGCAAACCAAAAGATCGTCCTGGACGATCCATTCCTCCGGATGCTCGGTTGCCGCCCAGCCGTTCAAAGTTTTGCCGTCAAACAATAGACGGTAACCTTGCGTTTGTTCTTCCTCTGTCAACGTGTTCATCGTCTTCAAATTCATCGTCTTCCTCCTCGTTTTTCCAACTAGTAGAAGTTTACTACAAACCACTGAGCTTTAGAGAGTCACTAGTCAAAAAAAGAAGCCGACTGAGCGAGCCCGCCTTTCGCTTCTTCCACGGTAGAAGACAAGCCTCTCGCTCACTAGCTGTCATCGCTGTACCGACCGCAAACATCGTCTAAATTTTTTCTCCTGGCTAGCATAAAGTTAGAAATTTGGGGTTATGTACTACTGAACTAGCATTTAAATCCGCAACAAAAAAGAGAGGCTAACCTACATTAGGGAGGTAACAGAATGCTTGAGATAGGCTCCATTGTGTGGGGGGTTCGGAATGTCCCCCGTGCCATCCAGTTCTGGACGGAGGCGCTGTCCTACAAACCATTGCGGGAACCTTCAAAGGATTGGGCGATATTGATTCCCATCGAAGGCCCAGGCGTCCAGATAGCCATTACCCAGGTTTCATCGAATCCGCAAACTCACCAGCGTCATCATTTAGACCTGTACGCAACGGACCAGGAAGCAGAAGTTAGGAGATTGCTTGGTCTTGGCGCACATCGAGTGGATTGGACTTATCCGGAAGGTGCAGATTATATCGTCTTGGCTGATCCCGACGGGAATAAATTCTGCGTCGTGCAGAAGTAACAAAGGACAATCTCTTTATTAAGTCGGCACAGCTATCACCGCTTGGTAGTTGAATCCAAAAGAGGAGGAGCACTAGGAAGCAAACGTAGTGCATCAGGGCTATTCGGCCGAAAGGATAACAAGGCGCATTAACGAATAGGTATGGATAAGGACAGCCAACAAGTACTTCCGGAGGGCGGACCGTATATGGGGACCTATCCAATTTCACTGATTTACCAGGATTATTGGAGGGAAAAGCCAGAGTTTGTCAAACCGACCACAACCGATTTCCGTTGGATGATGTTTGCTATAGAAGACGGGCATTTCGCCTATACGATCGATAATATCCGGGGAGAAGCTACGAAAGGCGACCTCGTCATTTGTCCGCCGGACGCCGAATTTCAGAGGAAGGCGCTGACTCCACTTTCTTTTCATTATTTTTTGTTCCAATTTTCGGAAGCCGCCGAGCCTAATGCCGAAGCAAGAATGATAGACCTGCTTAGGCGGCTTTACTCATTCAAATTTACCGCCCGCGAGCAGGACCGTCTGTTCAATACGTACCGGCAGCTGAACCGGCTCGGCCGTATGCCGGATAAGGTCAACAGACAATGGCAGGAGCACTACGCTAACGATATATGGATGCTGTTCCGCATGGAGATTGAGCATACGGCCAGGCAAAACTTGCTGGACGAAGACCGGCTCATGAAGGAAGCGAAGGCGATCATCGACCATCATGCCTTTCGCGATGTTCGGCTGAAGGATATCGCCGCTCGCCTGCATATCCATCCGGTCCAACTGAGCAGACGATTCCAGCGTGTGTTCGGAATGGCGCCCTCTCACTATTTGGTTTCCATCCGGATGGAAAAGGCCATACGCTTACTGATCGAGACCGAGTACACGATCGACCATGTCGCACAGCTATGCGGGTATGAGAACGGCTTTTATTTCAGCCGCGTCTTTACCCATTACAGCAACATGAATCCTTCGCAATACCGCAAGCTGCACAGCATGGCATCACCATGATCCGATAGAGGACGGAAACCGGCTTTTACGAATAGAAGGACGGCCTCCGCCCCTTACCGTATAATCCAATCGACCTTTATTCCTTAATAGAACCTACCAGCACACCTTTTATAAAGAACCTTTGCAAAAATGGATAAACAAGCAACAACGGCAACGCGGCGACGATCATCACGGAATACTTGATGAGGGAGGCGATCTTGATTTGTTCCGCCAACGATTCGATCTCGCCGGGATGTGTTCCGCCTTGCGGACCGATGTCGCCAATTTGGCTGGTGATTAGAATTTGTCTTAAAACCAGCTGCAGAGGGTACATAGTCTGATCCGACAGATAGATCAGTGCGTTGAAGTATTGGCTCCACAAACTGACGGCATGAAAGAGCCCCATCGTAGCGATGATCGGAGCCGAAAGAGGAAGAACGACCTTCAAAAAAACGGTAAAGTAGGAAGCCCCGTCTATTTTCGATGCCTCGACTAATTCTTCCGGAATCGTTTGTTTAAAAAAAGCATGAGCGACAAGGATCGACCAGGCACCTACGACATTGGGAATCACCATGGCCCAAATCGTATCCAGCATCCCCAATCCTTTTACGACCAAGTATGTCGGGATCAGGCCCCCGCTGAACAGCATGGTAAACAGGATAATCCACAAGACCAGGGGTTTTGCTATCAATTCCTTTCGGGACAAGGCGTAAGCGCAAGGCAGCAAGACGACCAGGTGGAGCACCGTTCCCACAGCAGTATAAAGGGTTGTGTTGAGATAGCCCCTCCATATCGTATTGTCTGCGAATACTCGCTTGTATCCGTCAAAGGTGATCTCCACCGGCCACAGCCACATTCTCCCCATGCTTACCGCTGCCGGATCGCTAATGGATGCACTGGCCACATAAAGAAGCGGATAGGTGATAAGGGCAACCACGATAAGCAACACTGTATGATTGATGGTCTCAAACGATCGATCAGATAAAAGGAACCGATTCATACCGTTTCCTCCCTTACCATAAGCTGTTTTCGCTTGTAGCCCGGGCCACTTGATTCATGACGACAATCAAGATCACATTGACGACCGAATCGAACAGACCGATCGCCGCTGCATAGCTGTATTGCCCGTTCAGCAATCCGCTTTGATAGACAAAGGTTTGGATGACATCGGAGGTTGCCGCGTTAAGCGTATTTTGCATAAGCAGAACCTTCTCGAATCCAACCGACATGAAGTGCCCGAGATCCAGGATTAACAAGATAACGATCGTCGGCAAAATAGCGGGAAGACTAATATGCCGGATGCACTGCAGCCGGGTCGCCCCATCTACCTTGGCTACACCGTAAAGCTCCGGATTCACTCCCGCCAACGCCGCTAAATAAATGATCGATCCCCACCCCAGATGCTGCCATACACCGGACCACACATAAATATGTCGGAACCATCCCGGGCTTTGCATAAATTGGACAGGCTCTCCCCCAAGAGCCCCAATGATGTTGTTGATAAGCCCGGTATTCGGATCGAGAAAAGCCACAAGCATCCCGACGATCACTACCGTAGAAATGAAATGGGGAGCATAGGTAAGGGTTTGGGACCATTTTTTGAAAGCCCCGTTCTTCACTTCATTGATGGAAAGCGCCAGCAATATCGGCAAAGGAAACAAAAGCAGTTGATAGACATTAATAATCAACGTGTTCTTGAGCAAGCGCCAAAAATAATAGGATTTGAAAAACCGTGTGAAATGCTCGAAGCCGACCCAGGGGCTTCCCCAAATTCCTTTTGTGGCGAAAAAATCTTTAAATGCGATTTGCACCCCGTACATCGGAATATAGTGAAAGATGATGAAATAAGTCAGGGCAGGCAGCAAAAACATATACAGCTGCCAGTTCTTTACGAATCTCTTGCCGAGCTTGTTTAGGCGAGATGGCGCCCGGACAACGGATAGGGCTTTGTCCGTTTGCATGAAACGGCCTCCCTCCACTTGGGTTTGACGGGATACTGGCGTTGTTATTTTGCCGCCGCAAATCGGTCGTAGGCTTTCTTTTGAATCTTCATATACTCGTCAAGCCCCATGCCTTTGATTGTGCTGATGTACTTATCCCATTCGGAGAAAGGCGTCTTGCCCGTAATGAAGCTGTCGCGTGCCTCACTGACATATTTCTCGATATCGGCTGCCAATGCGGACATCCTTTTCTCTTCGTCGACCGTGAAGGTAAAGGCCGGCCAAATATCCTTGGCGAGATCGGGCTCCAGCAGCTTCTCGGACAATTTGGGCAATTTGGCATCCGTGCCGAAATAACCCTGTTTCACAAAGCCGGGATACCCGCCTCCCCCCCATGTCAAATAGGGCTTCCTGGCTTCCGCGAGAGACAAGCCGCCAGGGTTGTTCGTAATGATGTCCATCAGCTTCGGACCGTCTGCCGTTTGATGAAATGTAACCCCTTCAACGCCCATGAAGAACAGCTTAGCTCCTTCGTCGCTATAGAAATAATCCATCCAGCGAGCAGCGACAGCCGGATCCTTGGCTTTATCCGTTATGGAGAATCCGCCCATCCCGGCCAAAGGAGAAACCTGATAAACCCATTGATGGTCGCCGTGCGGTCCCACTAAAACCGGGGCAGGGGCGAAATTCTCGCCGGAGGGGCCAAATTCCGCTACCGGATCGGGATCGACCGCGCTGCCTATTGCATCGCCGAGGGATTTAAACTTCCCTCTGTCAACGGAAAATACATCCTGCATAATTAATTTTTCAGCGTAAAGCTTGTTGATATATTGAAGCATCTCTTTGTAGTTGTTATCTATGGGGAAAAAGCGGAGTTCGTTCGACTTCGGATCCACATCGACAAATTGGTGCTGGCCCCCCCTGTTCCCGATGTTATACGAACCTTTGAGCCAATTGACCAAGCCGGACAGTTTGTAGGGGTCGCTGTACGGAATCTCATCCGCTTTTCCGTTCCCGTTCAGATCCGTTGATTGAACCGCCTTCAAATAGTTGTAGAAGTCATCCGTTGTTTTCGGCATATCCATCCCCAGCTTGGCTAGCCAATCCTTTCGGATCCAAGGCCGTTCGTTGCTGAGGACAAGTTGAAAGTCCGGTGAGTAGATCGTTGGTGCCGAGTAAATCTTACCGTCCGGAAACGTTAACCCCTTTTTGATGGAAGGGTATTGGTCAAGCAAAGCCTTCAGGTTGGGCATATGCTTATCGATCAAATCGTTAAGAGGAAGAATGACGCCTTGGCTTCCATACTTGTTCAGATCGGAGTTTGAAAGTCTGGCGGTATAAAAGACTTCCGGGTAGCTTCCGCTTGCCAGTGCCAGATTTCGTTTTTCGGTTAGCCCCTCAAAGGGAACCAAGCCCCAATTAATATGGACGTTGGTCATTTCCTCGTATTTCTTCCAAATCAGAACGTCATTATAATCCGTCGCATTTCCGGAAAATCGGCCGGTCATGAATTGCAGGGTTACCGGCTCTTTCACGATAGGCATCCCGCTCTCGTTTACGTTGCTCGATGGCTTGTTTGTTTCTTTCCCCGGTTCTTGTTTGCTCTCGTCTCTGCTGCAGGCAGAGCTGACAATTAACATGGCCGCCAACGGAATAACTAACCCTGTTTTACGCTTCATGGACTACCCCTCCATTTTTGGGTATCAATCACGCGCTTGAATGATCATGTCTTCACGAAAACGGCCGGCTGTATCGAAGAAGGCGAGATGGGACGCCCACGATCTGAAATTGTTATTATGCATATTCGATAGTTTGAACAAGATCTTATGGGTTCCTGAGGTCAAGCTAATTGGAACTTTCTGAACTTCGAAACCGTTTCCATGAGTTTCATCCAAGACTACTCGATCGTTCACGTACAGCCTCATTCGATCGTCGAACCCGACTCGGATCGTTCCTTCGAAAGCTTCTCGTAAGGTGATGTAGCCGTAAGCGAATCCATAGCATTGCGTCTGGTAATTGATTCTCGGTACATGAGGCCGCATGCACACATGGAAATCCATGAATCCTCTAGGAGCGTTCAGCGTCTTCCAACTGACGGGCATTATCGTGTTATCCGAAACGCGGTAGTCCGTCGTCAGCGACAAGTCCTGACTTTTCTCTATTTCGTGCGTCTTGTCAAACGGATTCGGGTCTTCGTCCTTTACCGGTCCGTATACATTCCACGTATGCATATACTCCGGAAGGACGTCGCCGGAGAGTCTCCGAGCCAAGCTTTCCTGCCATAGGTCCTTCCCTCCAGGAAGCTTGTAAAATTCGCGATGGGGTTCGTCTTGGTACCAATAAGCGACGCTCGAAATACACGCCCCCATAGCTCCCAGCTGCATGGTGATGGAAGACTTGAAACGAATCGGGTCCTGGGCAAAAAACCGGTACAGCACCAAGTTCACAAAGGATTTATGGTCGGTATCGAGCGTCTGGCAGAACGGGTTTCCCATGTAAAGGTGGGAGGAGCGGGCTGTCCCCCAGGAATGGCCAAAGAAATCCTCCGCCCCGATGCCGTGCATCAGATGCGGGTGCCTCTCTCCGTCGATCAGGATCAGATCCCCGCCGCCATGATACCAGGAGTCCTGCTGATGCGATGCCGCTCGGATCCCGAACGTCGCTCCAATCAAGTAGCCTTCTCCTTGCGCATCCATGACCACGTACCGATGCCCGTAGCTATCGGTGGGAGACTCCATTCTGTACTTGGCATGAAATCGGAGCTGAGCCCATCGCTCTGGCAAGCCATCTGTACATTTCTCATAGTCGCATTGAAAATAAATATCTTGGGAAGGCACTTCAGGATCGATGTACAATTGGATAATCGCTTTTTTGGCGAATGGCATCGTAAAATAACAATTCAATCCGTTCTTCGGTAAGATGTGCAAGTAGCAGCTGTCCAGCTGGTACTCGCTCCCGGTCATCCCCATCGGCAAACCGAAAAAATCGCCTATCGGAGCTTCTACGCTCGGAAACGCTTCGTCGTCCCAATAGATGCGAAGGATGCACATGCGGCTCAACTGCTTGGCAGTCGTGGAAATTGTCACCCATAGATGCTTAACAATACCGGGGCCGTCAATCTCCGCCAGTGTATTCCACTGTCCCGAATGCACCGTTTTGTGTACAGTAACTCGCTGAGACTGGTATTCGTAATCCGGCAGCGTAAAGGTCATGGTTTCCATCTCCGTTCCTGAATAATGGGTGTGTTAACGTTTACATAAATTCGTCGCCAAGTCTTCTCAGACTCATACGGAAAGCAGCTGTCCGTCCTGAAGCAGCCTTGTTCGAAGCGTCCCGTAATCGACGTCTTGAACGGCTCTTCCGCTCCCTTCAAGGGCCATAGCAGCGGCGGTCCCCGCCGATTGACCCAGAACCATGAAGACCGGTTCCATGCGAATCGAGCCGTAAGCGATATGCGAGGAAGAAAGACAGACTGGTACGAGCAAGTTCGTGCACTCCGTTCCTTTTGGGACGATCCCCCGGTACGAGATCGGATACGGGCCGTTTAACCCGGTTTCCACATTGCCTTCGTTCACGCAGCGTCCGTCGATGACAAGGCGGCGGCAATTATGCGAGTCCATCCCGTAAGAGGCCATGCCGATCGCATCTTCCTCCACGCGATAGCGCAAGCAATGATTCTGGTTCATCACCACATCCCCGATCATGCGTCTGCCTTCCCGAACATACAAGGAATGCGGCCAGTTGGCGGTGCCGAGGAACTCGTCAGCTGGCAAGCCCCAACGGCTGACCTCCTCGCGAATCGATAGCGGTACGCTGTCGTCGTTGGCAAGGAAGTGCAGGATCCCGAGATTATGGTGCACATGCTCCTGGAAGAGACGTTCCCGTTCCGCGTAATCGCCGTCCGGCCAGCCGTGGTTCATCCCAATAAAGTCGGTGCTGACGGCTCCGAAATTGTTCAAGTCGGTTTTGCCGTTCGGCATCGGCCAATGCAGCCGCATCACATCCCAGACGCCTGCGCGAATATAGCGGGACAGCAGTTCGAACTTGGCGGGGTCGTACCCCGGAGGCTGCGGAAAATCGACCTTGTTGCTCGCCGTGTCGGTAAGACAAATGCGGAAATTGTACGCTTGGACCGAGCTGTCGCCCTGACCTTGAATACCCGGAGATGCATCCGACACCCCGTACAGCAGCCCGCTGTCCGGCTTGCCCTCCACGACAAACGGGTCGACCCACGCCCGGAAGGTGTGATGGGGAGAGCCGAACTGGATGCCGTTCCACGTCTCGTGATACACCGCGTTCGCTTCTCTGCCGACATGATAGGACACGCCTGCACGAGCCAGCAGATCCCCTTCGTACGAGGCGTCGATAAACATTCCCGCGCAGTATGCGTCGCCGTTCTCCATCGTTATCCGCACAATTCTGCCGTCGCGCTTCTCCACCTGCTTCAGGTGCTGCTCGAAGTAGACGGGAACCCCCGCTCGCTCCAGCATCTCGCTGAAGAGTTTCTCCGCCACATGCGGCTCCATGTACCAGGCGGTTCCGTCGGCTTCCTTGCTGTCGTAGTGCCGCCCGACAGCTTCGTAGAACTCGCGGGCGATGCCGCCGATCGATGACTTGTTCCCGAAGTCCGTCCGGCCGAGGCCGCTTGCTGTAATGCCCCCCAGATGGCGGCCGAATTCGGCAATAACGACGTTTAACCCCATTCGACTCGCTTGAACGGCTGCAGCGATTCCCGCAGGCGTACCACCGTACACACACAGATCGGCCTTCCTCGTCACCGGCTGTTCCGACTTGGCCTTCGGCGAATAATAGCGTAAGTCCGTTCTTGACAATGCCATCCCCCCTCACTTCGTCATCCTGCCATAACTGCTTGCAAATTAAGATTATAGAATCCCGCTATCCGTTGAACATGCACATTCTTAGTTCGTTATGTACAATCTTTCATGGCATACATGAAAAAAGACTGCCGAAACGTTCTCGACAGTCGTACAGCCCGGTTCGCGGACAAGTTCCTCGCGGCGCTTGCCCGGCCAATAAATTGGTACTTGTCCCGCTAAGCGAACCTACAGTCTTTTCCTCATATATTGCTTGCTGTACCCCTCCGTAAAGCCAAGGCTGTCGTACAGATGTCTGGCAGGATTACCGACGACGCACCAGAGGCTGACGGTTGTATGGCCGCGCCGATACAGTTCATTGCATAAATACATCACAAACTTTCTTCCGATCCCCTGCCCCTGAACGTCGGGACGAACGGAAACACTGCTGATTTCATTCCCGGAAAGGTGGCTGTAGGCGACGATTTCCCCATTACGCTCGCAGACAAAATGGTCAGCGGCATCCTCTCTCCATGCCCGGCGTTCGGTTTCACTGGGATGCGCAACGACAGAATCGGGGAAGCTCCCGACGCGGACGCGCATTTCGTGAAACGCCTGGGCATACATAGCCTGACTCTCCAGATAGTCTTCGTCCGTATACGGCCTCGCGGGAAGCTCCATCGGAGGGAAGGGATCGCCGGTCCGCTCCATATAAGCTGAAGAAAAATAGTCGTCATACCCGAGCTTGCGCGCAAACGCATGCGCTGCTGGATGCCCGGTAACAAAAGAGCTTCTGACGGTTTGGGTTCCGCCCTCCCGCAAGACGGCTTCCGCATGCTTGACGACAGCCGTACCGATTCCTTGTCTGCGAAACGGGACAACGACGAATACAGTAAGATAGCTTACGACTCCGGGCTTGCTCATCTGGGCTATCGCCACGAGCTTATCGTCGTTGTAGGCGGTCACGAACAAGTCCGGGTATTGTGCAAGCGTCCGCAGGAGATCCTCCCCGGCTTCGGCGTCTCCACTAACTAATTCTCGGACAGCGGCATACTCTTCATTCCGGAAGCGTTCGTACCGAAGATCGGTCTGGGTCATCGCTCTCTTCTTCCTCCCTTATTACGGCGATAAAGAATCCTCTGTCTCACTCCATGAAGAGAAGCCCAAGGCGGGCTCTCGTCCTTCTTCCTCCGAACTCCCCTGCTCTAACGGACTTGGGCACGAACGAATTGCTCGATTCGCTGCCAGTACTCGGCCCACAAATAATCCGCATTCTCGATAACCAGCTTCGGAATGTCCCAATCGTCCACGAGTCCACGCACAAACGCCTGGCTGCCTCTCCACAGCAAGCCGGCCTCCCGAAAATCCTCGTCCGTTTTGAAGGAGACCGGTCCCCATTCCATGCCTCGAACGCTGCAGATGAACCTCCACTGCGCTTCCGGGTCGATTTGATAATAATAAATCAGCGAAGGATGGAGCGGAGAAAGAATGTCCTGCAAGGAATGCGCGAACCCTCGCAGCTTATCTTTGTTCATCCCGCCGTGAAACGATGTGTTGATGGTGTCCTGAAACATCACGCTTTCGATAATGGTCACGTCATGACTTGCCAGCAGCTGCTCTTGCACGAATGTCCTATATTTCGCTTGAAGGAGGCTGATGAATTCGTCCGCTTCCCGCTCGTCCGCCTTGTTAAACGTACGGTCAAGAAGGAACAAGGGGTGATTCGGCTGCTGCTCCAGAATGCAGCGATTGGCGATTCCCCATTCGTTCAGCAGGTCCGAAAACCATGCGTGCACATGTTGTCTTTCCGGATCCCGGCATACCGTCGATTATGATTAGCCGCTTCGTTTTCATTTTCGCCCTCCCCCTATCCCAGTGCACAAGCTTCGGAGCCTGATTATAAGCCATGTCTTCCTAATTGGGAGTTGGAAAAAATCTATAAAACAAAACAGGCCCGCCCTACTTTGGAAGCAGTTCCTATACTTATCCATGACAAAAAGGGGTTAAAGCAGCTTAACCCCATACTCTGCCCTTTGGGCCGACCTTATAGTTTCCTCAGAACCATCCACCACATTTTGTCATACGACTTAAGCTCAACTTCTTCTAATCCTAAACCTGCTTCTTCAATCCATTCTCTCGCCATGTTTATGTAAGAACTATGAAATTCCGAAGAATAACCCATTGCCTCATAACCTGCATATGTACAGTTATCAAAGACCATGTAGCCACCTGGCTTCAGTAATTTCCTACACGTATCGATTAAACTGACAAAAGCATCATATGTAGCAATTTTTAATTTTCCGCTATTGTGATACTCCATAACTTTACTAAGTAATTGTGGTTCAATCTCCCACCAATTGTTATTAATTGTATCTATGTTTTCGATCTTTGCGATGATTGTTTGAATAATGTCATTGATCGCATGGTGGAATGCAATGACTTCCATTGACCCTTTACTAAGGTGATTCAAGATATTAGCACCATCATCTTCGATAATTTGAATACTTAAATTTAACCCTTCTGTCTTTTCACGAAATCTTTGGGAAAGTTCTTTATTTAAATTGGCAGTAACATAGTTTCCACCATTCCCCGAAGAATAGGCGTTCATTGCTTTTGGAATATAAACTGTATCTCCTGCACCTATCTCAAAGATACTTGCATTACGTGGAACGTTTACTATCTCAAAAATATGGAACCATGATGCTGTGTAATATAACTCGAGTATTTCAAAGCCCTTTTCTTCAGAAAGGTTAATCGGGACAGTGATTACCTGATTAAACCGACTTTCTATTTCGTTCGCGTTTTGAAACATCTCAGATAAAGAATCACTAACTAGACGTTCAAACCTACCCAATTCGATTTGTTTTGAGAGCTCACTCAAATTCATACCCTCATCCCCTTAACACAAATAATGGTAAGTATGATATCGCCATTGCCGGTTCTTCATTCCTTCTCCGGCAGCGTGCCGCCTTCTCCGTCTCTCTCCCGCTGCTGTCGGATCTCCTTAACCCGCTCCTCGTACCGCTCGCGGATGCGCAGAATCGCTTCCTGGTGTAGTCGCTTCCTTCTTTCCTCTGCGAGACGGTCAAGCTCCTCTTTCTGCTCCGGGCTGACCTTGTACACGTTCGTCGTTATAACCTCGGCGGTTGTATACACCGCTTCCGCTTGTGCCCGATCCCTCTTGTCCTTGTCTGAGCTCGCCATCTGCTCCCGCCTCCATCCCTCGGTTCCCGATTACGCCAGCCGTTCCCGGTGCCAACGGTCGATGCGCTCCTGGTAGTGCGGTGAGACGATCGGCGGTCGGCCGGCCTGGCAGACGAGCGACTCGCCGTCGGTCAAGCCTACGCCGCGCGGCTCGAGCTCGGCCACGAGACGCTTCCGCCACATGGCCAGCTCCTTCGCATGCTCCGCTGACGAGGCGAGGTCCCGGCATTCGCCCGGATCGGCCTCAAGATCGAACAGCTGCTCTTTGTCGGCCCGCGGCAGCCAGATGTACTTCCAGCGGCCGTCCGTCAAATAGTGCATCTCCTGCAGCTCCGAATAGCAGGTCCTATGCTCGCCGTGCACATAGTCCCGCCAAGGCGCCGCTTCGTTCTCCATGATCGGCAGGAGGCTGCGGCCGTCCACCGTCTCCGGTATCGGCAAACCGGCCGCGTCCAGAATGGTCGGCATGATGTCCTGCAGGCAGACCGGCTCCTCGACCCTGCCGCGTACCTGCCGTTCCATCGTTTTCGGGAGCCGGACGATGAGCGGAATATGGGAGGCTCCTTCATAACCGTGGGTTTTGCGCCACAGATGATGATCGCCGAGCATATCCCCGTGATCCGATAAGAACAGGATCAGCGTATTGTCCAGCAGCTTGTGTTTCTTCAGATGCATAAGCACCCGCCCGATCTGGTGATCAATATGATGGATAAGTCCGTAGTAGCCAGCCCGCGCCCGATGAATCTCCTCGTCGCTCCGTTTGCCCCGCCACGCGTCCGGACTCGCCGCATCCTCCGGCACGTCGTGCACCGAGGCCCAGTCACCGACATAGGGCTTTGGCAGCTCCTTGTCCATATAGAGATCGAAGTAGTAAGGAAGCGCGTCGTAGGGCGAATGCGGACGGGCAAACGACATCTTGAGGAAGAACGGCATCGTCGGGTCCCGCCGGTCGAGGAACTTGATCGCCTCGCTCGCCGTCCAATTGACCGGATGCAGAAACTCCGGCGCATGGAACGGCCGGCACATCCACGAATTCCAGTCCAGGCCGTGGTCGGTCATGTCGTAATCGCCGGTTTTGTGCTCATCGAACCATCGCTTGTAGTCGGAGACGAAGCCCGGGTCCTCCACGCGGCCCGACTCCTCCAATAGCGTATGGTGAAAGCCGTTCAGCGCCCGCTGCGGCTGAAAATTCATTTTGCCGATGCCCTGGGTCTGGTAGCCGCCCTTGGCCAGCTCGCCGGGCATCGTATGGGCGAAGCCGCCTCCCATCCGTCCCGTCCCCAGCACGCCCGTATGCCAGGGGTCCATCCCGGACAGCAGGGTCGTTCTAGCGGGAACGCAGGAAGGCGTTGACGTGTAGGCATGCGTGAACACCGTTCCCTGCGAAGCGATCCAGTCCAGATTCGCCGTCTCGATTACCCGGTTGCCGGTGCAGCCGAGCGTGTCCCAGCGCTGCTGGTCCGTCATAAGCAAGAGCACGTTTGGTTTCTTCATCGTTTGGATGTCTCCCCTCTCCACAAGTGAGAAGCCGGATCTTTCCGGCCGGACGCTTTCTTTGGCGCGGAGTCTTGTTGCAAGCGTTTTCCATTCTCTACCATACACCTCCTTTTGCGGGATGTCTACTCGCCAGTCTGCCCTTAAGAGGATATTCGGAAATAGGAAAAAAGCCGCTTCTGTCACAGAAGCAGCTTTTGCAGGGCCGCTATGTTCGTCTCGAGAAACGCCCGGTTCTTGTCCGCGCCCCGCCGCTGGCACCAGGCGACTCCGCCGACCGATTCGTAAAACGAGTAGAACGGCAGAATGCGCTCCAGATCCGGCAGAGGGCGGACCGACGCGTAGCCGGAGGCGAACGCCTCCCGCGTGCCGGGATGAACGGCCAGAATGTCTTGCTCCACCTTGGTGAAGTCGATCTCCGACGAGCCACCTCGGCTGCTCTCAAAGTCAAGCACGCCGGTTACCCGGTCTCCGTCCACAAGCAGGTTGCCGGGCCGAAAATCGAAATGCACCGCGCATGGCCCGTCCTGCGGCGGCAGCCCGGCGAACAGCGCCTCAAACCGGCCGCGGCACGCCTCCGCCAGCTCCGCGCCGAGCAGCGGCTCCGCTTCGGCCAGCTGGACGGCGAAGTTCGCCCGGATGTAGGCGCGCCAATCCGGCTGCGCCAGCGGGCGGAAGCCGGCCTGGCCGTCCGTGCCGTAGCCGGGCATCTCCACGGCGTGGAGCCGCGCCAGCGTGCGGCCGATGTCGTGCGCCAGCTCCGGCGAGAAGACGCCCGCGGGCTGCCGACCGGGCACCGGGGAGAGGAGAAGCGCTCCCGCTGTCTCCTCGTCACCCTCCCACAGGCCGAGTACCTCGGGCACGGGCAGCCGCCCTTTGAGCCGGCCGAGCATCGCCTGCTCGCGGTATACCTTTTCGCGGTTGAACGGGAGTTTGACATAGACGTCTCCTCCTTGACGAAGCTCGACCCGATAGACCTCCGAGCTGTGGGAGTCCGGGACGGGGTGGACAGCGGCCGCCTCCAGCCCGAACTCGCGTAAAATAGCCGGTAATTTGCTCATCTCTTCTCCTGCCTCCTTCTAGAAAGTATTGTACAATAATGGAAACAAAAGGGCCTTCAAACCTTTTATAAAAGAGAAGGGAGGATGTCTTATGAGCTTAAAACATGAGAAACCTATGAGGTTAGACCTTGCTGACAAACCTTATTTGACTAAAGGATGGGGCTATGCTGCCGCTCTAGCGCTGCTACCGTATGCGATATTAAAATCGCTTTGGGCATGGGGATCAACAATAGGACTTACGACAAAACAAGCTGTGCAAGATGTAGCAGGCTTTGGTGATTCGTTAAAGGAAGGATCCTCTTTTCTATATGCGTTATATACCATGGGAATTGACTTCACGGCTATCTTGGCGATCCTGGCCTCTTTATTTGCTTTGGCTCTCGTAACTTCCTGGGGGGAGAAGCTGCCAAAAAGGTTATTAATCCTATCAGGATGGTCGGTTGGCGTGTTGACCGTTCTAATCATCTTCTTGACAGCCCTTCAAACTCGGCGGCATATGACCTACGACGGCATAGCTCCCCACGAGTCGGGCAAATGAATAGAGTTTGGCCCCGAACCTTGCCGTTCCCGTTCAGACAAATAAACCTTGAAAAAAGACAAGGGTTAGTCACCTGTGGCAGCATCATCGTTCACTGACTTAATTCCAAACGCTATCCATCTTCCGTCGATGTCTTCTATCACAAATTCTTTATTGCTGTAATCGGTATTTGATAAGGGACGGACAATCTTAACATTAGAATTTTGTAATTCGTCCTGAAGCATTTCTTGATCTCTTGTAATAAAGTAAGCATCATACCCATACCCGTATAATTCTCTATTTGGCAGGACTCGTTTTCCGTTTGTCTTCGTTAAAATGATTTCGGTTTGATCACGATATAAACAAATGTGAGGTTCCGCCACGTCTAAATAATGTACTGCTTGAAACCCCTCGGCACCAACAAGCCCCCTATTCACGCCCCATTTCCTGCCCTGTCCTGCCGGACAGTCGGTCACATAAGAAACGGCCGGCTGAATATATTGGTAGAACTACGCAGTCTGCGCCGAGGAGGGACCGAAGTGACCGAACCGCTGTTCATCGTATCCCGCGAGGACTGGTCGCTGCACCGCAAGGGGTACCAGGACCAAAGCCGCCACCAGCAAAAGGTTAGAGACGCTCTGAGGCAAAACCTCCCCGATCTCGTCACCGAGGAGAGCATCATCATGTCGGACGGCAAGCAAATTCTGAAGGTGCCGATCCGCAGCCTCGACGAGTACCGGTTCCGGTATAACTACAACAAAGCCAAGCACGTCGGCCAGGGAGACGGCGACAGCCAGGTCGGGGACGTGCTCGGCCGCGATCCGGCGGACGGCAAGCCCGGCAAGGGAGACGGCGCCGGCGATCAGGCCGGCGAGGATTATTACGAAGCCGAGATCACGATGGAGGAGCTGCAGACGATGCTGTTCGAGGAGCTCGAGCTGCCGAACCTCCAGCAGAAGCAGAAGGACCAGCTGACCACGACGGATATCGTGTTCCACGATGTCCGCAAGAAGGGCCTGATGGCCAACATCGACAAGAAGCGGACGATCATCGAGAACCTGCGCCGCAACGCCAACGCCGGCAAGCCCGGCATCCACGGCATCTCCCCCGACGATCTTAGGTTCAAGACGTGGGAGGAGGTCCGCAAGCCTCATTCCAATGCCGTCATCCTGGCGATGATGGACACGTCGGGGTCGATGGGCAGCTTTGAGAAGTATGTCGCCCGCAGCTTTTTCTTCTGGATGACTCGGTTCCTCCGCTCCAAGTACGAGAAGGTCGACATCGTCTTCATCGCCCACCATACGGAGGCAAAGGAAGTGACCGAGGAGGAGTTTTTCACCAAGGGCGAAAGTGGTGGTACAATCTGCTCCTCGGCCTATCTGAAGTGTTTGGACATCATGGAGAAGCGGTACCCTACTGCCCATTACAATGTCTACCCGTTCCATTTCTCGGACGGCGACAATCTGACCTCGGACAACGCCAAGTGCGTCGAGCTGATCGGCAAGATACTGGAGCGCGCCAACTTCTTCGGCTACGGCGAGGTGAACCAGTACAACCGGAGCAGCACGCTCATGTCCGCCTTCCGGCAGATCCATAACGAGAAGTTTCAGCACTGCATCATCCGCGAGAAAGGCGAGGTGTACAAAGCCCTCAAGACGTTCTTCTCCAAAAAGGAAACGGGGGTGGCGCGCGCATGACGACCGCGGACTACATCAAGCAGCTCGAATATGCGATCGACGAGATTACGGAGATTGCCAAAGGCTTCGGCCTGGACTTCTACCCAATGCGCTACGAAATCTGTCCCGCCGACATCATCTATACGTTCGGCGCATACGGCATGCCGACGCGGTTCAGCCATTGGAGCTTTGGGAAGTCCTTTCACAAGATGAAGATGCAGTACGACTTCGGCCTGAGCAAAATTTACGAGCTCGTCATCAACTCGAATCCGTGCTACGCATTCCTCCTGGAGGGCAACTCGCTCATCCAGAACAAGCTGATCGTGGCGCATGTGCTGGCGCACTGCGATTTCTTCAAGAACAACGCCCGCTTCTCCCGCACGAACCGGTCGATGGTCGAGACGATGTCGGCGGCCGCCGAGCGGATCCGGCAGTATGAGATTGAATACGGAACGGAGGAGGTCGAGGCGTTCCTCGATGCCGTCCTCGCCATCCAGGAGCACGTCGACCCGAGCCTCATCCACCGGTACAAACGGGAGTCTTCCGAGCGGGACGCCCGTGAAGGGACGGACGGCTACGGGGCAGCCGGACGCGGGGAAGCCGGGGGGCGCAAGCAGACAGGCGGCTCCGGAGGCAAAGCAGCCTCCGGATCGGCCGGGCGGCGGAGCGGTCCGTCTGCGGCCGCTGCCCGGAAGCCGGCGACGCCTTACGACGACCTGTGGCAGCTGGATGGAGGTCCGGATGACGACGAGGAGGAGGCGGATCCTCACAAGTTCCCGGCGGTGCCGGACAAAGACCTGCTCTGGTTCATCCAGCAGTATGCGCCCTACTTGAAGGAATGGCAGCGCGACATCCTCTCCATGCTGCGGGAAGAGATGCTGTACTTCTGGCCGCAGATGGAGACCAAGATCATGAACGAAGGCTGGGCGTCCGTCCACAAAGGAGCTTTTATGTGGACCACTCCTTTGAAGCCTTCGCTCCTTTCCGTACATTATGTTAGCATTATTATAGTAATCAATGGGTCGCAATGTAAACGGTCATTCGATATCCAAATAGAAGAAACAGAAGAGGGTAGAAGGAAATCAAGCAGAAATGTATTGGGCAGCATTCACCCATCGCACATACAACAAGAAGCATTACCAAATCGCCTGCTAGGCGACTTGATTCGTCAATACCATACAAGCTGTTAAAAACGCGATTTTTCGACGCGTTTTTTTTATGATATTATTAAAGGTGTAACTACTTGCTTCTTGGAGGAATTAACTTTGACAAAGGACTACATATGCATAGAATCATTCTGCGGAGCCGGTGGTCTCGGAATAGGTTTACATGATGCTGGTTTTAAAATCGGTGCCGCTTTTGATTTAAATGAGCCCGCTGTATTGACGTACCAAAATAATCTTTCTGACAATTGTTTTGTCGCCGATGCTTCCAAGATAACCGGGGACTTTTTACTGAACTACACAAAATTAGGACGTGGAGAATTGGATCTTTTTGCGGGAGGACCGCCTTGCCAAGGGTTTTCCAAGCAAAAGAAAGGTGCTCATCTTGGCGATGATGAACGAAATAAGCTTGTGCTTGAATATGTTCGGCTTGTCAAGGAACTTGAGCCCAAGTTTTTTATGCTGGAGAACGTCGCTATGCTTGGTCAAAAACGAGGAAAATATTTTATCGATGCGTTGAAGGAAGAATTACAGGATTATATCTTGTATCCTCATATTTATAATTCAGCCGATTACGGACTTGCCCAAACAAGAGAACGGTTTATCATAGTCGGCAAAAATAAAAATTTATCAGCTCCGTTTACAATACCCGAGCCCACAGTAACAAAGTGGAAAACTGTTGGAGAAGTCCTCGCAGGCCTTCCGGAACCTCCAGAAAATCCAAAAGAGGAACATCCAGATTTTCCGAATCACTACCGGGCCAACGTAACGAATATCAATATCAAGCGGTTTTCATTCGTCTCACAGGGCGGCGGTTGGCGGGACATTCCGTGGGAGTTCCGCCTGGAGTGTCATAAAAAAGCGGATCCGACAAAAGGTGGTTGGACCGATGTATATGGCCGCCTAAAATGGGACGGACAGGCTCCCACCATTACTGGAGGCTTCGATAGTTTTACACGTGGTCGTTATGGCCATCCACTCCAGAATCGTCCCCTTACGCCAAGGGAAGCTGCACTTTTGCAGGGATTTCCTCCACAATATCGTTTTCATGGAACAAGACACGAAATTCGTCACCAGATCGGTAATGCAGTGCCTCCCCTTCTTGCAAAATCAATCGGCATTGAAATAAGAAAAAGTTTAATGATAGAAGATGGTGTCATTCTGCAAAAAAATCTTCAAGAAGTGGCTGCAGGAAAAGAATAAAACAAAAACCGGATTAGCTAATTTAGTAATCCGGTTTTGTTTTATTGGTATTTTTCAAATAGCCTACTTGCTTCGTAAAAGAACTCACCGAGTGGCTTTACATATATCGGCGGAAAAATGTTGTTCAACGCTATATACTTTACCGGCGTGTCTAAATAATAAATTCTATACATCTGCGAGATAAACATTTGATACAAACGCCATTGGTCAGGAAGGCATATTTCCGTCACATCGAGTAGTCTATTATTCGTCTTTGTCTCAGATAAACAAACGAGCATTCCCAAAAATCTTCCCGTACCGTATACACCGTCTAGAACACGTTGGTGTGCCCACACTTGAATGACACGCTCCCGAGTTGACGTTTTTACAGGCATGTGTATTTTAGGGCGATTAGTTCCCAGGTCAAAAATATAATCGGTTGTAAGACTAGTTTTCATATCGAGATTTAATACGTCGATTGATGTTTGTGGCTGAATTTTTAGCATAATGGCAAACCAGTGACATGAAAAATATTCAAAAAATGTTCCAGGTGTTTTTTGATCCCCATCCTTCGATAAATCGATGACAGCACAAAAGCTAATTGCCAAAGTGTAAAGAACTTTTGTAATGTTGGTGGCATCTGTGTACTCTAGTTGATCTTGAATAATATAATTTATGGTTTTTTCTATAAATTCCTCATCTTCAATATATAACTCAGTATTAATGGCTCTAGAAATCTTTCTTTCATTTCGAAAGACAAAATATTGTTTACCAGGAATTCGAGAAACTAGCGGTGTACGATCTTTCGACTCTAGAGTATAGTGACAGAGTTTATGTAACTCAAGGAACAGTTTAGTTATTCCAATGTATCCCGCATCGGTCTTTGTTAATGCACCAATCTTTTTATATATTTCTATAGCAGCATCCATAGGTATCCTCCGTTTGTGTAAGAGCTGACCTTATTTTTTCGGCAACTAACTCTGGGTTTCCTTTAAATTACTTATTTATTCTTTTTTTACTTTTTAAACGGATAATACAATTTCTACGCAAATAGAAACCATCACGGATACCGACTATCTCATCGGTAACCTTAGTCATCTTGCCTATATAGTCGATCTCACCCTCAATCATTACTTCTACGACCACATCGTTTGATACACATAATCGCAGTTGCTCTGTCGTTGATAAAATATATTTTTTCACTCGTTATTTCCCCTCCCTTTAAAAAAAGCACCACAAATCCAACATTAGGATCATGGTGCTCAGTTAGTTGTTTTGCAGTTAATCGTATTTTTGTCCTGTTATAATTTTCTTACAGGTTGAACATTCAACCGTACATTTTCTATCATAACTCAGTTTCTCTTGAGAGGTTAGAGGTGGATATGGCTCAATTTCTTTTACAATCATTATGCCACCACATGTACACTTAAACATTTTTTCACCCCTATTGTAACAATTTTTCACTTGTATAAGTCACATAACGCATTATGCTTACTATTATAACAGGTGGTGAATTAAAATGGCAGATATTCATTCAAAAGAGCATCGACGGAAAAACATGCAGGCCGTACGGTCTAAAGCAACAAAAATTGAACTTCAAGTTTCAAAGGCATTGTGGCATCATGGTGTACGGCTCCGTAAGAACGTTAAAGATTTATTCGGAAAACCTGATTTTGCATTAAAAAAATATAAAATCGTTATTTTTATTGATTCTTGTTTTTGGCATGGATGTGAAGAACATCGAAGCATCCCTAAGACTAATGAAGAGTTTTGGATGGCAAAAATAAATCGAAACAAAGAGAGAGATAATGAAGTTGATCAATACTATTTCAAAGAAGACTGGAATCTTCTACGCATTTGGGAACACGATCTAAAAAATGACTTTGATTATACAATTCAAAAAATTATTGACTTTATCGACAAAAGTAAAAACAAAGCTAAATAGGTGTGTGCATTATATTCATTTCGTTCAGAGCATAGAAGGAGATAAAACGGATGAATGATTCTCGGATTGCAAAATTGACAGAAAATAACAGGAAATGGCTTAGTTCATATATTTCAACTAAGCGGTCTGGACAAGCGAAAATCAAATCTGATCTGTTGGCTTTGCTTGAAGCTCACTATTTGGACATTACTTCAATATCGCTCACTGAAATGGAGACTTATATAAATTTGTTAAAAGTCGACAACTCTACTAACACAGTAAATCAAAAAACAGATTCATTTATTCGCTTTTTCAAGCATATTCAAGAGATGGATAACGTTTCATTTTCTTTTGATCCTGATTTGCTCAAAATATTTAAATTTGTAAAAGAAGATCTGATTAAATCACGTCAAGCGAAGCCTTTAAAAGTGAGTGAGATTACTAGGATCCGTCATCTGCTTAAAGATGATGACTTAAAACTTTTCTCATTTGAGCTGGCTTATGAATATGGTTCTACGCTTGAAGAATTAGCAGAAATTAGTCCTGAACATTATGACCAGCGACTAAACTTATTACTATTGGGTGGGAGACCTATACAAGTCACAAACTCACTTTCTTCCTTGATTGAGAGAAGCCCGCGAATACTCATAAAGAGAAGCAAAGAGTCTTTCAGCGACTATTTTCGCCAGATTGGTGAACGTGCGAAACAAGAGGGTATTTTTGACCAACGGGGTTTGACTTGGCTAGATATCAAAGCTACACGGGAGCAAAACTTTATACGATGCTCTGAATGTGGCAACAGCTACGAAAACAGTGCGAATTACTGGGTATTAGCCCAATATTCTTATGACGAATCTGAAAATAAATGGTTGATTTGCAAATCATGTGGGAGCAAGGATTCTATATATGGATAAAATTTCAATCTATTCTTTAGAATCCTCCCTGTCAACTGTTGTTATTACAAAGTCCTCATCGGTTCTGGCTGTCCAAACGGAACCATGTGATCCCCTTTATGAAATCTATACAGAAAACATCGGAAAAGCAACCCTTCAACAACCCCAAGAAGATCATGAAACACCTAATTGGGTTACGGAACGGCTGAGAATCGGTGTATTTGGCGAAAAGGTGGCTGAGAGTTACTTAAAACACCACTATTCGGACGTTAAAAACGTTACGAAAGACAGTTGGAAAGGATACGATTTAGAGGCGTCGACTGGAGATAGTCGGATGTACATTGAGGTGAAAACAACATATACGTCGAATTGTTTTTACTTATCGATCAACGAATTAATAAAAGCAAATTTATATGGTGATTCATACTATATTTTTTTCATTAAGATTTGTAATAAGTCAAAGAAAATTCATGGTTATTTAATCAAAAACCCCATCTCTACACTATCTATACCTTTCAATTATATGACCAAGTTGTTCCAAAGTCCTTCCGTTTATGTCCAACCTTGCAATTTCATTTTAGAGTTATCACCAAACCAAATACTCGTGCTTGAAGAGGGGGAGATCTGCTTAAACGATTATGCTGGCTCATTTTAATATATACTTTTATTGGCATATTTTTAAAATCTATGAAACACAATTGTATATGAGGACAGAGCAAAGAAGAATGTGAGCGGTTCAATCCTAATCGACATTACAGCAGGCCACAGAGAAAGTATTCTTCGTGGCCATGTATGTAATATCTAACATTTAAACTAAAAATAAAGTATGTCCATGCCCCTAATTTTCATGGACATATTTTAAATAAGCCTCTGAGTTTTTTGTGCAAAAGGGCGATTTTCCTTTTTATCTTGCAGCTTGTAATTTAGATTTATTTATCGCTTTATATTGTTCATCAGTTATTAAAGAGGACACGAAATTATCCATTAACACATCTAAAACCACTCGCATTTCTTGCGTAGAAGTGCACTCAATTTTGCCTTGATCATTTAGTCGCAAGTTGATTGTCCCACTGCTAATTAACTCTTTGATTCTATCAACTTTTACCTCGTCCATTGGGTATGTGGAGCCCGCACGTGCTAATTTCTTTTGGAACAGCACCCGTGCAGATACAAATTCACGTATATTCTCCATGTCAGCAATAAAATCCATTGAGGATAACTCAGCTAATGTTTGCTCCGCCGCTTCTTTAAACTTTTCGTAATAACGAAACAACTCTAACACCTTCGATTCATTTAATAACACTACATAATCGCCTAATAGGAACGCATCCCAGTTTTCATCCAAAAATATTTTCTTGCTGCCGTTGTCTTCTTCTAGCTTGTAACTACCTCTTCCTGGGATATACTTCATGATCCTTCTTCGTTTCAAGAACACTGTTTCCGAAATACTTTTAATCAAATAAAAATCTTGATTATCGATTTGAATATGGCAAATGAACACCTTTGGCTTAAAGTCATCCTGGTTTATCGTCTCGTGTGCTGACTCGCAATCAACTGTGTTGATACAATTTTTCCATTCCGCTAATTCGCTTAATTCTGTTAATTCCAGGTACCTCTTAGTGTCCTCGCTTGATTCATCGATGTCGCCCATATCTAATAATTCAAATTCTTGTAACTTGGTAACGGTACTTTTAGCTTTTGATACTAACCATTCTTGAACTGAATCATCAATTATTATTTCCAAGGGCTCCATTGCATCATATCTCGTTTTCGTTCCTTCTCTTAACTTCGAGCCAACTATGTACAACCGACAGGGGATATTGATTGAGTCTTGTGTTTGATTAATTGATTGGCACAGTTGTTCCAGGAGTCGTCTCGCTGTATTTTGCTCTTCTACAGTTTCCGTATTTGGCAATTGAATTACCCCTTTTCTGAACCGTCTAATAAAATGCTTTCGCCTTCTAATCGATAACAAATTCTTGAAGGTTGCTTGAAAAGAACTGATCGTTTATTTTTAGAAATATAGAGAACATCTCCTCTTTCAGTCTCAACGGAGTAAATATGATAGCCGAGTGCAAATAACAAAGGATTTATGTATAACATTTCCGAACGGAGGGATAGCCAAAGAATCAAGACCAACAGAAATAAAGTAACCCAAGTATCATTCCAAGTATTAAGGTTTAAAGACACTAGTGGCAAAATATATGTAGCAATATAAGTTAATACATCTTGCTCGCGTGAGATCACTTTTTTTATCTCTACAGCTTTTGCACCAATTCTTCGTGTCTGAGTTGTTATTATATCGATTGCTACTAAGAGGCAACTGACTACTGAAATAATAAGCAATATACTAGAAATAGCAAATAAGAATATTTGTGGTGACATCGAGATCGGTATACGATGTATGTTTTCAAGATTGAACAATTTTAATACGAGAACAAAAAACAAAGGGCAATATGCCGAAAAAACCAATGCAAGCTTATACCAAATTGGACTTTTCATTTGTCTCCCTCACTATGTACGCCGTTCCCCCTAAATACAAAAATTAGAAATCATCCATTATCACTAATTATAATTCAATATAGCTTTAATTTAAACCAAGAATTGCCAAAGGAAAAACAAATAATATAATGTCACTAAAGCCTCAACGGGCCCCACGAAAAAATTTTAAAATAAAAGCAGCAGCCGGAGAGAGAAGGCAAAATTGCACATCTCAGACGACGGCTGCTTTTATATAATAATTGTTTCCAGTAGTCATCTTTTACCTTGTCTATAACGGATAAAATCCTCTACTATCAATTTTATCAACTGCTTTTTACTTTTTTCATCTTTATCATTATTAATTGGCAATTTAAAATTTATCCGCATAAAAAACCTCCTCCTATATCATATTAAAATAGGAGGAGATTTATGATTTAAGCGGAACTTAATTGTTTAAAAACCAGTTTGCAACCTTTCAAGCTGCCTCGAATATCCCATTTCAAGAAAATATCCAGCTGGTCATTTGTAATGATGACCTTTTCAATCAAATTGTCAACAAACAGTTTTTTCTTGGCCGGTGAAAATTGTTCATAGAACGCGAACTGCTTTATCATTTCCAAATAGGCCTCCACATCTTCCAAACGCAGCTGACTTTGCTCCAAAGACCGCTTAAGTTCGGCAATTCGAACCTCATTTTGTTTCTGTTTTGAACCCAAGTCCAGCATACGTTGGTTATACATGTCGACCAAATCTGGATTAGTTGTGCTGCCGACATTCAAGAAAAGAGTTTGAATCTCCTTTTCCAAGCGAGCCTTATATCTCGTCAACTCATTTAACTCGGTGTTCAAACTTCCTTTCTTGGTTTCTGTCTCTTTCTTTGCCGCGTTGAATACGACTTCGCTGTCCAATGCACTGGCCAACTCCATTGTTTTCTGCAAAACCTTATGGTCGATCAGATGTGCGTTATAGTAAGGCTTAAAGCCGTGTTTCTCCGTACCGTTACAGACATAGCGAAAATGGGGATGTTTAACTTTTTCTCCGTTCTTCCTTACATATTGCGTTGTGCCATTACGGGCCCCGAGCTTTTTACCGCAACATCCGCAATACAAAATACCGGATAGCAGGAAAGGGGAGGTAGTAGCTATATTGTTTTTTTGCCCCCTTTTTTTGCCGGCACGGGAGATCATTCGGTCTTGCACCCGCTCCCAGTCCTCCAAGGTAATAATCGGATCAATCCAATCAGCTTTGGTTTCATAGCCTTCAGCTTTTTCAGGAGTATTTCGACGCCGAGAAGTGGTAAAACCCCAGCGATAGTAGCCACAATAGAGCTTATTCCTTAAGATAGAACCAACAGTAGCAGGGTAAAAGAGTTTCCCATACTTTGTTTTCTTCCCCTGCATATTAAGTGCCTTTGCTATAGCGATGGTGGAGTACCCTTCATGTAGATACATGTGGTAGATGGACTCCACGATTTCGATTTCATTTGGCACTTTTTCCATTCGCTTCGTGTGCTTGTTCCATTCGTAACCTGTTAATGAACCACCGACGTAAAGACCTCGATCAGCATATTGCCGCATATGCTGCTTCACTCGGCGACGAAGCTCAGTAACTTCGTTTTCATTTCTCCAGCCATGCAGCATGCTCACCAAAACATCGTACTCATCTACTGACCATGCTCGGTCGCTAGCGTCTGCAAAAATGACTTTTATGCCCGCATCTTGTAGCAGTATCTTTTGCAGAATGACTTGGTCGTAAAGACTCCGGACCAGACGACCTGATTGCCAGCTCATCAAGACCTCTATTCCACCATTTAAGGCTAATTGAATGACTTCCTGTAACACCGGCCTGTCTTCGATCGGCGTGTTGTACGCAGATTCTTCTTCCCGAAAGATGGCTACGACTTCGAAGCCTTCTGCCTCACACTTCGCTTTGCAGATTTCAATTTGGTTCTCCAAGCTTACCTTCTCGAATTTCTCTTCCACCGATCGACGGACCCATATACCGGTACGCGGTTTCTTATTAGTTCGTGTATCCACTTTAGGTTCCTCTCTAGTTGAAATTGAATCGGCCGAAACTACTAATAGCATAATTCGTATTGTGGACTTGAACTAGACGCAAATATTTCTGAATGATGCAATTTAAATATATATATCTCTTCATGAAACATTAAAAAACTATTGTCTGACATATATTAGTATATGTTTTGAACTTACACCTTATGCTATATCTTTTTTATTTCGCTATACATTATTACAAAAACAAAATATAAATAAGATCCTCATTTATGGATTTATCCCCCAAAAATAAGGATCTTATTAAGCTAGGTATATTATGGATTCCTTTTATTTTCTGTACCCGGAAATCATTTCAAAAAATTTCTCCATATGAAGTAAGTTACTATAATATTGGTCTAGTTTCCTTTCGTCACAATCACATATCATTAAGATGCTCACAAAAATATTGAATAACTTTTCGTATATGGCAGCATCAAAATTTTTAGGGTTAAACTTCAATGGAGGAAGATCTCTGGTCAGCGTCATATTTGCAAAGACTTGTTTTAAGGAAGTCTCATCATAAGGAAATAAGATCTGCTTCATCTCTTTGGATATTTTTTGATCAAGAATCGAATCTACAGTTTCTAAATAACACAATAAATCGACTCCGGAACGAGGTATTTTCCTATTAATAAAGTTTTTTAGATTATCTTTAACCTGTTGTGTATCTCTTCTTTGACTCGTGTATGTTTCGTAAATCTGAATATATTTATCTATATATTTATTTTTATCAATGGATTTATCAACTTCATTGTAGTATTGTACTAAAAGTTCAAAAATCATCGATTGCCACCAAACCTTTTTATTACTCTATATTGACTGTTTCACGTTGTCTTATACTTTTCGGTATTACAAATATAACGGTTCAGGGGGATTTCACTAATACCGAAAATTTTTATTGTTTGTCGGTGATACTTTTAGGTTGCCATAGCACGCAACTCAGCATGATGAATAATCCGGCGTACTTGTCGAAAAGCTCAGTAAGAGCGTGTCACCAGTCTTTATCGATCAGTGGGGTCGGCAAAGCTGGATGAATCATATTTCCGAAGAAGCGGCCAACTATAGAAGAGACGTGGGAGTCGATGGCCTCCTCCCATGGGAAACGGAATTATTATCAAAAGATGTAAATGTACCAATCAAAATACAAGACGAAACAACCCTTATTCAGGTTTGTTTCGTCTTGTTTCTCCATTGCATTACGGCATGGGATTTTTATGTTAGAGATCATTTTATTAAATAGAGGAGAAATATTATGTTGGAAAGTTAATGGAATGCAGCCAAATTAGAATTATTTTTGGTTTATTTCTTCAACACCATATCGTTGAAATAACTTTTCAAGATTAAGTATCAGATATTGTTTTGCCTTCTCCGTAATTTGAATATGCGATTTTTGGTGATGTGTCATGAAAATTTGACTTTCAGTTTTTTTATTATTTGGGTATAAATCCTGTTTTAAATCTCTTACTAAATCGATCAGGGAGATCCCATGTTTTATGGCACCCTTCAGATAACGTCCTTTGGTTATTTCAACATAATAAGGGTACCGTCCATGGGTCCGTTTGTAAAAATAGTCTGTTGAGCCTATCTCTTTACTGTCGTCGAAACCAGATGTTATGGCGTATCCAACAATAATAGGCGTCATATTACCATTATGGTCTTGGCTAATCACAGCCATAAATAAAGTTTGGCCATCTTTAATTCCTCGGGGACGTCTTCTAAAGAATGTACGGTATGGATCGTCGTAATGCTTTCTTTTGCGGTCTAAATAAATGTCTTCGTTAGGCACACGATCGCCACTATTGCCTTCAAATTTTATCCATATACCTGTATTCGAATTACTAGAAACAATATTGGTTTCTTGCCGGAGCACATCTTCAAGAAAATCATTGTTCTTCTCAGTTGTGCTGGAATCTAAATTGTTATTTTCCTTCTCATTTTCTATTTTAGCTCCCCATTTTATTTCGTTTATAAAGGTTATAGGATTTTCATTTTTCTTCTGCTTAAGGTTGGGAAGTATCTTGTTAATAATTCTCTTCTCTTCATCAATTCTTGCTTGGTCAAGCTCCCAACTTCCATCTCCAGTATTTTTCATTTGTATCAATAGACCCGTAAAATAATCGTTACATTCCTTTGCGAAAATCGGTTCGTCTTCCATAAACATTCCAAATTCAAAATTTTTATAGAATCCCTTGAATGTAAAATTCGCAGATCCTAGAATTACTGACTTATTATCAAATATGTATAGTTTTGTATGAAGATCCTGCAGAGCGTAGATATTGGTGCCAGCTTGAAACAAACGATCTAGACCTTCAATATTACTGGCCCCGTTAAGAAAATCAGCACGATAAAAACGTGTTATAATATTACAGCGAATATCTTCTGTACTTTCTAACACTTCAGCTAATGCATTCGCAGTGGTATAACCTATATAAGGAGAAATAATATTAATCTCATTTTTTGTTTTTGATAACAAGTTAAAAAAGGTGCTACCAAACTTAGCATCAATCAGATGAATCGACACTAATCATCTCCTCCTAATTGGTCCCATGGTTAAAATAACCATATTATAGTATTCATTCCGTGTAAACCCATAATAACTTAGATTCAAATATCACAACTCATGTGAAAAAAAACTGTTGTCAATTTTAATTAAAAAAACAAAAGCATCCTCTCCTTGAACAAGAGTTGCTTTTGTTTTTCGTTCGTGTCACGGTTTTCGCTTCAAGGTGGATATCCGATCACTCTAGAGTTCAATCTTTCAATAAAAGTAGGTTCATAAGGGTTATAGAGCTAATAACCCTATTTCAATATTTTTCTCTCCTTTAACAACCACTTTCTCAATTAAGGTATGTAACAGTGGTTTAGCTTCTTCTACAGGCAATACGTCTATTGCATGCTCTACATTTTTAATTCGATCTTGAATAATTTTTTCCAGGTCCCCCAAATTATATGCATGGACGGGTTCGTTTACCTGGTTTAGCAAGCCGACCGCTTCGTCGTATCTTGCTTTTTCTTGTTTCAAATCATCAAGCTCTATTAACCCATTAGAATAAGCTTCGACTTTACGGGTATATCTTCCTCTTGCAGTCTGTACTTTTTTCTCAAATTCACTTCGTTTACTCTCCATAAATTTCTGCTTCATGGCAAGTGAAATATCTGAAATGGTATTTTCGAAAAGTCGCTTTAACCCGGCTTTAAACCACGCCTCAATCTCATCCGCTCGATACTGCTTGCTTATGCATGTGCCTTTGTTTTTATTTGCGGAGCAACGATACACTCGGTATCGGTTATTTTTTGAACCTGAGTATGCAACACTCATCCCATATCCGCAATTTCCACATTTTAATAAACCTCCTAGTAGATGCGGACTAACTGTCCCCCTCGGCGGCATTTTGGGATTCAACTCTATCTTTTTCCGCACCCGTTCCCAAATTTCTTTTTCGATGATTACCGGTAAGCAGTCATCCACAATAACCCATTCTTGTTGATCTTTCAGCTCCCTGGTTTTCTTTTTAGCATCAATTTTATTCCATGCGAGCGTTCCTTTGTAAGCTTCATTGGTCAGCATCAGCTTCACTGTCCGATGCGACCAACCACGTTTGAATTTCGCCGGTATTCCATCTTGATTAAGCCCCGTCGCGATTCGTAAATAGCTGTAGCCCTTAATCAAGTATTCGTTGAATACACGAATTACGATTTTTGCTTCTTCTTCGTTGATCACAAGCTCCTTATCTTCATTTAGATCATATCCATAGGGAGGCTGGGTGAGCCACTTCCCGCCCTTAGCTGCATGTAACATATTTTCAAAAACACGCTCACTGTTACGTTCACGCTCAAATTCAGCAACTGCTCCCAGCACTTGAAGCGTGAGTCTGCCTGCAGGAGTATTTGTATCAAACGCCTCACTAATAGAAACAAACGAGACGTTATGGTCTTGAAAAAGTTCGATCAGTGTAAGCAGATCAAGTAGTTTACGACTCATACGGTCCAGTTTTGTTACAATGACCTTTGAGATTCTACCTTCCCGTACGTGCTTTAACAATTCCTTTAGCTTCGGACGATCCACACTTTTTGCCGAATAACCATCTTCGATATAGAGCGATATTTCCGAGGTCCATCCTAAGGCTTTACAATAGGCTTTTAAACGCTCTTCCTGCTCTCCAAGTGACAGACCTTCCCTCGCCTGTTCGTCCGTTGATACGCGAATGTAGAGGGCCAGAAAGGGTACGTGCCCAACACTCATTTTTCCCAACTCCCTTATTGCCATTGTATAGCTCAATCCCATTTTCATTACAACCCTAAAAAAGGGTTGTCCTTTCCACCACGCTGCATAGACATGTAGCGAGGTGATGCTTAAATAAATAATCTACAAGTTACTTTTACTGTTACTACAGACGTCGGCAAAACTGCTTTTAACGAGTTGGAAGAACTGGAAAGACCGGCACAGCAAGAGTTAATTGACTGGTTGGATATACTCATGAACACCGCAGTACAATCCCTCTTATCGCAACAAATAGGCCCTGACGAAGCAGCAAAAGTGACTGCATCCATTTCCACCAATTTTGACAGACAGTACGAGCCTTAACCGGCTCGTACTTTCATTTTTACCTGAGATAACGCCGCATAGACTGAATTAGAACTAAGCTCCTTTATGAACGGACGGCTGGGCTTCGTATTGGCACATCCGCATCCTGCGGGAGATGGACCTGACGTCCGAGGAGACGATCGAGTTCGCCAAGCTGAATGCCGGCGTCGTCCAGCCGTCGCGGCACAGCCTGAACCCGTATTACCTCGGGCTCAAAATTTTCGAGGACATTGAGAAGCGCTGGGACGATCCGACGCCCGAAGAGCGTGAAAGAGACGGCCGACTGCCCGGCCAGGGCCGCAGCAAGCTGTTCGAGGTGCGCGAGCTCGACTCGGACACCTCGTTCATCCGCAGCTATTTGACGAAGCAGTTGGTGGAGGATCTCGATCTGTACGTTTTTGAGAAAAAGGGGCCGGAGTGGAAGATTACGGACAAATCGTGGGAGAACATCCGCGACCAGCTGGTCTATTCGCGCATCAACGGGGGGTTCCCGTGCATTCTGGTGGAGAACGGGAACTATCTGCACAACGGGGAGCTGTACCTAAAGCATGAGTTCGAGGGAATCGAGCTGGATCTCAAATACGTCGAGCGGACGATGCCGTATGTCCATCGGCTGTGGGGCAAGACGATCCATCTGCAGACGGTGATCGAAGACAAACCGGTCCTGTTCAGCTACGATGGCAAGAAGCAGACGCGCCGGTTTTTGTGAGAGAGTCCCTCTAATAAAGAAAGCTCGCTCCCCTGTGGTCCGCGGACGCCGTAAGGGGAGCGAGCTTACTATTTGCGCATTTTACGCTTTGTCTACGCTCTATTTGCGATATTGTGCACTTCCGCGCTTATTGGTTGTAGGTCTCGACGTCCTTGGCGGCGAGCTTGGTATCCGGCTCAAAGGCCACCGCGTATTTGACGTAGCCGTGCTCGTCCTTGGCGTCCTTGCCGTCAAATCCATTCGCGTTCAGCATGACGCGGGAATAGCGGTAGCCTTCCTGGTTCAGCGTCCGCTGGATCTCGCCGGCGGCCTCCAGCATCGTCTGCGGCGTGGCTCCCTCTGCATTCAGGAGAACATACAGCGACATCAGCGGGTCGAGAACAAGCCCCTTCTCCCACTTAGTCTCCGGCGGAAGCTCGCCCTTCACGACTTCGAGCTGCGGATCGACCATCTTGATCTCCAGCGGCAGTGCCGGCTGAAGCAGCCCCTTCAGCTCGACGCCGGCCTCCTTCGCCAGCCGCTCTATCAGCTCCGTGTCGAGATTCGCGTACCGGATGCCGTCGCTGACGACACGGGGCATCGCTCCCCGAACCGTGAAGTCGTACTCCATTGCTTTCCCTTTCTCGCCGCTCGTCCCGATCTCCACGACTTGGTACGCATAGCCGCTATCTTTGAAATTATAAAAGCCGTCTTTGACCCGAAACTCCCGGCCCGGGTAGGTCTCGGCCAAATACCGCCCCACCTCCCGCCCGCCAAGCCATTTGCTGACCGGATTGCCGTTGAACGCGTTATGGACGAAGCCGACGGCGAGGACCAGCACCACTAGCAGCGTCCAGTAGACCAGCTTCTTCTTGCTCCGCTTGCGCTTTCCTTGGATCACACTCACTCCGTCCCTCCTCCCTTCCGAATCTTCACGATCAGCCACCCCATCGCATTGCCGGCGAGTGCAAAGCCGTAATGTAGAGCCGCCGTCAACGCGGCCCCGGCCATCGCCGGCAGGAATCCGGCGGCGATTCCGCCGTATATGGTCTCGCCCTTCCCCATGTCGCTCAGCGTGTCCCCTAGCGACCAGAGGAAGATCGGCACGAACGCCAGCAGGAAGACCAGCTTGCTGTCCTTGTAGAACAGGTAGGTGACGGCGCCGAACAGGCAGTACCAGCCGATGAAGCCGAAGCTCTCGTTCAGCAGGGACGCCCGCATCGCCAAATAGAACGAGATGGCGGTAAACAGCATCTGGTAGAGGGACAACCTGCGCTTGATCCGCTTCATCATGGTCTCGTAGTCCGGCTGCTCGGGGACAGGCTCGCTCGGCAGCGGCTGCCGGGCGGTCTGCAGCAGCTCCGCCAGCTGCTCGTCGTCCCGGGCCTGCTCCTCCACCCACCGGGCCGTCTCCTCGCTCAGCAGGCCTTCCACATACAGCGGGAGCAGATCCTCCACGATATGGCGTTGTGTCTTATTGTCCATCATACCCTCCCAGCTCTCGGTGCAGGCGGAGCTTCGCCCGGTGAAACCTCACCCGGGCCACGTTCTCGCTCTCTCCCACCAGCTCCCCGATTTCCTTGAACGACAACTCTCCGTAAATCCGCAGCTCCACGATCTCCCGGGAGACCGGATCCAGCTCCCGGATGGCGGCCAGCAGCCGCTGCTCGCCTTCCTTCGCGATCACCTGCTCCTCCGGCGTGGCGGATTCGCTCCGGTCCGGGGCCAGCCTCGCGGCCAGATCGGCCTTGTACCGCTTGGAGCGGTAATAATGGCTCAGCTTGTTCTTGGCGATGCCGAACAGCCAGGTCTGCACGGTGGATCGGCCGGAGAACGAGGCGGCTCCCTTCCACGCTTCGTAGAAGACGTCCTGCGTCAGATCCTCTGCCGCCTCCCTGCTCAGCGTCTTCACGTAGAAGAAAGCATAGATTCTCGGTTGAATGGTCGGATACAGCTCTTCCAGCTCCATGCCTTCCCTCCTGCGCGTCCTTCGCTTCACCGCAAACCGGTTTGCTGCGGTCTGTCTATTGGATTAGTACCGCGGCGATTCGTTTCGTTACAGGCGTCTCCAAAAAAAAGCCATTCCCTGCGTTCCCGCCGGAATGACTACCTTCTGCGGTTGTTCCCTAAGATAGAGGCTACCGCAGCCGGGGGAGGAAAGCTACCTGGCCTTAGACGGGAGGACCCAAACAAAAAGCCGCCCCATAGGGCGGCTTCCTCGATTGCGGCTTACTCATCGTCGCCGAAATCGACGTTGTGGTACACCTGCTGCACGTCCTCCAGATCCTCGAGTACGTCGATCAGCTTCTCGAACTGGGGCTGCACATCGGCCGGGAGCGTCAGGTAGGTCTGCGGCAGCATCGTCAGCTCCGCTACCGAGAACTCGGTGATGCCGGCGTTTCGGAACGCCTCCTGCACGGCATGGAATTCGGTCGGCTCCGCGTAGACGATTACTGCGCCGTCCTCCTCCAGCAAGTCGCGGGCGTCAACGTCCGCTTCCATCAGAATCTCCAGCACTTCCTCGGCGGACTTGTCCTCCACACCGATAACCGCGGTCGCGTCGAACATATACGCCACCGAACCGCTGACGCCGAGGCTGCCGCCGTTCTTGGTGAACGCGGCGCGCACCTCGGACGCCGTCCGGTTGACGTTGTTGGTCAGCGCGTCGACGATGACCATGGAGCCGTTCGGCCCGAAGCCCTCGTACCGCAGCTGGTCGTAGTTCTCCTCACCGCCGCCCTTGGCCTTCTCGATCGCGCGGTCGATGATCGCCTTCGGCACATTGTACGTCTTGGCGCGCTCAAGGACGACCTTCAGCGCCCGGTTCGACTCGGGATCCGGCTCTCCCTGCTTGGCCGCCACATAGATCTCGCGGCCGAATCTTGCATATATCCGACTTGTGTTGGCGTCCTTGGACGCTTTCTTCTCTTTAATATTATTCCATTTACGGCCCATATTGTTCCCGCTCTCTTTCAGCTTTGAATCTGCACATGGCGCTTCCATGCGCATCGTCTATTATATCGCTAGGCGGGCGTCCCGCGCAACTGAAAGGAAGAGAAAGGAACCCGGCACTAGATGTCCCGTCTCAGCGCCTTGAGCACGTCGATCTCCGTCGCTTTGCGCGCCGGCTTCATGCCCGACAGGATGGCCACCCCGACGCTGATGGCGACGGAGATGAGCACAAGCGAAGGCGGAATGGAGCTGAAGGTGAAGTCGAGCGGCTCGCCGCTTGAGTTCTCGTTCATGCTAGAGATTACCATCGGGATGAAAAAGTTCACGGCAAGGCTGATCACATACGCGACCGCGGTGCCGATGGCAGCGCCGATCACGCCGATATAGCTGCTCTCGAGCAGGAAAATGCTGCGGATCGCGGACGGCGCAGCGCCGATCGCTTTCATGATCCCAATCTCCTGCGTCCGTTCGGTGACGGCCATCGTCATTGTGTTGAAGATGCCAATCGCCGCTATGAGGACGGCGATGGCCCCGATGAACAAGAGGCCGATCTTGATCATGACGAAGACGGTATTCAGCTGCTGAAGCTCATCCATGACCGAGTGCGCATTGTACTTCTCCTTGATCGTCTTGGAGATCCCGAGCACATCCTGGACGTCCTTGGCGTACACCTTGACCTGCTGGTAAGAGCCGTCAAAATCCTTGTCCCAATAAAATTTGTAGATCTCCGGGTACGCTGTACCGGAGAACTGCACCGTCGTGTCCTCCAGCCACTCACGGGTCGGCTTTGCCGTAATGCCGACGATGGTTACTTCCTTCTTAAGCTCCGTCGGCTTCGCGTCCTTGCCCGGCACTTTGCCCGGAGCCTCCTCTCTCTTTTGGAACGAGACCGTCATTTTCTGGTTCAGCAGCTCGCCCTGGAACTTCCCTTCCTTCCCCTTGGCGAGATGGTCCGCAAAATGGTAGCCCACCACAACCTCGCTGTCGTTCTGAGGGAACCGTCCGGCGGACAGCTTCACGCCCGATTTTTGATCGGACGGGAAGTCGGTGAACAGGGCGTTGGAGGAGTTTTCGTAGTCCCCGACCCGATAGAGAATCGCCTCATGTACGCCGTTCTTGCGCGTCACCGCGTTCACATTGGGCAGCCCTTCAAAATACCGGACATCCGCGTCTTTGAGGGAGAGGTCCTCTTCCACCTTCTCGTCCTTGGGCATTTTGGGATAAACGGAAATCTCCGTCACCACGCCGTTCGACGTAATCTCTCTCTCGATGCTCTCCTGGAAGCCGAAGCCGACCGAGGCGAGCACGATGAGGAAGCAGCAGCCCATCGCCGTCGCGAGGATGGTCATGAACAGACGGGTGCGATTTTTCTTCATGTTCTGCCGGATGAACCGGTACTTGTCTGCGAATTTCATTACCCGAGCACCTCCTGCGCGACAAGCGAGCCGTTGTGAATGGCAACCGAGCGGTGAGCGAAGGCCGCCACCTCCCGGTCATGCGTGATGATAAGGAACGTGGTGTTATGCCTCTGGTTCAGCTCCCGGATGAACTGCAGGACGGTCTCCTCCGTCTCGCTGTCGAGACTGCCGGTCGGCTCGTCCGCCAGAATGAGCCGGGGCTTCAGTACCATGGCACGGGCGATACCCACCCTCTGCTGCTGGCCGCCGGAGAGCTCGCTCGGATAAAAATGTGCGAACTCCTCCATGCCGACCATCGCCATTGCTTCCTGGACGTAGGCCGCCCGTTTCTTGTCGTCGACGCCCTTGAGAATGAGCGGCAGCTCGATGTTGGCGAACGCCGTCATGCTCGGGATGAGCTGGAAGCTCTGAAAGATGAAGCCCATATGGTTCAGCCGGAATTTGGCCCATTGCGTCTCGTTCAGGCCCGTGACGTCCGTCCCCGCGACGACGATACGGCCGCCGGTCGGCCTTATGTAGCCGGCGATCAGGTTCAGCAGCGTCGACTTGCCCGAGCCGCTGCGTCCGAGCACCGAGACGATCTCCCCTTCCCGAACGCTCAGATCGATGTCCCGCAGGACGGGGACGATCTTCTCTTGTCCTTTCTTGCCTATCCGAAACTCGTGGTGGAGGTCTCTTACCTCGATCAATGCGAACACTCCTTGCATGAAAGAATCGTTGCGGCGGGTTCTCACCCGCCTGTTGTCTGGACATAAGAAAGACGGATCGGAGGCCGATTTTGTATCCGGCTGCGGCAAATTTGTTACATGGGATTTCCTTCCACTCCTACTCACGATAGCCCCGATATGGCCCGTTCGGGCGCTCCGCACACAAACCTTTTGCGTTTCCTTGTTCGCTAGTGTCCGCTCAATTTTCGCACAATAAAAGACGGTACCCTCAAGTAGGAACCGTCATTTCTATGGTTGTGTCTAGTATATGGCTGCCTCTAGTATATGGCTGGGTCTAGTATATGGCTGAGTCTAGGCACCTTCGCCGCCGTCCGGGCGTCCGAGCCACTGCACCTCGCACCCCGGCTCGATGTCCAGGATGGCGAACGGCTCTCCGGCTGCAAACGGGCGGCGGACTTCAACCAGCAGCGTCTTCAGGTCCTGCACGCCCCGAAGCGTCGCCTGACCGCCCCCCTCTCCCTGCACGAGCTTGCCCGCAAACGGCGTAAGCGGACCGTCCGCGGATGCGGCGAAACCGAGCGGCAGCGGATACCGGCTGGCCAGGCGGTCCCCTTCCAGCGCGTCCACAATGCCTTTGGACAGCAGGAACGAATCGGTCAGCTCAATCACCGTCCCGGCCCCGTCCGCCTGTAGGCTCGCTGCCGTGTAGAGGGCACTCGCGTGTCCGGGGCCGCGGCGTACTCGGAGCAGGCCGCCCGGCGCACCGGACAGCGTGCCCGCGACCCGCAGCGTTCCGCGCGCCGCATCCGTCTCCGTGACGGGGAGCCAGCCGCCGTCTCGGCCCCGGGCCGCATGCGCGCCGAGGACCGAGGACGCCGACGCCAGGCAGGCCGTCGCGGCGACCGTTCCGTCCGGCGCGAGCCGCAGCCAGGCCGCGCTCCCGTCCACGCGCCAGATGCCGCTGCGCCCGGTGTCGATCGCCGCCCGAAGCGGAGCGGGACTGTAGAACCACAGGTCCCGCTCGCCCCCGGCCAGCTCGACGCAGACGGCAGCAGCTCCGTCCCCCATGCCGCGCCGTTCGTCCTCCGCCGCCGCTCCCTCCACGGTGACCGGCAGCCGGGTCATGCGGACGATCGCCTGCGGGGCGTCCCCGCTCCGTGTGGAGAGGGCGGAGACGAATGTCCGGACCGGCTTGGCGCTTCGCCGGAGGAGGATCGGATGCTGCCGCTCGCCCTCGAGCGACGGGCACAGCCCGGTGAACCAGCGGTCCCCGTCGTCCAGCCCGTGCCAATCGAGCGTCAGCCCGCTCTTCGTCCGCCAGGAGGCACGGACGGCCTCTCCACCGGCGGCATATTCGCGGAGGGCGTAGATGTAGCCGTAGCCGTTGTTCGGCTCCGGCGTCCACAGCCGCTCCTCCTCGCCGTCCAGCAGCGTCGTGAACGTCTCGCCGGTCGTGAGCCGCTCGCCGAAGCTGAGGCCCGGCGCATCGAAGTACGGCTTCTGCAGCGCGTCCACGCCGGCGAGCGTCCAGTGATCCGCTTCGATCTGCCGGGCCGAGCCGCCGAGCGCCAGCTCGCTCTCCTCGTGGAAGGCGTGGAACGCATAATCGGCCTTCCCCGCTCCGTCGACATGGAAGAAGTCTATCACGTACGATCCGGCGCCCGCCGAAGCGATGCCCAGCATGCGCTGGTAGGCCGCGATTCCATATAGGGCGGGCGCTTTGGCCTCCATTGCCGACACGTCTTCTCCGTCGTACAGGAACGCCAGCTCGCCTCCGGCAAACGGCTTGACCAGCTGCTGCCGGGCAAGCTTCTCGTCGCAATCGACGACGACCGTATTATGCGCCACCGTCTTGGACGCCCAGCCGTAATGCGCGTTCGTGCCGTAGATGCCGTAGCCGATATCCGCCGACACTTCCCGCCCCTCGGCGTAATACGTGAAGGCGAGCACATCGTCGTGGCCGTGCGTGTTGTTCGGCCCGTACCGCAGCAGCACCGCTGCCCCGTCACGACCACGCAGGATGGCGATGCCCGCCTGGCCCATGACGGTAGCCCCGGCCGGCAGCACGTTCTCCTCCTTCGCAGACCGGCCATCTTCATGGGCCGGATGCGTGAAGAACAGGTCCGCTCCCTTGCCGCCCAACTCGCCCTCTAGAAGCGGATACAGCGGGCGCATCCCAGACGCCGCCCGCTCCCGCATCCCCTCGTCCGGGGTGAATTGGTAGAAGTAGAGCGCCGCCCGGTACGCCTCGGTGAGCAGCTTGCGATCCGGGTCGGTGCCGACAACCTCGTCCCGTCCCCAATCTCCGTAAGAGGGCGCATGCCCCTGGCACAGCATCGCGAGCGGGTTCTCCACGGCGAGCCGGAAGAAGCGGTCGCAGGCGAACGGATGGAACGCCTCTAGCTGCTCTTCGGTCGACGCCCGCATCGCGAGGAGTGCGATATCCAGAAAGACGGTCGCCGTGAACAGCGAGTAGCCGTACGAGCCTTCGTAATACATGCCGTCCCGGCCGATTGCGTTATAGAAGTACGCCTCGACCACGCGGATGCCCCATTCCCGGTACTCCGGCACATCCAGCGCCAGACCGACGGCGAGCATCGCCCGGACGCCGTCCGCTTCGTGGTTCTGCAGATTGGTCAGGTTGCCCCCGCGCAGGTCGTACACCGGCCCGCCCGGTTCGTCCAGCAGGTAATCCGTCAGCATGCACTCGATACAGGTGCGCATCGTTCCGCTGTCGCCGAGTCGGCGCAGCCCTTCGGAAGGAGCGTCCAGATCGGGATGCCCGGACAGCCAGTCGTAATCCATGGCGAGGCAGACTTTGACCCGATAGACGATGCTGGTCAGCAGATGCAGCCGGCCGATCTCGAAGCCGCTTCCGTAGGGCGTGAAATCCCGTGGTCCAATCGTGCCCGGCCAGATAGCCGAGAACGCGTCGAGCAGAACGAGCGCTCGCCGGGCGTACCGCTCCTCGCCGGTCAGCATGTACAGGTAGGTCAGCTGCGTCACGAGCCCCTCGTGGTTCCGGACGCCGCCAAGCAGCTCCCCCGCCATGTAAAAGTTCCACATGCCGACGGGATAGTACGCCTTACCCTCCGTCACGAAGCCTTGCCCGTCGTCCGCGAACCGCTCTCCCGGCAGTGCTTCCCCGCAGGAGGGGCAGATGACGCGCTTAACGGGCAGCTCCGCGATGCCCGACATGATGGCTCGCTGCTCCGTAGGCAGGAGAGGCAGAGGCTTGCCGCAGCCCGGGCAGCCCGAGATGCCGTAAGCGAACGCCTCGTCCTTCATGCCGAGCACGCAGCTGTACACCTGCTCCTCGGTCAGTGTCAGATGCTCGTCGCACCGCCGCTGCATCGCCGCCCAGGCGTCTGCAGCCCAGGGCAGCGAGGCGATGTTCCGCTTCGCCTGCCCGATCTGCTCCTCCGTGAAGTAGAAGCCCCGCTCTTTGCTCGTAGGGCTCGTCGAGCCCTTTGTCGTTCCCATGGGCTATCGCTCCTTATCCTTTTAACGAACCGACCATGACGCCCTTGACGAAGTACTTCTGGATGAACGGGTAGACGCACAGAATCGGCGTAGTCGCGACCATGATGGTCGCCGCCCGGATAATGTCCGGGGTAATGAGATTTTCCGGCTTGGCCGGGTCGTACGTGTCGTACTGCTGGAACTGCGGCGATGCCTCGATGATGATCTTGCGCAGCACGTTGCCGAGCACCGTCTTGTTCGGATCCTGGATGTAGAGGAGCGAATCAAACCAGGCGTTCCAATGCGCGACCGCGTACCAGAGTGAGATCGTTGCGACGATCGGCATCGATACCGGCAGCACGATCGACCACAGAATCCGGAATTCCTGCGCGCCGTCGATCTTCGCCGATTCCTCGATCTCCTCCGGAAGCGACATGAAGAAATTGCGAACGATAATCATCGTGAACGGGGCGATCAGCCCCGGCAGGATGAGCGCCAGCCGGTTGTCCAGCAGCCCGAGCTCCTTGATCAGCAGATAGTTCGGGATGAGACCGCCCGAGAAAAACATCGTGAAGATAATAACGGACGTGTAGAAGTTGCGGTTCGGCAAATACTTCTTGGACAGCGGATACGCGCACAGCACGGTGAACAGAACGTTTAACGCCGTGCCGACGACCGTCCGGAAAATCGTGTTGGCGTAGCCGGTCCAGATCATTTTGTTCGAGAAGACGATCTTGTAGGCCTCGAGCTGGATTTCGCTCGGCCACAGCTTGAGCCCGTACTGGTTCGCCGCGGCCGGCGTCGAGAACGAGACAATGATGATATTAAGGAACGGATACACCGCCGTGAAGGCGAACAGGGAGAGAAACGTAATGTTGAACGCGTCGAACGCCTTCTCTCCTGCCGATTTTTTGCCTATGGTCATGGACATGGTTCCGCCTCCTTACCAGATCCCGTAATCGCTGAATCGTTTGACGATCGTGTTGGTGGCGACGATCAGAATGAGCGCGATTACGTTGATGAACAGCCCGGAGGCCGTCGACAGCCCGTATTCCATCTGCGTGATGCCGATCCGGTACGTATAAGTGCTGAGCACATCCCCGACCTCGTAGACGGCGTCGTTGTAAAAGTTGAAGACCTGGTCGAAATCGTCGTTGATGATTCCCCCGACCGCAAAAATAAACATAATCGTGATGACGGGAAGCATGGAGGGCAGCGTAATGTAGAGCATCTGCTTGAACCGGCTCGCGCCGTCCACAATCGCCGCCTCGTAGAGGGACGTGTCGATGTTCGACAGCGCCGCCAGGTAGATGATGGAGCCCCAGCCGACCCCCTTCCACACCTCCGTCGAGACGAGCAGCGTGCGGAACCAGCTCTTGTCTCCGAAGAAGAAGATCGGGTCTCCGCCGAGCATCGTAATGAAGTAGTTGACGACGCCGCGCGTCGGGGAGAAGATCTCCATGAACACGCCGGCCAGCACGACCCACGACAGGAAGTGGGGCAGATAGCTGAGCGTCTGGACGAATTTCTTGAACAGCACGAGACGAATCTCGTTCAGCAGAATCGCCAGCACAATCGGCGCCGGGAAGCCGAAGACGAGCTTATAGAACGACAGAAGGAGCGTGTTGCGGAACGCCTTGGGAAAATCCCTCCCCGACAGCAGCTCCCGGAAGTTGTCGAGCCCGTTCCACGGCGAGCCGAAGATGCCGTCCACGATCCGGTATTTCTTGAAGGCGAGCACAATACCGTACATGGGCATGTACTTGAAGACGAGAAAGAAAAGCAGACACGGCAATAGCATCAAAAACAAGTAGCGGTATTTAACGTACGACTTGAGCCAGAGGCGGAATTTGCCCGGCTTGCGGCTGGCGGCAGGGGCCGCGGCAGCGGTGTTCAACGTTCTTCACTCCCTTGGAGAAACAAAAGGACGGCCAATGAACCGCTCTTGACCGTCCGTCTATTCCTGGTTTATTTCAAAGACTGGTACCACTCGTTCGCTTCCTTCGTCAGCTGTTCGCCGCCGTCCTTCATCCACTGCTGGACGAACTTGTCGAATTCGTCGTGCGGCTTGTCGCCGTTGATGATGGAGGCGAACGTCTCGCGCTGGAGCTTCTCGAGGTTTTTGGAATACTTGGCCTGGGACGGAAGCGTGATCTTGACCGCATTCTCGTAGCCGGCGCCGTCGTACTTGAACAGGGCGTTCGTCTTTTCCTTATCCTTGGGGTCCGCCCACTTGGCCGCGAAGTCCGGGTTGGCGAACGGCGAGAAGGTGATGTGCAGGCCGAGCTTTGCCTGCTCCTCGTTCTTGCTGAACTCCTGCTTCATCTTCGGCTGCAGGCCGCTCATCTCGTACGTCTTGTTGAGATCGCCGAACTTCACTTTCATGAACAGGTCGTAGTCGCCGTAGATGGAATCCCAGATCTGCATGATCCGTTTCTTGACCTCGGGGTCCTTGGCGTCCTTGCCGAGCGCCATGTACGTCGTGCCGGAGATGCCCGGCGCCGGATTGCCCCACTTGCCCTCCGGTCCCTTGACCGGCTTGCCATAGGCAATGACGGCCTTCGGGTTGTTCTGGGCCAGCATCTTGACGTTGTCCCCGCCGGGGAAGTCTTTGGCCGGGTCAGCGGGCGACCAATGGTAATAGGAGCCATGACTGGACATGCCGATCTTGCCGTTGACGAAGTCGTGCGAGATCGCCCAGTAGCCGCCGTTGTTCTCGCCCGTCGGCAGCACCCATTCCGGCGAGATGAGGTCGTCCTTTTTCATCTGGCGCAGGAATTCAAGCGCTTTCTTCGCTTCCGGCATGACGCCGCTCCAGATGAGCTTGCCGTCCTTGTCCTTTTGCCAATATTCGTTGTACATGCCGAACGCGCCCCATACCTGCTGCATGCCTGTCGTCGAAATGCCGTACGTATCCTTCTTTCCGTTGCCGTCCGGATCGTTGTTGCGGAACTTGACCATGGCGTCGCGGAATTCGTCCAGCGTCTCCGGCACCTTGCTAATACCGACCTTGTCGAGCCAATCCTTGCGCCAGGCGACGGCCCAGCCGTAGACGCCGTCGGTGTTCAGACTCGGGATGCCCATGTACTGGCCATCCTTCTTGACGTACTTCCAGCCATTCGGGTCGTACTTGTCGACGAGCTTCTTGTAGTTCGGCATCCAGTCGTTCAGCTCTTTCTCCGTGAACGTGACCGCGACGCCCTGGTCGATGAACTTCGCGAGATCCGCGCCGCTGTACACGGTCATGAAATCCGGGAATTCGCCGGCCGCGAGCTTTGCCCCTAGCAGTTCCTCCCGCTTGGTGACGTCGAGGTACCAGATATTGAACTTGACGTTGAACTTCTCCTCGAGCAGCTTCTTGCTCTCCGAGTTCGCGTCAACCGGTCCGTATTGATACGTCAGCCAATCCAGCGTAATCGTCTTGTCCTTGGCTTCGCCCGTACCGGCCGGCTCCTGGGATGCCGACGGCTTCCCGTCGTCCTTGGAGCAAGCGGCCAAACTGGCCGCTACCGTGACGGCCATCGCCGCCGCGGATACTTTTCTCCACTTGCTTGTTGTCATGCAAACCCCTCCCCTTTTTACGGTCCATCGTTTCCTTCTTTCCAAGCTGGGCGTCTCCCCCGTCAAGCTGCATCTGCCAGCTCAGCTGCACCTCAGCAAACCCCAATAGTGTCCAAATTTAAGATATTTTTCCATCAACGGCCGTAAAAAAAGCCCTCACCGACCAGCGGCTCCGCTAGGGAAGCGGAGGCGGAGCCGTTGTCCCAGTCAAAGAACGTGAATTCGCCCACGATGCCGTTCCGTTGCGCGTCTATCGTCACCGCGGACGCCTCGCCAGCACGTCCGGGAATGCCGGAAACACGGCCTGCGGCTTGTCCTGGTACCAGTATGCGACCGACGACAGGTCGTCCGACCGCTCGAACAACTCCCGGCCGTTATGCCCGATCTGCTGCACCGTGACGCGCAGGTCTTCCTCGAAGCAGACCGGGTCGGGTAGATGCCACCGGTACAGGCCGTGCATCGGCATCGCGTCGTCCGCGAACAGCTCGGGCCGGGTGGTGTCGGAGCGGGAGTTGAACGGATAGCCGAGATACGGCGTCGAATAGGTCGCCTCGTGCAGCTTGCCGTCTTTTTTCTCGTAGAAGCACCACGCCCCGCCAAAATAATCCTCCGCCCCCGTCCCGCAGATGGTCGGGTACTCGCTGTCGCCGTCTATGTAGAACTTCACTTCCCCTTCTCCCCACCAGTAACGCTCCAGCGCGGTCCAGGCCAGATACGTCCCTATGTAGCGTCCTCTACCCCGCACGCCGTCCAGAATGACATAGTCCCGGGCGGGCGTCGTGATCTTCTCGCGTCTCCACTGGGCGTGGAAGTACGCGGCCTCCGCCGGCAGCTCATCGACCAGCTGGTAGTTGATCTGGTAAAAGAACAGCGGGATCTCGCCCGGATGCTGGTTCTCCACCGTGATGCGGGCGGACGACCGGAACGGCATCGCCAAATAGCAGTTGAACCCTCCCGTCGGATTCACGACGATCGGCAGGGAGTTAATATTGCAGCGGGCCCCGAAGCCGTTGCAGAAAAAATCGCCGATCGGCACCTCGACCGAGGGCTGCTCCGCCCCGTCCCAGTACATGCGCAGCACGACGTCCCGCAGCACGTACTCTCCGGCGCCGGTCCGGTCCGGAATCGTGATCCACATGCTCTGGATGATGCCGGCTCCCTCGATCTCGGCGATCGTTTTGGTCTCGCCCTCCACCAGAGCGATGTACGGCCGGCCTTTGCGGCCGACGCCGAGGTGGTTCCCTTCCCTTCCGCCCGCGCCGGGAGCGCCAGTCGGATTCTCGGCCGAGATTGACCGGGTCTTCCAGTTGGTCAGCAGGGAGGCGGCGGCGAGGCCGCTCCCGAGACCGTGATGCTGGGTATGCATGACATCCACCTTTCCTCTTGTTCCTATTGCCGGGTCCCGGCCCCTAACCAGAGCCGCGGACCGGATTGTATGCGGCTTCACGGATGCAGAAAGCGGGGCCTGCCTGGGGCACCGCCTCCGTCCAGACCTAGTGGTACAGCGGCCCTAGAGCTGCACAGGCGCGGAAATCGGCTCCTTCGTCCGAGGCGGTCCCGAAGGCGCTCCAGACGCTCGGACGGAAGATCCGCTCCTCCGCTACATTGTGCATGGAGACCGGAATCCTCAGCATCGCGGCCAGCGTAATCAGCTCCGCCCCGATATGGCCAAAGCTCAGTGCGCAGTGGTTCGAGCCCCAGGCGTCCATGACCGAGTAGACGTCCCGGAACACCCCCCTGCCCGTCAGCCTCGGCACGAACCAAGTCGTCGGCCAGGTCGGATTCGTCCGCTCATCCAGCGCGTCGTGCATCGCGTCCGGCAGCTCGACCGACCAGCCTTCCGCCAGCTGGAGAACTGGTCCCAGTCCGTGTACGAGGTTGAGGCGGGCCATCGTAAGCGGCATCCCGCCCTCGGTCCGGTAGCGGGTCGAGAAGCCGCCGCCCCGGAAGAAGTCGACGGCCGGCCGCCACGAGACGGCCTCGAGGCAGGCATCGGCCTCCCGCTCGGTAATCTCCCAGAACGGCTTCATCGCGGGCCGTCCGTCCATGCGCTGCCGGCCGGTCCCGTCGAGGGACGCCGGTCCCGAGTTCGTCAGATGGAGGAACCCGCCGGCCGCAAGCCCTTCCGGATCCTGCCCGGTGACGCGCCGGACGGCGGCGGGGCTCCAGTAGGTGCGCACATCGGCGAAGATCTGCGCGCTGTCCGTCAGCAGATGCCCGAGCAGCATCGTCACCCCGTTCAGCGTATCGTTCTCGGTGGCGAGCACGAACGGCTCGCGGATGCCGTTCCAGTCGAACGAGGAGTTAAGGATCGCCTCCATGAAGTCTCCGTTCGGGAGGTAGTCGGTCCACTGCCGCTGCCCCTGGAAGCCCGCGGCGATCGCATGATGCCCGAGCGCTTCCTCCCCGAAGCCCATCTCGGCCAGCTTGGCGTTGCCGACCATGAGATCGCGGGCGATAAGGGCCATCTTGACGACCGTCTCCCAATCCCGCTCCTTCTGCTCCGGCGTACGCCTCTGATGCTCGGGGTTGAGGTCCTCCCCCTCCCGGCAGCGGGCCTTCGTCCAGGCGAGCGCGCGGTCGAATTCCTCGCGGTCGTAGATGCCCCGCCCCATCCGGCGGATGAATTCCGTCATGTCGACGTATTCGTTGCGCATGCCGAGATAGCTCCGAAAGAACGATTCGTCCGCCACGCAGCCGGCGATGCCCATCGAGACGGAACCCATCGACAGATAGGCCTTGCCCCGCATCGTCGCGACGGCGAGAGCCGCCTTGGCGAACCGGAGCAGCTTCTTCTCCACGTCCGCCGGGATGGCGGTGTCACCGATGTCCTGCACGTCGCGTCCATAGATGCGGAATACCGGCAGCCCGATCTGGCTGTGGGCGGAGACGGCGGCGGCCAGATAGACCGCGCCGGGCCGCTCCGTTCCGTTGAACCCCCAGATCGCTTTGGGTGTCCATGGGTGGGTGTCGATCGTCTCGAGCGGATAGCACCAGGACGGGGTTACCGTAATGGACACCCCGACTCCCTCCCGCTCGAACTTGGCCGCCGTCCGGGCGGCCTCCGCCACGCCGCCGATGCACGTGTCGGCCACGACACATTCGACCGGCAGCCCGCTCGCATGCCGCAGACGTCCGCTCAGCAGTCCGGCGACCGTACGGGCCATCTCCATCGTGACCTCCTCCAGCGATTCGCGGATCCCTCCTCTCCTGCCGTCTATCACCGGCCGGATGCCGATTTTGGGCATCTCGCCGGTCAGTCGGCCGCTCTTGGCTTCTTCGCCGGCCAGGCGGCTGTTGTCGGGCTTGTCACCGGTCAGGCGATGGTTCGCTGCAGGTACCCCCATTCGTCTCGTCCCCCGCTTCCCGCGGCCGGTCCTCCTGCGCGGCGGCAGGCGGGCCTTCGCCGTCTTTGGTATCCGTTATCGTTTACATATCGAGGACAAAGCATCTCACCGCACCGTCAGCTCGAAGCGCGGCGAGAAAATTCTCCTTTCGCGGTCTCTCGCGTCATCTTCCAGCCGTTTCAGCACTAGCTCGGCGACCGCCTCCCCGATCTGCTGCGGGTTCTGGTAGATGACCGACAGCCGGTTCGTGAACAGGGTGGCGGCGTCCAGCTCGCCGAAGGAGACGACCTCTATCGCGTCCAGCGGAATGCCGAGCTCGCGCAGCCCCTGATAGAACCCGTAGGTCATCTCGTTGTTCGCCGAGAAGACCGCTTGGGGCGGTTCGTCTCTAGTCATCCAATACTTGCAGGCGTCCCTCCCCGACTGCCGGGTGTAATCGCCGGCGAAGACCAGATCCTCCCGCGCCTCCATCCCGAGCCGGCGGATGGCCTTCCTCGCTCCCTCCGACCGCTCCCTGGCGGTCGAAATGCTCTCCGGCCCGTTCAGCAGGGCGATCGCCCCGCTCGTGCCGTACTTGCCGAGCAGGTAAGCGACCGCTTCCTCGGCCGCTCCGGCGTTGTCCTCCACGACCGAATCGGTCAAGACGCCGTCCACCGCCCGGTCGACGAGGACGACCGACGTCCCCGAATGGGCGATATGAGAGATCAGCTCGCCGTTCTCTCCTGTCCCCGCGAGCACGAGCGCTTCGATTCTCATGCCGAGCAAGAGCTCGATCGCCTCCAGCTCCTTGGCCGGATTCTCCCCCGAGTCCATATAGATCAGGTGGTAGCCGTTCTCCATCAGGCGCTGCTGCACGATGCGCGCCATGGTCATGAAATACGGGTTCGTCATATCCGGAAGCACGATGCCGACCGTCCTGGTCCTCTCCTGCTTGAGGCTGCGCGCCAGCGCGTTCGGCTGGTAATTCAACTCCTTCATCACCTGCTGGACGTGGCTGCGGATCTGTTCGCTCACGTAGCCGCTCGCATTCAGCACGCGGGAGACGGTGGCAGTCGAAACGCCGGCAGCCTGTGCGACATCTTTTATCGTTAAGGATGGCAAGTTGGATTCCACTTTTCCTAAATATTTGCAAACATGAGATAACGTTTACAGACTCAATCTAACATTCCAGTAAAAATTTGACAAGGAAAAGTTTGTATCCGCTGTCAAAACACAAGGGACTCCCTCGGTCCTTGTCTCCCCGCTCCAGCCCCTTAGAAAGCGAAGAATGGCGGGGCCCCAGCCGGCAGCCCCGCCATCCCTTTCCTGCTTGTCCGTCTTATTTGCCGTGCGACTGGTCCCTCGCCGCTTTGACCCGGTCCATCCAAGCGTCACGGATTGGAGAGTTCGGCAGTTTGGTCACGAGGAACTGCGCCCGCTGAATGTCCTCCTTGCTTAGCGTCGTCTCCGCCTGCTTCACCGCCTGCCCCGACTCCACAAGCTGCGCTTCGGGCGTATCAGCGGTCAGATCGCTGTAGCCCCATCCCCGGTACGTTTTGCCGGCCGCGTCCCTCATCTCGCCGCGGTCGTCCACCGTGAACAAGCGGGAAGTGATGGCGGCATCCGCCGTTCCGTCCTTTTTGGCGAACTGAAGCGTCAGCAGCTCGGGCGCTCCGTCGAGCGGATTGCGCTTCGTTATCAGATCGGAGGACAGAGCGCTCGCCGGATCCGTTATGGAGAAGGTAACGTTTACTGTTCCGGGAGACGTTTCCCTTGCTTCGAACGTTCCTTTGCCCTGCAGAGCGGCCGGCACCGCGAACGACTCGAACGCCGCCTTGGACGCGTCATAGTGGACGTCGAACCGGCCCGATACGAAGCCGTCGGCCAGCGGAAGCTTGAGAGCCACGGACGGCCGCGCTTTGTCCGCCACGTTAGGGACGAGCGTCATCGTGTACCGCTCCTGGTAACGGCCCTTTACATACTCATACGTCCGGTCGTACACCGAGCGGCGGATCGCCGACAAGCTGTCGGGCGTCTTGGCAGGATCGAGCGGAGTGAACGCGTAGGCGCCGTCCACAAGCGGCATAGCGGCCATATAATACGTGTTGGAGGCTTCCGTCATGTAGCCCTCGCGCACTCCATAGTTCAAGTATTGTGCGAGCGTCCGGTAATCGTCGTACTCGATCTCGAGCGACCCGCCGACCGTCCTCGCCAGCTCGGCCACCGCGGGGAAGATCGCTTTCTTGGAATTGCCGAACGCAAAGCCCGGCTGAATCGACGCCGTCGTGAAGCCGAGGTCGCGCCACTGATAGGCCGAGCCCGGTCCGATATACGGAATCCAGGTGAAGAAGTAGTTCTTGTCCTTGAGATACTTGGCGGTCGCCTGCACGAGCTCGGCCTCTCCGGTCGTCTCGTCGATCCGCTCGTGGTACCAGTAGAACGAGTCGAGGCGCAGCTGGTCGTAGCCCATCTCGCGGAAGCGTCTCTCCGCCTCGTCGATGTACCAGCAGACGGCGGCCTTCTTGTTCTCGAACGCCAGCCGGCTCATCTCGAGCCGCCCTTCGTAGCTGGACGGGTTGCTCACCCGCGAGGCAAAATCCTCGGGCCGCAGCGGCAGACGAGAGCCGTCTCCGGTGATGTCGCCGAAGTTGGCGCTAGTCTCAATCATCGGGATCGACAAGTTGATGCGCACCTTTCGGTCGGTACCCAGCTTCCGGTTCAGCTCGCGGGCCGCTTCGTTCACCGCTCCGAGCTGGGTGTCCGGCTTCAGGATGAAGTCCAGGAAGGTAAGCATGTCCTCCTTGGTCACGTACCGCGCGTTGCCGCTTGCGTCAAGGCCGGACGGCGTCACCATCGCGGTGACCGGAATCGCCAGCAGATCGTCGAAGAACCAGTCCTTGTCGGTGCCGTATATATCCCGGTAGCCGAGCACGGCGGCCGCCTTGTCCTTCGTCCAGTTCGTCAGCTCCCGGCTCTGTTCGGCCATCGGGCCGCTGTACCACAAGAACTGGTCGCGGATGTTCGCCGTCTCGGCCGTACCCGGCTCACCGTATTCCCCGGGCTCGAACGAATCCGGCTGGGATTCCGGAAGCACTGCTCCGTTCGCGATGCCCTCCTGGCCGAACACCTCAAACTCGTCGGTCCAGCCGAAGAAATTGACGACGAACACCGCCTTCACGTAGCGAGCCTGCACATGCAGCGGCGTACCGTCGGCCAGCTTGTCCAGCCGATAGGTTTTGCGGTGCATGTCGTTTGCTCCCGGCGTATAGGCAAAATACAGGGGAGCATCCGGAGCGGCCTTGCCGAGGTAGCGGTAATCCGTCCCGTCGTTCGAGACGTAATACCGGACGCCCACCGGCGGCGCGATGCCGACGTCATTGCGTTGACCGAAGCCCATCGCCAGCTCATTTACCGTCTGGATCCGCTCCAGGTCGACCACGACCTCGCGCTTCAGCTTACGGTAGGAGACGAACCAGTCCGCCGAATTCTGCCAGTTCGACGTATCGCCGTACCGGCCGTCGGTCAGCATGCCGGCGTTCGCCAAAGGCGTCTCCTTGCCATACAGCCCGATCCCCTGGATAGTGTCGAACACCGCGTTTGGCTGGGAAACGGTTACACTTTTGTGCAGCGCCAAATTCTGCCGGCCCTCTACCGTAGACCCTGCCGATATGGCCTCCGCCGGCGCTCCATCCGTCTGGCCTGCGCCAGCAGCAGCTCTCCCGCTTGCAACGATTCTTGCGCCAGCCGTTCCTTCCGCCGGCAGAGCCGCGCCGCTCCACGTCGAAGCTCCTCCTGCCGCCGCTTCGCTCTCCTCTTGCGCAGCCCGCGCCGCCTGCCCGGCCAGCGGCGTCCCTGCCGCCAGGAGCGTCACCGCCAGAGCGGCGATACCCGTTCTTGCCGCGATCCTCTTCCTCATTCGCACAGCCTCCTCCTGCTTTACTGGAACTTTCCTCCAACAATTCCATGATTCAGGAAAATTCATGTCCTATCTTAGAGCAGGGGATCGACCGGAAACAACGGCGAAATGGAAAAGGACCGAAAGTTAAGGCTTTTTTCCTAGCTTTAGAACATGCCGGCTAATGAAGCGCGAAACATAAAGAAGCCCGTCGAACAATGTCGACAGGCTAGTGCTTTCCGGTGACACGGCTGAACAAAGGATTTCGTCCTTGTGGCTTCGTTCTCCCATGTCGGATGCATCCCGGCTCGCTTCCTTTCTCCCCTGGTACAGGATGCGATAGACGGCCGGGTTCCCGCGCTGGCTCATCCCAAGCCCCTCGGATCGGCGGTTTCTCCGCTCGCACCGCTGGCTGACTCTCACAGCCGATCGGATGACGAACGGCACCATCGCATCCGGCCTTCCGGGCATCTGTTACACTAAGGGACCGCAGCGCAGCCGATCGGCAGCCCCATCGTTGGTCCTGCGACCAAAGACTCATGGTCTCGTTCATGACGGGCTGGAAGCCCAAGCGTCCGCTCCTGCTCTCTCCAGTCCGTGACCGCCCTCGCAGCAGCTTCATAGCGGCCCCTCAGCGTCCCGGCTCTGAAGCCCCTACTCCTGCGGCCTCTGAGGTTCGATGTGGACGTGGACATGACGGATCTGGTGCTCTTCGAGCATCCGCTGCTCCACTTCGTCGCAGATCTCATGGCTCTCCAGCACGTTAAGCTGTCCCTCCACCTCGATCGTCACGTCGACGAGAATCTGGCTGCCGTGGCTCCGGGCCTTGATGTCTTTCACCGCTTCCACGCCCGGCGTAGCGGCGACCGTCCGCTTCAGCACAAGGAGTTCGTCCTCCTCGAAGCCGTCGGTCAGCGAGTGCGTCGCCTCGCGGAAAATGTCCCACGCCGTCTTGCATATGATGACGCCGACCAGCACCGCCGTGAGCGGATCGAGCCAGAACAGGCCGAACTGCGCGCCGACGATGCCGACGAACGCGCCGAAGCTGACGAGCGCATCGGACTTGTTGTCCTGCGCGGCTGCCTGCAGCGCGTGACTGTGCAGCCTTGCCGCCAGCCGCTTGTTGTAGGCATAGACGCCGAGCATGGCGAGTCCGCAGAACAAAGCGGTCCATGCTGTCACCATGGCAGGCGCCGTCTCTAGGGGCGAGAAGAGGCTTCGCACTGCCTGCGCGACTACCTGCACGCCCACCCCGGCCATGATCAGGGAGGCGACGAGCGACGCTATCGTCTCGGCCCGCGTATGGCCGTAGCGGTGATCGTGGTCCGGCGGCCGCCGCGAAACTCGCAATCCTATGAGAATCGCGATGGAGGCCGCGATATCCGTCGTATTGTTCAAGCCGTCGGCGACAAGTGCCTCCGAGGCGAAGTGCAGCCCGATCGCCAGCTTAATCGCCGACAGGCACAAATAGGCGATGATGCTGACCCATGCTCCCTTGTCCCCGGTCTCCCTCTCCGTAAGTGAAGCCACGCTCCTTACCCCTTTCCAATGCTCTAATATTGTAAGGGACGGGGATCGAGTGGGTCTAGAGAAACAGTGTTGTCAGGGGGACCAAAAGGTAGGCCGGGGGAACTCTCTTGCCTCGTCCCAAAAAAGGTTGCCTGCTTCAAATAAAAAGACCGTCTCCGAAAGAGACGGTCCGCCGTTCCGGGCAACCGTTACGGATTGGCCGGTTTTTCCTTGGGTGCAGCCGGGCGCTTGGGCCCGAATTTCTTGGTGTAATGGATGTTGAAGCCGATCATGACCGGTACAAGGACGAACGTCGGCAGCAGCCAAAGCAGAATGTTCGACGACGAGACGTTCAGCAGCCGCGGCGCCCCAAAGACGGTAAAGGCCGTCACGGTCGATATGCAGCAGGCGATCATCCCGCCGTAGTGCTCGAAATACCAGTGCATCTTCCTCGCCGGCGGGCGCAGCCAATACTTGAGCTGGATGCCTCCGAGAAGCAGGCCGAGCAGCGGGAAGTAAGTGATGAGCGGAGAGCCGATCCGGATGCCGTACAGCCCGATCCCCACGCCCGACAGCAGGAGCAGCAGCGAGACGAACAGATCCACCCCATTCCGGTGCGCCGTCTTCCGATTGCGGAACCGCAGGACGCGGATGCCGTACCAGGCGGAAGCCCCGCTCAGAATGGAGATGAAAATGAGGAACCAGGAGAACGATACGCGGTCGGCATCCACCGAGGCGTCGAAGAAGATCCGGTACACGCCCATGTAGAACGCGGATACCGCCACCACCGCCATCGCAACTACGTAAGCCCAACCTACCGTGTTGTGAACCCGTCCTCCTTTTTTCGTGACGATCGGGATCCAGAAAAGCAGCAGCGCTGCGAATCCCGCCACGATATGCAGCATGCGAAACAAGAGAAAAGCCGTCATCGTTCGTTTTCCTACCCTTTCCGTGTCAACATTTTCCACACGCAATCATACTGCATTTTGGGCGGATTGTATATGGGGAAGCCCGGTTAGGCACACAAAAAAGCGGATCCTCTCCCAAAGGAAGAAGATCCGCCTCCCCGCCTCTCGGCCGCAGGAATAAGCTGCAGCCGAGAGGAGTCCGGTTCCCGCCGGAACAAGCGCAGGTTATTGGGCCTGCTGCATGACGGGCTTGGCATGATTCAGTTTGCGGACGGTCACCCGCGAGATCCGCAGGTTGTCCGTCTCCTCTACCACGAATTCCAGCTCGCTCTCGTAAGAGATGCGCTGGTTTTTCTTGGGCGGAATCTCGATCTGCGAATAGATCCAGCCGCCGATCGTATCGTAATTTTCGTTGTCGATATCGACGCCGAAATAATCGTTCACTTCGTCGATGAGCAGCAGACCGTCTACCGAATAGGTCGCGTCGTCCTTCTTCTCGATGGTCGGACGCGCTTCGTCGAATTCGTCGTGAATCTCGCCGACGATCTCCTCGATGATGTCCTCCATCGTCACGAGACCCGAGGTCCCTCCGTACTCGTCGATCAGGAGCGCCATCTGCGACCGCTTCTTCTGCAGCAGCTTGAGCAGGGTGCTGATCGACATCGACTCCGGGATCGACGTGATCGGCCGGATCATCGTCCGGATGTCGGGCGAGCCTTCGGCCTTGAGCAGATCTTTGATGTGCACGAAGCCGATGATGTTGTCCTTGTCGCCCTCGCAGACCGGGTAACGCGTATGCATCTCGGACAGGGCGATCTCCCGGTTCTCCTCGAACGAATCGTGCACGTTCAGGCAGACCATCTCGGTCCGGGGAATCATGACCTCCCGGGCCGTCGTCTCCGTAAATTCGAATATATTATCAACAAGCGTCAGTTCGGTATTGTCGATCAGACCGCTTTTGTTGCTTTCTTTCATGAGAATGCGGATTTCCTCTTCCGTATGCGCCGCGTTGTGCTGGTCCGTCGGCTCGATGCCGGACAGACGGAGCATCCAGTTCGACAGGCCGTTCAGCACCCAGATGAACGGGTACATGACCTTGAACAGGAACACCATAATGCCGGAGGAGAGCAGCGTCACTTCTTCGGACTTCCGGATCGCGTACGTCTTCGGGAACTGTTCCCCGAGCGTAATGTGCAGCGTGGTGACAACGGCGAACGAGATGATGAAGGAAATCGTATGAATGAAGACGTCGTTAAAGCCCAGTTGGGTGAGCAGCGGCTTCAGCATGCGGGCGACGGTCGGTTCCCCGATCCATCCGAGCACGAGCGAGGCCAGCGTCACGCCAAGCTGACAGGCGGACAAGTAGGCGTCCATGTTCGCGAGAATCTTCTTCGCGTACTTCGCGCTGGTTCTTCCTTCGAGAGCCAGAGCGTCAATGCGGCTGCCCCTTACCTTGACGAGGGCGAATTCCGCCGCAACAAAAAATGCGTTCACCAGCACGAGTGCTAATATTAAAACTAAGTTTAACCATATCGGTATTGAGTCACTACTCACCGACTTCCTATCCACCCCTGTTGGGCGAATAGGTACACCTCCCTTATGAGATAATAGGAATTCATATTGGTATCGTTTTTACTCCGAAGATGAAGACCTTCAACTTCCCAACGGAAACACCCCTTCCCTATTTACTTCATGTATTTAACTATCAGTCTTTTCATTATATGAGGTGTAGGCAGGCCGAGTCAAACGACAAAGGGTACCATTCCGGGATGAATTGGAACATTTTCCTAGTCATTCTCGTCCATGGTCACGAATGCTACCGTTTAGAAAGGAGCGTCCCGTGACCATTACCGACCGATTCGTCTACCTGCTGTCTCTCCTCTGGCTCGCCTGGACGCTGGCTGCTCTGGGTGGCTCCGGCTCCGGCCAGCTCGATTCGCAGGCGGCCTGGGCAGTGTTCCTGCTGCCAGCCGGCTTGCTGCTCTTTCCTCTCTATTTCGGATGGTCCGCTATTGTGCGGGCGTGGCGGCGCCGATGAACATGGAAAAAACCGGGGACTCCCGGTTTTTCCTCCATTTGCATGACGGGGATGCACGCGAATCAGCTCTTCATTGACTGCCGGTCGGCGAAGCGCACAACTTGCTTGGGCTTGTCCTACTCTTCGACCAGCATGTTCAGAGACACCTCAAGTTCGTTCTCCGGCTCGTAAATCGGGTAGATTCTGGCGGTCTCGTTCTCCTCGTCGACATGCTGGATATAGACCGGCACGCCCTGATAGGTGACGCCGGCCATGACCGGCGACTGTGCGATTTCCTTCGCCCGCTGATGGTTCACCGCTCTTCCTCCTTTCCCTATGGTCTTGTTGAACTCTGCGGTCCCGCTTTCTCCGTTAGCTTGTTCATTCGGATTTCTTTTATCCCGGCTGGCGGCCGGCGGCCGTTTTTTTCTCGAAATGTAAGGGAATGGCCGGTTTCCTGTTTGACGGGACAATTGGTAAATCCTTATAATCTGGGGAAAGGCATTCTCTTGGCCGGGAAACGGAGGGAATCCACGATGGGAAGTTGAACGCGTTTCGGATGCGAAAGCCGGTAGTTCCGTAAGATTCATTGACCGATAAGGGAGGTGCGCCTATTCGCCCTTCGCGGGCGGAATAGGGAAGGATTGAGCAGTGACCCATTCCCGATATGGCTGAATCTGGTCTTAATTCTCGTGATGGTTTTGTTAAACGCTTTCTTCGTCGCAGCGGAATTCGCTCTCGTCAAAGTAAGGGGGAGCCGCATCGACGCGCTCGCGCTGGAAGGCCGCCTTAGCGCCAAGTATGCCCGCAAGATTCTCGGCAATCTGGACGCTTACCTGTCCGCCTGCCAGCTCGGAATCACGCTTGCCTCGCTCGTGCTTGGCTGGCTGGGAGAGCCCACGATCGCTCGAATGCTGAAGCCTCTGCTCTCCTCGCTCGGGTTCAGCGAGTTCGCCATTCATACCGTATCGTTCCTGATCGCCTTCACCATTATTACGACGCTCCATATTACGCTTGGCGAACAGTTCCCGAAGACTTACGCCATTCGCAAATCCGAGCGGGTCACCCTGCTGTCCGCAAGCCCCATGGTGCTCCTCTATCGGCTCATGTACCCGTTCATCTGGGTGCTGAATGGCATCTCGAACTGGTTGCTTCGAATGTCTGGCGTCGAGCCGACGGCCGAGCACGAGTCCGCCCACACGGAGGAGGAAATCCGCATCCTGATGCAGGAGAGCAACCGGAGCGGACTCATCGACAATACCGAGCTGGCGCTCGTCGACAACATCTTCGAGTTCGCGGAGACGACCGCCCGCGAGGTGATGATCCCCCGCACCGAGATGGTCTGCCTGTATGCCAGTCTCAGCTTCGAGGAGAACCGCGACATTGCGCTGGCAGATATGCATACCCGCTATCCGGTATGCGAGACGGACAAGGACAGCATCATCGGCTTCGTGCATGTAAAGGACCTGCTTCGCACCGGAGAACCGATCGAGCTCAGGGCGATTCTCCGGCCCATCACGTCGATTCCCGAATCGATGCCGATCCCCCATCTGCTCAAGCTGCTGCAAAAGAAGCGGACCCAGATGGCGCTCCTCATCGACGAATATGGAGGCACGGCGGGCATCGTCACCGTCGAGGACATCCTCGAGGAGATCGTCGGCGAGATTCACGACGAATTCGACGAAGCCCGGCCGCGCATTGAGCGCAAGGACGAGGATACGTTCTCGATCGACGGCCTGCTCCTGATCGAAGAAGTGAACGATTATTTCGGCATCGACATCGGTGACGACAATTATGATACGATCGGCGGCTGGATCTACTCGCAGATCGAGATTCCTCCGAAGAAGAACCAGCGCGTCCGGTTCGAGAACCGGTTCGAATTCATCGTCGAGGAGACGGATCATCTGCGCATCTCCCGGCTGACCGTCCGGCGCCTGGAGGAAGACGAAGACACCCCCGTGCTCTGGGGAACGGGAACAGGATGAGCCCTCATCCTGTTTTCTTTTTTGGGGCAGGCCGGCCGGACCGCAGGTCCCCCTGCTGCCTCGAGATGACCACAAAGGAGAGACTGTCCACTATGACTGAGCGATTGCTCACCCCGGCTTATGCCGAGCTGATGGCGTATACCGAGGACCTGAACCGGCGCAACGGCGGCTCCGCCTGCGCCCTCTATATTCTGCAGAGCGGCGAGACCGTGGCGGAAGCTTATGCCGGCGTCCATACGCACGATGCCGGCGCCCGGCCTGCGTCCCCCGACTCTCAATACAATGTCGCCTCCGTTCGCAAGAGCTACATAGGCCTCGCCGTCGCCTGGGCGCTAGAGCAAGGCCTCCTGCCTTCGCTGGACGCGCCGGTGGACGGGCTGCTCCCTTTCCGGCAGGAGGACGCTCCGGCGGTTGAGGGCGTTACCCTCCGCCACCTGCTCACGCATACGCACGGACTAGCCGAGGAGGACGGCCGCCTGACGCGCCGGTTCGCCCCCGGTAGCAGCTGGCTGTATAACAACGTCGGTATCCGGATGCTGACGACGCTCATCCCCGCCGTCACCGGCGTCCCGGTAGCGGAGCTCTTGGACCGGCTCGTCTTCTCCCCCCTTGGCTGGCGCGAAACCGGCTGGCGTACCGATGCCAGCGAGACGCTCGTGCCCGTCATTATGGACGAGACGGGCCGCGCGAAGCTGACGACGGCACCGGACGGCAGCGGGGCAGCCCAGAACCTGTTCGTCTCGGCGCGGGACCTCGCCCGTTGGGGCCAGCTCCACCTGCAAGGCGGCCGCTGGGAGGGCCGGCAGCTCGTGCCCGAGGCGGCGGTTCGGACCGCCGTCTCCCTGCAGAGCCCGCCGGAGCTCGCGGACGAGCAGCCGGCGAACGGCTGCCTCTGGCTCGTCAAGAGAGGTTTCACCCCGCTCAGCCCGTTCGGCCGGACCGTTCCGGACGGCTCGTACCTGATCGTCGGCTTCACCGGCCCGCTCGTGCTGGTCGTCCCCGAGCTGAAACTCGTCGTCGTCCGGATGACGAACAAGAGCGGCAATTACGGCGACGATACGATGGATTACATCGGCTATCTGCAGCAGTTTACCGACATGGCGGTGGCCGCGACCGCGCGCAACTAGCGCCCAAGCGATATTCGGCTCTACATCGGGCAATCCTGCAGGCCATGACGAGGAATGACGGAGTGTGCCAGCCTGTCAAGGACGCGAGCGGCTTAACCACCTAGAGAACGTGGGCGAGGGCTGTTTCCGGCAGACACCTATCTGCCGGGACAGCTCTGTTTGTGCTGTGGCTGCATCTAACGTGATAACGCTCCTTTGGGAGATCGACGGCTACTTCGTCTTCCTCTCCGTCAAGACGACGTTTCGAAAAGGCGGAGGCAAAAAGAACCGCTAGTCCCGAACGCCAGCAAGCCGGCAAGCGGTCGTGACCGCTTGCCGGCTTGCTAAAAATATGCTGCCGCTCATCCGTTATGGACTCGAAGGAGGAGTGGCCTTGTCATAGCTAAGGAAGGAACCTGTCTCCCCTCCGTCTGGAAGCAGTCCAGCTTCCGGTTAGGCGCCGCGGCGGCCTACAGCCGGAACTTCCCGATCATCCCTCGGAGCTGATCGGACATGCCGGCCAGCGCCGTCGCCGACGAGGAGATCTCCTCCATCGCCGCAAGCTGCTCCTCGGAAGCCGCCGCGACGTTCTGGGCGTGCTCCGAGGAACGGCGCGAGATGCCGGATAGCTCCGCGATGGTCGCCGACACCTCTTCGGCGCTCGCCGACATCTGCTGCGCGGAGGAGGACACCTCAAAGAACTGCGCGTTGATCGAATCGATCGACATCGCGATATGCTCGAACGACTCGACCGTCTCCCGGACGAGAACAGCCATGCCATCGACGCCCTGCGAGCCGGCCTGCATCGCCTCGACGGCTGCCGCCGTCTCGCGCTGGATCGTCTCGATCAGCTCTGCGATCTGCTGGGAGGATGAGAGCGACTGCTCTGCCAGATGCCGGATCTCGGTGGAGACAACCGCGAATCCGCGGCCGTGCTCGCCTGCACGCGATGCCTCGATCGCCGCGTTCAGCGACAGAATGTTCGTCTGGCCGGCAATGTCGGAGATGAGCGAAGTGATCTTGCCGATCTGCTCGGACAGCGTATGCAGACGCTCGACGGCGTCCGACGTCCGGCGGACCGCTCCCTGCACCGCCTCCATCTGCGCTTGGTTGCCGGCGAGGGCGTCTCGCCCGCGGCCGGCCTCCCCCGCCATCTGGGCCGAGGCATCGGACGCGCTGGCCGCCGACTCGGCGATCCGCTGGATGCCGGAGGCCATCTCCTCCATCGCCCGTGTGCTCTCGTAGGTGCCGCTCTGCTGGAGCTCGGCTCCGCTCGCGACCTCCTGGATCGACTGGGCGATCTGCTCGGTCGCCTGGGCTGTCTGCTGCGCGCTCTCCTTGAGCGAGATGGACGCCGCCGTCACCCGCTCCGACGACGTCTGCATCCCTCCGATCAGCTCGCGGATGCGAGCGATCATCGCGTTGAAGGAGAACGCCAGCACGCCGAGCTCGTCACGGCTCTTCGTCTGCACCGAGACGTTCAGATCGCCTTCCGCTACCCGCTTTGACAGCTCGGCGATCGCCTTGATCGGCTTCAGCAGCTGGCGGACCAGGAGCGCGAAGACGGCAAGGAAGATCAGGGAGAGTCCGGTTCCGATGCCGACGCTCTTCCACAACGTCCGGTTCAAATCCATTCGGATCGCTCTGTAATCGAAGTCCAGCCCAAAATAGGCGGTCACGTTGCCCTCCTTGTCGGGAATCGCACTCAGCACGGAGACCCAAGAGCCGCCGACGTCCGTATAGACGTCCGATGTCCCCTGCCCGCCTTTCTTCGCCTCCTCGTACGCTTCCCGCATCTCCGGGCTTAATTCATAAGGGGAGGTCGGCGTGATCCCGTTGCCGTACAATTCCTGGTTGCCGATCAAGATCGGCAAAGCCAGCTTCCCGTCCTTATCGATCTCTTCCGGGAAGAACAAATACGCATTCGATACGAGCTGACCGGTGACCAGATGGTCCATCTGCGCCTGCAGCTTCCGCGCGTCGGGATTAGAGATATAGGCCTGGCTGTCCCGCTTGATCGATTTCTCGGCGCCCTCCACCTGATCGGAGAGCAGCTTCACCTGGGCGGAGGCCATCTGCTCGGTAATCTCCAGCTTGTCAAAATACAGCGCCCTCTGCTGCTGGTAGGACAGCGTGAGGAGGGTTCCGGACAGGACGACCGACAACAGAATTAATAACCCCAATACTTTTGCAACTACACCAATATGCTTCATCTACGATGCTCCTTCAGTCGAATATAGTTCTTTTGTCGGATTTTCGGTGACGATTCGTTAGTCGATTAACTAGAAGAAGCAGCATAGGAAAAGTTAAAAAAAGGAGCCCCCCTCCTCATGCACACCGAAACGAGAGAGGTGGGGTCCCAAAGGGAGATCCCGTTTATGAAAGGTATTCTTGCCCTCAATCTGCTCCTCCGGTTCGGGCTGGAGCTGGCCGCTCTCGGCCTGCTCGCCTACGGAAGCTATAGGCTCGGCCTGGCCGGCCCCGCCAGATGGGCGCTCGCCATAGGCGCCCCGCTCGCGGCTGCGGCGCTCTGGGGCGCCTTCATCGCGCCGCGCGCCTCCTGGCTCGCCCCCGAGCCGCTGCGCTTCCTGCTCGAGCTCGTCGTATTCGGCGGGGCGGCCTACGCCGTTTCGGCCGCCGGTCATCCGCACCTGGGGCTCGCCTTCCTGGCGCTGGCGCTGCTCAATCGGCTGCTCATTACGATCTGGCATCAGTAGTCCCGGCCTCGTCGTTCTCTAGAATCGTCAGACGCGGCCAGCGGGCCTTCCAGTTCTTCTGCGCGATGCGCGAGCGGTAGACGGCCAGCTTGTCCGCACGGTCCCGAATCGGGGGAATGGGACGCACGATCAGCTCCCACAGCTCTTCTACACCCCAGGGAGCCAGCAGCTCCAGCCGCTCGCCCTGCAGCCGCACGGCAACGGAGGTCGGCAGCTCGGGAAACCGCGCGATGCCGTCCTGGGCCGAGTGGTAAGGCTCGTCTCCATTGCGCTCGTGCATGCGCGCCTGGTTCTTCACCGACCACGGCACATCGGGTCTCCTCTCGCTTAACCGCGCCTCCCACTTCTTTTCTTCCGCCGGATCCGTCCGCTCCGGGTCGTAATAGACGACATCCACATCGTCCAGCGGCGTCCGTTCGGCATGGCCGTGACGGACGTCCCATACGCAGGCACGGACGAAGCCCGCGCACACCCATCCGTCGGAGAGCCCAAGCTCCCGGACCTCCCGCAGCACCTCCATTCTCCAGGCATCCGCTCCTATGCAGGCCAGCACCTTTTCCTCCGTCGTCTGCTTCACGCTTATTCCTCCTCTTTCTGTTCTGATTATCTCCGGCTCGCCGTTTTACGCTAACAGGTTCTGCTTTCGATTCGGCATTTCCTCCTTAAGGCGCATCGGAAGGAGGGAAAATTAGGAAGCCAGACCCATATGACAGCGCTTGCATAATCCTCCTAATCTTGGAATAATAGGGTGGAACATGAGTTCGCCATATCCGGTCCGGATAACGGTTCCCCGCAGAAGGGAGGTTGGAGAGGGCCCCATCGGGAGTCCGGCAAGCAAAGCGTATCCTTATTCCATTTCAGGAGGTTGTTTATGAGCAGGAAAAGACCGTCCCGCTGGCTGTCCGCCGTTCTGGCGCTCGGCCTGGCCGCAAGCCCGCTTCTCCCCAATGGTTCCGGGTCCACCGCATACGCGGCCGCATCCGCTGCCAGCGTCCCGCCGATTCTGATCACGGAGCTTATGCCCGACACCGCGAATGTGAACGGAGCCGACGGCTACGAATTCATCGAGATTTATAACAATACGGACAAGCCTCTTCCTTTCGGTGACTATAAGATTCTGTACCGCTATCTGGAAAGCGAGACGCTGTGGCCCTCCGTACCGGCCGATGTCGTCGTGCCGCCGAAGGGCACGCTCGTCTTCTGGATCATCAACGCCTACAACGGCGAGAAAACGACGGCGGACTTCAACGCCCACTTTAAAACCCAGCTCGTCGAGGGCAAGGATCTCGTCAAAATCTACGCGGGCGGCATGGCCAATACGAGAATGCGCGAGCTGGTCGTTACGACCAATACCGGTCAAGAACTGATCTCAGCTTTCTATAACGAGGGCGAACAGATTTCTGCGCCAGACAAAGCGATTCTGTACCGCTATCCCGAGGACGGCAGCCGGAAGATGGCTCTTATCGATTGGGGCAAGCAAGCCGGGACTCCCGGAACCGTCGGAGCCGTCCAAGTGCCGGAGACGCCGAATGCCATAACGGACCGGACGCCGCCCGTGGTAACCGACCGGACGAATACCGCCGGCGCCGTGACGACGCAGGATCTGGCGATCGTCGCGGAAGCGACCGACGATACGTTGGTCACCAGCGTAACGCTGTATTACCGGACAGACGGTCAAGGCGACTTCCGGCAGGCGAACCTGAGGCTGGATCGCCAGGACGGCCTGTACCGGCATTCGCTCAGCCTGCTGGAGCTGCTCGGCAGCCGGTCGCTCGAGTACTACTTCGTCGCCTCCGACGGCTGGCAGCAGACGACGAGCGACACCTTCCGCGTCTCCTTCGCCGACCGCCAGGCCGGCCCGCGGCTGAACGTAAAGGACGGACAGATCGTCAGCGGCCGCACGGTGCTCAGGGGAGCCGCTGAAGGCGTGGCGCCCGAAGCGCTGAAGCTTGCGGTCGACGGAGCCGAAGTGACCGGCGGCCAGCCGGCGCTTGAAGGCACGGCGTATTTGGTCTTCGAGGGGAACGGCATTGGCCTCGGCAACAAGAACGCCGTGACGATCGGGAAGGACACGGTCGCCATGGTCGATTACGCCGTGAACAACTTCGCCACGGTCGTCGTTCCAGTCAACGCGGAGCTGCTAAAGGCAGGTGAGAATACGATCACCCTCCGAGCGGGCTCCCAGTCGGGTACATACTATGAAGACAATCCCGTCACCGGGCTGGACGACTACGATGTCCGCAACGTCCGCCTCCTGCTCTCGGACGGCACCGAGCTGCGCGATCCGGCATACGCCGATCCCGCCAAGCTGATCGACGTCGGCGACGACGGCCGGTTCCTCCCGGTGGTGGACTTCTCCTTCACCATAGGGGCGGACAAGCTGACCGCGCTCGCCTATCCGTGGACGACGACCAGCGCCGCCGACGGCCCGCATACCGTGCAGGTGCGGACTCCGGACGGACAATCGGCATCCGCAAGCGTGATCGTCGACAACAACGGACCGGTCATCACGACTACGGTGACAGAAGGCAAGGAATACAAGGGTCCGTTCGTGCTGAACGCGACCGTTACCGATGCGGGAGCCGGCTTGGCATCCACTCGCGCTACGCTGGACGGCACGGACATCCGGCTGCCGTACGAGACCTCCTCGGCGAAGCTGGCTGCGGGCGCTCACGAGTTCCAAGTGATCGCCGAAGACAAAGCGGGCAACAAAAGCGAGAAGACCGTCCGGTTCACCGTTCCGGTGGAGGCTCCCGACCAGCCTGTGCTGCTCGGTCCTGCTGACGGCGCCTCGGATGTCGGCTTGCAGCCGGAGCTGCGCGTCGCGGTATCCGACCCGACCGGGGACGACCTGACGGTTTCCTTCAACAAAGGCTACAAGTACGGAGCCGACTCCCCGCAAGTGCAGCTGTTCAAGAACGCGACCGAACATGAGCCTCCTGCCGCTTTTGCACCGGAGGGAGAGACTGCCTTGACCGGTGGGGAAGTGGCCGATCTGGCCGCCAAGGACGGGCGCTACGTCACGGTAGACTCGCTGACCGAATTCCCTTACCTGCGGTTTCAGGTGAAGGTGGACGGAACGGTTAACAAGGGGGACCTCGTCGAGATCGATTGGGAGGGCAAGTCGCTCCCCGGACGCAAGGTTACGATGTACGCCTGGAACCACGCGACCGGCAAATGGATTCCGGCGGCCTCCCATGTCGCGGACAGCGAAGAGGATTTCCGTCTCGTCGGCCGTCTGCCCGCCGGCGATTACGTCAGAGACCAGACCGTCAACGTCCTCGTGCAGGACCTGATCCCGGCACGCGGCGACTACGATTACACGATGGTGTGGATGTCGGACACGCAGTTCTATTCGGAGCTGTATCCCCATATTTACCAGTCTCAGGTGAACTGGATCCGCGACAACGCGGAGGAGATGAACATCCGGTATGTCGTCCATACAGGCGATCTGGTGAACGAGCCTACCGCTACCTATCAGTGGGAGCGCGCATCCGAGTACATGAAGGTGCTGGAGGACGCGGACATGCCTTACGGCGTACTGGCGGGCAACCATGACGTCGGCACGACGAACAGCGACTATACGACGTATTCCCGCTACTTCGGCGCCGATCGGTTCGAGCAGCAGCCGTATTACGGAGGCTCCTACAAAAACAACCGCGGCCACTACGATCTCGTCTCTTACGGCGGCAACGACTTCCTCATGCTGTACATGGGCTGGCAGCCGGAGGACGAAGATATTGCCTGGATGAACCAGGTGCTCCGGGACCATCCGGACCGGCAGGCGTTCCTCGCCTTCCACGATTACATGCAGCCGAACGGGACCCGCTCGGCGATGGGCAACAAGATCTACGAGCAGGTGGTCGTTCCGAATCCCAACGTCAAGCTGGTCATGAGCGGCCACTATACCGGCAGTTCGATGCAGACCGACGAGCTCGACGACAACGGGGACGGCAAGCCTGACCGCCGGGTTTATCAGATGCTGAACGATTACCAGGGCTTTGAAGAAGGCGGGCTCGGGTATATGAAGCTGCTGCATTTTGACATCGAAACCGGCAACGTCTATGTCAACACTTATTCGCCGTACAAAAACGACTACAACTATTACGAACCAGAGATGTATCCTGGCAAGGACGAGACAACGCTGAGCTTCGATCTGACGCCTCAGCTTAAGCGGGTGGCGACCGATGTCATCCTGGCCAAGCTGTACACGGCGGAAGCGATCGCGGGGCCCTTCCAAACCGCGAGCGGCCAGACGGCGACCGCAAGCTGGACAGGGCTTGCGCCGAACGTCTCTTACTCCTGGTACGCGCTCGTGACGGACGCCTTTGGCGGCCGCACATACAGCGACGTCTGGAGCTTCCGGACCGCGGACCACAAGCTGGAGGCACCCGCCAATCTGAGAGCGACGGACGTGACGGATACCTCGGTCACGCTCGCCTGGAATCCGGTAAGCTCGGCAGACAGCGTCGTCTATGACGTTTACCAGGACGGAGCCTCCGTCGCCACAGTCAGCGGCGCCGTGTACCAGGTGAACGGACTGTCGCCGGACACGTCCTACCGGTTCCACCTCATCGCCCGCAGCGCTTCGGGTGCGGTCTCCGAACCGAGCGCCGCTCTGACGGTTCTCACCTCCGGCACCACCATCTCGCTTGCAGCTCTCGAGCAGGCAACCGAACGGGCGATCCAAACCGGCGAGCTGCGCGGCCCTCTAGCCAAGCAGCTGACCAACAGCCTGGCGCAAGTTCGCGGCCAGCAGGACAAGGGGCACACCAAGCAGGCAGTCCAGCATCTGGAGAATTACCTGAAGCATCTAGCCAACTCTGCAATGCAGGAGCATGTCGCGCCGGCGGCCAAGGAACGGCTGAACCGGCTGGCGGAGGCGCTTCTGACCCAATTAAGGTCACTCTAAACCAATACCCTGAGATCAAGGAGCAGCACGCTCCACCTCCGGGGCATAACGAATAAGGGAAGGGCCCCCGGGATCGCCGGAGGCCCTTCCTTCGTCTATCACAGCTTAGCGAATAGAGGCTGTCCTCCCATCGGGAATGCTTTCCCCGACAAGCTCGCAGCCTCCTTGCTGCCTCATGCCTGCTAATGCGGCATGTACGAGCCGATGAGCGATGAGAACGCTTTGACATCGATCGGCTTGGTCACATAGGCATCGAAGCCCGCCCGCCGCCCGCGCAGGATGTCTTCCCGCATCGCATACGAGCTGACGGCCACCACCGGGATCTCCGCGGTCTCCTTCCCTTGCTTCAACAGCGAGAGAGCCTCGTAGCCGTCCATGCCCGGCAGCTGAATATCCATCAAGATGAGAGCGGGAAGCGTCTCCCGTGCAAGCACTAGTCCCTTCTCGGCATCGGTCACCGTCAGGAGACGGACGCCGGGCAGCTTGCGGACAATTCGCGCGACCAGTTCCCGGCTAAGCGGATTGTCTTCGATATACAACACATTCTTTTCGGTTTCCGTCTGCAACAGTTCCCGTTCGTCCCGTTCCATATCCGCTTCCTCCTCCCCCACTTGAGTCCGGACAAAACAGAAGAGCCGAAGAAGAGGCTTCGCCTCTTCTTCGGCTCATGTCTGGCTCGCGAGAACGTGCGTCCAGTTCATTACCGCCTGTATGGCTCGACTTGCATCTGTCTTATTGAAACGTCATGACCATGACGCTCTTGTCCAGTTCAAAATCCCAGTCCACAAAAATGTCCACCCGCTGTTTGCCGAAGAGCTCGCCAATGTCCGTCTCTTCTACAATGAGTCTCTTCTCCAGCTTGCGCTTCGTCACCTTTAGAATCTCCTCATAGCCGAGGCCGATCAACTCGAGCTCCAGCGCGATCAACAGTCCCTCGCGAATGACGACGAGCGTGCGGTCATTGAGCCAGACGGAATCCGTCCGGTCGGGATGCCGCTGGGCTTTCTGGGTGATACGTTCAATCTGCCTATGTACAACTTCCTGGCCTGGATATTGAGTAAGGGTCTGTTCTTCATCGGTGAAGGGTTCCCGGCATAACCCGACAATCATGCCATCTGCGAAGTCGTTGCCCCAATCGTAGTAAAGCTCCGTCAGTTCCACGCCAAGCGTAGTCTGGAGGAATCCATTCAGATCGGGCAAGAGGGATTTCATCAAAAGCTCCCGCGTATAGCGGAACGCCCGCTCTTCATCCTGGCTGAGCAGAAACTGCTCCACCGGACCAAGAAATTTCCTTAAGTGCAGGACGACAAACCGATCGCCCAGGGATACATAGACCGACTCGGGTCCTTTTCCGAATCGTTCGCGCAGCAACCGCGCTGTGTAGCTAGCAATTTGGCTTTTCTCGTTCGTAAGCGCCACCGACAGATCGACCGTCCTTATCGAAATAGGAGGCCCGGGCTTTCTTTCCCGTACCCACTTCGATACTACTATAGTTCACCTCAGGTTTCAATAACATCCCTTAGACAGCAGGCGATGGTCCACCTCCCGCCAAGCAGCCTGCCTCCACAAGTGGGCATCATTTCCTCCCGGGCGGCGCATACTAATCAGGCCAGCCAGCGACGGGAGGTGAAGAGACAGATGGCAAGAATCGCGGTAGAAAACAGCTTGGGCTCCGTCAAGCAGGCGCTGGAGCAGAACGGGCACGAGGTCGTCTCCATGGAGAACGCTTCGGGCTGCGACTGCTGTGTCGTATCGGGGATGGACCAGAACATGATGGGCATGGCGGAAGTCACCACACAGGCGTCCGTCATCAATGCCGAAGGCATGACGGCCGAGGATGTGGTCCAGGCCGTTCAGGCGCGTCTGCAATAGCCGCATCGCCTGTCCGAGGCGCGAGGATAATCGGTGGGCTGCTTTCTTGCAGAGGACGCCCCCGCCTGTGATACCCGGAACAAACAGCAAGGGAGAGGACCGGGGTCCTCTCCCTTGCTTTGTTGCAGCCGTACCGCCTGCCGTTCCCGCCCGACGGCAGGAGCCGTTATTCGCTGATCGTAATCGTAACCGGCGAGTATTCGGCGATCACGGTCTGTCCGTGAACCGACGTGCTGCCTTCCGGCCCGATGTCCTTCTCCGTCATGATGCCGAGGGCGACGGTGAACGAGTTGAACTTGACCGGGCAGCCCGTCTCGCGCCGTGCCTCTTCCCCGTTCACATAGAAGACGATTTCGTCGTGCGCGCGGTTATACGTAATCTTGTAGCGGTTGAATTCCCGCGCCTGGAAGTTCGTATCCTCCTTGAAGATGCAAAAATACCGCTGCTTGTCCGTCACCGGCACCTCGACGCCCGGGAACGGGAGCACCGCATAGACGCTCGCGTACTTGTCGTTCCCCGCGAAGAAGTCAAGTGCGGCGCCTGTGGAGAAGTCCAGCAGGTTCAGGGAGACATAACCGTCGTATAGATCGCCGGGAGCCGTGTTCTGCGTGCGCGCCCGCATGTCGAGCTCGAACGAAATTTCCCCTTGCTCCGGCACCTGGACCGGCTCCGCCGAATAGTACATATGCTTGGCGTTGTCGAGAATCTGGATCTGGTGATGCTGGCGGCTCAGCGCCGCGCGGACATACAGGATGCCGTTGCGGACGATGACGACCGCGTCGGGCTCGCGATACGCCCAGAACGAACCGTCCGGCAGCGGGAAACCGCCCGTCTTCCAGACCTCTCCTTCCGACAATATCGTATGAAAGTCCCCGAGCACGATCTGTTTTTCCATCCGAATCTCTCCCTTTCGTCAAATGTAAGCGAGCAGGCCCTGCACAAGCAGAGCGAGCACAAGCAGGAGGCCGAAGCGCATCGTCCCTTGGACCGAGGCTCCCATCAGCGGAGCGTAAGCCCGCGACGGATTGCGGTCGCCGAGGCTCCGGTAGACACGCACGACCGGGAATACGGTCAGAAGCGCCAGCAGAGAATACCAGGGAAGCGCGCCGGCCAGTACGCAGCCGATCAGAGCGGCATAGACAAGCATGAGCAGAGCGAACGAGAAACGGAGCGCCCGCTGCTCTCCCCATACCACAACCAGCGTCCGCTTGCCGGCTTCCTTGTCGGCCTGCCAGTGCAGGAAGTGGTGATTAAACAGAATGAGCGTCGTGAACAGGCCGATCGGCAGCGAAGCGGCGATGGCCTTCCAGTCCAAGAGCGATGTCTGGACATAATAGCTGCCCGCCACCGGTAGGACGCCGAAGGCGATCAGAATGGCGGCCTCGCTGTAGCCCTTGCCGCGGTAGCCGAAGCGGATCGGAGGCGCGACATAGTAATAGGCGATCAATGCGCCGAGCCCGCCGAATACGAGCACCGGCCAGCCGCTGACCACCGCCAGGACGATCCCGCACACCGCGGCTACGGCGAACAGCGTCCACGTCATGGCGGCAAAGGTGCTCTCGCTGAGCGTCCCGTTCGTCAGAAACCCGGAATTCGTCGAGATGGCCTCCTCGGATTCCCGCGCCTTCGTATCCGTCCCATTCCGGTAATCCCACAGATCGTTGATCATATTGGAGAATAGATGGGCGGCGGCCGACCCGAGCAGCGTCAGCACAAAAAGCAGCGGGTGGAACACACCGTTCCAGGCATAGGCTCCGAGCGCACCAATCGCCACCGGCAGCAGAATGACCGGAAGCACGGAAGACCGGGAGGCTTTTTTCCACAGCTCGACTTTGTCCATATGGTTTCCTCCTTTCTATTGGAGAATTCCGGCGTCCGTTTCCGCCCGTCGCCAGGACATGCCAAAAGCCCCGCCTCGGTTCTCCCAAGCGGAAGCGGGCGGCTGAGCGACAGGCCGGCAGGACAGGACCGGCATAGATGGGTTAAGAGAAAACGAACCGGCCAGAGCAAGCTGGCCGACTCGCTTGTGAAGAAATGCACTAGCTTCATTGTATGTCCGGTTCCCCCAGTTGTAAAGAAGGAATTCTCCCCCATTCTCGAAAGGAACGACTCCAATTCCAGCCATTCGGAGGGGAAAACCTATCTGTCCCTCTATAGAAGACATGAGCTCTGCATCGAAAGAAAGCCGCAAACTATCCGGGCATCCCCGTCATCGTCATCGCCATAACGACAAGCGAAAAGCGTCCTTAAACAACAAGAATCGGACAGCCCATAGGACTGTCCGATCGTAAAGTTAGCGAGGAGCACGGCAGCCATAGAGAGCTTGTCCGGCAGCCAGCAGTACGGGAATACTAGTTAACGGATCGGCCGTGCGGCAGCTACGTAATGATTTTTCCAGTAGCCGGTGTTGATGTCGCTGACGACGACTCCGTTTTTCGGATTCAGGTTGTGGATCATCTTGCCGTTGCCGATGTAGATGCCGACATGACCGATTTTGCCCGGCGTGCTGACGCTGGCGAAGATCAGGTCGCCCGGCCGGAGATTGGCCTTGGCTACTTTCGGGAATTGGTTGTACTGGGCGTTGGCGCCCCACTTCATATCGACGCCTGCGGCCTGCTTGAATACATATTTGGTAAACGAGGAGCAATCGAACACCATACGGGATGGGTCGTTCTTGCCCCACACGTAACGGACCTTGCTCTGCAGCGACTGTGCCAGGTTAATGACACGGTCGGCCTTGCTCGCGGCGGAGGTTTGCGCCGCCTTCGTTTGGACAGTCGCTGCTTGCGCGGCTGCCGGATGAGCCAGAATAGAGGAGCTTGCGACGACGGCAGCCAGCACCGCCCCTGCGGCCAGCTTCTTCAAGGAAATCACTCGAGTCATAGATGTCATAGCGTTGCGCCTCCTGTTGTTGAGTGGTTTCTTGCTGTCCCTACTATACCGGATTTGAATCTTCCAGCATTTGCTTGAAGAAGCGTCAAACGGCGCCGATCCTAGCCGGAAGGCGCTTTCTTATAATTCCGTGAAAAGATGATGAGAGCGTTTTTCTTGCGAGCGATTTTCGGTCTGTGCTAAAATACCCGCCCTGTTTCGGACAAGGACAAAGAGACCGGCGGAAACCGCCGGCCTATCCTGAGCTGCCGCTGTCTAGCCATAGCCCTCCCGTTCCAGCGCACGCAGCAGATCGCGGTCGCCCGCATAACCGACCGGATGCAGGGACCCTCCTCGCAGCAGCGCGAGCCGGTCGCCCGCGGCCCCGTCGATCCACTCCAGACGGTGTGTGCTGACGACAACCGTCCGGCTGCGGGCCAGCTTGACGGCCAGATGCCGAAGTGCCATTCCCTCAAGCACATCGAGCCCTTCGAATGGCTCGTCGAGCAGGCAGACCGGGGCGGCCAGCATCGCCTGGAGCAGGCCGACCCGCTGCCGCTGGCCGTCCGACAGGCGTCCGAGGCGGACCCTCTTGACGGCTTCGAGGCCCGAAGCCTCCAGCCACACCGGCAGGAGCCGGCGGGCCTCCCGCGGTCCGAAGCCCTTTTGCAGCGCCTGGTGCAGCAGGTACTCGTCCGTGGTCAGCTCCGGGTAGCCGGCGAACCGCTGCGGCAGATAGCCGATCCTCGAGCGGGCATCCCGGATACTCAGCTTCGTGCGGGCGGAGCGGCCGGTGGCCGATTCGGCATAGTAGCCGATCGTTCCCTCACAGGGAGGGACGACGGTGGTCAGCAGCTTGAGAAGCGTACTCTTGCCCGAGCCGTTGTCACCCAGCACATAGGTCATGCCGGGGCGGAAGGTGTAGGACAGCCCGCGCAGCACCTCCCGGTCCGGTGCATGCCAGCTCACGCCGTCCAGCTCGATCGTGATTCGCTCCTTCATACCGGCTCCCTCCTCCCGGCCGTGCCGGCGTACAAAGCAAGCAGGACTGCCGCCGCGCCCAGCAGCCAGAGTCGGCCGGTTACGAAGCCCGGCTCGTCCGCCAGCAGAAACCACCGCATCCACGCAAGACGCTCGCCAGCCGCCAGAGTGAACGCCCACAGGGCGAGGATCCCTGTGAATGCGAGCCGGATGCCCGCCCATTGAATCAGTACGAAGCCGAGGACGGCCAGGAACAGCATCGGCGCTGTCCAGCCGATCGTGAAGGCAGTCACGGACAGACCGCTCTCCCCCCGGTAGACGAAAGCGGAAACCGGCAGGGCGACCGCTAGCTGGAACCCCGTGACGATTGCCAGACGGGCGAGCGTCTGCTCGAGCACGGAGTACTGGCCCAGCTGCTCCAGCAGCTCCGTCCCCTCGTCTCTCGGACGGAAGGCGTAGCCGATGACGGCGATGACGAGCATCGTGATGCCGTAGAGCCAAATCGTCCACTGCCGCTCGGGCGGCGCCCCGCTGCCGTAAGCGGCGGCTCCCGCCGCCAGCAACGCGAGCCCGGTGAGGAGCCAGCTGCGCGTCCCGTAGCCGTGCCACTGCGAGCGGAGGAGCCGCGCCCAGCGGCGGCCGGGCGTGACGCGCGGCGCAGCGAACGGATCGGCCTCCGTCGCGCGTTCGCTTGCCCCCGGTCGACCGCTTGCCGCCGACCGCCGGTCGCTTCGCAGCGCCGCTATCGTTTCCGGCGGGGGGGCCGCCGATGCCGGCTCGGCGGACGCGGCCGTCTCCTCGCGCAGTCGCTCCCTTACCCGGGCAATGAGCCGGGCGGTGTCTTCGCGAGCCGGCTCGGGTGCGGTGAACCGCTCCAGCCGGCCGCTCCAGCTCCCCTCGAGAAGAGCCAGCTCCGCCTCCTCCGCCTCCGTAAGCGACGAGGTTTCCCCGTCCGCCGGGTCCCGCACGGTTTCGCGTTCGTCCGCTTGTTCCGCTTCCCGCCCTTGTTTCCGGTTGCCTTTCATTCGCCTCGCCTCCTTCCCGCGGATGCCCCCGCCTTCCTGTTCATCGTGTCCGTCCTATCCTTCCTGTTCTTCCCGAAGCTCTCGTCTTCGCTCATACTGTCCTCCAGAATCGTCTGCAGCTGTCGCAGACCCCGCAGCAGCCGGGTTTTGATCGTGTTCAGCGGCAGTCCCGCCGCCTCCGCGATCTCGGCGTACGACAGGTCCTGATAGAACCGAAGCACGACGACCGTACGGTAGCTTTCCGGCAGCTGCTCCAGCGCTTCCGTCATCCATTGCCGCTCCACCTGGCGGTGCGTGAGGTCCATCAAGCCCCCGGCCTCCCGCTCCTCCAAGGCGGCGCTGTCTGCCTGAGCCGTCTCCCTCTGCGTCGCCGCCTTCTTCCAATGATCCCGGCACCGATTCAGGGCGATCTTGTACAGCCAGGGCTTGAAGCGTTCGGGGACGAACCCGGCGGACGCCTGGCGGAACACCGCCAGGAACGCATCCTGCGCCAGATCCTCCGCCAACGGACGGCTGCCGGTCATCCGGTACAGATAGCCGAGCAGCGGCTGGTGATGCCGGTGAATGAGCGCATCCATCGCCGCCTCGCCTCCTGCGGCCCATTCCTTCATCAGTTCTTCGTCGGTCACGAGTCTCCCCCTTTCTTGCTGTCGTCGCCCTTCGGATAGCTGCCTCTTTAGTCCCGGTTCCTCCAGGTAAACCATGCCGCCGATGCTCCCCAGAGCATAAGCCCCCCGGCCAGATAGAGCAAGCGGTTGCGCAATACCCAAAGTTCCCACTCGACATCCGGCCGGACGCCCCAGTAAGCTGCCGCCTGGACGACATTCGGAAACGGCAGAATCGTCGGCGAATAGGGCCCTAGCGCATCGCCGCTCGCCATCGCAAGCGACCAAAACGCGAGAGCCGCCAGCAGCCCGCCGAGCGAATGGCCGGCTACGACCGTCCCCGCCGCCACAGCAGCGCCGACGAAGAAGGAAACCGGGAGACAGAACGCCAAGAACCGCCAGCCGTTCACCCCGAGGTCCGGATACAGCAGCAGTGTCAGACTGCTCATGATCAGCAGCATGAGCACGCTGCCGAGCAGTCCCCTCTCCAGCAGCAGCGACCAGCGGCGGATGGGGTAGGTTCCCAGCAGCGTAACAAACCGCGAGTCGAAGTCGAGCGAGAACACCCAGGACATCGTCAGCGCGGCCAGCAGCATGCCCTCTTGCTCATAGATCGCTCCGGCGAGCTCGGGTCCGCGTTGAAAGCTGCGCCGGAGGAGCTCGGCCGCCCCCCAGCCGACGAGCAGAACGGCCCAGCCGAACGGCGACCGCAGCCAGAGGACGAGTCTGAGCCGGCAGCGGTACCGCCAGCCCGCGCTCATCGGGCCCCTCCCTTGCCGGCAGCTTCCTGCCGCCTAAGCGCCGCCAGCGGATCGAACGCTTCGCCGGTTCCGGCTTCTTCATACGCCCTGTATAGGGAGGCCGCGAGCTGGTACGCCTTGTCTTCGCCTTCGCCCGCCGTCTCGTCGACCGCCCGGGCGAACGCCTCTTCCTCCGCCGTTAGGGGCCGAGGACCGCCGCCTTGGAGCGAGAGCATCTGCGCGTACGCGTCCGTATAAGATTCCCCCTGCCGGGTTCTCGGCGTCGGGAGCCTCTTCTCATACAGCCAGTTCAGCAGCACCCGGAGCCGCAGCTCTTCCACCTCGGGAACGGGTACCCGGTAGAACGGGTAGAGCAGCTCGCTTCCTTCCCGGTACGGATCCAGCGGCGCCCCTTCCAGGATCAGCTCCGAGTAGAGCCGGGACGGCTTGTAGGAGAGGCCGAGCCATTCGTTCAAAAAGGCGATCGCGTCCAGCTGGCTCTCGACGCTCCGGACGTCGGCCGCCAGCCGCTCCGGCTGCGAGACGACCCGGACGCCGCCCGTCTCCCGTTCCGCGAACCGGCCGGCTGCGAGGAACAGGCCGAACGAGCTGTCTCCTTCGTACACGCCCGGTTCCGTCATCGGAATCGGCAGCACCGCTTGCCCGGGCATTCCGTCCAGAAGCCGAACTTTGTAGTGCGACTCGCCGGGCTCGATGTAGGCGGATCCAGGCTGCATCTGCACGCCGTAATAGGCTCCGTTGTGGTCAAACGTCTTGGTGATCATACGTTCGCCGGGCTGCGGATACCAGGCAAGCGGCTTGGGCAGATGAACCGCCTGCCGGTCGGCGAAGCTGTAGGCGGTCAAGCCTTCGTCCCGGTACTCGTCGACCGGTCCCCGGTAGACGAGCCGGAGCCGGAGCCGCTCCCCTTGCCGCACCGGCGTGCGGGTCTTCACCCGGAGAACATCTCCTTCCCGGCTCCACTCAATGGGACGGTCGGCGGTCAGCTCGCTCACTTCGAGCCGGCGGTACAGCGTAAGCACAACGGAGGACGCTTCCTCCCGCTCCGTGAGTTCAAGCAGCAGCGAAGCGTCAGCCGCAAGCTCGTTCGTCCCTGGGAAGCGCAGCGTCAGCTCGGTCTCCCGAACCCGGAACTCGCTCTCCACGGGAATCGCCGCGTAGTCGTCCGGCTGCTGGCTGGTTCCCGTCCGGGTGAAGGAGGCGGTGTCCAGATACCGGATGAGCCGGCCGGACAGCTCGTCCAGGCTGCAGGCACCGGCGATGACAGCCGGCAGGAGCAGAGCCGCTGCCAGCAGCGGCAAGCCCCGTCGTTCCCGCGGCGTCACCCGGTCTTTCCGGTAGAGAAGCAGGGACCAGGCGCCCGCCGTCAGTCCGGCCAGCCAAACGAACAGCTGGTGAAGCGCCGTAACCGGGATTCCCCGAATCCCCCATAGGTTGCTTGCGATTTGGTAATGGAACTGTGTCAGGTCGTATGGCGCCGCCCATCGCCAGAACACGCTCATCTGGCTGGGAGAGCTGTGGAAGCTGGTCTCGACGTAGATCGGCACGAGCCACAGCAGCGGCAGGACGAGATATGCGAGCCGGCTTCGAACCAGCAGCCCGATCAGGAAGCCGAGCGATCCGGAGAACGAGACGGCCCCTCCCATTTGCAGCAGCGTATAGCACAGATAGGCGGGCAGACGGTCCGTGTCGGCCTCGTCGACAAGGAACCAGACGGCCTGGAGGAGAACGGCGGGCAGGACAAAAGCGAGCCCGTACAGCTGCACGGCCAGCCACTTGCTCCCGAGCCAGGGAGTCTTGGCGACGCTCCAGGAGAGCGCCAGCCGGTGCAGGCCGTTGTGTTTGTCGCGCTGAAGGACAAACACTCCGAGCAGCCCGCAGAACAGGGCCGCCGCCGGCATCGCGATCAGGAGGGAATCATAGTAGCTGACCATTCGCGTGAGGCCCTCCGGCGGGCGAAGCTCATAGCGGTCCGCGACGAACAGCCAGTAAGCGGCGTGCAGCAGGACCGGCAGCAGCCAGCCCTTTCCCCGCGCCAGGAGGAGCAGCTCCATGCCGAGCGCCGGCTTCAGCTGCTTCATCGCACGGTCCCCTTCAACACGGCGACGTAACCGTCCTCCAGCGTGGGTGCGGCCGTCCTCGCCCCCGCCGCGGGCCGGTCATCTGCCAGCAGGCGAAGGCGCATTCCCGTGTCCTGCCGCACGCCGGCTATGACGAGCCGCTCCGCGTACAGCGCATCGGCCTGGTCCTCGTCCACTTCCGCCTCCCATACGCGTCCCGCCGCTTCCGCCGCCAGCTCCTCCAGCGAGCCGCGGAAGCGCAGCCGGCCCTCATGCAGGACAACCACCTCGTCGCAGACGGCTTCGATGTCGCTCACGATATGGGTCGACAGCAGGACGATCCGGTCTGCCGTCCGCCGCCGTAGCAGGTTGCGGAAGCGGATGCGCTCGGACGGATCGAGACCGGCCGTAGGCTCGTCGAAGACGGCGAACGGCGGATCGCCTAGCAGAGCCTGCGCAATACCGAGCCGCTGCTTCATGCCGCCCGAATACCCGCGGATGCGATCGCCCGCGCGATCGGCGAGATTGACCTCCGCCAGTACTCGCTCGACCTCGGTTCCCCGTGCTTTTGGCTCGGCGAGTCCTTTCATCGAGGCCGCATAGTGGAGAAACTCTCGCCCTGTCAGCTGGCCGGGCAGCTCGACGCGCTGGGGCATGTAGCCAAGTGCCGAGCGGGCCTCCCGGCCATGGGACACCGTGTCCCAGCCGCAGATGCGGATGGCCCCCCGCGAAGGCCGCTGCACGGTAGCCAGCGTCGAGAGCAGAGTCGTCTTGCCGGCTCCGTTCGGGCCAAGCAGGCCGGTGATCCCCGGCCGCAGCTCCAGATCGAGCGGGTGCAGCGCTTGCTTGCGCCGGTAGGTTTTGGCGACGCCTGCGAGTTCAACTAGAGTGGGTTGCATAGATTCTGGTCCTTCCTTTCCGCATGTCTATCCCTTACACGACCGTCTCTAGCAAAAGGTTCCCGCCCTTCGCCCAAAGCTGTGTATTCCTCCAAGCCGCGTCATTCTCTTCGAATCGGAGTGATGCGGCTCCTGGCGCCGCCCGGATGGAAGCAGGCTGTCTCCTCTATCCGCCCGCTTGCCTGTCGTGCTTCCCGCGACGGGCAGCTCTCTCTATACGAATGCCGTTCCCGCGAGAGAATAGAGACATATGATGATCTTGGAAACGAATAACCTCTTAGAAGGGTGAGAACAACATGAGCCGAAAGAAGCGGCGGCGATATCGTTCCTCCCGTTCGTTGGCTCCGATCCACAGCTACCGTCACCCCAAAGTGTCGGTCATCATCCCAGTGAAGAACGAGGTGCGGACGATCGCAAGGGTGATCCGGGAAGCGGGCAAGGTGCACAAACGAACCGAGGTCATTGTGGTCGCCAACGGCTCCACGGACGGCTCGAAAGAGGTGGCGAAGCGGATGGGCGCCCGCGTCATCAGCTACCGCAAGCCGCTCGGCCACGATGTCGGCCGCTCCGTCGGAGCGCGCAAGGCGCGGGGAAACATTCTTCTGTTCACGGACGGGGACATCGTCATCCCGGCTTATAAGCTGCGGAGGCTCGTCCGGGCGGTAAGGCGGGGAACCGATGTGGCGCTCAACAAATATATGGGACGGATAGCGAACAGAAAGGTGCACAGCGTAGTCCTGGCCAAGTATGCGCTGAATACGCTCTTGTCGCGGCCCAGTCTGAGGGGCGCCTCCTTGACGACGATTCCTCACGCCATGAGCCGCAGGGCTCTCGAGCAGATCGGCACCAGTCGACTTGCGGTTCCGCCCAAAGCTCAGGCGGCGGCCATCGCCGCGGGGCTGAAGATCCGCGCGGTCACGTATATCGACGTCGGCCGGACGAATCCTCGCAAGCGCGGGCCCCGCGGCGGGCCGAACCCGGTCAAGGAGCTGATACTCGGCGACCATCTCGAAGCGATCTACGAGTACATCCGGAGGACCGGCAAACGGGGGCGCCACACCGACTTGAAGCGCCAGCGCAGCTTGCTATAGTACGCGTGCGTGACGAGGTGCTGCGCCGCAAGGCCCCGTATACGCCAAATCCCCGCGCACGCCAAAAAAAGCTCCCGCCCGGTTCTCCGGCGGGAGCTTCTTCGGCATGGTGGCTAGGCTGGCCCTCCTTTGACCGTGCGGCGCTTGTCGCGCAGTCTCCGGTAAGACGCATAGCCCCTTCGGAGGACAGTCAGGAGCGGCTTGCGCGGGAGGCTGAACGCGCCGACAAGCTCCGCCCCGAGGTACAGCAGCAGCACCACGACCACCAGAACGACGACGGCGAGCCAGAGTACGTCTTGCGACAGCCCCAGTGCGCACAACCCGAACAGGGCCGAGCTGCCGTACAGAATTCGTACGGTCGTCTTCGTATCGAAACCGAGGCCGAGGAGGCTGTGGTGAAGATGGCCCTTGTCGGCGGCGAAGATGGGGGTTTTGTTGCGCTTGCGCCGGACCATGGCGAGCAGCGTATCGGCCAGCGGCACTCCTACGATCAGCAGCGGGCTGATCAGCGAGAAGAAGGCGACCTGCTTGAACCCGAACACCGACAGCGCGGCCAGACAATAGCCGAGGAACAGCGAGCCGGTATCCCCCATGAAGATCGAGGCCGGTGCCTTATTGTAGCGCAGGAAGCCGAGAATGCTGCCGAGAAGCGCGGCGCACAGGACGACGACAGGCGGGTTGTTCATGAGAATGGCCATCGCCAGCACAGCGGCGGTAGCGATCGCGGATACTCCTCCGGCGAGACCATCCAGGCCGTCCATCAGGTTGACGGCGTTGCAGACCGCTACGATCCAGAAGACGGTGAGCGGCCCGCTCAGCCACTGCAGCTCCATCACGGCTTCCCCAAACGGCAGATTGACCAACTCAATATGCAGACCGGCGAGGACGGCGGCCGAAGCGGCCGCTGCCTGTCCGAGCAGCTTCCAGCGGGCGGGCAGATTGTACCGGTCGTCCAGCACGCCGACCACCGTCATCAGCGCCGCGCCGGCGAGCAAGCCGGCATAGAGCTTAAGCGATTCGCCCAGCAGCGGCACGGCCGCCCCGAAGCCGGCGGCAAAGGCGGCGAACATCGCCGCACCACCCGCGCTTGGCATCGGCCGCTTATGTACGGAGCGGGCATTGGGCAGCGCGACGGCACCGAAGCGCAGTGCCCAGCCTTTGACGAGCGGCGTCAGAAGCAGGCTGAGCAGAAGGGCAACGCCGAACCCTCCGATCGACAATGCAGCAAGCACGGCAGACTCCTCCCTTGATCTCTATAGGCGGCAACGGTCACCTTACTCTTACTGTATGAGGAAGGCCTGTTTTCATGCTACAACGGAGGGCTCGTCCGGGTTCGGGCTGCCGGAGCCGCCCCGCTATTCCTGGCCGGCTGGACTCTCCGCGCTCTCCGTCAACAGCCGGCGGGCGCGTAGACGGGCGGCATTGAGCGACTGCCAGGCGTCCGGCTCGTCCAGACGGCTCCGGAACCGGGCGAGCGTCTCGGCAAGTCCCGATGGAGGCAGCGACCCGCGGCCCAGCTCGATTAACGGCGGGACGGCATCGGCGGATAGCGACTCCAGATAGCCGAGATCGATCCGGCCGGTGGCGGCGTAGCGCTCGCTGTTGCTGCGCACGATCCAGGCGTCGATGCCCACGTAATTCAGCACAAGGTAAGCCGCCGCCCCCGTGAGCAGGAACAGGCGGCCGAGCGGCAGAGAAGACCGCCAGACGCGGAGGAGGGCCAGCAGCAGCCAGACGGCGAGCAGCAGCATGAATGCATGGCCGAGCAGCCGGCTGGAGGTGAAGCCGTAAGCCTCTTCATAGAGTGCTAACCGCAAGTGAGCGGAGACGAGCAGAATGCCCGTGAAGCCGACCAAGAGAGCGAGCAGCAGGCGAAGCACCCGGTCCGCCGTCCGGCCGGCGGCCGCCTTGCTCCAACGGACTGCTCCGAGAAGCAGCCCAAGGTTGAGCACCGAGACGATGACCAGCTCCGCGAAGCCCTTTCTCGCATATTCCGCGTAGGTGACATCGCCTGGCAGCCGGCCCTCCCCTGCTCCGAACAGATACGAGAACTGAATGATGGAGAAGAGAAGGTAGACCGCATTGACGAGCAGGAGCACCGTGCTCGAAGCAACCGGATCGAGACCGCGGCCTCTAACCGTGCGGGAAGCTCCGGGCTCGTCCGGCCCCCTTTCCGGCTCGTTCGCCCTCGGTTCGGGGTGCACGAGCCCGAGCATGTACCCGAAGCTCGCCAGCGCGACGACTACCATAACGGCCAGCCGAAAGCCTCCCTCGGCGACCGGCAGGCGGCCGATCCAATTCGGCAGCCCGCTGGTCCATTCGCGGAACACGGAATCCGCGGAAGCCAGCAGCAGCAGCACGAGAACGAGAAGCGGCAGAGCGATGGTGGCACCGAGCGCGATCTGTCCAAGCGGTCCGCTTTGCCCGGACTTTCGCTTCGGAAGAAGCGAGCGGACAAGCCGGAACGGAACCGGCAGCTTCAGAATCGGCTGCAGCAGCAGCCGGTCCAGCGCCTCCTGCAGAAGCTCGGAAGCACGCCAGAGCCTGCCCGACCGGTCGGCGGCCGCTACCGTATGGAGCAGCAGGAACAGCGGAAGCCCCAGACCATTCAGCGCGTGCAAGAACGCGTTGTCGAACAGAACGAACGTTAGAGCCAGGAGGAAGCTGTAGGCGAATCCGATCCAAAAGACCGGCGACCGGAGACTCCCGGGTGCAAGCGTCCACCAGCCGTACAACGCATAGCCCGCCAGCACGAAGAGCGGATAGGAGAGCCCCGGCGCGTGGAAGACGAACAGCAGCTGGAACAGAAACCCGAGGCCCAGGCAGCCGAGCAGCAGAACGGGCAGGCGGCGGCTCATAGGGCGGCCTGATCTGCGGCAATCCGCTCCGCTCCGGCGCCCGGCTCGGTTCCCGCGAGCCAGTCAAGCATATACCGGTGGAACGCCTCCCAATCCGCCAGACGCTCGCCGCGCGACGTATAGAGCGAAGGCTCCTCTGCCCCCTGACGGATGCGCAGCGCCTCCCGGACGATCGTCCTCCAGCGCCCCGGCAGCTCCGCCAGCAGCCGCCGAGCGGCCCGCTCCTCCGGCGCGCTGCGGATATAGCGGTGCACGTAGGCAAGCCGGAGCAGCTTCAGGACAGCCGTCTCCAGCGATTCGTCGCTGTCGGCGGGCAGCAGCCGGCCCAGCGCATAAGCCGCCCGCACGCTGTTCGGATTCATGGTCGGTTGCATGTGGATCTTCCTCCTTGCCTCTATTTGCTTCTAGTTTACCTTGTAAAACAGGAATAAAAAGAGTAAGTTTGAATCAGTAAATTTCCTGTTTTATTGGGGCGAGAGCCCAAGCAGGCCGCAGGGCCCCCTGAGGCGGGAGGAAAAGGAGAGAGGCTTATGAAGATGATGCGGCACTACATGCAGCTGAGGCATACCTACCCGCAGCAGCCCGACGGCGCCGAGCTTGCGGTAACGCTGGACGAGCTGGCCGAGGCGCTTGCCTGCACCCATCGAAACGTCGTGCTCGTCCTTAAGCGGATGGAGGAGCGCGGCTGGCTCGAGTGGAAGCCCCGGCGCGGGCGGGGCAATCGGTCCGGCCTCGTGTTCCGGATGCCTCTGGAGACGATGGCGGTCGAGGCGGCCAAGCTGCATGTCCAGCGCAAGGATCTGAAGAGCGCGCTGGAGCAGGTGAGCGCGCCGGGACTCCCTCCGGCCGCCCGCGAGACGTTCCAGGATTGGCTGTACGGGCAGTTCGGTTACAGCCGCGAGGGAACCGAACAGGCCGGACGGGATACGCTGCGGTTCCCCTGGAGCCAGCCGATCCGGACGCTGGATCCGCTGGCGATCCATCTGGCAGCCGAATCTCATCTCGTCAGCCAGCTGTTCGACGGCCTCGTCCGGCGGCATCCGGCCCGCCAGCAGATCGAGCCGCATCTCGCCCACGCCTGGGAGACGGACCAGAGCCGGACGGAATGGCTATTCTACCTGCGCAAGGGCGTGCTGTTCCACCACGGGCGGGAGCTGCGCGCGGAGGACGTCGTCTACTCGCTGGACCGGCTCCGGACATCCACCGACAAGCTGCTGTACAGCTGGGTCTACGCCGACATCCTGGAGACGCGGGCGGTCGACGCGACGACGGTGCTTGTCCGGCTGCGGCAGCCGAACGAGCTGTTCCTGCCGGTGCTCGCGACCAACCGAGCGTCCATCGTGCCGGAGGAGCTGTGCCGCGGCCAGGAGGAGCGGTTCGCGGAGCACCCGGTCGGCACCGGCCCATTCCGTCTCGCCGAGCATGACGAGGCGCAGTGCGTGCTGGAGGCGTTCCCTTCGTACTTCCAGGGCCGCGCCCATCTCGACCGCGTCGAAATCTGGAAGCTCCCCGACCTTCCCAGCAAGGACCTGGAGCGGTTCCAGCTCATCCACAACGTCCGCCTCCCCAAAGCCTCGGAGGCCGCCTGGACCCAGGTGAAGCAGCAGGGCACGACCTGCAAGTTCCTCACCTGGAACGTGCTGCACAACCCGCTCTTGCAGCGGCACGCCGTCCGCCGGGCGCTGGCCGCCGCGATGGACCGGGGCCGTCTGATCGAGAGGCTGGCCGGCGACGTCATCGTTCCGGCCAGCGGCTTCCTCGGCCGGAACGCGGAGGAGGCGCCTCCCCCCGTCCCCGCAGATGCGGCAGAGCAGTTGGAGCGCGCCGGCTACCGGGGCGAGACGCTGGAGCTGTGCACGATTCCGCAGTATGAGGCTGATGCGCGGCACGTCGTGGCGATATGCGCCGAGGCCGGCATCCCCGTCAACGTCACCCTGCTGCCGGTAGAGCGGTTCAAGAGCGACGAGCGGTTCCGCTGCGACCTGCTGCTGTTCACCGTGCTGCTCGACGGCGATGCCGAGCTCCGGCTGATCGATCTGTACACGAGCATCCGGCCCCATGCCCCTTCCTCCCTCGCCGCCTGGATGGACCGTGAACTCGAGGCGATCCGGCGCGAGCCCTCCGCCGAAGCGAGGCAGGAGAGGCTTCTGGCGATCGAGCGGGAGCTGAAGGAACAAGAGGGAATCGTCTTTCTGTACCAGAAGCATCTGAAGACGGTCTACCATCCGTCGGTCAAGGGGGTCTCGATCGACTCGCTCGGCTGGGTCCAATTCAAGGACATCTGGTTTAAGCCGGAGGCGACCCCTTCCTCCTCCACCTCTGACGTCCCTGTGATCCGCTAACAGTTGACGGGATTCCTGCCGCCGTCCGCCAACCCAAAAAAGCCAGTCCGGCCATAAGGCCTGACTGGCTTTTTGATGCGGAATGGCTGCGGCCGAGGGCCGAGCCTTACAGCGGCTTGGGCGGGACTTGCGTCGGGGTCGGCGTCGGCTGCGTGCCGGTTCCCGGCTTGTGCGTTGCGGCCGGATCCGGCGTCGGGCTCGCGGGCGGCCTCGGCGTCGCAGATGGCTCCCGCGTGGGCGCCTTCGACGAGTCGGGCGCCTCGGTCCGATCCGGCTTAGGCGTCGCCGTCGGGTCCGGCTTCGGGGTCACGTCCTGCTTCGGAGTCACGTCCTGCTTCGGGGTCACGTTCGGCTTCGGCGTGGCCGTCGCTTTCGTTCCCGACTCCTGGTTCAGGTCGATGCGCGGCGTCGTCTTGGGCTTCGGCGACGGATCCGCCTTGGTGCCGGACGAGTCCGTCGAGGATCCCGTCCCCGACTTTTTGCCTGGTGTCGGAGTTGGGGTCGCATAAGGTGCCGTCAGGCCAGCCTCCGCCCGCAGCGCTCTGCGCGCCGCGTCGAGCGACTCCTGGTTCGGCAGGATGAACGGGCTCACCCATTCGCCGTCAATCGGCATGTACTTGACGTTGCTCCGGTCGATGTTGTAATACGTCTTCATCATGTCGCGGATCTGGCTGCTCGGAATATCGGTTTTCATTTGGCCGCCGACCGCCTCGATGAGGTCTCCCAGCTTGGTCAAGCCGCCGACCGAGGCCAGCTTGCCGAGCATCTGGTCGAGCACCTGCTGCTGGCGCTTGTTCCGCTGGAGGTCGGACGACTCCTCCGTCCCCCGATTCGACTTGCGGTACCTTACGAAGTCGAGCGTCTCCTTGCCGTTCAGCTGCTGGACGCCTTTCTTCAGATTGATGTTCGTGCCGTCCTCGGTGTCGACATACCGCATATCCATATCGACATCGATCGTCAGACCCCCCAGCTCGTCAATCGCCTTCTGGAAGCCTTTGAAGTCGATGGTCACCATATAGTCGATCGGCAAGCCGAAAAATTCGCTGTACAGCTCCTTCGTTTTGGCGAACGCCGTCTGCTGGTCCTGCAAGTGAAAGTACGGATAGTAATAATTCGCTTTGCGGTGGGGCAATCCTTTGGGCTCCATCTCCAAGTCCCGGGGGACGGAGACGACGGTAGCCGATTTGGACTGCGGATTAAGCGTGATGCCCATGATCACGTCGCTGTTGAGGCTACCGGTCTCGGGACGGGAATCGACCCCCATGAGCAGGAAGGTCAGCGGCTTGACCTTGGCCGAGGAGGTAATCGGCACCGTATCGGGTGTTCCTATCTTATCAATCACTTCGTTCGTCGTCTGATAGATCGAGTTCAAATAGAGCGCCACTGCGCCGATGAGGAGAACGATAACGGCAAGAAGCCCCATCAGTACCTTGAACCATAACGGCTTTTTGGCTCGTCTAGGCACAAGCATGTTCAGTTCCGACATTCCATAACCCCGTTTCCCTAATTTCCTGTATCCAACCATCCGTTCCGGGTGTCGCTTCCGAACCTACTGGCTATTTATAAAAATATAACGCCACCAAGCGGCAAAAAGTTACAAACCGATAACAAATTGGTCTTCTGGACCAATGGTTAGAAAATCCATCTAACAGTTTAACGCAAGTTAGCGCCGAGCGCAAAGCCCTTCCGGACCCGGTCCCCTATCCTGCCGAACGCCGGCGGAAACGGGACGCGGCCTTGACCTCCAAGGTCCCGGCACGGCTCCCGGCAATAAAAATGCCGCAAAAAAAGCGCCCCAAAGGGACGCTTCTTCTTCAGCCGCGGAACACCCACAGCTTGGAGCCTATGAAATTGAGCCCCATCGTTATGACGGTCACCGCCAGCTTGGCTGCAAGCGCAGGAAGGCCGAGCAGCCCGGTGAACAGATAGAGGAGGAGCAGCGACAGCCCGAGCGTCGCGCCGTTCACGACGGCGAACCGGACGAGCTGGCCGGCTGCCGGTGCTCTCCGGTCGCCGAACGTCCAGTACCGGTTCCAGACATAGCTGTTCGCCATGCCGCCGGCGTAGGAGATCACCTGCGCGATGGCATACGGAACGCCGAGGCCTGCGTTCAGGATGGTGAACAGCAGCAGATCGACCGCTGTGTTCAGCACACCGACCAGGTTGAACTTGACGAACCGGCGGACCCCCTGCCAGCGGTCCTCTCCTGCTCGAGGCGCGGCGGGTGTGCCGGCCGCGTCGGCTGCGCGCCCGTGCGAAGCTTCCCGGTCCCCCGCTTTGCGTCCTGGCGCGCCTGCAGGCCGGTCTTCCCTTGGCTCGAGGCGCTTCCCGGGCGCTCCGCCGTTAGCGCTCATGACGCTCTCCCGCTTCCGTACCGCCGCGGAAGCCGCGGGCCTCTTTGACGATGTACAGCGGCCGGTTCTTGGACTCGTCATAGATCCGGCCGATATATTCCCCGATAATGCCGAGAAGGATGAGAACGATACCGTTGAAGAGCAGGTTGCTGGCCAGAAGCGACGTCCAGCCCGGCACGGTCATGTTCGTGAACAGCCGCTGGTACAGGACGACCAGCAGGAAGACGAAGCTGAACAGCGAGAGCGCGAAGCCGAGATACGTCGCCAGCTTCAGCGGCTTGTACGAGAACGACGTAATGGCGTCGAGCGCGAAGCGGATCATCTTTTTGAGCGGGTACTTGGTCTCTCCCGCGAACCGCTCCTCCCGCACATATTCCACGGACGTCTGGTTGAAGCCGACCCAGCTGACCATTCCCCGGATGAACCGGTTCTTCTCGGTCAGCCGCGACATGACGTCGCACACCTTGCGGTCGATCAGGCGAAAATCCCCGGTGTCGACCGGGATGTCGACGCTCGTCATGCTGCGCAGCGTGCGGTAAAACAAGAGTGCCGTCACTTTTTTGAACGCGGTCTCCCCTTTGCGCTTGAGCCGCTTGCCGTACACGACGTCGTACCCTTCCTTCCACTTCTTGATCATCTCCAGGATGACCTCGGGCGGGTCCTGCAGGTCCGCGTCAATGACGACGACGGCCTGTCCCTGTGCGTAGTCCATGCCTGCGCTGATCGCCACCTGATGGCCGAAGTTGCGCGAGAAATTGATCAGGCGGACGTTCGCGTCCCCGTCGCAAATCCGGTTCACAATCTCGACCGTGCGGTCGCGGCTGCCGTCGTTGACGAAGACGAGCTCGTACGGCTCGCCCTGGCGGTCCATGACCTCCTTCAGCCGGCCGTAGGTGACCTCTATCACCTCTTCCTCATTGAACATCGGCACGATGATCGAATACTTCGGATCCACACCTTTGACCTCCCAGCTTGAATGCTTCCTTCGTCCATGGGGACGGACTTTAACTATAAAAATACCACGACGGGAACCATTTTAGGAAATGCTCGGCATAGGACCGGCTGACCGGCAGCCCCGACAGCACCGGATAGAACATCGCGAAGAGGACGAGGCACAGCCCGAGATAGACGTAGACGGGCTTGCGGAGCCTGGTGTCCCGGCCGATCGCCAGCTGGAATACGTACGTCAGGCACAGGATCAGAAACGGCACCATCGCAAAGTAGTGGTAGATAAACGTCAGCCGCGGCACGAGCATCCAGGGCAGGTACTGGGAGAAGAACGCGATTCCCGCTACGAGCACGCCGCGATTCCACCGGCGGTGAAGCAGGAGCAGCGCGACCGGGACTGCCAGCGTCCCGAGCCACCAAATGGCCGGATTGCCCATCGAGATGATGCTGGCGATCTGGCCCTCGGGGAGAAGCGCCTGCCCCGTGTAATACCAGATCGGCCGTACCATGAACGGCCATTCCCACCACTGCGAGCCGAACGAATGGGTCGCCACCAGCTTGCTGTGATAGTCGAACATGTCGGTCTGGTAGCTGATCAGCTTCACAAACGACAGCTCCTCGCCCTTCGCCAGCATGATCGGGACAAAGGAAAGCGAGTAGATCACAAGCGGGATGACGACGAAGAACAGGCCGCACCACGCCACCGTGGCGGCCGTCCGCCTCGGGAAGATGCGGACGATGCGGGCGAGCTCGCCGGCCGCCGCCCCGTCGGGCTCTGCCGCAAGCGCATGGCGAGCGGCGGCGTACTCCCGGTATCTTTCGTACAGCGACAGGAAGAACAGAACGGCCAGACCCGCGCCCCCATAGATGACGATCCACTTGCTCGCCGCACCGATGCCGAACAGCAGGCCGGAAAGGAACAGTGGCACGAGCGTCCGGCGGAGCGGCACGTCGTAAAAGCTCATCCGGGTATACAGGAGCATGTAATAGAACATGATCATGATGAAGAAGACGCCGTACACGTCGATCGTCGAGATCCGCGTCTGGGCGAAATGCATGAAATCCACCGCCAGCAGGAACGTCGCCATGAACGCGAATTCCGTCCGCCCGAACATCCGCTTGGCGAACAAGTACATGAGCGGAAGCATCCCGATGCCGAACAGTGTGCCGACGATGCGCCAGCCGAACGGGGTCATGCCGAACACGTAGACGCCTGCGGCGATCATCTCCTTGCCAAGCGGCGGATGCGTGTTCTCGTACGGCTTGACGCCCTCGAGATGCTCATAAGCGGCCCGGGCGTGGTAGATTTCGTCGAAATAGGTGCCGTGAAGGAAGGTCGGCTCGTACGGAACGGCCTGCTGCTCGTCGAACATCCGGGACGCCGCTTCCTTGTCCGCTCCCGCCTCAGCCTCGAACCCTGCGATGACAAGCGGCGTCTCGCTGTCCTTGGCGAACAGGGCGAGCTCCTTCATCTCAAAGCCCGGCGAATCCGCCTGCAGCCTGACGTAGCGGGCCGTCGTCTGCACCGGCAGACTCGTCCAGGCGAAGACGCGCGTATAGGTGATGTCGATCGTCTGGGCGTTCGTCCAGCCCGATGCGCGGTCCGTCGAGAATTCGACGCGCAGCTTGCCGTCGCCGATGCCGCTGAACGCGTTCAGCCGCTCGATCGCCACCTGCGTGCCCAAGTCGACCACCACGCTCTCCCCGTGGGCGGTCGGCTTCCAGGCTGTCTGCGGCTCCTGGAACGAGCCGAGCTGGAACAGCGCGAGGGCGGTATACACGGCGGTCAGCCCGCCCAGAAGCCAGCCGTCCCGGCGGGTCATCCGGCCGCGGACCTCCTCGAGCTCGCGGGCGGCCCGGCGGGACACCAACCGCTTGGCCACCTGGCCGGCTGGAGCGCCCGGAGCCGGGAACAGCCAGTTCTCCTTCTCCCCCCGTTCCTCGTCGGGAGAAGCCGGCGGCAGAATCGCCGCCCGCCGCCCGTGGATCGTCAGATCGGCGGCGATCCGGTAGAGCCACAGGAGCAGCGCCACGTTGGCGATCGACGTTCCGAGCAGCACCGGATCCCCTTGCTCGACCATGTAGGTGCCGCGCAGCGCGCCCGCCAGCACGTAGCCGATATTGAAGAAGGCGGTCAGGCTGAAGCCGCCGTACAGGTACAAGAGCCGCCGGTCCCCCGAGCGCACATACGCGAGGAGCGCCAGCAGCAGCGCAGGGAACAGATAGCGCTCGTGCATCTTGGCGCCCAGCACGAAGACGGTGGCGATCAGCACGAGGCCGAGCAGCGCGTACGGCACCGGCTCGTCCTTGCGTCGCTTCGCGAACAAGTAGAAGCAGAACGCCGTCGCCCAGACGATGAACAGCCAGCCCCACGTCTCATAGGACAGGAACAGCAGCCGTTCGGACTGGGGCAGCCAGTTGCCGCCCGTCAGCGCGAACAGGTTAAAGGCGTTCAGCGTCGCATACGGATACGACGCCAGCGTCGCCAGGTAGAGCTTCGCCAGCCAGAGCGGCTCGTTATGGAGGGCAAAGGGCAGCGCCCCGCCGAGGAAGACGGCGGCTCCCGCCAGGATGCTTGCGCCGACCGCACGCCAGCTGCGCGAGACTGCCCAGGCGACGAGCAGGACGGGCGCAAAGATGAGCGCCTGCGGCTTGATCAGCAGCGCGAGCGCATAGACGGCGGCTGCCCCGGCCAGTCTGCCCCGGTCAAGCTGAACCACGAACAGGGCCAGGAACAGCGTGAAGATCGAGTCCACCTGTCCCCAGGCAGCCGAGTCGGCGATGACGGCCGGGCTCGTCGCGTACAGGAGCGCGATGCCCGCTGCGGCGGCCGCCGGCAGGCGCGAAGCCGTGAGCCGGTACAGCAGCGCGGCGGTGACGAGATCCGCGAGCATCGCCGGCGTCTTGAGCGCGAGGGCGAACGCGGGCGTCTCGGCGGTCCAGTGCATGGCTTTGGCCAGCAGGCCGAGCATGTACAAAACATAAATATACCCGGGCGGATAGTCCGCGAATCCGGCATTGGCATAATAACCGGAGAAGCCGTGCTCTGTGACGAGCAGCGACCAGGCGGCGAACGTATTCATGTCGCCGGGGTATCCGTGCACCGCTTTGGCGGCCAGCCAGCGTACGACGGCCGCTGCGGCCAGGACGAGCACGAGCGGAATCCAGCCGGCGCGATGGGCCTGCGGTCCAGTCAGGGCACCGCTCCCCGCCAGCCGATGAGCGTGCGGACGGATCCAGGAGCGGTCAATCAGCCCGAAGATCATGACGAAGATCGCGGCGAACAGCAGCGTCGGCAGCGGCGTCGCCGGCTTGGCCGAGACCTGCGGGGAGTCCGCGGTCGGCACGAGCGGCACGACCTTTTTGCCCGCCGGAACCGTCTCGGCCTTCTCGAGCGTCACGTCGTCGAAGTAGGCCTTGCCTTCATTCAGGCTGCCGTAGCCGCCTAGCCGCAGCGCCACCTGAATCTCCTTCTGCGCAGCGCCGGTCTTGCCGTAAAGCTCTATGTATTCCCACTTCCCGTTCGTCTCGAGCAGATCGGGCGACGTATCCAGAACGCCGAGGAAGGACAGGTTGGCGCCCTTGGCCGACCCGCCGACCCCCTCCGTGCGCACCCAGCCCGCCAGCCGGTACGTCGTCGCCGGCTCGACCGTTACGGTCTGCACCCACTTGGCGTCGTTCGGCTCCCGGCTCTCGATGAGAAGGGCACGGCCGGAACGTCCGCCGTCCGCCGCGTCGAGTCGTGTGCTCTCCCCCTCGACCCATACGTCCTTCTCCCACCCGTCGGCGCCCTGCTCGAACGACCCGTTGGTCAGCAGGTTCGCCGAGGCGGCAGCCGGTCCGGGCCTCCCGGCGAGCACAGCGAGGCACAGGAGAAGCAGCATCGTCATCAGCGTTTTTTTGCAAGTAATGGGACTCACCTACTCCTTCTGTTTCTGTGTTCCATTATGCCAAAATCGGAGGGCCGGCGGTAGTCCCCCCTTCCATCGGCTTCCAGTCTCCATTCGGAGCTTGCTTCGGCAGCGCTCCACTGTACGGAGCTCTCAAGCCTCCGTCTCCATGGACGCGGAAGACCGGACGGAGGTTGCACCGACACGTCATTTGCAACGGATGGCCGTTCTGCTATCCTGGGAAGGTCCGGCCCGACGGGGCCGCGGTTCGGAACCATCCCGCGTTATCAAAACTAAGGAGGCACCGCTATGCTGTTCAACCCGCTCTGGGGCCTGCTGTTCATGCTCGCCCACTTCGCTCTGTTCCTGCTCTGCTACCGGCTCTTCGGCCGGACGGGGCTGTACGCCTGGGTCGGCTTCGCCACGGTGCTCGCCAACATCCAGGTGACCAAGACGATCGAGATGTTCGGCATCGTCATGACGCTCGGCAATACGATGTACACCACCCTCTACATGGCAAGCGATCTGCTCAACGAAAAGTACGGCCGCCGGGAGGCGCAGCGCGCCGTCTGGTTCGGCTTTTTCAGCCTTCTTGCCTCAACGGCACTTATGCAGATGACGCTCGTCTTCACTCCGCAGGAGACCGATTTTGCGCAGGAGCCGCTCGAGAAGCTGTTCGGCCTCATGCCGTGGCTCGCAGCCGCGAGCCTTACCGCCTATTTTGTCAGCCAGTTCCTCGATGTACGCCTGTACAGCTGGCTGCGGCGGCGCTTCCCGGCCCATAACCAGTTCTGGGTCCGGATCAACGGCAGCACGGTGCTGAGCCAGCTTGTCGATTCGCTTGTGTTCTGCACGATCGCGTTCGCGCTTCCGCGTGTGTACAGCTTCGACGTCTGGCTCCAGATCTTCCTGACGACTTATCTGTTCAAATTCGTTATCTCCGTCGCTTCCACACCGGTGCTCTATGCGGCACGCCGCTTCCGCACTCAGGACGAGCCGGCCGCCGGGCAGCCGGAGTCCTGAGTACGGCAGGATTTCCTCCCGCGCAAAAGCCGAGTCAGGCGCCAGCCTGTATCTGCACAGCCTTGGCCGGACGGCTCCCGCCTATACCCGTACCCTGAAACCCGCACGCCGCCCTTTTCCCCTCTGCGGAAAGGGGCGGTTCGTGTAAGAGAGACGCCTTGGGTGAAATGTAAACGACCGTTATGGTAAAATATAGAAAATGCCAAAAGGAGGCTCTCTTATGGCCGTCCTCAAAAGCTTCACTTGCCTGACGCTCGCGTTGGCCGCCGAGCTGTGGACCGGATTTAGCCGCACCGGCAGCTTTTACGACCGGCAAACCTCTATCGCATCCTCACGTCTCGGCTACGTTCTCCTGGTTGCCGCCTCAGGCGCGGCAGCAGGAACGATCGTCGTCTGGCTTGCCCGCCACCTTTAACACGCTCGGGCGCTGCCGCTCGTGTTCGGACTCTACGGCCCCATAAGGAAACTCTATAAAGAAAGCCGCGGAAGCGGATCTCCGGGAACTCCCTGCGATTCGCCTCTGCGGCTTTCTTTGGTATGCCCGTTCCTCTCCGGCTGGTCATTCTCCAGAACTTCGGCGGATGTCCCCGAATGAGAAAGCAACATTTTAGAGCGGACATCGTGTTACAACGAAACATGAAAAAACAAAAGGAGATGAGGAAAAATGAACAGACTGACTGGAAAGACGGCACTGGTAACCGGGGCAAGCAGAGGGATCGGCCGTGCGATCGCCCTGCGGCTGGCCAGAGAAGGAGCCATGGTGGCCGTGCATTACGGCACGAACCGGGAGGCGGCGGAATCGGCCGTTCGAGAGATTGAGCAAAGCGGCGGAACCGCTTTTGGCATCGGTGCGAAGTTTGGTTCCAGGGAGAGCGTGACGGCGTTTTATGAAGCACTGGACGAAGCGCTGCTAGCCCGTACCGGCGACACGCGTTTTGACATCCTGGTGAACAACGCGGGGATCGGCCTGGCCGTTCCCATTGAAGAGACGACGGAAGAAATGCTGGACAATCTCATAGCCGTTAACATGAAAACGCCGTTCTTCCTCATTCAGCAGGCGCTGCCTCGCTTGCGGGACGGAGGACGCATCATCAACATGTCGTCCAGCACGACGAGAATCTCCCTCCCCGCCGTTACCGCCTACAATATGACCAAAGGCGCGGTCAATGCGCTGACGCTTTCCCTGGCCAACCAGCTCGGTCCTCGGGGAATTACGATTAATGCGATCCGGCCCGGGTTCGTGGCCACCGATATGAATGGCGCGATGCTGCAGGACCCTGACATGCACCAATATGGAGCGAATTATTCGATCTACGGCAGATGGGGACAGCCGGAAGATATCGCGGACATCGCCGCGTTTTTGGCCTCCTCAGACAGCCGCTGGGTAACCGGTCAATTTATAGATGCCAGCGGCGGCTCGCATCTCTAATGACAAGGAGGCTGCTGGGTCCAGGGTTCGCTACTGCCGGCTTCCCCGTTCCAAATCGGGAAGCTGGAACGACAGCGCCGTATCGAAAATCCGCGCCTCCGGATCGAAGAGAGCGATGTCCGTCTTGCCGTTGCCGTCCCAATCGCCCAGCATGAGCCGGGAGCCCATCCGGCCCCACGGGCCGAAGCGGCTGACCAGCCGGTAGTCGCCTGCCTCCGTGCGGTGATAGACGGTATAGGTCTGATCGGGCTCGTTCCATTGGAGCACATCAGCCCGGCCGTCCCCGTTGAAGTCTCCCGTCTTGATAAGCCCCACGTCGGTCGGCAGCGTCAGCGTCAGGCGAGATACCTTCCACCGGTGGCCCTCGGCGTCATAATCCAGCTGGACGACATTCGCCGAGTCCCGCTTGGTCGACCAGAAGCTCTCCTCGCCCGGCTCGCTGCCGGCCGTCCTCTGCAGGCGGAGAAAGGCGTCGGATTTCCACTTCAGGCGCGGAACGGGCTGGAGCTGATCGTTCTTCATATAGAATGTACTGAGCTGGGTCCCGTCCTTGCTGGCCGCCGCGAGCAGGAAGGCGCCGTGCGGCTGCCGGAGCGCGTAGAGCGCCCTTACCTCGCCTCCGGTATCGGCTTTCCACGACTTGTAGAACCGGAAGCCGGTCCCGGTGGAGCGGTAGCATTCCACCGCACCTGCGGACCGGGCTATCCACAGATCCGCCCGTCCGTCGCTGTTGTCGTCGAAAAGCACCATCGTATCGCCCTTTTTACGGGGAACGGTAGCCCATACCTCCGCCGGCTGAAGAGGCTCGCGCCGAGAGCCCCGGAACTCCCCCTTCTGCACGAGCACGTTCCCGCTTGCCTCCTCCCATTGGACGAGGTCTGCCTGGCGGTCACCGCTCACGTCGGCGAGAGAATAAGGCGCGCTCTGCGTCTCTTTGACCGAAAAAGCGATCGACGGCGTGAACGGAACGGCGTCATACAGGGAGTAGAAGGTATAGCCTTTCTTATGCAGCGCCGTCGTCATCTTTTGGAGCACCGAGCGGTCCTTGTTCGGATACCGGTATTCGGGCAGGCCGTCCCGCATGACCGGCATACCCTCCTCGTCCAGAACGGGCAGCAGATATTTGAATTCCAGAAACGGGTGGTAAAAGAACGATGCCAGCTTCTTGCTCGCCAGCTGATCGAGAATCAGCTTCTCGTCCCGATTATAGGGAATATAGGAGAACGGCGTCGGCACGTAAACGCCGCCTAGCGTCAGGCTGCCGGCCTCGGTATTGCGGCTGTTGACCGTCTCGATGGCCGTCTGGTTCGGATGGCCGACCTTGTTCTCGTACGTGATGCCGAAGAACGAGCGGAACATCGGCGCCTGACCGGGCGACGTATGGTAGTGGGGCGCCTCCCAGAAGGCCGGCCGGATGCCGATGGCCCGAAAGATCTTGAGCCCTTCCTCCAGCCGGTCCTTGGCGAATTCCTGCGTGGACGTGCCCGGCAAGCCGCTGACGTCGAATTCGTTGCCGATGCCCGACTCCTGATGGCCGTCCGGCCTGACCGTGCTGCCGACCTGGTGGGTATAGCCGTGCATGCCGATCGTCCCGCCCGTGTCGTTCACCTGATGCAGCAGCCGGACGAAGGACCCGATGTAGGGATCGTCGATCCGGTCCAGCGCTTGATCGTAGTCCGGCTTGCCTGGCTGTATGTTCAGCCAGTGGGGAATGACGCCCATCTGGTACCGGACCCCGCGGGACTCCAGCAGCTCGACAACCGTCCTCAGCTTGCCCAGCTGCTCGATAGAGCCGTATTCGCCCCCTGGCCCTATGTCCTCGAGCCGCATCATGACGACCTTAGGCTCCAACTGCTCGCCCTGGACCGTCATTATCCTGTGAACCGAGAGCGAGCTGATCACGATCATGCCGCCAATCAAATACCGAAGCCATTTTCCATTCCACCGCATTCCGCCAGGTTCCCCTCTTCTAGTTCGGTATTTTCGTCATTTAACCGTTTTCATAATCGATATACCCTCAGTATAGCACGGAGGCTGCATCCCCGATACGGGGTTCGCAAGAAAAACTAGTCTGTTTGACCTAAGGATTACGTTCGTTCCGCCTCTTTTAGAATGGTATAATGATACTTGCTTTGCATCTAGGCCCAAACGACAGCGAAGAAAGCCATTCTCACCAGGAGGTTTGCCAACGAAATGAACAATCCCGACGCGAACAGACCGGCCGCTTCGCGGCTGCCGTCCCTTTATCGCCGTTCCGCCGCCCTGCTGCTGGGCTCCGCCCTGCTGCTCGGAGGCTGCCAATCCAAAGAAACGGGGGCAACCGTCCCCTCCGGCAGTCCGTCGCCCTCAGCCAGCGCGAGCGCGTCTCCTAACACAAGCGCCTCGCCGGGCGTCTCGGCCAGCCCAGGGGCCTCGGCGCCCGCTTCGACGCAGCCAACTGCGCCGGCCAGCACCAAGCCGTCCGCCCCGCCTGCGGGCAGCCCGTCGTCCACGCCGGCTAACGCCGGCGCCGGCCAGACGGCCGCCACGAATGTGACAGCGGTCACCGTGCTGGTCAACAAGAAGGTGCTGCTCCCGTCGGACTACGTGCCGTCGGACCTGGTTTACCCGGACGTCCCGTTCTCCTTCAATGAGAAGATCGAGAAGCGGATGATGCGCGCGGAAGCCGCCAAGGCGCTTGAGAAGCTGTTCGCGGGCGCGAAGAAGGACGGCATCCAGCTGTACGGCGTCTCGGCCTATCGGTCTTATGCTACCCAAAAAAGCATCTACGCGAATAACGTCAAGACGCAGGGCGAGGCCAAAGCGGCCATGTACAGCGCCCAGCCGGGGACAAGCGAGCACCAGACGGGCCTGTCGATCGACGTCTCCAGCCAAAGCGCCAAGTTCGGTCTCGAGGAAGAATTCGGCGATACGGCCGAGGGCAAGTGGCTCGCGAAGCACGCTTCGGAGTACGGCTTCATCATCCGGTATCCGAAGGGCAAGGAGAGCATCACCGGCTACGCCTATGAGCCGTGGCACATCCGGTATGTGGGCACGGACATCGCCAAGGAGATCGCGCAGAAGGGGCTGACGCTTGAGGAATATCTCGGCAGCTCCAAGGCGGTCTCCCGCTAGCATGGACCGGCGGCTCTTTAGCGTCGAGCATCCCCTTCGAGAGCCCTGCGCAAGCCTCTCCAGCGGCATGTCAGCCCCCTTCCGGTTGCTATTTGAAGGAAGGTATTGTACACTGTTGCCTAATTGAACAGGAACGGTGAGGATCGGGGGAGAGTACCCGGGAATCGGACCGCCCAGCGAGCCGGGGAGAGTGGGAGCCCGGCGGGTCCGGCCCGGCGAAGGGGCCTCAGGAGCCGTCCGGCGAAGGAAGAGGGCGCGGACATGCGCGCCAACTAGGGTGGAACCGCGGGAGGAAGCTCCCGTCCCTGGAGAAGAAGCAGGCTTGCTTTTTTTTCCGGGACGGGAGCTTTTTTGCATGTTCGGAAGGCCTTGCCGTCCCGGCAAGTACAATCGTTCAGGAGGATGGAAACAAGATGGCAGTAAGCATGGACCAAATCGTTGCGCTCGCGAAGCACCGGGGCTTCGTCTTTCCCGGCTCGGACATCTATGGAGGCTTATCCAACACATGGGACTATGGCCCACTCGGCGTCGAGCTGAAGAACAACATCAAACGCGCCTGGTGGAAATCGTTCATTCAGCAGTCCCCATACAACGTCGGTCTCGACGCGGCGATCCTGATGAATCCGCGCGCCTGGGAGGCGTCCGGCCACGTCGGCAACTTCAACGATCCGATGATCGACTGCCGGCAGTGCAAGGCCCGCCACCGCGCCGACAAGCTGATCGAGGAAGCGCTCGAGCAGAAGGGCATCGAGATGGTCGTCGACGGCCTACCGTTCGACGAAATGAGCCGGCTCATCCGGGAGCACGGAGTCGTGTGCCCCGACTGCGGAAGTGCCGATTTCACGGACATCCGCCAGTTCAACATGATGTTCAAGACGTTCCAGGGCGTGACAGAATCGAGCTCGAACCAGATCTATCTGCGACCGGAAACGGCTCAGGGTATCTTCGTCAACTTCAAGCACGTCCAGCGCACGATGCGCAAGCGGCTGCCGTTCGGCATCGGGCAGATCGGCAAAAGCTTCCGCAACGAGATCACGCCGGGCAACTTCACGTTCCGCACGCGGGAATTCGAGCAGATGGAGCTGGAGTTCTTTTGCAAGCCGGGCGAGGACCTCGAGTGGTTCTCCTACTGGCGCGACTTCTGCCGCAGCTGGCTGCTCTCGCTCGGCATGAAGGAAGAGAGCATCCGGATGCGCGACCATTCGCAGGAGGAGCTGTCGCATTACAGCAACGCCACGTCGGACATCGAGTACAAATTCCCGTTCGGCTGGGGCGAGCTGTGGGGCATCGCCGACCGGACCGACTATGACCTGAAGCAGCATATGGCGTTCTCCGGCGAGGATTTCCATTATATCGACCCGGATACAAACGAGCGGTATATTCCGTACTGCATCGAGCCGTCGCTCGGCGCCGACCGGGTAACGCTGGCGTTCCTCGTCGACGCGTACGAGGAGCAGGCGCTTGAAGGAGACGACAGCCGGACCGTGCTGCATCTGCATCCGGCTCTCGCGCCGTACAAGGCGGCAGTGTTCCCGCTGTCCAAGAAGCTGTCGGAGCCGGCCCAGCGGCTGTTCGCCGACCTGACGAAGCGGTTCTCGGTCGACTATGACGAGACCGGCTCGATCGGCAAGCGGTACCGCCGCCACGACGAGATCGGAACGCCGTTCTGCATCACCTACGACTTCGAGTCGGAGCAGGACGGCCAAGTGACGGTGCGCGACCGCGATACGATGGAGCAGGTGCGGATGCCGATCGCGCAGCTCGCATCGTTCCTGGAGGAGAAGCTGGCGTTTTAGGAAGCCTGGCCGCCTAATGCGGACGGCAGGATAGACCAAAGAGGAGCAGCGGCCGGGCCGCTGCTCCTCTTGTTGTCTGCCCGAATGCGCCGCTCCGCGGCCGGCGTCGGCGCGGCTCCTCCGATCAGCTGGGGAGAGCCGCCTTGGCCGGAGCGGAGAGCGGCGCCGGATAGATCGGATGCACGACGGGGCAAAGCCCCGGATTGGCGGCCGCCAGCTGACGGGCATAGAGCGGATCCTTCGCGGCGAGGCAGGCGAAGTAGTTGCGGATCTTATGATTGTCGAGCAGCAGGCCGCGCCGGAAATCGCACTCTCGTTTCCTCGCCACATGCGTGTACGGACGCTGCTTCGTGGAGGCGGGGAACCGGGTGACGGGATCGAACCGGTTGGCTACCCGGGCCGAGCGCGGAACCGCCCGGTCGTAGGCGCCGGCGAACGCGGCATCCCCTACCTTGGGAGAGCCGAACGTATAGACGGCCGGGCTCCAGCCTTTGGCATGAAGCGTTATGTCGAGACCCGCCAACGTAGCCAGCGCTGCACCCAGGCTGAAGCCCGCCAAGATCAGCGGCTTGCGCTTCTTCCTCTGGAGCAGCCTAAGGAGCGGCTCCCGAACCGCCCGGGTGTACAGCTTGGTAAAGCCGCGATGTGTGTCCCCTCCCCGTTCCGCATACGGGAACCGGATGAGACTCTGGTCGAAATCGGTGAGCAGATCGCGCAGGTCCTGAGAACCGCGAAAGACCGCGATCAGCCGCGAGCGGGACTCCAGCACGAAGCCAAGAAACGGATAGTCTGCCCCTCCGAGCGTCTGGACGAGACGGTAGCCCCGCGGGACGACGAACGCGCCGCCCCGCGCATACGCCTGCCCCGCCTGGTAGGCGAGAGCCGACAAAAAGATGGCGTGCTTCCAGCTGCTTGCGGCCAATCGGATCGCTCCCTTTCTCCGCATATCGATGCTCTTGCTGCATTTTATGCCGGGACAGGGAAAAGGTACTGGCAGCAGGAACCCAACCGGCGCGGGCCGTTCCTAAATAGGCCGTGCGCGCCTGCCGCTAAAAGTAGGCGAGCCGCTTGTTCAATCCGCCTCTCGGCACCATGAAGCCCTGCGCCCGCTTGAAATAGACGGGCGCTCCGCGCACCACTGTCAGTGCTTTGTAGTAGTCGATATATGGGAATCCGTAGGTTTCCCCGCGCGCGAACGCGTACACGCTCAAGCTTTTGACCCACGTCTCGTAAGCGTCCTCCGGAATGTCGATGAACACCTCGGGCACGAAATCGTCCATGTCCTCCCAGTTCTCCGAATAATAGAGCTGTCCGGCGTAATGATGAGGCAGCGGACGCTCGATCGTCTTCAAGCCGGCATAGAACCGGGCGTCCTGCACGATGAGATGCGTATTGGCGTGGTCCTTATGGATGCTGTTCTTCCAGTGGGTGATAAGAATGTCCGGCTTAAGCTCGCGGATAATATCTGCTACCTCCAGTTTGATCGCCTCGGTCACCGGCAGCTCGGCGTCCTTGTAGTCCAGGAAGCGGACGTCCGCGCCGAGAATCTCGGCGGACTGGTACGCCTCCTCGATCTTCTGCTTCCGGTACTCGTCCGGGGTCAGCCGCGGATGTCCCTTCTCCCCGGGCGTCAGATGAAGCAGTGTCGCCTTGTGCCCCTCCATCGTATACTTCGCGATTGTCGCGCCGGCCGTCAGCTCCTGATCGCCGGCATGGGCGCCGATCGCGAGGATATGCTTTTTGTCCGAAGAAGCCATAGTCGTTCCTCCCTTGGTCTGGTTAATGGCGGGGCCGCTACTCCTTGAGGCCCGTATTCGTCAATCCCCGGATGTAATATTTCTGCAGGAAGATGAAGACAAGCAGAATCGGAACGGTGCTGATCACCATCGCTGCGTTGACAAGCGGCTGGGTCATGCTCGCGTCAAGGTGCGACTTTAATTGCTGGATGCCGACCGGTAGCGTCGCCAGCTCGGTGTTGACGGTATACATGAGAAGCGACCAGATGAACTCGTTCCAGCTGCCGATGAACTCGAAGATAGCGAGAGTGGCGAGAGCGGGCACCGTCATCGGAAGAATCAGCTGGAAAAAGATTCGCAGCTCGGAGGCCCCGTCGATCCGCGCCGCCTCGATATAAGCGTCGTTGATCGTCAAGATGAACTGCCGCATCAGGAAGATGCCGAAGGCGCTCACGGCGAACGGCAGGATCAGTGCCAGCCGGTACTGGGCCATCCCGCCGTCCCCTCCCTCCCCGAACAGATCGTTGCCGCCGACGAGCGGGAAGTGAACCATGATATAGAAGTTCGGGATGAGGAAGAGGAAGCCCGGAAACATCATCGTCGCCAGAATGAACCGGAATGTCAGCTGCCGCCCGCGGAACCGGAGCTTCGTAAGCGCATACCCGGCGAGCGAGCTGGTCAGCAGCACGAGTACCGTGGTCGCCACCGACTTGATGATGCTGTTGCGGAACAGGAGACCCAGCTTGAGCTTCTCGAAGGCGGTGCCGTAATTGTCCAGCAGGAATTGCTCGGGCAGGAACGCATAATGCATCCGGTTATAGTCCGCCGGCCCTTTGAACGACGACGCCAGCATGTCGAGGAACGGGAACACCATCAGAAAGCCGCCGAGCACAATGACGGTATAGGAGAACCAGGGGAAGCGTCTCGGTTTCATCAGTAGCTCTCCACCCCTCCCCGCCGGAACACCGCCAGTTGGAGCAGCGTCACCGCGAAAATAATCACGAACAGGACGAACGCCATCGCACTGGCTGTCCCCCAGTTGCCGTAGTTGAACGCCTGGTTATACATCTCGAGGCCGCCGACGTTCGTCGAATTGCCCGGCCCGCCGTTCTTCGTCATGACAAGCGATAGGGTGAACGACTGCAGGCCGCCGATGAACGAGGTAATCAAGACGAACAGAATCGACGGCTTGAGCAGCGGAAGCGTAATCTTGGAGTAGAGAGCCCACAGCCCCGCTCCCTCCAGCATGGCCGCCTCGTTGTAGTCCTCGGGAATCGCCTTGAGGCCGGCGCTCAAGATGAGCACCGAGCTGCCGATGCCGAGCCAGCCGCCCACAACGATGATGGAAGCGAGCGCCGTCGACGGATCGTCCAGAAACCGGACTGTCTGCAGCCCCAGCTTGCGCAGCACCTCGTTGATGACGCCGTTCGTCGGATTGTACAGATAGAGCCACACGTTTCCGATCGCCACGATGGTCGTGACGGTCGGAAGGAAGTAGAGCGTCCGCCAGAATCCCTCGTACTTGAGCCTCGTAATCATGTAGGACACCGCAAGAGCGATGAAGAACGACAGCAGCACCGTGCCGAAGGCAAACACGAACGTGTTCTTGATAATGGGATTCAGGAACGGCGATCCTTCCCGGAAGAGCTCGCGGTAATTGTCGAGCCCTACCCACTTGATCAGGCTCAGGTCGAAGCCGCCCCATTCCGTGAAGCTTAAGTAGAGGGAGAACAGGAGCGGGATGAGAAAAAAGAGTGCATAGAAGCCGAACACCGGCATCAAAAACAGATAGCCCGTCAGCGCCTGTCCCCGGTTCAGCTTGCTTCGCTTGTTCGCCATTGCCTCACCTCCGCAAGCCTTCTAGTCGGCAGCCAGCTTGGCCTGGATGTCCTTCTGGGCAAGCGGAAGCGCCTGCTGAGCCGTCGTCTGGCCGGACCATACGCTTTCGATCTGCTTATACAAAATGTCCTGAATCTCGGCGCCCGCCGCCGGGTTCGGCTCCGGCTTCGCATACTGGAGCGCGTCGGTGAACGTCTTGAGCACCGTGTCGCTGGCAAGCTTGTCTTTGAGCTTCTGAGCGTTCAGGTCCGTCTTGCGGCTAGACACCGAGTTGAAGGCGTCCAGCAGGAAGTTCGCTTCTGGCGTCAAGCCGTCCTTAATCGGCTTCGTGTTGAACCAGTTCAGGAATGCCCAGGCCTCTTTCTGGTTCTTGGACTTGCTGTTCACGCCCCACATCCACGTGTAGGCGAGGGACCCCTTCGTCTGGCCGTCGGGAGACGGAATGGGCGCGGTGCCGACGTTGGCGTACAGGTCTTTCATAGTTCCCGCCAGCGTTCCGGCCCACCAACCGGCCTGAATGGTCATCGCCGTCTGCTCGGCGGGGAAGCTCTTGCCGACGCTGATCGACAGATCGGAAATGCCGTCCGTATAGAACTTGGCGGTATACTCCAGCGTCTTCTTGGCCGTATCCGAGTCGAGCTGCGCCTTCTTCATGTCGTCGCTGAGCAGCGTGCCGCCCGCGGTCGCCAGCAGCGACAGGAACGGCTGGTCGACGATCGACGCGTAGCCTCGGTTGAAGCCGAAGCCCTGCACCTCGATCTTGCCGGATGCGTCCTTCTTCGTCATCTTCTTCGCCATGCTGTACATTTCGTCCCAGGTTCGCGGCGGGTTGTCGTAGCCGGCGTCCTTGAGGAGCTTCTTGTTATAAAACAGCGCGTAGGCCTGCACCTCGGTCGGGTACCCGTACACCTTGCCGCCGATCGAGGAGCCCTTGACCGCGGCTTCCGGATAGTTGCTCTTGATGTCCTCCACGACATCGGCCGGCGGATCCGCCAGCACCTTGCTTTTGCCGAGCTGGCCGCCCCACATCGAATAGACGTGCATAATGTCCGCGACCTTCCCCGCCGTCTGCTTCGCGGAGATCGTTTTGAGCAGCTCGCCGAAGTCCACCGGCTCGAGCTTGACCTGGATGTTCGGATTCTCCTTGTTCCACTGATCGATATACGGCTTCAGCTGCTCCTCCTGCGGACCGGCGTAATGCGAGAGCAGCGTAAGCGTAACGACGCCGCTGCTCTTGCCCTTACCCGCATCCGAGCTGCAGGCGGCCATGCCGACCGCAAGCGCGGACACGGTCATCAGGCTGACGGATCGAGCCACCAATCGATTCATGCTGAGTCTCTCCCTCCGGTTTGGGTTATCTGCCCGCTTCGGGCTTCCTTTCGGACGTCCGTTCGGCTTCTCATTCGGCCTTCGTTTCGGAGCTTGATTCGGAGCTCGTATCGGAAGCAGCCGGTTCCTCCACCGGCCGCGCCATCACCTGGAAGGTCCGCGTTACCCGAAACCCGGCGCGCTTGTACAGATACCCCGCCGGCGTTGTTTCCCCCGTCCACAGGAACCACGCGCCGTGCATCCCCTGCGCACGCATCGAAGCGAGCAGATCGTACAGCAGTATCTTGCCAAGCCCTCGTCCCTGCTGCTCGGGATCGACGCCGAACGGTCCGAAGCGCTCCCGGATTCCTTCGTACCCGCCATGCATGCAGAAGCCCACCAACCGGCCGTGATCCCGCGCGAGGTGAAGGCTCGTCAGCGGGAGCCCCTGCCGTACGCCCTCCCGAATGGCCCGCCCCCAATCGGCGTTCTCCATGACGTGGGTCGCAAACTGGATGACCTCGTACAGATCCCCGTCCTCCGCCGGCTCGAACGTGTACCCCTCCTCCATCCGCTGTCGTTTCAGCTGCTCCACATCTTCCGGTATCGCATAGCCGACGAGCGGGATGTTCATCGCGACGGGCGAGTACCGCTTCCGGAAGCCGTGCTTCCGAAGGAAAGCTCCCGCCTCCGGGTAGGCGTCTTCGTCGAGGCCCGGGAGGATGTAATGGGGCGCGTAGGAGGCAAAAAACACCGTCGTTCGCCCATGCTTAGCCAGGAAGGCGAACACATCCTGAAGCAAATTCGCGGCGATCCGCCGGCGCCTCGCCTCCGGCGCTACGAAAAAGAACGGAATCCAGCCGTTCTCAGGCTCCAGATCGGTCCCTAGCATGGGCAGACGCCTCCGAACGCCGTACATACAGCCGACCAGCCGTTCTCCATCGAAGGCGAGACGCAGCCCTTCCGGATCGAAGTTCGCGTCCAGCAGCACCAGGTTGCGAAAGCGGAGGTCCGTTATCGGATCCAGACGCAGACATTCGTTCCACAGCTTGACGATTCGCTTCTCGTCTCCCCGCTCGTAGTAGCGGTACCGAATGGCCGTCATTGCTCGTCCCCCTTTGTTCCTTCCGTGTATTCATTTGACACAGTATTATGGATATTTCCGCTCGCGTGGGGATATGTCTTCCGCTTCGCGCAACTGCTTTCGTTTTTGTTGGTTCCCATTATGGATGCGTCCACGGGCATCCTACTACGAACTCAAGAAGAACCTCGGTCTGGGCTCCTGCATATGGTGAGGGGAAGCAACTATAAAGGTAAGCGGAGGTCTTGCGATGAGTGTTCAACAGCAGCAGGTTCTTTATCAAGCGGATCCCCAGATGGTCGGTACTTTAAGATCCATTCGGGATCGGGTCCACCACATTTGCAGGTCGTACGTCAATCGGATGGTGCGTGTCCAGACGTTGGATGGCCGGACCTTCGAAGGGGTCATCGTCCAGTGCGACAGCGGACACCTCTACTTAAGCGTGTCCCATCCTGCTGGACATCGCGGCTTTTTTGGTCCGGGTTTTGGTCCCGGTTTTGGTCCCGGTTTCGGTCCTGGTTTTGGTCCTGGTTTTGGTCCCGGTTTCGGTCCCGGTTTCGGTCCGGGTTTTGGTCTGAGCTCGTATTTTGCCAGCCAGGCCGCGATCCTGACTCTTGTTCTCTTCGAGCTGCTGGTCATCGTTTTATTAGCATAAAAATGTAGGGAGTGATTGCAAATGGGCTTTTTCCCGCTGCCCGGTTCTCCCGCGCAGCCCCTGCCCGCTCCTCCCCCGTTCATTCCACAGGTTCCTACCGGAACATATATCATTGACTGCTTGAATTCATTCACGTATGTCTGGCTGTGGAATGGGGAGAGTTTCTGGTTTTTTCCGACCCGCGTGGCATATGAGGGAGCATCGGGCTATCGCTGGAACGGATTGTTTTGGTTTTATGACGTAATCGACCCAGCATTGATAAGAGCCGTATCCTGCCCACCGACCCCTACTCTGTATTAAGGACCGTTCTTTTCCCGGGCAATAAAAAAAAAGAGCCTACACTTGTGTAGGCTCCCTTTTGTCGATGTGATTAGATCCAGAACGTGCTGAGAACAATGACCAGCAGAATGTACAGCACCAAGATCGTAGCCGTGGAGGTTCCGAACCCAAACCCTCTGCAAGCGCTCATTGCGTCTCCTCCTTTTTGTGTGTGAATAGCTTACAATTTATCATATGCCCCTCGCCCTTTACGCGAATGGACGTATGACCAATCGGAATAACTTTATCCCAGGAAACGAATCGAATCTTTTGTTCTTCTGGCGAATACGATCGGGTTCATGATCGCCTCCCAGTGGATGTACATCAACCGGGGGCTTTCATTCAGCCAGTGATTATGCAGAGCGGTGACCGTGATCCCCCGCCGTTGAAGATTGCGGATGAGACGGTTCGCTTGATTTTGCGTACATGCCGTTTCCCCCAGGCAAAGGGCACGCCCGGAACTATCGAGGGACTCAAAGGAAAACAGCTGATAGCGGACCAGGGGAGACGTCGTTTTTCTGCCTAAAATGGTCGCATTCAGTTGTCTGGAGCGACTGACAAAGCAAACGGGTCCCGGATCAATTTCATGTTCGCCCCCAAGAATTCTTGAGAATTGGTTACACAGTCTAATAAACTGGGGACTTGGCTTAACTGCCATGAAACACCCTCCTTTATCGTTATGCAGACAATGTATGGCTAAACAAAAAAATGGATTGGGCCTAACGATCAGAATAAACTCCTATTTTTAGAAGATCCCTTCTTCCAGGTTTCAGGGTCCGTATCCGGAATAGGACGTTCGGCTAGACGAACGAGGACGCGCCCATACGTCGTCAATAGGAAAAACAAAGAGGCCGTCCCCGATGATGGGATACAGCCTCTTGTTATAGTGGATATAGATGGGCAGCGAGAGCAGCAGCGGGGCTATTCCTCTACCCGCTCCCCCTTCCGGTGAACGTTCAAGCTGGTCTTTCGTCCTTTCTTCTCCTTAAGCAGCTGCTGGGCTATGGTTGATCCGATCAAATAGGCGGCAGCGGACGTATTGCCGTCTACCGTGAATGGAACGATGGAAGCGTCGGCAACGATCAGGTCTCTCACGCCATGGACGTGGCCGCGGCTGTTCACAACACCGCCTTTGTCAATAGGAGCCATGCGGAGAGCGCCTTGCTGGTGATGATTGTGGTCAAAATTTTCTTTAATAAACGATTCGAGCTTCGCATCGTCATTGATGACGTCAATGGTAGGCGAAATGAGCCGGTAGGCGGGATCAATCCTCGATAAGTTCTTCGCTATCTTCTTGATGTACGTCCGATAAATTCGTTTGACCGCTTCCATATCTGCCGGATTGGCCAGAAACGCCTCGTCCGCCAGTACAATTTGCAAGGGATCTTTGCTCTGAATCCGAATGGAGCCCCGGCTTTTCGGCATAAGGTACAGGATGGCAATGGTCAGCGTACCTTTCCCGCCGATTCCGATCAATTGCACGCCTCGGCGATGGGGACTGGCTCCCGGAGTAGGGGAAGGCAGGAAAGCTCCGCCGGTGTAAAGGGCGTTCGGATCCGAGTGAGGGAGCGGAGAATCCTTGGGGTTCGCTTTGAAGGTGGCGAAGTTGAGAGTGTGGTTGCGCAGATTTTTTCCTACGTTGGGATTGTCATAAACGAGGGGAATTCCCGACTTTTTCAAAAGCTTGGCAGGCCCTATCCCGGAAAGCATCAGCAACTGTGCACTGTTGATTCCTGCCGATACAATGACTTTCTCACGGGCATACACCCTGGTAAATCGCCCTTTGTCGAGAAACGAAACGCCAACGGCACGCTTGCCGGAGAAAAGGACGCGAAGGGCTGTCGCCTTGTAGCTGACCTTTAATCTGCGTCCTCCTACCCCTCGGCCTTGAGCATCGATAACATCAGAAGACAAAAAGGCGGTCGACGAGCTTTCCCGCTGTCCGTCTGGCTGCTGAAATAACTGCCATCTCGTGAACGGTCCGAGTGGTGTACTCGGGTCGTTATAATCTAATATTCTCGGAAATCCAGTCGCCCTTTCGATAGCCGAAACCAGCTTTCGAGCCATCGCTGTCGGCTTCACCGGTGCCTGCCGAATATCGACACGGCCCCGGTAGCCGTGAATAGAGCGGTGAAGGGTTTTTCCGTTGTAGTTCTCCAGCCGCTTGAAACGTTGAATTGCCCGCTCGGGAGACCAGGCGGGGCCTAATAACTTTTGCCACCTTCTTAAGACGGCGGCAGTTGGCCTCACATACTGTTCTCCATTGATGGAGGACCCTCCCCCAGATAACCGCCCGGTCGTCCATTCGAAGGAGCGATCGTCCAGCTGTTCCTGCGGAACGCCCTCCCCCTGCCAAAAATACTGCGGAAAAAATTGCTCTTCAAGTTCCAGAGCAAACGTTGAATCTTTAATCGGCACATCCCGGTCCTTGTTTGGCCCGGCTTCCAAGAGAAGAACGGAGGTTCGTTTGTCGTCGGACAGTTTCTTCGCAATTACCGCGCCGGCGGGTCCCGTACCGATCACTACATAGTCAAACCAAAGCTTTCGCCTGTTTTGGATCATTCTGTAGTCTCCTTGCATGCTATAGTGAATGGTCTAATGCAAGGTATTACGCTCCCTCGTCCTGTGTGCCACGTATGTGGAAACGTACCCCCAACGGTAGAGCAGCCAAAAGCCCATTCCTCTTCCCACTCGCCCAAGGATATACAACCGTGAATGGGATGCATCCTCACGCGCACAGAAACAGCGGCAACACAGGCACTGAAGTTAGCAGCGGCATGTAGGGAAAGGAAGAGGGCGTGGATGGGAACCGTCCCTCCAGCGTAGAAGCCCAAAAGAAGGCTAACGCGGATTGGATTCCAATAAACAAAGAGATCAAGCTATGCTTGATCTCTTTGTTTATTTGCAAATTTCATCTACTTGGCGTGACAGCCGCAGCACACCGAACCGCACATTCTCCTGATGTCCTGTTCGGGGAGGGAGAGGGAGCAAGGCCTTCTAGACCGATGCCGTCTCGCGAGGCCGCTTCAACGACTTCAGCTTCTTCATCAGGCTGCCTTCATCCGCTCCGAACAGGTCGTGAAGCGAAAGATAGACACCATATAGCTCGTCGTAGACCGCCCGGTGCTCGGCGATCGGACGAATCGTCTCCTCGCGAAGGCGGGCCATCCGGGCCGCCGCCTCCGCAACGGTTGCATAGCCGCCGGCTTCGGGACCCGCGGCCGTCGCCCCGAACATGGCGGCGCCGAGGGCGGTCGTCTGCTCCGAGGCCGCAATACGGATTTCCCGGCCGGTCACATCGGCAAAAATCTGCAGCAGCAGCCGGTTCCGCTGAGGCAAACCGCCGCAGGCGAACACTTCGCTTACCTCCAGCCCCGCCGCCTCGAACGTCTCGATAACCTTGCGCGTCCCGAAGGCCGTCGCCTCGATCAGCGCCCGGTACAGGTCCTCCGGCTTGGTCTGCAGCGTAAGGCCGACGATCAGCCCGCTCAGGTCCGTATTGTCCAGCACCGACCGGTTGCCGTTCCACCAGTCCAGCGCCACCAGCCCATGCTCGCCGGGACGCTGACGGGCGGCCTCCCGCTCCAGCCACTGGTGAAGGCCGAGTCCGGCCTGCTCCGCCTCCCGGGTGGCCTGCGCCGAAGCAGCCTGCTTGACGAACCAGCCGAACAGGTCGCCTACGGCGGGCTGCCCCGCCTCGTAGCCAAAGAGCTCCGGCACGATTCCTTCCTCGACGACGCCGCTGATGCCGGCGACCGCCACCTCCCGGTCGCTCAGCAGCATGTGGCACAGCGACGTGCCCATGGCAAGCACGAGCTGGCCGGGTTGCGTCGCGCCGCTGCCCGGAACGCCGGCATGGGCATCGATCGTGCCGACGGCAACGGCCGTGCCTGCCAGCAGGCCGAGCTGCTCGGCCGCTTCGGCGGTCAGGCCGCCGGCTCTCGTGCCCGGCGCGGCCACCGGCCCCCGCAGCTTGGTCGAGGGAAGTGAGGCGAGGCGCGGATCCAGCGCCCGCAGGAAGTCCTCCGAGGGATACCCGTCTGTTTTGTGCCAGAACGCCTTGTATCCGGCGCAGCAGCTGTTCCGGACGAGGCGGCCGGTCAGCTGCAGGACGACCCAATCTGCGGCTTCAAGAACGAGATCCGCCGCCTCGTACACCTGGGGAGCTTCGTTCAGCAGCTGCCAGGTCTTGGCGAGCATCCATTCGGACGACGAGCGGCCTCCGTACCGGGCGAGGAAGGCCTCCCCTCTCTCCTCGGCGAGCCGGTTGATCCGGTCCGCCTCCTCCTGTGCGGCATGATGCTTCCATAGCTTCGCGTAAGCATGCGGCTCCTCCGCTCCGCCTTCTACGAGGCACAGAGGCGTTCCCTCGGCATTCACGGGCAGCATCGTACAGGAGGTGAAATCGATGCCGATCCCGATGACCTGCTCGGGGGTCACGCCTGCCAGCCGGATTACCTCCGGTACGGACTGCCTAAGAACATCAAGATAATCCCGGGGATGCTGCAGCGCCCAGTCGGGCTCCAGCGGCCGGCTGCTTCCCGGCAGTGTACGGTCGATGACTCCGTGCGCATACGGGGTCACGTGCGTCGCCCGCTCCTCCCCGCTGCGAACGTCGACAAGTACTGCTCTCCCGGATTCCGTCCCAAAATCGATTCCTATTGTATATCGCTGTTCCATCCGAATAGCCTCCGTCAGATGTCCCTATTCCGCCGCGAAAGCGGTTTCGCAAAACGCTTTAGAAAGCCGCTGTCTGCGAACGATGCCTGCGCAGGTTTCCAGGGACAGGAATATCTAATAGTATACGGGATTTAACAGGACGTGCAACGCCGCAGGCGAGGAGGAGCCTCTTCCTGCTTATGGTGCGCTTCTAGCTTCCTCAGGGAGCTCTATACGATTGATTTGATTGATTTGCTGCCTATTCCATTGGACTTCCATTTGAGCGTAGTTATACTCGATAGGCGATTCATGCTCCCTATTAAAGATAACGATAATATGGTTACTGACTTGATGAAAGGTCTTCTCGTCAATCTCTACTAGTCCCCATATCTGGAGTTGTCCGAATCCTAAAAACGGATCCACCAGAATACCGGTACCCAGTAAAGCTTCAGCCGCAGCCCCTTCATTTAACCGGCCGACCTTTCCCTTATATTCGAATCTATGAACTGGACTCTCCTTCCCCAAATAATTCCATGATATATCGGAAATGTCGAGCAGCTCGCTGACATCCCAATCTACTATGCGTTGTCCAATTAGATATTTGTAGCTTTCATCGTTCTTTTTCCATGCAGGCGTCTCTGCAGGTTCCCTAGTCACTTTCGAATAGACAAAATCTTTGTCATGGAATACATAGAATTCATTTTTCTCCCCGGAACTAAACTCGCTATTGATATGAAAGCCAATCGATTTATTGTACTCAATCGTATTTTTATCGAATCTTTCATCTATACGCCGCTTAGAATAGTAAAGACTTTTACCCGTTTGTACAGAAGAATAAGAAACGATTTTTTGAGAAGCAAGCGAACTTTGCTCGATTATTCTTTTGACATCTGTTTGGGTCACTTCTTTTTGCCCATCACCCAGCTTTTCAATGATCTTCGCGTTGTCTTGAAGGTTATCGACTTCCGATGATTTAGCACAACTGGCGACAATTAAAGTGATCCCCATAAGAATAGCAACCGAAACTTTCTTCATGATTCCCCTTCATTCTCTTTAAATTTAGGATGAAATAGTGATGGCTTGCTGGATTGAGGCGGGATGGATATTAGCAAAGAATAGCAGTTGGATAAGAAGGGTTGTGTTTCTACGGTTGCAGATGTATTCATGAACATAAATCTTTGAAATATATGGAATTTCTTCCAATTGGAGAACATTATATCGTACGAGCCCATTGTCCGCTCGTTTTTTTCTTGGCATCGTATAGGCATTCGAACTTCCTTTAGGCAATAAAAAGCCGCGGCGGGCAGTGCCCGAACCGCGGCTTTGTCGTTCCTCTTAATCCTCCGGCATCCGGACGAGCCGTCTAGTACGACGACGCCTCAACCTCCGGCCCGGCCGGCTCCAGGCCAAGCACGGCTCCCTGCTCGGTCAGCGCCGTCTGGACGGCCCGCACATCGACCTCGCGCGGCAGGACGCCTTCCTTGGCGCAGATCGCCGCCGCCGTGCCGGCTGCCTGCCCGATCGCCATAGCGATCGGCTGGACGCGAATCGCGGAGTGGGCTTCGTGCGTCGCCGAGATCGGACGGCCTCCAATGAGCAGGTTCTCGATCTTCTTGGGGACGAGCGTCCGGAACGGAATGTCATACCACTCGCCATCCGGCAAATACTGCAGCACCGTGCCGGCGCCGTCCGGGTTATGGATGTCGACCGGGTATGCACCGCGGGCGATGACATCCTCGAATTTGCAAGCGGCGAGCAGCTCCTCGGCCGTCAGCAGGTACTCCCCGATCACCCGGCGGGACTCCCGCACGCCGATCTGCGGAGCGGTCGTCTGCAGGTACGAATCCTCAAAGCCGGCCACCTCGGCCTTAAGGAACTTGACGAGCTGCTGCACTTGGCGGCGCCCTTCGATCTCAGCCTCGGTCAGCTCCCACGGATCCGTAGCGTCCTTGCGGATGATCCGGGTCGTATTGAAATGGATGACACCCGGCTGGTTCGCCCAGAACCAGAGTACGTTCTCCCGCGGACAGTCCAGCTCGCCGCGATGCTTGGCGGCCAGATACAGGTCGGTTATCTCCTGCCGAGTCGGCACGCGGTCGGTGTCGACGTTCGCCATCCGGAAGTTGAGCGTCATCGGCTGGCTCAGGCTGTCCACAGCCCGCCCCTTCTCGACGATGGCTCCTGCCAGGGCAGCGAGGTCGGCGTCTCCCGTCGTATCGACGTACATGGACGCCTGGAAGTCCACCAGCCCCGCTTTGTTCGCGAAGCGGACGGCTTCGATGCGCGAGCCGTCCTCATTCATAAGCGCGTCGCCCAAGAAGCTGTGATAGAGCAGCTCAACGCCGGCTTCGCGGCACAGCTGCTCTGCCGCCACCTTGAGCGCCTCAGGGTCGAAAGCGGTCCGCTGTTTCGGATGGCCGTACATGCCCATGGCGGTCATCCGGTCGATCAGTTCCTGCAGGACGCCGAAGATCAGCTGTACCTGGCCGGTGCCGGCCGAATGGTACGACATCCACGGGTTGACCATCATCGCCGTCCCGGCTCCTCCGAGAAACCCGTAACGCTCCACGAGCAGTGTACGGGCACCCACTCGGGCGGACGCGACAGCTGCCGCGATCCCGCTCGGTCCTCCACCCGCCACAATTACATCATACGTCTGCTTGCTCATCTTCTTCTCCTCCTCGGTTGACCGCACAAAAGGACCGGCAGCCGGAGAGCGCCTTTCGCCGCTCTCCGCCCCTGTGTCCTTCGGTCACGATTCGATGCTCCCGCCCGCCGCCGGCAACCCGGCGGTCCGGACGGGGCGTTCTATGGGGTGAGTCTGAGATGCTGCTGGACAGCTGTCGGTCCGACTGCGATGCCGGCTTCCCTTCAAGGAACGTTCATCGTTCCCTCCGATGCTCGAAAAATCGGGACTACGCTTCAAAGCCACTGTCAGGCATCCGAAGCCCCCCAAAAGTACCAGGCCTAAGCTTCGGAGCATAAGGCTTCTCTTAAGCAATCTTCCGGGGCCCCCAAAAAGTATCCGGACTAAGCTTCAGAGCATAGGCTTCACTTTTTGGGGTTATTTCACGAAGCCCTGATCGCGGATCTGCTTCTCCCCTGCTTCGACGAATGTCTTATACTGGAACGTCGTCTCGAACGTCTTCAGGAAATCCGGGTATTCGGACAGCGGCCGCTTGCCGGTGACGAACTTGATGAGCTCCTCCTCGGCGAACCGGTCGGCGTCGGCTTTGTTATAGCCGGTCGGCGGGAGCACCGAGCTGTCGAAGGCTTTGATCCGCGGCGCCTTGATCGCCACGTCGGTCGCGGCGGCCTGGTTCGGGAACTTGATCTCCAGATATTCCTTGTTCGGACGGCCGGTGATCTGATAGAGGTTGAAGTAGTTGCCTTCCTTGGCCATCAGATCGGTTGGGATGACTTTGCCGTCCTTCAGGTTGTAATGTTTGCCCTCGAGTCCGTACATGACGAGCCGGTTGCCCTCGGCGCTCGAGACGTAGTTGATGAGATCGAACACTTTTTGCAGCTTCGCCTTGTCTTTCTCAAGCGCCTTGGGAATGACCCAGTAGCGGGACGGCCGGTCGTAATCGTAAGCTCCGTCGTAGGCGCCGCCCGGCCCCTTGAGCGGCGGGCTGATCTGTACCCAGTTGGCGTTCGGGTTGATCGCCTTGTACTGGGCGACGAATTCGTCCTTGGCCATGTCCGTCCAGCCCCGGAAGATCATGCCGGCCTTGCCCTGGAACGCCTTCTGCACCTCGATGTTCGCCTTGTTCGTCATGATCTCCGGATCAACGACGCCCGCATCGATCATCGACTTGATGAACTTGAGCGCGTCAGGCATCGCCGGATCGTAATAACCGTTCATCACCTTGCCGTCCTTCTCATAGAAGGTGCCCGGCCCGCCGGCACCGAAGCCTCCGAATACCGAGGCGAACGCACCGATTTTGGCTCCGGTCAACCCGTACGTGTCCTTTTTGCCGTTGCCGTCGGGGTCCTGCTCGGTGAACGCTTTGGCGACCGCCATCATCTCGTCGAGCGTCGTCGGCATCTTCAGGTTCAGCTTATCCAGCCAATCTTGGCGAATCCACATCGTGGAGAACGGCACGTCACCGATCCGGGGGATGGCGTACAGCTTGTTGTTAATCGTCGCTTTCTTGATGATCTCCTTCTGCTCGCTGAGCACGAAGTCCTTGGCCGTCTTAAGGTCCTTGTCGATATAGGGAGTCAGGTCCAGCAGCAGTCCCTTGTCGGAGAATTCCTTCACGTCCGCGAGCTCGACAGAGAACAGATCCGGGAAGTTGCCGCCCGAGATCCGGACGCGGATCTGGTTTTTGTAGTCTTCTCCCGAGGCGATCGCCGTCAGCTGGAGATCGGTGTTCAGCTTCTTGTCGATCGTCTTCTTGATGTCGTCATTCTCCGGAGAAGGCAGCCCGGAGGCGGCCATCGCCATCTGAATCTTGACCGGAGCGGACGGCGCGGCGCTCGGGCTTGCACTTGCGCTTTCGCCCGGCTTGGCCGCGGCGTCTCCTCCCGAAGTTGAGCCGCTTCCCGAGCTGCAGCCGGCAAGCAGGCTTCCCGTCACCAACGCCGCCGTCAAGCTGAGCGGCACCCATTTGCTTCTGTTCATACGCTTCCCCTTCCCTTTCGTTCGGATCTGGTTCTCCCCGCCCGGCGCGCCGTTCTCTTCCCACCTTCATGGGCGGCACCCTCTCGGCACCTTATGGGCTGCGACTGGCCAAGGAGCCTTGCTATTGAAGCCGGACCGCTTGGGTACGGACGTTCAACCTTTGATGGAACCGAGCAGCATGCCTTTGGTGAAATGCTTCTGCAGGAACGGATAGACGACGAGAATCGGCAGGCTGGCGAAGATGACGGCGGCCATCTGCATAGTCACGGTCGGCACCTGCTCCTCGACGTTCTCGACCTGCTGCTGGCTCAGCATCAGAATTTCGCGGACGACGACCTGCAGCGGGTACAGAGACCGGTCGGTCATGTACATGATGGCGCTGAAGAAGGAATTCCAGTGGCCGACCGCATAGAACAGGCCGACGGTGATCATAGCGGGCACCGAGAGCGGAATGACAAGCGTGAACAGGATGCGGAACTCCCGCGCGCCGTCAATCCGGGCGGACTCGAACAGTTCCTCGGGCAGCTGCTCGAAAAAGCTCTTGATGATCAGCACGTTGAAGCTGTTAACCGCGCCCGGCAGGATGAGCGCCCACAGGCTGTCGATCAGGCCGGTCGCCTTGACGATCAGGTAGGTCGGGATGATGCCGCCGCTGAACAGAATGGTCAGCACGACCATCATCAGGAAGATGTTGCGGCCTGGCAGCTTCTTGCGGCTGAGCGGATAAGCGACCAGCGTGGTCAGGAGCAGATTGATCATGGTGCCCACCACCGTAATATAGACGGTGACGCCGAGCGCGCGGGGAATGCCCGACGACTCGAACAGCTTCTTGTAGGCATGGAAGGTGATCTCCTTAGGGATGAGCACGTACCCACCGTGGCGCAGCACCTCCGCGAACGGGGTGAGCGAGACGGAGAAGACGTACAGCAGCGGAACCACCGACACGAGGCCGACGAGAGCAAGGATGAGCATAGTGACGGTCTGGAACAGTCTGTCTTCGCCTTTTCTTACCATATCCCGCTGTCCCCCCATCGCTTAGCCATCGCGTTCGAGAGCAGGACCAGCACCAGGCCGATCAGCGACTTGAAGAGGCCGACCGCTGAGGCGAGGCTGTAGTTCCACTGCTCAAGGCCCGTCCGGAACACCCACGTATCGAGAATGTCCGCGACCGGATAGACATACACGTTGTACAGCACGTAGATCTGCTCGAAGCCCGCGTCCATCATGTGGCCGAGGCGGAGAATGAGAAGAAGGATGATGACGCTGCGGATACCCGGCAGCGTAATGTGCCAGATCATCTGCATCCGGCTCGCGCCGTCCACGCGGGCCGCTTCGTACAGCGTCGGGTCGATGCCGGCGATGGCGGCCAGGTAGATGATAGCGCCCCAGCCGAGGTTCTGCCAGATCTCCGAGCCGACGAGCATGGTTCGGAACCATTCGGTCGAGCTCAGGAACGGGATCGCCTTGCCCCCCGCATCGATGATCCACCGGTTGATGATGCCGGAATCCTGGGAGAAGAACATAAGCAGGATACCGTAGATGATGATCCAGGACAGAAAATGCGGCATATAGCTGAGCGTCTGCACGAGCGACTTGAACCAGCGGACCCGGCATTCGTTGAGCAGAATCGCCAGCAGAATCGGAGGCAGCATGCCGAACGCCAGCTTGTAGACGCTGATGAGAATCGTGTTGGTCAGCAGCTGGGAGAAGTAGGGGGATTCGTAGAACTGCTGAAAGTATTTGAACCAGGGGTCGGCCCACGGACTGCCGAGAATGCCCTCGCTCATGTCGTAGTCCTTGAAGGCGATGACCATGCCGTACATCGGCGCGTACTTGTAGATGATGTAATAAATGACGCCGGGCAGCAGCATGAGATAGAATTCCTTGTGCGACCAGATCGTTTTCCAAAACGTCTGCTTTTTCTTGATGCCCGCGCCCGGCTGCACGGCCGGTTCGGCGGACCATGAATTGGACGACATCACTCCCACATCCTTTCCTCGACTGTCCGGCTTCGGAACTACATTGGAAACGCTTTCTATTTTCCCGGCAGCTGCCGGGCGAAACGGCGTTCCAGCTGTCCGATGCCATAGCTGCTGTCTTCAAAGTACCATGGAAGACGAGAGAGCCGGAAGGAACAGGTTTGGGGAATCGATGGAACAAATTTGGTTAGTTGGTCCGCGCCCGGTATTCGCTAGGCGTTTGTCCTGTCCAGCGCTTGAAAATCTTGATGAAGTAGTTCGCGTTCGGGAAGCCGACGCGCGCCCCGATGTCGGCGACCGGCATGCCGGTCGTGTCCAGGTACCGCTTCGCCTGCTCGACCCGGAGCTTCTGGACGAAGTGGATGAGCGTGTCGCCGGTTTTCTTCTTGAACAGAGCGCTCAAATACGTCTCGTCCATCGCCACCATGGCGGCCACCGCCTTGAGGGTGATGTCCTCCTCGTAGCAGGTTCGAATATGCTCGAGCACCCGGTTGATGTCCGGGTGGTCGGTCTCGGCGACCGGCTGGCGGCGCCACTCCTCGGCGTACCGCTCCGCGCGGAGGAGGAACCGCTCGCGCAGCGCTTCGCAGCTCTCCGCGTGCGCGAGCTCCTCCTCGGGCTCCGCCGGCGCCCCGGCTGTCAGCGCGAGCTGGCGGTCGATGCGGGCGACCGCCGCCTTGACCGCGGCCATCGGATACCCGCCGGCCACCATTCTCGGCCAGTCCGCCGCCACCCGCTCGCAGAACGCGGACAGGCTGCGCCGCTCGAACGCCTCGAGCCAGGTCCGCTCCGTCTTCCACGCGAGCGGCTGCGCCGCACGGCCGGACGGCTCGGGCGCCGCTCCCGGCGCGCCTGCCGGGCTCGAGCCTGCGCCCGGCGGTTCCGCTGCCGGACCGCTTGGCCCGGGCGTTTGCCCGTCCGCGGGCCGCTCGGGCGCCGCTCCCGCAGCCGCTTCGCCGCTGGCCCTGGCCCCCGTGCGGAACGCCGCTTCGCCGCCGTACCAGAGCCGGTCAAGGCCGCGCAGCACCTGCGCCCACGCCTCCTGCCAGCGGACGGCGGGGACGATTGGCGAGACCGCGCCGGGCGGCAGCGTGCCCGCCGCCGGCGGGACGCCGCCCGGCTGGGGATTCCAGACGAAGACCGTCGTCTGGCCGGCATGGGCGAAAGCGTGCACGAGCGATCGGCAGCCGAAGCCGACAAGGCCGCTTCGAAGCAGCGTCTCCGGCGCCAGCGGCTCGCCTCCGTTCAGGAACGCACCGATCCAGACGTTCCGGCAGCGGTCGCCGAACGGCGGGACGGCTTGCGCCCAGGCGCCGCTGTCCGCCCCATGCCCCTCGCCGCACAGCTGCCGCCAGGCGCGGCCGTACAGCCGGCGGAACGGCTCCTCCGCCAGCCGGGATTCGTGCTGGACGAGCCGCCTCAGCTCGCGGTCGGCTTTGGCCAGCGTCTCCTCCAGCGCCTGTACGTTCATCGACAGCTTCAGCAGATAGGCCGATGCTCCGTATTCGAGAGCGAGGCGGGCATACTCGAATTCGCTCATCGCCGTCAGCATGACGAACAGGCAGGACTGCCCCTCCTGCCTCGCCCGGCGCAGCAGCTCGACGCCGTCCATGCCTCCCGGCATGACGATGTCCGCGATGACCAGATCGATCGGCTTCTCCCGGAGGACCGCCAGCGCCTCCTCCCCGCTGCCCGCCTCCGCCGCGATGACGAAGCCGAGCTCCTCCCAGCGAATCATCTCGCGGATTCTTCTGCGTACGAACACCTCATCCTCAACGAGCAGCACGTTCCACATGGTTCTCTCCTCCTTCCTCATATGGCGCCGCCACGAGCAGCGGAAACGTCAGCCTCACGAGCGTCCCTTCCGCAAGCGGCTGAATCTCGAGCTTGCCGTCCCGCTTGAACAGCAGCTCGAGCCGCTCCTGCACATTGGTGAGCCCTATGCCTTTGCGCTTGCGGCCCGCCTGCGGCTGGGTCCGGCCGAAGCCGACCCCGTCGTCCTCCACCTCGAGGACACACTGCTTGCCTTCCGCATAGACACGAATGCGGATCGTGCCGTCCTGCTTGGCCGCCAGTCCGTGGAAGATCGCGTTCTCCACCAGCGGCTGCAGGCTAAGCTTGGGCACGAGCGCGTAGTGCAGCCCCGGCTCCACCTCGATCTGCACCTGGAACTGGCGCTCGTACCGGTACGACTGGATGCTGACATAGGCCTCCACCAGCTCCAGCTCCTCCTTCAGATGGAGGAGGTCGGCGCTTACGTTGAGCCCCGTTTCGAGCAGCCGTCCGAGCGACTGGCAGATGTCGGCGGTTACCTCGTCTCCCCGGCTAAGCGCGTTCCATTTGACCGTGTTGAGCGTATTGAGCAAAAAATGCGGGTTCATCTGCGACAGCAGCACCTGGAACCGGACCGCCTCCTTTTGCCGCTCCTCGGACTTCAGCCGGGAGACGAGCATACGCAGATCAGCTGCCATGTTATTGAACGATTGGGCTAGCGCGAGCACCTCGCCGCTGTATGATTTGGTCGGAATACTCGCGTTGAAGCGCCGGTCGACGATCTCGGCCATTTTGTGCTGGAGCAGGCGGAGCGGCCGGGTAATGCGGGACAGGATGAGGAACGTAATGAGGACGAACAGCACGGTGGACAGGAGCAGCGTGGTGAGCGTGCGATTCTTGAGATGCTCGATGTCCCCGAAGAGGAGATGCAGAGGGAACCGGCTGATCAGTCCCCATTGGGTGGTCGGCATGTCGACGCGGTTGTACAGATAGGCGTCCTCGATCCAATAGGCGTCCTCGTCGTCCTGCAGCGTATAGGCATAAGAACCGGGAGGACGGACGGAGGCGGGGTCGAACGTCTGCTCCGCCGTCGCGGCGAGCGGACGGCCGCGCTCATCCAGAATGTAGAAGTCCTGCAGAAGTGGAAAGGTTCGTGCCATGGAAGACAGCCATGCCTGAAAATCGATGCTGATCCGCAGCAGGGCGCGCGGCGGGCCGCCCTCTTCCGCGAAGGAGGAATAGAGCGTGAGAAGGCGGGGGTTTTTGCTGTCGGACGCGTCCAGATCGTTGGGCGCATTGACCCAGCGGTAGGTGAGCGGGCCGCGGAGCAGCTCCCTCGTCTCGGGATTGATGAGGAAGGCCGCCTCGGAAAGAGGCTTGGCCGGATGATACGACGTGTAGACGTGCCCGTGGAGGTCGGCGAGCGCGTAATAGACGAACGGGGAGGGCAGAATCCGCCCGGTAATTTCGTTGAACTTGTCCTCCAGCAGCTTGGTCCGCACTTCCTCGCCGCCCCCCTCGCCGGACAGGGCGTCGGTGATGCTCGGATCCTTCTCCAGCAGGATGGCGATCCGGAAGACCGTGCTGCGCAGATCTTCGAACCGGATTTTGAGCTGCTCGAGCTGCTGCATGTTCTGCCGGCTGACCTGGCGCTTGAGTGCCAGCTCGATCTGGGAGTAATTGTAGAGCTGAAGTAGGGCATAAGGGAGGAAGATCAGGAGCAGGAACGCGAGAAACAACCGGTTTTTAAGAGACGAGAGAGCAAAAAAGCCGGTTATGCCCTTCATCGGCTCACCTCCATCTGACAGGCTGGTTGAGGCGTATGCGTCCCCACTGCCTACGCTCCGGGGAAGATTGTTGTGGAAAGATTAGAACGGCAGACCGGCGATTCCTTCCGTGTGCCGGTACCACCAATAGCCGAACGCGATCGCCTGCGCGAACAGGATCGCGGGAATGCCGAACCGGAAAGAGGCGTGCTTGGTCTTGTGACGCCATACCTCCATGCCGATCCAGGCTCCCAGCGAGCCTCCGAGCAGAGCGGTGAGGAACAGGCTCTTCTCCGGGGTGCGGCGGCGCCGTCCCTTGGCGGCAGCCTTGTCCCGCCCCATCTGGAGGAAGGCTGCCAGATTGATCAGCGCGAGGTACATGAGCAGCAGCTTCATGGTGTCGGGTGTCCTCCTTTCTGCGCGCCCGTGGTCCTCGGCGGGGAGCAGCCAAGGCTCCGCTTCTCGGTCCGTAGACCGTATGGAGGAAGCCTCCTTGCCCAGGGAACCGATAATGAGGCCTAACGGGCGTTCCTGGGTAATAGGATAACAGTAAAGGAGGGATTCGTCATGCGTGCAAAGGAAACCCCCGCCCTGTCGGCTGTAGCGGCCTGCCTGGCCGCATCGGTCTTGCTATCCGCGGGCTGGGTGCTCTGGGAAGCGCTCCATCTCAGCCTCCAGCCATCCGTCCTAGGCTGGCTGCTCCTCAGTCTCGCCCTGCTGCTGCTCACGCAGGCGGTCCGCGTGGTGCGCACCGGCGTCGCCATGACCGGGTCTGCGGCCGGCGCTATGGCGATCAGCATCGTCGTGCTCGCGATAGGCTTATTTATGCTGAATGCTTAAGGGAGGCGGGGAGCGCTCCCACAAGCGGGCTGTCCAAGAACGATTGCCGCAAGCCTGCTTGCGGCTTTCTCGCTTCCTTATTCTTCCTTCCTACTCTTTCTTCATTGGCATTCGGATTCCTGCCGCCCCCTCATCTGTCATGTGGCGCATCATCAGCAAAAGAGGGAGACCTCCTCCTGCACCTTACTCGGGAGTTACGGCTCGCTTCTCTAATAATCGAGTCTCTTCCTCGATCCGCCTGGTGTCGATGCGCTCGAACAGCAGCGCCACATCGGCAAGCTCCCGGCCCGCCGGTACGGTGATCCAGCGCCAGCCCGGCTGCCCTAGCCCCAGGAACCCCCTTATTTTCTCACAGGAGAAAGGAAGGAACGGGTTCAGCAGGCTGGCGAAGTTCGCAATCAGCTGCACACAGCCGGACAGGGTAGCGCCGCACGCTTCCCGATTTTCCTTGATCTGCACCCAGGGCTTCCGTTCGTCGAAAAATTTGTTGGCGCGGCGAATCCAGCCAAAGATCAGCTCCAGCGCTTCTTTGAGATGCCCTTTTTCCAGGAGGGCGCCCGCCTCCTCGTACAGCTTCTCAATGCTCACGCGCCACTCCTCCTCCACGTCCCCCTCTGGCACGACCCCGCCGAACGAGTTGTTGAGGAAGGCCAGCGTACGATTGACAAAATTGCCGAAGGCGCCCAGCAATTCTCCATTGTGGCTGTGAATAAACTCCCTCCAGGAAAAATCCGTATCGCGTTTTTCCGGACCGTTGGCGATCAGAAAATAGCGGATGGAATCTGGCTGGTACCTCGTTAACAGATCCGGCACCCAAACGGCCCAGTTGCGGCTCGTAGAAAACTTCTTGCCTTCGAGGGTCATATATTCGCAGGAGAGGATGCGGTCCGGCAAATGATAGCCTCCGGCCCCCATCAGGAGAGCCGGCCATACGAGCGTATGGAACGGGATGTTGTCCTTCCCGTGTACGTAATAGGCGGTTAGCTTCTCCGGACCGTCCAGCCAAAACGGCTTCCAATCGCCACCCGTCTCCGCCGCCCACTGCTTGCTGGCCGAGAGGTACCCGCTGACCGCTTCTACCCAAACGTAGATTTTCTTGTCCTCGTACCCTTCCACCGGTACATCCACGCCCCAGGTCAAGTCTCTTGTCGCCGCACGATCCTGCAGCCCTTCCTCCAAGTACCGCTTGGTCAATTGAACGGCATTGTCGCTCCACCCCCTTGCGCTGCTCGCGTATTCTTCCAGCTCGCTTTGCAGCTTGGAGAGCGCAAGGTAAAAATGCTCCGTCGGCCGCTCGACCGGCGGATGGCCGCATAATTTGCACGTCTTCTCCGTTAGGTCCGAGGGATCGAGCAAGGTCGAGCAAGCGTCGCACTGGTCCCCCCGGGCGCGGCTCCCGCAGACGGGACATGTTCCTTCCACATACCGATCCGGCAAAAAGCGCTGATCCGTCTCGCAATACGTCTGCAGCGTCGTCTTTCGGTACAAATACCCGCTGCTGACCAGGGCTGCGAACAAGTCCCGGACAACTTGATGATGGAATGGCTGGTCCGTTCGCGTGTAGAGATCGTAAGTAAATCCTAACTGCGTGAAGCAGTCGACAAACTCCCCGTGGTACCGGTCCGCAATATCCCGCGGCGTCACTCCTTCCTGGATAGCCTGGACCGCAACCGGGGTGCCGTGACAATCGCTGCCGGAAACATAAAGAACCTTCTCTCCTTTGGCCCGGAAGTACCGTGCCAACACGTCTCCAGGCAGCAAGCTCGCCAATCGCCCCAGATGCAAGGACCCGTTTGCATAAGGCCATGCCCCGCCGATCAAAATGTTCGCCATTCAAAAAACCTCCTTTTTATGAACGACAAAAAAACCCTCATCCCAAAGGGACGAGAGCTGTGCTCACGCGGTACCACCCAATTTCATCAATGCCTTGCGGCATTCACCTCTTCGGGTACGACGCAGCGCGTGTATACCCTAGCACAGTAACGGATGCGGGTTCCGGCGCAGCCTACAATCAATTAAGGGTTCGATGCGCAGCTCTGAGACCATGTTCCCAAAGGTCCTCTTTGCTCCTTCTCAGCTCCCGGAGCTCTCTGCTTAAAAGACTTCGCTTTGGTACTCTTTCTCTTCTTGGCTTTTCCTCGTATTCAAGTTACTGGAAATCATACGGAACTCCCGCGTCAAAGTCAAGATCCATTCCTACAGCTGCGCCAAGATCCCCCAACAAAGCGAATTGAGCAGAAAAATAAGCGAGGCTCCGATGATCAGCCCCTGCGCCGCTCCTCTGTGCCTGTTCCAGTAGTAGATGCAGAGAGGGATGATGTAGAGCAGCTGAACGAGTCCTATGAAGAAGATCCCCACGCTCAGATCGATAGCGCTCAGAATAAGCGCAGCAAGCACACCAAGCACAAGCGATCCGATGAAGCCGAGCACCGCCTCCGCTAGCCGGTCCATACCGGTCACCTCCTATCGATCTTGTCGCCACGGTTAGCCACGTTCTGGAAGCCCGCCGGCGTACGCCCAAGCGAAGGCGCGCCTGCCGGCACTGCCCCGCGTCGTCAGGCTCCCGCCTCATCGCCTGCCGCGCAGCCGGATTCCTCCGCGCAGCCGCGCGCTCTTTCCATGCCGGCATAGACCGGCATCTCCGCCTTGAGCGCCTCCAGAATCTTCTCCTTGTCGTCCCGGTAGAACAGATTGTACGTATCGAACGGGATGATCCGGCCGTCCGGATGCGCGATGTGTACGCAGGACTTCTTCACTGACCGCACATCAAAATCATACGCATCCATGAATTGCATGATGATGACGCGGAACACATTGTCGTACCCGATCTCCTCGGGCACGGCGACGGCCGGCAGGCAGCACAGCAGATTCTTCAGCGACAGCGCCGAGGAATCCGGCGAATGGTTCGTCGAGAACAGCTCGAAGATCCGGCCGCGCAGCGTCTCGTCCTGCTCGAAGACGATCGTGTTCCGCCCGCCGTCCAGCAGCACCTGCGGGTCGATGAGCCCGGTCAGCGGCACCGTCTCCCCGCCCAGCTTGAGCGCGTAGCCCATCGCCAGCGCGTCGGGATGGCACGGCACCGGAATGATGTCCTCCTCCCGGAAGACACCCGACTGGTCGATAATCATCCGGCGCACCTCGGACAGCGTGAGCCGGTCGGTTGCCGGGTCGAACCGCTCGAGGCGGCCCGCCGCCTGAATCGGCTGAAGTGTGACGCCCCGCACGGCGCGCTGCCGGAGCCCGTAGCGGATGATGGCGCCGACCTCCCGGTCGTTGAGCCCTTTTTTGAGCGTCACGACGAGGGTCGTCGAGATGTTGAATTCGTTCAGGTGGGCGATCGCCTGCTCCCTCACGGCGCGCAGATCGGCTCCCCGCAGCTCCTCCAGCGCTTCCTGTTCGAAGCTGTCGAACTGAAGGTACAGCTCGAAGCCCGGCAGGTAGCCCGCGAGCCGCTCGGCGAAGGCACGGTCGCGGGCGATGCGGACGCCGTTCGTATTGACCATCAGATGCCGGATCGGCTTCGTACGGGCGAGATCCAGGATCTCAAAAAATTGCGGATGAGTCGTCGGCTCCCCGCCGCTGATCTGGACGATATCCGGCTCTCCTTCGTTCGCGACGATCGCATCGAGCATTCGCTCGATCTCCTCCAGCGACCGGTGCCGGGTCCGCTTCGGGGACGATTCGGCGTAGCAGATCGGGCACTGCAGGTTGCAGTGATCAGTAATCTCCAGCAGAGTCAGGCAGCTGTGCTGCTCATGATCCGGACACAGGCCGCAGTCGTACGGGCAGCCGTACTTGATCGGCGTGTTCCACCGCTTCGGCATCTCCGACGGCTTGATGAACTCGCGGCAGCGCTTGTAGTACGGGATGTCGGTGGAGATCAACACCTTCTCGGGACCGTGCACGAGGCAGCGCTTCATCAGGTAGACATGGTCGTTCTCGAACAAAATCTTGGCCTCCGCCTTGCGGTAGCAGGTCGAGCAGATGCTGTTAGTGAGTTCATGGTACAGATAAGGACGATTGTCAGGCATGGCTTTCCTTCCCTTCCAGCGGTTTGGCGAACGCCCAGCGGCGCACGAGGAAACTGTAGTAGACGAGGCCGAGCAGACAGGCGACCTGTACGTTGTTCAGTCCGAGATAGGGATGCAGCGTCGGCTTGATGAAGTCGATGACGAGGCGGAACAGCAGGTACCCGGCCATGAACGTTTGGAACAAGGCTCCTTCCGGCGCTCCCTTGTACAGAGCGAGCTTCCCCTGCCGGGCTTTGACGACCAGCACTCCGAGCAGCAGTAGGAAAGCGATTTCATACAGCTGGGCAGGGTGCCGCGGAATACCGTCGCCGAAGTCCACCCCGGTCATCCAGCCGGTCGGCGTGCCGTAGGTATGGTCCGGCAGCCCGGTCAGGAAGCAGCCGATCCGGCCGATCGCCATGCCGTAGGAGCGGCAGCGCAAAATCGTCTCCCGTCGACCGGGTCCAGCCGATCAGCTTCTTCGTCAGCTCGACGCCGATCAGGCCGCCGAGGAGGCCGCCGACGATCGTCTTGCCTCCCATGAGCGCGAGAGGGTCGTGAAGCAGGTGCTGCCACGTCAGCGCCGGGTCCTCGAACCAGGCGAGCAGCTTGGAGCCGAGCGCCGCCCCGACGGTCGCGCCCACGAGCACGCTGATCGCATGCTGGACGGGAATGCGGTCCTTTCGGCGGGTGTACAGATAGACGCGGAAGCCGATGAAATAGGCCAGAAACTCGAACACGACGTGCGGATGCAGCGTCCATGGGCCGAGGTGCAGATAGACCGGGAACGTCATGGCTTCCCTCCTTTAGCAGCCAAACGGTGGTATGGTTTCCTCCTATTTTACCTTGATCTTCCATTCGGGGAAAGAAGAACGGCGTCCACGTGCCGAGCTCCTTCACCCGAGGAACGCCAAAAAGACCGCCGCGTCCGGCGGCGGTGCCGAACCTGGCGGTCTTCAAGTCGCATCATGAAACAGAATGCCCAAGCTGTATCGGGTGCCCGCCGTCACGGTACTGACGCCGTGCTTTACCCTAGTCCGGTAGTAGCCTCTCGTGCCTTTTACAGGGCGATGGTTCGTCGGGAAGATCAGTCCCGCTCCCTGCTCCAGTGTCAAAGCGCGGCCTCGGCTCTGCGCCCGCGGTCTTTGCTCGACAAGAAGAAATTCTCCTCCCGTGTAATCTCGCTCCCGTTCGCTAAGCACGAAGACCACCTGGAACGGAAACGCCAGCTCCCCGTACAGATCCTGATGCAGACAGTTGTAGCCTCCTGCCTCATACTTCAGGAGGAGAGGCGTGGGACGGGACTGGCCGCTCGCATGGCACTCGGCCAGAAACTCGCTTAGCACCGGCGGGTAGATGGGCTCCTGGCCGAGCCGCTCGCGCCATAGGTTGGCGGTCCCGGCTAGCTCCGAATAGAAGCTCTCCCGGAGCTCGCGGATCGTCTCCGGAAGCGGCTGCCGGTAGTACCGGTACCGCCCCTCCCCAAACCGATAGCGGGCCATGTCGATCGTCGCTCGGAAAAGCTCATCTACCTCGTATCCGTCCCTAAGCTCCCTGCACTCCTCAGCGCTCAGCAGGGGCGGCAGCGGGGCGAAGCCGTCCTCCTCCAGCGAGCGGTGCAGCGCGTGCCAATCCAGCGCGGCGATCCTGGCGGCGAGGCTCTCAGCCATGCCGCGGCCCCCTCTCCTCGTCCCCTTGCTCCTGCTCCAGCCGAAGCAGCCGCGTCTTCATCTCCATCCCGCCTCGGTACCCAGTCAGCGCGCCGTTCTTGCCGATGACCCGGTGGCAAGGAACCGAGATCAGGACCGGGTTAGCCCCGATCGCCGCCCCGACCGCACGCACCGAGGACGGCCGCTGGATCCGCTCGGCGATGTCCGAATAGGAGACCGTCTCGCCGTAGGGAACCGCCAGCAGCGCCTGCCAGACCGCCTGCTGGAACGCCGTCCCGCGCAGATCGACCGGGATCGTGAACGCGTCGCGCTTGCCTTGGCCATATTCGGCCAGCTCCTGCTCATACGGACGCAGCTTCTCCTCGTCACGAATCAGCTCGCTGCCGGGGAACCGGCTGCCGGCCCAAGCGGCCAGCTCCTCGAACGGCCGGTTCGGGGAGCCGACGTAGCAGAGTCCCTGATCGGTCGCCGCCAGATGCAGCGGCCATCCGTCATAGGTCCAGATGGACCAATAGAGCGGCGGTTTAGCTTTGGTTTGGGTGGTCATAAGAGACGTCCTCCTTCATGACCGGCGGTGCCATGCTCTGCCGGTAGTCTGCCGGGGTGTGCCCGGTCTTTCTCTTGAACAGGGTGATGAAATAGGGGGTGTTGGCCATGCCTACGGCTTCTGCGACCTCCGCGATTGAATGATCGGTGCGGAGCAGCTCCTCCTTAGCCCGGGCGATCCGAGTCCGCTGCAGATACTCGACCGGCGAGATGCCCTTGATCCGCTTGAAGGTGCGCTGCAAATGATACGGGCTGCCGTGGCACGCGTCCGCGAGCGTCTCCAGCGACAGCGTCTCCCGGTAATGCGCGTCGATATAGGCAGCGATCTGGGCGACCCACTCCTGGTTCGGCAGCCGTCGTCCGGTTGGCCGGCATCGTTTGCATGGTCGGAAGCGGGCCGCGAGCGCGTGCTCGGCGTCCGGGAAGATCCGCACGTTCTCCTTTTTTGGAGGTCTGGATTTGCAGGAGGGCCGGCAGAAAATTCCGGTCGTCTGCACCGCGTAGAAGAACCGCCCGTCATAGGCAGCGTCGCTCTGGACGATGGCCCGCCATCTCTCTTCGGACAGCTCCTCTGCGGCAGCTATCCCCCCCTGCCCTTGCTCTCCGGCGCCTTCTTCCCTCTCGTAATTATTTTCCATCTCGATCACCTCTAGCAAAAGTATACCCTGAGCCGGGCCGCCGTGTACGCATTCCGGAGTGGAAGCGCAAGATATTGAAAGGAGCGGCAGCCCCCTATATGGTACAACTAATAGAGGAAGTATTTTTTTGTCTACCGTGAGAGAAAGAAAAGGAGGGAGTTCCTGCATGGTTTATTCTAATAAGCTCCGAGAGGGACAAAATCCCCAGACATGGGTAGGAGATCCCGCCGAGGACGGCGGGCAGGAGCTCCGGCTGCCGGTCCCCGAGCTGTTCTCCTTCACCGAAGCGCTCCGCTACCTGAACCGGGAGCCGAACGAATGCATGCACGCTATCAAGGGAGACCGGATCGTCAAGGCGCTGCGCATCGGAGAAGAAGCCGCCGTGGTGGAGGTCCGGGAAGAGCCGTCGGCTCTCGCGGTCCGGTTCCTCGGCGAGGCACCGGCCGAGCGGTGGGTCCGGGCCGAAGCGGCGCGCTACGTCCGGGATTGGTTCGATCTGGATACAGACCTGCGTCCCTTTTATGAACTGGCCTCTGCTGACCCTCTCCTGTCCCAAGCCATCCGGGCCCACCGTGGTCTGCGCTGCATCGGCATACCCGATCTGTTCGAGGCGGTCAGCTGGGGCATTCTCGGCCAGCAGATTACCTTGTCGTTCGCCTATACGCTCAAACGGCGCCTCGTGGAAGCATACGGCGTGCCGGTAGAGGCGGAAGGCCAGCAGTACTGGCTCTTCCCGACTGTAGAACGAATCGCGTCCCTCTCCGTATCGGAGCTGACCGATCTGCGGATGACAGGGAAGAAAGCCGAATACTTGATCGAGGTAGCCACGCGGATATTGGACGGCCGTCTGTCCAAAGAGGGGCTGCTGGACGCCGGCGGATGCCGGGAGGCGGAAAAGCAGCTAGTCGCCATCCGCGGCATCGGGCCTTGGACGGCCAACTACGTGCTGATGCGCTGCCTGCGTATGGCGACCGCCTTCCCCATCGACGACGTCGGCCTGCACAACGCAATCAAATTCGCGGCGGGGATGGACCGCAAGCCGACGAAGGACGAGCTGAAGCGGCTGGCCGTCCCCTGGGCCGGCTGGGAGGCGTATGCTACCTTCTACTTGTGGCGGCTGCTGTACTGACCGTTCCCCTTATTCATTTGATCTGAAAAATCTGCCCTTCACGACGAACAGGCTGCCGGTATCCGGCAGCCTGTCCTCTTCTTCTCCTATTCTGCTTGTTCTCCCCGCTTCCCGAGCCGGTCCAGATAGGCTATCATTTCCCGATTAACAATAAAAACTTTAGCACTAACACGACTGCCGAAATGATTACTGTTTTTTCGGTCGTGATCACGATACGAAGATCACTGGAAGGATCAATAATTTGTTTGATGCGATAATTAACTGCTTCATTTGCAAAATGAGTCCCCGCTCCAACTGCATGGTTAGTGTTGCCTTTAACTAATGATAACAAAACCTTCCCTATCGGCACCTCTGAGTTCATGCGGTTAATCGCATACCGGTCAGCGAGAAGCTCTGCCCAGATGGAATAATAACGAGATAAGTCCTTTATGACGGGAACAAAGGCCAATCCTTTGCTTAGAAAGGTAAGCATGTTCATTTGGAAAGGGTGCCGTGATTTACAATGATAAACTTCATGATGAAGAATCGCCTCTATCTCAACTTCCGTAAACTTGGAAAGAACATATGTAGAGATAAGGATCTTCGGCTTCAAAATGCCATACGACATGGCTACAAAAGAAGAGTCCTTAATTACAATAATTTTTGTCTGTTCATGACGAAATCGGTCATTCCAAGTTAAGGTTGATTGGGGATCGAAACGTTCTTTAATATAACGTTGTAATTTGATACGAAGAATAAACTGTTCCGTAAAATAATAAATGGCAGCTATACAAAAGTAGGCTATGAATCCATTATAAAGCTGCCCCATAATAACATGAGATAAAGTAAGATCTCGGAGTATCGCGATAACCAATTGGCTTGTATTATCCGTTCCAGGAAGATCATTTAATTGATGGAATATATTATAACCCATTTGAAACAAAATCCAGCTTACAAGACAAAAAATTAGAGCAAGTATTACTTTTGGTTTAAATGGCATGTCCTCTAATCTCACTCAATTTCATCATTATTTTTCATTTCATTGAGCTTTTTTTCCAGCTTTTTAATCAATTCCGGATCTGCATAATCCAGCCGTTCTATGAAATGATTGACAACCAGCGGACCAAAATCTTCAATTAACTCTTCCGTCACGACTCTGGTTTGCTTACTGATGAACTGTTCTTTTGTTTGAGTAGGATAAAAGTAGGTTAGCCGGTTGCGGCCTCCTCCTGTTGATTCTTTGCGCAAAACCCCTTTGTCCGTTAACCGGTTCATGACTGTCATAACGGCATTAAAAGATATGGGATCCTCACGATTGATCATTTCGTGGGCTTGCTTAATCGTGAGCTTTTCTTTTTCCCATAACGTATTCATTACCTTTACTTCAAGTGAGCCGAAAAAGCGATGCAGTCCATGTTCATTCATATTAAATTTATTAATTCTCATATCCGGATCGCCTCTCGAGAAACCTTTTGTAAAGGAATTATAACACTCCTTTTTCTTTAATGCATGGAATTCAATACCCATACACTGCCTGCAACAATGACAAATGCAAGAAAAGCAGCAGACAGCATTTTGCCAACTTGCCAAATTCCATGTTCACCTTCAGATACATGCATGAACATAAACAGTTGAATAGCAGCTTGTATAAATGCAAGGGCAAATACAGCAGCAACAATTACCCTGTACGATAAATTCGCCCATATCCCTATCCAAACTGCTGCAAATGTTAGAATAATTGAGAAAAGGAAAGCAATAACCTGCGTCCATGGAAACCGACTATGTCCAGCTGCTTTATTTTCCATCATCCCACCATCCCTAATAGGTACACACCAGTAAAGACAAAGATCCATACAAAGTCTAAAAAGTGCCAGTACAGACTCGATACAAATACCTTTTTAGCTGTTTCCGGTGTTAACCCTCTTTTACGTACTTGGTCAATTATCAACACGATCCAACCGATCCCAATGGAAACGTGAACCCCGTGCGTGCCCGTCAAAAGATAGAAAGAAGACCAGTGGGCATTTGTTCCAAGAGAAGCCCCTTCGTGCACTAAGAGAACGAACTCGGAAATCTCCATATAAAGAAATGCCAGCCCAAATAATAATGTAATGACTAACCAGAAAATCATCGATTTAACACTATTGCGTCTCATTTCATTAATTGCTAATCCGGAAGTAAAACTACTGGTCAATAAAAGGAGTGTCATTATAATCGTGTTGGTTAAGTCAAACACTTCATTAGGCAGCGGACCTCCAACTGTCCCGCTTTTAAGGGCAAAATAAGCTGCGAATAATGTAGCGAATAAAGAAACTTCGGCCCCCAGGAAAATCCAAAAGCCAAATATGTTTAGTCTGCCGTTCTCAGACCTATACTCCAGGGGCGTGTTAAGACTCTTATTATTAGCATGTAACATAAATCACGCCTCCCCTTGATTTGATTGTTCCAATTCTCTAATTTCATCCACACTAACGTAATATCCCTTATCTCTATAGGAGCTGGTCGATCGAACGACCATGCAAGCAAGTATCCCTATTCCGCCAAGGACAGCCATCCACCACAATGCAAACACTAATCCGAATCCTGCAACAAAAAAGAGAACGGACATAAGAAAAGGAGTAGAAGCATTACTAGGCATATGAATCGGTTCGTACGAGATGCTCTCTTCCTTCATTTCCTTTTTCTGTTGTTTGATGTGCCAGAAAGCATCTATCTCACTAACTTCAGGAATAACGGCAAAATTATAGTGCGGCGGGACAGCTGTTGTAGTTGCCCATTCAAGCGTACGACCGTTCCACGCATCTCCAGTCGTTTCTCTTTTGGCATGGCGCCAGCTATAGTTCACGTTGTAAACCAAGATTAGGAATCCAATGCCCATACCAATAGCTCCGATAGTAGAAACCACATTCAATGCCGTCCAACCATCTTCCGGAACGTAGGTATATACGCGTCTTGGCATGCCTGCAAACCCTAGCAAGAACTGTGGCAAGAAACAGACATTGAACCCTATTGTAAAAAACCAAAGTGCTAATTTTCCGAGTCGCTCATTCATTTTATGCCCAAACATTTTCGGATACCAGTATATGAAGCCTGCAAAGCAAGCAAATACAACGCCAGCAATTAATGTATAGTGAAAGTGTGCAACGAGGAAATAATTATTATGATATTGAAAGTCCGCTGCTGCCATACCAAGCATGACACCCGTTACTCCCCCAATAATAAAGGTGGGAATAAACGCGAGTGCCCACATCATGGCAGTTGTAAATTGGATCCGCCCTTTGTATAGCGTTCCAAGCCAATTAAATATTTTAATGCCTGTCGGTATGGCAATGGCCATTGTAGTAATGGAGAAGACATTGTTTACTGCCGCGCTTCCACCCATTGTAAAGAAATGGTGAACCCAAACGAGAAAGCTAAGGAATGAAATGACAACAAGAGATAGGATCATTGATTTAAAGCCAAACAAGGTTTTTCTGGCGAATGTTGCAATGACCTCTGAGAAAATACCGAACGCAGGCAATATAACGATGTAAACCTCAGGATGTCCCCATAACCAAAAGAAGTTCGACCACAGCATCACATTTCCACCGCCGGTCAGAGTAAAGAAATGGGTTCCAAACAGTCTATCAAATGTCATTAGCGCTAAACTTACCGTTAAAATCGGGAATGCAAACACGATAATGAACGAAGTGATTAATGTTGTCCATGAGAACATCGGCATTCGTAATAATGTCATGCCTGGCGCTCGCATTTTGATAATGGTGACGATAAAGTTTATACCGGTTAATAGCGTACCAATCCCCGAAATTTGCAAACCAAGCAAATAATAATTGATTCCTGGTCCCGGGCTTCCTTCAATGGCCAAAGGGGCATAATTTGTCCAACCGGCATCCGGCGATCCACCGAATACAAACGATATATTAAAAAGAATGGCACCAAAGAAGAACGACCAAAAACTTAAATTATTTAAATACGGGTAAGCCACATCTCTTGCTCCTAATTGCAAAGGAACAACTACGTTCATTAATCCGAGCAAAAAGGGCATAGCCATAAATAAAATCATAATGGTTCCGTGTGTTGTGAAAATTTCATTATAATGCTGGGATGACAAAAATTCATTATTGGGCACCGTTAATTGCGCTCGCATTAACAATGCATCTACACCGCCGCGAAACAGCATCAATAAGGCGGCGATAATATACATAATGCCTATTTTTTTATGATCGACAGTCGTTATCCATTCGGTCCATAACCATTTCCATTTCTTATAATAAGTCAACGCAAATATAAGTCCAATCAAGGTAAGTAAGATAGAAACATTCGCTCCAACAATCAGTGGTTCATCTAAGATCAAGTTTTCTTTGATAAAATCAAACACCTTCTACTCCCCCCTTCTTACTTTAATCCCTTTTATCTCAACTCCATACTTCTCGCGAATCTTCATTGCATACGCGGAATCTGTTCCATGATCTACGAATGCTAAATGAGTGGATGAAAAGGTCTTCTCATCAACGGTTTCAGGCAGCATTAATTTTTCATAAGTTCCTTCATCTAGTTTGGGTGCATGATCTTGTGTTTCTTTCACCCAATTGTTATATTCCACTTCTTCTAAAGCTACAAATCTAAACTGTTGATGAGTCATACCAGCACCCGTAAAGTTTGAGTTCCTGCCATTATATTCTCCTGGCTCATCTGCCTGAAGGTATAGGTCATTTACCATGCCTGGCATTCCATAAATTTGACCGCCAATCTGGGGAACCCAGAAGGAAGCCATCGAATCTGCAGCGGTAACTTTGAAGAGAATGGGATGATTCTCAGGAACATTTACGTAATTGACGGTTTCTATGTTTTCCTCGGGATAACTGAATATCCACTTCCAATCCGCGGCAGTAGCGTGAATAATAATGGGCTCTTTATTCATGGTTGATTGTGGCGGTTCTTTTAAGGCGTAGAGGGCCTTAGCATTCGGAATAGATAAGGCAATAACGATTACTAGTGGAATGATCGTCCAGACAATTTCCAGCTTTGTACTGCCATGCATATCGGGTTGATAATCTTTCGCATTAAAATTATTGCGATCACGGTATTTTGAAACTATGTATGCGAACAAAATATATACAATGATTAATATGGCAAGCATAAAATAGATGGAGTACATAATCAGATCCTTTTGGATGGCACCAATGGGTCCTTTGGGATCTAATATAATTAGGTCGCTGCGAAGGGCTAATGCAGTTATTACGAATAGGGAAATGAAACTTATCGTTACAATTAGCCAAGGTTTCCTATTTTTGAACATAGTAGTTCCGTTCACCTTCCTTCTAAGTTGGTGTTAATTTGCAGCACAAATACAATGCTACAACAATTAAACTATGTATTGTAGTGTAAAACCGATTTGTCATTAGTTCTTCATCCTTTGTTCACCGGTTACTCACAATCTGAACACAGCTTGTTCACAATTAGGATTTAAACTATGCTGAGTAGTTTTTTTACTAAAGAAAAAGCGCAGAGAAGCTGATGACACGCTTCTTCGCGCTTTTCTCAATTTGAAGATTCGCTTATAAGTAGCTAGACAGCATCAGTCTCACCAGTTCCATTGTCCACTTGTGAGCCCTATTTTCTCCGCAACTAGTTTAAATACTGGTTTACGTTCCGGTTTCAGGAGTTCTTCCGTGCAGCTGGATTCCGCCTTATAATTAAGTTCCCGTGCTTTAGCTAGATTCCACTCCCCCAGATTATTGGTAGCTTGCGCTTGTTCAAAACAAGGGGGAGCGATATATGTCTTATAAGTATGTTCCAGGATGATTCTTGTGTGCGCGGGGGGAGCCGAATTTATTGGTATAAGGAATAATCCCCCACCTAGTAAAACAAGGAAACCAATTAACGCTTTTCTCGTCATTTTCTCACCTCTTAGAAGGATCCTTCCGTCCTACCAACCCTACCAATGAACAAGCATCTGTTCAATAGATCCTACGATATGTCATGTATTCGTCACAGCCAACAGCCCGCCGGGCTCCGGCGGGCTGTTGGGTCTTCCTTTTCTGTGTGCTGTTTCCGATCGGGCTATTGCTCTACCCTTTGGCGGCCGCTCCCTCATAAACCCGCAGCAGCTCCTCCACCGGGATGCCGTTGATGGTCAGGCCGACCATCTCGCAATCCGTGATGGCGACGTCCGTCAGATTGCACCCGCTGATCCGGCTGCCGGTCAGCTCGCAGTTTTCGAAGGTGAGCGGCCTCTGCTTGGCTTCCGGATCGTAGAGCGAATGACCAGGACCGGGCATGCCGATGTTGCGGATGGTCGCCCCGCCCAGCTGAGCGCCGTCGATCTCGAGATCGCTCAGATTCGCATCCGTAATTCGGGTGCCGGCCAGACAGACGTCCCGGAACGTCATGCGGCTCGCCCCGACGCATTCGAAGGTCGAGCCGTCTATGCTCGCCTGCTTCGCTTCAATCCGCTTCGTGGCCTGCTTAATCGCGACAACCTCTGTTTGCATGGCAAAGTCCCTCCAGCCTGATTAATTGGATTCCATAATTTAACAATATACAGGGACTTGTCCTCTGTAAAGAGCATTTTTTGCGCTGGCTGCGCACCGCCTCTTGCGGAACGGCAAACAGCCGCCGGTCGTTCCGGCGGCTGGAGAGAGGATGTCTGGGAACGTCTAGCCTCCGTTTGTCAGGAAGGGAGACCGACGGCTGTCTCAATATTCTGGAGATCGAGCCGGATCTGCTCGTTCACGAGGTGCGGGTGGTACCAGCCCCGGTCGATCATGTAGGCGGAGATTCGCTCATGCGTGTCGATCGCTTCCTCCAGTTGCTTCTCCAGCACCGCCTTTACCTCCGGCGTGGCGCATTCCGTAACGGCCATCGCGTAGTTGCGGACGCCGCTCTTGGCGTTCACGAGAAAATCCATCGCGATGACCTGGTCCGTCATCTGGTCCATCCCCGTCAGATGCTCAAGGATCGTATTTAACATCCTGCTTCCCCTCCTTAATGCATGGCTTTGGCCAGCAGGTCTCCGAGCTCCTGCAGCTGCCGCGTGCCGGTCTGAACATCCTGCCGGAGAATCTCTTGGAGCGCGGGGTCGGAAACCAGCGGCTGCATCAGCTTGGACTTGGTCAAGCATACCGTCTTGAAGGTGGCCATCTCGTGAACCTCCAGCGTTTCGTGCAAAGCGTAAGTAGGCATTGCCTGCGTTCCTCCTATCTTCCGGGCTTAAGGCTTCAAGACCACCTTGATGCAGTTGTCCGTCTTCGTGTCGAACATCTCGTACCCTCGCTTGGCTTCGCCCAGCGGGAGCACGTGCGTGATGATATCTCCCGGATCCACCTTGCCGGTCGCGACCAGCTCGTACATGTGCGGCATATAATGAATGACCGGCGCCTGTCCCGACCGGATATTAACGTTGCGCTGCATAATATCGCCAAGTGGAAACCCGTTGTAGCGCCCGGCGTAAACGCCGGTGATCTGGATGGTGCCCCCCTTGCGGACCGCCTGCGACGCGATAACGAACGCACTCATCGTGCCTCCCTGCAGCTTCATGCCGCTGGCAAGGAACTCGAGGTCGCTCATTTTGCCGTCCATCCCGACGGCATCAATGACGACATCGGCGCCTCCCTTGGTAATCTCCTTCAGATAGCTGCCGATGTTCGGCTGCTGCTCGAAGTTGAAGATCTCCACATGGTTCGTCCGTTTGGCGTGCTGAAGCCGGTAGTCCACGTAATCGACGGCGATGACCCGCTTCGCGCCCTTCAGCCAGCTGAATTTTTGCGCGAGCAGGCCGACCGGGCCGCAGCCCAGCACAATGACCGTATCCCCATCCTTAACCCCGGCATTGTCGACGCTCCAGAACGCCGTCGTCATGGCGTCGGAGATGAGGCACAGCTTCTCATCCGGCACCTCGCAGCTGTCGGGAAGTTTGAAGTGAGTGAAGTTCGCGTAGGGCACGCGCAAATATTCGGCTTGCCCGCCAGGATACCCGCCGGTCGTTCCCGAATAGCCGAAGTAGGCTCCCATATCCCCGTTGTCGTTGGAATTGTCACATTGGCTCTCCAAGTGATTCTTGCAATAGAAGCATTCGCCGCAGGCGATGTTGAACGGAATGACGACCCGGTCTCCCTTTTTCAACTTCGTGACACCTGGCCCCACCTCCTCGACGATGCCCATCGGCTCGTGCCCAATGACATAATTCTCCTGGAGGTTGGGAATCATCCCATGGATCAGATGCAGATCAGATCCGCAGATGGCGGTTGTGGTCATGCGGACGATCATATCGTCCGGCTTCTCGATCTTCGGATCCGGCACCTCTTTGACGGCAACGTTCTTGATCCCTTGATAGGTGACGGCCTTCATGCGTTCGTTTCCTCCTTATGCACATCCGGCGTACGGTCGAACATGCCCTTGCGCGAGGTATCGCCAGGAAACAGCTGCATGCGTCCCAGCATGACCGTGTTCTGAGCCGATTGCTGGTCCAGCTTATACTGCTCGCTCAGCTCGTACGGATGGAACCACTTCTTGCGGATCATGAGATCGGAGATTTCCTGATGCAGGGCAATCCCCTGGCGCAGCTGGCTGCGCAGGACGGCGCGCGCTTCGGGAGAGGCCGTCTCTGTCAGGGCGATCGCCATGTTGCGGACGCCCTCCTTAGCTCGAACCAAGAAATCCATCGCGAACGTCATATCGGCCATCTCCGGCATGTTCATCGCGTTAATCGGATCGAGATAGTCACCGTTCATACGCTTCCTCCTTCCCCTACGATGGGCGTCGGCCGATTCGGCGGTACCGGGGCTTGGAACGGGGCTTTTGCATAAACCGTCTGCAGCTCGGCGATAGCCTGGGCGGACTGCTCCACGTCCTTTTGCATCAGAGCCTTCAGCTCCTGATCGAACACCAGTCCCTGCATCAGCTTGGATTTGGCAAGACAAAGCGTTTTGAAATTTAGCGCTTCGTGCAGCTCCAGCGATTCGTGCGGAGCCAGCGATGGAAAAGCGGTCATACCCTTTCACCTCCTTGCTTGCATACGGTTAGCTTTTCCCAACCGTCCCCCTGTATGCAGGGCAGGAAAGTGCCCTGGGCACGCCCGCCAACAGAAAAAAAGCCGTCCTTGTCGGACAGCTCCTCTCCTCCGGTTATGTTCGGTTGTCTAAGCTTCTCCCCTCGCTCTAGAGCCCGCCCAGCAGGTCGGATAGCTCCTCTTGGTGCGCCGCGAGCCAGCGCATCTCCCGTGCGAAGCGAATCGGGGGCGAACTGGAAGGGTCCTCCCCCGGCCGGATCCACCAGACGCTCTCCATGTACCAGAGCACCCGAAACGAGCGGGTGAGGCGACCGGGCTCCAGCTCCCGTTCTTCCCGATAGCCATGGACAAAGGCGGCCGCCAGCGGAACATGCAGCACGCCCGCTTCGTCAAGCGCGTACGAGAGCACGGCCCGGGCTATATCTAGATCCGGGTAGTCGTAGTTCAGCCGGTCAAAATCGAGGATGGCCGCCACCCTCTCCCCGTCGAACAACAGGTTGTCTGCCCATAGGTCGCGGTGCGCCCACCCGGGAAGGAGGCCGGCCATATCCTCGGTGCTCATCGCCTCGGTGGCGCGAAGCTGAAGCTCCAGATCGGCCAGAAGCCGCTCGCCGCCGTCCGAGCGGTTCTGATCCTGCAGCGTGCGCCAGTAAGCGAGCCGTTCCTCGCGTCCCGGCGGAACGAACTGAGGGGCGTCCAGCCGGCCTACCGTTCCATCGTTCAGCCACCGGTGCATCCGGCCGGCCTCCCGGCCGAGCGCGTACATTTGACGTTCGTCGGCCCGGCCTGCGGGAACCAGCTCGCCGGCGCAGTGCTCCATGACAAGAAAACGTTCCCCGCCTTCCGAATGCAGCAGAATGTCCTCCCCCGCCGCCAAAAGCCGGGGACAGGCCAGTCCCAGCCCGTATAGGCGCACCTGCTGGCGGAAGGCCCTAAGCAGCGTTTCCTCCCGGTACATTCGGTACCTGCGCTTGTTGTACTGCTTGAGCAGCAGCGGCCCCGACTCCGTCGTGAGCTTCCATTTGAGATTCAGCCAGCCGCGCCGGATAGGCTCCGCTTGGGCGACCCGGCAGCCGAACGCCCGCTCGACGGACCGGATCAGGTCCGCCAGCATCGTTTCCTCCTCGGCAAGCCTCTCCGCGTGTTCCGCCATCCCATTTGTCCCCTTCCTTATCGCATCTGCCGCGAGCGGACGCAAGCTTCCCCCCTCGTGCCAGCAGCACTAGATTCCGTCCACCACTCGATTATGCCGCCGGCGCTGCGAACACAATCTCATGGACAAGTCCCGGCTCGGCAAACGCGAGGAGCAGTCGGCCTTCGGCTGCCAGCGCTTCCTCTTCCGCGTGCGATAGCGCCATGAACGATTTGACCGTCAACACGGCCCGGCCTCTCTCCTTAGCAATCGACCAAGTTCCCGCGGCAAAGCCGTCAAGGAGGAACACCGCTCGAATGATGCCGTTCTTCGTAAATACGCGCGGTTTGTCGCCTTCGGCTAGCAGCCGGCTGCGGTCCTCGTACGACAGAAGCATGTTGTCGAACTCACCCAGAAAACGCGCCGGCGCCGTCATGTCCCCGCCGGGCCTCGGAGCGTCCGGCAAGTCCAGCAGCTCGCGCCCGTGCTCGTCCCGGAATACCGCGAGCTGCGGCCTCAGCCGCTCGAAGGCATCCCGCAGCCGGGTGAGCCCCGACCAGACCTGCATATCCCGGACGGAGGCCGGCCCGAAGGCCGCCAAATAACGCCGGACAAGCTCCTCCGGATCCGTTCCGGGCAATAGCGGGCGGCCAAGCCAGGCTTCGGCTGTCGTATGCACCGCCATTCCGCTCTCTCCCCAGAGTCCGCGCGGGGGGAGCTGGACGAGCGGGACGTAGGTGCGGACAGCTGCGGCTAACGCTTCAGGGTCCGCGGAGACCGCCTCGCTGAGCCGCCGGCCCAATTCGTGAGCGGGAAGCGGCTCCGCCTCGACCATCGCACGGCCGAGCGCAGTGATGGAGGCGGCGTCCGTCCCGGCGAGCCGCTTGCCGAACGCTCCGTTCAAGCCCCGCTCCAGAACCAGCTGCAAGAGCGGCCGCAGTATCCGGCAGTCCTCGGCGGAGACCAGGTGAATGGTGGAGCGCATCAGGGCAATCCGCACGGCCTGCCGCGTGACCAGAAGTCCGGCCAGCTCTTCCTGGCGGAAGCTCTCGAGCCGGGCCCACAGCGCGTAATAAGGCGCGGCGGGTGACTGCGCCTGCAGCCCCGCCAGCCGCTCGACGGCCTTGAGCGCCGGCAGTTTGGCCCGCTCCAGCAGCAGCTGCCGGGCCAGCAGCGCCCGGTTAAGCTCACGGCGGCTGAGGACATCTCCGTTACGAATAGGCTTTGTCCTCCTCCGCGGACGGCCAGCCGCCCCACAGATTGGACAAATGGCCATCCGGGTCGCGGAGCGTAAAGCTGTAGCCGCCTCCCTGTTTGTAGACCAGTTCGCCGGTCTCGATCCCTTGGTCCCGAAGCTCCCGGTACACGTCCTGGATGCTGTCCACCTGAAGCGAGATAATCGGCTGGAGCTGCCCGGCGCTGTTCGTAAAGTCCAGGGACGGCACCTCCGGACATTGAATCAGGCCGAGCCCGATGCCTGCCACATTGAGCCAAGCCTCCTGATCCCCTGGCTGGTATTCGAATGTGAACGGGATGCCGAGCAGCTCTCCGTACCAGCGGATCGACGCCTCGATATCCTTCACCGGCAATTGAATGACGGCATAATTTTTTACCTTGACGGCCATGCTCTCTACTCCTTCTTCCTCATTAGTATGACTTGCATGATTACTAACGCGCGTAGACATCAAAAAGAAACGGGGGGCCGCCCGATATCTTCAAAAAATCCGATCAGATGCCCGTTTGGATCCCGCAGCGTGAAGGAATAGACGCCTGTCGTCCGCTGGGCCTTCTCGATCCGGACGCCCTTGGCCGCCAGAGCCAGATAGGAGCGGCAGATCATCTGGGGATCTCCCGCCCGGAAACCGGCCAAAAACTGCTCGAACAGCACCTGCGGACTGCCCGCCGAGGACGGGGACGCCGCTTCCGGATGCCGATTCTCCTGCTCCATCTGCTTGTCCTGTGCTGCAAGCGCTCTCAAGCGAAGACGCGCTCTCTTGAGCCCTTCCTTGACGGCTCCCGTCGTCGCCTGCAGCCGCTCGGCCGTCTCCGCCGCACTCAGGCCGAAGACGTCGAGCAGCAGAATGAGGACGAGCTGCCGCGGGTTCAGCCGCCCGGCCAGCTGCTCAAGCGCCTCACGGACCGCGAGAGCGTCCGGACCGGCTGCAGGGAGATGCCGGTCCTCGCAGAACTCCTCCCGGCCCGCCTCCCTTTGGCGCTTGCGGCAGTGATCGAGCCAGGTCGTCCGCGCGATCTGCCGCAGGTAGGCCTTGGCGAGCGGACGATCCGGCTCCCGGAGCAGAGCCTTGTACACCTTGGCCAGTACCTCCTGAAGCAGGTCCTCCGCGTCCCACTCGTGACTGGTGAGCACCCGGCAGTACCGCTTCAGCTCGGGCAGATACGGCTCCACGGCGGCTAACGCTTCCATCCTGTCCCTCCTTTGGTTCGTTTCTGATCGGCAGGTCATTCAGGACCGGACGGCCTAAGCATCTCGTTCCCGAATCCGGGCGCGCTAATTGGCCAGCGCCACAAATTCGGACGGATTCCCGCGGATCGTCTCCCCGATCGTCCGGAGAACGGAGGGAGCCGCCTCCAGGAAGGAAGCATACAGCTGACGAACCGCTTTTCCGAGCCCGGGGTCCGTCTCCAGGTCACTGTAGGTCGTCTCCATCGTCTCCAGAGGCTGCCCCTGGCTTCTCTCCGCCAGCAGGTCTCCCAGCCGGTCGAGGAGATCCAGCATGCCTCCCGCTTCAAAATAGACAAGGCTGCTCCGAAGAGCCTCCCAGCTGTCCCGCCGGGTCCAATAATGAGCGGTCCACCAGTAGAACTCCTCCGGCGATTGCTTCGCATGGTTATAGTGGGCGAAGAAGAGGAACAACGACCGCTGGCCCCGCGTCAGCTGCCGGTACAGCAGGTTCTTGACCTCCTGCGAGCGGCCGCGGATTAGCGGAATGAACGGCTCGAAGCACCGGCTCCCCAGCGCTTCCGTCTCCAGCCCGGCAAACTCGCGACGACTGATCACCGGCTTCAGACCCGGCATCTCCCTCTCCCAGGCAAGCTCCAGAGCGTCTGGCGCGCCGGACGGTCCGATCCTATTCTCCGTCATGCGCGCCTCCCTCCGTTCCGGCAAGCTGCCGCAGCCTGGCCTGCAGATCGGTCCGGCAGGCGCCCCCGTGGTAGCAGATCACCGTCTCCAGCTCCAGCTCCTGGAGTCTGGCTATCGACCGGCGCGCCGTCTCCATGTCGGGCGTGTTGCGGGATACCGGGCCGTGCAGCACGCCGTTCGAAGCCGTCAGCGCATCGGCGGCGATCAGCAGCTTGGCGCGCGGCACATACAGGCTGATATGCCCGGGCGTATGGCCCGGTGTCGCTACGACCCGGATGCCGCCTGCGCAGGGCAGCTCCTCCCCGTCGGCCAGCAGCCCGTCCACACGGGACCGGGGAGGATGAAGGTACAGCTGCCGCATCGGTTCCGGCAGGGCGTCCCACTCCGCCTTGTTCATGCGGGCGGGGTCCGTCTTCAGGAGCGGGAGCTCGCCTTCGATATAGGGCCGTTCGAGCTCATGCGCCAAGACGCGCAGTTGGGGCCCTGCCGCCTCACGAAGCTCGGGAAGACCGCCGATATGGTCGAGATCCTGATGTGTCACGATGACCGTCCGCAAGTGCTCGAGGGGCACGCCGGCCGCTTCCATCGCCTCCCGGAGGGCGGGCAGCCGTCCCGGCATCCCGGTATCGACGAGGACCGCCCCCTCCTCATCCCAGAGCAGCACGGGGTGCAGGCGGAACCCCTGAATGTCCAGGGTCAGCATTTCGATTCCTTCTGCCACTTTCATATCCATCTTCCTCCTTCATAAGTGGATGGCCCGCGTAAAGGGTCCGTAGGTTTATTTACCACTTAGAGGAACGATGGTCAATAAATAAATTACTTATTATAACATAAATATAAATATTTGTCAATAGGTCAAGAGAACGCTATTGCGCATATCCCTCCCCGCCAAATCGGCAAAAAAACGTCAGGAAGCCGAAGGTTCTTTTTCTTCTACGATCACCCTGTCCCCTTGGGCCTTGGGCTGCGAAATGACCAGCAGCTCGACATCGCCGTCGGACCGGTTGTGAATCTGGTGAACGGCTCCCGGGGGAACCTCCATCCCTTCCTGCGGAAAAAGGACGATCTCCTCGCCCTCCACCTCCAGCACCGCCGTGCCGGACAGGATGTAAAAAAACTGCCTGGACTTCTCGTGATAATGGCGGACCTCCGAGGTGCCCGGCGGCATTCTCTCCTGAATGACGCTGAGCTCTCCTTCCTTTACCAAATGCCATCCGTCGCACGCGTCACCCCACTGATAATGCTCGGCCGTCCGTTTGCTTTGCTTCATCGCCTCTGCCTCCTGTTCGAATACCGGATAGCTTGCCGGCTGTAGTCTGCTCCTATCATAAAGGCTCGACTAAGCGCGCCGTCAAGCGATAGTTTGTTCCCGGCGGGCAGCGGCTTCCAGGCCAGGGAACAAATCGCCGGAACCTCGCCAGGCCGGCTGCATATGCCCTTCCGTCAGACGGATAGAAGCCGTTTACGAAAGTATTAGAATTTCATGTTGAAGCGCTTACAAATATTTGGTACCTTAAGGTTGCTACGGAAGGGTTTTCCATTCACGACCATTTCTGAAGGGGGTATTGTTGAACTCATGGTTTCTCTATTCAAGAAACGACGTTTGTCCTTCTTTACCGTATGCATGATGCTTGTCCAGTCTCTGCTGCTGGCCCTCCCTGCGTTCGGAGCCTCAAATCCGCCGCAAACTGACACCATCAAAGTTATGACCTACAACATGAGCGTCTCCACCGCTCTCCCCGAGATCGCCGGGGTCCTCCGGCAGTCCGGAGCCGACGTGATCGGCCTGCAGAGAGTGGACAACCATTACAGCTCGCGCAGCGAATTCAAAGACCAGGCGAAGGAACTGGCGGATTTGCTGGGGATGTATTACGCCTACGGCGCGAACCTCGACTCCCCGTCCGATGTGCCGGGCGAGCCGAACAAGCAGTACGGCAACGCCATCCTGAGCAAATATCCGATCCTCTCCTCGCAAAACCGTCTGCTCACTAAGGGAAGGGAGCAGCGCGGCCTCCTGTCGGCCGAGATCGACTGGAACGGCAAACGATTCTGGTTCCACAATACCCATCTGGCGGGCATCAGCGCCGAAACCGTCATCCAGATTCCCGAGATTCTGCAGACTGTCTCCGGAAAGACCGGCTATTCGGCATTCGTAGGATCGCTCAACCATCTGCCGGGAGCGCCCGAGCTCGCTCCGCTCGACAATTCGTTCTACGACGTGCGGACCGGCCGCCTGGGTGGAGAGACCACCCCTTCCGCGAATCCGACCTCCCGGACCGATTATATTTATGCAGATCGTCAGCTCGAAGTGGTAAGCTCCGAGGTGATTCCGTATGCCAAGACTACATCCCGCCCCTTTGTAGCGGAGCTGAAAGTAGCCGACCCAGGCAACACGGTGCGCAGTCTCTCCTTCCCTAACGCGCCGGAGTTCGTAGAAATCGGCACCTCGTATCATCCGCTCGGACTAGTCGTCCACCATGCGGACCGTTCGACCACGCCGCTGACTGCCGGGCCTGTCTATACGAGCTCCAAGCCCGAGGTAGCGGTAGTCAATGAGGAAGGGGCCGTGCGCGGCATCTCTCCCGGCACCGCAATCATCCAGGCGGTCTACCAAGGCAAGATAGCCGAGGTCCGCGTCACCGTCGTGCAAAGAATTCCGGGCTCCAACTCCGCAGCTGCGCAAATTCTCGTGAACGGCCAGCCGCTTGCGAACTTTGACCCGGCTCAGCGCGACTACGAGGCGAGCCTGCCTGCCGACACAACGGCCGTTCCTCAAGTGACGGCGACCGCGCAGGATCCTTACGCTTCCGTAACGGTAACGCAGGCTGCCGGTCTCCCCGGTCTGGCCACCGTGAAGGTAACGGCCGAGAACGGAAAGACCAGCAGCACGTACACGGTCCGTCTCAAGCGGAATCTGCCCGGCGACGATTCGGTTCTTCCGCTGCGGGTCATGTCCTATAACATCCATCACGCCGTGAACAATGCGAATGTCCTCGATCTGCCGGCGATCGCGCAGGAGATCCGCTCTCAGAATGTGGATGTCGTCGGCCTGCAGGAAGTGGACAAGTATTATTCCAGCCGGAGCGATATGAAGGACCAGGCCAAGCTGCTGGCCGAGGAGCTCGGCATGTATTACGCCTACGGCGCAAACTTGAACCGGGATCCGGCTAATGAAGGAGACCCGCGCAGAGAGTACGGGACCGCTATCCTGAGCAAGTACCCGATCCTCTATGCCGAGAATTATTTCCTTGAAAGCTACGGCGACGAACAAAGAGGGCTGCTGGAAGCCCTTATCGATGTAAACGGCCAGCCTGTCTATTTCTACGACACGCATCTGGGCTTGACTACCGACCAGCGGCAGTCCCAGGCCCGAGAAATTCTGGCCCACTTCAGCAAGAGAACGGGGCCCAAGATCCTGGTAGGAGATTTCAACGCATCGCCAGCCAGCAGCGAGATCCAATTGCTGCTCGGGAACGGCCTGACGGATTCGTTCCGGTATATGCCGAATGTCTACACCTTCCCGTCCAGCGGGCCGACTTCGCGAATCGACTACATCTTCTATTCGCAAGAGATTAAACAATATGACAGCTATGTCGTCCAGACGGAAGCCTCCGACCATATTCCGGTGGTCGGCCAATATGCCCTCGCCAAGCAGCCGGCTCCCCCGGCCGATACGACGCCTCCCGGCGAGATTACTAATCTGGCGGCTTCTGTGAATGGATCCGCCGCATCGGTCAGCTGGACGAATCCGGCGGACAGCGATCATCTGTATTCGGAGATCTACTTGAACGGCCAGCTGCAGGGCAAAACCTACAAGCAGAAATTCCAGCTCGCCGATCTGGCGGCGGATACGGTCTACCAAGTGGTCGTGAAGACGGTTGACAAGGCCGGAAACCGGTCCCAAGGTGTCAGCCTCCTGTTCACCACCTCCACGGCCGAAGCGGTCAGCCACGAAGCGCTGGTCTCTGTGATCGGCCAGCTGGAGGCGCTTGGAGAAGTCAAGCACTCCCTCAAGCAGCAGCTGGTCAACACGCTCGAGACCGCCAAGCATCATAAGGATGGCGACCGGGCCGATCAGGCAGCCAAGCACTACGCGAAATTCCTGAACAACCTGACGACCGCTGCGGACAAAGAAATCAGTGCGGTAGCCAAGCAGCTTCTGCTGGAACTAGCCCAAACGGCGGCTCCCGGCTACACCCCGTAACCCGGTGCAGCAAAGCTGCCGGGCCCCCTGGAGCGCGGGGCAGTAGAATTAGCTCGGCCTCCTCTCTCCGAGGGACGGAGCAAAGCTAGCTTGTCCCCGTCCTCCGTGACAAAAACGAAAGAGCCGGTTATGCGCCGGCTCTTTTTCATCGTTTTCGAGGCAATTCACCAACTAATATTTCTCTTGCTTACTACATATCCCATAAGCAACCGTTCCTGATAAACAGCCTACTCCCGCCCCAATACTAATTGTAAATACGAGAAAGCCAGGTTCCAAGAAGATGCCGATGAGGACACCGGCAGCACACCCCATCATCATTCCCAGAGGGATTAAACTATCTATGAAATCCTTGGCGTTTCTTGACTTTTTCATCTCTCACTTTACCTGCTTTCTAGTTTGATTAGAACTATACGCACGCAAAGCAGCGCACCCTGCTGAATCCTTCTCTTGAAATCCGTTAAGTACTAACGAGTATTATACTATGTTTAAATAAGTCTATGCTAATGCAAAGGGGAGAGCATGTTCTCTCCGCCACGAGCGGTGAGGAAGGAGGTCAGACAACATGAAGCGCGTATTCAGCATGAACGAGGTACGGCAGGCGATCGGGGAAAACCGGCTTGTCCTGCTGCTGCTCAAAACCGGCCAGTGCGGGGTGTGCGAGGCAGTGGAAGCCAAAGCGGACGGGCTGCTGGCGTCCCATCCGGCCGCGACCGGCATCTCGGTCTATCTGGAGGACGCGCCGGATGCCGCCTCCGAATTTATGGCGTTCGCGGCGCCTACCGTCCTATTGATGGCCGACGGCAAGGAAGTGTACCGGATCACCCGCTTCGTCCGGTTCGAGGAGCTGGAGCACAAGCTGGCGCAGTATGAGGAAGCGTTGGCCGGAGAGTAGAGAGCTAACGCCGAAAAGCCCGGGATCGGCCGATCCCGGGCTTCTCGGCGTATAGAGGCGACGCTACAGGCGAGTGCCGATTCCGGCCGCTTGCGCCCGCCTGACGTAGTAGTCCGCCGTTGCGATATCGAAGGCGGCCAGCCCCATCGGGGAGAACAGGACCGGCTCTTCCGCCTGAACCTTCCCGAGGGCGTCCCGGCAGACGACATCCCGAAGCGACAGCGTGTCTTGTGCGCGCAGCCCGTACTGCTTATGCAGCTGCTCGATGTCGGTTCCGTCTCTGCACACTTCGTCCCAGTCATCCACTATGATGGCCCCGATTCCCTGAAGCGCCTCAGGCAGGTAATCCCGGAGCGAGACATGCAGCAGCAGGCGCCCCGGCTTGGGCGCTGCGTCCACATAGCGCTGTTCCGACACGGTACAGGTCAGGAAGAGGTCCGAGCGGTCGTAGACGTCCTGCCAGCCGGACGCGACGGTCACCTTGGCCCGCTCTTCTGGAGCAATCGTCTCGAGATCGATGCCGTTCAGGTCGTACAGATACACCTTCTCGATCCGCTCTCCGTACAGATCCATGCACATCCGGTAATGGTGCCGGCCGATCGGCCCCCAGCCGATAATGCCGACGGTCAGCCCCCCGCCGGGCCGGCTGCGCAGATAGTGCCGCAGGAACAGCGCGCTGACAGAGGCTGTGCGTACGACGCTCAGCAGGGCGGTGTTGACGATCGCCACCGGCTCCCCTGTCCCGGCGTCGTTCAAAACCGCGACGCTGTGGGCCCGCGGGAGGCCGCGGCGCAGATTGCCGGGGAAGCTCGCGATCCACTTGATCCCGGCAATCTCGAAGCGGCCTCCGATGTAGGCGGGCATGGCGATGATGCGGTTCACCGGGTCGCGGTAGCGCAGATACGGTTTGATCGGCTGGGCGTAATCCCCGGCGTCCATCAACCGGACCGTCTCCTCCAGCGTATCCGCCAGCGCTTCCCACTCGATGCCTATCCGGCGCAGATCCCCCTCGTTCAAGTACAGCATTCAGACTCCCTCCCCCCACTGATGCTCCACATCGCCGAAATGGCTTCGCACCCAGTCGTCCGAGTAGACGGTGTCGAGATACCGTTCTCCGCGGTCCGGCAGAATGACGACGCAGCGAGCTCCCGCCGGGAGCTCTCCCAGCATCGAACGGACGGCCGCGATGACGCCACCCGAGGAACCGCCCGCCAGAATCGCCTCCCGGCGCACCAGCTGCCGGCAGCCCGCGATACTGTCCAGGTCGGTCACCTGGACGCTTCGGTCGATAAGCTCATACCGGAACAGAGGCGGAACGACGGCTGCTCCGAGCCCGGGCAGGAGCCGCTTGCGGGGAGCCCCTCCGAACAAGACGCTTCCCGCCGCGTCGACGGCGACGACCGTCGTCTTCATGCCGTGCTCCCGGATATACTCGGCGCAGCCCCTTATCGTGCCGCCCGTACTTACGCCGCAGAACAAATAATCGACCCGGTGGTCCAGCTCGTCCGCGATTTCCTGCATCGTCGTCGAGCTGTGCGCCAGCGGATTATGGACATTCGCGTACTGGTTCGGCCAAAAGCTGTTCGGATGCTCCAGCAGCAGTTCCCGGACGCGCCGGATGCGAACGGGCAGGTACTCGCCCGTCTCCGGGTCCGGCTCCGTCACCCGGACAATCTCGGCGCCGAACGTCTTCACGATGCGGATATTCTGCTCGGTCGTCTTGGGATCGACGACGCAGAGGAAGCGCAGCCCGAGATAGGCACACAGCTTCGCCAGGCTGATCGCCATATTGCCCGAGCTGGATTCCACGATGACGGTCCCCTCCGTGATGCGGCCGGAAGCCAGCCCTTCGCGGATCATCGCGAGAGCCGGACGGTCCTTCGAGCTCCCCCCGGGGTTGAGGAATTCCAGCTTGGCATAGAGCTCGACCGGCTGCTCGCCGAACACCTTCTTCAGCCGGACGAGCGGAGTGCGCCCGATCGTGGTCAGGATGCCATCTTCGATCTGCATTGCCCCTTCCCTCTCTTCCTTCTTCGAAATCATTAGAATTTTCGGCCGTAGGCTCTGCCGTAACGGACGATCTTCCGGTACATGCTCCGATCGCCCAGCTGCCCGAACAGCTTCACGACAGGCGTCGAGTTGACCTCGAGAATCCATGGCCTGCGGTTGCGGTCAAGGGCGATATCCGCACCAATCTCCTTCATGCCCGGATAAGTCTTGGTGAGCTGCCTCGCGATGCGGACACCGAGCCGATCCAGCCTGCCCAGCAGACGATACGCGCTTTTCTTGGACATATGCTGCTTGAACAGCTGGCCCGCCTTCATAATCGAGCCGCCGCCGCTCCGGTTGGTGATGACTTTGGACCGGTGGGCGATGCGGGCAATGATGCCTGTCGTCTCCCAGCGCCCGCGCGGGCTGACCTGCACCATGACGCGCAGATCGGTTACCCGTCCCCGGTGGCGAAGCGTATGGATCCCCCGCTGAACCAGGTAAGGCTTGCGAGAGGTGTACCTTCTGAGCCCGCGGTACAGCTCGCGGAAGGATCCGTATTCCCGGCGATGATGCTCCCAGCGCCATTGATAGACCCGTTTGCCGTTCCGGATACTCCTCTCCACCCTCATAACGCCTTTGCCCGACGATCCGCTATTGGGCTTCAGATAGACCATTCCGTATTTGCGCAGCATGCTGTACAGTCTGCCGGAGGTCAGCTTCTTTGTGCGGGGGACATACCTTCTCATGCTCCTGCTCTTCAGCAGCGCCTTGGTTTTGTCCCACTTTTTTTTCACGCGCTGCGTATAGCTCTTATCTCTTCTGTCCAACGGTTCGCTCCTCCACTCCCACATAATCTGACATGTTATCGTATGTGCTCTCGGCGCGGACGACTGTGCGGGTGCCGAGGGAGAATAGCCGGAACTTGGCGGAAGCAGACCGGAATATACATAAGTATGACTGTTCATCGCATAGTGGGAGGTTGGCCATGCTTGCTCCTGATAGGCTAAGACAAAAAATAGAAGACACCGCCCGAATCTTCCCCTGGTACGCGGAGCTGCTCAGGGACCGCGAGGTGCGTACGCTGACGGATCTCCCGCTCTTGACCCCCGAACTTCTGGAGCGGCACTATTACCACAGCCCGCCCGACGATCCGGCTCTTCACGTCTACCGGACGTCGGGCACGAGCTCGCGCAAACGAAAGCAGATTGTCTATTCCGCCGAGGACGACCAGCGGTATTTGGACATCAAGGCTGAGGTGTACGCCCGCTTCCTGGAGGGCGCTAATGTCCAAAAGGCGTTCGCCGACATGGGGACGGGCCATGCCGCGGGAACGGCCGCTCAGGTGTTCCGGCAGATTGGCCTCGAGGAGGAGGGGATCTCCTTTCAGCAGCCGATCGCCGAGCATGTGGAGAGGCTGACGGCGTTTCGGCCCCAGCTGCTCTATACGATGCCGTCCATCCTCGACAGCATCGTGCAGGCGGCTCCCGATCCGCAGGCGTTCGGCATCCGAAAGATCATCCTTGTCGGCGAGATCGCCTCGCGCGAATGGATCCAAAGGGTAGCCGGCGTCTTCGGCATTCGGCCGGAGGATATCATGGATACGTACGGCTCGATTGAGCTGGGGACGATCGCTTACTTCTGTCACGAGCTCGGGAGGTATGTGTTCGTCCGGGATATGGTTGCGGAAGGGCTCCGGGCTCAGGAGGCGGACGAGAGACTGGAGGAGCTGGGGGACGAGGAGCGGATTCTCGTGCTGACCTCCCTTGCCCGCCGAATGTTCCCGGCGCTTCGTTTCGTCACCAACGACGTCGTCCGGGGATTCCGTACGGATACGGTCGGGGGCCGGCAGGTGCAGAGTTTCCATTCCATCGTCAAGCGAGTCGGGCCCGAGCTGAAGCACGGAGAAAAAATCAGCCTGTACGACATCGAAGAGGTCGTCTACCGGCATGTGGCGGAGGCCGCCATCCGGGTGCAGGTGAAGGACAACCGGCTGACCGTCTATATCCGCAGCCGGACACTGAACGCCGAAGCGGCGGCTAACATTCGGGCGGAGGTGCAGAGTCAGATTCCCGAAATCGGGGAGATGATCCGCTGCGGCATTCTGGAAGAAATCAACGTCGTGGCCGTCGGCGAGAACGAGCAGCTGCTACAGGGACCGGTCAAAAACAAGAAGCTTTATTCGTAGCCCGGCCGCCGGCTGCCTCTATTCCTGGATGGCCGGTACGCCGGCGTCTGGACGCACGCCAAAAAAAACCGCCAGAAGAACGCCGCCCAGTAGGCAGCGTTCTTCTGGCGGCTTCGTGCCGTCTTCCGGCAGCCGAACATTCGTGGGGCAGCTTTCGGGCCTCCTGTGGCCGGCGCTTGCCGAAAAGTCCCTTGCCCATATATGCCGAGTCCGCCTCCGGCAGGGATCAGCCGTCCGCGTTCGCCGCATAAACTCGTTAATCTGGTAACCGTGCTGGCTCTAGGGCATCAAGAGCCCCAGCACAAGCAGCGCGCTCATCCACGACTCAGCTCCCCTTCCTTCTCCACATTACAGTCTCCCTTATCGGATTGAGCAAAGACCGGCTCCCCCGGACAGACCCGGCCAAAAGAGGGCGTTCCCTTCCGCAGCCGGATAGTCCAAAGCGTTTCAAACCCGGCACGGCGGGTAAAAATACAATGTCCCCGGGAACCAAAAGCAAGACAACAAGGAGACTGAGCGAAGATGACCTTTACAAGCATCGATGACATCATCGACTACTATACGAACGAACATGCCAAACAGCCGGAGCCGGCACAGCAAGCGGAAGAGAACAATTCGGAGCCGTCCGGGCAGGAAGCGCCCGTCGTCCACTGATCGCGCTGGTTGGCATAAGAAAGCAGCGGCCCCTCCCTCGGGAGGAGCCGCTGCTTTGTTGTTGGGACGAGCTTGCACAGCCGCCGTCTTCGGATTTCGCCTTCACAAGAGAACCCTGGCCTCCATCGGCCCGCATGGGATTGATCACCGTCCTAGGGCGCCGAACGCCGGGCGCTTGGAGCTTCGCGCACAGGATGACGCCCATTACCGAACGTCTTGCCACCGCGTCCACAGCTCGCGCGGGTTCCTCTCATAGCGGTCGTTCTCCCGGAACATGTAGTGATGCATGATGAATTCGCGGCGGATCGTCGCGAAGTCGTCATAGTACTGCCGGATGAACGCATTGATCTCCTTCTCCGTATAAATCCGGCCTTCCTCGAGCTGCTCGGCCATCGCTTCAAGCGCAACGAGCTTCTTCTTGTACTGGGCCGGAATCAGCTTCAGCCTTCCTTCCTTGGTGAAGAAATTCCTCAGTACAGACGCTCTCAGCTTCTCGCTGCGCGTCTCCTCCGTTTCGGTCGCCATCTCTCTTCCTCCTTCCTTGGCTGCGGTCCTTGCCACCAGATCGACAATCGCCTGGGCGTTCTGGGCGAGGAAAGTCCGGTCAAGCGAGAACCAGACCGTGTTCTTCTCCCTCCGCTCCCCGATTAGCGCCGCCTCCCGCAGCTTAGCTGCATGATGCGTCACCGTGGGCTGCGACAGGTTCAGCTGGCCGGCCAGCTCCTGCCCGTTCTTTTCTCCTACCGCCAGCAAGACAAGCATGCGGATCCGGGTCGGATCCGCCAGCGCCTTGTGAAACGCCACGATCTTTTCAAGCTGCATCCACGACCCTCCTTAGCCGAACATCTAATTTAATGTTTGTCTAATTAGACAATAATACATTCTCCATTATTTGTAAATAGGTGCTTTGCCGGTCTAAAGTTCATATAACACACACCAAACCCCGCCATTCGCTGGCGGGGTTATCAGTCGACAATCGTTCCCGTTATCGTTACGATTTTCATTCTTGTTGGGGTTCAACGCGATATCTTGGAATACCAGTCCGACCTTTAACCTTTTCCCTTAAAGGTTTAACGTTTGAAGCTGTCGATGACCTTTCGAAGCGCCTGCCGGGAGAAGCCGTTCCAGAGCGTCCGGCTGTCGCTGTCCAGCGAATCGCGGCGGATTCCCTTGAACAGCAGCAGGCAGAACGCGAGCACAATCCCAAGCAGACCGACCGACAGCAGCACGACCAACACCATACCCGTTCCTCCCCCGTGACGGAATGGTATACCTTATGCCCCCCAATGCTGGCACATGCCTCCACGCAAAAAAAGTCCGCCGGGCCCTGTTTCGGGTTTTCCTGGTGTTGCCGCCGCGAAGCCGGCGGCCGCAGCTCGTTCGTGTCATTTCCCAGCCTACCCTCCACGGCGTTCCTTTGTCCAGAGCGTTCGCTTCATCATAATCAATCAAATTAACCAATTCAGGATCATAAACCTGTTGAACTCCCTCGATATGATTTGATTTTCTCACGCAAATTTAAAGACAAAAATGTTATTGACTCTCACGTTACGTGATAGTGTTTAATATTCTTGAACCAATAAGGGAGTGAAGGGTATGAAGAAAAATAGAAAAATTAATAAGTTAACTGACGAAAAACAAACGAAGTATGAAACCCAGGCAATGAGTCAATGGGGTGAAGATAGAGTTAGACAATCCACAAATCTTTGGAATAGCTATGGAGAGAAGAAAAAAGAGCAGATAATGGACGAATGTAATTCAATATTTCAGGAATTGGCAGACAATATGCAGTACGGAGCTGAGAGTCAGGTAATTAAGGAACTTTTAATAAAATGGCATCAGTTTTTACAATACTTTTACGAACCATCTTTAGAGGTATTAAGGGGTCTAGGCGAGATTTATAGCAATGATCCTGAGTTCCGAAAGGTTTTTGAAGCTATCGATCCTAATCTCCCTGACTTTCTTCAAAACTCCATAAGTTGTTATGTTGATGAGTTAGAGATGAGATGGTTAGAAAGCCAATATGAAATTCTACAAGAGTAAATTATAAAAAAGGAGATTGAAATGGATAATAATATAAAAATAAATACACCAAGTGAAAATGGGCAAAATTTCAGGTCGCAATCGGAAGAAAGGTTTGTATCACCACTTGGGATACAAAATCAGAGAGCAATAGAGAATGATATGAATAAAAGAATGGATATGTTTACTGTTGAAAAGCCGAAGTATAGATTAGAGGATTTGGTTGTTTCAGAGAAAATAAAAATGCAGCTAGATAGCTTGCTTACAAAGGTTAAATATCATGATGTATTATATGAGGATTTTGGATTAAAGGATGTTGATCCTACGGGAGGACGTACTGCAATAAACTTATATGGTCCTCCAGGAACCGGGAAGAGCTTTACTGCGGAAGCTATAGCAAATGAGATTAATAGGGGCATTATTAGGGTGAATTATGCAGAAATAGAATCCAAGTTTGTTGGAGAAACACCGAAAAATATTAAGGCAGTGTTTCAAAAGGCGAAAGATTCAAATGCTGTGCTATTCTTTGATGAAGCAGATTCTATCCTTGGAAAAAGATTATCAAATATAACTCAAAGTACAGACCATGCGGTGAATGTCAGTAGGTCAGTAATGCTATTAGAGCTTGACAATTTCTCTGGCATAACTATTTTTGCAACTAACTTCGCATCAAACTATGATTCTGCCTTTATTAGACGTATTCTTGGACACATTGAAATGCCATTACCGGATAAAAGCTGCAGAGAAGCACTTTTTGAAAAACTTATCCCTAAAAAACTTCCTATAGAACTTTCGAAAAGTGATTGGGAGTGCATAATTATTGAAACAGAAGGGCTTTCAGGTGGAGATATTCTTAATGTAATTGTTAATGCAAGTTCTATGGCTCTTGAAAGAGAAGGTTATACATGTAAAGTAAAACTAAATGATTTTATAACTGCAGTACACTCAAGTAAAAAGGCCAAAGAAGAAATAGGGATATAAGGTGGAAAGATAATGAGCCACAAAGTAAAGCAAGTATCAAAATTAGTAGGAGTAAGTGTGCGAACGCTTCACCACTATGATGAGATAGGTTCAAGAAGGAGTAGCAAAGCTAAGACAGCATATAACTGATAATTATTATAATTGTACAGTTGAAATATTCAGAGGACTTGGAGACCTATATGTTCAGGATGAGCGATTTACGAAAAGTATTGATAAAGACAAAACAGGCTACGCTGAGTTCCTAAGAGAAGCAATGCATTACTACTGTGATAATTTGAAATAAAACTTGAAATAGAAGGGAGTAATTTTTTATGGAGATTATCATTCACGACACCTACAGTCTATATAAGGAAATGGATAAATTGCCAAATGAAGAGCGAGGCGACTTTTACGAGAATAAGTTAGTAGAACCATTTCAACCGATGATAAAGATCATGAATATGCCTGCGAATCCTGAGGCAATGGGATGTTTACCTCTAATAGGGAGAGAACCTGAGGTGGAGGAAATGTTGATCAAGCTTAAAGCTGCCAATGCTTGGGAAACCGCTCGTAAAGCACTAGAAACTGCAGCAGAAAGATTTCTTGCTGCACGGGTAGCTGTACCAGAGAAGGTTGTACTTGGAATTTACCTTGGCAACCCTGAGTATTTGGCAAATAACGGCGGTATTACCGGCTTTGGTGGAATTCCAGGCTATATACAAGTTATTATAACACCAGACCAAAAGAGTTTAGCATTACTGCCATCTATTGTTGCTCATGAGTTTCATCATAATGTATTGTTTTACAATGCAAAGTGGAACTTTATGGAGGTTACTGTTGCAAAGTACCTAGCAGTAGAAGGTCTTGCAGAGAGCTTCGCGGAAAGTCTATATGGTTATGAATATCTTGGTCCCTGGGTAAAGGAACTAAAAGGAGAAGCGTTGGAAAAAGCTCGTAAAACAATTGGAGAGGCTTTAAATGTTAAAGGCTTTAACCAAGCTCGCAGATATATTTTTGGTGACATGCTGACAAGCTTCGAGGGAGCTGAAGCTTCAGGCATACCCCCATATTCTGGATATGCTGTAGGATATCATGCAGTACAATCTTTCTTGAAAAATACCGGTGTTTCTATTGAGCAGGCTACGGTTTTAGAGGGAGAAGAAATTATGGAGAGATCAAAATACTTTAAATAAAGGTGTTAATCCTCATTGTTGATATTTGATGTTTAAGAACATTGTGTCCGTAGCCCCGTTCAAATTATTGAGCTCCCTCGATATGATTTGATTTTCTGATGGGAAAAGTTATCGGCTTAGTCTACATTGGACTGGGTTTAAGAGTTGCTATTCAATCACAAAAGTAAATCAAATATTTGTTTAGGAATGGGATGGCTACGGCCATCCCTTTTTTATTTAACTAACGGGATACGTTAGTTAAATGGCAACAGCGGCAGTCAAGTCTTGATCCACCGCTGATTGATTGTAGTTCAGTCTAATATGGAGTCATCATCCGACCGGCCCTCTTCCGCGCGGCCGCCTCAGGATCTAGTGGAGGAGACGAGAAGCGGTCATGCCTAGCAGGGCGGTCAATCTCCGAACAAGCTAAAGTACAGCAGGGCGAGCAGATACATGGCGGCCAAGATAGCGGCGACCATGCCGAGAAAGCGGCTGTATGCGGCGGCGTGAGGATGCCGCTCTTCCAATGAATACGCCATAAGAATTAGCAAATTGCCGATGCAGAACAAGCCTATACCCGTAATCGCGGCCGTCATGCGCCACCGCCTCCTCTCTCCCCGGTTTGGTTGGGGTTACCAACCATTACCCGGCGGACGGCTGGGAGAAACCAGGCCGTTCGCTGTCCCCCAAAGCCCGGCGGGGGAGACGGACGGCCCGCGGCTCCGCAGGAGCTTTGCATACTTTTGGGCAGGCGGGGCATACGAAAGGCATCGAGGAGGAGGCGCGCAAGCATGTACGATTATCATCATCTGAATCACCGCAAGGAACAGACGGCCTCCCGCCGGGCATTATGGGTGACGCTCGTGTTGACGCTGTTCTTCACGATCGTTGAGTTAATCGGAGGCATCTTGAGCAACTCGCTTGCCCTGATCTCTGACTCCGCCCACATGGTCTCGGACGTCCTCGCCCTCGGCCTCAGCATGACCGCGATCTACCTGGCCAGGCGGGAACCGGACGCGCGCTATACGTTCGGCTATTTGCGTTTTGAGATTATCGCTTCGTTCCTGAACGGACTCGCGCTAGCGGTGATCGCAGTCGGCATCTTCGCAGAAGGAATCCGGCGCTTTCTGCACCCTGAGGAGATTCATTTCCAGCTGATGCTCATCATCGCGGTCATTGGTCTTGTGGTGAACATCGTGCTGACATTCGTCCTCAGCCGAAGCATGAAGGAAGAAGACAATCTCAACGTGCAGAGCGCGCTGTGGCATTTCATCGGCGACCTGCTCAGCTCCATCGGCGTCATCGTCTCGGCGGTGCTGATCTTCTATACCGGCTGGCTCGTCTTCGATCCGCTCATCAGCATCGTGATCGGGGGCATCCTCCTTGTGGGAGGCAGCCGCATCATCCGTGAATCCTACCTCATTCTGATGGAATCCGTTCCCCGGAAGTTCGACCTGAACGAGGTCCGGGCACGCATGGGCGAAATTGAAGGCGTGCAGGATGTCCACGAGCTGCATTTGTGGGCGATCTCGACGGACCATTACTCTCTGTCCGCCCATGTGTTCATCCGCCGGGACATCCAGCCGTTCTGCGTCATCCTTGCGATGAACGAGATGCTCCGAACCCGCTACGGCATCACCCACTCGACGGTCCAAATCGAGCACGCAAGCATACACCAGCACGGCGAATACGGCAGGCAGTTTCTGCTTCATCAGCAGCAATCGCAGCCGGACGGCGGCGGTTTCGGCGCACGCAGCCCGGAGGATTGAGAACGCCGGGAGCGTCAAAGCCCCGGTCCATCCAATTGATTCATCCTATCAGACGACCGTTTTTAAAAAAATTCTTTATAAAACCTTTACTTAAAAATCTACTCGAATTAACATTTCCCCTCTATTATACATTTGAGTTCAATACTTTCACTTAGAGAGGGAGTATATTATGAATCGGATTTTGAATAAGAAAGCAGTCGCAATAACGATGGCTGCTGCTGTAACTTTTTCTTTAGGTTCTGTAGGGTACAATAGTATCACAGAAGCAAAGAGCAAGAAGAATGAACCTACCAATGTTATTATGATGGTGATGGATGGAACTAGTGCAGGTGCCACATCTTTAGCGAGATGGTACAAAGGTGAGAACCTTGCCATGGATGAAATCGTTATTGGAGGAGTGCGTACGCATTCTGCCGAATCAGCGATTACCGATTCTGCACCAGCGGCAACCGCCTTAGCAACCGGGCATAAAAGTAATGATAAAATTATTGGGCTTCTTCCTAAAATAGTGAATACACCTGGTGTCGACCCCGTTAATCCTGAAGATGCTTATAAACCGGTTGCAAACGTATTAGAGGGCGCGAAGCTATTAGGAAAGTCGACAGGTATCATTTCTACTTCTGAAATTCAACATGCAACTCCAGCAGGCTTCTCTTCTCACGCAGCCCATCGCAGCAATTACCAAGATATTGCCGAGCAACAGGTTTATCAGGAAATCGATGTTGTTCTCGGCGGAGGAAAAGAATCTCTATTACCAGGCACAACAAAGAACTCCCGAGTTGACGGTGAAGATTTAACAAAAGTACTTGATTCTAAAGGATATGAATTTGTAGAAACACGTGATGAGCTTTTAAAAACAAAATCAAATAAAATTTGGGGATCCTTTGCTCCTTCCGCTCTAGCCTATGATTTTGACCGTAAAGTAACGAATAATAATGAACCATCCCTTGCTGAAATGACGAAAAAAGCCATCGATACCCTCTCCAAAAATGAAAAAGGTTTCTTCCTATTTGTAGAAGGGAGTAAAGTAGACTGGGCAGCACACGCAAATGATACAATCGGAATCATTAGTGATGTATTGGCTTTTGATGATGCGGTAAACGAAGCTTTAGAATTTGCGAAAAAAGATGGAAATACAATGGTTATCGCAGTTAGTGATCACGGAAACAGCGGGATTACGATGGGCAATGTAAACACGAACTCCAAGTACCCCGAAACACCGGTTTCTGCTTATGTTGATCCTTTAAAGAAAGCTTCGATGACAATCGAAGGTGCTTTAAAGCAATTAAAGGCCGATCGCTCTAATATGAAAGAAGTAGCGGAATTATATGGTTTGGATAACCTAACAGCAACGGAAATCGAAGCTCTAAGAGCATCGAAATCTTTACAAGCTGATATGACGAAAATGCTCGCAAATCGTGCGAATATTGGTTTTACTACCGGTGGTCATACCGGAGAAGATGTCTTCCTTTACGCTTATGGTCCATCCAGACCATATGGATTGGTAGAAAACACGGACATCGCGAAATCGATGGCTGAATTCTTAGGTTTTGATCTGAATAAAACAACGGACAAACTATTTGTCAATGCGAGAGAGTCCTATGAGAAAAAAGGGTATGAGACTCGTATCGATGTAACGGATGAGAAAAACCCAATATTTATTGCTGAAAAACAAAATATCAAGATTGAACTGCCTGTTAATAAAAACGTTGCCTATGTTACGCAAAACAAAAAGACTTACACTAAGACACTTGAAGGGATAACCGTTTATAACACAAAAGATTTCTATGTATCGGAAGCTGCATTAAACTTATCTAAATAAATTTGATAGGGTGCTTTCCCTAAATAAAATTAGGGAAATCGCGGGCGGCCTTCCATTCCCAAAAGTGGCCGAATCTCTCCTCAGGACACGGGGGCGCATCGCCCGCTCGCAATAAAAAGACCCGGCGGTTGACCGCCCGGTCTTTTTGCATGCCGTTCTCTATGCGTTCGCGGCTCAGCCGCTATTCTCCCTCTTCCACACCGAACATCGCTGTCTCCGTGTAGAGGATATGCTGGCGGAGCTCCCGCACGATCTCGCGGCTGATGTCCCCGTTCTCGAACAACGCCTGCACTTCGTCACGCTCCGTCTGGATCGCCTTGTACTGCAGCTCGCGCTTCTGCTTGCGGAACCGCTCGTCGCGCGGCTGCCGGTCCGGGCCGATCCGCAGCCGGCCGATCATCTCGTTATAGTCGGCGATGACCGTAAGCGATTCGTTGCGGTTGTCGTCCGTGATGTTCTCTCCGATCGCCGCGATGGCCGCCTGGGCGAGCTGAATGCGGATATCCCGAAGACGCACCGCCTCCTCGGCCGGGAGCCGGCGGAGCTTGCCGCTGCGTGAGAACAGCCGGGCCGCCCGGCGCAGCAAAATGATGAGCGGCAGCGTCAGCCGCAGCCGGATCCGGTTGGCGAGCGCCCGCTCCTTGTAATTGAGCGTCTCCCGGATGGCGTAGAACTGCTCGCGGGAAAGCTTGCCTTCCTCAAGCAGCAGATGCGTCTTCTTCCTCTCTGCCATGAGAGCGAGCTTGCGGATCTCCAGCTCGCGGCGGCGGGAGCGGAAACCGAAGGTTCCTTCCCGCTCCTCGTTGCGGACCTCTCGCACGAGCCGGTTGAAGTCCGACAGCACGGCGAGCGCGGCAGCGCGGTTGGCGTCGGTCATCTCGTCGCGGACCGCCTGGGCGCCTGCCGCCAAAATGTTGAGCTTGGCCTCCTGCAGCTTTCGGCCCCGATCCTGATCCGCAGACGACTTCCCTTTGGACAAGAGCGGAAGGACCACGCTCGCGAGAATGAGGGTGAACAGGATAACGCCTGCCGACAGGAAGATGATGAGGTCGCGCTCCGGGAACGGGCTGCCGTCCATCAGCGCGTACGGGATGGAGAAGGCGCCCGCCAACGTAACCGCGCCGCGGACACCCGCCAGCGAGGTTACACTCGCGGTCTGGAGCCGCGGCCGTTCCTGCGTCTCGCCCTTGCCGAGCGCCCAGGAGCCGCTCCAGAAGACATACACCCAGATGAACCGCAGCAGCAGGAGGAGTGCCGAGATCACGACCACATAACCGAGCGCGAGCAGCGTGCTGATCGCCTCATTCTCGACGATCACCTCCGCCACATCCGGCAGCTGCATGCCGAGCAGGACGAAGACGAGACCGTTCAGCAGGAACAGAATAACCGTCCAGGTGCTGTTCGAGACAATTTGCAGCTTGGCCATGGACGATTCCGCGCGGTCGTCCCGGATGGCATGGACAATGCCGCCCGCGACCACCGCCAGAATCCCGGACAGGCCGAGCTCCTCGGTAACGAGGAAGATAAGAAACGGCGTCAGAATCTGGATCAGCATATGGATGGTGACGTCCTCCATGCCGAGGCGACGGATGAAGATCCGCAGCCGGATGAGGAAGTACGATAGAATGACCCCGCAGGCAAGGCCGCCGAGCGAGATCTTGACGAAGCTGATGGCTACGTCGGCCAGCGAGAAAGCCCCGGTGACCATGGCCGCGATGGCGAACCGGAACGCCACCAGGCCGGAAGCATCGTTCATGAGCGCTTCGCCCTCCAGCAGCCGCAAGATCGACTTGGGCAGCCGAACCCGCCCCGCCAGCGCACCTACGGCGACCGGGTCCGTCGGAGACAGAATGCCCGCCAGCGCGAACGCGGCCGGCAGCGGGATGGACGGAATAAGCCAGTGGATGGCGTAGCCTCCCACGAGCACGGTTACGAACACGAGACCGAGCGCAAGCAGCAGGATAGGCGTTCGCAGGTGCCACAGCTCCTGGCGCGGCGTCCGTTTGCCGTCATTGAACAGAAGCGGGGCGATAAACAGGATGAAAAACAGCTCCGGCTCCAGCTCAAGATGAATGCCGAACGGCAGCAGCACGGCGGCTGCGCCGAGCGCGATCTGGAAGATAGGGATCGGCACGAACGGAACGAACCGGTTCAGCAGGTTCGAGATGCCGATCAGCACAATGAGCAGAAGCACGGTGAGGAAGAGCTCCATCCGGCTGCCTCCTTTCTCTTGATGGCTGGCGTAGAATGTTAGGCTGAGCGTCGGCTTGTCCTAGATTTCGCGCGGCGCCGTCTCGGCCCGGCGCGTCAGGACGGTGAGCCGAAGCGAGAGCAGCAGCGCAGCGAACAGGAAGCAGGCGATCATGGCGACGATTCCGTGCCAGCCGAAGGCCGACCAGAGAGAACCGCCTGCCGTGCCTCCGACGCTCGAGCCGGCGTAGTAGAAGAACAGATAGAGGGAAGACGCCTGGGCCTTGTCGTGGTCGGCGAGCCGGCCGACCCAGCCGCTCGCGATCGAATGCCCACCGAAGAAGCCGAAGGTGAAGACGGCGATCCCCGCCAGCTTCAGAAGCAGGTCCGTCTCCAGCGTCAGGCAGGCGCCGGCGAACAACAGCAGCAGCGCGATGGCCAGCACCCGGGGACGGCCGTGCCGGTCCGCCTGTTTGCCCATCCACGCCGAGCTGAAGGTGCCGACGATATAGACGAGGAAGATCCAGCCGACAAGGGTCTGGCTGAGCGAATATGGCGGCGCGAGCAGCTGAAAGCCGATGTAGTTGTACAGCGTCACGAAGCTGCCCATCAGCAGGAAGCCGACGCCGTACAGGCACAAGAGGCGCACATCCCGGCACAGGGAAGCGAGGGAACGCACGAGCGGCAGCAGCTTCAGCGGCCGGGGCTCGAAATGGCGCGAAGGCGGCAGCAGCAGCCAAAAGACGACGCTTGCCGCCACGCCTAGAAGCCCGATGCCGACGATGGCGGTCCGCCACCCCCACAGGTCGGTGAGCGTCCCGGTGACGATACGTCCGGCCATGCCTCCGACCGAATTGCCGCTTATGTAGAGCCCCATCGCAACACCGAGACTCCCTGCCTCAACCTCCTCCCCGAGGTAAGCCATGGCGATAGCCGGCACCCCCGACAGAATAATTCCCTGCAGGATGCGGAACGCCAGCAGGACGGGATAGGTCGGGCTGGCCGCTGTCAGCAGCGTCATGAGGGAGACGGCGAACAGCGCTACCAGCATGACCGGCTTGCGGCCCCATGCCTCCGACAGCGAGCCGGCGAGCAGCATGCTGACCGCAAGGGCGATGGTGACGACCGATAGCGACAGGCTGGCGACAGCTGGAGTCAGGCCGAACTCTTGCGCGAATACCGGGAGGAGGGGCTGGGTGCTGTACAATACGGCGAACGTGGTGAAGCCGCCGGCGAACAAAGCGATGTTCGTCCGGCGGAACAAGGCGGTGCCCTGCTTGATGTAGCTCATGATGCCTGCCTTCTTTCTATAGGGGAACCGAATCGGGGACGGCCTCGCGCCCTCCCCAAGATATACCCATATTCCAGGGTTATGCTCTCTTTATCATACTCCAACCGGTCCAAACCAACCAAATTTCCATAGCCCAGGTCATAAGCGGCATGATAATTTGACGTCATTCCCACCTTTCTCCCGTTTGTCGCCATAGACCGGGCCATCCTCGGGGCCGCCGCCCGTAAGAGCTCGGCTCCCGGGTTATGCCGGATACTCCGGGCATATTGGCATAGACGGCGAGAGCAGAGAAGCTAGGAATGAACCCCGTTCCGAAAGCCGATACTAGCCGGCAAAGAGGAGGTGGCAATGTGGACTACCGACCGGCCGAGCTGACTGGGGAGCAGATCGCCAGGCTTCAGCGGATGGAAGAAGAAATGCGGGCGGATACGCAGCAGGACATCATCCTGATCGCCTACGACCCGGACAATGACCCGTCCGCGAGCGAGAAGTAGAACGGCGGCCGTTAGAAGCGGCCGCCGAAAGGAGCGGGCCGCCATGGCCCGCTCCTTTTGGTGGTTCACCACCGCCTTATGACGCCGAACCCCGTGCACCGGGAGCTTCGCCCGGGACGGCTGCTTGCTGCGATAGAGCCTCCCTCTCCCCAAATAGGTCCTGTATCAATTCCGCTTGCCGATATATGCTTCCGCGAGCGCGATCAGTTCCTCCCGGGAGGCCGTGCCGATCAAGCGGACGTCCAGCATCTGGCCGCTCGCCGTCTTGTATTCGAGCACGAGGCGGTTCTGCTTCGCGTCCTGGATATACATGGCGAGCGCCCGGCCGCTCCAGTCCACCTGCTCCCAGCTGCCGACGAAGGTGCCGCTCCGGCTGCCGCCCTCTGCCGCATGCCTCGTCGCCGCTTCGTCCACGCTCTGGGTGACAACCGCCCAACGGCCATCCGCCAGCTCATAGAAGTCATGCAGCACCGGATTATGCCCAACCACCCGGTCCGGCTGGCCTTTCTCCTGCTGGACGACGTTCATCCAGGCGCCGGCCGTCCGGACCGGCTGATACCGATTCTCTGCCGCGGACGGGCGAAGCAGCGGGAATGGATATGTACGCTCCGCCTCCTCCAGCGTAACGGCCTTCTCCATGTTCCTGCCGGTGCGCAGCACATCTTCGATCTGATCCCGGTAACTCGGCTCCGGGCCGAACAGCTTCTCTTTCCACGCGTCGATGCGGGCGTTGCGGCCGCCGTCGTTCTCGATGGTGAAGACGCCTCCCTCCCAATGGATCGGCAGGACGGACGCACCGACGGTCAACGCGACGAGGAAGAAGAGGGCGGCCGTCATCACTCCGATTCTCCTGCTCCTTGAGAAGCGCCGGGTCTGCCGCCTTTCGGCTGCTGAGCCCGGCCGGCTCTCTCCAGGCTCACGAATCGCCTCCAGCACCGCGCGGCTGACATCGATGCGCGGCAGCCGGACCTCTCTCCATTCCGCCGCTCTCTTCTCAAACTCGGATCGAGTGGGCTTCATACTCCTTCTCCTCCTCCAGGCTTCTTCTCTTCCCCAGCTTCTTCCGCAGCCGTTCATACCGCTTGCGCAGTGCCGCCGGCTTGCGGTCCAGACAGAGGGCAATGTCCTCGAACGGCTGCTCCTGCAGCACATGCAGGATGACGAGCTGCCTGTCTTCCGGCGCGAGCGGGCGGAGCATGTCCATCACCGCACCGGCTCCCCCCTCCGCATACGCCTCCTCCGCGCTCCTCTCCTGTTCTGCCGGTCTTAGCATCGGCAGAAGCGCGCTCCAGCGCTTCCGGCGCCGCAGCAGGTCCAGGCAATAATTGCCGGCGATCCGGTACAGCCACGCCTGGAACGACCGGTCGTGGCTGTACGCGGCCAGACTCCGGTAGGCGCGGATAAAGGCCTCCTGCACAGCGTCCTCCGCGTCCTGGCGGTTGCCGAGCAGGTAATAGCAGTACGCGAACAGCTTCTGCTGCCAGGCGTGAATGAGCGGACCAAAGGCGTCCGGCTCCCCTTGCTGCGCCCGCCGGAGCCACTCCTCTTGTTCGTGCGCTTCCATAAGCCCCTCCTTTGTTGCGTTCTGCCTATATAACGCCCGGTCCTCCTCGTTTGTGACATTCTTGTTCGACAATAAACACAAAAATGCCTGCTTCGGCAGCAGAGGCTGGCCGAAGCAGGCATTTTGTCGGGGGTGTTCGGCTCTGTCGTCCAGGGGACGGGCGCCGGCACTCAGCGGTTAAGCAGGCTTCCTACATACTTGAGCAGCTCGTTCGCGCAGACCGGGCAGTAACCGTTATGGTCGATGAGGCGGCGCGTCACTTCGTTGATCCGTTTGAGCTGCGTGGCATCCGGCGTCTTGGTCGACGTCGTAATCTTGACGATGTCCTTCAGATCGGCGAAGAGCTTCTTCTCGATCGCTTCCCTCAGCCGTTCATGAGTGTGATACTCGAACTTCTTGCCCTTGCGGGAATAGGACGACATCCGGATGAGAATCTCCTCGCGGAACGCCTTCTTGGCGTTCTCCGAGATGCCGATCTGCTCCTCGATCGAGCGCATGAGCCGCTCGTCGGGATCGACCGTCTCGCCGGTGAGAGGGTCTTTGATCTTGGACCAGTTGCAGTACGCCTCGATGTTGTCGAGGTAATTTTCGAACAGCGTCTTGGCGGATTCCTCGAACGAGTAGACGAACGCCTTCTGAATCTCCTTCTTGGCCAGCTCGTCGTATTCCTTCCGAGCGACCGAGATGAAGTTGAGGTAGCGCTCCCTCTCCTCCTTGGTGATCGACGGATGCTGGTCGAGCCCTTCCTTGATTGCCCGGAGAACGTCCAGCGCGTTGATGCAGGACAGATCCTGCCGGATGAGCGCGCTCGAGATCCGGTTGATGACATAGCGCGGGTCGACGCCGGACATCCCTTCCTCGACGAACTCGCTCTGCATCTCCTTCAGATCGTTCTCCTTGTAGCCCTCCACCGCCTCGCCGTCGTACATGCGCATCTTCTTGACGAGATCCATTCCCTGCTTTTTGGACTCCTTCAGACGCGTCAGAATGGAGAAGATCGCTGCGGACCGTAGCGAATGGGGGGCGATATGCACGTGCTTCATGTCGCTTTGCTGAATGAGCTTGCCGTAGATCTTCTCTTCTTCGGTTACTTTGAGGTTATAGGGGATCGGCATGACGATCATCCGCGACTGCAGCGCCTCGTTCTTCTTGTTCGAGATGAATGAACGGTATTCCGATTCGTTCGTATGCGCGATAATCAGCTCGTCGTTCATATACTCACAACACCAAATAATCTAAGGAGGTTTATCCGTGAAAGCAAAGGAAAAGGTGTTTCGGTTCCTTGAAGAAAGATTTGACCTAACATCAACAAAATTCGCAGTGACTGATTGTCCGGCGTTTCCCGGCGGCACTAGGATTGAATCAAACAAAATTACACTCATATTTTATTACGATTTTATTAGGAATGAAATTGTAGAAGTTGTTAATGGCGTAGAGTCAGCGAGAACCCCATATTTTGTTATTGAGCGCAGTGATCCGATGGGTTACTACCCCGCCGGAATATAATGAAAAAGCAGCCGCCTATTCTTCCTGGGCGGCTGCTGCTTTTTGTTGTTTGATCTTTTCCTTTTTCAATATAAACTCTGCCATCGTCCTGTGCAATCTTGCCCAGGCGTCTGGATCTTCTTGAAATATAAGTCCGATCTTCGTCCCGTTCCTGCTCGTATAGTACACACTTACTTGGTCACGAATGTCGACCGCCTTCACTTCTTCCTCAGTCTTCGGACACTCCATGTGGCCTCCCCTCCAGCTCAGTGTTCTATAGTCTATTCCGTTTCGTCCGGCAGCATGTTACTCGGAAGTTCGGGTCTTGACCAGCTCCGTAATGTTCACGATCCGGTAGTAGTCAAAGTTAAATGCGAGGCTGTAGAAAGCCATCCAGCGGATCTTTGCATAGGTGTCCTTGCTGATCGGAGGATTAAAAACGAACGAGTACATTTTCAGATCAGTCATGAGCTCATCCTTCATGTATCTCTCCGTGATCAGCAGGCGCTCTCGCGGGTAGAGCTTGTTTACAGAGCGCTCGACCTTCTCGCAGTACTCTTTTCTCATGGCCGGGATAAAAGTGTTGTATATCGCGATCTCCGCAGTCTGGTCGCTGGTTACATTGGTGGGGCCGTGAAACCGTTCTTGATAACCAGCCGTGATCGTGGCTTCCTTCTCCTCAAACGGCATCGTCTTAAATATCCGGTACTTCTCCAGCGCCGCCTCTACAGCCCGCTGCGTCTTCTTCCGATCCAGCTCCGGGAGCTCGAATGACTGTTGCACTGGTTTCACCCCCTAATAAGAAGGGCGATCGGCTCGCCCCTGTGCTGTTTTTACGGTGTTAAGATTGCACTCGCCGGCCGAGTTTCATAGCAGCATCGACGGACTTCTTCGGGTAATACAGCTTTGTGGTGCCATCTATCCAAACACGGATCGCCTCGATTTTGCCGGTCGTTGCGAACTTGCGCAGCTCATCCGCACTGATCTGAGCATGCGTCTGCCAGTAATTCGCTGAACGGTAACCGCTCGTTTCAAGAACTTTCTTTTCAGATTTCCACTCCACTCTTCCAAAGCTGATTTCCTTTATCAAGTAAATCCATCCTTTCGAGACGATTTAGGCTTTCTTGTCTAGCAGCAAGCTTTCCGGTTTGCAGTAACTATGCCAGCCTGCAAAATATCCTGCCCATCGAACTTTCACGCGTTGCCCAGATTTTGAACATCCCAAAACCTCGCCCGGTCCCCAATGTTTGTTCTTTTTATGCAGTACTTTGTCTCCTGCTTGCATCCTCATTCCTCCCATGATCCTCAATATTCATTCAGATACATTCACTTTAAGAAGGTGCTTGATCAAGTAATATCCGTAGTGTCTTGGAAATTTCACGACGGCCGATTTTCCACTTGATGAAATCCTGCTAATTTTTGTTGGTTCCCACTCAGGATGGAGTGTGTGCTTGACCATATCTCCTACTTCAAACTTTTGCTCCATAGGTACATCCTGACCATCCTCAAAATCAGGAATCTCGCGTTTGGCGTTCTTTACGAAAGTGGGCAATAACGTTGTGATCCGGTAACCCCAGCCGGCCTTCGTCTTGTTCCGGCTGATCACTGACACTCCCAGGTAAGTGTGACGAATCCCCTCCACCTTGCGGATCTGGTTCTTTCCGTAAACGTAGACGGCACCTTCTTTGATTTCACGCTGAATCATGTCACCGTATGTCATTGGCTTTCCTCCTAATCCCAAGTCCCTGACGGGCCCGGGCTATTATTTCAACCGCGCCGGCGGCGCAATCGGCCGCTTCCCTCGCTGCACGTCCAGCACATACCGCTTTCCGGCCACCATCAGAACCGTGGGAAGGCCGTCTCTGGCCTTCTCCACAGTTGCTATAAGCTTGTCGCCCCTCTTCATCAGAACGGCAGGTCGTCGTCGCTGACAGGCATCGGAGGCAGCTCTTCCTCATCTGCCGTAGCCGGTTCTTCCCTCTTCCGGCCCCCGCGGGTTCTTCTCGGCTTACTCTCCGGTGCCGGTGAATCTTCTGACGCCGGCTCTCCCGCCTCTTCCCCGGCTGCAGTCTCCTCTTGCCCGGCGGCCGCTTCTTTCTCAGCCAGCGCCTGCTCGAGATTCACCTGATTCGGATCGGCGTGCACGGAGCCGTCCTTTTCGACCGTGTAGTTGATGCCGTCATGCTCCTCTTCCCGGAACTCTTCAATGGTCATCTGGGAAGGTTTGACGCTGAGTTCCACGTTCCGGCCGGCGAACCTGTAGAGCTGCTGGGCCTTCTCCTCGCTGTCGCCTTTCACGCCGAACTTCATAACGGTCTTCTTACTGTCGCGCTGCATGCTCACGAACTCGGCCGTCAGGTCGCCGCATACGTCGGTGCCGCCGGCCTTCATGCTCAGAATTACAATGCTGCCGGAGAGGACGAACAGGCCGTTTTCCGCTTCCCCGTCCTCAGTACCCTTGATTTCGAACTTGAGAATCTCTTTCTTGTCGTCTTTCTGCATGGACTTGAACAGTACGCTGATGGGTGTATTCATTGGGCATCTTCTCCTTTTTGGTTGGGAATCGCTCGCATTTCAGAGCAGCGCCATGGCCGCGTTCTTCGATAAAAGCGGAGGAGGTAACGAACACCTCTCCCAGCATCCTGCCGCCCTCAGAGATCCGATAGCGGAGCAGGCTGCTTCTCATGACACCTTGGTCTTCTTTGTTTTTTTCACTGTCTTGGTTACGCCTAGGATGTTTGCAACAATCTCTTGTTGATTAGGAAGAATGAGTCCGCGTTTATGCATTGCCCGGGCTATCTGCGCTAACACATAGGCGTCTGTCACGTTGTCGCTGCTGTGTCGATACCCATACAGTGACTCGACAGCGTCCAGGACTTCTTGCTTTTTGGCCTTGCCCTTAAGCCTTGTTTTGTTGCCTTTCTCCCCGGTCCATCCGGTGCACCCTATAAAACTCTTAAGGGTGTTGGGGGCAATTTCGGTATACTTCCAACCTCGCCGGAACATCGCCATCCGAATGCCCCAACCGATCCCGCCGTTTTGAACGGCCTGCTGGGAGGCAAAGCCGAACCCTTCAATGCAGACAACGTCTTCCGGCTGCAGGTGTACCATGATCTCGTCGATCATAGTGACCATTCGCCTCGGGTCCGCGCTGCCTACGCCGGTCAGTTCCTTCTCCCGCAGCACGTTTCCCGCTTCATCCAGCGCCACGAACCCAGTCTTTGTGCTTGGGTCGATTCCTACGAATCTCATATGCCGTCTCCTTTCAGTCTCTGCGTGACCATGGGATCAGCTCAGCAATTTTCAAATAGTTGATGCGGCCCTCTTGCTTTACACCTCCGCTCGACCGATAGTACTTGTCCGTCTCGCGCCGGATGTCGCCTTGGTGTTCATCGCACAATTCAACTAGAGCCCACGACTTAGTAGATGGCTGATAGCAGCCTGGGTATCTGCATTTCATGTTTCGTCTTCCTCAGCTTTCTCTTTCTTCTTTGCATGTAACTGACGCATGCGTTCGGCTGCTTCGCTATAGTCGCGCTCGCTGGGTGGAGAAGCGAAACGGACTTGCTTCGGACCAAGCTTCCACTTTCCGGCCACCATTCTCGGTTCACCGTTGGCACCGGGCTCCTCTTCCTTCCAGAACGGTTCACCCGCCACTTTCAGCAGCTTGGTCATATGAGTCGGAACGCAAGAGTAGATCGTCCAGGCCCCTGCTTCATAGTCAAAAACACAGGTTGTTTCCTTTTCCTCGCTGGAGTACACGCCCCCACCTCGTTTCTGAGAGTAATTATGATAATGATTCATTAGGCATTTCGACGCTAACTCTATCGGCCTGACTAGTTGTGAGTCCTTCCTGCTTCCGCGTTGATTTTCTGTAGGATTTCAAGGAACTTCTCTTGCATGAATGGTACGTACATACTGGTCGGAACACCGAGCACAGACATCTCGCTCATCATCGTTCGGGCTATGCTGTCGGCCTGCCGCAAGTGATGGTGGAAGTTCCAGTCCAAGCTCTCGTAAATCTCGAGCATTCGTTGCCGGCGCCATTCGTCACTCATGAGCGATCATCCAACCGCGTTCAACGGCTCGGTGCTCCATCTTGTCTAGGTGTTTTGCGCTGGCATCCATCATAGTGATTCTGGTCAGCTGTACTGCATCCTCGAAGGAGACCTTTTCCTTGAATCGAGCTAGGAGCAAGCCTGCAATCACCTGGGCAACATCGTAAAATTCTTCGAGCAGATGGTCGATGTCAACCAGTTCGGCGCATGCCTCAGCCGTGAGCTCGTCCAGTTCTTCAAGCAGCTTCTCCGCCTTCTTGCGAGCGTTGTGGAATGTGTCAAGAATCGGAATTTGGATGGGAATCATGAGAGGTTCCGGCACCAGATTCACGTTATCCGATTTAATCAGAGGCATTCTGTTCACTACACCCTTTCCAAATTCCCGTTTTTCTCCTGCCGCAACGACGTTTTGACTGGCTCTTTGTATTCCTGAGCTGCTTTGAACGCCATAACTCCGCCGTATGTGCCATCGTAGAAGTAACGAACAGATCCTTCGCGGTATTCAATGTCGTTTTCTTTCAGGAATTTCTCCACACTGCTATAACCGCGATCAGCGTCGAACCGGAATGGCTTGATTTTGCCTGGATACTCTTTCGTAATTCCTATCCGCCTTGTCTCTTGCTCGAAAAACAAGATCAACTCGATTTCTTCGTTCTCGCAACCAAGCTTGCGGCGGAGTCCTGCGCTTAATTGAATCCGGCCCATCTTATCGACGGTAAGGGCTACCTGGGCTCTCGAATCGTTGCTATATGGGATAAATGCCAATTGAATCGCTCCTTTTATTGCCCGATGAAAAAATTAATCATCATCCAGCCAATCGGCTAGCTTGCTTTGCTTTGTCGGCTGCTGCGGTAACGTAGGTGTTGGTTCCGGTTCTGGCTGCTGCGCGGGAGGCGTAACCGCTGGTTCTCTCACAGCCGGCTCGTTGAAGCTATAGCCGATCTCCGCGTATATCTTGCGAAGCCCCGGGAAATCTCGTACCAACTCGCCTCGGCGGTATCTCGTCACCAGTTCGGAAGTCCGGTCATAGATGAGCCGTTTCTTCTGCCGCTCTTCAGGAGGCATGTCCTTCAGTGGATCAGCCAGTTCGGCAGCCGTTAGGACCAGCCAGTCCAACGCTTTTTTGTACTCATCTTCGCTCTGGATTTGCTTTCCGCTTATGCTCACCACCCTCTTTCTTGGTGTGATCAATGTCCAGGAAACGGCCTGTCCGCTTGTTGAAGACCATTTCCACTATCCCGGTTCCAACGTTTCGTCCCTTCGCAAGAATCAGTTCCACGATTCCAGGCTTGGAGGTGTTGGGGTCGTAGTATTCGTCCCGGTACAGGAAGAGCACAATGTCCGCATCCGATTCGATCGATCCGGACTCCCGTAGGTCCGACATCATCGGCCGCTTGTCCTGGCGCTTCTCGCAGTCCCGGCCAACAGCAGAGATCGCAACGACCGGCACGTTGTGTTTCCGGGCAACCTGCTTGAGGCCCTTGGAAACGTAAGAGACACCTTCGTTCGGTTTGGTGAACTTTCTGCCTGGGTTGACCAGCTGCAGGAAATCCACGTAGATCACGATTCCCGGATAAACTTTGACAAGCCGCTTAACCTCGGAGTCAATCTCCTGCAGCGTGATTCCGGCAGCATCAGAGATGAAGATGGGTAGTCGCTCCAGTTCTTCGGTTGCGTAGGTCCAGCGCTCCCAATCAGAATCTGAGAATTGTCCGGTCCGAAGTTTTCCGCTGTCCACGTTGCCTATTGCACAGGCTGCCCGCTCGGAGATTTGCTTGTCTGGCATTTCGATAGAGAAGAGAGCTGCCGGCCGGCCACCGCGGGCCGTCGCAATCATGTCATTGACCACATAGGCCGTTTTTCCCATACTTGGCCGCGCAGCTATGATTTCCAGATCCCCGCGCTGATGCCCGCTCGTCAATTCATTCAGTTCCTTGCTCGCAGTCTTGGCCCCGGTGACACCTTGCTGATTTCGCCTGCGGATGATCTCCTTTTCATGACCATCCAGCACCTCCGACATCTTCCGAAAGCCCCCGGTGGTCGGCTCAGACATGGCTGCTATTTCGTCAAGGGCTTCCCTGGCTTTGTGAAGTGTCTCCTTGGCATCCACGCCGATCTGACTTCCCGCTATGGCGTGCTCTCTGAGCGTTTCAGCGGTTCTCCTTTGGACGTAGAGCTCGCGGACTATGCTTTGGTAATGAGCCATGTTCGCGGCGCTAGGAACGCTCTCACGGAGTTGCATGAGGTAGGTTAGGCCGCCGACCTTGCTAATGTCCTTGCCGGCCTGTTCAGCCATAACCAGGATGTCGACCGGCTTGCCGATGTCGTTCAGATACCGCATGTACTCCATGATCTTCTGGTGCCGGCCGTCCGAAAATTCCTCTGGCTGGTTGGGGCATTCATCGAGTCTACCGGGCTCCAGCAGGATGGAACCGAGCACTGCCTGCTCTGCTTCAATGCTTGTGAGATGCTGCAGTTCGATCACTTGTTGTCCCCGCCTTTCAACAGGAGACGGTCCGGGCAGTCGATCGCCAGCTGCTTCCACTCTTGTAGTTCTGCCTTCCTTTCCGCCGTCTCCAGACGCATTCGGTTATAGTCCGTGAAGGCTTCCGGATCTTTCTGACCGATGATGTCCGCCGGTGTCGGAACGAAGGCGTTGGTTCGAATATGTTCCCGCAGATTGCTCGAGGCTCGCTCAAACGGCAAGTCCTGCAAGAGGTTCAGCCAGATTTCCGTCTTAACGGCGTCCATTTGGAAGTTCTGGTAACAGTTGTTGATGATAAGAAAAAGCTTCTTCAGCTCCGCTCTGTTCACGGGCCATTTCCTCCTCGATCTCTCGCATGAGCTTTTCATTCTGTGACATCTGGTTGTTCTGCCGGCCGCTGCCCTGTTTTCCTGTTGCCTTCATCTTCAGCGCCAGCTCCGGAAATTTATCTCGCAGCTTCTTAGCGCTCAGTATGTTTGTCTTCCAGAATGAGTCGGTTACTACCCAATCCATCACATCTCGAGCAAGCCGCTTTTCGACCTCATCGTTCTCCACTAGCAAGCGCATCTGGTCTGCCCAGGATTGGAGATTTGCCTTTATGATTAGGTGTCCAAGCCCTTCCGCTTTAGCGACAGCTCGGACCTTGTCGTGAAAGTAAGAGGCCATTTTGTAATAAGTGCTGTCCTCGTCATACTTTTTAGTGGGACGAGTTTCTTTATTTCTTTTTTTAATTCTTTCTTTCTTTGTCCGCGGATTAGCGGTATGTTCTGTCACCTTCCTGGGTGACAGTTCTGTCACCGTTTTAGCGGACAGTCCGCTATTTAGGTGACAGTCGATCCATTCTTCATGGTTTTTGTTAAAGCGAAGCACTCGGGACCCACGTTTTCCTGTCGAGACAACGATGATGACGTGCCTCTCGACCAGATTTGTAAGCTCGCGATCTACCTGGTTTCGATGGGCTCCAATAGCCTCCGCCAAGAATCGGATCGACATCTCATGTTCTTTCCGCTGGAATCCATAGGTGTTCCGCCATATCGCCATCAGCAAACTCAGCTGCGTTCCGTTGAACTTCCGCTTCATCGTCTGATCAAGGATCTCATTCGCTATTCTCGTATAGCCGTGGTCGATCTGTGGACTTGCCATTCCACCACCTGCTCATTAATTGTTCGGAGCTCGCTGAGGAGCCATGCTGTGCACAAGCTGTGCATGATCGAGCGCCATCTTCCCGATCTCTCCCCATGACTTCCCTTCGGCAGTCAGCTTCCTGATCGCCCGGAGCAGCAGCTCGGTGCCGGTTGCTTCTGCTGTTTGTCCAGTAGATGATCCAATAATATGACCCGCCCGAAACATGAGCTCTTCGGGAGAAACTCCTAAGGGCCCGCTTATCTTTTTAAGGATATCTGGAGATGGAAAGCCCTTAAGCTTACCGTTTTCTATCTGTGAAAGGTAAGGGTGGGATACTCCGGATAATTGTGCCAGCCTCGAAAGATTCATTCCCTCTTTCTCACGCAATCCTCTGATATACCATCCGAACTCTGCGATATTAGTAGTCAAGAATCAACACACCTCCAAGTGATAATGGATTCCGACCTGCAGGCCCTTCCTCCGCAACGCTTGCCTAACGGTCATTTCAGCCAGCGCCGGGGAATTCGCTTCTCCCGAAAGGTGGGTCAGATAGATCCTCTCGCCGCGGCCCTTCACAAGCTTGAGGAGTGCTTCCGCAGCCTGCTCATTGCTTAGGTGCCCGATGTCGGAAAGGATTCGCGCCTTTACGCTGTCCGGCCGCTTGCTGAGCTCAAGTAGATCCGGCTCATGATTCGCCTCAATGATGTAGATGTCCGAGTCCGACATGGTTCCTAGCATCTCTGAATCTACCTTTCCGGTATCCAAGCAGATTGATATTTTCCCGCCGGAATGGAACATGAAGGCATATCCCAAAGGGTCGTAGGCGTCGTGATGAGTCGAGAATGGGAAGACATCGAAGCCGCCGCCGCCACATCCATAGTCGAATGAGATGGGAGAATCAATAATCTGCATCAGATTTTCGTCAACAGATTGAATGTTGTTCCATTCGGAATGGGCTGCGTAAACCGGGATGCGGTACTTGTTTGCTAGCGGTAGTCCCTTGGTATGATCAGCGTGGGCATGAGTGATGAAGATGTAGTCTAATTGGGTTGGATCAATGCCGGCCTCGATCAGGCGCTTCTCGATCTTGGTCTTGGGAATGCCGACATCGACGAGGATGCTGGTGCTACCGCTTTGGATATGGATGCAGTTGCCGGCCGAACCGGAAGCAAGAATTTTGACGTTCATCTCGTGGCCTGCTTTCCGCCATATGGGTTGTCCCTGTGTGTCGTGAAAGTAGTCGGTCTCGCCTTGTCACGAACAGCTAATGTGGTGTAGTCCTTGCTCTTCTTGGGCACGGGAAGATTGCGGTAATATTCAAGCTCTTCCGGAGAGAGCTTGTACACTTTCACCGTATTCCCCATCCCGGTTACTTGCTGAGCAGACAATTTTTCATTAGGGAAGTTGACGCCTGGCACATGAAGCGTATATCCCACTGACCCTGCACTTCGTTTTCTTGGTTTGTACGGGTTGATATCCATGAGCACCACCTACTCCGCCGGCAGCAGCAGATCATCGTCTTCGGCCGCTGCCCGTTTTTCTTCCAGGTGTAGGTCCATTACCTTGAGGAGCGCTGTGAGCTCCGCCAGTGTCGGCGTCTCGCCTTTGATCTTTCCGTATTTGGTCATGTACTCGGCCTTGGCGTTTTTGTCCGTGATACCAAGCTCCCTGAATTTCGCACTCATCTGCTTACGAGCCTTGGAGACCTTCTCGTCTTCCGTCTCAGCTGCTGGCTGCGCTGGTGTCTCCGTCACTTCATGAGTGATGTCTTTGCGTTCCCGGGGCGCTTCGTATGCCGGCGCCGCATTAGCCGGCTGCTGAATTTCGTCGTCTCCAAAATCAAGGCCGTACTGCTTCTTGAGGGCCCGCTGCTCTACGTGCTTGCCAAGCATGTCTGTTGTCCATTTGTTCCAGTTATCTTTGTTCTGTCCAGTGAACATATGATCAACTTCGGAACGATCGATATAAACGAACACTGGGCGATAACCGTCACGAAATGCGATGGAATAAGCACCAATGATTTTGCCGCGGGGAGAACCGAAATCATGCTCTGCAACTTCCATTTGGTTTGTTTCTTTATTCCGACTTACTTTAAATACATCATTCTCGCAAACCATCTGCGTATCCGGCGGCTGGAAACCTTCTTGCTCGCGGGCCTTGGCGAGATATGCTTCGGCAGCAAATTGGATGCGGGCTTGATTTCCGTACTTGATGAAGTAGATTTCGTTCTTGAAAGGGTCCAGACGGTACGAGGCTGCTTTATGGGCAAATAGCAGGAACTCGGCGTCAGTCGCCGTAGGGCAGATCGATGTGCGAATGACCTGCAGCACCTCAGGCTTGAATGCTTCGGATACTTCGGGGGTTACCATCAGTTGATTGTTAGCCATTTGGTTATTTGCCTCCATTACTGAGATTTTTGATTACATCACCGATAACTTGATCTACATTTATCTTGGAAAGTAGGCTCTCACTGAGTCTTTGCTTAACCTCTTCATTTATTGTCGAGGCTATTTTTTTATCAACCTGTCCGATAACCTCTTTCGTCATTGTTTCAACGGCCTTCTTAACACGGTTGTTAACCATGTAATTCAATCGTGTGTGATCCCCGTAGCTACTGGAGTTTCCAGAAGAATCCACTTTTTCAGTAAGCGCCTGCTCCAGTTTTTCTTTCATCAAATCCTCAACCTTCACGTTTTTGCGTTTAACATCACCCCAACGATCTGTAAGTGTGATTCCTTTATTCATAAAACCGTCAAACAGATTGACGACTAAGTCATCCAGCTTCTCCTGAACTTGTTTCATTGACTTATCTGTAAGGTCTCTCAAGCAACCGGCAGAAAGCTTCTCGACTACTCCTTGAATTACTTGAGCTTTTACTTCTTCGTCTAGTCCGCCACCTTCGTCTATCCAGTCGACTTCAACTTGAATGTTGAACTTCATTGTGATATCACTCTCCCGTTTCGATTTTTAAATCTTGGTTAGCCACTACCCGGCAGACGATCAGTTGCCCGGCCGGCTGTTTGAAGCGGGTGATGCTCTCGGCGTTGTCCACGAAGCACGGGGCAACGATGTCTGCCTGCTGGCTCAGGACATCCCGCAGCTCGAGTCCTGCGCGGATGCCTTCGGACAGAGACAGCTTGCGGTAGGGCTTGCCGTCCATCATGATCTCGAAGTCCGGCTTGATCTCGCCGTCCCCCTTGTTTTCCTTGAACAGCCGTAGGGAGAGAGTCGTAAACAGGTCTTGCACCTTGGCCGCTTGAAGCTCCGCCTCTTTCGCGTAAAACGCTTTGATCGCGTCGAGGATGAAGATGGACTCATTCCGGCTGGCGAGGGTTTCGGATTCCGCTGCTTTGGCTTGCTCGATCTGTCCGGCAAGCTGATCTCGTTGCTGCTGCTCGCGGATGGCCACCAGGATCGAATCAAGCTCATGTTCCAGTTCCCTGACCTTCGCGGTTTGCTCGGAAACGTCGATCGGTTCAAGCGTTAGAAGCTCCTCTTCGAGGGCTTTTCGCTGATTCACCATCGACTGGTGATTTTCCATGTATTTTTTTATGCGGGCCGCTTTGTCGGCCTCAACCGCAGCGATGGCCTCATCGGTAAGCTTCTGGCTGCATGTGCGGCAAGTGTCGGCGATGACTTCATCTCTGAGCTCTGGGAAATTCGCCTTGCTCCGGCTAATCGACTCACGCAAACCTGCAATTCTCGCCAAGAGCGCAGACCTCTTTTGTTCGATCTCGAAGGCTTGTAACGGTAGCTTGTCGGCCTCTTTGATCTGGTCTCTTAAGCGGCTTTCATCGAGCTTCAAATTGTCGATGTTCTGATTTGCGGCCGGCACAGCCAGCTTGTCCAATTGCTCCTGCAGAGTCTTGGTCCGGCTCTGTGCGGCGATATACACCTTGTCCTGCTTGTTCTTGTTCTCCTTGTGTTTATCTTGAAGTTCTTGGAGGGAATGTTTCTTGATGAGAGCAGCCAGCTTGTCCGCCTGCATTGCTTCCATCTGCTTAAATACTTCTTTGCTCGATGTTGCAGAAACGTATCTAAGAAGGAGTGGTCGTTGTTCATTAGTTGGATGGAGTGAAAAGAAATATGTCGGGTTAAAAAGTGATAAGAAAAGGTCTTTGTCGAAGAGGCTCTTCACCAATTCTTCGAACTCTGTAGACTTCTTTGGAATTTCATTGATGTAGTAGTGCATCTTACCTTTGACAATGGCCCGTCCGAGCAGAAGCTGCTTGCCGTCAACCTCGAGCAGCAACTCTGCGCGCGTCTCGTCGTATTCATAATTGGTGGGCGTCGGATCAGTCTTGGTGCCCAAGGCATCCGTGCCGTATAATGTGAACGGGATGGCTTCTACAATGGAGCTCTTTCCCTTAGCGTTATCGCCCGTGATCTGCGTCAGCTCGCCAAAGTCAACGGTCAGATCACGGTGCGATTTATAATTGTGCAGCTTGAGGCTTTTGAACTCGACTCTCATTCCTCGCTCTCCTTCTCCCCAGGATTCTGGAACTCTACGATCACCGGGCAATTTTCAATTCTCGCGATCGGCTGACCGGACGCGTCTCTTACACCGTACAAGAAATCGATGCTGTCCTCCCATTCACAAGAAGCGTCTATGATTTCGCCGACCACCTTGCCGTTATACCGCTCTCCTACCACGAATCGCTTCTCCGGGTTGGTGAGAACGGTGAGCGTTTTGATTGTCTGCATGCCGCACCTCTCCTTTCCTAAAGCCAGAGCGATGGAAGTCCCAGTGAACATTCCGTTTCAGCAACCAGGCCCTTTACGTAGTCGACATTCTCTGGTGCTACGTGTCCGCTTTGCAGGATGGCACGAAGCTGTTTAAGGCGATCCTTTACGCTTTGTCCCTTTTCCATCAGTGAATGTCCTCCTCTTTGTTTTTGAACATCCGGATTTCACACGAGACGCCGATCTGATTCATAGCAGCTTCAATCTCCGCCAATGCTTCATGCAGTCTTGCCTTGATGAATTCAGCTTCAAATTCCGTTTTCGCATTAATCATGATGCGACCATCGAACTGAGGAACCAGCGAAATCCCTTCCTCGATACACCTCTCACCGTGTGCAATAGCTGCGTCGATCTCCGCTTTCAGCTTTCCGCCCATCCGGTCACCCGCTCTTTCTTGTGTCTTTTGACACATCGTCTTCAAAAAAAATATAGTTGAATACTTTCTTGCCAAAGAGACTGATAAGCCCTTCCCATACGACCCCGCTGGGGTCCCGCTTGTTGTTTAGCACTCGGGATAAGCAGGAAGGAGTTACGCCTAATTTCGCGGCGAGAGACGATGTGTTCTCACCGTTTTTCTTCATGTACTCAGTCAGTTTTTGGCGATCCAGTACAACTTGTTTCACCTTGTTCACCTCGTTTCTTGTTTGTCATTTGACACAAAACAAGCATACACGATTTTGTGTCAAATGACATAATCGGTAAATCCAGCTATTTTCGCCAAATACGGTCTAATTCGGCCGAATTTGTCATTTGACACATTAATCCCTCAATATCTCTTTGCTTTTTGACAAATCCCATGTATAATGAATGTGTCAAATGGCAAATAAAGTACTGGAGCAAAAAACATTGATAACGGAAGGGATATGCGGAGAATCCATGAATGAATTCGGCGAATTTATAAAAGGTATTCGAGAGGCAAAGAACTTAACGTTAATGGAAGTAGCAGAAAAATCAGGAATAAACCATTCCCATCTATCTAGAATTGAAAACGGGGAGCGCAATCCTCCGAAACCTAAAACCATGAAAAACCTTGCTGTTGCTTTGGGTGTAAGCTTCGCTACACTTTTGGAAAAGGCTGGACTTATAGAGGAGTCAGAAAAGGATCTATTATCCTCCACAGACGATCCAGAGGAAATAAGTAAAACATTAAAAAGAGAACGTGATAGAAAAAATCGTAATTTGCGTGACGCTAGAAAATTTCTCGAGCAATCAGATATTATGTTCGATGGTGTGCCAATGAGTGAAGAAGACAGGCAACAAATTCTAAAAGTAATGGAGAGTATGTTCTGGAAGGCTAAGGAGATGAATAGAAGAAAGCCGAAGGAATAAGGGGCTGACGCCATGATCGACTCTAACATTAGAAAATTAGTAAAAAAATATAATACGAATTGTCCTTTTGTTTTAGCCGAAAAGTTGAATATCATGGTTGAGTATCGAACCCTTCCTCCAAGCTGTAGAGGATACTATTTATATGTGCGAAAGCGAAGATTCATCGCCATAAATAAGGCATTACCCTATATAATGCAACGTTTTGTTTGTGCCCATGAATTAGGACATGATCGTCTTCATAAGGGGTTTGGTCACTATTTCATTGAACAGAACACACTTTTCAACCCTGGCAAATTCGAACGTCAAGCTAATACATTTGCAGTCCGTTTGCTTACTTACGATCGACATTTTGAGGAAGATGAAAGCGTCGAGTCCTTTTGCCGCCGGAATGACATTCCGCTTGAAATGGTTGAATATATCGTAAATTAAAAAACACATGCACTTAGCGGGCATGTGTTTTTGCGTTACCTGCTGATCTCATCGACCAGTTCAAGCCTGTGATCATCAATGTATCGGTAAAGGATAATACTTGTCGGGCTGGTTACTTTAACGGTCGTTCCGAGAAGGCACTCGTATTTCTTAAGTACAGACAGAATAAAAAGCTCTGTGATATGAACCGGAATATCTTGATTAACATGGATGTGGTGCATAACTGCAGCAGCTCCTTATTATATTTACTGATTGCAGATTCTAAGTTGGTGTATAATCTTACCAAGATACATAACTAAAACTAATACAATAGGTATTCGGTGGTGACTTAATGGCTCTCCGAGTTGGAGGGAGCCGCTTGCCCGAATGGTTCTCGAGAACAAATAAGAAACAGGTCGATCTTGCAAGGCATCTAGGGGTTTCAGAATCATTCATCTCCCAGGTCATCAACGGCAAAGCTAAAATGTCGGTGGAAAAGATGAAGATGTCTGCTGATTTTCTCGGTTGCCATATGGAAGACCTGGTCGAGTGGATTTACGAATCCCCATCGGACAAGCGGAAGTGAGCTCCGGCTCCCCTCCTCTCTCGGGAACTTAATGTATAGATTAAGATTCTAGATGCTCCTCGTTGCCAAATGGGTATGTTTCTTAGTTTACATTATCTAATCAATATAGTTTGTCGCTTTTTGTCATGGAAGAAAAATCCATGTCGTTCTACGCCGGCCCAGCCATCTTACAAACAAATGGGTTCAGCCTACCTTCTCCGAAACGAAGCGCGCAGATCGCGTGGAAGCGTTTCGTGCCCAGTCCATCCTCCACGGTAAACGGCGCGATCTCCTCTTGAAGACCCTTATACGTCTGCTTGCTGCTCGGATAGATAAAGAAATGAGGCCCCGCGTCTTTGATGATCTGGGCCAGTTCCTTCGGCAGCTGCTCCCACGAATGGAAAAGCCACGTATACGCCAGCCGATACTTTCGCGATTCCACGGCCACATTACGCCAGAGCTTGGCGCTCCTCAAATATTGGTGCGGCTCGTCGAAGATAATGGCGACCGGGTGATTTGCCTGCCGGAGCCCCATAGCCGCATCAATTTTAAAGGCGATCAGGTTGATGAGCAAATCCTTTCCCTCGCGCGTGTTCAGCCGGTCCGGCACGTCGATAACGGTACAAACCCCTGGCCAATCAAGCACCTCGACCATATCAATTCCGCTGGTTGCCTGCATGCATTTCTCCAAGTAGGGATCACCGAGCAAGAGGTCAAGGCGATTGAAGATTGGGCTCGTGATCTGCCGTCTCCTCGCATCGGATTCGTTGTGATATTGCTGCATCGTCTGGCGGTTCATACCCTCTGGCATCCCCTCAATAATGCGCTCCCGGTACTCGTTATCGCTCAGAATCTTCACGATCTCTCCCAGCCTTCCCGTCTGCATCCCCATGACGGCCGCACGCAGGAAGCGCTGCGTCTGCGCGCCGGTATCATCGATCGACGTATCGAAAAAGCTGAAGAGGATCTGCGCGAGCCGGGTCCGGGCTTGCGGGCTATGCAGCACCTCACGGAAGTCCAGGCTGATGACGTCCTTCCCCAGCAGCACCCGGCGCCGCTGATCAACTGGCAGCCGCCGCTCCATCTGCTCCCAAACCTCCCCTTTGGCCGGATCAATCACGATCGCGCTGTATCCCTGCTCCACAAACTGCACGGCCCTATTGCATGCGAACCCCTTGGTCTTCCCGCTGCCCATGCCGCCGATCACTACTGTAGGGAGGCACAGCTGGTCATGGTCTTTGGTCGGCAGGTAGACCGGTATGGACTGTTTTCGAATACTGGCCTCTCCCAGCTGCATGCCGCCCTTACATAAGATAGCCGGAACCTCAACCTGCCGCGTGCTCAGCGCACTGATCTGATCGTATTTGTCCTGGAGTGCAGCAGTAGGTGTTTCGACCAGTCGGCCCAATTCCTCGTTGCTCAGTTTGTTCTTGTCCGGGTCCAGCCTTGTCGGCCAGCTGACGCGGAACGTGTTCAATTCTTGAATGATGGCCGGCTTGAGTCTCTCATGATAGTCCGATCGCTCGAGCTCGTTATCCGCTGCCAGGTCCGTAAAGCTGTTCGCCATGGTCTGTAAAATAACGCTTTTCTGATGGCGGTCCGGGGAGTGGGCTGCCAGCCGGATATATGTGTTGAAGGTAGGAGCAATCAGTTTATTAATAGTGCCGCGGTGGAGCTGGCCGTCGATCATGATGATCCGTTTCTCCAGGTCGGCCTCTCCTTTTCGCTTCTTCAGCTGCTCCTCTCCACCAATTGCCACATGCAGCCCATCAAGCAAAGACTGGAGCTGGGAGACAACAAACTCTCCCAGGCTTATAAGCAACTGCTTGCTGCTGACCCGGGCCCGCCGCGGGGTGTGCCCACGCTTAAACTCTTCGTGCTGCCGTTTCACCCAATCCTGCCAGTCAAGCCGGTTTACCGGTTCCGCACATACAGAGTATCGCGCGAGGTCATAAGGCCCCATGTCACCAACCACTGACAAAAGAGTCTGATATGGCTCGATCTCCGTCCGTCGGTCTGTCTGCAAAGCGAACATATTCGACCGCCGCAATTTCAATTCGCAAACGTCCGAATCGGCTGGAACAGCAGTTTGGAAAGGCACTTCATCCACGCTTGCCTGATGCCATGTATTCTGAAGCGCACTCTTCAGTTGCCGTTTAAGTTCCGCCGGCACGGTGCAATAAAACCGGATTTCATCCGGCCGGACCATCACATCCCACCACAGCACAGCGGGCGTCTTCCCACGCAGCACGTCGAGCGGAGTTTGGTAAAACGTACTGAGGCCCCTGAACAGTTCATGAACCCGCTTGCTGTCCGTCTCTCGGCTTGGTGTAATCTCGAATTGGACCATCTCAACCTGCCTGTTCTCGAACAGCTTAAACCGCACGTCCAGCCACCCCCAACAAGGTTGAAAATAGAAAGGCTTTAGTGCCCTTAGTCACCCATTTCCCGCTGCCGGACACACCGATCAGTAAACACACCATAGACCACAGCAGGAGGCCCTCCACGGCGAGCGCTAGGCCGGTCGTGGCAAGCCAGGACAGCGCCGTCCTCACAATGTCCAACGTGAGCTCATTAGCCGCTGACATCGCCGCCTCCTTGCTTTTGCCGAGTAGGTTCGGGATGATCGCTCCGTCCGTTGCTCGCTCCCAGAACCCAGGGCGTTGAAGGACCTGGACAATTGGTTGCGGATCGATCAGTTGACCGGCTGCCGACTTCAACCCGATGTGGAGATGCGGGCCAGTCGAGTAACCCGTCGAGCCGGATTCCGCAAGTTTCTGCCCCGCCTCAACCACTTGGCCGGCGCGGACGTTGATCTTGGACAGGTGACCGAGAATGACTTCGTTGCCGCTCTGCAGCTTGAGATAAACAGCCTTTCCGAGGGATTGATCACCCAGATCCATAACGCGGCTGACAACCCCCTTGGCGGGTGCCAGGATGTCGGTGCCGGCAGGAATGGCGAGATCTACTCCTTGGTGCGGGACTGTGTGCGCCGTGTCTACTGCTTGAAAACGTGAGGTCACAGGGTATTGTTCAACGAGATGGCCAGCTGCACCAAGAACAAACCGCATGTCGATCCCCTCCCCTCAATACCCGACTGGCGGAATCACCTTATTAACCTGATCGACGATCCAAGGCACCCAGTAGAGCAGGATGTAAGCGGCGGTCGAGACTTTCATGCGAGTGAAACCTTGCTGCGGCTTACTGATCAGCGCCTCTAACGCACCCCACGCCATGAAGAAGAAGTAAATTTCGTGGGCAAATCCGAAAAGAACATCCTTGATCGGTTTGGTTGCAACCGACAACTGCTCGGTAAAAGAGGCATCAGGGGCCACGGCCGCCATGGCGGTAATCGCTTCGTGCGCACTTACCGGAACCACATGCGATATACAAAGAGCGATCGTTGCAGCTCCGGCTGCCGCTACAGCCTTGCCGTTAAATGCCGCCGGACGAGTCCCCTTTTTCACTTCCACCTTTCCGGCCATGAATGCCTGCCAATCTAACGTCTGGATTTTAGCCATGCTGTCACCTTCTTCACTGTGTTTTTGCCAGCCATAATCACACAAAATCCACTAAACAGAAGCAGGATTGTAGAGACCATCAGTCACCTCCGGAATAAACCTCAGTCGTCACGGGGAATACTGTACAAAACGACTAGGAGGGCTCAAATATGTGGATAATCCTAGCTGCAATCTCTTTCTGTTTGGCTCAGCTTGCTTACTTCTTTGGATACTGACCTCCCGGAACATACACGGCTGGCCTACCCTGTAGGCGGGCCGTTTTTTGTTGCTGTGGCTGAGGTATAGAAAGCGGCATGGCGCGAACCTCTAAAGCCGGCTTGCTCCGCATCCCGAGCATGATTCTGAGACCATCGCGGCAGAGCTGCTTCACCTCTTCGTCGGGGATGTCAGCAGCGATCAGGTCTGCATCCAACTCTTTTCGGAGCCGGAAGCTGATCAATGTTTTCATCCGGTGCACCTCCTGTTTACCTATCTGGTGCATTATATGGGCACCTGCCTATCCATGTTTCGCAATATTTCGCGAAAGGTTCGTATTTTTTGGAGAAAGTTGTCCAGACTGAGCTAATAAAAAAAGGAAAAAGGTGTTATTCATGTTTGGCTTGGGGAAAAGGAGAACGAAGCTAGGAAAGTGGCTTGACGCAAGGGGATATAACCAGGAGGACCTTGTTAAGGCATCGAAGGTAAGCAGGAACACGATCAGTAGGGCTTGTAATGAATTGGACTACACTCCGAGCATTTCTGTTATCAAGAAAATAATAAAAGCCCTTCGGGAAGTTGATCCTTCCGTCAGGGCTGATCGATTTTGGGATTTGTAAACATTGATTTGTAAACATCGGAACCGGACAGCCTGGCGAGCGTCGCCTCCGCTGAAGCGTTCCAAGCGACGCTTATGCTACCGTGATAACCCATGTTATGCGGCGAATGCAAAATGATTCGGAAATTGCTCCATCGCCGCTTGGACTATTTATATTTCTGTTTTCCACCGAGGAATTCGTTCCCATCCATGTATAACCATAAAGGTATCAGGCTCCGCCGGTGTCCAAGCGATGTATCCTTGGTCCGTCAGCACGCCCAAGGCATCGTACAGGTCCTTTCGAGACCGGCCGGTCTTTATCATCAATTCGTCTATTGTTGGATACCGCCTTCGGATCGCCATAAAGTTGTACAGGATGCGCAACACTTTGCGTTCGATGTCTGCGAGCATGTCATTCAACTACCCCGATCATGTCGCTGAGCTTAATCCATTCATAGTCTCCATCGTAAGCAAGCTTGATCTGCCGGAGCTGCTGGTCAACTCGCTCCACGCGACCCGTTATGTAGCGGTCTTCGAACATATCGAAGACCTTAATAGTGATGTCTGTTCCGTCGATCAAAGAGGCTTGGATCGCCTCGCTGATCAAGGAGACTTGTTGCTCGTCGAGCGTGGGCCGTTCCTTTTTCTCTAGCTCCGCTCGGTGCCTTCGGATTTCGGCCACATGCTCGGGAAGCATCATCCTTGACGATTCCCACCTCATATTACTTCCTGGCGTCAGCTTGTTTTGCTTCATCCCGAATCAATCCTTTCACGGTTAATCTCTGGGATACTCCACTGACATTATGTCCAAAAATGGAATCCATTGCTTCGTGCCGTTCACCATAACTCCTACCCGGCTGGTTCTGGCGTCCAATTCCACAACCGTGCAAGGCGGCGTCTTTTCCTCGGCCCATACATCAAGTACTACTCGTTCCTTCTCCCGCATGGCCTCGACCAGACGCTCTCCCAGCTCCTCGAGGACAAACTCATCCCGCGTTGGCCGCTTTGGCTTTTTACTCATCTCTATTCACCCCTAAACAGGAACATTCGTTCTTATTATACTTCGACTTTAACGCTAATACCAATAATTTATGAAACCTTTGCAGGAAATTTAAGGTATGTATGTAAATTGATTAGAGAGATATACAAGGAGGGTATCGAGGAGAGTTGTCTAATCAAGTTCAATTCCGTAAACAACGGCAGCCAAAACGGTTTACCCTGGGGGCGGTATCCGGGGTACTTATAGCATTAGGGGCAGTTCTTACTATCACCATCATCGGCGCGATTATAGGCATACCTTTGTTGGCTGCCGGTTTAGTCGTACTGCTTATTCGGGCCCGGACAAAAACGCGTTCCGTTACTTGCCCGAGCTGCAGCGCGGAGAATAAAATTGAATCCAGCGTGAGCTTGTTCAATTGTGAGCAATGTTCTAAGACACTTCGATTTGAGAATGGTGAATGGAAGTCAAACTAAAATAATCCCCCGCCAGCCAATACGGCCAGCGGGGGATTCGCGTTACTGAGCTCTTTTCTCTTCCACCACATGTTCTTGCGGTTTAAGCACGGCGTTATATTCTATCACTGCCTTTTCTACGGCGGCCCGAATCTCCGCATCCGTCAACTTGATCCCGATCAGCTCAAGCCGACTGAGTAAGTAGCCCTCGGCGGCCTTTAGCTTCCTATCGCCGTTCACGTCTTTGTAAATCGACTCAGCGAACGCAAAAGCCTCCTTCGCCAGCCGGTGTAATGTCTCGCGCTGCTGGGCTGTCGTTCTTTGCTCCAGCCACGCTTCAACCTTCTGCTTGACCGTTAGAACTGCCGCGACCAAAACGGCTACTAGGAGGCCCAGCAGAGCATCCACAATCGTCGACACATATGGTTGGATGATGTCTGCCATATTAAATCAGTCCCTTTCGATTGAGAATAGTCAGCAACCGGTAAAAGTCATAGCTGCCACCGGCCGGCGTGTCGATCAGCCCTTTGCACTTAGCCGCATCCACGGCGGCCGCGGCCCATTCTGGGATAGCCGGCATGCTCTCCTTGTTCTTGATTGCCCTCAGCTCGGTCTGCAGGTCGTAGATGTGTTGGATATGCACGTCCAGCGTGTCGAGGATCACCTTCTGATTGTTTCTCAGTTTTTCGATTTCTGCTAGCAGTTCCATTTCGTTGTCCACCTCCGAGAGTGCTTGATACAATCGGTCCCAAGGAAATTTCGGGCCCGGGCAGTTCGGTTTTCCGACCGGGTTGATGTGGCAATGACCGATCACATGATACTTATCCAGCGGGAACCGGCGGCCCCACTTGTCGAGAATAAAGTCCCGGATATACGCATGCAGCTGGACGGATGCGGTGAACTGAGCCTCGGTGAGTGCCCCATCCGTCCCTTCATGCTCAATTGAGACGGAGTACAGATTCGGATTGACACCCATGTCCCTGACAATCTGCGCCGGCGCATTAGGGATCTGCGCGGCCGTCAAGCCGTTTGCCCAGGCCATCCGGTCGATGGGCACATATTGATGGATCGCCCCTGTCTTAGAAACGCCAAAATGAGCCGATGAGACCGTATTGCTCGGGTCCGTGAACCAGTTGTCCATGCTACCCATCGATCCGGCTGAGATATGATCGACGATCGCACAGGGAACCATGCCGCCTCGGGAGCTGCTGTTGGTATGCTGGTTGCCTTTCCAGATTACTTGCATCGAGTTTACTTCTCCCCCTTTCTGTCAATCTTCCTGAGGTAAATGAAAAGGTCAAAGTGCTTGGTATACGTCAGAACAGCCAGACTCACGAGTCCGGCTGTCGTTCCAAGCTGAGCAATAGCCCACGCATACAGCTGAATGGCTTCCAGCGCAGGATCTTTGTATTGGAGTATTGCAGCCATCCGAATCCAGATCACGGTAACCATCTTGAAAACGTATGCGACCAAAAAAAAGAGCATCGCCACCATGAATAGGTTGACGACACCCGATTTGATTCGTTCCCTGTAGTAGGGGATATGAGCTCCGATAATGTAAAGGGCGCAAGCCAGCGCAACCAGGTAAAGCGATAGAAGCACCAAGTCAATGGCGTGGATCATAGGCGATCTCCCTTTTCGTAGACAAAGTATTTGGCGAACCGATTTCGCTCAATCTCCTCCTGCAGTTCCCTGGACATATCACGGTATCGGCTTATGGTTAAGCTGACACTGCGGGAAGCTTGAATCAGTTCGTCCTGTTTGTTGCGATGGCTGGGGAGAAGGCGCTCGAGCAATTTCATTAGCACGTTCCTCATCCTCCTCGGTGTTCAGGATCGTCCTTCTTCATGTTCTTAACCACTTCCAGCAGGGGCAACATAAAGCCCTCACGCTCCTTGTCCAATATTGCTTGAAGGCGGTCCCTGTCTTCTTCCACTTTCTCGAGCATTTCCCGAGGCACAAGGTCCCCCTTGATAATCATTCTGACGATGATTAACAACACGGCGAGCAGGATCAAAAGAAGCACCAGGGCCAGCCCATATTTTTCAGCGAGCTGGGCCAGCTTGTCGATCTGGTTAAGTTGTTCGGAGTCCATCCTCTCGCTCCCTTCACCTTGCCTTAAATAAGAAAGAGAGCCCGACGTGGCTCTCTTAAAAGTGCTTTCGATATAGTTCCCGGCGTCGGTCTCCGCTGAGTTGCGCGTAAATTCTTGTCGTGTCCATCCTGGCATGCCCTAGGAACGATTGAATGACTTCCAAGGGCGTATCATTGTTGAGCAGATGCGTTGCGTAAGAGTGCCTTAACTTGTGGGGATAGACATTCACTTCAATGTCCGCTCGCCTGGAGATCCGCTTGATAACGTAACGCATCTGAGGGATGCCCATTCGGCGCGGGGCACGTTCGGTCACAAACAGAGCAACATCTGTATCCTTGCGGCTCCGCAGATACCGCTTAAGCCAGATCGCGCACTTAATGGTGAAGTACACCTCTCGCTCCTTATCTCCTTTACCGCGAACGATGATGGACCGGCCTTCCCAATCGATCGAGTTACGATTCAATCCGTGTATCTCGCCGATCCGGCAGCCGGTGGTATACAGGACCTCAACCAGAGCGTGCTCGAGCGGAGACACACACGCTTCGCGCAGGGCCTCGATGTCTTCTTCTGACATTGCCTTTGGAATCCGCATTCCCTGCTTTGGTTCCTTGAGCTTGCTGGCCGGGTTCCGTGTGATGTAACCCTCGTCCAAAGCCCATCGGATAACGATTTTAGGAAGCGAACCCGGTGCCCTAAGCTGGATGGTTTCAGTCGCTCCGCATCCTTGGCAAGGTAGCTTTTCAGATCATCGTAGGTGATCGAATCAATCGCTTGGTCCCCTTTCCATCGAATCAGCAGCCCTGCCTGGATTCGGTATGCCTTAATCGTGTGCCGAGAGTACCCTTCAATCCGCTTGTCCGACTCGTAAGATGCCCATGCCTCGGATAGTCGCATCGTTTGTTTACCTCATTTCGTGTTTATTTGAGGTAAATATACCACCATATGAACACATTGGCAACAACATTGTGTTATATTTCTTGTATTTTGAACACATTTCCGAGTATAATGTGTTCATCAGAAGAAAAGGCGGCGGTATGGATGTCGACATTAGAACGCAAGACTGTAAACGTGATGTCAGACGTAAAGGATGATTTGGTGAAGCTCAAGTCGTCGTTGGGATTGTCAAACGAGAGCGATACAATCCGGTTTCTGCTCACCCTCTATAATACGTCAGCAACGATCCCAACCGAGGCCGTTACGGCATTGCTGGAGCTTCGGAAATGAGAGAAGTCCCCTAGTTATTACAGCTGGGGGACTTTCTTTTTGGGTCATTTCCTCTTCAACATACGACCTTCGTTAGTCGTTTAAGCCGGGAGACTCTTGAGTGGTTCCGGGCAATTTTCTACCACCCAATCCCCGCCAATCAATTCAACGTTTTTTCCCGTGGCGTTGTACTTCGATATTAACGCGAACATGTCAAGAACCGGCTCTTGCTCGCTGGTCTCGAAATTCTCGTAAATTTCCTGCAAATCGTTCACTATTTCTGCTTTCCTCTGGTTAGTCATATCTCAATTCCCCCATACCCTTATGATTTTTACGGTTACCGTAGCCGTATCGGTTGCGTGGTAGTTTGTAATCCTACCTTTCAACGCTCTATCGTATGGAATCTTATACAATTTTGCCTCTTGCATGTTTGCTGGGTCAATCAAATCAACCGATGCACTAACTCGCTGTCCCAAGTGCAAAGATACGCTAGGAGTAGCGTTAGAGAAGGTTTTTGCAACGTTGTTTTTACGCGGGAAATACATAGCGCCCCCCGCATCTGTTCCCGCATACGTTGGATGGGCGCTCCCCTCTAGGCTCCACGGGAATTTATCAATAGCTACGGCGAGCCATAATTCCTTTTCATTCGTTGGATTAAGGTTAAAATCGAAACTTGTTTTTGCCGGAACACTTACGGCATTCACTAAAGTTTCAAACGTGATCATATTATTCATCGCTATGTGCATGAAACGAGAACGCTTATCCAGGCTTGACATTAGAGAGGCACCCCCAGCAGGTGAATTGATAGATTTCCAGACGTCGGCGCTGTGTCACAACGATAACCAACGTACATTCCATCTCGGAGTTGGGATTTCCAGAATAGTTCATCCATTACCATACCATTCTGCTTATCAAATAAAGTGTCCGATAATCTTAACCTTATCGTTTCAGGCATAGGGGGGATTACTGAGCAGATAGCCCCGGCATCGGTAGGATATGGCGAATACCTTTTGGTAGTACCATCCGTTAACGGAACGGCCAGTCTATTTATGACTAGCGAAACTCTAATACAGGCATATAGGGGCTGGTTCAGAGTATTAGTAAAGAATAACTCGAATGCACTATACTTAGCAGCATCAAAGAGAACGGTTCTTTCGGTAGTATCCCTAATGTCTTGAGCATTCACAAGAACAATTTCCTCAACCTTTCTCCCCGTTAGCACAACATTCTGGCTGCCGTCAGCGTTAATGCCGTTGGCCTCATTGACAACCTGTCCGTTCTCTTTGATCAGCCGGCCGGACCGGGCCGAGAGAAAATTTACGTCCATCCAATTTCACCCCCGTTAAAATTAAAAACAGCCCGCCGATTCCGGCAAACTGTTACTTCGGCGTTGCTATGATGTTCTCTTTCTCTTCTGCGGTGATGTAGTTCTTCGCGACGGCCGTCTCGAGCTGCTGCTCGCTAACCGTTCCGTTTGATCCAGCACATGAGAAAGTAGTTGAATAGTCTGCTTGCCATATTCGATCATCCTTTCGATTTGGGTTTAGAGTCCGAGCAAGAAGTTGATGGTTTCCTGCGTCGCCTTCACCTGCTCATCCACAAGAGCGAGCTGGCTCTTTAATGCCTGGACTTCGCTGCTGGTGGCGACGTTCAGGAAGGTAAGCTCTCCAGACCCGTCTTGGTTGCGGTGTTCAGCGATAAGCTGCTTATCCTGATTCTCGTCCATGATCTTGGTACGCTCGACCATATCCCCATAGGGAACGACTAGATTGATATTAACCACTGGCTGTTCCCTCCTTAGACTTATCCCTTGTTATGAATCTTGGCGAAGATGGGGAAGCATTCGTGATTTTTGACCCCCACAGAGAGACGCGACTTGAGCTATACTCTACTCGGACTACTATGTCAACGATGTCCCCCTCGGTAAGATTCCAGTTCATAGAGCAAGTTACGTTGGAGTATTCGTTGGACTTGAACCAGGTGTTTGGGTAAGTCTGCCCGTTGATCCTAACATCTCCAATACCATTTGCACCGAACATAACCCAGGAAATAGTGTAGGTGTTAGTCCCGGGAGCATCTATCCGAAACCTTCGAGCGATTACGTATGTGGTGCTGCTCCCATAAAAGGTCTCATCACTACCCTCTGCGGCATAGACGTGAGGTATGGTGGTTCCCGCTATTCCGTAAATACTTTTTCCCTGCAAAATGTTCTCTGGTTTCCAGTCCGGCTGGCCCGGAAGGTATGTGTTGTAGACACTATTCCATCCTCCAGCATAATTCCCTGCATAATATCCTCTGGGGGGCTTGGCATACAACCTCCTACCCGAGCCATCCCCTGGGTCCCAGGACATCCACAGATCGACAGGCACTTCGTTATTTCGGTTTGGCAATGTTCCTGACACTTTCTGACCCTTTGCATAGCCTGAAAAACCTTCTACCACGTATTGTGCTTCTAGGTTCGCATCGCTGGTGAAAGTTCCTTTTACAAAACCAGAGCCAGCACCAGAAGCACTATTGGCTCCAATTGTCTGTCCTGCTTTCACAACATCTGGGTTTAGACCATAGACCTCTTGGCGGAAAATTGTATTGGCATCTATGAACCCCGTCACACCTGGCTTAAAGTATAAGCTGCCACCGTATCCGTCTCCCCAGAGTCCAAAACCAGATACTTGCGTAATATTCGCTGTGTTAGCCGCGTTATCTGTGATAGTTTGTCCGCCCCGGTTTGGCATGGTTCCGACGATTTTTTTACCACCAACATACGCCGTCTTTCCAGCAATCAACTCCTGGGTCGCGGCGTTCGCGTCCTTGGAGATATTCCGGATCTTCGCCGCCAGCGTTGCGAACGAGTCGGCGGCCGCCGCAGCTTGCCCCATATCGGAGATCGCTTGAGATATCGGCGTTTTTGCGTTTTCTACGTTCTGCGTTGCTTGAGAAATTCGGTTCTCAAGATCATTCAAATTGACCGGTGAAAGCGGCGTTGTTTCGCTCCACTGCATTTTCTCACCTCACTCATTGCGACCCGGCAAGCAGCGCAGCCACCCGGTCATCAAGGTCCTGCATGTATGCCGGTGTGATCTTCTTCGTGCCGGTCGCCGGAGCAAAGCTCCGCGTGTCGATCTTCTCTACTTGAATGGCTTCCATATCTGTCTTGGTCTTGTTGTAAGGCTGCTCATCCACCTTGATGTTCCCCCGCATACCACCAAACCACGCCACCTTAGATAGCTGGCCGATCGCTTCGAATGGTGCGATGTAGGATAGGCTCGTGATGCTCCCGGTTTCCGCGCCGTTCTGCTTTGTGAGCACCTTCCGCAGTAACTCTTTTCCCTGCGAGTCATAGAGAATCACCGATTTTACACGATCGGCAAAGTCAAACATAGGGAAAAGGCTGGTCGATGGGAACAACGTGTTGGATGCGTACACCTCTTTGAAGATGTTGGGCGTCTCGGCTGCCGTCCAGGTCTTGGAGAATGAGGCCAGTGTGATGAGAACCTCTTCCTCGTTGATGTTCTCGCGGATGACGAATGCCTCCCCGCGGGTCGCCATCAGCTCGAACATGCGCGTCCAGCTGCCCTGCTCCGGGCCCTCGACCGCCGACACCTCGTAGAATAGCATGCCTGCCTCGTCGCTAATGCTCACGCTTTCGATAAGCATTTCCGCATTGTTAAGACCATGCTCAGGAAGATTAATGATTGCCAGTTGCCCGGCTTCAAGTCCGCGCCGACGCGTCCGAAACTTTACCCTGCGGCCGATGACTCCGTACTTCTTCAGCTTGGCTGAAGCGGATTGGAAGGCAGCTTCCCGGTTTGTCGTCTGCGGCTCGTCTTCTACGTCTTCATTGAGCCCGGAATTCATTTCGAGATTTTTCCTTAACGTGATCTCGTCCTGATTGCGGGAAATGACGACTATGGAGAATTCGCCTTGGTACGTTACGGATAAAATATCGGTGTCCTTAATCGGAGTAGCATTGGTATCCTGGGAGATCGTATTCTCTCCCTTTGACCAATACCACTGTTTGCCGTTGTCGAGGCCGCGGATGCCCACTGTTTGCGTCTGACCGTTCAGTCGGATGGTTGGCACCTTTGCCAGTTTAAAACCCGTGGTGAACGCCGTTCGCTTTCCGTCTCCCTTGAATTCCTCAGTCTGCGGATCGGTGATGTCCGTACCGCCTTTGATGTATTGGGAATTCCGGTATTTCGGGTTTCCATGCTCGACAGTGGGATCGTGAAAAATGTCCGCACCAGTCACGATCCAGGGGGCCGTAAACGTTGATCGCTCGACAAAGTATAGCTTCCTGTCGAAGTCGATGTACCAGATGAACCCGGCTTTCTCGGCAATTGCCTCAATAGCCCTGGTTACCGGGACATAATTAAACACGGCCTCCTCGACTAAGGGGCCGTCTTGTATAATGCCTTCGGTGACACCTTCTTCTGCAAGCTTCTCGAAGATCATATTTTTAATGATCGTCCCAGCTAGCTGCTGTTCATAGGCTTTAGCAAGGATACGTTTGTCTGCGAGATAATGCTGGTCCTTGCATTGGATATTATGCATAAGAATGTCTTGTCCAGGGATGCGCTTCTCAGTTGGCTTGTCAATGACGCCAGCATAAAGAATCCCCTTGTCTTCACCAAATATCTCTACTAGCTGCCCTTGTTCGAAATGAACTGATGTGTCCGTCTTAACAGTGAAGGAAGCGGTGGAGCGTTCTCCGATAGCGTCATCAATGGAAAGCGAGTTCACCAACACCTTTACTTCCGCTCCGTTTATGAAAAACCGGATATACTCCGGCCGCATTACCTGGTATGGACTAATAAAATACTGATCGTCGAGCGCCAACGTCACCACCTCCTTCGGCTGTTAATTGCACTCGAGAATCTTTACAGTTTGGTTGCTCTCAGCAATTGCAAACCATTTTACCGGGTACATCGGGTCTAAGCTGATGGAGAAAGGCTCGCCTGGGAGCAGCGGATACCCTGTTGTTTTTGTAACTGCAGCCGAGGGTCCGAGATATATCGCATCGTTCCCGACTACACGAATAAGCATCTTTCGCCTTGCAGGTAAAGCAGTCGAACCAGCCTTTAATTCTACTGCTGTAGTACCTACTGTTTGCGTTCCGCTAGAAAACCCCGTTTGAACGTCAGATTCTCCAGTAAATGGCCGGAATTCGTTGCCGGACTCGCTCCACTGTTGCGGGATCGGTTTATTCTTGCCATCGGTCAGAATTTCCTTGTTGTAATATGGCAAGGTGCTTCACCCCCTATATTTTCATTCCTGTTCTTATCCTAGTAATGTCTTGAAGATGTGGGCCGACAGATTTGGCGATAGTACGACCATCCAACTCGATGATGAGAGTACTGCCACCATTGCCAGAGTTTGCTCCTCCACCCACTCCAGCACTACCAAGCGGCTGAATGGTTGGCATGCTCAACATGTGTTCCATAGACCCCTGAACCTCTGGATAAGAGTCTTGAAGTCCGAGAGCGAAGCCTTCCCCGGTAAATCCTCCAATCTCCATGAATACTCTCGAAGGAGAATGAATCCCCAGCACAGACTTTGCGGAGTCGATTGCACCGCTGACCATGGATTTCGCTTTGTCCACTAGAGCCGTGCCCATCGAACCTATGCCGTCGATCAGACCTTTAATGATGTTTGCCCCCATCTCGATAGCGTCAGCTTTCATTTGGTCCCAACCATCTTTGAGACGATTGCCAATGTCAACGAGAAAGCTCCAAATCTTACCCGGCGCTTCAGCGAAGGAAGTCATGATGCTGGTCCACATTTCATGAATAGAAGTCTTGGAGTTGTCCACTCCCTGCTTGAAAGACTCCTTGATCTTATCCCAAGTGGAATTCATTTTCTCCCAAATAGCTAGTCCGCCGTTTACGAAAAAGGAAATCAGATCGCTCCAGAAAGCTTTCCCCGCGGCTTTGACTGCTTCTACGCCATCATTCCAGGCATCTCTGAGGCTATTCCATGTAGAGACAAGATTGTTCCAGATTTGTTTGCCGGCCGATACAAAGAGATTAACAAGAGCGTCCCAAGCTGCCTGTGTATTGGTTTTAATGGATGACCAAGCCTGGTCCCAGATCTCATACAATCCCTGTCCGAGCCGAAGAACAATGTCTTTCACGTTGCTGGCGAAGCCGCCCCACGCCTGTTTGATCAGATCCATATTACCGGTGACTAAACCGACAATACTGAGAAATGCAGCTGCGAAAAGGGATTTTATAAATTGCCAGCCTTCGTCCAAGACCATGACGATTGTTTGCCATACCCCTTTAATGATGGCAAAGACGTTCTTCAATCCGACTGTCACGATGGGGCCAATGGCATCCCAAACATTCGTGAACATCTCAGTGACTCGATCCCATGTCTGGGAGAAGAAATCGACAACACTACCCCAGATGCTAGAAGCCGTGCTCTTGATGGCTGACCACGTTCCCGAAAGGAAGGACTTAACCCCATCCCACGCTGCATTAACTCCATTTACAATGACTACCCAGGTAGCAGCGAAAAAGTCAACGATTCCTGCCCATGCTGAAGACGCTCCAGCTTTAACATCAGCCCAGACCGCGGAAAACATTTCAGCTAAGCTGCCCCAAATGGCAATAGCCGCACTCTTTATGCCCTCCCAAACACTATTCAGGAACGCGACGATGTTGTCCCAATTCTCATAGATCACAATGGTAAGAGCAGTTAGAATCGCTATGGCTGCCGTGACAGCAGCGACAATTCCCAGGATAGGCAAAAGCACTGCCCACTGAGCTGCGGCTAGTATTCCGAATCCCGCGACTAGGAATCCAACGGCACCAGCAAGCAATAACAGCCCTGTCGTTAGCGCGGCTCCAATGGCAATGAAACTCTTTGTTGCTGGGGAAAGGCTATTGAACACATCCATGATCTTCCCAAGCCATTGAGAAAAAGCTCGCACAGCAGGTAGCAAGGCTGTTCCCACACTGATTGCAAACGTCTCGAGCCCACCTCTCAATTGCTCAAGAGATCCATTCAGCGTGTTCATTTTCGTTTCGGCAACTTGATCGGCTGTTATCGCGTGCATGGCCTTGTTCATATTGTTCAGGCCATCCGCGCCTTCCTTGTACAGGATGTTCCCCGCTCGTATGGCGTCCGTTCCGAACATGATTTCAAGCGAGGCAGCACGCTGCGCATCAGTCATCCCGCTAAGACTCTCCTGGAGGATGCCTGCAATTTCATTCATTGGCCGGATTGATCCAGTCGCATCGTAAAACTTAGAGGACAGGACACCTGTTTGCATCGCAAGCTGCATGTAGGCGTTTTGCGCTTTGACAGACCCTTCTTTGGCACCTTCCTGCTCTGCGGCAAACTTCTTCAGTGCCTGATCTACATCCTCAAAAGAATTTGAGGCCGGTGTGATTCCGTTATCTTTGAGCAGCTGAAATGCTTTCTGCGCGTCATACGTCATCAGATTCAAGCGCTGGAATTCAGAAACCTGGGCCTTTGTACTCGGCTGAAGATTTAGCAACATCGTTTTCAAAGAGGTGCCAGCATCAGACCCTTTAAGGCCATTTTGTGCAAAAGCTGCAAGTGCAGTGGTCGTATCATCGAAAGATAGTCCTACCCCCGAAGCTACCGCCGAAACAGCAGCCAAGCCAAACTTAAGCTCATGTACAGAGGTTGCAGATGCGTTTGCAGCGCCAGCAAGGATGTCGGCAGCTTGTTGCACAGTTAAGCCATCATTTTTAAAGGCGTTGAGTGCGGTCGAAGCCAACTCTGCAGCGTCTGCCAGTTCCAGTTCTCCGGCTGTTGCAAGAGAAAGCGCACCCTTCAAACCACCGCTCATGATGTCCTCGGCGCTTACACCGGCCTTGACCAACTCCTCGATGCCTTTGGCCGCCTCGGTCGCTGAGTACTTAGTGTCAGCCCCCATCTTGATGGCAAGTTCAGAAAGTGATGCACCGTACTTATCCACGTCTGCCGGGTCCATTACCGATTTGACATCGGCAATGGACTGCTCAAAGTCGGCCGCCGATTTCACAGCTCCTCCAAGAGCAAGACCGATCGTCGCGCCCGCTGCGGTGAAAGCAGTGCCGATTTTTTGGCCGGCATCAGAAACCTGTTTCCCAACCTTTCCAAACGACTTATCGAATTCGTTGGCAGCCTTTTCGAAATCCGTCATGTCAGCACCAATCTTGACCATTAAACTGCCGATTGTCTCTGCTGCCATTAACCACACCTCCTTCCCATAACAAAAAAAGGAGCCGATTTATCGGCCCCTTCTGCTCATAAGGTCTATCAACTTTGCAAATTCCGATTGTTTGTCTTCCTGCGTCTGAAGCTTCTCTTTTCCGAGGAGCCGCTTGACGGTCACTTTCTTCCTCAGATGCACGTTCATCACGTTCGCTGCGTGCCAAGCTAGTCGTTGCATCTCCATGTCAGCGCGGAGATTGTAACCGTCTATCATGTCGAATACTTCAGCAGGAGTCAGGTCCCAAAACTGCTCAGGCGTAAGCTGGAGCGGACCGAGTGCGAATTGCTTTAATCGGTTCCAGTCGAACTCAGTCCGCTCACCTTGTTTTTTTCAGCCTGTGCCCCGTTTCTGTTAAAAGCAAGGGTTAATGCTTCTCCGCACTTGCTCATGACTTCTGCCATATCGGTTTCGTCAAGCAGATCGCCGGCCTGCTCCAGAGTAAGGTCTGGAATCTCATGCAGCAGACCGGCCCACAGGAGAGCGATCATCTCCGTGATTCCCATGTTTTTCGTGTCTAGCCTCGTAATCTTGATCCCTAGTTCTTTCTCGAGGGCTTTCAGCGAATTGGACTTGTACCGCAGATACCTCGGCTTGTCCAATGTAATCGCTACGTAACCGCGTTCCGGGTTTGGCATGTGCTATTATCCTCCTGTTATACGACCGGCGTAGAACCGGATTCAGTTTTGGTCACTCTGTTCAGCTTGCCATCTCCGCTAAGTGAAACGGAGATCGTGATGGCATCATCGACCGGAGTTCCCATCTCCCAGCTGGTTACTATTGCCCGGCCGGCCCACCCTTTTACGCCGGTAGCATTCTTCGGGAAGAACTCCACCTCAATCTTGGCACCGGTGACCAGGGCGTCATAAAGATCATCTTGGCCGGCGTCCCCGTCTACGTAAAAAGCATCATGATCGAGAGACCAGGAGCGGATACCAGGCTCTGCTTCTTTCCAACCGTTAGAATCGAACGACGTTGTCTCGATCTCGTCGGCCTCAACGGAAATACTAACCTCCGTGCCCTCTGCAATCGGCGTCCTGGTGGCTTGAGCCACCGCGTAAAGTTTTGCATACATGCCTGTCATTTTCGGCAAGGAAACACACCTCCTATAGTTCTTGAAGCTTGATCCGGTATCTTACCGGGATATGCCGGGTCCTACCGTCCTCGTCCCGCAGCGTCTCGCTGAAGTCGTATTGACAGGTCGCGGAATCGTATCCGGGAATTTCTATTTCCTTGTCGGCCAGCAGACGATTAACTTCACCGAGGATCTGAGACGCTTCCTTAAAGCCTTCATATCTGCTCCAAATGTGCAGCGTGATGGTTGCCTCTTCACCGAAACGAGAAAACGTCCGGAACGGACCGGACGTCATCTCTCCAATGGTGATATAGGGAAAGGCTTGGTTCTCAGGAACGTCGTCAAATACGCCTTTGATCCTGCTCATAAGACCCGCGTCACCGGTCAGAATTCGGTAGATAGCCTGCTGGATCGGGAATGCGGCGCTGGTCATTTCAGGGCCCCCTTAACAGCCGACTTGATGCCGTCCATGAATCGCGGACGTTCTTCCTCCCATGACGGCGTCATAAACGGCTTTGCCCGGGCATGAACAGTGCCAAATTCGATAAAGTGGGCGCGCCAGCTGCGCGGACCAATCTCGGCTGCTAGCTGGTCCTTCGAATACTTGGCTGTAATTGTCTTTTGCAGGGCACCGCTCTTAACTGCAACCCTGTCCCTGGCGTTTTTTCTTATTGCGTTGGCTGACTTGCGGACTTGGGAACGCACGGCTTTACGGGATTCTGTCTCGATTTTGTTCAGCCTAGCGACGATTTCATCAGCTCCCACGATGTTTACCGTAGTCCGCATGCTCATGCCCGGTTTACTCATCGCCGCTCAACTCCTTGCACATCAGGAGCATTTCACGATCCCTTTCTTCTACGTTGATAGGAGGGGAAACGATCTGAAAGACCCTGTTTTTGAACCGGATGCGCATGTTGCTGTCGATATCCTCACGGGGTCTGATTTCAAATCGCATCGTGAATTCAGACTGTGTTTGCTGGGCTTCTACTAACTCCCGGCCCTTCAGCGGGACGGCATTCGCCCAAACACTGGCAACCGGCTTCCATGTCCTCGTGCGTCCGCCTGCGCCGTCGTCATCCTGTTCGTATCGTTCAATGGATATGCGGTGTCGGAGCTTACCCGGGTTCATGCTTTTTCATCGCCGTTATCCAGCTTTTTCAGCACCTCGATTGCGTTTTCACGGCCGCGGACCTTTTCTCCGTTAGGAAGCTCGAAATAGCCCCCGCCAACATGGTTCAGCCGCTCTTCAAGCGCCGCTTCTTCCGCCTGCTCGGCTTCAGTCTTGGTCATTACTTCTTCTGAGATGAAGCCAGCCTTAGCGAGTTCATCTGCTCGCTCCGTATTTTCGGTTTCGTAAACAGAACCTTCGGAGAAGTATTCCTTGCTGTGCTTGTCGATGAATTCTTTCTTAACTTCGTATTTCATTCCCATCATCACCTTTCGTTTTGGGTTAAACGACCGGGGCATAGGATTTCAGCTGCCAGATCATGCTGTTAAGCGATCGATCTTCCTTCATATCGACCCCGCGGTTTTCGAACTCAATTGCAACATACCTCATAACTGCCAGTTTGTAGAGAGAGGAAACCCTCTCCGGTACCCCTGCATTGAATAGATATTCCCTTGCAGCCTCGAGAAAAAGAGCGAGAGACATATCGTCCTCGCTCCCGTCGATCCGAAGGTATTGCTTTAGTTCATCCAGCGTAGGCATTCGTCATGCCTCCAATCCTTAGACTTCCGGAGCTACAGTAGCGATCCGGAATGCCGATTTAAGCAGGATTTGTTGATCAATCCAGGCTGTGAGGACGAAGAGGTACTCGCCTTTCTTCACGTCTTTGTCGGTTTCGTAGATGATGTTTCCATCATAGTTCAACCGAGCATAGTTGAAGTCGCCAACAATGGGATCAGTGGCTGCGTCAGAGAAGATGACTTCCTTACCCAGGATGCGCTCTTTCGGTGCGTCGAAGTAGCTGCCATTGTTGCCGGCCAGCATCTCGATGATTCCGGAATAGTCGGCGTAAGTCATAACAATGCTTGCGTTCTCCCGGTATTCCTCGGGTAGAGCAGCGAGAGCGTTCTTGATGGCGTTGAGTTTATTAGTTCCACTCACTCTAGCAATGTTGTTTTGGGTCGAGAAGAAGCTCATATGCTCCTCACCCGTTTTCGGCGTTTTGGCGAAGGATACTTTCTTTTCCTTCGCAGCAAGGCCGGACCGCAGAGCGTTTTCCACGTAATTGACAAGATCCACGTCGGAGCCGTGGAGAACCGTATCGGAGATGCCTGCGAAGACTTTGAATTTGTGTCGGCCGAAGTCGACGCTGTCACCGGTAAGCTCGAGCTCCTTTGCCGTCTCTTCGTCGGTAATGAAGTCGTCATCGTCGAGACGGTACGCGATCTTGGGAAGCACCAGACCCTTGATGTTAGAGATTCGTACCACTTCCCGCAGCGGATTCTTAACCAAAGGCTCGGAAAGCAGCTCGTTAGACATCGTTGTCGGAAGGAACTTGTCACCGCCGGACGGATGCGGGCTTGGCAGCGCGCGTAGCACGTTCTGAGCGTCTTGAGATACCGGGCGGCCTTCGACGGATGCACGAATGAACTCGGCTTTGGCTGCAATGATCTTATCCTTGTCATTGCCTGCCCGTGCTACCGGATTTTCACGGTCCAGGTGTGCCTGCTGCTCTTCGGCCATCTTGTCATGCTGCTCTTTCAGGAGGTTGAAGCGTTCCTGCAGGTCGGACTTCTGATTTTTCAGATCGGCAATCTCGTTCATCGGCACCGCCGGATTGGCGAGCTTATCGACGAGTTGGTTTTCGATGGATTTCAGCTGGTCCCCTACTGTGGAGAGCTTCGCTTTCAGGTCGTACAAAGTGGAGCCGCCGGCGAACGTTTGGAGATTGAGCTTGAAACGGAATTGGTTCTTTTTCATTCGGATTAAACCCCCAATATGGAATTAATGGATTTGATGTTTTCTTTTGCAGCTGCGATAAGTTGCTGCCGTTCTTCTTCGCTGATTGTACCGGCATCGTGCTTCTGTTCAACCGCTTTTACAAGCGTGTCCGGGGTGTTTTTGAACCTCGCGAACCACTCTGGATCAGCAGAAGCCGCTATTTCCTTCGCTTCGGTCACCACGTCACACAGCCCGTATGCAAGGCACTCGTCTGCAGTCAACCAGGTCTCACTGTCCATGATTTCGGTCAATTGCTCCCGGCTCAGACTATCACCCGTTTTGCCCAAGTAAGCCTCAACGATGCTTTCCGCAATCTTGTCCAGGTCGTCGGCAGCTTTCCGCAGATCATTGGCGTTCCCAGCCGCGTACGTCCACGGGTTATGAATCATCATCATGGCGTTTTTAGGCATGTAAACGGCATCTCCGGCCATTGCAATGACGCTGGCGATAGATGCAGCCACCCCGTCAACATGGACGTTTACGCGGGCTTTATGGCGCTTCAAAATCGTATGGATCGCCTGACCCTGAAACACGGAACCACCTGGCGAGTTGAGGTAAACGTTCAGCGTCTTGATATCACCGAGAGCCTTCAGGTCATCATTAAAGCTCTGGGCTGTCGTGTCACTGTCATCCCACTGATAAGAGACGATATCCCCGTAAATGTACAGTTCACCGGTGTCATTGGCAGCGTTTTTGACCTCCCAGAACTTTTTGCGCTTATTCTTCAATCTTTTTCACCCCCTTCCTGAGCTCAGTCGGCGTGTCGATTGGATACAGGTCACCGCTAAGATACAACTTGTCTCCGCCTTCCTCTGGCGGCAGCTCTTCCCATGCTCGGACGTCGTTTGGTTTGAAAACACCCGATCGAATCATCTTGAAATAGAACTCTCCGCGAGTCTGAATATCGCCACGCAAAAGAGCGTTGACGTTGAACTTGAAGCCAAGTCCGCGCCCACGCTCTTCTGGAGTAAGGAGTTTTCGGTTAAATTCTTGCTCATATTGCCGGACAATAGGGATGAGCGTGCTCTGAACGAACTCCAGAGACATCTGCTCCATGCTGGAGTAGTTGGCTCCCTGCGTCTCGCCTAGCATGTGAACCGGCATGTTGTAGACCGTCGCCACCCTGGATCGGGTAATCCTCTCAACCTCGAAAACTTTGGTATCCAGAAACTTGCGATCAATGGGCGCGATCTCCATGCCGGCCTCTTGAATGAGGACGCCACCGTTTTCTTCGTAAAATTGCTTGAAGTTATTAAGGATTTCAGCCCTCTTGTCCGCACTAAGGTGTGTAGCCATCTTCAGGATGAAAGACGCCGTGATTGAAGCATCCATTTGCGAAATACTGAAATGGCGCACTTTGCCGTCGAAGTCTACGGTGTTGCCAAGAACGTCAATGGGATTGATGCCCTTGTAGCCGGTCCCGTGTATATGCTTGACGTGGATCATGTCCATGTTGTGGACGTAGTACCGGCCCTTGTCCCCTTGAATTTCGTACCAGAGCTCTTTGGTATCCCGCTCAATGACCGGTTCAACCCTTGCAGGATCGAGAATCACGAGAGCTTCCACCTGGTAGCGCATGTCATATCGCTTCATGGCATAGCCGTTTCCGGTGCTGTCCCGCAGGACTTCAAGTGTCCGGATAAAATCGAAGCTCGTCATGTTCGAGTTCGGTGCATTGGCGATTAGGTCGGCAGTCTGGTTGTTCATAGGGCTGAAATCCCTGTAAAGCTTCAGCGGAAGACTTGCCATGGCGTTTGAAAGCCGGGAAATCGCCGCAAAAATCGTCTCGTTGTTCGCCAAAGCTTCCCCGGATCGGCCAATAAAGATGTTTCGCGGCGAGAACCACTTAGTAAAATCGGAGGTTGATCCGGTGGCCTTATTCCGGAAAACGTCCCAGGCGAGCCGTGCCCGCTGTCTCAATGTCACAATTGTCATCACCTCCTTGTCAGGCTCTTGAAGGATACGAATTCAATGTTTCCGGCCGGCTGCGGCGTCGCCATACGCTTCATGACCTCCGTGTGGGCATTCAAAAAGGCAGCAAAGCCGTCAATTTTCCGATACCGGTTCTGTTTTGTCGGCAGCCAGTTACCATTGCGATCCTCGACCAGCTTCACGTTGTTAAGGTACCAACGGAAAAGCTTGTTCTGATTGAAGACCACCCGTCCGTCCAGCAGCATCTCCTTGATGTCTTTGAGGGCCGGGCTGAGCGTGAGAGCGCCTTGCCGGGTCACTTCCACCCGGAATCCCTGCGCTTTCATATCCTCCACCAGGCGGAAAGCATTTGCTGGGTCATACGTGATCAAATCAATGGCGTAGTGCTTCGACTGCTCGACAAACCACTCAAGCACGTACTTGTAATCGACGTAGGAGCCCGGGCATATCGTGAGCAGCCCTTCTTCCCGCCACTCGTAGAACGGCAGCTTCTCATTGTCCAGTTCCACCTTCCTCATTGGCACAAAAGAGTGCGATAACGCAAAAACCCGCCCATCGTCGAGCGGGATTTCCAGGCATGCAGATGTGAAGTCCTCAGTCTGCGAGAGGTCGAAACCGCCTACCGCAGTCCGGCCATACAATTCGGCCGGGTTGATTATCCCGCTGTTTGCACGGATGATCTCGAAGTCGATAAACGATTGCTCGTCCGACTGAACAAACCGGTTGAGCCGCTTCGTTATGAAATCATTTCGCTCTGCCGGGATATGCTTGCGTGTATCCCATTCCTCGACAAGCGTCTCGAGCTTCAGCGTGACACCAAGGTTCGGGTTAGCCTTGATCCAGTTATCAGGATTCTCAAGATCGTCCTCCGGATCAAGCTCCGCCATAAAGTAGAATGTACGCTCGTCGGTAATGATCCCTTCCAGCACATCAGCCGATTTCTCGTAATAATCCATGAGAGGACCGTTCAACTGGTATCCGGCAGTTGTGATATAGACCAACAGCGGCTGCAAACGTGCGCCGGTACTGTTCTTGATGACGTTGATCAGCTTGTAGTTCTTGTACTCGTGGATCTCATCAAAAACGCCAAAACTACAGTTTTTGCCGTCCAGCTTTTTGCTGTCTGTGGCAAGCGGCATGATCTTGGACAGCGTTTTGCCGAAACGGATTTCATGCAGCGTCTCCTGGAAATGCCGGTTCAGCACGGTCGAGGCCTTAACCATGGCTTTGCATTCGTCAAATAGCTCCCTGGCTTGTTCCTTGGAGTTCGCAAGCTGGAACACCCTGGCACCCTTCTCCCCGTCCTTCGAGGCTGCATAAAGGGAAAGGCCGGAGATCAAGGTCGTCTTTCCGTTCTTCCTGCCGACATAGATCAAACCTTCTTTGAATCGACGGACACCGGTTTCCTTATGAACCCAGCCGTACAAAGACCCGATGATGAAGTGCTGCCATGGTTGCAGCTCCAGCCGGTCGTAATCTCCCTGAGACGGTTTGCAGAATCGTTGAATGTAGTCGATCGGTCGGAAGGCTTTCTCCTCGTTAAACACAAATGGGAACCCCTCGGTCCCCTGTCTTCTGAGGTCGTTCAAGTGCCGTTCGCACGCTTGACGCACCTTCCTGGAGGTGACGAGCTTGCCGGCGACCACGTCCTCGGCATATTTCGTTGTTAGCAGGTCAGAAACGTTCAAAATCATCGCCCCCACCTTCGGGTGGCGGATCTACGACTCCTGACACCTTCCTATCCGAGGCGGGGGTCAGTTTCAACTCAGCCTGAAGCTTACGCTGCTGCTCGACGATCTTGATAACCTTGTCGACCGACTTGTTATCCCGGAACATCTCCTGCGATCCGTTTTTAAACAGTTCGACGGCCCCGCGCTTTTTGATGTCTGCGATAGCCCGCTGCTTCAGCTGCTCGAGTAACACGATGTTATCGACCAGCATGATAGATCGAGCGCTGAGGTTATCGTCAATGCGGAGCTCCTCCACCAGAATGTCGAATAGTTCCTTGGCTGCTTTTACCGTTATTGCTGATTTTGGTTTGAACATTTAACCCCCCCTCACATAGAAAAATGGTTATGCGCCGAAAACGAAGCGCCCCCGCCGGTCCCCAGGGGAAATAATTCTCTTTTTCCGGGGCAGGGGGGGTACCTCAAGTTCGTTCCATCGTCCTCGCATTCCGTTGTCATCCAGACAAGTCAGAACCGAATCATCCAGATCCGGCGCACATTTTTTCCTTCAGTTCGTCTATCATACTGCTGATTCGTTTTTGCCGGACCAGAATGTCCGCATGAATCTTCTCACGCTTGGCAATATCCTTAATGGATCGGAACCTTTGCCATGAGTCTTTGACCTTGCGTTGTTCTCCGCGCACTGCGGTGTCTGTGTAATAGCTCGGGTATTCATGACCACAATGCGGGCAACTAAAATAGTGCAGATCAATTGTGAAGTCGAGGCGTCTGGATTCCATGGAGATTGAGAAGTCCTGTTTGCATTGGTCGCAAGATACTATCGTGCTGCTCATTAGACGTTCACCACCTTTCGCGATTCGGTTTGGCCCTTACGATTACCGCCTTACGTTCAGTCTCAGGTTCCTTCTTGCCCCCACCCTTCTCTGGATGCTCTTTGTTGTGGCATGCTGCACAGATGCTTTCTTGGTTCTCTGGATCAAGCGCAAGATCGGGTGCTTCTTCAATGGTCTTGATGTGATGGACAATCGTTGCCGGAGTCATCTTCTTTATTCGCAGACATGGCTGACAAAGATAGTTGTCTCTTTCTAAAACAAAAGCCCGGCATTTAAGCCAGGCTGAGCTTTTGTAGAACGGCTTAGCTTTCTTCACGAATAACCCCTGTTGGTGCGATAGGTCCATTACATTTCGGACAACAAGTCCCATCCATTTGTTTAGACGTCACGGTTTGCCAATCACAATACAAGCAATTGTAAATCAGTTTCGGCCTCACACTTTTTATCATGATTGATTACCTCCTGTACGGGTCAAAACAAAAAGCCCAAGCTTTTATGCTAAGGCTTTGGTTTGTTTCTACCATCGAGATATTATCGAGATGCAAGTAAGTTTCTTTATATCTTTCTTTTTTCTTTCTTTGTCCACTAATTAGGTGACAGATCTGTCACCTTCCTAGGTGACAGTACATACCGCTAATTAGGTGACAGTCGTTTTTCTGACCTACCGCTAATTAGGTGACAGTCGTCGACCGATATGTACTATGAGGTGATTCATATTTTCAAGTCAGGTTTTACACTAACGACTGATTCACACTTGCAAGCAGCTGCCTTCAACAAAACAGATATTTGTGTTTGGCAGCATGGTAAGCTCATCGAGTACGGCGGCCATATCGAGAAGATCAGCGACGTCGCCGTTACGATCAATGGAGAGAAATACTTGAAGGCCACTTGCGAATTCAAGGTCCGCTAGTGGCCTTTTCTCTTTGCACCTCGCTTTGACGTAGTTTGCACACAACATCTTCGCTCGGGGCAGCAGGAAAACAAAAAGAGAAGAACTGGCCTGCTCATACTACCCTGGCGGTTTAATGACCGGCAGCTGGTACGCGATTTGTGTCAGGCGTTCCTCTCTTGTTACATTTTCCATGATATAAATATAACAGATCGAAAACCTAATAACTGATAACTATTTTCGATTAATATCCCATTTTTTTTCGAATGTTTTCGACTTTTGGTTTGGTTATACTTGTTATCACGCATACCAAAAACTTTAACCAAAAGGAGTTTGCATTCACATGTCAGTTATCAAGGCAGACTACCTCTTAAGCCTAGGGATCGAGAACATCGTCAATTACCTACGCAAATCCAGGCAGGATGAAGAGAGGGAGCGACGGACAGGCGAAGACGTTCTGACCGAACAAAAGCAGATCATGGATCGCATTCTCGAACCGCTCGGCATTCCATTTGATCAAAAACCAGAAGTCGGGTCGGGTGACAAGATTTCGACTCGTCCTGTATTCCAATCCGTTGTCGAGGACCTGCGGAACAAGAAGTACCAGTGCATCGCCGTTAAGGAGATCTCTCGTATGGGCCGCGGCTCTTACACCGACATGGGGACCATATACGACCTCATATGCGATAATCGCATTTTCATCCTCACGCCGTACAAGCTCTATGATCCCAGGAACAGCACCGATCTTCGGCAGATCCGCTTCGAGCTCTTCATGAGCCGGGAAGAATTCGAGACTACCCGCGAGCGTCTATTCAGTGGTCGCGTGAACAATGCCATCTCAGGCCGCTGGGTGGCCGGTCCTGCCCCGTTCGGCTTCAACTACAACAAAGATACCAAGAAGCTTGAAATCAACGAGGAAGAGGCCTCTGTGGTCCGCACGATCTTCGACTATTATGTGAATGGGGTGCCGGAGAAGAACGGGAAGCGTAGAGACGTGAGCTTCAGAGCGCTGGCTACATACATCGCTAAGCGGACGCCGATCCGCACGCCAAGAGGGATGCGCGAATGGCACCCTACACAAATCCGGCAGCTAATCACCAATGAACGGTATATGGGAACTTTGAAATTCCTCACAACGCAACGGGTGAACGGTAAGGTTGTGCAACGGCCCGAGGAAGAGCATATCGTTGTCCCGGACGCTATTCCCGCAATCATCGATCTGGAGACATGGGAAAAGGCGCAGGCCAAAGTTCAAGACTCCACCCACAAACCGCGAACGAAGATGGATTTTTCTCCTTGCGAGCTGGCTGGTCTGTGTGTCTGCATGAAGTGCGGCCGCCGCATGATCCGGCAGTACAGCGTCCAGAACTATCAGACGAAAAGCGGAGAAGTGAATACGTACCACAAAGAATTTTTATGGTGCACAACGTCAGGTTGCACGTTCGTGAAATACAGGGCCGTGGAAGATGATTTGATCGAGATTTTGGAGCTGCTCCACTCAATGGACGATGACCTCCTGAGAGCAAACCTTACTGCATTGATCGCCGAGGATAACAAAAATGTACATCCAGAGGAGGACATGTCTAGCTACATTGAGCAAAGAAAGAAAGAATTGAAAAACAGGCAGCGGTTTATTTATGAAAAGTATGAGGGCGGCATTTACTCGGATGAGATGTTTCTCGAGAGAAAAGCGGAGATAGATGCGGAGCTCAAGAAGATTATTGAGATGGAAGAACAGCATAACAACAAACAATCCCGTTCATCAGTTGCAGACATTGACCTGAAGATTGTCCGCAGAAACTTAACTTCTTTTCTTGCAGCATACAAGGATGAAGACAGCGACAAGTCTGATCGAAATAAAATTCTCCGGTCCGTGTTTACTGATGTTACGGTGGAGATCGTCGAGAAAGGTCGTGGAAGAACTCCCACCAAGTTTGCTTTGTACCCGCGACTAGATCCGGCATTGATTAGCCAGAGTTTTTTGGTACAATGAGGATATAACCTATTCGTCGGCCGAGATGAGCGCGAACCGGCCGGCCTTGAAATTCCCCTCCTGCGTCAGCGACAGCAGGTTCCACAGAAACTTCTCGTCGCACTTCAGCATCTCCTGGAACTCCATGATTCCCCGGTTTGCTTTGTTCAGCTCCCCGTCGAACCGGTAGGCCCGCGGATCCGACTCCGAGCCGTACTCGGTAATCGTGCTGAAGTCGATGCTTCCCGTCAAATCCGCAATGTCCTGCGACTTGGGATCGGACGGGCTGAACGTGCCTATCCCGATCCGGTTTTCTTCCGATATGACAACCCGTTCGACGGGAACGTCCTCAATCCGGTTATCGAACTCCACCTTGAGCCGCATCTGGCAGTGCGGGCACAGCGTCCCCTCGATTTTGACGCCAAGCTCCTGTTCGATCTCGGGCCTCAGCTCCTGCGGAATGAGATGAAGCGCCTCTTCGTGCATCGGGCAGCCCTTGATCGCATAGACCGCACCGCCCTCTTCCTTGGAGAATTGCTCGAGCCCTTTCTTGAGCATGGTTACGATCGTTGACTTGCCTCCGCTGACAGGTCCCATGAGCAGTAGAATGCGCTTTCGGACGTCGAGGCGGCGGGCGGCGGAATGAAAATATTCCTCCACCAGCTTCTCGATGGCCCGATCAAGGCCGAAAATCTCCTGCTCAAAAAATTTATATTTGCGATGCCCATTCTCCTCTTCCACGCCTTGGGACGCAATCATATCGTATACGCGCGCATGTGCCGTCTTGGCCAACCCGGGATTCTGCCTCAGCTTGTCGATATACTCCGCAAAGGTGCCGGTCCACGAAAGCCGCTCCATCTCCGTCCGGTGCTCCGATATCCTTTTGAAAATATCCATGGTAGCCTCCTCTCCCCTGCTTATAGCGCTAAGCCAACGTACTAATACGTATGCAGCCCGGGAGGGGAAGTTGCCCGATTCTTGAGAAAAAGAAAAGGACCGGGAGACGTCCCGATCCTTGCAAAACCGCAGGGCCTAACGCGCTTTGGCAGCCTTCCGCTCAAGCGAAGCGAGCTTGACCACCAGCTTGTCGGCGAGCTCGTCCGCGGTCTCCCAGACCAGCGGCTCCGTCTGCATGATGCCGAACGTCTGCTCCCAGACGGCATCCTGCCGGACGGTGTAGATGACCTCGATGCCGAGCCCCTCGGCATAACCGGCTTCAAAGTAAAGATGGGGCTTCGGGACGGTAACGTCCGCGATCAGAAGATCGGCCTCCCCGATCTCGCGGCGCATGTCGCGCGCGGCCCCCGGCTCCCCGGCCGGCTGATCGGGCGCAAGAGGCTCGTAGCCCTTGTCCCGGAGACGGGGGAAGACCGACTCCTTCATCGGCCCCAGCAGCTCCGAATCCTCCGTCATCGAGATATAGCAGAGCTTGCCGGGCCGCTGCTCCTGCTCGTACAGCCGCTCGGCCGCCTCCCAGCCCTGCTCGGTCAAACTGAGCGTGGCGCCGACGCGGTTAATGAGCTTCTCGGTTTTGAGCTGCTCCAGAATATAGATGAATTCCTGCAGGTTCGGGGAGTAGGTCAGATTGAACGAGGCGTGCATCGGATCGAGCTGCACCTCGTCCCCCGGTCCCTGCGCGTTCCGGTGGAGGAAGGAGAGCAGCTTGTCCATTTTGGCTTCTACTGTACGCGGAATGAGGGGGGATTCGAGAATGACGGCCGTGTTGCCCGCGAGCAGCTCGACCTCCTCCCCGCGGTCTGTCTGCTCCCTTATGTAAGCGGAGATGAGGTAGAAGGAATCCCGTTTATCTCCCAGATCCATTCGATTGAACTGATCGTATACGCTGGCCCCGATGCGATATTCTCCGTCGCCGGTGCAATAGCAGCTTCGGAACAGGTAGACGGAGCCGCCGTTCAGCGGCTTCACGTTGACAGGCTTTTCGCAGAACAGGCATCGTTTTTGTGGAATGGCCACAGGTGAACCAACTCCTTTCCTAATCAATGTCAACATTCGGCGGATGTCCCCGATTTGTGGGGGTGGCACCGGAAGAGGCGGCCCGCGCGCAAGCGGCGGATGCCTCCTCGGACCGGAAGATGTCCGGTCCCCGTATGCTATAATCTAGGGTAGCAAAGCCGCCCGGCGAAAGAAAGCCGCCGCATCTGCCTCTTGCTGGAAGCAGTGCGGGGAGAGGGAATCTAGGAGGGAATATTGAGCATGCCGATAGCGAGCGAAACGGAGCTGTACGCCCCGATCAAGCGGTTTCTGGAGGGACAGGGCTACACGGTGCGCGGCGAGGTAAACCACTGCGATGTCGTCGCCGTGCGAGGGGACGAGCCGCCCGTCATCGTAGAGCTGAAGAAGACGTTCACCGTCCCGCTGCTCGTACAGGGCATCGAGCGTCTAGGCAAAACCGACTCGGTCTATGTCGCCATCGAGCGCAAGGAGCACGGCCGGGCCCCGCATCAGCTTGCGTGGAGCGACCTGGCCAAGCTGTGCCGGCGGCTCGGACTCGGGCTCCTAACCGTGCGGTTCTACAAGAGGAAGCCGCCGGTCGTCGACGTCGTCTGCCATCCGGAACCGTACGTCCCGCGCAAGAACAGCCGCCAGACGGCGGTGCTGCTCAAGGAATTCGGCGGCCGCAGCGGCGATTACAACGTCGGCGGCAGCACGAAGCGCAAGGTCGTGACCGCCTACCGCGAAAAGGCGCTCCACTGCGCTTGGCTGCTCCGGCAGCACGGCCCGATGACGCCCCGCGCGCTCCGTGAGGCGACCGCCAACCCGAACGCGGCTTCGGTGCTGCAGAAGAACTACTACCGCTGGTTCGTCCGCGTGGAGCGGGGGCTGTATGCGCTCAGTCCGGCGGGCGAACGGGCTATGGAAGAATACGCGCATGTGATTAAGGAGAGGGCCGCCGGCGGGAGGGAAACCGGCTCGGCGGGCTCCTGAGCGAGATCCCGCGCATCGGCCGGGCGCATCGGGCGCAGACTACCGGGTAACGCGGGGGATTCCTTCCAGCCTCCGCCTATCGAACGGGAGGCGATTTTACATGACGAGACGCAGAATACGGCTGGCCGCCGCTGCAATCCGGGCCGCAGTACTAGGGCTGGCCTTAGTGTGGGTCTCTCTGCTCGCGCCCGTCTCAACCTTCGCCGCTTCTCCGGCAGCGGAAGGGAGAGCCGTCAAGTCCCCCATAGTGATCCCCGTTCTTCTCTACCACAGCATCGCCGACATTCCCGGCAATCCGGTCGCCATGCGGCCCGAGCTGTTCGAGGCGGAGATGGCCTATCTCGCCCGCGAAGGCTATACGCCGCTCACGCTGGAGAGCTTTCTCCGCATTCTATATGGAAATGAGCCGTCTCCTCCCAAGCCTGTGCTGCTGACGTTCGACGACGGCTATGCGAATAACGATACAGTGGCTCGTCCCGTTTTGGAGCGGTACGGCTTCCCGGCGACCTTATTCTTTTGCCCCGGCTTCGAGGGCCAGGAGGGCTACCTCACCTGGAAGCAGGTCCGCCGCCTGCAGCGCGCCGGCTGGTCGATCGAGCCGCATACGATGAATCACGTCCGCCTGCCGGATCTGGATCTCGTGCTGCAGCGGCGCGAAATCGTGGAGTCGAAGCGGGCGATCGAGAAGCGGCTCGGCCGCCGGGTACTTGCCTTCAGCTATCCGTACGGCGAATACGACGAGCGGACGCTGGAGGCGCTTCGGCAGACGGGGATCCGCTACGCCTTCGCGCTCAAGGACGACTTCGCTTCGTCCGACCAGCCGCCGCTTGAGCTGCGCCGGCTGGTGGCAAGCGGCGACCAGACGCTGGAGGAATGGGCACACATGCTGAAGACAGGCCGGCCGCTGGAGTCTCGTCCGACCAGCCGGACGCCGCATACGTAGTCCCATTTTGCGTCCGAAGGGCCGTTGACCGTGCCTGGCCACACCAAGGGTGCATACACTGCTCCATATACTTCCTAAGGAAGAAGGGAGCAGGACTGTGGCAACCCGGACAACGCCTCATCTAGCGGTTATGACCTCGGAATACCACCCGGAGATCATCGGTGGCCTGGGAACGGTGGCGACCGCTCTCACGCATGCCCTCTCGTCCCGGTACGCCAGGGCGACGGTATGGAGCGCCTCCTCCTCTCCGAATGCGACGAAGCAGCAGGACCGGGGGATTTCGGTCCTGCGCCTGCCACGGTCTCCGCAGTACTATCAATCCAAAGCCTTTTCCTATAAACGGATCGCGGAGCTGTCCGCGAAGTATAAGCTCCCTCGTCCGCATCTCATCCATATTCACAGCCTGGAATTCGCCGACGCGGCTCTCGCGTTCAAGCGGGCGCACGGCACCCCGGTCGTCTACACCTGCCATTCGCTCATCGATGCGGAGGGACGGACGTCAAAGCAGCGGATCTCCCGGCGGCTCCAGGAGCAGCTGTTTCGCCTGGCGGACCGGATCGTCGTGCCGAGCCGCTGGCTCCAGCGGGAAGTGGAGCGGCGGTATCCGAAGACCAAGGGACGCACGGTTGTCATTCCGCACGGCGTTTCTCCCGTCTCCGGTTCCTCCCGCGTCCCGCTCCACAAGCTGCTGTATGTCGGGCGGCTCCTGGTCTCCAAGGGCATCGACCCGCTCATCGAAGCGGTCGCCGATGTCCGGCGGACGCATCCGGACATCCACCTTACCCTGGTCGGCGACGGCCCCGTCCGATACCGGGACCGGCTGCGCAGGCTGGCGGCCAGTCGCGGGATCGCTTCGCGCGTCCAGATGCGGGGCTTTCTTCCCCACGACCGGGTCAAGCGTCTCTACCGATCCTACGGCGCGGTCATCGTCCCTAGCCGCCAGGAGTCGTTCTGCATGGTCGCTCTTGAGGCGATGGCAAGCGGCGTGCCGCTCATCTCCACAAGAGCAGGGGGACTCCGGGAGTTCGTCTACTCCTCCCATGCGATGATCATCCGCTCAACGGACAGACGGGCGATAGCGGCGGCGATCCGGACCGTGCTCGCGAATCCGGAGCTGACCAAGCGACGTGCAAGCGCCGCCCGCAAGCACGCCAGGAGATACAGCTGGCCGGCAACCGCGAGACGGTACGCTGCCCTGTTCGAGAGGCTGCTCGCTTCCCGCGGGTCCAGAAGACGGAAGGGGTGAGGACACGATGACGGTTCCGTACGGCAGGCTTCTCTTCTTCTCAGACGGTTCGGCGTCAAGGGAAAACGGATTTCCGCGGTACAAAGCGGGGTTTACCGCGTCGTCCTCCCGGGCGGGCAGACGTTCTGTCTCAAGCGGATGCCCGGCCGCGATAACCGGCTGCGTTGGATCGACCGGACGCTCCGCCGGATCCGCCGCCACGGCTTCCCGTACGTCGCCTGGCGGAATCCCGGCAAGCCGGAGGGCCGGCAGCTGGCCGTCCGGCTGAAGCCCGGCAAGCCGGCGTACATCCTGACGCCGTGGCTGCAGGGCCGGTGGCCGTCCCCTCTCTCAATCCGGGATATGAAAGCGTGCGGCAAGACGCTTGCCCGCTTTCATCTCGCGGCCAGAGGGGGCGTCCCGGCTGGCGGCGCGGACAACGGGCTCGGCTCCTGGCCCGGCGATTTGCGCGACAGGCATCGGCTGCTCGCGGCCATGGCGGCCAAAGCCCGGCGCCGGGCGTTCGGCCGCCCGATGGACCGGCTGCTGGCGCAGGCGTCCCCGGAGCTGCTCCGCTATTCCCGCGAAGCGCAGCTGCTTCTGCAGCGCTCCGGGTACCGTCGTTTGTGCGCCGAGGCGCGCCGAGCAAGGCCGCTCTGCCACGGCGACGGAGGGCCGACGAATTTCATTCGGCACGGCCGGCAGCTCTGGCTGATCGACTTCGAGACCCTCCGAATCGATCTGCGCGCCTACGACCTGTACCGGATGATTTACAATTCGTGCAAGGACCACGGCTGGCGGTTTTCGACCGCCCGGGCTTTCCTGGACGGTTACCAGTCCGTCAGCCGCCTGTCCTCCGCCGAGCTGGCGCTTCTGAAGGCGCTGCTGCGCTTCCCGCAGACCTCGTACCTGCTCCTGCGGCAGTTCCAGCACAATGCCCCCGCCCATAAGGCCGAAGCCGAAAAAGCCTTCCCGGCTGCCCTCGCCTCCGAGAGGAAGATAGCCCCGTTCCTCCGCCAGCTGGATCGGTATGCGGGCCTCTCCCGAGGGCAATAAGCGGCGGGACTTTTTCGGCAGACGGGAGCGGCATTTGCCCGCTCCCGAGCCGATGCCCGGCACGGCCATCGGTTAAGGGCACACCGGCGGAGGAAACGACAAAGAGGATGGGCGATTCACCCATCCTCTCTTAGCGGCCGGACAAGCCCCGCCTTACTCCTGAACAAGCTCCTTGTGGATCCAGATGGCAGCGGTCGTCCCGTCGCCCATGGCGATCGTCACCTGCTCCGCATGAACCCCCACATCGCCTGCCGCCCAGACGCCCGGCACATTGGTCTTACGGCTCCGCGGGTCGCAGACGATATGTTTGTTCTCGAGCCGCTCGACGCCGAGCTGCTTGGCGAGATCCGACCGCACCTCGTTGCCGCCGAAGGACAGGAAGCCGCGCTCGGCCTTCACCACCTCACCGGACTTCAGCCGGACGCCGGTCAGCAGGCCGTCGCCTTCCGTCAGCACCTCGGCGATGGGCTCGTCCAACCGGCGAATCCCATGGCGTTCAAGCTTAGCAGCGGTCTCTTCCATGAGCGCCTCCCGCTCGTGGTTGATATAGACGAGCGACCGGGCGTCATCGGCGAGCAGCAGCGCCATCCGCGCTCCCGGCTCTCCCGAGCCGAGCACGAGCGTATGCCGGTCCCGGATCTCGTAGCCGTCGCAATCGGGACAGATATAGAGCGTCATGCCGAGGCACGGCACGAGTCCCGGCAGCTCGGGGAATCGGTCCATCACCCCCGTCGCCAGCAGCAGCTTGCGCCCGCTGTAGGTTGCTCCGCTTCGGCCCTCTAGCCGGAAGTCCTCTCCGCTGCGTTCAGCCTGGACGATCAGATCGTCCTGGAAGCGAATGCCGTACCGCTCGGCCTGCTGTCTGCCGAGCCTGCGAAGCTCTTCGCCGGAGACGCCGTCCGGCCAGCCCAGAATATTGTGATAGTTCCGGCATAGCACCGACCGTCCATGGCTGGCGTCGATGACAAGCACGTTATGGCTGTATCGGCCCAGCTGGATAGCCGCCTGCAGCCCTGCGATCCCCCCGCCGACAATTATGCAATCGTAGGTCATCTAAACCGGTCTCCCTTCTGCTAATAGCGGGCCCTTCCCAGGCCATTAGCATGCCCCGAAAAGGGCCATTCCGGTCTGTTTACCCTAAATTGGCGGAGCGCGAAACGCCGGCCGCCGGATTCCAAACGCTATCCCTGCAGGAAGGCCCCCAGCACGTGGAGCACGAAGTCGGCCGCCATATGCGCGACGATTGCCGCTTCCAGACCGCGGCGCCAATACAGATAGCCGAAGACCAGCCCGCCAATGAGATTCAGCACGAGCGTCCGGACGACCAAAAACGCGTCCAGACTGCCGAACATCTGGTAGACGGTCCCAAGATGGCCGGCACCGAACAGCAGTCCGGCCAGTAGGATCGCCATCCAGTAAACCATAGAGGTCTGATTCCCGATCAGACGCCCAAGCACCAGAACGAAGAGCGACATGAGGAACAGACGGGCCATTACTTCTTCCACGATTCCCCCGTACGGGATTGCGAGAAGCCCCTGCCACCAGGCAGTCTGCAGCGTGCCCTGCACCGGCACCGGGAGATACCGGGCGAAGCCGAGTCCATCCGCCGCCAGCGTGAGGGCGCCCGCTGCCGCTCCGGCTGCCGCTGCCAGCAGCAATCCGCGGGCCGGGTTCCCCTCGGCATGCCCCCTGCTTCTTCCCTCCAGCCACTGCCGAAGCAGCGGAACTTCCAGCCCTGTTTTACCGGCCGCCCAAAGCCCTGCAGCGGCGCAGAGCGCCACCAGGACTACCGTCTGGGCCGTCATTGCCAGGCCTGCCGCCACCGGAGACAGTCCCTCTCCAAGGGATGCGACCAGCGCGGTCAAATAAGGAAGGATCAGCAGCTGCGCCGCTCCTCCGAGCAGGGCGAACAGCCCTACCAGCTTGACGTTCGTCTTCATGTCGTTCTCTCCTATCCAACTGTAACATTATCATTATTGATAATGATAATAATGGAAAACGGACCGGCTGACAAGAGGAAAAAACAAAAGACGACGCTTTTGCTTCTTCCTCCCCGGCTTCTTTTCCCGCCCCGTTATCGGATCGGGCAGGACGCCGCTTCCCAAAGGCCAAAGGGAAAGGACAACCATACAGGCTGATAAATAGGTGTTCATGGCTTTTCCAGCTCAGCTCTGCTAGCCGATCGCGCGCTCCGCCTGCTGCATCAGTCCCATGAGCAAAGCCAGCACGACGATGGAATACAGGAAGAGCGGAATGACCAGCAGAATGCCGAGCGGCGGGATCAACGTCGCCACGAACACGCCAATCGCCATGACCAGATACAGATTCCAGCGGAATCTCGCAGTCCGGGCCAGTTCCTCCTGTCCGGCCTCTTCCGCAAGAGCGGCGACTCCCCCGCACAGGCAATACACAAAAAACAAAACAAGTGCCGTGTTGATCAACCCAAGCAGGATGACCAGCAGCACGCCGCCCGACATCGCGAATCCCGCACCGACCTCCAGCTGATAGGGAATCAGCTTGAACACGGACAGCACGAGCAGCACGACCGCCAGCGGTTTCGCTTTGGCGAACAGCGGATGCCGTTCGGCCAGCCGGGACAGCCCGGACAGAAACAGAATGTAGCCGATCAGGTCCGGCAGAATATCGAACCCGTTGATCTTAAAGTCGAACAGAAACAGAAAGCCCCAAAACAAGCTGCGAAACGCCATCTTTCCCCTCCTCTCTCTCTCATACATGTGACGCCGCTGCGCGGTTTATGCCTCTTTTGCCTCCTCTCCTTTATTAATGGAAGGTTATGGATAACCTTACCAGCGGCTGACTGCATGCGGCCAGGGACTATGGACCCATTCTGCGACTTCCTTCCCAAACACGATTCGGCCGCCTTGTTCCGACATTGCCGTGCGTATGTTCGTGGTATAATGGAGGGACCTGGAAACTTAATCGGACAAGAAGGAGGCGCCATCCGTTTTGGCCATCAAAACCAAAATGTTCCTCAGTTCGGTCGCCCAAGACGACTTTTCCCGGATGCGCCGCCACGTCTTCGCCGAGCTGGAGGCGCTCGGCCACGAGCCGGTCATGTTCGAGGCGAACATGGGGCCGTGGACGCACGACCGCGACCCGATCCGGCAATGCCTCGACGCGGTCCGCTCAAGCGATATTTTTCTGCTTTTCCTCAAGGACAAGGCCGGAACGTATCGCCAGGACGCCAAGCGGACGATCACCCACCTGGAATTTCTCCAGGCGTTCACCAGCCAAAAGACCATCCTCGCGTTCGTCGACGAAAGCGTTCTCAGCCATTACTTTAAGCGCGCCAAACGGCTCATCGCGGAATTCACCGCCACCTACCTGGCGGATTACCGGGGACTGCCCGGTCCCGAGCAGCTTATGGAGGAGCTTAGCAGGGACAAAGAGCTGCCCGGGCACGTCGATCCGTATGTCTGGTTCTTCCTCGACGACTTGGTCCAGCGCGGCATCTACTGCGAGCCGCTCAGCTCCGGCGTCAGCCCGGACTGGAAGAGCTACTTCAGCGACCTGCTCCGCCGGGGCACCCTGCTGCTGCCGCTCGCCCGCGACATGGACCAGAACGCCCGCCTCGCCCGCCAGTACGCGGACCTGACCGAGCTGGCCTCCTCGCTCGTAAATACGCTCCATATCGGAGGCTTCCGGCAGATCGACCGGTTTCTCTCTGTCGTACGGGCAAACATCAAGTCGGGATTCATCAGCAAGCGCTACGGGGAATATATTGAAGAAGACGTCGGCGAGCTGCTCGAATGCACCGCCGTCACTCTCTACCGCCAGCAGGACGGGAACATGCTGCTGCAGGGCAAGACCGGCGCCGCGGACGGCGAGCCGTTCTATCCGGTGGAGGATCAGCAGTCGTTTGTTTCGCGCTCGTACCAGTCGCGGGGCAGCGGGGACTATCTGATCTTCTATAAGGAGGACAAGAAGATTTTTTATTTCTGCATCCCGGTCAAGGAGTATGTCATGACGCTTCACTTTCCGGCCGGGGGCACTTGGACGGCGCAAACGTTCATGCTCTTCTATGAAGACATCATTCATGGTATAATTGACAAAAATCCACTGTTATTGGAATTGATCGAGCTTATTCTAGGAGGGGTCGCCGATGCATGACGGCAACGTATACGTCATCAAGGACGGAAGAGTCGAGATAGCGAAGAACGGCAGGCAGCCCAAGGACGCCATGCTGTTCGGTTCGTCCAGGAAGACACCGGCGCAAGCCCTTCGGGAACAGGCGGAGCGGATCCGGCAAAGCTGCTCGTTCGTCCAATCGCGTCTCGTCCTCGCGACCAAGCGGGATTAGGCGGTACCGGCGCGGCCGGTGCGGACCGAGTCAGCCGCAGACGAGAAACGAGGGACAGCAGCAAAAGGATCGCACTGCCCGCCCGGCCACCAGGCCGGACGGCGGTGCGATCCTTTTTTGTGCTGCGCGGGCTGCCGCATGCGCCGGCCAGCGGACGCTCGCCTCGCATCCGGCCGGCAGGCGCAAGCCCATACGGCAGAAAGAGCGGCACGCCCGTCCGCAGGTCGGGGACGTGTCCGCATGCTAATGCAGCTCGTCAAGCGGATTCGCGCGTCCGGACCGGCGTCAGCAAATAGAGCGAGCCGGGATCGTCCGCCGGCCGGATGACGAGCGGGCTTCGGCTGCCGGTTATCTGCACCGTGACTCGCTGCCCGTCGGCCGCCCGCAGCGTATCCGCCAAGTACCGGCCGTTCACGCTGACAGAGATCGGTTCTCCCGACAGGGAGTCGGGCCGGATCTCCTCCCGCAGCTCGCCGATGTCCGCCGAGCATGCCGTCAGCTCAATCACGCCCGGTTCCGTGCTGCGGAGATGAAGGAGCGCCTCCTTGCCGGCCAGCAGAGCGACGCGTTCGACCGTCTGCAGCAGCGCGGGAGCGGCCATCGTCCATTCCGCGGCGAGAGAGCCGGGAAGGAGCTTATCCACGGGCGGGTAGGCGCCTGTCAGCACGACGGAGTACAGAGAGGTGCAGCCGGTTTGGAAGGCGGCCTCCCGTGGACCGAGCCGGATGTCTGTCCAGCCGCCGTCCGTCAGCAGCCGTGCCCAGCCGGTGAGCATTCGGCCCGGCAGGACGGCGGAGACTTCCTGCTCCGGATCGGCTGAAGGGTGCAGCCTCTCCGTCTCGCACGAGGCGGTGGCGAGCCGGACGCCGTCCGTAGCGGTCATCGTCAAGCGATGGCCGACCAGTCGGCAGAGCACGCCGGTGAGCACCGGGCGGCTGTCCGAGTTGGAGACGGCGAACGCCACTTGGCGGATCATGCGGCGAAGCACGCTGTTCGGCAGCCGGAGAGCGGACGCTTCGGGCCCCGGGACTGGAGCCTGGGGGAAAAGGTCCGGATCGATGCCGCTCAGCCGGCCGCACATTCCCGGCGAGGCGACGGTCAAGTGGAACGAGTTCGTACGTTCCAGGGTAACCGGGCCATCGTCCAGCCTGCGCACGAGTTCGTACAAGTAGGACGCCGGCACGACCGCCGCGCCGGTCCGTTCCACCTCAACCCGCCCCTTCTCGGCGGGCAGCTCATAGCGGGCCGAGGCTATGCCGCCGACCATGGTCAGCGTAACGCCGTCCGGACTTGCCTCGAGGCGCAGCCCGCCATGGGTCGGGACGGAGCTGGCGGCGGGCGCCGCGCGGACGACAGCCTGCAGCCCTTCGGCCAGCGACGTCCGGGATAGATGAATACGCAACAGCGTCACGCCTCTCTTTGGTGATGGAAGTAAGCTTCCATAATCTCGCGAATCGCTTCCGACCGGGAGCATTGCAGAACCGCGCAGGCAGCCTCCAGCTCGTCCCAAACTTTGGCGGGGAGCGTCAGAGACAGCTTGCGGGTGACGCCGATTGCTTTGCGTCCCGCTCCCTTGCGAGCCCCGCCCTGCCGGAAGGCAAAGCTTACCTGACCGTCATCGCTTGGCACGCCCAGCTTGAATTGGTTTTCTTTCATGGGACACTGTCTCCTCATCTTGAAATAAGTTACTTAATTCAAATCATCTCTCTTTCCAATTTACCACATTCCTCCATCCGGCGGCAACCGCTGTCCGCCCCGCCGCCTCTCTCCCTATCGCGCAGCCGTTCCCCCTCTCCTGTCGATGGCATCCGATAGAGCAGCCTTCCGCTTGCCAGGGGACAGCTGGCCGGGAACAAACAAAAAAGACAGCCTCTATCCGGCTGTCTTTTGACGTGTCTCTTTTCAACCGATTGGTTTGGTCGCGATGATCGCGAGATCCTCCGGAATGGAGTAAGGGGAGGCATCGCTTTTCAAGCCGGACTCGACCATTTGGTCGATGCGCAGCCCTGACTTGGCGATCGCATTCACCAGATCTGATAAGGTGTGATGGAAGTTGACCGTCGGAATATTGACATTCACTCCATATTTCCGGCCGGCGGGCGTCGCGTCGAACAGGTAATAGTTAGGCGACCGGTCATAATAATTTCGCGAGACCGTAACCGGGAACCCTCCTGTATATAACAATCTTCCGCCCGGCTTTAAGACACGATGCCACGTTCTGCAGGCTTGTTCAATGTCCTCGTACCAGCTTAGATAAGTAGCGTACACGATGTCATAGCAGTCGTCGGGAATCGGGTCCAGGGTCCGGGCGTCCGCCACGACAAATTCAAGATCCAGCCCTATTGTCTTAGCATTCTCGCTCGCGATGGCAATAGCGACCGGACTGATATCGCAGGCTGTTACCTTGGCGCCCAGGTTCGTCCAGGTGAAGGCTTGTCTCGCGTCACATGCACAGCAGGTATCCAGTAGAGTCAGCCCCCGGACATCGCCGAGCAAAGAAAATTCAAAATCCTCCTCAACGCCTCCATTCGCAAAAAACTCCAAAAAGTCCGGGCGGTCTTTTAAGATACATTCCATATAGATTGGGTGATAGTTGTCCCATGTTTCCATCACCATTGCCGTGTCTTTTTCCTTAGCCATGCGAGCATCTACTCCTGTTCTTTTTGCGAAACGGACCATTTTTTCCGAGAACTGTTGCTGGAGCGGGTTAAAACTTAACGCTGAATCCGTTAAATGGATGGACCCCGGTTCCAAATTTCGCAAGTCCGTTTCTTCTCAAATAGTTGACGGCCGTCTTTACTTCCTCCAACAGTTTCGGGTCGAGTCCTAGGGTGTTGTGGGAGCCGAATATCTTAGAAATGTTGGGGATCTCCGAGATTTTTTGCAAAGAATTGACCAAATCTATGGGATTGGTGGAAGGATAAAAGGCATAAACCGGGGTTGTATCATAGAGCAAATCACCCGTAAACAAATAACCATTCGTTTCGTCATGCACGGCGATATGACCGGGAGAATGTCCAGGAGTATGGTAAATCTTCAATCTTCTATTTCCCAATTCAAACAGATCGCCATCCTTCAACAAGCCAGTCGGCTCGCCTTGGAAGGGAAGGTATGTATCCGGGTCAAAAGTATCCGGTGTAGGAAGGGAAATATCTCTGCCAATATCTTTTCTTATCTGGTCTATTGGCAATCCCTCTATCCCGTTCACCAGCCAATCTTCATCTCCTTCATGGACATAGATCCTCTCAAATTGTCCATGAGATCCAATATGGTCGGTGTGGACATGTGTCGTAATGACGGCGATCGGCAAGTCTGTCAATTGATTTGTGATTCGTTTTATATTGTCGATCCCAAGACCGGTATCGATTAAGACCGCTTGTTCGTCTCCCATTAACAAAAAGGAATGTACCTTCTCCCAGTGGCCGTATTCACTAATGGCAAAGGTTTGCTCATCAATCCGCTGAACGGTAAACCATTCGTCCTTAATCACTTAGGCCTCCATAAATCTATTTTTCTCGAAATAGCGTAAACTTCCACATCCTTCTTTTTGTTCAGAAATGCTATTCTTTCTTCCGTCCAATGTACATGAGATGCTCCGCGAAGCTTAATAAATCCTCCCGTTCACACACTTTCTCGGCCAGGTCCAGCCAGGCCATTATCACGTCTTCCGATTGACTAAGCAGCTCCGGCTCGCGCAAATATAAGAAGCTCTCACAATTGAGCAGATGCAGCTTCTCCAGGTTAAAAGGTTGGAAAAAGGGAAGTACCTCGCTCGGGCGAATGAAGAAGTTATCTGAAAACCCGTATCCGGTAAAGTTGGTATCGTTTACAATTGTATTCAATTGTGAACGCCTATCCTCGTTTAGAATCAAGCTTGGGTTCTGAACCAGATAATCCCAGACGAAGGAATAGGAAGAAACAAAGGCCACAAACAGGGTTCCGTGAGGCTTTAATATCCTCAAACATTCCTGGATCGTGCCCACTCTGTCCTGCTCCTCTTGCAAGTGATACATCGGGCCCATGCAAAGCACATGATCAAATTGTTCCTCTTCCATCATCGATAGATCCCGGCAATCCGCACGAAACCCGTTGAGCCTCAGCCCAAGCTCCCTAGCCTTATTCAAAGCAAAATCGACGTTGTTCTGAGAAAGATCCGCCAGGGTCACTTCGCAGCCAAGCTGCGAAAGCAAAAGCGAATACTTCCCCGGCCCTCCGCCGAGATCAAGCACCTTGTCGTTTGCTTTGACATAACGGGTTATATAACGTTTGCTAAGTTCATATTCGACACGGTGGCGATCAAGGCGTCTCCACTCATAGTTGACCGTTTCATCATAAAATCTTCTTATGCTATCCATCTAACCTCTCCCAACCTTATCTGCATTTACCTGGGTTGATAATGCAGTCTCAGGACATTGCCGTCAACGTCCCATACAGGAAACCCGATTCCGCATCCCCCTCGATCCTCCAGCTCCCCGACCTTGACTCCGTTCTCCCTAAGCCGGCTCCACACGACTTGGGCCGGTTCTTCGATCTCCAGCACCAAAAAGGGTCTCGGTTCCCCTTTCAGGGAAAAGCCGAGCCGTTCCTTCCCGTCGGTTTGCTGCAGCATGAGGTGAATGCCTGCTGCAGGCTTCACGAACATTTCTGTGTCGGTTCCCCACTTTGACGGCGGATTCTTTTCCAAGTCAATATAGAAGCCCAGCTGTCCGACATAAAACTCTACAGCCTGCCGCATGTCGGCAACCGGAATTTCGACCACCATCACCCCTTTTATCTTGGCGGTCTCCCGCGATGCCGGGATGCTATCCAGAATGCTGTTTGCTTGTTCCATCGGTTCCTCCCATCCTTTCCTCTCAACCAAATCGAGGCTGCCGATATAGATCGGCAGTTTTCTTGCGCGGAAGTACATTTATCTACGAGATGTCAACAATTGTTCAGTAAACAAAATAGCATATCTGATTAGCGAGCTAATGGGTAAACATACAATCCCCTCTTGAAACAGAACATAAAATGAGGGTATAACAGCGAGAGGGGGCGGATTTATGGGCTTCTTTGGAGGTGCTGGAGGCATAGGCACGTCAGTAGGAGCAATCTTGGTGTTGTATATTCTGCTCGTCATCATTCTTACCACTTTCTGCATCTAAATCATGTTTGAGCCCATCAAGATGGAGAAAGAAATCCGGAAGTTCGATATTCAAAAGGAGGACCCTTACGTAGGGTCGTCCTTTTTTTATGTAACAGGGCTTATTCAAACAAAACCAAGTTTGGATAGGGATGTATATGGGGTCAAACAACGCAAGCAACTGTTGAATCGTAGATGGATCCATATTCAACCAGATCCAGGCTGCCGATAGGAACCGGCAGTCTTATTGCGTTAACAACGGGAGACGATCCCAAGCCAAATAGAGACAAATAGCGGTTAGAGCAAAGAAAACAGCGGAAATCTGCTTGGTTGTTCTTCTCCATTTCCATCCGTACGCGCAAAAGAAGACGGCCGCAGCTAGTTTAGCCGCGCTTTGCGAGTACCCGTCCATCGTCACAAGGGACGTACTGAAGACAATCGAACTGAGAAGAGCGGCAATGATAAGGAGTTGAAACCACAGAGGTTCTCTCAAAAACTGTCGATACAAAATGGCGATCCGCTGCATACCGGCATCCTCTCCAAACATCATTTTCTAATTCCATCCGCTTTTCTTTCCTTTGCGGGAACAACCTCAAGAGAAGCAAACTCGGCATCATGAACGCTAAAGAACAGTTGGGAGGTCCCCAAAACGGGCAGCTCCTGCTCCTTCCCGTTGTTTCTTAACAGGAGCGTTCACGGCCCATTTTCTCAGGAATTCTCACCGCCTTATCTACCTATTCCGATATTACCATATTATTCCTAACCCCGGTTGGTTTCCTTCCTTGATTCCCCGCTCCCCTGCACAGATTGAACAGGTCGGGGGGATTGTCTTTAGCCAAATTCGACCTACTCTTCGGTCAAACGTGCGGGGTACAATCAAAGCAAGAAAGACGATACGTAGGGGAGGAAGCGCATGGAAGATCGATCCCGATTGTTAGGCCCTTTGACCGCCGCAGCGGAAAAACTGGGGCTTCCCGGCATTGTCCCGGTCATGCTGAGCGAGGGCACAAACCTGATTGTTCACCTCGCCCCTCACGGCGTTGTCGCCCGGATGGCTTGGGCACAGTCCGAGGCCGATCCGGAGCAGGCCCGCCTGATCGTACGGCGGGAGCTGGAAACCGCACGGCATCTGCACGTCCGCGGCGTCCCGGTGCTGCCTCCCGCCGACGCAGCGGTTCCGGCGGGCGCGGGCCCCCATGAAGCGGGTGGCGTCTGGCTGTCGCTATGGGCTTACCTGCCGCCTCAGCAGCGCAGCCGTCCGACACCCGAGCAAGCCGTGAGCCTGCTCCGCGCTCTGACGCGGGGCATGCGGGACTTTGGCGGAGAGCTGCCTGCGCTCGGCGTCTGGGAGCGGGTCTGCCGGTCGGCCGAACGGCTGCGCGGACAGACCGACCCGCGCATCCGGCAGCTGGTGGGGCGATTCGCGGCCGCGGATGAACGAATGAGAGAAACCCCCGGGGCGCTTGCGCCCTGCCATGGGGATGCCCACGCGGGGAACCTGCTACCCGCGCCTGATGGCTGGGTATGGACGGATTTCGAGGATGTCTCGCTCATGCCCGCCTACTGGGACTATGCCTCCTATGTGGCCAATCTCGCCTTGTTCGGCGGATTCGAGGAACCGACGCTGCAGTACATGCTCCACCTCCCGGACGTTGCGGCAGACCGGGACGCGTTCGGCTTCGCCCTGACCGCCCGCATCTTGATGGCAACGGTCGGCAATCTGGACGACGCATTGGCCGGCCGCGGGGATCTGACCTTCGCCCGGCGGCAGCTCGCGCTGGCCGTGGAGGCGGTCGAAGCGTGGGAACGGCTGGCCGACAAGATGGAGGGACGCTAGCCCGCTACTCCTTGCTCCGCTTCGGCACGCCGTCGAGACCAAAGTACTGGTCGTAAGCGTCAAAGATGTGCCGGGCAATCGGCGCCGCCCCATACCGGCCGAACCCGCCCTCCGGCACGACGACCGCCACTGCCAGCTTCGGCTGGTCAAGCGGCGCGTACGCGATGAAGACGGCGTTGTCCACCGGCTCCGTCCGGCCCGGCACGTTCTGCTGGGAGGTCCCCGTCTTGCGTGCAAACGCGTAGGGGAAGCCCTCGAAGCCGCTCACTTCGCTTCGCATGCCTTCCTTCAGCACGTTCCAATAGGCGGCTGGAAACGACACCTCATCCAGAAGCTCCGGCTCCATCGCCTTGACCAGCTGGTTGTCGTAAGTGGTGATCCGGTCGACGAACTGCGGCTTGTAGCGCTTGCCCTCGTTGCCGAGCATCATGGCGTACTGCGCCAGCTGCAGCGTCGTATACCGGGCCTGCTGCCCGAACGAGCCCATGACGAGGGCGTTCTGGTCGCTTGAGCTTTTGGTATTCCGGTACTCCAGAATGCCCTCGTGCTCAAGCGGAAGCCCGCTGCCGGTCGAGACGCCGAGGCCGAAGCTCTTCATGTACCGGTCCCACACATTGATCGCCTCGCCCGGCGTTCTACCGTACTTGTTGTACAGCCGGAGGCCGATCATTGAGCCCATGAAGGTATTCGACGATACCCGGATCGCCCGGACCGGCGTCAGGCTGCCGTTCGCATAGCCGTCCGAGTTCGTAATGCGCGCGAGATTGTCTTTGCCATAGCGGAGCTCCCCGGTATCGTAATAGGTGTCGTTCGGCCCGAACAGCTTCTCGTTCAGCCCGACCAGCACGGTCAGCGGCTTGATCGTCGAGCCGAGCGGAACGAGCGAGGACGGATGCTGCCGCCGGATCTTCTCGTCCGGAATGCTGGGCTGGCGGTCGCGGATCGTGCCGTTCGGCTCGAACCACTTGATCGTATCCCATACCTCGGTCGTCAGCTTCTCGGCGAGCCACACGTTCGGATCGTAATCCGGGATGCTCGCCATCGCCATGACGCGCCCCGTGTCGACCTCCATCGCAACGGCGTAGCCCGCCAGCGCCTGCCGTCCCAGTGACACATAGGGATCCCGGGACGTCTGCAGCGTGACGAGATGATCCTCGATCGCCTGCTCGGCCGCCAGCTGCACCTGCTTGTTGAGAGTGAGGTACAGATTTTGCCCTTTGACCGGAGGCTCGATTTCGGCGCGGCCTACAATCTGGTCCTGCGAGTTGACCGGAAAAATTTTTCGCCCCGTCTGGCCCCGCAGCTCCTTCTGGTACAGAAACTCGAGGCCGTCGAAGCCTATGTATTCGTCAGACAGGTATTCCTCTTCCTTGCCGTTGTACACCTTGAGGTAGCCAAGCGTCTGGGAGGCAAGCCCCTTGAAGGGCCTTACGTAGCCGACCAGCTGGACGGCCGTCGTGTCCGGGTCATAGACGCGGGTGCTCTCTTCGATAATGGCGAACCCCGGCAGCTCGTCGCGGTGCTCAGCCAGGAACGCCATCTTGTCCTGCGACAAATCGGGGAGAATCCGGCGCTGCCAGAACATGTACTGCATCGGTTTGTTCGTCTTGGTGCCGTCCATGTTGTAGCCGGTGTCCATCCGCTTGTGAATCTCCTCCGCCGTCAGGACGGTCTCCCCCGGCTTGGCCAGCCCGGCGAGCATGTCGGCGAGGCGGTTGGCCAGCTCGACCTGGACATCTTTTTGCCGGGATTGCAGCTCGTAGACAAGCGAATGCGACGAGCGCGTCCAGGCGATCGGGGCGCCCTCGATATCCAGAATATTGCCGCGAATCGGGGTCAGCACGACCGGCCGCCGCTGCAGCCGCTTCTCCTCTTCCGCGTACTGCGGCCCTTCCACGAACTGGAGAAAAGCAAGACGGACAATAAGGATGCTGAACAGCAAAAAAACGGCAAAGAAATACAGGTTAATCCGCAGCGCATGGATCTTTCTCCGTTTGCGCTTGCCCTTCTCTTCCTCGTCCTCCCACAGCGGCTTAAGCGGCATGCCGACCCTCCCTATTTTTTTCCTTTTCCTGTATATTAAATAGACTGCCGCGAAGGCAAAAAGGTTTCCGTCCTCTTCGCCAAAAAGGAGGAAAAGAGTGACGGAAAACTCTGTATTACTTGTATTCCGCAGCCGGAAAAAAAAGAAGGGAGGAAAGCACCCATGGAACCCACTACCACCTCTGTCTTGGAGCGGGCGCTGGCCGCCTATGCTGCGCAGGGTTATCTGCAGGGCGCAGTCCTGGTCGGCAAGGGACCGGACATTCTCCTGCGGCGGGGCTACGGGCATGCCAGCGAGGAGCATGCCGTGCCGAACCGGCCGGATACGCCGTTTCGCATCGCGTCGCTCTCCAAGGCATTCACCGCGCAGGCGATTCTGCTGCTCCGCGAGGAAGGCCGCCTGGCGCTGGACGATACGGCATGCCGGCATCTGCCTTCCTTTCCTTATCGGGAGATCACGATCCGTCAGCTGCTGACGCACACCGCGGGCCTCGGGGATCTGACCTTCTCGCTGGAATATTGGCGCGTCCACCAGCGGGTCTACCACCCGCCCGGCGAGCTGCTCGAGCTGCAGCTCAAACAGCCGAGAGCCGCGCGTCCCGGCACGTTCCGGTACAGCAACTTCGGCTATATGGTCCTGGGCTTGATCGTGAAGGCGTGCTCGGACCTTTCCTTCGGCGACTTCCTGCGTTCGCGTTTGTTCGACCCGCTCGGCATGATCCGGACCGGGCACGACGACGGCCGGACTGTGATCCCAGAAGCGGCGGCCGGGTATTCCATTCACCGGGAGCTGGTGCGCGCCGAGCATGCGGATGCTGCGAACGGCTTCGGAGGCTTCTCTCTCTACGCGACAGCCGACGATCTGCATAGATGGTCCGCGTGCGTTCTGGAAGGCGTCCGGTCCTCGGATGGACGGACCGGAACTGTGACTGCGGCGGCGACCGGAGAGCGGGGAGCCAGTGGCGGTACTGGGGAGAGTCCCTCTATCCGCACCGTGCTGGCTTCTTCGGACGCGTGCGCCTTCGGCTGGGCGAGGCGGCGCATACTCCTTGGCGGAGCCGAGCGAACCGTCCTCTCCCTGACCGGCGACGTAAGCGGGTTCCGAGCCCAGCTGCTGCTGCTCCCCGAGGAGGCCGTCCATGTGATCGTGCTGAGCAACCGGAATCTGACGCCCGTCGAAGCCATCGCCCGCCGGATCGCGGGCCATCTGTTCGGCGAGCCTTTCCAGGCGGAGGAGCGGCAGGCGCTGCCGGAGCCGCCTCTGTCGTCTCCGGCGGGCGTCTACTTGCCGGAGACGGTCGGGACGACTACCGGTGCCTTCCCGGCCGATGCGGACGCTGAGACGGCCTTCCTGGCGCGGTTGGCCGGGCTGTCCGCCGGCGAGGTCAGCGACGGCCGGTTCTATCCGCTGTTCGAGGAAGCGGGCTTCGACCCGGCTGGTATGCTCGCCGTCTTTGAGGAGGACGGCCGGTCTTATCTGTTCCAGCAGATCGGCTACAGCTGGTATGTGCTTCCCCTAGTACTCGTCCGTCAGACGGAGCGGGAAGCGGAGTATGCGACCGGGTACGTGGACGGCTCCCTCACCTTGCGGCGGGAAAAGCACGGGACAGCCCGCACGGCGGTTTACCAGGGCCCGGACGGCAGCCAGCGAACCGCGTTCCGACGGAGTGGGATCTAACCAAAAGCAAGCCGTTCCCCTTGAAGGGAACGGCTTGCTTATTGGTGCGGGTAGAGGCGCGCCCGGTGAGGCGGCAGCCCTCCTGCGCAGAACCTCCGTCCGGAGGAGTCTACGTCCGCCTTTAAACTCGTGTCCCTTCCTCTAACCCTAATTCGGGGACACGAGTTTAACAGCGGCCGGAGGACGGTGGTTCGGAGCTTTACTGCTCAATATTGCGGAACCATTCCTCGCCCTTGGTGACGAGCACCCGGTAGAGTGCATAGTCGGCCGCAAGCATGATGACCAGCAGCACCCCGAAGGAGCCCCACATGCCGATATCGAGCTTGAGTACGGCGAAGAACAGCAGGACGGCCAGCAAGATGCACAGCAGCATATTGTACAGCCCGTTCAGGTTCTGCTTCACCGCCTTTTGCTCGGTGTCCCAGTTCAGCTTCGGCAGATGCAGGTCGATGAGAATGCCCGTCAGGCAGGAGAACAGCGACGCAGCCGCGCCCAGCACCAGCAGCAGGAGCAGGAGCAGCGGCGGCACATGCAGCACGAAGAGCCCGACCACCAGCAGCAGCACCACGGTGACCATTGTGAGCAGCCAGCCGGTCGCCAGCTTCGCAAGGAGCAGCACGCGCGGCCGGATCGGCAGGAACTTGTTCACATAGAGGCCCGCGCCTTCCCGCGACAGCGCTGTCGGTGCCGTATAGTTGCCGCCCGACACAAAGAGGAAGAGACCGACGCCCCCGGCCAGCACCAGCCCGCCGGCGCCGCTTTCGAGCAGCATGTCGGATAGGGATCCGAACGGCAGGGCGCCCCCCTGGGCGAGGAGCGGGATGCTAATAATGACGGGCCAGAGAACACTCATCAGCACGCAGTTCAAAAAGTAAGGCGGCGTCCGGAACAGAATCCGCAGCTCCTTGAGGAGATACGAGGCGAATGCCGTCCGCGGAGCCGTCTCGCGCGCCAGCTGCTCGCTGGTGACGGCGGCCCGTTTGGCGGAGGACTCCGAGAGGCCCATCACGCTGCGGAAATACAGCTTCCGGCCAAGCGCCAGAAACAGCAGATACAACAGCACGGTCACCCCTGCGAACAGCAGCAGGCTCGCCAGACCGCCGAGCGAGGACGTCCGCGTCAGGGCGTCCGCCGCCATCCGGGAGCTCGGGAACATGCCCGTCACGAGGCGGACCATCGAATTGTCGCCCGCGATCAGCATCTCCTGAAGCTGCTCCGGATCGACCCCGTTGCGCGCGCCGCGCTGGAAGAACAAGTTGGCGCCGAGCGCGAACACCACCGCGAGCGTCCCCCCGATCGTCCGGTACCGGTCCTTGTGCTTCGCCATGTTCGTGAACCGCATGATGATCATCGCCAGCACCGAAGCCACCACGAGCGGGATGACCGGCAGCAGCAGAAAGACGAGCAGCGAATAGATGTAGTACAGAGGGCCGCCACCGCTTTTGACGCCGTAAGTAATCAGGACGGGACCAAGCACCAAGAATGCCGTCAAATATTCGTACAGCAGCGTCACGAGGAACTTGGCCGACAGAATCTCCCGGGGCGTGAGCGGCAGCGGCAGCAGATGCTCGACATCCTGGGAGAAGAAGAACACGTTGATGACATAGATGAGGCCGAACAAAAACACCATCAGGCTGACGAGGCCGACCGCGAGCCCAACGATAATCCCCTGCTGCCCGTGCGGCGCCAGAGAATCGTACATCATGCCGAGGAAGCGGGAGATCGTGAGCATGAGCGGCAAAAAGGCGACGACCAGCACGACCGGCAGCAGCAGATGAAGCGGCAGCTTGCTTCCGCGTCTGCCCTTCTTCGAACGGCCGGTTCCGTTCTTGAGCAGGACGCGGGCCAGCACCAGCGTCTTAATCATGATTCGTCAGCTCCAGGAACAGACGCTCCAGCGAATCGCTCGACCGGAAATGCTCCTGCATCTCCTTGAACGAGCCCGAAAAGAGCAACGCTCCCTTATTGATGATCGCGACCCGGTCGCACAGCTTCTCCGCCACCTCCAGGACGTGGGTCGAGAAGAACACGGTCTTGCCGCTGTCCGCGTGCTCCCTCATCATTTCCTTGAGCGTGTAGGACGACTTCGGGTCGAGTCCCGTCAGCGGCTCGTCGAGAATCCAGACGGCCGGATCGTGGATGAGGACGCCCATAATCATGATCTTTTGGCGCATGCCATGGGAGTAGCTCTGAATAGGATCGGCCAATGCCTGCCCGAGATCGAACCGTTCCGCGAGCGTGCGAATCCTCTCCTGGCGCAGCGCCTTCGGCACCTCGTAGAGGTCGGCCATGAAGTTCAGGTACTCGAGCCCCTTGAGCCGCAGGAACAGGTCCGGGCTGTCCGGCACATAGCCGAACTGCTTCTTGGCCCCGAGCGGGTCCTCCTCGATATTCAAGCCGTTAATGGTGATGCTTCCCTCGTCGGGGCGGGTAATGCCGGTAATCATCTTGATCGTCGTCGTCTTGCCGGCGCCGTTCGGGCCGAGGAAGCCAAAGATCTCCCCGTTCGGAATGGTAAGCGACAGGCCGTCGACGGCCTTGGTCTTGCCGTTGTAGCTTTTGCTTACTTGCTCAATAGCGATCAACCTGAGACTCATCCTTTCTGCGCATGTCAATTGGTTCCAGTGTCTCACAACAAGCGAGGGACGCACAACCCTGGATATGCGAAGGCGGCCGGAGGCATCAGCAGGTTCTCTGTCCGGCCTGCCATCTGCCGCCCGGTTCCCCACTCCATGTGCCCAAAGGCCGGAGCATCAGCCCCGCTCCCCGTCGGACTGCCGGGCGTCCAGCCATTTGGCGTAGCAGTGACGGGGATTGCCGCCGTACAGCGGCCGGGTGAACTGAAGCGTGAAGCCGGCGGCCTCAAGATTGCGCCGGCTGACCTCGTTGTCCGGATGCACGGTCGAATAGAGGAGCCGGTAGCCAAGCGCTCTCGCGCGCTCCTCCCGCAGCGCGTGGAACCGGCGCTGGAGGCCGAGGCCGCGGGCGTCCTCATGGACGACTGAAGCGTCGAGCGCCGCTACCCGGTCCAGCTCCTCCTCAGGCACGCCGATGGCCCTTCCGAGATTTTTGGGCGACCGGCCGGGAAAGGCCAGCACCGTATACGCGACGAGCCGTCCGCCCCGATAGGCACCGTACAGCTCCCCCTTTCCTTCCACGATGCCATACAAGAAGGCCTCGTCGTCCTTGGCGAACAGCGCCCGCGAAGGGAGCCTCGACGCTACGTCTACCATCAGCGCCCGCACCTCCGGTACCGCCTCTCGCTCCAATTTGCGAATGTCTACTTCCATGCCCTTCCCTCTCGATCTGCTCTGGCAGCGGTTTTCATTTCATCATAGCGGACATCGCCCCGCTGCTCCAGTCCCGGCTCTATCTGCTTGCGCCTGTTCGATCAGCCCCTTGAATTCGCTGCCGAGGGCACCGGCATGATTCGGCAGGGGCCGCCTTGTCCGCCTACGACAAAGGAACACAAAAAAAGCCCGCCCCCCGGGGCGAGCCTGCCGTGCTATGCCATGCGCGCAATCTTCAGCTCCCGCCGCTGGCTGAGGTCCACGAACGCTCCTTCCGTCCGGACGAGCGGACTGGTCGGATCGCTGGTCGGGATCATGACGATCTCGCCCAGACGGCCGTCCGTCAGCTCGACCGGACAGCCGATCAGCCCCTGCATCATATGCTGCAGGAACGTGTGAACGATGGCCGGGTCCAGCTTGCCGTAGGCGTCAGCCTGCATTTGCAGAAGCACCTCGTAGAACGGGGACGCCTCCCGATAGCATCGCCGCGAGGTCATCGCATGGAAGACGTCCGCGACAGCCACGATCTTGCTGAACGAGTCCATCTGGGAGCCGCGGATGCCGAACGGGTAGCCGGTGCCGTCCTCCCTCTCATGATGCTGCAGGGCCACGAGCGCCACCCGGTGCGACAGCCCGACCGTCGCCTTGAGCAGTTCATAGCCGTTGACCGTATGCTTCTTCATGATAGCGTACTCTTCGCTTGTCAGCCTGCCCGGCTTGTTGATGATCTCCTGCGGAATCGTCATCTTGCCGATATCGTGAAGCACCGCCGCCATCGACAGCACGGACAGGTCCGTGTCCGGCAGGCGGAGCCACTTGCCGATCATCGTCGCGATGACGCCGACCCCGATATTGTGACGAAACGTATAATCGTCGGCTTCCGCCAGCTGGTTGAACAGCGCGATGACATTAGGCCGCTCGGCCGTGTCCAGAATCGCCGGAATGATCTCGCTACGCAGCTCCATCACCGGCACCTTCTTCGTCATCTGGACGTTCTGAAAGATTCCCTTAACCTGCTCGATCGCCGTTTCCATCTGCTTCCTTGTGTCTACCCGCTGCTTGCTCGGCGGCTGCTGTCTCGCCGGCGGCATGAGATCCCGCTCCTCGGGAAGAATGCCGAGATCCAGCATCTTGTCGATCTGCTCTTCGTTCAGCACGCTGTCCTTTGAGAGGATCAATACGCCCGACTGGCTGAAGATATCCTTGTTCAATCGATAACCGACATGCTTGTACATTGAGTGGTCTCGTCTCGTCACATTGATCACCATGAGTTCTCGTATAGTTTTTCTAATCAGTAGTATAGCCGAAGGAATTTGCAAATTATGTCGAATGTTGGAATAAATTCCCTCAATCGCAAGAAAAAAAGCATACTTCTCCGAACGGTCGGTTCGAGGAAGAATGCTTTCTCTGGCCTTTTGTAGTTTGTCCCTTTAAGAGCCCGGACTGCCGTCCGCAATCCTCCTTACGGTCTCTGTCGGTGTGCGGGCCGGTTTAGGTCGTCGATTTTTGTCCGGATGCTCTCGTCTGCTTCGTGAAATTCGAGATCTGGTTCATCAGCTTGTCACGCGATTCTTTGTTTTTCAACAGATAGGCGGCTCCCAGGGCGACGGTCGTCAGCATCATTTTCTTATTCATGCTCGGTTCCCTCCTTGAGATTCTTGATGTCCTACTCTAGTTCTTTACCCGCTCAGCCCCGGGCTAAATCTGCCAATGGCCGCCACCCCTCCCGCTAGATCAACCGGTATCCATATTCGGCGATCCGCCAGCCGCCGTCCTTCCGCATGAGCCGGATCGTCAGCTCGGCATCGTGCGTTCCGGCAAGAACTGCGACCGCCGTATAGACGTAACCGCCGTCCGCCTGGATCGCCAGGGCGGGGCCTCTGACCTCCTTGATCTCCGACGGGGGCAGGAGATTCAGCCAGCCCCCGCTTACCGTCCAGCTGCCGTCTCCTGCCGGTTGGGCGGCTTCGGCCAGAAGAGCCTCCGCCTTCTCCTCCGTAAAGGCCTGATGAAGCCAGGTCTTCATACTGGCACGCTGGGCGTCGCTGATCCTTCCGGGCGCGAGGCTCGTCAAATAAACTCGGGATACCTCGCTGAGCCAGCCCGCCACTCCTCTCGCCTCCTCCTCGGTCGGCCCGTCTGGTGACAGCGTAAGAGCAGGAAACGGGGCGAGTGCTGCCGTGAACCCCGGATTCGCTGCCTCCGGCGCTGGGGGTGGAACAGCCGTCAGCGCTTCGGCCCGGACCAGCTCGCCGGCATTCGATACGCCCTCGAGAATGTCCGCGTACACGTCCGTGTAGCGGGAAAGAACGACTGCAGCCGTCCCCGTCGTCCCCGGGGTTCCGAAAGCCTCCGCATGAGCGGACACGGCGTCCGTGAGGACGAGACGCGTCGGCCATTGCCGCGCCTGCTCGGCTTGCGGGAGTTTCGCGGCGGATGCCTCGTCCGGGGTGAAAATGATCTGCCCGGCGTTGTAAACGTCCGGCTCGCGGTACCGGTGCTCGTAGGTTCCGGTCAGCTCAACAGGCCCCGTGAACGCCGTGACGAACGAGCCGACGCCGTAGGTTCCCCTCTCCTGCCCGGCCGCCGTCATGCCGCCAATCCGGTCTCCCGGCTGAATGATCTCGGGTACATACCAGCGGGACGCTTCCCTCTCTGCCGGCTCCTGCGCCATAGGGAACAGCTGGATGAGCAGCACGCCTGCCGCAGTGAGCAGCGCGATCCGGGCAGCCGCACGGGCCAGCCGTCTGCTCCTGGGGACCGGCCCGATCCCGTCCCCGGGCCTTCGCTTCGAATCCCTTTCCTTTTCATCCGCCATTTCGCTCGCCTCCTTCTTCTATAGACTGCCGGCGACGCGTTTCTGTTGCAGCCGAAATCGGCAGATGCGCGGATTCCGCTTTTGCCGCCGTGCTATAATGGGAACACAGAAGACTAGACAATCTATCGCTGCCGGAAGCTTCGCTCCAGAAGGCACCGGCGCTACGGGAGGCGAAAGGGATGGACAAGCTGTTTTTTATCGAGATCGGGATGGGAGCCGACCTGCATGGGCAGGACGTGACCAAAGCGGCGGTGCGAGCCGTCAAGAACGCCATTCACCACAACTCGATGCCGGGTTTGCGCTCGGTACTGCCTGGTAACACCCTGGATAACATGAAGGTGAACGTGAAGCTTGCGGTCCCATGCGACAAAGACAAACTGGATGTCGAGGCCGTCAAAGCGTGTCTGCCCTACGGACAGGTGACAGTCGAGGTGCTGGACGGCGGCATGGTGACGACGAGCGGCATCGTGCTGCCGGACAAGGACGACAAGAACGATCTGATCTACATCGTGAACGCCTCGGTCGAGGTCGGCTACTAGGTTCCCCATTCCACGCAGCCGCCTTCCTTCTTCCAGCAGACAGACCGAAAGAAGGAAAGCGGCTGTTGGTATGCTAATGGGGGGCTATTGCGGCCGTCTAATAAAAAACACGGCTCCATTGAGCCGTGTTCCTCTTAGTCGTTATTAACCTAGCCGTGTTATCTCCGGAATAACGCCTAGTTCCTCCAGAATTCCGTCTCTGTGATGCTGTTAAACGCATTGACGCTGTTTCCGTGACCTACGATTTTGACAAAGCGGGCCGTTACGCCATCAACACCGTACGTTTCGAGTTGCTGCGTTGTACCGCTGCTCGTTCCGCTGTATACTTGCGTCCAATTCGCGTCGTCGGCTGAAACGAATATTTCGAACGAAGTTGTTCTGACGTCCCCCCTGAACCATGCGATTTTCACGCAATCGATGGGTTTGCTGGAACCCAGATCGTATTTTATCCACTGTCCGTCCCCGTCGGCCGACCACCTTGTTTCCAGGTTTCCGTCAACCGTATTGAGCGCCACATTGCCATCATCTCCGCTCGCCGTCACGTTTGAAGCGGGCACCGTTAGCTCACCGTGACGCTTGAATGGGGAACTGAACGCCTCATTCGAATTCTTACTCTCCACGGATTCAGCCGATACGGAGGATACGACATAATAATAGGTTCCCGGCGGCAATCCTTGGTCGGTAAACGACGGTTCCTTTACCCCTTCCTTTATGACTGTATAGGGGCCTCCACTGTTCGTGCCACGCTTGATCGTATAGGTTTCCGCATTTCTTGCGGCGGTCCATGCCAATTCTATTTTGTTTTTGTTGTTGACCGCCGTCAGACCGGTTGGTACCGCCGGCACGCTTTCCATCATGGCGTTATAATGCGAGGTAAGCTGGGAAGGGGTCAATTCGTAATCATAAAGAGCCACTTTGCCGATGGCGCCTTCGAAAAACGATGCCAAATCCCGGGTGCCTATCCGCATGGGAGCCGTTCCGTTGCCCGGAATGATATTGTAATCGGACAAGCGGTCCTGATCCCGCAGGACGCCGTTCTTGTACAGTTTGGTATACCCCGTCGTATAGGCGGAGCTGGTGTTTACCGTATTGATGACAAGCGTATAGTGAATCCATTCTCCAGCGGTTACGGGATCCTGGAAATACGATCCGGCGCCGAGCCCTCCTGTCAGGTTGAACGAATAGCCGCTAATCCGGTTTGGGCGGTTTTCCTGATTGGTCAAATTGTACATCCTCGCGGTCCAGGAATGCTGGCCGGGCTCTCCTTTCCCCATCCAATGAACATACCCGCTGCTCTCGGATTTCGAGAACTGAAGGACGTCCGGCCGCATCCAGGCTTCGACGGTCAGAATCCCCGTACGGGTGACTTCCAAATAATCGTTGTCCGGAACCGTGAAATATTGATCGACGCCATTGAAGGCGGAAGCCGGTTCGCCGTTCGGAAGCTTGGTACTCGAAGGATTGCCTGTGAAGGATCCGGTTAATCCGTGACCCGATAGATCCGAGGTGACTCCTGGCGCTAGGGACCAGTACCCAACGGGATGGTCCGCCAACACCGTGGAGTCATATTTGTTAACCGCTGCCGCAGAACCGGTAAGTCCGAAAGGAGTGGATAGCGTCAATAAGGAAACCATTGCCGTCAAGGCCATCATGCGTCTGGCTTTCATCTTCTCATCATCTCCTAGTTTATCGTTTCTTGGGCTCCTAACCTAAACCTGTTTGCGGTATCGCATATAGCTTCTCCATGTCCGGAAACCGAGCTTCCCGTAGAAATCGACGTATTGTGTCGTATCGATCACCATATGGCGAATGTTCCGCCCTTGCAAGAAATGAACGCCCGCTTGTACGATCGCAAGTCCGTAGCCGAGTCCCCGGTATCGCTCGTCGATGCCGAGAGGACCGATTCCGCCAAGCTCCTCTGCGAACAGGGGAGACCAGTATACGTTCTGCGCCAATAACGGCGAGTGGGAGTCGTTGATGCGGCAAAACCCGATGATGTCTCCATCCTTCTCGCAGACGACGAATTCACGTCCGTCGCCACCTCTCTGCCAATACTGCAGCGTCTGATACAGCCAGCCGGGAAAACAGTGTCTCATAAAGGCATTGAGCTGCTCTTCTTCTTCAGCCTTCAGGAGCCGAAATGTCACATTCGCATACTCCGGCAGCGATACGGGCTGCTCGTTAGAATACTCCCGGTACAGATCGACCACGGCGGATTGCCGGACATACCCCCGTTTTTCCAGCCAGCCCGAGGCATCACAAGTCTCCGGTACACCTGGAAAGACCCGCCTATGAAAGTCGTTTCCTAGGTTGATGTGCCGAACCCCTTCGCTTCGCAATGCGCTTTCAGCTAACGACAGCAGCTCGCTGCCCAGCCCGCGATTTCGATACGACGACGCGACAAGAAGTGAATGAATCCACCCTGTTTCCCGCCCGAAATCGAGGCCTCCGATATCGTCCTGCCACAGCTTGGCAACTACGTATCCGGCGATCTGTCCATTATCTTCGTCGATCGCGACACGCGTGCCGGCCGTCAGGACATTGGGATCGTGAAGAACATTCTGTACGAGGAGCCGGTCGCGCATCGGGAAGGTCTCTCCCCATTCCTCGTTCCATAACCGGGTTAATTCCCCGACGTGTTCGTCTGTCAATGGCTCTAGCCTCATCCGCAGTGTTCCTTTCCTTATGGTTTGCCAAGAAGCAAGGCTGGCGGCATCGTCTTCCCTCCAGCCTCTTCTACCAGGCATCCTTCCTCTTTTCTGACTACTGTACAAAGTCGGCTTATCGGGAAGTCTTTGAGGATCGCTCGTACGCTTTTTTGTAGATGTCCACGATTTTGTCCAGTCCGAGCGCCTTCATTTCGCTCACATATTTCGGCCAGTCATCAAGGCTGCGTTCGCCAACGATGAACTTCGTGATATTCTCGTCGCGCTTTTTCGTAATCGTATCGCCTGACAAAGAGAGCGTTTCCATCTCATCGGTCGTGAACGCCGGCCGCGGCTGCTGCTTGCTGTCATATTTCGGCGCTTCCTGATAAGCCTTTTGCAGCTCCGGCGAAGAAAGCGACAGATGGGCATCGTAGTCGAACCATGCATAGGTCCCGTCCGTGGACAAGCCCGTCTTCTTTCTCATATCCGCGACGTCTCCGTACGTCTCGATGAATTGCTTTTTCCCGTTTTCCGTTTTGAAGGTTACGCCTTCCTTCCCCCAGCTGGCCAACGTCTTGCCTTCCTCGCTGTAGAAGAAATCCATGAACTTCATGATCTCTTTGATCTTCTTGGACGTGGTTGAAACCATAAATCCTTCATCCACGTATTGCGTATACGCGTTTCTGCGCGGTGCGCCGCTAAAGCCCGCAGGCGGAGCCATGAACGCCAGATTGTACTGCGGATTGTCCTTGCGCAGCGCCGAATTGAAGAAATCGACGCGTCCTATGTAATCTATGGTGATGAACGCCCGCTCCGTGGACATCAGATCCTGCCACAGCTTCGTATCCACGGACAGGAAGTCTGGTGGAATTAACCCTTCCTTGTAGAACTTGTTCAAGTACTCGATCATCTTCTTATAATTGTCCTCGATCGGACCGTAACGCCATTCTTTCTTATCGAAATCGTAGTACATGTCGGAGCTCGTGCCGAACGTCTCGGCAAAATTCAACAAGCGCTGCAGACCGTTGCGGAAGGAGAGCGGGTAGCTCTTCGGATTAGCTTCCTTCAATTTTTTGAGCGTCGTGTACAGTTCATCCCATGTTTGCGGCTGGCTAAGTCCAAGCTTCTTGAACACATCCTCCCGGTACAACCAGATCATGCGGTTCGTTTCGCCGATTCCCGCATTCGGGAACATATACATTTTGCCGTCGGAAGACATTACGTTCTGCGTATCCGTCGGATAGGTATCCATCCACTTCTTTAAGTTCGGCATGTCTTTCACATAATCCAAAATATTGACAAGAGCCCCCTGCTGGCCGTATTTATCGGCGAGCTGTTTGTTCATCGTCAGCATAAGATCCGGCAAATTGCCTGATGCGATCGTCACGCTCAACGCGTCTTCCAGCTTTCCAGACGGCACTTGGACGTTAAGCGATACGCCTGTTTTTTCCTCAATCAGCTTCCATACAATATTGTCTTTGTTGTAAGGCCAGCTTGGATTGGAATAATTGAGCGCGGTGAACGTCTGCTTCGTCGGAACGCCGGACGAGCTGTCCCCGCTGCTGCCGGCCGAGGCGGACGATGGAGGAGTGTTCGTCCCGCTTGCCGAGCAGCCAGCTAGTAAGGTAAGCGATAAACTTACGGCGATGCCTGCTGACAACCCTTTTCTCGTTTTTGCCATTTGGCTAGTCTCCCTTATCATGTGTTTTGCCAAACGTTGCTTCTTTTGGAAAGCAAAGACCTGCTCTAGCCTTTCACAGAGCCGATCATCACCCCCTTGACGAAATATTTTTGCAGAAACGGATACACAAGAAGGATCGGGAGGGTGGAAACAAGGATTGTCGTAAATTTCAGCGCGTCGTCTACGACCAGGTTGTCGCCTCCGACGCTTGTTACATCGGCGGACGCGATCTGGCCTTGCAGGACGATATTGCGCAAGACAACTTGGAGAGGAAACATGTTCTGGTCGCGCAAGTACAATAAGGCGGAATAAAAGTTGTTCCATATCCCGACGGCATAAAAGAGACCGATCGTTGCTAGCACCGCCTTGGAGAGAGGAAGCACCAGCCGAATGAAGATGCCGATGTCGGTCAATCCGTCGATCTTGCCGGATTCCTCTACCTCCTTCGGTAGGCTGGAATAAAACGTGCGCATGACGATCAGGTTCCAAGTACTTACGGCGGTTGGCAGCACCATCGCCCAGAGCGTATCGACCAGACCGTAACTCTTCACCACGAGAAACGTCGGGATCATCCCGCCCCCGAAAAACATCGTAAAGACGATCAGAAGCGTAAACAGCTTGTGATGCGGCAGCTCCTTTTTCGAAATTGCATAAGCGCCGGCCGCTGTAATCAGAAGCGAAACGAACGTACCTACTGCCACATATTGAATGGTATTCAGGTAGGCGGTGGCGATCCTCGGATCGCTGAGCACTAGCCGGTACATGTTCAGGTTAAACCCTTTTGGCCAGATCGTGACCTCGCCCTTCAAAACATACACGTCTTCGCTCAAGGAAACGGCGATCATATAGACGAACGGGTACAAGGTAACCACTACTACAGCGAGAAGCACAATGGTGATGAGGCAGTCGGCCCATCCGAACTTCTTTCTCATGGCACTTCTCCTTTCTACCAAAGGCTGGTTTCGCCGACTTTGCGGCTGAACCAGTTGGCGGAATAAATAAAGAGCAAACTAACGATGCCCGTAAACAAATCGATCGCTGTCGCGTAGCTGTAATTGCCCTGCCCGATCCCCGTCCGGTATACGTAAGTGCTGATGATGTCGGCTGTTTCGTAGACGGCGGGATTGTAGAGCAGGAATACTTTCTCGAAGCCGATATCCAGGACATGCCCCACGTTCAGGATGAGAATGATCACGATCGCCGGCGTAATTCCCGGGAGAGTGATGTGGAGCATCCGTTTCCATCTGCCTGCTCCGTCCATCTCTGCCGCTTCATACAGCTGAGGATCGATTGAGGTAAGCGCTGCCAAATAAATGATCGTTTCCCATCCGACATGCTGCCATATTTCCGAGATGACGTAAATGGGACGGAACATGTTCGGCATCACCATGAAGTTGATTGGCTCGAAGCCGAGCCATACGATGAAATGATTCACGATGCCGTTCGAGGGCGACAGAAACATCAGCACCATACTGACAGCCACCACATTGGAGATGAAATGCGGCAAATAGCTGACAGTCTGCACGAACCGCTTGAACAGGGCGTTCTTGGCTTCATTCAGCAATAGCGCAAGCACGATCGGAGCCGTAAAGCCGAAAACAAGCCGGTATATCCCCAGCATAATGGTATTGGAAATCAGCTTGAAGAAATCGGGATTGTTCCAAAACAGCTGATAATACTTTAGCCCGACCCATTCGCTTTGCCAGACGCCTTTAAATAAGTTGTAGTTTTTGAACGAGATGACCAGGCCGAACATGGGAACGTACTTGAACAGAAGGTAATACAACAGCGTCGGCAAGAACAAGAGGAGTAAATATTTCCCGCGACCCAACCGCTTCAGATAGGATGATTTCTTCAACCGTGTCTTTGCGTGCGGATCTGTTAGGGAGGCTGGTGAGACCGACGGGTTCGTGTTCAACTGGCATCTCTCCGTTTCGGATGAGTCTGATGGTCCCATTGTACCCAGACGATGCGGCGATCACGATACGTACCTTTATCGAATATTCGCCATTCTTCCAGTATCCATAATATTGATAAGAATCGATAAAAAGGGGAAACGGCTCTAACCCGAACACCATTGGGGCACTATTTGCCAACCAATAGCCCCATGCTATAATCAAGCTATCTTTCTTGCTGGAGGGAAGCGAAATGGACGCAAAGCCTTCGATTCTCAAGCGATACGGAGGTTCTCTGTTCTACCGTTTGCTCGCAAGCTTTGCCGTCGTCATCGTTCTCCTGATCTCGGTTAATATGCTTACTTATGTTTATTTCCGAAGCACGATCCGTGAAGAGATTGTCAAGAACAGCAGCCTGAATCTAAGCGCGACGGTCGAAAACTACGAGAAGCATATCAAGCTCGTCCGAGGGCTGCTGATCAGCTTCTACTTCAATGACAAGACAGAAATCCTGAAGAATAACACGCTTCATTTCAACTACAGCATAGCGAAACAGGAACAGCTTGAGCTGCAAAAAACGTTGAACAATCCGATGCTTTATCTTCAGAACGTGGCCTACTATTTCTCGGATATCGATTATGTGATCGACAAGGACGGCACGCGTGAAGCAGGGAGTATGTTCGGCAATCTGTATCGATCCCCGCATTATCCCGCATCGTTCTGGAAGGCCGAGCTGGCCAAGCCATTCACGTTCAGCATGTATCCTTCCACCGAATTCACCGAGACGAATGCCTTCTACAGCATGCCTCTCGGTTCGCTGACGCCCCTGGTCGTCAAAACCTTCTCTAATCCCAAGTTCGGCATTATCGGATTTCTGGATAGCGCCAAAATGTATGATTCGTTCCATCAAGTGAAAACGAACAGTGCCTTTTACATATTGGATCAGAATGAAGCACCTTTGTTTGCCATGTCTGAGCTTCCGGAGAAGCCGATCCGGTTCGATACGATGGAACAAAAGAAAGGGTATCTTATACACGGGACCGACTACTATTTTTATGAAAAGGGCCCCGAATCCGGCTTCACGTATGTCAATGTCATTCCTTTCGCCGCCATGACCCAGCAGATCTTCCATCTGAACTTGATTACCATTACGGTGCTTCTTCTCTCCGTTCTCATTGGCATCGCCGTGTCGGTGTTTTTTTCCGCCCGTTTCCATAATCCGATTTCCGCGATTCTCCGTTCCATTCAGCAAGTAAATCCAGCTTCGGTCCCACAACAAAGCCCAATCAAGGAATTTAACATGATTAACGAAAAACTTCACGATTTGTTTAAAGTCAATGAGAACATCCACAAGGATCTTCATTATAAAAACTCTCTCCTGCAGCAGTACGTGTACTTGTGCAAAGCCAAAATGATTGAATCCGACGTCCAGAACATCCACATCCCCTCCGATACGGAGAAGCCTTTCCGGCTCATTCTGTTTCATCTGCTGTATAAGGAACGGTTTGTCGGCGGCATGGGCATGGACCAGAACCGGGCGTCCACTTACATCAAGGAATTCATTAACTCTTTGTTTTCCCGTTATTGGGAAGCGCTTACCTTACAAATGGAGAAGGATCAGGTTCTGATCATCCTGTTCGGCGATGATTCCGAACAACAAGCATTGTCAGTCGTTCTTCGGCAAGTGGCCGATATTTTATCGCTCGATAAACGGTACTGCGACGTGACGATCGCGGTTAGTCCGGTCTACCGGGATCCGTTAGCGTTCAACCCTGCATTCGAATTCGTGATCGGCCTGCTTAAGCAGAGGAGACTGGGCGAAGGGGTACAGATTATTTCCGCCAAGGAAGCTTTGCCGGACGACCTACTACTCACTCCTTCGGAGGAAAAAGAGTTTACCGCCAATTTGGTATCGGGCAACGACGGCGTCACCGTTCCTCTGATCAGGAAAGCGTTAAAAAAAGCCGCGGGCAAACAGGCGTCCGTTTTTCAGATGCACGAATTTTCGAAAGACATCGTAAACCTGGCCGTCAAATCCATGTACAGCATGAACGTCCGCATTTCCCTGACGGAAGATAACCGTCCTCCTTCGGCATTGCTGTACGAGTGTCGTACCCTTGAGCAGCTCCAATCGTTTTTCGAGCAGTTCCTGACCCGTTCGGCGGAAGGGATAAGACAGAAAAAGACCGAGAACGACTATATCGCGAGCTTCGTCACCGATTACGTCAACCGCAACTTTGGCAGCGATCTTTCCCTGGATGCGCTGGCCGACAAGTTGAACATCACGGGTGCGTATCTGTCCACTTATTACAAAGAGAAGACCGGCGTGAACGTCAGTGATTACGTGAATACCGTTCGCATGAACAAAGCGATGGAGCTGCTGCGCGACACGGATTTGAAGGTTCAGGACATTGCGCAGCTCATTGGCTATTACAGCATCGCTTCCTTCAACCGTATGTTCAAAAAACATACCGGCTTCACGCCAGGCGAATATAGAAGAGCAAGCGCTGGTTCTTGATGCCGGATTCCATAAGAGAGCATCTAGCCGTGCGCTGTTAGGAAGTGCCGCCGCAAGGAACAAACAAAGAGAACACCGCTCTGCTCCGAAGATAGTCCGCCATGCATGACGGCACCCAATGAGCGAAATCGGTTAGGAGAAAAGGCAATGGATGGTCTCAAATCTTACAATCGGTTAATGGCTGTGAAGAACGGTTGGTTCAACCGGGACAGCTTCCGCTTTATACTGGGGATGTCTTCCAAAATGAAGGCGCATACATTTCGGTTAAAGGAGGGAACGAGAGCCATGCGTTTGAAAAGCTTGCAGAAACGATTAGCACTGCTGCTAACGGTTGCTTTGCTGCTTCCCGGCATGCTCATTGCCAAAGAGCCGCCGAAAGCCTATGCGGCAGAGGGGCCGAACCTGTTTCAAAACGGGGATTTTGAGGTTCTGGACTCGAATAGGCTGCCCGTCGGCTGGAGCATGGGGAATTACAGCAACGCCACGACAGCCAAGCCGGTTTATGCAGTGGACGAGGCCGTCTACAAGGTCGGAACGCACTCCTACAAGCTAAGCGCGGCGGATAACAAGATCAGCCGCGGCTCCATCAAGCAGGATATTCTGCTGTCGCCCGATCTGAACGGGAAGCCGATGAAGCTGCAATTTTGGGTCAAAACGGATCGGATCGACGAATCGTCCGGGGGTCCGAGAGCCTATGCGAGAATCCAAACGTATAACAGCAAGGGAGCAAGAATCGGAGGCGTCAACGAGACGACTTCCTTTAAAGGAACGAACGACTGGACGCTCGTGGAAAAAAGCTTTGCGATTCCAAAAGACAGCGATGCCGTGAGAATTACCTTCGAGGCATTCCTGGAGTATACAGCCGGCACCGCATGGTTTGACGATCTGCGCATGTTTGAGGTGCTGCCGGATGACCCGCCGCCTAAGCCGCAGGACGGAAACCTGCTGTCGAACGGCGGATTTGAGAAGACGGAGCCCTCCAGCGCCTGGGCCGGCAACGTCGGACCCGTCCAGGTAACGACATGGAGAGCAAGCGGGAATCCCGTCTTTTCCGTCGACAGCACCGTGTTCCATAGCGGGACCAAGTCGGCGCGGATCGATGGAGCTCCTCCTGCGGCCAGCCGGGGAGCTGTCGTTCAGGAAACGACCGCGCTGGCTATCGGGAAGCCCTATCTCGTCAGCGGTTGGGTGAAAACAAAGGACGTCTCCAGTCCCGTTGTTGTCCGCCTACAGTATAAGCGCAACGGGGGACAAAGCGTCATCGTACCGCTTCTGAGCGAGGCGATCAGCGGAACGACGGATTGGACGCCTTTTCATCAAGTCGTCACGCTGCCGGATACGACGGACAACCCTGCGGCACCCTCCGTCAAGGTGGAGGCCTTCCTCGAAAATGCGACCGGCACGGTCTGGTTCGACGACTTCTCCATCAAAGAGCATGTTCCGCTCCAGGAATTTACGCTGGCACCGGAAATCGTCGAATTGCAAACCGGGCAGTCCGCCCAAATTCAAACCGTGTTCACCCCGGCGGACGCTTCGCTTCAGCAATTGACCTGGAGCTCGTCCGATCCGGTATCGGTCGCCGTCTACCAGGATGGCCGGATCTTCGGTCTGTCGCCCGGCTATTCCATCCTTTCGGCCGTATCCGCCGAAACAAAGACGACCCGCCGCGTTGCCGTATCGGTCGATGCTCCGGGCTCGCTGACCGTTCAGCCTTACTCGGGAACCGTCGCCGAGAACGGCGAATTGCAGGGAAGGCTACTTGCAAACGATTCGACTCAGGCAGCCGTTACCTTCGAGGTTGCCGTCGGACCGAGCAACGGTAAGCTAACCTTGCAGCCCGACGGGGGGTTCCGCTACTACCCGAACCGCTATTATTCCGGAGCCGACGAGTTTACGTACCTGGTCCGTACACCGGGCGGAGTCCCTAAATTCAACAAAGCCCGTTTGATGGTCACGCCGGACGATAAGCCGCCCGTACTCGATCTGCTGTGGTATTCGACGGCTAAGGACACTCCCTTGACCGGCAAGCTGGGGAATGTGCTCAGTCCCGATGCCAATTCCGTCACATGGGCGAAAGCCGCGGACCCGCAGGGGCAATTGGTCATCCAGGCAAACGGAGCGTTTACATACACGCCAAAGCCCGGCTTCGTCGGATACGAGACGTTCCAAGTTGCGGCAACCGGCAAAAACGGCCTGCGTACGGAAGGATCCGTGAACGTCTTCGTCGTTCCGGACAAAGCCGACTTTTCCGCTAAGCTTGCTGCTCAGGGCAACGCCAACGTCCATCCGCGGCTGCTAGCGAACGACAGCGATTTTGCGGCGATCCGCGGCTTGGTCGGCCAAGACCGGTATGTAACGGAATGGTTCGACAAGCTGAAGCAGGCGACCGATCCGCTGCTTGGGCAGGCTCCCTATCCGTACCTCGCGAACGGGGGAAGCACGGGCAATATCCGGGACTTGCTCATAAACACGTCCCTCATGTACCAACTGACCAAGGAACCGCGTTATGCCGAGAGGGCGATACAGGAGCTGGAGTCGGCTGCGGGCTTTGCGGATTGGGGCGGCCGGTACAACAACATGCTGTCCTTGACGTATCTCTCGTACAGCGCGGCATTCGCCTATGACTTGCTGTATAACGTCATGACGCCCGAGCAGCGGACGACGGTCGAGCTGGCGATTGTCAAGCACGCCCTGACCCCCGCGCTGGAGTGGTACCGCGGAGGGTTTACCCATAACGGAGAGTTCAACAATATCAACTTTGTCGATAACGGAAGCTTCGGCCTGACGGCGCTTGCTCTGCTGGGCGAGGGCGGTGCGGCGAACGAGGCGGCCGGTGAGGTGCTGCAAGGCGTTTACCGCAAGCTGCAGAATTCCCTGCGCTTTTACAACGGCGACGGCTCTTGGCCGGAGGGTCCCAGCTATTTTCAATATGGGACGATGCCGCTGTTTCTCATGATGGCATCGCTCAACAAATCGATGGGAACCGACTACGGGCTGACTTCCCTCGAGGGGATTCGGCAGACGGGCTCCTTCCCGGTTCATATGCAGGGGCCGGGCGGATTCTTCAACTTCTATGATGGGGATATTCTACTCCCCCATCCTCAATCGCTTTGGCTGGCCGACTTCTTCAACCGGCCGGACTATGCTTGGCAAATGGGCGAGCTGTACCGGACACAGGGCGTTTACTCACCATTTTACCTGTTGTTCTATAAACCCGGCATGTTCGATACCCAGCCTACCGGGCTGGACCATGAATTTGCAGGGATCGCGTCGATGACGATGCGAAGCTCCTGGGAGGACCCTAACGGCACTTACGCAGCGATCAAAGGCTTCAAGGATCCACTGCTCAGCCATCTCGATATGGATGCCGGAAGCTTCGTGTTCGATGCGCTCGGCGAGAGATGGGCGCTCGACCCGGGCAATGAGAATTATAACCTCCCCGGATATTGGGATGCCGCGCAAGGAACGCGTTGGACCTATTACCGGAAAGGAGCTCAGGGACACAATACCGTCGTGATCAATCCGCTGAGCAACCCGGTTCATATGCAGGATTACGACGCGACCGCCCCGCTCGTGCACAGCGAATCGAAGCCTCGCGGCGCATTAGGGATCGTCGATTTGACCGATCGCTACCCGCTCGATGCGGTTTCCTTCCAGCGCGGCATGATGCTAACGGGAAATCGCGACCAGCTGATCGTCCAGGATGAAATGAAGCTGAAGGCGCCGTCGGAGCTGTACTGGTTTATGCATACGAAAGCGTCCATCCGGATCATCGAAGACGGCCGGGCCGCGATATTAAGTCAAAAGGACAAAAAGCTGTATGTCAAAATGCTGGATGCCCCGGCGGGCGCGGTGTTTACCTCCATGAGCGCCGAACCGCTACCCGGAACGCCGAACCCGTCTGGGCAAGCGGTAAATGTCGAGTTTCGGAAGCTCGCTGTCCATATGACCAATATGGAGGAAGGCAAGCTGTCCATCTGGATGGTGCCGCTGTCCGAGTATGATCCGCTGCCGACCGAGGCACCTGCATTCGTGCCGCTGAGCGGCTGGGCGATTCCTGACGGCGAGCTGCCTGCAAAGCCAGTCCCTCCTGTTGTGACTAATCTGACCGCGGACGGCAAGACGATCAGCGGCTTCGTCCCTTCCCGGACGTATTACGAGATCGTCGTGCCATATGAGGAGACGGCTGTGCCTAAGATCGAAGCGGCTTCGAATTTTCCGGTTTCGACTTCGCCGGCCGCGTCCATACCGGGGAAAACGGTCGTAACCGTCACCGATCCCGCGAATCCGGGGAACGTCAATCGCTACACGGTCTCCTTCCTGCGCGGACCGATTGTTGGGGACCCGCCGGACATCAACCGCTTGCCTGTGACAAGCGTGAAGGCGAGTGCTGTTCCTCAGGCGGATCAGGGCTTCACGCCCGATAAAACACTGGACCGCGATTTGACGACCCGCTGGACGGCGGAAGGGCCTCAGTGGATTCAGTACGATCTCGGCCAAGAGCGGGAGATCGGGGCCGTCTCAATTGCCTTCATTAGCGGAAATGCGCGCAAAAGCTACTTTTCGATCGCAACGTCGCTGGATGGGGAAACTTGGAGCACGGTCTATGCGGACGGAGTCAGCTCGGGAACGACCAACGAGCCCGAGGTTTACCACTTCCCATCCACAAAGGCCCGCTACGTCCAAATTAACGGCTTCGGCAATTCCGCGAACCGGTGGAACAATTATGCGGAGGTCGGCATTTTCCGCACGACCCCGGTGTCCGTACGCGTGGAGGCTCCCGCTGTCTGGAAAACGGGCGAGAAGCGACAGCTTGCCGCATGGCTGACGTTTGCCGACGGCACACAAGCGCTGGCGCAGAAGGCGGAGTTTGTGAGCAGCGACGGAAAAAATATGAAGATCGGAGAAAACGGCTTAGGCCATGCGCTGCGCGCGGGAGACGTCCAATTGACGGTCTACGATCGCGAATACGGGCTGCAGGGAATGCTGAACGTTACCGTGAAAACGGGAGCGGGCACGGTTCCGGACAACCTGCTGAGCAAGTAAGGTAAGCTGGAAACCAAATCTCCTGCACGAAAGCAAAACCACCCGCTCTCTCGCGTTGCCTAACGCGGAAGCGGGTGGTTTTTCGTTTGTGCCGGCAACGCCGTTCAGGATGGCGGGTTCCCCAACGGCATGGCTGACTTTGCCCACGACGAGTTCGTTAAAGATGCTCGGGAATGGCCTTCCCTTCTCCGAGATGGCGGCTGAAAAAGTGGATTACTCCCCTATTCAGCGCAATGTGGTTCTCCAGCTTCTCCGTCTGATGGCCTTCATCCTCAAAAATGACCAGCTCGGCGTCCTGGCCTCTCGCCTTCATTTCCTCATACAACTGTTCCGCTTCCGTAACGGGAACCCGGGTGTCGTTGCGGCCGTGGAAGATAAGCAGAGGTACTTTGATCTTGTGCGAATGGTTCAGCGGAGCTATCTCCTCGAAAAAGTCGGAATCGTGGGCCAGCGTGCCGTACTCGGATTCTCTCAGCTTCCTGCGCCATTCCCCGGTGTTCTGCAGGAAGGTGCGGAAATGGGCGATGCCGACGATATCCACGCCCGCCGCCCACAAGTCCGGATAATGCGTTAGGGCCGCAAGCACCATGAATCCTCCGTAGCTCCTCCCAACGACGCCGATTCTGCTCGTATCGATTTCCTCGAACCGCGCCAGATCCTTGACCATCTCCGCCAAGTCGGCGACCGCGTCCATCCGTTTGCGTCCGTTGTCGAGATTCAGGTACGTTTTGCCGTAGCCTTTGCTGCCGCGGACGTTAGGCGTAATGACCGGATAGCCTTGCCCGACGAAATACTGGATGACCGGCTGGAATTCGAAGCGGATCTGCGATTCCGGTCCGCCATGAATATGAACGATGGCCGGCGACTTGCGGCTGCTCCCTTCTTGCCGGAACAGAGCCGGATCGGGCCGGTAATAAAAATAAGGCACCTCGACTCCGTCGAACGATCGGAATGAATACAGCTCGGCTTCGCGCCAGAGATGGCCGACCGTCTCCGATTCAGCAAAATGGGTAAGCCTCCGGACCTTATCGCCATCGATGCGGCAGCTCCAGAGATCCCCGGGCAGGACAGGACTCTTCAAGCAAAACACGAGCTCCTCGTCGCTGAGCCAGGATAACGATTGCTTGACGCTGCGCGGCAATCCTTCGATTTGCTGGGAATCGCCGGTCGTTATATCGTAGAGATACAAGCCCGACAGACCGCCTTCATTGACGGTGTAGGCGATCTTGCTGCCGTTCGGAGACAGTTTAGCCTCCTCTATGTCCCACTCCGGGATATGGCAGAGCAGCTCCGCTTCCCTAGCATCCAAGGAGAACCGGTACAACGCCGTCGTATTCGTATCCGCATTCGTCAGGAAGTACCCCGCCGCTCCTCTAACCTGGACAGAAGAGTAGCTTCCGGAGCCCGGAACGCCGATGGGGCGGGTGCTTCCGCTCTGCAGGTCCAACACGTACAAGCTCTGGTAGATGTTCGTTTCTTCGATGAGCACCAGCAGTCCGGATCCGTCCGGCAGCCAGCCGGCCGGCGTGCACTTGCCGTCATGCCGGTACACGACCTGCAGTTGATTCGTGTCCAAATGCAGGACATATACATCGAACAGCCCCGGGCCTCTCCGGTTGCTGGAGAACGAGAGCTTGGTCCCGCAGGGCGACCAACCGCCCAGATGGTGAAAATGCTGCGGCGAGTGGACCAGCTCTTTCACTTGCCCGGTCTCGTTGTCCAGCATGTACAGCTGCTGCTTCTCATTCCCCTGGCAGTCCATGCCGAAGACTGTCCTCGTTCCGCAAGGGGAATGCTTGACATCCAGAACCCGGTCCGGCATCTGCACGACCTGCTCGCAGCTTCCCGTTGCCGCATCCCAGCTCCATAGCTGCGGCAATCCCGTCTGTTTCGTCAAAAACGTCACCTTGCAGCGATTCGGCAGCACTTGGGGGTTATAGGCCGTCACAACGGTTAAATAGGCTTGAAGGATCTCATGATCCTGCACGTTCATATCCATTCGTTTCGTCTCCTTAAAAGGGATCGGCAAGCAGCCGCAGCCCGGTTACAGCGGAAAATGGCAGGCTGCGGCATGCCCCTCCGCATGCTGCTGCAAAGCGGGAGCCGTCTTCTTGCATATCTCTTGCGCGAACGGGCAGCGGGTATGGAAGCTGCAGCCGCTCGGCGGGTTGGCCGGGCTAGGCAGATCCCCCTGCAGGACGATTCTCTGCTTCCGCTGCGTCGGGTCCGGGATCGGAACGGCCGACAGCAGTGCCTGCGTGTACGGATGCCGCGGGTGGGCAAACAGCGAGTCGCGGTCCGCCAGCTCGACAATCTTGCCCAAATACATGACGGCAATGCGGTCGCTGATATGCTTCACCGCCGGCAGCCCATGCGCGATAAAAATATACGTGAGCTTCAGTTCCTTTTGCAGCTGTTTCAGCAGGTTTAAAATCTGGGATTGAATGGAGACGTCGAGTGCCGAAACCGCTTCGTCGCAAACGATCAGACTCGGATTCAGCGCGAGCGACCGCGCAATGCCGATCCGCTGCTTCTGCCCGCCGCTGAATTCGTGAGGGTGGCGAGAGAGGTGGTGGCGTCCCAGGCCCACCAGCTCCAGCAGCTCAACGACCCTCTCCCGCAGGGCGGCACCTTTATAGAGCCCATGAACCTGCAGCGGCTCCGCGACGATGTCCTCGACTCTCATGCGTGGATTCAAGGAAGAGGACGGATCCTGGAAGATGATCTGCATGTGACGCCGCATTTGGCGCAGCTCCTGCTTGGAGAGAGACGTCATCTCCTTTCCTTCAAACCACACTTTGCCTTCTGTCGGCTCGAGGAGCTGCAGCATGAGCTGTCCCGTCGTCGATTTCCCGCAGCCGGACTCGCCCACGATACCTAGCGTTTCGCCTCGGTACACGGTCAGATCGATTCCGTCGACGGCCCGAACCGCCCCTTTGTTCGATTGAAACAGTCCCTTTTGCAACGGATAATGCTTTTTAAGCCCCTTAACCTCCATCAGCGGCACAAGCGTTTGGTTCATACGGAATCACTCCTCATTGGCGTAAAAGCAGCGCACCCAGTGGCTGTCGCTCACTTGCTCGAGAACCGGTTGGGCGGCGGTGCACATGTCGGTGGCCATCGGACATCGCGGATGGAAGGCACAGCCGGCCGGCATTTGCAGCGGATTCGGCACGGCGCCCGGAATGGAGCCAAGCTCCTCATATTGAACGTCGATACGGGGTAGGGAGCCCAGAAGTCCTTTCGTATACGGATGCTTCGGAGAGGCGAACAGCTCGAATACGTTCGCTTCCTCCACGATCTTGCCCGCATACATGACAATGACTCGGTCGGCCATTTCGGCGACGACCCCCAGATCGTGGGTGATCAGGATCACGCCCGTATCTCGGTCCGTCGTGATTCCTTTCAGCAGCTCGAGAATTTGCGCCTGGATCGTCACATCTAGAGCGGTGGTCGGTTCGTCGGCAATCAGCAACGCAGGCCGGCAGGATAGAGCCATCGCGATCATAACCCTTTGGCGCATCCCTCCCGACAGCTGATGAGGATAGTCGTTCACCACTTTTTTCGCATTCGGAATGCCGACCTCTTCCAGCATTTCGATGCTTTTTTGCCTGGCCTGTTTTTTATCCAGCCCTTGATGAAGCCGGAACACTTCCTCCAGCTGATTGCCGATCGTAAAGACAGGATTGAGCGAGGTCATCGGCTCCTGGAATATCATCGACAATTTGTTGCCGCGGATGCTGCGCAGCTCCTGGCTGGTTTTCGCCAGCAGGTTTTCGCCCTCCAGCCGGATCTCCCCGCCGACGACTTTGCCCGGCTCGGCGACCAGTCCCATGATGGACAGGGAGGTCACGCTTTTGCCGCATCCGGATTCCCCTACAATGGCAAGCGTCTCTCCCTTTCCCACGGAAAAGGAGATCCCGTCGACGGAAGCGACGACGCCGCCCTCTGTCTTAAACTGCGTTCGCAGCTCATTAACCTCCAACAGCTTGTTCAAGTTTGGTCTCTCCCTTCAATCTGCGCAACGGATCGGCTTACTTCGTTTTCATGCGTGGATCCAGAATGTCGCGCAGCCAGTCGCCCAGAAAGATAATCCCGAGCACGGTAATCGTAATTGCAATCCCCGGGAACGTGGCGACCCACCAGCTCGTCGCCAGGTATTGTCTTCCGTCGCTCAGCATTCCGCCCCAGGTCACCGTCGGAGACTGAATCCCCATTCCGAGAAAGCTGAGGGACGCCTCCAAAATAATCGTCGTCGCTACGCTCAAAGTCGAGACGACGATAAAGGGAGAAATAACGTTCGGCAGGACGTGCCGGACGATGATCCGCCAATCCTTCGCTCCGACAGAACGCGCGGCTCTGACATAATCAAGCTCCTTCACCCTGAGCACTTCGCTGCGCAGGATACGCGCGTATTTCACCCAGTTCGTAGCCCCGATGACGAGAATGAGAGTAAACAGGCCCGGCCCCAGCACGGCGAGGATGACAAGGATGAATAAAATGTTCGGGATTGCCAAAAAGGCGTCTACGACCCTCGAAATCAATTTGTCGATCCAGCCGCCGTAATACCCGGAGACAAGCCCCAGGACGACCCCGATCAGCCCGGCGACGGCCACCGCAAAAATACCGACGAGCAGTGAGATTTGCGAGCCGTATATAATGCGGCTCAGCACGTCCCGGCCCAGATTGTCCGTCCCGAGCGGGTGCTCCATCGTCCCCTTCTCCATCCATACGGGAGGGATCAGCCGTTTGGAGGCGGCAATTTGGCTGGGATTGTGCGGAGCGAGATAGGGGGCGAACACCGCCATCAACACGACGCAGAGAAGAATGGCAAAGCCAATCATGCCGGTCTTGCTTCGCATAAGCGAGCGTCCGATCCTTACAGTCTGGCTTAAAGGCTTCGGCTCGGCAAGCGTGGTTGGGCTTTCGCTCTTCTGTACTTCCATAGTCACATTCATCTCTTTTCCTCCTTTCCGGTCTAGTTGAATTTGATGCGGGGATCCAGCACGCGGTACAACAGATCCGCCAGCATATTGCTGAGGATAACCACGATGGCGAAGACGAACACCGCCGCCTGCACGATGGCCATATCCCGTGTATTCACCGCCTGGACAATCAGCTGTCCCATGCCAGGCCAGGCAAAGATCGCCTCGGTAATGATCGCTCCGCTGATTAACGAGGAGATCTGCAGCGCCATGATGGTCACGACCGGGATAAGCGAATTGCGAAAAGCATGCTTGTAGATGACGATGCGTTCCCGCAAGCCTTTGCTTCTTGCCGTCCGGATGTAATCCTGACCCAAAATTTCGAGCATGCTGGAACGGATGAGGCGCGTCATCTCAGCGGCAATGCCCGAGCCGAGCGTGAGGGCCGGCAGCACAAGATGGGCGAACGTTCCTCTTCCCGATACCGGGAACAGGCCCAGCTTCACGGAGAACAGCAAGATAAACATAATCCCGAGCCAGAAGTGCGGCATCGCCTTTCCGAGCACGGCTGCCCCCGTCGCGAACACGTCCAGAATGGAATTCCGCTTCGTGGCAGAGAGAATGCCGAGCGGGATCGCGATCACATTGGCGACGATCATCGCGGCCAACGCCAGCTCGAACGTAGCGGGAAGCCGGTCGAGCACAATCGGCAAGGCGTCTTGCTTGTAACGGAACGACTGGCCGAAATCTCCTTGCACCAAATTGCCCAGAAACGTGAAATATTGCTGAAGCAAAGGACGGTCCAATCCGAGAGCGGCGGACAGGTTCTGCCGGTCTTCGTCGGTCGCCGTATCGGGAAGCATGAGGGATACCGGATCGCCCGAGGCGTGAACAAGCAGAAACACGATAATCGTAATGAGAAACAGAACGGGGACAATTTGCAATAAGGTTTTCAGCAAATACTGTCTCACAGGTACCTCCCGATGAATGAAATGAAAAGGGGGGATCCTGTCGGAGACCCCCAGAGGCGAGCGTTACTTCAATGGAATCTCATCCGCAACGATCATTTCGTCTACTCTAGGTGTAAAGGCGATTCGCTTGTTGACGCCAAAGTTGGCTTTCGTTTGGAACAGCTGGATCTGGGGCAGCTCGTTGGCCAAAACATCCTGGACCTGCTGGAACTGCTTTTCCCTTTCGTCCAGATTCATATTGGTCTCCGCCGCCTTCAAGAGCTGGAGAACCTGCGGATTGTTGTATCCGGTGTCCGGGACCAGACGCTTGTACAGCAGAGCGGCGTCGAACATCGAGTTGCCGTAGGAGATCAAGAACATGTCTCCCGTTTTCTTGGCATTGCGCACATCGTTGAACTTGCTTGCCTCCAGCAGCTCGAGGTTGACTTTGATTCCCACTTCCGTCAGCATGGCTGCAATTAATTCTTCCGTTTCTTTGTCCTTGTACGTCTTCCCGACCGAGCCGGTGAAGTTGATGGTCAGGCCGTTTTCATACCCTGCTTCCTTGAGCAGCTGCTTGGCACGGGCTTGATCGTACTGCGATTTGCCGAAGAGCTCCTTTTTCGCTCCGAATACGCCCGGAATAATCGGAGTCAGCGTTTCTTGTGCGTCGCCTTCGTACAAGTTATTGATGATCGCCTTCTTGTCGATCGCCAGATTGATCGCTTCGCGCACCTTCTGATTGGCGGTCGGTCCGCTTGCCGTATTCAGCGCCAGCATGACGACGCGCGTCGTAGGGCCGGACTTCACTTCCGTCGTTTTGTTTTCGTTGACCCGTTTCATGTCGGTCGGCGGGATCGAGACGGCGATATCGATGCCGCCGGTCAGCAGCTCGGAAACGCGCGTCGCTTCCTCCGGAATGGAGCGGAAGACGAGCTTGTCCCATTTCGGCGCGTCTCCGAAATAAGCATCGTTTTTCACGAGCTCGACACGGTCGTCGCGAATCCATTCGGAGAATTTATACGGACCGGTGCCGACCGGGCTTTTAAGAAACGCATCCATCCCTTTCTCTTGGATGAGCTTGGACGGCAGCATGCTCGAGCCGAGCCGGGACAATCTTGACAGGAGGACGGGCTCCGTCTCGACGGTCACGATGTCGACCGTGTACGGATCGACCACCTTGACCTCCTTGATTTGCTTGTAGTTCCCGTATTCCACCAGCTTCTGGTCCTTCGCCACGCGCTCTAACGAAAACTTAACGTCATCCGCCGTGAACGGGTCGCCATTATGGAACTTCACGTCTTGTCTCAGCTTGAATCTCCATGTGGTCGGATTGGTCGATTCCCACGAGAGAGCAAGATCCGGGATGAATTTTCCGTCTGCGTCTTTTTTGATCAAATAATTGAACATATTGATATGTACCATTTCCGTCCCGGTATTGCCGTGGTTGTGGACGTCAAACCCGATGATGTCGCCGCCCTTGCCGATTGTGAGTACCTTCTCGCCGCTGCCGGATCCGCTGGCCGCGCCCTTGCCGCAGCCCGCAAGCACGACGGACAAGATCAGCATCACCGCAAGAACCGTCATTCCCGCTCGTTTCATGTCAAGCTCCCCTCTCTATTTTCCGCGTTGGCTTCCGCCATCATTTCCCTGGGAAACTGGTCAATGATGGCCGCTATATGTTGAATGCCCTGAATGAAATCGGTTACCAGAATATTTTCATTCGGTGCGTGATTGTTGGACGTGAAGTTGCCTACCCCGGCGGAGACGGAAGGAATGCCCAGTCCCTGGCACAGGATGTACATCGGTCCCGTAGCGGCGGACATGGGCTTAATAATCGGGCCGCAGCCGTAAACCTCCTTGGCCGTCTTTACCACCGCTCGGGCCAGAGGCCCTTCAAGGGACGTGCGCGCCGGATTGGTCATGGTATACGGGATCAATTCGATATCCGAGAAGCCGTGGTCATCCAGATGCTCGCGCAGCAGCCGGTAGATCTCATGCGGCTCCTGATCGGGAACGAGGCGAAAATCGATTTTGACTCTTGCCTCCGACGGGAGAACCGTTTTTTTGCCTTCCCCCGTATAGCCGGTTTGAAATCCGCAAATCGTGCAGGTCGGCTGGTAGATCAGCTTTTCCTTCAGCGGCAGCCCCTTCAAATTCAGCAGGAAGGAGTCGAGCCCGAACTTCTTCAATGTGCTTTCCTCGTCGTAATCCATCTCGTTCAGCACTTCCCGGTCGGCTACCGACAACGGAGCGACCTTATCGTAGAAGCCTTTGATCCGAATCCGTTCGTCCGGTGTCTTCAAGGTGTTAAGCGCCCAAATCAATCTCCAAGCGGGATTCTCTATGATGGCCGCATTGGAGGAATGCATGTCGGTGTTAGCCCCCCGGCAGACGAGCTCCACAAAGCACATTCCCTTGACGCCGAAGCACGCCTGCAATCTTCCGTCGGCGCCTTTGTACCCAAACTCCCAGATACAGCCGTCAGCTTGGACCTTATCCCGGTTTTGGTCGACGAATTCCCGAAGGTGCAGACTGCCGATCTCTTCCTCGCCTTCGACAAGAAACTTGATCTTGACCGGCAGCTCGCCCTTCACGGCCTTATAAGCATCCACCGCAGCCAGTCTGACAATCAGGTTTCCTTTGTTGTCGGCGACCCCTCTGGCGATGATCCGGCCGTTCACGATCTCCGCCGCAAACGGAGGCGAGGTCCATAATTCGATGGGATCCTCGGGCTGAACATCGTAGTGGTTATAGAATGAAAGCGCTGTCTCTTTGTCGTTTTGAAATTCGCCGTAAACGACGGGAAAGCCCGACGTCGGGATTTGCTCCGCCGTTCCGCCTAGCTGCCGCAGCAGCTGTTCCACCATGCCTGCGGCTTCCTTCATTCCGCGATTCTGCGCCGCCACGCTGGGCTGTCTGCACAGATCCTGCAGCCATCCGATGTACCTGTCCTTGTTTCGTTCGATATACTCGTACACGTCCTTCAAGAGCTTCACCTGCCTATAGTGGAATATTTCCTCTATTATTCCTTAAATATAAGCGATGTGCTAGAATAGTGTCAATAGTTATAATAGGATCAAGAAAGCTTATTAGTGGGTGATGGATTTGGAAGGGAATGAACAGGATGATAGCCAAAGTCGGCGTCGTGGGTCCCCAGGATTCGATCGATTTAATTATGGAAATAGGCACCGAATTTCATGACAAATTAAGCTTCCTCCCGTTTGTTTACCATTCTGTTAACGAGACGAGCGATATCGTCAAACAGAATGAGCAGGAGATGGACATTTGGGTCTTTTCCGGCCAAGCTCCCTATTCCATCGCGACGAAGGAGCCGCTTAAGCAAAGAGCGTTCTTCCCGCAGTTGAACGGGTCGAGTCTGACCAAGGTACTGCTGGAAATTGTGTACCGGGACCGGATTCCGCTTGACCGCATCAGCCTGGATACGATCGAGGAGCAGCCTTTCCACGAAACGTGCACGGAGCTGGGTCTTGCGAGCGGGCAAGTCCACCTGTTGCCGTATACCGGCTTCAAGCCCGAGTCCGAGCTGCTGGCGTTCCACAGCAAGCTGCTGGCCGACGGACAGGTGGATGCTTGCGTCACCTGCATCAGCAACGTCTACGAGAAGCTTAAGGCCCAAGGAATCCCCGTATACCGGATTCAGCCGAACCGCATGACCATCCGGACGATGCTCCATCTGGCCAGCACCGCCGGCGAAACGATGCATTTTCAAAAATCGCAAATCGCTGTCATGCTCGTTCAAGTCGAGGAGCCCGAGAAACTGATCGGACAGAGCAAAAGCTCCTACGATATTCGGCGCCTGGATCTCCAGTTCCAGGAGGTCATTCTCGATCACGTGGAAAAGCTGTCCGGGGCGTTCGTCGCGCTCGGCAACGGCAAGTTCCTGGTGTTCACGACACGCGGAGCGTTCGAGGACGATTCGCTCGCCTCTCCCTCGGTGCTGCTGGAAAAGCTGGCCCTCCTCGCCGATTTGAAGATGAACATCGGAATCGGCTACGGAGTAACGGCGTTAGCGGCCGAACGAAACGCGCATCTGGCGATGCAGCACGCCAAACGTGCGGGCAATTATGTCGCCATTCTGGTTCGCGATACCGGCGAGGTCGAGGGTCCGCTGCAGCATGCGACCAGCATCAACTTTAATATCCGGACCGAGGATCTTGAAATGATCGAGCTGCTGAAGCAAGCGGGCATTACGATTACCACGTACAACAAGCTGCTTTCCGTTCAGAAAAACCTGGGGAGGGACGCCATAACGGCCACGCTGATCGCCGAGTCGTTAAGCATGACCAAGCGGAATGCCCGCCGGATCTTGACGGACATGGTGGAGCATAATCTGGCCGTTGTCGTCGGGGAAGAAGCGCCAACCAATCGCGGCAGACCAAGCAAAATCTACCGGATTTCGCCGCTTGCATGAGTTCCTTCTTAAAACGGGCTGACCGCTTTGCAGCGGTTGGCCCGTTTTTTGGTTTCCTAGTTTCCTCATAGAGAGGACGGGACTCTACCAGATGGAGCGGACCGTCCGGGATCCCGAATCGGCCGCGTCCTCCCCGTTAGTGCGGAATCCTCACGCGGCCCTCGTTCCCCACAATATCGATAATCGTTCCGAATGGAGCCGACAATCGCTGTAGCTCCTCCAGAATGTCCACCCTTTCCGTGAGCTCCGGCCAGCCCCGCCGGTGCCTCGGCTGCCCGTAGCCAATTTGGATGGGATGGAGAACGAGCTCCGTCAATTCTCCGTTGTGCATGGTCCAATACGGAATGACCGAGGACCACACCCTCGGGTCTGCCCCCAGCCCTTTCGTATCGTGGTTGCTTCTCTTATCAAGAACAGCGGAGATGTGGTCGTAGTGGCCCATCCCGTACTTCTCGTAGAAATCCGCCGGCAATCGGGACACCGTATCGTTTTGGAAGATAAAATTGCCGAGGCTGTAAAAGATCGGCCGGTTCTTGTACAGCTCAATGCCGCGGACGATGTGGGGGCCATGTCCAATAACCGCATGGGCTCCCTGATCGATGCACCGCCGGGCAAAGGTTTTGAGGAATTCGGCAGGCTTCTCCTTGGCCTCGCCATCCATTTCGTGCGCATGGATGCTGACCAGAACATAGTCCGCCTGCCCTTTGGCCTCCTCGATTCTGGCGAGCATCCGGAGCAGATCCCCTTCATGGGGCACGGTAGATCGGCCCTCCTTCTCCCCCGCCATAAAGCGGTAGTCGCCGAATTCGAAGACATTCGAATCCGAGGCGGGCGAAAAACCTTCCAACCGGGCCAGATTTTTTTTGGCATTGATCCCCACCGTCTCTGCAATCGCTTTCAATTGTTCCAATCTTGGTGCTGAGAGGGTATGGGTTGCCTGGTAACGCAGCGAGTTAATACCCGGCCTCCCCTTCATGTCGGGGCGCTGCTCGCCGGCGAGCCAGAACTCGTGAAAGGTGGACGTGGCCGCGATGATTGCCACTCGGCCCGCAACCGTCTCCAAATACTTGACCGCGCTTGCCTCCGCCAAATTGTGGCCGACACCGGCATGGAGGAAGCCATAGCGATCCAGATAGCGGGCGGTAGCCTGCAGACCGCTGTACAAGTAGTCCAGGGTATGGTTGTTGGCCCAGGCAATCATATTGAAGCCGTATGCCTGGATATCCTGCAGGACATCGGGGGAAGCGACGGCCCAAGTCCCTCCGCTTAATGCGGAAGGCGTTCCTTCCGCTGACTCGAGCGTGACCTCGAGGTTGGTGAAGCGGACATCCGCCTGCCGGATCAAATTCGATACGCCAACAAAAGAATCCGCATCCCGGGACGGCAATCTGCGGGTAATAAAGCTGTCCCCGGTCGCAACAAACGTCATAGGCCGGTCTATGGCTTTCTCCTCCATTCGTTAACCATTCTCTTCCTGACATAGAAGAACAATTCGGGCGAGCAGCTCCGTTCCGATGAGCAGAACCTCTTCATCGAAATCAAAGCATTCTTGATGATGCCCGTCGTCGATCGGCGTCCCGAACAACAAGTAAGAAGCCTGGCCCCCTTGCTCCTGAACGCGATTGATCATGTAAACGACGTCCTCCGAACCGCCCAAATCCCTTGAGGGAACGATAGCATCGACATTGCCCATATGCTCGGCGGCTTGCCGGATGAGCGGAATAAGCTCCGGACTGCTTTGCGCGCCGGGCGCTTCGCCGACGATTTCCCACTCGCAGGACACGTTGTACATCATGGCTGCATGCTCGAGAATGCGGATGGCTTCCTGCTTCATATACTCGTTCAGCTCGGTCGTTCCGCCGCGGGTCTCCAGCTGCATCGTCGCCCGGTTGGCCACAATGTTGCGGCCCGTCCCTGCTTCCAACCTTCCGACGTTGATTCGCGTGGCGCCCCCGCTATGGCGGCTGATTCCATTCAAGTGCAGACAGGCGGTTGCGGCGGCCAGCAGCGCATTGCGGCCTTCTTCGGGAGCCGCTCCGGCATGAGACGCTTTGCCCGTGTACTCGACATTCAGCTTGGTCGTCGCCAGGAAACCGTTCGTCGAGGCGACGATCTCGCCTAGCCGTTTGCTCTGGAAGGCGATGTGTCCGCCGAAGAAATAATCGACGCCCTCGAGCCATCCCGCATCCACCATCGCTTTGGCTCCCCGGCTTCCCTCTTCCGCTGGTTGGAACAGCAGCCGGATTTCACCGCAAAGCGCGTCCCGATGGTTGTTCAGCAAGCGGGCTACCCCAAGGCCGATGGCGGTATGCCCGTCATGGCCGCAAGCGTGCATGGTCCCCTTGTGCTGCGAGGAAAAGCCTTCGGTAACGGGACGATGCTCCGGCTTGGCCGATTCGGTCAGATCATTGGCGTCCATATCGAATCGCAGGGCAAGGACCGGCCCCGGCTTCCCGGTGCGAATAACCCCGACGACCGCGGTATGTCCGCCCTTCATCCGCTCGATCCACGCGGGATCGGCTCCCTCCGAGACCGCCCTCGTTTCGTGGAGCTGGAGTACAGCAGCAGGGGGAACGCCCATGCGCGATTCGGATTTTCCCGCTTCCTCCCCTACGTACACGTGATAGCCGAGCTGATGCAGCTGCTCGGCAACGATCGCCGCGGTCCGGTATTCCACCCAGCCCGATTCGGGGAACTCGTGGAAGTCCCTCCTCAATTGCACCAACTGTTCTTTCAATGCTTGAACCTGCTGACTGAGATTCATTGTCTCTATCATCTCCTGCCAAGTCCTAGAACCTTTATATAGGAATTATTCCTTTTATGTTCCTTATTAACTATAGAGGGAGCCCGGCTTCATTGTCAATACTTCCCTCAACCGCCTGCTAATTTGACCGGACCGGCTGCTGTCCTTTGACAAGACTAACCCTTTCTCCCGGACCCGCCTGCTGTGGTTGGATCCGACCGGTCGTCTCCTCGCTTCTCGTTCCCTCGCTTCTCGTTCCCTCGTTACCGGTTCTCCGGTTATATCCCTCTCAAGAAAAAATCCCCTGGTCTATAGGGAGGTCCGCGACATGCGGAGCTGGTTTCCCTATCTACCCAAGGGGATCATCCCAATCAGATGGCAGCCGGCCTCCTTTGTTCCAAAGCGGAACTCAGGAGGCTGGCCATTTCTTACATATCGTCCCGTACCGCCGACTCGTTACGGTCTATGAGGGGGCGGATTGAGATGCAGCGGCTTCAAATGCGCCTCGATCTGCTCCCGCTTCCCTTCTAGGAAAGGAGGAAGGGCAAGCGTCTCCCCGAGCCGTTCCAGGGATTCGTCCGTGTCGAAGCCCGGCCCATCCGTCGCCAGCTCGAACAGGATGCCGTTCGGCTCACGGAAGTACAGCGAGCGGAAGTAGAAGCGATCGACGAAGCCCGAGTTAGCTAACCCCGCCTCGGTCAACCGGGGAATCCACGCCCGTAGCTCTTCCTCGGTCGCGACCCGAAACGCCACATGATGAACGCTCCCGCGGCCCGGCCGTTCTCTCGGAAGATCGGTTCTCTCCTCGAGATGAACCTCGGCGCCCGTGCCGCCTTCTCCCATCTCATACACGAGGATGTCCGGCTGTCCCGGCACATCGGACGGGTAGCTTCCCGACAACCGAAGGCCCATGACCTCGGTCAGCACCTGCTCGGTCGGCCCGCGGCGCGGCACAGCTAGTTTCACCGGTCCGAGCCCCCGAATGCCGTGCTCGCTCGGAACCGGGCTCTTCGCCCATGGCTCTCCGCCCGGCACGCCCCGATTTTGTTCGTCCGAGACGAGCACGAGGCGCTGGCCTTCCGGATCCCGAAATGCCAGCGTAGCGCGGCCTGCCCGCTGGACAATTTCTTCGCGCTCGACCTGGTGCGCATCCAGCCGTTCCTTCCAGTAAGTCAGCGACTGATCCGTCGGTACCCGGAGCGAAACCGCCGAGATGCTGTTCCCGCCCTCCCGGGTCTTAGCAAGCATCGGAATTTCAAAGAAAGTCAGCTCCGTACCCGGACTGCCCTTCTCATCTCCGTAGAACAAATGGTACACGGACGGATCGTCCTGGTTCACCGTCTTCTTCACCAGACGAAGACCGAGCACCTGCGTATAAAACTCGACGTTTTTCTGGGCGTTTGTGGTCAATGCGGATAGATGGTGAATGCCTAAGAATGCCATAATTCTGCCTCCTTCATTTGGTATGGTTGGTTTATAGGAATGCCGGTATACATGTTTCTCGGTACAGGTTTCTAGGTTACGAGTTTTCTCGGTATACTGGTTTTCTCGGTTTTCGGGTTTCTCGGTACACAGGTTTCCGTGTACAGCGTTCTGGGGCTATAGCTTCTTCAGTAGATCCAAAAGCTGCTTCTTTTCTTCCTTGTTCAAGCCGCCAAATTGGGCAGCCTGGACTTGCTCCTGCTCGGGGACGACCTCATCGAATAACGCTTTTCCTTGTTCGGTAAGCGAGAGATACTTGGTCTTCCATTCCTGGTCACGCTTGACGAGGCCGAGGCTCTCCATTTTCTTGAGCAGCTGGCTGATGTTGCCTTTGGTGACGAGCAGCTTGTCTGCCAGCTCCTGCTGGGTCAAGCGCTCCTTCGCGCCGATCTGCACCAATACGTCGAACTGGGCCGCCGTCAAGTTCCACCGGCCGAGATGCTGGTTCGACCGCTGGATGCTTTTGTTGTAAAACCTGGAGAGGCGGAACCACAGCAGCAGCTCCAGCCGCTCGTTTGACCTCAATGAACTGCCCCCGGATTTGGTTTCTTTTGTCATTCTGTTCCCTCCCCTCCTTTCTTGAATTCAGTTTATACCTAAACCGATAAGGTGTCAAGGTTTGCTGGCGTTGGGGCGAAAACTTGGGGCTCTTAGAGGACAAGCCACTTCAGCATCGATCGCCTCCAAGCGTCGTCATCGCCTGGAAGGTCCAAACCGTACCCTCCCTATACGGCCTCTATCCCAGTGATGCCGTTCTAAAGAAGTTCTTTGACCAAAAGAAACTCGTCCCGGATGGGAATCCCGTTATCCGCCACAAGCGGGATGCTAGGTTTTCGCTCCCTTGCTCGTGTTACGGCATTCACATACAGGGCAGCCAGCTGATACCCTCTCTTTTGATAAAACCCGAGGGCATGCAGATTGTCATTGGTCGTAATCAGTTTCATCCGGCGACAGCCAGCTTGCCTAGCCCGCTCCTCCGCTGCCTGCAGGAGATGAGTGCCGATTCCCTTCTTTTCCTTCAGGCTGTCCAAAGAGATAACTTCGCAGTCCGCCCCATCCCAAACGTAAATCAGCAGCCCAGCTATTGCTCCATCGTCTTCGAGGATCGCGAATCCATCCAGCTCATCACATGGATAGATGCCACTGGAGAGTACCATCTCTGGACTTCCCCAATGAGTAATAAAAAACTCCGTCACCATCAACCGCGGCAATTTATCTAAAGTCACCAGATTCATCATTCACCTCTAGTTCAGCCCATAAATGTCTCTTATGTTAAGAAAAGGAGCAATTATTAGTCTTCGTATATAACTTCTCCATTGATAGAAACGCCTTTCATTTTCACATTGTTTATATAAGACTTACTCTTTTTTGTAATCAAGTACCAAATTTTATATTTTTGAGAGGTGTCTTTCGTGCTAACCTTCTGATTTATATTATTCCCATTTAATGAATACCGGATATCAATATTATGTATAGCGGGATCTGCAGAGCCATAAAGCACCTGAAATTCGTTAGATTTACTGCTGCCCCCATCATACAAATATCCCCTTGATAATTTAGCATCCGGCATATCAAGCGACAGGACTCCGCCACTAGATAACAAGTTATAACTAGAATCTTCATTAGTAAACATAGCAATATTAAGACCCTTATCATTTTCAAAGAATACGATAGTGTATTCCCCTTTATTCTCCTGAAAAACTACTTTCAAATTCTCGAATCCTTTACTTAAAAGCTCTTCTTCAACGCTTGCCTTTCCATTACGGGAAGTTTGACATGATACCAATAAAAGCAACATCAAACATACTATTACAACCCTAGTAGTGCGCATATACCTCCAAAAAATTGAGTTAATAAACGCGGAGCTGACAAAAGAAAAATGCAGTTATATAAGCTTTAATAGTTGAGGATGCATACGTAAAAACCATGTCTTGATTCGATAGTTCTTTAGACCCTGCTATTCTTCTTCACGTACACTCCAATACCGAATCTATGCTAAACTCACCAATAACATGAAGGGAACGACTATCCGCCATTCGAAAGGAGAGAACTCCCCTTGTCCAAAAGCGCTTGGCCGGTCTATGCAGGCATCGTTTGGTCCGTGCTCTTTGCGTTGATGAGTTTCTACTGGGCGGCCGGCGGCATGCTGGGTGTCTTGTCGCTCGGCGGCCAAATTTATGAGAGGGCCCTGACTCGGGAGCCCGATTTTCTCGCACTCGTCTGGATCACGGGCTTGATCAAAGTCGGGGGCGCGCTGCTGCTTGCAGCTATGCTTCGCAGACGTCCCTATGAGCGAAAATGGATCGGCCAAGGGCTTTATTACGCCGGATTCATCGGCGGCCTATTGATCGCTCTGTACGGACTGCTGAATTTTTCGACCATCCTTATGTCGATTTTAGGTATCCTGGAGCTCAGTATAGACTCGTACGCGAAGTATTGGCGCCTGTTATTTTGGGAGCCATTCTGGATCGTCGGGGGCGTGCTGTATGTCATGGCCAGCAAAAGATACCGGAATAATCGGCTCCGCAACCCGAGATCGCCGGAGCAGCGGCCCCATGCCAAGGCTTAATCCTTGAAGAGCGGCTAAGCTCGTCTAGCTGCCCACCAGCACGAACACGTTGCCGTCGGGCGCCTGCATGACGGCAACATGCCCTCCAAGCGAGTTGGGAAAAGGGGGGCGAATCCAATGAACGTCCGTGCGGGAGGATAACGCCCGATACGTCTCCCGCACGTCCTTCACGACAATCTCCGTTTCCGCGAACTTGCGGCTCGGGTCGTTTTTCAAAACAAGCTCGGAATTCCCGCCCGGGTATCTCATGCCGACGAGCTTCCATCGGCGCTCCTCGTCTTGCCAAGCCTCCCACGCCTTGGTCAGGCCCAGCGACTCATAGAACGCGATCGAGCTTTCCAGATCCTCCGTATAAATGGCCACGCATTCGATTCGTTTCCACATAGCCGTTCCTTCCCTTCCGCCACTCTATGAACTCTCATGCTATTTAGGCTGCGGGCTTCTGCCCGGTTTGCTTATTTACCTAATACCTGTGACTGTTCAGGCTATCTCCTGCCAAACGCTACCCGCTCACACCGGCGGCCGCAGTCTGCATAGCATACGGGAAGACCGCCTGGCGCACCGCCAGCTCGAACAGATCGGCATCCGGCATCGCCCGATCTCGCGCAATGCGGATGACCCGGTCTATATCATAGGAGACCCGCCGGACCTGGGCGGACAGGTTGTCTCCCTCCCAATCGACGATGCAGTAGCTCGCGCGATTGTCCCGGTCAAAGGGCAACCCGATGCTTCCGCTGTTAACGATGACGCGTCCGTATACACTCCTAACGAAAGCATGGTGGATATGCCCGTAGAGGACGAGCCGGGTCTTCTCATGCTTGCGCAGCTCATCCAACTCATCCGGTGTCGACCAAGGCCAGCTGACCTTGGCCAACGAGTCGGGAGAGGCGTGGTACAGCTCAGCCTGGAAGGCGCCGTCCTGCAGCAGGAATTCAGTCGGAAACCCGCCGATCCAATTCCGTTCTTCCTTGGAGAGCAGCCCCGTGTTATAGATGAAATGCCGCAGGTTCAACTCTCCCTTGGCGGTTTTGGGCTGCCAGTCCGAGGGATTCTGGTAACGTGCGAAATATTGGTCGTGGTTCCCGCGTACCGAGACGAGAGGGTTCAGCCCCTGCAGCAGCTCGACGCATTCCGCCGGCTGCGGGCCTCGCATGACCAGATCTCCCAAGAACACTACCGCATCGGGACTTTGTTTATGTAAATCTCGGATTACCGCCTCAAAGGCGACCGCATTGCCGTGCGTATCGGACAAAACCGCCAGACGCATAAGTTCCCTTCTTTCTCTCTAAAATATCCATTTCTTTCCTATAGCGATTATATCGAACAAAGGTTCGCCGATCAACCTGCTTTCGCTTGAGGTCCTTATCAGAAATCGGGGACCACTTCCCAGGGCCGCTCCCGTCCGTATCGTCCGTGGCGCACTCCCCTCGCCGCTTTTTCGTGTCATCCCGTTTTTTCACAAGCCAAACGAGCTCTATTATAATGAAGCCATTGCTGTTCTAAGGAGGCCTCACATGAAACACAAGATGGGGTTATACGAATCGCCGTTCCGTTCTATGCAAGCGGGCAGGAAAACCGTCGAGGTCCGCCTGTATGACGAAAAGCGAAGGCTGGTCCAACCCGGAGACACCATCCGGTTCACTCTACTGCCTGGAGGAGCCGAGACGCTGCTGACCGAGGTGCTCGCCGTTCATCCGTATCCCACATTTCGGGCCATGTACGAAGCCGTTCCCGCCGAGGCATTCGATTCATCGAATGAAACCATCGAAGACATGCTGCGCAGCACCTATACCATCTATACGCCCGAGCAGGAAGCGCAGTGGGGAACCGTCGCCATTACGGTCAAGGTAATCCCGGAGCCTGCCCCCGACATGATGCAAACTAAGCAGCTTAAGCCGGCCGCAGCGGATTAGAAAGGGCACTGACGGGCATGCTATAATGTTGGAATCCGCTTTTGGACATCTGCGAATCTGCATTCGTTTTGAGAAAGAGAGGATCCGCCATTATGCTATCCTTTATCCTGACCCTGAAGCGTCTGATCGGCGGGCTCTGGAAGGCGTTCCACCTAAAAAACTTCCAGGCTTTGCTCGTGGTCGTGCTGATTTTGCTGCTGTCCGGCACCATGTTCTATGTCCGGCAGGAAGGCTTGACGATTCTGGACGCTATGTACGTGTGCGTCGCGACCCTCAGCACGGTCGGGCATCCGACGTTCGTACCTCAGACGGCGCTCGGCAAGGTGTTTACCATGGTCTATATTATTGTGGGTACCGGCGTGTTCCTCGGCTTGATCGGCTACATCGCCTATGCGCTGATCAAGCAGCCGGAGGATGACCCGCCGAGAGCTTCCAAGCTTAAGAAGTCTAGAACCGAGTAGCTCCACCTGTATAAAAACAAAAGCTATATTAAACCTTATTGTTGATAGTTGATTATTACGAAACAGAGGTAATCTCCCTCTGCAACGGACTCGCAGATCACACCGGACGCTTCTCTTTCTTAAGAGAAGCGTTTTACCTATACATAGCCATCATAATTTAACAGAGCCAAATTAATAAAAGGCCAGACCCATCTATCACCGCAGTATTTTTTAGTTTTAGCTGTGTTATCCCTGAATGTGTTGAGAATTATCTTATACAATTTCAATAGCGATTGTAAGCGTATGTTTGAATTCATCGACACGGTAAAATAGGGACGTGAAACTCATGAATCAAGTAAAGAATGTCCGATTCCGGCCTTTTTCGAATGAACAGGATTACTCGGCACTTCGCACTCTAATTGCCAAAAAGTTTGCGAACCCAAAGAAGCGGTTTTATCCAAGTCTTGGAGATTTGGATTATATCCGCTCCTTCGATGAGGAGTTCACAAGAAAAGTAATAATATGTGAATCGAAAGACGGTACGATTATAGGGGCCATTTGGCCAGGGCATTATCGAATCCTTTATTGCATAACAGGACCCGACTATGTTGGTGTTGAGGATGAAATACTTGCCTGGGCCGAGCAGCACTATTGCGCACCGACGTTGTTAGAGGATCGGACAGGAACGGAAGTGTATGTTTGGGCTTATGAAGAAGATTCGGCTCGGGTAGAAATCTTGAAAGCTAGGGGGTACACCAAACATACCTGGTACATGTACTCTGGCGTAATGGATCTCGAATCCGAACTTCCAGCACCTCAATTTCCCCTTGGCTTCCGTGTTCGGCCGCTCGCTGATGGCGACTTGGAGCAAAAAGTAACCATCATGGGCGGTTCAGCCGGGCTGACAGCACCGACCATGGCTGTATACCAGCGGCTGATGAGTAGTCCGACGTATAAGCGAGAACTGGATTTAGTGGTGGTCGATGAGGAAGAACGGGTGGTTGGGTTTGCAAACGTGTGGCACGACACCGTAAATCATCTAGCTATTATTGAACCGTTCGGGACAGCACCAAGCCACCGAAGAAAGGGACTGGCCACGAATTTACTTTATGAGTGCATGCACCTCTTGCGAGAGATGGGGCTTTCAAAGCTTTATATTAATCACGGTGGTTTATGGACCCTGGACCCGGTGCCTGACGATGCCATGCGAGTATATGATAAGGCGGGGTTTCAACTGCTTGGCAACATGTTTGTGTGGTATAAGTCTTGTGATTGCTAAAGGAAATCAGTAAGAAAAGGGAATAGAGCCCATACAAAAAACAAGCGCAGGGTCCTTGGACCGTTGCGCTTATTTTTGTTGCAGGAGCAATTCCCCACTGCCTGCGTAGCAATCCCTCCCGGAAGAGCGGAGCGTCCGCCTTTGATTTTGGGAGCCAACCGCTGTCTACTTCATTCAAGGCTCCCAAAATCAACAGCGGCTGGGGGAGGGTTTGCGAAGCACCCGCGGAGCAATCCCCCACACTGCCTGCGTAGCAATCCCTCCCGGAATAGCGGAGCGTCCGCCTTTGATTTTGGGAGCCAACCGCTATCTAATTCATTCAGGGCTCCCAAAATCAACAGCGGCTGGAGGGAGGGTTTGCGGAGCGCCCGCGGAGCAATCCCCCCATTGCCTGCGGAGCTATCCCTCCCGGAAGAGCGAAGCGTCCGCCTTTGATTTTGGGAGCCAACCGCTGTCTACTTTATTCAAGGCTCCCAAAATCAACAGCGGCTGGAGGGAGGGTTTGCGGAGCCCCTACCGCCCCAGCTTCATCCGCCGCTGCAGCCGGCCGAGCACGAAGTCGGCCAGCAGCGCCAGGATGGCCGCCGGGATCGCCCCGGCATACAGCCGTGCCTGGTTATCCATGTTGATGCCGGCATAGATTTCCCGGCCGAGCCCTTCGCCCCCGATCAGAGGAGCGATGGTGGCCACCCCGATCGCGATGACCGCCGCCACCCGGATTCCGGTCATCAGGAACGGCAGCGCGAGCGGCAGCTGAACCTTGGTCAGCAGCTGCAGCGAGCTCATGCCTACGCCTCGTCCCGCCTCGAGGATGGGAGCGCCGACCTGGGTCAGCCCGACGTAGGTGTTCCGGATCACCGGGAGCAGGGAGTACAGGAACAGGCCGATGACGACCGTATTGAAGCCGAGACCGAACATGACCATGAGCAGCACGAGCAGCGCCAGGCTCGGGAACACTTGAATGATATTGGCAAGCGCCAGGATAAGGCCGGAGAGCCGGCGGTAGCGGGCGGCGGCGATGCCGAGCGGCACGCCTACGATTAACGCCAGCACCAGCCCGAGCAACACCATCACGATATGCTGGTACGTCAGTTCGAGCAGATACGCCCAGTTCTCGCCCACGTAGGTTAGGAACATACTCATAGCTTCACACCTCCTCCTTCCTTTATTTCAACAGGCCGACGTTTTTCAGATAGTCCTCGGCCACCTTGCGTTCGTTCCGCTTCTTGACGTCCACCTCGTAGTTCAGATCGACCATCGTTTTGGCGTCGATCTTGCCGATCAGCAGTTGGAGCACGTCGTTGATCTCAGGATGCTTCTCTAGCAGATCCTTGCGCACGACCGGCGAAGCGTCGAACGGAGGGAAGAATTTCTTGTCATCCTCCAGCGTCTGCAGGTCGTATTCCTTCAGGCGCGAGTCGGTCGAATACGCGAGGACGATGTCCACCTCGTTGTTGGCAACCGCCTTGTAGACGAGGGCCACCTCCATCGGAAGCGTCTTGCCGAACGTCATGTTGTAATGCTGCTTGAACGCCGGATAGCCGTCCGCCGTCCGCTCCAGCCAGGACGTATCGACGCCGAGCCGCATCTGCTGGGCATTGGCGGTCAGATCGCTGATCTTCTTGTACTGGTTCTTGTCGGCGACTTCCTTGCGGACGGTGAACGCGTACGTATTCTCGAAACCGAGCGGATCGTACCACTTGAGATTGAAGTACTTGTCAAAGCCCTGCTGGGCCTGCTCCAGGACACGCTTGCGGTCCTTGGTGTCCTCGATCGGGAAGTGATTGTTGAAGATCTCCCCGGAATAGAGCGTCCCCATCTGGACGTCATTGTTCTTCATCGCCTGAAGGACGACCGGGCTGGTCGCCAGATCGGGCAGCACGTCGACCTTCAGGTCGGTCCGGTCTTCGATCAAGAGCTTATACATCTGCGCCAGGATCTTGGGCTCGGAGAACGTCTGGGCGCCGATCAGAATCGTATCTCCCCGTCCGCAGCCGCTCGTCATCAGAAGGACGCCGGCGAGAACGGTTCCGAGCAACCATCGTTTGCTTCGTCTTCTCATCTTGTTCCTCCCTTAAGCTACTGCGTATTCGCGACCGGCTCGGACTTCACCCGCACAGTGATCCACTTCTCGATCCGGCCCAGGACGAAGTCCACGGCGAGCGCGAGCAGAACGGCGAGCAGAGCGCCGGTCACAATCAGTTCTTTCTTGTTCGTTCCCATTCCCGAGACGATGAGCTGGCCGAGACCGCCGGCTCCGATCAGCGTGGCGAGCGTCGCCCAGCTGATGATGTAGACCGTCGTGACCCGGATGCCCGACATGATGTACGGGAACGCGAGCGGCATCTGAATCTGGAACAGCCGCTGGGCGCTGCTGTAGCCCATTCCTCTCGCCGCCTCCAGCACGTTCCGGTCCACCGCTTGGAAGCCGGTGTACGTATTGCGCAGGATAGGCATAAGCGAATAAAGGAACAAGGCCAGAATCGCCGGAGTCCGGCCGACGCCGATCAGCGGAAGCAAGATAGCAAGCAAAGCCAGACTGGGGATGGTCTGCAGCACGTTCGCAATGGTGAAGACCAGACTGTTCACCCAGCTGATCCGGTTGCCGACGAGCAGCACCGCAACCGGAATGGCGACGATACACCCGAGCAGAACGGCCCAGAAAGTGATCTGGAGATGGTCGAGGAACGCCGTCCAAATGTCGGCACGGCGGCTGACGAGGAAGTCCCAATAATCGGTTATGCTCATTCCGCCACCACCTCGTCCTGAACGACCGGAACCGCGTCTTCGGTTGCCGGTGTATAGACCTCGGCCAGATGGCGCACGATGCTGCCCTTGGTAATGAGTCCGACGAACCGGTTGCCGTCCTTCACGACCGGCACGTACGGCAGCCTGTGGTCATTGAGCAGGTTCAGGGCGACGGAAACCGGCGTCCCGACCTCGACCACATACTCGAACGGCTTCATCAGGTCGGCGAGCGTCCGGTTTTCCTCCCGGTATTTGTCCAGCACCTGGAAGATGGAGACATGCCCCTTCAGCTCTCCCGCCCGATCGACGACGACCAGGGAGTCGACGCGCGACTTCTGCATGAGCTTGATCGATTCGGCCAGACCGCGTGTCGGATACGCGGTAACGGGATGGGACGCCATAACGTCGTCCACAAGGAAGGTCTCTTCGGAGGGTTCGGCATAGAGGCGTTTCGTGCCGATGAACGTCTTGACGAAGTCGTTGGCAGGGTGACGGAGAATCTGCTCCGGACTACCCGTCTGCATCACTTCCCCATCCTTCATGAGGACGATCGTATCGGCAATCTTGATCGCCTCGTCCATATCGTGGGTGACGAAGACGATCGTCTTCTTCAAATCCTGCTGCAGCCGCACCAGCTCATCCTGCAGCTGCTCCCGGCTGATCGGGTCGAGCGCGCTGAACGGCTCGTCGAACAGGATGATGTCCGCCTCGGCCGCCAGCGCTCGGATGACGCCGATCCGCTGCTGCTGGCCGCCGCTCAGCTCCGACGGATACCGGCTCCGGTACGTGTCCGGATCGAGATTGACGAGCTTCAGCAGCTCGTCGACGCGCCGGGCGATCTTTTCTTTGTCCCACCCGAGCAGCTTGGGCACGACGGCCACGTTCTGCGCGATCGTCATGTGGGGGAAAAGCCCGACGTTCTGGATGACATAGCCGATGCTTCTCCGCAGCTTGACAGGGTCGATCTCCGCGATGTTTTTGTCTTTGATGAGCACCCGTCCTTTGGTCGGATTGTTCAACCGGTTGATATGCTTCATCAACGTGGTTTTTCCGCAGCCGCTCGGACCAATGAGAACGGTGAGCTCTCCTTCTTTGAATTCGAGATTGATGTCCTTCAGGGCGACAAAACCGTCTTCATACGTCTTGTTGACATGGTCGAATCGAATCATTGCAAGCAACCACCTCTTTGGTTTCTAGTAGTATGGGTATTTTCCCGAGGGCTTCATACACGCGGAGGAACAACTGAAAATACCGAATATTCGAACTATATTAGCATAAATGATCTTTTTATGCACGAAAGTTGCAAAAAAGTTACAAAAAACTGATGGAATCCGATCGTTTTTACTTGATCCGCTTCGTCCAGAAGCCGCCCCGGAACGTCCTCGGCTCGTACGAAATGACGAACGCCTTGGGAGCGAGCGCCTGGATGTCCTGCATGAGCTTCTTCTCCTGGTTTCGTCTAGTGAGCACCTGCATCATCAGGCGGGGGCCATCCCGCCCTTCGGCGAGCCAGCTGGTGACGCCGAAGCCCTTATCCCGAAGCTTATCCGGCAGCGAGGTCGACTCATAGTCGACGACAATCTGCAGAATGGAATAGCCGAGGGCGATCCATTCCTCGATCTTGATGCCGAGCCAGACGCCGCCTCCCCAGCCGATGCAGTACGCCGCCAGGTTCAAAGGGTCGTCGATGTTGTTCAGCACAATGCTCAGCCCCATGAGATAGACGAATACTTCCACCATGCTGATGAACGTCGCGAGAAACTGCCGGGCCTTCATAACCAGGATGATCCGGATGGTAAACAGCGTGACATAGACGATATTGATGACAATGATCGTTCCGATAAGCGTAAGTCCCGTCAAGTGATTCCTCCCTGCTCGCTCTCCCGGAGCGCCGTCTCCGTCCCGTCCTATAAGTTGTCCGTGGGGAATCGCTGCGCCTCAAATACGTAGACGCCTCCCCCCGAGCCGCGGCGCGGACGAAAAACCGTTAGTCGCTAGCATAGGCCGCCTGGATAGCCGACCGCTTAGGTCCCAGGTCTCCCGGCCCTTCTGTATTAGCCATACCCCAATTCCCGGTGTCTAAAGCAAGGGATGTAAAAAACCTCCGGCCGCCGCCGGAGGCTCTTCCTGCAAGGGGTTATTTGGTCTTCAGACTATCCCACGCCTGTTGGAAGTTCGTCAGCATCTGCTCTTTTGTCTGTTTTTTGGCGATGTACGCCTGCATCGCGTCGGCGAATTTTTTGCTGCTCGCCTCGCCGCCCGGGAACTTGAACCAGTTCCAGGTCATCGTCTTGTTGTCCTTAACATACTTCATGATGTCCGCCGCGAGCGGGCCGACCTTTTGCTCATCCGCAGTGACGCTCTTGAAGGCCGGGATGAACTTGAATTCCTCGACCATATACCGCTTGCCCGTCTCGGACGTTGCAAGCCAATTGAGGAACTTCTTGGCCTCCTCCTTGACCGGAGAATTCTTGTTGACGACCCAGTTGTTCGGAACGCCTACAGGCAGCTTGTCCTGGCTCGGATCGTCGCTGATCGGCATCGGCAGGAAGCCGACCTTGATGTCCGGATTCGTCTGGGTGATCTGGGTCTGCGTCCAGTTGCCCTGCTGCGTCATCGCTGCCTTGCCGGTCGCGAATTCCGTCACCTGGGTTTTGTAGTCCGTCTGCAGCGGGTTTTTGTTGCCGTACTGCAGCTGCAGATCGAACAGCTTCACCCACTGGTCGAACACCGGGTTCCCCGGGATCTTCTCGGAGCCGCTGTTAAGGCCCGCGATGAACGCATTCGGGTCCTTCTGGTTCGCGAACGGCAGGTTCGCGAAGTGGTTGCCGAGCACCCACCATTCGCCGTAGCCGTTCTCGAACGGCGTGATCCCTGCCGCCTGCAGCTTCTTGGCCGCCTCCTCGAGCTGGCTGATCGTCTTCGGCGGCTCGGTAATGCCCGCCTTGGCGAACAAATCCTTGTTGTAGATGAATCCGTAGCCTTCGAGGTTAAGCGGCTGACCATAGATTTTGCCGTTCTTCGTCATCGGCTCCTTGGCCGCGTCGACGAGGTCCTTCACCCAAGGCTGATCGGACAGATCCTCCAAATTCTCCATCCACAGGTCCAGCTCGTTATAGCCGCCGTTGTTGAAGATATCCGGCTTGTCGTTCCCCTGGAACTTCGCCTTGAGCGCCGCGCCGTAATCGGCGCCGCCTCCGACGGATTCGACCTGGATGATGACGTTCGGGTTTTCCTTCTGGTATTCCTCCACCAGCTTTTTGAGCTGATCGGCGAACTCGACCTTGAATTGGAACATCTTGATCGTTGTCTTGGTGCCTCCCCCTCCGGAGCTGCCCCCATTGTTCGTGCTTCCGCCCCCCTGTCCCGAATCGGGAGCCGTCGAGCAGCCGGCGGCGAGCGCGGCCGCCACCGTCAGGGCAAGTCCCGGTTTGATCCATTTGTTCATGCGAATGACCTCCCTCTTTGTCTTGGATTGGTTCCAGCATCCGGTTCGGCTGATCAGCCTTTGACCGAACCGGCCGTGATGCCTTCGATGATGTGCTTTTGCAGCGCCAGGAAGAAGAGAATGATCGGCAGAACACCCAGCACAAGCGCCGCCAGAGCGAGATCCCACTGCTTGGTGTACTGGCCGAAGAACGCGTAAGTGGCGAGCGGAATGGTCCGCAAATACGGGTTGTTCAGCACGAGCAGCGGCAGCAGGAAGTCGTTCCAGATCCACAGGCTGTTCAGCAGGACGACCGTAACGGTCATCGGCTTAAGCAGCGGGAACACGATGCGCCAGAAGACGCCGAACGGGGTTGTCCCGTCCACGACTGCCGACTCCTCGATCTCCCGCGGAATCGACTTGATGAAGCCGTGGTACAGGAACAGGTTCAGCGAGACCCCGAACCCGAAGTAGCAGATGACCAGACCCCAGACGCTTCCCAAGAGACCGACGGAGCTCGCCACCTTGACGAGCGGAATCATGATCGACTGGAACGGAATGACCATCGCGGCGACGAAGCATGCGAACAGCAGATTGTTCCATTTCGACGGGTGGCGCACCATCCGGTAGGCGGCCATCGAGCTGATCAGCACGAGGCCGATGTTGCTGCACACGGTGATGATCAGCGAGTTCATGAACACTGCCGGGAATTTCATGATCTCCCATACCTTCAAATAGTTGCCGAAATAGAACGCCTCCGGCAGGCTCGCCGTGTTGCGCAGCAGCTCCCCGAACGTCTTCATCGAGTTGACGATGACAAAATAGAACGGGACGAGGAACAGCAGGCCGAGCAGGATGGCGAGGATCTCCAGTATGAGCGTGCGGGGAGAGTACCGCTTCGCATCCATCTACACCTCGACCTCCTTTCGCTTCGTGATCGTCACCTGAATGAGCGATACGGCGGCGACGACGAGGAAGAAGATAAGCGCCTTCGCGGTGCCGAGACCGAGCCGGTTGTTGCGGAACGCCTCCTGGTAGATGTTCAGCGCGACCGATTCGGTCGAGCCATACGGTCCCCCCTGGGTGAGCGACAGGTTGAGGTCGAACATTTTGAACGCCCATGAGATCGCCAGAAACAAGCAAACGGTTACAGACGGCATGACAAGCGGCAGCGTAATGTTGCGAAGCATCTGCCAGCGGCTCGCGCCGTCGATCGTCGCCGCCTCCGTCAGCTCCTTCGGAATATTGATCAATCCGGCTATGTAAATAATCATCAGATAGCCGGCCCCCTGCCAGACGCTGACGATGATAAGCGCCCAGAAGGCTGTCGTTTCGTCCCCCAGCCACGGCAGCTCGAAGAATCCGAGCCCCGTTTTTTCACCGATGGTGGAGAAGCCTTTGACAAAGATAAACTGCCAAATGAAACCAAGCAGCAGGCCGCCGATGACGTTGGGCATAAAGAAGACGGTGCGCAGCACGTTCCGCGTCTTCAGTCCTTGTGTGAGAAGCAGGGCCAGCACGAAGCCAAGCAGGTTCGTGAAGATGACCATCGTAACCGTGAAGCGGATCGTAAACCAGAACGATCTCCGAAACCCGCCATCCTCGGTCAGGATGTACTTGAAGTTGCTGATGCCCGCCCATTTTACGTCCTGAGACACGCCGTTCCATTCGGTGAACGAATAGTAAATGCTCAGGAGGAACGGGACGACGACCACGACAGCGAAGAAGAGCAGCGCCGGTCCGGTGAACACCCACTGCAGCGCCCAATTGCCGAGTCTCGTTTTTCCGTTCATCGGATCCCTCCTTGTCCAATAGTTCTAGTGCGGGGCGCGGGGTGGTTACCCTGCTTCTTACCCCAAAAGGACAGGGAGCTAAACGCCCATTCGGCATTGATCGCAATGTTTGCAACTATGGATTTCTAATTGCGGCGTCTTGGGGTATAATAGAAGTTGGAGTACCAAACATCGACATTGTTCGGAGATGACTGTTACGGGGGGTGCCTCTCTTGTCTATGACTTTTTGGATCAGTATGCTTGTCTTCATCCTGTTCATCGTGGCGATCCTGACTGCGGCGTACAACGACGATAAGACGGGCGGCCTGTAAGCGCGCACGACAAAAAAGCATCCGTCCCGCGAGGGACGGATGCTTTTTTAATAAGCGCCGGACGCGGCGCGAGTATGTTGACGAGGGTGGCCGAATAAGCGCCGCCCGCGGAGATGGCAAGGGCGGTCGGCGTCGCTCGCCGCCTCCCGCGGGAAGCGGCCGGACGCATGTGCGGGCGGCCCGTGTTACCTGGTGACGGCCCTCATGCATGCCGCACAGATGTGTTTTTCCTTGAATTCCATGACGTCCTCGAGTGTGGAGCAAAAGACGCAGCGCGGGCGGTACCTCTCCAGGATGATTTGATCCCCCTGCACGAGAATCTCGACAGAGTCTCCCTCGTTCATTTTGAACCGGCTGCGGAGCGATTTGGGCAGGACGATCCGGCCCAGTTGGTCCACCTTCCGTACAATTCCTGCTGGCTTCACCTTGATAATTCCCCTTTCGATATCGAGATAGTAGTCCATATAGGGGCCCCAGGCTGCATTCCGAATGCGAATGGAAGCCTTATTCTCTGCTGTTGCTATAGCAGCTAACAAAAGATGTGGCTGCTATCCAATAGCCATTCGAAAACGACCCCTCTTTTTGGTCCGTATGCGCTCTCAATACGAATAAAATAAGCCCTCCGGGCGTGGACACCCGAAGAGCTGGGGAGGCTGGCCGTCCGGGGCCAAAAGCGGGCCGAGCCGCCTGTCAGGTCAAGCCGGAGAAGCCGGTTTGGCGCAGCGCCTCGTACAGGACGATCGCCGCGGAATTGCTGAGGTTCAGGGAACGGACGTCGCCGCTGATCGGAATCCGGATGCAGGTATCCGGGTGGGCGGCGAGGATATCCGGAGAGAGCCCTTTGGTCTCCTTGCCGAAGACGAGGAAGTCCCCGTCGCGGAACTCGATGTCGGCATAAGACCGCGAAGCCTTGGTCGTCGCGCAGAAGAAACGGCCGTCCGGATACTTGTCCTTGACCTCCTGGAACGAGTCATGGTACTCCAGCTTGACGGCATGCCAATAATCGAGACCCGCCCGCTTCAGCGTCTTGTCGTCCGTCCGGAAGCCGAGCGGCCGCACCAGATGCAGATGCGTGCCCGTGGCGGCGCAGGTACGCGAGATATTCCCGGTGTTGGCCGGAATTTCCGGCTCCACCAGCACAATGTGAAAAGCCATGTTGTCGGTTCACCTCACAATCCCTCCTATTATACCGCAAAACCGCTTGGCGCAAATGTTTACACTCGGTTAACGAAGCGTTAATCCGCGGATGATCTCCGCTTGGGATAATGGGGACAACTAAAGCGGTAAAGGAGTGGATCGCGCGATGAAACACAAAATTCTGGTGGTGGATGACGAGCCGTCCATCTCTCTCCTCCTCGACTTCAACCTGAAGCAGGCCGGCTATGAGGTCCGCTGCGTATCCGACGGCGAGGCGGTGTTCGGGGAGCTGCGTACCTTCCGCCCCGATCTGATCGTGCTCGATTTGATGCTCCCCAAGATGGACGGCCTGCAGGTGTGCCGCAAGCTCCGCGGTGAGGGCAACCAGGTGCCGATCATCATGCTGACCGCCATGCAGGACCTGTCGGACAAGATAGCGGGTCTCGATAATGGCGCCGACGATTACATGGTGAAGCCGTTCAGCCCGCAGGAGCTCGTGGCGCGCATCCAGGTGATCTTCCGCCGGCTGCGGAGCCTGCCGCCCGAAGGGGAGCAGCAGCCTCTGCAGTTCGGCGAGATCCGCCTCTGTCCGGTGCGCCGGGAAGTGACAGTCCGGGAGCGGCCGATCGAGCTGACGCCCAAGGAATACGAGCTGCTCTTGTTCCTGTGCCGGCACAGCGGCAAGGCGCTGAGCCGCCAGCAGCTGCTCCAGGGCGTCTGGGACTACCATTTTCTCGGGGATACGCGCATCGTCGACGTGCACATCAGTCACCTGCGGGACAAGATTGAGCGCAACGCCCGCTCCCCCGAATACATCAAGACGATCCGCAACGTCGGCTACAAGCTGAGCGAGCCCGCTGCCCATCCTGCCCAGGCGGCCCGGTAAGTGGGGGCGAGTCTCCTCCCCTCCCTTCTTCCTCTTGACCGGGCAGGAAAAATCTAGTAAGGTAGGGACCAATCGAATGAGCGGCATCAGCTGCGACCAAGGTCCCCCCGCCCCACCGGGCGCCCAGAGAGAGAATCCGAGGCTGCGAGATTCTTCGATCCGGCGGCGGGGGTCCCGCCTTGCGAGCTGCTGCGGGCATTCCGGTGCGCCCGCGCCGGAGCAACCGCAGCCGGGCCACCGGCCCGTTATCTCAAGCAAGGACCGGACCGGGCTGCGCCTGCGAGCCGGTCGAATTAGGGTGGTACCACGAACGCATTCGTCCCTGACGAATGCGTTTTTTTGCGTTCCATCCGGCATTCGGCAGCCGCCGCCATTCACAAGAAGATCATCAAGGAGGGTATCGACATGCGCCAGCAGCATATGCTCATCCCCACGCTGCGGGACGACCCGGCGGAGGCGGAAGCGATCAGCCACCGGCTGCTCCTGCGGGCAGGCTACATCCGGCAGCTCGCCGCCGGCATTTATACGTACCTGCCCCTCGGGCTGCGCGTTATGAAGAAGATTGAGGCCATCATCCGGGAGGAAATGGAGGCCATCGGAGCCCAGGAGCTGCTGATGCCGGCCATGCAGCCGGCCGAGCTCTGGGAGACGTCGGGGCGTTACGGCATCTATGGCCCCGAGCTGATCCGGCTCAAGGACCGGCACGGCCGCGCGTTCGCGCTCGGGCCGACCCACGAGGAGGTGGTGACGACGCTCGTCGCGGCCGAGATTCATTCGCACCGCAAGCTGCCGCTCACCGTCTACCAGATCCAGACCAAATTCCGCGACGAACGGCGGCCCCGGTTCGGGCTTATGCGCGGCCGTGAATTCGTCATGAAGGACGCGTATTCGTTCGATCCGGATTGGGAGGGGCTGGACCGCACCTACCGGGCTATGGAGGAAGCGTATCACAGGATCTTCTCCCGATGCGGACTCGACTACCGGGCGGTGGAAGCCGATTCGGGCGCGATCGGGGGCGAGGGCGGCAGTCATGAGTTCATGGCGCTTGCAGAGTCCGGCGAAGATACGATTGTCAGCTGCGCCGCCTGCTCGTACGCCGCCAATCTGGAGAAGGCCGAGGCTGCCTCGCCGGAGGCAGCAGACGCGAACGGCTTCCAGCAGACGGACGCCCCCTCGCATGCTGCGACACCTCCAGAGCGGCTGCATACGCCTGGCATGCGCACGATCGCGGAGCTGACGGAGCAGCTGGGCCTCTCGCCCCGCCAGCTGGTCAAGACGCTGATCTACGTGGCGGACGGCCGGCCCGTCGCTCTGCTCGTGCGCGGCGACCGGGAAGCGAACGAGGTCAAGCTCGCCCGGCAGCTCGGCTGCGAGTCGCTTGAGCTCGCGGACGCCGAAACGACCCGGCAGGTGACCGGGGCTCCCGTCGGCTTTGCCGGGCCCGTCGGGCTGACGATCCCGATTCTCGCCGACCTCGAAGCCGCCGCGATGGCCGAGGCGGTCACGGGCGCGAACGAGGCCGACTATCACCTGAGCGGCGTACGGCCCGGCGTTCACTTCGCGCTGGAAGCGGTCGGCGACTTCCGGAATGCGGGCGAGAGCGATCCGTGCCCCCGCTGCGGGGGCCGGCTGGTCTTCCGCCGGGGCATCGAGATGGGCCACGTCTTCAAGCTCGGGACCAAGTACAGCCGGGCGCTCGGGGCTCTCTACACCGACGAGGACGGCCGGCGCCGCGAGATGATCATGGGCTGCTACGGCATCGGCGTCTCCCGGCTGCTCGCTGCGATCGCCGAGCAGCATGCCGGCGAATCCGGCCTCCGCTGGCCGGCCGCGGTCGCGCCGTTCCGCGTCCACCTGCTCGTCGTCGCCCCGCGTGACGAGACGCAGCGCGCCGCGGCCGATCAGCTGTATGGCCGGCTGCTCGCGCTCGGCCTGGATGTGCTGCTGGACGACCGCGAGGAGCGGCCCGGCGTCAAGTTCAAGGACGCCGACCTGATCGGGCTGCCCGTGCGCATCGTCATAGGGCGCGGTGCGGCGGACGGCCTCGTCGAATGGCGGACGAGCGGCGAGCCGGAGGCGGAGACGATTCCGCTTCCGGAAGCGCTGGAGCGGGCGGCGAGGCTGTGAGCCTCCCGGCCGAGGCGGAGCGGGGGCTACCTTTTTGCGGCCGGTTTCGGTAGGATAATACGAGAACGCTTTGCCTCCGCCCCTTCCGGACCGTCTCAAGCCTGGAGACACCTCTTGAAGCGGCAGGCGGCAGGACGACGACTATGCAAGGAAGCAAGGGAGAATCGCCGCCTATGGCCAAGACTGACCGCAAAACTTTCCAAAGCCGATCCAACGAGCTGCTCACGACCGTACGCGGCCAAATCGCGCGGGGCGATTACAAGCCGGGCGAGTTTCTCCCCGCGGAGACGGCTCTCGCGGCGGAATTCCAGCTGAGCAAGAACTCCGTCCGGCTCGTTCTGGAGAAGCTCGTGAACGAAGGACTCCTGCTCAAAATTCCGCGCGTCGGCAACCAGGTGACGGCCCCCTCGGCGCAGACCGTCATCCGCATCGGCCTCTATCCCTCGATGCAGGACGAGCTGCCGCTGGACCGGCTGCTGGAGAAGTTCCGTGAGAAGCATCCCCTCATCCGCGTAGAGACGATGACCCTCCCGTATGCGCATGCCGATCACATCCGGCAGCTGCTTGAGATGGGCGTCGTCGATGCCGCGACGATGAACTATACCGATTACCTCCATTTCAAGGAGGAGGGGATGCTCGGACTGCTCGAGCCGTTCACGCCCGAGTCCGACACCTATCCTTTCCTGACCTCCCTCTTCTCCGACGAAGAAGCGAGACTGCGCGTCAGGCCGCTTATTTTTTCGCCTGTCATCCTCTGCTACAACAAGGAGCATTTTGCGAGCCGCCGCGTTCTCGAGCCGGACGGGGGCTGGACCTGGCAGGATCTGCGCGGGGCGCTGAGCCGGCTAACCGGGCTGAACCGGTTCGGTCTCTATTTCCATCTGTCCTCGACGAACCGGTGGCCGCTGTTTCTCTTGCAGTGCGGCGCCCGGTTCGTTCGGGACCGGACGGGGGCCGTCGTTCCCGCCGGCGAGGGAATGATGAGGGGCATCCGCTTCCTGAGGGAGCTGATGCACAAGGACGGATTGTTCCCACTCGCGATGTCGTTCACGTACCAGGACGCCGAGAAGCTGTTTCTCGAGCAAAAGGTTTCGGTCATCCTGACCACCTACTACCGGCTGAATCAGCTGGTCGGTGCCGGGTTTCCCTACGACATCGCGCAGGTCCCCCGGACGGACAACCAGCGGACGCTGCTGCTTTCGACCGGCATCGCCGTAAGCGCCGCTTCCCGGAGCAAGGAAGCAGCCGTCCTCTTCTCCGATTTTCTCGTCTCCGAGGAGGCGCAGGCGTCCATCCGGCACCAGTCATTCAGCCTCCCCGCGAGCAAGTGGGTGACCGAGACGGTGGCGTGCGAGCTGCCCGACAAGCCGGCCCGGCTCGAGCTGCACCGCGAATTGATCCCGAACTATGCGACGCATCGCGATCTCCAGCTGACGATGCGGGAGGTGGAAGTGCTGGGCACCTGCCTGGAGCAATACTTCTCCCGGTTTGTCGAGGACGACGGGCTCATCGCCCTATTCAATCACCAGCTGCTGCAGGAGGGTTAGCCCTCCTGCTTTTTTGTTCGGCACACTGGGATGGGTGCCACCCTTAGCGCTTGAGGACACCTGAGCACAAGGGCAGGAATAAGAGAGAACGCTTCCAAATTCCGGTTGACGGACTTTTGGAGGCTGTGTTAGGATGACCTTGAAATATGAACTACATTTAGACCAGAAAGCGAAGAGGCTCTCTTTTCTTCGTGGTCCTTTTTGCATTGCTGAACCAGATAAGGACCTTAGCGGAGAAGAAGACCCCCACTCCACAAGAAATGAGGTCGAAAGTCGTCATGTTTGAAAGCGTTATCAGAAAAAGCAGGAAGCCGCTGGCTATACTCGCGGCCGCCGCGATCGCGGTGACGGTCGCCCTGCCCCTCCTGCCCGCCCGCGCCGAGGCGGCAGCATCCGTCCCTCGCTCCTTCGACGCGCCGGAGGAGCTGGGCACGATGGTCACAACTCCTAACACGCTGCACAGCGAATACGGAGTAGAGGACGGCAGGGACGTTCTCTATACGACGGTCACCGGCACCTCCTCCGACCCCGCCATCTTCAGTGTGATTGACCTGAAGAGCTATAAGCTGCTGAGGGAGTTTTCCCTGGCAGGCGGCGGCCAGTCCTGGGGGCACATCCTCGATTCCAAGGGCAATGTCTATATTGCCTCCGGACCGCGGCTATTCGTCTATTCGCCTGCCGCCAAGCAGGTAACGTCGCTGGGCGCCGTTCCCGGTGCCGGCACTCTCTACAACCTGACGGTCGACGAGAACGACGTCGTCTACGGCGGAGCATACCCGACCGGCAAGGTTTTCAAGTACGACCCTTCCACCCGCTCCATCACGAACTATGAACCGTACACGCCGGGCGCGGGGTACGCCAAGACGATCGAGTACTATAAGGGCGAGCTCTACGTCGGCGAAGGCTCGATCGGGGCGCTTTACAAGATGAACCCGGCCACCGGCCAAAAAACCGGGATTCCTCTGCCGAAGAACGACGTCTTCGACAACGAGCATCCGCCTATGGTTTATACGATGAACATCGTCCGGGACTATCTGTTCATTCAGCTCAGCTCTGCTCCGCTGTCGCTCCTCATCTACGATTTGGAGAAGCAGCAGTTTCTGACGGATAAGATGGTGCTCGATTACCGCGGCATGTTCGTTTCTCCCGAGCATGACGGCAAGGTCTACTTCTCCGCCGCGGGCGAGTTCAAATCGTTCGATCTGGAGACCGAGGAGATCACCTCCACCGGCATTCCCTATACGACGTATCTCCGGAACAGCGCCTGGATCGATATGAACGATCCCGAGATGCCAGGGGAGTCGCTTGTGACCGTCATGTTCGGCGGCCAAGTCATCTACACCAACTTTGAGACGAAGAAGGTCAAGACGCTCCAGCCTATCGTCTCCGGCACCGCCGTTTCGATCCAGTCGCTCATCTTCGGTCCCGATCGGCTGCTCTACACGACGGGCTACCAGGGCGTCTACGGAGCCCGGTACAATATCGAGACAGCCGAGAAGGAATTGTTCAACATGGGGCAGGCCGAGGGGATGATCGCCTGGGGCGACAAGGTCATCTTCGGCGAGTATCCGGCGGCCGTTATTCATGAGCTCGATACGACGAAGCCGATCGTGCAGGGCGCCAACCCCCGCAAGATCCATCAGATCGAGGACAGCCAGGACCGCCCCTTCGCGCTCGCAACGGGGGACGGCAAGCTCTTCGTCGGCACGATTCCGAAGATCGGCAAGCTGGGCGGCTCCCTGTCCATCTATGACGGCACTTCGTGGGAGTCCTACTACAACCTCATCCCGGATCAGAGCATCATGGGCCTCGCTTACCGCGACGGCAAGCTGTACGGCTCGACGACCGTCTGGGGAGGTCTCGACATTACGCCCACCGCCTCCGAAGCCAAGATGTTCGTCTGGGATGTCGCCAAGAAGCAGCTGATCTCCTCCTTCACCCCGGAGCTCGAGCTGGCGAACGGCATCAAAGCCAAGGCGATCGGGGGGCTCAGCTTCGGTCCCGACGGCCTCTTGTGGGGTGCCGCGTACGGGACGATCTTCGCCATCGATCCGGTCACCTACAAAGTCGTCAAGCAAAAGGAAATCGTGCAGACCGATTGGGTGTTTGACCACATCTGGACCCCAGTTAAGCTCCAGTGGGACCAGGAAGGCATCCTCTACACGACGCTCGGCGGCAAGCTCGTCGTCATCGACCCGCGGACGATGGCGCACACGGTCATTCCGGGAACCAAGACGAACCAGATGGCGCTCGGACCCGACGGCAATATTTACTACAACGAAGCGTCCATGCTGAAGCGGATCAAGGTCAAGAAGGAGCAGCCTCCCGTCTATACGAACGTAGAGATCCCGCTCCTGAACGGCAGCTTCGAGCAGGTGAACGGTGACGGCACAATCCCTGGCTGGGAGACGTTCGGCGCGCGGACCGAAGCGGCCGATTATGCCATCACCCGCGAGAAGGCTAAGGACGGCACCGCCAGCTTGAAAATTACCGACACGTCGGCCTCGGCTGAGGTCGGAGTCCGCTCGATCCCGTTCTCCGTAGAGCCCGGCCTCGAGTACACCGTTCAGTCGGATATCTTCCTGGCTTCCGGCCGGACGATTGCGGCGCTCAAGTATTACGACGCGGAAGGGAATGAAATCCGCCTCTCGCCGGCACCTGCCAACTATCATACGGGACCTGTGAACGAATGGAAGACGGCTTCTTTCAGCTCGGTCGCTCCCGCGGGGGCCGTATCCGCCCGCGTAGTCCTGTTCTGCTCCCAAACCTGGCTGACTGAGGCGTATTACGATCAAGTGCGCGTATTCCGCCTGACGCCCGGCGATCCGGAGCCGACCGGCAACGTCGTGCAGCAGTTGGAAGTACCGAATGCCGGCTTCGAAACGATAGGCGCCGACGGCTCCATTCCGCACTGGACGATCCGGGACCCGCATACGTTCAACAGCAACATGATCATTCGTCCGTCCGATAAAGTGGTCAAGGAAGGAGCAGGCAGCCTCTATCTGTACGACAACGACACCAGTCTGCCGGTCGCTCTCGACGGCGAGCTCATTCCGATCGCGGCCGGAGCGACTTACACGATCGCAGCCGACATCTACCGGGACGCAGTCCCGCCGGGACGCAGCTCCAACCGGCCGTATCTGCAGATCCGCTACTACGACAGCGCGAGGAAGGAGATGACCCCTGTCTCCGGCACGACGATGAGCATGGAGGCGACGGCCCCGCTTAAGCAGTGGGACACGGTATCCTTCAGCAACAAAGCACCGGCAGGAGCCAAGTATATCGGCATCAAGCTGATCAGCAGCGCTCCTTACGTCGCCAATGCTTATTATGATAATGTAACCTTGTCCACGGTCGTCGCGCCTCAGGACATGATTACCGCAAAAGTGCTGGCTGCTCCGCTGTCCAACGTGAAGGAAGGCAGCGATGTCACGTTCGTCGCCACCGCTTCCCGCGATGCGTCTATCGTCGTCAAAGAAAATGACCGCATCGTCGCGACGGCCGCCGGCGCCGGCGAGACGCCGGTACTTGTGACCATCCCGGCTCCCGCTGCGGGCGCCAATCAATACACCGTCTACGCGAGCAGAGAAGGCTACGGCCGCAGCTCGGCCATGACGCTGCCCCTGGTGACCGTGCATCCGTTAACCGCCCTCGAGGTATCCTCCGCCCCCGAGTCGCTGGCCGTCGGCCAAAGCGCACCGGTCGTGCTCAAAGCGGTGAACGGCCCAATCGCGCAGGACCTCGCGGAAGGGGTGGTGCTGACCGCCGATCAGGAGGGGATTGTCCGGATCGAAGGTACGATGGTAACTGGACTCGCTCCCGGTCAGGTGACTTTGACCGCACAGTATGGAGGACAAAGTGTACAAATTCCGGTGACGGTTCCAGGCATGGTTCTGAACGCCATCGGGCTCGAGCTCCCGCAGGAGATAATGAAGGGAACGAGCATCACCGCCGCCGTCTACGGCGTCTACAAGTCTATTGGCTCGGATGCGGAGGAGCGGAGACCGTTGACGGAAGGCGTCACGCTGACGGCAGAGCCGGCAGGCGTGGTCACCATCAGCGATCTGACGATAACTGGCGCCGCAGAAGGAACGGCCGTCGTGAAAGCCGCCTATAATGGCTTCGAAGCAACGGCTTCGGTAAAGGTTACGTCGGCCGGCGGCCCAGATCCGGGCAATCCTCATCCGGGGAATCCCAATCCAGGGAATCCACATCCAGGGTTCCCAGGGAATCCGGGAGAGCCTAATCTAGGAAATCCCAATCCAGGGAATCCACATCCCGGAACTCCTGGGAACCCTCATCCGGGGTTTCCAGGGAATCCGGGAGAGCCTAATCCAGGGAACCCCAACCCAGGGAATCCGCCCGGGAAACCAGGCAATCCCAATCCGGGGAACCCCCCTGGAAAACCGGGGAATCCAAACGGCAAGTAAGCAAGTTCCTCGTTCCACAGCCACCCGCGCCGAAGGCGTGGGGTTGGCGGACCCTATGCCCTATCTGCCCAATAGGAGCAAGTAAGCTCTCTAACGCAAAACAAGCTGATTCCGGATTCAGCCGGTCTCAGCTTGTTTTTTGGTTTTTTTGCGCGGCACCTCAGCTCCACACCCAAAAAAGCCCCCTTCCATCCGGGTTCCCGTGAAAGGAACCAAATGAACGAAAGGGTGCTTTCGTGCAACGCTATGAGAGAAGAGAGAGCAGCGGACGCCGAACCAGCGGCAGCTTACACCCGCAACCCCGGCTAAGCAAGGTCGCTCTGCGTCTGCTCTCTTCCGGGGTCGGCCGGGCTAACCGTTTGCCGTTTCCGGCGCGGCTATTACCCGTTCGTGCGCTGGAACTCGGCCATGAACTCGGCGAGCGCCTTGCAGCTCTCGTATGGCACGGCGTTGTATGTCGAAGCCCGCAGATGGCCCACGCTCCGGTGGCCCTTCAGGCCGACAAAGCCGTTCTTCTCCGCTTCGCGGATAAAGGCTTTCTCCAGCTCTTCATCCTGCAGCTTGAACGTGATGTTCATGCGCGAGCGGCTGTCCGTCTCGGCCAGCCCCTGATAGAAGCCGCCGCTCGTGTCGATCGTTTGGTAGATCAGATCGGTCTTGACGCGGTTGAGCTTCTCCATCTCGGCGAGACCGCCATGGTCGCGGACCCACTGGAGGACGAGATTCATCATATAGACGGAGTAGACCGGCGGGGTGTTGTACAGCGAGTTGTTCTCGGTATAAGTCGAATACCGGAACATCGTCGGGATCGTCTTTGGCGCATCCTTCAGGAGATCCTCCTTGACGATGACGAGTGTAACCCCGGACGGACCGAGATTCTTCTGCGCACCGGCATAAATAAGCGAGAATCGGGAAGCATCAAACTGTCTGGACATGATGTCGCTCGACATGTCCCCAATAAGCGGGACGCTGCCCGTATCCGGGAATTCGGTGAACTCGGTTCCCGCAATCGTTTCGTTCGAGGTCAGGTGCAGATAGGCGGCGTTCTCCGGCAGAGACAGTCCGGCCAGCGACGGCATGTTGAGCAGCCCTTCTTCCCGGGAGGAAGCGGCGATCGTGGCGGAGCCGAGCATCTTGGCTTCCTTATAGGCCTTCTCGGCCCAGGTTCCGGTCATGACATAGCAGCCCGTCTTGCCCTCTCCGAGCAGGTTCATCGGCACCATCGTAAACTGCGTGCTGGCGCCCCCTTGTAGGAATAGGACCTTGTAGCCTTCCGGCAGACCGAGCAGTTCCTTGACCAGCTCCTGAGTCTCGTCATTGACCTGCTCGTACTCCTTGCTGCGATGGGAGATTTCCATAATGGACATGCCGATTCCGTTGAAATCGACGAACTGCTCCTGCGCCCGCTGCAGCACTTCGAGCGGCAGCGCGGCCGGGCCGGCATTGAAGTTGTACGCACGTTTGGTCACTGGATCCACACCTTCTCTTTCTATGATATCGTAATGATAACAAGATTCCCCCAGCCCTTCAAGAAAAAAAGACAATAGCGACAGCCGGCGCAGCCCGCCGGCAGACAAGGAGGAACCCACGTGCACCGCCTGAATTCTACCCTTGCCCGCCCTCTCGCAGCCTGTCCGGACGGTAGGTCCGCCGCCGGCCCGCATGCCGCCGAAGGCCCGTCCGCCCGCCTGTTCATCGCCGTCCCGCTGCCCGATACGCTCAAGGAGATACTCGCCCGGCGCTGCGAACGGCTGCGGGAGACCGTCCCATTCGCCAAATGGGTCTACCGGGACGACTACCACATCACGGTCCAGTATCTCGGCGCTACCCCGCTCCAGCGGGTGGATGCCATTCGCGCCAAGCTTGCGGAGGCCGCCGCCGCGCAGGGACCGTTCGGCCTGAAGCTCAGCTCTCTCGGCGCGTTCGGCAAATCCTCGTCCCCCCAGATTCTGTGGACCGGCGTGCAGGGCGAGCTGGCCCCTCTCGAGGCGCTGTACCGGCGCGTTGTGGAAGCGATGATCCCCTTCGGGTATGTGCCCGAGGAGCGGCCGTACAAGCCCCACATCACGTTAGCCCGCAAGTACCGCGGCACCGAACCGTTCGACGCCCGCCGGGCCGAAGCGTCCCTGCCTCCTCTCGAGGAGAGCGAGTGGCAGGCTGCGGAGCTGATTTTGTACGAAAGCCGCGGCGGCCGCGAGCCGATGTACCAGCCGCTCGCCCGGATGCCGATCGGGGGCTGAGCATGCCGACCCCGGCCGGCTCGTTCGGATTCCAGCCGGCACCATGTACCGCACCGGCATTTGGGGGAGCTCCCTTGCCTTGTTTCCATCTTCCTTTTTCTATAGGTGAATCCCCCTCTTCTCGGGCTGCCTGCTTGCCTGCTGGCGTGACACGGCGGCCGGCCGTCTGATACAATCCCAGTTGAGCCCGCAGGCTCCTGAGGTTTGAAACAATCTCAGTCGAGACCTCAGGCTCCAGGGAGGAAGGAGGAGAAAACACCATGCTACCGGAATCGGAAGCGAAGCTGACGCGAAGACAATTTCTGCAGAAGGGGCGCAGCCTTCTTGCCGCTCTGCTGACGGCTCCTCCGGCTGCCTATCTATATGCCCGGTTCACGGAGCCCTACTTCCTTCAGATTAAGCGGGTGCCGCTTACACTGCCACGGCTCCCGGACGCCTTCTCCGGCTTCCGGGTTCTGCAGTTCAGCGACGTCCATCTCGGCTTTCATTTTCCGCTCAAGCGGCTGCAGCGGCTAGTCGCTCATATGAACGAGCTGGGCCCGGACCTCGTCGTCTTTACCGGCGACCTGTTCGACTCTAAGCTCTTCGACGAGGTCGCTCACAGCCAGGCGCTCGAACAGCTGAAGGCGCCCTTTGGCAAGCTTGCCGTGCTGGGCAACCACGATTATTACGATGCGGCAGACCGGACGGCGGACGTCCTCACGGAAGGCGGCTTTACCGTCCTCCGCAACGCCGCCGTTCCTCTGACGCGGGGCACGTCCCGCCTATGGATCGCTGGAGTCGAGGACGCCTGGGAGGGCAAGCCCCAGCTGGCCAAGGCGCTCGCCCCGACTCCCGCGGACGCATGCAGGCTGCTGCTGTCGCACGCGCCCGATCTCGCCGATCAGGCCGCCGGGCACGGCATTGACCTGCAGCTGTCCGGCCACAGCCACGGCGGCCAGGTTCGGCTCCCGTTCTACGGCCCGGTCGTGACGCCGCCTCCCTTCGGCCGCAAATACGTGATGGGCCATTACCAGCTACCCGGCGGCCTCCAGCTGTATACGAACCGCGGCCTCGGGACGAGCATGCAGCCGTACCGGTTCTTCTGCCGGCCCGAGCTGACTCTGTTCACGCTCCATGCCCCATCCGGCGGCTGACCTGTCACAGAAAGCGGCCGCTCCGGCAGGCCCCCTCACGCTCGCCAGCGCTGACGTGGGAAGCGCCGCCCCGGCAGCCGTGCCGTTCCAGCAGCCACGCCACCGCTATGTCGAGCCGCGTCCCGCAACTGCCACGATGCACCGGCATCTCGACAAACACGAACCGCCTTATCCGTCGACACGGATAAGGCGGTTTTTGGGTTTAATGATGGGCGGACGGAGTCGATTCTCCCCGGCTTCCCGCCTGGATCCGCTCGCGGCCCATCAGGAAGACAGTCACCACCGCTATGGCGATCGGCAGGAGCGCCAGCGCGAAGTTGAACGTAATCGACGACGACATGGCGTCGACAATCTTATCCAGCACCTGCGGCGGCACCTTGGCCCGGGCCGACGCCTCGAACAGGCCGCGCGGATCGCTGGTGACCGAGGCGACGCCTTCCGCCCCTCCCGGCACGCCCGCGAACGATTCGGCCAGCTGGCTCTGGAACCGTTTGGTCTGGATCGTGCCGAAGATCGTGATGCCGAGCGTCATGCCGAGCGAACGGAAGAACGCGTTGGTCGAGTTGGCCGACCCCCGGAACCGGGGATCCATATTGTGCACGCTCGCCGTCGGCAGCAGGGAGAACGAGAAGCCGACGCCGAAGCCGACCAGAATCATGAACAAGGTCAGCAGCCAGCGCGCCGTCTCCGGCCCCATCGTGGCCAGCAGCGCCATTCCCGCCGCATAGGCGATAATGGAGACGATCATCAGGCTGCGGAACGACGTCTTGGTCTGGAAAATCCCGCCGATGGCACTTCCCGCCACCGATCCGAGCATCATTGGCGTCAGGATGAGTCCCGCATTGATCGCGGACCCGCCGTAGACCGCCTGTACGAAGATCGGAATGTAGACCGTCAGGATGATGAAGGTCGCCCCGTAGAGAAGAGCCAGCACCTGAGAAGTCGCGAACAGCCGGCGCTTGAACATCCAGAACGAGATAATAGGCTCCTCGGCTCGCGTCTCGGCGAACAGGAACGCGACGATCGCGACGGCGAAGACGGCGAACAGCGACAGGATGGGTGTCGAGGCCCAGTCGTATTTTTTACCTCCGAGCTCCAGAGCGAACATCAGGCAGACGACGGCGGTCACGAGTGTCACCGCCCCGCTCCAGTCGATCTTCTGCTTCTTGTGCTCCGCCGATTCCCGGTAATACCGCAGAATAAAGTAAAGAGACACGATACCGATCGGCACATTCACGTAGAAAATCCAGTGCCAGCTCATGTACTCGGTTATGTACGCGCCGAGCAGCGGCCCCAATACACTGGAGGTCCCGAATACGGCGCCGAGCAGGCCGGTCATCTTGCCGCGCTTCTCCGGCGGGAAGATGTCAAAGACGATCGTGAAGGCAATTGGCATCAGGGCACCGCCGCCGATCCCCTGGATCGCCCGGTAGATGCTGAGCTGCACGATACTCTGGGCAATGCCGCACAGGGCGGAGCCTAGCAGGAAGATGAGCAGGCCGAACACGAAAAACCGTTTGCGTCCATACATGTCCGACAGCTTTCCGAAGATCGGCATGCCCGCCATAACCGCCACCATGTAGGCAGAGGTCACCCACACGAATTGATCGAGCCCTTTCAAATCCGCGACAATGCTGCCGAGCGCGGTTGCCACGATTGTATTGTCCATCGCCGACATCAGGATGCCGAGCAGCAGGCCGGCGACGACAAAAGAGATATTCTTATCGTTAGTTCCCATAGGAGGCTCCTTTCCTGTCAATGGGTTACTGCCTCATTATAATCCTGGCTCTCCAAATTACAAGATCGTTCCAGTTCTTTTCCAAGCATGCCCAATCTCGCCGCCCGCTAACGGCCGCCCGCCGAGAACAGGGAAAAAAAGCCCGGGGCCAGAAGGCACCGGGTCAGGAGGAACGATCGGATACGGCCAGTGAATCAGCAGTCGAAGTAGAGCGAGTACTCGTGCGGATGAATGCGGATGTTGACCGCTTTGGCTTCGGACCGCTTCAGCTCCACATAATTGGCGATGAAGTCCTGCGTGAACACGCCGCCAGCCGTCAGGAACTCGCTGTCGCTCTCCATGGCGTCCAGCGCCTCGTCCAGGCTGCCCGGGACGCTGCGGATTTCGCGCTTTTCGGCATCGGAGAGCTCATAGATATTCTTGTCGAGCGGACCGTAGCCCAGCTCAGTCGGATTGATCTTGTTCTTAATCCCGTCGAGGCCCGCGAGCAGCATGGCGGCAAAGGCCAGGTACGGGTTCGCGGTCGAATCCGGTGTCCGGAATTCGATCCGGCAGCCCTTAGGCGTCACGGCGGCAACCGGAATCCGGACCGCGGCCGAGCGGTTCCCTTTGGAGAACACGAGGTTCACCGGAGCCTCATAGCCCGGCACGAGACGCTTGAAGGAGTTGGTGCTCGGGTTCGAAAGCGCGATCAGGGCCGGCGCGTGGTGGAGAATGCCTCCGATGTAATAGAGCGCCGTCTCGCTCAGATTGGCGTAGCCGCCTTTCTCATAGAAGAGAGGGATATCGCCGTTGAAAATGCTTTGGTGAACGTGCATCCCGCTGCCGTTGTCGCCGAACAGGGGCTTCGGCATGAATGTGGCGACTTTGCCGTACTGACGGGCCGTATTGTGAATGATATATTTGTAAGTCATCAGATTGTCGGCGGATTTGGTCAGCGTATCGAAGCGGAAGTTGATCTCGCCCTGTCCGGCCGTCGCTACTTCGTGGTGATGGCGCTCGATGCGCAGACCCGCCTCTGTCATGAGCCGGCACATCTCCGAGCGGATGTCCTGCTGCGTGTCGACGGGAGCGACCGGCACGTAGCCGCCCTTCTGGCGGACCTTGAAGCCGAGATTGCCTCCCTCTTCCTTGCGGCCGGAATTCCAGAACGCTTCCTCGGAGTCGACCTCATAGTAGGACTTGTTCACGCCGCTCTCGTAACGGACGTCGTCGAAGATGAAGAATTCGGATTCCGGGGCGAAAAAGGCAGTGGTCCCGATACCGGCCGTTTGGAGATACTCTTCCGCTTTCTGGGCGATGCCGCGGGGATCGCGCTCATACCGTTCGCCGTCCGGCGTATAGATATCGCACATGATCACGAGCGTCGGGTGAGCGGTGAACGGGTCGACGAAGCAGGATTCGGAATCCGGCATCATGACCATATCCGATTCTTCGATGCCGCGGAATCCGGCGATGGACGATCCGTCAAAAGCGACGCCGTTCTGGAACGTCTCTTCCTCCACTTCGCTTGCGGGCAGGGAAATGTGATGGGCGCGCCCAACGAGATCGACGAAACGGAAATCCACCCACTCGATGTTCTTTTCCTTGATAGTGCTCAATACGCTTTCCACTGACATGCTGTTATCCCCCAATTTCCGAACAATATATTAGAATTGATATTTGAATGTTCAAGTTTTACGAACTCCTTGTCAGTATTATAAGCCTGTAGATTTGGAGCGTCAATACTCGTGTCAGGTATTTTCGTTGCTCATGTTAGATATTGTTACACCCGGATGGTTCGTGCCCACGGAAACATAAAAGAAGCCCCTCCTACGAGGGGCTTCTTTTGTCACCCTGCCGGCTCCAGCCGCAGTCTTACAGCTTCCAAGAACCGGCCAGCACCGGCTCCTTGCTCGTTTCGAACCGCTTGCCGCACAGTGGGGCCAGCTTCTCAAGGTCGCTCAGCAGACGGGCGAACTGATCGGGGAACAGAGACTGGACCCCGTCACCGGTCATCGAGTTGTCCGGATCGGTATGCATCTCGATAATGAGTCCGTCCGCTCCGGCCGCCACCGACGCCTTGGTCATCGGCTCAACCAGCTCGCGCCGACCGGTGCCGTGGCTCGGGTCCGAGATGACCGGCAGGTGGCTCAACTGCTTGAGCACCGGAATCGCCGCCAGGTCGAGCGTGTTGCGGGTATACGACTCGAAGGTCCGGATGCCGCGCTCGCACAGCATAACGTTCGGGTTGCCGCCAGCCAGGATGTACTCGGCCGCGTTCAGGAACTCGTCGTAGGTGGCGCTGAAGCCGCGCTTCAAGAGTACCGGCGTCTGGATCGAGCCCAGCTTGCGCAGCAGGTCGAAGTTTTGCATGTTGCGCGTGCCCACCTGCAGGATGTCCGCATGGGCGGCGCAGACGTCGACGTATTCGGGCGTCATGACCTCGGTGATCGTCAGCAGGCCGTGCTTGCGTCCCGCTTCGGCCATCATCTCGAGGCCTTCTACGCCGACTCCCTGGAAGCTGTAAGGGCCAGTGCGCGGCTTGAACGCTCCGCCCCGCAGCACCTGACCGCCGGCGGCCTTGACGAGACGCGCGATCTCGTCGATCTGCTCGGGCGATTCGACGGCGCACGGCCCGCCCATGATGACGAGCTCGTCGCCGCCGATTGCCACGTCCTTGATCCGGATGACGGTATCGGCCGGATGGAAGTCCCGGCTCGCGAGCTTATACGACTTGGAGATCTTGATTACCTGCTCGATGCCGGCCATTTGCCGCAGATGCTCGGCGAGCTGCGGGTCGGCTTTGCCGATAATGCCGATGACCGTACGGTCCTCTCCTTTGGAGACGTGGGCGGCGACTCCCTGCTTCTCGATATATAGGACGATCTCCGCGATGCGTTCGTCGGTTACCGTAACGGAAGTAATGGCGATCATAATTAGACACTCTCCTTGTGTGGGATCGGCCGAAGCCTTCTCTTGCCTAGCCATAGAACAAGCTGTTTCGCACTTCAACGCTTATACGCTTTTAATCACTAAAGTAACTATACCCAAAAATGTACGGTTCGTCAATGCGGAGACCGATATTTCTTTTGTCCGACCCCCGCCCTCTAGCACTAGCCGAGCTGCTCGGGCGTAAAGGCGGCTTCCCCTAACAAAAAAAGGAGCCGGCTGGCTCCCCTGTTTATCGGGATTCTGTTGGTATCGGTTAGGGCCGGTCTTCAGTCAGCAGGCCAGCCGTCTAGCTCTCCTGACGGGGAAGCGCATGGTGGCCCGCATGCCGCAAACGCCGTCTTTCCTTTCGTTTGGCGGTGTACAGAGCCAGAAGCTGCCTCAGCGGAAAGTAAGCGATCAGTCCGAGTACGGCGCCGACGATCATCCCCCCGACAATGAGATCGAGAGCCGCCGCCAGCAGCTTGATCACTTTATCCGGCAGAAAGTAGAGGTAGTCCTCGATATGCCGGGGCAGGACGAACCGGCCGACCTTCTGATTCAGGAATGCCATCGGAATGTAGATGATCTTGCCGAAGAGGAACCCGATCAGCGCACCGGGCAGGCTCGCCCGCAGCAGATACACGAACGGGAAAATCAACACGAACGCCACGCCGAACGTAGGCAGGGTAAACATCTCGATGGCCAGTCCGATTGAGAAGCCTTTGGCCACCATCGACGGGCCGCCCTTGGCGCGAAGAAGCAGCAAATATTTAAGCGTGAACCAGCGGCGAATGCCGGCGAGCCGGGCCTGCCACGGTTTCGGGTTTGCAAGGACGCGATTTGCCTGTGCCATTCGCTCTCATCCCAATCTCCATAATGTCCAAAGCTTCGACGAATGACCGCCAGTTTGCAGCTTCTTCTCGCCATTATACCGCAAATCGTCAAAATACTCTATCAACCACTTCTTGTTCGCCGCCCCTTTGTTATGTTAGGGACACCGGCTGATGTGCCTCCGGCTAGGCTGACTGCTAGCATGCCCTTGTCCGCAGCCAGAAAAACCCGCAGGATTCTCCTGCGGGCTTCCCGATTGATGCGCGGCACTGCCGGCCGGTTTACGCAGCGTTCCAGCGAATGCGCGGCGCTGCCGGCCGGTTTACACGGGCGTTCCAGCGAATGCACGGCGCTGCCGGCCGGTTTATGCGGGCATTCCAGCTAGTCCTTCGCCGAACGCCGCGTCCTCTAACACGCACTCTATGCTCTTCCTCTTCCCGCCCCGGGTGGCTAGTTAAGCCTCGGAAACGGCCTTGGTCCGAACGGGCGGCAGCACCTTGCTCTTGTTGATCGTTCTCTTGATCTCCCACGTCTCGGGCTTCTCCGAGTCGAACTGCTCCAGATATTGAATGACTTCCTTAGTGATCAGCGTAGGCGTAGACGCTCCGGAAGTGACGCCTACCCGCTTCACGCCCTGCAGCCACTCGGTCTGGATCTCTGTCACGTCGGCGATCCGGTGGGCCGGCGTTCCGGCGATCTCCCGGGATACCTGCGCGAGACGGTTCGAGTTGTTGCTCTTCGGATCCCCGACCACGATGAGTAGGTCGCAATCCTTGGCCTGCTCGGCCACCGCCTCCTGGCGCACCTGGGTCGCGAGGCAGATTTCGTTGTGAATCTCCGACTGCGGGAATTTCTGCAGCAGCCGGTTCATGATGTGCTTGATGTCCCACTGGCTCATCGTCGTCTGGTTGGTGATGATGATCTTCTCGTCGTCGATGTCGAGCTTCTCGATCTCTTCTTCCTTCTCAATCAGGTGCACCCGGTCGGGTGCGATGCCGATCGCTCCCTCCGGCTCGGGATGGCCCTTCTTGCCGATATAGATGATCCGGTAGCCCTCCGCAGCCTTCTCGCGGATGAGATCATGCGTCTTGGTTACGTCGGGACAGGTCGCGTCGACGACGGTGAGCCCCTTCTCCCGCGCGCGTCTGCGCACCTCGGGCGAGACGCCGTGAGCCGTGAAAATGACCGTTCCCTTGTCCACCTTCTCGAGAATCTCGAGACGGTTTTCGCCCTCAAGCGTGATGATGCCTTCGTCCTCAAACGCTTCGGTCACGTGGCTGTTGTGTACAATCATGCCCAGTATATAGATCGGCCGGGGCAGATCGAGGTTGCGCGCCGTCTGCCGCGCCAGCACCATCGCATCCACCACGCCGTAACAGTATCCTCTGGGAGAAATTCTGATAACATCCATTGTCTTCACCCATTCGTGTTCAGTCTTCTTCCCAGTATATCATTCTTCGCGGGAAGGCGATACGTCGGGGCCTCTGCCCTCTTCTTCCTTCCGGTCCGCATTGCCGCCGGCCTCGCCATTGCTCGGCGCCCGGAGGCCAGCGCGCGCCGGAGGTGCCAGCTTTGCCGGGGCTTCGCGTTCCGGCTCGCCGGCCGTCATCGGGAGTGCATCGGGCTGGAACACCGGGAGCCAGACGAGGAACGTCGTTCCTTCCTGCTCCCGCGTCGTCACCTCGACGGAGCCGCCGTGCTCGTCGAGAATCCACTTGGCGATGGACAGGCCGAGCCCTGTGCCTGGCGTGACGCCGCGCGACTCGTCCGCGCGGTAGAACCGCTCGAAGATATGCGGCACCTCCTCCTTGTTCATCCCGATGCCGGTATCCGCAATTCGGATGCCGACGAGGCCGTTTGCCCGAAGCGCGTCGATTGTCACCGAGCCGTCCGGCGTATACTTGAACGCGTTCTCGATGAAGATGAAGAACAGCTGCTGGAGATAATCGCGGTTCGCCAGAATCCGGACGCTGTCCAGGAACGACAGATCGCCGGTTCTCCATTCCGCGCTCCGGGGGAGCAGATTGGCCTTGCGGATGACCTCCTCTACGACCGGCTTCAGCTCGAGCGGCGTCTTCTCCATCACGGTGCCGGCGTCCGCCCGGGCAAGCGAGAGGAGGGAATTGACGAGGCGGCTCATGCGGGCGGCCTCTCCGGCAATGTCGCGCATCGCCTCGAGCGACAGCTCCATATGTCCTTCGTCCCCCGGCTCACGGTCGTCCCGCAGCCGGGACCACATTTTTTCCAGCAGGTCGACATTGCCCCGGATCGTCGTCAGCGGCGTCCTCAGCTCGTGCGAGGCGTCGGAGACGAACCGCCTCTGCGCCCGGTAGGCTTCGTCCAGCTCCTGATAGACGATCTGCAGCCGCGCCAGCATGCTGTTGATCGTATCCGTCAGCCGGCCAATCTCGTCTTGCGGCCCGTCGTAGGCGATCCGCATGCTCAGATCCTCGCCGTTCTGGATGCTGGCCGCCGCATCCGTCACATTCTCGATCGGGCGCAGCGCCTTGCGCGACAGGAACCAGCCGAGCGTGGCGGCGAGCAGGACGGCCGCAAGAGCCGTGAGCAGCAGTGTCAGCCGCAGCTTGTCGAACAGGCTGAGGATGTTGCCGATGTACGTCCCCACCTGGAGAATCGCAACCAGCTGCCCGTCCTCCGTCATGATCGGCAGATGGTAGACGAGCATGTCCACGCCCCCCAGCTTGATCTGGTGGAACAGCACCTTGCCCTGCTGGGCCGTCTTGAGGTCCGCGTCGGATAGCGCGAACCGCAGCTTGGTCCGCAGCAGCAGGTCGCTTCTCGTCACATAGCCGGTGCTGAGCTCGGTCAGCTGAAGGAACGTATTGTTGTTGCGCAGGTCGGAATCGTCCGGCTGCAGCTTGGTGACCGGGCCGCCGGACTGCCGGGAGAGGTAGACTTCCTGCCGGATGCGGGAGACCGTGCTTTCGGCCTGCTCCTGCAGCTTGCCTTTTTCTCCGTCCATATAGAGGAAGTACAAGAAAAAGTACAGCGCCACTCCGAACAGGAGCAGCGTCAGCGCCAGCACCCCGGAATACCACAAGGTCAGACGCGAGCGGATCGACATGCTAGCTGTCCCCTCTCAGCACGTAGCCCGCTCCGCGCACGGTCTGGATAATCCGGGGACCGCCGTGCTCCTCTAGCTTCTGGCGGAGCAGGGCGATGTAGACCTCCAGGACGTTGGATTCCCCGCTGTAATCATAGCCCCAGATCTTGTCCATGATGACGTCTCGGGACAGCACCCGCTTCGGATTCTGCAGGAACAGGTACAGCAGGTCGAATTCCTTGGTTGTGAGTTCGATCCGCTTGCCGCCGCGCAGCACTTCCCGCGTATCGAGATCCATCATCAGATCTTCGAAGCCGAGCCGCGAATGCCCGGCCGGATTCCTCTCGCTCTGGCGGCGCAGCAGCACCCGGACGCGCGCCAGCAGCTCCTCGAGCGCGAACGGCTTGACGAGATAATCGTCCGCTCCGAGATCCAGCCCCTTCACCCGGTCGGCGATCTCGTCCTTGGCCGTCAGCATCAGGATCGGCGTATCGAGCCCGCTCTCGCGCACCCGGCGGCAGACCTCCCAGCCGTCCACCTTGGGCATCATGACGTCGAGGATGATGAGTTCCGGATCCTGGTTCAGAATCTGCTTCAGTCCCTCCTGTCCGTCGTTCGCCGTCGTGATCGAATATCCTTCAAACACCAGGCTGCGGCGCAGCATGGAGGTAATTTTTTCGTCGTCGTCGATAACAATAATCTTTTCTCTCAAATCCGCTTCCCCCTCTATCGGTCGGTTGGCTTCTCCCCTATTGTAACAAAGCATTCCGGCTCTTTGCACGCAAGAAGCGGCCGGCTCGCCTGCCGACCGCTTCGTTCCCATCCGCTACTTGCGGTATTATTGGTTACTGTTCTGCTGATTCTGGCTCGTGGCGTTCTTGTTGCCGATGGTTACCTCGATATCCATCTTTTTGCCGTCGCGCACGATACCCAGCTTCACCTTATCGCCGACCTTCATCGCCTGCACCTTGCTGACGATGGCGCTGGAGTTCTTGATCTTCTCTCCGTTCAGCGTCTGGATGACGTCGTTCTGCTTGACGCCGGCCTTGAAGGCAGGGCTGCCCATCTGCACGTCGGCGACGATCGCTCCCTCCGCGCTGTCAATGCCGAGATCCTTCAGATAGTTCGGGTTGATGTCCGCGAGGGATACGCCCATGAACGGAGTCGGCGCCTTCGGAATTTCCACACCGTTCTTCAGGTTATCGATGACGTTCTGCACCGTATCCGTCGAGATCGCAAAGCCGATGCCCTGCGCCTCGGAGCTGACTGCCGTATTAATCCCGACGACCTCACCGTTCAGGTTCAGGAGCGGACCGCCCGAGTTGCCGGGGTTGATGGACGCGTCGGTCTGCAGCAGGCTCTTGTAGTTACGCGTTCCTTTGCTGTCGTCGATGGAGATCTCCCGGTCCTTGGCGCTCAGCACGCCGACCGTTACCGTATGGTCAAAGCCGTACGGGTTGCCAATCGCGACGACCCAGTCGCCGACGCTGATGTCCTTGGAGCTGGCCATCGGCAGGTACGGCAGGTCCTTGCTGTTCTCGATCTTCAACACCGCAAGGTCAAGGTCGTAGCTGCTGCCGAGCAGCTTGGCTTTGAACGGCTCGTCGTAGCCCTGCACGGTCACCTGAATTTCGTCCGCGCCGTCGACCACGTGCTCGTTCGTCAGAATGTAGCCGGATTTTTCAAAGATAAAGCCGGTGCCGAGGCCCGCTTCCTGCTTGGGCGCTTGGCTGCTGCCGCCACCTCCATTGCCACCTCCGCCGCCTCCATTGCCGCCTCCGTCGCCAAAGAACTGGCGGAAAAACGGATCGTTCAGGAGAGGGTTCGAGCTGCGTCCCGCCTGCTTCGTCACGTAGGTCTCCACCTTGACGACCGCCGGACCGGATGTCTGCGCCAGCTCCGCGATGTTGTCCGGGCGCTTCATGTCCCAGGCCGCGCTCTGGGCAGCCGCGTTGCTGCTGGCCGCTGCCGACGGCTTGGAGCTGCTCCCCTCCAACGCGCCCTGGTTCGGGGTGAACAGGTTTGCCTTGTCGGAGGCGAACATGAGCCCACCGACCACGACCGCGCCGGCGAGGAAGGCAGCGAAGCCGCTCTTCAGCCGGCCGCCGCGCTTCGGCTTGTGGGACACTTGCCAGCTGCCCGAAGGGACCGTCTGCCGCGTCTCGGGCCCGCTGTACGGCTTCACCGGGCGGGGCGTCGTCATCTCCACCTCGGTCGGCTCCGCCGCATTCTCCCGCTCGCCGCCGCTGTAGGGCTCCGGCTGCTGGGATTTGTACGGGCCGTAAGAATAGTAGTAAGAAGGTTTGTCCTGCCGGTTCTCTATCGCTTGATCCTGCGCTTCGTTTTCCCGTTCAGACTGTTCCCGGGACTCCTCATCCGGACGGCCGAAGAGGCCGCCTTCGCTGCGCTTGTTGTTATTGTTGTTGTCTTCCATTACGTTTCTCCTCCTCCATGCCCGGCCGTCCGTTCGATCCCCCGATCGCACGCCCGTCATCATGTACTGGTTGGTACTTACATAATGGACCTGCAACCTTAATGGAACATTAAAACTAGCTAAATCGCAGGTAAAAACGCTATCCGAGTCCGGTTTCCACCTGACGGAGCACGTCTTCCGCCTGCTCGACCCAATGCGGCTCGATCTCCGCATCCTTGTCCTCCGGCTCCTGGAACTGGTTGACGAGCGCCCCGACGACGTTGGCGTTCGCTTCCTGGTCCAGATCCTGCTTATAGAGATGCTTCAGCACGTACGGCGTGCCCAGCTGGATGACGGCGTCCGATTCCGGCGTATCCCCGTCAAACGTGCCGTGCGTCACGATGAACGGAATACGCAGCCATACCTTTTGCTCCTCGTCCAAGTGGCGGTCGAAGCTGCCCCGGTCGTAGTCCCAGTTGCCCCCCAATCCGAAGGAATAGCCGGCCAGGCTCTTGCTCAGGTTGATGTACGCTTCTTCCCGGTTCTCCAATCGCGATTGCAAAGGAATCATTCGTCCTCACTCCTATCAGTTATGGGATGGAACAAAGGCTTGCCCGATAAGGCAAGCCCTCAATATATGACATTTTACCCAAAGGCCCCTCCGCTCAAACCGTGACTAACTCGGGAAAGCGGGCAGCAAAAAAGGACCGGAAGCCCGGTCCTTTTTTGCGATGAAGCTTTACATTCGCGACGGCTTCGCGTCAGTCGAGACCCGTTCGGACGAGTTGAGCAGGTCCATCATCGCCTCCGTCACCTTGCCGCTGCCTCTCAGCAGCACGCGGACGGTTACGCTGCGCTTGCCCCACTCGGAGTAAACCTTGTCCTTTGTCTCGAAGTACAGGTCAATCTTGCGGCCTTTGATCGCGCTGCCCGTGTCCGCGACGACTCCGTAGCCGTAGCCCGGAATGTCGAGGATGGTCCCAATCGGAAAAACGCTTGGATCGGCGGCGATGGTCGAGAAGTTCGCTCGTCTCACCTTGACGCCCGACTTCGTGATGCCGTATGCCGGATGGCCCGGCGTCTTGCCGGTCGATTCCTTGCCGGCATAATAGCCGGTCGCGACCACCTCGACCGCGTCCAGGACGGCCGATTCGCCGGGCTTCCAGCCCTGTAGCGCTTCTACGGCCTGCAGTTCCTCACGGCTGGACTGACGGCCCCCCGGCTCGGACTTCGTCCGGACCTTCGTCGCCGCCCCCGCTCCGGCATCAGGCCGGCCCTGCGAGACGGCCTCCGTCCCTTCTCTCTCGCTCATGGCCGGAGCGGCCGTGAACGCGAGGACGAGAAGCAAGGCGAACCCATACGCGCATGTTCTGCGGAACGCTGTAGAAAACATTTGGACACCCTCCCTATGCAAAGGAGGATGTCCAAGTTGCCGTGCTTTATTCATAGCGCCGGGAGAAGCGGGGCATCCGCCTCGTGACCGGCCTATTGCCGGGTTCTCCCGAGCTCACGCTATTACAGCTGCTTCGTGCGGATTTCCTCGGCGATCCGGTCAGCGATCTCCTTCACGCCCATCGTGCCAAGGTCGCCTTCTCCGCGCTTGCGGACGGCGACGGAGCCGCTCGAGCGCTCGTTCTCGCCGAGCACGAGCATGTACGGCACCTTCTCCAGCTGTGCCTCGCGGATCTTGTAGCCGAGCTTCTCGCTGCGTGCGTCGATCTCGACGCGGATGCCGGCTTCCTCAAGCGACTGCTTCACCTGCAGCGCATAGTCGAGGAATGCGTCCGATACCGGAAGCAGCTTCGCCTGCACCGGCGCGAGCCAGGTCGGGAACGCACCGCTGAAGTGCTCCGTCAGAATGCCGATGAACCGGTCGATAGAACCGTAGACGGCGCGGTGAATGACGACCGGACGATGCTTCTGATTGTCTTCGCCGATATACGACAAGTCGAACTTCTCCGGCATCTGGAAGTCGAGCTGGATCGTGGCGCACTGCCAGCTCCGCTTGAGCGCGTCGAGGATGTGGAAGTCGATCTTCGGTCCGTAGAAAGCCCCGTCGCCCTCGTTGACGCGGTATTCGATGCCGCGGGCGTCGAGGACGCTCTGCAGCGCCTGCTCGGCCTGGTTCCACAGTTCCTCGGAGCCCATCGAATCCTCCGGACGCGTCGACAGCTCGATTTTATATTCAAAGCCGAATACGGAGTAGATCTCGTCGATCAGGGCGATGACCTTGCTGATCTCGTCCTCGATCTGGTCGGGACGCACGAAGATGTGAGCGTCGTCCTGGCAGAACGTCCGCACACGCATCATGCCGTTCAGGGCGCCGGACAGCTCGTGCCGGTGCACCTGGCCGAATTCCGAGATGCGGATCGGCAGTTCGCGGTACGAGTGCAGGCTGTTTTTGAAGATAAGCATGTGTCCCGGGCAGTTCATCGGCTTGAGCGCGAATCTCGTATCGTCGACCTCGGAGAAGTACATGTTCTCGTGGTAGTGATCCCAGTGACCGGACTGCTCCCACAGCCGCTGGTTCATCATGAACGGCGTGCGCACCTCGTCGTAATCGCGCTTCGTCTGCAGGTCGCGGGAGAAGTTCTCCAGCTGCGTGCGGATCGTCATACCCTTCGGCAGGTAGAACGGCATGCCCGGCGCTTCCTCGGAGAACATGAACAGGCCGAGTTCCTTGCCCAGCTTGCGGTGGTCGCGCTTCTTGGCTTCCTCGAGCAGATGCAGGTGCTCGTCCAGCTGCGCCTTCTTCGGGAACGACGTTCCGTAGATCCGCTGCAGCATTTTGTTGTCCGAATTGCCGCGCCAGTAAGCGCCGGCCACGTTTTGCAGCTTGAACGCCTTGATCTTGCCCGTGGACGGCAAGTGCGGACCGCGGCACAGGTCGAAGAATTCGCCCTGGTCGTAGATCGTAATGACCGAGCCTTCGGGCAGATCGCGGATCAGCTCGAGCTTGAGCGGATCCTCGAGCTCGCCGAAGATGCGCAGCGCTTCCTCGCGGCTGACAACCCGACGGGTAATCGGCAGGTTCTCCTGCGTGATCTTCTCCATTTCCTTCTCGATTGCGGCCAGATCGTCCGGCGTCAGCGGCTTGTCGATGTCGATGTCGTAGTAGAAGCCGTCCTCGATGACTGGGCCGATGCCGAGCTTGACGGCCTTCTCGCCGTAAATCCGTTTGATCGCCTGCGCCATCAGGTGGGCCGTGCTGTGCCGGTACACCTCCAGGCCGTCCTTGCTGTCGAGCGTAATGATCTCGACCGCACTGTCCTCTTCGATCGGACGGTTCAGGTCGACCGGCTTGCCGTCGATCTTGCCGGCGACTGCGTTTTTCTTAAGCCCGGAGCTGATGGAGCCGGCCACTTCCTCGATCGTGGTGCCGCGCTCGTACTCCCTTACCGCACCGTCCGGGAACGTTACTTTTACGTTTGGCATTGTCGTCTCCTCCTGTTTCAAATCTGGATTCTATGAACGCAAAAAAACGCAGCTACGTCCAAGGGACGAGTGCGTTCAGCTCGTGGTTCCACCCTAGTTCGACCCGCGGCAGCAAAGTGCGGCGCATCCGGCTCTCGCCGGTCCGCGCTTTTGTCTGAAGCGAGGTCCTCTTCGGCATCCGGTAACGCGGATGAGACGGCGGCGCCTACTGCCGCGCTGGGGCGGGTTCGGGGTCGCGGCTCCAAAGGGGTAATTCCGATGCGGTCGCTGGAGGAGCTTTCAGCAGTCGTCCTCTCTCTGGACAGCCCGTTCATGGGAATCGTGTCTTTGGTCATCGCCTGATCTTGCTGGTTATGGCCTTCATTATAAAACTCGCTGACCGGAAGGTCAAGTGCAGAGCTCCACCCGGTTCTCGAAGATTTGCTGGATCGTCTTGATGACCTGCAGCTCCGGCTCTCTCGTATGGATGAAGATTTTGCGCGGAGACACGGTCAGGAGCGCGCTCACGATCATATCCTCGACCGTGCCTCCCGTATCCGGCATATCGCCGCCCGCTCCGGCGAGCAGCTTGGGGTCGATGGGCTTCATCTGGTCGTTCAGCAGCTGAAAATCGTGTCCGCCCTTGTGCAGCAGATGAGCCGCCGGCATGATCGTATCCTGGATGAACACATAGTACTTGAGCAGCGAGATGAAATCCTGGTACTGCTGGTCCATCACCATTTCCTCAATGGCGTAATCGAGCGTCTCCTCCAGTTCCTTCCGGTAGAACGGCAGGCGGAACGTCACGAAGCCTTCCAGATGAAGCGCGTTCTGCTCCTGGAGATAGTCGGCGATCAAGGCCGCGATTTTGGCACGGCGGCGAAGCCCCGTCTGTCCGGCGCCTTCCTCGCCCCCTCCTTCCAGCAGCTCCTCGCTGTAGCGGATCAGCTTGGCCGTCTCCTCCCTGCCGGAGAACGGCGACACGCCTGCCGCAATCCGGCTCAGCAGCTGACTCTCGAGCACCCGGACCACGACCTCGGCCAATGCCTCGGCCAGTACGGCTCCCGCCGCCCGCCGGACCTCCGCCATCGGCAGGCGTTCGGCGACCGGCTCGCAGTGCAGCTCCAGCATGCCGGCTGCAGCGTCGGCCTTCACCCGGCAGCTGGCCTCTTCGTGCGGCAGCGCTCGCAGCTCCCGGGTCAGCTCCTCCGTCAGCCGGGTCCACGTCTCCTCGTCCATCTTGGGCAGCGTGATTTGATACAGCTTCATCGCCTTCCCTCCTTCCGGCAGTATGCACGTGATAATGTATATGGTTTGCGAAAACGAGATATACAATCAAAAACCTCAGACGCGGACCGCCGCCAAAAAGTGGAGACGGGAAGTCAGCAAGCCGGGGAAGGGGATATTCCAAAACGACAAAAAACGCCGCCCGGTTCGCCCGGACGGCGTCTTGCTCTGGTCTTGCCTGGGACCAGACTATGGGATTAGTTCTGCATGACAAAATCCTGGTCGGCTACGTCCTGCTCGTTGTACATGCGCAGAATGTTGTAGCTGGTGTTGCGCTGAGCCGGGATTTTGCCGGCTTCGCGGATGAGCTGCAGAATAAGCGAGATGTTGACCTTGTGCGTCGTGCCGGCCGCCGAGACTACGTTCTCCTCGATCATCGTCGAGCCAAAGTCGTTGCAGCCGTAGGACAGCGACAGCTTGCCGACCTCCGGTCCCATCGTAACCCACGAGGATTGGAAGTTCGGAATGTTGTCCAGCATAATCCGGCTGATCGCGAGCGTCTTCAGGTAGACGTCGGGGCCTGCCTTCTCCACCTTCAGGTTGGTGTTGTCCGGCTGGAAAATCCACGGGATGAACGCGAGGAAGCCCGGCGACGGCAGCTTCTGCTCCAGGCACTTGTCCTGCGAATCGCGGACGCGCAGCAGGTGCAGCGCGCGCTCCTCGTTCGATTCGCCGAAGCCGACGACCATGGTCGCCGTCGTGGACATGCCGCGGCGATGCGCCGCCTCCATAACGTCCATCCACTGGCGCCAGGAGCCCTTCTTCCGGCTGATCTTCATGCGCGTCCGGTCGTCGAGAATCTCGGCGCCTCCGCCCGGCAGCGAATCGAGTCCGGCTTCGTTCAGCTCACGGATGACCTCGTCGAGCGTCAGTCCCGAGAGCTCGACCATCTTGATGATCTCTGCGGGGGAGAACGAATGCATCTGGATCTGGAACCGCTTCTTGATCTCCCGCAGCAGATCGGTGTAGTACGAGAACGGCAGGCTCGGGTGGGTGCCCCCCTGCATCAGAATCTCGGTGCCGCCTACGTCGATCGTCTCCTGAATCTTTTGGAAGATCGTCTCGTTCGGGAGCACATAGCCGCCCTCGGCGCCTGGTGCGCGGTAGAACGCGCAGAACCGGCAGTAGGTGTCGCATACGTTGGTATAGTTGACGTTGCGTCCGACGACGAACGTCGTGATCGGTTCAGGATGCCACTTCAGCATGATCTTGTTGGCGGCGTCGCCCAACTTTTCGATTTCGTCGGATTCGAACAGCTGGATACAGTCCTCCAGGCTGATGCGTCCGCCGGCGACCGCTTTGTCCAGAATCGGGTCAATGGCGCTCACGATATCTTCATCTCCTCTGGCTCGGTTTCAAACAAACAGCTTCTCCCATCGTAACATACCGGGCAGGAGCCGTCACCCGTCTCCTATCCGGCACGCGTTACGATCCGGTGAAACCGAGGCGTGCAACACGGGCCGGATCAGCGGAGCGCCTGCTCGAGGTCGGCGATCAGATCGTCCACCGCTTCGAGGCCGACGGAATACCGCAGCAGGCCGTCGGTAATGCCCCGCTCCGCGCGGACCTCCGGCGGCATCGCCGCGTGCGACATCATCGCCGGGTAAGAGAGGATGCTCTCGACCGCGCCCAGGCTGACCGCGACGAGAGGGAGCTTCACCCGGCCGAGCAGCCGCCGCGCCCGCTCTCCGCTGCCGACGTCGAACGAGACGACGGCGCCGTAGCCGCGGGACTGCGCCTCCTGGATCTCGCGCCCCGGGTGATCCGAGAGCCCGGGATAATAGACGCGGGCGATCTCCGGATGGGCAGCCAGCCAAGAGGCCAGCGTACGGGCGCTGCGCTCGTGCGCTTCCATCCGTGCCTGCAGCGTCTTCATCCCGCGAATGAGCAGCCACGAATCCTGCACGCCCAGCACGTTGCCGAGCCCGTTCTGAATCTGCTTGAGGCGAACCCCCAGCTCGTCCGTCGCGGCCACGGCCAGGCCGGCCAGCACGTCGCTGTGCCCGCCGAGGAACTTGGTCGCGCTGTGGAGGACGATGTCGATGCCGAGCTCGATCGGACGCTGGTGATAAGGCGTCATGAATGTGTTGTCCAGCATCGTCAGCAGGCCGTTCTCTTTGGCCCAGCCGGCGACGGCCCGGATGTCGGTAATCTTGAGCGTCGGGTTGGACGGCGTCTCGAGGAACACGGCCTTGGTGTTCGGGCGCAGGGCAGCTTTGACCTGCTCCAGATCCGTCATGTCCACGAAGGTCGTCTCGATGTTCATCCGGCTCAGAATCGTCGTCAGAAGCCGGTACGTCCCTCCGTATACGTCCTCCGTGCAGATGAGGTGATCCCCCGCCGAGAGCAGGAAGCAGGCGGCGGAGATCGCCGCCATGCCCGAGGCGAAGGCGAAGCCGCGCGCGCCGCCCTCGAGAGTGGCTATATAGTCCTCCAGCGCCTGCCGCGTCGGGTTGCCCGAACGTGTATAGTCGTGGACCGGGGGATGCTCCAGATCGAAATGATGAAAGGTCGACGTCTGATAGATCGGAAAGCTCGCCGCCCCGGTCGTCCGGTCAATCTCCGAGCCGAAGTGAATGAGCCTCGTGGCGAAATCCGGCGTCCGTTCGTTATCGCTGCGCTGTCTGTCCTCAGCCACGGCTCCCCGCTCCCTTCGTCTCTTCCTCCGCCGCCACGAGCGCCTGCTCGAGATCGGCGATCAGGTCGTCGGCATGCTCGATGCCGACCGAGAAGCGCAGCAGCCGGTCGTCGACGCCGACCTGCCGGCGGATCGCCTCCGGAATGTCTGCGTGCGTCTGGACCGCCGGGTACGTCATGAGCGACTCGACGCCGCCCAGGCTCTCGGCGAACGCGATCAGCCGGATGTGCCGCAGAATCGGCTCGACCAGGCGGGCGTCGGTCACCTTGAAGGAGAAGATGCCGGTGTTGCCCGAAGCCTGCTTCCTCTGAATGGAATAAGCGGGGTGACTCTCAAGCCCCGGATAGAACACCTCGGCAACGAGCGGATGCCCTTCGAGATACTGGGCGATCCGCGTCGCATTCTCCTGATGGCGCTCCATCCGAAGCGCCAGCGTCTTCATTCCCCGCATGAGCAGCCAGGAGTCGTTCGGGCCGAGCACCGAGCCGATGGAATTGTGCAGGAACGCCATCTCCTCGGACAGCTCCTTGCCTTTGGTGACGACCAGGCCGGCCAGCACGTCGTTATGGCCGCCCAGGTACTTGGTCGCGCTGTGGACGACGATGTCCGCGCCCAGCTCGAGCGGACGCTGAAAGAACGGTGTCAGGAGCGTGTTATCGACGATGGTCAACAGGCCGCGGGACCGGGCCCAGGCGCTGACCGCGGCCAGGTCCGTCACCATCATGAGCGGGTTCGTCGGCGTCTCGATCAGCACGGCACGGGTGCTCTCCGTCCGACATCGCTCCAGCGCCTCAAGGTCGTTCGTATCCACATAGGAGGCGGTCACGCCGAACTTGCCCATGATGCGCTCCAGGAGCCGATAGGTGCCTCCGTACAGATCAAGCGAGACGATGAGATGGTCGCCCGAACGGAATAGCGAGAAGATTGTCTGCAGTGCCGCCATGCCCGTGCTGAACGCGAAGCCCGCGTCTCCGGCCTCCAGCTCCGCGATCGCTTCCTCGAGAACGGCGCGGGTCGGATTCTTGGTGCGGGAATAGTCGAACCCGGTGCTTTGACCGAGCCGCGGATGACGGAAGGCGGTAGCATTGTAGATCGGATAACTGACGGCCCCGGTAACCGGCTCCGATACCGATCCGATCTGGGCCAAACGGCTTTCAATTCTCATGGCAAACAATTCCTCCCAAACGATGATGGTTGGTGCAGCTAAGGGTGCAGGATGACAGAGTTCGTCTCAGGCGCGAGCGGCTGTTTCCTTGGCTTCGCGCTTGGCGTTCAGGTCGTAAGGCGTTTCCTGGTAGACGTAGTAGTTGAGCCAGTTCGAGAAGAGCAGGTTCGCGTGCCCTCTCCATAGCGAAAGCGGCGTTTTGGACGGATCGTTGTTCGGGTAATAGTTCTGAGGCACATCGATCGCAAGCCCCTTGTTCACGTCGCGGTCGTATTCCCACTTGAGCGTCAGCGGATCATACTCCGAATGTCCGGTGACGAAGATTTCGCGCCCGTCGCGGCTTGCCACGAGATAAATGCCGGATTCCTCCGACTCGGACAAAATCTCCAGTTCCCCGATCGGCTCGATATCCTCCCGGCGCACCTCGGTATGGCGCGACTGCGGAACGTAGAAGACGTCGTCGAAGCCGCGCAGCAGCTTAATGTTCTGCTTGGCCACCGTGTGCGGGAAGACGCCGAACACCTTTTTGTCCACGGGATACTTCGGAACCCCGTAATGATGGTAAAGCCCGGCCTGGGAAGCCCAACAGATGTACATGGTCGAAGTCACGTTCTCGCGGCTCCAGTCCATAATCTGCTGCAATTCTTCCCAATAGTTAACTTCCTCGAACGGCATCTGCTCCACGGGAGCGCCTGTAATGATCATGCCGTCGAACTGCTGGTCCTTCACCTCGTCGAATGTCTGGTAAAACTGCTCCAGATGCTCCGGGGACGTATTCTTGGACGTATGGGTACGTGGGTGCAGCAGGACGAACTCGACCTGCAGCGGCGTATTGCCGATCAAGCGCAGAATCTGCGTCTCCGTCGTTTCCTTGGTGGGCATGAGGTTCATAATGGCGATTTTGAGCGGGCGGATGTCCTGGCGGACGGCGTCCTCCTCGCCCATGACGAAGATGTTCTCCTGACTGAGAATCTCCTTGGCCGGCAGATGATCCGGGATTTTAATCGGCATGGCGATCGCTCCTTCGTCTGGTTAGTAGTTGAGAAAGGCAATCAAAAAAGCCTTTCTCCGGATAGAGAAAGGCACATAGTTAAAAAATTGTCCTCTCTCATCTCTCAGAAACATGCATGTTCCTGCAAGATTTAGCACCGTGCCTGCTCGCTTATGAGCCTGTCGGTTGCCGGGTATCATCGGGCTAGTCCCTCCACCTACTCTTGATAAGAGTCTTGCGTATTCGGTTGTTTGTGTAGATGCCTCTACTTTACTGGATCCAGGCGGTTTCGTCAAGGAACAATGGGCCCTGCCGGGGCATAATTTGAACAGATCCCGTCTTGCTGGAAAAGAGGGCAAGCGGTTATACTTAGTTCGTGCTTTCGGGGCTGCCGCTCCCGGCATGGAAAAAGGGGTGAATGTGCATGGACATAGACCGATCGTGGCAAACCAACAACCATAAGATGACGTCCGCTGACCAAAGGAGAGACGGTCGGGCACTGCTCCCATGCGCTTTTTTGAACCGCCGCTAGCCGGCGATTCCATAGGAAAGCCGTTTTGCATTGTCCTGTCGTCTTCTCCTTGGCCTTAAGACAAGGAAGAAGAGGAGGGAACCGCTATGAAAGTACGCCTTGTGCAAAACGGGGTTTTTACATTAATTGATGAAGTTACGCAGGCTGCCCAGAAGCCGGACAACGGCTTTTACTGGATCGACGCCTCGATAGAAGATCTCGAGCTGCTGCAGCCGCTGTTCCATCTGCACGAGCTCGCGGTGGAGGACTGTCTGAGCGAGGAGGAGCAGCGCCCCAAGATCGAGCTGTACGATTCGCACTATTTTATCGTCATCAACAGCATCCGGTTCGACGACGAGGAGATCTTCCTCCGCGCGCTCAACATGTTCCTCGGCCCGCACTACATTATTACGATTACCCGGCAGAGAATTAACGAGATCCGCACGCTCAAGCCGATTCTGTGGGAGGAAGAGGTCCACACTCCCGACCGGCTTATGTACCACCTGATCGACCTCGTGGTGGACAATTACTTCAATGTAGCCGACCGGATCGAGGCGCGGATCGAGAAACTCGAAGAAGACATTCTGATGAACACGAAGAAGTCCCATCTGAACGAGCTGATCGGTCTGCGCAGCGAGATTCTGTGGCTGAAAAAAACACTCGGGCCGCAGAAGGAGCTCATCGCCACACTCAACAAGAAGGAGCTTAGGCTCATCGACGACGAGCTGCAAAAGTATTTCCGCGACATCTACGAAAACGCCGTGAAGATAGCGGAGGAATTCGATACGTTCCGCGATCTGATGGCGAACCTGCGGGAAGCATACCAGTCGAGCCTTTCGAACCGGGCGAACGAAATCATGCGGGTGTTCACCGCGCTTACGACCATCTTCATGCCGCTGACGTTCATCACCGGGATATACGGGATGAACTTCGAGGATCTGCCCGGCTTGCATACTCCGGGTTTCGACTATTTGGTCATCAGCCTGATGGGCTTATTGGGCCTTGGCATGTACTTTCTGTTTAAGAAGAAGGATTGGCTGTGACGGGCCTGCCGCCCGATCCTGCCGGCAGTCCGCGACCTCCCTTTCGATGACGCGCTACGGCGTGACATGACAAGGGAGGTCTTTTTGTCGTCCAAAATTCGGATTGGATTCCCGATTTTGGAAGGATATGTTACTATTCAGAGGAAAGGCCCGGGCGCATTGAAAAGCGCCTGTCGTTCAGTATGTTTCATATTGTCTTGTAAGCGCTTTACTATCGAAAGAGGAGAGGGTCAGTATGGCACATTGGAAACGCATCTCTGTCTGTCTGCTAGGTACTTCGCTTTTGCTCAGCGCATGCAGTAAGGGGGACTCGGGAAGTCCCGCTCCATCCAACTCGCCGGGAGGAACCGGCCAGGCCCAAGCTACTCAGAAGCCCAAGCTGACGCTCAATTGGTTCATAGCAGCGAACCAGAACGCCTCTCTGCCGGCAGGTGACAAGGACTTCGTCAAGAAGACCATCGAGGAGAAGTTCAACGTCGACCTCAAAATTCAGCATCTTGCACTCGGCACAGACTACACCAACAAGCTCAACCTCCTGCTGTCTGGAGGCACGCCGCCCGATCTGATGGTTACGGATGGACGGGCCTCGAACAACTACATCGTCGACCAGGTCGTCGCGGACTTGACGAAATACGTGACGCCGCAGACCATGCCGAACTATTTCAAGTACTGGACGAACGAGGCCGAGGTGAAGCAGTACCAGGTGCAAGGCGTCTACAAGCGCGCGCCGCTCGGCTTCGCCCGCCAGCTGTACACGTCGTATTACATCCGCAAGGACTGGCTGGATAAGCTGAACCTGAAGATTCCCGAAACCTACGACGAAATGATCGAAGTCATGAAGCAATTCACCTTCAACGATCCTGACGGCAACGGCAAAAACGATACGTTCGGCATGTCCGCGGCAGGCGGAGGCTCGGCGATTCCCGGTGACTTCCCCGAGTTCTACAAGCATCAGGCGTATGTCGGCTCTCTTGTCGACGGCGACCAGTACATCGACACCCGGACCGACCTCCGGATGGAGAAGGTGCTGAACGACCTGAAGAAGACGCTCGACATGAAGATCATCGACCCCGACTGGTTCCTGAACAAGGCCGGCCAGCAGATCGACAAGGCCGCTCAGGGCAAGATCGGCATCGTCATCTCCGGCGCGCGGGATGCGGCGCTGGACAATTACCCGAACAGCCTGCAGAAGAAGACCAAGGACGTCACGGGCGTCAAGACGGCCGACTGGCAGCCGTTCCACCCGTGGGCCAAGGAAGGCGTCAACATGCTGCCGGCTCCCGGCAACCCGTTCATGTTCAGCGTCAAGGCGTCCGAAGACAAGATCAAGCGCTCCGTCGAGATTCTCGACTGGCTGGCGAGCGAGGAAGGCTTCCTGCTGACGCACTACGGCGTCGAGGGCCGGGACTACAAAAAGAACGGCAACAAGATCGAAGTCGTGCCGGATGCCTACAAGGCGAACATCACGGACAACGGCAGCTTCCTCGACATCTACGGCTTCTTTACGCCGATCGAGCCGGAGGTATTCAAGTTCGAGATTATGGATCCGCGCGAAACCGACCGCGACCGCGCCATCCTGGCGAAGCTGAAGTCGTATAAGTACTACGACGCTCTCGGCACCAGCCTGACCGTTGGCCCGGGCATTGACCTCGCGGCGATGCGCGCCCAGATGAACAAGCTGCAAACGAAGATCCTGTTCGAGGAGAAGGATGCTTCCAACTGGCCGAAGTACCGGCAGGAGCTGATGACCAAATACGCCGCTAAGGAGATCTTCGAGGGTTACGCCCAGCAGGTCGGCACCGCCCGCGGCAAGACGCTCAAGTTCAAGTCGGAGAACTAGGAAGCCCGCTTAGCGGCTTCCCCCTCCCAGGCGGACGCTCCTCTCAACGATGGGAGAGGCCTCCGCTAGGAGCCCTCCGCCCAGCAAGCACCCAATAGCAAGCAGAAAACCGGCCGCTCTGAGAGCGGCCGGTTTTCTATTCTGGCGACACGTGCCGAGAGCCTTACCGCTCAGCCGCTGTCGGACAAGTACTTGCCGTCAGCGCTTCATGAACCAAGCGGCTAGACAGTAAGTAGCGATTGATTCTCATGCGGCCAGACCGGTGACGCTAGCTCGCGGCTTTGCGCCGGAACTTAAGCCGGTACAGCCGCAGCCACTCATAGATGCGAGCCGCCTCCCGGCCCTTCATCTCCTCCTCGCTATACAGCTGCTGTGCCACCGGCTTCAAGTACCGGTCGCCGAGATCCGCGAACAGCCGGTCGGCCTGCTCCAGCTCCTCCGCGGCGATGGAACTCAGCTCTCGTTCGACGAAGCCGCTGACGTCGCAGCCATCGCGGTCGAGCTCCTCCACCAGCGGAACGATCTCCCGCCGTTCCACCGACAGCCGGCGGCCGATCGCCTCGAGTCCGAGGCCTTCGCCGATCGCTTCGAGCAAGAGCCGCTTCGTCTCTCTCTTCTTCTGCTCGGCCGTCTCCCGCTTGGCCGCCTCGCGCTCCAGCCACGAGGCGAAGTCATCCGCATCCACCGCATCGTCTACCCAGTCGAGCGGATAGGTGAGCTCCCGCGGAAAGGGCTGGAGCAGCTCGAGAACGGCTGCGCCGTAGGCGCCGATCTTGTGCTCCCCGAAGCCCGGAATGCTCCGAAGCTCCTCTTCCGTCTTCGGGAGAAACGTGCCGAGCGTCTGCAGCAGGCGGTTGCCGGCCACGAGAAAGGCCGAGCGTCCCTCCTTGGCCGCCTGGTCCTTCCGCCATTGGCGAAGCACCTGATAAGCCTCCGGATTCGCGTTCTTTTCACTGTAATACTGCAGCTTCAGCGTAGGAAGATTGCGGGGCAGGCGAACGGGGCGGGGCGCTCCCTCCCGGACCAGCGGTTCGAAGCCAGACGCCGCCTTGTCCTGCATGCCGCCGCGGAAGGCTGCCAGCGCCTCCTCCCAGCGCGGCCCTTCGTACCACAGCTCCTGCACCCGGCCTCCGTCGGGCGTTGTTTCTTCCCAGCCGACTTGCCAGTCTCCCTTGCGTTCGCCGATCCGAACCTGGGCGGTCTGCACGCGATTTTCCTCCGTTTGGCGTTCCATGGTGTTACAGAATACTACCTTCATTGTCACAGCCTCCTTGCGGGCGGAATTTGGGCACGAAAAAAAGCACCTCTCGTCCCGATCAACGGGCCAAGAGGTGCTTCCTCCGTGGACTTGCTCTACCCTCAACATACCATCCCCGAAGCAAAAAGGCAAACGTTTTTTCGCCTTTTTCGCACGGTTTCGCCCGCTCCCCCGGCATGGTATCATAAGCAAAGACAAAAGTATCCGAGCCTGCCGCCCGATGCAGGCAGACGGGGAGGTTCTTAGCATGAGCTATGAAACATTCGATTATTTATACGACACTACCGAGGACACGACGACTCGCTTCGTCAGCTTTGTCGGTGAAGCCGTGAAGCGGTTCGATCTGGCCATCACATCCACGGGCCGCTTCTATGGCAAGAAGCTGGTTACCGATCTGCAGCTCGGCCGCACGGCTATACTCGGCCCCGACGATCTGGAGGAGCCCGGTTATCTCGCCCGGCTGTTCGAGCTGACCGAGGAGGAGGAGCAGGAGCTTCTCGCCTTCCTCACCCCTATCATCGGCACCGTCAACTTCACCGACCTGTAAGCGGCGGCGAACGCGTATAGCCGCGGACTGCGGGGGCACACTAGGGACGATATCCCGATTATGGAGGTGGCTCCCATGGAAGAATTCCTCGAAGAAAACAGGCTGGAGCATACCGACCTGTCCACCGTGGAATCGCAGCGTAACGATCTCGTGGCCGAGGAGTTCCCGGAAGGCCCTTACGGGATGACGCTGCCGACCGAGTCTCTCGGAAAAAGCACCCCGTGGCGCCAGGACCAGCGGCCGCCGAACCGGTTCACCTATGAAAACCGGACGCTGCATGAAGGAATGGAACGAGAGTTCCCAGAGGATCACGAGACGCATGAGGAAACGAACGAATAGCTCTAAGTCCACGCGGCTGAGCCATGGGCAGAGCGGCGCCCCTCTACGGAGTATCGCTGCCCTCCCCGGCTCTACTCCCGCCAACCGACAAGCAGCCGGATGGGGTCTCCCATCCGGCTGCCTGCGTCTGCACCGAGTCGGTCACAGCGCTTTTTCCCTGCCTTTTGCTTCCTTCCGATCTCCTTCGCGCTTCCGCAGTAGCCAGCCGATTGCGAACAAGAGGACCCCCGACGCGAGGAAAGCCATATCGTAGGCGAACTCGTTCGGATCGCCCTGCTTTACATGATGAATGCCAAGAATCTGGTGATTGACGAGTCCTTCCGCCAAGTTGAAAAACCCCGCCCCCATCAGCACTCCGCTCCCGATTTCGCGCCAGCCGCCGTGAAGCCCGCTCGTCTGCCCGATCCGCCACAAATAGAGAATGCCGGCGACGAGCACGACAATCGTGAACGCGTGGAACAGCCCATCGCTCAAGATCCGGCCATGAGAATCGGTCGGCATGTAGACGCTGTGCCACTGCAGCAGTTGATGAAAAATAATCCCGTCCAGCGCCCCCATCAGACCGATACCGAGAATGACGCCGGCCCAGATCAACCGTTTTTGTGCAGCTCCCAACTCTATCATCCTCCCTTTTCTCCCGCTGCCCGCAGTTGACAATTCTACATATGGCGGGACAGCTTCTTCTCTACCATGCTTACCCGGCGCTTCGCCTGCTATACCGGTCCAGAGCTGAACCCGCAAAAAAAGGCCTTTCGGCCCTTTTATCGCTCGTCCTTTCGGTACAAATTCAATATATCCTTAAGCGCGGCCGCAGCCGCCCCTCTCGGGCTCGAGGCTCCCCCCGTCACGGTGACCGCTCCCATCGAATCGGTCGTGAAGGTGACGCCTTTCTCCGTCCCGTGCACGCCAGCGAGCGGATGCCCCGCCGGCAGAACGCGCGGGCCGACCTCCAGCCAGACGCGGCCGTCCCGGTCCTGGTACGCGCTCGCCACGAGCTTGAGCTGACCGCCGTCCGCCTGTGCCTGCCGGATATCGGCCGGCGTGACGCCCTCGATGCCCTGCAGGCGTACATCCGCCAGCGAGGCCGCGGCGCCGAGCAGCCGGTTGGCCAGCAGGAGCAGCTTGCAGGCGCTGTCCCGGCCGCTTACATCGAGCGCCGGATTCGTCTCGGCAATCCCTCTGCGTCTTGCTTCCGCCAGCGCCTCAGCGTACGTTCCTCCCTCTTCCCGCATCCGGGAAAGCAGAAAATTCGTCGTGCCGTTCAAAATTCCCTCGATCCGCTCGATCCGGCAGCCGGCCAGACTGTACAGGCCGAGGTCCAGCATCGGCAGCGCGGCCGCCGTCGCCCCGCTGAAGCGGACGCGCACGTTCGCCCGGCGCGCTTCTTCCATGATGGCTGCCCAGGCGGTGACGAGCGCACCTTTGGAGATAGCCACAATGTCCATGCCCGCCTTCATCGCCTCCCGAAAATAAGAGAGGCCGGGCTCCCCTGTCTCCAGATCGGTCGGCGTCGCCTCGATCAGCACGTCCCCGGCGAGCGGGGCTTCGCTCCGCCAGCCCGGCTTGAGGTCCGCTGCCCGCCGCAGCCCCTCGCTGCCCTCTCCGCAGGCGAGCAGCTTGTCCGGCTCCAGGCCGTCATCGGCATGCAGCCGGATGCCCCGCCCCGCGACGGCGATCAGCCGTAGATCAAGGCCATACGCCTGCCGCAGCTCCTCCTGTTTCTCGCCGATCAGCTGGACGAACGCCCGGCCGACGACCCCGTATCCGGCCAATGCTAGATCAATCCTCATTCTGTCCCCTCCAGTCCATTCCTTTGTTGTCCCTAAACGAAAGCTCCGACGCTCCCCGCCGTTTCGAGCCGTATCGGCCGTCTAGCGGGATTTCCGCGGTTCAAGCCGAAAAAAAGAGGAGCCGGTCAGCTCCTCTTTTCTATCGGGCGTATCACACGCCGAAGTTCCGGTTAGATCTTCATGACTCCGCCCGTGCTTGCCGAGGTAACGAGCTTGGAATAGCGGGCGAGGTAGCCGGTCTTGACCTTCGGCTCGAAGCCCTTCCAGTTCGCGCGACGGCGTTCCATCTCCTCGTCGCTGATCAGCAGCTCGATCTTGCGGTTGTTGAGATCGAGCTCGATGAGGTCTCCATCCTCGACGAACGCGATTGGGCCGCCTTCCGCCGCCTCCGGCGAGATGTGCCCGATGCTGATGCCGCGGGACGCGCCGGAGAACCGGCCGTCGGTGATGAGGCCGACCTTGGCGCCGAGACCCATACCGACGATCTGCGACGTCGGAGCGAGCATCTCGGGCATGCCCGGACCGCCCTTCGGTCCTTCGTAGCGGATGACGACGACATGGCCTTCCTTCACTTTGCCGTTGGCAATGCCGTAAAGCGCATCATCCTGCGAGTCGAAGCAGATGGCCGGGCCTTTGTGGTAGCCGCCGACGGACGAATCGACCGCGCCGACCTTGATGATGCTGCCGTTAGGTGCCAGGTTGCCGAACAGGACGGCCAGGCCGCCGCGCTCGGAGTGCGGGTTGTCGAGGGTGTGGATGACGTCCGTGTCTTGAATCTCGCAGCCTGCCACATTCTCGGCGAGCGTCTTTGCGCTGACGGTGATGCGGTCGCCATGGATGGCTCCCGGCTTCTTCAGCAGCTCGTTCAGGACAGCGCTCACGCCGCCTGCATTGTGCACGTCTTCAATGTGGTAGTCCGAAGCCGGCGCGATCTTGGCAAGGTGCGGCACGCGGTTCGCCACTTCGTTGATCCGTTCGATCGGATATTCGATACCGGCTTCGTGCGCCAGAGCCAGCGTATGCAGAACCGTGTTCGTCGAGCCGCCCATCGCCATATCGAGGGCGAACGCGTTGTCAATCGCCTCAATCGTCACGATGTCGCGCGGCTTGATGTCCAGCTTGATCAGCTCCATCAGCTGAGCCGCAGACTTCTTCACGAATTCGCGGCGCTCCGGGGAGACGGCGAGAATCGTTCCGTTGCCCGGCAGCGCGAGACCAAGCGCTTCACACAGGCAGTTCATCGAGTTGGCCGTGAACATACCCGAGCAGGAGCCGCAGGTTGGGCAGCCGTACTGCTCAAGCTCGAGCAGGCCCTTGTCGTCCAGCTTGCCGACCTGGTACGCGCCTACGCCTTCAAAGACGGAGGTAAGCGAGATGGAACGTCCATTGCTGTCCTTGCCCGCTTTCATCGGTCCGCCGCTGACGAACATCGTCGGGATGTTGACGCGCAGGGCGCCCATCATCATGCCGGGAGTGATCTTGTCGCAGTTCGGGATGCAGACCATGCCGTCGAACCAGTGGGCCGCGACGACCGTCTCGAGCGAATCGGCGATAATCTCGCGGCTCGGCAGCGAGTACCGCATGCCGATATGGCCCATGGCAATGCCGTCGTCGACGCCGATCGTATTGAATTCGAACGGGACGCCGCCCGCTTCGCGGATTGCTTCCTTGACGATTTTGCCGAATTCCTGCAGATGCACGTGACCCGGAACGATGTCGATATACGAGTTACAGACCGCGATGAACGGCTTGTCGAAATCCTCTTCCTTGACGCCCGCGGCGCGCAGCAAGCTGCGGTGAGGCGCACGGTCGAAGCCTTTTTTGATCATGTCGCTGCGCATTTTGACTGGTTTAGACATACGGCAAATCCTCCTACCTTATTGAATAAGAAATAAAATGAGAGCAAGAACGTGAACGGAGCTCTATCGCAACCGGGGCTTCCGGTCCTTAGCGCTTCATTGCTTTAAATTGTATCACGTTTTGTCCGAATTGAACATTTCCTATTCTGGCAATGTCCGACAACCGGGGCTGCTGCCGAACAGCTGGCTGCGGTCTTGAGAGAACCGTCAGTCCTAAACGCGCACAAAAAATGCGGCCCATCCGGCCGCTCTTCTTCCCGTTTGCATCCTCCCAAGCGCTCCCCGTCTTCTCCACCCAGCCGCCCAAAACCGCGCGCCGGCCAACACCCGATCCTCCCCCAGAGGCATAATCGAAACCCGTTTGCCGCCACACGGAAGCAATACCTCCGTTCACTCCTCAAGGCCAATCACTTTGGATTCGTTCTCCGTCTGTTCCTTGAGGCGGTTGATCTCGTCACGAAATTTGCGCTCTATCGTCTCCTTGTTCCCGTACAAATGAAGCATATCTCCGGACGCGAGCTCTTCCTCCAGCCGGCCCATGCGAATCTTGACGTCCCCTCTCTGGAGGTACAGAAGCTGAATGTCCTCACTGGCCGGGAAGATGCTGTCTGCCCGGCTACCGACGCAGGAGGAACCCTCGTACAAATGAATGATCGTATAGAGATCGTCCTCCGACAGATACATCGTCTCCTGCACCGGCAGCTCGCTCGGCTCAAAATCCTGCTGCAGATGGTCGTGGAGCTTGCCGATGAGCGGGATGCGAATCCGCCTCATTTTCAGAAGGGCCAGCAGGAGAGCGAGCACGACCGCGGCGATTCCTATCGTGCGGAGGCCCGACCGTTCCGCAAGGATATTGCTGAGCGCAGAGATAACGACCGCAAGCGAGAACGCGCCGAACAGAATGAGGAAGCCTCCAATTTTCCGCCGCAGCGGATGCCGGAGGATGAGTTCTGCTTCTTTGGTCGTATATCCCGTACCCGTGAGCAGGGACAGCGCCTGGAAGCGGGAAACCTCCTTCTCGAGCCCCGTATACACCAAAAGCACCGTGGAGATCTCGACGACTAGAAACACGATGACAAAGTAAATAAGAATAAACAATTGTCCCGCCTCCTCTCCGTCCGCCCATTTCGCAAAAAAGTGGAGTGCCGTCTTTTCCACGGATGGCAACAGCGTACCGACTCCAGCGCAGCTCCGCTCAGATAGGCGGAGTCTGCCCTTAAAGCGAAATCTTATCTGTTTTTTACCCGTTCTGCCGACGCCGGAATCTTACCAACGGATGGACCCATTGGTAGGATGTGTAAGGCCGGAAAGAGGTATGTGCTATACTGAAAGGAATTACTAGGCATTTGCGGCCGAGCCGGCAAGAAGCGCTTCCGGCATAGCTGTCCGCTAGAACGGAACGAATGGAGGAGAGGCCGATGGAATGTCGGACAGGCTGTGCGGCTTGCTGTATCGTGGTGTCCATCTCCTCGCCCATCCCCGGCATGCCCGGCGGCAAGCCGGCCGGCGTCCGCTGCGTCCAGCTGACCGACGACAACCGGTGCCGCCTCTTCGGGCGACCGGAACGGCCGCCGGTGTGCGGTTCGCTCGCTCCTTCCGAGGAGATGTGCGGCCAGTCGAACGAGGAGGCGTTTCAGTATCTGGCGAAGCTGGAACAGGCGACCCGGCCATGAACGGATGGGGCAACCGGGGGACAATCGAAGTCGAAAGTCAGTTGAATCAGGGGACGCGGTTTCTTCTTCGGCTTCCGTATTGAGTATGTCTCCCATATCCTCAATCCCAATCGGCATCATATAAGAACTCAAATCGTTTCATGCTCACCGATGGAGGAACTTGCTTTAAGACGGCATTTCTTAATAGAATGAGCCATTTGTTTTCAAGCTGAGCGATTTGGCCGATTTGATTAGACATTTTGATAATTTTCGCTGTACGGTCTAACCGTTTTCTTTCGTATTCCTTAAATGCTGTGGCCATATCCCTGGCAGTCTCCAAGCATCTCGCCAATATGTAGGCATCCTCCATCGCTTGCCCGGCTCCTTGCCCCAGATTGGGGGTGGTCGCATGGGCTGCATCTCCGAGCAGGACAATCCGGTCAAACGCATAGTGCGGGATCGGCTTAATATCCAAAATATCGTTGCGGATAAGCGACGCGTCATCGGTTGCTTGGATGATCTGTGGAATCGGCCTATGATAATCCTTAAAGATTGAGAGCAGCTCGTTTATCCTATACTTTGCTATCTGCGGATCACGTGCCTTCGCTTTCACGCAGGCAAACCAATAGATTTGTCCGCCGGCAAGCGGAACAATGCCAAATCGTCCCTTAGGTCCCCATGTTTCCGTGGCCACATGATCATCGATCCCGATTCCGGGGTCAGAGATGACGGCCCGCCAGCACGTATAGCCGGCATATCTTGGTGTAGAACCCGGCACTAACGTTCTGCGGAACAGGGAGCCTATCCCATCCGCAGCCACTACGGCATCCGCGCGGATGGTCTCTCCATCTTCGAACGAAACGTTCACACCGTCTTGTTCCTGCACGAAATCCACGCATCGTTTATTGAAGACGATCGTTCCAGGCTTTAACGCATTCCTGAGGACAAGCAGCAGGTCTGCTCTATGGATCGTGACATTATCCGTACCGAACCGTTCGCTGACTAGAAGCGAATCCGTTTCGGTTATGACCGCCCCTTTATCGGATAGAATGATCATTTTGCGCAAAATTTTGCTATGTTCCATCATTGGCTCTTTTAGACCCAGCCTATCTAAAGCTCTCAGCGCGTTTGCACCAACCCCGAGGCCCGCTCCCGGTAATGGAAACATGGCTGCGCCTTCATACAACGTAACGTCATGTCCTCCCTGCTGTAACGCAAAGGCCGTACATAACCCGCCGATTCCTCCGCCTATGATCGCGATGTTTGCCATCCCATCTATCCTCCCTTCTTGCTCACTCCAATTCCTTCCCAAACCATCTCAAATTGGTCCAGGAACATCGAAACCGGATTCTGAACCTGATCGGGGAATGAGAGCCAATTCATAACGGTTTGAAAATAGATGGAAATCAAAAGGGACGACAAGCTTTCCGGGTCCATGTGTCCTTTTAATTCCTTTAAAGCAATGCCTTCCTTCATAATGGGAAGCAGTGCAGCTTGAAAGGCTTTGACTTGTTTGCCTTCCTGCTCCATGAGCATTTGCGAACGGAAGAGTTCAAAGTATACGACTTTTGCCAGATCGCGATTGTCTTCCAGATAAACGAACAGCTCTTTGAATATGGCTAGTAAACGTTCCTTCATGCCGGGCAAATTCGACATGCGACTAATCACTTGATGAACAACTTCCATCTGGTAGTTTCCTAAATGAAGCAAGATCGTATCTTTACTCGGAAAATAATTGTAGAACGTTCCTTTGGCAATCCCGCAAGCTTGGGTAATCTCGTCGACGGTCACCCGTTCGAACCCTTTTTCTGAACAATTGCAGGGAAGTGGCGAAAATCCGTTTTTTCAATTCTTCTTTTCTTTGTTCTCTTAACATGTGGAGACCTCTTTTGACTAAAATTTATGTTAGAAATGCGAACTAGAATAGGCCCCGTCAGACCCGCACGAAATTTATGACCGTTAGTCATTTTATGACCCGTAGTCATAAAATACTCCCGTTCCCCCTGCGGTGTCAACCACCTCGGACATAACATTTCCACGAGATCCATGCCGCCGTTATGGGTAGCAGGAACTTGCCTGCGACAAACCTTGCAGCTTTCGGATTCCACAGAGTTCGGCAAGCTTGACGATAGCGAAACAGGAAAGTTCGGAGAACAAAAAAACGACCCTGCTTCCCATTCGGGCTTGCAGGGTCGTTTTGTTGCTTGCGCAGGCAGTCGGCGGGCGCAGAGCGGCGAGCCTAGCCGATTAATTTCATCAGTCCCTTGAACTCCAGCTCCTCGAACTTCGCGATAACCTGGTGCCGGTCCATCGCCCAGCAGCAGTCCTCGATGGCGCAGACCAGCGGGACGTCGCAGCGGATGCGGGCAAGATCCCGCGACAGGTGCAGCATGTCGAGCTGGGTTTCGATATTGGTGCGGACGCCCTTGGGGAGCGATTCGAGGTTATCCAGAATCCCCTCGATCGAGCCGTATTCGAGGAGCAGCTTGACGGCCGTCTTTTCGCCGATCCCCTTCACGCCGGGATAGTTGTCGCTCGTGTCTCCCATCAACCCTTTCAAGTCGACGATCTGCGCGGGCGTAAGGCCGCGTTCCTCGAGCAGCGCGGCCGGCGTATAGACGGCATAGTTGGAGTAGCCCTTCTTCATGATAATGACATGGATGCTTTCGCTGACGAGCTGAAGCATATCGTGATCGCCCGTCAGGACGCGCACGTCATGCTCCTGTCCATAAAGGGTCGCGAGCGTGCCGATGCAGTCGTCCGCCTCGAAGCCGGCGAAGCCGACATTGGTGACACCGAAGCTGGCAACGACGTCCTTGACGAGGTCGAATTGGGGAATCATCTCTTCCGGCGGCTGGCCTCGGTTCGCCTTGTAACCGTCGAACTGCTCCGTGCGGAACGTCTTGCTCCCCATATCCCAGCAGCAGATGACATGGGAAGGCGCAAAGGTATGAATAGCGTCCAAAAAATAGCGCACAAAGCCGTACACCGCGTTAACGGGCAGACCGGCGCTCGTCTTCATGATATACCCGCTCGACGAAGTGGCGTAATAAGCCCGGAATAGAAGCGCCATGCCGTCGACCAGAAGCACGGTATGGCGGGAAGTTGTCGTCTCGTTCACTGCATTCTCTCCTAAACTAGCGTTTCTTCCAGTATACCATACTTGCCTAGGAGAGATGGCGGCCCCGTAAGGAACCGCTAGCGCAGCTTACCGGCGTTCTCGAGGAGACGACTGGCCGTATCGCGAGCACGTCCCGCCGGGCACACTTGCCGTCGGCACGCGTCCAAGCACAAAAAAACCGCCTCCCCACGGCCGGGCGGCCGGGAAGGCGGTCCCCCTCGGAGGGGGCGGGCGGAGGGAGAAGGGCGGATCGCTTGACCATCCACGCGGAGCGGGAGGGCCGGATTGACCGGATCCGGCTTTTCGCTGCCGGTGATTCGTTGACGACTGACGGCCAAGCAGGCTTGCTGTCGGATCGGGCGACTGCCGAGGAGTCAAGCCGCGGGGATCGTGAATGTTGCGGATGCTGCGCTATCCGATTCCAGGATGGCGACGCGTTACGCGTGGGCTGGCGTTCCGGTTTTGCCGGCGGGCTTGCCGCCTTCGTCCTTGGCGTGGGTCAGCTTGCGCCATACGGTCTTCAGGTAAGGCATCAGGTAGAAGTCGACGCCGAATTTGCCTGCGTTCATGCCGGCCATGAAGACGATACCGCCGAGGAGGACGAGCCAAGGGTTCGTGCTTACGGTGCCCGCGAACAGGAACATGAAGTTCATCAGGAGCCCGAAGAAGGCGGCCGCGGCGGTCAGACAGCCGAGGAGAAGGCCGAGTCCGACGAGGAATTCACCGAGCGGGATCAGGAAGTTGAACAGCTTGGCGTTCGGCAGGGCGAATGTTTCCAGGAACGCGTGGAAGGTCGGGTAGACGAGTTCTTTCGTCGCCTTATCGGCGACCGGGTTGGCTACAGCGTTTTTCAGGAAGCCGGTGGCGTCGAAGCCTCCGGTCAATTTATGCCAGCCTCCGGTCATCCATTCGTAACCGAGGTACAGTCTTACGAACAGCAGCAACCCGGCCGCGTAGCGGTTTTCTCTCAGCCATTTCATCATGTTAACCATCTCCTTGTTTGATTCGGACAACGTCTTTCTGCCGGTGCCGCGCGCTCTTCCGGTTAGAGGCGGGATCTTGGCGAGTCCGGATGGTGCTCCGCTTGCTTCGGGTCCCTCACAGCCCGATCCAATCGTGGACTTGGTGAATGTTTTCACATGTTGTAGAGCGTCTAGGAAAGTCGTTGTCTTCCATGTCTTTACTATATAGGAAGTCTGCTCCCTGTGCTGTGATAAAAATCACAAAGTAGCGAACTTTCTCTTTTTTTATTCGGATATCGTTCTTCCCGATCTCCCAGTGGCTCTTCGCGAGCATCTCTCTCTCCCATGCGGCCCACCGCCTACAATGGCTCACTGCCTGTGGCGCCAGGCTTTGCTTCCGTACGCGCCAAAGAGCCGCCTGCATATGCAGGCGGCTCCACACCGACTCGGGGCGATTAGCGCTCCTTCTCTTCCTTGTACAGCAGCGCGCGAACCGCAAACTTCGGCAGCACGAGCTGCCGTCTCCAGCGGGAAGGCTGGTTCAGCAGCCGGTACAGCCATTCCAAGTTCGCCTTCTGCCAGAAGACGGGTGCCCGCTTCACCTTGCCGGCGAGCACGTCCAGACTGCCACCGATGCCCATCGCCAGCTTGGCAGGCAGCTCCGCTTTGTAGCGGTAGATCCACTCCTCCGCCTTCGGCGCGCCGAGCGCCACGAGCAGAACGTCGGGTCTGGCCGCCTGAATGTCCCGCACGATCGCTTCGTCATCCTCCGGCTTGAAGAAGCCGTTGCGTCTGCCTGCAATGCGGACGTTCGGGTAGCGCTCCCGGATCGTCTCCGCCGCTTTGACGCTCGTCTCTTCGTCGCAGCCGAGCAGATAGAACGACCAACCCTTGCGGTTGCCGGTCTCGAGCAGCCGCATCATCATATCGTAGCCGGTCACCCGCTCGGGGAGGCCATTGCCCTTGACCTGCGATATTTTGACGATGCCGATGCCGTCCGCCGTGATCAGCCCGGCCTCGTCGACAATCGCGCGCAGCCGCTTGTCGTGCTGGCTGGACATGACGATCTCGGGATTAACCGTAATGACATGAAACAGCTTTTCGTAAGGCCGGTCAATGACCTCCTCCAATATGTGAACGGCTTTCTCGAATGTCAGCTTGGGGAATGGAATTCCCATAACGCTAGCGTATTCTTTCACTGCTACACACCCACTTTTTCCATACTGGGAACGGACTTATTATAACAAGGCTCGGCCAAAAAGGCACGACCCTTCCGGCGAATCTCCGAGTATCCATCCAAAACGGTCGAGCCGGAGGTGCTCGACGGTCCCCCGTCCGGTCTTGGCCGGTGCGGCATGAGACGAGAAAGCGGGGCCGGGCCTTCCGCCTGCCGTTAGCAAACAAAAAGCCCGCCGTCCTGGGACGGCGGGCTTTGAACAGGTAGTAACGAGGGTGAGCACCGCTCGGCCGAGGAGCCGCATCGCCGCTCGAAGCGGCGGCGTTCGATGGTCCGATCAGCGCTCGACCTGCAGCGTCGGCGTTCGGCGGTCCGAGTCGCTTGACCGGGCATCGGCCTCGCATGCGCCTGCCTGCAGCTTAAGGCAGTGCCAGCTTGCCCATCACGGTTTCCCGCGACGCCCCGGTCGCCGCCGGCAGGTTGTTCGGAATGCCGTGGATCAAGTTGTTCGCGAAGAGAGCGAAGATCATCGCTTCCTTGGCGTCCCCCGAGATTCCCATCGCATCCGAGCGGCCGATCGTCTGATCGGGCAGCAGCTCCGCGAGCATGCGCAGCAGCGTCGCGTTATGCATGCCTCCGCCGCTTACGATGACGTCCTGGACGGCCATCGCGGGGAAGACGAAGTCCCGGTAGCCGTCTGCGATCGAGCGAGCGGTGAACGCTGTGAACGTGGCGACCGTATCCGCCGCCGACAAGCCGACGGCCGCGGCACGGCCGAGCCATTCGGCGGCGTACGCCTTGCCGAACGCCTCGCGGCCCGTCGTCTTGGCGGGCGGCCGGCGGAAGTACGGATGGCGCAGCATCTCTTCGAGGAGCGCCGCATCCGCCTTGCCCTCCGCCGCCCAGGCCCCGCCGTCGTCGTACGTCTTGCGGCCGCCGGACAGTTGGTAAACCGCCTGGTCGATCAGCATGTTGCCGGGGCCGGTATCGAAAGCGATGACCTCCTCCGGGCGGCCGGCGGCGGGAATTGCGGTGCAGTTGCCGATGCCGCCGATGTTTTGCGCGATACGCCCGCGGACCGGATCCCGGAACAGGATGAAGTCCGCGTACGGCACGAGCGGCGCCCCCTGTCCGCCAACCGCCATATCGGCGGTACGGAAATCGCCGACGACCGGCAGGCCGGTCTCCTTGGCGATGACCGACAGGTCGCCGATCTGAAGCGTCGAGCGAACGAGGTACGGATCGTTCGCATCGTCCTCGGGGATGTGCCAGATTGTCTGGCCGTGGCTCGCGACGAGGTCGATGTCCGCAAGCGCCAGTCCCGCTTCGGCCACGACTTTGCGCACCGCGTCCGCGAACCGGGCACCAAGCAGGAAGTTCATCGCGCAGACGCGGTCGGTGCCGGAGCGGTCGGGCGTGCACAGCTCCTTCAGCTTCTCGCGGAGAGCGTCGTCGTACGGCTCCGTAGCGAACTGGACGAGCTCGATACGCGATGCGTCTCCTGCGCCGTCGATCCGGACGACCGCCGCGTCGATGCCGTCGAGCGAGGTGCCCGACATGAGGCCCACTACGAGCTTGCTCGGCTTGGAGGAGAGGGAACCGATCATCTCCGGATCCCTCCCCCTGCGGCGTACTCGCCGATCGTCACCGGCAGCGTGCCCCGCGGCGGAATCCCGCCCGCCAGCACCCGTGCGGCGCTTGCCAGAGCGAGCGGCCGGCTCTCGTAGGCGAGCAGGTAGGTGCCGACCTCCGGGAATGTCAGGAGGTCGTAAGGGCAGCGCAGCGCGACGACGGCGAGCGGCTTGCCGAGCGCTTGCAGCGCGCGGACCAGCTCAGCCTGCTCCGGCTGGAAGTACGCGTTGTACGTCGCGACGACGAGCCGCTCCGCCTGCGCCGCGCGCTCCAGCAGCTCCTCACGGCGGGCAGCGATATCCGCCATCGCGACGGCGAGCTCCTCCGCCGGGACGCCGGCTTCCCGCAGCGCCCGGCCGAGCGACAGCGGCGCCGCCAGCTCGTCGTCGGCGACGGTGACCGCCTCCGGCGAGACGCCGATGACGAGCGTCCCGGCGCCCGCGGGCAGCGGCACCAGGCCGCCGGCATCCTTGACGAGCGTCACGCTCGCCTCGCTGATCGCGCGGGCCGCCGCCAGATGCTCGGCGCAGCCGACCTCGCCCAGCGGCAGCGGAGCTTCCGCAGCGGGCGCCTCCGCGCCTGCGGCCGTTTCACGCTCCGCCGGGCCGCAATCGTCCGCTTGCCCGGCTTCGGCTTCCGCGCCCGCCTCTTCGGCTCTCAGAATGCCACGCCGCTCCTTGAGCGCAAGCAGCCGCTCGACCGAGCGGTCGATGCTCGCCTCGGAGATGCGGCCGGACCGCACCGCCGCGAGCAGCGCGTCGATCGCGCCGGTCTGCAGCTCATGCGTATGGCTGACGAGCACCGCGTCGGCTCCGGCCTCGACGGCCATGACGGCAGCCTCTACCGTGCCGTACCGCTTGGAGATGGCGTGCATCTCCATGCAGTCGGTCATGATGACGCCCTCGTAGCCTAGCCGCTCGCGCAGCAGCCCTGTCAGGACGGCGCGGCTCAGCGTGACCGGCAGGCCGCCCGACTCGTAGGCCGGAAAGTGGATATGCGTCGACATGATCGCGTCCACGCCTTCCGCGATGGCCCGGATGAACGGCGGCAGCTCCACCCGTTCGATCCGCTCGCGGTCGTGCGGAATGACCGGCAAATCGAGGTGAGAGTCCACGTTGGTGTCGCCGTGTCCCGGAAAATGCTTCGCCGTCGCCGCCACATTCGCATCCTGCAGGCCGCGGATCGCATTCGCACCGTAGGCTGCCACGAGCTCGGGCGATTCGCCGTACGAGCGGACGCCGATGACCGGGTTCGCCGGGTTGTTGTTCACGTCGAGCACCGGCGCAAAGTTCAGGTTGATGCCGAGCGCCCGCAGCTCCCGCCCGGTGAGGAAGCCCGCCGTATAAGCATGCTCCGGGCGGCCCGCGGCGGCTATCGCCATCTGGCCCGGGAATAGCGCCACGCCCTCCGTTAGCCGGGCGACCATCCCGCCCTCCTGGTCGATCGTCACGAGCAGCGGCAGCGTGCCCGAGGCAGCCGCCTCGCCCTGCAGTTCTTCGCTCAGGGCGGCGACCTGCCCGGGCGACGCCACGTTGCGCGCAAAATAAATAACGCCGCCGATCCGGCGCTCGGCGATGAGCGCGCGGATCTCGGCGGAGACCTCGGTGCCGGAGAAGCCGCACAGCACGAGCTGGCCGACCTTCTCCTCCAGCGACATTGACCGGATGTCCATCGGGTTACTCCTCTCCATAGAGCAAATACGGCTGTCTGGTGCGGCTCCACTCCTCGGCGTCGCGCCTCCACAGCTCGATGATCCGCTCGAGGCCTCCCTCGGTGTGCAGCTGCGTCCGCACGAGGTCGCTGCCGGTCAGCAGATCGATGAAGCAGGGACGGCCTTCCTTAAACGGCGGCAGCCAGGCGAAGTCGTCCGGATGGAGCTGCTGAATCGCCTTCAGCATATGAAGCGCCGTCTCGGCGGGACGGTACGTCTGCCGGTCGGTCACGAACAGATGAACCCCGCCGCAGATCGCTCCCTGGTGCTTCGAGAAGGTGGGCGTGAAATACATCGGGCAGAACCCGACGCCCGGAAGCCCGAGCGCGTTCAGCCGGTCGCTGAGCGCCTGGCCGTCCAGCCAGGGAGCGCCGATGAGCTCGAACGGCTTGGTCGTGCCGCGACCCTCGGACAGATTCGTGCCCTCGAACAGGCAGTTGCCTGAATAGACGCGCACCGTATCCATGGTCGGCATATTGGGGGACGGAAAGATCCACGGCAAGCCTGTGTCCGTGTACTCCATTCCGCGCGTCCAGCCCTCCATGGCAAGCACAGTCAGCTGTACCGGTTTGGTCAGCTGGTCATTCAGGTAACGGGCGAATTCCCCGATGGTCAGTCCCGTGCGGAACGGAATCGGCCAGGCGCCGACCATCGACTGGTACCCGTCCTGCAGAAAGCCCCCTTCGCAAACGACGCCCCCGAGCGGATTGGGGCGGTCGAGTACGATCAGCTCCTTGCCGTGCTCGGCGCACGCTTCCATCGCATAGACGAGGGTGGACAGGTACGTATAGAACCGGACGCCCAGGTCCTGGATATCGAAGATAAGGGCGTCAATCCCCTCCAGCATGTCGCCGGTCGGCTTCCTGGTCTTGCCGTACAGGCTGTACACCGGAATGCCCAGCCGCTCGTCGGTCTCGTCCTCGAACGTGACGCCGGCCTGCCGTTCTCCGTTAATACCGTGCTCGCAGGCGTATAACGCCGTCAGGCGAGCCGTAGGCAGGCTCGCACATACATCGACGACCGATAGAAGATCGGCCGTTCTCCCGGTCGGGTTGGTGAGAAGCCCGATCCGCTTGCCGGCAAGCTCAGCCGGCTCCTGCTGCCGGAGCCGGTCGGCCCCTGTCCATACCTTGCTTGCTGCCATCGTCATTTCTCTCACGCCTCCTTGCCGGCGAACCCGAAGCTGCGGTCCGTCAGCGTCCATTCTGGCTCCCGTACGCCTTCCTCTTCCTTCTCATCCTCGGGGAACAGGTTGCGGGTTGCCATATTGAGATAAATGCCTGCGATGCCAGCGTACTGGAAGGCGAAGCCGACCACCGTTACCGCCAGAATCACCGTCAGGCTGACCAGCTGAAAGAACACGCCGAACGTATAGCCCGGCTTGGATACGAACAGCTTCACGCTCTGTCCCATCGCGCGGAAGATGCCGACCTTCTGCTGCACGACCAGCGGCAGCGCATAAACCTGAGAGACGATCACCATGGCGACGAAATACGTCTGGAAGATGGCGACTCCGAAAGCGATCATGCCTTTGCCGGAGCCGTAATACCACCACGACGAGTAGAGGATGAGGGCGAACAGTGCGATGCCGAGGCCGAAGACGAGGCCCGCACCGAAATGCTTCGCTGCTCCCTTCAGGACGTGCTTCACCCGTCCCTTCTCTCCTTCCAGCATCCGGTGGCTCGCATCGAATACGCCGAGCAGAAGCGGCATGTAAACGAGCGGCAGAAGCGCGAGCGCCAGCCCTAACGGCAGGAAGAAGACGACCGGCACCAGGATGAGCGAGCTGACGATGCTGAACAGGGCAACCGGGATAATCTCCCGGTAGACCGCCTTCGCTGTGTTCGCCACGATTTCGTGCAATTTGCGCATGGGACCTTCACACCTTTCTGTTATGACAATGCGATCCGCTGGGTGGTCTCTGGATCGAAGAAGTGCAGCTTGCTGATGTCGATGACCAGTCTCTTGCGTTCGCCGAGACGGGCGATTGTTTCCGGATGCACGCGGGCGGTAACCATCCGCGAGCCGACCTTGAAGTACAGCAGATTGTCCGCTCCGAGGTTCTCAATTACCTGAACCGTTACATCCATTGTATGCTCCTTGGAGACTGTGTGGGCGAATTCTTCGCCGTACAGATGCTCCGGACGGATGCCGACAATGATCTTCTTGCCTTCGTAGCTCTTCAGCCCGTCTGCAACCGCCTGCGGCAGTGCGATCTGGGCGCCCTCCACGAACGCCTTGCCGTTCTCGATCGTCGCATCCATGAAATTCATGGCGGGCGAGCCGATGAAGCCGGCGACGAACATGTTGTTCGGCTTGTTGTACAGCTCGGTCGGCGGCGCGATCTGCTGGATGATGCCGTTGCTCATGACGACGATCCGTTCGCCGAGCGTCATCGCCTCGACTTGGTCGTGGGTGACGTAGACGATCGTCGCTCCCAGCCGTTTGTGCAGCTCGGCGAGCTCGACACGCATCTGGATCCGCAGCTTGGCGTCCAAGTTAGAGAGCGGCTCGTCGAACAGGAAGACTTGCGGGTTCCGGACGATCGCCCGGCCGACCGCGACGCGCTGCCGCTGTCCGCCGCTCAGTTCGCGCGGCTTGCGCTCGAGCAGCTCGTCGAGACCGAGAATGGACGAAGCCTGCTTCACCTGCTGCTCGATCTCGGCCTTGCTCTTCTTCAGGTTCTTCAGTCCGAAGGAGAGGTTCTCCCGAATGGTCATGTGCGGATAGAGCGCGTAATCCTGGAACACCATCGCGATGTCGCGATCCTTCGGATGAAGGTCGTTCACGATCCGGTCGCCGATGATGATGTCCCCGCTCGTTTGTCTCTCCAGTCCCGCGATCATACGCAGGGAGGTGGTTTTGCCGCAGCCGGACGGACCGACGAATACGACGAATTCTTTATCTTCAATGACGAATTCGGAGTTCTCCACGGCGGTGAAGGTTCCTTTTTTCTCGTCTACAAATTCCTTGCGTACATTGTTGAATACTACGCGTGCCATCTCGTCTTCCCCCTTCTAGCCTTTCACTGCCCCGACGGTAATGCCCTGCAGGAAGTACTTCTGTAATGCGAAAAATAGGATGATCATTGGCAAAGCTCCGACGGTCGCACCCGCCATAATGGCGCCATAATCCGTCGACTCGGCGAACTTGAAGCTGGCCAGACCGACCTGGATCGTTCTCATGCTGCTGCTTCTCGTGACGAGGAGAGGCCAGAAGAATTCATTCCACTGGGCGACGAACGTGAAGATGGCAAGCACCGCCAGCCCGGGCTTGGCGATCGGCAGAATGATCTTGTAGAAAATGCCGAACTCGCTGCATGCGTCGATCCGCGCCGCGTGAATGAGCGAGGTCGGAAGCGAGGACATGTACTGCTTCATCAGGAAGATGTTGCCGACCGTGACGAGGGACGGCAGGATGATCGCCGTATACGTGTCTCCCAAGCTGAAGATGTTGATGATGAGGACATACAGCGGAATAAGCGTTACCTGGGACGGAATCATCATCGTGCTGAGCAGAATCCAGAAGACCGATTTGTTCCCCGGAAACTTCAGCTTGGCGAACGCATAGCCGGCTAGAGAGGCCAGGAACACGTTCGTCACCGTCAGCACCCCGGAGACGAACAGGGAGTTGAACAGCCAGCGGAATGCGTTGGTTTTGTTGAAGAACCGCTCATACGGCGCGATGGACCACGAATCCGGAATGAATCTGGGATTGAACGAGGCCGATGCGGCCGAATCCTGGAACGATCCGATGATCATCCAGTAGAGCGGGATGATGGTAATGAGTGCCCAGATCAGCAGGACAAACGTCGCGACGCCGACCAAGACCACTTTGGATTTTTGCTGCATGGTGTCTGTCCCTCCCTAGTACTCGACATCCGACGAGAAGAATTTGAATTGAACTACCGATACGATAATGATGAAGGCCGCCAGGACGAATGATTGCGCGGAGGCCAGACCGAAGTCGTAGAAAACGAACGCCGACTCGTAAATGAGATAGGCGATTGTAGTCGTAGCAAAGTTGGGACCGCCCTGGGTCATCATATAGACGCTGATGAACACCTGGAACGAGGTGATGACGCCGGTAACGAGAAGGTAGAGCGTCGTCGGCTTGAGCAGCGGCCATGTAATCTTGGTGAACTGCGTCCAGCCGCTCGCGTGGTCAATATCCGCCGCTTCGTAGAGAGACTTCGGAATGCCGCCCATCGCGGCCAGGTAGAGAATGATCCCGCTGCCGTGAGAGCCCAAGTAGCTCATCAGGATGAGCGAGAAGAGCGCGGTCTTGGACTGGCCGAGCCAGATGACCGGATCGATGCCGAACCAGCCGAGGAAGGTGTTCAAGAGGCCCGACGACGTCGGGTCGAACATGGCCAGCCAGACGAGCGAGATTGTGACGCCGGACGCGACGCTTGGCAGATACAGCGTCGCCTTGAAGAACGTCTGCCACCGCGATTTCATCTGGAAGATGAAGAAGGCCAGAATAAACGTAATGATAATGTTGATCGGCACGGTCGCTAGGGTGAAGATCACCGTGTTCTTGATCGATTTCCAGAAGATGTCGTCCTGGAACATATAGGTGTAGTTGTCGAAGCCGATCCACTTGGACTTCATGATGTTGTACTTCTGGAAGCTCATGATGAAGGCCGAGATGACAGGATAGAGCGTGAAGACCAAGAACAGCAGAACCGGGGCGAGTATGAACAGGTAGGCCCATCCGTAGTCTCGCAAGAAGCGGCGGTAAGCCGGTGGAGTCGGTTTCGGTTTAGCGGTCGCCAGCTGCATGACGATCCTCCTTTCAGGTGCATTGCTTGCTTATGCGGGTGCGGGTCAGAGGAAAAAAGAAAAATGGGAAGCGGGTGCTGCTCCCATTTTTTCTTTCGTGCCCTGACGGATCCGCGGGGTGGAACCGAAGGCGGTCCGCCTCCGGCTCTCCTCCTGCGGTTCTGCGCTTGGATTACCTTAAGATTTGAGCGCCTTTCGTCTTGAACTCCTCGGCAACCTGCTCGGCTGTTTTCTCGCCGGCGAGGAGCGCCTGGAAGTTCGGCTTCTCGACTTGGTCCTTGAACTGCTTCAGCTGAGCCGCTTTGTCGGTGCTGATCATCAGGTCGATCGGCTGGGAAGCATATTTGGCCATCGTTTCGGAAGCGGTCTTGTTGATCGGATTCGCGAGGCCTTTGCCTTCAAACGCTTTGGCCTGCGACTTGCGGACGAACGGCAGGCACAGCTCGTTGGAGGAGTTGCCGGCTTTCGCACCGCTCAGGAATTCCATCAGCAGGAACGCATTTTTGCGGTGCTGCTCGCCCTTGTCGTTCTTCTGGTTGAACATGACGTAGCCCTGCGCGCCCATGTAAGTGACCGGCTTGGCGTCGTCCTTGTGCGGTACCGGCAGCAGAACGAAGTCGATCTTCTCGCCCTTGATCTTGCCGGCGTCGATGTCCTTCGCGCGGTTCTGGAACATAACGTCGTAGTAAGGAATCGCTTTGGAGATGATGGCGGCTTTGCCGTCATAGAACATGTCCGTCCGCTTCTGAGCGGTCAGAGCGGCGGATTCCTTCGGCATAACGCCGGTTTTTACCAGGTTCTCGATGAACTTGAGGGAATCCAGGATGCGGGCGTCGTTCCAGATAAACTTGCCGTCCTTATCAACGACTTCCGGCAGGTTGTTGTTGCGGGTAACCAGATCCATGAAGTCGAGGCTCTGTCCGTCGGTCACGAGGCCGTACTGCTGGGAGCCGTCCGGAAGCTTCTTGGTCAGCTTCTTAGCCGCTTCGTTGAACTCAGTCCAGGTCCAGCCGTTCGCCTGGATCTTCTTCCAGTCGATGCCCGCTTCCTCGAGAATCCGCTTGTTGCCGCCCCAAGCCCATTGGAACTGATAGAGAGGCAGGCTGTACTGCTTGCCGCCGATCTTGCCGCCGTCAAGCGCACCGGCTACATAGTCGTCCTTGATTTCCTGCGTCATGTACGGATCGAGCGCTACGGCGAGACCGGTGTTGACGTAGTTGCCGCTCGCGCCGCCGAAGTACAGATCCGGCGGGTCTCCCGCGTTCAGCGCGACGTCGAACTTCTTGGGGCCTTCCGCCCAGGAGAGCATCTCGTAGTCGACCTTGATATTCGGGTGGAGCTTGTTGAATTCCTCGAGGAGAGGCTTCAGCTCTTCCTCATACTTGCCGTGCACGGGATAGGTCCACAGCTTGACCGTATCCGGCTTCGCGGCGTCCGCAGAGGATGCCGGCGAAGCGGAAGAACCAGACGAATTGTCGGTTTTGCCGCCGCAGGCAGCGGTTACAAGAAGCATGCTGGAAGCAAGCACTAACATCGATTTTTTAGCCATTTTCATACCACATTAACCCCCTAAACTATTCTTCCGAGTCTTAATTGGGAAGCGACTACATGTTGGTTTCAAGCTGATGAATCGCCTGCCGGCTCTTATCCAGGTATTGCACCGAGGATTCGTAATTCCGGCTCGCGACCGCCAAGTACAGAATATCGATCACGTTGAGCTGAGTAATCCGGGACGACATCGCGCCGCTGCGGATTTCGTTCTCCGTCGACGAGATCGCCAGCGGAATGTCCGAATACTGTGCCAGCTTGCTCGCTCCGTACTTGGTGATGCTCATCGTGACGGCTCCGTTCTCCTTCGCCGCCTTGAGCGAAGCGATGACTTGTCTCGTCTCTCCCGAGTAGGAGATGCCGATCGCCAGATCGTCCGGAGTGAGCGTCACGGCGGACGTGAGCTGCACGTGAGGATCGGCGAAGGTGAAGCTCGGCTTGTTGATGCGCAGAAACTTCTGCTGGGCATCCTGGGCGATCAGGTTGGATGCACCCAAACCGTAAAAAAAGATTCGCTTGGCGCCGTAGATGGCGTCCACCGCCCGGACGACCGCGTCGGGGTCCAGAATCTTGACCGTATCCCGGATGGACTGGATGTTGTTGTTGGATACGTGTTCAATAATGGTTCCGATCGAATCGTGAGGACGGATTTCCTGGTATCCGGAGCTAACCTTGTCTTTGCGCTGCTCCTGGACATCCCCCGCTACTCTAAGCTTCAAATCCTGAAAGCCCTTGACGCCCATCGACTTACACAGCCGGACGATGGCAGCCTGGCTGCTGCTGCATTCCTCCGCCAGCTGGGCGCCGGACAGCTGGATCATCCTCTCGGGATAGACGAGGATATAGTCCGCCACCTTCCTTTCCGAGGGATTTAACTGATCCAGTACTTCCCTTAATCTGACGAGTCCCCCGTTCACACCTTTCTACCCCCAACTTTTACGCTGGACTATGCTTCAGCGGATGTTTGTTGCATGAAAGCCATGCAATCGCTTCCATCCGCCCTTATTATATCTCGTGTGAAATAAAGTTTCAATAAATATTTTTCTCCGTAAAATTTTGTTTTACAAGGATAGACCCTTCCCTTATACTTTGTGGTAATCAATCCCTTGCGGGCACTGCTCCCGCGAGGCCTTACGCGATGCTGGATTCCTGTATTCTATCACGACGAAAAGAGGTGCGGCATGCCGGTATATATTGGAATAGACGGCGGCGGAACAAAAACGGAAGCGGTTGCACTCGGGGATCGGGAGGAGCGTCTCTGCTCGTTGACGGGGCCGTCGACCAACCCGCGTGCGCTCGGGTTTCCGGTCGCGCTTCGTCAGCTGGCGGAGCTGCTCGACGATACGCTCGCCCGTCCCGAGCTCGGAGGCGCTCCGTGCGGAGGCCTCTGTCTCGGACTGGCCGGGGTCGGGCTGCCGGAGGAGCGGCAGCAGGTGCTAACGATGCTGGAGCAATTCCAGCAGGAGCGCGGTCTCTCCTTCCCCGTCTGGATTACGAACGACGCCGAGATCGGCCTCATGGGCGCGCTCGGCAAGGAGGCCGGGATGATCGCCGTCTCGGGGACCGGCTCGATCCTGTACGGGCTGACCCCGGAGGGACAGAGCTGCCGCGTCGGAGGCTGGGGCCATCTACTCGGGGACGAAGGCAGCGGATACGCGATCGGCCTCGCCTCGATCAAGGCCGTGATGCGCAGCTACGACGGCGTGCTGCCGCCCACCCGCTTGACGGGGCTCATCTGTGAGGCGTACGGCTTCGAAGACATCACCGGACTGAAGGACTACATCTATAAGGAAGACATCAAGAAGAAGGACATCGCGGCGTTCGCCCGCCTGTGCATCGAAGCGGCGGAGGCCGGCGACGAGACCGCCAGCCAGATTCTTGAGACGGCGGCGCTCGAGCTGGCCGATCAGGCCATCACGCTCGTCAACAAGAATCTCTGGTTCGTGACGGCCGACCTGGTGATGACCGGATCGATTTTCGGGCACGCCGTGCCGTTCCGCGAGACCTTCATGCGGATCGTGGGCGGAGCGTTCCCCCATCTGCAGCTGCATCTGTCGCAGCAGTCGCCCGCCTATGGCGCCGCTCTGCTCGCCAGCCGGCGCGCGGCACGCAGCTGAGCGGGAGAGGCGGGCGGGCTGCGTTTCGCTTGCCGCACGCCCCGCCCTCCCCTCCCTCGGCCGCCCCTTCCCGACAAAAAGCCCAGCCTGCCGCGTTCGGCAAGCTGGGCTTTTTTGTCGTTACGGGGAAACGGGCGGCAGCCTTCGCAGCCACGGGGAGCCTACGGAAGAAAACGCTGGCTCTGCGCCGAGTGCTGTTACTATCGCTTGGCCGGCCAACGCCCGGCCTCTCTCCACGAGGCGATGGCGCGGCCGAGCCGCTCCACCGCCTCCTGCAGCCTGTCCTCCGGCTGGACGAGCGCGATGCGCACATAACCTTCGCCCTTCGTTCCGAACGCGTCGCCCGGAATGACAGCGACACCGGCCGCCTCCAGAATTTCCCGGGAAATTTGTCGAGATGTCCAGCCGTCCGGAATAGGCGCCCACAGGAACATTGTCGCCTTCGGTGTCGGAACGTCCCACCCTGCCTCACGCAATCCGTTCACGAGCAGATCTCTGCGCGCTTCATAGAGAGCCGAGACGTTATGATCGCTCTTGCGGTCCTCCTCCATCGCTGCGATGGCCGCCTGCTGGACCGCCTCGAACACGCCGTAGTCGATATTCGACTTCAACGTCCGCAAGGCACGGATCGCGTCGCGGTTTCCGACGGCGAGCGCGATCCGGCAGCCGGCCATGTTGAAGCTTTTCGACATGGAATGGAATTCGACGGCGACCTCCTTCGCCCCATCCACCTGCAGCACGCTCGGCGGCCGAAAGCCGTCGAACGCCATCTCGCTGTAAGCGGCGTCGTGGACGAGAAGCACGCCGTTGTCGCGCGCGAAGCGGACGAGCCGCTCGAACGTGTCGAGTCCGGCTGTCGCCGCAAGCGGATTGCTTGGATAGTTGCAGAGCAGGAAGGCCGCACGGCGCGCCACATCGGCGGGGATGCCATCCAGGTCGGGCAGAAAACCGTTCTCCGCGGTGAGCGGCAGCAGATAGGGCGTCACCCCGGCGAGCTCAAGCCCCGCCTGATAGATCGGGTAGCCCGGATCGGGCACGATCGCGACGTCGCCCGGATCGGTGACCGCCATCGCCAGATGGGCGAGCCCGTCCTGGGACCCCATCAAGGCGAGCACCTCACTCTCCGGGTCCAGCATCACGCCGAACCGGTGCGCATACCAGTCCGCCACGGCGCGGCGAAAAGCCGGGGAGCCCTCCGACGACGGATATCCATAGACACCCGGATCCCGAACGGCACGCGAGAGCGCCTCCCGCACCGCCTCGGACGGCGGCTGGTCCGGACTGCCGATGCCGAGGTCGATGACGTCCCATCCGGAGCGGGCCGCCTCGGCCTTCCATTCCGCCACCTCCGCAAAAATAGCCGAGCCCATCTTCTCCAGCCGGGCCGACGGTTTCCAATTCTTCATTGTCGTTCGACTCCTTTGCCCCGCCGATCAGACCGACAGGCGAACGCCATGGGCGTTCGCCTGTTGATGCGAGCGGCTTTCTTTTACCTCGTTGATCATTAAGGAAGCAAGTCAATAATCGGGTTTATCCTTTAGGTGGCAGCGTTTCGGTCAGCCGATTCAGCAGGAGCAGCATCCAGACCAGGAATGCCGCGAGGCCGGCATAAACGGCGCCGAAGGCAAGACGGCTGCGAAACGGAACGTCATAATACGCGTCATTCTCATACGGTTCATACTCGACCGTGCAGCGAAGCACGAGGAACCGGCCGTATTCCCGGCTGCGGTAATCCACGTGGGACAGCCGTGCCCGGCGGATCAATCCCTGCCGGGGCAGAGTCAGCCTTCCCCTCAGCCCCATCTTCTCCCAGATGACGATGACTCTCTGCTTGCCGTCCAGCTCGGAGAAGGTGCTGAAGTCCAGCGGCTGCCGATGCTGCAGGCCAGGCAGCTCCACCCCTTCGGCCTCCAGCTGCTTAATCGGAATTTCGTAGGACGCGCTTGTCGTGAACAGCTTGCCCTTGCCCCGCCGGATGCGCAGTTTGCGGTACAGCTCGTAGGCGAACAGCGCCCAGAGCAAGAGCAGCAAGAACGACCGCGTATAGAGAATGAGCCCGAGTCCCGCCAGCAGGCCGAGCCCCCACAGCCAGCGGCTGACCGCAATGACAATCCGGCCGCCGTCCAGCGGGCGGATCGGGAGCAGGTTGAACAGATTGAGCAGACACCCGATATAGGCCATCGCGATGAACAGCGGGCTCTTCCACTGCAAGCCGATCCACCAGGCGGCCGCCGCTCCCGCGGAGCCCACCAGCGGCCCGCCCATGGCGATATACGCCTCGGTGGCGGCGTCCCGCGGATGCCGCCTCATGTTAATGATCGCCCCGAGGAACGGAATAAACACAGGAGCGGTCGTCGGAAGCCCCTTGACCCGCGCGGCCCAGGCATGGCCGAGCTCGTGGATGAGCAGCAGGAGGACAAGGCCGACGGCCACCTCCAGGGGGGCGATCAGCGTATAGGTCCACACCGAGAAGGCCATCGTCACCACCGCGCCGCCCAGCGTTCCGACCTTGAACAGGGGGAGGAGCGCCTTCAGCTTCGCCAGAACGAAAGCGGTCGCGGCGCCGGCCATCCACCAAGGGCTCTTTCTGCTGCCAGACTGGTTCGGCGTCATGCAAGTCCTCCCCTCCCGAGCGAATGCGCTAGGACCAGACCCGGTCGTATTCCTCTTCCTTGTAACCTACCGTCACTCGCGTGCCGTCGGTCACGACGGGCCGCTTGAGGAGCCGGCCGTTCGAGGCCAGCAGCGCGAACTGCTCGTCCTCGCTCATCTCCGGCAGCTTGTCTTTGAGCTTCAGCTCCTTGTACACTTCGCCCGACGTATTGAAAAACTTGCGGAGCGTAAGGCCGCTCCGCGCGACCAGCTCGCGCAGCACCGCCTCGGACGGAGCCTCCTCGAACACATTATGATAAGCCAGCTCGTGGCCTTTGCTTTCCAGCCATTTTTGCGCGCTGCGGCAGGTGCCGCATTTGGGATAGCCGTAAAAGGTCAGCTTCATGTTGTCTTCGTTCCCTTCTGTATCCTGGTGTTCGCGTCCATCCATTCTACTGGGAATGCCCCTCTATTTCAAGGAGAACGGCTTCCAGATCGGGCGGAAGCGGCGCGGTAAACGTCATCCGTTCGCCCGTGCCCGGATGCACGAGTCCCAGCCGGTGGGCGTGCAGAGCGTGCCGGTCCAGCGGCAAGCCGGCGAGCGGAGTCGCCCCCTTCCTCGGCTTGTACAGCTTGTCCCCGATCAGCGGATGGCCGATCGCCTGCATGTGGACGCGGATCTGGTGCGTCCGCCCGGTCTCCAGGCGTACGGCGAGCAGCGCCGCGACGCCGAATCTCCGCTCGACGCGGTAATGGGTGACCGCCGGATAGCCGGAAGGCGTCACGATGCGCAGATGCGGCTGTTCGGGATCCCGGTCGATCGGCTCGTCGATCGTGCCCGCGTCCTGGGCGGGATTGCCGTAGACGATCGCCAGGTAGTCTTTGTCCACCGTTCCGGCTTTCATCTGCTCGGAAATATGCTGATGGACATACGGGTTCTTGGCGATGGCGAGCACCCCGGACGTCTCCTGGTCGAGGCGGTGGACAGGACGGAACCGTACCTTCTCCCCCCGCTCCAGCCAGTGGTGCACGACGCCGTTGGCCAGCGTGTGGACGTAATGGCCGTGGGTCGGATGCACGACCATCCCGGCGGGCTTGTCGACGATGAGCAGCTGCTCGTCCTCATAGAGAATGGACAGCTCCATCGGCTCGGGCAGAATGTCGTCGGACTGCTCCTCCTCCATCCGGACCTCCACCAGGTCGCCGGCGGCCACCTTGATGTCGATATACCGGCGGATTCCGTTCACGGTAATGCCCTGCTCCGTCAGCTTGAGCCGGGACAGCAGCTTGCGCGAGATGCCCATCCGGGAACGCAGTACCGTGCGCAGGTAGATTCCTTCGTCTTCCGGAGGCACCCGATAAGTCAGCGGCGGATAGTACGTCATTTGCGCCGGTTGCGGAACACTTCCGCACTGCGGGCATAGGAGACGTCCGGCTGGCCGAGCCGGTGATTCGCAAGCCGGGCGACGGTGAAGAAGAAGTCCGACAGCCGGTTCAAATAGCGCCGCACCTCCGGGTTCGTCTCCTCCGTCTTGGCAAGCGTCACGACCCGCCGTTCGGCCCGGCGGCAGACCGTCCGGCAGACGTGCAGCAGCGCAGAGCCTTCCTCCCCTCCCGGCAAAATGAACCGGGTAATGTCCGGCGTCTCGGCATCGTACTTGTCGATCCACTCCTCGAGCCGCTTCGTCATCTCTTCCGTCACCTGGTACGGCCGGTCCGCCTTCGGCAGCAGCGCCAGATCGTGCCCGCAGTCGAACAGCTCGTGCTGCACCTCGAGCAGATCCCCCAGCAGATCGGCGAACGATTCCCGATGCTTCGTCAGCACCGCCATCGCCTGGCCGACGAAGCTGTTCAGTTCGTCTACCGTGCCGTACGCCTCGACGCGCATGTCATCCTTGTCGACGCGTCCTCCAATGACACCCGTCTGTCCGGCGTCTCCCGTTCTCGTATAAATGTTCATCGGGTTCCCTCCCGTCTTGTAGTCGAATCCGGCATCCGTGCGGTCTCCCGCTGGTGCACGGGTGCCAGCCCCATCATCTCATAGATGCGGCCCACGTCCAAATGCTCGCGCACATGCAGGGCGAGCCGGTCGAAAGCCGCCTCCCGGCCCTCGCGGAAGCGGAGCGTTCCCTCAGCCGCCTGCCAGCCCTTGGCCGTCCGCAGCCGGTTGAGCCAGCAGCGCCGGAACGCGTCGTTGTGCAGAACGCCGTGCAGGTAGGTCCCCCACAGCCGGCCGTCCTCTCCCAGCACGCCCTCCGGATAAAAATCGTCGCTCCATTCTCCATCCTTGCGCCGTCTCAGCAGAAACGGATGCTCGACCGGAGACAGGAACCGGGTGACGCCCATATGGATCTCATAGCCCTCGATCGGAAACGCCTGCTCGGCACCCCAGCAGTCGGCGAAGCCGACCGCCGGCTCTGTCCGCTTGTCCAGCGTAAACACCGTTTCCGTCGGAAAAAGCCCCAGTCCGTCGATTCGCTCTACGTTCGATTCGACGAAATGAGTGTCGAGAAGACGCTGCCCCATCATCTGGTAGCCGCCGCACAGCCCGACGACCGAGCCGCCCCCGCGGGCGTAGGCGACGATCCAGTCCGCAAGGCCCGACTCCTTCAGCAGCTTCAGGTCGTCCACCGTGTTCTTGCTGCCCGGCAGAATGACCGCGTCGGGCATCCCGATCTCCTCGAGCTGCGAGACAAAGCGCACCTGCACATCATCCTCCTCAAGCAGCGGATCGATGTCCGTCACGTTGGACAGGCGGGCGAACCGGATGACGGCGATATCGAGCGCCTCGGCGCTTCGAGGCGCCCGCTGCTTCAGCTTGCCGTCGAGCGAGGCGGAATCCTCATCCTCGAGCCCGATCCGGGGCAGGAACGGGATGACGCCGAGCACGGGCTTGCCCGTTTTTTGCTCCAGCCACTCGAGACCGGGGGTGAGCAGAGAGACGTCGCCCCGAAATTTGTTGATGACGAAGCCGCAGACGCGCTCCCTCTCCTCCGGCGTCAAAATTTCCATCGTGCCGACGAGGGAAGCGAACACGCCGCCGCGGTCGATATCGCCCACGAGCAATACGGGCGCGTCCGCCCAGCTAGCCGCCCGCATATTGACGATATCGCGGTCCTTGAGGTTGACCTCGGCGGGACTGCCGGCCCCCTCCATCACCACGATGTCACAGCGGGCGCGCAGGCGGGCAAGCGCTTCTTTGACGATTCCTTCCGCCTGGGGCAGATACGTCTCCCGGTAGCTCCTCGCGTCGTAATCGCGCAGCGGCCTCCCGTGCACGACGACCTGGGACGTCATCTCCCCCTTGGGCTTGAGCAGAATCGGATTCATATCGGTCGTTGCCGGAATGCGGCAGGCGTCCGCCTGCACGCCCTGGGCGCGGCCGATCTCCCGTCCGTCGGGCGTCACATACGAATTGTTGGACATGTTCTGCGATTTGAACGGCGCGACGCGCCAGCCGTCCTGCACGAAGATGCGGCAGAGCGCCGCCGTCAGCACGCTTTTGCCCACGTCGGAGGCCGTTCCCTGCAGCATGATCGTCCGTCCGCGTGCGACGGGTCGTTTGGGTTCCATGAGCGTCTCCTTCTGCGGGCGCCATGAAGCGCCGCCTGTTCTATGTATGTAAGCACTGTGGGCCGGAAGCACCGCAGACCGCCGTCCGGCTATTCACCCTGCGGGTGCCCAGGTCCGTCCGGCTGGCCCAGCACCTGCCGAAGCCCCGCGAGCAGTGCCTCGTTCTCCCTTCTTAACCGGATCGCCAGACGGCAAAACGAGTCGTCCAGCCCCGGAAAGCGGGAGGCGTCGCGGATCAGCAGGCCGAGGCGGCCGAGCTGTGCCTGGAGGCTGCGGGCGTTGTGCCCGAGAGCCGCCGGCAGCCGGACGAGCAGATAGTTCGTCGCGCTCGGAAACGGCTCGAGCCCGAGCTTCCGCAGTTCCCCCGCGAACCAGTCCCGCTCCACAGGAAGCCACTCGACAAGCTGCTTCCGATACGCAGGGTCGTCCAGCACGGCTGTGCCGATCCGCTGCGCCAGCGAATTGACGGACCAAGGTACTTGGAGCGTCCTCATTGCGGCGATCGTCTCCGGGTGCGCCACGGCATAGCCGAGGCGGATGCCGGGGATCGCATACAGCTTGGTCACGGAGCGCAGCACGATAAGCGACGGCGTTTGGGCCGCCCGGCGGAGGAACGACAGCGACTCCTCTTCCGCCGTAAAGTCGAGGAACGCCTCATCCAGGATGACGCGGCAGCCGGCCTCAAGCAGCGTCTCGACGTACGCCGGATCGAGCAGACGGCCGGTCGGGTTGTTCGGATGGCCGAGGAAAACCACTTCGCTGCCGCTGGCGGCCTCCAGATGATGCGGCTCGAGGCGAAACTCCGCCTCTGCCCGGAGCTGCAGGCCTACGAGCCGGGAGCCGGCCTTGTTCGCCGCTTCCTCGTATTCTGAGAACGACGGAAGCGCGAGCGCCGTCGTCCGGGGCTGCCAGACCCGGACCGCCAGATCGATGAGCTCGGCGGCGCCGTTGCCCGCGAGGATGGCGTCCATCGGCACGCCGTGCACGTCGGCCAGCTTGCGCCGCAGCTCCCGGCAGGCCGGGTCCGGGTAGCGCATGATCTCTTCGGCATACGCCGGAAGCAGCTCCCGCACGGCCGGAGGAGGCCCGAACGGGTTCATGTTCGAGCTGAAGTCGAGCATTCGTTCGCGCGGAAGCCCATAGGTTTCTTCTGCGGTCAGCAGATCACCGCCGTGTCCATATTGTTCAAGCATTAAGTTGTCTCTCCTTTTGCAGGCTGCCGCCCGTTATTGCCGCCCTTCAGGGCGTGGAGCGCTGAGCGCCGCAGCCGCGTACCTGCCCAAGCTTCCGGTCAGACGCCGGTCTGCAACACGAGAGCGGCCAGCAGCGTTAGCTCCAGCAGCTCGTTGACCGCGCCGTACGTATCGCCCGTCAGCCCGCCGAGCCGGCCTGCGATCCGGCGGTTGAGCAGCCAGCCGGCCGCGGCGGTCAGCCCGGCCAGGACGCAGACGGCGGCCGCTGCCCGGGCTGCGCCGAAGCCGCCCGCGAGCAGCAGCGCGAAGGTGAGCGCCGCCGCGGCCGCTCCGCTCGCCGCCGCCGACCGCAGCGTGACGCCGCGGAACAGGCCGCCCATGCCGCCCCCTTCCGCGCGGGCGTAGGGCCAGCCGGCGATAGACGCGACCATCCACCAGCGGCTCCAGACCGGCACGCACGCCAGCGGCAGAGCGGCGCCCGCCCAACCGCGGTCGAGCAGGGAGACGAGCAGCGAAGCTTTGGCCAAGAGCACAAGTACGCCCGCGATGACGCCCATGGCGCCGACGCGGCTGTCTTTCATAATCTCGAGCATCCGCTCGCGGGAGCGATGGCTGAGCAGACCGTCCGCCGTATCCATCAATCCGTCCAGATGGAGCGCTCCCGTCAGCCCCACCCAAAGTGCGAGGACGAACACGCCGGACGGAAAGGGCGGGAGCCCCCAGCCTGCCAGTGCCCCTCCACCCGCAAGGAAGAGGCCGATGACCGCGCCGACGAGCGGGTAGAACACGACGCTGCGCCGGAACACCTCTTCCGTATACGTCAGGCGGATCCGTACCGGCAGCCGGGACAGGAACTGGAAGGCGGCAACGAGTCCCGCCAGCCAGCCGCTCAGCGGATCGCGAGTAGGATGAGCCATCCGAGAATCCCCCCCATGAGCAGATGGCTCACCCGCACCAGCAGGCGGACCGTCTGCACAATATGACCGCGCTGAAGCTCCTCGAGCGGCCATCCCATCCGGGCCCGCTCGCTGACGCGGCCGCCGTAGACGTTGCGCCCGCCGAGCTCGATGCCGAGCGCCCCCGCGACCGCCGCCTCCGGGAAGCCGCTGTTCGGGCTCGGATGCAGCCGGGCGAACCGGCGGACGGAGGCCAGGGCGCGCTTCGCCGAGGCGGGCGGGGTCAGCAGGGCGGCGAGCGGCAGGAGCAGGCCCGTGAGCCGCGCGGGCACCCAGTTCAGCACATCGTCGAGCCGGGCGGATGCCCAGCCGAAGTAGAGATAGCGGTCGTTCCGGTAACCGACCATCGAATCGAGCGTATTCACCGCCCGGTACGCCATCGCAAGCGGGGCGCCGCCGAGCAGCGCGAACACGAGCGGCGAGACGACGGCATCCACCGTGTTCTCGGCGACCGTCTCGACCGTCGCCCGCGTCAGCTCGCGCTCCTCCAGCCGGGCGGTCTCCCGGCCGACGATGTAGCCCGTATAGCGGCGCGCCTCAGCCAGGTCGCCGCTTGCAAGCGGGCGGTAGACTTGCATGGCGGCATCCTTCAGCCCCTTGATCGCGATCGTGGCTGCGATGAGCCATGTGTTCACCGCATAGCCGAGACAAGGGTGAAGCCAGCGCGCCGCCCAGACGAGGAGGAAGGCGCATGCCGCCGAAGCCGTCACCGTGACGGTGGCGAGCAGCGCCCCTTTCCAGCGCAGCTGACCCGGCGAGGGCACGCCCGTGCCCGCAGCGCCGCTTCGCGCGGCATCCCGCTGCGCTGCCTGTCCCGCGGCTGACTCCCCGGCCGCTGCCTGAGTCCTTTTGGCTGCGGCCGCTTCTTGCCGCTGGGCTGCGTTGGCCCTTTGTACCTCCCCGGCTGTGTCCGCTCCTGCCTTCTCGCGCGGCTCCTTTTGCCCGGTTGCCGCAAGTCCGGCTTCTGGCTCCGCGTTATCCGCCGCCTCTCCGGCAAGGAGAGCTCCCCCTTGGGCAGCCTGCTCCCCCCGGCGCAGCAGCGCCTCTAGCCGCTTGATGAGCCGCCCCATCAAAATGACCGGATGCGTCGGCCACGGCGGGTCGCCGATGAGCCGGTCGAGCACGATGGCCGCAAGCGCCATCCATAGCGTTTCTTCCCATGTGAATAACAGCAATCCGCACGTCCCACCTTATGTATCCAACTTCCTCTTCCCGTGTCCGGGTTCTGTGGCAGCCTCCGCAAGCCGCCGCTCCGTTCGGCCCTTGTCCCGACGGGACGAACGGCTATCTACTCCCGCCCCCGGCGTCCCGGCTACAGGCGAAACTCGAGCCGCTTCAGGTCGACGGCGATGCCGGACGTCACCAGGATAACCTGGTCGCTCACCGCCGCGATTCGCTGGTTGAGCCGTCCTGCCCAATCGCGGTACCGTCTGCCGAGCGGGTAGGCCGGCACAATGCCGCTGCCGACCTCGTTGGTGACGAGCAGCAGTGTGCCGCCGAAGCCTTCGACGCTCGCCACGAGCTCGTCGATCGCCCGGCTCAGCTCCGCCTCCTGCTCCGCCGGGGACAGCGCCTCTGCGCGGAGCAGCCGGTTGCTGAGCCACAGCGTCAAGCAGTCGACGAGCCAGGCTGGCTCCTCGTCCGCCGGCGCTCCGGCCCGCTGCCTCTTCAGCCGCCGCTCCTCCGCCTCCCGGAGTAGTAGGGCCAGCTCGACCGGCTCCTCCCGCGTCGTCCAGCCGAAGCCGGACGCCTCGCGCTGCCGCTTGTGCAGCTCGACACGCTCGCGCATCTCCTCGTCGTACACCTCCGAGGTCGCCACGTAGCAGCCGGTCCGCGCCAGCTTGGCCGCGTACCGCTCGGCGAATCCGCTCTTGCCGCTGCGAGCGCCTCCGGTCACCAATACGATCATCCGCTTCTCCTCCTTCTACTGCCCCGATACGCCGGCGCTCTCGAATGTCGCCATCTCGCGCATGACCGCGACCGCCGCCTCCATGATCGGGAAGCACAGCACGGCGCCGGTTCCTTCCCCCAGCCTCATCTGGGCGTGGAGCAGCGGGGACAGATGGAGCGTCTCGAGCAGCAGACGGTGGCCCTGCTCGCCCGACAAATGGGAGGCAAGAAGGTAAGCCGCCGCCCCCGGGCACAGCTTGACCGCCACGAGCGCGGCCGCCGAGGAGATGAACCCGTCGATGACGACCGGGCAGCGATGCGCGGCTGCTCCTAGGATGACGCCGACCAGCCCGGCGATCTCGAGTCCGCCGAGCTTGGCCAGCACGTCCAGCGGGTCGTCCGCGTCCGGCCGGTTCGTCTCGATCGCGCGCCGGATGATCTCCTGCTTGTGCAGCCAGCGGGCGTCGTCGATCCCCGTGCCGCGGCCGACCGATTGGCCGAGGCCGATGCCGCCGAGCACCGTCAGCAGCGCGGCACTCGGCGTCGTGTTGCCGATGCCCATCTCGCCCGTCGCGAACAGCCGGACGCCTCTCTCCGCGAGGTCCGCCACCACTTCACAGCCGGCGAGTACGGCACGTTCGGCCTCCTCCCGCGTCATGGCCGGCCCCCGGGCGATGTTCCCGGTGCCCCTGCGGATTTTTCGCGAGACGAGCCGCGGATCGTCCAGCTCGGCGTCGACTCCGATGTCGACGCAGACGACCTCCGCTCCAGCCTGCCGCGCGAGCACATTGACCGCCGCGCCTCCGTTCAGGATGTTGCGCACCATCTGCGGCGTCACCTCGGCCGGAAAGGCGCTGACGCCTTCCTCGCAGACGCCGTGGTCGCCCGCCATGACGATCACGGCCTTGCGCTCGAAGGGTGGCTCCTCTCCCAGCAGGACGTCCATACCCGCGATTCCGGCCAGCTGGCGGCCGATCTCCTCCAGCCTCCCCAGGCTACCGGGCGGCTTGGTCAGGCTGTCCAGCCGGCGGCCGGCGGCCTCCATCTCCTTCTCCGAGAGGGGGAGGATACGATCCAGCATTTGCTGCAGCGTCTTCATTCGATGTCTCTCTCCTTTATGGAACGAAACAAGAGGCCGGCGCCCGCCGGATAGGACCGGGCGGCGCTGCCTCTTGCTTCTCTTCGTGTGATGGCCCGCGCGGGCCGCCTGCCGGGCAGTGCCGGCTCCGCCGGCGGCTCGCCCTTTTCGTTTATGTTCCGATTGTACTCCCTGCGCCTCCCCGGGGCAATGCCGGCTGCAGCAGAATTTGCGGCACGCCGGTCGCCGGGTGGGGAATGACAAGCGGCTCCGTGCCGTATACTTCGGCGATCCGCTGCGGCGTCAGCACCTCCTGCGGCGTGCCCTCGGCGACGAGCCGCCCTTCCTTCATCACCAGCAGCCGGTCGCAATACTGCGCGGCCAGGTTCAGGTCGTGCAGCACCGCCAGCACGGTCAGCCCTTCCTCGTCGCGCCACGCGCGCACGTAATCCATCATCTGCACCTGGTAGCCGATATCGAGGAACGTCGTCGGCTCGTCGAGCATGAGCAGCGCCGGCTGCTGGGCCATCGTCTTGGCCAGCGCGACCCGCTGGCGCTCTCCGCCGCTCAAGAGGCCGAGCGGCACGTCCGCGAGCGGCGCCAGGTCGAGCTTCTCCATGATGCGCCCAACGACCGCTTCCCCTTCCGGGTCGTGGCCGAGCCACGACTGGTACGGAAACCGGCCCATCTCGACGATGTCCCGGACCGGGAATCCGACGGACGGGATCGTCTCCTGCTGCAGGACGGCCACGGCCCGGGCAAGCTCCCGGCGCGTCCAGGATGCAAGCGGACGGCCGCCGAGGCGGATCGTTCCCGCATCCGGCGCCTCGAAGCCCGACAGGAGACGGAGCAGCGTCGACTTCCCGCTGCCGTTCGGCCCGAGAATGCCGACGAACTCACCCTCCCGGGCCGCCAGGGAGACGCCCTGCAGGACCGTGCGGCCGCGATACGCTTTGACCAGATTGTGTGCTTCGATCATCTCATTCCCCCCGCCCGCTTCTTCTGTTTGGCCAGCAGGTACGCAAAGAAAGGAGCCCCGATCAGCGCTGTCACGACGCCGAGCGGAAGTTCCTTCGGACTCAGCGCCATGCGGGCGATCGTGTCCGCCGCGAGCACGTAGACCGAGCCCGTCAAAAGCGACAGCGGCAGGATGAGCCGGTAATCCGGCCCGACGACCAGCCGGACCAGATGGGGCACGACGAGGCCGACGAACCCGATGACCCCCGTCACGGAGACGGCGGCCGCCGTCAGCAGCGTCGACACCGTCAGGACAATCAGCTTGGTCCGCTCGACGTGAATGCCGAGGTGCGCCGCTTGGCGCTCGCCCAGCGCGAGCAGGTTCATGGGCCGCCCGTAGCCGAGCAGAATCGCCGCTCCGGCAACCAGATAGGGGAGCAGCACCTGGGTAAACCCCCACCCTCTCATCGACAGGCTGCCCATCATCCAGAAGACGATCTCGTTGACGACGCTGTTCGACAGCGACACCATGAAGGAGACCATCGCGCCGAGGAAGGCCTGCACGACGATGCCCGCCAGAAGCAGCGTCTCGAGCCCCGCCTTGCCCTGCGTGCTGGCGAGCCGGAAGACGAAGGCAAGGGTCAGCATCCCGGTCGTAAAAGCGACGAGCGGCACCGTCCATGCGCCAAGCGCCGTCTGCAGACCGAACAGGATGAGAAAGGCGGCTCCAACGGATGCTCCGGACGCGACGCCAAGCGTATACGGATCGGCCAGCGGGTTGCGGAGCACCGCCTGGAATCCGGCCCCGGCGAGAGCAAGCGCAGCCCCCACCACCATGGCCAGAACGACGCGGGACATCCGCACCGTCAGCACGATCGCCTCCTCAGCCGGCGTCCAGTCCGGTGTAATCCATCCGCCGAGCCCCGGGACGGCATGAAGGACAATCCGCCAGACTTCTCCGGCGGGAACCCGAGCGGAGCCGTACGAGAGGCTCACGGTTGCGGTCAGCAGCAGAAGCGCCGTAACCGCGGCTCCCGAGAGGAGAAGCCTTCGTCTCATTGCTTCACCCGGTCAGGGTGAATCGCCTTGGCCATCTCCAGCAGCGCTTCGGTCATGCGGGGGCCGACGCGGCTTGTCAGGTTATCGTCGATCGGATAGGTCCGCCCCGCCTTCATTGCATCGATCTGATCAAAGCCCGGACGCTTCTTGAGCTCGGCGAGAATGTCGCCCATCCCGTTGTTATTGCCTTTGCCGTACAGGATGACTTCCGGATTGGCCTGGATGATCGCCTCCGGATCGACCTTGTACCAGCCCGGCTTGCCGGCCGCAACATTGACGCCGCCCGCGAGCGCGAGCAGCTCGTTCAAGTATTCGCCGTCGCCCACCGTCCAGCCCGGGGAAAACTCCATGTAGACCTTCTTCTTCGGCGCATCCTTAACAGCGTCCATCACCTTTTGGCGGTCCGCCTTCATCTTATCCGTTACCTTCTTCGCTTGCTCCTGCGTGTTCAAGACGAGGCCGAACGTCTCGATCTTCTCTATCGTCTGGTCGAGCGTCTTCGTATTGGAGGCATAGACTTTGATCTTCAGCTCCCGCAGCTGTTCGACGACTTTGTGCTGTAGACCGTCATGCGCGATAACGAGGTCCGGCTTCGTGGCGAGCAGCGCCTCAATGTTCGTGTTCATGTCCCCGACGCTCGGCTTGCTCTTCGCTTCTTCCGGATAATCGCTCCACTTGTCGACGCCGACGACCTTGCTTCCCGCCCCGACCGCGAACACCGTCTCGGTCTCGCTCGGCGCGATCGTCACAATGCGCTCCGGCGCCTTGTCGAAGACGAGCTCCGTGCCGGTCGCGTCCTTGACCGTGATCGGATACGCCGTCTGCTTGACAGCGGTGCCGCTGTCGCTTGGCGCCTTGGCCGGCGTCGAGAGTCCGCTAGCCGGATCGGCGGAGGGGGACGGCGTCTGTTGCCCCCCTCCGCACGCTGCGAGCGAAAGCGCCAGCGCCCCGGCCAGCAGCAGTCCTCCTGTCCGGCCTATCGCTTGTCTGAATCTGTTCTTCTTCATCATGTCCGTCTCTCCTGTCCCTGGTTGGTCTGCCCGAGCTCACGACATCGCAGCGAAGACACAGCGGTCTTGCCATAAAGAAAAACCCTCTATCCTTGGATAGAGGGTGCAGCAAACCGAGGGCGCATATCTGCATAATCCCGATCAGCCGGATCCTTTTCCGCGAAGGATGTCGTCAGCTTCTCCGTACAGGCAGGTCTCCTGACTGAGGGAGCGGGACCGGCGCCGTCCGTTCTCGAACGGCGGGCGTTCCTTGTTCCCCATCACAGTGGCGCGACCGTGCCGGATTTGCACCGGCTTCCCTTTTCACCCGGCCGCCGAGCGGCTGCGGGCACCTGTACAGGTCGTAGGCGTTTCATTCATTGATTCATTCATTGCGAATAGCGAGAAAGGATCGCTATGCCCAAATTATAAAGGAACCCCGTCCAGGTGACAAGGGTTCCTTCGCTCGCGCCGTCCCTACGGGAGGCTACATATTCACGATTGCCTGGAGCACCTTCTTGGCCTGCTCCATATTTTTGGCGCGCGGGTGAATGAACGCGTAAACCTCTTCGCCCTTGTACCCGACCTGCTGCAGCCACGCCTTCTGGGCGAGCGGGATGCCGTAGAGATGCTTCTCCAGCTTCCCCTTATCGTCCACCGGCGCCTCCAGCACGCCCCCCGGATAGTCCTCGGGGTTGAACAAATCGTCCAGCGCGACCATACCGCCCTGCTGGCCGAAGCCCTTGAACTGCCGCTCCGGAATGATCAGCACGCCGTGCTCGCCGGCCGCTACCTCCACGAGCAGGATCTGGTCGTCATAAATTGGCTTCGAATTGACCTGGACCGTCGGACTGTCGCCGAGCTTCTCCTTCAGCGACGCCTCAAGCTTCTCCGCCTGCTCCGGCAGCATCCCCTTCGGAGGCATCAAAAACACCGACACATCCGCTTTGGGTCCGCCTCCGCAGCCCGCGGCCAGCATAAGCACGAGCACCGCCGCACACGCTGTCCATCCCCATTTCCATAGCTTAGCCCGCAACGTTCTCCCCCCACAGCTTGTCTCCTGTTTTCCATGATAGCACAGAGCCGGGAGCTTCGTCCAAGCCGAAGACACGCCCCGCTTGTACATAAAAAAGACCCGCGCAATAGGCGCAGGTCGTGCAATCCGAATCATGCGGCCCGGGACCGTCCCGCCGCGTTTACCGGTTTTTGGTCCGGTTGATATATTCGTTGATCTTCTCGTCCAGCAGGCGGCTGATCTCGATGACAGCCGAGGATAATAGGGAGCCGTGCTCAAGATAGAGCTGTTCCATCTTCATCCGCAATTCCCGGATTTCTTCCTCAAGGCGATCTTCATGCGAGGGAGAAAGCTTGGACAGCCAATTCCTGTTATTCTCCCGCAACAGCAAATAGCCATTGGCAGACGGACGACGGTAAGCAAACATGACAGATTCCCCCCATAAGATGCCTAACTAGCAGCTCTTCTTCTTAATTTAGCATACTTTGGTAGAAAAGGGAATTCGCCTAGCCGCCGTTCCCTCCGTCAGCCCGCCTGCAGCTTGCGGACGAACTTGTCGATTCGGTCGAGCGCTTCGTTCAGCTGGCTGACCGACGTCGCGTACGAGCACCGGATGAAGCCTTCTCCGCCGAGTCCGAATACGTCGCCCGGAACGGCGGCGACTCGCGCCTCGCTCAGCAGGCGCTGGGCGAATTCTTCCGACGACAGCCCGGTCGAGGCGATCGACGGGAACGCGTAGAACGCCCCCTCCGGCTCGTGGCAGTCCAGGCCGATGTCCCGGAAGCCGTGCACGACGAGTCGTCTCCGCTGGTTATAGGATTCTACCATTTTGTCCTTCTCGTCCATTCCGTTGCGCAGCGCTTCGAGAGCCGCAACCTGGCCCATAACCGGGGCGCACATGACCGTGTACTGATGGATCTTCAGCATCGCCGCGATCAGATCGGGATGGCCGCATGCGTACCCGAGCCGCCAGCCAGTCATGGCGAACGCCTTGGAGAAGCCGCTGACGAGAATGGTGCGATCCTTCATGCCTGGCATGGACGCGAAGCTGACGTGCTTCTGGTTGTAGGTCAGCTCGGCGTAAATCTCGTCGGAAATGACGATCAGGTCATGCTCCTCGACGAGCTTCGCGATCGGCAGCCAGTCCTCATACGACATGATGCCGCCCGTCGGGTTGCTCGGGTAACAGAGGATGAGTACCTTGGACTTCGGCGTGATCTTCGCCCGAAGCGATTCTGCCGTCAGCTTAAAGTTGTCCTTGGCGAACGTCTCGATGCCGACCGGTATGCCCCCGCCGATGGCGGTAATCGGCGAGTAGGAGATGTAGCAGGGCTCCGGAATGAGCACCTCGTCGCCCGGCACGATCAGCGCGCGGAGCGCCAGATCGATCGCCTCGCTGCCCCCGATGGTAACGAGAATCTCCTTGTCCGGATGGTAGTCGAGATGGAACGAATGGTTCAAATACTTGGAAATCTCTTCGCGCAGCTCCAGCATCCCCGCATTCGGCGTATAGCGCGTATTGCCGCGCTCGAGCGAATAGACGCACGCCTCCCGCACATGCCACGGCGTCACAAAATCGGGCTCGCCTACGCCGAGCGAGATGATGTCCTTGCTGGCGCTGACCAAATCAAAAAACCGCCGAATCCCCGAAGGCGGGATGTCCCGCACGAGCGGCGCCAGATAATCCTGCATCGTCTTTTCTCTAAGCATCGGTTACCCTTCCTTCACGGCGAGATCAAGAGGCGGTTGTCTTCTTCGTGGTCTTCGAAGATGATGCCGTCCTGCTTGTACTTTTTGAGGATGAAATGCGTCTTCGTCGACAGCACGCGGTCGATCGAGGACAGCTTGTTGGACACGAACAGCGCAACGTCCTTAAGGCTCTTCCCTTCGATCTCTACCAGCAGATCGTAGGCGCCCGACATCAGATAGACGGACTTCACTTCCGGATATAGATAAATGCGCTCCGCAATCGCGTCGAAGCCGTGCACCCGCTCAGGGGTTATCGACACTTCGATCAGCGCCGTCACTTTGTCTTCTTCCACCTTGCTCCAATTGACAACTGTGGCGTACTTCACGATGATATGATCCGCTTCGAGTTCCGCGATGGCGGCTTCCACCGTCTCCTTTGCTTCCCCGAGCATAGTCGCGATCAAGTCCGCGCCTCTTCTCGCATCTTCTTTCAGTAAGTCGAGTATCTTCAGCTTCAGCTCACTCATCTGTCAACCTCCTGCGGCATGATAGTTCCACTATACAACGAATGCTTCCGTCCTGCAAAAGAGATTTACATAAAAAAGAAGCCCGGCACCGCCGGACTTCGCACTTCTGTTCAATCGAATGGAGCATGCTCGCTCCCTCTCTCGGCCCGCATGAGGGCGGCATCCTTCCCCAAAAAGGGAATCTAGTTACGTATCGCGATGGCGGAGTCCTGCTTCTTGTCAGCTGATCAGCTCGTGCGCGGCGCCTGCGGAGGCGTCCGCGGGCTGCAGCACTTCAATCAGCTTGCGCATATGCGACGGGATGCCGCGGAGCTCGTAGCCCGGGGAGATGATGCATGTGAAGTCGCCCGCACCCGGCTCTCCGACGCCGAAGCCTACCAGCGTGCCGCCGTCGTAGGCGGTAATGCAGCGCGCCTCGGCGGGCAAGCGCCACCCGTCCAACCCGCTGTCCGCTCCGCCGTTCCCGGCCTCCCGCAGCAGCTGCTCCAACTCTGTCCAATCCGGCATACCGGCCTGCAATGCGATCTTCAAAGCAAGAACACCTCTTCTCCCGTTGTTTGTATTTATAATTATACAGTAGTATGTATTTTTATTCAATAGGCGATAAAAAAAGTTCCGGCGGCTACACGGCTGCAGCCAACCGGTACATCAGATAGAGCGCGACGCCCCAAATCATCAGGGCCGAAGCTTTGTTGACCACCTTCATCAGCCCGCCCGTCTTGTCCAGGCTACCGAGCAGCCTGCCGGCGAGCGCGAGTCCGATAAACCAGAGCCAGGACACCGCTATGCACGTGAATGCAAATGCCCATTTCTCGGCCCCCGCATAGCTCAGCGAGCTCGTTCCGATCACCCCAACCGTGTCCAGAATCGCGTGGGGATTGAGCAGCGACACCGAAGCGGCGAACGCAGCCTGCTTACGGGCCGATACCTCCACCGCTTCTCCATCCCGCCCGGCCGGCTTGCTCCGCCAGACGGACCAGCCCATATAGAGCAGGAATAGGATGCCGACCGCGAACAGGCCGGTCTGCAGCCAAGCCGCTGACAGAATGAGAACCGAGACGCCCAGCACCGCGGCCGAGATAAGCAGCGTGTCGCACAGCGCAGCGGTCAGGACGGCTGGCAGCGCCCGGGCGAACCGGGCATGCGCCGCCCCTTGGCTGAAGATAAATACATTTTGCGCTCCCAGGGGCAGGATTAGCCCGATGGCGAGCAAAAAGCCATGCAGAATCGATGCGATCATTTGCAGTGTTCGTTCCGTTCTAAGTTAGAGTCGTTCTAGATCTAGAAAATCCCCATGCTCAGGTACCGCTCCCCGGTATCCGGCGCGATGCAGAGAACCCGCTTGCCCTGTCCCAGCTTCTTGGCGAGCTGGATCGAAGCCCAAATGGTGGCGCCGGCCGAAGGTCCGACCAGGATCCCCTCCTTGCTGCCCATGTCGCGCGTCGTCTGCAGCGCATCCTCGTCCGCTACCTGCACGATCTCATCGAACACGCTCGTGTTCAGCGTATCCGGTATGAACCCCGGGCTTGTCCCGACGAGGACGTGCGGCCCCGGCTTGCCTCCGGACAGAACGGGAGAGCCCTGTGGCTCCACGACCTGAATATACAGATTCGGAAGCTTTTCGCGCAGCGTCTCGCCCGTGCCCGTAATGGTCCCCCCGGTACCGGAGCTGGCGACGAACGCATCCAGCTTGCCGTCCATCTGCTCCAGAATTTCAAGCGCCGTCGTCTTCCGGTGAATATCCGGGTTGGCTGGATTCTCGAACTGCTGCGGGATGAAGCTGTCCGGAATCTGCTCCTTCAGCTCGGCCGCCTTACGGATCGCTCCAGGCATCCGTTCCGATGCCGGCGTGAGCACCACCTCGGCGCCGTATGCCTTGAGCAGATTGATACGTTCCTTGGTCATGTTGTCGGGCATGACGAGAATCGCCCGGTAGCCTTTGGCGGCGGCATTCATCGCGAGACCGATCCCCGTATTGCCGCTCGTGGGCTCGATAATCGTCGAGCCCGGCTTGAGCACGCCGTCCAGCTCCGCCTGGCGGATCATATTGTAAGCGGCGCGGTCCTTGACGCTACCGCTCGGATTGAAGTACTCCAGCTTGACATACACCTCGGCATCCTGCTCGCCGACCAGCCGATTGAGACGGACGACCGGCGTATCGCCGATCAGCTCGGTAATGCTGTTCACTACTCTTGCAGTCATCTCGTTCCTCTCCTCCTGCTCTCTTCTTACTCTTACGCCCGTTTTCTTATTCCTACTTATTTTATAGGTTTTGTCATGACGGCGCAAGCCGCAGAACCGGCTTCCTCCGGCTCCTCCCCGGCGCTGCCAGACTCGGTCTCCAGAGGGGCCCCCTCCGCCAGACGCGCCCCGCGATGCCGGGCACGAACGGCGGAAGTAGTTCTTTCCTCTCCTGCTTGGCCGCTCTCGGGACTCTCGTCTCCTCCCGCACCGCCCGGTCCGAGCCAGGGCCGGAGGAAGAACCAGGTCAACAGCGGCGCGCTCCCGGTCGCGAGCAGGAATACGTTGAGCCGCATCGGCGTCACCGAGCCTGCCAGCAGCACCAGGAACAGGACGGTCCCCGCGACCCGGCCGGAGCTGAGCAGCAGCTCGCGCAGCACAATGTACTCCACCCTCCGTTCGGCATTATCCTCCGAGCGCCCGATCAGGTCGAAGACGATCGACGTCGACGGCACGAGGAGGAGAGGGAGGAACAGCGAGGTGCCGATGCCGAAGAGCAGCAGCGTCGTATAGTTAATCGCGTGAAAGAACGGCAGGAGCACAAGAATCGACATGGCGATCCCGGCCAGCATGCCGAACTTCCGATACCGAGGCTTCAGCCAATGGCCGACAGCCCAAAAGCTGACGAGGGAGACGCCGGAGGTGATCAGCGAGAAGTTCCCGAGCTTCTGCTCGTTGCGCGTGGCAATGTAGACAAGCAGACCGATCAGGAACGAAAAGACGCCCTCGCGCACGCCCTGGGCCGCCATGGCCGCTCCGATCCGTCTCCACGGGTGGCGGGGCCTTGCCAGCTGGCGGAAGCCGTAGAACCAGTCGTAGCGGCCGAGCGGCGGACGTTTTTTGAGGAAGAAGCTCAGGACGACGGTGCCGAGAAAGATGGCCAGCGAGAGACTGAAAATAAGGCGATAGCCGGTTGACGCCGTCATCCGGGTAATGAGGAAGCCTGAGATCCAGGGCGCGAGCATGCCGGCCAGCGAGCCGAGGAGGCCTCCCCAGCCGTTAAACCGGTCGCGCGTATCGGGATCGGTCACTTCGAAGTAGACGACGTTAGCGGCAGCCCAAAACAGGCCCATGGCCGCCCCCTGCACTCCGCCGAGCAGCCAGACGTAATGGACGGCCTTGGGCCCGAGCAAGAGAACGCCCGCGTAGAATAGCGCCGAGACGGCGATCCCGGCCCGCAGCGTATTCATCTTGTTCGCTTCCTTGACCCATTTGCCCGCAAGCCAGAAGAAGGCCGCAAGCAGCAGCTGCGTGGCAAGGAAAAACTGGGCGATCATGCCGTAATCGTTCTTCACCTTCCATAGGTAAATGCTGACGAAAGTGCCGGACAGGGCGTTGGCGATCGTGTACAGCGTCTGCACGAGGAGGAGCAGCCGGCATTGGCCGGACAGCCGGGCGGCGGCCCGTTCCGAATGCCCGCCGGCCCCTTGAGTAGCCGCGTTCCGCATAAGGCGTTGTGCCCCCTTCCGCAAGGTTGGCGTTCTTCTTGAGTAAGATGCCCCAACAAGCGGCAGGGCATGACCGCCTTCCAGAAGGTTCCGGGCACAGCCAGCCCCTCCGCTCCCCGCTCTCTCCTGAACCAAATTCCCGCATAAAGTCTGGCCCTGCGAGCGATTCTCTTACCAGGGGGGGCTAAACGAAAAAGCAGCGCCTGCCGGAAAAAACCGGCTTACGCTGCTTTGGTTGCTAGCCCTAGAGGCCTCGGTATACTCTCGCTTTAGGCTCCGCCCTTGATCGCGCGAATGACGGCCTCGCGGTCTTCGTCTGCCAGGTAGGCGGACAGCTGGAAGCAGGACGGACAGAGGAACAGCCGCTCTCGGAACGGCGCCGCGAGGAACGGCTTCGGCAGCGCGGCCGGCGTGTCCGGCTCAAAGGCGGACTCCGCCACCGTGCGCATGCCTGCGTACAGCATCGGCTCCTTGCAGTGCGGGCATTCGGGAGCCTCGTCCTGCTGCCGCTGCAGCAGCTCGACGGTCTCGTCGTATTCGTCCCGGTACACCGGCTCGGCGCTGACGTCTTCGTCCGGGTAAGCACCGGTCTCCCCCGCTTCTGCCTCGTCTTCCTCTTCTCCGCTCAAAAAAGAAAACGAGACGGTGCGGTAATCGTCCAGCTCATTATAGCAATACGGGCACTCCTTCTCCGGCCCGATCTCCGGGTCCCAGACGATCTCCGTCTGGCACCACGGGCATACGGTCGTTTGTTGGTCGCTCATGGCCGCGGCCTCCTTTATTTGCTCTCAGTCAGTGGGTAACAAAATAATACACCCCAAGGCCGAGAAAAATCAAAGCGGCGGCAAACAAGCTTCCCCACAGATACTTCATCTGGCGTCCTACGCTCCTTCTTGTCCCCCGCTTCAGCCCCGGCAATAGAGCGGAAGCGGAGGCCTTTATGCTGCGGCTGGCGGCGTCAGGTCACGCTTGCTCCAATGACGTACGAGATCGAGACCGAGATGAGGAACGAGACAAGACCGACGGCGCGGTTGTCCTTTTTGATCTCCACCTCGATTTTGAAGTACGGAGTGAGCAGCTCGAATATGTAATAGGCGGCCAATAGCAGAACAAACCCGTAGCTGGACCAGACGATCGATTCGAGCAGCGTGTCGTTGTTCAGAATCGCGAACCGGAAGATGTTGCAGATCCCGAAGATCTTGCCGCCGGTCGCCATCGCGACGGAGACGTTCCCCTTCTTGATCTCATCCCAGTCGTTGTAATGCGTGACGAAATTAAAGATCGTCATGAAGACGATGAGCGCGAGAATCGCGACGGTAAAAAAAGTCAGCGTCTCAAAATACGGATTGGCCATCAGCCGATCCAACTGCTGCTCGTTGCTCATGGGAGCCCTCCCTGCAAGATGGTAAGGCGGCGGCAGTCCGCCGTCCCGCCCTTCGGACCAAGCGTTTCCTTACGGAGAAAGACCGGAGACATGGCTGTCCCCGGTCCCGGCTCCGCTCGAGGAGCTTATTGCTGGTCTTTCTTCGCGGCGAGCTTCGCCTTCAGCGCGGCCAGCTCGTCGTCCACTCCGTCGTTCGAACCGAGCTTGTTCAGCTCGTCGTCCAGCGTGCGGTTGGAGTCGCGCAGATCCGAGCTCGCCTGGGCTTCGGCTTCCATCTGGAGCACCTTCTCGGACATCCGGTCGAACCCGCGGGCAGCGTTGTCGGAGCCGAAGCCCGACATGGCCTGGTTGATCTGCTTCTGGGCTTTGGCAGCTTCGGCGCGCGCCACGAGCAGGTCCTTCTTGTTCTTCATCTTGCTGTACTCGTCCTTCATCTCGGACAACTGCTTGCGCAGACGGTCGGCATTGTCCTTGGCGATGACGTACTGCTTGTGCATCTCCTCGAAACGGGTCTGGTGCTGCTTCTTATCTTCAAGTGCACGGCGGGCGAGGTCCTCGTTGTTCTGCTCGAGCGCCTTCATCGCCTGAGCTTCGCGCTTCTGCACCATCTCTTCGGCTTCCTCGTACTGCTGCTTGAACTTCTTCTCAACGGCGATTTGCTTCGCTACGGCCGCTTCCGCATCCATAATGTCCTGCTCCATATCGCGCAGGAACTGGTTCAGCATCTTGACCGGGTCTTCGGCGCGGTCCAGCAGATCGTTGATCGAAGCGGCAGTGAGGTCTCTTAAACGTTTGAAAATACCCATAGTCGGAAACAGCCTCCTTGATTTATCGGAATTCGCTTGTGAACGGTTCATGAACGTCCTTACATCCTCTTTATACGGGGACGCCGACAAGGAGTTTCAGATTCTGAGTAAAAAAATGCTTATTTTAGTTCTACGACAGTGACTCCGCTGCCGCCTTCCCCGTAATTGCCGAGCCGGAAGCCGGCGACGCCCCGGTGCCGCCGCAAATAATCCTGAATGCCCTGCCGGAGAACGCCGGTCCCCTTGCCGTGAATAATGTAGACCTGGTGGAAATTCGCGAGGATCGATTCATCAAGGAACCGATCCACTTCCACGATGGACTCCTCGATGTTCAAGCCCCGCAGGTCAAGCTCGGTGCGGACGTTCTCGTCCCGCGAACGCTTGAGCCCCGTGACCGCCTTGGGCGGCTGCTGCTTGGACGTTTGGGCACCGCTCTCGCCATTGCCGACCAGCTCGATGTCGGCCTTGGCGACCTTCATTTTCATAATGCCGAGCTGCACGAGCACATCGCTGCCGCTGATCTCGACGACATGGCCCTTCTGCCCGAGACTCGGGACACGCACCTCGTCGCCGGGCTGCACCTCCCGCGCCTTCTTCGGCGTCTTGGCGGGAGCGCCCTTTTTCTTGAGCTCGGGAACAGCCTCCTCCAGCCGGCGCTTCACGTCGATGAGCTTGTGCTCCTTGATGGCGGACTGCTCCTCGAGTGCCATCCGGCGAAGATCCGCGATAATCTCGTCCGCCTCGCGGCGGGCGCGGGCAACGGCGTCGGCCGCTTCCCGCTCGGCGCGCTCGAGCATCTTCTCGCGCTGCTCGCGGAATTTGTTCTGCTCCCGCTCCAGCTCCTGCCGCAGCGCGTCCGTCTCGGCCCGCAGCTGCTCGGCGCTCTTGCGCTCCGCCTCCGCGGTCAGCCGGTTTTCCTCCAGCGACGCGATCATCGACTCGACGCGCTGGTCCTCTTCGTTGACCTCGCCGCGCGCGTGGTCGATGATCGCCTTGTCAAGGCCGAGCCGCTCCGCGATGGCAAAGGCATTGCTTCGCCCTGGCACTCCAACGAGCAGCCGGTAGGTCGGGCTAAGCGTCTGCACGTCGAACTCCATGCTGGCGTTGATGACGCCCTGCCGCTCGTACGCATAGGCCTTCAGCTCGCTGTAGTGCGTCGTCGCGACCATCCGGCAGCCCGTCCGGTGAATATGCTCGAGGATCGCGATGGCGAGCGCCGAGCCCTCGGCCGGGTCGGTGCCCGCCCCCACCTCGTCGAGCAGAATAAGGCTCTTGGGAGTCATCTCCCGCAGGATGGAAATAATATTGGTCATATGGCTCGAGAACGTACTGAGGCTCTGCTCGATGCTCTGTTCGTCCCCGATGTCCGCATAGATCGCGTCGAAGACGCACAGCTCGCTGTCGTCCTCGGTCGGAACGAACAAGCCGGACATCGCCATCAAACTGAGCAGGCCGATCGTCTTGAGCGTTACCGTCTTGCCCCCGGTATTCGGCCCTGTAATGATGAGGGACGAAAACCCGCTGCCAAGCTCCACGTCGAGCGGAACGACGACCTCCCGCGCGATGAGCGGATGGCGGCCGCGCTTCAGCCTCAGGTAGCCGCGGTCGTTCATATGCGGGAGCGTCGCGCGCATCTCGCGGGCGAGCGCCGCCTTGGCGAACAGAAAATCAAGCTGCGCAAGGATGGACAGATTCGCCAGCAAATCTCCGTTCACCTCGGCGACCTGCGCCGACAGCTTGAGCAGAATCTTCTCGACCTCCTGCTCCTCCTTGAACTTCAGCTCGCGCAGCCGGTTGTTCATCTGCACGACCGCTTCCGGCTCGATGAACAGCGTCGCCCCGGAGGCGGACTGGTCGTGGATCATGCCGCCAAAATGGCTGCGGTACTCCTGCTTGACCGGAATAACGTACCGGTCGTTGCGGATCGTAATCAGCGCTTCCTGAAGCATCTTCTGCGTCGACGAGCTGCGAAGCATCTGCTCGAGCCGCTCGCGGATGCGCGTCTCTCCCGTCCGGAGCTCGGCCCGGACACGGCCCAGCTCGGGGCTGGCCGCGTCCATGACGTACGCGTTGTCGTCAATGGCCGCCGCAATGCTCTGCTCGAGCGGACGATGCTCGACCAAGAGGCCGGACAGATCGTCCAGCAGTGGAATGGGATGGTCCTCGTGCACGCCCTGCAAGAACCTCCGCAGCCGGCGTCCGCCGGACAGCGTACCCGCAATGTCGAGCAGCTCGGACGGGTTCAGCATGCCGCCGAGGCGGGCCCGCTTCACCGACCCTTCCACGTCGCGGATGCCGCCGAACGGAGCGCCTCCCTTGAGGCGGTCGACCGCGAACGCCTCGTCCGTCGCCTGCAGACGGCGCTTCACTTCCTCGAGCGAGCTGCTCGGGCGGATCTCCTCGGCAACTCGGTCGCCGAGCGAAGTGGATGTATGATGGCGCAGCATGGCTACTATTTTATGAAATTCAAGTGTATGCAACAGTTTCTTATTCAATGGACGTTCCCTCTTTTGGTAGACTTTGCAATCTTAGTCAACATGGCTTTTATTATAACGAAAGCGCGCGGGAATAGCCAAGGAGCGGGACACTATAACGATTTTTTCCGAAGTCGGAGGCCAATTGCACAAGTGCTATATCCCTCGCTCCCGCAGCGAAATGGGAGCAGAGTTCCCTTTTCCGGTGGCCATTTCCTCGCGTAACCGCTCGAGTCGCCGCCCATACTAACCGAGTACCGGACGGCATGGCACATCCGGATCGCCTGGCAAAAGGAGGTGGACTCATGCATATTCTCGCCCACTTGATCCGCCTGGTGGTAGCCGCCATCGTGCTGATGATCGTCAGCTGGATCGTTCCCGGCTTCTCCATCGGCAGCTTCGGCTCGGCCTTTTTGTTCGCCGTCGTCATCGCCCTGGTCGGCTGGCTGGTCGAATCTCTCTTCGGCAAACGGATCAGCCCCTTCGGCAGGGGCATCGTCGGATTTCTCGTTAGTGCGCTGGTCATCTACTTCGCCCAATTCGTCGTAGGCGGCGTGCGGGCAAGCCTGATCGGCGCCATCCTGGCCGCGCTTGTCATCGGCATTATCGACCTGTTCGTGCCGGTAGCGACTCCGTTCAAACGCGGAGAAAAGCAGCAGAGCTAACACCAAGGGACAGACACAGGCCGGGGGCACCATAGTCCCCGGCCTGTCGGTCTGTCCTCAGGCGGTAACCCCCACCATTTGGAAAGTGTCACAGGTCTGTCACTGCAAAAAGATCCCCCCCGGAGTATGATAGAGAGCAGCAAAGCTCTTATTATCCGGAGGTGTATCTCCTAATGAAAAAGACCGTAACGATTGCGCTGTCCGCCGTCCTCATGCTCGCGCTGGCCGCATGCGGCGGCCAGTCGAAGGACGCGTCCCAGGCACCGGACCCGAACGCCAAGGAACTCAAGCTCGTCGCAAGCAACTACCAATTCGACAAGCAGGAATATGTGGTGAAAAAAGGCGAGCCGCTCCAACTCGTCCTGGACGACAAGAACGGCACACACGGCGTCGAGATCAAAGGCACCAACGTCAAGCTGAGCAGCAAGTCCAAAACAGCCAGCTATACCCCGGACAAGGCCGGCACGTATGACATCATCTGCAACGTGCCGTGCGGCGTCGGGCACGCCAACATGAAAGCTAAGCTGATCGTCGAGTAAGACGAGAGAAACTCCGCTTCCGCCCTAAAGGCATAGCAAAGCCCCGGCTCCTTCTGCGAGGAGGCCGGGGCTTTGTTGTGCATAAGGAGCTTGAGCTTCCCTACAGCAGGCGGTCCCGTCCGGTGTCCGCACCGAGCGAAGCTCCCGGTGCGTGCTCGGCGTCACGCTCTTCTCCTCAGACCGAAGGGGGAGAGGGAGCGAACGGCAGGATCGGCAGCTGGACGAGCTGCTCCATCACCCGGGTGACGCCGTCCATGAAGATAGGCGCGAGCCGGGATTCGGCCAGCCAATGCTGAAGCGGGTCCGACGGAAGCACCGTCAGCAGATAGAGCGCAATCCCGATCAAGACGAGGCTCTCGAGGCCGGCCAGCAGCGCCCCCGACCAGCGGTTCAACGCGTTCAGGCCAGGCGCTCGGGCCATCAGGTTGAGCACGGAGCCGATCAGCGCCAGCACCAGCTTGACCGACAAAAACAAGAGGGCGAACGCCAGCACATTGTAAAGGTAGGTTTCGAGCTTGAAGCGTGTAGTCAGAAATTCATAGCTCGAGCCCTCCGTCCACGTCCGGAGCGGAATCCACGCGGCCAGACGAGAGGCGAGCTCGCCGTACAGAAAATAAGCGGTCAGGAAAGCGATGACCAGCCCGGCCACGGAGATGAGCTGGGTGATCAGCCCTCTCCGGTAGCCGACGGCCAGCGCCAGCAGCACGACGACAACAATTCCGGCATCGACCGGGCTCCACCCGGTCCAAAACGATTCCACGGCCATCTATTCGTTCGCCGCCTTACGAACGGGGAGTCGGCTCTTCCATGACCAGCTCGATCCATTCGTTGAATTCCTTCTTCAGCTTCTCGTACTCGTCCTGCAGCGCACGGTGCTCCTCGGCGAGGCGGTCGCCTGCCGCCCCGGCTGCCGCTGCTTCTCGGGCGCCCTGCAGCTCCTCCCGCATCGCGTCCGCCTGGCTGCGGGCCTGCGCCGCCTCCCGCTCGAGCCGCTCGTTCGCCTCGCGCAGCTCGGCCAGCAGCCGCACCTGGCGCTCGCGCTCTTCCTCTAGCGAGGCGAGCCGGCGCTCGTGCGATTCGTTCGCTCCCGACAGGGAAGCGGTCGCCTGCTCGATGCGGTCCTTCTCTTCCTGCAGCTGAGCCAGCGTGCGCTCCGCTTCTTCCTTCGCCTGGCGGAGTGCGGCTTGTTCCCGCTCGCTCGCTTCCTTGGCTTCGCGCAGCATCGTCAGCTCGCGGATCTTGCCGCTGTGTTCCTGCCGGAGAGCAGTGAGCTCTTCCTTGAGGCCGTCCTTGGCCTGCCGGAGCACACCCGCCTCCTGCTCCTTGCGCTGCTTCTCGAGCCGCGCCGCCGTAAGTGCCTGCTCCAGCTGCTCCGCCTCCCGCTTGAGCCGCTCGTACCCCTTGCTCGACTCGCGCTGGCGGTTCGTCAGCTGCTCGGCCTCCGCTTTGCGCCGGCGGCCGTCCTCCTTGGCTTGCTCCAGCTCGCCGCGCAGCTGCTCGAGCTCCTGTCGGCTCTCCTTCTGCTGGCTCTCCAGCTGCTCGGCGAGCCGGGCCAGCTGAACGCCCTGCTCGTCAAGCCGCGCCTTGAGCTCGGCGTTCTCGCGCTCCGTCCGTTCTGCCGTCTCGACCTGCTTGGCGTGCTCGGCGAACAGCTCCTCGAAGTCGCGGGCCGCCTGCAGCTCCCGCTCCATCGCCTGTCCTGCGTCCTCCCGCGCTGCCTGCAGCCGCGCCTCGCTCTCCTTGCCCGCTTCGGCCAGCCGGGCCTGCAGCGCCTCAAGCTGCTCCTGCAGCCTGCGCGCTTCGGCTGCGCCCCGCTCCTGCTCCGCCTGCACGGCCTCCGCCAGCCGCGCCTCGGCCGCGCGGGACTCGGCAGCTGCCTGCTCCGCTGCCTGCGCTTCGGCGGCGCGCACCTGCTCCAGCTCGCTGCGAAGCGCTTCGGCCGTCTCAGCATGGCGCCGCTTCTCCGAAGCGAGCTGCGCCTCGGCTCCCTGCAGCCGCTCCTGCAGCTTCCTCGCTTCGGCCGCCGCGTTCGCCTCCGTCCGGCGAACCGTCTCCGCCATGCGGGCTTCGGCCGACGCAGCCGCTTCGGTCGCGCGGCTCTCCGCTTTTTTGAGGACTTCGGCAGCACGTGCCTCTGCGGCCTGCTTCTCCATGGCCGCGCGGGCCTCCACCTGCTTCGCCTCGGCACGCGCCTGCTCAAGCGCAGACGCGTTCTCCGCGGCGCGGCTCTTCTCGGCCGCGAGCTCCGCCTGCAGCGCGTTCAGCCGCTCCTGCAGCCGCCCGGCCTCCTCGCCGGCGCGGGCCTGCGCCTCGCGGATCGCCTCCGCGGCCAGCGCTTCCGCAGCGCTCGCTTCGGCCGCAGCCTTGGCCTTGGCCGCCTCTATAGCCTCCGCCGCCTGCGCCTCCGCCGTCCGCACCGCCTCGGCGGCCTGCGCCTTGGCTGCGTTCACGGCGGCCTGCGCGCGGGCTTCGGCCATCTTGATCGCTTCGGCGGCGCGGGCCTCGGCGGTATGCTTGTCCGCCGCGGCGCGCTCCAGCTCCTGCGCGGCCTGCTCCGCCGCGAGAGCCGCTTCTTCGCGTGCCGCGCGCAGTTCCTCGGCCGCCAGCTCCTGTGCGGCCTTCGCCTCCTCGGCGCTCCGGGCGAGCGCTTTGGCGGCATCGTCCGCCGTCTGCTCCGCCTGCGCCTTCACGAGGCGAATCTCCTCCTCCGCGCGCACCTCGGCGGCCTTGGCCTCGTCCGTGCTGCGGACAAGCTCCGCACGGACCTGCTCGAGCTCGCCGCGCAGCGTGCCGACGCGCTCGAGATGCCGCTGCTTCTCGCCGGCCAGCTGCGCCTCCGCCGCCTGGACGCTGTCACGCAGCGTCTTGGCCTCGGCGGCGGCGCGGGCCTGCTCGGCGCGCAGCTTCTCGGCCGCTGCGGCCTCCGCCGCGCGCAGCTGCTTCGCCGCCTCCTCCCGGGCGGCGCCAATCTCCGCCGCCGCCTTGCGCTCGGCGGCGTCCACCGCTTCTGCCGCGCGGGCTTCGGCGGCCGCGATCGCTTCCGCCGCGCGGGCCTCCGCGGCGCTCTTGTCGGCCGCCGCCTGCTCGAGGGCGGCCGCCGCTTCCTCCGCCGCGAGCTCTAACGCGGCGCGGGCTTCGTCCTCGGCCTTGATGCGGGCGGCGCGGGCCTCCTCCAGCTCGCCGCGCAGCGCCTCGGCCGTCTCCGTATGGCGGCGCTTCTCCGAGGCGAGCTGCGCCTCGGTTCCCTGAAGCCGATCCTGCAGCTTCTTGGCCTCGGCAGCCGCGCGAACCTCCATCTGGCGGACCGTCTCCGCCATGCGGGCTTCGGCCGAAGCGATCGCTTCGGAGGCACGGGTCTCTGCCTGCTTGACCGCCGCTGCGGCGCGCGCCTCCGCGGCCTTCTTCTCCTCCGCGGCGCGGGTCTCCGCCTGCTTCGCCTCCGCGCGCGCCTGCTGCAGCGCCGCCTTGGCCTGCTCGAGCTCCTTGGCCAGCGACTGGGACTGCTCGGCGTGCCGCTTCTTCTCGGCCGCCAGCTGCGCTTCCGCGCTGCCGATCCGCTCCTGCAGCTTCTTGGCCTCGGCAGCCGCCTGGGCGCGGAGCGTCTTGCTCTCCTCCGCCGCCAGGTCGAGCGCCGCCTGCGCGTCCTCGGTCGCCTTCTTGTACGCCGCTTGGGCCTGGTTCAGCTCCCCGCGCAGCGAGAGGAGCCGCTCCTCCTGCTTCTTCTTCTCCTCGGCGAACTGAGTCTGCACGCCCGTGAGACGCTCCTGCAGGCGGGCCAGATCCTGCGCCGCCTGGTCCGCCCGGCTCTTCACCGCCTCGAATTCCTTCATTTCGTCGTTCATGCGGAACGCCTCGTTCGCCATATTGACCGCGGCAAGCACCGCAATCTTCACCGAATCGAGGCGCGAATTCGCACTCGCAATCTGATGCATATGTTCATCGACGTAAGCCGCTACTTCCCGGATATACCGCGTGCTCGCCGAGCTCATTAACTTATAAGTTGCGCCATATATGTCAACCTGGACCGATGTCTTCTCTTCCATGTTCATTCGTTTCCTCCTCCCCGGGTCTTTTTTTCGCCATGAAAAAAAGAGCCGGTCTTATCGTCCATTCTAAATACTTCGATAAGACCAGCTCTATTTCCTTCTCTATTTGCGTAGTTCCGCCTCAAAAGATTGTTCCAGCGCGGCTACGACCTTGCCGTTCAGCTCCGTCACTTCCTCATCGGTCAGCGTCCGCTCGGGGTGCCGGTACACGAGAGACAGCGCGACGCTCTTCTTGCCTTCGCCGAGCCGCTCTCCCGTGTAGACGTCGAATACCTCGATCGACTCGAGCAGCGAACCGGCGGTTTCCCGCGCCGTTTGCTCCATGCTGCCGACCGCGACGCCGCTGTCCACGACAAGCGCCAGATCGCGGGTCATGGCCGGGTACCGGGGCAGCGGTGCATACTGCACGGAGAAGTCCGCGAGTCCGCAGAGTGTATCCAGCTCGAGCTCCGCCAGGTAGGTCTCCTCCAGATCGTGCGTCCGCTGAAGATCCGGATGCAGCTGGCCGATCGTTCCGAGCACAGCCTCGCCTTCTTCGGTCCGGACCACCACCTCGGCCGTGCGGCCCGGATGGTAGCCCTCCGGCTGCGCGCTCCGGTATTCGGCCGGAACGCCGAGATAGGAGGTCAGCTTCTCAACTACGCCCTTCAGGTCGTAGAAGTCGGCCTTGGCCGGCTTGCCGGACCAATGGGCGCCTTGGCGGCTGCCCGTCCACAGGATGGAAAGCAAGAGCCGCTCCTGCGGCAGCGAGCCGAGCTCCTTCTCCTGCGTCAGGAACACCTTGCCGATCTCGAACACGGCGACATCGTCGATGCTCCGGTTGCGGTTGTACTCGGCGATCTCGAGCAGGTTCGGTACGAGGCTCGTGCGCAGCGTGCTGCGCTCCTCGCTCATCGGCATGGCGAGACGAATCGGACGGGCGTCCGCATAACGGCCCCGGAACCTCTCCCGCTGCGCCTCGGGTACGAACGAGTAGCTGATCACCTCGTGCAGGCCGCTCTGGGTAAGCAGCTGCCGGACCGCCCGGCGCACCTGCTGCTCGCGGGTGAGCGAGCCGGGAGTCGTGACGCCGCTCATCAGTGTCGTCGGGATGTTGTCGTAGCCGTACAGGCGGGCCACTTCCTCCATTAGGTCGACATCGCGCGTCATATCCCCGCGGCGGGCAGGCACCCGCACCAATAATGCATCGTCCGCGCCCTGCTCGACGTCCAGATGCAGCCGCTTCACAATCTCCAGCACTTCGCTTGCCGTCAGGTCGGTGCCGAGGTAGCCGTTAATCCGTTCGAGCGTCAGCGAAATTTGGACGGGCTCGTGCCTGCGCGTCTCTACGTCCACGATGCCGGAAGCCGCTTCTCCGCCAGCGTACCGGCACATGAGCGAAGCCGCCCGGTTCAGCGCCGGCAGCACGGCCTCGGGATTCACTTCCTTCTCGAACCGGAGGCTCGCTTCGGAGCGAAGCCCCAGCTGGCGCGATGTGCGGCGGACCGAAGGCCCGGAGAATTTGGCGGACTCCAGCACGATCCGGGACGTCCCGGCGGTAACCTCGGAGTTCGCCCCGCCCATGACCCCGGCGATGCCGACGGCTTTGGTGCCGTCCGTAATAAGCAGCATGTGCGGCTCAAGCGCACGGTCGGCGTCGTCCAGCGTCACGAGATGTTCGCCCTCGCGGGCGGTCCGCACGTCGATTCGTCCGCCGTCCAGCGTATCCGCGTCGAAAGCGTGCAGCGGCTGGCCGTACTCAAGCATGACGTAGTTCGTAATGTCGACGATATTGTTGATCGGCCGGACGCCTGCGGCCATGAGCCGGTTCTGCATCCAGAGCGGAGACGGGCCGATCTGCACGCCCTCGAGATAACGGGCCGCGTAGCGGTCGCACAGCTCAGGGCTGCTTACCGTCACGCTGACCTTGGAAGAAGCGGGAGCCGCTGTCTCAACAAGCCCTTCCCGCTCGTCCGGCAGCTTCACCTCGCGCCCGAGAATCGCCGCGATCTCGTAAGCCACTCCGATCATGCTGAGGCAGTCGGACCGGTTCGGCGTCAAATCCAGCTCCAGCACCGAGTCGTCGATGCCGAGCACGTCCAGAACGCTCTCGCCCACCTGCGTGGTCTCCGGCAGAACCAGGATGCCCTCCTGGATCTCCTTCGGCAGCAGCCGGTCGTTCAGGCCCAGCTCCTTGGCAGAGCAGATCATGCCCTGCGACTCGACGCCGCGCAGCTTGGCCCGCTTGATCTTGAGGCCGTCCGGAAGGCTCGCGCCGACGAGGGCGACCGGCACCTTTTGCCCTGCGTCCACGTTCTTAGCCCCGCAGACGATCTGCAGCGTCTCGCCCTGTCCCGCGTCGACCTGGCACACGTTCAGCTTGTCGGCGTCCGGGTGCTTCTCCTTGGCGACGACATGGCCGACGACCACGTTCGTCACGCCCTTGTTCCGCTTCTCGACGATATCGACCTCGACGCCGCTTCTCGTCAGCTTCTCGGCCAGCTCTTCTGCCGTATAGCCGCTTAGGTCCACATAGTCGGACAACCATTGATAAGAGACTTTCATGCTCGTTGTTCCCCCTTCTTAGACATGCACGAACTGCTTCAGGAAGCGCAGATCGTTCGTATAGAAATGCCGGATATCGTCAATGCCGTACTTGAGCATCGCAATGCGCTCGACGCCCATACCGAAGGCGAAGCCGCTGTATTCGTTCGGATCGTAGCCGGCCATCTCCAGCACGCGCGGATGGACCATGCCCGAGCCGAGAATCTCAAGCCAGCCGGTCTGCTTACACGTACGGCAGCCGCTGCCCTTGCACATCATGCAGCTGACGTCGACCTCCGCGCTCGGCTCCGTGAACGGGAAGAAGCTCGGCCGCAGCCGGATCCGGGTGTCCTGGCCGAACATCTCCTGCACGAACTGCAGCAGCGTTCCCTTGAGATCGCTCATCCGGATGTTCCGGTCGATGACGAGTCCCTCAATCTGCGTGAACAGATGGGAGTGCGTAGCGTCGTCGTCGTCGCGGCGGTACACCTTGCCGGGGCAGATGATCTTGACCGGCACCTCGCCCTTCATCCGCTCCATCGTGCGAACCTGCACGGGGGACGTATGGGTGCGCATGAGAATGTCGTCGGTGATGTAGAACGAGTCCTGCATGTCGCGGGCCGGATGGTTCTTCGGCAGATTAAGCGCCTCGAAGTTGTAGTAGTCCTGCTCGACCTCGGGACCTTCCGCCACGGTGTAGCCCATGCCGAGGAAAATGTCCTCGATCTCCTGGATCACCTTATTCAGCGGATGCACCGCCCCCGCGTCCCGGCGGCGGCCCGGCAGCGTGACGTCGATCGTCTCCTTGCGCAGACGGGCGTTCGTCTCCTCGCGCGTGAGCTGCTCCTGCTTCGCTTCGAGCACCTGCTCGATCGCGCCGCGCACTTCGTTGGCCACCTGGCCGATGACCGGGCGCTCCTCCGCGCTGAGCGCTCCCATGCCGCGCAGGATCTCGGTGAGCGGCCCCTTCTTGCCGAGATACTTCACCCGCAGGTCGTTCAGCTGCTGGCTGTCCTGCGCCTGCTCCAGCTCGCGGAGGGCTTCCTCCTTCAATGCTTCCAATCGTTCTCTCATTGCCATTTTCCTCGCTTTCCTGCGTGTACTGGGCGTCCGTCCGCGAACGCAAAAAAGGCGTCTCTCCTCCCTCGAAAGGGACGAAGACGCCGTGGTACCACCCTAATTGAAAGCGAATGCGGCCTGCCGGCTCCCGTAGGAGAACCCGATGAGACGCACGCTTCCCGCTCTTCGATCATAACGGCTCGGAACCGGTACCCCCTACTGACCGGCGGCGCCGTGTTCAGGGGACTGCTCGGGAGCGAACTTCGGCAGCCGGCATCCATCGAAAGCCGCTCTCAATCTCCGGCGGCTTCTCCCTGTCGGGTCCTGCTGCGTACTCTTCTCCGTCAATGCATTTGCGATTTATTATATGCAAATTCCCGAGCGGATGCAAGGACGGGATCCGTTCCGTTCTCCGGGTGGCCGCATGGCCCTGGAGCATTGACTGCTGTGTGGTCATGACGGCGGACAGGACTGCCGGCCCGCCTGTCCGCATCCGGCAGACAGGCGGGTACCTCACTTCGATCGCTGCGTGGTTCAGGTGCATCCGAATAGCGGGCAGGCGCCCAATTTGGCCGAGGCACGTGCCCGCTGGGCGGGCACATGCATACAGTGAAGCAACAAGGAAGCCGGCGGCGCCGGGATCGGTGGCCGGCAGCAGGTACGGATGCGAGCTTGTGCGGCTTCGCTCTGCTCTTCGCCCCACGGCCGGCCGGACTGCCTCCTGCGCCTTCGGCTCCCGCGATCAGGAAAGGAGATTTGTTGCATGACCGAGTTGATTCAACCGGCGGACGACCAGCCGAACCTGACGATCCGCCCGTATTCTCCGCAGTCTGACGACCGTTCCTTGTTCAATCCATCAGGTGCGGGCTTTCCCCCTCCTTACGGCTTTCCGCCCACCTACGGAAGCTACTATCCCCCGTATTATTCGTCGTATGTCGTATATGACGGCATTCCCTTCCACGGCTATGGCTTCGGCGGTTATGGGGGTTACCCCTACTTCCACGGCTATCCTGGTGGCTATCACGGAGGCTTCCCGGGGGGCTATCATGGAGGCTATCATGGAGGCTTCCCCGGGAGCTATCACGGAGGCTATCATGGGGGATATCACGGGGGCTTCTCCGAAGGCATGCACGGCGCTCACCGCCCGGTGCAGGAAGCCTCGAGCGAAGCCTGACGGAACGGGGCCCCGACCGGCACCCCCAGGAATGGCCTGACTGTTCCGAAGGCGGATCGGGATTTCCCAGGGGAGCGAAGGCTCCGCTCCATACGGCGAGCGGGGTCTTCGCCCGTTTGTGCGCTCGATCCTCCCCGGTCACCTATTTTTGACAGTGCGGCAGTGGACTTGGTACAGTGAGAAAAAACGGCAGGAGGGATCGCACATGAAGTATCGCAAGCTCGGCAAGACAGGGATGAAGGTATCGGTCATCGGGGTCGGCACCTGGCAGTTCGGAGGCGAATGGGGCAAAGACTTCTCCCAGCAGGAGGCAGACGCCATTCTGGGCCGCGCCAAGGAGCTCGGCATCAATCTGATCGACACGGCCGAATGCTACGGCGAACATCTGTCGGAAACGATGATCGGCCAGTATCTCAAGCAGGACCGCCGGGAGGACTGGGTGGTCGCGACCAAGTTCGGCCATCACTTCGAAGGGCTGATGGACCGCTCCCAGCATTGGAAGCCCGAGGAGGTGCTCCAGCAGCTCGAGGCGTCTCTGCGTGCTCTGCAGACCGACTATATCGACCTGTACCAGTTCCACTCCGGGAGCGACGAAGCGTTCGACAACGACGACCTGTGGACGATGCTGGACAAGCAGGTTCAGGCCGGGAAGATCCTCCATCTCGGCACGTCGATCGGCAGCAACGACAACCTGCATCAGACCGAGCGGTCGACCGAGGTCGGCTCGAAAGCGATCCAGGTCGTGTACAACCGTCTCGACCGGAAACCCGAGGAGCGGGTCTTCCCTTCCTGCCTCGAGCAGAATCTCGGCGTGCTGGCGCGCGTCCCGCTCGCGAGCGGCTATCTGAGCGGCAAGTACAAGCCCGGCACGACGTTCGGCAAGAACGATGTCCGGCACCGGCACGATCCGGAGCAGACGGAGCAGAAGCTGCGGACCGTCGAGGAGATTCGCCAGAGCGAGGTGCCGGAGGGCGTGGATATGGCCCAATGGGCGCTGGCCTGGTGCCTCCGCCACGAGGCCGTTACCTCCGTCATTCCCGGCTGCAAGAGCCCGGAACAGGTCGAGGCGAACGCCTCAGCAGCTAACCTCGTGGAGGACGGACACCCGCAGGCTTGGGTAGATTGAGCTTGGGCGGGCCGCCCATCAGATAAGGGGATTCCCCGCGAAGCGGAGGACCCCTGCCTTTCATCGGAATGCGAGCAGAGACGGCTGATCAGCCGTCTCTTTATGCTGCAGGGAATGTTCCGACGATCCCCCTTCGTGCTAGAGAACATTAAATTCTACTTCGGTTCACCGGTATCCAGCCAAGAGGAATATCCGGCAAACAGCCGTCCACCTAGCGGCTGGTAAACCTCCTCCACGAATCGGATGACTTGTCGTCTGTCCCCCTCTTGATAATAGCTGGTTAACGCCTGAAACCATCTATCGCTTAGTCCGCTGTCGAAGCTGCGGAACGCTCTGACCAGTGTCTTCCCGCTTCCCGACCATTGGTTGTTGTAGCGGAGAAGAAAATCCATTAAGCGGACGGACATGGCATTGAGTGTGATCATGGCTTCTTCCTCGCTCCTCGCGTCCCTAAAATCATCCAGCAGATCAAACTGAAAATATCGGGAATCCCGGATTTGATCCGCGGTCAGGGAGGCAGGTCCTCGGGCGAGGAACTGAACGGCCAGCTCTTTAAGCCCAATTCCTTTTCCGTTGTCCTTCAGCAGGTTTCCTTCCGCGACCATACTTGCCAGAACAGGACGGCCCTTGGACCGCTCTATTTGAAACTGCTCCTGGCAGGAAGCTTCCGTATGAAGAAAGCTTTCGATTGGCCATCCGTTCAAAAAGAAGCTGGCTCGGTACGGGCGTAACGCATGATCCAGGATCACGATGTCCAAATCCGAATGAGGGCCCGCTTCTCCGCGCGAAGCGCTGCCGGCAAGAAAGGCAGCTTCACAAGAAGGGAATTGTTGATCAAGAAAAGCGGCAGCCGTTTCAGCTGCGGGTGCCCTCTCTCGCTGTTCCCCCGGATTGCCCTTACGACTTACCGATCGTTTAACGACCCCGGCAACGTTCCCATTAGTCCCCATTTGTTTCGATAGACCCCCGGTTTTTCTAGCCATTCCAAACCACTCCCCTCTTGTCTACATCACTCATTGGCAAGTTACCTGCGTTATCGCCCTCGGTATTGCTATATAACATAGCAAGGATAGAAGAGCACGATATCGAATAAGAAAAATTGGTCCGTGCCTTCCTGTTAGGTTCCAGTAAAGGAGACTAACAGTTATCTGCACGAAGTATTGTGTTCCTATTCATTAACTAACGAATTGAGGAATTTTTAAAATGATTAAAAAAAATGACGCACTCAACTATATGTGACTTTAACAAATCGAATGAAGGCTTCCTTGTTTCAGGGCGGATTGTCCCAAAGTATGAAAACGACAATTGGACCTATACGGAGGAGGTCATTTCCAACCCATACTTTAAGCAATATGAGAGTGAAGAGATCGACTCAAGCTATATTGAAGATACAGGAAAAGCTGTGTTTTTCTATTACGTAGATAGGATGTGCATTGGACATATTAGGCTTCGTTCTAATTGGAATGGATATGTTCTTGTCGAAGACATTGGGGTAGCCAAGAACTGGAGACAAAGAGGAATTGGAACTTTATTATTAGAAAAAGCTGTACAGTGGGCAACGGAAACTAATCATATTGGTCTTATGCTTGAAACGCAAGATGTCAATGTAGCTGCTTGCCGTTTTTATGCAAGAAATAACTTTATAATCGGTGGGGTTGATAGTATGCTCTACTCAAAATTTCCTGCCGTTAATGAAAAGGCAATCTATTGGTATTATAAGTTTTCTTTTCACCTTGATGAATGATTTGGAGGTAAACCAGGAATTCTAATCCAAATCAAAGGAGGGATTCCCGTGAGATGGAAACTGCTTGTGTTAACGTTACTCTTGACGCTTGTCATTCCCTTTGGCACAGCAAGTGCGAAAGAGCAAGATAAATGCGAAGCGTTGAGCAAAATCTTTCGTACTCCTGTCAAACAGGAAGATGGTGTATGTAAGCTGGAAATAACCCGAAAGAACCTCGAAGTAAGCCTGATGGGGCAAAAGCTATCCCCTGACATGATGGATTTAGCTTTTATGGTTGATTTCGAGAAAGTGGAGAAGGGAACGGTTGTGATTGGTGAATTTGCTCTCTTAGAGGAGGAAATTAATCCGGTCATCGATGAATTGCGGCGCGGGGGCTTAGAAATATCAGCGTTGCATAACCATAAGATTGAGGAAAGCCCAAACATCCTGTATTTGCATTTTCAAGGGATAGGGGACCTGGTCAAATCAGCCGAAAGCATAAAGAATGCCATCAATAGGACAAGCTCAAAAATTCCATAAAAAGAACTAGGACCTTATCCCCTTCTGGTAGACAGTGAAAAAACGTTTCTCATATGAGGAACGAAACACTGTAGACCGGGAGGGGTTTTTTCTGTCTGTTCCCACGGGTCCCGAGCCGCTTCCCTGTATCGCATACCATCTTGCATCTGCACACATATTACTTTGACACGCATAGAACTATGTCTTATACTACAACCGAAGAAAGAAAGGCTGGTGGCGCCGAATGAACGGGCAGCAGATAAACAGCGATTTGATTCGCGGCCTCATTGATCCGATCCTCTTGAGCGTGCTGCTGGACGGCGATCATTACGGCTATGGGCTGATCAAGGAAATCTACACCCGAAGCGGGGACGTCTTCGAGCTGAAGGAACCGACTCTCTATTCAAGCCTTCGCCGGCTTGAGGGGAGCAAGCTGGTGGAAGCGTACTGGGGAGAAGAGACGAACGGGGGCAGACGGAAGTATTACCGGATCACCGAGGCGGGCCGGGAGGCCTGCCGGGCCAGTTTCGAGGAATGGGCGGCCGTCCGGGAGCTGATCGACCGGCTGCTGAACCGAGCGAAAGGAGAGAATGCCGTATGAAGGAAAACCTGAAGCGCTATGTGGACAGGCTGTTTGCAGGACAAGAGATGACGGAGGAACTGGCGGATCGGAAGGAAGAAGTGCTGAGCAATATGGACGCCCGGCTGGAGGACTACCTGGCTCAGGGCTTGACCGGTGAGGAAGCGTTCCGGAGAACGGTCCGGCAGATCGATTCCATCGCCTTCCTCCTGCCTGGTGTGAAGCGGGTTGACCGGTACGGCTACGCGGCCGATCTGGCTCAGACGGCGCTCTTGTATGCCCTTCTCGTCTGGGTGGCGACCGTTCCGTCCCGGCTGCTCGGCGTCGGGCTCTGGCTGCATCACGCGATGCTGCTCGCGAGCGGAGCGGCGGGAGCTGCTTATCTGATCCTGCTGATGCTGGAGCGCGGCGCAAGGGACGGAAAGGGCTTCACGGTCCGCCTCTCCCTGCTTCGCGGCTGGGAAAAGAAGACCTGGATGCTCGCCGGACTGGCGCTGCTCCTCCAGTGGGGCATGCTGCTCGGCGTCCGCTTCGGCAGCAGCCTCTGGTTCGGCCGACCTTTGTCCGTCTCGGGTCCGTACCAGGCCGCGGTGCTGGGCTATTCGCTTGCCCTTCCGCTGGCCTGCCTCCTCTTGCCGCTCCTCGTGCGGAGGGCGGTCCGGCTTGCAGATCAGCATGAGGCGGTGGGAGAATGAGAAACCCTCGGAAGAACACCCGGACCACCCGGAACCTGCTGCTGGCCGTCCTCCTCGCCATCGGCCTGGCCGGCACAGTTGTCTTGGAGGGCATCGTGAAGCCCCGGCTGCAAGCGGAGGAGGAGCAATACCGGCTCAAGCAGCAAAGCCCGGCGACGCATGACTATTCGGCCGTGCTTCGCTACCATTCCAACTATATGGGGGACAGCTCCAACTTCATCAACCTTAACAACCGGCTCCCACTGGCCGGCGTTCCGAAGACGTTCCAGCTGTACCCTGACCGACTGGCCGCCGATGTCATCTACGAGATCCCGAGTGCAGAGCTGGGCGAGCAGCTCGTTCGGCAGGCGGTTCTCTACAACGCTACCGCTCAATTCGCATTGATCGACAATCTGCAGGAGCTGCGCCTGCTGTTTCCGGACGGCGCATGGCGGGTTGCCCGCGCCGACGCGGAAGCCTGGTATGGGATGGAGCTTGGCTCCCTCCGCGACGTGCAGCGTTGGCGGAATACCGTCCAAGCCAAGATAGTCGACGATTCGTTCGTGGACGGGTTCCTCGCGGCATGTGCCGCCAGGACGGAATGAAGACCAAGGCCCCGGCTGTCGTCAGCCGGGGCCTTGGCGAGCATGGCCGTGCTTCAAGAAGCTTAGCAAGTGGTGCCCAGGCTGGTTAATGACTAACAGTGTAAATCTTTAATTCCCTGTCTGTCCCGTCATTCTGCCCGCTCCTCCCTATTCGGCCAGGCGGCTTCCAACTGGATGCCGTTATTATCGAGGAAGATAAAATTGCGCAGATTGCCCTGTCTGTAAATGTCCGTCATCAAGATCCCTTGGCTTCTCAATTTCTCTCGAAGTGCCATCCCTTCTTCTTCGGATGGGAGAGCGAACGCAATATGTTGAAGCGCCCCCGGAAGGAAGCGATACAGGTCCGCCGATTGCGGATGCTTCGCTAATCTTCTCAATGCTTCGGTGCTTTGTTCAATTCGGGCAGCGGGATATTCAAAAAAAATGGATGCCCCAGGAGTCCGTAGCGCCAGGCTTCACGAAGCAATGCCTCCCGCGCGGTGGTGTGGCCGGATATACCGGCGATATTTGCATGCCAAGCACATTATCATAAAAGTGGATCGTGGCATCCAAGTCCGTCGTCACTAACGCCACATGATGAAAGCCTAGCCAGCCGAAGCTTTGAAACGCCATCGTGCCGGATTGTTCGGTCATGATTATCGTTCCTCCTTGTCACTCGAAAGGAATCCCTTCCTCCCTTGATGCCCCTAATGTTAATTAATTAGAATTCTAATTAATTGCACAAAAACCAGCCGTCATTCCTTCTTGAATAATCCGACCAGTTTCACGAGCAGCGTCTTCAGCGTTTCGAATTCGTCCGCCGTCATCCCTTCTTTCACGCGCTCTTCGATCAGGGCGGTCAAATGCTGCGTCTCCTCCGCCAAAGTCCTTCCCGCGTCCGTCAGGTAGATTTGTTTGTACCGTCCGTCCTTCGGATGCTCCTTGCGGACAATCAATCCCTTGCCCGCCAGTCCGTTCAGCAAGCTGGTAACGCTTGGCCGCTCGATCATCAGAATGGGTTCCAGCTGAGACGGCATAATCCCGGGAAAGTGGCGAATAATGCCCAAGACGCTCCATTGCGTATGGGTAAGTCCCGTCGGCACCAACAATTCCTCCACTTCTCTGCGAAGCGTAATATAGCCTGTTTTGACCAGCCGGCCGATCGGCCCTTTCTCCCACTGCCATTCCTCAAGCCCGGTTTCTTTATCCACTGCGCACCTCATTAGTTAGAATTCTAACTATAGATTAATCGATCCTTTGGAACTTGTAAAGGGACGTTCGCAGAGCTCCGTGGTGCAGACCGATCACGGAATTCCTTCCGTCTTGCATGCAAATAAGCCCGCCGGACATCTCCGGCGGGCATCCAAGCTATGCGGAAGGGGACGACTGCCTCCCTCCTTCTGTCAGTACAAAAGCATCTCCTTGCGGTAGACCGTTTCATCGTCCTCCGGGTTCATAACCCGCAGCTCGATCGTCCAGTTCCCTGCGAACGGCAGGTACGGACCCACGGCCTTGTAGCTGTACCGCTTGAAGCCCAGGAAGCCATCAAAGTCCGGGTCGTTGAACGTCTCAAGCGGGACGGTGATGGGCGCAATCTCCTTGGTCGGATCCGGAATGAGCTTGAGCTGCACCGACTTGGGCGCCCCCATCGTATCGGGGAGCCAGATCTTGGTGATGAGCGTGTTGTCCTGTCCCGGCTCCTTCGGCGTGATCATCGTCGTCATATGGATCGTCTCGCCCATCTCATGCCAGTTGAGCGGCTTGTTGGGCGGAATCGGCGTCACATAGGTGAGCACGCCGACCAGCCCGACAATGACGATCATCAAGGCAAGGTCCAGCTTGATGAGAGTACCCGTCCGCTCCTGTCCTCGGCGCTTCCAGACGAAGCGGATGCCTCCTGCAAGCAGCACCACGAGGACGACGAGTCCCGTCTTGATCAGGAGCAGCGTCCCCCACTGGCTGTACAGCAGGTATTCCAGCCCCGGCAGGAACAGAAGAGTCTGGATGATTCCCGTCAGCCCGAGCACGATCAACGTGTACAGGGCGGCAGAGGAGAACTTGGGCAGGAACCGCTCGCGCCAATCCGCCTGCTTCCAACCGGAAACGAGCATCAAGAGTCCCCCGGCCCAGATGGCCGCGCCGACGAGGTGAATGAAGTCGAGCAGCAGCGTCAAGAACTGGGGCTCGAACGCGTTGGCGTGCCCGTTCAGCGATTTGACGGCGAGCAGCGCCGTCGCCCAGGCGACGTCCAGCTTACGATTGCGCAGCAGGACGACGAAACCGAGCATAGACAGAATGAGCGACAGCAGCCAGGTGACACCGATCGTCGTGCCGGTGAACAGCTTGCCGATGTCGGATAGTCCTCCTTCGCCGAGCAAATCTCGGTAATGGAAGAAGATCAGCACGAGTAGCGACAGCAGGAAGCCTCTCTGCAGACCGACCGCCGTCATGCGGTGCGCCTCCCGCCGCTCGCCCCGCTCCGGGAAGAAGCTCATCCAGAGCACCCAGCCCGTCAGCGCGAGCAGCAGAAAATAATAGATGATGCGTGAAGCGAAGACGAGATACTCGTACAGGCCCATCGAGCCGGACAGCTCGTGCTGGTGCTCATGTCCTTGCGGCAAGGCGCCCTGGCCGCGCGGCGGGCCGACCGTCAGCACATGGCTGCCGTCCACCGGATGGCCGTCCGCCGAGACGACGTGGTACGTCACCACGTACGTCCCGTTCGACAGAGCAGGCAGCGTAAGGGACAGCTCGGTCTGATCGGCGCTTAGCTCCGCCTTTTTATCGGTGACTGGCTTGCCCAGCTCGTCCACGACCTTCAAATAAAACAACTGCTTCTCCAGACGTTCGTTGAACGTCAGCACAACCCGCTCCGGCGCCCGGTCGACCTGGCTGTTCGCCTCCGGAGACGCCTTGATCAAGGAGGCATGCCCATAGGCCGTCAGCGGCAGCAAGAAGGCGAGCAGCACGGCCAGCAGCAGCGCAACTCCTGTTTTTTTCATAGCAGACACCCGTTTCTCTATTGGTTAATCGATTGTTATTAGCGACAGGCTGGTCACCCGAGAGGCCGCCTGCCGCGAAAGCCGTCTTCCGGCCCATGGTAAAACGCCACCTCGGGCTCGCCCAGCCTCCAGCAGAGCAGCACCTCCGTGCCTTCCAGCACGGCGGGGAAATCCACGAGCCCCAGGTCGATATCCTTGAGCTCGGCCCCCTGCCGGTCGATATTCCCCATGCGCGTTCCGGCTTCCACCTGCAAAAAGTCCATCCGGCATTCCAGCTCGAAGAACGGATCTTCCCTTCTGCGGTCATCTTCCGTCATGGTCCGTTTGCGGTTTGTCAGCTCGGTGTAGACAGCGGCGAATTCTCTCTTAATCCGCCGCAGCGCCTCAAGCTCCGTCGTCAGGACGGGGAGAAGCGCATTCGCTTCTTCTACCGTAAATTGTTTTCGCAAGGAGACTCCCCCTTCGTGGTAAGAGGCGTTCAGGAGCGGCCTGCTCTCTAAAAAATGCCCCCGCGTGCGTGCCCTGAGCCGTATTAGCGTATCATAACAGAGTCGGTGAGAAAAGACAGGGCCGGCTCCTTCGCTTCCCTTTTGAAAGTAACCTATCTATAATTAGACACGGGAGAACGTCCCCAAACGATACGCAAAGGAGAGAGACGCTTGGTTCACTTAGCTACCCCTTACACACTGAAATCGCTGTCCCTGCCGAACCGGATCGTGATGGCCCCGATGTGTCAATATTCGGTCGACGCCAAGGACGGCTCTCCGAACGATTGGCATTTCGTGCATTATGTATCCCGTGCGGTCGGCGGCACCGGTCTCATCCTGATCGAGATGACGGATGTCGAGCCGGACGGACGGATTACCGATTACGACCTCGGTCTCTGGTCCGACGAGCAGGTTCCTGCATTCCGGCGCATCATCGACGAGGTCCACAAATACGGCAGCAAGGTCGGCATTCAAATCGCCCATGCCGGGCGCAAGGCGGAGGATGCGAAGCAGCCCGTAGGGCCTTCGGCCATCCCCGTGACGCCTGACTGGAAAACGCCGCGGGCACTGGAACGCACCGAGGTCGAACGAATGGTCGGGCTGTTCCGCGATGCCGCCAGACGAGCCGTGGAGGCCGGCGTGGACACGATCGAGCTGCACGGCGCTCACGGCTACCTGCTCCATCAGTTTCACTCGCCGCTCATCAACAACCGGACGGACGAGTATGGGCAGGACCTGGCCAAATTCGGCGTCGAGGTGATCCGTGCGGTGAAGGAGGTTATGCCTGCCGACATGCCGCTCCTCATGCGCGTCTCCGCGGTTGAATACATGGACGGCGGCTACGACCTCGACCACGGCATCGCCATGTGCGAGCGCTACCGGGATGCGGGCGTCGACCTGTTCCATATCAGCAGCGGAGGCGAAGGTCCCGCAGGCGCCAGGAAGCCCGGCAATTATCCGGGCTATCAGGTGCCGTTCGCGCGCGCGGTCAAGGAGGCGCTTGGCGTGCCGGTCATCGCCGTTGGCATGCTGGAGCATCCTCCGCTCGCCGAAGCGACGATCGCAAGCGGAGACGCCGAGCTCGTAGCGGTCGCCCGCGGCATGCTGCGCGACCCGTACTGGGCGCTGCATGCCATCCGCGAGCTCTCGGGCGACGCAGAGATTCCCAAGCCGTACCGCCGGGGCTACTGAGCCGAGCGAGCGGCCCACCGGCCGGACGGCTAGCCGTCCAGCAGCGCGAGCAGCTCGCTGAGCCGGCACAGCCGGGCAATCGGCTCGATGCCGCGCCGGGCGAGCTCGTCCGGCTCCGCCTGGTAGGCGGCGAACGGACTGCCCGCGTCGACGGCGCACTGGCCGTCGATCCAGGAGTCGCCGACGAAGAGCCAAGCCCCCGCCGGGATATGCGGCTCGAGCCGGTGCAGGCGGAGCAGGCCGGACGGCGAAGGCTTGAGCGCCTCCATCTGCTCGCGGCCTGCGATATGCCGGAAACGTCCGGCGATGCCCGTCTCGGCGAGGGCGGTCAACGCCGCCTCACGGGCGTTGTTCGTCAGCACCGCGAGCGGGAGGCCGCGCCTCTCCAGCTCCTCCAGCACCTCTGCCGCTTCCGGCTCCAGACCAGCGCCGTGCATGCCCTCCGTCTCGAAGCGGGCGACGAGCGCCCATAGCTCCTCGAGCTGGCGCTGGCTCATCCGGCCGGCCGTCTGCGCCGCGACGATCAGCTGCGAGGTGGTCATGCCGTCCGGCCCGATGGACGGCTCAAGCAGCCCGTCCTCGGCCAGCCGCGTATAAACCGCCATCTTCATGGCGGGGAAGTCGATTCGGGAGGACAACAGCGTATTGTCCATATCAAAAACGATTGCGCGGTATGGTCCGCTCTTCATCGCGATCCGCCACCTTCCAGCCGCTTCGGCATTTTGCCGGGGCGGCTGGTTTCTATTATACCCGACCCCTCCGCCTGAAGGCATGGCCCGAAATGACTAGCAGCCGGGGGCAAGCGCTCGCGCTTGCCCCCGGCTGCTGCCGTTCTACTGCTATCTCGTTTCTGTTCCCGGCTCCGCCGCTGCCGGCGGCCCGGATGCCCGACGGAGCAGAAGACTCAGGCGTTCCGCCGCCTCGCTTCTCTCTCTCTGCCGGCTTCGGGCTCCGCATCGAACCGTCTGCGCTCGGATCGCTCGATCTGCACGATTCGGCCGTCATGGACGACGATGTGGACGGAGCCGTACTCGATTCCTTCGAGCGCCTCTCCGATCCGGCGAAGCCACTGCTCGTTTACCTCCAGAGGTTTTGCCATCGGTTTTTGCTCCTTTCGGTTTGCCGCCGGCTGCCGTTCCCCGCCGTCCGGCTTGGCTGCTGCTTCCTTCTCTTGGGGCCCGCTGGATCCGTATAAGTGCGGCCGCTACAGATAGACCGGCATCGGGTCGGTCTTGCGCCGGTTCTCCGCCATGCGGCCGGTTCCCCCGCGGAACAAGTAGACGCGGTGAATGAGAACGTGCACCGGCTCCCCCGGCTCCAGCGGCTCTTGCTCCAAAGGACGGTGAACGGTCAGCTGAGCACCGGCCGCCTCCACTTCCACCTCCCAAAACGATCCGCGGAAAAACTGCCGCCGCACGACGCCCTCCTCGGCCGCCGATCGGACGGCAGGCGGGCGGTTCGTCTTGAAAAGCTCGACATACTCGGGCCGGATGAGGCCCTGGTGATGCTCCGCCTCCTCCTCGAAGCCGCGCAGCGAGGAAGCGTCCGGGACGATGGTCGACTCGCCGATGAAGCCCGCAACGAACGGGCTCTGCGGCTCGCGGTAGATTGCTTCCGGCGTGCCGTGCTGCTCGAGCCGCCCGCGGTGCAGGATGACGATTTCGTCCGCCACCTCCACCGCTTCCTCCTGGTCATGGGTGACGAACAGGCTCGTGATGCCGAGCCGTCCGATCGTCTCCTTCAGCCAGGCGCGGAGCTCCTTGCGGATTTTGGCGTCGATCGCCGCGAACGGCTCGTCGAGGAGCAGCAAGCCTGGCTCCGGCGCCAGCGCCCGGGCGAACGCCACACGCTGGCGCTGGCCGCCGGACAGCTGGTGAGGCAGCCGGCTGCCTAGGCCGGCGAGCCCGGTCAGCTCGAGCAGCTCCTCCACCTTGCGCCGGATGTCCGTGCGGGATTTCCGCTGCACGGCGAGCCCGAAGGCGATGTTGTCCGCCACCGTCATATGCCGGAAGAGCGCATAATTCTGAAAAACGAAGCCGATGCCCCGCTGCTGGGGACGGACGTCGTTCATCCGGCGGCCGTCGAAGTACACGTCGCCCGAGCTCGGCTGCTCAAGCCCCGCCAGCATCCGCAGAATCGTCGTCTTGCCGCTTCCGCTCGGCCCAAGCAGGCCGGCGAGCTTGCCGCTCCCGATCCGGAAAGAGACGTCTTCCACCGCGTGGAAGCCTCCGTAAGCTTTGCTTAATTGGTCAACCCTTACCTCCATGCCGCTTCCTCCCTTAATGCCCCCTGCCGCTCCCGGGCTGCCAGTGCGTCGGCATGCCGGCGGTGCCTCCATTCCACGAAGCTCTTGACGGCCAGCGTCACGAGCGCCAGCAGCACGAGCAGGGAGGCGGCGGCAAAGGCTGCCGCAAACTGATATTCGTTATACAGAATCTCGACGTGAAGCGGGAGCGTGTTCGTGCGTCCCCGGATATGGCCCGAGACGACCGAGACGGCTCCGAATTCTCCCATCGCTCTCGCGTTACACAGAATAATGCCGTAAAGCAATCCCCATTTAATGCCGGGCAGCGTCACCCGGAAAAACACCCGCCAGCCGCCGGCGCCGAGGCTGACCGCGGCTTCCTCCTCGTCCTTGCCCTGAGCCTCCATGAGGGGGATCAGCTCCCGGGCCACGAACGGAAACGTAACGAACAGCGTGCTCAAGACGATACCCGGCAGCGCAAACACGATCTTCAGATCATGCTCGGCCAGAAAAGGCCCCAGCCACCCGCGCGACCCGAATAGCAGGATGAACACGAGGCCGGCAATGACCGGCGATACCGCAAACGGAAGATCCGTCAGCGTGAGGAACAGCTGCTTGCCGCGAAACCGGAATTTGGTCACCGCCCAGGCGGCCGAGACCCCGAACAGGACGTTGAGCGGGACCGCGATCGCGGCGACGGCGAGCGTCAGGCGGATGGCGGCGAGCGCATCCTTGCTGGTCAGCGACTGCAGGTACACCGCCGCCCCTTTTTTGAACGCCTCCGCGAACACGGCCGCCAGCGGAACGAGCAGAATGAGCGTCAAAAACAGCACGGCCAGGCCGATGAGCAGCACCCGGACCCAGGCCGGTTCGTTCAGATGGGCCGGCGTCTCTCTCGATTCGGCGGCCGGACCCAGCGCGATGGAAGCCATAGCGCGTCTCCTCCTTGCGTCAAGGTAGTCAGGCTTGCCGCTGGACCCGGTTCGCCCTTCGCTGCAGCCCGTTGATGACGAACAGCAGCAGGAACGACAGCACGAGCAGGACGGCCGCGATCGCGGTCGCACCGGCGTAATCGAACTGCTCGAGCTTCGTCATGATGAGCAGCGGGGCGATCTCCGTCTTCATCGGCATATTGCCGGAGATGAACACGACGGACCCGTATTCGCCGAGGCCGCGGGCGAAGGCCAGCGCGAAGCCGGTCAGCAGCGCGGGCAGCAGCTCCGGCAGCACGACCTTCCACAGCGTACGCGTCCGGCTCGCGCCGAGGCAGGCCGATGCTTCCTCGAAGCTGTGGTCGAGCTCCTGCAGCACCGGCTGCACCGTGCGGACGACGAACGGCAGTCCGATGAAAACGAGGGCGATCGTGATCCCGATCGGCGTATACGCGAGCTTGATGCCGAGCGGGGCGAAGAGGGCGCCGATCCAGCCGCTATCGGCATACAGCGTGGTAAGGGCAATGCCCGCGACCGCCGTCGGCAGCGCGAACGGGATGTCGATGAGCCCGTCGAGGAATCGACGTCCCGGGAACCGGTAGCGGACGAGCACCCAGGCGACCAACAGACCGAACACAGCGTTCACCGCGGCGGCGCCCAGACTGGTCAGGAAGGTGAGCCGGAAGGACGCCAGCACCCGCGGGTTCAGAACCGTTTGCCAGAATTGGTCCCAGCTGAGCGTCGCCGCCTTCAGGAAGACGGCCGACAGAGGGATGAGCACGAGCAGGCTCAGATAGAGAAGCGAGAACCCCATCGTAAGCCCAAAGCCCGGAAGGAGCCGCTTGGATGTATTGCGCATGGCCCGCCCCTCCGTCACTTCGGCTTGTAGATCTGGTCGAAGACGCCGTTCTCGGCGAAATGCGTCTTCTGCGCCTTCGCCCAGCCGCCGAACACTTCGTCGATCGTGAACAGCTCAATTTTGGGGAATTGCTTGGCGAACTTATCGGCGACCGAAGCAAGCCGGGGCCGGTAATAGTTCTGCGCAGCGATCGTCTGGCCTTCCTCGGTATAGAGGTACTCCAGATAAGCCTGGGCCACCTCTCGTGTCCCCCTCTTATCGACCACCTTGTCGACGACGGCCACTGGAGGCTCCGCGAGGATGCTGACGGACGGATTAACGATCTCCAGCTTATCCGCACCGAGCTCCTTGAGCGCCAGGTACGCTTCATTCTCCCAGGCAAGCAGCACATCGCCGATGCTGCGCTCTGTGAACGTCGTCGTCGCTCCCCGCGCGCCGGAGTCGAGCACCGGCACGTTCTTGAACAGCGCCTCGATGAACTGCTTCGCCTTGGCCTCGTCGTTGCCGTTCGCCTTGAGCGCGTAACCCCAGGCGGCCAGGTAATTCCAACGGGCGCCTCCCGACGTTTTGGGATTGGGCGTGACGACCGAGACACCTGGCTTCACGAGGTCGTTCCAATCGCGGATGCCCTTCGGATTGCCTTTGCGCACCAGGAACACGATCGTCGAGGTGTACGGAGAGCTGTTGTCTTTCAGCTTGCTTTGCCAGCCCTGCGCGAGCTGTCCCGCTCCCTGAATGGCGTCGATATCATAAGCAAGTGCAAGCGTTACTACGTCGGCCTCCAGCCCATCAATCACCGAGCGGGCCTGGGTACCGGAGCCGCCATGCGACTGCTGAACGGTTACATTTTGTCCGGTCTTCTCCTTCCAATAGGAAGCGAACGCCTGGTTGTAGGCGGCATACAGCTCGCGCGTAGGATCGTACGAGACGTTGAGGAGCTCCACGGATTTCTTGGCCCCCTCCGCGGTGCCGCCTCCCGTGTCCGTGCCACAGGCTGTCAGTCCCGCGGCAAGCGCCGCCGTGAGAACGACCACTCCCGCCTTCCTGCCGATTCTTCTCCATGCTTGCCAACCGATGCTTCCTTGTCGTTCAGCCATATCTTCTGTTCCTCCCGATTTCGAAGATAAAAAAAAGACACATTCCTGCGGGTTCTGGCGAGGCGTGCGTCTCCGGCTGTCCGGTGGACGGTTGGTATAAGTTTATTATTCCGATGAGATTAGTATCCTTTATGGATGGAATCATATCACCCTGTGCTCCCGCCCGTCAATCCCTTCCTTAAGATTGGGCGCCCGCCTAGTTTTCCATTGGGAGTCCGCCTATTCTCTCCGCTCGCATTTTAGAAGAAACAACCTAAACGCGCGAAAAAGCACGAAATAAGAAGATCCACTTCGAATGGGATGGGAAATTTGCCCAAAATGGGCGAATACGATTACTATTTGAATTTTTAGAATATTTACAATTTTTTAATATCGGTCTATGATAGAGACATCAAAAGAAACACAACACAAGCCACACCAGCCAGCTACACCGAATCAAAGGCAACGCAAGCGATAGCAAACGCAACTTGGCATACCACCTTCTTCTTCAGTCCGTATATTTATCGGATCAGGAAAGAACCGGGTGACCACTGAACTCCCATGGAGCAGCTCACCGACAGTATTCTTTTTCCTCATCCGACTAAATATAAATATTCTGAAACGAGAAAGGGGATAGACCATTGGAGTAGCGTAAGCGAAGCATACCGGAATCAGGTTGCCCCAAGGAGGAAGATTGTGACAGCTTGCTCCGCAGCTTGTGGGTATGTGGGAACTCGCGGATAGGACATGCAAGGCATGTTCGCCGGTAATCAGTCACCGGTTGCAAGTTAAGAACTACCGAACATGCGATGCATGTGTAGGATGGCAGGAGGTTCCGTAAAACAAGTGAATAAAGGGATTCCAAGATAGACCCCGTTTATTTTGACACAAAATAGACGGGGTCTTGTTGTGCGCTCGGAATCCTCTGAAGCGTCGACTTCGCCTGGCGGCTGCGGCCCGCCCGCCTCTCCTTCCGCCTTTTTTCGGCGGTTCAGGCGGACGTCCGGTTCCCCTTGGATGGCTGCTGCATTGGATGCAGCATCGACATCTGGAGGTGATTCTGCATGCCCGCTCTTGTTCCTTCCCGCAAAGGAGGCGCGGTCCGCAAGATCAAGCTGACACCGAAGCTGAATTCCGTCGTCCGGAAGCGGTTCTCCCGTTTGACGGTCGTCTGGTGCAACACAGCCGGCGTTCCTTTCAACACTACCGGCTTCTTCGCTATCCTCTTCACGGCGAATGGCCGCCGCGTCTCGACCGCTGCGTTCGACAGCTTCGGCGTCGTCCGGTTCCCTAACATCGTGACACCGACCCGGCAACGGTTCGTCATCCGCACGTTTAACCGCAACGGTGTCCTGTTCCGGACCCGGACCATTCCCGCCGGGGTCGCCGCGTTCGTCATTATAGGCTAAAGTGCCCCGAGAAGTGAAGAAGCGCCTTCGAAGCAAACTCCTAGTACTTCTCGGGGACCCCGAAAGACACCCAAAAAAGTGACGATATCCGCTCTGAAGCTTAGTCCGATTACTTTTTCGGGGCCCGCACAGAATCCCCAGAAACGCCGAAGAGGTCCGGTTGTCTCCTAGAGACAACCGGACCTCCTATGTTGTACCGCCCGATCAAGACCCATTGGCCGTCCGCTCCCGGCGCGTCTTGCCGATGATCTTGCGGATGCTGTCCTCCGACAGGTGGAACATCTGGATCAGCTCCACCATCTTGCATCCATTGTTGTATTGGCGGTAAATTTCTCTATTTCTCCGTTCGATCAAGAGCCTGGTGCCGTTGTTTTCTCCCCAACCCGCGCGTTTCTTTTCCTTCTTGGGGATGTACACGATTTCACCTTGGATGTAATCCTGCAATTGCTTCAGCAAATTAGGGGGAAGAACATCCTTTCCGTTTTTGTAGCTCATTGATGAAAACCTCCTCTTGGTTTTTCCTTCCGCTGTTAAGGGCTGTCAAAATCAGGGATCCTGCTTTCATCGCTCACACCTCCTTGGTTTAGTTTGGTCTTCCTTATTCCGAAAAAAGAGAACAAAAAAAACACGATTAACCGCATCGTGCCTGTCGAGTCTGCTATCGCTTGTTGCTTCAGGTGACGGTTAGGATAGGTGAAGCTATTCAGTTCTAACTCCCGTAAGTGTATGGCTCTGAACAAAAATCATGCCTATCGACTCCTTTCACCTTTGTTATGTATTTCAAGGATAATTCCCATTATATCCCTAGTGAATGAATTCTGACAAGACCCAATTGGCCGCTGGCCAACAGGGAGGGCCGCGTCCGCCCTTCTGGGGAAGCCCGCTCTGCTTCCGTTCTGTAAAACAGGGGGTCCGGGAGGACCCCCTGCCGTTCCAAGCCTCCGATTAAACGGAGACCACCTCAACGATTGTAATCACACTGATCACGCTCCTTTCCTTGCGTTTTTGCCGGCACTGTTATTGTATACCAGTCATTCGGCGGGCAACAACCGAAAGAATGGTTATAAGGGTTCTTTCCGGAGCTCGGGAGCTTCCCTGCCGGCATCTCTCCGCTCGCGAATTTCCCGGACGCCCGCTTTTTTGCGACTTAGGACCGATAGACGATGCCCGTTTACCTGCTATAATGACGACAACTTGTTACAGGGGGCATGTCTACCTATGTGGAAAGAATTCAAAGCGTTCGCCTTCAAAGGCAACGTGCTGGACCTAGCTGTCGGCGTCATTATCGGAGCGGCGTTCGGCAAGATTGTCAGCTCGGTCGTGGGTGACCTCATCACGCCGCTCCTCGGCATCCTGATCGGCGGGATCGATTTCCCCGCGCTCGACATCACAGTCGGCAGCGCCTCGATCGCCTACGGCAAGTTCATCCAGACGGTCATTGATTTTCTACTTACGGCGTTCTCGATCTTTTTGTTCATCAAGCTGCTCAGCCAGTTGAAGCGCAAACGCCAAGAGCCCGAGAAGCCGGCCGAACCCCCGGTACCGAGCAGGGAAGAGCTGCTGCTGACCGAAATCCGCGATTTGCTGAAGGCCAAATCCTGAAGCGGCCGCCTCCCCCGGAGGCGGTTTTTTTTGTTCTTTAGGAGGGGATTTCGCCAAAAAATCTTTTTGGTAGCACCTCCGGTTTGCTGCAACTTCCTCTTCGTCCGCTCCGTCAGAGGAATGGAATACATATCCAGTTTTATAATGAGGAGGAAATGCTTCATGAAGTTTGGCAAACAGGCAGCCGTTCTCGGTCTCACGACCGCCATGCTGCTGTCGGCCGTACCGCCGGTTCTGGCCGACAAGGCGGCCCCGGCAAGCGACAGCGTCTCGTCCGCCCCCGCAGCCAGCAATCCGGGAACTCCCGCGGCGGAAGCCCCGTCCGACGTCAAGATCAGCAAAGAGCGGGCCATTGAGCTGGCTCCCACTTTTGTCACGATCCCGTCCGACTACAAGCTCCAGGGAATCAGCTATAACTCGCGCCAATATCCGAATGGAAGCGGCGCCTGGAGCATCAACTACGAGAAGCGCCAGCAAGACCGGTATTTCGGCAACATCTCGATCACCATCGATGCGGAGACGGGCAGCCTCCTGTCGTATTACAGCTACGAGAACGACCCGTCGTCTCCCGAGGCTTTTCCGCCCAAGCTCGACTGGAGCGCCGCCAAAGCATCCGCCGAGCAGGTGCTCGGAAGACTCGCTCCCGATTTGAAGGGGCAGGTCGTCTACAGCGACGATTACGAAAAAACCAGCAAGCCGCCGCTGAACGGACAAATCCGCTATACGGTCAAATACGACCGTGAGGTCAACGACGTCCGGTACGCGCAGAATTTCATCCAGATCACGCTGGACGGCAACGGCAAGCTGGTCGGCTTTGAGCGCCGCTGGGATACGGCTCTGCTTTCCTTCGACGACCTGAGCGGCCTGTTGACTCAGGAGCAGGCGGAAGCAGCCATGAAGCAGAAGCTGTCCTCTGAGCTCTCCTATCTGTACCTCAATCCGATGGGCGGGGGATCCGCCAAGCCGATGCTCGGCTACCTGCTCAAGACGCCGATGCTTGATGCCAAAACCGGCAAGCTGATCAATGAGGCCGGGAAGGAAGTCACCTCGCCGACTACGTATGAGACGTTGACCGACAAACCGCTCGCGGCTATGCCGGCCGGCGGACGCAACCTCACCAAGGAGCAGGCCGTTGCGGCGGCCGCCGCCATCATCCAACTGCCCAAGGGCGCGGAGCTGACGGACGCTTCCTATTATGAGGACCATTCGGACATGGGGATCTCTTCCTGGAACCTGTCCTGGAAGCTGCCGGGAAGCACCGAGCGTGACTCCGATTATTACCGGGCCAGTATTCACAGCCAAACCGGGGAGCTGCTGAACTTCAGCCATGACGGCACCATGATGCTGGCGAAGCTGGCCATGGCTTCGGGTGAAGCGGGCAAGTCCCCCGCATCCATCGATCCCAAGGATGCGACAGCCAAGGCGGTGGACTACGTCAAGACCATCCTGCCGCATTACAGTGATCAGCTGGCGATCGATCCGGAGTGGCTCGCCTCGCAAGCTTCCGCAGATCCCGGAGGGATGTTGTCCATCCCGTTCAAGCGTCTCGTGAACGGCATTCCGTCGGACAGCGAATCGATTCAGGTCACGGTTGCCGCTTCCGGTGAAATCGCCGGCTATTGGGGCAATCTGCGAAGAATCGACGTACCGAAGCCAGGCAAGACCATCGATGCGAAACAAGCGACCGAGCTGCTGCTCGCACAGTATACGCTTGAGCTGCGCTATTACGTGCCGGTGGACTATCGCTTCTATTATGAAGACAATTCGAAGAAGGCGCGGCAGGCGAAGCCGTACTATGTGCTGGTGCCGAAACAGCCGGACCAGTTCGTGTTCGTCGACGCCGCGACCGGCGAATTCCGCAAGCGCGACACCGGTGCGATCACGGTTCCCGGCCGGCCGGCGGCTACGGATCTGGCCGGCCACTGGGCGCAGCAGGAGCTGCAGCTCATGATCGACTACGGCGCCATTGACGTCAAAGACGGCAAGGTCTCGCCGGATCAGGCGATTACCCGCGGCGAGATGATCAAGATGCTCGTCATTGCCCGCAACGGCGGCGATTACATGCCGTTCCTGGGAGACCGGATGGCGAGCTTTAAGGACGTAGCGGCTTCCTCTCCTTACTTCAGCTATGTCGAGCAGGCGGTGGACGCCAACCTGATCGACAAATCGGAGAACACCTTCCGCCCCGAAGATCATATGACCCGGGACGACCTCGCCGTCCTGCTCGTCCGGGCCCTCGGCTACAACAAGCTGGCAGAGCATGACAGCCTCTTCAACCTGAAGGCTGCGGACGCCGCAGCCATCAAGAACAAAGGCCAGGCCGCCATTCTGCTCGAGCTCGGGATCATGACCACCTCCGACGGGCGCTTCCAGCCCGCCCAGGAAGTGAGCCGGGCCCAAGCGGCCACGACCTTCTACCGCTATCTGGAGCAGCGGGCCATGCTGCGCGACGTTCCGATCGGCATGTAAACCTGCCTAGCGATCGGCTGTTCCTACGCGGGAGACGCCCGTCGAACACCGCGCTGGGTGGGAGCTTCGCACCATGCCCAAGCGGCCGGCTTCCGTGCCGCCCCGGCAGCGTCCTCCTCATCGGCGGCACGCCGCCGATGAAGCTCGATCCGGTTTAGCTGCAAGACAAACAGCCCGTACCCGGGAATTCCCGGGTACGGGCTGTTTGGCCTGGCTCCTAAGAAGCGGCTCTCCCGGCACGGCGGCCGCGCCTCAAGAGCGGGCGGCCGTCAATTGAAGCATCCGTCGCGCCGCTGCCAGGTCGTACGCCAGCCGCTCGCGTGGATCGAACGGCGCATGCGTCTCAAGCGTGATCCATCCGGCGTAGCCGGTCTCGGCCAGTGCGTCGAACAGCGGCTGGTGATCCGCCTCTCCCTCGCCGAGACGGCAGCCGAGGAAATATTCCTCGCCCCGGTGCGTCCGGTTCGCGAAGGAGCCGGGAGCACCCAGCTCCATCAGACGGCGTTCGTCCTTGACATGTACGTGGAGCAAACTGCCGCCCAATCTGAGTACGGAGGACCGGCCGTAATCCGTATCGGTTATGTACATATTGCCTGCATCGTGAATGAAGCCCAGGTTGGCGGCGGGAATCATGCCGCGCAGCCGCATGCAGCTGTCCACCGTCTCCACAAGCGAGTTGTTGTGGATCTCGAGCACGATGCGGATCCCGTGCGCCTCTGCCTCCTCTGCGCAGCGGTTGAGCCAGAAGGCCGCCTTGGCAAAATGGTAGTCCTCTGCGAGAAAAGCGTTGGGGCCTCCAGGCTGGACGCGGACCATCGTCGCGCCGAGCTCTCCTGCATGGTCGAACAAGCGCCGGATGTCCTCCAGCGCACGCTCGCAATCCGCGTCGGAGGCCGCTGAGAAACCTCCCGCGTACCCCGCCAGCACAGGCAGCGCGAGTCCTGCATCGTCGGCCAGCCGGCGAATCTCGCGGACGCGCGGCAGGCTGGTGCCGGGGGACAGATGAGGCTCCCGGCAGGCGATCTCGAGCCCGTCGAAGCCGAGCTCCCGCGTGATCCGAATCGCCTCATGGATGCTGTAATCGATCAAAACTCCGCTGAATGCGGCAAGTTGGACGGTACGTGGTTCCTTGGTTGGCAGCATGAGCGTTTCCTCCTCTAGGTCAGCACGCTTCCTGCTGTTCCCATCTGGCTGCCGTGCCGATAGTTGGTCTGGTTGGAGCGGACTAAGCTTGACTGGCACCGGATATCGGCGGACGGAGCCTCCCTCAACCGAGTCGCAGTCATAGAACTACACGCTTCTAATCACGAGCTATTCCGGATTGCCCGGCGGCAGCGAATCCGGCTTCTCTCCCGGACGCCCGCACGCTGGGCACGTATCGATTCCCACAGGCCGCTGGGCGCCGCATGCCGGGCACGCCTCGGCCGGCGTCTCTTCTGGTTCAACGACCACTTCCTCCGGCTTGACGCCGCCCTCGAACCGGTGGCCGCAGTCCGGACAAAATTTCTTGTCCGCCGGCACCTCCCGCCCGCAGACGCAGGGCTTCGTCTGCCGGACCTCCTGGATCCGGTTCTCCACATCGACGATCTCCTGCCGGAGCCGGAGAATCTGCGCGCTTGCCTCGCCGATGAACGGCTCCGACTCTGCGAGATTGCCGTCCATGTAAGCCTGGAAGACACGCTCGCCGATCGCTCCAAAATACCGGTCGATCTCTTTTTCCTTGCTCGATATCTGCGCCCTCAGCCGGGTCACCTCAACGGTCTGCTGGGCATATTTGGCCGCCTCTGCGGCCCCTTCTTTCATGCGGTCGAAGAACCCTTTCAAACCGGCATGCCTCCTCCTTGTTCTTTTGTTTTCAGTATACCACGCTTCCTCCGCCCCGGCTTCTTTCAATTGAAGAAGGGAATTGACAAACCTGCCGGCGGATAGGACAATTTGGGTGATTCGCTTTACCAAAGCACACCGATAGAGTGTGCAAACCCAAGGAGGATTCCCCGTTATGAGCGAGCAACCGACATTCATGGCCCGTACAGGCCAGGAATCGGAAGGCATCCTGAAAGAGACCGACACCGAGGCGCTAATGTGGCTGTCTCCGTTCGACCCGCCGATCCAGATTGCCGGCTTCGGCTGGCTGAAGCAGGAGGGCCGTTACCGCCGGCTTCCGGCTGCCCCGACCCATCCACTGCCGCCCGCCGTGGATGCGCTGGCCGATAATACGGCCGGCGGACAGCTGCGCTTCCGCACGGACGCGCTCCAGCTGTCGGTGCGCGTCAAGCTGGCTGCGCCGGGCGACATGTACCATATGCCCTCGACCGGCCAATGCGGCTTCGACCTGTATATCGGCGAGCCCGGAGAACAGCGCTACTATGGAACGACCCGTCTGGGCTTCGGCGTCAAGGAGTACGAGTCGCTGCTGTTCAGCCAGCCGACGCCGCAAATGCGCAGCGTGACGATCAACTTCCCGCTCTATCAAGGCGTGGAGGAAGTACTGGTCGGCTTTAGCCCGGACGCCGTGGTGGAAGCCCCGCCCGCATATGAGAGCGACAAGCGCGTCATCGTGTATGGCACGTCCATCACCCAAGGAGGGTGCGCCACCCGTCCCGGCATGGCTTGGTCCAATATCATCAGCCGCCGCATTCCGTACGAGTTCCTCAACCTCGGCTTCTCCGGCAACGGAAAAGGCGAGCCGGAGCTCGCCCATATCATTAGCCAGATCGAACGCCCCGGCCTGTTCGTGCTCGATTACGAGTCGAACGCCGGCTTGACGTTCAAGGATACGCTGCCTGGCTTTGTCCGCATTCTGCGCGACGCTCACCCGGAGGTGCCGATTCTGGTCGTCTCCAAGATCCGCTATGCCAAGGAATCCTTCGACGATACGTTCATTCGCAACCGTCTCGCCAACAGCACCTTCGCCCGGCAATTCATCGATGAGCATCGCCGGCAGGGCGACCGTCACCTCCATTTCCTGGACGGCTCCACCTTCCTCGGAGACGACTTCGACGAATGCACGGTAGACGGCGTCCACCCGACGGACCTCGGCTTCCTGCGGATGGCCGACGCTCTGACACCGGTTATCCGACAGCTGCTGCAACAGGCAGACTGACCGCTACGGTGGTGCCATAACCCGGGGCACTGGAGATCGTCAGGCGGCCGCCGTGCTGCTCAACGATCTCCTGGCAGATCGACAGCCCCAGGCCGCTGCCCGGATGCCGGGAGGACGCCTTGTAGAACCGGCTGGTCACATGCCGCAGCTCGTCGACTGGAATGCCCTCTCCGTTATCGGACACGACGAGCAGCGCTTCGTCCTCCTCTACCGTCAGCTGCAGACGGATCTGCCCGCCTTCGCCCGTGAATTTCATCGCATTGTCCAGCAAATTAATCAGCACCTGCTTCAGACGGTCCCGGTCTCCGATCAGCGAGACGGGGCCGTCTTGCCATTCCACCGCCAGCTCCAGATGCTTCCGTGCCGCACTGGGAGCGAACTGCTGACCGACTTCCTCCACCAGCCCGCTCAGCTCGAGCGGTTCCTTCCGCATATGAATCCCGCCGGATTGCAGCTTGGAAAAATCGAGCAGGTCTTCCACCAGACCGACCAGCCGGTCCGTCTCGCTGGAGATGACCTTAAGCCCGAGCTCCGTCTCTTCCCGCTCCTCCAGCCCTCCCGATAGCAGCGTCTCGCTCCACCCTTTGATGGAGGTGAGCGGCGTCCGCAGCTCATGCGAGACTGACGAGATGAACTCGTTCTTCAGCTTCTCGTTCTTCACGAGCTCGTCGGAGAGGAAATTCAGCGTGTCGGCCAGCTGCCCGACCTCATCGTCGTACTGCTTGACTGCCTTCAGCGAGAAGTCGTCACGCGCCATCCGGTTGGCTGTGATCTTGAGCTCCTCGATCGGGCGGACGATGCGATGCGCGAGGAGCCGGATGACGAGCAGCGAAATGCCGAGAACGGTCAGCGCGATGGCGATGGTAAACCAGAGAATCGTCCGCACGACGCCGTCAACTTTCTCAAGCGAGGTTGTATACCGGATCAGCCCGCTTTGCGGCTCCCCCTCCAGCAGGGGACGCGTGATCGCCAGAATGTGCTCTCCCGTCTCCGGACTCGTGCCCGACCAGGAGCCCTTCTGCCCCTTGAGCGCGTCCCGGACATCCGGCGCGGACCGGTGCGAGGCCGATTCCACGCCGTAAAGCGTCGAAACCGGCTCCCCATTGCCGTCCAGCACCTCGATCTTCGCAAAGTCCTCGGTCTTGGCGTTGTCGTAGATATACTTCGCCTTCTCCGATAAGGCCATATCGCCCAGATATTCGCCGTAGAACCGAGCGGACACCTGAACCCGCTCGCTGAGCGCCTGGTAGGCCGATTCGTAGTAATACTGCCGAACCGCAAACAGGAACAGGCCGCCCAGCAAAAGGACGACCAGAAGAATAACCGATCCGTAAGAGACGAGCATCCGGCTCCTAATGGACTTCACGGTCAGGTTCCTCTTTCCATAGATAACCGTAGCCCCAGACAGTCTCGATATAGACAGGCTGGGAAGGGCGTTCCTCGAGCTTTTGCCGGATCCGGCGGATGTTGACGTCCACGATCTTCAGATCGCCGAAGTAATGCTTGCCCCACACTTGATCGAGAATCTCGTCGCGGCTCACGCTCTTGTTCCCGTTCTCCATCAGCAGCTTGATGATGGAGAACTCCGTCGGGGTCAGCTCGATCTCCTGCCCGTGCTTGTACATCCGGCGCTCGGTCAAGGATAAGCAGAACGGGCCGGACTCCAGACGGTCGGCCGGCTGGTCTGCATGCAGCCGCATGCGCCGGGACAGCGCCTTGATCCTCGCCATCAGCTCCGACGGGCTGAACGGCTTGACGACGTAATCGTCCGCGCCGAGCTCCAGTCCCATCACCTTGTCCGCGTCCTGGGACTTGGCGGTGAGCATGATGATGCCCGTACCCGGATACCGGCTGCGGATTTCCCGGCATACGTCGTAGCCGCTGATCGTCGGCAGCATGACGTCCAGGATGGCGATATCGGGCGCCGCTCCCGAATCCATAACCGCCAATGCTTCCTCACCGGTCGTCGCCTCGATGACCTCTAGACCTTCCCGCTTCAGGTTGATGCGGACAAAGCCGCGGATAGCATCCTCATCTTCGAGCACTAATACCTTCATTTGTCCGTCTCCTTTCCCGGGGTTTGCTTCGCGGGAAGGAACTGGAACCAGCTGGCCGGATTTTTCGTCTCTTCCCTCATTTCCTTGTACCCGGCCTTGATCGTCTCCGGCAGGTCCGGGGTGGGCGGCAGCAGCGCCGCGAACTTCTTGTCGGCCCGTTCGCCGAGTGCCACCACCTGGCGCTTCTGCTTGGACCAGGCCATCTGACGGTCTTCCCACTTGTCCTTCGGCACCCAGGCAATGGTCATCAGCTCGGGCGTCAGGCGGGTCGCGTCTGTCCAGTAGGCGAGCTCAAGGGAGCCCTCTTTCTCGTCTCCAAGCTTGCGCAGCGTATACTTGCCCTTCCACGTGGCTGGCAGCTGGATGCCAAAGCCGCTGCCGTAGTCGTAGTAGTTCTCCTGCACGGGAGTTAATCCCTTGCCAGGATTCCACTTGCTCCATTCGTGAATCCAAGGGATCGCCGCCAAGGACAGATGATCCGTACCCGGAGCAGGCTTCAACAGATCGATCTCGATAATCCCGTCTCCGTCCACGTCCCGCGATGTCGCCGTGTAGGCGTTCAGAAGGATCGGGCTCGACTGGTCGCCGGTCAGCGAAGCCAGCCTCAGCCGGCCGTTGTCGAGCAGCAGCAGCATCGTGCTGCCCGAATGGGCCCCTACCTGAGCGTCGACGAAGACTCCTCTGACCGTGTCGCTTGCTTTGCCAGCCTGCACCTGGACCAGGATGTTCGCCAGCCCGTCCAGCGGCATGCTGTCGACCGCGATGAGCCGGTTGTCCTGGAGGCGGTACAAGCTGACGGTCGGCAGGTCCTTCGTCCGGTCCGCCCGGAAGAGGACGATGTCCGGAATGGCATCCGCATCCAGTTGGTCGACCGCAAGCTCGGTATACGCCTGGCTATCCAGCAGCTTAAGCTGGCCTTGCTGAAGCCGATAGACGGACAGGCTCTTGGTGATCTGCTTGCCTCCGCTCCAGCCGACCAGAATATCCCGGGTTCCCGTCCCGGTCAGATCCAGAATGTCCATATAATCGAATTCGCTTCCCAGCTCCACCTGCTCGGCCATCCGCGTCCAGCGGCCGTCCGGCTGCTTCTTGAGAATGAGAAGGCCGAGCTGGAACTGATTCGTTTCCTGCTTATATAACGCTATTGCTTCCTTCACGCCGTCTCCGTCCAGATCCGCCTGTGAGATTGCCCCGATCTTCTCTCCGTGCTTCAGCGGCACCGTCAGCTTGGCGCCATTCGGGAGCAGCTCGGATACCGCCCGCAGGATCGCCTCCTGCTCGGAGCCTGCGGCTGGCGCCTTGAGCAGCTCGACGGGGGACGAGAGGATGCTGCAGCCGGACAATCCTGCGGCAAAAACGACGGCGGACAGGGCGGCGGCGATGACTCTTCTCATGCGAACATTTCTCCTCGGTCAGACAATGAACGGTCCGGGCTCCCCGTTAAGGCAGCATCTCCGGAACCGTGACGAATGTATAGCCGTTCTTCTTCAGATAGGCGATGATCTGGGGCAGCGCCTCCACCGTGTTGCTCAGGTCGCCCTTCTTGCCTCCGAAACTGTGCTGCAGAACGATGGCGCCCGGCTTCACCTGGTGGTTCACGATGGCCATCATATCGGCCACCGGCGTGCCCGCCCAGTCCTTCGTATCGACGGACCAGTTGACCACATGCGTGTTCATACTGGCCAGGGTAGACAGCACTTCGTCCGACACCGCACCGTACGGAGGACGGAAGATCGCGCTGTGTTTTCCGGTTACGGAAGCGATCAGCTCGTCGGTTTTGGTCACCTGCTCCCGCATCTCCTCGGGCTTCAGCGAGGTCATATTGGAATGGTTCCAGGAATGATTGCCGATCGCATGGCCTTCCTCCGCGATTCTCTTAAGCACGTCTGGATGAGCGGCTGCCTGCTGGCCGACGACGAAAAAGGTCGCCTTCACGCCGGCTTTATTCAGCAAATCCAAGATTAGGGGAGTCCATTTGGGATCGGGTCCATCATCGAAGGTCAGTGCTACGAGCTTGCGCTCGTCCGCCGGCCCGCTGCGAATCACTTTCCCCGAAGCCTTGCCGCTGCCGTTTGCCGGTTTGGCCGTCGGCTGGGGACTTGGAGTGGGGGATGTCTCACCCCGCCCCGCCTGCGGTGCTGTTGTCCCGGCCGGCTTGGCCGGCTGGCCGGAGGGCGACGCCGAAGGAGACGGTGATACCGAAGGACGAGGCGTCGGCGAAGGCGTCGGGGAGGCGAGCCCCGGACTGCCTGACGGCTTGGCGCTCTCCTGCGTTTCCGCCGGACTTGGCTCTTGTCTCTCTTCATTCAGAACGGTCGGCGCCGGCTGGCCGGCAACCGACCCGCCGCCTGTCAAAAACGCCTCTACTTTATTATATCCTGCGAATGCTACTCCCACGATTAACGTGGCGACCATGATGCCGCGGCGAGCCTTCCTGCTCCCCGCACTGTTCTTCCTTCTCCCCATTGGTACTCCTGCTCCCCGATCCTAGATTTCTGTCTGCTAGACTAGTCTCCAAACAATAGACAAGAGACTCCCAGACCGCCCGGCCCGGAGCCTCTTCTGTCTCTATATAATAAACGACAAAGAAGGCAAAGAAGTTACGGCAAGATTACAAAAGCTATCAAATTTCTTCCCCTACTCGTCCTATCTTTCTTTCCATTCCGACAGTCCTTCCCGCTCCCCCTTCTCTTCGTTCGTCCTGAGCGGCAAACGAAGTCTCCCGCGCTGCAGGGCCGGCCGCTTCCGTCAATCGCTTTCCCGCATAAATAAAGGGAGCCACACGGTGATGACCGTCCCCTCGTCCTTCCGGCTCTCGATCTCCAGCCGGCCCCCATGGTCGGCGATGATGCGGCGGCTTGTCATCAGACCGAGTCCGGTACCGGTCTCCTTGGTCGTGAAGAAAGGCTCGCCGAGCTTGGGCAGCAGCGTCTCCGGGATGCCTGTCCCCTGGTCGGCGAAGCTCACGATAATGCCGTCCTCCTCATCCCGCTCCGCCGAGATGTGGATGTCTCCCCCGTCAGGCATTGCCTCTATGGCGTTCTTGAGCAGATTGAGAATGACCTGCTTCAGCTGGTTCTCGTCCCCCCGGACCGGAGGCAGCTGATTCTCGTAATGGCGGATCAGCTCGATCCGGCTGGACACCGCCTGCACATGGAGTAGCGAGATAATTCCCTCGATCGCTTCGTCTATGTACACCATGCCGTAGCTGACCGTCTGCGGCTTGGCCAGCATCATGAATTCGCTCACGATAAAGTGAATCCGCTGCAACTCAGATTGCATAATATCCAGGTACCGGGAATGCTCGGTTCCCTTCATCTTCAGCAGCTGGGTGAAGCCCATCAGCGAAGCCAGCGGATTGCGGATCTCGTGGGCCACGCCGGCGGCCAGCTGTCCGGCGACGGACAGCTTCTCGGATTGCAGGAACAACTCTTCCTTTCGCTTGCGGTGCGACAAGTCGCGGCATACGCTCTGGATGACGTCTCCCTCCATGAAGTCGGGGATACGGGCAGAGGCAGATTCCACCTCCAGTTCGGTCCCGTCCAGCGCCAAGATGCGATGCTCATGGAATTCAAGCGGATCGCGATGGTCGATCATCTTCAGATGCTGCTCTACCGCCGCAGCGGATTCCGGATGAATGAACGCCATGAGCGGCCGCCCGATCAAGTCCTCCGGGCAGGAGCCGCCGAGCATGCGAACCGCAGCGGTGTTGACATACACGAATATGCCGTCCCGGTGAACAAAGACCGCCTCCGGCAGATTCTGGATCAGTTTCTGGTAGCGCAGGTCGGCCTCGCGGCGGGCATCCAGCTTCTCCGTATCCAGGCCCTTCTCGCGTCTCGCGATCGTCGTGCCGAACAAGATCAGAACGAACAAAACAAGGCTATCCACCATATATCGGTAGAGCTCGCCTGTTCCGGTAGAGCGGGCGTCTCCAAAATAGAAAAAAGTATAGAGGCTGAGCACGCAGATGGACATCGAGACCGTTCCCCATACACGCCAATAGATCGCCGCGTGAATCACCAGCATAAAGGTGAAGGGAAGAAACGGGCTGTCCAGCCCGCCCGTGCTGCCGATGAGCCAAAAGCAGTTGCCGTAGCTGACCCAGACCGCCAGGCGAATGATCGTCTGATACGTAACACTTCCGGGAGAAAAAGCGTGAACCCCCAGAAAAAGAAGAAGGGACGACCCTGTGCCGAAGATCGCAAGTCCCTTCAGATCTTCCCATGAGAATCCAAGTCTCTCGAGAAGCGGAGTAGATTGAAATAGGAGAGAGAAGAACAGCCATAGCAGCACCCGTACTCCGCTGCTAAACCGTTCGTAGCTGTGGACATTGCCCTCCCCGAATAGGTTCCTCATCTTCATCCCATCCAGACTCTAGTAGTCAAAGAAATAACGACAAACGACCCAGGATACCGTCTCAAAAAGTAAAAATATGTAAGTTACAATCTATTATATAGTACTTTTGTCAGAGAACAAGAGATCGGGGGGAGGAAAGTAAAAAAATTACATGAAATTCGAGAAGAAAGCAAACAAAACGACAGCATTCGCCGGGATCCGGCAAACGTGGATCGGCCTCGCGTCGGGGTTCTCTATCGTTCTCGCTAACTGCCGCAAATAAGCAAGCAGGTTCTTTCCAGCACTTGCTTTTTGTTCATTCTCATGGTATTATACAATGATTGCCGGAAAATGCCGGCATGTTCCACAGAAGTTAACCCTCGAATGATTCCCTTTGCAGGCAGGAAATTTACCTCACGACGAATTTTCCGAGCAACAACTCCTTTCAATTGATTTCCCGGGCACCCCAACGTTCTTGTATCGCTGATTCACACTGGCGCGGTCATCGGAGCCGCAAGGATGGAAGAGAGGCAGGGCTTTCATTGTTTTAGGATGCAAAGGTAAGACAAGCAAGAGATCACTAGGCAATCAAAAGCTAAGGAATAGAGTAGGGAACTGGATGCGTCGCTCCGCCGCCGTACGAACGTGTACCGTTCGGCTGCGCAGGACCGCAGAAGGGTTAACCAGGTCGTCCCCGAGATCGGCGCCCATGCGCAGCCGGGCCGGACGAGCAAGACCGGACCGGTTCTTCTTGAGCGGGACAAATGAACGCCCGGGCAAGCATAGCTTGCCCGGGCGTTGCTGTATTCGGAGGCGGCAAAAGAGAACGAGCGCTCCGCTTCTTCCCTACTCCGACTCCCGCTTGCAAAGACTGGCGAAAATGCCCCTTTGCCTGACCAGCTCGGCAACAACCTTCCGAGAATCCGGTCAACGATCGAAAAACATACGTTCGCGCGAATACTCTTTCTCCCCCCGGCCTGTCCTACGGGCTCTCCCACCCTTTTCAGAAAACCGATTCGCGTATTCTCTCCGCCTTCCTCACTTTTTGCCCGCTTGCCAGCTCGTCGGTCTCATGCATGTCCGGCAAAACCCAGGCATATCAAGGGACTTCGCCTAATACCTATGTAACGACAGCAACAGCCTACACGGGGAAAAACGGGGGATTGCCTATGGGACAGAAGCTTGCGGTAGCGGTGATCCACGGCATCGGCAGGCAGCAGCCGAATTTTGCCGAGGATATCGAAGCCATTCTTGTCAAACAGTATAAAAAAAAATGATCGCCTTGACGGGCGAGCCATGCGAAGACGAGCTGGTCGTCCAGCCCGTCTATTGGGCGCCGATTCTCGACCATCTGGAGGATGAGCTCGAGGAGCGCCTTGCCCCCTACCGGCTCGCTTGGCAGAACACCCGCTCCTTCATCATCAGCTATCTGGGCGACGCCATCGCCTACCAGCCTATCCCCGGAGAGCGCGGCCCCGAGGAGACGCTCATCTACAAGCAGATTCACGAGCAATTCGAGCACTGCCTCACCCGCCTTGCCCGCATGGCCGGCGACAAGGCCCCCTTATGCGTCATCTCGCACAGTCTCGGCTCGGTTATCGCCAGCAACTTTTTTCACGATAAGCAGATCTTCCGCACCTCCTCGTTCCGCAGCCCGATGGAGAGAGGAGAAACCCTCGCCTTCTTCTACACGCTCGGCAGTCCGATCGCCATCTGGGGACTCCGCTACAAAAACTTCGGCGATCCGCTGGCCGTCCCCGCCCCTCAGCTGAAGAAGCACCACCCGTTCATTCAGGGCGAGTGGCTGAACTTCTTCAACAAATTCGATGTGCTCAGCTATCCCATTCAATCCATCAACGACCGGTACTGCCGCGCGGTGACCGGCGATGTGCAGGTGAACGTCGGCCACGGCCTGTTCGGCCTCACTCCCGCCGCCCATCTGTACTATTGGACGAATCGCCGCGTGCTAGGACGGATTGCGGAAGCTCTGGCACGAGCGACCATTGCGCTCCGGGAGGAGGAGGGACTCCCGCCGGTCAAGAAAAAAAAGACCTGGTACAGTTTCTATAAACGCTGGTTCTGACATTCACGAGCAGGCCATGACCCATTTTGCCCGGATCTAGACGAATGCCAAGTCCGCCCTCTCTAGACACTCATACTATACATTGTGTTAAACACCCACTAGGGAAAAAACCAAATGAGGGAGTGCATATCATGTCAAGTATGGGCAGCCTGGGAAGCAATATGGGATTGGGACCTAACACGGATCTCCATCTGAACATCAATGCCGCGGCCAATGCGGGCGTTAACTTCCCGCCGCCCGTCCCCTATCCGATGCCGACGTATGTCGCTCCGGTGCAGATGGCACCGATGTATCATCATCACGGGCATTATCACCATCACCACCACGGCTGCGGCTGCGGCTGCGGCGGCGGCGGATACGGCTACGCCAGAGGCTACGATGCCGGCGCGATTCTCGTCCTGTTCATCCTCCTCGTCATCATCTCCCGGACTGTTGTCGTGTAGCCGAATTCCTTCCGGAAGAACCGAACGGACATTGGGATTGTCCCAAGCGCACCAAAAACGCCGCCGGCATATACCGGCGGCGTTTGGCGTTTGCAGCTTCGCTTTCGTTCAAGCGTGAGGCGAGGCAGGAAAAGACGGCTGCGCCAGGCAGTTGAGACCGCCCTCTCTTCCTCCCGACCCGCTCACGCTCGCTCTCTCATAGGCTTACTTCAGCTTGAGAGCTTTCTTGTAGAGTGGATACAGCCACTTGACTCCGCTCGGCGTCACCGTGTCGGCAAGAAGATGGGAGACATAGCCGGCTGTAGCGACGAGGGCCAAGCCTTCGACATACAGCTCGCTCTCCATCCCTCTGCCGATGAAGCCCCATAGCAGCAAAGCCCAGAGCGTATGCGTCATCCCTCTGTGCTTGAGCCAGGGGGCCACCGCCACGAACGCTCCGAGCCCGAGCAGCCAGGACATGCCCGTCTGCACGCCGGCGTAGAGCGTGCCGGCCCCGACCGCGCTCACCAGCGCGTTGCGCAGCACGCCTTCCTTGGTCACGAAGCCGAGGAGCAGGAGAAGCAGAGCGGCGGCAGCCAGCCTCGGGTCAAACGGACGTCCGTCGGCATAAAGAAAGACAAGCCAGCAGCCGAGCAGGACGCCTCCCCACAGCATGCCCTCTCTCAGCAGCTTGGCGAGGCTGCCCAGCTTGCCGCTCAGCATGCTGGGGCCGTCCAGGTCGGCGCTGAGTGCCGAGAAGGCCGCCACCGCCATATACAGGGCCGCGTTTTTGAGCGAGAACGGATAATAGCTCACGGCTGCCGCACCAATGGCGACACCGATCGCAAGATGTGTCGTACCTTTCATGGTCCCTCCGATGTCTGGATCGTCATGCGATTCACGCACAAACATACGTTTGCTTCCTAATTATACCGGCAGCCTGACGCTTAGGCAATGGAGCTTCCGGCATAGAGGACCCGCCATGAGCGAAGGAAATATCGTGCCGCCTCTTTACAGGAAAACCCATTTCCAGTTAAAATCGTTTTGTCGCTAAAAAATATTTTAACGATAAAGAATATTTTAGAAATGAGGCTTCCTATGTTCTCTCTCCTGACGATTCCCGACTTCCGCCGCTTCTGGATAGCGCAGGTCATTTCCCAGCTCGGCGACGGCATGGCGCGAACGACCATTACTTACCTGGTTTCGGTTCTATCCGGAGACCCACTCGCCATCGGTCTCGTGATTGTCCTCCAGCTGCTTCCCGGCGCCCTGTTCAGCATCTGGACCGGCCCGCTCGCGGACCGGTATTCGCGCAGGAGGCTCATGGCCGGAGCGGAGCTGTACAGCATGCTCTGCGTGCTCGCCATGCTTCCCTTCCTCCACTCGCTTCCTCTGCTGCTCGTGCTGATCGGGCTGCAGGGCATCGGCTCCGCCGTGTTCGACCCCTCGCGCACCGCATCCGTCCCGGATTTGGTGGGCAGCGAGCGGGTGACGCAGGCGGTCTCGTTCTCCCAGAGCACGTCCACCGTGCTCTCGATCGCCGGACCGTCGGCCGGCGCCCTGCTGCTGGCGCTTGATCATCTGCCGCTCGTCTTCTGGATCAACGGAGCGACCTTTCTGCTCTCGGCGCTGCTGCTTCTGACCCTGCCTCCGCTCCACCCGGCCAAGGGCGGCGGGTCCGGAACCGCTCCCGGCGAATCCTACCTCGCCTCGCTGCGAAGCGGTATCCGCTCCGTGCTGGCTCTGCCCGTCCTCCGCTTCCTGCTGCTGCTCGTGCTGCCCGTCTGCCTCACCGTCGGCGTCATCAACACGCTGCTCGTCGCCGTGATGACCCAAAGCTTCTCCGTCACGGCTTCCCTGTTCGGCTTGCTGCAGGCGTCCGTCGGCGCCGGAGCGGTCGCGGGGGCGGCCTTCCTCGGTCCGTGGCTGCTAAGGCGCTCGCGGGCGAATTGGCTGCTCGTGCTCGGCGCTGCGGGCATCGGCTTCTGGATGATTCTGGTCCTTCCGCTCGCCGCCATTCGGCCGCTCTGGGGAATGGCTCCGGTGTTCGTTTGGTGTATAATGGGAGGAGTTCTGAATGCGCTGATCAACGTCCCGCTGAACAGTCTGTTCCTCTGCGCGACGCCGGCTTCCTATAGGGGAAGAAGCGCTTCCCTGTTCAAAGCTTTGACCAATACGTCTATTCTTGCGGGCGTGCTGGGAGGCGGCCTGGCCGCTTCGTACGCCGGCCCTCTGTCCACCATGGCGGCCGCCGGCTGCCTGCTCGTCCTGTCAATATGCGTCTTCCCCGCGCTGGCCGGCTGGCGGGCGCTTGGAGCCGCCGGCGGGCGCGGGAGAGCGGCCTATCCGGAGACGGAGCCTGCCAGCGCCCCATCCTGAGAGAAGGGATGCTTCGTGAAAAAAATCAATTCGCTCGCCCTGACCAAGCTTCTGCTCGACCCAAGGAGACGCACCATCCTGGACCTGGCGAAGGAACGGCCCGTCACCGTGGCGGAGCTGGCCGCGGCCATGGAAGAAAAGCCATCCCGCCTCTATTACCATGTCAAGCTGCTGGAGGAGGCAGAGCTGCTCGAGCTCGTGGAAACCCGGCAGCAGGGCAATCTGGTTGAGAAGCTGTACCGGGCCAAGAAACGGCAATCTTCTTTCCGCCTGGATCCCGAGCTGCTATCCCAGCATTCCGACGAGATTCTCGGGGAGGTTCGGAACGTGCTGGAGCCGGGCCTGCGGCTGCTTGCCAATGAGATGAAGGAAGGCAAGTCCCGGCCGGACAAGCATGTCGACCTGTCCATCTCCATTCGGCAGCTCACCGGCGCCGAATGGCGCGAGGCGCACCGCCACGCCTTCTCGTCCATTGGCAGCCAGCCCTCCGGCGAGAAGGACGAGGAGGAGGTCCTAACTCCTGAGGAGGCGGACAGGAAGAGCAAGTACGCTTTCGTGCTGCTCAGCTACCGGATCGAGGACGCGGAGCCCCCGGACGAATAAGCCGGCCTGCTCTGGCCGGCCGGAGCGAGTGCAAAAGGGGAAGCCAAGAACTTTTGTTCCTGGCCTCCCCTTTTGCTTGTACCGTTATAATTCTTTTATTTTTGTCAGATCCCCGCTGCATAGCGTTTCCAGATGATCGAAAATTTTGCCAGCAGGCCAATCCCACCATTTTAGGGCCAGAAGATACTCGATAAGGTCGTCATCGAATCGTTTCTTAATCACTTTACAGGGATTCCCCCCGGCAATATGGTAAGCGGGAACATCTTTTACAACGACAGAATTGGCTGCAATGATGGCTCCATCCCCAATATGTACACCGGGCATTACCGTGACATTTTGACCGATCCATACATCGTTTCCAATGACTGTATCCCCTTTAAGGGGCAAATCCGACAGTGCCGGAGTCGATTTCTCCCACCCATGGCCCATAATGTTAAATGGGTAGGTCGTGACACTGCACATTCTATGGTTTGCGCCATTCATGACAAACTCAATGCCCTTCGCTATTGCGCAAAACTTCCCGATAATCAGTTTATCTCCGATAAATTCATAATGATGGGTGACATGTTCTTCAAACTTCTCAGCACCGTTGCTGTCGTCATAATAGGTATAGTCACCGATCATGATGTTGGGGCGTGTGACGACGTTTTTAATGTAACAAATGCTTTTAATGGCCTCATTCGGGTAGATGGCATTCGGATCCGGTCCATATGGCATTTCAAATTCCCTCCCTCGTGTTCTATTCCTAACGGGTTCGGCTTAATAGGAGCTTCTATTGACTACCACAAGTTTAGCATTTTTTGGTACATCTGCAGGAATTGCTTTCTACGAATATGCCTATCTTGCATAAAAACGACTTTGCCCGCCGCCTGCAGGCAAAGTCGTTTTTGGTTGCATCCCACGCCCGTGTCGGCGCCTTACAGGCAGCCGGGCAGCTCCGTCAAGCTGCCGATGGCGTAGGCCGGCACGTAGGCCGCCGGCAGCGGAGACGCCGCGAGCGGCGGGCATTCCGCCTTAAGCTTGGCTTCGCACAACGCGAGGAAGCGCGGGTCCCTGGGCCGCTCCGCCGGCGCCAGCGCCAGCACGTCGTCCGGCAGGCTGCGGTGGATGAACACCGCCGGGACGCCCGCCCGGTTCGCGAGGCCGACGTCATGATCGAGCCGGTCCCCGACGTGGGCGACGATCTCGCCGGACTGCCGCAGCCCATCCAGGATCGCTTCGTCCGGCTTGCCGCAGCCCGCTCTCTCGGGGGTGACGATTTCCTCAAAGCAGTCGTACAGCCCGAGCGCTTCCATCACCGGAGACTGGTACTTGAAAAAGCCGTTCGTCACCGTAGCAAGCGAGTAGCCCTGCTCGCGGAGCCGCCGCAGCACCGGCAGCACGGCTTCCTCAAGCAAGAAGATCTTCGGCGACACGCAGTGCTTGCGGACAAGCTCCTCCACATCGACCGTTCCCGCGATTCCGAGCTCCCGAAGCTGGCACTGCACCATATCGTCCCAGTCGTAAGCTGCGACGGTCTGGTTCTCCTGCATCCGCTTCTCGTGCTCCGCATAGAGCAGCCGGGACACTCCCCGGTCTTCCTGGAGCTGCTCGGTGAAGAACGCATCCAGATCGGGGAAGACCCATTTCCCGAACGGGTTCTGCATCAGCGTCCCGTCGAGATCGAACGTAATCCACTTCTTCATTACTTAACCGCTCCTGTCGTCATGCCTTCGATAAACTGCCGCGAGGCGAAGAGGAAGGCAAGGATCATCGGGAGAGAAGACAGCGTGAGACCGCAGAACAGCAGGTTCCAGTCTGTATCATGTTCCCCAAATAAGGTTAACATTCCCAGCGGGATTGTGCCAAGCTCTGTGCTCTTAATGAAGATAAGCGGATAGAAAAAGTCGTTCCAGATGCCGATCAAATCGACGATACTGACTGTCGCAAGCGCCGGACGCATGAGCGGCAGGACGATTTTGTAATACACCTGAAACCCGTTGCAGCCGTCCATCCGGGCGCTCTGGTCGAGCTCCTTGGGGAGTGTCCGGAAGAAGCCATAGAACACGAACACCGCAAACGAGATGTGCCCGGCCACATAGACGATGATGAGAGACGTCAGCGTATCGAGCAGGTTCAGCTTCAGCATCATCATGTACAGCGGTGAGATCGCCAGCTTCATCGGGAGCATGAGCCCCAGCATGAAGAAGAACAGCAGCATGCCGTTCCACTTGAACGTATACCGCGACAGATAGAATGCCGCCATCGACGAGACAAGCAGGATCAGGAAAACCGACACGCTGCTCACCAGCAGACTGTTCAAAAAGTAATCGGAGAAGTGCACCTGCTTCCACACCTCGATATAGTTGTCGAGGGTGAAGCTCTTGGGCAGGCCGAGCGGCGAGGTCATAATCTCCATATTCGTCTTGAACGACGACATGATCATTAGAAAGATTGGATAAATCGACAAAAAGGTAAACAGGGCCAGGATCAGGTATTTGAGGCCCTGCTGCATGCGAAGCGCCAACTCGCTCCCCTCCTGTTCCTCTAATCTGTAGACGCTGCCGTCAGCTGTCGACTTCCTTGCCCCGGAAGAAATACATGGACACGAATGTCGCACCGGCGATCAGGATGAGCAGAATGACCGCAAGCGCGGAGCCGAGCCCGATCGAATCGCCGCCGCTGACCGAGCCGAAGGCGAGCCGGTAGAAGTAAAGCGCCAGCACGTCCGTCGAATAATAGGGACCGCCCGACGACCCCTGCATCGCAAAGATCAGCTCGAACGCCTCGAACGCGCCGATGAACGTCAGAATGGTCATGATCATGATCGACGACATCGCGAGCGGGATGGTGATCTTGAACACCATCCGGAGGCCTGAGGCCCCGTCGATCCGGGCCGCCTCGTAGATCTCCGGCGAGATCGCCTGCAGGCCGACAAGGAAGATGAGCATCGCGAAGCCGAAGCCGTACCAGCTGTTGATGAGCACGATCGTATACAGCGCCGTATCGGGGCTGCCGAGCCAAGGCCGGGCGAGCGACTCAAGGCCGATCTTGCCGAGGAAGGTGTTCAGAGCGCCATACGTCGGATTGAGAATCAGGCTGAACAGGAACCCGACGACAATGACCGACAGCAGCTTGGGCAGGAAAAACACGGTCTTGAAAAATTCCTTGCCCTTGATCTTGCTGTTAATGAAGAGCGCCAGGATGAAGGCGACGATCATCTTCGCCAGCATGGTGCCGACGAAGTAGATGACGTTGTGCCCAAGCGCCCGGGTGAACGTCTCCTTGAAGGGAGATTCGGTGAACAGCCGCACAAAATTGTTCAGGCCGATGAATTCGCCCCGCGTCAGCCCCTTCCACGAGAAGAAGCTGTTGAGAAGCGCCTGGAGAATTGGATAGATCATGAAGCCGACGTAAAAGATAAGCGCCGGGAGCAGGAACAGGTGCACCAGGTGGCGCGACAGCGGCTTCTTCTTGACAGCCGCACGCACGACCGGGGCTTCGTTCAAGTCGTTGATGGCCCGCATGGGACGCTCCTTTCCCCTTCCGCAATCTGCCGGACCGCCCCTCGGAAGGAACGGCGGCGGCCCGGAGAGCGCCGGCTTACTTCGCCGGCTTGAACCATTTGTCAGCCGACGCTTGGGTGTCCTCGGCTACCTTCTCCGGCGTCAGCTTGCCGATGTACATACCTTGCAGCGAATCCTCGAACGTCGTCTTAGTCGTCGGCGTGCCCTGGCTGAAGTTGGTCAGCATCAGATAAGGGGTGCTGCTCTTCTCGCTCTGCTCCGCCATCCGCTTGAGCAGCTCGTTCTTGGGCGCCACTCCCTTGATCGGGCTGACTCGCGTCAGCTGGTCGCTGAACGCCTGCCCGAACTTGTTCGAGGCGATGAACTCGATGAACTTCATAGCCTGGTCCTTATGCTTCGTGCTCTTAGCTACGCCGTAGGAGCCGTCAACCCAGGTCGCGATCTGCGCAGGCTGGCCCTTCTGGGCGGACAATCCCGGGAAGTAGTCGACCTCGAACGCGAGCTTATTGGCTTCGAACGTCTCGAGCCGGTGGCTGCCGTTGATGTACATCGCCGCCTTGCCGGTATAGAACAGCGCCTGCGCGTCCTTGTCCTCGAGCGCGACGAAGTCTTTGGGGAAGAACGTCTCCATCTGCTTCATCCGCTTGATCGAGTCGACGAATTTGGCGTCCTTGAAATTGGTCGCGCCCTTGAGCACCGACGAGACGAATTCGTTGCCCCCGTATGCGCTCGGGCCGAGCACGGCGTGCGTCATCGACAGCAGATAAGCGGCCTTGCCGGATTGAGCGACCGGAATGATGTTTTTGGATTTGAGCGTCTCACAGACCTTGACGAATTCCTCCCAAGTCTCGGGCACTTGGATGTTGTTGTCCTGGAACAGCTTCTTGTTATAAAACACGACGGCGTTGTTCAGCATGAACGGAATGCCGTATACCTTGTTGTCGGTTCCGCGCGCCGCGTCCTGATAGGCGGCCGGAATATTCTCGATTCCTTTGACGCCGTCAACGGGCAGCAGGTAGCCCGCGTCCGCGATCGCCTTGGCTCCGTCATACGGGCGCAGCTGGAAAATATCGACGCCGGTTCCGGACTGCAGCGTATTGCCGAGAATCGTGTTGTATTCGGTTGATTTGAACGGCTTGAATTCCACATCAATGTCGGGATTCTCTTTCTTGAATTCGGCAATGATCTTCTCGTAGCCTTCCTTGTCCTCGGGCCGCCAGCTGTACATCGTCAGCTTGACCTTTTCTCCCTTGGCCCCTGTTACGGCCGGGCTCGTTCCCGGACTGGCGGTCGAAGCGTCGCCAGTTTTGGTACCGCTTTCACCGCAGCCCGCGAGAATACCGCCTGCAAGAATTGCGACAGAACCAAGCACTGCTACTTGCTTTTTCATTCCTAATCCTCCCCCACACCAGGTTAATAATGGAATAATATTTTATTATAGTGTACGTGTTATGTAATAATATGACAACATCTTTTTTGTTTCTACACCATTTTCCTTTCTCGGGATGCGAAGCTCGAAAAAAGGGGACAGCTCCCGATGACGGGAGCCGTTCCCGCTACGGAGAGGCGCCTAGACGCCGAGCTCCGTTCTGAGCTTCTCGCGCGCCGGGGTCCCGGAAGCCGCGAGCGCTGCCGCTTCCTTCATTTGCTCCGGATAGCCGTAGCTGCCGTGCTCGCTCAAGTCGAGCCCGATGACCTCCTCCTCTTCCGTGACGCGAATGCCGATCGTCGCCTTCATGATGGACAGAATCGCGTAGGAGACCAGGAATGCGAAGGCGCCGCAGGCGACGATGCCGAGCGCTTGAACGCCGAGCTGGCTGAAGCCGCCGCCGTAGAATAGACCCGCCTGGCCGACGCCCACCTTCTCCGCAAGCTCCGGCGTGGCGAACAGACCGTTCGAGAGCGTGCCCCAGACGCCGGCTGTCCCGTGAGCCGAGAGCGCGTAGATCGGGTCGTCGATCCGCAGCTTTTCGAAGAACGCCATGCTGGCTACGACGACCACGCCGGCGATGAGGCCGACGACCATCGCCGCCCACGGTGCGACGAAGGCGCAGGAGGCGGTAATGGCGACAAGTCCCGCAAGCGCTCCGTTCAGCATTGACGAAACATCCGCCTTGCCCATCGCCATCCAGGAGACGATCAGCGCCGCCACGGCGCCGCCCGCCGCGCCGAGCTGGGTATTGACCGCGACATAGCCGAAAAAGCCGCCGTCCCCCGCCGTAATGGTGCTCCCGGCGTTGAATCCGAACCAGCCGACCCACAAAATCATGACGCCGAGCGTCGTGAACACCTGGTTATGTCCCGGAATCTGGTTCGGCTTGCCGTCCTTCGTATATTTGCCGATCCGCGGCTTCAGGAGCAGCGTCGCCGCCAAAGCGGCCATAGCCCCCGTCAGATGGACAACGGTGGAGCCTGCGAAATCCTGCTTGCCGTGCTCGGCCAGCCAGCCGCCTCCCCAGATCCAGTGGGCGATGACCGGATAGACGATTGCCGAGAACGCGACCGCAAAGATCAGATAGGCCGACAGCTTGGCGCGCTCCGCGAATCCTCCCCATGCGACCGACATCGAGATGGCTGCGAACGCCAGCTGGAAGAGAAACATAACCGTCGGCGCCACGATGCTGCCCTCCGGAACCCCCATCGTGTTGAAGCCGAAGTAGTCGCCCCAGCCGAGCAGCACTCCTCCCTGGGAGCCGAATATAAAGGCGTATCCGACCGCCCAAAACACTAGCGTCACGATCCCGACCGTAAAAACGGTCTTGCCCGCAATATGCCCCGCGTTCTTCATTCTCGTGGAACCGGACTCCAGCAGAATGAAGCCGCATTGCATGAACAGCACCAGAATTGCTCCCAGCATCGTCCATATCCCGTTTACGCCTACTTCCATCTCCCCAACCTCACTTCGTGTAAGATTTCATTCCACACTTCCTGCCACCTTGGGCAAAACCGCCCCATTTACCGCCTCTACCCCTCCTTTTTCGGAAGAAACATCCCCTTTTTCATCCTCCGGAAAAGAGATGATGCGAGTATTTTACTGAAGAATTAACATTTGTGTCAATATACTTTACACAAAATCGATTGATTTTTTTCATATATAACTTGTAATGTTAGGTATTGGCGGTAAAGAGGCTCTCTCTATGAAAACCTAACATGAATTGACAAGAAGCACTTTATAATTTATACTTAATCTAAATACAAGGTGAGGGTGAAGGCGATGAATAAGCTGAATCTGACCAAACAGCGCAAGGTGATCCTGGACCTTCTCCAGCACAGCGACGATCATCCGACTGCGTCGGAGATCATCGAACGGCTGCGGGACCAGGGGCATCATTTTGCTTACGGGACCGTATACAATTCGCTCAAATATTTGACTGAGATGGAGCTGATCCGGGAGCTGAAGCTCGGTGAGACGGCAAGCCGCTACGACGCGCGGACCGACGATCACCACCATATCGTGTGCAAGCGGTGCGGGAAGGTGGACGAAGTGCTGACCGAGGTGCCCGCGGAATGGCTCAAGGCTGTGGAGCAAGAGACGGCATACCGGGTGGACCATGCCCATGTCGTCCTGGAAGGAGTGTGTCCGGCATGCCGTATCCCGCAAGCGTAAGCGAAGGAACCGTGGTCTCGGCGGGCGTGCGGGGCGCCTATACGGCGGAGCGGTCTCTCCCGCTCCCGCTCGCTGGCCCTACATGCGCCGAAACAAAGCGGGTATCGGTCATCAGCCCATACCCCGACCGGGTTCACGAGCTGGTGCGCCGCTTGTCCGTGCTATGCTACGACGTGCTCCTGTTCCACCGCTACGAGCCGGCCGTCGCGGGCGGCCTTCCGCTCGATCTGATCTTGCTCGACGCGGCCGCGCTCGCGGCGGACGGAGGAGCGGAGACGCTGCCCCCGTCCCCCGGCGAAGAGGCGGGCGGCCCCCAGTTCGTATGGCTGCTGGAGGAAGCGAACGAGGGGCTGCTCCCTGCCGTCCGGCCCTCCCAGGCGGAGACGATCCTATGCCGGGGCGGTCTGGAGGAGGCGGTGCCCGCCATCCTCGAGCTGCTGCTGGAGACGCCGGCATCGTCCTCGCTTCCCGGCTCGGCCCCCGCGGGCCAGCTCGTCTTTAAGGAAGTCGTGGTCCTGCCGCACAAGCGGGCGGTCACCGTCAAGGGTCGCCCGGTCAATCTAACGAAGACGGAGTACGAGCTGCTCGTTCTACTGATGGAGGCCAAAGGCGCGGTGCTGACCCGCGAGGAGCTGCTCGAGAAAATTTGGGGCAGTCAGCTGTACGGGAGCAGCAACGTGGTGGACGTCCATGTGAGGAGCCTGCGCAAGAAGCTGGGCGATTCGGCATCCGCGCCGGGCATTATCGGCACGGTGCGCGGAGTCGGGTACCGGCTGGCGGACGATTGACGTCCGCCTTTTTTTTGTTGGGGCGGTTGACGGGGGCTGCCTTGTCACGGGGTCCAAGCGGCACGGGAGCCTTCACGCAATCTTAATCAAACCATCATGAGACCCTCATGTACGGGGAACTCTCGGGTGATACACTCTAATTAGAAATTGGATTAAGTCTAAAACTAATTAGGAGGCCATCACCTATGAACGACTATACACGCTTAACGACTAACCAAGGAGCTCCGGTGGGGGATAACCAGAATTCCAGGACCGCCGGCCGGAGAGGGCCGGCGCTGCTGGAGGACTATCATCTGCTGGAGAAGCTCGGTCACTTCGACCGGGAGCGGATCCCCGAGCGCGTTGTGCATGCCAGAGGCGCCGGAGCGCACGGTGAATTCGTGCTCGAGAACAGCATGAGGGCCTACACCAAAGCGTGTCTGTTCCAGGAGCCGGGTCAGTCGGTGCCCGTCTTCGTCCGCTTCTCGACGGTCATCCACGGCACCGGCTCTCCCGAAACCGCCCGCGATCCGAGGGGCTTCGCCGTCAAATTCTATACGGAAGAGGGCAACTACGATATCATCGGCAACCATCTGCCCGTCTTCTTCATCCGCGACGCGATCAAGTTCCCGGACATGGTGCATTCGCTTAAGCCCGCTCCGGATACGAACATCCAGGACCCTGCCCGCTATTGGGATTTCATGACGCTGTCGACGGAGTCGACACATATGATGACCTGGCTGTTCTCGGACCACGGCACGCCGGCGAACTACCGGCAGATGGACGGCTTCGGCGTCCACGCGTTCAAATGGATCAACGCCTCCGGCCAGATCACCTACGTGAAGTATCACTGGAAATCGAAGCAGGGCATCGCCAACCTGACGGCCGATACGATCAAGGAGGTACAGGGAGCGGACTTCAACCATGCCACGCGGGATCTGCATGAGAGCATCGCACGCGGGGAGCATCCGGAATGGGAGCTCCACGTCCAGCTGATGCCGACGGCCGACCTGGACCTGCATGCGTTCGATCCCCTCGATCCGACCAAGGTATGGCCTGAGGACCGCTATCCGCTGATCAAGGTAGGCACGATGACGCTGAACCGGAACCCCCGCAACTTTTTCGCTGAAGTGGAGCAGTCCGCCTTCTCGCCGAGCGCGCTCATCCCCGGGATCGAGCCGTCCGAGGATCGTCTGCTGCAGGGTCGCCTGTTCTCGTATCCCGACACCCAGCGGTACCGGCTCGGCGCCAACTATATGCAGCTGCCGATCAACTGCCCTTACGCGCCGGTGCAGAATCATCAAAGAGACGGAGCGATGACGTTCCATCAGGATCCGTCGCCGGTCAATTACGAGCCGAACAGCCTGGTGGACAGCCCGCGGGAGGACGCTTCCTATCTCGACTCTTCGATTCCGCTGGAAGGAAGCGCCGCCCGGCAGCCAATCGAGAAGACGGATGACTTCACCCAGGCGGGCGAGCGTTACCGCAGCTATACGGACGAAGAGCGCGATCATCTCATCCGCAATCTCGTGAATGATCTGGGCAGCGTCCCTAGCATGATCCAGCTGCGGGCGATCTGCAATTTCTTCCGGGCCGACGCCGAGTATGGCATGCTCCTCGCCGAAGGACTCGGCGTGGATCTTGCCCGGCACATGCCCGCCATCCGCGGGTAAGACGCCGCAGCCATTCACTAGAGCTTCCTCGGGAGACGGGAGGCCGGCTCTAAACACGGCCGGTTCCCCCAAACCGTCAGCGGTCTCCCCAAAGCTGGCAGTCTCGCGGCCCGGCGGAGAACATCCCCCTGCTCATCCGCGCGCCTGAGCTTGGTTTTCCACCGCCTGCAATAACAACGGGACGCATGGGGCACGCTATCCGTGACAAGCCTGCCGCGCCCGTCCCCAGCGTCCCGCAAACGGAGTTTCGCAAGCTCGAGGCGATAGAGCCATTCCCTCGCCAGCGGGCAGAATTCCGATTCTATTCTTACAAACAGAGAGGAGACTATACGATGAGCATCCGAAAACAACAAGACAACCAATCGCAACTGTTCGAGCAGCTGAACAAGCAGCTCGCCAACTGGACTTTGCTGTACACCAAGCTGCATCACCATCACTGGTATATCAAAGGCCCCCATTTCTTCACGCTTCACGCCAAATTCGAGGAGCTGTACAACGAAGCAGCCTCCCATATCGACACGATCGCCGAGCGTCTTCTTGCGATCGGCGGCAAGCCGGCAGCGACCATGGCAGAGGCTCTCCGGCTCACCTCGTTGAAGGAGGCGTCCGGCCAAGAGAACGCCAAACTGATGGTGATGGCGGTGCTGAACGATTTCCGTCTGCTGACGGACGAATCGAACACACTGATCGAGCTGGCCGACGCAGCCGGCGACGAAGGCACAAGCGATCTCTTCACCGGCATCGTCACTTCGCTGGAGAAGCACGCCTGGATGCTGAATGCTTATTTGCACGAATAATCTAGTCCCTACGGTCACTTGCCCCGAACCCCGCCAGCCGGGTTCGGGGCTTTTTGAGCTTCACCCGTGCCGCCACGGCACCGAATGAGCGGGCGCGGGACACTGCCCTTTTCTTTTGGGTCCCCGTTCTGGTACGATTTTTGGGGAAAGGAGGGCCGATTATGAGAACGGAACAACAGATCAAGCGCAAGCTCAACGAGCTTCTCGTGCAAAAGCAGGCGGTGGAAGCCCGGCTGGCCGGCGGCTCGTCCGAGCGGGACGAGCGGGAACTTGCCCGGCTCGAGGAGAGCATTCAGCTGCTGGGCTGGGTACTGAACGAGCCGACGGGAAGCTATCATATGTAGCCCATTCCCGGCCTATCGGATAACGGATCCGTCCGCGACGGGCCCGTTGTCCGGAATTTGCTTGCTTTTCGGACAATTCACACCCGGCTGCGACATTTTATGATAAAATGTGGTTAAATCGACTAGAAAAAGGTTGGCTGTACCTTGCGCAAAACGATATCCTTTCGGTTCGATGCCGCCGATCCCTCTCTTTTTGACGAGTCGCACAACCGGCGCATCCTGTCCCGTATCCGTCTCATTTCCATCCTTCTGCTGCTCGTCTTTCCCTTCTATCTCTACGCCGACTTCTTCATGCTGGGCTCCGTCGGCGACCCGACCTACCGCCACGCCTCCTGGGCAATCCATGCCGCAGGCCCTTTCCTGTCGCTTCTGTTCCTCTTGTTCTACAGGCGGATGAATCGGACTGGCCTGTCCGCCCGTTCCGCTGCGGTCTCCTTCGTCATCGGCCTCTACGTCACGCTGTATCTCCTACTGGGCATGACCGGCTCCTTAAACAGCCAGCTGCTGACCGGCAACGTGGACGCTTACATTATCATCCTGCTGGCCGTTGCCGTTAGTCTGCCTATCTCTCCACTGCGCTTTCTGTTCATTCTGCTCGGCACCCACACCCTATTCCTGATCGGGCTGTCGGCCGTGAGCGGCGACCCGTTCACGCTCGCCACCAAGCAGATCAACACAACGGCCACTGTCCTGATCGCGTTCTTCATCTCCTGGACGTTCTATACGTTATTAAAAAGGGACTTCTTCCATACCCGGCGGCTCAAGCAGCAGGAGAGCGACTTCCGCAAGCTGTTCGCCGTCAATCCGTATCCGCTCGTGCTTTCCCGGCTGGCGGACGACCGGATCGTGCTCACCAACGAGAAGGCTTCCCGGTTCTTCGGGCAGCCCGACGACGAGAACCGCGCTTTCTTCCTCTACCCGAGCGAGGAGGAAAAGGAACGGATCGTCGGGGAGCTGCTTGAGCGGGGCCGGGTCCCGAACCGGATTTGCGAGCTCGCCGTCTCCCCCTCTCTCAGCCGCTGGGTCATGATTCAGTATGAGCGGATCGACTACCGAGGAGAGCCGTGCGTGCTCGCCGGCTTCACCGATATTACGGAGCTCAAGGAGGCGGAAGCGGAGCTTGCCCTGCATGCGTCCACCGATGCGATGACCGGCGTCATGAACCGGGGACACGGAATGGCTCTCCTGCAGAAGGATCTGGAAGAGGCGCGTGAAGCGGCCCGCGAGCTGATCGTCTGCTTCGTGGACATTAACGACCTGAAGGAAGTGAACGACCGGTACGGTCACGCCGAGGGCGACGCACTTATCCATATGGCCAGCCAGGTGCTCCAGCGGAATTTGGACGAGGGAGATTATCTGTTCCGCTACGGCGGCGACGAATTCATCCTCGTCTTCCACAAAGGGATGCCCGAGGCGGCACGGCTGTGGGAGAGCATCCGGGACGATCTCCAGAGACTCAACCAGTCGCGGAGCAAGCCGTTCGCCGTCACGGTGAGCCATGGCCTGTTCCGCTTCCAGTCCGGCATGAAGGCATCCGCCGAGGAGCTGGTTGCCTACGCCGATCAGGAAATGTATAAGAACAAGACCCGTTACAAGCGCAAGGCTTCCACCGGCGAGGACAGCCGGAGGGCGGCCGGCTCGTAAGCCGGGTTCTCTCACTCAAGCTTCCGGCGGCAGCCCGCACGGAAGTTTTTTTGTGCCGTTCGGCATGGCGGCTGTCCCTTTTTTGAGGGGCGGAGCGTCTATTAGAAGAGAACCACCCGCCATAGAACGGCGGGCATTCAAGAGGGGAGTTTCAAGCCATGTCTGCTGCCTATTTGAAAGGAACGAACATCTATCTGCGGCCTCCTGCCGCGAGCGACGCCGAGGCGTATCACCGGCTGATCAACGATCCCGAGGCGCGACGGCTGACCGGCAGTCACAAGCTCTATTCCACCAGCCAGCTGGCCGATTATCTGAGCGCCAAGGCCGGCGACGCCTCGAGCGTGCTGCTCTTGATCGCCTCGCGCGAAACCGGCGCCGTGGTCGGAGACGTCGCGCTGCAGCAGATCGACCGCTTCAACCGGAGCGCGAGCATCCGCGTCGCCGTCCACGCCGAAGAGCGCGGCAAAGGCTACGGCACCGAAGCGATGAAACTTATGCTGGAATACGGCTTCGGGATCGCAAATTTGCACCGGATCGAGCTGAATGTGTACACCTTCAACGAGCAGGCGATCCGCCTCTACGAGAAGCTCGGCTTCCACCGGGAGGGCGTCCAGAGAGACTATCTGTACTACGACCACGCCTATCACGATTCCATTCTGATGAGTCTGCTGGAGGACGAGTACCGGGCTCTTCACCGGAGCCGGCTGTAGACAATGGCTGCGCTTTCTTAATCTTGTCCACAGACCCGCTTGCTGTGTATAACCAATCTTGTGGATATGTTGATGAATAGGGCAGAACTGTACACAGTATAAGCATTTTGGCTGTTCATAATGTGGACAAGACTGTGGATGGGCATCGCGTCCGATCCACAAAAAGCAAAAGGACCGTTCGCCGGCGTTCGAGCCGTGCGAATGGTCCTTTTTTTGCCGATGAGGGAGGCCGGCCTACTCTCGTCCCGCCAGCTCCAGCTCCTCTAGAAGTCCGGCCGGGATGAACGTCCGCTCGTCCACCAGCTCCGCCGCCTCCTCAAGCTCTACCGTTTGCCCGTTCAGCCGAACGGCCGTCTGTCCGATCGTGACGACCAGCGTCCTGCCGCCGAGCGTAACTGTGGCGCTCTGCTCCTCCTGGTTCCACTCAACCCGGGCGCCGAGCGCTTCCGCAGCATCTCTCAGGGGGATGTTGCGTTTGCCTGGCGCGTTCTCTCCTCCCGCTCCCGCCTCGCCCTTAATCCGGGAGACGGACGGCAGTCCGCTGATGTAGCCGACCGAGCCGGCCTTCTTGTTGTCCCAAATCTGATCGATATAGCCTTCCACCTGCTGCTTCAGTCCGTCGGGCAGAATCATCTCGTCGCCCGGGTGCTGCAGGTTGCTCATGATGTAGCTGAATCCGTTCAGATCGTCGACCATCTGCAGGCCGGTCGCCTCGGCTCCTGCCGGCACGGACAGAATGCGGGACAGTTTGCCCGTATCTACCTGGTACGCCCACAGGAAGTTGTTCGCGTGCATGCCGCTGTCTTCCCCGATGAACAGCGTGCGGAGGCTCTCCGAGTAAGCCAGGTTGTCCGGATTGGCGACCTTGTCCACCGCAGCCGTATTGCCCTTGTCGTCCGGCTGCGCCAAGTCCTCCCCGACGACCAGCGCCTTCATCGCGCCCGGGACGTATTCGCTGGCGATGGCTTTGCCTTCGACATCCTCCTGACCGCCGTGCATAGCCAGCTCGTAGGTCGCTCCCGCCTTGAGCTTGTCCAGTCGGATATCGTCCGCGGGATCCTCTCCTTTGGCGTCCTTCTCCATGCCCTTCTCCAGATAGGAAATCGCCACGTAGGCTTTCTTGTCCTTCTGGTTGACCGCCAGGCCCTCCATCTTGTTGAACTCAGAGGTGGCGCCGAGAATAGCTCCGTAACGGCGGGCTTCCAGGAAGGCGGCCGCCTGCTCCATGCCCGGCTTCACCTTGAGCCATTCGGACTTGCCGGACGGATAGGTTTTGATCCGCGTGAAGCCCGGCGTATCCTTATCCGCCGTTTCGAACAGATCGCTGAAGGTCAGACCTTGGTCGATGTACGTCTTAATCTCGCTGTCCGATGCATGGCCGAGCCGGATCCACTGCAGGTCGGCGGCGCCTCCGTTCTTGGCTTCGGTCTGGATCCACTTGGCGGCGTACAACGTCCCCTCGGACAGATCCTCGGCCCGGTCGGCGACATAGAGGAACATCATCGTATTGCCTCCGTCGTCTCCGAACAGCACCGTCCGGCGGTCGGGCGCCACCACGCCGAGCTCATGCGAGAAGCGGCCCATGCTGTAATGCTTCACGACCGAGGTCGTATTGTCCGCGTGAACCGTGACCTCGGGAATGTAGCCGTACGCATACGGATTGCCTGTCTTCTTGTCGTCCTGATCGTAGGCTTTGGCAAACGCGCCGACATATGTCTGGCTCGGGTCCTTCTCGAACGCTCGGGCGTCCGGGTCGTACTCTTCGCTGCCGAGATGCGTATTCCACGGGGTCAGCGAGCCGTTGCACGGGATCCATAGGCCGTCGACCTCCGAGAAGTCGATCTTGTTCACGTCCGTCACGCTCAGCTCTCCGGTCTTCTTGTTCTGGTCGATCGTGCTCAAGCTCATGGAGGCCGGGACGAGGCCGTAGGCCGATTTGCCTGCGTTGTCGCTCGTAATATATTCGTAATGCGTCACGAGCGACAAAGGATTGCCGCCATGACCGGTCGGTGCCGCTCCTTTTATGCTCATCAGGCTGTTCGCGTCCGGGCCGTCCGACACGAACGGGACCGGATGGTCCGGCACGCTGTAGTCCATGATCGGCTGCCCGCTGCGGTCGACGGCAAGTCCGGCCGGGGTTCCGTTGATGACGTCCGTCGACTTGAACAGCGTCTTGTAAGTGAGCGGGAAGGTCTGCACGGCGCCGTTTCGGTACGTCACCTTCAGTGAGGCCTCTGTATAGGCTCGCGCCATATCCTCCGGGGTAGCGGGTGCAGGCATGCCGATGAACTCCGCGGAAGCGATCGCCCGGTTATCCTCCTTGGCCAGCGCCTTCGCTGGCAGTACGCCGGAGGCCGCCAGAACAGCCGTCCCCAGCAGCGGGGCAAGCCACTTCAATCGTTTGCTCGTCTTCATTTCTTCGCATCCTTTCTCCGTTTGCTCTGTTCCTTCTTCAGGATAGCGGGCAACTGTTAACAGACGATGCACATTTTGTTGATTTTTTGCAAAGGGGTTTCCCGCGCGGACAAAGAAAAAGACCGGAAGAACAGCTTCCGGTCTTTCTGGCTTCCTATGACGAAAAAGAGGATGTGCGTCGGGGCAAAAGTCGGGTGTGCTGCGGATTCCCATGCGCCGTGGGACGGCGGCAGAAGGAATCCGCCAGCTCCAATCGGATTTCGGACGAGCGTTCTGTTCCGTCCTGCGGGAACCGTGCGTCTATCAAGCGCTTCGGCTCGGGCGCCGGTCGATCCGGCCCTCGCAGCCGCTAGCTCCGCTTGCGGTCGATGACCCGAAACGAAGCGGTTGCCAGCGACAGGAGCGTGGAGCGCTCGTCCGTGAGCCTCCCCTGGGCGGTGATCATTTTGCCGGACCGGTGGAGCAGCTCGGCCGTTGCAAGCACCTTGCCTTTGCCGACCGGTGCCGTGAAGTGCATGTTCAGATTGGAGGTGACGACGTCGGCATCCGGCCGGGCCTCCATGGCGAGCAGCCCCATGGCAGAGTCCAGCAGGCTCGTATGCACGCCTCCGTGAAGAATGCCGATCAGGTTAAGATGATGCTCCTGGATGTCCAGTGCGACGACCGCCCGGTGTTCGTCCAGGCTGACGAGCTCGCATCCGAGATAGCCCCAGAAGGTAGGCCGCGCCTGTTCCTCCATGCGCCGGAGCGCTTCCTGTCGGTTGTCTGGTTCCATATGCGCGTTCTCCTTTCGTCGGCCGCCGGCTTATTTGGTTACCTTCTCCGGCTCGGAGTCTCCGATATCGGACTCTTCCTCCAGCAGCTTGCGGCGGAGCACCTTGCCGGCAAGCGTCTTGGGCAGCGTCTCCCGGAACTGGTAGAGGTGCGGCACCTTGTAGGCGGCGAGCCGCTCCCGGCACCACACCTCCAGCTCCTTGGCGTCGAGCTGGTGCCCTTCCTTCCGCACAACGTAGACCTTCACCGTCTCGCCCCGGTATTTGTCCGGCACGCCGACGACGACGGCCTCCTCAATCGCGGGGTGGCTGAAGAGCACTTCTTCGATCTCCCGCGGGTAAATATTGAACCCTCCCGCAATAATGATGTCCTTCATCCGGTCCATGATGTAGAAGAAGCCGTCCTCGTCCATGCGCGCCATGTCGCCGGTGCGCAGCCAGCCGCCGCGCAGCACCCGGGCGGTCTCCTCGGGCGCATTCCAGTAGCCCTGCATCACCTGGGGGCCGAAGACCGCCAGCTCCCCCATCTCGCCGGGAGGCAGGTCCTCGCCCGTCTCCGGATGGACGATCTTGGCGGCCGTGTCGGGAAACGGAATGCCGATGGAGCCGCTCCTGCGCGTCTCCCAGATGTTGTTGGCATGAGTGACCGGAGACGCCTCGGTCAGCCCGTAGCCCTCAATCAGGCGGCCGCCCGTTATCTCCTCGAACCGTACCTGCACCTCATGGGGGAGCGGAGCCGCCCCGCTGATGCACATATTGATCGAGGACAGGTCGTACTTGCCGATCTCCGGGTGGTTCGTCAGCGCGATGTACATCGTCGGCGCACCCGGGAAGATCGTCGGCTTCAGCCGCTGGATGATCGACAGAATCTGGCCGGCCTCGAACTTGGGCACGAGAATCAGGCAGCCCCCGAGCAGAATCGCCTGGTTCATCAGCACCGTCAGGCCGAAGACGTGGAAGAACGGGAGCGCGGCGAGATACCGCTCCTTGCCCGGCACGCTCTTGTAAGCCCACAGGCGAGTCTGCACCGTGTTGGCGATTACGTTCGAGTGGGTCAGCATAACCCCTTTGGATAGACCGGTCGTGCCGCCGGTATACTGCAGCATCGCGAGGTCCCGGTCGGCGTCGACGTCGGTGCGGCACGGGGTCCCGGAGGCGGCGTGCATCAGCTTGAGGAAGGCGTGCACGCCTTCCTCATAGGCGACCTCGGGCAGCGGCGTGCCGTCCTTCTTCGCCTTGAGCGGATACAGCAGGTTTTTGGGAAAAGGCAGGTAGTCCTTGACGGACGTCACGACGATATGCCGCACCGCCGTCCGGGAGACAACCTCCCGCACCCGCTTGACCAGCAGGTCGAGCGTCAGAATGACGGCGGCGCCCGAGTCCGCCAGCTGGTGCTCCAGCTCGCGCGGCATGTAGAGCGGATTAGTCATGACGACAATCCCGCCGGCGAGCAGCGTCCCGTAGTAAGCGATGACGAGCTGGGGACAGTTGGGCAGCATGATCGCCACCCGGTCCCCCTGCTGGACGCCCAGCCCCCGGACGGCGTGTGCGAAGCGGTAGGCGCCCTCCAGAAGCTCGGCGTATTTCATCTCCTTGCCCATGAAGTGCAAGGCGGTATGGGTCGGATAATTGGCCGCCGCTTGAATGAGAAAATCGGCGAGATTCGTCTTCGGATAGGGGTACGTCGGCGGTACTTCCTTCGGATAATGAAGCAACCATGGCTTTGGTGTCATGCCCCTTCACCTCAATTTGAATGGAACTAGGGTTAACACACGTACGTTTCCGACTGAATGACGCGGGCGGCGATCTGTCGTCTAAGCTCAACGGTATTGACCGGTGTCCGGCGGGTCAGCTTCTTCAGTACGGACAGCTGCGTCCGGAGCATGTCGCCGGTATCGACGGCCGCCAGCGTCTCCCGGGCGAGCGATTCGATCTTCTCGAACGCCTCCTGGGCGAACACGCGCGTCATCGCGACCGCCAGCCCCGCCTTCTCCTCTCCCAGCTTGTCGATCCGCTTCTTGGTGCGCAGCAGCGCGCTTTCCAGAGCGTAGATCTGGATCATCATATCGGCCAGATGGCTGAGCACCTCCTGCTCCTGCTCGAGCTTCAACTGGAACTTCTGGACGGCGGCTCCGCCGGCCATGAGGAAAATCTTTTTGGCCATCGCGAGCAGATGGGTCTCCTCCTCGAGCGTCCCCTCGAACGTCTGGCCGGGCACGAGCTGCAGCAGCTCGGCCTGCAGCGCCTGGGCCTTCTGCATAAGCGGAAGCTCGCCCTTCATGGCCCGCTTGATGAGCGTGCCCGGAATGAGCAGCCGGTTGATTTCGTTGGTGCCCTCGAAGATCCGGTTGATCCGCGAATCCCGGTAGATCCGCTCGATTTTATACTCCTGGATGAAGCCATAGCCGCCGTGGATCTGCACGCCCTCGTCCGCCACGAAGTCGAGCGTCTCGGAGCCGAACACCTTGTTGATCGAGCATTCCAGCGCGTATTCGGCGATCGCCTTGGCGGACTGCTTGCCGGCCTCGGGGCTGTCATGGTCGATGCCGCCGAGACCGGTGTCCATCAGCCCGGCCGTCCGGTAGACCATGCTCTCGAGCACATAGGTGCGCACATTCATCTCGGCCAGCTTGGCGCCGATCAGCGGGAACGAGGCGATCGGCTTGCCGAACTGGGTCCGCTCGTTTGCGTAGCGGCTGCTCAGCTGGATCGCTTCCTTGGCGCCGCCGAGACAGCCGACGGCGAGCTTGAAACGGCCGATGTTCAGAATGTTGAAGGCGATAAGGTGGCCTTTGCCGACTTCCCACAGCAGGTTCTCGACCGGCACCTTGACGTCCTCGAGAATAAGCGGCCGCGTGGACGAGCCCTTGATGCCCATCTTCTTTTCCTCCGGTCCGACGCTGACCCCTTCCATTGTCCGTTCGACGATGAATGTGCTGAACTCCTTCCCGTCAACCTTGGCATAGACGATGAACACATCGGCGAAGCCCGCGTTCGTGATGAACTGCTTCGTCCCGTTCAGCACGTAGTGCTTGCCGTCCTCGCTCAGCCGGGCGGTCGCCTTGGCGCCGAGCGCATCGGAGCCGGACGAAGGCTCCGTCAGGCAGTAGGCCGCGATCTTGGCCCCTGTCGCGAGGCTCGGCAGGTACTTCTTCTTTTGCTCCGCCGAGCCGAAGTAGACGATCGGCAGCGTGCCGATGCCGACATGGGCGCCGATGGACAGCGCGAACGACGACGCCTTGGCGAGCCGCTCGCTGATCAGCGTGGAGCTGACCTTGTCGAGGCCGAGCCCGTCGTACGCCTCCGGCACGTCGGCGCCGAGGAGGCCGAGCTCTCCGGCCTGCTTCATCAGCTTCACGGTCAGCTCGTAGTCGAGCTTCTCGAGCTCCTCGTCGACCGGGAGGACGTCGCCTTCCACGAAGTCCGCGGTCGTCTCGGCGATCATCCGCTGCTCCTCGGTCAGCTCGTCGGGCGTCACGATCGTCCGGTAATCGGGGTCCGCGATGACAAAGCTGCCGCCGAGCACTTTCTCCGTCATTTGTTCCGCCATTCTCATCTCTCCTTTAATGGGATTTAAGATTAGCCGGGATAAACTTCGAACACGCTGGCCGCCCCCATGCCGCCCCCGATGCACATGGAGACGACGCCGTAGCCGCCGCCGCGGCGGCGCAGCTCGTGAATAAGGCTGGCCGACAGCTTCGCGCCCGTGCACCCGAGCGGGTGGCCGAGGGCAATGGCGCCGCCGTTCACGTTCACCTTGTCCTCGTCCAGCTGCAGCGCCCGGATGATGTGCAGGCATTGAGACGCGAACGCCTCGTTGATCTCGAACAGGCCGATGTCGGCCAGCTGCAGGCCCGCCCGCTCAACCGCCTTCGGGATCGCCTCCACCGGCCCGACGCCCATGATGTCCGGGTCGACGCCGGCCAGTGCGAACGAGCGGAACGCCGCCAGCGGCTTGAGGCCGAGCGCCTCGGCCCGCTCCCGGCTCATGACGAGCGCGGCGGCCGCCCCGTCGCTCATCTGCGACGCGTTGCCCGCCGTCACGGTGCCGCCCGCCTGGAAGGCCGGCTTCAGCTTGGCGAGCGCCTCCACCGTCGTGTCCGGCCGGATGCCCTCGTCGGTGTCGACGACGAGCTTCTTCTCCCACGGCCGGCCGTCGTCGCCGAAGCCCCGCAGGGAGGTCGCCACCGGGACGATCTCCTCGCGGAAGACTCCTCCGGCGATCGCCTGCGCGGCCTTGCGGTGGCTTCCCGCGGCGAACCGGTCCTGATCCTCGCGGGAGACGCCGAACCGCTTCGCGACGTTCTCGGCCGTATGGCCCATCGCGATGTAGATGTCCGGCCGTTCATCGACGATGGCCGGATGAGGCGACGGCTTGAAGCCGGTCATCGGAACATGGCTCATGCTCTCGACTCCTCCGGCGACGATCATGTCGGCGCCGCCCGTCATGATCCGCTCCGCGGCAAAGGCGATCGCCTGAAGGCCCGAGGAGCAGAACCGGTTGATCGTGAGCGCCGGCACCGTCGACGGATAGCCTGCGTAAAGCGACATGATCCGGGCGAAGTTCAGCCCCTGCTCTCCCTCCGGCATGGCGCAGCCGATGATGATGTCCTCGACGTCTTCCTTCTTCACGCCCGGCGCGCGGTCCAGGACCGTTTCGAGCACCGCTTTGCCCAGATCCTCCGCCCGGGTATGGACGAAGCTGCCCTTCTTCGCCCGGCCGACCGGTGTCCGGACGGCGGAGACGATCACTGCTTCTCTCATGCTCCTTCCCCTCTTTCGGATGGAATTAGTTGCGAAGCGGCTTGCCCTTGGTCAGCATGTGCTGCATCCGCTGCTGGGTCTTCGGCTCACCGCACAGGCTCAGGAACGCTTCCCGCTCCAGATCCAGCATGTACTGCTCCGTCACGAGCGTGCCGGCCGGGACGTCTCCGCCGGCCAGTACATGGGCCAGCTTCCCGGCGATCAGGAGGTCGTGGTCGCTGATGTAGCCGCTCTGATGCATGCCGAGCGCGCCGAGCTTCAGCACCGCCTTGCCGTCTCGGCCGGCCACCCGGATGCGGCCCGGCCGCGGCGGTGCGATGCCTTCGCGGGCAAGCCGCAGCGCCGTCTGCTTCGCTTCGTAGATCCGGTAGTCGGAGTTCGCGATGACCCGGTCGGCGCTTCTCATGTAGCCAAGAGCTTTGGCGTCTTCCCCGCTCGTCGATACCTTGGCCGTCCCGATGCCCAGAAAGAGCTTATTCAGATGCGGCTGCAGGTCGATCTCCGGGTCGGGATTCGCTTCGCTGAGGCGAAGCGTCATCTCCTTGCACCCTCCCCCCGCCGGGATAAGCCCGACGCCGACCTCGACGAGTCCCATATACGTCTCCGCATCCGCGCAGATGGCGTCCGCCGGCAGGCACACCTCCACGCCTCCTCCGAGCGCCATCCGGTGGGGAGCGGCAACGACCGGCTTTTCAAGCCCCTTCAGCTTCATCATCGTGTTCTGGAACAGCCGGATGATGCTGTCGACTTCGTCCCATTCCTCGTCCTGGGCTTCCATGAGGAGCAGCATCAGATTCGCGCCGACACAAAAGTGGCGGCCCTGGTTCGCGATCACCAAGCCTTCGTAACGGGCCCGCACCTCGTCCACGCTCTGCTGGATCATCGTCAGAATGTCGGCGCCGATCGCATTGTTCGGGGAGTGGAATTCCAGACAGGCGATGCCGTCTCCGAGATCGATCAGGCTGGCGCCGCTGTTCGAGCGGATGACCTTGTTCGCCTCCTTCAGCGCGCGCAGCGAGAGGATCTCCGCCGGCTCCTCCAGCTCCTTGTAAGCGCCGCTGTGCACATAGACGGTCCGGCCGGCTTCCTTGCGGTAGAAAGAAGCGTTGCCTGCGGCGATCCATTCCTTCACCCAGGCCGGTACCTCGGTGCCCTCCGCTTCCATCCGCTGCACGGACGGGACGAGCCCGATCGCGTCCCACAGCTCGAACGGGCCGAGCTCCCAGTTGAAGCCCCACTTCATCGCCTTGTCGATATCCGGGATCGTGTCCGCGATCTCGCCGACCTTGGCCGCCGTATAAACAAGCGTCTTCTTCACGATCTCCCAGGCGAGCTCCGCATACCGGTCCTTGCCGCTCAGCAGCGCCCGGGTCTTCTCCTTGGCGCCTTTGGCCGCCTTGGCCGCCTCGAGCGAAGCGGAGGACGGCTTGCGGCTCTTGGCGTAATCCATCGCCGCCAGATCGAGCGTCAGAATCTCGCTTCCCTGCTCGCCCTTGATCTTCTTGTAGAAGCCCTGGCCCGCCTTCTCGCCGATCCATCCGCGGGCAACCAGCTCCCGGAGCGCCTGCGGCGGCTCAAAGACGGCTTTCTCGGCCGGATCGTCCACATGGGCGGCAACATTGTTCGCCACGTGAAGGAACGTATCGAGGCCTACCAGGTCAAGCGTTCGGAACGTGGCGCTCTTCGGGCGTCCCATCGCAGGTCCGGTCACCGCGTCGACCTCGTCGACGGTGAACCCCTTCTCCGCCATCGTCTGCAGCGTGACAAGCAGCCCGTACGTGCCGATCCGGTTGGCGATGAAGTTCGGCGTGTCCTTGGCGACGACGACGCCCTTGCCAAGCGTCCGCTCGCTGAACGCCGCCATCCGCCGCACGATCTCCGGGTCGGTCGTCTCGCCCGGGATAATCTCCATCAGCTTCATATACCGCGGCGGGTTGAAGAAGTGCGTGCCGAGAAAATGCTTCCGGAACGCCTCCCCGCAGTCCCGGACCATCTCGTTAATCGAGATGCCGGACGTGTTGGAGCTGACGATCGTGCCGGGCCTCCATTGGCTCTCGATCCGGCGGAGCAGCCCCTGCTTCACCTCCAGGTTCTCGACGACGACCTCAATCACCCAATCGACGTCCCGGATCCGCACCAGATGGTCCTCCAGATTGCCCGGCGTGATCCGGGCCGCGAACGACGGATCGTAGAGAGGCGACGGGTTGATCTTGGGTAGCCGCGCGATGGCCGCCGCTGCCAGACGATTGCGCACGGCGGGATGCTCCAGTGTCAAGCCCTTGGCCTCCTCCTCCGGCGTCAGCTTATCGGGCACAATGTCCAGCAGCAGGCTGGGAATCCCGACATTCGCGAGATGAGCGGCGATGCTGGCGCCCATCACGCCGGAGCCGATCACGGCTGCTTGTTTGATAAATGCTGCCATGCCTATCCCTCCTATACGGTAACTGGTTCCTTCGAGGCGGCCGCGCCGAACACCGCTTGCTCGAGAAGCTCCGCGACGTCCCGCGCCTTCACCCGATCGTCCACTTCCTTCAGCTTGGTCCCGTCCTCCATCATCGTGAGGCAGTAAGGGCAAGCGCTGCTGATGACCGTCGGCTCTACGGCGAGCGCCTGCTCGGTGCGCGCGACGTTGACCCGTTTGCCTGCCGTCTCCTCCATCCACATCATCCCGCCGCCGGCGCCGCAGCACATGCCGTTCTCGCGGGACCGCTCCATCTCAATGAGCTGGACCCCGCCGATCGCCCGGAGAATGGCCCGGGGCTGGTCATAGACGTTGTTATAGCGGCCGAGATAACACGAATCGTGATAGACGATCCGCTCATGGACCGGATGGCTCGGCCGCAGCCGGCCCTCCCGGAGCAGCTCCTCCAGCAGCTGGGTATGATGAAGCACTTCCACCCCCTCCATCCCGAATTCGGGATATTCATTTTTGAGCGTATTGAATGTATGCGGACAAGCGGTCACGATCCGGCGGACGCCGTATTTGCGGAACGTCTCGATGTTCTCGGCGCACAGCTGCTGGAACACCAGCTCGTTGCCCATCCGCCGCGGCGTGTCGCCGGAATTCCTCTCCTCGTTGCCGAGGATGGCAAAGTTCACGCCCGCCTCGTTCATTAGCCGGACAAACGCGCGCGAGACTTTGCGGGACCGGTTGTCGTAGGAGCCCATCGAGCCGACGAAAAACAGGATAGCGAAGTCCGGATTCTCCTTGACCGTCGGCACGGGGATGCCACCGATCTCCTCGGTCCACTTGCTGCGGTCGCTGCGGCTGATGCCCCACGGGTTGCCTTGGCGCTCGATGTTCGTCATCGCACGCTGTCCCTCGGCCGGCACACTGCCCTCCATCAGCACTAGGTGGCGCCGGAGGTCGATGATCTTGTCGACGTGCTCGTTGCCGACCGGACATTGATCCTCGCAGTTGCGGCACGTCGTGCACGCCCAGATCTCCTCCTCGGTCATGACGTCGCCGATGAGAGCCAGCTCCTCCGGCGGCTTCTCCGCAGGCACCCAGGCAGCCTTCTGCCAGGCGAGCGTCGGGCCGATATCGGTGACGCCGTCCGGCAGCCCCTCCACCGAGCCCGCCTGCTCCGTCACGCTGTGCGCCCCGGGCGCGGAAAAGGCGAAGGCAGGCATCCAAGGCGATTTGGAGGTGACGGCGGCTCCCTTCTCCGTCAGGTGGTCGCGCAGCTTGACGATCAGATGCATCGGCGAGAGCGCCTTGCCCGTGCCGGAAGCGGGGCAGACATTGGTGCAGCGTCCGCATTCGACGCAGGCATAGAAGTCGAGCATCTGCTTGCGGGTGAAGTCTTCAATTTTGCCGGCGCCGAACGATTCAGCCTCCTCGTCCTCAAGGTCGAGCTTCTTGAGCCGGCCGACGGGCTCTCGGCGGCCCAGAAAGATGTTGACCGGCGCGGTCAACAGATGGAAGTGCTTGGATTGTGGAATGTAGACAAGGAAGGACAGCAGAATGACGAGATGCGCCCACCAGGCGGCGTAGAAGAGGATCTTGGCCGCTCCGGGAGACAGCCCGCCGAACAGGGCGGCGACGAGAGAGGAGACAGGCGCGTAGGTCGACGCTTCGTGCCCGCTCCACGCCCGGTGGAAGCCGAGCGACAGCAGGACGGACAGCATGAGGGTGAAGATGAAGAAGAGGACGATGCTCGGCTTCCAGCCTTTCTTGAGCCGCTTGAGCTTCTCGCCGTAGCGGCGGTAAGCGGCGTAGCCAGTTGCCAGCAGAACGAGCAGGACGGTGATCTCCTGCGTCAAGCCGAATACCGGGTAGCCCGGAATCGGCAGCGGACGGCCGCCGGACAGGCCGGTGTAGATGAGGTCGAGCGCGCCGAGCTGCAGAATGAGGAAGCCGTAAAAAATGACCAGATGCATGATGCCGCTCTTACGGTCCTTGAGCAGCTTCTTATGGCCGAACGCCTGGGCGGCCAGCTCCCCGGCACGGGCCTTCCAGTCGAACGGACGGTCCGCCGGCTGCCCGAGCTTGATGTACAGATACCGGTGCCAGACCGCCCGGTAGAACAGGGACAGGGCGTATCCCACCGTCAGGAGGAAGACGAGATAGAGAATCCACGACCAGAGCATGAGCATCCTTCCTTTCGCAGATTTCGCGTGCGATCGTCCGGGAAGGCTCGGGGCTTCCTTTTTGAAAGCCCTTACACCGGTTCTGTTTAAAAAATCTTATGACCCGGAACGTTGACAACGTTTAGTGGATTACATAAGATGGAATCAGAAAACTGAATGACCATTCATTCACTTTCACTTAGGATTCTAACACCGGGGTGACATGATGGCAAGTAAAAAAATGGAGAAATTTGAGCGCATTCTCGATGCCGCCGTGAAGGTTTTTGCCGAAACGGGGTATCACGGCTCGCAGGTGTCGAAGATCGCCCGGGAGGCGGGGGTAGCCGACGGAACAATCTATTTATATTTCAAGAGCAAGGAAGATATCCTCATCTCCTTGTTCCGCGAGCGGCTGGGGGAGCTGGTCGGCAAGTTCAAGGAGAGCGCGGAGGATTCCAAGACGGCGCCCGAAGCGCTGCGCCGGATCTGCACGATCCATTACACGGAGCTGGAGAGCAATCCCGAGCTCGCCTACGTGACCCAGATCGAGCTGCGCCAGAGCTCTCTCGAGCTGCGCAAGGCGATCGGGCAGACGGTCAAGCCGTATATCCAGCTGATCGAGGCTGTCCTCCTGCAGGGCATGGAGGAAGGCGCCTTCCGCGCCGATCTCGATCCGAAGCTGACCCGGCTCCTGATCTTCGGAGGCATGGACGAGACGGTCACCTCGTGGCTCATTTCGGGCCGCAAGTATTCGCTGACCTCCCAGGTCGATAAGACGGTCGAGTTTTTCCTCAGGGCCCTCCGGCCCTGAAACCATAATGCCATAATTACGATGGGGAAGGGAGCATGCCGTATGAATGTGTATGTGGTGTTGAAGCAGACGTTCGATACCGAGGAGAAGGTGGTGCTGCAGGATGGCCGCGTATCCGAGGAAGGCGTCAAGTTCGTCATCAATCCGTACGACGAGTATGCAGTCGAGGAGGCGATCCGGATCAAGGAAGCGGCGGGCGGCACCGTCACCGTCGTGTCCGTCGGCCCAGAGCGCACAGCGGAAGCGCTGCGGACCGCGCTCGCGATGGGCGCTGACGAGGCCGTGTTGATTGCCGACGACCGAATTCCCGCCGACGAATACGCGCTCTCCCGCGTACTGGCGGCATTCTTCGCCGATCAGGCGTACGATGTGGTGCTCGGCGGCAATTTCTCCGTCGACAACGGAGCCGGCCAGGTGGCGGTCCGGCTTGCGGAGCTGCTGGGCATTCCGCACGTCTCCTCCGTCACGAAGCTGGAGCTGAGCGGCGGCGAGGCCGCCGTCCAGCGCGACGCAGAGGGCGATCTCGAGACGCTGGCGGTCCGGCTGCCCGCTCTCTTCACGGCGCAGCAGGGGCTGAACGAGCCCCGCTATCCTTCCCTGCCGGGCATTATGAAGGCGAAGAAGAAGCCGTTCCGCCAGCTGACGCTGGACGACTTGTCCGTGACGCCCGAGCAGATTGCGGCGAGGACAGCGCGCGCCGAGCTGTTCCTGCCGGCTCCGCGCCAGGCGGGCCGCGTGCTCGAGGGCGAGCTGCCGGCCCAGGCCGCTCAATTGGTCCAGCTGCTGCGGACGCAGTCGAACGTACTCTAACCGAGACGAGTGAAGGAGGATACGGATATGAGCAAACTCTATCTTATCGTAGCGGAGCACCGGGACGGCAAGCTGCGTCAGGTCACGCCGGAGGCGATGCAGGCCGCCTCTCTCGCCTCCTCCGGCGGAGCCCGGCTCGAGGCGGTGCTGTTGGGCAGCGGGCTGGACGCCCTGATCGAGGAGCTGAAGGCTTACCCGGTGGAGAAGATTCACGTTCTCGAGGACGACAGTCTGGAGGCATACAATCCGGAAGCGTATGCGGCTGCGCTCGTCCCGCTTCTCTCCACCGTCAACCCGGATGCCGTCTTCCTCGGCCACACCGCGATGGGCCGCGATCTCGCGCCCGTGCTCGCCGCCCGGCTCGAGGCGGGCCAGCTGTCCGACGTCATAGCGGTCGAAGCATCGGGCGACCAAGCCGTCTTCACCCGCCCTCTCTACGCCGGCAAGGCGTTCGAGAAGAAAACATTCGCCGGCACGGATACGCCCTGGGTGGTCACCGTGCGGCCGAATAACTTTCCGGCGGCCGTGCCGGCGGGCGGCGGAGACGCCCAGGTGGAGCGCGCGACTTACACGCCGCCGGCCAATCTGCGGACAGTCGTCCGCGACGTCGTCCGCAAGACGTCCGGCAAGGTCGACCTGACGGAGGCGAAGATCATCGTCTCCGGCGGCCGGGGCGTGAAGAGTGCCGACGGCTTCCGGCCGCTGGAGGAGCTGGCGGGCGTGCTGAACGGCGCGGTCGGCGCCTCGCGGGGCGCCTGCGACGCGGGCTACTGCGACTATGCGCTGCAGATCGGGCAGACCGGCAAGGTCGTCACGCCCGAGATCTATATCGCCTGCGGCATCAGCGGGGCGATCCAGCATCTGGCGGGCATGAGCCAGTCCCGAATCATCATCGCGATCAACAAGGACCCGGAGGCCCCGATCTTCAAGGTGGCCGATTATGGGATCGTCGGGGACCTGTTCGAGGTCGTGCCTCTGCTCACGCAGGAGTTCCGCAAGGCTCTGGCTTAAGAGGCCGATGGCCGCTTATAAAATCGAAGCAGCCGCTCCACATGTTGATCATGTTGGAGCGGCTGCTTTTGTGGCTGAGGCTGTCCCCGCAAGAAGGGCCGCGCAGCGTTCTCCCCGTCCTTCCCCGCTTGTCGGCTTCCGGGAGTCCGACCGGCCTTCCCCCTGCGGCTAGCCCCGCACCAGCTTCTCCAGCAGGAAGTGGGTCGGCAGCGTCTGCTCCGCCCGGATCTGGCACGCCTCCGGCCGCTCCAGGCAGGCGAGGAAATGCTCCACCGCTCCCGCGAAGCCTCTGCGCTCGAGCACCGTCTCCCAGCTGCCGAACCGGCGGTTCGTCTCCCCGCCCGTCCGGTCGCGGAACACGCCGCTCTCGAGATTGACGACCTCCGCCGAACGGCCGCCGCCGTGCAGCTCGAGCCGCTCCAGGTCGCCTCCCGCCTGCCGGTTCATGCTGAAGTAGCCGGTAGATCCCCCCCACGACAGGCTCCCCGACGCCTGCAGCAGGCGTCCCAGCTCGTCGTCCTTTTGGAAGTACCCGCTCAGCCCGTGGCTGCCGCAGCCGAGCCAGAGCAGCAGATCGAGCATATGGATGAGGTCGTCGTACAGCGTCTCCCGCGCGGGGGAATGCTGTGTGCGTGTCCGGTGCTTCTGCGCGATGCACTGATCGAAGCCCCCCGCTTCCTCCAGCCAAGCTTTGGCCTCGACATAAAGGGGAGCGAACCGCCGGTTGAAGCCGACCGCGAGCAGCTTGCCCCGCTTGTCCGCCATCTCGGTCATCTGCAGCGACTCCTTGATCTCCAGAGAAAGCGGCTTGTCGACGTAGACATGCACGCCGTGCCGCAGACATTCCTTCACAATCTCCCCGTGCGTCTCGGTCGGGGTATGGACGAAGACGGCGTCAAGGCCTCTGCGCAGCAGACTGGACAGCTGGGTGTAGCGGTGCCCGATCCGGTACTGGCGGCCGATCCGCTCCACTGTTTCCTTCCGCCGGCTCATGATGCCGGCAATTTCGACACCCGGATGGGCGGCAAGCAGCGGCAGGTAGGCTTTCTCGGCAATGCTGCCGAGCCCGATTATCCCGATTCGTATGGTCATAATAGGATCGTTTCTCCTTTTCGTTGCGCGTTTCCGGATAAAAATTTTGCCTGCCGTTCCTCGGTTGATGCTGTACAAAGCTGCAAACGGATATGGTATATTGTTACTAATGGCCTATTTTCTGTAGCTATACGCTCCGTCTATCAACTTATCAACTATGGGGGAACCGATCCGGTGAGAAAAGCAAAACCTTGGTTATTCGCGGCTGGCATTCTATTCTTTATGGCTCTGATTGCCGCCGCCATTGTAGAGCAAGACGCCTACCTGCTGTATGCGGCGAGCGTGGTCCCTCTCCTCTTGGTCCCCGTCTTTCCCGATATTCGCTCCAATCAGTGGCTGAAGCCCGCCAGGCTGGGGGACAGGCTGCACGTCTTCCAGATCGAGAACGAGAGCGGATTTCCCGATAAGAAGCTGGTCATCATTCAGTTCAAACCGGGCACGATCCGGTGGGACAGCCGCGTGCTGTATGTGCCGATCGACAAGCTGCCGACGGAGAACGCTGAGCTTGCCAAGACCGAAGGCAAAGCCGTCCCCGTCATGAATTACGATCTCGTCCCGCATAAGCGGAAACGCCAATGGATCGGAATCCGGGCGTCCCAGCTGACCGAGCGCGCAGCGGGACTCGCTTACTCGCTCGAGGAGGTCGATCGTCTGATCCTCCAGTGGGAGGATCTGCAAGCTTACTTGACTGACATCCCGAGGAAGGAAGCTCCGCCAGCTTCGGATCCTAACGTCCCGGCCTAGCCGGGGCTAGACCCCGCGCCTGGAGCAAGCAAAGCGGACCGGCTCGTGCCGGTCCGCTTCTTGCTGTGCCGATTTTCTCAGCGATCCTTCGTCCCGGCGTCTCTGCCAGGCCCTGCCCGCCCGCTGTGCCGCTACCGCTCGCCGATGCGAACAGCGGCGGTCCGGCCCAGCGGGTTTGGCACGGCTCCGCCAGCGACAGCGGCATGACGTCCTCCTCCGTACGCCGGGGAAGAGAACGCTGTGCGGGAGAACCGCTAATCGTCCTCCCGCCCTTTCCCGGATTTGTCCTGACCGGGTTTGGCTTTGTCCTTCTCCTGGTACTTGGCCTCGTTCTGCTTGTCCCCGGAACCCGTGGACGGCTTGCCCGACTGCGGATTGCCGGCTGGCGGCTTGATCGCAGACGATCCGTTCCCCTTGGAGTCCTTATCGGCCTTTTTCTCCGCCTTCTCCCGTTCTTCCTTCTCTTTCTGTTCCTTTTTCTGTCGTTCCTCATCTGCCTTTCTTGCTGCTTCCCGCTTTTTTTCGGCTTCCCTCCAGTTCTCGGCCTGCTGAATAGCCATGCCGACCCCAGGGGGCCTTGTCAGAAAGTACGAAGCGGACGAGATGCCGAACCGGTCGCCGTACGCCTGCCGTCCCTCGTCCTCGTCCTGGTCATCGTCGTCCTCTTTGTGTCCCCCGCCCTTGGAGGCATTGCCGGCATTCTCGTCTTTAGCTTTGCTGTCCTTCTTGTCGTCCTTCTTGTCGTTCTTCTTTTCTTCCTTCTTGTTCTTCTTATCCTTCTCGTCGTCATCCTCATCCCGGTCCTTCTGCCCGTAACCGGTCTGCTGGTTATCCTTGGCCGGACTGAGAGCCGGACGAGACGAGGATTCCCCGTTCCCCTTGCCTCCGGAGCCCGCCGACTGCCCCGATGCAGGCTTGCCGGCGGACGGCTTGCCGAGCTGGCCGTTCTTCTCCGCCTTCAACAGGTCCTTGATCGCTTCCTTCGTCTGCTTGTCGGGCGCAATCAGGCTGCCGGCGCCTCCGCTCTTCTCGAGCAGCGAATGAATGGACTGCTCCTTCATCTGCTGAAGGTCGATGGGCATTCCGCTTCCTTTGGCGCTTAAATAGACGGAATATTTGCCGGTCGACAGACCTTCCGCCTGCGCAGCCTGGCGCACTTCCTCCGGAACCGCGAATGCCGTTACATGATAGGTTTCGGACTGGGCTGGAGCCGTCTTCTGGATATGGCTCGTGATAACGTCCTTCACATTCGTACTCAGCAGCCAGTCGTCAAGATCGGTCGTGCTGTTGACCAGCGTGATGGCGACGACGATATCCGCCTCGCCTTCCCGGTATCCTCCGGATTCCGCTCTCATCAATAGTTCCTCGGTCACCTCGGACAGCGGCCTGCCCACAAAGGACAAGCCCTCTATCAGATGGCTGCCTTCCTGGTTCAGACCCTTCAGCTCGCGTACCCTTTCCTTGGCATCGATGCCCAGCTCGACGCTCGGGTTCATGTCGATGGACACGTACGCCTCGACGCTGCTGCCGCCGAATAGTCCCGACAGACCTATCATAAGCACCAGCAGGATGGCGACTGAAGCCGCCGTCGAGGAGAGGAGCGGGATCGAGGCGAACCGGAGACGGCGGGAAGACCGGGGCATGTAGCCGATCTCTTCTCCGATTCCGCAGCTGCGTCCCCTTCTAGGGATCCGCTCGAATCTGCCGTCCGGCGTTAACACGACGAGCGTTCGGGTCTTGACCTCCACAACCAATCCTCTACTCATTCTTCTTCACACCTTTCCAACTTACGGGTTGCCGGAAGCAGATACTCTTTCAGGTGAGGGTAAGGCCCGCTGTGGATAAGGGCGATCGCAATTAAATATTTGCGGTTCCTTTCTAACGTCTTGCGGGATATTTCAACCTGGAGAAGCAATTCCTTAATCGGCAGCATCTTCTTGGTTATGAGCAGCCGCATCAGCTCCTGATCCTCCGACAGCTGCCGGCCGATAGCCAGAAGCATCTGCCGGGAATCGGCATGCTTGGGAGAAGCGTCGACCAGATCCGAAAACTGGATATCGAACTGTCTTAACGACTCGTTGAGCTCCATAATTTCTGCGCTTCGCTCCTGAACGCCCTGTTCCTTCTCATATTCCTCGATCGCCTGGTGGATCTCCACCGGATTGATCATATTGTCCTCGTCGTCCTCCACATCGAAGGAGCTGTACGGGATATGGCGAGTGAACTTCATCTCCTTTCGGACATGATCGATCAACCGGCGGCGGATAACCGTCTCGGCGAAGCCGAGGAACGATTTGCCCGCCGTCGGGGAGAACTGGGTGATTGCCTCATTGAAGGCGGCCAGCCCTACGCTGAACTCGTCGTCCCGCGACGGATCGATATATTTTTTGCAAAAGCGGCTCGTTACCTTGGCCACGAACGGCTGGTAATCGGCGATGAATTCGTTGCGAAGCCGCGTGTCGCCTGCCTGGATTCGAGCTACCGCCTCTTCGGGCGGAAGAGAAACATCTTTGGAGCGGTGCGACGTATTGCGGCCAAGAAATCTTTTGAGCAATACCAAAAGCAAATAATCCACCCCACACTCATAAATTTCGTTCTCCCCCACCGGCTTGGGGGGGTTATGCAGACGATGGCACAGGCAAATTTGCAGGGCCTGTCCCTATTAGGGACCAACCTCTGTCTCTATGTAAGCTGCAACGCCACGAGCGTGCGGAATCATGATAGAATTTGTAGAATTACGTAGAATAAAAAAGGCAATTCGCTATGATTATACCATAACTTGCCGGATGGCGCGGTAGTGCAGCCAGCACAGCCCCTGCCGCTCCGGTTCGTTAGCCGGCCTTCGAAAGCGAAGTGCTGGCCTAATTCCGGCAGGACGGCTTCGTCTCCTTCCTCCTTGCCGGGTCTTCGGGCCATAGTCGCTCCTTCGAAAGGCCCGCCGAGCAGCAAAAAAAGCGCCGCCTCTAGGGGCGACGCTTTTTTGCTACTTCCTTATCGAAAGCCGACGGACGGTTACCCCGCCCTCCGGACTTTATTCTTTTGCAGCAGGCGCGTCTGGCGCTGGCTCAACATCTGCAGTCGCTTCTTGAGCTGCGCCGTCCAATCCTCATCCTCCAGCTTACTTGCGACCATCAGAAGGTCAAGTGCCATATCGATCTGACTGCGCACTACGTCGAGCGGATCCTCGCTCTCGTCGTTGACGCAGTTCTCGAACAGCTCGTTCTCCGCCAGGCCGTCGACATAATCCTGGAAATCGACGTCCGACGCTCCGTCCGCATGCGCATACTCGGCCAGAATCTCATACTCGTTCTCGACCAGATGATGAACCTCCACGCGATGGCAGACCGGACAAAACAAGATGGGCACGTTGTGGATATGGGTCCGGATATGCTTCAACGTTCCTTTGGTTCCGATCATGCTGGCTCCGCAGCAAAAACTCATCGCCACCCCTCCTATCCCCTATGCAGGTGCTTCTTCTACTCCTATTCGTGCGGGTCGGCCGGCAGACCAATCCTGCCTTGCGGCCGACTGGATCCTAACCTATAGTGTACATGAGGTCAACGGATTCCGCTATGGACAAAAAGCGGGGAATACTTGGGCGCCTGCCCATAAGAGAGGAAACGATACTTATGTACAATAAGCTGCCGCTGGAAGAAAAGCGACTCATGCTGGAGGAGATCCACCGCTTCTTCGAGGAGGAACGCGGGGAGACGATCGGCGAGCTGGCCGCCGAGACGGTGCTCCTGTTTATGCTGCGCACGGTAGGCCCGTTCGCCTACAACCAAGCGCTCGCGGACGCGCGGGCTGCGGTGATGGAGAAGACGGCATCGCTCGAGGACGAGCTGTACGCGCTGGAGAAGCGTCCTTCCCTGCAAAAGCGTTCGTAGCGGCGGCCGGCCTTCGGGGCGGGCTGAGCCCGGGAGCCGGGGTGGAGCGTGCCAGTGCGCAGCGGGCTGAGGTCCGGCAGAAGCACCCCCATGCGCGGGGGGCGCCGGGAGCCAGGAAGAAGCCAGCGCCGAGGCTGATGCGGCGGGGACACGCCGGGAGGGGCCACGGCCGTTTGCCCGCTGCGAGCGGCGCGAGCCGGCGTGCCGCCCTGCGCACAAACAAAAGGAGCGCCGCGATAAGCGGCGCTCCTTTTGTTTGGCTGCTGCGGCAGACGGCCAGCCCCTACTCCTCCGGCTGCTCTTCCGCGTCTCCGAAAGCAGCGGCATACCGGTCCGCGTCCCAGAGCGCGTCCAGCTCGGACGGATCGGTTATCTCGATGACCGCCAGCCACTCGCCGTACGGCTCGAGGTTCAGCTTGCCCGGCATGTCCTTCAGGCCCGGGTTCGTGCGCGTCACGCGTCCGGAGACGGGAGCGTAGAGCTCCGTCACCGACTTGATGGACTCGACGCTGCCGAACGGCTCGCCCTTCTTCAGCGCTTCCCCTTGCGGGGGCAGCTCGACGAAGACAATGTCGCCCAGCTCCTCCTGGGCAAAATCCGTCATGCCGATCACGGCCTGCTTGCCCTCCAAGCGAACCCAGATGTGTTCTTCGCTGTATTTCAATTGTGCCGGTGCTTCCATCGGTTCTCCTCCTGTCGCTTCTACTCGGCCCCTACCCGGGGCCTCCCGCTGTAGGGCGGGTGCGGACGGGCACGGGCAGCCCGTCCACTTCGAGCGCCTGGCCCTTCTTCTTTCCCGATTCTACAGAAAAACCCTCCCGGCCGCAAGAGCGGCCCGGAGGGCTTGTCGGTCGGCAGGAGAGCGGTGAAGCTCCCCAGCCTGGCCGGGTGGAGCTGCCTGACAACGGCTGTTTAGCCTGCTACCAGGTGCTTGTCCCCAGGCTTCCAGTTCATCGGGCACAGGCCGCCGGACTGAAGCGCCTGCAGCACGCGCAGTGTCTCTTCCACGCTGCGGCCTACGTCGTTGTGGTTAACCACTTGGTACTTCACAACGCCTTCCGGATCGATGATGAACAGGCCGCGCAGAGCGACGCCTTCCTCTTCGATCAGGACGCCGTAGTCGCTAGCGACTTTCTTGGTGATGTCGGAAGCGAGCGGGAAGTTCAGCTGGCCAAGGCCGTTTTGCTCCTTGGACGTGTTGATCCAAGCGCGGTGCGAGTGGATGCTGTCCACGCTGACGCCGAGTACTTCGGTGTCGAGGTTTTGGAATTCCGAGTATGCGTCGCTCAATGCGGTAATTTCAGTCGGGCATACGAAGGTGAAGTCGAGCGGGTAGAAGAAGAACACCAGCCACTTTCCTTTGTAATCGGACAGCGAGACGGAACCGAATTCCTTGCCGTCGCCGCTTACAGTTTCCATCGAGAAGAACGGTGCTTCTTTACCAACCAAGCGTTCTGCCATTGCAAAATTCCTCCTTAATGATAGTGACAGGAATGATTCGGGCGTACAGCCGCTTCCGAGAATCATTCTCAATAACAGTACAATTAAAAATTTATCATTCGCCCAACTTATTGTCAAGTGATAACCGTTATTTATTTATAATTATTCTAAATAAGCGGATATCTCCTTATCATCCCTAGTATTGCCCACTTCGGCGGATGCAAAAAGCGGCCTTCGGTTATTCCCGAAAAGCCGCTTTGTCTCGTTCTTTCCTCTGGCGGGCCGGTCCGCCAGGTCCCGTGCCGCTCCCCAGCGGCGCGGCGACCTGTTCCCCCGAACCGGCGGCGCTTCCCCCTGCGCCGTCCCGCCTGCTTCCCTTCCCCGGCCGGCACTGGCCGGCCAAGACGAATTGCCCGGATTGGCTACTTGCGAATGGCGGCGATGATGAGATCGCCCATCTCTGTTGTTCCGATCGCCTTCGATTTGTCGACGGCGATGTCGCCCGTCCGGTGTCCCGCATCCAGCACTTCCTTGACCGCACGCTCGATCGCCTCGGCAGCGTCATGGTAGCCGAAGGTCAGGCGGAACATAAGCGCCACGGACAGAATCGTGGCGATTGGGTTCGCGATGCCTTGGCCGGCGATGTCCGGCGCGGAGCCGTGGACCGGCTCATAAAGGCCGAAGCTTCCTTCGCCGAGCGAAGCCGACGACAGCATGCCGATCGAGCCGGTGAGCATCGCCGCTTCGTCGCTCAGAATGTCGCCGAACATGTTCTCGGTGACGATGACGTCGAAGCTCGACGGACGGCGCAGCAGCTGCATCGCGCAGTTGTCGACCAGCACGTGCTCGAGCTCCACGTCCGGATAATCGGCGGCGACCCGGATGACCGTCTCGCGCCACAGCCGGGACGTCTCGAGGACGTTCGCCTTGTCGACCGACGCCAGCTTCTTGCGGCGCGTTCTGGCGATCTCGAACGCCTGGCGGGCTATCCGCTCAACCTCGCTTACATTATAGACGCACGTATCGACTGCCTCTTCACCATGCTCGCCCTGCCGGCGAAGCTTCTCGCCGAAGTAGATGCCCCCGGTCAATTCGCGAACGACGATCAGGTCGGTGCCATCGAGCACCTCCGGCTTGAGCGTCGAAGCGTCCTTCAGGCAGTCGAAGATAACAGCCGGACGAATGTTCGAGAACAGACCGAGCGCCTTGCGGATGCCGAGCAGACCGGTCTCCGGACGCAGCTCCTTGGGATTGCTGTCCCACTTCGGGCCGCCCACCGCTCCGAGAAGCACGGCGTCCGCTTTCTGGCACATCTCCAGCGTTTCCTGCGGAAGCGGCGTCCCCTTCTCGTCGATCGCGATGCCCCCGAACAGGCCGTGCTCGGTCGTGAACGAATAGCCGAACACTTCCTCCGTTTTCTTGAGCACCTTCTCCGCCTCGGCTACCACCTCCGGTCCGATGCCGTCGCCGGCGATGACCGCAATATGCTTCACTTCTGCCATGGGTTTCTCTCCTTTTTTGGGCAATGCTATACAGCATCCAGACTCGTAATCTTATTCCCTAGTTGTAACATACCCCCTGTCGGTTTGGGAAAGATATAAAATCTATCATCGCAATAGGACATACCTATAACGCTATCGGCATCAACTCTTGGACAGCACCCCGTGCCGAGGCGTACAATGAGAAGAAAATGAATGCAAAGGTGGCCGTAACATGGAATATCGTTTTTCCGAATCGATGAAGCTGTTTCAGTCCAGCGCCGTTCGCGACATTCTCAAGCTGACCCAGGGACGTTCGATCATTTCGTTCGCAGGCGGCCTGCCCGCGGAGGAGCTGTTCCCGATTGAAGCCGTCAAGAATGCCGCCGCCGCGGCCTTCGACCAAGGCAAAGGCGCCCTGCAATACGGCCTGACCGAAGGTTATACGCCTCTGCGCGAAGCGCTGGCCGAACGCATGGCCGCCAAAGGGATGAACGTAACGGCCAATGAGATGATCCTGACGACCGGCTCCCAGCAGGTAATCGACCTGTTGACCCGCGTCTATATCGATCCGGGCGACGTCATCCTTGTTCAGCAGCCTACCTATCTAGCGGCTCTTCAGGTATTCCAAGCGCGCGGCGCCAAGGTCGTCTCGGTGGCCGGGGACGAGAACGGCCCCGATCTCGAGGATACGGCACGCAAGATCGCGGAGTACAAGCCGAAGATGCTATACGCCGTGCCGACGTTCTCCAATCCGACCGGCTTCGTCTGGAGTCTGGATCGGCGCGAAGGCATCCTAAACCTCTGCACGGAGAACGACATTCTCCTGCTCGAGGACGACCCGTACGGCGAGCTCCAGTACGGCTCGGAGGAAACTTACCCGTCCATCTTCTCGCTTCGCGGTTCCGCACAAGGCTCTCCCGTTGTCTACACAAGCACGTTCTCGAAGACGGTCGCTCCTGCTCTCCGGACCGGCTGGGCCATCGGCGACCCGGCCGTCATCCGCATGATGGCGCAGGCCAAGCAGGCGGCCGACCTGCACTCCAGCACGCTCGACCAGCAGACGCTCTACCAATTGCTGGTCTCATTCGATCTCGACGCGCATATCCGGCTCATCCGCCGTCATTACGAGGACCGGATGCGCCTGATGACCAAGCTGCTCGGCGAGCTCGACGTGCCAGGCCTCAAGTGGAACGAGCCCAAGGGCGGCATGTTCCTGTGGCTGCAGCTGCCCGAGGGGCTGAAGGCCGAGACGCTGATGGTCAAAGCAGTCGAGGAAGGAGTCGCTTTCGTTCCCGGCTCTACGTTCTTCGCGGATAACCCGCAGTATAACACGATCCGGATGAACTTCACGCACAGCAATCCGGAAGAGATGAAGCTCGGCATGGAGCGGCTCGAGCGGGCGATGAAGGCCTGCCTGGCAAGCGCCGTCTAGCTTTGGAGGCGCGAAGGGATGCCAGCCTTTCGCCTCTTCCCTGCCTGGACGAAATCCGCCGTGAAGGTCTGCTGCTCGCCACGCCCAGCCCGTCGCGGCTTTGCCAGGGAGCGGCGTTCTTAAGCCGATGCCCACTCTAGTCGAAGCCTTGATCGGCGGGGATCCAACCTGCCCGACTTATTTCACTCTCACAAGAGAAACAGCTCCCCGTTCTGCCAGTCCGGCAGAACGGGGAGCTGTTTAACGTTTTGGGGGCATTCCCCGCTTCGGCTGCTCCCTCAGCGTCATGGGACGCGGCCGCTTCTTCCGCCCGCCCTATTGCCGCTCAACCCCCAACTTCCTTTCCGCTGTCCACCTGAAGCCGGTAGAGCTGCGCATAGCGGCCGCCCAGACGCAGCAGCTCGTCGTGCGTGCCTTCCTCGGCGATTCCCTGCTCGGTCAACACCACAATCCGGTCCGCGCGGCGGACGGTAGACAGCCGATGGGCGATGACGATCGTTGTGCGGTTCCGCGCCAGCCGCTCGAGGCTCCCCTGCACCGCTCGCTCGCTCTCATTGTCCAGCGCCGAGGTCGCCTCATCGAAGAGTAGAACCGCCGGATCCTTCAAAAACGCCCGGGCGATCCCGATCCGCTGCTTCTGTCCCCCCGACAGCCGGCTTCCCCTCTGCCCGACAGAGGCGCCGTAGCCTCCCGGCAGGCTCATGATAAAGTCATGCGCATCGGCCTGCTTGGCCGCGGCCGTAATTTCCTCGTCTGTGGCGTCCGGCTTGCCGTAAGCGATATTGTCGCGGATCGAGCCGGCGAACAAGTAAACCTCCTGCTGCACCAGCCCGATCTGGCGGCGCAGCGAGGCCAGCGTCGCGCACCGGATGTTCGTTCCGTCCAGCCGGATCTCTCCTTCCACCGGCTCATAAAAGCGGGGTAGCAGATGAACGAGCGTCGATTTGCCGACGCCGGACGCGCCGACGAGCGCGACATATTCACCAGGCTGAACGGTCAGATTCAGATTCCGGAATACCTCCTGGCGGTCGCCGGAATAGCGGAACCCGACGTTCCGGAATTCCACCTTGCCTCGGACCCGGTTCAACGGGGCCGCATCCTTCTCATCGGCTATATCCGGCTTTGTATCCAGAATGTCCAGAAACCGTTCGAATCCGGCGGCTCCGTTTTGCAGGTTTTGGGTGAAGTTAACCAGCCGTTTGACCGGGTCGGTGATCGCGCTCATGTACAGCAAGAACGGAATCAGCTCTGCGAGGAGCAGACGGTCGTAACTGATAAGGACGGCTCCTGTCCCGACCACCGCAAGAGTCAGGAAGGACAGGAACGACGTCAGGCCGTTGAAAAACAGCGCTTCCGCCCGGTAGCCCCTCTTCCTGCTCTCCAGAAAGAATCGGTTGCTGACGTCAAACTTGGCCGTTTCCAGTTCCTCGTTGGCGTATGCTTGGACCGAGCGGATGCCGGCCAGACTATCCTCGAGCTGCGCATTGAGGTCTCCGATCCGCTCGTTGTTCACCTTCAGCACTTCCTTCACCCGCACGCTGTAGCGGTAGGCGAATCCAAACAGAAACGGCAGAACAAGCACAATGACGAGCGCCAGCCACCCGTTGATGCTCCATAGGATCAAGACGGAACCGACAATCCGGATCGCGGAGATGACGAGATCCTCCGGCCCGTGGTGGGCGAGCTCCGAAATGTTGAACAAATCATGGGTGGCGCGGGACATCAGCTGTCCGGTCCTCGTCCGGTCGTGATAGGAGAACGAAAGCCGCTGCACATGCCGGAACAGGTCGCGGCGCATGTCCGCCTCCATCCGGGCGCCAAGCGCATGGCCGTAATAGTCTGTATAATAACCGCTGGCATACTCTACAAGCATGAGCAGCAAGAATAGGCCGGTCAACTGAAGCAGCCAGCCCGCAGCGATCCCTTCCTCGCCGATCGCGCTCGCGGTCATCTCCCGAACCAGCAGCGGATAGGCTAGAACAACCGCCGAGGCGAGCGTCGCAAAGAACAGATCGGCCAATAATCCTTTTTTATAGGGGCGGTAATACGCAAGAAATCGTCGTACCGTCGTCATCCGGGTCCCTCCACAAGGAATCGTATTGTTTGAACTTGACAGGGGTTCTAACCGATCCAGTGGTGATTGCTTTCATGGGTATCCCTCCCGGCGACTTTTCTTCATGGTAGCACGGGCTGCCGGCGCCTCCAACGGAATGCTTTCTTTGCAGTCGTTTTCTCCTGTCCTGGCCGGCGGGCAGCGCACAAAAAAGCACCCCTTTCCCGGATGGGAAAGAGGTGCTTCGTGCCGGCAGGCTGGTGCCGCCGGCACCGCCTCGCGGCAAACAATCAGATGAGCGAGACGTTGTCCCGGCGGCCGGCGCCCGACTTGCGCTTGTCGATCAGCCGGTTGACGGCATCGACGTAAGCGCGCGCGCTGGCCTCCAGAATGTCCGTGCTGACGCCACGGCCTGACACCGAGATGCCATCCTGCAGCAGGACGACGTGCACTTCGCCGAGCGCGTCCTTGCCGTGGGTGACCGACTTGATCGAGTAATCGTCGAGCTCGACCTTCTCGCCGGTCGCCTTGTCGATTGCGTTATAAATCGCGTCGACGGATCCGTTGCCGAGAGCGGCCTCCTCATGGAGCGTTCCCTCAAGCGACTGGAGACGGACGGTGGCGGTCGGTACGGACTGGTTGCCGTACGATACCTGGATCGTCTCGAGTGTGAACGCCTCGGGAATCGCGACGAGCTTCTCCTCGATCAGCGCGCGGATGTCCTCGTCCGAGACGTCCTTCTTCTTGTCCGCCAGCTCCTTGAACTTGGCGAACGCGAGGTTGACCTGCTCCTCGCTCAGCTCGTAACCGAGATCGATCAGCTTCTCGCGGAATGCGTGGCGGCCGGAGTGCTTGCCGAGCACCAGCTTGCTCTCCTTGAGACCGATCGTCTCCGGGGAGATGATCTCGTAGGTCGACTTTTCCTTCAGCATGCCGTCCTGGTGAATGCCCGATTCGTGTGCAAAAGCATTCGCCCCGACGATCGCCTTGTTGCCAGGTACGACCATGCCGGTCAGCCTGCTGACCAGCCGGCTCGTGCGCGCGATCTCGGTCAACACAAGTCCGGTCTTCGCCTGGAACAGGTGTTGCCGCGTCTCAAGCGCGAGCGCCACCTCTTCGAGCGACGTGTTGCCGGCCCGTTCGCCGATTCCGTTGATCGTTCCTTCGATCTGGTCCGCGCCGTTCATAATGGCGGCCAGCGCGTTGGCGGTCGCGAGTCCAAGATCGTCGTGGCAGTGGGCGCTCAGCTGAATCTTCTCGATGCCCGGAACGTTCTCCCGAAGCGTCTTGAAGATGTTGCCGAACTCCAGCGGCGTCATGTAGCCGACAGTATCGGGAATATTGACGACGGTCGCACCCGCCCGAATCGCCATCTCCGTTACCTCGCACAAGAAATCGAGCTCGGTCCGGCCGGCGTCCTCCGGCGAGAATTCAACTTTCGGGAAGTACTTCCGCGCATATTTGATCGCCGCTTCCGCGGTTTCGAGCACTTGCTGTTTGTCCATGCGCAGTTTGTGCTGGCGGTGGATAGGGGAAGTGGCGAGAAATAGATGAAGACACGGGTCCTGCGCATCCTTCAGCGCCTCCCGGGCCGCGTCAATATCCTGATGACGCGAACGCGCGAGACCGATGACGGTGGCATTCCGTACAGCCTTGGCTACTGCGTTGACAGCGGCCAGGTCGCCGGGCGATGCCGCCGGGAACCCGGCCTCAATCCGGTCTACCGCCAGCTTCTCGAGCTGTTGGGCGATCTCCACCTTTTCCTGGGTATTCAGATTGACGCCCGGCGATTGCTCGCCATCCCTGAGTGTCGTATCGAAGATATAGATCTTTCTCATTTCCCCATCACCTCCTGTAAACTTGATTCGGCGCTGCCGCCGAAGGACAGGGGAATCTGCCCGTAGGCGGGCCTTAGAGTCCGCCGGGGCACATTCCCCTGTCTGAGGCACGCTGCTGCTGCCTCCATGTATATGCGGCTGTCCGGTTGTCTTACTTCTTGATCCAGGCCATCATTTCGCGCAGCTGGGAGCCGACCTTCTCGATCTGATGCTCGTTCTCCTTGCGGCGGGTAGCGGTGAAGAACGCGCGGTTCGATTGGTTCTCGACGATGAAGTTGCGGGCGAAGACGCCAGTTTGGATCTCCTCGAGCACTTTCTTCATTTCTTTCTTCGTCTCTTCGGTTACGATGCGGGGGCCGGTTACATAGTCGCCGTACTCAGCCGTGTCGCTGATCGAGTAGCGCATGCGGGCCAGGCCGCCTTCGTACATCAGGTCAACGATCAGCTTCAGCTCGTGGAGACACTCGAAGTAAGCGACTTCCGGCTGGTAGCCGGCTTCGGTTAGCGTCTCGAAGCCTGCCTTGACGAGGGCGCTTACGCCGCCGCACAGAACGGCTTGCTCGCCAAACAGGTCGGTTTCGGTCTCTTCGCGGAACGTTGTTTCGATTACGCCTGCACGGGTGCAGCCGATGCCCTTGGCGTACGCAAGGCCGATTTCGTGCGCTTGGCCTGTTGCGTCCTGCTCAACAGCGATCAGAGCCGGAACGCCGAAGCCTTCCACATACGTGCGGCGCACGAGGTGGCCAGGGGATTTCGGAGCGATCATGAGGACGTCGGTATCCTTGTCCGGCACGATCTGGCCGAAGTTGATGTTGAAGCCGTGGGAGAACATGAGGGCTGCGCCCTTTTTCAGGTTCGGCTGAATTTGCTCTTTGTAAACCTTCGCCTGCAGCTCGTCGTTGATCAGCAGCTGCACGAGGTCGGCGCGGCGGGTTGCTTCGTCTACTTCGTATACTTCAAAGCCGTCGTTCTTGGCGGTTTCCCAGGACTTGCCGGGGCGAAGGCCGATGATGACGTTCAAGCCGCTGTCGCGCAGGTTTTGCGCTTGGGAATGGCCTTGGCTGCCGTAGCCGATTACCGCAATGGTCTTGCCTTGAAGAACGCCGAGGTTTGCATCTTGGTCATAGTACATTTTCACTGCCATAAGTATAATTGCCTCCTTTGATATGCCCCTATAAGCGGGTGTTTTAACGGGTCGTTCTTTATGACATTGCCTCTGCGGCCCGCTAAAACCCCCGCTTATAGAGGGGCTTGCCCAGCTTGGGCGCTTGCCTTGTATGTTGGTATGGGAAAGGGGCGCCGCCCCTTCCTCGGTGTCTGCCGGCCAGAGGAAGGCCGTCTTACTTCTGCGAGCCGCGGATCATGGCGGTGACGCCGGTCCGCGTCAGCTCACGGATGCCGTAAGGCTTGAGCAGCTCGGTGATGGCGTCGATTTTATCGGACGACCCCACCGCCTGCACGATCAGGCTGTGCGGCCCGATGTCAACGACAGCGGCGCGGAACGTATCGACGACGCCCAGAATCTCCGGCCGCATGGCGGGCTCGGCATTGACCTTGATCAACGCCAGCTCGCGGGCGACCATCGGGTTGGAGCTCAGGTCCACAACCTTGATGACGTCAATGATCTTGTATAGCTGCTTCTGCACCTGCTCGAGCGTATTCTCGTCGCCTGTCGTGACGATGACCATCCGGGAGAGTCCCTGCTCCTCCGACTCTCCGACCGTGATGCTGTCGATGTTGAAGCCGCGGCGGCCGAACAAGCCGGCCACCCGCTGCAGCACACCCGGTTGATTGTTTACCAGAACGGAGATGGTATGCTTCGTCATGTTCATTCCGAATCCCCCATTATCATCTCGTCGATCGTGTTCCCCTGTGTAACCATCGGGTACACATTCTCATACTTCTCGACTACGAACTCCACCAGCACCGGCCCCGGCGTATTCAGCGCTTCCTGCCATGCAGCCTGCGCCTCGGCCTTGTTCGCCGCGCGAAGCCCTTTGACGCCGTACGCCTCGGCCAGCTTGACGAAGTCCGGGCTGCCCGCCAGGTCGATGTGGCTGTACCGGTTGTCGTAGATGATCTCCTGCCATTGCCGGACCATGCCGAGCACCTGGTTGTTGATGACTACGATCTTGACCGGGATGTTGTTGATAGCGCAGATCGCGAGCTCCTGGGAGCACATCTGCATGCCCCCGTCGCCGTTGATCGAGACGACCAGCTTATCCGGGTTGCCCATCTGGGCGCCGATGGCGGACGGGAAGCCGAAGCCCATCGTGCCGAGGCCGCCGGAGGTAACCCACGAGCGGGGATTCTTGAACTTGTAATACTGAGCCACCCACATCTGATGCTGCCCGACGTCGGTCGTGACGATCGCCTCGCCCTTGGTCGTGTCGTTGATCAGCTCCACCACGTACTGCGGCTTGAGGGCGGTCTCGCTGTCCTTGTACCGGAGCGGGTGGGCCTCCTTCATCTGCTGGATGTGCTCGACCCATTCGTCCGATTGGGCCCGCTTGGCTTTCGGATTGGCTTGCTTTAGCACTTCCTTGACGCTGCCGACGACCGGAATGTCCGTCTTGACGTTCTTGCCGATCTCGGCCGGATCGATGTCAATGTGCACGATCTTGGCCTTGGGCGCGAAGCCGTCCAGCTTCATCGTCACCCGATCGTCGAAGCGGGCGCCGATGGAGATAAGCAGGTCCGCATTCTGGATCGCCTTGTTCGCCGTGTACGTGCCGTGCATCCCCGGCATCCCCATCCAGAGGGGATGTCCGCTAGGGAAGCCCCCGAGACCGAGGAGGGTCGTGGTGATCGGGATGTTCGTCTTGTTCACGAACTCGATCAGTTCCTCCGATGCGTCGGAGTAGACGACGCCGCCGCCGGCTAGAATGACCGGCCGCTCCGATTCTTCAATCGCCCGCAGCATCTTGTCGACCTGCAGTTTGTTCGGCTCGACCGTCGGATTGTAGCCCCGGATTGCAACCGGTCCCGGTGCCTGGAAGACGGCCATCTGCGCCGAAACGTCCTTCGGAATATCGATCAGAACCGGCCCCTTGCGGCCCGTGTTCGCGATATGGAACGCTTCGTGAATGATGCGAGGCAGATCCTCCGCCTTGCGCACCAGATAGCTCTGCTTGGTGATCGGCATCGTGATGCCGACGATATCTGCCTCCTGGAACGCGTCCGTGCCGATCGCCGCCGTCGCGACGTTGCCGGTAATGACTACCAGCGGCACCGAATCCATATAGGCGGTCGCGATGCCGGTGACGAGGTTCGTCGCTCCCGGCCCGGAGGTCGCGATGCAGACGCCGACCTTGCCGGTCGACCTCGCATAGCCGTCCGCCGCGTGGATTGCGCCCTGCTCGTGGCGGGTCAGCAGATGATGGAAATCCGGATTGCCGTGCATCGCGTCATAGATGTACAGCACCGCTCCGCCCGGGTACCCGAACACGCACTCCACTCCTTCGAGAAGCAGGCAGCGAAGCAGGCTCTCCGAACCGGAGATAACGTCCGGTCTCAGCAGTTTTTCTCTCAGCTCTTCTTTCAACACTTTGGTCGGATTTTGAATACTCATCCTTGGACCCTCCTTCCGGATCTACACATCAGTTGGCGGCGGCGATTGAAATAAAAAACCCCTTCCCTCCCGCATGCCTATTGCTAGACATTTGCGGGACGAAAGGGGATTGCTCTTCCGTGGTACCACCCAAGTTTGCCATGCGCTTCACAGCCCACAGCCTCAACGGGTATCAGACCAAAATTCTGGCCGGAAACCATCGGCACGGTAACGTGTGCCTCTCCGTTTCTCCCTACTGACCGCCGCGGCTTGCTGCGACGCTGTTCAGGAAAACAGCTCCGAGGTGAGCTCGTTGATAAGGGATTAAGGCGTAGGTTTCAGCTAATCCTAACGCTCTCTGGCGCTTAAGGGCCCTTATTACTTCGTCCTCTTCCTTGCTGTTCTTGGGATTCATCTGTCTCATTGTCTATGTTGCTCCGACTGATTAAAGCTTATTATAGGGATTGCCCGTTCATTCGTCAATACATTAAAAGCGTTCTCCGCTATAGAATTAACCTATAGGCTTATACGCTCCCCCAATAATCCTTTTTCGCCCGCCTGCCTCCTGGCTCGTCGATTGCGGAAGGCAGCCGGGCCCCCTCTTGAACATAAAAAAACCGGCCGGGGATATTCCCGGCCGGCAGGCGGTTGTTAGGCGTTGATTTTTTGCTTAGCGGCATTCGCCAGATCGGAGAATGCTTTGGAGTCGGAAACAGCCAGATCTGCGAGGATCTTGCGGTTTACGTCCACGCCGGCCAGCTTGAGGCCGTGCATCAGCTTGCTGTAAGACAGTCCGTTCAGGCGGGCAGCCGCGTTGATACGGGTTACCCACAGGCGACGGAAGTCCCGCTTCTTGCGGCGACGGTCGCGGTATGCGTACAGCAGGGATTTCATAACCTGCTGGTTAGCAGTTTTGAACAGTCTGTGTTTGGAACCGAAGTAACCTCTTGCGAGCTTAAGTACTTTTTTATGACGACGACGGGTTACGAAACCGCCTTTAACTCTTGCCATAGTTTCTACCTCCTAAAAATGTGGGCGCAAAGCCAATTATTTTACGTATACCAGCAGGCTCTTGATGCGTTTCACGTCTCCGGAAGCTACCAGAGCAGCTTTGCGCAGACCACGCTTACGTCCCGGGGACTTGCTTTCCAGGATGTGACGCTTGTACGCATGGTTTCTTTTGATCTTACCGGTTCCGGTTTTGGAAAAGCGCTTGGCTGCGCCGCGGTGCGTTTTCATTTTTGGCATGGGAAAAGATCCTCCTCAAAAAGTCTTAAGATTTCGGCGTCAGAATCATGATCATGCTGCGGCCTTCGAGCTTGGGCCGGCGCTCCACGTTGCAAATCGCTTCGCATTCGGTGGCGACGCGCTCCAGCACTTTCTGCCCGATCGACGCGTGCGTAATCTCCCGTCCTCTGAACCGAACGGAGCACTTCACCTTGTCTCCCTCGTTCAGGAACTTGACGACGTTACGCAGCTTCGTCTGAAAATCGTGCTCGTCGATAGTGGCGCTGAACCGCACTTCCTTCAAGTCGACGACCTTCTGATTCTTACGCGCTTCTTTTTCTTTCTTCTGCATCTCGTAGCGGTACTTGCCGTAGTCCATGATGCGGCAGACAGGCGGTTTGGCGGTGGGAGCGACATTGACCAGGTCAAGATTCGCGTCGACGGCAATCTGCATCGCTTCGCGGAATGGCGTAATCCCCAGCTGTTCCCCGTCCGCTCCGATCAAACGAACTTCTCTTGCGCGAATCTCGTCGTTGACTAAATGGTCTTTAGTAATAATGTTCACCTCCGTAAGAAATTAAGCAAAAAACTAAAAGATGCGGGCGCTCGGGCGCCCGCATCTCGAAAGAACGAAATCATCATTAGATCTCAGCCGTATCGATAACCCGCCAACAACCGGTCGGCTAGGTGAGAAGCAGGCGCTTCTACTTGTTTCCTATGACGTACTCACATACTATATCATCCAGCCTGAGTTCATGTCAAGCAAGGAATCACGTTCAGCTTGCCTGCTTGCTCTGCACTTCCTCGAGACGGATAACCCGGGTATGCTCGGTGTGGCTCCATGTCTTGTTGTTCTGGGTAAAGAACGCATAGACGGTGATCGGCCACCAGGAGACGAGATAGACGGGGAACGTGATGAGCGAAGCCCATACGCGAGCCGGTGCTTTCTCGATCAGAAGGGCGAGCGGGAACAACAGGAACGTCAGGAGCGCGACGGCGCCGAACAATGCAGGTGCCATATTGAACAGCGAACGGAAATGCGGCTCGCCCGGCATCAGGTTGTCGACCCAGACGATGCAGGTGACGATGGAGCTGATCAGCACGTTGTACACGTTGAAGGCGTACACGGCGGTATCGATCTTCGCCCATTTGGCTTCCTTGATGCCCTGCCACAGCAGCGGGAAGAAATACCGGCGGGCCACGTCGAAGTGCCCCTGCATCCATCTCAGACGCTGCTTGGCGGACGCTTTGAACGTCAGCGGCTTCTCGTCGTATACCTTGGCTTCGTAGTTAAACGTCGGATAGACGCCGCGCTGCACGCAGCGCATCGTGAATTCCAGGTCCTCGACAAGGCTCGTAGCGCCCCATCCCATTTCCTTCAGGAGCTGGTTGTCGAAGCACATGCCCGTCCCGCCGAGGTAGTTGGCGAGCTTCAGGTTATACCGCGGCAGCTGCCACAGCCGGTTGCAGTACCAATACGTAACCGCGTAAGCGGAAGTAATCCACGAATCGTTCGGGTTTTTCGTATCCAGGTAAGCCTGGATGACCTTGGACCCGTTGCATAAATCGTTGTTCATATGCGTCAGGTAATCCGGATTGACGAGGTTGTCGGCATCCAGCATGACGACGCCGTCGTAATGCTTTGGCAGCTTCCAAAGCTCCTTGAGCATCCATTCGATCGCGTAGCCCTTGCCCCGCAGGGACGGGTTATGGCGCTCGAACGCATACACCCCGTGCGAACGGACGATGTCAGCGGTACCGTCGGTACAGTTGTCGCAGATGACCATAACGTCGTACAGTTCTTTTGGATAATCAAGCTTTTTCAAATTCTCCAGCAAGGCCCCGATGACCTGCTCTTCGTTATGAGCGGCTACCAGGACGGCAAACGACTTTTGCGGTGCATGCTGCTTCTTGTTCTTGCGCCTGAACCAGCCGAAAAATGCCATCACAAGCTGATACGCTCCAATCGAGAACAGAACGATCTGAGCGGTAAAGAAGATCGTGTCCAGCATGATTGTGAATCCCCCTTTTGGTTTCCCCGTTCTCTCTTTGTCTATGACCGGGAAATGTTGATTCTACCTTTGGCCGTGTTTCTCTAGTCTCCGGCCTTCCTCCGCAAAGCGCCTTTTCGGCTGTCTCTAGTTTGCATCGGAAACCGGAATCCGACTCTGTCAAGGCATGCAACGATTATCATTATAATCAAGCGGGATACGCGAAACAACGTCCCAAACCTTAACAAATCCTTAAGAGTCCCGGGACGTTCGGGCTCGGTTCTCCCGCAGTGCGACCATAGTCCGGCGCCTGACCAGTTCTTTCTTCCTGTTCTCCCTTGGGAAATCCCTTCCTTTCCCGGAAAAGGCAGTGTTTTCTTACCAGTATGCCCAATTCGTGCGGGAAACCTTTCACCCGAAAAATAGGTCTGGCGGTCCGGTGTGGTTCCTGCAGTTTATCTTTACACCCAATGTCTGGAAGTGAATCAAGCAGGCGACGTCGGCCCGGGAAGGCGAGCTGTCTTTCTTTTTGATACTCCGATAACAGTTCTAGGGTAAGGTATTCTTAAGCAGCAGAAAGGAGGGGTTCCATGGCGAATTGGACCAATTGGCTGCTGGAGCGGGACCGGCGGGGCTTCCGCTGGGTGAACACGCGCCTGCGCGTCCCCGCTCTGCATCTGCTCTTGACCCTGGTAACCCATCTCGGCGGCGCCGTCTTCACGATCGTGCTCACGCTCGGGCTTGCCCTGCTGGCGCCGGAGCCGTGGCGCGGCATCGGACTGAAGAGCCTCACGGCGCTGGCTGCCAGTCATGTGCCCGTCGCCGTGCTAAAAAAACGATACCCCCGGCTGCGTCCTCATCAGGCGCTTCCGGAGGTTGTGACCGGGCGCAGGCCGCTTATCGACCCGTCCTTCCCGTCCGGCCACTCGACGGCCGTTTTTGCGATTGCGGTTACCTTCAGCCTGCATCTGCCCGGCTATGCGCCGCTGTTCCTGCTTGCCGCCGCAGCAGTCGCGCTATCCCGCATCTATCTAGGCTTACACTATCCGTCCGATACGCTCGCCGGCGCTTCCCTCGGGACGCTGGCCGCCTTAGCGGTCAGCCTGCTTTGGCCGGCTTGAGGAGGCTCCGCCACCGGCGAGGGCCTCTTCGTGCTCCTTCAGCGCGTCCTTGCCGATTACGACCTCGCACCGGTAGATCGGCATCCCCTGCTCATGGAATTTGAGCTCGTACTCCGTCGGCACAAGATCGTCCCGCAGGCCGTCCGCGTGCAGATCCAGCGAGATATTGCGCATGCGAAGCCCCATATCCGCGAACGAATTGAGCGAGAACTCGAACAGGATGCGGGAATCGGTCTTGAAGTGAACCTGCCCCCGGTCGTTCAGCACCTTCAAATACCGGCGGACAAAATCGGGATGCGTCAGCCGGCGGCGGTGATGCTTGGTCTTCGGCCACGGATCGCTGAAATTGAGGTAGATCCGCTCCAGCTCGTTCTCCGCGAACGCTTCCTCCAGCCGCTCGATGTTCATGAGCGCGAGCACGATATTGCGTTTGCCCGGGCTTCCTTCCGAAGCCGCCCCCTCCTGTTCGGAGCCTGCCGCACCATGCGCCTGGGCTACCTTGCCGCTTGCCTTGCGCAGCAGCTCATCGTACATATCAACGCCAATATAATTTATATGCGGGTTGGCCGCGCTGAGTTCGCTAATGAATTTGCCCTTGCCCATTCCGAGCTCGACATGAATCGGACGATCGTTGCCGAAAAACTCTGCCCATCTCCCCTTCCAGTCGGAAGGCTGCAGCACGACCAGATCGGGCTGCTGCTCCAATGTTTCACGAATTCCTTTTTTTCCTCTCAGGCGCATATGTATTCGTTCCCTCCAGCAAAGGTTTGCTTAGGCGAGCCCTGCTCCGCCTGCACCTACCAAAGAATAGACCAGAACCGGCGAAAAATCAAAAGGAAATCCCGAGCCGGGCAGCACCAAAAAAAAAGAGCACCTGCGCCCTCCGGGGCGGTGTGCTCCATTTCGTCTTTAATAGTTCCAGCCGCTCGGCTCCCGGTCGTCTCTCCGTTCCATCAGCTCGCGGTCGAGCCGATCCCGCAATTTGCGGCGCACTTCCGGGACCAGCCGTTTGTCGTTCGTGAATTTGGCGCCGCTAAGCGCCAGCAGCTCCTTCACGGTCAGCTCCACGGTGACCGTCTCTTCCCCTTTCGGTACAAACACCTGATTGCTCATCCTGCTCACCTCTTTGACTTAATGGTTGGTACAGCTTCCCTGCGGGCTGCCGGGCCGAATCCAGTCGTATGGGAGTAGCAAAAAGCGTTGCGGCTGCTCTCTTTTAATTTAACATATGATGTAAGGTTAGTGCAATAGAACAGAGGACGGCAGACGCTGGGTCCCTCTCTTTTTTTACCCGCGGGGGGGCTGACGCCAAACGGCAGGATAGACGACAAAACTCCCCGCTTGTGCGGGGAGTCTGTTTGGTGCGCTCCCGCTTAGCGGGTCGGATCCTCGGTCCGGTTCTGGTTCCGCATGCCGAACAGGCCGAGCAGACCGAGCAGACCGAGCCAGCCCCAATCCATCCGGTTGCCGTCCCGCGTAGCTGCGTTCGTCCGGTACGTGTTCATGTTGTAATTACCGTCGGTTCTGTTGCGGGTGTTGCCGTAAATGCCCGTCGTGTTGGTAGTCCCTCTAGGCGATACGGTAGCCCCGGGCACGGTAGTAGTGCCGGGCACGGTAGTAGTGCCAGGCGTCATGGTAGCGCCTGGAGCGGTAGTGGCCCCCGGCACCGTTGTGCCGAGCGGGGCGACGTGGCCGCCTACATTGTTGGGTACCGTGGTCCGGTCCTGCATCATGCCGGTGCCCGTGCCGGTTGCTGTCGTTCCGGTCGTCCCGACCAGATACGACTGGCTTGGAACCGCGGCTTGCGCGGACGGAACCGCGGCGCCGCCGACCGTAACGGCAAGAGCCACGGCAGCGGCCGCATAACGAACGGTTTTCATCAACTACTCCCCTACTTTCTTGGATTAAGGTTTGGTAAGCATCGTTAGTTTCCGCCGAGGGCCGCGGCCTTATGCTGGGGGTTGCTGGCTGCACACGGTCGATTGGATGCTTCCGAGCCCTTCCAGGAGGCGTCCGACACTGGCCCGCCGGTCGCAATTTTCGGGGGAATGGGCTACAATGAAGGGACGAATCCTTACCAGGATTCATTTTCGATTCCATTGAAGGAGACATGAAGAATGACTAACGTTACGCTGTCCGCCGACGAGCCCCGGCTCTGGGGAGACAAGCGGTTTCATACATGGAATACCGAGATGCGCCGGCAGTTCGGCACCAAAGTCTTCAAGGTAATGCTCGACGCCGGCTTTACCTGCCCGAACCGGGACGGGTCGATCGCCAAGGGCGGCTGCACGTTCTGCAGCGCGAGAGGATCGGGTGACTTCGCCGGCAGCCGGCGGGACGACCTCGTCACCCAGTTCAACAAGATTAGGGACCTGCAGCACCAGAAGTGGCCGGAGGCTAGCTACATCGGCTACTTCCAGGCGTATACGAACACGTACGCGCCGGTCTCCGTGCTAAAGGAGTATTACGAGGCGATCCTGCAGCAGCCCGGTGTCGTGGGCCTGTCCATCGCGACCCGGCCCGACTGCCTCCCGGACGACGTCATCGAGTATCTCGCGGAGCTGAACGAGAGAACGTATCTCTGGGTCGAGATGGGCCTGCAGACCGTTCACGAGGAGACGTCCCGGCTCATCAACCGGGCGCATGATACCCAGTGTTACCTCGATGCGGTAGCCAAACTGCGGAAGCACAACATCCGCACCTGCGCCCATATCATCTACGGCCTGCCGGGCGAGACGCACGAGATGATGCTCGAGACAGGCCGGCAGACGGCGCTGATGGACGTGCAGGGAATCAAAATCCATCTGCTGCATCTCATGCGCAAGACGCCGATGGTCAAGCAGTATGAGGCGGGGCTGCTCCGGTTCCTCGAGCAGGACGAGTACACCAAGCTGGTCGTCGATACGCTCGAGATGCTGCCGCCCGAGATGATCGTCCACCGGCTCACCGGGGACGCTCCCCGCGACCTCTTGATCGGCCCGATGTGGAGCCTCAAGAAGTGGGAAGTGCTGAACGGCATCGACGCGGAGCTCAAGGCCCGCCATACGTGGCAGGGCAAATACAATGTCCGCGAAGAGGTCGGCGGCGTGCGGGAATCCGTGTGCGAGAGGACGCTGACCTAGCCTCGATAGACGCGTGCCGGGAGCCGGCTTGCAAAGAAGCGACGCCCAGCTTGGACTGGCATATGCCGGGCTGCTAACAGGCCGGAAGCCTTGTCCGTTTATCGGGGAGCGCGTCCGATGGCCGGCATCGATCCGGCGAAGCGTCCCATCCGCTCCGGTCTTCTGTGGCGGGTGGGGCGCTTTTTCTTATGCTGCGGCCGCGCCCCTAGGGCGGAGCAGCTGCAGCGAACCTGAACGAAGCGGAGGAAGCGGGAATGGGATTTTTATCGGTATTAAGCTTTGCCCAGAAGCTGGTGGCGGAGAGGGCGCGGCCAGGGGAGCCGGTCATTGACGCCACTGTCGGCGGAGGCGTCGATACGCTGTTCCTCGCCGGACAGGCGGGAGCGGGCGGCGTGGTCTACTGCTTCGACATCCAGCGGGAAGCGCTGGAGCGGGCGCAGCAACGATTGGCCGGCGCCGACGCCGCCTCCCTCGCGGAGGTCCGGTGGACGGAAGGCTCTCATGCCGGGATGGAGGCGGCCGTCGATCCGCAGCATCGGGGCAGGATCGCCGCCGTCATGTTCAATCTCGGCTATCTGCCAGGCTCAGACCATGCCACCGTCACCGTGCCGGAGTCGACGCTGCCGGCGCTGGACGCCGCGCTTCGCCTGCTGAGGCCGGGCGGCCTGATCACCGCGGTCCTCTATACGGGCCATGCCGGTGGGCAGCGGGAGGCCGACGCCGTCGAAGCCTGGGCGCAGGCGCTTCCCCAGCGGGACTGCCAGGTGCTGCGCTACCAGTTCGCTAACCAGCGCAGCCACCCGCCCTATCTGCTTGCGATAGAGAAGCGGTAAGCGGGCAGCGGAGTGCTGGGCGGCTAACGTCCTTAATCATGGAGGCGGCGAATCGTAAGCCCCCTCCATGATTAAGAACCTTGACCTTCATGAAAGCGATTTCGTGTTTCTTCCTATTTAAATAGCTTAAATAGCGAGTGAGCCGCCGGCCGGCAGAACGGCCCTTCTCTCGGAGGCGCGTCCATCCCGTATATCCGGCTGGCGGCGGTGGGCAGGACACGACAAAAAAGCCGCTCTCGCAGGAGAGCGGCTTTCTGCTTGCCCCGTGGACCTCTCAGCGGGGCACGGGTGCGGATTCGGGGGCTAGCGGGCCCGAAAAGAACCGGACCGCGCCGGAGCCGTCAGGCGGATAATAAACGACGAGCAGCGTCTCGCCGGACAGGTTGAGCTCTCCGTCCGCCTCATACCGGCCGTACCGGAACGGGAGCACCTCGAGCAGCGTGTGCTTGTGGAGTTCCTTCTCGCCGAGGCCGAGCGCCGCGAAGGAAGCGGAGACGCTCTCCGGCTCCGCCGCGAGCTTCGCCATCCGGGCGGCCAGGGCGGACTTGTCCAGTGCGACGTCCCACCAGATTTTACGCGGCTTGTAGTTGTGGTTGCCGAAGTAGTCGAGCTTCATCAGCCCCTCGATCGCCTTCAGCCGCTTCGTTCCGCGCGCCTCCAAAAATTGTCGCAGCCGGAGAAACAGATCCTCAAGCTGATGACCGATCTTCTGCCAGCCCCGCTCCTCCCAGTAATCGCCGAATTCCTGAAAGAAGTCGAACGGGGAGGCAAATTCGCGGGTCACGAGATATTCGACGGTCCGGTCGAGCCGATGGGCGTTCCAATACTTCTCCAGCACGTCCTCCACCCGCTTGATCCGGACCAGATCGGAGAACGGCAGAATATCGTTGCCGAGAATTTCGTAAGGAGCACGGTCCATGAACTTGTAGCCGTACTTCTCGGCGTCGAGCCGCATGCCGGTTCCTCTCAGCATCTTGAGAAAGCCGAGCTGCAGCTCCTCCGGACGCATCGCGAAGACGTCGTTGAACGTTTTGCGGAACGAGGCGTAATCCTCCTCCGGCAGACCCGCGATCAGGTCCAGATGCTGGTCGATCTTGCCGCTCGCCTTCACCTTCGTGACGGTCCGCGTCAGCTTGGCGAAGTTCTGGCGCCGCTGGACGAGCTCGTTCGTCCGGTCGTTCGTCGACTGCACCCCGATCTCGAAGCGGAAAATCCCCGGCGGGGCATGCTCCGCCAAATAATCCAGCACCTCCGGGCGCATGATGTCCGCGGTGATCTCGAACTGGAAGACGCAGCCGTCATGATGCTCTATCAGGAACCGGAACATCTCAAGCGCATAATCTCGCTTGATGTTGAACGTCCGGTCGACGAACTTGATCAGCTTGGCCCCGCTGCGAATCAAATAGAGCAGGTCGGCCTTGGTCCGCTCGATATCGAAGTACCGGACGCCGACCTCGATGCTCGACAGACAGAACTGGCAGCTGAACGGGCAGCCCCGGCTTGTCTCAAAATAAACGATCCGTTTGGCGAGATCGGGAACGTCCTCGGCAAACCGGTGAGGAGAAGGCAGATCGGCCAGATTCAGCTTGGGACGGCCGGGGTTCAGGATCACTTCCCCGTTCTTGCGGTAGGCGATGCCGTAGACGAAGTGGAATTTCCGGTCCCCCTCCAGCACCTGAAGAAGATGATGGAACGTCTCCTCGCCTTCGCCCATGACGATGAAATCCGCCTCCGGCAGCCGCTTCATCCATTCCTCGGTGTCATAAGAAACCTCCGGCCCGCCCAGCACGACGGTCACCTCGGGCATAATCTTCTTGAGCATCTGGATGATGGTGATCGTCTCTTCGATATTCCAGATGTAGCAGGAGAACCCGACGACGTCCGGCTTGCGGCGGAACAGATCGGCCACGACGTTCATCGCCGGGTCCTTAATCGTGTATTCGGCAATTTCTACCTCGAACTCGTCGCGGCAGTACGCCTTCAGACATCGCAGCGCAAGCGAGGTGTGAATGAATTTTGCATTGAGTGTGGACAGCACAGCTTTCATGGCAAACCCTCTTTGTCGGCCGCAGGCGCTTCGCGAGCCGCTCCCGCGGAGCCGGCGCCTCCGTCCGTTAATCTATTCGCCCTATTGTACACCCCGCCCGGCGGCGAACGCAAAGGAAAAGCCGCGGCGGCGCCGCGGCTCGGAATTCTCTGTCCATCCTGTATGCCCTTCTTCCTGCCAATCCTGAAGCCGAACCTGCCGGGCCAAACCCGCCGGCCCGCAGCCTGGCCACGTAGAGGCCCGTCAACACGGCAACATCCCTTATCGCCGCTGCCGCGGGCGGACGGGATACAGCATCGCAAACGAAAAGGTGCCGACCTGTTCATAAGGAACGGTGAACGGATTGAGAGGCGAGAGCCGGTTTTCCTCTCTGCCCAGCGTGCCGGGCGAGATGTCCAACTCGTATTCCGGCGACTCGTCCAGCCAGCGGAACATCGCCGCGTAAGCTTCGTTCATCTGCGCCTCGTCGCCGTGGACGTCCACCTTCGCGCATAGCCCGGCAGGCAGCTCGAGCGCCTCCACCCCTTCCGGCACCTCGCCGAAGCCGGTGACGGCCCGCCCGACCCACAGTTCCTTGACCGTGCCTGACCAGCCTGCCTGGGGAATGAACACATAAGCGGTCCCCGTCTCCACCCAGCGAGGGTCGTTCGCAGGAATCTGCTCCATCAGCATTCTCCAGGCTGTACGGGTGCCGGACTTGTCCGGAGTAGTCGGCGTCCGCACGGCAAGAGCACGCAGCGCCGGCACCTGCACCAGCTCAACTTGCTTCTCCTTCTGCTGCATCTTTTCCACCTTCCTTTCTTTTCCAAAACCCCATTCGACGAGGCAACCGTATTTTCCTTCCGATTCGGATCAGTGCAATGGGTGTTTGTGCATACACCCCGGCAGGTGCAATCCGGCGGGGTCTCGGGTATAGTAGTAACCAAACGGCGGGACAGACCAGTCCCGCCCTAACTTGCCAGCCCGCTGGCCCGGCCCGGAGACCGGAGCCCGCGGAGCTGCCGGCTTATCAGTCCAGGAGGCTTCCTTATGCAGAAGAAACCCAAACCGTCCCGCCCTTCGCCCCCAGGCCCCCGCGCCTATCCCGTACGGGAGGCGGACGAGCTGCTCCGCTATTTGCTGAAGACGCTCGCCGGACAAGGACGCAACAGCATCAAAGCCATGCTCGCGCGCGGCCAGATTCACGTAGACGGGCAGGCCGTGACCGCCTACAACTACTCGCTCCAGCCGGGGCAGACCGTTACCGTTCACAAGGAAAAGCCGCCGGAAGCGCCGCCGCTCGTCGGCCTGTCGATCCTGTACGAGGATGAGCATCTGCTCGTCGTCGACAAGGACGCCGGCCTGCTCTCCATCGCCACCGAGCAGGAGAAGGAGTGGACGGCTTACCGCCAGCTCATGGAGCATGTCCGGGCGCAGAAGCCCGAAGCCCGCGTCTTCATCGTGCACCGGCTCGACAGAGATACCTCCGGCGTCATGATGTTCGCCAAGAGCGAGGAGGTGCAGCAGCGGCTCCAGACGCACTGGCGGGACCTCGTCAAGGAGCGCACTTATGTCGCTCTGGTCGAGGGGGCGGTGCGGAAGCCCGAAGGAACGATCGCTTCTTGGCTGAAGGAGAGCAAGACGCTCAAAATGTATTCAAGCCCTTACCCGAACGACGGCCAGCATGCCGTCACGCATTACCGCACGCTTCGGACCGGGAACGGCTACTCTCTGTTGGAAGTCAACCTGGAGACCGGGCGCAAAAACCAGATTCGCGTTCATATGCAGGACATCGGGCATCCGATTGCAGGCGACAAAAAATACGGAGCCCGGCTCCGCGACCTGCACCGGCTCGGCTTGCATGCCAAGGTGCTGGCGTTCGAGCATCCCATGGACGGGCGCATGATGCGATTCGAGGCGGAGGTCCCCAAGGCGCTGTTGCGTCCCTTCGCGGGTAAGGGCAAGGCGTAACCGCGCCTGAACGAATCCCGGAGAGCAGAGCAAGGCCGAGCGGATTCCACTCTCGCTGGCGGCCCGGCTATCCGATGCAAAAAAAGAAAGCAAGGAAAGCCCGCACTGCGGCAGGCATTCCTTGCTTTTTTTGTTTTTTTCGATCCGATCGAGCGTGGGCCTCCGACGGGCTCCGCTAGTCGAACAGGTCGCCGAGCCGGTCCAGCACGCTTTTCTTTTTCTTGTGCTTGTATGACGGGTTCCGGTACCGGTCGTCATACGAGCCTCCGTACGGAGGCGCCGGCGGACGCGAGTCCCCGCTTTCCCGATAAAACTCCTCGTAGGTCTGCCGTTCCTCGCGCACTTCCCGCATCAGCTTGTCCAGCTCTCCCCGGTCCAGCCAGACGCCCTTGCATGACGGGCAGATGTCAATGAGCACGCCATCCTTCTCGACTTCCTTCATCCGGACTTCGTGACAGATCGGACATTGCATTTCACCATCTCCTCCTTGGATCGAGTCGTCTTGCCCAACGCTAGTCCCGCCAACGACAAAAAACCTCCGCCAGGCTCTGGCAGAGGTTGGATCAGCTAAGAACGCAAGGAAGCCCCTTTACCAGTACCCGGTAAAAGTCTCGCTGCAGCGATCCCATACGATCGCTGCCAATAAAGCCGGGGCCATACGCCCGGATTGACGGCTTTATTGCGACAGCTACTCCCTTTTAACGAAACAAAGCTACTCGTTTATGCGGTTATGACCAGTATAGAGAACCACAGTCTCCGCTGTCAAGGAGACCCGCGGCGCGGAAGACAAGATCGGACCGGGCCGGAAGCGAGACACGCATCCCATTCCGGCCGCGGACACGATCCCGTTCCAAACCCGCCCGCAATAGAGGACCGATTCTGGAGGGGCGGCACTCGCCGTTCTTACCAGCCGAGGTCGAGCGCCTTGCCGGTCTCCGCCACCGTCTTGATATTGCTCAGAATCATCCACCAATGATTCTTGGCGTTCGCGAACGACGGATGGTCCGGCGTCCATTCGTCGTTGACGAGGGTCAGCTTGGTGCTGCCGCCGACCGGCTGCAGCGTGAAGGTTACCCTGGATTCAAGGGATGCGTGGCCCTGCGAATAAGACGGACCGGGATGCTCGACATAGCTCAGTACCCGGTTCGGCTCGTACTCGCGGATCGTTCCGTACACATGGACCGTCTCGTCCCCGTCGTTTCCCGGACCGACATACTCGAACGGCGCCCCCGTCTCGAACGTCGAGCGAAGAACGCAGCCGAAGAACGTCTGCCGCGTCCCCTCGGGCGACACGAGCACCTCCCATACCCGCTCCGGCGCCGCACCGATGTAGAATTCATACACAAGTTCCATGTTCTCCCTCCTTCGTGATACTATCAATAAGAATAGCCTGTCCTGCGTTCCTCGTCTTGGACAAACGCGACATTCGACAACAAGGAGGTCCCCATGCAGCCTGAAGCCCGGATGCCGGCTCTCGGCATCCTGAACATGGCCGGACTGGAGCAAACCTACCGTTTGACGCGGCACATCCCGTCGGCCGAAGCCGGTTTCTTCATCCGGCATTATTGGATCGTCAGCTGGGATCTCGAAGACCGGGAGCCCTACCCGCAGCATCTCATTCCGAATCCGTGCGTCAATTTGGTGCTGGAGCCCGGCCGTTCCGGCATCTTCGGTCCCGCTACCGACAAGTTCACCTATTTGGTTAAGGGGAAGGGACGCGTCTTCGGTGTGAAGTTTCGTCCCGGCGGCTTTTATCCCTTCCTCCAGCAGCCCGTCTCCGGCCTAAGCGGTTGTCCGCTTCGGATTGCAGACGTCCTGGGCGGGGACGACCGGGAATGGGAACGGGCCATCCTGTCCGAGCCCGAGGAAGCCGACATGGTCCGACTGGCCGAGGAGAGGCTGCTGCCCCTCCTGCCCGCACGGGATGAGACGGTCCTCCTCATCAACCGGATGATGGACCGCATCCAAGAGGACCGGACGCTGACCAGGGTAGAGGAGCTGAGCCGCCAGTTCGGTCTCCATATCCGCAAGCTGCAGCGCCTGTTCCACCAATACGTAGGCGTCAGCCCGAAGTGGGTCATTAAGCTGTACCGGCTGCAGAACGCCGCCGAACGGCTGGACGGGAGCGAGACGCAGCTGCTCCGGCTCGCTGGCGAGCTCGGCTATTACGACCAGTCGCATTTTATCCGAGAATTCAAGGCGATCATCGGCCAGACGCCCGAAGAGTATGTTCGGAGCAGTGCGGGACAGTATGGGCCTCGGGCCAACTAGCAGCCGCACTGGCGATCCGCCGAAACCGCTTCAAGCTTCTCTGCCGGGAAGGAGGCCGCTTCCCGAGCTCCTGTCAGGAGGTATCCGTTTATGAAAGCCTACGCCGTCTTCATCGGCTCCTTCCTTGCCGCCTACCTGCTGCTTCAAATCGGGTCCGGCATGGTTCTCACCCTGCTCTATGTCCCCGACCTCTCCTCCACGGCTGAGGCGTCCGCCGGCACGGTCCGGATCGGAGCGGAAAGCGGCCGCAGCGCGCTCGCCTGGCTCCTCCCGCTGATTGCCGCCGTCACCGCCTTCGCCGTCTCGAACCGGCTGATCGTTCGTTCCGGCCGCCGTTCGTAATCGCCCTGCTGAGACTGCCGCGCGATTGTTTCTTCCCCTGAGGGATGGGTAAATAGGGAGATAGGAAAAACTACCCGAAAACCCTATCCTAGAGGGAGGGAAGCCGCCGTGACTTTGACACCCGAAGAACGCATTCAGCTGCACGGCTTCAACAACCTGACGAAGTCGCTCAGCTTCAATATGTACGACATCTGTTATACGAAGACCAAGGAGGAGCGGGAAGCCTACATCGAATATATCGACGAGCAGTACAATTCCGACCGGCTGACCCATATCCTGCGAACCGTCTCCGACATTATCGGAGCTCACGTCCTGAACGTCGCCCAGCAGGATTATGTGCCCCAAGGGGCAAGCGTCACGCTGCTCGTCTCCGAAGGCCCCGTCGTTGAGGTACCGACCGAAACGTTCGAGGAATCGCCCGGCCCGCTGCCCGAATCAGTCGTGATGCAGCTGGACAAAAGCCACATCACAGTCCATACCTATCCGGAATACCACCCGGACGAGGGCATCAGCACGTTCCGCGCCGACATCGACGTCTCGACCTGTGGAGAGATCTCTCCCTTGAAGGCGCTGAATTACCTTATCCATTCGTTCGATACCGATATCATGACCCTGGATTACCGGGTGCGCGGGTTTACGCGCGACATCAACGGCCGCAAGCTGTTCATCGACCATGATATCAGCTCGATCCAGAATTACATCCCGGACAAGATCAAGAGCCAGTTTCAGATGATCGACGTCAACGTCTATCAGGAGAACATCTTTCATACCAAATGCAAGCTGAAGGAGTTCGATCTGAACAACTATCTGTTCGGCTATACGAAGGACAAGCTAAGTCCCCGAGAGCAGCAGGATATTACGAAGCGGCTGAAAACCGAGATGGACGAGATCTTCTACGGCAAAACGCTGCCGGTCCGGTAGGATTGCCCCGCGCCGAAGAGCCGGCCGGGAGGCTCCGCCAAGTCGCCTGCGGCGAGTGATGCGAATTGACTACTCTCGAAGAGGCCTGCCGACCCGGTACGACTCGCGGCAACCCTCCCAAGACGGGCGGTGGAGTCCGAAAGCCGAAAGCGACAAGAGCTCGGAAGGAACATCCTGACCCTCTTTTACGGGCTGGAGGAGAACGGAGCGTCTCCTCCTTTTTGGCATGCCTCCGGGAGGCATGCCAAACGGCCTTCCGGAAGAAGGCTGTTTGGCGGTGCCAGCCTTCACAAAGGTGGGCTCTCCCTGTTGGTAAGGGAGCATGGACGGTGTATGACGGCCGGCCGACGGCTAGCCCCATCCCTCCGAGCCCTTCCTCCTCGCGGAGAGATAAGAAAATTGTCTAACTTTTTCCACGGCTTTCGGCCAAAATCTGCGTTGTCAGCGCCTCCCCTTTGCTTTATAATAAACTTCATTGATAATGATTCTCATTATTACTTGAGGTGGACCATGAATTTATTGAATGTAGATAAAGGCGGCACCGTCCGCGTAGCCGATCTGTCGGGCGTTCATGCCCAGGCGAGACGGCGGCTCACCGATCTGGGCATTATGGAGAGCGCTATCGTCTCGCTGAAGAAGCTGCTGCCGTTCGGCGGCCCCGTTCTCGTCGAGACCAACGGACAATGGGTGGCGCTGAGGCGCAAGGAAGCGGCCTCGATTCTGGTTGATTCCCTATGATCCGGATCGCCATCGCCGGGAATCCGAATACAGGCAAAACCTCGCTCTTTAACGAGCTCACAAGCTCCTATGAATATGTAGGCAACTGGACCGGGGTGACGGTGGAGAAGAAGGTCGGCCAGCTCCGCGGCGGCCAGGCGCAGCTAATCGACCTGCCAGGAGTCTATTCGCTCTATCCCGTCTCCCGGGACGAAGGAGTCGCCACCCAATTCCTGCTGAGCGAGCCGTTCGACTCTCTGGTGAACGTCGTGGACGCCTCCCAGCTGGAGAGGAATCTTCATCTGACCGTCCAACTGCTCGAATACGGCAAGCCGCTGGTGATGGCGCTCAACATGGTGGACGTAGCCCGGCAACGCGGCATTGCCGTGCATGCGGAGACGCTTGCCGAGCAGCTCCGCGTGCCGGTCGTTCCGATCGTTGCACGGACGGGCAAGGGAACGAAGGAACTGACGGACACCATGCTGGCCCATTCCGCGGAAGAGACGCGTGCAGAGCCGCTCCGTCTGGACTACGGTCCCGAGCTGGAGAGTGCAATCGCGCAGCTCGAGGATTGGCTGCCAGCGGGGACAATGCCTCCCCGCTGGCTGGCTATTCAGTATCTCGAGGGCAACCCCCTCGTGCGGGAAGCCGTCGAGAATGAGATAGACCGGGAGAGGCTGGACCGCCTCGTCGCCCAGACGGAAGCCGCTCTGCGGGAGGCCGGGAGCGCCAAGCCGCTCAGCTCCCACCTTCGCCTGAAGCGGGCCGACTATATCGGGCGCCTGCTCTCCTCGTGCGTGGAGAAGAAATCAGATTCCCGGATTCCGTTCTCGGAGAAGCTTGACCGGCTCGTGACTCACCCGGTTCTCGGCATCCCCGTCTTCCTTCTCGTTATGTACTTGATGTTCAAGCTCACCTTCGACTGGGTGGGCAGTCCGTTCTCGGATCTGCTCGACGCGTTCCTGAACGGGCCTGTCCGAACCGGTCTGGAGACCGCCATGCGAGCTGTCGGTGTCTCCGCCGTTCTCCAGGCCGTCGTGCTGGAGGGCATCGTCGCCGGCGTAGGCGGCGTGCTCGTCTTCGTCCCGCAAATCTTCATGCTGTTCCTGCTCATCTCCTTCATTGAGGATTCCGGCTACATGGCGCGGATCGCCGCCGTCATGGACCGGCTGATGGAGAAGATGGGCCTGAACGGCAAAGCGTTCATTCCGATGATCATCGGATTCGGCTGCAATGTGCCGGGCGTCATGGCGGCGCGGACGATCGAGCAGCCCAAGGAGCGGCTGCTGACGATTCTGCTCACCCCGCTCATGTCCTGCTCGGCCCGGCTGTCGGTTTACAGCTTGTTCGTCGGCGCCTTCTTCACCTCTCACCGGGCCGTCATCGTACTCTCGCTGTATGTGCTCGGCATCGTCATTGCCCTCGCGCTTGCCAAGCTGTTCTCCTCCACCCTGCTCAAGCAGGAGGGCTCGGTGTTCGTCGTGGAGCTGCCGCCCTACCGCGTCCCGCAGTGGCGGACGCTGGCGAGAAGCACCTGGGAGAAGGGCAAAGGGTTCGTCCGCAAGGCCGGCACGTTCATCTTCGGAGGCTCGGTCTTCATCTGGCTGCTCGGCTATACCGGGCCGGGGGGCTGGAACGTGAAGATGGACGACAGCTTCCTGGCCATGGCCGGAGGCCTGCTCGCCCCTCTTCTTGCTCCGCTTGGCTTCGGCAACTGGCAGGCGGGAGCGGCGCTGCTCACCGGCTTCCTCGCCAAGGAAGTCGTCGTCGCCACGATGAACATCATCTACGCGGCGCCCGACACCGATACGCTGCAGGGCATTCTGGCGAACTTCTTCACACCGCTGCAGGCGTATAGCTTTATGGCCTTTATTCTCCTGTACGTCCCGTGCCTGGCCACGGTCGGCGTCATTCGCAAGGAAACCGGCTCAGCCCGATGGACCTGGTTCTCGATCGTCTACGCGCTGGTCGTCGCTTATCTCGTCTCCCTCGTCATCATGCTCGTAGGCAGAAGCCTCGGCTATCGTTAATCCAGCGAAGGAAGTGAATGCCATGAGTCTCGCCGTCAATCTCTTGCTGGGCCTGCTCATCTTCGGCTATGCCGCCTGGACCCTGACCCGGTTCGTGAAACGAAGCAAAAAAGGAAAGTGCGCGGGCTGCGAGCTGGAAAAAACCTGCTCGTCCGGCTGCAGCACGGTCGATAAGCCCGACCGGCTGCGCTCCTAACCTATCGTCCTCCATAGCTCCCCCTGCCCCGTCGGCAGGGATAGAACCCGACTAAAAAAGCCGGCCCCGAACAAATTGGGGCCGGCTTTTTCTTCCTATTTTTCCCAATAGGGGCGAAGCCTCAGGTATCAATGAAGCGAAAACCGTCACCACGCATCAAGGGAGGTTGCTATGAAAAAAAGCTTGCTTGTCCTGCTTGTGATGGGAAACCTTCTGGCCGGTTGTTCCCTGCTTCCGACCGTTTACAGCGCCGAGAACGACAACTGGTCGGTTGAGGTTCAACTGTATGACAGCGGAAAGCACCGGGACGTGCGCCATACCATTCGCTTCAAAAACCCCAAGGCTCTCCCGATCGAACGCGTCGATTATCAATTCACCGGGGACCTTCTCTCCGGCGGCGGCTCCCACACCCCCCCTGGACAAGCCCGTAATCCGGGGAAGATCGAGCGCGAGCTCCCATATATCCCCCAAGGGTGCCGAGATGAGCGTAACTATCACTTGGGGAGACCGTCAGGACGTGCTGCACCTGAAATAGCTGCCTCAGCAAGGGCAGGGCCTGCCGGTGGAAAAGCCGCTCCTCAGCGCAGCAGAGCCGGGTCGATGCGCGGCACGAGGCCTTCGTCGGCTGCCCGTCCGAGCAGCGCTTCGACGGCCGCGTAGCCATCCTCGCCCAGATTCGCCGTGAATTCGTTCACGTAGAGGGCGATATGCGCCTTGGCGACCTCCGGATCCATCTCCTGAGCGTGCTGCAGCACATACTCCCGCGAAGCGTCCGGATGCGCCCAGGCATACTCGACCGAAGCGCGCACCCAGCCGGCGATCGCCTGGACGTCGAGCGTTCGTCTGGCGACGATAGCGCCGAGCGGAATCGGCAGGCCGGTATCCTTCTCCCACCAGCTGCCGAGGTCGGCCACGAGCGACAGCCCGTAATCCGGGTATGTGAAGCGCGCCTCGTGAATGACAAGCCCGGCGTCGATGGCGCCGTCGCGAACGGCCGGCATGATCTCGTGAAACGGCATGACGATGATCTCGCCCACGCCGCCCGGCACGGTCTGCGCCGCCCAGAGGCGGAACAGCAGATAAGCGGTCGACCGTTCGCTCGGCACCGCTACGCGCTTGCCCGCCAGCGTCTCCGGGGTCCGGCCGCCGCGCGCGAGCACGAGCGGGCCGCAGCCGCGTCCCAGCGCGCCGCCGCACGGCAGCAGCGCATACTTGTCCAGCACCCACGGCAGTGCCGCGTAGGAAAGCTTGAGTACCTCAGGGCCCTCGCCGGCGGCGGCAAGCCCATTCGTAATATCAATGTCCGCGTACATCACGTCGAGCTCCGGTGCGCCCGGCACCAGCCCATGCGCCCAGGCATGGAACACGAACGTGTCGTTCGGACAGGGGGAATACGCTATCTTCATCTCTGCACCTCGCTTACTAGAATCGCGCTGGCAGCTGCCAACGCGTCGAGCGCGTCCCGGATGCGCCAGGCTTCCCGGTCGCGCGGGCCGACTGCGTTGGAGATCGCGCGGAGCTCGAGCACCGGCAGGCCGAATTCTCGCGCGGCTGCGGCGACGCCGTAGCCTTCCATCGCTTCCGCGGCCGCGCCGGGAACCCGGGCGGCGAGCGCCTCGGCCGTGCCGGCTGTCCCCGTCGCCGTGGAGACGGTGACAATGGGACCCGCTTGCGCGGGCAGCCCGGCCCCCTGCAGCGCCTCCGCCACCCGCCCGGCCAGCTCTTCCTCTACCGGCACGCGGGCGGAGCCGAAACCGAGCTCGTCCACGCTCAGGAACCTTTCCGGCGACTCCGCGCCGAAGTCTCCCGCCACGATCTCGGTCGCTACCACCAGCGACCCGACCGCCGCGCGGCCCGGGAAGCCCCCGCCGATGCCGGCGCTGACGACCAGCCGGAAGCGGTCCCCCGCCTCCGCGAGCAGCCGGGCCGTCCGGGCTGCGGCCGCCGCTTGTCCCACTCCGCCGATCCTGACTTCGGCCCCATCCCGGCCGCCGCCGAGCCCGCGAAGAACCGCCTCCCGCTCGGCCTCGACCGAGACGACGATGAGCACGCCGCCGTGCCCGGGATCCGGATCCTTTTGCTCTCCGCGCGGCATGCCGTCCGGTATCTGTCTCATCCTGCTCTCCTCCTTTTGCCATGCGGCCGCCTTGTCCGGCGAACCGCCCATCCCTATAAGGCTACTCCTCCCGCGGCTCGTTTGTAAAGCGGCAGCACGGCATGTCTGTCAAACGGGAGCGGCCTCTCGCCGTCCGTTCGCCGAATTCCGGCACTTTCCGCCAGGCGGCAGGAAGGCACGGCCAATCTGTCGAAATCAGCGGGTGGAAACGATTGGCAGTCCGTCTGCCATCCATCCCTTCATCCCAATCTCATGAAGGAGGAGTGCTCTTGGAAAAGGACAAGCAAACCAGCTGCCGTTCCCTCGATGGGAAAGGCCGGGTAACGTTCAAGCTGCCCCCCGAAGGAGCAAGGGAAAGGAGCGGAGGCAAGTGAAGCCGGATGCGGTTTTCTTTGACCTGTTCGAGACATTGATCACCGAATTTATCGACGGCAAGCGAATCTCTCGCCGCAACTACGACTACCCCGGCCTCCTCGGCCTCTCGGCCGCCGACTTCAAGACCGAATGGGGCAGCCGCAGCACCCGCAGAATGAACGGCGAGCTGCCGGATTTCCCCTCTGTCATCCGCGACATTCTCGCGGGACGGGGACTGGCCCCGGACGAAGAGGCCATCGCCTACCTGTACCGGGAGCGGCTGGCGGAGAAGGAGCTGCCGCTGCGCGCCATCCGCCCGGACATCCTCGGGATGCTGACCGCCCTTCGCTCTTCTGGCATCCGCATTGGGCTGATCAGCAACTGTACGGAAGAGGAGGTCCGGCATTGGCCGCTTAGCCAGCTCGCGGCCTCATTCGACGACGTCGTCTTCTCCTACGAGGCGGGCTGCGCCAAGCCTGATGAGCGTATCTACCGCATTGCCTGCGAACGGCTCGGCGTCCGGCCCGATCGGAGCGTCTTTGTTGGGGACGGGGGCTCCCGGGAGCTGGAGGGAGCGCACGCCGCCGGCATGGCGGTCTACCACGCCTTCTGGTTCAACACGTATATCGAGAGTCCGTTCCCCAAACTGACGGCGCCGGAGGAGCTGCTGCAGACGCTTGGGATTGCCGCCCCGCCTCCGCAGGGCGAGGCTGCGGCCGGGCAGGACAACGGCACTGCCGGCAGCTCGCCCGCACCGCTATCATCCGAAGAGTCCGGCAGCGGGCCGGCCGGGGGCTTCTAAAGGTCCCCCCTTTTGGGGGCGAGTTGTCTACCTTTCCTTTTTTGGGGTAGGATACGAATAAGGTACCTGCTTAGAGAGGATGACGGGAATGGGACTTATCAAAAAACTGCTGCTGAAACCGGGATACCGCGCTGCGGTGCTCAACCCGCCGGACGGCTTCGGGCTGCCCGAGGAGGAGCTGCCGGAAGGAGTTGTCCTGACGAACGGGCTGGAGGAGGCGGGCGAGCTAGACTTCGCTCTCCTGTTCGCCCGGAACCAGGAAGAGCTGGGGAAGACGGCGCCGCTCCTACTGCCCAGACTGAAGCCCGACGCGGTCTTTTGGACGGCCTATCCGAAGAAAAGCTCCAAGCTCAAGTCCGACATTACCCGAGACAGCGGCTGGGACGTGCTGAAGGAAGCGGGATTCGAGGGCGTTTCGCTCGTCTCCATCGACGAGACGTGGTCCGCTTTCCGGCTGCGGCCGGCCTCAGCCGTTAACCGGGCGAACCGTTAACAGGGCTGACCATTCATGAGGAGAATCGCATGATGACCGGTACAGCCATCGCCCTGACCATCGGAATCGCCGCCATCGCCCTCCTGCTGCTCGCAGCCGGCAACTATTTCTACAACTTCGCCATTCTCCGGAGAAAAAAAGACTTCCTCGCGGAGAATGCCGATCTCGTCTCCGGCGACCCCGAGGGGCCGGGCGATCCTTGGGGCGAAGCGGCCGCCTGGCTGGCTTCGCAAACGTGCGAGACGCTTGCCCTCCGTTCGGAGGACGGGCTCAAGCTGACAGCCTGCTTCCTAGAAGCGCGCAAGCCGGCGAAGGACGTCGCCATCCTGGTGCACGGCTACACCGGACAAGGGCGCGACATGGCCGCCTTCGGCCGCATGTACCGGGAGGAGCTCGGCTTCCATGTGCTCATGCCGGACTGCCGCGGCCACGGCCGCAGCGAAGGCCGTTACATCGGCTTCGGCTGGCACGACCGCCGCGACCTCCTGCTGTGGGTCCGCGAGATGGTGGAGCGCCTCGGTCCCGATGCCCGCATTGTGCTGCACGGCCTCTCGATGGGCGGCGGCACCGTGCTGATGACGAGCGGCGAGCCTCTGCCCGAGCAGGTCAAGGCGATCGTCTCCGACTGCGCGTACAGCTCGGCCAAGGACATCTTCAGCTACCAGATCCGCCGGATGTTCAAGCTGCCGCCGTTTCCGCTCATCCCGATCACCAGCCTGGTGTGCAGATGGAGGGCCGGCTATTTCTTCGGCGAAGCATCGGCGCTGAAACAGGTCGGCAAGACGAGCAAGCCGATCCTGTTCATCCACGGCGGCGGCGATACGTTCGTGCCGACCGCGATGGTTTATCCGCTGTATGAGGCGGCGGCGGGGGAGAAGCGGCTGTTCGTCGTCCCGGAGGCGGCGCATGGCTGGTCCTATTGGACGGATCGGGAGGGCTACACCCGGCAGGTGGCCAGCTTCGTGGAGACCTACGTCCGCTAGCCGTCCGCCGAGAGCCACAAGCGCCAAAAGCCGGCTTCCGCGAGAGAGCGGGAGCCGGCTTTTATGTGTGTCTCCCCCATGCCGATCAGAATTCGATATCGATGTAGGGCGTGTTCGTTTCAAGATTAGTTATATAGAACTTCAACGCTTCCTTATCCCACTGCGGCCAGCTGTCATAGTTAGAAAAATCATAGCTTCGGAATATGGTGGAGACGACTACCGCTTGTCGAAGATCAATAAACAAGGGAATCTTCTTTAGCCAAGCGGGATCCAGGTAATTCGTTTTATAATACCCCTCCATAAAGTTGTTAAAGAACCGCAGCGCAATCTGTCGGCGTCTCTCCCCATCGACAACCCAAGGGATAGGGGTTTCGTAAAATAAAGGCATGGCAATATCGCTTACAAACCAGCTGGTTTCACATCGATCGAAATCAATCAATCTCACTTGTCCGTTTTCATTCAGATAGTTCCCCGGATAGATATCTCCATGAATGAGGCCATACGAATCATTCGACTTCCTTAACTCCTCAATGGACACAAGAAGACGATCCAATCGTTCATGCACTTTGGATAAGCTGTCGGGAACAACCTGCTTAAACTGCCTCAGGGCATGGTTTTCCTTCCACTCATCTCTTTTGTTATGCAGCGGCTTATATTTTTGTGAGAGAGCGTGAACTCTTCCCACCACTTCCCCAAGGCATTGATAAAACTCACTTTTCTCTTCCGCAATCTTCGCTCTAAGACCGTGGCTGTATTCAAATAAGGAAACGGTAAAAGAAGAGTCGTCTACCTCAATGAGCTCCGTATAGCTTCCGTTTGGGAATTGGAGGGCATTGGCCACCGGAACACCAGACTCGGCAAGATAGCGAACAAACTCCAGTTCCGATTCAATGAGTGCCTTCTCCCGATGGGAACTATGGGTAACCTTTATTATCGTTTCTTTGTTTTTGTATGGTCCGCGAAGCACGCAGCTTTCATATCCACTCTTCAAGAGCGTCAGGCTTTCTGGATCCATCCCAATCCTCTTTGCGACAGATTCCGTCAGTTTCTTCTTATCAACCCTATCTTTCTTGTATGTTTCCATATTGTCTCCTTAAGGGAATGGAATCCAGCTCGATCCATACGAAGCCGGGAGCAGCGAATTCTTACACGGACTTGTTCGCTATTCGATTCATTTATGGATAAACCCGTGCTGCTGGGCCGATGGGGACGCAGGCCCGTCTATAACAAGTCGTTTCGTTAGTTAACTGCCGCTCATATATGGATAATAATTCCATTATAATAAGGGCAGCACGTCTAAGACATACCGGAAACCATTAAGAGTTATTCTTTCCTGCAATCTTTTTCCGTCCCCTCGTTTCCCGCAACTTTTGTCCCCTCCCGCTCGTCAAATAAACAGCAGGGCTTCCCCCAAACGGGCCGTCCCTGGGCTTTCCCGCATGAGGCGCTTGAAGCGCTGCTGATGTTGCCTTTTTCCTAAAGAGCAGGTTTATGGAATATTACTTTTTGATTACAAGCAGGCCAGCCGGCAGGAAATGTGCCGAACCTGTCGAAATTTCTTCAGAACAAAACTAGGACAAAAGGCAGGGAACCCATGAACGCCATCGAACAACGCATCCAAACACTATCCTCGTACTACCCTCCGGCCTATGCGCCGGACGACCTGCATGACTTCTGGAGCCGGATGGCCGCCAAGCATCTGAATGGAGCTCCGTCCGGCGAGAGGACAAGCCACTCGATCCCCGGCATGCCGCAGATTGAAGCCTGGAAGGTCGTCTACCGAGGATTCGACGATACGCCGCTTCACGGCTGGTTCGTGCTCCCGCCGAGCCGCGGAGACAAGCCGGTGCCTTGCCTCGTGCTGTACCACGGCTACCACGGCAGCAAGAGCGATCCCGAGGATTTCGCCGCCTGGCTGCTGTCGGGCTACGCGGTCTTCGCAGTCGACGTCCGCGGCCAGGGCGGCGAGACCGGCAACGGACTTGCCAGCAGCCACGGCATGATCTCCGGCTGGATCAGCCAGAACGTGCTCGACAAAGAGAACAGCTACTATCTCGCGACCGCGGTCGACAGCATCCGCGCCGTCGATTGGGCGGCAACCCAGCCTGAGATTGACCCGAGCCGGGTCGCGGTCGTCGGAGCAAGCCAGGGCGGCGGCCTCGCGCTCCTCGTCTCCGCGCTCAGCTCCCGGGTCTCCGTATGCGTGGCCCAGATACCGAATCTGAGCCATATGGACTACGGCATCCTGCACTCCACCGGCTCGCTGACCGAGCTGGCCCGGTTCTGCAACCTGAATCCCGACCGGCTGCCGGATGTGCTGGAGACGCTCTCCTACTTCGACATCCTGAGCCACGCCGACCGGATCCGTCTTCCCGTGCTGATGAGCGTAGGCCTGAATGCCTGCCGGAGACGGTCTACGCCGCCTTCAACCACTTGGCCTCCTCCGACAAGAGACTCGACGTCTATCCGTTCTCCGGCCATGAGGTCAACCGGCACGGCCGTGCCGCGGCCCGCCAATTTCTGTTCGACCGCCTGCTCGCCCCCGAGACGGCGGCTCTCTGATCCCACGCAGCGCCGGCGGCTCCAGGGGCCGCCGCCCAGCATTCGTTTCCGTCCCCAAGTCGCATCCGGTTTGTTCCCCGCCACACACGTATCGGACGGCCGCCTACCAAAAAACAGGCGTCCGTCTCCCTATCCCACACCAAGAAAGTAGGGCTCTAACCTTTGAGAACGACCTCCTATGCCTTTACCCGCTGGATTGCTGCCGCTTCGCTCGTTCTGACGCTTGCGGCCTGCTCCCCCCGTACGGAAACGATGCAAGCTGTTACACTGCCGGCTCCTTCCCCGGCTTCCGGCGTCCAGACGGCGTCTCACGCCGTTGCGGTCGCCCCTTCGCCGGCTGGGGCTCCCGCTTCGACCAGCCAGCCCGCGGCTCCTGCCGGCCAGACGGTCTCCGGCCCGGCGTCTGCCTCGAGCCAGACGGGCACGGCGGCAGGCAAGCCCGCCGCGCCCGCCGCTTCCTCCCGCCCCGCGGCCGGAGAGGCCGGTGACAGCCCCGCGGGTGCCGTCCCGGCCGCGACGGCCACAGGGGCCAGCACGGTCGCGACGCCTCCGGGGACCGGCTCGGCCGGAGGCGCCGGCAAGCCGGAGCCGCAGCGCGAAACGCCGCCCCGTCAGGACAGACAGTCGGCCTACATCGCTCACCGCGGCTTTTCGGGCATCGCGCCGGAGAACACGCTTCCCGCGTTCAAGGAAGCGATGGATCAGGGCGCGGACGGCTTTGAGCTCGACATGCAGGTGACCGCGGACGGCCAGGTCGTCGTCCTGCACGATTACAACTTGGACCGGACGACCAACGGCAAGGGGAACCTCAAGGATCTGCCCTACAAAGAGGTCCGCCGCAAGGACGCCGGCGCCTGGTTCTCGCCCAAGTTCGCCGGCACCTACGTGCCGCTCTTGGACGAGGCACTAGCAACTATCCAGCCGTATCCCGATCGTACCGTCTACTGTGAAATCAAGGGATATCGCCAGCCGTCGGACGTTCTCCTCATGATGGACCGGATCAAAGAGAGCCACGTTCAGAGCCATACCGTCGTCTCCTCGTTCCGCTACGGCGATTTCACCTATGTGCGGGAACGGCTTGGACGCTCTGTCAAGCTCGGCTTCCTGTGCGACAACGCGGCGAGCTGCAAGGATGCGATCGGCCTCGCGGCCAAGGACGGCAACGCCATGATCCACGCCAGCTACCCACTGCTGCTTGAGAAGCCGGAGCTGGTGCGCCAGGCGGCTGCCGCGAACGTCGACGTTGCGGCCTGGACGGTGAACCGGCCGGACATCAAGCAGCAGCTTGAGAGCATTGGCGTCCGCTTCTTCATCACGGACCAGCCGGTCCTGCTGCGCACGGCGAGCTAAGCAGAGGAACGTCGACCCCGTCAGGTGAGCGCCTCTAGCGACGGCGTCGGGGGCGGTACCAAGCGTCCGTCCGCAGAACGGAACCATTCCGGCCATTCCGGGACACCACACAGCGTATGACAGACCAAAACCCCCGCTGCTTTCCGGCAGCGGGGGACAAGGAAGCGGGCAGCCGCTTCTTTTTTTATGATGTTCTGGCAAAAAACAGGAAAAACGAAGCCCGGAAGTTTCGCTTTTCTTCTCTCGGCGAAGTCTGCATACTACGAGATGGGACCGGTCCGGCCCGGCCGCCCGGCCGCTCGGCGGGACAGGACCTCAGCAGCCCGGCTCCGCCGGGACAAGGAGGAGATTCTGTATGGGCGTCCAAGCATTAAGCGTCGCAGCCCTCTCATTCGTCGTCGTCGTCCTGGCGTGTCCGGTCCTCATCTGGGGCCTCCGGACGTTCCGGCTCACGCAGCCGATTCGCGCGGAGCTTCCCGCCGATCAGCAGGCCAAGCGGGGCACCCCGCTCATGGCCGGCCTCATTCTGTTCGCCGGCATCGCCATTCTGCTGTCCGGCACGCCCACACCGCGCATGCTGCTCCTGGCCGTCGTCTTCCTCGCCTTCGGCGCCATCGGATTCGCCGATGATTGGAAAAAAGCCGCCTTCCAGGACCCCGGGGGCATCTCGGGCCGGATGAAGCTGGTGCTTCAGTTCACGGCGGCCGGCGGCCTGCTCGCCTGCATGCCCGGCTCCTTCCTGATGGATACCAGCATCCGGCTCGGGGGATCCTGGTCTTTGTCCATGGCCCCTGCCGTCTATTTTCTCGTCATGCTGCTGTTCATTGTCGGATCGGCCAATGCGATCAACTTCACCGACGGCATGGACGGCCTTCTGATCGTCGTCGCCCTGCCCACCTACCTGTTCTTCGCCGTGACGGCAAAGCATGAGGAAGTGCAGCTGTTCGCGCTCGTCATGGCCGCATCGCTGCTCGGCCTGCTCGTCTACAACATCCATCCCGCCCGCGCCTTTATGGGCGACACAGGCTCGCTCGCGATCGGCGGGTCGCTCGCCTTTTTGGCCGTCATCGAGCAGGTGGAGGTGTTAATCCCGCTGCTGTTTTTCGTCTGCCTGGCAGAGCAGCTGTCGGTCATGCTGCAGGTCTGGTACTTCAAGCGGACCCGGCTCCGGCTCTTCCGCATGGCACCGATCCATTACCACTTCCGGCTCAAATACGGCTGGAGCGAGAATCGGATCGTCCTGACGTTCGGCCTCGTCTCGTGGCTTTGCATGCTGCTTGCTCTCGGCTATTCCCGCTTCCTGCTCTAGCGGTCCGCCGTCTCGGATACATAGGTCGACGCATCCAGCGCCGCCACAAAGGGAGAGAGCTCCCCGGCGCAATAGAGCGCGAGCCGGTGCATGGCCCGCGTGCAGGCCGTATAGAACAGCTTGCGTTCGCTTTCGCGGTGCCAAGCGGCGGCGGAGGCGTCGTAGAGCAGCACCGCGTCGAACTCCACGCCTTTGGCCAGGTAGGCGGGCACGACGACGGTTCCCTTCTCGAACGACGGAGATTCCTTCGTCAGCAGCCGCACCTCGGCCCCCAGTGCCTCCAGCGTCCGGCACGCTTCCCGGCTCTCGGCCTCCGTCTTGCACAGGACGGCCACGGACGCGAAGCCCTCGGCCCCCAGTGCCTCCAGATCCGCCGCCATCCGCTTCGCCAGCTGTTCCCGGCTCGCCCCGCGCACGACGACCGGCTTGCCGCCGCTCCGGTCGAACGGCACGATCTCTTCGCCGCCCGGCAGCATGCCGCGCGTGAACTCGACGATCTCGCGGGTTGACCGGTAGCTGCGGGTCAGCAAGATCCGCTCCGTCTCCGCTTCCCCGTACAGCTTGGCGACCGGCGTCTCACCCTGCAGCGGGGTCGAATGGGCGAAGATCGCCTGCTGAAAATCCCCAAGCACCGTCATGCGGGCGCGCGGAAATAGCCGCTTCAGAAAGGCGAACTGGAACGCCGAGTAATCCTGCGCCTCGTCGACGAGCACATGACGAATGTCCATGTTGACGCGGAAGCCCTCCACCAGCTCACGCAGGAACAGATAAGGCGTCGCATCTTCGTACAGCAATACGCCCTCATCGAGGCTCGCCACCGTCTCGCGGCAGATGGCCTCCCACTCCTCGGGCAGAGGCGCGCCCGCAAGTCCCCGGAGCCGGTCGCTGTCCGCGAACAGCTGCCGGTACAGCAGAGGCTGGTCGACGAACTCCAGCTTCTTGACGCTCTGGCGCAGCGGCCGGAACTGCTCCTGCACGATCGTCCTGCGCAGCAGCTCCTCCTCGCGGGCGGCGTCGTCGAAGGACGGCTCCTTGCCCCGCTGCCGCTTCTTCATCTGGCGGTAGATGCGGTCGTACTGCTCGTTATCCAGATAATCGATCTCGTCGCGGACCCAGTCCTTGGCGCGCTCGGCCTTCTCGAGCGCGGCCAGCTCACCGAGCAGCCATTCCTTGAGCAGCTCCAGCCGGTTCGGCAGCCGGATCGAGGCGTCGTAGCCGTAGAACTGCTCCCGGATACGGGAAGCCGCGAGGAGCACTTCGTTCCGGAAGACGACGTCCCGGAACTGCATCCCGTCCCGGAGCAGCGAATCCCGGTAGGCGAGCAGCGCCTCGAGATACGTCTCCGAAGCCTTGAATCGAATACCCGCCATCCGAGGGGTGTCCTCCCTCTCCTGCGTCAGCAGCGCCTCCATCTGATCGAACGGATCCTCGACCCGGAACGTATCGCCCAGCCAAGCGTCGAGATATTCCTGGAAGGTCGTCTGCTGCATGTTCTCCTCTCCGAGCTCGGGCAGCACCGATCTTACGTAGCTGTTGAAGAGAGGGTTGGGCGAGAATAGAACCATCTGGTCCGCCCGGAGCGAATCCCGGTATTTGTACAGCAGATAGGCGACCCTCTGCAGGGCGGCCGACGTCTTGCCGCTGCCCGCCGCCCCTTGGACGATAAGCATCCGGCTCTTGTCGTTGCGGATGAGCTGGTTCTGTTCGCGCTGAATCGTCGCCACGATGCTCTTCATCTGAGAATTCGCTCCCCGGCTCAGCACCTGCTGCAGCAGGTCGTCGCCGATGGTGATGCCCGTATCGAACATGGAGAGGAGCCGCCCGTCCCGGATGGTGAACTGCCGCTTGAGCTCCAGCTCCCCTTCAATCGTCCCGCCCGGGGTTTCATACGAAGCGGGACCCGGCGGAAAGTCGTAATACAAACTCGCTACCGGCGTGCGCCAATCGTAGACGAGGAACGTCTCCCCGTCTTCATCCAGAAACGAAGCGAGTCCGATATAGATGCGCTCGGTGCCGAAGTCTTTCTCGTGGAAATCGATCCTCCCAAAATACGGCGACGGCAGGAGCCGGTGCAGCCGGCGCAGCAGCGCCTGCCGATGCCGATGGCTGCGCTCCCGCTCGGACAGCACCTCCGCCTGCTGGCGGAGACTGACCGCCGTCTCGATCACGTCGTCCCCCGAGCTCAGGTTGACCGTCACCTCGTCCCAAAAATGCTTCCGGATATCGACGACCTGGTCCTTCAGCTCGCCCAGTTCAGGCTCCAGCCTTTCGATCTCCCGCTTCAGCTTGGCCGTTACGGCTTCCACCCGCTGCTGCTCCTGCTCCCACTCGGCCGAAGAGTTGGCAGGCATCTTGTCTTCACGGTCCGTTTTCATGCTACACGCTCCTTGGGCTCGATAGTGGCCCGGGATGGCCCGGGCATTGCGCCGCACCCGCTGCTGGCACAGGCGAAGCTGCTGCAAAAAAGCCAGTTGACAAAGCGCCTCTTGCTATGATAAGATAATATCAGGATAAATATAATCTTATTTATTAACGTTTAGCGCGAAACGTGGTCTTATTTTAGCATTGCCCGTTCCGAAGCGCAAGGGCGTTTTTTTGATGCCTGCCCTTTCTCTTTACATGATCTTCTACCATAATAAAACTTAAAACAACCGGCGGACAGCTCCGCCGGTTGTTTTTGCGTATGCTTTTCGTTTGACGTTGCTTCTCGTTTTGCGGCTTGCGCCCGACCTTGCCTTTCCTACGTCCGAAAGGGACCGGCTCACCGTAAGCAGCCGGGGCAACGAAGAGGCGCTTGCCTACGCGCCCCCTAGAAACAGCGAACCCCCTGCTGTCCATTCCGGAAAGCAGGGGGTTTTTGCCGAAGCGGCTCTCGCTTCTCCACTCCCTGAAGGGATACGGGAAGCGATCGGAAGACGAATCAGCCGATCTTGCCGAAGCCCATCAGCGGCACGACCACTGCCAGCACGACAAGCAGCACCCAGAACACCGGCATCGGTCCGCCCTTGGCCTCCCCTCTCTTCATGCGGCCGAGGATCATCTCCATCAGCCCGATCAGAATGATGGCCAGAATGCCCTTGATGACGTACATCGCCGGGAAGCCGAGCCCGATCAGCATGCCGACGCCCGAGACGACCATGATGATGTAGAACAGACGCAGAATCATTCCGGTTACCTTCTGGCGGCGGAAGATGACGCTCAGAAGAAACAAGAGGAAGATGAACGCCCAGGATCCCGCATGGGACTGGTAAAAAATGTTAAACAGACTGTCAGACATTCCTTGTCCTCCCAATACCCGTTATCGCCCCCATTATACCGTTTACCGCGCTCACAAAGCAAGGAACGGCGCGGATTTGCGGCCACCCAGGGAGCATAGCGGAATGAACTTCGGGGGCGCCCGGATCTGGGTGTCATTTCCAAGAGCGGAAGCTCTGGAAGCAGTCAGAGGGACGCTGGGTCATCCTGCCCGGTCGTTCTCCGTTCCTTCAAGCTCCTCTTTCCAGTCGTTCTCCATACCTTCCCGTTCCTCTTTTCCGGTCGTTCTCCGTTCCTTCAAGCTCCTCTTTTCCGAATGGGAATGTGCAGCGAAAACGCGGCCATTCCCATATATAGGAAATCGGAAGCCTACTGCCATCTTGGCATGTCCGCGCTCCTTTCGCAACCATCTTTGTCCGAAAGAAGCTGACCTTGCTTCCTCTAACGGGTCTGAAGGAGAGGGCCTCAGCAAAGGAAGAAACTCCTCTCTCAATCTGCCCCCGCTTCCCGCCATGATGACAGCAAGGGACAGGCGCTGCCCGCGTCGTACGACGCCCGGCTGCTCCTGTCCCTTGCTGTTTCTCATCGTATATTCCGTGCCAGCCTGCGCTTAGCCTTTGCGCAGATGACCCAGCTCCATGACGATGGCATCCATTTCGCTGACGCTAAAATGGGATTTGGCCATCACCAGCTCATAAATATCGACAAGGTCCTCGTACTTCTCGTAATCAAAGTGGCTCGGCTTAATTGCCGCGCCCGTGGCTACCCTCAGCTTGGTCTTGATCGCTTCAATCATATGCTCGACGTTCTCCGGGGTTTTCACCGACAGATCCATGTACATCCTCCCCTCTGCTCGCTGCTTTCGTGTTCCCATTGTACCATGATTCGCCTGGTGATGGGTGAGCCGGCATTCCCCCGCTCAGCCGCCGCCGCGCGTGCCGCCTTCGTCCCCTGTTTCTCCTCTCCTTTCCCGAATCCGAGCCGGCCGCGTCCGTTTCCTATCAGGCATCGGGCCGGGCTCGTTTTCCCCCCGGCTCCCGAGTTGCTATAATGGACGCAAATACACTTGCCCAAGGAGGACCCGCCTATGCGAAGCTTCAACCTTGCCACGAACCGGCGCGACGAGATGATCGACATTACCCAGGAGGTGCGGCAGGCGGTGCAGGAGGCCGGCCTGGCCTCGGGACTCGCCGTCGTCTACTGCCCGCATACGACCGCCGGCATTACGATTCAGGAAAACGCGGATCCCGACGTGCGCCACGACCTGCTGATGCGGCTCGACGAGGTCTACCCATGGGACCACCCCCGCTACCGCCATGCGGAAGGGAATACCGCTTCCCATCTGAAAGCGCTCACGACCGGCTCCTCGCAAACCGTGCTTGTTGAGGACGGCCGCCTTGTGCTCGGCACTTGGCAGGGGATCTACTTCTGCGAATTCGACGGCCCCCGGCGGCGCACCTGGCACGTCAAGCTGCTGCAGGGCTGATCCGGCATGGAGGATAACACTATGGCTGCTCTCTCCTTCCATCTGACGAACGGCGACCACGCCGCCGCCCTGCTCCGGGCAAGCGGCCTTCCCGGCGAAGTCCGGGCGTGGCGCGACATGCTCGACGCCGGCCCGCTGAGGCCCGATCCGGACGAAGCGCTGCTGCACGAGCGCGCCCGCTATTTCGAGCGCACGATGGGCATTCCGTCGGAGCTCTTCCTCGCCGGCTGCCGGGAGCAGGAGCTCCTGCTTGAGAAGAGGGTCCAAACCGCCTCCGTGACGCTCTGGTTCGAGCACGATCTGTATGACCAGACGATGCTGCTCTATCTGCTGCATCGCCTGTCCCGGCTCGCCGGACCGGATACGGACATCGGCCTCATCGCCATCGACCGCTATCCCGGCGTCGAGCCGTTCCTCGGCCTGGGCCAGCTGACGCCCGCCCAGCTCGCCGGCCTGTGGCCGCGGCGCGTCCGGCTGGAACGCGCCGCGCTCGCCCTCGGCAGCCGGCTGTGGCAGGCCTATGCCTCGCCGCAGCCGGACGCGCTGCCGCCGCTCCTGCGCGGCTCTCTCGGCGAGCTCCGCCTGGCCGGGGCGGCGCTCGCGCGCCACCTCGAGCGGTTCCCGTCGGTCCGGGACGGCCTCTCCCGTCCCGAACGGACGGCGCTCGAGCTGCTCGCGGCCGGCGAGACCGACGCGGCCGCCTGGTTCCGGGCGTTCACCGACCGGGAACCAGGCTACGGCCTCGGCGATCTCGCCTTCTGGCGCCTCGCCGAAGGCCTGCTTGCGGCGCAGCCGGAGCCGCTTGCGGCAGGCGTGGACGGCCCCGTCCGCCTGCCGCGCTTCGCCGAGCCGCCGCCGGCCAGCCTCCGGCTGCGGCTCACCCCCTACGCCCGCCAAGTGCTGGACGGGCGGGCGCAGCGGCTGCCCGCCAGCGGAACGGACCGCTGGCTGGGCGGATGCCTCCTGCGGGGAGGCGAAGCCCCGCAGTGGCGCTGGGACGCCGCGCGCTGGAGGCTCGCGCGGCCGTAGCGGCGCCCGCTCCCCGGCCGGGATGACCGGACGGCCGGGGAGCGGGCGCGAGGGCGGCCGGCGGCGGCTCACGCCGCGGCGCCGCCGGGACCCGAGCTTGCGGGTGCGGCCGGCTTAGGCCGCACGGCGCGGGCGCGGGGAGCCCGAGTTGGTGCGCGACTCGGCGTAGACGAAGCCGAGGTACGTGCCAAGAGCGCCCACGAACAGATGCAGCAAATTCTCCGCCATTTCCAGCTCCATCATCCCGAACGCACCGGGCGAGAAGAAGCCGAGAGAGCCGAGGATCAGGTAGATGATGCCGACCAGCTTGGCGTAAAGGACAGCGGAAGGCTCCCGTGTGCCCGCCCACAGCCCCCATGCGCCGATCAACAGATGAATGACGTTGTGGACGGTATCAAAATGAAACAACCCGAACAAATGATGGACGAAAAACCCGATTGTGCCGAGCAGCAGGAACACCACCCCGCTCCAGCGTGCGAACGCCCGGACCATGCCATCTCCTCCTCTTCCCCGTTTACTTGGACTTCCCTACATCCTTATGACCATGTCTCGCTATTCATGCCAACCCGTCCCCAGCATAGGCTTGTCCGTTTCGCCGGACTTAGCAGGCGCGGGACCGTCAAGGCCCGCGCCTGCTTGGCAAGCCAGAGGACGAGGGCGACCCGGCATACCGGGAAGGGCCTCGGCCTCTTTCCTCAACTGCTTAGCTGACGGGCAGCTGAAGCGCCACCTGGGCATTGCGGAGGTCTCCCTCGATGATCTTATCCAGGTCGTAGCTCGGATACAGACCCTGGGCCAGCATGTATTCGAATATCTGGGCATGCTGGTCGATGTCCTGGTTCAGGTGCTTCCTCAGCACGTCCCGGACGGCTCCCGTGGACGTCTCCGTAATGGCGATCGCGCCATTGCGAACACCGCTCTTGGCGAAGCCGAGCAGATGGCCGGCCGCGAATTTGTCTTGTGCGGATAACATGGATGAACCTCCTTAGAATACCGGGACGGCTCTCTGCTGCAGGAGAGCCACCAGCTCTTGGATTTGCTGCTCCGTCGCCCGGATGCATTGCAGATAAAGCTGGCGCAGCTGCGGATCCTGGATGGTCGGGTACGTCCGTTTCAGGTTGACGAGCCCGTTTGTTTTGGAGGCCAGCATCTCGTGAATCTCCAGCGTTTCATGGGGAGCGAGCCGCCGGTGCTCGGTTTTCGTTTCGGCCATTTCCAACAGACCTCCTTCGGTTCTTGCTTCACTATATACCGATGGCCCGTCAGGCGTTCGCCTAGTGAACCCAAAAACCCCCCTTCTATCGCCCTGCACGCGAGGTCCAGTCATGGGCGATGAAAGGGGGGAAACAGAGTTCGCGGCGTTCTTCTATTCGATAAAATACATCTTTCCGTCTACTTCAAGGGCTATGGAGGATTGTCCAAGCTCCTTCTTCATCTTCTTGGCATAGGATACGACCTGGTCGATGGCGTTGCGGTCCAGTTTATCCGCATAAGCATAGACGATCGTCACCTTTTCCTTGATAAGCGTTTTCTTGTCATCGACCCATGCCCCCTTGCCTTCCACCGAGGTTGCCCCTCCGAACCAAGTCGACAGCTGGGCAAGCGCCTCGTCGACGAACTTCTGATGAGCTTCATCGGTGATCGGAATGTTCCCGTTGACCGTTGACGGAACATACAGCTTCACCGTATGCGAGAGGGCGTATTGCCCTTTCAGCGCGTTGGCCGCCGCATCGTCTTCGGCCGCGCTCGTTTGCAACTGCACGGGAACGACCAGCAGGGTCAATAGGACGGCCAGGCATACCCCGATCCACCAATTCTTCTTTTTCATCTACTTTCCTCTCCTTTTTAAAAATTCCGACTGGCATGTTTCCCGAATAAACCATAGTCTGTATGTATTTGATTTCCAATCAGTCGGTATGTTTGGGAAAATTATACATACCGGCTTATGCGGCGCTCAATGGGGAATTAGAAGGATTTAAGAGAGACTCTTGGAAAGCGTGGGAAGCCCGGCAATCGGAGATTCGATCCCGAAGGCCTATTGCTGCCCGCCCCTTACAATCCTGCCCACGAGCTTGCCTACTAGCTTTTCACTTCTCTCCCAACGGGTAAATATGAGACATGCACCTCAATACCCAAACCTAAGGAGTGATTCTGTAATGGCACGTAACAACGATAACAACAAGATGAGCCGCGAAGAAGCAGGTCGCATGGGTGGAGAAGCTACAGCAAAATCGCATGACAAGGAATTCTACCAGGAAATTGGCCGCAAGGGCGGCGAAGCGACGGCAGATTCCCATGACAAGGACTTTTACCAGGAGATCGGCCAAAAGGGCGGGGAAGCGACAGCGGACTCCCATGGCCGTGAATTCTATCAGGAGATCGGCCGCAAGGGCGGAGAGGCCCGCGGCAATAGTGACAACGGAGGTAGCGGCGATGGCAAGATGAGCCGTGAGGAGGCCGGCCGCAAAGGCGGAGAGGCCCGCGCTCGTCAACGCAATAACGACTAAGCCTCCCCTACCGGGTTAGGGAAGACAGTCCACCAAAATCCGCCCTCCGGGGCGGATTTTGCATGTTCCGCGCCTAGAGTAAACGGAAGATGAGGTAGAAGCAGGAAGGTTGGGCATGCTATCGGTATCCCGATGGTTCAAATCCAACGCTGGAGGAGGTGAAAGGCTATGGACAAGCTGCTTTGGAAGCTGCTCGGCAACGGGGCGATCGTGGTGTTGTTTCTGATGTGGTTCACCGAGGCTTCGTTCCTCGGCTCGCTGGCGGCGGCCGTCGTGCTGACGCTCATCGCCTATGTATTAGGGGACCGGATCATTCTGAAGAATACGAACAACATGGTGGCCACCGTGAGCGACGCCGTTCTCGCCGCCGTTTACCTGTATGCGGTCGCCGTCTATGCCGGCTGGTCGCTGTCCTTTGGGGAGCTGATCACCATCGTGGCGGTGCTCGGCTTATTCGAGTATTTCTTCCACTTCTATCTCATGAGGGATGCGGCGTTTACGCCGGATACGGAGAAGATTGAACCTATCGAATAAACGGAACCTCACGGAGCCGCACCGGGATCTTCCCGGTGCGGCTCCGTGAGTTGGGGGGATGGAGAGGAGAAGGAGCGGACGCGCATCGGCCAATAGTCCTTCCGCGAGAAGGTCACCTCTGGACGAATTGAACCTCATTCATTCCGAGGTCACTTTGCCGTTGGTCCTAGGCGCTTATACGTAAGCCTGCTGCCGGCCATTCGCCAACAGCCCTTGGCACAACTGCTCGACATACTGCTCGGCGAACCGCTCGACGTCTTCGTACGTCTGCCCGTAATGGATGGAATGGCTGATGAAGCCATGCATGGCATAGAACAGGCTCCAGGAAGCGGAGAACTGTCGGTTCGCCGCATCCGGCAGCCCCGCGATCGTATCCTGGACGACCCGGTTGAACAGCTCCATCGACCGCGCCTGCGTCGTCCCTGCATGGCTTTGCAGATCGGCGTCGCGCAGCAGGAACATGATTTCGTAATGGTGCGGGTGCTCAAGGCCGAAGCGGATGAAGTGCAGCATGAGCCGCTTCAGATCCTCTCGGTCCCCAGGTCCGTCCATCGGCAGCAGGTCCTTGAGGGTGGCCAGAAGGAGATGAAAGTCCTCTTGAATGAGGGCGTAGAACAGATCGGCCTTGTCCTCAAAATGATAGTAGAGCGCGCCATGGCTGTACCCCATCGCCCGTGCGATGCTCCGCATGGTCAAGTTTCGGTAGCCCTGATGGACGAACAGCTCACGCGCCTCGTCCAGAATGCGTTCACGGCTCAGCTCTTGTGCAACCACTTTTCTTGGTGACAACTTACCTCAACTCGCTTTCTCGATTACGGGGCTACGAAGCCTACTTACGCCCAGCTTCCCTGCTGGGGCAGCTCGTCATGGGCCCGGTAAAAAGCTTCGCCTGTCTGGATCTCGGCTTGACCTTGGGTCAAATCGGTCAGTCGACGGATAAGCGCATCCGTCTGCGGCTCCAGCGGCAGGCACGTAAGCGTTACCTTGTCCGTGAACTCGGTCTCCCCTCGCAAGATGCCCTTCAGATGCAGCTCGTTCTCGAGCTTGCCGAGCCAGTGGTAATCCACGGTCGCCTTCACCTCGCGGTGCAGCACCTGCCAGACAGGCTCTGCCGCTTCGATGCCCGCAACGGCTCCGTCCGTATAGGCCCGGATCAGTCCGCCCGCGCCGAGCATGATCCCGCCAAAATACCGGGTCACGACGATGGCGACGTTTTTGAGCTGCTGCGACTTGATGACTTCGAGGATCGGCTTGCCCGCCGTCCCGCTCGGCTCTCCGTCGTCCGACTGCTTCTGGTACTCGTCCCGCTCTCCCACGACATAGGCCCAGCAGTTGTGGGTCGCGGACCAATGCTCCTTTTGAAGCGATTCGACGAACCGGACCGCTTCCTCCTCCGACGCCACCGGCTGCGCATGGCCGATAAAGCGGGATTTCTTGATGACAATCTCTTTAGCGCCGTAATGCTTCAACGTTTTATAATACTGTATCACACAAGTCCCTCCTCCGAAAAGAGTCGTTTGCCAAAAGAGTGGATTTTTGACAGCCCTGCCTGCCGCGTCCCGCCTCCTCTTGATCATTAGCCCGGTACGAACGCTTACTCCCCCGCTCGCTCGGATTGCCCCCAGTCGTTCGCGAATAACGACCACCCGCCTGGGCATGGCCGGGAATGGCAAAAAGGAGCGGACCGGTTGTCCGGCTCCGCCCCCTGTCTTCTTCCCGTCTTTCTGTGGGTCCCGCTTCCGCGGGCGCTTCCCTCCCGGCTGCGCCGGCGGCCGGCGCCTGTACCATGACCGGATCGAGAGGCCCTTGGCTCGGGACCCGCTTCCCGAGCCTGTTGCTTAGTCGTTCAGGCGCGCTTCCAGCTCGGCCTTCTCCTTCTCGAAGCCCGGCTTGCCGAGGAGCGCGAACATGTTCTTCTTGTACGCCTCCACACCCGGCTGGTCGAACGGATTCACACCGAGCAGGTAGCCGCTGAGCGCGCACGCCTTCTCGAAGAAGTACACCATGTAGCCAAATGTGTACGGCGACAGGTCCGGCAACGTGACGATCAGGTTCGGCACCTGGCCGTCCGTATGCGCGAGCATCGTGCCTTGGAACGCCTTCTTGTTGACGAAATCCATCGTCTTGCCGGCGAGGAAGTTGAGGCCGTCCAGGTTGTCCGCGTCCGTACCGATCTCGATGCTCTCCGGCACCTCGGCTACCTGCAGCACGGTCTCGAACAGGTTGCGCGTTCCTTCCTGCACGAATTGGCCCATCGAGTGCAGATCCGTCGAGAAGTCGACGGACGCCGGGAAGATACCCTTGTAGTCCTTGCCCTCGCTCTCTCCGAACAGCTGCTTCCACCATTCCGAGACGAAGTGCAGCGACGGCTCGTAGTTCACGAGCAGCTCGATCGCCTTGCCCTTGCGGGCGAGCACGTTGCGGACCGCGGCGTACTGGTAGCTCTCGTTCTCGGCCAGATCCGGGCTGCTGTACGCCTCGCGCGCGTCCGCCGCTCCCTGCATCATCGCGTTGATGTCGATGCCCGCGGTCGCGATCGGCAGCAGGCCGACGGCGGTGAGAACGGAATACCGGCCTCCGACATCGTCCGGGATGACGAACGATTCGTATCCTTCTTCGTCGGCCAGCTTCTTGAGCGCTCCCTTGGCGCGGTCGGTCGTCGCGTAGATGCGCTTGCGTGCGCCATCCTTGCCGTATTTCTTCTCCAAGAGCTCGCGGAAGATGCGGAAGGCGATGGCCGGCTCCGTCGTCGTCCCCGACTTGGAGATAACGTTGACCGACAGCTCCTTGCCCTCCAGCAGCTGGAGCAGATGCGTCACATAGGTCGAGCTAATGTTGTTGCCGACGAAGTACACCTCGGGCGTCTTCCGCTTGTCCTTCGGCAGCAGATTATAGAACGAATGGGACAGCGACTCGATAGCAGCACGCGCTCCGAGGTAGGAGCCGCCGATGCCGATGACGACGAGCGCGTCGGAGTCGGATTGGATCTGCTTCGCGGCTTTTTGGATGCGCGCGTATTCTTCCTTGTCGTAATTGACCGGAAGATCGATCCATCCCAAGTAATCGGATCCGGCGCCGGTTCCGGCGTGCAGCTGCTCGTGAGCGGCACGGACCTGTGTGCTCAGCTGGTCGATCTCATGCTGGCCGAAGAAGGACAGCGCTTTGCTGTAGTCGAACTGAAGCTTGTTAGCCAAGATAAATCCCTCCCGTAGTATGTATGGACACTTGCCGCCGCTCGTGTCTGTATGACAAGCATACTCAGCGGGACGGTTATTTGCAAGTTATGGGAAATCGTGCAAACGGCACCGAGGGCTGTACAGATGTACCTGGCGGCGTGCTACAATGGGCATTGAGGTGATCATCCGTGAAAAAACTAGCATTCATCGGTCTGGGCACCATGGGAATGCCCATGGCCCGCAATTTGCTCAAGGCAGGCTATCCGCTTACGGTATTCAACCGGACGGAGGCAAAGGCGCAGGAGCTCGCGCAGGAAGGCGCACAGGTTGCCGCCACTCCGGCCGACGCAGCGCGAGGCGCCGACGTTCTGTTCACGAACGTCAGCAACGACCAGGCGCTGCTCGATGTCCTGCTCGGAGAGAATGGCGTGCTCGAGGGCGCGCATGAGGGGTTGACTGTCCTCGACTGCAGCACCGTCTCCCCCGAGACGAGCCGCCGCGCAGAGCGCGAGCTCGCGGCTCGCGGAGCTTCCTTCCTCGATACGCCGGTCACCGGCAGCAAGCCGGCCGCCATCGACGGCACGCTCGTGTTCATGGTCGGCGGCAGCGAGGACGTCTTCCGGCAGCACGCCGATCTGTTCGAGACGCTCGGCAGCCGGTCGATCTATCTGGGCCCAAGCGGCTCCGGCTCGTCGGCCAAGCTCGCCCATAACACGATCGTCGGCATCAATGCGCTAGCGCTGGCCGAGGGATTGTCGCTCGCAGCCAAATCCGGGCTCGACCCCGAGAAATTCCTCGGCATCGTCATGGCCGGCGCGGCGAACAGCCGGCAGGCTGAGCTCAAGGGCAGCAAGATCATTACCCGCAATTTCGAGACGCAGTTCTCCCTCCAGCTCATGCTGAAGGATCTGCTCCTCGCAGCCGATCAGACGGCCAAATTCCAGCTTCCGCTGCCTCTGCTCCACGCAGCCTCGACGCTGTACCAGATGGGGCTGAGCAAAGGCCTCGGCGAACAGGACCTCTGCTCGGTCATTCAATGCTACGAGGATTGGCTAGGGGCACAGGTAGCGAAGCCGGACGCCGAACAACGCTGAGAAGCGTGTATGCTAGAGCTTTCCGGGCTTTTCAATAGGAAAATAGTTGTGGTAAAATAGATGGAAGAAGTGGCAGGAACCGCCCTGCCTAGCCGCTAGGCGGCGAAAAAGACCGCAGAGTGCCATCTGCGGTCTGCGCGGACGGTTGCCCATCGGGGCGATCGGCTGAATAACGGACTATTAGAAGAGAGACCTCCCCGGGCCGCCAGCTCAAGGGAGGTCTACTTCTGTTTGAGGCAGGAAAGCAAGGTCACTACGAGCATGCTGAACGAGATCATGAGCGTCAGCGCATCCTTCACTTCCATGGCTTCACCTCCTTTCGGGAGATGAGCCAACCACCCTTGAGAGCCGAACCGTCGCTCTACCAGTATACTATATTTTTCTAAATTAGAACACACGTTCGTATAAAGTTTTTGATAGAGCAGAGAACGGGCCTTTCCGGGAAAACCGACACGGGTCCCGTCCTTCCGCCGCGAAGCTACTTGGCGGTCTCCTCCTCCCGCTCTGCAGCGAGATACCCTTGGTCCATTGCGTCCCGGATGAGACGCTCCGCGTACGCCCACAGCGGACGGGAGCCATCCTCAATGCGGCGGTTGACCGCAAGCACCCGATCTCCCGTAATGCCGTATTCCCGCCAGGAATGGCCTTGCGTGTGGTAGTTGTGGAGCAGCGGATGAAGACGGTCTAGCGCGCCGGCGAACTTGGCCTCTGCCGTCTCCTTGTCCTCGAACTCCTTCCACAGCCGATAGATCCAGTCCCCCTGCTCCAGGGGCAGCATGCCGAACAGCCGCTGCGCGGCCTTCTCCTCCCGCTCCGCCTTGTCAGAATGACCGGCGTCGTCATATACGAACGTATCGCCCGCGTCGATCTCGACCAGATCGTGTACGATGAGCATCTGGATGACCCGCAGCGTGTCCAGTTCCGGCTCGTTCGCATACGGGCCGAGCACCATCGCCATCAGTACGAGATGCCAGGAATGCTCGGCGTCGTTCTCTCTCCGCGACTTGTCCATCAGAATGGTTCGCCGAAGAATATGCTTCAGCTTGTCCACCTCGACGATAAAGGCGATTTGCTTCTCCAGCATCTCCATTCCGTTCGTCTCCCGCATGTTCTTGTCCATTCGTCTCTTCCTCCCTAGCGGTTCTTCCGCTTCTTGATCTTCGTTCTCTTGTTCATCCGTCTTGCCTGCGATCGGACTCCACTCCCCCTGCTCTTTCGCGCCGATTCCGGGGAGCTACGCCTCGCCCCCGCTCGCTCCCGCAAAAAAGCCGCCCTCCCTAAGGAAAGAGCGGCTTTTCTTGCGGATTACTCCGCCAGATAGGAGCAAATATAGTCGGTCACGGAGCGGACCTTGAGCTGGAACTTCGCGTGCGCCGGAACCGTGAATTGACCGGTGCCCCGGATCGTCGTCCATTCCGAGCTGCCTGGCAGCAGAACGTCGAGATCGCCGGCCTGAATCTCCATCACTTCCACCGTATCGGTGCCGAATTCGTACTCGCCGGGCATCATGATGCCAAGCGTCTTGTGCGTGCCGTCGGCAAACCGAACGGTGCGGCTCGTCACCTTGCCGTCAAAATAGACGTTCGCTTTCGTTTCTACCGTTACATTCTCGAATGCCGCCATTGTCGGTTCCTCTTCTCCCAGAAGATTCAGCTATTACAGAAGCGCCTTAGCTTTGGCCACAACGTTCTCAACGGTGAAGCCGTATTCCTTGATGACGGTCGGTCCCGGAGCCGATGCGCCAAACTGGTCGATGCACAGCGTGTCGCCCTGGTCGCCGACATACTTGTGCCAGCCGAGCGAGGAAGCCATCTCGATCCCGAGACGGGCCTTGACGTCCGGCAGGATGACGGAATCGCGGTATTCCTTCGGCTGCTTCTCGAACAGCTCCCAGCTCGGCATGCTGACGACGCGCGCCTCGATGCCTTCCTCAGCCAGCTTCTGCTGCGCTTCGACGGCGAGGCTGACCTCCGAGCCGGTAGCTAGCAGCTGGATCTGCGGCTTGCCGTTCTTGGCGTCGGCCACCACGTAAGCGCCCTTGGCCAGCGTTTCCTTCGCTTGAGCCGAACCTTCGAGCTGCGGCAGCCCCTGCCGCGTCAGCACGAGCGCTACCGGGCCTTCCTGGTTCGCGACCGCATAGCGCCAAGCCTGGCTGGTCTCGTTGCCGTCCGCCGGACGCAGGACCGTCATCCCCGGCATGCAGCGCAGCGCCGCCAGCTGCTCAATCGGCTCGTGCGTAGGTCCGTCTTCGCCGACCCCGATGCTGTCGTGGGTGAAGACGTAGATGACCGGCAGCTTCTGGATGGCCGCGAGACGAATCGCCGGGCGCAGGTAGTCGGAGAAGACGAAGAAGGTGCCGCCGTACGCCTTGACGCCGCCATGAAGCGCCATGCCGTTCAGCGCCGCGCCCATCCCGAACTCACGGACGCCGAAGTAGACGTTGCGCTCGCCCATCGAAGCGGCGGTCATGCTGCCGCTCGCCTTCATATGCGTCAGCGTGGACGACTCGAGATCCGCCGAGCCGCCGACCAGCGTCGGGAGCCGGTCCGCAATCGCGTTCAGAGCGTTTTCCGACGCTTTGCGCGTAGCGATCGCCTTGTCGGACGGCGTATAGACAGGCAGGCCCGCATCCCAGCCCTCAGGCAGCTCGCCCTTGATCGCCGCCTCGAGCTGTGCCGCAAGCTCCGGGTGAGCTTCCTTGTAATCGGCGAACAGCTTGTTCCACGCGGCTTCCTTCTGCGCACCCTGCTCCTTCAGCTCCGCGAAGTGCGAGCGTACTTCGTCCGGAATATAGAAGTCCTCCTTGCCCGGCCACTCGTAGAAATCCTTGGTCAGCTTGACCTCTTCGGTGCCGAGGAAGGTACCGTGCGCCGCCGACGTGCCGCCCTTGTTCGGGCTGCCGAAGCCGATGGTCGTCTTCACCTCGATCAGCGTCGGCCGGTAATCGGCACGCGCCATGGCGATCGCTTCGTGGATCTCGACCAGGTTGTTGCCATCCTCCACGTGCAGCACTTGCCAGTTGTAGCCCTCGAAGCGCTTCGTGACGTTCTCGGAGAAGGCCATATTCAAATCGCCGTCGAGCGAAATGTTGTTCGAATCGTACAGCACGATCAGCTTGCCGAGCTGCAGATGGCCCGCCAGCGATGCCGCTTCGCTGCTGATGCCCTCCATCAGGTCGCCGTCGCCGCAGATGACGTATGTATAGTGATCAATCACCGGGAAATTCTCGCGGTTATAGACAACCGACATATGCTCTTCGGCGAGCGCCATGCCGACCGACATCGCTAAGCCTTGCCCAAGCGGTCCGGTAGTCGCTTCTACTCCCGGCGTGTGGCCGTATTCCGGGTGGCCCGGCGTCAAGCTGCCCCACTGGCGGAAGTTCTTCAGCTCGTCCAGCGAGAGGTCGTAGCCGAACAGATGCAGCAGGCTGTACAGCAGCATGGAGCCATGGCCAGCCGACAGAACAAACCGGTCGCGGTTGAACCAGTGCGGATTGGCCGGATTGTGATGCATGAATTTGGCCCATACCTCATAAGCCATAGGGGCGGAACCCATCGGCATGCCGGGATGGCCGGATTGGGCCTTCTCGACGGCGTCGATGGACAAGGTACGAATGGTGTTGACGGCGAGCTGCTCAATCAGATTTTTCGCAATTGTCATGAAATCTCCTCCTAACAGTCGGCGCTCCCGCCTCGCAGGGCACGGGCTCACGCGCTGGTTCCTCATTCTTATAGTTTACCATTCCGGGCACGCCTTTGCTACTTTTTGGCGTTGCTTGGCGAAAGCTATTTGCGCCAAAAACCCGCCGGCAGAAAGACCAGGACGGTTTGTCCCTGCGTCCCCTTCGGATAGACTTCCCAATTCCCGTCATTAGCCTGTTCCGTTTAACAAAAAACCGGCCCGCAAGCCGGTTGGAAGGGCCGTCAGCTGAAGACGACCGTTTTGTTGTTGTGAACGAGGATCCGGTCCTCGACGTGCCACGAGACCGCCCGGGCGAGCACGATCCGTTCGATGTGGCGGCCGATCCGCTTGAGGCTGTCGACATCGTCCCGGTGGCTGACGCGCTGCACGTCCTGCTCGATGATCGGGCCGCCGTCCAGCTCCTCCGTGACGTAATGGGCCGTTGCCCCGATGATTTTGACGCCCCGGTTATACGCCTGTGCGTACGGCTTGCCTCCTACGAAGGCCGGCAAGAACGAGTGGTGGATGTTGATGACCTTGTTCGGGAACTGCTCGCAGAACTTGGGCGACAGAATCTGCATATAGCGCGCAAGCACGATGGCGTCGACGTCGTCGCCGATCAGCTCCTTCTGGCGACGCTCCGCCTCCTCCTTCGTAGCGGCCGTCACCGGCACGTGGTGGAACGGAATGCCGAACGGCTCGACGCGGTCCTTAAGATCCGGGTGGTTGCTGATGACCATCGCGATGTCCGCGTCCAGATCGCCCGCCTGCCACTGCCAAAGCAGCTCCAGCAGGCAGTGGTCCTCCTTGGATACGAAGACGGCCAGCCGCTTCTTGACGGAGGCGCGGTGGATTGTCCATTCCATCCGGAATTTCTGCGCCACCACTTCTTCGAAATCCAGCTGTAGCGATTCCAGCCGGCGGTCGGGGTCGTTCAGATCGAATTCGATCCGGATGAAGAACATCCCGCCTTCGGGGTTCATCGTATACTGGTCGGATTGGACGATGTTCGCTCCGTGCTCGTGCAGGAAGCGGGATACCGCCGCCACGATACCGGGCTGGTCCGGACAAGAGATGAGCATCCGGACGCGCTTCTCGTTCGAGCGGCGGGCTGCTTTCGATTGATTGCTCGCAGGCATTGGCTTCTGGTTCATGACTCTCTCCTCACTACCGTCGCTTCTTGGTTCTTCAGGCCAGCTGGAGCGCCGTCTTGGCGGCGAACCAGCCGGTCAGCCGGTGGTTGATCTGTTCTTCGGTCAGCTCGGGGAACAGGCCTTCCCCGGCTACCATATCGTAGAGCCGCTCCATCGGCTCGCGCTTGTCTTCCTTCTTCGCCTTGGCGTCGGTACGCAGCAGCTCCCACGTATTCAGCACGTAGTCGCGGGCGTCGATATCCCGCTTGCCGAAGAAATGCTGGAGCTTCTCGACGTCCTCCAGGAATTCCATTCCGAACCTCGGCACGATGTCACCTCGCAGAAGCGCGATCTCGGCCTCGTACATCGGGCGCTCGCCCTGGTCGGTCTTGCCTCCGATCCACGGCGTCTCGAGAATCATCGGCAGATGCCGCAGCTTCTCGTGATTGACGACGTTCTGGAAGGTGGCGAAGCCGAGGTGGCCCGCTCCGATCGTCGCATGGCGGTCCTTGGCCGCTCCGCGCGGGTTCTTGCTGTCGTTCAGGTGAAGCACGGCGAGGCGGTCCAGCCCGATGATCCGGTCGAATTCCTCCAGGACCCCGTCCAGGTCATGGACAATGTCGTAGCCGGCGTCGTGAATGTGGCACGTATCCAAGCAGATGGTCAGCCGGTCATTTTTCTCGACCTTCTCGATGATGGAGGCGATCTCCTCGAACGAGCGGCCAATCTCCGAGCCCTTTCCGGCCATCGTCTCGAGCGCGATGTTCACATCGGTTTCCTTGATTCCCTCGAGCACCTCGTTCAGCCCCTCGGCAATGCGCCCGATGCCGTATTCGGCATCCTTGTCCGTGAAAGCGCCCGGATGTAGCACGATGTTCTTGGCGCCGATGTAATGGGTCCGGCGAATTTCATTCTGCAGGAAATCCACCGCGAGCTGGAAGATATTGCTTTTATAAGAGCCGAGATTGATAATGTACGGAGCGTGGACGATAATCTCGGGTATGCCGTTTCTCTCCATGACCTCGAGCCCTTCGCTGACGTACATCTCCTCAATCGGCTTGCGTTTGGTGTTCTGCGGTGCGCCGGTATAGATCATGAACGTGCTGGACCCGTAAGAGACGGCTTCCTCCGCGGCGCAGAGAAGCCCCTTGGGCGAGCACGAGACGTGCGATCCTATCTTGAGCATACAGATCCCTCTTTCGAATAAGCCGCAGGGCGGCCCAAATTTACTGCATCTTATTGTACTAATAAACTCGAAATAAATCTAGGAATGCGGTATAATTTCGTCAGGATTGCCCTGTGCGGCCAAGGATCAAAGAGGTGAACGAACAATGACCGGAAACGTCGGCTGGATCATCATAGTTTGGGGCTTCTTCCTGCTCGTGTTCATGAGCATCGGGGGCTTCTTCATGTTCCGCAAATTTATAAAGGTACTGCCGAAGCAGGACGGCATGTCCAAGCTGGACTGGCAGAACCATTACGTCGAGAAATCCCGCCATCTGTGGACGGACGAGACGAAGGAGATGCTCGAGAAGCTCGTCTCGCCGGTGCCGGCCCCGTTCCGCGACATCGCCCGCCATTCCATCGCCGCCAAGATCGGCGAGGTGGCGCTGGAGAGCGGCGAGGACAACGTCACCACCGCTCACTGCATCGAAGGCTACATCCGCGCCACGCCGGCGCGGGATTACCGGAGCCTCGTCAGCTTTCTCGAGAAGCAGCAGATCGACTATACACCCTACAAGCATCTGCTGAACAAGTAAGTCTGCCCGCTCCCCCCTCCTCCCGGCCGTCGCCGGCTTCCGAGCCGGCATACGTGTAAGACCGGGAATTTCTGCAGCGGACAGCAAACCGGCTGCGGCCTGCATGGGAATCGCTTCCCTGCGGACCGCAGCCGGTTTTGCGTTGCGAAGCATATAAGGGGTTCGGAATCGGCATAGGATTAAGGAACGTAAGGCTGGACGGGCCGCTTAGGCGGCCGTCGTCCAATGAAAGACGGACACGATCAAAGACAGCGCCAGCAGGACGGCGGGCAGCGCCGCCCGGACGAGCGGCTGTCTAAGACGGAGGACCGAGCCCCACAGGACAAGCGACGTCGTCGCGCCGAGCCATAGGCCCGCCAGCACGGCAACGGTCGGATTCCAGATGCCGGCAATCAGGCCGACTGCTCCGGCGAGCTCGGCGAGTCCTGCGGCATACCGGTGACGGGAACGGACAAGAACCGCACCCTCGGCCGCAGGCTCCGCCGCCAATTTGCTCAAGCCGGACAGCATGAAGCCGAGCGCGAGCAGACTTTGCAGAACCATCAGCAATTGATGCATGGGTGTCTCTCCTTTCGTCTACCAGATTCAATGTCTACCCTATGTTCCGGAATGGTGAGTCATTCCTCCAAGATGCTCCACGGCGTTCGCCGCCTCGACAAAAAAGGCTTTCCCCTGCCGCCGGCCGGCGTGCCCCGAGCGGGCTTCACCGGTTAGAACAAACGGGACGCCCGATCGGTGCGTCCCGTTCTTCTTGGCGGCAAAGCGGCGTGGGACAATGGTTAGCGGAAAGTATCCAAGGGGATATTCAACCCTGCACCCCACAGGCGAAACGGTCAGGCGCAGCCGGCCCGTCCGGCTGCGCTAGGCTCCTATTGGATGCTCGGGATAACCTTGATCTCGTCATATAAGGTCGGCAGCTTATGAAACGCCTGGTTGAAGGTGAAGATTCTTCGAATGCGGTATGTAAACATAACGACTGCCGTCACCGCTTCTCCGAGGGAGAACCGGAAATCCGGCACCTGGGACAGCAGATTCTTAGCCTCCTGCTCCAGCTGCCCGTTGCCCGAGATGAGGGCCAGGCGTCCGTTCGCGATCGCTTTCTCGATCGCGTTCAGGAAGTATTCGGCATGGGTGTAGCCGCAGTTGTCCCGCAGCCACTCGTGCGTATCGAAGACGATGTAGCTCGTCGTCAGGAAGCACCGGTCCAGATCATGCAGATCGAGGAAAAAGGAGCGTGCTTTGGCGTATTGCGGATCATCCGCGTTCATGAACGCCCGAAGGGCGCTTTCGTCGAGAAACACATGCTGTTCGTATTCCCATCTCTGCTCTTGGTTCATAGCGACTCCTCCACTCCCGTCCGTTCGGCCGCCGGCGCATGCGGCGCATGCGAGCGAAATGCCAGATCCGTCTCATGTTTGTCCGTCAGGGCGTCGAGCAAGAGCAGCGGATTCGCTTCCCGCTGGCGCTCGGTGATGGCCGGAGCCGTCCCCGTCTCGACGCGGTCCTCCAGCAGATTGCGGATCGCCTGGTTCAGCAGCTGCTGGACCGTCGTGTTCTGGCGCGCCGCCTTCTGGCGAAGCCTCTCATAGTCGTGCGGATCGAGCTCGATCGACGGCTCTTCTTCGGCCTCCGGCTTGTCGGAGACGAATTGCGTCGCGGATTGCTTGATTCGGTCGAAGCTTGTTTCGACATATTTTTTAAAGTTATTTTTCATAAGTGCATACCTCTGTCCTCGTAGTGGTTGGTTGCAACGCCTAGCGGATATGTACCAGTTCCTGCCGGGCCGTCCGGCTGCTCCCGCCATTCAAAGCGAATCCGCTCCGATTGGCTCCGGTCCGTCCGTTCCAAACAGACGCCGATCTTCACCGCATAGCCATTCCTCCCTTCGGCTGCCAGGCGGCGGGTTCCTCTCCATGATAACGAAAAGGGGCCGGGAAGCGCAAATGCCTCCTGCCTCCGGCGCCGGGGCGCGGACGGAAACGGACCGCTATCCGACGCTTATTACCCGAGCCGGGATGAATTGAAACGGGCCTCGCCTATCCCTATGCCTCGAAAGAACGATAAAAGAACTGCCCTTCGGGCAGAATAACCGCAAAATTCACCGAACGGAGGCGCTTCCCATGCTCCAGGCCGTCTGGCAGTACATCAAATTCCATTGGCTGTCCCTTGCCCTCTATCTGGGGGCGGCGCTCGCTCTGTACCGGGTGTTCGCCAGCAAAGAGGAACTCATGCTCTATCCGCCGGAGAAGGCGGACGACAGCCGGGACTGATCCAGGCCGGCAGACGGCGGTGCTTGTAACAGCTATTCGGAAACCGGTTGCCGATAGCGGGCGTCGCGGGGGCGGGAATTCCTTCCGCCGGGAGGGTTTCCCGTCCCATTGCGCCATAAGAGCTGCACGCCTCCTCCAAATTCCCTTTGGCGGTCCCGCACTCTTTGCAACGGGACGGGGACAAGCGTTACAATGGAAGGATGCCCGCTAGATGAATCCAATCGGAAAGGAGGCTGCTGCCATGATCCGAAGCGGACAACCCGGCGATGCGGAAGCGGTCATGCCGCTCTTGTTCGCCGCCATCGACGAAATTGCGTATCTGCTGACCGGCACCTCGAGCGAGGAGGACGCACTAGGAGCGATGAGCGAGCTGTTCGCCGAGCCGGCCAACCGGTTGAGCTGGGAGAATACGCTCGTCTACGAGGCGGAAGGCCGCGCCGTCGGCTTCGCCCTCTGCTACGACGGCGGGCGGGTGGACGAGCTCGATCGCCCGCTGCTCGCCCGCCTGGAAGCCGCCGGCGTAAGCCCCGGCCACCAGTTCCCGCGGGAGACGCGGCCCGGCGAATACTACCTCGATTCGCTCGCCGTTGCGCCCGCGTATCAGGGACGGGGCATCGCCCGCGAGCTGATGGCCGCCTTCGAGGCCGAGGCGGGACGTCTCGGCTTTGAGCGGGCAGCGCTCATCGTCGAGCAGCACAACGAGCGCGCCAGACGGCTGTACGAGAAGCAGGGCTACCGCGTGGACGGCCAAGTGGAGCTTGCCGGCCACCGGTACGACCATATGACGAAGCGCGTCTAGCCACGTCGGGACAGTCCCTGCCGCGCGAAGCTACTTCGCTGTTTTCGGCGTCCCCATTGAAGTGGTCAACCCTATACCCCGCATACAGCAACGCCAGCCGGGGGCTCCCTTACGGAGCCCCGGCTGGCGTTGTTCGGTATAGCGGCAAGCCCCTCTCGGGCAGCTTGCTCGGTGTTCCTCCCGGCGGGGAGATCCCCGACCCGGTCTGACGGCGCGCGTCCTCTCTCTATAGAGAGAGCGGAGGGCCTTCCCTCAGCGCCTCTGGAAGCAAGTTATGCTATGCGGCTAGTGCGGGGCCGGCGCTTAAGCCTGCAGCGCTTTGCTCGCGATATCGGTCCGGCAGTGCTTGCCCTCGAAGCGGATTTTGTCCGCCTCCGCATAAGCCGCCTGCCGGGCCTCCGCTATGTCGCGCCCCCGGCCGACGACGCCGAGCACCCGCCCGCCGTCGGTCACGATCTCCCCGTCCTTGCGGGCGGTGCCCGCGTGGAAGACGAGCGCGTCCTTCACTTCGGCCAGGCCGGTGATCGGCAGCCCCTTCGGATAGGACTCCGGATACCCGCCGGAGGCGAGAATGACGCAGACGGCCGCCTCGTCGCTCCAGCGGATGTCAAGGTCGCCGAGCGTTCCGTCCAGCGTGGCGAGCACGATCTCGAGCAGATCGGTCTCGAGACGCGGCAGCAGCACCTGGGTCTCCGGGTCGCCGAACCGGGCGTTGAATTCGATCGTCTTGGGCCCCTGCTCGGTCAGCATGAGACCCGCGTAGAGGACGCCGCGGAACGGACGCCCTTCCTTGACCATCGCCTCGGCGGTCGGCTTCACGATCGTCTCGATTGCTTCCTCCACGACCGACGCCGGGATATGGGGCACCGGAGAATAGGTGCCCATGCCGCCCGTGTTGGGCCCCTTGTCTCCGTCGTAGACCTGCTTGTGGTCCTGCGACGGCACCATCGGCCGCACGACTGTGCCGTCGACAAACGACAGGAGCGACATTTCCTGGCCGGTCAGAAATTCCTCGATGACGACGCGGCTGCCCGAGCGGCCGAACCGCCCGTCGACCATGATGCCCCGCAGCCCTTCCTCGGCCTCCTCGAGCGTCTGGGCGACGATGACGCCCTTGCCGGCCGCGAGCCCGTCCGCTTTGATGACGATCGGCAGCGGCTGGCTGCGCACATAAGCGAGCGCCTGCTCGTAATCGTCGAACGCCTCGTAGGCGGCCGTCGGGATGTTATAGGTTTTGAGCAGCTGCTTGGAGAACACCTTGCTGCCCTCAATCTCCGCCGCATTGCGCCGCGGCCCGTAGGCGCGGATGCCCCGTTCCTCGAGATAGTCGACAATCCCTTCGGACAGCGGATCGTCGGGCCCGACGAAGACGAGGTCGATCTCCTCCCGCTTGGCGAACGCCGCCAGCTCCTCGAACTGGTTCTCGGCGATGGCGACGCATTCCGCCAGCTGCGCGATGCCGGCGTTGCCCGGCGCGCAGTACAGCTTCCCGATACGCGGGCTCCGCGACAGCGCCCATACGATCGCATGCTCCCGGCCTCCCCGGCCGATGACTAATACCCGCATGATGGCCTCCTCTATCCTTCGCTTATAGGTGGTACGTCTAGTGCTTGAAATGGCGGATGCCGGTCATGATCATGGCGATGCCGTATTCGTTCGCCACCTTGATCGACTCCTCGTCCTTGATCGAACCTCCAGGCTGGATGACCGCCGTGACGCCGGCTTTGGCCGCCATCTCGAGCGTATCGCCCATCGGGAAGAATGCGTCGGAGGCAAGCACCGCTCCGTGCACCTTGTCTCCCGCCTGCTCGATGGCGATTTTGGCCGCGCCTACCCGGTTCATCTGACCGGCGCCGACGCCGATCGTCATGTCGTCCTTGGCAAGCACGATCGCGTTCGACTTGACGTGCTTGACGACTTTCCAGGCGAACAGCAGCTGTTTCAGTTCCTCTTCCGTCGGCTGGCGGTCGGTGATGACGTTCAGATGGTCCTCGCCGATCTGGAACGTATCCTTGTCCTGCACGAGAACGCCTCCCTCGACGGCCGTGACTAGCAGGTCCTCGTTCTTCTTCACCGGTGCTTCGCCCAGCTTCAGCACGCGCAGGTTCTTTTTCTTCTTCAGAATCTCGAGCGCCTCCGGCTCATAATCTGGCGCCAGGACGATCTCCAGGAACAGCTCGGCCAGCTTGGCTGCCGTTTCTTTGTCGACGGTCCGGTTCGCCGCGATGATGCCGCCGAAGATCGAGACGGGGTCAGCGTCAAACGCTTTTTGGTACGCTTCGGCGATCGTCTCGCCAATTCCCACGCCGCAAGGATTCATATGCTTGACGGCGACGACGGCCGGCTCGGTGAATTCCTTCACAATTTGCAGGGCCGCGTTCGCATCGTTGATGTTGTTGTAGGACAGCTCTTTTCCGTTCAGCTGCTCGGCGGTGGTGATGTTGCCTTCGTTCGCGAGCGGACGGCGGTAGAAGGCGGCCTTCTGATGCGGGTTCTCGCCGTAGCGGAGATTCTGCACCTTCTCGTAGGTGACCGTGTATTTCTCCGGCATGAGATCGCCTACCTGCTTGGACAGGTAATCGCCGATCAACGCGTCGTAGGCGGCCGTGTGCCGGAATACTTTGGCGGCGAGCCATTTGCGGGTGTCGAGCGTCGTGTCCCCGTCCTGCCCGATCTCCTCGATGACGCGGGCATAATCGGCCGCATCAACGACGACCGTGACGAACGCATGGTTCTTGGCCGCAGAGCGGAGCATGGTCGGCCCCCCGATATCGATGTTCTCGATCGCTTCCTCGTAGGTAACGTCGAACTTGGCGATCGTCTGGGCGAACGGATACAGATTGACGACGACGAGATCGATGTAGTCCAGCCCTTGCTCCTTCAGCTGCCGAGTATGCTCCTCGTTGTCCCGGACGGCGAGAAGTCCGCTGTGTACGGCGGGATGGAGCGTCTTGACGCGGCCGTCCATGATCTCCGGGAAGCCGGTCACTTCCGAAATGTTCGTGACGGCGATTCCCTTGTCCTTCAGCAGGCTGTACGTTCCGCCGGTCGAAATGATCTGGACGCCCTTGGCGGCCAGCGCCTCCGCGAACTCGACAATGCCTGTTTTATCCGATACGCTGATTAACGCTCTGCGAATGCTCATCTGAATTTCCCCCTTCAGTGTCTGCCTACCACGTACCTTACCTTAATGCTTCTGCACGACGCAACCGGCGGCCCTTCTCACGGCCCCCCGGCTCCGCCCTGCCGCCGCTCGCGCGGCAGCCGCCCAGACTTCCCATCCGCCGAAAAGCCTCCCGGCCGGTCCTCCCGTTGGTTAAGCCTCCGGAACGATCCGGACGCGGCGGCCCTCCAGACGGACGCGCCCCTCGGCGATCACGCGGACCGCCTCGCCGTACAGCACATGCTCAACCGCGTGCACCCGCTCGGCGAGCGTCTCCGCCGTATCGTCCTCGGCGATCGGAATCGCGCGCTGGGCGATAATCGGGCCGGTGTCCATCCCGCCGTCCACGTAATGGACGGTGACGCCCGTCACCTTGGCCCCGTGGGCGAGCGCCTGACCGAGCGCGTCCAGCCCCGGGAACGCTGGCAGGAGGGACGGATGGACATTGACGATCCGGTTCTCGTAGGGTGTGAGCAGCGTTTCCGTCAGGAGCCGCATGTACCCGGCGAGCACGACGAGCTCTACGCCGCGGCTCTCGAGCTCCCGGACGATGTCCGCCTCGTACGCGGCGCGGGACGGATAGTCCTTTGGCCGGAAGACGAAGGACGGAATCCCGGCCTCCCGAGCCCGCTCTACGACACGCGCCTGCGGCTTGTCGCAGACGAGGAGAGCGATCTCCGCCCCGCCCAGCCTGCCTGCCGCGGCCGCATCCGCGAGCGCCTGAAAATTAGAGCCGTCTCCGGATGCGAAGACGGCGATCGGAAACGGACGGGTCATGCCGGCCCACCGGCCAAAGTCACTTCCTGCGAGCCTTCGGTGATGCGGCCGATCCGGTAAGCCTGCTCACCCAGCCCCTCGGCAATGCGAAGCACCTCTTCCGCATCCTCCTCGGCGATCACGAGCACGAGGCCGATTCCCATGTTGAACGTGCGGTACAGGTCGTCCTGCGTCAGGCCCCCGTCCCGCTCCATCAGACGGAATACCGGCAGTACCGGCCAGCTCCCCAGCTCGATCTCCGCGTTCACGCCTTCCGGAAGCACCCGCGGGATGTTCTCGAGGAAGCCGCCTCCCGTAATGTGCGCCATCCCCTTGATGCCCACTTGCTGAAGAAGAGCGAGTACGGATTTGACGTAAATCCGCGTCGGCTCAAGCAGCACGTCGCCGAGCTTGGCCCCGCCGAGCGCCTCGAGCGGCTCATCCAGCCGGTACCCCTTCTCCTCGAGCAAAAGACGGCGGACGAGCGAAAAGCCGTTGCTGTGCACGCCACTGGACGCGAATCCGATCACGGCGTCTCCCGGACGAATCGTGCTGCCGTCGATGATCTTGGCCTTGTCGACGATGCCGACCGTGAAGCCGGCGATATCATACTCGCCGTCCTGGTACATGCCCGGCATCTCGGCGGTCTCTCCGCCGATGAGGGCGCAGCCGGCCTGCTCGCAGCCATCGGCGATGCCCTTGACGACTGCTTCGATCTTCTCCGGCACGATCCGGCCGCTGGCCAGATAATCGAGGAAGAACAGCGGCTCCGCTCCCTGTACGACGATGTCGTTCACGCACATGGCGACCGCGTCGATCCCGATCGTATCGTGCTTATCCATCGCGAAGGCCAGCTTCAGCTTGGTGCCGACGCCGTCCGTACCGGAGACCAGCACCGGCTCCTCATATTTGCTCTTGTCCAGCCCGAACAGCGCTCCGAACCCGCCAAGGCCCGTCAGCACCTCCGGCCGGAAGGTGCGCTTAACATGCTTCTTCATCCGTTCGACCGCTTCGTTCCCTGCCGCAATATCGACTCCCGCTTGCTTGTACGCCTCTGACAATGGGTACCCTCCTCGTCTATTTCCCTGGTTAACCTTATGCCGGATAAACCATTCCTACCGTTAACAGCCGCAGCCCGACGCACTTCCGTAATCGACCCGGGTCGGATAATCGTTGTCGAAGCAGCCCGTGCACATTCCGCCGTTGTACTCGCCGGCCGGGCGCCCGAGCGCCTCCATGAGGCCCGCCTTGCTCAAAAAATGCAGCGAATCGGCATGGATGGCCTTCCGAATCTCCTCCACCGACTTGCTCGACGCGATCAGCTCCTCGCGGCTCGGCGTATCGATGCCGTAGAAGCACGGGTTCATGTAAGGCGGAGAAGTGATCCGCACATGCACCTCAGCGGCCCCCGCCTCGCGCAGCATGTTGACGATGCGCAAGCTCGTCGTGCCCCGGACGATGGAATCGTCGAGCATGACGACCCGCTTGCCCTCGACGACTTTGCGGACCGCGCTCAGCTTCATTTTGACGCCGCGTTCCCGCAGCTCCTGGCTCGGCTGGATGAACGTGCGCCCGGTGTAGCGGTTCTTGATCAGGCCGAGCTCGTACGGAATGCCAGTCTGCTCGGCGTAGCCGATGGCGGCCGAAATGCTGGAATCCGGCACCCCGGTGACGACGTCGGCGTCGATGAACGCCTCCATCGCGAGCTGGCGGCCCATATTCTTGCGCGCCGTATGAAGATTGACCGCATCAAGATCGCTGTCGGGGCGGGAAAAATAAATGTACTCCATCGCGCACAGCGCCCGGCGCTCCATGACGGCGAAGCGGCTTTCCTTCATCGTGCCCCCGTCGAACGCGAGCAGCTCGCCGGGCTCAATGTCGCGGACGTAGGCCGCGCCGACCGTCTCGAAAGCGCACGTCTCCGAGGCGAAGACGTACGCGTCGCCGAGACGCCCCATAACGAGGGGCCGGAGGCCGTGCGCGTCACGGGCGACGAACAGCTTGTCGTTCACCATGATGAGGAACGCGAAGCCGCCGACAATCCGCTTGAGCGCCTCCTCAACCGCCTCCTCGACCGAAGACTGGCGGGAACGCGCGATGAGGTGAATGACGACCTCCGTATCGCTCGTCGTCTGGAAAATCGAGCCCTCGCGCTCCAGCTCCTCGCGGATCTCTCCCGCGTTCACGATGTTGCCGTTGGTCGCGATCGCCAGGTCGCCGCCCCGGTACTTGAAGACGAGCGGCTGCGCGTTTTGCAGCCGGCTCGCCCCGGAGGTCGAATAGCGAACGTGCCCGATGGCCGTTGAGCCCTTGAGCGAGTCGATCCGATCCTGGTCGAACACTTCCTTGACGAGGCCCATGTCGCGGTGGTAGTAGAACTCGCTGCCGTCGGTCGTGCAGATGCCGGCGCTCTCCTCGCCGCGATGCTGAAGGGCATGCAGGCCGAAGAAGGACAGCGCAGCCGCCTCCGGATGCCCGTAGACGCCGAACACTCCGCATTCTTCCTTCAGCTTGTCGAAGCCCGCCTCTATGCCTTCGTTATAGTAGCTGCCCTGCCACAGCGGGCTCGGGCTTATACGTTCATGAGACATGGGATCGCATCCTTCCAAATTCGGGTCAGCTCATCGACCGGCGACCGGAGGATCTCCTCTCCGTTCACTTGGACGGCCAGCTCGCTGCCTTGGACGGCGCCGATTCTGCGTACCGGCACGCCATGGGTCCGGAGCAGCTCCGTGAGCTCCTCCGCCTTGTCCGGCGAAGCGCTCAGCAGAATGCGCGACTGGCTCTCGCTGAACAGCGCCTGATCGGCGCGAAGCTCTGTGTCGAGCGACACGGAAGCGCCCAGCTGGCCGCTCATGCAGCACTCCGCCAGCGCTACGGCGAGGCCGCCCTCGGACAGATCGTGCGCCGAGCTGACGAGCCCGCCGCGGATCGCCTCGAGAACGCCGTCCAGAAGGCGCTTCTCCACCGCCAGATCAAGCTGCGGCGGGCGTCCTTCGACCCGGCCGAGCACGACCGACTGGAACTCGCTGCCGCCGAGCTCGGCCTTGGTGTCGCCGAGCAGCAGGATGACGTCGCCCTCGCGCTTGAAGCTCTGCGTCGTAATATGGTCGATGTCGGTCAAGAGGCCGACCATACCGACGACCGGCGTAGGATAGATCGCACCCTTGGCGTTCTCGTTGTACAGGCTCACGTTGCCGCCGATGACCGGCGCGTTCAGCTCACGGCACGCCTCGGCCATCCCGTCGACGGCCTTTTCGAGCTGCCAAAAGATCTCCGGCTTCTCCGGGCTGCCGAAATTCAGGTTGTCGGTAATCGCCAGCGGCTCAGCGCCGGAGCAGACGATGTTGCGCGCCGCCTCGCTGACGGCGATCCGTCCGCCGACCTCGGGATCGAGGTAGACGAAGCGTCCGTTGCAGTCGGTCGTCATGGCCAGCGCCTTGCGTGTCCCCGGCACGGTCACGACAGCCGCATCCGAGCCCGGCCGTACGGCGGTGCTGGTACGGACCATGTAATCGTACTGGTTGTAAACCCATTCCTTGCTCGCCACGGTCGGCGAAGCGAGAACCTGCTTGAGCGCACCGAGCACATCGGTCGTTTCCGGGTAAGCAGCCGTGTCAACGGAAGCGCCTGCGCGGTAATACTCAGGCTCGCGGGACGGCTTGTGGTACATCGGCACCTCATCCACGAGTGCGGTAACCGGCATGTCGCCGACCACCTCGCCGCGGTGAACGAGCCGCAGCCTGCCGTCGTCGGTTACTTTGCCGACCTTGGCGCAGTGCAGGCCCCAGCGTTCGAAGATCGCCTTGGCCTGGCCTTCGTGCTCCGGCTTGACGACGAACAGCATCCGCTCCTGCGATTCCGACAGCATCATCTCGTAAGGGGTCATACCCTCCTCGCGCTGCGGAACCTCGTCGAGATACAGCTCCATGCCGTTGCCCGCCTTGCTCGCCATCTCGGCGCTCGAGCAGGTGAGACCCGCTGCGCCCATATCCTGAATGCCGACGACGATGCCGGAGTCGATCAGCTCGAGGCACGCCTCCAGCACCAGCTTCTCCATGAACGGATCGCCGACCTGGACCGCGGTCCGCTTCGCTTCCGACTCTTCCGAAATTTCTTCGGATGCGAACGTCGCGCCGTGAATGCCGTCGCGTCCCGTCGCTGGTCCGACGTAGAAGACCGGGTTGCCGACGCCCTGGGCGACGCCCTTCTGGATTTTGTCATGATCGATGAGGCCGACGCACATCGCGTTGACGAGCGGGTTGCCCTCGTAGCTCTCGTCGAACATGATCTCGCCGCCGACAGTCGGAATACCGATGCAGTTGCCGTAGCCGGCAATGCCTCCGACGACGTTCTCGAACAGGTAGTTCACGCGGCTGCCGCCGAGCTTGCCGAATCGCAGCGAGTTCAGGAGAGCGACCGGGCGCGCGCCCATCGAGAAGATGTCGCGGATAATGCCGCCGACGCCGGTGGCTGCGCCTTGGTACGGCTCGACCGCGGACGGGTGGTTGTGGCTCTCGATTTTGAACACGACTGCCTGGTTGTCTCCGATGTCGACGATCCCGGCGCCTTCGCCAGGACCCATCAGAACGCGGGGGCCGGTCACTGGGAACTTTTTCAGCACGACCTTGGAGTTCTTGTAGGAACAGTGCTCCGACCACATAACGCTGAACACGCCGATCTCCACATAGTTCGGCTTACGGCCGAGGAAGCCGCAGATTTTGCCGTATTCCTCGTCGGTTACGCCCATCTGCTTGTAGAGCTGCTGCTCGGCGATCTGTTCGGCGTTCGGTTCTTTAGCGGACAGCTGCTGCGTCATGTTGATCCCTCCAAGTCTTGAGAATCGATGTGAACATCCGTTTGCCGTCCTCCGAGCCGAGCAGCTCGTGAACCGCACGCTCCGGGTGCGGCATCATGCCGAGAATCCGGCCGTCCGCACTGCAGATGCCGGCGATGTCGTCGACCGAGCCGTTCGGGTTGCCGGCATACCGGAACACGATCCGGTTCGTCTCCTGAAGCTCCTTGAGCGTCTCCTCGTCGCAGTAGTAGTTGCCTTCGCCGTGGGCGATCGGAATGTCGATCACTTCGCCCTCTTTGTAATCGGACGTGAACGGTGTGTTCGCGTTGGCGACAACAAGCGGCGTCTGATGGCAGAGAAACTTGAGCGACCGGTTGCGCAGCAGCGCTCCCGGCAGAAGGCGCGCCTCCGTCAAAATTTGGAACCCATTGCAGATGCCCAAAATATACTTACCCTGTTTGGCCGCCTCGCTGAGCGCGCCCATGACGGGTGCGAACTGGGCGATCGCGCCGCACCGAAGGTAGTCGCCGTAGGAGAAGCCCCCCGGCACGATGATGCAATCATACTTCGACAGGTCCGTCTCCGTATGCCAGACGTAGTCGACCTTCTGACCGATCGTTTCCTCGACCGCTTTATAACAATCCAGGTCACAGTTGGAGCCCGGAAATACAAGAACCGCAAAGTTCATGGTGAGAACCCTCCCTCAAGTGCTTGCCTGCGCCCTATCCGGCAGCCGGCTCTAGTTCAGCTCGAACCGGTAATCCTCTACAACCGTGTTGGCAAGCAGCTTCTCGCACATCGCCTTCAGCTGCTCCTCCGCTTCGCCGCGGTCGTCGGTGTTCAGTTCCACTTCCAGATACTTGCCGATGCGGACCTTGCTCACGTCCGAGAATCCCATCGCATGCAGCGATCCCTGTACGGCGTTGCCCTGGGGATCCAACACGCTTTCCTTAATCGTTACGTATACGGTCGCTTTGATCATTGCCCATCGTCCTCCTAATGGCTTCTGTACGTTCCGATGCGGCGGGTGGCCGCTCCGGTTGCCCTCTCTCCTGCTGCCGCGTCATGTTCTCTCCGCAGTCTCGGCGGGGGATGTCCCCGGTTCCTGCTGGTCCTGCTCCTCCGGACGCCGGTCCGGCTCCCTAACTTCCTGCCGGCGCCTGTATCTATCTATCTACCTAACTATGTGTCTAGCGCTGCTCCGTGAGCCTCCGCCAAATGTCCCGGTACCTCTCCGAAGTCGCGGTGACGACGTCGTCCGGCAGCGGCGCCGGCTCGCTGTTTTTGTCCCAGCCTGAGCCCGCCAGGTACGTCCGGACCGGTTCCTTGTCCATGCTGTCGATCTCGATGTCCAGCGCGTAGTTTTCCTTCGCCCAGAAGCGCGACGAATCAGGCGTGAACACCTCGTCGATCAGGATGACTTGGCCGTCCAGCAGGCCGAATTCGAACTTCGTGTCGGCGAGGAGAATGCCGCGCTTGTCGCAGTAGTCCCGGGCGAAGGCGTACAGCTTGACGCTGCGCTCCGCCAGCTCCTCCGTCAGCTCGGCGCCGACGAGTTCCTTCATTCGGGCGATCGGAATGTCCTCGTCATGCCCGACGTCGTTTTTGGCCGCCGGCGTGAAGATCGGTTCCTCTAGCTTGGCGTTCTTCCGCAGCCCCTCGGGCAGCTGGTGGCCGTTGACCTCTCCCGTCTGCTCGTACTGCCGCCAGCCGCCCCCGGTCAGGTACCCCCGGACGACGCACTCGATATCGATGCGCTCGGCCTTGCGGGTGACCATGATCCGGTCCCGGAGACGGTCCGGCTCGGTGACGAGGTCTCCGAGCCGCTCCACATCCGTATGCACGACATGGTTGGGCTGGAGCTCCTTGGTCAGATCGAACCAGAACCGGCTCAGCTGGTTCAGCACCTCGCCCTTGTGCGGAACGGCCGGCTTCAGCACGTAATCGAACGCCGAGATGCGGTCGGTCACGACAATGAGGTAATGCTCTCCTAGATCGTACAGCTCGCGCACCTTGCCCTTATAGAGCAGCGGTGCTTTGACCAGATCGACAGCCGTTTCCAGCGCGGTTGATGTCGTCACGGTTTCGCCTCCCCGAAATGTTCTGTCTCCTTGCCGCTATCCTATCCGCTTAAGCCCAGCCGGCGGAAAATCGTATCCACATGCTTCAGATGCCAGCTCGGATCGAAGCAGTCGGCGATCTCATCCATGCTCAGCTCCTCGCGGATGGCCGGGTCGTTCTCGACGATGTCGCGGAACGAGCGCTGCTGCTCCCACGCCTGCATCGCCTTCGGCTGCACGGTGTCGTATGCCTTTTCCCGGCTCCAGCCCTTGTCGATCAGCTTGGTCATGACGCGGCCCGAGAACGGTACGCCGTACGTGGACTGCATATTGCGCTTCATGTTCTCCGGGAACACGGTCAGGTTCTTCACGATGTTGCCGAACCGGTTCAGCATGTAGTTCAGCAGGGTCGTGGCGTCCGGCAGGATGATGCGCTCAACCGAGGAGTGCGAGATGTCACGCTCGTGCCAAAGTGTCACGTTCTCGTAAGCCGACACCATATGGCCGCGGATGACGCGGGACAAGCCGCTGATGCTCTCGCAGCCGATCGGGTTGCGCTTATGCGGCATCGCCGACGAACCTTTTTGGCCTTTCGCGAACGGCTCTTCGACCTCGCGGAACTCGCTCTTCTGCAGGGCGCGGATCTCGGTGGCGAATTTGTCGAGCGAGGTGGCGATCAGCGCCAGCGTCGCCATGTATTCCGCATGCCGGTCGCGCTGCAGCGTCTGGGTCGAGATCGGCGCCGGCTTGGTGCCGAGTTTGCCGCACACATATTCCTCGATGAACGGGTCGATGTTGGCGTAGGTGCCGACGGCGCCCGAGATTTTGCCGTACTGGACACCGTCCGCCGCGAACTTGAACCGCTCGAGGTTCCGCTTCATCTCTTCGTGCCACAGCGCCATCTTCAGTCCGAACGTCGTCGGCTCCGCATGGACGCCGTGCGTGCGGCCCATCATCGGGGTATCCTTGTAGGCGATCGCCTTATCCCGCAAAATCCCGATGAACCGCTCGAGGTCCTTCTCGAGAATCGCGTTCGCCTGAAGAAGCAGATAGCCAAGCGCCGTGTCGACGACGTCGGTGGAGGTCAGCCCGTAGTGCACCCACTTGCGTTCCTCCCCGAGCGATTCGGATACGGCACGGGTGAACGCGATGACATCGTGGCGGGTTTCCTGCTCGATCTCGTAGATCCGGTCAATGTCGAAGCGGGCGTTCTCCCGCAGCTTGGCTACGTCCTCCTTCGGAATGACGCCGAGCTCGCTCCAGGCTTCGCAGGAGAGAACCTCCACTTCCAGCCAGGCTTGAAATTTGTTCTGTTCGGTCCAGATGGCCGCCATCTCCGGGCGGGTGTAACGTTCGATCATATCGGGTAGTCCCTCCGTCAGTAGTAATTTTGCCGGCTCCGGCGCGCTGTGCACTTCTTGAGAAAAGATACCTCCCGCAGCGCCTGTCCGGTCCTTCTCTTCTATTATCCTGCCGGCTCTCGGGTCTGTCTATCAGTCCCGCCGGCGATTCGTCCGTTTCGTCCGCCTGCGTATCCGGATTACCGGCTCCGGTCCCGCCAAATGCCCGTCCGCTCGACCCAGGCGAGTGCCTCCTCCGTCCGTGCGGCCAGCAGATTGACGTGGCCCATCTTGCGGCCGGTCTTCGCTTCCCGCTTCCCGTACAGATGGACCTTGACCGCCACGTCCGGCGTCTCCTCCGACTGCTTCCCCAGCCATTCGAGCAGCGGCTCGACATGCTGGCCGAGCACGTTGACCATAACGACCGGAGTCATCAGCTCCGTCGACCCGAGCGGCAGGTTGCAGATCGCCCGCACATGCTGCTCGAACTGCGACGTCTTGCATGCCTCCATCGTGTAATGGCCGGAGTTGTGCGGCCTCGGCGCCAGCTCGTTCACGTACAGCGTGCCGTCCGCGGTCTGGAACAGCTCAACCGCGAGCAGGCCGACGACGCCGAGCGCTTCGGCGATGCGGGCCGCCATCTGCTCCGCCCGGGCGAGCACATCGCCCGGTGCCGCGGCGGGCACGATAGAGAGATGAAGAATGTTGTCCACGTGGACGTTCTCCGCGGCGGGGAACGTCCTCACCTCGCCGCGCGGGCTCCGCGCCGCGATGACCGACAGCTCGCGCTCGAAGCGGATGAACTGCTCGAGCACCAGCTCGGTTCCGGCCCGGCTCAGCTCCTCGTAGGCGGCTTCCGCTTCCTTCTCCGCCCGGATGACCCACTGCCCTTTGCCGTCGTAGCCGCCGGTCGCAGTCTTGAGCACGCATGGTGTGCCGAAGCGTCCGACGGCTTCCCTGAGCTCCTCCAGGCTGCGGATCTCGGCGTAAGGCGCAACCTGCACGCCCGCCGCCTCGATCGCCCGCTTCTCGCGGAGCCGATGCTGCGTCGTGTAGAGCAGCCGGCTGCCCTGCGGCACGTACGAGGCGCTCTCGAGCATGGCCGCCACCCCGGCGTCCACGTTCTCGAACTCGTACGTGATGACGTCCGACAGCCGCGCCAGCTCCTCTGCCGCAGCCTGGTCCGTGTAGGCCGCCGTCAGCTGGCGGTCGGCCACCTGGCCGCATGGGCTGTCGGCGGTCGGCTCCAGCGTCACGAAGCGGTAGCCCATGGCGCGCCCGGCCAGCGCCAGCATCCGGCCGAGCTGGCCGCCGCCCAGCACGCCGATCGTGCTGCCCGGCAGAATCGTCCGGCTGTCCGCCGCCTTCACTCCGCTTTCCCGCTCAGCCGCTCTCTCCGCCCGGCTCATTGCGGCTCCCCGCTTTCGAGCACGGACCGGCTGATGCGGTCCCGGCGCTCCTGGACGCGGCGCTGCAGCTCCGGATCGGTGACGCCGAGCAGCTGGGCCGCGAGCAGGCCGGCGTTCGTTGCGCCCGCCTTGCCGATGGCTACCGTCGCAACCGGAATGCCTCCCGGCATCTGGACAATCGAGAGGAGCGAATCGAGGCCGTTCAAGGCCGCCGACTGGACCGGCACCCCGATGACCGGCAGCACCGTCTTGGCTGCGACCATACCCGGCAGATGGGCCGCGCCGCCGGCGCCGGCGATGATGACACCAAGCCCGCGGGCAATCGCCGACTCCGCATAGTCGAACATCAAATCCGGCGTCCGGTGCGCCGACACGATCCGCTTCTCATAGGGCACCTCCAACTCCTCCAGCACCTCGCAAGCATGCTTCATCGTTTCCCAGTCCGACTGGCTTCCCATGATCACTCCGACCTTGGCTGTCATTGGCCTCTCTCCTGTTCCTGGTTAAGTGCGGTTCCGCTAGCTTCGGATGCGATCCGCCTGTTCCGCCATGCCCGGAGAGTCTCCGGACAAACAGAAAAAGGCCGCGAACCATCCCCTATATCGACGGACAATCGAGTCTTCCATGCCCCCTCCGGCGACAATCGGCCGAAGAGGCAGGAAAGAAGGGCGGCTGCGGCCTTTCCTTCACGGCATTTCCGACTCGTAGTCCAAAACTTTACGGCTTTTGGGTAGAGACTGTCGGGCCATATCCCCGACGATATACGAGTCATATTTTGCTGTAGGTATCCGATAATTCTTCGTTTGCCTCTTTATAATAGCAGGAGATCCCATGCTATGTCAACAAAAGACGAACATTATAAAATTGTTCCTTCATTAAAGTTCGTTTTTTATCCATTTGCGCTTCCGTTCCCGCTCGTACCCGTTCGTCCTCGTACTTCCTTACCCATTCGGAGGCTATCTGGCAAGCAGAAGCTCGGCAAGCCGCCGCTTGAGCGCCTGTTCGCTCAGCAGCTTGGCCCAATAGAGCCGCGCTTCTTTCATCACCGCCTCGAGCTGCGCCAGCGAGAGATTCAGCTCGGTGATGAGCCGGAATGTATCCGTCCGCTCCTCGAACATCCGAAAATGCGGAGGGCGCTCCGGGTGCCCGGGACTCTCCGATTCCGCCGCCTCCCGAACGGCAGGCAGACTGAACGTTAGCTGGCCGATCTCAGCCTGGGTCCGGTCCGATACCAGATAATCGACGAGCGTCCGGGACGCGACCTTCTCTTCGCTCCGTCCATTCACCGCCAGCCCGATCGTCATGAGAATGGTCTTGTCCTCTCGGCCGCCCGGAAGAGGCGCCACGTCGAACCGGACCCCCGAACCCCGCAGCCGGTTGAGGGCAAAGTAGGAAGTCATAATAACCGACACCTTACCCTCCCGGAACAGCTCCTCGGCATCGGCATCACTGCCCGACAGATAGGTCGGGAACGTATCCCGCGCATAAATCATGGACCGGCACAGCTTCAGCCCTTCGACGATTCTTTCCACCGCTTCTGCGGCCCCGTCCGCGCTTCCGTCCCAGCGCATGCCGTTCTGCAGCAGAAAGACCGGCCAGCGGTTGATGGACAACAGGAAAAAATAAAACCCGAACCGCTCGTTCTCCACGGTCAGCCGGGAAGCGAGCCGGATCAAGGTGTGCCATTCCATCGGCTCTCGGGGCCAGCGCACCTTTTTCTCCGCAAGATGGTCCAGGTTGTAGCAGAGAATCAGGGGGCTGAAGACAAAGGGCCGCGCGTAGGCCGCCCCTTCCTGCCGAAAAGCTTCGGACAGAAACGGAAAGATCCGTTCGTCCGGCTCGAGCGGCTCCAGCATCGCGAGACTGCCCTGGCTTCGGAACCGTTCGTAATTGTTGTAGTTCATGGTCACGACATCCAGCAGCCCCGCCTCCATATACTCGGTCACGGTCTCGTGGTAGTTATGGAAAGAGATGGGGAGCGGCTGTACCCGAATTCCCGGATGAGCCGCGTGGAACCCGTCGAGCAGCCGCTCCATCTCCACGTCGCTTTCAAGCGTAGAGTGGTACCCGAACCGGATCCGGACCGGCTGGCCGGAGGGCGGGACCTGGACCCGGTTGCCGACGCGAGGCAGCTTCTGGATCAGCCCTTCCGCCACAAGCTCCTCAAGTCCGGCCCGCACCAGCTTGTTGCTCAATTGAAAGTGGACGGCCAGCTCCCGCTCGGACGGCAAAAACTCCCCGTCCCGGCGCTGCCCCGTCAAAATCTCGCCCCGGAGCGTCCGGATCATGTCGTCCAGCCGCCGGCGAAACGTTTTGCGGCTCTGCTTTTCGTTCCCTCTGCCCTTGTTTCCTGCTTCCATTCGTCTCCTCCTGATGGATGACTCCGCGCCGGGCAGCATCCGTTCCTTGCATCCTTTGCCGGCCTGTCCAGCCGCAACCTCCCCTGCTACTAGACAGGCCGCCGATTGTACTTCCAAGATACCGGACGCCGACCGGAGATTCAAGCAACCCGGATCCGCAAACGATTCCAACTATTTGGAATAGTTGGAAATCTGTGATTGACTCTGTCACTCATCCTACATACAATCAGGATGTGAGTCAGATGTACATCACAATTATCCTTGATAGGAGTGAGTTCTGTATGTCCTGGTACCGTCGATGGATGTTTTCCGCCGTCTCGCTCGCCCTGGTCACCTCTCTGCTTCCGCTTGGCGGCGGCAGCGCTTCCGCCGCCGAAGAACCGCCGCCTCCGGCCGTCTTCAATCCGGGCTTCGAGGAAGCCGACGGCCTATCCGGCTGGACGCGGTCGTTCGGCGTCGGCATTGCCGAGAATACTGCCGTAGCATCTACTGCCGAGAAGTATGAAGGAGCAAGAAGCCTGCTGCTGGACGACCGCAGCGCCGTGCACCCGCTCGGCATGGAAAGCACCCCGTTTGCCGTCACGCCCGCCGCGGGCTATTCGGTGTCCGCGATGATGAAAGTTGAAACCGGTTCCATGGCGCTGTATATCCGTTTCTTCGATGCGAACGGAACCAAAATCGGGGAAGCCGCCAACTGGCTGACCCCCACCGACGGAGCCTGGGCCAAAAACGCTGTGTCCGCCGTCGTCCCGGACAAAGCCGTTACCGGCACGGTCCTGCTGTACTCCTCGGGGGCCGGGGTAACCCGCGGCTACGCGGATGCCGTCGGCATTGAGCCGAATCGCACAGGCACCTTTGAACGAATCGGCGGCATCGTTAAGGGAATGATCAATGAGGACTCTGCGATCGGCAGCGAGAACGGCAAGCCCGTCCTCTATTCGGTCTTCAAAGGCCGGGGAGAGACGCCGACCGTCTTCGCGGTCATCGACGCCCTGAGCCGGGAAGTACTCGGCACCTATCCGATGCCGGGCGTGGAGGCAGCCTGGGGCGTGAAGGTGGCGACCGACGGCCAGGTCTACATCGGCACGCATTACAACGGCGGCTTGTACCGGTACAATCCCGGCACCAAGCAGTTCGATTACTTAGGCCAGTTCGGCAGCGAAACCCACGTGTTCTCCATGGTAGCTGGACCGAACGGCAAAATCTTCGCGGGCACGTACCCCGGGGGCCGTCTGTACGAATACGATCCGGCTGCCGGAGCGATCCAGGACCTCGGCCGTCCGGATCCGGAGGAGAAATATTTGCGCTCCCTCGCCTACGATGCGGAGCGGAATGTCCTGTACGCCGGCGCCGGAGGGACGAAGAGCCGGATCTACAAGATCGGTCCCGACGGCTCGAAGAAGGGGCTGCTCTCCACGCTCATTCCCGGAGGCGGCGACTCCTACGCTTGGCCTTACGGTATGGATTTCGAGGAGGACCGATTGTTCGTCAAATTCAGCAACGGCGATTTGCTCGTCGTCCGCCCGGACGATACCATCGACTACTACGACCCCGCAGGCATGGACATCCATTCCGGCCAAGTCGCCGCGATTCCGGGCCAACCCGGCCGCGTCCTCTTCACCCTAGGCGCTAATTTCTATGCCTATGATTCGGCCTCCCGCTCGTCGGAGCTCGTGGCGAAGGTCGAAGGGGGCGTGAACTTCCAAGACGGTCGGTTCGTCGACCTGCAGAGTCCGGAGTGGCCCGGACAAACGTTCGTCGGCCTCGGCTCTTACGGCAATGTGATGTATTACAACCAGGATACGGGCCGGACCGCCGTGCAGCCCGTCCAATACGAGGGCGCTCCGATTCTTATTCAGAGCATTCATCAAGGGACCGAGGGCAAGATCTATGCAGCCGGTTACATGTCCGGCTTCACGTCCTACGATCCCGCCACCGGCGCCGTGTCGGAGACGAATCCTCTCGGACAGATCGAATCCTCCGCCATTCGGAACGGCAAACTGCTGCTCGGCGCCTACGCTGGCGGCCGTGTTCTCGAATACGACCCGAACCAGCCCTTCTCTGCGCAAAATCCCCGCCAGCTATTCGATCTTCGCGCTTACGACCAGGACCGTCCGTTCGCCATGGTCTATGACGAGGAACACGACCGGCTGTTTGTCGGAACCGTTCCCAACACGACCTCGCTGCAGGGAGCGCTCGCCATGTATGACTTTGCCACTGGCCGGCTGGAGGTATTCCGCAATCTGGCCCTGAACCAGAGCGTCATCTCGCTCGCATACAAGGACGGCCTCGTTTACGTCGGCACGACCGTCTACGGCGGGCTCGGCACAAGCGGACCGACCGAGACGAACGCCAAGCTGGTCGTGTTCGACCCGGCTACGAAACGCAAGGTGTTTGAGACCATTCCGGTTTCGGGTCGCAAAGGCGTCACCGGTCTCACCATCGCTCCGGACGGCTCCCTGTGGGGGGTAGCCGAGGATATGATCTTCAAATTCGATACCGCTTCACGTAAGGTCGTCTCCAAAATTGCCAAGTTGAGAAGATACAGCGCCAGCGGGACCACCTGGACGTGGGGCTTCCTGAGATTCGCACCCGACGGCAATCTGTATGGTACGTCCCGCGGCCAATTCTTCATGGTTAAGCCGGAGACGCTCGAGTTCGTCATGCTGAACGGAAGCTACGGAAACTACTTGAATATCGACGCGTCCGGCCACCTGTATTTCTCGGACAACGACACGACGCTGTGGAAATATACGCCGCCCGGCATGGAGCCGGCTGACGAGGCGCCTCCGGTCACGACGGCTTCTCTCCAGCCGTCGGAACCGAATGGTGAGAACGGCTGGCACACCGTTCCCGTGACAGTCCAGCTCGAAGCCACCGATGACCGTTCCGGCGTAACCGAGACGGTCTACAGCCTAGACCAGGGCGCCAGCTGGCAGCGCTACACCTCGCCTCTTGCGTTTACGCAGGACGGAGTTTATGCCGTGCAATATCGTTCTTCCGATCAGGCCGGCCACACGGAAGACGCCCGCACGCTTGCGTTTCGGCTTGACCGCACGCCGCCTGTGATCACTGTAGCCTCCCCTGTCTCGGGTGTACACCCCGATAGCGAAGAGCTCGATGTACAGGTCGAAGCGACTGACGAGCAAGCCGGCGTCGATGCCGGTTTGCTGCGGATCACGCTTGACGGCCAGCCTGTGCAGCCGGGAGAGAAGCTCTCCCTTTATCTTCTCCCGCTAGGGACCCATACCTTGCATGTCACCGCCGTCGATCTGGCAGGCAATCGCAGGGAATCGACTGCAACTTTTGAAACGCGGGCCACCCAAGAGAGTCTCCTCGCTCTTCTCGCCCGTTTCGGCCAGTCCGGACAGGTGAGCCAGCCCGGCATCCTGAACAGCCTGGTCAAAAAAGCCGAGCATGCCGATTGGGCTGCCCTCGTTCATGAGGTCGAGGCACTGAGCGGCAAGCAAGTCGCCGCCGATGCCGCCTCGATCCTGCTGCGGGATGCCCGCGCGCTGCTGACGCCTTAACGCAGAAACGCCCCCTGTCCTTTGGATAATACTCCAAAGGCACAGGGGGCGTTCTTGTCGTTCCGCTGAGAGCCGTCTGAACAAATAAAAAAAGCACCCACCGGCTGCTGGGACCAGTGAGCACTTCTTCTCTTGGTTGGGTAAAACCAGGGTGGCTGCCCCTTCAAAACTGAACACGAGTGAGTAACAAACCGATATTTGTATCGCATCTCACCGATGCGGATACTCCATAGAAAGGAGGTGATCCAGCCGCACCTTCCGATACGGCTACCTTGTTACGACTTCACCCCAATCATCTACCCCACCTTCGGCGGCTGGCTCCTTGCGGTTACCTCACCGACTTCGGGTGTTGTAAACTCTCGTGGTGTGACGGGCGGTGTGTACAAGACCCGGGAACGTATTCACCGCGGCATGCTGATCCGCGATTACTAGCAATTCCGACTTCATGCAGGCGAGTTGCAGCCTGCAATCCGAACTGAGACCGGCTTTCTAAGATTCGCTCCACCTCGCGGTTTCGCTGCCCGTTGTACCGGCCATTGTAGTACGTGTGTAGCCCAGGTCATAAGGGGCATGATGATTTGACGTCATCCCCACCTTCCTCCGGTTTGTCACCGGCAGTCATCTCAGAGTGCCCAACTGAATGCTGGCAACTAAGATCAAGGGTTGCGCTCGTTGCGGGACTTAACCCAACATCTCACGACACGAGCTGACGACAACCATGCACCACCTGTCTCCCCTGTCCCGAAGGAAAGGCTCATCTCTGAACCGGTCAGGGGGATGTCAAGACCTGGTAAGGTTCTTCGCGTTGCTTCGAATTAAACCACATACTCCACTGCTTGTGCGGGTCCCCGTCAATTCCTTTGAGTTTCAGTCTTGCGACCG
>NZ_BOSI01000002.1 GCF_018403265.1 Paenibacillus sp. J31TS4
AGGTTGAATTTAAAAATGGTTAATACAAGAACATTCTCCTCTGGCGTTGTGCAACTAATCTATCATTTGAATGAGAAAGAATAATATCATCAGGAAATACTGGATAGTAATTGTCACTTCTTCAACTAAACGAATAACACTGGTTTAACAAATTAGTTGAAATACGGATTAACCCCTCCCAAATATAGCGAAACTAATAGTAACTAGCCTTGGGAGGGGTTTTGTTTTATGAAAATGACTGATCTCTGGACGTTGTACGATGACAAACGCATTATGGGTTTTAGTCCACATACGTTAAAAGCTTATTCCCTTCAGTTTAAAGTATTGACCCGTGAAATTGGAAATTTAAACGTCGAAGAAGTGTCATTGGACTTGCTGAAAGCATATTTAGCAAAGCAATCGCAACGGTTAAAACCAAGCAGTTTAGGTCACCGCATACGGTTCATACGATCTCTGTTTAGGTTTGCGATTGAAGAAGGACATATTGTTAGAAATCCTACGGCAAAGCTCAGAGAACCCAAAATGGAAAAGCGGATCCCGAAGTTTTTGATTGAAGAAGATGTGATTAATCTCAAGATAACCTGTGATTCCCCGCGCGAGCACGCGCTCCTGGCGTTTTTATATTGTACTGGCTGTCGCGTAGGCGAGGTTCATAAGTTAGATGTTGAGGATATCAACTGGTTAAAGTTGCTCCGCAATTGTGCACGGGAAGGGCTCTAAGCAACGAGAAGTGTATTTTACAACCGAATGTAAAGTCTGGTTAAAGAAATACCTTAAAAGTCGAGAAGATTCTTGCAAAGCCCTTTTTGTGACGGAAACCCTTCCTGTGCGACGATTGGCCATACCCACAATACGTTATTCGGTTAAGAAGCTTGCAGCTCGTGAAGAGGTTGCGGTTAACGTTTATCCTCATCGCTTTCGTCATACATACGCTTGTCACTTACTTGATAATGGTGCTCCGTTAGATTTTATACAAGGAATGCTGGGTCACGAGAAGGCATCAACAACGCAGATTTACGCTCAGTTACGCGGGGAGCGTCGGCGGGAGTTATATAGGCGGTTCTTTTAGGGGCCAGGGGCCCCGCTGAACTAAAGGGCAGGATAGTTCAAAAAATGGAAAAGGATTTTTATGGGAACATTCAAATATATTAAGGAGATGAATTCATCATCAAAATCGAGAAGTGAGGTGTGGGGATTTTGCAGGAGACGACAATGAAAGAAATCATCTTAACAGACAAAGCGCAACAACCTGGCGGAATGCCGTATTCCCAGGCAATCAAGGTCGGCAACACCGTGTATGTCGCTGGACAAGGCCCTTTCGAGCCAGATACGGGAATATGCAGCAGCGATACGCTGGAGTATCAGGCCAGGCGGACTTTGGAAAACGTGAAAGCTATTTTAGAGGCATCTGGGGCGAAGTTATCAGATGTTATCAAAGTAACAGTTGTTCTAGGCGAAGGTGCCGAATTTGACTCCTTCAATAAAATCTATAAGGATTATTTTAGTCATCCATATCCCGCAAGAACGATAATCCCTGCAAATATGGGTCCCGTTATGGTGCAAATGGACGCAATAGCTATTATTTCGTAGTTATTTTCTTTGCAGCGATTTTAGCTAACGAGCACAATAATGCAAGGACACCAGGCTGCCGGAAGGCAGCCTATTCAGCTAATAGGGAGATTAGTTATAAATAAAGTCGCCTTATTCCTCTTTGTTATTAATGATACAATTTGCTAGATGTCCCGCTGAACTAGAGGTAGGTTCATGCAAAACATTCTGTAAAAATCCGTTTAAATAAGGAGCTGGAATCACGTGGCGACACTTCATTTAATGGTTGGTCTCCCTTGTAGCGGTAAGACTACTCTGGCTCGGCAGCTCGAAACCAAATACTCCGCACTTCGCCTCACTCCCGATGAATGGCATATCAAATTATTTGGGCATGATTTCGGAGATAACATGACGGAATCTGAAGAAGCTAAGCATGATTTTAGACATGATTCAGTAGAATCCCTAATGTGGGATGTGGCGGCTAGAGTGTTGGCTCTTGGAGTTGATGTCATCCTTGATTTTGGATGTTGGGTTCGAAGTCAACGAGACGAGTTTCGTTCTAGAGCCAAACGTCTAGGAGCTGACTTTAAAATTCATTTTGTTGATGTGCCTAAAGAAGTGTTATTTGAACGTTTAAAAGCTAGAAATAATATCCATACAGAAGGGACTTTTTTCATACCAAAAGCGAAGCTTAAAGAATGGATAAACGTATTTGAGCCACCTTCATCAGAAGAACTTGATTCCTCTAACGATTCAACTATCGGGTAACAGTAGATTCAAGTAAACGATGAGACGAAGAGGGGGAAACCGAAATGAAGACGATCAAGCGCATGATGGATCACCTGTACTGGGCGGACGGACGCATCTTGGACGCACTCGAGGAGAGTGGTACGAAGAACAAGGACCTTCTGAAGCTGGTTCGGCACGTTGCGGTCGCGGAACGTGTCTGGCTGTCCCGATTGCAGGGCAAGGGCAGCGCGCAATATTCGTTGTGGGAGGAAGCGGAAGACCTGACGGCGATCCGGACGATGTTCGAAGAAAACACCGAGCAATATCGCGTCTATATCGAAGGGCTCGAGGAATCCGAGTTGGACGAGATGATCGACTATGCGAGCCAGAGCGGGATTCCGTTCCGAACGTCCGTCCGGGACATCCTGTTGCAGGTCCTCTTACATGGGCAATATCACCGGGGGCAGATCAACCGGGCACTTCGAATCGAATCGGCAGAACCGGTCCAAGTCGATTACATCACGTTCACGAGGCTCTAACTGGTCCTAATCCAATAAAGACCAAGAGCTGGGGGAAAGAAATTGAAGAAATATTTTGGCGTAGAAAACTCGCTTGGTTTAGCCTGCTTCCAGGCGGTTAGAGTGAAAGATACTGTGTATGTTGCTGGACAAGGTCCCAATACCCTTGAGTGTTCAGCGGAAGAACAGATTAGGCAAACACTTGAAAATGTACGAAACGCGTAATTAAGAAGTGTTATTGGTTTCAATGTTCAAATGGATGTGGTTGCCGTTTCGGAATAAACCATGACATTACGCTAACGGGTACATAATGCAAGGACACCAGGCTGCCAGGAAAAAGGCAGCCTTTTAAGCTTAACTAAATTAGTCTTAAACGTTGTGATCGTTCAATAAGCTTAGAAATTCGTAATATTTAAAGAGGGGGGAGTTTGTACGTATGCATGGAGAGGTAAGAAGTGTACCTTTAGGCACCCGTATAATCGCCTTTTTGTGGGATTATGTTATTATTTCGGGCTACATCATCCTGCTCATCGGTATCTCTTATCTTATACGGCCATTGTTGGCTCCATTATTTACGACAAATCCTTTGTTGGCCGAGGTCACTGGGTTTCTATTCCTTACGCTGCCTGTATATCTTTATTTTGCCGTATGCGAGGGATCGGGATCACACGCCACATGGGGGAAAAGAAAAGTGGGGATTATGGTGACTGGAAGGTACGGGCAATCAATCGGACTAGGTTCCTCGCTTGTTCGTTCTGCCCTCAAATTCGCCCCTTGGGAATTAGCCCATTTCACCATTTGGCACATGGTACTTCCCTCGGATTACCCCGAATCATTAATCTATTCCTTATTGGCAGTGGTCTACGTTCTGGTACTGATCTATTTGATAAGTCCGTTGTGGAGCAAAAACAAACAAACGGTCTATGACCTTATTGCGGGGACCGTGATACGATACAAGAATTAAGGATTCACAGGACGGCAAACGCCTTCCGCCTCTATCCGCTAAATGCCAATAGCCCAGCTTCTGCGGCGGGTTGCCGGAAGCCAGGCTATTTGGTCAGTCCGAGGATCTGTTCCGCTATTCGCCGGTCCGCGTCTTAAGCTTGCTCCCGCGGGAACCGGAAGACCATCAAATGCTCGTCGTAGGCGCGGCCGTCGACATGCAGCGCGTTCGGCTCTGTGCCGTAGCGGGCGAAGCCGAGGCTCTCGTAGAGCCGTACGGCCGGCTCGTTTGTCGTCACGACCATCAGCATCGCCTGCTCGAGCCCGTCAAGCGCCGCAGCATGCTCCAGCAGCCGGGACAGGAGACGGCGGGCAACGCCTTGCCCTCTCGCTTCCTCCGCCACGTACATGCCCCACACCATTCCTTTGTGGCGGAGCTTAGGCGCGCTCTCCCGCCGGAACCCGACGATCCCGACCAGCCTGTCCTCGTCGGAGAACGCGCCGCAGACGTAGTTGTCCGGGGTGATGCCGAGCCTGCGCTGGATTTCCTCCGGGGGCAGCTTGACGGCATCCTCGTAGGAGGAGCCGAACGCTTCCGGGCTGCTTCGGAGTCCTTTGAGACGCAGCTGCCAGAAGGCATCCGCGTCGTCCTTCGTCAGCTTTCTTACGTGAATGTCCATTCGTTGGTTACCCTCCTATAGGGCGGCTGGAAAGTGCGAGAGACGCTGCCGGGATGGCAGCGTCTCTCCTAAAGTGGCAGTTTCCGGCAGACAAGCTGCCGATGCCGCCGTTACTTCACAGCGGCTGCCGCTTTCTCCACATCCTTGACGCCTTGGTAAATTTGCTTGTACAGGCTCTCCAGATCCTCCTCCTCGATGCAGGAGAAGGCGACGCGCAGGTCGGTTTCGCCGAGGGCGATGGTGCCGATGCCGTACTGGTCGAGCAGGTGGCCGCGCAGCGTCTCGGCGTCGACCGTCTTGAGCTTCAGGCACATGAAGTAGCCGGAGTTGAACGGGTAGTAGTTCCAGGCGTCGTCGAAATCGCCGCTGTCAAGCAGCTCCTTGACGCGGTTGGCGCGGCGCTTCATGACCTCGAACTTCTGCTGCTTCTGCTCGGGATATTCCGGGGACTGCAGCGCATGAAGCACGAACGTCTGAGACGGATGCGGGCCGCTCGAGATCGTCGAACGGATGATGCCGGTCGTCTTTTGCTCAAGCGCATCCAGAAGCGGCTGGCTCTTCGAGCCGTAGGTGACGAAGCCGACGCGGAAGCCCCAGACATACTCTTCCTTGGTCGCGCCGTCCACCTTGACGGCAAGCACGCGCTCATGCAGGCCGCACAGCTGGCCAAACAGCGATTCGTGGAGCGAATTCTCGAAGAACAAGCCGAAGTACGCATCGTCGGTGACGGCGATGACGTTGATGCCCGCCTCGGCGCCCGCACGAATGGCCTCGACGATGCGCCGTCCGTCTTCCGCGTCGGGCGTGTAGCCGGTCGGGTTGTTCGGGAAGTTAAGCACGACGATGGCCTTGCCGCGCTCCTTCTGGGCGAGGATCGCTTCCTGGAGGCCTTCGGCGTTGAACTGGCCGGCCGCGTTATAGAGCGGGAAGTTGACGAGCTCGGCACCGCGGCGGATGCCGAAGGTCAGCTCGTAGTTTTCCCAATTCTTGTCGGGGTAGATGACGGCGTCGCCTGCATCGGCGAACAAGTCGGCGACGATGCTGAGCCCGTGGGTAAGCGCATTGGTGACGATGGGATTGCCGAACGATTTGCCTTCGAGGGAAGGGTTCTGCTGCAGCATTTTGGCGCGCCATGCGGTGCGGAGCTCCGGCTTGCCGGCAGGCGGCGCATATTCGTACAGATCCTTGGGATCGTAGGCGGACAGCGTATCCTGGATCACCTTCAGGTGCATCGGCGCTCCGTTCTCGATGGCGATTCCGATCGTCGCGTTGAACTGCTTCGCCTTTTTCTTGGCCTCCGCCGATTGGCTGAGAATGCCTACCTTCGGAAAATAAATCTGGCGTCCCAATCCGGACAGCATCGCGTAAATGTTCGGGTTCTCGGTTTGGATCGTATCGTTCAACTGTTTGGCCAGCTCGTTCATCGGTCAAGTCCTTTCTTCCAATCCGCTAGTTACCGGATGATTTTGGCGCTATTATATCACTTTGCAGGGATATCGTCACTCGTTCTGACCATTACAACCTGCGCTGATTTGTGATACACTAGTTGAAGCGCTTTCGTAAGCGCTGCCATTACATAAGCACGAGGGAGGAACGGAATCATGGAAGTTCGTTATGCCACAAACCCAACCGACATGCAGAGTTATGACACCGAACGGTTGCGCAAGGAATATTTGATGGAAAACCTGTTCGCCCCCGGCGAGCTGAATATGGTTTACACCCACGTGGACCGGTTCATCGTCGGCGGCGTAGTGCCGGGGCAGGAGCCGATTCTTCTCGAAGCCGAAGCGAAGGATATGGGGTCGCGGTATTTTCTTGAGCGCCGCGAGATCGGGATTATCAATATCGGACCGAAGGGGATCGTGAACGTAGACGGAACCGAGTACGAGATGGAAACCCGCGACTGCCTCTACGTCGGCAAGGGCAGCGAGAAGGTCACGTTCGCCAGTGCGGACCCGTCGCAGCCTGCCCGGTTCTACTTTAACTCTGTACCCGCGCACCAAACATATCCGACCGAGAAGCTGAGCATCAGCGAGGCGGAACCGAACCACCTCGGCTCGATCGCCCAGTCGAACGAGCGGACGATCTACAAGTTCATCCGCGAGGGCGGCGTGAAAAGCTGTCAGCTCGTCATGGGCATGACGCTGCTCAAGCCGAACAATATGTGGAATACGATGCCCTGCCATACGCATAACCGCCGCTCGGAGATTTACCTGTACTTCGATATGCCGGAGGACGGCGTCGTCTTCCACCTGATGGGGGAGCCGTCCGAGACGCGCCACCTTGTCGTCAGGAACGAGCAGGCGATCATCTCGCCAAGCTGGTCGATCCACTCCGGCGTCGGGACAAGCAACTATACCTTCATCTGGGGGATGGCCGGCGAGAACCAGGAGTTCGACGATATGGACAAGGTCGCCATGCAGGATCTTAGATAGCAGTATTGACCCCCCGTCCGGACTGTCCGGTCGGGGGTTCGTCTGTTCACGTTCCGATTTTGTTACTCATATTCAAAGGGGTTTTCACACGAGTAAATGTCATGAAAAAAATCCCTTATACGGGATGTCGTCTTCCAGGCATTTAATAAGATACGACAAGTCCTCGTCACACTCTGGATCTTCACCGTTGTTCCGCATGCCCTCGAATGTATCTACGATCCCTTCCATAAAGGTTACCTTTATAAAGAAAGGCAGCTTATCCAGCATCGACTGTTCGATTCTGGTCTCGGATCTGTATCCCTCGAGGACGGTTTCAAAATAATCATCCATAAACTTTTTGCGTTTGCTCGCGTCTGGTTCAAATTGTATCCAGCCCACTCCATGTGTCCAGAGATCCGCCAGGTCATACATATACCAGCCGAAACACGAATTATCGAAATCATAGACGGTGATTTGCCCGGTATCAAAATCGATCGAATAGTTCCCGTCATTATAATCAAAATGGATCATACCAAAAGACTCACGGTCTCTATCCAATCCTTCTAAGGTTCTAAGGAGCTCTACCAGCTTCTCCTTAAGCAGTGATAATGAGTTGGGTATCAGTGTATCGATAGATTCGGCATTATATTTATCAAAAAAACTATACCGTCGATGGACAGGAGTATACTCTTTCGATAATTGGTGCAGTTTCCCCAGGACTTTACCGCAATTATAAAAATATTCGGTAATAGGTACTCCTTCCCGATACCGATAATGATTCTCCACAAGTAGTTTTCCTTTGGCCTTTTTAAACAGGCAGATAAAAAAGGTATGATTATTGCGGGCTATCTCTTCCAACAGATTCCCCTCTAGGGAACTGACTACATCCGAGACACTTCCGCCATGCTCGGATAAATACCTCACAAACTCGAGTTCCCCCAGAAAATCTTCCCGGCTCCTGTCAGGCAAGAAAGAGATTCTGAGTATGTTTGCGTCTTCGCCTTCTTTCTCGCAGGTAAAAACGACATTCCGCCCTCCGCCATGGGCTGGAATCAGCATGATTTCATAGCCTTCCAATCCGTATAGCTCTGATACTATTGGAAGCAAATGGGTGTTGCTGATTTCTACTACCTCGTTATAAGTTATACTATCTCCTCCAGTCGAAATTGTTGCAAAGAATCCCGCATTGTGAACGGATAACCACCTTGTTTACCATTTGATCCTTCACTCCTTTGCTTTTCCTTATAGGCATTTTATCTAAAAATGCCAGACCAATATTAGGGAAACTTTGTCTATAATCAATCTAAAATTATCAAGAAATTTACAATCATTTTTTGAATGAATTCCTGAGATAGCCAACAATTATGCTTTCGCTTTGTGGAATGAACTCCAACTGGGTGGTTTATTAATCACATAACCTTTGGATATAAATAGCGTCTGGTTTTGACGGCAAGCGGGGTTAGGCAGACGGCTTGCTCTTACGCTATAATGGAGAGCAGAGAGACAGACAGGAAGGGAGAACCAAACTATGGCTAACATTGTCATCATCTCCGGAAGCCCGTCGCCGACATCACGGCTGACCGGTGTACTCGCGATCGTCGCCGAGGAGCTCAAGGAGCAGGGAGCCGTCGTGCAGACGATCGACGTGCGGGAACTGCCGCCGGAGGATCTGGTGTATACCAAGTTCGACAGTCCGGCGATCAAGGAAGCGAACCGGCTCATCGCGGAGGCGGACGGCGTCGTCGTCGCCACCCCCGTCTACAAGGCGTCCTATACCGGCGTTCTCAAGGCGTTCCTCGATCTGGTCCCGCAAAAAGGACTCGAGGGCAAAGTCGCCCTGTCGCTCGCGATCGGCGGCTCGTTCGCTCATCTGCTCGTCCTGGACTACGCGATGAAGCCGGTGCTTGCCGCGCTCGGCGCCCAGCACCAGCTGCAGGGCGTCTATACGGTCGATTCGCAGGTGAACCGGCTGGACGACGGCCGGTTTGATGTCGAGGAAGGCGTGGCGGCCCGGCTCCGGCTGTCGGCCCAAGAGCTCGTCAAGGCAGCCACCAAGCTGTAGGGGATAGCGAAGACTTAAGCTATCCAAGGAACAGAATCGGACAACGAAGAGAGACATGCTGCCGGGCATGTCTTTTTTTGCCTGGTCCGGGAAGGGAAACGGATAGGAGGGGAAGCCGGTGAAGGAAAACTGGGAACGGACCAACTCCGAGCTGTTGGAGCTCGCGGAGACGCAGCAGCTGGCGGAAGCCGCCTTCGGGCCGGAGGCCCAGGTAGTGGAGGCCGAGCGGCTGGGAGAAGGATTCAGCAACACCAATTACAAGCTCCGGCTCCAGGGGCATGCCGATCCCTATGTGCTGCGCCTGTATCGCAGCGGTCCGGAGACGGCGGAGAAAGAGCGGGCGATCGCCCGGCTGGTCGAGGAGCGTGTGCCGACGGCCCGCTTCGTCTATCTGGACAGCAGCGGCACTCACCGGGAGCGGCCGTGGGCGATACTGGAATGGAAGCGGGGAACGCTGCTGAAGGAAGTGCTGAAGAGCGGAGACGAAGAGGAGAAGGAACAAGCCGCGGTGTCAGTAGGCGAAGTGCTGGCGGGCATTCATGCCTTCGGCTTCAAGCAGGCGGGTCTGCTTGACGGCGCATTGTCCATCCGCGAGGAGTTCCCGATGAATGAAGGGAATTTCCTCGCGTTCCTGGAGGAGAGCCTATTCCGGGGCAAAGCCGGCGTTTGGCTGGGCGATCGGCAGCGCGACGAGCTGTGGGCGTGGAGCCGTGCCCATGCGTCCCTGCTGGCGGAGCAGAGTGGGCCACCGGCGCTGATCCATTCGGATTTCAACGGCCCGAACGTGCTGGTCGACCGGGAAGAGCCGGGCTGCCCGGTAACCGCCGTGCTGGATTGGGAGTTCGCCTTCTCGGGCAGCCCGATGGCGGACATCGGGAATCTGCTGCGTTATGAGCCAAGGGGATCCCGATTCACCGAAGCCTTCCTCGGCTCGTACGAACAGCATGGCGGGAGGCTGCCGGCCGATTGGGAGCTGCGGTCACGGCTGGAGGACCTGGTCGCCCTGTGCGACATGCTGAATCATTGCACCGAGGATACGCCGGTGCGGATTCGAGATTTGATTGGGAGAATCGAACGGACGCTGGCGGATTATCCGCTCGCGATTAAGGAGGAGAACGGATGGGTCTGATCAGCGTTCTGCTCGTGGCGGCTGGCGTGCTGATGCTGAGCCGGCCCGATTGGGTCTGGAGCGTCACGGAGAGCTGGAAGTCGGGGGACGCGACCGAGCCTTCGGACACGTACATTCTGTCTACCCGCTTCGGCGGTGGGATGGTGACGCTGGCGGGTCTCGGCGGAATAGTGGCGGCATGGGTGTTGTAGGAGATGGATTGGCCCCGCCGTTCACAGGATCGCCGTGTGTCGTTCCCGCGCCGAGATGGTATACTGAAGAGCAGGACAAGGGAACGGAACGGAACGATTCCCGGTAAGAGGTGGGATTGCAGTGAAACAAGTGGTCATCATCGGCGGCGGCGTGACCGGGTTATCCGCCGCCTATTATTTGCAAAAGGCGATTCGGACAAACGGGCTGGATGCGGAGATAACGGTCGTAGAGGCCGAGGAAAGGCTCGGCGGGAAGATTCACACGGTGCGGGACGGCGACTTCGTCATGGAGGCGGGAGCGGATTCCATCGTGACCCGCAAGACCAACGTCGCACCTCTCCTGGAAGAGCTGGGCATGACGGAGGAGGTCGTCTACAACGCGACAGGCAAGTCCTATATCTACGCGGACGGCCGCCTGAAGCCGATTCCCGAAGAAGCCGTCTTCGGCATACCGCTCAGCCTGGAATCGCTCGCGAAGAGCGAGCTGGTCTCCGCCGAGGGCAAGGTGGAGGCGCTGAAGGACTTCTATACCCCGAACGAGACGTTCACGAAGACCGATTCGGTCGGGCGTTTCCTCGAAGCGTTCCTCGGGACAGAGCTCGTGGAGAAGCAGATCGGGCCCGTGCTCTCCGGCGTCTACTCCGGCAAGCTGAGCGACCTGACGATCGCCTCGACGCTGCCCTATTTGCTCGACTACAAAAACCAGTACGGCAGCATCATGAAGGGGCTCGCCGAGAATCGGCAAAAATTCAAGGGGAACGGAGACAAGAAATTCCTGTCTTTCCGAGACGGCGTCTCGGCCCTTATCGACGAGCTGGAACGCCAGCTGCCGGATGTGCACATCTGGAAGGGCACCCGGGCGGTCGGCCTGGAGAAAGCGGGAGAGCGGTACCGGCTCGCCTTCTCGAATCGCCCTGCGCTGGAAGCCGATTATGTCGTGCTCAGCACGCCCCACACGGCCGCTCAGTCGCTTCTGACGGAGGCCGATCTCGAGGAGGAATTCGGCCAGCTGCGGAACAGCTCGCTCATCAGCGTCTACCTGGCGTTCGACATCGCCGACGAGGAGCTCCCGCTGGACGGCACAGGCTTCATCGTGGCGGAGGACGGCGATCTGCGGTGCAACGCCTGTACATGGACGAGCCGCAAGTGGACGCATACGTCCGCAAACCGCCGGCTGCTGGTCCGTCTGTTCTACAAGAGCACCAAGGAAGGCTACGACGAGCTGCAGCGGATGAGCGAAGAGGAACTGCTCGAGGTGGGCCTCCGGGATATCGAGCGGAGCATGGGAATCGCCGGTCGGCCCGTCACCCATAACGTAACGAAGTGGCATAACCAGATGCCCAACTACCATATCAAGCATCACGAGCTGGTCCAGACGCTTGAGGAGAAGGTCGCGCACCGGTATCCGAACGTCCGCCTGGCCGGCTGCTCCTATTACGGTGTCGGCATCCCGGACTGCATTGCGAATGGAGAGGCGACGGCGGGTTGGATCGCGGAGCGGCTGGCGGCGGAGCGCGGGTAAGCGGGGAAGACGCTGGTCCTTCGCACGCTTTCCATCAAGCAACTTTGGTCGAGAGCCGTCCTATAGGGGACGGCTCTTTTTGCATGCGCTTCGCGCGAAGTCTCGGGTGCCCGATGTCAGGGCCGCCCAGAGTTCGGCAGATCCGATAGAGCGGGTGCCTAAGGGCATGAGGGAACTGTGGTATGCTAGAGAGACACAATCATTTTTGCCGCAAAGGGGTCTTAGCTAATGAAAGTCGTTCCGCCGAAACCGTTCACCTACCGGGGAGGGGCAAAAGCCGTTCTCTTGCTGCACGGATTCACCGGCAGCCCGGTCGACGTCCGAAATTTGGGGAGGTACTTGAGCCAGCGGGGATACACCTGTCACGCTCCGATGTACCAAGGGCATGGCGCCGATCCGGAAGCGCTGCTCGCGTCGGAGCCCGACGAATGGTGGGAGGATGTCAAGGACGGCTATCAACTGCTGCTGGCGGAGGGGTTCTCTCAAGTAGCGGTAGCCGGCGTATCCCTGGGCGGCGTCTTTTCCTTAAAGGCGGCGGCGGAACTGCCAGTGGCAGGGGTGGTTTCGATGTGCGCCCCGATGCAGGCGAAGAGCATCGAGGACTTGTCACTGCGTGTCACCCAGTACGCCAAGCAGTACAAGAAATTCGAAGGCAAGGGCGACGCTCAAATCGCAGGGGAGCTGGAAGAGCTCGAGCGGACGCCGATGCCCTTTTTGAAGCAGATTCAGCGGACGATCGTGGAGACGAGCGGGAAGCTCGGGGCCATCCTCTCTCCTGCAATGGTCATGCAGGGCATGCTGGACGACGTGCTTTATCGCGAGAGCGCCCCGCTTATCTACCGGAGCGTCGGTTCCGAGCAGAAGCAGCTGAAGTGGTATGACCAATCCGGCCACATTCTGACCCTAGGCAAGGAACGGGAACAGGTCTACGAAGATGTGCACACGTTCCTAGAAACGTTAAGCTGGTAACGAAAGCCGGGTACGCATGGCGATACAAGTGGATAGAAGAAGCAAGGAGCCGCTCTTATGGAGCGGCTCTTTTTTGCAGGTTCTCGATTAGGCTAGGCATGGCTTCATAGAAATAGTTCACCAAGCGGTGCATCTGCTCAGCAAAATCCCCGCTCTCCGGAGAGCCGATCGTTACGGCTGTTTTTTGGCCATTGTAGACCTCGTTGAACAGAGGAACGTCCCGGTTGTAATGCTCTTTAATAAAGTCTCTATGAAGGTCGCTCATCGCTAGGATGACATCCTGTTCTTCAAAACTGCTTTCCCGAAAGGGTGTTCTTCTAAAATCGGAGGTGTCGATCTGCATGCCGGTCAAGATTTGAAAATGAAGGTCCGAGTACTTGCTAACATCACTATCTGCCCGGATGCCGGCAGAGCTAACGGTAATCGAGGCATTGCCCGTTTTCCGGAGAACATCCTTCATGCAATATTCGGCTATCACACTCCGCGTAAAATTATCGGTACAAACAAACAGAACGTTCACGCTCTCCAGCTCCCCTCAGGCTTCTGCTTGGCGCAGGTTACTCATTCGCCCAATCTCATAGAAATGCTTCTTTCTTGAAAACCAAGGGATTTCCAAAAGGAATGTCCCACATGATTCCAGTGCATGACTTCGATCTCCATCTTTTCCGTACCCAATGCTTCAAGCAGCATCATAAATGCTAATTTTCCATATCCCTGTCTTCTACTTTCTCGACATATAAAAAAATGCCTTAAATACAAAGGCTGTCTCGTCCGATTTACCAATGCATAGCCAACCACTTGCCCGTTCTTTTCAAATTGATAAGCGGTATAGTCTGTATGGAGAAACGTCCTCATTCTATCTTTTAGCTGTTCCATATTCATTTTATTGTCATGCTGTTCATCCTCAATGAGCTGCTTATTAAGTGTGGCAAGGAGGTCCAAATCTTCATCAGAACAAATCCGTACTTTCAGTTCCTCCATACAAGAATCTCTCCCGAATCCAGTTTTCTATATTCCCGAGTTAGTACCTATAAGATAATTCCGGGTCAGAACCGCCAGGAAAGGTCCAGAAGGTGTTGCCCTTGTAAGTTTGGCGGATCATCAGAATGGAATCGTTACGTACAATTGCTGCACAGCTTCTATTTCTCACAGAACGCCCTCCAGAAATTGGTTTCCACGATTATACAACATTAAGGTAAAGATGGAACCATAGAATGAAGTTCTGGTAACGAAAAATAGTTCGACAAATGAAAGGAAAATTATGGGTGGCCCTCGAATGGAACTAGAACCTATCGAAAGCAAGGAGGACGGTGCGAAGTGGGGAAAGCCCAGATAGAAGTCGTTCCGTTAAAAGAGAGAAAATATGTCGGCATTGCGGTCACCTCTCCCCTGAAAGATGTAAACGGGATTGGGGAAGCGCGTCAGCAGTTCATGGACAGAATAGGCGAAATTCAAGGGAAGGTGGATGAAACCACCTATGTCTGCGTTCATTATGCAAACGAAGTACTGTTCACCTATCTCTACTGCATGGAAGTAATGGATCACCGATCCGCTCCGGACGGCATGATCGGGTTTGAAGTGCCCGCTAACCGGTATGTCAAGGTTCAGGCAAACGGCGATGAACCGTACGGGCTGATTGAGCAATTTTTAAGGGACAATGGCATGCAGAGCCATGCCGGATCCGTTTCCTTCGAGGTATTCCGGTTTGGACAAGAGGAAAGCAAGTATCAAGCGGAAATCCTCGTTCCCCTTGCTGATAAACCTATCCGGGATGGAGGCCGACAAGCCATGCTTGGCAAATGGGTAGCAGCCGGATCGTGCTGCGAGGTACATGAATGGGGAGAAGGGAACCGGGTCGTCAAATGGTTTCACCCGGGAATCTCGCTAAAAGGGATTCAGGCCGAGTACAACAACAGCATCGCCGTATGGGAGGGCGGGCTGCCCGCCCCACGGCCGTACGAGATGATCACTTGGGAAGGACGCCCCGGGATTGTTTACGAGAAGGTGACGGGAAAAACGCTCGTGGAGCAGCTGTTTGCCAATCTGTATGCATTCCGCGAGATGGGGGACGAGCTGCGCAAGTGCGCGAGGGTGCTTCACGAGATTCACCGGACAGCGGTCCCCGGCATCGTGGCCGACCAGAAGAATCAATTGAAGGCCATTATCGGCCGTCCCGCCGAGTTCACCGAGGAAGAGCTGACGGGTATTCATGCGTATATCGACCGGCTGCCGGCCAAGCGGCAGCTGTGCCACGGCGATACGAATCCGGGCAATCTGATCATTAGAGATACGGACGGCAAAGCGATCATGATCGACTGGAGGCACGCCTCGCTCGGCAACCCGGCGGCGGATGTGGCGGAGGTATGCGTCATGATCGAATATGCCATCCTGCCTCCGGACACGCCCGCCGAGGTCGTTCAGTTTTTTCAAGCTTCTCGCCAGGCGGCCTATCGAGTCTTCCTGGGCGAGTACTGCCAATTGTCGGGGATGACCGAGGAGGAGATCAGAGCCTGGTACGTCCCCATGGCGGCCCGGTCCTCGGCATCCGGCGCCCTGCCGCAGGAGCAGGTGGCAAACCTGGCAGCGATGATCCGCAGCCGGCTGGCTGGATGAAGGCCTGGCCGTCTTGGCTCACCATAAGATCTACGAGTGAGACTCTGGGGAAGCATGGCGAGCGGAGAAGGAACCGAACGCGGCTCTTCCCTCAAACAAAAGGAGGAAAACGCATGGGCCTGAAAACGGTCATTCATCATCAAGCGCCTGTTTCCAATCTGGAAGCAGCCGTAGAGTGGTACGTCAACGTCCTGGGCTTTGAGCTTCAGAAACCGATCTCTCCCGGCTCTACTATCGCTTTATTGTCCCTTCCGGAGCGGGGGGCTTCCGTCCATCTCATTCAAACAACCGACCAAACGCGGCTCGGCCTCCCTTCGGAAGAAAAGGACAACTACGTTGTCGGCTTCTATTGCGAACGGATTCGGGAGCTGCAGCAAAAGCTGATCGAAAGCGGATGCGCGGCTATGCTGGAGGACGCCGGCGGGTGCGGCTGGTGGCTCTATTTCGCCGATCCTGACGGTAACCGGTATTTCGCCGCGGAGGATAAGGAACCTGCCAAGGATGCCGTCTCTTGAGGGGCCCGACCAAATGCGCAATACATAAGAAACCCATTCGCCTGTTATCGATTTAACATAGATAGAGGGAAGGAACAATCGAAGAACCGCAGGCGGCCGGCCCTTGTGTCGGCCGCTTTGTTATTATGTTGGGCAACGGAGAGGGAGAAGGGATGGGGACAACGAAATCTGTTCTTCCTGAAATGGAATGAAAAGTAGTGTAATTTACAAATGTGTAAGAGGGGGAGTAGAGGTGAAGATTGTCCTTGCAGCGGATACAGACTATGGATACATACGTGAACGTGACCATCATATTTCAGAGAGCTTAATACTATCCAAAATTAAAGGGAACGAAATATACATACTGCGGAACCAAGATGAAAGTTCTATCGGATGGATGAGATATGGATACTTTTGGGACAACACCCCTTTCATGAATATGATTTGGGTAGATGAACAATATCGAGGCACGGGTGTAGGTAAGCAAGTTGTCCTCTTTTGGGAAGATCAAATGAAACAAAAGGGCTTTAAATTGGTCATGACATCTACTCAGGCAAATGAAGAGGCGCAACACTTTTACAGAAAGTTAGGATATCGGGACGCAGGGTGTTTATTACTCGAAAATGAGCCATTGGAAATAATCCTGACCAAAACCTTGATATAATGACCGGACCCGGCAGCCGGCTGAAGAGAACGGGTGCTTTTTTGTAACGTACGGGCAGATAAATAGAGCAATGTTTATTCCGCTCAGGAAGGTAAGCAATCCAAAAGAAACCTGAATCCACCTGCTGTACTACTATTGAAGAGAAATCATTTCAAGGCGGAAGTGCAGAGGAGGCTTAAACATGAGTGAGAAAAAAAGCGGGTACAAAAACGTAAACGGACTTACGATGTATTATGAAATCCACGGGAGCGGCGAACCTCTCGTCTTGCTCCATGGTCAGTTTACGACTGCGGGCATGTTCGCTCCCTTATTGCCTGATTTGGCTCAACATCGTCAGGTCCTATTGGTTGAACAGCAGGGTCATGGGCATACCGCGGACATTGACCGTCCGTTAAGCTTTGCTCAGATGGGGCGGGATACCGCTGAGCTGTTGCGTCAGTTGGAAATTGAGAAAGCGGATGTGTTCGGGTACAGTGCCGGCGGAACGGTCGCCCTGCACCTGGCGAATGCAAATCCTCATCTCATCCGGAAATTGGCGCTAGCTTCGACCATTTATAGTATGGACGGCTATTTTCCCGCTGTTGTCGAAGGGATTAAACATGCATCGGCAGAAGGGTTTCCCCCCATCATGAAGCAGGAATACGAACGTGTCGCTCCGCATCCTGAAAACTGGTCCAAACTTATCGCCAAAGGCGAGGAGATGGCCAATAGCGGGAGCAAAGAGGATTTTCTGGAACCGATGCAGCTGCAGCAAATAGCGGCGCCTGTCCTGCTTATTGTGGGTACCGATGATCTTATTCGCATGGAGTACGCTCATGAGATGGCGGAGCTCCTTCACACCCGTCTTGTCGTAGTACCGGGTGATCATGCCTCGTATATTTCGGCACAACCCGTGGAACTGCTCGCTCATCTCAAACAATTTTTCGAACTGCCTGTTTGATGGTTGAGCGTTCCTCAACAGAATAAGGGCTCGGCAGGCAGGAACAAGGGAAGGGCGTGACCACAATGGTTTCGCCCTTCCCTTGTTCTAGTTTAAAACAGTAAAATAGGTTTCTCCCAGCAGTTCTCCTATTCGGTAACTGCCTGGTAAGGCTTCCCTCTTTACAAATGCGAGAACGCCCGCTGGTTCCACATCATACATCACTTCAATTTCTTTTGAAAACAATAGCTTCTCTGTCTGAAGCAAGCTGGAGAAGGAGGGCTGAGGTTTGGGTTGTAGCTCTTCAACATTCAGAACTTGCTTTAATCCGGCTACGTAGTGTTCCAACGGACGACCACCTACGAGCTTTAATCCTTTTTTCTCCTCGTTCATCAGGATGATCGTTGGAAACCCTCTGACACCAAGGCTGCTGGCAAGACGGAAATCTTCCTCCAATAAGGACTGGCCGGTCCCCTGTTCCGCTTCCTTCACGATGGCTTCTCCATCTAGTCCAAGTTGATTAACGATTTCAATCAGTACGGGTGTATGGGAAATGTTCTGGTTAAAGGCGAACAGAGCCTCTCGTGCGCGGCGCAAATAGTCAACTGCCAACGATTCGTTATGCTTGCTTTGGATGACTTTAAAAACGCGAGAAGGCGGATAGGAGGATTCCACCGGATTGTCGATCATAAGCGACCCGTCAATCGGCATCCGCGAATGGTCTCCCACTTCTCTCCAGTGTCCGGCGACATCCGCGGGTCCGTTAATTCCATTCGCAGGGTCGACCGGCCCGTCCCCCCACTTCTCCAGCAAACCTCCCATCACCGTATGGCTGGTGAAATACTCGCTGTACTGCATCAAAAAGCGGCGAAGAACCGGCTCAAGCGCCCAGCAGTGAGAACAGATAGGATCTGTCACATAATAAAGCTCGATGGCTGTCCTTGGTCGGTTCCAATCAAGGAGTTCTCCTTCCTCCGGCCCGGCTTCTCCGCATACGCCTGTTCTTAGATCACACATCATAGGGTTCGCAGCATTCATTTTTTTTCCTCCTTTGCATGTCAACTGGACAAGGAAACAAATCGTTCCCTCAGTTGCCCTCCGTTCTCCTAACAAGCTTGTTCATGCCTGAAGGTTGCTTGCCACCTTAGTTTAGTAAATAATAAAACGTAACCATACCAATAGTTCCTCGGATCTGTCGTTTATCCGACAAAGGGACAATATTGTTGAAAAAACGGGAAGGGGCAGCAATTATGACTTCATCAAAGACGGATCCCCGTGTCCTTCGTACCCGCAAATTAATTATGGACGCTTTCATTGAGCTTTCCGGCAAAAAAGAATTCAAGGATATTACGGTTAAGGATCTTACGGCAGAGGCAATGATTAATCGTGCCACCTTTTATTATCATTTTGAAGATATATATGACCTGCTGGAAAAGGCGTTATCCGAAGTCTTATTCGTAAATTTGGATAGTCATTGGTTCAAGGGGAAAGAACCGGACGAAGATTCCCTTGTTCGAATCTTCACGGCCATCACGAACTTTCAAACTTCTCTGTCCAATCGCTGCCACAGAGGATACGAGGATACGATAGCTCGTATTATTAGGGAACAGCTCCAAGTCATTTTTTATCAAATGCTGCTAACGCAGAAGAATACGGAAGAGGATGCAGCACTAAACATGACTGCCGTCCTGCTCAGCTGGGGAATTTATGGAGCCTCTGTTGAGTGGAGAAGAAGTGCAAGGGAAGTTCCGCCGGAGGACTATATCAAATTGGCGATTCCTTATCTAATGTCCGGACTGAAGAGTTGAAATCTGCAGGGAGGAGGAACTCGTTCCTAAAGAGTACCCCAACAGAAAGGGGGACCAGCTAATCTTTCTTTGAGTTTACGGCGCCGGATACGCTTGCCTGCTTCGCCGGGAGCGCGGACAGAATGCCGTCGCGGAGGAAGACCCGTGGAGCGCGTTGCGCCAGACAGAAGGCGCTCACGGTGGTATCCGTGACGGACCGGACCTCGATGTGCCGCTGGCTGAGTCTGCCGGTCCGGTCCATGTAGATGATCATGACGACGCGTCCGATGTACGAGGAGAAATTGAGCATCTCTTGTTCGCCTCCGAATAGGAACATTTGTTCCTATTATACGCTGACGAAGTTGGATTATTCAATGGGCATTCGGCTATTGGCGGCATTTGCTAACGGCCCTTCCGCGTGAGGCCGTAAGGGCGCGTCCAGGAGTCGAGAAGTGGCGCAGCGGGAGCCCTTGCGAGCATGCGAACATCCTGCGGGCGAACAGCCTCACATAGAAACCTCGGAAGCGAACGCCTTATATGCGATCAGTCTCTACATAGCCCCTGGATGCGAACGCCTTGTATACGAACGTCTAGATGCGAATGTCTCCTGCCAGCTGCTCCCTCGTGCGCCCACCTTCCTCTTCATGCGGACAGCCTCCACGTAGGAAGCCTGGGGGAAAGCCCCCTACACGAACAAAGCCCGCGGCTCAAGCCGCGGGCTTTTGCTCTGTTCCTCAAGAGGAAGAATCCTTACGGGCGTGCGGGCAGTACAGCTCCATGAGCCGGACGGTCTCCTCGTCCAGAGGGAGACCGCGCTCCGCTATGCGGCTCGTCAGATTGGCGCGGGCCGGCTCCTTCAAATTTTGGCCGAACTTGAACTTGGCGGACAGCGAGTCGATTCGGATCCCGATCACCGCCACGCCGCGCAGGCGGGAGGCGTACTCCGGGTTGTCCGCCGTGATCGGGGCATAGCCGCCTTCCGGCTGGAGCTTTTGCATGAACGCTTCCAGCGCTTCCGCCTTCTGCTCCAGGTCGTCGACGAGCTCAGCCGTGCCCCGGATAGAGACGGATTTGAAGTAGGACGTGGCAGGACAGGCAAAGGTCGGATCGCTGAAATACGAAGGAATGAGGGCATATTCTTTGGCAACGGAAAAGGTAACGTTCGGCGACCGCTTCAAATCGGTAATCTTTTCTCCGACACGGCTGCCGTGGACATAGATGGTATCCTTCCAATAGACGAAGTTGAGCGGCTTGACATGCGGCCAGCCATCTTCTCCGCACATGGCGAGAAACCCGAAGGACATCTCGTTCAAAAACTGCTCGATCTCTTGCCATTCCTGGACGGCGAATTCTTTTCTTCTCATAAGGAACCGGATTCCTCCTCCGCTTGGCTTGGGCCCTGCTCCTTCAGGAGCTCGGGTCTGTGGTATTATGGTAGGAGAAAAGTGGCTGGACCAAAAGGTCCGCTTTTGACAGCTTTTATTGGTCCGGTTCTTGGGTCGGTTGCAGAAGACTGCTGGGGGAACTAGCGGGCGGGAGTGGCTTGGGAGAGAGCGGGCAATTGAGCGGAATCAGGAGGAGGGATGGCCGGATGGAAAAGCGCGGGCCGGCGGCAGAAGGGGAAGCGGGGGAACAAAGAGGAAGAAAGCGGGGACGTCCGGACGGCGGCAGCGGGCCTGCCATCCCGATCGGCTTTGAGCGGGTCTACCGGGAGGCGGGCGGCAAGACGGAGGCGCTCTACCGGGCGGTAAAGGAAGCGATCCAGGACGGACGCCTGCCGTACCGGAGCAAGGTGCCGTCGACGCGGGCGCTGGCTGCCCAATACGGCATGTCCCGCAACACGGCGGCCCAGGCGTACGACCGTCTGCTGGCGGAAGGCTACCTAGCCGCAGAGCCGGGCAGCGGGACGTACGTCGCTTACCGTACGGCCGCCGCTCATGCCGGCGAGCCGGCCGGGGCTCCGCTCGCCCTGTCCGCCTGGGGCAGACGGGTGAGCGGGCTGCCGAGCCGCGTGGCGGGCAGCCCGGGCGGCGGCGTGCCGATTAGCTTCGACACGGGCGAGCCCGACCTCGCAGCGTTCCCGCGAGCGCAGTGGGCCCGCTGCCTCTACGCCGAGGTGCGCCGCTCGTTCGAGGAGCCGCTGACCGGAGCGTTCGCCGCCGAGGGCGACAGATCGCTGCGCGAGGCCATCGCCCGGCACCTGGGCCGCCACCGCGGCATCCGCGCCGCTGCCGCCGACATCGTCGTCGTCAACGGCTCGATGCAGGCGATTGCGCTGCTCGTGCAGCTGCTCGTCGACCCCGGCGACCGCGTCGTGCTCGAGGAGCCCGGCTACGGCGGCTTCCGCAGCGCCGTCGAAGCGTCCGGCGGCCGGCCGCTGCCCGCCGAGGTCGACGCGCGCGGCATCGTGCCGGCCGACTGGGATGCCCGGCTCGCGTTCGTGACGCCGGGACGGCAGTTCCCGACCGGCTGCGTGCTCGCGATGGAGCGGCGGCAGGCGATCCTTCAGTGGGCGGCGCGCATGGGCGGCTTCGTCGTCGAGGACGACTACGACAGCGAGTTCCGCCACGGCGGGCGTCCGCTGGAGCCGCTCAAGGCGCTTGACCGCGAGGGCCGCGTCGTCTTCATCGGCACCTTCTCGAAGACGATGCTGCCTCAGCTGCGTATCGGGTACGCGGTGCTGCCGCCGGGCCTGCGTGAGGCGTTCGTGCGGGCGAAGAGGCTGTACGAGCCGCATCCGTCCGGGCAGCTCGAGCAGCGGGCGCTGGCCGCTTTTTTGAACAGCGGCGAGTACGAGCGCCATCTGCGCCGCATGCGCCGGCTGTACAGCCGCAAGCACGATGTGCTGGCGGGTCTGCTGGCGAAGAAGCTGTCCGCCGTCTTCGAGCTCGTCCCCTCGGAGGCCGGGCTGCACTTGTTCGCCTGGTGGAACCGGTCCGCCGGCGAGCTGGCGCGGTTCCAGGCATTGTGCCGCGAGGAGGGGGTCGGGTGGGTCGATCCGGCCCCTTATTTTCAGGGCGAGCCGCGGCCAGCGGCGGTATTCGGATTCTCCCATCTGACGGTGGAGGAGCTGGAGGAGGGCGTCGCCCGGATGGAAGGCGCCTGGCGGAAGATAGCGGGCCGTGCCTAGCGGGAGGGAGGCTGGGCTGCCAGAGGAGGAGTAGAGCTCCCCAGTCGGGGCCTAGGTCCGGGAAGCCGACTGTCTGGCATGGAGCCGAGGCAGAACGGAGTCGGAGCGATCCGTCCGGACATGCGTTTCTCCCTGGAGCGGCCAAGCGCCGCCATTGCTGAGCGTTGCCCACACGGGATCACCGCCAGCTGGGGCACAGCGGAGCCGGAACCACCCGCATCCACTCCGGCATGCTCCTTTCCGCGGCTCCCGTTTCGGGAGACCGCCCTACGGGTAACAGGGGAAAGCGGGACTTGGGTCCGGCTGGCTGGCCGTTCCGATCCGGTCTTCTTTGCCTATCTTTCTGGGCAAAGGGATTCATTTTGCCAGTCTACGGAATGAATATTCATTCCGGTGGCGAATAGAGATAGAACGGGCGCGAATGGAACATGCTAGCAGAAGGTCCATCAGCCGGCCCCCGTCCGCGCTCTGGGCGCCCGGCTATCGGCTGCCAATGATTCGGCACAGCCGTCGCGCCCGGCAGCTATATCCATTTTTGCGACATGGAGGAGAACTACAATGTCCCAGAACCCGTCTGAATCCGTCGTCATTCCCCAGCCCAAAACATACGGGCCGCTCGGCAATCTGCCGCTTCTGGACCTGGAGGCGCCGGTGCAGTCGATGATCAAGCTGGCCTACGAGTTCGGGCCGATCTACCGGCTCGACCTGCCGGGCCGCAGCGAGCTGCTCATCTCCAGCTACGAGCTCGTGGAGGACGCCTGCGACGAGTCCCGCTTCGACAAGCGGGTGTGGGCGCCGCTGCGCAAAGTCCGCGCGTTCGCCGGAGACGGCCTGTTCACGAGCGAAACCGAGGAGCCGAACTGGCATAAGGCCCACAACATCCTGCTGCCCAGCTTCAGCCAGCGGGCGATGAAGGGCTACCACGCTATGATGGTCGATATCGCGGTCCAGCTGATCCAGAAGTGGGCACGCCTCAATCCGGACGAAAGCGTCGACGTTCCCGAGGACATGACCCGGCTGACGCTCGATACGATCGGGCTGTGCGGTTTCAACTACCGCTTCAACAGCTTTTACCGGGAGGAGCCCCACCCGTTCATCGTCAGCATGGTCCGCGCCCTGAACGAGGCGATGAACCAGCTCCAGCGGCTCGGACTGCAGGACAAGCTGATGGTCATCACCCGGCGCCAATACCGCCACGACATCCAGTCGATGAACGTGCTCGTCGACAACATCATTGCCGAGCGCAAAGCGCACGGCGAGGAGCGCGGCGACGATCTGCTCGCCCACATGCTGACGGGCAAGGACCCGGACACCGGGGAGCGGCTCGACGACGAGAACATCCGCTACCAGATCATTACGTTCCTGATCGCCGGACACGAGACGACGAGCGGGCTCCTGTCCTTTGCCATCTATTATTTGCTGAAGAATCCGGATAAGCTGCAAAAAGCTTATGAGGAGGTCGACCGGGTGCTCACCGGCCCGGTACCGACCTATGAGCAGGTCCGCGAGCTCAAGTATATCCGCATGATCCTGAACGAAGCGCTCCGGCTGTGGCCGACCGCACCTGCGTTCTCCCTGTATGCCAAGGAGGATACGATGCTGGCCGGCCAGTATCCGATGAAGCAAGGCGACAGCGTCAACGTCCTCATCCCGAAGCTGCACCGGGATACGGCGGTATGGGGGGATGACGTCGAGGAGTTCCGGCCGGAGCGGTTCGAGGACCCGGCGAGCATCCCGTTCCACGCCTTCAAGCCGTTCGGCAACGGTCAGCGCGCCTGCATCGGGCAGCAGTTCGCCATGCAGGAGGCGACGCTCGTCCTCGGCATGGTGCTCAAGCAGTTCGAGCTGATCGACCATACGAACTACCAGCTCAAGGTAAAAGAAACGCTGACGCTCAAGCCGGAAGGGCTGACGATGCGTGTCCGCCCGCGCAGCCAGGGGGCGCCGCTCGTGTTCGCGAGCGTTGGTGCGCCCGCCGCGGACACCAAGCCGGCTGTCAAAGCGGAGCGGCGGCCGGATAGCCCCGTGCAAGCGCACAATACGCCGCTCCTCGTCCTGTACGGCTCCAATCTCGGCACTGCCGAGGGCATTGCGCGGGAGCTGGCCGAGGAGGCGCGCTACCAGGGCTTCCGCAGCGAGGTCGCCGCGCTGAACGACCGGGTCGGGAAGCTCCCCAAGGAGGGCGTCGTCTTCCTCGTCTCCGCCTCGTATAATGGCAAGCCGCCGAGCAACGCGAGGGAGTTCCTCCAATGGCTGGAGGAGGTGGATCCCGGCGCGCTGGAGGGCGTGCGGTACACCGTGTTCGGCTGCGGCGACCACAACTGGGCGAGCACGTACCAGCAGGTGCCGCGCCAGCTGGACGAGCTGCTCGCGGCCAAAGGAGCCGAGCGGCTCCTGGAACGGGGCGAGGCCGACGCGAGCGGAGACTTCGAGATGCAGCTCGACGAATGGCGCGATGACCTGTGGCCGACCGTCATGGGCTCGCTGGGTCTCCAGGCGAGCGCCCATAGGGAACGGGAAGAGAGCAGCTTGAGCGTCCAGTTCGTCAGCGGGGTACTCGGCTCGCCGCTCGCCGAATCGTATGAAGCGATGCTGGGCACGATCGTGGAGAACCGCGAGCTGCAGGGCGAAGCGAGCGGCCGGAGCACGCGGCATCTCGAGATCGCTCTGCCCGAGGGGGCGGACTACCGTGAGGGCGACCACATCGGCATCCTCCCCGAGAATGCGCGGGAGCTGGTGGAGCGTGTCCTGAGGAGATACGCCCTGCATGCGAGCGACCACCTCGTGCTGAGCGCAAGCGGCCGCAGCGCCGCGCATCTGCCGCTCGACCGGCCGGTCCGCGTACAGGAGCTGCTCGCCCAGAGCGTCGAGCTGCAGGAGGCGGCGACCCGTGCCCAGCTGCGCGAGCTGGCCGCCTACACCGTCTGCCCGCCGCACAAAAAAGAGCTCGAAGCGCTGCTCGAGCCGGAGACGTACAAGACGGAGGTGCTCGCCAAGCGGCTGACGATGCTGGATCTGCTCGAGCAGTATCCCGCCTGCGAGCTGCCGTTCGAGCGGTTCCTCGAGCTGCTGCCGCCGCTCAAGGCACGCTATTACTCCGTCTCCAGCTCGCCTCGCGTGCAGAAGCAGCAGGCGAGCCTGACGGTGGGCGTCGTCCGGAGCCCGGCCAAAAGCGGGCGCGGCGAATACCGCGGCGTCGCCTCGAACTACCTGGCGTCCCGGCAGCCGGGAGATGCGGTGGCCATGTTCATCCGCACGCCGGAGTCCGGCTTCGAGCTGCCGGACAATCCGGAGACGCCGATCGTTATGGTCGGTCCCGGCACCGGCGTCGCCCCGTTCCGCGGCTTCCTTCAAGCGCGCCGCGCCCTTCAGCAGGAAGGCAACCAGCTCGGCGAAGCCCATCTCTACTTCGGCTGCCGTCATCATGAGCAGGATTACCTGTACCGGGATGAGCTGGAGCAGGCGGAGCGGGAGGGGCTCGTGACGCTTCATGTCGCGTGCTCGCGCCTGCCGGAACAGCCCAAGACGTACGTCCAGCACTTGATGCGGCAGAACGGCCCGGAGTTGATCCGCCTGCTGGACGGCGGCGGCCGCCTATACGTTTGCGGCGACGGCAGCCGGATGGCGCCGGACGTCGAGGAGACGCTCCGGACGGCGTACCGCGACGTACACGGCACGAGCGAAGAGGAGGCAGTCTCCTGGCTCGACGGTCTCCAGGAGGAGGGCCGGTACGCCAAGGACGTCTGGGCCGGCATCTAGCGGGATGGCGGCGGACGGAATCGGCCCAAGCCTTCCCAAGGGGACGGCTCTCCTGTAGGATAGAGAGGATTCCGCTAGGTTGAGGTGAGGTCCAACATGAAAGCAACGCTGAACAAAAAAGAAAACATCCTGCGCGCCTCGCTCGAGCTGTTCGCCGAGCGAGGCTTTGACGGGACGACCGTCCCCATGATCGCCGACAGGGCGGAGGTAGGAGCGGGGACGATCTACCGGTATTTCGAGAACAAGGAAGCGCTCGTGAACGTGCTCTTCCAGGATTGCGTCGCCGGGCTGTCGGATTCGATCCGCGGCGGCTATCCGGAGGAAGGGACGGTACGGGACCAATTCCGGCATGTCTTCTACGGCATGGTCCGGTTCGCGAGCGACAACATACAGGCGCTGCATTTTTTGGACACGCACAGCGGCGCCCGGTTTCTCAACGCGGACAGCCGGGACCGGTTCGACGAGCTGATGGGCTTCCTCCACGCGTACGCCCGATCCGGACAGCAGCAGGGCGTCATCCGGCCGCTGCCGGCCCATGCGTTAATCGGCATCGTGTTCGGGGCGTTCACCAAAATATTCACGCTCATCCGCTCGGGAATCCTGGAGGAAACGCCGGTCTTGCTCGCCGGGATCGAGGAAAGCTGCTGGTCGGCGGTCCGGCAGCCCGCCGAGTGAGCCAAGCACCGTTGCCGCTGGACTAGCTGCCGGCCGGTTGCCGGTCGACCTGCCGCCCCCGGCTAAGGGCCCCTCTCTTTGCAGGAAAGCGCACCGTCTTACAGCCGTCCGGCTTGTCCGGACGGCTGTTCGGCATGCCCATGAAGCCGGCGGGGCTTTACGCAACCAGGGTTTTTCTGGTAGACTGTTCTCTATTGTTAACCTTATATCATGTTTTATAGGTTGACAATAGCATGCAATTATCTCGTTTCTTGAGGAAGTCAGACGGGATTAGGAGAGGAGTCGGGCATATGCCGGAAGTGCAAACGAGAGAAGACCGAGCCGCGGCCGATTGGGGAAAGCTGGCGGACCGCGCGCTGCGCGGCGAGACGCTGACGCTTGAGGAAGGACTCGCGGTGCTGGAGGCGGAGGACGAGGACGTGCTGCCGCTGCTTCATGCCGCCTACCGGGTGCGCAGGCAGTATTTTGGGAATAAGGTTAAGCTGAACATGATTCTGAACGCGAAGAGCGGGCTCTGTCCCGAGGATTGCGGCTACTGCTCGCAGTCTATCGTATCGACAGCTCCGATCGAGAAATATACGATGCTGGACAAAGAGACGCTCCTCGCAGGTGCGCGAGAGGCGATGGCCCGGCAGGCCGGCACGTTCTGTATCGTCGCCTCGGGCAGGGGCCCGACAGAGCGTGAGCTGGGCCAGGTTATCGAGGCGGTACAGGAGATTCGCGCGACGATGCCGCTCAAGCTGTGCGCCTGTCTCGGGCAGCTCAAGCCGGAGCAGGCCGACCGGCTGGCCGAAGCGGGCGTCCACCGGTACAACCATAACCTCAACACGAGCCGGGCGAACACGCCGTCCATCGTGTCCACGCATACATACGATGACCGGGTGAATACGGTCGAGACGGTCAAGCGGGCAGGCATGTCCCCTTGCTCAGGCGTCATTATCGAGATGGGGGAGACCGACCGGGACATCTTCGAGCTGGCGCTCTCGCTCCGCGAGCTCGGGGCCGAGTCGGTTCCGGTTAATTTCTTGAACGCCATTCCCGGGACGCCGCTCGCGCATGCGGGCCGGACGCCGGCGATGCGGGCGCTCAAGGTGCTCTCGCTGTTCCGCCTGCTGCTGCCGGATCGGGAGATCCGGGTTGCCGGCGGCCGCGAGGTGAGTCTCCGCTCGCTGCAGCCGCTCGCCCTGTACGCGGCCAACTCGATCTTCGTTGGCGATTACCTGACGACGGACGGCCAGGAGGTGTCCGCCGATCATCGGATGATTGAGGACCTGGGCTTCGAGATCGAACGGTGCGCCTTGTAGGCTGGGATACACTCGGCTGACGTCCGCCGGCAGGCCGGCAGGCAGCAGGAAGAGGCCAGCCAGGAAAAACCGGCCAACCTGATCATACGACGAAGGAGCTGCCGCGGCAGCTCCTTCGTCTTGTGATGAACCTAGTAAGGATGAAAGCGTATCGGTCCCGTCAAGCATGCGGCAGTCCCGATGGTTGGTTCCGCAAGTTGGGGGATTGGTCAAACGTCAAGCTGGCGCCTGGCCGATGCCCGCTCCCGTTCGCTTGCTTGGAGAGTTCTCCCGTCTGTGCAGGCTTACGGCCGCTCCGTAGACTTCCACATAGCGATTAAGGCTTGCACGTCGGCATCCAGCGCTTGCTTGGCCGGTTGCGAGATGGTCCCGCTCAACGCCGGATTATGCAAGGACTTCAGAAAATCCTCCAGGTGCTTGATGCCCTGGTCGTAGCGGCCCTGTTCCCGGAAATGTTCGGCCTGCCGCAGCCGGTTCGTCAGCTGGGCAGCCAGCGGATGACCCAGCTCTCCTGCTGCTTCATAGGTCCCAATCAGTCCGGTGAGCCATTCCGGATCGGTCGTCACCCGAATGGTGATTTTGTTGGATTCCACGGTAACGCCGTCTAACGTCACCTTCACCCAGACGTCCGCCGTACCTGTCTCATAGACGGCGGAGGTAACGCCTTGCGGAGAGATGACCGCAGGGCTGCTGCTCAAGTATTCGATGGAGGCGCCCGATAAATCTGCGGCTTCTCCCGTGCCGAGCTTCCCGTAGACGCTCAAAGTAACTGTCTCCGTCCGCTTCAGGTCGTAACGATCCGCGGATAAGGTGACCTGCCCGAGAGCGGCCGAGACCGCTACGGTCACTTTATTCGTCTGGACGGTTACTCCGTTCAAGGTGACCTGGGCGGAGAGCTCGGCGGTTCCCGGCTTGACGGCCATCATCGTTCCGTTCTCTACGGTGATCACATCCGGATTGCTGCTGCTGTACGAGATCGAAGCCCCCGCCAGAATGGCGGACTTGCCGTTCACGAGCTTGCCGGTTACTGTAACCGGTGCCTTGCCGCCTACCCGCAGCGACGTGTCTGCCTCGAGCGCCGCCTCCTTGAGCGGAACCGGCAGATGAACGAGATACGCATCGTTGGCCGTCGAGTAGTAGATGCTGCCGTCGTCCGCCAATGTGAACAAATTGACATAGCCGTTCACGAGCTGCTTGTAGTCCAGCGTCTCCGGGTCGAAGGCGACGAGATAGCGGCCGATCGTCGTATACAGAATCCCGTCGTCGCTCCACTTCATGTAATAGGGCCGCCATGTACTGCCCGTCGCCCCGTTTTTGAACAGCTTGCTCTTCACGATCGTTTTGGCGGCGGGGTCCATGGCGAATAGCGCATATGCGTTGTTGCCCGCGGCATCTTTGCCGTAGACGATGCCCCACAGGAGCCCGTCCGGTCCGATCGACAGCGAGCCGATCATGATCGGCGTCTGCACGCCCGGCACCTTCAAAGCGAACTCTTCCGTTTTCTTGCCCTGGGCAACGTCGAATTCGAACATCTTCGCCTCCGACGCGGCAGGGTCAATGCCAAGTCCGCCGTAAATGGTGGTGCCGCCGTACAATTTGCCGTCCTTGTGCGCGAGCCCGATGACGCTTTGGTCCTTCACGATGTCCCGGTACACCGACCAGGTGCCGGCCTGCTCGTCATAGACCGTAAGCGCGCCTCCCAGCTGCCCGTAATCCGCTATCGTGCCGATAAACAGCTTGCTGCCCGCCGAAGTGAACGCGAACGGCCGGCTTTGCCCGTCGTCGATGTCGTGGAACAGGACCGGGTTGGTTTTCGGATGGTAAGGAAGGCTTGGGTCGTACCGGTAGATCACGGCGCCGCCGTAGATGCCGAAGTATACCTTGCCGTTCATGACGCCGATGCCCTCGATTTGAGCCGGCTGAAGCTCCTGCCGTTCGAACGAAGCCGTCTCGGGATCGTAGATGCTCATGCCGGCCTGGTAGCCGCCCATGTAGATTTTTCCGTCGGGGCCTTTCTCCAGGCTCTGCACATTCGTCCCCTGCTTGCTGACGCTGAGCCGAACGTTCACGATGGATTGGTCCGCCGGGTCATAGATGGAGTAGGAGACCGGGCTTTGGACGATGGCCAGCACGGTTCTTCCCGCCTTTTCGCCGCTCGTCACCTTCATCCATTTGTAGCTTTTTACGGCGTTGTCGACCTTGATCCCTGGTTCGACGGGTTTAATTTCATTCTTGCTTGTATTGTAGGTCCACAGCTCCGACGTGTTTTTGTTGCGGAAATAGATCAAATCGGGCTGGAAAGGGGACGGGGAGGAGATCATCCCGTCGAAGGTGGCAGCATCCGTCCAGCGCATCACTTTCTTCACGTCGTCGGGATTCTGCTCGTCCATAATGGCCAGGGAGGTCCCGTAAGCCATAAACAGCAGCCCGTTATAGGTCCAAATGTTGGAGATGAAGGTTTCCGTTCCCGTCGCGGGAGTCTGGATTTCCTCCATCTTCAGCGTGCTCCGGTCGATGCGGATCAGGTGGGCCACGGTGCCGGTGCCGGCATAGTAATACCGGTCGCTGACGCCGCCTCCCCGCACGTAATCTTGGCCGGGATAGATGGTGCCGAGGTCCTGGAAGGTGCCGGACGCGATATCGTACAAGAACGCTTTGCTGTCCGGGTAGGTGGAGCCGAACAGCTTCCCGTCGCTGCTGGCGTCCAGATCCCACACCCATTTGTTGGAGGGATTCGCACCCAGATTCTCGATTCGTTTCTCCTTGGGAAGGTAGCGGTAAAGAATCGAGTTTTGCGTCCCGGCAAAATACACGTTGCCGTCCGACCCCATCGTCATGGCCCAGACGACGTCGAGCCCCGGCAGCGCTTGCTCAAACCGGACTTCGCCGGTGAGCGCATCCAAGGCATAGAACATGGCAGGGGACCCGCTCGGCGTCACATAGATTTCGCCGTCCCCTACCGCCGCCGCGCCGGTATTGGAGGTGACGGTGGCGGGTCCCATCTTGACGGGTGCGCCGAATTCAAACGGAAGCTGGAACGTCTTCTTCACCTGTACGGACACATCGTCGTAATACAGCTTGCTTTTGGACGCGACGGAGACATACAGCAGAATCTCCGCCTTGACCGCCGCTGCCGGAGCGATGCCTTCCGCAATCAGCGGCGTCCACTTATTGAGCGGGGAAGTGAGCGACGCTGTCACGTCCGCTCCCGCAATTTGCTTACCTGCGCTGTCATAGAAGCGCAAGTACATAATCGTGCCGCCCGCCTCCAAATAGACGTTGCTCGAGGCGGTATATGTACATCCGGGCGTCACCGCGAACCGGTCGCTCGTCACGCCAAGCGAGTTGGTGGTCGAGCTTTTGTCGATTTTGAGACTCGAGATCCCGGTCAGCTTGGTCTCCTGCGTGACCTGTACGATATTTCCGGCTGTGTTTGCCGGACCGAAATAGCTCCAGTTCGGAATTTTGGTGCCCGCTACCGGTTCTTCGAACCCCGGGTTGGCCAATGCGGGTGACAGGCACTCCGCCGCCAAGGCTACGGAAGAGAACGCAGGGAGTAGTCCTAGACATAGACTTGCGGCAAGCACAAGAGCAAACAGTCTTTTGATCATGAGAAGCAGTCTCCTTCATTCGTAAGATAGACGTTCTACATAAGTTCTTCGTTCTCCATCTTCCTAAGATCGTTCTTTGGTCTTTCTCTGAAAGCGATTACAAAACCATTCACGGTTATACCGGGCTGCCAACTCTTTTAGGCGTTCCCCTCCATTTCTTTCTAAGACTGGTTTATAACTGGTTCTTTTCGAATGCCATGTCCATCATAAGGCGATCCAAAATTTGGCGTCAATGCTGCCATTGGCCTATTCGCCCATGTCAAAAAAGCCGGAGATTCGACAAATCTGCGGCTTTCCCAGCAGTTCCTTCGCTAACTGATAAACATTCTCAATGCTGGGTACACTACTAGGGAAGCAGACCGGCGGCAAACAAACAGCGGCCCCCACAGGCCGCTGCCGCTTTTCGCTAGATTTTCGGTTCGAACGTTTTGCAGTCCGTTTCCTCGGAGGTTTGGGCCTTTTTGCCCCGGTTGCCGACGACGTAGATCGAGGATGCGTTGCATTTGTTGCCGGAAGCCCAGTAATTGCAGGAATTGACTTCGCACAGAACGTCTTTTGCCATGTGTTGTTCACCTCCCCTCCCGTCTAGCATGGGCGGGAGCGGCGGCAAGTTATACATGGGCGGAGGGCGTTTTTGCTGTGCTGGAAAAGGCGCCGAATCGGTTGGCACACAAGGGTGGAGAAGAACGATCGCCCGACCGGCAGGGGCAAGTGGTATAGTCGGCTTAATAAATGGGGGGGGTTGCTATTACGCCCCTTAAGCCGCTTTCGCTTATGGACAAACGTTCCGCATTCCAGTATAAGGAAAGGACAAGTAGGTTCCCATTTTCGAAAAAGAGGGGGGAGGCAGGTTGGGGTATGAAGTCACGCTTGTTCCCTACGATCCCGACTGGGCGGTTCAATACGAGCGGGAGAAGGAGGTACTCCGGTCGGTACTGGGGGAGGCCGCTCTTGCGATCGAGCATATAGGCAGCACCTCTGTCGAAGGGCTGTGCGCCAAGCCGATCCTTGACCTGGCCGTAGGCGTTGGGGAACTGTCGCACGCCGATGCTTTCGTCGCTCCCCTCGAGGGGATTGGATATATTTATGTGCCCAAGCCTGAGTTTCCGGCGCGCCGCTTCTTTCGCAAGGGAGAATGGCGCAAAGGGACGCATCATTTGCATGTCTATGAGCTGGGAAGCGCGGAATGGAGAGACCAGCTGCGGTTTCGCGATGCGTTGAGGGAACGGCGGGAGCTCCTCCGTGAGTACGCTGAGCTCAAAGAACGGCTGGCGGGCTTGTACGCCGATGACCGCGTCCAGTATACCGAAGCCAAAGCCCCGTTCATTCAGGCGGTGCTGGCATCGCCTGGTTCCATCTAAATCCCGAAAGCGAGGTGAAAAGATGACGGTCTTGACGATGACGAAACGGCAAGCGGGACAGGCGCTTGCTGCTTACCATGGATTGGCGGGCGACTGGACGTTTAAGGGCAAGGAGGGCATCTTGGCGTACATCCGCCGGGTCGGCTGCATCCAGTTCGATCCGCTCAATGTGGTCGGCACGAACCCGGAGCTTGTCCTCCAATCCCGGATCGACGGATTGGACCAGAGCATGCTCGGGGAGCTGCTCTACGAGGACCGCAAGCTGATCGACTATTGGGACAAGATGATGTCGATCTTTCTTATAGAGGACTGGCCGTATTTTGCCAGAAGCCGCGGCCGCCATCAGGCTTGGTGTACCGCCAATCAGGCCTCCGTAGACCCGATTTATGCAGAGATTGAGGAGCGGGGTGTCGTCTGCTCGGGAGATCTGGATTACGGGGAAAAGGTCAGCTGGGCATGGGGGCCGACCCGATTGTCCCGCGCCGCTCTCGAGGGGCTGTATCACGCGGGGCATCTCGTCATTCATCACAAAGTGAAAACCCGCAAATATTACGACCTGGCGAAGCGAGTCCTCCCGCCGGACCTGTATGGCTTGGCAGACCCATTCGAGACGGAGGAGCAGTACCATGACTGGCACGTGCTGCGCCGGATCGGAAGCGTGGGCCTGCTCTGGAACCGGCCGAGCGATGCCTGGCTAGGCATTCTTGGCATGAAAACCCGCGAGCGGCACGCCGCCTTCGCCAGGCTGCTGGCCGCCCGGCGGATCACGGAGGTCCGCGTGGAAGGACTGGAACACCCGCTCTATGCGCGAACCGAGGATGTCCCACTCCTCGAACGGGGCATGACGGAGGAGCCGGCCGTCCGGCGGGCGAGCATCCTGGCCCCGCTCGACAATCTGCTGTGGGACCGGAAGCTGGTCCAGGAGCTGTTCGGGTTCGAGTACCGCTGGGAGGTGTACAAGCCGGCGGCGGAACGAAAGTACGGGTATTACGTGCTGCCTGTCCTGGACGGTGACCGGCTGGTGGCCCGCTTCGAGCCCGTTCATCACAAGGCGGGGAAGCCCCTAACCATCAAGCAGTGGTGGTGGGAGGAGGGCGTCGTTGTCGACGAGGGGCTGCGAGAGCGGGTACAGCAAAGCCTTGAACGGTTGGCGTCCTTTCTCGGTACCGGCTATGCTCGACAGGAGCTTTAGCCGCTCGCGTTCGGCGTGGTGGCTGGATGGGCGGGATGGGGGACTCGAGAACAGCGGGCCGGCGTTTCGGCCGGCCGCTCAAAACTCGGTCATCACAACCCGCCACTCGCAAACCTCTGTCGTCCGCTGAGCCGCCTTCCGGCCGCGAGCCTCCTCAGCGGAGGCTTTTTTCCTTTACAGGGGAATCTGGTTCGGTATAATGGAGATAGATTCCATATACAGTAAAAAATATGGAGAATATCACCAAACGACCGGAAGGCGAAAGGAAGCTGACCATGCAGGAGACGGACCGTTTGCTGACGGAGCAGGGCAACCCGCGCTCCGCCAAGTTCGATTCGATGACAACCGCGGATATGTTGCGGGTGATGAACGAAGAAGACCGGGGCGTCCCCGAGGCGGTCGGACGGTGCCTGCCGGTCATCGCGCAGGCGGTCGACCGGATTGCCGATGCGCTGGCCGGAGGAGGGCGCCTGTTCTATGTCGGCGCCGGGACGAGCGGACGGCTCGGCGTGCTGGACGCCTACGAATGCCCGCCGACGTTCGGCACTCCGCCGGAGCTGGTGCAGGCGCTGCTCGCCGGCGGCTTGCACAAGACGGAGGCGGACGAGTCGGCCGAAGACGACGCCGAGCAGGGCGCGGCGGAGCTCGCGGAGCGCGGCGTGCGTGCCGGCGACGTCGTCGTCGGCATCGCGGCGAGCGGCCGGACACCGTACGTGCTCGGCGCGCTCGCCTGCGCAGCCGACGCCGGCGCGGCGACCATCGCGGTCAGCTGCAACGCCGGCTCGCCGCTCGGGCGCGCCGCGGAGCTGGCGATCGAGGTCGAGGTCGGCCCCGAGGTGCTGACCGGCTCGACGCGGCTCAAGGCCGGCACGGCCCAGAAGCTCGTGCTGAATATGCTCAGCACGGCCGCGATGGCGAAGCTGGGCAAGGTGTACCGCAACCTGATGGTCGACATGCAGGCAAGCAACGGCAAGCTATACGAGCGGGCACGGCGGATGGTCGCCATGGCGACCGGGGCGGGGGACGAGGAAGTCCAGACGGCCATGGCGGCGAGCGGCGGCCATGTTAAGACCGCGATCGTCCTGCTGCTTGCCGGCGTATCCGCGGACGAGGCACGGGCCCGGCTTGCAGCCGCGGACGGCCGCGTCCGCGAGGCGCTGCAGGCGAGTCTCTGAGCCGGACGCGCAAGAGAGAAGAGACGCTCGACCATTGCGGCTTTTGCCCGGGAGAGGCGGAGGCCAGCCGAACAAACGGAGGAGAGACGGATGAAGCTTCAGCGCATATCCGGGACTTGGTTTGATTTTTATCACTGCAATCCTTATGAAGGCGATACATGGAACGCGACGACCCAGCAGTTCACGGCGGAGGACTGGGAGCTCAAGCTCGGCGAGATGGCGGAGGCGGGAATGGACACGCTCGTTCTGCTGCATGTCGCTCTGCACGGCCAGGCGTTCTATCCGTCGGAGGTCATTCCCCATCGGTGGAACACCGTCTGCCCGGATCCGCTCGAGGCGGTGCTGGCGGCGGCCGACAAGCACGGCCAGACGATCTATGTGGGGCTCGGTTTTTTCACGACGCCGATTATGGGCAGCCTGTCGACGACCGGCGACCGCTCATCGCTCCGGTTCGACATTGCCCGCGAGCTGGCGGCCCGCTATGGCCACCACCGTTCGTTCGGCGGCTGGTACTTCCCAGTAGAGGCGGCGATTTTCACCTACTTCCCCGATCATTATGTGACGTATGCCAACGAGCTCGCGGATTTCTGCCGCAAAGTGGGGGCACCCAAAGTGCTTATCGCCCCTTACGGGACGCGGTCGATCAACGGGGACGGCCGGTTCGTCGCCCAGCTGCGCTCTCTGGAGGTCGATTACATCGCGTACCAGGACGAGATCGGCGTCGACCGGACGACGTTCGAGCAGGTGGAGGCGACGTTCGAGCGGCTGCGCGAAGCCCACGACCGGGCGAACAAGCCGCTGTGGGCGGACATCGAGGTGTTCCGTTTCCAGGGCCGGGTGCTCTATCCTGGGGCGTTCGACCGCATCCAGCGCCAGCTGGAGATCGTTTCCCCGTACGTGGACAAAGTGCTGTGCTACCAGTATCTCGGCATGATGAACAAGCCGGGCAGCCCGGTGCATGCAGGCTCGGCGGAATCTGTGGCGCTCTACGAGGACTACACGGCATATATGAAGGAGCAGGGGCTTTTGCCTCGCTGACCGTCAGGAGACAGGCGCACCTGTGGCACGCCTGCTGTGACCGCCAGGCACTAGGCGGGTGGACTTTTAGTCTGCCCGCCGGGATAAGGGGGCTTGTTCACGGCCGTTATGGGGAGTCCAAAAGGGAGGGGGTTCGGTTGTTCCGAACCTTTGCGGGAACCTGGTGGGGAAAGATAGGGTGTCTGCAGATTCTGCTGGGGCTCGCGTATCCGCTTGGCTTCCTGCCCCAAGCCTCCTTGTGGTTCACGCTTACTCCCGGTTTGGCTGCGGTTCTCCTGTCTTCCTGCTTTAAGGAGCCGCCAAAAATGACTCTCTAGTCCGTTCACCGCCCCATTCGATAAAACCTCTCAATGGTGCAAAGGTCGCCTGTGACGCACACAAAAAGACCCTGCCGATCTCTCGGCAGGGTCTTTGGCGTGCCAGCTCCCAGGGCGGGGTGCTCGGCGTCCCATGACGGGGATCAACCATCACACGCCTTGCTTGCGGGCCGCCATCAGCTAGGGGGAAGCTGGCGGTGCGAGCTCAGCCTCCGGATCGCCTCGGGGGCTGTGCGGGCTCAGCCCGTCGGAATCGCCTCGGGGACAGGGCAGTCCGCCCGCTCACGCAGCGCGGCTTGAGCGGCCGCAATCCGGGCGAGCGGCACGCGGTAGGGGGAGCAGCTGACATAGTCGAGTCCCGCGTCGTGGCAGAAGAGAATCGACTCCTTGTCGCCGCCGTGCTCTCCGCACACGCCGGTGCGGAGCTTCGGCTTGACCTGGCGTCCCTGGCGCACCGCCATCTCGATGAGCTGGCCGACACCGTCCGGATCGAGTACCTGGAAGGGATTGTCCTCGAGCACCTTCGCATCGAGGTAATGGGTCAGGAACTTCCCCTCAGCGTCGTCGCGGCTGAAGCCGTACGTCATCTGGGTCAGGTCGTTCGTGCCGAAGGAGAAAAAGTCGGCGTATCTCGCGATCTGGGCGGCGGTGAGCGCAGCGCGTGGCACCTCGATCATCGTTCCGACCCGGTAGGCACACGACCGGCGCTCCTCGCCGAGCACCTGCTCGGCGGCACTGTCGATCCATTCGCGGAGCTTCTTCAGCTCGTTCGCATGCCCCACGAGCGGGACCATGATCTCGGGATGCACCTCGATGCTCTCATGCAGGCAGCGCAGGACGGCACGGAAGATCGCCTCGGCCTGCATGTCGTAAATCTCGGGGAAGACAATGCCGAGGCGGCAGCCCCGCTGCCCGAGCATCGGGTTCGTCTCGTGGAGCAGCTTGACCTTGTGGATCAGCCGCTCGACGAGGCGGGCCTCCTCCGAATCGGACGCGCCGGCTCTCGCGAGCGCCTCCCGGCGCTTCAGCAGCTCTTCGAGCTTGGGCATGAATTCGTGCAGCGGAGGATCCAGCAGCCGGATCGTGACCGGCAGGCCGTCCATCACGCGGAAGAGCTCTTCAAAATCGGCCTGCTGCATCGGCAGGAGGCGCCGGAGCGCATGCCGCCTCTCTTCCTCGTTATCCGCCAGAATCAGGCTCTGCATGACGGGCAGCCGCGCCGGGGAGAAAAACATGTGCTCCGTCCGGCAGAGGCCGATGCCCTCGGCGCCCAGCTCGCGGGCCTTCCTCGCGTCCTGCGGCGTATCGGCGTTCGTCAGCACGCGCAGCCGTTTAACCTCGTCCGCCCATCCGAGCAGCGTCCGGAGCTCGTCGGAGATGACGGCCTCGCGCAGCTTCAGCGTGCCGGCGACGACCCGGCCGGTGGAGCCGTCGATGGAGATCCAGTCGCCCTCGGCGAGCGTCTCGCCGCGCGCCGTCAGCGTCCGCGCCTCCGTGTCCACCAGCAGCTCCTCGCAGCCGCAGACGCAAGGCTTGCCCATTCCGCGGGCGACGACTGCCGCATGGCTCGTCATGCCGCCGCGGCTCGTCAGCGTGCCCTCGGCCGCGATTACGCCGTGGATGTCCTCCGGCGTCGTCTCGGTCCGCACGAGAACGACCTTGCGGCCCGCCTTGCCCCATTCCTCGGCCATATCCGCGTCGAAGACGAGCTGCCCGGAGGCGGCCCCGGGGGAGGCTGGCAGACCGGCTGCAAAGACGCGGACGATCTCCGACTCGTCGATGCCGCGGTGCAGCAGCTGGTTCAGATGCGTGACGTCGATTTGCCGAAGCGCATCCTCCTTGGCGATGATGCCTTCCTGAACGAGATCGACCGCGATGCGCACGGCCGCCTGCGCGGTCCGCTTGCCGCTGCGCGTCTGCAGGATGAACAGCTCGCCCTGCTCGATCGTGAATTCGATGTCCTGCATATCCCGGTAATGCCGCTCGAGGAGGGCGGCCGTCTCCTCCAGTCGGGCATAGGCGTCCGGAAGCTCGACGGCGAGCCGGGCAATTTCCGATGGTGTCCGCGTTCCCGCGACGACATCCTCGCCCTGCGCGTTCATCAGGTATTCGCCGAACAGCCGCTTCTCGCCGTCGGACGGGTTGCGGGTGAAGAGCACGCCGGTGCCGCTCTGGCCGCCCATATTGCCGAAGACCATCGCCTGGACATTGACGGCCGTCCCCTGCTCCTCGGGGATGCGGTGCAGCTTGCGGTAAACGGCCGCCCGGTTGTTGCTCCACGAGCGGAAGACCGCTTCCACCGCGCGGCGCAGCTGAATGCGGACGTCCTGCGGAAAAGCCTCTCCGGACTCTTCGGCAATGACCGCCTGGAAGATGCCGATGAGCCGTTTCCAATCCTCGGCCGATAAGTCCTGGTCGGAGGGGAGGCCGCGCTCTTCCTTCAGCTGCTCCAGCGGATGCTCGAAGCGGATGGCGGCGATGCCCAGCACGACGCTGCCGTACATCTGAAGGAGCCTGCGGTAGCAGTCATAGGCGAACCGGGGATTGCCCGTCAGCCGCGCCAGTCCTTCAACCGTCTCGTCGTTCAGGCCGAGATTGAGGATCGTGTCCATCATGCCGGGCATGGAGGTGACGGAGCCCGAACGGACCGAGACGAGCAGAGGGCGGGCGGGATCGCCGAAGCGCTGGCCGCGCTCTTCCTCCAGCCAGGCGAGCTGGCTCTCGATCTCGGCGAACAGGCTGTCCGGGAGACGGCGGCCGTGCCGGTAGTATTGCCGGCACGCCTCCGTCGTCACGGTAAAGCCGGGCGGCACGGGAAGGCCGGCGCGCGTCATCTCCGCGAGGCCCGCGCCTTTGCCTCCGAGCAGCTCTTTCCAGGCGGCCTGGCCTTCGGAAAATTTATAGACTCTCTTTTCCATGGTCGATTCCTCCTGTGGCGGCGTTGTGCGGCAGACAAGCGTTGTTCGGGCAGATGCCGTATAGCGTCTTCACTCCTTCGGTCGGCAGCGTCGCGATCACCTGGTCGCAATGCTGGCACACGATGGTGCCCAGATCGTTCGTCCGGCTTTCTACGTGACTCCATGCATTCCTCTCCATGAACCATGCCTCCTTGAATGGTGGACTCCCTTTCTTGCGCTCATTATAACGTATGATTAAACGGTTAGTCTATATATAATATGTATTATATTTATTTAATGTACAATATATGTCTTTATATTCTTTAATAAGACACTATAAAAGGGAGGGGGCTGATCATGGATCTTCCCCGGTTGGCGTAGATAATGGGGGCCGATCATCCTTATCCGGAAACCAAAAACAGCCGGGCGGCGCCGCCCGGCTGTTGACAAGTCTCGGTACTGGTATTAAGATTCGAATCGTTTCAGGACGAGGACGGCATTGTGCCCGCCGAAGCCGAAGGAGTTGGAGATGCCGATCCGCATGGACGCTTCGCGCGCCGTATGGGGCACGTAATCAAGATCGCATGCGGGGTCGGGGTCGTCGAGATTGATCGTCGGCGGAATGATCCCTTCCTGCAGGCTTTTGACCAGAGCGACCGCCTCGACAGCGCTGGCGGCGCCGAGCAGATGGCCGGTCATCGACTTGTTGGCGGTGACGGGGACCCGGTAGGCGTCCTCGCCGAACACCTGCTTGATCGCGGCGGTTTCGGAGAGATCGCCGATCCCGGTGCTCGTCGCATGCGCGCTCACCACGTCCACTTCGTCCGGACGAATCCGGGCGTCCTGCAGGGCGAGCCTCATCGCCTGCGCCGCTCCCCGGCCCTCCGGATGGGTGGCGACCATATGGTACGCGTCCGAGCTGGCGCCGTAGCCGATCACCTCGGCGTATATCGGGGCCTGCCGCCGTTTGGCGTGGCGGAGCGACTCGAGCACGACGATGCCGGCTCCCTCTGCCATGACGAAGCCGTCGCGCCCGGCGTCGAACGGCCGGCTCGCCCGGGCCGGCTCGCCGGTGCGGGCGGACAGCGCCGTCGCGTTGCCGAAGCTGGCGAGGGACAGCTCGTGGATCGCCGCCTCGGCGCCGCCGGCGAAGACCACATCCGCGCCGCCGTGCCGGATGAGACGGCTCGCCTCCCCGATCGCCGTGTTGCCGATCGAGCAGGCGGTGACCGGCGCGAGCGTCGGCCCGGTGATGCCGTACCGCATGCTGATCATCGCCGCGGCCATGTTCGGGATCATCATCGGTACGAGCAGCGGGCTGACCCGCTCGGGTCCCCTCTCCCGCAGGAGGTCCGCCTGGGCGAGCAGCGTGCCCAGACCGCCGACGCCGGAGCCGACATAGACGGCCGCGCGTTCTCCGGCGACATGTTCCTCCCGGAGGCCCGCCGCCGCGTACGCTTCCTCTGCCGCCGCGAGCGCGAACTGGCAGAACCGGTCCATCCGCCGAGCTTCCTTCCGGCCGAATCGGCCCTCGCCGTCGAAATCCCGGACTTTGCCCGCTATGCGAATCCGGGGTCCGGCCTCACTTCCCTCCAGGGAGGTAATGCCCGATTCCCCCGCGCGCAGCCCGCTCCAAAACCGGCCGACGTCCTCTCCGAGAGGAGTGACGACACCCATTCCCGTTACCACAACACGTTCCATCTCTCTCATCCTCCTTCATGTTCGGTAGAGGCACAAAGCTCTAACTGGAGATTAGTTTGTCACACCCGTTATCCTAGTACAAGTTATAGTTTATACTGGTATCAAGACTACTAGCTTAAGGAAGGAAGAGGGGACGCGGGCGTTGAACAAGGAGATGAGACTGCAGGTGCTGTCGGAGTTTCTGAAGATGCAGCGGGCCAAGCTGACGCCGGATGCGGTCGGGCTGCCGGAGGGCACGCGCCGGCGGACGCCAGGGCTGCGCCGGGAGGAGGTGGCCCAGCTGGCGGGCGTCAGCACGACGTGGTATACGTGGCTGGAGCAGGGCCGGGACATCCGGATGTCCTCCTCGGTGCTGGACAGCATCGCGTCGGCGCTCCGGCTGACGGTCGACGAGCGGAAGTATCTGTTCTCGCTGGCGCTCGATTCGCCGGCGGGAAGCCTGCGGCCGGCCGGAGAGGAGCAGCCGGTCATTAGCCCGTCGCTGGCCAAAATTTTGGAGGAGCTCCGCTCCTGCCCGACGATCATCTCGGACCGCCGGTGCCAGATCGTCGGCTGGAACGAGGCCGCCTCCCATGTCTTTCTCGACTTCGATCGGCTGGAGCCGGGGGAGCGGAACATGATCCGCCTGCTGTTCACGCGGCAGGAATTCCGGAGGCTCGCGGGGAATTGGGACCAGTTCGTACGGGGCTTTCTCGCCATCTTCCGTGCATATTACGGGCAGTATGTGGAGGACGAATGGTACGAGGCGTTTCTCGCGGAGATGAAGGAGACGGATCCCGCCTTCCTTCGGTTGTGGGAGAGCAGCGAGGTGAGCACGGCGCCGGAGGTGCTGCTGGAATTCCGCCATGCGAAGGCGGGCAAGATGCATTTTCACCTCACTTCGCTGCAGGTGCAGGGGGGCGCCGATCTGCGGTGCAGCATCTATACACCGGCTCCGGACACGGACACCGAGCGCAAGCTCAAACGGCTGCTGGAGCGGTAGCTTGTTTGTCTGGCCGTTTTTTCGGGGCCGCTTGAACAGGAATGGCTGCCGGCAGAAAGGACGGGCACCGAAGGAAAGAGAGGAAACGGAAAGGATGAGGAGAGAGGAATGGAAGGAATGAACATACGAAGACGGACCGAAGGAGAGCGGCCGCCGATGGAGCTGCTGCTGCTCGCCGACCCGTCCGAGCCGCTCGTGCTTGAGTATCTCGAGCGGGGAATGTGCTATTTGGCGGAGAGTGAGGATGGGGTGACGGTTGGTGTGTACGTCCTCCTCCCGACCCGCCCGGAGACCGTCGAGCTGGTGAACGTGGCGGTAGCGGAGCCGCTCCACGGCCGGGGCATCGGCAAGCGGCTCGTCCAGCATGCGGTCCGGACCGCCGCGGAGGCGGGCTTCCGGACAATCGAGGTGGGTACGGGCAGCACCGGCGTCGCACAGCTCGCGCTCTACCAGAAGTGCGGGTTCCGCATGACGGGGATCGACCGGGATTTCTTCGTCCGGCATTACGCCGAGCCGATCTACGAGAACGGCATGCGGCTGCGGGATATGGTGCGCTTGTCCCAGGATCTGTAACGGGAGCCGGGCAAAAAAACCGTGTGCTGGGGCTGTCCCTCGTATTAAAATAAAGGGAGATCCGTACGAAAAGGAGCGCGTCCCATGCTGACCATACGAGAAGCGGCGCAGGAGGACCTCCCTGCGCTGCTCGCTATCTACAACTATGCCATTGTCCATACGACGGCCACCTTCGATCTGGAGGAGCAGACACTCGAGGAGCGGGAGGAGTGGTTTTCCCATTACGGGGGCGTCCATCCGCTGATCGTGGCCGAGCTGGACGGTCAGGTGGCCGGCTACGGCTCGCTGTCACCCTTTCGGTCCAAGCCAGCCTATGCCCGCACCGTAGAGAATTCGGTTTACATCGACCCGGCTTTTTTCGGCCAGGGCATCGGTGCGAGGCTGCTGGAGGAGCTGCTCGTGCGGGCGCGCGCACTCGGACACCATGCGGTGCTGGCCGGCATTACCGGAGGCAATACCGCGAGCATCCGGCTGCACGAGAAATTCGGCTTCCGTCACGTCGGGACGTTCCCGGAGGTCGGCTTCAAATTCGGCGCCTGGCAGGACGTGAGCTTCTATCAGCTGGTTCTAGGCGATTCTTAACAGCGGCCGTCTGGCATGGAGGCCAGGGCTGAGAGAAGACTAGGAAACAGACGATGGGCTATTCGCCCTTGGACAGGCCGGTACCCAAACAAAAAGGACCTTCGTTCCTTAAGGAACGAAGGTCCTTTTTTGATGCTCCCGCATGGGGCGGGGAGACGGAACGAACCGGACGGCTCCTTTATCCCTGTCATTCGGCCGCGGGCAGCAGGCTCCGCTTGCGCTGCACGTGCAGCAGACGCGCGTACAGGCCGACGGCGCCGGCAGCGAGCCCCGTAATGAGGCCGATCCAATAGCCGAAGGGACCGAGGTCGGTCAGATGGGAGAGCAGGTAGCCGCTCGGCAGACCGACGACCCAATACGAGACGAGGGCAACGATGAGCGTCACGTTGACGTCCTTGTAGCCCCGAAGCGCTCCTTGGATGGGAGCCGCGAGCGCATCCGACAGCTGGAAGAAAATTGCAAACAGCAGGAACTGCTTGGTCAGCGCCGCGACGGCCGGCTCTCTGGTATACAGCGCCGCCACCTGATCGTTCATCGTGAGGATGAGCAGGGCGCAGAGAGCGGCCATGCCGACGGCTCCCGCGAGCCCGAGATAGCTGTACTGCTTGGCGTCCCGGAGCCTTCCCGCTCCCGCCTCGTAGCCGACGAGGATCGTCAGCACCATCGAGATGCTGAGCGGCACCATGTACAGGAAGGAGGCGAAATTGATCGCGGACTGGTGCGCCGCAATCGTGAACGTGTCATATTCACTCATGAGCAGCGTGACTGCGGCGAAGATGCTGGTCTCGAAGAAGATCGCGAATCCGATCGGGACGCCGATGCGCAGCAGCTCGCCCCATGCTTGGCGCGAGACGCCGTACCGGCGGCGCCAGAAGGAATAGCGGCTGAACGGGTCCACCTTGGCCACGACGAGCAGAGCGACCAGGCAGATGAACCAGTAGGTGATAGCCGAGGCGACGCCCGCACCGACGCCGCCAAGCCGGGGAAAGCCCCAATTGCCGAAGATGAACAGGTAGTTCAAGAGGCCGTTCACCGGCAGCGCCAGGATGGTAATGAACATGGAGACGCGTGTCTGGCCGAGCGCGTCGATGAAGCCGCGCAGCACGGTGTAGACGAAGAGCGGCAGAATGCCCGCGGAGAGGGCGAGCAGGAAGCCGTGCGCCGTCGAGCGGACCGCCGGCTCCAGGCTCATCCGGTCCAGCACGGGGCCGACGCAGAGGAGCATCGCCGCGATAATGACGACCGAGAGAGCGGCCGCGAGATAGAGTGCCTGCACGAGCGTGAAGCTGACCTTGTCACGCCGCTGCTGGCCCATCAGCTGAGCCACAACCGGCGTGATGGCGAACAGAATGCCGGAGAGGCCGGTCTGCACCGGCACCCAGAGGCTGGAGCCAATAGCGACGCCGGCCAGATCGGCGGGACTCGCATGTCCGGACATGAACGTATCGAAGAACGTCATGGCGTACATGGAGAGCTGGGTAACGAGAATTGGGAGCAAAATGACGAGTAAGAGCCGGAGCTTGCCGGCGAGCGTAGTCGTTTGATGCATAGCTGGAATTCCTTCACTTTCCATACGATGTTAGGGTTATCCGCCTATCATATCACAATTCGTTCCGGTTTGGCTTGGCCGGTCGTTTCCAGCGCCGGACAGCAGGGGGACCGTCCCCGTTACCGGTCTCGTCGCAAAGCGCAGCTGAACGACGCGCTGCCATGTGATGTTCCTTTGGCTCCATACATACCTTATTATGGGCAATTGCCAGTGACGAGTCTGAGGAGAGTAACCTGTCCCATAATCGATAAGACAGGATGGTTCGGCAGGCAGTAACGCGAACAACCCCCTATTCCAGCTGCTGCCGGAAAAGGGGGTTGTCTATTCGTACGCCGAGAGCCAGCGTTATCGTCATCAGCTCTCTCGGTCTTCGCTCTGCCAGGCGATCAGCGTCCGGTCGCTCGGGAGCTTGAGCGTCAGCAGCCCGAGCAGCGGCAGAAAGCCGCATAGGCGCATGATGAGGCCGATCGACGTCAAGTCGATGAGCTTGCCGATGCCGACGGCGCCAAGTGCGCCCATGCCGAAGGCAAGCCCGGTAATGAGACCGGAGACGGTGCCGACTTTGCCGGGGACAAGCTCTTGGGCGTAGACGACGGAGACGGAGAAGCTCGACAGCAGGATGAAGCCGATGATCGTCAGCAGCGCGTAGGCGAGCGTCTGGCCGGCGTACGGCAGGACGAGCGCGAACGGGGCTGTGCCTGCGATCGACAGAAACAGGACGTTCCGCCGGCCAAACCGGTCGGCGAGAGGGCCGCCCACGAACGTACCTGCCGCACCGGCCGCCAGGAACAGGAAGATAAAGTACTGGGAGATATCCTTGGTGATGCCGAATTTGTCCATCGCATAGTAGGCGAAATAGTTCGAGATGCTAGCGTGGTACCAAGAGCGGACGAATACGAGCACGACGAGAAGCAGAATTGCCGACCGGATCTGCTTGCGCCGTTCGGCGCTCATGACCTTCCGCATGCCGCTTCCCTGTTTCTTGACCCGGAGCGCCAGGCTCTGCCGGTACCAGCCGGCGATATAGAGCTGCACGAGGATGGCGGCGGCGGCGACGAGCGTGAACCAGATCGAGCCGAACAGGCCGAGCTTGTAGAAGATGAAGATCGCCATCAGCGGCGCCAGCGCCTGCCCGGCGTTGCCGCCGACCTGAAAGATCGACTGGGCGAGGCCGCGCCGCGGGCCCGCCGCCATATAGGAGACGCGGGAGCCTTCGGGGTGGAAGACCGCCGACCCGATGCCCACGAAGAATACGGACAGCAGGACCATGCCATAGGAGGACGCGAACGCCAGCACGAGCATGCCGGTGAACGTGAAGGCCATACCGAGAGGCAGCAGGTAGGGCGACGGCTTGCGGTCGGTATAGATGCCGACCATCGGCTGCATGATCGACGCGGTGAAATTCAGGACGAACGTAATGAAGCCGATCTGGGTGAACGACAAGTGCATCTCCTCTTGGAGGAGGAGGCTGATGGACTGAAACACCGATTGGATCGAGTCGTTGAACAGATGGACGAGTCCGATCAGGAACAGGATGCGGTACATCGTTTTGCCGGCGGGATTCGGCTTCAGCTGCCCGGCGGTAACCGGTGCGGCGGTACTGCTCATGGCGGGTTCCTTCTTTCTTCGGGAAAAGGATAAGGCCCCGCTGGGGGGCCTGCGGATGGATCTCTATGGACGGCGTACCGGATTCGCGTTGCCAGTAGCTGCACTGCCAAGCGGCAGTGCAGGCGCCGGGGCCGTCTACTTGCCGGCCTTCGCTTTGCCTGTCAGCTCGCCGAGCCGCTCACCCATCTGCACTTTGCTGCCGACGTCGAGATCGGTGCGGGGGCGGAATGTGCCGTTCTCGGTCAGGAGAACGACCGTCGAGCCGAATTCAAAATAGGCGAGATCGTCGCCTGCGGTCAGATCCATCGGCAGTTGGTCCGCATAGCGGATGCTGCTGACATTGAGGGCACCGACCTTGACGACAGCCACCTCCCCGAAGGCGTGATGGATATAGGTAATGAGCCGTTCGTTGCGGCTCAGCACGCGCTTCATATGGCGCAGGCCGAACTCGTTGACCGGATAGACCTTGCCCGAGACGCGCTCCTTCTCCAGAATCGTGCCGGTGACGGGAGAGTGGATGCGGTGATAGTCGGTCGGGCTCAGATAGAGGACGAAGTAAAAGCCGTCCCGGTAATTGATCATCCGCGGAGAGCGGTTCAGCAGTTCCTCAATGGTGTAGTCCTGGCCCTTGATATTCAGCAGCTGGCCCGCTTCGATCGGTCCCATGCCCGTAATGAGGGCGTCCACCGGACTGATGAGGGAGGACGGGGTCGGGTCGACCGGGCGCAGCCCCGGCTTTAGCCGGCGGGTAAAAAAATCGTTAAGCGACATATATTCGGTGTGCGGCTTTTCCGCATCTTCCAATCGGATCTGGTAGGTGCGCGCGAACCACGGAATCAGCGACCGGCTCAGCCTGGATTTGGCGAACCCTCCGGTGATCCTGGAGATCGTCTTGCGCGATGATAATTCTGTCATAAGCCGGAAGAGTGGCTTTGCCATAACTCGATTCACCTGTTTTCGTAGGATGGATGCTCGTTCTTCGACTATCTTGACACAGAAGGGGCTTTCGCGCAATAACCGATCGGCGTGGCAAACGCTTCCTTCTTCATATTTACGAACGAGTCGAACTGTAGTAGATTCAGTAGCAGATGCCTTTATTTAACGCAGGAAAGCGGGGAATACCAACTATGCCATTAGTAGATATGCCACTTGCGGCGCTCCGCGGCTACAAGCCGGATCTGACCGCCGCCATCGATTTTGACCAGTTCTGGGACCGGGCCAAGCAGCAGTCGGCCGCCGTTCCGCTGAACGCCCGCGTGACCCGGGCCGACTTCCCGGCCAAAGCGTTCGAGCTGTACGACGTCTGGTTCGACGGAGCGGACGGCACGCCCGTCCACGGCTGGTACCTGGTGCCGGGCGAAGCGCTGGCCAAGCGGCCAATGCGGGCTGTCGTCCGGTACCACGGCTACAGCGGGGACGCGGGCTGGCCGAACGAATACCTGGGCCTCGCCTCGACGGGCACGGCGGTCTTCGCGGTGGACGTGCGCGGCCAGGGCGGCCGCACGCCGGACCGGGCCGTCTACGACAGGGGCTCGGCTACCGGCTGGATGACGCTAGGCATTCTGGATCCCGAGACCTACTATTATAAGCAGGTGTACCTGGACTGCCTGCGCGCCATCGATTTTCTGGCCGGACGCGAGGAGATCGACGCGGGGCGGATCGCGGCCATCGGCAACAGCCAGGGCGGCGGACTGACGCTCGCCGCGGCCGGGCTCGACAGCCGCATCAAGCTCGCCTTCCCGGTGTATCCGTACCTGTGCGATTTTCGACGCGCCGTCGAGATCCACAGCGCGGGGCCGTATGCCGAGATCAAAACCTGGTTCCGCCGTGCGGATCCGACGCACGAGCTCGAGGAGCAGGTGTACCGGACGCTCAGCTATTTTGACGGGATGAACCATGCGGCCCGCATCCGGGCGAGAACGCTGATGGCGATCACGCTTCAGGACACCGTGACGCCGCCGTCGACCTGCTTCGCCGCGTACAACCATCTAGCGGGGGAGAAGGAGCTCAAGCTGTATCACGATTACGGCCACGAGGGGCTTCCCTTCCACGAGCTGGAAGTGATGAAGGCCATCGAGGAGTATCTTTAGAGACAAGCCTGTCTGGAAGCCGGATTTGTCTCTCCACCCGGAACCGTCCTTCGATAGTAGGGCGGTTTTTTGCTGTGCTCCAAGCGGCCACTTCGTATGGATATCAAAAAAGCCATTTCCACTAGTGGAAATGGCTTGCGGAACGATATCCTTTTAGTGTTCTTATCTCAATGTTTTCAGTGCACCGCTCCACGCAAGAACCTGATCGAGCATGGCGTTCACGTTAGTAAGATGCAGGTCCTGCGGTTTGAACACAGTGCCATTTTCAAAGTCTGTAAATAAGGACAGAGTTGGGTGTACCCGAACGTCTGCAATCATCAACTCGCCCATGATGCCGCGCAAATGTTCCGCCGCACGAGCACCGCCTGTTGAACCGTAGCTTACAATTCCTGCCGCCTTGTTGTTCCATGCTTCTCGCGCAAAATCCAAGGCATTCTTCAGTGCTCCCGTAATACTGTGGTTGTACTCTTGAACGATGAACACAAACCCGTCTAAGTCTGCCAGCTTTTGATTCCAGTCCCCAATTCCCTGCTCCGTACCATCGGTTGTGCCGAAGAAAGGCAGTTTATAATCGGCAATATCTACGAGCTCATAATTCGCATCCCCGCGTTTATCGGCGATTCCCTTAACCCACTCTCCAACCTGTGGGCTCACACGTCCTTCGCGAGTGCTTCCTAAAATAATCCCGATGTTCAGTTTTTCCATTGTTTTCTCCTCCTTGGCTGTACTTCCGAATAGTTTGTCCATAAATCCCATGTCTTCGCACCACCTGTACGCTAAATTTTAGTTGTTTCTTTCCGGACGACGGGAGCCACCTCGGCTGCCAATAACTCAATTCCTTCAGCAACCTTACGAAACGGCAGTCCGCCGATATCGATCTGAGCAAGAAAACGCTTATGACCAAACAATTCGTGTTGATGAAGAATCTTCTCGATGATCTGTTGTGGGCTGCCCACGAATAAGGCAGTGTCCGGACTTGTCATATGTTCAAAATCGGCACGCGTTATTTGATAACCCGCCATCCCGCGTTGACGATTCACATAAGACCAATAATTAGAGTAATAAGGATAAAATTCATCCTTTGCTTGCTGGGTAGTCTTTGAAATGTAGCCATGACCTGTCACGCCAATATTCAGGTTTTCAGGCTTATGACCAGCTTTTATGCCAGATTGTCTGTATGCTTCAACCAAGGGCATAAACCGGATCGGATCGCCGCCAAGCATCGCTATGGCCATGCCGACACCTAAACTCCCAGCGCGCGCAGCGCTCTCTAACGTTCCTCCGACACCAACCCAAACGGGTAGTTCCCTTTGCACAGGTCGGGGGGCAATTTCAGCATTTCTTAGTAGGGGACGAAATTGACCGCTCCATGTTATTTTCTCTTGCTGGTTAAGTTTTATTAACAAATCCAGATGTTCAGAAAAAAGAGCGTCATAATCCTTCACGTCATAACCGAAAAGAGGAAAGGATTCCACAAATGCTCCTCGTCCGGCTATTATTTCGGCACGTCCTTCCGAAATCAAATCCAACGTGGCAAAGTCCTCGAACAAACGAACGGGATCGACTGTGCTAAGCACTGTTGTTGTACTTGTTAGTTTGATTCGTTGCGTGGCCTGGGCGATAGCCGCCAATATAACCGGAGGGGCTGACACGGCGTAGTCCAACCGATGGTGTTCGCCAACTCCAAAAACATCAAGTCCAGCTTCATCGGCAAGCTTTGCAGCTTCCATTATTTCTTTCACCCTTTGTCGGGCGCTTATCGTTTCTCCGGTGTGAGGATCCGATCCTATATCTGCAAGCGTGTATAGGCCAATTTCTATTCCTGAATGAATAAATCGTTCCCCCCTTCCCATGAAGAACCTCCGGTTAAACCAGCAAGAGAATTCGATTGCCGGATGGATCGCTTGTAGTATAACCACCATGTCCTTCTGCGACGGATGCACCTATGCTCTGCAAATTGGCGACAGCGCGATCACGTGCCGCCGCATCGGGATATAGTAATGTAAACGATTGGAGACCGACGCTGTTTTCAGGCGGCTTGGGTGCCCCTACACCGTTCCACGTATTCAAACCAATGTGGTGATGGTAGTTTCCAGTGGAAATAAAAAGCGCCTGTGCTCCGAACCGGTTTACAACTTCGAAGCCAAGCCCCTTGCAATAAAACTCTTCTGTCTTTGCTAATTCCGAAACATGCAGATGGATATGCCCCATCACTGTATCAGCCGGCAGCCCCTTCCATTCCTGCTGCTGGTTTATTCCCGAAAGAAGATCCCGAAAATCCAAGGGGTCAACTGTCATTTTCACTTCGCCATTCTTCCATTCCCATTCCGAAGGATCGCGATCCCTATAAATTTCAATTCCGTTTCCATCGGGATCTGACAAGTACAGAGCTTCGCTGACTAAATGATCGGAAGAGCCGAACCGTTGTCCACTATTGGCCAAATGCTGAACAATTTGAGCCAGATCGGAACGTGTCGGAAGGAGAAGGGCGAAATGGTACAGTCCCGTCGTTCTTCCCTGCATGGGGACAACGGAATCCGGTTGTTCGATGGATAACAGAACCTTTTTTCCATCTGCAGTCAGGTTAGCTGTTTGTTCTGTTTGCTCCAGAACCTGGAAGCCAATGATATCCTGATAAAACTTCAAAGCACGTTCCAGGTTTTGAACCTTAAGGTTCACTTGCCCGACATAAGTGTTGGGCTTACGGTGAAAACTCATGATGCATCCCCCTTTCTAGTGAGCTCTAACTTTAGAAAAGCCCCCATATTCGCAATGTAACACCTAAGTTTTCCCTAAATGCCAAACCGGGAGCGTCTTTTCTTAAGCCTTTTTTATTATAAATTTTTTCTAACCGAATCATTCGAATGGCAAGATCCTTTCATCAGTCAGTTACTTTATGTAACCTATTATATTTATTAAAGTCATTTACGTCAAGTTTGTATTTATTAAAAAGTAATGCGATTACCTTTATAGGGTGCTATAATAGAAGAAGGAAGGAAGGGGTGGTGGGAATTGGATAAAACGATTTGCCCGAGGTTTGAAAAAGCCATGAATTTATTAAGCCAAAGATGGATTGGGCTGATTATTTATCAGCTGTTATCCGGTCCACAGCGGTTTTGTCATATAGAAGCTGCGATCGGAGTGAGCGGCAAGGTTCTTTCCGAGAGGTTGAAGGATTTGGAGAATGAAGGAATTGTGGAGCGAAACATTTATCCCGAAACTCCTGTACGGATTGAGTATTCCCTAACCGAGAAAGGGTTAGCTTTCGAATCCATATTGCGGGATATCGAACATTGGTCCCAAAGCTGGCTAGAGGCATAATTCATCGCTCAATAGTTTGCTTGCATACAAAGCAGCCTCCTTTTTATTGGATAGGCTGCTTTTTCATTGCACCGGAAGGTAGGCCCAGGGGGCATCTTGTCGGAACCTCCGCAAGGAGAATACCGCTATCGGCGAAACGTCTGAACGGGGCAGCTAACTATTGCTGGTTCGGAAGGGGAGGGCATCGAGACGCGGGAGCATCCGCCATGAAGTCTACGAGAGAGTGGCGGCAGCCTTGCGCTTTCGGCTAGAACAACAGTGCACCGAAAGAAATCGTTCTGTAATTGGGGGAAAAAAGACAAAAGAAGGGTTGACGAAATATAGGGTACGGGGGTATACTACAAATTAAGAAGAGCAATTGGCCTCCGCAACTATTCGGCCCGCCGCCAAATTCCTAGAGAAAAGGATGAGAAGCCATGAAGCAAGCAACACTGCAAGTAGAAGGAATGAGCTGCCAGCACTGTGTGAACGGAATCGAAGGCGCATTAAAGGAGCTGGGCGCCGCTGGGCGGGTCGACCTCGCCGGACGCAAGGTCGAGGTAGCGTACGACTCGGACCGCATCAGCCTGGAGCAAATTCGGGAAGCGATCGAAGAACAAGGATACGAAGTTCTGTAATTCTATCATCGGGGAAGCGAAAGGAGTGAAGCAGGATGGGAACAGCCGCAGCAAGCCAAACCAAGCAGGCGACGCTTCAGATTACCGGCATGACGTGCGCCGCCTGCGCGAACCGGATCGAGAAGGGGCTGAATAAGCTCGAAGGCGTAAGCACCGCGAACGTTAACTTCGCTCTGGAGAAGGCAAGCGTTTCGTATGATCCGTCCAAGATCGGCATGGATAGCCTCGAGGCAACCATCCAGAAGCTCGGCTATGGAACGGCGAAGGAAGCCGTCGACTTCAAGCTGGAGGGAATGACGTGCGCCGCCTGTGCGAACCGGATCGAGAAAGGGCTGAGCAAGGTTCCCGGCGTCACCAATGCCACCGTGAACTTTGCTTTGGAGACCGCTCGGGTCGAGTACTCGCCCGGCGAGGTTTCCGTAACCGAGCTCCAGGATAAGGTGAAGCGGCTCGGCTACCGGGCGCTCCTGAAGCAAGAGAAGGGGAAGGGGGCGCAAGACCACCGCGCCCGGGAACTCAGGACTCACAAGCGGAAGCTGCTCATATCGGCGATTCTCTCCTTTCCGCTCCTCTGGTCGATGGTCGGACACTTCTCCTTTACCTCGTGGATCTATACGCCGGAGCTGTTCATGAACCCGTGGTTCCAGCTTCTGCTGGCGACGCCCGTTCAATTCTATATCGGCAAGCCGTTCTACGTCGGCGCGTACAAAGCCCTGCGCAACGGCAGCGCGAACATGGATGTCCTCGTCTCGCTGGGCACGTCGGCCGCCTATTTTTACAGTCTCTACTTGACGATCGACTGGGCAAGAGCCGGTGCCGATCCTCATCACGGTCCCTCTCTGTACTACGAGACGAGCGCAGTGCTGATTACGCTGGTGCTGATGGGGAAGCTGTTCGAAGCGCTCGCCAAAGGCCGGACGTCCGAGGCGATCAAGTCGCTGATGGGGCTGCAGGCGAAGACGGCGCTCGTCGTCCGAGACGGCCAAGAGCTGACCGTCCCTGTAGAGGAAGTGCTGACGGGAGACATCGTGCTGGTCCGCCCCGGAGACAAAGTTCCGGTTGACGGCATCGTCCTCGAGGGCATATCGTCGGTTGACGAGTCGATGCTGACGGGCGAGAGCCTGCCGGTCGAGAAGAAGGCCGGCGATACGGTCATCGGCGCGACAATCAACAAGAACGGCATGCTCCGCATTCAGGCGACCAAGGTCGGCAAGGAAACCGCGCTTGCCCAGATTATTAAAGTCGTGGAAGAAGCGCAGGGCTCCAAAGCCCCGATTCAGCGGGTGGCGGACGTGATCTCGGGCATTTTCGTCCCGATCGTCGTCGGCATCGCGGTCGTGACGTTCCTCGTCTGGTATTTCCTCGTCGTCCCGGGAGAGTTTGCCGAGGCGCTGGAGAAGGCGATCGCTGTCCTCGTCATTGCCTGCCCCTGTGCCCTCGGACTCGCGACCCCGACGTCGATTATGGCGGGATCGGGACGCGCAGCCGAGCTGGGCATCCTCTTCAAGGGCGGCGAGCATCTGGAGCAGACGCACAAGATCGACGCGATTATCCTGGATAAAACCGGTACGGTGACCAAAGGAAAGCCGGAGCTCACCGATGTGGCCGCGGAAGGCGACGAAGCGGATTTCCTCCGGCTGGTCGGCGCTGCGGAGAAGAACTCCGAGCATCCGCTTGCCGAGGCGATTGTGCAGGGCATCCGGGAGAGAGGGATCGAGCTGCCGGGCACGGATTCGTTCGAGGCGATCCCGGGATTCGGCATCCGGGCCGTCGTCGAAGGCAAAGAGCTGCTGGTGGGAACACGCCGCCTCATGGAGAAGTACAGCGTGAACGCCAGCCCCGCCTATGAGGCGATGGAACGTCTCGAGGAGGCGGGCAAGACGGCAATGCTGGCCGCCGTTGGCGGCAGCTACGCCGGCATGGTGGCCGTAGCGGATACGATTAAGGAAACCTCCAAGGAGGCCGTCGGCCGCCTGAAGGAGATGGGCATCCAGGTCATTATGATTACGGGCGACAACGAGCGGACGGCGAAAGCGATCGCGGCCCAGGTCGGCATCGACCATGTGCTGGCTGAGGTGCTTCCGGAAGGCAAAGCCGAGGAAGTGAAGAAGCTGCAGGCCGCGGGCAAGACGGTCGCCATGGTCGGCGACGGCATCAACGATGCGCCGGCCCTCGCGACGGCGGACATCGGGATGGCGATCGGCACTGGCACGGACGTCGCGATGGAAGCGGCGGATGTCACTCTCATGAGAGGGGAGCTGACAAGCATCCCGGACGCGATCTACATGAGCCGCAAGACGATGAGCAACATCCGGCAGAACTTGTTCTGGGCGCTCGGGTACAACACGCTCGGCATCCCGATCGCGGCGATCGGTCTGCTGGCGCCATGGGTCGCAGGTGCGGCGATGGCGCTGAGCTCGGTCTCCGTCGTCCTCAATGCGCTCCGGCTGCAGCGTGTGAAGGTCCGGGGCTAATTCCGGGCGCGTAAGAGGAACTAAGACTATACGACAGGAGGGGAACTAGATGAAGGCGGGGCATGTTACGGACCAAACGGTGCAGGCGGCAATCGGGCAGGAGGGCTTGGTTCTTGTGGAGTTTTGGGCACCCTGGTGTCCGCTCTGCAAACAGCTCGACCCTATACTGGATCAACTCGCGGAGGAAAACGAGCATCGGCTGAAGATCGTCAAGCTGAATGTCGAGACAGATTCTGTCCTCTCCACCGAGCTGATCGTGATGAGCCTGCCCGCCATGTTTTTTTACCGGAACGGGGAGATCGTGGGAACGGTAACGGGGTTCGTGCCTAAGCCGACCCTCCAAAGCGCGATCGACCAGCTTTCCTAAGAGAGACTACAGCCCTTCCGAATGCGGGAGGGCTGTTTTTTTGTGGAATGAAGCGGAAAGAATGCCCGCCGCTTCTCCGATTAGCCGGGCAGCCGAGGAGTGGACGGACCGCTCGAAGCCGGGTTAGCCGCCCGGTTAATCGGGTAAACTATTCTACTTAAATGGATCGGGGGAATGACGAATGAAGCTGCTTCTGGCGCTCGGCGCGATTGCCGGGCCGCTCTGTTGGCCGCATTTGTCCGCTTCGTCCCGCGGGCGAGGGGCTGGCTGGATGCGCTCGCCGTGCTGGCGGGATGGGCGTTCGGGAGTATCGCCGCCTTTGCCGTGTATGACATCCGGCGGGACGGAACCGTGTTCATGACAAGCGTCCATGCCGTCTTCTTGAATCCGGTTTTCCTGCTGGCCGGTGCCTATCTCGGGGTATACGGGCTTTATCTACTGGTGGTGCGGACGCTATCTTCCTGGAGAGGGCGGGAGGGGAAGGGCTCCGATTGACTTGGAGCTATTCAGAGATCCTTTGCATCCGAATAGTACTCGGGAATGGCCGCGAAGAAATGAATCATCTCCTCAGTGATGCTCCAGCCGAAAGCTTCCCTCAAACCAGGGTCTCGAAAGAATGACTCCGCAACGCTGTGGTTCAATTGCAAGTCGTAAGGGACGTAGGATACCGCGGGCTGTTGAAGGTTCAGAGCCTGTGGTGCCGCTTCCGGAGAGAAATCGATGGCTCCATCTTGAACGGTCTTCCAGTCCGGGTATAAGCTCGTTGCAAAGTGAAGCTGCATTCGCCCCAAATCATAGATGAGGCTGTACGCCGTATCCTCCCGTCGAACCGCTTGTAATGTTTCTCGGGCAACGGGACACCCATTGGGCCGGCTGTTCCGAAGGCTGCACGAACGCGGTTTTGGCAGCGTTGCGGTTATTCGTGAACATGTAGGCTCCCGTGTAAGGGACATCTTGATTTTTGCCTAGAAGCCGGGTATCCTCCGGGCTCAGGAAAATGGCTGTACTCATCGTGGTTCCTCCCCAGTCCCAATCCTCCGCCTCCGCGCGACCGGCATCGAGCTCTTGAATCACCGTATCGACAATGCGGTTGATCCGGGCATCGTTTTGCTGAAGCAGGGCAGCATGCTTCGCTAGCCGGTGCTGCTCAGCCCTTTCTATTAGAAGTGTCCGCTTCTTCTCTCGATACGGTTCGATGTCTTCCTCTTCCGCGCCTTCCTTCTCAAGCTGTTCCACTTTCTGATCCAGCAGCAACAGATGAAGCTCTACTTTCTTCAGAGGTGTCAGGGGTGCTGCGAAGTGGTTAGGATCCGCGAAGACAGCCCCGTCAATCCGAAAATAAGTCGCTAAAGCCTGCAGCCGCTCTTGCGGAATCGGCCGCCGCTTTTTGATCCAATCCGAAAACTGCTGCAGGGTAATGCCGAGCTGGCGGCCAATCCCGGAATAGGATTGCTCGTTAATCATGACCAAATACTCTAACACGGTTTTCGACGGGACCGTTTCCCTTGGGCTCATACACTCACTCCTGACATAATTTATGTCTGAACGGTGTGTCGGTTTGCTCTTGCAAATGGAGGGGCCCCATTAACGTTTTGCAACGAACTATCTGCAAGATTATCTAGGCTAGTTCCGTTGCCTGGACAGCAAGGAATAGGAAAACACAGCGTCGAATAAGAAAAATAGGAAATGAGAATGTAGGTGGTCCTAAATGAACGATCTTATTCATGAGTCTGTCATACAGCTTGCCGAACAATTTCAACTGCCAGAAAGAGTAATAAACATTGCAGAATTGCCATGGGTTCCTTTCACGGAAAATCATTCTTGTTCTTTCAAGCCTCTCCGATTTGACCTTAATACGGGTACTTGGATTTATCTGTTTAGAATCAAAAGCAACCAAGTATTAGGCAAGCACAGGCATACGGGCGGATCTGTAATAGGTTACAACATACAGGGGAAATGGAAGTATGAAGGACGTACATGGGTGGCTACCCCAGGGACGTTTGTTTTTGAACCGCCTGGAGACATCCATACGCTTATAACAGAAGACGAAGAAGTTGTTACCTTATTTATTTTAAGTGGCTCGCTTCAATATTTTGATGAAAAGAACCAAATCATCGGGCAAGATGATATCTATACGGTATTAAAAAAGTATAGGGACTTTTGCGTGCAAAATGGGATCCAATCAAGGGATGCTCTTATTTATTGAAAATCAAATAGCAGTTTCATTGACAAGGAGGGAACGCGTCTGGCTCTTGAAAAGGCTATACAAATACCTCTTGAAGTATGGCAAGACCCACAGGGGAATGCAATACTTACTGTTTGTGAAAGTGAGTGTGTGATTTATTTTGGATGCTGGAACGAAGATTCTACCCCTGCTGACTTTATAGCGAAAATAACCTTTGAGGACTGTTGGGCAACAAAATCTATACACTCAGAATATTTAGAGTACAAGGTTGAGGAATACAAGCATCGCTCATATATCCTAAAAGTTGAAAACTCTGTATGGCTTAGCGAATTGAATAACAAAAAGAAGGAACTGTATCCCAATAGCCATACAGACCACCTTAACTACTGCCATTATGTAATAAATGGTCATGACGTATATGTTGAAGTAATTGCAAAAGATTTTGTTCTCAAACGAATAAGCAGGGAACAAGCAGGGCATTACGCTTGGCTTATTGACGAAGCATAATAAATCATGGGATTTCTTCCAGATTAAAAGGGGCAACGGATGATGGAGGATTGTATTTTTTGTAAAATCGCCAAAGGGGAAGCAAAATCGTGGAAAGTTTATGAAAATGATGATGTTTATGCCTTTTTGGATATTAATCCTGTAAGCGAGTATCATACACTAATTATTCCAAAGAAGCATTATGAGAACATTTTTGATACTCCTGAAGATGAATTGATTAAAGTTATGTCAGTTGTAAAAAGAATAGCTACTTTGTATAACACTAAATTAGGTATAAAAAATATCCAAATAATTAATAGTTCGGGAAAGGAAGCACAACAAGATGTATTTCATACGCACTTTCATATTGTCCCAAGGGAGTCAGGCGACAATCAGGATGTTAAATGGACAACTCACAAAGAATGGCGTGTGAAATTCGACCAGTTGTTATCAGGATTACAATAAAAGAGAAGTTCTATAAAAAAACCATTCCATTGGCAGGAGTGGCTTTGTTTTAAACGGATGAAACTTTGTGGTCAAACCGTACTTTGTGTTAGATACATTGCTGTGAACCGTACCACAAGTGATGGTACACAAAATTAAACAGGAGATTATATTAGAAAGAGGATACATTGACAGATTAAATTAGCCATTGAGATCAAAAAGGGATTAATATAATATTTAACGAATGTACTTAGATAACATTTAATAAAAATTAATTGACTAAAGGTACGATTTAATTTATGGGGCAAACAAGAGTTCGGAAAATAGGTCTTTTTGATTATAGATAAGTATATTTTTCCCAAACGGAAATATTTAGGATATAATAAAACTAGAAAAGGGTGAGACTTTATGGCTACAGCTGATCAAATAAAGCTGCTTATCCAGTCGCATTTTGACCAAGATGATGAACGCTTTAAGACAATTGTATTACAGGTTGCGGCCTATGAAGCCCAAAAAGGACACAAATCATTTGCAAGAGACATTCGAGATATTGTTGATAAATCAAAGAAAATTACTTCAAAAGTAATTCCATTTAACAAAGATCTCAGTGACATGATAATGTCAACCATGGTAGATAACAGGCTTACAGATCTCGTTGTAACTGATGAAATAAAGAAGCGAATTGAACGCATAATTAAAGAACGTGTTCAACGAGAAAAATTAAAAAAGCATGGGTTGACTAATAGACGGAAATTATTGATAGCAGGCCCACCTGGAACTGGGAAAACCCTTACTGCAGCGGTGTTAGCTGGGGAACTTAATTTACCATTTTGCACGATAATGGTTGATAAGTTAATTACAAAATTTATGGGTGAAACAAGCGTAAAACTTCGTCAAATATTCGATACAATAAGAGAAATTCAAGGCGTGTATCTTTTTGATGAATTTGATGCAATTGGGGCAGAAAGAAGTATGGATAATGACGTAGGGGAAATGAGACGTGTTCTCAACTCTTTCCTGCAATTTATTGAACAAGATGATTCATCCAGTTTAATTATAGCTGTTACAAATAACCCCAAAATGCTCGATCAAGCCTTATTCAGGAGATTTGATGATGTACTACATTACAAACTACCTGATAATGAACAAATACTACGACTTATAGAAAATAGGTTGGCGGAGTATTCCTCTAGGAAGCTAGATTTAAACAGAGTTGTAAGCGAAGCAATAACACTTAGCCAGGCAGAGATATCTAAGGCTTGTGATGATTCCATAAAAGAGACAATTCTGAGTGATAAACAATTTGTAGAGACAGAACAATTAGTGAAAATGCTTCGGGAAAGAAAAGATGCATATACATGAGGTGAATAAGTTAAATGAGCGGTAATAACCGAGAAAACTTTTTCTTGACTGATAGAGCGTCATTTTATCCATATACTTCTAAAAATCAAGGTGGCAGGAAACCTACAATTGTTCCGGTCGAGGACCGAACTACTCATGGTTTAAAGATAACAAAACAACTTGAAAAGGCCTGGAATGAAGCACGATTAATTAATGAGAAAAGAACTGCTGTTTCATTACCAACAAAAAATGGTGTTTACCTCGAATTCTATAGTGCTCCCGAATATGAACTTGCCACAAAAAGTTTAGAGAACCGTAGATCAGGTATTAGGTTAATGAATGTCAGAATGGAAAAAAGTGAGGGTGAAGCTGTAAGAAAGGCTACAGTTTTTATCCCTAAAGGAAAAGAAAATTATTTTTTGAAAAGAGTTCAGGAATATGTTGAAAAAAACACTGATAAGGGAAAACCTAAACATGAAAGCCTAGTCGCTAATATAGGGAGTATTCGTTTAGCTGTCCTTGAGTCGTTCTGGTCAGCTACCGATACAATGTGGATACCAAAGGAAGATCCTAAGTGGTGCGAGATTTGGTTAAATGGTGATGATGTTGAAATTGAAAAAGAGTTCCGAAGTCTTTCAGCAAGTCTAAATATACCGTTACAGCAAGAGACTCTAAAGTTTCCCGAACGCATAGTTATCTTGGCTTTTGCCAATAGGTCACAACTTGAAGAATTAATAGCATCAAGCCCCCATATTGCTGAAATAAGAAGAGCTGCAGAACTGACAAGCTTCTTTGTTGATTTAGAGAACAAAGAACAAACGGATTGGGCAAGAGAATTACTAGATAGAGTAACTGTGGATGAGAATTCACTTGTTAGTGTCTGTATTCTTGATACAGGTGTTGCAAATGGCCATATGTTATTAAAGCCGATACTTAATGATGAGGATTGCTATAGCTATGATACTGAATGGGGAACATCAGACGATGTAGGACATGGAACTGCGATGTCTGGGCTAGTTGCATATGGTGATTTACAAGCACTCTTAGAGGGAAAACAAGATGTTAATCTAGTACACAGGTTAGAATCCATAAAAATACTACCACCAAATGGAGAGAACGATCCTAAGTTGTACGGGGCAATAACATCTCAATCACTAAGTCGGGTAATAATAAATAGTCCTGAAAGAAAAAGAATCATTTGCATGGCTATTACTGCACCCAAATATACCAAAGGCGATGGAAGCCCTTCATCTTGGTCTGCGGCTATAGATGAACTTACCTCTGGTGTTTTAGATGATCAAAAGAAATTATTAATCATCTCTGCTGGGAATGTGAGTGATCCAGAGGATTGGAAACAATATCCTACCATTAACAAGCTACGTCCAGTAGAAAATCCTGCACAATCATGGAACGCCTTGACAGTAGGCGCATATACAGAAAAGGTGTTACTTGACAAGGAGAAATATCAGAATCATAAGACAGTTGCACCGACTGGAGGTTTATCTCCTTACAGTTCTACCTCATATATTTGGGATAACAAATGGCCAATAAAACCAGAAATTGTCCTAGAAGGTGGAAATGTTCTCAAGGAAGAGTATGGGTGTTTTCAAAGCGAAGATCTTTCCATTTTAACAACTTTCCATAAACCTGTGAACAGGCAATTCGATACTATTTGGGCTACTAGTGCAGCAACTGCAAGTGCTTCATGGATGGCAGGGCAAATACAAGCTCAATACCCCAATGCTTGGCCAGAAACAGTTCGAGCTTTGTTAGTTCATTCAGCAGAATGGACTGATACTATGAAAGAGCAGTTCTTGAGCGGAACAAAGAAAGGAGACATTAAGGAGCTATTACGGATATGTGGTTATGGCGTTCCAAACTTGGAAAGAGCGTTGTGGTGTGTTAAGAATAGTGTGAATATGGTCATTCAATCGGAATTACAGCCTTATACTAAACTTGATAATGGAAGATATGTAACCAAAGATATGCATATTCACGAAATTCCATGGCCAATGGGTGTTCTTTTAGAGTTGGGTGAAACAAAAGTTTCTATGAGAGTTACTCTATCCTATTTTATCGAACCAGGCCCAGGTGAAGTAGGATGGAAAGATAGATATAGATATGCATCTTGTGCATTAAGATTCGATGTAAACGGTTTAGACTCAAGAGAAGCTTTTCTAAGAAGGGTCAATGCTGCGATTGACTCCGAAGATGATGATTTTGAGGGATATGGAGGAGCCAATTGGTTAATTGGTCCTCAGAATAGACACTTGGGTTCAATTCATTCTGATGTCTGGAGCGGGACTGCCGCAGAATTGGCCTCTAGTAATTTGATTGGTATTTATCCAGCAGTAGGTTGGTGGAGAGAGAGAAACTGGCTAGGACGTTGGGATAAAAACGTTAGATATTCATTAGTAGTGTCACTACAAACACCTGATCAAAATATTGATTTATATACTCCTATTTCAACGCAAATAGAACTTATGAATAGTACTGAAATTGATATAACTAATAGTATCTAAATCGCACGGTGTCACGCCAAAACTACTTTCTCTCAGACTTTCAAGGTTACAGGGGAGTTCGAAGAAGCTAAGGAATACTGCTTTATAAATAACGGGTTTACTTTTTTAAAGCGGGATCGTACACTGTACACATTACAACGTACACACTTTACAACCTTGATTTTATAAACTTGACCAACCACTTTGAAGGCTTATTCCACTTGTTGAAAATGGAGTGAGCCTTTTTTGCGTACAGAAAACACTAAGGAGATGAAAAGACAATGGCAAAGAGTGAACAGGTAGTAGCGGAAGCAGTAGAGGAAACGGTGCGTTCGATCGCCAAGGCACAAGCAGACTATGAACAGCTTATGGATGAGATTCGGGACTATTGCAAGCGGGCTAGGGACTTGAGGGAGCAGGCCGCAGAGTTGAAACGGTCGGGGAGGACAGATTCACAGGTAGGGACAGAAATGCGGCAGTTGTTAGATCAAGCTGAACAGTTTGAAATACTAGCCGATCAGAAGGACGGACACCCAAGACTGGAAGCACTTCGTAACATTGAGGATTTACAGCGTGAAGCATCTGCATTGAGGGGAACTGTACAGCACAATCAAGCTGTGTTAGCCCGTCAACAGCAGGAACTGGAGGAAGCAAGGGAAGAAGCGGCGGCAATGGTTCAGCGAGCAGATGAACGAGTGAAGGAAACAGAACGGATTCTAGCTTACGAGATGGCGAAGCTGGCAGAACTGGAGGGGAACGGAGTTGAATAAAAAGCTACCTAGAGAACTTGAACCAACGGCAAAACACCTTAGACGGAAATACGGCACAAAGAAGCCCCATTATCTGAATGGTCACGAAATAACTGGAGTAAAGGCTGAAGATGAGTTTGTCATTGAGATAGTGGACGAAGACGAAGTAATTGAAATAGTGGAGGATTAGTTATATGGCACAATTAAGCCACGAAGCACTGGAAGCACGCCGCAAGCATGAACGGGAGTACAAAAGGAAGTGGCGGCAGAAGCCAGAAAACAAACAGAAGGAAAAGGAGTATAGGCAGAAGTATTGGGAACGTAAGGCAAAGGAAGTAATGTTGTAATACGATCACCAACGAGAAGGGGGCAGAGACGTGTTGCGGATTACATGCACCGTATCTTCTAGCCCCCTAACACTGAAACACGATATAAACCAAACTTCATGGTTACAGGAGGATATAACAAAGATGGACGAGATGACAGAACATGAAAAGTTCCTATGGGAGCAACTAAGCTTGCAAACAGACATCAATTTAAAAACAGCATACCTGTTAGACGACTATATAGATTACATCAATGCCGCAGGACTGGGTGAAGAGTTCGAAGCATTCAGGAAAGTAAAGGCACAGCAAGAAATAGCTACGAGTAACTGAAACAAATGATTATGAGACGAACATCACTAAATAATGAGCGCACGGGGGAGCGTATTCACCCCCGGGGCAAAGAAAACGAACCCCATGATATGAGGTTAGGCGGTGAAAGAATGGAGAGAAAGCTGTGCGGGGCGAAAACTAAAAGCGGCGAACCCTGTAAGAAAGCGGCTCTAGCAAACGGGCGCTGTAGGTTTCATGGGGGGAAATCAACGGGACCCAAAGACCCCAGCAAACTGAAAGGGAATAAAAACGCTTTGAAGCATGGACTGTATGAAGCGATATGGGCGGACACGCTGACGAATGAGGAACAGGAACTGTTCGATCAGGTATCAACTGACCCGACAGCACAGGTTGGAAACAGGTTCAAGTTATCAGAAATACGCATACGGCGCATGATGCAACGTATAAATCAAGAGCAACAGAAGAAAAAGCCGAATCCTGCTGTAATCCGAGCTATTGAGGAAGGGATAACGAAAATTGAAACAAATATGGTGAGCCTTGTAAGGGAGAGCAGTAGGCTGCTAGAGATGAACAAAAGTAAGAATGATGGGTCTTTAGATAGGCTGGTTGAAATACTTGCTCAGGCACGGAAAGATAGAGCAGAGAAGGAACGCAAAGAATAGAGGGGGCAACAGGCGGGGGAAGGCTTGTTTCCTCCTTTTTAACTTCCTCTTAGAAAGACTGGATGGGCACGTATAGGGAACAAGCATACGCAAACCATTGATACGAAAGGCTTTTTGGGTGTTTTTATTAAACTCTTATACATAGGAGTTTACAGCTAACCGGATCGGATCGTACAGTTAAATTACAACAAACGGTAAAGGGTGAGGAAAATGGAAAAAGTATTCGGCTACGTTCGGGTTTTAACTGAAACACAGGCTGAAAAGGGATACGGTCACGCAGTACAGGAACAAGCCATTAAGGAGTACTGCAAACAGAACGGCTTAGAATTAGTAAAAATCTTCTATGACCTCGGCATAAGCGGGACGGAAATAGAACGGGACGGTTTGACGGAGCTGATCGCCAACTTTGGCGAAGTGAAACGAGTTGTGGTTATGAATACTAGCCGCCTATGGCGTAGTGATACGGTCAAGGTTCTAGTGAAAAGACAGCTAGAAAAACTGAAAGCTGATGTAGCTAGCATCGAACAGCCGACATATAGCGTCTACACAAAAGACCCCAACGACTTTCTAATTAACGGGATGATGGAGCTTTTAGACCAGTACGAACGTATGAGCATAAATTTGAAACTGGCTAGAGGACGGAAGCAGAAGGCGAAAAGTGGGGTCAAGGCGTGCGGCAATGCGGCGATCGGCTACAAATGGAAGCATGACGGAGTAGATAAACCAATTGTGATTGTAGACGAGACGCAAGCCCATATAGTACAGGATATTTTTAACTGCTACTTACAGTTCAAGTCTTTAACCATGTTGAAGAGGTATTTAGACGCAAAGGGATATAGGACGCAGCAGGGCAAAGAGTTTTCAATTGCGGCAATTAGTAAGATACTGAAAAACCGTTTTTACGTGGGTGAGGTCATTCATTCCAACGTAGTAACTAAGGGGCAGCATGAAGCCCTCATAAATCCGATCACTTTCGGCAAGGTACAGGCTTTGTTGAAACGTAACTACCAGAATAAATCTGCTTGACCGAAAGGAGAATTTTCAATGGACAGCATTCAGTTTCATGAATTGTTTGATGACTTTGGTTTAGTGCCTAGTTATGATAAACCAGCAGTGAAGGCGTATTGCAAGGAACAGCGCGGCAAACGTGGCGTTTATGCTATGTTTGACCAGAACTTCCAGTGCCTATATGTAGGTTGTAGCATAGATTTGAAAGGCCGACTGGATGACCATTTGTACTGTAACAAATTGAAAGGGCATCAAGGGGAGGTACTGTTTGTAGGTGTTCGGTATGTAGAGGAGTTGGATGTAATAGAGCGAAAATATATTCGGGAGTTGAACCCAAAGTTGAATACCTTTAGATACAATTACTGATAAGGGGAGTAGAACGATGGGCGAATTTAAAGAAGCAATGATGATGTGTTCAGAGGACTACGACGAAATGATTGACATGGCTTTAGCTTTGAAGGACAAGGAATGGTTTGAGGAACTAGTCAAAAAGCAAAAGTGGTTGCGTGAACTGGAAATCCAAGCACGCCGTGAATTAGGCGTACTCGACTAGCATAGCAGGAACAAGTCAGAGACCAACGAGAACCGGGCGAGATGACGTTTTCAATGGGTATTACCGTAAATTACACCGCAATAGGATAGCAAGCGGTGAGAGAGTGGAATTTCGTTGGTAGCAAGTTGTTTTCTATGATTGACTATTGACTCTAGTCCAACCAGATGTCATAATAACGTCACAACATAAGATTTCAATTGGGGCTCCCCCAGAACTTGATAAACTTTTAACGCCAAACTTAGAAAATCTTCAAGCACTTGAGAACACTTTAACCAGTGATTTCAGGTGCTTTTTTGCGTCTACATAGAACCTCGGAAGAACGAGGACAAAGGAATTTGTATAGTAACACCACAGATTACTACGATTTTTACAAGTGGTAGGTAACTAATATTGCAATCTAACTTACAGCAAGGTGCAGATTTATCCTGTTAGACAAATGTACACATACAGAAAGGAAACAGACGACCATGGCAATTGATACAGTGAAGCTAATTTCCCCACCAGTAACTGAGCATGTTGTAGAGGCGGCCGAGCGTCTACACGGTAGTAAGCGCAAATTGACGCTCGATGCGCGAAGCGGCGAATTGGAGCAGGAATTTACAGAGTCTTACCTGTTAGGCTCATATGATGCCCGAATTTCTTTGGTTGTTAAACGTGATAAGCCAATCCGCGATGCTGAGCAGGGAAAAAATGTATCGGTGCCATGTGAACCCTATCTGGTTGTTGAATGCAGTGTACATAAAGTGATGCTTGGACATAACGTATATGGCGGAAGTAGTGACTTTGTAGCTTGCTGTCGGTATTTAGTAAATTACATAAGCGAATGTTTGGGCGAGGAGTTACCTCTAGCTGATGATTGGGAAGTGGGACAGGTAGATACAGCGGAAATATTTCAACTGTCATCCCCCGAGGCATGTAAAGCATGGTTTCAAGGTTTGCAGCTAGGTGAGACATATCGCAATCGAACAATTAATCGCTATGGGAAAAGTAGTATTCATGTTCCTGGTAGTTTTGTATGCTTGAAAGCCTATTACAAAGGTGACGAATTTCAAAAGCATGATGCTAAACGGTTGAGCGAGGTAATGGCATTTGATTACATTAAGGAACTACAGCGGATTGCGGACAAGACCATACGTGTAGAGGCAAGCATTAGACGTGACAAATTGGTTTATGACTTTGGGAGCAAGCCATTGGTAAAGGACATAACCGAGGACTACTTGAATAGCGTATACGATAAGGAAGTAGCATCGTTTTTCCGAATAGGTGAAGCGAAAGCAAAAACAGTGAACAGCATTCAAAATGTAAAAGCACGTCTTGCAGAATTTTTTACACCGAGACGGGCAAGAAACCTTTTCACTACATGGATGGAACTAAAATTATGTGGCGAAAGCGAAGTCAAGTCAGGCATGAGTTCATCGACTTTCCATGAGCACATACGATATTTGAAGGAAGCAGGGTGCTGCTGGCATGGAACCGACGAGTCTAATAGTCTAGTTCCTGAGGATTTTGCACCTGTACGACAAGATGCTCGGCGTATGACTGTCGTAGCACCCGAGATTATGGAGAAGCTTACCCTTTCAACAAGTATGACCGAGGAATACTGTGATTCGCCGCTAGAAACGGTTTATAACGGTTGCGAGGTATTAGATCAAAAGACTAAGAGTTGTGCAGATTTTGGAAAATATCGTATACTTCGCAACAATACAGGAGTACGCAAACGATTAAACCAGCAAAGAATGACTGGGTTATTTGAGTTGAGAAAAATGATAGGTGCTCTTTGGAGTAGGCCTTCTTCAAGAGTCCAGCAAAAAAATTCAACTTTTTTTGTTTTCCCCTTAAAAAAATTGCCTCCTTTGATATATGTCTATTGCAAGCAAATATCATGAGGGAGGAAAAATCAATGAAGAAGCACCAAGTCAAAGGGCATTATGTGAGGGAAGAGTACTTGAAGCAAAGGATTCAAGCGTTAGATGCTGCAATAGGGCATTTAGTGAGATTCAATCCAAAGATTGGCGGCGTAAAACTTGAGCTCTGTGATGTGGCGGATGTTGTTAATCTGTTAGACGAACATAAGGCTAAGGCTGAGCAAGAGTTGTACCATGTTAGACGTTGCATTCTTGACCGTCATTTTAGCTGAGAGGTGGCACCATGATTAAAGTTGATACTCAAATAATCAAGCCATCAGCAGAGAATGTCAAGAGAACGGAAGTTGTTAGAGTTCTCGCTGAATTAATCAGAAAGTATGCCTATCAGAAATCAAAATAGTGAACTGTTCAGGAATAGGTAGGCGCATTGGATATTAGCGCTTACCTGTTTCTAGCAGAAAAGGGGAGGAAAAACATGGGGAAGCAGCACAAAGCAGCAATTTATATTAGAGCTAATACTGGGTGTGCGTTGAAGAAACAAGAAGAGCAAATACAGAGGTTTATTGCTTCAAAGGAACTTTCCGTGTTTGATGTATACAGTGATAGTGGATATTCGGGAAATGACTTCAAGCGACCGGAAATTCGACGTCTTTTTGCGGATATGAAGGAAGGCAAGTTTCAATATATAGTTGTATGGCGATTAGATAGGTTGTCAAGAAGTTGTCGGGATATCCTAACTCTAATTGATAATGAATTAGAACCAAGAAAAATAAAACTTCTAATCAGCTCATGCGATATAGAGTCATCAACCCCAGAGGGTAGGATGTTCGTCGCACTACAGGGAATATTTGCTGAGTATGAACAGGGGATTACGGGGAGCTAATTTGTGCAGAACGGTAAGTGCATGAGGATTAAGCACTTGCCGTTTTTCTTATAGACAGAATTGAGGTGTAAATTATGAATAAGGACAAAGTAGCAATTTACATTAGAGTCAGTACTGAGGAGCAGAAAAACGCTGGCTGCTCACTAGAGGCACAAGAAGAAGAACTTCGTCGGTATGTTGCATCAATCGGTCTTACCGTTTTTGATGTTTATTGTGATGGTGGATATTCAGGTAAAGACTTTAACCGCCCCGAAGTGCAACGTCTATTTTCTGACATGGCACAAAATAGGTTTCAAGCTATTGTTGTATGGCGGTTAGATAGGCTTTCAAGAAACAACAAGGACATTTTGACATTGATAGATAATGAGTTGCATCCAAGGAAGATGCGGCTGTTAGTAAGTACGTGCGGGATTGACTCTTCAACCACAGAAGGAAAAATGTTTATCAGTTTGCAGGGGACATTTGCCGAGTATGAGCGGAATGTAACCATCAATAGAGTAAAGTCAGGAATGAAGAAAAGAGCCAGTAACGGTGAGTTTAACGGAGGTACATTACTGGGCTACGATATAGTGAACAAACAATTAGTTATTAATGAGCAGGAGAGCGAGATAGTAAAAAAGATATTTGAGATGCGTGCTGAAGGCATGGGCTATAAAACAATTGTTAATAGTCTTAATTCATATGGTTATAAAACCAAGCGGGGAAACAACTTTGGTATCTGTGCCGTTAGATTGATCTTACACAATAAAGAGTACGCGGGAGTGAACACTTGGGGTAAAAAGGAGGACTGGAACCTTAAAAGAAGAAAGGGCACACTTGAAGAAATGCCTGAAAGAAACGGTAAGCATCCAGCAATTATTTCAATAGAATTATGGGAGAAAGTCCAAGCAATAAACGATTTGCATAAGAGCTCTTTTACAGCAATCAAATCTCATAGCGGGAACTACTTTCTGGCTGGCGTTGTTAGGTGTCCGAAATGTGGTGCGGGTATGGTTATGCACAAAAATAAGATTCGAGGGACTAACGATTACCGAAGATACTATATGTGCCAGGCATACCACCAAAAAGGTAAGTCAGAATGTTCCTCAAATTTAATTAGGGCTGACTGGATTGAACAAGAGGTTTTGCATGTTTTAAGGGAATCTGTAAACAGTATGGATTTGGTGGATGAAGTACTGAATAAGATAGAAGAAGATGTTTCACAGGACAAGCTGCCATTAGAACTGCGTTTTAATGAATTGAAGTTACAGGTAGAGAACAAAATGAAACAAATTGATTCGTTAGACGAAAGGTATTTGAACGGAGAGATAAACTCCGATGACTATAATCGGCTCATAACCAAGGCACAAAGTCAACTAGCCGAAGCAAATGAACTTCTAGTAAAGACCGAACGGAAATTAGCCAGATTAGATTATGGGAGCCAGATCAATTCACAAATGGTTGTTGAAATACTAAAGGACTTTGACTCATTATTTGAGGTAGCGGACGATCAGGAAAAGAAAGTGTTGATTCGATCTGTAATTAAGTCCGTCCATGTTTCAACAGACAGGAAGAAACTGGATAGAATATCCCTTTGGATCGGTGACGACTTATGTGTACCAGCAAGTTGTGAGCGCAGAACCGTATCATAAGTAAGCAGCAATATTTAATGGGAGACAGGTGATATCACATGAAAGTTTGCATTTACATAATAAAAAGAGAAGTTGATGAAGGGTTCATTGTAAGATTTAATTCTTCATATGGTGATGGTATTGCCACTTATGTTGGAAAAAGACCAATAGTCAATATAGAATATTTTGTGGAAATTGATGTTAAAGGAATCTTTAAGTGGGGAGAAGATATTTCAAGAATTGAGAATAATCAATGTAAGATTGAGGTAATGGGTAAATTGGTTTCTCTTTATGGAATGTTGGAATCTGTGGATGAAGATGGATACACAGTTCTGCGTCTTGGTCAAAGTATAGTACCCATTGAAACAGAAGGTTCTCCATATCCCATTGGTTCATACATAAAAATTCAAAGCCCAAATGTAAAGTTATATGATATAGGCTTTTAAGATTCATCATTAAACATTGGATTTCCTTGCAAAGAAAAGAGGGATATAACATTAAATTAAAGGTGGGAAAAGATAAGAGAGAATTTCTATGCAAAGAAACCACTCCATTGCCAGGAGTGGCGTTGTCTTTATATATTTTGTGGTCAAACCGTACTTTGTTGTTTAGATACATAACGGAGAGCCGTCTACAAGTAACACCGACCGAAAATCCAAAACGACAGATTCATAAAAATCTACTCTTTATAAGTAAAAGCCGCAGTCCGTGAATCCCCGTCCCACTCGACTTTAACGCCAAGAAGTTCGGCAAGCTGTCTGACGGGCAAGAAAGTCAGATCGTTTTTGATCATGGGTACGGCTTCTTCTAAATAGAATCTTTCGCCGTTCACCAACATTTCTGATTTTCCGATCGATAGAACGATAGTTTTGTCGTTCGTTTTTAGCGTGACTTTTTGTTCGCTTTGTTCCCAGCTCACTTCCAATCCGAATGCGTCCGCAAGCGCCCTTAACGGAATCATCGTCCGACCATTCTCGATAAACGGCTCTGCTCCGGTTCCGAATACGGTATGCAGGTATTTTCCGTTTACATGGACTAGGACCATCGTTTTCCTTGCTTCTTCGCAAGAGGGCACATTCAGCGTCGCTCTCTTGCCATCGCTCACCACTCCTAATTCCCCGCCCCCATCTCGGCTTGTGTAACAAGTAGGTTGAGGGAAACTATCCGACCAGAAATGTTCCTCAGCGGCATACGTCATCGTTCCGGTCGATAAGACAACAAGAAGGCTGAGCGTAGAAATAAACTTCCATTTCCTTTTCAACAAAGTTATCAGCTCCGGCGATTTTCATTTATTTTGATCTTTGAAGTTCCCAGCCATATGTCTTGTTGATCGCGTCTAATTCTTTTTGCGGCAGTGCATCGACGTAGACTTGAGGTACGGCATTTTGCTCGATTCCTTTTTTCGTAAGCTCTACAAGCTCCGCGGTGGATAAACTTTCTATGCGCTTCAGGCGCAAGTCATCCTCAGCGTTATTTTCCGGCGGGGATAAACGTTTTCTCATTTCGGGAACCTCTGTTACACTCCCATCCTTATCGTAGTAGAGGACCGTTCCGTCCTCCGATTGAATGTAAACATTGTGTCCCGCAGGTTCTTTCCCAGTCGGAATGTTGGTTAGCACTGCTTTGGGCGACACGGCTTTGACCGGCATTGCTGAATCGGCAGCATACGCAACAAGTCCTCCAATTCCAACTATTGAGATGGTTGCAGCAAGGGATAGCATAAGAACAGCCTTATTTGTTTTCTTCACGTTCATGAGATGGATAAGTCTCCTTTTCATATATTTTTTTGGATTGCATAACCCGCTGGTGCAAACCACATTTCTCTGCATAACGCCATATTCCAGCATGGACAACAACGTTTCCCCGTACAATCTCCGGTTTTCCATGTCCATTCCCTGAACGACCTTTTCATCACAAGAAAGTTCACAGAGCGTGTTTATTTGTTTATTGAGCGAATAGGCTGCCGGATTAAACCAGTGAACCGCGTTTGCTAGGAAAACCAACAGCTTCACTAACAAATCGCCGCGTTTTACATGAATCAGCTCGTGGGATAGGATCATGGCAAGCTCTTTATCACTAAATCGGGTATCGGGCAGAATAACAACCGGTTTCCATATTCCCATAACCAATGGCGTAGTGGCGCCAGCACTTACGATGATTTTCACAGGGTATTGTCCAGCATCGCTGATCTGGCTTTCCTGTAAGAGAGAACGTTTAAACGCCCAATACTTTTTGATATTTATAACAAGAAAGACAGCGGCCCCAGCAGCCCAAATGACAGTTGCGAATAGAACAAATTCCTTTAAGTTATCCAAGCGTAATAAAAAGTCGAACTGTTCCCGCATAGACAACGAGCTGCTTATTGCCGTTCCCGCCATGGAAGGGATGGGGACCAAGTGTTCAGCAGCCGATCCAGAATGTGAGATAGTGCCTGTGTCTGGAAAGACGGAATGGTAAAAAGAGGTCAGCCTGCTTAGGAGTTCGGAACCGCCGAGAAGAAAAAATACGGGAATCAGGCCAGCATAATAATGCCATGTTTGAGAAAACATCTTTTGCGTTAACGGCCTTATACAGCTTTGCACCATCCAAAGGAACGTTCCAACAAATGAAGCGAGGAGGAGGGACAGGAAGAACCCCATCATTTCTTGCCCTCCTCACGTTTAAACCATTCTTTCAACTCCGCAATGTCATCCTGATTAAGTTCATCCTCGTCAACCAGAGCAGCAATAAAATTTTTCACTTTCCCATTGTATAAGCGGCTAAGAAAAGTCTTGGTCTCGTGCTTCTTGTACTCACTGAAGGTCAGAGCAGGATCGTAATAGTTCACCTTGCCGCTCATGGATTTTGTCAAAAACCCTTTTTCGATCAACCGTTTCAATATGGTCGATAAAGTTGAAGTTTTCCAATCCTTGCTTTCGAAAATATCTAGAAGCTGATTGACTGTTACCGGTGGTGCTAATCCCCATATCACCTCCATGACTTCCAGTTCTGTTTCAGACAGTCTTCCTAAATTCCTCATTGGGCGCACACCTCTGATCATTACTGCGACAACTTGTCGTAGATCGAATATACGACAAGTTGTCGCAGTTGTCAATCATGATTGTTGCATCAGATAGCATTGGCTTGGTTTCGTTAGTTAGACAGCAAGGAATAGGAGAATCCTACATCGAATAAATAAAACATGCTGATTATTGATGAACAAACCCTATCCCAATTGAATGTACTTGGTCAGCTTACCGCAGTCTTTTCTTCGATTGGTGGGGAGTTTTGGTTGCGTGGAGGGTGGGCAATTGACTTTCTACTTGGAGAGATTACCAGACCGCATGGAGACCTCGATTTAGTTACATGGGTACAGTATCGAGAAAGTCTGGAACGGGCACTTGTAGAAGCAGAGTTCGAATGGATGCCTGTAAGTGATAGGCAGACGGATTTCCGTAAAGGGAATGTGGATATCCAATTTCTTTATTTAACTCGATCGAGTGAAGGAAATATCATTCCGAATGGATTACCTGAATGGGTGTGGAGAGCAGATTCACTTCCCTTGAAGCATTTCACCCTGAAGGGAATATCTTCATTCGTATTAAGTCCAAATCAATTGCTTGAAGAAAAGGAAGTATACGAGCAAATAGGTCGAACGCTGCGGCCAAAAGATATCGAAAGTAAGAAAATCCTCACCAGAATCATTGCAGAAGGTTGATGATCTTGTACCTAACCAGAATTAGAATTTTAAATTGACCTTCTTATCTCGCGGCGCAGGAATTCCAGACCTCTACCCGCCACCAACGGCTTGAAGTAGTTTCGTTTTATGTGTCAAGGAAGACATAGGTAGAGTAATTGGAGCCTATGCCTTCTTTTTGTTTTGACGGATTGTACTATGAAGTGCGACTGCTAAAAACAAAGAAGCCCATGATTCATATGTTTTATATCTCTTCCTTATAAGCGAGATACATTCGGATCTAAAATCGTATCGGTGTATGCAAGCAAACTAACATCAAGTTTTCGTAAATTTGTAGGGATATAGGTTCTTATTCGTCTTTGGATTCTAAGCGAAAAGCTTTGTAATCTGGATTACAGAAGAGGAAATTATGGTGGTTTATGATGAATGTAACACTCCGCTATAGGTTATGATACACGAGGAACGATTATCGCGGAGAGTGGAGCGGTTATCGTTCGCAACATGGAAAGGAGGGGCAAAATGTTACATGATGTGGCGATGGAAAACATAACATCATTTTTGCCCAAAATAAAGATATTTGAATCGCTTCCGGCAGAAATTATCCGTGAAATCGAACAATTGGTCACAAGATCAAATACGTATAAGCTTTCAAAAAACTCTATTCTTCAGACGCCCGGTGATGAAAGGGATGGCTTGTTTTTCGTAATCGCCGGTAAACTTCGCTTATACAAAACCAATTCGGCCGGCAAACAACATACGGTCTGCATCCTAAGCGAAGGCGGCATGTTTGGCGAAGTTGAAACGTTTTCATTGGGCACAAGAGGGACTTATGTGGAGACGATAGAAGACTCGATTGTTTTTTCGATTCCGACCGAACAATTCGAACCGCTTTTAGGCAAGTATTCTGAATTGTCTTTACGATTTTTATCGGAAATAAGCAAACGCCTGCGAGATCAGGATGAATTGGTGGAAAAATTGGTTTTTAGGGATCTACGTGGTAAAGTGCTTTACTTTCTCAACCGACTATCTAAAAAGTTCGGCATAGAAGAAAATGGATACCAAAAAATCGATTTTCCCCTGACTCATCAAGAATTGGCCAATATGATCGGTGCCACAAGAGAAGCGGTATCGCTTACCCTACAAGAACTATCCAATGAAGGTATTCTCGTGACCAGCCGTAGAATGGTCATGATTCATATCGAAAAAGCGATGAAAGAACTGGCTTGATTTCATGATCTGTATGAATTTTCCTTCGACTGTATACTTTTCGACGTAATCTAAATTACTGTCGAATTATTCATCTAGCGTTATGATAAATGCCGTAACGGAATCACTGCAAAATATGAAACTTATAGGAGGAGTCAACATGTCCAATCAACAAGTTCAACTGAATATTCGATTCAAAGCTAAACCAGGGAAAAAAGAAGAATTCCGCAAGGAGCTATATTCCCTTATTGAGGAGATGTCATCTGAGAAGGCATTCATTAGCGCCATTGTTTCGGACGATCTGGATCAGCCGGATGACTTGATCATTTATGAAACATGGCAAGGCACGAGAGATAGCTGGCTTGCGGAAGAATTTACTAAACCATACCGCAAGGATTACGAAGTAAGACTGGATGATTTAATTGTGGAAAGAAGCGTTAGCTGGTTGCAACCTAACCGTGAATGGGGAAGTCATATAACGAATGCATATTAATTTTTATAAATGAGAAATAGCATCTACAGCTGTACAAATGGGCGAAGTCACAAATAGCTGTCTTCGACGATACATGCGGCAACCTTATTCAGATAATGCAGGAGTAAACTTTATTTATGGTAGAAAAAGTTATGCAATAAAGTGTTTTTATAAACAATTTAACAACAACTTTATGTTGAGACCTACTAGAAGGAGGAAAGCATCATGGCATTTTTCGAAACAAGTGACGGCGTCAAATTGTATTATCAGCAAAAAGGAGAAGGACAACCGATTGTGCTCGTCCATGGCTGGTCATCGGATCATACAGCATTCGATCAACCATTTGAAGAATTGAGCAAAAAGTTCAATGTAGTGTCTTTTGATTTGAGAGGACATGGCGCTTCTGATCGCCCGGAGCATGGTTTGACATTGAAGAGATTCGCTTCCGATTTGGAAGAACTGATGGAGCATCTTAACTTGATGAATGTCACATTAGTTGGACACTCGATGGGGGTTTCTACGACATTCGAGTATGTAAAAAACTTCGGTGTATCCAGATTGAAGGCCGTTTCGTTGTTCGACATGACACCAAAATTAGTCAATGAAGAGGATTGGAATTTAGGTCTTTATCACGGTAAATATACGCGGGAAGACTCATTGAATGATTTGACAGTGATCAATGATAGCTTGATGGAATTCGCAAAGCCTTTCTTTAAAGTGATCGTCCCATACTTGACTGGTGAAATGATGGAAGAGCAGCTCAATTTAGTAGTCAACGGCAATACCCCTCATGTATTAGCGGCAATGTGGCATGCGATGGCAGTTGGCGATTATCGTGACGTGTTACCACAAATCACTGTACCAACACAAATTGTGTATGGAGAAAAGAGTACACTTTACTCAAAAGAAACAGCGGAATACATGAAGGAACAGATTCCGAATTCTGAAGTGATTCCGTTTGAAAACTGCACGCACTTATTAGTTGTGGAAGATGTAGTAAAAACAGCAAAAGTAATTGAAGAACTCGCAAGTTCTATGGTGAATTCATAAATAATGAAGGGGCTGTCTAAAAAGTCCCTAAAATGTGTGATGACGTTGAATCTTTAACCTTTAAGGTCAAGTAGGATGCATTAATTTCATGGGAGGTAGATATGGGAAAATTTGAAGGTAAGGTAGCAGTTGTCACCGGAGGAACAAGCGGAATCGGACTTACGACGGCACAACGATTCGTTTCGGAAGGGGCCTACGTATTCATTACCGGCCGTAGACAAAGCGAGCTAGACGCGGCAGTTAAATTGATCGGTGACCGGGTTACCGGCGTTCAAGGTGACATTTCTAATTTGAAGGACTTGGATAAACTGTTTGATACGGTAAAGCAGGAGAAAGGACATCTGGATATTCTATTCGCAAACGCTGGACTTGGCAGCTTTCTGCCCTTGGGTCAGATTACGGAAGAGCAATACGACACAACCTTCAACGTGAACGTAAAGGGTACCTTGTTCACCATCCAAAAGGCTTTGCCGCTGTTTCCAAATATGACAGGAAACATCATCATAACTGGCTCGACGGCGGGTACGATCGGCGAAGCAGCGTTTAGTGTCTACGGAGGTACCAAGGCGGCTCTCCGTCAGATGGCGAGGAGCTGGATAATGGATTTGAAAGGCACAGGGATACGACTTAATGTAGTGAGCCCTGGCACGGTCCACACGCCAGCTTATAATGATCTGTTTGGCGAAGCGCTAAATCAAGTTCTTGAATCGACGAAGAATGTCGTTCCGTTAAGTCGCTTGGGCAAGACGGAGGAGATTGCCAGCGCAGTGATGTTTCTGGCCTCGGAGGAAAGCAGCTATGTGAACGGCGTCGAATTGTTCGTAGATGGCGGTATGGCTCAAGTCTGACCTTGAATCAGAAGGGATGAGTTGTCATTTAAGCAATTCCTAATAAGCCCATGTATCAACTCAGGCAGAGGAGTCTATATAAGCTCTCTGCCTGAGTTTCATACTGCGACGGATTTGATTGCATTGCTTTGCCTGATGTATTCAATCAAACGAAGGTAATCAATTTGCAGGATGTGTTTCTTCTACAGGAGAACCCAAACATGAGCTACTCCCATCTTAGCATAATCGAATGAGGACAACTAAGAGACGTTACATCGGCTTGGGTGGTCGACGAGAGCCATTGGCCAGCATCTTGGTCGTCAATCCATTGCCCGAGAACTCAAGCGAGGCCGAGTAAAGGCGTGCTATGAGCCGAGGCTGCACAAGGATCGTACCGACAAAGACGAGTGTCCTGCGTTCCAACAGGTAAGTTCACGCCAGAGCTGGCTAAGGATCTGCAGGAGCGCCTGGAGCAGACTTGGTCGCCCGAACAGATCGCAGAAAAGAGACGATGTGCAAGCCTGTCGTTCGTTTGCTTCAAGACGATCTATCGGTGGCTCTATGACGGCAAGCTAACGGTATCCGAGACGGAAGTGCTACGCCACAAAGGGAAGCGACGCAAGCCTATGGAAACACGAGGGCGTTTCCTTGTTGGCACAGCCATTCATCAGCGTCCCAAAGAAGTACGCAAACGGACGACTTTCGGTCACTGAGAGCTGGATACCGTTGTGTCCAGCCGTGGACAGAGCAAGGCTTGTGCAGCTACGCTTATCGAGCGTAAAACAAGGCTCTATCTCGCTATCAAAATGCCGGATCGCACAGCACACTCCATGGAAGTCGCTTTTGGTGTAGCAGCCAGCCAATACCCGCAAGGTGCCTTTAAAACGGCTACGACAGATCGAGGCAAGGAGTTTGCTTGTTATAATGCGCTGGAAAACATCCACGACATCAAGGTTTATTTTGCAGATCCCTATTCATCTTGACTGTGAAGTTGCCTGTGATGCGTCTGTCATCAACACTTTGAAGAAAGAAGAAGAAGTCAAAAAATACGGTCAGACTATGATCAATATGCTTAGATTATTCTCAGAGAGAAGAAGTACTACTGGGACATTAGGATATGCAAATAAATACAATAAAAGGAGAATTATTATGATTACGCGATTTAAAAAAAGTTCGGCAATATGTGCAGTTTTAGCTGTATCTCTTACAATTATGGTAGGCTGCGCAAGCACCATTAAACCAGGCAGTGCACAAGTTATCCCAAATGAAAATAACGATACAAATAGGTCAACTCTGTCAGTGGAAAAATCATCTCAAGACGAAGCAACACAAAGCAATACAACGCAAGGCAATACAAGCCAGGCATCACAAAGCAATACAACACAAGTCATAACAAGTAAAGCTTCAGCATCGAATAACAATACCGATGCTTCATCATCTAATGGGGATGCTCAAAGAGAGCTTCTTTCAAGGATCATGAAGTTGGCAAAGCAGGGTAAAATCATCAACTCAGAGTTTCCGGTTAAAACTACTGTTATAGAAGACATAGAGAAAAAGCTAGGAAAGCCGGAAAAGGTTGATTGGGTACCTAATGCTAAAGGAAATTATGCTGTATTTTCGAAATACAATGTGGTATTTGGATTCAACAAAGGGTCACAGATTTTTGAGGCGAGATCCTTTGATAAGAAATTAAATGAAATATCACTTTCTATGGTAAAGAAAGTATTTGGAACTCCGGCATACGATGTGGAAAGTAACGGCGAGGAAATTCTAGGGTATGTTGCAAATTCAGAATTCAAAATTTTGTTAGTATTTCCTAAGCCTTCAAACAGCAATTCGGACCCGGTAATGGACCACTACTCTGTGCTTTACCCAAGGGGGACCTTTAATAATATGTCAAACGATCCAGGAAGACAATGGTAATAAAATATGAAACAAAAAAGTAATAACTCCTAACAAGAAAAGCGCAAATATTATTATTAACAACTTAAATAGAGGATGAAAGGAACATGATTTCATCCTCTTGTATTCTTGAATGGATTAATAACAAGAAATAACAAGCGGATGATAAACTCGAAAAACGTAAAAAAACGTCATATTAGCTAAAAGCGAACAGTTAGAAAGGGGGAAATGGAGTATGAAAAGACAAAGGAAATCTCGAAATAAACAGCTTATTTTTACGATTCCACTTTTAATTTTAGCCCTAATTCTTGGCGTATATTATTATGCAACCAAAGACAATAGTAGTGAACAGACGACGCAAAGTAAAGAAAGTCCAACTATTACACAGCCTTCCGAAACTCAACCTTCCGGTAAAAATACATTGAATTCGAAGAATGATCAGAATTTAAATCTTGAGAAATTGACAGAGGAAACGTTTTCCCTATCTAAGGTAGGCAAAGTCCCGAACATTTCCTTTGTTTCTGGTAAAACAGAATGGCAGGAAGTAACTAAAGAGTGGGGAAAGTCTGATCATATTTCGGAAACTGCTAAAGGTAGGTATGAGGAATACGAAAATCATCATGCTACTATCGGATATGTCGACCAGACTGTAAATGATATACGATCTTATGATACAAAACTACAGAATATCTCATTAAATGAAATTGAGAAAACTGGTGGACAACCCGATGCCATTCGTTACTATAAAGATTCAACGTATGACCAAATGATACTTGTCTATCATGCAACTGCTACTACTGATTTATTATGGATTTTACCAGTAAAAACAGAGCAGGAGCCAAATCCTAAAGTTGACCATATCTCACTCTTTACACAGATTGAAAAGGAACCAAATCAACAAGCACAAGCTGAAAAGCCAAAACAACAAGGAAATCAAACCGTTTCAGAGGCAGTTTCTAAAATGAGCTTAGAAGATAAAATTGGCCAGATGATCCTTGCAGGAGTTTCCGGGACTACAATGGATGCAAACGCAAAACAATTAATAAGCCAAATCCATGTCGGAGGAATTATTTTTTACAAAAATAATTTTGAAACCCCTGCACAAGCAATTCAATTTGTGAATCAACTGAAATCTGGAAATAGTTCAAGTCTACCCCTTTTACTAGGTGTTGACCAAGAGGGTGGACGTGTGACAAGATTGCCGGGCGGACTTGTTAACTTTCCTCCAAATAAACAGATTGGACAAGTAAACAATCCTGATTTTTCTTTTAAAGTCGGAACACTTTTAGGGCAAGAAATAAAAGAATTTGGTTTAAATCTCGATTTTGCACCTGTTCTCGATATTAACAGCAATCCGAATAATCCAGTAATCGGGGATCGATCATTTGGGAACAATGCGGAAATAGTAAGTAAACTTGGGATTCAAACGATGAAAGGGATGCAGTCTCAGAACGTTATCACGACAATTAAGCATTTTCCTGGTCACGGAGATACATCGGTTGATTCCCATCTAGACCTTCCAATTGTAAATAAAAGCCTTAAGGAACTTAAAGAACTAGAGTTAATACCGTTTGAACGTGCGATTAATCAAGGTGCAGATGTTGTGATGGTTGCTCATATCTTATTGCCTCAATTAGATAAAACGAATCCAGGGACCATGTCAAAAGCTATTATGACGGATCTTCTTAGAAAGCACCTTGGGTTTACAGGAGTAATCATAACGGACGATATGACAATGGGAGCCATAACAGAACATTTTGATATTGGTAAAGCATCGGTAGAATCAGTAAAGGCAGGAAGCGATATTATTTTAGTAGGGCATGACTATAATAATGTTGTAAAGATTATCTCCTCTTTAAAAACTGCTGTTCAAGATGGGGAAATCTCCGAACAAAGATTAAATGAAAGTATAGAAAGAATTATTCAACTAAAAAGGAACTATAGCATTAATGATACGAAAGTGGGGAGTCCTAACATAAATGAAATAAATACCTCCATAAATAGTCTTCTGAATAATTATTTAAAGTAATTATTAAATAGATTTGTGAGTTAAAAGATTACTTATTCCGTATGAGATATCATCTAAAGACTTTCTATAGAAAGTCTTTTCTTTTTTTAAGTAAGGAACAGTCGAGGTATGAGAATGTTGATTAAATGTCTAATTCCTGCATATAACAGGAACAAACGTTCCTCTTTTGAGGTGAAAAGCATATGAAACCAAACAAGCTAACTCCGGGTAGCAATCTGAGGTGGGAATCCTCACGCAAAATGCTGCCAGAACATGTGTCCGAGATCCGAAGGCACCGGGAAGATTTCCTTAATAAGGAGAGACCTATTCTTGATGAGCACCAAGTAACATTAATTAGCTCTGCGATTCAAGCTTCGTTGATTGATTGGGACGAATATTACCCTTACGATTTTCGGGGGAGTTGGAAGGCCGTACGCTTACTGGCCGTGTCGATCGTGTTGATCAGCAGCTCCGCCAGATAAAAATAATCAGGGACGAGGATTATGAATGGGTTAAATTTAGCGATATAACTGGAGTGGGGGTCAATGCTCGCTGACATCGAACGAAAGGTACTACGCATCCTCTATAACTATATGGCAAACAGGGGAAGATATCCGTCGATCGATGAACTAATGATAAAGACAGGCCGGACACGTAAAGACCTCTATGACGCTTTAAGCACGTTGACAGACCATGAGTACAGTATCGAGAAAGTCTGGAACGGGTACTTGTAGAAGCAGAGTTCGAAAGGATGCCTGTAAGTGATAGGCAGACGGATTTCCGAAGGGTAATGTGGAAATTCAATTTCTTTATTTAACTCGATCAAGTGAAGGGAATATCATTCCGAATGAACTACCTGAATGGGTGTGGAAAGCGGATTCACTTCCCTTGAAGCATTTCACCCTGAAAGGAGTATCCTCATTCGTATTAAGTCCAAATCAATTGCTTGAAGAAAAGGAAGTGTACGAGCAAATAGGTCGAACGCTATACCAGACCTCTACCAAGCACCGATGATTTGAAGTAGTTTCGTTTTATGTCTCCCTAACCAAACAAGTGAGTCAACATTGAGTATGGCAAAGTCTCTATCGGTCTACGCTGAAAAAATAAGTTGGATCGAGAGAATGATAGAGAAGATGGCGTACAATCCGGGTTGTGTTAAGGGAAGTTCACTTTGATACCCTTTGATCAGCGCAGCCAACAAATCGAACCATCGCAATCTAAATTCCATGTTGCTATAATCGCTCATTTACACACTCGTCGAGAAATAACCAATCTCAAATATGCGTCGTGTCCCCTCATCGTGATACACGTTCTCCTTAGTTGATTAATCGTCCCCACACCATTTCCTCTTTGTGCCCAGAGGAAGATAGGGTCCCCGTCCAAATATGCTCTGAATTACGATTAACATGATAATGCTCAAACATTAGCCTGAAAATGAGGGGCATTTCTAAATCCATGATTTCCGAGAACTGTATCCAATGCAGTTCCCCTTCGTCACAATCCACAACGTTTCTAGTGCTAGACTCCCCAAAGAAGATATAATGATGATTAATTTCGATTTTTTTTTGCCGAATCAGGATATAACGTAATTTTAGGTTTTCGACTTGCCCTGAAGAAATCCCCGTCTCCTCCAATATTTCTCGAAAACAGGAGATTTCCGGATTATGATACTCGTTTTCTTCAACGTGGCCGCCTACGCACGCCCACAGTCCCGGAGCCATCCGTTTGTTTATTGAACGTTTTAACATCAGAACATCTTCATGATGAAATAGAAAAGCACCTGTCATCGTTCGGACCTTGATCATTAAAGGAATCATCCCCCTCACGTTTACCTAATTCGCAATGTTTGGATTCTTTCCTGCCAAGCTAATCACTTGTTCATTGAAAAATAGCATACACCCTTACACCCTTCTAACCCGGCTGTCTTTCCTGTTCTCGTTTCCCGTTAGCCCTTCCCACTGGAAAGGTATGCTATAATAGGGCATAATTCATTTAACAAAACTATGTTTCATCTGATAGAACGACGTAGGAGGATGAAGATGGCCAATTATCGGATAGGTGTCTTGTATGGGGATGGGATTGGGCCAGAAATCGTTCAAGCCACAGTAGACGTGATGACAGCGGCTGCAAGTAGGATCGGCGGGGTTGTGTTCGATTGGGTCGAACTGCCGATGGGGTTAACGGCCATTCAAGAGTATGGGGACCCGATCCCGGAAGAAACCAAACAAATGTTAGCATCGTGTGACGGCTGGATTATGGGCCCTCATGATTCCGCTTCGTATCCTGTAGAACATAAGGAAAAACGGAATCCGAGCGGGGAATTGCGCCACCATTTTGACCTGTATGCCAACATCAGGCCTTCCAAAACGATGCGGGGCATTCGAAGTGTAGTCAACCAGGCGGACCTCGTCATTTTTAGAGAAAATACGGAGGGCTTTTATGCCGATCGGAACATGTTCCTGGGAGCCGGGGAGTTTATGCCTTCGCCGGATACCGCTATTTCCGTTGGCGTCTTTACCAAAAAAGCGGCGGAAAGAATCGCCCATGCGGCATTTCAGATGGCGATGACCCGGCGCAAGCGGGTTTCCATCGTCCATAAAGCGAACGTCATTAAATTAGGCTACGGACTGTTCCTGAACACCTGCTATGACATTTCCAAACACTATCCGGAAGTTGCCGTAGACGATTACCATATCGATGCCATGGCGGCTCACCTCGTACGAAGAGCTGCGGACTTCGATGTGATCCTGACCACCAACATGTTCGGAGATATTTTATCCGATTTGGCAGGGGAGCTCGTGGGCAGCCTCGGGCTATCGCCATCCTTGAATGCAAGCGAGGACAAGGCAATGGCTCAAGCAGCACATGGATCCGCTCCTGACATCGCCGGACAAAACAAAGCCAATCCAATTGGCGAGATGCTGTCTGCGGTCATGCTGTTGGATTGGCTCAGCACCCGGTTTGGGGATAAGAGGGTAGGGGAAGTCGGCAAACTTGTAGAGTCTTCGATCCAACAGCTCCTTGAAGAACGACTATGTACTCCTGATTTGGGCGGCAGGGCAACGACAACGGAGTTCACCCAAGCCTTGATTCAAAAAATAAAAGATTGAGAAAAAGGAGAAGGACTTATCATTCGCCCTTCTCCTATTTTGATTCCGCCCATTTTCCGCTTGGAAAGATGAACTGCTGATATTGAAACCTAATTGCTAGGAAGTTGGATGCCGAACCAGCCGCTGACCTCGCATTGGCCATATTCATTATCACCCACAGCCACCACCGTACCGTCCGATTTGAGGCCGAGCGTATGAGCGCAGCCCGCCGCCACCGCCACCATATCGCGCCAGCCGCTGACCTCGCATTGGCCATGCTCATTCCAGCCGGCAGCCACCACCGTCCCGTCCGATTTCAGGCCGACGGTATGATAACTACCCGCCGCTATCGCCGCAATCCCGCGCCAGCCGCTTACCTCGCATTGCTCCTGCTTATTCAGACCCACAGCCGCCACCGTGCCGTCCGATTGAAGCCCGACGGTATGAAGGTAACCCGCCGTTACCGCCGTTATGTCGTGCCAGCCGCTTACGTTGCATTGGCCATACCGATTATTCCCCACAGCCGTCACTGTGCCGTCCGATTGAAGCCCGACGGTATGCCAGTCACCCGCCGCGACCTCCGCCATCTCACGCCAGCCGCTTACCTCGCATTCGCCGTCCTTGTTGCGACCGACAGCCACCACCGTGCCATCCGATTTCAGTCCAATCGTCCGACGCCAACCCGCCGCAACCGCTACAATATCGTGCCAGTCGTTTACCTCGCATTGGCCATGTGTATTCCAGCCGGCAGCCACCACCGTCCCGTCCGATTTAAGCCCGACGGTATGAGCATTCCCCGTGTTCGTAGCCATATGAACATTCCCAGCCGCGACCGCTATAATATCTCGCCAGTCGCTTACCTCACATTGGCCATGTTGATTATCGCCCACAGCGACCACTGTGCCGTCCGATTTTAGACCAACGGTATGACGACGACCCGCCGCAATGGGATCGTTCAACCACCGTTGTCCCTTTAACGCCGCTTCTTTCGGTGGAAGGGAATCCATGTCATACCTCCTTGAAACAGGACCTGTTCGATTCTACCAATACGTGCTCTAGCTCCTTTTGCTCTTTTGCCACCCGCCAGCACGTTTCCTTTTCTTATTCAACGATAATCGTCGTGTGAACTTCTCCTGGATAATAGCTGTCGACTACTTTTTCTGATAGGGAAAAATCGCATTGAGCAGCGATTAGGTACGTTCCTGCCGGCAAGATAAGATCCGCTTCCGTATAAAATTGTTTCCAAAAATCGGCGTCAGGATCAGTAGGGGAGTAGCTGCCGCTTTTGGAAAACGGGTATTCCTTGGTCTCTCCTCGAATCAGCTTGGTTGACGCTAGTTCGGTCGTATTCGCACCTTCCATAGTTAGTTTCTTACCGTCTGTCAAAGAAAACACAATGTAAGTCCGAGGCCCCCATAAGGTTATGAAGTCGTTGTCTCCTACGTAGGTAAGAGAAGTGGAGTACTGGATGGGTTCGCCTACTTTGAACTTTGTCTTTTGTATGTTCAGCTTCATCTCAAATTGATCATCTTTGTGCACAAGCTTCGGCTCGTCCATCCTCTTCTTAACAATCGGATCCAACGTCGGTTGGGGCGCCTTCCCATTCTCGTTACTGCAGGCTGCGAACATTAGCGCTAACACCAGTACAAGAACCTTCATTCTCGTGATCCTGTTCATTTAGACACTCCTAAGGGAAGCCCTCGATTGTTTGTAATGATTAGACGTGTGCGGAGGAAGAAAGGTTCCACAATCGTTCCCTCTCGTTCAAACATCCTGCCCATTCGTCGAAAAAAGGCAGCCGTTCGCTTGCTCGGCTGCCTTTCCTGGTATGTTCGGTTTCCGTTAGTTAAACTTTAAGGGAAAGACCTCTTGCCACTTTTCATTTGTGTAACCGATTTTCCACTCGTCAGCTAGAAAAGCAGGGGACAAATGAAGGTTATAACAAGCTCTTTGTCATATGTATGTCATGCGGTTCTTTACGAAACAGCTCTTCGTCCACTTCGGACGTAACAGAAGAACCAAGGCTGGAATAAAATTTTACCGCAGACTCGGTTTCGGTGGACGATATATAGAGTTGGGAAGCCCCTTTTTCCACCGCGACTTGGCTTAATTCATGGAAGATTCGGCTTCCAATTCCTTGTCTGCGATACTTTCTTGATACATACATAAGGTCTAACTGAAGCTGATTGTTATCATTGCCCCTGAATTTGTGAGCCAGCACGCCGAAGCCGACCAAGGTTTCCCCATCATATGCCCCAAAAGCAGTACCGCCGTTCCTTAGTTCATATTCGTATCTCTCTATGATTTCCCGGTAATGTGCTTCATCCCAATTCGGGCATTCATGGGGGAGGCTCCTCTCCAGAAGCTTCCCGTCCAGGCATTCATATATCATCTCAATGGTTTCGGAACGGTCAATATCCCGAATCCGATAAGAGTCTTCTAACTTCATTTCAGTTATGGAAATCATGCATTTGCCCTCCACTGGAAAAGTATCGTGAGGCCGGGTATGGTCCTGCAAACCCAGCTAAATCCGCCTTCCGCCGTGTTTATAGCCTCTTTCTTTATTCTTTCTCATCTTGTTTTCAATAGCAGCAGCGAGATCCAGATTGTATTCGCCGCATGCATTAAAAATTCTTATACAAACATCCGCTAACTCCTCCGTAATGTTGGACCACATAACATCTTCGGGATCTTTTCTATAGGCCTCAAGCGCTTCCGATAGCTCGGAATGCATAAGAGCAATTAAGGTTCCAAATTCTCTTTTTTCCTCATGCCATCCATTTTGTTTTGCTATTTCATACGCTTCCAGGCAAAGTTTTTGAATGGTTTGGTTATCGATTGCATCCGTATCCATGTAGTCATCTCCTGCGTCAAATTGTCAGTATGTACTCAAACCCGCTGCTAATCCTTGTTTTCTTCCTTACACGTCGACTTAATCCACACTGGCTAAAGATGCTTCGTACAATTGTACAAAGCACATGACCAACCATTGTTCCTGTTCGTAAGAATGGTTAAAGAGGTATTATCGATATGTGTTTTCTTGAACTGTTCCGGGAAAAGATGCTGTAAGGACAAGCCAATGAAAGCCCCGTGACTTACAACCAGAATCCTCTTATCGGCATGTGCTGCAATCTGTTCTTCGAGAAAAGTTAGTCCACGCCTGGCGACCATACGGAACTCTTCCATCCCAAGATCTTGCTCTCGCCAATCAGCCCCCCAGCGAGCGACGCGTTCTTCCTCGGTCGTGCCCTCAATGATTCCACAATCAATTTCTCTAATACGTTCATCCGTCAATATCGCGTCTAACCCCAGAGAATTCCGAATGATCTCAGCCGTTTGCTTATTTAGCTCTCGTCAGATTACTGGAGAAAAGAATGTCCCACTCTTCTCCGGAAAGCCGACCGGCCAATGCAAGAGCCTGCTTAGTTCCTTCTTCATTTAGAGGGATATCGGATATGCCTTGAGCCTTGCCAAGATGATTCCATCCGGTTACTCCGTGTCGGATGAGTCCTACTGTGGTTGCCATTGCCGCCCCCCCAAATCCCTTTTACCTAACGTTACCTTACGGATATGGAAATTCCTAGGGGGAGATTCAGTTTCCCATCGAAATCGCACTGTTGTTCAGCAATACGGAAAAAGCGACGGATCGAATCCATCGCTTCGCCTCATGCTTGTTCGTTTAGCCCCCGTTGCCTTTGCTCTTACAACTCCATGTCTCTGGATCGGCGGCCAGCTGTTCGCCTGTCTCCAGATATTTGACCTCATGGGGCTGATTGGCTTCATAGGGGAGGAACCAGATATAGGGGACTCCTTTCCGGCTGGCATAGCGAATCTGCTTGGCCAGCTTTGCGGCTTCCGGATAAACCTCCGTATTCATCCCTCTGGTGCGGAGAGAATTCGCTACCTGAACCGCTTCCGCATACCGATCCTCGGAAGGCAGACTGACCAGAACATCCGTTGGCGACTGTCTGGTCCCGGTCAGCTTGCCCTCCGCGAACAGCTTCCCCAAAATTCTCGTTAACCCGATCGAGATGCCGACGCCCTTTAGGTTCTTATCGATGAAGGAGCCCGCGAGATTGTCGTAGCGGCCGCCAGAGCAGATGCTGCCGAGCTCCGGGTAGTCCAGCAAGGCGGATTCAAAAACCGTTCCGGTATAATAATCAAAGCCCCTGGCAATGGACAGGTCTGCCACAACGTCGCTCTGCTGGGCATCGCTTAAGGCATCCATGACGACGGCCAGCTCCGCTAATCCTTCCTGCAGCAGATCGCTTTGCACCCCTAATCCATTCACCATGTCCACGAACGAGCGGTCCGCCGCTTTGATGCTGGCTAATTTCAAGCAGCTCGCGGCTAATTCCTCGGAAAGGCCGCATTCGTTCTGAAGAGCGGCAAGTACCCCTCCCGAACCTAGTTTATCTAACTTGTCTACAATGCGGATGATCGGAGTCGCATCCACAATCCCTAACCCTGCGTAATAGCCCTGCAGGATTTTCCGGTTATTCAGACGGAATTGAATTCGAATCCCGAGCTCGGAGAAGATCCCAAGCATAACCCGTACGACCTCGGCATCGTACCGTAAGGTGAGGGACCCTTCGTTGATGACGTCGATATCGCATTGATAAAACTCCCTGTATCTCCCGACCTGCGGCCGTTCCCCTCGCCATACCTTCTGGATCTGATACCTCTTGAACGGAAAGACAAGCTCCCCGTAATGCTGGGCGACATACCGGGCAAACGGGACCGTCAGGTCATAATGCATCCCGAAACGCGCCCCATCCCCGTGCTCGGCATGCAAACGCTGCATGACATATATCTCCTTATCGATCTCTCCTTTTGCAGTCAGAACGTTCAGTTCCTCGACCGAAGGGGTTTCCACGGAACAGAAGCCAAAGGATTCGAACCCTTTCCGAATCGTGTCCAACCAGGCGAGCTCGATCGCACGTTGTTCCGGGAGCCATTCGGGAAACCCCGAGAGCGGCTGCGGGCGATAAATTCTTTTCTTATCCATACCTCATCCTCCTCGAATTAGAAAATAAAAAGAGCCATGCAGGTAAAAAACCTACATGACTCTTAAAGTCCGCAGGCCCAACGCGCAATAGCGTTTGCACCTACGGAATTGGTTCCGTGATACAAACGCTTATCGATGGTGATGGGCCAAAGCGGTCATAAGAACTAGCATGGAGAAAAACCCCTTTTGGAGAATTACGGTTGATTATACGTTCCGTAACTATAAAAGTAAAGGATGCCTTTGTAAGCTAAGCTACCTGTTCGCTAGGCTTTTAAACATGTATCGGATTCCTTTCCCAGCCAATGGTTCATCTGCATACCTCGGGATGACATGGAAATGGGAGTGAAGTATGTGCTGTCCTCCTATTGCGCCGCAATTCCAGCCCAGGTTGTAGCCTTGCGGTTGATAAAGTTCATCCATATATGCTTTGGCAGCAAGGAGGAGGGATTGGGTTGCCTCCCACTCCTCAGCAGTGAGGTCAAATGCGGTTTCTCTATGCTGTTTAGGCACGATCACACCGGCTCCTTCAAGTGGACTCCCCTTCACCCGTGACTCTTCAAGCTGTAGAAACATACAATATTCGTTCTGGAAAACGACCGTTTGAGAAGGCTCTAATTCCAGATTGCAAAAAACGCAATTCGTATCCATCTCCATAGCTCCTTTACTATGCTCATAGATAAACTTTAAACAAAACTACATCAAAAGGAGGAGGTTTGTTTAACCGCAGACCATTGGATGAGCGGTTCCTGTTCGTCATCAGCAGTCACGGCTCCTACCCAAAGATCTGTCTCGTCGGGATGTTCGAGGTAATGCTGAAGGGTAAAGCGGATCGCTTTTGAAACCTTAAGGGTTAAAAGTTCCTCCTTCGGAATCCAAAACAAGTCTCCTTCGTCGGAGGGGATAAAATTTCTATGAGTTGTCTCGCCAAAGTAAACGTATTGCTGCCGAATTTCCCCATTGCCAATTTCAATCAGAATGTATTTGAGCTTGAAGTTTTCTAGTTCGTCCTTTTTAAAGCCGGTCTCTTCTTCAATTTCCCTGTAGCTTGCTTTCATCGGGACATTCAATTCCTCATACTCAAGATGGCCGCCGATGCCGCCCCAAAACTCGAAAGGGAAAATTTTGCTTCTGTCCTTCTTCATCATTAAGACATCTTCTTGGTGGATCAAAAAGGCGGTTGCCATTTGCCTGATTTCCATAGCATGGCTCTCTACAAGATCAGTCTTAGTCTCCAGAGTTTTTCCTCCTTATAAACGGGTTGGGTCCATTCGTATCTTGCCTGTTAGCTGAAAAAGCTGTCTTAGCCGGCCGCCCGGTTTCCAGCTTGATTCGGATAAGTTGCTCAAATGAATGGTCCATCAGGCAATCGGGGTGCCATTTTTAACGGGTGCGTCTGGTCTTAGTAAGACAACATCGCCTTCCTCTGGAATTCCTCCAATGACCAACACCTCAGAAGCAAAACCAGCGATTTTCCTGACCGGAAAATTGACGATAGCGGCTACTTGACGGCCAACCAGCTGTTCCGGTTCATATCTTCTCGTGATTTGAGCGGAGGAGCGTTTGATCCCGAGTTCACCCAAATCAATCTCTAATTTGAAAGCAGGCTTCCGTGCTTCCGGAAAGGGCTCCGCTTTTATGACCGTTCCGATTCGGATATCCAGCTTTAAAAAATCTTCAATAGTCGCCATCGTGAATCTGTCCCCTTTTTCTAGATAATAACGAGCAGTCTGCGGTTTGAAAAAATTTACATTCCATCAACCGACGCAGACTAAGAAGCCTGATTATACTATTTTTCATCACCATCGGAGTGGGAAAAAATCCGTTAAACGCAACGATCCTTGCCGACGCCGAGCCCAATCCGCCAAAAACAAACAGCCCGTCATGGCTTGATGCCAAGACGGGCTGTTTGTTCAACGGCCGCGAATTGCAGATTCCCCTAGCGGTTAGCGGGTTCCCTAAATGTTTTAGAGGACCGGTCCGGCAGGCCTGTGGTTCGTGCTAAGCGGGCTGAGCTTTAGGGCAGATCCTTGTTCACATTGTTCAAGCTCGCCGGGTAGTCGTCCATCTTGTCCGAGCTGGTCATGCGCTCGTCTTCTACGCGGTGCTTGGTTTTCGCGTAATCGCTGTTGCGGATTTTGCCGGTTTCTTCTTCCTTGCCGCTTGGTTTGCGGTCGTCTGTCATGGGCATCTCGCCTCCTTTGGATTCCGCGTTCACGGATATGCTGCCTGTAGTCTGGCACGGGGAGGAGGAAAATATTCCAGAAGGGGCTCCCGCGAAAGGTGGGATGTCAGGTACAATAAGTAGGTATTAACCAGTGGTCTTTTTTATACATAGGAGAGGTGGAAGGTATCGTGTTGAAACCATTGCCGCAAACATGGGATTTGGAAAGATTCTTCCGGGGCGGCAGCGAATCCCCGGAATTCGCAGCCTATTTGGAGGAGCTGGCTAGAGAGGCCGAAGCGTTCCGCGCCCGCGCGGAGGCGGCGGTGCCGCCGGCATCCGTCCAGGAAGCGGGGGAGCTGGGTGCTCTGCTGGAGCAGATGCAGACGCTTCAGATGAAGATCCGCCAGGGGGGTGCCTTCATCAGCTGTCTGGGCGCGCAAAACCAGGCGGACCGCGGGGCGGTTTCCCTCGGCGGGAAGCTGAATATGATTCAGGCGCAATTCCAGGCCGGCGTGAACCGGTTCGATTCGCTGCTCGCGGGGATGGACGATGCCCGCTTCGCCGAGCTGCTGCAGCAAGAGCCGTGGCAGGCGATCGCCTTCAATCTGGAGGAGCGCCGCAGCCAGGTGCGTGACAAGATGGCGCCGGAGCTTGAAGCGCTGGCCGGCGATCTTGCCATCGACGGCTACCATGCGTGGAGCTCGCTGTACGATACGATCGTCAAGCAGATCCAGATTCCGTATGAACAGAACGGCAAGACCGTCCTGTTGTCCGCCGGTCAATTCGCCAACAAGCTCAAGGAAGCCGACCGCGAACGCCGCGCCGCTCTGTTCACGGAGTGGGAGGAAGCGTGGGCGGACCAGGCGGATTTTTGCGCCGATGCGCTGAACCATCTCGCGGGCTTCCGTCTGCAGCTGTACAAGCACCGCGGCTGGGATTCTGTGCTGCGGGAGCCGCTTGAGATTAACCGGATGTCGCAAAAGACGCTCGATACGATGTGGAGCGTCATCGAAAAGAACAAGCCGGTGTTCTTCCGCTATCTGGAGCGGATCGCCTCCATGCTTGGCGTGGAGCGCCTGTCGTGGCACGATCTGAACGCCCCGATGGAGGGCAAGCAGATGGACACGTCGTACGACGAAGCGGCCGAGCTGATCGAGCGTCAGTTCCGCAAGTTCTCGCCGCAGCTGGCGGACTTTGCGGTCCGCGCATTCGAGGACGGCTGGATCGAAGCGGAAGACCGTGCCGGCAAACGCCCGGGCGGCTTCTGCACCGCCTTCCCGGTCAGCCGGGAAAGCCGCGTGTTCATGACGTACTCGGGCGCGGGCAACATGTCCACGCTCGCGCACGAGCTCGGCCATGCGTTCCATCAGGACGTCATGGGCGACGTGCCGCCGCTGTCCCAGCGCTACGCGATGAACGTGGCCGAGACGGCCTCGACGTTCGCGGAGATGATCGTGGCTGACGCCGCGCTGCAGCAAGCCGAGACGAAGGAGCAAAAGCTGTTCCTGCTCAAGGACAAGATCCAGCGGGCCGTTACGTTCTTCATGGATATCCATACGCGGTTCCTGTTCGAGACCCGGTTCTACGAGGAGCGCAAAAACGGGCTGGTCAGCGTGGAGCGGCTCAACGAGCTGATGGTTCAAGCGCAGAAAGACGCGTACGGCGGCATGCTGGACGGCTACCATCCGCATTTTTGGGCGGCCAAGCTGCACTTCTTCAAGACGGGCGTGCCGTTCTACAACTTCCCGTATACGTTCGGCTTCCTGTTCTCGTCCGGCATCTACGCGATCGCGCTGGAGGAAGGCGATTCGTTCGAAGACCGGTACATCGCGCTGCTGCAGGATACCGGCCGCATGACCGTCGAGCAGCTGGCGCAGAAGCATCTCGGCCAGAATCTAGAGGAGCCGGACTTCTGGCAGCGGGCGGTCGATCTGTCGATTGAGGATGTGCGCCAGTTCCTGGAGCTGACGGAGGGCAAGTAAGGCTCCGCGGCCCTTTCCCTCCAGCCGCTGTTGCCGCCAGATTCCTTGAATGAGACTAGTAAGGTTGGAATCCGGCGGCAAAGGCGGACGTAGACTCTTCCGGTGAAAGGGCCTCTCCGCTGGAGGCTTTTCGCGGGGAGGCTCGGGAAGAATCGGGCTCCGCGGCCCTTTCCCTCCAGCCGCTGTTGCCGCCAGATTCCTTGAATGAGACTAGTAAGGTTGGAATCCGGCGGCAAAGGCGGACGTAGACTCTTCCGGTGAAAGGGCCTCTCCGCTGGAGGCTTTTCGCGGGGAGGCCTGAGAAGAAGCATAGGAAGCCAGCGAGGGCGGCCGAGAGGCCGCTCTTTTGGCCGTGGGCGGGCGGAGGAGGGGCCGTAACTGGAACTTGCCTCCGCGGTATAGTACACTGATGGCACAACGTTCTAGAGGAGGGCCGATTATGCAGCAATCAGACAAGCAAGAGGCGGCGAACAGGCAGCTTCAGCTCGCTACGTTCGCGGGAGGCTGCTTCTGGTGCATGGTGTCGCCGTTCGAGGAGATGCCGGGGATCGAGAAGGTCGTCTCCGGCTATACCGGCGGACATACGGAGAATCCGACCTACGAGGAGGTTTGCTCGGATACGACGGGCCATTACGAAGCGGTCCAGATCACCTTTGACCCCGATGTATTCCCGTATTCGCGGCTGCTGGAGCTGTTCTGGCAGCAGATCGATCCGACCGATCCGGGCGGGCAGTTTCACGACCGCGGGTCGTCCTACCGGACGGCGATCTTTTACCATAACGAGGAGCAGAAGCAGGAGGCGGAGGCGTCCAAACAGGAGCTCGGCGCAAGCGGCCGGTTCGACCGCCCGATCGTGACCGAGATTCTGCCGGCCGGGCCGTTCTACCCCGCCGAGGACTACCACCAGGGGTACCACCACACGAACCCGCTCCGGTACAAAATGTACCGCAAAGGCTCCGGCCGCGACGCGTTCCTCGAGAAGCACTGGAACCGGCCGGAAGACCGGGAGAAGCTGCGCAGCCGACTCACGCCAATGCAGTACCACGTTACGCAGGAGAACGGAACCGAGCCGCCGTTCCAGAACGAATTCTGGGACCACAAACGCGAGGGCCTCTACGTGGACATCGTATCTGGCGAACCGCTCTTCAGCTCCAAAGAGAAGTTTGATTCGGGCTGCGGCTGGCCGAGCTTCACCGAGCCGCTCCAGTCCCATGCCGTCAAGGAAAAGGCCGACTTCAGCCACTTCATGGTCCGGACCGAGGTGCGAAGCTCCGGATCGGATTCCCATCTGGGCCATGTGTTCAACGACGGCCCGGGGCCGAACGGACTGCGGTACTGCATCAACTCGGCCGCTCTCCGGTTCATCCCAAAGGAGGACTTGGAGAAGGAAGGCTACGGCGCGTATCGAAAGCTGTTCGAATAGGCGCAGGTGAGGCCGATGGGCTGGCTCCGTTCGGCCTTGCCGGTAACCCACCGAGCCCCGGTCTAGCAGCATCCCGGCCAAGAACGGTGCGGCCGAAACTTGCGATTTTCCACAACCACAAGCTCTGCATCAGGCAGCCGGACGGGTCCGGCTGCCTGATTTTGTTCCAAGCAGGCCGATAGGCTGGCGCCGCAGGTAACGGAGAGAATAGCCCCTTGCTTTTCTCGTGGAGCTGCGTATAATAAACAAACAAAACTTTCAAACAGTCGATGACTGGGACAGTACGTATTGACGAGAGTCCAAGCGAGCCGGGTTGGTGGGAGCCGGTACGGAGTCAATAGGGAAGCGGCCCCACGAGACGGCCCTCCGAACCGCGAGTAGGGAGGCCCGGTCCAGACCGTTATTCTGTTCGAGCGGCCGATCCGTGACGGATTGGCAACAAGAGTGGTACCGCGAGCGCATAAGCCCTCGTCTCTTTAATTAGAGACGAGGGCTTTTTTGGTGCAGCCGCAAAACCAAAAAAATAGAACCAGAGGAGGAACGTTTATGATTCGTACAGCCTTAAGCAGTGCCATCGGGCAGGCGGTGCGCGCTCTGCTCGAGGAGCAGGGGCTTCCTGCCGACACGCTGCCGCCGATCGTCATCGAGCAGCCGACGCAGCCGGAGCACGGCGATTATGCCGCATCGGCCGCGATGCAGCTGGCCCGGACGCTCCGGCAATCTCCCGTACAGATTGCGGAGCGGCTGAAGCGGAAGCTGGAGGAAACGAAGCTGCTTGGCGATCTGGTCGAGCGGATGGAGGTCGCGCCTCCGGGCTACCTCAATATGTTCCTCCGCTGGGAAGCATGGGCGGACGCCGAGTGGACCATTCCCGAGGCGGGAGGCGCCAAGGTCGTGGTCGAGCATACGTCCATCAATCCGAACAAGTCGGCGCATATCGGGCATCTGCGAAACGCTTGTATCGGCGACGCGCTGGTGCGTCTGTTCCGCCGGACCGGCTGCCGCGTCGAGGTGCACAACTATATCGACGATCTGGGCAACCAGCTCGCCGATACGGTCGTGGGTCTCTTGGATCTGCCTTACCAAAGCGGGAGCAGGCGATTCGGGGATTACTGCTGGGACTTGTACGCCCGCCTGAATAAAGCCTACAAGCACGATGCGAAGCTGCTGGCCCGCCGGACCGAGGTGCTGCATGCGCTGGAGGAAGGGAGCTCGAATACTGCCTGGATCGGCCTGCTCGCGGCGGAACGCATCGTGGCGGAGCATCTGGCGGAGATGGCCGCCTTCGGCATCCGCTACGACCTGCTCGTCTGGGAGAGCAGCATCGTCAGGGAGGGCTTCTGGACGGCGGCGTTCGCCCTGCTTCAGCGTACGCCTCTCTTTGTGAAGGAAACCGAAGGCAAGCTCGCGGGCTGCTGGGTACTGAGACCACCCGGCCGGGCGAGGGGCCCGGAGAACGACGAAAGCGCGCACAGCGAGGACAAGGTGCTCGTCCGCTCGAACGGCATCCTGACGTATACCGGCAAGGACATCGCCTACCACCTGTGGAAGTTCGGGCTGCTTCCGCGAGACTTTGCCTACCGGCAGCAGGCGGAGACGCTCTGGTCCACGCAGACGTCCGGCATGCCGGCGATCGTACCGGCGGACGCCCCGGCGGGCGGGAGCAGGACTTTCGTAGAAAAGGAGGTGGGACCGGCTCAGGACGGGCATGGGCCGGCGTTTGGCCGGGCGGACCTCGTCGTGAACGTCATCGACTACCGACAAGAATATCCTCAAGCTATGGTCAAGCAGGCGCTGGAGGCGCTCGGTTACCAACAGCAGGCCGAGGCGCTGCGCCATGTCAGCTACGGCGTTGTCTCGCTCAGTCCCAAAGCGGCAGCCGCCCTCGGAATCGATACGACGGACGGCCGCTCCTCCTACGCCATGTCGGGGAGACAGGGCATCGGCATCAAGATTGCCGAGCTGCTTGACCGGATGGAAGAGGTGATCGAGCAAAAGCGGGCCGGGGCGGCGGGAGCGGGACTGTCCAGCCGCGCGATTGCGGCCGCCGCGATCCGCTACTACCTGCTTCGGTTCAGCCTGCAGACCGAGGTTGTCTTCGATCTCGAGCAGGCGACCGAGCTGACCGGCAATACCGGCGTCTACTTGCTCTACACGCACGCCCGCGCATGCAGCCTGCTGGACAAAGCGGGTGGGAATACCGTCCTCCCCAAGACCCGGCCGGACCGCTTCCCGCCGCTTGAGCGGGCAGAGACCGCCGTCCTGCGGCAGCTGGCCGAATGGCCGGACCGGCTGCATGCCGCAGCCCGGGACCTGACGCCGCATACGCTCTGCGCCTACGCTTACGAGCTGGGCACGCTGTTCAATCACTTTTACGCGGCCTGCCCGATCCTCAAAGCGGACGGGGAACACAGGGCGTTTCGCCTGTGGCTGACGGACAGGGTCCGCGAGACGCTTGCCGACGCGCTGCATGTGCTGGGGCTCCCGGCCCCGGAGCGGATGTAGGACGAAGTGCCGCGGAGCGGCGCAGCAAGTGCCCTTGCTCCCGGGTGTGTCCCGCTCGGTCCGAGAGCGTCCCGCCCGGTGCGGCGGCCTCCGGTCAAGCCTTGGGCCGCCGGGGGCTGTGGCGGCGGGGAGCTTCGCCGCTCAGCCCGTTCCGTTTACCGCTCCCGCAAAAAGGGTATGTTGGGAGTAGAACAGCGGCCGGCGGAGAGCCGCCGCCGAGGACATGGACAAGTCGGCGCGAATGCCTCATCATTAGAAGGGCCGGGGCCCAAACAGGCTCCCGGCCGCTCGTATTCCATGGAGGTCAGACATGAAGACAAGATATATGGCAAGCGCATCTCTAGCAGTCATGGGGGCCGGTTTCCTGGCCACCTTGCTCCTGCCGGACAACAAATGGTCGGATCTGCTGCACGGCGGCTTCGAGGCCGGACTGGTCGGCGGCATCGCGGACTGGTTCGCCGTCACGGCGCTGTTCCGGCATCCGCTTGGGCTCAAGATTCCCCATACGTCACTGCTCCTCAAAAACCGCGACAAAATCGTCGCGTCGCTGATCTCGGCGATGGAGGAAGAACTGCTGAACAAGAAAAGCATCACGGAGAAGCTTAGCCGGCTGCGGCCGCTGCAAAGTGCCGGCACCTTCGGTCGGAAGCTGCTGCGCCAGCGCCGGATGCGCGAAAGCATGCTGGAGTTCGCCGAGGCTCTCGTGCGGAGAATCCCGCTCGAAGAGCTGACGGCGCAGCTGCAAAAAGCGCTCGCCGGCTACGCGCGGAACAAGGAGCTGCGGCCGCTGGCCGAACGCGCCGCAGGCTTCGTCCGCAGCGAGGGCTGGGACGAGCGGGCATTCGACTACGTGCTGGAGCAGGGGACGAATTGGGTGCTGCAGCCCGACACACGGCAGATGCTCGGGCAGATGGCGCATGCGCAGCTGTCCCAGTCCCATTTTGGCGGGATTATGGGGTTCGCGGTGCAGGCGTTCGCCGGCTTCATGAAGGAGGACCAGCTCGGCACGACGCTGCAGCAGCTGATCTACTCCGCCCTCCAGGAGCTCACCATTCCGGGCAACCAGAACCGGGAGCGGCTGCTGCTCGAGATCCGCTCGCGGCTTCAGCAGCTGGCGCAGGACGAGGCGCTCCTCGCCCGCGGCCATGCCTGGCTCGTCGCCAAGGCGGAGTCGCCGGAGACATCGGCGATGCTGGGCCGGCAGCTGGAGGCGCTGCGAGACCGGCTGCTCGAGGCGCTCGAGCGGGAGCGGCAGGCGGGCGGCAAGAGAGTCTTCCGCGCCTACCGCTATGTCGTCCGCAAGCTGACGGGCGAACCGGAGCTGGTGGAGGACTGGAACGGCCGCATCGTGGCCGCGATGGTCAAGCTCGTGGAGCAGAACCATTACCGGATCGGACTGCTCGTCAAGGACAATCTGGACAAGCTGGACGATGCGACGCTCGTCGCGATGCTGGAGGAGAAGGTCGGCGGGGATCTGCAGTGGATTCGCGTCAACGGCGCGATCTGCGGGTTCCTGATCGGCCTCGTGCTGACCGTCATCGGCTGGATGGGGTAAGCGCCTATCCGCCGGCAGCCGCTAAAGACGCTCGAAACCAAAAGAAGGCACCTTCGCCACGTGCGGCAGGTGCCTTCTTTTGGTTATGCGTGCGCTGCGGGAATCGTGGGGGCGGGCGGGACGTCTTCCCGCTCCTGCCGCTCTTCCTTCCAGACGAGCTCACGGTAGACCGAGCCGCGGGCCAGCAGCTCCTCGTGCGTGCCGCTCTCGGCAAGGCGTCCGCGGTCAAAGACGAAGATGGCGTCCGCGTTGCGAATCGTCGACAGCCGGTGAGCGATGATGAGCGTCGTCCGGCCGGCTCGCAGCCGGTCCAGCTGCTGCTGGATGCGGCGCTCGGTCTCGAGATCGAGCGCCGACGTCGCCTCGTCGAGGATGAGCACCTCCGGTTCCCCGAGCAGCGCCCGCGCCAGGGCGAGCCGCTGCTTCTGGCCGCCGGACAGCGTGACGCCGCGTTCCCCGATCACGGTGTCGTAGCCGTCCGGGAGCGCGGCGATGACGTCGTGAATCTGCATCGCTTGGCAGACGCTTGTGAGCGTCTCCTCGGAGACGCCTTCGCGTCCGAGCAGCAGGTTGGCCCGGATTGTATCCGGGAAGAGGTACGGCTCTTGGAAGACGATGGTGACCCGGCTCATCCAGTCCTCTCTAGCCCAGTCGGACAATGGACGGCCGTTCACCGTCAGCTGCCCCGCGCCGGGCTCGTGGAACCGGACCAGCAGCTGGGCAAGCGTCGACTTGCCGCCGCCGCTGCCTCCGACGAACGCGAGCTTGCGGCCGACCGGCAGCTCGAGCCGGACGTCCCGGAGCACGGGTTCGAGCCCCGAGGCGTAGGAGAAGGTCACCCCGTCGAGCCGGAGGGAGGCGATTGGTCCGGAGAGCGGTTCGCCATCTGAAGCGAGCGATTCCCCCTCCAGGTAACCGCGCAGCCGCTCCACCGACGACAGCTTGGCCGAGAGGCCGAGCGCATACTGGTACAGGCCGTGGAACGATTCCAGGAACCGGTTCGTGAACTGATAGGTAATGACGAACATGCCGATGGAGACGCTGCCGCTCAGCACCAGGTGCCCGCCGTAAAGCAGGACGGCCAGCACGGCCCCCCAGCGGAGCGGCTCGATGACGGCGAGCTGGCGGTTGATCAGCTTGCCTTCGGTCATGACGGTGTCGTAATAGGCGCCATACCGGCGGTTGTACTCGTCGTCCTCCCAGGCCTGCCGGTGGAACGCGACCACCTCCCGCGTCGCGGACACGCCCTCCTCCAGATGGACGAGGAGCGCCGAGCGGCTTCGGTTGACGGCTCCTGCCGCTTCCTTGCGCTGCTGGGGGAATTTGCGTCCGAGCACCAGATACAGCAGGCTAAAGGCGGCGACCGCCGCCAGGATGCCGGGGCCGGCGAGGAAGAGGACGACGAGCAGGACGACCACGTTCGTCAGCTGCTGGAACAGTCTGGGCAAGTCCCCGCCGGCTGTATTCGCGGCGGTCGTCAGGTCGTTCGTGAAGTGGTAGACGTAGCTTGCGGTTCTCTCCTTGCGCAGGAGACCGATCGGGATTGCATAGAGCCGCTGCATCAGCTGCCTCGCCAGCCTGGCCCGTACCCGGGCGACCGTCAGGTGGATGACGTGAGGGCCGAACGTGAACAAGAGAGAGTATCCCGCATAAGCGAGCCCGATCAGCAGCAGCGTCGGGACGAACCGATCCACCTGTCCGCCCAGCAGGACATCGTCGATCATTCGCTGCTGGAGGCCGACCTGGGACAGGAAGGCGAGCGATTCCAGCGTCATGAGAAGAGTGGCGCCGAGAAGCAGCAGCCTCGACCCGGCGAGCTGCTTCCACAGCCATCGCAGATTAGACATGGAGAGCCTCCTTCCGTTCTTCCCTGCCTTCGAGAAGCCGGCGGAAAGGACCGTCCGTCCCGCTCAGCTCGGCATAGGTCCCGAACTGGGCGACTCGTCCCCGCTTGAGCACGGCTATCGCGTCGAACTGGCTGACGGTGGACAGCCGGTGCGCCACCGCGACGACGGTTCGACCGATGAACAGCCGGTCCAGCGCCTGCTGCACCTCATGCTCGCTCGCATTGTCGAGCGCCGAGGTCGCTTCGTCCAGCAGCACGACCGACGGGTTCTTGACGAACATGCGGGCGATGGCGATCCGCTGCTTCTGCCCGCCCGAGAGCCGGACGCCGCGCTCGCCGACGAGTGTGTCGTAGCCATCCGGAAGCTCCTGAATGAACGGGTGCGCATAGGCGGCTTTGGCCGCCTCGATGACTTCCTCGTCGGTCGCCTCGGGCCGCCCGAACCGGATATTCTCTTTGACGGAAGCTCCGTACAGATACGTTTCCTGGAAGACATACCCGAGCGGACCGCGCAGCGTTCCGAACGCCAGCCGGTCGATCGGAACGCCGTCCAGCAGGATGCGGCCCTCCTCGGGGTCGTAGAAGCGGCCGATCAGCTTGAGTGCGGTCGATTTGCCGCAGCCGCTTTCGCCGACAAGCGCGACCCGCTGCCCGGGCTGGATCGTCAGCGTCAGGCCGTTCAGCACCGGCTGGCCGTCTTCGTACTGGAACCGGACGTCCTCGAACCGGATTTCGCCCCGGACCTCCGGCAGGGGAAGCGGGCGGTCCGGCTCCGGGACGGTCGGCTCGGTGCGCATGAACCGGTACAGCCGCTCGGCTTGGTACATGAGCACCTTTTGCTCCGTAATGTTGGTGATGACGGACGTCAGCCGGTGCATGGCGGTGAAATAATACAGCAGAAACGAGATGAACGCCCCGACAGAAAGCGCGCCTTGGTTGATGAGCCAGTAACCGTAGATGAAGAGGACGATGGCTCCCGCAAAATAAGACAGCCGCCGGTTGGTGCCCCGCCAATAGGCGAACCAGTACGTGCGGATCATGCTCCGGTTGAAGGCGGCGACCTTCTCCTCGTAGCGGGACAAGTCCCAGCGCTCCGCCGAGAAGGCGCGCAGCTCGGCGGCCGCCGACACGCTCTCGTACACCTTTTGGTTCTCGGCGACTCGATTCGCGGCCATTTCCTTGCCGCTGAGCGAGGCCTTGCGCTCCAGACTGGGGCCAAAGATGTAGTAGAGCAGCAGTCCCGGGAGGACGATGAGCGTCAAGCCGACATGGGTGGAGGCCATCATCGCGAGAGATAACACCGAGAAGATCAGCCCGTCGATCATCCAGGGGAACCCCTGCCGGTACATCGTCTGAATCGCCGCTACCTCAGTGTTCAGGAACGACAGCGTCTGGCCGACCGGCGTCCGCTCAAAATGGGCAAACCCGAGCTTGCGGAGATGACGGAAAATCGCATGCTGAAGATCGCGGGCCGCCCGCTCCTGCACCGACCGGCCCAGGAGATTCTGCAGCATCTCCGCACCGATTCGGACTGCAAACGCGGCGCCGAGGAGAGCCGTCAGCCAGTAGTAGCCGGAGCGGTCCCGGCTCGGGAGCAGGACGTCTAGGAAATGCTGGATGAACTTGGGGACGGCCAGCTCGATCCCCGAGACGAGCGAGGTGGTCAGAACGAGCAGCGCGAAAGTCCGCCAATACGGCTTGAGAAAAGAAAGCGCCCACAAATAAACGGACCACAGCCGGCTGCTTGAGCCGGAATCGGGTGAGGGGGTCGACAAGGGCAGTCCTCCTTTTCTTTTATTCGGATATGCTGGTATATTCTAGCAAACGGACCTGGGCGCGTCTATCCTTATCGTGCCTGACCACCGTCGTGAGACGCCGAGCACCGCCCGCAGGGAGCTTCGCGCGGCGCGGAACTCGCCCGGTTATGCCGCCTCCGCCGCCCGCAGAAGGGAAAAATCGGCTTGAGCCAAACTGTCCTCTAGCCGGTGCCGCAGACGAGGAGCATAGTGGGGAAAACAAAGTTTGCGGCAGCTTCCGGCCGGACTTACGTGAGCCGGCGGGAGGATGCGGAGGAGGAAAAACGAGGATGGTCACATTGCGCGAAATTACCCGGGACAATTGGTTTGCCGTCGCCCGTCTGCAGGTGACGGAGGAGCAGAGCCGGCTGTTCACCGCTCCGGTCGTCTTCTGGCTGGCGGAGTCGAAATACGAGACCGGGTTCCGTCCGGTCGCGGTGTACGAGGACGAGACGCCGGTCGGCTTCGCCGTCTATGTCGTCCACGAGGACGGGACCGGAGAGATCGAGGCGGTCATGATCGACCAGCGGCATCAGGGCCGCGGGCACGGGCGGGCCGCGATGGAGCAGCTTGTCGGCCGGCTGCGGGACCGGTATGGCTGCCGGGAGGCGGTTCTGAGCCACCGCACCGCCAATTACCCGGCCGCCCGGCTGTACGAGTCAATGGGGTTCCGGGCTCTGGGCGGGGAGGAGGGCGTCGTGGTGCGCAGACTCGCGCTCTAGATGGCTGAGCGGGCCCACGGGGGAAGGGCGGAGAGAGGCCAAGTGGGCTGCTTCGCGGAGAAGAGACGTCGCAAGAAAAAACAGCGCCTGGAGGGGCGCTGTCTCTTCATGTGGATGGCTAGGCTTAATATCCTCGCAGCCGGGAGGTCGATTGGTAGACGTCCTCCGACCGGTCTTCCGCCGGCCGCAGCTCCGCTCCCAACAGCGTGGTGGCAGCGCCGTTCAGCCGGATTTGCGAAGCGGTAAAGATACTGAAGGGCTTTGCCTGCCCGAGCGCCACATTGCGCACGACGGTCGTGATCTCCTGCTTCTCTCCGCTTTCGTTGGTCAGCTGGAGCCGCAGCTCGACGTCCGTCCTCTCGTACGGGCTTGCGACCAGTGCGAACGTTCCCTCGAGTGCGATGCGCGGCGCGGAGGCGGGCTCCAGACGGATCGGATTGGGCGTCACGCCGAACAGGAAGCGCCCGGCCGTATCCGTCATCTCCAGCGGGAGATCGTCCTGCACACGCAGCCAGCCGTCCCCGGTCCAGGTCTCTACATGGATCCAGTCGCCGGCCCTTTCGAAGCTGCGTACGGTTTGGGGACTAAGCGCGCCGAGGATGGGGGCGGAATCGAACGGGTAGGCATGGAAGGACGTAACCCGGCCTAGGGTGTAGTCCTTTTCCTCCCGTTCCAGGGAAGCTGGCATATGCAGCGACGGATTGATCCAAGCGGATCCGTCCGGTGTCCCGATCCGGTACCAGACTGAATTCTCCCCCCGGTATACGGTGTCGGGTTGCACCGTCCCCGGCGCAAGCATGCCCCGGATGGGCAAGTACGAATAGGTGTGCAAATACATGCCCGGGAGGCCGGCGTCCGGCGAATCGGCCACTTGCTCGAACAGAAGGGTGTAACGATCCAGCGTTAGCGGCTCCTCTGCGGGTGCAAGCGGCGACAGGTAGCGGTCCGGTACGATCCAGCGCTTGCCCTGCCAGGTGTCGATGCGGACCGCCTTGTACTGCCAGTCCTGCAGGCCTTCCTCCTGATCGTAGAGGTAGGCGACGGCATCGGCGTGCACCCGCTGCGGGCTGATCCGGTACGGCGTCTCCTCCTTATCGGAGGGGGAGCGGTACAGCGGCTCCTCGTCATAGAGGAGCAGGTCAAAAGACTGGGGTACGACCGAGCCTTCGTAACGGATGCTCGGCGAGATCCACTTGGGCCCGAGCCAGGTGTTCACCTGGTACCAGTCGCGGCCGGACATCGTCCGCTGGGCAAGGACGGCCATCGACTGGGGGCCGACGGCTCCGGAGGCCCCTGCCTTCGAATTGGGCTCGTCATAGAGAGGCAGATCCTCGACGATCGTCACGTAGGCGGGCAGGGGCGGTTCTTCGGCCGCTTGGCCGGCTACAGGCGCACACAGAGCACCCAGCAGGATGGCCGCGGACAGGAGAGGGATGGACAGATATTTTCGTTTCATGACGCTCCTCCGTCTTTCCATTAACTTCCTAACATTGGACGCGCGGCGGAGCAAAAGGTTGCTGTCTGTCTTCACCCGGTCGGGAACTCTCTATCCGAATACGTTCTCCCTCAGGCATGGGGCCGGAGGGAGAACGCATGCCGCTAGACCGAAGTGGTGGTTTCGGATGCCGGAGCTTTGCGTCCGGCCAAGAACCAGAGAACGACGGGCACGAGAAGCAAGGAGAGGAAGCCTCCCGCGAGGGAGAGAACGGCATAGCTTGAATGCGCGACGACCATCCCGGATAGGGCTCCGCCCGACGCTCCGGCCAGCGCGACGAGCACGTCGAGCGTTCCCTGCGTTTTGGCGCGGGTCGCGGGAGAGGTGGCGTCGATGATCAGAGCCGTGCCGCTGATCAGGCCGAAGTTCCAGCCGAGCCCGAGCAGAGCAAGGGCCGCCACCAGACTCCATAACGAATCGGCGGGAGCTGCCGCCGCGACCGTGCCTGCCGCGAGCAGAATGACGCCGGAGGCGATCGACATCGTCGTCCGCCCGAGCTTGTCGACGAGCATCCCCGTCACGAGAGAGGGCAGATACATGGCGCCGATGTGAATGCCGATCACGAGGCCGACGTCGCTCAATCCGTGGCCATGGTTCTTCATATGAGGGGGCGTCATCGTCATGACGGCCACCATGACGATTTGGGTGAGCACCATGACGGCCGTCCCGACCAGCACGCCCCGGTTGCGGAAAGGCTGCCCCGCTGCCGCGCCGGATGCGCTGCGTTCACCGCTCTCGGCTTCGGCGATCGCCTGAGCGACGAGAAGCGGGTCCGGACGGAGGAGGAGCAGGAAGATCAGGCCTGCGAGCAGGAACGCCGTGCCCGCCAGCAGGAAAGGCCCGGCCAGTGCCGGAATGCCGAGCGAAGTGGCGAACCGGCCCATCGGCTCGACCAGGTTCGGGCCGGCGACGGCGCCGAACGTCGTCGACACCATGGCGATGCTGACCGCCGTCGCCCGCTGGGCGGGCTTGGCGAGGTCGGTGCCGGCATAGCGGGCCTGCAGATTGGTGGCCGTACCGGCGCCGTATACGAGCAGCGAGGCGAACAAGAGGGCGACGCTGCCCAGGACGGCGGCCAAGACGACGCCCGCCGCTCCCAGGCCGCCCGCGAGGAAGCCCGCGGCGAGCCCGTACCGTCGCCCGAGACGCTGCGACAGCCGCCCGACGAGCAGGGCGGCCGCCGCGGAGCCGAGCGTGATGAGGGCGGAGGGGATGCCGGCGAGGCTCTCGGTGCCGAGCATATCCTGGGCGAGGAGAGCGCCGACGGTGACGCCGGCCGCGAGGCCAGCTCCGCCGAACATTTGCGAGAAGACGACGATGGCTAAAGTCCGTTTGTACAATCGGCTTTGCAGCTCCGGCGCATGGACGTATTCGCCCGGATCGCTTGCAAGCTTGCCGCTGGGTCTGTGAGGCATCGGCGGAACCACCTTTCTCTCTATGGAGGGATATGATGTACGAATACATCCAGTATAGGGCAGCGGTTCTGCGATACAAGACCCAAACTTGCTTCTAGCAAAGATTCAGGGGGAGGGAGAGCCGGCTACGGCTCCCGGAAGGCAGATGGGACTCACATGGGCGAGGAAGTGGCAGGCATCCGGGGTGCTACGCTCCGCGAGACCGGCGCTCCCGGCGGCGTTCGATCCAGCGCGACAGCCAGCGCGGTACGCTTAGATACAGATAGAAGAGAAGCATACCGTAAAGGAAAGGGTCGATGTAGGCGAAGAGAGAAACGTCCTGCTGGCGCATGACCCAGAGGAGGAGCAGTTGAACGGCAAACAGGCCGAACACGACGGAGGAAGAGAGCTTTTTCGCGGGACGGTACGTCTCGTAACGGGTTCGCACCCTGGGCCACAGGAAGAGGAAAAGGAGCAAGTAGAGCATCGTCAGCAGCAAGGGCCATAGTCCGCTCGAGAGCCGGCAGGCGAGCCAATAGACCGGCAATGGGTGAAATGCCTCGGCTGCGTAAGCCCATTCGGGTTTGGGACGGAGCTGCACAATCCGGCCTCCTTTCGCAAGCAGGGGAGAAGCGGATTTCGTCGGATCCGGGCGGTATCAAGGGAAACGACCCGTTCCCCGCCTGTTTATTATCTATAGACCGTTTGGGAAGAGGAATAGTTTGCTTGGGGGCTCAAGTTTCGGCTTCAGGTTTGACGTGCGTGCCCATCAGGAGCTGAAATTACGGGAGCAAGAGAAAGAAGGGGAGGATACGGCGATGGAGACGGACTTTACTACAATCGACTATTTGAAAGAAGGCGGGGCCAGGCAGCGGGAGGCCTACGACGAGCTGACCCGTCTCGGGCTGATGGAGGCGCTGGCGTCCCATAAGCCTCTGCTGGCCGGTACCATTCCGCTCGGCATTGACCTGCTGGGCAGCGATCTGGACATTCTCTGCGAGGTGTACGATTTCGACCGGTTCGAGAAGGAAGTGCGCGAGTTTGCCGGTGGACAGCCGGCGTTCCGCTGCTCGCGGCGGACGGTGAACGGCATGCCTCGGTTCGTCGCTAGCTTCCAGTCCGGCGTATTCCCGGTGGAGATCTTTGCGCAGCCGCTTCCGACGACGAGCCAGAACGGCTACCGGCATCTGGTAGTCGAGCATCGGCTGCTGCTGCGGATGGGGGACGCCGGGCGCCGCACCGTCCGGAGGCTCAAGGCGGCGGGACGAAAGACGGAGCCCGCGTTCGCCGAGCTGCTCGGGCTGGAGGGCGATCCGTATGCCCGGCTGCTGGAGCTGGAGCGCTGCACGGACGCCGAGCTGGACGAGCTTGTCGAAGGGGCCCGAAGCAAGTGGAGTTAGCATCGCCGGGAACGTTCAGCTTCAAGGAATCTTTCCCTTGTTTTCCAGAAAAGGAATGCCTATAGTGGATGAGCTTAATGTGGAATCGAAAGGGAGGGTCTAGTATTCGAGGCATGTTCGTGTCGTTTTGGGAAGCGGCTCGCACACTGTACGAGGTGGAGCGCAGGCCGGTGCTTGTCCTGGCTGTAGCGGGGCTGTTGTCCGTGCCGCTCGTGCCGGCCGAGCTGTGGGCCGTCCAGCTGCTGGTCGACCGGATGAGGGAATGGCAGACAGGCGCTTCGCTCGCCCCGCTTGTCACCGCGGCTCTCTGGCTGGCGGGGCTTCTCACGCTGTCGAACATCGTGCTGGGTGCTCCGATCCCCCTCGCGATGACCCGGCTGATGGAGAACGGTACCTGGGAGGAGCAGAGGCGGCTTCTCGCCGCCTCGTCCCGTCTCTCGCTAACCGAGGCGGAATCGCCGGCGGTCAAGGATAGGAGGCTGCGGGCGCAGAAGGCGTCGCTCTATGAGCTGTACCAAACGGGACTGTCGGTGCTGCAGACCGGCCTCCAGGTCGTGCTGCTGCTGGCGGCGCTCCTAGCCCTGGGACAGTGGGCGGCCGTTCTCGCTGTTTGTGCGGCGGCCTCAGTTCTCGGGGGCGTCTACCGCCGATCGGAGGCCAGGCTGGAGAGGCTCCCGGTCGCAGACGGCGGACGAGCGGCTGCTGCGCCATTATGCGGAGCTGCTCACCGGACGGGAGGCGGCCAAGGAGCTCCGGCTGTTCGGGCTGGCGCCGCTGATCGGCCGGAGGTGGGAGGAGCTGACCGCCCGCCAAGCGGGAGAGAGGGAGGCGGCGGTGCTCCGGGCGGAGGGAGAGAAGCTCCTCCCGGGCCTGCTCCTCGCCGCACTCGGCGTGCTGCTGCTCGTGCCGCTCGCTCTGCCGGGCTTCTCCGCACTTGCTTCCGGTTCGTTCGCGTTTCTCTTCCTAGCGGCCGCCCGGCTGACGGGGCTGCTGCCCGGCCTCCTGAAGCAAGCGGCTGCCATGCGCAGGCTGCAGCTGAGGTGGGAGGATTACCGCAGCTATCTGGAGCTGGCTGCCGCACCGGCAGAGACCGCATTGGCGAAGGCCGCTATGGGGGAGGCCGGGAGGCGGGAGGAGCGGCGGCAGCTTGTACCGGACGCCGCCGGGATCGGCTTCCCCGGTCGCGGAGCAGGAGACGGAGACGGGGAGAAACAGTCCAACGGAGACGGAACGAGCCGGTCCGTCGGGGAGCAGCCCGAGGCTGTGCCGGGGCTTGCGGCGCAGGCGCTTACCTTTCGGTACCCGGGCGCTGCGGCCGACACGCTCCGGGAGATCAACTTGACAATCCAGCCGGGCTGCCGGGCGGCGGTGGTGGGAGAGAACGGGTCGGGCAAATCGACGCTCGTCAAGGTATTGACGGGCTTGTACCCGCCTACCGCGGGCGACGTTGCCTGGGTGACCGCAGACCGCGGGCGCATCCCCGTGACGGCGGGCGACGGCCGCGCGTCGGCGGTCTTTCAGGACTTCACCCGGCTCTATCTGACGCTCCGGGAGACGGTGGCGCTCGGTGATCCCGCCGCGCTCGAGACGGATTCCCGGCTGCGCGGGGCGCTTGCCGCTGCCGGAAGCCGATACGCGGACGAGGAGCTGGGGCTCATGCTGGGCCCGCCTTTCGGCGGCGTCGAGCCGTCGGGGGGCGAGTGGCAGAAGCTCGCCACCGCCCGCTCCCATCTGGGCGGCGCTCCGTTCGTCTTCTATGACGAACCGACAGCGGCGCTCGATCCGCGTGCCGAGAAGGAGGCGTTCGAGCTCTTCCTCCGCATGGCGGAGGGCCGGTCCGCGCTTCTCGTCACTCACCGGCTGGGAGCCGCTCGGCTGGCGGATCTCATCTTCGTCCTGGCGGACGGCCGGCTGGTGGAACAGGGGAGCCACGAGGAGCTTCTGAAGGCAAACGGGCTGTACAGACAGATGTTCGCGCTGCAGGCGGCCTGGTATGAATAGGAGGGGTGGCATGCAAGATGGGTCGCAAACGGCGGCGCACGCTCGCGCTATGGCCGAGCTGCTCTTGCGGATCGGCCGGAAGCAGCCGCTGCAAGGGGTAGCATGGCTGGCGGTTCCTCTGCTGCTGGGCGCGCTGGTCGTGCCGGGCTACGCCGCGGAGCGGAAGCTGATCGACACGGTCGTCGGAGCAGCGGCCGGCCAGGACGGGAGCTCACTCCTCCGCACCGTCTGGCCTTATCTGGCATGGCTGTTCGCCATTGCCTTGCTGCGGACGGGGCTGGGCTCTCTGCAGGCGGTCCTGGATGTCCGGATGCGCGAACGGGCTTCCCGGCAGCTGCAGGCGGAGGTTCACGAGCGGGCCGGACGCGTCCGGCTGGAACGGCTCGAGGAGGCCGCCTACTTCGACCGTCTCCGGAGGGCGCAGGAGGCCGCCGGCTCGGATCTGCTCGGCATGCTGCAGCAGGTGCTCGCTTTCCTCCGGCTGCTGTGCGAGCTGGGGGGCGTGCTGCTCGTCGTGTTCGCCGTTCATCCATCGGTCGGGAGCCTTCTGGTACTTGTCTTCGCTCTCTCGATGGGGATTCGGCTCGAGGCGGATATCGGGGTCCGGCAGCAAAACCGGGAGCTGACCCGCGAAGGCCGGCAGGCCGACTATCTTCGGGAGGAGCTCACGCAACCGCGCACGATCAAGGAGCTTAGGCTGTATCGGTCGATGGAGCTGCTGATCGGCATCTGGAGCAGGAGCATGCGGCGCTCGCTGGCGCTGCGGATGAACGCGAGGAGGCGGGAAATCCGGCGCGGCGTGCTGATCTCGGCGATCCAGATCGCCGGCCTGTTCGGCGGCATCGTCTGGCTGGCGCTCGGGCTCCGGGACGGCGGCGTCACCGCGGGCATACTCGTCGTCACCTTTCAGGCGATGCGCCAAGCGTACGGGCTATCGGCCAGCATGGTGTTCCCGCTCAGCAAGCTGTACGCCATGGGGGCCAAGCTGGCGGATCTCGCGGCATACCTGCGGGAGCCGCCGGAAGCGGAGGGAGCCGGCCGCGCTGGCAGGAACGCCGCCACTTCCCTCTCGGAACCGGTGGGCGGCGTCCCGGGCTCCGCGGGCAGGATCGTATTCGAGGACGTCGGCTTCCGGTATGCAGGAGCGGCCGTGCCGGCACTTCGCGGGATTCGGCTAACGCTAACGCCGGGGGAGACGGTGGCCCTCGTCGGCGACAACGGGGCGGGCAAGTCCACGCTCGTCAAGCTGCTGCTTGGCCTGTACCGGCCGACGAGCGGGCGGATCACCTGGGACGGGGCTGACTACCACACGCTCAACCCCGTGCGTCTGCGGCAGGCGATGGCGGCGGCGTTTCAGGATTTTGTCCGCTACGAGACAACGCTGCGCGACAACGTCGGCTTCGGCTCGCCGGAGCTGCTGCAGGACGACGCCCGTCTGCGTGAGGCGCTCGACGCCGGAGGCGCCCGCTCGCTGGAACGGCTGGCCGGCGGACTGGACGGCCGTACCGGCCAGCTCGCGGCGGGCGGCCGGGAGCTGAGTGGCGGCCAGTGGCAGCGGCTCGCGATCGCGCGGGCGGCGCTGCGGGACAGCCCGCTGCTCGTGCTCGACGAGCCGACCGCGGCTCTCGATCCGGAGCAGGAGACGGAGCTGTTCCGCTCGTTCCGCTCCCTTGCGGCGGGGCGGACGGTGCTTGTCGTCGCGCACCGTCTCGGCTGGGCGCGGTTTGCGGACCGCATCGTCGTCCTGCGCGAGGGAGAGATAGTGGAGCAGGGGGATCACGAGACCCTGCTCATTGCGAACGGCCCGTATGCCGCCATGTTCCGCGCGCAGGCGGAATGGTACAGACAGGAAGCCCCGCCAGCCGCGAGCGCCGGCGGAGGCTCGACGGCATGAATCCGTACTGTCTGTCGCGCACGGTAGAGCGGCACTTTGTATTTGGCAGCAAGAAAGGAGGATGCCTATGGCAGCGAACCACGATCCCGTCCCCGCACTGAGGGAGTTGTGCGAGCGGGGGATTTTGCCGCCTCACAGCCGGGTTGTCAAAAGGCTGTCCGGAACGACGTCCGGTGCCGTCTTCCTGCTGGAGGCGGAGGGGGAGCCCGGACTGGTGCTCAAGATGGACGCGCCGGAGGAGTTGCGCTCGGTGATTTCCTTCTTGGACGCTTACCAGGGTGAACTGCTTGCCGGTGTGCGGTACGCCGACCCCGGCTGCCGCTATTATCTGTATGAGTTCATAGAGGGGACATCGGGGGAAGGGCGAGGGCGCAAAGCGGACTGGCTGAAGACGCTCGCCTCGGGTCTCCTCAGCCGGTATGTGCCGGCAGCGGAACCATCTATTTGGGGAGAGGTCGTCCGGCCATCTCCTTCTTGGCTCGCGTTCCTAAAGGGAGAGCTGAGAGAGAACCGGAGGACGATAGGCGGCGTCCTATCCGAGGAGGAGCATACTGCGGCCCAGCGGGCGCTCGCAGCATCCTCCTATGCTCATGACTCTGAGCCTCCTTATTTGCTGCACGGCGACTGCGGTGCACATAACTTCCTCTTTCGGGAAGGTGTGCTCACGGGCGTCATCGATCCGTACCCGGTTGCCGGTCCGCCGGTATACGACCTGTTGTACGCGTTTTGTTCCACTCCGGACGATCTGACGCCGGCAGCGCTCGCGGATGCGGTCTCCATCTTGTCGGCCAAGCAGCCGCTCCCGGCTCGCGCTTCCGGGCTCACGGCGGAGGTACTCGTCCACTTGTACAATCGCATTGGCATCTGCATGCGCCATCACCCGCAGGATCTTTCCCGTTACCTGGCGGCTTGGGAGGAATGGAGGGCACGAGGTTCCTTTTAATACACATTAAACAGATGGGAATAATATATATTTTTTTGGTGCGAATCTTGTTGGGCGAACCGTTCTCGGGTATAATTTTCACGTCGACTAAACGAGAGAGAAGGAGATGCATCATGGAGAAACTTTTAATCTTCGGCCACAAAAATCCGGATACGGATTCCATTTGCTCCGCGCTTGCCTATGCGGATCTTAAAACCAAGCTTGGCGTAAACGTGGAGGCCGTCCGCCTCGGCGAAGTGAACGGCGAGACCCAATACGCGCTCGACAAGTTCCAAGCGCAGGCGCCGCGTCTCGTCCAGACGGTAGCCGGCGAAGCCAAAGGCGTCATTCTGGTGGATCACAACGAGCGCCAGCAGAGCGCCTCGGATATCGCTGAGGTCCAGGTGCTGGAGGTAATCGACCACCACCGAATCGCGAATTTCGAGACGAGCGGACCACTTTACTACCGGGCGGAGCCGGTCGGCTGCACGGCGACCATTCTGAAGAAGCTGTACAAGGAGAACGGCGTGGCGATCGAGCCGAACATCGCCGGTCTGATGCTGTCCGCGATTATCTCGGATTCGCTCCTGTTCAAGTCGCCGACTTGCACGCAGGAGGACATCGATGCGGCACGCGAGCTGGCGGAGATTGCCGGAGTGGACGCCGAGAGCTACGGCCTCGAGATGCTGAAGGCGGGCGCCGATCTGAGCGACAAGTCGATCAGCCAGCTCATCTCGCTCGACGCCAAAGAATTCCAGATGGGCAGCGCGAAGGTCGAGATCGCTCAAGTGAACGCGGTCGACACGAACGACGTGCTCTCCCGTCAGGCGGAGCTTGAGGAAGCGTTGAACGGAATCGTCAGCGAGAAGGGACTGGACCTGTTCCTGTTCGTGGTGACGGACATCCTGAACAACGATTCCATCGGCATCGCCCTCGGCGGCGCAGCCGACGCGGTGGAGCAGGCGTACAACGTGAAGCTGGAGAACAACCGGGCCGTGCTGAAGGGCGTTGTCTCCCGCAAATCGCAAATCGTGCCGGTGCTGACCGAGATCTTCAACAAGCGCTAAATACCCAAGTTTGTACAGCGGAGCCCGCTTTTTGCCTTGCCTGACCGGCATAGCTCACCGGCTTTTGCTCCCAAGCCTGCCGTCCCGAGGACGGCGGGTTTTTTTGTGCCCGTTTCTTGCTCCGTCAAGCTTGGGCTATGCGTGAAAAGGGTAACAATAGAGAAGAAACGGGAAGGATGGAACAGGAAAGGAGTGCAGCAAGCGTGATCAAAGTTGTACTTGTTCGTCACGGCCAAAGCCAATACAATGCCCAGAATCTCTTCACCGGATGGACGGACATCGACCTGACCGACAACGGCAAGGAGGAGGCCCGCCGCGCCGGAGAGATTCTGCGTCAGAACAAATTCGTGTTCGACGTTGCGTACACCTCCGTGCTGAAGCGGGCCATCCGCACGCTGTGGATCATACTGGACGAAATGAACCTGCTGTGGATTCCGGTCGACAAGTCGTGGATGCTGAACGAGCGCCATTACGGGGATCTGCAAGGGCTGAACAAGGAGGAAACGGCCCGCAAGTACGGGGAGGAGCAGGTTCACAGTTGGCGGCGGTCCGTCTCTGTCCGGCCTCCTGCCCTAGACAAGTCGGACGCGCGCTACGAGGGAAAAGATCCTCGCTACAAGGACATCCAGGAACTCGTGCCCGTCACGGAGAACCTGGACGATACGGAGAAGCGGGTACTGCGGTATTGGAAGGAAAAGGTCGAGCCCTCCCTTCACGAGAACCGGCGCGTGCTCATCGTAGCCCACGGCAATACGATCCGCGCGCTGGTCCGCTATCTGGACGAGATTCCGGGCGACGGCATCGCGACGCTGAACATCCCGACCGGCACGCCGCTGGTTTACGAGCTTGGGGACGACTTGAAGCCGATCCGGCGTTATTATCTGGAGAAGTACGAGGAGAAGGCGAGCGTGGCCGAAGCGACGAAAGGGGCTCCGGACGTGCGGTCGGAGTAGGTGTGCCGCTTGTGGAGGCGCTTGGGAGTACATTTCGAACGTCCGCACTCCCATGGAAGCCCCCGAAATGGGAAGGAAACGGAGGAAGCCAAAAGCAGTCTCCGCAAGACAAGACGCCTGGAGGCGCACGACTCCGAAGTTCGGACGTGCGTCTCCAGGCGTTTTTGTGTTTGGACGCGGCCGTTCCCGAGCACGTCGTCCCGACCCGCTGCGGCGTCCCGTCCCACCCGACCGCTCGGCGCGGCTGCCCTTGGTCCGGCGTCCCGTTCCAATCCGCACCGCTTGGTCCGGTGCCCCGGCCCGCCCCAGGTCTCTTCGGCGGCACGGCCGCCCTCGGGCTCGGCGTCCGCCCCAACCGGCTCCGCTCGGCCAGCGCGGCTGCCAGTCGACCGGCCGAGTCAAGGCGCTGTGCCGTACAGCCACAGCACCTTCCACTTGCCGGCCTCCCGCACCGCGTAATACTCTTGCACGATGCTCAGCCTGCCGAAGACGGTATCCAGCTTTAGCGTCACCTTCACCTTGTAGGCGCTGGCAAGCGGTGGCTGGCCCGCCTCCACCGTGAGCTGGCGTACGGTCTCTCCCTTCCCGATCTCGTACTGGAACGATTTGGTGCCGAGGTCCTGCATGAGGACGTGAGCGCGCTTCTGAATATACGCGTCCTTGCCGAACCGGCGATGCATCTGCGGATGAAACAGCTCCCAGGCGCTGCCGTAATCTCCTTTTTGCTCGAGCTTGAGGAATGCCGCCACCGCTCGCCGTCCGGCTTCCCGCTCCTGCCAATAGGGCCGTCCGGCCCATACGGCCGAGAGAGCGACGACGAGAGCGGCTGCAAGCAGCAGAAGCGCCCGCCGGCGGCTGGAGAGACGCCGCCGAAACCGGGGATGGCTGGGCATACCGATCGCCTCCCTTCCTGTCCGTTTACCATCAGCATATGAGGACGAGCGGAAGGTTACGCCTTCCACCGATAGGAACAAGCGGTTGCGAGGAGAGGGAGGACCGGTCCGCGAATTTTGGTTACCAATTGGAATTTTTTTGTCAAACGGTGTTTCGGCTGTCAACCCATGGGGTATTTGATCAGTAAGAAAAAATTGGAAAAGAGGAGATAATAGCCGATGTCACTGGAGATGATCGAATCGTTCCGCCAGATCGAAGCGCTGCGCAAACAAATGCTGGAAACGGCAGCGACGCGAAGCATGACCGACCGGGAAGTCGTCGAGATCAGCCAGCGGTTGGACGAAGCGCTTAACCATCATTACCGTCTGTTGGCACATCAGAAAAAACGGGCCAGCTGAACGGGCGCGCCGCCTCCAGGCGCCGCTTCCTATACGAGCAGATGACAAGCCTACCTACACGCGGGAACGCGGAGGGTAGGCTTTTTTGCGTGCCGCCGCTGACGGAATTTGACAGAATGATGACTTGTGATTTTTATCACAGCTACTGGAACGGCCGCTCCCTACAATGAGAAAGCACAAGGTACCAAGGATCCGGTTCGAAAGGAGGACCTACCGTATGGCCAAATCGACCAATCTGGTTCCGCACAAGAAGGACGTTCCCGCGAAAGCGGCGAGCCGGACCTCCGGCGAGACGGAATCTTCGCTAAAAGGCACGTTTGCCGCTGTTTTGCTGCTTGGCGGCTTCATCATTCTGACCTGGGCCGGCGTGTTCCTGCTGTTCCTGGCCCGCCAATAAGAGGAGCATGTGAAAGAGAGAGGGAGAAGACATATGCATATGCATCGATTGGAAAAATGGTGGCTCGTGTTCGGCATCTCCATGCTGGCGATCTTCCTGCTCGTCCTCGGGACGGCCACCTTCGCGATGGGGGTAACGCCGCCGGGCGAGCACCGGCATACCGTCAACCCGGAGACGGTGACGCAGAACGAGCCGTTCGACAAGCCGGGTCTGCGTCAGGTCGGGGACAACGAATACGAAGCGGTTATTCTCGCCTTCGTCTTCGGCTACAGTCCGGACCGGATCGAGCTGCCGGTCGGCGCCAAGGTCAACTTCGTGCTGACGAGCACGGACGTCGTCCACGGCTTCCATATCATCGGCACGAACGTGAACATGATGGCCGTGCCGGGCGAGGTCAACCACACGAGCTACACGTTCAAGGAGCCGGGCGAATACCTCGTCCTCTGCAACGAATATTGCGGAGCGGCGCATGAACAAATGCAGATGAGAATTATCGTCAAGTAACGCGGAACCTGTCCCGCCTGAGAGACTGACAGGCTTGGCAAGACGGCGGCCCGCCGCCGATCGGGAGGATGAAGACCATGTTAACCAATGGAACGCCAGAGCTTCAGATTGACCGGAAGGATTCCCGGCTCGTGCTCGCCCATATTTTGTTCGCCTTCGGGGCCCTGTTCCTCGGCGGTATCGCCGGCCTGCTGCAAGGCCTGGTGCGCGGCGGTGTCGTCAAGCTGCCGGCGGAGATCGGTTATTACCAGCTCCTGACCGCGCACGGCGTCTTGATGGCGCTTATTTTCACCACGTATTTCATCATCGGGTTCTTGATCAGCGGCGTGTCCAAGACGACCGGCGGCAAGCTGCTGCCCATCAGCCGGCACCTCGGCTGGCTCGGCTACGGGCTGATGTCCACCGGGACGGTCGTGGGCACGATCTGCATCCTGCTGAACCAAGCTACCGTCCTCTATACGTTCTATGCACCGATGAAGGCGTCGCCCTACTTCTACATCGCGCTTGCGCTTGTCGTCGTGGGCAGCTGGATGAGCGGGTTCGGCATGTTTTACCAGTTCGGCTACTGGAAAAAGCTGCACAAGGGCAAAGTGACGCCGCTGTTCGCCTTCATGGCCGTCACGACGATGCTTATGTGGATCGTCGCCACGCTCGGCGTCGCCGCCGAGGTGCTGCTGCAGCTCATCCCCTGGTCGTTCGGCTGGGTGGACACGGTCAATGTCATGCTGAGCCGCACGCTGTTCTGGTTTTTCGGCCATCCGCTCGTCTACTTCTGGCTGCTTCCTGCCTACATGTGCTGGTATGTCGTCATTCCGAAGATTATCGGGGGCAAGCTGTTCAGCGACGCACTGGCCCGCCTCGCGTTCATCCTGTTCCTGCTGTTCTCGATTCCGGTCGGCTTCCACCACCAGCTGATGGAGCCCGGCATCTCGCCCTTCTGGAAGTTTCTGCAGGTCATCCTGACGTTCATGGTCATCGTGCCTTCGCTCATGACCGCCTTCTCCCTGTTCGCCACCTTCGAGCAGGCGGGACGCGCACTGGGAGCCAAGGGCCTGTTCGGCTGGTTCCGCAAAATGCCCTGGTCTGACGTCCGCTTCTTCGCTCCGTTCGCCGGCATGCTGACGTTCATCCCGGCCGGCGCCGGCGGCATCATCAACGCGTCCAACCAGATGAACGCCGTTGTGCATAACACACTGTTCATTACCGGCCACTTCCATCTGACAGTCGCCACGACGGTCGCCCTGACGTTCTTCGGCGTCACCTATTGGCTCATTCCGGCACTGACCGGACGCAAGCTGACCGCCCGCATCAACAAGCTCGGCATGATCCAGACGGTCGTCTGGCTCGTGGGCATGTTCTTCATGTCGGGGGCGATGCACACGGTGGGACTGCTCGGCTCGCCTAGGCGCACCGCCTACACGACGTACGAGAATCACCCAGACGCCTTCCTCTGGATGCCCTACCACGTCGCGATGGCAATCGGCGGCACGATCCTGTTCATCGGCATTCTGCTTCTCATCGTCAACATCGTCCTGCTATTCCGCGCTCCGCGGGGGCAGGAGGAATTCCCGATCGCAGAAGCGAATGCGTCGGCGGAAGCCGCGCCGCGTCTGTTCGAGCGCTGGGGCGTGCTGATCTCGCTCGTCGTCGTGCTCGTACTGATCGCCTACATGGTGCCGGTCCTGGACATGATCAACAACCCCGTTCCTGGTTCCAAGGGCTTCGTCACCTGGTAACCATGCCGCCCGCTTCCAAAGACAGATGCTCATGCCGATCACGCCGCTATTGCTATTGGGGATCTTCGATAGATAAGCAAAGATATTGTATGTCCAAGCCTGTTTGGTGCTCCGGGGAAAGACCCCGGAGTCTTTTTTTGTAGTCTTTATTAGCGCAGGATACTTGGCTAACAGTGATGGTTGTACTTGTCCTATCGGCAAAAAAACGGTTCATCCTTGATGTAGGACGAACCGTTTCATTGAGACTTATAATAGTTAGAGAGACAGTGTATCTAAAGGAATTTCGAAAGCTCGTTTAATGACTAATCCAGCTGCCAGCTTCGTTTCATCCGGTTTGTCGTAAAGATAATTAATTTGAACATTATTCACGGTCACAGGCAGCTGATGCATGACTCTAGCTCTAATTTCGTTGAACATTTCTGGGCTGATGGTATGCAGTACCCGACCAGTAATAAGCAGACTATCTGGATTAAGAAATGTGATAATGTTAGTAATAGCTATAGCAACGCCGTTCACGACTGTCTCATATAAACGAAGGAACTTAGCATCCCCCGTTCTTATGCCTTCTGAAAACTCCTCAAGTGTACATTTCATAGTAAAACTAAGTCCGCTGCTTGAAGCCAATGTTGTTAAGCATCCATCCCTGCCACAGTGACATGGATAGGCATCTTCTCCATAGAAGCCTTTATAATGCCCAAATTCACCAGCAACAAAGCTTGATCCCGGTATAATCTGTTTATCATGGACGATCGCGCCGCCTGTACCATAATCAAACTTAATGGTGATATTGTTATTGGATTCTTTCAAGCAGCCATTCATATTCTCGTTGACAGAGAGAAGATTGACATCGTTCTCGATATACACGGGAATAGTATATTTGTCTTCAAGCAGCTGCTTGAGCGGCAGGCGATGAACACCTATGCCAGGGGTACGCAGAACAATGCCATGCTGAGAATCTACCAAGCCCTGCATACTGATTCCGATCCCCTTTACTTTGGAGGTATTAGGCACTTGGGTGAGAAGCTCATCGATAACTTCATGCAACAGCCGCATCAGCACATCTATAGAACCATATTTGTTAATCGTGCGTTCTGCTGATGCGATAGCCTCTTGACGCAGGTTATACACTTTACCTCGAATGTATTTGCCGGCGAGCTCAAGCCCGATGGCATAAAAGCGGCCGCTGTTGATATGAAGGCCGACTCTTTTTCTTCCGCTTCCTGTCTTCAAGTCGACAAGCTCTCCTACCACGATTATTTTTTCCTCCAGCAGGCGGTTAACGATATTGGTTACGGTTTGTCTGCTTAGTCCAGTCTTTTCCGCAAGCTCTACGCGAGAGATCGGCCCTTCTGAATATATGAGAAAAAGAACTTTCTGCTGATTAATTGATTTTAATAACATATGGCTAGTTTGTTTGCCCGAATCGCTCACGATATACATCCTCTTTCCAAGAACATTTTATAAAAATAGATACAAAACATTTGACAAATTAATCCACACTTTGCTTCAAGTGTAGCATTAATACGAGGCGAACAAAAGTTGGGAGTTAGGCTAGTTCAACTTACAGGCATTTTAAATATCCATTAAAATAATGATAAAAAGGACAGGTTCATGCAAATAAATAGAATGGGTAATATTGACATTTGCATAAAAGCGGGTATGATAAATTTGTAAAGTGATTTGATTAAATATAACAAATGAACGCTTAAAAGAGCAAGTCAGGGAAGGGATTGTTTGGATAATTGCAACGGCAGCGATGGCGATGCCGACTTCCATATGCCGGCTGCATGCAGGTATAGGAAAACCTGGTAAAGCAGGCCGTCATTGTATCGGGGGGACGGTTGGTTCGCATTGCTGGGAAGCGGAGCTGATGAAGGTCTTTAGCAAGCATGGATGGAGCGGTACCAGCAAAAAATGATCGATTTTTTTTCCTATTTGCCACACGAAGTATATCAGGCATCGTCTTGGATTGAAAGGCTGCTGCTACGCTAATAGAAGCATAAAAAGCATTCTTTTTCTGCGGTTGAAATTAACCTTTTTGGAAATACGGACATTTCGTATGACTCTCCTTATTTGGAGGAGGGGAATAATTGATCAAAACAGTTTACAAAAAGGTTGACATTCCTGAAATTGGCATTTAAAGTGTAAGCGATTACATCATATTTGGAGGCGAGGCCTAGAGCGGAAGATATTTACAAATCAATTACTCTGATTTGATTGGCAATTAACAAAATACAGCTATTCTTAAATAGTTAATCCAATTTATTTATTAATAAAAGGGGGATAAAAGCATGTTTAACGGGAACATGAAACGTTTGATGAGTACGGGTGCAGCTGTCTTGTCTTTAACTATGCTGGCTGCTTGCAGTGACAACAGTGCAAAGAGCGAGCCTGGTACAAGCAGCTCGAATAAGCCAAGCGCCTCGGAAGCAGAGGTGTATGCGAATGGATTGCCAAAGAATGAGAAGGTTACACTGAAGTATGGATTTTTCCAAGGCGGCTTAGGTCGGGAAGCTGCAGATTATGCTATAAAAACATTTCAACAGAAATATCCTAACGTAACTATTGCCATTACTGCATCGCCGGATATGCCGAACATTTTATCCACTAAAATATCTGCAAACAATACAAACGATATGTTTGACTTTTTCAACCGCAAGCCTGCAGGTGACATCGTAGCGCTCGCCAGATCCGGTAAGCTTGAGGTATTGGATGATATTTGGGAGCGCGAGCTGCCTGATCTGCCTGGTAAGAAAGTAAAAGAGAAGCTGTTGGACGGCATGCTCGATTCCATCGAGCTTATTGATGGAAAAACGTACGAGGTTCCTACCATTTCAAGCTTTAGCGGCCTATTTTTCAATAAGCAGCTATTCGAAAAGCATGGCTGGAACCAGAATCCAAAAACATGGACAGAATTTGTTCAGCTGCTTGAAACGATTAAGCAAGCCGGAGTAACTCCGATTACATTCCCGGGACAATATCCTACTTATTATGATAACGCGTTTGGCCATTCCAAGTTATATGAGTTGGCAGAAATGAACGGAAACTTAGATAAGTTTACAAAAGACCATGAAAACTTTATTGATGAATACTCCAGCCCTGAAATGAAGAAATTATTCAGCCGCATTGCCGAACTGGGCAAGAAGGGCTACTTTAGTGAAGGACTCCCGGCCTTGAACCATACCCAATCACAAATGCTTGTTATTCAAGGCGAGGCAGCAATGGTTTCAACCGGCAGCCACGTAGAAAATGAAATGAAGGAATCTACACCAAAAGGCTTTGAATGGGGCTATATGGCAGTTCCTATGGTGGATTCCCCTTCCCAAAGAGTATGGGTCAAAACGGGTGTAACAGGCGGGATGTTTGTATGGGCGGATAAGCCGGATCTAAATAAGAAATGGGCAAAAGAGTTTATTCTTTGGAACATGACGCTTGAGAACCAGCAATTTACTGCGGAAACCGGCGGATTGCCGATCCGTAAGGATTTGGTTGAAGACTCTGCCCGCCTTGCGAAAGTACAAACATCTTTGAAATCCGTATTAAACCATGTGGCTGAAAACAATCTTCGTCCCGTTAAAGTGAAGCGCAATATTTCGTTATCCGATCCATCCTATAAGCAAGCAACAAAAATCTTTGAAGAAAACATTCCAAAAATCTTTATCGGCAAGCAAGATCCAACTCCAATCCTTGAGCAAGCAGATAAATTGATGAAGAAGGCATTAGAAGCACAAAAAAAGTAAGAAGTAGCAGGTAGGAAGCGGCCGGAGAGTGACATGCTCTCCGTTCCTTTCTTTACGAGAGGAGTGTCTCATGGTTGAAAACCGAAATTCAATCTAACCGTTTACCGCGTAAATTTAGTATGGATAAGGCGAATACCCAAAAGTATATATTTTTGGCGTTGGCAATCATCCCGCCGTTCGGTGGATATTTGCTCTTTACTCTTTATCCAAACATCTTATCGGTCTATTATTCCTTTCTTGATTGGGACGGCATTACAGATAAAAAATTTATAGGCTTTAATAATTTTGTAACAGCATTCCATGACGATTTTGTATGGAGAGCGCTATGGCACAACCTTATCTTTATGATTGTTGTTCCCGTGCTGGTCATACTTATTTCTTTAGTGCTCGGTTATTTGATTGCGAATAAAAACTACAAAGAGAACAAGTTTTTAAAAGTGATCTTCTTTTTCCCGAACGTATTGTCCACGGTTGTAATCGCGCTGCTTTGGGCGTTTATTTATGATGGAAATTATGGCTTATTAAATGAGCTTTTTAGCCTCTTCGGAATCGATATGGGCAAATATTATTGGCTGGGCGATGAACGCACCGCTCTTGCTGCGGTTATTCCTCCTTGGGTATGGGGGGGAGTAGGCTTGTACGTTATTATTTTTGTCAACTCCATGTTGGCCATCCCGAAATCCTTGTATGAAGCGGCGATTCTTGAGGGAGCAGGCCATATGACGAGATTATTTAAGATTACGATGCCGCTCATATTCCCGGTAATTCGTGTAAGTGCGCTGTTCTTGGTCGTAGGCACGCTGAAAGGTTTTGAAATGGTTTTGATCTTAACAAACGGCGGTCCTTACGGTCAAACCGACGTATTGGGGCTATATATGTTTAACCTTGCTTTCGGTAATGAGTACCGGAACTACGGCTATGCTTCCGCAATCGGCATGATTCTGTTTGTTATTCTCGTATCGGCTAAGTTGTTAATGGATAAATTTTTTCCGAATGACAAGGTTGAGTTTTAAGTCTGAATACGCTCGGAGGTAAAAAACTTGATAGAAAAACATACATATATGGATGTCATATGGCGAGTTGTATTGTATGTATGGGCGCTTACGATCATCCTTCCTCTGATATGGGTGATTTATGAATCGCTCAAGAGCAATCCTGAGTTTTTTCAAAATATTTGGGCGCTGCCTAGCAAAATCCATTGGAGCAACTACTCCAAAGCATGGACGCAATATTCATTCGGCAAATCGCTGCTTAATACGCTTTACTATGTTGGGGGAAGCTTGATCGTCAGCTTGTTCTTCACAACTCTGAATGCGTATGCGCTAACTCGCATGGAATTTAAAGGGAGAAAGCTGATTTGGGGTTTAATTATGCTTTCCTTGTTCCTGCCGGGTATTAATGCGCTTGTGCCTCAGTATGTCATTATGCGCGAGCTGTCCTTGACTAACAGCTTGACTGGCTTGATCCTGCTGTCATCGCTAGGCGAAAGTGTATTTTACCTCATGCTGCTTGGAGGTTTCATGCAATCCTTGCCAAAGGAGCTTGAAGAGAGCGCGACGATGGATGGAGCTACGTTGTTCCAGCAGTTCTGGCGTGTCATTATTCCGTTGTCTACACCGGGTATCGTGACAGTTGCTGTATTTAAATTTTTAGGCTACTACAACAATTTTATGGGACCGTTCATTTACTTGAGCGATCCTGAGAAGTACCCGATAGCGGTACAAATGTATACAGCTAATAAATTAATGGAATTCAGTGCGGACTGGGTAACCTTGTTTGCAGGGGTTACGATCGCTATGATTCCTTCTATTATTGTATTCGTGCTGTTCCAGCGTCTGCTTATGGAAGGCGCAACTATGGGTGGTGTTAAAGGATAGATGGCGGTTCAATCGAAAGAGATCAATTTGGATCAACTTGGCGAAACGATATACCCGGAATCAATAAATGGCGAACAGTTGAGATGGCATTCTCCGCTTGAGGCACCCTTTCACCTCGCAGGCTTTCCATGGCTTGCGCAGGATGGGATTTACAGGCGACTGCCTTTGGCTTCCAGCGCAATCTTGCCGCCCGCGGTTGATACGCTTGCTTATTGTACGGCAGGCGGGCAAATCCGCTTTCGGACCAATTCCTCGAGGCTGGCCATAAGGGTGCGCCTTGCCGGGCCTGCCAATATGCATCATATGCCGCCTACAGGGCAGTGCGGCTTTGACTGTTACCTTGGAGAGCCGGGGGAACAGTACCTGATCGCCGCGGCGAAATTCAAGCCCATGGCAAGCGAATACGAATCACAGCTGTACCAGTGGAACATAAAAAAAGACGTGGCTGTCACGTTAAACTTTCCGCTTTACCAAGGGGTAGAGGAAGTATGGATTGGTGTAGATAAGGATGCGGTCATAAGTGATGCGCCTGCCTACGCAAGCAGCGGGCCTGTCATTATATATGGAACCTCGGTCACGCAGGGAGGATGCGCCTCTCGGCCGGGTATGGCTTATTCTAATATTCTCAGCCGAATGATTCCGGTAGAGTTTGTGAATCTTGGCTTCTCCGGAAATGGAAAGGGCGAGCCAGAGCTCGCGCATATTCTTTCACAAATCGATGATCCGGCGCTTTACATTCTCGATTATGAAGGGAATACGGGCGAGGCTGATAACATCGCACGATCGCTGCCTGTATTCATCCGAATTTTGAGAGAGCGTCATCCGGAAGTTCCTATATTAGTAGTCTCCAGGATTCGCAATGCCGGAGATCGATTCTATAAGGAGAGGAGGGAGCTTAGCAGCCGCCGCAGACTCATTCAAATCGAAACGGTTGAACAGAGGCGGGCGGAGGGAGACAGCAATATCCATTTCATGGATGGTTCTAAGCTGCTTGGAGAGGATTCAGTAAGTGAGTGCACGGTGGACGGCATACATCCAACCGACCTCGGATTTTTGCGCATGGCACAGTCTCTTGCACCTATGATTAGGACATTGTTACGACTAACAAGATAGACGACAGGAACAGCCTGCAGCCCTATAATTTTTTCGGTGTAGGGGCTGTTTGTTTCTACGCTTCACTCAGCATTCAATATGGACACTCAAGGATCGCATCTGGACATCTGCCTTTGATGAGCTGGTATATAAGGGGCCGATGTTACATTTTGAGTCGAAATGGAGAGGGATTTGATTGAAGTCTCAAAGGAAACGTTTGCCTTTCATAGTGAAGAATTGTGTTATTGCAGGAGTTGTTAGTCTTTGCTGCGGCATTTCCGCATTCGCGGTTTCGGAAGAAGAGGCTGCTTACAAGAAAGATAGGCCGGAACAGTTAGGATATTCCTTGTTCAAAGGTCACATGCATACCCATACCTCTCTCAGTGATGGAATATTGTTACCTGATGATGCTTACAAGTATGTGAAAGCTAATACAGATTTTGATTTTTATGCAGTGACGGAGCACGACGTGACTTATGACATGAGTACGGGCAGTGATTTTATTACGAATGTTCAAGACTCTTATTCTAACGAATACAAATTGCTGCATGAGCAATCAGATGCTCACAATAGGGATAACGAATTTATTACGCTGCCTGGTACGGAAGTTACTTGGTACGATGAATCGGGCCATATGAACTTATTTAATGCCCCATGGTTTGCAAGGACGCATGGACTAGGTGCGGATGGCACGTGGGGCTGGGGCGACATAAAATACGACTTGCCAACCTTTTACGCAAGACTTGCTCAAGATCCTAATGTCATTGCTCAATTTAATCATCCACGCTTGTCAGGAAACTGGAGTTTCAATGAATTTAAACACTATAACCGAGAAGTTGACCGAAATATTAATATGATGGAATACAAATCCTCAAACGATTTTGCAGTCTATACCAAGGCATTGGATCGAGGCTGGCATATTTCTCCTGTGTTTGGCGGAGACGAGCACAAAGGGAATTGGGGGATGGTTCAACCCCATGTAACCGGTATGTGGGCGGATCGTTTAACTAGAGAAGACCTTTACGAGGCGATGCGAAATCACCGCACCTATGTATCATTCGATCGTAATTTAGAGTTGGCGGTTTCGGCAAACGGGCAGATGATGGGGGCGATCCTTCCAGCTGATACAAACGAAATTGCTCTTAATGTACGGATAAAGGACCCTGACGCTAACGATTATTTGGATAAAGTTGTTGTTTACAAAAACAGCGGTGAAATCGTCAAGGAGTACCGCAATATTGCCAGCAATCAATTTGAAATGAAAGAAACCTTTGCAAGTAAGGATGGGGATTATTTCATCGTTAGAGCTTTCCAAGCAGACGGTGAAGAAGCTATCAGTGCTCCAATTTGGATTGGTGAGGAAACGAGGGGGACGGTGCATGCACCTGAAATTACGGTCCATGGACAATTTCCGGACTCCATCAAACTTGGGGATCAAGTAGAAGTGCTGAGCGCTTCGGCGACGGATCATCGCGGGCAATCTTTATCGGTAGAAGCAACCGTATTAAATGATAAGGGTGAAGTAGCCGTAGTAGATCAGCATTTCAAGGTCGACATGTATGGAGAATATTTCATTAAGTATGCAGCAACCGACTCTCAAGGAAATACACGTGTTGAACTTGTCCGGCTGCTTGTTGATCAACAAAATCTAGATGCGGATAAAATTTTAAATGAATTTCAACCCATTGTTAATGTAGGTGCAAATGAACACGAGGTAGGAATAAATGTAGTGACCGATAAGGCATTAGAAACATCGTATATCCAGTATAAACCCGAGTCAGAGGCGATGTGGGATCATGCCGCAGTGGTACAGGCGGAAGTCTCTTATTTTCAAGTCGCATATGGCGACACGTATGCAAACAGTAATTATCGTGTGCTTGCAGCCCACGAAGCTAAATTAGCAAATCTCGACTTGGGTACCAAGTATGACTACCGGTATGGAAGTTCACCGACTGGACCTTGGAGCAGCAGTTATAGCTTTAGGACCGCGCCAGCTTCAGAGCAAGCCGTTATGTATGTGATGGGGGATCTTGAGGTTCCAGATCGAAAACCGGAAAGTTTCCGGCTCTTTAAAAACATGCTGGACGTTCTGAAGGAGAAAAATGCAAACGGACGGACTGTGATTCAAGTCGGAGATTTGGCCCATCTTGGCGGCAACATTTCTGCATGGAATGATGTGTTTACCAACATTTACAACAACGACATGAATCTGATTTCTGCTCCTATCGCCGGAGACCGTGAACGGGTGACGGATCGGAAGTTTGGGGCATTCTCTGGGTATTTCAACCTTCCGAAGAACGGGGAAGGCAGTTACCGGGAAACGAATTATTCGTTTGATTATGGCGATATGCACATTGCTGTTCTGAATTCTGTACTGGATTTCGACAAGCAGCTAACATGGCTGGAAAAAGATTTACGGGCAACCGATAGAAAGTGGAAAATCGTTATGGGGCATTATCCTTATTATGGCGGTCAATCTAGCGATGAGACCGGCATGGACATTATGAGAGTGAAATTGTCCCAGGCATTTGAAAGACTTGGCGTTAGTTTGTACATGGGCGGTCATGATCATGTGTATAAACGGACAACCATACGAAACGGTGTAAAAGATATATCGGAAAAAGCGATGAATCTAGGGACAACCTTTGTGACAGTAGGTTCATCAGGTCCAACGTTTTATGATAATAAATCATTTGACTGGGATCATATCGTTTATGATGAAAAGAAACAGACAGGTGTTATTTTAGAATCAAACGATCAATCTCTCACTTTGAAAGCTTACAACAGCGACGGTGTTGAAATTGATTCCTTTACGATTAAACAACCTGAAAATTATATTAACTTAACAAGCGCGATTGTAGAGAATAACGTCTTGAAGGGAGTTGGAGTCTTAAATTACCCGAATTCGCTTGAACGTGTCACCGTTATCGGGGAAAAGCGTGATCATACAGGCGACCAGCTGTTGGAAGCGGTTATTCAAGAAGCAACATTAGAACGTCTCGGACGTGAACAAATCATCTTATTTGACAACCCTCTTGCATTTGGCGATGAACATACGATCGTCGTAAGATTGGTTAATAATCCAATCGATAGAGAGCCGTTAACGGACCCGTTACTAGCTAAAGAAGGAATGCTGGGCGATGGTTCGGAGCACAACCCCTATCAAATCAAAAGTGCCAGTGGACTTAATAAAATGCATGAGTTCCCAGACAAACATTTTATTTTAGATCGGGACATTGATGGGAATGGCGTGTTTTTTGAAGCAATTGGGGCGAATGAAATTCCATTTACTGGGACGTTTGATGGGCAAGGGCATACGATTACAGGCGTTGTCGTCTCCTCGGGCGGTGCGGGCCTCTTTGCCCTTAACGAAGGGATTATTCGAAATGTAGGAATAATCAATGCTGACATTGATGTTCGCCGAAGTAATGTTGGGATCCTGGTTGATCAGAATGATGGATTAGTGGAATACGTCTACAGTACTGGATCGATTAGAGGGAATTCTACAGTTGGCGGGCTTGCGGGCTTCTCGAACGGTATCGTAAGAGACAGTTATTCAACAGCTCGTGTCAGTGCTCGCGGAAAGCAAGCCGGCGGTGTTATTGGGATTACAAACCGGGGCAGTCTAACAGAACGGGTCTATGCAACGGGAGCCGTTAGAGCAGAAGAATCAAATGCTGGCGGCATCAGCGGATACGGATATAACAATACGGTCATCCAAAATAGTATGGCATTAAATCCATCTATCATTACAGGTACTGCTTCTAATAGAATTGTCGGCAGAGTTTTAGCTGGAGAAACAGCAACTCTAGTAAATAATTACGCGGATGAAGCTATGTTTGTCAGCAGTGAGAGTGTTACCGTGAATGATCCGAACAATGAAAAAGGGCAGGGTGTCCGTAAAGAAGCATTCACGAAGCCATCCTTTTTCATAGAGACCCTTGGTTGGGACTTTGATTCGATCTGGATCTGGAATAAAGATGCCATGCGTCCATTACTGAAAAACAATTTGGAACAAATTAACGAAAGTAATATTCCAAAGCCGAAGATGGATCAAAACGAAGATGGTTCCTACATCATCCGTTCGATTAATGAATTAAAGACCATTTCAGAATTTCCAAATGAAAATTATATATTGGAAAATGATCTCGATTTTGAAGGGAAGCTTTTTGAACCCTTATTTAAGGGGACGCCTTTCCTTGGCACATTTGATGGAAATAATAAAACTTTAACCAATTTTAAATCAGCAACCGGGGGCTTATTCCATCTAAATGGCGGCATGATTAAAAATATTGCTATGGTGGATGCGAGCGTCACCGGCGGGAGTAATATAGGCATACTCGTTAACACGAACAATGGCAAGATAGAGAATAGCTATGTAACGGGTTCAATCACAGGCTCCAGCACAGTGGGCGGTCTAGTGGGCTACTCCAATGGCGTCGTGAGAAATAGTTATTCTACTGCAGATGTAACTGCTCAAGTAAGTCAGGCTGGCGGACTAATCGGAATTACGAACTCGGGCAGTTTAACGGAAAACGTATATGCGACTGGAACCGTCCGAGCGCTTACGAGCAATGCAGGCGGAGTGACTGGCTACGGGTATAACAATACCGTCGTCAAAAATGTCATTGCCCTTGGTCCTTCCGTTACGGCGCCAACCATGGCGAACCGTGTAGTGGGACGGGTTCTTGCCGGTCATACGGCAACGCTTGAGAACAATTATGGGTTCGACGGCATGATTGTGGATAAAGAAGGCGAAAGTGTTGCAGCTGCCAACAACAGAAAAGGGTTAGGGTTATCCCAACAACAGGTTGAAGATCCCAGTACGTATAGCAATAAATTGAATTGGGATTTTAATTCGGTTTGGATGTGGAATGATACTTTAAAACGCCCGGTATTGAAGAGTATTCCTGAAAAGACCAAAGAGCCGGTTGTGCCTTTAGAAAGAAATGAAGCAGGCTATTACAAAATCAAATCCATTGCTGATTTGAACGTTATGGAGAAATTCCCAGTAGAAAAGTATATTTTAGATGTGGATTTGGATTACTCTGGACAAACAGCTGAGTCCCTTTTTAAAGTTGTTCCGTTCAGCGGTGTTTTGGATGGCGATGGGAAGAAAATTTACAATTTTACATCTTCAAGCGGCGGCCTGTTTCATGTCAATGGCGGAGTCATCAAAAATATAGCTATGGTGGATGCAACCGTCACGGGCGGGAGCAGAATAGGCATACTCGTCAATACGAACAATGGCGAGGTAGAGAATAGTTTTGTGACAGGCTCCATTACGGGGTCCAGCACAGTGGGCGGTCTTGTAGGCTATTCCAATGGCGTCGTGAGAAACAGCTATTCCCTAGCCAATGTAACGGCCCAAGTAAGTCAGGCCGGCGGACTGATCGGAATTACGAACGCGGGCAGTTTAACGGAAAACGCATATGCGACTGGAACGGTCCAAGCGCTTACGAGCAATGCAGGCGGAGTGACAGGCTACGGGTACAATGGTACGGTCGTTAGAAATGTTATTGCCCTCAATCCATCCGTCGTGACGCCGACTATGGCGAATCGTGTGATGGGACGAGTGCTTGCGGGGAACACCGCCACTCTCGAAAACAATTATGCTTTTGACGGTATGATTGTGAATAAAGAAGGTGTTGCGGAAGGAGCATTAACAACCCTTAAAGGCTTAGGACTTTCCACAGCTGATGTGGAAAATCCATCAACCTATACAGACAGGTTAGGGTGGAACTTTACCAATATCTGGATGTGGGATAATGTTGTTAAACGGCCTGTTTTACAATCTGTATCCGAAGACCGTGAGGAAGAACCCGTTACACTGATTGGGCTTGAATTCGAAGGGGCAGCTTCCCTAGTCGTTGGAGAGATTGGTCAAACCGTGACTACCGCTGTGTACAGCGATGGAAGCCGTGGCAAGGTGGAGATAAACGTCATCTATACAAGCAGTAATCCTAGTATAGCGGAGATCAGCGCCAGCGGCGCAGTAACGGCGAAGTCGGAAGGGACCGTGCTCATCACGGCAGAGTATAGCGGCCTCCTTGCATCCTACGAGCTAAACGTTGTTAAGAAAGAGGGCGAACCTGAGCCGACGAAGAACCTGATTCGCTTGGAGCTTAGCGGGTTGGATCCGCGTATGCAGGTAAACTCTACCTTAAGTTTAATACTCACCGCCTTTTATGAGGATGGAACAAGGCAAACGATAAGCGAAGGTGTAACGTATACAAGCAGCAAACCGCAGACAGCAACTGTATCGGAAGATGGAATAGTAACCGCTCATCATCCGGGTGCAGCAACGATAACCGCTTCTTATCAAGGCAAAACGGCCAGCTATATGGTGAGACCTAACGCAGCGGGTGGCATTTCCTTTACTCCATAGCATGCACCGGAACAACCGTTGCCGGTCCTGGACATGATCAACAACCCGGTTGCCGGCTCCAAAGGATTCGTCACCTGGTAACCGTTCTGCCGCGTCGGCGGCACGTCACGTTAACAACCCGCCCCGTCTAGGGGCGGGTTGTTCTTATGGACGCGGGACTCGTATAATAGAAGAACCTGGGCATATGCCGCAGCATACACCAATAGAACGAAGCTTTAGAGAGGATGTGAACCAGATGGCCAATACGCATACGTACACGCGCCGGGAGGAAATCGCCAACGCGGTGACTCACGGCTTCGGCTCCGTGCTGAGCCTGGCCGCCCTTGTCGTGCTGATCGTATTCGCGGCGATCAAGGGGACCGCTTTCCATGTCGTCAGCTTTACGATCTACGGCTCGGCGATGCTGCTCCTGTATCTCGCCTCCACGCTTGTCCACGCCTTCCCGGAGGGAAGGGCGAAGAACCTGCTTGAGATCGCGGACCATTCGATGATCTACGTCTTCATCGCCGGCACGTACACGCCGCTCCTGTTCCACGTCATTCAGGGGCCGCTTGGCTGGACGCTGTTCGGCATCGTCTGGGGAGTGGCACTGTTCGGGATCGTGTTCAAGTCGTTCTTCGTCAGCCGGTTTCTGTACACGTCTACCATTCTCTACATCGCGATGGGCTGGATCATCGTGCTCGCCTGGAAGCCGCTCACGGCGAATCTCGCGTCCGGAGGCGTGAATCTTCTCGTCGCGGGAGGCATCCTGTATACGGTCGGGACCGTCTTCTACGTCTGGAGAAGCTTCCCGTATCACCATGCGGTCTGGCATTTGTTCGTCCTCGGCGGCTCGGTTCTCCATTTCTTCGCGATTCTGTTGTATGTGCTGCCCTAACGGAACGAAAAAAGGGGGAACGGCATCCATGGAATCCAACGAACAACGCCGCCCGGCCCTTGTCTCCGGGCGGCTGCTGCTTCGTCCGCTGGGAGAGCGGGACGCGGAGCAGGCCTTCGCCCTGCGGGTGGCGAATCGCGCGTTCCTGCAGCCATTCGAACCGGTGCGGGACGAGTCGTTCTTCACGCTGGACGGCCAGCGCGAAGTCATCGCCCGGGAAGCGGAGCAATTGGCGGCGGGAACCGCATACAGCTTCGGCGTGTTCCGGCGGGCGGCGGCCGCGGGAGAGGTGGACGAGCTGATCGGCCGCATGTCGCTGAGCAGTGTGTTCCGCGGCCCGTGGCAGAACGCCAACGTCGGGTATTTTCTCGCCGAGCACTGCAATGGGCAGGGCTATGCGTCCGAATCGCTCGGCCTTCTGCAGCGATTCGCGTTCGGCGAGCTTGGGCTGCACCGCCTGCAGGCGGCCGTCATGACGCACAACGAGCGGTCCGCCCGCGTGCTCGTCAAGAACGGCTTTCGCAAGGAGGGGCTTGCGCTCCGCTATCTCCAGATCAACGGGCAGTGGGAGGACCACATTCTGTACGCCCGGACGGCCGAGGAAGCGGCCGAAGACGGGGATAACGGCCGAACCGCGGATCGCCCCAAATAGGAAAGAGCAAAGGCTGCAGATGAGCTGCGGCCTTTGCTCTTTTTTTGGCTTTGTTCGAACTTAACCGATGTCATGAAACCGATTAGCACGAAAGGGTTTCTATAGTTACTGCTGCGCAATCTGAATAAGGTTGCCGCATGTATCGTCGAAGACAGCTATGGTCATTTCGCCCATTTTTGTCGGCTCCATAGTAAATTTCACGCCGTTTTCCGATAGTCGATGATACTCCTTAATAACATCCGCTACACCAAACATGGCTGCGGGGATGCCCTCGGCGAAAATCTTACTCTGATACTCTTTGGCGGCAGGATGGTTATTCGGTTCGAGTAATAGCTCGGTACCGTCCTGCGCGTCGGGAGAAACAAGCGTGATCCACCTATATTCTCCGACGGGAACGTCATGCTTTTTTACAAAGCCAAGCGTCTTCGTATAGAATTCCAATGCCTGGTCTTGATCCTCAACGAAAATACTGGTCACTATAATTTTCATTCCGGTTTAGCCTCCTTTAATAGTTGCGATGTTGTTGCTCTGCTAACATCTAAGCTTCATTCGGAATTAATAATACTCTACCCATCCTCACAGTAAAAGGGTAACGGGTTCGTTGTGGAAGAGAACTACCCGATAGCTTCCCCCTTTCTTCTGAATTTACGACCCTGCATCTTCCCATGCAAAAAAGATGGTTACGTTCGCCTGCCGCATAATGGGCAGATTGTGCGTTTTGGCCAATTTTTTCCGACGGCTGGGCGGCTTGCTCGGCAGAAGGAAAACGGAAGCCGGCGGGGAATGTAGGGAGGAGTCCATAAAAAAGGGGTGCTGGTATGCGGGAGATCAGTCACGTGCAGCTTCCGGTCAAACGACTGGACAAGGCTATTGCCTGGTACGAGGAGGTTTTGGGCTGCGAGCTTGCGGGCCATTTCGGGGTCTTTGCCGTTGTAAAATTCAAGGGCGATAAGGTAACCCTATTCCTGTGGGAATCGGCGGACGATACGACAACGACGTTCCGGGTGAACGTGGAGCCTTTTCCCGCGTTCGGCTTTCAGGTGGAGGATGGGGAGGATATGGACCGGTTATGCAAGGCCATCCCGGAGGGCAAGGCTACTCGGGACGAAGAGGGGAGAAGGTTTTTGAAGTTTTTCGATCCGGATGGCAATATGCTGGTCGCCCATACGGAATGAAGACTGCGGCAAGAGGGCGGAAGCAGGGCGGAACGGACTGAATGAACCGCCCAGCCGGCAGGTGCATTAGGAGGAAGGGGGGATAGAAGCATGAAAGCAGTCTCCGTCGGGCTGCTGCTGACGGATGGATAGAGGTACCTCGCTTGTCATTCAACCGGGAACCGGTTTTATGATCTTCCCAAGGGGCTGTTGGAGGAAGGCGAGCATCCGGTCGACGCCTGCCTAAGAGAAGTGCGGGAGGAGACGGGCCTTAACCTGGACCCCAGTCAGCTGAAGGATATGGGCGTGCTACCTTACTTAAAGACGAAGGATCTGCATCTGTTCGTCTGCCGGACGGACGAGCTGCCCCCGCTGGACGCTATGGCGTGCACGACATATTTTGTCCATGCCCGGAGCGGGAAACGGCTGCCCGAGGTGGACGGGTACCGGTATATCCGCTTCGAGGAGGCGGAAGAGAGGATGACGGCGAATATGGCGTGTCTCCTCCGGCACGCGGCAAGCCTCCTCGGCCTGCCGGGAAGCGGCGGGAGAGGCGGTCAACAAACCTAAGAAGCTCCACGGCAGCGAGCACCGGGTAGAGAGGCCGCGAGGGAAGGTCATTCCGCCCGCGGATTGGGCCGAGACGTCCATTGTGCGCTGCCGCCGGCATCTGGTAGAATCGGGTTCATGTGATGGATCGGACTGGCCCTTCCCTCCGACCAAAGTCGTAGAGACGTTCAGCCAATGGTTGAACGTTTTTTTGCGCCCTGCTCCGACTCTCCGCCGACGCGCGGGGGGCCGCCCCGCGTTACGATAAGGGAACAAGCAGGCGGGCGGGGGAGATAGTAGCCGCTGACCGGCCGCCCCAGAAGAAAGAGAGCGTGATCCTCATGAGCCGGCCTTCGTTCGTCTCCGCTTATCCAAAAGAATCGTGGTATTTTCTTATCGCAAGCTTCGTCAATTCGCTAGGCAGCTCGTTCATGTGGCCGCTGACGACGCTTTATGTCCATAATGTGCTGCACCGGTCCTACGGGGAAGCCGGGCTCGTGCTGCTGCTGCAGTCGATCGCCTCGATCGTCGGCCAGCTGGCGGGAGGCTCGCTGTATCATCGGATCGGCGTCAAGCCGCTCATCGTCGGCTCGCTTCTGCTCGGCGGAACCGCGCAGCTGTCCTTGATCGCGGTCAGGGAGTGGCCGTTCTATATCGCGGTCATGATGACGATCGGCTTCCTGAACGCCATCTCGATGCCGGCGATCCAGGCCTACGTCGGCTTCCGCTGGAAGGAGCAGCGCCGCAAGCTGTTCAACCTGATCTATGTCGGCAATAACCTGGGGATGGCGATCGGAACCTCGATCGCAGGCGTCTTGGCCGCCATGTTCAGCTTTACCGTCAATTTCACGGTGAACAGCGTCTCCACGCTTGGCTTCGGCCTGTTCTTCCTGTTCTTCCTGAAGCAGACCGTCCGCGAGCCGCAAGGAGAAGCCGCTGCCGTCCCGGGAGGCGGCAAGCCGGTCTACGAGAAGACGACCTGGCAGCTGCTCGGAAACGTCAAGCTGTACCTGTTCATGGCGCTCGGCTCGATGCTGGTCTGGTTCTCTACCTCCGTGTGGAACTCCGGGGTCGCTCCCTATCTGGATGAGCAGGGCCGCGGGATGGCGTCGTACAGCTTCCTCTGGACGGTGAACGGGATCGTCATCTTCGCGGGCCAGCCGCTGCTGGCGCTGCTCAAGCGCTATCTCGCACGCAGTCTCCCCGCCCAGCTAATCGCTTGCTCCATGCTGTATGCGACGGGCTTCAGCCTCATCCTGCTGTCCCAGTCGTACAGTATGATGATCACCGGCATGGTGATCACGACGTTCGGGGAAATGCTCCTAGCCCCGACGGTACCTGCCTTCCTGACGGAGAAGGCTGGCCGCTACTCGCCGTTTTACCTCGGCCTCGTCGGCGCGATCGGCACGTTCGGCCGGCTGGCGGGTCCCTATACGCTCGGCACGACGTACGACCACGGAGGGGTTCATCCAGTGCTAGCAATCGCCGCGCTTGCTCCGGTCGTGGCGACCGTGTTTTACGTCATCCACGCCTCCTTCCACCGGGAACCAAGGAAGAGCGAGGCGGCCGTGCCTCTGCCCGAACCGGTGCCGGAGAGCTAAGGCCGCCTTATCCCGTCCGGACTGGTGGACGCACCTTCCCCGTCCGGAGTGGGGGATGCCCAGGCCACCTCGGCGGAAGCTGGAGCCGGCCTTTTCCCAATGTCAAGTACACACCGCACGCGCAGTGGGGAAATGCTTTCGTCAAGTTATTTCCGTTCACCAATCTGACGCTGTCGGGAATTTTGGCGGCCGGCGTCTATGTGTGGCTCGGGTACATCCTGTTCCGCTACACCGCTTCGTCCCACGCGGTCGCCGCCTCGGAGCCGTCGTCCAAGATTTGACGCCTGCTTATAATGGCTTTGCGAGATTCCGCCTTCCGGCGAACGGAACTGCCTCAAGCCCCGCCCGCTCCTTACGGAGCACGGCGGGGCTTTTGGTTTGGTTGGGGAAGGAGCGGGTGCGTGCTCTCTTGGGAGGAACGCTCCTCTAATGGTCCCTTGACTACAGCGCGCAGCGCACAAGGGGGGGAGGGGGCTACACGCGTTCTACCTTGATCAGATTCGTCGTGCCGGCAAGGCCGACGGGAACGCCCGCCGTCACGACGGCGAGCTCGCCCCGCTGCAGCAGCCCGGCGTCCACGACGGAGGCGGCGGAGGCTCTCAGCATGTCGTCGGTGTCTGTCGCCCGGCTGCTCAGTACCGGCACGACTCCCCAAGTGAGCGTCAGCCGGCGCAGCGTAGGCAGGTGGGGCGTTAGGGCGATGATCGGCGCGCTCGGGCGATGCCGCGAGACCATCCGGGCGGTGAAGCCGCTCTCCGTTGGGGTCAAGATCGCCTTGGCCCCGAGAGCCTCGCTGATCGCCACGGCGGACCGGCCGATCGCATCCGTGATCGAGGACGGCGAAGCGGCGGCTTCCGAAGGGGCGGGATGGTGGTAGTCCGCGATCGATTCGGCCCGGCGGACGACTGCCGCCATCGTCCGGACGGCTTCGACCGGATAGCGGCCCGCCGCCGTCTCGCCGGACAGCATGACCGCATCCGCCCCCTGCAGCACCGCGTTTGCGACATCGCTCACTTCGGCACGGGTCGGCCGGGGATTGCTCTGCATCGACTCCAGCATGTGGGTGGCGACGATGCTCGGCTTGCCGGCTGCCTGGCACTTGGCGATCATCTCTCGCTGGAGAAGGGGGACGTCCTCCACCGGAATCTCGACGCCGAGGTCGCCACGGGCCACCATGATGCCGTCTGAAGCTTCCAGGATCGCGTCGAACTCGTCGATGCCCTCCTCGTTCTCAATCTTGGAGACGATGCCGACATGGGGTGCCCCCAGATCCTCGAGCAGCTGCCGGACCTGCAGAATGTCTTCCGCCCGGCGCACGAACGAGACGGCCAAGAAGTCGATCCCTTCCTGCACGCCGAACCGGATGTGGCGGATATCCCGCTCGGTGACACCGGGCAGCGTCGTCCGGACGCCGGGAAGATTCACGCCCTTGCGCGGCTTAATCGTGCCGCCGTTTACGATGACGCAGTGGATGTCGGGGCCGTCGATCGCCTCGACCAGCAGCTCGATAAGCCCGTCGTCGAGCAGGATCGTCTGCCCCGGCTTCATCACCTGCGGCATCTCGGCATAGCTTACCGGGATGCGCTGCCCGTCGCCCTCGACCGGCTCGGTCGTCAGCGTCAGCCGTTCTCCTTCTACAAGCTCGTAAGCGGGCTCCTTCAGCCCGCCGATCCGGATCTCGGGTCCCTTGATGTCGAGGAGGACGGCTACCGGCGTGCCCGTCTCCTCCGCGGCTTGGCGGATATCCCGGATTCTCCGGCTGTGCTCCTCCAGCTCGCCATGCGCCATATTCAGCCGCGCCACATTCATTCCTTCGCTCATGAGCTGTTTGAGCGTGTCCGGATGATCGCACGATGGTCCCATCGTGCAGACCAGCTTTGTTCTGTTCATAGTCAGCAGCCTCCCGTGTCGAAACGTATGGTGTTTAGTGTACGGGATCTGCCCCGGTTTGGCTATGAAGTATAGTATGATAGAGGGAATATAGTATGAATTTGGAGTGAAAAAAGATGAAGCTGCAGCAAATCCGGCTGGACCGAGGCGTCAACTGGAAGGAATCGCGATCCGCCGACAGCGGTCTCGTGCTCCTTGTGGCGGGCCTGTACGGCAAATGCGTGTACGAGGTGGCAGGTAAACGGCTCGAGCTCGAACCGGGAGCTGTGCTCCTCGTGCCGGAGGACGCCTCTTATACGGCTTACAGCCCGCCCGGACAGCTGCACGAAAAGCTCACCGCCACGCTCGTTTGGCAGGAGGAAGAGGGCCTTCCCTTGCTTGAGGAAGTCCGAATGCTCCCTGCCGCGGGACCCGCCGTCCTGCTGCAGGAGAGGATGAAGCGCGTTCACCGGGAATGGAGCGACGGGCTGCCTTATGCCTCCGTTCGGGGAGGAGCTCTGCTGCTGGATGCCCTCGTTGTCTGGTGCCGGGAGCTGGATGCCCGGGCGGTTTCGGGCGAGACGATACGGCTCGCGGAGCGGATGAAGCAATATATCCGGAACCATTACCGCGACAAGGTGACCAAGGAGGAGCTCGGGACGGCAATCGGCCGCACGCCCAATCATGCTGCTGCTGTCTTCAAGCGGGCGACCGGGCAGACGATCAGCGAATTCGTGCATGGGCACCGGATCCGGACGGCGGAATACATGCTGACGGAATCGAGCCTGTCGGTCGGAGAAATCGCGGAGTTCGTCGGGTACCGGGATGTGTCGTATTTTCACCGGCTGTTCAAGCGTGCGACGGGCAGGTCCCCGTCCTCCTATCTGAGCGAGAGGGAGCCCCCGCTGCTTTAACGGGAGTCTCCCGGCAAGCGGGATTAGAATTTCTGACGCTGCGAATGAGCGGAAGACGAGAAAACTCGACTATACCCAATTTTTCCCGGGCATTTCGGCGGAAATTGGCTAAACTGAAGAAGCAGGCGGGTACGCTGCAGAAAGGAATGATGGGTTATGTCAATTGTGAATGTTGGAACGAAATGTTTGTCCTCTGCAGGTGCCCTTAGGTAGACAGGAACAAGTTACGTAAGGCTCCTGTAGAGGCTGGCCGCTGCGAGGCGGCAACCCCAATCCACAGGAGGAATCAATAGATGAAGATGAAGCAATTGGGCTGGAACCCCGAAAGGGAAGCGGCCTTTCACACATATCAACAGCAGGGCTGGGTGCCGGGGCGCGTGGCGATGGAGCATACGCATCTCTACCGGGTGCTCACAGAGGAAGGCGATGTACTCGCCGAAGTCTCCGGCCGGATGAGGCATGAAGCGGCTGGCCGCGCAGACTATCCGGCAGTCGGCGACTGGGTAGCGCTTGCCGTTCGGCAGGAAGAAGGCCGGGCAACCATCCACGGCGTGCTGCCGCGAGTCAGCAAATTCTCCCGCCGGGCGGCGGGCCCGACGGTAGAGGAGCAGATCGTCGCCACGAATATCGACACCGTGTTTCTGGTCAGCGCGCTTAACCTGGATTTCAACCTGCGCCGGCTGGAGCGGTATTTGACGCTTGCTTGGGAAAGCGGAGCGAACCCGGTCATCGTGCTGAGCAAGGCCGATCTCTCGGATCGGGTGGAGGCGCTGACGGCGGAGGCGGCCGCGATCGCGCCGGGCGTCCCGGTACTGCCTGTCAGCTCGGTAGAGGGCCAAGGGCTCGAGCAGCTGGAGCCGTATCTTAAGGAAGGCGAGACCGTGGCACTGCTCGGCTCTTCGGGAGCAGGCAAGTCGACGCTGATCAACCGGCTGATGGGCAGCGAGCGGCTGCGTACCGGCGGCATCCGGGAGGGCGACGACCGGGGCAAGCATACGACGACGCACCGCGAGCTCGTCGTGCTGCCCGGTGGCGGAATGCTCATCGACACGCCCGGCATGCGCGAGCTGCAGATGTGGGAAGCCGAGGAAGGCTTAAGCGGGTCCTTCGCGGACGTTGAGGAGCTGGCCAGTACATGCCGGTTTCCGGACTGCCGGCACGACCGGGAGCCGGGCTGTGCCGTCAAGCAGGCGCTTGAGAACGGCACGCTGCCACGCAGCCGGTTCGACAATTACGGGAAGCTGCAAAAAGAGCTGGCCTTTCTCGCGCGCAAGGAGAACAAGTCTCTGCAGGCGGCCCATAAGGACAAGTGGAAGAAAATTCACCAGGCCGCCAAGCAGAGAAGCAACCGGGAGTGAGCAGCAGGGCGCAGCTCAACCAAGAAAAAGGCTGTCAGGTCCTAAAGGGCTTGACGGCTTTTTTTTCTTTTGCTAGGGGGGACGAAGCGCTTAACAAGGTGTTCGGCGTTAAAAGAAGGGGATCAACCGCATGCCATTTACCATATATTAGAAGTGGTGGTATAGTAGCAAGACAAGCAGCAGTCCTTCATTCTACTTGGCAAGGAGAGAGCCCATGATTCGGGAAGCGGTAAGAACGGATCGCGACCAGCTGTTCGGTTTGTACAAAATGCTGGTGCCGAACAGCAGAAAAATGAATGTCCAGGAAGAGCAGATCGAAGTGGTCCGAAACGATCCCCATACATACCTGTTCGTTTATGAAGAAGAGGGAGTCCTGATCGGTACGGTCACCCTCAATATTTGCCTGCAGGCGATGCATGGGCTGAGGCCGTACGGCGTAGTCGAGAACATCGTCGTGCATGAGGATCATCGGGGGAAGAGAGTAGGACAAGCCCTGCTCCAGCATGTGGAGGACATTTGCCAATCGTTGAACTGCCACCGCATCATGCTGCTCAGCAACGCCACGCGTCATCAAGCCCATCGGTTTTTTGAGCGAGAAGGCTTCGACGGCTCCGTGAGCAGGGGATTTAAGAAATATTTCTGATCACTTCTGGAGGTGACGGCATGGCATTCGCCCACAGAACGGCCGCTCATGAAGATTTTCCGATTATCGCGGCATTTCCTCAGAGCCCGGAGGAACTCTTTTACATGTTTCCGAAGGGGCAGTATCCGCTGGCGCCGGAGCAGCTGGAAGAGGCGGCGCTCCGCCGTCTGGAACCGACGGTTATTCTCCGGGATGGCCAAATCGCGGGATACGGCAATTTGTACACGGATGAGGACAGACAGGAGTATTGGCTGGGCAACGTCATCGTGGCTCCCGGCGTAAGAAACAGCGGAGCGGGGACGTATCTGATTCAAACGATGAAGGAGAAAGCCCGCTCCTATCAGGCCAAGCAGCTAAATCTGGTCTGTCACAACACGAACACAAAGGCGCTTCTGTTTTATTTCAAGCAGGGCTTTCTCCCCTACGGCTTGAAGCAAATGGAAGACTACAAGGGAGATCGCATCGCCGGCATTTTGATGGCTATAGATTTGTAGGAGGAGGGCCCTCCTCTTCCGCAGCCTGCAATTCGGATTTTCTTATTTCCACGAACGGTTTTCGGATTATATGTATGGGGGATCCATCTACGCTGCCCTCTCTTTGCCCTTATCCGCTCTATGTGCAGTCGGATTGCTTACAGGACTGCGGAAACTGCTCAAGCGTTACGCAAGCTGACGGCGGATTCGGTAGAGCACCCGAACAAGCCGGACTCGATAGAGCAGCCAGAAAAACAAGAACATCCATGTCATAAAAGCAGCCTGCCCTCTCGCGAGGGCAGGCTGCTGTCGTTATGTTCCTCCGTAGGCTCACCAGTTGGAGCCGCCGGACGAATTATTGTTGTTATTCCGGGAGCCGCCACCGCCGCCGGAGCCCCAGTTGGAGCCGCCCGACGAATTGCCGCCGCCGTGGGAGGAGCCCGAGCCCGACCCCCAGTTGGAGCCGCCGGACTGCTGCTCTCGTGAGACCGCCATCCGGTATTCGTTCTCCATGCCGCTGACCAGCGACCGGATCGCGTTCGCTTCCTCCTGGGCCTTCTCGTACATGCCCGCGGCCAGCAGGCTGTGGATCGCATCCATCCGGGTGGCGTAATGGCGCTGGTAGCCGGCGGTGTTGACCCTGCCTCGCACTCGGCCGCTGACGGTCCGGAACCGGTCGTTCATCTCGCGGGCGAGCAGCTCGGCGCGCTCCTTGGCGGCGAGTACATCGCGGACCGTTCTCTCGAACCGGTCCGTCTCCGTCCGCAGCCGCTCCATGGTCCGGGCCAGCTCCTCCAGCCGGTAGGGAGGAGTGGCCAGCTGCCGGCGGGCTTCCTTCTGCAGCGCTTCGATGGCCTGCATCGCAGGCTCCATCGGGTAGCCGGCGTGGAAGCGCAGGTTCTGCGTCCGGATCAGCCGGGTTGCGGCCGTGAAGCTCGCCTCGCTCTGCTCCAGGCCGCGCTTCGCGTCAGCCACCGCGCGATCCCAGCCGCGGACCGCTTCTTCGCGCTGCTTGGCCGTCCGGTCGGCTTCGTCGCTCGCAGCGAGCATGCCGTCGAGCGCTTCCCGCGCCCGGTCGAACTCCTGATGCTCGTCATTCGTCAGCACCCGCACCACCGGCAGTCCGGCCTCGGCGGCGAGCAGCCGTTCCTCGGCTTGCTGGCCCTCCTTCCAGAACGGTTCCCAATGGGAGGGAGCGTAGGTCCGCCGGAGACGGTCCCATTCCGCATCCCGCTCGGCCGCGAGCCGGTGGTATTGCGCCAGCTTCTCCTCGAGGAAGCGGATATCGGTCTGGTTCTTCTCCTTCAAGTATGCCTGCCGGCGGGTCATCTCGACGGCATCGGCCAACAGGCTGTCGATCTCACTGGAGACTGCGCGCGCGTCGTCCATCTGCCCCGCCTTGAGCGCTTCCTCCAGGGGAGGAACCTTGGCTCGCGCCTTCTCGAGGTTGGCGAACGGGTCGGTATGGGGCAGCTTGAGGCCGTGCTCGCGGATGATCCCGTCCACCTCCTGGCGGGTCGCCGCCGCCCGTTCCGGGAACGTATGAAGAGCCTCCAGGTAGCGGGGGAATTCCTTCACGTCCCGCTCCCGGTCGTCGAGGTCCTTTTGCACCTTGTCCGCAACCTGCTGCGCTTCCACCGGATCGAAGACCGCGAGGTCCGAAGCACGGGCGATCTCCTGCTCGAGCCGGTCGAACTCGCCGAACAGATAGGTGAGGGGATAGCCGTGCTCCCGGCCGATTCTTTCCGTCTCCGTGCGGAGGCGGATGCGCCGGTCCGCCTGCCCGGTAACCTGCGCTTTGACCGTCTTATCCACCTCGGTCAAATGGGCGATCTCCTGCTGCGCCTGCTGGCTGCGGCCCGTCAGGCCGGCGAGCCGGTCTGCCGCCTCCTGGTTCACGCGCAGCAAGGCGCGCAGACTCAGCAGTGCCGGCGGGTTGTCCGTGAGCTCTCCGGCGAACGCGCTCGCCTCGATGGTCAGCGCCGAGAGCCGCTCATCCAGCTCGCGGACGATCCGCTCCGTGCTGCCCTGGACGAGCCCGTCGAACGGCTTCAGCGCCTCCGAGGCGCGTGCAATGTCGACGAGTAGCGCCTGTGCCTGCCCGGCTGTGCGTTTCAGCTGGCTGCGCTTGTACAGGCAGACGCCCAGGTAGACGAGCGCCGCCAGCACGAGGACTCCCGCGAACAGCGCCAGCAGCGGTGCTGCCGAGCGCTCCTGGGTGCCGGAGGTGCCCGAAGGCACGCTGCCGGGAGCAGCGGTCGGGCGGGCCGTCCGGTCTGGTGCCGGAGCCGATGGCACCGCCTGCAGTGTGGGCAGATTGTGCACCGCCTTCATGACGGCGATCGTTCCGGCGGCGAAGTCGCCCCTTTGCGCCTCCGGATTGAAGGTTTCCGTGACGAGCTGCCCAATGGATTGGTTGCCGAGCCGATACTTTGCGTCCAGCCTCGCGAGCAGCTCGGGATTGTTGAAGTTCATCTCCGTTCGGCGCTCGTTTTTGGCGATCAGGAGCAGGACGTCCCGGGAGGTCAGGCCCCAGGCCCGGTACACCTTCTCCGCGTAGACGGCGGGCTGCTCGCCGTTCAGGCTGTCCACCGTCAGCACATGAAAGGTATAATCCGGCCCTGCGGCCGCCTGCTCCACCTGCGTCTTGCCGCCGAGCATGCCGGCCGTATCGGTAACGAGGCCCGTCTGCGCCGGCACGTCTGCCGCCCATACGGGCAGGGCGGCGAGCAGACACAGCATGGCCAGCAGCAAGACTGCGCATCCTTTTTTCACCTTTTCATCCCCCTTTGCTTCGCTCCCCGTTGCTCCGACTCGTCCCGGAACGGGCGCTCCCGTCGTAATCGGCGGCGGCGCCGCGGCGGACCGGTGAGTCCGGCAGCTCTGTCTCCAGGCCCGGTCTCGGCTGGGGAGCGGCTGGCCTAATTGTCTTTTCTTGGTTCCATTATACTCGATGCGGGCTGCCGGGGCATGTCCGCCTCAGCGCTTCCTAATTGTACTTAGTGGGGGGCGGTAACCGCCTTCCAGTAGTGGAAAACAATGGTAATTCGGGAGGCGCTCTTTTATAATAAAAGTGTTGTTCACGTGGCTGCTTGCCCGGGGAAAGTGTTTTTGCGGTGCATACTGCCTTTGGGGTTAGGGAAGGGGGAAACAATTTATGAAGCTCGACGCTCGGCCATACGGCCTGGCCGACGTGATTCGGCTGACGTTCCGAAGCTCGCCCGCGATGGCGGCTCTCGTCGCCCTGCAGACGCTGCTCGGCGGCGTCGTGCCGACGCTCCAGATCGTGGCCACCGCGAAGTTTCTCGACACGGCGCTGGCCGTCGTGCGGGGAGAAGCGGAGAGGGGAGCCATCTATGCCCCCCTCCTGATTGTGGTGGCGCTGCTCGCTTACAGCTGGATAGCGGGGGAGCTGAACAAGCTTGGGATGGTCCGCCTCGAGCTGGCCATCCGGGAGCAGTTCCGGACGGCCGTCCTGGAGAAGCGGGCGAAGCTCGCCTACCGGTACATAGAAGATCATGAAGCGTGGGACGTCGTCTCCCGCGTCGCGAACAAGCCTGAGATTCAGCTGAAGAATGCCTATTCGGACCTGCTGTCGCTCACCGCACTCGGGCTGCGCGTATTCGGCGTACTGGGGCTCCTCGTTGCGCACGTCTGGTGGGCGGCGCTCCTCATCCTCGTCGTCTCGGTGCCGCTGTTCGCGCTGGCGGTCCGCAGCGGCCGGGCGACGTACCAGGCGAACCGGGACGTGTCCCGGCTCAAGAGACGATACGAATATATGCGGGACTTGCTGAAAGGAAGAGACGCGGTCGAGGAGCGGACGCTGTTCGGGTTCGGCGGGGCTATGAACGCCGCCTGGCAGCGGGAGTACGAGACGGCACGGGTTATCGAATACAATACGGAGAAAGCATGGTTCATCAAGATGAAGTCGGGGAGTGTGCTGACGGCGCTGCTGTCGATTGTCATCACGCTCGTCCTGCTCCAGCCGGTGCTGTCCGGGGCGCTGACGATCGGGATGTTTCTTTCTCTTGTCAATGCCATCTTCGGCATGGTTCAGATGATGTCCTGGCAGCTGACGCGCCAAGTGGAGCAGCTGGCGAAGCACCGGGAATTCATGCGGGATACGGCGCAGCTGGCGGCGATGGAGGAAGCCGAGGGAGCGTGCGAGGAGCCGGCGGCATCGCCTCCCGTGTTCAAGTCGCTGGAATTCGTGAACGTGCGGTTTCGCTATCCGGGCTCGGAGCGCCCGATTCTGGACGGTCTTACGCTGCGCATCGAGGCGGGCGCCCATTACGCCTTCGTCGGCGTCAACGGGGCGGGCAAGACGACGCTGACCAAGCTGCTGACCGGGCTGTACACGGATTATGAGGGCTCGATTCTGCTGAACGGCAGGGAGCTGTCGACTTACTCCCAGCCGGAGCTCAAAGCCTTCTTCTCCGTGGTCTATCAGGACTTCGCACGCTACTCGATCCGCCTAAGCGACAACATCGCGGTAGGAGATGTCCGGTCTCTCGGAGCCGGGCAGCTGGACGAGCGCATCCGCCATGTTATCGGCACGGTCGGTCTGGGGCCGGTCGTGGAGCGGCTTCCGCTCGGAGCCGATACCCCGCTCGGCAAGATCAAGGAGGCGGGGCAGGACTTGTCAGGCGGCGAATGGCAGCGGCTCGCGATGGCCCGGGCGATGGTGAGCCCCGCGCCGCTGCGCATTCTGGACGAGCCGACGGCCGCGCTCGATCCGATCAGCGAGAGCCGGCTGTACGAGGAATTCGAGCGGATCAGCCGCGACAAGACGACGCTGTTCATCAGCCACCGGCTCGGCTCCACCAAGCTTGCCGACGCCATCTTCGTCATCGGGGAGGGGCGGGTGCTGGAGCAGGGCAGCCATCGGGAGCTGATGGCGCGCAGCGGGCTGTATGCCCGCATGTACGAAAGCCAGAGGAGTTGGTACCAATAAACGCACAAGACAAGAAGACGACAGCCAAGGATGACCGGCGGCGGATCTCTCTTCCGGCCATCCTCGGCCGGCTGCTCCCATTCGTCATGCAGGCGATGCCGTGGTTTTTCCTTCTCTGTGTTGTGGTCGCCATCGTGCACGGGATGTCGTACGGCTTGATTACACTCGTGTCGCAGCATTTTTTTGATGCGGTGACGCAGGCGGTTGCCGGGAAGACCGCCGTCCATATCGCCGTCTGGCTCGGCATCGGGCTCGGCGCAGTGAACATCGGCTCGCAGGTGCTGAACGGCGTGCACAACTTCATGGGCAATACGTTCCTGAAGAAAATGAGCGGGTATTTGACGGTCCGGATGAATGCCAAAGCGTCCCGGCTGGACCCCGTCGCTTACGAAACTCCTGCGCTTCTCGATGACATCAACAAAGCCGACGAGGGTATGACGAACAGTCTGTTCATGCTGTTCACCGTCATGAATCTATTCGTCTTTTACGTGCCTTACTTTCTATTCATGGGCTTCTACCTGTACCAGCTGAAGCCGCTGCTCGCTATCTCGCTCTTGCTGGTGTTCGTGCCGGTTGCCGCCTCCCAGCTAATCCGCAGCGTCGTCTTCGCCCGCCTGGAGGACAAGGCGGCGCCGATCCGCCGTGAATTCGAGTATTACGAGCGCTGCATAGGCGACCGGGACTATTTCAAGGAAACCCGGCTGCTCGGGGCGTTCGGGTTCTTTCGAGAGCTGTACCGGACTTCACTTGTCCTCTTGAATCGCCAGACATGGACCGCCGAGTCCCGGACGGGGCTGCTTGAGATCGCGATGCGGCTGCTGACCCTGGCGGGGTACGTCGGCGTTTTGTACTTGCTGTTCGACGCTCTTCTGAAGGGTGAAATCTCGATCGGCGCCTTCTCCGCCGTCTTCGCCTCCATCGATATGATGTTCGGTATCATGAAGGAGATCGTCTCCGATCACTTCGGCTCGATCTCGCGCAATTTGGGGACGGTGCGCAATTTCATCCGCTTCCTCGATATGCCGGAGCGGGGCGGCCGGGAACTCGCGGTTGACGCGGGAGGCGGGATCGTACTGGCGGGTGCCCGTTTCCGGTATCCCGGAGCCGGGACGGACGCCCTCTCGGGCGTCGACCTGGAGGTGGAGCCCGGTGAGACGATCGCCATCGTCGGGGAGAACGGCGCAGGCAAGACGACGCTCGTCAAGCTGCTGACCGGTCTCTACCTGCCGACCGAGGGGAGCGTGCGGATCGGAGGCGTCGACACCCGGGACGTTTCGGCTCCCGCGCTTTATCGAGGAATCTCCGGAGTGCTGCAAAAGTACCAGCGCTATAAGCTTTCCCTCCGAGACAATGTCGCGATCAGCGGCCGGACGGACGGGGACGAGCCGGACAGCCGGGATGACGACAGGCTGGAGCTTGCTGCGCGGAAGGCCGAGCTGGATGCCGGGTCCCCCGTCTTTCCCACGGGCTGGGAGACGATGCTGTCGCGGGAGTTCGACGGCGTCGATCTGTCGGGCGGCCAATGGCAGCGGGTCGCCATCGCCCGCGGGTTCTACCGGGCGCACGAGCTGGTCGTGCTCGACGAGCCGACCGCGGCGATCGATCCAGTGGAGGAGACGAGGCTGTACCGGCAGTTCGCGGAGATCGCCCGCGGCAAGACGTCGATCATCGTCACCCACCGGCTCGGCTCCGCGCGGATCGCCGACCGGATCGTCGTCGTGGAGGAAGGCAGGCTGGCGGCGATCGGCACGCACGAGGAGCTGCTGCAGGCGGGAGGCAAGTATGCGGAGATGTACCGGGCCCAGGCCCAGTGGTACGGAAGGGACGAGGAAGAGGACGGATCGCCGGAACAGGAATTCCAAGTACTGGTAGACAAGTAGCCGGCGGTTCGGTACTATTTTGGTTGGTCAAGAAGGCGGCAAGACAGCCTTTACTATCCATCCATGGAGGGGTGCACGGTGAACAAAGAAGAGTTGGCACGCCGCATTTATGAGCTTTCCCACCTGCAAGGCGAGTTTGAACTGAGGTCCGGGCTGGTGTCCAGCGAGTACTTCGACAAATACCTGTTCGAGGCAGACCCTGCTGCGCTGCAGCGGATTGCCGAGCGGCTGACCGAGATCGTGCCGGAAGGAACCGAAGTGCTGGCAGGACTCGAGATGGGCGGAATTCCGGTAGTCACCGCCTTGTCTCTGGCGTCGGGCGTACCGGCCGCCTTTGTCCGCAAGAAGGCGAAGGCTTACGGAACGTGCAAAATCGCCGAGGGCGCTCCGGTCGCAGGCAAACGGGTCTGCATCGTTGAGGATGTCGTGACGACGGGCGGGCAGGTGCTGCTGAGCGCGGAAGATCTTCGCCGGGCGGGTGCTGTCGTGGAGGATGTCCTGTGTGTCATTGAGCGGCTCCCGGAGGGACGGGAAAAGCTGAAGGCGGCGGGATTGACTCTGCACAGCCTCTATCGGATGGAGGAGCTTGCGGCTGCCGGCAAGCCGGGAGAGGAGCAGCAGCACGAGCAGGAGCAGGCCGCCCTGTGAGAATCGGCGGCGTCTCCCGCGGCCCTCTCCAATCGGACGGCGGAACGGAACGTGCGATGGGACTTGGGGTGGAGGGGAGGGGGGCTGCTGACGAACGCCCCTTACCCGCCCCGCATCGGCTGCCGCTGACGCCGCTAATCGGGTTCGTGCTGGCGGTCGTCCTGGTTCAGCTGCTTTCTTTCTGGTGGGGAGCGGGTCTGCTGGTGCTGGCGGCGCTGCTCGGCCTAAGGTCCCCGCTCGCTGACCGTCCCCTTTGGTGGATGACTGGCCTTTACATAGCGGGGTACGGGATCTCCGTTTATGGGAAGACGGATCTCCTCGCCTTCTGGCACGGGTCGCGGGAAGCGGGGATCGTCTTATCCCGGCTCAGTCTCCTCGGCTTTCTGCTTCCCCTATGCTGGCTCGCGAGATGGAGACCGGGGAGCACCAACTATTTTGCTCTGGGAAGCTTCCGGGCTCCCATCCACACCCCCTTCATCTGGAGGGGCATCCGGGACCCGGTGTGGCGGTTCCTTTTGATTTTCCTGGCGGTGACGGGGACGGTCTCCGTCTTCCTTATCGACTTCGGCAGAGAGGATCTCCCCCGGCTGCTGGGCTACGGACTCCTGTTCGCCGTCGTCAATGCCGTGCTGGAGGAATGGCTGTGGCGCGGCTATGTGCTGGCCCGGCTCGTGGATGCGGCAGGGGAGCGGGCGGGTCTGCTGTTCGCCGGCGCCGCCTTCGGTCTCTATCATTATTCGATCGGGTTCCCCTGGCTGGTCTGCCTCCTGTTCATTCCGTGCGGCTGGCTGATGGGCGGCGTCACGATCCGCTCCGGCGGTCTCTTGCCGGTGCTGATCCTGCACATCGTCATGAATGTGGTGTTTGTGTTGACAGGTCTGGTGTTTTGAGGAGAGAGGAAGAGAACCAGTACCAAGAACAGGAGGCAGCGATGAAGACGACGATTTATATGGTCCGGCATGCGGAATCCCCCTATATCGAAGGACAAGAGCGGGAAAGAGGCTTGTCGGAGCAGGGAACACGGGCTGCCGGGCGGGTTCGCTTCCTGCTCGGAGGGCTGCCGATCGACCGCTTCGTATCAAGCCCTTACGAACGAGCGGTGCTGACCATTCGGGAGGCGGCCGAGACGCGCGGAGCCGGCATCCGGCTGGAGGAGGACCTGAGAGAGCGAAGGCTGGCAGGAGACGACCAGCCGATCTCGGGGCACCTGTTCCGGGAGGCGAAGCGACGAGTCTATGAGGATCCGGAATTCGCATTCCCGGGAGGCGAGTCGAGCCGGGAGGCGCAGGCGAGGGCGGTGCGGGTGATCGGCCGGCTGCTGCGCGAGCATGCGGGCGAGCAGATCGTCATCGGCACGCACGGCGACATCATGACGCTGATCCTGAATCATTACGATCCCTATTACGATTACGTGTTCTGGGAATCGACGACGATGCCGGACATTTACCGCCTCACCTTCGAGGGGGAGCGGCTGGCAGACGTAGCGAGATTGTGGGAGCCGGAACCGGTATAAACATATTCCGGCGTATACGGTCGAAGGCTGCTAGACCAGCAGCCCTCCCGGCCTTAGCCGGACATGAAGCAGCTCCCGGACGGCCGTTCCGGGAGCTGCTTCTTCGTGTTCCGGCTGCCTGCGAACGGCCGGAGGGAAACCCAGAAAACAATAGGTACACAAGCTGCCCGGCTTGTGGTATGCTAACAGCTGGTGAAACCAGAGAAGAAACTCCGGCTCGTCTTCATACGGCGCCGGGAGAGGTTCGCGAACTCCCTCTATAAAAAACTAAGGAGCGACGACGCCGGAAGTGGCATCGTTTATTCCCGCATTCCTAGGTTTTTTGCAAGAAGAGCCAGGTTCGAATCTCATTCTTCTTTTTCGCAAAGCCGGGCAACCGGAGAAAAAGAAAGGGGATTTTTTTTATGCCTGACGGTAGACAAAAAGAAGAAATGCCGGACGTTACACTGCTCGGCAACCAAGGAACGCGCTACGTGTTCAACTACGATCCGGACGTCCTGGAGGTGTTCGACAACAAGCATCCGGGGCGGGACTACTTCGTCAAGTTCAATTGTCCGGAATTCACCAGCCTTTGTCCGGTGACGGGGCAGCCGGACTTCGCCACGCTGTACATTTCGTACATTCCCGAACGGAAAATGGTGGAGAGCAAGTCGCTCAAGCTGTATCTGTTCAGCTTCCGCAACCATGGCGACTTTCACGAGGACTGCGTCAACATCATTATGAACGACCTGATCACTCTCATGGAGCCCCGGTATATCGAGGTCTGGGGCAAATTCACGCCGCGGGGCGGCATCTCGATCGATCCGTACTGCAACTGGGGGCGCCCGGGCACGAAGTACGAGCGGATGGCCGAGCATCGGCTGCTGAACCACGATCTCTATCCGGAGAAGGTGGACAACCGATGAAGCCGAACCATACGCGCAACTGGACGCTTCTCGTCCTCTATTTCGCCACGATTACGGCGGCCAACATCGTTACCGCGGCAGTCGCTCCGCTCGCCCTTGGCCCGCTCCTCGTGCCGGCCGGGTCGTTCCTGATCGGCGCTACCTTTATCCTTCGGGACCTCGTCCAGAACGCGGTCGGCCGCCTCAAGACGTATGCGGCGATCGGGGGAGCCCTTCTCCTGTCTGCGCTCACCTCGTACCTGGCGGGAGATACGCTCTGGATCGTGCTGGCGTCCTCAGCCACCTTCGTCTTGTCCGAAACGGCCGATACGGAGATCTATTCGCGGCTCAAGGTCCCGTTCGCCCTCCGCGTCCTCTACAGCGGAATCGTGGGCGGCGCCGTCGACAGCGTCGTGTTCGTCCTTATCGGCCTGTCTCCGCTGTTCTCGGGCATCCTGCCATGGGAAGCGGTTGGCTACGCCATTCTCGGCCAGATCGTGGTGAAGCTGGGCATGCAGATGCTCGGCGCCGGACTGATCGCGGCCGTCCCTGCGTGGAACCGATCGGCCCGCGCCTAATCCTGCAAACAACGGAACCGCCCCCTCGGGGCGGTTCTTTTTTGTCCCGATAACCGCTCAGCGGTTCGTTTTCCGTCTGGAATAAACTGGGCGGTTGGCGTATACTTTCCATACACCAAGAACGAGGGATGTTGGGTCCCGGCTGGGAGGAAGACGCCTATGGTACAAGAGAGAGCGGAGGTGCGAAAAGGGCAGCAGCTGATCCGGGGAGTGCTCCTCGCGGGAGCGGCCGTGCTCTCCTACTGGATCGGCTACGAGGTCTACAAGGGGTTGCTGGTGTCCTATTGGGGCGAAGGCATCGTAGAGAGAGACCGGCAGAGCATTCTCTATTGGACCGGAATGAGCCATCTGTTCATCGGAGTGCCGTTCTACCTGCTCATTGGCACGATCGTGCACCGGAAGGCGGGCGGTCCGGCAGCGGACATCGTTTGGACGACCGTCCTGTGCGGTCTCTTCTTTCTCCTTCCGGCGGCCTGTATCGCGCTTTTGTTCGCCGGCCTGTTTCCGATCTTTTTTACGCTGGAGGCCTCCCTCTTCTACTGTCAGTTCGCGGCGGAGGGGCTGTCATTCGGTTTGCTCTCCGCCCTGATCCGGCGGATGCCTCTCCGCAGCCGCCAGGCATAGAGACAGGGACGGAACGAGCCGAGGCGCAGTGGGAGAAGAGGACGAGATAGGGACGAGCTAGTTCCCCCCAAGGAGGTGTCCATGCTTTACCATTACAGCGAGAAGCCGGGGATCGAGCGGTTCGTTCCCCGCCAGCTTCAGAGACGGCCGGGCTTTCCGGCCGTTGTATGGGCGCTCCACGAGAGCAGCGAATTTACCTACTGGTTTCCGCGGGATTGCCCGCGGATCGTACTGCGGCGGACGGAGACGCTGTCGGAGGAGAACCGGGAGCGATTCTTCGCCCATACCGACGCTCCCGCGATTGTGACAATCGAGAGCGGCTGGTATGCCAGACTGCAGGCATGCACGCTCTACCGGTACTCTTTGCCGGAAGAGCTCTTCGAGCTGTTCGACCGGACAGCCGGCTATTACATAGCGAAGGAGACGGTGGTGCCGGCTCAAGTGACGGTGCTGACCAAATTGGTCGACCGACTGCTGGAGCATGGCGTGGAGCTGCGGCTGACGCCCAATTTGCATCCGCTGCGGGAGGCGATACTGGCATCCGACTTCCCGGATTTCGGCATCTACCGGTTTCGCGAGGCTCAGCCGCCCGCCTCCGGCAGCGGAAGCATGGCACCTCGGCCCGCCTCCATATGAAGCGGGCTAAGCGTCTTATAGAATGGAGAGGAGATTGCCTGTGACAAACTTAACGAAAGAGACCGCCGTATTTCCCTGCGAGCTGGTCGAGAGGGAGTACCGCCTCACCGGGCTGTCCCGCACTGCCGCTTTCCCGTCCGGCTTCCCCGACGCGGCGATTCAGGTACAGAGAGAGCTATGGGCTAGGAAAGAGGAAGTGGCACAGCAGGTGAACGAGGGGGTCTTGGTCTCGCCGTTTATGTGCAATGGAATCTACGCCGCGTATCTCGCCTGCCTCGAGACAGCGGAAGGCGCGCCTGTGCCGGCGGGCATGATTGACCTGTTCTTGCCGCAGGCGACCTATGCCCTGGTACGCTGCACGAACAAGACCATCGGCCAAGGCTACGACCGGCTGCACGGCTGGATCCGGGAAAACGAATACAAGAGGCTCTGGTACGGCGCCTCTCAGATCGAAGTGTACTACATAGACGACGAGGCGGAGGAAGAGCCGGTCGAGCTGCTCATTCCCGTGCAAGCACCCCGGGCAGCAGAAGAATGATTAGATAATGGAGGGCAAGGACAGCATGACGACACACGAATGGTTTGACATTTACGACGCGGATAACCGCTGGCGCGGGACGGCTCCCCGGCACGAGGTCCACAGGCACGGCTATTGGCATCATTCCTTTCAATGCTGGATCGTACAGGACCGGGGAGAGGAGCGGTATTTGCTGTTTCAGCTGCGCCACCCGGACAAGGATACGTATCCGGGTCGGCTGGACATCTCGAGCGCGGGCCATCTGACGGCCGGGGAGACTGTGCGGGACGGCAGCCGGGAGCTGGCGGAGGAGCTGGGGCTCGCCGTTCCGTTCGAGGAGCTGTACGAGCTCGGCGTCTACGCCCAAGACAAGACGATCCGCGCCGATCTCATCGACCGGGAATTTTGCCATGTTTTCCTGTACCGGTCCGATCGGACGCTGACGGATTACGTGCTGCAGAAGGAGGAGGTGACCGGCCTGTTCCTCCTCCGGCTCGCGGACGTGAAGAGACTGGTCCGGGATCGGGACGCGGAGGCTATTGCCGAAGGAATCATACTCGACGGGCCGGAGGGGACGACGTACCGGGAGGAGACGCGGACCGTCGTCTTCCGGGACCTGGTGCCTCATGAAACGGGCTATTACGAATGGGTGCTGCAGGCGGCGGAAGCGTATCGCCCCTGATCCGGACCCGGAAGAGACGGGAGCGGGGCCATGACCAATTCCATTCTGCTTGTCAGCGTTCTGACGCTTATCATCCACGCGGCCGAGACGCTGTCCTACTCCGTCCGGTTCGCCGGCGTCAAGCTGGGCAAGCTGGCCATCGCGCTGTCGCTGACCGGCATCATCGTGCTCGTCTCGCGGACGGCGAACCTGATCCAGGCGCCGCTGACCGCCAAGTTCGTCGATTACGCCATCGCCCACGACACCTACCCTCTGCTCGATGTCTTCCGGGCGATCCTGCTTGCCTCGTCGGCGGGTACGCTGCTCGCAATTTTGTTCTTTCCCACCTTTGTCAGCGTTTCTCGCGCATCATCTCCCGGCTGGAGGTGGCGGGGTCGCTACCGAAGCTGGCGGCCAGCGTGACGGTCGGGCAGCTCAAGAAGTCTACGGCCTATCTCAAAAAACCGACCTTCGCCATGCTGACGAGCTTGCGGGTGCTCGATATTCCGAAGCGGCTCCTCCTGCTCAATTGCCTGGTGACGGCCATCTATACGACCGGGGTGCTGGCTTCGCTCTATGCCGCCTACTTGACACCCGACCTGCGGACGGCGGCGGCCAACTCGTCGGGGCTCATCAATGGACTTGCGACGATTCTGCTTACGATTTTCCTCGATCCCCAACTTGGACTGCTCACCGACCGGGCAATGAACGACCCCGCGCAGAAGGATCAGCTGGGCCGCATTTACGGCGTGCTGATGCTGTCCCGGTTCGCGGGCACACTGCTGGCGCAGCTGTTGCTCGTCCCGGCCGCTTATTGGATTCGCATCATCGTGACCTGGATTTAGGGAGACTGGGAGAATAGAGAAAGGAGTCGCCATATGAACCGAAACGAAGCCGGGAGTGCGCAGGAACCGGTAGAGAGCCGGCTTCAGAGGCTGGGGCTCGTGCTGCCGCCTGCAAGCGGACCCGCGGCGTCCTATACGAACGCCGTACTTGTGAACGGCTTGCTGTTCGTGTCCGGCAAAGGACCGGCGGGGAATCCGTCCGGCAAACTCGGCCGGGAATTCACGACGGAAGAAGGGTATCGATTCGCCCGGCAGACGGGGCTCGAAATTCTAGCGGTCGTGAAGGCGGAGCTCGGTTCCTTGGAGCGCGTGAAGCGGGTCGTGAAGCTGCAAGGGTTCGTGAACAGCGACCCGGGCTTCGAGGAGCCGCACATGGTGCTGGACGGATGCTCCGACCTGCTCGCGGAGGTGTTCGGAGAGCGGGGTGTGCATGCCCGCTCGGTATTCGGAGCCAGCTCGCTTAGAGGCAACCTACCGGTCATCGTCGATTCGATTTTTCAGGTGCAGGAGGAATGACGGCGTCGAAAAGCAGCGGCCGAGGTAAACGTGCGTAGTTCAAGAAAGGAGATGCATTGGATGATCCAAGCTATGGAGGAGAAGATAGAACAGTTTGCCGAGTGGGTCCCGTTCGCGGAATCGCTGGCCGCGGTACCTGAGGAGACCGTGAGCAGGCCGATTGCGCCAGGCAAATGGTCGGTGAAGGAGATCGTCGCCCATATGGCGGCCTGGGACAACTATTACCTGGAAGAGGCGGTCGAGAAGGCGGCAGCCGGCCAGCCGCTCACCGTCCGGCATCTGGACTTCGACGAGTTCAACCGTCGGGCTGCGGATTCGGGCAGGGAAAGGCCGCTTGCCGAGCTGGCGGCGGAATCGGCCGCTCACCGGCGGCGCCTGCTAGAACTGCTCCGGGGAGCGTCCGAAGAAGAGCTGCGCCAGGTGCATACGGACGGAGAAGGAGATCCGTTCAGCCTGGAGGAGTACTTGAACGGCTTTCTGCCCCACGACCGGCATCACCGGCAGCAGATCGAGGCGTTCCTTGCTTCCTGCGAACAGAGCTAGGGTCTGGCGCTGCCAGGGGATAGGGTAGGAGCGCCCTCATGTGGACACGTCCGCCCATCTCACCCAGACGTCGGTTACCGTATTGACCCGCAGCGAGCTCCGCTGGGAATGCGAACGCTACAATTGCACCCTTCATCTGCCCTCCTAGCAAGGAGAGAGTCACGCCAAGAGCCCGGTCGTTCCCGACCGGGCTCTTGCTGTTCTGCGGCACGGGATATCCTCTCAGATGCCGAACCGGTGAATCTGGTCCCATAGCTGCTCACGGTAGAGAATCTCCCGCTGCTTGGGGCCGATCAGGTCGAAGTGCGGGTAGCGCTCCCTCGCGTGAATATAGGCAGGATCGAGACCGTTTGCCTGGCACCAGGCCGCCAACCGCGGCAGGTCGGAGCAGCCGACCTTGGTGACGGTCTTGATCCCGGCGGAAGCGAACCGCGGGTCGAGCCAGTAATGGGTCAAATAGGCGAGCTCACCGCTTGCCACCCGCTGCTTCCAACGGTTCATCTCTTCTCTCGTGATGCCGAATGCCATCGCTCGGTCTCCTTCCGTCTGCTTGTCCGCTCCACAAGGCACCGCCCCCCGGGCATGGCCGATGGCCGGGGAGGCGGAAGGGCGAAGAGTGCCGGTCAAATCCGGCAGATCTCGGACGGACAGTCCGGGCAGCAGACGATCGCCTTCAGCTTGGCCAGCTCCAGCACCATGATGTGGTGGTGGACGTCATAGTCGATCAGGCCTTCGTCTCGGTAAGCCGATAGCAGCCGATTGACGCTCTCGCGCGTCGTACCGATCATATTGGCCAGATCCGTGTTGGACAGCTTGAGCGTAATGCGGATGGTGCCGTCCTCCCGCTTGTCGCCGTATGAGTTGGTCAGCCGGATGAGCGTGGACGCGAGCGCGCCCTTCTTACCGAACAGCATAAGATCGCGGAACTTGGATTCCGTCGCGCGCTGCATCAGACTCATCCACTTGATGAAGCCGAGCGCGAATTCGCCGCTCATGGCGATCAGTGTCTCGAGGTCGCGTTGGGCGACCAGCCCGACTTTGGTATCCTGCACCGCTTCGGCCGTATAAGAGAACCGGGTGCTGCCGTCTGCTGCGAATTCTCCGAAGAAATCGCCCTCCTGCAGGTAGAGGAGGATGAAGTCCTTGCCGTCCTCTGTCGACTTGGAGATCTTTACTTTGCCCTTTTTGATATAAAAGAGACGGTCGGCCGGCTCTCCCTCCCAGAACAGATGGGAGCCCTCCTGGATCGTCTGCTCCGTCATCGCGTCCATCAGCTGGTGAAAATGGGCGTCGGACAGAAAATGCTCGATTTGGTAAGTGCGCGGGCTTCCCGCGTCTGCCGGTTTGGTTGAAGTCATCTTTCGCACCTCCTGTTGCAGGGAATGCCTTTTTCCTGTTGGTTCCATTATAGCCTTCTTACCCTGCGAGAAGTATGGCAAACTTGCGTCGGTCTTTCATACGGCGGGAGCCTGCTTTTCGCACCAGACCGGAACGCCTGTATACACTATCTTAGGTGAAAAGAAACCGGGGGTGCACGCCCCATTCAGGAGGTGCCAAGACTTGGCAAATAAGCCGGGAACCTCAACGTTCCAAGTTATCGCCCGGGCGTACGGCTGGAATTTGGTGGACGTCCGCCCGCTGAGCTCGTATTACAAAAAGGTGGCAGCCTACAGCATGGATACCGAAAGCGGCCGCTATTTCGTCAAGCCGTATCGGGGCTCAAGCGCTAGGCTGGCTCGTATCGTCCGTTACATGCGCTTGCTCAAGCGGAAAGGCTATCGTCATATGCCCCGCTGGGTGCGGACGACGTCCGGCAAACGGTGGACCCGGGTGGGAGGACGCCTGTATTACGCCACAGAATGGATCGACGGCCAGCGGTTGGGTGGTCCGGAAGACTACTATCGGCTGGGGCGTGCGCTAGCTAAGCTGCACAGGCGGACACGGGGGAGGACCGGCAGCCGGGGCACGCTGGCAGCCAAAGCCATCGCGGACTTGAGGAAGCAGCATCTCCGCTTTGCGCGGGAGCTGGCGTCCGTGTCCGCGCGCAGCACGCCGGCCGGCCGGTGGTTCCGGCAGCACGGCATGCGCTGTCTGGCCGTCAGCCGCCGCGCCTGGAGCCGTCTCGGGCAAGCCGACATCCGGGCGGAACTGCTCCGAGAGCAAAGATCCCCTTCGCTCATCCACGGGGACATCACCAGCTTCAACGTCCTGCTGACGCAACAGCAGCTGTATCTGATCGACTGGGAAATGGCGAAGCCCAAGTCGGCCTATGTGGAGCTGGTCAAGGCGCTGACCAACACGACGGGGTTCTCCATTCCGGAGATGGCCTCCCTGCTGAGAGGCTATGAGTCCATCCGTCCGCTCCGCAAGTCCCAGCGCAGACTGATCGCCGCCCTTTACAGCGTCCCGAGGGAAGGCTTCCTCGCTGCGGCAGCCGCCCGCCATTCCTCCTCGCCGGAGGTCTTCCGGATCTTCCGATCGACTTGGAACAGCCGGCTGGCGGCAAACAAATGGATGAACCGCTGGGCCAGGCAAGGCTAGAAAGGAGGCGGTCGCATGTCGTTAAGAGAGGCGGTGCGGCGGCAGTATGGCAAGCGGGTCGCTGCATTCGAAAAGTACCGGGATGTGTATCGGCTGCGTTTGGCCGGACACGGGAACCGCTGCCTGAAGCCGTCCGGCTCGAACGAAAGGGATGCGATTTATCTTTCCCGCGTTTACCGTCATCTGGCACAGAAAGGATTCAACCGTGGTCCCCGAACCGATCTGACGACAAGGGGGAAGATGTATTTTGAATGGGACGGCACCTACTATATGCTTACGAAGTGGATCAACGGCCGTCCGCCGAGACTAAAAAAGAAGAAGGAGTGGCGGCAAGCAGTCGCCCTGCTCGCCCGCTTCCATCGTACTGCCGAAGGGCTGGACACAGCGGACGCTCCCCCTTCGCGTTTGCGTTATGATGGTCTGCAGCACCAAGTGGAGCAGTATAGGCAGCGACTGGAGAAAGAGCTCAACATCAGCCGGCTGCTCGCCATGTGTGACCTCGCGGCTGAACGGCTGAACGATCCGCTCGCGAAGGAGGCTGTGCAGAAGGAGAAGGACGCAGGGGCCTTCACGCACGGCGACTACAATTATCCGAACCTGGTGTTAGATTCCCAGCGGAGACTCCATATGATCGACTTCGAGAACAGCTCCCACTCCCCTCGGATGAGCGACCTTGCCCACCTGCTTCACCGCAACTGCGGGTGGGATGCGGAGCGCACTCTCGAGGCTGTCCGGCTGTACCACAAACATCGTCAGCTCAGTATCCAGGACCGTCACCTGCTCTTTGCGCTGCTCCTGATTCCTTATCCTGTCATCCGTAAGCTCCGGCTCGGCAAGCGGGCGGGGACGGGGCGTATTCCGGTTCCCTCAAGTCAGACTATTAACAAGTATGTGAGAGGACTGCGCAAGCTGCTCTGAAACAGGGCTCCCGGAGTGTCGCATTCCGGGAGCTTCGCGTCATGACGAGGATGCGGCCGCACCGGACAAGCCTATCCTCGGTTCCTTTCTGAGCAGGCTGGTGACCATTGTGAGCGGTGGAGCATATGGTACACAAGACTAGGCAAATGCAGGAAGGAGTTTCGCTATGAAGAAGCGCAAGCCATCGACTTCGTCCGCACGGGGACAGAAGGAGCGGGAGCGGGGTACACGGTTGGACGCTAATTTGTTCGAGCTCGGCTGGATGGATGAGTCGGAGAGGAGCAGGGACAAGAAGGAGGCTAAACAACCGCTTGCTGCTTCTCCCGACAAACAGCCTCTGAAGAAAGAGGCGGAAGAGAAGAAGAGTCCGGACTCGCCGCGCGGGCGCAGAAGCCGCTTATCGCCCAAGCCGCAGTCGGAACTCTCAGCCAAGTTCGCAGACGGACGGTCGAAGGCCATGCTGTCAAGCACCGCGTTCGAGGAAATGGAAGGACTGGATGAATACGAAATGTCGCAAGACTTGAATGAACTGGAGGAAGTGAAGGGACTGGATAGGGAGTTCGCTGAACCGGCTGCCCTGCCTCCTGCTCCCAAACTTGAAGAGAAGGTAACGGGACCTGCCGTTCCGAGGCAGGGGCCGCTTACGGAGAAAGGAACCGAGCGGGAAGACCAACAAGAGCGCACAGCGCCTCATCCCCTATTGCCTCCCCGCCAAGATCCGGCCGCCATTTTGCAGCGCCGTGATGAAGCGCCGAATACGCCCATCATCTTCACAGACGATTTGCAGGATGCCTCCGTCACACCCGAGAAGATTGCCAACAAGGCGATCGACTCTTCGAAGATCAAGCCGGGAAGTCTGACGGTAGAGACGCTGGCCGATCATGCCGTCTCCGCTGCGAAGCTGCAGGAGAAGGCCGTCACGGCCGCCAAGCTGGCGGAAGGAGCGGTGCAGGAACCTCATATCGCCCCCGGGGCTGTGACGAGCAGCCGACTGCACGATGGAGCTGTCACAGGAGAAAAGCTGGCAGACAACAGCGTAACCTCCTCCAAGCTCGCCAACGGTACGATCGATTCGACCAAGATTGCGGAAGCGTCCATCGACACCCGCCACCTGCACGAGCAGGCGGTGACGACCGAGCTGCTGCAGGATCAAGCGGTGACGGGAGACAAGATCAAGAGCGGCACGATTCAAAGCGTGCATCTGGCCAATCAGATCATCGGTTCCGCCAAGCTGGCGGACAATGCGGTGACGACCGAGAAGCTGCGCAGCGGGGCGGTGACGACCGAGAAGCTGGGTCTGGAAAGCATCTCGCAGGCGCATCTGCAGCGGGAGGCCGTAAGAAGCCAGCATGTCGCGCCCGGTACGATCCAGTCCGAGCATCTCCAGCAGGATGCCGTCATTGAATCCAAAATCGCCGAGCACTCCGTCGGTCCTCGTCAATTGCAGGACCGGTCGGTCGGTACGGAACATCTTCAACCTGGAGCCGTGACGGCCAGGCAGCTCGGGAACGAGGCGGTCCTGTCGGAGAAGCTGGCTCCAGGGGCGGTCGCTTCGCTGCATCTGCGCGCCGAATCCGTCGGCAGCAGTCATCTCGTTCAGGCTGCGGTAACGAGCAGCAAGCTCGCGCCGGATGCTGTGCAGACGATCCATTTGGAGGCCAACGCCGTTTCGGAGCAGAAGCTGGCGCCCCGCGCCGTCCGTTCGCAGCATCTGGAAGTAAAGACGGTGACGGCCGAGCATCTTGCATCCGCAGCGGTTCATGCGGACCATCTGGCCAAGGAATCTGTCACACTGGAGAAGCTGGCCCCGGGTTCAGTTTCGGGCGAAAAGCTCAAGGAAGAGAGCATCGATTCCCATCATATCCGTCCCGATGCGGTAAAAGGGTTCCACCTGCCTTCGGACGTCATCAAGACGTTCCACTTGGACCGGCATGCCGTGACGGGAGAAAAAATTGCGGATCGCGCCATCGGAACAAACAAGATCAAAGAAGCGTCCATCGGTACCGAGCATCTGACGGACGGCAGCGTGAACAGCCAGAAGCTGTCCCCGCAGTCGGTCAGCGGGGACCATCTGCAGCAGCGCTCCGTGGAAACGGGTCATCTGGGGCTGCAATCGGTTGGCAAAGAGCATCTGCAAGAGAAGGCGGTTGGTACGGGGACTATCCAGGATTATGCCATTACGTCCGCTAAGCTGGCCCCGGGTGCCGTCACGGCCGACAAGCTGGATGTGGAATTCATCAGCGGCAAGCATCTGCGCCCGGATGCCGTACAGGATCGTCATCTCCAGGAAGAGGCCGTGCAGGCCCGCCATCTGGGGAAAGGAATCATCGGGACCGAGCATCTGGCTGTCGGTTCGGTCATTGCCGAGAAGATTCGGAAGGGAGAAGTGCTTGCCGGCCATCTCGCGAACGAATCGGTCACAAGTGCCAAGCTGGCGCCGGGAGCGGTGGAAAGCCGCCATTTGACCGACAGCGCCGTGATCGGGAAGCACCTGGCTGACAAAGCCGTCGCCGAGCTCCATCTTGCCGCGGACGCGGTAACAACCGAAAAGCTGGCCAATTACGCGGTGACGGCCGACAAGCTGGCACCGGGATCCGTAACGGCGGAGAAGCTGAATGTCGAATCGGTTACTTCCCAGCACCTCGGGCTTGGAGCCGTCCAGGAGCATCATTTGGGGGGAGACGTGATTCGATCCCGGCATCTGGGGTTTTCCTCCGTCCGTCAAGAGCATCTGGCTGAGAAAAGTATAGAGACCGCGCATATTTCCTCATTTGCGGTGCAAAATCGGCATTTGGCTGAACAGGCGGTGACGGCCGACAAGCTGGCGCCCGGAAGTGTGACGGCCGACAAGCTCGGCGAGGAATCGGTAAAGGCGGTTCATCTCACAAACGGAATCGTACACGAGGAGCATCTCGCCGAGGAAGCGGTCCAATCGCGGCATCTCGGAACGGCGGCAATCAAGCTTTGGCATCTCGCCGAGGAAAGCGTCGGTGCCGGTCAGCTCGCGCCTTATGCGGTGCAAAACGGTCATCTGACGGAGGAAGCGGTAACCAGAGAGAAATTGGCTCCGGGCAGCGTAACGGCGGAAAAACTGGGAGCGGAAGCGGTCCGTACCTGGCATCTGGCAGGCGGTATTGTGCGGCAGGAGCATCTCGCCGAAGAGGCCGTCCAATCCCGGCATCTTGGAGCGGCGATTATCAAGCAGCAGCATCTCTCCGGGCAAAGTGTAGGGACGGCGCAAATCGTGCCTTCTGCCGTCCAGTCGGATCACCTCGCGGCAAGCTCGGTGACGGCCGACAAGCTCGCGCCGGAGAGCGTGACGGAGGAGAAGCTCGGCGCGGAATCGGTGCAGACGCGGCATCTCGCCAGCGGCATCGTACAGCGGGAGCATCTCGCCGAGGAGTCGGTGGAGTCGCGACATCTGAGCGCGGCGGCCGTGCAGCGGGAGCATCTCGCGGAGGCGAGCGTAGGCCCCGAGCAGCTCGTGGCGGACGCGGTGCAAGCCGATCACCTCGCGGCAAGCTCGGTGACGGCCGACAAGCTCGCGCCGGAGAGCGTGACGGAGGAGAAGCTCGGCGCGGAGTCGGTGCAGTCGCGGCATCTCGCCGGCGGCATCGTAGGGCGGGAGCATCTCGCCGAGGAGGCGGTGGAGTCGCGGCATCTGAGCGCGGCAGCCGTGCAGCGGGAGCATCTCGCGGAGGCGAGCGTAGGCCCCGAGCAGCTCGTGGCGGAATCGGTGCATGCCGATCACCTCGCGGCAAGCTCGGTGACGGCCGACAAGCTCGCGCCGGAGAGCGTAACGGAGGAGAAGCTCGGCGCGGAATCGGTGCAGACGCGGCATCTCGCCGGCGGCATCGTGCAGCGGGAGCATCTCGCCGAGGAATCGGTGGAGTCGCGGCATCTCGGCGCGGCAGCCGTGCAGCGGGAGCACCTCGCGGAGGCGAGCGTAGGCCCCGAACAGCTCGTGGCGGACGCGGTGCAAGCCGATCACCTCGCGGCAAGCTCGGTGACGGCTGAGAAGCTCGCGCCGGAGAGCGTGACGGAGGAGAAGCTCGGTGGGGAATCGGTGCAGACGCGGCATCTCGCCGGCGGCATTGTACAGCGGGAGCATCTCGCTGAGGAGTCGGTGGAGTCGCGGCATCTGAGCGCGGCGGCCGTGCAGCGGGAGCATCTCGCGGAGGCGAGCGTAGGCCCCGAGCAGCTCGTGGCGGATGCGGTGCAAGCGGATCACCTCGCGGCAAGCTCGGTGACGGCCGACAAGCTCGCGCCGGAGAGCGTAACAGAGGAGAAGCTCGGCGCGGAATCGGTGCAGTCACGGCATCTCGCAAGAGGGATTGTCGGAGAGGAGCATCTCACCGAGGAATCGGTGCAGTCGCGGCATCTCGGCGCAGCAGCCGTGCAGCACGAGCATCTCGCGGAGGGCAGCGTAGGGACGCCGCAGCTCCTGCCGGAAGCCGTGCAGACCGAGCATCTCGGCGAGGCCTCGGTAACGGCCGCCAAGCTGGCGCCGGAGAGCGTCACGGAGACGGCGCTTGCCGACGCCAGCGTAAGCGGGAGGACGCTTGGCGAAGCCAGCGTGGATGCGCACCATCTGGCGGATGCCGCGGTCACGGCGGAGAAGCTGGCGGACGGTGCCGTCACGGCCGGTAAACTTCAAACCGACGCGGTAACCGGCAAGCATATTGGGCCCGGTTCCATCCAGAGCCGCCATATCCGGGAGGGTGTCATTCAGGGACGCCATCTCGAATTCGGCGCAATCGGCGCGGATCAGCTGGCGGAAGCAAGCGTGTCGGAAAGGATTCTGGCGGCTGAAGCGGTCGGGACGGCGCATCTGGCCGACGAGGCCGTTACGGGGCGGAAGCTGGCCGCCGAATCGGTGGAAGGCGGCCATCTGGCCGCGGAGGCGGTAGCCTCCCGGCATCTGAAGCCCGGCAGCGTCCAGTTCCGCCATCTGGCGCACGGATCGGTGACCGGCGAAACGATCGCCTTCGAATCCGTAACCGGCGAGCATCTGGCGGCAGGCTCGATCTTCAGTGAGCATATCCGGCTGCGCTCCGTGAAGGAGGAGCACCTGGAGACCGAGTCCGTCAACGGCCGGCACCTCAAGCCGGCTTCTGTGCAGGCGGCGCATATTCAACCGGGGGCGATTGGCAGGCATCACCTGTCGGAGGAGCTGCTGGAGCTGGCGGACCGGCGGGCAGCCGCTGAGGAGCCGGTGGAGGCCCCTGTGGAGAAGCCAGCGGTCCTTCGGACGACAAGCGCCCAGGCGAACGCGCTGCAGCAGTTCGGGACGGAGTCGTTTCAATTCAGCGGCAAGGAAAAGATGGTTCAGGTCACGCTGGAGTTTCCTGAACCCTTCGCGAACGACCAATATGTCCTCGTGGCAACGACCAGCCACTCCGCCTGTTTTGCCGTTCTTAAGGAGCGGCAGCCGGACGGGGCCGTCCTGGAGATCGTTCGCACCAAGCCGGCCGGGGACGCCGAAGGCTTCTTCACCTGGATTGCCATCGGCGGGTAATCCGCGATCCCAATTTAACACGAGTATAGAACGGCAGCCTGTCGAGAATTTCTCGACAGGCTGTTTCCCGTGTAAGACTGGATGGCACGGATTGGGTATTTCTGTCTTCCTAACGGCTATATGTCCCATCTTCCGGTACAAGTGCCGTTGCAGAATAAACCAGTATTCATAAAATGGGAGAAAAACTAAGGGCTGCCCTAGGAGTTGAGACGATTGCTCAAAAGGACAAAAACCCGCAACACTCAGAAACCTAGTGCACTGTTGCGGCGAAGCAACCCTGATCATCCGAAAGTGTCCGTTATCATACCTGTCATGAACGAGAAAAAAACACTGGCTGCTGTCATTAGTGAGGCATACAGCATACATCCTCGTACCGAAGTGATCGTGGTGGCCAACGGGTCCAAGGATGGATCTTCGAAAATTGCCGAGTCCATGGGGGCGAGAGTCTATCATTACGAGGAACCGCTCGGCCACGATGTCGGCAGAAGCATAGGTGCAGAACACGCCAAGGGAGAGATCCTGCTGTTTCTGGACGGGGATATCGTCATCCCCAAAGAAAAGCTAAAGCCCTTCATCTGGGCGATTCAACGAGGGGCGGATGTGGCACTGAACCGTTACAACGGAGGCGTCAAACGAAAAAAGGTCCATCCCGTTGTCCTTTCGAAGCATGCCTTCAATGTCATGCTGGGTCATCCCGAGCTGAAAGGAGCGTCCTTGACGGCAATTCCTCACGCTATCAGTAAAAAGGCCGTAGAGATCATAGGCTCTTCGCTGCTGGCGGTTCCTCCGAAAGCCCAAGCGGCGGCTTTTCTGAAGGGGTTAAAAATTCGCACGCCGATCTTTGTTGACGTAGGCAAACCCAATCCCTTGAAGAGAGGGCGGCGCGATCCCGTCAAAGCGCTCATTATTGGAGATCATTTGGAGGCCATCCACTGGTACATTCAACAAACCGATAACCGCGGAGAGATGGCGGACGATAAGAGAATGCGGAAACTAGTGAGGTGAGGAAGGGATGACAAACGACCGGAACCAAGGCGAAAGTTATTCTCAGCTTGCCGCCAAGGCCTACGAGGCCGGGAAAAAATACGGCAAGAAGGCTCGTAAGAAGCATTGGAGCAAGGAAAGGATGCGCACCGAGCTGAGCGGATTATGGAACGAATGGTATCGCGAAAAACAAAAATGGGTGCTGCATCCGCCCGTCTATCAGGAAACCGCTGTGAAGTTCGTCAGAGGATACAGCCTGAAATCCCGTCTGCGGAACGACCAGTGGCTCCCGGTTCCAGCCGATTGTCGAGCGGGTGTAGTGTTGAACGTTAACGATGGCTTGCGGCATGGCTATTCGATCTTGAGGCAGCTGCACCGTCTCTTGCTTCAAGAGGATATTGTCGTCATCGCCCATGAGCTTCCCGAAAGACAGCTGCTGCAGCTGCGAAAGGACAAGAGCAGCCCCGTCATCATCCACTTTCCCAACCAATTGGGCCCTGATGTCGGACGCGCCATAGGCGCGAAGGCATCTCCCGCCGACAAGCTGCTCTTTCTTGAAGACAAAGTCCGGATTACTGCGGAGGAGCTGCTCCCTTTCTTCTTGGAGCTGGAAAAGGGCACGGACGTCGTGCTCAATGACGCGAGCTCTTTCCTGCCCTTGTTCCAGCAGCGTCATCCTGAGTGGGTCGTGCAGGAGTTTTTGAACTTGGGATTGGGCAGGCCCGACCTGAAAGCCAACTCGCTGGTCAACGTCCCTCATGCCTTATCCCGCCACGCTGTCGAGTCGATCGGCTATTCCGCCTTGGCCGTTCCGGCGAAGGCGCATGGGCGGGCTCTTCAGCTGCCGCTGAAGATAGCTGCACCAGGCAAGGTGAAGATAGTTTCTTCCGCCAGGACAGCCAGCAGCAGGAAAGCTTCCCTGTCGCATGACAGTCTGTTTCAAGGAGATTCAATTGAAGCGTTGGCGGAAGCCTTGCAGCGGAACGGAGATCGCCTGAATTACGAAGACCAATTGCGCAAGCGAGACTTTGTGGGGGGATAGCCAATGGGTTTGACGAGCATCATTATTCCTACCTTCCAGGGCCTGTACTTGTTAAGAGAATGTGTCGCTTCCATTCGGTCTCACACGCATTCTCCTTATGAAATTATTGTGGTGGATAACGGGTCCGACGACGGAACTCTCCAGTATTGCAGGGAAGAGAACCTGATGGTCATCTCCTTTCCGAACAACCGGGGGTTTCCCATTGCCGTCAATTGGGGGCTCCGAATTGCGGCGGGAGACCACTTGCTCTTACTGAACAACGACATTGTGGTGGGGCCGAACTGGCTGGACAATATGCTTGCCTGTCTCGCCAGCAGCCCCGATATCGGCATAGTGGGGCCTTACACCAACTACATCAGCGGCCGGCAGCAGCGTAACCCGGAATATGAAACGATAGAAGGCTATCAGGAAGCAGCAGCCGCCTACAACAAGCAAGATCCGGGGAAGTACGTGACAACCGAGAGATTGGTCGGGTTCTGCATGTTGTTCTCCCGGGAGCTTATGGAGAGAATCGGGCTGCTCGACGAGCGTTATTCCCCGGGTCACTACGAAGATGACGATTATTGCTACCGCGCCCGTAAGGCCGGGTACCGCTTGATGATCAGCGGGGATGTCATCGTGCACCACCATGGGAGTGCGACCTTTTTGAAGATGGATTCCAAGGAAAGAGCGCATCTGGTTCGGGAAAGCTACAAAAAGTTTGTCGATAAGTGGGGATTCGATCCAAACTCCCTGATCGAGGAGCCGTCAACTTAGGGGGGATGGTGTTGAAGGGCATTATTCTTGCAGGGGGTACGGGGAGACGGCTGTATCCCCTGACAAAGCTGTATAACAAGCATCTGCTCCCTATTGGGGGACAGCCTATGATCCTGTACGGCATTCAAAAGCTGAGGGAGGCGGGGATTCGCGACATTCTCCTAGTCACAAGCAGGCAGGCCGCTGGCGCGTTCATTTCCTATTTGGGAAGCGGCTCGGAGGAGGGAGTAAGCTTAACCTATCGGATCCAGGAAGAACCAGGGGGCGTGGCCCAGGCACTTTCTTTGGCGGAAGGCTTCGTCCAGCCGACGGAAGCTTTTCTCGTCCTGCTCGGGGACAATTTGTTCGAAGATTCGCTAACGGACTGTTTGGAAGCTTATCGGCAACAGGGAGTCGGGGCGAGAGTATTCATTAAGAAGGTTGACGATCCCTCTCGTTATGGAGTCCCTGTTCTCGAAGAAGGAAGAATCGTTCGAATTGAGGAGAAACCGCGAAACCCTCGTTCGGTCTATTGTGTGACGGGAATCTACCTGTATACCGCTAGAGTGTTCGACTGGATCCGAACGCTTGCTCCTTCCCGGCGAGGCGAACTGGAGGTCACGGATCTCAACAATCTGTATGCGAAGGCTGGCCAGCTTCAGTATGACATTCTGAAGGGCTGGTGGATAGACGCCGGCACTTTCGATTCCCTTGCACACGCCGCCCATCTGCTTAAAAAGAGACGCAAATAGCGAGGGAGCGCCGGCGAAGCGGAGATTCATCTGAAGAGGAGGACGTAAAATGGCTGGTGGGAAGAGAAAGGGGGCTAGGAGGAAAGAAGCCAGACTATATTCGTCTGAAGGAGCGTCGGGTCCTAAAGGGTTTTACAGGTCGGCTAGAGAGTATTTCTCAGCATCTCCCTCCGCACGAATTGCCGGTCAGTGGCTGCGCGAATTTGTTTGCGGAGAAACAAGAGAATATCACCAAGCGAAAACGGTGGAACCTGTTCCGCATCCCTATTTCACCGCTTCTGTTATGTGTTCGCCGTCCTACTACGCGGCAGTTCTGAAGAATGCCCGTTTATGGGGGGAGGGCGGCGCGGTCATCACCGAGGACAATATGCTGCTCGCTGATGTTTCTATGGAATGGGGAGGCGACCGGGTTATCGTCGGGGAGCAGCACTCCGTTTTTGAGCGGTGGGAGGGGGAGGAGCCTATACCATACGCGGGGATCGCGGCGGTGCTAACCTTTTACGCAAGCCAGAACTATTACCACTGGCTGTTTGACGTGCTTCCCCGAATCGAGTTAATCCGGATATCGGGTCTGCAACCGGACAAATACATCTTCAACCGACCTTATCTGGCTCCTTATCAAGAGGAAACATTGGAAAAGCTGGGGATTCCTCAAAGCCAGCGCTGCTTGACTCATCAGAATTTCCATATGCTGGCCCAGACGCTTATCGTTCCTTCCGTTATCATGACCGCTATGTATCCGTATCCCCAATGGGCCTGCAACTTTTTGCGCCGGTCCTTTCTTCCGGCCAAAATCCGAAGCGGGGAAAAGAAGCGTCTTTATATAAGCAGGGCCAATTCCGAGCGCAATATTGAGAACGAGGAAGAGGTGCTCGGTCTGCTGGCCGAGTACGGATTTACCAAGGTGCTGGCGGAAACATTGTCTGTTGCCCGGCAGGCAGATCTGTTTGCCCATGCTGAAGCGATTGTGGCTCCCCACGGCGCCGGTCTGGCGAATCTCGCTTTTTGCTCACCAGGTACTACCGTGATTGAATTCCTGTCTCCGAACCATGTCATCAATTATTTTTGGGTTCTCAGCAATCATGTGGACGCGGACTACTATTATCTCATCGGCGAAGCAGAGGCCGCCGAGATTTCCTCCCCTTACCGAGTGTCTTTATCGAAGCTGCAAGAGACTCTTCGCCTGGCCCGGCTTTGAAACGAGCGGGAGCATGCCGAAGCGGAACAAGCCAGTGCCAGGAGGGGCAGGTTTGTTCCGCTTCGCTGTTTTCTTTGCTTTTTTATTCGTCTTCCTGCCTGGCACGATACCAGGCAATCGTTCGAAGCAAGCCCTCCTCTAACTCAACAGAGGGACTAAATCCAAGTACACGGGAAGATTTAGTTAGATCAGGAATGCGGTTAGGGGTGTCTTCATAATGCTCTCCCAACGCTTCCCGATAAGGAATGCGGACAATTGGCGAGTCGGAGCCGGTAAGAATCTTGATCTTCTGAGCCAGCTGCATGATGGTGACGGACTGATTGCTGCCTATATTGAATACCTCTCCGTTGTGTCGTGCCTCCATGCTGAGCAATGTCCCTCTTATTGTATCGTCAATATAAGTAAAGCAGCGGGACTGCGTTCCATCCCCATAGACTGGAATCGGTTCTCCCCTCAAGGCCGCTGTAATGAACTTGGGGATTACATTGCCATATGGGGACGAGGCGGCACGGGGACCGTAGGCATTGAAATAACGGGCGATCGTGACAGCCAGCCCTCTTCCTGCATATCCGACGCACAGATGCTCCTCTAGAGCTTTAGCTGTCGCGTAACACCATCTGTTTTTAAACGTAGATCCCAAGACGCGGTCGGAATCTTCCTTGTAAGGCAGCTGCTCGCTTTTTCCGTAGATTTCGGAGGTAGAGGCGAACACAACCTTAACCTGATTGGCCAATGCCAGCTCCAGAACATTTCGGGTTCCATCCAAATTGCCTTCGATTACCTTAAGCGGGTTTTCGACGCAAGTTTTGACTCCCAAAACTGCCGCGAGGTGAACGACCAGGTCAACCGATTGCATCAATTCTTCCATCAATCGTCTGTCTTCGACTTTTCCTTGTACGAAGATATGGCCGTCACGGCTTGCTTCGCCAAAGAAGACCCGCTCGCTGCCGGCCGACAAGTCGTCGATCGTCACCACCTGATGTCCTCCTGAAAGCAACGCCTCTACGAGATGGGAGCCGATGAAACCGGCTCCTCCGGTTACTAATACCTTCATGGGCAGACTCTTCCTCCCAACCGGAATATCCTGGCCTCTCCACTATAGCCTTCCGTAGCATTTCGTGCGTCATAAACCCAGCTGGCATGGTCGAGTAGGAACTGCACGGGAAGAACGGTATGATCCGTAAGAATAACGACTCCTTCCACCTGGCTGAGTTGATCCTCCGATAGATCGACGCTTCGGAAACGCTGGCCATGCAGCTCGATTTCCGGCACATAGGGGTCATGATAGCGGACATTGACACCGGAGGAGCTCAAGACCTCAAGGATCCTTAGAGCCGGTGATTCCCGAACGTCGTTGATATCTCTTTTATAGGTCACTCCGTAGACCAGAACGGAACGGGCGCCGGTAAGAAGCCGCAGGATCTCTCCCGCAACATACTCAGGCATTCGATTATTGATGCGCTCCGATTCCGCAATGAGACTTAATTCAATCTGCAGCTGCTTCGCTTTCCATTGAAGATAGAGGGGGTCGACGGGAATGCAATGCCCTCCTATCCCGGGTCCCGGAAAAAAGGGTGAAAAGCCGTAAGGCTTCGTGCTTGCCGCTCTTATTACCTCCCATAGGTCCACATGTATAGAATCGCAGACTAGCAAGAGCTCATGAATCAGAGAGATGTTGACGAACCGGTACGTGTTCTCAAGCATTTTCACCATTTCAGCTGTTTCAGTTGAGGATACGGGCACTACATGCTCGAACGCCTGCCCGTACAGCTGGACGATGCGCGCACGGCATGCAGCTGTTACCCCGCTTACCACTTTGGGGATCTGTTCCACCGTGTAGGCTTTGTTTCCGGGGTCAATCCGTTCGGGTGAGTAGGCAAGGAAGAGATCCTCTCCAACACGAAAGCCCTGCTGTTCCAGCATGGGCAGAAGAACTTCCTTTGTCGTCCCAGGGTAAGAGGAACTTTCCAGGACGACCAGCTGGCCGGTTTGCAGATGCCCGCCCAGCTGACGGCAAACCGTGTGAAGATAACGCAAATCCGGCGTATGGTCGGAGTTAAGAGGAGTAGGCACACAGATCACTACTGCGTCTGAGTTTTCCACGGCGGAATAATCGCTGGTAGCCAGGAAACGTTCCGAGCGTATAGCGGCATCTATCTGATTGTCCGGCACATCCGGCAAGTAGCTTACTCCCTTGGCCAATGCTTCCACTTTAGATGAGTCGGAATCGATTCCCCGCACCTCAAATCCTTTCTCCAAAAAATGCAAAGCCAGCGGCAGCCCTACATAGCCAAGCCCAATGACAGACAGCTTGGAAAGCCCTGGTTGTTCGACCGGTGCATTCAGGAGCAGCCCACCTTTCCCGGGATATACATGGATCAGTCTATGTAATAGGGAATGGTCCTGCTTGGACGTATGCAACAAAACGACCGGATAACTCCCGTTTCTATTGGACGATAGCACATCCTGGGGTCATCAAGATGGATGACTAGGAGGTTAGCCTCTGCCCTGCATAGGATGTAGTCGGCTAGTGCCACGGAAGGGAGGAAAGGCAGTTGCCCCATGACAAAAACAAAGAGAAGCAAGAAGACAGCCGAAAAAGCGAAAGAAGAAAAAGAAGAGAGAGGAAACACGGGCGCAAGGAAAGACGGAACAAATCACGCGAGTTTTGCCCGAGAGAAAGCGTCCTGTCTACTCAAGAATGGGTCCGGAGTAAGCAGTCGGGCGATCCTCCATCCAAGTATTTGCAAGTCATTCATCCGGAAGAAGAAGCCGTCTACTCAGAAGCAAAAGGATTGGACAGTCCCGTGCATGGCCATTTCCAGCAACGGAGCGCTTATTCGCCCGAGGCATTCGTCGCCGTTGTCAAGCATGGCCGTGTCTGGGGGAAGAACGGCGTTGTCATAACTCCCGATCATAAGCTTCTGGCCGATGTCTCTTGGGAGTTTACATGGGATTACATCATGAACCGGCGGCATTCCGTGTTTCACAAATGGGAAGGGCACAGCTTGACGAAGACCGATCAAACTCTTGGTGTTCTGTCTTATTTTAGCAGCGGTAATTACTTCCATTGGATGCTGGACGTCTTGCCGCGATTAGGTTTGCTTAGCTACAGCGGCCGGGCGATCGATGGCTATATCATTTGCGGGGATGGTGCTCCGGCTTTTCAAAACGAGACGCTGTCGCTAATGGGGGTGCCGCTTAATCAGGTCATCTACACCCACAATCGCTTCCATTTGCAAGCCAGAAGGCTTGTCGTCCCTTCATTAACCAGCCGATTCACCTGGACGGACAATCATTATCCGCTGCCAATCGCATACGCCAAATGGGCGGTTGAGTTTCTCCGTCAAGCATTTTTGGAGAACAGAGCGCCTTCCAAGCGGGGCAACAAACGACTCTATATCAGCAGGGCCCATGCAGCACAGCGACGGCTTATCAACGAAGAGGAGATCGTTCGCTTGCTTGCTTCCTATGGGTTTACGACCATCACTCCCGAGTACATGACGGTTGACGAGCAGATTCGGCTATTTGCCAATGCGGAAGCGATAGTAGCTCCTCACGGGGCGGCCTTAGCCAATCTTGCATTCTGCATGCCGGGGACTAAGGTGTTTGAGTTGTTCGCCCCCAGCTATACGCCTGGTTACTACTGGATGCTAAGCAGCCACAATGCGCTGGATTATTATTACCTGATCGGAAAAGATCGTCCACAGGCGGTTGTTTCTTGGGCCGGCGCGTCCGACTTCCATATGGATCCCGGGCTTCTGAGCCGGCTGCTGACCGCCGCCAAATTAAGTTGAATTCTTCTGTCGGGGGGGAGACTGAGTGAGTTCGAGAAGAAAAGGAAGAAGAAAGCCGGCCGGCAGGAGGAGAGGCAGGGGAACGAGCTATCGCCTGAAGAAGCACAGGAAAGGAGTATCTATTGCGAGGCGAACAACCTTCGGCAGTTCTCCCCCAGAACTAGTCCGTTCAACAAAAGAGTGGATAGCTCGCCGCTTCGGCGGGCGGCGGTTGAAGCGCTATTACTGGGAGACAGAAGACGATGCCGAAGCCAGTGGACAAGAGAGTAAAGGGGGGCAGCCAGCTCCTCCCGTATGCTTTCAAACCCCGTCTCATACGCAGCCTCCTGGTTTTACGGCTGTCGTTAAAGAAGGAAGGATTTACGGCAAGAATGGGGCTGTCCTTACATCGGACCATCGTTTGATGGGGGATATGTCGTGGGACTGGGATCCGGTGAAGGGGCTTGTTTACGGCTCGGCACATCCTCTCTTAAAGGAGTGGATCCCCTACCCTCTTGAAAGATTTGACGGGACGGCGGCCAATTTGGCATTCGTATTCAGTGCCAATTACTTTCACTGGATGTTTGACGTTCTACCGAGGCTCTATTTGATACGCCGCAACGGAATCCGTATCGATCGTTATATTGTCAACCAGGACGGGCTGGCTTTTCAGCAGGAAACCTTGGACCATCTAGGCATTGAGCCGGAAATGCGGATTCATACTCATGACCGGCTTCATCTCTGCGCCAAACGTCTGGTGACGACGACTCCTCCAATGGCCATAGGGTATCCTGGCTGGGCATGCCGGTTTCTTAGAAATGCATTCTTGACGGATCAGGATCATTCTTTGATTAATGATCAAAAGCTCTATGTGACTCGTTCCCGGGCGGGACACCGTAGATTGGCGAACGAGGAGGCTATACGCCGTGTGTTGACGGAGCGAGGCTTTCAGACCGTTTCTTTAGAGGGGATGCCCTTTAAGGAGCAAATTGGGATGTTCGCCTTAGCTAAGTGCATTGTATCCTGCCATGGAGCTGGCTTGACCAATCTTGTTTTTTGCCGGCCGGATACAAAGGTCATCGAACTGTTTCCAAGAAACTTTGTGAAGAGGTATTTTTGGAATATTAGCCGGCAAGTGGGCTTGGACTACCACTATTTGATCGGGTCGGAAATGAATGCCCTTACCGAATTTAGCGTGGAAGAGGAGCGCTTGCGCTTGCTGCTTCAAACAATAGGACAATAAAAAAACCAGCAGGGGGCAGGATCGATATGCCCCGTACTGGTTTTGCCGTAAAACGCCTTCAGCGGCCCATCTGAGAACAATATGCTTCAATAGTTCGGAGAAGCCCTTCCCGAAGAGTCACCACTGGCTCCCATCCCAGTAAAGTCCGGGCTTTGGTCAAACAAGGACGGCGCAGCTGAGGGTCATCCTGTGGCAGCGGATGGAAGGTGATTCTGCTGGAGGAACCGGTCAACTCCTTGACCAGATGGGCGATGTCAAGAATCGAGTACTCCGTGTCATTCCCTATATTGATAATTTGGCCATTCGCTGCATCCTTCTCCATCAGAGTGATCAGTCCGCGAATCGTATCGGTTACGTAACAAAAGGACCGGGTTTGGGAGCCGTTTCCGTATACCGTGATATCCTCTCCGTTCAATGCCTGCGTAACAAAGTTTGAGATGACGCGTCCGTCGTCGTTGCGTAGTCCCCCCGAATATGTGTTGAAGATCCTCGCTACCTTTACGGGCAGTTGAATCTGGCGATGATATTCGTAGCAATAAACTTCCCCTAATCGTTTGGATTCGTCGTAACATGCCCTTGGACCCCATGTATTCACATTCCCTTTGTATTCCTCGGGCTGCGGATGCACCTCGGGGTCCCCATAGGCTTCACTGGTGCTTGCATAGACAAGCTTGGCTCCGTTCTTGGCGGCAAGTTCCAGCATATGGCTGGTTCCGGCTGTATTGGCTGCTATGGTGGCGAAGGGATTACGCTGGTAATCCCTAGGGGATGCGGGAGAGGCCAAGTGGTAGATCTCTTCAATCCCTTGTAATTCTTCCTGATGGAGGATAGAAGGCTTAGCAACATCAAGGGTCAGAAGAAGAAAGGACGGGTATCCGGAGATTTCGTGAAGATTCGAAGGTTTGCCCGAAGAGAAGTTGTCGATTCCGATCACTTTATGCCCGGCCGCCACCAGTTCTTTGGCTAAATGGGATCCCAGAAACCCTGCAGCTCCCGTAACTAAAATGTTCGTCATCGCTATTCAACTCTTCTCTAGTGAGGGATTTTATTAGACCCGCGTCCATGTTGAAAAGATACTGCGCAAACTCTTCTTTAAGCTTCGCATGCTGCAGCGATTTTTCCACGGTTGCCTTCAAGTATCCTAATTTGTCACCGACATCATAGAATTTCCCCTCTGTCTCGTAAGCATAGATACGTTCTTGCCCTGCTAAAGTTTGCAGGGAGTCGGTCAGTTGAATCTCTCCATTCCGTCCCGGTGGCGTTGCCTCCAGAATATCGAAGATAGCCGGCTCCAAGATATATCGGCCCATCATGGCATAGTTCGAAGGAGCGGGCGGAGCGGGCTTCTCGACAAGGGATTGGATTTCCATTAACCGCCGTCCCACCCGAATGCCCTCGACGATTCCGAACTTTTCGATCTCCGACCAAGGTACGCTTTCCACCGCGACAATCGGTCGCTCCAGCTCATTATAGGCGTCGATCAACTGTCTTGTTGCGTTCCATCTGCTATCGCCTACCATATCGCCAAGCATGACGGCAAATGGTTCCCCGCCGATTAAGGGGCGTGCACAGGCTATCGCATGACCGAGTCCTAGTGCTTGTTCTTGAATGACAAATCGGAGGTTTATTCTCGCCAGCAGGTCATCCAGTTCTCCAGTAGCATCCGTAAGATTTTTGTGCATCAACACGGTTTCCAGCTCGCTGTTTCTTGTGAAATGCGCTTGAATTGCCTTCTTGTTCGGTCCGATGACGATGATAATCTCCTCGATTCCGGCTTCTGCTGCTTCTTCGACTACATATTGAAGGGCTGGTTTGTCTAGGATAGGAAGCAATTCTTTCGGAACCGCTTTGGTCGCCGGCAGGAAACGTGTCCCCCATCCCGCAGCCGGAATGATTGCCGTCTTTACCTTCAAAATGGCTCTCCTCCTTTTTTCGAAGCGTTCTTGGAAGAGGACAAGGTGGCCTGTTACCACGGAATCTAGTCACGATTACCGATAGCATATGACAATCGTTCCTATCCGCTATAAACGAATTCACTATTCTCTTTTATTTGGACTTGGAGGGCGAGACAAGAGCCGATTTTGCTCCACCTGGGGGTTCGCCCGGGGAAGGGACACCTTCCTCGCATAAACTAACGCATAAGCCACAGGGGGAGGTGGGAAATAGAATGAAGATAGCGTGCATAGGCTCCGGTTACGTGGGAACCGTGACAGGTGCTGCGTTCGCGGCTCTGGGATACGATACGCTTATCATTGATTTGGACGGACGCAAGGTGGACCAGATTAATGAAGGAATCAGCCCGATCTATGAGCCCGGTCTGCAATCCCTATTAGCGGAAATATGCGGAAAAACCCTTCGAGCGTCGACTTCTTATCAGGATCTCGAAGGAGTTTCGCTTATCTTTATCTGTGTAGGCACGCCCTCCAAAGAGGATGGCTCCGCTGACCTTTCCTGGATAAAGCGGGCGGCGGAAGACATTGCACGCGTTCTCGATTCCCGTCAGCATACGACGATTGTTCTGAAATCTACCGTTCCTGTTGGAACGGCTGATTTTTTCTCTCTCCTTGTGGAGAAGGAATCCGGCCTGCAGAGAGGGACTCAATTTTCGGTTGTCAGCAATCCAGAATTTTTAAGGGAAGGCTTTGCTCTCGGCGATTTTCTTTTCCCCGACCGTATTGTGGTAGGTGTGGAGGACGACAGGTCCCGGCAGAGACTGAGAAGGCTATTTCAGCCTATCCTTGATAGGAATTATCCGGAAAAGCTATTCATGTACGGGGATGCTGACAAGCCGAAGCCCGTGTATTTTGAGACCGACATCAAAAGCTCCGAGATGATCAAATATGTCTCCAATGCTTTTCTAGCCGTCAAGGTAAGTTACATTAACGAAGTAGCTCGCTTATGTGACAAGCTCGGTGCCAACGTGAAGGATGTTGCTTACGGGATGGGATTGGATACACGGATTGGGCCCAAATTTTTGCAGGTATCCGCCGGCTGGAGCGGAAGCTGCTTCCCAAAGGACACAATGGAATTACTGGCGACTAGCGGACGCTACGGTACCCGGATGGACATCGTCAGAGCGGCTGTTCAGTCAAATGAAGAAATGCATAGCTATTGCCTTGAAAAATTGCAAGCCATGCTGCTCAGTTTGAACGGAAAACGAATAGGAATTCTTGGTCTGACCTTTAAGCCGGATACGGACGATGCCCGAGCTACTCAGGCCTCTTTCTTCATTAGGAATTTGCTTGAGATGGGTGCTCACGTCAGCGTTTACGATCCAAAAGGTATGCCTATGTTTCGGGCTTTAAATAAAGAGCTGCCGATTGCTTATTGTGAACGGGGGGAGGACACGGCGGTTCGTTCCGATGCTCTGCTGCTGTTGACGCACTGGGAAGAATTTTTGATGCTTCCGTGGCAAGAGATGGTTTGTACGATGAGGACCCCTCATCTTCTGGACACCCGCAATTGCTTGCCCGCTGCAAGGTTTCGCGCCATGGGGTACCGGTATCAGGGAGTTGGCATTCCCCTGGAGTCTTAAATGGAAATGGGAACGTGGACAGAGACCAGGAAGAAAGCTTCTGCATATCGTATCGAAGGACTTCTTAGACTACTTCATAGACTTTCGTCTGTCATACAGAATGCAGGAAGGAGGACCGCAAGTGGAACGCAAAATTACGCGGGCCATTCATTATATGGCGAATTCTCATTTGCATCTCGCCCGCCTGCTCGAAGCTAAGCGCAGCGAGGCGGAGCAGGCGGCACGGCTGCTGATCGCCATCCCGCACGACAAGAATGCCGATCCGGACGGGATGATGGAGCAGTCGATGGTGGTAGCCAAGAGCGTGGGTGGATACTTGAACAGTCTGGCGGACCTGGAATTCGCCTTGGCGGACAATCTGGCCTTCGTGATCAAGGAGCTGAATCAGGAGGAAGAGGACGACGATTGAAACCGGGGGCGCAGACGGACGGGAGAAGCGAGGCGGAACCCACCGGCTGCGCCGGTTAGCGGGAGGAGAGGGGGAGCCTGATTGAACCGGAAAGACGAGATGCTGCGCATTCTCGAAGCGGCAGTCAGCATTCAGAAGCAGGTAGCGGGAATTCTGGAGGCCAAGGTGGTGGAGGCGGACAAATCGCAAAGCTGGATCCTGCGCCACATCCGGCCGGAGGCGTTCGACAGCTCTGAGACGTTCCACCGCCGCTCCATCGAGATCCACGAATCGATCATCGAGACGATCGATGGGCTGACCAAGATGGAGCAGGGGCTGGCCCGCAATCTGAAGGAGCTGCTGGACCGCGGCGAGCCCGAGCAGGGCGGCGGCTTCGGAGATATGTTCGGAGGCGGCGGTGACTGATCCCCGGCTGGTGCAGCGAGAGAACGAGCTTCGCCTCGAGCTGCTCGAATCGCTTGCGCGAAGCCAGCGGGCGCTGGCTTCGCTCATCGAGACGGCCGCTGCGGCCGGTCTGGGTGCACCGGAGGGGGCGGGAACTCTCCTCGCCAATGCCGAAGCGCTGTGCCGCTATCAGCTGGTGCTGGCGGGGAAGATAGCCGGGCACCGGCTGCGCCGTGTGTTCCGCAGCCGGCCAGGCCGGATATGGCTCCGGCGCGGGCTCTGCCCCGGCAGGCGGGGCGGCAGAGCAGAGGCGGGCGGCTGCGAGCCGGAGTGAGCGCGGACGGCGTGCCGCGAAGGCGAGCGGCGGGGCCGGGAGCCTGGCGGCTCTGAGTGAGCAAGCGCGGAGGGTGCCGCGGAGGCGATTGGCGTGGCTAGAGGCTGGCGACGAGCGGAGTGAGCGAGCACTGAAGGCGTGCCGCGGAGGAGAGCGGCGATACGCGGAGTCTGGCGGCGTGCGTAGTGAGCGTGTGCGGACGGCATGCCGCGGAGCCCGGCCGCACGCTCAGCTGCTGGGAGCGGATACGCGAACGAGGCCGCCGGGAATTTTCCCGGCGGCCTTTCGCCGCAGTCCGAGCCACTGCGCCGGCGTTAGACGCCAGTCCAGCGGACAAGCACGCCCGCTTGCACCAGGCCACCGCCAAAGCCGTACAGGGCGACCAGATCCCCGTCTCGGAGCCGGCCTTCCTGGGCAGCATCCACCAGCGCCAGCGGGATAGAGGCAGCGGAGGTGTTGCCGTACCGCTCCATGCTCGTAAGCGTACGTTCCATCGGGAAACCGAGGCGGTCCGTAATCGCCTCCACGATGCGCAGATTGGCACTGTGCGGCACGAACCAGTCGAGGTTCTGAACGGAGACTCCCGCTCCTGCCAAAAGCTCCCTCGTTCCTCCGGGTACCGTCGAAACCGCCCACTTGTATACCTCGCGGCCGTTCTGCACTATCGTCCCCGGCTGGTTTGCGCTCTGTCCCTGCTCGGCCAGCAAGCCGGACAAGCCGGTCCGGTACAGCATCCGGCCGCCGCTTCCGTCCGAGGAGAGACAGGCGGAGAGGAAACGGTCGCCGGAGCTGTCCGCCTCTACGAGCGCGGCGCCCGCACCGTCTCCGAACAGGATGCAGGTCGTCCGGTCCGTATAATCGGTCACCTTGGACATGGTGTCCGAAGCGACGACCAGCACCTTACGGTGCATCCCGGCCTTGATGAGGCCGTGGGCCAGATGCAGACCGTAGACGAAGCCTGCGCATGTTGCGTTCAAATCCAGCGCGCCCGCCGCGCGAATGCCAAAATGCTGCTGCACCAGGCAGGCGACGCCCGGCAGCGGATAATCGGGCGTATGCGTGCACGCCAGAATGAGATCGACATCCGTTACGTCCTTGCCGCTGCGGCGCATCAGATCCTGGGTGGCGGCGACCGCCAGATGACTGGCGAACTCCCCTTCAGCAGCGATCCGGCGTTCACGGATACCCGTGCGCTGGACGATCCATTCGTCACTGGTGTCGACGATGCGCTCCAGATCGCCGTTCGTGAGAATGCGTTCCGGTACATAGCTCCCCCAAGCTGTGATGGCGGCTCCTGCAGTGGGAGAAGAAGTAGATACGAAGCTCATGGCGTCATCTCCTTTTAATTATTATCAGCTATTAGTACCAGGTCATAATTCATAAGTTAACGATAGCCGATCCAGCGACTTTCGTCAAGCCTGCTTGGCTTATGAGGCTGCGACGCTTGCTGACCGTCAGGAAACGCTCGCTTGTTGCGGCCGAGTCTCGCCTTTGGAGAAGAAAGGCAATGCCCGAAGGAGTATATCAGACTGGAAGGAGAAGCAAGCTATACCGAGGCGGATCCAAATCACAATCCAAATCCACATCAAGAATGGAGTGCTCTAACGATGAGAAGCGAAAACCGATTGCGCGCTGGTGCCGGTCTTCTCCTGGCGTCGGCCGTACTTGCGTTATCTCTGACCGGGTGCGGAAGAGAAGTGCGGCAGGGAGCGAACGACGTCAACCACAAGGGGATGCAGCAGGCCAAGCCGTTTGGGGCGAACCAGACGGACAATCTGCAGCGCATCGTGCCGGCTCCGACATCGGTCCCGTACCAGATGAACGAGCGGGCGAACGAGCGGATGCGGTCGATGTCCGACGGCCGGATGGAGATGAGCCAGCAGGCGGCGGACGCCGTCGCCAGCCTGGATGAAGTCAAGTCGGCCAACGTCGTGCTGACGAACAACAATGCCTATGCCGCCGTCGTGCTGCATTATGGCTCTACGCTGACCAATGTGCCGCAAGCCCAGGGGCAGCATTCTCCCGTCATCGGGGACGTGGCGCCGCAGGTGAAGCAGAAGATCGCCGAGAAGATAAAAGCCGTAGACCCTTCCATCCGGGACGTCTATGTATCCGCCAACCCGGATTTCGTCGAGAGAATGAGCGTGTATGCGCAGGATGTCCGCAGCGGCCGGCCGCTGTCGGGCTTCATTCGGGAATTCAGCACGATGGTCGAGCGGCTGTTCCCGACTCAGGCGTCGGCGCCTGGCGCCACTCCGGCGGCACCCCAGCCGCCGAACACAATGCCGAATCCCCATATGGGGCACCCTGGCAAATAACGAGCAAGTCGAAAAGGCGGAGTCTCCAGGCTCCGCCTTTTCGACTGCCGATCCGCCGGTTTATGGCCCATATGGCCGCCGCCCGTGGGCGGACACGATTTCGAGCATGTCGTCGATCTTCTTTACTAAATCAAAAAAACTTGATCTATAGATTGACCGCCCGCTTTTGGGAGTGCTAATGTTAGAACACGGAAATACATCAAAAAGTTTTGATGAATGGGAAATAAGTGGACCGCGATTCTGGCCGTCTGGAACCGGTCAGCGGCCTAGCCGGACATCATTGTCCGCACCTGCTGCCAGGGAAAGGAGGACGACGAGTTGAAGGAATGCATACCGCTGCGCACGAAGAGTGCGCCGCCGCCTCCGCTGGATGGGTATGAGCAGAAGTTCAAGGCGCTAGCGGATCAGAAACGGCTGCTGATTCTCTATGAGCTGTGCCAGCGGGGGACGACCTGCGTCTGCGATCTGACCGACATTGTCGGGATGCCGCAGTCCAAGCTGTCCTATCATCTCAGAATCTTGCTCGACGCCGGGCTGATTACGAAGGAAACAAGGGGAACCTGGAGCCATTACGCGCTCAATCCGGACGAAATCGGAGGTTTGCTGTCCGAGCAGCTATGCTGCCTCTTCCGGCCCGCCGGTACGGTATCCTCGCGAGCTAGCTGCTGCAAGTAAATTGGGGGACGTTATGGTTGTTATCGCAAGCTTGATCTTTGTCATTACGCTAACGTTAGTCATCTGGCAGCCCAAAGGACTTGGCATCGGATGGTCCGCGTCCTTGGGGGCGCTGCTCGCCCTGCTCTTCGGAGTCGTGAGCTTCCCGGACGTCGCTGCCGTGACAGGAATTGTCTGGAACGCCACCGTGGCGTTCGTCGCCATTATTCTCATCTCGCTGCTGCTGGACGAGATCGGCCTGTTCGAGTGGGCCGCTCTGCATATGGCCCGTCTCGCCCGGGGAAACGGCAAGCTCTTGTTCGTATCGATCATTCTGCTCGGTGCCGTCGTAGCTGCGTTGTTCGCCAACGACGGAGCTGCGCTCATCCTGACGCCGATCGTTCTGGCGATGGTGCGGGCGCTTCGCTTCGAGGAACGGATGCTGCTGCCGTTCCTTTTGGCGAGCGGCTTCATCGCCGATACGACCTCGCTGCCGCTTGTCGTCAGCAACCTGGTCAATATCGTTTCGGCGGACTTTTTTGGCATCGGCTTCGTCCGTTATGCGAGCCGGATGCTCGTACCCAATCTGTTCTCCTTGCTGGCCAGTCTGCTGGTGCTCTATCTCTTTTTTCGCCGGAGTCTTCCGGAGAGCTATGACCGGTCCGAGCTGAAAGAGCCGAGGGAGGCCATCAAGGACGTCAAGCTGTTCCGTCTCTCGTGGGGCATTCTAGCCGTGCTGCTGCTTGCCTATTTGACCAGCGAGAGCTTCGGCATCCCGGTCTCGCTGGCCGCGGGCGCCGTGGCGGTTCTGTTTCTGCTGACCGCCAGACGCAGCCCGGCGATCCGGACGAAGGAAGTGATCCAGGGCGCTCCCTGGTCGATTGTCGTCTTCTCGATCGGCATGTACGTCGTCATCTACGGCCTGCGCAACGTAGGACTGACCGACGTGCTGGGCGGCTGGATCCAGGCGATGGCGGACCAAGGCTTGTTCGCGGCCACCGTCGGCATGGGGTTCCTGGCGGCCTTCCTTTCTTCGGTCATGAACAACCTGCCGACGGTCATGATCGACGCGCTGGCGATTCAGGGGACCGCGACGGACGGCGCGATCCGGGAAGCCCTTATCTACGCCAATGTGATCGGCAGCGACCTGGGGCCGAAGATCACGCCGATCGGCTCGCTGGCGACTCTTCTGTGGCTGCACGTACTGGCGCGCAAAGGGATTCGTATTACATGGGGGCGTTACTTCAAGATCGGAATCGTCTTGACCATTCCCACGTTGTTCCTGACCCTCTGCGGCCTGTATCTATGGCTGCGGGTAGTTGTGTAACGGCAGAGGCGGGAGAGCTTACTTCGGTTATTCTGCGAAAGCAAGGAATGAGACAGTAAGAAATGTGACGGAAAGGAAGAGAACGATGACCAAACCGCTTGTTTATTTTCTCTGTACGGGCAATTCGTGCCGCAGCCAAATGGCCGAAGGCTTCCTTCGGGCAATGGGCGGGGACCGGTATACCGTGAGAAGCGCCGGGCTGGAGGCGCATGGGCTGAACCCCCGTGCCGTCAAGATTATGCGGGAAGCGGGAGTCGAGATCAGGGAGCAGACCTCCGATGTGCTGGACCCCCTGCTGCTGGAGAAGGCCGACTATGTGATTACGCTTTGCGGCCATGCCGACGAGCACTGTCCGGTCATCCGGAATCCGCAGGTTACCAGGTGGCATTGGGGCTTTGAGGACCCGGCCCGGGCAACTGGAACGGAGGAAGACATTTTGGATGCTTTCCGCAAGACCCGCGACGCGATCGGGCAGCGGATCGAACAGTTTTTAAGAGAAGGGAGTTAAGAAGCGGCGGTTCGAGGTCGAATCGGCCAGTGAGCGCAAGGAGCCGGCTGCCAGCTGCGCACGCTTTGACCCGTCCCGCTTTCGTTCGGATTTTTCAAATATCGTCTCAATCTACCCCCGGGACAGCCTTATGCGGCGGGCCGTTCGTTTAGAACGGCCTATTTTTGCAGGGCGCGGCACCAACCCTTTTTGCTGCTCATACTATGGTTTTGACTGTATCCCTTACCCTTGTAACTTATACAAAAAACCCGGGCAAGGAGGGGTGACACCAAATGAAGGGCAGCGATCACAAAAGCAAGTTTTTGTTAACGCATCGTGAACGGGAAGTATTCGAGCTCCTGGTCCAAGACAAGACGACGAAAGACATTGCACAGCAGCTGTTTATCAGCGAAAAAACCGTTAGAAATCACATCTCTAATGTGATGCAGAAGCTCAATGTGAAAGGCCGTTCACAAGCGGTTGTAGAACTGATCAAGCTTGGGGAACTCAAAATTTGACGCTGGCGGCCGCCTCTATACGCGAGAGCGCCTTCCGGTTCTTCTCCGGTCCGTTGGACTGGAGAGACGGGAGGTTTTTTCTTGTCCAAAAACCGGCATCTGGCAGGAGAAGCGCGCTCCGTGCCGAACTCCGAGAGGAAGCGACTACGGATAGGCTCCCAACCGGGCCGGTCCGACCAAGAGGAGGAGAAGAGATGGGGTACCGGATAGCGCTTATTGGAGCGGGCATCATCTCGCAAAGTCATCTGGACGCGCTCCGCGGCATGGAGGCGTTCGAGCCGGTGGCGATCGCGGACATTCAGGAGGAGCGGGTGAAGGAGCAAGCGGCCAAGTACGGGCTGCGGCCGTACACGGATTACCGGGAGATGGTCCGCGCCGAGAAGCCGGACGCGGTAGCCGTATCGCTGCCGCATTTTTTGCATAAGGAGGCGGCAATCTGGTGTCTGGAGGAGGGCTGCCATGTCCTGCTCGAAAAACCAATGGCGCTGAACCGCGAGGAATGCGACGCGATTCTGGAGGCTGAGGAGCGGACGGGAAGACGCCTCCTGGTCGGACATACGCAGCATTTCATCCCGGAGAACCGGAAGGCGAAGGAACTGATCGAATCGGGGACTCTTGGCGAGCTCGTGATGGTGCAGGATATCCGGCACGTCCGGTATTTCACGGAGCAGCGGCCCGCCTGGTTTCTGGAGAAGGCCAAGTCGGGAGGCGGCATTCTGATGAACCTCGGCTCCCACTCGGTCGATAAGCTCCAGTGGCTGACCGGGGCGCGGGTGACGTCGGTCAAGGCACACGTGACCCATCACGGCAGCCGCGGGGACGTGGAGGGAAGCGCGCTCGCGTACTTGCAGACGGACCGCGGGTTCGCGGCCACCATCTCTCTCTCCGGCTACGAAGGGGTGCCGATCAACGAGACGCATCTGCTCTTCACCAAAGGCATGATCAAGCTGCAGACCCGGGGCGGCCTCTGGATCAGTGAGGAGGGCCGCTTCCGCGAGGTCGGCTGGGAGACGGGAAAGGCGCCTTTCGTGCTGCAGTACGAAGCGTTCCTCCGGCTGATGGAAACGGGAGACGCCGGCGATTGCTCGGGCGCCTACGCCCGGAGCATCGTCTCCATCATTGAGACCGCCTACGCGTCAGCCGAGGCTGGGGAGGAACTGCCGGTCCCGGAGCAGCCAATGCGATCCTCCTGCTAATTGGAAGGCCCCTCCATTCTTTACATACTCTTCATGTGCGGTTAATCGTCCGATAACCCGGACGGCCTACTCTTGATAGGAACGACACGGGACCGGGCAACGCGGCGGTCTCAGCCTAACAGAGAGAGCGCAGGAGGGGAACGAGAGGAATGAGAGTGAAGCAATGGACGGCCGCGGCTGTCGCGTCGGTGATGGCCGCGGGTCTTTTGGCCGGCTGCGGCGCCAAGCAGGACAAAGTAGGGGAGCAGGTGGCAGGCAGCGCGCCCGCCAATTTGAATCCGACCGGCTTGCCGATCGTGAAGGAGCCGATCGAGCTGACCTTCTTCACGGGGAAGGCAGCGACGAATGGGAACAAATTCGAGGACACGCTCGTCTGGAGCGAGTACCAAAAGATGTCGAACATCAAGGTCAACTTCCAGCTGGTGCCGTTCGAGGTGCTCACGGAGAAGCGCAACCTGGCGCTGGCGAATGGGGACTATCCAGACGGGTTCTATTCGGCCCGCATGCCAACGGCCGATCTGATGCGCTACGGCAGCCAGGGCGTCTTCCTCAAGCTGAACGACAAGATCGATCAGTACGCTCCCAATTTCAAGAAGCTGATGGAGAAGTACCCGGACCTGAAAAAAGCGTTGACGATGCCGGACGGCAACATCTATTCGTTCCCGTCCTTCTATAGCCCGGAGTTTTTGCCGATGCTCATCGGAACGCCGCTGTGGGTGAAGCAGGATTGGCTGGACAAGCTCGGCATGGCGGAGCCGAAGACGACGGATGAGCTGTACGCCTACCTGAAGGCGGTGAAAACGACGGACCTCAACGGCAACGGCAAGCAGGACGAGATTCCATACAGCGGGACGGGAATCGGACCGCTCATCGAGCAGCTGATGGGCGCCTGGGGCGTCGGCAATCGGGGTCTCGGCCACAAATTCGTCGACGTCGATCCGAAGACGGGGGCGCTTCGCTTCTACCGGACGACGGAGCAGTATAAGGAAGTGCTGCAGTTCGTGCGCAAGCTGTACGAGGAGGGCCTGATCGACAAGGACATCTTCACGCAGAAAAGCAGCGAGCTGTACGCCAAGGGCGAGACCGGCGTGCTGGGGGCGACGATCAACCCGAATCCGAAAACCCAGTTCAACGGAACCGGTTATTTTGGCCTTGGCGCGCTCAAGGGGCCGCACGGCGACCAGTCTTATTCCCACATCAAGGTGCCGATGGTTTGGCCGGGCGCATTCGTGATCACCGACAAAAACAAGAATCCCGAGGCGACGATCCGCTGGATCGACCACTTCTATGGAGACGAAGGCGCCCAGTTTTATTTTATGGGCAAGGAAGGCGTCAGCTACACCAAAACGGCCGACGGCAAGCTCGAGTTCGTGGACGAGATCAAGAACAACCCGAAAGGGCTGACGATGGACCAGGCGCTGACGAAGTACGTGACCTGGCTCGGCGGCAGCTACCCGGGCTACGTGCAGGACAAATATTTCAAGGGCTCGGAGACGCTGCCAGAGTCGGTGGCGACGGGGGAGAAGGCGAAGCCGTACGCCCTCAAGGAAATCTGGTACAACTTCAACTTCACGGAGGAAGAGACCGAGTACATGAGCTCGCGCGGCAGCGATATCACCACGTACATCGGGGAGATGGAGGCCAAGCTCATCAACGGCTCCGCTTCGTTCGCGGATTGGGACAAGCATGTCGCGAACGTCAAGAGTATGGGGCTCGACCAGTATATGAAGGTTTACCAGGCCGCCTACGACCGGTACAAAAGCGTCAAGTAACCCTGCGCCTCGGAGCGCGAGGCGCTCGGGGCGAGGGTGACCCCCCCTCGGGACCATGGATCGGAGAGAGTTACGGAAAGCAAGGAGATACGTCAGGCGAGGACCGTCCGGGTGGACGGTCCTTGTTGCTGTGTCCTGGGAACGGCATTCCGCCAATGCCGGACAGCGGTTGACAAAGAGCGGATTTGCGTGATAGCTTTAAAACATAGTAAGTTTATCGGAATATAATGGTTTGATCGAAGAATGGCGGAATGCTTCCGCCCACAGAAAAGGATCCGGACAGGATAGACGCCGGAAGAAGGAGGGCGCACGATGGGATGCTGCTTTGATGTCATTGTCGTAGGAGCCGGAGCGATGGGGATGAACGCCGGCTACCGGCTGGCGGAACGGGGGCTGAGCGTGCTCCTGCTCGACGCGTGCGACCCGCCCCATTCGCTCGGCAGCCATCACGGAGAGACGCGGCTTCTCCGCCACGCCTACCGGGACGCGTGCAGCGTGCCGCTCGCCCTGCGGGCCCACCGCCTCTGGAGCGAGATGGAAGAGGAAACCGGTGGGCCGCTGTTCCGCCAGACCGGCGTTCTCAATCTCGCCGCGGCGGATTCCTCCGTCCAGCTGGAGAAGGCGGTAATGGCCGAGCGTTTCGGCCTGCGGACCGAGCTGCTTGGCCCGGCGGATATCGAGCGCCGCTGGCCGGGCTTCTCGGTGCCGGACGGCTACACGGGGCTCTACGAGCCGACGGCCGGCGTGCTGTTCAGCGAGGCCTGCATGCTCGCGGCTAGGCGGCTGGCGGCCGCATCCGGAGCCGTTCTGCTGCCCTATACGCCGGTGAACGACATCACGGTCGAACCGAGCGGCGTAACGGTCAAAACGCCGAACGGCTGCTTTCACGGCACGCAGCTCGTGCTGACGACCGGCTCTTGGTCGGCGCTCATGCTGGACCCCCTCCGGCTGCCGGTCGCCGCGGTGCGACAGACGGTCGCCTGGTTCGAGGCGGAGGAGGAGAAGTACGGGGAAGCCGTGTTCCCAGGCTTCACCTTCGACCTGCCGGACGGCGACTTCTATGGCGTCCCGAGCATCGGCGGCAGCGGCGTCAAGATCGGCCGGCACGACGCCGGACGGGAGTTTGAGCCGTCCGCCGTGCCAGAGCCCTTCGGCGCCCAACCTTCCGACGAGGAGGAGCTGCGCCGCTTCGCGGCCGTCCGGCTGCCGGGCGCCGCGGGAAGGCTCGTTGGCTCCGCCGTATGCCGGTACGAGCGGACGCCCGACGAGCAATTCCTGATCGACCGCCATCCGGTGCATGGGCACGTCTGGATCGCGACCGGCTTCTCCGGACACGGCTTCAAATTCGCAAGCGCCGTCGGAGAGGCGGTCGCGGAGCTGGTCGCCACCGGCCGGAGCTCGTTCGATCTATCCGCCTTCTCCCTAGGGCGGTTTGCAGGATTTGCTCCTTCATCCGCCGAGATCCCGCCTGGTGCATAGCGGCGGAGAGAAGGCCATTTCCCGGGAAACGGCCGAATTCGACGAAATTCGCGTATTTCCGCGCGTACGAGGCTATCCCGAGGCACGGGGCCAGGTATGCGAAACAAGCCGGCGAATACGCGGCGGGGACCCACTCCGAAGACTACACAAATCGCACAAGCCCCCCGGAGTCTTCCCGTATAGGAAGCAGCGGGGGGCTTGTGTTGTTGCCGATAGGATCGCGGGGGGATCCCGCGGCCGGCACGGACGCCGTCTAAACGGCCTTCCGCGAGAGCGGCTTTACTTGATCTGACGGTAAACGATCCGGTACCCGAGCTCGTCGAGATGGATCTTCATCTTGCCGTCCTTCACCGGGACGGGCTCCTCGGACAGCGCATCCTTCCAGTCGTTCGTCTCCAGCGGATATTCCATGTCTGTCGGCGTCTCCTCGTTGTTCATCCAGATGAGGAAGTGCATCTTGCCGTCCATCCGCTCATAGATAATGCGGCGGTCGTGAGGATCGGCCTTCAGGAACCGGAACCGGCCATCCCGGAGCGCCCCGTGCTTCTTGCGCAGCCCGATCAGCAGCTTGTAGAAGTCGAACAGCTCGCGGTCCTGCTTGTCGAAGTCCCATTCCATGCACTGGCGGCAGTCCGGATCGCCGCCGCCGCTCAGGCCGATCTCGTCGCCATAAAAGATGCAGGGCGTGCCCATATAAGTGAGCAGGTAGACGACGCACAGCTTCAGCCGCCGCTTGTCTTCTCCGCACAGTGTCAGCGCCCGCGGGGTGTCGTGGCTGCACAGAAGGTTGAAGATCACCTCGTTCGCCTGCTTCGGGTACCGCGTGAGCAGGGCGCCCATGTCGTTAGCGAACGAAATGCCGTCCCGCTCGCCCGCTGCGAAGAACTCCAGCACCTTGTTGGAGAACGGGTAGTTCATGACCGAGTCGAACTGGTCGCCGAGCAGCCACATGATGGAGTCGTTCCAAACCTCGCCGACGATATACGCATCTGGGTTGGCTTCCTTGACGATCCGGCGGAAATCGCGCCAGAAGTGGTGGTCGATCTCGTCGGCCACGTCGAGGCGCCAGCCGTCCAGCTTGATCTCGCCGATCCAGTAGCGGGCGACGTCCAGCAGATATTCCTTGACCTCCGGGTTGGCCGTATTGAACTTCGGCATATGTTCGAAGAAACCGAACGTATCGTAAGTTGGGATGCCGTCTCTCACCTCGAGCGGGAATTCTTTCACATGGAACCAGTCCGCGTATTTCGAATCCTTGCCGTGCTTCAGCACGTCCTGGAAAGGAGGGAATTCGTACCCGCAGTGGTTGAACACCGCGTCGAGCATCACGCGGATGCCTTTGTCGTGGCATGCCTCGACGAGCTCCTTTAGCTGCTCGTTCGTCCCAAAGTGAGGGTCGACCGTCCGGTAATCGATGGTGTCGTACTTGTGGTTGGAAGGGGACTTGAACAAGGGGGTGAAGTAGATCGCGTTAATCCCGAGATCCAGGAGATAATCCAGATGGTCCTGCACCCCTTTCAAATCGCCGCCAAAGAAATTTTCCCGTGTCGGCTGGCCGCCCCACGGCTCGACCCCTTCCGGATCGTTCGACGGGTCGCCGTTGGCGAACCGTTCCGGGAACAGCTGATAGAAGACCGCTTCCTTCGCCCAATCCGGCGGGTTGAATACGTCGATCTCGTGAATGTATGGGAACGTGTAATAGCCGCCTGGCGGATAGGGTTCTTCGTGGCTGATGCCGGATTCGCACATCCATAGCGCCTCGGTGCCCGCTTCGAAGCGGAAGGCGTAGTTGAGCCGGCGGTAGGCGGGCTTCACTTGCGCTTCCCAGTAATCGAAGATCGAATCGGACGCGAATTTTTCCATGGGATACGTATGGGTCGTCCGTTCCCAATCATACTTGTCACCGGTCACCGCATACACACGTTGCACATCGTCCCGCTTCGTCCGGACGCGCAGGTGCAGGGTCTCGTTGTCGTAAGCGTAAGCCCACAAATTTTTGGGGCCGTGGTAGAAAGCTTCCAGCTGCATACGGTTCCTCCTTACAAGTCTTGATTGTATGTATTTACCCATGGTTAGTCAGTTAGAAACCAGTGTGCCCCCGGTCTGTCAAAATATTTGGGCCGATTTGCCCGCCTTTCCCAATCAAGGGTACAATGAGACGAAACCGGCACCGCCAGAAGCGACACAGGAGCGAACCCGATCATGAAGCAAACGTACGCCTGGTACAAAGAAAGTTTCGGCAAGGACTATCTGCTCATCTACAAGCACCGCGATCTGCACGGAGCCCGTGAGGAAGTGCGCCGCATGATCGACTGGCTCTATCTTGCGCCGGGGGCGCGCGTGCTCGATCTATGCTGCGGCATGGGCAGGCACTCGTTAGCGCTCGCGGACTGCGGCTTCCGCGTGACGGGTATGGATCTGTCGGACGTGCTGCTGGATGAAGCGGGAAGGCTCGATCCGGAGAGAAAGGTGCGGTGGATCAAAGGAGATATGAGGGACGTGCCGCTTGGCGGTCCGTTCGACGGGATTGTCAATTTATTTACCTCGTTCGGCTACTTCGACGAGGATGAGGAGAATGAACGCGTGCTGAAGGAAATGGCTAGACTGCTCGCCCCAGGAGGGCGTTTCCTGTTGGACTTCCTGAATCCGTCCTATGTCAGAAGCCATTTGAAGGCCCATTCGGTAAGAAGAGAAGGGACGACCATGATCGACGAGGTCCGTTCGATCGAGGACGGCTTCGTCCGCAAGCGCATTCTGCTGACCGAGCCGGGCGGCGGCGAGCGGCGCTATCTGGAACAGGTGCGGCTGTACGAGCTGGCGGACTTCCGGCGGATGTGCGGCCGTGCGGGGCTCGAGATCGAGCAGGTGCACGGGGATTACCGGCAGGGCGAGTTCCGCCCGGCGACCTCCCCCCGGCTGATTCTGGTCGGCCGATTGGCGGGAGGTGCGCGATGACGGTCCTGCGCCCGAGTGGCGATACGCTCCAGATCAAAGTGCCGCTGCCGTTCCCGCTTCGCTGGGTCAACAGCTATCTCGTGCGCGGACGGGACGGCTATACGCTGATCGACCCGGGACTGCATACGGAGGAGGCCGTGCGGCTGTGGGAGACGGTGCTTCGAGAGGAAGCCATCGGCTATGGCGACATCGTCTCGATCGCACTCACGCATCATCACCCCGACCACTACGGGCTCGCAGGCTGGTTTCAGGAGCGGACCGGCGCTCCGGTCTGGCTGTCCGCCGAAGGCCAGCGCCAGGCCGCCATGCTATGGCAGGACGTGCGGCCTCTAGAGCAGGCGCTCCTGAGCACGTTTCTCCGCCACGGCATGCCGGTAGAGGAGCGGGAAGAGATGCTTCGCCATATGGAGAGCTTCCTGCCGCTGGTGACTCCTCAGCCTCGCTTGAGCGACTACCCGGCGGACGGGCTCTTCCGGATCGGCGACCGGCAGTGCGAGGTGCTGGAGACGCCGGGGCATGCGTCCGGCCATGTGTGCTTCTATGACCGCGCCGCCCGGGAAATCTACTGCGGCGATCACGTCCTGCCGCGCATCTCGCCGAACGTCGGCTACCTGCCAAAGGTAGAGGAGACGCCGCTCGCCCAGTATCTCGCCTCGCTTGCGCAAGTGCGCACCCTCGACGTCACGCTTGCGTATCCCGGCCACCGGGATCCGTTCGCCGGCTTCGCCGAGCGGGCGGAGGAACTGCTCCGCCACCACGACGAGCGCCTCGCCGAGATGCGGCGGCTGCTCACCGAGCCCAAGACGTGCTACCGGCTGTGCCGCGACGTCTTCGGCTACCAGCTGTCGACCCACCAGCTGCGCTTCGCGCTCGCCGAGACGATTGCGCACGTGATTCATCTGCGTGACGCCGGCCTAGTGGCCGAGCGGGAGCAAGACTGGCTGGCGGTTTACGCCGCCTGCTGAATGCGATACAAGTTTCCTCTATCTTAGGAGCGGAGGCATGCTGCCCCAAAACGAAAGCAGTCGTCACAGGATTCTCATCCGGGACGACTGCTTTTTTCCGTTTAAGCTTATGCTTGGTTCCAACTGACCGCCGGTTAGTATTTGTGACCAAAGCGTGCCTGCCTCTCTAAGACGGCGGAACAAGCAGCACCTTGCCGGTACTCCGGCGGCTCTCGACCCAGGCGTGCGCGGCGGGGGCGTCGGCCAGCGCGAACGTCCGGCCGATCTTCATCTTGAGCCGGCCGTCCGCGAGCATCGGCAGCACCTGCTCGGCGGTCGCCTGAAGCAGCTGCGGCCGCTGGGCGCGTGTCGTGCCGAGGCTGAAGCCGAGAACGGACCGGCAGGAAGCGTGCAGGTCGCGGGTCCGGAACGTGCCGTCCTGCCCGCTGGCGCTGCCGAACTGCACGAGCCGGCCGTACGGGGCGAGGCAATGGAGGCTCTCGTCCGCCACCGGGCCGGCCACCGAGTCGCAGATGATGTCGGCGCCTCGCCCCCTGGTCCGCTCATTCACCTGCGCTGCGAATGGTCCCTGTCCATAACAGAGCACGAGGTCCGCGCCCGCTTCATAGGCCGTCTCCGCCTTGCTCTCGTCCCCGACCGTCCCGATGACCGTTCCGGCGCCCAGCAGCTTCGCCATCTGCACCAGCGTCGTGCCGACGCCACCGGCCGCTGCGTGGACGACCACCTTCTCGCCCGCCTCCAGCCGGGCGACGTCCGCCAGCAGCTTATGCGACAGGAACGAGACGGTCGGACAGGCTGCCGCCGTCTCGAGGTCCAGGCGGTCCGGCACGGCAAAGGTCAGCGCCTCGTCCGCTACTGCATACTCGGCGTAGGATCCGCCCTTTGGGAAGGCGATAACCCGCTGTCCGGGGCGGAAGCGCGTCACCTCCGCGCCTGTCTCCACGACGACGCCGGCCGCGTCCAGGCCGGGAATAAAGGGAGGAACCGCTCCTTTTTGCCCGTAACGGGCCTTGATGTCCGCAAAATTCACGCTTGTCCTCTCCACACGGAGAAGGACCTGCTTCGGTCCGGCCGCCGGGATCTCCATGTCGATCATCTTCAGATTCTCCGGTCCGCCGAACGCCGTAACCACAACTGCTTTCATGCCGGTTCCCTCCCTGTCAGCTCCGATAGTTGCTTCCCATAGTAGCACACCGGACGCGGCAGCGGCGGGCGGTGCGGCCTGTTCTTTTCCCGGAAACGGAGCCGCGCCCCGTCAGCCGGACGGGTACGAGGGCAGAGGGGGGCGAGCCAAACAAAAAAAGAGCCGAACAATCGGCTCTTTTCGTTAGCGATGCCGCTTTGGCGGACCTGGAGGCTTAAGGGCTATACGCCCGGTCCGTCCTCGGGACCCGCCTGCGGAGCGCCGAGAGCCTCGGCTTTTTCCTGCTTGCGGTGGGCGATCCGGCTTGCCGCCGACGCGGCGATCGCGCCGACGATGTCGTCGAGGAACGTATGGATCATCGGGCCGCCTTTTTCGTTCAGCTTGCCGATGATGCCGGGCTTCACCTTATCCAGGTAGCCGAAGTTGGTCAGGCCGATGCTGCCGTAGACGTTGACGATGGAGAGGGCGAGAATTTCGTCGCAGCCGTACAGACCCTCGTCGTTCAGAATCATCTCCTGCAGCGGCCCCTCCAGCTTGCCCTGCTCCGCGAGCATGTCGAGCTGGATGCCGGTCAGAATCGCATTCTGCACTTCCCGTTTGGAAAGGACGCGGTCCACGTTCTCAAGGCACTCCTCGATCGTCAGGCCGGGGTAGTAGGATGTTTGCATATCGAGGACGAGGGCGGCGATCGCTTCGTTCTCGACCCCGCGTTTCTTGAGCCAATCTCTTGTGGAGGTGGCGACTTTTGCGCTGTCCAGGCTATATTTTTTCATAGGTCCGCAGCTCCTTTCTGCCAATAGTGGCGCCAGTTGGTGTTCTGGCCTAGTGTGGACAAATTACCGTCATAAATTGCGGGACAGCCCGTATACATAGTACTACATTACCCCTAGGGGAGGAGAGAAAAACCAATGGCCATCTCCAAAAGCATCCGCTGGATCGCCCTGACCGGCACCATCGTGCTGATGACGTCGGGCTGTTCGCTCTTGAAATCAGAGGAGAGCGCGCCGATCGATCCGCCGCCGCAGACCGCGGAGGAAATGATGAACGGCGTCTCGTCCGCTGATCAGACGACAGGCAGCCCCGTCAGTCTCTTCGTGAGGGACGCCAAAGGCTACCTGGCGCCCGTCAGCGTCCGCGTGCCGAACAGCGACCAAAAGATTGCGCAGCGCTCGCTTGAATATCTCGTGGAGGGCGGCGCCGGACAGGCTCGTCTGCCCGGAGGCTTCACCGGCGTACTGCCCAAGGGCACGCAGGTCAAGAGCATCAACATCGAGGCGGACAAAAAACAGGCGACCGTCGATTTCTCCAAGGAGTTCTTAACCTACAAGCCGCAGGACGAGCGCAAGGTGCTGGAAGCCGTCACTTGGACGCTCACGAGCTTCGGCACCGTGGACAAAGTGATGCTTCGCGTCGACGGCAAGCCGCTCACCGAGATGCCGGTCGCCAAGACGCCGGTGGCGGAAGGGCTCACCCGTGCGATGGGCATCAACGTCGAAATCGCGCCGGGCGTCGAGATCGGCCGCTCCACGCCGGTTACGCTGTACTTCCGCAGCGAGTCCGACAAGTTCTCGTATTACGTTCCCGTGACACGGATGGTTAAGCGGACCGACCAGCTCGCCCAGGCGGCGCTTGAGGAGCTGATCAAGGGGCCGGAAGCGGGCAAAGGCCTCGCCTCCGCCGTTCCGGCCGCCGCCAAGGTGCTGGAGGTGAAGCAGACCGAGGACCGCTCGCTGCTCACCGTTAACTTTGACCAGCAGCTGCTGAACGACGAGAAGAAGGCGGCCGCAGAGGCGATGCAGGCGATCGTCCTGTCGCTGACCGAGAACACCGGCGTCTCCAAGGTACAGCTGCTCGTGAACGGAGAGGCCAAAATCAGCTCGACGGACGACCAGTCGTACGCCAAGCCGGTCTCGCGCCCGCTGCATGTCAATACGCCCAAGATGTGAGATACGGTTCCCGTCCGCCCCCCGGGCTTCAAAGCCTGAGGGGCGGTTGGCGTGCCGTCTTCGGCGCGTCAGCGTTTGGGGTGCTTTTCGGGATGGGCTTTGGTACAATGATGTATACTTTAAGCATGATTTGCTAAACCAAGGTCTTTTAGGAGGACGTCTAACTCATGAGAATTGACGGAAGAGACAACGGGCAGCTGCGGCCGGTCACGATCGCGCCCGACTACATTAAGCATGCGGAAGGCTCGGTGCTGATCAGCTTTGGCAACACCAAGGTCATCTGCACGGCGACGGTGGAGGAGCGGGTGCCGCCCTTCATGAAGAACCAGGGCAGAGGTTGGGTGACCGCCGAGTATTCGATGCTGCCGCGCGCGACCCAGGTGCGGAACCAGCGCGAGGCGGCCCGCGGCAAGCTGGGCGGCCGGACGATGGAGATCCAGCGGCTCATCGGCCGGGCGCTCCGGTCCGTCGTGGACCTGCACAAGCTCGGGGAGCGCACGATCACGCTCGACTGCGACGTCATCCAGGCAGACGGCGGGACGCGGACCACGTCGATCACCGGGGCGTTCGTCGCGATGGCGTTCGCGATGAACAAGCTGGTTGAGAACAAGCAGCTCGCCCAGCTGCCGCTCACCGATTTTCTCGCTTCGGTCAGCGTCGGCGTCGTGAAAGACGAGGTCGTGCTGGACCTGTGCTACGAGGAGGACTCCACCGCCAAGGTCGATATGAACGTCGTCATGACCGGCGCGGGCAAGTTCGTCGAGGTGCAGGGAACCGGCGAGGATGCTCCGTTCTCCCGGCAGGAGATGGATGCGATGCTGGCTTCCGCCGAGAGCGGCATCCGGTCGCTCATTGAGGAGCAGAAGCGGGTGCTCGGGCCGATCTCAGAACGGATTGGAACGGGGGTCAGGGCGAATGCAGCGAACTGACGACCGCGTGGTCGTCATCGCGACCCGCAACCAGGGCAAGGTCCGGGAGTTTGCGGAGTGGTTCGGCCGGATCGGCTGGACCGTCCGCAGCCTCTCCGACTACGAGGCGCTTCCGGAGATCGTCGAGGACGGCGATACCTTTGAGGCCAACGCCTTCAAAAAGGCGAAGACGATCGCCGACCTGCTCGGCGTACCGGTGCTCGCCGACGACTCGGGCCTGTGCGTCGACGCGCTGGACGGCGCGCCGGGCGTCTATTCCGCCCGTTACGCCGGTGAGGGGGCGAGCGACGCGGACAACAACGCCAAGCTGCTCCGCGAGCTGAAGCGGATCGGCGCGGACGACTGCGCGGGCGAGGGCCATCCGGCGACTTACAGCCCAGGACGCTTCGTCTGCGTGCTCGTGCTGTACGATCCGCGGGACGGCCGCAAGCTCGAGGCGAAAGGCGAGGCCGAGGGCTGGATTCTGCAGGAGGCGAAGGGGGCCGGCGGCTTCGGCTACGATCCGCTGTTCTACCTGCCGGAGTATCACCGCTCGATGGGCGAGTTGGAGCTGGCGGAGAAGAACCGGATCAGCCACCGGGCTTCCGCGCTCCGCAAGCTGATGACGCTGCTGGAGACGGAAGGGCTCGTCGGCTGACGAGGCCATCCGGTCTGTTCGGTCTCTGCACTTTTATAGAATGACAATGGCGGCCGATGGGCCGCCATTTTTTTGTCCGTGCGATTCCTTTCCGTTGGAGGTCCTGTTACCTGACGGAGCGAAGCGACCGCGACCCAGCAGTATACTTAGGGTGGGGTCCTGTTTCTTGGAGGAGCGAAGCCTCCTCGTCTGCGCAGTTGTTCTCTGGTGGAGGTCCTGTCTCCTGGAGGAGCGAAGCGTCTCCGTCTGAGCCGTTCCTCTCTGGTGGAGGTCCTGTCTTCTGGAGGAGCGAAGCGTCCTCGTCCGCGCAGTTGTTCTCTGGTGGAGGTCCTGTCTCCTGGAGGAGCGAAGCGTCCTCGTCTGCGCAGTTGTTCTCTGGTGGAGGTCTGTCTCCTGGAGGAGCGAAGCGTCCGTCTGAGCCGTTCCTCTCTGGTGGAGGTCCTGTCTCCTGGAGGAGCGGAGCGTCCGCCTTTGAACCAGTGTCCTTACCGCTTAGTCTAATCCAGGGACACTGGTTCAACAGCGGCCGGAGGGAGACAGGACCGAAGCCCCGGAACTCCGGCGGCCGAAGCCTACTTGACGGCAACCTTGTACTCGCGCAGCCACAGATCGACCTGGAGAAGGAACGCGAACAGCTGCGGCCCCGTCATCAGCTGCCCGAACCACGGGAAGCTCGAATGCTGCTCCGCCGTCTCCGCCATCCGCCGGACCCGCGCGACGTCGAGGAGCGGCAGTAACGGGGAGGACGGGTCATGGAGCACCTCGAGGATAGCGCGCTGCACCGCCTTCAGGTAGTTGGGGTTGTGCGTCTTCGGATACGGGCTCTTTTTGCGCGTCCGCACATCCTCGGGCAGAATGCCCGTCAGCGCCCGGCGCAGGATGCCCTTCTCCCGGTCGCCGGCCGTCTTGAGCTCCCACGGAATATTCCAGACGTACTCGACGAGGCGGTGGTCGCAGAACGGCACGCGCACCTCGAGTCCGGCGGCCATGCTCATGCGGTCCTTGCGGTCGAGCAGCGTTGGCATGAACCGAGTGATGTTCAGGTACGACATCTCACGCATATGCCGCTCGGTCTCGTGCTCCCCCGCCAGATGGGGCACCTCGGCCAGCGCCTGCTGGTAGCGCTCCGCGACGTACTGCTCCGGCTTGATCCAATCGGCCAGCTCCGGCGAGAGCAGCAGGCTGCGCTCCTGGACACCAAGTGACCAGGGGAACGTCTTGGCGCTTAGCGCGTCTTCCCTGTGGAACCACGGGTACCCGCCGAAGATCTCATCGGCTGCTTCGCCGGAGACGGCCACGGTCGCATGTTTTTTGATCTCCCGGCAGAACAAGTAGAGCGAGCCGTCAACATCGGCCATGCCCGGCAGGTCCCGGGCGCGCATGGCGGCTGCCAGCGAGTCGACCAGCTCAGGCGTATCGAACTCGAACGCGGTATGCACCGTGCCCAGATGCTCGGTCATGCGCCCGATCCAGGGAGCGTCGGCGTTCGGCTGGAACGCATTGGCCTGAAAATGCTTGTCGTTGTCCACATAATCGATGGAGAACGTGCACAATGGACCGTCACTGGCGCGGTAGTGTTCGGCCGCGAGAGCCGTCAGGGCACTGGAGTCGAGCCCGCCGGACAGCAGCGTGCAGATCGGCACGTCGGACACGAGCTGGCGACGCACCGTATCGCGCAGCAGTTCCCCGACCCGCTCGGCGGTTTCCTCCAGCTGGTCGGGATGGGGGGCGGCCGGGAGGCTCCAATACGTCCGGATGCTCAGCCCGCTTTGGTCATACACCATGCAGTGACCGGGCTTCAGCTCCGCCATATACCGGTAGACGCCGTGACCGGGTGTCCGGGCGGGGCCGAGCGCGAATACCTCGGCGAGGCCCTCGGCGTCGATCTCCGCCTGGAAGTGGGGATGCGCCAGGATGGCTTTCGGCTCCGAGCCGAACAGGAACATGCCGTTTTTGAACGAATAGAACAGCGGCTTGACGCCGAGCCGGTCCCGGGCGAGGAACAGCGCTTGCTCCGCCGAGCTCCAGACGGCGAAGGCGAAGATGCCGTTCAGCCGGTCGACGCAAGCCCGGCCCCATTCGATGAACGAGACGAGGAGCACCTCGGTATCGCAATTCGTTGCGAACGTATACCCTCGGTGCTGCAGCTCGGATTTCAATTCGGCCGCGTTATACAGCTCGCCGTTATACACGAGGGTATATGTTGAATCGCCGGCCTGCCGCGTCATCGGCTGCGCACCGTTCTGGGGGTCGATCACGCTCAGCCTCCGGTGCCCGAGCGCGCAGTGGCGGGAGATCCAGGTGCCCGACGCGTCGGGGCCGCGGGCCGCCATCGTTTCCGTCATCATTTCCAGTAAGGTGGGGTAGAGGGTCAAGTCCTTTTGCCAGTCCATCCACCCGGTGATCCCGCACATGGATACTCCTCCTTTTCTCCGCATTACAGAAAAAAGGTATGCGCCCCCCGGGGGGTTCATGTCTGTCAGTTCGTGTCAGGTCGGGCGCGCCGGCCCGCACAAAAAAAGACCGGCCGACTAGCAGACCGGTCCATCTCGAATAAGGTTGCGGAGGGAAGAGGCGCAGCGAAGACCGCACCGGCTAGAAATCCTCCTTCTGTTTTTGGCCGCCTCCCTGCTCTTCCTCCAGACGCTGGAGCAGCGTATGCGCGTGGAGCTCCGCGCTGCCAAGTGTCCGGCAGGGAGGGGTACGGTATTCGGTGTACGTGCCGCTCACCTGCAGGAGACTCTCGTCTTGGGCGGACGGAGAGAGGCGGATGAGCTTGCCGACGATTTCGCCGGTGCGGACCTTCTCGAAATTCAAGAAGGTCACGCTATCGATAATGCGGGTGTCGAGGATCATGCGGATCGCCTCCGTGCTAAAGAAAAATCGGTTCCTCGCGGCCCCTTGCGCTCAAGCGCCGGAGGGGGCGGAGTCCTCGTTATCTGTATACCCCAAACCGGCGGGGATGAAGCCGACGCAGGGGCTCTCCGGCTGCTAGAAAGAGGCGGAGAGGAAGCCGAGGCGGCTATTGACGGTCCGCGCGGAACGGGGTAAGATAGGAGAACTTAATACCAAGTAAACTCATCTGAATAATTGACATATAACTCGAGGAGGCCTAACTATGGAAACCCAATTGCTGATCCCGTTCCGGCAGGAAACCCTTGCCGCCGCTTTGCACCTGCCCGAAGAGGAGAGCGGCCGGCCCGGTTCGGACGCCGACCTGCCGCTTGTCGTCATCTGCCACGGCTTTATCGGCAGCCGGCTCGGCGTCGACCGGCTGTTCGTCAAAGCGGCCCGGGCCTTCGCCAAGCGAGGCATCGCCACGCTGCGCTTCGATTATGCGGGCTGCGGCGAAAGCACCGGCGAATACGGCGAGACGGGCCTCGATTCGCTGATCGAGCAGACGCGCGCCGTGCTGGACACGGCCGGCTCGCTTGCGGCGGGCGCCTCCCGGATCATCCTGCTCGGCCACAGCCTCGGCGGGGCGGTGGCGGTCCAGACCGCCGTCCAGGATCGGCGCGTGGACGACCTCGTGTTGTGGGCTTCGGTCGGGCATCCGTTCCGGGACATCGTCGGCATCGTCGGCCAAGACGCGTATGAGCAGGCCGTCCGGGAGGGAGTCTGCCAGCACGCCGGCTACCGGTTTCGGCCCGACTTCTTCGCATCGCTCGCCCGCCACCAGCCGTTCGAGTCGGCTAGACGGTTCGGAGGCGATGTATTCATCGTCCATGGAACGGGGGACGACGTCGTACCGGTCGACTACGCGTTTCTCTATCAGAAGGTTTTCGCGCTGAGAGGCCAGGGGAACTGCGAGAAGGAGATTGTGTTCAGCGCCGACCACACCTTTTCTTCGTTCGAAGCCAACGAAGAGCTCCTCGCCAAGACGACAGACTGGCTCGTCCGCCGGGAACGGCGGTCCCAGGACTGGCTCGGCTGGGGCATTTAGACCGGCCGGTTCTCCAGCCTCCGGCGGGCGAAGGCGATCCATTCCCTCGCCGCGTAGGACAAGTACCCTTCCTTCCGCCAGATCATGGCAAGGTGCCAGGGGATCTGGGGGTCCGTCACCGGAATGGCGGCCAGCGGGCCGGTTTTCAGATGGCGTGCGATCGTCTCGGGCAGCAGGCCGATGCCGAGACCGGCTGCGGCCATCTCGCTGATGAAGTCCCACTGGGAGCTCTCATAGACGACGCGGGGCTGGAACCCCGCCTGCAGGCAGGCCGCGGGGATTCGGTCGTGAAGCGCGAAGTCTTCCCGGAACAGCAGGAACGGCTCGTCCTTCAGCTCGTCGAGCCGGACGCTGGCTCGTCCGGCGAGCGGGTGGCGCTTCGGCACGATCAGCAGCAGATGCTCCTTCCGGAACGGAAAATAGTGAAAGGCCTCCTGATCGACCGGCAGCAGCGCCACCCCGACCTCGACGCGGCCGGTCGCCACCTCCTTCTCGACCTGCTTCGCCCCATTCTCCGCGAGCTGTATGTCGATGCCCGGATAGGCCCGATGGAATTCTCCGAGGATGTCGGGGAAGAACGAGGCCCCGACCATCGGCGGCAGACCGATGCGCAGCACCCCCGATTTCAGCTCCTTGAGCCGGTCCAGCTCCTCGCCCAGCTGGTCGAACGAGCGCAGCAGCAGCTGCACGCGTCCGAGCACCGTCCGCCCGGCGTCGGTCAGCTCGATCTCCCGGCCCGACCGGTCGAAGAGCGTGACACCCCATTCGTCCTCCAGGTTCCGGATCAGCTTGCTGATCGTCGGCTGGGAGATGTGCAGCAGCTCCGCGGCCTTCGTGAAGCTTTTGGCCGTCGCGACCTGCTCAAAATACTGCAAATGCCGAATATCCACCTTCCATCCCTCCTCCATAGATATCATCTATCGTTTGAATGCGATATATGTATTTTACCTATGCCCTTGACGGGAGTACACTGATATCCGTTAGAGAGGAGCGGATGAACATGAGAACGATAGGACGGATCGCCGGCCAATGCCTGCTGCTGCTCGCGCTGAACGCAGCGGGCACCGGCATCGTCCGCCTCCTGCATTGGCGGGTGTCGGGCAGCATGGTCGGCATTGTGCTGACGCTTATTCTGCTCGGTACCGGCCTGCTTAAGCTGAAGCATATCGAGCAGGGGGCCGACTGGATGCTCGGCACGATGCTGCTGTTCTTCATCCCGTCGGCGGTCGGCATTGTCCAGTACGGCGACCTGCTGATGTCGGATGGCTGGCGCCTGCTCGCCATGATCGGCCTCGGCACGCTGGTGGTCATGGCGGGCAGCGGACTGCTGACGGACTATATGATCCGGAAAAGGAGGGGAACGGAATGGGAAGCGGAGCAGCATGGTTCGGACTGATCGGCACGATCGTCGTCTACGAAGCGGCCCGCCGCCTCTACAAGCGGACGGGGAGAGACTGGCTGTCCCCGATCGTCCTCGCGCCGCTTGCCCTCGTTGCGCTGCTGCTGCTGACCGGCACGACCTATGAGGGCTACGAGGAGGGCGCGCGCTGGCTCACCTATCTGCTGCAGCCCGCGACGGTCGCTTTCGCCGTCCCGCTGTACAAATACCGGGCCACGCTGAAAAAATACGCCGTCGAGCTGGCGGCGGGCGTCTGCGCCGGCACCTTGATCGCGATTCTCGCCTCGGAGGGGATGGCGCTCGGCTGGAAGCTGAGTCCCGGCACGCTCGAGAGCCTGCTCCCGCGATCGGTCACGACGCCTATTGCGGTGGAGATTAGCCGCTCGATAGGCGGCGTCCCGGCGCTGACGGCGGTGTTCGTCATCGTGACGGGGATCTTCGGCATGCTGACCGGCCCTTGGCTGATCCGGCTGCTGCGCATCCGCAGCGGCATTTCCAAGGGGCTCCTCATGGGCACGGCGTCGCACGGAGCGGGCACGGCCAAAGCTTACGAGCTCGGCGAGCTCGAGGGAACGATCGCGAATCTGGCGATGATCGCCGCCGCTCTCGTTCTGCTCGCGACGCTGCCGTTCGTTCCGGCCGGGCTGCTGGCTTAGCACGGCCGGCTGGCCGGCGGCGCCGTACCCAGTCTCTCCGAGGCGCCTCAGCCTCGACGGAATTTGGGGAGGATTGGTGGTTGCTTTTCTTCTGCAGCCGTGATAAGATAACTGATGTTTCGCCGGTCATACCGGCCAAGGCGCGGGTGTAGTTCAATGGTAGAACGCCAGCTTCCCAAGCTTGAGGCGAGGGTTCGATTCCCTTCACCCGCTTTTCAGATTTTCTGTTTCTTGTCCCAGTAGCTCAGTTGGATAGAGCACTCGCCTTCTAAGCGAGTTGTCGGGGGTTCGAATCCCTCCTGGGACGCTTTTTCCTATTCTAGCTGACGACAGCGCCGCTCCTTCGGAAGCTTCCGGAGTACGGCGCTTTTTTTGTGCCTCCTTTTGTCTCTCCTCGAAGAGTGCTGCGAAGGACCTGCGGGCGCGCGCCGTTCCTCGGGGCCGCCGATAAGGTAGCGCGGCTTGGCGGAGCGTCTGCTGCGCAAGGATAGAGGGGCGGGGCTTCCCGCTTGAGAAGGTTCCCGGCGGCGGAATTTTGCATTTTGTCCGGGAAAACGATACCATTCAGAATACGATCCCATACAGCCGGGTTCCCGGCACGAAGGGAGGGAATCTCTATTTCCGAACAGAACAGGGAGAATGTCATCCTATTCCCCAAGACGATAGATTACTACCAGATCGAACTGACGCGGCTGCTTGAGACTGAGCGGTACGGAGAGGCGATCGGCCTCCTCCGCTTCCTCTCCAGCGTTGACAGCGGCGACGAGCGGACGAACGAGGAGTGGCGGGCGCTACTCGAATGGCTCCAGACGCTCGAGCCGGCCGAGACGGGAGAAGCGGGGCGCGCTGCCTCTATAGCGGAGGAAGAAGAGGAGGACATCTCCGAAGACGTGCTGCGCAAGCGACACTTTGCCGAGCGCTCCCGGACGGACGCCGAGTATGCCGGCAAGCTCCTCGATATGCTCGACCGGGAGCCGTCGCTCGCCAAGCAGGCGCTCGCTCTCGAGCAGCTCAGCATGCTGGAGGACGAAGGCGTGGCCCGCGCCCTGCGAGCCTGGCTCGCCAAGACGCCGCTGCCGTCGATGATCCAGTTCAAGGTGCTGCAGATCCTGAAGCAGCGGGGCGAGGAGGGGAGCGTCTCCTTTCCTCGCATGGGCGAAGAGGTAACCGTCGACATTCAAGACACGCCCGCAAGCTTCGACGAGTTTCCGGACGTGCTGGGCGAAGTGCTGGACCGCATCGTCCGGGCAAGCGAGATCAAGCAGCCCACGCTTGCCTATTTCGCCCGGCAGACGTGGCACGAATTTTTGGCGGCGGTGTACGGCACCTCGTTTTACCGGCAGCTGGCCGCGATGGAGCCGGAGCATGTGGACGCCTGGGCTGCTGCTTTCCAGCTTTTCCTCGAGCGCGCGACCTTCGGTACGGCGAGCGAGGACGAGGCGCTCGAGCAATACGGCATCACCGAGGAGCTCCGGTTTGTCTGGCAGCGCGCGTCCGAGCGGCTGGAGGAATTTATGAAGAAAGAATTTCCCGGCCGTTAACGCATAGGCTTGCCTTGAAATAAACAAGTATTATGATTATAATGGAATGGTTATTAACCGAAACGTGAAAATGTAGGTACATTTTTGGAGGGGAAAGCATAAAATGAAAGCAAGCTGGGAAAAAATAGAGAAGAACCAAGGCGTCCTGACCGTGGAAGTGGAAGCGGAGCGTGTCAACGCCGCACTGGATAAAGCATTCAAGAAGGTTGCATCCCGCGTGAACGTACCGGGCTTCCGCAAAGGCAAAGTGCCGCGGCAGATTTTTGAATCCCGTTTCGGCGTGGAGAGCCTGTATCAAGACGCGCTGGACATTCTTCTTCCCGAAGCCTACATAGAGGCTGTGGACGAAGCCGGCATCGAACCGATCGACCGTCCGGAAGTGGACGTGCAGCAGCTCGCCAAGGGACAGGCTCTTAAGTTCACCGCCAAGGTGGACGTGAAGCCGGAAGTCGAACTGGGCGAGTACAAGGGCCTCGAAGTAACCGAGCGCAGCTCGGAAGTATCCGAGGAAGAAATCAACAATGAGCTCGAGCAGCTGCGCAAGCGCCACGCCGAGCTGACCGTTGTCGAAGACGGCGCAGCCGAAGAGGGCGACATCACGGTCATCGACTTCGAAGGATTCCTCGATGGCGAAGCGTTCGAAGGCGGCAAAGCCGAGAACTACTCCCTCGAGCTCGGCTCGAACAGCTTCATTCCGGGCTTCGAGAGCCAAGTGGTCGGCATGAAGAAGGACGAGGAGAAAGACCTCGACATTACCTTCCCGGAGGACTACCACTCCGAAGAGCTGAAGGGCAAGCAAGTGGTCTTCAAGGTTAAAGTACACGAGATCAAGCGCAAGAACCTGCCTGAGCTGGACGACGAGTTCGCGAAGGACGTCAGCGAGTTCGAGACGCTGGACGAGTACAAGGAAGACCTGAAGAAGAACCTGCAGGAGCGCAAGGAGCAGAACAACCGCGTCGAGCTTGAGAACGAGCTGGTCGACAAGGCAGCTGCTAATGCGACGGTAGAGGTTCCGGACGTACTCGTCGAGAACGAGATCTCGACGATGATGAAGGACTTCGAGAACCGTCTCCGCATGCAAGGGCTGACGATCGATATGTACTTCCAGTTCTCCGGCCAGGACGAGGCTGCTCTGAAGGAGCAGATGCGCGGCGACGCTGAGAAGCGCGTTCGCAACAACCTGGTGCTCGAAGCGATCGCAAGCGCCGAGAACCTGTCGGCGAGCGACGAAGATGTCGATGCCGAGATCGAGAAGATGGCGAAGCTGTATCAGCGCGAAGCAGATGAGCTTAAGTCCATTCTCGAAGAGAACGGCAACCTCGACAACATGAAGAAAGACCTGGGCGTCAGAAAAGCGATCGATCTCTTGATCGAGAACAGCAAAGCCGTTGCCAACGCAGAATAACATAGCGAGAACAGAAGGGCACGTGAGAACGTGCCTTTCTTTTAACCAGAGCTCCTTTTTTGCTTGCCCCGATATGACTTTGCCGCCCAAACATGGTAGAATGAAACATGATTCAGATTGTTCCAATTCGCGTTCGCGTTGATTGAGTAGGAGGGATAACCGGATGGCGTTAATACCAATGGTCGTTGAGCAGGAAAGCCGCGGAGAGAGGTCCTATGACATCTATTCCCGACTTCTAAAGGACCGGATTATTTTCCTTGGCAGCGCAGTCGATGACGACGTCGCCAATCTAGTGATCGCCCAGCTGTTGTTCCTGGCTGCTCAAGATTCCGAGAAGGACATTAGTCTGTACATCAACTCGCCGGGCGGGTCCATTACCGCAGGCATGGGGATATACGATACGATGCAGTTCATCAAGCCGGATGTATCGACCATCTGCGTCGGGATGGCGGCGAGCATGGGCTCGCTTCTCCTTACTGCTGGTGCGCCGGGCAAACGGTTTGCCCTTCCGAACAGCGAAGTCATGATCCATCAGCCTCTTGGCGGCGTTCGCGGGCAAGCGTCCGATATCAAGATACATGCCGAATGGATCATCCGGACACGGGAGAAGATGAATCAGATCTATGTCGAACGGACCGGACAGCCGCTGGAAGTGATCGAGCGCGATACCGACCGCGACTTCTTTATGAGTGCAGAAGAGGCGAAGGCTTACGGGCTCATCGACGAGGTCATCACTCGAAAAGATTTAACCGAACAGGGGTGATCCGATTTGTTCAAGTTTAATGAAGAGAAAGGCCAGCTGAAATGCTCGTTCTGTGGCAAATCCCAGGACCAGGTCCGCAAGCTTGTGGCCGGTCCCGGTGTCTATATTTGTGACGAATGCATTGAGCTCTGCACGGAAATCGTGGAAGAAGAGCTCGGGCATGAGGAAGAGCTTGACCTGAAGGACGTTCCGAAGCCGAAGGAAATCCGGACGATCCTCGATCAATATGTCATCGGCCAGGAGCAGGCCAAAAAATCGCTGTCCGTAGCGGTTTACAACCACTACAAGCGCATCAACTCGCAGAGCAAGATTGAGGATGTGGAGCTTCAGAAGAGCAACATCATGCTGATCGGTCCGACCGGCAGCGGGAAGACGCTGCTCGCCCAGACGCTGGCGAAGATTCTTAACGTGCCGTTCGCCATTGCCGACGCTACGTCTCTGACGGAAGCCGGCTATGTCGGAGAGGATGTCGAGAACATTCTGCTCAAGCTCATCCAGGCTGCCGATTACGATGTGGAGAAGGCCGAGCGCGGCATCATTTACATCGACGAGATTGACAAGGTTGCACGCAAATCCGAGAATCCGTCCATTACGCGCGATGTATCGGGCGAGGGCGTCCAGCAGGCGCTCCTCAAGATTCTCGAGGGCACCGTCGCCTCCGTCCCTCCGCAAGGAGGACGCAAGCATCCGCATCAGGAGTTCATCCAGATCGATACGACGAACATCCTGTTCATTTGCGGCGGCGCATTCGACGGACTGGAGTCCATTATCAAGCGCCGGATCGGCAAAAAGGTGATCGGCTTCGGCACAGACGGCTTCAAGGCCGATCTGAAGGCGGGCGAATACTTGTCCATGGTGCTTCCGGAAGACCTGCTCAAATTCGGGCTTATTCCGGAGTTCATCGGGCGTCTGCCGAACATCTCCACGCTCGAGCCGCTCGACGAGGGCGCACTCGTCCGGATTCTGTCTGAACCGAAGAACGCGCTTGTCAAGCAGTACCAGAAGCTGCTGGAGATGGACAACGTGAAGCTCGAGTTCGAGGCGGAAGCGCTCGACGCGATCGCCAAGGAAGCAATCAAGCGCAATACGGGAGCACGCGGTCTGCGTGCCATCCTTGAGCGCATCATGCTGGACGTCATGTACGACGTGCCATCGCGCACCGACGTCAGCAGCTGCCTCGTCACCAAGGAAGTCGTCCAGGAGAAGATCATGCCAATGCTCTCCCCCAAAGATGACGGCTCATCGAATAAAAAAGAAGAGAGCGCGTAACCGATTTAATTCGGGAAACGCGCAGCAGATAACCCAGATTCTTCCTCCAATCCGGCCGTCCATAAGGGTGGCCGGAGCGGGGGATGTTTGGCGTAATGGGAGTGAGGACCAAGATGTACCATCGTACGGAAACAGTTCCTGTCCGCGTAGGCGATTTGACCATCGGCGGCAATAATGACGTTATCATCCAAAGCATGTGTACGACCAAAACGGCCGATGTCCAAGCGACCGTCGCCGAGATTCACCGTCTGGAGGAAGCCGGCTGCCAAATCGTCCGCGTCACCGTCAACAACCAGGAGGCGGCCGACGCGATCAAGGAAATCAAGCGTCAAATTCACATTCCGCTCGTCGCGGACATTCACTTCGATTACCGGCTCGCTCTCAAAGCGATCGAGAACGGGATCGACAAAGTCCGGATCAACCCGGGCAACATCGGCCGCCGGGAGAAGGTGGAGGCGGTCGTCAAGGCGTGCAAGGAGCGGGGCATTCCGATCCGGATCGGCGTCAACGCTGGTTCGCTCGAGAAGCATCTGCTGGATAAGTACGGTTATCCGACCGCCGATGCGATGGTGGAGAGCGCGCTGTACCATATCGGCATTCTCGAGGAGCTCGACTTCCACGACATCATCGTGTCGCTCAAAGCGTCCGATGTGCCGATGGCGATCGAAGCGTACCGCAAGGCCTCGGAGAGCTTCCGCTATCCGCTGCACCTCGGCATTACGGAGTCCGGTACGCTGTATTCCGGAACGATCAAGAGCTCGGCCGGCATCGGCGCCCTGCTGTCGATGGGCATCGGCTCGACGGTGCGCATCTCGCTCAGCGCGGATCCGGTCGAGGAAATCAAGGTCGCCCGCGAGCTGCTGAAAACGTTCGGCCTGATCTCGAACGCGGCAACGCTCGTTTCCTGCCCGACCTGCGGCCGGCTGGACATCGACTTGTTCTCGATTGCCAACGAGGTGGAGGCGTATATCTCCAACATTAAGGTGCCGATCAAGGTGTCGGTCCTCGGCTGTGCAGTCAACGGTCCCGGCGAAGCGCGCGAGGCCGATATCGGCATCGCCGGCGCCCGCGGAGAAGGCATGCTGTTCCGCTATGGCGAGATGGTCCGCAAGGTGCCGGAGGCCGAGCTGCTCAGCGAGCTGAAGAAAGAAATCGACCACATTGTGGCCGAATACGAACGAACCGGGAAAATTCCCGGCCGCAAGGAACACAGCCCCGCCGCCCTTTAATCGGGGCGATGCTTTGACAGAACCCTTCCAGCGTTTGATCGCCGGAAGGGTTCTTTTTTTTGGCTATTGCCTGAACTTAACCACTAGCCAGCCTGATCGTCCGAATAGGCTTCGCGGAGAAAGAGCTGGATGCCGTCCGCGATGGATTCGGCAAGCTTGCGCTGCTCCGCAGGAGCAAGCAGCCGCTGCCGGTCTCCCGCGTTGGACAGGTAGCCCATTTCCACGATGACCGTCGGGCATTTGGACTGGTTCAAGATGTAATACTTCCTGCCGAATTCGGGCGTCTCCTCGGTTCCGTAGTACCGGTTCATCTGCTGCTGAATCAGTCCGGCGAGCCGTTTGCTCTCGTCGCTCTTCTGATGCAGGACGAGCGGTCCCGACGCTGACGAGCTGCGCACCGAGTTGACATGGAGACTGACCATCAACTTCGGCTGCAGCCGGTTCGCAATCCCGCTTCGCTGGGCCAGATCGCGCTTGTGCCGGGACCGGAATTTGTGGAATAGATTGTCGTCGCTCAGCGCGTAATCGCCGATCCGGTTGATGGAGACGAGTAGATCGCGCTCCTGGAGCACGGCATACAGCTGCTTGGCCATCGCCAGATTGATATCCTTCTCCAGAATGTCTCCGTGCGTCGCTCCTCCGTCGATGCCTCCGTGGCCGACATCGATCAGCACATCCATCTGCGGAATCCAGTGCGGCCGTTCCGGATATAGGGGAGCGGAAGGGCCGGCTTCCGGCTTTGCTGGTGCGGGCGTTCCTGTTTCGGTTCGCGGCGCATTCGCACTGGTTCCCGCAGCGGAGGCCGGAGAGGATCCCGGCAAAATCGTGAGCAGAAGAACAGCGCTGAGGCCAAACACAAGCGCCGACCGGGAAGCCGGCCGCTTCCCGAAGCGAGTGAGTCCTGTTAGCATAGCGGATACGTCCTTTCCTGCCAGCGTCTACGTTCGTTTCCTTGTAGTGTAGGCAATTGGACCGATTCCATTCCCGGACCGTCTGGAATTTCGGCACTCTTTTTGCCTGCCGGGGACTACCGGGCTTCCGAGGGGGCAATACTAGGAATCAGGAAAAAAACCCAGAGGAATCCCGAACGGAGGTAAGTGTACGATGAGCCTTAGTGTAATTTTGATGATTATTCAGCTGTTCTTTGCGGTCATTATCGGATTGTACTTCTGGAATTTGCTGCGCAGCCAACAAACCAACCGGACCGCTGTCGACCGCGAATCCCGCAAGGAAGTCGAGAAGCTTCGCAAAATGAGAACGATCTCCCTTTCTAAGCCGCTCGCGGAGAAAACCCGTCCGTCCTCGGTCAGCGATATCGTCGGCCAGAAGGAAGGGCTCAAGGCGCTGAAGGCCGCGCTGTGCGGCCCCAATCCGCAGCACGTGCTGATCTACGGACCGCCTGGGGTCGGGAAGACGGCGGCGGCCCGCGTCATTCTCGAGGAGGCGAAAAAGAACGCGGCGTCACCGTTCCGGAGCGACGCCAAATTCACCGAAATCGACGCGACGACCGCCCGCTTCGACGAGCGGGGGATCGCCGATCCGCTGATCGGCTCGGTTCACGACCCGATCTATCAAGGAGCCGGGGCAATGGGCGTGGCCGGGATTCCGCAGCCCAAGCCGGGCGCGGTGACCAAAGCCCACGGGGGCATTCTGTTCATCGACGAGATCGGCGAGCTGCACCCGATCCAGATGAACAAGCTGCTCAAGGTGCTCGAGGACCGCAAGGTTTTCCTTGAGAGCGCGTATTACAATTCGGAGGACATGAACATTCCGAATTATATCCACGATATCTTCCAGAACGGACTTCCCGCCGATTTTCGTCTGGTGGGAGCGACGACCCGGACGCCGCAGGAGATTCCGCCGGCCATCCGTTCCCGGTGCATGGAGATTTTCTTCCGTCCTTTGCTGCCTGACGAGATTCAGGCGATCGCGACCAATGCGATCCGCAAGATCGGCATGCCGGAGTGCAAGGGAGCTGTAGAAGTCGTGAAACGGTATGCGACGAACGGCCGGGAAGCGGTCAACATCATTCAGCTTGCGGCCGGTCTCGCGCTGACAGACGATCGGCAGGAGCTGTCGGCCGAGGACGTGGAATGGGTCGTCAACAGCAGCCAGATCCCGCCCCGCCCGGACAAAAAGGTGCCGAAGGAAGCGCGGGTCGGCTTCGTTAACGGCCTGGCCGTGTACGGCCCCAATCTCGGTACGCTGCTGGAGATCGAGGTCTCCTCGATTCCGGTCGCCCAAGGGACCGGCACGTTCAACATTACGGGCGTCGTCGATGAAGAGGAGATGGGAGGCGGCGCCAAGACGCTCCGCCGCAAGAGCATGGCGCGCGGCTCCGTCGAGAATGTGCTGACGGTGCTCAAGCGGCTTGGCCTGAGGCCCCAGGATTTTGATCTGCATATCAATTTCCCGGGCGGCACGCCTATCGACGGGCCGTCGGCCGGCATCTCGATGGCGACGGCGATCGTCTCGGCCATCAAGGGAGTGCCGGTAGATCCCAAGCTCGCTATGACGGGCGAAGTGAGCATTCACGGCAGCGTTAAGCCGGTCGGCGGCGTCGTCGCCAAGGTCGAGGCGGCCTTCCAGGCGGGAGCGAACAAGGTACTTATCCCGGCAGACAACTGGCAGGAGATATTCGCGGGCCTAAACGGCCTGTCGGTCATCCCTGTCGGCACGATCGAGGAAGTGCTGGAGAACGCGCTCGGCATCGGAGCCGAGACCGAAGCCGCCGGTGCCCCGGCGCAGCCGGATGTGCTGATCGCCGGTCCCATGCCTCCGTTCCTGCAGGCCGAGAAGGGCGAGTAGCTGGCCCCTTCCGGGTCCTCTATACGCTGGGCTGGCACGAATTGGTGTTTTGCACCGACATTTGATAAAATGAGTGTCACAGTTAGAGAGAACATCGGAGGTGCTGGAGAATGGGGCCTAACAAACCGAAGATACGGAGAATGCCTTTGCTTCCGTTGCGGGGTCTGTTGGTTTACCCCAGCATGGTGCTCCATTTGGATGTAGGGCGGGAGAAGTCCGTCAAAGCATTGGAGAAAGCCATGGTGGATGACAGCCTGATCCTCCTCTGTTCGCAGTCAGAAGTGAATTTGGAGGAACCGGCCAAGGAAGATATTTATACGATCGGAACGGTTTCGAAGGTTAGACAGATGCTGAAGCTGCCGAACGGCACGATCCGCGTCCTCGTGGAGGGGGTCGTCCGGGCGGAGATCCAGGAATATGTCTCTACGGGAGACTATTTTGAGGTGACGCTGAAGGAACTGCCGGAGCAGATGATTCCCGATCCCGAGATAGATGCGTTAATGCGGACCGTGCTGAACCAGTTCGAGCATTATATCAACCTGTCCAAAAAGGTGACGCCGGAGACGCTGGCGGCGGTGTCGGACATTGAAGAGCCGGGGCGGCTCGCCGACGTCATCTGCAGCCACTTGTCGCTCAAGATCAAGGACAAACAGGAGATTCTCGAGACAATCAACGTGCGTGCGCGTCTTGAGAAGCTGCTGGACATTCTCAACAATGAGCGAGAGGTGCTGGAGCTCGAGCGCAAGATTAGCCAGCGCGTCAAGAAGCAGATGGAGAAGACGCAGAAGGAATATTACCTGCGCGAGCAGATGAAGGCTATCCAGAAGGAGCTTGGCGACAAGGAAGGCCGTGCCGGCGAGGTCGAGGAGCTCCGCGCCCAGATGGAGGAGGCGGAGCTGCCCGAGAAGGTGCGCGAGAAGGTGGAGAAGGAGATCGACCGTCTGGAGAAGATGCCGGCCTCCTCCGCCGAAGGCGGCGTTATCCGCACGTATATCGACTGGCTGCTCGCGCTGCCATGGTCCAAGAAGACCGAGGACGATCTCGATCTGGCTAGGGCGGAGGAGATCCTGAACGAGGACCATTACGGTCTCGAGAAGCCCAAGGAGCGTGTGCTGGAATACCTGGCCGTGCAGAACTTGGTCAAGAAGATGAAAGGGCCGATCCTGTGCCTGGTCGGGCCTCCCGGCGTCGGCAAGACGTCGATCGCCCGTTCTATCGCCCGTTCGCTCGGCCGGGAGTTCATTCGCGTCTCCCTCGGGGGCGTCCGGGACGAAGCCGAGATTCGGGGGCACCGCCGTACCTATGTGGGTGCTATGCCGGGCCGGATCATCCAGGGCATGAAATCGGCTGGGACGGCTAACCCGATCTTCCTGCTCGATGAGATCGACAAGATGGCGATGGACTTCCGCGGCGATCCGTCCGCAGCCCTCCTCGAGGTGCTGGATCCTGAGCAGAACGAGACGTTCAGCGACCACTACATCGAGATTCCGTTCGATCTGTCGAACGTCATGTTCGTTACGACGGCGAACGTCGCGCAGAACATTCCGCGTCCGCTGATGGACCGGATGGAGATGCTGTACATTCCGGGCTACACCGAGCTCGAGAAGCTGCAGATCGCCCGGAACTATCTACTGCCCAAGCAGGAGCGGGAGCACGGGCTGCAGGAGGACCAGCTCGCCGTGGACGACGCGGCGCTCATGACGATTGTCCGGGAATATACGCGGGAGTCGGGCGTCCGGAATCTAGAGCAGCAGATGGCGAGCCTCTGCCGCAAATCCGCCAAGCGAATCGTCTCCAAGACCGACGAACGGGTCGTTGTGACGCCGGACAACGTCAAGGATTTCCTTGGGCCGGCCAAGTTCCGTTACGGCATGGCGGAAGAGGCTGACCAGATCGGCGCCGTCACGGGGCTGGCCTGGACGGAGGTCGGCGGAGACACGCTCGTCATCGAGGTCAGCATCATGCCGGGCAGCGGCAAGCTGACGCTCACGGGCAAGCTGGGAGACGTCATGAAGGAATCGGCGCAGGCTGCGTTCAGCTACACGCGTTCGCGGGTCAAGGAGCTCGATATTGCGCCGGACTTTCATGAGAAGAACGACATTCATATCCATATTCCCGAGGGAGCCATTCCGAAGGACGGTCCGTCGGCAGGCATTACGATGGCTACGGCTCTTATCTCGGCGCTGACGAACATTCCGGTCAACCGCCATGTCGCCATGACCGGCGAGATTACGCTGAGAGGCCGGGTGCTTCCGATCGGAGGTCTCAAGGAGAAGTCGCTGGCCGCCCACCGGGCGGGCATCAAGACGATCCTGCTTCCGAAGGACAATGAAAAGGATATTCAGGAAATCCCGGATAGCGTCAGAAGCGAGATGACGTTCATTCCGGTCTCGCATATGGATCAAGTACTCGAGCACGCCCTCATCCGGCCGGCGCTCGTGCAGAAGCAGGTGTAACGAAACATGAAGGTCAACCAGGCTGAATTCGTCATCAGCGCGGTCGGACCGGGCCAGTACCCCCAGGATGCCTTGCCGGAGATCGCTCTGGCAGGGCGTTCCAATGTGGGGAAGTCCTCGCTCATCAACCGGATGATCGGGCGCAAGAACTTGGCGCGGACCAGCTCCAAACCGGGCAAGACGCAGACGCTCAACTATTATAAGATTAACCAGGACTTATATTTCGTCGATTTGCCGGGCTACGGCTATGCCCAAGTCTCCAAGACGCAGCGGGCGACCTGGGGCAAATTCATCGAGCAGTATTTGACCAAGCGGCAGGAGCTGAAGCTCGTGCTGCTCATCGTCGATCTGCGGCATCCGCCGTCCCGGGACGACCAGGCGATGTACGATTGGCTGCAGCACATCGGGATGCCGCTATGCGTCGTCGCGACCAAGGCGGACAAGCTGTCCCGCGGCCAATGGCAGAAGCATCTCAAGATCGTGAAGGAGACGCTCGAGCTCCGCAAGGAGGACAAGCTCATTATGTTCTCCTCCGAGCTCGGACTCGGCATGGACGAGCTGTGGGCATTCATCGAGGAGCAGGCCGGCCTTGCGGGCGCCGGAGAAATCGAAGCCGCTTCCGGGAATGGGAAGCCGCAAGCAGAGGGATAATGGGGAAGTCAGAGCGGAGACACGTTCAAGCATGTCAAGCATGCGATCATTGAAGCGGGAGCGGCATTGGCCGAGCCCGCTTCTTTGACTTTACTCGGCACAGGGGAAGGGGATCGAAGTTACGGCAAAAGGGGATGGCGGCCGCCTAGGCAGTACCCGGCGATGAGCAGTCCGAGGCTCCCAGGGCACTCTGGCACCCGAAATGAAAAACCGGAAGGAGAAGCGGTATCCTTGAAATAAAGCTTCCGTAAAGCGGGCTAGCTGGCATTCTTTCCGGATTTCCATGAATTTTCAAAAAAAACGACGGAATCCCGAGACTCGGCCGGCAGGAATATTCGTTCCGAATGTAGTATACTTATAGTTATATAAGGTTTTATGCTGTGAAATTAAAGAATCGAGGGATTTTTATGGCTCAAAGGTTAGCGACCGAATACGTCAAGACCTGCCTAGAATTGTCCGAAGCCGAAATGTCCGAGTTTATCCGTCTGTTCCGGGATCACAAGGCGACCCTGCAAGTGATGGTTTTGGAAAACGGCAGCCAAAATGTAGTGCTCCTCGATGATGCCACCGGCGAAGAAGTCGTTCTGACGTTCGAGCGGAAGCCGAACGGGTACACCTGTATCGGTTCCTGCAAGCTGTGCAGTCCGAATCTTGCCAACCTGATGCGCAAAGCCGTATCGAAATTTAAAGGGAATGCCGTCGTCAACCGGGTTTATTCCGGTTACACCATGGTTTATTACTACGAGCGTGGCGTTGTCGTCAAGATCGTGGAGCGGAGAGGAACCCATCAGAAGGTCATTTACGAGCACAGAGATACACTCGGGACCTTGGAACGTCTCTTTGAGAAGAAGGAAGTGGAGCGTGAAATTGCCGGCCTGTACCGGGACGTCAATCATCTGCTAGACCTGCGCAACGAATCGCCTGAGCCGGCCGTTCGGGAGCAGATCGACACGAAACTCCGAGCTTTATCTCACCGTCTGTTTGTGCTGGAGGCGTAAGCCAAAACCGCTGCTCTTATATCGTTGTCGGAAAAGCCCATCGGGGCTTTTCTTGTTTTAGAGGGAGATTCGCCCGAACCAGAAAAATAACAGTTGCATTTATGGTCAGGAGATGGTATTTTTAACTTCGTTGAAAACTTTATAGGAACCAGGATTCACTCAGGACATTGTATGTTGCGAGAGATTATTCCCTCGAGAAGTGAATGACGTAGGTCCTAGCGGATGAAATCAAACAATTTTATTCCTAGGAAGGGGGAACCGAAAGGTGGAATACTCTACTTTCGGAAGACACGTTGCCGTTGATACATGGGGAGTCGATTTTGATCTCCTGAACAACGCGGATTGGTTGCAAGCTCAGATGGTTGAGGCAGCGGAAGTTTGCGGCGCAACGGTCATGTCAGTGCAATCCAAGCAATTCGAACCACAAGGTGCGACCGTTCTGGTGCTCTTGTCGGAAAGTCATCTTTCCATCCACACGTATCCTGAGAAGGGATTTGCCGCACTCGATTGCTACACCTGCGGCGAAACGGTAGATCCTCAACTGGCGATCGACCATATGATTTCGGTTCTTAAGCCGAATGTGGTTCACGCCAAAAAACTTGTTCGCGGACTTGGAGAATTGAAAGTGGAAACACCAGCTATCCAGCTAGGCGAATTAGTGAACAAATAAGAATTGATATACAAGCACTTGGCCATGGAGCAATCCATGGCATTTCTTTTTGTCCCGACGCCGGTCCATGCCCAGCCGGCTGTTCTCGCGAATGGATGACGGTTCAGGACGGGAATGGATAGTGGGTTCCCTGGGTAAGCTAAGGGAAGCTGTGGAAATGCTGGAAGTCCCTTATTTTTCATTCATAATATTTTCAAAACTTCGGGGGCGGGCCCCCCGTTCGGGTTGGTCAGTTGTGGTATAATAATCATTGTGCAATCAGAGTTAACGGACTTACAAGGAAAGGCAGGTGTACCCGTGCATATCATAGCGGTTGGCTTGAACTATCGGACGGCTCCGGTCGAAATCCGCGAGAAATTCGCTTTCGCGAAGGACGAGCTCCCGGACGCCCTGCGCAAGTTGAAGGAAACCAAGAGCATACTGGAATGCGTGGTTGTGGGCACCTGTAACCGGACCGAGATTTATGCTGTAGTCGACCGGATGTACCCATGCGGGCATTACATCCGTGATTTTATTGAGAAGTGGTTCGGCGTGTCCCGCCGGGAATTCAATCATCATTTGTATGTGAAGGAAGACGAGGATGCGATCCGTCATCTGTTCCGCGTGACTGGCGGGCTGGACTCGATGATTATTGGCGAGACGCAAATTCTGGGACAGGTGCGCGACGCGTTCCTGCTCGCCCAGGAGAACGGCGCGACCGGCATCCTGTTCAATACGCTGTTCAAGCAGGCGATCACCTTCGCCAAGCGCGCCCATTCCGAGACGACGATCGGCGAGACGCCGGTATCGGTGAGCTACGCGGCCGTTGAGCTGGGCAAGCGGATCTTCGGCTCGTTCGCGGGCAAGACGGTTCTGATCATCGGCGCGGGCAAGATGAGCGAGCTGACTGCGAAGCATCTTCATGCGAACGGTGCGGCAGAGGTCATCGTCGCGAACCGGTCCTATGGGCGGGCGTCCGATCTGGCCGAGAAATTCCAGGGGCGGGCGACGACGTTCGATTGCCTGCTGGACGGCCTGAAAGAAGCCGACATCGTGATCAGCTCGACCGGAGCCTCGGGGTACGTGCTGAAGCGCGAGCAGGTCGAGAGCGTGCTGCAGGGACGCAAGTCCCGTCCGCTCTTCATGATCGATATCGCCGTGCCGCGCGATCTGGATCCGGCGATCAGCGAGCTGTCCAATGTGTTCCTCTACGATATCGACGACCTGCAGTCGATTGTGGCCACCAACCTGGAAGAACGCAAGCGGGAGGCAGTCAAGATCGATGCGATGATCGGACAAGAAATAGATGCTTACAACACCTGGTATCGTACGCTCGGCGTCAGCCCGGTGATCAGTGCTCTGCAGAAGAAGGGCAACCAGATTCACCAGGAGACGATGGACAGCCTGCTCAAGAAGCTGCCGGATCTCGACGAGCGCGAGATCAAGGTCATCCGCAAGCTGACCAAGAGCATCGTCAACCAGATGATGCGTGATCCGATTCTCCGGATCAAGGAGATGGCGGCCGAGCGCAAGGGAGACGAGGCGCTCGCCTTGTTTACGGATCTGTTCGCTCTCGAAGCGCTGCTCGAGGAAGAAGAGGCGGGCGAATCGGCCAAGCCAGCGGCGGGCGCCGGAACGCCGGCTGCTGCAGCTGAGACGAAGCGTCCCGCATTCGGTCTGACGCTCAAGGAAGCGTTGGCCGGCTCCTGATTCTTCTCTAAATTCGCATCATGTTCCCGGCCTCCGCTCGAAGCCGCGTTCCGAGGCTGGATTAGCCTTATGGGAGGGCAGGAGGTTGTATGCTGACACAAACCTGGATCTATGATGCCATACTGTATATATACGCCCTGAGCCTCCTGTTTTACTTCTCCGACTTCGCCTCCGCGAACCGGAGCGCCAAACGGATAGGTACAGGGCTGCTTGTTTTTGTATGGATTCTCCAAACGGCGTTTTTCGTGATGCAGCTCGGCAGCCTGAGGTCGTTTTCGGCATACGAGACGCTGTTCTTTTATTCCTGGATGCTGGTCACCGTCTCGCTGCTTGTCAGCCGGTTCGCCCGCATCGAGCTGTTCGTATTTTTCGTCAATCTGGTCGGCTTCGCCGTCCTGGCGCTCAACTTTTTCAGCAAACCGGGGGCAGTGCCGACTCTGGAGGGCTGGCATATTACGGATGAGCTGCTGTTCATTCACGTCAGCCTGGCGATCGCGAGCTACACGGCGTTCTTGGCGGCCGCTATCTTCTCGGGCATGTACCTGTTTCTTCACCGCAAACTGAAGGACAAGAAGTGGGGAGGCCGCATGAAGCGGCTGCCGAGTCTCGAAACGATGGACCAGTACGCGTGGACGACGGTGCTGACCGGCTTTCCGCTGCTGATGCTTGCGCTTGCGCTGGGCCTCGCCTGGCTGGTCCTGCAGGGAAGCGACCATCTGCTGCTCGATCCCAAAGTGCTGAGCTCGCTCGTTCTGCTCGCCGTGTACGCAGCGGTCATCGTCAGCCGGAGCGCCTTTCAGGCGTCCCGGCAGACGCTCGCCAAGTGGATCCTGGCCGCGTTCGTGCTCGTGCTGATCAACTTCCTGCTGTCCAATTGGCTATCCGGCTTTCATCAATGGATATGGATGTGACGCGCATGCCGAGGTATTATCCTATTATGGCCGACCTGGAGGGAGTTCCCTGCCTGGTCGTGGGAGGCGGGACGATCGCCGAACGCAAGCTGTCCGGCCTCCTGGAATGCGGAGCGGCCGTAACGGTCGTGGCGCCGGAGTGGACGGACGGCATCGAAGCGTGGCGTCAGCAGGGCGAGGTGGAGCTGCGGGCCAAGCGCTACGCTCCCGGCGATCTGGCGGATGCCGCGCTCGTGTTCGCCGCCACCGATTCCCGCGAGGTGAACCGGATGGTTTGCGAGCAGGCGGAAGCGGAGGGGCGCTGGGCGAGCAATGCGGCCGAGCCCGAATCCGGCCGTTTTGTTGTCCCGGCGTCCTTGCGCCGCGGCAAGCTTCTGCTGGCCGTTTCGACTTCCGGTGCGAGTCCGGGCCTTGCCGCACAGATCCGTGACGAGCTGGCCGCCTCTTACGGGGACGAATACGAGGCGATGCTGGAGTTTCTCGAGGCGTTCCGGCAGGAGATGAAGCACCGCCTGCCCGACGAGCGTGCCCGCCGGGCATGGGCTCGGCGTCTCCTTACAGCGGATCTGCCCGCAGTTGTCCGCTCCGGCGGCTGGGAGACGTTCTGCCGGGCCCGCCTGGCGGAGCTGCGGCAGGATCCGGCGTACCGTCACGAGCCGCCCGCCGGAAGCGACAAGTAGAGAAATAGAGAAATAGAGAGATAGAGAAGAGGAGGCAGCTGCATGCGTACTATAGTTATCGGATCCCGCCAAAGCGCCCTGGCGCTGACGCAGACGGGACAGGTGATCGCTCAGCTCGAAGCGATTTGCGAGCGGGAGGGGCTCCCTTTCCGATTCGAAATCAAGAAGATCGTCACCCGGGGAGATCGGATTCTGGACGTCACCCTTTCCAAAGTGGGAGGCAAGGGCCTCTTCGTCAAGGAGATTGAGCAGGCGATGCTCGACGGGGAAATCGACATGGCCGTACATAGCATGAAGGACGTGCCGTCCATGCGGCAGCCGGGGCTCATCATCGGGGCGATTCCGAAGCGCGTGGATCCCCGTGACTGCCTCATCTCGCGCGGCGGGCTCGGGCTGGACGAGCTGCCCGAAGGGGCCAAGGTCGGCACGAGCAGCTTGCGCCGCTCGGCGCAGTTGAAAGCCTGCCGTCCGGATTTGGACATCCAGTGGATCCGCGGCAACATCGACTCGCGCATCCGGAAACTCGAGACGGAGGGCTTCGACGCCATCCTGCTCGCGGCTGCCGGCCTGATCCGGATGGGCTGGGAGGACCGCATCAGCCGGTATCTGCCGATAGAGATCAGCCTGCCCGCCGTCGGCCAGGGGGCACTCGCCATCGAATGCCGGTCGGCGGATGAGGAGCTGCTTCAGCTGCTCAGCCTGTATAACGACCTGGATACCCATCTGGCCGTTCGGGCCGAGAGAGGGTTCCTAGCGCGGCTTAACGGCGGCTGCCAGATTCCGATCGGCGCCTACGCGATCATCAAGGAGAGAACGGGCGACCGCGCGGAGATCGAGCTGACGGGTCTTGTCGGCGACCCCGAGACCGGAGACGTGCTGAAGCGTACCATAACTGGCAGCGATCCCGACCAGCTCGGCTACGACCTGGCCGACCGGCTGATTGCCGAGGGCGCCGAGGAGATGCTGGCCAAGGTTCGGGAAGAGTAACAAAGTTCAGGAAGAGTAACATGGTTCGGGAAGTGTAACAAGTTCGGGGAAGAGGAACACGAGCAATCGGAGCGGAGTCCAGGAGAGAAGAGGAGAGGAAGACGGATGGGGAAAGGGAAAGTCTATCTCGTCGGAGCCGGTCCCGGCGATGCCAAGCTGATCACCGTAAGAGGACTGGAAGCGATTCGCAAGGCCGATGCGGTGGTCTATGACCGGCTTGCCAATCCCATGCTGCTGAAGCATATGAAGCCCGGCGCCGAGCGAATCTATGTAGGCAAGTTGCCGGACCGCCACACGCTGCGCCAGGAGGTGATCAGCCGGATGCTGGTCGATCTCGCGCTCGAAGGCAAGACGGTCACCCGCTTAAAGGGGGGAGACCCCAGCGTCTTCGGGCGTGTGGGAGAGGAGGCCGAGCTCCTCGCAGAGCACGGCATTCCCTTCGAACTGGTGCCCGGCATCACCTCGGCAATCGCCGTGCCCGCTTACGCGGGAATCCCCGTCACACATCGGGACTTTACCTCTTCGCTCGCCATTGTGACCGGGCACGAATGCCCCAAAGCCGATTCCTCGATCGATTGGGGCAAGCTCTCGACGGCAACCGGGACGCTGATCTTCCTCATGGGCGTCTCGAACGTCAAGGAGATCCGGGACGTGCTGATCGCAAACGGTAAGCCGTCCACTACGCCGGTGGCTGCGATCCGCTGGGGGACGACGCCGGAGCAGGAGACGCTGGTCGGCACGCTGGAGACGATCGTCGGCCAGGTCGAGCAAACGGGCTTCCGCTCGCCGGCGGTTATCATTGTCGGCGACGTCGTCCGCCTACGGGAGAAGCTGGCGTGGTTCGAGCGCAAGCCGCTATTCGGCAAGCGCATCGTCGTCACGCGGGCGCGGAGCCAGGCCAGCGAGCTGGCCGACAGGATCGAGGAGCTCGGCGGCGAAGCGCTCGAGCTGCCGGTCATCCGGCTGCAGCCGCCGTCCGATCCGGCGCGGGCCGCCAAGCTGGACGAGGCGATCAAGTCGGCCGCAAGCTACGACTGGCTCATCTTCACCAGCGTCAACGGCGTGGACTTCTTCTTCGAACGGATGAAGGAGCTGCGCGTCGATATTCGGGCGCTGGGCGGCGCTCAGCTCGCAGCCGTCGGTCCGAAGACGGCGGAGGCACTCGCCGCCCGGGGGCTGTACGCGGACGCGCTCCCGGCATCGTTCCAGCAGGAGGGGCTTGCGGACGCGCTGCTCGGCCGGATGGCGGCCGGACAGCGGGTGCTGTTTCCGCGAGCGAACCTCGCCCGGGACGTGCTGACCGCCGAGCTGAGAGCCCGGGGGATCGAGGTGACGGAGGTGGACGCCTACGAGAATGTGCTCGAGGACAGCCACGGCTCCGAGCTGCTGGACCGGCTCCGGAGCGGCGAGGTGCACATGGTCACCTTCGCCAGCTCGTCGACCGTCCGCAATCTGCTGCAGCTGCTCCGGCAGGCGGGATCCGCCGACCCGGCCGCGGAGCTGGCCGGGACGGAGATTGTCTGCATCGGGCCCGTCACCGCCCAGACCGCCAGAGAGGCGGGGCTGCCGGTCCACCGGATGGCAAAGGAATCGACGATCGACGCCATGGTGGAGGCGATGCTCGCCCCTGACGCCCCGGCCTATGCCGAGGAGCAGGCGATAGACTAAGCCTAGACGGCGGCCGATGCCCTCAGCCCTCGCAGGATGCTAGAATACCGGGCTGGCCGGTTCCCGCACGAGGAACCGGCCGCCCGAACGATACCCATCACGCAACAAGCTAGGAGGATGCAACATGAGCTTTCCCATCGTTCGCAATCGCCGTCTCCGGAGCTCCGCTGCCCTGCGCAGCATGGTCCGCGAGACTTCGCTCGCCCCGCAGGATCTGATCTACCCGGTGTTTGTCACCTACGGGTCGGACTGCAAGAATGAAATCCCATCGATGCCCGGCATCTACCAATATTCGCTGGACCGTCTGAAGGAAGAGATTGACGAGGTTGTCGAGCTCGGCATCCGCGCCGTTCTTCCATTCGGCGTTCCGGAGACCAAGGACGCGGTCGGCTCGTCCGCTTACGACGACGAGGGCATCATCCAGCAGGCGATCCGCAGCATCAAGGAGTGGTATCCCGACCTGCTGGTTGTCGCGGATACGTGCCTGTGCGAATATACCGACCACGGCCATTGCGGGATTGTGCATCACGATCCGGCGCTTGGCCGGACCGACGTACGCAACGACGAGTCGCTCGAGCTGCTGGCCCGCACTGCCGTTTCGCAAGCCAAGGCAGGGGCCGACATCATTGCCCCCTCGAACATGATGGACGGCTTCGTGCAGGCTATTCGCTCCGCTTTGGACGAAGCCGGCTTCGAGAACGTGCCGATCATGTCCTACTCGGTTAAGTACGCTTCGGCGTATTACGGGCCGTTCCGGGACGCAGCGCAGTCGACGCCACAATTCGGCGACCGCAAGACGTACCAGATGGACCCGGCCAACGTCCGGGAAGCGCTGCGCGAGGCCGAGAGCGACGTCATCGAAGGCGCCGATTTTCTGATGGTTAAACCTGCGCTGGCTTACCTAGATGTGCTGCGGGTGCTGAAGGACAACTTCGACCTGCCGCTCGTGGCGTACAACGTCAGCGGCGAGTATTCCATGATCAAGGCCGCCGCGATTCAAGGCTGGATCGACGAGAAGGCAATCGTTATGGAGACGCTGCTCGGGTTCAAACGGGCCGGCGCAGACATCATCATCACCTATTTTGCCAAGGACGCGGTTCGCTATTTGAGGGAGTCCGTCTAATCGTAAGTAACGGCCGACACACAAATAAGCAGCCGATCGGATTCGATCGGCTGCTTTGCTGCATAGAACGGGCTTATTCCTGCTCCCAGGTGTCGACCCGGTCGTCCTGCGCGTACAGAATACGGGTCGGCTTGACCTCCAGCAGCACATAATCGGGATCGTCGGGACCTTCAAAATATTTGCGGAACAGCTCGTCGCTCCAGAATCTCTGTTTGAGCGAGGGGTCGTCCGAGACGCGGGCGGTTCCTTCCAGCTCCAGCACCGGAGACGTCCAAGTGCCGTCGTAGCCGGCGACCAGGGAGACGTGGGGATTGGCCTCCAGCTCGTCCACCTTGTGGGATTTGCGGTCGGTCGCCATATACAGGGTCATGCCGTCCTGAAACAGCATCATATAACGCACCTTCGGCTTGTTGCCCTCGATTGTCGCGAAGGCGCACGCCTGATTGCTCCGCACCGCTTCTTGAATTTTGGTTTCCAGCTCTTGACGGGTCAAGACAAGCACCATCCTTTCGCAAACTAAAAATAGGGTCGGCCCCGTCCGGGGGACGCGGCGCTCCGTCTGTCTACTTTACCCTCGGCCATCCTGCTTGAATCCAGCCGGCGGGGAGGCGGCGGCGGGCAGGAGAAGAGCATTCGGGCCCCTGCCCTAGTTTGCCGGGCACGGCCGTTTGTCATACTTTTGTCGGAAAGCAGCTCGCCCCGCGAGTTGTTCCCCCCCGGCAAATAGGGCATAATGAGAGGTAGCAGTTACAGGGAAAAGAGGATAATGATGAGGGAAAACGTGACGTTTCTGAAAGCGTGCCGGAAGGAGCCCGTCGACCACCTCCCGGTATGGTACATGCGCCAGGCGGGGCGCTACGATCCGGATTATCGGAAAATCAAGGAATCCTACAGCCTGCTGGAAATCTGCCAGCAGCCGGAGCTCGCCGCCGAGGTGACGATGATGCCGGTACGCAAGCTCGGCGTTGACGCGGCGATTCTGTATTCGGATATTATGAATCCGGTCGCCTCGATCGGCATTGACTTCGACATCGTCAAGAATGTCGGGCCGGTTATCGACAACCCGATTCGCAGCAAGCAGGATGTCGACCGGCTGCGGCCGATGGACGTGGAGGGCGATCTGCCCCATATTCTGGAGACGATTCGCATTCTGGACCGCGAGCTGACCGTGCCGCTGATTACGTTCGCCGGCGCTCCGTTCACGATTGCGAGCTATCTCATCGAGGGACGGCCCTCGAAGAGCTATATCCGGACTAAGGAAATGATGTACGGCGAGCCGGAAACTTGGTTCGCCCTGATGGACAAGCTGGGCGATATGGTCATTACCTATCTGCGTGCCCAGATCGCCAACGGCGCAGACGCCATCCAGCTGTTCGACAGCTGGGTAGGCGCGCTGTCGCGGGCGGACTTCACGAAGTACGTACTCCCGACGATCGAGCGCATCTTCCGCGGCATCGAGGACCTGCCGCAGGCGAAGATCTATTTTCCGGGCGTCAGCTCGGGCGAGCTGCTCTCGCTGCTTGGCGGTGTCAAGGCCGACATCATCGGACTGGATTGGCGGGTGCCGATTCCTGAGGGGCGCCGTCGTTTGGACAAGCGCTTCGGCGTGCAGGGCAACCTCGATCCTTACGTGCTCACCGCTCCGATGGAGGTTATCAAGGAGCAGGCGAAGGCGATCCTGGACGAAGGGCTGCAGGAGCCAGGCTATATCTTCAACCTCGGCCACGGCCTGTTCCCGGAGGCGTCGCTTGACAAGCTGAAGGAACTGACGGAGTTCGTCCATTCTTACTCGGCGGACGTGCTCGCTACCCAACGGAAGGAAGTGAAGGCGAATGGCTAAGCGGCAAATCGGCGTACTGGTGATGTCGTACGGCACACCGGAGAGCCTGGATACGATCGAAGCCTACTATACCCATATTCGCCGCGGCAATCCGCCGAGCCCGGAGCAGCTCGAGGAGCTGAAAGCCCGGTATGAAGCGATCGTGGGCGGGTTCTTCCCGCTCCGCGAGAACACGAACCGTCAGGTGGCGGCACTCGAGGAAGAGCTGAATCGCGACGGGGGCGAAGTGGAGTATCGGTGCTACCAGGGCTTGAAGCATGCGTCCCCGTTCATCGAGGACGGCGTGGAGCAGATGGTCAAGGACGGCATTGGGGAGGCGGTCGGCGTCGTGCTGGCGCCGCATTACTCCTCAATGAGCGTAGGCGGCTACATCAAGCGCGCTCAGGAGAAAGCAGACGAGACAGGGCTGCGCATCTCCTTCGTGGAGAGCTATCACCTGCACCCGAAACTGCTTGAGGCGCTCAGCGTCCGCGTGGAAAATGCGCTCAAGAAGTTCGAGGGTGTGGACAAAAACGACGTCAGGGTCATCTTCAGCGCACACAGCCTGCCCGCCAGAATTGTCGAGATGGGCGATCCGTACCCTGATCAGCTGCTGGAGACTTCCCGTGCGATCGCCGAGCAGGTAGGAATCACGAACTGGCAGTTCGGCTGGCAGAGCGCCGGCCAGACGTCGGTGCCTTGGCTCGGGCCGGACATTCTCGATACGCTTGAGACGGTTAAGAAGGAAGAGCAGGTGGAGAACGTGCTCGTCAGCCCGATCGGCTTTGTCTCCGATCATCTGGAAGTGCTCTACGATCTGGATATCGAGGCGCAGCAGAAGGCCAAGGAGCTCGGCATCCATCTGGAACGGACGGAGTCGCTGAACACCGATCCGCTGTATATGCAGACGCTGGCGGATGTTGTTCGCCGTCAGGCCGAAGCGAACTAAACACCGCGAGTAAGGAAACGGAACCTGCCCAAGCCCTCCAGCGATCAACCGCCCGATGGCCCGGGCGGTTCCGGTTTTGTCGTTCGTCCGCCGGAACTCCCGCTAGAGAGGCAGGGACCGAAGGTACCCACCGGACCGGAATCAGCCGACTTGGCCGTCTGAAGAGGCGGTTTGAGCGGGATAGGGACGGAGGATGGAGCACAGGGACGAACGGCGCCCGGAATACGGAAGAGCGCCTGCCGGGAGGCAGTGCGACTAGTCTTGAAGAGAGATAGGTGAACCCAGTTGGAGAACAATCGGAAACGGCGCGACGAGCGCTCGGCGGCGGCTTTTGCCGAAGCCAAGAAGTATATTCCGGGCGGGGTGAACAGCCCGGTCCGCGCGTTCAAATCGGTCGGGCTGACGCCCGCTTTCCTCAAGCGGGGAGAAGGCGCCCGCGTCTATGACATCGACGGCAACGTTTTTCTCGATTATATCGGCTCGTGGGGCCCGCTCATTCTCGGTCACGCGCATCCCGAGGTCGTTGAAGCGATCAAGCAAACCGCCGAGCTCGGCACGAGCTTCGGCGCGCCGACCGAGCTCGAGACCGAGATGGCCAAGCTCGTATGCGAGCGGATGCCGTCGGTCGACATCGTCCGGATGGTGAACAGCGGTACGGAGGCGACGATGAGCGCTCTCCGGCTGGCGCGCGGCTACACGAAGCGCAGCCTGATTCTGAAATTCGAAGGCAGCTATCACGGTCACGCGGATTCGCTGCTTATCAAGGCGGGATCGGGCGTGGCCACTCTCGGCCTGCCGGACAGCCCCGGGGTGCCGGAGAGCGTCGCCAAGAATACGATCACGGTTCCTTACAACGATCTTGAAGCGGTGAAGACGGTGTTCGAGAAGTTCGGCGAGCAGCTCGCTGCCGTCATCGTCGAGCCGGTCGCCGGCAACATGGGCGTCGTGCCTCCGCTGCCCGGTTTTCTGGAAGGGCTGCGCGAGCTGACGACCCGTTACGGCACGCTGCTCATCTTCGACGAGGTGATGACCGGCTTCCGTGTCGGCTACAACAGTGCGCAGGGCCGTTTCGGCGTCACTCCTGACTTAACCTGCATGGGCAAGGTGATCGGTGGCGGTCTGCCCGTCGGCGCTTATGGCGGCAAGCGGGAGATCATGGAGAACATCGCGCCGACCGGCCCAATCTACCAAGCGGGGACGTTGTCCGGCAATCCGCTGGCGATGGCGGCCGGCTACACGACGCTCAAGCTGATGACACCTGAGAAGTACGAGCAGCTGGAAGCAAGAGGGGCGCGGCTCGAGGCGGGTCTCCGCAAAAACGCGGAGGAGCTGGGCGTTCCGAGCACGATCAACCGGGTCGGCTCGATGGTGTGCCCGTTCTTCACCGCCGAGCGCGTCATCAACTTCGATACGGCCAGAACGTCCGATCTGAACAGGTTCGTCAAATACTTCGGCAACCTGCTGGACGAAGGCGTCTCGGTCGCTCCGTCGCAATTCGAGGGGATGTTCATCTCGACCGCGCACACCGAGGCGGACATCGACGAGACGATCGGCGCGCATTATGAGGCGCTGAAGCGGCTGTAGAAGGCAATACCGCCCTGGCAGGAGCGCGCTCCGTCCAGGGAGGCGTCGCCTGTGCGCGGAAGGAGGCCCCGCAGCCTTTCCCGTGCCGGCAGCCGAGCTGTGGACCGCTTGCGGGGTGGCCGGCATCACGGCGGCCGGCGCTCCGCGAACCATTAACCAAAAAAGAAGGAAGGCTTCCCGGGAGGAAGCCTTCCTTCTTTTTTGGTTGGGTTCGCTTAAGGCTTGCGCGCAGCCGCAAGCGCGTGGCCGGGCTGCAGCGGCGAAGTCGTTACTTCGCTGCTCCGTCCGAGGCACCCGGCGCCGTGCCCGGTGAGTTAAGCCCGCCCGGCTTGGCGCTTGGCGCCGTATGCGTTGGCGGAGCCGTCTGCGCGGGCGGCGCCGTTGCCGGCGGCGGTGTAGCGGCCGGAGGCGTGGCCGGAGTGGCAGGAGGCGTCGCGGCAGGAGGCTTGGCGGTCGCTTCCGGCGTCGGAGCGGTCGTACCGCCGGCCTCCGGGCTGCCCGTAGGCTTGGTGCCCGGCTGCTTGCTCGCCGGTGGATCCGCCAGCGGTGCCTTGGTCGACCCGGGCGCTTGCGAGTGGGTCGGCGCGGCCGAATCCTTCGGCTTGGCGGTCGCTTCAGGCTGGGTCGACGGCTTGACGGTCGGCGTCGTGGACGGTTTGGCCGTGGCGCTCTGCTGCCCCTTATTCTTCAGCTCGGCCTGGTACTCGGGATGCGTGGCCGCGCCGCCGGGATCGATCTTGGTCAAGCCTTCCCACACGTTGTAAGGCTTGTAGGTGTTCGCGTCGTCGAAGACGAGGAACGCCGACGGCAGCCTGCGCTCGCCGTAGCGGCTGGACGGCTTCGTGATGAGCTCGCCGTTGTAAACCATCTCGGACGAAGCGCCGCCGTCCAGGAAGCCGGCGTTGACGCATCCTTCCTCGAGCAGCAGATCCTGCACCTCGCGGAGCGTCGCTCCGATCGAATGCGTCTGGCGTCCGTCGATGACGATGAAGATGACGGTCCCGTCCGCTTTTTGGCCGATCGCCGTCCGCGGCGCACGGCCCTGTCCGCCGTCGCCCTCGGTGATGAGCGGCTTGCCGTTCGCAATGACGCGAGGGTAGAAGAAGACCCCGTCCGAGATGTGCAGCTTAATCAGCTCATCGATGCTGTATTTCCCGACGATCAGCTGGCCTTCCTTGGTGAAGCCGACCGTATGCTGCGGCACACTGCCGTCCTGGTCGGTGAAGATGAGCTCACCTCCGGAGAAGATGAAGCCCATCGGGGCGAAGCCGTTCCCGAGGCCGTCCGGGTCGATGAAGCCGCCGCCGTTAATGCCGGCGACCGCTCCGGTCCGCTGGACCATCGAGGTGATGCGCTCGCCCTGTCCCTGCTCGGCGGGCGTGACGACTCGGATGGACTTAGGATCGTAAATGTACATCTTCTTGCCGACCCAGAACTTGCCGGAGATATCCTCTATTTTGACGATCTCATCGATGGATCGCTTGTGAACCTGTACCATGGCCAGGTCAAGCTTCTCCTCTCCCATCTCCTCGGTGCGCTGAAGCATGGCGGCGACCATCCGGTCTCGTTCCTCGGCGCCGACGAACATCCATGCCCAGTCTCTATGCTGTGTAATGATGACGGATTCCGCCAGCTTCTCTCGGATGGCAGTTCCGGGAGGGGTGAAAAAAAGGAAGCTTGAGCTCAAACATATTAGGCCCGACACTCCGAGAAAGCTCTTCTTCCACCAGCTCCAGCTGCGGAGCGAGGCGGGGGAGGTCAGCGGCTTAGGCAAGCCTGTGTTCAATCTATCGACTCTCCTACTGTCAAAATCTTCTATACAGCCAACAGCATACCACAATTTTTTTGGGTTTTATATTGTTTTTTTGTTACACTACAGGGGAATTGCAAAGGAGAGACGTTAAGAATGGGCAAATACAATTTCGCGGGTCTTCCGTTCGAGCTCATCGTCCTGATGGGCTTGTTCGGACTCGCGCTGCTGTGGCTTGTTTATACAGGGAGCAAGAGGAGTTGAACGGCGTGCGCAAAGGGGAATGGTGGGAGCTTCCGCTTGCGGGGCTGCCCGAGACGCGGCCGAATAACTCCCGCGGCGCGGCCACACAGGAGGAGGAGCCGGGTCTTATGTCCCCGCGGCAGGACGCGGACAGCACCGCTGCGGGAAGCGCTGTTCCGGAGGCGGCGGAGCGGGTAGGGCTGCTGGCCGGGCGCCTGGGTCTCCCGGAGGGCTGGGTGCGGAAGCTTGCCGCCGGCGGAGGCATCGTGACGGCGGGCGGCAAGGTCCGGCTCCGGCTGTTCCCGGAGGAGGCACCCTCGGACCGGTTCGTTCCGGAATGGCGGGAGCTGGACGTGCTGTACGAGGATGACTTCTGCCTCGTCGTGAACAAGCCGGCCGGCCTCGCGGTCCATCCGACCGAGCCGGGAGGAGGCGGCACGCTGGCCAACGCGGTCGCGGCATATTACGAGAGCACCGGACAGGCCTGCCGCGTCCGGCACATCCACCGGCTCGACGAAGACACGACCGGTCCGGTCCTGTACGCCAAGAACGACTGGGCACAAGCGGCGCTCGACGAGGCGATGCGCGAGAAGCGGGTGGACCGCCGGTATGCCGCTCTCGTGCAGGGTGTGGTGCGAGCCGGCCGCGGTACGATAGACGCACAGATCGGACGCGACCGTCACCATGCCAAGCGGCGGCGCGTCAGCCCAGGCGGCCAGCGGGCGGTCACCCGCTTCGAGACGGCGGAGCGCTGGGCGGATGCGTCGCTGCTGCGGCTGCGCCTAGAGACCGGGCGAACGCACCAGATTCGCGTCCACCTGCAGCATCTCGGCCACCCGATCCTCGGGGACCGGCTGTATGGCGGGCGGACGGTGCCCGGGCTCACCCGGCAGGCGCTGCACGGCGAGTCGCTCCGCTTCCCTCACCCGTTCACCGGAGAGCCGGTGACGGTGGAAGCGCCCTGGCCCGCCGACATGACCGCGCTGCACGAACGGCTGCGCCATCGGTAGCGGTAGTCTCTTCCGCCCAAACGGCCGGGCTGCCGCTTGAGCGGCTTGCCGATCGGAGGTGTTCCGCTCCGTGCTGTCCGGAACTGCATGCAGGGCCAGCAGATGCGCGGTGCTATTCGCCGCCGCCCGATTGAGGGGCAGCTAGAAGTCCTTGCTTGCACGGTACCCCCATTAGAAGCCGGCCGATTCTTCGGCCGGCTTTTTTCCGTGCGCATCGGGTTGCCATATGGGCGCGTCCCGGCATGGCCTCTACCTAGCCATATGGCTGCCGTGCGAGCCTCCTGGGACCCCCTCTATCTACCCGCGAACCCGCTGCTGCTCCTTCTCAGCCTCTCTTAGTAGCTCTCGCATGACCCTTTCGCGTCGGACCGTCTGCCGCCGGCAAGCGAGCCCCAACCTGACGGAGAGTCGCTTGCGCGCCCGGACGCAAGAGGGCCGAGCCAAAAATGTTGGCATGCTCTCCGAACGCCCCCCATATACTGGAGTGAGCAAGAACGCGAGGATTCAGGAAGGGAGGAGTTCAAGTGACCGAGCATCAAACCGGGCTGCGGTTCGATATTTATGAACGGATCCACCTGGCGGAGAGTTTGGCCGGCATCCGGGAATTGGACGAGTTGGAGCTGGTCCCCCAAATTCAGGTGCTGCAGGATAACGAACAGGTCATTCTTCGGGGCAACTTATGGCTGACCGGCAAGTACTCCGCGGAAAGCGGGGAGGAAAACCAGACGATGGAGCATTTTATTCCAGTGGAGATTACGCTTCCGCTGAATCGGGTTCAGCGGCTTGAGGATCTCGCGGTGGAGATCGAAGCGTTCGATGTGGATCTCTTGTCCGCCCGCAGCCTGAATATTACGGGCGTGCTGTCGCTGCATGGAATGGGGCCGATTACGGCGGAAGCGGACAATCCGCTTGAGGAGGAATTTTTTGTCGCTTACGAGGCGGAATCCAGCCCCCCTAGCGAGCCGGCGGCCCGGGATCAGCTGGAAGCGAGCTTCAATGAACTAAAGGAGACGCTGCCGGGTCCTTTCGCAGAGGCGATCGAGGAGGAGGCGGAGTCGGTGTCGGCTCAGGCGGAAGAGCAGGAGCCTGAGGAGGAGGCGCTTCCGGTGCAGGCCGATGCGGATGCGGAAGCCGTCGATGCGGACGAGGAAGCGGCCGCGATCCCGGTCTTTGCCGAAGCCGAGGAGACCCAGAAGCCGGAGATGAAGATTGCGTTCGGCAAGGCTCCATCGGAGCAGGGCGGATCGGTACCGGGATACGTCTCCTTCTTCAAAAACCTCGTCCATGCCCCCGAGCCCAAAAGCTACGAGCCGGAAGAGCCCGAGCTAAGGGAAAACGCATCCCGGGAGCGCAGCGAAGGCATTGAGTGGCGGAGGCTTCTGGGCGAAGATTCCCCTAGCGATACGGGCTTCAAGCGAATGCGGATGTGTATCGTGCAGAAGGAAGAAACGCTCGATACAATCGCGGAGAAGTATAAGATCAACCCCCGGGAGATTGCTCTTTATAACCGGCTGTCGGGGCAGGAAGTGTCCGAGGGACAGGTTATTTACATTCCATGAAGGCGGGAAGAGAGCAGGGAGCCGAGGGAGGCGCCCATCCCCATTCAGGCCAATCAGGGTTACCTGGTTGGCCTGTTTCCTCGGTACGGCGGTCAAGTACACAAGCTTTGTTTCTTATGGAAGCAGTGCGTCAGCTCAAACAAAAAGGCCCAGCGTCTGCCCGGAAGAGCGGGACGGCTGGGCTTCTCGTTTTCCCGCGGCTGCGACCTAGACCCGGATAAAGCGTTGCGCACGAACCTATGCCTTGGTAGGGACAAGCACCGTACACGCGAAACCTGTACCGTTCCTGGACAAGCACCGAGAAACCTGGACCGTTCCTGAACTAGCACCGCGCTGCACTATTCCCGAATCAGTAACGCGCACTCAAGGCCAATAGGGATACTCGGTATCATCGATGCGCTCGAACATCGCCTCGCAAGCGCCAGCAAGAGATAACCTGGACCAAGGCGGACTTCCCTACGGGCTAACTTGTGCCGCTCCCCAAACAAGCGTCGAAGCGGCCGCCGGAGGCCCCGGCTTGCCGCCTGCGGCCGCCTATCCGTGTCTGCCCGCGGCCGCCCTCCTCCGATGTCCGCCCCTCTTACATGCCGCTTTCAATAAATGTCGAACAGAAAGCCCAGATAGGCGAGAAAGAATAGAAACAGGAGAAACACATCCAGCGGGTTCGGCAGAATGAGGGTGCGTGCGAACTGGATGCAGATTAACGGGAACAGGATATTACGGACGGTAAACCGGTATTTCCACCACCACTTCTGCATTGCGCGTGACTCCTTTCCGGCTTATATATGCACTTTATGACCGGGACAAGCAGCGTTATGCGTACGACCCTGGATTTCGTCCTGTTCGGTCAGGGTCCGCCTCTTTTCTCTCCTCCTTCCTTTTTTACTCCCGTTTCTTTTCCCTCATTCACTAAGGGGCTCCCGCACAGAGATGGTTCCCTTAAAGGAGGGCGTCTTCCATTGCGATGCCGCTCCCGCAAAGGGGCGTCCCTCATCGTAGATCACAGGGGCATTCCCCTGATGCCGTTCCCAAGTAGGAGGCTCCTGCTTTCCCGGCTTTTCCTATTTGCTCCTGCAGTCGGATATCCGGGCCCGTCCAGGCCCTTTCTCCGCTCTTCTCCCGTCCCGGTTGACTCTGTCTGCGAATATGGGTATCATAAAAGAATCAACCTACTGCCACACAAAGACGTGGAAAGGGAGGAGTAGGCAGCCAACCCTTCAGAGAGTGGAGCCGTTACGCTGAGAGGTTCCGCAGGATGTAATTGCCGAAGTCGCCCTGGAGTCGCGAGCCCTGTCGCCGCATGCCGCTGGCATCCGACCGATGGCGGGCCGCCGGCCGCAGCCGTTATCCTGCCCCGAGTGTCGCCGCGCCCGAGCGCGCAGCGAAATAAAGGTGGTACCACGGAAGCTGAACCTTTCGTCCTTTGTGGACGGGAGGTTTTTTTATTTTGATGGCTGAACCTTACAGGAGGATGAACGAGTATGAGTGAAACGAATCCGAATACGCCGCTGGCCGAGACGAACGAAGGACGTCCGACCACGTCGATGCCGACGACCTACGATCCGAAGGAAGCGGAGAAAAAGTGGTACGACTATTGGCTGCAGGGGAACTACTTCCAGGCGGGGAACCGTCCCGAAGCCGAGCCCTACACCATCGTTATTCCGCCGCCCAACGTGACGGGCATGCTGCACCTGGGCCACGCGCTCGACAATACGCTTCAGGACATTCTCATCCGGACCAAGCGGATGCAGGGCTACGACGCGCTGTGGCTGCCGGGCTCCGACCATGCCGGTATCGCGACCCAGACGAGAGTGGAGCAGAAGCTCCGCGAGCAGGGAGTGACCCGATACGATCTCGGCCGCGAGGCGTTCCTCGAGCAGGTTTGGGAGTGGAAAGAGCTGTACGCGAACCGGATCCGCGAGCAGTGGGCCAAGCTTGGGCTCTCGCTTGACTATTCCCGCGAGCGGTTCACCCTCGACGAGGGGTTATCGGCCGCGGTGCGCGAAGTGTTCGTCAAGCTCTACGAGAAAGGGCTTATTTACCGCGGCAAATATATCATCAACTGGGACCCGGCCGCCCGCACCGCGCTATCGGACATCGAGGTCGAATATAAGGAAGTGCAGGGCAACCTGTACCATCTCGTCTATCCGCTTAAGGACGGCAGCGGCTCCATCACAGTCGCGACGACCCGTCCGGAGACGATGCTCGGCGATACGGCGGTAGCGGTGCATCCGAAGGATGAGCGCTATCAGGATATGATCGGCAAAATGCTGGTCCTCCCGATCACCGGCCGCGAGATTCCGGTCATTGCCGACGAATACGTCGAGAAAGAGTTCGGGACGGGTGCGGTCAAGATCACGCCGGCGCACGATCCGAACGATTTCGAGGTGGGCCGCCGCCACGACCTGCCGCAGATTCTCGTCATGGACGAATCCGGCACGATGAATGAGAACGCCGGCAAGTACCAGGGGCTCGACCGGTTCGAGTGCCGGAAGCAGCTCGTCGCGGACCTCAAGGAAGCGGGCGTGCTCGCGAAGATCGAGGAGCATGTGCACCAGGTCGGCCACAGCGAGCGGAGCGGCGCGGTCGTCGAGCCGTACCTGTCCACGCAATGGTTCGTCAAGATGCAGCCGCTCGCAGAGCGAGCCGTCGCCGATCAGAAGGCGGGCAATGGCGTTCACTTCGTGCCGGAGCGCTTCGAGAGAACGTATCTGCACTGGATGGAGAATGTGCGCGACTGGTGCATTTCCCGGCAGCTGTGGTGGGGACACCGGATTCCGGCTTGGTATTGCGAAAGCTGCGGAGAGGTGCATGTCCATCACGAGGCGCCCGAAGCGTGCGACAAATGCGGCAGTGCCAGCCTGAGGCAGGACGAGGACGTGCTCGACACCTGGTTCAGCTCGGCCCTCTGGCCGTTCTCGACGCTCGGCTGGCCGGAGGAGACGGCCGATCTCAAACGGTACTACCCGACCAGCGTTCTCGTGACCGGCTATGACATCATTCCGTTCTGGGTTTCCCGGATGATCTTCACCGGCCTGGAATTTACGGATCAGATGCCGTTCCGCGATACGCTCATCCACGGGCTCATCCGCGACGCCGAGGGACGCAAGATGTCCAAGTCGCTCGGCAACGGGGTCGATCCGCTCGAGGTCATCGAGAAGTACGGCGCCGACGCGATGCGTTATATGCTCTCGACAAGCAGCACGCCGGGACAGGATCTGCGCTTCCGTTGGGAGAGGGTCGAACAGGCGCGCAATTTTGCGAACAAGATCTGGAATGCGTCGCGCTTCGCCCTGATGAACCTCGAAGGCTTCCAGGCGTCCGACATCGACCTGAGCGGAAACCTGGGCACCGCCGACAAGTGGATTCTCCACCGGCTGAACGAGACCGTCCGCGATGTCACGCGGCTCATTGACCAGTACGAGTTCGGCGAGACGGGCCGCGTGCTGTACAACTTCATCTGGGATGATCTGTGCGACTGGTACATCGAGTTCAGCAAGCTGTCGCTCTACGGAGACGACGAGGCTGCGAAGAAGAGCACGCGCTCGGTGCTTGCCTACGTGCTGGACCGCACGCAGCGGCTGCTGCATCCGTTCATGCCGTTCCTCACCGAGGAAATCTGGCAGCATCTTCCGCACGAGGGCGAGACAATCACGCTGGCGTCCTGGCCGCAGGCGGAAGCCCGCTTCGAAGCGCCCGAGGCGGTCCGCGAGATGGAGCTTCTGATGGAGACGATCCGCTCCGTGCGCAACATCCGCGCCGAGGTGAACGTGCCGATGAGCAAGAAGATCGAGCTGCTCATTCGCCCGGCGGACGCCGAAGCCGACGCCATCCTGAAGCGCAATGAAGATTACGTCCGCCGCTTCTGCAATACGTCGACGCTCGTCATTGAGACGGGCCTGCCGACGCCGGAGAAGGCGATGACCGCACTTGTGACCGGGGCCGAGCTGTTCCTGCCGCTTGCCGGCCTGATCGACATCGCCCAGGAGATCGCCCGCCTGGAGAAGGAGCTCAAGACGCTGCACGGCGAGGTCGAGCGGATCGAGAAGAAGCTCGCCAACGAAGGGTTCGTGGCCAAGGCGCCAGCCAAGGTCATCGACGAGGAGAAGGCGAAGCTCGCCGATTATGCCGACAAGCGCGACAAGGTCATCGCACGGATTCAGGAGCTCAAGGACAACGGCTGACCGGCCGTATTTGAACCTGGGGATTGTTTGCTCCCCGGGGGGGGAGGCCGGCCAGGCCGACGGAGAGGGAATTAGCCGGAGAGCATGCGGCCTTAGGACCGCCTCCGGCTTTTCCTGATAGACCGGCTGCCGGCTGGGAAAAGTAGCCATAGACGGACCGGAGCGGCCAGGCCGTGTCCGGAAGAAGTGAAGATCGAAGCCCCCGCACAATGGGATAGTCCTGCCCGAACGGGCGGATGTTGACCGCGAGTCGGACAGGCCCGGAGCGGGGAGTGCATGCAAAGGGATGAGAACGATGAACGAAGAGAACCAACAGACGCAGGATGCGTTCTCCAGCTACGAGGAGGCGGTTGAATGGATTACCGGCCTTGTGCCGGTCGGCATCCGTCCGGGCCTGAAGCGCATGGAGACCATGATGGAGATGCTGGGCCATCCGGAGAGAAGGCTGCGCTTCATCCATGTCGGCGGTACCAACGGCAAGGGATCCACGTGCGCTTACCTGACCAAGGTGCTCGTGCGTGCGGGCTATGACGTAGGGACGTTCACCTCCCCGTATCTGGAGAGGTTCACGAGCCGGCTCCGGTACAATGAGAAGGATATCCCGGACGAGGATCTGCTGCGCATGGCGAACCGGGTCAAACCGATCGCCGATGAGCTGGCGCAGACCGAGCTCGGGCATCCGACGATGTTTGAGGTAACGACCGCCGTCGCTCTCCTTTACTACGGAACCGTCACCTATCCGGATTACGTCGTCTGGGAGGTCGGCCTCGGCGGCCGGCTCGACTCGACGAATATCGTCGCTCCGGTCGTCTCGGTCATTACGAATGTCGGACACGATCATATGGATGTGCTGGGAGATACGATCGAGAAGGTCGCCTTTGAGAAGGCCGGTATCATCAAGCCGGGCGTCGCGGTCGTCTCTGCGGTGGAGCAGCCCGAGGCGGTCGAGGTGCTGGAGCAGGCGTGCCGCGAGCGCAAATGCTCGCTCTACCTGCTGGACCGGGAATTCCGCTTCGAGGCGGTTTCCTCGGAGCTGAATCGGCAGGAGTTCGATTTTGAAAGCCCGTTTCGGCGGATCGAGGGTCTCGCCATTTCGATGAACGGGTACCACCAGTACAAGAACGCGGCTGTCGCCGTCATGGTGCTGGAGGTGCTTCGTCAATACTACGCGCTGCTCGTCGAGGACGAGGATCTGAATGCGGCGCTCTATGAGACGCAGTGGCCGGGACGGCTCGAGATGATCGGAGAGAACCCGCGCATTCTAATCGACGGGGCTCATAATCCGGAAGGGGCGGAGATGCTCGCCGACGCGATCGGGACGACGTATCCGCACGACAAGGTCCATCTCATGATGGGCATGCTGGCGACCAAGGAGCATTCGGGTTATTTGAAGCATATACTGGCGGTAGTCGACACCCTCGTCATCACCGAGCCCGATTTTCGCAAGAAGATGGACGCGGAGAAGCTTGCCGAGCTGGCGCGCAGCATGGCGGAGGAGGCAAACCGGCAGATCGAGATCGTCGTGGAGCCCGATTGGAAGCAGGCGCTGGCGCGGCTCAAAGCGCAGACGGGTCCGGACGATCTAGCCGTCGTCTCCGGTACGCTGTACCTGATTTCCGATGTCCGCTCATGGGTTATCAATCGAACCGATTCTGAAAAAGGTTGGTGAGCAGCTCTTGAATACGGCGGAACGCGTTCATTTTATCGGAATCGGCGGGTATGGCATGAGCGCTATCGCGAAGGTCATGCTCGAGATGGGGTACCGAGTGTCGGGGTCCGACCTGGCCCGGCAGGAGCTGACCGAGAAGCTGGCGGCCAAGGGTGCAGAGGTTTTCATCGGTCATGAGGCCGACCAGGTGCGCGGGGCGGATCTGGTCGTCTACTCGACGGCGCTTAGCAAGGACAACGTGGAGATGAAGCAGGCCGAGCAGCTGGGCATCCCGATTCTGCACCGGGCCCAGATGCTGGCGCGGCTCATGAACGAGCGCAGAGGAGTCGCGGTTGCCGGGGCGCACGGCAAGACGACGACCTCCTCCATGATCGCGCTGGTGATGGAGAAGTGCGGGCAGGACCCGACCTACATTATCGGCGGCGAGATTATGAATCTCGGGAATAACGCCAAAGCGGGCAAGGGCGAGTACGTGGTAGCGGAGGCCGACGAGAGCGACGGCTCCTTCCTCCAGTACCATCCGCATCTGGCCATTGTCAATAATATAGAAGCGGACCATCTGGAGAATTATGAGGGAGACTTCGGCAAGCTGAAAGAGGCGTATGCCCAGTTCCTCAGCCAGGTGAGGGAGGGCGGCAAGGCCGTCATCTGTCTGGATGACGACAATCTGCGCGAGCTTCGTCCGCATATCCGCAGCGAGGTGATCACCTTCGGCCTGACGCCGGAGGCGGATTACTGCGCAACCGCTATCCGGCTGGGGGATCGGACGGTTTCGTTCGACGTTCAGCGCGGTGGCGAGCCGCTCGGCACGATGACTCTGTCTGTTCCGGGCAAGCACAACGTCTACAATGCGCTGGCGACGCTGGTCGCCTGCATGGAGGCGGGTCTCTCGTTCGGCGAGGTCTCTGAGGCGATTCGGGAGTTCCGCGGGGCGAAGCGGCGGTTTCAGGTGCTGGGCGACGTCGAGGACATTCTCGTCATCGATGATTACGCCCATCATCCGACTGAGATCGAGGCGACGATCAGCGCCGCCAAGGCGACCGGCAAACGGATCGTGGCGGTGTTCCAGCCGCAGCGGTACACACGGACGTTCTTCCTGTTCGAACAATTCAGCCGCGCCTTCGCCGGGGCGGATGAAGTCATCATCACCGATATTTACAGTCCGGCCGGCGAAGCGCAGATCGAGGGCGTCTCGTCCGAGCGGCTCGTGGAGCTCATCCGCAAGAATAGCAACCCGCGTGTCCGCTACGTGCCGACCAAGGAACAGGTCCAGGAGGAGCTGACCGGCAGTGTGAAGCCGGGCGATCTCGTCCTCACGATGGGGGCAGGAGATATCTGGAAGACCGCCGCCGGGCTTGTCGAGCAGCTCAAGCGGCGGCAGGCGTAATGGGGCAGCCATTGATGCGGTACGCATACGGCGGTACGGCTCCTGCGGAGGTACCGCTCTTCACGGGGCGGAAAGCGGGAGGAAGCGGGGCGGCATCCGGCTGTTAGAGACGTGACCGCCGACCCGTTTGCCGGGTACTGGCTGCCGGCCTCCACCGCGGAGGGACAGCTGCGTTCCGGAGGGCGTTTGTCTTCCTTTTGAACGGGTCCTGACTAACCTTGGCGTTCTTCTTCGGAAGAGCGCCGAGGTTTTTTTGCGGACAAGGGGTCTACTTTCCTCCGCTCCTTCATACAGTGGTAATAACCATGTGGACAAGGGGCGAAGAAGATGAACAAAGTACGCATTACCTACCGGCTGAGCCAGGAGCGGCAGACGCCGCAGGCAGTTCACGGACGCGACGCTTCGGAACACCCTTCCTATACAAAAGCGAACCAGCCTCAAGCTGGCCCTCGTGCCACGGAGGGAGAATGGATGCCGATGGGCGACGCGCCCGAGCCGTCCAAAATCATTCCTTTGCGGCGGGACGAGTTCCAGATCGTCGATCAGCCCGCCGAGGATTGGGGGACGCCGGACGGCTACGGCGGCTGGTCCGCGGCGTTCGATGCCGAGACCGAGCGGATCGAGCGGCTGATTCGGGGCTCCGGAGGGAGAACCCGGAGCCGGTCTCCCGAAGAAGGGGAGCACGAGAGGTTCCAGCCGAACGGAGAGACCGGTTACTATCCGAACGGTCCCGATACGGCGTGGGGCGACCTCTACGAGCCGTCGTCGGGCTATGTCCGGCATACGAAGACGCCATGGCTCAAGGTTTCCGCCTCCGTAGCGGGTGCCGTGGTGACGGGAGTGCTGCTTGGCTTTTTCGTTCTCTCCTGGTTCGACGGCCGCACCGAGCCTGCCCCGTCTCCCAGCACGCAGGCCGGGGAGAACGCCGCGGCCGTGACCGGCAAAGAGCCGGCCGCGGGCAAGGATGTCGCGGCGGGCGCCAAGACAGCCGATCCTCAGGCGTCCGCCGGCGCGGGTGCCCAGCAGGCGGCAGGCACCTCCGCTTCCGGCGGGACGGCGGCCGCAGCGTCGATTCCGGCTAGGACGTATTCGGTTCTGCAGAACGGCGGCTTCGCTAGCGCCCAAGGGGCCGAGACGGCCCAGGCGGAGCTGAAGAAGAAAGGCTACGCCTCCGCCACCGAGCAGGCCGAAAAGCACTATGTCTATGCCGGTGTGTTCACCAACCGGGACGAGGCGACGGCGCTCGGCAAGCAGCTTCAGGCCAAAAACGTCGAGATCTATGTGAAGACTTACTCGCTTCCGGCGCTGAGCCAGGTAGCTTGGACGGGCAAGACGGAAGGGCTGCAGACGTATTTGGCCCAGTCCGATTCCCTCGTCCAGATGATCAGCGGCATCACGGCGGTTCATCTCGAGGAGGCGAAGCCGACGCCGATCGGCGACGGCACCGTGGCGAGCCTCAAGACGTCCCACGAAGCATGGACGGCATCCGCGAACGCGGTGGCCCAGGCGGCGCCGGAGGGCGCGAAGCCGCTCGTGCAGCAAATGAATGCGGCGATGAACACGGCGAAGAAGTCGGTCGACGAATACAAGAAAAACCCGTCGGCCGCCATGATGTGGGAAGCGCAGAACGGCCTGATCCAATTCGTCGTGGCGGAGAGAGCGCTGCTGCAGAAGCTTGGCGGGACTCAGTAACTCTGCAGCAGTTGGCGCCCCTGGACACCGAGAGCTCATTCCGAATGCCAATTCGAATGCCGATCCAAGAGCGGACAGCCGCTCTTTTTTTTGCCCGATTCGGCGGGCTGGGAAGAAAGCAAGGGCAGGAAGCGCTTCCATACACCGGAATGAACCGCTTCGGTTCGACAGCGTTCCCGCCGGCAGGACAAACTTTCGCAGGTTCGTTGTATTGACTTCGGTTAACCCGTATAATATGGGTTAGGTTTCGCATTCTTTCCTAATAAGGAATGTCCCATTGATGAAAAAGAACAATTTGACCCTGATTTTGTTCGTCCTGATCGGGCTGCTTGCCGGCTCGATTCTGGGTGAATGGCTGGCGCCCGTGCAGGGCCTGTCCTTTCTGACAAAATCCGCGCAGCTGACTTGGCAGCCCAAGGCAGACCTTCAGATTATAGCCTATAACCTGGATATCCTAATAAAAGTAAACATGCTCAGCATCGCCGGCATTGCCGCGGCGATTTGGCTGTATCGCAAGCTGTAGCGCGGGAGTGCTTGGCGCCGACGGCTCAGCTGACCAACACAGGAGGGTACCGACTTGTCTTCTCAATCCGTTCCGCTCATTCTCGCATCCACCTCGCCGCGCAGGCGGGAGCTGCTCGGCTCCCTGGGCCTGGCCTTCGAGATCCGTCCGAGCCACGCCGACGAGAGCTTCGCGCCCGGGCTGGCCCCGGACCGCATCGTCCGGGAGCTCGCGGAGAAGAAAGCCCGCGCCGTGCTGGAGAGCATGACGGAGACGGAGCACGGGACGGTCGTCATCGGCTCCGACACGATCGTCGTGCTGGACGGCGAGGTGCTCGGCAAGCCGGCCGATCGGGCGGACGCCGCCCGCATGCTGGGCATGCTGGCCGGCCGTACGCACGAGGTATATACCGGCGTCGCCTGCCTCCAGGCGGGCACTGGGCTTTCCCGGATATTCTTTCGGCGGACGTTCGTCAAGATGAAGCCGTTCGGAGACGCGGTGATCGACCGATACATAGAGACCGGAGAACCGGGGGACAAGGCGGGCGCATATGCGATCCAGGGATTGGGCAGCACGCTCGTCGACTCGATCGAAGGCTGTTATTTTAACGTAGTCGGGCTTCCGCTCAGCCTGCTGGCTGAGCAGCTGGCCGATTTCGGCATCGAAGTCATTTGACCGGATGCTTTTTTGCACGGACCGACTCAAACGGAGCTCGGATTACGAACCCATTCTTCTAGGGTAGGAAAGAAGGTAGCGGATGGAGTCCATTTCGCCCAGCACCACCTTGCGCGAAATGCCCCTGGAGGAACGGCCGAGAGAGCGGATGCAGCAGGCGGGGGCCCAAGCACTCAGCAACGCTGAGCTGCTTGCGATCTTGCTTCGGACCGGCACGTACCAGGAATCGGCTGTCCTTCTCGCCCAGCGGCTGTTGAAGGAAGCGGGCTCCTTGCGCGGCCTTGTCGAGATGAGCCACGAGGAGTTGACCCGGATCAAGGGAATCGGCGCGGCCAAGGCGCTTCAGCTGAAGGCCGGCATCGAGCTCGGGAGACGTCTCGCCGCATCCTCCCCTGAGATGCGTTCTGTCATCCGCTCGCCGCACGACGTCTTTGCGCTGCTCGGAGAAGAGCTGCGCTACTTGCAAAAAGAACATTTTGTCTGTCTGTTTTTGAATACGAAGAATCAGGTTGTCGCCAGGGAGACGCTGTCCATGGGGAGCTTGAACGCTTCGATCGTCCATCCGCGCGAAGTGTTTCTGGCCGCTATCAAGAGGAGCAGCGCCTCCCTTATCTGCGTCCACAACCATCCAAGCGGCGATCCGTCGCCGAGCCCCGAGGATATCGACATTACCCGCAGACTGGCGGATGCCGGCAGCCTGCTCGGCATCGACGTTCTGGACCACGTCATCATTGGAGATGGAACGTATTACAGTTTGAAGGAAAACGGCTGTTTATAATATAATGGAAAAATGCAATTTGAGAAGCAGAGAGGGAGATTTTGCGATGTTTGGAACGAAGGACCTTGGAATCGATCTGGGTACGGCCAATACCCTTGTATATGTAAAAGGAAGAGGCATTGTCGTTAGAGAACCGTCCGTAGTCGCCATGCGGACCGATACGAAGACGATCGAAGCGGTAGGCGAAGCGGCCAAGAAGATGATCGGCCGCACGCCGGGCAATATCCGCGCCGTCCGCCCGATGAAAGACGGGGTCATTGCCGACTTCGAGACGACCGCCATTATGATCAAATATTTCATCCGCCAGGCGCAGAAGCAGCGCAGCCTGTTCCAGCGCCATCCGAGCGTGATGGTTTGCGTGCCGTCGGGCATTACCGCCGTGGAGAAGCGTGCCGTTGAGGACGCGTCCCGGCAGGCCGGCGCACGCGAAGCGTTCACGATCGAAGAGCCGTTCGCCGCTGCGATCGGCGCCGACCTGCCGGTGTGGGAGCCGACGGGCAGCATGGTTGTGGATATCGGCGGAGGCACGACGGAGGTGGCCGTCATCTCGCTCGGCGGCATCGTGACGAGCAAATCGATCCGGATCGCCGGAGACGATATGGACGAATCCATCACGCAGTACATCAAGCGGATGTACAACCTGATGATCGGGGAGCGCACCGCCGAGATGATGAAGATCGAGATCGGCTCCGCCATGCCGATGGAGAAGGTCGAGACGATCGAGATCCGCGGCCGCGACCTCGTGAGCGGACTGCCCAAGACGATGACAGTAACGTCCGACGAGATCGCCGAGGCGCTGTCCGACACGGTCACCAACATTGTAGACGCCGTGAAAATTACATTGGAGAAGTGCCCGCCGGAACTGGCCGCCGACATCATGGACCGCGGGATCGTACTGACCGGAGGCGGAGGACTGCTCCGCAACCTGGACAAGCTGCTGTCCCGCGAAACCGGCATGCCGGTTATGGTAGCCGAGAACCCGCTTGACTGCGTCGCCATCGGAACGGGCCGCGCGCTGGACAACATCCACCTGTTCAAAGCCAAATCGACCGCCGGAGGCAAATCCAGACGATAAAACAAGTAGAGCGGAAGGTGGACCCGGTTGTTCAAGTTTATAGGGAACAAAAAAATACTGGTTCTGTTGCTCTCCTTGATCGTTTTCGTCGCCCTGATGGGGTTCACGCTTGCCAAACGGGAAAAACTGTCCTGGCCGGAAAAATTCATCAAAGATACGGTTACCTGGACGCAGAGTCTCTTCTATCGGCCTGCCGGAGCAGTAGCGGGCTTCTTCGGAGACATCCGGGACATGAGCATCCTCTATGAGGAGAACAAGGCCTTGAAGATGACGCTGTCCAGCTACGCCAGAGACACGATGCGGCTGAACGAGCTGGAGGCACAGAACAAGAGTCTGAAGGAACTGCTGAACTTTACCGAGAGGCAGAAGAATGCCGATAACTACAAGTATCACGTCGCCGAGGTTATCTCGATGAGCCCGGACCCGTTTACCAATACGGTCAACATCAACCTGGGCGGACGTGACGGCCTGAAGGAGAATATGGCGGTCATCTCCGTCAAAGGGCTGATCGGCCGGATCGACAAGGTCTCCGAGTTTACGTCCACCGTTCAGCTCCTAACCGAGATCGACGACACGAACAACACCTCCAAGGCAATAGCAGCAACGGTTAAGGACAAGGAGAACCAGTCGTTCGGGATCATTCAGAATTACGACCGCGAACAGAAAAAGCTGATCATGACCAACATCGAAACGACGGATCCGCTCCAGGTCGGAGATACCGTCATCACCTCCGGCATGGGTCTCGTATTCCCAAAAGGGATCGAGATCGGCAAGGTCGTCGCCAAGGAGGTCGGCGAGTTCGGAATCAACTACAAGGCGACGATCGAACCTTCCGCTACGTTCCGCCATCTGTCCGAGGTGCTGGTCGTGGAAGTGCCGGGGGTGGGATAACGCATGCAGCGCAACGGACTTGCGTTAACGGCCTTCGTGCTCTTCCTGTTGGAAGGAACGCTGGCCAAGTGGATCATCCCCGCCTCCTGGCAGACGGATGTCGTGGTGGCTCCGCATCTTGTCCTCGTCTTCATCCTTTATATTAGTATTTTCATCGGCCGGCGCCAGGGACTGTTTTACGGTCTTGGCTTCGGTCTGCTGCATGATATCGTCTATTACGGTCCAATGATCGGACCGTACACGCTGACGATGGCGGCCTCCGCCTATTTGACGGGGCTGATCGCATCCCGCTCGCGAGGGCAAATTCTGACGACGCTGTTTTTCGTCGTCGTCGGCAATCTGGTCTTCGAGTGGATGATCTACGGCATCTACCGCGTCTACCAGGTTACCCACACGGACGTCGAGTGGGTGTTCTCCCGGCTTATCCTGCCGAGCGTGCTGTTCAATCTGCTGTTCTCCCTGGCCGTCTACATACCGGTCCGCAGATTGTTCGACTGGCTGCACGGCATCAAACGGGATGCCACGCAGTAAGAGAAGGCTTCCTCGCGGAGCCGCTCTGTCGCCGGGCTTATCAAGCAGGGGGTACGTAAACAAAATGACTGCTGCCAAACATCATGTTACGATAAAAGGGACGAAGGACGGGCTCGTGTTCGTGTTGGATGACACCTGCCGGTTCAGCGAGCTGCTAGGCGAGCTGAAGCACAAGCTGGAGACGACCCACCAGCAGATCCTGACGGGGCCGCTGATCCACGTGCAGATCAAGCTCGGCGGCCGTATCTTGAACGAAGCGGACAAGGAAGAGATCCGCGAGCTGATCGGCTGCCGCGGCAACCTCGTCATCCAGTCGATCGAAACGGACGGCGAGCCGCCTGTCCCGAAAGCATGGCTCGAGAACCATATCAAGGTCATTCGGGGCATTGTCCGCTCCGGACAGACGCTCAGGGAGGACGAAAGCCTGCTGCTGATCGGGGATGTCAATCCGGGCGGCTCGGTACTCTCCACCGGAGACATCTACATACTCGGCTCGCTGCGCGGCATGGCACACGCAGGAATCGAGGGGGACGAGCAGGCGGTGATTGCCGCGTCCCATCTGCGGCCGACCCAGCTGAGAATAGCGGAGATCGTCAGCCGGCCGCCGGACGAATGGGGCATCGGCGAAGCCTTTATGGAATTCGCGTATATACGCAATGGAGTTATGGAAATTGATACGATCAATCACTTTCACCGGCTGCGTCCGGAGCGCGGGAAAGGTTGAGCGAGCGGGATGGGGAGTGTACGCATGGGAGAAGCAATCGTCGTCACCTCGGGTAAAGGCGGTGTAGGCAAGACTACGACCTCGGCCAATTTGGGGACAGCCTTAGCCTTGCAGGGCAAAAAGGTCGTTATGGTCGACACCGATATCGGGCTCCGGAACCTGGATGTCGTAATGGGGCTGGAGAACCGCATCATCTATGATCTCGTCGACGTAGTGGAGGGACGCTGCCGGCTGCCGCAGGCGCTCGTGCGCGACAAGCGGTTCGACGAGCTGTACCTGCTGCCGGCCGCCCAGACGAAGGACAAGGATTCCGTCACGCCGGAGAACGTGCGGGATTTGGTGCTCGAGTTGAAAAAGGATCACGATTTCGTCATCATCGACTGTCCGGCCGGCATCGAGCGGGGCTTTCGCAACGCCGTGGCCGGCGCGGACAGGGCGATCGTCGTCACGACGCCGGAGCATGCGGCCGTCCGTGATGCCGACCGGATTATCGGTCTTTTGGAGAAGGAAAAGCTCGAGCCGCCCAAGCTCATCATTAACCGGATCCGGTCGCAAATGATGAAGAAGGGCGAGATGCTGGAGGTCGACGAGATCTGCCAGGTGCTCGCCATTGACCTGCTCGGCATCGTACCCGATGACGAGCGCGTCATTCGCGCCGCGAACAGCGGAGAGCCGACTGTCGTAGATCCGTCCTCCCGCGCTGCTCTCGCTTACCGGAACATCGCAAGACGCATTCTTGGGGATACGGTTCCCCTCCTTTCGCTGGAGGAGCGGCCCGGCCTGGTGCAAAAGATTAAGCAGTTCTTCGGAATGGGCTGATCGCCTTGCTAACCAAGCTCAAACGGATCGACTGGACGATCGTGACGATCCTGGTTCTGTTCATGATCATCAGCACCATGCTCATTTACAGCGCCACCGTGGATAACCCCAGATATGCCAGCCTAAACTTTCAGAAGAAAAACCTGATCTATTACGGAATGGGTTTCTTTATCTTCACCGTCGTTACGTTCGTCAACTACCGGCTGCTGCTCAAGCTGTCCTGGGTCATGTACGGAGCCGGCATTGTCCTGCTGCTCGGCCTCTATAAATTCGGTACGGTCCGAGACGGCGCGATCGGCTGGTACGAGCTCGGGGGATTGGATTTCCAGCCGGCCGAGTTTATGAAGATCGCGCTGATTCTGGCGGTAGCCTCCTTCATGGCCAGGCGGGCAGGGAATTACTTGAGGCTCGGGGCGGACGTCGTGCCGATCGGGCTGATTGTTCTGGTTCCGTTCGTGCTCGTTTTCCAGCAGCCCGACCTGGGCAACGCCGTGATCTATCTGGTTATTTTGCTCGGCATGTTCTGGATCGGCAACATTCGATTCTCGCATGTGGTGATCGGGACCGCCGTCTGCGCCGGCTTTGTCGCCTTGTTCCTCTATCTGTATACGGCGTACCATATCCCGATCAAGACGTATTTGAACGAGCACGAAAAAGGCCACTGGGCGACGAGGATCGATACCTACCTTTACCCCGAGCAGGCTTCGCGGGATGAGCGGCTGCAGCTGGAGCGCTCGAAGATCGCCATCGGCTCCGGCTCCTTGTGGGGGGACGGCTACCTGCAAGGGGACTCGATCCACAAGAACTTCATTCCCGTTGCTTATACAGATGCCATCTTCGTCGTGGTGGGCGAAGAATTCGGCTTCATCGGCGGCTCCGTCCTCCTCATGCTCTTCTTTACGTTCCTCTACCGAATGATATTGATCGCGCTCCAGACGCACGATCCGCGCGGCTCCTATATCATCATCGGGATCGTCTCCATGTACGTGTTCCAGATCTTCGAGAACATCGGCATGTGGTTCGGCCTGCTGCCGGTGACGGGGGTTACCCTGCCCTTCATCAGCTACGGGGGAACGTCACTCATGATCAACATGGTGTCAATCGGCCTCGTGATGAGCATTCTCATCCATCAGGAGCCGGAAGAAGAGCTTGAAGTCTGAGCCGCCTAATCCGACTGCGGACCCGTACGGGGCTGCAAGCACCCGGGTTCGCCTCTATCCTTTCATCGGGAAAGAGGCGAACCCGGGTGTTTTTGCTTGTTGGACATTCGGAGGCAGCTGCCCGCTCCTTCGGCGCTCGTCCTCATAGTTCGGCGCTCGTCCTCATACGATGAAAGAAGAGGATCGTACGGGGAGGGGACAAACGAATGGAAGAGACGAACAGCAAGCGGGGCCGCCAATCGAGAGCACCCGGTTACGGAGGCCAAATCGGCTGGGCGGGCGGCAGCCCGCACCATGCGGCGAGCAGCCGGACGCAGGGAGAGGCAGGCTCGGCACGTACGCCGAGCGGCTCTCGGCGAGAGGAAGCTGGCGGAGAGCATTCAGTGAGCGGCTCGTCGTATACGGAAGGGGTCCCGCCACGTGCGGCCGGAGGCCCGTCGCGAGAGGCGAGTGGCTCGCCACGTGGGGCCAGCGGTCCGTCGCGAGAGGCCAGCGGCCAAGCACCCGCAGGAGCCGGGCCGGATTACCCGGGAGACCGCCGGGCCGGCAGCCAGACTGGCGGCTCGCTGCTCCGCCGATTGGATGGGGCTGAGAGGCGGGAGAGCCGCGGGCCTTCCGGCTGGGCCGGACAGGGAGGAGGCGCGGCCCAGCCGGGAAGCGGGTACCCGGCGGCCAATGCCGCGGCCGGCGGACGCCCGATCGACCGGCCGGAGAGCCGACCGCCGCTCGCCGGAGGACGCGGCTGGAACGGTCCGCAGCCGCCGTCCGGCTATGGGAGCAGGCCGCCCTGGCTGGACGAGGCGTCCGACCCGCGCTGGCGCGATCCAGAGTTCGTCTGGCGCATGAAGGAGAGGCAGTTCTTCGAGCAGCTCGCTGCCCGTCCCGTTGGAGGAGACGGAGGCCCACATCCGCCGGCACCGGGAGGCGGGAAGAAGCTCCTGCCGATACGCCTCCTCCTGTCGCTGGCGCTTTTTTTAAGCGCTGCCGCCGTGCTTCGGTACGACCTGCCGGGAGCCGAGCGCGCACGGTTGTGGGTACAGACGGCGCTGACAAAGGAGATGGGCTTCGACACGGCAGCCGCGTGGTATGAGCGCCGGTTTGGCAGCATCCCCTCCTTTCTCCCCGCCTTCCGGCAGAACAACCGGGAGGCCAAGGAGGCGGCGGCCAAGTCAGCTATCCGGTTCGCGGCGCCGGTTAGCGGGAAGCTCGCGTCGGTTTATACCAAAGAAAAGCCCTACGTCGTTCTCGAGACGGCGCCCCATGCCTCCGTCCGGTCGGTCGAGACGGGAAGAATTTCCTTCGCAGGCACGCGGGAAGAGACCGGCTACACGATCGTCGTTCAGCACGCGGGCGGCCTGCAGTCCACCTACGGCTACTTGACGCCGGGCTCTTGGGAGGCCAGCGACTGGCTGAATGCGGGCGCGGTGATCGGGACTCCGGCATCGGCAGCGGGAGCGGCGCCCAGGCTGTATTTTTCGGTCAGCCGGGATGGACAGCCTCTGAATCCGCAGGATGTGGTCGCCTTTGATTAGGGCGGCCGGCATCCGTCTCCGCTTTCATCCGCTTTTCGTCCTGCTCCTCGGTCTGTCCCTCCTTACAGGATATTTCGTCGAAATGCTGACGCTGTTCGGCATCGTCTTCATCCACGAGCTGGGCCACGCCGCAGCGGCTCGCAGCTTTGGCTGGAAGGTGACGGAGATTCAGCTGCTCCCGTTCGGCGGGGTGGCGGTGGTCGAGGACTCGGGCGCCATCCCGGCGCGGGAGGAGATTGCCGTCGCACTGGCGGGACCGCTGCAAAACGGCTGGATGGCGCTGCTCGCCCAGTTCATGCTGCATGCGGGGTGGGGGAATCCCGACTGGTGGGCCTATTTTCTCGAGGCGAATCTGATGCTGGCGCTGTTCAACCTGCTACCGGTACTGCCGCTCGACGGCGGAAAAATTACGCAGGCGCTGATGAGCTACGGACTCAGCTACTACCGGACGCTGCTTGCCGGCTCGCTCGTCAGCCTCGTCCTCAGCGTCTTCGTCATCGCCGCTTCGCTCTTCGGCCGTGAGGGCGGACTGCAGCTGAATCTCCTCGCCATCGGTCTTTTTCTGCTCAGCTCGAATTGGTACGGCTACCGGCATCTGCCTTTTCAGTTTCTCCGGTTCCTGATGGCCAGGGGCAGCCGGTTTGCGCGAACACTTCCACGGGGGACGCTTGCCCGCCCCCTTCTCGTCCCCGGCGGGATGACGGTTCGAGAGATTCTCCGGCTGTTCATGCGGGAGCAGGTTCACCTGGTCTTTATCCTCGACGAGGTCGGACAGATCCGCCAGATCGTCCCCGAGCAGCCGCTCATCGACAGCTATTTTGACGCCGAAAAAACAAACCGTGCGGTTTCCGATCTATTCTTGTAAGATAGAGATTATTGCGTTTAGGGGTAGAGGGTGATCGGATGAGACAGATATTGATTCATAGACAGGAAGGCATGAGCCGGGTGGCCGTTCTGGAGGACGGCCGGCTCGCAGAGGTGTTCGCGGAGCGGCCGGAGGAACGGGAGCGGGCGGGCGACATCTACTTGGGCACCGTTATGCAGGTCGTGCCCGGCCTGCAGGCGGCGTTCGTCGACATCGGGCTGACGCGGAACGCGTACCTCTATGTCGATGACCTGCTGCCGGCCCATCTGGCCCGCCAGCCCAAGGACAAGCCGGCGATCGGCGAGCTCGTGAGCGAGGGAGACCGGGTGCTCGTCCAGGTGAAAAAGGAGCCGAGCGGAACCAAGGGCGCGCGGGTGACGACCCACTTCACGCTGCCGGGACGCTGGGTCGTCTATATGCCGGGAGCGGACTATGCGGCCATCTCGCGGAAGATCGTATCCTCGGAAGAGAAGAGCCGGCTAAAGCGGATCGGGGAACAGCTGCGACGGCCCGGCGACGGCCTCATCTTGCGGACCGTGGCCGAAGGCGTGCCGGCGGACGTGCTCGAGCAGGATCTGGCGGGACTGTGCGAAGCATGGCAGGGCATTCTGGAGAAGGCCGCGACCGCGGGGCCACCGGCTCTCTTGTACAGCGACCTGGAGCTCATCCCCCGCCTCGTTCGCGACCTCTTCACCGGACCCGCGGACGAACTGCATGTCGACGATCCCGAGACGATGAAGGCGATCGAGGGTCAGCTCCGGCAGTCGCCGGCCGATTGGAGGGGGCGCGTGTTCGTGCATACGGAGGAGAAGCCGCTGTTCGCCACCTTCGGCATCGAGGAGGAGCTGGACCGGCTGTTCCACCGCAAGCTGTGGCTGGAGAGCGGCGGCTATCTCGTCATTGACCAGACCGAGGCGCTGACTGTGATCGATGTGAATACCGGCAAATATACCGGCGATACGGATCTTGAGCAGACGGCCTTCAATACGAACCGGGAAGCGGCTCAGCTGATCGCGCGGCTCGTCCGGCTGCGTGATCTCGGCGGCATGATCGTCGTCGACTTCATCGACATGGAGGAGGAGGAGCACCGCGATCGGATCTTCGAGGTGCTGGAAGCGAGCGTCCGTCCGGACCGGACCAGGACGAATATCGTCGGCTGGACGAAGCTGGGGCTCTTCGAGATGACGCGCAAGAAAGTCCGCCCGAGCTGGGAGGAGCAGATGGCCCGTTCGTGTTCGCATTGCGGAGGAACCGGCAGGATCCATCTGCTGCCTTAGCGGACTCTTATGCGATCGGGGCTCGAAGCTGCCAGTGCTTGCGGGCTCCTCTTTTTCGTGGATTTGCCTACCGGCTGACGGTTGACTGAGCCGGGCGTTTGTGCTAAGATTATTCAGGTATGTTGCATGCAACATGCTGTATACCGCACACGTCGGGTCGAAGAGCGGAATACGGTTCATCCGTACAAGCCACCTGGTACGTTGGCGAGTCTGAGACATGAGGAGGTGCAACAAGAATGTACGCTATTATCGAAACAGGCGGCAAGCAGTACAAGGTTCAGGAAGGCGACGTCATCTACGTTGAGAAGCTGAACGCAGGCGAAGGCGAAGTCGTTTCCTTCGACCGCGTCCTGATGGTATCCGGTGACAACGGAGTATCGATCGGTGCCCCGGTTGTATCCGGCGCTACAGTTTCCGGCAAAGTGGAAGCCCACGGCAAAGGCCGCAAGATCATCGTTTACAAGTACAAGGCGAAGAAGAACTACCGCCGTAAGCAAGGTCATCGTCAGCCGTTCACTAAAGTTGTGATCGACAAGATCCAAGCGTAAGAGGCCGGCTATGATTCGTGTTCAGATCCAGAGACGGACAGCGGACGATTCGATTCGTTCGTTTACCGTGAAGGGCCATGCCGACTACGCGGAATCGGGCAAGGACATCGTCTGCGCCGGAGTTTCGACGGTTACGGTAGGAACGGTGAACGCCGCCGAGGCGGTGCTCGGCATCCAGATGGAGGCCGGCATGAAGCACGGTTGGGTGGAAGCCTCTGTCCCCGCGGGTCTTTCTGAAGACCTGGAGCATAAGCTTCAGCTTTTGCTCGAATCGATGGTCGTCATGCTTCAATCTATAGAACAATCGTACGGTTCTTATATAACAATTGAACAAAGAAGGAGGTAGACAAGTATGTTGAAGCTGGATCTTCAGTTGTTCGCATCCAAAAAGGGTGTCGGCTCCACAAAGAACGGACGTGACAGCATTGCGAAGCGCCTTGGCGTGAAGCGTGCCGACGGCCAAACGGTAACAGCCGGCAGCATCCTGGTCCGCCAGCGCGGAACCAAGATTCACCCGGGCAACAACGTGGGTATCGGTTCGGACGACACGCTGTTCGCGAAAGTGGAAGGCGTTGTGAAATTCGAACGTTGGGGCCGCGATCGCAAGAAAGTGAGCGTCTACCCGGTAACGGCTGCTGCGCCGGTTGCGGCTGCAGTGGAAAATTAATTCACATCTCCAAGACTCCGGCACATGTTGCCGGAGTTTTTTTATCACGGATGGCAGGATGCGGACGCTTCGCGAGAGTCTTCGGCCTGCCGGGCAAGCGCTTTAGCGGCCCGGCTCCTGGCGGTGCCTGAGAGAAGCAAGATGCTAAGACAGACGGGGGAGAGCGCAGGCAATGAACCGCAATCGACGGATGCAGCAGGGGGCCGGCAGTTTGGCTGCCGTCTCTCTGGTGGCGATGACTCTTTTTCCGCTTCCCCTCTATGGGAGAATTGCGGCGGCTCTTCTGCTGCTTCTCGGAGGCTACGGCTGGCTGCGCGCCGCCTATGCCCGGCACCGGGAAAAGAGTGACGCGCGCCTTCTCGCCACGCTCGCCCATCATCGGCACGACTGGATGAACGACGTCCAGGTGCTGTTTGGATTGGTGCGGCTCGGCAAGTTTGATAAGCTCCAGCCCTACTTGGATAAACTAAAGCATACTTTGCATCAGGAGAGCTGCATCGCGAGGCTGGGCAACCCGGAGCTGGCGGCGTATCTGGCCTCCTTCCGCACAGTCCGGCGTCCATTCGAGCTCGAGGTGCTGACCGAGCACGAGATTCAGCTGGAGCGAGTGCCGCTTCCTCCGGAGACGGCGGCTGCTCTCGTCATCGGGATCATCGAATGCTATTGCGAGGCCGCGGTTGCCTCAGACGGGGAACCGAGCAGTCTGAGCATCGAGCTGGCGGTTGAGGAGAACCGTCTCCTGATCGATTACGTATACGACGGGGAATACAACCGCGAGCTGCTGCAGGACAGTCTGGACCGGCTGCTGCGGCGAACCGCCTTCAGTGAGGCCGAGCTGGAGCGGGAATGGGAGGACGAGCGGGCGGCGATGGCCGTCAGGCTTCCCTATTTGTCCATGAAAGATACAGCGGGGTGATCGGATACATGTTCGTGGATAAAGCGAAGATATATGTAAAAGGCGGCGACGGCGGCGACGGCATCGTGGCGTTCCGCCGGGAAAAATACGTGCCGGAAGGGGGACCTGCCGGCGGCGACGGCGGCAATGGCGGCGACGTCGTCTTCCGGGTAGACGAAGGACTCCGGACGCTGGTTGATTTTCGCTACCAGCGCCACTTCAAGGCAGACCGCGGCGTCAAGGGCCGCAACAAATCGATGCACGGCGCCAACGCCGACGATATGATCGTCCGCGTCCCTCCGGGCACGGTGGTCATAGACGACGATACCAGCGAGGTGATCGCCGACTTGACGCACCACGGCCAGGAGGTCGTCATCGCCAAAGGAGGCCGTGGCGGACGGGGCAATACCCGTTTCGCCACGCAGACGAATACGGCGCCCGAGATCGCGGAGAACGGTGAGGAGGGACAGGAGCGCTGGGTCACCCTCGAGCTGAAGGTGATCGCAGACGTCGGCCTCGTGGGCTTCCCGAGCGTTGGCAAGTCGACGCTTCTGTCAGTCGTCTCCGGTGCGCAGCCGAAGATCGCCGCGTACCACTTCACGACGCTGTCGCCCAATCTGGGAGTCGTCGACGTAGGGGAAGGACGCAGCTTCGTCATGGCGGATCTGCCGGGCTTGATCGAGGGGGCGTCCAGCGGCGTCGGCCTGGGCCATGAGTTCCTTCGGCACGTCGAGCGGACACGTCTGATCGTCCATGTCGTGGACATCGCTGCGACGGACGGGCGCGATCCTTATGAGGATTGGCTGCAGATCAACGAGGAGCTGAGGCTGTACAACGCCAAGCTCGAGGAACGGCCGCAGATTGTCGTAGCCAACAAGATGGACATGCCCGAAGCAGAGGAGAACCTCCGCGTCTTCCGGGAGAAGCTCGAGAAGCACGGCGTGACCGAGATCTTCCCGATCTCCGGCGTGACCCGCCAGGGCGTCCAGGAGCTCATGTACGTCATTGCGGATCGTCTCGATGCCATTCCCGACCAGCGTGTGGTCGAGGAAGTGCCGGAGACCGAGGAGCGCAAGATCTACCGGTACAAGAACCGGCAGGACAACGACTTCACCATCCGCCGCGAGAACGATGTCTTCATCGTCGAGAGCGAGTCGATCGAGAAGCTGATCAAGCGGACGAATTTCGGCTCCCAGGATGCGGTTGCCCGCTTTGCCCGCATTCTGCGCAAGATGGGTGTCGATGCCGAGCTGCGCAGACGGGGGGCCAAAGACGGCCAGACGATACGCATCGCCGACTTCGAATTCGACTTCGTGGAATACGAATAACGGACAAGCGCCGCGCGAGCAAAAAGCACATACCGATAATCCGTCCCGCCGGGACGGACGCCGACCGGCGGAACCGGGACAACCGGGGCCGCCGGTCTTTTGTATGGGAATAGAAGCCAAGATCGTTCGGTTTTTAAGAAGTACGGCCGGGGCAGAAGCCCTTGGCTTTTTTGGCCCGGCCTATTGCCGAACGGAAGGACGTGCGTTATAATGTCCACTATACAAAAACAATAGTCTACCAGGGAAGGACGAACGCCGGCGTGTTGGAGAAAAACAAGGCGGAGCCGATGTACTTGGTGAAGGAGGATTGTCTCCCGGAGGCGCTGATCAAGACCATGCAGGCGAAGGATCTGCTGGCGAGCGGGGCCGTCAAGACGATCCACGAGGCCGTCGACCGCGTCGGTTTGAGCCGCAGCGCTTTTTACAAGTACAAGGACGGCATCTTCCCGCTCAGCAAGCTGGAACGGGAGCGCATCGTCACCCTTTCCCTTATGCTGGAACACCGCTCGGGCATTCTCTCCCGAGTGCTGGCCCTGATAGCCGGGCTGGAAGGAAACGTGCTGACGATTCACCAGACGATCCCGCTGCAGGGACTCGCCAATGCGGTCATCTCGATCGAGACGTCCTCGATGGGCGAACGCTATCAGGAGATGCTGGATACGCTGGACGCGCTGGACGGGGTCCGCAAGCTGATCGTCATCGGGCAAGGCTAGAAGCGCCCTATAGCGGCGTTATTCAATTATAGGAAGCAATGGGGGAACGTGGATGAAGCCGGTCAAGGTTGGATTGCTTGGTCTCGGAACGGTCGGGACTGGAGTTGTACGAATTGTGGAAGGCCACCAGGAGGATCTGCACAGACAGACAGGGGCGGCCATCCAAATTGAGAAGATCCTGGTCAAGGACCGGAGCAAAGCCAGGTCCGTCTCCATCGATGCGGATAAGGTCACACTCGATCCGATGGACATTCTGAACAACCCGGATATCGACGTGGTCGTCGAAGTGATGGGAGGCATTACGCCGACCAAGGATTACATTCTGGAGGCGCTGAGCCGCGGCAAGCATGTCGTCACGGCGAACAAGGATCTGATGGCGCTTCACGGACCGGAGATCATGAAGAAGGCGGAAGAGAAAGGCTGCGATGTCTTCTATGAGGCGAGCGTGGCCGGAGGCATTCCGATTATCCGGACGCTGGCTGAGGGCTTCTCGTCCGACCGGATTACAAAGATTATGGGCATCGTGAACGGCACGACCAACTATATCCTGTCGAAGATGAGCCAGGAAGGGGCTGCTTACGCGGATGTGCTCAAGGAGGCCCAGGAGCTAGGCTATGCAGAGGCCGATCCGACCTCGGACGTCGAGGGGCTGGACGCCGCCCGTAAGATGACGATTCTCGGCACGCTCGGCTTCAACGTCAATGTGGCGCTTAGCGACGTGACGGTCAAGGGCATCTCGCAGGTGACCAAAGAGGACATCCTGTACGGCAAGAAGCTCGGCTACGAGGTGAAGCTGCTCGGCATCGCGGAGAGAACGGGCGACAGCATCAGCGTCTCGGTTCAGCCGACGATGGTGAAGACGACCCATCCGCTAGCTTCGGTGGGCGGCGTGTTCAACGCCGTGTACGTCTATGGAGAAGCGGTAGGCGAGACGATGTTCTACGGTCCGGGTGCCGGCGAGATGCCGACGGCTACCTCGATCGTCGCCGACCTGGTCGCGGTCGTCAAGAATATGGGACTCGGCGTCAACGGTCGCAGAGGGGTCGCACCTTATAAGGAGAAGAAGCTGAAGACCGACGAGGAGATCAACTCGAAGAACTATATTCTGCTTCATGTGGAGGACAAGGCGGGCGTGCTTGCCCGGATCACCCAAGTGTTCTCGGCGCATGATGTCAGTCTCGAATCGGTGCTGCAGCATCCGAATCCGACCAACCCCAAGGCTGAGATCATCATCATCACCCACGACGCCTCCCAGGCCAATATGAAGAAGGTACTCAAGGACTTTGAGAGCCTTGACGTCATCGACAAGATCAAGAGCGTCTACCGGGTCGAAGGCTGACCGGGACGCTAAACGCAAAAACGAAACTCTACACATAGATTAGGAGCTGCCTACGCATGCGATATATGGGATTGCTGAATCAATACAAAGAGTATCTGCCGGTTACCGAGAACACGCCCGCACTGACGCTGCACGAGGGCAATACGCCGCTCGTGCGCGCGGAGAAGCTTTCCGAGGAGCTCGGCCTGAACGTCTACTTCAAATATGAGGGCTTGAACCCAACCGGCTCGTTCAAGGACCGCGGTATGGTAATGGCTGTCGCCAAGGCGATGGAGGAAGGCAGCCGGACGATCATGTGCGCGTCCACAGGGAACACATCGGCGGCCGCAGCCGCATATGCCGCGCGCGGCAACCTGAACTGCATCGTGCTCATTCCGAACAACAACATTGCGCTCGGCAAGCTGGCGCAGGCGATCATTTACGGAGCCAAGGTGATTGCGATCGAGGGGAACTTCGACCGGGCGCTCGAGATCGTGCGGGAGATTACCGCGAAGCATCCGATCACGCTCGTCAACTCCGTCAACCCGTACCGGATCGAAGGGCAGAAGACGGCGGCTTTCGAGGTGTGCGACCAGCTCGGGGAAGCGCCGGATTATCTTGCAATTCCGGTCGGCAACGCGGGCAACATCTCCGCCTACTGGAAGGGGTTCAAGGAATACCGTGAGGCCGGCAAGAGCGGCAAACTGCCCAAGATGATCGGCTTTGAGGCGGAAGGCGCCATGGCGATCGTGAAGGGCGAGCCGATCCGCAATCCGGAGACGGTGGCGACCGCCATCCGCATCGGCAATCCGGCGAGCTGGACGACGGCCGTCCAGGCGGCGGAGGAATCGGGCGGCCAGATCAACTATGTGACGGACGACGAGATTCTGCACGCATACCGGACGATTGCGTCCAAAGAGGGCGTATTCGCCGAGCCGGCATCCGCCGCATCCATCGCGGGCGTCATGAAGCTGAAGAAGGAAGGCTACTTCCAAGGCGGCGAAACCGTCGTCTGCGTCCTGACCGGACATGGCCTCAAGGATCCGAACATCGCGATCAAGACGGTCGCTTCCGATCCGCTTGTCGTCGAGGACAGCGAAGAAGCGGTCATGGAAGCGATCCGCAAGCTGGAAGGCTAGGTGGGCGATGACGATGGAAAAGGTGCGGGTCCGCATTCCCGCCAGCACAGCCAACCTGGGGCCGGGCTTCGATTCGCTCGGCATGGCGCTCAACCTGTACGCCTGGATCGAGATGGAGGAGGCCGAAACGACGCGCTTCCATCTGTACGGCGACCATATGGACGGCGTCCCGACTGACAAAACCAATCTCATCTATCAAGTGGCGCAGCTCGTCTTCAACCGGGCGGGCGTCTCGGTGCCCGAGCTGGCCATTTCCATGTACAGCGATATTCCGCTGACTAGGGGCCTCGGCAGCAGCGCCTCCGCCATCGTCGGCGCGCTTGCCGCAGCCAACGCGCTAATCGGAGAACCGCTCAGCAGGCAGGAGTTGTTCACGATGGCAACCGAGCTGGAGAAGCACCCGGACAATGTCGGGGCTTCGCTGTTCGGCGGCATTATCGCCTCGTATTGGGACGGAACGCGCGCCGAGCATTTGCGCATCGAACCGCTGCCCAGCCTCGAGGTGCTGGTCGCCATCCCTGCGTTCCAGCTGGCCACCGAGAAGGCGCGCCACGCGCTTCCAGACGAGGTGCCGATGAAGGACGCTGTGTTTAACGTCGGCCATTCGTCCGTGCTCGTGGCCGCGCTCTGCACCGGACGGTACGACGTCATCCGGCACGCCATGCAAGATGCACTGCATCAGCCGTACCGGGCGCCGCTCATACCGGGCATGCAGGCGATTCTCGCGCAGGCGGTCGACCACGGAGCGCTTGGCGTCGCGCTGAGCGGAGCCGGCCCTACGCTCTTGGCGTTGGTCGACGCGGGCAGCTCTCGGAAGCGGGAGCTCGAGCAATTTCTACTGGATACGCTTGGCGCCGAAGGCATAGCGGCCACCACGCTGTGCCTGAAGCCGGATCTGGCGGGCGTCTGCGTATTGACAGAGGACGACGGGAAGCGTACATTTATCGAAACGATTAAAGGAGAGGTCCGAGCGTGAAGAGAATTGCTTATCTGGGTCCCGAAGGAACCGTGTCCGACGAGTCGGCGCGCCACTTTTTTCAAGGGGAAGCCCACCAATTCATTCCCTATCGGCTCATCTCCGATGTGTACGGGGCAGCGGTTTCGGGAGAAGCCGCGGTCAGCGTCATTCCGATAGAGAATACGATCGACGGGTCCGTCAAGGATCACGTCGATTTGCTCGTCCATGGGAGCCCGCTGCCGATCCAGGCCGAGTGGGTGTACCCGTCCGTGCAGAATCTGATCGGCTATCGGCGCGGAGCTGGGGAAGCGGGCACATCGGACGAGCCGAAGGCGTCCCCCTACGCGGGCATCCGCAAGATCATCTCGATCGAAGTAGCGATCGCCCAATGCCGTACGTTCCTGAAGAACAACCTGCCGGGCGTCGAGTTCGAGTTCGTGAACAGCACGGCCGAGGGTGTCAAGCGGGTGATGGAAGCGAAGGACGAGGGACTAGCCGCGATCGGAACGAAGCTGGCCGCCGAGATGTACGGCCTCGATTTGTTGGCCGAGAACATTACCGATCACCAGAACAATTACACCCGTTTCATTCTGGTCGGCATGAATCCTCCGGAGCTGAGGCCGACGGAGACGTACAAGACGACGATCCTCGTAACGCTGCCGGAGGATTATCCGGGAGCGCTCCATCAGGTGCTGTCGGCGTTCGCTTGGAGAAGGGTCAACCTGTCCAAGATCGAGTCGCGGCCAACGAAGCTGAAGCTGGGCTCCTATTATTTCTACATTGACATCGAAGGCTCCATGAATTCGGTGCTCCTTCCTGCCGCCATCGCCGAGATTGAGGCGCTGGGCTGCCAGGTAAGGGTGCTGGGCTCCTATCCGACGTATCTGTACGAACAAGCACATCTGGAGGTGTAACCCGCTATGGCGCAATGGATCTATTTGAACGGAGAGTACGCAACCAAAGAGAACGCGTTGATCTCCGTGTACGACCACGGATTTTTGTACGGCGACGGAATCTTCGAGGGCATCCGGATTTACAACGGCAACATCTTCAAATGCAAGGAGCATCTCGACCGGCTGTACGACTCGGCCAAGTCGATCATGCTGAACATTCCGCTGTCCTACGAGGAGATGCAGGAGGCGCTTGTCGAGACGATCCGCAAGAACGGCCTGCGCGACGGCTATATCCGCCTCGTCGTGTCGCGGGGACCCGGGGACCTTGGCCTCGATCCGCGCCGGTCGCCGAAGGCGAACGTGGTCATAATCGTGGAACAGCTCGCCATTTATCCGGAGGAAGCGTACAAGATCGGGCTCAAGACGGTCTCCGTCTCGTACCGCCGCAACATTCCGGACGCGATTAACCCGAAAATCAAGTCGCTGAACTACCTGAACAATATCCTGGTCAAGATCCAGGCGAACCTGGCGGGCGTCGGGGAAGCAATCATGCTGAACGCCCAAGGCTATGTCGCCGAGGGCTCCTCCGACAACATCTTCATCGTCAAGCGCGGAGTCGTCTACACGCCTCCCTGCTACTTGGGGGCGCTCGAGGGCATTACGCGCCAGGCGATCATCGAGATCTGCGCCAAGGTCGGCTACAAGCTCAAGGAAGTGCCGTTCACGCTGCATGACGTTTATGTGGCAGACGAGGTGTTCTTCACCGGAACCGCCGCCGAGGTCATTGCCGTGCGCGAGGTCGACGGCCGGGTGATCGGACAAGGCCATGCGGGTCCTGTGACGACCCACCTGCTGGAGGAATTCCGCAAGCAAGTCGAGATCGACGGAGTCAAGGTGTACGACTAACGGCTGGACGCTGCCGATTGGCCCCAGGGCTGTCAGGCGGTGCGCCACTCCGTATCGGGCGGCCGTGAACCCTATCCGACAAAAGATAGAACAAGAAGGATACAGCTGCTTTCCGGCGGCTGTGTCCTTCTTTTTTTGTTGTCAAAAGCTAGGTAAGTGGGAGGGAATGACGAGGCAATCCTTAAGGCTTGCGAGCAAGGAGCGGCTGCTCCTTATTCAGGCGGATGATACCGGTATATCGAAGGGGGCGAATGAAGCACGTGTTGTGAGCCGGAAAGAAAGCTGGAGGATAAACGAATCACCAACAAGGAGATTCGACAACTCTTTCATCAGGAACGAATTCGCCTGCTCTCGTGGACAGCGATCCGGATTGGCAGAGGAGCCTATAGGAGACAGAGAGCTTGAGACTTCCTTCCTCCGTCTCTTACGCGACTGCCGGGTAACAAGTCCCGCTTCCATTCGTGGAGTTTTTTTTGTGGGCGTGGGTCAAACGCCTAGCAGTCTGCATAGAATGTACTGTTCATGATGGGCGCATGGTGGCGCCGAGACCGCCAGCTTGCAGCAAGAACCCATTCGGGTGCCGGCCGGACCCATTCGCGAGGGCGCGCCGGTCCGCCCATCCTTAAGGAGGTCTGAGGCTTTGAGAATCCATGTCGTGAAAAAAGGGGATACCCTCTACCATTTGGCGAAAAAGTACAATGTCGAACTCGACAAGCTGATCGCCGCCAATCCCCAGCTTGCCAATCCCGATGAACTGGAGGTAGGCGCCAAAATCAAGATCCCTTCGGCGTCTATGCCTGTGGCACCTCCGGAATCGGCGATCGCGCATAAGCATATCGTCAAGCAGGGGGATACGCTTTGGAAGCTATCCCAGCAGTGGGGCGTTCCGCTTCAAGCGATGATCGAAGCGAATCCGCAGCTGAACAATCCGAACATACTGCTGACCGGCCAGACGGTCAATATTCCGAAGAAGGCGGCCGCCGGCCAATCGAGCGCGCACCCTCACGCGAATCCTCACGCGAACCCGAACGTGAACCCGAACGTGAATGCGAATCCAATGCCGCACGGCAAGAAGAACACGGCTCCCAAAGCGGAAGCGGTTCAGCCGTCCGGCAAGAAGCCGACGGAAGAGATTGCTCCTCTCGCGGAACTGCCGGTTCTCCCCGAGACTCCTAAGGTCGAGGTTAAGGTCGAGCTTAAAGAAGAGATCAAGGAGATCAAGGAAGAAATCAAGGAAGAGAAGAAGGAAGAGATCAAGGAGAAGCCTGCGCCCGTCCTGCCGATCCAGCAAGCTCCCGTGATGCCCGTCCCGATTCAAAAGCCTGCGGCAAAAGAAAAGCATGCGGAGCTCATGCCGGAACATCCTCCGATGATTCAGATGTACGCCGAGCATCTGTTCGAGCAGTATAAGACGCCGGCAATGAACGTGAACGTACCGCAGCCGCCGAATCCCGCTTACGAGCTTCCCCAGCTCGCCCCGGTCCCGATGCCGGCGATGCCGCCGCAGCATCCGGTGGATTGGTCGTGCCCTCCGGATGGGATGGGCCACTGGCCGGGCATGCCGGCACCCTATCCGATGCCGCAAGTAGCGGGAGCCTATGAGCAGCCGTTCCCGGAAATGCCGGGTGCGTGGATGCCTCCGGGCGCTCCGATGGGGGCGCCGATGGCCGCAGGCCCTCACTGGCCCGGCTATGCCGGTCCTTACTACCCGCCGATGCCGGATGGAATGGGAGAGCCGTTTGTGCCGCCGATGATGCATGGAATGGAGCCGTATGCGTCACCGATGATGCACGGAATGGAGCCATATGCGTCACCGATGATGCATGGGATGGGAGAGCCGTATGGGACAGCGATGCCGTTCGGCGCACAGCCGGAGGAGAAGGACTGCGGCTGCGGGGGACCTAAGCTTCTGCCTGCAGCGGCACCGATTCAGGCCGCTACCGCGCCATGCTTTGACGGCGGGTATCCCGGACTCGGCATGATGGCACCGATGCCGCAAATGATGGGAATGGGGGCCAATCTGCCGATGGGACCAATGCCGCAGGTAATGGGAGAGGCCTTCCATCCGTCGATGGCACCGATGCCGCAGATGATGGGAATGCCGGGCCTTCCGCCTATGGGACCCATGCCGCAGATGATGGCACCGATGGGAACCATGCCGCAAATGATGGGACCGATGCCGCATGGAATGGGAGCGGCCGACAATCTGCCGACGGCTATGCCGACCCCACTGCCGGCCATGGGAGCGATGCCGCAGCCGATGGCGCCGCAGCCGGGCCAATCTGCCGCCCAAGGCCTGCAGGGCTGGCCGGAGGCCGTCGTCAGCGCCCTGCCGGGAGGCAGCAGCGACGGCGGGCAGTCGTCCGGCGCCGGTTCGGGCTGGATGCCATGGCCCGAGCCCGGCCCGATGGGCGCCCCGCGTCCGGACGATGCCCAGGCTGCAGATGCGGCGGCTGCGCCGGTCTGGCCGGGCTCGGAAGGGGTACCGGGGATGCAGTTCCCCCCGGGAGCAATTCCCGGCTTCGGCGGGCAGCCTTGGCAGGGGATCGAGACGTCGCCGTGGGCAGACCTGGCCCAAGGAGGCCAGCCGTGGCCGGGAGCCGGGGTGCCTTGGGCGGAGTCCGGGCAGCCGTGGCCGGGAGCTGGTGCCGCCCCGTGGACCCAGCCTGGGCAGACGGCAGCGCCTGAAGCCGAAGGCGGCTCGGAGTGGAGCTGGCCGGGGCCAGACGGTGAGCGTGAACCCGTGTCCGGCCAGCCGACGACGTACCCCGCCACATGGGGCTTCCCGGGCCAGACCGGCTTTCCATGGCCCGGTTCTGTCCAGCAGCCGGGGGCGGTCCCCGGTGCGGGCTCGCCCATGACACCCGGAGGGACGCAGGGCGCGCCGGGCTGGCCGGGGACCGCAATGCCGGGAGCCGGATACCCGTGGGCACAGCAAGGCTACCCGGGCGGCTTTATGGGCGGTTTCCCGGGCGGCATGGGGATGCCGGGCATTCCCGGGTATCCCGGAGCAGGAGCTCCCTATAGCACTGGAGGCCAGCCGTTCGGCTACCCGACGGGCATGGGAGCGGGATCGCCTTATCCTTATCCCGGCGCTTACTCGCAGGGCTGGGGAATGGGGCAGCAGCTGCCGGGCACCGGCATGAGGAACGAACCGGCGGATACCGGCGATACCGATGCGATCGAGTCGGCACCCGCTCCGGCGGCAAAGCCGAGCCGCAAAGCGGGGTCCCGCTCCAAGGGGAACAACCGCTCCAAGGCTGCCGTCCATACAGTCCCGAAGCGCTCGCGCAGCTCTTCGCCCGCTCCCCGTCCCCGTTCCTATGGACCGTGGATCAATGTCTAGCTCCCAGCTTTGACGCATATTCCCTATTCTTCTGAGACACACTAACGAAAACTTCTCAGAAGAAGGGGATACCGTGAGCTTTTCCAACCTACTGAAACAGCTGAAGAAAAAGCTTCGCAGGAAGCGGCGCCTTCTCTCGCTCGGGGCGCTGCTTCTTGCCGCCGGCGTCACGGCCTCCGCCTCCGCCTCCGTCCTTGATCAGACGGGCTTCATCGGCGACCGCTCCGCGAGCCGTTCGGTTGCGGTTTGGGCGGCCGTGCCCGGCAAAGCGGAGCGGGAGCGGATCGCGGACGAGGCCAATAAGCGCGCGCTTGAGACGATGCGGCAGGAGACGGATCGGAGAATGGGCTACCACCAGAAGCGTTATGTGTGCGGCGAGGAGCTTGCCGAGCTCGGCCGGATGGACGCAGAGCAGGCGGAGGCCTACCAGCGGGAGCATCCGGGTACCGTACTGATGCTGGGCGACAAGGGCGAGCTGTACTTCGTGGAGGACATCGAGGATCTGTCCGAGCAGTGCAAGGAAACCGCCTATTTCGGTATCGACCGCAACAGCAACTTGTCCCTCTTTGACGGGCTTCCGGCCCGGGAGCAGGTGATCCGGACGTTCTTTCAGCTCAATGTAGAGCATCTGAAGAGCAGCCTGCCGAGCGAGACGATTAACCAGCTGTACAGCGGCATCCGGGTATCGGACATCGAGGAATACAACAGTGTCATCTCGACTTTCAGCGACTTTGCCGTCGCCGCGGGAAAAGAGTAACGCAGCCGCCTGTGTCTGCCGCTAGGGAGCTAGTTCCCTGTAGCGCTAAATCGAGGAATGAAGCAGCCAAGATCCGAGGGCGCGGGCCTTCGGGTCTTTTTTGTGCGGCAAAAAGCAGGCAGGGGCGGCGGGAAAGACAATCGTCACGTGAACCCATCTGTGCTATAATGGAAAAAAGGAATACATATGTTCGCTTTACGATGGGAGAGAAAAGTTTGCGTATTCTCGGGATCGACCCAGGAATCGCGATCGTCGGCTTCGGGTTCATCGACAAGCAGGGCAGCCGGCTGGTCCCGGTTCAATACGGGAGCATACAGACGGAGGCCCACACCGACCCCGGCGAGCGCCTGAAGAATGTATATGAAGCTACTATGCAGCTGATAGACAAATACAAGCCCGACGCCGTGGCGATCGAGAAGCTGTTCTTCAACCGGAACGTCACGACGGCGTTCACGGTCGCCCAGGCGAGGGGCGTTATGATCCTGGCGGCCGTCCAGCACGGCCTTCCTGTAGCGGAATACACGCCGCTGCAGGTCAAGCAGGCGGTTGTCGGCTACGGCAAGGCCGAGAAGAAGCAGGTGCAGGAGATGGTGAAGATGTTCCTTCGCCTCTCGGCCGTGCCCAAGCCGGACGACGTCGCGGACGCGCTGGCGGTTGCCGTCTGCCACGCCCATTCGTGCGTGCTGACGCAGAAAATGAACGAGGTGTCCAAATGATTGATTTTTTGAGAGGCCAGCTTGCCCACCGAGAGGCCGATTATGTCGTGCTCGACGTGAACGGCGTCGGCTACCGGGTGTTCTGCGCCAATCCGTACGCCGTACAGGAGGAGCCCGGCCGGCCGCTGACGATGTATATTCACCAGCAGGTCCGCGAGGATGCGATTCTGCTGTTCGGCTTTGCTTCGCGCGAAGAGCAGACGCTGTTCCGACGGCTGATTGAGGTGAACGGGATCGGCCCCAAGGTCGCTCTCGGCATTCTGTCGGCCGGACGGCCGGATGCCGTCGTGAGTGCCATTTACCAGGAGAATGTCACCTTCCTGACCAAGCTGCCCGGCATCGGCAAGAAGACCGCGCAGCGGATCATTCTCGATCTGAAGGACAAGCTCGCGGATCTGCCGATGAGCCCGGTCGCGATTCAGGGAGGCGCCGGAGCGGTGGCGATCGCCGCGTCGCTTGAAGTGACGACGGGAGACGAGGCCAAGCAGGCGCTCTTCGCGCTGGGTTATTCCGAGGCAGAGGTGGAGCGCATCTGGCCGGCTGTGCGGGAGAGAACGGGAGAGGCCGATTCGGTCGACGTTATTGTGAAGCAGGCGCTTCAGATCCTGTTTAGAGGCTAGAGGAAGCGCCGCGGAAAGGATTGGAGAGGAACCTCATGGACGAACGCATCATATCGGCGAACCTCATGATGGAGGACCAGACGGTGGAGCTGAGCCTCCGGCCGCGCTACCTGTCCGAATATATCGGCCAGGCGCAGGTGAAGGAGAACCTGAAGATCTTCATAGAAGCCGCCAAGCAGCGCAAGGAAGCGCTCGATCACGTGCTGCTGTACGGGCCTCCGGGCCTCGGCAAGACCACGCTCTCGAACATTATCGCAAACGAGCTCGGCGTTAACGTCCGCACGACGTCGGGACCGGCGATTGAACGTCCCGGCGACCTGGCGGCGATCCTGACGAACCTGCAGGAGGGCGACGTGCTGTTCATCGATGAGATTCACCGGCTGCAGCGGTCCGTGGAGGAGGTGCTGTACCCGGCGATGGAGGACTTTGCCCTCGACATCATGATCGGCAAAGGACCGAGCGCCCGCTCGGTCCGGCTCGACCTCCCCAAGTTTACGCTTGTCGGGGCGACGACCCGGGCGGGGCTGCTGTCCGCACCGCTGCGCGACCGCTTCGGCGTCGTCAGCCGGCTGGAATATTACACGGTAGACGAGCTTGCCTTCATTGTCGACCGTGCGGCGGATATTCTCGGCGTGCCAATCGTAGGCGACGCGGCGGTGGAGATCGGCAAGAGATCGAGAGGGACGCCCCGCATCGCGAACCGCCTGCTCAAGCGGGTGCGTGACTTCGCCCAGGTGAAGGGTGACGGGATGATTACCCGCGAGATCGCGAGCATGGCGCTCAAGCTGATTCAGGTGGACGAGCTCGGGCTCGACGAGATCGACCACAAGATGCTGCGGGCCATCATTACCAGCTTCAAGGGCGGACCGGTCGGACTCGACACGATCGCAGCGACCATCGGGGAAGAGAGCCAGACGATCGAAGACGTCTACGAGCCTTACCTTCTCCAGATCGGCTTCCTGCAGCGGACGCCAAGAGGGCGGATGGTGACGCCCCAGGCGTGCCGGCATCTCGGCCTTGAGCCGCCCGAGCGCTCCTGATCGGTACGGGCAGATCGCGCTTTTGTATACCGCCGGTCCTTTAGGGCCGGCTTTTTATGTGGAGTCGGGCAGCCGCCGTCTTCTGCCGGTCAGGAGCCCTTGGCACCGATTTGAGCCAATTTAGCAACTTTTGGCCGCATGTCGAGTCTATACCTAGGACAAGTCCCGGACCAGGAGGTCCGGGCATACCGGCCGGAACGCTCTTTATCGGCTCCCGCTACCGGCTCGACCGAGCCAGCGCGGAGGCCGGTTCGCCCTGTTCGGTGTGGACTGGCAGCTCCCGTGCGGAGCCTCATGAGCAATGCGGCGTTCCGGCAACAAGCTCTCTCGACAAAGGAGAATTGGCACCGATGAAGATTCAAGTGAAGAAGAAAACATGGGCGGCCGTTCTGGCAGCGGGCATGCTGCTGGGCGCGTCGGTCCCTTATGCCCCTTCCACCGCGTACGCGGCCGTGCCGAAGCTGGATGCGATCCGGGTCGGCCTGTATCTCGAAACAAGCAATGCCCATACGAGCATTCCGGCCGTCAGCCTGTCGGCCGACAAAGGGCTGACGGCCGGTCTGCGCTCCGCGGCCGGGACTAAGCCTATGCTGGAGGCCGCAGCAGGCAAGATCGTCCGCGGCAGCGCCGACCAGTTCGGCGTCCGGCTGCTGGAGACGCCCGACTACGCAAAGGCCAAGTCGCTTGCGGACAAGCTGACGACGGCCGGCTACAAGCCGGCAGTTCTCCTGTCGCCGAAGGCGGGCAGCAACCAGTACCACGTCGTTCTCGAAGGCTATGCCGACGCCGCTGCGGCGCAGAGCGCCCTGGCTGCAGTGAAGGCGAACGCCACGCTGGCCGGCGCCATTGCCTCTCCGGCAGTCACCGGTACGCTGCGCCTGAACGCCGGCTCGTACGCAACCGAGGCGGAAGCGGCCGTGCAGCTGAACGGCATCCGGCAAGTCGGCCTCACGGGCGATCTGGCGATCCAGGAGAATGCGGACGGAACGCTCGTCTATTCCGTCTGGGTCGGCAACGAGACGGATCAGAAGGGACTGGACGCGCTCAAGGCGCAGGCGGCCGCCGCCGCGCCGAATGCCGTGTTTCAGCCGGCGGACGTGACCCGGCCGTATCTGCTCGTCCGCAGCGACCGGACGACAGGACAGACGGCGGACGTGACCCGGTTATCGTTTCCGTCCGGCGCCAAAGTATGGGTCGCTCCCAAAGCGTCCTCAAAGATCAAGGTCGTCGAGAAGGGCGACCGGACCTACAGCGGAGGCATCGAGCTGAGTGTCCATAACGGCAAGATGGCCGTCATCAACGAGCTGCCCTTCGAGCAGTACCTCTATTCCGTCGTCAGCTCGGAGATGTCTACGGGCTGGCCGCAGGAGGCGCTCAAGGCCCAGGCGGTCGCGGCGCGCAGCTACGCGCTCCAAAAAGGGCTGGAATACGAAATTGCCCATGTCGTCGACAGCGTCGTCAACCAGGCTTACTCGGGCAAGGAATATCCCGATGTGATTCAGGCGGTGGACGCCACCAAAGGCCAAGTGTTGGTCACCGCCAAAGGCGCCGTCTTCAGCCCGCTGTTCCATTCGAACGCAGGAGGCATGACCGCTGATTCTCCGGAGGTCTGGGGCAATGCGAATGCCAATTACAGGCCGGTCACCAGCCCCGACGACGTCGTGCTTCGCTCCCGCGCCGACTGGATGCGGATCGTCCTGCCGTCCGGTACGACCGGCTATGTGCCGGCAGCCAATGTGAAGGAGCTGGCGGACCGCAGCGCCATAGGGCTGCCGTACGTGCAGGCGGCCGAGACCGTCTCTGTGCTGAAGTATCCCGAATTGAACAAAGCCCCTGCAGTCGGTACGCTGACCAAGGGCGAGAAGGTCGTGACGCTGGAGAAGGTCAAGGCGAACAACGAATATTCCTGGCGGGTCGTCAGCAGTGCGGATGAGCTGAGAACCGCCATAAACAAGGTGCTGGCGTCACCAGTTTCGGGCCTCGCCTCGCTCGAGGTCGTGAAGAAAGGAGCTTCCGGACGCGTGACGGCGCTCAAGGTGAATGGAGAGACGGTCGCTCCCAAGCAGCCGGACAGCTTCCGGACGATGCTGGGCGGCCTGAGAAGCACGTTGTTTGAAATCGAGCAGAACGGAAGGTATACTGTAATGGGAGCCGGGGGTGTCTCGCGCGATGTCGCGAACGCGACCGCCGGCTACGTGACGGGTGCCGCTTCCGCTCCCGTCAAGCAAGGCGGCATGTTCCTGATGGACGCCAGCGGCCAGGTCCGGCCGATCAGCGACAAGACCGAATTCACGTTCCGGGGGCAAGGCTACGGACACGGGCTCGGCATGTCGCAGTGGGGGGCCCGCAGCCTGGCGGAGCAGGGGTATGATTACGCCGCCATTTTGCAATATTACTATACGGGAGTTACTTTAGCTAAGGACTGACCTGAATGAATGTAGATCTATTCGATTACGACCTGCCCGAATCGCTGATCGCTCAGACGCCGCTGGCCAACCGCACCGGCTCGCGGCTCATGACGCTGAACAAGCGGACGGGAGAAGTAGGCCACCACCAGTTCGAAGAACTGGCCGATTATGTACAAGCCGGGGATTTGCTCGTGTTGAACGATACGCGGGTCATTCCAGCCCGGCTTTTTGGCTGTAAACCGGAAACGGGAGGCAAAGCCGAGCTGCTGCTCCTCAAGCCTCTCGGAGAAGACCGGTGGGAGGTGCTGATCAAGCCGGGCAAACGATTCCGCACCGGCGCGACGATCGTATTCGGCACCGGAGACGACGGAGAAGGCGCCGAAGGGGGATCCGCAGCGGATCCGGACAACCGGACAGCGCCGCTGCTGACCGCGGTCGTCGAGGAAGAGCGTGAGATGGGCGGCCGGGTGGTCCGGTTCTCTTATACCGGCATCTTCCAGGAGATTCTGGACCGTCTCGGCCAAATGCCGCTGCCGCCTTACATCAAGGAAAGACTGGACGACAAGGAGCGCTACCAGACGGTCTATGCACGTCACGAAGGCTCGGCGGCCGCACCGACGGCCGGTCTGCATTTCACCGAGGACTTCCTCCGGCGGCTGCAGGACAAGGGGGTCCGGCTCGCGTATGTGACGCTTCATGTCGGGCTCGGCACATTCCGTCCTGTGTCCGCTGATAAGGTGGAGGAACATGAGATGCACGCCGAATATTTCGAGCTGTCGCAGGAGACGGCCGACCTCATCAACCGGACAAGGGCAGAGGGCGGACGGATCGTCGCGATTGGCACCACGTCGGCGCGCACGCTGGAGTCGGTCGCCAGGATCAGCCAGGACGATGCGAGTCTGCCGGCCGGGACGATCAAAGCCGCCAGCGGATGGACGGATATTTTTCTCTACCCGGGCGTGCCAATTCTACTCGTTGATGCGCTGCTGACCAATTTCCATCTGCCCAAGTCCACGCTGCTCATGCTGATCAGCGCGCTGGCGGGCCGGGAAAACGTGCTGAACGCATACCGGCAGGCGGTCGAGGCGAAATACCGGTTCTTCAGCTTCGGCGATGCGATGTTTATTTATGGAGAGTAAAGGATGAGAGACGAGCATGGCCGTAACCTATGAATTGATCAAAACCTGCCGCCAGACCGGCGCACGTCTGGGGCGGGTGCACACGCCGCACGGTGTAATCGAGACGCCGGCGTTCATGCCGGTCGGAACGCTCGCAACCGTCAAGACGATGGCGCCGGAGGAACTGAAGCAGATGGATGCGCAGATCATTCTGAGCAACACTTACCATCTCTTCCTGCGTCCCGGGCACGAGCTCGTCAAGAGAGCGGGCGGGCTGCACAAGTTTATGAATTGGGACCGCCCGATTCTGACCGACAGCGGCGGCTTTCAGGTGTTCAGCCTGAGCGAACTGCGCAAGATTACGGAGGAAGGCGTTACCTTCCGCTCCCACCTGAACGGGGATAAGCTGTTCTTGTCGCCGGAGAAGGTAATGGAGATTGAGAACGCCCTTGGCGCGGACATTATGATGGCGTTCGATGAATGCCCGCCGTACCCGGCGGAGCACAGCTATGCGAAGCAGTCGCTCGAGCGGACGACCCGCTGGGCGGAGCGCTGCCTCAAGGCGCATGCGCGGCCGGACGAACAGGCGCTGTTCGGCATCGTCCAGGGCGGAATGTTCGAGGATCTGCGCAAACAGAGTGCCGCCGATTTGACTTCCCTGGATTTTCCGGGGTATGCTATTGGTGGACTGAGTGTCGGCGAACCCAAGCCTTTGATGTATCAAGTGCTGGATTATACCGTTCCGCTGCTGCCCGCTGGCAAGCCCCGCTACTTGATGGGCGTCGGCTCTCCCGACGCACTCGTAGAGGGGGCGATCCGCGGCGTCGACATGTTCGACTGCGTGCTGCCGACGAGGATCGCGCGCAACGGAACCTGCATGACGAGCGAGGGCCGTCTGGTCGTCCGCAACGCGAAGTACGCGGAGGACTTCGGTCCGCTGGACCCGGCATGCTCCTGCTATACCTGCACTCATTATTCCAGGGCCTACATCCGCCATCTCATCAAGGCGGACGAGACATTCGGGATCCGCTTGACGACGTATCACAACCTGCATTTCCTGCTGGAGCTCATGCGGCAGGTCAGACAGGCCATCCGCGAGGATCGGCTGGGCGATTTCCGCGACGCCTTCTTCGAACAGTATGGACTGGATGAGAACAGTAGGGGATTTTAAAAGGAAGGGTCATGCCTCCCGGGAGAGGCCGCTAGCGCTGGCCTGCCCGGAGGATAGTTCAACACGAAAGGAGGGAACCCCCAATGATGTACATGGCGGAAGCCGCGGCTCAACCGAGCGGCACCAGCATGCTGCTGTCGCTGTGGCCGATTCTTCTTATGTTCCTGGTCCTGTATTTTCTGCTGATTCGTCCGAATCAGAAGAGACAGAAGACTCGGAACGCAATGCTCTCGGCCTTGAAGAAAGGGGACAAGGTGACCACGATCGGCGGCCTGCACGGCACCATCATGGAGATCACCGACGATACGGTCGTCCTTCGCGTCAACGATGCGACCAAGATGACGTTCGATCGTTCGGCGATCAACGCCGTCAAGGCCTCGTCCGCTGCGTCCGAATAGGACTCGCCGGCCGGCTACATAACCGAACCAGACAGAAGCCTTCCGCTCAGCGGAAGGCTTCTTTTGCTGTGTCCGTTCACAATTGGATATCGCCACGTCACGCATGGAACGTAGGATATGAAAAATCCCCGTTCCTGAGAGAGGAACGGGGATCGGAAACGGCGCATAGCGGAGGAAATCAATCAGCCTTTGAGCCGGCTGCCTTCGTTGAGATAGCCGGGCAGCGTATGCAGCTCGCTCAGCCGCAGCCCTACCCGTGCGGCGAACACGCCCAGGATCAGACCCGCGCCCATATCCATCAGCCAATGCACCCCGAGATAGAAGATGGAGAAGATGATGAAGACGGCGCTGAAGAGCGTGAACCACTTCCAGAACCCGTTGTTCGAACGGGAAGCGAGCAGTGCCATCGAAACGGAGATCGACGTATGCAGGCTCGGGAAGCAGTTGTCGAGACCCGAAAGCGGGCGGTAATCCTGCTCGAAGGCCGGGAAGACCTGGTGCATGAGGAGGTCGACATTCGGATGGAAATACCAGACTTCGTTGACCGGCAGGAACAGATAGAACGGAATTGCGATCATGTAGTTCAGCATGAGAGCGTAGCAGACCGAATGAAACAGCTTGAAGTTCTTCTCGTACGTATAAATGCCGATCGAGACAACCATAAGGCACGGAAACACGACCAGGTAAAAGAACGAAGAGAGATCGGTCAGCAGATCATTGCGGAAAAAATGCTGGATGGAAGCCACGAGGTCGCCTTCTATCTTGTAGATGGAGGACGTAAAGTCCGGCTGGGGCGGCATCCGGCGCTCTACCCATTGCTCAAGTTTGTTGAAGAAGAGGATCGCCAGGACGGCGGCAAAGTGCAGGAAGTATTTGCGTGATGTGAACAGCTCTTGGACAAAGGTTCCGCCAACCCGAAAGGGATTGACGCGCAGGGCGGCAAACAGCAGGACAAAGACCATGCCCGCAATCCATAGCGTGACCTGTGTCATGGATTGAAACGTAATCATTTGGGACTTCCTCCTAATTATGGTTGCCGAAATTCATAAAAGAAAAAAGCATGAACCTCTCTAATATACCATAATCAAGACAGAAGGTGTACTTTCTTTTACTTCCTCGTGTTGACGCCCAGGATTCCTCCAATCGCACCGACGCCGAAGCTCAGGCAGGTAAACAGGAGCGTTTGCAGGTCGAGTCCTTTATCGAAGCCGAGGAAGCCGATCAGGATGACCACGAGAGCATAGATGACCCCCAGGACGGCTCCGTAATACCAGCCCTTCATCTCGGCGCGTTTGCCCGCTACCCAGCCTCCGAGCAGCAGAGCGACCGCATGGATAATGTAGGCATAGGTTGGCAGTGCATCCTCCTTCTGATCGGTCAGCATCAGGATGAGCGACGTGACGACGGCGGCTATGCTCATGACGACGAACGCGTAGAGCAGGCCGGAGAGGATTGGGGAGGCTGCCCCCATGCCGGTCGGGCGTTGCTTCACTTCCATCTTCGTTTCCTCCTTTATCGAAAAAGGCTTGTATTTACCCTCAGTGTATGGTCAAGCTTCGGGGATTAGTACCTCGCCGCAATCGAGAGACTGCCAGCATTTGCTGTACCTGTGTCGCATGGGGAAGGTTGGGGAGGGTCAGACTACTTCATGAAACAGGATCCGGATGGATCCGGGGAACGGAGCAAGCCGTAATTGCGAGGGAGGAGGCGCTGAAGCATGGGGATCCTGCTGCTCAGGACGGTGCTGGTCTATTTTCTTGTATTCGCGGTCATGCGGATCATGGGAAAACGCGAGATCGGCAAGCTGTCCGTGCTCGATCTCGTCATCTCGATCATGATTGCGGAAATTGCCGTTTTCGTCATCGAGGATGTGAGGAAGCCGATGAGCGACGGCATCGTGCCGATCGTGACGCTGGTAGCCATCCAGGTCGGCATGGCGCTTCTCGCCCTGCGGTTTCAGAGGATCCGTTATTGGATGGATGGGAAGCCCAGCTTTTTGATCCGCGGCGGCAAGCTGGACCGGGCTGAGATGAGCCGGCAGCGCTACAACCTCGACGACCTGCTCCTGCAGCTGCGGCAGAACCGGGTGACGAATGTGGCCGACGTGGAGTTCGCCATTCTGGAGCCGAGCGGCAAGTTGACGGTTATCGAAAAGAAGGGGGATAAGGGAAGAGCGGGGACGGAGCGCGCCCGGGAAGGGACCGCAGCCGAGAGGAGCAAGGGCAAGGGGGCCGAGACGTTCCGTTACGAAGGACTGCCTCTCCCCCTTATTATGGACGGCAAGGTGCAGGACGACAATTTGCAGCAGCTCGGCCAGACGAGATTTTGGCTGAAGAACCGGCTCCAGGAAAAGGGCGTTTACGACTTCAAGGATGTGTTCTTTTGCTCCGTGGATCACCGGGGCGAGCTGTTTCTCGACAAAAAGAACAAATGATGGATCCGCTGCTGCCCGGGGGCGCGGGAGGCTTACAGTCTCCGGCTAAGCCAGGGCAGCTTTTTGAAGTCGTCCCGATCGACAACCTTGAGCAGCACGATACTGACGAGATAGATGCCGATGCCGAGCAGGCAGGAGAGTAGGAACCGGTGAAACGGTTGGGCGATCCATGTGGCGTCCATCACCAGCCGGCAGCTGCCTCCCATGACGAGCATGGCGGCGAATATTTTGAGCAGGTCGCCTCCGGGAAGCGAAAACTTGAGCAGCCGGCTGATGCTCGACCAGTCCAGCAGCGTAACAACCGCCGTCGTCACGCAGAATGCCATGACCGCGCCCAGGATGCCGAAGCTTGGGTTCGAGACGAGGAGCGAGAGAAGCGCCAGCTTGACGACGGCTCCGATAAAGGTGTTCAGCAGAGCGGTGCCTGGCCGATTGAGCGCCTGCAGCGCCGCCTCCAGCGGAACCTTGAAATAGAGGAACAGGGCGATTGGCGCGATCATCTTGAGCATGATGCCGATATCGGCCTGTTTGTACAAGAAGTAGCAGATCGGATCGGCCAGCACGAACATCAGTACCGCAAACGGAGCACCGGACACGAGTGCGAGCCGAAGCGACTGGTGCAGCCGCTTGTGAATCGTCGCCTGGTCCTTGCGGGCGGCCGCCTCCGACAGCGAGGGGATAAGCGAGACCGCAAGCGAGTAGGTCAGCGCGCTCGGCAGATAGACGATCGGGATGATCATGCCCTGCAGCGCCCCGTATTGCGACGTCGCAACCGACGTGGCGATGCCGGCCGCCGCAAGACCGTGGATGATAAGGATCGACTCCAGGAAGTAGGAGGACGAGCCGACGAGCCGGCTGCCGGTAACCGGAATCGAGATGCGGAAGATCCGCTTGATTGCATTCATGCGTCCGCTGAGCCGCGATTGCCCGATGCGCGCGGTGCCGTAGACCGGCTGCCTCGGCCGGTTTGCCCGCAGCTGCAGCAGCAGGACCAGGAGGCCGCCCAGCTCGCCCACCAGCACGCCGATCATTGCGCCCGCCGCCGCATACTCGATGCCCCGGGGGAGCAGCGCATAGGCAAAGGCAAGCATGGTAACGATGCGGATCATCGTCTCGACAATTTGGGAAACGGCCGTCGGGATCATGTTGTGTCTTCCCTGAAAATAGCCCCGGAACACGGCGGAGACTCCGGCCAGCGGGATGATCGGCGTCATCGCCAGGAAGGACCAGAAGATTCTGTCGTCGGTAAAAAGACGGCTCGTCATCCAGGGGGCCGCCAGCGCGCACGCTGCGCTGAAGAGCAGGCTGAGTCCCGCCGTCACCGCGAGCGCCACCTGGAGGATGCCGCGCACTCGCTTCTCATTGCCCTCCGACGCCGCCTCGGCGACCAGCTTGGACACGGCAAGCGGGATGCCGCCCGTCGTGATGGTCAGCACGACGCCCATCAGCGGATAGCCCATCTGAAACAAGCCGACCCCTTCGGATCCGATGATGCGGGGAAGGGTGATGCGCGGGACGAAGCCGAGCAGCCGGTTGATCATGCCGGCGGCCAGCAGAATCAGCGTTCCCTGCAGAAACGTTTGCTTGTATTTGCTCAAGTGGCAATCACCTCTTCCGAACAATAGTCTTTCTCCTACATGACTATGCCGCGGGCGGCCAAGCTCATGCCTGTTTCCTGGGACGAGGCGGGTCGCCCCGGCACGGATGCGCTATGCGCCTCTTCTGAGTGCGTCCGCGTGAAACCAGGGAATCTATTTTGCCATGCAAAAAAAGGATTCCGCCTCCGGCCAGCGAATAAGGTACGGATAAGGGCAATCAAGAGGACAAGGAGGACGCCGATGGAGCAATCTTACGAAGACAGCCTGCCAACGCGCGAGGAGCTGGACGTCATCATCCGCAACTTGTGCGTCATCAAGAAGGAAGAGTTTGCTGCTTTCGGTTACGACCACGTGGAATGGGAGGAGATTTGGCACTGTGTGAGCAGCAAGTACAAGAAATCCGGCCTGCCGCCTCTTCACAAGCTGGTCAACGATATTCTGACATTGAAGGCGGATCAGTTTATGAACTGGATCACGCTTCAGGCGATGAAGGGAGCCTCCTTTTAAACGGAGAGTCCCTTTTTTTTGGCGGCTTTCGGGAGGGAGGAGGGGGTAAAACCCTATTCCGCCCTGGTTTTGGTGGAATCTGTCAAATTGACGCTCTTTTTGCATGTGAGTATAATAGGAATATTGAGGATGGAAGGGAGACTCGCAGGTTATGAAAGGCAAGAATTTTGCCGTATTTATTTTGCTGGTGGCGATTACGCTCGGCGTTATCGGCACAACAAGCAAGAGCGTCCTTGAGAAGGTTCGCCTCGGCCTCGACCTGAAAGGCGGCTTCGAGATTTTGTACGTAGCCACGCCGGTCAAAGGCGGCGAGGCGGTGACTAAGGAATCGCTGCGCCAAACCGCGCACAGTCTCGAGAAGCGGGTCAACGCCCAGGGCGTGGCCGAGCCCGAGATTACGCCTGAGGGCGCCGACCGGATCCGCGTGCGGATCGCCGGCGTGACGGACGAATCCAAAGTCCGCGAGATGCTGAAGAAGCCCGCGGTGCTGACCTTCCGCGACCCGGACGGCAACGTCATGCTGGACGGCTCCGACTTTAAGCCTGGCGGCGCGAAGGTGGAGTACGAGAATGGAACGCGGCCGATCGTCTCGATCCAGCTGAACAGCGCCGAGAAGTTTGCCGATGTAACCGGCAAGCTCGTCGGCAAGGCGCTCGGCATCTATCTGGATGAAGACCAGATTTCCAACCCGATGGTCAACCAGGTGATCAACAGCAATACCGCGACGATCACCGGTTCGTTCTCCTTCGAGGAAGCGAAGAACCTGGCGGACACGATCAACCTGGGCGCCCTGCCGCTCAACCTGACGGAGAAGTATACGCAGAGCGTCGGCGCGACGCTCGGCCAGCAGTCGCTCAAGATGACGATGGAGGCGGGTATTATCGCCTTTATCCTGATCATTCTGTTCATGCTTTTCTTCTACCGGGTGCCGGGCATGGTGGCGACCGTCACGCTCATTCTGTACACCTGGCTGCTGCTTGTCGTGTTCGTCCTGATGGACGCAACGCTGACGCTTCCCGGCATCGCCGCTCTTATTCTCGGCGTCGGGATGGCGGTCGACGCCAACATCATTACGTATGAACGGATCAAAGACGAAATCCGGAACGGCAAGAGCATCTCGTCCGCTTTCCGGTCCGGCTCGAAGAGCTCGTTCCGCACCATCATGGATGCGAACTTGACGACGATTCTGGCGGCTGCCGTGCTTTACTTCCTCGGCACCGGTGCGATCCAGGGCTTCGCCCTGACGCTGATCTTCAGTATTCTCGTGGGCATTCTGACCAACGTCTTCCTGTCCAGGCTGCTGCTGCAGCTCCTGATCCGCTCCAATGTCGTCAAGAAACCCGGAGCATTCGGGGTAAAGGAGGCAGATGTCCGTGATCTCTAAAATTCAGTTCGATATCATGAAGAGACGGAAGCTGTTCTTCACGCTCTCCACTGTGCTGACCATTCTCGGAATCGTCTCGCTGCTGACGCTCGGCCTGAACCGCGGAGTCGATTTCAAAGCAGGTACGACGCTCGACATCACGTCGCAGCAGACGATGGACCGAGCTGCGGTGAACGAAATTTTGAGCAAGGCCGGCTATGAGGACGTCAACCCGACGGTAGGCGGCAAAACGGCTTCCATCCGGTTCGATAAAGTGCTTGCTCAGGAAGAGACCGAGAAGATCGTGAGCGGCTTCAAGGCCGTCTACGGAGAGGGAATCAGCAAGGAAGAGAACACCGTCGACGTTCAGCTAGCCAACGAGCTGGCGCTCAAGGCTATCTATGCCGTTCTGATCGCCAGCGTGGGCATCAGCCTCTACGTCAGCATCCGGTTCGAATGGCGGTTCGCCATCGGGGCGATCGTCTCGACGCTGTACGATGCATTCCTCGTCATTACGTTGTTCTCTCTGTTCCGTCTTGAAGTCAACCTGCCGTTCGTCGCAGCCGTGCTGACCATCGTCGGCTATTCGATCAACGACACCATCGTAATCTTCGACCGCATCCGGGAGAACCAGCGGTTCTCCAAGCTCAGGAACGAGCACGATCTGGCCGATCTCGTGAACAAGAGCATCTGGCAGACGATGACTCGATCGATCAACACCGTCCTTACGGTTCTGATCGGGGCGGTCTGTCTCTGGATCTTCGGAAGCGAGGGAATCCGGCATTTCTCCCTGGCGATGATCTTCGGCCTGCTGAGCGGAGCTTATTCCTCCATCTTCATCGCGAGTCCGATCTGGTTCGTCCTTAAGAAGAAAACGATCGGCACCGGACGCAAGCCAGCGGCCGCCAAAGACTAACACATTCCGCCGCGGACCGAATGGGTTCGCGGCTTTTCTTCCGGCGGAACGCGGGAGGGCAAGTACAGTGGCAAAAAGAGGTGGCACTCCATGGCTCGTCAACGCAGGAAAAAAACGGATAATGCCGTCTGGGCTGCCATTGCGGGCAGCCTGCTGCTCAGCGTCTTCAAAGGCTGGGTCGGCTACACGGCGGACGCTACTTCGCTTATGGCGGACGCCGTTCATACGGCCTCGCTCGCTCTGGCGGGCCTAACCATCTGGGTGCAGGCCCGGGTGGACGCATCCCCGTCGCCGGCACCGCGCAAGGCGAGGCGCAAGGCGATGGCTGCCGCATCGGCCATCGCTGCCGCTCTGCTGCTCGTCGTCGGAGTCGAGCTTGCGGTCGCCTCGCTGCGGATCGTCCAAGGCGGGGTCGGCCACGCTCCGGCCTGGTATGCGGCTCCCGTGCTGGTTCTCACGCTCGCGGCCGGCGTCCTGCTGACTGCCTGGCGGCTTAGGAACGCCGACGGGAGACGGGATACCGGCTCCCACTGGGGGCTGCGCTCGCACCTCAGCTCGGCGCTCGTTGCGTTCGTAGGAACGGCGGGGGCGCTGCTGGGGCAGTGGTTTCAGGAGCCCGTCTTTTACTACCTCGATCCGCTGGCCGGCTTCTTGATCTCCCTCCTCATCGCTCGTCTCGCGTACCGGCTGCTGACCGAGTTCCGCAGCCTGCCGTCCGACGAGGCGCTGGACGAGGAGGACCGCGAGGATCTGATCCGCGCCGCCCAGCGGGTGCGCGGCGTCATCTCGGTGGATGATTTGAGCTGGCGAGAGAACGGGCCCTATTTTGTTGTCGATATTCGGATTAGCGTGAATCCCCGCATTACGGTGCTCGAGGGACACGCGATTGCAAAAAGTGTCCAGCATCAGCTGATGAAGCGGTTCAGCCATCTATCCGATGTGCATGTCTTCGTGATTCCCTATGACGGCGGCTATCCGTACAAGAGGGAGTTGGAGGAGGACCAGGAGCATCAGCCGACGCTGCTGCATTAGTTAGGAGGGAACCGAATGCTCCCATCCAGAGCCAAATGGACGGTGCAGGGAATGGAGGAGGAGACGGTCCGGCTGCTCGCGGACCGTCTCGGGCTGTCCGCGATCGCGGCGAGGCTGCTCGTGGCGCGCGGCATCCGGACCCCGGAGCAGGCGGAGCTGTTCCTGAAGGCCGGCGCAGAGCATGCCCACGACCCTTATCTGCTTGACGGGATGAAGGAAGCGGTGGAGCGGCTGCGCCAGGCCATCGAGCAAGGAGAACGAATACGCATTTATGGTGATTACGACGCGGACGGGGTCAGCAGCACGGCGCTGATGACCCACCTGCTGCGGGGACTCTCGGCCAAGTTCGACAGCTACGTTCCCCACCGCGTCCTGGAAGGGTACGGATTAAACCGGGGAGCGATCGATCGCGCGAAGGAAGAGGGCGTGCAGCTGCTCGTCACCGTCGATACCGGCATCAGCGCGTGGGAAGAGGTCGCGTATGCCGCGAGTCTCGGAATCGACGTCATCGTGACGGATCACCACGAGCCTCCGGAGGCGCTGCCGGACTGCTGTGCCGTCCTCAATCCGAAGAAGCCGGGCTGTCCTTACCCGTTCAAGCAGCTGGCCGGGGTCGGCGTCGCGTTCAAACTGGCGACGGCGCTGCTCGGCCGGTTTCCGGAGGAGCTGTTGGAGTATGCGGCGCTCGGCACCGTTGCTGATTTGATGCCGCTCACCGGCGAGAACCGCATTCTCGTCCGGCTCGGCCTAGAGCGGATGAGGCAGGCGGCGGGACCCGGCATGCAGGCGCTGCTGGCGGTGGCCGGCATTGACCGCCGGCAGGTGAACGCGGGTCATCTCGGCTTCTCGCTCGGCCCGCGCATCAACGCCGGCGGCCGGCTGGAGTCGGCCGACACCGCCGTCCGCCTGCTCACCACCGCAGATTCGCAGGAGGCCGCTCTGCTGGCGGAGAATCTCGACGCGCTCAACAAGGAGCGTCAGCGGATTGTGGAGGAGATCGGGCAGGAGGCGGAGGCCGTCGTGCGGGAGGACGGAGGTCGTCCCCCCCGGGTACTCGTCGTCGCGAGAGAAGACTGGAACGTCGGCGTCATCGGCATCGTTGCTTCCCGGCTGCTCGAGGCGTATTACCGGCCGACGCTTATCCTGAGCATCGACCGCGAGACCGGACTCGCCAAAGGCTCGGCCCGCTCCATTCCCGGCTTCGATCTGCACGCCGCCCTGACGGCCTGCGCCGACCTGCTGGAGCATTACGGCGGCCACCAGGCGGCAGCGGGAATGACAGTCCGGCGGGAGAATCTTCCCGAGCTGGCGGCCCGCCTCAACGAGCTGGCGGCCGCCTGGCTGACGGACGAGCATTTCGTCCCTGTGTTGCAGGCGGATCTGGATGCCTCGCTCAGTGAGGTGACGCTCGCAGCGATCCAGGAGCTGGAGCAGCTTGGCCCGTTCGGGATGGGGAATCCGTCGCCGCGCTTCGTGTTCAGCGATCTGGAGATTCGCGAGCGGAGAACGATGGGCAAAGAGCAGCAGCATCTGAAGCTGCAGCTAACGGAGGCGGCCCGGGAATCGGCGGCCTCGATCGAGGCGGTCGGCTTCGGCAAGAGCGCCGTGCTGGGACGGTTGTCGCCGGCGGCCCGCGTCGACGTGGTCGGCGAGCTGAGCGTCAACGAATGGAACGGCACCCGGCGGCCCCAGCTGCTGATCCAGGATCTGCGTGTGCCGCATGTCCAGGTGTTCGACTGGCGGGGAGCCGGACGTCTTGAGGAGAAACTGAAGACGCTCGGTGTGCCCTCCACGCTATGGGCGGACCGGCCGGAGGACAATGCCGGCCCTGGGCTGCTCTTGTTCCGGGAGGAAGAGCTGACGCTGCTTCCGCCCGGATTCACGGACCAGGCCGCCATCTGGTGTCGCGGGGGAGATGGCGGCGTCCGCTGCCTGCACAAGGGTACGCGGGACCACTTCCCGCAGGTCAAAGACCTGATCTTGTACACGCTCCCGGACCGGGAGGACACGCTGCGCGAGATTCTGACGCAGGCCGAGGGTGTGGAGCGAATCTATGCGGTCTTCCGGACACCGGAGGGAGAGGGAAAACCGTCCGTTCCGGGACGCGACCGCTTCAAGCAGGTGTACGGGGCGCTTCGGGCACTGGGCGGGCAGACGGTCGAGCCTAGGCAGTTCGCCGCTTCCTGGAGCCGCAGGCTGGGGTTGCCGCCGTCTGTCATAACGTTTATTATGGAAGTGTTTGTGGAACTGGAGTTTCTGGAACGGTGCTTGGACGGCTATCGCTGCCATCCGGCTCCGGGCCGCAGAGATTTGACCAGCTCGGCACTGTACCGCGGCCGGCTGGAGAGACAGAAGACCGAGGAGCTGCTGCTTTACTCCTCGGCCCAAGAGCTGCACGGCTGGATTGTACGCCAGCTGGCGGCTCCCAAATTGCTAACGGAGGCTTAACCCATGGATTTTAAAGAGTACATCCGGGTCATTCCCGATTTTCCCCAGCCGGGAGTCCGGTTCAAGGACATTACGACGCTGCTCAAGAACGGGCCCGTCTATAAACAAGCGGTCGATGCGATCCGCGAAATGGTCAGCGACCTCAAGATCGACATGATCGCAGGACCTGAAGCCCGGGGTTTCGTCGTCGGGGCGCCGCTCGCTTATTCGCTCGGGGTCGGCTTCGCGCCGATCCGCAAGAGCGGCAAGCTGCCGGGTGATTGCATCGAGGCGGACTATTCGCTCGAGTACGGCAAGGACCGGCTGGCAATGCACCGGGACTCCATCCAGCCAGGGCAGCGCGTGCTGATCGCCGATGACCTGCTGGCGACCGGCGGGACGCTGGCGACGTCGGCCAACCTCATTCGGCAGCTGGGCGGGGAGATCGTCGGCGCCGCCTTCCTGATCGAGCTGTCCTACTTGAACGGCCGCGAGAAGCTGGAAGGCATCGAGGTCCGTTCGCTCATGACTTACTAAGTCTCCTTTCCGGAACGGCCGCTTCACCGGCCGGACTCCGCTGGAGCCGGAATACCGGCAGGCAGTCATGCTGCGCTGGAGCCGGATAGAGAGCAAAAACAGCCGCTAAGGTTCGCATATAGCGAATCTTAGCGGCTGTTTTGTTTGTTTAAAGGGACGGTAAGAGGCGTCTTGCTTGAGGGAGGGCGGGCCGCCGGCCGTCGAGCGGGGGCGTAGTCCCCGCAAGACGTCCATGCGCTCGTCCATACGGCTTCGAACGAGCGCGTACGGCTGCCTCTTGCTAAGCCTCTTGCTCCTCCTCCGCTTGGGGAGGAGTCAGCAGCTTCTCGCCGTGCAGATAGGGGCGCAGCGCGGCGGGGATGGCGATCGAGCCGTCGGTCTGCTGGTGATTCTCGAGCAGCGGAATGAGAATCCGCGGGGTTGCGACCATTGTATTGTTGAGCGTGTAGGCGTACTGCAGGCGGCCGTCCGTATCGCGGTAGCGGAGATTCGCGCGGCGGGCCTGGAAGTCGAGCACGTTCGACGCCGAATGGGTCTCGCCGTATGCGCCGCGGCTCGGCATCCACGTCTCAAGGTCGAACTGCTTATGCGTCTTGGCCGCTTGGTCGCCTGTGCAGACGGCCATGACGCGGTAAGGGAGCTCAAGCAGCCGGAGCAGCTGCTCGGCGTTCGCCACCAATTCCGCGAGCAGCCGGTCGGCCAGCTCGGGATCGCGGCGGCAGAGCACGACCTGCTCCACCTTGGCGAACTGGTGCACCCGGTACAGCCCGCGCGTGTCGCGGCCCGCCGAGCCGACCTCCTTGCGGAAGCAGGGGGTTGCGGCCGCCAGCCGCGCCGGCTCCGCCAGGTCCAGCACCTCGTCGCGGTAATACGAGATGAGCGGGACCTCGCCCGTGCCGGCGAGCCAGGTGTTCTCCTCCACCGCATAGGTCTGGTCGCGTCCAGCCGGGAAGAAGCCGGCCGCCGTCATCGCTTCCTCGCGCATGAGAATGGGTACCTCGAGAAGCGTGTAGCCGCGCTCCTCCAGCAGATCCATGGCGAGCTGCTGGACGGCGCGATGCAGCCGCGTGCCGGCTCCTTTCAGCACATAGCTTCGCGCGCCTGCCATCCGGACCGCCCGCGGAATGTCGATCATCCCGTGCAGCTCTCCCAGCTCGACATGGTCGCGCGGAGCAAAGGCGAAGTCTCGAGGAACACCGACGCGCCGTACCTCCACGTTGTCGGCATCGCTCGCCCCGATGGGCGTATCCGCCGAAACGGGATTGGGCACGAGGAGCATGAGCTCCTCGAACCGCCGGGCGGCCCGCGCCTCCTCTTGGGCTACCTCGTCCAGCCGGACGCCGAGCTCCTTTGCTTCCTCGGTTAGTGCAGCCGCCGATTCTGTCTCTCCCCGCCTCTTGTGTTCGCCCGTCTCCCGGGCGAGCTCGTTGCGCCTCTTGCGGAGCCTTTCGGCATCGGCGATGAGACGGCGTCTCGTCTCGTCGGCCTCAAGGACGTCTCCAATAATCGAGACGCCGAGGCCCTTATCCCGCGCAGTCCGCTCGAGGAGCGCCCGGTTGTCGCGGATCCAAGCAATTGCTAGCATGGTCATCACGGTCCTTTCTCGGATAAAAATACAAAAAGCGCCCTCATCCGATTGGGACGAGGAGCGCTTAGGCCCGCGGTGCCACCCAACTTGACCATTCCCGTCAGGACGGGGATGATCCGCTTGGTTCCGCGATAACGGGCGGTGCCGGTCTTCTTCGGGAACGGGCGGGCCGTTCTTACGAGGACGCCTCCGAGTTGGATGCTCTTCCTTGGCATAATAGCGATATGGAAAGTTGGTGCTATTATAGGGAAGAGCGCTGCGAAAGTCAAGCGGCGAACGTCAGGAGAAAGATGGACAGACAAAAGCCCCGGACAGGAGCATCCGAGACTTGACTTGCAACCGGTTATTCGTTCGCCCAGCCGAGCTTCTCGATCAGCTTGAAGAACAGGCTGAGCAGGATGCCGACGACGGTAGCGAGCGCCATGCCCTTGAGCACGAAGCTGCCCCAGGCGAAGGTCGCTCCGCTGATGCCGATGACCAGCACGACGGTGGATAGGATCAGGTTGGTCGGCTTGGCGTAATCGACCTTCGTCTCGACGAGCATCCGGATGCCGGACGAAGCGATGACGCCGAACAGCAGCAGCGACACGCCGCCCATGACGGGGACCGGAATGGTCATGATGAGCGCGGACAGCTTGCCGAAGAAGGACAGCACGATTGCGAAGACGGCCGCGCCCCCGATGACCCAAGTCGAGTACACTTTGCTGAGCGCCAGGACACCGATGTTCTCTCCGTAGGTCGTGTTCGGCGTCGAGCCGACGAAGCCGGAGACGATGGTGGAGATGCCGTTGCCGAGAAGCGAGCGGTCAAGTCCCGGATCCGTGGAGAGATCCTTGCCGACGATATTGCTCGTTACGATCAGATGGCCGATGTGCTCCGCGATGACGACGAGCGCCGCCGGGGCAATGATGGCGATCGCCGACCACGAGAACCGCGGGGAGTAGAACTCCGGCAGGGAGAAGAAGGGTGCCTGCTGGACCGATGTGAAGTCGACCATGCCGAACAGGGCGGCGAGCACGTAGCCGAAGACAATGCCGATCAGAATTGGGATAATTTTGAAGAATCCGCGGAACAGGACGTTCCCTATAATAGTAAGCAGCAGGGTAGCCAGCGAGACGGTGATGACCTTGGGGTCGAACGCCCAGTCGGCCGGAGCGTCGCCCGGACGGATAATCCCGGCCATGCTGGCAGCCGTCGGAACGAGCTCAAGCCCGATAACGGCCACGATCGCGCCCATCGCCGCCGGCGGGAAGACGACGTCGATCCAGCGGGTGCCGACCGCCTTGACGAGCAGGCCGACGACGGTGAAGATGACGCCGGTGACGATGAAGCCGCCGAGCGCATCCTGGTATGTGCCTCCGCCTACGAAAACGGCGGCGACCGGCGACAGGAAGGCGAAGCTGGAGCCGAGATAGGCCGGGATTTTGCCTTTGCAGATGATTAGGTACAGCAGGGTGCCGATCCCGTTCATCAGCAGGCAGATGGCCGGATTGATGTGGAATAGAATCGGAACTAGCACCGTCGAGCCGAACATGGCGAACAAGTGCTGCAGGCTCAGCGGGATGCTGGCCGCCAGGGATGGACGCTCGTCCACTTGGATAACGCGCTGCAAGCTGGTTTCCTCCTTGAATATCGATTGATGATTTCGATGGTCGGTCGGATTTCGGATGAAATCCCCTCGCTAATCTTAGCAAAAACGAACCAACATGCAAGACAAAATTCGACCTATGTCATGGATTTTTTACAGGACTGGAATCCTATTCCTCCTGGATGCGGCTAGTGCGCGCGGTCCAGGAGAGGGCGTTGTACAGCAGCCGGCGCATAGAGGGATGGGTCCAGGTCGCTTCGGTATGACCGGGAGTCAGCACACAGACCCGGCCGCGGCCGGCTTCATGCGCCCAAACGGCCGGCGAGGATCCGTGTTCGGAGGAGACGAGCTCGGCCAGCGGTTCGGGCGCATCCGGATCCCGCTGGACGCAGTACAGCTCGTCCTCCGTCGTCCACTCGCCGACGCCGTCCATGACCGGATGCCGGAGATTGAGCGGGTGTACGGTCAGCGGGAGGGCGCCGGGCGGATGATGCGTGAAGACGCCCTTGGTCAGCCGGCGATACGCCTCGCCGGCCGGATATTGGGCGATGCCGGAATGAACGGCGAGGAGGCCTCCGCCTTCTTGCACGAACGCCGACAGGCGGCTCTGCCGTTCGGGAGGACACCACAGCCGGTCGGTGCGGCGCCCGTCCTCCGCCAGCAGGGCGTCCCTCGCAATGAGAAGGCCGTCCCATTCGTCCAGCGTGTCCCAAGGGAACGCGGCCGGATCGGTCAGCACGGTCAGCCGGACCGGCGCTTCCTCGAGCAGAGGGGCGAGGAAGGAACCGACGCGATCGGCGGGGTGGTAGAAATCGCCGAGCAGAACAAGAAAATTCGACATAGCATTTTGCTCCTTTCCATAATAAGCGGGGCACCGAAACCCGCATCCTTGTTCCAGTTTACACCAGTTGACGGATTCGGACAGGGAATTCCGCGAGGGAGTGCAGCGCGCTTCATTCGACACGTTTCTTGACGGGAGCGGGACGAACGCTCATAATGAATAAAAATCTACCTATGGGGACGGAAAGGATTGCGTAATGGGGATCGAGCAGCTGCTGACTAAGGCATCAACCTACCTCAAAGAAAACGACCTGAACAAAATCCGGGAAGCCTACGAATTTGCTGAACAGGCCCACCATGGGCAGGTCCGCAAATCGGGTGAGCCTTATATCTTGCATCCTCTGGCGGTCGCCGACATCCTGGTGAACATGCAGATGGATGTCACTTCGATTATCGCCGCTCTGCTGCATGACGTGGTCGAGGACACGACGGTTTCGCTCGATAAAGTCCGCGAGCAGTTCGGTCCGACCTGCGCCATGCTCGTCGACGGCTTGACCAAGCTGGAGAAGATCCAGTTCAAGTCCAAGCAGGAGCAGCAGAACGAGAACTACCGCAAAATGTTCGTCGCCATGGCACAGGACATTCGCGTCATTCTAATCAAACTGGCCGACCGGCTTCACAATATGCGCACGCTCAAGTATCAGTCCGAGGAGGCGCAGCGCCGCATCGCGGACGAGACGCTCGAGATCTTCTGCCCGATCGCGCACCGGCTCGGGATGTCCGCGATCAAGTGGGAGATGGAGGATATCGCGCTTCGCTACCTGAACCCGCAGCAGTACTACCGGATCGCCAACCTGATGCAGAAGAAGCGCACGGAGCGCGAACAGTATATCCATGACGTCATCAGCCGGATGCACGAGAAGCTGTCCGAGATGGGCATCGAGAGCGACATCTCGGGGCGTCCCAAGCATATCTACAGCATCTATAAGAAGATGACGTCGCGCAGCAAGCAGTTCAACGAGATCTACGACCTGCTTGCCATTCGCGTCATTGTTGACAATATCAAGGACTGCTACGCGACGCTCGGGATCATCCACACACTGTGGAAACCGATGCCGGGCCGGTTCAAGGATTACATCGCCATGCCGAAGACGAACATGTACCAGTCGCTGCACACGACCGTCATCGGACCTAAGGGCGAGCCGCTCGAGGTGCAGATCCGGACGTGGGACATGCACCGGACGAGCGAATTCGGCATTGCAGCCCACTGGGCGTACAAGGAAGGCTCGCTTGTACCGTCCGGCAGCTTCGGCGAGAAGATGAACTGGTTCCGCGAGATTCTCGAGCTGCAGCACGAAACCCGCGACGCGGCCGAGTTCATGGAGTCGCTCAAGATGGACTTCTTCTCCGACCTTGTCTTCGTCTTCACGCCGAAGGGCGAGGTCATCGAGCTGCCGGCCGGCTCTGTCCCGCTCGATTTCGCTTACCGCATCCATACTGAGGTGGGCAACCGGACGATCGGCGCCAAAGTGAACGGCCGGATCGTGCCGCTCGATCACCGGCTCAACAACGGCGACATCGTCGAGATCCTCACCTCCAAGCATTCGTACGGACCGAGCCAGGACTGGCTCAAGATCGCCCAATCTCCCCACACCCGCAGCAAGATCAAGCAGTGGTTCAAGAAGGAGAAGCGGGAGGAGAACGTTATCAAGGGCCGCGAGGCGATCGAACGCGAGCTGAAGCGGCTGGCGCTCGAACCTTCCGATCTGATGACGGACGAGAAGATGATGGAAGTGGCGGCCAAGTTCAACTTCCACGATATCGAGGACATGCTGTCAGCGATCGGTTTCGGCGGCATCACCGCTTCTCAGATCGTCACCCGGCTTACGGAGAAGCTGCGCCGCGAATCGGAGCAGGCCGCGCTCATCCAGCTGACCCAGGAGGTCAAGGAAGTCAAGGCCGCACCGCCTGAGAAGAAGAGCCGGCCGACGCACGGCATCCGCGTCAAGGGCGCGGACAACATTCTCGTCCGCTTCGCCCGCTGCTGCAGCCCGGTGCCCGGCGACGAGATCGTCGGTTACATCACCCGCGGCCGCGGCGTCTCGGTGCACCGCGCCGACTGCAGCAACATTCCGGCGGGAGATGCGGAAGAGGGAGACCGCGTCATCGAGGTGGAATGGGTCGACTCGGTGGAGGCGAACTACAGCGTCGAGATCGAGATTACCGGCCACGACCGCCGCGGCCTGCTGAACGAGGTGCTGCAGGCGGTCTCGGAGAGCAAGACGTTCATGTCCGCCGTCTCGGCGAGCTCGGACAAGAACAAGATGGCGCTCATTCACATGACGATCCTTATCCGCAATACCGAGCACCTGCATTCCGTCGTCGAGAAAATCAAGCGGATCCAGGATGTGTACTCGGTGCAGCGGATCATGCAGGCCTGATCGCTTCATCCGCGAGGGACCGGCGCTTGCCGCCGGCCCGGCTGTCCGGATGAAGATGGGTCTGCTTTTTTTTGTGCGGTGCTTGCAGGCAAAATGGGCCCGTCCCGTTCAGGTACAGAACAGGAAAGGAAGGATAAGATGAGAGTCGTGCTGCAAAGAAGCAAGGAAGCAACCGTAACGGTGAACGGGGAGGTGGTGGGCCGCATATCGTCCGGCCTCGTCCTCCTGGTGGGCGTGACGCACGAGGATACCGAGCAGGATGCTAAGTACCTGGCCGACAAGCTGGCCGGTCTGCGCATCTTCGAGGACGAGGAGGGCAAGATGAACCGCTCCGTGCTGGAGGCGGGCGGGAGCGTCCTCTCGATTTCCCAGTTCACGCTCTACGGGGACAGCCGCAAGGGCCGGAGGCCGAACTTCATGGCGGCCGCCCGCCCCGAGCAGGCCGAGCCGCTGTACGAGAAGCTGAACGAGCTGCTGCGGGGCTGCGGCCTTCAGGTGGAGACGGGCGTGTTCGGCGCCATGATGGACGTGCGGCTCACGAACGACGGGCCGGTGACGCTGATCCTCGACAGCCGCGCCTGAAGAAGGGAGCGGCGGATGTCGCGGCAGTTCTCGAGATTGCTGGAAGGACAAGCCCAATATGGCATGGATAAGCGATGGGGCAGCTGGAAGGCGCCCGCTCGCTTTCCTAACGCGGCAAGCCCGGTGGCTGCAGGGAGGCCGCCCAGCCGTCCGCCGTGCCGTAAGCGATAGCAAGAGGGTTAGGCTAAGCTCGGATGGGAGAAGCTAGTGGGGAAGAAACCCGGAGGAGGGAACCCCAGCCTTGCGCCAATCCGAAAAAGCCAGCATAGTGCTGAGCCAGCAAGCCGCCCAGCTGTCCGTCTCCTACCGCGAAGCGACCGCCGCTCTGGCACTTCTCCCTCCCGCCGACGAGCGGCAGACTAGAGAGATGGAGATGGGACGCGAGCCGGTCAAAGGGCTCGGCTCCCGCACGTTCCGGTAGCCGACCCTGGGAGCGGTGGGCGGCCGTCCGTTTAATCAGGGCTTTTTGCGCGCGAATGCCTATGCATGCGCGCTCCCCGAACATCCCGACAATCCTGTGAACCCCTGCCGGCAGGCAGGGGTATTTTGGCTGGAAAAATTCCTTCCTTCCTCAACTTGTGTTACACTCAGGGGTAGACTGGCCCGGTGCGCGCCCGCCTTATTGGCGTGCGGGCGGACAGGCCAACGTTGGAGTCTTGCCCGCTTCCGAGGGGCCCGTCCGGAGATTAGGACGGCGTCCATCTCCTGACCGGCCATACTGCGGAAGCGGACAGCGAAAGAAGGAATGGGAAAGAGAATTGATGGGGGGACATTATGTTTCGGAACAAATGGTGGATACTGGCGGTAACGTTCGTCGTGCTATTGGCATGCGGCGGCGGGCTCATGTACTACAAGGAGAAGCATGACGGAGGGCTGCCCTCCGCGAACGTCGGTCCCCGGCAGGAGCTGGAGAAGGTCCAATCGGTCTCCAAGCCGGCGGACCGCTATGACGTGATTGTCGTCGGCACCGATCCCGAAGGCGTGGCGGCGGCGGTATCCGCGGCGCGCAATGGACAGAAGACGCTGCTCGTGGACAGCGGGGAACGGGATATTCTCGGCGGTCTGATGACGCTCGGCTGGCTGAACAGCATCGACCTGAACTATGACGTGGAGAACAAATCGACGATCCCCGGCGTGAAGGACCCGATTCTGAACAAAGGGATCTTCACCGAATGGTACGCCATGGTGGAGGGCGATTCGTTCGACGTCAACACGGCTGCCAACGCCTTTCATAAGCTGGTCAAGAATGAGAAGAACATCGACGTGCTCATGAAAACGAAGAGCATCGACCCTGTAGTCAAAAAGGGCGCCGAAGACAGCGTCGTGGAGGGCGTAGTGCTGACCATGCCCGACGGCTCCAAGCTGAACGTCAAGGCGGGAGCGGTAATCGACGCCACACAGGACGCGGACTTCGCCGATGCGGCCGGCGTGTCGTTCACCCACGGGCGCGAGGATCTCGGAGACAGCAAATCGCGCATGGCCGTCACGGCGGTATTCCGCCTCAAGGGCGTTACCGACGAGGTGTGGAAGCAGGTGCGCAAACGTCTGTCGGAAGACAACAATCCGAACACGGATTCGTCCGCCATGTCTGCGTGGGGCTATGTGGAGATGAAGGACTACCCTTCGGTCAACCCGCAGCGGGCCAAGATGCGCGGCCTGAATATCGGCCGGCAGCTGGATGACACCATCCTGATCAACGCGCTGCAAATCTTCGGCGTAGATGCATTCGATAAGAAATCGCGCGAGGAAGCGTTCGATATCGCGAACAAGGAGCTTCCGAGCATTCTTGCGCATATGAAGAAGCTGTATCCCGAGTTTGCCGGTCTTGAGCTGGACGGCGTCGCTCCGGAGCTGTACGTGCGCGAATCCCGCCACATGCAGGGACTGTACCGGCTGACCATCCTCGATGTGCTGGAAAACCGGGATCAATGGGACCGGATTGCGTTCGGCTCCTATGCGGTCGACATCCAGCGGACGAGCCCGTCGGATAACGGAGCCGTCGTGCTGGAGCCCCGGCGCTATGCCGTTCCGTTCCGCAGCATCGTTCCGCAGAAGGTCGACAATCTGCTTGTCGTTGGCCGCTCGGCCAGCTACGACACGCTGCCCCACGGCAGTGCGCGCGTCATCCCGACCGGGATGGCGGAGGCCGAATCGGCCGGCGCGGCGGTCAAGGTGGCCAAGGACCTAAAGCAGACGTTCCGCCAGCTGGCGGAGAATAAGGACGGCATCAAGCAGCTGCAGGACCTGGTCAACAGCAAAGGCATGGACCTCAAGCCGTACACAGCCAAGGTTCAGCCTTATCAGCAGCACAAAGCGTATCCGGGTCTCAAGGCGGCCGTCTATCTCGGCATCGCGACCGGCGGATACAATAACGATTTCAAGCTCGACGACCCGTCCAATCCGCAGCGGTACGTCAATCAGCTGAACATCGCCAAGCGCGTCTATCCGAGCGCGTTCAAAGGCGACCCGGCCCAGTCGCTGGCGGGCATGGACGAGAATGCGAAGACCAAATCGGCGCTTACGCTGCAGCAGGCGGCCTATACGATTGCCAAAGCGGCGGGGCTGACGGTTACCGCAGACAAAGCGGCGGCCGAGCTGGAAAGCAAGGGGCTCGTAACCAAGGCGACGCTTGATCTGATCGCCGACAAGCAGAATCTGACCAACGGAGACACGTACCTGCTACTCAAGGATGTGCTCAGCCGTCTGGCCGGCGCCAAGTTCTAAGCAGGATTGGTGCGGGATTTCGCCCTTGTAGAGCAAAGGGCAGGAAGCAGTGGTTGAAAAAGCGGTTCCGTCGTTTGACGGGGCCGCTTTTTTCCAGTTTTAACCTTCCATGCTTGGGTACGTCCAACGGGACATACTTAAATAAGGGGACGCCTGGGCGTCACGGATTCAAAAACCGGGCGACAAAGCTCGTTCTGCGATCTTGACAATTGGTCGTCCTGCGTATACAATCATTACTAATTTCTTATAAGACCTTTGATCCGTTGATGGGATAAAGTACTTGAAGATGCGTCACCGCAGAGAAGGAAGCCTAGGCTGGAAGCTTCCCGTGACCGCTTGAAGGAAAGACCTCCCGGAGGACGGACGGCGACCCCCACGGCAATCCGATTGCGGGTGGAAGTAGCCGTCTCGCGTATCCCGGGCGTTAACCGGCGAGTGCGGAAGCGCTGCGCGTATGAGAACCGGCTGCCGATTGGCGGACACCGGACGCGAGCCTCCGAATGTGGGTGGTACCACGGGAGATTGTACGCAATCCCTCGTCCCTGGCTGTTGCAGCCGGTGACGGGGGTTTTTCTTTTTTGCGGAAGCATGACACAAAGAGATCTCAGGGATAGGTTGGAGGGTGGCCAGACATGAGTATTCAAAAGCCGAAAGGCACGCAGGACCTGCTCCCGGGCACGGTCGAAAAATGGCAGGCGCTTGAGGCAAAGGCACGCGAGCTGGGCAGGCGCTATCGCTACCAGGAAATCCGGACGCCGATATTTGAGCACACCGAGCTGTTCCAGCGGGGCGTCGGGGAGACGACGGATATCGTCGAGAAGGAGATGTACACGTTCCTCGACAAAGGAAAGCGGAGCATCTCGCTTCGTCCCGAGGGTACAGCCGGCGTCGTCCGGGCGTTCGTAGAGAACAAGCTCTATGCCGAGCCCGAGGTGACGAAGCTGTATTATATCGGGCCGATGTTCCGTTACGAGCAGCCCCAAGCCGGGCGGTACCGGCAGCTGCATCAGTTCGGCATCGAGGCGTTCGGCTCCGAGGATCCGGCGCTTGACGCGGAAGTGATTGCCCTCGGCTATTCCTTTTACCGGGAGCTCGGGATTCGCGGCGTTCGCGTCGAGGTGAATTCCGTCGGCACGCCGGAGGTGCGGGCGAATTTCCGCGAGAGCCTGCTCGCGTTTCTCCGTCCGATGAAGGAGACGCTGTGTCGCGACTGCCAGGAGAGGATGGAGCGCAACCCGCTCCGCGTGCTCGACTGCAAGGTCGACCAGGACAAATTCGATGGGGCGCCGTCGCTCCTCGACCACCTGGACGAGGCGTGCAGCAAGCACTTCCAGGCTGTCCAGGATTACCTGAGCGCCATGGAAATTCCGTTCTCCGTCAACCCGAGACTCGTCCGCGGGCTGGATTACTACACCCATACCGCCTTTGAATACAAGGCGGAGGGCATCGGTGCGATCGACACGATCGGCGGCGGCGGCCGCTACAACGGCCTCGTCGGCCAGGTCGGCGGCGCGGATGTGCCGGGCGTCGGCCTCGGCATCGGACTGGAGCGGACGCTGCTCGTGCTGGAAGCGCAGCAGGTGGAGATCGCCGGTAAGGAGCCGCTCGACGTCTATCTGATCAGCATGGGCGACAAAGCCGAGCGCGAAGCTGTCCGCCTCTTGTACAGCTTGAGGGGCCAAGGCCTGCTCGCCGACAAGGATTACCTCGGCCGCAAGATGAAGACGCAGTTCAAATCGGCGGACCGGTTCGCCGCCCGCTATGTCGCCATCCTCGGCGAAGACGAGCTGGAGCAGGGAGTCGTCGCGCTCAAGCAGCTCGCTACCGGAGAGCAGGAGAACGTACCGCTCGCCGAGCTCGGGGCCCGTCTGCTGGCGTCCCGCGAGCATTAGTGGATGGAGCAGAGCCGCAAGGCGCCGGCAGGAAGCGGCGGAAGCAAGGAAGGAGCCTCAGCTCCGGAAGTGACCAATACCATAAGGGCAGACGCCCCGATGGACCTACAGGAGGAATCAAGATGAGTATGCTGAAGACCCGCCATTGTGGCGAATTGACGGCCGCTAACGTCGGCGAGACGGTAATTTTGAACGGATGGGTGCAGCGTCGCAGAGACCTTGGCGGCGTGCTGTTCATCGACCTGCGCGATCGCAGCGGCATTGTGCAGATCGTCTTCAACCCGGCATTCTCCGGCGAGGCGCTTGCCGTCGCCGACCGCGCGCGCAACGAGTACGTGCTTGCCGTCAAGGGCAAGGTGGTGGAGCGGGACGAGGAAACGAAGAACCCGAACCTGGCTACCGGCTCGATCGAGGTCCAGGTAACCGAGATAGAGATCATGAACGCTGCCAAGACGCCTCCGTTCTTCATCGAGGACGGCATCGAAATCGACGAGCAGCTCCGGCTGAAATACCGCTACCTCGATCTGCGCCGTCCGGAGATGCAGAAGACGCTCATGCTTCGCTCCAAGGCGGCCAAGATCTTCCGCGACTACCTGGACGGCAACGGCTTCATCGAAGTCGAGACGCCGATTCTGACGAAGAGCACGCCGGAGGGCGCGCGGGATTATCTCGTGCCGAGCCGGGTGCATCCGGGCGAATTCTTCGCTCTGCCGCAATCCCCGCAGATCTTCAAGCAGCTGCTTATGGTGAGCGGCTTGGAGCGTTACTACCAGATCGCCCGCTGCTTCCGCGACGAAGACCTGCGTTCTGACCGGCAGCCTGAATTCACCCAGGTGGACATCGAGACGTCGTTCCTGTCCGAGGAGCAGCTCCAAGGGATGATGGAGGAGTTGGTCGCGAAGCTCGTCAAGGATACAGTCGGCGTAGACATCCAGCGTCCGTTCCAGCGGCTGACCTACGCCGATGCGATGGGCAAGTACGGCTCCGACAAGCCGGACCTGCGGTTCGGGCTTGAGCTCGCCGATGTGTCCGACATCGTGGCGAACAGCGGCGTCAAGGTGTTCTCGAGCGTCGTCGCTTCCGGAGGCGAGGTGAAGGCGATCAATGCGAAGGGCTGCGCGTCCTGGAGCCGCAAGGAGCTGGACGACCTGACGCCGTTCGCCGCGCGTTACGGCGGCAAGGGTCTCGCTTGGATTCAGATCAAGGACGGCGATTGGAAGGGGCCGATCGTCAAGTTCTTCACCGAGGAGGAGATCGCAGCGCTGACCGAGCGTCTCGGAGCGGAAGAAGGCGACGTGCTCATCTTCTCCGCGGACAAGAAAAAGGTGGTCGCGGACGTGCTCGGCAACCTGCGTCTCAAGCTGGGCCGCGACCTCGGCCTGATCGACGAGTCCGTGTTCAAATTCGCCTGGGTTGTCGACTTCCCGCTCCTCGGCTACGACGAGGAAGAGAAGCGCTATGTCGCCGAGCACCATCCCTTCACCCGTCCGAAGGAGGAGGACCTGGCTTACTTCGACACCGACCCGGGCAAGATCCGCGCGCAGGCGTACGACCTTGTGCTGAACGGCTATGAAGTCGGCGGCGGCTCCATGCGGATCTACAAACGCGACGTGCAAGAGAAAATGTTCGCGGCGCTCGGCTTCTCGCCGGAGGAAGCGAACGAGAAGTTCGGCTTCCTGCTCGAGGCGTTCGAATACGGCACGCCTCCTCATGGCGGCATCGCCTTCGGCTTCGACCGGCTGGTCATGCTGCTGGCGGGACGCAGCAACCTGCGCGAGACGATCGCATTCCCGAAGACGGCGAGCGCGACCTGTCTGCTGACCGACGCGCCGGGTCCCGTCGAGGACTCGCAGCTGGAGCAGCTGTCGATTCGCGTAGCGCTGAAGCAGGCTGCAGCGAAGTAATCCGGACGCGGGAGCTTTCCGCGTTCTCCCCGGCGCGTCCGTTCCACTGGGCGCCCCTAGGGGTAAGAACTAGAAGACAACCCAAGCCCGCGGCTCCGGACGACGGAGCTTATCTACCGGGCAAGGACCGCATGATAGAGAAGCAAACAGGAAGAACGGGCAGAGGGGAAGTGAAGACGCGGCGGCGCAGCCGCCGGCTTCCTTCCCTCTGCTGTTTCCCGGCGCTTCCCCACATTCGCCATTAGGGAGGGACCCATATGCTAAACCAATTCTCGCGCACGGAGCTGGCCATCGGGCCCGAGGGCATCGAGGTCATGAAGAACAGCACGGTCGCCGTACTTGGCATCGGAGGCGTCGGTTCGTTCGCGGCCGAGGCGCTGGCCCGTACCGGCATCGGGCGGATCGTCATGATCGACAAGGATGTCGTCGACGTGACGAACATCAACCGGCAGCTGCACGCGCTCTTGTCCACGGTCGGCAAGCCGAAGGCCGAGCTGATGAAGGAGCGGATTCGCGACATCAATCCGGAATGCGAGGCAATCGCGCTCAAGATGTTTTATACGGAGGAAACGTACGAGCAGCTGTTTGCCTATCCGCTCGATTACGTTATCGACGCCTCCGACACGATCAGCTACAAGATCCATCTCATTAAGCAGTGCCGCGAGCGCAAAATCCCGCTCATCTCGAGCATGGGCGCGGCGAACAAGATGGACCCGACGCAGTTCCGGGTCGACGATATTTCCAAGACGACGATGGACCCGATCGCCCGCGTCATCCGCCAGAAACTGCGCAAGGAAGGCATCACGAAGGGCGTCAAGGTCGTGTACTCGACCGAGCAGCCGATGAAGCCGCGCGCGGACGTGACCAAGGCGATCGTGCCCGAGAACGCGCCCGAGTTCCGCAAAGCCCAGCAGCCGCCCGCGAGCAACGCGTTCGTGCCCCCGGTTGCCGGCCTTGCGATGGTGAGCGTCGTCGTCCGCGAGCTGCTCGCCAAGGCCGGGCTGGACTAAGGCGGCCGCCATGGATCTGTTCACCTATTCGGCGGAGGCTTCGGGCGAGAACCGGCTGCTGGCGGACCGGATGCGTCCCCGCGATCTGTCGGAGTATATCGGCCAGGAGCATATCGTCGGGCCGGGCAAGCTCCTCCGCCGGGCGATCGAAGCCGATCAGGTCTCGTCGATTCTGCTGTACGGGCCGCCCGGTACAGGCAAAACAACGCTCGCTCATATCATCTCGAAGCGGACGAGCGGCGAGTTCGTCAAGCTGAACGCCGTCGACGCGACGGTCAAGGACGTCCGCGAGGTGATCGACCGGGCGCAGCAGGCCAAGGCGATGTACGGGACGAAGACGACGCTGTTCCTTGACGAAGTGCACCGCTTCAACTCGGCCCGTCAGGACGCGCTGCTGCCGGCGGTGGAGCAGGGCATCATCATCTTCATCGGCGCCACGACCGAGAATCCGTTCCACCATGTGAACGGCGCTCTTCTGTCCCGGTCGACGCTGTTCCAGCTGGAGCCGTTAACGGCCGAGCACGCGCTGCTGGCAATGCGCCGGGCGCTGGCGGACCAGGAGCGGGGCCTCGGGGCTCTGCCGATTCAGGCGGACGAGGAGGCGCTTGCCCATATCGCCCGCATGGCGGGAGGCGATATCCGGCGGGCGCTCAACGCGCTGGAGCTGGCGGCTCTGACGACACCGCCCGAAACGGACGGGACGATCCGGCTGACGCTCGAGGTAGCGGAGGAATCGATTCGCCGGCCGCTCGTCAAGGCCGACCCGTCCACGCAGTACGACGTGTTGTCGGCGTTTCACAAGAGCGTCCGGGGCTCGAGCGACGCGGCGCTGTACTGGTTCCTCTATGCGGTGGAGAAGCTCGGCATGGACCCGATGACCTTCCTTCGCCGGCTTATTGTCGCGTGCAGCGAAGACATCGGGCTCGCGAATCCGCAGGCGATGGTGCAGGCGGTCACCGCGATGGACGCCTATCACAAGATCGGCTGGCCCGAGTCGAAGTACGTCATCGCGCAGGCCATTCTGTTCGCCGTGGAGAGCCCGAAGTCCAACTCGATCCCGCTCGCGCTGGCGCGGATCGGCGACGCCTTCGCACGCGTGCCGTCCCCGGAGGTGCCGCTGCACCTGCGGGACGCTCATTACAGTGGCGCCGCCAAGCTGGGGCACACGGGCTACAAATATCCCCACGATTATCCGCATCACTACGTCGACCAGGCATACCTGCCGGAGCCGCTGAAGCACGAAGTGTTCTTCGAGGCGAGCGAGCAGGGGATGGAGGAGAAGATGCGGATCAACCAGCGCAAGCGCAGAGGCGGCGGAACCGGCTGACGGCTGCCGCCCGAGGACCGGCAGCGGGGTCGGTGCCCCGCGGCCACATCATAAGGCCCGACGACATACGGTCGGGCGTCCTACGCCGCGAGATAGCAAACGAAAGCCCCCGGATGATATACATCCAGGGGCTTTTCGTTATGCTTGGGTGCGGGATTAATAATCGAAAGAGGAAGCGAAGCTATCCTGCAGCTGCTTCACCGTGACGGTTTGGGATTTGTCCGGGATCGTCACTTGAACGGAGCTGTCGTTGAACTTGCTCATCCGCGTCTCGCTTGTTACCGCGACGTTGAACTTCGTCTTGGTTTTCGCATCGTCGACAGACAGGTCGATCGTCTGTTTGAAGTAGTTCAGGAAGCCTCCCTTGTTCGTGCCGATCAGGCTCTTCGCTTCATTGAGCTTGCCGGTTTTCTGGAACTCGGTGAAGCCTTTGTCGAAGTCCTTGAGGCTGTCGTTGTATTCCTTGACGTTTTCTTCGGTGATACCGGTCGCGTCCTTAAATTCCGGCTTGGCGAGAATTTGCAGCACTTCGGGGAGGACGTTCTTCGCGAGTTTCGTCGCCTCTTCCTGCAGGTTCTCGTTGTTGACGTTATACTGCACGAGGTTGGCCACGCCGTCCGGCTTGCCTTCGTCGACGACGGTCAGGTACTTGTCGTCCTTGTAATGCTTCTCGAGCACCTGGCCGACCTGCTTGAGCAGATCTTCCTGCTTCGCTGGGTCGAGGTTGAACGAATTCGGAGCATTCTCGTCGAACTCCTTGAGGTCTTCGGGCGTCAGGTGAACGTACTTGCCGACGACGTCTTTCGGGATTGGCACGAACGGGATCTGCGGAACCTTGATGTACATGTTCTTGTCGTCCAGGATGAACGGGATTTGCAGGTTGATGCTCATGTCGCCCTTAAGGGAAACGTCGAGCGTCACCATCTGCTGCTTCGTTTTTTTGTTGTACGAGCCGTGATATTTGATCTCGAAGCCGTTCAGCATTTGCGAGGCGAGAGCCATCTCGGGATTGCTCTTCTCCATTTCCTTCGCGTCGAACTTGACCCCGAGCGTGCCTTCGAACTCATACGAGTCGGCCGTCGCCATTTTGGTGAAGCCGGTTTTCAGGTGATCGGTCGCGCTCTTCTTTCCGCAGCCAGCCACCGCAATGATCGAGATGATGAATAAGACCACCAGCCACCTTTTCTTCAACAACATCCACTCCTTTTTCTTTTTCTCTAATGCCTATGTATCGCATGAGCTTGCGACGATTACTTGTTACGAAGATTGAAGAGGAAAAGTTTCACTTCATCAAGAAAAATCCCCAAAATACTTCCAAATGTCCATCTTCGCCGCAAACAGGCTCTTATCCATGTAAACGAACATTGCCAAGTTGAAACACTTTTTGACAAGAAAAGTAAGGACGGCGGGCTATTTCCATCAGCGGAGGAGAGGAATCGACACCAATCGTCTGGGGTCCCCGTCAATCCGCTCGTCTTTCTTCGGAATTAGGCACCGCAAAAAGCCCGCCTTCCTATAGAAGACGGGCTGGCAAACGGCAAATATGCCATACAGGGAATGCCAATTGGCACTTCCGGGGATTAGCCGGCAACGACGGACTGCTTGAGCACCCGGTCGATAACGGCGCCGCCGATGCAGACATCCCCGTCGTAAAAGACGACGGATTGGCCGGGCGTGATCGCCTTCTGCAGCTGATCGAACGTCACCAGGCAGGTGCCATCCTCCTGCATCAGTACCGTTACCCCCTGATCGGGCTGCCGGTAACGGAATTTGGCCGTACAGCGGAGGTCGCCCTGCGGAGACTCTCCCGAAATCCAGCTGACGTCAGAGGCGACAAGGGCGGTGGAATACAGCCTGGGGTCGGAATCGCCCTGCACCACATACAGCGTGTTGGTGGAGAGATCCTTGTCCGCGACGAACCAGGGCTCGCCGGTGCCGGAGCCGCCGATGCCGAGTCCCTGGCGCTGGCCGAGCGTGTAATACATAAGGCCGTCGTGCCGCCCCTTCAGCTCGCCGTCGAGCGTTCGCATGTCCCCGGGCTGGGCCGGAAGGTACTGGCTCAGGAACTCCTTGAAATTGCGTTCGCCGATGAAACAGACGCCGGTGCTGTCCTTTTTCTTGGCCGTAGCCAAGCCGGCCGCCTGGGCCAGCTCGCGTACGCGGGACTTGGGCATATGGCCGATCGGGAACATCGCTTTCGACAGCTGGTATTGATTGAGCGCGTTCAGGAAGTAAGTCTGGTCCTTGTTGGCGTCGTTGCCGCGGAGCAGCAAGTACTTGCCGTTTTCTTCCTTGACCTGCGCGTAGTGGCCTGTAGCGATATAATCCGCTCCCAGCTCAAGCGCCTTCTGAAGGAACTCGCCGAACTTGATTTCCCGGTTGCACATGACGTCGGGGTTCGGGGTCCGCCCCTTGCGATACTCGTCCAGGAAATAAGCGAAGACCTTGTCGAAGTACTGCTTTTCAAAATTGACCGTGTAGCAGGGAATGCCGATCTGCGCGCAGACGCGGCGCACATCCTCGGCATCCTCCTCTGCCGTGCAGTGGCCGAACTCGTCGGTGTCGTCCCAGTTTTTCATGAAGATGCCGATAACCTCGTAGCCCTGCTCCTTGAGCAGAAGCGCGGCTACCGAGGAGTCCACGCCGCCCGACATGCCGAGCACGACGCGGGTTTCCGCTGGTGTTTTAGCCATTTCTCTTGTCCTTCCTTTCTATTCGAGCGGGGGAGAGGCCCCCGCGTGTCGCATTAGACTGCCGGCAGGGCAAAGACCTGTAATCCCACCGATGCACCGGGGATTTTTCACAGGTTAGTCATTTCCCAAGCCGTGCAACTATGATAACATATATTTGATTACGGTTAATACCGGTCCCGGTATTTCCGCGCATCGCACGATAGCCAGGTTGAGTGCCGGCTATTTTGGTTATGCTTGTTAGCAGATGGCGGTCTAGGCTGCCAATCCTATCGGTCAGCACCGGCGCAGGCTGAGCCGGTCCCCCGTACGGGTTGTCCGGGTCTTTCGCTGCCGCCGCCTGACTGTCCGGACCCAAGCCGCCGCAGGCAGGCGCAAGAACGGAATAGAATGAGGTGCCGTAGTGAAAATTTCAACCAAGGGCCGTTATGGCCTTACCATTATGATGGAGCTGGCGAACCGCGTCGGCGAGGGGCCAACCTCGCTCAAGAGCATCGCCGAGAAGAACAACCTGTCCGAGCATTATCTCGAGCAGCTGATAGCGCCGCTGCGCAACGCGGGGCTCGTCAAGAGCATCCGCGGAGCGTACGGCGGTTATATTCTGTCCAAACCGGCGGAGGAGATCACGAGCGGAGACATCATCCGCGTCTTGGAAGGTCCGATCAGTCCGGTCGATTTCACCGAGGAGGACGATCCGGCCAAGCGGGATCTGTGGATGCGCATCCGCGACGCGATTGCCGAGGTGCTGGATTCGACGACGCTTGCCAATCTGGCCTCCTTCAACGAAGAGGGCGACCCGGCCGAGAACTATATGTTCTATATATAGGGTGACACACATGAACCGAATTTATCTTGATCACGCCGCTTCGACCCCGCTTCATCCGGACGTGCTGCAGGCGATGCTGCCCGTCTGGAAGGAGACGTTCGGCAACCCGTCGAGCCTACACGCCTATGGCCGCGAAGCCAAGGCGGTGCTGGACGAGGCGCGCCGGTCCGTCGCAAGGCTGCTGAAGGCTTCACCGCGCGACCTGATCTGGACGAGCGGCGGTACCGAGAGCGACAACCTGGCCGTCTTTGGCGTTGCCGCCGCTTGGTCTGCCCGCAAGGAAGCGTCCGGGGACATGGCCGAGGCCGGCCCCGGCCATATAGTGACCACCTCGGTGGAGCACCATGCCGTCCTGCACGCCTGCGAACGGCTGGAGCAGAGCGGCTATGCCGTTACATACTTGCCGGTCGACAACTTCGGCCGGGTGGAGCCGGAGGCGGTCGAACGGGCGCTCCGGCCCGATACGATGCTGATCTCTGTCATGTACGTCAACAATGAAGTCGGCACCGTGCAGCCGATCGAGGAGATAGGCCGGATCGCGCGGGAACGGGGAATTCCGTTTCACGTCGATGCGGTCCAGGCGCTAGGCCATCTGCCGATCGACCTCGAACGCCTGCCGGTCGATCTGCTCAGCCTGTCTGCCCACAAGATCGAAGGCCCGCGCGGCATCGGTGTGCTCTACTGCAGCCCGAAGCTAAAGCTCGTCCCTCAGCTGTACGGAGGCTCGCAGGAGCGCAAACGCCGGGCAGGGACCGAGAACGTCGCCGCCGCCGTCGGCTTTGCAGCCGCTCTCGAGCGGGCGGTCCGTCTGCTGCCGGAGGAGCGGTCCCGGATGGAGGAGCTGCGAGCGTTGATGCTGGCGGCTCTCGCCAGGGAGCTGGGAGAGGAAGGCTTTACGGTGAACGGGCATCCCGAACACAGAGCGCCGCATATTCTGAACGTCAGCTTCCCGGGCGTATCGACCGAGACGATGCTGATGAATCTCGATCTCGCGGGCATTGCGGCGGCAAGCGGTTCCGCCTGCACCTCGGGTGCGCTGGAGCTATCCCACGTGCTCCGGGCGATGCGCTTGTCCGAGCCCTGTGCCTCCTCGGCGATCCGCTTCAGCTTCGGGAGCGTAACGACGGAATCGGATGTCACGAAAACGACACAAGTGCTTGGAACCATCATTAGGCGTCTTCGTAAATAACCTTATCCGCCATTTTTTTTGAAAATGGATGGTTTAACCGGTTTAAATGACGTCAAGAATGGATAAAGATTTGATAGGTTTTTGGCTAGAAGGAAGGTACCTAGCTTTCCCGACTAAGAACGTGATATTCACTATACAAAGAATAGGGTGAAGCGTATGATGCGATGTCCGAATTGCAATTCCAAAGACATTGGAAAGATCGGATCGCACCAGTTTTATTGCTGGGGCTGTTTTATCGAATTGACCGTGAACGGAGAGAAGATGTCGGTCTTCCAGGTAGAGGAGGACGGGACGCTCAGCTCGCTCGACGACCTCTTCTTCGAAGAGCAGCCGTTCCCGCAAATTCAAGCCAACTAAGCGATTGATTGTTCCGATGGCGCAAGGCCTAGAGAGGGCCGGCGCATCCGAACCCGTCAGGAAAGAATCCGTTTGTCCGCAAACGATTCTTTCCTGACGGGTTATTTTATTTGTTCGCGAGAGCGGGAGGGGGACTCGCGCAGCAGGAGACAAGGGAGGGATGGAACGGGAAGACAGGCATATACTAACGGTAAAGGATGGTCCAAGCTCGGCACGGTTGTCGAAAGCAGCCGGTCCGGGAGAACGAGTCCCGCCGGGGCCGCTTGTGCGGCGATCCCGGGGACGGCTGCCGGAAGCGAGCACAATTAACCCGATCCAGAGGAGGAAAGAGGATGGAGCCTCTCGGCCGGAATAAATGGTTTAGCGGGCTCGTGCTGGCGCTGCTCGGGCTCGCCGTCATCGTCCTGCTCGTCCAGATCAAGCCGGTGCTGGTCTGGGTGTACGACTTTCTGAAGGCGGTGCTGGCCCCGTTCCTGATCGCCATGATCGTCTCGTACGTCCTCAACCCGGTCGTTTGTCTGCTCCACGACCGCAAGGTGCCGCGTACAGTCGCGGTGCTGCTTATCTACGCCGTGTTCCTGACTTCGGGCACGGTCGTGCTGATGAACGTGATTCCCGTCTTCCTCATGCAGGTCAACGAAATCAACGAGCATATTCCGCAGCTGACGATGAAGGCGCAGAACTGGATGACGACACTGAACGATCACCCTATGCTGCCGGACAGCATCCGCAAAGGCGTGTATCGTGCGATGGCCAAGCTGGAGACGAATGTCTCGACGGCGATCAGCGACTATCTGAACCGGATCGGCAGTACGCTGAACGCGCTTTTGATGGCCTTCATCATTCCCTTCTTGGCGTTCTACATGCTGAAGGACTTTCAGCTGATCGAAAAAAGCGCGATTGCCTTCGTGCCGAAATCGCATCGGAAGCAGACCGTCCAGCTGCTGACGGAAATCGACGAGGCGCTCGGGAGCTACATCCGCGGCCAGTTTCTCGTCTGTCTTATCGTCGGCGGTCTCGCCTACGCGGGCTACTGGCTGATCGACATGCCGTATGCGCTGCTGCTGGCCAGTCTCGTCGCCATCTTCAACATCGTACCCTACCTCGGCCCTTATCTTGGAGCGGCTCCCGCTATTCTGATGGCGTCGACGATCTCCTGGCGGATGGTGCTGTACGTCGTGATCGTCAACACGGCGGTCCAGATTCTCGAGAGCAACGTGGTCTCTCCCCAGGTGGTCGGACGCACGCTGCATATGCACCCGCTCTCGATTATCTTCGCTTTGCTCGTCGGAGGGGAGCTGGCTGGCATTCTCGGCATGATTCTGGCGGTGCCGGTCTTCGCGGTGCTCAAGGTGATCGCGCACCACGTATCCATCTATTACGGCAACCGGAGGCCGACATAGCCTGGAAATAATGCTATGCGGGATAATACGGGACAGCTGCGCAGCAGGAAATAGCTATACCGGACAATGCGGATTAGCGGTGTCCCAGGAACACGCCATGCCAGGAACGCAGCTAAGAAGGTGTCCTAGGAAGGCGGACATGCCGGATACGCAGCAAAGCGGCGTCGTAGGAAGGCGGACATGCCAGGAACGCAGCAAAACGGCGTCCCAGGACTGCGGACATGCGGGACTCGCAGCTAATTGCCGTCCCAGTCCTCCCCGGTCCGTCCGGGCCGCAGCACCGCAGGCAGCAAAGAACCCGCATCCTCTCGGATGCGGGTTCTTTGCTTGCAGGTCCGCCTTGGCGGCTCCTTGGACCGGTTAACCGGCTTCGGGCGGCCGTGCCAATGTCGTTGCTATTCGGGCCGCACGATCTGAAGCGGCGGCGGGACGAGCCATCCCTTCTCCTTGAGCAGGCGAAGCACCCGAAGGCCAATGGCCACTTTCTCCGTATGATATTTGGCGAACAGAGCGCCGACATCCTCCCGGATTGCCATGCCGATCATTGTGCTGCAAGCGACGAGGCTTGCCGCGATGTCACAGCCGGCTGCATTCCCGATCTCGGGGTCGGACAGGCGGGCGCCGGGCGGAATCTCCTCCAGCTTTGCCTCGGGCCGGTCAGGCAGCGAGGGCGGGGGCGTGATGCCGTTTGCGGTCAAGAGCTCGTCGCATTCCTTGGCTGCTTTCTGCGCCATGTCCTGCAGGTCGCGGAGAATGTCCTTCAGGTCCTTGTCCCCGGCGTGCTGCAGCATCGCCTGGTTAAGCGACAGCGCTGCCTTTGCTTTCGAGCTGAATTCCCAGATGCCGAAGATCTCTCCGTAATGAAGCGGTTCGTCCTTCGGATTTCCACTCAAAATCCCCATACGCTCACCTCTTGGTCAGAATGGCCAAACCGCTCCTTAGTCTTTCCCTCCTTTCTAGAGCTATGCGGCTGCCGGACTCCGGGATTCCGAACGGGATGTCTCCCCGAGGGAGGCAGAGGAAAGTTGACAGGCTATCCTGCGCCCGATATAATTTCCGTATCTGGCGGTATGACCGGGATATGCCCGAATACCCGCCCTTAAAGCGAATACGGCAAACGCGAAGATGAATCCCATTAAGTCATAGACCGCCCCCCAGAGAGAAGGCTCCGTCCCCGGCAAGCATAGGGACGGCTGCAAGAGCCTTTGCGGCGAAGGATGACCGAAGCTGTTTTCGGAGCGTGGACGAACTCCACCGGCTGGACCCGTTACCGTCCATGAAGGCGATTGCCGGGCCCGTTCGCGGGTGTTCGGCAATAAGTAGGGTGGTACCGCGAATCCGATTCGTCCCTGGTTACAGGGGCGTTTTTTGTTTTTTTCGGGTTTCCGCCCATTGATCCCCCCTTTAATCTAAGGTGTTGCCCCGGCCGAAGAAGGCGCTGCCTGTTGCCCTTGCTGCCGGATCGGGGTAAGAACCGTTATGGAGGCCAATCAGATGAAAGCAAGTGAAATTCGCAGCAAGTGGCTCGCTTTTTTTGCGGAGAAGGGCCACGCGATTGAGCCGAGCGCATCGCTCGTCCCGCATAACGATCCCTCTCTGCTCTGGATCAACGCGGGTATGGCACCGCTCAAGCCGTACTTCGACGGCCGCGTGAAGCCGGAGAACCCGCGGATCGCCAACGCGCAGAAGTGCATTCGGACCAACGACATCGAGAATGTGGGTAGAACCCGCCGCCACCACACGTTCTTCGAGATGCTCGGCAACTTCTCGATCGGCGACTATTTCAAGGAGGAGACGATCACATGGGCTTGGGAATTCCTCACCGATCCCAAGTGGATCGGCTTCGATCCGAAGCGGCTGTCCGTCACCGTGTATGAGGAGGACCAGGAGGCGTTCGATCTGTGGCACAACAAGATCGGACTCCCGGAGGAGCGCATCTACAAGCTCGGCGACGATAACTTCTGGGATATCGGGGAAGGCCCTTGCGGTCCCTGCACCGAGATTTTTTACGACCGGGGCGATGCCTACGGCGACCTGAACGATCCGGAATGCTGGCCGGGCGGTGAGAACGAGCGGTTCCTCGAGGTGTGGAACCTTGTCTTCTCGCAGTTCAACCATAATAAGGACGGCAGTTACACGCCGCTGCCGAACAAGAATATCGATACCGGAGCCGGTCTCGAGCGGTTCGCGTCCATCCTGCAGGATGTGGACTCGAACTTCGATACCGACCTGTTCCGCCCGATCATTGACAAGACGTGCGAGATTGCCGGCGTGCGCTACAAGGAAAACGAAGAGGCCGACGTGGCGCTCAAGGTCATTGCCGACCATATCCGCACGGTTGTGTTCGCAGTCGGGGACGGCGTCCTGCCGTCGAACGAAGGCCGCGGCTACATCATCCGCCGTCTGCTTCGCCGGGCTGTCCGCTACGGCAAGGTGCTCGGCATGGACAAGCCGTTCCTGTATCTGCTGACGCCGGTCGTAGGCGAGATTATGGGAGCCTTCTACACCGACGTGGTTGAGAAGCGCGAATTCATCGAGAAGGTCATCCGGACCGAGGAGGAGCGGTTCCACGAGACGCTCTCCGACGGGCTTGCTCTCTTGGCCGAGTTGGCCGAGAAAGCCAAGCGGGAAGGCGCCAAAGGCATCAGCGGGGCGGAAGCGTTCAAGCTGTACGACACGTACGGCTTCCCGTTCGACCTGACCGAGGACTTCGCGGTGGAGCACGGACTGACCGTCGACCGGGAAGGCTTCGATGCGGCGATGGAGGAGCAGCGGGCCCGCGCCAGAGCGGCCCGCCATGAAACGGAAAGCATGAAGGTGCAGGGCGGCCCGCTGGCGGACTACACGGTTAATTCGGAGTTCGTTGGTTATACTGAATTGGTAACCTCTGCTAACGTGCAGGCGATCGTATTGGGTGGGGAGCTGGTCGATCTGGCCGGCGCCGGCTCCACCTGCCAGGTCATCCTCGACCGGACGCCGTTCTATGCTGAGTCCGGCGGCCAGGTGAGCGATCACGGGACCATCCGGAACGACAAGGTGTCCGCCGTCGTCGAGGATGTCTCCAAAGCGCCGCACGGCCAGCATGTCATGACCGTGAGAGTGGAATCGGGCACCTTGCGCAAGGGAGACAAGGTGGAAGCGGCCGTCGACCGTTCGATGCGCGACGACATCATCAAGAACCATACGGCGACCCACTTGCTGCATCGCGCGCTGAAGGATGTCCTTGGCGAGCATGTCAACCAGGCCGGTTCGCTCGTTGCGCCGGAGAGACTCCGGTTCGACTTCTCCCATTTCGGCAGCATCACTCCGGAGGAACTGCAGGACATCGAGCTGCGCGTCAATCGGGAAATTTGGCATAACACCAAGCTTGATATTACGGTGAAGCCGATCGCCGAAGCCAAGGCGATGGGCGCCATGGCGCTGTTCGGCGAGAAATACGGCGAGACGGTCCGCGTCGTGCGGGTCGGCGACTACAGCATCGAGCTGTGCGGTGGCTGTCACGTCGGCGATACATCGCAAATCGGCTTGTTCAAAATCGTGAGCGAAAGCGGCATCGGCTCCGGCGTCCGGAGGATCGAAGCGGTCACCGGCCGGTATGCCTATGACTATATGGACGGGCAGCTGGAGCTGCTCAAGCAGGCAGCGGCGCAGCTGAAGACGAACGTCGGTGAGGTGCCGAAGCGGCTCGACGGCTTGCTCGGCCAGCTGAAGGAGCTGCAGCGCGAGAATGAATCGCTGCGCGCCAAGCTGAGCCACGTGGAGGCGGGAAGCCTGACCGATCAGGTCCGCGACGTAGACGGCGTCTCCGTCCTCGCCGCGCGCGTCGACGCCGGCGACATGGAATCGCTGCGCAACATCGTCGACGAGCTCAAGACGAAGCTCGCTTCGGGCGTTATCGTTCTCGGTGCGGCCAGCGGCGACAAGGTGAACCTCGTGGCGGCCGTGACGAGCGATCTCGTGGCCCGCGGCTACCACGCCGGCAAGCTCGTGAAGCAGGCCGCGGCGGTATGCGGCGGAGGCGGCGGAGGCCGTCCGGATATGGCACAGGCCGGCGGCAAGGATCCGGCCAAGCTGGACGAGGCGCTCAGCCAGGTCGAAGCATTCGTCAGAAGCCAGGCGTAGCCGCCAGGACAGAGTAGGCTATCCCAAGCCGCCGGGCCCGGCGGCTTGGGAGCCTCATCCCCGGGGAATTGGGACCAAAGACCCGGAGGCGGGGAACGCGCCGGACATAAGTCGGATTTTGCGATTTTTTTCGGTTCTGGAAAGGAATTGGCATGCAGACGGAGAATATATCACATAGATCCATCGATAAGCGCATACAAGATGAAGAGAACGCTTCTTCACGGGAGGTGTAGGTCATGGGTTCCATGGACAAAACAATGAAATTTGATGTGAAGGCGGATGGGCTGGAGACGTCCCCGAGGGAAGTGCTGGTGACGGTGTATGACGCCCTGCAGGAAAAGGGCTACAACCCGATCAATCAGATTGTCGGTTATCTGCTATCCGGCGATCCGGCCTACATCCCGCGGCATAACAACGCGCGCAGCATCATCCGCAAACGGGAGAGAGACGAATTGATCGAGGAGCTGGTCCGCTCCTATCTCGCCAAACAGACGTAACCTTGCCTTTGCCCAAATGGCTGACAGGAGCTGGACATGAGAATCATGGGATTGGACTACGGAGACAAGACGATCGGCGTGGCCGTCAGCGACGAGCTGGGCTGGACTGCGCAGGGGATCGAGGTCATCCGCAGATCGGGACCGTTGTCCCGGGATCTGGAACGCCTGCAAGAGATTATTCGGGAGTATGACGTCGACACAATCGTTGTCGGATTGCCGAAGAATATGAACGGCACCGTTGGCCCGCGAGGCGAGCTGTGCATGGAATTTGCCCGGGAGCTGCAAAATACGTTCAAGCAGCCCGTCCACATGTGGGATGAACGCTTGACCACCGTTTCCGCAACCCGAACTTTGCTGGAGGCGGACGTCAGCCGAAAAAAAAGAAAGCAGGTCGTCGATAAGATGGCCGCCGCATTGATCCTGCAGAATTACTTGGATTCCAAATCGAGAAAGTGAGGGGCTTATCCATGACAAACGACAACAACAACAACCTGGACCTGAATATGGAGGAACCGGAGATCATCTATATCCCTGACGAAGAGGGCAACGAAGAGGAATTCGAAGTCATCATGAAGTTCGAGGTAGACGGATCGGACAAAACCTATATGATGGTTGTGCCCGTGGAAGCGTCCGAGGATGACGAGGATGCCGAAGAGGTCTACGCGTTCCGTTACGAGGAAGACGGGGACGATCTGAAGCTATATACGATTGATGACGAGGAAGAGTGGAATATCGTCGAAGAGACGTTCAATACGCTTCTCGCCGAAATGGAAGAAGACGAGGAAGACAACGGCTGATGAAGGACTACCGGCTTGAGGATGTGCAGCCGATTCGTGTCCTGCGGGACGCGTACGGCGACGAGCTTGAGCTCGAGGACGGCGGCAGAGCCGCCGTCTTCCGCATTCAGGCGGAATTCGCCGTAGGCGGCAGCCGGTATGCGGTTCTCGAGAGCGAGAGAGCGAAGCCGGACGACGAGCCGGCCGTGTTCCGCATCGTTCCCGCGGGCGGCGGCTGGGAGCTGGAGACGATCGAGGACGATGAGGAATGGGAACTCGTCGCCGAGCTGTATGACGAGATGACCGTCGACTTCGATGGCGAGTAGCAGGCACGGTTTGATTTTGGTATGATGAGGGGAGCGGCGATACGTCGCTCTTTTTCTTGTTCGACGAGATTCGAGAAAGTCCAATAGTGCGGAAGCGCGTCTTCCGGACAGGCAAGCAGCGGAGGGTGAGACCGGGCCGCTAGAGATCCGGATCATCCCTGGATAGTCACACAGAAGATACGGAGGGGTTGCCGTTTGAACGATCAATCACGACCAGGACCGGGGGGAGGAGAAGCGTTCGGGAAGCCGAGGAAGCGCCGACGCGGCTGGTGGATCTTCCTGATTCTCCTGCTGGCGGTGCTAGCTGGAGGCTATTTGGGTGTCCAGTATCTGCTCTCGCCTCCCAGCGGAGGTGGAGAGCCGGTCAAGCTCACGATCCCGGCCGGCTCGGGTTCGCTCGAGATTGCCGGACTGCTGGAGGAGAAGGGACTCATCCGCAGCAAATGGGCGTTCGGCCTTTATCTGAAGGCGAAGGACCAGGGCTCCCGCTTCCAGGCAGGAGACTATGAGTTTTCCCGCGGGATCGGCATGGATGCGCTGATCGCCAAGCTGAACAACGGGGAAACCGTCAAGGCGCAGATGAACCGGTTCACCATCCCCGAGGGCTACACCGTCAAGCAGATCGCCGAACGGCTGAAGGAGCAGGGGGTGACCGATGGGGACCAACTCCTCGCGCTAGCGAAGGAGGGCAAGGGAGCCGAATCCGAATGGACCAAGGCGATTCCGGACAACCCGGATCTCTTGTACCGGCTGGAGGGCTATCTATTCCCCGAGACCTATGAAATGGCAAAGGACAGCACGCCGGAGGATATTGTGGCGAGGCTGACGGCGGAATGGGACAAGAAGCTGGCCCAGCTGCCGGCCGACTGGCAGGCGAAGATGCGGGAGCAGGGGCTCACCTTCCATGAGGCGCTGACCGTCGCCTCGCTCGTGGAGCGGGAGGTCGTGCTGGACGAGGAGCGGCCGCTCGTCGCCGGCGTGATCTACAACCGCCTCAAGAAGGGGATGCGGCTGCAGATTGACGCGACCGTCCAGTATTTGCTGGACAAGCCGAAAGAACGGCTGATGGAGAAGGATCTGCTCGTCAAGAGCCCTTACAACACATACCAGAGCAGCGGGCTGCCGCCGGGGCCGATCGCAAGCCCCAGCCTATCGGCGCTCAAAGCCGCGATCTATCCGAAGGCATCGAACTATCTCTATTACGTTACCGCCAAGGACGGCACGCAGCGGCATCTATTCGCGGAGACGTATGAGCAGCATCAGAAGAACATCGCCGCGAGCAAGCAACAATAAAGGGGAAACAAGTCATGGACCAACAGGACGCTGGAAAGAAAAACAAACCGGAGCTGGTGGCGACGGCCGGAACGCTGGAGGAGGTCTCCCGGCTGCTGGAGGCCGGGGCGGACGCCCTCCAGGCCGGCGAGGAAACGTACGGAATGCGGCTGCCGGGCAGCATGGCGCTGCCGGAACTCCGGGAAGCGGCCGCTCTCGCGCACGAGCGCGGCGCTCGTCTGTACGCGGTCGTCAACAAAATCATGCTGAACGCCGATCTGGACAAGCTTCCCGCCTATCTGGCGGGGCTGCAGGAGAGCGGTGCGGACGCGATCGTCTTCGGCGATCCGTCGGTGCTGCTTGCCCGGAAGCAGGCAGGCGTCACGCTGCCGCTTCATTGGAATCCGGAGATGACCGCCACCAACTGGGTTACCGCCAACTATTGGGGAACCAAGGGGGCGACCAGGGTCATCACGGCGCGCGAGCTGAACATGGAGCAGATTCTCGAGATCAAGCAGCGCGTGTCCCTCGAGGTGCAGGTGCAGGTTCACGGGATGACGAACATCTTTCATTCCAAGCGGAGCATGGTGTCCAATTACCGCAAGCATACCGGGCACGATCCGGCGGAGGAATCGCTCGATGAGGAGCGCGGGCTGTATCTCGTCGAAGCCGAGCGGCAGGATGAGCGGTATCCGATCTATGAGGACGCGAATGGGACTCACATTATGAGCGCGGACGATCTGTGCATGATCGAGAATCTGGCCGAGCTTATGGAGGCGGGAATCGACAGCTTCAAGATCGAAGGACTGCTCAAGCCGATCGGCTACAACGAGACCGTCGTCCGTGCGTACCGCGAAGCGATCGACGCCTACGCGGCGGACCCGGAAGGCTACGAATTCCGCGAGGAATGGCTGGACCGCATCAAGCGGGTGCAGCCGGTGGACCGGGAGCTGTCATACGGCTTTTTTTACAAAGAACAAGTGTATTGAGTGAGGGGACTAACGAATGACTGTCTTAGAGCAATCGCAACCGTCCGAGCCGGCCGCCGCCCGGCGCCTGAAGCGGCCCGAACTGCTGGCACCCGCCGGCAGTCTGGAGAAGCTGAAGTTTGCCGTCCGTTACGGGGCCGATGCCGTCTATATCGGCGGGCAGGCCTACGGGCTGCGCTCCAATGCCGACAACTTCACGTTCGAAGAGATGCGCGAGGGCGTCGCCTTTGCGGACCGCTACGGCGCAAAGGTATTCGTCGCCGCCAACATCTATGCGCATAACGAAGACCTGGCGGGCCTGGAGGACTATCTGCGCGGCCTCCAGGAAGCGGGCGTCGCGGCGATCATCGTCGCCGATCCGGCCATCATTGAGACGTGCCGCCGGGTCGCGCCGAAGCTGGAGATCCATCTCAGCACCCAGCAGTCGACGATGAACTGGCAGGCGGTGCAGTTCTGGAAGGAGAACGGCGTGGACCGGGTCGTGCTGGCGCGGGAGGCGAGCATGGAAGAGATTCTCGCCATCAAGCGGCATGTCGATATCGACATCGAGGTGTTCATCCACGGCGCCATGTGCAGCTCGTTCTCGGGACGGTGCGTGCTGTCCAACCACTTCACGGACCGCGATTCGAACCGGGGCGGGTGCTGCCAATCGTGCAGGTGGAAGTACGACCTGTTCGCCATGAGCGGAGAGGCGGAGCAGCCGACCCCGCTGTTCGAGGAGGGAGACGACGCCTTCACAATGGGATCCAAGGATCTGCGAATGCTGGAATACATTCCCGAGATGGTCGAGTCCGGCGTCGAAAGCTTCAAGATCGAAGGACGGATGAAGAGCATCCATTACGTGGCGACGGTCGTCAACGTCTATCGCCAGGCGATTGATGCTTACCTGGCGGATCCCGAAGGCTACCGGCTGAAGCCCGAGTGGGTCGAGGAAATCGCCAAGGCAGCCAACCGGCCGGTCAACACGGGCTTTTTCTTCGACGAGCCGGATCACGAAGACCACATTTTCGGTCCCGAGGAGAAGGCGGTGCCTTACGATTTTGCCGGACTCGTGCTCCGCTACGACCCTGAGACCGGAACGGCCGACATCCAGCAGCGGAATCACTTCAAGCCGGGGCAGGAGGTCGAGTTCTTCGGCCCGGGCGGCACGTCGTTCCGGCAGACGCTTGGCGAGCTGAGGGATGAAGAGGGAGCGGTACTCGATGCGGCCCGCCACCCGATGCAGGTCATCCGGATGAAGGTTGACCACCCGGTCGCACCCTGGGACATGATGCGCAAGAGAACCGGCCGGTAAGCGGCTACCTGTTCGCCGATCCGAAGCCCACACAGGGAACGGTTCTAGTCCCGTTCAACAATCATTTTTGACGGTCCTCAAACTTGAGGACCGTTTTTTTTCCAATTTTGCTAAACTATTCGGGTCCATCTGACGAAAAACCTAGTAAGAGATACCTAGATGAGGATGGTGGCAGTCAGTTGAAGGACCCTAAATTCTCCTTCTCCCGGATCGGCGAGCAGTTGAAGCCGCTGCGCGCGGGATTAGGCCGCACAAAAGAGTTATCCGCCGATTTGCTCGGCAATCCGCTGAAATCGGTCGGCATGAAGCTGTTCCTGCTGTTCTTTTTCAGCATCGTCCTGCTGGTCGTTGTTTTGGGGCTTTTTTCCTATTCGACCTCCAAGGGAACGATTGAGAAGAAAGTATCAGAAGCTTACGAGCAGACGGTCACCCAGGCGACCGACAAGCTGGATCTGGTCTTTGGCAACTACGTGGAACTGACAACCCAGCTGTTCGCCGACTCCGACTTCATGAAGAACATCGTCGACGTGAACCGGGATAATCCTCTGTTCAGTTCCCGGTATGAGCTCATCAAGAAAATCAACGACCGGCTCAATATGACGGTGAACGCGAACAACACGCTGATCGGTATTTATCTCGTGCCGATCAAGGAAGCGTCGGCGCTCGGTACCGGCACGATTAACGATATCGCGGCCAAGCCCCTCAAGGAGGCTCCCTGGTTCGAGGAAACAGTCAAAGCGGGAGGCACACCGATCTGGCTGCCGGCTGCCAAGAAGGGCTATGTGGCTGGAGAAGGAGCGTTCGGGGTGGCCCGTGTGCTGAGCCAGGATTACGTACTGCTCTTCGAGATTAAGGCCAGCGTGCTCGACGACCAGCTGGAGAGCATGGAATCCGGCTCCAACAGCTCGATCGTATTGATCGACAAGAAAGGCACGATCAGCAAAGGCATGAACCGCGAGATGCTGGAGCAGAAATTCGAGATCCCGATTCTGGACGGGATTCTGGGTCACGACAAGGAAGAAGGCTCCGCCTCGCAGCGGTCCAGCTACAGCGGCGAAAAGCTCGTCGTCTACGATAAGATGAAGACGTCGGGCTGGTCGCTCGTCCTGATGGCGCCGGTTGAAGAGCTGATCAAAGACGCGTCCAAGATCAAGTGGCTGACTATCATCATGGTGCTTGTCGCCATGGCCGTCGCCATTCTGATCGGCATCTTCGTGGTCCGGTCGATCGGCCGCCCGCTCATCCAGCTGCGCAACCTGATGAGGGAAGGCGAGGCCGGGAACCTCACCGTCCGCACGAAACACCGGAGCATGGATGAGATCGGCGAGCTGAGCGCCAGCTTCAACGCCATGATGGAGCAGATCACGCGTCTGGTCGACCATACGAACCGTTCGGCTGCCGAGGTGCTCGAGACGGCAGGTGTCCTGCTCCGGTCCTCGAAGCAGACGGCGACCTCCGCCGGAGAGATCGCGGTGGCGACCGAAGAGATTGCGAACGGGGCGTCCAGCCTCGCGTCGGAAGCGGAGAAGGGCAACGAACTGACGCATGAGATCGGCAGCCAGATGAAGATGGTCGTCGAGGCGAACATGCAGATGGGCAATGCCGCCTCCGAGGTCTACCTGTCCAGCGAGAAAGGAACCCAGTACATGGCCGAGCTCATGACCAAGACGAACCAGACCGAGACGATGACCCGCTCGATGGTCGAGAAGGTCGACAAGCTCAAAGAGAGTACCGGCTCCATCCGCAAAATTCTGGAGCTGCTCACCAACATTACCCGGCAGACGAATATTCTGTCGCTGAACGCGACGATCGAAGCGGCAAGAGCCGGCGCGGCGGGCAAGGGCTTCATGGTCGTCGCCGACGAAATCCGCAAGCTGGCCGACCAGTCCAAGGAATCCATCGAGATCGTCGGCAAGATCACCGAGACGATCCAGAGCGAGATTGACGAGACGGTGAACGTCCTGTCGGAGGCGTATCCGATGTTCCAAGAGCAGATCGGCTCCGTCAAGGAAGCCGAGACGATCTTCGGCAGCGTACAGAAGCAAATGGGCGGCTTCGTCATGCAGCTGGAGGGCGTCACCGCTTCGATCCGGGCGCTGGAGGAAACCCAGCAGGTGCTGAACGAGGCGATGACCAACGTCAGCGCCGTCTCGGAGGAGTCGTCCGCCACCTCGGAGGAGGTCGCGTCGCTCAGCAACGAGCAGCTCAAAGTAAGCGACGAGCTCGTCCGCCTCTCCGAGAAGCTGGAGAGCCTCTCCAATTCGTTGAAAGATTCGCTCGCAAAGTTTACAATATAGAAAAGAAGAATAACTCCTGTTCCCTTGCCGGGGACAGGAGTTTTATTCGCCATCTGCATACAAGGAAGTGTCAACTTGAAATACCCGTTGTTCAAATGGTTCACCATCCTGCTGCCTACCATTATCATCGGCGGCTTCGAGTTTCTCCGGCACTCATGGCTGCTGTCCTCGATCCCGATGGGCATCGGGAACTTTTACATTACCGGTCTCACTTTCGTGCTTTCCTTCCTGTTTGCGACCTGGATGTTCCGCAGGATCGAGGATACGAATGCCCGCCTGTCCGAGGAGAGGGCGAGGCGGGCGGTGTATGAAGAGCGCGAGCGGCTGGCCGCCGAGCTCCACGACAATATTGCGCAAACGCTTTTTTTCCTGAATGTAAAGCTGCAAAAGGGGCAGCTGGAAGAGGCGCGCTCGATCATTTCGTCGATTAACGGCGACCTTCGCCAGGCGATCTTCAACCTCCGTTCGCTGCCGGAGGACGGTGTCGGCTTCGAGGAGCGGATTCGTCGGTGGCTGGACGAGTGGAGCATGGTGGCCGGCGTCGAGGCCGGTATTTACTTCGATTTGAACGGCCATCTGTTTACGTCTGCGGAGGAGGTGCAGCTGTTCGGCACGATCCAGGAGGCGTTCACGAACATTCGCAAGCATGCCCGCGCGACGCAGGCGGAGCTGCAGCTGGTAGCCAAGGACGACAACTGGATGCTCCGGGTAACCGACAACGGAATCGGTATGCCGGTGACGGAGGAAGAGCAGCAAAACCGGTACGGCGTATCGCTCATGAGACAGAGGGCGGCACAGCTCGGCGCGGTCTTCCAGCTGCACGGCCGGTCATGCGGAGGAACGGAGCTCGTATTGGCGAAGAAAAGGGGGAGAACGCTGCAGTGAAGCAATACCGGGTATTGATCGCAGACGATCATCCGCTGGCGAGGCAGGCGATGCATTCGCTGCTCGAGGATGACCCGTCCTTCGAAATTATCGGCGAGGTCCACAGCGGCGAGGAGGCGGTGGAGGCGTGCCGGCGGCTCACTCCGAACGTAGTGCTCATGGATATTCAGATGCCGGGGATAGGGGGGCTGGAGGCTACCCGTCTCATCAAGGCCGCCGATCCGTCCGTCAAGATCGTCATCCTGAGCGTCTCGGACCAGCCGGCGGATCTGTTCACGGCGATCCAGTTCGGGGCGCAAGGGTACTTGCTCAAAAGCATGGATCCGTCGGAATGGCTCGATTATCTCCATGCGCTGCTCGAGGATAATGCGGATCCCGCACGGCGGATGGCCGAGCGGCTCGTCTACCAGTTTCAGAAGGGCAAGGCGGCGGACGGCGTGCCGCCCGACGTGCTCACCCCGCGCGAGAAGGAGATACTTGCCTACATCGCGCGCGGCGAGACGAACCGGCAGATCGCCGAGCGGCTCGTCATCGCGGAGAATACGGTCAAGAATCATGTGAAGAACGTGCTGGACAAGCTCCGGCTCGACAATCGGGTGCAGCTGGCCGCTTACGCCGTGAATCACCGCATCAGTGCGGAGGTCCTCTAACCCGTGCGGTCCCCGGACAAGATAGCCCGGTCGAGTCATAGCCGCGGCTCCGATCTTCCGGTAAAGTAAGGGGGGCTCCGTCCGACTCAAGGACGGGCCAGTGAAAGGAGAAACGGTTATGAAAAAAAGAATGCTGCTGATCGGGCTGGTTCTGGTCTTCTCCGTGATGTTCGCGGGTCTGGCGAGCGCGCACGTAACGGTTCAGCCGGCCCAGACAACACAGGGCAGCTATGAGATGTTTACGGTTCGGGTACCTTCCGAGTCGAAGGGGACTTACACAACCAAAGTAGAGGTTAAGGTAGCGGACGACGTGACCATCTCCCGCGTGGAGCCGAAAGCGGATTGGACGTACGAGCTTAAGACCGACGCCACCGGCAAAGTGACGAGCGTCCTCTGGACCGCGGCGGGTAAGGGCCTGTCCCAGACCGAATTCACGGACTTCCACCTGTCGGGCAAGGTGGGGGATACAGCGGCCTCGATCACCTGGAAAGCCTATCAGACGTACGCGGATGGCAGCGTAGTGGAGTGGACCGGGGGAGAGGGCTCGGATAAGCCGGCTTCGGTAACCAAGGTTAACCCGAAGGCAGCCGGCGCCGCGACCGACAGCCACGGCAACACGGCTGGCGGAGCGGGTTCTGCGGCAGAAGCCCAGCCGGCGACGGCCGGCGCCAGCAAGACGCCGCTCTATCTGTCGATTGCCGCGCTCGTTCTTGCGGCTGCCGCCCTGGTGCTGCAGCTGGCCAAGCGGGCGAAGTAACGCAGGCCCGGTCAGCCGGTCCGCTTAAGGGTATTCCCTCGAGCATTAGCGAAGAGCGTAGGCAAGGCATGGGGATTCCCCGGGCACTAGCCAGGTGCGTAGGCACGCACTGAGGGGTCCCAGAGCACTAGCCAAGCACGCATGCGAAGAAGGGGCTGTCCCCGATCATCGGAATTCGATGACGGGAGACAGCCCCTTTTGCTTGTCCTGCCGGATTAGGACGTTGCCGCCAGCAGCGGCTTGTTCGGCAGGCTGTGCAGCGTGCGGATGTAGCGGATGGTCTTGGTCCGGGAGCGCATGACGACGGAATCCGTCTCCGCGCGCTGGCCCGGCAAATACCGGACGCCGCTTAAGAATTCGCCTGGCGTAATCCCGGTTGCCGCGAAGATGACATCCTCGCCGCCGACCATATCCTCCATCGACAGCACCTTATGCGGATCGGCAATGCCCATGGCGCGGCATCTCTCCAGCTCCTCCTCGGTCTGCGGCAGCAGCCGGCCCTGCATCTCGCCGTCCATGCAGCAGAGAGCCGCTGCGGCGAGGACACCTTCGGGAGCCCCGCCGGAGCCGAGATACAGGTCGATTCCCGATTCCGGGAAGGCGGGGGCGAGAGCACCGGCCACGTCGCCGTCGCTCAGCAGCTTGATGCGGACGCCGACGCGGCGCAGCGTCTGCATGATCTCCTCATGCCGCTGCCGGTCGAGGATGGTGACGGTCAGATCGGTCACCTGCTTGTTGAGGGCAGCCGCCGCTTTGTGCAGCGTTGTCTCGATCGGATCGAGCAGCGAGAGCTTGCCGGCCAGCGCCGGGCCGACCGCGAGCTTCTCCATGTACATATCGGGGGCGTGCAGCAGCTGACCCTTGGGGGCCGCCGCGATGACCGCGAGAGCATTGTTCAGCCCTTTGGCCACCAGCTCCGTTCCTTCCACCGGATCGACGGCCACGTCGACCTCGGGGCCCTGCCGGCTTCCGACTTCCTCGCCGATATACAGCATCGGCGCTTCGTCCATTTCGCCTTCACCAATGACGACCGTCCCTCTGATCGAGACGGAATCGAGCATGCGTCTCATCGCTTCTACGGCGGCGCCGTCCGCGCTGTTCTTGTCCCCGAGCCCCATCCACCTTCCCGAAGCAAGGGCGGCCAGCTCAGTCACCCGTACGATTTCCAATGCCAATTCTCTCTCCATCCGAATGTCACGTCCTCTGTTCTAGTATGATCGTTCTAGTATGATCCCCTCTATATGACGACACAATGTATTATATAGTACGTTCTATATGATCGACAAGTCCATTGTTTTGCTGTCGGAGGAAACTGTTCCGCGAACGGGACGGATCAGGCGGAGGGCCAAACTGCCCACTGCCATCAGGGCCCGAACTGAACCGCTGGCCAGAGCAGCCAAGGCAAGGGAACGGGGCGAACCGCCGGCAAGGGCCGCCAGGACAAAGGGAGCGGGGCGAGCCGCCGGCCACAGCTGCTAAAGGCAATGGCGGCGAGGCGGACAACGGACGGATGAAGCTGGGCAATCTCCCCGGTGTGGCGCGTGCGGGCAATAGGATGTATGATATAGAGAGTGTGAGCGGACAAAGGAGGAGACGGTCATCGAATTGTCGGCACGCCAATTGGAAATTCTCCGGTATGTGAAACAAAACGCCCCTATTACGGGTGAGCAAATAGCGGAATGGCTCGGCCTGAGCCGGCCCACTATCCGGTCGGATCTAGCGCTGCTCGTCATGCTCGGGTATTTGGACGCCAAACCCAAGGTCGGCTACTTTCTCGGCAAAGCCGCGGACGAGCAGCGAAGGGACTCTTCGCGCCTGGCCGGCCTCAAGGTCAGGGATGTCCAAGCCCTGCCGGTCATTATCCGCGAGAATGCGACCGTGCAGGACGCAGTCGTTACGCTTTTTCTGGAGAACGTAGGCAGCCTGATCGTAATCGGACAGGACGGCCAGCTGGCCGGAATGGTCTCGCGCAAGGATTTGCTTAAGGTGACGCTGGGGAACGCAAGCGCACCCCAAATGCCGGTGTCGCTCGTCATGACCCGGCAGCCGAATATTGCGACCGTACAGCCGGACGACTCGGTGGTGGACGCGGCGCGTAAGATGATCCAGCACGAGGTGGACACGCTGCCGGTGCTGGAGGCAGACGCCGAGCAGCCGGAAAGCGGACGCCATTCCGTCGTCGGCCGAATCACCAAGACCACGCTGACGAAGGTGCTGGTCAGCCTGGCCGGCGGACCGGACGGCTTATAGGCAAGGAACGCATCCGATTAGGGGGATTGACGCTTGAGAGTACAGAAGCAGCACACCATCTTTGTATGCTCCGATTCGGTCGGAGAGACGGCCGAGGCCGTCGCCCGGGCGACGATCCGTCAGTTCGGCTCCCAGCCGGTCCGGCTGAAGCGCTTTTCGCAGATAAGGACCGAGGACGAGGTGCTTGCCATGATGGAGGAAGCCGCGGCAGAGGGAGGCTTCGTCGTCTATACGCTCGTCCAGCCCGAGCTTCGGGAGATGATTCGGGAGGAGGCGATCCGTCTCGGCGTCCGGGCCGTCGACGTCATGGGGCCGATGATGCAGGCTTTCGTGGACACGTTCCACGACTCCCCTAGCAGCAAGCCCGGCTTCCAGCAGGAGATGAACGACGATTACTTCCGCCATATCGAGGCGATTGAATACGCCGTCAAGTGCGACGACGGCCGCGACACCCATTCGCTGGGGCTCGCCGACGCCATTCTGGTCGGCGTCTCACGCACGTCCAAGACGCCGCTCAGCATCTTCCTAGCGTACAAGGGCTACCGGGTGGCCAACATTCCGATCGTGCCGGAGGTGAAGCCGCCGCAGGAGCTGTTCGCGGTTGACCCGAGACGAATCGTCGGGCTGACGATGAACCCGGAGAAGCTGAACAAAATCCGCAGCGAGCGGCTGAAGGCGGTCGGCCTTCCGGACGAGGCCCGGTACGCTCAGCTAGCCCGCATAGAAGAAGAAATCGCGTTCGCCGACGAGCTGATGAAGCGGCTCGGCTGTCCCGTCATCGACGTGACGGACAAAGCGATCGAGGAAACAGCCGGACTCATTCTCACTTATCTATCTTAATCGATGTGGAATCGCCCGCCGTAGGGCACTTTGCCCAACTGGCTCGCGATACCCCTCCGACAGACGAATAGGCAAACCCCCGAACCAGCAAGCGGTCGGGGGTATATTTAGGTTGCGCCGAGATTGCTGGGAAGGGGATGCCGGGGCACTGCGGACGTCTTCCCGGGAATGCGCCGGCCGTGTCTCACTGGCGATCGCCATACCGCCATACGCCTTCGCCCCCTTTCCATGCGTGTGATGAGGGAGTCGTATGAACGGCGGTCTGGAGGTCAAAAAAACTTCTTGGTATTCCGATCCTGGATGAGAATGTCCACCGCCTCCCGGAACCGCTGGGAGTGGACCACTTCCCGCTCTCGAAGAAACTTCAGGCTGTCCTGAAGATCCACATCGTCCGTCATGTCGATGAGCCATTGGTAGGTGGCCCTTGCCTTTTCCTCCGCCGCAATGTCCTCGTACAAGTCGGCGATCGGGTCCCCCTTCGCCTGTATGTAGGAAGCCGTCCAAGGTACGCCGGCGGCATTGTTGTAAAAGAGCGCGCGATCATGATTCGCATAGTGAGCCCCCAGCCCCGCCGCCTTCAGCTGCTCGACGGTCGCGTCCTTGGTCAGCTTGTAAACCATGGTGGCGATCATCTCGAGATGCGCGAATTCCTCGGTGCCGATGTCCGTCAGGAGTCCGATGACCTGATCGGGAATCGTGTAACGCTGGTTCAGATAGCGCAGCGCGGCCGACAACTCCCCGTCGGCACCTCCGTACTGCTCGATCAGGAACCGGGCCATCATTGGGTCGCATTTGCTTACCCGGACCGGGTACTGGAGCTTTTTCTCATAAATCCACATGGTTCCCCGCCTCCTTCCGTATCGTTACACCTGCCACGGCCATGGGGGCATCGCCCACCGCCAGCCATGAGGGGAGGCCGAATGGCCGAAATTCAGGAGAGGGCCGTAGCACTGCTCGAATTGGGCCGCCAGGAATTGCCGCTTCTGGGCCATTTCGTTAAACTGCTGAAGCGCCATGGTGTCCCAGGGATGCGTGTCGAGGTACAAATTCAGCTCCACAAGTACAAAGTCGACTGCCTGCAGCTCGTGGAGCATCGCATAGTATTGCTCCTCCATCCGCTTCTCTCCTCCTTCTTAAGTCTGTTTGCCGGGGTAGGGGCTGTAAAGCGCCGGCCACAGCGTGCCCAGCTTCAGCGCTTCGTGGGCGTTGAACTGGGGCAGGCCGGGCGGCTGAAAGCCCAGAAACAAATTCGGCGGCGTGCTGTAGACCTTCTCCCGAATGGGCGGACACGGATCGAACGGGCCAATGAACGGGCAATAGACGCGAAATTGGTTCATGCCCCGGATGCCTCCTTCTAATGACAATTCTCCATGCAAAGAGCATATGGGGGGCAGGAACTGTCCTATTCGGCTTATTTTTGCATAGATACGAAAGAAGGAGGTGCGGCGGCGGTACCTACTCCGAAGAGCTCCGCTTGCGTCAGCCGAGACACGTCCGAACAAGCAAGCCCGCATCCTTCTAGCAGCCGCGTTTCGTGCCGGGTTCTGCCGAAACAAATTGGTTTTCCACGAATGGGAAAAGGAATTCACGCATGAGTGTGGAAGTAAGACGGGGAAAACCAGGATCCGTCCGGCCGAGCCGGACAGAGGTCAGCTAACGCCGCAGCCAGAAACCGCAGACACGCAAGACATGCGATATCGCGCATGACCTTAGGAAGACGAGGAGAGTGTCGAAGGATGAAGATCGGAATTAGCACGTACAGCCTGCTCGAAGCCATTCACGCAGGGGAGATGACGGTCTTGGACGTCATCGCCTGGATTGCCGAGAACGGTGGCGAGCATATGGAGATCGTTCCCTATGGGTTCACGCTCGTCGACAATCCCGACCTGGCGGACGCCGTCCGGGAAACGGCCAAGGAGCACGGCATCGAGCTGTCCAACTATTCGATGCCCGCGAACTTCGTCCAGGAGACGAAGGAGGCGTTCGACGAGGAAGTGAGCCGGATCAAGCTGCATGTGGATACGGTTCACCGTCTCGGCATCAAGCATATGCGCCACGATGTGACGGCGTTCCGTCTCCCGCCCGAGCAGATGGGCATCGATTATTTCGAGGATAACCTGGAGCTGATGGTAGAGGGCAGCCGGCAGATTGCGGATTATGCCGCCGACTTCGGCATTACGACGACGATCGAGAACCACGGCTTCAGCGTCCAGCAGAGCGACCGGGTGCAGCGGGTGCTCCGCATGGTCGACCGGCCGAATTTCAAGACGACGCTCGATGTCGGCAATTTCCTCTGTGTGGACGAGAGCCCGCTCGTTGGCGTCCGCAAAAATTTGCCCTATGCTTCGCTTATTCACTTCAAGGACTTTTACATACGGCCGTTCTACCAGGACCCAGGCGGTGGCAAGTGGTTCCGCTCCGCGAACGGCAACTACCTGCGGGGCGCGATTGTCGGCCAGGGCGACATCGAGATGCGGGAGATCGTCAAGCTCATCAAGGCATCGGGCTACGACGGGTATTTGACGGTCGAGTTCGAGGGCATGGAGCCGTGCCGAACGGGTGCGAAGCTCGGCATGGACAATCTGCGGCAGATGTGGGAATCGGCATAGCCTTCCGCGACTTCGGGATACGGGTGTCGCACACCGAGCGAGTACCGCCCAGGCTAGGGCGGAAGGCAGGAAACGCAAATAGACAAAGACCGGCATACGCCGGTCTTTTTTCTTGCACCCGCTTCAGGAATGAACCTGACGCGACTTGCGGTATTGCAAGAGCTCGCTCACGGTTACGAACCGGAAGCCCCGCTTTTGCAGCTCGGGAAGAATTTCCTTCAAGGCGGCCGCGGTTTGGGGATGGCGCTCCACATGATCGTGGAACAGAACGATGTCCCCGTTGCGGGCGTTGCTCAGCACCTTGCCCACGATCTTGTCCACGCCGGGAGACTGCCAGTCCTTCGTATCCTGGTGCCAGGACCAGAGTACCGTCAAGTACCCAGCCTCGCGGGCCGCCTGTACGAGCGTCTCGCTGTAATAGCCGCCCGGAGGGCGGAATAGATGCGGGCGCTGGCCGGTAACGGACTGGATGCTCTCCTGGGTCCGGCGAACCTCGTCGCGGAACCGGGAGACGCTGGCCTGCTTGCGGAAGTAGCTGTGATGATACGTATGGTTGGCGAGCTCGTGCCCTTCCGCCAGCTCGCGCTTGACCAGCTCGGGGAACTTGTCGACCCGGTTGCCGACGACGAAAAAGGTGGCGTGTGCGTTGTATTCCTTCAGCAGATCGAGAATAATCGGCGTTTCGGTCGGATCGGGACCGTCGTCGAAGGTCAGGGCGATGACCTTTTCCTCCGTCGGCACCTCCCAGACAATTTCTCCCCGCGCTTCGTAATAGTCTCTCCCCCGATCGCGTTCCGCTCCCGCCTGCTGGGAGGCGGGACCGGCAGCGGGGGCGGCGGCAGCGGCGCCCGGACCGGAGCCGGCGGAGAACAGGGGAAGCGCTGTGAGAAGGAGTATGGCGGCGGCAGCGGCAATCAATTGGCGATGCATAGAAGAACCTCCGTCCGTTGTGGGATAGGCCTATGGGGTAGCGTTGGCCGGACGGACACGTTTCATGCGCCGGTGCCCCGCCAGCGGCCGGGTAGTTATTGGCAGGGGGCCGCCTGCAAGAATCCGCTCCCCCGGGCTCACCCTAGAAAAGAAACGTAGGGACGGACCGGGCGGTGCCGTGCCAAGAGGAGGAGCGAAGCGATGGACAAATGGAAGAGGAACGGAGGCCGGACGGCCGAAGCCGCAAAGGACCGGGCGGGGGGGCGTTACCGCAGGGCCGGTAGAAGCCTAGGAGGACTTCTGCTGGCAGGCAGCCTGCTACTGGGATTCGGCCCTGCGCAGGAGGCCGGAGCGAATCCGTTCGTCCGTCCGGCGGTCTGGGGACAGGTGCCTTCCGGGGAGGAGAGCAGTGCCGGCTATACCGATCCCGTCAAGCGGGTCGCGATCGTCATCGATGACGCGGGCAACAGCATGAAGGGAACGAAGGAGATGCTGGCGCTGCCGTTCAAGCTAACCATCGCGGTTATGCCTTTCCTCTCCTCGACCAAGGAGGATGCGGAAGCCGCGTTTCGTGCTGGCCATGATGTCATCGTCCATTTGCCGATGGAGCCGAAGAGCGGCAAGAAGAGCTGGCTCGGTCCCGGCGCCATCACGACGGATATGACCGACGAGCAGATCCGGGCCGCGGTGCGGGCCGCGCTGGACGATGTCCCTCACGCGATCGGCATCAACAACCATATGGGGTCCAAGGCGACGGGCGACCCCCGCGTGATCCACGCGGTACTGGAAGTGTGCCGCGAACGCGGGGTATTCTTCCTCGACAGCCATACCAATTACCGGAGCATCGTCTCCAAGGTAGCCCGAGAGGTCGGCGTGCCGAGTCTCGACAATCATCTATTCCTGGACGATGTGAAGAGCAAGTCCCACATGGAAAAGCAATTCACCCAAATCCGCGAGCATCTGAAGGTGCATGAGCCCTGCATTGCGATCGGACATGTCGGCGCGGGGGGACAAAAGCTCGCCGAGGTACTCGGGGAGCGGGTGCCCGAGATGACGATCAGCCAAGGTGTTCGATTCGTGGGCGTCCGGGAGCTGTTCGCCGATAAGACCGCTCCCGTTAAGGGCAGCACTCTCGAAGCCGGGGGGCGGGGAGAGACGGCGTCCGGAGGCTCGCCGATGGCGGAGGCAGCAGCGAAGGATGCAGGGGCAGCAGGCGATAAGGGAAAAGAGGAAGCCGAGGCGCCGGCAAGCCCTCCGGTTGCCGCGACAGTGAGAGACGGCAAACCCGGCGGCCCCTCTCCCGCCACGGACGAGCCGGGGACGAGCGGCGTGCTGCTGGAGGGAGCGCTCCTGCATACGATGCAGAAGGAGATTCGCACTAAGCTGAAGGCGCATTACGGGGAGGAGTACATCCAGTATGACTGCGAACGAATCTCGGGCATCCGCAAGCAGACGAACGGAGCCGGCGCCGCCGAATATGAGGTGACGGTCCGTCTGCGCAAACGGTCGGGAACGGACCCCATGCTCGTCAAGCTGCGGTTCCGCACTGATTCCGCCGGCGCCCTAGTCTTTGTTTCTATGACGGACGAGCCGCTGCCCGCCGCTTTTTCCTGCTCGTCGCTCTGAGATCTCTTTTTTCGTCTTCTTTTTCCGGCTATCCGCGGGTGGTGATTTTGATGTACAATGTGGGGAATGTCACACTATACTCCATCCGAAGAGGAACTCATTTATGATGCAGATAGAGGATTCCGTGTTTTCCCCTTACCAAACGTTCTCACGTGAAGAATGGGCCAAGCTGAGAGACTTGACCCCGCTGCCGCTGACCGAAGAAGAGCTGGAGCAGCTCCGCGGCATTAACGAGCGCATCTCGCTCGAGGAAGTCCGGGACGTCTATCTCCCGTTGTCCCGGCTGCTCAATCTGTACGTAGGCGCAACCCAAAAGCTATATCAGGCGACCGATACGTTCCTGGGCAAGCACGCCAAAAAAACGCCCTATATTATCGGGATCGCAGGCAGCGTCGCTGTCGGCAAAAGCACGACCGCCCGCGTTCTGCAGACTCTGCTGTCGTACTGGCCGAACCATCCCAAGGTCGATCTCGTGACGACCGACGGCTTTCTATATCCGAACGAGGTGCTGGAGGCCCGGGGCTTGATGAAGCGCAAGGGCTTCCCCGAGAGCTACGACACCCGGCGGCTGATCAAATTTTTGGCGGAGATCAAGTCCGGCTTCAAGGAAGTCAGCTGCCCGATCTATTCCCACCTCTCGTACAATATCCTGCCCGATCAGCAGCAGGTCATTCGCCAGCCCGACATTCTTATCGTCGAGGGAATCAATGTCCTGCAGGCGAACCGCGACCGTTCGGGCGGCAGCATGCCGCAGGTGTTCGTTTCGGACTTTTTTGATTTCTCCATCTACGTTGATGGGGAGGAGAGCAACATCCGGCAGTGGTACATCGACCGGTTCCAGGTTCTCCGGGATACGGCGTTCCGCAATCCCGATTCTTATTTCCACCGGTACGCGGAGCTGACGCGCGAGGAGGCGACGGAGACGGCAACGCAGATCTGGCGGGAGATCAACGAGGTCAATCTCGTGAAGAATATCCTGCCGACGCGGTTCCGAGCCGACCTCATTCTGACCAAGGGGGCGCATCATGCAATTGAGCAGGTGCGCCTGAAAAAGCTGTAGGGAAGGGGAGCGAACGCATGGACACGCACCTCGGGCACGCTTCCAGCCGTCCGGTCTTTTCGCTGATCGCCGCTATGGACCGCGGCCGGGTCATCGGATGCGCGGGCGGCATACCTTGGCGGCTGCCGGAGGAACAGGCCTATTTCCAACGGGTGACCATGGGAGCGCCCGTTATTATGGGAAGGCTCACCTACGAATCGATCGGCCGGCCGCTGCCGGGCCGGGACAACATTGTGGTGACCCGCAGCTCGGGGCTTAATCTGCCCGGCTGCCGTCTGGCGGCCGGTCCCGGTGAAGCGGCATCGCTGGCGGCGGGAGCGCCGGAGGCGTTCATCATAGGCGGGGAAGAGATCTACCGCCTCTTTCTGCCCCTGGCAGACCGGATGTATCTGACGCATATCGACGCGTCATTCTCAGGAGATGCATTCTTTCCTGCCTGGGAGCCGGACGAATGGCGGCTCGTCTCGGAGGAGCCAGGGGGGACCGGCGACCGAAACGGGTACCGTTATACATATGCGCGTTATGAGCGAATCCGGGCAGAAGAGGCGGGCATAAAGCCCTCCCCCTCATCGTAAAAAGCCGCTTTCTCTATGGGAGAGCGGCTTTTTCCCTTGAGGACCCTTTCTAAGGTGGATGCTTGCTCCTGCTTTCTTATAGGCAAAATCTATATATATTATACATATTATATATTTCACCTATATAGTTGGTTGGCGGATAATGGAGCCATGACGAAGGAGGATGAGAGGGATGACAAGCAAGGAACAGAAATGGGACGCGCAGCACTACGACGGAAAGATGGGCTTCGTTGCGAAGCTCGGGGCAGGTGTGCTCGAGCTGCTGGACGCTCGGCCGGAAGAGCGTGTGCTTGACCTCGGATGCGGCACCGGAGCGCTGACGAACGAGCTGGCAAGCCGGGGCGCTCAGGTGGAGGGGATTGACCTGTCCGAGGAGATGATCGAAGCAGCCAAAGCCAACTATCCGCATATTCCGTTCGCTGTGGAGGATGCGCATAGTTATCGGGCGGATGCTCCCTTCGATGCCGTCTTCTCGAATGCGGCGCTGCATTGGATGCGGCAGCCGGAGCGGGTGATCGAGGCCGTAGCCGCCAATCTTCGTCCCGGCGGGAGATTCGCCGCCGAATTCGGGGGAGCGGACAACGTAAGCGCGATCGTCTCGGCGATCGGGGGCGTATTAGAGGAGCGGTTCGGCATCGACGCGGATTCCCGGAACCCCTGGTATTATCCGACAATCGGAGAGTACGCGTCGCTTTTGGAGCGGCAGGGGTTCCGGGTCCTGTCCGCGGAGCACTTCGACCGGCCCACACCGCTGCCGGAGGGAGATCGGGGGCTGAGAAACTGGCTGGACACCTTCGCAGGCATCTTCTTCGCCGGTCTGACGGAAAGCGAGCGGGAAGAGGCGTACCGGGAGATTGAGGAGCGTGCGAGGCCCAAGCTGTACCGGGACGGCTGCTGGTACGGGGATTACCGGCGGCTGCGAATTTTGGCCGTATTAAAGACGCCCCGCGCCCGTTCTCATTCGGCCAGGTCCGAGGTATAATCAAGGCAACCGCATGATAATACAAGTTGTAAGACAGGTAATGTATACAAATACAAGGAAAGCAGGGTGAACGATGGAGAAGCAATTGGAGAAGCTGGCGCTAGACGGAGGGAAGCCGGCGCGCAGCAAGCCGCTGCCGCCGAACTACCCGGGAGCGGTCGTCATGGGAGAGGAAGAGGCGGCGTATGCCGAGCGGGTCATCCGGGCCCAGTCTCCCTTTCGCTTCTATGGAGCGAACCCGCTGGGTGCCGTAGACGCGCTTGAGGAAAGAATGATGCAGGATCTTGGGGTTCCGTACGCGCTCGGCGTCACTTCCTGTACGGCAGCGCTCGTCGTCGCGCTCAAGGCGCTAGGCATCGGCTACGGGGACAAGGTCATCGTGCCGGCCGTTACGTTCCTAGCGACGCCTGGAGCGGTCGTCTGTGCCAACGCAGTTCCGGTATTCGCCGACGTGGACGAGAGCTTGAATCTGGATCCGTCCGCGCTGGAGCGGGTGATTGATGACGAGGTCAAGGCGATTATCACGGTTCCGATTCTCGGCAATCCGTGCGACATGGATCCAATTCTGGCCGTGGCCCGCAAGCACGGCATTCCGGTCATCGAGGATGTCGCCCAGTCGCTCGGGACCTCCTACCGGGGCAAACCCGCAGGCACACTCGGCGAGCTGGGCGTCTACAGCTTCCAGATGAACAAGATTCTGACAGCCGGCGAAGGCGGAGCCGTCGTCACCCGCGACGCCAAGCTGTACGAGAGGGCCGCACGCTACCATGATCAGGGCCTCGTCCGCCCACAGCTCAAGGAACGGTTTGGCCTGCAGCCGAACGAGGAGACGGACGCGTTCGTCGGCCAGAATTACCGGATGAGCGAAGTGACCGGGGCGATTCTGGTGGAGCAGTGGAACAAGCTCGAAGGGCTGATCGCCGCCATGAAGAGCAGCCACCGCAAGCTGAAGCGGCAGCTGGAGGAGCGCCTGCCGGGCATCGTCTTCCGCTCGTCTCCCGACGAGGACGGCGACATCGGCTCCAATCTCGGCCTGCTGCTTCCGACTGCCGAAGCGGCCGGACGGTTCATGCAGGCGATGGCGGCAGAGAATATTACCGCGCATACACTCTACGGCGGGCGGCCGGTCTATATGGTGCCCCAGCTGTTCCATCAGCGGACCGCGGAGAAGGACAGTTTCCCGTTCAACGCGCCGTTCAAGAACCCGATCCGGTACACGGAGGACATGTGTCCGCGCGCCGTCGACCTGATCCCCCGAATGGTGTTCGTTCCCATCAGCCCGCTGCTCACCGACGAGGATTTGGAGGAAGTGACGGAAGGTATCGTCAAAGTCTACCGGTCACTCCGCCTTGCCTAACCGTCGGCGGCTCTACAGCCCTGCTCTTCCGTGTGGAAGAGCAGGGCTTTTTTGCATGTTCTGGCCGGACGATACCGGAGCCAGGGACGAGCGGTGCCCTTGTGCTGGAAAAAAACAGATGCGGCAGGGAGGAAAAATAGATCTTTTAACGAATACTCTAACCCCGGGGGGAGTTCGCAAATGAACGGAAACGAAATTTATATTGTGATTGTCATCGTTGCTGCTTTGGTGTTATGGAGAAGAACGAGAAGTATGTATCGCCCGATCCGCGGAAACGGTATTCGGATTTTGATCCCGATGCTGTTCATGCTTCCAGGAATGAGTCTAATCTTCAATCCGGACGTGTCTGAGCCTGTGTGGGAATTTTGGATCGCCTTTGGAATCGGGATGGTGTTTTCCATCCCGCTGATTTGGACGACGAGCTACGAGGTGAGGGAAGATAACCGCATTTACGCAAAGAAAAACTGGGGGTTTGTCGTTGCCTTCGTCGGAATTTTGCTTATCCGGCTTATCCTTAGGCAAGAACTGACAAACATAGATCCTATGGGGAAAATGGCACTCTTTATGATGGTCGCCTTCGGCTATATCATTCCATGGAGAATTGTGTCGTATATCAAGTTCCGCCGCATCCAAGGAACTATTCCATCCGTCTAAAAGGAATCCGCAAGGGTTTCTTTTTTTTGTTTCGGCAAAAACGGGCTACAACTTGGAATGAGGCAGCGTATCCAAACAATCAGGAATGGTTCACGTCTCAAGTCGCGCCCGACATTCCGGTGCCGACCCGGGGATCCGGAACGCCCTATATAAGAAAAACGACCTACCTAAATGAGCCTACCCATAAACGGAGCGGCATAGTAGAATTGGAAATGAAAGTGCTTACATTAATATAGTTAGGAGATGAATACATGATAAGAAAATCAAGATTAGTACGATCATTATTAGTAAGTCTAGCTGTATTCCTTATTTTGGGGGCATTTGCACAAGTAGATAGTAAGAAGGCCTCCGCAAGTGGTGATGTCTATTCACCCAATAGAGCATTTGCACAAGTGGATAGTACGAAGGTTTCCGTGAGTGATCAAGTCTATTCACCCGACAAAAGCGCGAAGGCAGCAGCAACAGCCCCTGAAGGGTATATGGAGGTGGATTGGGAACCAACGCCTAACGCCTATTGGCAATCTACAAGTCCATTAGGTGCACAGTTAGTAACACCAGAAAATAGTACGGCAACCAATCACAAATACTTTATTGCATCAAAGCTATTTTCGAGGGAAGATCTTCCTCTTGGAAGTATTATTGAGATAGATCCCGGCTATCAATATAGACCAGATGGATGGATATCCATAAACCCGCCTCAAGCAGGATCAACTAGGCCAGGCAATGTGACAAAGGAAAAAGTAGTGGTCGACAAAAATTGGTGGGGCGATTATCAGTATCGTGGATTTAATATTGCAGTTGTAGGCGGTACCACAGATATTAGACAAATTTGGCAGGAAATTGTCCCCCACTTTAGAATCTATGTACCTTCAGATGGTGAAAGCAATGATGGCGGGGACCATAATGATGGGAAACCCGCATTTAAACTTCTAGCGATTGGAAATAGCTTTAGTGAAGACGCATTCACGTATTTACAATCAATGGCGAAAGCGGATGGAGTAGATATCAAGGTTGGTATTCTGTACATAGGCGGCTCGGCGCTGAGTGAGCACTGGATGAATGCTTCACAGAACAGAGCAGCATACTCCTATATGGAATATAAGGATGGGGTAAAACATACTTCCGATGGAGCTACAATTGACCGTATACTAAAAAGCGATGATTGGGACTATGTTTCGTTGCAGCAAGCTAGTCACTTCAGTGGTATTCCTTCAACCTATGATCCCTATTTACAGAATCTCGAGAATTACGTCAAAACTAGAGTTCCAAATGCAGAAATGCTTGTTCATCAAACATGGGCATATGAAAAGGGAAGTAGTCACTATGGCTTTATCCGTTTTCAAGGAGACCCTGACGTAATGTTTAACCAAGTATCAGAAGCTTACAAACTTGCCGCTAAAAAACTAGGAAATGTGAAGGTGATCCCCAGTGGACTAGCGATGCAAAATGCAAGAACTAATGAGCTTTTTGACCCAATAAAAGGTGGAAAAAGCCTTTTCCGAGACGGTTATCATGCAAACTATATCCATGGCAGGTATCTACTTGCTGCTGTTTGGTATGAAGCATTAACAGCTAACAGCATTTCTGAAAACAGATTCAGACCGGCTGGGATATCTGACGAAGAATTGGCTGTATTAAAGCAGGAAGCTCATAAGGCTGTTGTTGATTATACATCCGAACCAGCCGACTTAGATTTAAAGGATGACTTAAATGGTTTATTGTGGTACGAAGGTGAAGATTATTATGAAAAACGTCCACCCAATGAGGAACCGGTCGCTATTTTAATGTCGGGCGAGAGGTTCGATATTCGAGTAGATGACCTCAAGCTGTTTGGAAATGGTAGCTATGAAATCGGTGTGTTAGCTGCCGGCTCAAGAACCACATATGAAATCGAGTTAAATGGTAAGTCCGTTGGAACGCTAAAACGGGATGCAAGTGGATCTGCGATGAGCGATGTAACCATGACTTTCTTAAATGATCAAGAAGTTACCTTAAAAAAAGGAGATATAATTACTATCATTGCTCCCGAGGAGGATGACAAACAGGTCGTCGTCGATGAACATTGGTGGGGCGATTATCAGTATCGCGGGTTTAATATTGCAGTAGAAGGCAACACCCAAGATATTAGAGAAATTTGGCAGGATGTTGCATCCCACTTTAGAATCTATGTACCTTCAGAAAGGGACAATCATGCACTTATTGAGATGGATTGGGAACCAACGCCCAACGCCTATTGGCAATCCACAAGTCCATTAGGTGCGCAGTTAATAACCCCAGAAAATAGTACGGCAACCAATCACAAATACTTTATTGCATCAAAGCTATTTTCGAGGGAAGATCTTCCTTTTGGTAGTATTATTGAGATAGATCCCGGCTATCAATATAGACCAGATGGATGGATATCCATAAACCCGCCAAAAGCAGGGCCAACTAGGCCTGGGAATGTGACATCTGGATCTGGTGGATCTGGTTGGGTAGATGCTGTTGTATTAAAAAATAGATCACTTGGTGATCCTGATCCAACTGAACCAGGAGAGCAACCAGGAGGAGAACAACCAGGTCTTAAATCGGTGTATCAGCTCATCGATCGATTTATCTTAAACGAGGAGCTTTCACCCGCATTGGCGACAATGGTCAGGAATGATATCCGGCAAGCTGAGAGGCATCTGGAGGCAGGTCGCATATCGCAGTATGTCAAGATGCTGGAGGATTCATTAAAGCATTTGGACCTAAACGGCCACGGACAGCATTCCGTTTCAGAACGTGCCTTTGAAGCTTTGACGAGGGATATCCGTACTCTCATCAGCATGCATAAGAATTAGCGCCGGAACGTTTTTTCGTATGCTAAAATAGGAAATACATTAGAGCCATTCATCTTCAAGCTACTAGTGGACAAGTTCGCTGATCGTGCCAACATTTCTCCATGGGCATTAGAAGCTATTTCTGCAGCAGCAAATGCAGGAATCATTACTGGCTATCCCGATAACACCTTTAACCCTCAGGGAAATGCTACTAGAGCAGAGGCTGCAAAGGTGATTGTGAGAGCTTTAGTAAAATAAAATCAAAGCAGAAGTCCTAGGACCCTTACTTTAAAGGAGTCCTGGGTCTTCTTTTTTTAAAAAGAAAGTTATCACTTAGAACAGGCTGATTAGATAATCGCACGGGCAGGCCCCTGCTCATCTGCTATAATGGACGAAGACGTTTGGCCGGCCAAGAGCCGGCCGGAGAAGGGGGGACCTGTCATGGAACGCCGACTGGTCAAGGGAGCGGTGTACGGCTTCCTCATCGGCCTGTTTCTGGCCGTGCTGTATGTGGACGACAGCGTGCAGGTGGTGGGCAGCGGGGGAGGCTGGACCTCGATCCAGCTGAGCAGCCGCTCCTACCTGATTGCGCTCCTCAAGCCTGCGATCCGGCTGTCGCTCGTCACGGTAGGCGTGCTGCTCGCGTCGGAATGGTATGCTAGGCGGAGCGGGCGCCTTACTTCGTTTCTGGGCGATTTTGCCTTTGCCTTCGCAGCGGTCCTGCTGCTGTCCGTTGTGATCCTTCCGCTCCTCTTTGGGTTGTTCGCTTAGACGGCAGCTGCATCCCGGGCGAATAGGGTTCTCTCCCCATTGGGCATACCAATGCAGAGAGAGACGGCTGCTGTCAGCCGTGATTCAAAGGAGGAGCGAATGTGAACGAACAGACGCAGATGAACGCTAAGACGACGGCCTATAAAGAGGGCATGGGCCACCTGGCCGATCGAGCACCCGAGCTGGCGGAGGCCTATCACGCCTTCACGGGAGCCTGCTTTGCGGAGGGCAAGCTGGGAGCGAAGGAAAAGCAGCTGATCGCTCTTGGCATCAGCTTGTTCAGCAACAATGAGGTGTGCACCTTCATGCACGTTCAGGAGGCGCTCTCCCAGGGGGCTTCACCGGACGAGGTGATGGAGACCGTTGCGGTGGCGGCTGCCCTCGGCGGCGGCCATGCTATGTCGCAGGGCGTGACGCGCGTGCAGCAAGCGCTCGGCGCGGCTCCGCTGCATTAACGGACGGCGTCTCCGGACTCCGTTAGTGCCATGTGCCTGAAGTTCTTTTTCGCAGCCAAAAACTTACAATGTTAGGGCTATAGGCCGGGGCAGGCTGAAGCCCACCGACGCATTCCGATCCTCGCGTGAGGGTCGGAATTTTTCTTGTGAAGAGGTGTTGACAGGAAGAAAGCGGATTCATATACTTTATAATAAATAGTTTGTTAGTCATTTTAACTAAGTAAGGTGGTGGAAGCATTCGTGATCAGTAGGGGGAGAACCGGCAACACCAAGTTCGTGAAGCAGATGAACCGGGAAGGCATCTTGTACCAGCTGCGGAAGGAGCCCCGCTTGTCACGAGCAGAATTGGCGGCAAGAACCCGGCTCAGCCGGCCCTGCGTCTCCTCGCTCGTCGAGGAGATGATTCAGGAAGGACTCATTCAAGAGGTAGGTACAGGGGTATCGAAGGGGGGCCGCAAGCCGATCCTGCTCGAGTACAACGTGCAGGCGTACGCGGTCGTCGGGGCCGTCTTCGAGGGCAGCGAGCTGGAGATGGCGGTCGCCGACATGAAGGGCGAGCTCCTCGCGCAGGAGCATACCCGGCTCACCCAGCCCGTCGACGGCGAATCGGCGCTGCGGGCGCTCGAGACGACCCTCGCCCGGCTGCTCGCTGCAAGCGGCGTCGACCGCGGCCGGGTGACCGGTATCGGCGTCGGCCTGCCGGGGATTACGCAGCGCCGCAGCGGCACCGTCAGCTATGCACCGAGTACGGGCTGGATGGATCTTCCGGTCGGGAAGGAGATCGAGGAACGGCTCGGCCTGCCCGTCGTGCTCGACAACGACGTCAACATGATGACGCTCGGCGAGTTTTTCGGCGGGGCGGGGGCGGGCGTCTCCAGTCTGGTGTATATGTATGTAGGAACCGGGATCGGGGCCGGCATCATCATCGACAAGCAGCTGTATCGCGGCAGCAAGGAGGCGGCCGGCGAGATCGGCTACATGCGGATCGGAGAAGCGCCGGGCCGCCGCAAGGAAGAGTTCGGCGTCTTCGAGAAGAACTTCTCGGTTCCCGGCATCCAGCACAAGGCGAAGTTGCTCGGCCTCACTGTCGATCCCGGCATCAGCGTCCTGGAGCAGCTGCTCGCGCTCGAGGCCGGCGGCAGCGGGAAGGCCGGTGCTCTCCTCGACGAAGTGTACCGCAGCTGGGCTTCCGGCATCGCCAACACCGTCAGTGTGCTGGATCCGGAAATGCTCATTCTGAGCGGCGAGATGGTTCATCTGGATGAGAACGGTCTCAGCCGGATCCGTGAGCTGCTGTCCGAGTGGGTGCCGGTGCTGCCAGAGATCCGGCAGGCAGCGCTGCGCGAGAGGGCGGGGATGCTCGGCGCCGTACACAGCGTATTGGAAGCGTACCCATCCGCGATACCCGGCAGCATGTCCTGACAGCAGGCAATTACTATAGGTATAGGGGGAATACGAAACGATGAATATGAAATGGACGAAGTGGACCAGTTTGTCGCTCATCGCCGCCATGACCGTCGGCCTGACGGCGTGCGGAGGTGGAGACGATAGCAAGCCTGCCGCATCCGGCGGAGACGGAGGCAGCAAATCCGGCTCGCAGAAGCTGGTTATCTACACGGCTCGCGACAAGAACGTCGTCGATCAGATCCTTCCGAAGTTCAAAGAGAAGAACCCAGGCATCGAGGTCGAAGTGATGACGATGGGCGCCCAGCAGATCATGGAGCGGGTACGCGGCGAGAAGGCCAATCCGCAGGCCGACTTCTGGTGGGGCGGCACGCAGTCTTCCTTCATTACGGCGGCCAACGAAGGGCTGCTAGAAGCGTATAAGCCGAGCTTTGCGGCCAGCGTGCCGGCGGAGTACAAGGATGCCCAGGACCGCTGGTACGGCGAGATGCTGCTGCCGGAGGTCATCATGTACAACTCGCAGGCGATCAAGAAAGAGGATGCGCCTAAGGATTGGGACGACCTGCTTGATCCGAAATGGAAAGACAAGATTCTGATCCGCGGCGTCCTCGCTTCCGGCACGATGAGAACGATCTACGACGCGATGATCTACCGGCAAGACCCGGCCAACCCGCAGAAGGGCTACGACTGGCTGAAGAAGCTGGATGCGAATACGAAGGAATATACCCAGGATCCGACTCAGCTGTACCTCAAGATGGCCCGTCAGGAAGGGACGCTGTCGCTGTGGAACCTGCAGGATATCCTGATTCAGAAAGAATTGCAGAAGCAGCCGTTCGACTACATCTACCCGGCCAGCGGTGCGCCGATCCTCGTGGACGGTGTAGGCATCGTCAAGGGCGCCAAAAATATGGACGCCGCCAAAAAGTTCTATGAGTTCCTCTTCGACAAGGACCAGCTGAAGGAAAAGGCCGAGAAGCTGTTCCAGATTCCGACCCGGACCGACGTCGACAAGAACCAGTTCCCGGATTGGTACAAAAATCTGGATACGAAGTCTCTGAAGCTCGACTGGATGGTGCTTGCGGAGAAGGAGAAGGAATGGATGCAGTACTGGGATGAGAATATCAAAGGCAAAGGCAAGAAGTAACGCTTGAAGCGAGGCGGGGGCAACCCCGCCTGGCCATGTGGAGCGGAGCGGACCGGCGCGCGGCGCCGGCTCCGTACGGCTCCGGTTTCACGGCAGGCCGAAACGGGCAGTCCGGCTTAAGACGAAGCAAGCATCTTCGCAAAGTGCAAAAAAAACAAGGGGGACTGGATATGATAGAAGTCACGCTGGATCGGGTGAGCAAGCAGTTCGGCGGGGCCAAGGGCGTCGAAAACGTGGACATCCGCATCAAGCCGGGCGAATTTTTTACGTTCCTCGGGCCAAGCGGCTGCGGCAAGACGACGACCCTCCGCATGATCGCCGGATTCTATTACCCGAGCGATGGACGCATCCTGTTCGGAGACCGCGACGTGACCAACATGCCGCCGAACAAACGCAATACCGGAATGGTGTTTCAGAACTACGCCTTGTTTCCTCACATGACCGTCTTCGAGAATATTGCTTTCGGTCTCCAAGTCCGCAAAAAAAGCAAGGCGGAGATTCGGGATAAGGTGACGCGCGCCCAAAAGCTCGTGCATCTGGACGGCTACGGCGACCGCCGCATCGACCAGCTGTCGGGCGGTCAGCAGCAGAGGGTAGCGCTGGCGCGCGCCTTGGTGATCGAACCGAATATTCTCCTGCTCGACGAGCCGCTCTCGAACCTCGACGCTAAGCTGCGCGAGGAAACGCGCCAGGAGATCAAGAGGCTGCAGCTGGAGCTTGGCATCACGACCATCTATGTTACGCACGACCAATCCGAAGCGATGTCGATGTCCGACCGGATCATGGTCATGAAGGACGGCGTCGTGCAGCAGATCGGCACGCCGCACGACATCTACAACCGGCCGGTTAACCAGTTCGTCGCGTCGTTTATCGGCGAGTCGAATCTATGGGAGGGCACGGTCGAACAGGCGGGCGGCGACGAGATCCGCGTCCGTCTGACCCCGGACTTGGTGCTGACCGGCCTGGCGGTCAACGCCTCGCCGGAGTGCCGGCTCGCGGCAGGGCAAAAGGTGACCCTGTCGGTCCGGCCGGAGGCGATTCACGAAGCGGGCGCCGCCGAGCAGGGAGGCGAGAACGCCATAACGGCCAAGGTAGTGCTGTCGGAGTTCACCGGCGTCAGCATGAACTATATCGCACAGACAGGTCCTCTTGCCGTGAAAGCGATGTTCGTCGGCCAGGGACACCGGATGAGGGAGAGAGATGAGACCATCCGCTTCATCGTGCCGCGGGAGAGCATCTATTTTGTAGGATAAGGAGGCGAACCAAGCCGATGAACAAACCGCAACTGACCCCGCCTCCGGTCCGACAGACCGGCAGGTGGACCTCGATCACGACATCGCCGAACTTCGTCTATGTGCTGATTGCGCCGCTGTTCCTCATCCTGCTGGCCTATGTCATCTATCCGTTTTTCCAGACATTCCTGCAGAGTGTCAAGCTGGACGGCGCGCTGTCGCTCAAAAACTATGCCAAATTCTTCAGCCTGGAGCATACCTCGAACCTTGAGGCGCTCTGGACCAGCGTTTACATCTCCGTGCTGAGCGTTCTTACGTGCGGCATCGTGGGCGTCGCGATGGCGTTCCTGCTGGAGCGCTACGAGTTTCCGGGCCGCAAGCTGCTGTCGGTGCTCGTTCTGGTGCCGATGGCGCTGCCGCCGCTGATCGGGGTGCTGTCCTTTGAGTTTCTGTACGGCTCGAGCGGCATCATTCCGCGGGGACTGCAGCATCTTCTCCATCTGGAGAAGCCGCCCTTTACGCTCAAGGGTATCTGGGGCGTCCTCGTCGTCCATACGTTTACGATGTATACCTATTTCTATATGACGGCCTCCTCGGCGATCAAAGGACTTGACCCGTCGCTTGAGGAAGCGGCGGCCAATCTGGGGGCGGGCCGTCTGACGATCTGGCGCCGGGTCATTCTGCCGATGCTGACACCAGCCATCGTCGCCGCCTCGCTGCTCGTCTTCATGATCTCGATGGCTTCGTACACCGCGCCGCTTATCTTCGGAATCGAGCGGACCATGACGATGCAGATCTATCTGTCGCGCACGAACGGCGATCTCGACATGGCGGCAACACAGTCGACGCTTCTATCCATCGTCTCGATACTATTCCTCATCCTGATGAGATGGTACCAGAGCGCGCGGAACTACCAGAACATGAGCAAGGGCGTCAGCGTTCACCGTACCGAGGTGAAGAGCAAAGCCGGCCAATACGTCTCGATGGTGCTGTCCTTCCTGGGTGTGCTCATCCTGATGCTGCCGATTCTGGTCATCGTCCTGCTCGCCTTCTCCGAAGACGGCAAATGGACGACACAGGTGCTGCCGCCTTCCTATACACTTGACCACTTCAAGGATCTGTTCACCGACAGCAAGACCTGGCGGCCGATCGCCAATAGCTTCAAGATGAGCATCGCAGCGACGATCGGCAACCTGATCTTCGGCGTCGCAGCGGCCTACGCCATCGTGCGCATGAATTTCAAAGGCAAAACGCTGCTCGATATTCTGATTATGCTGCCCTGGGCGCTGCCCGGCACCGTCGTAGCGGTCAACCTGATCACCGCGTTCAGCGAGCCGAACGTCTTCTCGTTCGGACAGGTGCTGATCGGCAGCTTCTGGATCCTGCCGCTCGCTTACTTCGTGCGGCATCTGCCGCTCATCTTCCGTTCGACCTCGTCAACGCTCATGCAGACGGACCGGTCGGTTGAGGAGGCGGCGCGCAATCTGGGCGCCTCCTGGTGGTATACGTTCCGCCGCGTCGTCTTCCCGATGGCGCTGAGCGGGATTCTGGCGGGCACACTGCTGGCGCTCGTCGAGGGCATCGGCGAGTTCGTCGCTTCGATTCTGCTCTACACGAACCGCACGACGCCGGTCTCCGTGGAGATCTTCCAGCGGATGTACGCGTTTGAATTCGGCACCGCCTGTGCCTACGGGGTGCTCCAGATCGTAATGATCATTCTTGTGCTTTATGTCTCCCGCAAGCTGACCGGCGGCAACGCCGGCTCGGCGATCTGACGGGAGCACAATACGGTCAGCTGTTCTTGAACTGACGGCAAGACGTTTTCGTACGACTGCAAGACGTGGATTGGTTCATTGCGCGTGCGGCGTCCTCCTTTTACGGGGGCGTCCCGCGATAATGATATAGGCGGGTGCCGCAAGGCCCTGCCGCCATTACGCTTGAAGGAGGAGAAACGATTGAGTCAAGCAAGCGCAAACCGTAAGACCAAAAAGTGGGTGGCCGCGTCCATCAGTCTGACGCTGGCGGGCACGCTGGCGATGCCGGCCGTACCGCAGCAAGCGTCCGCCGACCGGGGTGTAGTCGACCTATGGAAGGCGATCAAGCCGCTCACCACCATTGCAAGCGCCATGAACACGGGTGCCCATCCGGATGATGAGCACAGCGCGACACTCGCGTATCTTTCTTTGGGGCTGGGCGTCGATACATACAGTGTCATTGCCAACCGCGGAGAGGGCGGCCAGAATGAAATCGGCAGCGAGCTGGGCAATGCGCTCGGCATTATCCGGACGCGCGAGCTTCAGGAGGCGTCCAAAATCACCAACGTGACGCTCGCGAATTTGAGCCAGAAGCTCGACGATCCGATCTATGACTTCGGGTTTTCCAAAAGTCCCGACGAGACGCTGGCCAAATGGGGAGAGGACGTCGCGTACGAGCGGCTCATCCGGCAAATCCGCGAGAAGCGGCCGGACGTTCTCATTCCGGCGTTCCTCAACGAGCCGTCGACGCACGGCCATCACCGGGCGATCAACGTGCTGACCGAGCGGGCGTTCAAGGATGCAGGAGATCCCAAAGTATTCCCGAAGCAGCTGGAGGAAGGGCTCGCTCCGTGGCAGCCCAAGAAGCTGTATGTCCCGGGCTCCGACAAAGCCTATGACGCCGCTTTGCCGGTCGGCGAATACAACGAGCTGTACGGGGCTTCGTATTCCCAGCTGGGAGAGGAATCCCGGTATATGCACAAGAGCCAGGGGATGGGGCGTCAGGTGGACGAAGGCCCCAAGAATGCTTACTACAAGCTTCAAGGCTCGGCGAACGGCAAGCAGGCGGGCAACAAACCGGAGACGTCGTTCTTCGGCGGCATCGCCTTCACGTTCGACGATCTCGCCCGGGAGCTCGAAGCCAAGGGCAAGGACAACAAGATCGCGAAGCAGCTGAAGACGCTGCAAAAGGATGCGGACGAAGTCATCGCGGCTTATCCGGCGTTCGCCGAGGTGGCGCGGGAGGTTCACGAGATGAAAGCCGACGTCACGGCCGCGGTCGAGCAGGTGAAGGCGTCGTCGCTGGACGATGCGGTGAAGACGGACCTGCTGCATCGGCTCGGCGTGAAGGAGAAGCAGCTGGACAAAGCGAGCCAGGAGGCGGCCTCGGTCGTCGTGAAGGTGAAGCCGGAAACCGGCGAGCTCGTTCCGGGACAGAAGACCAAGGTCACCGTGACCGCCTTCAACGGGGGCGGCGCAGCGCTGAGCGGCATTCGCCTGAAGCTGAACGTGCCTGAGGGCTGGAGCGCAAAGCCGGCCGGAACGGCAGAGTTCGGCAAGCTCGGCAGAAACGAGACGGTGAAGACGGAATTCGAGGTGACCGTGCCGAATCAGGCGACGGATTTCAATCCGTACGCAGAGCCGATGGTCACGGCGGACGTCCAGTACACCGCTTTCGGAACGGCCGCTTCCCTGCATGCGGTGCCGGACAACGCAGTAGCTGTCCTCCCGCCGGTCGCCCTGTCGCTTAGTCCAGAGGCGGCAGTGCTCAATACGCTGAAGCCGGAAGACGCGGTGCCCGTCAAGGTGACGGCGACAAACTACACGCCGGGGGCCGAGAAAGCGAGCGTGACGCTGAAGGCGCCGGAGGGCTGGACGGTAGAGCCTGCTGTTCAGGAGATCAGCTTCGCGGCCAAGAACGAAACCAAGGCGGTTGAATTTTCCGTGAAGGCTCCGGCGGGCGTCAAGCCGGGCAGCTACAGCCTGTCGGCGATCGCAGGCGACGGCAAATCGGACAGCAGCCGGACGGTTCAGGTCATCCAGTACCCGCACATCGGCAAGACGTACTACGTCAAGCCGGCGAAGCTCGCCATTCAGGCGTTCGACCTTAAGGTGCCGCAAGGGCTCAAGGTCGGCTACATCTCCAGCGGCTTCGATAATATCGATCAAGTGCTGCGCCAGGTGGGCGTGAACGTAACGAATCTGGACGCGAAAGAGATCCAGTTCGGCGATTTGTCCCAGTATGACACCATCGTGCTCGGCATCCGAGCCTACGCCTTCCGGCCGGAGCTCATCCCGAGCAACCAGCGGCTGCTCGATTATGCCAAAAACGGCGGCAACCTGGTCGTCCAATACCACAAGCCCGAGGACAAATGGAAGCCGGAGCTCGCCCCGTATCCGATCACGATCGGCCAGCCGCTCATCGAATGGCGCGTGACGGACGAGGCCTCCAAGGTGACGATGCTGGCTCCGGAGCATCCGATCTTCAACGTGCCGAACAAAATTACCGATGCGGATTGGGACAACTGGATCCAGGACCGCTCCGCCTATAACCCGTCCGAGTGGGGCAAGGAGTACACCCAGCTCATCTCGAACGGCGACCCGGGCGAGAAGGAATTCACCGGCACGTTCCTGACGGCGGACTACGGCAAGGGCACGTATACGTACAGCTCGCTCGTCTGGTACCGTGAGCTGCCGAGTCTCGTGCCGGGAGCGATCCGGATGTTCGTCAACATGGTCAGCCTCAAGCAGGACGGCGCGGTCGCAGCAGCTCCGGCCGCGGCGCCCGCTGTCGAGCCGGTAGCGGTTCCTTAAAGAATCTATCGCTAGAGACGCGGCCGGGTCGGCTGCGTCCGGAGCGGACTACCCCGTAAGGAGCGGAAGGAGGCGGTTGGGAACGGTGCGGGGTGGTGCCCCGTACCGTTGCCCTTCCGTCGTTCCCTTCTTCCGGACGGTGGCAAGAAAGAGAGGAGGAGCCTGCTTCAACCGCCGGGTATGGCGGTACGCCAGGTCAAGCCGGACAGCGACTTTCTCGATTCAGTGGAGCCGGCAGCCTGCTAAGCGAAAGGAGGTGACCATGATGCACATCGTTCAAGTCCACGGACGGGAGGCCGAGCAGGCTTTCCGGGAAGCGAAGTTCGCCGTTGTCCCGCTCGGCAGTATCGAGTACCACGGCCCGCATTCGCCCCTCGGCACGGACCTGCTGCTCGCGCAGGGGTTCGCGGAGCGGATCGACCCGGCCCTCCGGCCCCTTCTGTATCCGGCGATCCCTTATACGGCCTGTCCGGGCAAGACCACGGATTATCCCGGGACGATTGCGGTTCCGCCGGACACGTTTCACCAATACCTGGCTGCCGTGCTGGACGGCATCTGCCGGACCGGCCTGCGCCGGATCCTGCTTCTGAACGCCCACGACGGCAACATCGGCGCTTCGCGGACAGTCGCGGAGGAGATAACCGGGCGGTGGAAGGATGCGAGCCTGCTGCTGGTCAACTGGTGGCAGATGGCGGCGGTCGATGCGCCCGAGAAGCTCGGCTTGTTCACCGGGACGACGGGCCGGGGCCATGGAGGCCCTTATGAGATGTCGGCCGTCAAGGCGCTCCATCCCGAGCTGGTCGAGGTGCGCAAGGAGGACGAAGAGCTGGCGGCTCCACCGCCGCTCTCCAGTCTCCCTTACGTGCTGGTCGAGGGCACGCCCCGAGGCTGGAACGGCTATACTGGGTCCATCCGCCAGATCTCACTTGAAGCGGGGGAATGGATTGCCGGCGAAGTGAGCGGCAATCTGAACCGGCTCCTGGCCCGCTGGCTGGAGGGGGGAGGAACGGGCCCGGAAGGATCCGGGTCCGGATCAGCATGAATCGCTGCAAGGGGAATTGCCCGGACGAATCCGGCCGTTTCGCCGGCAACCAAATAGAACTTCGAGAAAGGATCTGGACAACATGAGAAATCGGGAACAAATCCTACAGGAAGAAGGAGCGCGCTTCCCAGGCCGCACCTATACGGAGGCGGTGCTGGAGCCGGCGTTCGAGGAAGCGAAGACGAACCTGCTCGATCCGATGATGGCGATCAACAAGGCGCATCTCATTATGCTGAAGGAGCAGGGACTGGTGAGCGGGGAGGAGGCCGAACGCATCGCGGAGGCGCTCCGCGGCCTCGATCTCGGGGCATTGCGGCAGTCGACGTATACCGGGCAGTTCGAGGACTTGTTCTTCCAGGTTGAGCATGAACTTCTCGAGGCGGCTGGCGACATCGCAGGCAATCTGCACCTGGCGCGCAGCCGCAACGACATGGGCATCGCGATCTACCGGATGGTGCTGCGCGAGAAGCTGCTCGTGACGCTGAATGGGGCGCTCGCCCTGAAAAGCCAGCTTCTGGCGTTCGCGGAGGAGCACGCCGATACGATCATGATCGGCTATACGCATACGCAGCAGGCCCAGCCGACGACGCTCGCCCACTATATTATGGCGGTTGTGGATTCGCTGGACCGCGACATCCGGCGTATGCAGGCTGCCTACGCGAACTGCAACCGGAGCAGTATGGGTTCGGCTGCGCTGACGACCTCCGGCTTCGCCATCAGCCGGGAGCGGATGCAGCAGCTGCTCGGCTTCGACGAGCTGATCTACAACTCCTACGACGCGATCGGCGGCGCCGACTATGTGGGCGAGATCATGACGGCGGTCCAGCTCGCCGCCATCAACCTCGGCCGGTCGACGCAGGATTTTCTGCTCTGGTGTACCCAAGAGTTCGGCGCTCTGCGCGCTGCCGACCCGTACGTGCAGATCAGCTCGATCATGCCGCAAAAGCGGAACCCGGTGTCGTTCGAGCATATGCGCGCCCTACTGTCCAGCTGCGTGGGCAACACCCAGACGGTGCTCACGATGATGCACAATACGCCGTTTGGCGATATCGTCGATACCGAGGACGACATGCAGCCGTATGCGTGGAAAGCACTTGGCGTGCTCGACCGGATGTACCGGCTGCTGTCCTGCGTCATCGGCACGATGGACGTGAACAAGGACGTCCTCCGCGAGCGGACCGAGGGAAGCTACGCGATCGTGACCGAGCTGGCGGATACGCTGGTGCGTACCGACGGCCTCTCGTTCCGCAACGCCCATCACATCGTCAGCGCCGTCGTGAAGCGCGGGGTAGCGGAGGGACGTGCCGCTAGCGAGATCACGCTCGATCTGGTGAACGAGGCGGCGCAGGCCGTGATCGGCCGTAAGCTGGCGCTCAGCGAGGAGCAGCTGCGTCTCGCGCTGGATCCGGAGCATTTTGTTGCCATTCGTACCTTGCCGGGCGGTCCCGCCCCTGCCGAGATCCGGCGTACGATCGAGAAGCGCAGAGCTAGCCAGCGGAGCGAGGAAGAATGGCTCGCCGCCGCACGCAGCCAAACGGCCAGTGCCCTGGCGGAGCTTGACCGCACGCTGGCCGGCTGGAGCGAAGCACAATGAACACCGCCAGAGTCCCACTTCTTGCCGTGGACGGCGGGGGCACCAAATGTCTGGCCGTGTTCACCGACGCGGCGGGGGCGATGCTGGCGACCGGCCGCGCGGGCTCCTGCAACTACCAGGGGGCTGGCCGGGACGCGGCGGCGCTTGAGCTGACGCGGGCGATCCGGGAGGCCAAGCGGCAGCTGGCCGCCGCCTCCGACGGACCCGAAGGCTCCCCGGCACTGGCCGAGTCGGCCGGGGCGGCCGCGGGAGAAGCGGCGGCCGCGGGCGAGCCGGCCGGGGAGACCCTTCATGTCGCGTGCGCGGTGTTCGGCCTGGCCGGTCTTGACACGGAGTATGACCGGCACATCGTCGAATCGCTGGTTGCCGAGGCGCTTGCCGAAGCCGGCGTGAGCACCGGCCGGGTGATCGTCGAGAACGACGGGCTGGCCGCGCTGCTCGGCGCGACGGGCGGCGACCCCGGCGTCCTCCTGATCGCCGGCACCGGCTCGATCGTGTACGGCATCAACGCGGAAGGCGTCAGCGCGCGGGCCGGAGGCTGGGGCCACCGCGTTGGCGACGAGGGCAGCGGCTACTGGATCGCCAAGCAGGCAGTCACCGCGGCACTCCGCGGCTTTGACGGACGCGGCGTCCAGACGGCGCTGACAGAGAAGCTGCTCGCGCATCTGGGCCTCGCGTCGGAGGAGGAGCTGTTCAACTGGGTATACTCCGCCGACTACAGCGTCGATCGCGCAGCGGAGCTGAGCCGGCTCGTCAGCGAGGCGGAGCGCGCGGGCGATGCCGCTGCACGCTCCATCCTGGAGGCAGCTGCCGACGAGCTGTTCGAGGGAGCGCAGGCGGTGATCGACCGCCTGGGCATGAAGGACCGGGTCTTCTCGGTCGTGCTCCAGGGAGGCGTGCTGCAGCACGACACGCTGGTCCGCAGCAGGCTGGCCGAACGCATCCGTCAGGCCGCGCCTGGCGCCCGGATCGACGAGGCCAAGAAGGAGCCGATTTACGGCGTTATCGCGCAGGGACTGCGTCTTTTGGGACAATCCACATAGACAAGTTGATAGAGAAAGAGTACGGTATAGAGAGAGGATAGACAAAGGGGAACTTTAAGAAGGGGATCGTTTGACATGGGCAAAACCATTTTGTTTGTATTCGCGCATCCAGACGACGAATCGTTCGCCTGCGGAGGGACGATGGCCAAGTACGCCGAACGGGGACATGACGTGTACCTGGTGTGCGCCACCTCCGGATGCAAAGGAAAATCGGGCGAATATTCGCTCGCCTGCAGACAAGAAAAGGCCCGCCACCGGGAAACGGAACTGAGAACGGCAGCAGAGGTGCTGGGAATCAAGGAAGTTATACTGTACCGCTATCCCGACGGAGCGCTCGCCGAACAGTGCGTGCGCCAGCTGTCGGAACAAATCGCCGGAACGATCGCAGGACTAAAGCCGCACACGGTGGTGACCTTTCCGCCGGACGGCGTAACCGGGCATCCCGATCATATCGCCATCTCCCGGGCGGTGGAGGAAGCCGTCAAGCGAACGGAGCCGCTGCTGCCGGAACCACCCGATCTGTGGTTCGTCTCCATCCCTCACTATTACGATTACTGCGAGGACCGAGGCCCGTCCGACCGGTGCCCGATCACGGCCCGTGTCGACATCCGGGCGTTCCGGACGCGCAAGGGAAGGGCGCTCCAGGCGCACCGCAGCCAAATTTATTCGGTGAACCGAGCTTATCCCGGCGTCATGGAAGGCGACTACAAGGTGATTTGTCCGTACGAATATTATACGCTTGTCCGCACCGGCGGCCGTGCCATTCCGGTGCCCGGCTCGGCGTGTGAGCAGCCTGTACTTGAGCTGGTCTAGGCCAACCGGCTGGCACAGGCGGTCTACCTATGCATACCGAATCCCCCGTATCCGTATCCGGACCGGGGGATTTCTGCTTCACTTGCCTCGCAAGTGTATGGTTCAGAAATTAGGAAAGCGTGATCTCCATCCTTGCTGACAATGGCTCAAGAGCTTCCCTTTTTACCCATTGCTCTCCGTTCCATATAACGACAGCAAGATTAAAGGAATATTCTTGCCACTTCCGAAAATATAATCTTCCCACACCTATTTCTCCAAATCCTTCATAACCCTGTTCTAGTAGATTGTTCGTGACAGAGAGGTTTAAATCAAGCGTTTTGACGCCAATTAAGACATCAATAATCGGTTTTGCACTCATTCCTTGTACAGATGTGCTTCCGAAATGTTGGATATCTATAACATCTTCTCCGAAAGCCTTCAATAGATTAGCCTTTTCGCTTTGAAATAAAGAATTCCACTTTTCATCGTAAGGAACCACACTGATTCTTTCATCGATTTCCATTTTTTCACCCACTTGTTGGCGTATTGTAGGCCCCAAACACTCGTTAGCCAGCTTTAATAACTGTATGGTGGTGAAATTTGGTTTTTGTCACGTTGCGAAAAAGCATTTTTAAAAGTCCATGCTAAATGGCTAAATACCCCGATCCCGGGTAGGGATCGGGGTATTCATGCCGTGTGCAGTGGGAGACGGAGAAGGAGGACTGGCAAACCGGGGCAGCCAAGGCCAACTATGCTGCGCCCGCCAACGGCGGCGTCCGCCCGCACAGCCTACCGCAGGCGGCCGAGCACCGCCTCAGTCTCGCGGACGAGCGCTTCGACGATCGCCTCGGCCCGTCCGGTCCGCGCCAAACCGGCGGCCTGGCCCGCCCACAGCGACAGATAGGCGGGCTCGTCCCGCTTGGCGGCCGCCTGGCGGATGTCCCGCGTCAGCGCGTTCTGGACGGGGTACGGCGGCAGTGTATCCGCCGCCGGGTCCAGCTCCGCCATGAACGCGTTGCGGACGCCGCGCGCGGGCTTGCCGGAGAAGGCGCGCGTCAGCGAGGTGCCGCTGTCGGCCGCCGCCCGCACGGCCGCCTTGTGCTGCGGATGCGCCCCGCTCTCGTCGCAGGCGAGGAACGCGCTGCCGAGCTGCGCCCCCGCCGCGCCAAGCGCCAGCGCCGCCGCAACCCCGCGGCCGTCCATAATGCCGCCGGCCGCGATGACTGGGACGCGCACCGCATCCGCGGCCTGCGGCACGAGCGCCATCGTGCCGACGAGCGCCTCGCCGTGCGGCCCGGCGAAGGTCCCGCGGTGGCCGCCGGCTTCGCTGCCCTGCGCCGTAATCGCGTCGACGCCGGCCTGCTCGAGCTGCACCGCCTCGGCGGTCGTCGTCGCCGTGCCGATCGTGACGATGCCGAGCCGCTTCAGTTCAGCCAGCTCCTCGGGCGCAGGGAGGCCGAACGTGAAGCTGAACACCGGCACGCGCTCCTCGAGCACGACCGCCAGCTGGGCGTCGTACGACTCGGCGAAAGCGGCGGGCAGCTGCGGCTCGGGCAGTCCGAGCTTAGCGCGGATTCCCGCCATCCGGCGCTGGGTGTCCGCGATCTGCGTATCATCAACGGAATACGGCTCCGGGATGAACAGGTTGACGGCGAACGGCCGGTCGGTCTGCTCCCGGATGGAGCGAATCGCCGTGCGGATCGCGTCCGGCGTCAGATAGCCCGCGCCGAGCGTGCCGAGGCCGCCCGCCCGGGAGACGGCCGCGACCAGCTCGGGCGTCGTCGTGCCGCCGGCCATGCCGGCCTGGATAAGCGGATAGCGGATGGAGAGCAGTTCGGTAAGAGGGGTAGTGGACCACATGGTGTTCAGCTCCTTCGTAGGCTGTGTCAGGCTAAAGAGAGTGGCTCCCGCCCGTTCGTTCTCGGTTCCTCTCATCTTAACGCAATTTCTCGGAATCCGCATCCGCCTGACCATCCTAGTTAGACGGCCCCAAGAGCCTCTTAGAGGGTCTTAGAGCCTTATACGGCCAGCCGCCGCTTAACCCGTGTTAGAGAGCCCCTGAGACACCGGCAGGCGCTTGGAGCAGCGTGCCCGGTGCAGCGCCCAGCTTGCGAACCTCAATCGTGCCCGTGTATCGGGCAGGCAGCCGGACGTCCGCCTCGATCCCGCCGGGTACCGTAACCTGGATCGCGAGGTGCCCGGCTCGCAGCACGCGCCAAGCGACGTCTATGCGTCCCTCGCCGGGCAGCGGAACACTTCCTTTGGCCCAGAGCAGATCGGCTGGCTGCGGCTCGATTGTCACCCGGGTCCAGCCCGGCTCGGCCGCCTGGACGCCGAGGACGCTGGCGCCCAAAAAATAGCCGGGGGCCGCGGACCAGGCATGGCAGTGGCTCCGGGTCAGCTCCGTCGGAATGACCTCGCCGCCGGCGTCCCGCTTCAGATACATTTCCCAGCAGGTGGTTGCGCCGTAATCGATCATCTGCCCGTACTGCAGCCGCATGTCATCCAGCATCCGGCGGTACTCGCCCATCCGGGCGAGCGCCTCGTAATAGAAAAAGGACATGAACGGACTGCCGATCGGCACAAAGTCCTTCGGAGACTCGAGCAGATATTTCTCGAGTGTTCGTTTTCTCTCCTCCTCGGCGATCTCGCACAGATAAGCGACCGTCTGGGTCTGCATGCTGAAGATAGAGGAGAGGCGGCCGTCCGTATGGATGCAGTCGAGATAAGCCTGCTTTTCCTCCGACCACAGATGCCGGTTCACGGCTTCCTTGAGCCTCTCGGCGGCTTCCCGGTATACGGCTGCCTGTTCGCCTTTTCCCGCGGTCTCTCCAAGCTCGGCAGCGCTGCGAAGAGCTTTGACCAGGAACATGGTCTGGTGGGAGACGACTCCCTCCCGCGGCTGATCGATCGGCGCCCAGTCCAGGAAGTTCCAGGCGTCCATGCTGAGAAGCCCGCGCTCGTCGAGCAGCTGCAGATAATGATCGAGCGTAAAGGAGACATGGGACCACATCGATTCGGCGAACGCCGAGTCTCCCGTCCGCACGTAATACTCCTGGCAGGCCATGACCCAGAAGAAGGTCCAGTTCGGAATCACGCTGTTCCAGCCGCTTGGCACCTGATCGACGTACAGCGGCGTCTGCTCCCGGGAGCCGGGAACGAGCTCGAGGCAGCGGCGCACGAGCTCCTCGCTTCCAAACAGATAATTCGCGACCAGCGCCTCGTTGCGGGCGTCGCCGACCCAGAACGTCTGCTCATAGGCCGGGCAATCCACGAACGTATCCTCCATGCACAGCTTGGTCGTTCTCCGGCTGATCTGCCAGATCTCGTTCAACAGCGGATCGGAGCACTGGAATTGCCCGACCTCGGGGACCGGATACGTGCTCTCGATGAGGTGAAGATCGTGCAGCTTCACCGGCTTGGTGGCACCCCTAACCGTAACCGCCAGATAACGGAAGCCGCGCCGAACCATGGAGGTGAACCGCTGCCGGCCTCCCCGGCAAATGTAACGGAACGTATTGTCTAGATAATGCGTGTGTTGGATCCAGCCGTCCGCCATATGCTCGAATCCATAGCCATCCACGATGGTTCCAGCCTCGGCCTCGATTTCGAATGTTACGGTGCCGACCGTTTGCCCGCCGAAGTCGAAGATCAGCTCCGTATCCATCCCTTCGAAAGCAGGTATGGATGCGGATACCGGGGCTGCGCTTGCGGCGAGCTGCAGTGCGGAGGGGACGGGCAGAGGCTCGTTTCGTTTCTTCCAGATGGAGAGCGTCATGACGGATTCCGGGCTGACGAAGGCGCTCGGCATGGGGCGCAGCCTGCTCGTGTCTTGCAGCAGCGCTGTGGGGTCCGCCGCTTGGCCCGCTTCGCGGAATTGCTCTACCTTGCGCGCATCCTCAGGCGCGAGAACATCCAGCGAAGCGGCCGGATCGGCGCACGCCGAGACGATGCGTTCTCGTTCCCGGTCGGCTTTGCTGAACTTGTGGTCGATATATTCATAGCATTCGAACGGCCCGAGCGTGACGAACGGAGAGAGCCCGCCGTCCTCGAGGGGTGAGAGGAGGCGGAAGCCGGCGTCGCAGTCGATTCCCATGAAGATGCCCCGCCCGTGATCGTTCCCCGCCAGCTCGAGGAGGAGCAGATTGTCCCCCTTGCGGAGCTCTGCATGCAAGTAATGCTCTGCCTTGCCGGCGCGCAGTTCTTTCTCGGCATAGCGGGTTCCATTCAGGATCAGCCCGGTAAAATGGGGCGGCACGTAAGCGAACCCGATCACGGCCCGGCACGGGGCTTCCGTCCGGATGACCGTGGCGGCATAGCCCGCGTAAACATACGGGTTGGCGTTGTCCTCGCTGCCTGGTGCCAGCTGGTTGCGAAGCTCGAGATTAGCCGTCCAGGGGAGAGAGGAGACGCGGCTCATCGCCTCTATGCGCACCGGGTAGACCGGCTGCTCTGTCAGCGGCGGAATCTCCCGGGGCTTCAGCGCGCGCCATGGTCCGGTGCCGGCTTTGCCCAGCTCCACAGCGAAGGCCCAGTCCGCATCGGAGTAGTCCGGCTCATGCCAATCCTCTCTCCAGGCTCGGCCGTCGATCCGTTCCGAGAAGGCGTGCTGGCAGCTCATGCGGGGCGCCCGGGGGTCCTGGCCCAGATGGCGGGACGTCCGCCAGGACCGGTCGGTTCCGATGCGCTCCGCCACCCCGCCCGCTTCGTTCCCCATCTCCAGCTGGGCGAGAAGGCCTCCTTTGCCGCGCACATAGTAAAAGGTGGACACGCCGTAGTGCTGGACGAGCACGGCCAGCGTATTGGTCCTGCCCGGCTTCAGCAAATGGCCGACGGGATAGGTGTCATAGGACTGCTCGAACGGCCAGCTGCGCACCGGTCCTCTTCCCGCCTGGACGCCGTTGACATACAGGACGTAGCGGGAGTCCGCCGTAATGGAGAGAGAAGCCTCACCGTCAAATGTCTCGGACAGCTCGAACGACTTGCGGAAACAGTGCCATTCGTTGCGCGGGCTCTCCGCCTCGCCGCCCCAGATCCAGCTTGCCTGCCAGTCGATTGCCGTGTGCTGCATGGTCGCATTCCTCCTGCTCAAGTAAGGGATCGTTCTTCTTCTTCCTTGCAGCGGCCGGGCGCCCCACCGTCGACGGCGACCCTATCCGCGATGCAGCCCGGCCGGCAACGTCGCAGCTGACCAAAGAATGGGGGAGCATCGACCTTTCGAAGGATGTTCTCCCTTTTCTCCGGGTAACAAGGCTTGTGCCGGAGCTTCCTGCCGGCAACCATCCGAAAGGGACAAAGGGCCAAATCGGAGGTAATTATACCTGGTTATGTAACTGCTTTCAATCCTATTCCTTCCTTATAATAGGATTCGTTTTATTATGCTTGGCGGACAGCAGAAACAGCGAACGCCCGGCCGCTTGGCAGCGGTCCGGGCGTTCTGGGGGGAGGGAGTCTGAGAGAAAAGAGGGGGTGAGGAATCGGGAGCCGAGGAGGCCTTCCGGTTACGCCCGGCTGGCTTCCGCGCCTACAGGCCCAGTCAGGACGCTTTCCGCATCCTCGGTCGGGGTGAATTCCTTCTCCGACTTGGAGATGATGACGGTGGCGAGCGCATTGCCGATCAGGTTCGTGATGGCGCGGGCTTCGGACATGAACCGGTCGACGCCGAGCAAGAGTGCGATACCGGCGACCGGAATCATCGGGAAGGCGGCCAGTGTGGCAGCCAGCGTGATGAAGCCGGATCCGGTGACGCCGGCGGCGCCCTTGGAGGTCAGCATCAGAATGCCGATCAGCGTCAGCTCCTGCCAGATGGTGAGGTCGATGCCGTAAGCCTGTGCGATGAACATGGCGGCCATGGACAGGTAGATGGATGTGCCGTCCAGGTTGAACGAGTACCCGGTCGGGACGACGAGGCCGACAACCGGCTTGGAGCAGCCGAACTTCTCCAGCTTGCGCATCAGGCTCGGCAGCGCCGACTCCGACGATGAGGTGCCGAGGACGAGCAGAATTTCCTCACCGATGTATTTGATGAACTTGAAGATATGGATGCCGTATACCCGGGCGATTCCGCCCAGCACGACGACGATGAACAGGAACATGGTCATATAAACCGAACCCATCAGCTTGCCGAGCGAGAACAGGGAGCCGAGGCCGAACTTGCCGATCGTGTAAGCCATGGCGCCGTATGCGGCGATCGGGGACACCTTCATGACCATGTTGACGACGCCGAAAAACCCTTGGGTCAGCTTGTCGAAGAGGCTGAGAACCGGCTTCGCCTTCTCACCCATCGCCGCCATCGAGAGGCCGAACAGGACGGCGAAGAACAGAATCGGCAGCAGCTCGCCCTTCGACATGGCGGCGACGATGTTGTCCGGAATGATGCTCATGAGGAAGTTCATGAAGCCGTGGCTCGTTTCCTCCGCGGCCTTCGTATACTTGCTTACGTCGCCGCTCGCAGCGCTCATGTTGATGCCGGCGCCCGGCTTCACCAGGTTGACGACGACGACCCCGATCGCCAGGGCGAGGGTGGTGACGATTTCAAAATAGAGCAGCGCTTTGCCGCCGATCCGGCCGACCTTCTTGAGGTCGCCCATTCCGGCGATTCCGGAGACGATGGTGAAGAAGACGATGGGCGGGATGACCATCTTGACCAGCTTGATGAAGATATCGGCGAGCACTTTGAGCGAAGCGCCGAAGGCTGGGAAGAAGTAGCCGGTCAGAATCCCGAGCACAATCGCGATGACGACCTGCACGGTCAGGTTTTTGAACGAAAGTTTCATGCTGCAGCACCTCTTTATTAAGATTCGGAAAACGGGAGGCTTCTCATACGTTCGTTTCGTTGGGCCTGCACAGGACGCCCCGGACTGAAAGCGTCTTCATTTCCTTTGTGGCTTTATTGTAAAGAGGCGGACGGTCCGGAACAAGATTCCGGTCATATTGGTCTTTTTGGTTGTTAAGGTAACCCGCTTGTCTGACGGGATATACAAAAAAGCCCTTTCCGGACAAGGCCGGAAAAGGCTATCGGGCCGGGGACGAGGCCCCACGCTGCTGCTGGACGAGCGAGACGAGCTCCTCGCCGATGACCGGCTTCATCTCCTCGTACAGCGGATCCAATACGGTTCGCCATTCCGCTCGCTCCGCTTCCGTCAGCTCGTGGATTTGGAGATGGCCCTGAGCGCGGATGGCAGCCAGCGCTTCGCGGTCTTTGCTGTCCGACAAGTCGCTCATCCACCTGCCGGTTTCCTGCAGCGCCTCGGTCAACACCTGTTTCTTGGACTCCGGCAGATGCTGCCAGAAGTCCCGGTTTACGATGACCGGATAGCCGAGGTAGCTGTGATTGCTGATCGTCAAATAGGTCTCCACCTGATAGAGGCGCTTGGTCAAGATGTTGGACATCGTGTTGTCCACCCCCTGAACCTGTCCGGTCTCCAGGTTGTGGTAAATATCGTTGAACGGCAGCGAGAGGGCACGCGCGCCGAGTCTCTGGAACATGCGCTCCTGCACCCGGCTCGGCAGCGTGCGGAACGTCTGGCCCGCGAAGTCCCCGGGCCGGACGAGCGGCCCGGTCTTGCCCATCATCTGGCGGAAGCCGGACTCCCAGAAGGCGAGTCCCTTCATGTTCTTGCTCTCCAGCGTCGCGAACAGCCGGCGGCCGATCTCCCCGTCGAACGCCGCTCTCACCTCCTGGCTGTCGCGGAAAGCAAAGGGCAAGTCCAGCACAAGCCAGGCGGGCAGCAGGGCGGTCAAATTGCTTGAAGCGGGGGCGATCATCTGGACGTCGTTGCGCCGGACCGCCTCGACCTCCTCCTGGTCGTCGGTATACAGCATGCCGTTCGGATAGAGCTGGATCTCGATCTTGCCGTTCGTCTTCTCTCGCACCAGCTTCGCAAAGTGGTCGGCGGCGAGCCCCTTGGGCGTGTTTTCCGCGACGACGAAGCTGAATTTGACAATTATCTTGTCCTTCAGGCCTTCCTGGTCCTCGTCATACCCCAGCTTGCCGGCGGCGGACAGGTCCGGGCGGAAGCCGACCAGGATGGCGGCCAGCAGGCCGATGCAGAGGAAGAGGGCCATGCCCCACCCGGTTTTCATGGCGGCACCTCCAGTCGTGAATTCGGTTTCTATTTTGGCTAACGGGTCAAAATATCTTATACTTGCAGGTAGCGGGAACTGGCAGACTCCTTCGTCTGTCCTCTCTAAACTATAACGCGTGCGGGCGAGAATCGGAAGCCGGACGGACGGGAGGGAGACGAGAATGAGGCTCAGCAGTCTGCGGATGAACTGGAAAATCGCCATCTTGTCGTTCGGAATCGTGACCTTCTCTCTGCTGATCAGCGGGATCATTCTGCTTGGGAGCATGATCCGCCTGAAGGAAGAGGAGATCGGCAGGCGCGTCATGATAACCGCCCGAACCGTCGCCGAGCTGCCCGACATCCGGCAGTCTCTGGAAACCGGTGAGCGGCGGGAAGCGATCGCTCCCGTCGCGGACCGGATCCGGGTTATCAACGACATGACGTATATCGTCGTTATGGATATGGATCGGGTTCGGCTGTCCCATCCGGTGGCGGAGCGGATTGGGGACGTGTTCCGCAGCGAAGATGCCGAGGCCGCGTTTGCCGAGCACACCTTCCAGACGAAGGCTAAGGGCGAGCAGGGGACGGCGCTGCGCGGTTTCGTGCCGGTCATGAACAGCGCGCACGAGCAGGTCGGCGTCGTCATGGCCGGCCGGCTGCTGCCGACGACCGGCGAGCTCATCGCCGACAACCGGGCGCCGATCACGCTGACGCTTCTCCTGTCGCTGCTGTTCGGCGTATGGGGCTCCTGGAAGCTCGCTGGACACATCAAGAAGCAGATGTTCGACCTGGAGCCTGCCGAGATCGCCCGCGTGCTGGAGGAACGGACGGCGGCCTTCCACGCGATGCACGAAGGCGTGATCGCCATCGACATGGAAGAGCGGATCACGATTTTCAATGACAAGGCCAAGGAAGTGTTCGGCATTACGGGAGACGTCATCGGCCGCTCCATTACGGAGATTATCCCGGATAGCCGGCTGCCCGAGATTCTCCGCCTGGACCGGGCGATTTATAACCAGGAGATTATCGTCGGCAACAAGCTGATTTGGAGCAACCGCGTGCCGATGCAGGTCCAGGGACGCCGAATCGGGGCGCTCGCCATCTTTCAGGACCGGACCGAGGTGGCCAAGATGGCCGAGGAGCTGACGGGCGTCCGTGCCTTTGTCGACGCTCTGCGCGTTCAGAACCATGAGCACCGCAACAAGCTGCATACGATCGCGGGCCTGCTACAGCTCGAACAGCCCGACAAAGCGCTGGCTTACCTGTTCGACGTCACCGAGCGGCAGGAGCAGCTGACGAGGTTTTTGACCCAGCGCATCTCTGACGCCAGCGTCTCAGGCCTGCTGCTCAGCAAGGTGGGGAGGGGCAAGGAGCTGGGCATCGAGGTGAAGCTCGATCCGCTCTCCAAACTGGAAGCGTTCCCGTCGAACCTCGACCATCACGATCTGGTGCTCATTCTCGGCAACGTACTGGAGAACGCGTTCGATGCGCTGGAGCGGACGGACCGGCCGGACAAGGAGGTGTTCGTCAGCCTGGCGCAGGACGAGCAGTCGCTGTCCCTGCTTGTCGAAGACAACGGGATCGGCATGGACGACGAGACGCGGCTCCGCATGACGGAGAAGGGCTTTTCGACCAAGGCCGAGGGCAAGCGGGGATATGGCATGCATCTGGTCAGCGGAATCGTGCGCAAGGGAGGCGGCGAGCTGACGTGCGAGTCGGTGCCGGAGGAAGGGACGAGCATCTTGATTACATTCGCAAGGAATGGAGGCGTGGGGCATGACGGAGACGGCGATTCGAGTGCTGCTCGTGGAGGATGACCCGATGGTGCAGGAGGTCAACCGGCAGTTCGTGGAGCGGGTACCAGGGTTCGAGGTGGCCGGGATCGCGGCGAGCGGTACCGAAGGCCTCCGGATGATTCGGGAGCTGAGCCCCGAGCTCGTCATCCTGGACGTGTTCATGCCGTCGCTGAACGGCCTGGAGACGCTGGAGCGGCTGCGGGCCGAGCAGGTGCCGGTCGACGTTATCGCCATAACCGCGGCGAAGGACGCGGCGACGATCCAGGCGATGCTCCGCGGAGGCGTCGCGGATTATATCATCAAGCCGTTCAAGTTCGAGCGCGTCAAGCAGGCGCTCGAGCACTATAGGGAGCGGCGCCGGCGCATGCTGGCCGGCGAGGAAGTGACGCAGGAAGGGCTCGACCGGCTGCTGCAGGGCCGGGAAGCGGGAATAACGGCCGGTGACGAGCCCTCCGCGGCGTCTAGGAGCGTTCCCGCAGCGGAGCTCCCCGAGCCGGCGGAGCTGCCTAAGGGCTTGAACGCCATCACGCTCCGGCAGATCGTCGCCATCCTGAGGCGCAGCAACACGGCGCTATCCGCCGAGGAGGTGGCGGACGGCGTCGGGCTCGCGCGCGTGACGGCGCGCCGCTATCTGGATTATCTCGAGAAGAACGGCAGGGTGAAGATCGACATCCGCTACGGAGGGGTCGGTCGACCGGTCAATCGGTATGCCTACATCGAGTTTCCTCCAGGTCATTCATCCATTTGACCAAAATTGGACCAAAAATCAAATTGACCAAAACGAACAATATGAGTAGAATCTATACATTAACCTGCTTGGCAAGCTACCCTTACTTTACATTCTTGGATCTTACGAAATGAGGTGCTCCGTAACATGGCTCAAAAATCCCCAGCAGGCGCTACCACACTGGTGCTGCGTCTCGAAATCGATAAAGAACAGACGTCGTTCGGACAGATCGCTACGGCGATCGGCGACCGCGGCGGCGACATTGTCGCTGTCGACGTCACGCGGGCCGGCAAGCAGACGACCACGCGCGACATCACGGTCAACATGAGCGATTCTTCCAAGTCGGACGAGCTGGTCGCATCGCTTGGCGAGCTGCCCGGCGTGCGCGTCATCAACGTCTCGGACCAGACGTTCCTCGTCCACCTGGGCGGTAAAATCGAAATGACGGCCAAGACGCCGATCAAGACACGCGACGACCTGTCCAAGGTGTACACGCCCGGCGTCGCCCGCATTTGCATGGCCATCCACGACAAGCCGAGCCGCGCGCATACGCTGACGATCAAGCGGAACACTGTCGCCGTCGTTTCGGACGGCACCGCCGTTCTCGGACTTGGCAATATCGGCCCGCTCGGCGCGATGCCCGTTATGGAAGGCAAGGCGATGCTGTTCAAGCAGTTCGCCGGCGTCGACGCGTTCCCGATCTGCCTGGATACCCAGGATACCGAAGAAATTATCAGGACCGTCAAGGCGATTGCGCCTGCGTTCGGAGGCATCAACCTTGAGGACATCTCCTCGCCGCGCTGCTTCGAGATCGAGCGCCGTCTGTCCGAGGAGCTGGACATTCCGGTCTTCCACGACGACCAGCACGGCACGGCCGTCGTCCTGCTGGCCGGCATTCTTAACGCGGTCAAGCTGGTTGGCAAGAAGCTCGAGGATTGCAAGATCGTGCTGACCGGCATCGGAGCCGCCGGCATTGCCTGCACCAAGATGCTGCTTGCCGCCGGAGCGACCAACATCGTGGGCGTAGACCGTGAGGGCGCACTCGTCGCCGGCCGCGAGTATGCGCATGATGCGTGGAATTGGTACGCAGCGAATACGAACCCGAACCGCGAGGAAGGGATGCTGTCGGACGTCATCGAAGGCGCCGACATCTTCATCGGCGTATCGGCTCCCGGCATCCTCAAGGTAGAGGACGTGAAGAAAATGGCCAAGGACTCCATCGTGTTCGCGATGGCCAACCCGACGCCGGAAATTACGCCGGAAGAAGCCGAAGGCTATGTCCGCGTCATGGCGACAGGCCGTTCGGATTATCCGAACCAGATCAACAACGTGCTTTGCTTCCCGGGGCTGTTCCGGGGCCTGCTCGACTGCCGCGCTTCCGGAATCAACGAAGAGATGAAGCTGGCCGCTGCCCGCGCTATCGCTTCGGTCGTGAGCGAGGATGAGCTCAACGAGATGTACATTATCCCCAGCGTGTTCAACACGGTGGTTGCCGAGAAAGTGCGCGACGCGGTCATCGACGCCGCCTACGCTACCGGTCTTGCCCGCCGCCGCGATTTCCGCGACAAGCCGCAGTCCTAATACGAACCAGCACGAATGCCAAAACGGCTCTTTCCCTTCAGGGAAGGAGCCGTTTTTTTTGGTTGCTTGAGATCCGTACGATGGCAAGCTTAGCGCGTGACGGGCGCGAGACCATACCAGTACAGCTCGACAATTGCCTTGGCCGCCTCGGCCGGAGACGGGAACCTTGCAAGCAGCCGGTCGCGGCTGCTCATCATCATGATCGCCTCGAACCCGTAGGCGAGCAGCATCGGGTCGGCCTCGCGAATGTCGCCGCTTGCCATCGCCTGCCGGAACCGCTCCGCCATCTCCTCATGAATCAGGCGCTCCGCTTCACGAATGCTGCAGACTTGTTCCTCGGACAGGGAGGGGCCTGCTTCCTTCATCAGACCTTCGAATTCGAGATGGGCCTGGCGCATATGGCCTTCCGCCACCTGCTCGAGCCGGGTGCGCAGCGGGAGCGGCTGCTCCATCAGGCTCGCGGTCAGACGGCGGATGTTGCCCATCATGCGGACGATCGCTTCGGAGAATAGCGCCGCCTTGTTTGGAAAGTAATAGTAAATGGACGCCTTGGTTATGCCGCACGTCTGCGCGATCTGCTCCAGCGAGACGGCCTCGAAACCCATTTCCATGAAGGCGCGGGAGGCCGTTTGGAGGATCGTTTCCTTTAACTTCGGATCCGCTTCGCCCCGCTTGGGACGGCCGGGGCTTCGTTTGTTCGGTGCTGCCATCGGTCCTGCTCCTTTGCTGCATTCTTGGTTTCTTAATCTTGTACAACCTTTGTACAGGAATTTTCAAGAAGGTTTGTATAAACATCTTGTAAAATTAACTGCACGGTAGATATAATAAACTTATTCTTCATGTTACCGCATTTTCAATCCAAGCACCAACCATTGGAGGAACCCTTATGAACAAGTCATTTGCCGAACGTTTTGGCGGCTGGGTAGCCGGTCCCCGCACCCGTTGGGTGACACTCGTCGTCTGGATTGTGCTGGCGGCGCTGCTCAGCCTCGTCTTCCCTTCCATCAGCGGAGAGGAGGACAACGGCGCGCCCAATCTGTCGGACGATCGCCCGTCCGTGAAGGCGGAGCGCCTCGCTAACGAACAGTTCCCGAACGAAACCGGCATTCCCGCGCTGATCGTCTGGAACCGGTCGGGCGGGCTCTCCGACGCCGACCTGCAACAGCTCCAGAAGCTGACGGAGAAGCTGACCGCCGAGCCGCTGCCCGAGCAATCCTTCGTCCCTCCGTATCACAAGATGCCGCTTCCGGCGCTGAAGGGGCAGCTGTCCGAGGACCGCACCACGCTTGTGCTGCCCATCTTCTTTGCCAAAGGCACCGATGCCGAGCATCTCAAGGAAAGCGTGACGAAGCTGGCGGAGGAGGCCAAGGCCGTCGCCGGCGCCGATCCGTTCCAGGCGGCCAGCCAGTCGGCTGAGCTCAATGCGCGTGTTACCGGGCCGGTCGGCATCTCGATTGACGCGACGGCGCTATTCAGCAGCGCGGACTTCACGCTGCTGATCGCAACCGTGCTGCTCGTGCTGATTCTGCTGCTGCTCATCTACCGGTCTCCGATTCTGGCCCTCATCCCGATCATCGCGGTCGGCTTCGCCTATCTCGTCGTGTCGCCGATTCTCGGCTTCATGGCGCACCAGGGCTGGATCACGGCGGACGGCCAGTCGATCTCGATCATGACCGTACTGCTGTTCGGCGCAGGCACGGACTACTGCCTGTTCCTGATCGCCCGCTTCCGCCAGCTGCTCGCGGTTGAGCGCGACAAGCGTCAAGCTCTGTTCGCGGCGATCAAGGATGCCTCCGGCGCCGTCGCGATGAGCGGCTTCACCGTCGTCCTGTCGCTTCTCGCGCTGCTGGCCGCCAGATACGGCCAATTCGTGCGCTTCGCGGTGCCGTTCAGCCTGTCCATTCTCGTCATGTTTGTCGCGAGCCTGACGCTTGTGCCGGCACTGCTCGCGATTATCGGGCGCGCGTCGTTCTTTCCGTTCATCCCGCGCACCCCGGAGATGGAGCGGGAAAGGGCGCAGCGCAAGGGCAAGCCGCTGCCGCAGCCCAAGAAGGGCGGACGGTTCAGCAAAGGCATCGGCCATCTCGTGGTCCAGCGTCCCTGGCTGATCGCGCTGCTCAGCGTCGTCCTGCTAGGGGGACTCGCGGCCGTTTCGCCGCAAATCAAGTATACATCGGACATTTTGTCCTCGTTCCCGGGGGATATGCCTTCCCGGGAAGGGTTCGCGACGATTGCGGACACCTTTTCGCCGGGCGAGCTCGCTCCGGCCAAAATCATGATCGAGACGGAGAACCGTACCGTTCCGCTCGGCGACACGCTTAAGAGCCTGTCCTATCTGGCCCACGTCGGCGAGCCGGTCAAAGGGCAGACGAACGGCGCCATCGTTGCGTATGACGTGCAATTCGCGATGAATCCATACTCCAACGAAGCGATGGACCGGATTCCCGAGCTGCAAGCCGCTGCCGAGGAAGCGCTGGCCAAGGCAGGCGTCCAGAACCCGGCGGACAAGGTTCACATCAGCGGGCAGACCGCGACGCAGTATGACGCCAAGCAGGTGACGACCCGGGATACTCGGATCATCATTCCGCTCGTCATAGCGTTGATCGCGATTCTGCTGCTCGTCTATCTGCGCTCGATCGTTGCCACAGCCTACCTGATCGGTACCGTGATCCTGTCGTACTTCTCGGCGCTCGGTCTCGGGTGGCTCATTCTGCATTACGGACTCGGCACGGAGGCCATTCAGGACGTCATTCCGCTGTACGCTTTTGTATTCCTCGTCGCGCTGGGCGAGGACTACAACATCTTCATGGTGTCGAGCATCTGGCAAAAGAGCCGCACGATGCCGCTCAAGCAGGCGATCCAAGAGGGCGTCAGCCAGACGAGCGCCGTCATCACCTCGGCCGGTCTGATCCTTGCGGGAACGTTCGCGGTTCTCGCGTCCCTGCCGATCCAGGTTTTGCTCCAGTTCGGCATCATCACGGCGCTCGGCGTGCTGCTCGACACGTTCCTCGTCCGCCCGTTCCTCGTGCCCGCGATCACCGTGCTGCTCGGCCGTCTTGCGTTCTGGCCGGGCAGACGGAGCGGATTGCCGGAGGAGACGACGGCCGGCCAGCGCTCGGTCTAGTCCCGCGTTTCGTCAAGCTGGCAGCAAGGCCCCCTGCATGCTTCCTACTGCGGGAATGTGTTATGCTGAATAGGCAGGTCCCGGCTTCGGACGGAAGCGGGGCTATACCAACGAGAAGGATCTGATTCCATGACCATTCCTTATATCGCCACCAAGGAGATCGAGCTGACCTATGCCGATACCGACAAGATGGGCGTCATCTATCACGGCAGCTATATCCGATGGTTGGAGCTCGGCCGGACGCGCCTGATAGAGGACGTAGGGTTCGATTACCTCGAGATGGAGCGGGCAGGGTATTTTGCTCCGGTCTATAATCTCGACATTACGTATAAAAAGTCCATACGCCTCGGCGACCGTGCAGCGGTCCGCACTTGGGTGGAGGACAATTCCGGTATTCGCACCACCTACGGCTTTCAAATCGTGAACGGGCAGGACGAGGTTTGCGCCGAGGGAACGACGACGCATATCGTCGTCAAGCAGGCGGACGGTGATTTTCGCCCGGTCTCGTTCAAGAAGGCGTTCCCCGACTGGTTCGCCAAATACGAGGCAATCAAGCGGAAGGTGGATTAGGGGAAGGGAGATCGCGGAGGGAAAGAAAACGAAAAATAGGAATCAAACGGAGGAGAGGGGGACTTGCTGAAGCCCCCCTCTCCTGTTTGATGATCTTAGGGGTGCGGTGGCTCATGGAATGTTAAGGTACGGGAGCTGTAACTTTTTGGGAGAAAGCGCGTCTAAAGGGTGATGCACATCCATGAAAGCCGAGCATAACGGGCCGCGGCAGGAGGAGGACCAAATGAACAAGAAAATGCGGCGGAAGAGGAGTGGACTGCTGGCGGGAGCGCTGCTGCTAGCCATGCTCGCGCCGGGAACCGCATCGGCTCAGAGCCAGGAGGTGACGGTCCGGCTGCCTTCTTTTGCCGTTACAGTCGACGGGCAGCCGATCGACAGCACGCAGCTGAAATACCCGGTGCTTGTTTATCGGGATATCACCTACTTTCCGATGACCTGGAACGTCGGGCAAGGGATGGGACTGCGGACGCAATGGGACGCGGAGACGGGGCTCGCGGTCGATGCGCTGGCCGAGGAGAAAACGGAGCTTGCGATGGAGCAGGGCGGAGGCTTCCAGACTGGCAAGAGCTATCGGGCGAATGTGGCGGCGTTTCCCGTCCGTGTCAACGCCGAGACGATCGACAACGGTTCGGAGCCGTATCCGCTTCTCGAGTTCCAAGGGATCACATACTTCCCGATGACGTGGCGGTTTACGAACGACAGCTTCCGTTGGGAGACGAGCTGGAGCAGCGAGACCGGATTTGCGATCCGCACGGCCCAGCACCCGTTTTTTGATACGGTCGTTTACGACGATGAAGCATATCTCTACACGCCGGAGCTGAACGGCCGCGGGATGTACCGGCTGCCGAAGTCGCTTGCGGGACTGCCCGCTTATCTTCAGGAGAACGAAGCCGACGCGATCTGGAAGGCGCGCGAGCAGCGCAGCGAGCAGACGAATCCCGACCGGGGGCAGGAGCTGGAGCGCAAGGACGACAAGCTGCTGTTCCGGGGGACCGAGCTATTATCCCTGGAGCCATACTTCGAAAAAAACCGCGCCTATGCCCTCCGGAATCCGGAGCAGCCGGTGGAGGAGAAGGGTGTTTTCTACCGAAGCAGCTACGTGCCGGTTGACGACAAGACGTCGGTGCTCGCCGTTACGGTGTATTACCTGACGTTCATTCCGGGGCCTTATACGCCGCATGAGACACAGCTGTTCGTGATCCGCGACGGGAAGGCGGAGAAGCTTGAGGGCTTTGACCAGGACCTCGCGGGGTATGCGCGGGGTGAGGGGGGCGTCTGGCTGTGGAGCTACGCTCCCAAGGAGATGCGCGCGAGCAACGCCGACCAGCGGGGCCGGGTGCTTTGGCTGGCCGATGACGGCAGCAGCACGCTCATCGGAGGGGACCGGCCGGAGCAGCAAGTGGAGATGCTGGCTCCGCTCGGCCGGGAAGCGGTCGCTCGTCTGTATGTGCTCATGGACAGGGAGACGGCGAAGGAAGGGTTCTTCCGCGTAGGAGCGGATGGCAGCCTACACAAGATCGCGGATCTGCCCGCAGACGGGGAACTGCGCTACTGGATGCCTTCGGCGTATGCGGACGGCCGCAGTGTCTACGCAATCGGCGTGAACGGCGTCACCGAAGTGATGAGCGGCAACTCTGCCGCTTGGTGGGATTATGAGCTGTACCGGGCAAAAGCCGGAAGCAAGTAGAGGGTAAGTATGCGAGGCGCCGGATCCCGGCAGGGAGCGGCGAATCAAATGAGCGGGTGCGGGAGCATTCCGCTCATTTGCTCTATTTGGATAAAGGGAATCTGGCATGTCGCCGGTCACAGCCGTCATCATTAATACGCCAATAGGGTCCAGTTGAAAAAGAGGCTTAACAGCCTAGCCGACAGACAGTGGATTTAACGGGGCGCAGGCACGAGCAGGGTCCGGTTACTAGGATGGAGAAAAAGGGAGGGAAGCCGCAATGGAAGTCCAGCACACGATCGAACGGGCGGTGAACACGCTTCGACAGGTTCGGGGCGTGGAGGCGGTCGTTCTGGGAGGCTCGAGGGCGAGGGGCACGCATGGCGTCCACTCCGATGTCGATATCGGCATCTATTATGACCCGCACATTGGGCTGGATCTGCAAGCACTGCGGGAAGCGTCCGCCTGCCTGGACGACGCCCGCCGCGCCGACGCCGTGACCGAGCCCGGCGAATGGGGGCCTTGGATCAACGGAGGCGGCTGGCTGACCGTAGACGGCCGGCCGATGGATTGGCTTTACCGGGATTTGAACAAGGTAGCGGAGGTACTCGAACAATGTCTGGCGGGGATCGTAACGATGGATTACCAGCCGGGCCATCCGCACGGCTTCGTGAATGCCGTCTACATGGCGGAGATTGCCCTTTGCCAGATGCTGTGGGAGCGGGAGGGCAGGGTGGAGGCGCTGAAGCAAAAGACGGCGCCCTATCCACCGCAGCTGCGGAAGGCGCTTGTGGACAAGTTTGGCTGGGAAGCCTCTTTTGCCTGGGAGGCAGGCAAGAAAGGCGCGGCCAAAGGGGACCTCGCGTATGTCGCGGGCTGCTGGTTCCGCTCGGTCTCCTGCATGAACCAGGTGCTGTTTGCCCTGAACGGCTGCTACTGGATGAACGAGAAAGGAGCGCTTGCTCTTGCCGATTCTTTCCCGATCGCGCCCACTCAGTACAGGGAACGGATCGAGGGACCGCTGTCTCTGCTCGGCACCGGCCCGAGCGGTCTGAGCCGCTTCCTGTCGCTATGGGAGGAGCTCTTGCGAGAAACGGACGGGCTGGCCGCCCGTGCCGAGTAGACGGGCATTAGGCACGGATCAGTGTGTTCGCTGTGAGGGATCGTTCCCTACCTGTCCCTGCCCGTCCGTTGCTATCGCTAATGGTTTCTCAGCATATGGAGCTGGGAAGTCAACTCTCTTTCCAGCACGAGGGAACGGGAATCGCATCCGGAAGTCGGTTCCTCCAGCTTCCGCAATTCGATCTCTGGCTGTCCGCATTCGCCGGGCAGGGGGAGCCGGCTCGCCCACGCCGCGGCCTCTTCGTCCGTCTCTGCCTCGAACAGAATGTATTCCGATAAGAACGCCTGATCCAACGCGAAGGGACCAATCTCTCTCTCGGGGGACCCGCCCTGATCGTGGTACACGAGCCGCAGCCCGTTGCTGCTAGGCTGCAGCTTTTCTGCGGCGAGCAGCACGCCGGCTTCCTCCATCGCCGACAGGTAGGCTTCCCTGGCAAGGTGGAAGTCCGGACCGTACGGAACGCGTGCCTCCGATCCGGCTGTTGCCCGGACGAGTAGAATATAACGCATGCTACTTTCCTCCTTTCCTTCTAGTAGGATGACGAAGGAAGCTTCGATCTCCCGCTCTAATCAAGGTTGAAGCTTGGCTGCACATTCTGCTGCCCGCTCTCGAAGCAGCTGCTGCTCGCGGGCATTGCGGGTCATCGACGCTGCGCGTTCGAACTCCTCGCGGGCTTCCGCGAAGCGTTCCAGCTTCAGCAGCAAATCCCCACGGACGCTCGGCAGCAGATGGTAGCCCTTCAGGGCAGCGGTGGCACGGAGCTCGTCGACAAGCTGCAGCCCGTACGCCGGGCCGAACGCCATGGCGATCGCAACCGCCCGATTCAGTTCGACGATGGGGGACGGCGCCGTTCGGGACAGCGCTTCATAGAGGGCCGCTATGCGGATCCAATTCGTCTCCGCTGCCGTCGGCGCTTCCGCGTGGCAGGCGGCGATGGCCGCCTGAAGTCCATAAGGACCCAGCGGCACGCCCAGCTTCCGGCAGCGCTCGAGCGCTGCGAGACCGCGGCGGATGAGCAGCCAGTCCCACTTCGCCCGGTTCTGGTCCAGGAGCAGCACCGGTTCCCCCGACGCGCCGGACCGCGCCCGCAAGCGCGAGGCTTGAATTTCCATCAGTGCGACCAGTCCGTGCACCTCCGGCTCCTGAGGGACAAGCTCGGCGAGGATGCGTCCCAGCCGAAGTGCTTCCTGGCAGAGCAGGGGCCGCACCCAGTGCTCCCCGGCGGTTGCCGAATACCCTTCGTTGAACAGGAGATAGACGACCTCAAGCACGCCGGACAAGCGGCCTGCAAGCTCGGTTCCCGTAGGGGCTTCAAACGCCGCTCTATGGGTATGCAGCGTTTTCTTGGCACGCACAATCCGCTGGGCAATCGTCGGCTCTGCCGTCACAAAGGATCGGGCGATCTCTTCGGTCGTCAGCCCGCACAGCAGACGAAGGGTTAATGCAACGCGGGCGTCTCGGGATAAGGCCGGATGACAGGTCATGAAGATCAGACGGAGAAGATCGTCGCCGATCTCCCCGTCCAACGACCAGTGATCTATCGTGTCCTCTGTGTACAGCGGCGTTTCTCGAGAGGCCTCGGCGTATTTCTCGTCCCGGCGTTTGTTCCGCCGCAGCAGATCGATCGCGCGCCGCTTCGCCGCCGTCATCAGCCATGCGCCCGGATTATCCGGGATTCCGCTCTCCGGCCAGCGTTCCAGAGCGAGAACAAGTGCGTCCTGGGCCAGATCCTCCGCTAGTCCCACATCTCTCACCATACGCGTCAATCGGGCAATCAGCTTGGGCGACTCCATCTTCCATATCGCGTCGATCGTTCGGTGGACGGCCGGCAAGCTCATGCTTGCTTCAGCTCCTGCACCTGCTTGCGGAGAGAGGCTTCTCTAGAGAGTGTCTCCGGATCGCGCATCAGGTCCTCCGGCTCGAACACTTGACGGATCTCAATCTCGCCCTGGCCGCCACCGTGGGGATCCGGCATCCGCAGCGCCCACTCGAGCGCTTCCTCCTTCGAGCTCACTTCAATAAGCGTATAGCCGGCGATGATCTCCTTGGCTTCCGTGAACGGACCGTCGAGGACGTTCGGTTTGCCTCCGGGCTCCGGATACGAGATTCGAATGCCGCTTGCGCTGGGCCGCAGGCCGTCGGCTCCGAGCAGCACGCCGGCTCTCATCAATTCCTCGTTATACTTTTGCATAGCGTCCACGAGCTCCTGGCTCGGCATAACGCCTGCCTCCGAATCTGTTGTTGCTTTGATGATCAGCATGAATCGCATAGGTTGGTTCCTCCTTTGATTGGATCGTTCTGGTTTGTTTTTTTTGCAAATATTCAATAAACAAGGTGCTTACAAGTTTCGGATTATGCTCGAATAGTCGCGGCTCAGTCTGCCGGCTAGCAGGGATACCCAGCCGAAGGCGATGAGTCCGGCGATCCCCATCAGCACGCCCACCCAGGTGCCCATTCCCATTCCGGCTAGAATGAGGACCATGGCTGCCAGTCCCGAGCCTATGCAGTATCGGCTCCAGCCCCGTTCACCTTGGGCAGCGAACCGCCGGGCCAGCACGAGGCTGGCTGCGACCAGGCTGAAGAACGCCAGGCAAAAGGCTGCCATATGGATGGCGGCATGGCCGCTCATCGAAGCCGGCGGTCCGTCAGGCGCGCCGGGAGGAAAGCTCAGTCCCGGGTCAGGTCGAAAGAGACCCGCGAGGAGCATACCCAATCCGAAGAGGCCGATGAGCCAGGGCCCCCATGCGCCGCCCTTCCCGCCTCGGAGGACGGTGCGGAAGCCGATGGCGGCCAGGATGGCGAGCAATCCGGTCACGATGAAATTCAGGCTCTGAATCCATCCCCAATCGCCGAGTGTCAGCGTACTGATGGCATGGCGGCGAATATCGAAGCCCTCACGCGTAAATTGGGCCAGCGAGATCCCATAGAACAGCGGTGCGACCGCGACGCCGCCGGCCAGCAGCTTTCTTCCCCATACATTCCGTGTTTGACTCTGGAATTCCTTCATGCCTATCATCCTTTCTTCTTGTAAGAGGATCTTTCTCTACGCTGTGTCGTTTAAGCGTAAGAGGACGTTTCAGGGGGCTAATTAGCGGTCCGCAAAAAAGGCAGACAGTTCCGGGGCGATCCGCCCGGCATCCAATTTCTTGGTATGACCGAGCCCCTTCTTGCTGAGCAGCCGCGCGTTCGGAAGGACATTCTTCACAGCCAGCGCCGCATGCCGCAGAGAAGCCGGACTCTCAAGACCTTCGAGAACCAGCGCAGGGATCGAGACGCCGCGCCAGGGCTCGGGATCCAGCGGTTTGCCGGATGCGTAACCTTCGAGCAAAGCCGCGTCGTAAGGGAGCGTGTGAGCCAAGGCCTTGAGCTTCTTCCATGTGCCGGGCATGAGGCGCATCATAGCCGGGACGAAAGTCGGCGCTCCCATCCCTTTCGTCATGAAGTACCGAATTGCTTCTTCCCGCCGATCCGAGATAACCAGCTCCTGAACGTGCCGGACGAAATCGGCCGGTGGCTTGGGGTCCTTCGCCTCGACCACGAAAGGAGGCTCGTGCAACGCAAGCTTCTTGATCGACGCCCCTTGGGCCGCTGCCTTCAGCGCAAGCACCGCACCGGAAGACAAGCCGTATACGTAGGCGGAGCCGCCCGCTGCGCCGATCATGGCCTCCAGATCTTCGATCTCCCGCTCGACGGCATAGGACGGGGCGTCTCCGCTGTCTCCGCGTCCCCTGCGGTCGTAATGGTAGACCGTGAACCGCTCGGCTAACCGCTCGGCCAGCTTGACCTGTCCGGGAAACTGGCGGTAACTGAATGCACCGGTTACCAGAATGAGCGCCGGCCCGCTTCCTCTCTTTTCATACGCAATGGTGGTTCCATCTTTGGAAATGACTGTTTTCATAAGTGTATCTCCTTTGCTTTTTGTGCTCTTTACATGGACGACGAATGGAGAAAAGGGAAATCGACAGGCAGCCGAAAAAAATAAAAAGTTTTTTCGTGAACAGCCATCGAGCTTTCCGAATAGCCCTCCTGAGGGTGCCTCTCATGGAAAACAAGTCGCGGGGGTGGGTGATTATGGTAAATTGGGATTTGGTGAAACCAACAAGGGAAGGGGAGAGGAGTCTCATGTTTTTTCTGCAAATGTCCGGGTACCCGGGCTCGGGCAAATCTACGCTGTCCCGCATCCTGGCCGAGCGCACCGGAGCGATTGTCCTGGATCACGATATCGTCAAGACGGCTCTCTTGGAAGCGAGCGAGGAGCTGCTCGATCCGAAGGAGACGGGGAACATCTCGTATCATATCGACTGGGCGCTTGCGGATTTTTTGCTGTCGCAGGGACGGAGCGTCATTCTGGACAGCCCCTGTATGTATGAGGTGATGCTGGCGAAGGGAGGAGCGCTTGCAGAGAAGCACGGGGCCGCATACAAGTATATCGAATGCTTCCTTGGCGATGTCGAGGAGCTGGACCGGCGCCTGACGGCGCGCCCCCGGCTGCGCAGCCAGGTGGCCGGCGTTCCGGCGAAGATGAAAGAAGGCTTCGTCCTCACCCAGGAGACGAGCAAGAGCAAACGGCCGTCGGACGTGCCCTATCTGATCGTGGATACGGGCCAGCCGCTCGACCGCTACATAACGGAAGCGTTGGCTTTTTTGGCGGAGGAGAAGGACGGCTCGGACTATTCAAATCAATTAAGCTAGTTAGGACAAAATGAGCAGATTGGGTGACTTCTTATAACGTTAGGAGAAATGTTCCTTACATCTAGACAATAGATGCTTCTTCGCATTCTTGTCCCTCTTCAGCTGCTATAACGATTCTCTCCCTTGTTCTTCCAGAATGATCCCGCCTATAGTAAAGAGAAAAAAAGGGGCCCAACCGTACGGGCGGCGTCCCTTTTAAAAGAGGGGGAAAGCATGTCCTATGAAAGTGTTCATCAATGACCACGACTATCTATCCCAGTGGAAAGATATACTCGCCAGTCGTGCGGAAGAGGCCGTTCAGGCCTTGTCGGAGATTGACGGAGTGGAGGGTCTTATCCTGGGGGGAAGCATCGGCAGAGGAGAGACTTGGCCGCTCTCGGATGTCGATCTCATTCCCATCCTGTCAACGCCGGAGGCGAATGCCTGCATCGGTCCGATCCGAAGCCGGCTGGCTGAGCAATGGGAGCGGGAAGGATGGAGCACGACGCTGGATGCCGGCACCCTGTACGTGACGAGACAGGAGGTGGAACAGGCGCTGAGCGGGCCGGCGGTAGAGGCATTGGCGGAGACGCGCCTTTATCACATCCTGGACAAAGGGGTTGGCGGGCAAGCGCCTTACGATCCATACGGGGACGCGGAACGAGTGCTCGGCTGGATCCGTTCGGTCCGTTTCCTGCCTGAGGTCGTGACGTATCGGGTGAACCAGCAGCGCGACCGGATCGCCGTGTTGTTTGCCCAGCTCGATCACGAGCTGGCGGCAGAGAAGCTGGGCGAGGCGAACCGGACGCTGTACACGCTTCCGGAAGTTATCCGGACGTTCTGCATGGAGGGGTGGGGACTGCGGGACGTATCCTGGACCCGGCTCGGCACGCGGTTCGAGAGGGCTGCGGCGGAAAAGGGATTAGCGAAGCTGGCCGACGACCTGAACGAGATCGCAAACTTGAGTGATGCAAGGGTCCGCGAACGGATGGAGGCCGCGCCCGGGCAGATCCGGCAGCGCCATGCGAGGTCTTATGCGTCCCGTCTGCTCATCGGGGAACCGGTGACGCAGGTGCAGGATGCAAGAGACGTCCTACGCGTGTTTGCGAAGTACGAGTACCGGAAGCTGGACGGACCGCCGTATCCCGAGTGGCTGGGAGCGGAGACCGAGGCGTCCCGGCTTCGTTCCGGGGCGGATCTGCTCCGCTCCGCTTGCCGGGAGCTTCTGTCGCTCTCGGTATGATGCCCCTCCCGCTGCAAACGACCCTTCGGTCAATAGAAGGACAGATCGGTTCCGTACGGCACAAGAGACAGCCGTCCGGCTACGGCTTGAGAAGCCCGATTGTCCCAAGACGTGCTGTACAGGGCGAGCCTGCCCTGGCCTTGGATCTCCTTCGCCCAGGCGGCTGCGGCTATGCCCGCATACCCTCGACCCCGATAGCCTTCCGCAGTCTCGACCCCTGCCTCTGCCGCTTCCCGGGTCTGTCGGGCGCTGAAGCAGACAGACACGGCCCGGTCCCCGTCCAGCACCATCCAGCAGGGCTCCCTGTTCCCCCAATCCGCCCATAGCGAAGGGAAGAACGGCAGCAGGCAGCGGCTTGTCTCTGCCGTCACCCGCTTGGGCAGCCCGGTGATGCCGGGCTGGCCGGCGCATACGGGCAGCTCCGCAAACCGGTAAGCGGGGCCCATCCATAAGCTCTGGACCTGCTGACGCTCGTTCAGCAGGTTCACAATGGCGGCAATCGTCCGGCTGGCCGGTTCGCTATTTTCGACCTGTCCGGCGATCGAGCGGACCAGGTCCTCTGGCAGATCGTCGTGGAACCGCAGCACGCTGCCGCATGTGGTAAATCCCCAAAACACTTGGGGGGCGGAGCCTCCATCGCTCTCATTAAGACCGGTCAGCCGCAAGGCTTCGTTATGCCTGAAAAGCACCTCGGTCTGGAGTCGCATCGTCTCCATCTCGTTAAGCAAGCGATCCCCTTCTTTCTGCTGCTAGTTCTCTTCATTCCAGCACATTAGACGGGTAGAAGCACGGGAAAGATCGGTTGGAATGAAAAATGGCACCAGCCTCCGTATGCTTTCGCGTGCGAAGCTCGGCATCACTTGTCAGTGGGCAACTCCTGACGTGTGAGGCTGTGCTGCGACGGTCAAGGGTTGAATCCTCTTCCTGCTTCTCCCATAATAAGGGGATATGAATCCAGGAGGGGAAGGAATGTCGTTTCATTTTGGTTCGTTTGTCTTCGAGCTCCTGTTCTTGGCGCTCGTTGTGGCCGTTGTGGTTACTCTGGTGAAGGTCAACGGCTACGTAAAGCGGAGAAAGCAGGCGGACAAAGAAATGCAAGAGAAGCTAGACGAGCTTCTGCGGCTGGCGAAAGACAGAAGATCCTTGTAACGAAGCGGCCGGCTGGCGGTCTATGGCTTCCGTACTCGTGGGACGAATGGCCATTTTGGTACGAGTCTTCGCGCTAGTTGGATCAGCAAGTAGTAGGGCCATCCTTTGCGGGATGGCCCTATTTTTGAGTATTTTGTGTTAACGATCGGGAACCGCGAGCGAAAGGATAAGTCTTGTCTGATGCTTCAGCTAAGCAACAAGATTCCTTTAGAAACCGCCTCTAGAATGAATGATTTCGCCCGTTATCCATTGGGAATCGTCGCTTGCTAGAAAAGCGATCAGTTGGGCGGCGTCTTCCGGAAGTCCAATTCGGCCCATCGGGAATCGCGGCAGAAGCGCTTGTTTCACCTCTTCGGACATCCAGCCGGAATCGGTAGGACCGGGGTCGACCGCGTTGACCGTAATGTGAAGCGGTGCTAGCTCTGCGGCCAGGGATTCGGTAAACACGGAGATGGCCCCTTTTGTCGCGGCATAGGCAAGATTGCCTGGCATAGGCCCTTTCCCTTGGCCGGAAGTGAGGTTGATGATTCGTCCGCCGAGCACGCTATTGGAGGAACGAGCTTTTTTCTCGGCTTCGAGCATGCGGGCGAATTCGGCGGACAGCATGAAGGTCCCCCTAATGTTGACAGCACAATGAGCATCGATGAGAGACTCGGTTAATTGGCGGAAATCCGCATCGACACTATACGTCGCATTATTGACGAGGATCGTTGGAAGGCCAACCGATTTCCGGACCTCCTCCAACAAATACGACGCGGAACCAGGCACGGTGAGGTCCAAGCTCATGTGTGCCGCCTGAACATCCATTTTTCGAAGTTCGTCTGCGAACAAATCGGGCCAGTTCTTATCCGCATCGTTTGGATAAATTTCATTGTCATAGTCGTACAGGTGGGTAAAGAACAGGCTGGCTCCTTCGTTAGCCAATGCCCGGCAAATCGCAGCCCCAATGCCACCTGCACGGCTCGCACCTGTGACTATAGCAATTTTATTTTGTAATCTGGTCAATTTCTATACCTCCCGTTATGAGGAGACGAGAAAACCGTTCTTTGGATGGGGATGAGAAATCCCGCTGTTAAATAAAAAGCGGATACATCAAGTATCCGCGCAGCAGGTGGATCAAACGGTTGCCCGCATTCCTTGAAATGGTTGAAGATCGGCATGAGGAGCCGGAGCAATGGCCTCTGCCATTACCGGGTCATGCGATCGGATTCCATCAAACCATTACAAGGAAGGACACATAGGCTAACGATCCCCTTTCCTTCATCCCCATATTTTGTATTATCGAATAAATGGGGGATCAGTTCAAGAACGAATGTCTGTTACTGCTCACTCAACGTGTATTCCACTTTTCCGTTCTGACCTAAGAAGATCAAGGAATGATTGCAAATCGATCATCGGCAACATATAATGAATTATCATTCATTTAAAAAAGGCTGGTGATAAGATGCCGCGAACACAAGAGCAATACGGGCGATTACGTTCCATCACGAAAACCAAAATCCGTTCTGCTGGTTTGCAATTGTTCTCTCACAAGGGCTTGAGGGAGACAAGCGTCCAAGAAATAGCCACCTTAGCCGGCATCAGTACAGGATTGATGTATCGGCATTATAAATCGAAGGAGGATCTATTCCGCGATTTAGTCAATACGGCCATCCACGAGATGAAGACGATAGAAATATTGCTGGATGCAGATGAGCGCCCGTCCAGCATTTTTAAACAATTATCCGGCGCTATGATGCACGAAATGAATAGGAGTGATGAATCTGCGCAGTATCTGGTGTTAATTGCTCACTCCTTGCTGATGGGTGATTTGGACCCAGGAATGGCGGAAGCGTACAATTCCGGATTATTCGAACGAATGGCGAATCTGATTCAAAAGGGACAGTCAATGGGGGACATACGCCTCGGCGATCCGTTTCAAATGACCCTGTTGTTTTTCTCGATGATACAGGGGTTAGCCATAATGAAACTCTCGTTAAGAGATCGATTTGTATGCCCAAGTGCGGACATGCTGACCGCTTACTTGATCGAGGGTTCGCACTAGCCGGTGAAAACCAGTGTATGCGTCCGGAATTACAAATCCGGTGGGATGAGCCGGCTAGCTTTTTTCCCACTATTATTGAATGAATATTAATTCATCCAATATAGTATTAAATAAATTATTTTAAGGAGATGAAGCCATGACGAAAGAACCGTCCGATGAATCGTCACTTGCAAAAAGTTCGGATTCAGGGCCAGTCCAAATATCGGATAGGGCGATGGCGCCGGATTTGGCGAGAGGTGCTATGCTGCTGTTTATTGCATTGGCCAATTGTGCTGGATATCTCTTTGCCTCCGCTCCGGGTGTCGAGCTAGCCCCGCAGGGATCGGAGCGAATCTACAATGTCCTCTCGTTTATGTTTCTCCATGCAAGGACCTACCCCATGTTCGCCTTCATGTTCGGATATGGAATGATTCAACTTGCCATGCGTCAACAGGCAGCGGGAAAAAGCCCGCTTGAAGTGCGAGGGTTATTGCTGCGCCGAAATGGCTGGCTTCTCGTCTGCGGCTTGTTACATGGCGTATTGCTCTATTCAGGCGACATCCTCGGCGCATACGGCGTGGCAGGGCTGCTGTTCACCTTCCTGCTGCTGAATCGCAGTGATCGCATCTATCGATTGGTCTTCTGGTATTTGGGATTCATGATCGTCTATTGCCTGGTCTTGTTCGTATGGATTGCCGCTAATCTCGCCAACGGGTCTACAGAGACCGCTGTCATTGTCACAAGCCCATTTCCCTCGAACTTGTCGCTGACTTACGCCGCTTCCCTTGTAGAAAGGCTGAGAGAATGGCCGATGCATACGGTATTTATGTCCTCCTCTATTATCATTATCTGGTTCGGTGCCTGGTGTGCAAGACAGCGGATATTGGAGAACCCCGCAAACCATCTTCGGAAGCTGAGCTGGTGTTCCGCGATCGGGATCTTAGCGGCTGCAATTGGCGGTTTACCGATGGGGCTAGTGAATCTTGGTGTTCTTCACGCGGATGCGGATACCGCATCGATGATCAAAATGCTTTACGAAACGACCGGATTCTTCGGAGGGGTGGGCTATGTGTCCGTGTTCGGATTGCTCGCATATGCAGCAGCCCAATCCCCGGTATGGACTCAAATCCGGATCGTACGCGCCATTACGGCGCTTGGGCAGCGATCGTTAAGCGGTTATCTGTTTCAATCGCTCATATGGGTGGTCATCCTATCGCCGTTCGCTCTGAATTTAGGAGCACGATTCGAGCGCTTGACCTTTGTTGCGGCCGGAACCGCTGCCATCACTTGGCTCATTAGCGTAATACTGGCCTATTTTATGGATCGGCACGGGAAGCGGGGGTGGGCGGAAGTCCTGCTCCGGAAATTATCCTACGGACGGTTTTACCGAAAAGGCTAAGGTTGGGAACGTCACGAAGTTTTGTAGCGGCAAGTTTGTTTATATTCGATTTGCGCTTTGAGATGGTCTTGGGGAAAGGCTATGATTTAAGGAATCCAACAATAAACATGTTCAGAAAGAAGTGAGGAAATGATTGAGATTACGGTTGATCTGGTACGCCGCTTAATCGATAGCCAATTCCCACAATGGATGAGTCTAGAACTAAAGCCCGTAGAAAAAAGCGGCCACGATAACCGCACCTATCGGCTGGGCAGCGAGATGACCGTTCGTCTACCGAGTCATGAAAGATACGCCTCGGCTGTTGAGAAAGAGTTGACGTGGCTTCCTATTTTCAAGCCTCTTCTGTCTCTGCCTATACCGGTTCCCGTTGCAAAAGGAGAACCGACGGACGAATATCCTCTTCCCTGGTCGATCAACCGGTGGATTGACGGCGACACAGTCAGGCAAGACAACATACGCAATCCTAGCGAATTTGCCGAAGACCTCGCGAGGTTTTTGAAAGAGCTGGAGGCGATCGACGCGAGCCGCGGCATACCGGCAGGCGTCCAAAACTTTCATCGAGGGGGAAACCTTGCGGTTTACGATGGGGAAACAAGGTCTGCCATCGAAACTCTTTCCGGCCCATACGATCAAAAGCTGCTAACGGAAATATGGGAGATTTCCCTGGCGACAAGATACCAATCGGCGCCGGTATGGCTGCATGGTGACGTTGCAGTCGGCAATCTGCTTGTGAAGGATGGACGGCTGTGCGGCGTCATTGATTTCGGGACGATGGGGGTGGGCGATCCTTCAAGTGACCTTGTGATGGCCTGGAACTTTTTTGACGACGCAAACCGCCAACTATTCCTGAAGCTCATGAATTTTGATGAGAATACCGTTAATCGGGCACGCGGCTGGGCCCTATGGAAAGCACTCATCACTTACGCCGGGAATGAGAAGGGCTCGGTAGCTTCGACCTGGGGCAAGCATGCGATGGAAACCATCATCCGGGATTACCAACAGTTGTAAGCCCGCGAGCCTCCGATGCCCAAGCTAGAAGCCGTCTCTTCCAAAAGGATCCGCGGCTCTCCGATAGGCGTGGTCAGCTTAATGGTCTATCGGCGTGAATAAAGAGGGGCTGGCCCTAAACAAGTGTTTTTCTCCTTTCGGTAAGGTTCTCTGTGCTATCCGAAACGGCAAATTTAAAGGCCATCTTATGGAAGATGGCCTCATTGTGGATAGATAGACTTTACCGAACTCCTTGTTAGGCTAATGCTCTCTATTAAGCGATAGGATGCTTCACGGTTTTAATCGTTTAAGAATGGATGCCAATTTTTCGGCAAAAACAATCGGGTTCTCCACCGACTCTACATGTACATACATGAGGCGAGGGGAATCGAACAGCCAATGGTTGTGAACCGCCGATACTTTTAACCCTACTTTAACTGCTTCTTTGAGGAATTGTTGAACCTCCCGCTGCAACAAAGTAATTTCGCCAGTGTTAAGGGATTTCCCGTTCTTTAAGGACTGAATCACGATCTCATGCTCGGTATCGTATTTTTTTCCAAGTATCTTGGCATTGAGATTGCGTTTTACCGTGATTGAGCATTCGTCATTTTGGTGCTGCCCCGTCCCGCCAAGTATCTTGGCAAGGCGAAGACAAAGAGATTTAGTAACGGCCATTTATTAGTCCTCCCATCTTATCGAATACCATATGGTATTCAACAAAATGCAAGTGGACTGGCCTCCTATGGCAGACCAAAAGCACATAATTTTTCGACCGAAATCACAATGGGTAAAGATAGTATGATAAGGGAAGCACGGGAAGAAAATGCTTCACGGCCGCCAAAACTCGCGGGATCTCTTTAGCGCCGACTTCTCCGCCATACAACTCTTCCGGAATCTTGTTATAAAGCATACGAATGATGCTTCTCTCGGTCGACTGTTCACCTGTGACCCATTGACTGATTAGCCGGAAATCGGTGTTATCGGTTATTTGATCAATTCCGCCAATAAGACGTATCTGGGATAACTTGCGAATAATGGGGTCGGTAATCTGTCTTGCGATTGCATCTGCAAATGTGCCTCCTTGAATGACCTTATACGGTCGGTCAAAAAAAGGAGAAACCAGTTCATTCATCCATTCGGAAATACCCAACCGATTATGCATGCGTGCTAAGCCCTCATAAGCTTCACATAAGGCGTTCTCACGCGTTTTCCATGTTACGGCCGACTGAGCCTGCATCAGCATCGGCAGCAGCTCATCCGCGCAGTCCAGCTTCTTAAAATCAGTTCCAAACCATTTGGGATAGGGCGCATATTGACGTTCCATCAGGAAACAGAGATTCATCATATCCCTTACAAGTCTTGATCCAATGATAGAAGACCCAAATTCATCTCCCACATACCCAGCGCGCAGAACCAAATGTTCTTCTTGTCCGATCCTATTCCAAACAGAAGCCATCAGATATAACCATATATCATGTGGATAATACTTCAGCTGCTTGCGGATGGTCGTCAGATGCCCAAGATCGTCACGAAAGACCTCTCCACCAACGATTTCAGCCAAACTCTGCGATGGAAAAGCAAGCCAGACCAGCGGTTCAGGACTCTTAGTGAAATCGAATGAGAGTTTGGATTCAAGAAACGGAGCTAATGAAGTGATGACAGTTTGATTCAAATCTACGGGATATCCATAAAAATGCTCAGGACGATTGGTTTGCAGAGCTTGGCGAATCTCATTTACCAATTCCAGGTCGCCGGCCTGAAGAAAAATAACAACCCGCGGGCCCCAATCGTGATCCGTTGACATCTCGGTGTCGTATCCAAGCACTTCGCTTCCCGGACCAATCAGCGCCGATGAATAAGATAAGTTCGGGAAATGGATGGAAAGCAGCGGTTCAACAAACTCAAAATGAAACTTCTTGCATAGTTCTATTCCATGCATAAAGACCATAACACCACTCCATTTCTTTCCTATCCATCAGGAAAACCCTGCAAGATCCTCGGTCCCCCGTGTGTTTCCAAATATCGAATGGTCTCCTTATTTATAGGATTTTGTTCTTTTCCTCACTTGAAGTATTCTCGTACAACGATAGCAATCCTGCAAAATAGCTTAAAATCTGGAATAATTTAGGTGGATTTCCTCATAGAAAAACGTTATTGTTAATAGAGCAGATGTTCGTATTTGATCTGTGTTATTGGGATAAGCGAAAATGGGGATATACGTTTAGGCTCATATCATAAGGATTTGGGGAGGGTGTCTGCATGGTTAAGAATTCCGATTCCGTTTATAGAACAAACATTATAGGTGCGGGTGAGGCTGGTGTCGCCATCTCAGTCGACATGGAGAAGAGCGTTATTCATAAAACAAACAGCTTATTTTGGGATACAACAGGAAATGATCTTTTAGGCGCAACCTCACTTCCGCGTTATGGAGCATTTGTCACAGAAGAAAAATGCCAGCTTTTTGGCGATGTCTCAGGGAAAAAGATGCTGGAGATAGGCTGTGGAAGCGGTCAATCCTTGCAATATCTGGGGGAACGTAAAGCACTTGAACTATGGGGGATAGATCTATCAGAAAACCAAATCGAAAAGACAAGGCAGCTTCTGACGGATCGCGGTCTTTCGGCAAATTTAATCTGTTCTCCCATGGAAGAAGAATGTGGCCTGCCAGAAGATTATTTTGACTTTGTTTATTCGATTTATGCCATAGGTTGGACAACCGACCTTGAGCGTACGTTTGGCCGGATTGCTTGTTACCTTAAAAAAGACGGCTTCTTTATCTTCAGTTGGTCTCACCCTATACATAAATGTGTTGCAGCAGAAGAGAATAATAAACTTGTTTTTAAGAAGAATTATTTCGATGAGTCGTGGTATTCAGTATCTCTCGGCGAGAGTACGCTATCGTTATCGGATCGTAAGCTATCCACCTATGTGAATGCATTGGCAAAAGCGGGATTCGTCATTGAGCAGCTTGTTGAGGAATCGGATGAGGAACTAATGCAAGCGCGGAACAACGATTTTGCAAAAAAAGCTAGTATGCTTCCTGTAACTTTTGTAATCAAAGCAAGAAAATTATAGTTCCGAATTCGAGCAAGGTCGTCCGGCTCATCCGGGATGAGTCGGACGACCTGATGAAGCATAAAAAAACCGTCCTCTAGGGGGCCGGTAGTCGAGATGGCATAAGCTCTTTAAAATGGCTTCACGACCATAAGTACGGTTATGGCAATCATCAGCAGTTGGGCTGTTGACTCAAGCGGCACAATCTTTTTCATCGCCTGGGTGAACTCGGCAGGAACTTCATCCCCTTGGCTTTTGCTTTCTGATACGATCTGCATGATCGTTTTCATCCGTGGTTCGATCAATCCGCCGATCGTCACGACCATGAGCAGCGATAAAAGGATGGATAGATTCAGCCACATTTGGGATAACCCCATCTTAGTTATGAACATAAGCCAAATACCGGTAACAAGAAGTACGGCTCCGCCAATTTTCGGAAGGATGGCAAGCTTGGTCGTTATACGGAAAGCAAAGCGCAGTTGACTGGCGGTTCTGGCGGATCTCCGGATGACGGGGACCACGAAAGCGGTGCCGATTACGGCAATCGTAGCCAATATATGAAAAACGAGAAGCAATCCTAACAAACTGATCCTCTCCTTCCCTTCCTCAATACACCGGAATATCGCTTCGGTAGGCGAAACCGACCCGTTTCCTTGTAAACGGCCCTGCAAGCTCGATATGGTTCAGCATGCAATTCGCAACATCCTCATAAGCGACATCCAGCTCTTGAAGCCGGCTGAACAAGTAACCGGCAATCTCGGCCTCGGAAAGCTCCTTTATCGTTTCCGGAATGGACACGGGCAAGGTTTCCGTTGTCACATGCAAACGAACCGGCGCCGGATGCTCAATCGAATCCACCATCGTTCCCGGGCACATAGCGGACCAATCGAGCTGAGTCTGCCGCAGCCGTTCCAGATTCCGGTTATGATTTTGATACTCGGGTGGAAAGCCGGGTAAATCGTTACCAATGAGATCGGTATATGGAATATCCAGCAGGCCGGCACCTCCCATTACCCATACCCGCCCAGAGAAGCTGGACTGACGTTCACATTGGCTTACAATGTTATCGACGATCCGAACGAACTCTTCTCCCTGGCCTGTATGGCCGGCTGCAAGAATAGCTGCATCTTGTTTCGAGAGTGCCTCGTAGACGCTTACCGGGTCCATCATATCCCGCACGATCACGTTCACATGCTGTGCCAGATGCTCGCCTTGCTGTTCATAAAGCTTCTCGGGATTTCGCACAAATGCGGTCATTTCGTGTCCCATCTTAACCCCTTGCGTGAGCACTCTTCTTCCCGTATTTCCTGTAGCTCCAAAAACAATGATGTTCATCGACCTTTCCTCCTTCTAAATGGGTAACGCCTCGAATTGACTCAAGCTTAGCATCGCTCTAAAATCTTGTTAAGAACCCACTTTCATGTAGGGTACTTACTTTAAAGTAAGCATAGGCAGGAGGGATAGCATGTTTGTCCGCGCGGAGGCTGGGGTGGAAAGGAAATGCCCTATCGAGACCATGCTTCAAGTAGTAGGCGGCAAATGGAAGCCTTTGATCTTATGGCATTTGCTGGATGCCACCAAGAGGTTCAGCGAGTTGGAGAAGCTGATTCCCGAAGTAACCCAGAAGATGCTGGCGCAGCATCTTCGGGAATTGGAAAACGACAGGCTTGTGACACGTACGATTTTTCCTTCGGTACCTCCTAAAGTGGAATATTCGCTCAGTGAATATGGAAAGACGCTGATCCCGGTTTTGGAAGTCATGTGCGAGTGGGGCGAAAACCATAATGAGCTCAGCTTAAGGCCTTTGCCAGCCATAACCACCAATCCGGTGTAGGACTGCTAAATTCATAGCCATGCTTGCTATTCATACTCCGATTAGCTCAATCGCTAAATGTTATCGGCTTCAACTAAACGGCATTGAAAAGAATAGATTGCCTAGATCGAGATTTTTGGGTAAATTAAAAGGTAATATTCAAATGCAATGAAGAGACGAGTAAACATATGCAATGCTTTCACAGAGAGCTCCGTCTGCTGGGAAGGAGCAAAGCGTTCTTTGTTGAAAAAAGCCTCTGAGCAGCACATCGGAACCCGAAGCGGGGGATGGTGTGCCAGGCGCTCCTGTTACAGAGCTAGAGTATAACCATTGTGCATGGCCGCAATGACGTACTCGAAGAGGCCAATTTGGTGACAAATCGGCGAATCTGGGTGGTACCACGGGAAATTGAATCTCGTCCCTGAGACTAAGTCTTGGGGGTGGGATTTTTTTGTTTGTCCGAAGACGGGGTCAAGCCGAGTAAGGTAGAACATAGCAAAAAGCCCTGAATCAGCAGGAACAAGCTGGCATTCATCTATCATTATGATAAGGAGCTTAGAGAAATATGGCAAAAAAACTTAGAGCAGGTATTGTTGGAGGAACGGGGATGGTCGGTCAGCGATTCGTGCAGCTGCTCGACAATCACCCTTGGTTTGAAGTGACGGCCATCGCGGCCAGTCCCGGATCGGCAGGTAAGACATACGAAGAAGCCGTGCGCAATCGATGGAAAATGTCGAGTCCGATTCCCGAGCAGGTGAAGCACATCGTTGTGCAGGACGCGTCGAAGGTGGAAGAGGTTGCTTCAAACGTCGATTTCGTCTTCTGCGCTGTAGAAATGAAGAAAGAGGAGATCAAAGCTTTGGAGGAAGCCTATGCGAAGACGGGCACGCCGGTTGTATCCAACAACTCGGCGCATCGTTGGACTCCGGACGTACCGATGGTCATTCCTGAGATCAACCCCGATCATCTTGAAGTGATCGCGACTCAGCGCAAGCGGCTCGGCACTTCGACCGGATTTATTGCGGTCAAGCCGAACTGCTCGATTCAGAGCTACGTACCGGCGCTTCACGTCCTTCAAGCGTTTAAGCCTGCAAAGGTCGTTGTCTCTACCTATCAGGCCATCTCCGGAGCCGGCAAGAACTTTACAGACTGGCCGGAAATGCTTGATAATGTCATCCCTTACATCGGCGGCGAGGAAGAGAAAAGCGAGCAGGAGCCGTTACGTATTTGGGGCCGTGTGAAAAATGGCGAAATCGTCAAGGCAAGCGAACCGGTCATTACGTCGCAATGCATTCGTGTCCCCGTGACGGACGGCCACCTCGCGACGATCTTCGTCGCGTTCGACAACAAGCCGACAAAGGAGCAAATCATGGAGTCCTGGCAGCAGTACAGAGGTCGTCCACAGGAGCTCGGATTGCCGAACGCGCCGAAACAATTCATAACGTATTTCGAAGAAAACGACCGCCCGCAGACGAAGCTCGACCGCAACATTGAGAACGGCATGGGCGTATCCGTCGGACGGCTTCGCGAGGATACCCTGTACGACTACAAATTCATCGGCTTGTCGCACAACACCTTGCGTGGAGCGGCCGGAGGCGCTGTCCTCATTGCCGAGTTGCTGAAAGCGGAAGGTTATATTCAAGCCAAGTAATGGCGAGCAAACCCCTCTGTGCATAATAACGGATTTGCTTCAGAGGTGCTAATTTTATAACAACCTTTAAAATGGCGTGAAAAATTACAACCAATTTGCCACGCCATTTTTTTGTGGTATCAACTCAGCTTTAAGACTCCTCATTGCCATAGCCCGAAGCCTACACACATATTTTCGGCGCAAGGTTTGAATGGCCTTTCATTGGAAAGCTGAGCCTTATCCTACTGCTTTTTTGAAATAATAATGCTTACTCCCTAAGGGGGCTTCTTCCAAGACCGCCACTTCCGTATACCCGTTTTTCCGGTAAAAATCAGGCGCTTGAAAACTGAAGGTATTCAGCTTGATAAAGGTACAGCCTTTTTCTTTGGCGATTTCCTCAACCTGGGTTAACAGTCGTGAACCGTAACCCATTCCTCTCAATGATTCCTCTATCCATAGAATATCGACTTCAATCCAATCCCAGCAGAGAACGGCTAGTATTCCGCCAACAATCCGGCCATCCTCATCCTTGATGGCCAAATTAATTTCTTCATAACGGGAGCTTAGGGGATCTGGAACATGCATGGCGTTAAATTCAATCAATCTTCTCCTGATATACTGGCTCTCTTCTTTATTCCCAAAAGAAATAGTCATGTCAACAGCCATGGCAGCCTCCACAATTCTAAGTATTGGTTCGACTATCTATTCCATGACAGCAAGGAAATTCCTCCTGTTCCCCTATAGGTCAGGAGCTGCAATGAATGAGTCGTCAAGGAACCGCAGGATCGGCAGCAAACTCTTTCCAAGATCTGCCGCCGTCTTCGGTCCGCAGAAGAAAGCCGTCGCCACGGACCCAGCCGGTCCGGCTGTCCGTAAACGTTAATTCGTAGGCGTTGCGGAATTGGGGAGACGTATAGAGCATTTGCCAATCGCTTCCGCCGTTTGACGTTCCATACAAAGCTCCCGCTTCCGCATCGATCATCCAATAATGAGTCCGATCGGAAGCGGTACGCGGAGAAAACCCTTGGGGCGCGCTCCCGTCTTTCGATAGGACGGTAGGCGCCTCCGCTTGGTTGCGAACAGCATGCCAGACCGCACCGCCGTTTTCCGTCGTGAACCAGGCGACGCCTGCTTTTTCGTTCGACTTTGTTCGGTAGGCGATCGACAGCACGCCTTCCTTTCGCGCCTTTCCCCAAAACAGCGGAGAAAGGTCGGCGACGAACACAGAGTCCTTTAGCTCAGGAGGGAGCTCCAGTGCCAATCGCTTCCAAGAGGCGCCGCCGGTTGACGTCTCGTAGATCTCGGGCAAGGAGTCGGTGGAGTTAAAGAAGGTGATGAATCCGTACAGCCGGTCAGAAAACGACATCCCGGAAGGGGTCGAAGCAAGCGTGCCGTCGGGTGCGATTTTGCTCGCGTACTTCCAGGTCTGCCCGCCGTCGGTCGTCTGGTAGAAGGCGGTCTTTACCGGGCCGCCCGCCGGATCCGAGCCGAAGACAAAGAATCCGGTTTGCTCGTCAAGGAAGGAGAGATGGAAAGCCGTGTTGATCCCAGGTACGGTCCAGCTATCCTGTGTCGGAAGCGCGGCGGCGCTCCACGAACGGCCGCCGTCGGCCGTCCGATAGACGGTCCAGTTCGTATCCTCGCCGGCAGGGCGGACCACAAACCAAAGGACTTGCTCGTTATAGACGAACGGTACAAATCTGGAAGCATCGTAACCCGGAGGCGTCCGGCTAGTCCATGTTTGACCGGCGTCATCGGTGCGGCGTACGCTTGCTGCCCCGAACGACCAACCGTTGTTAGAGTCCGTCATGCGGATTAGAGAGGACGGTGTTTCTGCGATCGGACTGGAGGTAGACAATTGGCCAGGAGGGAGGGGGGAGGGGGAGGAGCCGCTTTCGGGCAGCAAGCTGGCGAGGACAACGGCCGTTCCCAGCACCGCTGCTGCCGCTCCGCCCGCATACCACTTGATTCGGGAGGACGCTTGCTTATTCGTTGTCATCCGGCGTTTGACACCGTCGGCAAGGCTGCCATCGAAGTGATTTCGCTTAAAGGGTTCTCTTCCCGCTTGTTCGTACCAATCCGGTTTCCTCATTGCCTCCCAGCCTCCTCGAGTTTTTTGTTTACTTTAGCGCGTGCACGGTGCAGACGGGATTTGACGGTTCCTTCCGAGATCCTCAGCACCCCGGCCATTTCCTGAATCGTCATGTCGTACCGGATGTCCAGCAGGAGAACCTCGCGAAACGGCAGAGACAACCCCAAGATGATCCGCCAAATCTCATTGGCCGCCTCTCGATCCAGGAACTCGGTTTCCGCCGACGCTCCCGTTTCCCGGCGCCTTACCCGGTCGAGAAGGGTTACCCGCCGAAGAAAGGCGGACTGCCGGTAATTATAAGACAGGTTACGGGTAATTTTGAGCAGCCATGTTTTCAAAGTGGACTCTCCGCGAAAGTCCTGAATGCTGCGGAACGCCCGCAAGAAGACCTCTTGGGAGAGATCATCCGCGGCATGCCGGTCTCGTGTCAAAAAATAGGCATAGTTCCAGACATCCTTTCCGAACGCCTGCATCATTCGATCCAGTTCGAAGGAATCCATGCCGGATGACAAGGATCGCAGATAGTCGTATTCCTCCACTAAGTTCCCCTCCTACAGAAACAGACCGTGCTCCCCCTGCCAAAGTTCCCGATGTGCATGTTCTCTATTTTCTGACCAATGGATGTGCTGCACAGCCCAAACACAGAAAAAGCGATGGAGGAGCCATCGCTTCGCATTTGTTCCTTAATGGACCCTAACGCCTGTTGGCGGCTGGGGAAGGGCGGGGGCGGCCGTCCTTGCTTATTGTCCGCTGCCTCAGCGGGGAGGATTCTTTTGTCGGCAGCCGTCTACTGTTCTCCTCGTCAGCCGTCTACCGTCACCATCTCCCGGTATTTGCCGGGCGTCATGCCGACCATTTTTTTGAATACCCGGATAAAGCCGATGTCGGTCGCGTACCCGACGTTTCGGGCAACCTGGAGCAGCGTCAGGCTGGGATCCGCGAGATAGCGCTTGGCTTCCTCCACGCGCTGTTCGACGATATAGTCGGTCAGATTGACGCCGTTCTGTTTCTTGAAGAAGGAGGAGACGTACTGCGGCGCCAGCTGAAAATGCTCCGCAATGGCCGTCAGGCCAAGTCCGTTGTCTCCGATATGGTCGCGGATATAGAGGCGAATGTCTTCGTTCAGCTGCTTGCTCTGCACGTCCCTCGCGCTGACGACGGTGCTGCAGAGGAGCCGGCACAGCTCCTTCATCCTGCGCAGAATGTCCTCGGCGGACGGTCCGTTCATGATCTGCTTGACCAGCTCATGACGTGCCGCCGCCTGGCTGTCGTCGATCTTCAGGGCGTTCATCACTTTGAGGATGGTGCTGAGCAGGTCGAAGAACAGGCATTTGCCCATCTCCGGCGTGAGCCCGCGGGAGACGACGTTTTCCTCATACAGGCTGTCGAGCAGCTCGGCTGCGCTGTCGTATTTGCCGGCCTTCAGGTACCCCATCAGCTGAAGCTCGGTCTCCATCGGATAATGGTAATAGGCGCCTTCTATCTCTTTCAGCTCGTCGTAGTAGATGCTGGAGTTGATGCCGTGAATGATCCGGTAATCGAGGGCACTGAGCGCTTCCCCGTAGCAGCGGGCAACCTCGGGAAGACCCTGGCGGATTGAGCTGGCGGCGATGGTCACCTTCATATGGAACCGCTTCTCCATCAGCTGCTTCAGCTCGTCGATCCGCCCGGCCCGGAGGCGCTTGGTCTCCTCGGACGGATCGGGGACGCTGAGCAGGATAGCGAGCCGATTGATGTCCGTCTCCACGACATAGCCGTCATCCCCGATCCATTCGCTGCTCAGATTCATGAGGATGAAGCGGACGAGCGCCCACTCCTCCTCGCTATCCTCTCGGACGAAGCCGCTGTAGTCGTCGACCTCGAGCAGCAGGACGCAGATATGGTCGTGCGGGAACCGGATGCCGATCGCGCCTGACGGCCCCCCGTTCAAGCCGCCGGGCTCGGTTTGGCCCTTGAGCAGACGGGTCAAGTAGTGCGCCTGCAGCACCGGCGTATGATTCTCCAGCTCGCGCCTCAGCTCCTTGCCCTCCGCGAGCGTCTCCTCGATGGAGGACCGGATGAAATCGTAGGCGTTAACAGTCGGGTTCGCGGCGCCTCTGCCGCTCCTCAGCGTCAGCACGATGTCGCGGATCGGGCTGTAGCTGCGGTAGGCCATCCAGAATGCGGCACCGGTGCCGCCGAGCAGCGCGGCGATCAGCAGCGTCAGTGCCCAGCCCTTCAGCTCGTTCACTCTCTTGAGCAGGACGTCCTTGGGAACGACGGACACGTACTTCCAGCCGCTCTCTCCGGTCGTATAGGAGAGCATGACGTCCTGGCCGTTCTCCTGATAGGTCTCGTAATGCTCGTTCTGTGTCAGGCTGTCGATCCAGTCGGCAGGCAGTGGACGACTGGCGGTCGACATGATGACCTGCTTGGCGTCATCCACGATGTACATCGCGCCGCTGCCGGCCCAGTCGATGGTTTCCAGCAGATGCAGAATCTGCTGCTCGCCGATCTGAATGATTAGAGTCGCCCGCACGTTGCTCTGCTCTCCGAGGGGGAGGGACACCGCGCAAGTAATGACTTTCTTCGGCGTCACGGTATCCAATATGGCGGTGGAGGGCCAAAACGTCTTGAAATGATAGCCCGTGAAAAAGTGCTGCTTTACCTGTTCGGGCGTCATGCCGCGGTAAGGGGCAATATAGGTAAAAAATGTGTTTGTATCCGTTTTCATATCCGGGGTAAGCAAAAGATCGCTCTGGTCCAGCCGGACGAAGAAGTTCTCGATCAGGCCGCTTGGATTGCGCATCGACTTGAGCTCCTTGACGGCTTCGGAATACAGCAGGTAGCGGTCGCCGTCGTCGATATTCCACAGCGTCTGCAGCTTGGGATGCGAGGAAATCTGCACCGCCAGACGGTCGACTTCCTTTAATTGATGATCCATGATCTGACGGACCTGCTCGAGCATCGCCAGATTGGAGCGGTTAGCGTTGTTCACCATCGCGGACTCCGCATTCGAATAGAGGAGCACCGAGATGGAGACGGGGATCAGAAGGATCAGGAGATAGGACAGCCAGAGGGTCAAAAATACGTTGTTCCGGCGACGTAGCATGCAAACCTTCACCCGTTCTGTCAATAGTTTAGTTCATCCGTCGTTGCTCCGAAAGGGATTCTCCAATGGAATGAGTTGGTGAAAGTGTAGCACAAGTTACTGCCTCCCCACAATCCTGAAAGCGGAAACAAGAGGGGGAATTTCCTGTAGTGGTGCGGGGTTTATCCGCGTGCCAGCCGTCCTCAGATGAAATTCGGTTGGTCCAAATGAAAGCGGTTTATGTGCAGGTAGAAGGACGGTTGGTCGCGAATAGAACGGATAATAGGCATCGTGGCAGAGCTGCTCTATGATTAGGTGCATAAACACACTTACCTGCCGACAACCAATCAAGAGGAGGGGCCGCTTGACCATGACCCAAACGAGAAAAGTGCTGTCTACCGTAGTTTCGCTCTCGCTGATGACCGGCGTACTTGCCGCCTGCGGAGGAGACAAAAAAGAAGGGGCGAACGCCAACCAATCCCCAAGTCCCGGCACGTCCGCCACCCCGAAGGAAACTCCCTACCCTGCGTCCATCACTTACTGGACGACGCTCAATGCGAACGTAGCCGCCACCATGAAGAACTACGGCGAAATCGCGGCTTACAAGGAAATGGAGAAGATCACAGGCACGAAGGTCGAATTCCAGCATCCGCCGGTCGGACAGGAGAAAGACCAGTTCAACCTGATGATCGCGTCGGGCAAGCTGCCGGACGTCATTGAGTACAGCTGGGGCGGAGCTCCGAAGGGCGCCGATTCGCTCATTAAAGAGAAGCGGATTCTCCGCCTGAACGAGCTGATCGAGCAGAACGCGCCCAATCTGACGAAGCTTCTTAAGGAAAAGCCGGAATTCCGCAAGCTGATCACGACCGACGAAGGCAACATCTATGTGATGCCGTTCCTGCTGGGGGACGAGCTGCTGTCCGTCGTGAACGGCCCGGCGGTCCGCAAAGACTGGCTGGATAAGCTCGGCCTGAAGCCGCCGAAGACGATCGCCGAATGGGAGACTGTGCTCACCGCGTTCCGGGATCGCGATCCGAACGGCAATGGGAAGAAGGACGAGATTCCGTTCCTGTTCAGCATGGCGGACGTCGATTTCAACTCGCTTCTGGTCGGCGCCTGGGGCATTACATCGGATTTCTACCAGGAAGGCGGGAAGGTCAAGTACGGTCCTGTAGAGCCCCAGTTCAAGGACTTCCTCGCCACGATGGCCAAATGGTACAAGGAAGGGCTCATCGACAAGGATTATTCGACGACCGACGCCAAGCTTAAGGACGCCAAGGTGAGCAACGACCAGCTCGGCATGATCACAGCCTACGCGGGAAGCGGAATCGGCCGTTACATTCCGCTCGTGCGGCCGAACAACCCGAACTTCAAGCTGGAGGGCATTACGTATCCGGTCGCGAAGGAAGGCGACAAGGCGATCGGCCAATATACATTCCCGTTCACCGGCGTAGGTGCGGCTGTCACGACGTCCGCCAAAAATCCGGAGCAGATCATCAAATGGCTGGATTACAAATACGGGCAGGAAGGTCATATGCTGTTCAACTTCGGCATCGAGGGCACGACCTACAAGATGGAGAACGGCTATCCCAAGTACACCGATCTCATCCTTAACCCTCCGGACAAACTGCCGATCGCCCAAGCGATGGCCAAGTATTTCCAAGCCTCTTACAGCGGCCCATTCCTGCAGGATAAGCGCTACATCGAGCAATTCTATACGCTGCCTGAGCAGCGCGACGCCCAGAAGGCGTGGATGCAGGCGGATCACGCCAAGCTGCTGCCGCCGATTACGCTGACGGCCGATGAGAGCTCCAAGACCGCCTCGATCATGAACGACGTCAAGACGTACCGCGACGAGATGATCAACAAGTTCATCATGGGCGCCGAGCCGATCGAGAACTTCGACAAATTCGTCAAGACGATCAATGGCATGGGACTGTCCGAAGCGGTCAAAGCCCGGCAGGCGGCCCTCGACCGTTACAACAACCGCAAATAAAGGCAAGCGCCGGAAGCGGACGGGGAGACTCTCCCCGTCTGTCCGGTCCGGCCGTCAGCAAGGAAAACGGCGCCCGTCCGTCATTCAACCGGCGAGGGCACAGAGGCGATAAGGAGGGCTGGCGATGTCCGTTGCCATGAAACCTCAGGAGAAACCAACTCCTGCGTCCACAAGGAAGAGCTTGGGAGCTAGAATGCTAAAGGACCTGATGGTCAACAAGTATATCTATCTGATGCTCCTTCCGGTTGTGGCTTATTATTTTCTGTTTTACTACGTGCCGATGTACGGCTTGCAGATCGCCTTCAAGGATTTCTCACCAGGCCTTGGCCTGTGGGACAGTCCGTGGGTCGGACTCAAAAATTTTCAGGATTTCTTCAACAGCTATTACTTTGTGCGGCTGCTGCGTAACACGCTGCTGCTGAGTTTTTACGATCTGCTCTTCTCTTTCCCGGCTTCCATTATTCTGGCCTTGCTGCTGAACGAGCTCAGAAGCGCCGTGTTCAAACGGGCGGTCCAGACTATTACCTACATGCCGCACTTCATCTCGATCGTCGTCGTTGCCGGGATGATGGTGGACTTCCTCTCCCGGGACGGCCTGATCAACAACATTCTGGGCTGGTTCGGCATAGAGCCGACCGCCTACCTGCAGGAAAGCGGCTGGTTCCGGACGATCTATGTCTCCTCCGGCATCTGGCAGGGCGTCGGCTGGGGCTCCATCATCTACCTGTCGGCCATGTCCAGCATTGATCCTTCGCTCTATGAGGCGGCCAAAGTGGATGGAGCGAACCGGTGGAAGCAAACGTGGCACATTACGCTGCCGGGCATATTGCCCACCATCATCATCTTGCTTATTCTGCAGATCGGCCATTTCATGTCGGTCGGTACGGAAAAGATTCTGTTGCTCTATAACAGCAGCACGTACGAGACGGCGGACGTCATCGGCACGTTCGTTTACCGCAAAGGCATTCTGGAGTCCAACTTCAGCTACAGCGCCGCTGTCGGGCTGTTCAATTCCATCATCAATTTTACACTGCTTATTGTGGCGAACACCGTGAGCCGCCGCACGAGCGAAACCAAGCTGTGGTAAGGAGGGACGATTGATGAATCAGCGGACTTGGGGAGAAAAACTGTTCGACGTCTTCAACATTACCTTCATGATCGCCCTATCGGTCGCCACCATCTACCCGTTCGTCTTCGTGCTGTTCGCTTCCTTGAGCGATCCGTCCTGGGTGGTAAAGGTCCGGGGGCTAATCTGGTATCCGAAGGGCGTTACACTTGAAGCCTACCGGCTTGTCTTCAGCAATCCGTCCATTCTGACCGGATATGCGAATACGCTGTTCTATGTGGTCGTGGGCACGACGGTCAATATCCTCATGACGTCGCTCGGGGCGTACGCGCTGTCCCGCCAGAACGTCATGTGGAAGAACCCGATTATGTTCATGATCGTCTTCACGATGTTCTTCAACGGCGGACTGATCCCGACCTATCTGCTGATCGAGAACCTCGGACTTGTCGATTCCCGTTGGGCGCTGATCTTTCCGAGCGCGATGAGCGCCTTCAATCTTATCATCATGCGGACGGCGTTCCAGGGCGTGCCGGTCAGCCTGGAGGAATCCGCTAGGCTCGACGGCGCCAACGACTTCACGATCCTGTTCCGGGTCGTGCTGCCGCTGTCGATGCCCGTCGTGGCCGTCATGATTCTGTTCTACGGCGTCGGCCATTGGAACGGATGGTTCAACGCAATGCTCTATCTGCGTTCCCGCGACCTGTACCCGCTGCAGCTCATTCTGCGGGAGATTCTCATTACGAACAGCACCGACTCGATGCTGACAGGCGCGACGGGAGGCGACCGGATGCCGATCGGCGAGACGATCAAGTACGCGACGATTATCGTGGCGACAGTTCCGATTCTTTGCCTCTATCCCTTCCTGCAAAGATTCTTCGTCAAGGGCGTCATGATCGGCGCCATCAAGGGCTAACAAGACTATCAGGCGGTTAAGGCCGAAAGGAGAACGTTGTTCATGTGGACGCAAGCGATTGAGGATGCGGTCGCGAAGACCAAAGCCAATCTGACCAAATTCGGGGACCGGTTCCCTCACATTACGCAGGGGACGGCCGTGAAGCAGTACGAATGGGGAGACAACACCGACTGGATTGAGGGCTTCTATGCCGGAATGGTCTGGCTGTCCTACGAGTATACGCGGGAGCCGGAGCTGCTGGAGGCGGCGAATCGCCAGCTGGCCGACTTCCGCCGGCGGCTCGACGAGGACGTCGCTCTGGACCACCACGACATCGGCTTCCTCTATTGCCCGTCGGCGCTGGCCGGCTGGATCGTAGAGGGAAGCGAAGACGCACGCCGGCTCGCGCTGGATGCGGCGGACCGGCTGATGCGGCGGTGGCGTCCGGAGGGACAGTACATCCAGGCTTGGGGGCCGAAGGGCCATCCGGAGAATGGCGGCCGGATCATCATCGACTGCCTGATGAATCTGCCGCTCCTTTATTGGGCCTCTGCCCAAACGGGAGACCCTTCCTACGCCGAGGCGGCACGCATTCACGCGGACAAGAGCCGGCGGTTTCTGGTGCGCGGGGACGATTCCTCTTACCACACCTTTTACTTCGAGCCGGAGACCGGCAGCGCCATCCGCGGGGGCACGCATCAAGGCTACCAGGACGGCTCGACCTGGACGAGAGGGCAGGCGTGGGGCATTTACGGCTTTGCGCTGTCCTATCGATATACTGGAGATGCTCACTATCTCGAGACGTCCCGCCGGCTGGCGCGTTATTTCGTCGAGCATCTGCCGGAGGATAACGTTGCCTACTGGGATTTCGACGTCGAGATCGGACCCGATACATACCGCGACAGCTCGGCATCGGCGATTGCCGCGGCCGGCCTGCTGGAGCTGCTCGAGCATCTGCCGGAGGACGACGCGGATCGCGCTTATTTCACGGAGGCGGTGGAGCGGTCGATGCGCTCGCTCGTCGAGAAGTATGCGACGATTGGCGAGCCGGACGCCGAGGGGCTGCTTAAGCACGGCTCCTACTATATCCGCGGCAACCGGGGGCCCGACGACTATATGATTTGGGGGGACTATTATTACCTTGAGGCGCTGATGCGGCTTGAGCGGAAGATCCCCGGCTACTGGTACGAGCGCCGGTAAGGACTGGAGTTGAACCCTGCAGCAAGACCTAGACCTTGGAGAAGGAGTGGGCCGCTGCAGGGTTTTTGCCGTCTGTCGTCTCGGCAACGGACGGCCGAATTGCCAGGTGCATAGCAATCGTCCCGACGGGCGGCCTGGCGGTGCAGGGTGACCAAGAAGGAACGAGGAGGAGAAGCAGGATGAAGCGTACGATCAGCGGAATGCTAGTGCTGCTCATGGTGGCGGGACTGGTCCCGGCGGGAGGAGCGGCGCCGCGCACGGCTAAAGCGGCGAGCGCCAATCTGCTGGCGAATGGAGACTTCGAGCAGACGGGAAAGGCAAGCGACTGGGCGGGCGGCGTTTCGTCCGCTTCGTGGACGCGCTATTTGTTCACCGGCACGCCGGTGTTCGCTGTCGACGAGGCGGTAGCGCACGGCGGTAGCCGCTCGGTTCGTCTGGAAGCGTCGGCGCCGGCGCGCGCGACGGTGTACCAGCAGACGGTCGAGGTAGTGCCGGGCAAGACGTACCGCGTGAGCGGGTGGATGAAGACGGAGATGTCGGCGGGCAAGGGGCTGGTGCGGGTACAGGTGGGCCGCACGTCGGGTGGGAATCTGCTCGTGAACACAGCGGAAGCTTCCGGGTCGACGGATTGGCTCTACTTCGAGCGGAACGTCACGATTCCGGACAATGCCACTAGTCCGGCTTGGCTCAAGGTTGAGGCTTTCCTTGAGAACGGGACGGGCAAGGTCTGGTACGACGACTTTGCGGTCGAGGAATGGAACGGCGTAAAGAGCGTCCGGATCGAGCCGAAGACCTTGTCGCTGCAGCCGGGCGAGACGTCGGGGCTGACCGCCCGGTTCGTGCCGGAGGACGCTACGAACCGGGCGGTAACCTGGACCTCCTCCGACGAGGCGGTCGCGGGCATTGATGCGGCCGGGGTGGTGACAGCCAAGGCCGCCGGCTATTCGGTGCTGACCGTGAAGACCGTGGATGGAGGCTTCACGGATACGGCCGTCGTCAGCGTGGGAGCGCCTCCTACGCTCAAGGCGGAGCCGTATGCCGGCCAGGTGGCGGAGGATGGTGAGCTGGACGGGCGGCTTGCAGGCGGGGACAGCACCGGAGCACCGGTCGTCTTCGAGAAGGCCTCCGAACCGAAGCACGGCAAGCTGACGGTGTTCGCGGACGGGCGTTTCCTCTATTACCCCGATCCGGATTATTCGGGCAGCGACGAGTTCCTCTTTTTGGTGAAGCCGTCGCAGGGCGGGGGGCCGGCATTTGCCTCTGCCCGAATCGACGTGACACCCGTGAACGATGCGCCTGTCCTCGACCTCGAATGGGCTTCGACGCCTAAGGGGACCGTTCTGAAGAGTAAGCTGCAAAAGGCCGTAGACAAGGAGAACGAGAAGATCACCTGGTCCAAGGCAGGGGAGCCGGCTCACGGGACGCTGCAGGTGAACGCCGACGGGACCTACGTCTATACGCCTGCCGCCGGGTTCACCGGGTACGACACGTTCCGCGTTGCGGCGACCGACGCCGGCGGAGGACGGACGGAAGGAGAGCTCAAGGTCTATGTCATTCCTTCCGGTGAAGACATGCTCGCGCAGTTCCGCAGCCGTCCTGCCTACGGCCAGCATCCGCGGCTCTTGGCGGACGAGTCCGACTTCGCCCGCACCCGCTCGCTGATCGGCACCGACCCGTACATCACGGCTTGGTACGAGAAGCTGAAGGAGCAAGCCGAGCCGGTACTGAGTACCGAGCCGCTGCCTTATACGCCAAACGGCTCGAACAATTATGCGATCCGGGACCGGCTGCTGAATACGAGCCTCATGTACCAGCTGAGCGGAGACAAGCGCTACGCCGACCGGGCGATGCGGGAGCTTAAGGCGCTCGCAGGCTATGCGGATTGGGGCGGCCGGTACAACAACATTCTTGCATTGGCAGAGCTGTCGTTCTCGGTGAGCCTTGCCTACGACTGGGTCTACGAGGCACTGACGCCGGAAGAGCGGACTGTGGCAGCGACTGCCATCCGGGAGAAGGCGCTAGCCACGGCGCTCGACTGGTACCGGGGAGCATTCACCCACAATGGGGAATTCAACAATATCAACCTTGTGGACAACGGTAACTTCGGGCTGGCCGCGCTCGCCATCGCCGACGCGGACGCCGCGTCGGAAGCGGCTGCACTAGAAGTGCTGACCGGCATGTACCGCAAGCTCCAGCTGGCGATGCGCCACTACACTCCAGACGGCGCCTGGCCCGAGGGACCGGCCTATTGGCATTACGGCGGGCAGTATTTGACGTACATGGTCGCTGCGATGAACAACGTGCTGGGGACCGATTACGGCCTGTCTGCACTGGAGGGCTTCGAAGAGTCTGGGGCGTTCCCGCTGCATATGCTCGGCGAAGGCGGGTATTTCGATTTCTATGACGGCGGCATCTCGATGGCGCAGCCGGAGTCGATGTGGTTCGCGGATTTCTTCGGCAAGCCGGAGTACGCTTGGCATCTCGGGGATCTGTACCGGCGCAAGGACGTCTTCCATCCTCTCTACCTCGTTCTCTATAAGCCGGGACTGTTCGACCGGACGCCTACGGAGCTCGACCGGTTCTACCGGGCTATCGAATCCGGATCAATGCGCAGCGCCTGGGACGATCCCGATGCGTTGTTCGCTTCGATGAAAGGAGCCGACGAGACGCTCAAGAGCCATTTCGACGCCGATGCGGGGACCTTTGTCTTCGACGCGCTCGGGGTTCGCTGGGCGATGGACTCCGGCAACGAGAACTACAACCTCCCGGGCTTCTGGGACTACACGAACCAGCGCTGGCTGTATTACCGCAAGAAGACCGAGGGTCATAACACGATCGTGCTCAATCCGGCCGACAATCCGGTGATCCAGCAGGAGCCGTACGGCAAGGCGGTCCGGATCCGCGAGGAATCCAAGCCGCGCGGGGCTTTCACGGTGCTGGACATGACGGACGTCTACCGGAAGGACGCGGTCAGCATGAAACGCGGGATGATGCTGACCGGCGACCGGACCCAGCTGCTCGTCCAGGACGAGATGAAGCTCAAGACGCCGTCCGAGCTGTACTGGTTCCTCCACACCAAGGCAAGCATCGAGGTGATCGAGGGAGGCAAGGCGGCCATTCTCCGCCAGGGAGACAAGAGGCTGTACGCCAAGCTGGCGGTAGCTCCGGCGGATGCCGTCTTCTCGGTAATGAACGCCGAGCCGCTGCCGACCTCGCCCAATCCGGCGGATCAGTCGTCCAATTTCGGCGTCCGCAAGCTGACCGTGCATCTGACCGACGTGATGGAAGCGAACCTGTCGGTCTGGCTCGTACCGCTTCGCGAAGGAGAGCCGCTGCCGGCCGAAGCGCCCGCCTTCACGCCGCTGGCCGGTTGGACGGTGCCGGACGGCGAGCTGCCTCCCAAGCAGGCGCGTCCCGTCCTGAACGAGCTGCTCGTGGGCGGCAAGCCCGTCCCCGGCTTCAATCCGGCCGGCACGTTCTACGAAGTGACCGTCCCATTCGAGACGCAGCAGCCGCCGGTCGTCACGGCAACTTCGGATCATCCGGTCACCATCGAGCAGGCGGTGGCGGTGCCCGGGACAGCACGCGTGACCGTACGGGACCGCGAGCGGCCGGAGCTGACAAACGTTTATACGGTCGCCTTCAAACGACTGCCGCTCGTCGGCGATCCGCCGGGCATGGAGAAGTACGCCGTGGCCGCGGTAGACGCAAGCGCCGTGCCGGAGGAGGCGCTCGGCAATACGCCGGACAAAACGATTGACGGCAATCTCGACACCAGATGGTCGGCTCCCGGCAAGCAGTGGATCCGCTACGATCTCGGCGCGGCGAAGCCTGTGCAGGCCGTCTCGATTGGCATCTACAACGGAACCAGCCGGAGGGCGTTCTTTGCCATCGAGGCTTCGAAGGATGGGAGCAGCTGGACGGAGCTGTTCAGCGGGGAAAGCTCGGGAACGACCGTGCTTCCGGAGACATTCCTCCTGCCGGTGACCGAAGCCCGGTATATCCGGATCGTCGGAAGCGGCAACTCGGCGAACAACTACAACAGCATCACGGAGGTGGCGATCTACGGACCGTCGCCGGTGAGTGGAGTGGAGCTGGACCGTGACGAGCTGCTCCTGACCTCCCGCGACCGGGAAGCGCAGCTGACGGCCCGCATCGTTCCGGAGTCGGCAGGCACCCAGAACGTCCGCTGGTCGTCGGCGGATGAGCGAGTCGCCGTCGTCGATGCCGGCGGACGGGTGACCGCGGTAGGCGAAGGTACGACGCTCGTCACCGCTGCTGTGGAGGAGGGCCGGTTCACCGCTTCGGCCCGTGTCACGGTTGACCTCGAGGCGCCACGCCTCACCGTGCAGGGGCCGGCCCGCATGCGGCAGAGCGAGGCGGTGACCTTCTCCGTCTACGCCGAGGATGCGGGAACCGGCGTCGCGTCGGTCACCGTGACGCTGGACGGCGAGCCGCGACAGACTCCGCTCGCGCTTGAGCCGCTGGCGCTGGCGGCGGGCGAGCACCTGCTACGCGCGTCGGCCGTCGACCGGGCGGGCCAGGAAGCGGTCCGCGAGCAGCGCTTCGTCGTCGAGGTAACGCCCGCCGAGCTGGTGAACGTGCTGACGGCCGGCGCCGCCAAGGGTTGGATCCGGGTCGACGACGCGCCCGAAGGCCTGTTTCACAAGGCCCGGCAGCTGGCGGAGATAGCGCCGGGAGATACCAAGAAGCTGGATGCTGCGCTTCGCGCGTTCGACGCGATGGTGCGCGCCCAGTCAGGCAAGACGATCGATCCGGCCTTCGCCCGGCTGCTGCTGGACGATACCGCCTACATTCGCAGCGGGCAGTAAGACTTAAGAGAGGACCCAGCGCGCCAATGACGAGCCTGGGAGGTTAAGCGGGACCGGACGAAAAAGAGCAAGCGGAAAGTACAGTCGGAACAGATGAAGCGAAAGAACAAGCGAATGAACAAGCGAAAGAACAACCACGAGACTAGACCCGCAAGAACCCGGCTGGGAAAACCAGTCGGGTTCTTTGTGCTTCGGAGGAGTCCTGGAAACCCCTCTTGCAGCCTTGGCGTCGGCCTAGCGGACAGAAGTTGGCGTACAATTTGCCATAACTTTATTCCAAAATGGAAGAAAGTGCGCTATACTGAACCTATCAATCATCTTTCACGGTACGGAGAGTCTAGAAGGGAGCGAGCGGGATGAGAGGAATCGGACGGGAGGGCGCGCCTGACTGGCGTCTGCTCACGGAGCTGTTCTGGTCGTTCGCCAAGCTGGCGCCGGTCACGTTCGGTGGGGGCTACGCGATGATCCCCGTCATCCAGCGGGAGGTCGTGGACCGTAAGCGATGGATGAGCGAGGAGGAGATGGGCGACGTCCTGTCGGTGGCCGGGTCCGCACCTGGCGGCATTGGCGTGAACGCGGCTATCTTCACCGGCTATCGCATCGCCCGCTTTCCGGGCGCCGTGACGGCGCTCGTCGGCGTCTCGCTGCCTACCTTCCTCATCGTGCTGCTGCTTAGCGCGTCGCTGCTCTACCTGAAGGATTCGCCCAAGGTAGCGGCGGCCTTCCGCGGGATGCAGTCGGCCGTGGTGGCGCTAATTGCGGTCGCCGGGCTGCGGATGGCCAAGACGGCCATCCTGGATGCCTCCACGCTGATCGCGATGGTGGCGACGGCCGCGCTCCTGCTTTTGCTGCATGTTCATCCCCTGCTTGTCATCCTATGCGGCATCGGGCTCGGCATCGGCATCGTCAAGGCGAAGGACGCCCTGGGGATGGCCGTTCGGCTGGAAAAGGCTCCGGAGGAAGGGGCCGGCGCCAGGACGAAGCGCAAGGGCCGGCAGCCGGCCTACAAGTACGACGACTATTTCATTGGAGACGGCATTTGATTTGAACAGCTGGCTCAGACCGGAGAGGAGGGAGCGGCTTGCTGTGGATCTTGTTCTGGACGTTCGCCAAGATCGGCGTGCTCTCGTTCGGCGGGGGCTATGCGATGATCCCGGCGATCGAGCATGAGGTGCTGGCGCACGGCTGGATGACCAGCGAGGCGTACAGCGAGGTGATCGCGGTCGCCGGTCTGTCGCCGGGCCCGGTGGCGACCAACAGCGCCATCATCGTCGGCTACCGGGCGGCCGGCGTGCCGGGAGCGGTGGCGTCTGCGCTTGGCATGGCGCTGCCGAGCCTGGTCATCATCGTCACGCTGGCATCGATGTTCGTGCGGATGAACGGCAGCCGGCTCGTGCGTTCGGCGTTTTACGGCCTCCGTCCGATCGTGACCGGCCTCGTGCTCTATGCCGCCATTCACTTCGGCATTGTCAACGGGATCGTCGGCCCCCCGACCTGGGAGACGGGAGCCTCGGTCCTGATTCTCGCCGTGGCGCTGCTGACGATGCTCAAATACAAATGGCATCCTCTGTATGTCATCCTTTTGTCAGGCGTCATGGGGGCGGCTTTTTTCGGATAGCGGATCGGCAGGACCTGCTTGCGCGGCGAGCGGGTCTTTTTTTATTCCCTGCCGGTGTAAATCATCCGGTGGACCGTTGCCGTTCCGTCCTAGTGCTGGGCATGTCGGGGCTCAGCCGCTGTTCGCTTCAGGCTGAGGTTCTCTCGATGGGGATAGCCAAGCACCGCCGGGTCGGGTAAAATCAAAGTAATTTGGTTGGATTAATGGAGGCTGATGGAAATGAGGGAGAACAAGCGGCTCGGGAGCGCGAAAGCGAAGCGGGTATTCCAGTTGATTCGAAAAGGCGCTGCCGCGAAAGCCGAGCTGCTGGAGAGAAGCGGCCTGTCCGTCAGCACGCTGACCCGCACGCTAGAAGAGCTGCAGGGCCAAGGCTGGATCCGCGAAACGGGGCTGGGAGCATCAACAGGAGGCCGCCGGCCGTTCCTCTATGAGGTCCGACCGGAGGCCGGCTATGCGTATGGTCTGGATATCTCCCGGATGCAGGCGAGACTCGTGCTGTGCGACCTCGGCATGCAGCGGCTCGCCTCCGCCGCCTGGCCGATGGACGAGACGGTCACGCCGGCCGTCCTGGCCGGTCAGGTGACGGAAGCCGCCGTCCGGCTGCGGACCGAAGCGGCCGTGCCGGAGAAGGCGCTTCTCGGCATCGGCATCGGCGCGGTCGGTCCGCTGTCGCCTTCGGCCGGCGTCCTTCTTCGTCCTCTTCATTTCCCCGCATCGGGCTGGGAGAATGTCCCGATCGCCCGCATGCTGGAGGAACGGCTTGCCCTGCCGGCGCTGCTGGACAACGGGGCGAACACCGCCATCCGCGGAGAATACTGGGCCGACCGGGTCCGCGATTTCCGCCATCTGCTCTATCTCCACGTCGGGGTGGGCGTCCGCTCCGCCGTTATGTCTGACGGCAAGATCGTGTACGGGGCCGTCGACATGGAGGGCGCTGTCGGCCAGATGATCATCCAGGCGTCCGGCGTCCCCCACCGCGAGCCCGGGGGCAACAGCGGGGCGCTCGAAAGCTACGCATCGCTCTATGCGGTGGAACGGGACGTGAAGGCACTGCTGCGGGAGGGACACCCCTCCGTCCTCGCCGAGTGGGTGCGGTCACCCGAGCAGGTGACTTTTCCGCTCGTCATGAAGGCGCTCGCGGAGAACGATCCGCTGGCGGTGGAGGCGGCGCTCCGAGCCGCCTCCAGTCTCGGCATTGGCCTTGCCAATCTGCTCAATATTCTGCACCCGGAGAAGGTCATTCTGGGCGGGCCGCTGATCGGCGCGCACGAGCTGTTCTTCCGCACGGCCACGCAGGCGGCGGTCAAGCAGACGTATTACTACCCAGAATATCAAGTCGTGTTCAGCCGGGGCCGGCTCGGAGACGAGGCGATTGCCGTCGGGGCGGCCGTTATGGTACTGGACGCCTTGGCGGACTAGAGGAACGGGAGCAAGCCGGATATCGCTTTGAGGGACCTTCCCCAAGGTTCGCTATCTGCGGAATTTGTCGAATTAGGGTGTGATTTTTGGACGTGCAGCCATTTCCAATTGAGGATATAATGGGGGAGGACTAGTAGGAACCCAGATTAAGGGAGGATACCAGGATGAAAATCGGACTCAGTTCGTACAGCCTTTCCCGCGCGATCCGCGCCGGAGAAATGACCGTCCTCGAAGCGATCTCTTGGATTCAAGAGAACGGTGGCGAGCACATCGAGATTGTTCCTATCGGCTTTGACCTGATCGAGAACCCCGGCCTCATCGAAGACATCCGCCGCCGTGCGGAGGAAGTCGGCATCGACATCTCCAACTATGCGGTCGGCAACAACTTCCTGACGGACGGCGAGGAAGGCTTCCAGCAGGCAGTGGAGAAGCTGAAGCAGCATGTAGACGTGGCGCACGGGCTCGGCGTGAAGCTCATGCGGCATGATGTGGCGTCCCGCCCGATTCCGGAGACGACCATCGCCAACTTCGAGAAGGACCTGCCCCGGCTCGTGGAGGGCTGCCGGATCGTCGCCGATTATGCGGCTCAATTCGGCATCACGACTAGCGTCGAGAACCACGGCTTCTACATTCAGGCGAGCGACCGCGTCCAGCGGCTCGTGCAGGCGGTGGACCGCCCGAACTTCAAGACGACGCTCGACATCGGCAACTTCCTGTGCGTCGACGAGAACTCGGTCGTCGCGGTGAAGAAGAACCTGCCGTTCGCCTCGATCGTCCATCTGAAGGATTTCTACGTGCGCCCGTCTTATCGCAACCCTGGCGAAGGCTGGTTCAACACAGCGAGCGGGAACTTCCTGCGCGGCGCGATCGTCGGGCAGGGCGATATCGACATGCCCGAAGTGATCAAGGTGATCAAGCAGTCCGGCTACGACGGCTACATATCGATCGAATTCGAGGGGATGGAAGAGTGCAAGCAGGGCTCCCGCATCGGCCTCGCGAATGTGAAGCGGCTCTGGGAAGAAGCGTAGTACGTTCCCAGGCGAGCCGCAGGGACTAGAACGTCCTGTTCGGCGGAATTCCGTTCTCACAAAAAAAGAACCCGGCTTGCAGAAGCCGGGTTCTTTGCTGCGTTCCGGTTCGACTGGCCCGCGCTGCACCACAACAAGCCGCGCGCCTAGCCGCTTCCAAGTCCGATCGGCCGCCGCGCAGCGTCGAGCCACGCGCCTAGCTGGACCCTTCCAACTCAGCCGGCACCTCCGAGCCGCGCTTTTAGCCTTTGTCCGGCGTGGTTGGAATGACCGTGCGCCTCAAGCCGCACCTGGCCTTCGACCGGCCGAGGGTCGAAGGACCGGGCAATTTTATTCGGGAATGAGCTTGAGCGCATTCCGGTAATAGATCTTGTCCAGCACGTCCTGCGGCAGGCCGAGGCTGTTCAGCAGCTCCTGGTGGATGTTGTCGAAGTAATCGCGCCCATACAGAATCCGGTCCTGGAACTCGGTCAGGAAGTCGACGGTGAACGCCGGGTCCCGCTTGAGCGCCGTGCATCCCGATCCGGCCGAAATGTCCGCATACAGGTTCGGATATTTGCGGAGCATCTCCGGCACCTTGCCTCCGGGAACGATCGGTCCGCTCGGATAGGCGACCTTGTCATACTGATCGTCCCCCGACAGGTGTGCCCAGAAGCCGGGTGCATGGCCGATGAAGATCGTCTCCGGGCATGCGGCGACCGCTCGCTCAAACGGGGCGATACCGCCGCCGTACCACCAGTTCGGGCGGGGATACGCCTGGCCGGTGTCGATCGGATAGTCAAGATGGACGAGGACGGGCAGTCCCTTTTCCCCGCAAAACCGGTACAGCCGGATGGCGTCCGGGTTGTCGTACATCATGCGCAGCTTAAGCTCGCCATAGACCTGCACGCCGTACAGGCGGATCGCATGATCGAGCCGATCGATCGCATCGGGCCGCCGGGGGTCCGGGGCATAGCCGAGCACGATGCGGTCGGGCGCCTGCTGCTTGTACGCGGCGCAGCGCGCGAACGATATCGGCCCGTCCGGCAGCTCCGCATCCGGCACCTGGCGGCGGTACCTCGGATCGTATTCGTCCGCCGGGCATTCCCAGCTGAGCAGCCAGGTTTTATCGATGCCGTACTGGTCCATGTTGGCGAGGAACCGCTCCAGATTGTAGCCGTACCAATCGGGATGATTGTGGACGTCGATAATCACAGGGAGCTCCCTCCCTGTTCGGACGGCAGACGCAGCTGGCGAAAATAAGCTTCCGCCGCTTCTACGGCCTGCTCGGGCGTCTCCATCGGGAACGAGACGAAGATCGTTTCTCCCGCATCGCTTCCTTCCGGATGGCTGTCCTCGTGCAGCTCCATAACACGTCCGACAAAGCTGTTGTCGTCGGATTCATGGTTGACCGTCAAAAGATAATTCGGGGACAGCCGCTTGGTGACGACGTTCGTATCCATTACTCCTATCCCTCCCTGCTGACTGGTGATGTAAGTACTGGTTGGTGAATTGCCTGTCCTCATTCTAGCATAATCTTCTGGCATGGGAAGGCCGCTTTCTTTCCGGCCTGGGCCAGCCCGGACAAAGGCCCGTTTGCTAGTCCCGAGGACCGAAAGCACGCCCGCGTCTGTCGATGATGGAGTATAATGGAGGCAAAAGGAGGTGGGGACCATGATGCAAACGGAAGGACCCGTCGTTCTGTTCGACGGCGTCTGCTCGTTCTGCCACGCCTCCGTCCGCTTCCTGCTGAAGAGGGACTCCCGCGGAGTGTTCCGCTTCGCTGCCAGGCAGTCCCAGGCCGGACAGGCATATGCCGAGAGGTTCCCTCAGCTTGCTAAGACCGATTCGGTCGCCCTCGTCGCGGAGGGCCGCTGCTATACGGAATCGGCGGCGGCGCTCCGCATCGGCGCGCGGCTCGGAGGTCCGTGGAGGCTGCTCGCGATTCTCCTCCTCGTGCCGCGGCCGCTCCGCGACGGCGTCTACCGCTGGGTGGCGAGGAACCGCTACCGGTGGTTCGGACAGACGGATGCGTGCGTACTGCCGGCTCCCGGCGTTCGCGATCGGTTTCTGGAGGATGCCGAATAGCGGGGCGGGGGACGATGGGAACGGAAAAGCCGGGGGCGAACGGGAACGGCGAGAGAAGCGGCAGAACGACAAAACGCGCAGCAGGATAGCCTGCCGCGCGTTTTTGGGATGCCTTTCGGGTCACCAGAAGAAGCCGGGGCCGCCAAAGCCGCCGAAGCCGAAACCCGGATAGCCAAAGCCGCCGTATCCATATGGACCGAAAGCGTAAGGAGCGGTTCCGATCGCCAGAAGATCGAACAGAACGAGGGGAGCGATTGCCTTGGTCGCGGCCTTGCCTTTCCCCGCCGCGAGATGAAGCACGTTTCCTTTGATGCGTACCAGCTTGCCGCTGACGACCGTACCGTCTTTTTTGAGCGCGTACACCGTTTTGCCGATATATGGCTGGACTTGCTTTTTAGAGATGGTCATGTTCATGGTTCCACCACCTTTTCCCGTATGTCTATGGCTGCTGCCTCCGGCACGCCGTGGCAGCGGCGCCGGCAGGCTGGGGCATCCGCCATACAGTTAGTGTATGACGGGCAGGGGAATAAGGTTTGGACAGGGGCCCTCCGGCATACGCCTGATTGTCAGATGGTGAGGTAAGTCAAAACGGACAGCGCGACGGACGTCAGCGCGATGGCGCCGAGCGGCCGCAGCGCCTTGGTGCCGAGGCTCTTGGCGTGCACGTTCAGGCCGAGGCCCACCATCGCCATCGACAGGAGGAACGTCGTCACGGTCGGCAGCGCAGCCATGACGCCGGCCGGCAGCGTGAAGACGGAGCCGAGCACATAGGTGCCGATCAGGCTCATCGCTAGAAAGCCGAGCAGGAAGTACGGCATCTCGACGGAGGCTTTGGCGTCTCCCGCCGGGGAACGCCGCTTCTGCCAGGCGACGAGAAGGAAACAGAGCGGGATCAGCAGGAAGACGCGGCCGAGCTTGGCTAGCAGAGCTGTGGCGAGCCCGTCCTCGCCAGCCGGGGCCCCGGCGAGCGCAACGTGCGCGATCTCGTGCAGGCTGACGCCGGCCCATGCGCCGTAATCGGTATCGCTCAGCGGCAGCAAGGGCCGCAGCAGCGTGTAGCCGATCGCGAACAGCGTGCCGAGCAGGGCGATGATGCCGACGCCGATCGCCGTATCCTCTTCCTTGGCCTTGACGATCGGTGAGACGGCGGCGATGGCCGCCGCTCCGCAGACGCCCGTCCCTACGGCAAGCAGCAGGGAGAGCGACGGGTCCGCCTTAAGTTTCTTGGCGATCAGCATCATGACGGTAATCGCGAACACGATGACGATAGCGTCTCGGACGAGAAGCGGCAGCCCCTGTGTAAGGACCACGTCCATATTGAGCTTGAGTCCGTACAGAATGATGGCGAGGCGGAGCACCCGCTTCGAGACGAATTGGATGCCGGGCCGGACGGCTTCCGGGTACCCGGCGAATTGGCGGTACAGCACCGCAAGCAGAATGGCGCACGCCATCGGACCTACGCGCTGCAGGCCGGGGAGCAGGGCGAGCGCATAGCCGGCCGCGGCGAACAGCGCCGTGAAGCCGACGCCGCCCCAGAAGGCTGGTCGAAGAAACAGGCTCGGCGACTGCGCCGATTTGGCCGGATGCGCCGAAGGGCCGGTCGGCTTGGGGCGGGAAGCGGCGGATGCCGGTGAAGACGATTGGACAGAATGAGTGCGACGGGACATGAGGTCCACCTCCGTTTGTACGGTCGTTGGTTCGTTTCCTTTTCCTAGCATACTCCTGTTAGTATAATAAGAAAAATAATTATCATTCATATAAACAATAAGTATATGCTTATACAAAGAGGCTTGGCGAGAGCAGAGACCACGGGCAAGGAGGAGAATCGGATGGAGCAGCAGCTGAAGGTCTTTTTGACGGTCGCGGAGCTGAAGCATTTTTCGCTTGCGGCGGAGAAGCTGCATATGACCCAGCCGGGCGTCAGCCAGCATGTCCGGCAGCTCGAACGGATGCTGGACGCAACGCTGCTGGAGCGGTCGAACCGCAAGGTGACGCTGACCAAGGCGGGCGAGATTGTGTACGCGCATGCCAAAGAAATTGTGCGGCTGCAGGAACGGATGCGGCATCTGGTCGAGGACTTGAGCGGAACCCCGAGCGGTCCGCTGTCGATCGGGGCGAGCTACACGTTCGGCGAGTATGTGCTGCCGCATCTGGCGGCGCCGTTCGTCCGCCTGTATCCCCACATCGAGCCGGCCATTCAGATCGGCAATACGACGCAGATCGCCGCACTCGTCGCCGGCCGGCAGCTCGATGTCGGCATCGTCGAGGGCCAGGTGAACCAGGAGGGGCTGACCGCGGAGCCGCTCGCCCGGGACGAGCTGCTCGTCATCCTTGCCTCCGGCCACCCGCTCGCAGGGGAGGAGCGGCTGACGGCCCGGCAGCTTGAAGAGCAGATGTGGATCGTGCGGGAGGAAGGCTCGGGAACGCGGGCGATGGCCGACCGGCTGTTCGAGGAGCTCGGCATCGCGCCGCGCCGGATGGCGTTCGGCAGCACGCAGCTGATCAAGGAATCGGTCGAGGCGGGGCTTGGCGTTTCCCTGCTGTCTGCCTGGACGATCCAAAAGGAGCTCGCGCTCGGCACAGTCAAAGCGCTGCCCGTCGAGGGCTGGGCAGGCGAGCGGCCGTTCTGGCTCATCCGCCGCGCTTCCGCCTATTCCACCATGGCCATGGAGCTGTTCGGCTCCTACGTGAAGGCGGAGGCGCCCCGGCTGCGGTCGAACGACTTTCACCCGCTCGCGGACGGGGGCTGGGGCCGCGATTAACGGGGAAGCGGCGCTGGACGAGGGCGAAACGGTTCAAGGACGCGACCGGCATGCACGCTCTGGGCGAAATAAGGTATAATGGAGGAATGAACATTACCGTACGAAGGCGGGGGGGAGACAGCAATGGAGAAAGTAATCATCATCGGAGCGGGACCATGCGGGCTGGCCGCCGGACTGGAGCTGAAGGAGCGGGGCGTCGATCCGCTGCTTATCGAGAAGGGGCCGCTGGTCAACTCAATCTTCCATTACCCGACGTTCCTGACGTTCCACAGCACCGCCGAGAAGCTCGAAATCGGCGGGGTGCCGTTCGTGACGCCGAACGACAAGCCGACCCGGCTTGAGGGCCTTACGTATTACCGGACGGTGGCCCAGCGCAAAGGTCTGCGCGTCCATCTGTACGAAACGGTGGAGAGCATTACGCCCGTGCGGGGCGGCTTTGCGGTCGCGACCCGCAACCGGTTCGGGGAAACCGTCCGCTACGACGCGGAGCATGTCATTGTAGCAACGGGGTATTTTGACCATCCGAACAGGCTCGGCATTCCCGGCGAGGAGCTGCCCAAGGTCTCGCATATTTTCCAAGAGGCGCATCCGTACACCGGCCTCAAGGTGGCGATCGTGGGCGGCAACAACTCCGCCGTCGACGCGGCACTCGAGCTGGCTCGGGTGGGAGCCGACGTGACGGTGGTCTACCGGAAGCCGGTCATCTCGCCCAAGGTTAAAGCCTGGGTGCGGCCGGTATTCGAAAGCCTGATCAGCAAGGAACGGATCCGAATGCTGTTCCAGTCCCGGCTGACGGAGATCCGGGAACGCGAGATTGTGGTCGAGACGGCCGGAGACGGCGAGGCGGAACGGACGGCTAATACGCTTCCGAACGATTTTGTGCTCGTGCTGACCGGCTTCCGTCCGGACCGCGCGCTGCTCGGCTCCGCCGGAGTCGAGCTCGATCCTGAGACGGGCTCGCCTCAGCACAACCCCGAGACGATGGAGACGAACGTACCGGGATTGTACATCGCAGGGGTTATTGCTGCGGGCAGCCAGGCGAGCGAAATTTTCATCGAGAACGGCCGGTTCCACGGAATCCAGATTGCCGAGCATATGCTGGGAAAAGGCAAGTAACCCGGTACGAGCTTCGGCTTGACGACCGGAACGAAAGAAGGCGCATCGGCTGCCCCGCAAGGGGCGGAGCGATGCGCCTTCTTTGGCTGTGTCTGGAGCCGCGGTCCACGCGGGTCGGACTACGTCTGAGCGGTGACCGGGAAGGCGAACGGAATGTCTGCGGACACCCACGGCCCCCGGACGAACAGCATGCTGTCCTGGCGGGTCAGCGTCTCCGCGGGCAGTGGGCCGAGACGGTCGGGACAGAAGCCGAGGCCGAGCGGGCCCGGCAGCAAGTCGGCGGCCGCCTGGAGCAGCGGAAGCAGGTCCTCCACCCGGGTACAGACGAGGTCGTACACGACCGGCCCCCCGCCTTCGCGGCCGCAGACGAGGAAGCCGTCGATGCCGGGTAGCTCGTACAGGCCGTCGGCCAGCCCGTTCATGAGATGCCACAGGGCGATTCCGGTGCCGTCCGTCACGCCGAGCGTCCGGGAGACCGGAACGCGCCGCTCGAGCAGATTCTGCAGCCGGGCCATGGTGGCGGGCGAAGACAGGGACAGCCTCCGCAGCCCGCCCGCAGCGGGGGATGCCGCCGCTGCCGAGCCGCCGGATAAGGCGCCGGCGGGAAGCCGGAAGCGGCTCTCGGCGACCGGGCGAAAGCCGAACTTCGGATAGAAGCCGAGCACCTCGCGGTTGGCGAACAGGAAGCAGGGGCCGTCTCCATCGGCATAGCGGTCGAGGACGGCTTCGAGGAGCTGCCGGGCGAACCCTTGTCCCCGGTAATCGGGCCGCGTCATGACCGTGCCGATCTGGACGGCCGGTCTCGCTTCGCCGCCGAGCATGAGCCGGAGCCGGGTCGCCGAGACGTTCGCGACGATCTCCGTGCCGTCTGCGAACGACAGGCACTGATACGACTCATCCCAGCAGCCAGCCCGGTACCACGGCTCGAAGTCGATGCCGAACGTATCCTGTGCGAGCCGGTTGAAGCTGGCTCGAAGCGCATCGTTCTCTTTGTAGTCGGTCACGAGAGTCAAGGTCATGAGGTCGGTTCCTCCTCTTCTGATAGGGATACGTTCTCGGGACCGGGCTCCGCCCGAGAGGGGCCGGTCCCGAGCAGGCTCGCGGCGAAGCGCTCCGCGGCCGCGGACAGCGGCAGTCCGCGCCGGACGGCGAGGCCTACCGTCCGCTCGGGAGGCGGCTCTGCCGGCGTCAGCTCGACGAGGCTGCCGGCCTCAAGCTCGGCGGCGACGAACGAGCGGGTCACGAAGGCGACGCCGAAGCCCCGGCGGGCCAGCTCGATGAGCAGGTCGATGCTGCCGAGCTCGATGTCCGCCTCGGGCGTCACGCCGTGCACTGCGAACCACCGCTCAAGGAAGCGGCGCGTGCTGCTCTCCGGCGAGAGCAGGAGGAGCGGCAGAGCGCCGAGCTCGCTGGCGGCAAGCGGACGTCCGGCGAGCTCCCGGTAGGGCTCGCCCGCGACGAACGCGCCCGCAATGGCGGCGAGCGGCCGCACGTCGAGCTGCGGATCGTCCGCCGGCAGGTGGACGAGACCGAGGTCGATGCGGCCGTCCTTGAGCCGCTGGGCGATCTCCGGCGAGCGGCCGTGCGACAGCCGGATGCGAACGCCCGGATACGCCGCCCGGAACGCTTCGAGCTGAGGCAGGAGCAGATGCTTCACGAGCGAATCGCTCGCGCCGATCCGCAGCTCGCCGCCGGCCAGCCGTTTCAGCTCGCCGAGGCGCTGCTCGCCGGCATCGAGCAGGGCGAGCGACTGCTCGACGAATGCGAACAGCTCGCGCCCTTCCGCGGTCAGCTCGACCCCTTTGGGAAGCCGATGGAACAGCGTCACGCCGAGCGCCGTTTCCATTTGCTTGATCGCGTAGCTGACGGAAGGCTGCGTGAGGAATAGCTGCTGGGCAGCCTTGGTCAAGCTGCCGGTCTTAGCGGTCCGGTGAAACATCCGGTACCAATCCAGATGGAACATGGTATAAATCCTCTCTATCTCTTTGTGCGATTCTGCTTATTTCTTCTATTGCTCTGCCATCATTATAATCAGAGTTAACGAAAGCAGCAATAATGAGGAGGGAACCGCAAATGGAAGAAACGAAAACGACAGGCAGCGCGGAGGTAAAGGAGAAGGAAAAGGGGCCGGATCTCGCGGCGAGAGCACCGGGCTCGCGGTACGAAGGTTACCGGGAGGCGGTGCTGTCGCCCCCTGCCGGTCCCGTCAACGCCGATCTGACGGTCCCGGGAAGCAAGAGCCTGACCAACCGGGCGCTCATTCTGGCCGCTCTGGCGGAAGGGGAGTCGACGCTGAGCGGCATTCTGAACAGCGACGATTCGTATTGGTGCATCGGGTGCCTGACCGCGCTCGGAGTCGGCGTTGATGCCGGACCAGCGGAGGACACGGTCATCGTCCGGGGGACGGGCGGCCGCTGGCCGGTCCGGGAGGGCGACCTGTATGTAGGCTCCGCTGGCACGGTCGCGCGGTTCCTGCCCGGCGCGCTGGCCGCCGGCGAGGGAGTGTGGCGGCTGACCGGCAGCCGCCGGATGAGCGAGAGACCGCTCGCTCCGCTGCTCGCGGCGCTGCGTACTGGGGGGGCGGACATCCGCTTCGAGGGCGCGGAAGGCTGCCTGCCGTTCACGATGCGGGCGAACGGCCTGCAGGGGGGAGAGACCGTCATTTCCGGCTCGGTGTCGAGTCAGTTCATCAGCGGCCTCCTGATCGCCGCGCCGTACGCACGCGAGACGATGACCGTCCGGATCGACGGGCCGGTCGTCCAGCGCGCTTATGTCGAGATGACGCTCGACATGATGCATGCATTCGGCAGCCGGCCGGAAGTGGCGGACGACGGCCAGACCATCGTCGTTCCGCCGGGCCGGTACGAGGGACGGACGCTGCAGCTCGAGCCGGACGTCTCGACCTGCGGCTACTTCTGGGCGCTGGCCGCGCTGACGGGAGGCCGCGTCCGCATCGAGGGGATCCGCACCAGCACGAGACAGCCGGATATCGAGCTGCTTGAGCTGCTTGAGCGGATGGGCTGCTCCGTGACGCGGGGAGGCGACTTCATCGAGGTAACCGGCGGCAGCCGGCTGCGAGGCGGCTTCACCGTCAACATGGGGCGCTGGTCCGACCAGACGTTGACGGTTGCCGCTCTGGCGGTGTTCGCCGACGGGCCGGTAACGATGACGGACGCGGCGCATATCCGCCATCACGAATGCGACCGGATCGCGGCCATTTGCGAGGAGCTCGGCAAGCTCGGCATTCGCGTCGAGGAGCATCCCGACGGGCTGACGGTCCATCCAGGTGAGCCGCGCCCCGCGCTCGTCGACTCGCATGACGACCACCGGATGGCGATGGCGCTCTCCCTGATCGGCGTGCGGACGCCGGGCATCCGGATAGGCGACCCGGGCTGCGTCTCCAAGACGTGTCCGGATTACTTCGACCGGCTGGCGGCTCTCGGTGTAGGCGTAGCCTTCCGGTAGCGAAGCGAATCCGGAGTCCTTTGAAACCCCATGCGGGTTTCGCCCGCTTAATGGGTTTGCTATTACGTAGCCAGCACAGCAGCAAGCTGGCGGCGGACCGGCTTTTTTGGGTGATAGCCGGAATTTCCCTGGACGAATCCCGGCCGGACCTGTTACAACGGTAGAAAGACAGCCCGGAGCAGGATGGCATCGGGGCCGGGGAAAGGAAGGGATAAAATGATCATCAAGGAAGCGGACGGTCTGGCGACCGTCTCGTCGCTGACGGAGGATTTGGCCCGTCTGGGTGTCCGTCCGGGCATGGCCCTCATCGTGCATTCGTCCATGAAGGCGCTTGGCTGCTGGGTCGCGGGAGGCCCGGCCGCCGTCGTGCTGGCGCTGGAGCAGGCATTGGGGGAGGAGGGAACGCTCGTCATGCCCGCGCAGACGGCCGACCTGTCGGAGCCGTCGAACTGGAGCCAGCCGCCCGTGCCGGAGGCCTGGTGGGAGACGATCCGGCGGGAGATGCCGCCGTTCGACCCCAGCTTCACGCCCTCCACCGGCATGGGCGCCATCGCCGAGACGTTCCGCAAGCAGGAGGGCACGCTGCGCAGCAGCCACCCGCAGACGTCCTTTACCGCGCGCGGTCCGCTTGCAGCCGCATTGCTGGAGGGACATGCGCTGACGAGCGGACTCGGCGAGCAGTCCCCACTCGCCCGGCTTTATGAGCGGGACGGCTGGGTTTTGCTGCTCGGAGTCGGCTACGACTCGAACACTTCGCTGCACCTGGCCGAATACCGGGCGGTGTATCCGGGACGCACCTTCATGAAGAAAGGGGCGCCCATCCAGGTGAACGGCCGTCGGGAATGGACCGAGTTCGAGGATCTGGACTTCGAGACCGACGACTTTGCCGCGCTTGGCGAGGGATTCGAGCGGGACACGGGCAACGTGCGCCGGGGCAAGGTGGCCGGTGCGGAAGCCCGGCTCATGCCGATGCGGCAGCTCGTCGATTACGCGGTATGCTGGATGGAGCGCCATCGGCCATCCTCCGAGTAGCGGGAGCCAAAACTGCCGCGCTGGAGGGAATCTGGCGCCTGCCGGCGGGCTTGTTTAGGGAACCGCCTCGAACGGGTAAGAAGTAGCACATCCTGGAGAGAGGTGAGAACCATGACAGAGCCGGACAAGAACTTTCGCGTGAAGGAGCAGCAGGGGAACCGGGATCACCCGGAGCAGTATCCGACCGACAACAAGAGTCTGTTCGATATGTGGGAGAGCGAGAAGAACGTCGATCCGATCCCGATGGAGGATCTGAACATGGAGCAGAGAGAAGAAAAGCAGCGGCGGGGCGAATCCAAGAGCCAATCTTCCAGCGCGGAGAAGTACAAATCCGGATTCGAAAAATAAAGCTACGAGCGCGTGGAATCCGGAACGTTCTGGCTACTCCCGTACCCAAACCGAACCATGACGCATACGTAACCATGACGCATACGTAACCAGAAAAGCAGAAGAAAAGGGCCGCAGCCGCGGCCCTTTTCTTCGTTCGCGTATTCGCTTGTCCGGCTCTAGCGCCGCCTGGCCGCCCGTTTTCCCGGCCAAATGCCACCTGCGGTTACCGTGTCTGCCGCAGACTCCTCGGGCAAGGCCGCTCGTTCCTTACCCGATAATGATCTTGCCTTCGGGATAGCGGTACAGCTCCTTCTTCGGGTTCGGCTGGAGAGCGAACGCCAGCGTAACGAGTCCGATCCGTCCGACGTACATCAGGAAGATGATGAGCAGCTTGCCCGGAAGCGTCAGCTCCTCGGTCAAGCCCATGCTGAGGCCGACGGTGCCAAAGGCGGAGGCCGCCTCGAACATAATCTTCAGAAACTCCTGATCCTGGACCGTCGACAGCAGCATCGTCGCGAAGACGAGCATGACGACGGAGATGAGCGTCAGCGTCGTCGCCTTGTAGACGTCGCTCTTGGAGAGCCGGTGCCGGAACAGGACGACGTCCTCCTTGCCCCGTACCATCGCCACGAGAGCGCCGACGAGCACGGCGAAGGTCGTGATCTTGATGCCGCCCCCTGTCGAGCCGGGTGCCGACCCGATGAACATGATGACGATCATGAAGAACTGGGTTGCCTCCCGGAGCGAAGCGATATCGACCGTGTTCAGTCCGGTGGAGCGGAGTGTGAACGACTGGAAGAACGCCGACAGGAACCGAGACGGCCAGTCCAGCGCGCCGAGCGTATATGGGTTCGTCAGCTCGAAGAGGAAGATGACGAACGCGCCGACACCGGTCAAGATGAAGGTCGCGGACAGCACGACTTTGCTGTGGAGCGACAGCTTGCGCGTCTTTGGATAGTCGAGCAGGTCCGAGATAACGATGAAGCCGATGCCGCCGAGCAGAATGATCGCCATCGTCACGATGTTCATCCCCACGTCGCCGACATAGTTGCTGTAGCCGCCGACGAGCTCGAAGCCCGCGTTGTTGAAGATGGAGACGGCGTGAAAGATGCCGTAGTAGATCGCGCGGCCGACCGGGTACTCCTGCGCCCAGTGAAGGGAGAAGTAGACGGCGGCGATGCCTTCGATCGTGAAGGAGTATAGGAAGACCCGCACGATCAGACGGACGATGCCCTGCATGTTCGTCTGGTTGAACGACTCCTTCAGAATAAGCCGGCCCTGGAGGGAGACCCGCCGCTTCAGCGCGATGCTGAACCAGGTGGCGGTCGTCATGAAGCCGAGTCCCCCGAGCTGGACCATGACCAAAATGACAATCTGGCCGAACAAGGAAAAGTAAGTGCCGGTATTCATAACCGCGAGTCCCGTCACGCAGGTGGCGGACGTCGCGGTAAACAGGGCGTCGACGAACGGCATGCGCACTCCGCTCGCGGTAGCGGCGGGAAGAGAGAGCAGCAGCGTGCCAATAGCGATAATCAGGGCGAAGCCGCCCGCCAGAACGCGCGGCGGAGTCAGCTTGAGCCATTTTGTGAGAGCATGCAAGAGCGGTCACCTCGGTTTTTCTATCATACCTTATCCGGCCATCTTGTCCTAGCGGCGGAGTATGACCTAGAATGGATCGTATCGTTATTTAAGAAAGGGGCTTGTCCATGGCAATCGGAAGGCGGACGGTCGATCTCACCGACGAGCGGAGGCCCGATCCGTTCGCTAGAGACGGAAGCGCCAGGCGTATTCCTTTGAGTATCTATTATCCGGCGGAAGTGCGCAAGCCGGAGGCGTGCGCAGAAGGGATCGGCAGCCTGCACGAGCCGTGCGCAGGGCAAGCGCTCGCCTGGTTCCGCCAAGCCGGCGCGGATGAAGCCTGCCTATGCGAACGGCAGATCGGCGTATATCCCGATGCTCCTCCGGCTGCCGCGCCGGCGGGGATGGACGCTTCTCCGATGAATAGGACCGACACCGGCATCGAAGCGCACGGCCCCACGCGGCTTCCCGTCGTGCTGTATGCGCCGGGATTCGGCCTCGGGCGCGATATGTACTGGTTCCAGGTCGAGGCGCTAGTGCGGAGCGGCATGATCGTCGCGGCGGCCGGTTCCGTCTACGAGTCCGTCTTTACCGTACTGGCAGACGGTGGTTTCGTCAAGCAAAAGGAGGAGCTCGGCCGCCTGGAAAGTCTGGATCTGCCGGCCTGGTTGGCGCTGCTCGCTACCCGTGTCGCCGATCTCTATTGCGTCCTGAACGCGCTGGAAGCGGAAAACGGGCCGGACGGCCTGCTCGCGGGCCGGGCCGATCTCGGCCGGATCGGCGCGGTCGGTCATTCGCTGGGCGGGGCGGCCGTTTACCGGCTCGCGTCCGGGGATTCCCGCCTGCGGACCGGCGTGCTGCACGATCCGAGCCTCCACTTGTTCGACCGCACCGTTCCTCCGGCCGCGGCACCGCTGCTGCTGCTCCGCCAGGAGGCTTCCAGCCTCAAGAGGCTCGAGGCCGCCGGCATGAACCCGGAGCTCGCCCGGGCCTATATCGCCGGACAGCGGTATGCGGCCGCTGCGCAGACCGAGCTTGTGCGGGTCGGAGGGACGCACCACATGAGCTTCAGCGACATTCCCCTCCTGCACGGCGAAGCCGGAGCCGAGGCGGCGCAGGCCGCGATCGCCGGCCTGACCGCCGCCTACTTGCGCGAGCGGCTGGCCGGCCACGCCGGGGCTTATTCCGCTGCGCTGCACCGACCGTTTGCGGCGCGTTACCGGCGGGTGGACGGGGAAGGAAACGAAGAATGACGGAATCGCATCGTTTTCTGACGGAAACACGACAAGGCTGCGCCGGAAAGTATGATACGATTCGATCTACGGATTTCCGATAGGAGGGATTAGATCTTTGAAATTGCGCGCATCTGCCGTACAGTACCATCTTCATACCATAACGGGCTTCTCCGAATTCGCCGACCAGGTGACGCATTACGTCAAAACCGCCCAGGAGTTCGGTGCGGACTTCGTGCTGTTCCCCGAGTTTCTGACCACGCAGCTCCTGTCCTTTCCGGTGGACGGCAAGGCCCAGACCATAGACGATCTTCCCCGCTATACAGAAGCGTATTACGCTCTCTTCAGCTCGCTCGCCGGGCGGACGGGGATGCACCTCATCGGAGGCACCCACGTCATCCGCAAGGAAGGCCGGCTGTATAACGCCGCGCATTTGTTCTATCCGGACGGCCGCATCGAAGAGCAGGCAAAGCTGCATCTGACGCCGACCGAGGTAAAGGAATGGAAGCTCGCGCCCGGAGACGGCCTGCGGGTGTTCGATACGGCCAAGGGCCGCATCGCCATGCTCACCTGCTACGACATCGAGTTTCCGGAGATCGTCCGGATGGCCCGGGCGATGGGAGCGGACGTCATCTTCTGCCCGTCCTGCACGGATGACAGGCACGGCTTTTACCGCGTCCGCTACTCGTGCCATGCGAGAACGATCGAGAACCAGGTCTATGTCGTCACGACGGGCACGGTCGGCTCGCTGCCGACGGTCGACTTCATGAGAGCCAACTACGGGCAGGCGGCGATCATTACGCCGAACGATATTCCGTTCCCGCATCGAGGCATCATGACCGAGGGCGAGATCAACGACGATATGGTCATCACGGGCGACCTCGACCTGAGCCTGCTCGCCGAGGTGCGGGAAGCCGGCTCGGTAACGACCTGGCGCGACCGCCGCACGGACCTGTATCCCGACTGGATGCCGGCCATGCTGCTGACGAACTGACCGCGGAAGGGGGGAAAGCCGATGTACCGGAAGGAGATCGTTCTCCCGGCGCCCGGGGGCAATCGCCGGGCGGTTATCCGGGGTTATGGCGCGGACGACTTCGCGGAGCTGATCCGCATCCAGCAGGAAAGCTTTCCGCCTCCGTTTCCGCCTGAGCTATGGTGGAACGAAGAGCAGCTCGGCAGCCACATCGCCCTGTTCCCGGAAGGCGCGCTCTGCATCGAGGTGGACGGCGTGCTGGCCGGCTCGATGACCGGCCTGCTCGTCCGCTTCGATCCGGCGCGGCCGGAGCATACGTGGGCCGAGGTGACCGACGACGGCTACATCCGGACGCACGATCCGGACGGCGACACGCTTTATGTCGTCGACATCTGCATCCGTCCGGCTTACCGCAAGCTCGATCTGGGCCGTTGGCTCATGCAGGCGATGTACGAGCTTGTTGTCCACAAAGGGCTTGTCCGGCTGCTCGGCGGCGGACGGATGCCAGGTTATCACCGGTACGCGGGCGAGCTGAGTCCCGAGAGGTACGTAGAGGCGGTCGAGCGGGGGGAGCTCCGTGATCCCGTACTTACGTTCCTGCTCCGCTGCGGCCGCACGCCGACGGCTGTCGTCGAGGGCTATCTCGACGACGAAGAATCGCTTAATTACGCGGCGCTGATGGAGTGGAGGAATCCGTTCCTCTCCCATCCGCGCCCCGAGGAGGCATAGACGAATGGACTACGTTCACATCAACCATATCGACCATCCCGGCTTCGCGCAGGTGCACAAGCTGCTGGAAACCGTCTTTCCACCCGAGGAGGTGCTGGCGTACGAGCTGTGGCGCGAGCCGCTTGAGGATCCGGGCATCCGCGTGTTCGCCGCCATGCTGGACGGCGAGGTTGTCGGCGTAACCGAATACCGCTACTATGCGGATTTTCGTGTCGCCATGACCGACTTCACGATTATCGGACGCGAAGGTCTCGGCGTCGGCCGCTTCCTGGCAGAGCATCGCGCGGCTGACCTGAAAGAGCTCGCCGCGCAGGCGGGCGGGGAGCCGCTCGGCATGTTCGCGGAGATTTACGACCCGTACCGGGTCAGCGACCACAGCTTCGGCGGCATCAAGCCGATGGACCCGTTCGTCCGCCGCGAGGTGCTATCCCACCTTGGCTATCGGCGTCTCGATTTTCCTTATGTTCACCCGTCCTGGCAGAACGACGGGGAGGCCGTTTCGGCCCTCGACCTTTGCTTCCTGCCGTTCGCTCGCGAAGGGGACACGCTGCCGGCCGAGCTGGTCGTCCGCTTCCTGACCCGCTATTATTCCGTGCTGCCGAACAAGGCCGGCGCCTGGCAGGACATGATCGCCGGGCTCGAGCAGCGCCGTGAATTGGCGCTCCTGCCCTTCTAATCGGCCTGGCGGCCGTTTTGCCGCACCGCAGTATCCCATCACCCGTCTCGCGGACTTCCGGTCCTTCCGGTCCCTCGCGAACGGGTGTTTTTTTGGTGCCTGCGGTTGCAATTGTCCCCGGTTCCCGCCTATAGTGGGAGGAACGAAAACCCGCCTCAGGCGGAGGACCGGGCGAAGGAGGAATGCGGGATGACGACATCGGAGCTGGCGTCCCGGATCAAGCAGGCGATGGAGCTGAGCCGCGGGAGGGAAGACCGTTCCCGTCTCGTAGAGATCCGAGTATTCGGCCGGAAAGCGGAGACGCCGCTTCTGCCGGAGGAGACCGGGCTGTTGTTTCTGCTCGGCGGGCGGATGGACTATCGGATCGGTGAGGATGACTACCGGACGCTGAGGCAGGGGGAGTATCTGTTCTTCCAGGAGATCGTGACCGTGGAGACGGAGGCGCGGGAAGGGACCTGCTGCCTGCTCGTTCCGATCCGGGCCGGGCTGGTGCGGGAATTTTTGCGGCTGCTGCAGGAGCATGGCGCACTCGCCGCCCTGCCGCCGCGGACGACCCGGCGCATCTGCCTGCTGCAGCAGGAATGGGACGCCGAGACCGGACGGCTGCTTGCCGAGCTGCTGCGTGCCTATTCGGACGAAGATCCGGGCCGGGACTACAGCATTCATCTCGCGGTGCTCGGTCTGCTTCATCGCCTCTTCCCGGACGAACATATGCTGTCCAAGCTGTCGTACCTGCTGGACTCCCCGACCTATCCGGAGCCGCTGCGCAAGGCGGAGCGCTTCCTGCTGGAGGCGTATCCCCAGCCGATCCGGATGAAGCAGTTGACGGAGGCGGCGCTCGTCAGTGAATCGCAGCTGGCCCGTCTCTACCGCAAGCATTTTGGAATGTCGCCGATGGAAAGGCTCGCGTCGATCCGTATGGAGCAGGCGGCACTCCTCCTGCGCGATCCGTCCGTCACCGTCATGGAGGCCGCCCTGCAGGTAGGCTACCAGAGCCTCTCCGCCTTCGTGCAGCAGTTTCGCAAAAAATTCGGCGTCTCGCCGAAGGAATACCAGCAGAGCCGGTAATAGCAGCCGGCTGATCCGATAGGGCCGCGCAGCGGTCTCTTTTTTTTTTCGCCCCCCTGTCACCTTCGGTCCGCTGCCCCGTCTTTCTCTATAGACAGCACGAAAGAACAGGAGCCAATAACAAGAGGAATGGGGAGGAAACAAGCATGAAGGAGAAACACAGACAGAGAAAGACGAAGTGGGGAAGGAAGCCGCTGATCGCGGGGGTGCTGCTCGGCTCGCTGTTCGTGTCGGGAGTCGCTTACTCGGCATCGGGGCTCCAGCTCATCGTTGACGGTGACGATCTGACGGGCCGGGCAGCGCCGCAGCTCATCGAGGGACGGACGATGGTGGCGATCCGGGATGTGGCTGAAGCGCTGGGCGCCGAGGTGAAGTGGGACGGGGACGGACAACGGGTTCTCATCCGTACCAAGTCTGCCGGCCAGCCTCTCGCGGCGGACGGGCGATATCGGGCTTCGGACGGCGGATTCACAGTCGGCGTGCCGGCGGCATGGGCGGACCGGCTTCGCGTGGAGGAGAAGGAGGGCATTGTCCTGTTCTATTATGTTCCTAAGGCGTCCCAGCTGGAGACCGGCCTCTTGTTCAGCGTGGACCGGATGAAGACGGAGGAGTGGGAACAGGGCGCCAAGGAGAGCGGCCTCTTCACCGAGGCGGGGGTTCGGGACGGACTGGTTTACGCGATTCATAAGCCGGGCGAGCATCCGTATGCCGGCCAGGCCGAGGGAGAGGACTATGCGGCGGTCGAGAGCATGCTGCGTGAGCTCAGAACCAGCGTCACCTTCCAGTGGAGCGACGAGCGGGCGGAAGGAAGGCAGCAGAGCCGGATACCGCTTACCGATCCGACGCAGGCGGCCGATTTGTACGTGCTCGGCCTCAAGCACCGGAATGCGGCCATGCAGCTCAGCGCATTCACGGACTCGCTGCAGCGGACGATGAAGCCCCGGTTTGACGCGCTGAATGGCGTAACCGGCGGTTCGAGCCCGTGGATCGCGGATTGGGAGATTGTCAAGCGGACGCCGATCGGGGCTGCGGAGGAGGAGCTGCTCGTGAAGCTGTCCACCGCTACGTCCTCCGGTCCCGACGTCCCGGTACAGCTGACGCTGAAGGTGGTCAAGGACGCCAATGGGTGGGCGGTCGACCGGATCACCGCCGACCGGGAGCTGCCGAGAAGCGGGCTGTCCGACAGCGAAGCCGCCCCCTCGCTGAGCGCCGAAGCCGCCGTCCGGCTGGCCGCCGACGCGGCTGCCCGCTACTGGCATGTGAACACGGGCGGCACCGGCTCGGGAGCCGTTCAGGAGTTCGCCATCCCGGGAATCGGTGAGCATTACCGGTGGATGGGAGAAGACTTGAACACCAAGGCAAAGCTGGTGGCCTATCTGGAAGAGGTCTATACAGCCGAGCGGGTTAAGCAGTTCTGGCAGGAGCGGCAGAAGGCTGGTAGCTTTGCCGAGGTCGACGGCCGGCTTGCGCAGCCGAATGCCGACGGCGGCAGCCTGCTCGTGTGGGCGGAAGCCAAGGCAGTTCTTGGCAAGGCGGAGGACGGAACGGTTGTCTACCGGTTCGACGTGCCGGCCGGAGAGGAACGCAAGCAGGCGGACGTGGCGTTCGTTTACGAGCCGGGGCTGGGCTGGCGAATTAACGAGCGGCCGGACGCCATTCGCTAAACGGCAGTCCCCGCGGATCCGCGCAGCCGGACTACGGACTCGCCGCCGGCAGGCGGCGAACCGGACCTCCTTGGAGAAAAAGAACGGCGGCGCCTGTTACCTTTTTCCTCCTGCTTCGTTATATAGGTTGGAAAGGCAGGGGCCGTTACTTTGAGATCGGATTTTATGAGCATGTATGAAGCTTACTTCGACGACGTGTACCGGTATGTCCTCTACAAGACCGGAAGCAAGTGGGATACCGACGACCTCGTCAGCGAGGTGTTCCATAAGGCGTACCGCAGCTATTCGTCGGCCAAACAGCCGGAGAACGCCAAGGCGTGGGTGATGACGATCGCCCGCCACACCGTCATCGACCATTACCGCAAGCGGAAAGAAACCGTGTCCGCGGACATTCTGGAGTCGTTCGCCCAGGACTTCTCCGTGGAGGAGAAGGTCGAGCACGCTGTCGAGGTCGATTGTTTGCACAAAGCGCTCGCTTACCTGCCCGACGAGGACCGGGAGGTGATGACGCTGCGTTATTTTGCCGAGATGAAGCACCGGGAGATCGGAGCCGTGCTGGGCAAGCAGGAAGATACCGTGAAGACGCGCGTCTCCCGTCTGCTGCGCAAGCTGGGCGGGCTGGTTAAGGGATGCTTGGAAGGGAAGAACGCCCATGGATGAACAGAAGCTGGAGAAGACGCTTGCCGCGATGAAGGAGCGGCTGACGGTCAATACCGCGCTAAAGGATGAGCTGCGGACCGTCTTCCGGCGCAAGCGGAGGAGGGCGCTGGCGGCCAAATGGTCGCTGGCGGCAGCCGCGGCCGCGTTCCTTTCGGTGTTCGTGCTGAACGGCCTCCCCGGCGTCGGCCTGCCGGGCGTGAATGCAGCCGCCCTGCGCGTGCAGAATCAGGTCTCCTTTGTGGAGATCGGGTCGGGCAGCGCGCTCAACGTCGCGGAGCACGACGGCAAGGTCTATGTTCCCGTAGCGGGCGAGGGCCTGTTCGTCTACGGGGGAGCCGGCTTCCACAGGCTGGCCGACCGGGAGCTCAGCGACCTCTCCATCAGCCGGGACGGCCGCCAGCTTCTCTGGGCGGCGGGCGGCACCGTCGGCACGTACGACATCCAGAGCGGCGTCTGGCGGGAGCTGCTGAAGGGAGACGGCAGGGAGGTATTCTACGAGCAGCCAGCCTGGTCCGAGGAGGGCCGCTTCCTGTACGTCCGAAAGCTGCTCGATCCGGGGAATCGCGAAGAAAGGGTGGCCGAGTCGGCCATTTACGAGTGGCGGGGCGAGGCGGAGCCTCCCCGCAAGCTGGCCGAGGGCCGCTCGCCTGCTCCCGTCCCGGGCCGCTCCGCTTTTCTCTACGAGAAGGCGGGCGAGCAAGGTATTCACATCATCTTCCGGGAGACGGACAGCGGAGAGGAGCGGGAGATCGACCGGGGCCGCTCGCCTTCCGTGTCACCGGACGGGCGCTATGTCGCCTATGTCAAGAACGACCGTCCGGGCCCGCCTGCTGGAGGGCAGGCCGAGGCGGGAAGAGTGGAGAACGTGTGGGTGGCGGATACGGAGGGAGAGACGCGCCGGCCGGTGACCTCGAATCCGCTCCGTCCGGAGGAGGACGGGCCGCTCGATCCCCCTGCATCGCAGGACGAGCGGCCAGCACAGACGCCCGCGGAGGAAGGCCGGTCGGCCCCCGAGCAGGGCGGCCTCTACCGCTACGCCTCGCCGACCTGGAGCAGCGACTCCCACAGCGTGTTCGCGCTGAGGAGCTTGTCGGATGAAGGGGCCAAGGTGAGCCTGATCCGGCTCGATCTGTCGACCCGTACCCTCACTCCGGTCGAAACGGTCCGCGCTTTCGAGCAGGCGGTCATCCAGCGGGACCTCGATTTCGCGCGCAGCCTGCTGATGGAGCAACCGGACTTTTTCATCGGGTCCAACCCGCACCGGGTCAGCTACACCATTCTGGGCTCGGGGACGGCGAATGGCCGGCCGTATGTCGACGTGGAGGAATATTGGAGCTATACTGCCAATCCGTATTACGGCATTCAGAAGGTCCGCTATGAGCTCGAAGCAACCGACTGGGGCTATGTGCTGAACGGCGGTGAGCTGCTGGACGACGTACTCGTGACCGGCACCGAGGATGGGAGGCTTACGCTCGAGCGCAACGGACAAGAGGAGGTGCTACTCGATCCAGGAGAGCTTCCGCGCGAGCTGCTCCCTCCGGGGCCGTCCCGGATCTCCTCTCTAGCTTACGTGCCGTCTCGGAATCTGCTGCTGCTCACGCTACAGGTGCTGCAGGACGAAACGGGAGGGAAGCAACAGGCGGCGGTCAAGCTGATCCGGTACGACACCAAGGAGCGGACCTTCGAGCTGCTCGAGGAGCGAGCCAAGCTGGGCGAAGCCGCCAACGTCGGGGCCGAAGCGATTCTCGTCTCGCCCGACGGCCGGTTCGCCGCTCTGGACCTGTTCTCGGACGACGAGCCGGCGGAGCGCTCGCATATCCTCGTCTACGACCTAGAAGAGAAGCGGGCTGATCTGCCGGAGACGGAGCTCACGGCTGTCGGGCTCGAGGCTGTACGGACCCATTACTGGAACGGGACGAATCTGCACTTCACGGTTAAGAGCCACGGGCAGACGATGCATCTGGTCTGGGACGCCGTCCGCCGCACCCTGAGTACGCCGTAGCCGGTCCGCTTCCTATCCTTGAACACAACAAACCCGCGCCGTTATGGCGCGGGTTTGTTCGCGTAACCATGCTTGTTCAGAATTTCGTGAAGCGCTTCGCCCTTGATCGGCTTGCTCAAGTAATCGTCCATGCCGGCTGCCAGGTATTTTTCCCGGTCTCCCTTCAGCGCGTTCGCGGTCACGGCGACGATTACCGGGCGCCGGTCCTTGGGCAACATGCTTTGGATCGCCTTGGTCGTCTCGAGACCGTTCATGCCAGGCATCTGGATGTCCATGAAGATGAGATCGAACGGCTCGTAAGCGGCGGCCTGCACGACCGCGTTGCCGTCCTCCGCGATCTTGACGCGGTGCCCCGCCTTCTCGAGCATCTTGCGCAGCACGAGCTGGTTGATCTCGTTGTCCTCCGCCACCAGGATATGGAGCGCGCGGCGGGGCTGGTCTTCTTCGGCGGCACCCTCCTCGGCGGGCCGCTTCTCCTGCTGCACCGCTTGAAGCGAGATGGTGAACGAGAAGGTAGTACCGGGCTCGGCCGAATCCTCGATCCAAATCTCGCCGCCCATCAGCTCGACGAGCTTCTTGCTGATGGCGAGGCCGAGTCCAGTTCCCTTGGTCTTGCGGGTGAGGAAGTTGTCAAGCTGCTGGAACGGCTCGAACAGATGGCTCAGCTTCTCCTTGGGGATGCCGATGCCGGTGTCCTTGACCGAGAAGAGCAGGAGCAGCTTGTTCTTGCGGCGTTTCTTCACAGAGACGTTCATGGCGACATAGCCCGAATGGGTGAACTTGAGCGCGTTGCCGACCAGATTGGTGATCACCTGCTTCAGCCGGACCGCATCCCCGATCACCTCGTCGGGGACGTCGGAATCGATCGAATAGCGGAGAGCCAAATTCTTCTCAATGGACATCGGCGTGAACAGGTCGAACGTCTCGGCGACCAGCCCGCGCAGCTCGAGCGGCTCCTCCTGGAGCTTGGAGGTGCCGGACTCGATTTTGGAGAAATCGAGGATGTCGTTGATGATATTCAGCAGCGTATCCCCGCTCTTCTGGATCAGCTGGACGTATTCCCGCTGCTCGTCGTCGAGCTCGCCCGTATTGAGCAGCAGCTCGGTCATGCCGATAACGCCGTTCATCGGCGTGCGGATCTCATGGCTCATGATCGCAAGGAACTCGCTTTTGGCCTTGTTCGTGCGCTCGGCGGCTTCCTTGGCGATCAAGAGGTTCTTCTGCTCCGTGATGTCCTTGGCTATGATATAGAACCCGACGATTTCGTCGTGAATGATGATGGGGGCGACGGTCGTCAGCACCTCCGCCTCCTGACCGTTCTTTCCCCGGATCTGGTCGATATGGTCCTCGAGGCTGACCGCATGCTTGTTCTGATTGGCGGCCTTGAGCTCCCTCAGAATCTCCTGGAGAAACCCGCTCGTCATGTAGTTCGAGAAGTCGACGCCGACCATCTCCTCAATCGCGTAGCCGGTCAGCTTTTGGGCGGCGACGTTCGTATTGATGACATGTCCGTCCAGGGTGAGGGAGAAGACGGCGTCGTGGTTGTATTTCTTGAGAGAGGTGTACCGTTCGATCGTCTCCTGCAGCTTGAGCTCCGTCCGCTTGCGGTCCGTAATGTCCTGGATCGTGCCGTGCAGCAGGATCGGCTGGCCCTCGCTGTTCAGCGTAGCCGTACCGCGCAGATGAAGATACTTCACCTGTCCGTCCGCACGGACGTTGCGGAATTCCAGAGAGAGCGGCTCCCCCTTGAGCGAACTCTCGATCATGTCGACGGCGTACTGCCTCTCGTCCCCATGAACGTAGGGAAGCAGGTCGGTCGGGTGCCGGAGAGTCATGGTGCGGTCGAGGCCGAGAATCTCATAAACCTGATCGGAGCAGAGGAACGTCTCGCTACGCAGATCCCATTCCCAGCTGCCGAGAAGCGCAATGCGCTGTGCTTCCGCCAGGCTTTCGTCGTGCTTCCTCCGCTCGGTGATGTCGCGGCTGATGCCCAGAATCTTTTGCAGCCGGCCGTGCTCGTCGCGGATCAGCTTGAGTCTCGTCTCAAACCAGACGTACATGCCGTTTTTATGCAGGAAGCGCAGGGAGAGCGCATCCTCATCGGCGATGTCCGACAACCGGATGAGCTTGAGATCGTCAGGATGCAGGTACTGCTCGATGGGGTGTCCCTCCACCTCCTCTGGCTCCCGGCCGAGCAGGTCCCGTACCGCAGGAGAGCAGAACCGGACGATGCATGCGGGTGAGAGATAGGAAATGATGTCAAGGGCATGGTTCGAAATCAGCTGATAAAGCTCTTCCGTCTCCAGCAGCTTCTTTTCGGCCAGCTTGCGGTCGTTAATATTGACGACATGGGAGATGAAATAGAGAGGAGCGCCCTCGGCTCCTCCTTGTCCGTCCCGCACCAACGAGACGTGCACCGAGACCCAGATGGGCTCGCCGTTTTTATGAAGATAACGCTTCTCGGTTTCGTATAAGGCGAGGCTGCCCTCCAAGAGCGCCTCCATATGAGCTTGATCCTTGCGTTGGTCCTCGGGATGCGTCAGCTCCAATACGACGCGTCCCTCCAGCTCCTGCGGCCGATAGCCCAGCATGCTGCCTAACGAAGGGTTGACATTCAGCCAGATCCCTTCCGGAGACACTAGGCTGATCCCGACCGGAGCGTGCGTATAGATGCTTTCGAATAACAACTGATGGTCCACTCGTTCGTTTTGCATGAATAATAATCCTCCATAGAGGGGTTTAGATTGCTGTCATTCTATCATGCTTGTAACCATGTAGAAAAGCAATTCAAACAACCGAAAAGAAGGAAAAAGCCCACGAGGGCAAGAGACGTTCGGAAGGAAATTCCTATCGACTCGCGCCTGGTGCGGCTTCCTGTCTGGTCGGCTGCGTTGCTCCCGGGCCCCGGGATTGGTACGATGGGCTAAGCGGTATTGTTAAGGAAAGGAAGGATCAGCATGATCAAAAACGAGAAAATCCGGGCCGCCGAGGTTGAGCTGACCGGTCTGGACGGAGAAGAGCTCGGCATCGTGCCGACAGAGGAGGCGCTGGCGATGGCGAAGCGGCTGAAGGTCGATCTCGTCTGCACCTCGCTCTTGTTCAGCCCGCCTCCCTGCAGGCTGATCGGAGCCGGCGCCGCCAGAGAGCAGGAGCAGCAGGCTCGCAAACGGGAAAAAAGTGGTAAACTGAAAGAAATTCGTCTGACACCACGCATCGAGGAGCATGACTACGAGACGAAAAAGCTGCAGGCAGAGCGCCTGCTCGCCGGAGGGGGTTCCGTTCAGCTCACGGTCCGGATCCAAGGCAAGGAGGGGGCAGTGGCCAAGACGCTGCTTGAGCGGCTCGCGCAGGAGCTGGCCTCCGCGGGCAGACGGGCGACGGGAATTCAGCTGAGCGGCAAGCAAGCGGCTGTCCGCCTGGACCCTGTCGAACAGGCCGGCAGCTAACCGAACCAGGAGGAGAAGCGGATGAAGAAGATTGGATTTATCGATTATTATCTGGATGAGTGGCATGCGGAGAAGTATCCGGGGTGGATTGAGGAAGCGACCGGCGGAGAGATGAAGGTTGTCTATGCATACGGCAAGCAGGACAAGGAGGGCGGCGAGACGAACGCCGCTTGGTGTGAGCGCAAAGGCATCACGCTGCTCTCCACCATCGAAGAGGTTATCGAGCGCAGCGACTACCTGGTCGTGCTGTCGCCGGACAACCCCGAACAGCATGAGGAGCTGGCCCGGCTGCCGCTGCAGTCCGGCAAGCCGACCTATGTGGACAAGACATTCGCGCCGGACCGGGACACCGCCGTCCGGCTGTTTGAGCTGGCGGAGCGGCACAAAACGCCGCTGTTTTCCACCTCGGCGCTCCGGTTTGCGGACGAATACGTGCAGGCCGAGCGGAACGGCGTCCGGACGATCGCCAGCATCGGTCCGGGGAAGTTCGAGAACTACTCGATCCACCAGATCGAGCCGATCGTGATGTTCCTCGGCAGCCGGCCGCAAAAGGTGATGTACACCGGAACGGCCGGCTCCGCCGCGCTCTTGATCGCGTTCGAGGACGGCCGCCAGGCTGCTCTCCGCCATTTCGGTTCCGGCTGCCCGTTCAGCATGGCGCTCGATTACGAAGACGGAAGCGCGCGCGTCCTGACGGTACAATCGAATTTCTTCGGGGCGTTCATCCGGGAGATGATCGCGTTCTTCGAGACGGGCCGGCCGCCTGTCGATCCGGCGGAGACGATTGCCATCGCTTCTATTATTGAATACGGCCTCCGGGCGGAGAAGACTCCGTACGAATGGATTGCGCTGCCGCAGGGCTGATAAGCCGAGCTCCTGCGGGCGCCGTTCGTATAACGAGGGGCAAACGTAGTAGAATAAAGCAGAAGATTCTAGTCAGGAGGTTCACCATGGAGTATCCATCGTATTTTCAAGCCAACCGAGAAGACCAATTGAACGAGCTGACGGAGTGGCTGTCGATTCCGAGTATCTCCGCGCTGTCCGCCCACAAGCCGGACGTGCGAAGAGCGGCGGAATGGCTTGTGGAGGCGCTGAAGCGCGCGGGCCTCGAGAATGTCGAGCTGCACGAAACGAGCGGCCATCCGATCGTGTATGCGGATCATCTGCATGCGGAGGGCAAGCCTACCGTGCTCATCTACGGCCACTACGACGTCCAGCCGGTCGACCCGCTCCATCTGTGGGAGACGCCTCCGTTCGAGCCGGCGATTCGCGGCGGCAAGCTGTACGCCCGGGGAGCGACGGACGACAAAGGGCAGCTGTTCCTGCATATTAAGGCGGTCGAGGCGATTCTGCGCCAGGAAAAAGAGCTGCCGGTGAACGTGAAATTCTGCATCGAAGGCGAAGAGGAGGTCACGAGCCCGAACCTTCCCTCGTTCCTCGAGCAGAACCGGGACAAGCTGGCGGCAGATGCGGTGCTCATCTCCGACACGTCGCTGCTCGAGCCGGGCAAGCCTGCGATCTGCACCGGCTTGAGAGGCTTGTGCTCGCTTGACGTAGACGTCTATACCGCGAATACCGATCTGCACTCGGGCTCGTTCGGCGGCGGCGTGCCTAATGCGCTTCATGCGTTAGTGACGCTGCTCGACTCGCTTCATGACCGCCAGGGCCGCGTGGCCGTCGATGGCTTCTATGAAGGGGTCCCCGAGCTGTCCCCTCTGATGAGAGAAGAATTCGCCAAGCTGGCGTTTGACGAGGAGAAGCTGAAGAGCGAGCTTGGGCTCGAAGCGTTGTACGGAGAGGAAGGCTACAGCTTCGTTGAGCGGGTAGGCGCCCGGCCGACGCTTGAGCTGAACGGCGTTTACGGCGGGTTCCAGGGAGAAGGCACCAAGACGGTGCTGCCCTGCGAGGGACATGCCAAGATTACTTGCCGTCTCGTCGGCACTCAGGACCCGCAGGATGTGCTGGACAAGATCGAGCGTCACCTGCGCAGCCATGTCCCGACGGGGGCACGCATCGAAGTGACGCAGCGCGAGAAGGGCAAGCCGTTCACGATCGACCCGGAGCTGCCCGAGCTGCAAAAGGCGGCCGACGCGTACGAGCGCGTCTACGGCACCCGACCGGTGTTCACCAAGGACGGCGGCTCGATTCCGATCGTCGAGACGTTCTCCCGCGTTTTGGCGGCGCCGGTCGTCCTGATGGGCTTCGGCCTGCCGAGCGAGAATCTGCACGCGCCAAACGAGCATTTCACGCTGGAGAACTTCGACAAAGGCCTGCTCACGATCGTCGAGTATCTCAAAAGCTTATAACGCCTCAAGCCTGCCCGGGCCAGTCGAGGAAGAAGCAAACCCCGCGGAACGTATCTTCCGCGGGGTTTTGGCGTTACCGGCTGTCGGCCGAACAGCTCGGTATGGTAAGATGGGAATAAGAGGAAAAATTGTGAGTCCGCTTACTTCCCCGCCGCCGCGAGCTCCTCGACGAGCGGACGGAACCAGGAATCGAGAGGCGGGAACGTGTAGCCCGCCTGTGCCGCCTTGTCGGTCGTCATCGTCCACGAAGCGGGCAGCGCGAAGGGAGAGCGGTTGTCCGCATCCGGCTCGTTCTGGATGCGGGCCTCCCGTCCTACGGCGTCCTCGACGATATGGATGATTTGCCGCAGCGTGAGGGTGCCGGTCGAAGTGGCGTTGAACGGCCCCTCGGCTTCCTGGGCGCCCAGCCAGGCGAGGAACCGGGCTGCTTCGTCCGAAGTGATGAACGACATGGCCGCCTCGCCGTTCGGGAAGCCGATCGGCTGGCCGCTGCGGACGCGCTCGACATGGAACAAGAGGCGCTTGGTATAGTCGTCGGTGCCAAGCACGACCGGGAAGCGGACCGCGCATACGGGGAAGGACGCCTTCTGGAACAGAACGGCTTCCGCCTGCCGCTTGCCCTCCCCGTAGTCGGCCGCGAGGTCCGGCTGGATCGGATACGAGTAAGGGTCGAAGTCGGTCTCGGCGTGTGGTTCCCCATTGATCTCATAGACGGCGAGCGTCGAAGTGAAGATATAGCGGCTGGTCCGCCCGGCGAATGCTTCGCAGGCGTCCAGAGCCGCCCGCGCAGTGTAGCCGATGTTGTCGTAGACGACATCCCAGCTCCCAGCGGCGGCGGCCGCAAGGAGCGATTCGCGGTTTTCCCGGTCGACCGTCAGGCGCCGGACCCGATCTCCGAACGGATCCGGGGTCTGCCCTCTCGTTGCCACGGTAACGTCATGTCCTTCATGGACGAGCCTTTCCACGAGCTTTTTGCCGAAGAATCTAGTCCCACCCAGCACCAAAATGCTGCTCATAGGGTTCCTCCTCTAAATGGATATCGGCCTGATCGTATCACATTGGAGCAGGAAGGGACAGGGAAAGAACGAGCAGAGCCGGCAGGCGGGAGCCTCTTCGCTGCTGCATCGAGAGCCGCGCCAACCGGGGAGCGGAAGCCGGAGCAAGCGTCTTGCCCTACGGCTAGCGTCCCGGATGGGGAAGGCTCCATAAATGGTCGAACAAGCGAATGTTTCGGATAAGGAAGGAGTAGAGACATGTACCGGTTTACTATATGCTTCATCCGCAGAGGGGACGAACTCCTGCTGCTGAACCGAGTCAAGGCTCCGCAAATGGGCCGCTGGAACGGCATCGGCGGCAAATTCGAGCCCGGGGAGACGCCGGAGGCGTGCGTGATCCGGGAAGTTTGGGAGGAAGCCGGCATCCTGCTGGAGGAGCCGTCTTTGGCGGGAACCGTTACTTGGGTCACGCCTGGGGAGACGTCAGGGATGTACGTCTTTGTCTCCGAGCTCCGTCCCGAGACCGACTATCCGGCTCCCCGTGCGGTCGCCGAAGGCATTATAGCCTGGAAGCCGCTCGATTGGGCGCTGGACCCTGGAAATGAAGGAATGGCCGAGAACATCCGGGACTTCCTCCCCTGTATGCTGGCGGGCGAATGCTGGGATCATCGCTACCGGTTCGACGAGCAGAACCGGATGATCGGGTATTCGAGGCTCCCGCTGGCGAAGGAGGAGCCCGCGGCTGCGGCTGAAGCCGTATACAGCGAGATGACCTGAAGGGGGCTATCAACATGGTGACAGGTTTATTGATCGGCGGGGCCGTCCTGCTGTTCGTCTCGGGTCTTCTGCTTGGCGCGTGGACGACCGGCGCCCAGCAGAGGCGCAACTATTATACGGAACCGGAGCGGGAACGCCCCGGCAGACGCAGGGCGGCCACATGGCTGGGGATGGGAGGGCTGGCTTTGCTTGCGTTGGCCTGGCTCCTGTACGGATTAGCCTGACAACGGAGATTTGCTAAGATCGATCCTCGCGGGAAACTTCACGAATAGGGAAACTCTCCTCTTCTGCTCGAACGTGTTCTTGTATAGCCTTAAGGAGGCTGGCCTCTGAAAGGGGAGGGAGGGGATGAGATGAAGAAGATTCGAGCCGTTGCGTTGTGTTTGATCCGCCGAGGCGACGAGCTGCTGCTTGAGCGAACGGAAGACGAGAGGACAGGCGTGACCTTTTACCGCCCGATTGGGGGAACGGTGGAGGTTGGGGAAACGAGCAAAGAGGCGGTTGCCCGGGAGGTTCGGGAAGAGCTAGGGGCGGCTATCTCGGAACCTAGGCTCTTGTTTGTGATCGAGAATTTGTTCGAGTACGAGGGCGAGCTTGGGCATGAGGTGGATTTTTTGTATGAAGCGGAGCTGCTGGATTCTCGCCTCTATGAGAGGGAGGAGGTAGAAGGGATGGAGGGGGACGCGCCTTACCAAGCCGTTTGGACGCCGTTGGACTGGTTCCGGGACCGCCCAAAGGACGCCAAACTGGTACCGGATGGTCTCCTTTACCTCCTGCTGGAGCAGAAGTCCGGGCGAGAGAGCGTCGTTCGGCATATCCGTACGAGGTAGCAGAAAAGCAAATGGGCGACTAGGGAAGGAAGCGCGGCGGAGAGGACGCGAAAGGGGCGAGGGAATGGAGCTTGGCATTCTGGTCGTGCTGTTCTTGGTAAATTTGCCCGTTTACAATTGGCTGCATCGGCTTCTGTTCAGGAATGACCAGGAATTTCGACAATCGATGCGTTATATCTTGACCCCAGACCTGATCTCCTTGTTCCGCGGCCGCTTCTGGCAGGATCTACGGGGCGAGACCCGGCTCAAGCTGTTCTTCTTCCTGTGTATAGCCGTGACGTTTATCGAGTTCGCTCTGGTGCACCGGCTTCTTCGCTGGCTGACAGGAGAATCTGGCTAATGGACACCAGTACAGAGCGGAGAGCCTCCGTTCGGTGAGTCGTAGGGAAGGCTGCGGCAAAGAAATCGCATGGAGCCAGCAAAGCCGCTCAACACATAAGAACCCGGCAGGCCAACGCCTGCCGGGTTCTTGCGTGTTCTAGAGGAGAGAGTGACAACAAAGCCCCATTTGCCGACGTCCGCCTTAATAGCCGTCCGTCTTCTTACCCATATTCTCTGCCATCTCCGCGCCCTGCCGGAACGAGGTAGAGCCTTCGTGTGAGGCCTCCGCGCTTCTCATCTGCTTCGCCTTCTCCAGCTCCTCCTTTACCCGGCGGCCGTAATCCGCATCCGCTTCGGTGAAATGCGAGATCATCTTGGTCTGGATAACCGGCTCGCATACCAGGAGGGCGTCGACAAGGTTGCGGATCAGCTCGTCGCGCTCCCATTCCTCGAATTTGCGATAGGTGTCCCCGGCCTGGCCGAAGTTGTTCGGCCGGTCGATCGGCGCCCGTACGAGCTTCTCGTTGTAGACGGGTTCATGGTCCTGCCCGCCGGATGGGGCCTCCGTCAGCCCGCCGAGCGAGGACGGCTCGTAATCGACATGAGGATTCTGCCCCGGCGCGAGATCGACGGAATACTCCATCTGCCCGCCCCGCTGGTTCGTGGCGACACGCTTCTTGGGGGTGTTGATCGGCAGCTGCAGGTAGTTCGTGCCGACCCGGTAGCGCTGCGTATCCGAATACGAGAACGTGCGTCCCTGCAGCAGCTTATCGTCTGAGAAGTCCAGGCCGTCGACAAGTACTCCCGTCCCGAACGCCGCCTGCTCAACCTCGGCGAAGTAATTCTCGGGATTGCGGTCCAGCACCATCTTCCCGACCGGCAGGAACGGAAATTTCTCGTGGTCCCACAACTTCGTCGGATCGAGCGGATCGAAGTCCAGCTCGGGATGCGCATCGTCGCTCATGATCTGCACGGACAGCTCCCACTCGGGGTAGTCGCCGCGCTCGATCGCTTCATATAGATCCTGAGTGGCGTGGCTGTAGTTTTTGGCCTGGATTGCTTCGGCCTCCCGCCGGGTCAAATTGCGGATGCCCTGCTTGATCGGCTCCCAATGGTACTTGACGAGGACCGCCTCGCCGTCCGCGTTCACCCACTTGTACGTGTTCACGCCGGAGCCCTGCATCTGCCGGTAGTTGGCGGGAACGCCCCACGGGGAAAAGAGGAAGGTGACCATATGCGTCGATTCGGGCGAATTGGCGAGGAAATCGAACATCCGCTGCGGATCCGGGATGCCCGAAACCGGATCCGGCCGGAAGGAATGCACCATGTCCGGGAACTTGAGTGGGTCGCGGATGAAGAAGATCTTCAGGTTGTTGCCGACCAGATCCCAGTTGCCCTCCTTCGTATAGAACTTAACCGCGAAGCCGCGTGGATCCCGCAGCGTCTCGGGCGAATGGACACCGTGCACGACCGTCGAGAACCGCACGAAAACCGGCGTCCGCTTGCCCGGCTCCTGGAACAGCTTGGCCCGCGTATACTTGGCGACCGGCTCATCCCCCACCTTGCCGTAGGCCTCGAAATACCCGTGCGCGCCCGCTCCGCGCGCGTGTACGATCCGCTCAGGAATCTTTTCTCGATCAAAATGGGAGATCTTCTCGAGAAAGTGGTAATTCTCGAGTGTGGAAGGGCCGCGGCTTCCGACGGTCCGGATATTCTGGTTATCTGTAATCGGATGGCCCTGCCGGTCGGTCAGCGTTCCCGGCTCCTCGCGGGAGGACATCCGCCCGTCGCCGGGTCCCCCGGCGTTCTCGACAGCCGTTCCGGGAGAGGAAGGGGGATTCGGGTTCGGTTGCTGCGTCACTGCGCAATCACTTCCTGTTCGTTTGGAGTCCCCTTCATTTTCTTCCAAGGAACAGCCGGTTATGCATGAATTTGCCGCCGATCCGGGCGCTTCCCCGGGAACGCTGCGGGCGATCCGGGGGAAAGCTATTGACGTCGGCTCAAAGCTCCGCTGCCTTGACCAGCTGCTTCCCGAGATTCTCTCCACGGAACAGGCCGAGGAACGCCTCAGGTACGCGCTCGAAGCCCTCGACGATCGTCTCGGCATATTGGAGCTTCTCGCTCCGCACCCATTCCGCGAGACGCGCGATGCCTTCGGGAAAGCGGGAGGCGTAGTCGCCGACTAGGAAGCCTTTCATCAGAGCGGTGTTGATGACGAGCTGCGTCTGGGGGCGGGGGCCGATATCCGGCTGCTCGAGATTGTAGAGGGCAATCTGGCCGCAGACCGGAATGCGCGCTCCCCTGTTCAGCAAGCGCAGCACAGCGTCCGACACCTCCCCGCCGACGTTGTCGAAGTAGACGTCGACCCCGTCCGGACAAGCGGCTTCGAGCTGCTCCGGCAGCTGTCCGGATTTGTAGCTCACGGCCGCATCGAAGCCGAGCTCCTCGGTCAAGTAGCGAAGCTTGGCCTCCGAGCCTGCGATCCCTACCGCCCGGCAGCCGTGAAGCTTGGCGAGCTGGCCGACGATCATGCCGACAGCGCCGGCGGCACCGGAGACGACGACCGTCTCGCCCGCCTGAGGCTTCCCGATATCGAACAGGCCGAAATAGGCGGTTAGGCCGGTCATCCCGAGAACGCCTAGGGCGGTCGTAATGGGCGCGAGGGAGGGGTCGACCTGCCGCACCTCTTCGGGGCGGACGGAGGCGTAACGCTGCCAGGGGAGGCTGCCGACGACGATGTCCCCGGGCGCAAGGCCGGAGACACGGGACGATTCGACGATGGCGACGATGCCGCCGGCCATCGCCTCCCCGACGCGGAAGGGCGGGACATAGGACTTCGTCTCGTTCATTCTTCCCCGCATATACGGATCGACGGACAGATAGAGCGTGCGGACAATCGCCTGCCCGTCGGCCGGCTCCGGCATGGGAATGTCGACGTACTGAAACTGCTCTGCGGAGGGCATACCCTGCGGACGGCTGGCGAGGCGGATTTGCTGATTGACGGTCATTGGCTCATTCCCCTTTCGCATGGATAGTGGCATCGCTTTATCCTTACCCGGATGGCAGCGTCAAATGCAGGGAACGGACCCGGAAAAAGCCACATTGACAGGTCGGATTAATATCTTTAAACTGTATCATGAGGAAACTCATTATAGAGACATTCGGAGTTCATCCGGTAGGAGGAAACAACATGAGCAAAGTTTTGTTCGTCAAAGCCAATAACCGCCCGGCGGAGCAATCCGTCAGCGTAAAACTGTATGATGCGTTCTTGCACAGCTACAAGGAAACGCATCCCCAGGATGATATCACCATCCTCGATCTGTTCGAGGAGAAGCCCGCTTACTACGACAATACGACCATCATGGGCTTGTTCAAGAGCAGCAAAGGCATGGAGCTGACTCCGGAAGAGCAGGCGGCTGCCGAAACCGCGGGCCGCTATATGGACCAGTTCCTCGCTGCGGATAAAGTAGTATTCGCGTTCCCGCTGTGGAACTCGACCGTACCGGCCGTTCTGCATACCTACTTCGACTACCTGTGCCAAGCCGGCAAGACATTCCGCTACACGGCGGAAGGACCGGTCGGACTCGTAACCGGGACGAAGGTCGCGATTCTGAACGCCAGAGGCGGCGACTATTCGCAAGGACCGGCGGCCGCAAGCGAGATGGCCGTCAACCTCGTGCTGAACAACCTGGCGCTGTTCGGCGTGACGGATATTACGACGGTTATTACAGAAGGCCACAACCAATATCCGGACCGCTCGCAGCAAATCATCGAGGACGGCGTACGCCGCGCGGCCGAGGCGGGCGCGAGCTTCTAATCCAAGCTACCGCGCCGGGCGGCTGTTCCGCCTTCGGGCCGGTCCCCCAAGCGGCAAAAAAGAACGCCAGCCCCTACATGGGCCGGCGTTCTTTTCTGTGACCGGCAAGCTTCCCGGTCCCTCCAAGGCAGCCAAATGGCAGCAACCGGGGCCGAGCAGTCCGAGCGGGCTTAGCGGCTCACTCGGAGCCGAATTTGCAGGGGAGAAACGCTACTTCCCGATTGTCGACGAGCAGGCCAAGCAGTGTCATTAATTCGTTCAACTGCTCCGGCGTCAAATGTCCGACCATCCGCTCCGTTACTTCGGTCATGGCGGCTTGGGCTTTCTGGATGTGTGTCTGCGCCGTCTCCGTCAGCTCGAGCAGTGTGGCGCGCCGGTCGGTCGGATCGGGCCGGCGGACGAGCAGATCATCCTGCTCGAGGGCGTCGACCAGATCGGTGACGGTGCGGGCTTTGACGCCGAGGCGGGCTGCCAGCTCGCTCATGCGGAGCCGGCCGGCCTCCTCGACGACGAGCAGCAGCCGCAGCCGGGGGCCGCTCAGCTGCATCGGCAGCTTGAGGGCGGCCAGCCTCGTATCGAACTCCCGCTCTATGCAATGCGTGGTCCGGATCAATGTCTGGATGGCGTCCTTCGGACACGGCGTCTTCGGACGATTCGGATCGGTCATGGGAACCTCCTTGTACGGCGCGACAAGCACGAACCGGCTTTCCTTTTATTCAGTTTACCTTATGCGGCTGGGGAAAGGAAGGAAGCCGGGAGGCGACCGATTGACAAATCGGGCCGGCACGCCTTACGCTTACCCTTATTGCGGCGGGCGGCTTCCCCGCTTTTACGGACCCATCAATAGTCTATCCATAGGAAAGGGGAACGAACGATGAAGGCTTCACCCTCGCTCCGGAGCGAGCCGGCTTCGCGTCCTGCCGCCAGGCGGAATCGGCTCTGGCTGATCCTCGTGCTCGGAGCCTTATCCGCGTTCGGGCCTCTCTCGCTCGATATGTATCTGCCGGCTCTGCCGACGCTGGCGGACGAGCTAGGGACGGGGGCATCGCAAGCCCAGCTCAGCCTGACGTTCTGTCTGCTGGGGCTGGCCGCCGGCCAGCTGCTGGCCGGTCCGCTGAGCGATGTGCACGGACGCAAGGGACCGCTCCTGCTGGGCCTGTCTGTCTATGCCGTCACCTCGCTCCTGTGTGTCTTCAGCCCGAACGTCTGGGTGCTGATCGCGCTGCGGTTTCTCCAAGGGCTGTCGGGCGCGGCCGGCATCGTCTTGTCCCGCGCCGTTGTGCGGGACCTGTACACGGGCTCCGAGCTGACCCGCTTCTTCTCGATGCTTATGCTGGTGAACGGAGCCGCCCCCATTCTGGCCCCGATCTTCGGCGGGCAGCTGCTGAAGTTTACTTCCTGGCGCGGCGTGTTCGTCGTCCTGTGCCTGATCGGCATCGCGATGCTGATCGCTGTCATGGCCGGGCTTCCCGAGACGCTGGCGCCGGGCAAGCGGGCCAGGGGAGGCCTCGGTCAGACGCTTGCGACCTTTCGCGAGCTGCTTGGCGACCGCATGTTCGTCGGGATTGCGCTGTCCCAAGGCTTGGTGACGGCAGGCATGTTCGCCTACATTGCAGGCTCTCCGTTCGTCCTTCAGGTGTTCTACGGAGTGTCCGAGCAGACGTTCAGCCTGATCTTCGCGCTGAACGGGCTCGGCATCATCGCCGCCGGGCAGGCGGCGGGACGTCTGGCCGGCCGCCTGGGCGAGGAGAAGCTGCTCGCATGCGGTCTCGGCGTCGCATGGACCGGTGGGGCCGGGCTCCTGCTCGCGGGCGTCCTGGGAGCGGGCCTCGGCGTCTTCCTCGTGCCGCTGTTCCTGGTCGTCTCAAGCGTCGGCATCGTCTCCACCGCCGGCACCTCGCTCGCGCTGCAGCGGTACGGGCATGCGGCCGGCAGCGCCTCGGCGCTGCTCGGCCTTCTCTCTTTCATCTTCGGCGGGCTCATCAGTCCGCTAGTCGGCATTGCAGGCAGCGGGACGGCGCTTCCGATGATCGTCCTGATCGCGGCAGCGGAGACAGCGGCGGTGCTGCTCTACTTGCTCTTCGTCCGCAGGAGGCTGGGGTGACGGAGCTTCGGCTCTCCCTCGAGACGTCCAAATCGCGGCAATGGGCCGTCTTTTGGTATACTGAAGGGAAGGGCCGTCCGCATGACGGACGCCCGGCTCCGGCGCGGGAGGACGCCCTCGCCGGATCGAATGCCGCATAGGCGGGCCGACGGCCCGCCGTCAGAAGGAAGGGATACGCATGGGGCTTGGAATTGTCGTGGTGGAGGTCTGCACGCAGAATGCGCTCGCCGCTCTCCCTCTGGAAGAGCTGGAGGAGGAGCATATCGAGGTGGACGTGCTGCGGACCGACTGCCTGAGCATGTGTCAGCTATGCCTGGCGAAGCCTTACGCTATGGTGAACAATAAACGAATTGTGGCCAAGACGAGCGAACAGTGTCTGGCCAAGATCAAGGAAGCCGTCGAGCAGCAGATCAAGGACTTTTACGAAGGCTGATCGGCCGTCGGCGGCTCCTCATATGAGAGCGCGGGTCCCCTTGTGGGAACCGTGCTCTTTTTTTTTGGGCACCGGGCCGCTCAACCGAGACGGCTAGCCTGGTTTGGGCCTCTATGCTCGGATGGTGTTCCTGGCGGGAGCCGCGTGAGGCGCGGGCCTGTCATGGCCTGGCTGCTTGCCGCATATACTCGTAGCGGGAGAGAAATCCGAAGAAACGCATCATTACCAAAGGGGGAACGGATCATGAGCTTTGTCATCATCAGCCCGTGCGTAGGCGAGAAGGCGGCGGAATGCGTCGATGTTTGCCCGGTCGACTGCATCCAGGAGGGAGAGGACCAGTTCTTCATCGATCCGGACGTCTGCATCTCCTGCGGAGCATGCGAGGCGGCCTGTCCGGTAGCCGCGATCGTGGACGAAACCGAGCTCAAGGCGGAGGAGGAAATCTTCCTCGAAAAGGCGTACGCCTTTTTCAAATCGCGCTCTTGACCCGCCGTAAACCGGCGCTCCGCTAGGCGGTCGCTCTGGTCTCGCACCGGTGGATAGATCCCCGCCGCTCGGGGCGGCAGCGGGAGCGGTGACTTGACAGCCTGACCTGGATTCTATATTATTAATCCGTTGTAGGAATGAATGCTATCGAACTGATCGGCGGTGGAGAGGAGATCGTTCCTTTCTGCCGCTTCCTTTTATTATCGGATAAGGAGTGGAACCAACGTCATGGCCCATCAAGCGCCTTACCAGATTCTGCTGTATTATAAATATGTCACGATCGCCGACCCGGAGACGTTCACGCGGGAGCATCTCGCCTACTGCAAGGAGCTTGGCCTCAAAGGGCGCATTCTCATTGCCTCCGAGGGCATCAACGGAACGATATCCGGTACCGTCGAGCAGACCGAGCAATACATGCGTGACATGCACGCCAATCCGCTGTTTGCCGACATGGTCTTCAAGGTCGACGAAGCGGAGGAGCATGCCTTCCGCAAAATGTTCGTTCGCCACAAGAAGGAGCTCGTCACGCTCCGCTACGAAAAACCGCTTGATCCGAATGTCGTAAGCGGCAAGCGCCTGTCGCCAAAGGAATTCCACGATTACCTCCAGCGCGACGACGTGATCGTCATCGACGGCCGCAACGACTACGAGTACGACCTCGGACACTTCCGCAATGCGATCAAGCCGACGGTCGAGACGTTCAAGGAATTCCCCGAGTGGATCCGCAAGAACATGGCCGAACACAAGGACAAGCCGGTGCTGACCTACTGCACGGGCGGCATCCGCTGCGAGAAGCTGACCGGCATCCTGCTGGAGGAAGGCTTCCAGGACGTCTACCAGCTCGACGGCGGCATCGTCACCTACGGCAAGGACCCCGAGGTGAAAGGGCGCCTGTTCGACGGCAAGTGCTACGTCTTCGACGAGCGCATCTCCGTGCCGATCAACCAGACCGACGAGGATGTCGTCGTCGGACGCTGTTACCATTGCGGCACGCCGGCGGACCATTACATCAACTGCGCCGACGATACATGCCACCGCCAGCACATCGTGTGCGAGGCGTGCGAGGAAGAGCACCACGGCTACTGCTCGCCCTCCTGCGAGGAGAACTGGACGGCCCGGACAAGCCTCGGCTGACCGGGGGGGGGGGGGCACTACCCTGCATGGGGCCGCAACGCGCCGTTTTCTGCGAGAGGCCTGTCCCGAGTCCATCCTGCATCATCCGCAGCGGCCCTGCCGCTCTTTTATAGCCCAACTCGCCTAACCTGCCTGGAAGCTTCCAGGCGGTTTTTTTTTGTTTGGCTATGTCCAAACCTAATATTAATAGGACCGACTTGGTTAGGTAGGAAAATAATGGTTGACCTAGAAATCATACTATCACAAGGTACTTACTTTGAGTTGTTTTGCGTCCACATGGATCTGGAGGAGTGATTTGGATGTCGGCTATCGTTCAAAGGAAGATTAAACATTTTTCCGCCATCTTCTATGTTACGAATCGAAAGCAAGTATTAGACTATTACAGTAAACTTAGATTCTGGTGCGACTATGAAATGGGTTTTGTCGAGCGCGAAGGTCTATACATGATTTTTCATGAAAGCAAAGAAGGGGATGCCATTACTCCAAACTATCCAATCCATGGAGAAGATGCCGTTGACGTCTATGCAATGGTAGAAGGCATCGAGAATTTGTATGAGGAATTTAAAACGAAGGGAGCGGTTTTTCAATATCAACTAAGAACAAATAAATACAGGATGAGAGAGTTCGCAATAATAGACCCCCAAGGGTATACGATCGGTTTTGGGGAGCCTCTTGTATAAGAAAGTGAGAAATCTTATTCCTGCTAAAAAAGGACAGAGTGGAAATGGCCGCCTATCTAAGGCGGTTTTCTTTTGGTCAACTAGCAGAAGTAGGATTTGCCCTAGCCTTTGTTTAAGAAACGGACGTCGGATGATCCGGCTGCTCCGATGACCCGCGATTATGCCGGAACATCGCTAGCAAAGCGGATCGAAGCGGGGCTTGCCGGACTGTTCCATATTATGTATAATGACCACAGTCATATATGACCGTGGTCACTTTTTTTATTCGGGGAGAGAGGGATTGTCGTGCGCAGAGAGGAACGCAAGAAGCGGACCCGCGAGGAGATTATCCGCCAGGCGATCGAGCTGTTCAAGCAAAAAGGGTACCACCACGTAACCGTCGAGGAAATCGCCTCCGCTTGCGGAATAGCCAAGGGGACGTTTTTCAACTATTTCGCGAGGAAAGAACAGGTGCTGCTGCATATGGCCAACTCGTATCTGCCTCTCATGAACCAGCTGGTCGAGAGGAGCAGGGGGATGGCGCCCAAAGAGCGGGTGCTCCATCTGCTGCGCGATCTGCTGGCGATCTACTTCCAGTACGGCGAGCTGCTCAGCCTGACGCTGGCGGAGACGATACGGGCGGCGATCGAGACGAAGGACGAGTCCGCGAACCTGCAGGGGCTGGAAAAAGCGCTCGCCGGGATGCTGAGCGAAGCAAAGGAAGCCGGGACGCTCGCGGCCCGCTGGGAGTCCGAGCGGATGGCGGCCGTCATCGCGGCGGTTTTTTTCCATACGCTGATTGGCGGGGTGTCCACCCTCACAGAAAAGGAGCTCGGCCGTCAAGTCGAGCGGCAGCTGGACATCGTCTGGGAGGGGATTCACCATGTCTAGATGGAGCATTGGCAGGAAACGCAGGTCGGGCAGAGGCCGGAGGCTCCGCCGGCTGCTGGGGGGAGCCGCCGTTCTCGTGCTTCTCGTGTATTTGAACAACGCCTCCTGGCTTGCGGGGGATAGGGAGGGCGGCCCGCTTCTTCTTGCGCACCGAGGGATCGCGCAGACGTTTCCTATGGAGGGGATCGAGAACGATACCTGCACGGCGGAGCGCATCCATGAGCCGGAGCATCCTTATCTGGAGAATACGATTGCCTCGATGGAAGCGGCCTTCGCGGCGGGAGCGGACGTGGTGGAGCTCGACGTCAAGCCGACCAAGGACGGCCGGTTCGCCGTCTTTCACGACTGGACGCTCGACTGCCGGACCGACGGCAAGGGCGTGACCACCGACTACACGATGGCGGAGCTCAAGCAGCTGGATATCGGGTACGGCTATACGGCGGATGGGGGACGCTCCTATCCGTTCCGGGGCAAAGGGGTGGGCTTGATGCCGTCGCTTGACGAAGTGCTGGCCCGCTTCCCGGACCGGGAGCTGCTGGTGCATATGAAAAGCCGCAATGCCGAGGAGGGCAAGCAGCTGGCGCAGACGATCGCCGCGCTGCCGGAGGAGCGCAGGAGCCGGCTGACCGTCTATGGAGACGACGAGCCGGTCGCCGCGCTGCGAGAGCTGCTCCCGCAGCAGCGGGCGATGTCCAAGGCTTTGATGAAGAGTTGTCTGCTGCCGTACGAGGCGCTGGGGTGGACCGGGTACGTGCCGAAGGCGTGCAGAGGCACGGAAATTCACCTGCCCGAAGGAATGGCTCCCTGGGTATGGGGATGGCCGAACCGGTTTGTGAACCGGATGGCGGGAGCGGATGTCCGGGTAATCGTCGTCGGAGGGGACGGGAGCGGATTTTCGAGCGGGTTCGATCAGCCTGGCGATCTCGAGCGGCTGCCGGCCGGCTATACGGGTGGCATCTGGACGAACCGGATCGACCTCATTGCCCCGGTGTACAAGGGCAAGTAACTAAGACGGCGGTGATGCGTTCGCCGAGGGAGGAGGAGCGCCGTTCCTCCTGCACCTGCGCCAGAGAATGAACCAACAACCAACATAAGGCAAGCGTCCACCCGTTGGGTGGACGCTTGCCTTATTGGGTTCAGGCGTGGACGGCTGCCGGCTCGTAGCGGACATGTGCCCGGGCTGCCGGGCGGCGGCCATACGAAGGCGGCGGCCGGTTTAGGAGCGGCGCCTCGCCTCAAAAAATTCGCAGCTCGACCGATCGTAATACTGAAGGTCGCTGACATCCGATTGGATCACGACGAACGAATCGGTAAACCGGGTAATGACGCCGCCGGACTGGATGACATAGTCGTCCTGGAAGACGCGGATGCCGGTCCCTCGCTCCATCGCTTCCTGAAAATCCTCGTCGGTCTCTAGCCGCCGGTTACGCAGCATGTCGGGTTCTCTCTCCTTACTCTCGCGGACTCGTCTCCATTGTACCAGAGAGGAGCCGGGACACAAACCCGGCGCGCATCCGGCGAAGAGCCCGCTCGAGCTTCCCCCGCAATCCTGCCAACCAATCCGGCTGATCCGGCACTTCGTCTATCCCTTCTAATGACCGGACGACCCGAGCGAAGCTGTACAGCTCGTCGAACCGCTGGAGGAGGGGGAGGAGCGTCGCCGCTTCCGGCCCGATCGGCCTGAGCGTCCGGTAACCGGCCGTGAAAGCGGCGTAGGCGTCCTCCGCCTCCTTCAGATCGGAGGCTCTCTCCTCGAGCAGCTCCTTCCGGACGATCTCCACGTCCATCAAGAACCAATGGCGCATCGCATCGTCGAAATCGAAAACGCTGAATCGCCCCTCTTCCTCCGACTCGATAACATTATCCGACTGAAAGTCATAATGGACCAAGCCGAACTCTCCGTTTGCCTCCGGAATTCGGGCCAGCTCCGAGGCGAGCCGCTCCAACTCCTCTGCGGCCGCCGTCTCGTCCGGATGCCGCGTGAGCACCGAGCGGACAAAGGCGAGCGTCTCCCGCCAATCCGGTCTCGGCGGACCTGGCGGGACATAGTCCCGAGCAAGGAGGTGAAGCCGGGCAAGCGATTCGCCCCACTGCCTCAGCTGGGACGCCGTCATGCTGGCTGCGGTGACCGGCCGCCCGTTCGCCCGGCGGAAGACGCAGCCATGATACGTCCCCGTCTCGGTCTCCGCCGATTCGACGAGGTTTCCCCACCGCGAACGGACCGGTGCCGCGGCCGGATAGCCGGCTGCGGCAAGATAATCGACGAAGGCCAGCTCCGCCTCGATCGCGTGCCGGCTCCGGTCGTCCTCGTGGACGAATCTTAGGAAGAAGACGTCGTCCCCCTTTCGGAAGGAATAGACGAAATTGCTGCTCGCCCGCCAAAACGCAAGCGAACCCGGCTCATGCTCCCACTCGCCGAGCAGCCGGGCTGCGGGGATGTGTCCGATCATGCCGGCCAGCATGTTTGTTAATCGCATCAATGGGGGTGCCTCCTCCGGCGGGGAGAGGCGGTCCGTTATGCCGTCCGCCCTCTCTCCGCGATCTGATAAATTGCTAGTGCCTTTTGCAACAAATCTTCACTCCTTTCCGGATGCGGGCGCGGCCTTGCCGGCCGAATATCCCCATCTATGTTTGGTCTCATTATGCGGCTCCCGCAATGGCCCAAACAGGGAAACTTTAAGTTGGGCGATTCTTGCCCTGCCATTCGGCGCGGACGTCTGGCTATACTGGTACCGATGAGAGGGAGGGCCGGTGCTTGGCTGCTCCCCAGGCTTTCGTTCCCGCCGCATGCTGGTTAGCCGGCAGGAAGGAAGCTCTAAGCCGACAGCTTGGATGTGCACTGCGAGGAAGGAGGAAGCATGAACAAACCTATTGCATGGTACGAGCCCCCCAAAGCAAACGACGTTCTCGTCCAGAAGCCGTTCGGACTCCGGCAGCCGGAAGCCGGTCTCCCGGCGCAGCCGGTTGTTCGACCGGATTCCGGGAATGCGCCGATGGTCCGGACCGAGAGCAGTCCGGAACATACGCCGCTGACGACGCGGCGGGGAACCGACGGAGAGCCGAACGGACCTGCCGGCCGGACATCTAGAGGACGGCGCCGGCGCCTGATCGTAGTGGAGCCTTGACGGACGCCGTGGGAGGGCAGGCGACAGCCCTCCCCTCTGGACAATAACGGGACAGGGAGGCTGGCGAAAGCGCCTCTTGCCTGCTTATCGCCAAGCTGGAGCACCCGGAGCCCTGCTCCGAGTTTTTCGTCTGCCGCTCCCCGGGTCCGTTAGGCTTCGGATGGATGAAGCTGCCGGTTCCGGGAATGCTAGGAGCAGGAGGTGGAAGCATGCACGAATACGTTCATATCATTATTCGCACCATCGCCGCGATCCTACTGCTGCTGTTCATTGCGAGAATCGTAGGCAAGCAGACGGTCTCCAATATGACCTTCCACGATTTCGTAACGGGCATTACGCTCGGTGCCATTGCCGGCAATCTAGGCTTCAATACGAAGATCAACGCCTGGTTTCCCGCTCTGTCGCTCATCGTTCTGTCGGGAACCTCGCTCACGCTGTCCGTGCTGTCGATCAAGAGCCGGAAGCTGAGGCAGTGGATCTCCGGCGCGCCGACCGTACTGATCGAGGGCGGGGCTATCTTGGAGGAGAACATGAGGAAGGCCAAATATACGATCGATTCGCTCAACCAATCGCTGCGCGAGAAGGATATCTTTGACCCTGAGGAAGTGGAATACGCCCTGCTCGAGACGAACGGACGGCTGTCCGTACGGAGAAAGGCGGAGTACCTCCCCGCCACGCGGAAGGATTTGATGACGACCGCCGGAGGAGCAAGCGGCTCCGCGTCAAGCGCAGGGGGCAAGCCGGTAGCGAATGGGGCCCAATCGGAAGCGGGCGGGAAGCCTGCGGGAGGCTCCTCGTCGTCCGCCGGAGCTTCCGCAGCGAGCGAGTCCCAGTCGAATGCCGGAAGCGAGACGACAGGCGGCTCCGGTTCTGCCTCCGGAAACAACCCGACAGCAAGCTCCGGTCCGGCGGCGGGCGGCTCCGGTGGCAGGACTGCGCCGAGTATGGATGCAAGCGCGGGTGCGTCCCAGCCGGCTATGTTTCCGATCGAGCTCATGACGGACGGACAGCTTCTTGAGGAGAATTTGATGAAAAGCGGCCTCACCAGGGAGGAGCTGGAGAGGGTACTCAAGCAAAAGGGAAAAAAGCTTGGCGACGTATTCTACGCGGTGCAGGGGACACACAAACAGCTCTTCTTCGACTATTACGAGGATCACATTCAGAGTCCGATCGACCGGGAACGTTGAGAAGAGACGGAACGTCTCGCGCCGCTGCTTGCGCAATCGGCGTCTTACGCCGAACCGGACATCCCGCCTGGGCTGGCAGGAGACGGTTGATAGCGACGGGACAAGCGCTTCCTTTCCTGATAAACTGTAGCCAGTAGGCCGTTCCGGTCAGGAACGGCGGCTTGCAGCAAGCTGCAATATGCAATAGGGATCGGGAGGGAAAGCGGATCATGCAATACACGCAACTGGGCAGAACGGACCTGCGCATCTCGCGCATCGGGCTTGGCACGAACGCGGTCGGCGGCCACAATCTGTTCGCCGGCCTCAAGGAAGACGAGGGCATGCAGATGGTGGAGCGCGCGCTAAGCGACGGCGTCACGTTCCTCGATACCGCGGACGTATACGGAGGGGGACGCTCGGAGGAGCTGGTCGGCCAGGTACTGACCAGACACAAGAGCCGCCGCGCCGAGATCGTACTCGCAACCAAAGGGGGCAGGCTGAGAAGGCCGGACGGGACGCCGGCTACCAACAACGATCCGGCCTATTTGAGGAGCGCGCTTGAAACCAGTCTCCGGAGGCTGCAGACCGAGTATATCGATCTCTATTATTTGCATTATCCGGACGGAGTGACGCCGTTCGCCGAGTCGATCGGCGAGCTGACGAGGCTGCAGGAGGAAGGCAAAATCCGGGAGATCGGCCTGTCCAACGTCACGCTGGAGCAGCTGGAGGAGGCGTCACGCGCCGGGCGCATCGCCGCGCTGCAATCGCCTTACCACATGCTGGACCGCAGTGCGGAGCGGGAGCTGCTGCCCTACTGCGTTCGTCACGGCATCTCGTTCGTTCCTTACGGCCCGCTCGCCTTCGGCATTCTCGGCGGCCGCTATGACGAATCGTTCCGGCTCGAGGCGGGCGACTGGCGCAGCCGCGTGCCGCTGTTCGCGGAAGGAGCGTTCAAGCGGAACCTGAAAATCGTGGAGCGGCTGCGTGAGATCGCGGAAGCGAAAGGCGGCCCGATCGGCAACTTGGCGCTCGCCTGGCTGCTCGCCCAAGACGGAGTCGATGCGGTCATTCCGGGAGGAAAGCGTCCGGAGCAGGCGGCCGAGAATGCCCTTGCGGGAGACCTCGTTCTGACCCCCGAGGATCTTGCGAAGATCGAGGGAATAATAGGGCAATAATTTTTTTGGGAGGGGGCCGTATCGATTCGGCCCTTTTATTCGTATCTATAAGGAGTTTATCAAACACCGAAGGGAGGAGCCGCCGATGAGCGTGGCCGTGCAGCAAGCGTCCGGCAAAACAGCCCAGGGAGACCGGTTTGCTTCTTTGATCGAGCCGTACCGTCCGGTGCTCTCCGCCTACTGCCGCTCGCTGACCCGATCGGCGTGGGAAGGGGACGATTTGGCGCAGGACACTTGGCTGAAGGCTTACCTGATGCATCTGCGCCAGCCGGGCCGGCAGGAGATGTCGCGGACGTATCTGTTCCGCATCGCCTTGCGCACATGGATCGACCGGTGCCGGAGGGAGCAGGCCGGCAGAGACCGTCTCGAGGAGCTGGCGCATCGGCAGCCCGGGACATCCTCCGGACTGCTCGAGGAATACGTCGCAATGGAGTCGCTGGTCGCGCTCCTGCCGCCCCGGCAGCTCGTCGCCTACCTGCTCGTCGAACTGCTCCGCTATTCCGCCGGAGAGGCCGCCGTCCTGACGGGCTCCACCGAAGGAGCCGTCAAGGCCTGTCTGCACCGTGCCCGGCGGCGGCTGGAGAGCTTGCGTCAACCAGCGCAGGCCGGCGAGAGCGAAGGCGGTCAGCCGCCCGTCGATATGGGAAGCCATGTTGACGAGCGCCTGGTCTATGCTTACCTGCGGGCGTTCGTCGACCAGGATGCCGAGGCGCTCGTCCGGCTGCTGAATGAGGGAGGCCCGGACGATGCTCCGCCAGCCGTTCTCGGCCGCAAGGCGGCAGGGGCCAAGGCGGCGTCCTCGATAACCGAGGAGGACGGTGCTGTCGATCGTTCCGGCGCGGGCGAGGAAGCTTCTGTGCGCTCCGCGGGCCTGGCGAATCGTGTTCGCAGCCGGACAGTATGCGGACCCGGCGCGCGGCTTTCCCTCCCCGGTGGCGCTCCGTCCTGTTGGGCGGCAGCCGCATAGACTCATTCTTGATCCAAGAAGGAGGATAAGCGGATGAGCAGTTATATTCCTTATGTGGTGGAGCCGACCGGTCACGGAGAAAGGTCGTACGATATTTATTCACGGCTGCTGAAGGACCGAATCGTGTTCCTTGGCTCCGCCATCGACGACCAGGTGGCCAACAGCATTATCGCCCAGCTGCTGTTTTTGACGTCGGTCGACCCCGACAAAGATATTCACCTGTATATCAACAGCCCTGGAGGCTCGACAACCGCGGGCTTCGCGATCTACGACACGATGCGGCATATCAAGCCGGATGTGCAGACGATGTGCGTCGGGTTCGCCGCGTCGTTCGCCGCCATTCTGCTGCTGGCGGGGACGCCGGGCAAGCGTCTCGCCCTGCCGAACAGCGAGATCATGATTCACCAGCCGCATGGCGGCGTCCAGGGGCAGGCCAGTGACATTGCGATCAGCGCCCGGCGGATCGTGAACATCCGCGAGCGGCTGAACCGCATCGCGGCGGACTGTACAGGGCAGCCGCTTGAGAAGGTCGAGAAGGATATGGACCGCGACTATTTTATGAACGCGGATGAAGCCAAGGAATACGGCATCATCGACCAGGTGATCCGCCCGTAGCGGGATGGCGGCCTCGAAGACCCGCCTGCCGGAATTCTGTCTTCGGCGTCCCGGCGGGCCACCAGCCGACTGCAGCCGTCAGCCGCGAAGCTCACCTGGCAGGACCGGATCTCGAAGGAAACGGCGATCCTGTCTGATCTGCCGATCGCCGCCGGATGTCAAGTCGGCATCCGTGCCGCATGGATTGTCTACCAGCCCTTTCTTTTGCTCCCGGAGCGAAGAAAGGGTTTTTCATTCTTCGTCTCCCGGAGCGGAGAAAGGGTTTTTTCCTACAGAGGGGACTAGGTTGGAAAAATAGGGATGGACAAAACGCGGGACTGCCTATACTATAGACTCTATTGCCGGCGTACGCCGGGGGAACGACAATCGAATACGCGAGAGACAAGGTGCAAGCATCCGACGGATGCTAGCTTAATAGGGAAGTCCGGTATAAGCCGGCGCGGTCCCGCCACTGTAGATGCAGAGCGACTCTTCCTATGCCACTGTGCTGGTTTCAGTAACGGGAAGGCGAAGAGAAGCGAAGACGCATGAGCCAGGAGACCTGCCTTGCCTCTCTCCAGTTTCTAATTCTTCGGGGGGTGGGAATGGAAACGGCGCAGCCGGACTGCATATCTTTGGTACCGGCCGTCTATTCAATGCGGACAAGCGATGCTAGGAAGAACCGATCACCCTTTTGCTGAGGGTGGTCTTTTTTTGTTTGCCGGACAATCGGCGGTGCGCATCGCATACTCACAGATCAGAACAGAACAGAACGGGAAGCAGGAGAAAGGGGAAAAAGAAACGTGGGCATTCACACTAGAGTCAAACGGCTGCTCGCCGTCTGGCTGTCGGCCGTATTGGCCATCACCTTGCTGGGAGGTACGTTCGCGCGGCCGGTTCCGGCCCTCGCTGAGGCGGCTCTCGCAGCGGAAGTCACGGTGACGGAGGCCATTTATGAAGCGGGCAAGCGGATTCTGGCCGACGGGGTCCGGTCGGAATGGCAGGCGGTCGGTCTGGCCAAGGCCGGACAGACCGTGCCGGACAGCTATGTCACAGGGCTGGAGGAGCGCATTCGGGCGGCGGACGGCACCTTCCGGCTCGTCACCGATTACGCCCGCCTGTCGCTCGGCATCGCCGCGGTCGGAGGCAAGGCGGACTCATTCGCCGGCTATAATCTGATCGAGCGGATCTACTCGAACGAGAAGATGCTGAACCAAGGGCTGAACGGTCCGATCTACGCGCTGCTTGCGCTGGATTCCGGCGACTATGCCATACCGGAGGGAGCGGCCTGGAGCCGGGACAAGCTCGTCGCGGAGCTGATCGCCAAGCAAAACGAGGACGGGGGCTTTTCCCTGGGTGCCTGGGCAAGCGATCCGGATATGACCTCGATCGCTCTCACGGCGCTGGCTCCGTATGCGGACAAGCCGGAAGCGAAGACGGCGGGAGAGCGCGCGGTCGCCTGGCTGGCCGCCAGCCAGCAGCCTCACGGCGGCTTCAGCTCCATGGGGATGGACAGCAGTGAGAGCGTAGCGCAGGCGATCATCGCCCTGACGGCGAACGGCATCGATCCGACTGGGGAGCGCTTCACCAAGGGCGGCGTTCATCTCATCACCAAGCTGCTCAGCTTCCAGCAGGCGGACGGCGGCTTCGCTCATGTGCTGCCGGGCGGCTCGAATGGCATGGCGACCGAGCAGGCGTATCTGGCGCTCGTCGCTTATGATCTGTTCACCAAGGGCGAGGGCGGTCTGTACCGCTTCGCACCCGCCGCGCCGGAGCCGGGACCCGATCCGGGCCCGACGCCGAATCCCGATCCGGCACCGGCTCCGGTCAAGGCAGAGGTGGTCGTTGAAGGGCCGCAGGAGCCCGTCGCCGAAGGTGCCGTGGAAGCAGCCACGGCGATGGACGCTCTCGTCGAGCTGGGGAAGGCCAAAGGAATTGAGATCGGCATTACGGAAGCTTCGTTCGGCAAGTATGTGCACGGGATCGGTTCGATCCCGAGCGGACTCTACGGCGGCTACGACGGCTGGATGTTCGCGGTGGAGAGAGACGGCCAGTGGGAGATCCCGTCCGTCGGCATGGCGGATTACGCGCTTCGCCAAGGCGACCGCGTCCTTGTCTATTACGGAGGAGACGGAACGGAGCTGACCACGGTCGTAGCCTCCGCCCCAGAGACGCCGGCATCCGGCGAGAGGTTCGTCGTCTCGGTTAAGAAAGCTGCCATGGACTGGTCGACCGGGCAGCTCGTAGAGGGCCCGGCCGCCGGGGTCCAGGTAACGGCAACCGGAACGGAGCCGGCAACCGCCTCCTATTCGCAGTCGGCCGTAACGGATGCCGAGGGGAACGCTTCGCTGGGAGGCGATCTGCCGGCCGGAGCCTATCGCCTGACGGCAACCGGCTATGTGGAAGGCGACGCACCGACCATCGTCCGTTCAACCCGTGCGCTGACTATCGCCGCGGCACCGAGCAGCGGCGGAGGCTCCGGGGGAGGTCCGGTCACGCCGCCGGCGGCCAAGACGGTTACGCTCTCGGTGACGGGCGACAGCTCGGCCGGTATTCTGCTGCCGTCTACGATCGTCACGCTGCAGACGGGAGATACGGCATACAGCGTGCTGGCCCGCCAGCTGGGCGGCCGGGTTGTCGCCAGCGGGTCCGGCGGGTCCGTCTACGTGCAGGCGATCGACGGCCTCGCCCAATTCGACCGAGGGCCGCAGAGCGGCTGGATGTTCTCGGTCAACGGTGTCTTCCCCACCGTCAGCGCGGGAAGCTACGTGCTTAAGGAAAACGATTCCGTGGCGTGGCGGTACACGCTCGATCTGGGCAAGGATCTCGGTGCCGGCGGGTCGACCGGAGGCTCCGTCGGAGGCGGCGCAGCGGGCGGAGGCGGAGGATCGGCTCCTTCCGGACTTGCGCAGCTGGATCGGGATATCGACGGGCTGGCGGTAAAGCCGGACAACAAGCTTCCGCTTGGCAGCGCAGGCACCGCGACGGCCGTCCGCAACGCCGACAAGCGCATGTCGGCCGCACGGGCAGAGGAGCTGCGCAAGGAGCTCGCCGCGAACCGGGCGGAGCTGGAAGGGACGGCGTCGATCTCCGGGGAGACCACGCTGCGGGACGGCAAGGAAGAGCTCAAGCTGGTCATTCCGGCTACGGCCGTCCGCCAGCCGGTCAAGCTGACCGGCCGGGAGGAGACTACCTCGATGGCCGGTCTCGTGTCCGGGCTGTATGAGCTCGGACCGACCGGAACGGTTTTTGAAACGCCCGTCTATCTGTCCATCCGCGTGCCGGTCACGACCGCCCAGCCGTCCGACTTGACACTCGTTTGGCTGGACGAGACTTCGGGCAAATGGATTCCGATCCCTGCCGTGCTGGATGCCGAGACCGGCGTCCTGACAGGCAAGGTGACCCACTTCACCAAGTTTGCCGTCGTCGACCGTTCGGAGCTTGCGGGTGCGAGCGAAGACCGGAGGCAGCAGGTCCGGCAGGCGCTGCAGGCCGCAGTCCGTCATGTGCAAACCGGCGGCGCGCTTTCCGATTGGGAAGCGTTCGGACTGGCCCGTGCGGGCTATCCGGTTCCCGCCGCCTACCTGGCGGAAGCGGAGCGGCAGCTGAAGGAAGCCGGAGGAGAGCTCCGCAAGATTACCGATTACGAGCGGCTGGCGCTGGCGGTTCTGGCGTCCGGCGGCGATCCCGCTTCGTTCGGAGGCATCAATCTGATCGAGCGCATTTACTCCAGCGAACGAATGACCGCGCAGGGGACCAACGGTCCGGTCTTCGCCCTGCTGGCGCTCGACAGCGGCGGCTACCAGGTTCCGGATGGGGCCGCCTGGACGAGAGACAAGCTGACCGCTTGGCTCCTGGAGCAGCAGAACGCGTCCGGAGGCTTCCCTCTGGTGAAAGGCGAAGAGGACAATGCCGATCTGACCGCGATGGCGGTCGCGGCGCTAGCCCCGTATCGGGAGGCGCCGGCCGTGAAGCGCGCCGTGGACAAGGCGGTGCAGCGGCTTGCAGAGATGCAGCTTGCCTCCGGCGGCTACGCGCTCTATGACGAGCCGAACAGCGAGAGCACCGCGCAGGTACTGATTGCCTTGTCGGCACTCGGCCTTTCGCCGGACTCAGCTGCCTTTGCGAAGCCGCAGGGCGGACTCGTTGCCCGGCTGCTGAGTTACCAGAACGCGGACGGAGGCTTTGCGCATACCGCGGGCGGACCGAGCGACGAGCTGGCGACCGAGCAGGCGCTGATGGCGCTTGCCGCGTACCAGCGGCTGCTGGACGGGCAGCCGGGGCTCTACCGGCTCGCCGATCAGGCGGAACAGGGCAAGACGCGTTACGCGGATGACGCCGACATCGCTTCCTGGGCGTCGGACGCAGTCTACCGGGCTTTTGCCGCCGGTATCATGACGGGAACCGGGGAGAACCGGTTCGAGCCGAAGCGTGAGATGACGCGGGCGGAATTCGCCGCGATCCTGGTCCGTCTGCTCAAGCTGCCGGATGGGAACGCCGCGGAGCCGGTCTTCGCCGATGTGCAGCCGAACGACTGGTATTTCTCCGCCGTCATGCGGGCGAAGAAGGAAGGCATCCTGCAGGGCGTAACGGACACAACCTTCGAGCCGAACCGGCCGGTCAGCCGGCAGGACATGGCGCTTATGCTCGCAAGAGCCTACGGGCTTCCGGAGACGCCTGAGCCGTCTTCGTACGAGGACCTGGCGGAGATCCGGCCGGATGCGCTGGGCGCAGTCCAGGCCGTGACGGCAGCCAAGCTGCTCGAAGGCTATAACGACCGCTATTATCCGGAGCAGGCGGTATCCCGAGAGATGGCGGCCGTGGTGGCTGTCCGTCTGCTGGACCGGAACGCGAACTAGATACGACGGGCCGAAGCGCCGTACTGTCCATCCTCAAGGGGATGGCGTGCGGCGCGGACGGTCCTGACAAGCAGGGGAACGAAGGGCTGACCTTCGTTCCTTTGCTTGCTGGAAAGGAGAGTAGAGACGATGAGGAAAAAGCATATCCAGCGGCTCGCGTTGTGGCTGCTCCTGACGCTGCCGGTAATGGCGGCCGGCTGCTCCTCTCAGGAGCCGCAGGGGGCAGCGGCCGGCTCGCTGCAGACGCCTGGCCCGTCTGCCGATGCCGCGGGCGGCAGCGCGACGGCCGCCCCGCAGGCGAGCGCAGGCGGCAGCACGCCGGGCGCCCCGCAGGCGAGCGCAGGCGGCAGCACGGCGGGCGCACCGCAGGCGAGCGCAGGCAGCAGCACGGCGGGCTCACCGCAGGCGAGCGCAGTCGGCAGCACGGCGGGCGCACCGCAGGCGAGCGGGGGCGGCAGCGCGGCGGGCACCCCGCAGGCGAGTGCAGGCGGCAGCGCGGCGGGCACCCCGAAGGCAAGCGCAGGCGGCAGCGCGGCGGGCACCCCGCAGGCGAGCGGGGGCGGCAGCACGCCGGGCCCATCGCAGGCGGCCCCGGAGCCGCAGCGGCAGAGTGCGGTTCATCTGGCGATCATCGGCGATGCCGAGAACGGGACGATTCTCCCGCCTACCGCGGTCGAATGGAAGCAGGGGGACACGGTGCTGGATGTATTGAAGCGGGAGACGAGAAGCCGCCGCATCCAGCTGGAGACCAGAGGCGCAGGCGGGGCGGCGTACGTGGAGGGGATCGCCAACCTCTACGAATTCGACCGCGGCGGCAAGAGCGGCTGGATGTACCGGGTGAACGGGGAGTTCCCGAAGAAAAGCGCCGGCGGCTACCAGCTGAAGGAAGGCGACCGCGTCGAATGGCTCTACACGCTTGACCTCGGCAAGGACCTGGGGGCGCCGCAGCCATGATGAGAGGCGGCTTCGCTTCGCTGCATCCCTCCGTCTCCTTTGCCTACTATGCCGGCGTCCTGCTCCTCTGCATGCTGCTTCTGCACCCGGTTTTGCTGGCGGTTGCCTCCGTCCTGCTGGCGGTGCTCCTCGCCCTGCTCGGCGGGTGGCGGCGGCTGGCCCGGCAGCTGCCGGGCATGCTTGCCGTGCCGCTCGCCGTCACCTTGATGAATCCGCTCTTTTCTCACCGGGGGCGGCACATTCTCTTCTATTTGTTCGACCAGCCGATCACGCTGGAAGCCATTCTGTACGGAGCGACAATGGGGTTGTCGCTCCTTGCGATCCTGCTCGCCTTTGCTTCCTACCAGCAGGTGGTGACCACCGACCGGTTCCTGTATCTGTTCGGGGCGGCGGCTCCCCGGCTGGCGCTGCTGACGCTGATGACGGTCCGGTTCGTGCCGCTGTTTCGCCGGAGGCTGCACGAGATCACCGCCGTCCAGAAGCAAAAAGGCATCAGCGTCTCGGAGGGCGTCCTGCGCAAGCGCATGAAGGACGGCATGCTGCTGCTCCGCGTCCTGCTCACCTGGTCGCTTGAGGAGGCGCTGCAAACCGCCGATTCGATGAAGGCGCGCGGCTACGGTTCGTCCCGGCGTTCTTCGTATACGATTTACCGGATGGACGGCCGGGACCGCCTCATCCTTACGCTGCTGGCGGGCTTGGCCGCGGCGACCGGCATCTGCCGGGCGATGGGGCTCGGGGTGCTGACCGTTTATCCCCGGCTAGAGCCGATCACTCTGTCTGTGGCGGACGGGGCTTGCCTGGGAGCCTTTACGTGCTTCCTGATCATTCCGATCATCCTGGAAGGAGGAGACAAGCTGGCATGGCAATTCTCACCGCCGACAATGTGAGCTTTCGCTATCCGGAGGAGCAGCGCAACGCGCTGACGGACGTCTCGCTAACGATTCGCGAGGGAGAGTTCGTCGTCGTTTGCGGCGCATCGGGGAGCGGCAAAAGCACGCTGCTCCGCCTGCTCAAGCAGGCAGTCCGTCCGGTCGGCGCGCTCTCCGGCCAGCTGCTGTTCCGCGGCCGGCCGCTCGAGGAGCTGAACGAACGGGAGGCGGCCGCCCGCATCGGGCTCGTCTTCCAAAACCCGGAGAGCCAGATCGTCATGGACCGCGTCTGGCACGAGCTCGCGTTCGCCATGGAGAACCTCGGCTTCGAGCCGAGCCTCATGCGAAGACGGCTCGCCGAGATGGCCCACGCGTTCGGGCTGGAGCCGCTGCTCGGGCAGTCCGTCCATGCGCTGTCCGGCGGGCAGAAGCAACTGGTCAACCTGGCGTCCGTCCTGCTGCTGCAGCCCGATCTCCTGCTGCTAGATGAACCGGTCGCCCAGCTTGATCCGGTTGCGGCGCGCGACCTGCTCCAGCTCGTCCACCGGCTCAACCGGGAATGCGCGATGACCGTCCTCATAAGCGAGCATCGGCTGGAGGACGTCAGTCCGCTCGCCGACCGGATCGTCTACCTGAAGGACGGGCGAATCGCATACGACGGCACGCCTCAAGAGATATGCCGCCGGATGGACGAGGCGGGGGACGAGGAAGCGATGCGCAGTCTGCCGTCCGTTACCCGGCTCTATCTGCAGGCCTGCCGGCTGGAGGGAGGGATGTCCTCCGCCGACGAGCCGGCTCCCTTCACCGTTCGGGCCGGCCGGGAATGGCTGCTGACCCGCCTGCGCCCGGACGGTGAGCGGGAGGCGGGCGGAGGAGCCGTGTCCGCAGCCCGTGCTGACGAAGCTTCGGCTCCTAAAGCACGGGAGGAGTCCCACCCGCCGAGGGACCTGGAGCTCGAACAGCCCGGCTGGTCCGTCCGCCTCCCGCGGACGGACGCCGGCAGTCCGGCACCGCTGGTCGAATGCCGGGAGATCACCTACCAATACGAGCGCGGCGGGCAGGAGGTGCTCCGCAAGCTCTCGCTCGCCGTCCGGGAAGGGGAGCTGCTCGCCGTGCTTGGCGGCAACGGCGCCGGCAAATCGACGCTGCTTCAGCTGCTCGGCGGCCTCCGGAAGCCGCTGCGGGGGAAGCTTAGGACGCAGCCGGGCCTGCGGGCCGGTTACCTGCCGCAGAACCCGCTGCTGCTGTTCAGCGGGGAAACGGTGCGCGAGGAGCTGGCGGAGGCCGCCCGTAACGCCCGCCAGCCGGAACCAGGGGCGGCGGTCGCCGACGTCCTGGCTTCCCTCGGGCTGGAGGGGCTCGAGGAGCGGCATCCGTACGAGCTGAGCGGAGGCCAGCAGCAGCGCGCGGCGATTGCCTCGGTGCTGCTCGGGCGTCCTTCGCTGCTCCTTCTCGACGAGCCGACCAAAGGCCTCGATCCGCTCGCCAAGGAACAGCTGGCCGAGCTGCTCGAGGAGCTCCGGGAGCAAGGGATGACGATCGTCCTCGTCACCCATGATGTCGAGTTCGCGGCCCGCCGGGCATCGCGCTGCGCCATGTTGTTCGAGGGCGCCATCGCGGCGGAGGACGCTCCCGCGGCGTTCTTCCGCGACAATTATTTCTTCACGACGGCGGTCGGCCGGATGACGCGCGGCCTCCTGCCCGGCATGCTGACGTACGAGGAGGTGATCGGGCGATGGGCGCAAGACGGACCCTCCTTCTGACGGCGATCGGCGTATTCGCGGCGGGGCTGGCCGTTTCCGTCGCGGTTACCGATTCGCATTACATGCTGCTTAGTCTGGTGCTGGCGGCAGCAGCCATGGCCCCTCTCTTCATCCGCTTCGAGAGACGGTCCGTGGAAGCGCGGGAGCTGGTGCTGCTCGCCGTGCTGGCCGCGATCGCGGCGGTGGGGCGGGTGCCGTTCGCGCCGCTTCCGAGCGTCCAGCCCGTTACATTCGTCGTCATCGTATCCGGCTGCGTCTTCGGCGCGGAAGCGGGCTTTTTGATCGGTTCGGTCGCCGCTCTCGTCTCGAATCTGTTTCTCGGCCAGGGGCCGTGGACATCCTGGCAAATGTTCGCCTGGGGGATGGCCGGCGCGACGGCGGGCTGGTGGCGCCACACCTGGTGGATGAACCGCCGGGCGGGGCTCCTCCTATTCGGCTTCGTCTGGGGCTTCCTGTTCGGCTGGATTCTGAACATTTGGTATCTGATCCAGCTGCCGGAAGCGTGGAGCCTGCCGCTTATCACGGCGGCTTATATCCAGAGCTTACCGTTCGATCTGGCACATGCGCTGAGCAACGTCTTTTTCCTTGCCGTGTTCGGCCGCAGCTGGATGTCGGTGCTCACACGGTTCCGCCGCAAATACGGTTTACTCACGGAGCCGGGCGGCGGGCCGGGGCCTGGCGCGCCGATACGATAGAGGGCGGGCTTCCCTGCGGGGGAGGCCCGTTTTTTGCGTTTGGCTAGTACCCGATTGTCCGCCTGCAATCACGATTTTTTTGCGAATTCGGCCGTTTTGTGCTATAATTTGACTAGAATCCAATGGAAAGGAGGTCAGATTGCATGCATACTCCTCGTTTTGCCCCCAATCACTGGATTTCAATTACGTTGGTGTTTGTTCTTATGCTGTTTGTTACCCCGACGCCTACTTCCACGCCGGAGACGTCCGCCAGCGAATCGTCCGCCCGTACGTCCGCTTCTCAAGGAAGCGAATCGGCGGTTCAGCTCATCGTTCGGAAGCAGTCGTCTGAGACCGACCAGAAGCGGATGTCCCGCTATTTTCCGGCTGCCTTGGCTCTTGCCGGCGCCCTCCTCTTTAACGGCTACCGCCGCAAGCTTACCCCCCGCGTTTCGTTCGCTCCGCTCATTGCCCGCAGGCTTAGCAGGCTTCTGCTGGCACCCATCCGGTACACCTCCACTTTCGTGTAGACCTTATCGTTCCAATTTTGTCCTAGTCCGCTTACGGGTTCCGTTTTTTTGACGGCAAAGCTGTAGGTTTCTTTGTGATGCGCAGCCTGGCGTGCCGCAGGATAGTCGGCGCGCCAAACGAAAATATCGGATGCAGTTACGCTCTAACGTTGAAAAAAACGATGCGGCAGGGGCTTGTTTGCTCATGCCCGTCTCTTGACATAGGCAGTCAGGACGGCCGGATTCCGGACGCCTGACTACTGTAAAACCATTCTGTAGAGGAGGATGTCTATCGATGCAAATACGCGAGATCGAATTGCCTGGCGTAGGCAAAAAATTTGAATTACTGACAAAGGAGGGCGACAAGCTCGTCCTTGTCCTGCACGACGACGGAAGGAGGGAGTGCTTCCAGTTCCAGCCCGGAGAGCCCGACGACAGCGTGGCTTCCTTCTCGCTGGACGATGACGAAGCCCGGCTGTTCGCGGCCATCGTGGGCGGGATGACTTACAAGCCGAAGGCGCTGGAGACGATCGAGGTGGCGCTTGACGAGCTCGTGATCGAATGGTATCGCATCGAGCCCGAATACGCCTGTGTCGGACGCACGATCGGCGAGCTGAATGTTCGCCGGCAGACGGGCGCCACCATCATCGCCGTAGCCGGGAAGCAGGGGACGCAGATCAATCCGGGCCCGGAGTTCGTCCTCTCTGCGAACAGCATGCTGGTCGTCGCGGGAGAGCGGCGGCAGCAGAGGGATTTCAAGCAAGTCTTAAAGAACGGGTGTGATTGACCTTGGAGCATATAGTTCTCGAAATCGGTCTGGCGGTGGCGCTCATCGCGTTCGCCGGCCTCCTGTCCGCCAAGTTCAAATTCTCGGTCATCCCGTTCTATATTCTGATCGGCATGGCGGTCGGACCGCATTCCCTCCATTGGGGACCGCTTGATCTAAGATTCATCTCAAGCGCTCCGCTGATCGAGGTGCTCGGCCGCATTGGGGTGCTGTTCCTGCTCTTCTACCTGGGGCTGGAATTCTCGGTCGGCCGGCTGCTCAAGTCGGGCCGCTCGATCGCCGTCGGCGGGACGATCTATATCGCCATCAACTTTACGCTGGGGCTGCTGTTCGCCTGGGGGCTCGGCTTCGGACTGAAGGAAATTCTGATCATCTCGGGCATCACGACCATCTCGTCGAGCGCCATTGCGGCCAAGGTACTGGTTGACCTGAAACGGACGGCGAATCCGGAGACGGAGATGATCCTCGGAATCATCATGTTCGAGGATGTGTTCCTGGCGGTCTACATCTCGATCGTCTCGGGACTTGTGCTGAGCGGCACCTCGTCGCTCGCGGGTACGATCGGCGCGGCGCTGCTCGCCCTTGGGTTCATGCTGGTGGTGCTGACGGCCGGCCGCCGCCTCGTGCCGCTATTGAACCGATGGCTTGCGATCCGCTCGAGCGAGCTGTTCCTGCTCGTTATCTTCGCCATCCTGTTCCTGGTCGCCGGCTTCTCGGAGACGATTCATGTGGCGGAGGCGATCGGGGCGCTGCTCGTCGGTCTCGTGCTGGCGGAGACGGAGCACCGGAAGCGGATTGAGCAGCTCATTCTGCCGTTCCGGGATTTCTTCGGCGCCATCTTCTTCTTCAGCTTCGGATTGACGATAGATCCCTACTCGCTCGGAGGGGCCGTCTGGTTCTCGCTCGGCGCCGTCCTGCTGACGCTGCTCGGCAACTTTGCCGCCGGGATGTGGGCGGGCCGGACCGCCGGCCTGTCACCGAAGGCGTCGGTGAATATCGGCATGACGATCGTCGCCCGGGGTGAATTCTCCATCATCATGGCCAATTTGGCCAAAGCCGGCGGCCTGCTGCCGGTCATTCAGCCGTTCGCGGCTCTGTACGTGCTCATTTTGGCGGTGCTCGGCCCTCTGCTGTCCAAGGAGACGAAGCGGATTTATTCGCTGCTGGACCGCACGCTCAAAGTATCGAAGTGGGGGGCAAAGAGTCAAACGAAGGAAAACGAAGCGCTGTAGTCGCCCCGGCATGAGCTCGTCATGGCAGATCCAATGCCGGGCCTGTAGCAAAACCATGTGAGGGGGAGTCGCATGTGAGACAGTTAGTAGATCGGGTCTGGAGCAGCCGTTCGCTTACGACCCGTTATATCCTTTTGTACGGCTTGGGCATGCTGCTGATCGTCTTTGGCATCGTGCTGGCGCGCCTGGAAAGGACCAGCTCGGCGGTCGCTTACGGCATTGTCGTGACAGCCGCGCTCTATACGGCGAGACGGCTCGTTATGCAGTCGGGCATGAGCCGACTGATGACAATCACGAGTCCGCTCTTGCCGGACATCCTGGAGAGAATCCGCACGGAGACGGGGAAGGAGGCGCTGCGTGCCGTGGAAGCAGCCGGGGAGACGAGATGGGATACGGCCGAGCTGTATCTCTACCGGCTGGAGGAGCGGACGCTGCGCGATCTGATCGAAGACATCGACCCGGACGCCGTCATCGACGTCCGGCCCGTCTACGAGATGAAATAAAAACCGTCGTGTGACGGGACGCATGATGCATCAGGAAACAAGCAAGGAGCCGGGGCACGCCGCCCCGGCTCCTTGCTTTACTTTATACAGGCCTCACGGCCTCGTAAATGTACTTTTGCTTTGGACTGTCCGGCGTCTTGGCCGGATCGAAGTCTGCGTAGACGGCGACTTCCGTGAATCCGGTCGCTTCCAAGAGAAGGCGGAACTCCTCGACGCCGTACCAGCGAAGCGCGAATCGCTGCAGCTCGGTCTGCAGGAGCGCGCCGCCGCGCCACTTCTCGTATTTGAGAAGCGTGACTTTGCGCTGGTGGAACAGATCCGCCTCGAGCAGCTTGCCCTCCATCGTAATCGTGTCCCCGTTTGGACAGGAGAAGACGGAGGTGCCGCCGAACGAGCCGGTCTGGAAGCTGGGATCGGGCAGGAACAGATCAAGCAGCAGCCGTCCGCCAGGCTTGAGGTGCTCGAACAGGTTCCGAAGCGCCCGGAGCGAGGCGTCACGGTCGTCAATAAGGAGGAACGAGCCTCCGGGAATGAAGATGGCCCCGTATTGCCGTCCGAGCGACATGGTCACGAGATCCGCTTCCCGAAGCTCCGGCGCCAGCCCGCGCTTCTCGCACTCCGCGCGGCAGGCAGCCAGCATCTCCACGGAAGTATCGGTTCCTTCCACGGGCAGTCCCGCTTCGAGCAGCGGGATCAGCACGCGGCCGGAGCCGCACATCGCCTCCAGCAGCGGACCTTCGCAGGTCTGCAGCCGATCCCGGTAAAATTCGATATCTCCTCCGAAGGACGTGCCGACCGGCTTGGTCAGCTCGTAAAGCTCGGTGCACAGCTCACCGTAATGAGAGAATGACAACGACTTCACGCACCTTTGTCTGATTGGAATGCCCTCATTATAAGGCGGTGCAGCCTCTGTCCGCCAGGGAGAGAATAGGTAGAACCGGACTCGCGTTACTCCTCGATCCGCAGGCGCACCGGAGCACCTTCGATGGAGACGGTCTCCATCCCGTCAGCACGGCCGAATGCCAGCTCCCTGAGAAGGACGTTGTCCTCCAGCAGTGGCTTGAACCGGGTCACGGCCTCTCGCATCTCCTTATCGGCGTCCAGAATGAGGTGGACTCTCCTCTCGATCGGCAAATCGAGCCTTTTGCGCATATCCTGCACGGCCCGGATCAGCTCCCGGACGAGGCCCTCCTGCTTAAGCTCGGGCGTAAGCTCCGTATTCATCGCCGCCGTGACGCCCCCGCCGGCCGCGGAGGCGTACCCTTCTCTCGGCATCGGCTCCACGAGCAGCTCGTCAAGCGGGACCCGCAGCGACCCATCGGGCAGCGGCAGCTCGGCATAGCCCTGCCGGACCGCCTCCGCTGCCACTGCGGCGGTCATTTGCCGCAGCTGCTGCTGGATCGCTCCGACCTGCTTGCCGTACTTTGGACCGCCGAGCTTGAGGTTCAGCTTGAGCGCGTACTGTACGAACTCGGCTTCGTCCTCGGGCTGCCGGATCCGCTTGACATTCAGCTCATCCCGGATAATCTCCCCGTACGGAGACAGGTCGAGAGGGGCGGCGGTGACGACTGCCAGCTCCGCCAGCGGCTGGCGGGTGCGGATACCGGTCTCGCTCCGAATCGTCCGGCCGAGCTCGACGACGGTCCGGACCGTTGCCATCTCCTGTTCAAGAGCCGGCAGAATGGCGGTCTCGTCGGCGGAGGGGAAATCCGCGAGATGAACGCTGCCGCCGGTCAGGTTCCGGTACAGATCGTCCGCGAGAAAAGGGACGTAAGGAGCGAGCATCCGGCTGAGCGTCACCAGCACATGACCGAGCGTCCGGTAAGCCGCGGCTTTGTCCGCGGTCATCTCGCCGGCCCAGAACCGCTGGCGGGAACGCCGGACATACCAGTTGCTCAGCTCCTCGACGAACGCCTCAAGCGTCTTGGCCGGATGGAGCAGGTCGCTGGCCTCCAGGCCGCTCCGTACCTCCCGGATGACGCTGTTCAGCCGCGAGAGTACCCACCGGTCGAGCAGTGCCGGGCTCGGAGGTCCAGCCGTGTCCAGCTCGCCGTTCTTCGGCCGGTAGCCGTCGATGGAGGCGTAGAGCGTGTAGAACGCGTGGACATTCTGCAGCGTATCGACGAGCTTAGACTTCGCCTCGGCGACGAGCTGCCTCGAGAACCGTTTGCTGTTCCACGGCGCGCTGTCGGACAGGAGAGCCCAGCGGAACGCATCCGAGCCGAACGCCTCAATGATCTCCCACGGATCGACGACGTTGCCCTTGCTCTTGGACATCTTCTGACCGTTCTCGTCCAGCACGTGACCGGTCGCCATGACCGCCTTGTAAGGAGCCTGCCCGGTGAACAGGGTGGAGACGGCCAGCAGGCTGTAGAACCAGCCGCGCGTCTGGTCGATGCCCTCAACGATCATGTCCGCGGGAAATTGGTCCCGGAACCTGTCTTCGTTCTCGAACGGATAGTGATACTGCGCGAACGGCATGGAGCCGCTGTCGAACCAGACGTCGATCACCTCCGGCGTACGGGTCATGAGGCCGCCGCAGTGCGGGCAGGCGAGACGGACCCGGTCGATATAGGGCTTATGCAGCTCCAGATCGTCCGGCACGGGCTCCGCGGCCAGCCTCCGGAGATCAGCGACGCTTCCGGGAACGGCCTCGGCTCCGCAATCGCCGCACAGCCAGACGTTCAGAGGGGTGCCCCAATACCGGCTGCGGCTGATATTCCAGTCGACTAGCTCCTCGAGAAACTTGCCGAACCGGCCCTCCCGCAGATGAGGAGGATACCAGCTGACGGACTGGTTGTTCGCGATCAGCTGCTCTTGGATCTCCGTCGTGCGGATGAACCAGCTTTCCGTGGCGTAATAGAGGAGGGGAGACTGGCACCGCCAGCAGAACGGGTAGCTGTGTTCGAACTTCTCCTTGTGATAGAGCAGCCCGCGTTCGGCGAGCTGCTTGACGATCTCCACGTCGCAATCCTTGACGAACCGGCCGGCGAAGTCGCGAACCGCTTCCGTATACCGGCCAGACGGGTCGACCACAAGCAGCATCGGGATACCACTGCTACGGGCGGCTCTATAATCGTCCTCGCCGTGCGCGGGCGCTAGATGAACGATTCCCGTGCCGCTCGAATCGCTGACGAAATCCGCGGCGATGATCCGGTATCCGTTCTCGGCGTCACCGGAGCCGAATGGGGGCTCGTAGGCGAGACTGACCAGGTCGCGGCCCTTGCAGGTCGACAGAACCTCGTAATCGCCTCCCAGCACCTGCTCTGCCAGCTTCGCGGCGACGACATAGACCTCGCCGTTCTGCCGGGCGCGCACATAGTCCACTTCGGGGCCGACGGCGAGTGCCGTGTTCGCCGGAAGCGTCCAAGGCGTCGTCGTCCAGGCGAGTACAGATTCTCCCGTGTCCTTCAGCCGGAAGCGGACCGTTGCGCTTAGGTCCTTGACCGTTTCGTAGCCCTGGGCCACCTCGTGCGAGCTGAGCGTTGTCTGGCAGCAGGGGCAGTAGGGACTGACGCGGTGGCCCCGAGTCAGCAGTCCTTTGCGGTGCACCTCCGCCAGGATGTGCCAGACGCTCTCTATATAGTCGTTCGTCAGGGTGATGTAGGGATCGTCCAGATCGGTCCAATAGCCGATCGCCTCGGTTAGCTCCCGCCACTGCTTCTCGTACCGGAACACGCTCGCCTTGCACTCCTCGACGAACGGCTCCACACCGTACGCCTCGATCTCCTGCTTCCCGGAGATGCCGAGCGCCTTCTCCACGCCGAGCTCGACGGGCAGACCGTGCGTGTCCCAGCCGGCCTTGCGGATCACCTTGTAGCCGCTCATCGTCTTGTAGCGTCCGAAGAAATCCTTGATGACCCGGCCGAGCACATGCCCGATGTGCGGAGCGCCGTTCGCCGTAGGCGGCCCCTCGTAAAAGACGAAGGACGGGCTGGTTTCCCGCCGCCGGATAGATTCCCGGAACGTCTCTTCCTCCGCCCATGTTTGGAGCACCCGAAGCTCCCGGGCACGGGCTTTCTCCTTGCTGTCGACTTTGTGCATGCCAATCCGCTCCTTCTTCCAGTATGGGAAAAAACAAAAAAGCCCGCCCCTCAAAAGGGACGAGCTTGGTCAACTCGCGTTACCACCCTGTTTCCGCCTCCGTTTCCGGCTGCGGCACTCGACAACGTACCATCATACGCGTTCCTTGTAACGGCGGACACCCGGTTAGGCTTACAGGCTGCCCGATTCGGGAGCGTTCGGCTTCACTTCTCCGAGAGGATATTCGGCTGCGCTTCGAACGCCGGCTTTCAGCAGATACCGGCTCTCTGGGGAACGAAGGGGACAGCGTACTTGGTCTCGTCATCGAATTTATGGATTTGGCTAGTTATACCACGCTGCTTTCAGTATTGTCAAGATCCCGGATGCCCATACAAAATCGCAGGTCAGCCTCTGCGGCTCGATGCGTCCTGCCGCGAGGCGGGAAGAAACGGCACGCGGCGCGTCAGCCGGCTGTAGACGGCGATGCAGCCGTTCGGGATCGGCTCGATGCGGCGGCGAAGCGCCACGACGATGGCGGCGACCAGGAAGGCGAGCACGATGCCGCCGGCGATGTCGGCCGGATAGTGGACGCCGACATAGATCCGGGCGATGCCCGTCAGGGCGGCCAGCACCACCATGATCGTGCCGAGTCTGCGCTTCAGGAACCAGACGGGAATCGCCAGCGAGAAGGCGAAGGCCGTATGATCGCTCGGGAAGGAAAAATCGGCCTCGTGCGGCACGAGCTGATTCACCGCATGCTCGGCAAACGGGCGCGGATGGGCCGCGAGGGGCGAGATGACGTATTTGGACAAGGCGATGACAACCAGGGCAGTCAGGCAGGAGTAGAAGACAAGCTGCTGATTGGTCTGCTTGCCGGAGATCCACAGCAGCACGAGCAGGGCAAGCAGCACCCAGACGACGCCCTCCGCGAGGCCCTTCATGATCGAGTCCAATGCCGGCACACGGCCGGCCAGACCGTTGATCCATTGAAACACTTCATAATTCAATTCGGGTCACATCCTTCAATTCGTTCCTCCGGCAGCAGCCGGAAAAAAATATACATAATCTTAACAAACCGTCTCGATCGCCCGCAACCGGACCTTAGGCGGGGGGCTGTTTCTCGCGGTTCCGAACCGGGTAATTAGGCACGGTGCCGAAGGCAGGGAGACGGCCAGCATGGCTTGGGTGGTTTGCCATCGTCCGCCGGCAAAGTGGTACAATAAGAACGGCCGGTATGCCGGCGCCGCAGGCGGATCCGATTCCTCCTTCGGCGGCGCCGTTTGCCGGGAAGTCCCCTACCGTCTTACCCGGGGGGCGCCCGGAGACCGGACCCCGATCCGAACTGGAGGAACTCGAACATGCGTATCGTGAAAACGGGGCTGGTGGGGTACGGATTCTCCGGCTCCACCTTCCACGCTCCCGTCCTGGCTTCGGTGCCGGGACTTAAGCTATCGGCGGTCGTCACGTCCCAGCCCGAGAAGGTGAAGGCGGCCTGGCCGGAGGCCGAGACGGTCTCCACGCCGGAAGAGCTGCTGGCCGATCCCGAGCTCGAGCTCGTCGTGCTGGCGACGCCGAACCAGACGCACGCGGGTCTGGCCGAACGGGCGCTGGCCGCCGGCAAGCACGTCGTCGTGGACAAACCGTTCACCGTCACCGCGGAGGAGGCGGACCGTCTCGTCCGGCTGGCGGATGAGCGGGGGCTGGTGCTGAGTGTGTACCAGAATCGGCGGTGGGACGGCGACTTCCTGACGGTCAAGCGTCTTGTGGAGGAAGGCCGTCTCGGCAAGGTGTTCACCTATGAGAGTCATTTTGACCGCTTCCGGCCGGAAGTGAGAGACCGCTGGCGCGAGCAGAATCTGCCGGGCTCGGGCATGCTCTACGATCTCGGTTCCCATCTGATCGACCAAGCCGTCCATCTATTCGGGGCGCCGGAGACTGTGTATGCCGACTTGATCGACCAGCGGGACGGGGCCGAGACGACCGATTACGTCCACCTCGTGCTGGGCTACGGTCGGATGAGGGCCATCCTGCATATCGGCTCGATTGTCCGCCAGCCGGGCCCGCGCTTTCTCCTCCACGGAGACAAGGGCAGCTTCGTCAAGTACGGGCTCGACAGCCAGGAGGAATCGCTCAAGCAGGGGCTTCGGCCGGGCGCGCCTGGCTTCGGCGAGGACGACCCCGCGCAGGACGGCCGTCTCTATACGGGCGACGGAGAGACGGTGGCGGAGGAGACGGTGAAGACCGAACGGGGTGCCTACTCCGTCTATTACGACGCTATCTATGAAGCACTTACCGGGGGCGGTCCGGTCCCGGTTCCCGCCGCCGAAGCGGCCGTCACAATGCGGCTGATCGAGACGGCCGCGAGAAGCAGCCGGGAGGGCCGGGTGCTTCCGTTCGGCTGAGCGCAGCGGAGTCGACACGGTCGAGGCCGGCATACACTAGGAAGACGGACGAAGCTGCCGTTTTCTTACAGGACACGTTTTTCGTTTGCCGGAATAGAGGTGAACCGGCCGGCTGGGGATTGCATTTTGTCCGGCCATAGGATAAATTTCCGGTATCCGCCGAAGCCGGCAGACCGCGTCCAAGAAGGATGCGGCGGTAGAAAGAACTACAAGCCGAGGGCATGTTCCCTGCGGCATGAGAGAGAGAGAAACCAAGAAACCGATGGGGGTCATCCGATATGGAAACCAAACTGCGGCAGGCCGAAGCACTGCTGAGGGAGCACGGGCAGGAGCATCTGCTGGAGGTGCTTGGCCGGGCGTCCGGCGAGCAGCAAGAGAGTCTGACGGAGCAGATTCTGGCGATCGATTACAGGGCGTTGAAGGAAGTGGGAACCCAAACCGAGGAGAAGAGAGACGCGGAGCTCGCTCCGATCCCATCCCTCGACGCGGAGCAGTGGAGCGAACGGGAACGGGAGAGCTTCGCCGAGGCGGGCTGGGCCGAGCTGAAAGCCGGGCGCGTCGGCGTCATCGTCGTCGCCGGCGGCCAGGGGAGCCGGCTCGGCCACGACGGGCCCAAGGGTACGATGGATATCGGGCTGCCGTCCGGCAAGCTGCTGTTCCAGATCCAGGCGGAGCGGCTGTTGAACGTCTCCGCCCGAGCGGGCCGGTTCGTGCCCTGGTATATTATGACGAGCCCGGACAATCACGACGTAACGGCTGCTTTCTTCCGCGAGCACGGCTATTTCGGCTATCCGGAGGAAGAGATCTATTTCTTCCAGCAGCATACGATGCCCGCCATCGACCATGCCGGACGGCTGCTGCTGTCGGGCCCGGCCGAGATCAACTTCACTGCGAGCGGGAACGGCGAATGCTTCTCCTCGCTTGCGCGGACAGGAGCGCTCGCCGACATGAAGCGCAGAGGCCTCGCCTGGCTGTTTTACTACAATGTGGACAACGCGCTCGTTAAGATGGCAGACCCGGCATTCATCGGAGCCGCCGTCCATTTTGGCTATCCGGTCGCGACCAAGGTCGTCGAGAAGAAGGATGCGGGCGAAAAGGTAGGCATGGCCTGTCTCAAGGACGGCCGTCCGTCCATCGTTGAATATACGGAGTTTCCGCCGTCACTCCTCGAGGAGAGAGATGCGGCCGGCCGGCTCTTGTTCAACCTGGGCAACATGTCCATCCACCTGTTCAGCCTTCCCTTTATCGAGCGGCATGCGGATACGGACGTTCCGTACCACGCCGCTTCCAAAAAGATCGTCCATGTCGACCGGGAGGGCCGGACGGTGACGCCCGAGAAGCCGAATGCTTATAAGCTCGAGCGGTTTATCTTTGATTTCTTCCCGCTGGCCGAAGGCATGACGGTGCTGAAGGTGAACCGTGAGGAAGAGTTCGCGCCCGTGAAGAACAAGGAAGGGGCGGATAGTCCGGAGTCTGCTCGGCGGCTTCTGCTTGCGCTGCACCGGCGCTGGCTGCTCGCCGCCGGAGTCTCGGAGGAGGAGCTGGCGGGACAGGAGCCCGAAGTGTCGCCGCTCGTCTCCTGCGACGGTGAGGGACTGGACGCCAAGACGGTTCGCGAGCTGCTGGACCACGGCTAGCGCAGGCGTCCGCATCCTGGCGGGGTAGAGAGGGAGGCCCGGATTTGGAGGCAAGCGCGGCCGCAGCTCATCCGCACCGGCTGTTTACCAGGAGTGGCCGCCTGCCGTCTGTCTCCGCTTAGAGGCCGCCTGCCTTCGCTGAGAGGCACGCTCGGCCTCCACCCTGACGTATGAGTGTCCGGCAGGTTACATAAAAGCAAAGGAGAGAGTACCATGGACGCAGCGGCCGTACATGCCCGCTATCCCAATTTGTTTCAGGTCGTCGACAATGAGACGGCGCACCGGCAGTTCGAAGCGATCGCCTCGCCGCCTCCGGAGCCGCTCATTAGCAATGTCAACGTCGTTCCTTTCGCGGAGGACAAGTGCATCGTCCTTCGGCTGGAGGACGGCAGCTGGGAGCTGCCGGGGGGCACGCTCGAGCCGGGAGAGGATTACCGGTCCGCACTGCGCCGCGAGCTGCTGGAGGAGGCGGGCGCCGAGCTCGTGTCCGCCTTCGTCCCGTTCGGCGCCTGGCGCACCGACTCGCGCGCGGACCGTCCATATCGTCCCCATCTGCCGCATCCGGTTTCGTACCGGCTGGTTGGCTACGGGGACGTCCGGCTTGTCTCTGTGCCGGCCATCCCGGAGACGGGCGGCGAGCGGGTCGAAGTCGTCGCCGCCGTCACCACGGCGGAGGCGGCGGAGCACTTCCGCTCCTGCGGCCGCTCTGACCTGGCCGAGCTGTACCTGTTGGCAGCCGCGCTTCGCGCCGGCCAGCAGGGCGGGACGGAGGGCGGTTAGGGTTGGCGGGAGCGCCCCGCCTCTCTCGCACGAAAGCCGCCTGGAGCGGCCGTTGGCAAGCGACGCCACGAAGATTGACCTCTGCGAGGAGGGGAGTCCAGTCGGACGGTCGGAAGAAGGGAAATTTTGGATGCCTCCTTGTCAAGTAGTCAATGCCGTTGTATAATTCTTCCAATTCCAAAGTTCTGCGCGTGACTGGCGTAAACATGGAGACCCATGAGGGAGCGCGCAGGAATCAGCCGTACGCCTGGGCGAAGCATTCGATCTTTCGGATCGGATGTTTTTTTATTCTTGAGAGGACGGGAAGGCGGGTGGCACAGATGAAGATGGCATTTTGCTTGTTTAACGGCATGACCACGCTGGATTTTGACGGGTTCCATCACGCCGTCTCCTGGCTCCGGATTCTAAACCGGCTGGACGGCGTGTCGCTGGACCTGTGCGCGCTTGCGGAGGAGGTGACCGACGACCGGGGAATGACGATTCGAATCCCCCATGTTCGTCCCGACCTGTCCGCCTACGACCTCCTCTTCGTGCCCGGTGGCCTGGCGACCCGGCAGCTTCGGCACGACGAGGCGTTCCTCTCCTGGCTGCGTACGGCCCGGGAGGACAGCATCAAGGTCTCCGTCTGCACGGGGGCGCTGCTGCTGGGCGCGGCGGGTTGGCTGACGGGGAAGAGAGCGACGACGAATCGGACCGCCTACGACCTGCTGGCGCCTTCCTGCGCCGAGGTGGTGCAGGCCAGAGCGGTGCGGGATGGCCGGATTTTCACGGGTGCCGGGGTATCAGCTTCGCTCGATCTCGGTTTGTACGTCGTAGAGTCGCTGACCGACGCGCTCTTTGCGCAGGAGGTGCAGGAGTGGATGGAGTATCCGTACTACCGGCCGGGAAGCGCAGCGAACGATTTGCTGCCGGAGGCGAACGGCCCATCCGGCACCTAGTGAGGGACCACACTACATAACGAAACGAGGTGCTGACCATGGAAAACGAGCTGTCGCGCAAACGAGCGGAGCTATCGGGCGATGCCGTCCGCGTGCTCAACGCCCGTACGCTCGCGTCGTCTCACCGACGGCTTGCGGAGCTCGTCCGGCCGGGACATAGCGTGCTGGACGTCGGCTGCGGGACGGGGGCGATCACGCGAGGAATCGCCGAGCTGGCTGGACCGGACGGACGGGTCGTAGGCGCGGACACCAACGCGGAACTGATCCGGCAGGCACGGGAGATGCACAGCCAGGTGCCGGGGCTTTCCTTTGCGAAGAGGGACGTGTTCGATCTTGGATTCCGGGGAGAGTTCGCCATCGTCACCTCATCCCGGGTTCTCCAATGTGTGGCGCAGCCCGGAGCGGCGCTTTCCGAAATGAGGGAGGCGGCGGAGCCCGGCGGGCTCGTGCTCGTCCTGGATTACAACCATGAGAAGCTCCGCTTGGAGCCGGAGCCACCTGCCAGCATGCAGGCGTTCTATGGGGCATTCCTGAGATGGCGGGCGGAGGCCGGAATGGACAATGCGATCGCGGACCGGTTGCCCGCGTTGTTCCGGGAAACGGGACTCAAGGACATCGAGGTCACACCCGAGCTGGAGCGGACGGAACGCGGTGACCCGGACTTTGCCGCTCGTATCGGCATCTGGGCGGAGGTTGCGGCGAGCCGGGGGCGGCAGATGGTGCGGGACGGCTATTTGACCGAGCCGGAACGGGAGATGGCGGAGCGGGAATACCGCGAATGGGTGAAGGAGACGGCCGTTTCCCAAACGATGTATTTGCTGGCCGTCCAAGGCAGACGGCCTGAGGAAGAGACGGCTGACGGCGAGGCGGGACTTGCTTGTCCTTAAGCCGAAGAAAAGGAGGGGAGCACATGAAGGTAACGGAGGAGAAAAGTCCGACGCGGTTTTTGGCGCGGAACCGGGCGCTGCTGGAGCAGGATGAGGCGGGGAACAACCTGCTGCTCGGCCTTCTTGCTCTTCTATCCGAGCGGGAGGAGAAGGGGGACCTTCCCCAGTACCACCGGATGGGGAAGGTCGAGACGGCGGACGGGGAGACGGCGCTTCTGTACCTGCTGAATCCGCTGAACATAGTCCTGTATGGCGGTGAGAAGGTGCGTCAAGCTTCCGAGCTGCTGGCGGACCATCTCGCCCGGGCCAGGGCCACGGTTCCGGGAGTCGTCGGTCCCAGGGAAGCGGCCGAAGCGTTCGCTGCGGCATGGGGAGTCCGAATGAGCGTTACTCCTTACGTTAAGATGGACCAGGGGATTTACCGGCTCGACCAGGTAGAGCCGGTCCCTATGAGCCCGGGAGAGCTGGTGCAGGCGGGGCCGAAGGACACGGAGCGCGTCGCCGGCTGGTACGCCGCATTCTACGAGGAGATTGGGGAGCAGATCACCCCTTCGGTGGCGCTGGCCAAAGCGCAGGACGCCATCGCCGGCGGATGGCTATATCTGTGGCGCGACGGAGAGGCCGTCTCCATGGCCAAGAAGGCGAGGCCTACAGGAAACGGCGTTGTCGTCAGCGTCGTCTATACGCCGCCGGCTTACCGGGGGCGGGGCTATGCAACCTCCTGCGTGGCGGCGCTGAGCCGGCTTCTTCTGGACAGCGGCTACCGCTTCTGCAGCTTGTACACCGACCTTGCGAATCCGACGTCCAACGCCATCTACTCCCGGATCGGCTACCGGTTTATTCAGGAATCGGTCCAGTATCGGTTTCGGTAGTCCACCGCTTGGATTCATAGCGCGGAAGCCTGGAGAACCCGGCCGTCGCCGAGCGGTCCGGCAGGCGTCCGAAGCATCGGTGGGAGGTGCTTTGCTACCCGCTCCGACGGCGGCTCTCAACAAAAAAAGCCGGTCTCCGGCAAGGAACCGGGGACCGACTTTTCGGGTTGTTACTTATTCGGCTTGGCTTGCTTAACATGGACGGTGATGGGAATGGACGTTACGGTAACTCCTTGAATGGTCAGCCGGACGGACAGTTTCGCGCTTCCCGGCTTGTACGCATGCAGCACCCCCTTCTCATCGATCTCCGCTACGGCAGAATGACTGCTTGTATACTCGATCGCCGCACCGGTGAGCTCCCTGGTCGTCCGGCCCTTCTCCAGAATGGCCGTCAGCCCGGTCTGCACCTGAGTTCCGGCCGTGAGCTCCCGTTCCGGAATGTACAGGTCGGCTGATGCGAGCTTCACGACGAGCTGGGGATCGCTGTATTTGATCAGCTCGCTGCCGTATTTGAAGTAGAAATTGCCAAAGTCGTCCTGCGCCAGCTTCTCTACATTGCTCTCCAGAATCGTCGTCACGTCTTTCGTCCCGGCATCGACCTTGAACATCTTGCTGACGTAAGTGCCTTCTCCGACATAGCCCGTAAAGATGGAGCCGTACAGATTCCCGTCCGTCCCTAGCAGCAGATGGGGATTGGCGTAGACATAATCCGCAGCGGGGAACTTGTCGTCCTGATAAACCACCTTGCGGCTAACGGGATCGAAGACGAACAGCACGCCTTGCGCCATTCCCCACAGATTGCCGTCCGGTCCCCATAAGAAGGCGGCCAGTCCTTTTTTGCCGGCAACCGGCACGGTTTCGAACTCGATCTCTCCCGAGGCGATGTCGTAGACGGCCAGTCTGCCCGCTCCGCCATCCATCGCACCCGTCCCCAGATACAGCTTGCCGTCCCGATAGAGCATCGTGTTGACCGAATGATTCGGCACCAGATGGCGTTTCACCTCCAGCGTATCCGTCTCCGGATCGTAGATCGAGAGGGCGCCGCCCACCTTGCCGGCGATCGGATAGCTGCCGATGTACAGCTTGTTCAGCTCTTCGACACCGACCATGGCGATCGGCCTCTCCTGTTCGTAGCCGAGCTGTTTCACCCGCAGAGGATTTTGCGGCAGACTGGGATCGGTCCGGTTCCAAGGCTTGGCAGGATCGAACCGGAAGAGCGACGCTCCCGGATACCCGCCCATATAGGAAATGCCGTTCAGCGTCGCATAAGCCTCGATCTGCCCAAGGCTCGGATAGAGCAGCGTCTCGTCCCGGGTCGGCGAGTAGATCCCCATGCCTCCTCCGGAGATGAATCCGGATGACAGCATGCGGCCGTCCGAGCCTTTGCCTATGTTGAACAGCTCGACGAATTGAGGCGGCAGAGGGAGCTCGGCCGTCTCCGTTTTGCCCGTTTCCAGGTTATAGTAGAAGGCCCATCCGCTGTTGCCGGCCAATCCGACGAGAGAAAGGCCCGGCCAATCCGGCCGCTGCAGATCGACGTAACCGAACGCGATAGCGGCTCCTTTGACATTGACGCCCAGCGAGGCATACGTATCGGTCGTCACATCGTAAGCATGCAGCGACCATTGGTTCTTGCCGTCGGGCAGCGTTTCGTAGTGGGTGTAAAAGACGCGGTTATCCGGGGAGACGGGAGAGAAGCCCCGCGCGTTGTAGTTCGGGTTGTTCTCGACGGGCCAGGTCCCGGTCGCAGGGTCGTAGACGTACATGACCGGCCCCGCATTCAGACGCACGAACAGCTTGCCCGCCGTATACTGCAGGTCGTATACCGCCACCTTGCCCGCGAATCCGGGATGCTCGATCGGCGTCTTCGTCCCGGTTGCCAAGTCGTATCTGTACAGCTTGGCGACGTCGGATCCGCCGACATAGAGCGCATGGCGGTCGGCGTCATAGGCGAGAGCCCGTACGTGCTGCTCCTTCGGTCCCGTGGAGAACGAGGCGAGGACGGTACTGCGGTCGGTCTGAGGATCGTACTCGAACAGCGACTGGGAATACCCGGTTCCGCCATAGACCTTGCCGTCCGGTCCCGGCACCAGCACCAAAATAATCGTATCCGAAGGAACCGGCTTGCCGAGCGTGCGCATCTTCCCGGTCAACGGGTCATATTGGAACAACGTTCCGTTCGGCGTACTGCCTATGTAGACCTTGCCGTCGGTCGCGACCGTAATCCCCCAAGCGGCGCTGGCATTGCTGCCGTCCAGGGCAACGAGGGCATGCCGCTGCCGAACCTCCTTCGTGAGAACGTCACTTACGAGGAATTGGGCGGGATCGCCCTGGGCGACGGTGTACATGACGTCCCGGCCGCTCTTATCCTTGCCGTACGCGCCGGTCATAATGGTCAGGCTCGTCGACTGCGGACCGAGATTGGTCAGGTAGTCCGGCGTCTTCGCTACTTGAAGCGAGGCGGCATCCGCATAGAAAAGAGCGGTTTTGTTAGCGGGAATGTGAAACGCCACCCGCACGAGGGCGCCGTCCTTGGGAGCGGATGCGGTTACGTGCACGTCCTCCCAGCCGCCTGGCTTCGCACTCACGAGCCCGCTTACTACGGAGAGGAGCTTGCCCGATGCGTCGTAAAAGCGGACATCCGCTTTTGCTCCGCTGCCGGACCCGCTCCGGGTTTTGGCGGTGAAGGTCACGTTGTCGAACGGAAGGACGGAATAGGCGTCGCTCACGACCCCTATAGCTTGGCTGGAAGAATTCGAAAGCACGAGGCTTTGCAGCCTTTCGGCTGCCGTCTCGCGGGTCACTTGTACGGCAGGCGAATCGCCGTCCGGAGACCAACCGGGGACGTTAGAACCGGAGGCGTCCTCGAAGCTTCCATTGACGAGCACATTTGGCAGAGGACTCTCCGCCTGAGCTCCCGGCAACGGAGCGAGACTGAGGAGCAGGCAGAGAACGATTCCGGCGGCAAGCCATTTTCGGGATGACGGGAACATGGTCGATCACTCCTTTTGGTTTGAATGAATGTGCAATCGCTTTCATATAAATGCTGCGTAAATGACCTTGCGTGAGGCGGGTGTGTCCGTTCCCTCCTTCCCAAGCTCGACCGAGGCTTGATCCGATCATAGCAAATCGGATTGGTTTCGGTCAGGTAAATATTGGAAAAAGCAGGAAAAAGGGAGACGATGAAGGGGCTTACGGGCCTGCGGCGAGGATCATTCTTTTTTTGATAGCGCTTGCGGAAAGGATGACGTATAGTGAAAACAAGAAAATCGGAGCCGCGATTCTGCCATACCCCTCTGTGACCGGCCATATGATGGTAGAGGGCTGGAGGAGCGCGGCGAAAGGAGGAGCAAGAGGCATGATGGACGCTATCCAGGCTTATTGTTTGGCCAAGCCGGGTGCCGAGGAGACGTACCCATTCGGGCCGTCCCCGCTCGTCGCCAAGGTGGGGGGCAAAATGTTCGCCCTGCTGTCGGCGGGTGCGGTTTCCCTCAAATGCGATCCGGCGATCGCCGAGAATTTGCGGGAGCAGCATGCTTCCGTCAAGCCGGGCTATCATCTGAACAAGAAGTATTGGAACTCGGTTCTCGTGGACGGCTCGCTGACGGTGGAGGACATAGAAGCCATGATCGATCATTCGTATGAGCTGGTCGTCGGCAGCCTGACGAAGGCGGCGCGCGTCGAGCTGGAACGGCTCGGGGAAAAGGCGGGCAGAGCTTAAGCGTTGCCGACGTTCGAAATCCGGGAGGGGAGGCCTGCCATGCAGGTAGTGAAAAAGGACGAGATGAGGCTGGTGGGGCTGCGTGTACTTTGTCCAGGGGACGAGTATGCGGCCGAAATTCCAAAAGCCTGCGCCGCTCTCGCCCGGCGGATCGGCGAGATTCCGGGAGCGGTTGCGCCCGATACGCTGATTGGCGTCTATCAGGTGGATGCCTGTACGGAGGAAAAGGACGGCTATTGGGTATGCGTGCAGGTGGAAGGGGACGCGGAGCCCCCGGCGGGCATGACGGCGTTGACGGTTCCGGCCCAGCGCTACGCGGTCGCCTATCATCGGGGACCGGCCGATGAGATCCGTGCCACCTACGCGGCCCTTCATCAGGAGATCGCCGCGGCGGCCTTTGAGCGGATCCTCCAGTCGTGGCATCTGGAAATTTATATCCCGTCCAAGCAGGTCCAGCCTCCCGACTACGTGGAGATCGACCTGTACGACACGATACGGTAGTCCGCCGTCCGGCGGTCGCTTGGAGGACAGCAAAAGCAGCCGGTCTTACTGACCGGCTGCCTTCGTGTCTTGATTGAGCTATTATGGTCGTTCAACGACTGCTTACAATTCTTTCGTCATAAAAACACTATTGGGGTCTTCCCTGTAATCCGCAAACGGAGGGCAGGATTCGAATCCGAACCGTTGATAGAGTTGTCTAGCCGCTTCGAACCCTTCCATGGAGCCGGTTTCCAAGCTCAGCCGTCGATAGCCTCGCTGCGTAGCTTCCTCCACGATATGGGCCAGTAGTTTAGAGGCGACGCCTTTCCTGAGATGCTTGGTGGAAGTACGCATGGATTTGATTTCCCCATGCTGGCCTCCCAGGTCTTTAAGAGCACCGCAGCCTAACAGTTCGCCTTGCTCCCATGCACTCCAGAAGGTGATGTCCGGTGCTTTCAATCGATCTCGATTCAAGGCATGTACGCTCTCCGGCGGGGATTGTTCAAACATGCTCTGCAAATGTTCATTGACCAAGGCGATAATATCGGCTCCGGATAAATCATCGAGTTTAATCTCCATGCGCTTCACTCCCTAAGATAAGCTAAAGGTAATTCCATCCGGCTCTACGCATTGTTCTTTTTCGAAGTTGCTCGGTTCGTCCATGAGCAGGATATTGTAGCGCCAAACGGCTGCGGCTGTCAATTCCCCCGGACATCGCCATGCGCTGAAACAATCGGGCGGGGAATCTCGTCTGATCAGGCAGGAGGTGAAAGGATGAACCGACTGCCCGTCTTGCTGCTTCTCTCGCTCGTTTTCCTTCTGAGCGGTTGCTCGTTCCTGCCGGTCCGTCCGACCCAAGGGCAGGCGATTATCGACTGGGTGGATTTTGTCAAGCTGAACGGGCATACCTATACCAGTGTCTGGAATCGGGCGCTGGCAGATCCGAAGCTGGTGGGGGAAGAAGCCGGCCATGTGAATTTTAAGGTGGCCGATGTCGTGACCGACCCCTATTACAGGACGCAGGACGGGGACGCCGCCTTCCTTGGAATCGGCACCAAGCTTTACCGGGTCGAAGGCTTCTCGAAGGAGGAACTGCTGGCGGCTCCGGACCCGAACCAGCCGCAAGGCTACCGCTTGTACGCGACGGAAGGCGCCGTCCAGAGAGCTTCGAGCATTTTCGACGATTTAACGGCCAATCGGATTTCACGAATCGAGCTGTACGCGGACTATTGGCGGACGCCCCCGTTCCGGACGCTGGTCCAAGCGGAGAAAGACGCCTTTTTCCGGCTGCTGGCATCCGGCTTGGACAGCCCCGGCTACTCGCCGTTCACGCAAAGCGGCGATCCTGCCTATACCCAGATGGTGCTGTACACCGGCGAACCGCTCGCTTATACATTCTCCCTGGCGGACGACGGAAGGCACGTCTTTTTTCATCCGCAGGAGACGAGGCTCGTCGATAACGCTATCCGCGCCTATCTGCAGCAGCCGTAAGGCTGCTGTTTTTGTGGGGCGGCTTCGATTCGCAAATTCGTTCTTGTTGGTCATCCCCTAGTATGCTAGGTTGGAAGAAACTTGCAGCCAATAGAGAAAGCGAGGAGTAAGCAATGAGCGATCGGAAGGCCCCGGACGGAAGAGAAAGTGCGGACGAATGGAAAGAGCTGACGGACGAGTCCCGGGATCGATGGGATCGGGTGGCAGGCTTTTGGGACGATTATATGGGGGAGACGAGCAACCGGTGGCATCGGGAGCTGATCCGGCCTAAAACCGAGGAGCTGCTGGCTGTCAAACCGGGCGATCGCGTCCTTGACGTCGCCTGCGGAAACGGCAACTTTTCCCGCCGGCTGGCGGATCTCGGCGCGCAGGTGACCGCCTTCGATTACAGCCCGGTCATGGTCGAGAGGGCCCGCCGGAGGTCGCAGGAATACGAAGCACGAATCGAGTACCGGGTCGCCGACGCGACGGAGGAGGAGACGCTGCTGGCGCTGGGGCGTGGGGCCTTCGACAGCGCCGTAGCCAACATGGCGCTTATGGACATTGCGGACATCCGTCCTCTGATCCGGAGCGCGACCGAGTGGCTAAAGCCCGGCGGCGTGTTCGTGTTCTCCGTGCCGCATCCGTGCTTCCAGTCCCCTCAAGCCAGGCGCAGCTACGAAACTGAGGATATCGACGGCCGGGTCGTCTCGCGTAGCGTCGTGCACGCGAGCCGTTACCTGACTCCGCAAGCGTCCGAAACGATCGGCATTGCCGGGCAGCCGATAGCCCATTTGCTGTTCCACCGCTCGCTCCAGGAGTACATGACGCTCTTTTTTGGCGCCGGCTTCGTGCTGGACGGATTCGCGGAACCCGGCTTTGCTCCGGATCCGGACAGCCGCCGGTTTGAATGGAGCGAGCTGCCTGCGGTTGCGGTGTTCCGGTTTCGCAAGCTGCCGCAATCCGGGAATGAAGAGAGCTCCCGTCTATAATCCTTGGGGCGTACGAGGCAAGGCCAGCCAGGTGGGCAATCATGCGACGCTTCTTCTAGCCCTGTTCGTTCCCGCTATGGTAAGGTAGGGGGAAACTGCCGCGCAGCGGGCGCTTAGAGAGAGAAGAGGGAAGGGAAACCTATTGACGATTCTTGTATTCTTGCTGGCAGGCATAGCCGAGATCGGAGGCGGCTACCTGATCTGGCTGTGGCTTCGGGAAGGCAAGTCCGCCTTCTGGGGACTCGGCGGTGCGATCGCCCTCATCTTGTACGGCGTTATCGCCACGTTTCAAACCTTTCCGTCCTTTGGACGGGTCTATGCCGCTTACGGCGGGGTGTTCGTTGTGCTTTCGGTGCTGTGGGGCTGGGGCATCGACCGCAAGACGCCGGATTTATACGACTGGCTGGGCGCGATTATCTGTCTGGTCGGCGTGTCGGTCATGATATGGGGACCGAGGCAGTAGAAGCCCGATGTGGAAGCCCAAGGCAGGTGACAGAGCTGGGGTGCGCGAGAAGGAGGGGATGGCATAATGAAGAGACGCTGGAAGGTCGTATTGTTCGATCTGGACGACACGCTGCTCCACTTTGACGATTATTGGCAGGACAGCATGCTGGAGACGTTCCGGCAGCATCCGTCTACGGCCGGCCGCGATCCGGGGCCGCTCTTTGAGCAGCTGTGCCGGTTCAATGAGCATTATGTGAGCTTGTATCACAATCAGGCGATCACCCTCCGGCAGTTCCGCAACGAGCGGGTGATCGAGACGCTCCGGAGCTTCGCCATCGCGATGGATGAGGCGGAGGCTGACCGGTTCAATGAGCTGCATAACGCGATCAGCCGCTCGTTCATGCGGGCGAATCCGGCCCTGCTCGGCCAGCTGACGGCTTGGCGGCGCAGCTATGCGCTCGGCATCGTCACGAACGGGACGGCAAGCTGGCAGCAGGACAAAATCCGGGCGCTCGGCATCGAGCCGCTTTTTCCCGCGTCTTGCGTAGTCGTCTCCGAGGACGCAGGCTGCGAGAAGCCGGATCCCGAGATCTACCGCAGGGCGCTCGCCTGCTTCGGCGTTTCCCCGGAGGAAGCCCTCTTCGTGGGCGATTCCTGGAAGAACGACGTGCAGGGGCCGATGAAAGCCGGCATGCAGGCCGTCTGGTACAACCGGCTGGGAGAGGCGCTTCCCGAAGGCGAGCACGAGCCATACGCGGTCATTTCCCGGCTGGACGAGCTGGACGCGATATTATAGCATCTAACATTAGCACAAAAGGAGTCTTCCCTGATGAGCCCTAACCAGCAGCAGCAGCTCTATACTTTTCAAGACGCTTGGACCGCATGGCGCAGCGGCGCCAAATTCCCGATCGCTTTCTTCGGGGACAGCACATTCGACGGAGCCGCTACAACGGGGTGGGTCCGCAATACGCTTGGAGCCGACAATGTCTCCCCTAACGCGTTTTCGAGGAAGCTCGAAGGCCTGCTGCGCGAAGCGGCCGGGCAATCGGTGCTGCGGATCTATAACGCGGGCTTCAGTGGGCAAACGGCGGCCTGGGGAGCCGCTCACATCGAGCAGGAATTCACAGGCGATTCTCCTTACAGGGACGTCAAAATGATCGGCATCGGCTTCGGCATCAACGACCGGCTCGGCTACCCGAGCGAGATGGAATACCGGGTTGGGCTTCGGACACATACGATCCGCATGATCGAGTGGTGTTACGAGCACGGCATCCAACCGTTCCTGCTCACGACGCAGGCCGTCGTCGCGCCGGGCGTCCACACGACCTATGAAGGAACCTATCCGATGCGCACGGGCGGCCACATCCATACCGTCGCGGGCGAGGTCAAAAAGGAGCTGGCCCTGGAATACGGATTGCCGCTGATCGACCTCAATGCTTATACGGAGGCGTTCCTGCTCTATTCCTCCTACAGCACGGCGAGCATCATTCCGGACCGGCTGCATTTTGGCGATCTCGGTCATGCCTTCGTGGCGGAGCTGCTGTTCGCTCATCTGGTACCCTATACGATTGTGGCGGACGGCTATACGAAGATCGATTACTCCACCCAGGCGGTCCAGGACGGTGTCCCGGAGGACTGGCTGACGATGTCGGACAGCCCGGTAGACGGCTTCAAAGTGCTGGTCGACCGGGAGCGGGAGGAGACCGCAGATCGGAAAGTGATGACCGTCTGGCTCTTTGCCGCGGCGCGGCGGCCGCTTGCTCTCCGCGCCTACAAGAGCGGGACGACCGGATCGGGTGCCGCCTCTTCCGGCGAAGAGCAGGAAGGCTTCACCGGCACGTATGTCAAAGTGAACGGGAAGGCGCATCTGTTGACCGGTCCGGAGACGGAACTGGGCCGCATGGAGCAAGGGCTGTACCGGCTCGAAGTCTTCACCGGCACGGGTACGCGGGTCGACTTCAAAGGCTTCTGGCTGGACTAAGCATTAGGAACGCACACGCAAAAAAAGCTTGAGCGATCAAGCTTTTTTTGGTTTAGCCGATTCTTCCCTTGCACCGCTCCGGCAGTCGTGCCACGATAGAGCCAAACTGACCATCAGGAGGATTGGTATGCAGATAGACATCCGTTCCGAGACGCCCGAAGATGCCGAAGCGATCGCCGAGCTGCACGCTCTTGCCTTTGACAAGGAGCCCGCGATTCCCGCCCTCGTCGCCCTTCATCGCCAGCGGGGCGCCTTCGACCCCGAGTTGTCCTTGGTTGCAGTGCGCGAGGGCAGAGCCGTTGGGCATGTTCTTTTTTTCCCACGCCTGCTTCATGTGGGGGGCCAGGCGGTGCGGGCTGTCGTGCTGTCGCCGCTGGCCGTGCATCCGGATGAGCAGCGGCAGGGGATCGGAGCCCGACTCGTCCGGGAAGGACACCGGAGAGCCGGTGCCAAAGGCTATGCGGCTTCGCTCGTGCTGGGTCATCCCGGGTATTACCCGCGGTTCGGCTATGTGCCGCGCATGTACGGCACCTCCGGGCTGGTGCTGGACGGGGAAGCCCAGCAAGAAAGGCTGCTGGAGGAACGGCCGGTGCGCCAAGCCGACGCGGAGCTGCTCGAACGGATGTGGAGCAGCTGGTTTGCGGAGGCGTCTCTCGCCTTCCGTCCCGAGCAGACGCTCTTGGATTGGATCGCTCCGAGCCCGGCGGTTCGTTCCGTTCTGCTCGAGGAGCGGGGCGAGGCGATCGCTTACTTGCGTTATCGGCCGGCGGAGCCGCATGCCCCGATTCTCTTCCTGAGCAAGAGCAGGGAGGCGACAGAGGCAGCGCTTGCCCACGTCAGCGCGCTGACCCGACAGGCGGGCGTTCGCGAGCCGATCCGGCTTCCCCTACCTCCCGGGACCGAACGGGCCCGCGAGTGGATGCCCGTGCCGGTTCGAGAGTCGGTTGCCCCGTGGGAAGCGGCGATGCTCCTGGTGCTGGACGAAGCCTGCTCGCCTGTCCGTACTTATGTGGAAGAGGCGGGGACGCAGCGGCCGATCGGAACGATCGTGTGGCCGGTGGAATTCGACAGTTTGTAAACGGACCGTCGGCCGAAGGTAGGAGACGAACGAAGGGAAGGGGAGATAACCAAGTGAATAGACAGATCACAGAAGCAACCGTTTCGGAGCTGCAGCGGGCCATGGAGGAAGGAAGCCTCACCTCCCGCGCGCTCGTCCTGCACTACATGGATCGAATAGCTCGCATAGACCGGGACGGCGTCCGGCTGCAGGCCGTGCTCGAATGGAATCCGGATGCCGTCTCCCAGGCGGAGAGGCTGGACCGGGAACGGGCGGAGGGCCGTGTCCGCGGGCCGCTTCATGGCATTCCGGTTCTGCTCAAGGATAACATCAATACCGGCGATAACATGCATACGAGCGCCGGCTCGCTGGCGCTGGCGGACTCGTTCGCTCTGGCGGATGCGCACCTGGTCAAGCTGCTGCGCGAGGCGGGAGCGGTGCTGCTCGGCAAGGCGAATATGACGGAATTCGCCAATTACATGACGACCGGGATGCCGAGCGGCTATAGCTCGCGCGGCGGGCAGGTGCGCAATCCGTACGGGCCCGGCCGGTTCCAGCCGGGCGGCTCCAGCGCCGGGTCGGCCGTGGCTGTTGCCGCGAATTTGTGCGCAGTCTCGGTCGGGACCGAGACGTCGGGCTCTATCCTGCACCCGGCCTATCATACCAGCATCGTCGGCATCAAGCCGACGGTTGGGCTCATTAGCCGGTCGGGGATTGTGCCGATCACGTATACGCAGGATACGGCGGGGCCGATGGCCCGTACGGTGCGGGACGCCGCGCTGCTCCTCGGCGCGATGGCCGGCCCGGACCCGGCCGACGAGGCTACGCTGGTCGCCGGCCCGGGTCAGCTTCCCGGTGATTATGCGTCCTATTGCGAGGCGGACGGGCTGCGGGGAGCGAGAATCGGGATCAACCGGGGCTACGAGGAGGATTTTAAAGAGGAAGAGAAGGCTCTCCTCGACCGGGCGATTCAGGCGATGAGGGAGGCGGGCGCGGAGATCGTCGAGTCGGTCAACCTTCCGCACATCGGCAAGTCCAGCGTGCTCCTGCACGAATTCAAATCCGCCCTGAACCGGTATCTGTCGTCTCTCGGTCCCGATGCGCCCGTCCGCACGCTGGCCGATCTGATTCGGTTCCACAACGAACATCCGAAGGAAACGCTGAAATACGGGCAGACGCTGCTGCTGCGCGCCGAGCTCGAGACGTCGGGCACCCTGACGGAGCCGGCCTATCTGCTGGACCGCATGAGGACTTGGCAGGAGTCGCGGGAAGACGGCATCGACCGGGTGCTCCAGGAGCATCGGCTGGATGCACTCTTGTGCCCGGGCGTGACCAACATCCCTGCGGCTGCGGGCTATCCGGCGATTATGGTGCCCGCCGGCTTCCGGCAGGACGGCCATCCGTTCGGCGTCTCGTTCGTCGGCACGGCCTACAGCGAGCCTGCGCTGATCCGGATCGCGTATGCATTCGAGCAAGCGTACCCGATGCGCCGGGCGCCGGAATTTCCTGAGGGAACCCTCGGCACGAAGGAGCGGACCGAATGAAGAGAGGCGCAGCGAACCACGAAGCCGAATTCGACCTCGGAGGAGGCTTCAAGCTCTTTAAGGCGGACTCACATGAGTTCGGTATTTATTCGTGTACATACCGCGAGAACATCTTTTTCCGGCAGAGCTGGGAGAGGCGGGTTGCCGTCTTCGACCCGAATACGCCGTATTATTGGATCTGTCTGGACGGCAAACGGGTGGGCGGCGTCAGCATCAGCCCGAATACGATCTGGAATCTCTTCCTCCTGCCGCCGTTCGCGGATTGGAGCCGTCTGGTTGGCAGATTGAGAGCATTGCTCGTTACGCTATCCAATCCGCTAGAGCCCATATCCGCTCACGGCATTCTGCCGGACCAAATCCCTGCGTTTCATCGGGCGGGTTTTGTAACCGGAGAGACTCGCCGGGTCATGATCCGGCCGACGGGCTCGCTCGGCGGGACGGAATCGCTCCAGCCGTTTTCTTTGGCGATACCAACACTCGAGCATGTCGGGGATATTGCTAGTGCCGCTTGTCGGGCATACGCCGGACCAGACGGCCTCGGGTATCCCGGACTGAATACTAGGGAGCAGCACGAGACCGATACCACTGCTTACTTCGAGCACAATACGCAGGAGGTGCTACGCCAAGCCTCCTGCCTCGCGTACGACGGAGCGAGCGGCGAGCTGGCGGGATTCTGCCTGATCTCTCTATGGGAGGGCCTGCCGCTCGTCTCTAACCTAGCGGTTCTTCCTGCCTATAGGGGCCAGGGACTTGCCTCTGCGATGCTCCTCCGGGCGCTATCCGTTCTGCGTGGCGACTATGAACTGCTTCGGCTGTTCGTCACGATCGGAAACGGAGCGGAGCAGCTCTACCACAACCTTGGCTTCCACGCCGGGACGCCTCAAGCGCAGGTGGACTACCAGATGCGGGGCGGTGACGTCTGAGCCCGCCGCCGCGTGCTGCCCCGACCAAGGTCCAGGTACGTTCTCGACGAGCGGAGGAGGCTGCGGGACGGCGATTCGTGGTAAGCTGAATGACAGTTGATGGAAAAAAAGGAGAGGTAACCATGAATATGACAACCATTCTGGGAGCCGTGCTCATCCTTCTGGGAGCGGCACTGTTCTTGAACCGCGGGGAGACGGTCGACGTCGGGACGATCTTCGCTTATTTCTGGCCGAGCTTGTTCGTGCTCCCGCTCAGCATGTTCTTCCACTGGATGCACTTCGCCATGCTGGACCGCAAGGCGCCGGGGCTGCTCGTGCCGGGCGGCATCCTGTTCATCTCGGGACTGGTCTGCCAGCTGGCGATGCTGACGGACGGCTGGGCCTATCTGTGGCCGGGCTTTCTGCTGGCCGTCGCCGTCGGTCTGCTGGAATTGTACTGGTTCGGCTACCGGCACAAGGCTCTCTTGATTCCGGTCGTCATTTTGACCGTCCTGGCCCTTGTTTTCTTTGCCGCCTTCTCGATCGGCACGCTATTCAACCGGTTCGCCGTCGGACAGCCGCTCATCGCGATCGGCCTGATCCTGGTAGGCGTCTGGGCGATGGTAGGCAAGAAGCAGCGCGTGTAGCGGGTATGCCGAGGCTGCAAGCTGACTGCCCCGGCGGGTAGGCAATGGACCTGTCCGCCGGTTCGTCTAATCTACATACGGAGACAAACAAATAACCGGCTTGCCTTCTTCCGCACGGAAGGGCAAGCCGGTTATTTTGTAGGGGGATGGAGAGGCGGCTACTCCTTGTCTTGGAGACGGAAGCCTTCCTCCGCCATATACTCCTTGACTTCCTCATATGTCTCGCAGGCGAGATCGAGCTGCTCGCCTGCATAGATATACCAGAGGTCGTCCTCCGGCTTGACGGTTAGCGTCTCGCCGCCTTCTCCGATCCAGGTCTCCTCGCTTGGCGCGGTCAGCGAGCGGATCGAGGCCGCCACCAGCTCCCGCAGCTCTTCGGCGGACAGGTCGCGGATATTGACCAACCCCCGGTCGTCCGTCTGCCAGCCGTCCAGCCGTCCGGCGTACACGTAGCCGTTGCCGTTCGGGTGGAGATGATAGACGACCGTTTTCTTGTCGAACGCGCTCTCGCCATAATGATAATTGACACGCCCGAGGGAGACGGGCCTGCGCTCCAGCTCCTCAAAGCCATCGAGCACGGCTTGCTTCTCTTCAAAAGTTAGCATCCTATATGACTTCCTTCCGTCATTGTAAAATAAGGCCGGGGGAGGGGGCCTTACCCGTGCGACTCTTGGCCCCGTTCCGCCTGATAAGAGGTGTACAACCGGCCAATGGCTTCGTCCAGCTGCCGCTTCAGCTTGGGCACATCCGGATCGGGAATGTCAGGAAGCACGGAGGACCGTTTCATCGCCTTATAGCACCGGCGGCAGACCGGGAAATACGCTACGCTGGCGGTTGACGCTTTGTTCGCGTTGTCGCCGATAGCGATCTGCGGCCCGTCGAATACCGGCCTGCCGTCGTCGACCCGCATGTTTTTTGTCGCCTTGCGGTCGCAAAACCAGCAGACGGTCTTCAGCTCCTCCAGCTTGTCGGCTTCGCAGAGCAGGGCGGCGCTTCCCTCGAACAGCTGCGACCGGCTGTCGGTCTTAAGCCCGTATGCGATCACCGGAATGCCGCATTCGTCCACGATATCCGTCAGCTGGCTCACCTGAGCGGCGGTCAGAAACTGGGCCTCGTCCACGAGCACGCAGTTAATGTGGAGCCCCTGGTCCAGCATATAAGCGACAAGAGCGTGGAAGTCGGTGCCGCCGTCGAAGAGAATCGCCTTCTCCTGGAGACCGATTCGCGAGGCCACCACGCCGGTTCCGAACCGGTTTTCCAGAGCGGAGGTGAACAGCACAGCCGCTTTTCCCTGCTCCATATAGTTGTGGTACGTTTTCAGCACGTCAATCGATTTGCCCGCATTCATCGTGGAATAACGGTAATACAGTTGAGCCATTCTGTGTGCCTCCTCATGAACCTGCCTCCCCATTCTAGCACGAAAAAGAGGGGAATGGTCCCACAGCTTCCATCCGGAAAAGCGTCAGGAGGCGAAAGGAGGCCCGAACAGCCAGTCACTGACAGGTTGGAACACCGCCAATATCAAGTCCAGCGGATTCGGCAGAGGCGTGCCCGTGCTCCGAAGGACAGCCAGCAGGACGGAAACGAGCAGCAAAACCGAAAACCACAGCAGGTCTCGCCACATTCGGCTGCGAACCAGCTCGGGCACCGTCTTCCAGACGGCGAGGCCGGCAGCCGCCAGGCTGATTAGCGTACCGATCATGAATGGCCCCCCATCTGCCGCAGGATGGACTGGTTGGTATTGCCCATCCGTTTGATGGTGACCTCGACCTGCACCTCCAGATCGAGCTTGGGAAACAGCTCGTCGTGCCACCGGTCCTCCACTTCCTTCCACTTGCGCGGGGAGGAGCGGTGCAGCGCTTCGCCGAAGCCGAACACATCGCTGTGGAATTCCGTCTGTGCCCGGCGAACCGCGCTTCGGATCCGATTGCGGACGTCCGCCTCCGTCTTTTCCCGCATCTCCCGGAGCACGAACGGATTCCGGATATCCGCAGTGCTTTGCACCTCCCCCACCTCTCCCTCTGCCGTCAATTTGACATGAGCGACCGGCTTGCCGTCCTTCCATTCGACCTTGATCTTCCGCTTGGTCCGCAGCAGTTCGACCCCGATCCGGCTGCCGTCCGGCCAGGGGATATTGATAATCGTGCTGTGAACGGTGCCTTTGAGGTAATTGTAGCCTTTGCTCTCGCTCTCGTTGAACCAGCCGACGAGCTTGTCGCTCTTCAGCACCGCCATATCCGAATAAATCAGTTCTGCGGGGATTTTGGCCCTCTGCATGTTTTCCTTGCGCTTGCCCAGAGCCTCGTCTCCCTTGATCTCAATACCGGTCAGCACGGGATTCTTGCCCTTACTCGTAATATCGTCCAACAGCTCGCCCAGTGTCACTTTCCCGGTTGCCGCCCAGTTCTTGTCCGACATTTCGAGCGACGTGAACAGCTTGTTCGCCGGAATCTTCTCAAGTGTCGTGAAGGTCTCCAGAATATCCATGGCTTTGCCTCCCCTGGCGATCACGATATAAAAATCGGTTCTCATCTCCACATCACGCGCCAGAATATCCAGCACGCCTCCGAGTCCCTTGCGGGCAAGCTCCTCGCCCAGAACGAGAACCCGCACATGGGAACCGTAGATGCGGCGCGGCGATTCCTTGGTCATCCGGCGGAGCCCCTGCAGCACGGTGTCTCCCGGCGTCGTGAACGTGATGACGGGGGAGCGGCCCGAGCCGGAGGCTTTGGCGATCTCGCCGGGATTGACAATCTGGGCGGATATGTTGTATCCACGGGGGGCCTGGTCAAACCCGAGAGCGGCCGCGATGGCAAGCTCGTTTAATTCCCGGCGGCTCCAGCAGCCGCTGAGCAGGGAGGCCAGCAGGAGGAGGATAGCCAGCTTCATGCATCGGATGGTCATGACGAGGAGCCCCCCTTCTTCCGGTTCGGCTGCCCGCCGTTCCTGCCTTTGCCGGCGGCGGGCTTAGGGCGGGTGAGCATGCCGGACCACGGAATTCTCAGCAGCGTATCCTTTATATTGGACATCAGCAGGGGAGCAAACGGAGTCATGTACGACGTTCCGAACGATCTCAGGCTGCACAGGTGAAGCAGCAGAGCGAGCAAGCCGACGATAATGCCCAGCAGGCCGAACGAAGCGGCGAGCCCCATCATCACAAGGCGGATCATCCGGATCGAGATGCCCATGCTGAAGGCGGGCATGACGAAGTTGGAGATGGCGGTAATCGAAACGATGATGACCATTGCCGGCGAGACCAGGCCGGCATTGACGGCGGCCTCTCCGATGACCAGCGTGCCGACGATCGAAACGGACTGCCCGATCGTCTTGGGCATGCGGACGCCGGCCTCGCGCAGAATTTCGAAGGTGATCTCCATGAGGAGAGCCTCCACGAAAGCAGGGAACGGCACGCCCTCCCGCTGGCCGGCCAAACTGATCAAGAGAGAGGTAGGGATGAGCTCCTGATGGAAGGTGGTCACAGCAATATACAGCGAGGGTGCCAGAAGAGCGATGAAGAAGGACAGAAACCGGAGCAGCCGCAGCAGCGTGGCGAAGTCGGCCCGTTGGTAGTAGTCCTCCGGCGCCTGGAAGAACTGCATGAACAGGGCAGGAACCAATAGGACAAACGGCGTTCCGTCCACGAAGATGGCGACTCGGCCCTCGAGGAGCGCCGCTGCCACCGAGTCCGGCCGTTCGGTATTGTAGACGGTGGGGAACGGGGAGCGCGTCGAGTCCTGAATCATCTCTTCCACATATCCGCTCTCTAGAATGCCGTCGATACGGATGTCGTTCAGCCGGTCGCGCACCTCCTGCACGACGGCGGGGTCGGCGATCCCCTCGATGTACATGATCGCCAGATCGGTTCGGGTGACCTGCCCGGCTCTTCCGCTTTCCAGCCGCAGCCGGGAATTGCGGACCTTGCGCCTGACGAGGGCTGTGTTGACCCGCAGCGTTTCCGTGAAGCCTTCGCGCGGTCCCCGGATGACGGACTGGGTGCTCGGCTCCTCGACGCCTCTTTTCTCCGTCTGGGCGACGCCGATGGAGAGCGCCGCGGCACTGCCGTCGAGCAGCAGAACGGCACTGCCGTTCGTCAATGCGTCGGTGGTCTCCTCATACCGTTCGAGCTCGCGGACGTCCCCTTCAGGAATCAGCGTCCTCTTGACCGTTTGCAGTGCGTCTTCCTTCGCCGCTCCTTCCGCAAACCCCGTGTTGGTCAGGAGCGACAGGAGCGATTGCAGCAGGTCGGATACTTGCGCCAGGCCGTCAATATAGAGGAGAGCCATTCGGCAGCCGGGCTTCCGTCCTAGGATTAGCTCGCGACAGATCAGATCGGTACTGAACCCGAATGCCTGCTTCATATGGGAAAGCGAATCATCCAGCTGAGAATGAATAGAATCGGGATTTGGTTGAGCCGGCATGGCGGCCGCCTCCTTTCGTTGAGGATTGCTGCGTCAGGATGCTCCGGAACGGCGAGCGGATTCAGGTGCCGGCGGGGGTGGGCTGGAACGGCGCAGCTTCTCCCGAATCCAATCGACCAGCCAAGCGAACAGCGGAAGAACCACGGCGGAGAAGAAGGCGAAGGGGACATAAGCCGTGGTATCATAGAGCTGGGAATATGCCTGATCCGGATAGACGACGAGAGAGTAGAGCACGAGCAGGATGCAGCCGGGAAGGATGAGCGTCCGGGTGCTTTTCAACCCCAGCAGCTCGGTGAGGCCGGCGACGAAGCCGTAGAAGTAAAAGGAAGCCTTGACGTACACCGTGATGTACCAGATTAGCGCTAGAATCGTCTCTACCCGTTTCAGGAAATCGCCTATGTTGATCATGCGAGCCAGAATATAAGAGGGATAGAGATACACAGCCGTGGCCCGGGCACCGAGCACGGTAATGGAAAGAAACGAGATAAGGAAGAAGACGATGCTGCCGATCAGCGCGCCAAGCAGAAACATCCTCTCTCCCTTTTTGGGGTCGCCTGTTATGTGCACCGGAAACACCATCAGCAGCACCGCGAGCGGCAGCGTGGCCGTCGCGATAAGCGTGAGGCTTGCCTTGACGAACCGGGGAGGGGGGCTCTCAAGCACCGGCAGCAGGTTGACCAGCTGGACCTGGGGCAGGAGCGCTACCGTCAGCAGGAAAAGCATGAGCAGAACGAAAGGGAACATCAGCTCGGCGGCGCGGGCGAGAGGCTCCAGACCGAGCCACAGTCCCATCGCGATGATGGAAACGAACAGGATGTGGATGGCGGGCATTGGGGTATTCGGCAGAATATGCGTGATGGAGAAGTCTCCTATGTAGTAGATCACTTGCGAGGCGCCAAGGAACGAGAACAGAAGGAAAAGAAGCGCGAACACGCCGCCGATCCAGCGGCCAAGCGATTTCCTGAAGTAGCCGATCAGCGTCGCTCCCCCGAATCGTCTGCTCAGCCGGAGGTAGTACCAGACGAAGGCGAGATTGAGGACGACGCCGGCGAGGGCGGCGAGCCACGCATCCTGCTTCACGTCGGAGGCGAGCCCCGACGGAATGATAAGTATCGTCGTGCCGATCGAATAGAGCAGCACGATAACCCCGATCTGGCGGGCGGACAAGCAGACGGTTCGACTCATAAGACACCTCGGAGCATGCCGGTCGGGCGGCAGAATGGGGATAGTGTTTGCCAAAACAAGGCTCCTCATCCAGCCGCCGCGGCGCTGCCAAAGGAGGAATAATGCGATGACAAGCCACACACGGATTCAAGGCATCCATTCGCCCCGGCTGCGGAACTTTATCGCGTTTCAGAGGGATCCGCTGCAATTTTTGGTCGACGTACTGCCTGAAGGCGATATCGTGTCGCTTCGGACAAGCGCGTTTCGTCCGACGTTTATCGTGAACGCGCCGGATTTTGTCCAGGAGATCCTCGTTGCCAAGGACGGGTGGTTCCGCAAAGGCCGCAGCTCGGCGGTGCTGCGGCGAACGGTCGGCGACGGGCTGCTCACGACCGAGAACCCGGTCCATCAGCAGCAAAAGAAAACGATGACGCCGGCTTTCTATAAAGAGCGGATCCGCGCCTACTGCGACATCGTGGCGGAGGAAGCCCGGAAGACGGCCGCTTCTCTCCGGGAAGGGGAGCCGGTCGCCATGCACGAGCTGATGATGAAGCTCACGCTCGGCATTATCGCCCGGAGCATGTTCGCCACGGATGTGGAGGACCGGAAGGCGGAGCTCGCCGATGCGGTGGATGTGACGATCCGGCAGTCCGCCCGCACGCTCTTCTCGCCGATCGTGCTGCCCTTCGGCGTGCCGACCCGCGGCAACCGGCAGCACCGGGGTGCCATCCGCACGCTCGAGGAGATGGTCTACGGCGTCATTCGGGACGCCAGGGCCCATCCAGGACGGTACGCGGATACGCTGCTCGGCCTGCTGCTGGATGCAAGAAGGGAAGACGGCCGTCCGCTGCCGGATGCCGAGATCCGCGACCAGCTGATGACGATGCTGCTCGCCGGTCACGAGACGACCGCCAACGCGCTCGTCTGGGTGTGGGAATCGCTAGCCCGGGTGCCGGAGGCGGAGGCCGCGTTCCATGCCGAGCTCGACCGAATAGACGAGAGCCGGACGGTAGAGGGACAGGACGATGCCGAATCGCCGTATGACCGGTACCGGCGCCTGCCGTATACCCAGCAGGTGGTGCAGGAGACGCTGCGGCTGTATCCGCCTGCCTGGATTATTTTGCGGGAGGCGAAGCGGGAGGTCGAGCTGCTGGGCGAGCGGTTCCCGGCGGACAGCAGCTTTCTGATCAGCCCGTATGCGCTGCATCGAAACGAGCGTGTCTTCGGCGACGCGCTCTCGTTCCGCCCGGAGCGGTTCGCAGGCGAGCAGGCGGGCTGGCCCAAGTTCGCCTACTTCCCGTTCGGCGGGGGCTCCCGCGGCTGTATCGGCTCCCAGTTCGCGATACTGGAGGCGGTGCTGATCCTGGCGGAGCTCGGGAGCCGCTTCCGGTTCCTCCGGACGGATGAGACGCCGGCCGTCCCTGAACCGCTCGTCTCGCTCCGGGTCAAGGGCAGCCTGACGATGGTTCCGGTCCGAAGGGAAAGGGAGAGCGGGCTTCCGTAACGCCGGGGGAGCAGGAGCGCCGGGCCGACGGGGAGGCGCCGGTTATCCCGGACGGGGAAACGGCGATCCATAGGCGGGCCGCTAGGCAAGCGGACAAGCATGATCTATAGACGAATCAGAGGAGGCGGTAACAATGAAACAAAACCGATTGGGCCGTTCCGGGCTGCAGGTCAGCGAGATCGGACTCGGCTGCATGTCGCTCGGGACGGATGAGGCCGCCGCGGTCTCCTTGGTCCACGAAGCGTTGGACCGGGGCATCACCTATTTCGATACGGCGGACCTGTACGACGAGGGACTTAACGAAGAGCTGATCGGAAAGGCGCTGAAAGGCCGCCGTTCGGACGTCATCCTGGCGACCAAGGTTGGCAACCGGCGCATCCCCGGCCGGGAGGGCTGGATGTGGGACCCGTCCAAGGCGTATATTCTGTCTGCAGTCAAGGAGAGCCTGAGGCGACTGCAGACGGATTACATCGATCTGTATCAGCTGCATGGCGGGACGCTGGACGATCCAATCGACGAAACGATCGAGGCGTTCGAGCAGCTGAAGCGGGAGGGCGTGATCCGTGCCTACGGCATCTCCTCCATCCGCCCCAATGTGATCCGGGAGTATGCAGCCCGTTCGGAAATCGCAAGCGTCATGAGCCAGTACAGCATCCTGGACCGGAGGCCCGAGGAGGAGGTGCTGCCGCTTCTGGAGGAGCGGGGCATCAGCCTGATTGCCCGAGGACCGGTTGCCAAAGGCATCCTCACCGAGCGCGGGGCGGACAAGGCGGCCGAGGGCTACCTGGATTACACGGCGGACGAGCTGCCTCTCCTGCGCGAGCGTCTCGCGGAGGCCGCCGGAAGCAGGGGCCTCGCACACGCAGCGTTAAGGTACCCGCTCGCCCATCCGGCCGTAGCGGCGGTCATCCCGGGAGCGAGCAGCCGCGGCCAGCTGGGGCAGAATGCAGCGGCGGCCGATGCCGAACCTCTGACGGACCAGGAGCTGGAAGCGATCCGAAGGCTCAGCCGGGCGAACCGCTACACGGCCCACCGCTGACAAATTCCCTCCCTCCCTTGTTCGGCCGGTGCTATAATGGAGGACAATTATGGAGGTGAGGGAGCGATGGCCAAGAACAAGCGTCCGGCAGCCCGGCCGGCGGCAAGACAGATCGCGGCGGGCAAGCCGGAGACCGATTCCGGCGCCAGCCTCAAGGAGCTGCTCAGCGCGGATACGCTGCAGAGGCTGAAAGCCCAGGCCGACGAGCTGAAGGCCGAGGACCGGCAGCGCCGCGAAGAGGAGAGACAGCGGGCCGAGGAGGCGCGCAAGGCGGAGCAAAAGCGGCTTGAGAACGATTTTGCCCATCTGCTGGAGACGAGCGATCCGGACTGGAAGAAGTACAAGCGGTAACCGGCAAGTACCGCCGGCTCATAAGCCAAGAGCGCGGCTTGGTTCCTATGCAATTTTAAAGCGTCCGGAATGGATCGCTTAGGGGATGCATTCGACGCCAACCTTCGGGAGGGACGATGCCGCTCACGGCCCGGAGCGAGGTCGGCATCAAGCGGCTATCTCGGGTCCTTTCCAGCCGAAGCCGGGCTATTTGCTGCCCGTGATCCGTAGACTTTTCGCAAAAAATTCATCCGTCCGTTTGAACCAAACGGCCCGCTGCCGCTTACTCTGGTAGTGGGCTGTTTGCCGTGGGCGCAGCCGGGCCGCCACCCGCGCGGAGGCGCCCACTCAATCGAAACGGACGGTGACAATCGCGATGTCTATCACTTGGATCGCCGTGGCGATCGCTTTCTTTTTTGCCATGAATATTGGTGCGAGCGGAGCGGCCGCCTCGATGGGCGTCGCCTACGGAACCGGCTCGATCCGGCGCAAGCGGCTCGCGCTGCTGTGCGTGGCGGCCGCCGTCTTCCTTGGCGCTTATCTGGGTGGCGGGGAGGTCGTCAAGACGCTCGGCTCGGGCATCGTGCCGCAGCAGCTGTTGACCGTGGAGACGGTCATCATCATTCTGCTGGCAGCCTCCCTGACGCTGTTCGGCGCCAATCTGATGGGCATCCCATTGTCCACGAGCGAGGTGACGGTCGGGTCCGTCATCGGCATCGGCGTCGCCTATCAGCAGCTGCAAGGGGCTACCATTCTGCTCATCGTTTCCTTCTGGGTCGTCATTCCGTTCCTCGCCTTCGCGCTCGCATGGGGAGGCGGCCTGCTCATTCGGCGGTTCGGGCGGCGGTCCGCTGCGGATGGTTCGTCGGGCGGCACCCGAACGAAGATTCTCTCGCTGCTCGTCGTCGCGGCCGGCTGCTTCGAGGCGTTCTCGGCGGGAATGAACAATGTCGCCAACGCCGTCGGTCCGCTCGTGGGAGCCGGGCTGATGAGCACTGGCAGCGGCATTCTGTGGGGCGGCTTGTTCGTCGCGCTGGGGGCCGTGCTGCTCGGGGGGCGCGTGCTCGAGACCAACGGCAAAAAGATTACGAGGCTCTCACTCCCTCAAGGCATCCTGATTTCGGGAACGGGCGGGGCGCTGGTCGTCGTGGCGTCGCTCATGGGCATCCCGGTGCCTTTGACGCAGATCACCACGACCGCCATCCTGGGGATCGGCACCGCCGAGCAGGGCAGGAAGCTGTGGCAAAAGGACATCATCGGCAAAATTCTAAAGGTGTGGATCGTCTCTCCCGTCGTCTCCCTCGTCGTCTCCTATACGCTTGTCAAACTGTTCCTCCTTCCCGATCCGTTCGTTCTCATCGTGCTGGCGGCGATTCTCGTCTCGTCGGTCGGGCTGAAAAGCCTCTACGACGCCAGCCAGTATGAGAAGCGGAATGTGAACGAGGACGGAAGCGGGATTTGACCGTCCTCCCAAGACGGCTTTTTTCGCCGCACTTCCGTGCCCGAACAAGGCCATTACAGGACGCCGGGCAGGTGGAGAATAAGCGGCGGAATCGTCCGTTTAGCGGGATTCGAGACGGTTTGACAGGAGGGCCGTCGACTTTTGCCGAATCAAGTTGACAGAACATGTTATGAATACTAGAATGGGGGCAGTTGCCTAGGCAGGGAAAGGGAGGAGCCGGCGCAGCCGGCACGGCGGAGAGCGTTCTGCCGCCGCGCAGAGCCGGCAACGCGGGCAGGTGAAATCCGGGATGCGGACAACGGATTTTCCAGTGGCTGCCCCTCCCGTCTCTTCCAAGCAGAGGCAAGGTCCGCGAGAGGGCTCGGGCAAGCTCCTGAGCGTATAGGCACTAGATTAGGAACGGAGGCAGCTCCTTCTCGCGGATGACGAATTGGCCGGAGAAGGGTAATGTGTCCGGCGGCTGTGCGGTTGAGGCAGGAAGCGAGGTCCGTTCGGAGTAAGGCTAGAAAGCGCTTTATTGTTCCTTGTCCCGGGCGCGGCATCCATCGTCATCCTTCTTCCAAGAAGTGCTGGCGGAAGAGGGCAGCAGGAGGACGAAGATGGAGCATCCGGGCCGTACTTGGATGGAGGAGAGAAGGGACAGGCAGCATAAGCTTGTAGGCTTGAAGCGGAGATCGCGAATGGAACCCCGCCGTTCCCCCTCGTTCCCGAAAGAACAGAACAAGAAGCAAGGAGACCGGCCATAACGGCCGTCGGCTCCTTGCTTCTCTTAGCGTAGTGGAACGGCAGTCTCTTACGTCCGAATGGGTCGGCCTATCGGGGCCGATCCGTACAGCTCGGAACCTGCCGGGCTATTCCTCGACGGGAAACCAGCCGGGAGTGGACAGAATCGCGTTCCAGAGCGGATCGGGGATGACCAGCTCGCGCTGGGCGCTCCGCGATAGCGTCGTTCGGATTTCCTGGTCGCGTCCTTCTTCGATCTTGCGGGCCCAATCCGGCTCCAGAACGAGCTCGCGCCCCAGGGCGACGAGGGGAGCACCTGCCTCAAGCGCGCGCAGCGCATCGTCCGCCGTCCGGATCGACCCGACGCCGATGAGCGGAACGCGGCCCGCAATCGTATCCAGCAGCAGCCGGATGCGCGGGACGGACAGATCCGGCACGCCGGCGCGGGGAAGGGACCAGAAGTCCATAAGAGAGACGTGCAGGTAATCAAGTTCAAGACCCGCGAGCCGGTCGACGAACGCAAGCGTGTCGTCCATGTCGTAGCCGGTCGGATGGGGTTCCTCCGGGGAAAACCGGTAGCCGAGCAGGAAAGGCAGCTCCGCATGGCGGGCTATCGTCTCGCGCACCTCCTGTACGACGGCGAGCGGAAAAGCCATGCGCTTCTCACGCGTACCGCCCCACCCATCTTCTCTCCGATTCGCATGCGGAGAGAAGAACTGCTGCAGCAGGTAGCCGTTGGCTCCGTGCAGCTCGACGCCGTCAAATCCTGCTTCGATCGCGCGCCGCGTCGCCTCGCCGAACGCGCGGATGGTGGCGCCGATCTCCTCTTCGGTCAGCGGTCTGGGCACCGGAGTACCCTCTCTGGCCGCAACGGCGCTCGGTGCTACAACCTCGCCGCCTGGCACGAGCTCGGGTGGACATTCCGCCCCGCCATGATAGAGCTGGAGCACGGCTGCCGCGCCGCTCTCGCGGATCGTGGCGGCAAGACGCTTCAAGCCGGGCAGCAGCTCGTCGGTATCGATGCCGAATTCGCCCGGGAAGCCTTTGCCCGCGGGGGTCACGTAGACGCAGGCTGTCACGACGGTACCCACGCCTGCTGCCCGTCTGCCGTAATACGCGAGCTCCTCGTCCGAGACGGAGCCGTCCGGGTTGGAGGAGTAGTGCGTCATCGGTGCCATAACCAGACGGTTTTTCAGCTGCACGCCGCTCCGGAGCCGGAGCGGCTCGAACAACGGCCGGTAGATTGGATTCATGCTGACATTCCTCCGTTTGTTGGACTAGCAAGCGGCCTGCCTAAGGGCCGCAGCCTACGCACAGTTTTTACGCCTGCTCAGCCTCTATGCAAACCGCTCGGCTTTTTCTGCCGGGCGGCAGGAGGACGGATGCCCATTTCTGGCAGATTCCGGGCTTGTCCGCTCCTCCAGGGAAGCAGATGATTCAGGGGGTTCAAAAATCAATCTCTTTTTGAGATTGGAATGATGTCAAAGATATATTTTTCATATTGTTTATTTTGTTTAAAGTATAGGTAAAGGCTTTCTATCTGAGGATGACTATGAGCAGGTAAATCAGGGCATCCTTTTTCTTTGACGGTTTATGGGCACGTTATCAGAAAATACCAGGCAAGCAAGGGGAGGTAGACCCTCAATGACCACCGGACAACCGGACAAGCAAACGATTTGGCAATCCTATTCCGGTCCGAACTTGGGCTATTTGTATGAGCAGTACGAAAAATATGAAACCGATCCGAACTCCGTGGAGCCGTCTTTCCGCGAGCTGTTCGATACGTGGGGCGCACCGCCGGCCCTGTCGTCGATCGGAGAAGCCGGTCAGCCTGCCGGCGCACCGGCTGGCGGAATCGATCCCGCCTTCCTCAAAAAAGTCGTAGCCGCCGAGAAACTGGTTTGGAACATCCGGACCTACGGCCACCTCGACGCGGACCTCGATCCGCTCGAATTGCAGGCACCGGCCGATACGCGTCTTCTTGAGCCGGAAACCTACGGCCTTACCCAAGCAGATTTGTCGGCTATGCCGGCTTCCTTGATATGGGAGCATGCTCCCGCCAGCATCTCGAACGGCTGGGAAGCGATCCGCAAGCTTCGCCAGCAGTATACGAAGCAAGCCGCTTTCGAATTCAGCCATGTGCATAACGAAGCCGAGCGCGACTGGCTGCACAAGTTCGTCGAGACGGATCAGCCGGCCGGCGCCGTTCTGTCTGCGGACCGCCGCAAGAAGCTGCTGGACCGTCTCGTGCACGTCGAGCAGTTCGAAGCGTTCCTGCATAAGACCTTCGTCGGACAGAAGCGGTTCTCCGTCGAGGGGACCGATGCGCTGATTCCGATGCTCGATGGAATCATCCATCACGCCGCGAATGCCGGTGCCGAGCATGTCATGATGGGCATGGCTCACCGCGGCCGCCTGAACGTGCTGGCGCATGTGATGCGCAAGCCGTATGGCCAGATCTTCGCGGAATTCCATCATTCGCCGAACAAAGACCTCGTGCCGTCGGAAGGCTCCATCGGCATTAACGCCGGTTGGACCGGCGACGTCAAGTACCACATGGGCGCGGAGCGCGCCGTGCAGGAGGATGAGAAAACCATCCGCCTGACGCTCGCGAACAACCCGAGCCACCTGGAGTTCGTCAACCCGGTCGTGCAGGGCTTCGCCCGCGCGGCGCAGGAAGTGCGCACCGCCGCCGGCTATCCCGAGCAGGATATCCGCAAGGCATACAGCGTGCTGATGCACGGCGATGCGGCCTTCGCCGGCGAAGGCATCGTAGCCGAATCGCTGAACCTGAGCCGGCTCAAAGGCTTCCAGGTGGGCGGCACGATTCACATTATCGTCAACAACCGGATCGGCTTCACAACGGAGAGCGAGGATTCCCGCTCGACCCGTTACGCGAGCGACTTGGCCAAAGGCTATGAGATCCCGATCGTCCACGTCAACGCCGACGATCCGGAAGCATGCCTCGAGGCCATCCGGATGGCATGTGAATATAAAGCGAAATTCAACAAGGACTTCCTGATCGATCTGGTGGGCTACCGCCGGTTCGGCCACAACGAGTCCGACGATCCGGAGATGACCCAGCCGATCACCTACGCCAAGGTGCACAGCCACCCGACTGCCGCATCCGTCTATGCGGAACGGCTCGTCAAGGAAGGCGCCATCGATAGCGGTCTCGTCGACGAGCTGAGGAGCGCGGCCTCTGCGGAGCTGCAAGCGGCGTACGAGGAAGTGAAGGCGGGTACCTTCAAAGTCGAGGGTGAGGCTAGCGATCTTAAGCAGGTCCCGGCCGAGCTCGATACGGCTGTAGCGCTTGAGGAACTCGTTGACATCAACACCGCCCTGCTGCAATGGCCGGAAGGCTTCAACGTCTATCCGAAGCTGAAGCGCATCCTGGAAAGACGGGGCAAGGCGTTCGAGCAAGGAGAAAAGATCGACTGGGCGCTCGCCGAGACGCTCGCATTCGCGACGCTGGTCGCCGAAGGCAAGCCGATCCGGTTGACCGGGCAGGACTCCGAGCGCGGCACATTCTCGCACCGGCATATCGTGCTTCACGATTCCAAAACGGGCGATACCTTCTCGCCGCTGCACGAGCTGCCGCAGGCGAAGGCTTCGTTCGCGGTTTACAACAGCCCGCTCTCCGAGGCGTCCGTCCTCGGCTTCGAGTACGGCTATAACGTCTACGCACCGGAGACGCTCGTGCTGTGGGAAGCCCAGTTCGGGGACTTCGCCAACGCCGGGCAGGTGCTGATCGACCAATTCATCGCCGCCGGCCGCGGCAAGTGGAAAGAGCTCTCGAGCCTCGTTCTCCTGCTGCCGCACGGCTATGAAGGCCAAGGGCCGGAGCACTCGAGCGCCCGCCTGGAGCGGTTCCTCCAGCTGGCAGGAGACGAAAACTGGACCGTCGGCTATCTGACGAAGTCGTCGCAGTTCTTCCACCTGCTGCGCCGGCAGGCAGCTCTCTCCGAGACGGAAGCAGCGCGTCCGCTCGTCCTCATGTCGCCGAAGAGCCTGCTCCGGAATCAGCGCGTCGCGGCTCCGGCATCCGAGTTCACAAGCGGCGGCTTCCGTCCGGTGCTCGAACAGGAAGGGCTCGGCGGAGCGCCGGACCGTGTGGAACGCCTCATTCTCTGTACCGGCAAGGTAGCCGTCGATCTCGAGGAAGCGCTGGATGCGGACGGAGAAGACCGTTCCTGGCTCCACATCGCTCGGGTCGAGCAGCTGTACCCGTTCCCGAAGGAGGAGCTGGCCGCCGTCATCGGCAAGCTGCCAAACCTCCGCGAGATCGTATGGGTACAGGAAGAGCCGCGCAACATGGGCGCATGGAATTTTATGGAATCGAAGATCCGGGACATCGCACCTTCCAAGGCGACCGTCCGTTATGTTGGACGTCCTGACCGGTCGAGTCCGGCCAGCGGCTTCTCGAGCGTTCATAAGCTGGAACAGCAGCAGATCGTTACCGAAGCATTGGAACAGCCATCTTACGAAACTACGAAAACAAGGGGGAAGCGGTCGTGAGTGAAATCAAGGTACCGGAAATAGGCGAATCGATTACCGAAGGGGCGATTGCCAAATGGCTCAAGCAGCAGGGAGAAGCCGTCAAGCAAGGGGACGTGCTGCTCGAACTCGAGACCGACAAGGTTAACCTCGAAATCAGCGCGGAGCAGGACGGCGTCCTCACGGAGATTCGCAAGCAGGAAGGCGATGTCGTCCAGGTCGGCGAAGTCATCGGCATGATCGGGGAAGGAGCCGGCGCAGCTGCGGGCGGTACCGCCCAGCCGGCACCCCAGCAGGAGGTCGCTCCGGCGGCTCCTGCCGCTCCGGCCGCAGCAAACACGGCTGCTCCGTCGAACGCGCCTGTCGCTCCGGCTGCCCCGGACGATCTGAACGCATCGCCGTCGGCCCGCAAGCTTGCCCGCGAGCGCGGCATCGACCTGCGCCAGGTACAGACGATCGATCCGAACGGCCGCATCTCGCACAGCGACGTGCAGAACTACGCCCCTGGCGCCGCTCCGGCCGCCAGCCAGCCGGCGGCCGCCAAGCCGCAGGCGGCTCCTGCGCCTGCCGACAACCCGGCCAAGCCGGTTGATCGGTTCCGCATGTCCCGCCGCCGGGCGACCATCGCCAAGCGTCTCGTTGAAGTTCAGCATACCGCTGCGATGCTGACCACCTTCAACGAAGTCGACATGACGGCGATCATGGACGTCCGCAAGCGCCGCAAGGACAAGTTCAAGGAGAAGCACGAAGTCAACCTTGGCTTCATGTCCTTCTTCACCAAAGCAGTCGTTGGCGCCCTCAAGGCATTCCCGCTGCTGAACGCGGAAATCCAGGGTGAGGACATCCTTGCTAAGAAGTTCTATGACATCGGCATCGCCGTATCGGCCAAGGAAGGTCTGGTCGTTCCGGTTGTCCGCGATGCGGACCGCCTCAGCTTCGCCGAGATTGAGCGCGAGATCGCCAATCTGGCAAGCAAAGCCCGCTCCAACTCGCTCGCGCTGAGCGATCTGAGCGGCGGTACGTTCACCATCACGAACGGCGGCGTATTCGGCTCGCTTCTGTCGACGCCGATCCTGAATGCTCCGCAAGTGGGCATTCTCGGGATGCACTCCATCCAGATGCGTCCGGTTGCCATCGACGCCGAGCGGATGGAGAACCGTCCGATGATGTACATCGCCCTCTCCTATGACCACCGGATCGTCGACGGCAGCGAAGCCGTCCGGTTCCTCGTCAAGGTGAAGGAACTGCTCGAAGATCCGGAATCCCTGCTGCTCGAAGGCTAATCCCTTTTGCTCGCCGGACAGGCGGACAAGCGGGTGCCGCCAAAGCGGTACGGCTTCTCCCCCTTCGCCCCCCCGCCGGGGCGAAGGGGTTTTTTTCGGCCCTGGCCCGGCAGGCAGGCAAGAGACATGAAAAAAACGCTCTCCCCGCAGGGAGAGCGTTCGGCTGCGCCTGGGGCGCAGTCATTCGTCGAGGCGGCGCTGCCGGAAGCGGAGCTTCCGGGATTTGCCGGAGGCCCGGAACATGCCGAGGAAGAAGACGACCAGCAGCAGGCAGGCCTCGGCCAGCGAGATTTGACCGTCGTTGGCCCAAAGATAAAGCCAAATATAGACGAGGTAAACATTGACGAACAAGTAATCCAATAAGACCTTCATAGGAGCTCCTTGCCGCCTGGCTCTTCCGGCTGCGGAGCAGCGGACCGGCGGTCCGGGCCGCACGGCCGGAAAGACGGCGTCTTAACTTGATACTTCTATTGTATGCGAAGCCGGCGCTGAACTCAAAGGGAGGGCTTGCTCTTCTTTTGCCGGCGTGTCCTTCGGGCGGAGACGGGGAGGGAGTTCGACTTCCTTTTGGTGGCAGTTCCCTTCGTGGTACAATGGAGCAACCGGAGATTTGAGAGGAATATGACGTTAGGGAGGGATTGGCTTGGCAACATTTGAAGAGCAATTGAATCTGTATGCGGAGCTGGCCGTTCAGGTTGGCTTGAATGTCCAGAAAGGACAGACGATCGTGATCAACGCGCCGCTCTATGCGGCAGAATTCGTCCGTAAGCTGGCGCGCGCAGCCTATGAGACCGGAGCGAAGCACGTCATGGTGGAATGGAACGACGAGGAATTGGGGCGGATCAAGTATCTGCACGCCCCGGACGAAGCGTTCCTCGAATTCCCGGGCTGGCGGGCACAGGGGCTTGAGAAGCTGGCGGAGGAAGGGGCGGCGTTCCTGACGATCTACGCGCCGAATCCGGATCTGCTGAAGGACGTCGATCCGAAGCGGATCTCTGACGCCAACAAGACGGCGATGACCGCGCTCAAGACGTACCGCCATTACCAAATGACGCACCAGGTTGCCTGGTCGGTCATCTCGGTGCCTTCGGAAGCATGGGCCCAGAAGGTATTCCCCGAGCTTCCGGTTGAGGAAGGGATGCAGGAACTGTGGAACTTCATCTTCAAGGCGCTTCGGATCGACACGGGCAACCCGATCGAAGCGTGGCAAAAGCATAATGCAGAGCTCCGTGATTCAAACGGGCTGCTGAACGAGCGCCGCTTCAAGCAGCTCATCTACACGGCGCCGGGAACGGATCTGACGATCGATCTGCCCGACGGCCATATCTGGCTGGGCGGCGCCAAGCGGAACGGCCGCGGCGTCATGTTCAATCCGAACCTGCCGACCGAAGAGGTGTTCACCGTGCCCCACAAAAACGGGGTGAACGGCACCGTCCGCAGCACCAAGCCGCTCGTCTACTCCGGGCAGCTGATCGACGGCTTCAGCCTCACGTTCGAGAACGGCCGCGTGGTCTCGTTCACCGCCGAGCAGGGCGAGGAAGCGCTGGAGCGGATGCTGAACACGGACGAGGGAGCGCGCCGTCTCGGAGAGGTGGCGATCGTGCCTCATGCGTCGCCGATCTCGGCATCCAATCTCGTATTCTACAACACCCTGTTCGACGAAAACGCCTCGAGCCATCTGGCGCTCGGTCAGGCTTACCAGGTCAACATCGAGGGGGGCGGCAACCTGACCGACGAAGAGATGGACGCCAAAGGGATCAACCAAAGCCTCATACATGTCGATTTCATGATTGGCTCGGGCGACATGAACATTGATGGGGTGACGCAGGACGGAGAGCGTGTCCCGCTCGTCCGCAGCGGCAACTGGGTTCGTGAATAGAAGCACGCTTACGGGTAGCTGAACCGCCTGCCGTGTTGCTGATCGGGGAGGAAGGGACTTCCCCTTGTCCCAGCGAAGAGCAGCAGGCTGTCAGGGGCTAAGCGGAGACAATCGATAAGACTTGCAGAAGACAAGGCCAACCGGAGGGGAATCCTCCGGCTGGCTTTTTTTGCGCATGCCGAGCAGGGGACCGGATGGCTTGCCCGAAGGGCCGCGGATATTGAGGATGCGGACAAGGGACCAGTGGCTGCCCCCCGTCTATTCCAAACAGAGGCAAGGTCCGCAAGAGGGAAAAGGGCAAATGAGGCTTTAGAAAAATGGGTCGACAGAGCGGGGGTTCCGTTTTTTCAAGTTTCCTATATAATGGAAGAGATTAGACGGGTCAATAAATAACCTACAGGGACACAATGAGCCCCGGGAGAGGGAGCCAGTTGTCGATTCGTTGGGAAGATTCCTATCTGGGCCAGCTCAGGCAGCAAGTCGGATCCCGCATGCTGATCGCTCCGGCGGTGCGCGCGGTGATCGAGAACCGGGAAGGCGAGCTTTTGCTTGTGAAACGCCGAGACAACGGCGAATGGGTGATGCCGGCAGGCGGCCTGGAGCTGCATGAATCCATTATGGACTGCCTGAAGCGGGAGGTGAAGGAGGAAACGGGGCTAAACGTGCTGACAGCTCAGCTGTTCGCTCTGTATACAGAACCCCGATTCGAGTACACCAATGGTTACGGGGACGCGAACAAGCTCTTTTCCTGTGTCTTCCTGGTCACGGAGTGGGATGGCGCCCTGCTTCGCGAAACGGACGAAACGACGGACGCGGCATTCTTCCCTCCGGATCGTCTGCCTGAACTGCCGGCCCTGTATCGGGAGACGCTGGCCGATCGGAATCGATTCCGGCTGGAGGGTGACGTCATTGTCAAATAATGAGATACTGGAAGAAAAGGGAAGCTCGCTCCTGCCGGGAGCGATCCGATTCGGGAGGCATGCCTATGAGGGGAAAAGGAACGGCGTCGGATCGGTGGCCGGCCATACGAAAGAAGGGAAGACTGCGGTATGTCCTAACGAGAGGGCTGGGAATGGCGGCCATCGTGTATGGCGCCTGGGCAGCGGCGACGCTCCTGTGGGACCGCGGCCGGTTTCCAGAGGAGACCGCAGGAGGGCGGTTTGTGATCTACGCCTTGCTGTATGCGGCCTGGGGATGTGTAACGGCAGTCTATACCTGGCGGGCAAGGGAGAGAAGATTCCAGGCGCAGCGGGAGCTGGAAAGGAACGACCCCTTCCCCAATTACCTCGCCAAGGAGGACGCCGACCGGCTCGGCTGATCGGGCGGCCGAGCCGCGCAGGCGGCTCCAGGAACGGGAGTCAACTTATGAAAAGGTGGGAACGCGGTGAGAAATCATCCCAGCTATCGGAATGAAGGATGGATAAGAGTAATCGGGTTGTTCATTGGCTTAACGGTCCTATCCTTTTGCCTCATGCTGGCGGTAGGCTCGCTGCTGGGCGGTGGCGTACCGGCGACTTACTGGTGGTCATCGGCCTCGTCCTCTCGCTGCAGCTGTCGTTCCTGACGGCCTGTGTCCTGGTCAGGCGTCGCTAGAGGGCAGTTCAGCAGCGTCTGGCAGACCGTCCTCGGATGCCGGCAGGATGGGCGTGCCGCCGGGAATCCGCCCGATTCCGGGACAGAAGAAGGCGGCCTATGTCCGAGCTACCGACATAGGCCGCCTTCTGCATGAGAATCATGCGATTTGAGTTTCAAGAAAAGGGAGGAAGTAAGGATGAACTTGACTTCCACGCAGCGAGCTGTGCTGCTATCGTTAACTACGGAATGGCAGACACCGATCCAGATTGCTAATGAGCTTCCAGAAGCATCGGGAGAATTAGCGGAAGTCCAGCAGGCACTTAAGGACCTTTTGCTAGAGGGACTGGTGCAGACGAATCCCGTTGTATTGGGGCTATATCGACTAACGGCAGACGGCATAACGAGAAAAGATTTAGCATGAAGTGGGAACCAATGAAAGAAAGCCACCGGTTGTTTTTGAGTTTAATGAGAGGGTCGATCTTCCTTGAGAATCGCGATGATTGAAAAAGAACAAGCCTGGCAGCTGCGTCATCAGGTCATGTGGCCGGACAAGGATTATGATTATATCAAGCTGAAAGAGGATGACGAAGGGACTCACTATGGACTTTTTGAGGGGGAGGACCTTCTCTCGGTCGTATCGCTCTTCATTCGCGGGGATCAGGCACAGTTCCGAAAATTTGCTACCCTGTCCTCTCAGCAAAAGAAGGGCTATGGAAGCAAACTCCTGAACTATGTACTCAGCGAAGCCGAGCGCCTGGGTGTTAAGCGGATATTTTGCAATGCGCGAGTGGAGAAAGCAGCGTTTTATGAGACATTCGGACTGTCTAAAACAGACGACACTTTTCAGAAAGGCGGCAAAGAGTATATCGTGATGGAACGCTTCTACTAAGGCGTGGAAAAAGGGGAAAGCGAATAGATGAAAACCTGTCTATACATGGTCAGGCACGGAGAATCCCCCAAATCCGAAGGGAACGAAAGAACACGCGGACTGACGGAAAAAGGAAATGCGGATGCCCAGCATGCAGCCCAATTGTTGAGGAAGGAAGGGATTGACATCTTCCTCTCCAGCCCTATCGAAGGGCCATCTTGACCATAGAAGGACTAGCCCAGTCTCTTGGCAAAGAGGTGCTGGTGATCGAGGACCTAAAAGAAATAGTCTTTCACGGTGATGACAAACCACTTCCAGACAAGGAAGTGATTCCGTTAGTAAAAAAGATGTTCGCAGACCGAGAGTTTTCGCTGCCTGGCGGAGAATCGTTTGCGGATTGCTATAACCGTATCGTTCCTATCCTGAATAACTTGATAAGCAGGTATAAGGGGCAAAAGGTGGCTATTGGCACTCACGGCGTCGTGATGACCATGATGATGGGATCCTTCGATCGCCAGTTTGACTTGGACTTTTTATTAACAACTTCTAAACCTGACATTTACAAGCTGGAATTCGACGAAGGAAGACTAACAAAAACAGAGAGACTTTGGTGCGGAATTCCAGCCTGATTCCATATAGCTAACGGATCACTCAGCTCAAGGAACCAGCGGCAGTCGTGGACTTTTTTTCTAGTCCATGGGCTGCCGCTATTCGTTTCTACTCTAATTCAAACACAGAGGTTCTGCTGATGATCGTTCCGTTGTTTTTTCCTTCACAAATTTCCTTCATTGAACCGGGTTTGTCAAAGCTGACGACATGCATCGGCAGATTGTAATCTCTTGCTAATAGGAATGCCGACTGGTCCATGACTTTTAAATTGTGCTGCAAAACATCGTTATAGTGAAGGGATTTCACCTTTTTTGCGTTTTGGTCGATCTTCGGATCAGCGTTAAGAACGCCGTCCACCCCCTGTTTTGCGACCAAGAGGGCATCGCAGTTCACTTCAATAGCCCTTTGAACGGAAGGATAATCCGTGGTCACATAAGGCTGGCCGTTCCCGCCTGCGAAAATCACAATATATCCCTTCTCCAGGTGGTGAATCGCTCTTAATCTAATGTAGGGCTCCGCTACAGAAGTGATGGGGTTGGCCGTCATAACTCGAACTTCTTTCGTTGTTTTGGCTTTTAAGACCCCTCGCAGCATGAGGCTGTTGATAACAGTCGCTAGCGTACCGATATTGTCAGCTTCCGCGCGTTCTATTCCCCAGCTGTCGGCCATATTCCCACGGAAGATGTTGCCTCCGCCGATAACCAACGATACCTCGACCCCCAGGTTTACAACGGACAAGATCTCGTTTGCAATGTGATCCAATCGTTCCGGCTCGAACCCAAACTCCGAGCGGCCTGCAACGGCCCCGCCGCTTAATTTGATTAGAACCCGCCTGTATCTCATTAGACACCTCCCGATAATTAAAAAAGACACTAAAGCAAGAGATGCTTTAGTGTCTTGGAAACGGGAATAGGAAGCTTAATCAGGAGTCTGGGAATGGCCTTACGCACTCGCTTCATCCTTCCACTTCCTTCCAGTTTCTATCAATTAGAGATTATAGCGCAGTTTATTCTTCTCATGCAACCTTTGCGATGAGAGGAGCTTCTTATGCAGTTGTAGTCTCTCATGGCCCAGAAATCGCCTTATAAGGAAAAAACCTGGTTCTCTCGACCTGTTCCGAGGAAAGCCGGGCTTAGTCGGTTCGTTTCGCCGATTAGCGGGATGGGTAAACAAATGGGGAGAAATGGATACAAGGAGGAGATTCGCATGGAGAACAAAAAAATCGTCGGTGTGTTCGAAACGGAACAAGAAGCCTCCCGTGCCATTGAAGCCTTAAAAAACGAAGGATTCCGCACCGAGGATATTTCGGTCGTGGCCAAAGATAAGAACGAAGTCGAGTCGCTGAGCGAGGAAACCAAAGTGAAGGGGCTGGACGGCGCAGCGACCGGGATGACGGCCGGCGGGGTGCTGGGCGGCGTAACCGGTCTCATGGCCGGGCTCGGCGCACTGGCGGTGCCGGGCGTTGGGCCGCTGCTGGCGGCAGGCCCGATTGCCGCCACGCTGACCGGAGTGACGATAGGCGCGGGTGCCGGCGGGCTGGTCGGCGCTCTCATCGGACTGGGTTTGCCCGAAGCCGAGGCCAAGGAATATCAAGGCTACGTCGACAAAGGACATTTCCTCGTTCTGGTCGACGCGGATGTCGTGCGCGGCAAACGAGTTCATGAGATTTTTGAAACCAACCGCTCGCTGATCGCGGAACGGCACGGCTCAACCGACCGCGCGAGCGCCGGACAAGCCGATGTGAAGGAAGGCCCGGTCGATCACGCAAAGCCCGGCATCAACGAGATGAACGGGACGGAGACCGTTTACGGGACGGGAGCCTATCCAAAGGATGGCACGGCTCCGGATGCGGGGTGGGCAGACCGTCCGCCGGGAACCGGCATGGACGGGTATAGGGAAGAAGAGGCGCGCCGGGAGCATGGCCGTATCCGGGCGTCACACGATCCGAGCGAGGGAACGGGGCGCGGCTAGACCGTGAGCAGCCGTTCTCGAATATAACACGTGCATCGTACGATAAGCCCGTCCGGAATGGACGGGCTTTCGTGTGTCTGCGGAGCACAGCCGGCTTCACTTTGGGGCGGTGAAGCGGCTGTTTGGTAGGTGTTGCCGGTTGCAGTATAATGTAGGCGGATGCTATTACGATCAAACCGGCCCCTGCGAGGGACGGAAAAAAGGAGAACGATACAAGATGCTGGATCCGAGACTTACCAAACTGGCGGACGTCCTCGTCCGCCATTCGACCCGCATTCAGCCGGGCGACAATGTCCTGATCGAAGCGACCGGCATTGACAACGCGCTGGTCAAAGAACTGGTGCGCCGCGTGCACGAAGCCGGCGGACGGCCCTATGTTAATCTGAGGGAACAGGCGGTCACCCGACAGCTGCTGCTGGGCGCGACCGAGGAGCAGCTCAAGACGTGGGCGGACTTCGACACCTACCAGATGAAGCAGATGCAGGCGTACATATCGGTCCGCGGAGGCTCGAACATCAACGAGATGGCGGACGTGCCGTCGGACAAGATGGGGATGTATTCCTCGCTGTACACCCATCCGGTCCATCTCCAGACACGCGTGAAGGAGACCAAATGGGTCATCCTCCGCTACCCGACGCCTTCCATGGCCCAGCTCGCCGGACAGAGCACGGAGGCGTTCGAGCAATTCTACTTCGACGTCTGCACGCTCGACTACGGCAAAATGTCGCAGGCGATGGATCCCCTCAAGGCGCTTATGGACCGGACGGACGTCGTGCAGCTGAAGGGGCCGGGAACCGATCTGACCTTCTCGATCAAGGGGATCGGCTCGGTCAAATGCGCCGGTGAGAACAACATTCCGGACGGCGAGGTGTTCACCGCACCGGTCAAGGATTCGGTGAACGGAACCATCTCGTACAATACGCCGACGCCGTATAACGGCTTCACGTTCGAGAACGTCGTCCTTGAGTTCGAGAACGGCAAGATTGTCCGTGCGACGGCGAACGATACCGAACGGATCAACAAGATTCTCGATACGGATGCGGGCGCCAGGTACGTAGGCGAATTCGCGATCGGGGTCAACCCGTTCATCCGCGAGCCGATGAAGGACATTCTGTTCGACGAGAAGATCGACGGCAGCTTCCACTTCACGCCTGGCCAATGCTACGACGACGCTTTTAACGGCAACCAATCGTCGGTCCACTGGGATATGGTCAATATCCAACGGCCGGAATACGGCGGCGGCGAGATCTGGTTCGACGGCAAGCTGATCCGCAAGGACGGCCGATTCGTGCTGCCTGAACTGGAGCAGCTGAACCCCGAGAATCTCAAGTAGCGTCACGCCTCGTCCTCACGGGGCTGCGCTAAACCCGCTCCGGCGGCGGAGACGCCGGAACGCCAAGGAACCTGACAACGGACCTGCAAGTCCGTCGTCAGGTTTCTTTTTTTTGTGCTCCGGGCGGCGGTGCCGGTGCGAGCAGCGGCTCAGGGCCAGGGATAGACAGGAACGGCGAATAGGAGTGAGATCGGCTCCGAGGGCTCGCCGGCGCTATTTGCCGGAAGCCGATGGCAGATCGCCGTTTGTCCAAGCCTCTAGCTGCTTGCCGCTTATCGGAACGTCATGGTGAGCTCGCCGCCGCCTTGCTCCGCCTTCAGCTCGGCCATAGCTCCGTTCACCAGCGTCAGCTGGGGCGGGACATGGCCGATGTCGGCTCCGTAAACGACCGGGATGTTCAGATCGCCGAAGACCGCCTCCAGCGCGTCCGTCAGCTCGAAGTCCTTGGTCGGCGAATACCCGGCGGGTCTGCCGAAGAGGACGCCCGCCGCGCCGGCGAACCAGCCGCACTGCCGCAGCTGCCAAAGGCTTCGGTACAGCTCGGCCGCGTTCATCTCGCAGCTCTCCAAATACCACAGCACCCCGGTATCCGCGCATGTCTGCCGCACGAACGCTTCGACCGGCGCATACGGCGTGCCAGCCAGCCGGCTGATCGTGTCGAGACAGCCGCCGAGCAGACGGCCAGAGGCCCGCTCGGTATGCGCGGCATCTCCCTCGTGTCCCAGCACTGTCCAGGTCGTCGGCGTGTCCAGCTGGAAGCCGGGCTTCGCGAAGTTCCACTCCGCCTGGTAGAGAGCCGAGGATCGCTGCCGTACGCTTCCGCCCGCCGGGGTGCCGAGAACGTCCAGCCAGCGCGCGGTGACAGGGTCCCATTCCGGCGCCCGCAGATCGATATAGTTCGGTCCGTGTGAGGAAGCATACCCCGTCGCGAGCGTATAGGCGAAGGTAAGCGTGCTGATGTCGGAGTAGCCGTGAATCCATTTGGGCGGACTCTGCCGGAGCCGCTCCCAGTCGAGAAGAGGGAGCAGCTCCATCAGGAACTCGCCGCCCCACGGGGGAATGACGGCTCGGATCTCGTCATCCGTCAGCAGCCGCTGGAGCTCTTCGGCTCTCGTTTCCTTAGAGGCGCTGACGCACTTGACGTTCGACCGGAGCGCCTCGCCTTCGACGACGGCGAAGCCCAGCCCCTCCATCCGGCTCTTCGCTTCGTCCAACAAGGGGTGAAGCGTATGGTCTACTCCGCTCGAAGGTGCGGTGACCGCCAGGCGGTCGCCCCGTTTCAGCGGCTGCGGGTATCGGATCGAGTGGGACATGGGTGGTTCCTCCTTTGCTAAGCAGGCACTTTTTTTGTTCCAACCAGTATAGCCGTTCCCCTCGAGGATAAAAAGAGCTTATAAACAAAAGCAGGATGCCGGGGAGGCAGACCCAATTTATGGTATCCTTCTGTTAGCTGGGCCTATCCAAAGGCAGCGAGTAGGTAACTGGAGGAGAGAGACGATGATCTACGTGGTCAGGCACGGACAGACCGACTGGAACAAGGAGGGAAGGCTGCAGGGCAGGCAGGGACTGCCTTTAAATGAGCGGGGAATCGAGCAGGCGGAATCGTTAAGGGAGCAGCTAAGCGGGGTAAGCTTCGCTTCCGTCTATTCCTCTCCCCAGGAGAGAGCCGTGCAGACGGCCGAGAGGATCGCGGGGAAACAAGCCGTCACGGACGCAAGGCTGGATGTATTCGATCTGGGCGAGGCGGACGGACAGTTGAGGAGCAAGGTCACAATGGCGGGCGGCATTCCCGACCCCACGCTGTACTCCGGAGTAGAGGAGATCAGGCTGTTCATCCGGAGAGTGTTCACGTTCATGGACTGGCTGAAGGAGCAGCACGGAGCATCGGGCGAGCCTATACTCATCTCTGGACATAGATGCACGACCGGCTGCATCGGCGCTTATTTTGAAGGAACCCCTCAGGACGGCAATCTCCTTAAGTACTCTTCCTCGAACGGAGAGTATAAGGTTTATCGCTTTCGTTAATGGAATAGCGGCAAAAAAATGCAGGACCGAAGCCCGGCGCTTCCAAAAGCAGGAGTTTGGCAACTTCGTATGGAAATCATGTTGGAAACGGCGGGTGTCCCGTCTACATGAAACGAGGAAATCGAAAGATGGGGATCGCCATTGAGCTGTTTTTGGAAAACCGTGCGGAAGAGGAGCTGAGGGAGATTGGCTCGAGGCTGGCTGCTGCAGGGCTCGGGGAGGACCTGTTCGCACAGGGTACCCGGCCGCATCTATCGCTGGCCGTATATGACGGGGAGGTCGACCTGGACCGGCTGGAGAGCACGCTCCAGGCATTTGCCGCCGAGACGCCGGCCTTGCGGGTGACGATGGCCTCTCTCGGCTGCTTCCGGACGGAGGAGGGCGTCGTCTATGCCGCTCCCGACGTGACGGAGGCGCTCGTCGAGGCGCATGGGGCTTACCATGCGCTTGCGGCCGAGTTCGCGCCCGTCCTGCGCTCGTATTACCGGCCGGGTGCCTGGGCGCCGCACTGCACGCTGGCGATGGGCCTCACGGCCGAGCAGACGGACGAAGCGCTTGTGCGGCTCGCCGAATGGTACCGCCCGGGCGAAGTCCAGGTGGAGACGGCGGCAATTGTCCGGTTCCGGCCGCACCCGATCCGTACGCTGGCACAGTTCCCGATGGGCGGAGGCGGGCCCCCCGCCTGAGACGCCCCCCGGCAGGAAGTGGACAGGCAGGCTGCAGCGAAGCTGCGACGAAGGACGTATTCATTGCACCACCGGGCGCGTCAGGGCAAGTACGCCGGGGGGGAGCGAAAAGGGAGGTAGAACCGATGAACGAACGTATGGAGACGCGCCGGCTGGGCCGGACCGATCACCACAGCTCGGTGGTCATCTATGGCGCCGCCAGTCTCGGCGACGTGACGCAGGAGGAGGCCGACGCCTCCATTCAGTATGCGCTTGATGCCGGCATCAACCATTTTGACACCGCTTCCAGCTACGGGGACTCCGAGCTGAGGCTCGGCCCCTGGATGGGCCGGATCCGGAACCGCATCTTCCTGGCGACCAAGGCGCTGGAGCGCAAGCGGGACGACGCGAAGCGCGAGATCGAACGGTCTCTTACCCGGCTGCAGGTCGACCGGGTTGACCTGCTCCAGCTGCACGCGGTGAAGACGTTCGAGGAGCTGGACGAAGTGACGGCGCCGGGAGGAGCGCTCGAGGCGCTCATCGAAGCGCGCGACCAGGGGCTGACGAAGCATATCGGGATTACGGGCCACGGTCATCTTGCTCCATCGGTCCACCTTGAGGCGCTCCGCCGGTTTCCGTTCGACACCGTGCTGACGCCGCTGAACTTCATTCTGTACAGCAATGCCGATTACCGCCTCGCGTTCCAGGAGCTTGAGACGGAGGTGCGGCACCAGGATGCCGGCCTGATGGTCATCAAGGCGGTGGCACGAGGGCCGTGGAAGAGCGAGGAAGACCGACGCTACGCCACCTGGTACGAGCCCTTCGACGAGCCGGAGTATGTGGACCGCGCCGTCTCGTTCGTTCTCGGCAACAGGACGCTGACCGGGCTCGCCAGCGCCGGGGACATTCACCTGCTTCCCCGGATCGTCGAAGCCGTCAGGCGGCGCCGCGAACTCAGCGAGGAAGAGGTGCGGGAGCTGCTGCGGTCGGCCCCCCGCTACGGCTCGCCGTTCGGGGATTTGGCGACCGGACAGCTGGGAGGCATCCCGTTTCGTTGAACCCGGGCCGGAATTATGTTATGGTATAGAGAGTGAATAGAATACGCTGCACCGGAGGAGCCTGTCATTTGACAGGCTCTTTTTGTCGTTTTCCGGGCATACGAGCAAGAGAAAGGATGGATAGGATGGAACTGATTCTTCAATTGGCCATAATCATTATTTGCACCAAGCTTGCGGGGGATTGGGCGGTCCGGCTAGGACAGCCGTCGGTTCTCGGCAAATTGATCGTGGGGGTTCTGATCGGGCCGGCGGTGCTCAACTGGGTCCAGAGCTCAAGCGCGCTGGAGGCGTTCAGCGAGATCGGCGTCCTGCTGCTAATGTTCTTCGCGGGTCTAGAAACCGATCTTAAGGATCTGAACGAAAACCGCAACGCTTCGGTGGCGGTGGCGCTCGGAGGCATCGTGCTTCCGCTCGCTGCAGGCTACGTTTCGGGACTCGCGATCGGCATGGACATGGGTCAGGCTCTCTTCCTCGGACTCCTGCTGTCCGCCACGTCCGTGAGCATCTCGGTGCAGACGTTCAAGGAGCTCGGCCAGATGAAGAGCAGGGAGAGTACGACGGTGCTCGGTGCCGCGCTGGTCGACGATATCGTCGTCGTCGTCGCGCTCGCCATACTGATGAGCGTCCTCACAACCGCCGATGTCGGGCTCGGGCTTGTCATCGGCAAGAAGGTGTTGTTCTTCGTCCTGATCGCGCTGCTCGGCTGGAAGGCCGTACCGTGGCTGATGCGGAAGCTTGCGCCACTGCAAATTACGGAGCCGGTACTCAGTATCGCGTTGGCGATCTGTCTCTTCTTCTCCTTCACGGCAGACTATTTTGGCGTCGCAGGAATCATCGGCGCATTCGCAGCGGGCATCGCGATCTCGCAGACGGAATTCAAGCATGAAGTGGAGAAGAGACTCGAGCCGGTCGCCTATACGATCTTCGTGCCCGTCTTTTTCGTCAGTATCGGCCTTAATGTAACGTTCGCCGGCCTGTCCGGCCAGCTGCCGATCATTGTCCTGCTGTCCGTCGTCGCGATCCTCTCCAAGCTGGCAGGCTCGGGGCTCGGCGCCAAGCTGACCGGATTCGGCTGGCACTCCTCGGTCACGATCGGGGCCGGCATGATCTCCCGGGGCGAGGTCGCCCTCATTCTTGCCGCGATCGGCATGGAGGCGGGTCTGCTCCTGCCGAGCTACTTCACCACCATCGTCATCGTCGTCATCGTCTCCACGATGGTGACGCCGCCGCTGCTCAAGTATTTGCTCGGCCGCAAGCAACAACCGGAAGCAGCCGGGGCCGGAGCGGAATAATCGGCCCGTCCGCCGCTCATCCTAATCGAGTACCCAAGATGAGGAAGGGGAATCGGAGGACATGCGGCAACACCCGAAGGGACGAGTCGAATTCCGTCAGCCTGCCGTCAAGCTGGTCGCCGAGCTGCCGGACGACGAGGCGATGCGCGAGCGGCTGGAGGAAGCCAAGGAGACCGACGGCTACGAAGGCTCCTGTCTCGTGGATTGGAATACGGAGCGTCAAGACTGATCGCCTCCTAAACAAAGCAAAGACCCCGTTCTCGCACCGGCAAAAACCGGCGAGAACGGGGTCTTTTGGCGGCTAGGCGCGGCTCCGCAGGCGGGCAAATCGGGGCTTCTCCGCCGGTCCGGCCTGTTGGCCGGACAAGCTGCCTTCCGCATCATCCGTGCCGCGCGGCGGAGGACCGGAGATCCGGCTGCCGGATCGATGCCGTTCCCGCCGGAGCCTTGTTAACCAGATAGATGCTGACGGCGATCAGCACGAGGCCGAACACCAAATAAAGGGTGAAAGGCTCCTGAAGGAACAGCGTCCCGCTGAAGACGGACAGGAGTGGCACCAGGAAGGTGAAGGAAGCGACCTTGCTGGCGTCGCCGGCCCGCACGAGCGTGAAGTAGACGATCCACGAAGCCGAGATGCCCAGCACGATGCCGAACAGGAGCCCGGCCACATACGGCGCATTCCACGTTATGGCCGACCAGCTTTCCGTCCAGGCGCCTGCCCCGGTCAGCACTGCTCCTCCAAGGATGCATTGGAGCGCGACGAGCCAGTAAGGATCGACGCGCCCGCTCACCCGCTTCACATAGACGGTTCCGACCGACCAGCCGGCGGCGGTCAAGAGAGCGAAGACGATTCCAACCGCTGCGACATGGCCGTGGAACCCACCCGCGCTGACGACGCCGACGCCGGCAAAGCCGAGCAGCAGCCCGATGACCTTGCGGACCGTCATCGCCTCACCGAGCCACAGCCACGCGAGCAGTCCGACGAGTACCGGCTGCAGATAGACCAGGACGGAGAACAGGCCGGCGGGCATATACTGGAGGCCGACCGTCTGCAGCCCGTAGAAGACGAGGACATTGAAGAATCCGGACGTCACATAAATGCGCCAGTTCGCCCGCCAGCGGATCTTGGCCCGCTGGGGCAGCAGAACCGCTGCCAGCAGAAGGCCGCCGAGAAGCGTCCGCATGCCGGCGAAGAGCAGCGGCGGCGTATAAGGGAGTGCCAGTTTATAAATCGGCCAGGACAAGCCCCAGACCAGCACGAGGAAGGTCAGCAGAACGATCGTTTTCGGTTTGGATAATGAAGACATGATACATCTTAACCCCTTCCTGTTCGCCGATGATGGCAAGACCTTTATCTTACTCCCGGACGGCGCTTGCAGGCAAATAGAAAAGAACGGCAAACTAGCGGAATCATGGGCCGATTTCGCTAGTTTGCCGTTCTTTAGGACAGTCGTTCGGACTCACACTCGTCCTTCCGCCGCGAGCCGCCCGTTCAGCCACTCCAGCATGCGGCCGAGCACCTCCGCCCGTCTCGTTTCGTTCTGCAGCTCATGCCGGAAGCCGGGCCAGTCGACGTAGGTGCAGAGAGAGCCGGCGCGCTCCGCGAACGCCCGGCTTGCGGCCTGCGACGTCACCTTGTCGTCGCCGCCGTGCATGACGAGCAGCGGCACGGTCAGCTCGTCCGCGTGAGCAAGTGCCCATTCCCCGGCCCGCCGCATGCCGAAGTAGAAGCCGGCGGAGATTTTGCCATGCCCGAGCGGGTCCCCGTAATACCGTTTCTTCATCTCGGGGTCGCTGGTCAGGTGCTCGGCGTTCATCGGCCGGTTGTTCAGAAACCGGGGATAGACCTTCTCGAGCAGCCGGCCGATGACCACCATTCCGGCTGGTGGATCGAACGCCAGCTTCAGCCATGGCCCCGTGACGATCGCGCCGGTCAGCGCCGGCTTCCGTCTCAGCAAATAATTGAGCGTGACATTTCCACCCATGCTGTGGCCGTACAGGAACCTCGGTACCCCGGGAAACCGCTTATCGGCCTCCTCCAGCATCCGGTCTATCCCTTCGAGGAGCGCCTCATACGAGGGCGCATGCCCTCTAAGCCCCTCCGTACGCCCGTGGCCCCGTTGGTCAAAGGCAAGCACGGCAAAGCCTTCTCCCGTCAGAAAGTCAGCCACATGCTCGTAGCGTCCCGCATGCTCGCCCATGCCGTGCACGATGCCGACGACGGCGCGGACTGTGTCCGCCTTCCCCGGCCACAGCCGGGCGTGCATGCCCGTGCCGTCCGCACACCGCCAAGTCCATTCCTCGCCTGCCATCGCCATCTCTCCGTTTCTTGTCGGACGGGCATTCCGCCCGCCGGAATCGCTTTTAGTCTACCACGGAACGGGGCCGTTCCGCTATCCTGGCAGCGGCGGGCCGGCAGAATAGGAAATTCCACCATGGCGGTTGGTCCATTCCTTTCGGAGCTGTCCGCATAAGATGGCTTTATCTAAGGAGTAAGGGAGGGATACCGAATGGGTATGGGTCACCATGTCAAAAAAATCAAGCTGAAGCCAGGTCAAAAGGTGCTGGTTGTCTGCAAAAAGCACAAGAAGCGCCGGAAGCACAAAAGAAAGCACCACCGTCATCATCTGTTCTGCTAATTGCGCTCAAGGAACGGGGACTGCCGCCTGTCGGAAGTCCCCGTTCTTCTGTCAAGTTGACAAATTCGACAAATCTTTTATAACATAATACACATATTTTGAATCTTCTGACTTATTCGCAAATTCACGTACAGAAAGGAAGGCGACCTATGAAGCAGAGAACCGGCCTCCGTACATGCGGACTTTTCGTTTTGATCGTTCTGTTAGCGCTTTCCGGATGCAGCTCCCGAAGCTCAGAGGGAGGGAGCGGCAAGGTTACGCTCAACCTGGCACTCTGGGACGAGAATTTGAAGGACGTGATCCAGAAGACGGTGGCGGCTTATGAAGCCAAGCATCCGAACGTGCAGGTGAACGTCACCTATACGCCCTTTGCCGATTATTGGAGCAAGCTTAGGACAAGCCTCGCGGGTAAGGGCGGTCCAGACGTGTTCTGGATGAACGGCCCGAATTTTTACCAATATGTCAATTCGGGGCTGCTGAAGGATTTGCAGCCGCTCGTCGAACGGGACAAATTCCCGGTGGACCAGTACACGGAAACACTCGTGGATATGTACACGTACGACAAGCATCTGTACGGCGTCCCTTATTTCCAGGACGTGATCGGACTCTTCTACAACAAGGAGCTGTTCGACCGCAAGAAGCTTCCGTATCCCGACGAAACCTGGACCTGGGACGACATGAAAGCCGCAGCCGAGAAGCTGACCGACAAAGAGAACGGCATCTACGGCATGGTGGCTCCCGCCGCCAACCAGGATGGCTACTATAATTTCATCCACCAGGCCGGCGGGTATATGATCAGCGAGGACAAGACCAAATCCGGCTTCGATCTGCCGGAAACGAAGCAAGCGCTTACGTGGGTCAAACAGGCAATGGACGCGGGCATCTCGCCAACGGCCCAGCAGCAGCTCGAGACTGAGCCGATGCAGCTTTTCGGCTCCGGCAAAGCCGCCATGCTGCCCGGCATTTCGGTTAAAGCGGCGCAGCTGCACGAGCTGCTCGGGGACAAGCTGGCCGTGGCGCCCCTGCCGGCCGGCAAGCAAAAAGCGACGATTGTCCACGGGCTCAGCTGGGCGATGAACAAGAAGACCGCGCACGAGCAGGAGGCGTGGGAGCTTATTCAGGAACTGACCGGCGAGGCGGGCAACAAGCTGGTGGCCGACTCGGGCTTCAGCATCCCGGCCTACAAGGGGACGGAGGGAGGATGGCTGCGCTCGCTGCCGTCGCTCAACCTCCAAGTATTCGTCGATAGTCTCAAGTTCGGCGTTCCGTATCCGATCTCCAAGAGCACGATCGAATGGCAGGACGTGGAGACCAAGGAGATCCAGAAGGCCTTCATGGGCAAGACGACCATCGACGAGGCGGCGGACAAGACCGCCCGCCGGATGAACGAGATCCTTGCCAAGGAACGCGAAGGCTAGAAAAGGGAAAGAGGGCGAAACCAATACTATCGAATGGGTGGTGACAGCATGAGGAATACGAAGAATCTGACGGCGCCGGGCAGCGCCGGGCACGAGGCCCGGGAGAGAATCGTCCGGCGCAAGCGCTCCCGCATGGCGGTGGAGGAGGCAATCTGGGGTTACGCGTTTATCGCCCCGGTCGTTCTAGGACTCGCGCTCTTCTATACGCTTCCTTCGATCGCGTCGCTCGGCTTTTCCCTAACCAAGTGGGACGGGCTGTCGACGCCGACCTTCATCGGCCTGCAAAACTTCGCCGATCTAATGAAGGACGAGCAGTTTCTCCGCTCGCTGGTCAATACGTTAGCGTTCACTTTCATCTCGGTGCCCCTCAGCGTCTTCCTGGCGACCTTGCTGGCGGTGCTGCTGAACGCGCCGATCAAAGGGCGGCCGGTTTACCGGATGCTTTATTTTATCCCGGTCGTGACGATGCCGATCGCCTCGGGCATGGTCTGGCGGTGGCTGTTCAATTCCGAATTCGGCTTCCTGAACTATCTGCTCGGGCTGGTGCATCTGCCGCAGCCGAACTGGCTGTTCGACGATACGCTCGCGCTCTTGTCCATCATCCTCGTCAGCGTCTGGTCGAGCATCGGGTATAACGCCGTCATTCTGCTGGCGGGGCTGCAGGGCATCTCCTCGACCTATTACGAGGCCGCTTCGCTCGACGGCGCCAGCGCCGTGCGCAAGTTCTTTCATATTACGGTGCCGCTCCTGAGCCCCAGCCTGTTCTTCGTGCTTGTCATCTCGCTCATCAACTCGCTCCAGGTATTCGACCTGATCTTCATTATGTTCGGGAAGGACCAGACGATGCTCGACGCGACGCGAACCGTCGTCTTCGGCGTCTGGGAGAGCGGGTTCAAGTATTTCAATATGGGCTATGCGTCTGCACAGGCCTGGATTCTGTCGGTGTTCATGCTGCTCATGACCGCCCTGCAGATGTATCTGCAAAAAAAATGGGTTCATTACGAATAAGGAGGGGAGATCATGCAGCTTGCTGCCAAGACCAGACGTCAACCGTTCGCCATTCATCTGCTGCTGCTTCTGGGCGCCATTGTCATGCTTCTGCCCTTCTTCTGGATGCTCTCGACCTCGCTCAAGTCGTTCGGGGAATCGATGCAGATTCCGCCGACCTTTCTCCCGCACGAATGGCATTGGGAGAACTACATTAAGGTTTGGGAGAAAATCCCGTTCGGCAGCTACTTTCTGAATTCGGTGCTTGTCACGCTCGGCCGGACGGCCGGCCAGCTTGTGCTCTGCTCGCTTGCCGCCTACGGCTTTGCCCGCCTCCAGTTCCCGGGCAAAAACATTCTGTTCTTCGGCATCCTCACGGTGCTGATGGTGCCTTCGCAGATCGTCCTCATCCCGAGCTTCTTCATCATGCTGAAGCTGGGCTGGCTGGATACGTTCTATGCTCTGATCGTGCCCGGCATCTTCAGTGCCTTCGGGACGTTCCTCCTGCGGCAGTTCTTCCTGTCGCTGCCCAAGGATCTCGACGAGGCGGCCAAAATCGACGGCTGCTCGATCTTCGGCATCTTCTGGCGCATCTATCTGCCGCTGTCCAAAGCGGCGCTCGTCTCGCTCGCCATCTTCACGATTCTCGCGTCGTGGAACGACTTCTTCTACCCGCTCATCATGACGAGCTCGGATACGATGCGGGTGCTGCCCGTCGGCATCGCGACGTTCCAGGGGCAGCACGCGACTGATTATCCGCTGCTCATGGCGGGGGCAATGATGGCCGCGCTTCCGATGATTCTGCTGTTTGTCCTGCTGCAGCGCTACTTTATCGAGGGCATCGCGCTCACCGGGATGAAGGCGTAGCGCTCTTGCAAGCTCCCGGGGGAGGGCGGACGAGTTGTCCGCATCTGCCGGCCGCCTGTCCTTCCGCGAGGCCTGTTCCGCGGAGGGACAGGCTTTTTTTGTGCCGAGCGGCGGGACGACCGCGGGGCCAGCCGGCCATTTCCAGCGGCGGGGGCTGCGCGATCATGGTAGACTTGGGAGACGGCACATTTTTTTTCGGAGCAAGCTGATACAAACAGGGGACGGAGACCGTCTTCCTTATAGCTGCAGCCGAAAGGAGGCAAAGGAAATGGAGATTCCGGAATCCCATCAATTCCGAACTGTATTCTACGAACATTATCCGGTGGTCAGACGGAAGCTCGTCGCGCTCGTGCGGGATGAAGCGGCGGCGGACGACCTGGCACAGGAAGTGTTCCTTAAATTGTACCGAAACCCGCCCGACGACCCCGGGGCGCTAGGCGCATGGCTGCACCGCGTGCTCACAAGGGCCGGCTACGATTATTTGGACAAGAAAGCAAGGGAGCGGCGGCTGCAAAGCAAGCAGGAGCTGCTGTTCGAGGGAGAGGGAGCTCCCTCCGGCGAGGAGGAGCTGCTCCGCCTAAGCGAGCAGGAGGAGGTACGGAACTGGCTGGAGGAGCTGCCCGAGCGAGACCGGCAGGCGCTGCTTCTCCGGTATTCCGGTTACAGCTACGAGGAGATCGCCCAGCAGCTGGATATGCGCCAGCCGCTGGTCGGCACGATGCTGCACCGGGCGACCAAGAGACTCCGCCAAACTGCCGCCAAAGCGATGCCGCAGAGGGACTAAGGTCCTTTCATTTAGAAAAGGAGGACGATCAAGGATGCCAACCAATCCATTCGATCCTAATGACGACAAGCTGCGAACGGACGAGGCCTGGAAAAAGCTGCAAAGCAAGCTTGGCGACGAGCCGGCCCATCCGCGATGGGCGTCCTGGCCGGCGGGCCGGGCGGACGGCACGGCCCTTGCCTCGGAAGGCGGCCAGCCTGCACGGGGAGACGCAGGGAGCGTCTCTATACCGGCAGCGGGCGAGAAGCCCGAGCCGCTGGCACCGACGCTCGGCCGGACACAGCCGACGGCCGAAGAGCGGTCCGAGCGGCGCAGAGGGAAGCGGCGCCGCAAATGGGTGCTGGCCGCCGCGTCGGCGTGCCTGTTCGGAGCGATTCTGGCGACGCCGGTGGGCAACAACGCGCTTGCCGCTATATTGAACCAATTCCGGATGCAAGAGATGACCGTCGTCAAGGAAGACGAGCTGATGAATCTGTTTAACCGCGTGACCGAGGGCCAGCGCGCCGAGGCCTTGAACCGATTCGGCACGTTTACGAACGAATCGGGGGCGCTGTCGGGGCCAATGTCCAAAGACCAAATTGCCGGCAAACTCGGCTTCCGTCCGGCGGGCGAGCCGACAGGAGAGGAAGAGACCTTCTACGTCATTCCCTCTCAGACGCTGAGTCTCCGACTGGACGTCGATGAGGTGAACAAGGCGATGAAGCGCCTCGGGGCAAGCATGCTGCTGCCGGCTTCGATAGGGGGCAAGCCGATTACGCTGAACGTTCCCGAAACCGTCAGCCTGCAGCTGCGCAGCAAGGAACGCGAGTGGGCTTCGTTTACGCAGAGCAAGCTGCCGACCGTGACCGTCGATCCGTCCATCCCCGTGGAGGAAGCGCTGGACGCCGTGCTGCAGTTCCCGCTGCTGCCCGATCATCTGAAGACGGGGCTGCAGAAGAGCAAGATTCTGGCCGGTGAGCTGCCGGTGCCGGTCGTATCCGACGGAGTGATCGAGCAGATCACGTTGAACGGAACGAAGGTGCTGCTCCAGACGAACGATTACGGCAACGAGGTTCGCTTGGACGCCACCTGGGTGAAGGACGGCCGGCTGTACTCGCTGAACGGCGGCAACGTGTATATGACTAAAGAAGCGATGCTGAATAAAATTAAGGAGCTGATGGCTTCATGACGACAGCGGCAATCGACGCGGTCGGCTTGACCAAGGAATACGACAACGGCCGCGGCTGCCGCGACGTCACGCTCGCCGTAGGGAAAGGGGAAGCCTTTGGCTTCCTTGGCCCCAACGGGGCGGGCAAGAGCACATTCGTCAAGATGCTGGTCGGCCTCATGACTCCGACGCGGGGAGAAGCCCGTCTCCTAGGAGAGCCGATCGGCTCGCTGGCAGCGAAGCGGTATATCGGATACCTGCCAGAGCTGTACCGGTACCAGGAATGGTTGACGGGAGAGGAAGTGGTGCAGCTGCACGCTCGGTTATGCGGCGTGGACCGGGCAACCGCAGCCCGGCGGATTCCGGAGCTGCTGGCGGAGGTCGGCATCGGGCTGCGGGGCCGGGACCGGGTCAAGCATTACTCCAAAGGGATGCAGCAGCGTCTCGGGCTTGCCTGCGCGCTCGTGAGCGATCCGCCCATCGTCTTCCTGGACGAGCCGTCGTCCGCACTCGACCCGATCGGCCGGATGGAGGTTCGCGCTCTGCTGGAACGGCTGAAGGAGCGGGGCAAGACCATCTTCCTCAACTCGCATTTGCTGGAGGATGTGGAGGTGCTTTGCGACCGGATGGCGCTCCTCAACAACGGAGAGGTACTGCGGCAGGGCAAAGTTTCGGAGATGCTCCAGGAGCGGGTCCGCTGGCGGTTTCGGGTCAGCGGATTTGCTCCTGTTCTGCTGACCTGGCTGCGGGAGGAGACTGGCCTCCCCGTTACGCTCGCGGAGGAGAGCGGGAGAATGCCCGCCGGCGCGGGCGTAGCGGACGCCGTCTGGCTGGAGGCGGAGCTTGAGAACGAGGAGCAGGTCGGCTGGCTGAACGCGCTCATCGTCGGGCAGGGGATGACGCTGTACGAAGCCATGCCGATTAAGGAACGGCTCGAGGAGTGGTTCATGAGCGCGGTCTCGGGACTGAGCCACAGGGGGGAACGCGGATGAAGACCATTATCCTCATGACCTGGAAGGAGCTGCTGCGCAAGCGGGTCATGCTGCTGACGCTGCTGCTTACGATTCTGTTCCTGGCCGCCTTCTGGTTCTTGGCCAAAACGCTTGGACACGAGGCGAATTCCTACTCCGGCTTCGACCCGAACGGGGGACAGGCGATTGTCCAGCGCTTCTCCATCGGCTCGTTTACGCTGATGCTCGGCTTCTTCTTCGGCTCCTTCGTCATCGCCTTCCTCTCGATCTTCAGCTCGTTCTCCTCGGTCGCCGGAGAAGCGGAGCAGGGAGTTTTCCAGGCGCTGCTGCCCCGGCCGGTGCCGCGTTGGCATTGGTACGCCGGCCGCTGGGTCGGCTATGTCTCGCTGGGAGCCGCCTATGCGCTGCTCCTGTTCGCAGCCATCGTCGTGATCACGGGCCTGTATGCCGCCGTGCCGAGAGACGCCGCTTCCCTGGTCAAGGCGTATCTGCTGTTCGCTTCGGCCGTTCCTCTGCTCGTGTCCGTCTCCATGCTGGGCTCGTGCTACTTTTCCGCGCTCGGCAACGGGGTGTTCATGACGATGCTGTATGGAGGAGGCTGGCTTGGCGGCATGATCGAGAAGGTGGTCTCCTCGCTGCCGCTCGAGGAGCCGGTCCTGCGCTCGCTGTCGACGATCACCGGCCTGCTCTCGCTGGCGATGCCGGTGGACGGCTTGCAGCGCAAAATGCTCGACGCGCTCTTCCATCTAAAGGAGCTGCAGGGGCTTATTTCGCTCGGAGACGGCCCCCTCGGCCTGTTCGGCGGCCAAATCCCCTCCGGCTTGTTCGTCTGGTATGCGGTGGCTTATATGGCTGCCGCACTCGCGCTGGGTCTGCGCGCGTTCCGCCGCAAAGACTTCTAGCCTCCAGCCGTCCGCGCCGCTGTAGAGCAGCCGGACGGCCGGACGGCAAACAGCCCTTCGCTTCGAGCCGAAGGGCTGTTTGCCGTGCGTGCGCGGCGGAAGCGGACATGCTCGCGATCAGCTTAGCGAGACAGGATCCGGGGGGCCGTCCGCTGCGGAGGCGGCTTCGGCCGCCCCTTGCCGGATCGCGTCCGGCCGCTCGAACCGGAGCCAGGCGAGCGCCTCGTCAAGCGCGGGATCGTGCGCCTCGCAGAGGGACAGCCGGCTCGGCGAGACGAGCCGGTCGGGGACGATGCCTACGCCTTCGAGCGGGCTTCCGTCCGGCAGGTAGACCCGGCTCGTTCCGATCCGGACCGACATGCCGTTCTTGAATCGGTAAGTAAACGATTGGCCGGCGGAGCCGCGGGTCGGCTCTCCGATGAGGAGCGCTCTCCCGTTGTCCCGGAATGGGAGAGCGAACTCCTCGGCCGCCGAGCCGGTGCCGCGGTCCGTGAGCAGCACGAGCGCTCCGTCGTACGCGGCCGGATCGGGCTTGCGGGAAGCCGGACGCAGCAGCATGCCGGCATCGTAGTAGGCGGTGTCGAGGCCTTTGGCGGCCTGCAGCGCGTGAATGCCGATCGTGACGGGCGTCGATTCGGCCCAGAAGCGGTACGGCCGGTCCATTAGCGCCCGCACCAGCTTCTCGGGCGTTAGGCCGCCTTCGCTGCCGCGGATGTCGACGATCAGGGCAGGAGCATGCTTGTGCGACTGGACCAGAGCGAGCGCCTCCTCTTCGCAGGCCGGATCGGCGAAGCTCGGGATGCGCAGGAGGGTAGCCGTCCGCTCGTCGTCCGCCCAGCGGATAGAGGGGCGGAGAGACGGGAGGCGGTGCGGGTCCGGCTCGCCCTCTGTCCGGTCGACGTGCAGCTCGCGGACTTCGCCGTCCGGCGTTTCGAGCCGGATGCGGAGGACGGCTGGGACGGCGAAGGCCAGCATGTCGAGCAGCCGGCGCTTGGCCGCCTCCGGGTGCCCCGCTGCATAATATTGCCGGAGCGCGGCGAACCAGTCGTCCAGCGACCGATCCTCTATAGTAAGGATCGCATCCCCGATGGAGATACCAGCATGCCGGCTGGCCGTTACGACCCATTCGCCTCCAATTGGCACCGCCGACAGGCCGAGCGGAAGAGGGGCATGCTCAGGAGAAGGAAAGAACGCGGTCTGCCCGTTATTCAGCCGGGCGAGGAAGCGCATCAGCTGAAGCGTAAACCGCATCGGGTCCTCCAGCTGTGCCGTCTCCTGGAGCAGCTTGACGTACTCCGCGTCGAGCTCCTCCTTGCGGAGAGGGGACGCCTCCCAGTGGGCGAAGTAAAGCGAGATGGATTGGTAGACCTTGGACAGGATGAACAGCCTGTCCTCGGGAGCGAGGCGAGGTGGTACGGTAGCCAATCGGGTCACCGCCTTTCCACAACAGTTTTCCCCATGGTAGTATGAAAATGGAAACGGTGTCAATTCACAAAACAGAGGCTATCGTTGAAGAAAAGGAGAGGGGTTCATGCCGAGAAGCGGGAAATTTGCGTGGACGTGGACGATCAAGGAGGAGCATTTGGAGGACTATATCCGGATGCATCTCGAACCATGGCCAGAAGTATTGGAAGAACACACGAAAGCGGGGATCACCAATTATTCCATCTTCCAGAACGGCAACCAATTTTTCTACTGCTTCGAATGTGGGGACGTAGAGGCTGCGTTCGCTTACATGGCCGACAGCGGCCCCTGTCAAAGGTGGAACGCCATAACCTCCCAAATGGTAGAAGGATCCTTCGACTTTAAGGAGGCCGCTCCCATCAAACCGTTACCGGAAGTGTTTTATTTGCCTTAACCTGCGGCAGGGTCGTGAAATGTCCAGTGGGCTTTCACGGCTTTTTTTATGGGAAGAAACAGCCAGCTCGCTAAAGGAAGGTTTGAATCCTACCGATACGGAAGTAAATTTTTGTATATCCAAAAACAAACAAACATGGTAAAGTAAAAACAAACAGAAACAAAAACCGGAGGGGACTGGGATGGTACAGAGTTTATGGGATGGGGAACATGCTTCCGAGCTGCACGAGTGTTTGGACCAATTGGTCTATCGGTCGAATCTCATCGGGGCGGACCGGCGTGTCTGTAACTGGGGAGGCGGCAATACATCCAGCAAAACGGTGATAAAGGATTTTCGCGGACGTGAGAGGGAAGTCATGTTCGTGAAAGGAAGCGGCTCCGACCTGGCGAGTATGAAAGCGGTTAACTTTACCGGTCTCTGGCTGGACGATATCCGCCCATTGATCCTGCGTGAGGAAATGTCCGATGAAGAGATGGTCGCCTATTTGGCCCATTGCATGATGGATGCCAAACATCCTCGGCCGTCTATTGAAACGCTGCTGCATGCTTTCCTGCCTTTCAAGCATGTGGATCATACCCACCCAGACGCCATCATCAGTTTGTGCTGTGCGGATAACGGCCAGGAGGTCGCCCGCGAGATTTTCGGCAGCCGCTTCGTGTGGGTTCCGTATGTCAGGCCCGGGTTCACGTTATCCAAACTGATCGCAGAAGGCGTGAAGGCGAATCCGGACGCGGAGCTGGTGCTCATGGAAAAGCACGGTCTCGTTACGTGGGGGGACACTTCGGAAGCTTGCTATGCGCAGACGATCAGGATCATCACGGAAGCAGAGAAATACATAGAAGCCCGGGTGAACGAGGAGAAGCTATTTGGCGGCATCAAGCATCCCTCGCTTCCGGCAGAAGTCCGCCGCCAGTTCGCCGCCGATATTATGCCGGTCGTGCGCGGAGCGGTGAGCGACGGGAGGAAGATGATCCTCGCCTTCGACGATGAGGCCGACGTTCTGCAATTTGTCGGCAGCAGAGATTCCGCCGAGCTGTCCCAAGTCGGTGCCGCATGTCCCGACCATCTGGTCCATACGAAAGCGGTGCCGCTCTACATAGATTGGATACCGGATCCAGCGGACATCGAAGGCTTGAAGGTGAAGCTCAAGGAACAAATTGCTGGCTACAAGGAGAGATACGAAGCTTACTTTCATCGGAATCAACAGGAAGGCGACGTTATGGTGGAAGCGGCTCCGCGCGTCATTCTGATTCCGGGCGTCGGCATGATCAACACCGGCAAAAGCTGGGCCATGGCGAAAGTAAGCGGCGCTCTCTATCATCGCGCCATCGCGGTCATGCGGGGCGCGTCTGCATTGGGACGGTTCGTTTCGCTCAGTGAAAAGGAGTCCTACGATGTGGAGTACTGGCCGCTTGAGCTCTATAAATTGACGCTGGCCCCGGCCGAAGCCGAGTTCTCGCGCAAAGTGGCGTTTATTACGGGAGGCGCAGGCGGCATCGGCAGCGAGACAGCCCGCCGGCTCGCTTCGGAAGGCGCGCACGTTGTGCTTGCCGATCTCAACCTGGAAGGCGCACAAAAAGTTGCGGGTGAAATAAACGAAACATACGGCGAGAACCGGGCGCTGGCCGTCAAAATGGATGTAACGAGCGAGGAAGACGTGCAAGCCGCTTACGCGGCGACAGCAGTGACGTACGGCGGCGTCGATATCATCGTTAACAATGCCGGCCTCGCCACCTCAAGTCCGTTCGACGAAACCTCGCTGAAAGAATGGAACCTTAACATCAACGTTCTCGGCACTGGGTACTTTCTCGTCGCGCGAGAAGGATTCAAGCAAATGAAAGAACAGGGGCTCGGGGGCAGCATGGTGTTCGTTGGCTCCAAAAATTCCGTATATGCGGGCAAAAACGCAACGGCCTACAGTGCAGCGAAGGCGCTGGAAGCTCACCTGGCCCGCTGCATTGCAGCGGAAGGAGGAGAATTCGGCATCCGCGTCAATTCGATCCTCCCCGATGCCATTCTGCAAGGCTCGACGATCTGGAATGGCAGCTGGCGCCAAGAACGCGCTGCCGCCTACGGCATCGAGCCAGATCAGCTGGAAGAATACTACCGCAAGCGCACGACTTTGCTCGTCAACATTTTTCCGAGGGATATAGCCGAAGGGATCGCCTTTTTCGCTTCCTCCAAATCGGAAAAAACGACCGGCTGCATGCTCACAATCGACGGCGGCGTGCCGGCCGCGTTTCCCCGCTAAAAGCCATCTCCATTTTTAAAGGAGGGTATCCGTATGGATGCGAATCTGGAACAAGCTTACAAAGAGGCCAAGAAGCTTTACGAGGCACACGGTGTTGATGTGGAGGAAGCGCTAGGCAAGCTCGAGCAAATCAAAGTGTCCGTTCACTGCTGGCAGGGAGATGACGTGCGCGGCTTCCTGTTCCGCAACCAAGAGTTAACGGGAGGCATCTCGGTAACCGGACATTTCCCGGGTGCGGCCCGTTCCCCGCAGGAGCTCCGAGCGGACCTGGAGAGGGCACTTTCCTTAATTCCCGGCAAGCATAAAGTGAATCTGCATGCGATTTATGCCGATACGGACGAACAAGTGGATCTCGACGAGCTGGAGCCGCGTCATTTTCAACGATGGGTGGATTGGGCGAAGGAACAGGGGCTCGGCCTTGATTTCAATCCGACTTGTTTTTCTCACGATCATTCGAAGGACGGGTTTACGCTGAGCCATCCTGACCCGGCCATTCGGCAGTTCTGGATCGATCATTGCAAAGCTTCGCGCAAAATCGGCGCTTCCTTCGGCGAACAGCTTGGGCAAACGTGCGTAACGAATATTTGGGTGCCGGACGGCTTCAAGGATAGTCCGGCAGACCGTATGGGCCCGCGCCGGCGGTTAAAAGAGGCACTCGACGAGGTGTTTGCGGAGCCGCTCAATCCCGCACACAACCTGGATACCGTCGAAAGCAAGCTGTTCGGCCTCGGAGCGGAAGCGTATACCGTGGGATCCCATGAATTTTATATGGGGTACGGCATTCAAAATAACAAATTGATCTGTCTTGATTCGGGGCATTTCCATCCGACAGAAGTGATTTCTAATAAACTGTCCTCGCTTGCGCTGTTCAGCAGCGGAATCCTGCTGCACGTCAGCCGGCCGGTGCGCTGGGACAGCGACCATGTCGTCGTGATGGACGACGAGCTTTTGGAGATCGGACGCGAGCTTGTGCGCGGGGAGCTGCTTGACGTTACTCATATCGGATTGGATTTCTTCGATGCAAGCATCAATCGGATCGCCGCTTGGGTCATCGGCACGCGCAACACGATCAAAGCGCTGCTTCGGGCGATGCTTGAGCCGGTAGAAGCGATCAAGAAAGCAGAGCTTGAAGGCGACTATACGACCCGGCTGGCGTTGACGGAAGAATTCAAGTCTTACCCGTTCGGCGCGGTATGGGACTACTATTGCGCGAAGCAGGGCGTACCTGTGCGAGAGGCATGGCTGGCGGAAGTCAAAACGTACGAACAGGATGTTTTGATGAAACGGGAACAAGGATGAAAGGGCGGTGCCGATCATGGCCGTTATCGCTTACGATTTGGGTGCCAGCAGCGGCAGAGCGCTGGTCGGCCGCTTGTCCGGCAGTCGAATCGAGGTGTCGGAGGTACACCGGTTCTCGAATGACCCGGTTCAGGTAGGCAATCGGCTGCATTGGGATATCCTCCGATTGTTCCATGAGATGAAGCAGGGACTGCTCAAAGCGAAGCAGCAGGGAATCCAGCCGGAAAGCATCGGCATTGATTCCTGGGCGGTGGACTTCGGGCTCATAGGCAAGAACGGCGAACTGCTCGGCAACCCTTATCACTATCGGGACTCCCACACGGACGGTGTTATGGAGAAGCTGCTGGAAGAAATCCCGTCCGCGGACATTTACAGCCGCACCGGCATTCAGTTCCTTCCTTTCAATACGATTTATCAACTGCTTGCGATGAAAGCGGCGGATTCTCCGCTGCTTCGCGACGCGAAGCGGTTTCTCATGATCCCGGATCTGCTGAGATACTTCCTTACCGGAGACATGCACAATGAATTTACGAACGCCACGACCACCCAGCTGTACAATCCGATAAAAGGGGAGTGGGACGCCGCATTGCTGCGGCGGCTGGATTTGCCGGCGGCGTGGTTCGGCCCCGTCCTTCAACCGGGAACGCCAGCCGGACAGCTGCGCTCCTCCCTAGCGGCAGAATTGGGCACAGGCTCGGTGCCGGTCATCGCCGTTGCCGAGCATGACACCGGTTCCGCTGTAGTTGCGGTTCCGGCGACCGAACGATCCTTTGCTTACTTGTGCTGCGGCACCTGGTCGCTCATGGGAACCGAGGTCGATCAGCCGATCCTCAGTCCTCTGGCTTTGGACCTGAATTTCACCAACGAGGGCGGTGCCGCCGGCAAATACAGGCTGCTCAAAAATATTATGGGCTTGTGGATCTTGCAGGAATGCCAGCGGGAATGGGCAAGTAGCGGCAAAGTCTACACCTTTCCCGAATTGGTGGCGATGGCGGAGCAAGCGGCGCCTTTCACGGCATGGATTAATCCGGACGACACCCGGTTTTTGCGTCCCGGCGGCATGCAGGACCGGATACGCGGGTACTGCGAGGAGACGCGCCAGCCGGTTCCCTCGGAACCGGGTGCATTCGTGCGATGCATTCTCGAAAGCCTGGCGCTCAAATACCGGTATGTCCTGCGGCAGACAGAGCGCCTTACGGGCAGCCGGTTCAGCGGATTGCATATAGTCGGCGGAGGCATTCATAATACGCTGCTTTGCCGGTGGTCGGCGAACGCGGTAGGGAAACCCGTTTGGGCGGGACCGGCGGAATCCAGCGCGATCGGCAATCTTGCCATGCAATGGATTGCCCAAGGACAATTCAAGGACGTCGGGGAAGCGAGAGCGGCCATTCGGGACTCGTTCTCCCTGACCGTATACGAACCGGAACAGACGGACGTATGGCAAAACGCCTACGGACAATTTCTAACGATAACAGGTTTGGCCGAGTAAGGTCCGAAAAGAGGGTACGAGTATGCTCGTTGCGGAGCGTTATGAGAAAATAGTGCAATTGGTTAACGATAGAGGCAGCATCCGCGTTACTGAGTTAAGCGAGCTGTGCCAGGTAACGGAAGAGACGATCCGGCGCGACTTGGACCGGCTCGAAGAAGCGGGGAAGCTGCTGCGTTCTCATGGGGGAGCCATCCGGATCCGCGATCAGCAGCCGGAAGTTCCTTACTTTGAACGGGAGGTCACGAATGCGGATGAGAAGAAGCGTATTGCGCGGGAGGCCGTGAAGCTTATCGAGCCCGGTGACCGGATCGTGCTGGATGCCAGTTCAACGGCATGGTACATGGCGTCGCTCGTTCCTGATATCCCGCTCACCGTGCTGACGAATTCGATCAAGGTAGCTATGGAGCTGAGCGGTAAGGAGAAGATAGAGGTCATCTCCACGGGAGGCATTTTGGCCCAACGTTCGCTGTCTTTTGTCGGTCCGCTCGCGGAACGGGCGCTGGAAGCGTATCACGTCGATAAAGTGTTCCTCTCCTGCAAAGGCATCCATCTTGAGTGGGGAATCAGCGAGTCTAACGAGCTCCAGGCCAGAGTCAAGCAGAAAATGACCGGCAGTGCCGACAAGCTGATCCTGCTGGCAGACTCAAGCAAGTTCGGCGTCAAGGCCTTCACGCATGTCGCCGATCTCCATGCGGCAAGTGCGGTCATCACCGACAAACTGGCGGACCGGGAAACGGTGGAGCAGCTGAAGAGGTTGAGCATTGCCGTAACGACGGTCTAGCCGCCCGGCCACATGAAGCCGAACCGTCGGATGGTTTGGCATGCTTAATAAGATGGGGGAGACATCATCCATGAAGGTCTCATTGTTCATTACGTGCTTAAACGACGCCTTCTTCCCGAAAGTAGGGGAAGCGATGGTCCGGCTTTTGGCTAGATATGGGATCAGGCTTCAATTCCCCGAGCTGCAGACATGCTGTGGGCAGCCTGCGTATAACAGCGGATACTGGGCAGAGGCACGTACATCAGCAATAACGATTTTGGAGGCTTTTGAGGACAGCGATTTTGTGATCGCGCCGTCGGGTTCGTGTACCTATATGATCCATCATTACGAGGCATTATTCAAAGATAACCCGTTGTTGCTTGACAAAGCGTTGAAGCTGAAGCAAAAGACTTACGAATTTACTCAGTTTCTCGTTCAAGTAGTAGGCATCACGAACATGGGCGCCGTCTTCCCCCATAAAGTGACCTACCATCCCTCGTGTCACGGCAGCCGCTTGCTCGGCGCCAGGCAGGAGCCGATGGATCTGCTTGCGAACGTCAGAGGACTGGAATTGGTTCCGCTTCCTTACGCGGAAGATTGCTGCGGATTCGGCGGCACATTTGCCGTCAAGATGGCTCCTATCTCAGGCGCCATGGTGTCGGAGAAGGTCGATCACGTAATTGAGACCGAAGCCGAAGTATTGGTTGGACTCGATATGGCTTGCCTGATGAATATTGCCGGTCATCTGCGCTACCGGGATGAACCGGTTCGCGTGATGCATTTGGCTGAGCTGCTCTACGAGGGGGTGAGAGGAGCATGAGCAGGCAGGACAACGCGGCTGGATCAGTCAAAGCCAGGGCAGATCTTGCCCTGAACGACGAGTTTTTGCGAAAGGCGGTCAGGTTCACGACCGAGCGGCTCAGAAGGGGCAAAAAGGAAGCAGCGGAGGAGCAGGGCAGCTGGGAGGAGTGGCGCGAACGGGGCCGGCAGATCCGCCTGCACACCATTGCCCATTTGGACTACTACCTGAACTTGTTTGCGGACAACGCACGCGCGAACGGGGTGCATGTCCATTTTGCGGAGACGTCTGCCGAGGCGGTCAAGATTTCACTCGAGATTGCGCAGCAAAAGGCAGCCAAGACGGTGCTGAAATCGAAGTCGATGGTTACCGAAGAGCTTCATATAAACGATGCTCTTCAGGCAATCGGTGTGGAAGCAATCGAGTCGGACTTGGGCGAATACATTATTCAGCTGGCGGGAGAGTCCCCGTCCCATATCATTATCCCCGCCATTCACCGCAACCGGTTTCAAATCGCGGAGCTTCTATCCGAGGACGCCGGTATGCCGCTGCCGCCAGACACTTCCATCTTGGCCGGCTACGTGCGGAAGAAGCTGCGCGAGCACTTTCTCGAAGCCGATATCGGCATGACCGGCTGCAATTTCGCGATAGCGGAAACCGGCTCCATGGTGCTGTTTGAGAACGAAGGCAATGCGCGGATGGTGACGACGCTTCCGAAAACGCAAATCACCTTAATGGGAATGGAAAGGATTATCCCCTCCTGGGCCGATCTTGAAGTGATGGCCACCCTGCTGCCGAGGTCGGCAACCGGGCAAAAGCTGACGGTATATATGTCGGGCATTACGGGCCCCCGGCGTTCGGAAGACGCCGACGGCCCGGACGAAATGCATATCATCATCGTGGACAACGGCCGCTCCAATCAACTGGGCGATCCCGAGCTGCAGGAGCTGCTCAGCTGCATCCGCTGTGGTGCCTGTCTGAATGCCTGCCCGGTATACCGGCATATAGGCGGCCATGCATATGGAGGGCCGTACAGCGGCCCGATCGGCGCCGTCCTGAAGCCGGCTCTGCAAAAGAACGTTGCGGAATGGGATGACATTGCTAACGCCTCCAGCCTATGCGGTGCCTGCTATGAGGCATGTCCGGTCAAAATCCCGCTGCACGATATGCTGGTGTATTTGAGGCGGCGCAAAGTCGATGCCGGCTTCGGAGACAAGGCGGAGGCAGCCGGCATGAAGGGGTTCGCGGCTGCAATGGGCAGTGCGAAACGGATGAAGCTCGCCGTGAAAGCGGGCCGGCTCGCGCAAAAGCTCGTCGCTCGTGACGGCGGCATCCGCATCCGACTGGGTCCGCTGAAGGGCTGGAACACGTACCGGGTGGCCCCGATCCTGGCGAAGCGATCGTTCCGCGAACAGTGGCGGGAGCTTGAGCATGAGCTGCAAGCCGAGCTCAAGGAACAAAAGCCTGACGTGCAGGCCCGTATGGAGCGGGCGATCCGGGAGCGCGAAGCGGGCAAGGGAGGAATCGGACATGACTGAAGCTGTCACTCACGCCGAGTGGCTTGCGCAAAAAGAGCGTGAGTCCCGTGTCAAGCAGGAGGCGTTCCTGAAGGGGATCTCCTCCCGCCTAGGAAGGCAGAGGTCTATGACGCCCCCGCCTCATCCGTTCAAGGGAGCTCCAGACTTCTGGAACGTGATGGACTACGATGTGGAGCACCGGATGACGGCGTTCGTCGATCAGTTCTCGGCGGCGGGCGGTCATGCGGTCCGGTTCCCGGATATGGAGGCGGCCGCTGTCTTTATCGCCGAACGCGCCATCCAGCTGAAGGCGAGACGCCTCGTTCGACAGGATCAACCCGAGCTGGCGGCACTGGACCTTGAAAAACGACTGGCTGAACATGCTTCTGTCACAGCATGGAATACGGACTCCGGGACCGCATGGAAGACGGCTGCAGCGGAGGCCGATATCGGCATCGTGCTCGCCGATTACGCAGTCGCTCACACGGGTTCGGTCGTCGCGCTGTCGGCCGCTCACAAGGGAAGATCCGTCAGCTTGCTGCCTGCCGCGCTGTTCGTGCTGCTGCCTGCGCAGCGTATCCGAACCAGGCTTGGCGAGGTGCTGGCGGAGTTCGATCGTTCAGGGCGCGCCGGGCTTCCGGCTGGGATTCACTTCATTTCCGGGCCAAGTCGTTCCTCGGATATCGAGAACGATCTCACCATCGGCGTTCACGGACCGGGCCTCGTCTATGCTCTCCTCGTGGATGCATTCGTTCCGGCAGACCGCATGCGAGAGGGAGGCGGACGATGACAAGAGAAGCAGGAAGCGCAGGCGGGATGCTCACGATCAAGCTGTTTGATGTCAATAGTCGGGAGACGGACGGATTGGGACACCCCGAGAAGTGCCCGGCAGACAGTTTCTTGATCCATCTGCAGGAAGCGGAAAAGGATTATTATGTTCTGCTCGATGGAGCGAAGAAGGGGCAGGGAAAGGCGGTTATCCTGCCCTACCTGATAGCTAACGGCATTGCTGAGCTGGATTGCGTTATCGTCAGCCATCCTCACAACGACCATTTCGGCGGGATTGTCGATCTTCTGGGCGATCCGCGGATTACGGTTAAACAGTTCGTGTACGCTCCCCTCGAGGACGAATTGGTGAAGCATTCGGACGACGCCGACAATTACACCTTTTGGATGGAGCTGCGCGAGCAGGTCAAACGGCTGCCCGATGTGTGGGAAGTTAATGAAACCCACATCGGGTCATCGCTTGCCTTTGGCAAAGAGCTGAGCTTGTCGGTGTTAGCTGCCCCGGACAGGGGCGAAATGGGCGGCAAAACGAAGGTTGATCTCAACAATGCAAATCTCGTGCTCAGGCTTGATTACGGGAAATTTTCCGCGCTTTTTCCAGGTGATTGCGGCGAATACCAGGCAAGGCAGATCATGGCCTCCACGCAGGGCAGCAGGATTCAATCCGTCACGATGCTGAAAGCTTCCCATCACGGAGGAGATGAATCGGCAACGCCGGCGTTCATTCAGGCTTGCGATGCCAAGGTGGTGCTTGTTCCCTGTAATGAAACGGTCGTGGAGCACCGGCCTTCGTTTGTAGGCAATCTGCACCTGCTCAGCAGAAACGGAGCCAAGGTTTTGCGCGCCGACCGGGCGCGTACGATTGTCGTGCGGACGGACGGCAAACGCGTGGAATGCAGGGCGGAGACGGAAGTATTTCAAGAGACCTCGATCCTGTATCTGTAGCATCGTAGAGCAAATTTTGTCGCGAGCCAAGCTCCGTAATTTTTATCCCGCAACCGGTTGACACCTTACAAATTTGGTAGTAATTTGAAATCAAAAGCGATTTTGCAAAAACGTTTTTGATAACCGATCAAGGAGAGGGATATGGCAGCGACGATAAAGGATGTGGCGAAAGAAGCAGGAGTAGCGGTATGTACGGTTTCCTTCGCCATGAATGGGTCGGCGCACGTGGCCGAGGAAACCAAGAAGAGGATCTTTGAAGCAATTGAGAGGCTGAATTACCGCCCCAACCAGTCGGCGCGCGGATTGGTTACGAAGAGAACCAACAACATAGGGCTGGCCGTGTCGGAAACAGCGGACGGCTTGGAAAACGGCATTTTGCTGGATGTGATCAAAGGAATGGGGCAGGCGGCAGGCCAGTACAACTACGACGTTATGCTCTCTTTTCAGAAGCCGCATGCCGCTAAGCCCGACGATCACCTGCTGGACGTTTACCGCAAGCAGTCCGCCGACGGTCTGATCATGATGGGAACGAAAAAGGGGGAGATGCCCTATAGGGAGCTGGTAGCCAAGCGGTTTCCTTTCGTTCTTCTGGGCCGCCCGTCTGCGGAATGCATGTGCCACAGCGTAAATGCGGACAACGAACAGGGGGCTTACATGGCGGTTGAGTATTTGGCAGGTAAAGGGCATCGGCGAATCGCTTTCATTACCCCGTGTTCCCTGGAGGTGGACGCCTCGCAGGACCGGCTCAACGGCTACCGGAAGGCGATGACCGATTTTTTCGGCGGCGCAGATGATGAACTGCTTGCCTATGGCAGCTTTGCCGCCGACAGCGGCTATGCCGAAACCGAGAGGCTCTTAAGCCTGAAAGACCGTCCGACGGCCATTATCGCCGGCAGAGATGCGATAGCCTCGCGGGTCATCGAGAAAGCGGCGGAACTCGGCTGCAAAGTGCCGGAAGATCTGGCGGTAGTGGGATTTGATAACAGCGTCGTCTCCCAGGTAGCCCGGCCTTCCATCACTTCGATCGAACTTCCGATGCTTGAGATGGGCTATAGGGCCTCCAATCTCCTCATCCAATTGATTGAGGGCGGCATTTCTTACGACAATACCCAGAGGATAGTTCTGCCCTGTATTCTTCATGCAAGAGAATCGGCGTGATCGCAGAGTCTTCCGAGAGTTCTGGAAGGCGCCAGCCTTCCAAGCTCTTATCCATTTGTTTACAAAAACGTTTTTGATACCAACTGAGAGGATGTGGTGCCCTTTCCTACAGCAAAGACGTGGGCAGTACGAGGAACATATTGGCAGTTTCGTAAGCGGTTTCATACTTAATCAGGGGAGTGAACGGCTTGAAACTTGGCAGGAAGGTTACGAGTACGGCATTGACGTTAGCGTTAGCACTCGGCGTGACGGGATGCACGAAGGGCGGCCAGACGACACCTCAGACGCAGGCTCCCAGCAGTAAGCCGGCGGATACACAGAACGCCCAAGCGGCTCCGACCGCGGACCCGCTGAAGGGAACGATCCGGGTCAATCTTCGGGGAGCATCGGCGGAAGTTTGGAACAAGATGGCGGAATCTTATATGGCGCTGCATCCAAACGTTAAAGTCATTGTCGATGTCAAACCCGCTCAAGGGTACCGGGATTGGCTGCAGGCCCAATTCGCCGCCGGCAAACCGGAAGCCGATTTTGTCATGACCAACGAAAACTCGGAGCTCATCGATAAGTTCGTCGACTATAAGCCCTGGATGGAAAAAACGAATCCTTATACCAAGAAGCCTTGGAAAGAAAGCTTGAATCTCGAAGGAATGGCAATCAATCTAGATGACCCGCAATTGACCACGCTTACCAACCTCAACATAGAATCCGTGCAAATTCTCTGGATATACAACAAAGAAATCTTCCAGAAGGTTGGCATTACCCAACCTCCCAAAACGTTCAACGAAATGATGGACCAATTCAAAAAGATCAAGGACGCCGGCTACATTCCGTTCTCGATCGCCGGCAACTCCCAATCCTTGTGGAGCGGCCAGGCGGGCTGGCTGATGAGGATTTTTCCCGATCAATATTTCCGCGATTATGTGAATTTGGTTCGTTCGCAGCCGGGCGATTATACCTATCAGCCGAAGGACGAGAATTGGAAGTATGACGTGAAGGATCCCTACAACGACTCCCGGGGAAAAGTTACGCTCAACGAGCTCCGCATGCTGAAAGCGGTCCGGGATAAACAAGGCCCTTACAAAATCGAGGGGAATCCGGCTTGGCGGGAAGCATTCGAGAACCTGAAGACTTTGTTCGGCTACGCTCCTCCGGGCTACTTGGGCATGGCGGAGGATCAGGCCTACAAGCTCTTCCTTACCGGCAAAGCCGCTACAACGGTTGCCCTTCCCTCTTCGTACTGGCAGCTTCCTAAGGATTTCAAGGATGCACAGAAGACGGGAGAGAGCGGCGGCGTAAAGCCTTTTGATTTCGGCTACTTCAATATGCCGTCGATGGAAGGTCCGCTAGTGCAGGCGCCGGCCCGCACCATTCACGTTCATACGGGATTCTACGGCTTCGTCAAGAAGGATGCGGAGCAAACCGCGCTCGATATGGACTTCATGATGTATTTCACCAGCCCGCAGGGCTTCAAGGTCTACTTGGAAGCGATTCAGAACTCCAAGGATGCGTCTCTCTCGGGAGCTCCTCTGCTCAATGATATCGAACTGCCGGCCGAGATGAAAAAGGCGTTCGAGTCCTTCAAGCCAATCGGCAACACGGAAGGTCTCCCCAGCCCGGGCAACGTTCTTTCCCGCGGCATCGGTTACCAGCCCTCCGTTCAAAGCTGGGTAGGATTAATCTCCAAATACTTCAGCGGTCAGCTTACCGTTGACGAGTACATGAAGCAGTATCAGGCGGACATCGATGCCAAGTTTGAAGCGAAGCTCAAGGAGGACAAACGCGAGCTCAGCGACTTGGATCATCCGGAACGCAAGCCCCCGACGCGGCAGTAACGGCTCACCGGAAACACCGCTCTGCTCCGCCATTTCAAGTGGAGCAGGGCAACCTTTCTCGGGAAGGAGACCTTATGCGAAAAGTCATTTTCATTCTTATGCTCATGGCAGCCTTTCTTCTCGCCGTGCAGCCGGTTCTCGCCGAGCCTCTATGGAAGATGGGGAAGGAGCTCACCATCAACTCGTTGTCCGTGTCAGAAGATGGAACGAATGTGGCGGCAGGAACCCAGGACGCTACAGCTGTGCTTCTAGACAAGGACGGTGCCGTTACCTACGAATACGCTGCCAAGAACGTCGTCACAGGCGTGTCGCTCCTTGCCAGCGGCCAAATGCTCGTCGCCTCCGACGACCAAACCGTTTCCTTGATCGGTTCGGACGGCAAGCCGGTGTGGTCCAAAAACATGAAGAAGCTGGTCAAGCTGCTCTCCGCGACAGCGGACGGCCAAGTGATCGCCGTCAGTCTCTTTCGTTCCAACGCTGTTCTCCTTTTAGATATGCAGGGCGAGATTGTGAAAGAAATTCCCGTCGGGATTGATATAACCAGCATGCAAGTGTCCGCGGGCGGCGAGTGGATTGCGGCAGGCGGTGCGGATCAGTATCTGTATTTGTATAACCGAGAAGGGCAGCTCGTCTCGAAAGCCTCGGTCACCGGGGGAATTAACGAGGTGGCGGTATCCGGCGATGGCATTACCGTCGTCGGGACGACGGAAAATACGGCGGTCGCGTTTGATAGCAGTGGAAAAAAGCTGTCCGAAATCGCCGCCAAGGACGTCATCACCTCGGTGCATATTACCAAAGATGCGGGCTACATCGCTTATGCGGATTATTCGGGCAACTACTATATCGGCAATTTGAGCGGCCGGGAACTATGGACCGCGAAGGAAGCTGGTGCCGGCCGGCAAATCCGGTTCAGCCCGGACGGGAAATCGCTGTACGCCGCTTCGGATAAAGGTGCGGTTTTCCGCTATGATGTCGGTCATTTATTGCAAAGCGGGGAGAAAGCGGCCGCCCGTAAGCGCGCCGTCCAAATCGGTGCCGTCGTGGCGGGATTCGCCATTCTGATCGGATTTCTAATCTGGGTGAAAACATACAAACCGCATATCCCCAAGCGGCTGTGGAAAGACAAATACGCTTACTTCATGCTGCTGCCCAGCTTCACGCTGATCTTTCTGTTCTTGTACTATCCATCGTTTTCGGGCCTTTACCACTCTTTGTACAAATGGAACCCGGGCGGGAGAAGCGAGTTCGTAGGGCTGGCCAATTTCCAGCGGATGCTGGGTGATCCCTATGTCGCGAAGGGTTCGTTCAATCTTCTTATTCTCATCGTCACCGGCTTGTTCAAAACGCTCGTTCCGCCGCTATTGGTTGCCGAGCTTATTTACCACCTCAGAAATAAGAGAGCCCAGTATCTGTTTCGGACTTCCTTCGTGATCTCAATGGTGATTCCCTCGGTTGGCTTCCTGCTGGTTTGGCAGGATTTATACGATCCGAACATGGGGTTAATCAACAAAACGCTGGAAGCGATCGGGCTCGGTTCCCTAAGCCATCCGTGGCTGGGGGATTCGAAAACCGCCCTGTGGGCCATCATTTTCATGGGCTTTCCGTTTGTCGGGATCATGCAGCTGCTCGTCATGTATTCGGGTCTGATTGCGATACCCGAGGAAGTGATTGAAGCCGTGAGAATGGATGGCGCAAGACCGATGCGCATTATTCGTTCCATTCATCTTCCCTTGCTGTCTGGGCAGTTCAAACTGCTGATCGTGCTGGCGTTGATCGGGATCGTACAGGATTTCGGGTCGATTCTCATCGTCACCGGCGGGGGTCCGATGGATTCGACTTACGTCCCCGCGCTTCAAATGTATTACGCAGCTACCAAATTCAGCGATCTGGGTTACGCCTCAGCGCTTGGCGTCAGCATGTTCCTCGTCATCCTCTTGATTACGGTCTTGAACATGAAATTTATCAAATCAGCGGAATAAGGGGGGGATCAGCTTGCAAAAAAAAGCGGTGCTGGCCGCCGGCTTTCAGCAAACGAAGGCGGCGGGAAGGCGGCGATTCAAGCCGGCCGTATGGCATCAAACCATCCTTTACCTCGTGCTCGGGCTGTTTGTCTTTCTGACCGTTGCGCCCATTCTGTTCACGCTTTTCTCTTCGTTTAAAAACAATGCGCAGATTCTAGGAGGCTTCTGGTCCCTGCCCAAGCCGCTGCAACTAGAGAATTACGCGATCGCGTTCTCGGCCGTTTGGCGGTATACCGCGAATACGGTTGTTTATTCCGTCGTGGGAAGTGTGCTGGTCGTGCTCTTATCGGCCGTATCGGGGTATACCTTTGCCAAGAAAGACTTTCTCGGCAAGGAAGTTCTCTTCCTGATGATGCTGGCGATCATGATGATTCCAGGCGTACTGACCTTGATTCCTTCTTATGTCCTATACTCCGATCTCGGGTTGATCAATACGCCGTGGGTGATCATCATCAGCGCGGCAGCGGGGGGCCAGATCTTCGGAACCTTCCTGTGCCGCAGCTTTATGGGCGGGCTATCCAACGAACTGTTCGATTCGGCCAAGATCGATGGAGCGTCCGAATATACCGTGTTTGTCAAAATCGTCATTCCTCTCACGGTTCCCGTGCTGATGACCCTGTTCATCATGTCGTCGGTTGGCATTTACAACGACTACATCTGGCCGCTGCTCACCATCAAATCGAATGAGATCCAAATGATCGGCGTCGGGCTCACACAATTTAAAAACCAATTCGGCATCTCCGACATGGGCGTCGAATTCGCCGCTTACATGATTTCCTCTATCCCGCTTGTCGTCTTGTTCAGTTTTGGGATGAAGTACTACATCCAAGGCCTTACTCAGGGTGCTCTGAAAATTTAAAGATTCGCAAATACCGGATACGGAGAGAAACCATGACGAAACCACTCGAGTCACTGCAAATCCCCAGTTGGATATGGCATCCAAACCGCGAGCGGACGATTCTGCTGAAGAAGCGGTTTACGCTTGTGCGTGAGACGGCGGATGTGGAGTTCCGCATCGCCTGCACGGGCGAGGTGGAGGTGGAGCTGGATGGAAAGCGGCTCGGGACTTTCAGCGAGCACCCTCAGCATGTGACCGCATTCCTGAAGCTTGACTTCTTTCCGTCCGTTCTCGAAGCAGGCGCGCATACCCTCACTTTGAAGATCCGTTGCCAGGAGCCCATGCCTCTTCTCCCGATTAACATTCACCTTCGGGATCGTACCCTCGGATGCATCGCGTTTGTCCAAGGGGACGGCTTGTGGCTTCCTACCGATGAATCCTGGGAGACGGAGAACGGACGTGCGGCAGCGGTATGCAGGCTGGGAGAGGAGCCGTACGGCGAATTGGACCATATGCCGGACTGGTTTGTGGCCGGCGGATACGGCGACATGACCGCCGTGCCGATGCAGAAACTAACCTGCGTTTCCAGTCGGGGGCTTGCGGCGGAGCTGCGGGGCAGCAGCCTGCTGGTAACCGGAAACGGCGATGGTCCACTCCAGCTGGAAGAAACAAACGCACGCAACGAGCGCTACATTTTTTATCACCTGCTGAAGCAAAACGAATGGAAAGAACTCCGCGCCCAGCAGGCTGCGAAGGATTGGCGGGCCAAGCCAAAGACGCTCATTGAGTTCCCGCATGAAACAAATGTCCGCTTCCAAATCGAAAATCGGGGAACGGCTCCGGTGGAGGTCTTGTGGAACGGAGCGGAATCCTTGCACGAGCTGCTCGGCTACGACTCTTGCATAACGGAATGCGCGGTTGTAGAGCCGGGGGCGTGTTATGTGACGCGTCCCCAGGGCATGAAGCTCGTCCAATTTTTCGTAGGAGCCGCAGCGGGAGAAAGCTTCCGCCTGGAGATCCGCTTCGAATCCGTCGGTGTCCCCATGAAGCAGGCGGGGGGACTGGAGTGCGACCATCCCTTGCTGCAGAAAATCTACGACGTTTCCGTCCATACAAGTGCGGTCTGCCATCAGACGGGATTATGGGACGGAATCAAGAGGGATCGCCTGAATTGGGCGTACGATATCTACATGGCGGCCAAGACCGATTACGTGCTCTGGGACGATCTTGCCGTTCTGCGCCGCTCCATTCTTGAACTCGCCAAAACCCCATACGGCTACTGGATGAATGCGATTCCGTCGTATACGTTATGGTGGCTTTGCGGAGTGTGGGATTACTTCCAGGAGACAGGCGATACTGGCTTCGTTTTGGAGCTCAAAGACGATCTATCCCGCCACCTCTTGTGGGTGGAAGAAAACACCGACAAGGAAACCGGCTTCTTTTTGCCGCAGGCGCGCTATGAGAATTCCTTCATCGAGTGGGTGCCGATGGGCAGCGAGGAATCCTGGTACTGCCTGAACGCGATCTACAAACTCATGAAACAGCAAATCGGCCAGCTCGCGGCTTGCATACCCGAATTGGGCATAGACGAGGTGATGGATGGACCTGTACTCCCCGAGGAGGTGTTTCTGGACAGTCCACAGGCACTGCTGACGCCCCTGCTCGGGATTCTGTGCGGAGCCGTCAGCCGGGAAAAGGCGGCCGTGTTTCTTCAAAATCAGAGCCTCACAGACCCGTTAACCCCGCTTTCCGCTTATTGGTTCGCCGAGTGCTGCTCCCGGCACGGTCTGCACGAAAAGGCATGGGAAGCGGTAGCACTGGTGTGGGGCTCTATGCTGGGCACCGGCGCAACGACATTTTGGGAGAGCATTGTCCTGGACCGGGGCGAAGACTACCATGCCGCCCAGACGACGTACACGGCATATGACTCTTACCGGATGAGTCTCTGCCACAGCTGGTCCAGCACGCCCGTTGTTTGGATCAGCCGCTACATCCTGGGGATACGGCCGCTGGAACCGGGCTATCGGACCTTTGCCTTTGCACCGAATGCGCTGCCGGGATTGACGTCGTGCAAAGGGAGCGTAAGCACGCCAGCCGGTCCGATTCATGTGGAATGGACGGTGAAGGACGGCGAATTGGAGAAATCCGTCCGGTTTCCCGGGAAGAGAGGGATCTCATGAAAATGGAGTGGCAGGCGGAATGGATCTGGAACAAGCTGCCGGAGGGTACCCCCAATGTTTATCTGGAAGCGAGAAAAAGCTTCGTCTTAGACGCGGAACCTCTCCGTGCGAACCTGTTCCTGTCCGCGAACCAGGAATACCTGGTCTACTTGAACGGTAATGAAATTGGCAGGGGACCGTCTCCATCCGACCAGCAGTGGAAGTATTACGACGAATATGAAGTTGGCGAGTATTTGCACAAGGGGGAAAATGTTCTGGCGGTGGTTACGTACAACTTCGGCACGAAGGATATCGTCACCGGGCAGATGCAGGGTCCGGGTGGAGTCCTTGCGGAGCTTGCCATCGAGTCCGCGGCGTCGGTCCTTACGATTGCGACGGATTCCGCCTGGAAGGTCCGCCGGTCTCCCCGTTGGGTCGAGCAGGTTTCGCGGCAGCATCAATGGGGTGGGTTTCGGGAGATCTACCGGGTGGACCGGGAAGACGGCTGGCAGCAAGTGGACTATGACGACACCAGCTGGGAACATGCGGTCGTTGTGGAGCGGCCCGGCGCAGCGGATGCCCGCTGGCCGAGACTTCTGCCCAGGGAAATTCCTCCGCTTCATCGCGAGCTTCTTAAACCGCAGGCCGTCGTCCGAACGGATGCCAACTTCGGCGGCATAGAGGGAGAGGAGAATCTTCTGGCATCTTCGGAGCCGGGAAGCGGCATGAAGCTGGATGCTAGCAAGCCCGGCTCGCTGCCAGGCGCATTGTTTGATTACGGCAAGGAGGTGGTAGGGTATCCCGAGCTGGATGTGGAGGCTTCTCAAGGAGGGATCGTCCAGCTTTGGTATGGCGAGTCGTTAGACCTTGAGCTCTACGATACGTTTTTGTTGAAAGGCGGACAAAATCAGCTGAAGCCGTTCGGCCGAAGGGCGTTCCGATTTCTGTATGTCACCGTTCAAGCGGCGGCTTCCCCGGTCACGATCTCTCGGCTCGAGACCGAGTCCGTGCACTATGATTTTGATCCGGCCGGCACGTTTCGATGCAGTGATCCTCTGCTGAACCGGATATGGGAGATCGGCACGTATACGACAATGGTGAACAGCCAAGAGCACTTGGAGGACTGTCCGCTCCGCGAGAAGGCGCTGTGGGTAGCGGACGCCGTAGTGATGGGCAAGGTGATCTACCATGTTTTTGGAGAGGAGCGCCTGCTGCGGAAGTGCCTCTTGCAGGGAGCCCGGATCCAGAACGTCGACGGATCGATCCCCGGCACGGGTCCCGAACGAAATGCATTTCTGCTCCCGGACTTCAACGCCCATTGGCTGTTCGGCGTCTACCAGCACTGGCTTTTTACGCGCGACGGGTCTTTCGTTTCCGAAGTTTGGCCTGCTGTCGACAAACTGATGGACTGGTTTCATAGGCAAGAGGACGAAGAGGGCCTTTTTGCACGTGCCGACAGACCGGGCTGGTGGTGCTTTATCGATTGGGCGGAGTATATCGACCGCAGGGACCGCGTCACTGCCATGTCCTGCTTTTACTACAAAGCGCTCCGGACTGCGTCCGAGCTGGCGGGAGCGGCCGGCAAACCAAGCCGTGCAGCAGAGTGGCTGCAGCGGTCGGAACGCCTCCGGCAAACGATACGGGAAACGATGCGCGTTCCGGGCTTCCCCGTGTTCGCGGATTGCATCGGGCCCGACGGATTGTCATCGACCATTACGGCCCAAACCAATTTTGCCGCCATCTGGTGCGGGGTGATGGAGGAGGAGGAAGCGGCCCGCTTCCTGGAGGAATGGTTCTTTGCAGGGAAGACCCCAGCATTGAAGGGAGCATTCTTCTATCATATTGTTCTGGAATGTCTGATTCGGCTAAACCGGGCGGCGGATGCGCTCGGCCTGATGCGTTCCTATTGGGGCGGCATGATCGAGAGAGGAGCCACCACCTGGTGGGAAACATTCGATCCGTCCACGCCTGCTTGTACGGTGCCAAGCCCGTACCAAGGAAACACGCCGACCTATTTGATGGATCATATTCCGGTGAGCCATTGCCACGGCTGGGGGGCTTCCCCCACGTATGTGCTTACGCAGTCGGTGCTGGGGATCGATGTGTCCCGATCGGGCAACGGGGAGATTCGATTCGACCCCCATCCCGGTAATCTGGAATGGGCGGAAGGGTCCGTGCCCACTCGATACGGGCCCATCCACGCGGCGTGGAAAAAGGCGGAGGATGGCGTCCTGGACTGCGAGTTGACCGTTCCTGCTAGCATGAAAGTGGTCCTGAGCGGCAGACATCGCGTCGCCGTCCGAAGAGGAGGGGTGACAGCAAGTGAATAACGCTAGAAGGCTGGATCCAGGTTCGGGCCCAGCCCCCGATTGGAAGGACGCCATATGGATCTGGAAGCCGGGAGAACAAGCGGCCGGGGATTATGCCGTGTTCCGAAAAAAACTCCAGTTCCAAGCGGCTCCCCGCTCCGTCGTTCTGTATATCTCGGCCCATCATGTGATGCACGTGTACATAAACGGTCGCCGGATCAGCGGGTACGGGTCGCCGGCTCCCTCCAATCCGCCCTTCACCAAGCTCTATCTCGCCTACGACGTGACCTCCTGTCTCGGAGCAGGTAGTCAAACGTTGGCGGCAACCGTTCATTATTTGGGCGGCGGAGGGCAAAACCAGGCGGATGGCGCTCCGGGCTTGATCTGCCGGCTGGAGGGAGTGGACGGGGAGGGTAACCGCTTCGGACTCGGTACGGACGACAGTTGGGAAGTGTGCAGACGCATTCCGTATATGCCGGGAACCCCATTCCAGCAGAGCCGCCGGCTGTCCGTGGTCGAACGGTTCGACGCGGAAGCCGCACGGTACACCCTATCGTGGATACAGGGTGAGGAAGCCGATCATCCTGTCCTTTACGCCGTCCCTTCGCCGATCGAAACGGCGAATCCGGCTTGGAGGCTGCGGCCGCAGGATATTCCAGAAGGCAGCGAAGAGGAAGCGATTCGCCCCGAACCGTGCGGCATGCAGCAGGCCGGCTGTCAAGTTTTCGATGCCGGACGTATCGTCAGCGGATGGGTCCGGCTGCGCCTAAAAGGAGCGGCCGACGCAACCGTGAGGATCCGGTATGCGGAGCAGCTGAACGGAGAAGGACGGGCAGCGCGATTCGTCTGCAACGAACCAAGCGAAACGTATTATGACGAATACCGGATGGCTGGGAATGAACGGGAGACATGGCAGCCTGATTTCGCCTATAAGGCGTTTCGGTATTTCGAAATTACGGGGTACCCGGAGCGGATCCGTCCAGAAGTGCTGGACGTCGTGTTCGCCCATACCCCGCTTGGCCGGGAAGGAGAGTTCGAATGCTCCGACCCTCTGCTCAATGCGATGTTCCGCGCCTGTCTGCTCACGCAGAAGAACAATGTGCTGGGCCAGGTGGTGGACTGCCCGCACCGCGAGCAAGCGCAATATCTGGCGGATTCCGATCTGCAGGCGGAAGCGTTGACCGGTCTGTTCGAAGCCGGGCATGTTCTCCGCAAGGTGCTGCGGGACTTCACGGATGCGATGCAGCCCGACGGTTCCTTTCCCTTCGTATCACCGGGAAACGCTCACCGCGAGGAGTTCCGGATCCAGATTCCCGAATGGGATCTCCACTTTGTGAGCCTGCTTTGGAAGATCTATTATGCGTACGGAGATCCGGGAGTCGTCGCCGAATTCTATCCGCCGGCGGTCTGCTTGATGGACGGCTATCTCGATCTGCGCTGCCCGGACACCGGCCTCATCCGCAAGAGCGATCGCTGGCATATCAGCGACTGGCCGTATCCGCGCATCGATCAAGACGGCCCTTATCTGACGGTTCAGAATGCCAAATGCTTTTCCGCGCTCGTTACGATGAGCCTGCTGGCTCCTCTTGCCGGCCGCAGGGAGGAAGGGGTCCGGTTCCTGCAAGCCGCGGAAGCTCTCAAGGAGTCGATGCTCCGGCACCTCTACGATCCTGCGGGCAAGCGGTGGCGCGACTGCTTCGGGTCGGCCGCATGCAGCCAGGGGACGAATGCACTGGCGCTGCGCGTTGGACTTACGCCCGATGAGGACCGGCAGCAGGCGATAGCCGGATTGACCGCGGACTGGGAATGCCGCACGGTTCTCTCGCTGGACTTGTTCCGCCTGCTGTTTGAAGAAGGCGAGGAGGAGACGGCGTTCCGCTGGCTGAGCCGCCCGGATTATCCCGGCTGGGGCTATATGATTGCGCAGGGAGCCAAGACCATGTGGGAGGGATTCGAGGATAAGGAATCCCACAGCCATGCCTGGAACGGATATCCCGCCCGGCTGATGACGGATTACCTGCTGGGGATCCGGCTGCTGGAACCCGGATTCCGGACGATTCGCATCCGCCCGTATTTCGCGCCGAAGCTGACCTATGCGAAAGGGAAGATCGTGACGGTGCTGGGCGATGTCCGCGTGCGATGGGAGCGGCAGGACAGCGGCATCTTGCTGTACGCCGAGGTGCCGAAGGGGATGAAGGCGGAGCTAAGCGTTGCATCCTCACACCCGTCCTCCGTGCTCCTCGGAGAAGGCAGCCATCTGTTCGCCATCCGAGACGGGCAGCCGGCGCCGATTCCTTCCCAGTCCGAGGCATCTAACGACTGAGCGAGACGTGTTCGTTCGATCATGCAACTCTACCAAGAATCGGCATCCTTGCAACCATTTGAGGAGGTGGATCGCCATGAAAAGAAACCGAGATTGCCGCATGTTCGTATCCGTCCTTATTCTTATCCTGCTCTTTACAGGATTTCCTTTTTCGCCCGGTGCCGGTGCGGCCGGGACTACGACATCGGTCGCTTACGAGTTTAATGAAGACGGCAATGCCGAAGGCTGGATGCAGTTCCGCAACGGTGTGGAGAGTTACCGGGTGCAGGAAGGAAGTCTGCATCTTAAGTTAAACGGGACGGACCCTTTTTGGTACGGTCCCGAGCCGGTCGGGCTCACTGCTTCCGCCGACCAAACGATTACCGTGCGCATGCGTGCGACTAAGGGAGACTCCGTCGCTTTCTATTTCGATACAACTCTTTACCCGGGGCTGTCCCAAAGTAAAAGAATCCTGATTCCGATAAAAGCGGACGGAGAATTTAACGAGTATACCGTGAACGCGGGCGTTCACCCGAACTGGAAAGGAGTCGTGCAAAAGCTGAGGATGGACCTGGAGCCGGCGGCAAGCGTGCCTTCCGAGGTATCCGTCGATTACATCCGGATCGCCGACCATTCCGACTTCGGATTTGAATTCAGCGGAACGGACGGCTGGCGCTCCGTCCAAGATTTGAGTGACCTGCAAGCGCAGTCCGGCAGTGTCACCGCCTATGTATACGGCTCCCGTCCTTCCATGGAATCGGGCTTCATAGGGGAGCCGGCCGACAAACTGGGCGAAATCAAAATCAGAACCCGGTTAACCGGCGGCTCGGCCGATGCCATGCGGATTTCGTTCACCACGGAGGATTCCCCTGACTATACGGATGCCAATGAGATTCGCATTCCGATTATCGCCGGAGGGGACTACCAGGAATACCTCGTCAAAATGTGGGAGCATCCGTCCTGGAAGGGCACGATCCGGAGCGTTCGCATCAGTCTGGATTATACGGGCCCTCAGCAAGGGGCCGTGTGGGAAACCGACTATGTTCGGTTCCAAAGCGTTACTCTGCCGGTCTTCGACTGGAATCGGGACGGGGATGCCCAAGGCTGGATCCCGATTCATCATCTCACTCCCTTCCGCATCGCGGACGGATTGCTGCAAACCACGGTAACCGGCTCGGACCCTCATTTGGGGATCGATAACCTGGTAGGCGTCATTGGCGAGAGGGATAAAAGCCTCAAGATCCGGATGGCAGCCACGGCAGGGAATTTCGTATCGATTTTCTTCGCGACGGATACGGCGCCGGCCTATGCGGAAACGCGCCGGTTCGATTTTACCATTACGGCTGACGGCACGATGAGAGACTATGTCATACCCGTAGGCGACCACCCGATGTGGAAAGGAAAAATCACCAAGCTGCGATTCGACCTCGAGGGCGGGGAACGGACGAACGCCGTTCTGACGTTTGACGAAGTACGCCTCCAATCGAGTCCCGCCGGCGCAACCATGAATGTAAAGCGTTCCAAGCCGGCTTTACATGCAGGGGAAGATGCGGAAATCACCGTTGATCTCTCAAATACCGGGGGAAAAGCCTTCTTCAGCCCGCAGGCGGAGCTTATCCTCTCCGAGGGGCTTAGCTTGAACGGCGGGAATGGCGTGCAGCGTCTGCCGGACCTGCGTCCCGGCGAAACCAAAACCGTCACGTGGAAAGTAAAAGCAGTCTCCGAAAGTGCTGCGAATGTCGGTGTCCGACTCCAAGCCGCAGGATACGAGCAAGGATATTCCGTCGCATTGCCTATCGTCAAGGCTCACGCGGCTGTGCCGGGCGGGAGGCCCGAAAGTACGCGGGCATACGTAGATCCGCAGACCGGGGATGCTGTCCTGGAGAATCCGAACGTCCGGTTCGTAGCTCCCAAATCGGGCTTCGGCTATGGGCAATATCAGGTCTTCGGATGGGATGACGCACAAGGCTGGAAGCAAATGGCGAGCTCGCAGCCGTTTGCCGGGGCAGTGGTCCGTCAGGACGAGAACAGCGCGGAGACCGTCGCGTTCCACCCAACCCGTGCAGCGGCCGCCGGGACGGCAAGCGAGCAGCGGCTGACGTTCCAGGGAGAGACGTCTGATACAGCCGGAAGACGGTGGAGTTACCAATTTGAATTTGCTTTGAAGGACGGCGACTTGCAAATCCGGTCCCAGCAGCGCATTCAGTCGGACAGAGACGCCGAGCTCTTGAATATGACGGGTCCGGTTCTCACGGTTGGCGAAGGCAGCTTCGGCAGCTGGAAAGAGGAAGCGCTGTTCCCGGGGCTTGAATGGCTTGTCGGGGAGGAAACGTCCTCCAGCAAGCTTGATATTCACACGCCGGACTACTTACGTCTTGTTCCCCATCCGTACAAGATTACGGTTCCTTTGATGGCTGTACGCGAGGGAGGCCTGCTCGTCAGCCTCAGCTGGGACCCCCATCAGAAGTGGGATGGAGTGAACGAGCTTCCGGCAGCTAAATTCGCTTCGCCTAACTGGGTAGAGAATCAAAGCAACCACGTGCTGGGGCTGTCCGCGCTCAGCGTGCCGACCTGGGTGAAGGAGAACCAGGAGCTGGCTCATACGGCATATCCTCTGAAGGCGGGACGGCCGATCGAGCTGAAGTCGGGCATCACGGTGTCCAAGGCGGACTCGGTTGCTGAAGCGGTCGATCTGTATATGAAGCAGGAAGGCGCTCTTCCTGCCGTGCCGCAGGTTTATGATTTCCAGAAACAAGTAGACCTTGGGCTCGACGCCTATCTGCGAACCTATTGGGATCCGGCAACCAGCGGTTGGCGCCATGTCAACATTCCGTCCTGGGGAACGAACCAGTATCCTGCCGACATGGTTAGCCTTAAGCTGCTGGGCATGTCCCAGCCGGACCGCAAGCCGGAGGTAGAGAAGGTCATCTCGAAGGCGCTGGGCGCCATGGCGGACAAAAAGAAATTGGGGGATCCGGATTACCATATCCCTCAATTCCAGGCAGCGTTCCATGTCGGCTACATGGAGGAGATGCTGGCGGGGTTGAAAGCCGAGATGCAGGCGCTCATGGACACGCAAATCGCATCGGGCGCGTGGGTCTATGACAGAGAGAATGCCTATAACCCTCCACTCGGCAGCAATGGCACACCGCTTCTCGGACAGACGGCCCAGAACGCCAAGCTCTTGTTGAAATATGCGGCGATGACGGGCGATACGAAGGCGGAAGAGGCGGGCTACAAAGGACTCGCTGCATTGGATGCCATGGGCAAGGTACCGCGTGCCGGACAGCCGTGGGAAGTCCCTCTGCATGCACCCGATATCCTCGCCGCCGGGCATGCTGCTGGCGCTTATCTGCAGGCCTACAAGATGACCGGGGATAATGGGTATTTGCAAAAATCCGCCGAATGGGCGCAAGCCGGCCTGCCCTTTGTCTACACTTGGGGAGTACAGGAACGGCCGATGATGGAATATGGAACGATACCGATCTTTGGCGCTTCCGCTTACATTAACTCCTGGCTGGCTTCTCCGGTCCAATGGAACGGACTTGTATACGCCTACGAATTGATGGATCTGTCTCTCTATGACACCTCGGGGCCATGGAAGCAAGTGGCCGACGGCATATTGGCAAGCGCAGAGAAGCAGCAGGCATCGGGTGAGAATGAAACCTGGAGAGGCGGCTACCCGGACAACTGGAGGCTCATCTCCAACAGCCGTTCGGACACCGTCATGCTGAATCCGGAGGAAATTGTCAAAACCGTATTCATGAAGCGGTTCGTTGAAAACAAAGGGCCGAATCCGGACGTTCACTCGGTTACCATCCCCGGCTGTCCGGAGCCGGTTGCGGGCAAAAAGCAGTGCTCCGAAACACGAGTGACTTCACTGGCAGCGATCAACGATCAATCTCCAGCCGACACGAAGCATCTGGTCTCTTTCGAACTGAAGTATCCGGCTGGTGAAACGAGCTACGTTCTCGTCGCGAAGAGAGAAAACCCGCGCAAAATCACGATCAACGACGTCGAGCTTAGCGTTGCCGGCGACTTGAACGCGGCTGCGGAAGGATGGAGCTACATGGAGGATAGCCGGTATTTGCTCCTGAAAATCCGGCATACCGGACAGGATCAAGTCAAGATTCACTATTAATCTAACAGGGCGGAAATCGGCCGTTCTCGGGAACAAGGTGGGTAAGCCGTCTGGAACCGAGAGGACCGTTTTCCGCTTTTCCCTGCGCAGGGAAAGCCATGCGCATTCCGGACAAAATTACATTTCTCTGAAAGGAGGATTGGCTCGATGCTGGGTTCAGGACGATGGATTTCGGATCCGCGGTTTGCAGGACGTCCCCCTCTTTCCCTGCTGCGTAAGGAACTGGCGGGGCCGACCGCGCCGGAGCACGATCCGGAGCTGCGAAATGTCCATACGCTGTACCGGAAAGTCGTGCAGCTGCCGGAAATCGGGAACGGCGCAGTACTGGATATTACCGCCGACGATTATTACAAGCTGTATGTGAACGGCCGTTTTATCGGGCAGGGACCGGCGCAAGGGTATCCTGACCGGTACTTCTTCAACCGCTATGATCTGACAGAGTGGGTAAGGCCCGGTGCGAACGTCATCGCGGTCCATGTTTATTATCAAGGGTTAGTCAATCGCGCGTTCAACAGCGGAGATTACCGACAAGGGCTGGCGGCTGAACTTCGCGCCGTAGACGGCACTTTGCTGGCGTTCACGGACTCTGCCTGGAAGATTAGGGAGGCAGAGGAATTTGGCGGCCCGTTTGCCGACATCATAGCCTACAATACGCAGTTTGCCGAGTCTATCGATTCTCGCCTCGCTATCCGCGGCTGGCGGGAAGTCGATTACGACGATTCCGAATGGGAGAATGCCGCAGAACGTCCGGATGATGACCACCTTCTCGTTCTGCAGCCGACGCCTGTCGTGGATGTGTATGCCGTCGCCCCGTCTACGTTGCGGAACCAGTCACCGGGATCCTTCGTGATCGATTTCGGAAAAGAACTAACCGGATGCTTTACGATGCGGGCCAAAGGGCAAAGAGGGGACCGCATAGAGATCCGATGCGGAGAGGAATTGGAAGCAAACGGATCTGTACGGTGGGAGCTTCGATGCGGCTGTACCTATCGGGAGACATGGACGCTATCCGGCGAGGAAGATGTCTTCGAGCCTTACGATTACAAAGGCTTCCGTTATGTGGAGGTTGTCGGTCCGCAGGAGGCCATCCTGTCGGACAGCTTTGCCGCGCGAGTTCGGCACTACCCCTTCCCGCAGCAATCGTCCGCCTTCACATCGGCGGATGAGACGTTGAACCGGGTGTGGGACATATGCCGCCATGCGGTTCGGATGGCGACCCAGGAGCATTTTACCGATTGTCCTACCCGCGAGAAAGGTCAATATTTGGGAGACAACACCATAACGGCGCTATCGCATCTGTATTTGACGGGCGACCTTAGGATATACCGGAAGGCACTCGAGGATTTCGCCGCCTCCGGAGCCGTATGTCCGGGCCTCATGGCTGTTGCTCCGGGGCACCACATGCAGGAAATCGCCGACTACTCCCTGCAGTGGCCGAGGCAGCTGTTCGATTATTACAAACACAGCGGGGACCGTACTTATCTTCAACAGATGGCGCCTGTGGCTGAACAAATTATCGACTATTTTGAACGATACGAGAGATCCGACGGGCTGCTGGAAAACGTCAAGGACAAATGGAACCTCGTCGATTGGCCGCCCAATCAAAGGGACGGCTATGACTTTGACCTGGGCATTCCCGTTTCGGACGGCTGCCACAATGTCATCAATGCCTTTTATTTCGGGGCACTATGCGCGGTAGAAGAGATCCGCAGCGTGCTGGGGCATCCCCCCATTGGAAAAAAGGAGAGGTTCGCAGAAGCTTTCCGCCATACCTTCTGGTGCAAGGAGACGGGATTGTTCCAGGATGCCGAACGTTCCTCTCACAGCTCCCTCCATGGAAATGCATTAGCGCTGCTATTCGGTTTGGTGCCGGAATCGGGCAAGCGCTCAGTCGTTTCCTTCTTGAAAGCCAAGAAACTTTCCTGCGGCGTCTATTTTTCGTACTTTTACTTGAAGGCGCTGGCACAGGCGGGGGAGCGGGAGTTTGTCTATTCGCTCCTGGTTACGGATGAGCCCCATGAACTTCCGGGTCCTAACGGACCTGTCACGATTCACGGCTACTGGAACCAGATGCTCCGGGAAGGAGCGAGCGCTTGCTTCGAAAGCTGGTCCAAGGAACTGAAGTGGAACACCAGTCTATGCCACCCATGGGCAAGCTCCCCGATTCCGATCCTGATCGAGGACATTCTTGGCTTGAAGCCGGCGGAGCCGGGTTGGACAACAATCGAATGCGAGCCGGTTCCCGCTCACCTGCCGGACATCGACATTCGCTTCCCTACGGTTTCGGGTATCGTCCATGCAAGGGTCCAGGGAGAGACAGCGCGTATCAGGAAACAGCCGCTCATAACCTAAACGCCAGTCAGGAGTACGTAGGCGATTTCGTAAAAATAACAAAATTATCAAAAAATTGTTACGCAACGGGCACAGTATGGTATATAATAGCTTTCGGATTTGAAAGGGAATGTTTGGGTGGAAGATTTCTATCACCAGCATCCTGTTTGTCCAATTTTATATCCTCAAAGGAGTGCCATTGCTTGCTACGCATCATGAGTTACATCATCGCCGGTTTGTTTGGACTCGCTGTCGTTTTGCTTCTGATGAAGCATTTGATCGGAATTGCCGGTCTTCTTCTGGCCGTTTGGGGAGGGCGGAGGATGCTTGCCAATCGCAAACGGCAAGTGTCGGTCAAGAAGCCGGCCATCGTGACGGCGGCCGGCGCCCTGCTCACCATCGTCTGGTTTGCGGTCGTGCCGGGAGGCGGTGATCAGGCGCTAAGCGGACTGCCCGCTGCGGAAGGCCGGCTCGCCGGCAAGGTCGTTAAAGTTGTGGACGGCGATACGATTGACGTCGCGATCGCCGGCAAGACGGAGCGGGTGCGCCTCCTGCTGATCGACACGCCGGAGACGGTCGACCCGAACCGTCCCGTGCAGCCGTTCGGGCCGGAAGCGTCCGCGTTCACCAAGCAGCTGCTGAATGGTAAGGACGTGACGCTGGAGAAGGACGTCTCCGAGCAGGACAAATACGGAAGACGGCTCTACTACGTCTATGTAGGCGATCGGATGGTCAATGAGGCGCTGCTCGAGCAGGGGCTCGCTCGGGTCGCCGTTTATCCGCCGGATGTCAAATACGTCGACCGGTTCCGGGAGATCCAGAAGAAAGCGCAGAGCGCAGGCGCCGGCATTTGGAGTATAGAGAACTACGCGCGCGAGGACGGCTATCATGTCGAGGCCGCTCCGTCGGCAAACGCCCCGTCTGCCAAGCCCGAGGCGACTCCGCAGCCATCCGCGTCCGCGGCGTCCACCGCCCCGGCCAAAACAGCCGCCCCGTCGGCCTCGCCTTCTGCCCCGCCGGCCCAGACAGCGGCGCCAAAAGGAACGGCGGCGCCTAAGGAGACGGCGGCCCCCAAAGAGACGGCGGCTCCCAAGCCGTCCGCCACCCCCAAGCCGGCGGCACCGAAGGAATCTGCGGCCCCCAAGCAGAGCAATGTCTATTATAAGAATTGCACGGAAGCCAAGGCGGCGGGAGCCGCGCCGATCCGCCGGGGAGAGCCGGGCTACGGCACGCATCTCGACCGCGATAAGGATGGCATCGCCTGTGAGTAATAGTGGAGCGTAAGCTGCGCTAAGCGCTCGCCGCGGCGAGCCGTACCGGGCAGCAACCCGGCCGAACAGCCGAAAATGATCAAGAGAGAAGAGGACAGCCTCTTCTCTCTTTTTTGTTGCGGCTTGCGGCGGGAGCACGGCTTCAGGAGCGGCCGCTTTCCACAGGCTCGGCGGGAGGGCGGTGGAGGAGCGGTTCGGCCGCTTCGCCGCTCGACAAGCCGGCGCATTCCCGGAAGGCGAACTGCCTGCAGCCAGCGCATCGGGCCGGATCGAGCCGGGTGAGCGCGAAGGCGATGGCTTTCCCGGTCCGCGGGAAGAAACGGTCTTCTCCGATTCGCTTGTCCAGTCCCGTCCGCCTAAGCATTTCACGGGGCTGGGGACGAAGCCCCGACACGAGCACGGTGCCGCCCGACTCCTCGAAGTGTAGGACCAGGGCGGACAGATGTGCCTCACCGGTCAGATCGAGGAAGGGGACCTTTCCCATGCGAAGCAGCAGAATCCCTGGGCTGCCGCGATGCGTAGCGGCCATCTCCCGTTCGAACCGGACGGCGGCTCCGAAAAACAGAGGTCCTTCGATTGTATACATGCTGATCTGCGGACAGTCCCGGCCGGCGGACACCTGCCGGGGAGAGACCTTGTCGGTTGCGGGATCGGGAAGCACCTTGTCGACCGAGAGCAGGCCGCCCATCCGACGGACGAACAGAAGCAGAGCCAGCAGTAGGCCTCCGGCCACAGCCGTCGTCAAATCCGCGAACACGGTAAGCAGGAACGTAAGCAAGAGCACCAGAGAGTCGCTTGTCCGCGTCCGCAGAATGGACAGGAACGTCCGCCTCTCGCTCATGTTCCAGGCGACGACCATAAGAATCGGGGCCATCCCGGCTATCGGAATGGAGGAGGCATATGGGGCGAACAAGAGTAGCACTAGGAGTACGACAGCTCCGTGGATGACGCCCGATAACGGAGAGACGGCGCCGCTTCGGATGTTTGTCGCCGTCCGGGCGATCGCCCCGGTCGCGGGGATGCCGCCGAACAGCGGCGTCACCATGTTGGCGACGCCCTGTCCGATCAGCTCCCGGTTGCTGTTGTGCTTCGTTCCGGTCATGCCGTCTGCGACGACGGCCGACAGCAGCGATTCTATGCCGCCGAGGAGAGCTATGGTGAGGGCGGGGCCGAGCAGACGGACCGTCCGCTCCCACGTCAGGTCCGGCCACTGCAGGTGAGGCAGTGAGGCCGGAATGGGACCGTAGGTGGAGCCGATCGTCGCCACCTGTCCGCCATAGAACAAGGTGGCGGCAGCTCCGGTCACAAGGAGCGCAGCGAGCGACGTGGGCACCCGGGGGAGATATCGGGGGAGCGCCAGAAGCAGGGCGAGGCTGAGTCCTGCAAGAAAGACGCTGGCCGGATTGGCGTCCGGCAGATGGGTGATCACTTCGAAGAGATTCGCAAGCGGCTTTTCATGCTTCTCGAGATGGACGAGGCCGAGAGCGTTGGCCAGCTGGCCTGTGAAAATCAGTACGGCAATGCCGGCGGTGAAGCCGACCGTTACTGGCCGGGGAATATAACGGATGAGTCCGCCAAGCTTCAGGACGCCCATAAGAAGGAGGAGGATGCCTGACAGGAAGCCGGCGACGAGCAGATCCTCGTAGCCGTACTGCATGACAATGGCGAACAAAAGCGGGACGAAGGCGCCGGTAGGCCCTCCAATCTGATAACGGGAGCCTCCGAACAGGGAGATCAGAATGCCTGCGATGATTGTCGTGTAGATGCCGTACTCGGGCCGGACGCCGGAGGCGATGGCGAATGCCATGCCGAGCGGAATCGCAATAATGCCGACGGTGATGCCGCTGGCAAGGTCCTTCCGGATGAAGGCGGCCCGGTAGCCGGAGAAGCGGGAAAACCCGTTCATGACGTAACCTTCTTTTCTCATATATTTGAATATTTGAAGATATAGAAGTATACTACGTCCGCAGCCCGGTTATGTCAAACAAAAAAACAAGGCAGCCGGTGCGAATATTCCGCGGGCTCCCTTGTTACGGCTTACTGCTCGCTTCTTATCTCCTCAAGCAGCGAGACGGTATCGACAAGATGGTTGTCGAAGATCTGTTTGGCGACCGCGAGCAGCTCACGGATTAGCGGGTCACGGAGCGAGTAGATGACGGAGGTGCCTTCCTTTCGGCCGTACACGACATTCCTGCTCCGGAGGACGGCCAGCTGCTGGGAGACAGCCGAGCCTTCCGATCCGAGAAGCGTCTGCAGCTCGTTTACGTTCTTGTCGCCCGTACTTAACTCCTCCAGAATGCGGATGCGCATCGGATGGGCGAGCGCCTTGAAGAAATCCGCTTTGAACTGCTGGATCGATTGGGCTTGATTCATTACGCATGCTCCCTTGACAATTTCCCTTTGTCTGCTTGCAGGACCAAGCAGTTTGCTAGCAATAGAATACCACAGTTTGGGCCGGGATGCTTTGCCGAGCAGCTTGCGGGCAATCCATGACCATACGGGTGCCTGCCTGGAGCTTCTAAAATAGGCGTCGGCCGCAATCGACACAAGAAAGCTTGCCGCAAAAGCGCATGCGATCGGACGGAGTAGAGGACGCACTAAACCCCCTTCCGCAGTAAGGGCAGATAGAATGAAGGAAACACAATGTTTACTTACCATTGGAAATGTACTATACTAATGTAACCAACTAAATGCGAATGAAAGGAGCAGGTCATATGATGCCATCGCTTTTTTTGGCGCACGGATCCCCGATGCTCGCCATTCAAGATACGCCGTACACCCGTTTTTTGGAGGAATACGCCCAGCCTCTTCGTCCCGACGCGATCGTGGTCTTTACGGCTCATTGGGAAAGCGAGGTGCTGGCGATTACGGATACGGACGACGTCTACGAGACGATCTACGACTTCGGCGGCTTCCCCGACGAGCTGTATGCGATCCAATACAATGCCCGAGGCTCCCGCAAGCTGGCGTCGCGTCTCGCGGAGCGGTTCCGGCAGGCCGGCATCGAGAGCAGGCTCGATGCGCAGCGCGGGCTAGACCACGGCACGTGGACGCTGCTGCACCGCATGTTCCCTCAAGCGGACATCCCGGTCGTTCAGCTGTCCGTGCATCCTTACCTGCCGCCTGCCGAGCAGTACCGGATCGGAGAAGCGCTGCGCGGTCTCGGCGAAGAGAACATCCTGGTCATCGGCAGCGGCGTAACGGTGCACAATCTTCGGCTTGTCAACTGGCAGGCGAGGGAGACCGAGCCGTGGGCGGCCGCCTTCGACGACTGGCTGATCGGCAAGACGGCCGAGCGCGATCTGCCGTCTCTCTACCGATACGAAGAGCTAGCGCCGTACGCCAAGCAGGCGGTGCCGCGTCCCGAGCACTTCGTTCCGTTCTTCCTGGCGATGGGCAGCGGCCGTCCGGAGCAGCCCGGCGAGGTCCTCTTCCGGGGCTATGAGCTCGGCACCCTCAGCTATCTCTGTTTCCGCTTCTGATTGTTGAACCCGATAAAGGAAACAACAAGCCGGAGAAGCACCGCTTCTCCGGCTTGTTTGCATGCCTTCGGGAGGCGGACGGGATCGCACCCAGCGGCGAATTCCCCACGCAGCGCGCCGCTGCACAGGAGCGGCGCGCTTTCCGAGTACGGTCGTACCGTTGAAGCTAGGACGCGACGATTCGCGCCGGAATCAGCGAGCGTCCTCGTCCAGCAGCATGTACGAGAACAGGCCTGCGAACGTTGCAGCCTTGCGGAACGTCGTCGAGACGGGCGTCCGGTCGGGGTCGTCCGATTGCACCTTGGGCGTAAACACGGCGAGACCGCGTTCGGCAAGCTCCCGGTTCAGAGACTCGAGCCGCTCCATCGTCAGGCTGCGGGCTTCCTCGTGCTCCGGCTGCCGCCAGAAGGCCAGGTATACCTCCCATGTATTGGACCAGTCGCGACACCACCACGGCGCTTCATTGTCGTCGTTCGGGCCGTCCTGCATCGCCTGCAGTATTGTAGCCGTCGCCTCATCCGAGATGTGCAGCCAGCGCTGCCGCAGCGGCTCCGGTAGGAGAGGCAGAAGCGGAGAGACAAAGGCGAGAATCGTCCCCTGGTAGGCGACGCTGTTGCCCATGCCGACTTCCCCGTTCCACCGTTCGAGATACGGCCACCAGCCGGCTTCGTGCACGCCGAACCGGTCCGCCACATGCTGTGCGATCGTCGTCGCCCGCTCGAGCAGATCGGGGCGCCCGGTCAGCTGATAGGCGCGGCCTAGCGTATGGGCGGCATAGATATCGCCGTTCAGCACGTCATGGTCCTTGGCGTTCGGATTCTTGTAGACGGCGCCCGGGTTTTCCAGGGCAACCTGGGTGATCAGGTAGTCCGCGGATGCGAGCAGGCTGTCCCGTGCCGCCTGGCTGTCTGTGGCCGACGCGATATGATAGAGGCTGTTCGCCACTGCCCCGATCTCCGCGATGTCGATCGTACCAGCCTCGCCCTTCTTGACGTAATAGGGCTGGCCGAACGCGCCGGACGGCAGCTGCCGGCGGCGTACGTCCTCTGCAAGGCGCCTTGCGACCAAGCGCCCGTCCCCTCCATGGAGACGCTCATGCAGCACATAGAAGCACGCCGCTTCACCGGTGGTGCAGCAGCTTGCCTTATCGCCAAGCTCATTGTCGAGCAGGTAGAGCGCCCCCGACTCCTCTTCCTTCAGGAGGGGATCCAGTCCCCTCCTTATTTGGTCTGTAATGGCTAACGCAAGCTGTTTCATCGTCTGCCTCCGTCTGCTGTAGGATGAATGATGGCTGGGGGCGGAAGATGACGATCTTGCTGGGATCCCCCTCTTGATCGTACCATAGCCGCTAGGAAATTTCTTCCGAAAAATGGGTATCGATCGGAGGAATGTTTCAGACCTCTTCATCTCCGCATACAAAACAAAGCCACCCCCGGCAAACGCCGGAGGTGGCTGGGTTCCGATCCGAAGATCGGAGGAGGGTATGAGTGCAGTTAGAATTAGATCACGCCTTGGGCGATCATCGCATCGGCGACCTTGATAAAGCCGGCGATGTTGGCGCCTACGACGAGGTTGCCCGGATAGCCGTATTCTTCGGCCGCCTGGACGCTGTTGCGGTAGATGTTCTTCATGATGGTATGCAGCTTGTCGTCGACCTCGTGGAAATGCCAGGAGTAACGCATGCTGTTCTGGGACATTTCAAGGGCGGAAACCGCTACGCCGCCGGCATTGGCTGCCTTGGCCGGTCCGAAGAGCACCTTGTTGCTCAGGAAGACGTCGATGCCGTCGAGCGTCGTCGGCATGTTCGCGCCCTCGCCGACTGCCTTGACGCCGTTTTCGACAAGCAGCTTGGCGGAGTTGACGTCGATTTCGTTTTGCGTTGCGCACGGCAGGGCGATGTCGCAAGGAATCGTCCAGATCTTCTCGCAGCCCTCTACATAGACGGCGTGCGGATGCTCCTTCACGTATTCGCTGATGCGGGCGCGCTGCTCTTCCTTCAGGCGGCGAACGGTATCGAGGTTGATCCCCTTCTCGTCATAGACGTACCCGTTGGAATCGCTACACGCGACGACCTTGGCGCCGAGCTGGGTCGCCTTCTGAATCGCGTAGATAGCTACGTTACCCGAGCCGGAGACGACCACCGTGCTGCCTTCGAAGCTGAGGCCTTCCGCCTGCAGCATCTCGTTCACGAAGTAGACGGCGCCGTAGCCGGTTGCTTCCGTACGTGCCAGGCTGCCGCCGTAGCCGATGCCTTTGCCCGTCAGGACGCCGGCTTCGTGCCCTCCGCGAAGTCTTCTGTACTGGCCGAACATGAAGCCAATCTCGCGGGCGCCTACGCCGATGTCGCCGGCCGGTACGTCGGTGTCCGGTCCGATATACTTGCTGAGCTCCGTCATGAAGCTCTGCGTAAACCGCATGATTTCCCCATCAGACTTGCCCTTCGGATCGAAGTCGGAGCCGCCTTTGCCGCCGCCGATCGGCTGGCCGGTCAGGGAGTTCTTGAACGTCTGCTCGAAGCCGAGGAACTTGATGATGCTGGCGTTGACGGAAGGATGGAAGCGCAAGCCGCCCTTGTACGGTCCGATGACGCTGTTGAACTGGACACGGAAGCCGCGGTTCACTTGGACCTTGCCTTGATCGTCTACCCACGGCACCCGGAAGGTAATGAGACGTTCGGGCTCGACGATCCGCTCGAGAATGCCGTGCTCTATGTATTTCGGATGCTTGGAGATGACCGGAACCAGAGACTCAAGAATTTCTTTGACCGCTTGGTGGAACTCTTGTTCATGAGGATTGCGCTTGACTACCGTCTCGTACACGCTCTGGACATAGTCCTTCGCACTGACATCTGCTTCATTCATCGTTTCCAGGTGACTCACTTGCGGCCAACTCCTTCATTCTTTTAATTGATTAACACGTACAAGCTGTCTAGTGGGGAAGGGATAACTATTATTCTTACATAATAGTGACATAACAGACAAGATTGAAATGCAAACTTTTCACAAAATTATAGCAAAAAAGTGAAAAAAAGTGGGCATTTTGGAGATTGCCTGACATAAGAGGAGGAAAGCTCCAGCTCATGTTGCCGAATGGAAACGGTTTCGTTAGACTGAAGAGGACAACGGAACCGCGGCCATGGGCTGCGGGCGGCACAAAGACCGGACGATCTATTAAGAAGAAACGATGATGAGGGGGAGCAGCGGATGGAGGAGATGAAGCAGCTGGGAGAACCGATCCACGCCGTGTATATCTGCGCGGCGGTGCATCATGAGGAAGCGGGAGAGGATTACTGGATCGGGGTGTCGTCGGGGCAGCCCTGCATGCTCTATATGGTCCGGATTCTGACGGGAGAATGTGTATTCGAAGCTCCGCTCGGCGACAGCCACCATACGTGGGGCATCGTCCGCGGTGGAGATGGGCGCCTCTATATGGGAGGCTCCGCCCATGTGTTCCGCTTCGATCCGGGAACGCGGCGGCTGGACGATCTCGGGCAGGCGATCGAGGGCGAGGATTATTTGTGGAGACTCGCTTCGGGGCCGGACGGACGGGTATTCGGCGGGACCTATCCCGGGGGCAAGGTATGGGAATGGGACCTGGTCGGAGAGCGGTTCCGCGACTGGGGAACCGTCCTGGAGGGCCACCAGTATGTGCGGAGCCTGGCTGCGGACGCGGGCAGGCTGTATATCGGTCTCGGTTCCCAGAGCGCGAGGCTGTTCGAGCTCAACACCGTCACTGGAGGGAAGAAGGAGATCCCCGTCCCGGAGGAGGTTCGCGAGGATACGTTCCTCTATGACCTCGATCTGAGGGACGGCCTGCTGTACATCCGGTTCAGCCCGTCCAACGAAATGTGGACCTACCGGATCGGGGACGGCGTCTGGACGCGGGTGACCGACCGGGCGGCCGGGCTCGAGGTCTCTCCGCCCGGACCGCATGGAGAAGTGTATGTGCCGAGGGAGGACGGCCTCTACAGGCACGCTTCGCCGGGCGGTCCGCTGGAGCCGACAAGCCTCGCTTTGGCCGGCTACATGACCCATTATGCCTGGGTGCGGGGAACGCTCAAGGACGGCCGCGCAATGCCTGCATCCGAAGCCGGAAGTGCCGGCCTGCTCGCGGGCCTTCATCCGTCCGGCCTGTACTGGCTGTACGACCCTGCAAGCGGCGAGTCGGCGTCGATTGAACCGGCGCTGAAGGGCCAGCCGATCGCCGTCCAGTCGCTTACCCAGGACGGGGAGGGAAAGGTCTACGTCGGCGGCTATTTCGCGGGCGGGCTCGGCGTCTACGATTCGCGGACGAGCGAGCTGACCGGGTACAGGGGCATCGGCCAGATCGAGAACATGACCTTCCACAAGGGCAAGCTCTATATGGGCGTTTATCCCAAAGCCCATCTCTATGTCTACGACCCGGCTCTTCCTTGGGAGAAAGGGAACAATCCGAAGCACGTGACCAGCTTTCACGATGCGGGGCAGGATCGTCCGTTTGGGTTGACGGCGGCGGGGGAGTATGTGGCAGCCGGCACGGTGCCCGCGTACGGCAAGTCCGGCGGTGGCCTGTTCCTCTACCATCCCGAGACGGGAACGCGCGAGGATTTCCTCTCACTAATCCCTCGGCAGAGCATCGTGACGCTTCATTACCGGGACGGGGTGCTGTACGGGGGAACATCCGTATGGGGCGGGCTGGGGATGCCGCCTGAGGAGCAGGAGGGCCGTCTGTTCGCCTGGCACGTCGAACGGCGCGAGCTGCTCTGGAGCTGCGTGCCTGTCGCGGGAGAACGCGCCGTCACCGCCGTCACGACGGATCCCGCCGGCGTACTCTGGGGTATGACGGCCGGCAAGCTGTTCCGGTTTGACCCGGAGCGCGGCGAGGCGGCTGCCGTCTACGAGCTGGTGCCGGTCGACTGGAGCGCCTTCAAGCATTTGTGGCGCGACGCCTTCCTGCGCTGGGACCGGGACGGCCGGCTGTACGGAACGGCCCGCGGCAAGCTGTTCCGGTTCGATCCCGCGGCCGAGGCGTTCGAAGTGCTGGGAGAGAACGTACAGCTGCTGGCCGACGATCCGGACGGGCGCTACTACATGGGCCAGGGGCCGGAGCTACTCCAATACGACAAGCTGCCGGCGCTGCAGGAAGGCTGACCGCTATTCCGGACGGTCGTTGACTTCGAATACGCAAGACCACACCCCTCCTCCGCCAGGATGCAGGGGTGTTTGGCATGGGCGCATTCGCAACGGAGCGGGCAGGAACGGCTTGGCCCGCGGGGGACAGCATGGTTCCAAAGTCCCGCTGATCCGCAGAATGACGGGAGGAGTAGGAGCTTTGGAGCAATTTTCTATTCATTGTAAAATTTTTGGAGGGGATTTCCTAAATAGGTCGAACAACAAGGGAGCAGCAAGTACCGCATCACGAGCAAGACGGGGCCGCGTATGCGGGAAGGAGGAGATGGGGCCGGCGGGAAGCCGGGCAGCGCAAGCGATCGAACGAATGGAATCTGTTCCATCTTAGTTATGAAAGCGATTACAGGAGAAGGAGCTGAAGCGAAGCATGCGTCATTGGAAGGCAAGGCTGTCGCAATGGCTGGCAGCGGGCCTGGTGCTGGCCATGATCGCCCCCGCGGCGGGAGACGTTCAGGCCGCAGAAGGAATCCCGGGGGTACCTGCCGGGAACGCTGCTGCCGTATCGGGCAATGTGTATGGGGACGTGTACAGCAATCTGGCGCTCGGCAAGCTGCCGGTGGTCAAGCTGGTATCGGGTGACGCCGCCCAGACTGCCAAAGAAGCGGCCATGGCTGCGCGGCTGACGGACGGCGTCCTGGGCAACGGAGACTGGGAGCGCAGCCGGACGCTGTACGTCGATTTTTACCGGAATGTGGGCCGGCAGCTGTACGTAGATCTCGGCGGCATGTCGACGGTCAAGGAAATCCGGTTCCGCGCCATGCAGGATGCAAGCGCCGGCATCTATCTGCCGCAGCATGTCGGCTTCTCGCTGTCGCATGACGGGGGCCGGACATGGAGCTACCTGGGATCCGTGCCGGCAGCGCAGGCGGAGGCGGCCCCCGGCAAGGCAGGCGTCTTCAAGCTGGACGGGCTGAACTACGCTGCCGATCAAGTCCGCATCACCTTCCCGGTGGATGTCTGGATCTTCGCGGACGAACTCGAGGTGCTGGGCCGTACGGGCATCGTCGACGGAGCCGTTCCCCCTCCGCCCGGGGACACGGATCCCTATGAGGAAGTGAACGCCTACCCGGCCCCGGGCTCGGAGCAGACCCGAGGCGCCCGCAACGACTATCTCGTCTACGCGGGCTGGCATACGAACGGCACGGTGCGCCATGACAAGACCAAGGAGATGCTGCTGCCGGCGGCGGCCTATGTCGCCCCCGACGGTACCGTCAAGGACACGCTGTTCGATTCGTTCACGTTTCTGCCCTACGCCACCGGCTCGAGCGGCAGATCGCTGATTTACAAAAACGGCGGAACGGCGGACCAGGCGGCGGGTAAGCAGGATTGGCAGGAGTACATCGACTTCCTGTTCGACGACCGCCACCAGCTGACGGCGCTGAACGAAGCGGTGGGAGAGACCAAGGCTGCTCTGAACCGTCCCGATTACCGGGCGACGGTCAAGCTTGCGATTCCGAACCCGCTTGGCGCCCAGACTAACTTCGACGAGATCGGCGGGAAGCAGCTGAACTTCAACCAGACGCAGGTCGGAGACGCGGAAGCTCTGGCGAACCGGATTCAGGCGGTCCAGTGGTACGTCGACCAGATTCTGCAGCGCTGGGATCCGGCCAAGTATCCGAACCTTCGGCTGGACGGCTTTTACTGGCTGGACGAGGCGGTGCATACGTATCTGGACAGCCTCGAGGAGAGCGTCATCCGGGCGACAACCGCCTACGTGCACGAGAAAGGCAAGATCATCTTCTGGATTCCGTTCTACCAGTCTCCCGGCTTCGAAAAGTGGAAAGCGCTCGGGTTCGATTACGCCGAGATGCAGCCGAACTATGCGTTCGACGACGTGGCGCCGGTAACGCGGCCGTCCGACGCGGCGGCGCTGGCGAAGCGGTACGGGCTCGGCGTGGAGATGGAGCTGCGGACGATCACGACAGAGGCGGGCCGGCAGAAGTTCAAGGAATATTTGAACCAGGGCGTGACCGCGGGCTATATGAACGGCGCCGTACGGGGCTGGTATATGGGCACCTTGACGCTGCAGGAGGCCAACGCAAGCCAGGTCCCGGCGGAACGGGAGATCTATGAGCTGACGTACCGGTCGGTGAAGGGCACCTATCCAGATGCGCCAGGGCAGACGACGGTCAATCTGGCGGCGGGCAGGACACCGGCCGTCACGCTCATCTCTGGTGACCAGGCGCAGAAGGACAAGGAGGCGGCCATGATGCCCCGGCTGACCGACGGCGTGCTGGGTACCGGCGACTGGAGCAAGGGCCGGGACAAGTACGTGGACTTCTACCGCAGCATCGGCCGCTCGGTGGAGCTCGACCTGGGCCAGCTGTCGACCGTCCGCGAGATCGGGTTCCGGACGCTGCAGGATACGAGCGCCGGCATCGGCATTCCGGCCGGCGTCGCGTTCTCGCTGTCGGACGACGGAGGCAGGACGTGGCGTTACCTCGGCACCGTGCCCGGAAACGAGGCGGAACCTGCCGACGCGAAGCACAAGGTATTCAAGCTGAGCGGGCTGAACTACAAGGCGGACCGCATCAAGGTCGGCTTCGACGTGTCGGTGTGGATCTTTGCCGACGAGCTGTCGGTCAAGGGCCAGCCCGGCGTGGCCGAGGACGCGGTTCAGGCGCCGGATCTCGGCTATGACGATCCATACAAGGAAGTGAACGCCTTCCCGGCGCCCGGCTCCGAGCAGGTGCGGGGCACCCGCAACGATTACCTCATTTACGCGGGCTGGCATACGGACGGGACGGTGAAGGAAGAGAAGACAGTGGAGAAGCTGCTCCCCGCCGTAGCCTATCTGGATGCTTCCGGGGCAATCAAGGATATGCTGTTCGATTCGTTTACCTTCCTCCCCTACGCGACCGGATCGAGTGGGCGCTCCCTCGTGACGGCGCCTTCGGCGGATAAGGCGGGGAACAAGGCCGACTTCCAGGAGTACATGGACTTCCTGTTCGACGAGACGAATCAGCTGGCGGCGCTCGACCGGGCGACCGCGCAGGCGAAGGAAGCGCTCGGCCGTCCGGACTACCGGGCCAAGGTGAAAATCGCCATTCCGCGCCCGCTGCCCGTGCAGACGGACTTCGGTACGGTGGACGGCAAGCCGCTCAACTTCAACGCGGCGGCCGTCGGAGACGAGAAGGCACTCGCGAACCGGGCGGCGGCGGCCAAGTGGTATATCGACGAGGTGACGAAGCGCTGGGATCCGGCGAAGTATCCGAATCTCCGGCTCGACGGCTTTTACTGGCTGCATGAGTCGATCGAGGTGCTGCCGAACAACGGCGAGGAGCGGATGCTTCAAGCCATCAATGCCTACATCCATGAGAAGGGCCTCATGAGCTACTGGATTCCGTTCTACCAGGCGAACGGGTTCTTCAAATGGAAATCGCTCGGCTTCGACTACGCGATTCTGCAGCCGAACTACGCGTTCTACGACTCGCCGGACAACCGGCCGACGGAAGCGGCCGAGCTGGCCAAGCGGTTCGGCCTCGGGATCGAGATTGAGATCCATTGGAACGGACTGACGGTCGAGGCCGACCGGCAGAAGTTCCTCCGTTATCTCGATCAGGGCGTCACCGCCGGCTACATGAACGACTCGGTCCGCGCCTGGTACATGGGGACGGATACGCTCCAGCAGGCGAACGCGAGCACGGTGCCGACCCAACGTGAGGTATACGACAAGACGTACGCCTCCATCAAGGGCGTCTATCCGGACTTCCCGGATCTCGTGCCACCGGCTATCGGACAGCCCGCCAGGCTGTCGTATATTCAGAGCGAGGAGATCCGGCTGGCCGTGCCGGTGACGGACGAAGGAAGCGGAGTGCAGGAGGTGGCCGTCTCGCTGGACGGACAGGAAGGAGCGGCCGAGCTCGTGTTCGCACCGGCCACGCTGGCGGTAGGCGACCATGAAGTTCGCGTGCGCGCGATCGACCGGGCGGGCAACAGGAGCGAGGCGGTCTTCACGCTAACCGTCACGATCGACCTGGAGCATCTGGACGATGTCATCCAGGCCGGTATCGACTCGGAGCGGATCCATCATTCGGGTATTGCTACCGCGCTTCAGGCGACTGTCCAGCTGATGCAGCGTGAGGTTTCCCACAAGCCGCTGCCGCATCCGGCTACGGCACTCAAGGTGTCTGCGGGTCTCAAGGCAATGGAGGCTCAGGTGAGCGCCCAGGCAGGCCGTACGATTGAGCGGGAGTTTGCGGAGCTGCTCCTGGAAGATATCCAGGAGCTTCGGAAGCAAATCGGCAAGTAGGCAAGGAGACGGAACGGGCGCCTCGCGGCTGCCCGTTCTTTTTATGGTTCCTCTCTATGGGGACGGAGCGCTGCAGGAGAGTTCTTTTCGTTCGAAGAAGTGGGGAGGGGTCCCATTTATTGGTACCGCCGAGAGCGACGAATCTACTATACTGGAAGACAGGACAGGAATGCCTACTGGGGGACCTATGAAAAAGATTATCCTTATTGGATCAGGCGGTTCGGGGAAATCGACGCTGGCGAGGCAGCTAGGGGAAAAGTTAAAGCTGGAGGTTTATCATCTGGATGCTCTCTTTTGGAAGCCAAATTGGGTGGGCGTGCCGAAGGAGGAGCAAACAACCGTCCAAAACGAGCTGGTGAAAAAAGAACGATGGATTATTGACGGTAACTATGGGGGGACGATGGGGATTAGGCTGCAGGCGGCCGATACGATTCTGTTTCTCGATCTTCCCCGAACGGTCTGTGTTTACCGGGCTGTCAAAAGAATCGTCCAGTATCGAAAGAAAACAAGACCGGATATGGGAGAAGGCTGCCCGGAAAGAGTGAGCCTGGCGTTTTTGAAGTGGATTTGGAAGTATCCGGACACGAACCGGCCGGGCATTCTCAAAAAGCTCGAAGAATTATCCACAGAGAAACAAGTGATCATCCTCCGATCCCCTAAAGAAGTGCGGCGGTTTCTAGAAAGTATAGAGTGACGGTGCCCTCTATTCCATCTTAGAGCGGATGTTTGCTTCGAACCGGGAAAGAAAGCCCCCCGCTGGACGAAGGTAACTCTCCAGCGTGGCCTTGGCAGCCCGGTCGACAGACGGAGAGTGGAATGCTAGGCTGGAGGCAAGGGAGGTGATAGCATGACCTACTTGCTGCTAGTCCTGCTGCTCGGGGCTTTTTACAAAATCTTCACGCTCGAAAGCCGGCTGAACCAGCTGCAGACGCGTCTGAAGCGTCTGGATGGTCAAATGGGCGGGACCACTTCCGAGCTGCAGCTGCCGGAACATCCAGTTACGGATCGGCTCCGAGAGCTGCTCCGAGAAGGCAAAAAGGTGCAGGCGGTCAAGGAAGCGAGGGAAGCGCTCGGCTTGTCTCTGCTGGAGGCCAAGCAATTCGTCGACGAGCTCGAGCGGTGACGGGACGGCCTGCTCCCGCCCGCATGCCGAGCGGAGCGGCTCGGGAGGGCCGGGAACGAACCGGCCGCGGCGAGCTCGCTTCGCTGGCCGCTTGCACCTGCTTCCGCTGCTGAACGAAGCGGCTAGCGGAAAAAAGGAACGTCCTTTACACCTGCCATCCGCGCGTATAGAAATAGCTGGCCTTTATGGTGAAGCTCGTGGTCATACATCGCCACAAGGTATCTTTTCTTCGGACCTTTCAGCTTCGGATGCGAGGATTGATTTTCAGCCTCCAAATCCGCATCCGTGAACGAGGCGTATGCAGCTTTTGTTTTTTCTGTAAACATCTTTACAGCATTTTGCACGTCTTCCATCGTCCTGCATTCCGGAATGTCCGGCGGGGCAAACCTCTCCGTTTTGACCATCGAAACGAATACATCATTCCATCCTGCCACATGCAGCGCCAGCTCGCCAAGCGTCATCGCGTCTTGCCACGGTTTGAAATCGATCTGTTCGTCGCTCACGGATGCCAGTAATTCCTCCAATACATGGCGGTGCTGCAGCCATTCCTCCATCATTTGCTTTGCTTGTCCCAATGTACTGCCTCCCTATTTCCAGAATCATACAACTCCCATTATACAAAAGGAGGAAGCTCGTGCCCAAGAGAAAATCCATACAAGGCCATGAAAAAATGCACCCCAGGAACCCATTGGCTAAACCTAGCAGGTTTAGCCAATATCGATTCTAAGGGTGCACGCCATTGGGTCTCATGGTACGTCGTCTGTCTTGCAGGCAGGCATCAGGCTGGGTTCGGACCGTTAGTCAAATTCGCTTGTCCGCTAATGTGCCTTACTTGCCGTCCGAACCGTTAGGCGTCAGCCGCGGGGAAGCGCTGTACAGCTGGCCGTCGCGGTAAGCGTACAGCCGTAGCGTCTCTTCCCGGCCGGGAAGCGCAAGGTGCAGCTTGTATTCATAGCCGCCCTTGCCGGAGCCGACCGGACTCAACGTATCCAGCGCGAGCTCGGCAACCTTCTCGCCGGCTCCGTTTCGGGCTTCCACCGTAACCGTGTGACCGGCTTGCGGCTCAGGGAACAGCAGGCTGCCGTTCACGATGCCCCCTTTGTTGAAGACGAGCTTGCCGAAGCTGTCGCCCGCGACGGTGACGGTGACCGGTGCCGCTTCGACTGTCCGCCCGTCCAGCGTGATGGATGCGCGGATCGTCGCCGAGCCGCGGCTGAGCGCCTTCACCGTTCCGTTCTCGACGGCCGCAACCGACGGGTTATCCGACGTATAAGCGATCGAAGCTCCTCCGAGCTCGGCGGTCAATCCGTTCACGAGCTTGACGGCCGGCTCCAACGCTGTCGTATCGCCGACGCCGAGCGAGGGCTGCTTCAGGCTGAGGGAGGCGCTGTCGATACGCACGGGAATTTTATAAAGCTTCGACCCTTGGGCGTAATAAATGCTGCCGTCCTCGCCGAGCGTCATCAGGTTGACCGTGCCGTCCACGACCTTCTCGGCTCTCAGGTCGGCGGGATCGACGGCATAGAGCTGCCGGCCGATCGTCGAATACAGCAGGCCGTCCTTGCCCCAGCGCAAGTAATACGGCCGGAATTTGCTTGTCGTGTAGGCGGTTGTCGTCACCTTTTTGCTCTTCACGACCTCAAGCGTATCCGGGCGAAGCGCGAACAGGTAGGCGTTATAGCCGCCTTCCTCCGTTCCTTTCGGGTCGATCGTGCTGTCCAGAATGCCCCACAGCAGACCGTCCGGCCCGAACGCCAATTCCCCGATGTGCCGGATGCGGCCCGTCATGCCGGGAATGTCCGGCTTGAGCGTGCGGGTCACCCGTTTGGCAGCCGTATCGAATACGAACATCTTGCCTTCCGGATCCGCGATTTCGCTGCCGAGGCCGCCGTTCGGCGACGTGCCGCCGTAGACTAGGCCGTCCCGGTAAGCGAGGCCGAACAAGCTTTGGTTCGGCACGAGGTTCCGGAACGTCTCGTAGGTAACGCCGGTGACCGTGCCGTCGGTTCCTTTGGTCTCCTGCAGAATGGTGAGGGCGCCGCCCAGCTCGCCGTAGCCCGGGAACGTGCCGATGAACAGCTTGTCGTCCCCGCTCGTCATTGTGAACGGACGGTCCTGGAACTCCTCGATGTCCGCGGCGAGGCCCGGATTGGCCGCTTCGAATTCGTTGTACGCGAGCGGCTTGGTCATGTCCAGCCGGTACATGCGGGCTCCGCTGTACGTGCCGAAGTAGACGATGCCGTTCAGGAAGCCGATGCCTTCGGGCTGGTGGAATTGCTTGTTGTTGTACAGAAACTCGCCCGTATGGGTATTGTAGATACTCATGCCGCGCTGGTAGCCGCCCGAATAGACATACCCGCCCTGTGCTTCAAGCGCGTTGATCTGGGTCGGGGAGGTCGGCAGATCGGCCGCGTGCTCCTCGTACCGGTTCGTCACCGGATCGTACAGGAACGACTCGCCGAACGCCGCCATGCCGGCGAGCACCGGATGCCCGGCGAACGTGCCGGTGGACGGCGTGATCCACGCATGGCTCTTGATGGCCGTATCGTCCGGCAGCTCCGGGATGCCCTCCACCTTGGCGATCGTGTTCGTCTGCATGTTATAAGTGAACAGCTCGCCCTTCAGCTTGTAATAGATCAGCTCCGGCTGAAAGGGAGACGGCGGGGAGATCTTGGTTTGGAACGTAATTGTGTTGAGCAGCTCGTGGGTCTGCTCGTCGATCACGTAGAGCGTTTCCCCGCTGTAGGCGAACAGCTTGCCTCCGTAGACGTCGACATCGGAGATCGTCTTGACCGTGCCGGAGACGCCGGGGATCGGGATTTCCGTAATCTGCTCGGTCTGCCGGTCGAACCGCATCAGGTGAGCGTTCGTCCCGATGCCGACATAGACGTAGCGGTCGGTCACGCCGAGGCCGCGGGCGTACTGCTGGCCGGATTTCATGACTCCGAGATCGCGGAAAGTCCCGGAAGCGATATCGTACTCGAACACGCGGCCGAGATTCGTCGCGGAATAGGTGGAGCCGTACAGCTTGCCGTCGCTGCTCGCCTTCAGGTCGAACACTTGCTTGTTTGACGGATTGGCGCCGAGCGCCTCGATCCGCTTTTCCTTAACAAGATACCGGTACAAATTGCCGTTCGTGCTGAAATAGACGTTGCCGTCGGACGCTTTGGTCACGGCCCAGATGACGTCCGAGGAGCCGGCGATCGGCTGGCTGAACTTGATGGCGCCGGTGACGGCGTCCACCACATGGAACGAGACGGGGGAACCGACCGTCGACACGTACTGCTCGACCGACCCGTCCGGGCCCATTCCGTAGGCGGCGGATTGAGACAGCGCATAATTGACGGCGTCTCCGATGGCGACCGGAGCGTCATAGGGCAGCGGGAGGGGGGCCACGGGCTTCTTCCTTTCAAACTTGATCTCATCCACATAAGCGGCGGTGCCGGTGCCGGCGGCGCCCATGTAGAAGGAGAGCTCGGCGTATTCCGCTCCGTCCGGCGCCTTGCCTTCGAGAGACAGGTCGTTCCACTTGCCGACCGTGTTCAACAGAACGTCGACCGAGGCGATGGGCGCGGAGCTGCCGGATTTTTTGAAGCGGATGTAAGCGCGTACGCTTTTGGCCTCGACGAATACTTTGCCGGACAGCCGGTACGTCTCGCCCGCCGTCACGGGAATCGGGGCGCTGTACAGATCGAGCGATTTGGTCGTGCTGTTGTCCACGAGCTTGACGCTGTTCGAGCCGCTAAAAACCCGATCCTGGGCGATCCGAACCTCCAGCCCGTCCGACGGAAGCGCGGGCAGGATGCTCCATCCGGGAATCGGCAGCCCCGCAGAGTCTTCGAATCCGGGATTGACGACCGACAGGGGAAGGTAGTCCGCGTCCGCTGCGCGAACAGAAGATACGGGAAGAACGAAGGCAGGAACGGCGAGAGCTGCACAAAGAGCGGCCGAGACGGTTTGTTTCCACTTCACGTTTAAGGTTCCTCCTTTATTTCGCCTAGAAAAGAAGGTAGCACTTTACTCCTTCCTGTTCTGAGCGATATAATTGACTATGCATCTAGCCTAATTGCTAATGAATGCGCTGTCAATTGCAAGTTGCGCATCAATTCCGAATATTATATCGCCTAGTTAAAAGGCTGAGAAAAAGCGTAATGTCTCCAGCATCGGTTGCCGATCTAGTCTCTCTAGGATTGCGTACGGAAATGGACAGACGGTCAGGAAGGAGAGACGGCTATGGCTCGTATAAGCCGTGTAGTGATGGAAGCCCGGGTCCGCGAGCTGCTGGACAGTCTGCGGAACGACCTGGAAGAAGGACGGCTCCGTCCGGGCGGTTATTTGCCGTCCGAGGTGGAGCTGGGCGCGGCGTTCCGGCTCAGCAAGGAGTCGGTCCGCAAAGCGCTGGACGAGCTTGTGGCCGAAGGGCGCATCGAGAAAATCCGCCGGGTCGGCAACAAAGTGACGGAGCGAGGGGGAGAGACCCCGCTGCAGGGGAAGAAGGGCGAGCCGGCTCCGGCCGAAAAATTCGCTCCCCGCGGCGGAGGAGCCGCCGCCGCAGGCGGCAAGCATACGTGGACGACGGATGACGAGGCCAAGGACAGGGAAGCGTCCCGGGCGGTGCCAGAAGCAGTAGCCTCCGGCAGAGCAGCGACTGTCGGAGCGGAGACGCGCACCCGCCTGCGGCTGGCGTATCATCCGCTTCTGGAGAAGGAGGCGGCGCTGCCCGAGCTGGCCGCCCGATTCGAGGCGCGCCACCCCGGCTGTACGGTGGAGCTGCTGCCGACTCCTTTCCCGCATGCGTACGCCGAGCACGGCCTGGCGGATGTGTTCACGCTGAGCGCTTGGGATGCCCTCAAACTGCGGGACCGCGACCCTGCTCTATCGCTGCTGGGAGAGGTGCCGGAGACGAACGCCGCGCATCCCAAGCTGCTATCGCCGTTCCGGGACAGCGGCGGTAGAGTCGCCGCGGCTCCCCTTATCTATTCGCCGGTCGTGCTCTGCTACAATCGGGATCACTTCCGGGAGGCGGGCGTGGAGGAGCCGGAGGCGGACTGGACATGGTATTCGCTGCTCAGGGCGGCCCGTCATCTCTCCCGGACGCTCGACGTATGGGGCTTCGCCGTCCATATTCAATCGGTTAACCGCTGGCCCGTCTTCCTGCTGCAGAACGGCTTCCGGTTCCGCCAGGAAGAGGGAAAGCGCGCATCGGACGATCCGGCGCTGTGGGAAAGCCTGCGGCTGCCCCGGGACCTGCTGCATCAGCAGAGACGTCCGCAGCCACTGCTGACCGAGAACGATTCGGACGTGGAACGGTGGTTCCGCGAAGGCAAGGCGTCGATGATCATGACGACCTACTTCGGCCTGAACGGGCTGCTTTCGTCTAATCTCCGCTATGGAATCGCTCCGCTCCCGCGGCTTCGGACGGCGGATACGCTCCTTCTCGTCACCGGTCTCGCCATCCGCCGGGGCACGGAAGCCGCAGAAGAGGCGGCGGAGCTCGTCCGCTTCCTGTGCGGCGAGGAAGCGCAGACCGGGATTCGGCGGGAGACGCTGTCGCCGCCGGCGCATCCGGCCGCCCAGCGGCTGGCGGAGGGGCTGCGGGGGAACCGTCCCGAAGCGGCGCCTGTGCTTGACAAACTGTGGCCGGATTGCCGGGAATACGGCGACCTGCGCCTAGGCGCCGCCGTGCTGGAGGCGGTCCGGGAGGAGCTCAAGGCGTACTGGTCCCGGCTGGAGGACGAAGGGGAGGCGAGCGAGCGGCTCGAGCATCTGGGCTTGTAGCGGAGTGTAGTCTCCCGGGCACAGGGGGAGGCATAGCAAGCCGCTTCTCCGTATGCTAAGATAGAGTCTGAGCAAGCTAATCGCAACGGCTGCACAGGGCCGCTCCCGCCGGAGCGGCCCCTTCTCGCTAAGGAGGAGCCGCAGCCGGCTGCGTACGGAACCTGTTAGGGAGGCTTATGGAAATGGACTTGTTTGACCGTGTCATTGAACGGAGAAACACCGATTGCGAGAAGTGGGACGGGCTCGAGCAGCTGTTCGGCGCGCCCGATGCGCTGCCGATGTGGGTAGCGGATATGGATTTTGCGGCGCCGGAGCCTGTGCTCGAGGCGCTCCGTGCGAAGATCGACCATGGCGTGCTTGGCTATACGCGCCGAACGGACGCTTATCTGGAGGCGGTCGCGGGCTGGATGGCCGAGCGGCACGGCTGGCCGGTCGAGAAGGAATGGATCGTATTCTGTCCGGGCGTAGTCCCCGCCCTTAACCTGATCGTGCAGGCGTTCACCGAGCCCGGAGACAAGGTCGTCATCCAGACGCCGGTGTACCCGCCTTTTTACAACGTAGTCAAGAACCACGGACGGGAGCTTGTGCTGAATCCGCTGCGCAAAAACGGCGACCGCTACGAAATGGATCTGGACGATCTGGAGAGCAAGCTGGACGACAAGGTGAAGCTGCTCATTCTGTGCAGCCCGCATAACCCGGTGGGCCGGGTATGGACCCGGGAGGAGCTGGAGCGTCTCGCCGAGCTGAGCGAGAAGCACGGTTTCCTGGTGGCGTCGGACGAAATCCACGCCGATCTGGTGTATGCTCCTCATACGCATACTCCGTTCGCGAACATCTCCGAGTGGTCCAAGCGCCGGACCATCGTCTGCACCGCCCCGAGCAAGACGTTCAACATCGCCGGGTTGAACACCGCCAACATGATCATCCCGGATAAGGAGCTCCGCGATAGGTTCGCCCGCGAGGTGGCCAAATACTCGCTCGGCTCGATCACGCCTACGGGTCACGCGGCGACGATAGCCGCTTACCGCGAGGGTGGTCCCTGGCTGGACGCGCTCTTGGCCTACCTGCAGCAGAATATCGATTACGCACTGGAAGTCGTGGCGAAGGAGCTGCCCGAACTCCGCGCGGTGAAGCCGGAAGCGACGTATCTGCTGTGGCTGGATTGCCGAGGGCTCGGCATGAGCGTCAAGGAGCTGAACGCGTTTCTGCTGAAGGAAGCCAAGCTGGCGCTTAACAACGGCGCCATGTTCGGCACCGATGGAGAAGGGTATGTCCGGATGAATCTCGCCTGTTCCCGTGCAACGGTGAAGGAAGGGATGAACCGGCTCACAGCCGCCGTCCGGGCGCTCCGGCAGCGGCGGGAGGATTCTCGCAGCTAGCAAGCCTGTAGGGGAAGAGAAAGGCCGAAGCATATTTTCATAGACCGAGGGATAGGAATAGTAGGGAGAGACCGGCCCAAACGCCCGCACGGGCCGGCCGGTCCGATGCTAGTCCGGAGGTCCGTATGAAGCATATGCGTTCGGCCTTTTTTGTATTGGCGGGGACGGCCGTGATCGGCCTCCTCGGAGCTTGCGAAGCCCCGCTAGGGGAAGGGGAGCGGGCGGCCTGGAGCGGCGCGGCGGCGACGCAGGCGCCGGCAGGAAGCGGCAGCACGGTGGAGCCGGGAAGCACGGCGAGCGCGGTAGCGACGCAGGCGCCGGCGGGAAGCGGCGGCACGGCGAGCGCAGCGGTGACGCAGGCGCCCGCAGGAAGCGGCGGCATGGCCGAGCAGGGCGGCACGGCGAGCGCAGCGGTGACGCAGGCGCCGGCGGGAAGCGGTGGCACGGCCGAGCAGGGCGTCACGGCGAGCGCGGAGGTGACGCAGGCGCCCGCAGGAAGCGGCGGCACGGCCGAGCAGGGCGGCACGGCGAGCGCGGCAGCGACGCCGGCGCCGGCGGGAAGCGGCGGCACGGCCGAGCAGGGCGGCACGGCGAGCCCTCCGCCGGTGCGCACCGCTTCGGCGGCGCCCGCCGCCGCACCGGCGAAGGAGCAGACCGTCTCGCTCCCCGTGCTGAACTACCACAGCATCGGGCACGAGCCCGGCAATACGCTCGTCCTGCCGCCGGAGAAGCTGGAGCGCCAGATGAAGTATCTGGCGGACAACGGGTACACGCCCCTAACGCTTGAGGAGTTCCTTCTTATCCTCGAAAGGCGGATGCCGGCCCCTCCCAAGCCCATCCTCCTGACGTTCGATGACGGCTATGCCGACAATCACGAGCATGCCATGCCCATTTTGAAGCGGTACGGCTTTCCCGCGGTGCTGTTTCTCTCCCCCGGGTCTGTGGAAGAGGCCGGCTATCTCGATTGGGAGCAGGCAAAGGAGATGCAGGAGGCCGGCTGGGATATCCAGCCGCACGGTATGACGCATCCGCACCTGCCCCGGCTGCCGGCGGAGCGGCAGCGGGAAGAGATTGCCGAGGCCGCGAGACTTATCCAGGAGAATCTTGGGACGGAATCGGTCGTCTTTTGCTATCCGTACGGCGAATACAACCGGGACACGCTGAAGATTCTGAAGGAGGAAGGCTTCCGGTACGCCTTCACGATTGCGCAGGGCCGGACGACGAGCGCACAGCCGCCGCTGCAGCTCAAGAGGATCTATGTAAACGGCAGCCACAGCGTCGAGACGTGGAGCCGGTCGTTCGCTCCCTGATCAGCATCCGGACTCCTAGAGGACGGATGCTGCTAACGCGAATGGCCGGTCCAGACCATGCCCGGCGCTCCCTCAGATCTCCGTCGAAAGCCGTGAGCCTCATAGAATGGCGCCTTGCCTTCTGCGCTGAACAGATGCACCGACAGCATGCCGCTTTCTTCGCACCAGGTCAGCAGTCTGTGCAGCATCGCGCTTCCGGCCCGCTGTATCTTCATCCCATCCACTCCTAGTCTGATCTTCCAGACTTTCTTCTTCTCCGTGCTTCTCCTTTCTCCCTGCCTCTTCTTTCCTTGTCCCCTGTTTTGTGCCACAATGGCGGTACCGACAACTTACGGGAGGGTGAGGCGCGATGAGCATGAAAAAAACCGTCTACGCACTAGGAGAAACGCTGATCGACATGGTGCCGGGGGACACTTGGGGGGACGCCGGGGAGACGGCGTACATCCCCAAAGCCGGCGGTGCCCCGGCGAACGTCGCTGCCTGCGTCTCCAAGCTCGGCGGCCGCGCCGGCTTCATCGGCAAGCATGGGCGGGATGCGTTCGGCACGCTGCTGGCGCATACGCTGGAGCAGGCGGGCGTCGAGACGCGCTATTACACGGCAACGGAGGAGGCCAAGACTGCGCTTGCCTTCGTGACGCTGGATGCTTCCGGCGACCGCTCGTTCTTGTTCTACCGCGATCCGTCGGCCGATCTGCTGCTCCGCCCGGAGGAAGTGCCGGTTGCCGCGATTCTGGAAGGCGGCATGCTGCATATCGGTTCCATCTCCTTGACGGGCGAGCCTTCCCGCAGCGCTACGCTTCATGCGGCCCAGGAGGCGCACCGGATGGGCGCCTTCGTCTCGTACGATCCCAACTGGCGGCCGGCGCTCTGGCCGTCAGAGGAGGCGGGACTGGCAGCGGTCCGGGAGCTGTACCCTTACTGCTCCCTCATCAAGGTCAACCGAGAGGAGCTGGGACTGTTGACCGGCTCGGAGGACCTGCAGGAGGGCAGCGAGTGGTTTCACCGACAGGGCATCCGCTACGTCTTCGTCACGCTGGACGCGGAGGGCTGCTACTATTCCGCCGCCGGAGAGACCGGGGAAGAGCGGATCACCGGGAGAGTCCCAGGCCGGCGCGTCGCCTGCGTGGACACGACGGGAGCCGGGGATGCGTTCATCGGCGCTCTGCTGTACAAGCTTTCCCTCCACGAAGACAGCGCGCCGCCGGACGCCAGGCTGCTGCGGGACTGGGCGGCATTCGCCGTGGCCGCCAGTGCGCTCGTCACGCTGCGCAAGGGGGCGATCGCGGCGCTGCCGTCACTCGCCGAAACAGAGGCGTTCCAGGGGCAGGAAGGAGACAGGGCGGATGGATAGAGGGCAGCTTGAGGAGCTGAAGGGGAGGATCGCGTCCGGCGCTCGTGTGGTCTTTTTCGGCGGGGCCGGGACCTCGACGGAGAGCGGCATTCCCGATTTTCGTTCCGCCAGCGGTCTGTTCGGGCAGGGAGCCGAGTTCGAGCATCCGCCGGAGGTGATGCTGAGCCGGAGCTTCTTCGACCGGCATCCCGAGACGTTCTATCGGTTCTATCTCTCGCGGATGATCTACCGGGAGGCTCAGCCGAACGCCGCGCATCGGGCGCTCGCGGAGCTGGAGAAGCGGGGCGTTCTGGAAGCGGTCGTCACGCAGAACATCGACGGGCTGCACCAGCGGGCGGGCAGCCGGCGGGTGCTGGAGCTGCACGGCTCGGTGCATCGCAACCGCTGCCTGGCTTGCGGCGCGTTTTATCCGCTCGAGACGGTGATCGAGAGGGCGGCGAGCGGCGTTCCGGACTGCCCGGCCTGCGGGGGGACGATCAAGCCGGAGGTCGTCCTGTACGAGGAGCCGTTGGACCCCGATGTGCTCGAGCAAGCCGCAGACAGCATCCGCAGCGCGGATGTGCTGATCGTGGGTGGGACGTCGCTCTCGGTGCAGCCGGCCGCCGGTCTGGTCCGGCTGTACCGGGGCGACGCGCTCGCGCTGATTAACCGCACGCCAACTCCGTACGACCATGCCGCCCGATACCGGTTCACCGACAGCATCGGCCAGGTGCTGCAGACGCTGGTGGATTAGCGGATGCGACACGGTCCGGTCCCTAGGTCTATGCATAGCAAAGAGCAAGCCCACGCTTCGGCGGGCTTGCTCTTTCTTTTTTCGGTTTCGCCGCTGTTCTCCCGCATTCACTTACGAGAAGAAGCGAAGCTGCTTCAGCTGGGTGACGGCCTGATCCAGCTTGCGGCGGAGCGGGCCCCGGCGATCCTCCAGCAGCGTCAGTCCGGCGCCGTCGGCTACCGCCTCGACCGTCTGCCAGATCGTCCAGCATTCGGTGTCCAGGTGCTGCCGGAACCGCTCGTCCCGCTGCCCCTCGAGGCACCGGTCTAGCTGCCGGGCCGCCCAAGAGGTCTCTCCTTCGCCGCGGCTCTTCAGTCTCCGCAGGATCGTTTCCCTCGAGGCGCACAGCGTGTAATGGCGGACGTCGATGCCTTCGCGCAGCAGACGGCCGACGGTCTCCTCCCAATAATCCCGTCTTGCGATCGTCATCGGGACGATCAAGACGCCGGGATACTCCCGCTCCATGTGGGCGAGCATGCCATAGGTGATCTCCCGCCAGACCGGGTAATCCTGAAAATCGCTGCGGGACGCCTCCTTCGGCATCTGCTTGCGGATCCAGTATCCGGCAAACTCGGGATCGTAAATCCGGGAGCCGGGCAGCCGCCGATGCAGCTCATAGGCGGTTTGGGACTTGCCCGAGCCGAACGGCCCGTTGATCCAGACAATCATCGCGTCTCCTCCTGATTTGGCGCCGCCCGGCTACAGGGAATCGGGCGGGCGATGTCCTCGTTTCAGCTCCCGAATCGAATAGCCGAAGTCCATCTGAAGGTGCGGGTAGTCGGGGAAGCTCGTCCAGTCCCCACCCCAGGTGAAGCCGAGCCGCTTGGCGATTGCGACCACTTCCATCCAGTCGGCTTTCCCGTTCCGGTTGCCATCGTATTCAAGATCCCAAATCGCCTTGCCGTCCTTTGTCAGCAGGGCAAAATCAATGGCGAGACCGTAATTATGGTAGGATTCGCCTCCGCGGGCGTTGGTGACGACTCGTCCGTCCCCGCTGCGGCCCTGCCGGTACAGCTCCTCCTGCTTCTCCTCGCTGCGAAAGCCTTCGGTAATCAGCAGCCGGATGCCGACGCGCGCGGCTTCGGCCGTCAGCTCCTTTTGCTTGGCGGCAATCAGAGGATGCAGCTGCGTCACTGGGCGTGCCGGCTCGGTGTCTAGAGGAGGGAGCATGCGTTCCAGCCGGGACCAATCCGCGAGGCCGTACAGGAACAGGGCGGCCAGCAGAACGGGGAGAACCAGCTTGCGTAATGGCGCCCGGGGGGCGCTCGTGTTGTTCGCTCTCATTCTCTTATCCTATCATACATCCCGGCATGTCCGGTAGAAGGGGACTAGCATGATGCTGCATCAAATCCCTGCACCTAAGCCAACGCAAAGAGCCCGCCAGGCACAATGCCGGGCGGGCTGAAATTCGCGCTAGGGTTATTCGATCGTATTCCAGTAGGTGAGCCCGGAGATTGGCAGACGAGCTGTCGGATGGCCGGGAACCGCGGCTTTGCCGATTGGCAGCAGTATAGTCGGATGATAGCGGTCCGGAATCGCCAGCAGCTCGCGGAGCGCCTCCCGGTTATAGCCGCCCATCGGCACCGTGTCGTAGCCCATCGCGCGAGCTTGCAGCATGAGCTGCATCGCGACCAGACCTGCATCGAACACGATGATCTCGAGCAGGCGCTCCGCCGGGATCGAGGAGTAGGTCCGCCGGCTGTTCTCGGCGAACTGCCGGCTCAGTTCTTCCGTCATGTAGCCGGCATCGCGGGCAGCTCCATAAATCTCGTCTGCCTTCTCGTACATCTGCTTATCGGCCAGCAGGACGAGCACTGCCGAGGCGTTGACGACCTGCTGCTGGTTGTTCGCAACCGGCAGCATACGCTGCTTGAGCTCCGGATCGGTTACGACGAGGAAGCGCCAAGGCTGCATGTTGGACGACGAGGGAGCGGCCTTGGCGGCACGCTCGATGATCGTCTCCAGCTCCTCCCGGGGGATCCGGAAGTCCGGTTCATACCGGCGAACCGATCGCCGGGATTGTACCACCGAATGGAAATCGGCGACCGCGGCCAGGGTGGTTTGAGTAGTCATTATGGAACCCTCCTATTTTTCGTTTACGGAATAGCTGCCCTGAGCAGGGAGCGTTTGCTCCGCTCGTATTCATAGTGTGCTCAAATTGGCACAGTTAACTGTTTAGATACTAGCACAGTATAGTGCGGCCGGATCCATCTGTCAACCCGGCTGACCGGTCTGCCCGACCCGTTCGGCCAAATCGGCGATCGTGGTCCGCTTGAGCACGGCGAGGGCGCTCGCTTCCAGCTCCTCGGTAATGTTCTCGAACACGGCCTTCATACCCGTGCCAAAGCCGTTGCTGCCCGTCGTGTCCGCCATGGCATTGCAGAGCGGCTCGCCCACCCGCAGGGCGCAGTAAACGTCGGCCAGCGTAATCCTCTCGGCGGGCATTCCCAGCTGGTAGCCGCCGTCCCGGCCCTCTCTCGTTTCGACGAGCCCTTCCTTGACGAGCTTGGCCAGTACGCGTCTGACGAGGGAAGCTTCCGATTGGATGCAGGAGGCGATGCAGGCGCTCGGATAGGCGCACGGCTTGTCTGACAGGATCACCATTGCCTGCAGCGCAAGCCCGAACCACTTATGATGGGGAAACGTCTCGCATTTGTCCGGCTTCATGCCGCACCTCCTCTCGGCCATCGGCCTATCCTACCAGTATACTGCCCGAGGCATCCTGCGGACAAGCGGCCGGGAGCCGGTACATCCGTACAGCGGTTGGCCGCGAGCCCTATGCTTCCAGAGCGGATGCAGGCTTCAGGTGTGCTGCTATTCATCCGGCGGCAGCAGGCCACTGCGCTTGGCGCCTCATCCCAGCAGCGGTGCTGCCCGAATCCAGCGCAGCATCCATGCGGCTGTAGGCCGCCGAGCCCGGCGCTCCGCCGAAACGGCAGCAGCCCGCCGGCCCCGTTAAGGGGAGGCGGGCTGCTCGTCCGGACTGCGGCGGGGCCGCCCTGGCTTCCCCTATTTGCTCGGAAAAAGCCCCGCAAGCTTCGCGAACGGGGAGTCCGGCTCATCGCCTTCGGTCGCCGTCTTATAGACGATCTCTTCCGTATACACCGAATCTTCGGCGACTGTGTTGCGCTCCAGCACGAACTGGTCGTACAGCCTCTGGAATATCTTGGCCGTATTGAGCGCGTCGTCGAGCGCCCGGTGATGGGCCCCCTCGAATGGAATTTCCAGCAGCTCGAGCGCCGCTTTGAGGCCGACCTGCTGGTGCTTCTCCCGCTTGAGGATGCGCGACATCTGCTTTTGCAGATTGTTGTGGTTGCGGATCCAGTCCATATCCAGCTGATGGGCCCGGCAGTCGCGGACGAATTGCAGCTTGTCGTCCGGTCCCCAGGCGCACAGGTAATAGTCCTCGTGGCCGATCCATTCGATAAATTGCCTCAGAACGTCCGGGAACCGGTCCGCCTGGGCCAATTCTTCTTCCGTAATCCCCGTAAAGACGGTTGTGTTCTCCTTGATGCCCGTCAGCTTGCTAGGACGGACCAAAGCCTGGAACGTACCGGCGATTTCCGCCTTGCCGTCCGCTTCCACCAGCTTGACGGCCCCGATCTCAATGATCTCGGCGATCTGGGATTTTTTGCGCCGAACGGTCATCTCCAGGTCGTATACGATAAAAACCATAATGTCCCTCTTTCTCACGTTCGATATGCCTATCATAGCATAAAAGCAGCGGAGGAGGGGAATCCCCGCCTCTCGCAACATTCCTTATGCGGCAATCATGTTTGCCGCCGGCCGCCCGTATGCTATTGAGAGGAGAAAAGTTGCCGTTCGACATTTTACACCCGTTGCGGACAAGAAGAAAGTCTGTCTACATGTAGAGTAAGAATAAGGTCTTGCGGAAGGGGAGTCAGCCATGGTCCAGCTTCCTAAGGTGAACGATCTCGGTTTTTTTGAAATCCGTCTTGAGTCGATCGGTGGTCTTGGCGCCAATCTAGCGGGGAAGATGCTGGCCGAGGCCGGCGTCGTCGGCGTCGGATTGAACGGCGTCAGCTTCTCGTCCTACGGCTCGGAGAAGAAGGGCTCTCCGGTCAAAGCCCACATCCGGTTCTGCAGTCCGGATACGCGCATCCGCGACACCTCTCCGGTGGAGCGTCCGCACATCGTGGGGGTGTTCCACGAAGCGCTCGCGAAGACCGTGAACGTCATCAGCGGCATCCACGAGGATAGCCTGGTGCTCGTCAATTCGGCGAATCCGCCCGCCGAGCTGAAGCAATCTCTGAACATGCTGGCCGGCACGCTCGCGGTCGTCGACGCGACGGGCATTGCGCTCGAGGAGAAGAACCGCGTCAATATGGCGATGCTGGGGGCGCTGTTTCGGCTTTGCGCGTTTTTGGATCCGGAGCCGATGAAGGCGGTCATCCGCAAGTCGCTGGAGAAGAAGTATCCGCTCGCCGTCGAGCCGGCTCTCCGCACGTTCCAGCGCGGCTATGAGGGGCTGCGTGTCGAAGCGTTTCCGCTGCCGGCCGGGGCACAGATGCCGGCCTACGTGAGGCAGGATACGCCCGTCCTCGGCTACGAGACGCAGCCGATCGGCGGCACGATCACGAATCCGGGCAACAGCATTCTCAAGAATCTGAGCATCTCGCGGGCGGGCATGCTGCCGCATTTTGCGGAAGACAAGTGCATTCACTGCGCCGCCTGCGACAATGTCTGCCCGGACTTCTGCTTCGTCTGGGAGGAGCAGGAGGACAAGAAGGGACGGCCGCAGATGTTCCTGCAGGGCATCGACTACCAATACTGCAAAGGCTGCCTCAAATGCGTCAAGGCATGCCCGACGGACGCGCTGTCCGGCGAGAGAGAGGTGGACGGCTACGCGGATGCCCGCCGGGTGCCGCACCGGTTCGACCTCGCCCCGAGCTGATGCGAGATGCTGGCGAGCCGTCGAGACGCCGGCCGTCGGCCGGCATCGGCTTGCCGCCTGCACAGTTCCATTTTTCAACCAAGCCGATGACTTAAGGAAAGGTGGGTTCCTTCTTGGCAATCGATTGGAAGCATGAGAACGGTCCGGGTCTCGTCGAGCAGAGGATCGTCTACGAATCCGGCAACGAAATGGCCGCCTATGCCGCACACCAGATCAATTACCACATCATGGGGTACTTCCCGATCTCCCCCTCTACCGAGGTGGCCCAATTCCTGGATCTGATGAAAGCGAACGGACAGCACGACATCGTGTTGATCCCTGCCGACGGCGAGCACGGCTCCGCCGGCGTCTGTTACGGCGCCTCCACGGCCGGGGGACGGGTATTCAACGCGACGAGCGCGAACGGCTATCTGTATATGCTGGAGCAGATGCCTGTCCAGTCGGGGACCCGGTTCCCAATGGTCATGAACCTCGTCTGCCGTTCCGTCTCCGGCCCCCTCGACATTCACGGCGACCATTCGGATCTGTATTACGCGCTGAACACAGGCTGGCCGATTCTGATGTGCCGCGACCCGCAGGCGGTCTACGACATGAACATCATGGCGCTCAAGCTGGCGGAGGACTCCGAGGTGCGGCTGCCGGTGCTGGTGGCGTCCGACGGCTATTTCACCTCCCACCAGAAACGCAAGGTGCAGACGTTCGCCAAGCGGGAGGACGTGCAGCGGTTCGTCGGAGAGCGGCCGCCGGTCGGGTTCCCCGATACGCTCGACCGCAACAACCCCGTCACCGTCGGTCCCTACATGAACGAACCGGATTACATCAACAACTGCTACCAGCAGTCCATGGCAATGTACCGCGCAGAACCGGTCTACGATCGGATCCGCAAGGAATATGCGGCGCTGACCGGCCGGGATTATCCGATCCTCGACTTGTACCGGATGGAGGACGCCGAGGTGGCGGTCTTCCTGATGAACTCGGCCTCGGAGATCATCAAGGACGTCGTCGATCAGCTGAGGGCCCAAGGCGTCAAGGCCGGCTCGATCGCGCCGAACCTGATCCGTCCGTTCCCGGCCCGGCAGATCGCGGAGGCGCTGCGGAACGTCAAGGCCGTCACGGTCGGCGACCGGGCCGACTCCTACGGAGGCCACGGCGGCAACATGGTGAACGAGATCAAGGCGGCGCTGTTCACGCACGGCTGTACCGGTCCTTTGGTCATCAGCCGGATCTACGGGCTCGGGGGCAAGGATTTTTATGCCGAGGACGGGCATGCCCTGTTCCGCTTCGCCATCGAGGCGGCAGCCAGCGGTACTGTCGCGCGGCCGTTCGATTACCACGGCCATACGCCGGGCGATCCGGCCAAGGCACCGAAGCGCGTGCTGAATCCGATGAAGTACGAGGACCTGAATACCGGGCTGATCAAAGTAACGCCGGATGAGCAGGGAGGCCCGCTCAAGGTCCGGGTTCCGCCGCTGCGCGCGCTGACCAAAAAGCCGAAGCGGATCGCGCCGGGCCACGGTGCCTGTCCGGGCTGCGGCATTTTCTCGGGACTCGAGCTGTTCTTCAAGGGAATCGAGGGCGACATCGTGGCGCTGTTTCATACGGGCTGCGCAATGGTCGTGACGACCGGCTATCCGTATTCTGCCCATAAAGCGACATACATTCATAATCTGTTCCAGAACGGGGCCGCCACGTTGTCCGGCGTCGTCGAGATGTTCTGGGAGCGCAAGCGGCGGGGCGAGCTGGACCATCTCCAGCTGCCGGACGACTTCACCTTCGTCATGATCACGGGGGACGGAGGCATGGACATCGGCATGGGGCCCGCGATCGGGGCTGCGCTGCGCAATCACAAGATGATCATTCTCGAATACGACAACGAAGGCTACATGAACACCGGAGCGCAGCTCTCGTATTCGACGCCTCTCGGCCACCGCACCTCGACTTCGAATGTCGGCCAGGCGAACGGGGGCAAGCTGTTCCATCACAAGGATACGGCGCAAATCATGGCGGCCACGCATATCCCGTACGTGTTCACCGGCTCCGAGGCGTTCCCGCAAGACCTCGTCCGCAAAGCCGCCAAGGCGCAGTGGTACGCGCAGCACGAGGGACTTGTCTACGGCAAGATTTTGATTACGTGCCCGCTGAACTGGCTGTCGGAGGACGAGGAGGGGACGTCGATCGTGAGCGCGGCGGTCGACTGCTGCTTCTTCCCGTTGTACGAGGTCGAACGCGGCATTACCGCCATCACCTACAATCCGGAAGAGAAGAACAAGAAGATCGCCGTCGGCGAATGGCTCGCTTCGATGGGCAAAACCCGGCATATGAACAAGCCGGAATTCGCCGATGCTCTCGCTTCGTTCGGGCAGGAGGTGGACCGCCGCTGGAATGCGCTCAAGGCGCGCCACGAGAATCCGTATCTGTAACAAACGGCCGGACGCCAAGCAGAAGGAGTTGAAGAGGATGGCTTGCGTGGCGCGTGACCCCGTCTCGGGACTGCTGCTGACCAGGCGGCAGAGCAACAAGTACGGATTGACCTATTACGGCGTAGCCTGCTGGGAGACGCGGTCGGAGGCGGAGCAGGCTTTGGAGGGCGAGCCGGGGATATGGGAAGTGCGAGAGGTCGAGGAGGCGCTGGTGAAGCGCGGCAACGTCAAGCTGGCGAACAGCGACCGGAACCAGCTCTTCCTGCCGGCGGAAGGAGACGTGCTGGAGCTCGTCCGGCAGGGCGAGTAGCTGGAGCTCTGGTTCCGGGAAGAGGTACGGCAGGGGATTAGGGAGCGCAGCAAGGGAGTGGAAGTCGTCGCGCAAGGCGATTGGCTCACGTTCCCCTGAAGAAGAAACAGGCTGAATGCGAAGAAGGCCCTTTGAAGCGGAGATCCGCCCGAGGGCCTCCTTTTTTATGGGCTTCCTCTCCAATTTTGACGGTTTCCCATTTATGTGGAAAAACCAGCAACCTTTTCCTTCTATCGACCGTCTATATGGAGGAGAATGCCAAATCAGGAAAGAGGGGGACGCTTGGTGAACATGAAGAAATGGGTAATCGGAGGCGCCGTACTCGTCTCCACCGTATTCGGCAGCGCGGTGCTGGCCGACAGCGCGTTAAAGCTGGTGGTCAACGGCAGTCTGCTCGGGGAACAGGCCAAGGTGCAGCTGCAGGATGGCACGACGATGGTTTCGGCCCGCTCGCTGGCGGAAGCGCTGGGAGCCAAGGTAGAGTGGGAGAACGAGACGCGCACAGTGCGGATCGACCTGCCGGACGCTTCTCTGCAGAAGGGCCAGATCTCGCTGCTCGAGAAGGCGGTGGCACCGGCCACGGCGAAGGCGGCGGCCGAGACATGGGCGGAGGGCGTCAAGACGCGCAACGGCGCGCTGCAATACGCTGTCATGAGCAAGGAGCTGCGGGACAAGGAGCGCGAGAACTTCGAGGCGTTCCATTGGGTAACCGGCACCTCGAGTCCTTGGGTGGACTCGTACAAAGTAGGCGAAGGGCGCGAGAACAAGGACGGCACGCTCACCTTTGCCGTCGAGCTGGTCTACACCGATTCGACCAAAGCCGTAAGCACCAGTACGCAAGAAGTGACGGTTGCCAAGCAGGACGACCGCTGGTACGTCTCGGAGCTCCCGGGATCGCCGTCCGATCCGGGCGTGGACGAGTTCCCTTATGACCATGTGACGTACGAGAATCAGTACTGGGCCTATACCGTCACCCTGCCGAAATCGTGGTACGGCCAATTCCTCGCCCAGGAAAGCGAGACCAAGAGCGAGCTGCTGTTCCAATCGTCGACCGGCTTGAAGGCGCCGATCGTGACGATCCACTCGGTTCCGGCGGCGGACTGGAAGCAGGATGAGTACGGTCAGCTTCACAAGCTGGGGGAGAAGAAAGGGCGCGTCTATTACTACGTCCTGCCGCTCGACAATCCGTATGAGGGACGCGAGGTCGACGCTTACGGCCGGATGGTGCAGGAAGCGAAGGAAGCGATGAAGACGTTCCAGCTGCCCTAACCGGCGGGGAGCCTGCTACCAATAGAAAGCAATCAAAAAAAGGAGCTGCCGCGGCAGCTCCTTTTTTTTTTTGGTTGGCATTCGAATTGGCTGGCTTCTTTCGCCAGGGCCGGTCACCGGTGGAACGCATCGCTTCCGGGACGGCCCGCCTCCTGGCTTGTGTGCTAGGTGGCGTCCTCCACCGTATCGAACAAGCCGTCGGTGCCGGCGATCGAACTTCGGCCGCCGACGACGCATACGCAGCCGTTGGATAGCCCGGCGGTGATGAGCGGAGAATACCCGCGCATCGCCTGGGCGGTAGCGCCTAGCACATCCGCGCGCTCCCGATCGACGTCTTCCTGGGTCAGGCCGCTCCACTTGCGGCCGAGCGCCACGCTCAGCATCGACTGGGGCGTCAGTGGCGTATCGAGCCGGCTGATCGTGCCGATAATGTACTTGGTCATCTCGCGCTCCTCCGCCTCGAACGCCTCCAGGTAGCCGGGCATGCCGTCATAGGCGGCGAGCGTCTCAGCCAGCTTGGGATCGCGGTACGAGGACGCGGTGAGCGTTCCGTCCCTCTGCAGCATCAGCGATACGCCGTAGGCGCCTCCGAGCACCCGAACCTTGTTCCACAGATAGTCCAGGTTCAGAATCGTGCGCAGCACCTGAAGCTCGCCGCTGTAGGAGTAGCCGGCCTCGCGGAAGTTCCCGGCCTTTGTCACGTACTGAACGCTGCCGGCCGTCGCGAAGCCTTCGTTCACCGGCGTCCGCTGGAATGGGAATGGAGCCGCAGCGGGCTCCTCCGCCGAGAGTGCCCCGCGGATCGTCATTAAGCTCTGGGTGACGTCGCTGTACGCTTCCTCTTCGCACGCCACCGCGAGCGAGAAACGGCTCTCCGTGAAGAGGAGCCGGCACACCTCGGCGAGCGCTGTCTGCGTGTCGTCCCAGCGAGCGTCCCAGCCGCTCTCCAGCTCGCACAGGAACCGGTAAAACTGCAGTCCGCCCGTCAGCTCGTCGAACCGGTACCGGGGCGCGAGATGGGACAGAGCCCGCATCCGGGAGACGATATGGCCGGAGCTGGAAATGACGCTCTCGGTCCGGGTCTTCGTCTCGCTCACAATTTCCTTCAGCCGCTTGCCGTCGGTCAGGCGCGAGGAGCCGAGAATCTCCCGGATGAGCTCGGCCGCCCGGTCGGTCTTGTCATAGAATGCCTTGGCGTTCACCTGGAACGCCGCTCGGAATTGCTCCGGCTGATGCGCATCGCCGTAGCTTTGAAGCGAGAAGGAGATGCCGCCCGTATGCAGGTTGATCTGGTTAGAGAGAGCCTCCTCGCTGCGCTCCGCGGTGCCAATCTTGCCTAGTGCAATCGTCAGCAGCTTGACGTACGGCAGCAGAGCCTCAGGCAGGCCTTCCAGATCGAAGACGGCCGTCATGTAAGCGATCCGCTGCGTAAACCGGTCGAGATGAAGCACCTCCACGCCCTGCTCCGTACGGTTCGCAGTCGGGAACGGCTGGCTGTGAGGGTCGAGATCCGCCAGCGTTAGCGAGGGGATCGCAGCGAGCGCCGCCGGATCGTCCGGCTGGGCCTGGGCCGCCTTGAGCCGGCTGGTTTCCCGGACGAGCTCCTCGAGCTCCTGCTCCGACAGCGTAGCTTTATGGGCGGCGAGCCGCTCCTTCGCCTGCTCGGCCAGCTTGGCGGACCAATCCTTCTCCGGCTTGAGCAGGATCAGGGCGGCATGCGGATTGTCCAGCAGCAAGCGGCGGATTAGGCCTTCGAAATAGCCGCCCTGGGCCGCCTTGCTCTTGATCGCCTCCAGCGTTTCCTCATAGGCGAGATGGCGCAGCGGGTGGCCGCCATACAGCCAGCTGTCCAGCATGATCATGTTGTAGACGAGCGATTTGGGATACCCGCCGAAGTCGGCCTCCCGCAGCGCGAACTCGTATTTGTTCACGGCGGCTTCTACCGTCTCGGCATCGAGTCCGTTCTCGGCCAGCCTGGTCAGCGTCTCGTACACAAGGGAGCGGAACTGCTCCTTGCGGGCCTCGTCCGTATTCTTGACGATCACGCTGAACACTGGCTGCAGCAGGCCGGTATCCAAATAGCCGACGACGGCAGAGCCGATTTTCGCGTCCGTGAGCGCTTTTTTGAGCGGTGCGCTCGGAGTATCCAACAGAATCGTCTTCAAAATTTCGAGCGCGATGTACAGCTCGCGGTCACTGGATTCACCGGCGGCGAAGCTGAGGCTGAGCTGGGACCGGCCCTCCGCCGTGTCGCCCGGGCAGGTGAAGGTGCGTTCCGTAACCTCGTGGAACGGGGCCTGCTCCCGGATGCGTCCGTCTACGTCCTGCCGCTCGTACCCGCTCAGGTAGCGGTCGTTCAAAAACGCCAGCGCTTCATCGATATCCACGTCGCCGTACAGGAACAGACAGCTGTTCGACGGGTGGTAGTACTTGCTGTGGAACGCCAGGAACTGCTCGTACGTCAGATCCGGAATGAAGGAAGGGTCTCCTCCGGAATCATGGCCATAGGCATTGTCCGGGAACAGAGTCTGCCGGATGTGCCGGGTATGCACGGCGTCCGGAGAGGAATAGACGCCCTTCATCTCGTTGTAGACGACGCCATTATAAGTCAGCTCGGCGTCCGGGGCCGTTAGCTCGTAATGCCAGCCCTCCTGCTTGAAGATGTCGGGCTTCCGGTAGATGTTCGGCTTGAAGACGGAATCCATATACACGTGCATCAGGTTGAACAGATCCTTGGGATGGGTGCTGCCGACCGGGTACATCGTCTTGTCGCCGAATGTCATGGCGTTGAGGAAAGTCTGCAGCGAGCCCTTGAGCAGCTCCACGAACGGTTCCTTGGACGGGAACGACTCGGAGCCGCACAGCACGGAGTGCTCCAGAATGTGGGCGACGCCGGTCCGGTCGTCCGGCGGGGTCCGAAAACTGATCGAGAACAGCTTGTCGGGATCGTCGTTGGACAAGCTGACGAGCGCCGCTCCGCTGCGCTCATGCTGCCAAATGCGGGCGGTGGAGTCGAGCTCGGGGAGGTAGGTCTCCTCCTGCAGGCGAAAGCCGTGGTACAGCTGGTTTGGTTCGAACGGCAAAGGAACGTCCTCCTTCCAGTAATTGAGGGTGGAAAAACTATGTAAGCTGTCTATAGTGTACCAGACCGCGAGCCTGTTCGCCCACGGGGGAGAAGCACGGGAATAAAAAAGAGCGGCTGTCCCGTAAAAGGAACAGCCGCTCCGGCAAGTCCGGCGGCCGATCAGCCGGCCGTCATGTTGTAAGTCATGATCCAAATCGAGCCTGCGACGATCGTCAGCAGGATGACCACGGCGAGGATGAGCGTCATCAGGTTGTAGCGCGGCTTCTCCTCGTCCCTGATGTGCATGAAGAAGAACAGCTGCACGAGGAACTGGAGGACGGCCATCGCCAGGATGACAATCAGGGTCGCGTTCCGGCTCATCATGTCGTTCAGTACGACGACGAGCGGGATGATGGTCAGGACGATGGACAGCAGGAACCCGATCAGATACGACTTAAAGGAACCGCCGTGCGATTTGTGAGCGCCGGTATCGTGGTTCGCCATCTTACATCACCCCCATCAAGTAAACGACCGTGAAGACGAAAATCCAGACGACGTCGAGGAAGTGCCAGTACAAGCTGATGATCGTGACCTTCCGCTTGGTGACGCTGGTAATCCCGCGGCGGGCAAGCTGGAGAACGAGCGCTATCATCCAGACAATGCCGATGGAAACGTGCAGGCCGTGCGCGCCGACCAGTGTAAAGAAGCTGGACAGGAACCCGCTGGTCGAGATCGTCGCACCTTCGTGAACCATATGCACGAACTCGGTGATCTCCATCGTGACGAACGCGATGCCGAGTGCCAGGGTGACGATGAGCCAGCCGATCAGGCCTTTCTTGTCACCCTTCTGCATCGAGAGAACCGCCAGACCGCTCGTGAAGGAGCTGGTCAGCAGGATGAATGTCTCGGCAATGATGCCGGGCATCGAGAACAGCTCTTCGGCCGTCGGTCCGCCGCTCGTATTGAGACGGAGAACGACGAAAGTGGCGAACAGCGTTGCGAACAGAATACAGTCGGTCATGAGGAAGATCCAGAAGCCGAACGTCTTTAGTTCCTCTTGATCGTGATGGCCATGATCATGATCATGGTGAGAAGCTGCATGTGCCATTAGTTTGCCCCCCTCAGCGCTGCTTCCGTCCGTTTAATCTCATCGACCTGGATATAATAGTCGGTGTCGTATTGGAACGAACGGACCAGCATACAGATAGCGACTCCGATCAGGCCCGGAATGGCGATCCACAGCCAGTTGAAGACGAAGCCGAAACCGGCCGTGAACCAGCAGAGCGATTTGATGAACGGAATTGCGGAATTTTTAGGCATATGAATCGGCTCGAGCGGGATTGCCTTCGGCTGAATGCCCTGCTCGCGTCTTTCCTTCTCTTCCCACCACCAGTCGCGCTCGTCCGCTACCGGGATGGTCGCGAAGTTGTAGACCGGAGCAGGGGAAGGAATGGACCATTCGAGCGTGCGGCCGACGCCCCAGGAATCGCCCGTTGTGTCTTTCTTGTGGAACTTGATGCTGTGCGCGATTTGCCATACCTGGAAGAGGAACGCGATGCCCATCAGGAACGCCCCGATTGTCGAGACGACGTTCAGCGGCTGCCAGCCCATGTCAAAGTCGTACACATTGATACGACGCGTCATGCCCATCAGGCCGAGCAAGTATTGCGGCATGAAGCAGACGTAGAAACCGATGTTCCAGAACCAGAATGCCCATTTGCCGAGATGCTCGTTTAGCTTGAAGCCGAACATCTTCGGCCACCAGTAGTACAGGCCCGCGAAGTAACCGAACACGACGCCGCCGATCAGCACTTGGTGGAAGTGAGCGATCAGGAAGTAGCTGTTATGGAACTGGAAGTCCGCCGGAGCGACCGACAGCAGCACACCGGTCATCCCGCCGACGACGAAGCAGGGGATGAAGGCGATGGCCCACATCATCGGAGTCGTAAACTGGATTTTGCCCCGGAACATGGTGAACAGCCAGTTAAAGACTTTCACACCGGTCGGAATGGCGATAATCATGGTCGTCACCGCAAAGAACGCGTTGACGTTCGCGCCGGAGCCCATTGTAAAGAAGTGGTGGGCCCAGGTGAAGAAGGCTGCTACGCTGATCGCGATCATGGCGAAGACCATGGATGCGTAGCCGAACAGCTTCTTGCGCGAGAAGGCTGCCACGACCTCGGAGAAAATCCCGAATGCCGGCAAGACGACGATGTAAACCTCAGGGTGACCCCACATCCAAATCAGGTTGATATACATCATCGGGTTGCCGCCACCGTCCAAGGTAAAGAAGTGCGCGCCCAGGAAGCGGTCAAGGAAGAGCAGGAACAGCGTAACCGTCAGAATCGGGAACGCGAAAATAATCGAGATACAGGAAGACAGAACCGACCAGGAGAACATCGGCATCTTCATCAGGCGCATGCCTGGCGCACGCATCTTCAGGATGGTGACGATGAAGTTGATCCCTGTCGCCAAGCTGCCGATCCCGGAGATCTGTATGCCCCAGATGTAGAAGTTCTGTCCGACGCCCGGACTGTGCGACAACTCCGACAGAGGCGGATAGGCGAGCCAGCCCGCATCCGGCGAGCCGCCGATGACGAACGACATGTTGAACAGCATGGCGCCCCAGAAGAACAGCCAGAAGCTCATCGAGTTCAGGAACGGATAGGCGACGTCGCGCGCACCGATCTGTAGCGGAACGATAATGTTGAACAGGCCGAACATAAGAGGCATGGCCATGAACAGAATCATAATGACGCCGTGCGTCGTGAAAATCTGGTTATAGTGCTCCGCCTCAAGGAAGTTCAATTCCGGCATGGCGAGCTGGGTCCGCATGAGCAAGGCGTCCACACCGCCGCGGAACAGCATGAGCAGAGAAGCGATGATGTACATGATCCCGATTTTCTTGTGGTCGACGGTCGTCAGCCACTCGGTCCAAAGCCAGCGCCATTTCTTGAAGTAGGTCAAGACAATGACGATGGCGATCATGGTCAGCGCGATGGAAACTTGGGCGCCCAAAATCAGCGGATCGCCGGTTACGAAAAACTCGGAAGCAAATTCTTTCAAATTATCTAGCATAAGGTGCCACCACCTTTCCCTTTCTGGTTAATGCCCCGCAGAGGAATGAGCCATATGATTGTCTGCGGTCGAAGCTGTTTGCTGCTGCTTGCCTGGATCGGGCGGCTGGGGCATGCCCATGTCCGCCGAGCCATGCTGGTGGTGGGTACCGCCCGGTGCATACTTGGTGACGATGGATTCAAACAGGCCGGCAGGGAACGAGGAGAACGCCTGTTTTTCAGCCGATCCCGGCTCGGCCAGCTTGGCGTAGCCTTCCTCCGTCAGAGCTGGGGAGGAGGATTTGACCTCTTTGACCCAGTCATTGAATTCGGCGTCGGACGTCGCATGAACCTTGAACGTCATCTGCGCGAAATCGCGGCCTGTGAAGTTGGCGCCCGAGCCGTAGTACTCGCCCGGCTCATCGGCCTGCAGGAACAGCGTCATGGCCATGCCGGACATAGCGTAGATCTGTCCGCCGAGCTGCGGGATCCAGAACGAGTTCATCGGGGAGTCCGCTGTCAGCTGGAAGCGAACGGGCGTATCCTCGGGAATGTAGGCATAATTCACGGTGGCGATTCCTTGCTCCGGATATTTGAACAGCCATTTCCAGTCAAGCGACGTGACCTGGATGGTGATGGGTTTTTTCTCCGATACGAGCGGCTTGGAGGGCTCCAGCTTGTAGGTATAGGACACCGTAACGATCCCAAGCGCTATGATGATCAGGACCGGAATCCCCCACCAGATGGTCTCCAGCTTCGTATTATGCGACCAGTTCGGCTTGTAGGTCGCGTTGTTGCCCGGTTTGTCGCGATAGCGCCACGCGAAGATCCCCGTCAGCACGATTACGGGTACCACCACGATCAAGCACAGAATGGTCGCGATGTAGATCAGGTCTTTTTGCGATTCGCCAATCGGCCCTTTTGGGTCGAGCACGATGATCTGGTCGGAGCACCCCGAGAGCAGGGCGACCACCAGAACAAATAGCAGCGGCACTAGATATCGCTTAATCGGTCTCACACTTTTCATCTCCTCATCTAGCAGCTCATGGTAAGGCGATTCCGTATCATACGTCATTGACAACAGCCGCCTCTTCCTCACTGCTCTTAAGATAGCAAATAAAAGCCGGTCCGACTGCGGACTTAACAATTACGTCAATTTTTTGTCTTTTTTTCGTAATAGAAAGTTCACCGCTCCGCCATTGTTTTTTTGCCGCGTCATATTTAAGTACCCATCGGCAGGAAACGGTAAAACCAATCATTGTAAAAACAGCCCAAAAGCCCGGGATAACAAGGGCTGATGGGCTAGCGGGGAAGGGGAGGCCATCTTCATCAGCATTCATAAAAAAAAAGAGCAATCCATTCCTAAGAAATGGACTGCTCCCTTGCCAAAGGCTGGCATGCTTATCGAATCGTTGGGACCGCGGGTGGCTACTACTCCTGCTGAGAATCTCTCAACCGGGCATGGACCAGACCGATCGCGGTTCCGATGGTGAAGATGAAGACGCTGCCGACAAGAAAACCGATGCCTACCATAAGGCCGAGGTTCTTGTCGTTGAAGTCAGTAATGTTCAGCAGGCTGAGCACGACCCCTATGCCGAGGCAGAGCCAGGCCATCACAGTCATCATAATTGTCAAACGGCGCGCGCTTCTCTCATTGGATCCAGGATTGGCGGAAATAGGTCTTGTTGCCATCTTGGTACACCTCCGGTGCTAGTAAATGCTTCCCTTACATTTAATATACCACAATTTTGTCCGGTTGTTCATAAAACCTTCAAATTTTGATCAAAAATCGGACAAAAATTTGACTGGACATCGTGATGAATCCAGTCCAGTCCGCTTTTCGTGCAGAGAACGCGTTTCCGAAAGGGAGAAGGCGGGGCCGCCAAGCCGGGCCTGGTCGGGAGCAGACCGCTGAAAGGACACAGAAGCAAGCAGAGAAACATAAGATTGTTTCCTCTCATCGGGATTAGTATGTTCCGGGAGGAGGCAGCATAAGCGCTCCGCTATTTCCCAAACCTGCAGCCCAAACCAGCACAAATGGAGCGGCCAATCATCTGGCCGCTCTTATTTGTGGTCCGAGGAAAGTGGAGCGGTGCTAGCTATCATATGACGAGCAACTGCATGCTCCTCTCGTCAAATGGCGGTTTTCTGTCGGTTACGGAGGTTTCATGCTCGGGCAGGACAACTAAGTCGGCGAATCGCCGGCCAGTCGCGGAGGAAGATTGACAGCGGACCGATCGATCCGTACAGGCACGCATGGGCGGCCGCCCACATACACTGAACTAATCGCAACGTGGAGGTGGCTGCACGTGCCCGGACTGTTTTCCGCAATCGCTTTGTTCATCAAGGAATTGATGCTCCTCGTCTCCTACGTCAAAAACAACGCCTTCCCGCACCCGCTGTCAGAGGAAGACGAAATGAAGCACCTTCGCCGAATGGCGCAGGGCCATTCGGATTCCCGCAACCTGCTGATCGAGCACAACCTGCGGCTGGTGGCCCACATTGTGAAAAAGTTTGACAACACCGGAGAGGATCTGGAAGATCTCATTTCCATCGGCACGATCGGTCTCATTAAGGCGATCGAGAGCTTTTCCCCGGACAAAGGGACGAAGCTGGCCACGTTCGCGGCCCGGTGTATCGAAAACGAGATTCTGATGCACTTAAGATCCCTCAAGAAAACGAGGAAGGACGTCTCGCTGCACGATCCGATCGGGACCGATAAGGAAGGCAACGAAATTACCCTAATTGATATCCTCGGCACGGAAGCCGACGATGTAGCGGAGCGGGTCCAGCTCAAGATCGAGAAGAGCAAGATCTATGCCCATCTCGATATTCTCGATGAACGCGAGCAGGAGGTGATCCGCGGCCGGTTCGGCCTGGATGCGGGAGGGGAAGAACGTACGCAGCGGGAGATCGCCAAGGAGCTCAACATCTCGCGTTCCTACGTGTCGCGCATTGAGAAGAGAGCGCTCATGAAGCTGTATCATGAGTTTTATAAGCAAAAGAAGTGAAGAGCCGGGCGGCGGACCAATATCGTTTAGTTGTAGGATGTACCCGGATCGTTCGGCAGAAAACAAACAGATAATGGCACGGACGAAAAGAACCAGAATTCGACTGATTGGCTTATCGGTCGAGTTCTGGTTCTTTGGAGTATACCCAATGTTCTTTGTCTCTTATTAGGAGGTAATGAGTTATTTGTGCGTGACAAAAAGAGGCTTATTACAGTCTATAATATTGATTAGAAAGTTTAAGGAAGGAGCTATCTTACGAAAGTAAAGCTATTAATAGTAGCTTTCCTGGTCTCGGTAACTTTCAACATCGTCCTATTAGCTAAAGCTATGGACCACCGAACGCAAAATAAAATCGATGCGGATTACTCTGCCGCTTTGGGAAGAGTAGGGGGGAATTTGATGGGGGTTAAACAAGGAGATCTTGGGGCCTATATTCTAGCTATAGAGCATGCATCAAAGGCGGCTGCTTTGTTTACATACTCGTCTTATAAACAAAATCCTCCTGGTTCCTTTTTAACCTTAATAAGGGATCTATACTATAACAACAAAGACTTAGCCAGTAAAGCGGAAGTGGCACAACTGTTTGAGAAGTTCTCAAGTAATCCACATGATACGGAACTATACAATAGAATTAATTTGTTATTACGAAAAAGCTTCGACAACTGAAGGGATAGAAGCTTAACACAAGAAACCGGAAATACACTTCATGCAGCGATAAATAAAGGTAAAGGTGGGGGAGCCTATTGCGTAAAATGAGTGTGTTTTTTATGGTGTCCAGTATGCTATTGGCTTTATATTTTATTGGTTTAACCGCACAGATAACTAGCGGGGACCGAATATGGTGGGGGTTATCAAAAGACTCGGCGCATTATTTTTATTTGCCGTGTCTTATCTTTGCGTTCCTGAGCTTGGTTCTTTATTTGAAATCCAATGATTAGTCTTGCAGCTACACGGATCAGAATGTGCCAGTCATAGGGGAAGGAGTGTACGGGATTCGCCCTATCAGCCGATAGGCATCCTCCCGACAACGTTCAATAGGAAAATAGGCGTCTAAGGCGATATACGTGTTCCCAACAAACAAAACCAGAAAACTGGCCATCTCAAAGGAGACGACCAGTTTTCTGGTTGATTATGAGGTACTAAAGTTAGTCTTCCTTAACTTGCTGGTCCTTATTTCTGTTGACGTCAACAAAATCAGGATCGAAGTTCAGGTTGTTGGTATTCTTGTTGACGACTTTAATGTTACGGAGCGACCGATTTTTCTTGTGATGTTTTCTGTGCCGATGTCTGCAAGACATTGCTTTTCCCTCCTTTTTTGTCGAAGCCAAATGATTACGTGAGCCATCTTGATAGACGATTAATCTTCTTTAACTTGCTGGTTCTTATTTCTGTTGATGTCAAAAACATCCGGATCGAAGTTGAGATTGTTGGTGTTCTTGTTTTTGATTTTTACGTTACTGACCGACCGATTTTTCTTGTTATGCTTTCTATGCCGATGTCTGCAAGACATTGTGGGTTCCTCCTTTTTGTCGAAGCCAAGTGATTAGTGAGCTATTTTGATGGACGATTAATCTTCCTTAACTTGCTGGTTCTTGTTTCTGTTGATGTCAAAAACATCCGGATCGAAGTTGAGATTGTTGGTGTTCTTGTTTACGACTTTAATGTTACGGACCGACCGATTTTTCTTGTTATGCTTTCTATGCCGATGTCTGCAAGACATTGTTGGTTCCTCCTTTTTGTCGAAGCCAAATGATTACGTTAGCTATCTTGATGGACGATTAATCTTCCTTAACTTGCTGGTTCTTGTTTCTGTTGATGTCAAACACATCGGGATCGAAGTTGAGATTGTTCGTATTCTTGTTCACGATCCGAATTCTTTGCGTCGACCGCGAGTGTTTTCTGCTTTTGTGTTTGTGTCTACGGCAATGACAACGCGACATGGCACTGACCTCCTTTCGGGATGCAGATTATTCTACTGCCTGTTGTTCTTTCTTCCTGTTAACGTCCACGACATCAGGGTCAAAATTGAGGTAGTTGTTGTTCCTATTGATGATCGTTATTTTTTGAATCAGTTTGGTTAAGACTTTGAGCTCACGAATAACTTTGCGAAGCTTCCGTCGTTCATGTCTGTGCTTGCGCCTTTGTCTGTGAGAATGGGACAATGCGATACCTCCTTCCAATCAACTTACTCTAGCTTATTAATAGTCGAGGGGGTCTGTCTAAACTATTGACGTAGTCCATTCATCCAAAAATTAGTCCTAGCAAACCTGCTGCAAGTGAGGAAGACCTAAGAATAGGGTGCTTTTTCGTTTGGTCGAAAGGGTTGGTGTAGGATGAGGGATTGACACCAACACGGAAAAGGCAGCCGGCTTAAAGAAGCGGCTGCCTATCTCAACTAGCGGTTTTCATGTGTGGATCGGGCGTTTTCGATAGAACGTTGCGGGATTCGAGAGAGCAATAGAACGAAATCGAGGCCTTATTTATTTGCTACAGGGACTAGTTCCATAAGGTCTTCCTGCCGAATAGGTTTCCTCCCGATGACAATGGTGGCTTCTCGCTCTGCACAGTGGACAATTCGCGGCAGGAGGCCGCTTGCCGCAAAGAGACGGGCGGACTGCGGGGCCTGACGCTCGCTGGCTTCGACCAGCAGGTGACCGCCGGGCTCCAGCCAGAGAGAAGCTTCCGCCGCTACCCGGCGCTGGATGTCCAGCCCGTCCGCTCCGCCATCGAGAGCGGCTAGCGGCTCGTGCAGGCGGGCCTCCGGCGGCAGCAGCCGGATCGCCTCGGTGGGGACGTAGGGGACGTTCGCCACCAGAAGACGGATCCGGCCCCGCAGCTCGGCGGGCAGCGGGGCGTAGAGATCGCCTTGGTAGACGCGGCCCCCAGCGGCTGCGATGTTGCGGCGGGCACACCGCACCGCGGCGGGGTCGATGTCGACGGCGTAGAGCTCGATCGGCCCGAGCGCGGCGGCCAAGGCCGCTCCTAGTGCGCCGGAGCCGCAGCACAGGTCGACGACGACACCTCCCGGTTCCGCAAGGGAAGCGGCTTCGCGGACGAGGAGCTCGCTCCGCTGGCGGGGGACGAAGACGCCCGGCTCGACCTCGATCCGCAGTCCGCAGAACGGGGCCCAGCCGATGATTTGCTCGAGCGGCTCGCCGGCGGTTCGCCGCTCTATCATGGCGTCCAGCTCGGCTGGAGTCCGGGAAGCGGATAGGAGCAGCCGGGCCTCCTCTTCCGCGAAGACACAGCCGGCCTGCCTCAGTCTGCCGGCGACGGTGTCCATGCTTGCTTCTATCGCTTTCTTGCTATCTTCCATCCGTATTCGGCTTCCCTTCTCTATATGGGTTCGCTCGCTTTGAATAGAGATCAGTGTATCACGCTTGCCCCGCTCCGGACAGGGGAAGCTTCGTTATAGTCGTCTCTCCTTTTTCCCTGCCTTCCGTCAGCTGCAAGGGTATTAGCGCGCAAGCAGGAATAGTCTCTTCCTCATACGTTGAAGCAAGGAGGGGACTAGATTAGATGAAGTGTTTCGGCATATTGCAAGCCGTTTTTCCCGCCAGAGGTTCGAGGGCGGAGGCGCCAGGTTCCTATGTACCGCCCCGCACTTGGAGATGGTTTCATGCGCATGGACGCAAGCAGGGGCTGCAGGTTCTCTTCTTTCGGGCGGAGGATGTGGAGTTCCGCTCGCGGAGGGTGCATGCCTGGACCTGCTCCTCCCCGGACGGCCTGTCCGGATGGTCGAGGGGCTGGCATCCGCTGCCTGACGTGCTGTACGAGAATTATCCGATCGGCAGCAACGGAAAAAGCAAACACGCCATTGCGGTTAAGCGGGCGTTCGTCAAAATGGGCGTTCCGGTATTCAATCCGGTCTTCTTTAACAAAGCCCAGCTGCATGCCCGGCTATCCGCTGTCCCGGCTGTCCGGCCCTTCCTCCCTGTGAGCCGCGTCGCAAGGCATGCCTCGGATGCCGCAGACCTGCTGCGCCAGCACCGGTGCGTCTACCTGAAACCTGTAAACGGCTACCAAGGAAGAGGGATATTGGAGCTGAGAATGCTCTCCTCGGGACGAGTTCAAGTCCTTGCGGGAAAGCGGGCGGGAAGGCAGCCGCTGCGGGAAGAATGGGGCTGGCCTGAACTCCGTCCCCGGCTGACCCGGCTGTTTCGAAAGAGAACCTACTTGGTGCAGGAGGGACTGAGGCTGATCAGGCGAGGGGACCGCAAGATCGATTTTCGCGTCGTGGTCCACCGGGGGGCGGATGGACGTTGGCATTCGGCAGGTATCCGGCCCAAGCTGGGAAGAGCCGGCTCGATTGTAACGGACAGCCATGCGGGAGGCTCCAAGACGACGTGGCGGGAGCTTCAGACGTGGGCCCGTAGAGCGGGTGCCCCACTTCCATCCGCGAAAGAGCTTGTGAAGCCCGCGATTAAGGCGGCTCAAGCGCTTACCGCCGCGAGACCCACGCTTAGCCATTTGGGCATCGACGTCGCCGTGGACGAGAAGCGGAGGATCTACCTGCTTGATATCAATGAAGTGCCTGGACGCGATCTGCTGACGACCGGCATGCTTAAGCGGGTGACGCATCTGACCGCCGGGTTCGCCAGTTACCTGGCCTACCGGTCCTCAGCCTCCCGCAGAACCTGACCGCCGCGTTTCGCCGGGCGCAGGAGAAGAGCCAAAGAGGGCTGCCTCTTTGGCTCTTGGGAATATCCACGACCTAAGAGCAACGCTCTTAGGTTCTTTGTTTTTGATTAAAGAAGGGGGCACAGTACCAGTCCGCAGATATCTGCCGGAGCCGAACGGCACAAAGCCGTGTCCGCCTAACAGGAGTTGCCTGTTTCCAGTGGATCCCGCACGTTTGAAGTCAAGAGTTGCGCGCTAGCTTCCGGGAGCAGCGAAGAGCCGGTGACCGCCGAGAATGCGGGCTTTGTCTTCCGGATCGAGCTCGGCCAGCTCCACGAGCAGCAGTGTACTCTTGAGACAGTAGAGAGGATATTGCGAGCCGTACATAAGTCGGTCCGGAGGGAATTGGCGAAGCAGCTTCTCGATGACGAAGAGTCCGTCCTTGAGCCCCGATGTATCGAAAAAAGCTCGCGGGTGGCTGAGGATCGCCTCTTTCATGGCCGTCGCCTCGCCATACCGCAGCTGAAGCAGCAGAACCGTCAGATCCGGATGGCTGCCGAGGAACGGAATGAGGTCGTTCTGCACGGATAGCGGAGCTGGCTTGATCAGATAGTCGAGCCGCTCGTCCTCGAGCCGAACGGTCAGGAACAGGGGGAGACCGCGGCTCTCCAGCACGCGGCAAAGCCGTTCCATCTCCGGCCCGTTCAGAGAATATCCGTGATAGGTGGGATACACCCGGACGCCGGCGATGCCGAACCGCTCGATGCCATCGTCCAAGTCCCTCTCCCAGCCCGGCAGGCCGGGATGGACCGTCAGAATGTGGCGGTAATCCGTTCCCTGAAGAGCGGCATGCAGCTCCTCGTCTCCTTCGAACGGGTCGTTGTAGAAGATGGCGTTAAGCGAGGACACATATCCGGTTTCGATGCCGTTCGTCCGATGGATGTCCAGCAGGTCCTGCAGCGTGTTTTTGTACAGCTTGCGAAACGGCCAATGGCCGAGCAGGCAGTTCACATCTCCGTTCATGCGTAGGCCCTCCTTTGCGCGGGAAGGCGCCGCGTGCGGTCGAACAGGGTGAGCGCATTGCGGCTGTAGATGCACTCCTTCTGCTCGGCCGTCAGGTCGGCTTCCTCTACCTGCCCGACGTTGACCAGGTACGTAATGGGCATATCCGAGCCGAAGACGATCCGCTCGTGGCCGATTTGGCGGACGGTATAATCCAGCTCGTCGCGGCGGAACAAGCTTCCCGAGAAGTCCACCCATACGTTGGGACAGTCGCGGATGGCCTTGATGCCGTGGTAGCAGTTGCCTCCGAAATGGGCCATGAGCAGCTTGGCTTCCGGGTAGCGGGACGCCAGCTCCGCGACATGGACGCCGGTCGATTCCGCGGGCAGCTGGCCGACCGCTTTGTGGAACGAATGGATCAGCACCGGCACGTTGTAGGCGATGCACTGCTCGATGAGCGGAAATACCCGCGGGTCGCTGCAGTAGGTGGCGACCCACAGCTTCATGCCGGTCATCCCGCGGTCCTCGATGTTCTCCCGCAGCACCTCAAGGCTGCCCGGATGCACCGGATTGACATAGCAGTAGCCTTGGACGAGCCCGGGCTGCTCCTTCATGAAGCGGGCGACATTCGCGTTCATCTCCCGAATCTCGGCTTCGTCCGGTTGATGGGCGTTCAGGCCCGAGACATGGATGCGGTCGATGCCGTACCGCTCGCAGGCGGCGAGCAGCTCGGCGGTGCTTTCCTCGTACCGGCCTCCCCAGATGTGGGTATGGGCGTCAATAAGCATGGGCTTCCTCCTCGTCATCCTTCGGTCACCGGGGACGCCAGCTCGCTGACGGCGGCCTCCAGGCGCTCGAGCGCTTCCCGAATGTCTTCCTCGTTATGGCTGTAATTCACATAAGAGATGTTGTAGAGCGACACGCCGTGCTTGTAGGCCGCCCGGAAAAACCGGCCGGACAGTGCGGCATCCGCATAGGCGCCCGCGGCGATGGCGGGGCATGGCCATAATCCCCGGATCTCGAGCGGCACGCCGTATTCCCGGAACAGCCGGCCGAGCCCGCCCCAGACCGCCTCTCCCTGCCGCCAAAGATGGCCGATGACATCCTCCTGGCGGTACACGTTGAGGACAGCCCGGCAGGCCGCCAGCGACAACGTCTCTCCCCCGAACGTCGACGTAATGACGGCTCCGCCCCGGTCGCAGGCGGCCATGACATCCCGCCGGCCGACGTAAGCCGATAGAGGCATGCCGTTCGCAAGCCCTTTGCTGAATACGGCGAGATCCGGCTCGACCCCAAAATATTCCTGAACGCCGCCGACCGCCAGACGGAACCCTGTCACGATCTCGTCGAACACGAGCAGGCTGCCATGCTTGCGGCTAAGGGCGCGGAGGGCAGGGTAGAAGGCCGCGCCTTCCGCCATGCCGGCATAATCTGCGGACACGACAACGGCGGCGATCCCGCCGTCGTAGAGTGAGAACAACCGTTCAAGCTCCTCCAGCTCGTTCCAGCCGCACGCATGGTGGTACGCCGAGAAGGCGGCGGGGACCCCGGGCACCGTCTTCTCCGGTTCCCGGCCGGGGAGAACGCGACCTCCTGCCGCCATTGCGTTCAGCCAGCCGTTGTAGCCGATCTGGACGATGTGATCACGGCCTGTGTAGGCGCGCGCGATGCGGATGACGGCGGCGACCGCTTCTCCGCCCGTCTTGAGAAAACGGGCCTGCTCCGCGCACGGGATCAGCTCGCAGAGCAGCTCGGCCGTTTCCCCCTCCAGCGGGTGGGGGTGCCCGAAGACGATGCCGCAGTCCAGCTGCCGGCGAATGGCTTCGTCCACGGCGGGATACCGGTAGCCGAGTGTCACCGGACCCAGCCCATTGCGAAAGTCGATGTATTCTTTGCCCTCCGCATCCCAGACCCGGCAGCCCTGTCCCTTAACGATGACAGGCGGCTCCTCGGGCGGATAGAGCGGAGCTTTGGAGCAGGTGCTCGATCCCCACGGCATGACGGCCTCCAGGCGTTCCGTCCAATTCGTTGCGCGCATAGGTATGGCAAGTCCCTCCTTAAGCTCATTTGGCAGGAAAGGTATAGTACCTGTATATAACTATAGCAAATTCCTTCCTTTGGGAGAAAATTTTTTTAGAGACAAGCAGCAGGGCAAGCTCCTATAAGCAATATACAAATTTGTAAAAGATTGCTAGACTTGTACCATTCATTCCCCTCAGCTAAGGAGGAGAAACGGTTGTACTTGCCTGTCCAGCGGGCAGACGCCCCGCAAGCCAACGCCGCACCAAAGCCAACCGCCGCTGCGGCCGGCCGCCGGATGTTCTACAAGTATCTGCTCTCGTTCGTGCTCGTCCTGCTGCTGCCGATCGGGCTCTTAGGCTACTACGGGAAGCTCCAGGTGTCCGGGCTCATCCAGCATTACGTAGACAAGAGCAACCAGGATATGCTGAACCAGCTCAAAGAAAGCGTAGACGCCCGCCTTCTCGAGATGAATCAAATTGCTGCCAGAATAGCCGGCAACCCGAATTTGACGCCGTATGCCGTAACCAAGGATGCGTACAGCGCTTATCTCACCAAGCCGCTTTTGGATTACAAGATCTCCAACGACTTTATCCATGAGCTGCTCTACTACGTACGGGGAGAACCCTTGTTGTATTCCTCCGTCAGCACTTACCGGCTCTCCAGCTTCATCAACGATATTTATCAATACAAGAACTGGACGGAGTCCGCTTTTCGGCGGGATCTGGACACCATGGTGAAACCAATACTAAGAACGGCCGAGGAGGTTACCTTCATGTCGGCCGCGAAGGAAAGCCTTGTCAGCTATCTGCTGCCGCTTCCCCTCGGAAGCCAGCACCCGTACGGAACGGTGCTCTTCCTCATCAAGGAAGCTTCGCTGCTCGGATATTTGAAGAACGAGGAGCTGGGGAGATCCGGCAACACAATCATCTTCGACGAGCGGGGAAGGATTGTTACCTATTCCAAAGGGGAGCAAGGGCTGGACAAAGAGATGCTGCAGCAGCAATTGGCACCCGATGGGGAGATTTTCTCGATCGCAAGCCTGGGAGGGTCCCGCTATTACGTGAACCGGCTGAAATCCGAGCTGACCGGCTGGTCGTACGTGACGGTCTCGCCGATTGAGGCCGTCATGCAGCCGATCCGGCAGGCATTGGTTCAATGGCTGCGGATTCTGGTTGCCATCCTGCTGCTGGGCGGCGCGGTCATTCTCATCCTCATGAAGGTGAACTATGAGCCGATCCGCGCGCTTCTCGCCTCCCACCGGGAGCTCGGCTTGAAGGTGGAGCGCAGCCGCTCCGCTCTCCGCGAGCATCTGCTGATGGGTCTATTGAGGGGAGAGATCGGTTCGCGGGAGGAGCTTGAGGAACGGGAGGGCGAAGCGGGACTGCGGTTTCCCTATTCCTCGTTCGTTGTCTTGCTCGCGGAGATACCGGAGGACGACCCGGCCTGGAGGACGCTGGTGACCGCCCAAATGACCGCTTCGGGAGAAGAGGGTCTCGTCGTTTACGGCAAGGAAAGCATGGATAGCGGCCGCATCGGATTCGTCGCTTGCACTTCTTTGCCGGAGGAAACGTTTGCCCGGTGGCTGAAGCAGACACACGAGCGGCTGCACGTGGAAGCAGGCAGGAAGACAATAACGGTAGGCGTCGGCCGCTTCTATGAACAGCTCGACCAGATCGGCCGGTCGTTCATCGAAGCTTCGACCGCTATCGATTACAAGCTGATCCGGGGAGCGGGAGAAGTCATTCCGTTTCGCGACATCGCGACCGGGCAGGCGTACCGCTACTCGGACAATACGCAGCAGATGGAGCAGGTCGGCTACTTGTTCCGGGAAGGAAAGACGGAGCAGCTCATCCAAGTGCTGCAGCAAATCGCCGAACGGATCAACCGGGGAGGTACGCCTTTATTCGCTGCGCGATTTCTTTGCTACGATATCATCCATGCTGTGGCCAAAGCTGTGGAGAGTCTGAAACAGGAGTTTCCCGAGCTGACTGAGCGCTTCCCGGATGTCATGACCTTGATGGAATTCCACACGGTCGAGGAGCTGGTGCAGCGGATCTCGGACTCCTGCATTGAGCTGTGCAAGGCGATCGAGCAGCACCAACGCAGACCCGCGGAACGGCAGCTTGCCGAGATGCTTGCCTACCTGCAGACCCATTATGCCGACAGCTCCTTTTCCGTTCAGCGGCTCGCCGAGCATCTCTCCCTCTCCACCTCCTACATCAGCCGCATGTTCAAGGAGCATACCGGCCAGACGATTCTGGAATATATGCATGCGATCCGGATCGCGGAGGCCAAGCGGCTGCTGGCCGAGACGGATGCGCCGGTCAAGGAGATTGTGGCGTCGGTCGGCTATTATGACACCTCCAGCTTCATCCGCAAATTCAAATTCGCGGTCGGGGTGACACCCGGAGAATATAGAAAAACCGCCCGGATGGAAGCAGGCAGCCGGTGAACCAGGCGGATCCTCTGCTAAAGGCCCCCCATCGAAGGGGGGCTGTTCCATTCCCAGTTCACGTATGGCCGATTACTGAGGAGAGAATCGGCCTATTTGGGTTCGTCCGTCCTTGCAGGGCGCGAGGTTCCGATTTGGCATATGCAAAATGAAAGCGCTTATATACGAGAGACCGGGAAACCCGGTAATCTGTTCCCATAACCCGTCAAGGGAAAGGAGGGAGATAGAAATGGCCGCTGCGAACCCGCTACGGACCAAACGGATGGAGGGAATCAGGAGAAAGAGGAGAAAAGCCAGGCTGGCCATTTGGCAAAATTACGAGCTTTACTTGTTTTTGCTGCCGACCCTTGTCTATTTCCTCGTCTTTCATTACATGCCCATGTATGGGGTCCAGATCGCCTTCAAACGGTTTATCGCGGTGAAAGGGATCAACGGGAGCCCCTGGGTGGGGTTCGAGCATTTCGAAAGGTTTTTCGAATCGTTTCAGTTTCTTATCGTCTTGAAGAATACGCTGGCCATCAGTCTGTATGAGCTCCTCGTCGCGTTTCCGGCGCCGATCGTGCTGGCGCTGCTGCTGAATCAGCTGACCAGCGAACGGTTCAAGAAGCTGGCGCAGACGGTCACGTACGCGCCGCACTTTATCTCGGTCGTCGTCGTGGTCGGCATGCTGTATCTGTTTTTGTCGCCCAAGATTGGGCTCGTGAACCGGCTGCTGGTCAGTCTTGGATTCGAACCGGTCTACTTCATGGCCAGTTCGGCGTGGTTCTCCACGATCTTCGTCTTCTCGGGCATCTGGCAGAATATCGGCTGGTCCACCATTATCTATTTGGCCGCGCTGGCCGGCGTCAATCCCGACCTGCACGAAGCGGCGGTCATGGACGGGGCGACCAAGAGGCAGCGCATCCAGCATATCGATTTTCCTTCCATTCTCCCCACGATTATGATTCTGCTCATTCTCAACATCGGCCATCTAATGAGCGTAGGCTTCGAGAAAGTCTATCTGATGCAGAATCAGCTTAACATCGACGCATCGGAGGTTATCCAGACTTATGTTTACAAAGCCGGCTTGCTGGAAGGACAGCTCAGCTATTCGGCGGCCATCGGTCTGTTCAACTCCGTCATCAATTTCACATTGCTTCTCGCCTTCAATCAACTGGCCAGGAAGTCGAAGCAGGCGAGTCTTTGGTAGAGGAGGATCTCGATATGGTAACCAGCCGAAGCCGGGGAGACGTCCTCTTCGATCTCTTCACCTATGGCTTCTTGTCCGCTTTACTGCTCGCCGTTCTGTACCCGCTCTATTTCGTTGTGATCTCCTCTATCAGCAACCCGGACTTTGTGAATCAGGGGAATGTGACCTTGTACCCGCGCGGCGTTACGTTCGAGGGGTACCGGAGAATATTCGCCGATGCCCAGGTTTGGCTGGGGTATCGCAATTCGCTGCTTTATACGGTGCTTGGCACGATATTGAACGTTATTCTGACATTGACCGCCGGCTATGCCCTGTCTCGCAGTGACCTGGTAGGGCGGAACGGCTTCATGCTGCTAATCGTCTTCACGATGTTTTTCAGCGGCGGCCTCATTCCCACTTATCTGCTTGTCAAAGGATTAGGGCTCGTCAATACGGTGTGGGCGATGATTCTGCCGAATGCGGTATCCGCCTACAACGTCATCATTACGCGAACATTCTTTCAGACCAGCATTCCCGGGGAATTGCTGGAGGCTGCCAAAATGGACGGCTGCTCCAACACGCGATTCTTTCTCGGGATCGTGCTGCCGCTCGCGATGCCGATCGTCGCCGTCATGATTCTGTTCAGCGCGGTCGGGCACTGGAACGCTTATTTTCAGGCATTGATTTATTTGAAGGATGAGGGGCTCCAGCCGCTGCAGATCGTTCTTCGCAAAATCCTGATCCATAACGAGGCGTCGGAGGCGATGATGGACGATATCGTCAATCAGGCGGAGCTCGTGAAAATGGCGGAGACCATGAAGTATGGCATGATTATCGTTTCGAGTCTGCCGGTACTCGTGCTCTATCCGTTTTTGCAAAAGTATTTCATGAAAGGGGTCCTGATCGGCTCCCTCAAAGGGTAGAGGAAGGACCAAACCAATTCGGGGAGGAATGGGAATGAAAAGGGGACCGTTGGTACAGAGCGGCCTGGCGGCGTTGCTGCTGTGCACCGTAGGCTTAAGCGCTTGCAGCAAGGAGCCGGGCACGGACGGGGCCGCTCCGGAGAATGGCGCAAAGAAAGAGGCTCCGTCCAATATGAACGCGAGCGGGCTTCCGATCGTGAAGGAGCCGGTTACGCTGAATATGGCGGCTTTTTACGGGCTGGCCGGACAGAAGGCGTTCGGGGAACTCCCTTTCTTCAAAGAATCGGAGTCCAAGACGAATGTGAAGATCAACTGGATGATGAATGACGGCAACGGCTGGAAGGAGAAAAAGAATCTCTTGTTCGCAAGCGGCGATCTGCCGGATGCGTTCTACGGGCATTACATTTTGGAGACGAACGAAGTCGTTAAGTACGGCTACCAGGGGCTTTTCATCCCGCTGGAAGGCTTGATCGACCAATACGCGCCTAACTTCAAGAAGATTCTGGAAGCAAATCCGGACTACAAGAAGGAACTGATCGCACCGGACGGCCACATCTATGCGCTTCCGACGGTGGACGAAGCATATGCCAAATCGAAGGATGCGCTCTTCATTAATAAAAAATGGCTGGACCAGTTGAAGCTGCCTGTGCCAACGACGGCAGAGGAGTTCTACAAGGTGCTGAAGGCGTTCAAGGACAACGACATGAACGGGAACGGCAAGAAAGACGAAGTCCCTTTCTCCTTCCGTACCCATGCCATTACCGGCTTGTATTCGCTCTACGGCGCGTTCGGTCTGCTAGACAAGCAGGATCACATCATTATGAAGGGCGATCAGGTTGTCTACAGCGCGATACAGCCGGAATACAAGGAAGCGACTAAGTTCTTCCATAAGCTGTTTGCGGAAGGACTGGTGGATGTCGAATCGTTAACCCATGACGAGAAGGTATACGGCTCCAAGCTGAGAAGCAAGGATCGAAACGTCGGCGCTTACGTCGCTTGGACGGCTGCCACCTATATGGATTTGGACCAGGCGGCGGATTTCATTGCCGTGCCGCCATTCAAGGCGCCGGACGGTTCGCAGGTGTGGAACCGCTATCCGGCGGGCGTCCTGAGCAAAGGCTCATTTGCCATTACGTCGGCGAACAAGCATCCCGAGATTACGATGCGGTGGATCGATTACATGTACGAACCGCGAGTGAGCCTCCAGGCGGTCAACGGAATGATTGGTACCGTCTATAAAGAAAATCCGGACGGGACCCTCACCTTGAACCCGCCGCCGAGCGGAATGAACGCGAATGAATTCCGGCATTCTACGTCTCCAGGCTCCACATCCGTCTTTGCCAAGACGAAGGAAACGCCGGTCATTGTCGGACCGCCCGGTGACAAGTCGATTGTAGACAAATTGTACGAACCGTTTCTGGACAAAACCATCTTTCCTAACCTGTACTTCAGCGAGGAAGAGAACGAGAAGCGGACGCGCTATCTAACCGACATTGACGCCTATGTGAGTAAGATGCATGCCAAATGGCTCATGCAGGGCGGGATTGACCAGGAATGGGATGATTACGTGAAGAAGCTGAAGGATATGAATTTGGACAAATTGGTTCAGGTCTATCAGGAGTCGTACAATCGGTACAAGGCGATGAAATAATAAGGACTTGGACGATGGCCTATATATAATAGAAGAAACAGGATTGACTTGCCGGAAAGGGGGAGCTGGAAGTGGCATCCCGAACCATCGATGCTCTCCCTGCCGCGAAGAAGGAAGGCTTAACGGAAGCTGCCGCGAATAGAATAAGGAGAAGCGCCGCTAGCGTTTCTTTGCTTCAGAGAAGCCATTGTCGGACTGCGATCGCAGCGAGCATGGCTTTTTTTGTTGGATGGACGGCGGCCGCAGGGGGCGAAGGGAGAGGGGACTTATGGGAACAGCCGCTAACGCGGGACCGTTCGCAAATGAGCCGCTTACGGATTTTTCCGTTCGGACGAACCGGCAGGCGATGGAGGAGGCAATCTCTCGGGTCCGCGCAGGTCTAGGTCGGGAGTATGCTCTTCGGATCGGAGTCGAACGGGTGATGACCCGAGACAAACTCGTCTCGGTGAATCCCGGCCAGCTGGACGAAGTGATCGGCTATGTCAGCAAGGCCGACCGGGCTTTGGCAGAACGGGCGATGCAGGAAGCGTGGCGTGCTTTCGACGAATGGAAGCAGGTACCGGCCCCGGAACGGGCGGCCTGTCTGCTGAAGGCGGCGGAGCTGCTGAAAGCGCGCAAGCATGAGTTTTCGGCGCTGATGATCCTTGAAGCAGGCAAAAATTACGCGGAAGCGGATGCCGATACGGCGGAGGCGATCGATTTTTTGGCGTTCTACGCGCGGGAGATGCTCCGGCTGGATGATTGTAACGCCATCCGCCCGCTAATTCCCGTAGCGGGAGAAGCGAATCGGCTCGCGTACATCCCGCTGGGCGTCGGCGTTATTCTCCCGCCTTGGAACTTCCCGCTCGCCATCTGCGCCGGGATGACCGCCTCCGCTCTAGTGGCAGGCAATACGGTCGTGCTGAAGCCGGCCTCGGCGACCCCCGTCATCGCCACCCGTTTCGTCTCGCTGCTGGAAGAAGCCGGGCTGCCGCCGGGGGTCGTCCAGTTTTTGCCCGGAAGCGGAGCGGAGATCGGAGACTACCTCACCTCGCATCCTCTTACCCGGTTCGTGTCGTTCACCGGCTCCAAGGAGGTGGGGCTCCGAATCAACCGTCTCGCGGCCGAGACGGCGCCGGGCCAGCGGTGGATCAAGCGGGTGATCGCGGAGATGGGAGGCAAGGACGGCATTGTCGTGGACGAAACGGCCGATCAGGATGCGGCGGCACGCGCGATCGTCGCCTCCGCCTTCGGCTACCAGGGACAAAAGTGCTCGGCCGGCTCCCGCGCAATCATCGTGGATGCCGTCTATGACGAGGTGGCAGCCAAGGTAGCGTCCCTTGCGCGGCAGCTGGCCGTCGGCCTGCCGGAGCGGAATTGCCCCGCAGGGCCCGTCATCGACCGCGCGGCGTATGAGAAAACGCTCCAGTATTTGGAGATCGGAAGCCAGGAGGGCAAGCTGCTCGCCGGTGGCAAACCGGCGGGAGAGGAGGCGGAAGGGGGCGGCCGGCTGGTGGACGGAGGAAGGGGGTATTACCTGGAGCCGACCGTTTTCTCCGAGGTGGCGCCGCATGCCCGGCTCATGCAGGAGGAGATCTTCGGGCCGGTGCTTGCGCTCTGCCGGGCCAAGGACTGGCGGGAAGCTATCGCGATATACAACGACACCGAATACGGCTTGACCGGCTCCTTCTTTTCCACATTAGACGAACGGATTGCCGAGGCGGAAGCGACGATGCACTGCGGCAATCTGTACATCAACCGCAAGTGCACGGGCGCCCTCGTCGGGGGGCATCCGTTCGGCGGCTTTCAGATGTCGGGCACCGATTCCAAGGCGGGCGGTTACGACTACCTTCTCCTGCTGACGCAGGCCAAGGTCGTGTCCAGGAAGCTGGCGGACGCTTAAATCACCTCGGCCGGACCAACCGTTCAGCGACAGAGAAGCATCGGTACGGCAGGCCGTCGTAAGGCTAGACGGCGTGGTTGCACGTTCTGCGGAACGCACATGCAGCAGCCTTCCCGCATAGACGGAAGGCTGCTGCTATTAGAGGTGTCTGATCGCTTAAGCTGCCGGCCGTGCGGCTCGCACCCAAGCAGCCCCTTGTTTCGTCACCATTCTGACGAACCGCTGCCCGGTTAGCGGGCGTTCAGCAGGCCGGACTGCCGCACATCGGACAGGAACTGCCGGAATTCCGGTATATTGAGCTGCTGCGCCGCGTCAGACAAGGCGGTGGCAGGGTTCGGATGAACCTCGACCATGACGCCGTCGGCTCCGGCCGCCAGTGCCGCTTTGGCGCACGGGGCCAGAATGTCCTTGCGTCCGGTCGAATGCGTAACGTCGACCAGGACAGGCAGGTGGCTCTCCTGCTTCAGAATCGGCACGGCAGAGATATCAAGCGTATTGCGCGTCGCCTTCTCGTACGTCCGGATGCCGCGCTCGATCAGCATGACGTCTTCATTGCCGCGGGAGAGGATGTATTCGGCGGCGTGCAGGAATTCCTCGATAGTAGCCGCCAGCCCGCGCTTCAGCAGGATCGGCTTGCGCACGTCGCCGGCCGCCTTGAGGAGCTCGAAATTCTGCATGTTCCGCGCTCCGATCTGAATGACGTCGATGTATTCGCATGCGATGGCGATGTGCGCCGGATCTACAATCTCGCTGATCGTCAGCAGGCCGAATTCGTCCGCGACCTCCTTCAGAATCCGCAGTCCCTCGATTCCCAGCCCCTGAAAATCGTAAGGGGACGTCCTTGGCTTGAATGCGCCCCCGCGCATAACGGTAACGCCGGCTTCCTTGAGCGCGGCGGCTACCTCCCGCACCTGTTCGTAGCTCTCGACCGAGCACGGGCCTGCAATCATGACCGGCTGCCGGCCGCCGATCGTCTGGGCGCCGAGCCGAATGACGGTATCCTCGCTTTTCCGTTTGCGGCTGACGAGCAGCTGTTTATTGTGGCCCGCCTCCTGCAGATGGAGAGAGGCCTGGAAGATTTGCTTGAACAGGTGGCGGATCGTGTCGTCCCCGAATGGCCCGGGGTTGCGGCTGACCAGCTCGTCGAGCATCTTCTTCTCGCGGACGGGATCGTACTTGGGCACGCCCTGTTTCTCCTTCTCCTCCCCAATCTCCTTCACAACCTGCGCCCGCTCGCTCAGCAGGCGCAGCAGCTCCAGATTCAGCTCATCCAGCCTTCCGCGCAGCGTCTCCAATCCTTCCCGACTCATCGCTCTCCACTCCTTCGCTAGTTTCTTGTCTTCAGAACGACAAAAAGCCCCCCGCCGCAAGGGACGAGGAGCCGTGGTACCACCCTTATTAGAACCGCCGTCTTTCGCAAACGAAGGACAAGCTGCTCTCACTTAGCTCCCGGTAACGTGGGGAATCCGGGCTTCCTTGAGACAGAGCCGATCGTTCGGACTGCGTTCGGGAAACCGGCTCGGGAGTGAACTTCGGCGGGGCGTCTCACTCGGGTGCTCTCAGTCTTCGGCACGCCGTCCCTGTTAGGAGCCTAATCCGCTTACTCTCTCCGTCCAAGCCGTTGATGGATGGGAATGTTCTGATTTTGAAGCATTGTACCTCTTTGCGGCGAAGGTTGCAAGCCCTTTTTTGACTCAGCGGCCGGTGTGTCCATTCGGCAAGGCAATAGGGAGTCGTTTATGCTTACGTTATATATGACATACTATATACCTTAATAAATGCTGTTTTACCCACAAAACAAACGATAAATGGGGAATAATGTGAAGTTTAAGATTAATGTTGCGTCATAATAAAGATATAGTGTATATTATATGCATCGACAGATAAAAAGGAGGAAGCAGAATGGTCCAAGGAGTAGGCATCAGCGGAATGGGACGCATTGGCCGGCTGCTGATTCGACATATCTTCGCCTCGGAAGCACCGAAGCTGCCGCTGAAGGCGATTAACTGCACCCATCCGGTGGAAACGCTCGCTCATCTGCTCAAATACGATTCGGTGCACGGCAAATGGGGCGCCGAGCTGTCTTATGGAGAAGGACTGCTGACGATTAACGGGCATCCGATCCGGATCGTCTCGGAGAGAGAGCCGGAGAAGCTCGGCTGGTCCAGCCTCGGCGTGGATCTCGTCATCGACGCCACCGGCAAGTTCAACTCGCGCGAAGGAGCCCTCCGGCATGTGGCGGCCGGGGCGGAGCGCGTCCTGCTGACCGCGCCGGGCCGAGACATGGACCTGACGGTGGTCATGGGAGTGAACGAGGATCGGCTGGACCCGGAGCGGCACAAGCTGATGTCCGCCGCCTCCTGCACGACGAACTGCGTCTCGCCCGTGCTTGCGGTGCTCGATGAAGAGTTCGGCGTCGAGGCGGGCTGGATGACAACGGTCCATTCGTTTACCTCCGACCAGAATCATTTGGACAACCCCCACAAGGATCTGCGCCGGGCTCGGGCTTGCACCGGATCCATCGTGCCAACTACGACGGGGGTCGGCAAGGCGCTGAAGGATGTCCTGCCGCACCTGGCTTCCCGGATGCAGGGCACTTCGCTTCGGGTGCCGACCCAGGATGTATCGCTGATCGATCTGACGGTCCGTCTGGCGCGTCCTGCCACGGCCGACGAGGTGCGCGGCGTCTTCCGCGCAGCGTCCCAGGGCAAGCTCGCCCCCTACCTTGGCTATTCGGAAGAGCCTCTAGTATCGGCAGACTACATCGGTTGTCCCCAATCGGCTGTCGTGGACGGTTTGTCCATCATGGCCAGCGGCGACCAGGTAAAGGTGCTGGCTTGGTACGACAACGAATGGGCCTATGCGTCTCGCGTCGTAGAGCTCGGACAACTCGTGAAGGAAAGGGTGGAGCAAGCATGCAAAACACCGTTAACCGTGTAGAGCTCGGAACGATTGTGTGCCGGCATTGCCAAGCGGTCATCGGCACGCAGGATACGGAGAAGGTCGCTTTCTATTATGCCGCTTGCGAGAAGGAAGACTGCAGGAAGAAAGAGCAGGCGGCCGAAGGGCGCTGACCGTCTCAGGGCAGCGTCTGGAGATACAGCTGAGAACTCCGCCGAAGAGGGCGGGGATATACGAAGAAAAAGGGGTTGGAGTCGCAATGAAAGTGCTGGATGAGAAGACGGGCCTCGCTAGGGCCGCAGCAAATCTGTCCGCCGAAGAACTGGTGCAGGCCGCTCTCGGCCGGAAGGAAGGCGTGCTGGCCGCAAACGGGGCGCTGCGGGTCTCGACGGGCAAATATACGGGGCGTTCCCCCAAGGATAAATATATTGTTATGGAACCGTCCGTAAAGGATCATATCGAGTGGGGCGGCGTTAACCAGCCGATCTCCTCGCAGCGCTTCGAGCGGCTGTACCGTAAGGCGAAGGCCTACATGAACAGCAGGGAGCTGTTCGTCTTCGACGGCTTCGCGGGAACGGATCCGGACTACCGGCTGCCGATCCGCGTCGTGAACGAGTACGCCTGGCACAATCTGTTCGTCCGGCAGCTGTTCGTCCGGCCCACCGAGGAGGAGCTCGCCGTTCACGAGCCGGCGTTTACCGTGATCGCGCTTCCCGGACTCCAGGCGGATCCGGCCGAGGACGGAACCCGCTCGGAGACGTTCATCGTCGTCTCGTTCGAGAAACGGATCGTGCTCATCGGAGGGACCGAGTATGCGGGAGAGATGAAGAAGTCGATCTTCTCGGTCCTGAACTATCTGCTGCCGTTCCGCGGCGTGCTGCCGATGCACTGCTCCGCGAATATCGGCAAAGAGGGGGACGCCGCCTTATTCTTCGGCCTGTCGGGAACAGGCAAAACGACGCTGTCCGCCGACCCGGACCGCCGGCTTATCGGCGATGATGAGCACGGCTGGTCCGAGCGGGGCATCTTCAACTTCGAGGGCGGGTGCTATGCCAAATGCATCGGGTTGACCGAAGAGAAGGAGCCGCAAATCTGGCAGGCGATCCGCGAGGGAGCCGTCCTCGAGAATGTCACACTGGATGCGGAGGGCAACGCCGATTACGCAGACGGATCGGTGACGGAGAATACGCGTGCCGCCTACCCGATCGACTTCATTCCGCAGGCGGTCCTGACAGGCCAGGGCGGCCATCCGGAGGTGATTCTCTTCCTGACGGCGGACGCTTCCGGCGTGCTGCCTCCCATCTCCCGGCTGTCCAAGGAGCAGGCGATCTATCATTTTCTGTCCGGCTATACGTCCAAGCTGGCGGGAACCGAGAGAGGGGTAACCCAGCCGGAGGCTGTATTCTCGACCTGCTTCGGCGCTCCGTTCCTGCCGCATTCCCCTCAAGTATATGCCCGTATGCTGGGAGAGAAGCTCGAGCGGCACGGCACAAGAGTCTACCTCGTGAACACCGGCTGGTCCGGAGGACCGTACGGCGTAGGCAGACGAATGGACCTCAAGCATACGAGAGCGATGGTAACGGCGGCGATCGACGGAACGATCGAGCAGGCATCCTTCCGGCCCGACCCGGTGTTCGGTCTCGCCTGCCCGGATGCCGTGCCCGGCGTGCCAGCTGAGGTGCTCCAGCCGCGGGAGACGTGGAGCGATCCGGCTGCGTACGATACCAAAGCTGCTGAGCTGGCGGAGCGGTTTGCCCGGAACTTCGAGGCCTTCCGAGGCATCGGAGAAGACATTCGCGGCGCTGGGCCGCAGCTCAAGCGCTAGGCGTTCCCGTTTTCGGCCTTTAGCTTCCCTTCCGTCCGCAGTAGGCAAGAGGACGATCCACGATACAAGTCCCTGCTTTGCGATTGCCCAAGCTCTCAAGCCGTCCTCCCGGGGACGGCTTTTTTGCTGTACCCGGAAACGGAGAAGCACCCAGTGGAAGTTTCCTCCAGAGGGATTGTAAGCACAGCAATGAAATCACAAGAAAGGCCGTTGGTAAGCGCCGCAAGCGAGCCAAAACGTGGCGATACGGGGTTCGTCAACCTGCGGGAGCCAATGCTAGAATGAAGCAAACAAGCAAGGGCCGGTTATTCCCGTTTTTCTTTCATTCTGAGCAGACAAGGTCGTGACCCGATGGCATTCTCCTGGAAACACAATTTGGCCGTTCTTTGGATCGGCGTCTTTTTCTGCAGCACTGCGTATTCGATCTCCATTCCCTTCCTTCCCATCTTCCTCAGCCACGAGCTGGGCGTGACCTCGCATCTTGAAGCGTGGTCCGGCGTCGCTTTCGGCATCACCTTCCTGGCAAGCGCGCTTGTGTCGCCTTTCTGGGGCTCTCTGGCCGACAAATACGGGCGCAAGCCGATGCTGATTCGCTCGGGATACAGTCTTGCCGCGCTTTATTTTCTGAACTATTTTGTTCAGGATCCTTACCAGCTTCTCGTCCTCCGCGTCTTCCAGGGCCTGCTGGCCGGCTATGTGCCGGCCTCGATCGCCTTGGTCGCCACGAATACACCGGACAAGCATGTGGGCTACGCTCTCGGCATTATGTCGACGGCCGGAGCCACCGGCGGCATCATCGGACCATTGGTAGGAGGGACGGTGAGTCGCCTGTTCGGAAACCGGGAGGCATTCCTGTTCTCCGGCATCGTCGTGCTGGTGGCTGCACTCATAGCGACGTTCCTCGTCCGGGAGCTGAAGGTGAACCGGACGGGCGTCCGCTCCAACGTCCGCAGCGACCTCAAGGAAGCGGCGGCGAACAAGCCGTTTATCGCGCTGCTCGGCCTGGTCATGCTGGCCACCGTTTCGGTCATGATTCTCGAGCCGCTGCTCACCGTCTATACGATGGAGCTTGGTGCAGATCCCAAGGACGCCTCGTTCGCATCGGGCCTCATCTTCTCTGCGGTCGGCGTCGCCACCGTCCTGGCGGCTCCCCGATGGGGCAAGCTGGGAGGGCGGATCGGCTACCAGCATATTCTCGTCATCGGCCTTCTGGGCGGAGGCATCGGCAATTTGCTGCAGGTTTTCGTCCCGAACCTGGTCGGCTTCGGCATTCTCCGCTTCTTTTACGGCCTGTTCTTCGCCGGCTTCTATCCGTCGGTTAACGCCTTGATCGTCCGGGTTACCGAACCGGAGTTCCGGGGACGCGCCTTCAGCCTGAACCAGTCCGCGACCCAGCTCGCCACGATGCTCGGCCCGATCGCCGGCGGACTATTGGGCGGCTGGATGCCGATCCGCGGGGTCTTTATCCTGAACGGACTTGCGCTCGTCGTAGTTGCGCTTATGTTCAAATTCGGCAAGCAGAGAAGCTTCCTGTCTCCGGAGCCGGCGCCTGCCGCCGAGCGGAAAGCCGTTTCCTCCTGATCCGCCGCCCGTCTGGGCGTCTGTCCGCATCGGGAGCTGGAGGAGCCGCATACACTGAAGCATTACCGGAAGGCCTCCTTCCGATCGACGGGAGCCTGCTATGAAGGGATGGACCGGGAAAGAGCTGCTGCTTATCCTTCTTTTGTTCCTGCTGCTGGTGCTGCTGCTGGCAATTCTGCTTTAATCCGATTCGGCGTGTGCGTTTGCCGGCCTTCTTGGCACGTATCAATCGCCTGGCCGCGCGCCGCATTACCGTTAGCAACTACAAAAAGACCGACAGCCCTGGGCTGCCGGTCTTTTTTGCGCTGGACGCGAAAACGAAAAAAAATTACATGCCTTTGTACTGCGGCTCCTCGTTCTCGAGATCCTGAACGCGCGCACTCACTTGATCGACGATCTGCTGCGTCTGCTGGGCGGCCTGCTCGAACAGCTGCTTCGCCTGCTGGTTTTGGGTGCTGAGCGCGAACGTTTCCAGGCTGGCTTGCGCGCTCTTCAAAGAGGCTACGCACGTTTTCACTTGGCTTGCTACGGTCATGGTTGATTCTCCTTTCGGTGTGTAGGCATGATTGCGCGCGGACGATCCGGTCTCGCGCCGCAGGCGGACAAGGGAGGCTTCTCCTGCCCTCAAGTAGCATGTCCCGTTTCCAAAAAAAGATGACCGGCCCGCTTCATAAACGTTTTGGACCAAGCAAATAATGATGGCAGGGCATGCAGTCCGGGAAAGGGGAGAAAGGCATATGCCGGAATGGGGTTTGATTATCTTCAGGTCCGTCGGCGCTCTTGTCATGCTCTTCGCTCTGACAAGGCTCCTCGGGAAAAAGCAGATTTCCCAGCTGACCTTCTTCGAATACATCACAGGCATCACGCTTGGGGAGTTGGCCGGCTTCATCTCGACGGACATCGAGCGCAATTACATGCACGGCGTGATCGCTCTGCTCGTCTGGACGCTCATTCCTTTCGGACTGGGAGCCTTGACGCTCAAGAGCATGCGCGTGCGCAACTGGCTGGACGGACGGAAGACGGCTCTGATCCAGAATGGCAAAATTCTCGAGAACAATCTGAAGAAGGAGCGCTACACCGCCAACGAACTGCTGGAGCAGCTGCGGACGAAGAATGTGTTCAACGTCGCCGACGTCGAATTCGCCATTCTGGAATCGAGCGGGGATTTGAGCGTGCTCCTCAAGGAAGAGAACCTGCCGCTCACCCCGAAGAGTCTCGGCATCAAGGTGCCGGCGATGCAAGAGCCGCAGGCGGTCGTTATTGACGGCAAGATCTTGAACGGCCCGCTCGTCCAGCTGGGCCGCAGTCGGGACTGGCTGCTCACCGAGCTGGAAAAGGTAGGAGTGGCGCTAGATAATGTCTTTTTGTGCCAGGTGGACGGCTATGGGCAGCTCTATGTCGATATGTATGACGACAAGAAGAAGGTGCCGCTGCCGCAGGTTCGCCCGCTTCTATTGAGCACACTCAAAAAATGCGCGGCCGATCTGGAGCTGTTCGCTCTGTCGACCCGCAATGAGAAGGCCAAACAAATGTACGCGGCGAACGCAAGACTGCTTGAGCAATCGATCGACAAGCTGACTCCCCTGCTGAAACGGGGCTAACGCAACGCTAAACGGAGCTGAAGAAAGGAGACGGTACCTAGATGGCGATGAAATCGAAGATGATGATGCCGGTCCAGAAGGAATATCAGGAGCTGGCCAAGCAGAAGGAGCCCGCCCGGCCGGTGCTGAGCAACTGCATCCGCGCCTTTCTGGTCGGCGGCGTAATCTGCCTGATCGGGGAAGGGCTTATGCTGTTCTACCAGCGTGTCGGAGGGTTTTCCGAGAAGGCGGCGTCGAGTCCGACAGTCGTGACGCTCATTCTCATATCCGTCCTTCTGACAAGCTTCGGGCTGTATGACAAAATCGCCCAATGGGCGGGCGCGGGTACCGCGGTTCCCGTAACGGGCTTCGCCAACTCGATGTGCTCCGCCGCGATCGAGCACAAGAGCGAAGGCCTTGTGCTCGGCGTAGGGGGTAACATGTTCAAGCTGGCGGGCTCCGTTATTGTCTTCGGCACAGTGGCGGCCTTCCTTATCGGCATCATCCATGTCTTGTTCAAACTGGGGGGATAACAACATGCAGCGGGGATACCAAAGCTGGGAATTCGAACATCGCCCGGTTCTGATCGGGGCGGCCACGTCGGTCGGTCCCGAGGAGGGGCAGGGACCGCTCAGCCGGGATTTCGATCTCGTCCATGAGGAGATGAACCTCGGGGAGAAGACATGGGAAAAGGCCGAGAAGAAGCTGATGGAGGACGCCGCCGGGCTCGCGATCAAGAAGGCGGGGCTGACCAAGGAGCAGATCAACTTCTACATCGGCGGCGACCTGATGAACCAAATCATCAGCAGCAGCTTCGCGGTCCGGTCGCTTGCCATCCCGTATCTGGGGGTGTTCGGCGCCTGCTCGACTTCGATGGAGAGCCTCGCGATCGCAGCGATGATCGTGAACAGCGGCGGTGCCGACTATGCGATGGCGGGCACGTGCAGCCATAACTGCACGGTGGAGAAGCAGTTCCGTTACCCGACGGAATACGGCTCGCAGAAGCCTCCGACGGCGCAGTACACCGTGACGGGCGCCGGGGCATCCGTCGTGGCCAAGCAGGGAACGGGACCGGTAATTACACGGGCGACGATAGGGCGTGTCGTCGACATGGGCATCACCGACCCGTTCAACATGGGCGCAGCGATGGCGCCGGCCGCCGTCGATACGCTGCAGGCGCATTTTCGCGATTTCGGTATCGAGCCCGGCTATTACGATCTGATCGTAACGGGCGATCTCGCGGCCGTCGGCTATGATATTGCACGCGAGCTCCTGCAGAAGCACAAGGTGCCGATCGAGCAGACGACGTATCAGGACTGCGGCCTGCTCATCTACGACCGGGAGAAGCAGAAGCATATCGTCCAGGCCGGAGGAAGCGGCTGCGGCTGCTCGGCGGTCGTTACCTACGGACATTTGCTCAAGCGGCTCGCTGCAGGCGAATTCAACCGCATGCTCGTAGTCGCCACGGGTGCGCTTCTGTCGCCGCTTTCCTACCAGCAGGGCGAGAGCATTCCCTGCATCGCCCATGCGGTCGCCATCGAACAGGGAAAGGAGGGGTAACCGATGCTGATGCAGTTTGTCTGGGCCTTCGTCATCGGAGGGGCCATCTGCGTCATCGGACAGCTGATGATGGACGTGGGCAAGCTGACGCCCGCGCACACGATGAGCGCGCTCGTGGTCGCGGGGGCCGTCATCGACGGCTTGGGCTGGTACGATCCGTTTATCCGGTTCGCGGGCGCGGGCGCTTCGGTGCCGATTACGAGCTTCGGCAACGCGCTCGTCCACGGAACGATCACCACGATCGATTCGGATGGCTGGATCGGCGTATTCACCGGCTTGTTCCAGGTGACGAGCGCCGGCATCGCGGCGGCGATCATCTTTTCGTTTCTTGCCGCCGTGGTGGCCCGTCCCAAGGGTTGATCCTCTGCTCCGCGGCGCATGTTCCCGTTCCGTCCTCCAGAGGGAGGACGGTTTTTTGTGTTGACGGGACGAGGAAGCTGCGATGCGACAGACGGGGGAGGGTGGGATGGGAACGAAGTCCCAAGAAACTTTGTACGAACGGCGATTCCCTCAGGCTTTCCGATGTACTTACAATGAGAATTCCTGTAAAATAAAGAGAACAGGCGAAATTCTAGTTACTCCTGTGATTATTCGGACCAGCAGAGGAGGAATCGGTCATGGAAGCCCTTGACCTTGAGCTTACGCCGCTCATACGACAGCTGAAGACCAACCTGGAAGCCTGCATTCTCGGTAAGGATAAAGAAATTGTGCTCCTCTTGACCGCCCTATTGGCGGAAGGCCATGTGCTTCTGGAGGATGTTCCGGGCACGGGCAAGACCGTGCTTATCAAAGCTCTTGCCAAGTCCATCAACGGACAATTCCGGCGGATCCAGTGCAACCCGGATCTGCTGCCCACCGATATAACCGGCGTTTCGATCTTTCACCCCAAGGAAGAAACCTTTCTGTTCCGTCCCGGCCCCGTCATGACCAACATCCTGCTCACCGACGAAATTAACCGCGCCACGACGAAGACCCAGTCGGCCCTGCTCGAGGCGATGGAAGAACGCCATGTTACCGTCGACGGCAATTGCCACCCGCTGCCCCGCCCCTTCCTGCTGCTTGCGACTCAGAATCCAATCGACTTCGAGGGAACCTATCTGCTGCCCGAAGCCCAGCTCGACCGCTTCATGATGAAATTCAGCCTCGGCTACCCCGACGAGGAGACCGAGACGCGCATGGTGCTGGCGCAGACCCGCGCCCATCCGCTGGACTCGCTGGAGCCGGTAGCGACCGTCGAGCAAATCGTCCAGATGCAGACCCATGCGCGAGCCGTCCATCTGGACGAAGCGGTTGCCCATTACGCGGTCATGCTGATCCGCAGCACGCGCGATCACGGCTCCGTCTATCTGGGCGCCAGCCCCCGCGCCTCGCTTGCTCTTGTTCAGGCCGCAAAAGCATACGCTTACATTCAGGGAAGGGATTATGTCATTCCGGACGATCTTAAATTTCTGGCTCCCCATGTGCTTGGCCACCGGATGATTCTGCATGCGGAGGCGAGAATGGACGGCGCGACCGTCGATTCCGTGCTTCGTTCGGTCTTCCAGCAGGTCCGGGTGCCGGTGCGATTGGAGAAGTGATCCGGCCATGAACAATAGCTTGCAAGGCATGACCCGCCGAACCCAGGGGTTCCCGTTCCGGTTCGGCGCGGTTCTCACCTGCTTCTCCTTCACGCTGTTCTTTCTTCTGTTCCAGGGCGGCAAGCTGGCTTTTATGCTGTTCATTATCATGTCCCTGATCTCCGTCTATCTGGTGCTGGGCCGGTGGAGCGGCATTCGCGATACGCAGGGCGAGCGCAGGCTCGTGCTGCCGGACCGGGATACCGTTCTCGAGGCCGGAAGCTCCGTCACCGTTCGAATTGACATCCAGATCCCCGGCTTCTGGCCGATCCCCTACGTCATCATCAAAGACAAGCTCGTCCGCCGCAACGGGGGGAGCCAGCAGTTCGAATGCTCGGTTGTCCCCGACTGGAGCCGCAAAGGTGCAGTCGAGTACCGGACGCCTCCTCTGCGCAGGGGCGTCTACGGCTTCGAACAGACCGAATGCTCCACGCAAGACATGTTTGGCATCTTCGAGCACCGCGGGGTGCTGGCCATGCCGACCGGCTTCAAGGTGCTGCCCCATACCGTTGCGATCCGGGAGTGGCAGCAGCTTCACCGCATGCATAAGGGAACGCACCAGCACGCCGTGACGACACGGGCCGTGCGCGAGACGACGCAGCTGAACGGCGTCCGCGAGTACAATTACGGCGACCGGCTGTCGCGCATTCATTGGAATGCGACGGCCAAGACCGGAACGCTCAAGTCCAAAGAGTTCGAGCGCGAGTCGCTGCCGCGGACGATCGTCCTGCTCGACCGGGCCGCTTCCTCTTACGGGAACGAGCAGCTGTTCGAAGTGGCGGTATCCGCAGCCGCTTCGCTGCTTGAATACGGAGGGCGCAAGGAGCTGGCGATTGGCCTGATGGCGGACGGCTATTACGAGCCGGGCAGCAGCCGGATGGCCAGGAGGCAGATGCTGAATCATCTCGTCGAGGTGGAGGCGGACGGCTCCAAGCCGCTCTTGCAGGTGCTGACCGAACGGACGCGCGAGCTTCCCACGGGCACGTTCATCACAATCGTGTCGGCGGATAACGGCGAAGCGATGCTGCGGGCGCTCGGTTGGCTCAAGCAGCGGCAGCTCAATCCCTGCCATGTGTGGGTCAATGGCGAGCATCCGGAGGCCGGCGAGCGATGGCTGCTCACGCTGCGCCACCGCGGCATCTCGGGATATGCCGTCCGTTCGCTCGAGGAGCTCCCGGCTGTGCTGGAAGGGAGGGGCCTATGAACCGACAACGCGGATACCTGGCCGGGCTTGTGCTCGACAACTGGCCCCAGAAGCTCACGCTCTTCTTCACCGGCATGTTTCTGTGGCAGTTTGTCGGATGGATCTCCGAAGAGGACGGCCTCTGGCTGCCGGAGACCGTGCTCTATGTCAAGGGAGCTCTCCTACTGACCTTTGTCCTTGAGATGCTCACCTATCGGCTCCAATGGAGCCGGGGAGGGCTGCAGGGGCTCCTGCTTCTCGCATATTCCGGCTATGTCGTCGGCTACCGGCCCGTCGGCTGGGAGCGGGGAGAGGGCATCCTCGAGAGTCTCCGCTTGTGGGCGGACGGCAATCTCGTGCAGCTTCATCCGTTCGTCTGGTTCATTATGGGCGCCTGGGCGATCTATCATGTCGCCGTCTGGTGGGTGCAGGCCAGATGGAGAATCTACGTGCTTCTCTTTCTGGGCGTGACGGCGATCGCCGTTCGCGACTCCTTCAGCCAGCTCATTCTGTGGCAGGAGGCGGCTCTCCTCGTGCTGAGCGGACTCTGTCTCCTGATCGTTCACCAGTTCGCCCGGCTGCGCCGCCACCATCCGGCCGGCTGGTCGCATCTGGCCGAATACCCCGTTTCGTCGGCCGTGCCCGTCGTGCTGCTGCTGGCCGTCATGTTCCTGCCGGGACTGCTTGCTCCGAACGTTCCGAACCTGGTCACTGACCCATATACGCTGTGGAAGGCGTGGCAGGGAGAGACCGTATCCACGAACGGCAAGGGCACGGGGGCGTTCCTGACCCCGCTCGATGCCACTTCGGGCTACAGCCGTTCCGACCAGAAGCTCGGCGGGGGATTCAACTTCGACTACAATCCGATCATGCAAGTGGAGACGTCCTACCGCAGCTATTGGCGGGGGGAGACCCGTTCGCTCTACAACGGCAAAGGATGGGAGAAGAGTCAGGGCGACCGGCAGGGCCCGGTTAGCGGCTCGATCGGTCCCGACTCTCAGCTCCCCAAGGACTCCCGGATCAATACCTCCAGGCTGCGGACGCTGGAGATCGAGCAGACCGTCTCGATGCTTACGGACGATACGTATCCGGTGCTCTTCGGCGCCTATGCAATCCAGAGCGTAGAGGCGCTGGCGGACGAGCGGACGTTCGACCGGCTGCAGTGGGCGGTCCGTTCTGCGGAGCTCCGGTGGAGTGAACGGGGACGCCCGCCGTTCCCGAAGCAGTATAAGCTGGTCTCGCAGATGCCGATTTCGACGGAGGAAGAGCTCAATTCCGCGGAAGAGCCGGCGAACAAGGCGGCGCTCGAAGAGTACCTGCAGCTTCCCGCTTCCACCCCGGCGAGGGTCAAGCAGCTGGCACTTGACGTGACGCGTGGAGCCGATACGCCGTATGCGAAGGCCAAGAGCATCGAGCGCTACCTGCAGACGAATTTCCGCTACACGAACAAGCCGAACCAGAACGGCTCGGACAACATGGACTTCGTCGACCGGTTCCTGTTCGAGATCCGTGAAGGCTACTGCGACTACTTCTCGACATCGATGGCAGTCATGGCTCGCTCGGTCGGCCTGCCGACCCGCTGGGTCAAAGGATTCGCGCCCGGCAGTCCGATCATCGACTCGCCGCTGGGCGGAGATACGCTGGAAGGCGATATGCCGCCGATCGACGCGGCGGGCACGTATGTCGTCCGCAACTCCGACGCCCATTCCTGGGTTGAGGTGTATTTGCAGGGCTACGGGTGGATCCCGTTCGAGCCCACTTCCGGTTTCGCGATGCCGGTCGCGCCAGCGCCGGACGAACCGGGGTCTTCTCCGGTTCAGCAGCCGGACACTGAGACGGAGGCAAGCGCGGCACCTGTCGAGCCGGAAGCCGCTCCGAGCGGGAACGGCTCGAGACCGTGGCTGCTTCTCGGCGTTGGATCTGGCGCGGCGGCAGTACTGCTTGCGGTCCTGGCCGGTACCCGCACCGGTCGCAGATGGCTCCGCGGCCTGGTTGGCGGACGTCAGGCATCCGATTGGAACGAGCGCGTCATCGCGGAGTACAACCGGCTGCTGCGGTATTTGCGCCGCAAAGGCCGGCCGGCCTATGATTATGAGACGGCGAGGGAAACCGTCTCGCGGCTCAGTGCCCAAGACGTCTGGGCGGCCCGGGATCTGCAGCAGCTTCTCCAGCTGTTCGAGAAGGCCAAATATAGCCCAAGGTCGCTGTCCGCCGAAGAATATACGCATGCGGCCGCACTCGTGAAGAGACTCAAGGAAACGATGTAACGGTCCGGCCGAGCCGGTCCAAAGACCGACCTTCCTTCGCAGCACGCTCCGGACGACGGAACGTCCGGGCATCCGGGCGTATTCCAGGCCGGCGCGTGCTGTTTTTGGCGGTCGGCTCTTATCCAGATGCAAGGAGGAATTCTATTGACAGGCAGCGAATCCGGGCTGGCTCTTCAGCCCCAACACAGCAAGCTGACGCTTGCCAAATTGCTTCGCAGAGGGCTCTTTCTGACGATCGGCGCCGTGCTGGTAGCCGTCGCCCTTGAAATCTTCCTCGTTCCGAACCGGATCATCGACGGCGGAGTGGTGGGCATCTCGATCATGCTCGCTCACCTGACGCCCATCCCGCTTGGCTTGTTTCTTTTCCTGCTCAACCTCCCGTTTCTGTTCGTCGGGTACAAGAAGATCGGCAAGACGTTCGCCCTCTCAACGCTATACGGCGTCCTGGTCATGTCCGTCGGCACATCTTTGCTGCACCAGGTACCAGCGCTCACGCCGAACAGCCTGCTCGCCAGCGTCTTCGGCGGCGTTATCCTGGGCGTCGGCGTCGGCCTCGTCATTCGCTCCGGAGGTTCGCTGGACGGAACCGAGATCGTCGCCATTCTCGTCAACGAGAAGACGCCGTTCAGCGTCGGCGAGACGGTCATGTTCATCAATATCTTCATCCTCGGCAGCGCCGGCTTCGTCTTCGGCTGGGACAACGCGATGTATTCGCTTATCGCTTATTACATCGCCTTCAAGATGATCGACATCACGATGGTCGGCTTCGATGAGTCGAAGTCCGTCTGGATCATCAGCGACCGCTATGAAGAGATCGGGCAGGCGATTCTGCACCGGCTTGGGCGCGGCGTCACCTATTTAAGCGGGACCGGAGGCTATTCGGGAGACAACAAAACCGTCGTCTTCTGCGTCGTCACCCGTCTTGAGGAAGCGAAGCTGAAGTCCATCGTCGACGATTGGGACCCCAATGCGTTCCTCGCGGTCGGCAACATCCACGACGTGAAGGGCGGCCGGTTCAAGAAGAAAAACATTCACTGAAGCGGCTGCTCCCGCTCCTCGGCATGCTCCCAAACGGCCGGTGCCGCGAGGCCCCGGATATCCTCCTCTTGGGCATCCGCCGGCTTCTCGAGGCCGATCAGCCAATCCCGGATGTGGGCATTGACCGAGAGCGGCTGCTTGATTGGAATCTGATGCGTGCCGTGCTCGATCCACTTCAGCTGGCTGTCCGGCAGGCGCTCGTGGAGTAGGCGTGCATACCGCCGAAAGCTCCGATCCTTCTCTCCGTACAAGAGCAGCATCGGCTGTTTGATCTCACCCAGACGGTCTGTACACGAATAGGCCATGCTCGCGGCAAAATACTGCTTCCAGGCTCTAACCTGGCCGGGCTGCGCACCCCGGAACAGATTGCCGAACGTTGTAAGGCTGTCGGCATTGCCTGCAGACAAGGCGGCATTCATGAGCCGTTTGGCCCCGAAGCTCGTCAGCAGCTTGGCGAGGCGCACGCGCGCCCGGTTGTACCAGCCCGTCAGCTCAGACATACCGCTGATCAGAATGCCGCCGGCATAGCGGTCGGGATCGGTCAGCATCGCCTCTAGCACGAGACCGGCACCTGTGGAATAGCCGCACAGATACGGCTTGTTGAGACCCAGCCCGATGCAGACCTGCCGCAGATCCTCCGCAAGCAGCGTATAGGTAAGCGGGACCGGAGAAGGGGCGCTCCGGCCGTGCCCGCGCAGATCGAAGGTGACGATTCGGAACCGATCCGCGAGCTCGGCCTCCTGGTAGCGGAAGGCGCCTCGGTTCAGCAGTGGGGGATGAATGCATACAATCGGGACCCCTTTCCCGGCAACATGATAATGCAGCAGCGTTCCGTTGGCTTCCAGCATGGGCATACTAAACATCCACCTTTCGATAAGGGTTAGGCTCGTGCCCCAGGGGTACGAACATGGTAATGCTAGCATTCCCCAATTCTCCGTCCGCATGGCCGCATGCCGTCCCGGGAATCCGTTTTTGCAAAAAACCGTAAGTATGGTATAGTTTGTCTGTATATCTTGGAAGTGCATGAGGTGAAACGGTTGCTGAACAAACTTATTCCGCGGCAGCAGGTAGAGTCCGTCTACGAGATTGTTCTGGCGGACTTGTGGAAAAACGGCGTGCGCGGAATTATTACCGACCTGGACAATACTTTGGTGGGAGCCAAAATCCCGCTTGCTACGCCCGAGCTTGTCGAATGGCTCGATTATTTGCGTTCGCTCGGATTCCAGGTCGTCATTGTATCGAATAACGACGAGACAAGGGTAGGCCGGTTTGCCAAGCCCTTGAACGTGCCTTATATTTGCAGCGCCCGCAAGCCGAGTCGTTCCCCGTTTCGCCGGGCGCTTGACATGATGAAGCTGACCCCCGAACAGACGGCGGTAATAGGAGACCAGCTGCTAACCGACGTGCTGGGGGGGAACCGGATGGGTCTCTATACGATTCTCGTCCAGCCGATCGCCCGGGGGGAGGAAGGCTTCTTTACCCGGATCAACAGGCAAATTGAAAAAGCGGCCCGGCTTATCATGAAAGACAACAAGCCAGGGAAGCCATAAGGAGAAACGCGAATGAAAGAAACCGACTTGCAGAATTGGACGGAAGAGGAGGACCTGCGCTGCGAAGGCTGCGGCGTCAAGCTGCAGCTCGACGATCCCTCTCGTCTGGGCTATATTCCCGAGCAGGCGCTCGCCAAAGTGCCTGTCGTCTGCCAGAGATGCTTCCGCATCAAGCATTACAACGACGTGTCCTCGGCGACGATCGACCAGAACGAATTTTTACGGATGCTCGGGCATATTGCCAATACGAAGAGCCTGGTCGTCCATATCGTCGACCTGTTCGATTTTGAAGGCAGCCTGATCGGCGGGCTGCAGCGGTTCGTCGGGAATAACCCGGTGCTGCTTGTGGTCAACAAGATCGACCTGCTTCCTAAAGTCAGCAACATGAACCGCATTCTCAACTGGGTCCAGAAGCAGGCCAAGGAACACGGCGTCAAGACGGAGGACATCGTCCTTGTCAGCGCCAAGAAGAAGATCGGCTTCGACCGGCTGCTCGCCAAGCTAGAGGAGCACCGCAGAGGGCGTGACGTCTATGTCGTCGGCGCGACCAACGCCGGCAAGTCGACGCTGATCAACCGCCTGATTAAGGATTACAGCGATCTGGAAGCCGAGCTGACGACGTCTCAATATCCAGGCACTACCTTGGATTTGGTGCGCATCCCGCTGGATGACGGCAAGGCGATCATCGACACGCCGGGAATTGTCTACAAGCATCGGCTGACAGAGCTTGTGCCGAAGAACGTGCTGCAGGCTCTCTTGCCGGACAAGCCGCTCAAGCCGCTCGTATTCCAGCTGAACGAGCGGCAGACGCTGTTTTTCGGAGCGCTCGCCCGGTTCGACTTTGTGAAGGGCGAGCATCAGTCGTTCACCTGCTTCGTCTCTAGCGACATCAAAGTCCACCGGACCAAGCTCGAGAAGGCGGAGGAGCTGTACGAGAATCACAGGGGCGAGCTGCTTTACCCGCCGGGCAAGGAAGAGGCGGACAGCATGCCGGCCTGGACCAAATTCCCGGTCCGTGTGCCCAAGGGAGCCAAGATGGACGTCGTCATCTCCGGGCTCGGCTGGATCAAGGTAAACAGCGACCTCGGGGCGGAGCTGGAGGTTCATGCTCCCAAGGGCGTCAAGATTGCGCTGCGCCCTTCCTTGATTTAACGGAAATTCCCGGGGAACCGGGAGTGATCGATATGCTTTGTTCGGGAGAGGGTATAGATGAATAAGGGGCAAGCTACCCCTATCGATACGGCCACGACGCTGTATGGCGTCTTCGGTCATCCGGTGGCCCATTCGAAATCGCCGCTCATGCTGAACCGGGCGTTCCGGGAAGCGGGAATCAATGCGGCTTACGCGGCGTTTCACGTTTTGCCCGGCATGCTGGAGGATGCTGTGCGCGGCATCCGGGCGCTCGGATTCCGGGGCGTCAATGTGACCGTTCCGCACAAGGTGGAGGTCATGCGGTATCTGGACGCCGTTGATCCCGAAGCGGAGCGCATAGGCGCCGTCAATACGATCGTCAACGAACAAGGCCGGCTCACCGGCTATAACACCGACGGCATCGGGTACGTCCGTTCCCTTAAGGAAGAAACCGGATTCTCGCCCGCCGGCCGGCGGATTGTGCTCGTCGGGGCGGGGGGCGCCGCGCGGGGGATCGCATTCGCGCTGGCCAAGGAAGGCCCGGCGCGTCTCGTCCTCGCGAATCGGACGGCCGCCAAGGCGGAGAGTTTGGCCGAAGACTTGAGCGGTCTTTGCGCAAGCGCAGGCGTCTCGCTTGACCAGGCGGCGGACGAGCTCGCGCAGGCGGACCTTATTGTCAATACGACGCTTGTGGGAATGCATCCGCATCCCGACGAGCTTCCCGTCGACCCCTCGCTTCTTAGGGCCGGGCAGCTCGTAAGCGACATCGTCTACACCCCCCGGGAGACGGCGCTTCTGAAGGAAGCACGCGCACGAGGAGCCGCTGTTCATGGCGGACTCGGCATGTTTATCTACCAGGGGGCGTATGCATTTGAATACTGGACCGGTACCGCCGCTCCGGTAGAGGCTATGCGGCAGGCTGTGGAGGAGGCGCTCGGCGCCCACGCCTGACCGATCTTGATTGACCGGATCAATCCGGCTCTAACAGAAGGAGAATGAACCGATTTATGCTGACTGGCAAACAAAAACGTTATCTGCGCTCGCTCGCCCATCATCTCGACCCGATCTTTCAGGTGGGAAAGGGCGGCGTGAACGAGCATTTGATTACCCATATTAACGATGCGATCGAAACGAGAGAACTGATCAAGGTATCCATCCTGAACAACTGCTTGGAGGACAAGAACGAGATCGCCGCCGACCTGGCTGCGCGTTCGGGCTCCGAGCTCGTGCAAACGATCGGAAAAACGGTCGTCCTCTACAAGGAATCCAAGGAGCACAAGACGATCGAGCTGCCGTAACAAGAACGAGAACGGGGGGACGGCTTGGATGAAGATCGGCATAATGGGAGGCACCTTCGATCCGATTCATTGCGGCCATCTGGTGGCGGCCGAGCGGGCCAGGGAGGAGGCGGGCCTGGATCAGGTCTGGTTCTTGCCCGCCCACGTTCCGCCTCACAAAGACCACGCCCCCTGGGCCTCCGGGGAGCACCGGCTCGCCATGGTCCGTCTGGCGGTCGAGGGCAATCCCCGCTTCCTGGCGTCCGATTACGAGCTGCGGCTCGGCGGAACTTCTTATACGATCGATACGATGGCCCGTCTGCGTGGTGACTATCCGGACCACCGGTTCCATCTGATAATCGGTGCGGACATGGTCATGTACCTGCCGAGCTGGCACCGGATCGAGGAGCTGACGGAGCTCGTCTCGTTCATCGGCCTTCAGCGTCCCGGCTACGAGCTGGATCTGGAGCGGCTCCCGGAAAAGATCCGGTCGAGCGTAACGCTCGTGCCTATGCCTCTGCTTGAGATTTCGTCTACCGAGCTGAGGCAGCGGCTGTCGAGCGGCCGTTCCGCGCGCTATCTCTTGCCCGATCCGGTGCTTCGGTATCTCGAAGAGAAGGGACTGTATGCGAGTGAGCCTCACGTGTGACGAGATGATCGGGCAGGTTCGCAGCGCCATGCCCGCGAGACGATGGGAGCACACGGCCGGCGTCATGGAGACGGCGGTCGTGCTGGCCAACCGGTTCGGAGGCGATCCGGCCAAAGCCGATTTGGCGGCGCTGCTGCACGACTATTGCAAATACTGGCCCGTCGAGGAACAGCGGCGCGTGCTCGTAGACCACGGGGATTCCCTCGACTTATTGGACTACGACAAGCCGCTCTGGCATGGGCCCGCTGCTGCGCTCATCGTGCCGGAACGATTCGGCGTCACCGATCCGGAGGTGCTGGATGCGATCCGGTACCATACGTCGGGACGCCTCGGCATGACGCTGCTGGACAAAATCGTCTGTTTGGCCGATTATATGGAACCCGGCCGCGACTTTCCGGGTGTGAATAAAATAAGGGAATTGGCCGAACATAGCCTTGAGAAAGCTTTGGTGGCCGGCTTTGACTCGACAATCCGTTTCCTGCTCGACAAGGGCCAGCGGGTCTACCCGCTAACCGTGCAGGCGAGGAACGAATTGATCGCGCAGCAGAACTAAACCGAACCATCAGGAGGAATGCCTCATGAAGAAACAAGATCAGCTGCTTGAGCTCGTGCTGCAGGCGGCGGAGGATAAAAAAGCTTGGAACGTCGTGGCGCTAAACCTTCAAAACATATCGCTGGTTGCGGATTATTTTGTCATTTGCCACGGCAATTCGGAGACGCAGGTGCAGGCCATCGCGACGGAAATCCGAAAAAAGGCAGAGGAACACGGCATCCGGGTACGCGGCATCGAGGGGATGGACACGGCGCGCTGGGTGCTGATCGATCTGGGCGATGTTGTCGCCCACGTCTTCCACCGCGAAGACCGCGAATACTACAATATCGAACGCCTCTGGTCTGACGCCAAGGTCGTGGAGCGCGTATGACGCTCAGGGCGGGCACATATATGGAGCTGCAGGTCGCCCGTGAGGTGGCGCCCTACGGCTTCTTTTTGACCGACGGAGAGCGGGACGTCCTGCTTCCCTATGCGGAGAAAACCGGAGAGGTGACCGTGGGCGGAACCGTCGTTGTCTACCTGTTCTACGATACGCAGGATCGGATGGCGGCTACGATGCGGCGTCCCCGGCTCGCGCTTGGGGAGGTCGCTCTGCTGGAGGTGGTGGACATTCACCCGCGCTTTGGCAGCTTTTTGGATATGGGGCTCGGACGTAACCTGTTGTTCCCGTATCGTGAGCAGCCGGAGCTGACCGAACTGCGGCCGGTCGTCGGAGACCGCGTCTATGTTGTGCTTGGGCATGACCGGCAGGGCCGGCTCGTTGCCCGCGCGGCCGGCGAGGAGGAACTCGCGGCGCATGCCGTCCGGGCGCCCGAATCCTGGAAGAATGAGTGGAAGAAAGCCCGCGTCTACAAGCCGCTCCAGATGGGGACGTTCGTCATTGTGGAGCCCGAAGGTGCGCTCGGCTTCGGCGCGATCGGCTTGATTCACGCCTCGGAGAGGACAGGCCTTCTGCGAATGGGGGAAGAGGTCGACGTCCGTGTCACTCTTGTCCGGGAAGACGGGCGCGTCAATCTGTCGGTCCGTCCCATCAAGGAAGTGGGCCGGGAAGAGGACGCCGAGCGGATTCTTGCTTTCCTGCGCGAGAGGCCGAACGGGGCGATGCCCTACTCGGACAAGACGCCCGCCGACATGATCGAGAAACGGTTTCAGCTGAGCAAGGGGGCCTTCAAGCGGGCGCTTGGCAAGCTGATGAAGGAAGGGCTCATCACCCAGAAGGAAAATTGGACGTATCTAAAAGAGCCGGGAGATCCGGAGGGGCCGCGCTAGACCGGGCGGCGCTCCGGGCATCCCGGTTCCGCTTGTCGGGGGAAGCGTCCCCTCGGCAGGTCAGAGGAGGAACACGAGATGGCCTATCGACAATTTGCGTATTCATATGACCGCTTAATGGAGGACATGCCCTACGGGGCCTGGCTGCGCTTCGCGGAAGAGTGCTGGGAGCGGTTCGGGCGCCCCGAGCGGGTCGTCGATCTCGGCTGCGGGACGGGCAGCCTATCGATTCCACTCGCCGCCACCGGTCTCAAGGTAATCGGGATCGACTTGTCGGAGGACATGCTGGCCGTGGCGAGTTCGAAGAGCGAGCAGGTGCCGTTATCGGCGGGAGGGACGCTCGACTGGATTCAGCAGGACATGCGGGAATGGGAGCTGCCCGGCACGGTAGACGCGGTGCTGTCCTTTTGCGACTGTCTGAATTATTTGACCGAGGAGGAGGACGTCGCGCAGACGTTCCGGCAAACGGCGGCTGCTCTGCGGCCTGGAGGATTGTTCGCGTTCGACGTGCACACGGTCCGGCAGCTGGCGGAGTATGCCGAGACGCAGCCGTTTCTGCTCGACGAGGAGGACATCGCCTACATCTGGACCTGCGACTTCGACGAGGAGCGGACCGAGATCGAACATGCGCTGACCATCTTCGCTCGAGAGGGCAGCGGGCTGTTCCGCCGATACGAGGAGACGCATATCCAGCGGGCTTACCCGCTCGATCGGCTGGAGCGCATGCTTTCGGAGGCTGGCTTTTCCGAGATCCGCGTGACCGCGGACTTCACCTGGACGCCTGCGGATTCCGCTACGGGACGGGCTTTCTTTACCGCCGTCAAATCTTGACAGTGGTATTCCTTCGTCCTATAATGGGGTTCATATATCAAGTTGGCTGCGAACAGGAGCAGTAATCGCATGACGCGAACGACAGAGAGCCGGGGATTGAAGTGGGAGCCGGCGTCGCGGACCGGTGAACTCGCCTGGGAGCCTGACAAGTGAACCGGCGGCCTCGGGGCCGCGACAGTGCGCGTTGCTAGCGCCCGGCAGCTTGTCCGTCCGTCCCGCGATAAGGGAGAATGAGGGAACGGCCGTCCGGCTATTGCGAGCGGAGCCGTTAACTAGGGTGGTACCACGGGAATTCGACTCTCGTCCCTAGCGATAAGCTAGAGGCGAGGGTCTTTTTTGTTGTTCCCCTACAGAGGGAACACCGGAACCGGACGGTTCGCTCCCCATGATGGGAGCCCGCCGGGACAATGAGCAGGAGGGAAAGCATATGAGTCAGGAGACGACCCAAGGGTACAATCCGCTCGTCATCGAACCCAAGTGGCAGGCGGTTTGGGACGAACAAAAAACATTCAAAGTTGAGGAAACCAGCAGTAAGCCGAAATTTTACGCATTGGATATGTTCCCGTATCCGTCCGGAGCGGGGCTGCACGTAGGCCACCCCGAGGGCTATACGGCGACCGACATCCTCTCCCGCTACAAGCGGATGCGCGGCTATAACGTTCTGCATCCGATGGGCTGGGACGCATTCGGTCTGCCGGCGGAGCAGCACGCGCTCGATACCGGTCAGCATCCGCGCGAGTTTACGGTCAAGAACATCAACAACTTCCGGCGGCAGATCAAGTCGCTCGGCTTCTCGTACGATTGGGACCGGGAGATCAGCACGACCGATCCGGAGTATTACAAGTGGACGCAGTGGATCTTCATCCAGCTTTACAAGCGGGGGCTCGCCTATGTAGCGGAGGTGCCGGTCAACTGGTGTCCGGCGCTCGGGACGGTGCTCGCGAACGAAGAGGTCATTGACGGCCGGAGCGAACGGGGCAATCACCCGGTTGTCCGCAAGCCGATGCGCCAGTGGATTCTGAAGATTACCGAATACGCCGACCGGCTGCTCGAGGATCTCGAGGAGCTCGACTGGGCGGAGAGCATCAAGGATATGCAGCGCAACTGGATCGGCAAATCGACGGGAGCCGAGGTGCGCTTCGCGGTCGATGGGCACGACAACGTTCATTTGACCGTCTTCACGACTCGTCCGGATACATTGTTCGGCGCGACGTACTGCGTCATGTCGCCGGAGCATGAGTTCGTGGATCTGATCACCACCCCGGAGCAAAAGGATTCGGTCGACCTGTACCGGGAAAAGGCGTCCCGCAAGAGCGACCTCGAGCGTACGGACCTCGCCAAGGAAAAAACCGGCGTCTTCACCGGCGCTTATGCGGTCAATCCGGTTAACGGGGAGAAGGTGCCGGTTTGGATCGCCGACTACGTGCTGGCCGGTTACGGAACTGGCGCCATCATGGCGGTCCCCGGCCACGACGAGCGCGACTATGAGTTCGCCAAGCTGTTCGGCCTGCCGATCGTGGAGGTCGTCCAGGGCGGCGATCTGAGCAAGGAAGCCTATACAGGCGACGGAGCGCACGTCAACTCGGGCTTCCTCGACGGACTCGGCAAGGAAGAAGCGATCGCCCGCATGACCGCTTGGCTGGAAGAGAACGGCCATGGCAGCGGCAAGGTAACCTACCGTCTCCGCGACTGGCTGTTCAGCCGCCAGCGGTATTGGGGAGAGCCGATTCCGATCCTTCATCTCGAGGACGGGACGATGACGACCGTTCCGGAGGATCAGCTGCCGCTCATGCTGCCCGACGTGGAGCACATCAAGCCTTCGGGTACCGGCGAATCGCCGCTTGCCAACGTCACAGACTGGCTGAACACCGTCGATCCGGTGACCGGCCAAAAGGCGGTCCGCGAGACGAATACGATGCCGCAGTGGGCCGGCAGCTGCTGGTACTATCTGCGCTTCATCGACCCGCATAACGACCAGGAGCTCTGCTCGTTCGAGAAGCAGAAGGAATGGCTGCCGGTCGATCTCTATATCGGGGGAGCGGAGCATGCGGTGCTTCACCTGCTGTACGCCCGGTTCTGGCACAAGGTGCTGTATGATCTCGGTGTCGTCTCCACCAAGGAGCCGTTCCAGAAGCTGGTAAACCAGGGCATGATCCTCGGGAATAACAACGAGAAGATGAGCAAGTCGCGCGGCAACGTCATCAATCCGGACGACATCGTAGGCAAGTACGGCGCGGATACGCTGCGCATGTACGAGATGTTCATGGGACCGCTTGAGGCGACGAAGCCGTGGAACGAGAACGGGGTGGAGGGCATCTACCGCTTCCTGAACCGCGTCTGGCGCCTGTTCGTGAACGAGGACGGCTCTCTCAGCGCCAAGATTACGGAGGACGATGCCAAGGTTGACGAGGCTTTCAAGCGGACCTGGCACCGGACGATCAAAAAGGTGACCGAGGATTACGAAGCGCTTCGGTTCAATACGGCGATCAGCCAGCTCATGATCTTCGTCAACGACGCCAACAAGGCGGAGGCTCTGTCCAAACGGGGGATGGAGAATTTCGTCCAGCTGCTCTCCCCGATCGCGCCTCACCTTGCGGAAGAGCTGTGGGAGAAGCTCGGTCACAGCGAGACCGTGACGTACGAAGCCTGGCCGGAGCATGACGAGGCCTGGACCGTAGAGAACGAAGTAGAGATCGTGGTGCAGGTTAACGGCAAAATCGCCGACCGCGTCTCGATTGCCGCGGACCTCGACCAGGAGCAAATGCAGGAGATCGCCCTTGGTCTCGACAAAGTAAAACAGGCGATGGCGGGCAAGAGCATCCGCAAGGTCATCGCCGTGAAGGGCAAACTCGTCAATATTGTCGTAGGTTAAACGGACGGAGGCATGAACTGCCCGGCCGTTCGATGCAGATCCTCTTCGAACTTAGCATGCGTGGCGCGAAAGAGCTGGCGGAAGGCATTCCCCGGCTCTTTTGCTATGGCCGCGAGGCCGATCTCGGTGATGCCGCCCGGAACCGTGACCCGGCGGCACAGCTCCTTCGGAGTGAAGCCCGCTTCCGTCAACAGCTTGCCGGTGCCGAGAAGCATCTCGCAGGCCAATGCCTCCGCCCGCTGCTCGTCTAGTCCGGTGACGTCGACAGCCGCCTCGACGAACTGCTGCAGCAGGTAAGCAAAAAAAGCGGGCCCGCAGCAGGCGATATCAGAGGTGACGCGGATGAATGACTCCGGTACCTCGCTCGGCGCGCTGATCGTGCGGAGAAAAGCGAAAAGGCTTTGTTTGTCCTCCTCGCTCCAGCGGGAGCCGAAAGAAACGAGCGTCGGCCCGCTCAGCACAAAGTTGGTGATGCTGGGAACGACCTTGGCGATTTTGCACGGAAGTTCTTGCTCCAGGTGGGCGACCTGGACGGGGCTGGAGATCGTAAGGACGGTCTGCGACGGAGTCAGCACGTCCCGGATCTCGTCAAGCACCTTCCGCATTTCCATCGGTTTGACGCACAGGAACAAGGTCTGGCTCTCCGACGCCGTTTCCCGGTTATGCTGAGCGGCGCGCAACCCGGGGTAACGGTCCGCCAGCGCTTGGACCTTGGCAGCGGTACGGTTGCTTGCGATCACTTGGGCGGGCGCAAGCGCTCCGGCCTGCACGAACGCTTCGATGAGCAGACTGCCCATGCTGCCGGTGCCGATAAAGCCTGTCGTCATGGTACACCTCCTTGCTCGGTTTTCATAGGGAAGGTTAGCAGACTTCGCTTGCTCTACCCTATGCAGCGGGAGGCACGAATATAACGGACGAGCGCGGACAGGGAGCATGGCGGAGAAGGCGTTCGTCTCTGGCGCGGTGCCTCTTGCGGGAAGAACGGGGGGTGTGCTATTCTAGGCGGAAGAAGGAACAGTTTTGGATGAGCGGAAGAACCGCCCTCCACCCGCATGCTCGGGAGGATGGGCGGTTTTTTTTGTACGCTCCGGAGGAGGAGACATGGCATGAAGGACTGGCTGGACGGCAGGCTGGCGCCCCGTCTGCTGCTGCTGGCGGCATTGGCCGCGGCAGCGATTCTCGGCTATCGGCTGTGGGGAGGAACCGGGCAGGAGCCGCTGATGACGGCTGGGGTGCGGCCCGTCAACGATGCGGTTGCTAGCGCCCTGCAGCAGGACCGTTCGCCAGCAGGGGGGACGGCGAATACGGGCCAGGGAGCGGGCGGTCCGGGAACGGGGGAAGAGGCAGCTGCTGCCGGCGGGGTGCAGGGAGCGGACGGCGCAGCGGGAGCCAGTGCTGCCTCGGCGGCCGACCGGCCTGAGGCATCAGGGGCGCCGGCGGCTTCGCCCGGCGCAGACGCTGCAGGCGCCGGTAGCGGTACGCCTGGCCCGGGGGCAGCAGCGGGCAGCGCACCGGCGCCGGGAGGGGCCCCGGCGGGCGGTGCTGGCGGGACGCAGGCCCAAGCGGCTGGCGATGCGGGCGTGGGAGGGACACAGGCCAAAGCGGCGGGCGATGCGGCCGCCAAGCCGGCGGCTCCGGCAGCCAGGGCGCCGGCCGGGAAGCAGATCGACCTCAATACGGCGACGCTTGCTCAGCTGATGACGCTCAAAGGAATCGGCGAAAGCAAGGCGCGCGCCATATTGGATTACCGCAAGCAGGCCGGGGCTTTTCGCTCCGCGGAGGAGCTGATGAACGTCAAGGGAATCGGACAAAAAACATTCGATACCCTGAAAGATAAGATCACTGTTACCTCTCCGCGGTAATGCGTCTTTTCATTTAACAATATTTGTGAGATGATAGAGTTAATTCATACCTATCAGGAGGGAATTATTGCTATGGCAGAAGAACGTCAATACGCACCAGAGACGCTGGCCGTTCACGCCGGCCAGGAGATCGACCCCACCACGCTGTCCCGCGCCGTTCCGCTTTACCAGACTACTTCTTACGGATTCCGGGATACGGACCATGCCGCGGATCTGTTCGCGCTCAAGGAATTCGGCAACATCTACACTCGTCTCATGAACCCGACCACCGATGTCTTCGAGAAGCGCGTGGCGGCACTGGAAGGCGGCGCAGCCGCACTGGCGACGGCATCGGGCCAGGCAGCCATTACATATTCGATCCTGAACATTGCAGGCTCCGGCGACGAGATCGTCTCCGCGTCCAGCCTGTACGGCGGCACTTACAATCTGTTCTCGACCACATTGGCCAAGCTGGGCATTAAGGTTCATTTCGTTGATCCGAGCGATCCGGAGAATTTCCGCGCGCATATTAACGAGAAAACCAAGGCGCTGTACGCCGAGACGATCGGCAACCCGCGGGGCGACGTGTTCGATATCGAAGCAGTGGCGGCGATCGCGCACGAGCACGGCATTCCGCTTATCGTCGACAACACCTTCCCGAGCCCTTACCTGCTGAACCCGATCGAGCATGGCGCCGACATCGTCGTACATTCCGCAACCAAGTTCATCGGCGGCCACGGCACGTCGATCGGCGGCGTCATTGTGGACGGAGGCAAGTTCGATTGGAAGGCGAGCGGCAAGTTCCCCGGCCTGACTGAGCCGGACCCTAGCTATCACGGCGTCGTTTATGCCGATGCGGTCGGCCCGATCGCCTACATCATCAAAGCCCGTGTCCAGCTGCTGCGCGACATGGGAGCGACGATTTCGCCGTTCAACTCGTTCCTCCTGCTGCAGGGGCTCGAAACGCTGCATCTGCGGATGGAACGCCACAGCAGCAATGCGCTGAAGGTCGCGAAATTCCTCGAAGCGAGCGATGCGGTCGAGTGGGTAAACTATGCAGGACTGGAGAGCCATCCGTCCTACCAGCTTGCACAAAAGTACTTGCCGAAAGGCCAGGGTGCCATCCTGACGTTTGAAATCAAAGGCGGCCTGGAAGCGGGTCGCAAGGTCATCAACGCCGTCAAGCTGTTCTCGCATCTTGCAAACGTGGGCGATTCCAAATCTCTCATCATCCACCCCGCCAGCACGACGCACCAGCAGCTGTCCGCGGAGGAACAGGTGAGCGCCGGCGTAACGCCCGGCATGATCCGCCTGTCGATCGGCACCGAGAACATCGACGATATTCTGCACGACCTGGAGCAGGCCATTCGCGCCAGCCAGGCTTAATGATTTAGACGGGAGCGGTCAACATGCGCAAAGATTGGGACACTTACTTCATGGATATTGCCTATATGGCCTCTACCCGTTCGCAATGTATTCGCCGCCATGTAGGCGCCGTGCTCGTGCAGGGCAAGAAGCTGCTCGGCACCGCCTACAACGGTGCGCCGATGGGCGTGCCGGACTGCTACGAGGCAGGCTGCATGCTGGTCGAGGAGCTGGAACTGAAGGTGACGGACGGCAAGGAGGAGATGGTCCGCAAGGAGCGCTGCATCCGGACGATCCATGCGGAGCAGAACCTGCTGTTGTTCACCGACCGGATCGACCGCGAAGGGTCGACCGTCTATGTGACCGACCAGCCTTGCTGGACGTGCGCCAACATGCTGGCCAACAGCGGGGTTAAGGAGATCGTGTATCATCGCTCTTACCCGAAGGACAGCGCCAAGGTATACGAGCTGATGGCGGCCAGAGGAATCGGCTTCCGCCGGCTCGAAGCGTACGATCCGCCCGCCGAGACGGTCATGGAGGTCACAAACTGATCTGGCGACGAATAAAAGAAATTGCCCTATCCGAGCTGCCGATGGCACCGGGATAGGGTGAATAGCGATAGCGCGAAGAAGAGGAAGAACCTCAGTCGAGCCGATACGGCGGATGGGGTTCTTTTTTCTTTGCCCGCTGCCGGGTTCCGCGGCTCGGAAAGAAAGGAGCGTGTACGTTGAAGCGGCCGCTTGTTTTTGGAACCGTTTGCTGGATCGCGGGAGGTACTCTGGCGCTGCAGACGACGCAGACCCGAATGGGGCTGACTCTGCTGCTGTCTGGCGTCGGCGCTCTGCTGCTGCTGATAGCCGCCCGGCTGCCATATCGGATGTGGACCCATCTGCCGCTCGTGCTGCTGATTGCCTTTGGCTATACCCAGTGGATAGACGAAGGCAATCAGTCCGCATGGGGAGACGATCACAATGGCATGGAGATGACGGCCTCCGGCCGCCTGCTCTCCCCGGTGGACGTCGATGGGGACACTGTCTCCGCGATCCTGCTCCTCTCCGCGGCCGACTTCGGGGAGGGAGAGGAGGCTGTCGAGGAACGAGTGCGGCTGACATTGAAGCTGCTGCTTCAGGAAGAGCAGGAGCTGGCACGGACGTGGCAGAGAGGAGATGAACTGCGGCTGACGGGGACGCTGAAGACGCCCTCGGTCGCCCGCAATGAAGGGGGCTTCGATTACCGGGACTATCTGCGGCTGCAGCGCATCCATTGGCAGCTGTCGGTCAAGGGAATGGAGCAGGCGGCTCGGGAGCGGGTCTTCCGCTTGGATTGGACGGAGCTCAACCGGCACAACGATGCGCTGCGTGAACGGCTCGGGAGCCTCTTGGATCGGCTGTACCCGGCCGAGCAGGCAGGCTATATGAAAGGGCTGCTGATCGGGCTTCGGTCCGATTTGGATCCCGAGCAGTTCCAGCAGTTCTCCCAGCTCGGATTGACACACATTCTAGCGATCTCGGGCTTGCATGTCGCTGTCTTCGTAGCGGTCGTCATGGGGCTGCTGAGCGCCTGCCGGGTCCCCCGGGAGACCAGCCAGCTGGCGGCCATGCTTCTGCTGCCGGGGTATATTCTGCTAACCGGCTGCTCACCTTCCGTTGTTCGGGCGGGCTTCATGGGCATGATAGCCCTCTATGCGGCAAGGAAGCGGATGCTCAAGGACGGTCTCAATCTGATCAGCCTCGTCTGCCTGGCGATGCTGCTTTGGGATCCCTATTATTTGCGGAATGTGAGCTTTCAGCTGTCCTTTCTCGTTACGGCCGGGCTGGTGCTCGGCGTCCCGCTGATGAGTAAGCTGCTGCCCGCCCGCTATCCCGCTCTGATGGGAGCGGTTGCCGTAACCACCGTCGCGCAGCTCGTCTCGTTCCCGGTCTCTATTTATTACTTCAATCAATTCTCACTGGTCAGCTGGACGGCCAATTTGATCCTCGTTCCTTTCATCAGCATGGTCGTCACGCCAGCTGGCTCCGTCAGTTTAGTAGTTGGCCTCCTGTGGGAATCGGCCGGCCGACTGATCGCCGTTCCCGTCGATTGGATGAACCGGCTCTCCTTTTGGGCGGTGGAAATCATGGATAGCTGGGACTGGTTCCATACGATCTGGCCATCTCCGCCGCTCTGGTGGCTGCTTGCCTACTATGCGGCACTCGGGACGGGGATGACCGCGCTTGTCCGCCTCCGAGCGGCCTCCAACCAAGCCGAGCTGCGGCCGATGCTGGAGCTGAAGCAGCCGGTTTTTCTCGGCCGCTGGAGACGAGCCACGCTGGGCAGCGGGCTTCTGCTCGCCGTACTGCTCGTCTACGGCTACAGTCCGGATCGCTGGAGCGGCCTGGGGCGCGTGGATTTTCTGGATGTCGGACAAGGCGATTCGATCCTGATTCAGAGTCCGGACGGCCGCCGCATGCTCATCGACGGAGGAGGGACGGTGACGTTCCGCAAGCCTGGACAGGAATGGAAGGAGCGCCGCCATCCTTATGAGGTGGGAGAGAAGGTCGTTGTGCCTCTGCTGAAGAAACGCGGCGTGCACGAGCTGGAATGGCTCGTGCTTACGCACGCGGATAACGACCATATCGGCGGGCTGCAGGCGGTGCTAGAGCAGATCCCGGTGAAGCGGATTCTGTATAATGGCACGCTCAAGGAGAATGCCGGTTATCGCAAGCTGCTCGAGACGGCGCTCGCCAAAGACATCCCGCTCTATGCGGCGGAGGCTGGCCAAACGATTCGGCTAGGTGAAGGGACGTTCCTTCGCTGCCTGTTTCCGGAATGGTCGGACGAGCCGGCTGCATTCGAAGGCAAGCAGAACGACCGCTCTATCGTGCTCCTGCTGGATCTGCTCGGCACGCGGATCCTGCTTCCCGGGGATCTGGAAAAGGCGGGAGAGGCAGCGGTAGTCGATCAATTGTTCACCCAATTGGTCACGGTTCCCGCCTCAGCGGAGAGCGGCGCACCGGCCGCCGGAGCGGCGGGAACTTCTGAGGTTGCGCAGGCCGGTCCGCAGCAGGGGGCAGCGGAGGGGAAGCAGTCGAACGGCCGCGGCTCCGGGGGTGGGGAAGCGGCAGTGCTCGCGTCGTCGTCTCCTCCTCCACGCGGGGTCGATGTGCTGAAGGTCGGCCACCACGGCAGCAAAACCTCGACGACGGAGGAGTGGCTGACCGCCTGGCAGCCCCGTGTAGCCGTCATCTCCGTAGGCGAAAACAATGTATACGGCCATCCGGCTAAGCCAGTGCTGGACAGGCTCGCAGCGTTCGGAGCCGAGGTTTATCGAACCGACCAGCAGGGAGAAGTCCGTTTTCTCGTGCGGCGGGACGGCTTCCGCATCCGTACGCAGCTGCATCACGAAACGGGGAACAGACTTTCAGCGTCCGAATAGGTGGCTGCTGTAGACCGAAACGGCTGCAGGCATCTTCTTCAACATTCGGGAATAACCGATGCCGCATTTCCCTCCTTAAGGACAAGCAGGAAACGAGCCCCTTGCGGAGAATGCTAGAGGTAGGAAGAGGAAGAAGATTGGCAGAGAAGCTTCCGGTTCGTTCATGCGCGGGAACGAAGACTCGCATCCCGACCGCTGGCCGGAGGCCCATCTGCATTAGCGTGAGAGAGCTTCGGGGGGAGTAGAAAGATGAGAAGAGTCCAGATCGGCATGTGGAACGGGCTTCGGCCTGAAGATTGGGAGCGGTACGGGAGTCCGGCGATCGGCGGCCTCGAGCTGTCGCAATACCCGGACGAGGATGAACTGCACCGCGCGGCCGCCTTCTGTACGGAGAAGGGGCTGGTGTTCGGCATTCACGCTCCGGCAGTGAACCGAGAGGGAATCAAGCTGCTTCCCGCTTTGACGGCGCTGGAGCCGCAGGAACGGAAGGCTGCCCGCCGTCTCGTTGAGCGGGATACAGAGCTTGCGGCCGCCTGCGGCGCGGAATATGTGCTGCTTCACTATCCTTTCCCGCCCATCCTGTCCAGCCGTTTCCGACCAGAGGAGATGCGTCGGATGCCGCATTTCTCGAGCTATCGTTCGGAGGAGTGGACGGACGATTCGTTCGAGGAGGCGAGTATCGAAGCGTTCGATCATCTGGCGGAGCTGCAGCAGCGCACCGGCCAGCGGATTGTGGTGGAATACGACTTTTTTGGCGAGTTTGGGACCGTCTACGCGTCCCTATTCAAGCGGTATCCGGAGATTGGGCTTGTGATCGACACCCAGCGGATGAGCGTGCACACCCGCGTCTTCCCCGACTTCGATCCCTATGCCTGGATGGATGCCATCGCTCCTTCCGTCTATCTGGTGCATTACAGCAACATTCAGGTCGTTCCGGACGGCACGTATCGGCGGCATCTGCCGGTGCTTCCACACCAGGCGGACGACCCGGCGTACGGGGATGCCGAGCGCTACCTGGCTTATCTCGCGGCGCGGAACGATCGGTTTCACGTCACGCTGGAACATAATCCCGAGCTGGCGGGACGTGAGGAGCTGGAAGAGCTGTACCGGGCCGTCGGCGGCTTGCTCGAGCCGGCGCGTACCCGTTGATTTGACTAGAGCGCTTCTATCCGCAATCGGCGGGCACGAGGCGCGTAGCTTCCTTTCCGCTCCCGCTTCCCGGTTCGAAGCAACCGACAGGGCGGGAAGAAACAATTTCCATGAAGAAAAAAAGAAAAGGCGGCAAGCGGCCGAGCGTTCCTCGGGTAAGGAGAAAGTGACATTCTTAACGGAATGGAGGGATGCCTTTTGATACTTGCCGAAGAGGAAGCCGAGCGGAGAAAAAAATCGGAGGAACGGCACGAGGAGGAGCTGCTGCAGCAGCTCGAAAGCTATCCCGAGCAGAAGCTGAACAAGGAAGATGTCTTCCGCGTGGCCGAGATGGTCAATGAGTACCAGGGAAAAATCAAGGTCTACCTAAGGGAGCAGCAGGAGAAAAAGGACAGCCGCATCGACCGGTTGGCCGACCGGGTAGCTCTGTTCGGGGGCAGCTGGTGGTTTATCCTGGCGATCGCGATCATCATCCTCATTTGGATTCTGTGGAACCAGATTACCGGAAGGGATACTCTCTTCTATCTCAGCTTCTCGCTATCCTGTCTGAGCATCTTCTCGGCACCGTTCATCTTGATGAGTCAGAACCGTCAGGCGGCGAAGGACAAGCAGGAGCAGATGCTTCATACAGCCATCGACTACAAAGCGGAGCAGGAAAACCTCGAAATCAAGCGAATGCTGGAGCGAATCGATGAACGGATCCGTCAGCTTGAGCTTTACATGGCGGACGAGCACATCCGTGAGCTGACCCGGCATCAACACGGGGGACGGGCTGCGGGCAAACGCTCGTCTTGACGCGGCTCGCCTACCGCTGCAGCACGAAAGGGAACGTTAACTACCGTTAGGTGACGCCAAGAATCGCGCGTTTGAAGCTTCGAACGGTGCGGAGAGGGCGGCAGGAATGCGGGGAAGCCGCTCCAAACAGAAGCAAGCCCAGTCCGGCAGGAGCCGGGCTGGGCTTGCTTTGCGTGCTGTACCCTGTCAGGGAGAAGGGATATTAAACAACCTCTTTGACCATCCGGTTCGTCAAGGAGCCGAGCTTCTCGATCTCCACGGTGACGATGTCACCGTCCTGCAAGTAGACGCGCTTGTCCTTCGGATAGCCGAGCACGACGCCTTCCGGCGTCCCGGTCAGGATAATGTCGCCCGGAACGAGTGTCATATGCTTGGAGATGTAGCTGACGATCTCGTCGCAGTGGAAGATCATGTCGGCTGTATTGGAGTTCTGCCGTTCCTCTCCGTTGACGAAGCACTTGATCGTCAGGTTATTCGGATTGTCAACTTCCTCCGCCGTCACGAGATACGGTCCGAGCGGACTGAAGCCGTCGCATGTCTTGCCGAGCAGCCATTGCGTCGTCCGCAGCTGCAGGTCGCGCGCGGACAGGTCGTTCGCGTTGCAGTAGCCGAAGACGTGGGTCAGCGCATGCTCCTTCTCTACGTTCTTCGCCGTCTTGCCGATCACGATCGCGAGCTCCGCCTCGTAATCGACCTGCTGCGAGACATCCGGCAGCGTGACCGGATGCCCGTGGCCGGTGAGCGCGTTGTTGAACTTGTTGAACAGAATCGGATAATCCGGAATCGGCGCTTTGGTCTCGATTGCGTGCTTGCGGTAGTTGAGACCAACGCAAATGATCTTGTTCGGCTGGGTGACGCAAGGCCCCAGCGTCAGCTTCAGCTCGTCCAGCAGGCAGCCGGACGTCTCCGCTTCGGCCAGCACGGCGTCGGTCAGCCTCTGAAGCGCGGTTACCGTCGTTTGCCCGCCTTCAATCGCTTTCATCATATCCGTGGGAATTTCTGCATCGACGGCTCCATAACGAGCCGCCGCCAGCTCGACATCCACGATTCCCTTCTCTGTCTGTACCCCCAGACACAGCCGATCGTCCTTCAGGAAAGTTAGCAGTTTCATCCTTCCATCATCTCCTCTGTCTCCCATAATAATATGTACAGACACGGCATAACCCAATCTCTGCTATCGTACCATCCCATAGAAGGGGGGTCAATTACGAGGGAAGAGCGCAGCGCCCGCTAGACAATTCGACGGAGGAACCGGGCACGGAGGCCGCTAGGGTATTCAATGGAGGTACCGGGTAGGAATGCCCGCTGCGGAGAAACGGGCAAGGACAGCCGTTAGAAGTCTTCTTTTCCGATGTGTATGATTGGAAATGAATTCTAATATATACCATCCTCAGGTGATTTCTGCTATTCTAGGAAACAGCGGTTAAGAACGGGCTTCTACGAAAAAGAGTGCAACCTTTTGAACCGGAATGCCGTCTAATGAAATGCAAGAGAGGGGGAACCCAGTGGTAGCTCCTGAACTTATCAAGGCTGCCCAAACGGGCGATCGCGACGCTCTCATAACCCTTTTGCGCGAAATCGAAAGCCATGTCTACCGGACAGCCTATTATTTGCTCGGCAACCAGGAGGACGCGATGGACGCGTCCCAGGAGGCGCTGATCCGGATCTATACCCGAATTGAAACGTACGAAGAGAAAGCGATGTTCAAAACGTGGGTGCAGCGCATCGTGACGAACATTTGCATCGACAAGTTCAGGAAGACCAAGCCTTCGGTTTCGATTGAAGAGCACGAACTCGTCTTTCATGCGTCCGACAACGTGGAGCAGTCGGTTCTCTCGTCTTATCTGGCAACCGACATCCGCAGGGCGATCGAGCAGCTGCCGGACCACCATAGGACGGTGGTCGTGCTGCGGTACCTTCAGCAGTTTTCTTATCATGAGATTGCGGAATCGCTGAATTTGCCGCTCAATACCGTCAAGTCCTACTTGTTCCGCGCGCGCAAGCAGCTGCAAACTTTACTCCAAGATTATCAGAAGGGTGGTGTTCGGGGATGATGTGCAGGCAGATGGAGGAGCTTATGCAAAGAGAGCTGGATCACGATCTCGATCCGTACGAGACGGAGCTGATGCACGCCCACATCCGGCAGTGCCCCGAGTGCGCCGCATGGAGAAGCCGGCTTCACCGGCTGGCCGAGGAGCTCGAATCGCTCCCGCATGTAGCGCCTCCCTACAGTGTGGTCGATTCGATCCTGGACCGGCTGCCCGATCTGCAGGGGAAGCCTCCGGCCGCCGCACCCGCTGCAGTACCGCCGGTCGTGACTCCGCTCGCAGCCGAGGAGCCGCCGGCCGAGCGGCCGGCCAGCCCGGGCAGACGCCGGAGGTCGCTGTATTGGACGACGGCCGGAGGAGCCGCCGCCTGTCTCGCTCTCGGCATCTTCCTGTTCCAGAATTATGGGGATATGCGGCAGGACGCGAGAGGCATTCATGAAATGGCGCTCAGCCCGAAGGCGCAAAAAAGTTCGGCGGACCAGGCGGGCAGTGCCGCTAAGAGCAGCGGCAGCCAGTCGACTCCGGTGGACAGTGCGGCCGGTTCTTCTCCGGCCGCGGAGAGCTCCACGCCGGGGAGTCGGGACGGGGCGGTTCGCATGCTGACGCCGGATACGCCGGCGTCCGAGCGGACGCCCGCGGCCTCGGCTAAGCCGCCGGGGCTCCTCCCTACGACGCCTCAGCCTTCCGCCGATACGCGGACGCTGGCGCCCTCGGCCACGGCATTCTCGGACGCCGTGCAGAACAGCGCAGCCAAGAGCAAAGGAGCGCCGCCGGAAGGCACTGTGAGCCCGGCAGCATCTGCCGGGGACGCGCCGGCTACGGCGGGCCCCGAGTCGCCGGCGAGGACGCCGGGCAAGCTGCTGACCGATGCGGGTGTCCCGAAAGCGAACGAGACGCCGCAGCCGACGAAAGGCGACCAGGGCAAGCAGACTCCGAGGGAGAGCGTTTTAGGCATCGCCGGTCTGCCCGAAGAGGAGACGCCGGAAGCGGGCCCGGGAGCAGTTCTCACGGAACCTGGCCGATTCCCGGGAATCGCCTGGCTGCCCGGGTTGACGCTGGCACCGGGAAGCGGCCTGCCGGACGATTCGGCTCAGGACAAGACGACCGCAGCCGACGCGGCCGTGCCGGCTCCGGTCTATTCGCCTCAGGGGACGCATTTCGCATCGGCTGAGCAGCAGCGGGTCGTGATCCGGGACGAACGAGGCCAGCTGGTGTTCGCCTCCACTCATCAATGGGCGGATCACGAGCGGATCGCCCTGCTTGGCTGGAAGCAGGAGAACGGCTTCCTCTATGAGGTGACGCGCCCTGACGGCAGCCGTCAGGCGTACTTCGTCGATTTGAGCCAGAAGAGGGAAGTTCCCCAGAATTGACCGGCCCGGCGGGCCGGTCATCACCCGGAATGGGGGGCGTTGGCACACTTGGCGGGTATCCTGCGTATGCTGGGATCAGAAGGAAACAAACGGCGGCAGAGGCCAGCCGCCCGGGAATCCGTTTCTAGAGCGGTTTTCCCCGGGTGTTCATATACACCATGCAGCTCGGATACGAGAGGGACGGCGTCAAAACGGAACGTTTTGACGCCGTCCCTCTCTGCCTGTATGATGGTACAGAGGTGAACGCACGTGGATGCAAGAACGGCAATGCGAGAAGTGGAGCAGGGCAAGGCGCGCCCGGTCTATCTATGCTATGGTCCGGAGAAGTACAGGAGGCGGGAGTTTCTGGACGCGCTCACGCATAAGCTGATCGGCGAGGAGCTGAAAGAGATGGCCGTCAGCCGGTACGACCTGCAGGAGTCGTCGCTCGACGAGGTGCTGGACGATGCCGAGACGGTCCCGTTCCTCGTGGAGCGCAAGCTGATTGTGGCGGAGAACGCCCTTTTCTTTACAGGGGCAAAGGATACGGCCAAAGCCGCGCACCGGACGGACCGGCTGCTGGAATATCTGAAGGCGCCTGTCGACTCGTCCATCATAGTATTCATGGTCGATGCGGACAAGCTGGACGAGCGCAAGAAACTCGTCAAGGTGCTCAAGGACAAGCAGGCTGTCCTGGCATTCCCAACCCTGTCGCCCGAGCAGATCGGCGATTGGGTGGAGCACCGTGCCAGCCGTCTGGGCTTTCGGTTCGCCCCCGGTGCAGCCGAGAGGTTCCTGCTGTATGCAGGCACGCAGCTGCAGACGCTGGCCTCGGAGCTCGAGAAGCTGTCGCTTTATATCGGCGAGGGCGGCGAGGTAGACGGTGAGCTGATCGGCCGTCTGGTGGTGCCGAATACCGAGCAGAACGTCTTCCTGCTCGTCGAGGAGCTGGTGCGCCGCCGGACGGACAAGGCGTTCGCCATCCTGAATGAGCTTCTCAAGCAAAAGGAGGAGCCGATCAAGCTGCTGATGCTGATTGCGCGGCAGTACCGCATCGTCATGCAGGTGAAGGAGCTGGTGCAGACCGGCTACTCTCACCAGCAGATCGCGGGCCAGATCGGCGTCCATCCGTACGCGGTCAAGCTGGCTGCCGAGCAGGGGCGCGCATACGACGCGAAGCGGCTGTATGCGATCTTGTCCAGGCTCGCCGAGCTGGATTACCAGATGAAGACCGGCCAGGTCGACAAGGTGCTTGGCCTGGAGCTGCTGCTGCTCGAGCTGGCTTAGGTCGGCTCTTTTTTTGTGGAAGCGGGAACGAGAGAAGAGGAGGGGCAACAAAAAAAGACCACCGGCTTCGAAAAGTCGATGGTCTTCGTTTCATTCATCATCATTACGCTTGGGCATTCAGCTCGTTGAGCTTCTTGGCCAGGCGGGATTTTTTGCGGTTAGCTGCATTCTTGTGGATCAGACCTTTGGTAGCTGCTTTGTCTAATTTCTTGACAGCCAGAACCAAAGCTTCTTTAGCGGCTTCCGCATTGTTACCGGCAGCTGCTTGCTCGAACGATTTCACAGCTGTGCGGAGTGCGGACTTCTGGGAAGCGTTGTTCAGACGGCGCTTCTCGTTCGTTTTAACGCGTTTGATTGCGGATTTGATGTTTGGCATTTCGTCACCTCCTACTGCAGAAAAGAGCAAGATCCATTTCAGTTCTTGACAACTTTAGATATTCTATCACGCGCTCTTTCAAAATGCAATAGCTGGAACGGCAGCGAAGGAACGAAAAGAGGCCTTTGCAAGATGAGCTGTAGGGCACGAATAGAGACGCAGCCGGACGGGGCCGAAGGAGAGAACGGCTGCCGGTTCCGGAATGTCCGAGGGAACGAAAGGTGGCCGTTTCCGAATGGGCTAATGGAACGGAGGGAGGCCGCTGCCGGACAGGCAGTTGGAACGAATAGAGGCCCCTCCCGGATGGCATCATAAGGAAAACAATTGGAGAAGAAAGGGCGGAACAACGATGGATCTGAGCATGTATGCGGTACGGACGGACCTGGCTCTGGAAGCCAGAGAGTTGGCGGAGGCCGGGACGGGAGGGGCGATTCCGGGCGTGGAGTCGCAGGTCGAGGAGGACGAGGGCATCAAGATTACCCGCATGACCGTCTCGACGCCGGAGGGGGGACGCGCGATCGGCAAGCTGCCGGGCCGCTATCTGACCTTCGAGGTGCCCAAACTCCGCGAGAAGGATTCGGTGCTGCAGGACAAGGTGACGACCCAGTTCGCTCGCATGTTCCACGATTTCCTGCAGCGGATGGAGATCGGCCCCGAGGCCAAGGTGCTCATTATCGGGCTCGGCAACTGGAACGTCACTCCTGACTCGCTCGGGCCGCTAGTCGTGGAGAACGTGCTTGTGACGCGCCATTACTTCCAGCTTGCGCCGCTGTCGGTCCATCCCGGTTACCGCTCGGTCAGCGCCGTCGCGCCGGGCGTCCTCGGTACGACCGGAATCGAGAGCAGCGAGATCGTGCAGGGCCTCGTCGAACATTCCAAGCCCGATTTGGTCATCGCCGTAGACGCGCTCGCATCCCGTTCCCTGGAGCGGGTCAACACCACGATCCAGGTGGCGGATACCGGTATTCATCCGGGCTCCGGCATCGGCAACAAGCGGAAGGGGCTGACCCATGACATCCTCGGCGTCCCGGTCATCGCGATCGGCGTGCCGACCGTCGTATACGCCTCGACCATTGTGAACAACAGCATCGACCTGATGACGCGCCACTTCGCGCAGATGACCGACCAGACAGGACAAATCCTCGGCATGCTCGACAGCATGCAGGAGCAGGACCGGCTCCAGCTTGTCAAAGAAGTGCTCGATCCGCTGGGCCACGATCTGCTGGTAACGCCCAAGGAGATCGACCAGTTCATCGAAGACATCGCGAACATTATCGCGAGCGGGCTGAATGCGGCGCTGCACGATGCGATCGATATGGAGAACGTATCCGCCTACACGCATTGACGGGCAAAAAAGGGCGGAGCGGCTGGCCGCCGGCGAGGCCCTGCCGACAATGCAGAGACTCGCGCTGTCTTTTTCAGCCGGGTCTCTTCTGGTATATTGGAAGAATCCGCAACAGAGACAAGAGGTGCATCGCGATGAAACCGCAAACGATTCTATTTGACATGGACGACACACTCGTCCACTGCAACAAATACTTTATGCTCGTGCTGGACCAGTTCGCCGATCTGATGGAAACCTGGTTCGCATCTTACGAACTGTCCAAGCAGGAGGTGCTGGACAAGCAACTGGAAATCGACATCGCCGGCGTTCATGTGCTGGGCTTCACGGAAAGCCATTTTCCGCAGTCGCTGGTCGATACCTACCGGCACTTTGGGACGCTGACCGGCAGACGGCTGAGCCGCATGGAGGTCACCGAGCTGCAGGAGCTCGGACGCTCCGTGTACGAGCATGAGGTGGAGCCATATCCGTACATGGTCGAGGCGCTGCAGGAACTGGAGGAGGACGGCCACCGGCTCTATCTGTATACGGGGGGCGTCGAGGCGATCCAGATGCGCAAGGTGAAGGCCGTGAGTCTCGAAACCTACTTCCAGGACCGCATCTTCATCCGGCGGCACAAGAATGCCGAGGCGCTGGACGCCATTCTGAAGGCGAACGGCTTTGACCGGTCGCAGACGTGGATGGTCGGCAATTCGATGCGCACCGACGTCATGCCGGCGCTGGAGAACGGCATTCACGCCATCTATCTGCCTGCCGAGAACGAGTGGGCCTTCAACGTCGTCGAAGCGACCGCCGAGCCTCAGGGCGCCTTCCTGACGCTCCGCTCGCTGAACGAGGTCCGCGCGGCGATAGGTTCCTTAATAGAGAGAGCGTCCGTTAGCAGAGAATGCATCCATTAGCAGAGTGAGCATCCGTTAGCGGCTGCTAGAGACGCTGCCCCTCATCCCGGTTCCCTCCGCCCTCGTGCGGAGGGTTCTACTTTTCTTCCCCGATTCATAGATTGCTAGTAAAGAGGAGCCGAGTCTTCTCCCGCAGCATGCCAAGGATCGGAGGAAGCAAGTATGAAATGGACAGCAATGACGATGGATCTCAGCCGGGTCCGCAAAACGGTGCAAACCGTCCGCCTGACCGGAAGGTCGCTTCTCGCACTATCGGTCAGCACACTCCTGTTTTTTGTACTACTCGGCGCGGCCGGGTATGCCCAATCCTATCTCCGTACCTCTCCCGTCTCGTCTATGAAAGGCCTGGCGGCCTCGGTGTCGCAGGAATTTTTCCTCGATATGATGAAACTTGAGATTCCTCATCTTAAAAATGAGACAAGCTCGTCGTCGACTTTCTCGCAGGCCAATATGTTCAGCTTCGTGTTCCGTCTGCTGACCAACGTCAATCCGAACGATCCCAAGACACTGATCGCCCATGAAGTGCCGGGTCTTGCGAGCGGTACGCCGGTCCTCATCCGCGGCAGCCATGACGACGGCGGTCCTGTGGATTATCCGATGCCGGCGGATCATGCCGGAGGCGGCACGCCGCCGGTTACCGATCCGACGCCAGCCGGCACACCTGCTCCGACGCCGCAGCCGACCCCTGAGCAGGCAGGCAAGCAGACGACGAGCGGCAAGAAGGTTGTCATGGTTTACACGACTCACAACCGCGAGTCGTACTTGCCCGAGCTGCCCGGCGTCACCGATCCGAACAAGGCGTACGACCCGGTGAAGAACGTGACGCTTGTCGGCAAACGGCTCGCGCAGAAACTCGAGGAACAAGGCGTCGGAGCCATCGCCTATTCGCAGGATTACTCGTCGACCGAGCAGGACTTCAACTACTACAAGTCCTACAAGTATTCGGCCAAGACAGTCAAGGAAGCGTTCGCCGCCCATCCGGATATCCAATTCGTCTTCGACCTCCACCGCGACTCGTCCAAGCGGGACAAGACGACCAAGACGATCAACGGCGTCGACTATGCCCAGGTGTACTTCATTATCGGCCAGCGCAATCCGAACTGGGAGACGAACGAGAGCTTCGCCTCCCAGCTGCACGCGAAGCTTGAGAAGAAGCTGCCGGGCCTGTCCCGGGGCGTCTGGGGCAAAAATCCGAATGAGGGCGACGCCGAGTACAACCAGTCCCTCTCTCCGAACAGTGTGCTGATCGAAATCGGCGGTCCTTACAACAGCCTGGAGGAATGCTACCGGACAGCCGACGCGCTCGCCGGCATCATCGCGGAGCAATATTGGGAAGCCGAGAAGGTCGGGGCGCCGGCCGCCCCCGCCAAACAATAGGAGGCGCCGATGAAACGATTGGCTGTTAACGGACTGTTCCTCTGTTTCATCCTCGGCGTCGGCATTTTCCTCGGACTGGATGCCGCCAGCAAGCCGCCCTTCCTCCAATCCCCCGAGGTGCGCGAACCGGCGCTGCCCGCCCCGGGTCTCCAGCAGCAGGCCCGGCAGGCGTCTCATTACGGAGACCGCATGCCTGCCGGCACTCCGGCCCCGGCAGGAGGCACCGTGGCACCGGGCGGACCGTCCGCTCCAGCGCCGGTGCCGGCGCCGCCCGCGCCACCGGCCGTCTACGTCCAAATTCAGGATTCGTTCCTGAACCGGCTGCTCGACAAGGCGGGAGACGCGGTGAGCGCGCTGGCGAAGCTGGGGCTCCGTCTCGTCGTCTCCGCTATCGACAGTCTGCTGAACTAGCCGGCTGGTTCGCCGGCGGAGGCGGCCTTAGCGCCCGCATCTAAGAAACAGCCGAAGAACTTCACGCCATCCTTACCGGCGTGGAGTTCTTCGTTGCTGTCGGCGAGTTCTGCTGGTATAATGAAGTACTGTATATTTTTGCGAATACGCTTGGGGGTACGGCATGACGGATATTCGGGCTAGACAACAGAAGATTAGGAATTTCTCGATCATTGCACATATAGATCACGGCAAATCGACGCTGGCCGACCGCATCCTAGAATACTCCGGGGCACTCACCTCCCGCGAGATGCAGAACCAGGTGCTGGACAAGATGGATCTGGAGCGCGAGCGGGGCATCACGATCAAGCTGCAGGCCGTTCGTCTGGGCTACAAAGCGGATGACGGCGAGGAGTACATCCTGAACCTTATCGACACACCCGGGCACGTCGACTTCACGTACGAGGTATCGCGCAGTCTCGCGGCTTGCGAGGGCGCCCTCCTGGTCGTCGACGCCGCTCAGGGGATCGAAGCCCAGACGCTGGCGAACGTCTATCTGGCGCTGGACAACAATCTCGAGATTCTGCCCGTCGTCAACAAGATCGACCTGCCCAGCGCCGAGCCGGAACGCGTCAAGCAGGAGATTGAGGACGTGATCGGGCTGGACGCGAGCGACGCGGTGCTCGCATCCGCCAAGGCAGGCATAGGCATCAAGGAGATTCTTGAGCAGGTCGTGAAGCAGGTGCCGGCTCCGCAAGGAGACCCGGACAAGCCGCTGCGGGCGCTAATTTTCGACTCTCACTATGATCCATACAAGGGCGTCATCGTGTATGTACGCGTCATGGACGGCGTGATCCGCGCAGGGTCCAAGATTCACTTCATGGCAACGAACAAAACGTTCGAGGTCATCGAGGTCGGCGCATTCATGCCCAACATGACAATCGTGGACGAGCTCAACATCGGCGACGTCGGGTTCGTCGTGGCTGGGATCAAGAACGTGAAGGATACGCGTGTCGGGGATACGGTCACCGATGCGAAGAAGCCGGCTGCCGAGCCGCTGCCTGGCTACCGCCGAATCAACCCGATGGTTTTCTGCGGGCTTTATCCGATCGAAACGAGCGACTATGACGATCTGCGCGAAGCGCTTGAGAAGCTTGAGCTGAACGACGCCTCGCTCCGTTACGAGCCGGAGACATCCTCTGCGCTCGGATTCGGCTTCCGCTGCGGCTTCCTGGGCTTGCTCCATATGGAGATCATTCAAGAGCGGATCGAGCGGGAGTTCAACATTCCGCTTATTACGACGGCTCCGAGCGTTATTTACCACGTCACCCAGACGAACGGAGAAATGCTCGAGATCGACAACCCGTCCAACTATCCGGAGCAGGGCAAGATCGAATATGTCGAGGAGCCTTATGTAAAAGCCGCGATCATCGTGCCGAACGATTACGTCGGCGCCATCATGGAGCTCTGCCAAAGCAAGCGCGGCGAGTTCATCAACATGGAGTACCTGGATACGAACCGGGTGACCATTACGTACCACGTACCGCTTGCCGAAATCGTATACGACTTCTTCGATCAGCTGAAGTCGACGACCAAGGGGTATGCCTCGTTCGATTACGAGATTTCTGGCTACCGGCAGTCCAACCTCGTGAAGATGGACATTCTGCTGAACGGCGAGCAGGTCGACGCTCTCTCGTTCATCGTGCACCGCGACCGGGCGTACAACCGCGGACGCCAGATTTGCGAGAAGCTCAAGGACCTCATCCCGCGCCAGATGTTCGAGGTGCCGATCCAGGCGACTATCGGACAGAAGGTGCTTTCGCGGGAAACGGTCAAAGCGATGCGCAAAAACGTACTTGCCAAGTGTTACGGGGGCGACATCTCGCGGAAGCGGAAGCTGCTTGAGAAGCAGAAGGAAGGCAAGAAGCGGATGAAGCAGGTCGGCAGTGTCGAGGTCCCGCAGGAAGCGTTCATGGCGGTCCTCAAGCTCGACGACAACTAAACCATTCCCCACAAAGTGAAGGGAAGCTTCGAAGCCGATTCCGATTACTTTGCGGGGGCCCCGGGAAACATGCCCCAAAAAGTGACGCTGGCCTCCGAAGCGAATTCCGGGTACTTTTCGGGGGCCCCCGAAATATTGAGCCCCACAAAGGGAAGGGAAGCTTCGAAGCCAATTCCGATTACTTTGCGGGGGCCCCAAAACACAGAGAACCCCAAAAAGTGATGCAGGGCTCCGAGACGATGATAATAGCGACCAAGGGCGGCCAGCCCTGGCTGAGTTAGACGAACGGCAGGCAAGCGGAAATCCGTTTGCCTGCCGTTCCCCCATTTTGCACCTGAGAGGAGGGGGCTTTCTTGCAACAACCAGCTCCCGTTTACACCGATCCGCGAACCGTCTATCTGCATATCCCGTTCTGCACGAACAAGTGCTACTACTGCGACTTCAACTCTTACGTGCTGAAAGGCCAGCCGGTGCGCGACTATCTCGACGCGCTCGAGCGCGAGATGGAAGCGACGGTGAAGCGGACGCCGCCTGCTGCGATCGAGACCTTTTTCGTGGGCGGAGGGACGCCCACTGTCCTGCTGCCCGACCAGATGGAACACTTTTTGAGGCTGGTCCGGACGTATTTTCCGGATCGTGCGGACGACTGCGAATTCACGATGGAAGCGAACCCCGGCACGACCGATCCCGAGAAGCTGGCCGCCATGTTCGAGGGAGGCGTCAACCGGATCAGCTTCGGTGTCCAGACGTTCGATCAGGGACTGCTGGAGCGGATCGGGCGCATCCATAACGTGGACGACGTCTACCGCAGCCTGGAGAACGCCCGCGCCGCCGGCTTCCGCAATCTATCCATCGACCTCATGTTCGGCCTGCCCGGCCAGACGATCGGCCAGATGGAGGACAGCCTGGACAAGGCGCTTCGGCTCGATCTGCAGCATTATTCGATCTACGCGCTGAAGATCGAGGAGAACACCCTGTTCCATACGCTGTACGAACGCAACCAGCTGCCGCTCCCCGAAGAGGAGGACGAGCTCGGGATGTACCTGCTGACGATGGAGAAGCTCAAGGCGAACGGCTACGCGCAGTACGAGATCAGCAACTTCGCCAAACCGGGCCGGGAAAGCCGCCACAATCTGGCGTATTGGCAGAACCGCAGCTATTATGGTCTGGGCGCAGGGGCCCACGGCTATATCGGAGGGCGCCGACATGTGAATATCAAAGGCATCACTCCTTTTATAGAAGCAACCCGGCAGGGGCTTCCCCGGCTGGAGGAGAATCCCGTGCCGCGGGAAGAGGCGATGGAGGATTTCATGATGGTCAGCCTCCGGGTGCTGGAGGGCGTGTCGGACGCGGATTTCCGCGCCCAGTTCGGCGTGTCGTTAACCGAGGTGTTTGGTTCTCTGCTGGACCGGCTGGCCGGAGAAGGACTGCTGGAGGCCGACGGATACCGATGGAAGCTGACGGAACGGGGCCTCTTGTTCGGTAACGAGGTTTTTGCCGAATTTATTGGAACTTTATCTTGAGTCCTTATGCGCTCTGTTGTATATTTATACATGTTTACAAACAGGAGGCGGTGAGAACGATGACTTTGGTTTCCAGACAGGCAGAGGAAAGAGATTTGGATGCGCTGCATGAGATCATTCAAGGATACGCCGAGCAGGGAATCATGCTTCCGCGCTCGAAGGAGATGCTGAAGTATTCCCTGGTCGACTTCGTGGTGGTGGAGGACGACGGGCGTCTGATCGGCTGCGGCTCTCTCTGCCAGCTGGGACAGGACCTGGTCGAGATCCGCTCGCTCGGCATTACGGACGGTTACAAGGGGCGCGGCATAGGCCGCATGCTCGTAGAGAAACTGGAAGAAGTGGCACGGACGAAGCAGATTCCCAAGATCATGGCGTTAACCTATGAAGTCGGGTTTTTCGAAAAAGTAGGTTACGAGGTTGTCCCGAAGGAGATTTTTCCGGAAAAAGTGTGGAAGGATTGCATCCACTGCAAAAAGCAGCATTGCTGCGACGAAATTGCCGTACTCAAACGCCTGGCTTAACTTGACAACGGGCGTGGGGGTCTGGTATTTTTGTAGTAACGGTTAGCACTCATTAGAGAGGAGTGCTAACGATGCGAAAGGCGTTATCGCTTTGAGCCTCGGGATGACTTCAGGAGGGGAATGTTATGTTGACTGAGCGCCAACGCATGATTATGACGGCAATCGTAGACGATTATATCCGTTCCGCTGAGCCAGTCGGCTCCCGGAGCATATCGAAGCGCGGCGATATCGCCTTCAGTCCGGCTACCATCCGCAACGAGATGTCGGATCTGGAGGAGATGGGCTACCTCGAGCAGCCCCACACGTCCGCCGGGCGCATTCCTTCTAACAAGGGCTACCGGTATTATGTCGATCATCTGGTCAAATACGGAACCTTATCCGGCCACGAGCTGAATGTGATGAAGGTTTTTTTTGCTGAAAAAATACAGGAGATGGAGCAGATTTTCCAGCAGATCGCTTCCGTGCTGTCCCACTTGACGAATTATACATCGATCGTGCTGGGGCCGGAGGTGTTCAGCGCCACTCTTAAGCATTTGCAGATCATTCCTCTCGACGAACAGTCGGGAGTCGCCATTATCGTGACGAATACGGGACATGTCGAGAACAAGGTCATCCGGTTCCCGGAAGGAATCACGGCGGCCGACATTGAGAAGACGGTCCACATTCTGAACGCCAAGCTGAAGAACGTGCCGCTGCTCCAGCTGCGCGCGAGGCTGTACAACGAGATCAGCGAGGAGCTGACGCGTTACGTGAACGGCTGCGAGGAGCTCGTCAAGGCGCTCGAGACGGCGATCGACACCGACGAACAGGACCGCATCTACATGAGCGGGACGACAAACATGCTGATTCAGCCGGAGTTCAAGGATGTCGACAAGCTCAAGCATCTGCTCGACCTGCTCGGCGAGACGCCGACGATCGCGCGGCTCTTGACGTCAATTCCGGAAGGCATTCAGGTCCGGATCGGCACGGAGAACAGTCTGGATGCGATCGCGGACTGCAGCCTGATCACCGCCAGTTATTCGCTGGGCGGGCAGAACCTCGGCACGATCGGCATTCTGGGCCCGACCCGGATGGATTACGCTCGCGTGCTCAGCCTTCTGGACCATCTGTCCAAGGACATGGCCGTTCTGTTGGGCCGCTGGTACAAGTAAGGAGCGGACACGTGCGACCGCGTCCGGCTTCCGACAAGCAAAGGAGCAGGGCACATGAGCCAACTGAAACAGAATCAGGCGGACGGCGACGAACGCCATTCGACGCTGCTGCATAACGCGGCGGCGATCCGTGCGATCTGCTCGGCCGTCGAAGGGACGCTCGGTCCGAAGGGACTCGATACGATGCTGGTCGGCGGCCAGGGCGACGTGCTCATCACGAACGACGGCGTGACCATCCTTGAGAAGATGGACGTCTCGCATCCGGCGGCCCGCCTCATGGTGCAGGTCGCCCGCGCCCAGCAGCAGCAGGTCGGAGACGGAACGACGACCGCCACAGTGCTCGCGGGAGCGCTCGTAGCCGAAGGCGTTGCCCACGTCCAAGAGGGCGTGCCTGTCGCCAAGGTGGCCGCCGGCATGCAGGAGGGCATCCGCCTCGCCGCCGAAGCGCTGGCCGCTCACGCGCGGCCGATTGAAGGGCCGGACGATCCGATGCTGTACCGGATCGCCTACGTGGCCGGCCGCGAGCACGCGGACATAGCCCGTCTCGTTACGGAGGGGGCCCGGCTGGTCGGCGAAGAGCGGCTGCGGGACCCCGGCTACCGGTTCGGCGACGCCGTCGTCTCCTCCGACAAAGGGCCGAGCGAGGTGTGGCCGGGCCTTCTCGTGCCGCGCAAGCCGGCGCCCGAGCTGTGGCGGCCCGATGCGGCCGGCGGCGCCGTGCTCGTGCTGCAGGACGCGCTCGAGCCGGAGCGGCCCGGCGACGAGACGCTCGGCACCGACGCCGGCGTCCGCCTGCTCCTCGAGCGGCGCGAGCAGTTCGCCGGGCAGCTCGAGCGGCTTGCCGAGCTGGGCGTCGGCCTCATCGCCACCGAGCGCGGAGCCGACGCCGAGGCGGAGCAGTTTTGCGCCGACCGCGGCATCCTGCTGCTGACGCGACTCACGCGGGCCGAGCTGCGCCGCATTGCCGCCTTCGCGGGCGCCATGCCGGTGCGCCGTGCCGCGCTGCGCAAGCAGCCGGACGAGCTCGCCCGGGTGCTCGGCCGCGCCGGGCATCTCGGCTACGACGAGGCGCAGGAGCGCGTCAAGCTCGGCGGCGGAGCAGGCAGCCCGGCGGTGTCGGTCGTCGTCGGCGCCAGCACGCGCGAGGTCGTCGGCGAGCGGGCACGGATCGCTGCCGACGCCGCCTCCGCCGTGCAGGCTGCCGTCCGCGGCGGCTATGTGCCGGGCGGTGGCTCGGTCGAGCTGGCCGTCGCCCGCGAGCTGGAACGCCGCCGCGAGACGATGCGCGGCATGGAGGCGTACGGCGTCGCGGCGGTCGCCAGGGCGCTTCGCAAGCCTCTTGCGCAGATGCTCGTCAATGCGGGCTTCCATCCGCTCGAGAAGCTGGAGCTGGTCAAAGCCTCCCAGCTGCAGAGCGGATCGGACGCGCTGGGTATCGACTGCGATACGGGGGAGCTGCTCGACTGCCTCGCGGCACAGATCGTCGACCCGGCCCCCGTCAAGATTCACGCCGTTCAGGCGGCGGGGGAAGTGGCGGGTGCGGTTCTCCGCATCCATACCGTGGTCAAGATGAAAGGATAGGGGCGGCGTCCCGACGGGATAAATCGCCGATTATTCAGGCACGCTACGAAATGGTTATAAGGAAAGAATGGAAGTCTACCAAGGAGGTGAACGTAACAGTGAATCCAAACGAAACGCAGGGAGCCGTGAATGAGGAGCAGAAGGCGGCATCCCGTGCGGAAGAGACCGAGACGGGAAAAGACGAAATCCGTGCGGAGGAATCCGCTGCCGAGGAGCAGGCTAGTGCGTCGGCTGACGCCTCCGAAGAGCAAGCAGACAGCGCCGAGACGATCGCCATGAAGCAGGAGATCGAGCGGCTGCAGCAGGAGCTGGAGGAGAGCCGCGGCAGATTGATTCGCGCCCAGGCGGACTTCGACAATTTCCGCAAGCGCACGCGCCTCGAGAAGGAGGACTTCGCGAAGTATGCGTCGTTCAAGCTGATCGAGCAGCTGCTGCCGGTCGTGGACAATTTTGACCGTGCCATCCAGACGAGCCGCGAAACCCGCGACTTCGACGGCATGCTCAAAGGAGTCGAAATGACCTTCCGCCAGCTGGATCAAGTACTGGCCCAGGAGGGCCTGGCGGCTATGGACGCCATCGGCCAGCCGTTCGACCCGGACCGCCACCAGGCGATCATGCAGGTGGAATCCGACGAATACGAGGAAGGCATCGTGGTCGAGGAGATCCAGAAAGGCTATATGCTGAAAGATAAAGTTCTCCGTCCCGCCATGGTCAAAGTGAGCGGATAGGAGCTTTCCATACTTAACGCGGCGGATGCCGCAACCAGGCGGATTCTCACCTTCTGAGAATCCCATTAAGGAGGTACGACACGAGAATGAGCAAAGTTATCGGTATTGACCTTGGAACCACAAACTCTTGTGTAGCTGTTATGGAAGGCGGCGAGCCGGTCGTCATTCCCAACCCGGAAGGCAGCCGCACCACCCCGTCGGTCGTAGGCTTCAAGAAGGACGGCGAGCGCATCGTCGGTGAGAGCGCCAAGCGCCAAGCGATCACCAACCCGGACCGCACGGTAGCGTCCATCAAGCGGTACATGGGAACCGACCACAAAGAAACGATCGGCGACAAGCAGTATTCCGCGCCGGAAATTTCCGCGATGATTCTGCAGAAGCTGAAGGCGGATGCCGAAGCGTATCTCGGCTCCACGGTAACCCAGGCGGTTATCACCGTTCCGGCTTACTTCAACGACAGCCAGCGCCAGGCAACCAAGGACGCGGGCAAAATCGCGGGTCTGGAAGTGCTTCGGATCGTGAACGAGCCGACCGCGGCCGCGCTTGCCTACGGCATGGACAAAGAAGAAGAAACGATCCTGGTCTATGACCTCGGCGGCGGTACGTTCGACGTCTCCATCCTGGAGCTCGGCGACGGCACCTTCGAAGTAAAAGCGACGAGCGGGGACAACCGTCTCGGCGGCGACGACTTCGACCAAGCCGTTATCGACTACCTCGTAGCCGAATTCAAGAAGGAGCAGGGCGTTGATCTGAGCAAAGACAAAGCGGCGGTCCAGCGCCTGAAGGATGCGGCTGAAAAAGCGAAGAAGGAACTGTCCGGCGTGCTGACCACGACGATCTCGCTGCCGTTCATTACCATGGTAGACGGCGTGCCGCAGCACTTGGAGATGAACCTGACGCGCGCCAAGTTCGAGGAACTGACTGCCGATCTGGTAGAGCGTACGCTCGGCCCGACCCGCCAGGCGCTGTCCGATGCGAACCTGACGCCTAACGATATTCAGAAGGTCGTGCTTGTCGGCGGATCCACCCGGATTCCGGCCGTTCAGGAGGCGATCCGCAAGCTGACCGGCAAAGAGCCCCACAAGGGCGTCAACCCGGACGAAGTCGTTGCGCTCGGCGCCGCGATTCAAGCGGGTGTCCTGACCGGCGACGTCAAGGATGTCGTGCTGCTCGACGTGACTCCGCTCTCCCTCGGCATTGAGACCGCAGGCGGCGTATTCACCAAGATGATCGACCGCAACACGACGATCCCGACCAGCAAATCGCAGGTGTTCAGCACCTATGCCGATAACCAGACCAGCGTCGAAATTCACGTGCTCCAGGGCGAGCGCGCGATGGCGAGCGGCAACAAGACGCTCGGACGGTTTATGCTCGGGGACATTCCTCCGGCGCCGCGCGGCATTCCGCAAATCGAGGTTACGTTCAACATCGACTCCAACGGCATCGTGAACGTCTCCGCTCTCGACAAAGGCACCGGCAAGAGCCAGAAAATTACGATTACCTCCTCCGGCGGTCTCACCGACGAGGAAATCGATCGTATGATGAAGGATGCGGAAGCCCACGCCGAGGAAGACCGCAAGCGCAAGGATCTCGTTGAGGCACGCAACCAGGCCGACCAGCTCGTCTATACGACCGAGAAGACGATTAAAGATCTGGGCGACAAGGCGGATCCGGCTGACGTCGAAAAGGCGAACGCCGCCAAGGAAGAGGTCAAGAAGGCGCTGGAAGGCGACGATCTCGAGGCGATCAACAAGGCGACCGAAGAGCTGACCCAAGTGGTGCAGCAGCTGTCCGTGAAGCTGTATGAGCAGGCTGCTCAGCAGGCCGAGGCGCAGGGCGGCGCGCAAGGCGCAGCCGACGCAGGCGCCAAAGGCAAGGACAATGTCGTGGACGCCGATTACGAAGTCGTGAACGACCAGGACAAGAAGTAAGACCAGACGACCAATCGAGCTGTTGTTCCGTTAAGGAAGGTCAAAGCCAGGGGAGCCCTGGCTTTGGCCTTGCTTGGCGGCAGCAGGCAGCCGGTTTTGGGTACCGGGAAAGCGGCTAACGCGGATCGAAGCGGCGGAACGCCTCGGTCTCCCGGATTCCTTAAGGGGTGAAACGGTGGATAAACGTGATTATTATGAAGTGCTCGGAGTAAGCCGGGAAGCGGCGCCCGAGGAAATCAAAAAATCGTTCCGCAAGCTGGCCCGCCAGTACCATCCGGACGTCAACAAGGAGCCGGATGCGGAGGCGAAGTTCAAGGAAGTCAAGGAAGCGTATGACGTGCTGAGCGACGAGCAGAAGCGCGCCCAATACGACCAGTTCGGCCATATCGACCCGAACCAGGGACCAGGCGGCTTCGGCGGCGGGATGGACTTCGGCGGCTTCGGCGACATTTTCGACATGTTCTTCGGCGGAGGCGGCGGCGGACGTCGCAATCCGAATGCGCCGCAGCGAGGGAACGATCTGCAGTACGCGATGACGATCGAGTTCAAGGAAGCGGTGTTTGGCAAGGAAACCGACATCACCATTCCGCGGACCGAGGACTGCGATACGTGCCACGGTACGGGAGCCAAGCCCGGAACGCGGCCGGAGACGTGCTCCGTCTGCAAAGGCTCCGGCCAGCAGGAGGTCATACAGAACACGGCGTTCGGCCGGATCGTCAACCGGCGGGTGTGCAACCATTGCGGCGGCTCCGGCCAGATCATCCGCGACAAATGCGGAGACTGCCAAGGCACGGGCAAGGTGAAGCGCAGCCGGCGGATCCACGTGAAGATCCCGGCAGGGGTCGACGAAGGCGCCCAGCTCCGCGTATCCGGCGAAGGCGAGCCGGGATCCAAGGGAGGGCCGCCCGGCGATCTGTACATTGTCATCCGGGTGAAGCCGCACGAATTCTTTGAGCGGGACGGAGACGATATCTACTGCGAGGTGCCGCTGACGTTTGCACAGGCGGCTCTGGGAGACGAGATCGAAATTCCGACGCTGACCGAGAAGGTTAAGCTCAAGATTCCGGCGGGCACGCAGACGGATACTCATTTCCGGCTCAAAGGAAAGGGCGTACCGCGGCTGCGCGGATACGGCCAGGGCGACCAGCATGTCAAGGTCGTGGTCGTGACGCCGCGCAATCTGAGCGAGGATCAAAAATCGCTGCTTCGCGAGTTTTCGAATGCGAGCGGCGAGCATACGAACGAGCAGCACGAGTCGCTGTTCGATCGCATGAAACGAGCGTTTCGCGGCGACTGAGGCGTAGCTTCCATCGCGGCAACAGGAAGTCCGGCATTCCGGGGAGAGGGTCTCTCTCACGGGATGCCGGACTTTTTGTCGTTCTAGCTTCGTTTGGTGCAGCTCGAGTCTGCAATCCGTATCCTCCGGCTTACATAATTGGCGAATTCGGGCAAATACTAAGGCATGGCAGCGGGGCCGGCAAGTGACGAACGGTCCGAATCTGGCTGACGGAGGGATACCAAACCATGAAGAAGAATGGCAACGAGTGGCACGAGGAGGTCGGCAAGCTGCCGACGGCCCGCAGCGAGGATGTGGAATATGCGGAGGAGCTGGCGGACGCGGACGACCGGGAAGCCCAGGAGCGTGCAGACGCGGCGGAGGAAAGGGTGACGGGCGAATGAGCGAGCGGGCGATTCTGGCCTACTTCCACACCCCTGAACAGGCCGAAGCGGTGGCGGCCAAGCTGAAGGCGATGCGGGCCATTGATCTGCAGATCGACCGAATCAGCCGGTACCCGGGGGAAGCGGTCGACGAGCCGGTCAACCCGATTACCGGCAACATCACCAGCCTCGCGGGGCTGACGATGGATGCCGACATCTCGGAGCGCAGCGCCGGCATTCTGATGGCGGCCGACCCGAGCGCGAGCGGCATGAGCGACGGCGGCCAGGGCGGACCGACCGGGAGGGATATTCTCCTGACGGCGGTTATGGACGAGAGCACCTTTCATCAGGCGCTCAAGCTGATTCGCGATAGCGGCGGCATGGCGTAGCCGGCAGGACGGCAAGCGGACGCGGATACGCGCCGCAGCAAGCGTAAGATAGCGGCAGCCCGTCTCGGGAGAGATGGGCTGCCGCTTTGTTCGTTAAGGCTACCGACAGTAGGGATCCTCCCGATCCTGCTGCTCCCGGTAGGCCGTGGGAGAGCAGCCGTACCGCTTCTTGAACTGCTTGGAGAAGTAAAGCGGATCCGGAAAGCCTACGGAGGAAGCGATCTGCTCGATGGACAGCGGCTCCCCCAAGAGTCGGCGGGCGCGGTCCATCCGGAGGTTAAGCAGGAACTGGGAGGGTGATTGCCCCGTGTATTCCTTGAACATTTTGGACAAGTGGGTACGGTGATAGCCGAGCGACACCGCCATCTCCTCGATGGAGATGGGCTGGGTGTACTGCAGGTTCATCCAGCGGATCGCCTGATCGATCTGCCGCCGGATCGCCGGCTGGGCCGTGCTGCCTGGCGCCGTCTGCGGTGAGGCGCGCCAATAGTGGGACAGAATGCCGCGCAGGAGGCCGCCCGCCTCGAGATCCCCGGCTTCGTCCTCGCGGGCGAGGGCGCGCTGTAGACGTGCATACTGCACCGTCAGACGCCGTACGTCGGAGGCTGTCATAACCGGACTGCCGGCCGATAGGCCCATCCGGCTCAGCAGCTCGTCCGCACGGCCCCCGCGGAAGCCCACCCACCGGTACGCCCACGGATCGTCACCGTCGGACTCGTAGAAGACGAGCTCACCGGGGAGGATGAGGAAGCTTTGGCCTTTACCGAGCGAGTAGGTGGTGCCGCGGCACATAAAGGTGCCTCGCCCCTTCTCGATGTGATGAATGAGGTAATAGTCGAGCACCTGCGGCCCGGCCCGGTGCAGCGGTTCGGTCTGGGCGCTGCCTCCGAAGAGGACGGTCAGCTCACCTTTGTCGGGATAAGGATTGATTGCCACGGAATGGCTTGGCTTAGCGGGTTCCATCGCCTGGTTCTCCTTTCTCTGGTCTATGGATTGGATTCGACTCAACTTTTCTCTACTGTCTCTATCTTGCCCCGGGCCAGAGGGATCTGGCAAGAGGCGACCTGGCAGAATCCTACATTCGTCCATATCTTCCTTGTTTGCGTCCATATGCCGCGGCATAACACGGCGGTATAGTAAGAGGGAAGAACCGAACAAGAACCCGAGAGGATGAACCGCATGTCGAAATTGACCTTTTTAGGAGCGGGCAGCTCCGTATTCGCCAAGAATGTGCTGGGGGATACGATGCTCACGCCGTCGATGCAGGGCTTCGAGCTCGCGCTGTACGATATCGATCACGAGCGGCTGAAAGATTCCGAGAACATGCTCAACAATCTGAAGGAATCGCTCGGCAGCACCTGCCGTGTGAAAGCGTATACCGACCGGAAGGAAGCGCTCCGGGGAGCCAAGTATGTCGTGAACGCCATCCAGGTCGGCGGCTACGATCCGTGTACGATTACAGACTTCGAAATTCCGAAGAAATACGGACTGCGCCAGACGATCGCCGATACGGTTGGCATCGGCGGCATTTTCCGCAACCTGCGGACGATCCCGGTCATGCTGGACTTCGCCCGCGACATCAATGAGGTATGTCCGGACGCCTGGTTCCTGAACTATACGAACCCGATGGCAGTGCTGACCAATGTCATGATCACCCATGGCGGCGTCAAAACCGTCGGTCTCTGCCACAGCGTGCAGGCGTGCATTCGGCACTTGTTCTCCAACCTCAACCTCGATATGGAGGGTGTGCAGTCCAAGATCGCCGGAATTAACCACATGGCGTGGCTGCTCGAGGTTACCCGCGACGGCGTGGATCTCTATCCGGAGATCAAGCGGCTCGCCCGCGAGAAGCAGAAGGAGCTGCACCACGACATGGTGCGCTACGAGCTCATGTTCAAATTCGGTTACTATGTAACCGAGTCGTCCGAGCATAATGCCGAGTATCACCCGTATTTCATCAAACGGCAGTATCCCGAGCTGATCGAGAAGCTGAACATTCCGCTCGACGAATATCCGCGCCGCTGCGTCCGCCAGATCGAACGGTGGAAGACGATGCGCGACGAGCTCGTGAACAACCGGAACCTCGAGCATACCCGCTCGCACGAGTATGCCTCCTATATGTTCCATGCCATGGAGACGAACGAGCCTTACCGGATCGGCGGCAACGTCATGAATACCGGGCTCATTACGAACCTGCCGAAGGAAGCGTGCGTTGAGGTAACCTGCCTCGTCGACAAGAACGGCGTGACGCCGACCTACGTCGGCGATCTGCCCCCCCAGCTGGCGGCGCTGAACCGCACCAACATCAACACACAGCTGCTCACGATTGAAGCCGCCATTACCGGCAAGAAGGAACACATCTATCATGCGGCGCTCCTTGATCCGCATACGTCGGCGGAGCTGTCGATGGATGAGATCGTCTCCCTGTGCGACGAGCTGATCGAAGCGCACGGCGACTGGCTGCCCAAGTATCGCTAAAATCCACCGCTATCACGTCCTCCATCAAGCAGGCTGCTTTTCGCGGGTTATCTTCGCGAAAGACAGCCTGCTTTTTTGCTCCTAGACGCTGCCGCCGTCCTCGTCCTTCCCTTTGCGTGGACAGCTATAGTACAATAGGGACATTCTGTCGGATGTTTCCCTGGGGGAAGACGTTCGGTTGGGGAGGTACGGCTTTTGCGCTGGCATGAAATAACGATTGAAACGACCGAAGAAGCGATTGAGATGATCTCGAATTTTTTGCATGAGCTCGGTGCGGGCGGCGTCTCCATTGAGGAATCGGGAACGTTGAACAAGCAGAGGGACACCTCGCTCGGTGAGTGGTACGAGCTCCCGCTGAACGATATTCCGGAAGGACAGGCGGAGATCAAAGGCTATTTCGCCATCGAGAGCGAAATCGACGCCATACTCGCGAGCCTGATCGATTCGATCACCCGCCTGTCGGGTGAAATCGGCATCGATACCGGCAAGGCGGCCGTCTCCGTGCAGGAGGTGGACGACGAGGACTGGGCGAACGCCTGGAAGCAGTACTTCAAGCCGGTCCGCATTACGGAGCGCATGACGATCAAGCCGTCCTGGGAGGAGTATGAGCCGTCTTCGGACGAGATCATCCTCGAGCTGGACCCGGGCATGGCGTTCGGTACCGGCACGCACGCGACGACGGCGCTCTGCCTCCGTACACTGGAGAGCGTGGTGAAGGGCGGCGAGGATGTTATCGATGTCGGCACCGGCTCCGGCGTGCTGGCAATAGCGGCAGCCAAGCTGGGTGCCCGTCATGTGCTCGCGCTCGATCTCGACCCGGTCGCCGTCTCGAGTGCGACCGAGAATACGCACCTGAATGGGCTCGAGGACCGGATTACGATCCGGCAGAGTGACCTGCTCGGTGCGATCGGCGGACCGGGAGCCGCCACTGTCCACGGCGAGGAAGGGCTGCCGAGCGTAGGCAGGCCCGAGCCGATCCGGGAGGGGATGGGCGTCCGCATGCCGGTCCAGCTCGTCGTGGCCAACATTCTGGCCGACATCATCCTCCTGTTCGTCGCCGATGTGCACAAGGCGCTGGAGACCGGGGGGCTTTATATCGCCTCCGGCATTATTACAAGCAAGCAGGTGGAAGTGGAGCGCGCGCTGGAAGCGGCCGGCTTCGCGATCGAGCAGCGGAATAAGGAAGAAGATTGGGTAGCGCTCGTTGCCCGCAAGCTATAGGGACGGGGGACGAATCCTTTGAACAATTTCCTCGCTTTCTCATTCGACCAGCTGCCTTTTGTCTTCTTGGCGCTGATCTTGGCCTTTACGCTGCACGAATTCGCCCATGCGATCACCGCGGACAAGTTCGGCGACGACACGCCCCGCTCGATGGGGCGGGTCACGCTCAATCCCGCCGTTCACCTCGACGTGCTCGGCACGATCCTCATCTTCCTCGTCGGCTTCGGCTGGGCGAAGCCGGTACTCATCCGGCGGAGCGCCTTCAAGAAGCCGCGCCTGATGAGCGTGATCGTGTCGGTCGCCGGACCGCTGGCGAATCTGCTGCTCGCGTTCGTCGGCATGCTGATCATGTATCTGCTCGCCAACTACGGCGTCTTCGAGACGATGAGCCCGGGCCTACGCAACGCGGTCCTGTTGTTCCTCGTGCTGCTGATCCGGCTCAACTTCGTGCTGTTCCTGTTCAACCTGCTGCCGCTGCCGCCTCTCGACGGGTACCGGATTCTGCAGGAATTTCTGCCGCTGCGGGCCCGGCTGGCGGTGCAGCAATACGAGCAGTGGGCGGTTTATCTGTTCCTGCTGTTCGTCTTTATCCCGCCGCTTTATTCCAAAACGATTGGGGCGTGGCTCGCTCTGCGCTACCCGCTGCGCGAGCTGCTTGACGCGCCGCTGCGGGCACTGTTCGGGTCGGGCATCGATTGGATTATGCTGGGACTCTAGCCATTGGCCGGGAATGCCGCTTGTTGGTGGCGTTCGCCGGCCAAAAGTTGTATGATGAAGGATGATCGCCAAACAAGGAGTGCAAGCATCCATGCAGCGTTATTTCGTACCGGCGCAGCAAATGAAAGCTGACGTCGTGCATATAACCGGGGACGACGCCCACCACCTGACACGTGTCATGCGTGCGAAGCCCGGAGACGAGGTCATCGCCGCGAACGGCGCGGACCGGGAGGTCCTCGTCCGCATCCGGGAGATCGAGAAGGAGGCCGTCGTCGCCGACATCGTCGAGGAGCGGCCGCTCAGCGGGGAGTCCCCCGTGACGGTATGGATCGCCCAGAGTCTGCCGAAGGGCGACAAGATGGAGACCGTCATCCAGAAGGGAACCGAGGTGGGCGCCGCCCGGTTCCTTCCTTTCTTGTCCGAGCGGACCGTCGTCCAGTACGACGCCCGCAAGGAAGCCAAGCGGCTTGACCGCTGGCGCAAAATCGCCAAGGAGGCCGCCGAGCAGGCGCACCGGAGCCGGATTCCCGAGGTGGAGGCGCCGCTTTCCTGGAAGGAGCTGCTCGCCTTGGCGGGACAGGCAGATCTCGCGCTGCTTTGCTACGAGAAGGAAGAAGGCCGCAGCTTCAAGGAATGGCTGCGCGCCCAGTTCGCGCCGCCGGCCGGACCGGCGCAGACGGTGCTGGTTGTGATCGGCCCCGAAGGCGGCTTCACCGAGCGCGAGGCGGAGGAAGCGCAGGCGGCCGGGTGCCGGACCGTCAGCCTCGGCAGCCGGATTCTCCGCACCGAGACCGCCGCCCTTGTGGCGCTGACCTGCATCATGTACGAGACCGGAGAGATGGGAGGATAATTGCAATGCCAAGCGTTGCTTTTCATACACTGGGCTGCAAAGTGAACTACTACGAAACGGAAGGGATCTGGCAGCTGTTCAAGCAGGAGGGGTACGAGCAAGTCGACTTCGAGTCGACGGCTGACGTCTACCTGATCAATACGTGCACCGTCACCAATACGGGTGACAAGAAGAGCCGGCAGGTCATCCGCCGTGCCATTCGCCGCAATCCGGACGCCATCATCGCCGTAACCGGCTGCTATGCGCAGACGTCTCCGGCGGAGGTGGCGGCCATTCCCGGAGTCGATCTTGTCATCGGCACCCAGGACCGCGACAAAATCATTCCGCTGGTCAACCGGTTCCGCGAGGAGCGGCAGCCGATCAACGCCGTCCGCAACATCATGAAGACGAGGGAGTTCGAGGAGCTGGACGTACCGGAATTCAGCGACCGGACGCGGGCGTTCCTCAAGATTCAGGAGGGCTGCAACAACTTCTGCACCTTCTGCATCATTCCTTGGTCGCGGGGGCTGCTGCGCAGCCGCAAGCCGGACAGCGTCCTCCGGCAGGCCCATCAGCTCGTTCATGCGGGCTACAAGGAGATTGTGCTGACCGGGATTCATACCGGCGGCTACGGGGAGGACCTCGAGGGCTACAACCTGGCCGCCCTGCTCCGCGATTTGGACAAGGTCGACGGGCTGCGCCGCGTGCGGATCAGCTCGATCGAAGCGAGCCAGATCACCGAGGAGGTGCTGGATGCGCTCGGCTCTTCAGACAAGATGTGCCGGCACTTCCATATCCCGCTGCAGGCCGGAGACGATACGGTACTGAAGCGGATGCGCCGCAAGTACACGACGGCCGAGTACGGGCGCAAGATCGACCTGATCCACCGGATTATGCCGGATGCGGCTATCACGACGGACGTCATCGTCGGCTTCCCGGGGGAGACGGACGAGATGTTCCGGGCGGGGTACAGGTTCATGGAGCAGATGCAGTTCGCAGAGATGCATGTCTTCCCGTACTCCAAGCGGACCGGGACGCCTGCTGCGCGGATGGAGGATCAGGTGGACGAGGAGATCAAGAACGCGCGCGTACACGAGCTTCTCGACCTGTCGGAGCGGCTGCAGCTCGCTTACGCTCAGCCGTTCGTCGGCCAGGTGCTGGAAGTCATTCCGGAAGGCCCCTTCAAGGAAGCTCCGGACAGCGGCCTGCTGGCGGGCTATACCGACAACTACATCCAGGTCGTCTTCCCGGGGACCGAGGATATGCTGGGCAAGCTCGTCAAGGTCAAGCTGACCGAAGCGGGCGTAAACGAATGCCGCGGCAGCTTCGTCCGCGTGCTGGACGAGGATCGGGCAGCGGTCGTCTAGCACCGTCCGTTAGAAGAAAAACGCGTGTGAGGATTTCGCTGCCGTCCGGGAGGACGGAGCGGAATCCTTCTTGTTTTGTCCATACAAGAGAAGAGGAGAGAGGAAGGATGAAGGTGAAGGAGCTGTCGGCAGGCGGCGTTGTGTACCGCAGGAAGGGCGGCGCGCTCGAAATCCAGATGATCCAGGACCGGTTCGGCAAAATTACGCTCCCGAAGGGCAAGCTGGAAGAAGGGGAGACGGTCGAGCAGGCGGCGCTGCGGGAAATCGAGGAGGAGACGGGCATCCGGGGTACGATCCGGTACCCGCTCGAAGTCGTGGGATACCGGTATACCCATCCGGATCGGGGCGAGGTGGACAAGGAGGTCCATTATTTCCTCGTGGAGGCGCTGGACGGCGAGCTTCAGGCCCAGATCGAGGAAATCCGCGGCGTCGAATGGCTCTCGCCCGACGAGGCGTGGAGCCAGCAGTGCAGAGCGGGCTACGACAACAATGTTTCCGTAGTGGAGAAAGCCCTGCTCAAGCTGAAGGCGGAAGGAGCGGCGGAGAGCCGCTGACGAGAGCAGCCGATAGGAAGGCGCCTCACGTCAGCCTTCGGATCAGAGGGGTATAGCAGAGAGGCAGCGCGACGAGTGAGCTGACGATGTTGAAGATCGTCTGGGCATGGGCGATCTGGGTGGCTGGGGCATCTGCCAGGTAGCTCACTCCGTTAGCGAGCACGGACAGGAGCGGATAGAAGAGCACGGCGCCGCCTACATTGAGCAGGATATGGGACCAGGCAACATAGACGCCGTACCGGCTGCCGCCGATGCTCGCCATCAAGGCAGTGACGCACGTGCCGACATTCGCGCCGATCGTAATGGCGATGCCGACTTCCGGGCTGATCGCCTGGACCGAGGCGAGGCCCATCGCCATCGTGATCGTCACGACGCTGCTGTGGATCAATCCGGTCAGCACCGCTCCGGCAATCATCGCCCAGAGGAGGCTGCTCTTGGCTTGGTCGACGAACCAGCCGAACAAGCCGAGTGACCGCAGCTCGGGCAGAATGGACTGCATAACCTCCATGCCGAGCAGCAGACAGGCGAATCCGCATACGGCGAGCGAGACGTAGCGGAGATGATGGCTCCACAGTTGGGGCTTCGACCGCAGCTCGGGCAGCAGATAGCTCAGCAGGAAGAGGGCGAGCGAGACGGCGAACAGGCCGGGTGCGTTCTTGCCGAGCTGCAGGCCGATCAGCTCGGTGGTGAGGCACGTGCCGATGTTCGTGCCGAGGATGATCCCGAGCGATTGCGGAAAGGTCATTAGGCCGGTATTGACGAGTCCGATCGCGATGACGGTGACGGCGGTGCTGCTCTGCATAGCGGCGGTCAGCCCGGTGGAGGCGGCCATGCCGCGGAGCGGAGTGCGGGTGAATCGCTCGAGCGCCGTTTTCAGATGCTGGCCCGCCCATTGGTGAAGCGCCCATTCCATGCTCTTCATGCCGAGCAGGAAGACGGCGAGGCCGAGGGACATGGGGACGAAGAGTGCGGTGAACATGCCGGCTTGTCTCCTTTTTGCTGGAAATGGTTTATGTATATGCGGGACAACCGCCGAACATGATGGGAGGAAGCGTATGGCAGACATATGGCTGAAGCGCAAGCGCAAGCCGCGCACGGAAGAAGGACATCCCTGGATTTATCAGAATGAGGTGGAACGGGTAGAGGGCGAGCCTGAGCCGGGCGCGCTTGTCCGTGTGCGGAACCACAAGAGCCAGCTGCTGGGAACGGGCTATTTTAACGAACGGTCGCAGATCGTCGTACGTCTTGTCTCCTTTGACGAGCTAGCCGAGATGGACACGGCTTTCTTCGAGGAGAGAATCCGCCGCTGTCTGGAACACCGCCGCCGGTTTCTGGAGGACCCTTCATCCTGCCGGCTCGTGTACGGCGAGGCGGATTACCTGCCCGGACTCATCGTCGACAAGTTCGGCGAGGTGCTCGTCGTCCAGCTGCTTACGCTGGGGATGGACAAGCGGCGGGAGGCGATTGTGGAGGCGCTCGTCCGTGTGGTTGGTCCGGCGGGCATCTACGAGCGCAGCGACGTATCGGTCCGGGAGCTGGAGGGGCTGGAGCAGCGGAAAGGACCGCTGTACGGCGACTGTCCGCGGTATGTGGAAATCAGGGAGAACGGCCTAAAGCTGGAGGTCGATATCGAGGAAGGGCAGAAGACCGGATATTTCTTCGACCAGAGGGAGAATCGCGCGATGCTGCAGCCGCTCATGACCGGCTGGGGAGCGCGCAGCGGCATTGAACGCCAGGAGATCCGGGAGGAGAACGGAGAAAGCCGGCTGGTGCCGGTCAACGCCAACGGCAAGGAGGTCACCTTCCCGTACTGGGACGGGGCGACGGTGCTCGAATGCTTCGCGCATACCGGCAGCTTCACGCTGCACGCCTGCCAGTACGGCGCCAAGAAGGTGACGTGCCTCGATGTCTCCGAGCACGCGATCGAAACAGCGAAGCGGAACGTGGAGCTTAACGGCTTCACGGACCGCGTTGAGTTCGTCGTGGCGGACGCTTTTGCCTATTTGCGGGAGCAAGTGCACGGGCTGGACCAGCGGAAGGAGCGCGCGGCAGCCGGCGCGAGCAAGGTCGATACGTCCGTCAAGCTGACCGGAGGCCGGACATGGGACGTCGTCATTCTCGACCCGCCGGCGTTCGCCAAGACGCGCAGCGCCGTTGAGGGTGCCTGCCGGGGCTACAAAGATATCAACCTGCACGGGATGAAGCTGGTCAACGAGGGCGGCTATCTGGTTACCGCGAGCTGCTCGTACCACATGCGGCCGGATCTGTTCCTGGAGACGATTCACGAGGCGGCGACCGACGCGGGCAAGACGCTCCGGCTGATCGCATTCACGGGAGCCGGGAAGGACCATCCCCGCATCCTCGGCGTCGACGAAGGCCATTACCTGAAATACGCGATTTTTGAAGTCCGCAGCAAGAAAACGGCCTCCCGCTGAACCGGCGGCCGCTGCGGAATCTCCATACGAAAGCGGCGCCTTAGTCCGGGCTCATCCGGGCTAGGGCTCTCTGCCGTTTTTCCGGCTGCCGGCAACTGGCAACGAATCGCCTTCGGCTGCTTAAGGCGAACCGCTTTCGGCTGGTCGCAAAGCGCCCCCGGCTCCGCCCCGTGGATCCGCCGAGGCGGACCGGCGAGCGCCGAAGGGCCGGAGTGCGAGCGGTAGGCACGAGGAGATGCTGCCACGGCTTTCCAATGAAGAGGCGAACAAACGATCTCCCCTCTCCCATACGAGTGTGATAGAATAGAAGGATAGAGCAAGAGGGAGGAACAACGGAATGGCACTGCGCTTTGTGATCGGACGGGCGGGAAGCGGCAAGACCGAGAGATGTTTGGACGAAATTAGGAGCGAGCTGAGGAGGGATCCTTCCGGCCCACCCCTTCTGCTGCTCGTGCCCGAGCAGGCGACGTTCCAGGCGGAGCATGCGCTGGTGACGACGCCGGGGATCGCCGGGATGATTCGCGCCCAGGTGTACAGCTTTCCCCGTCTGGCCTGGCGGATCATGCAGGAGACAGGAGGCACCTCCGGCGTGCCGATCGACGCGACAGGCAAGACGATGCTCGTCCAGCGTCTGCTGCACAAGCATGCGGACCGCTTCGAGCTGTTTCACGCTTCCGCGGACAAGGCGGGCTTCGCGGGAGAGGTGCTCGGATTTTTCGACGAGCTGAAGAAGCAGTGCATTCAGGCGCAGGCGTTCTCCGCACATGGCAAGCGGCTGGCTCCGCTCCTCGAGGAGGAGCCCGGTCTGCTGAAGCAGAAGCTCGCCGATTTGCAGACGCTCTACGAGGACTACGAAGCGGCGATGGCCGGCGTCTATCTCGACACCGACAGCTACCTCGACCATATGGTCCGGCAGCTGCCCGCTAGTACGCTGCTGGAGGGGGCCGATTTGTGGGTCGACGGGTTCTTCGGCTTCACTCCTCTGGAGATGCAAGCAATTCTGCAGTGCGCACGCCACGCCCGCTCGGTGACGGTGACGCTCTGTCTCGACCGCCCGTATGAGGCCGGGGACGAGCCCGATGAGCTGGACCTGTTCTATCCGACAGCCGCCGCCATGGCGAGGCTGAGGAGCTGGGCGCAGGGGGCCGGCATCCGGTCGGAGGAGGTCGTCGTGCTGGAGAACCCGACGCCTCCCCGGTACCTGAGCAGCCCGATGCTCGCCCACCTGGAGAGTCAGTTTGACCACCGGCTGTCTGGGCGGACGGAGCCGTACGCGGGCAGTGCGGACGCCCCGTGCAGCCTGTCGGTGAACGCTGCCGCGAACCCGAAGGCCGAGGTGGACGGAGTGGCGAGACGGATGCTCCGGCTGGCCGCCGACGAGGGCGTCCGCTGGCGGGATATGGCCGTCATGGTCCGAGACATGGAAGGATACGGCGAGCGGATCGCCTCCGTGTTCGCCGAGTTCGGCATCCCTTACTTCCTCGATAAGAAGCGAAGCGTGACGCACCATCCGCTGGCCGAATTCGTCCGGTCGGCTCTCGATGTGGCGCTGCACCACTGGCGGTACGAAGCCGTGTTCCGCTGCGTGAAGACGGACTTCTTCCTTCCGCTGGAGGGAGAGGCGGACGGCGTCGCCGTAGGCCGCCATCAGATGGACGAGCTGGAGAACCATGTGCTCGCTTACGGTATCCAGGGCTACCGTTGGAAGGACGAGCGGTCGTGGATGCTGCAGGGTGAGCTGGCGCTGGAAGAGGAGGAGACCGGGCAGCTTCACCGGCCCGATCCGGACTATGTGAGGATGATCCGCCTCTGCCGGAGGCTCGTCACCGGTCCGCTTGAGCGGTTCGAGGAGAGCTTCGGCCGGGCCCGTACCGTCCGGGAGATGGCAGAGGCGCTGTATGTCCTGCTGGATGAGGTTAGGGCGCCGGAGCGGCTAGAGCGCTGGAGCGACGAGGCACTGGGGGCAGGACAGCCGGAGAAGGCAAGAGAGCATGCCCAAATGTGGGACAGGCTGATCGATCTGATCGACCAGCTCGACGAGATGCTGGGGGACGATGCGATGGAGCCCGGGCGCTTCGCCGATCTGGTGGACGCCGGTCTGGACAGCATTCGGCTCGGACACGTCCCCCCCGCCGTCGATCAGGTGCTGATCGGCAGCATCGACCGGACCCGGTCGACCCGGATCAAGTACTGCTTCGTGCTGGGCGTGAACGATGGCGTCATGCCGGCCAAGGTGAATCTCGACGGCATTCTGTCTGAGAACGAGAGGGAGTTTCTGTGCGAGGCGGGGATGGGACTCGCCGACGGCGGGCGGCGCCGGCAGCTGGACGAACAGCTGCTTCTTTACTCGGTCTTCTGCACGCCGTCCGAGCATCTGTGGATCAGCTACCCGCTCGCCGACGACGAGGGCAAGGCGCTGCTGCCGTCCGAGATCGTCAGGCAGGTGCGTGCCATGTTTCCGCTCCTCGCGGAGACCATGCTCCTCGCGGAGCCGTCTCCGGAACAGCCGCTGTCCGAGCAGATGGGCTACGTATCGCCGACGGCGCAGGCGATTTCGTATCTGATCGTGCAGATCAAGCAGTGGATGAAGACGGGGGAGATGTCGCCTTTTTGGTGGGACGTCTACAACTGGTTCGTGACCCGGGACGACTGGCAGGACAAGGTGCAGATGATGACGCGCTCGCTTCAGTTCACGAACAGGGAGGAGCCGCTCGCGCCGGAGACGAGCCGCCAGCTGTACGGAACCCGGCTGCAGGCGAGCGTCTCCCGTATGGAGAAATTCGTCGCCTGCCCGTTCTCGCAGTTCGCTTCCCACGGACTGCGGCTCAAGGAGCGGAGGGTGTTCCGCCTCGAGGCTCCCGATATCGGCCAGCTGTTCCACGCCGCTCTGAGCGGCCTGGTGCAGTCGATCCAGCATGAGCAGGCCGACTGGGCGACGCTTCAGGCGGACGAGCTGCTGGACCGGGCGTCCGAGACGGTGGACCGGCTGGCGCCGCGCCTGCAAGGCGAGATTCTGCTCAGCACGCCGCGCTACCGCTACATCGCCCGCAAGCTCAAGGGCATCGTTGGCCGGGCGACGCTCATTCTCGCCGAGCATGCCTGCAGAAGCGGCTTCGCGCCTGTCGGCCTGGAGCTGGGCTTTGGGCCGGACGAGCCGCTGCCGCCGCTTCGTTTTGAGCTCGAGAACGGCTGCGTGATGGAAGTGATCGGTCGGATTGACCGGGTCGACTCCGCCGTCGGCGAGAGGGGGCTTCTGCTACGGGTCGTCGACTACAAATCCAGCAGCACGGACCTGCGGCTGCCGGAGCTGTACTACGGCCTGTCGCTGCAGATGCTGACCTATCTCGACGTTGTGCTGACCCATGCCGAGCAGTGGCTCGGCCAGCCCGCCTCCCCGGCAGGGGTTCTCTACTTCCATGTTCACAATCCGATCCTCGGCGCGTCGGCTCCGATGACGCCGGAGGCCGCGGACGCCGAGATGCGCAAACGGTTCAAGATGAAGGGGCTCGTGCTGGCCGACAAGGAAGCGGTGCAGCTGATGGACACCAAGCTGGACAAAGGCTATTCGGAGATCATCCCCGTCGCTCTCAAAGCCGACGGAGGCTTTTATTCCAACGCGTCGGTTGCGACGCCTGAGCAGTGGAGCCAGCTGAGGAGCTACGTGCGCGGCACCATCCGGCAAATCGGAACCGAGCTGACGAACGGGGAAGTGGGAATCCGGCCGTTCCGGATGGGACCCAAGGCGGCGTGTACGTTCTGTTCGTTCCGGCCGGTCTGCCAGTTCGATCCGCTGCTGGAGGGGAACCAATATCGGGTGCTGGACCGGCGCACCAAGGACGACGTCTGGGCGTCGCTGGCTCCAGCGGAACCGAGCTCCCAAACGGGAGGGCTGCTGCTGCCGCCAGGCGTGGCAGCCGGACACGAGACGGAAGGGACCGAGGGCGGTTCCATGACGGCGGACAATCCGACAGGAAAGGAGAAGAGGCGTAATGACGGAGCATGACAAGAAAGAACCGAGGCCCGGTCCCGCGACCCGGGACGCCGATTGGGCGGAGACGGGCCGCGGGGACGGTAAAGAGGACCAGATGGTTGACGTCGGAGAGACCGCCGCAGAGATAGCAGGCGACATCGTCCGCGAGGAAGCTGTCCGCCCGGCAGGGGACGGCGCAGCAAGCGTAACCCGGCCGGTGACATCGTCCGCGGTCCCTCCCAAGCCCGCAGGGGCCGTATGGACGGACGGCCAGTGGGAAGCTATCGCGCGCCGGGGCAGCAATATTCTGGTGGCGGCCGCCGCCGGCTCCGGCAAAACGGCGGTCTTGGTCGAGCGGATCATTCGGCGCGTCTCGGACGAGCGCGAGCCGGTTGACGTGGACCGGCTGCTGGTCGCCACCTTCACCAAGGCGGCGGCGTCGGAGATGCGCGAGCGCATCCGCGAAGCGCTTGAGAAGGCGCTGTACGCAAAACCGGACTCCGCGCATCTGCGCCGGCAGCTCGCGCTTCTCGGCCGCGCTTCGATCACGACGCTCCACTCCTTTTGCCTGGAGGTCATTCAGCGGTATTACCAGATGATCCGATTGGATCCGGGATTCCGGATTGCGAACGAGACGGAGACGGACATGCTGAGGCAGGACGTGCTGGAGGAATTGTTCGAGGAGTACTACACGAACGCCGATGCCGCCAGCCCGTTCTGGACGCTGCTCGAATGGTTCGGGGGAGAGAGGAGTGACGAGGCGCTGTTCCGGCTCGTGCTCCGTCTCCACGACGCCTCGCAGAGCCATCCCGACCCCGCAGGCTGGCTGCAGGAGATGGCCGGCCTATTCGATCCGGAGGGAGAGCGGCCGTCCCTCTGGTTCGAGACGCTGCAGCGTGACGTGCGTCTCGAGCTGGAGGGCATGCTCGGGCTGCTGGCGGAAGCGTCCCGTCTGGCGGGGCTCCCCGGCGGACCCGCTCCCTACCTGGTCAATCTGACCGAAGAGAAGGCCGCACTGGCAGAGCTGCTCCAGCTCAGTGAAGGGGAGTGGGAGGCGCTCTACGCCGCGTTCCAGACGGCCCCGTTCGGCAGACTCAAGCCGTGCAAGGGAGACGATCTGGATCCTGCGCTGCAGCAGCAGACCAAGGAGCTGCGCGAAATCGCCAAGACGCGCTTCGCCAAGCTGAAGAGCGAATTGTTCGGGCGGACCCCGGAGGAATACCGGCGCGAGCTCGGCGTCATGCGTCCGCTTATGGAGATGCTGACGGAGCTGACCTTGGCGTTCGGCGACAGGTTTCAGAAGGGGAAGGCCGGCAAGGGCCTGATCGACTTCGGCGATCTGGAGCATTACTGCCTGGCGATTCTGGCCGACCCGGCCTCGCCGCCGGGCGAGCTGAGGCCCTCGCTTGCCGCGCAGGATTACCGGAATCAGTTCGTCGAGATTCTGCTCGACGAGTACCAGGACACGAATCTTGTGCAGGAGGCAATCGTCTCGCTGATCAGCCGGGACGGAGCGGGCAACCGGTTCATGGTCGGAGACGTGAAGCAGAGCATTTACCGGTTCCGGCTCGCCGAGCCAGGCTTGTTTCTGGCCAAGTACAAAAGCTTCGGCTCGGATGGATCCGGAGACGGCGTCCGGATCGACCTGTCGAGCAATTTCCGCAGCCGGCGCGAGGTTGTGGACGGAGTTAACTTCCTGTTCAAGCGGTTTATGAAGGAGACGGTCGGCGAGGTCGCTTACGACCGGGATGCCGAGCTGGTATACGGCGCTTCCTATTACGAGCAGGCGGCCGCAGGCCGCGAGCTGCCGGTCGAGTGGATGCTCATCGACCGCAGCAGGACCGGGCTGGACGAGACGGAAGGCCCGGACGAGCCGGCGGGCGAAGCCGCGGACGGCGAGGGGCCGGAGGCCGAAGCGGGTCTGCCCGACCCCGAGGAGGAAAGACAGGAATGGGAGACCGCACAGCTTGAGGCTCGCAGCATCGGCCTTCAAATCCGCCGGCTGCTCGGTGCGGACGGCGGGAAGCCGTTCCAGGTCTACGACAAACGGGAGAAAGGATTGCGAGATGCCACCTACCGCGATATCGTGATCCTTCTTCGCGCGACCCAGAGCTGGGCGCCCGTCTTCATGGAAGAACTGAGATTGCTCGGCATTCCTGCCTATGCAGATCTGAACACGGGGTATTTTTCCGCGACGGAGGTCGACATCGTCCTCTCGCTCCTGAAGGTGATCGACAACCCTTACCAGGACATTCCTCTCGCAGGCGTCCTCCGGTCGCCGATTCTCGGCTTGTCGGCGGATGAGCTGGCCGCGATCCGGCTCAAGGACCGGAAAGGGTCGTATTACGCGGCTCTGCTCGCCTTTGCCGAGGAAGAGGGCGGCCGCGAGGAGCTGCGCGGCCGGATCGTGCGCTTCCTCCGCCAGCTGGAGGGCTGGAGGACGGACGCGCGGCAGGGCTCGCTGACGGATCTCATCCGGACGCTGTACCGGGAGACGGGCTTTTATGAGTTCGTCGGGGGGATGCCGGGCGGCATCCAGCGGCAGGCGAACCTGCGCGCGCTGCAGGACCGGGCGCGCCAGTACGAGGCGACCTCGTTCCGCGGCCTGTTCCGGTTCCTCCGCTTTGTGGAGCGGATGCAGGAGAGCGGCGGCGATCTGGGAACGGCACGCGCGCTGGGCGAGCAGGAGGATGTCGTCCGGATCATGTCGATCCACAAGAGCAAGGGGCTCGAGTTTCCCGTCGTCTTCGTCGCGGGACTGGGCAAAGGCTTCAACCGGATGGATTTGCAGGCGGCGTTCCTGCTACACAAGGAGCTGGGCTTCGGTCCGCGGTACGTCGATTTGGAGCAGCGGGTGAGTTATCCGTCGCTGCCTACGCTTGCCATTCGCAGACGGATGAAGCTTGAGCTGCTCGCCGAGGAAATGCGGATCCTCTATGTCGCGCTCACGAGAGCGAGAGAGAAGCTGTTCCTGCTTGGGACTGTCAAGTCGCTGGACAAGCAGCTTGCCGCCTGGTCGCGCACCGCCGCTGCCGGCGAGTCCGGCGAGCTCGCGGACGCCGATGTCGCCCAGGCGAAGAGCTATCTGGACTGGGTGGGACCGTCGCTGCTCATGCACGGCGCCTCCAGACAACAGCTCGAAGCGATGGGACGCGAGGAGGCGGAGGGCGTGAAGACGCTTGAGGACCCTTCTCTCTGGAAGCTGCACGTTCTCACCTCGGGGATGCTGCTCGAAGAAGCGGCGGCGGCTCACGACGCGTTGGCCGGGCAGGAAGAGAAGCTCGATGCCGTGCGGCAGCTGAAGCCGGTAGCGAGTCCGCTGACGGAAGAAGGCCGGGAGGTCATGCGCCGACTCGGCTGGGCCTACCGCTGGCCGGCCGCCTCCCGTATGCCGACCAAGACGTCGGTCACGGAGATGAAGCGGAGGAGGGATGCGGAGGAGCTGCTGCAGGGCGGTCCGCTGACCGAACCAGAGGAAGCCAGCCACTTCGCGCCTCCGGCCGAGCCGAGGCCGACCGGGGTTTACCGGAGGCCCAGATTCCGGGAGGACAAGCGGCTGAACGCGGCGGAGCGGGGGACTGCCTACCATGCGGTCATGCAGCGGATGCCGCTTCGGGAAGGGCTGACGAGAGAGGACGTCGGCCGTACCATCGCCGATATGGTCGGCCACCGGCTGCTCACGCAGGAGCAGGCCGATGCGGTGGACGCAGATGTCGTTTGGACGTTCTTCGAGACGCTGGTTGGCCGCCGTCTGCTTCGGGCGCCGCGGGTGCTGCGCGAGCAGCCGTTCAACTACGGCCTGCCGGCCCGCGAGGTGTTCGGGAGCGGCGGCGTTCCCAAGCCGGCCGGTGAAGAGCCCGATTCCGGTGCGCGCCGGAACGAGGAGACGCTCCACGCCGGCTTGGACGACGGGCAGCAGGACGGCGGGGAAGAGACGATCCTCATTCAGGGCGTCATCGACTGCCTGTTCGAGGACGAGGAAGGACTCGTCCTGCTGGACTTCAAGACGGACGCGAGACGCGGCCGGACGCCCGAGGAGATGGCCGCGCGGTACGCGATCCAGCTGGAGCTGTACGGCCGCGCTATTGAGAACAGCTTGAAGAAGCCGCTGACGGAGGCCTATCTGTATTTCTTCGACGGAGCGGCGCTTGTGAGCGGCACGGATATCCGGAAACCGGAGGAGGAGTAAAGGCGGATGAGAATTCTACATACGGCGGACTGGCATTTTGGCCGGACGCTGGAGGGAAGAAGCCGGCAGCAGGAGCAGGAGCAATTCGTCGACGAGCTTGTCCGCATCGCGGACGATCAGCAGATCGATCTCGTGCTGATGGCGGGTGACGTCTATGACTCCGTCAATCCGCCCGCCGCCTCCGAGAAGCTGTTCTACGAGGCGATGTCGCGGCTCGCTGCCGGAGGCCGCCGCCGGATTGCGGTCATTGCGGGCAACCACGACAATCCCGACCGGATTGCGGCCTCGGCTCCGCTTGCCGGCGGGCACGGTATCACGCTCGTCGGCCTGCCGACGGCGGAGCCGATCGCCATCGACATCACGCGGACGGGCGAGCGGGCGATGCTGTACGCGCTGCCTTATCCGTCGGAGGCGAGGCTCGCGGAGCTGCTGTCCGCCGATTCGGACGAAGCCGCGCTCCGGCTCGCCTATTCGGAGAAGATTCGCGGGCTCGTAGGCAAATGCTCCGGCGCTTTCAAGCCGGAGACAGTCAACCTCATCATGAGCCATCTGTACGTGCTCGGCGGCGCCGAGACGGATTCGGAGCGGCCGATCCAGGTCGGCGGCGCCTACACGGTCGATACTGGGGCGTTGTGCGTGAATGCCGACTACGTGGCGCTCGGCCACCTGCACCGTCCCCAGACGCTGAAGGCGTCGTCGCCGATCCGCTACAGTGGCTCTCCGCTCGGCTACAGCTTCTCGGAGGCGGGGCAGGCCAAATCGGTGACGATCGTGGACCTGAAGCCGGGAGGCGGCCCCGCCGTCCCAGAAGAGATCTTCCTATCATGCGGCAAGCCGCTCGTCCGGTGGAAGGCCGACGGCGGCATCGCGCAGCTGCACGCCTGGCTGGACGAGGGGCGGGACGCCAACGCCTGGATCGACCTGGAGCTGCATCTGGACGATTCGCTGTCCATGGAGCAGATCCAGTCGCTGCGCAAGAGCCACGGCGGCATTCTGACGATCCGTCCGGTCTACCGCGAGCAGGCGACAGCTTACGAGCCGCAGGCTGAGAAGAGCCTGCCGCTTGACGAGATGTTCCGCCGGTTCTACACGAGGCAGACGGGGGGCGCGGAGCCGGAGGCGGAGCTCATCCGGCTCTTCCTGGACCTGCTGCAGGAGGAAGGCGGGCCCGGCGAGGCTGCACCCGAAGGGAGGAAGGACGAATGAAGCCGGTCTATCTGTCCCTCGCGGGACTTCAGAGCTACCGGGAAAAGCAGGAGATCGACTTCACCCAGCTGTGCGGCACGGGCGTCTTCGGTATTTTCGGCCCGACCGGGAGCGGCAAATCAACCGTGCTCGACGCGATGACGCTTGCGCTGTACGGCAAGGTGGAGCGCGCGAGCAACGGCACGCAGGGCATTCTGAACCACGCTGAGCAGGCGCTCTCGGTCGCGTTCCAGTTCGAGCTGTCCCATGCGTCCGGATGCAAAGTCTATCGGGTGGAGCGTCAATTCAAACGCGGGCACGACCTGTCGGTGAACAATACGGTCAGCCGCCTGATCGATCTGTCGCGCGGCGAGAGCGTCGTGCTGGCCGACAAGGTGGCCGAAGTGAACCAGGGCGTGCAGCAGCTGCTCGGACTGTCGATGCAGGACTTCACGCGCGCCGTGGTGCTGCCGCAGGGCAAATTCGCCGAATTCCTCGCGCTCAAGGGCAGCGAGAGGCGGCAGATGCTGCAGCGGCTGTTTCATCTCGAGCAGTACGGCGATGTGCTGAACGGGAGACTTAGCCAGCAAGTGAAGGAAACCGATTCGCTTCTCAAGGAGACGAGGGCCGAGCAGCTCGGTCTCGGCGACGCATCGGAGGAGGCACTGGCCATCGCCCGGGAGAGGCTCACGGAGTCTGCCGAAGCCGCCGACAAGGCGCGCAAGACGAGAACCGAAACGGAGGAAGGCGTCCGGCGGCGCCGGGAGCTGCACGAGCTTCAGCAGGAAGCGGCCGGGCTCGAGGAGGCGCTGGCCGCGCTCACCGGACGCGAGGAAGAGATGGCTGAGCGCGAACGGAAGCTTGCGCTCGCGGATCGGGCGGATCGGCTGTATCCGCTCCTGCAGGACCTGCGGGAGGCGTCCCGCCGGAGCGAGGAGCTCGGCGTCCGGCTTGCGGAGACGGAGCGCCGGCACGAGCAGGCGGAGGCCGAACGCCGGGAAGCGGCGGAGGCGCATGCCAACGCGAAGCGGGCACTCGCAGACGAGGAGCCGGCGGTTCGCCGGGAGCTGGAGCAGCTGAGACACGCGCTCCGGCTTGAGGAGGAGATCCGGACCGGGGAGGCCGGCCTCGGGGAACTGATCCGGCAGCTCGGCGAAGCCGGTGCCCGGGCGGGCTCTCTCGTGGAGCAGGAAACGAAGGAGAAGGAGCGTTACGACCGTGCTCTTCAGCTGCAGGCGGAATTGAAGGAGCAGCTGAAGAAGGCGGAAGTGAAGAATGAAGACCGCCTCCTGTTACAGGAAGCGGGAACAGCCCATCAGCGGATGCTGGCTGTGGAGAAGCAGCAGCAGGAGCTGGAGGGCGAAGCTGGAGAAGCTGCCCGATCCGCCCAGGCGGCAGAGGCAGAAGCAAGCGAAGCGGAGGCGCTCCGGACCCGGCTGGCCGGCGAGCTCGCCGAAGCCGCCGCCCGCGCCGCCGAGGACGCGGGCCTGCTCGAGTCGCTCGCAGCCGAGCACGAGCGGCTGCAGCAGGCGCTCACGGCCGGCATCGCCGCCGAGCAGGCCGCGCAGCGCGAGCGGGAGCGCGGGCAGCTCGCCGCGCTTCTCGCCGCCGACCTCGCGCCCGGCTGCCCGTGCCCGGTGTGCGGCTCCGCGCAGCATCCGCAGCCGGCCGCCGCGGCCGGGCACGCCGCGCCGCCGCCCGAGGAGGCGCTCGCCCGGCTCGAGCGGCTGCACGCCGACGCCCGCGAGCAGCACGGCCGCACCGGGCGCGAGCAGGGCGCCGCGCAGCTGCTGCTCGAGCGGCTGCAGGCCGCGCTCGCGCCCGCCGGGCCGGCCGCCGCCGGGCTCGCCGAGGCCGCGGCCGCAAGCGCGCCGCCGGCAGCGCCTGCTCCGGCGCCGGCGAGCGCCGCGCCGCAGCCGGCCGCCGCGGGCGAGGCTGCCTGGCGCGCCGCTCTCGCCGCGCTTGGCGAGCAGCTCGGCGCCGCGGCTTCGCGGCTCGCCGCGCTCGGCGAGCGCACGCGGCCGCTGGCGGCGCAGCTCGTGCAGGCGGAGCGCCGTCTCGGCGATGCCGCCGCGCGGCTCGCGGCGCAGCGCGGCGTCGAGGCGGGCCTCGCGCGCAAGCTCGCGGCCGCCCGCGCCGAGGCGGAGCGGCTCACCGCCGAGTGGCGGAGCCGGTTCCCGGCGCTGCCGCCGGAGCGCCTCGCGGCCGAGCTCGAGCGGCTGCACGCCAGCGACCGTGCCGCGGAGGAGCTGCGCGGGCGGCTGGAGAAGAGTGTGCCGTTTCTCGAGCAGACGCTCGAGAAGCTGGAGGGGCTCCGCCGGGCGCTCGCGGACGCGGAGAAGGAGAGCGTCCGGCTGGAGGCCGACCGCGCGGGCCGCGAGCAGCTGCTTGGATTCAAGAAGCAGGAGCTCGCTGGCATCGTCGGCGAAGAGCAGGCCGCCCGGAAGCTGCAGCAGGCGGAGGAGCGGCTCGCCGGACTGACCGCACGCGAGCGAGGGGCCGGCGAGAGGCTTGAGCGGCTGCAGAACGCGCTGCAGGAGCTGAGCCGAATGTACATAGCCGTCAAGCAGGAATACGGCACCTGGAACGAGCAGCGGACGAAGACGGAGACGGTCTGGAACGAAGCGCTCGCCCGCTCGGTGTTCGACGATCCGGGTCAGGTCGAGACCGCCCGGCTGGACGAGGAACAGGCGGCGGCCTGGACCGAGGACGTCCGGCAGTACCGCGAGGAGACGGCCAAGCTCCGCTCCCGGCTCGAGCGGGTCGCGGAGCGACTCGGACCGGAGCGGCTCACGGACGAAGAATGGGAAACGTGGCTGGCTAAGCTCGCCGAGGCCGTCCGCGAGGACGAGGAGGCGCTGCAGCGGCGGGCCAAGGCCGAACGGGATCTGGACGAGCTGGAGAAGAAGCACGCCCACTGGCGGTCGCTTGAGGAGAAGCGTCTCGCGGCGGAACGGAAAGCGGGCCGTCTCGGCAAGCTCCAAACCGTGCTGAGAGGCAACGCCTTCGTCGAGTTCATGGCGGAGGAGCAGCTGATGCAGGTGAGCCGCGAGGCGTCCCGCCGGCTCGGACAGCTGACCCGGCAGCGTTATGCGCTTGAGGTCGATTCGGCGGGAGGCTTCGTCATCCGCGACGACGCAAACGGAGGCATTCGGCGGCCGGTCGCATCGCTGTCGGGGGGCGAGACGTTTCTGACGTCGCTCGCCCTCGCGCTTGCGCTGTCTGCTCAGATTCAGCTGAACGGCCAGTACCCGCTCGAATTCTTCTTCCTCGACGAAGGGTTCGGCACCTTGGACCCCGAGCTGCTGGACACGGTCATCGGGTCGTTGGAGAAGCTGCACAGCGACGCCTTGACGGTCGGCATTATCAGCCACGTGCCCGAGCTCAAAGCCCGGCTGCCGCGCCGGCTGGTCGTCCACCCGGCGGATGCTGCCGGACGGGGCAGCAGGATCGAGCTGGAGACCTTTTAGCGGCATGTGCTTACTATTCGATTAGGTGTCGTCAAGACCGCGCTGGGAGCTTCGCGCGAGGCGGGAAGGCGGCCGGCTGAAATGCTGCAACAAATGATAAAAGGTGTGTTACGAGAACCGCCGTATGCGTGCGAATGCAGGCACACGGCGGTTTTTTTGCGTTCGAGGGGAGTTCTGGCGGACTACATGAGGAGGTGGTGCAGAGGAACCGGGAGAGGAACGGGCAAGGTCTTGCCGAACTGTCTAAAGGAATAACGCTCCACAACTAAAACTCCGAATCCCCCCCTTCGGCAGACGCTTTGGCCTATTGAGAACCCGATCCGGCGAATGAGAACTAGGCCGCGCACCGCCGCGGCTGGTACGATGCTAACGGGATGCCGGACGGCAGGAGGTAAGCGCCAGGCGTGCGACACGGAAATGGGGGGAGAAGGAACGAAGCGAGGTTCGCCATGCGCTATCTGCTGACCAAACAAGCGATCCGTCTCTATGTATGGATCGGCATCCTGGTGACCGTCATCGTCGTGCCCTGCTCCTTGTACCTGACTCATCGGTTTTCCGCATACGCGTATACCCAGATGAGCGAGTTTCAGCAGGACCGGATTGCGCAGACGGCCAGCCGGACGGATTTTTTGCTGAGCAAGCTCAAAGCCTATTCACTCAATATGTACGAAGACCGCACGATCCGGGACTGGCTGCAGGCTGACCGGAATTTGCCGCTCGCCAATATGGAAGCGCTTCAAATCGTCTCATCTTACATGGCGACCGAGCCTTTTTTGAAGCGGGTCTACTTGGTGAACCGCAGCACGAGGGCCGTTCTGGATTCGGCCGTCGGCGTAGTCCCGTTCGAGCAGTTCGCCGATCCCGCCATGCTGAACCGCCTCGAGACCGACCCGCCGGCGTTTCTTCAGTTTTTCCCACATCGTCTTGGAGAGGCCACCTATCCGGCAATGCTCGTGCCGGCCACTCCAGCCCGCAAGGCGGAGAACGGCTACCTGGCCGTTCTGCTGGACCGCGAAGCCCTGCAGGCGTTTTTGCTCGAGAACAACGAGCGGCTGGGAACCGAGATCTGGATTCTCGACGAGCAGGATCGCCCCGTTCTGGGAGAGAGGGAAGCGGTCCCGGCAATAGGAGTGCTCGAGGAGAGCAGGGCTTCCGCGGAGCGGGGGACGGAGGCAGCCGCTGAACGGGGGGAGGAGCGGCCCTTTCTCAACCGCGCTCCTTTGGCGTCCCAGGCATGGACCGTGGTGTCCCGCTCGGATCTCCGAACGTTTCGGCAGCAGGCCGAGTCGTTCCGCAACGGCATCCTCGGCGGGTCGGGACTCGTGCTGCTCTGCCTGTTGGCCGCCGCCTTCTGGAACTCCCGGCGGGTCATCCGTCCGTTCCGCTCTCTCGCCGAGCAGGTCAGCACCCGGCTGTCCGCTGAACCGGACAAAGGGCCGCATCGGCCGCTTCCAGGGGACGAATACCGGATTCTGAAGGACGGCATTGAGTGGCTCGCAACGAGCGTCGACGAAATGAAGGGCTCGCTGCAGGCGGCGTTCCCGCTCGCAAAGGCGGAGTATATGCGGCAGTGGGTGCTGCAGGGCCGGGTCAACCAGTCGGTCCGCAACGACGCTGTCGCCGCCTCGGGCCTCGCCGGACGAGAGACGCTGTTCCTCGCGGTGCTCAAGATCGACCGGTACGGGCAATGGGCCGAGTCCGTGGATATGCATGCGCGCCGGCAGCGGAAGGAAGCCATAGCGCGGATCGCGGAGGAAACTCTGGCGTCCGGCGGAGCCGGCTGCGAGGCGGTCGATCTGGCGGGCGACCACCTCGTGCTGCTGCTCGGCTATGACGGCGAATGGCAGGCGCTGCTCCAGCTGCTGGAGCGGGCGAAGCGGCGGATTGCCGCGCGGACGGGGCTCGGCGTGACGATCGCTCTTAGCGACCGCAAGCACCGGGAGGATGATCTGCGCGCCGCCTACGACGTTTGCCTCGAGCTGGCGAAGCTGCGCTTCCTCGGCGGCGAGGACCGGATCTATACGGAGGCGGATTACGAGACGTATGCCAATTTGCTGCAGCCGCTTCCCGAGCCCAAAACGCTCGAGCATCTGATCGTCGCCGTAAAGGCCGGCCGGACAGAAGAGCTGGCCGAGCGGCTTGGCGAGCTGTTCGGCCCGATGGCCGCCATGCGGTATTCGGAATGCCGGGTACGCCTGACGGTCATTCTGTTCACGATTATGAAGGAATTCGACAGCCTGTCGGCGCTCCAGAAGGTGGACGGCATCGATCGGCAGCTGGACCGGTTCTCCACGCTGGCGGAGCTGCGCGACTGGCTGCACGCCGAGCTGCTGCTCGTTATGGAACAGCTCGGGAGCCGCAAGAGCCTGGAACGCAAGGATCGGCTGGTTGAAGAGATGAAGGTCTACCTGCAGGCGCGCCTGCAGGACCCGCTGCTCGCTGCGGAGGACGTGGCGGACCATATCTCCCTGTCGGTCAAATACGCGAGACGGCTTTTCCAGGACATCCAGGGCGTCACTCTCTCGGGCTATCTGCTTGACCTGCGCATCCGCAAGGTCAAGGAGCTGCTCGTAACGACGTCGCTGCCCGTAGCTGAGATTGGGGAGCAATCGGGCTTTCTGACGCGGAGCCACTTCTTTACCGCCTTCAAAAAGGCGACCGGGATGACGCCCAGCCAATACCGGGAGCATGCCGCAGGGAAACGGGAGGAGGAAGCGGGATGAACTTGCCGATCACTTTACGACGCAAAGCATGGCATGCGCTGATGGTTGCCGCCGTCGCGGTCGTCGCGGCAGGATGTCTCACGCTCGCCGTCTTCCGTACCGGACCCGCATCCGTGACGGCCGCTGATCCGGCAACGATCCGGCTCCTCCTCCCGGGAGAAGCATCCGCGGACTTTCCTCTCGTGATGCAGGAGGCGGAGAAGCGGCTTCGGAAGGAGTTGAACCTGCGCATCGAGGTAAAGTTCGTGCCGTGGAACGATTACGGGCGCACCTCGCAGGTGCTGCTTGCCTCCGGCACCGACCTGGACCTCGTATTCGACGCCCCCTGGCTTCACCTTGGCGAAATGATCGCGAGCGGGTTTTATGCACCGCTAGACGACCTGCTCAGCCGGTATGGCCCGGCCGTGCTGGCCAAGCGGCCGGAGAAGATGTGGGAGGCCAACCGCGTGAGCGGCAAGATCATGGCAGTGCCGCTCGGGAACTCCTACCAAATGGGACATTCCTATTACGTCCGCAAGGATATCCGGGAGAAGCTCGGCATTCCTCCAATCCGCAGCTACGACGAGCTGATCCGGTTCGCCTATGAAGTGAAGGAAAAGCTGCCGGGCATGACTCCGCTCATCGCGGCGGGCTCTCCCTCCCAGCAGCTGTACAGCCTCGCGGCGTTCCGGCATTACGACGATCCGACCCAGATCCGGCCGACTGAGGCACTCAGCCGCAGTCTGATGCTCTATTACCAGGGCAACGACGGCAAGGTGCACAATGTGCTGAAGGAGAAGGATTCCCCAGTTCGCGCCTGGATCGCGGAAGCGCGCCGGCTGTACGTGGACGGCATTATGGATGCCAACGTGCTTGGCGTGAAGGATTTTCAGTCTCCCGGGCGATTCGGAACGGTAGCGGCCTTTCCGACCGGCAATCTCGGCGTGAGCGCCGGCTATCAGCAGAAGGTGCGCGAGCATGCGCCGCAGGCGGAGTACGAAAGTCTCACGTTCTACCGCCCCGCTCGGGGAGAGGCAGTTTCGGATTTCGCTCAATGGAATTTTCTCGCCGTGCCGGTCCGCAGCGGGCAGAAGGAAGCGGCGATCCAGTTTCTCAATTGGGCCAACACCAAGGAAAATTATGATCTGCTTGCCTATGGGCTGGAGGGAGTCCACTGGGAAGCGGACGGGCCGGACGGCTATCGCCAGCTCAGCAACCGCTACGCCCAAGCTCCATTCGTCTGGCTGTGGAATCCGACCGACGATCGGCTGCTGAAGGAGGAGGGAATGGCCGGGGAGCTTGAGCGGGCACTCCGCGATCCCGATTTCTTTCAGCCGGATCTGCTGACGGGCTTTGCGTTCGATCCCGCTCCCGTATTGGCCGAGCTGAACCGGTATGTCCGGCTGGAGGCAGAATTTTATTCGCCGCTGTTCAACGGGGTCGTCGACCCAGAAGCCACCTTTGTCCAATTGGAGCGGGAAGCGGGTCCGGCGCTGGACGCCATCCAGACCGAGCTGCAGCGGCAGATTCAGTCGTTCCTCGCAGGGAGGAGCCGCTGACGCTCACGGAAAAAACCATCCGATGAAGCCGCATCGTCACCGAAACGGCGTTAACCAAATTGTCCGAAAGGGTGAGTCTATTGAAACGTGGAAAGAAGCAGCAAGCGATGCTCGTCGTATTGGCGGGACTGCTGGCCGCCGGAGCGCTCGGCGGCTGCTCCAAATCCGGTGAGCCCGCTCAAGCGGGCGGCTCGGGGCAGCCCGGCGGTTCCCAGAAGCCGAAAGAAAAGGTCGAAATCCAATTCTGGAATCCGCTCACGGGCGAGGCCGCCGCAATTTTGGACGGCATTGCGCAGTCGTTCAACACGAGCCAGGATGCCATCAGCGTCAAGACGCTCAGCAGCCAGGATCCGCAGAAGCAGCTGACCGCCATTTCGGGCGGGAACGCTCCCGATCTGGTCATGACGTACTGGAACAACATCGGCCCCTGGTCCGAAGCGGGAGCGGTGCTGAACCTGGAGGAGAAGATCAAGACGAGCGGCTTCCAGACGGAGACTATCATTCCCGCCGCTCTCGACCGGATGAAGGTGGACGGCAAGCTGCACGGCTTCCCGATTTCGATGAGCATGTCCAACAAGCTGTTCTACAACAAAAAGATGTTCCAGGAGGCCGGCATCGCCAAGCCGCCGGAGACGCTCGAGGAGCTCCTCGATGCGGCCAAGAAGCTGACCAAGAAGGACGACAAGGGGAACATCACGCAGATCGGCTTCATTCCCGATTATCCGTGGATCGACAACGTCTTCTGGCCGATCATCTTCGGAGGAAGCTGGGAGGACGGCAAGGGCAAGCTGACGGCGAATCAAAAGGCGAACGTCGATTCGATCGCCTACCAGGCATCGTTCTACAAGGAATTCGGCAACGAGGCGATCGCCAAATTCAAATCGGGGATGGGAAAAGCCAACACTCCGCAGGATCCGATTCTGTCCGGGAAGCTCGGCATGATGATTGGCTGGGAGAACAAGTACAATGACCAGCGCGGCGAGAACGGCGAGCTGGGCGTCGCACCGTTCCCTTATCCGCAGGACCGTCCGGAGCTCAAAAACTCGGGGATGGTCAGTCCCGTCGCTATGTTCATCCCAGCGAAAGCGAAGCACGCCGACGAGGCATGGACCTTCATGCAGTATCTGCTGTCCGAGGATGTCCAGATTCGGTATGCAACCGAGGTCAAGACAATTCCGGTGCTCCTCAAGGCGCTCGACAATCCCAAGCTGACCAAGAACGAGTCGCTGAAGTCGATGTGGGAGTTCTATGAAAGCGCCAAGAGCAAAAACCTGAACGGCTTCCCGAACAGCATCTACATCAACGAATACTTGCAGGCGCTGTCCGAGGAGACGGAAAAAGCGCTCAAGGGGCAGCAGACCGCGCAGCAGGCGATGGATGCCGTCGTAGCCAAAATCCAGCCCAAGGCGGACAAAGCGGCCAAGAAATAAGCGTTCCTAAGAACAGCAGGAGCTCGCTTTCTGCTGTTCTTCATTCCAACTGACAGGGGGGACTTGCGGATGAATGCCGGCAATCAAATCGGAATCCGGCGCAGAGAGCGGAAGCGCCTGCTGGTCGGCCTGCTGTTCATCAGTCCTTGGCTCGCCGGCCTGCTGCTGTTCCAGCTGTATCCGATCCTTTCCTCTTTTTATTACAGCCTGACGGAGTACAGCCTGTTCACGCCGCCGGAATGGGTCGGCGCGGCGAATTACAAGGAGCTGTTCGACGATCCAAAAGTATGGCTCTCGCTCTACAATACGTTGTTTATGACTATCTTCGGACTGTTCCCGCACCTGGCCTTCGCGCTTGCGATCGCCCTGCTGCTGAACCGGAACGTCAAGGGACAGTCTATCTACCGGACGATCTACTTCTTGCCTACGCTTGTTCCGATCGTGGCGGCCACGCTCCTGTGGATGTGGCTGCTCAACGCCCAGTACGGGCTCATCAACGAGCTGGCCGGGCGGATCGGCCTGCCCCAGCCGAACTGGCTGCTCGACCCGAAATGGACGAAGCCGGCGCTCGTGCTGATGGGCTTCTGGGGAACCGGTACGGCGACGATCATGTATCTCGCAGCGCTGCAGGAGGTGCCGCGGATGTATTACGAAGCGGCGGAGATCGACGGGGCGAACGCCTGGCAGAAATTCCGCCAGATCACGCTCCCCGCCATCTCCCCGATGACGCTGTTCCAGGTCATCATGGGCATCATCGGTACGCTGCAGCTGTTCACGCAAGGCTATGTCTTCGCCGAAGGTAACGGGCAGGCGATCGGAGGACCGGAGAATTCCCTTCTCTTTTACGGGGTGTATCTCTACCAGACGGCCTTCTCATTCCTTCGCATGGGGTATGCGTCGGCAATGGCCTGGCTGCTGTTCGCCGTCGTCTTCGCCCTGACGATTCTCGTCTTCAAGACTTCAGCCAAATGGGTGTATTACGGAGGTGACCGCTAATGAATGCCTCGCCGCAATCGGCAGACGCAGCCGCAGCGCCGCGTTCTGCCGCTAGAAGACGGAGCGGAGCCGCCAGGAAGGCGATGAGCCATCTCGTGCTGACGCTCGTCGGCCTCCTGTTCCTGATGCCTTTCGTCTGGCTTGTCCTGACGTCGCTCAAAACCGACGACGAGATCTTCGTCGTGCCGGTTCAATGGCTGCCGGGCGCCATCCAATGGGAGAACTACACCAAAGCGATTCACGCCATTCCATATTTCCGCTACATGGGCAACACCATCTGGATCGCCGCCCTTTGCGTGCTCGGCGTCGTCGTCATCGCTCCTTTGGTGGCCTACGGCTTCTCCAAGATCGACTTCAAAGGGCGCAACGGACTGTTCTACATTATGCTGAGTACGCTGATGCTGCCGTTTCAGGTTACGATGATTCCAATCTATGTCATGTTCAACAAGATCGACCTGACGAATTCGTATTGGCCGATCGTGCTCTCCTCCTGGTTCGGCACGGGACTCGCCTATTATATCTTCTTGCTGAGGCAGTTTTTTCTGGGCATTCCCCATGAGCTGACCGAGTCCGCAAAAATAGACGGGGCGTCCGAGCTGCGCATTTATGCGCAAATCGTGCTTCCTCTGTCCAAGCCAGCCTTGCTGACGGTGGGACTGTTCACCTTTTTGGGAGCGTGGGGAGATTTCCAGGGGCCGCTGATCTATCTGAACGATCCCGACAAGTGGACGCTTTCTATCGGCCTAAAGCAGTACATTCAGGAGAACAAGGTCGCCTGGGGCCAGCTGATGGCGGCCTCCACCATCTTTACACTGCCAATTGTCATTCTGTACTTCTTCGTGCAGAAGAAGTTTATTGAGGGCATTACCATCACCGGACTAAAATAGCCGCGGGCCGCTCTATCGGATATCCATTCACCAAGCCATGCATATGCTGGCGGCACATTGTCGCTGCTGTTCTACTATTAAGAACAGCTTCCTACCCCGCTTCCGGACGGCCGATTGGCGCGGAGACCGGGGTGCCTGTCCGCCGGTTCACTTTCGTGCAAGTCGGAAGGGACCGGCTTTTCGCCGTCCGTCTTCGTCCCAGGTGAAACATAGTAGACGCCTTCCGGGAGAGGAATCCTGATGCAAATGGACAAGCCGTCCTCTCGAGTGGACTCGCCTTTCCTTTTTCGCTATTATGGATCTATTAGACTGCGTTTAGTGGAGGTAGTGGCATTGGATTGTATCTTTTGCAAGATTGCTCAGGGCTCGATTCCTTCCAACAAGATCTTCGAGAACGACAAGGTAGTCGCATTCTATGACATTCAGCCGGCGGCTCCCGTTCATGCGCTCATCATTCCGCGCAAGCACATCGAATCGATGAACGACGTGCAGGAGGAAGACTGGGAGGACATCGCGGAAATTCACCGCGTCGCCCAGAAGCTGGCAAAAGACCTCGGGGTCGCCGAGACGGGCTACCGCCTCGTCAACAATTGCGGCAAGGACTCCGGCCAGGTCGTGTTCCATTTTCATTTTCATCTGCTGGGCGGGAGCAAGCTGGGGCCTGCCAACAGCCAGGAATAGGCGGCCGGGCCGCCTTTTTTGCGTGTCCTGCGTGCGTGTGAATCGGTAGGTTGACACCCGGTTTCTGTTTCATCTATAATGAAGTTTGATAACCGTGTTTTATGGTCTTGGACGGTCTGTTCGGAGGGAGGGAAATCTGGTGTCGGAAACGAGAATTCGCAAAAACGAAACAATTGATGCTGCTCTTCGCCGCTTCAAGCGTTCCATTGCCAAAGATGGCGTTCTGGCTGAAATCAAAAAGCGCAAGCACTATGAGAAGCCTAGCGTAAAGCGCAAGAAGAAGTCTGAGGCAGCACGCAAGCGGAAGTTCTAGGAGGACTCATCATGAGCTTAAGCGATCGATTGAACGAAGATATGAAACAAGCGATGAAGAGCCAGAACAAATTCAGACTCTCCGTAATCCGCATGATTCGCTCCGCGATTAAGAATATAGAGATCGATCAGCGAACTACGCTGGATGATGACCAAGTGCTTGATATATTGAATCGTGAAATCAAACAGCGCAGGGATTCCCTCCAAGAATTCGATAAAGCGGGCCGTGACGATCTGGCAGAACAAGCCAAGGCTGAGATCGAGATCATTGCCGAGTTTCTCCCGCAGCAGTTGACAGAAGAAGAGGTTAGAGTTCTTGTACAGCAGACCATCCAAGAAACAGGCGCTTCTTCTAAAGCGGAGATGGGCAAAGTGATGAGCGCGCTTATGCCGAAGGTAAAGGGCCGGGCGGACGGCAAGCTAGTCAACCAGCTTGTCCAACAAGCTCTTTCTACCACGCAATAAACTGAAGCACTCCTTGATAGCCGGTTTGTCCGACTGCTGGGAGTGTTTTTTGTTTAAGTCTGAAACGTCTTTCCCCATGTTCCGTATTAACCGATATGCAGGACTAACGGTATGCGGGAAAGGAGGAGCGGATACATATGATAAGAACCCGTTGGGTACGCTTCCTGCTGATGGCCGTGCTGCTGTTGTCGGCCGTCCTGCCCGCCGCGCAGGCGCGGGCCGAAAGCAAGAAGGCGTATGAACCCGGCAATACGGCAGTCGTCTTGCCGGTACACCAGACGGTGGAGAGCGGGCTGCAGAGCTTCCTGGAGAGGGGATTCCGTGAGGCCGAGGAAGCGAGAGCCGCGCTTGTGATTCTGGATATCGACACGCTGGGCGGGGAACTGGACTCGGCACTGGGCATCGGCAAGCTGATTCGCGAAAGCAGCATTCCGACCATAGCCTTCGTGCACGGGCGGGCCGCCTCGGCCGGCACCTATATCGCCATGAACGCGGAGCGGATCGTCATGGAGCCAGGCAGCTCGATCGGAGCCGCCGCCATGGTGGATAGCACGGGCAAGCTCGTAGACAATCCGAAGCAGGTCTCGTACTGGGTTAGCCTCGTGCGGGCCGCAGCCGAAATGAGAGGGCGCAATGCCGACATCGCGCAGGCGATGGTCGACCCGGCATTTACGGTGCAGCTGCCCCAGCTGAACCGGACCAAGGCGCAAGGAGAGATTCTGTCGCTCACCGCCGAGGAGGCGGTCAAGGTCGGCTACTCGGAGAAAATAGGGGCTACGCTGGACGACGTACTGCAGGCAGCGGGCAAGCCGGGGCTTACGCTGCTGCACGTGGAGCTCACCGCCGCCGAGAAGGCGGCCAAATGGCTGACGTCGCCTCTCGTCCGCACTCTGCTTCTGCTCGTCGGGATCGCCGGCGTCGCGATCGAGCTGTTCGTCCCGGGCTTCGGCCTTCCGGGAATCCTGGGCACCTTGGGCTTCGGGCTCTATTTCTTCGGGCATTATATTGCCGGCTTCGCGGGTGTGGAGGAGATCGTCCTGTTCGTACTGGGCCTGGTGCTTCTCCTACTCGAGATCTTCCTGCCGGGCTTCGGAATACTGGCTTTGGCCGGTTCCGTCTCACTCGTGAGCGGAGTCGTGCTGGCTGCCTACGATACGGGGGACGCCTTCCGTTCTCTGGGAATTGCAGCGCTGCTGGCGCTCGTCGTCATCGTGATCGTGCTGCGTATTTTCAAGCATAAAGGCGTCTGGAACAAATTCATCCTGAAGGATGCGCTTACCGCCGAAAGCGGCTACAGCTCCTCCTCGTCCCGCGACTATCTGCTCTGGCAGACGGGGACTGCCGCTACTTCGCTTCGTCCGTCGGGCTCGGCCATGATCGGCGAGGAGCGGGTGGACGTCGTCACCGGCGGGGAATTCATCACGGCGGGCAGCCAGGTGCAGGTCGTGCTCGTGGACGGCACGCGCGTCGTCGTGAAGAAGCTCGATTCGGAGGAGCGGGGGCCGGCCTGACGGCGGGACCGCTCCTCCAAGCAGGAACGGAATGACTTAAGACTATGATTTCGGAGGGACGCTATGGATCCGACTATTTTTACGCTTTTGATTGTCGTGCTGATTATTATTGCGCTGTCTGTCTTTTTCAGTTTCTTCCCGGTGATGCTCTGGATCTCGGCGCTCGCCTCGGGCGTGCGGGTAGGCATCTTCACCCTCGTCGCCATGCGGCTGCGGCGGGTTACCCCGAGCCGGATCGTCAACCCGCTCATCAAGGCGACCAAAGCCGGTCTCGGGCTGACGATCAACCAGCTTGAGAGCCATTACCTGGCAGGGGGCAACGTTGACCGCGTCGTCAACGCGCTCATCGCCGCCCAGCGGGCGAACATCCCGCTCAGCTTTGAGCGCTCCGCCGCCATCGACTTGGCTGGCCGGGACGTTCTGCAGGCCGTCCAGATGAGCGTTAACCCGCGCGTCATCGAGACGCCGGTCGTCGCCGCCGTCGCCAAGGACGGTATCGAAGTGAAGGTCAAGGCGCGGGTTACCGTGCGGGCCAATATCGAGAGGCTCGTCGGCGGCGCCGGCGAGGAAACGATCATCGCCCGTGTCGGCGAAGGCATCGTTACTACTGTCGGTTCCTCGAATTCCCACAAGGACGTTCTTGAGAATCCGGACCTGATCTCCCGTACCGTTCTCGGCAAAGGACTGGACGCAGGGACCGCATTCGAGATTCTGTCGATCGACATCGCGGACGTGGATGTAGGCAAGAACATCGGAGCGCATCTGCAGACCGAGCAGGCCGAAGCCGACAAGCGGATCGCCCAGGCGAAGGCCGAGGAGCGCCGCGCGATGGCGGTCGCCCAGGAGCAGGAGATGAAGGCGCGCGTCGTCGAGATGAAGGCCAAGGTGGTCGAATCCGAATCCCAAGTACCGCTTGCCATGTCCGAAGCTCTGCGCGAGGGCAAGCTCGGAGTCATGGATTACTTGAACATGCAGAACCTGAATGCCGATACGCAGATGCGCAATTCGTTCGGCAAGGCTCCCGACGACAACAAGTCGGGTCACGAATAACCGCCGGCCTTCCGGTCGAAACGGAGGGACTTAAGCGATGGCCATAATCGAGTTTTTGCTGCGCCACTACTATCTGTTGTTCATCGTGTTCGTCCTGTTCTCCATGCTGAAGCCGAGGAAGGACGAACAACAAGGCAAAGGCCGTCCGGGCCGGCCGCCGAGCAGCATGCCGCCGTTCGGGCAGGGGCCCGGCCGGACGCTCGCCCGTCGCGGCGATGCACCGCGGCAGGCTGCTCCGCAAGGCGAAGCCCGCCGCGCCGCCGGCGATTCCGGCACGGACCGGCCCGCTCACGCCGAGCGGCCCGCTGCGGCCGAGCGCCCGGAGCCGGCGGACGACGGCCGCTGGAGCGAGCTGTCCGGCCGGAGCTGGGCCGAGGAGGAGCGCCGCGCTGCCGGAGCTATGCCGGCAGAGGGCAGCCGCCCGGCCGCCCCGGCGCGCCCCCGGCCCGCCGCGGCAGCCGGGTCGGACCACGCCCGGCAGCGGCCGCTCGGCGCCGCGCCGGAGGCGCCGTTCTCCGGCGACCGGCCGGTGCCGTCGGCCGAAGATGCCCGCCGCGGCCTCATGTGGGCCGAGGTGCTCGGGCCGCCGCGCGCGCGACGGCCGCATCGGCGCTGAGCAAGCAGCCCCTTCCGGGTTATCCGGAAGGGGTCTTTGCGCTGGGCCGGGAGGCGGGGCGGCGCAGAGGGACGACCGATCCTTGCAAGAGAGCGGCAAGGGTTAGAACGATCGGGGTGGCCTCTTGCAAGAGCACGTTACGCACCGGAACAGCTAGGATGTGGCTTTCGCAAGAGCACGCAACGCACCGGAACCGGTAGCGGCTGCATTTTCTAGATGCAACCAAAGTACCAGAGCGAACAGTGGGCTTATGGGGGGCACGCAATGCCTGGAAAAGCCCTTGTGGGACTTGGCATGATACGCAAAGGGCCGTGTGTGGATGGCAAGAAAGAGGAGGAAAGCGGATGAGTAATCAAGTGGAACCTAACCGGGAGGACGCGAGGAATTCTCTTTGCCCGAACAGGCTGCGCCGGCTTTCCGCTTCCGGAAAAGTAACCAAGCCGCAAACGGTACAGTGGATGGGCGTTCCCCAGGCGGAGGGAGCCAGACGAAGGGGCGGCCTCCCGCTGTCTGCCGTCTGGCTGGCACCCGCTCTTGGTCTAGCGCTGCTCGCTGGCTGCTCGGAGGAGGCGGCATCTCCGCCGTCCTCTTCTCCCCCAGCGCAAGAGCGCGGGAAGACGGCTGCTCCGTCGGCCGCTCCTTCCGCGAACACGGCGCCGCATGCGGGCAATCCGTCGGCGTTCCCCTACACGGTCGAGGTAGCGGCGGAAGGGCTGAACGTCCCTTGGGAACTGGTATTCGCGCCGGACGGGCGGGCGTTCCTGACGGAGCGGCCCGGACAGATCCGGGTGATGAAGAACGGCGTCCTGGAGGCCGAGCCGGTCTTCAAGTTCACCGATCCGTTCCTCAGCCGGGGGGAAGGCGGGCTGCTCGGCCTCGCCCTCGATCCCCGGTTTGCCGACAACAGGTATATGTATGTCTACCACAGCTATGGCGAGGACGGGCAGGTCCAGAACCGAGTGCTCCGGCTCAAGGAAACAGCCGGAGGCATCGTCCTCGATCGGGTGCTGATCAAGAATATCCCCGGAGATACGAACCATAACGGCGGACGGATCCGGTTCGGCCCGGACGGCATGCTGTACGTCACGACAGGAGAGCGCTACGAGCCCGAGTTGGCCCAAGACCGGGCAAGCCTTGGGGGCAAGCTGCTGCGGCTGCAGCCGGACGGCGCCATTCCGGCGGACAACCCGTTCCCCGGGTCGCCGGTCTATTCTTGGGGGCATCGCAACCCCCAGGGCCTCGCCTGGCAGCCGGGCACCGGAGCGCTTTTCAGCTCGGAGCACGGCCAGTCCGCTCATGACGAGCTGAACCGGATCGAGCCGGGAGCCAATTACGGCTGGCCGCTCATCGAGGGCGACAAAACCGGTGAGAAGGGAGGGACGCCGCTGCGACCGCCTCTTCTGCACAGCGGCAAGGAGACATGGGCGCCATCCGGCATGACCTTTGTCACCCGTGGGCCGTGGGCCGGCCGACTGGTTATCGCCCAGCTGCGCGGCCAGCAGCTGATGAGCGTCCGGCTGGAAGGCCCGCAGTCTGACCGGGTAGCGGCGGCCGAGCTATGGCTCCAGGGCGTCTACGGCCGTCTACGCAGCGTAACGGAAGGCCCGGACGGCTCGCTGTACATTCTGACGAACAACCGGGACGGGCGGGGAACGCCGGCCAGCGGAGACGACAAGCTCCTTCGTCTTAGCCTTCGTCCCTAACTCTTTCTCCAATAACGTTCGCTTCCGCTTCACTCCCGCCAGGCAGACGCTGGCGGGAGTTTTTTGCGCTTGTCCCTTTCCTATCCTGGGTTCTCTTCATATCTGCCGGGCTCTGTGCATAAAGTGGTAAAAAGCCATCTGTCCGGGAGGGGATGAGGGAAGCATGGGCCGCCTCAAAAAACGACTTCATTCACTCACAGCGAAAATGCTCGATGTGCCCCAGGATGTAACCCTCGACCTGCCAAGGCTGACGATGATCGGCGACCGGCAGCTGTATATCGAAAATCACCGCGGCGTGCTGCAATTCACGAGCGAGCTGCTGCGGCTGTCGCTGAGCAAGGGAGAGCTCGAGGTGCGGGGCCGGGACCTGGTCATGCGCGCGATTCTGCCGGACGAAGTCTTCATTGAAGGCGTGATTGCGGGAATCCAGCTCCTCCATAACGAGTAAAAAAAGAGGTGTCAGGCGTGCGACCGAATGGATTGATGAGGCTGAGAGGATATGTGACCGTGGCGTTTCGGGGCACCGGAATTGAGCAGCTGCTCAATCTCGCGGTGGCGGAGCGGTTTACCCTGTGGGATGTCCGGATGACCGGAGCGGAATCGGCCCGGGCTTCGATGCCTGTGAGCGATTTTTTTCGCTTGCGGCCGCTTTTGAAACGGACAGGCTGCCGGGTGCATGTCATGGAGCGAGCGGGCTTTCCGTTCCTGCTCGTGAAGATCGGCAAGCGCAAGACGTTCGCTATTGGGCTGCTGGGTTTTCTACTGGGGCTATTTCTACTGACGTCGGTCGTCTGGAAGGTGGAAGTGTTGGGCCTCGAGAAGCTGGGAGAGGACGTCGTCCTGGACAAGGCCGGGGAAATCGGCATCTACCGGCTGCAGTGGAAATTCCGGCTGCAGGACCCCGACAAGATGGCGTCGGAGCTTCACCGCCGCCTGCCCGACGCGGCCTGGGTCGGCGTCGAGGTGGAGGGGACGCATGTACACATCCGCGTTGTGGAATCCACGCGGCCCGATCCGCGCCAGCTGACGGGACCGCGCCATCTGATCGCTTCCAAAAACGCGATCATTACCGAGATTCTGGCGGACAAGGGGAAGCCGCTCGTTCAACCCCATTCGTATGTCCGCCAGGGGGACGTGCTCGTGTCGGGCTTGATCGGCGCCGAAGGGGGGAACCAGCAGCTGGTAGCCGCCTCGGGCAAGGTCAAGGGGCTCGTCTGGTACACGAGCGACATCGAGGTGCCGCTCTCCCGCACGCTCAAAACGTATACCGGCGAGCAGTACAAGCGGTTCTATCTCGTGTTCGGCTCCCGGGCGCTTCAGATCACCGGCTACGGGAAAGAGGACTACTCCCGAAGTGAGACCATTCCGGACCGCAAGACGTTACACTGGCGGAATTATGTGCTGCCCGTCGGCTGGCTGACCGAGGAGGTCAAGGAGGTCAAGGAATCGGAGCTGGCAATCCGCCCGGAGGAAGCGCTAGCTGCCGGTCTCGAGAGGGGCCGCGCCGATGTGCTTGCCGGAGCGGGGGAAGAGGCAAGGATTACGGGAGAGAAGATTCTGTCGCAGCGCGAGGAGAACGGCAAGCTGCTGCTGACCGTCCATTTCGAGGTGGAGGAGCGGATCGACACAGAGCAGCTGCTCGCTTCTCCCTGATTGAGGGACGATCTATTCCGAGCAGGACAAGGCTGGGCCTAACCATCGGAATTCCAGACTTCTTAGGGCCTGACGGGGCATCCCAGCGAAGGGCAAGCTTGCACGCAAGACGAGAGGCTCGATCCGGCCGGGAGCCTGAGCTTCTCAGCCAGACCGGGCAGACCTGCGAAGGGCAAGCCGGCACGCAAGACGAGGCCGAACAGGCGGGACCGGCGGGGAGAAGCCCCGGGGTCTCGCTTTCTTTTTTGCGGATTCTGCGCTAATATCTTACGTATACTAACGATATTGATAAACCAAGGAGACTGAGGCCTGTTGACCGAACGCGAACGCATTGTCAAAATTCCACTTAAGAACACGGCAGAAGGTCTGGCATTGTTCGGACCACAAGATAAGTTTCTGCAGCTGATCGAAGCGCAGACCGGGGCCAAGCTGTTTTCCCGCGAGGAGGAGCTGGTCATTCAAGGCGAGGCGGAGGAGGCCGACCGGCTGGGGCGGCTGTTCGCGGTGCTCCTTGAACTGATTCGCAATAACTATGTCTTGTCGGAGCGGGATGTTACCTACGCGCTTGAATTGGCCAAGCAGAACATGGTCGAGCAGCTGCTGGACCTGTTCAAGGGGGAAGTGGCGACGACGCACCGCGGCAAGCCGATCCGGATCAAGACAATCGGTCAGAAGCAGTATGTGAACCGGATCCGCAAGTCGGATATCGTCTTCGGCATAGGCCCTGCCGGCACGGGCAAGACCTACCTGGCCGTCGTGCTGGCGGTAACCGCCCTCAAGGAAGGGCGCGTCAAGCGGATTATCCTCACGCGGCCCGCTGTTGAGGCGGGCGAGAGCCTCGGCTTCCTTCCGGGGGACCTCCAGGAAAAGGTTGACCCTTATTTGAGGCCATTGTATGATGCACTTAACGACGTGCTCGGACCCGAGCAGGTGGCCAAATCGCTGGAACGGGGACTGATTGAGATCGCTCCCCTTGCTTATATGAGGGGCCGTACGCTGGACGATTCGTTCATAATTCTGGACGAAGCCCAGAACACCACCCCCGAGCAGATGAAGATGTTCCTGACGCGTCTTGGCTTCGGCTCGAAGATGGTGATAACCGGAGATGTGACGCAGATCGACCTGCCGCGCGGCAAGCATTCGGGCCTGGTCGAAGCGGAGCGGATTCTCCGCGGAATCGAAGAGATCGGCTTTATTTATTTTTCGGAACAAGATGTCGTCCGCCATTCCCTTGTGCAGAAGATCATCACCGCCTACAACCTCGAACAGGAAAAGCATGGATAGAGAGGACTGAGGTCCATGTTCGGAAACGCGTCCCTAAAACCAAACACCGCCTCCCGACAGACCGGCTGGAGGACCAGCGGGCTGGTCAGGTTCTTCCTGTTCGTCGCATTGGCTTTGATTCTCTATGCCTCCCTGCTCGGCAAGGTGGTTCCGCAAACGTACGATATCCGGCCCAACACGGTTAGCGAGAAGACGATCGTCGCTCCCTGGCAAATCCCGAACGAGATCGCCACGGAGAAGGCCAAGGAAGAGGCGGCGGCCCGGGTGCAGCCGGTTTACCGGACCGTCTCGGTCCGCAACGACCAGCTGGTCGAGCTGCTGTTCGACAAGCTCGAGATGAACAACGCCGACCAGGAGATGACCGTCGAGATCAAGGCGAATCTGTACCGGAATTTATTCCCGTCCGAGTATAATGACCACGTGGACCGCGCGGTCGCGCAGCTCTCCGGGAAGTACAACGACAATTTGCTGGCGGAGATGAAGAAGCAGCTCCAGGAGCAGCAGTACAAGATGGCCGAGGAGAGCTTCTACAAGCTTCCCCGCCTGACCAAGGAAGACCTTGCGGCGATGGAGCCGGTTACGCTGGAGATCGTGAACAAGCTGATGAACGACCCGATCACAGACGCCCAGAACGTCCGCACGAGAGTGACCGAGCTCGTTAACTCCTCCAATCTGGCCAAGAATACTTCCCGGGAAATGGTGCAGGAACTGGCACGATTCGCCATCACCCCCAACAAATTTCTCGACGCCAAGGCGACCGAAGAGGCGCGCGTGCAGGCGCGGGAGAACACCAAGCCGGTTCTGATCAACAAGAACGACGTGCTCGTTAACAAGGGCGAGGTCGTCACCGAGGAGATCTATCAGCGGCTGGATAAGCTCAATCTGCTCAAGGATGAGACCGATTACCGCCATCATGCCGGCTTAATGCTGCTCGTGGCGCTGCTCGTGCTGGTGCTCCATCAGTTCGTGCGGCAGAGCAAGCTGCCGCTGCAGAGCAACAATATCCAGCTCGGCATGCTTATGCTGATCTACGTGATGGCCCTTCTCGGCCTCCGAATCGTGTCGCTCGGACAGAATCTGGAATATCCGTTCATCGGGTTCCTGGCTCCGTTCGCGCTTGGGAGCGTGCTCGCTCTCATTCTGCTGGACGCCCAGTTCGCGTTCATTACCGCCGTGCTGTTCAGTCTGCTGGCGGGTATCGTCTTCAACCTGGACGCGGAGCGGGTGTTCGATTACCGCTATATGCTCGTCTCGCTCGTCGTCTGCTTCGCGGCGATTTTCTCCGTCCACAAGGCTAGCCAGCGGACGACCATTCTGCGCGCGGGCATCATGATTTCGCTGCTCGGCTGCGTGGCCGTGCTGGCGCTGTCGCTCCTCGACAGCGAGTGGACGCTCAAGCAGCTGTCGTTTGCCTTTGCTTTCTCCGCGGCGGGCGGCCTCGTCACCGCGGTACTCGTCATCGGACTGCTGCCGTTCTTCGAAATGCTGTTCGGCATTCTCTCGCCGCTCAAGCTCGTCGAGCTGTCGCACCCGAATCTGCCTCTGCTGCGCAAGCTTCTGACAGAGGCGCCGGGCACCTATCACCACAGCGTGATGGTCGGCAATTTGGCGGAAGCCGCCGCCGAGTCGGTAGGCGCGAACGGCCTGCTGTGCCGGGTCGGTGCCTATTACCATGACGTGGGCAAGACGAAGCGGCCTGTTTATTTCATCGAGAACCAGATGCAGATGGACAATCCGCACGACCAGATCGAGCCCGACCTGAGCAAGGCGATCATTACCGCCCATCCGAGGGACGGTGTCGAGATGCTGAGCGAGCAGAAGATTCCCAAGCCGATCCGCGACATTGCGGAACAGCATCACGGCACGACGCTGCTCAAATACTTTTATTACAAGGCCGTCAAACAGGCCGAGGAGAAAGGGCTGGAGCCGCCGACCGAGGAAGAGTACCGGTATCCCGGGCCGAAGGCGCAGTCCAAGGAAGCGGCCATCGTCGGCATCGCCGACTGCGTGGAGGCGGCCGTCCGTTCGCTCCGCCATCCGACGATCGAGCAGATCGACTCGATGGTACACAAGATCATCAAGGATCGGCTCGACGACGGGCAGTTCAACGAATGCGACCTGACGATCCGCGAGCTGGATACGATCGCCAAGGCGCTCAAGGAGACGCTGATGGGCATCTTCCATGCCCGTATCGAATATCCGCAGGAGCTGTCCACCAAATCCAAAGAAGAAGGGAAGGCGTGACCATGGCACTTGTACTGGAATGGACCAATGAGCAGGAAGCGCGCGAGATAAGCGACACCTTGATCAACCAGCTGCAGCAGCTGCTGCAGATTGCGGGCAGGGAGGAGCAGATCGAGCTCGGCGAGGTGACGCTCACCTTCGTGAATAACGACCAGATCCAGGAACTGAACCGCAATTACCGCGGAATGGACAAGCCGACCGACGTGCTTTCGTTCCCGATGCGGGAAGAAGGCGCCGACGAGATGAAGATCCTCTACGGAGATCTCGAGACGATCTCCGACGACGAGGACGTCATGGAAGGCTGGTTCGGCGAGGAACAGATCGGGGACATCGTCATCTCGATCCCCAAAGCGATCGAGCAGGCGGAGGAGTATGGCCACTCGTTCGAACGTGAAGTCGGCTTCCTCTTCGTCCATGGCTTCCTGCATCTGATCGGTTACGACCACCAGACGGAAGAGGACGAAGCGCGCATGACGGAGAAACAGGAAAAGGTACTTCAGGAGGCGGGGCTGACCCGGTGAAACCCGCACCCCGCTGGTCCCGAAGCTTCCGGTATGCCTACGAGGGCCTCAAACATGCGTTAGCGACGCAGCGGAACATGAAGTTCCACTTCGCTGCATCGCTGGTCGCTCTGCTGTCCGCCCTCTGGCTCCGGCTCGGCAAGCTGGAGATTCTGTTTCTGCTTGCGGCTATTACGCTCGTCATCGTGACCGAGCTGATCAATACGGCGGTAGAAAAAGCGGTTGACCTGGCGATGCCTGACCGGCACCCTTTGGCGAAGATCGCCAAGGACGTGGCGGCGGGGGCGGTGCTGGTCGCCGCTCTTTTTGCAGCGGCGGTCGGCTCGATCCTGTTCTACGAGCCGGTAGCCGGCCTCATCGCCGGAAGCGTCAAGCGCGAGGCCGCCTTGTCGGCGGCGGCCGTCTGGCTCTACCTCGCGCTTGTTCTCGTGACGCTCGTCCTCGCCGACACAAGATTCAGCGCGAAGCGTCGGCTCCGGCCGAGTCTGTGGACGGCGGCGGCCTTCTCGCTCGCGACTTTGATCGCGCTGCTGACGCCCGAGCCGCTGGCGGCTCTTCTCGCTTACAGTATGGCAGCGCTGTTCCTGGCGCAGCTGTTCCGCAGACGGACGCGGACGCTCCCGACGCTGTTGTTCGGCGCAGCGCTCGGCGCGATCCTGACCGCACTCGCTTATTGGCTTCATACGATTCTGTAAACAGGGGACAGCGGCACCGAGCTTCGGACGGATCGGTCAGCTCCCGACCGAACCTCGGTGCTGCTGTCCGCATTTTCCCGTCTGGGCTTGACGCCCGGGCGGAGGACCCTATCCATGAACGGAGGAACAGCATGAGCAAACCCCCATTCCGCTCCGGCTTCGTCGCGATTATCGGCCGCCCGAATGTCGGCAAGTCGACGCTGATGAACCAGGTGATCGGCCAAAAGATCGCGATCATGTCGGACAAGCCCCAAACCACCCGCAACAAAATTCACGGCGTCTATACGACCGAGGACTATCAAATTGTCTTCCTCGATACGCCGGGGATTCACAAGCCCCAGTCCAAGCTTGGGGATTATATGATGAAAGTGGCCGAGGGTACGCTGAACGAGGTAGAGGCGATCCTCTTCCTCGTCGATGTCGCCGAAGGGCTCGGCGGCGGCGACCGCTTCATCATCGAACGGCTCAAAAGGGTCAAGACGCCGGTCATTCTTGTGCTGAACAAGATCGACCAGGTTCATCCCGAGGCGCTCCTGCCGATCATCGCATCGTACAAGGAATTGTACGACTTCGCGCAGATCGTTCCGGTGTCGGCGCTGAACGGCAGCAACGTCACAACGCTGCTCGAGCAGACGGCCAACTATTTGCCCGAGGGACCGCAGTATTATCCGGCCGATCAGGTAACCGACCACCCCGAGCAATTCGTATGCGCGGAGCTGATCCGGGAGAAGATTCTGCACCTGACGCGCGAGGAGGTTCCCCACTCGATTGCCGTAGCGATCGAGGATATGCGCGTAGAGGAGAACGGCGTCGTGCGCATCTCGGCCGTTATCTTCGTGGAGCGCGATTCCCAAAAGGGCATTATCATCGGCAAGAAGGGAGCCCTCCTGAAGGAGGTCGGCCAGAAAGCGCGCGCCGATATCGAGACGCTGCTCGGCTCGAAATGCTTCCTCGAATTGTGGGTAAAGGTTAAGAAGGATTGGCGCAACCAGGAGCGGACGCTCAAAGACCTGGGATTCCGGCACGACTAACGGCGGCGGCTCGGCCGCATAACCGCCCACCGGCTCCCAGCAATTGCATAGCATACGGCGAGGCTTCCGGTTCCATCCTAACCGTTAAGGATCCAATCTTTCTCTGGGAGGCGCTGGCTGATGAAGGAGTTTTTTTGGGACTATTTCAGACGGACCGGAACGATCGACGCGTATATGCATTACCGGGAGACCGACGATTGGGCAGGCGAGGAAGAAGAGGACGCAGCAGAGGAACCCAATCCCGGCTGGGAGATGGAAATCTGACAAGCAAGCAGCACGGATGGGCCGCCGGGCGAGGCGGCTTCGGCTGGATCGATGGGAGAGGATGCCGCCGATGCTATACCGATGGGAAGGCATAGTTATCCGGACTACGGATTACGGGGAGGGACACAAGATCCTGACCCTCTATACAAAACAGGCAGGCAAACAAGGCGTCATCGTCCGCGGCGCCAAAAAGGTCAAAAGCCGGCATACCGCCATTGCGCAGCTGTTTACGCATGGCGATTTTGCCGTGTTCAAGGGGCAGTCGCTCGCCTCCCTCAATCATGGAGAAATCATTGAGGCGCACCGGGGACTGCGCGAGGATCTGCATAAGGCGGCGCACGCCTCCTATCTGGCCGAGATGATGGACCGACTCATGCCGGATGGAGAACCGGACGAGCGGATGTTCGAGCAGCTCAATGCCGGTCTCACCGCCATGGAGGAAGGCAAGGATCCGGCGATCGTTAACCACATTATGGAGATGAAGCTGCTTGCGCTGTCGGGCTATTTGCCGCAGCTGGACGAATGCGTCTCCTGTGGACGGACGGAAGGACCGTTTGCGTTCAGCGGTGCCCAGGGCGGGATTTTGTGCAAGGCATGCCGCTTCCGCGACCCGCAGGCGAAGCAGTTGCCAGAAGCGGTGCTTCGCCTGCTGCGCGTGTTTCAGCGGACCGATCTGCGCCGGCTCGGCCATGTCGAGGTGAAGCCGGAGACAAAGGCATGGCTCAAGGCCGTGATGAGAGACTTCATGGACCGGCATCTCGATATCCGCTGGAAGGCGAGAGGGTTTCTCGATCAATTGGAGAAATACGACCTATAGCGCCGGCTTGTGATTGACATTCCGCGAGGGGTCTGCTAACATTTTGTAAGAAATTCTGTTCGACAATTCGATAGGAACGCTGCGATGGAGAAGAGTAAGCGGCCCAGCGGAAACGAAGCGAACCGGGGATGGTGCGAGCCCGGGATTCCAAGCCGGTGAAGTGGCGCTCCGGAGCGTAACACTGTGAAAAGTGGGCCGCCATGGTAACCCAAGGTGCGGCCAAGTAGGGTGGAACCGCGGGCACGATCCCGTCCCTATGTCCGCATGCCGGACAGGGACCGGGATTTTTTGTTGTCCCGCCGCCTGTTCATTTTACATAGAAGCAAGGAGGGGCATGTCCATGAATTTCCAGCAAATTATATTGACGCTTCAGCAATTTTGGTCGGAGCAAAACTGCCTGATCGTTCAGCCGTACGATACCGAGAAAGGTGCGGGCACGATGAATCCGATGACGTTTTTGCGCAGCATCGGCCCGGAGCCGTGGAACGTCGCTTATGTAGAGCCGTCCCGGCGTCCCGCGGACGGCCGTTACGGTGAGAACCCGAACCGGCTGTACCAGCACCATCAATTCCAGGTCATCATGAAGCCGTCCCCGGACAACATCCAAGAGCTGTATCTGGAGAGCCTTCGGCGGCTCGGCATCGATCCGCTGCAGCATGATATCCGCTTCGTCGAGGACAACTGGGAGTCTCCGACGCTCGGCGCCTGGGGACTCGGCTGGGAAGTATGGCTCGACGGCATGGAGATCACCCAGTTCACCTACTTCCAGCAGGTCGGAGGCATTGATGCAAGCCCGGTGGCCGTCGAGATTACGTACGGTCTCGAGCGGCTCGCTTCCTATATTCAGGACAAGGAGAACGTGTTCGATCTGGAATGGGTGAACGGGTTCACCTACGGCGACGTCTTTCACCAGCCGGAGTTCGAGCATTCGAAGTATACGTTCGAGGTTTCGGACGCACGGATGCTCTTCACCCTGTTCGGCATGTACGAGGAGGAAGCCAAGCGGGCGCTGGAGCAGAAGCTGGTGTTCCCCGCCTACGATTACGTGCTCAAGTGCTCGCATACGTTCAATCTGCTGGATGCGCGGGGTGCAATCAGCGTAACCGAGCGGACGGGATACATTACGCGCGTCCGCAATCTGGCTCGTCAGTGCGCCGCTGCTTATTTGGAGGAGAGAGAGCGTCTCGGCTTCCCGCTTATGGTTAAGAAAGGAGAGGTGTCCCATGGCTAAGGATCTGCTGCTGGAAATCGGAATGGAGGAAGTGCCGGCCCGGTTCGTCCGCGATGCCGTCCGCCAGCTCGTCGACAAGACAGAGAAATGGCTGGCCGATTCCCGGATTGCCTTCGGCTCGGTTCACGGCTATGCGACCCCTCGCCGCCTGGCGGTGCTCGTGAAGGATATCGCCGAGAAACAGGAGGACCTCGATCTCGAGGTGAAGGGACCGTCCCGCAAGATCGCCCTCGATGCGGAAGGCGGCTGGAGCAAAGCTGCTCTCGGCTTCGCTCGCAGCCAGGGCGTCGCGCCCGAGGATCTATTCTTCAAGGAGCTGGCGGGTGTCGAATACGTTCATGCCAAGAAGAACAACGCCGGCCAGGAGACCTCGTCTATTCTAACGGAGGGACTTGAAGGAATCATCCATTCTCTTACGTTTCCGAAGAATATGCGCTGGGGTACCCAGGAAATGAAATTCGTCCGCCCGATCCGCTGGCTCGTCGCCCTTTACGGCACGGAGGTAGTCTCGCTCACCGTAGCGGGCGTCGAGGCGGGACGGCAGAGCCAGGGTCACCGGTTTCTCGGTGCGCCGGTCGAGCTGCCGGAGCCGGCACTCTATGTCGACCGGCTTCGGGAGCAATACGTCTATGCGGATCCGGAAGAGCGGCAGGAGCTGATCCTGAAGCAGCTCCGCGAGCTGTCGGACGAGAAAGGCTGGACCATCGCCATCGCCGACGATCTGCTCGAGGAAGTAGTCTTCCTCGTGGAGTATCCGACCGCGCTGTACGGTTCGTTCCATCCTGACTTCCTCACCATTCCGCAGGAAGTGCTCATTACTTCGATGCGCGAGCATCAGCGGTATTTCCCGGTACTGGACGACGCAGGCAAGCTGCAGCCGTTCTTTGTAACGGTGCGCAACGGCAACCGCGATTCGCTGGAGCAGGTAGCCCGAGGCAACGAGAAGGTGCTCCGAGCGCGGCTGTCGGACGCGAAGTTCTTCTATGAGGAGGACCAGAAGGGCTCTATTGACGGCTACCTGTCGCGGCTCGAGACCATCGTGTTCCACGAAGAGCTGGGGACGGTCGCCGACAAGGTGCGGCGCGTCAAGACGGTTGCCGCGCGCCTCGCTGATCTCGTCGGTGGGGATGCCGAGCTGCACGGACAGGTGGAACGGACGGCGGCCATTTGCAAATTCGACCTTGTCACCCAGATGGTGTACGAATTTCCGGAGCTGCAGGGTGTGATGGGTCAGGACTACGCGAGGAAATTCGGGGAAAGCGAGGCAGTTGCGAATGCGATCTTCGAGCATTACCAGCCCCGCTTCTCGGCAGACGCCTCCCCGGCTTCGCTGACCGGCGCGCTCGTCAGCATGGCGGACAAGATCGATACGATAGCCGCCTGCATCGGCATCGGCATCGTGCCGACCGGCTCGCAGGATCCGTATGCGCTGCGGCGGCAGGCCGCAGGCATCGTGCAGATTCTGCTCGACCACCAGCTTCCGGTCCAGTTGTCGGATCTGTTCGGTATCGCACTCGACGTGCTCGGGCAAGCGAATCTCCTTAAGAGCGGTGCGGACGATATCCGCCACACGCTTATGGATTTCTTCGGTCTGCGGGTAAAAAATCTGCTCGCAGAGCGCGGCATGCGCTACGATGTCGTTGAAGCGGTAATGGCCGCGGGGTTCGACGATATCGCGTCGACTGTCCGCCGGGCCGAAGCGGTGACCGCATTCCTCGGCCATCCCGACTTCAAGGCGACGGTCGAATCGTTCAACCGGGTCGCCAATCTCGCCGCGAAGGCGGGAGAGGAGGAGGTGCGGGAAGCGCTGTTCGAGGACCCGGCGGAGGGAGAGCTTTGGCAGGCTTATCACATTGGAGCGGGCAAGGCGGAGTCTGCCTTCGTCGCAGGAAACGAGGCACAGGCGCTTGCCAGCCTGACGGAATGGAGGGAGCCGATTACCGTCTTCTTCGAGCGGGTCATGGTGATGGCCGAGAACGAGGACGTCCGGCATAACCGGCTTGCGCTGCTGCTCCGGCTGGCGAACGAGCTGCACCGGATTGCCGACTTCTCCAAGCTGGTCTGGTAGCGGCAGACCTTTCCTAGAGCGGAAACAAGCAGAGGAGGCAATGCTATGAACGACAACATGCGGTCTCCGGCCGTCTTCGTCGTCTCGGACTCGGCCGGCGATACCGCCGAGTCCGTCGTAAAGGCGGCGATCGTCCAGTTCTCGCCCATCAAGATCGAGATTCGCCGTCATACTTACGTGAACGATAGGCAGAGCATCGATATGATCGTCAAGGCGGCCAAGCAGGCCGCCGGGGTGATCGTCTTCACGCTCGTCATTCCGGAGCTCCGGGATTACCTGCTTGAGCAGACCGTGATCCATCAGGTGGTAACGATCGATCTGCTCGGCCCTATTATCGGCAGCCTGGAGAATGTGCTTCATCAACCGGCCCGCCATCAGCCGGGAATGATCCATCACCTGGACGAGGACTATTTCCGGAAGGTGGAGGCGATCGAATTCGCCGTCAAGTACGACGACGGGAAGGACGCGCGGGGCATTCACAAGTCCGATATTGTCCTCGTCGGCGTCTCGCGGACGTCCAAGACGCCGCTGTCGATGTATCTGGCAAACAAAAAATTCAAGGTGGCCAACGTTCCTCTCGTGCCTGAGCTCAAGGCGCCGGACGAGCTGTTTACGGTCGCGCGGAGCAAGATTATCGGCCTGACGATCAGCCCGGACAAGCTGAATATGATCCGCAAGGAAAGGCTGCGGGCGCTCGGCCTGGCCGATAACGCCAGCTATGCCAACGTTAACCGGATCAATCAGGAGCTCGCTTATTCGGAGACGATTATGAAACGACTCGGCTGCGTCGTCATCGATGTGTCCAACAAGGCCGTCGAAGAGACCGCGAGCCAGATTCAGGACATCATGCGGAGCCGGAAGTAGCTTTTTTGGGTAAAAAGAAGGAATTTTGTCCGCTTAAGCGTATATATATTAAGACATTCCAGACGGCAGCCTGCCGGAAGGAAGGAGGCGGACCGCCTGGGACGGACGCCGAAGATACTTGTGGACGCCGACGCGTGTCCCGTCAAACAAGAGATCATCCAGACCGCCCGGCGATTCGGCATCGGGGTATGGATGGTCGCTTCCTATGCGCATCGGCTCGTGCCGGAGGAGGGCGTTGAGGTTTTTCAGGTCGACCCTTCCGATCAGTCAGCCGATCTTTTCCTTGCCAACCGGCTGCAGCCGGGAGACGTGCTCGTCACCCAGGATTTCGGCCTCGCGACCATCGGGCTTGCCAAGCGGGCGGTCGTGCTGTCGAACCGCGGCCAGGAGTATCGGGACGAGACGATCGATTTTCTTCTCGATACCCGCCACGCGCAGGCCAAGAAGCGCCGCGCAGGCAAACACACGAAGGGACCGAAGCCGTTCTCGGACGAGGATCGCGCGCGATTTCTACATTCTTTGACAAAAGTTTTGGGGGCAATGCAGGAAAAAACGCAGTAATAGCGAATAGTATTTACGTGTTAGCGAAACGAAGGTGACCGGTATGGCATACGGACGTATTCCTGAGGAAGTCATCCAGGCCGTTCTCAAACACCACGATATTGTCGATATCGTCGGGAAATATGTTCATTTGACCAAACAGGGCCATTACATGAAGGGGCTGTGCCCGTTCCATTCGGAAAAGACGCCGTCCTTCACAGTGACGCCCGAGAAGCAGATCTACCACTGCTACGGCTGCCAAGCCGGAGGCAACGTGATCGGATTTCTCATGGAAATTGAGGGCTATACGTTCGTGGAGGCAGTGCGGGCGCTGGCGGAAGAAGCCGGCATGCCTGTCACGTGGGAAGCGGCTTCCGAGGAGAAGACCCAACAGCAGAAGGATGCAGCTGTCATGATCGATGCTCATGAACTGGCGGCCAAGTGGTACCACCACGTCCTTCTCAATACGGAGCAGGGCAAGCCGGCGCTCGATTATCTCCGTTCCCGCGGAGTCGGAGACCGGATGATCGAGCAGTTCCAGCTCGGCTACGCGCCCCCGATGCGCGACAAGCTTTCTCAATTTCTGACGAGCCGCAAGTTTCCGTCCGAGCTGGTAGAGCGCGGAGGCCTGGTCGCCGTACGGGAAGGGAGCGGGCAGATGGACCGGTTCCGGGACCGGGTCATGTTCCCGCTCCACAACCACCGTGGTCAGGCGATCGCATTTGCCGGACGGTCGCTCGGGGATATGCAGCCCAAATATTTGAACAGTCCCGAGACGCCGTTGTTCAACAAGAGCAGGCAGCTGTTCAATCTGCATCGGGCGCGCGCCGATATTCGCAAGAGCGGACAGGCCGTGATGATGGAAGGCTTCATGGACGTCATCAAGGTGTGGGAAGCCGGCGTACAGAATGCGGTGGCCACGATGGGGACGGCGTTGACGGAGGAGCATGCCCACACGCTCAAGCGGATGGCGAATACCGTCACGGTGTGCTATGACGGAGACGATGCGGGGCAATCCGCTGCGTTCAAGAGCATTCCGATCCTGGAGAAGGCCGGGCTCCATGTCAAGGTAGCCGTTATCCCGGACCGGCTCGATCCCGACGAATACATCCGTTCGCGGGGCGGGGAGCGCTTCGTGCGCGAGGTGCTCGACGATGCGCTGCCATCGCTCAAGTTCAAGCTGGTCTACATCCGCCGCAATTTCAACCTGAAGGACGTTGACGAGAAGCTTCGTTATCTGGATACGGCGGTAAAGATGATCGCCGAGCTCACGCTCCCGATCGAACGGGAGCATTATCTCAAGGAACTGGTCGCAGAATTTCCGCAATACGCCGATTCGCTGAGGCAGCAGCTCAATATGAGCCGCCAGGATGTTTTAAAAAAGCAGCAAACCGGGGATAATAACGAAAATCTGTGGAATAATGGAATTGGAATTGATCCGAGAAACGGCTCTGCTCCCGCTCCTGTTCTCCATCCTGCCTATCATAACGCGGAAGTCCGGCTGCTTGCGGCCATGATGCACGATCGTGAGATTGCGGATTATGTCAGCCGCAAGTTGGGAGATCGGTTTAATATAGAAACGCACGCTGCACTGGCCGCTTATTTATACGCTTACTACAGCCAGGGCAACGAAGCCGACGTCAGCCGCTATCTGGCCTCGCTGCAGGACGAGAAGCTGGAACGGCTGGCAAGCTCCATCGCCGTAAAAGAATCGATCCATGCTATCAATCCGGAAGTGATCGACGATTATATCCGGCAAATACTGAAGGTTCCTCACCAAAACGCGATCCGGGACAAGAAACAAGAGATGGTCCGGGCGGAGCGGGCGGGCGACGTGCTGCGCGCGGCCCAGATGGCGAGTGAGATTATCCTTCTGGAGAAGCAACTGAAATCATTGCAGGTTCTACCTTTAGAGGAGATTTAGGTAGGAGGGAGTTAATCACGATGGCGAATGAACACCATACGGAGCTAGAAACCGAGCTGACCCTGGATCAGGTGAAAGAGCAGCTTATCGAGATTGGGAAGAAGCGGTCCTCGCTCACATACAAAGAGATCATGGAGCGGTTGTCTCCGTTTGACCAAGACCCGGAGCAAATCGACGAATTTTTCGAGCATCTGTCCGAGCTGGGCATCGATGTCGGCAACGAGTCGGAAGATATGCAGGGGGGCGGCGACGACCAGGAGAACGAGGAGGATTTCTCCTTCAGCGACGACCTGTCGCTGCCGCCTGGCATCAAGATCAACGACCCGGTACGCATGTACTTGAAGGAGATCGGACGGGTCCCGCTCTTGTCGGCAGAGGACGAAGTGCAGCTTGCGAAGCGGATCGAGCAGGGAGACGAGGAGGCGAAGCGCCGGCTCGCCGAAGCGAACCTGCGGCTCGTCGTCAGCATCGCCAAGCGCTACGTCGGACGGGGCATGTTATTCCTTGACCTTATTCAGGAAGGCAATATGGGCCTCATTAAGGCGGTTGAGAAGTTCGACCAGTCCAAGGGCTTCAAGTTCAGCACCTACGCCACCTGGTGGATCCGGCAGGCCATTACCCGCGCTATTGCGGACCAGGCGAGAACGATCCGGATTCCGGTACACATGGTCGAGACGATCAACAAGCTGATCCGCGTGTCGCGTCAGCTGCTGCAGGAGCTGGGCCGGGAGCCGAGCCCCGAAGAGATCGCCAAGGAAATGGACCTAAGCGTAGAGAAGGTCCGCGAGATTATGAAGATCGCACAGGAGCCAGTCTCCCTCGAGACCCCGATCGGGGAAGAGGACGATTCGCATCTTGGGGACTTCATTGAGGATCAGGAGGCGCTCGCTCCGGCCGACGCGGCCGCTTACGAGCTTCTCAAGGAGCAGCTCGAGGACGTGCTCGACACGCTGACAGAACGAGAGGAGAACGTGCTCAGACTGCGGTTCGGCCTCGATGACGGGCGCACCCGGACTTTGGAGGAAGTAGGCAAGGTATTCGGAGTGACCAGAGAGCGGATTCGGCAAATCGAAGCCAAGGCGCTGCGCAAGCTGCGGCACCCCAGCCGTTCCAAGCGTTTGAAAGACTTTCTTGAATAGATGTACGGATGACCTTCTGCCTGCAGCAAGGTCATTTTTTTCGGCACTACAGGCAAGCCGGGTCCTGGCCGATAAAAATGGGATAAGGGCATAAACGGGAGGGAAACGACGGCGTGGAACCGGACAAACGCGACTATCTCATTCAAGAAATCCGGCAGTGGCGGAGAAGCAAGCTGCTTCCGGAGCATTATTGCGACTTCCTGCTCAATTTATACGCGGCGGAGCCGGAGGAGAAGACGGCATCCTGGCACGGCTTGACGCCGGCTGAGCTTCGCGGAATGAAGGGAACCAGCTGGTTCGCTATAATTGGTTTAATTGGGATTATCTGTTACCTAGGGTTTCATTTTACCTCTTTTTCACAGCCAATGCAAACTATCCTCCTGCTGGCCGGCAGTGCAATAGGCCTTGCATTTGGCTACCGGTTTCGCGCCCGCAAATCGGTGCTGGCGCGCATCGGCTTCGGGCTCGGCGCGCTGCTCGTGCTCTATGCGGGACTGGATTATTTGCAGGCACAGGGAGCGTCTGCGTGGGTGGTCGCGGGCTTTACGGCCGTTTGCGCGGTAGGGTGGATGCTGCTCGGACTGATGTCCGGCATCGGGCTGTTTCATTTCGCCGGCTGGGTCGTCCTGCTGCTGGTTTACGGCTGGCTGCTGTATCGCTACATCCCCGCCTTCAACTGGCCGCTGACGCAGATGGCCTGGCTGCCGCCGTCGGCGGTCATGCTGTGGAGCGGGTGGCTCCTTCATCACAAAAACCGCGCGCCGGCCGGCGTCCTCTTCTTTATCGGCGTGCTGCTGTGGTTTGCGCCGGAGCTGTTCGGCATGCTGCTTCCGGAGGTGCGGGGCGGCATCGTACAGGCGAGCTTCCTCGTCAAGCTGGCGGCGGCCGGCGTCGTGCTTTTCGCGTTTCGAAAAAAATGGACGGAATGGGTTGCATAACTATGGTGACATTATCGAACAGACTGCTGGCCATCGCCCGGCAGGTCCCTCAAGGGGCAAGATTGGCGGACATCGGCTCCGACCATGCGCTGCTTCCCGTCTACCTGGCGCAGACCGGCAGAATCGCTTCCGCGATCGCAGGGGAGGTCAATCCGGGCCCTTACCAGGCCGCCCTTCAGCAGGTGAAGGAGGCGGGACTCAAGGGCCGGATCGCGGTCCGACGCGGAGACGGTCTGGAGGTGCTCAGCACTGGAGAGGCGGATACGATCACGATTGCCGGCATGGGCGGCAACTTGATCGTCAAAATCTTGAGCGAAGGAGCGGCCAAGCTGGCCGGCGTCCGCTGCCTGGTGCTGCAGCCGAACGTCGGCGAGGAAGCCGTGCGCCGCTGGCTCGTCCAGGAGAACTGGGCGCTGGTGCGGGAAGAAATTCTCGAAGAGGACGGTAAACGGTATGAAATTTTGACCGCCGAGCGGCGAGAGGATGCCGCCTTGTTCAACGCCGCCCTATTCCGTCAACGCCATCTCCATGGACGGGTCTTCGGCGAGGAGACACTCTACCGGCTCGGCCCGTATCTCCTGGAGGCGGCGGCTCCCGTGTTCCGGGACAAGTGGGCGGCCGAGGCGGACAAGCTGGACAAGATCGCCCGCCAGCTGGCGGAGTCGGACCTGCCGGAATCGAAGGAGCGCCGACGCGCGTTCGAGGCGGACAGCGCATTTTTGAAGGAGGTGCTGGCATGCTTGCCAAAGGACAAACCGTCATCCAACTGATGGAGAAGCTGGCCCCCAAATCCTATGCGGTGGAGGGGGACAAGATCGGCCTGCAGCTCGGAACGCTGCACAAGGAAATCCGCAAGGTGCTCGTCACGCTTGACGTGAACGAGGAGGTCGCCGAGGAAGCAATCCGCGAAGGCGTCGATTTGATCATCGCCCATCATGCGATCATTTACCGGCCGCTTGCCCATCTGCAGACCGATACACCTGCGGGACGGCTGTACGAGAAGCTGATCAAGCACGATATCGCCGTCTATATCGCCCACACGAACCTGGACGTGGCGGAAGGCGGGGTGAACGATCTGATGAGTGCGGCTCTCGGCCTAGCGGACACCAAGCCACTCGAGGTGCTGCACAGCGAGCAGCTCAAAAAGCTGGTCGTGTTCGTGCCCGAGACGCATCATGAGCGGATGCTTGACGCCTTGTTCGGCGCAGGGGCGGGAGCGATCGGCGGCTACAGCCATTGCAGCTTCAACTTGCCTGGCACCGGCACGTTCCTGCCGGGCGAAGGGACGAACCCTTTTCTCGGCACGAAGGGCAAGCTGGAGAAGGCCGCCGAGGTGCGCGTCGAAACGATTGTGACGGAGCGGGACGAGAAGCGCGTCATTCAGGCGATGCGGAAGGCTCACCCATACGAAGAAGTCGCCTATGACGTCTATCCGCTTGAGCAAACCGGGCGTGCCTTCGGGCTCGGCCGCGTTGGCCGGCTGGCGGAGACGACTTCGCTGGGCGCCTTTGCCGAGCAGGTGAAACAGGCTCTTGACGTGCCGTTCGTCCGAGTAGTAGGCAGTCTGGACCGCGAGATTCGCAAGGTGGCCGTGCTCGGCGGCTCGGGCGGCCGCTATGTGCGGCATGCGCTGTTCGCGGGCGCGGATGTGCTCGTAACCGGCGACATCGATTACCACACGGCCCAGGATGCGCTGGCCGCGGGGCTGGCGCTCGTCGATCCGGGCCACAATGCCGAGAAGATACTCAAGGCGGGCGTCGCCGCCTATTTGAGCGAGGAGCTGCAAAAGCTCAAGACCGATACCGCCGTGCAGGCGTCCGCGGTTGATACGGAAGTCTTCCGCTTCCTTTAAGACAAACCGCTTCAGGTTCGGGGAGGCGGGAGCAAAGACTCAACGCCGCTTCCCGGTTCCATCGGATTCCAGTTGCACGTCGGGTAAAGACGAGGTATACTATAGTCTTGCATCAGGAAGTTTGACAGACAATCGCTGGCGGTGCTTGCACCGCGAGAGGAAAGTCCGGGCTCCATAGGGCAGGATGCTGGATAACGTCCAGTCAGCGCGAGTTGAAGGATAGTGCCACAGAAATGGACCGCCGATGGCCGCCTAGCGGCACAGGCAAGGGTGGAACCGTGGTGTAAGAGACCACGAGGGACTATGGTGACATAGCCCCTGGTAAACCCCATCTGGAGCAAGACCTAATGGGACGCACGCGGATCTTGGATCCGCAGCCTTAGCCCGAGGCGCGTCTGGGTTGGTCGCTGGAGCCGTTCAGCAATGGACGGCCTAGATAGATGATTGTCGCTTCAACGGTGGGAGGGCGAACAGCCCGTTCTGACCACTGGAAGTACAGAACCCGGCTTACGGAAAACTTTTTGATGCACCGAACAAAACCCGCCAGGGCATGCCCTGGCGGGTTTTGTTGCGTCTAGCCGCATGATACGGGCGGCGAGGGAGTGTTCGGAGGAGGCTTTTCAGCAAGCCTATCCAGCCGAACTCTTGGCTAAAGGACGGTGGGAGTGGCCGGCTTAGCGTCTAGCCGCGGCTTGAGGCTTACCAGCCGCGCGGCGTCTAACGATAGCTTGCCTCAATGCGGGCGAGATCGCGCTGCAGCCATTCCGGCCAGTTAGCGACCGCTTGCCGGCTCTCCCGCGCCTGCTGGAGTGCGCGTGCGACGTCGATTTGGCCGTAGCCGAACGAGGCGTCCCGGCCGGGCGTGCCGATATCCTGGGCGGACGAGCGCATGATCTCCATCACTTCCGTATTCTTGAGCAGCGGATTGACGGAGCGGACCAGCGCAGCCAATGCGGCCACGTGAGGCGAGGCCATGGAGGTTCCCGACAGCGCCGCGTACCGGTTGCCCGGATAGGTACTGGCAATGCTCACGCCCGGAGCGGCGACATCAATATAATCGCCGTAGTTGGAGAACGACGCCTTCTGCTTGTCCGCGTCGGTCGCCGCAACGGCGAATACCTCGGGATAAGCGGCTGGATACCCCGGCTGTTCCGTGTTGTCGTTGCCGCTGGCCGCCACCAGCACGACATCATGGTCGTAAGCATACCGGACCGCATCGTGGAGGAATTCGGCGTCCGCATAATTGCCGAGGCTGAGATTGATGACCTTCGCTCCGTGATCGGTCGCCCAGATAATGCCCTGTGCTACCGCGTACGTGCTCCCGGCGCCGCTCGAATCCAGAACCTTGACCGGCAGAATAGGATTGCTCCATGTCATGCCTGCCACACCCTGCCCGTTGTTGGTCAGTGCGGCGATGACCCCGGCGACATGCGTTCCGTGGCCGACGTCGTCGCGTGGCGGAGCCGACTTGTCGACGAGATTGACTCCGGAGAGAAGACGGCCCTGCAGATCGGGATGGTCGAGGTCCACGCCGGTATCGACGATGCCGACCGGAACATCGGTACTGCCGGTGCCGACCTCCCAGCCAAGATCCGTCTCGATGATCGGCAGATTCCATTGGTACTTCTCGTACAGCGCATCGTTGACGGGTACCGGCCCATTGCCGGCGTTTCCGGCGGGCACTTGGTCGGGGGCGGGGGCCGCCGACCGTTCATTCGTCAGATAGAGGAAATGGGGCTCCGCGTACTCGATGTTCCATTTCATAAAATACGACTTAAGCGCCTCGGCCTCCATCGTGGCCGACGTGAACACATACGTGTAGCCAAGCTTGCGGGGGGCTTCCGAGCGAATGTCCCGCTGTATGCTTTTCAGCTGCTCTTCGGTAGGCGGCTGCTTGAACTTGACGACGACCTCGTTGCGGTGGTAATGGCTAGTCGTCCCGTTATCCTCCGGGTGAGTGACCGGCTTTTGGGTCCGCGTGTTGGCGTCGACCGACTCGACCTTCCAATTCTTGCCCACAGGATACGGAACGGTCCGGAGGTTCACCTCTTGGTGGCCAGTGACCTGATGCAGGATGTCTTGGTGGATGACCCCGACAAGCGCAGCGGCTCCGTTCGCAGCCGGAACGCCCAGGACGAAATAACGCTCGCTCCCTTGGCCGAAGCTGGCCGACTGGTACTCCTTGCCGCGTTCGGCCTCCGCCTTCGCCTTCGCCAGCAGAGGCGCGGCGGCCTGCTCGGCGGCGGGAGGCAGCGATCCCACTCGGACGCCTGCGCCGAGCTGCTCGCCCCGCTTGGTCCAGATTAGCCGGTCCATGTGAGGGTATAGCTGCTGCAGGCGGGCCAACTCCTGCTCGGCCTGCCCACCGGCCGTTCCGCGTGTGGACAATGCCGAGGCCGTCGAGCGAAAATCGGCGGCGCACTGGATGCGGCACAGCTCGTCCGTCCGTTTCACGTCCTGAGCGACGAGCCGCTGCTTGGCGGACAGCTCGGTCGGTCTCGTCGGAGCCTGGGACGAAGGCGACCGGAACAGGACGTAACCGAGGGGGAGCACGAGGAAGACAGCGAGAAGACCATAGAGAACCATTTGCATGCGACGACTCATGGGACACCTCCGAATTTGCCTGTCTGTTAGCATGGCGGTTTTCCGTTTAGGCTTCGATAACGGGAGGAGCTTTATGCAGGATTTGTATTACCTTCCCGGGCAATATGTGGTACGATAAAGAGGACCAAACTTATGCCAAAATTGGACAGTTTCATAACGCCGGAGGGGGACCTTGTTGTGGCTATGCATAACGTCAAGAATCTTTGCGAATCGACGAAATTCAAACTAAAGGACGCCATATCCCAATTGGAATCGTTCTTGAACTATCATTCCTTGTCCGACCTGATTACGGATTCGGATCCGGCCGTCGAGGAATTTACCGCTGCCTATCTGTCTGACATGCGGCATCTGCTCGTGTTCACCGAGGTGGCGTACGAGAAGATCGGGGTCAGCCTCAGAAGACAGACCTTTAATGTGGATTTCGCCGAGAAAGCCCTCTATGACGTCTATCATAATTGTGTGAACAGCTTCTTCTATCCGAAGAACGAATGCTACTCGGAGGACGGCCGCTATGCCTACACCGGACAGGACGCGATCCGCTTCCGCAAGAAACCGGTTCGGGCGATCCGTGACTTGACCATTTCGCTCTCCCATATTTTTGAGGAGCTGCGCGACGACCTCGCCTATTACGAGACGGACTACATCACCCAGCGCCGGATGCAGGGCGAGAACGTCTAACAAGCCTCACCCCAACCTGATCATTTTCAAAAAGGATGCCGCCAGGCGTCCTTTTTTTCGTGTATAGGGGTGCCGCCAAACCAGCCCTGCCAATCCCTCTGCTGGAAGGAATACGCCCTGCGGCCGAGGGCAAACTGGATATGGGAGGTGATGACCATGCCAGAAGTCAAGTGCAGCGTCGCCAACTGCAAATTTTGGTCGCAGGACAACAACTGCAAAGCCGATCTGATCATGATCGAGATCGACAAGCACGCCAATGCGAGGTTCAACGAGGAGTTCGCCGGCGAATCGTTCGACAGCGACCACCAAGATCAGGCGAAGCAAACGAGGGAAACCTGCTGCCACACGTTCGAACCCAAGAACCGTTAGCCTGAAGGGGGCGAGAGCCATGACCGACCAGACGAATCGGACCGATTACCGAACGACGCAGAACTCGGCTGCTCCGGCTGTCCCAAGAGCCGAAGAGGCCGACCATAAGGCACCGAACCAGCAACTTAATTATGCCAACCATTCCACAGCAAGCCGCAATTCCACAGTCAGCCCGAACGGCACGTCGACTTCTTCGGCTGCTCCGGCTGTCCCAAGAGCCGAAGAGGCCGCCTATAAGGCACCGAACCAGGAACTTATTTATGCCAACCATTCCACAGCAAGCCGCAATTCCACAGTCAGCCCGAACGGCATGTCGACCTCTTCGGCTGCTCCGGCTGTCCCAAGAGCCGAAGAGGCTGCCTATAAGGCACCGAACCAGGCCAACGATTCCGCAGAAAGCCGCAATACCATAGTCAGCCCGAACGGTACGTCGACCTCGCTGACGGCTTCCTCGTATTACGGCAATCAGCCGAAAAAGCCGACGGAACAGGAGCAGCCTATTGCCGGACTTCTTCCCGAAGCGATTCGGGAATCCGAGGGGGCCGATTCCGGGCTCTCGCAAATGAACGAATCGGCGGCCGCCGGGAAAAGGAACGGAGCTTTTCCAGAGGAAGATACCGGCTCCTACACAGAGGAATATGCCGGAGAGCTGGCGGCTCCGGTTCCGATACCTGCCGCTGTCGAGAGACAAAACCGTCTGACGGCAGAGCAGGTCCATCGAGCGGCGGATCGGACGGAGAGGACGGAGACCCGGGAGCAAGAGACCGATCGGCCGCAGGGACGCACGCTTGGCTGGGTCGGATTGATTACGGCCATCCTCTCGCTGTTCGTCTTCCCGACTATCCTCGGACCGACGGCGACGGTGCTCGGCTTCCTTGCCTACCTGCAGGGCAACCGCACGATGGGGGTATGGTCCGTCGTTCTCGGTCTAATCAGCCTGGGAACCGCCTTGTTTTTGAGTCCGTACTTCCGATAATGACGGCAAGGCAGGCCACGCGGCCTGCCTTGTTCCATTCCGTTTTCGACTTCATTCTACAAAAAAGTGGTAGAAGAACCCGTCCAAACGATGTACAATGAAGAGAGTATGTTTGGATGGAGTGAATTGAGCAATGGCTGTTTCCATAGATCCCCGCCTGATGAAGCAAATGCTGCAGCTGCAGATGTACGGACAGAGAGGACTGCTGGTTGATCCCTCCGCGGAGGTGTCCGATTCGCCGGCCGCTCTGTTCTCCATGCTGCTTGATCAGATGCAGGGAGGCGCCGGTACCGTGCGTGCACAGACTGCGGCCGAGGAAGGGCGCCCGCTCGTGCAGGCGCCGGTACCGGAGTCTGCTTACGTGCCCGCGCCGCTTCTGGCCAAAACGGCGGCATGGGCGGCACACCCGGCTCTTAGCAAGCCGTCCTCGTACGAGAAGCTGATCGAGGAGGCGGGCAGCAGGCACGGCGTGGATCCCGCCTTGATCAAAGGGGTCATCGCGACCGAATCGTCCTTCAATCCGTATGCGCAGTCCTCTGCCGGGGCCAAGGGCCTTATGCAGCTCATGGACGGAACGGCCCGCGGCTTCGGCGTGACGGATTCGTTCGATCCTCAGCAGAACATCGAGGCGGGCACCAAGTTTTTGGCGGGGCTGCTAGCCAAGTACAAGGGCAACGAAGGCGTAGCGCTAGCCGCATATAACGCGGGACCCGGCCGCGTCGACCGGCTCGGCATCTCGGATGATGCGAGCCTGAAGGAGAAGCTCTCCACGCTTCCCAAGGAGACACAAGCCTATATTGGCAAGGTAATGAACGCCAAACAATCCTATACGTAAGGGAAGAAAGAAAAGATCGCAGCCGATCTTTTCTTTCGTTTTCTCGCTCGATTCCGCCATACTGCCATTGGCAGAACCAAGATTTAGAGAAAAGAGAGGAGGGCCGGAGCGAACAGCCGCCAAGGCGGCCGGACTCCGGCCTCGAGAGGAGGCCGCCATGCTATATCTGGACAGCTGTGCCACGACCCCCGTCCATCCGGACGTCGCGGCCGTCATTCACGAGGTGATGGGAACCTTTTACGGCAACCCGTCCTCCATTCACAGACTTGGCCTGGAAGCCGAGCAGCTGGTGACCAAGGCCAGACGCGTGCTTGCGGATGCGCTGGGCGTCCGCCCCGGCGAGATCGTGTTCACCTCGGGCGGCACGGAAAGCAATAACCTGGCGATCAAAGGAGCCGTGAACGCCAACCGGGCGCGGGGGCGCCATCTGATTACGAGCGCTGTCGAGCACGCTTCGGTCTACGAAGCCTTTCGCCAGCTGGAGGACGAAGGGTTCCATGTCACGTACCTGCCCGTCGACGAGACCGGCGCGGTTCGTGTAGAGGATGTAGAGAAGGCGCTGACCGACGAGACGATTCTCGTCAGTCTCATGCATGTCAACAACGAAGTCGGCCGCATCCAGCCGATTGAAGAGGTGGGCAGGCTGCTCGGCGCAAGACCCAAGGTTTTGTTTCATGTCGATGCCATACAGAGCATAGGCAAGCTGCCCGTCCGTCTTTCCGAGTGGGGGATCGATCTGCTGAGCGGATCCGCCCACAAGCTGGAGGGGCCTAAGGGAGCCGGACTGCTCTATGTAAGAGAGGGCGTCCGGCTGACGCCGCTCTTCAGCGGAGGCGGTCAGGAGCATGGTTACCGTTCGGGGACGGAGAACGTCCCACTCATCGTCGGGATGGCCAAGGCGATTCGCATGGCTATGGACGCGCAGCCGGACAATCGGCGGAAGCTCGAGCAGCTTCGGGCCGGACTGGTCTCGCGGCTCTCGGAAATGCCGGACGTGCAGGTGAGCGGCTCCGGGCGTCCCGAGGAGATGGCTCCCCATCTCGTACACTTCACCTGTCCCGGAATGAAATCGGAAGTGATCGTGCATGCTTTGGAGCAAGCCGGCATATTCATATCGACAAGATCGGCGTGCGCCTCTGGTGAGTCGTCGCCGAGCCGGGTTCTGCTCGCCATGGGAATGGACAAGGAACGCGCGGCCAGTGGCCTGCGCGTCAGTTATACAGCTTCCCGGACCGCCGGGGAGCTTGCGCGCTTCGCGGACGAGCTGGCAGCCGTCCTCGCCAAACTGTCACCGATGCGGCCGGCCGGGGCCGGCCGGTCCGTGTTGCAGCCGGAAGGAGGATCAGCGTCATAATGCAGCCAGAAGTCATCATCGTCCGGCTGGGCGAAGTTATGCTAAAAGGGCGCAACCGGGGACGATTCGTCCGCACGGTACACGCGCAAATAGCCGATTTGCTGGGCGCTATGCCCCGGATCGGATGGAAACAGGAATTCGGTCGTCTCTACCTCGAGCTCAACGGAGAACGGTACGAGGAAGCCGCCCGTCAGCTGGACAAAGTATTCGGTATCGTCAGCTACAGTCCCGCCTGGAAAGCTCCGCTCGATCTCGAGGCGATTCAGGAGACGGGACTTATGGTTATGAAAAGGGTGGAGCCTGCTCCCGCTACCTTCAAGGTGTCGTCCCGCAGGGCGAACAAGCGGTTCCCTCTCGACTCGCAGCAGATCAGCTACGAGGTGGGCGGTTATATTCTCGAGCGGATGAGCGGCCTGACGGTCGACGTCCGCCATCCGGAAGCGGAGCTCCGCGTGGATATGCGGCAGGAGGAAGTCTACCTCTATACGGAAGTTGCAGCGGGCAACGGAGGCTATCCGATCGGAAGCAACGGCCGGGCGATGCTCATGCTGTCCGGCGGCATTGATTCTCCCGTCGCCGGCTGGATGGCGATGCGGCGGGGGCTGGAGATTGAAGCCGTGCATTTTCACAGCTATCCCTACACGAGCGACCGCGCCAAGGACAAGGTCATCGAGCTGACGAAAACGCTGACGCAGTACGGCGGCCCGCTCAAGCTTCATCTTGTCGGCTTCACAGACATTCAGACTCGGATGCTGGAGGCCGTTCGTGAGAACATCCGGATTACCGTCATGCGCCGAATCATGATGCGCATCACAGAAAAGCTGGCGCACCGCCGCAAGGCTCTCGGCATCGTCACCGGAGAGAACCTCGGACAGGTGGCCAGCCAGACGCTGCCGAGCCTTCACGCCATCGGGCAAGTGGCGACGCTGCCGATCCTTCGTCCGCTCATTACGCTGGACAAGCAGGAGATTATCCGGTGGGCGGAGAAAATAGGCACGTACGAAACCTCGATCCTGCCCTACGAAGACTGCTGCACGATCTTCGTCCCCAAATCGCCGACCACCAACCCCAATATGGCGGTGGTGGAGCGGGCCGAACAGGCGATGCCCTGGCTTGACGAAGCGATTGAGGAGGCCGTTGCAAAAACCGAGACCATCGAGGTGTACTGGAAGCAGCGGGACACGCTGGACCGGTTTTTTTAAACCAGATTGAAACCGGGCGCGAACTGATACGTATTTGGTCTTGGTTAGTGCGTGGGCAGCAGGAGGGCGTCGATCTGCTGGGCAAGACAAAAATCCTTGCCCGTCACGCCGCTGCAATCACGGGTCGTCAGCGAAACGGTGAGCCGACGCTCTTGAATCGACAGGTCGGGATGATGATCCGCGAGCTCGGCCAGCTCCGCGATTGCGGCGGCGGCCTGCGCCGCCTCCCGAAAGCTCCGGCAGCCGTAAGTCCGGACGAGAGACTGTCTTTCGTACCGCCAGTCCATTAATTTGCTAAGATAAACCGCCACCTGTTCTTCGGACAGTTTGACCGACATGAAGCATCACCTCTTCTTTTTTAAATGGACGGAGGCAGGACGCACTACGGGCGCCCAGCCGGCCGCTTCCATTTTTTACCCGGACTCACAGGAGGCTTAATCATGCTGCTGGACAATTTCATTCTCTTTCTCGAAATCATGCTTATTAATATCGTTCTCAGCGGGGACAACGCGGTTGTTATTGCGCTCGCAAGCAAAAACCTGCCCGTCGAACAGCGCAAGAAGGCCATTTGGTGGGGAGCCTTCGGTGCGATCGCGCTTAGGCTTGTGCTTACGATCGTGGCGGTGGCCGTGCTGGACCTGCCGTACATCCAGGCGATCGGCGCGCTGCTGCTCTTGTGGATTGCCGTCAAGCTGCTGATTGACGACGAAGGCGAGTCGAACGTCCGGGAGGCGTCCACGCTCGGCAAGGCGGTCGGCACGATCATCCTGGCCGACTTCGTCATGAGCCTCGACAACGTACTGGCCATAGCCGCCAAGGCGAACGGACACATCGGCGTCATTATTCTTGGGATCGGGCTCAGCATTCCGATCATCATCTGGGGAAGCACGCTCGTCATGAACCTCCTTCAGAAGTTCCCGATCCTCGTCTATCTCGGAGCGGGAATACTCGGCTATACCGCCGGGGAGATGCTGATCAAGGACGACAAGATTGGCGTCTACCTCGGCCACGGTACACTTCATACGCTCCTTCCCATTCTGGCCGCTGCCTTCGTCATTGTGGCCGGTCTGGTCAAGAAGCTCGCGTCGCCCGGCCGCCGGGCATAAGGCAGCTAATTCCAAACCGGGTCCGCCCGGCGCCCTCTTCGTATGGTACGATACGAAAGAGGGCTTTTTTGGCTTTCTGGAACTTTTTTGACGGGTGAATCGTTATACACGATAGACCGGGAGCTTGCTTGCTCCCATTTAAGCGAAAGGGGCAGTTCCGTGGCAAACGCATTCCTATCCATTCTTCGCCGCACGGGCGGGTTGTTCGCCTGTCTCGCACTGCTGCTGGGAACCGTGGGGTTTCCGGCCGGCGTACTAGCCAAAGAGGAGCCGCTAAAAGCTCAGCTCCAAGCCGGCTTGGGCGGTAAAACCAAAGAAGGCGCCTGGTATCCCGTGCAAATTACCCTGACCAACCCGGGCGACGACCTGGAGGGGGAGCTGGCCCTGCAGCTTGCCTCTTCCTATAACGAAAAGGATGTCGCATACGTGGCGAAGGTGGACCTGCCGAAAGGCGGCACCAAGGTGGTCACCATGACGCTGCCTCCTCTGGAGGCGAATCCCGGCTCGGCTCGGGTGATCTTTTACAAGGGAGGGGCAACGGACGGCAAAAACGTCCCGTTCGAAGGAGGAGCGCCGCAGCTTCAAGTCGAACGGCTGCCGCAGGAGGGATTGCTGGCCGGGGTGCTCGCCAGAGACCCGGATACGATGAATACCCTGACCCTGCTGAATCAGAAAGGACTGCAGACGGCCGTCGTGCCGTTCACGGATAAAACGCTGCCGGCCGACGCGATGCAGCTGGACGGGCTCGATCTGTTGATCCTGAACGACTACGCGTCGGACCAGCTGAAGCCCGAGCAAGTCCAGGCGATCGAAGGCTGGGTCGGCCGGGGCGGCAAGCTTATCCTGGCCGGAGGAGCAGGCTATGCCAAGACGGCAGCTCCCTTCGACAAGCTGTCTCCCGTAACCGCAGAAGGAACGGCCGTCGTACCTTCGGTGAGCAGCTTGGAGGCCGCGTCAGGCAAGCCGCTTCCGCTGGGGGCGCCGCTCACGGTGACGAAGTCCGCCCTCAGGCAAGGGGCGGTGGCGAGCCACAGCGAGGGCGGCCTGCCGCTGATCGCCTCCAAGCCGTACGGGAAGGGCCAGGTCTGGTTCGCCGCTTACGATTTGTCTCTCCAGCCAATTGCTTCCTGGAATGGCCACCTTACCGTGTGGGAGAGTGCGCTGCATCTGGCGGCAGGAGCGGGTGGGCAATCGGTTCCGGGAGGGCCGGGCTACGGGGATTTGTCCATGGCGCTTGAAAGCTTTCCTTCGCTCGCTCCGCCATCCTTTGGCATTCTCATGCTCGTGCTCGTGCTTTATGCGGTAGTGATCGGGCCGCTGCTCTACAGCATTCTGAAACGACTGGACAAGCGGGAATGGGCGTGGGGCGTCATCCCGCTCATCGCGATCGTCTGCAGTCTCGGCATTTACGGCATTGGGGCGTCGGGCCGGGGGTCCGTCATGTCCCAGACGCTCGCCATTGTCGAGCTGGACGGACAGGGCCGCGGCACGACCACCAGCGCAACCGGCATCTTCGTCCCCAAAGGGGGCAATTACGCGATGAACGTGCCTGGCGGCAGCTACGTGTCTCCTCTGCTGCAGGATAACGGGATGTCGCCCCAGCTGACCGGTAAAACCGATCTGATCGTCGATCAGGCGCCCGACCGGACGGCCTTGCGGTTCCAGGGCGTCTCCTACTGGTCCGTCCGTAAGGTCTGGATGGAGGAACAGAAGCCCCGCGAAACCGGTTCGATCGGCTATACGCTGAAGAGCGTAAACGGTGTGCTGGAGGGCGAGATCGTCAACAACACCGGCAAGGACCTGGAGGATGTCGCGCTTTACCTGAACGGCCAGGCCAGGCCGGTGGGCACGCTGAAGGCCGGAGGCAAGGCAGCGATCGGGGCTCCGCTGAACGGAGGCTCGCTCAGTTACCCATCCGATCTTGCCTACACTCTCTTCCCCAGCTACGGGCAGAACGGCGCCGAAGTGATGGCCAAACGGGGCTTGCTGAACGCCTATGTGCAAAAGGAATATGCGGGCCGTCCCGCCGGAGAATCCTTCGTCATCGGATTCACGGACAGAGGGAAGGGACCGGTGCTCGATATCGAGGGTAAGGCGGTCGGCTCCGAGCTGGTGGAAATGTATGCCCAGCCTGTCGCCATATCCATGGTGTACGGCGATCGGATCAGCATCCTGCCGGGCACACTTCAGCCTTCCGTCACCGCCCAGCAGGGCGGACACGTCCGGTTGATCGGGTGGAAGGACATCGAGGCCGACAAGGGCACCGTGCTGCTGGATTACCGGCTGCCGGAGCTGCCAGAGGCCGTCTATGAGAAATTGACGCTGCGGGGGATCTACCCGTCGGTCAGCGCGGACTTCGCCATCTGGAACGAGAACAAGCAGAGCTGGGAGCCGCTGAGCGGGCCGGAAGAAACGCTGCCGGAACCTTCCGTGTACATCATGCCCGGCGGCATCGTTCGGGTGAAGGCGGAAGTTCGGCAGATGGCGAATTTCCCATACCCGGATCTGGGCTTGGAAGGAGCGGTAAAGCGATGATCGAGATCAAGGACCTAACCAAGCGCTACGGCAGCTTTACCGCCGTCGATTCGCTGACGATGGACATCGCCAAAGGTACCGTGTTCGGCTTCGTCGGGCCGAACGGAGCGGGCAAATCGACGACGATGTCTATTTTGGCCACGCTGCTCGCCCCCACGTCGGGCTCCGCCAAGGTGGGCGGGTTCGAGGTAACCGAGCATCCCGGCGACGTTCGCCGGCTGATCGGCTATATGCCGGACTTTTTCGGCGTGTACGACAACTTCAAGACGACCGAGTACTTGGACTTTTACGGGGCGAGCTACGGACTCTCCCGCGCAGAGAGGAAGAAGATCATTCCCCAGCTGCTGGAGCTAGTCAATCTGTCCGATAAGGCGGAGTTCTACGTCGATTCGCTCTCCCGGGGCATGAAGCAGCGGCTCTGTCTCGCCCGCTGTCTCGTTCACGAGCCGGAGCTCCTCATTCTCGACGAACCGGCCTCGGGGATGGATCCCAGGGCGAGAATCGAGATGAGAGAGATTCTGAAGGAGCTCAAGCTGATGGGCAAGACCATCATCATCTCGTCGCATATTCTGCCGGAGCTGGCGGAGATGGTGGACGAGATCGGCGTCATCGAGCAGGGTCGGCTGATCGCCAAAGGCCGGGTTTCCGACATTCAGCAAGGCATGAGGGCCAACCGGGTGCTGCACATCCGCCTGCTCGAGCGGGAGGACGAGGCGCTGGCCATGCTGGCGGAGGAGCCGTACGTCTCCATGTCCTATCTCGACGAGCAGGGAATTCATCTGCACTTCGGGGGCACGGACGCGGACCAGGCGGCGCTGCTCGGACGGCTGATCGGCCATGGGTATCGGGTCGTGTCCTATTCGGAGGCGCAGACGAACCTGGAGGATGTATTTATGGAAATTACGAAGGGGGCGAAGCTGTCATGAATGTGACCGACCGGCTGATCAACCCCGTTTTGGAGAAGGAATTCCGTCTGCGGATGCGCAGCGTCAAATCGATCGTGGCGATTCTTTCTTATCTGGTGGCGATGGCACTCCTCGCGTTCGGCTTTCTCTATGTGACGATGAACGATTACGGCATGCAGGCGTTCAATCCCGAGAGAAGCCAGATGCTGTTCTACTTCATTACCGGCTCGCAGATGGTGCTCATCTGCTTCATGACGCCCGGCCTCACGGCCGGCGTCATCAGCGGAGAGCGCGAGAAGCAGACGTTGAACATCTTGCTGACGACAAGGCAGAGTTCCGCCTCCATCATCCTGAGCAAGCTGGCGGCCTCTCTCAGCTTTATGGTGCTGATCGTTATCGCGACGCTTCCGCTGTACAGCATGGTCTTCCTGTTCGGAGGCGTTTCGCCGAGCGAGCTGATCTCGGTGTTTCTGTTCTTTCTGTTCGTCATGGTCATGCTTGGCGCGGTTGGCGTATTTTTTTCCACGATGTTCAAAAAAACGATGGTGGCCGTCATCCTGACCTACGGCTTTACCGTCGTCATCTACGGCTTCACGGGGCTGTTCGCTATCTTCCTGAGCGCGATCCTGCCAAGGGGCAACATGCTGGCTGGCTATGTGCTGGGGACGAATCCGATGGGAGCCTTGCTCAGCCTGCTGAACGAGGATTTCTCCCGCGAGGTGTTCGGCAGGGCGTCATCGCTGCAAATCTGGCATATCTTCGTGCCGTTCTACACGCTCGTGACCGTCTTGGCCATTCTCCTCAGCATCCGTTACCTGCGGCCGATTCTCCGCAAGCCTGCGGGTAACGGCAAGCAATAAGCAGGTTGTCAAAGGAAAAGTAAGTACAGCCAAGAGGGGAAGGAGGACCGTCATGCCGAACGAAACAATAAGAGGCTATTTGCATACCGTCCGCACCCGGCTGTACCGGCTGGCCGTCCTCCGGCATCTCTGGCTGGGCGTCCTGACGGGGATGACAGCGGCGTGTCTACTGGCAGCCGCGGCCTTCGTATTCCCTTTGGGGAGCTACCGGGCCGCCTGCGCGGCCGCTGTGGCAATGGGAGCGGCCGGCTTCGCCGGTTACGCCGCCTCGCGGGGGCCGACTGTCCGGGATGCGGCCCGGCGCATGGACTCAGGCGGTCTGGAGGACCGGATGACGACGGCGCTCGCCTACGAGACGGCGGATACGCTCGTCGCCCGGCTGCAGCGGGAGGAAGCTGCTCAGTACGCAGAAACGTATACCGCCAAGCTGAGCGCTCGACTGCCGTTCCGGCTGCCGCGCCGGGAGCTGGCTGCAGGAGGCGTCCTCCTTGTGTCACTCACCTTACTTTTGCTGCTGCCCAACCCGATGGACGCCGTGACGGTACGGGCGGCCGGGGAGAAAAATTGGCTGTCCGAACAGCGGGAGCTGGCCGCTGATCTGAAGCGGGAATGGGAGCAGTCCGACACCGAGACGGGGAGGGGAATGACCCAGGCGCTTGACGAGCTGCAGACGGGCGTGAAGGATAGCGAGTCGGCGCTTGCGGCGCTGGAGCGTATGGAGCGGACACTTAAGGAGATGCAGCGGCTGGCGGAAGCCGAGGAGAAGAAGGCCGCTCAGGCGGAGTCCTTCCTCCAGCAGCTGAACCAGCGACAGGAGCTCCGCCCGCTCGCCGAAGCGATGGAGCGGGGGGACGCGGAAGCGGCCGCGAAGGCCGCTGCTTCCCTCCTGGAGCAGGCACGGCAGCAGGACCCGGAAGGACGAGACGAGCTCGCAAACCGGCTCGAAGAGCTGGCCGCGCAGACGCCGGGCGGCGAAGAAGCCGCCCGAAAAGCGGCGGAGGCGCTGCGGGAGCTGGCCTCCAGCCTCCGCGACGGCTCGGAGCCGGAAGGCAGCTCGGCGGCGGAGCTGGGCGAGGCTCTCGCCGCGGCGCAGGCCGGCCGCGAGGAAGCGGAGCGGCTGCTTGCCGAGCTCCGGGAATCCGGGGCGCGGCTCGCGCAGTCGGGTCTCGCCATGGCCGGGGAGCTGGCCGAGCAAGGTGCCGCCGTCCCGCCCGGCTGGGGCCAGAGCGGCAGCGCTGCGGCGATGGCGGCCGCGGATGCCGGAGGCGCAGGAGGTGCGGCGAGCGGAGCCGGAAGCCCCGCAGGAAGCGGTTCCGGCGGGCTGGCAGGGCCCGGCAGCGCGGGCACCGGAAGCGGCACCGGGCCGGGGACGGGCGATGGAGCCGGCGGTCCAGGCACCGGCCCGGGTGCGGGGACCGGCAGCCAGGGCTCCGGAGGCGGAGCCGGCGCCGGTGGGACCGGCAGCGGCGCGGGCGGCTTGAGCGGCGGCGTCGGGACGGGCTCCCGCAGCCTCGTCACCACGCCGGGCGCTTCCTCCGGCGGCGGCACACCGACGCTGGACGCCGGTCCTCTGAACGGGACGGGCGGTCAGGTCGAGAAGGGGGTCCCTGTGCCGGTCGGCCCCGGCAGCATGCGGCCGTATGAAGAAGTATACGGGAGCTATGCGGCGGAAGCGACGGAATCGCTTAACCGCTCGGAGCTTCCGGGCAGCGTGCAGAATTTGGTCCGTGACTATTTTCTCGAAATCCAGCCGAATTAGCAGGAGGCTCCAGAACGAGCGCTCCGGCAAGGCCGGAATGCACAGCCGGATGGACGCGGTTGCTCGTTCCACTTGCACGGAAATCCGCCCGGATACCTCGGAGGGGCGGCAGGCCCGAGGAGCAAGGAGCCCCATGACGACACGTAGAGGAGTGGCAGTATGATCGAATCGCAACAGCAGCTGGCGGAGTGGCGGGAGACGATAGCCGGCATCCGCGAGCAGATCGGCGAGGTGATTGTCGGCCAGCAGGAGGTGGTGGAGCAGCTGCTCTGGTGCCTCTTGGCCGGCGGTCATGCGCTTGTGGAGGGCATTCCGGGCCTCGGCAAGACGATGCTCGTTAAGACGGTGGCGGATACCGTCGATCTTAGCTTTTCCAGAATTCAGTTCACCCCCGATCTGATGCCCGCCGACATAACGGGCACCAACATCATCTCGTTCGGGGCGCAGGGAGAGGCGGCGTACCGGTTCGAGCGTGGGCCGCTCTTCGGCAACCTCGTGCTCGCCGACGAGATCAACCGGGCCACCCCCAAGACGCAGAGCGCACTGCTCGAGGCTATGCAGGAGAGAACGGTGACGGTTGGGCCGGTCACGCACAAGCTGCCGGAGCCTTTCTTCGTTCTGGCGACGCAGAATCCGCTTGAGCAGGAGGGAACCTATGCCCTGCCGGAGGCGCAGCTGGACCGGTTCCTGCTGAAGATCCACGTGACCTATCCGACGCGGGACGAGCTCAAGGCGATCGTCATGCGGACGACGGGGGGAGAAGAAAGAAGGGCTTCGCGCGTTACCGGCGGGGAGACGATCGCCGCCATCCAGCGGGGGGCACGCGACATTTTGCTCGCGGAAGACGTCTTGGAAGAGGCCGTTCGCCTCGTTATGATGACGCACCCCGGCGAGCCGGACGCTCCGGAGGAGGTCAAGCGGTATGTCCGGTTCGGCTCCGGCCCCCGCGGCCTTCAGGCGGTCGTCTCCGTCGCCAAGGTAAGGGCGCTTATGGCGGGACGCCTTCATGTCTCGAGAGGAGATCTGCGCCAGGCCGCGCTGCCTGCGCTGCGGCACCGGATCTTTTTGAGCTATGAGGGACAGGCGTCCGGCATGACGGCCGATGCAGTGCTTCATTCGGTGCTGGCGCGTTGGGAGGCGGCCCCGTGACGGACGGCAGGCTGCTTCCGGACGACATGCTGGTTCTGCTGGACCGCGCATCGCTCTGGTCCCGCCGCCGGATGAGCGGCACGAGACAGGGCCGCCGCCAATCCCGGCAGCAGGGCAGCTCGCTGGAATTCGCCGACTACCGGCTGTACGTGCCAGGTGACGATCTTCGGCGGCTGGACTGGAACGCCTACGGGCGGACGGGCAAGCCTTTTTTGAAGCTGTTCCTGGACGAACAGGAGCTGCCGGTCACGCTGTACATAGACGCCTCCGCTTCCATGGCCTTTGGGGAGCAGGGGCAAGCCGCCAAATTCCGCTACGCCCGGCAGCTGGCGGCCTGCATCGGCTACGCCGCGCTCTCCGGAGGCGACCGGATTGCGGCCCACCTGTTCGGGGAGGCGGTTCGGGATACGCTGCCCCCGCTTGCCGGCAAAGCGTCGGCGGGGCGCTTGTTCGCGTTTTTGGAGACAGGCGAGGCCGGCGGACGGGGGGACCTCGCCGCGGCGCTTGCCCATCCCGCCGCCCGTCCGAGGCGTCCCGGGATGAGCTGGATCTTCTCGGATTTTCTGTATGAGGACGCGGGCAGCGGGGCGTTGACCGCGCTTGCGGCCGCCGGCCAGGAAACGGTCGCCGTCCAGGTGCTTGCGCCTGAGGAAGTCGATCCGCAGCTTACGGGGGATCTCAAGCTGACCGACAGCGAAACCGGCGCGCAGAAAGAAGTCGCCCTTTCGGGCAAGGTGCTTCGGCAGTACAGGGAGGCCGTGAGCGGCCATACGGAATCGCTGCGTGCATTCTGCCTGACAAGAGGCATCGGATTCGTCCGTTTGACGACGGACACCCCGCTGCGCCTCGCGGCCATGGAGCTGCTCGGAGGACCGGGTATGCGCTAACAAGAAGAAACGGAGCGGGCTGCGGCCCGGTATCCGGGAGAGGAGGACGGGGATGGGGTTCGATTCGGCGGCCAGCTGGTGGTTCGCACTGGCGCTTCCGGCCATTGCGGCTATGTATCTACTGAAAAAAACGTATGACCGCCGGACAGTCCCGAGCACGCTGCTCTGGGAACGAGCCTTGCAGGACAGCGAGGCGAATCGTCCCTGGCAGCGGCTCCGCCGCAGGCTGCTCCTGCTTCTGCAGCTGCTCGCCGCCGCTCTGCTCGTCCTGGCGCTGACCGAGCCATACGCATGGTTGCCGAGAAGCGCCGGCGCCCAGGTCGTCATCCTGCTGGACAATTCCGCGAGCATGCAGGCAGCCACAGCTAGGGCAGAAGAGACAGCGGGTTCCGGTCCCGGCCGCACGTCGCCTGCGGCGGCGCAGGCGGAGAAAGGCGGTCCGACCCGGCTGGAGGCAGCGAAGGCCGACCTGCTGCAGTGGGTACGGAAGGAAGCAAAGCACAGCCGGTTTACCGTTATTGCCTTCGGGGAAGGCGGGCCGGAATCTGTCCTCTCGGGCGGCACGGCAGGGGAACTCGAGGCAGCGGTCGGCTCCGTCCGGCCTTTTTACGGCAGGGCGGCGTATGAGGAAGCCGTCTCGCTCGCCGGCGCGATCGCGCGCGAGGAGAAGGAGGCGGAGCTCCGTCTGTATACGGACGGCCAGTGGCCGGAGCCGGCGGGATGGCCGGAGGGCGGCATTCCGTACACGGTCGTCCGGGCGGAGGAGAAGCGGACCGACAACATTAGCGTCGTGCAGTTCGGCGTCCGTTCGGGCACGTCCGGGCGCTCTGCCGCCGGCACCGCCTCGGTCAAAAACTGGAGCGGCCGCGAGATGGAGCTGGACGTGTCCGTGTATGCGGACAGCCGTCTCGCTTATCAGCGGAAGGAAACCGTCAAGGCGGGCGAGCAGAAAACGCTCGCCATCGGGTCTTTGCCGGAGGCGCAGGTCTACCGGCTTGCGCTGACGGCGGACGACGCGATCCGGGAGGACAATACCGCCCACGCCTTCGCATCAGGCGCCCAGACGAGCCGCGCGCTGCTGGCAGGAGAAGGTAACCTCTTTCTGGAGAAAGCGCTGGCTCTCGCAGGCGTCGAGGTCGTAAAAGCGACGAAAGGCGAGACCGGCTATGTTCTTCCGGACAGCGAGGTCGACTGGATCGTGCTGGATTCCGTTGCGGAAGCGGAGTTCCGGTCGCCCGAATGGCAAACGGCGCTCGCCGGCAAGCCCGTCTGGTACATCCACACGGGGATAGAGGGGCCGGAGGAGCCGGTGCCCGCGGGGATCTATACCGTCGCGGAGCATCCGGTCACCCGCTACATCCGCCTGCAGGACGCCCACATCGCGTCCGTGCTGACGGGGAGGGTGCCGCTGTGGGCCCGTCCGCTGGTCCGTGCGGAGTCCCGCCCGCTCATCATGGCAGGAGAAGAAAATGGTCGGCCGCGCCTCTTGTTTGCCTTCGATCTGCGCCGTTCGGATCTCCCGCTGCGGCCGGAATTTCCGGTGCTCGTGCAGAATGCGGCCGAATGGCTGGGCGCCGCAAAGCCCGGCCAGCTCGGAACCGCCCTGGCGTCCTCAGCGAAGGAAATCCCGCTGTCGGCTCTCGCCGCCGACGCCAAATGGGTGAATACCGACACGGGCGAAGAGAAGCCGGCTCATCGGACGGCCGGCCAGATCCAGGTCAGCCAGACCGTGCCAGCCGTGCCGGGCCTGTACCGGTTCGTCGAGCTCGATCAGCAAGGCAAAGAGATTCGTAACCGGCTGCTCGCGGTAGGCATGGATGGACGGGAGTCCAATCTGTCCAAGGCTGGCCGAGCCGCTGCGTCTGATCGACCGGTCACGGGAGCCGACCGGGAGCCTGACCTGGCGGCAGGTACCGCCTCTAGGACAGCCGATGGACGGTCGGCGGTGCCGCTGATGATGGCGGCTGCGGCCTTGGTGCTCCTGGCCGTGCTGGCCGAAGGGGAGGTGTATCGGCGTGGGCATTCACTTTGAGCATCTGTGGGTGCTGCTTCTTTTGCTTCCGGCGTTCGGCTATCTGCTTTGGAGCTGCCGGTCCACCCACCGGCTCGCAGGCGGCCGCAAGCGGGCGGCGTATGCACTGCGCGGCCTCGTGCTGCTCCTCATCATCGCGGTGCTTGCGGGGCTTGAGACCTACACCGTCACCCAGAGACGCGCGGTTCTGTTCGTTGCCGACCGGTCGGACAGCATGGCCGATCCCGAACGGCTGGCCGACTGGATTCGGCAGGCCGAGACGGGCAAGAATAGGGAGGACGAGCTGGGCATCGTATCGGTCGGAAGGGAGGCGGCCGCGGAACGGAGGCCGGATAGCCGTTCGCTGGAGGGCTTCCGCTGGACCGCTCCGGTGAACCGCCAGTTTACGAATCTCGAAGCGGGGCTGCGCGCCGCTGCCGGTCTGCTTCCCGAGTCGGCGGAACGCCGGGCGGTGCTGATCAGCGACGGAGAAGAAAATGTCGGGGACCTGCTCCGCCAAGGCCGGCTGCTGAAGGACCGCGGCATTCCGGTTGATGTGCTGCACGTGCCGTCGGAGCGGGGGGCGGACGCCGCCATCGAGAGTGTTCGCGTACCCGAAAAGCTGTATCCGGGCGAGAGCTACAAGCTGGAGGTAGCGGTAGCCAGCACCCGCGCGGGCCAGGCGACGCTTCGCCTCTATGAGGATAACAGGGAACTCGGCGTGCGAGAGGTGACACTTGAGAAGGGGACGAACCGGTTCGTCCTGCAGGGGCTGGCCAAGGAGCCGGGCTTTCACCGTTATCGGGCGGAAATCTACATGGAAGGCGACGTCCAGGCGGCCAACAATGCCGGAGCCGCGTTCAGCCGCGTCACCGGGCCGCCCCGTGTGCTGCTTGTCGAGGGAGAGCCGGGAACGTCGCGGACCATCGCTTCGCTGCTGGAAGCGGGCGGGGTGAGCACCGAGACTGCTGCGCCGGAGCTTCTTCCCCGCGAACTGGCCGGGTATACGGCCTACGATAGCATCGTGCTGAACAACGTGCCGGCGACGCGGATTGCAGAGTCGCAGATGGAGCGCTTGGAGGAGGCGGTCCGCAGCTTCGGCGTCGGGCTCGTCATGCTGGGCGGCGAGAACAGCTACGGCCTCGGCGGCTATTACCAGACGCCGATCGAGAAGGCCCTTCCCGTTTACATGGACCTGCGCGGCAAACGGGAAATGCCGTCGCTCGGCCTCGTGCTCGTCATCGACAAGTCAGGCAGCATGGCCGGCGAGAACATCCGGCTCGCCCAGGAAGCGGCGTCACGAACCGTCAACCTCATGCGGGAGAACGATACGCTGGGCGTGCTGGCGTTCGATTCGACGCCGTGGTGGGTCGTCAAGCCCGAAAAGCTGACCGACAAGGACAAGGTGACCCGCGCGATCCGTTCGATTCCGGCGGACGGCGGCACGGAAATCTACACGGCGGTGGAGGAAGCTTACAAGCAGCTTGCCGATTCAAGCGCACAGCGCAAGCACATCATCCTGCTGACGGACGGCCAGTCGGCAACGGATAAAAGCTACGAGTCGCTCACTGCTGACATGCGCAAAAAAGGCATTACCCTCTCGACCGTCGCGATCGGCGACGGGGCGGACCGCCGGCTGCTCGAGCGGCTCGCGGAGCTGGCGGAGGGACGGTCTTATTTTACGAACGATATGAGCACGGTCCCGGCTATCTTCAGCCGAGAGGCGGTGCTTATCTCCCGGACGTATATCGTCGACCGGACGTTCACGCCGATCGTCGGGCAGGGGACCGATTGGAGCGCCTTCTGGGCGGGAGGCGTGCCTTCTCTGGACGGCTATATCGCTGTGACGCCCAAGGAAACGGCTGAGGTGTCCCTGCTCAGCCCGGTGCCGGATCCGGTGCTCGCCCGCTGGCAGTACGGCTCAGGCCGGACGGTGGCGTGGACGAGTGACGTGAGCGGCAAATGGTCGAAGAACTGGGTCGCCTGGGACCGGTTCCCGCAGGTATTTCATCAGATCATCAAATGGACGTTCCCACAGTTTGACGCCTCTCCCTTCCAGATCAGCAGCCGCTTGGAGGACGGGCACGCGCACTTGGCGGTGCGAAGCGCGGTGCCTGATTTTCAGGGTGAGCTCAAGGCGACGGTGACCGGCGAATCGCTAGAGAGCCAGGAGGTAGAACTCGTGCCGACGATGCCCGGTGAGTACGAGGCCAATCTGCCCGTCACCGAGCCGGGAGCCTATCTGATGCGGCTCGACGTCAAGGGTGCTGCGGGGGAGGATGGAAAGCAGGGGCTCTCGGGCTCGGTCACATCGGGCTTCGTCCTGCCGTATTCAGCCGAATACCGGATCACGGAGGGCGATGGCGGGGAGAAGCTGGCCCGGCTTGCCGAACTGACCGGCGGCCGCGTATTGTCGCTGGAGCGCCCCGAGGAGGTGTTCGCGGGCGAAGCTCCGGCCCGGCGCGAGTACCGCAGCCTGGCGCGTCCCCTCCTCATCGCGGCGCTGCTGCTGTGGATCGCCGACATTGCCGTGCGGCGGCTGTCGCTTCCGTGGCGCCGACTCGCTGCGGCTGTGGCGGGACGACGCCGCGCGGAAGCGGAGGCGGCTCCCGAGGCGGCGCCAGCGCTGGCGCGCTTGCAGCGGCGGCTGAGCGCGAAGGATGCACCGACCGGAGCGCCGCAGGAGAGCGCCGTTCGTGCGTTGGAGCCCGATGCGCCGCAGGGCGGCACCGCGCGTGCGGCGGAGCCGGGCGTGCCGCAGGGCAGTGCCTCGCAGGCGGCAGAGCCCGCCGCGCCGCGTGGCAGCACCGCGCAGGACGCGGAGCCGGGCACGCCGGAGGAAGAGGCCGGCAGCACGATGAGTCGGCTGCTGGCCGCGAGGAACAGGCGGCGCCGGTAAGGGAGTGTTCGCAGGGTACTGGTTTTTTTTGAGGCGATCCGCTAAACTTGGTGTAGTTTGGTGTCGCAATCTGTTGGCGGGAGGCTCTCCATGCAAAGAAACCAAGTATCCATCGGACTGATCCTGATCGTGGTCGCCGTCATTCTGCTGCTCGGCAAGCTGGGCGTTTTCAGTTTCCTGGCCTATCTGCTCTGGCCGGCACTGCTGCTTATCCCGGGTCTGGCGCTGCATTACCTGTACTTCAACCGGAGGCTTCCCGCCGGCGTGCTCGTGCCGGGAGGCATTCTGGTGACGTACTCGCTCCTGTTCTTTTTCTGCAACCTGTTCGGCTGGGGAGCGATGAAGGTGCTGTGGCCGGGCTTCTTGTTCGGAGCCGCCGTAGGCCTGTATGAACTGTACTACTTCGACCGTACGAGTCCGCGCGGCGTGCTGGGCGCATCGGTGTTCTTGGCCGTGCTGTCTGCCGTCCTGTTCGGCTTCATGGTCCTGTTTACCGCTGCGATCTACGTGCTGGTAGCTCTACTCCTTGTTGCGGGTGTTCTGCTTTTGTTCCGGGGGAACGGGCGGAAACTGCGCTGAGAATGGTGAACAAATTCTTGCTTTTTGAAGCAATATTCGTTATACTATTATGGCAATGTTAGGCGTCGAGGCTATCCTCCGACGCTGTTTTACTGGATTGGACCTATCTGCCCTAGAGGGACAGACGAGTTCGAACCGGGCTGACCATTCCTGTAACCGAGGCAGTCCGCGTTCCGGTCCGGGGCAATCTCGGCCGGCCGGCTAAGCCATGACAGACAGCTTCTTCGAAGATCCTTCGACAGAAGCTTTTCTTGATGGAAGGTTTGCCTAGAGCTTTCCTTCTGCAGAGGACCATACCACGATGAGAGGAACTACTACCTATGCATGACCGCAATAAAATCAAAAACATCGCCATTATCGCGCACGTCGACCATGGCAAGACCACTCTGGTCGACAAGCTGCTGCAGCAATCGGGCACCTTCCGCGAGAACGAGGCGATTCAGGAACGCGCCATGGACTCGAACGACATCGAGCGGGAACGCGGGATTACGATCCTCGCGAAGAACACCGCCATTCATTATAAAGACTATTTGATCAACATCGTCGATACTCCCGGACACGCCGACTTCGGCGGAGAAGTGGAGCGGATCATGAAGATGGTCGACGGCGTACTGCTCGTCGTCGACGCGTTCGAAGGCTGTATGCCGCAGACCAAATTCGTGCTGCGCAAAGCCCTCGAGCAAAACCTTCATCCGATCGTCGTCGTGAACAAAATCGACCGTCCGAACGCCCGTCCGGCCGAGGTCATCGACGAAGTGCTGGACCTGTTCATCGAGCTCGGCGCAAACGACGAGCAGCTGGACTTCCAAGTGGTCTACGCTTCCGCCCTCCAGGGCACTTCTTCCTATGACCCCGAGAAGCAGGGAGAGAACATGGAGGCGCTCTACGAGACGATCGTCGAGCATATCCCGTCTCCGACCGAGAATCCGGAGCTGCCGCTTCAATTCCTCGTCACGCTGATGGACTACAACGAATACCTCGGCCGTATCGCGATCGGTCGCGTCAACCGCGGCAAGATCCGCTCCGGCCAGCCGGTGGCCGTTATGACCCGCGAGGGCGGCGTCAAACAGGCGCGCATCGAGAAGCTCTTCGGCTTCCAGGGCTTGAAGCGCGTTGAGATTCCGGAAGCCGGAGCCGGCGATATCGTCGCCATCTCGGGCATCAAGGACATCAACATCGGAGAAACAATTGCCGATCCGGCCAACCCAGAAGCGCTGCCGGTTCTGAAGATCGACGAGCCGACACTGCAGATGACGTTCCTCGTCAACAACAGCCCGTTCGCGGGCCGCGAAGGCAAGTGGGTCACCTCCCGCAAGCTGCGCGAGCGTCTGTTCAAGGAACTCGAAACCGACGTCAGCCTTCGGGTGGAAGAGACCGATAGCCCGGACGCCTTCATCGTTTCCGGACGCGGCGAGCTTCATCTCGGCATCCTGATCGAGAATATGCGCCGCGAAGGCTTCGAGCTCCAGGTGTCCAAGCCGGAGGTCATCATCAAGGAGATCGACGGCCAGAAGATGGAGCCGGTCGAGCGCCTCATCATCGACGTGCCGGAGGACAGTATGGGCGCGGTCATGGAGAGCCTCGGCTCCCGCAAGGCCGAGATGGTCAACATGGTGAACAACGGCACAGGCACCGTCCGTCTCGAGTTCCTGATTCCGGCCCGCGGCCTGATCGGGTACCGGACGAACTTCCTGACGCTCACCCGGGGATACGGCGTCATGAACCATGCATTCGACAGCTATGGCCCGTATTACGGCTCTAATGTCGGCGGCCGTCACCAGGGCGTGCTCGTCTCGAGTGAGACCGGAACGTCGACGCTGTACGGGATTCTGTCCATCGAAGACCGCGGCATTCTGTTCCTTACGCCGGGCAGCGAAGTATACGAAGGCATGATCGTCGGCGAACATACCCGCGACAACGACATCATCGTCAACATCTGCAAGGAGAAGCAGCTGACGAACGTACGCTCCTCCGGCAAGGACGATACAGTCAAGATGAAGACGCCTCGTCTCTATTCACTCGAGCAGGCGCTGGAATACCTCAATGACGACGAATATTGCGAGATTACGCCCAAGTCCCTTCGCCTCCGGAAGAAAATTCTGAACAAGAACGAGCGCGAGCGGGCCGAGAAGCATCGGAAGATGGCGGAATCGAACATTTAATGGTATGGTAGAGAAAAGCCCGGCAGGAGCGTGTCCCGTTCCCGCCGGCGGTAGTATGAGGCGAGAGCCGGTCCGGGCAGCATCCGCTCCGCGGCAGACGGGTCAAGCGAATCCAGCTTGGTCCGTCCGGAGCGATGCGCCTAGGCCGGCTCTCTTGCCGTTCAAGGAGGGTCAAAGGTCTTGTCCGCAATACTCGACTGGTTGTCCGCGCATCCCATTGTCACGCTGGTCCTGATTTACGTCTTCCTGGTGTATATTTACAACAAGGTCTTCAAGGTACGCCGCCTGCCGATCCTCAAGGAAATTCTCATTTATTTCCTCATTCTGATCGGCGCCTTTCTGCTGACGACGTTCCAGGTGTTCATGCAGCTTCCGATCGTTCCCAGCCTTTCGATCGCGGTGCTGCTCATGCTAATGGTACGCATCCGCTACTTCGTCGAAGCACGCCAAAGCCGCAAATCCTGAAAGGGGAATCCGGATGAAGCTTCAGGACGCTCTCTTTAACTGGCTGCAGATTCAACTCGTCGCCGACGCCCGGCCCGATGACGGGGCCGCCCGGGAGACGGTCGCGTTCTTCGAGCAGGTGCTGCGCGAGGATCACGGCGTTACCGAAATGAGCATTGCCGCCCAGGACGCTACGATGGTACACGTCCGTTACCGGGTCCGGGAGACCACCAAGCTCCAGCTGTTCGACCGGGAAGCCGCCGAACAGCTGCTGGCGGACATCGAGACCCACCCGCATCACTATGGATAATCGGTAAGGGGCAAGAGCAGCCGGCCGCGCATGATGGCTGGCTGTTCGGGCATATGCTATAATGAAGGCGGTAGACAAACTCGCTCGAAGGAGGATCGCCTAATGGCCGACCCCGTTAATGCTCTTCCCGAGTCGCTGCTTCCGAAGCTGAGGCACAATGCGTTCGTCTTCCTGACGACGCTGGACGCGGATACCGGCGCTCCCCAGATGAACGCCGTGTCCTGGGTGCATGCCGTATCTCCCGAGAGAATCCGAATCGCCGTCGACCGCCGCTCGCGCATCGTCGCCAACGTGCAGAGCCGGCCCGATGTCGCCGCTTCGTTCTTCGGCGACAACTCGTTTCATACGGTGAACGGGACCGCCCGGATCATCGCCGACCCGCTCGAGGACGTGCCGCTCAAGCTGGCATGCCTGGAGATCGAGGTAGCGGCAGTTCGCGACGCCATGTTCTACGGTTCGCGCGTCTCTGTCGAACCGGAATACGAGAAGACCTACGACCAGCGCGCAGCCGACAAGCTGGACGGACAAGTGTTTGATGCCATGACAAAAGCCTGACCGCTTTCCTGCGGTCAGGCTTTTGTCTTCCTTCAAAGATTATTCGACTGATAGTTGTTTGGATTGTCGTTCTTCGTCGGCGGATTGCTCTGGGGGGAGGTGTCCCGGGGCGTCTGCGGCATCAAGCGGCCGATAATGTCGCCGAGCTCTTCCGCGAAGCCTGCGATCGGGCGTCCCGCCTGAACGTCGGCAGCCATTTCCCGGATCCGCTGAGTCATATCGAGGTCGGCTGTCACGAACGCATTCACGCCGTGCGGGTCTTTGCGGAGCGCTTCCGCCGCGGAATACTTAATCGAATCCACGCGTGCCCGCTCCAGATCCGGCTTGACGTTGATGCCGACGATGGCCGTATTGCCGAAGACGAGACAGCGCGCGTCCTCGACCTGGGGAATGCCCTTCACGAGGCTTTCCAGATGCGCTGTCAGCTGGGCGCGGTCCGGGCGGGCGGGAGATTCCTGGACCGTTTGCTGTCTGACCGAATGGGTTCCCGGCGAGGGAGCGGGCGCCGCTCCCTTATTGGTTCCGCAGCCGGAAAGCGCCGCCGCCAATACCGCCAGTGCTACGAATGCCTTCATTGTGCACGTCCTTTCCGCAAATCGATTTGACGGTAGTTTGTCCGATCGGGAATGGAACTATCCATTCTCCGCTTGACCATAGCCGAAAGGGGAGCGTTACGTCATGAAGAAAATTTATGTACTGGATACCAACGTTCTGCTGCACGATCCGAACGCCGTCTATGCGTTTGCCGATAACGAAGTGGTGATCCCGGCCGTCGTGCTGGAGGAGATCGACGCGAAGAAACGGCTGGCGGATGAGATAGGTCGCAACGCCCGGACCGTTTCCCGGCTGCTCGACGGCTTCCGAAGTAAGGGGCGTCTCTATGACGGCGTTCTGCTCGAGGGTGGCGGGCGGATCAAGGTCGAATTGAACCATCGCAGCTTCCTGAAGATGCAGGAAGTGTTCGGCGAGGTTACGAACGACAACCGCATCCTTGCCGTGGCGCTCAATTATTTGCTCGAGGAGCAGCAGGAAGCGGAACCCCGGCCGGTAGTGCTAGTCAGCAAGGATACGCTCGTGCGGATCAAGGCCGACGTCCTTGGTATTCCGGCGGAAGATTACATGTCGGACCGGGTCGTATCCGAGCCGGAGATGTATGGGGGCTGCCTGACGGTGAACGTCCATCCGTCCGTCATCGACGAGTTCTATTCCTTTCGCCAGATCGGGGTAAACAGCCTGGGCCTGCGGCACCCGCTTCATCCTCATCAGTTCGTCATTTTGCGCGACGAGCTGGGGACGACCAAGTCGGCGCTGCTCAAAGTCAATGCCGATGCCAAAAAGCTGGAGCCGCTTTATCTGAGCAACGAGCCGGTCTGGGGAATCTCCGCCCGTAACGCGCAGCAGCGGATGGCGCTAGAGCTGCTGCTGAACGACGAGATCCCGCTCGTCACGCTGTCCGGGAAGGCGGGGACCGGCAAGACGCTGCTGACGCTGGCGGCCGGGCTACTCAAGACGGAGGACGAACACCGATACAAGAAGCTTCTGATCGCGCGCCCGGTCGTTCCGATGGGCAAGGATATCGGCTTCCTGCCGGGAGAAAAGGAGGAAAAGCTGCGTCCCTGGATGCAGCCGATCTACGATAATTTGGAGTACCTGTTCGATACGAAGAAGGCGGGCGACATTGACAAGATTCTTGCCGGACTCGGGAGCATTCAGGTCGAAGCGCTGACCTACATCCGGGGGAGATCGATCCCGGGACAATTCATCATTATCGACGAGGCTCAGAATTTGTCCCGACACGAAGTCAAGACCATTGTGTCGCGGGTCGGGGAAGGAAGCAAGATCGTTCTGCTGGGGGACCCTGGCCAGATCGACCACCCTTATCTGGACGCCATGAGCAACGGACTTACCTACGTCGTCGAACGGTTCAAAAAGGAATCGGTCAGCGGCCATATTACGCTCGAGCGCGGGGAGCGGTCGAAGCTCGCCCAGCTTGCCGCCGATCTCCTGTAGATGGCTTCCCTCCTTCTAACGGTCTAGTATCTTAGGCCCAGAATCGCTATACTGGAAGGAACGACTGCTAGGCTCGCCGTCCGCGTCCCCGGGATATCCGGGGATGAGGGGCGCAGCAGCAGGAACCGATTCGGCTTTTCCTTGGACGACCAACGGTCGGACAAGGGATACCTGCCCGGAAGGCCTCATGTTGCCGGCTTTGATGGCATGCCATAGCGGGCAGAGGGTGGAACAAGCCGCGGCGGTTCGCCGGAATCGGTCAACGGATTTTTCGTATAGAATGGAAGGGGTATTCAGCTTGTCCAGAAAACGCATCGCTCTTTTACTTTTTGCCGTGTTTGGCCTCTCGGCCATTTTGATAGCGCAATGGATGGATGGCGGAGGGAAGTCGTTATCCTCCTTTACGCAAGTAGGAGGTGGAGGGAACGCCGGAGGAACGGAGGGGGAGACGGGCCGCAGCAGCCAGTCGGTCCGGGTAGCCGTCACGATGGGCGAGGAGGAGTTCGCTTCGATGAAGAAGCTGGCGGATCAATATGAAGCGTCGCACAAGGGAGTGGAGCTGAAGATTGACAACCTGCCTCCCGAGGAAGCCTATGCCGCGCTGAAAAAGGAAGCTCAGCTCGGCCAGCCGCATGACGTCATGCTGCTGCCGAACGAATGGCTCAACGAGTTCGCGGCGCTCGGCTATCTGTCGACGGTCGACGATCTGTTGACCGGCGATCAGCAGTCCCAGCGGATCGCCACCTCGCTCAATCAAGTGAAGTGGAACGGGTTTCTATGGGGCATTCCCAAAGATGTAGATCCGTATATAATCGCCTGGAGCAAGGAAAAGGCCGCTGCGTGGTCCAAGGACCATACGCCGGAGTCGACCGAGGAGCTGCTCGCCTGGATCAAGCAGTTCCACAAGCCGGATGGTACAGGGTACGGGCTCTATGCAAGAACGGAGGACGCCTACTCGCTGCTCTCCCTCGTGTCGGCCACCGGCATTCCTGCCGATACGACCGGCAGTCCTCTCGCACGGCTGGACGAGCCGGGCTCCATCCAGCAGCTGCAATCGCTTCTGCTCCCTGATGAGAAGACGTGGAGCGCGGAAGCGTTCGAACGCCACTACCCAGCGGAGGGGAAGGGGTTCCAGCCATGGGAGCTGCTGGAGAGCGGCAAGCTGGCCGCTTTCCTCACCACGGTATCGGACTACAAGCTGCACGGCGGCGACTCGGTAACGATCAGCGCACTGCCGGTCACCGTCACCGGAAAACTCTCGCAGATGGGCACCTGGCTCAAGGGAAGGAGCTACGCGCTTTCCTCGAAAGCAAAAACAAACCAGGCGGCAGTCGCCTGGCTGAAAGAGATTAGCTCGCTCGATTCCGAGATGAAGCTGTGGGCGGACGGCCGGAGGCTGCCTGCGCTTATCCCAGCCTATACGACCTCGGCGCTGCGCAACGATCCGTCCTACAAGTCGTACGCCTGGCTGGTCGAGCAGGGCCGCGTGCTGCCGGTTCAAATCGACGCCGCCAAGAAGCTGGCGGCGCTGCAGGCCGACGCCGCCATGCTGCGGCAGGGGAAGCTCGATCTCAAGCGGTTCGGCGAAACGACGGCCGCCCAATGGAAGCCGCAGCCTTAACCGGGCTCCTGCTGCCGCGCAGAGAGGTGGGCCGGCGCCCCGTTACTTCAGCTTAAGCTTCATCTTCAGCGTCAGCAGCCCATTGTCGGTCGATACTTCGGACGCCTGGACGAACGGGACGACCTTGTCGGGGGAAATGCCGAGAGGGAAATCCTCCTCCATCGCCCGGATCGTTGTATCCGGCAGCGGGAAGCCGTTGAAGACGAGCTCCTCTATGCGGAATGTGAGCCGGTTCGCCGGCGCTTCCTTCAAGACGTAGTGGCCTTTTATGGAGACCGCTACGTCTTTTTCGTTGCCGGTAATCCGGAAGGAGCCTCCTTGGAACGAGAAGGTGACATTGTCGAACAGCGGGTTTTTGGAACGAAAAAACGCGATAAGGTCGGTATCGCTGATCTGGAACGTCAATCCGTTCAGGTAGCGGTTGCCGCCGCTGCCTCCGAGCAGCTCGGAAATGTTCTCCATCTCCGTTGCCATCGCCTGGAAGTAGCTGCGGAAGACCGGAAGGCCTTTGTCTCGCCATTGTGTCGTCAAATCGACGATCTGCTTGAACACCTCCTGGGCTTCAGGCGAAGCCTGAGCCGCCCGGTTGACCTCCTCCTGGAGCGCGACTACGCGGTCCCGTTCCCGGACAAATGCGGTCTTAACCTGCTGAAGCTCGTGACTGTCTGTCAGCAGGCTTTCTTTTTGGTCCTTCAGCTTCTTATAGGAATCGGCATAGGCGTTGAGAGCCCTCTGGTCATTCTCTACGATCAGCGTCAACGATTCCAGAACGAAAATAGCGTCGGACAGCGATTTGACGCTGAACAGCAGCATCCATACCGAATCGCGGTCCCCCATATAGTAAGCGCGGAGAACGTGGCCGGCATGCTCGCGCACTTCCACGAGCTTCTGTTCGTTTTCCCGGATCGTCCGTTCGGTTTCGGCCAGCTTGGCCTCCAGCCTGGTTTCCTTCTCTGTCAAACGCGTTATTTCCTGTTCCAGCTCATAGATGGTGAGTCCCTTCTCAAGCAGCTTGCGCGTTTCCTCTAGCGTAGGCTCCGCAGCGCTTGCCGGAACGGGGCGGCCCACAGAGAGCAGCAGGCAGAGCAGCAGGACAAGAGCGTTGCGGAACGGCTTGGCCATCCAGATCCCCCTTTCGACGGGTCTACTCTCTACTCTATCGCTCACCCGCTTGAATGATGCCCATAAAAAAACTTCCCGGTCCGGGAAGCTGGGGCAGCAGTCAGGGCATGCGGGCGGGGGATTATTTGGTTCTCATCAGCTGGCGAAGCACGGTTTCCAGCGGGAAGACTTGCTTGGGCGGCTCCTTCTTGAACGAAGGCTCTGCGTTAATCGCATCAAACGCCTGATCATATGTGACGGTGCGCTCGGCGTTGGTGCCGTCCGGTTTGGTGACGGCAAATTTAAGCTCGATCCTCTCCTTGCGGACAAAACCTTGCTCGTCCACATGAAGCTCCAGCAGCCCGGGAGCCTTCACCTGGACGGACGAACCGCCGGTCTTGGCCGCTTCGGCCTGCTTGTCGGTCAGCAGCCCGCTTGTGCGGAGCTGTTCGATCAGCTCGGGCCATTTGGCATGAAGGGCGTCGGTCGCTTTTTGCGCGTTCTTGTCCGTCACTTCCACGCGGATCGTCCGCATAGCGGATTCCTTGTCCGCCTCGGGGCCCGGTCGGAACCAGTCGGCGTCGAAGCCGTCCAGCAAGGTGGCGGTAAGCTTGCCCCCTGCGCTTCCGGCGAGCTTAAGCTGCTGTTCCGTATCCTCGGCGGAACGGCCGGTGAGCGACGCCAATTGGTCCAGATCGAGCGAGTAGGACTCGCCAGGCTTACTAAGGAATGGTATGCTCAGAAACAGCTTCTTGTCCTGCAGCTGAAGCGGTAGTGACAACGCCGTCGAGCCGCCAGCCGGCGTCGCCTTCAGATCGGCTTCCACGCGAAGCGGATCGGTGGAGGCGGTTCCCTCCCAGGCCAGCTTGCCGCTGGTGAACATGCCCGTCAAGGTGCTGGCGATCGGGTTGTCCGCGCCCGGGGCCGGGGGCTGTCCGATGGCGAGGTCGGCCTCGCCTTTGAACGTATACGTCTTCATCTCTTGCTGCTTGTTCAGGGCGTCGAGCGCCTGCTTCTTCAGCTCCTCGCCGTCCGGCTTGTTGCAGCCCGACAGGAGCAGAAGGCCGGCGGCGGCCGCCAAAAACAGCGATTTGGTAGCACGCATAGTAGAAAGACTCCTTTGATATGGAAGTAAATGGAATATAGTGGCCGCAGTCCGTCCCTATTATACCGTTTTACCCGGGGGATGTCTCGGTTGAATCATACTTTGGAAGAAAGGGCGGGATCCAATATGGCGCGGACCGGTACGACGGAGGAGCTATCCGCTTGGATTCGGGCGAGAATCGAAGAGTCAGGTGAGCGAGCGGTACCGTTCGTTAAGTTTATGGAATGGTGCCTCTACCACCCGGATAGCGGCTATTATATGCGGAAGAATCCGAAGGTAGGGAAGGACGGCGACTTCTATACGAGCTCGGCCATCGGCGACGTCATGGGCCGAATGACCGCGCGGGAGCTTGCCCGCCTGGCGGATCGCTTCGGCTGGGGCGATTGGGATCTACTCGAATGGGGAGGCGGCACCGGCCGGTTCGCGGCGCAGGTGCTGGATGCGCTGGAGGAAGAGAGACCCGATCTGTATAGGGGTGTGAGGTTTCGCTCCGTGGATAACAGCCCCTTTCATCGGCAGCTGCAGAAGGAGACGCTTGAGCGCCACGCTGCGCGTGTTATCCCCGCGGACGAAACCGGCTGGGCACGGCTGGCGCGTCCGGACCGTACGATTATCCTGTCCAATGAGCTGCTGGACGCTTTTCCGGTCCACCGCGTAACGGCAAGAGGCGGCGAGCTGATGGAGCTGTGGGTGGCATGGGATGAGGACGCGGGGGGCTTCCGCTGGGAGGAGAGGCCGTGCTTTTCTCCAAAGCTGCTCAGCTATATGCGGCGGCACGGCATCCGGCTGCGCGACCGCCAGACGGCCGAGCTTAATCTGCAGGCCGAGGCTTGGCTGCGAGAACGCGCGCAGTGGCTTGAGGCCGGAGCGATCGTCACGATCGACTACGGCGACACGTCCGAGGAACTCTATGCCGGCCACCGGATGAACGGAACGCTGCTTGCCTACCGCCGGCATCAGGCGACGGACCGCCCGCTGGACTGGCCCGGAGACCAAGACATAACCGCACATGTCGACTTCTCCGTCTGCATGGAGGCGGGGAGAGAGGGTGGGATGACGGACCAGTCGCTGCGAACCCAGAAGCAATTCCTGATCGACAACGGCATCCTCGAGCTGCTGGCCGATCATGCGGGAACGGATCCGTTCAGCCCAGAAGCGCGGAGGAACCGTGCCGTCCGGCAGCTCCTGGTCAGCGATCAGATGAGCGAGCTGTTCAAGGTGCTCGTCCAGACGAAAACCAGGGGCACCGCCGGGCCACCCGACGGAAGTTAGCCTTGCAGTCGCTTCTCGGGGCGGCGGTACGGCAAGCGCGGGCATGCGGCAGGCGCCGCATCGCCTAGTTCTCGCCTGCACGTGGGCGGGGGGACGGAAGGAACGCACAAAAAAACGACCGCCGCAGCGGTCGTTTTTTTGCTTGTCCGGAGTTCCTCGGGCCCTAAAGCGGCATTTTGAAGAAAGACCAGTAGGTAAAGCCGGTAAATGCGATAAACATGTACCCCCAAAACAAGACTATGTAGGTACGCTCCGTCAGATTCATATAGCCCAACACCGCAAAGACGGCTGTCTGGAAGAAGAAAAGAAGCGCCATCGGAATCAAGTCGCCGGCCAGAGCCATCAATCCGATTACAAGTGTCCAGAACCCTAGAACACGATACATGCGTGCCACATGACAACCTCCCTTCACTGTTACGTTCGCAATTATCTCCATCCTATTATAGCGTCCAGTTCCTGGAGTGTAAACTGGCAAAGCGAGAAGGAATCGACAAAGTTTTCGCTAGCTCCGCTTTCCTTTACAGGTTTCCCCTTAACTTCGCCAAACATGTATGAGCCGTCTGAATTTTGGAAATACCTTTTAGTATCAAATAGATTCTATGAACTCTAGTATGGGCATAGAGATAATGTATCGGCGGGACCGTGTAGAGGTACGGAAGATCGCGGCCCGGACACCACAAAACATGCGAGTCCTTGTACTATAGGTTGGGAGGGTATGCGATGTCGGCAGTAAGACAAGATGCATGGAGTGAAGAAGATGATTTGGTTCTGGCGGAAGTGACGCTCCGTCATATTCGGGAAGGAAGCACCCAGCTGACCGCGTTCGAGGAGGTCGGCGAGAAGATCGGAAGAACGGCGGCAGCATGCGGATTCCGCTGGAACAGCTGCGTCCGCAAAAAATACGAGGCGGCAATCCAGATCGCCAAAGCCCAGCGGCAGAAGCGGAGCCAGTACAAGAAGCACGCCCAGGTGACGATGCCGAGTGTTTCGGCCCTCGGAATGCTGGAAACCAACGAAGTTGCGGTACGTACGGACGGCGTCTCGGAGGAAAGCTTGAGCTTCGACACCGTCATCCGCTTCCTCAAGCAGTGGAAGCACGCCTACCAGGAGCTGGCGCGGCAGGCCAAAGGGGTGGAGCGGGAGATGCAGGAGCTGCAGGAGGAAGCCGACAGGCTGCGCCGCGAGAACGAACGGCTCAGCAAGCAGGTGAACGAGGTGCAGACCGACTACCAGGTCGTCAACGACGACTACAAGGCGCTGATTCAGATTATGGACCGCGCCAGGAAGTTGGCGTTCCTCGTCGAGGAGGAAGACGACAACAAGTCGCGCTTCAAGATGGATGCTAACGGCAATCTGGAACGAATCGAATAGTAGCCCTTGTACGTCGGCCGTCCGGCAAGGAACCGACGCCGCGGCTGTCGGCCGGGAAAAGCCTACGCGCATGGCGCGGAGGTTTTTTGCCATTTGCCTGGAGAAGGGCCGGCGCATGCTATAATGGTGCCAGAATCTCGAACTGCTGCAGAAACGAGGGGAGGGAACTGGCGATTGTGAACATACGGGTTGTCGGAGGAGGCTCGCTCGGGCTGCTGCTTGCCGGGCGGCTCGCGGCCGGAGGCTCCTCGGTGGAGCTGCTCTGCAGGACGACCTCCCAGGCGGAGTTCTTGCGCCGGGACAAGCTGAGGCTCATCGAAGGCGAGGAGGCAAGAGAGATTTCGCTGTCCGTCCTCGCCGATGAGGAGGAGCGGACGGAGGAACGGAAGCCGGACTGGCTTCTCGTCACCGTCAAGCAGAAGGCGATCACGCCGGCATTTGCCCAGCGGCTGGCGGCCATGTGCGGGCCGGGCACGCGGGTCGCCTGTTTTCAAAACGGCGTCGGCCACACCGAGGTGCTGGCGGGGGCGCTCGGCGCCGAGCGGCTCTTCGCTGCGGTGACTACCGAGGGGGCGAGGAGAACCGGTCCCCGCGAGGTGGAGCATACTGGCCGCGGCATCACCTGGCTCGGGCCGGTCTATCCAGAGGCGCTCCGTCATGTGCCGGACGGGCCGGAGGCCGGGCTGCTGCAGCGGCTCCGAGAGGCGGGATTCGAGGCAGCCTACGCACCCCGCATGGAGCAGCTGGTCTGGAACAAGCTGATCATCAATGCTGTGATCAACCCGCTTACTGCCGTCCTGAACGTCAGGAACGGGGAGCTGCTTGAGCGGCCGGAGCTGCTAGAGGCGATGCGGGCACTGTACAAGGAGGCGGCAGGCATTGCGGGCTGCCAGGGAATCATCGTCTCGGAGAATTTGTGGGAGCAGGTGACCGGCGTCTGCCTGCGGACGGCGCGCAACCAGTCCTCCATGCTGCAGGACGTGCTGGCCGGGCGGGAGACGGAGATCGAGGCCATTACGGGCAGCCTCCTCCGACTCGGCGCAGAATGCGGCTTCGAGGCCAAATCGCATCAGCTGCTGTACTGGCTGGTCAAAGCCAAGTCGGCAAGCAAGACGATCGATGTGAAAATTTAGGACCATAGCAAGCAAAAAAACGGGAAGTTTCTTTCGGACGAACGCCGTCTGGAAGAAACTTCTCGTTTGTTAGTGACTACAAACTTTTTAAAAAAGCGTAGATTTTATTAACCAGTGGTTGTATAATTACTTTCATAATTATTTAACTATTTCGCCTTTTCTCATGACCTTTTACCCGGGTATTTGGTTAGGGGGTGTGCGGTGTCTTTGGCGTGCACCTGACCGACCAGCACCACAACATTCATTGATTAGGGAGGCCATCATGACACTAAAGAAGACCATGGTCGCTGCTCTCGCGGTAACGGTGCTCGGCACCACAGCCGTCGGCTGCGGCAACAACGACACAAAGAACTCCTCCGGTGACGGAGGCGCAAGCGGCTCTGCGGCCAAGCAGGAGATGAATATCAACTTTACGGCCGAACCGCCTGTGCTCGACAGCTCCAAAGCGACGACGAACGCCGCGTTCACCATGATCAATGCGCTGAACGAAGGACTGTACCGGCTGGACAAGGACGGCAAGCCTACTCCGGGTCTCGCAAAGGACATGCCTAAAATATCCGAAGACAAACTGACCTACACGATTACTCTCCGCGACAACCTGACGTGGGCGGACGGTTCGCCTCTCAAAGCAAGCGATTTTGTAAGCTCCTTCAAGCGGACGCTTGACCCGGCGACCAAAGCCCAATACAACTTCATGGTGGGCTGGATCAAGGGCGGCGAAGCGCTCATTACCGCCAAGCCGGAAGAGGTTCAGGCGAAGAAGGACGCGCTCGGCGTAAAGGCGCTCGACGACAAGACGCTCGAAATTACGCTTGAGAAGCCGGTAACCTTCTTTACCCAATTGCTCGCCTTCCCACTCTTCTTCCCGCAAAAAGAAGATTTTGTCGCCCAGCAAGGGGACAAGTACGGCAAGGATCCCGACAAGGTCATCGGCGCCGGACCGTTCATTTTGAAAGAGTGGGCGCATGAGCAGAAGCTCGTGTTCGAGAAAAATCCCAAGTATTGGGATGCGGCTAATGTGAAATTGGAGAAGTTCACTGTCAACATCGTGAAGGAGCCGGCAACGGGCGTGAACCTGTTCGATACGAAGGAAGCCGATTTGACAGACCTGACCGGCGACTATGTCAAGCAGTTCGAAGGCAAGCCGGAGTACACCGTCAAGAAAGAACTGACGAGCGCTTACCTGATGTTCGAGCAGAAGAAAGCGCCGTTCCTCGCGAACAAGAACATTCGCCAAGCGCTGACGATGGCCATTAACGGCAAGGCGCACGTCGAGACGGTGCTGAAGAACGGCTCCGTACCGGCGACCGGCCTCGTACCTGCGGGCACCGCGGACGGCAACAATGAGGAATTCCGCAAGGTGGCCGGGGATACCCAGCCGAAGTACGATGTGGCCAAAGCGAAAGAGCTTCTGCAAAAGGGTCTGCAGGAGCTCGGCATGACCCAGCTGCCGAAGTTCAAGGTAACGGCGGACGATACCGATGGTGCTAAGAAGACGCTCGAATTCATCCTCGCCCAGTGGAAGCAGAACCTCGGTGTCGAAGCCGTAGCTGAGCCGATCACTCACGCGCTGCGCGTCGACAGACAAAACAGCAAGGATTACGAGGTCTTGGTCAGCCTGTGGGGCGCGGACTACAACGATCCGATGACATTCATGGACATGTGGACGTCGACCAGCCCGCTGAACACGACCGACTGGTCTAGCCCGGCATATGACGAGCTGATCAAGAAAGCTGAAGACGAGAAAGATCCGGCCGCACGGTCCAAGGTGCTGGTGGAAGCCGAGAAGCTGCTGATGGACGAAATGCCGATCGGCCCGCTCTACTTCCGCAGCAAGGTTTACGCGAAAGCGCCGAAAGTGGAAGGAATCGTTCTGCCAAGCTTCGGGATCGAATGGGATCTGAAGTGGACATCCATTAAGTAGATAGCAAGATCCGCATCATATGCCACCAGATAGAAGGGGCCGTTCTTGCAAACTGGCAGAACGGCCCTTTTTTTTGAGACGGCCGGTTTCGGACATACCGGCACGTCCCTTAACTGGCGGCCCTGCTTGGCGGGATTCGGCGAATCCCTGATAGGAAACCGTGTTGGAGGTGTCGCATGCTAAAATTCGTTATTCGCCGTTTGATCTCCATGATCATAACGTTGTTTCTTATTACAACCGTTACGTTCTTTCTCATGATGAATTTGCCCGGCGACCCGTTTGGAGAGATGTCGCAAAAAATGTCCGCGGCGCAAAGGGCGGTTCTGTATCAGCAGTATGGTCTCGACAAACCGATGTTTCAGCAATATTTGCAGTACATGGGCAATGTGCTAAAAGGGGATTTGGGCGTCTCGTTCCAATACCCGAATACGTCCGTCAACGAAAAAATCGCACAATCGTTTCCGGCCTCTCTCGAGCTCGGCCTGTGGGCGCTGCTCATCGCCGTCGTGATCGGACTCTTGCTCGGGATCATAGCGGCGCTCAACCATAACCGGGGTCTAGATTACGCCGCCATGTTCACCGCCGTCGTCGGCGTGTCGATTCCTTCCATGGTGCTCGGCCCGCTGCTTTCCTATTATGTCGGGGTGAAGCTCGGCTGGTTCCCTCCCGGGCTCTGGGACACCCCGAAGCACCGCGTTCTGCCTGCGATCGCGCTCGGGTTCTCTACCGTCGCCATTCTCGCCCGTCTCATGCGGACTTCCATGCTCGACGTGCTGAACCAGGACTATATCAAGACGGCCAAAGCCAAAGGCCTGTCCCAAACGTCGACCGTCATCAAGCATACGATCCGCAACGCCATTCTGCCGGTCATTACCGTGCTCGGCCCTATCTTCGTCAATGTCATTACCGGTACGCTGATCGTGGAGCAGATCTTCTCCGTTCCCGGCCTCGGCAAGCACTTCGTGCAATCGATCCAGACCAAGGACATTACCATGATTGGCGGCCTCACGATTTTCTATTCCGCTATTCTCGTTGTCGTTATCTTTTTGACTGATATTCTATATGGTCTTGTAGATCCGCGAATCCGTCTGGCGAAAGGGAGGAAGTAGCGATGATGCAGCTGAAAAAAGAACTGTTCGCTCCCGTCAAGCGCGACCTGGACCAGGAACGGATCGTCCGCCCTTCGCTCAACTACTGGCAGGACGCGTGGAGACGACTTAAGAAAAACAAGCTGGCGATGACCGGCCTCATTATATTGATTTTGCTGACCCTATTTGCTATTTTCGCGCCGTTCATTTCGAGTTATGATTATGCTACGCAAGATTATGACGTAACCAACCAGAAGCCTTCCTTGGAGCATCTGTTCGGCACCGACCAGTTCGGACGCGACCTGTGGGTCCGGATCTGGTGGGGCACTCGCATCTCGCTCTTCATCGGTCTGGCCGCGGCGGTCATCGACCTCATCGTCGGAGTGCTGTACGGCGGCATCTCCGGTTATCTGGGCGGCCGGGTCGACAACATCATGCAGCGGGCGTCGGAGATCGTCTACTCGATTCCGTTCCTGCTCGTCACCATTCTGCTGATCATGTACCTGGAGCCGGGGATCTCAACCATTATCATCGCCTACTCCATTACCGGATGGGTGCCGATGGCGCGGCTCGTCCGCGGCCAGGTGCTGCAGATGAAGGAGCAGGAATATGTGCTGGCGGCCCGGACGCTCGGCGCCAAGCCGCTGCGTATCATCCTGAAGCACCTGATTCCCAATGCGCTCGGCATCATCGTCGTACAGATCACCTTTGTCGTGCCGAACGCCATCTTCGTCGAGGCCTTCCTCAGCTTCATCGGCCTCGGCATCAAGCCGCCGCTTGCCTCGCTAGGGTCGCTCGTATCTGACGGCGCTCAGACGATGCGGTTCTACCCGCACCAGATGCTGCTGCCGACGGCCGTGTTCAGCCTGATCCTGCTCAGCTTCAACCTGCTGGGCGACGGACTCCGCGACGCGCTTGATCCGAAGATGAGAAAGTAAGGGGGAGAGAGCATGAGCGAGAAGAAACAACCAACGAAAATTCTGGACGTGAAGGACCTCAAGGTGTCCTTCAAGACGTACGCCGGAGAAATCCAGGCGGTCCGCGGCGTTTCCTTCGACCTGTACAAGGGAGAGGTGCTGGCGATCGTCGGCGAGTCCGGCTGCGGCAAATCGGTTACGGCCCAAACGATCATGCGGCTGGTGCCTTCCCCGCCCAGCTTTATCAAGGAAGGCTCCATAACGTTCGACAATAAATCCGATATCACCAAGCTGTCCGAGCGGGCCATGGAGAAGATCAGAGGCTCCGAGATGGGAATGATCTTCCAGGATCCGATGACCTCGCTCAATCCGACGATGACGATCGGCAAGCAGATCGCCGAGGGCCTCATCAAGCATCAGGGGCTCAACAAAGAGCAGGCGGCCGAACGATCCGTCGAAATGCTGCGGCTCGTCGGCATCTCGAATCCCGAGGGCAGGATCAAGCAGTATCCGCACGAGCTGTCGGGCGGGATGCGCCAGCGGATCATGATCGCGATCGCTCTCGCGTGCAGCCCCAAGCTGCTCATCGCGGACGAGCCTACGACGGCGCTGGACGTAACCATTCAAGCACAGATTATCGAGCTGATGCAGAAGCTCCAGGAGAAGACGGAGACCGCCATCATCCTGATCACCCACGATCTGGGCGTCGTGGCCGACATGGCCCAACGGGTCGTCGTCATGTATGCCGGCAAAATCGTCGAGGAAGGCTCCGTCGACGACATCTTCTACAATCCGAAGCATCCGTATACCTGGGGCCTCCTGAAGTCGGTGCCGCGTCTTGACCTGGAGCACAAGAGCGATCTCGTTCCGATTCCGGGCACGCCGCCCGACCTGTTTGCTCCTCCCAAAGGCTGCGCCTTTGCCGCGCGCTGCCCGTATGCAATGGACATTTGTCTGCAGCAGGATCCCGACAAATTCGAAGTAACGAATCAGCACAAAGCTGCCTGCTGGCTGCTCCACCCGGACGCTCCGGCTGTGGAGCCTCCTGTCGGCAAGGGGGGAAAGGTACATGCCTGATAACATTCTGGAAGTACGCGGCTTGAAGAAGCATTTTGATCTCGGCAAGGGCGCGCTCAAAGCGGTCGACGGCCTGAACTTTGAAATTCGCCGAGGGGAGACGCTCGGCCTCGTCGGGGAATCCGGCTGCGGCAAGTCGACGGTCGGAAAGACGCTCATCCGGCTGTACGAGCCGACGGAGGGCGAGATCGTCTTTAACGGCAAGAGTGTGTCCAAGATGAATGCCAAGGAGCAGCGGGAGTTCACCCGGAACATGCAGATGGTGTTCCAGGACCCTTACGCCTCGCTCAACCCGCGGATGACGGTCGGCGACATCATCGCCGAGGGGATCGATATTCACGGCTTATATAAAGGAAAGAAGCGGAAGGAGCGCGTCCTCCAGCTGCTCGCCGACGTCGGCCTGAATCCCGAACACGCGGGACGGTTCCCGCACGAGTTCTCGGGCGGCCAGCGCCAGCGGATCGGCATCGCCCGTGCGCTGGCGATCGAGCCGCAGTTCATTATCGCGGACGAGCCCATCTCGGCGCTCGACGTATCGGTCCAGGCCCAGGTCATCAACCTGTTTCAGAATTTGCAGAAGCAGCACGGCCTGACCTATCTGTTCATCGCGCACGACCTGGCGATGGTCAAGCACATTTCCGACCGCATCGGCGTTATGTATCTGGGCAAGCTCGTGGAGCTGACGACGTCCGAGGAGCTGTACGCCAATCCGCTGCATCCTTATACCCAGTCGCTGCTGTCGGCGATCCCGATCCCTGATCCGGACGTGGAGCGGACGCGCGAGCGGATTATCCTGGAGGGCGAAGTTCCGAGCCCTCTGAATCCGCCGAGCGGCTGTCCGTTCCGCACCCGCTGCCCGCACGCGATGCAGGTTTGTGCGGAGACGATGCCGCCGATGAAGGAGATCAAGCCGGGCCACATCACGGCTTGCCACCTGTACTGATACCTTAGCCGCCCCTAGGGGCGGTTTTTCCTTTTTGACTAAAAGTAAGCGGATGTGTAAAATCAAGTTGACCGCATTCCGGAAACAGGGAGGCGCAAATTCAGCATGTACATAGAGAGCGAGGTGGCCGTCAGATGAATCTCGAGGAATGGATTCGCCGGACCGGCCGTACGCTGGCCGGCGATTACAGCCACGAATACGATATAGTGCGGGAGCTGTACGATTACTCCCCGTGGGATAAGGCCGATTGGCAGGAAAGAGCGAAGTGGGTAGACGAGAAGAGCTATCCGGCGGCGAACCGGACCGAGCTGATCCACAGCCTGATCCGGTATAACGACAAGCTGCATAACGATCCTGCGAGCTTCGCGGCGATCGAGAAGCTGAAGCGGGACGACGCCCTCGTCATCGTAGGGGGGCAGCAGGCCGGACTGTTCTCGGGTCCGCTGCTGACAATTCACAAAATCATCACGATTCTGCAGGCGGCCCGCGAAGCGGAGAAGGAGCTGGGCCGTCCGGTCGTGCCGATCTTCTGGATCGCTGGCGAGGATCATGATTTCGATGAAGTGAACCATATCTATTCGTTATCTACCCAGCAGTCGGTCGACAAGATCAAGCTGGAGCATCCGACCGGGATCCGTACCTCGATCAGCCGGCTGGCGATCGACTCGTGGGAGGATGCGCTGAAGCAGCTCGACGGGCATCTGATGCAGACGGAATTCAAAGGACCGCTCATGGAGACTCTCCTGACGTTCGCCGGCAAATCGGCTACGCTATCCGATTTCTTCGGACGGATGATGGCCTGGCTGTTCGGCAAGCACGGACTCGTGCTGCTGGATTCCGACGATCCGGGCATCCGCAAGCTGGAAGGGCGGATGTTCGCCGAGCTGCTTCGGCGGAGCAAGGAAGTGAACGACCAAGTGCTGGAAGGCTACCAGCGCGTCCGGGAGCTCGGTTACACGCCACAGGCGGATGCAACGGAGGACAACGCGAATCTGTTCCTGTTCGACGCACATGGCGAGCGGCATCTGCTCCGCCGAAGCGGAGACCGGTTCGTGGACAAGAAAGCCGAGATGGGCTATTCGCTTGAGGAGCTCACCGCCCTCGCTGCCGAAGAGCCGGAGCGGTTCAGCAACAACGTCATGACCCGGCCGGTCATGCAGGATTACCTGCTGCCGGTGCTCGGCGCGGTCCTCGGTCCCGGGGAGCTGGCCTATTGGGGCATGACCAAGGGTGTCTTCCACACGCTCGGCATGAGAATGCCGGTGCTTATTCCGCGCCGCGAGTTCACGCTGATCGAGGGAACCGTGAAGAAGCATATGGAGAAATACGAGCTGTCGCCGGACGACGTCGCAGAACGCTTCGAGGAACGGCGGGACAGCTGGCTGAAGCAGCAGGATGAGCTGCACCTGGAGGAGCAGTTCGCTGGCGTCAAACGGCAGGTGGAAGAACTGTACGCACCTGTGCTTGCGACTGTAGGGGCGATTAATCCGGGAATGAAGAAGCTGGGCGAGATGAACCTGCAGAAGATTATCGAGCAGATCGCCTTCCTGGAGGCACGTGCTACCGAGGCACACCAATCCCAGTTCGACGCTTCTCTCCGGCAGCTGGAGCGCATCCGGCTCACCATCCAACCGCTGGGCAAACCCCAGGAGAGGGTCTACAACGTATTGGCCTACTTGAACAAGTACGGCAGCGGCTGGATTGACGAGCTGATTGACGTGCCGTTCCGGCTGCGTCCTCTTCATACGATCGTTTATTTATAAGTACCGACAGGAGGCTGTTTCCCCATGAACGCAAAAGAAGCAAGCATCATCCGCGATCTGTCGCTCGCGCCCGAGGGCCATCTGAAGATCGATTGGGCTTCGGCCCATATGCCGGTGCTCAACCGTATTAAGGAAGAATTCGAGCGTGAGCAGCCGTTTGCCGGTCTTAAGGTCGCCATCTCTCTGCATTTGGAGGCGAAGACCGCCTATCTGGCCAAAGTCGTGGCTGCTGGCGGCGCGAGCGTGGCCATTACGGGGAGCAATCCGCTGTCCACGCAGGACGACGTGTGCGCCGCTCTTGTGGAGGACGGCATCACCGTCTTCGCCAAGTACAACCCGGACCCAGCGGAATACAAGGAGCTGCTGATCAAGACGCTCGAGACCGAGCCTGACCTCATTATCGACGACGGCGGCGATCTCGTCACGATTCTGCACGCCGAGCGCAGGGATCTGCTCAAGAACGTGCGCGGCGGCGCCGAGGAGACGACAACGGGCATTCTCCGCCTCAAGGCGATGGAGAGGGAGGGCCAGCTGCAATTCCCGATGGTGGCCGTCAACGACGCTTACTGCAAGTACCTGTTCGACAACCGGTACGGCACGGGCCAATCCGTCTGGGACGGCATCAACCGGACGACCAACCTCGTCGTGGCCGGCAAGACGGTAGTCGTCGTCGGCTATGGCTGGTGCGGCAAAGGCGTCGCCAAGCGGGCGCAGGGACTCGGCGCGAATGTTATCGTGACGGAGATCGACGCGATCAAGGCGGTCGAGGCGTATATGGACGGCTTTGCCGTCATGCCGATGGAGGAAGCGGCGAAGCACGGCGACTTCTTCGTCACCGTAACCGGCAACCGGGACGTCATCCGAGGCGAGCATTATGCCGTCATGAAGGACGGCGCCATCCTCTCCAATGCCGGGCACTTCGATGTCGAGGTGAACAAGCCAGAGCTCGAAGCGCTCTCGGAGTCGAAGCGGACGGTGCGCCGCAACATTGAGGAATACAAGCTGAAGGACGGCCGGCGGATCTATCTGCTGGCGGAAGGCCGTCTTGTCAACCTCGCGGCGGGCGATGGCCATCCGGCGGAGATTATGGATATGACCTTTGCGCTTCAGGCGCTGTCCCTGAGGCATGTCAACGAGCAGTACGAAGCGATCGGCAGCAAGGTCGTCAACGTGCCGTATGAGCTCGATGAGCAGGTGGCCCGCTTCAAGCTGGCCTCGCTCGGATTGTCGATCGACCATCTGTCGGACGAACAGAAAAAGTATCTGGACAGTTGGACGGAGCACTAACAGGGAGCCGCGCCAGGCGTTCGGGAGACCGGATGCCCAGCTGGTCTTCACGGGCTCTTGCCACGGCGCGCCGGACGGCTTAAGCCCGTGTCCCTGCTCTGGTCCGGAATCATCGAACAGCCCATCCCGTACATGCGGGATGGGCTGTTTTTGCCGTGAACATAGAACCGCCTCTTCCGGTCCGCAGCCGGTAGAGGCGGTTGTGTGTTCAATGATAGAGCGTCGCATTCCGGCGCTGCACCGGAATGAAGCCAAGAATCGATTCGTTGCGGAACATGAGGGCGTCATTGCGTTCGTAACTGAAGGCGGTGACACAGCGGGCTCCGATAATGAGCAGCTCCACCTGCTCCTGCCGGGGAACGCCGGAGTCGTCCATATAAACAAGCTCCACCGTTTCCCCGATCCATTGTTCCAAGCCGAGAGACATGTGAATCGACCTCCTTCTTGATGAGGGTTTGACGGCTATACGGTTCCTTACCCTTCTCCCTCCTCTGGCAAACAAAGGGAGTTGTCGAAAAAGTTTGAGGACGCCAACTTGGTTTGGCAGGAATTTTTGATATAATAGAGAAGATTTAATATAGAGTGGTGAAAAGTGGGGCAAAGTGGTGGGAGGGGGACGGCGGCTCATGTTCATGGGGGAACACCAGCACAGCATAGACGACAAAGGCCGCATGATCATTCCCGCCAAGTTCCGTGAAGACCTAGGACCCCGCTTCGTTGTCACCCGAGGCCTGGACCAGTGTCTGTTCGTCTATCCGATGGACGAATGGAAGGTGCTGGAGACCAAGCTGAAATCCTTGCCGCTTATGAAGTCCGATGCCAGGGCGTTTACCCGGTTTTTCTTCTCGGGCGCAACCGAATGCGAGCTGGACAAACAGGGAAGGGTAAATTTGCCGAACAATCTGGTGGAACATGCCAAGCTCACCAAGGAATGCGTCGTCATCGGCGTGTCCAACCGGGTGGAGATTTGGAGCAAGGACGTCTGGGAGAACTACTTCCAGCAATCCGAGGAATCGTTCAACGAAATCGCCGAGAAGCTCGTCGACTTTCAGATCGATCTATAAGCGGAGGCTGACGTTCTCAACAGCAGGAAAGAGCGGAGGGACATGGATTGTTTCAACATATTACCGTGATGAAGAAAGAAGCGGTGGAAGGCTTACATATCAGACCGGACGGCGTGTACGTCGACTGCACGCTCGGCGGTGCCGGGCACAGCGAGCTCATCGCCTCGCTGCTCGGGCAGGGCGGCAGGCTGATCGCATTCGATCAGGATGACGCGGCGCTCGCGAATGCGAGAGAGCGTCTCGCTCCATTCGAGGAGCGGGTGACGCTGGTGAAGACCAACTTCCGCCATTTGCAAGAGGTGCTGGCCGAGCAGGACGTGCCGATGAGAGAAGGCATTCCCCAGGTGGACGGGATTTTGTTCGATCTAGGCGTCTCGTCCCCGCAGCTGGACGAAGCCGAGAGAGGCTTCAGCTACAACCAGGAGGCGGAGCTCGATATGCGGATGGATCCGCAGGGCATGCTGACGGCGGCCGATATCGTCAATGATTGGGACGAGTCTGAGATTGCCCGGATTTTGTTCACGTATGGGGAGGAGAAGTTCTCCCGCCGGATCGCCTCGCGGATCGTGCAGGCAAGGGAGAAGGCACCAATTCGGACCACCTCCGAGCTGGCGGAGCTGGTCAAGGAAGGCATTCCCGCCGCGGCGAGAAGAACGGGCGGCCATCCGGCCAAACGGAGCTTTCAGGCGCTGCGCATAGCTGTCAACGACGAGCTGGGCGCCCTCGAGGACGCGCTGGAGCAGGGCATTGCCTGCCTTTCTCCCGGCGGGCGCATGTCCGTCATTACCTTCCATTCGCTGGAGGACCGAATCGTCAAGCAGGCGTTCGCCGAGCAGACGAACCGCTGCACCTGCCCTCCGGATCTGCCGGTCTGCGTCTGCGGTCGCAAGCCGGTGCTGAAGCTGATCCATCGCAAGCCTCTTGCTCCTTCCGAGGAAGAATTGCAGGCGAACCCGCGCTCCCGCTCGGCGAAGCTGAGAGTGGCGGAGAAATTACCATACTAAGCGAGGAGGAAACATAGTGGCTTATTACACGCAAGGGACCTCGGCGCTCCAGCAGAAGCAAGTTGTTCGGAAGGAACCGGTCAAGCTGCCTCAGCCCGGCTCCGGCCGCGGCCGGCACAATCCCGTTCGAGAGAAGCTGTTCTACCTGGTCATGGTGCTGCTGCCCATCGCCATTTGGGGAGTGGCCATTTGGCAAAGCGCCTCCGTCTATGATCTTAACACCCGGATCAGCAAATCCGAGAGAGCCATCCGGGATGCGAACATTGAGGCGAGCAGTCTGAAGCAGCAGATGGATAAGATGAAGGATTATGCCGTTCTGGAGGCGGAAGCCAAGAAGAACGGTTTGAGAACGCCGTCGGAAAGCCAGATCGTCAAGCTGACGGACAAGAACGGCTCCGCTCCGGCCTCGTCCTCCAAGGTTGCGGCTAAGACCACGAAGCCTTAGGGAAGGCTGAGCTTATGAAGAAGCAAACCAATTTGAAACGTATCAAGCTGAGATCTCTGGCCCTCGGATTTGTCTTTACAATGATTTTTCTCACACTGGTTGGCAGAATGTATTGGATCCAAGTGGTGGATGCGGCTTGGCTGCAGAGCCAGGCCGAGCAGAAGTGGAAGGAAGACGAGGTGCTTCGCGCCAAACGCGGGTCGATTGTGGACCGCAACGGCAAGACGCTGGCGGAGGACACGATCGCTTATATCGTTACTTTGAATCCCAAGATTATCCATTCGAAGAAGATAGAGAAGGAAGTTTCCCAGGGGCTGGCGCAAGTGCTGAGCGAGTCGCAGGACAGCACGGAGATTGCCAAGCTGGAGGACAAGATCTACAAGCTCGCCACCAAGACGAAGGATGACGGCAAAACCCTCATGACGGAAGTCGAAGTGCGCAACGAAGGCTACAAAATCGACGCCGACAAATACCAAAAGATCAGGGATCTTATTGCTGATATAAAGGAAAAGACAGGGGTCTCGCTCACGGGCATCAATTTGAGAGAATCCCAAAACCGGCTTTACCCGAACAACCGGCTGGCCTCTCATGTAATCGGCTATACGGACCGGGATGGCAAGGCGATCGGCGGTATTGAACAGAAGTACAACACATTTCTGAGCGGCACGAACGGCACTCTGTCAAGAGAACGGGACAAGATGGGCGTTCAGCTGCCGGACTCCAAGATTACGATGACGCCGGCCGTCGACGGCAACGATGTCCGGCTGACGATCGACCAGAACATTCAGTTCTATATTGAGAAGGCGCTTCGCGAGGCCTACACCAAGTGGAAACCGAAAAGCCTGACGGCGGTCGCCGTCGATCCGTCGACGATGGAAATTCTCGGCATGTCCAGCATTCCCGACTTTAATCCGAACAAATTCTGGGAGGTCAACGCGGGGACCGATTACATTAATCGGGCCGTCGGCTCCCAGTTCGAGCCAGGCTCCACCTTCAAGATTGTCACACTTGCCGGGGCGATTGAAGAGGGCTTGTTCAACCCGAACGATTTTTACCAATCAGGAACGTACAATGTGCCTGGCCGTCCCGTCCACGACTACAATCGGAGCGGCTGGGGACGGATCTCCTACCTGGAAGGGCTGCAGCGTTCGAGTAACGTCGCCTTCGCCATTCTCGGCTATGAGCGGCTGCAGAAGGAACGGCTTCAGGATTATATGACCAAGTTCGGCTTCGGTACCAAGACGGGTATCGACCTGCCGGCGGAAGCGAACGGCAAGATCAACATGACGTACCCGTCCGACATCGCGCGGGCCACCTTCGGCCAGAGCATCACGACTACCGTCATTCAGCAGGTGGCCGCTTACGGGGCTATCGCGAACGGCGGCAAGCTGATGCAGCCGTATATCGTCAAGGATATCGTCAACCCGGATACAGGCGAAGTGGTGCAGTCGTTCCAGCCCAAGGTCGTACGCCAGGTCGTCTCCGAGCAGACGGCCAAGAAGACGACCGAGTATCTCGAGAAGACGGTCGACCCGGCCTACAAGTCCGTCAACACCGGCTGGCGGGCCGCCGTCGACGGCTACCGGGTCGCTGGCAAGACGGGAACGGCCAACATCGTGCCGGAAGGCAAGAGTACGTACTCCGACAATACGTGGTACATTTCGTTCATCGGCTACGCGCCGGCGGACAATCCCAAGGTGATTGTTGCCGTTATGGCGGACCAGCCGGATCTCGGAGGCGACTTCCACAAGGCAGGGGAGTTGACCGGACCGGTATTCAAGGAGATCATGTCGCAGACGCTCGCCTACTTGAAGGTTCCGCCGGATACGTCGACCAATACGTCCGAGACGTCGACGGAGATCGATGCCGCATCCCCGACCGTTGAGGTTCCGGATGTGACGGCCACCGCCAAAGGCTCCGCGCAGCAATCGCTCGAGAAGGCGGGTCTTAAGGTTGAACTGCTCGGCAAGGGGAGCAAGGTCGTCGGGCAATATCCGGCGGCGGGAACGCGCGTGACCGCATCGCAAACCGTCTATCTGGCAACGGAGGAGCCATCCTCACTGGGGGTTCCTGAAATGAAGGGCAAATCGATGCGCGAGGCGCTCGAGCTGTGCTCGTTCCTCGGCGTGACGTGCCAAACAAACGGAGAAGGCTACGTAGTCTCGCAGACGGTAACCGAGGAAAATGGGCAGCAGCTCGTTCATCTCGAGCTGCAGCCGCTTGATCCGGCTGCCGTCAAGGCCGCCGCAGCCGGCGGAAGCGCGGGCAAGTCCGGCGACAAGGCCGGAACGGCTGCGTCCGACAAGAAAGCACCGGCGTCATCGACACCGCCGCCTTCCAAGAAAGACTCCCGCTGACAAGCGGGAGGGTTGTTCTAACCCCTGGTTGTCCGGAATAGTCATGGATATGAACGATCCTGACGACGGACAAAGGGGGTTATTTCGTCCATGCGGGTTTCTGGCTTAACGATCCGCAGGAGGCTGTGGGTTCTCCTGCTTGCCGGTCTGTTGATTTTTCTAGCGTTAGTGGTACGATTGGCGTATGTGCAGCTGTGGCTCGGTCCGGAGCTCGCCAGCCGGGCGGAGGAATCGTGGCGCAGGGACCTTCCCTTCGCCGCCAAGCGCGGCGAAATATTGGACAGGAACGGCGTCCGGTTGACCTATAACGTCAGCTCGCCTACCGTTTGGGCGATTCCCGCCCAAATCAAGGACGCGCAGGCGACGGCGGCCAGTCTCGCCTCGGTGCTGCAGGCATCGGAGGAGGGCATTCTCGCTCAGATCAAGAAGCGGGAAGTTTACGTTCGGCTCCAGCCGGCCGGGAGGAAGATTACCGAAGAGAAAGCGCAGGAAGTGCGCAATCTCCAGCTCCCGGGCATCTTCGTTGCGGAAGACAACAAGCGCTACTATCCATTCGGCTCGCTCGCGGCGCATGTGCTTGGCTTCACGGGCATCGACAACCAGGGCCTGACGGGGGTAGAGGCTTCCTTCAACAAGCTGCTGACCGGACAGGCCGGCAGCATCTCGTACTTGGCGGACGCACGCAACCAGAAGATGCCCGATTCGTCGGACGAATACGTGAAGCCCAAGGACGGCCTGAATCTCCAGCTGACGATCGACAGCTACCTGCAGTCGGTGCTCGAGCGGGAGATGGACCAGGCGGTGCTGCAGCACAACCCGGATCATATCATCGGCATTATGATGGATCCCAACAACGGCGAGGTGCTCGCGATGGCGAGCCGCCCGACGTATGAGCCGTCCCATTTTCGGGATTTTCCGAAAGAAGCGTACGACCGCAATCTTCCGATCTGGATGACCTACGAGCCGGGCTCGACATTCAAGATCATGACGCTGGCGGCCGCCCTCGAGGAGAAGAAGATCAATCTGAAGACCGACCACTTCTACGATCCCGGCTTTGTCGAGGTGGCGGGGGCTCGCCTGCGATGCTGGAAACGGCAGGGGCACGGCAGCGAAACCTTCATGCAGGTCGTAGAGAATTCGTGCAATCCGGGGTTTGTAGCGATGGGCCAGAAGCTCGGGAAGGACCTGCTCTTCGACTATATCAACAAATTCGGCTTCGGCCGCAAGACGGGCATTGACCTGGGCGGCGAGGAGAATGGAATCCTGTTCAAGAAATCCCAGGTCGGCCCCGTCGAGCTGGCGACGACCTCGTTCGGCCAGGGCGTGTCGGTTACGCCGATCCAGCAGGTGGCGGCCGTTTCGGCGGCGGTCAACGGGGGTAAACTCTATCAGCCTCATCTGGCGAAGGCTTGGTACCAGCCGGAGACGGAGCAGCTGATCGACACGGTCCAGCCGCAGTTCGTCAGGAACGTCATCTCGGAGGATACGTCGCGGCAGGTGCGCGAAGCGCTTGAGAGCGTCGTGGCCAACGGCACCGGGGGCAACGCCTTCCTGGACGGTTACCGGGTAGGCGGCAAGACTGGAACGGCGCAGAAAGTCGTGAACGGCCGGTATTCCTCGAACGAGCACATCGTCTCGTTCGTCGGGATTGCGCCCGCCGACAAGCCGAGAGTCGTTATTTACATAGCGGTCGACAATCCGCAGGGGATCCAGTTCGGGGGTTTGGTAGCCGCTCCCATTGTCAAAAATATTATGGCGGATACGCTCCGTTATATGAATGTAGAGCCGAGCGCCGAGCAGCTTCCGAAGAAATACAAGCTGGGCGAGAAGCCCGTCGTGGAGGTGCCGGACATGATTGGCATGACGGTCTCGGATATTTATGAGGATATCCGCTCCGATCTCGTGCTGGCCAAGTCGGGCAACGGACAGACGGTCGTCAGCCAGGCACCTAAGGCGGGGACGAGGGTGGACCAGGGCTCAACGGTCCGCGTCTATCTGTCGGATCCGCCGCCGGCGGCCAAATAATCGGCCGGCGGGGACAATTGGCGGCACTGCCGCTATATAATGAAACTAATGCAGGTTCCGCCCGCGGCGTTCATCGCCGCGGCGCTTCCTTTATGACAGAATGAGAGACGACAGGCACAGCCGACAGGGGGACAAAGAGAATGAAACTGAAGGAACTGACACCGCTCCTGGCCGCATCCAGACTGATTGGCGACGGAGAGGTTGAACTAACAGGCATTACCACCAATTCGAAACGGATCGAGCCCGGGGACTTGTTCATCTGTCTGCCCGGGTCTGTTCACGATGGGCACCGGTTCGCGGAAGACGCGGTCCGAAGCGGTGCCGCAGCTCTCGTCGTGGAGCGTCCGCTCGACGTGACGGTTCCGCAGCTCGTCGTCAAGAGCTCGCGGCTCGCCATGGCGATCATCGGCCCCAAGTGGTTCGGCTATCCGAGCCGCGAGCTGGGCGTCATCGGGGTTACCGGTACGAACGGCAAAACGACGACGACCTATATTATCGAGAAGCTGCTCGCGGACGCCGGCCACCGGACCGGTCTGATGGGCACGATTCAGCTGAAGATCGGCGACGAGACGCTCCCGACCGCCAACACCACGCTGGAAGCGCTGGAGATTCAAAGAAACTTAAGACGCATGAAGGAGGCGCAGGCCGACTACTGCGTGATGGAGGTTTCGAGCCACGCTCTTCACATGGGACGGGTTAAGGGCGTCCGCTTCCGGACCGCTCTCTTTACGAATTTGACACAGGACCATCTCGACTACCACAAGACGATGGACGACTACCGCGCGGCCAAGGGGCTCTTTTTTTCCCGGCTGGGCAACGAATATGCGGACGACGAGCGGGAGCTGAGCTATGCGGTGCTGAACGCCGACGATCCGGCTTCCGCTTATTTTGCGGAGCTGACGGCGGCCCAGGTGCTGACGTACGGAATCGAGCAGGAGGCAGACGTCCGCGCGTCCGATATTCGGATTATGCCTTCCGGCACAACCTTCCGCCTCACGACGTTCCGCGGCGACACGGAGATCAAGCTCAAGCTGATCGGGAAGTTCAACGTCTATAATGCGCTGGGCGCCATTACGGCGGCACTGCTCGAGGGGATCGACCTGGCCGCCATCAAGCAAAGCCTGGAAAACATGAACGTCGTTCCCGGCCGGATGGAAGCGGTGGACGCAGGTCAGGATTTCCTGGTTCTGGTCGATTATGCGCATACGCCCGACGGTCTGGAGAATGCATTGTCCACCATCCGCGAGTTCGCGGAGGGCGAGATCATGACCGTCTTTGGCTGCGGCGGAGACCGCGACCGGACGAAGCGGCCGATCATGGGCCGCATTGCGGCGCAGAACAGCCATTATGTCTACGTGACCTCCGACAACCCGCGCTCGGAAGATCCGGAGGCGATCCTCCGGGATATCGAGCCGGGTGTGAAAGAGGCGGGCTACGGGCCCGACCGCTACGCCATGCTCGCGGACCGCAGGGAAGCGATCCGGCAGGCAGTCGGCCGAGCCCGCAAAGGAGATGTCATCCTGATTGCCGGCAAAGGGCATGAGACCTACCAGATCATTCAGGGGACGACGCATCATTTCGACGACCGGGAAGAAGCCCGGGACGCGCTAAGGGGACGAAACGATGATTAAGAGAACGCTAGAAGCCATAGCGGCCATGACGGGCGGCGAGCTTGCAAAACGGGAGGACGCGGCAATCGAAATTCACGGCGTCTCCTTCGACAACCGGGAGGAGGGGCTGCCGGGCAAGCTGTTCCTTCCGCTTATTGCGGCCCGCAATGGCCACCAGTACGTAGCCGAGGCGGCGGCGAAAGGCGCTGCGGGAAGCCTTTGGCAAAAGGACCAGGGCGAACCGCCTGCAGGCGTGCCGGTCGTTCTGGTGGACGATACGATGGCCGCCTTCCAGCGGTTGGCCCGGGAGTACCGCCGGCAAATCGGGGTCCGGGTCGTCGGCATTACGGGCAGCAACGGGAAGACGACGACCAAGGATTTTGTCTTCTCCATCCTGTCGACCACCTATAAGACTTACAAGACCCAGGGAAACCTGAACAACCACCAGGGAGTCCCCTATACGCTGCTGTCGCTGGACGAAGACACGCAGATGGCAGTCGTGGAGATGGGGATGAGCGGGCGCGGCGAGATCGAGCTGCTGACGTCGATTGCAGAGCCGGATGCGGCCATTATCACAAACATCGGCGAAGCCCATTTGCTGCAGCTCGGCTCGCGCGAGGAGATTGGTCGGGCCAAGCTGGAAATTCTCTCCGGGTTGAGGTCGGGCGGGTTTTTCGTATATCATGGGGACGAACCGCTGGTCGAGCGGCTGCTTCCGGAGATGCCGCATCCGGAGGAGATGCTCCGGTACCGGTTCGGGCGATCGAATGCGAACGACCTGTATCCGACCGGCATGCTGACCGAGGAGGACGGGATGCATTTCACCGTCAGTCTTCCCGACTTCCCGCCCTGCTTCATTCCGGTGCTCGGCGAGCATAACGTCGTCAACGCACTGGCGGCCATTGCGGTCGGCAAATATATGGGAGTGACGGACGAAGACGTCGTCGTCGGCTTGCGCTTTGCGGAAATGACCGGTATGCGGATCGAACGCATCTCGGCTTCGTCGGGCGCTCTGCTGCTGAACGACGCCTACAACGCCAGCCCGTTGTCGACCAAAGCTTCGCTCGAGCTGTTCAGGACGCTGCCCGGTGCGTCCCGCAAGCTGGCTGTGCTGGCCGATATGCTGGAGCTGGGGCCGGAGGAAGAGGAGTATCACCGCGAAATCGGTCGTCTCCTTGATCCGGGCAGCTTCACGCTGCTGTTTACATACGGGCCGCTGGCCAAGTTCATCGCCGAGGAGGCGGCTCCGCGCTTAGGCGCCGGCAGAGTCGCCTGGTTCGCCGACAAGGCGGATCTGATCGCCGCTCTGCGTGCCGAGGTGCGGGACGGAGATGCCGTCCTGTTCAAGGGCTCGCGGGGGATGGCGCTTGAGGATGCCGTGCAGGCGCTCCTCTAGGCGGGAGGCCGGGAAGGGGCGTCTGTCCTCTGTCCCTCCGGCCTCCGAGTACCGCAAACTGTTCAGGAGGGTTCGTTGTGATTGATTTCAAAGAAATGCTCTTTCCCCTGGGAGCGGCGTTCGTGCTGGCGTTGCTGGCCGGGCCGCTGCTGATCCCGGTATTGCGCGCGCTCAAATTCGGGCAGCAAATCCGTAAGGAAGGGCCCCAGGCCCACATGAAAAAAGCCGGGACCCCGACGATGGGGGGGACCATCATCCTGCTCGCGCTGGCGCTGGCAGCCCTCCGCTTCTCCGATAAGACGCCGGAGCTTGTCATCCTGCTCGTCGCCTCGCTCGGGTACGGGCTCGTCGGCTTCCTGGACGATTACATCAAGATCGTCTTCAAGCGTTCGCTCGGCCTGACGGCCAAGCAAAAGCTGGCCGGCCAGCTGATCGTATCGCTGGTTGTGTGCTATCTGCTGTACAGCATCGGCCACCCGACGGAGATCCGTATTCCGTTCTTCGATACGGCGCTGCCGCTCGGCTGGTTCTATTATCTGTTCGTCATCCTGTTCATGCTCGGCATGAGCAATGCCGTCAACTTCACCGACGGCCTCGACGGCCTCTTGTCGGGCACAAGTGCGATCGCCTTCGGCGCCTTCGCGATCATTGCGATGCAGATGCACGAGCCGGAGACGGCAGTCTTCACCGCGGCGATGGTCGGTGCAGTGCTGGGCTTCCTCGTCTACAACGCCCATCCGGCGAAGGTCTTCATGGGCGACACCGGATCGCTCGGCATCGGAGGCGGCCTCGTGGCGGCATCCATTCTGACGCACTCGGAGATTCTCCTGCTTCTAATCGGGGGCGTGTTCGTCGTCGAGATCTTATCCGTTATTATTCAAGTCATCTCCTTCAAAACCCGGGGCAAGCGCGTGTTCAAGATGAGCCCGATCCATCACCACTTTGAGCTGGTCGGCTGGTCGGAATGGCGCGTGGTGACGACGTTCTGGGTCGCCGGACTCGTGTTAGCCGCAGTCGGACTCTATATAAATGAGGTGTTCTAACAATGAAGCAGCCAGACGCATATAAAGGACGGCGGGTCGTCGTCCTCGGCATGGCCCGCAGCGGCGCCGCAGCCGCCAAGCTTTTCCATTCGCTGGGAGCCGTCGTGACGGTGAACGATGCCAAGGAAAGAACCGCATGCCCGGAGGCCGACGAGTTGGAGGCTCTGGGTATTTCTGTTGTTTGCGGAGGTCACCCGGACAGCCTGCTCGACGGGGATGTGGCGCTTGTCGTCAAAAATCCCGGCATCCCCTACGAGGCGCCGCCGGTACGCCGCGCCCTGGAGCTTGGGATCGAGGTCGTCACCGAGGTTGAACCGGCCTATCGAGTCGCCAAAGCGCCGATGGTCGGGATTACCGGCTCCAACGGCAAGACGACGACCACCACGTGGGTCGGTCTCATGCTGGAGGCTGCGGGCATGAAGCCGATCGTCGCCGGCAATATCGGCACGCCTTTGTGCGAAGCCGCTCAGGAGGCCGGAGAGGACAACTGGCTCGTCGTGGAGCTCAGCAGCTTCCAGCTGAAGGGGACCGATCTGTTCCGCCCGCGTATCGGAGCTCTTCTCAACGTGTACGAAACCCATTTGGATTACCACGGCACCATGAAGGATTACGTGGAATCCAAGCTGAAGCTGTTCGCCAATCAGACGGAAGACGACATCGCGGTCCTGAACTGGGACGACGGAGAATGCCGGCGCCGGGCCTCGAGCCTCCGCGCCAAGCTGCTTCCGTTCAGCCGCAAGGAACAGCTGGAGCACGGCGTCTTTTTGCGCCGCCATGCGGAGACCGGCCGGTTGGAGCGCGATATCGTCTACCGCGACGAGCAAGGCGAGCTGCATTTTATTCTCCGGGCGACCGAGCTCGGCCTGCCGGCGGAGTTTAACATCGAGAATGCGCTCGCGGCCGCGGCGATTGCGCTGGCGGCGGGAGCTCCGATAGAACCGGTAGCCGCTGCGCTCAAGTCGTTCCGCGGCGTCGAGCATCGTCTTGAGTATGTGGAGGAGAAGAATGGAGTCCACTATTACAACAACTCCAAGGCGACGAACCCGGCCGCGACGGTGAAAGCTCTCGAGGCGTTCGATCGTAAGGTCGTGCTTATCGCGGGCGGGCTGGACCGGGGGATGGAGTACACCGACATGGTTCCCCGGCTTCAGGAGCATGTCCATGCGATCGTCACGCTTGGCGAGACGAGGGACAAGCTGCTGGCCGCCGCCAAGCAGGCCGGTATCGAGAAGGCCGTCGCCATCGACGGGGCCGGCAAATCGGCCGCCGAGACGCTTGACGAGGCTGTACGCGCCGCCGCCGGCATGGCCGGGAGCGGAGACATCGTGCTGCTGTCGCCCGCCTGCGCCAGTTGGGACATGTTCCCCTCCTTCGAGGAACGCGGTAGCATGTTTAAAAAGTCCGTGCATACCCTGTAACAGGGGGGATAACCAAGCCTTGGCTGTCCCACACCATCTGGGAGAGGTGTTAAGGCATGGGGAAAGCGCGGTCCGGTCCGGACGTCATTTTACTCGCATCGACCTTGCTGCTGCTTGCCATAGGCGTCATAATGGTGTACAGCGCAAGCGCCATCCTGTCGTTCCACGACTTTGGCGATGAATTTTATTATGTGAAGCGTCAGCTGCTGTTCGCCGTGCTTGGCGTGGCCGCGATGTGGACGACCATGAATGTCGATTACTGGGTTTGGAAAAAATATGCAAAGATAGGACTGCTCGTCTGCTTCGGGCTTCTGGTCATCGTTCTCATCCCCGGCATTGGCGTCATTCGGGGCGGAGCCCGCAGCTGGCTCGGTATCAGCTCGTTCGGCATCCAGCCGTCCGAGTTCGCCAAAATCGGCATTCTGCTTTTTTTGGCGAAGCTTCTGTCCGAGGATCATTATCCGATCAAACGGTTTACCCAAGGCCTGCTGCCGCCACTCGGCATTATGGGCCTTGCATTCGGTCTTATCATGCTGCAGCCCGACCTCGGGACAGGCGCCGTCCTGGTGGGAGCCTCCATGCTGATCATCTTCACCTCGGGCGCCCGGATGCTGCACTTGTCCATGCTGGCTCTTGTCGGCGTGGCCGGGCTCGTCGGCCTGATTCTGACGGCGCCTTACCGGTTAAAGAGAATCACGGCCTTCCTTGATCCGTGGCAGGATCCGCTCGGCGCGGGCTACCAGTCGATCCAGTCGCTGTATGCCATCGGACCCGGCCGCCTCGTGGGGCTCGGCTTCAATATGAGCAGGCAGAAGTACAGCTACCTCCCAGAGCCCCAAACCGACTTCATCTTTTCGATTATCGGCGAAGAGCTCGGCTTCCTGGGCGGCACCGCCGTCATTCTGCTGTTCGGCCTCCTGGTCTGGCGAGGCGTTCGGACCGCCATCACGGCGCCCGATTCCTTCGGCAGCCTGCTGGCGATCGGCATCTCCGGCATGGTCGCGGTACAGGTTATCATCAATATAGGCGTCGTCATAGGCATGATGCCGGTCACGGGCATCACGCTTCCGCTGATCAGCTATGGAGGCTCCTCTCTTACCTTGATGCTGACATCCATAGGCATTTTGCTTAACATATCCCGCTATTCGAGGTGACTTTCATGCGCGTTGTTTTAAGCGGAGGCGGTACCGGCGGCCATGTCTATCCGGCATTGGCTATCGCTGAGCAGCTCCGTAAGGAATACCCGGAAGCCCAATTTCTATACATAGGCACCAGCTCGGGCCTCGAGAGCGGCATTGTCAGCCGCTCCGGGCTGGATATTCCGTTCGAGGCCATCCCGATTTCCGGCTTCAAGCGCCGTCTTACGTTCGATAACGTAAAGACGGTTATGCGTTTTTTTGGGGGCATCCGCCGTTCCAAGGCTCTCATGACCGCCTTCCGCCCCGATTTTGCGATTGGAACGGGAGGCTATGTGTGCGGACCGGTGCTCTACGCCGCAGCCAAAATGGGCGTCCCCACATTGGTTCACGAGCAGAACGTCATCCCCGGGCTGACGAACAAGTTCCTGAGCCGGTACGTTGACACGATCGCTGTCAGCTTCTCCGGCTCCGAGCAGCAGTTTCCGGCCGCCAAGCGGGCAGTGTTCACGGGCAACCCGCGCGCGACTACCGTGTCGCAGGCTAATCCCGAAGACGGGTGGCGCTCGCTCGGCCTGCCAAGCGGTCGCCAGCTCGTTGTCGTGGTTGGCGGGAGCGGAGGCGCCCGGGCGATCAACGAAGCGATGATCGGCATGGCACCGCTCGTCGGTCGTCTGTCGGACACCTCGTTCTTGTATGTAACCGGGCAGCGGTATTACGAGGAGACGTCGCGGCGGATCCGCGAGCTCGCCCTTCCGGATGACGGGCAGCTTATGGTGATGCCGTATGTCGACAACATGCCCGAGGTGCTCGCGGCTTCCTCGCTCGTCGTGAACCGCTCCGGCGCTTCGACAATGGCGGAGCTGACCGCCCTCGGCATTCCGGCGATCTTTATTCCGTCTCCCAATGTGACGAATAATCATCAGGAGAAGAATGCCCGCCTGCTTGAGAAGGAGGATGCGGCACGCGTCCTGCTGGAGTCCGAGCTGACAGGAGAACGTCTGTTTGAGGAGATCGAGGCGATTATGACCAATTCGTTCCGCCGGGAAGAGATGGCAAGCGCATCGAGACGGCTCGGCACGCCCGATTCCGCCCAGCGGCTCGTGGACGAATTGCTGAGGCTGCGCCACAAGCGCTGATTCCGTTACGAACGTTGTAACTAGCCGCCTTTTTTGCAAGCCATTATATAGAGAGAGAATGGACGGGAAGATAGCGGGTTTGGGCTGCTGTCACACTATCGGCGCCGCCGAATAAGATACTCTATAACCGTGACAAACACCCGGAACCTGAACGCGGCGCGCTGCGGCGAATACGGCCGATTGGCGGCAGCCCCGCTATTTTGCCCCGTTCGTTTGTGAAGGAGGGTTATCCTATGCTGCAACAGGTCCTAACCGAATTGCAGGAGGCCGGCGTCGAGAACATTACTCTTAATGAACCGATGGCCCCTTACACGTATTGGAAGATCGGCGGTCCGGCCGACGCGATGGTGAAGCCGGAGACGAAAGAACAGCTGGCGGAGACGATCCGCATTCTGAACCGCCACCAGATCCCTTGGTTCATCCTCGGGAGGGGCTCGAACCTGCTTGTAGCCGACAAAGGCATCCGCGGAGTCGTCATCCGGCTCGGTGAGGCGTTCGAGTACGTCCGTTTCGAAGATCAGCTGGTCATCGCGGGCGGAGCGTTCTCTTTCATCAAGTTGTCGATCATGGCCAGCCGTGAAGGGCTCACCGGTCTCGAATTTGCCAGCGGGATCCCGGGAAGCGTAGGAGGAGCCGTTTACATGAACGCCGGAGCTCACGGGTCCGATGTGTCACGCATACTCAAACAGGCTGAAGTGCTTCTGGGCAATGGCGAGCTGGTGACGATGACAAGGGAGGAACTTCAGTATGCATACCGGCATTCGGTGCTGCACACGCTGCCGGGCATTGTAACGGAAGCCGTCTTCGAGCTCGAATTCGGCGACCGCAAGGAGATCGCCGCCGCTAACGCCTCTTACAAAGAGCGCCGCTTGCGGACGCAGCCGCTCTCGCTCGCCTGCGCGGGCAGCGTGTTCCGGAATCCTCCGGGCACCCACGCCGCCAAGCTGATTGAGGAGGCAGGGCTAAAGGGCTTGCGGGTCGGAGGAGCGGAGGTATCCACCCTCCATGCCAACTTCATCATTAACCAGGAGAATGCGACGGCCGAAGACGTGCTCGCCCTGATGGAACGGGTGAAAGCCACCATACGCGAACAAAACGGGATCGAGCTGATCCCCGAGGTATTGGTGGTGGGCGAGCGGTAATTCGGAGGTGGGACATTGGAAAAGCTCGTGATCGAAGGCGGGAAGCCCCTCTCGGGAACCATTAGGATCCACGGGGCCAAAAACGCCGCCTTGCCAATCATGGCCGCCGCTTTGCTTGCGGAAGGCCGGCATACGATCGGCAACGTGCCGGATCTTCTTGACATTCACGTCATGCTGGACATTCTGCGCGAGCTCGGCTGTAAGGCGGACCTGTCCGGCGATACCGTCACCGTAGATACGACGTCCGTTTCATCCTCGCATATACCCGAGGACCTGATGCGTCAGATGAGGTCTTCGGTGTTCCTGATGGGACCGCTGCTCGCCCGGTTCGGTAAGGTTCAGCTGTACCAGCCGGGGGGCTGCGCCATAGGCGAGCGCAAGATCAATCTTCATCTCCAGGGACTGCAGGCGCTCGGCGCCGTTGTGGAGGAAACCGGCAGCACGATCGTCTGCTGGGCGAACCGTCTGACGGGCGCCGACGTGGTGCTGGACTTTCCGAGCGTTGGGGCTACCGAGAATATCATGATGGCCGCGGTTAAAGCGGAGGGGACGACAACGATCTACAACGCCGCCCGCGAGCCCGAAATCGTGGACTTGCAGAACTTCCTGATTGCCATGGGCGCCAGGATTATCGGAGCCGGCACCGATACGATCACTATCGAGGGTGTCTCCGAACTTCAGCCTTGCGAATACCGGGTCATTCCCGACCGGATTGTGACCGGCACCTTCATGGTAGCGGCGGCCGCCACGCGCGGCAGCGTGACGCTGGAGAAGGTCAATCCGGCCCATCTCACCTCGGTCACGCACGTGCTCAAGCGGGCCGGTGTTCAAATAGCTGTCGATGGTGATATAATACACGTATCCTGCCACTCCCGGCCCAAGTCGCTCGACCGGGTGGTAACGGCGCCTCATCCCGGTTTTCCGACCGATCTCCAGTCGCAGATCATGGTGTTCCTCTCGCTGGCGGACGGGGTGAGCGTCATCAAAGAAACGATATTCGAAGGTAGATTCAAGCATGTCGACGAATTGTCCCGCATGGGAGCCGACATTCGCGTCGATCTCAGCAGCGCGCTCGTGCGCGGCGTTCCCCGCCTATACGGGGCGACGGTGGAGGCGACCGATCTGAGAGCGGGAGCGGCTCTGGTCATCGCGGGCCTGGCTGCGCGCGGCACGACGGTTGTCGAGCAGGTTCATCATATCGATAGAGGATATGATAGAATAGAGGCCATGCTCAGCAGCCTTGGGGCGAGGATCTCGCGGGAATCCGCCTCCTATACGAGGAAGACGCTGCTTTCTTGAGAGTTAGCACTAGCCTTGCTCCTTTCCGGCTCCGGCCGGGGAGGGGCGGGCATTATGACTACCTGTGATTGGGATGATGCGGTTTTGCAATCCGAGAACAGAGTGCCGGTCATCAAACCCGATCGTCCGAAAAAGCGGGGGAACCGGAAACTGCTTTTCATGCTGGTCGTCTTTTTTGTGACGGTTCTAGTGATTCTATTCTTCCAGACGTCCATCAGCAAGATTTCGAAGATCGACATTAAGGGCAATAGCCTGGTCAGCACCGAGCAAATTGGACAAGCCTCCGGCATCCGCGTCGGTGACAGCTTTTTTACCATGAAGGAAGACGCCGCGGCCGAGGCGATACGTTCACTGGATGCGATCGATACCGTGACGATCGACAAAGTGTTCCCCGGTCAGGTGACCATCACGGTCAAGGAATTCGCCAGCGTCGCTTACCAGATCAGCGAGTCGGGCCAGAAGGAAGTGCTGCTTGCCGACGGAACGGCTCTCCCGCTGAACCGCAGCAGTCTGCCGGCGGACAAGCCCATTCTGAGCGGCTGGCGGGCGGACGATCCGCTCAAGGCCCGGTTGTGTGCCGTCCTCGCGAACATACCGCCGGCTCTATTGAGCGACGTCTCGGAGATCCGTCCCGAACCGTCGAGCGGCTTCGAGGACAAGATCAAGCTGTATACCAAGTCTCAATTCGTCGTCTATACGCTCGTGAGCCTGCTTCCCGAGAAGATGCCATATATGGGCGTTTTGATTAAGGAAATGCAGGAGAAGAACGTGCATTCCGGCGTGCTTACGATGATTTGGCAGGACCGGGCGGGCACTCCCTGAGCCGTCTTGGTCCTTGAGCCGGCAGGCGGCGCAGCGGCCCGGTTTGAGAGGAAAAAAAGATCAAAAACGGGCTACTCTTTGGTATTTAATAGTGTTAAAATTGAAGCCATGGTATTCGAGACTTCTAGGAATGATTTACTATATAAAAAATCGCCGAAAAAAGAGGGTATATAAGAACGATGTTGAATAAGTACAAAGGTCTGACCGTTACGACCTGCATAACGGACAAGCTACGGGAGGTGCCTCGGATTGAGCAGCGGTGACGTAATTGTCAGTTTAGACATCGGTACTTCCAAAGTTCGGGTTATTATAGGGGAATTATCGAACGGAGCTATCAATATCATCGGCGTCGGCTCCGCGGAATCAGAAGGAATCCGCAAAGGAGCGATCGTCGATATCGATCAGACGGTGCAGTCGATCCGCAATGCCGTCGACCATGCCGAACGGATGGTCGGCATCCAGATCTCGGATGTCTATGTCGGCATTTCCGGCAATCATATCGGCTTGCAGACGAGCCATGGCGTTGTCGCCGTCTCCAACGAAGACAGAGAAATTGGAGAAGAAGATATCGAACGGGTGCTGCAGGCGGCCAGAGTGATCGCCCTTCCGCCGGAGCGGGAGATTATCGGCGTCGTGCCGAAGCAGTATCTCGTGGACGGTCTGGAAGGCATCCAGGACCCGCGGGGAATGATCGGCGTTCGGCTGGAAGTCGAAGCGACGATTATTACGGGCTCCAAAACCGCTATACATAATTTGCGCCGTGTCGTGGAGAAGGCCGGCCTGCATGTGGCAGACCTCGTCTTGATGTCTCTTGGGTCAGGTTATCTGACGTTGTCCAAGGATGAGAGAACGATCGGGACGGTATTCGCCGACATAGGAGCGGGCGCGACGACGATCTCCATATTCGAGAATGGGACGCTGGAAGCGACCTCCACGCTGCCGATTGGCGGCGAATTCGTGACCAACGATATCTCGATAGGGCTTCATACGCAGCTGGAGAACGCTGAGAAGGTCAAGCTGAAGTTCGGCTGCGCCTCGCTGGCGGACTCCGCGGACGATCAAGTGTTCAAGGTTCCCCGCATCGGGAGCAATACCGAGAAAGAATTCTCGCAGGTGGATCTGGCCAGCATCATAGAGCCCCGCGTACGTGAAATCTTCCAATTGATCCGCACTGAAGTATATAGAATGGGCTATGAAGAACCGGTTGGCGGGTATGTGTTGACGGGAGGGACGATGTCCATGCCGGGCATCCTCCCCATCGCCCAATCGGAGCTCGCCACGTCCGTGCGTATTGCGGCTCCTGATTTCATCGGTGTTCGCGATCCGGCTTTCACGAGTGGTGTCGGGATTATTATGTTCCTCACGAGATCCCTTCGGAACCGAAGCAACGTGGCAACCGTAAAGAAACAAGCTGTTAAAAAAGCCCCGACAGACGAGCCAGGGTGGTTCGAGAAGTTCAAAAACTGGTTAAGTGAATTAATTTAGGGGTACATCCTCCGGGATGCTGCACAAGGGAAAGTAACGGCAAGAGGTTCATAGAGTACGCGTGAGGAGGATAATAATCGCTATGTTTGAATTTGACTTGGATTTGGATCAAATGGCTACGATTAAAGTCATCGGCGTTGGCGGCGGCGGAAGCAACGCCGTGAACCGAATGATAGAGAACGGCATCCAGGGTGTCGAATTTATAACCGTCAATACCGATGCGCAGGCGCTGAACCTGGCCAAATCGGAAGCGAAGCTGAAGATCGGCGAGAAACTGACGAGAGGGCTTGGCGCCGGTGCGAACCCGGATGTGGGCAAGAAGGCGGCCGAGGAATCCCGCGATGCGCTGACCCAGGCGCTGAAAGGAGCCGACCTGGTGTTCGTCACGGCGGGTATGGGCGGCGGAACCGGTACGGGTGCCGCTCCCGTCATCGCCGAGATCGCCAAGGAGTGCGGCGCGCTGACCGTCGGCGTCGTGACCCGTCCGTTCACCTTTGAGGGCCGCAAGCGTCAGGCACAGGCCGAGCTAGGGATCAACGCGCTTAAGGAGAAGGTCGACACCCTCATTGTGATCCCGAACGATCGCCTGCTCGAGATCGTCGACAAGAAGACGCCGATGATCGAAGCGTTCCGCGAAGCAGACAACGTGCTCCGTCAAGGGGTACAGGGCATTTCGGACCTGATTATGGTTCCGGGGCTGATCAACCTGGACTTTGCCGACGTGAAGACGATCATGACCGAGCGCGGCTCCGCGTTGATGGGCATCGGAATGGGAACGGGCGAGAACCGGGCAGCCGAGGCGGCCAAGAAGGCCATTATGAGCCCGCTTCTCGAGACGTCGATCGAAGGCGCCCGCGGCGTTATCATGAACATCACCGGCGGCTCGAACCTGAGTCTGTACGAAGTCAATGAAGCGGCGGAGATTGTCATAGCGGCTTCCGATCCCGAAGTGAACGTCATCTTCGGTGCGATCATTGACGAGAACCTCAAGGAAGAGATCAAGGTTACCGTCATCGCTACCGGCTTCGAGACAAAGCCGCACACGCCGGCGCCTGCGCGCAAGCCGATGGGCCAGCAGCAGCAGCAGCAGGTTTCGGAGCCTGCCCAGCAGGAGGCGCCGAAGACCCCGAATATCCGTCCGTTCGGCGGACAGATGAGCAACGACCAGCTCGACATTCCGACCTTCCTGCGCAACCGCGGGAAGAATCACTTGAACGACTAGCCGCCGCGCTGTGCGGTGTGGCAAGAGACCCCTTGATGAGCCGGAAACGGCCCCATGAGGGGTCTTTTTTTATGTCTAGCAGCAACGATCGACGCCCTCTCTCAGACCAAGTCCGGCGTTTCGTTTCGCGGACTGCGCCGGGGCATGTCTAGCGCACAAGGCGCATATACTTGTTCTACTTCGACAAAAAAACCGGCTAGCAACCATCACCGTTAGACAGACTTTGGAGCGAGGACGCTATATACTGGGGTCAACCGTCGGAAGAAGGTGGGAGGATAGGAGAGTGGTAATCTATCTGGATCTCATATTCTTGTGGAACCTGGCGATCGACGGAGGGCTGTTGTACGCCACCGCCCGCCTGCGGGGCAAACGGGCAAGCTGGCTGAGGCTGACGGCAGCCGCTGGGCTAGGAGCCGGCTATTCGCTCCTGCTCCTGTACCCCGAGCTTTCCCTGTTGTTTACGTTCGTGGTCAAGCTGCTGGTGTCCGTCGGAATGATTGGGATCGCCTTTGGATTTGGCGGGACGCTTCCGTTTTTGCGCACCCTCGGTGCCTTTTATGTCATTAATTTTGTCACGGCCGGCGCCATCTTCGGCCTTCATTATTTTTTTCTGACCTCGGCGGAGACGCTGGCTGGCATCTGGCTCACGCAGTCGGGCGGATTCCGGTTTCAGCTGTCGACCGGGATCGGCGTTATCGGGGTGGGCATTCCGCTCGGGCTCTTCCTGCTCCGCAAGCTCGTGACCGGCAAGCGGCAGCAGGAGAACCTCGCCCAGCTGCTCGCAGAGGTGCGCATCCGGATCGAGGACAGCACGGTGTGCTGCAAAGCGCTGATCGATACGGGCAACCGGCTGTACGATCCGCTGACCCGGACACCGGTCATGGTTGTCCAGACGAGCCTGTTAGAGGAGCTGCCGGATTCGTGGAACGAGAGGATCCGGCGGAGTGAGGTCGATCAGCTGGTCGCGGGACTGGAAGCCGAGGCGTTCCGCTGGCAGGACCGCCTTCGGCTGGTCCCGTATCGGGGCATCAACAAAGGAACGCAGTTCATGCTGGCCATTAAGCCGGACGGAGTAAGCGTTCACTACCAAGGCGAATGGCTGGAGTCGACCAAGGTGCTGGTCGGATTGGACGCCGGAAGGCTGAGCGAGGATGGCGGCTACGAAGCCATTCTCCATCCCGACCTGGTCGCCTCTCTCTCCGCCGCCAGCTAGGAGACGGGGCGAGCGAAGGACATAAGCCATGAGGAGGAACGAATCCATGCTGTTAACGGGTACAACCAAGCTGTTCAAATGGAGAATGTCGCTGCAAATCCACTATTACCGGCTCCTGCTCTTGCTTGGCCTGAAGGGCAACGAGATCTATTATATCGGCGGCAGTGAAGCTCTCCCGCCGCCCTTGACGAGAGAGGAAGAGGAATTTCTGCTGCAAAAGCTGTCGACGGGCGACGCCGCAATCCGGGCGATGCTAATCGAGCGTAACCTGCGTCTCGTCGTCTATATCGCCCGGAAGTTCGAGAATACGGGCATCAATATCGAGGATCTTGTGTCGATTGGAGCGATCGGCCTGATCAAGGCGGTCAACACCTTCGACCCCGAGAAGAAGATCAAGCTGGCGACCTACGCCTCGCGGTGCATCGAAAACGAGATTTTGATGTATTTGCGGCGGAACAGCAAGATCCGGACGGAGGTATCGTTCGATGAGCCGCTCAATATCGACTGGGACGGCAACGAGCTGCTGCTCTCCGACGTGCTTGGAACCGAGAACGACACCATTTACCGAAATATCGAGGAGCAGGTGGACCGCAAGCTGTTGCACAAGGCGCTCGACAAGCTGAGCGAGCGGGAGCGGATCATCATGGAGCTTCGGTTCGGCCTCCAAAACGGCGAGGAGAAGACACAGAAGGATGTCGCCGACATGCTCGGCATCTCGCAATCGTACATTTCGCGGCTCGAAAAACGGATCATCAAGCGGCTGCGCAAAGAATTTAACAAGATGGTCTAAAGGCCCGGAGCGAGCGCTCCGGGCTTCTTTTTACCGCCTGGGAGAGAGCGTTTGCACATCCTTTGGGAGGGACAGACGGGAGGGGAGTGAGGGGAGTGAGGCGCATAAAATCGAAAACCGAGGAGATAATTTACAGTAATGTTGCTCCTTGGGAGGTAATCACGGTGACCCGAAACAAAGTCGAGATATGCGGCGTAGATACAGCCAAACTGCCCGTGCTTACGAATACGGAAATGCGCGAGCTGTTCGGCCGGCTGCAGAACGAGAAGGAGCTGGACGCGAGAGAGAAGCTCGTGAACGGCAACCTGAGGCTGGTCCTCAGCGTCATTCAACGCTTCAACAACCGCGGCGAGTTTGTGGATGATTTGTTTCAGGTAGGCTGCATCGGCTTGATGAAAGCCATCGATAACTTTGACTTGAGCCAGAATGTGAAGTTCTCTACATATGCGGTCCCGATGATTATCGGGGAAATCCGGCGGTATTTGCGGGACAACAATCCGATCCGCGTGTCGCGGTCGCTCCGCGATATTGCGTATAAGGCGCTGCAAGTGCGAGACAACCTGACGAACGTGAACAGCCGGGAGCCCACGATCTACGAAATATCCGAGGCGCTCAATGTGCCCAAGGAGGACGTCGTGTTCGCCCTGGACGCCATCCAGGACCCCGTCTCCCTGTTCGAGCCGATCTACCATGACGGCGGAGACCCGATCTACGTAATGGACCAGATCAGCGACGACCGGAACAAGGATGTGTCCTGGATCGAGGGGATCGCCCTTCGGGAAGGGATGCGAAAGCTGAACGACCGCGAGAAGATGATTTTGTCGATGCGGTTTTACGACGGCAAGACGCAGATGGAGGTGGCCGAGGAAATCGGCATCTCTCAGGCGCAGGTGTCCCGGCTCGAGAAATCGGCCATTTCGCAAATGCAAAAGCATGTCAAATCGTAAGCGGGCAAATCGTCCGCCGCGGGAAGCGGCCTCCAGCACTGCCGGAGGCCGTTTTCTTGTTCTTTTAACCGTCATTCGAAGGAAGGAATGGGTTCATGGAATGCCTTCGCGGGATTGGCGCTTGGCCTTTGCCGTTCCGAGCTTTCCCGAAGCCTTGCCTTCAGGAAGGGCTTCGGCCGCCGAATGAATTGTACAGGCACGGGGATGTCACTTTTGGGCGGACGGCTCATATACTGGATACGAGCGGATAGGCTGATGCAGCGCAATCATGAGAGAGCGGACGGTGATGACGCCATGAAAATATCGGATTTCCAGTCCAAGGATGTCGTGAACATTGTCGACGGCAAGAAGCTAGGCCAGATAAGCGACTTGGAGCTCGATCTCCGGCAGGGACGGATCGATTCGATCGTTGTTCCCCATCAAGGGCGGTTTTTCGGCTTCTTCGGCAACGGGACCGACGTGGTGATTCCCTGGCGCAATATCGTTAAGATTGGGATGGACGTCGTGCTGGTCAAGCTGGACGAGACGAAGGCGTACCGCGCCGACGAAGGGGAGGCAGCCGAATACCGGCCCTACCGGAACGGGAACGAGCGCAGAGACGCCTAACGGGCAGACCGGCGCAGATGCTGCGGGGAGCGCCGTCTCCCCGTCCCGTTCCCGTCCGGCCTGACCGCGTGCGCCGACTGTGGTACAATGGGAGGAACTGTACTTGGAAAAGGAGACCGAATATGGAACCGTTCGTATCTGCTGAAAAGCGGGACAAGCCGGGGGTGTATTTGCTTGCGGAATGGATGGAGAGAGTTCCCGGCCTGACCGCCGGCTTCACGTCCCGTCTGGGAGGCGTCAGCTACGGCGCCTTCGATTCGCTGAATTGCGGTCTGCATGTCGCGGACGATCCGGACGATGTCGTGCGCAACCGGGAGATACTGGCCGAAACAGTCGGCATTCCGCTCGGCCGCTGGACGTTCGGCGAGCAGGTGCACGGCACCCGGGTCGCGGTCGTCACCGAGGAGGATCGGGGCAGGGGGACGACCGAGCGGGCATCGGCGTTCGGAGATACGGACGCGTTCGTCACCGACCGCACGGAGCTCTGTCTCGCCGCGCTGTTCGCCGACTGCGTGCCGCTCTATTTCCTGGACCCCGAGCATAGAGTTGTCGGGATCGCGCACGCCGGCTGGAAGGGAACGGTCGGCTGCATCGCCGAGGCGGTCGTACAGACGATGCAGGAGCGGTTCGGAAGCCGGCCCGGCGAGCTGCTCGCCGCGGTCGGTCCTTCGATCGGGCCATGCTGCTACGAGGTCGACGACCGGGTGGCGGACCGGGTGCGCGGACTGCTCAAGGAGCTGCCCGAGGCAGCCGACGCGCCCACGCATCCCATTCTCAGGCCGGCCGGCGAAGGACATGCGATGCTTGACTTGCAACGGCTGAACCGACAAATTATGATAAAAGCAGGAATCCTGCCGTCTCGTATCGAACTTACTAGTTTATGCACCAGCTGCCGCACCGACGCCTTCTTCTCCCACCGCAAGGAGCAGGGGAAGACCGGCCGCATGCTGGCTTGGATAGGCTGGCGGTCCGGGGACAATAGAACGGAGTGAAGGAAGTCTTATGAGTTTGCAGCAGTTCGAAGTGAGAGCCAGAGAAGTGGAAGAACGCGTGGCGGCCGCTTGCGAGCGCAGCGGCCGTTCCCGGGAGAGCGTGCAGGTCATTGCCGTGACGAAGTACGTTTCGCTGGAGACGGCCCGGCAGGCGGTAAGCCTCGGCTACACGCGGATCGGAGAGAATCGCTGGCAGGACGTGAAGCCTAAGTGGGAAGCGATTGGAGACGCGGCCGAGTGGCATTTTATCGGCCATCTCCAGACGAATAAAGTCAAGGATGTCATCGGAAAGTTCGCTTATATCCATTCGCTGGACCGGATGTCGCTGGCTAACGAGATCAACCGGAAGGCCGAGCAGCTGGGCGTGACGGCTAACTGCCTGATCCAGCTGAACATCTCCGGAGAAGAAAGCAAGTTCGGCATGGCCGAGGAGCAGCTGGTTCCGTTCGTCGAGCAGCTGAAGGAGCTTCCCGCCATCCGCATAGCCGGTCTCATGACGATGGCCCCCTACGAGATGGAGCCGGAGCAGACTCGGCCGGTCTTCCGGCGGCTCAGGGAGCTGCGGGACGAGCTGAATGCCCGGGCGCTGCTGCCGTATCAGGTCCAGCAGTTGTCGATGGGCATGTCGAACGATTTTGAAATTGCGATTGAAGAAGGGGCGACATGGATCCGGCTCGGAACGGTGCTGGTCGGCAAGGAAGGCTGACAGACCGGAGTCGGACGCAAAAGGAGGAGATTGAGCAATGGGTGTCATGAATCGGTTTATGAATTTCCTGGGGCTCCAGGAGGAAGAGGACGGAATGGACAGGGAGCGGGCGGCCGAAGCTGCGGAAGAGCATGAAACCAATCCGTTCGAAGCTCGTAAAAGTAAAGGGAGCAATATTGTCAGTATCCATTCCCAGAAAAATGTCCGCGTCATTCTCTGCGAGCCGCGCTCTTATGAAGAAACCCAGGATATTGCCGACCATCTCCGCTCCCGGCGCTCCGTGATCGTCAACCTGCAGCGGGTCCGCTCCGACCAGGCGATGCGCATCGTGGATTTCTTGAGCGGGACCGTTTATGCCTTGAACGGCATGATCTCCAAGATCGGACCCGGCATCTTCCTGTGCACCCCCGATTCGGTGGAAATTCAGGGCGCCATTAAAGAGATGATGGAAGACGAGACCGATTTTACTAATACGAGGTGACCAGTTTGGATCTATTCGCCATTGAAAAATTCATCACTACTCTCGGCAGCATTTACACCTATGTCATCATTGCCTATGTTCTTCTGTCCTGGCTTCCCAACGCCCGGGAGAGCATCGTTGGCGTCTGGCTGTCTAAGCTCGTGGAGCCGTATCTGTCTCCCTTCCGCAAGCTGATTCCTCCGATCGGAGGCATGCTGGATCTGTCCCCGATCATCGCGTTGATCGCCCTTAACTTCGTCGTGCAGGGGATTATCGCTATCATCGAAGTGTTGTTCGGGATGGCGTCCTAGCCATGAGCAAGGACTGGCTGACGCATTACCATCCCGACGAGCATGCCTTCGTCGATCGCGCCGCCGATTGGGTCCGGCAGGCTGAGAACCACTCGGTCAAGCGAACCGATTTTCTCGATCCGCGCCAAGGCGAGATTGTCCTGGCGCTCGCGAACCGGTCCAGCGACGTGGTTGTCGCATTAAACGGCGGCTATGAGGAAGCGGAACGGAAGCGGGCGATTCTCGCTCCGGATTACCGCGATCCCGCGGAGGAGCCAGCTGGGATCGTCGTGCTTTCGATAACCTCTGACGACGCCAAGCTGGCCGAGCTCGAGCATGGCGATTATATGGGAGCCGTCCTCGGACTTGGCATCAAGCGAGAAAAGATCGGCGACATCCATGTGCTGGAGCAGGGATGTCATATTCTCGTGACGGAGGAGATAGCGGAGTTCCTCCGCCTCCATCTCCAGCAGGTCCACCGCGTTCATGTCCAGACCGAGCTGCTCCCGCTTGAGCAGCTGCAGACCAGCCCCGAGACGCTGGAAGAGATGAGCCTGTCGGTGGCCTCTTTGCGTCTGGACGGCATTCTGAGCGACGTATTCCGGCTGAGCCGGGCCAAGGCGCTCGTGCCGATCAAGGCGGGCCGCTGCAGGGTCAACTGGAAGGCCGAGGAAGATCCGAGCAAGCCGCTCAAGGACGGGGATGTCGTCTCGCTGAAGGGCTTCGGAAGGTTCCGCGTCCTGGCGGTCGAGGGGATGACGAAAAAAGGGAGAATGCGGGTCAAGGTAGGGAAATACAGTTAATTTTGTTGAGGCGTACGGAAGGAATCGAGCCCCGGATGTCGAATAGTACCGTTACCGAGATCGGAAGACGATCCTTATATTTTGTGGAGGTGCACCATGCCGCTTACGCCTTTGGACATACATAACAAGGAATTCAAGCGCACTTTTCGGGGCTATGACGAAGACGAGGTGAACGAATTCCTCGATCTGGTCATCAAGGATTATGAGCTCCTCATGCGGGAAAACAAGGAGCTGGGCAATCAGATCGGCGGCCTACAGGAGCGCTTGGATCATTTCAACCATATAGAGGAATCTCTCAGCAAGACGATCATCGTCGCTCAGGAGGCAGCAGACGAGGTCAAGAACAACGCAAAGAAGGAAGCCGAGCTCATCATCCGCGAAGCCCAGAAGAACGCCGACCGGATCATCAACGAGTCGCTGGTCAAGTCGGGCAAGGTCGCCCTTGAGATCGAAGAACTCAAGAAGCAGGCGTCGGTTTACCGCACGCGGTTCCGCACCCTGCTCGAGGCGCAGCTCGAGCTTCTGAACACCGAGAGCTGGGATGCGCTGGAGGGCAAGCTGACGACAGACTATAGCCGCTCGGCGGGATAATCCGAGAGAGCGAATACAAGGGGAGGATCGGCCGGGCGGCCGGCCGATCCTGCTTCGTAGGCCGCCCTTTTGGCATCAGTTGACGGGAATTGTGAAATTCGCTATACTTCTCCCTAGCAACTAAGTGCATGCGATGACCAAAGCGATGACCGGAACAAGTAGGACGGGAGCTCGTTCTCAGCGAATTAGGGATGGTGAGAGCCTAATGAATAGAGACGTCCGAATATCCTCCGGGAGTATTCTCTTGAACGACAGACCGGCCTTTTGCCGCTGGAAGCGCGCAGGGCAGGCGCTTATCCAAGTAGAGAGAATCGGGTAATTCCGTTAACGATTGCAGGAGTGAGGCGAACGGCGATCCGGAGAACCGGAAGTCATGCCTTATTAGGGTGGTACCGCGAGTATGCTCTCGTCCCTTTGGGGCGGGGCTTTTTTTCGTTTCCGGCCCTTTTCCCCTGTGGAAAAGACTGCGAAGCCAGATGACGACGACTTGAAGGAGTGGACGAAACGAATGGATTACAGCAAAACGCTCAATTTGCTCAAGACCGATTTTCCGATGCGCGGCAATTTGCCGCAAGCGGAGCCGAAGATGCAGCAATGGTGGGAGGAGAACGACCTGTACGGCAAGGTGCAGGCGCACAACGCCGGCAAGCCTAAGTTCATCCTGCACGATGGACCTCCCTATGCGAATGGGGATATCCATATCGGCCACGCGCTGAACAAAATTCTGAAGGACGTCATCGTCCGCTACAAATCGATGCGCGGCTTCGACGCGCCGTACGTGCCCGGCTGGGACACGCACGGTCTGCCGATCGAGCAGGCGATCGCCAACAGCGGCAAGGTCGACCGCAAAAAGATGAGCGTGCCGGAATTCCGCGAATACTGTAAGGACTACGCTCTGCAGTGGGTCGAGAAGCAAAAGACCCAGTTCAAGCGGCTCGGCGTCCGGGGCGATTGGAACAACCCGTACATCACGCTCCAGCCGGAATATGAGGCGGCCCAAATCCGCCTGTTCGGCGAAATGGTGCGCAAAGGCTACATTTATAAAGGGCTGAAGCCGGTTTATTGGTCGCCTTCCTCCGAGAGTGCCCTGGCTGAAGCGGAGATCGAATATAAGGAGAAGACCTCCCCGTCCATCTATGTGGCGTTTGAGGTGAAGGACGGGAAAGGCAAGCTGCCGGAGGACGCGGCCATCGTTATCTGGACGACGACGCCTTGGACGCTGCCGGCGAACCTCGGTATCAGTGTCAATCCGGAATACGACTACGTGGTCGTGTCCGCTGACGGGCGCAAGCTCTTGCTGGCCGAGGGGCTGCTGGAGACAGTCGCCAAGGAGATCGGCTGGGAGCAGGTTGAGGTGCTGAGCAAGGTCAAGGGCGTCGAGCTTGAGGGAGTTGTGGCCAAGCATCCGTTCTACGACCGAGACTCGCTCGTCATGCTGGGCGATCACGTTACGCTCGATGCCGGTACCGGCTGCGTGCATACAGCGCCTGGGCACGGGGAGGACGACTTCCTGGTCGGCCAGCGCTACAACATCGGCGTGCTGTGCCCGATCGACGATCAGGGCAAATTCACGGCCGAGGCTCCCGGCTATGAGGGTTTGTATTACGAGAAAGCAAACGAGCCGATTATGGAGCGCCTGGAGCAGTCGGGCCATCTGCTGAAAAAAAGCTCGATCCAGCACCAGTACGCCCACGACTGGCGGACCAAAAAACCGGTCATCTACCGGGCGACGGAGCAGTGGTTCGCTTCGATCGACAAGTTCCGCGACAAGATGCTCGAGGAGATCAAGCAGCTGAAATGGACGCCCGAGTGGGGCGAGGTGCGTCTCCATAACATGATCGCCGACCGCGGAGACTGGTGTATCTCTCGCCAGCGCGCCTGGGGCGTGCCGATTCCGATCTTCTATTGCCGTAGCTGCAACCAGCCGGTCGTAAACGAAGAGACAATCGAGCATGTCGCTTCGATCTTCGCCAAGGAAGGCTCGAACGCCTGGTTCCAGCGCAGCGAGCAAGAGCTGCTGCCGGAGGGGACGGTTTGTCCGGCATGCGGCCACGGAGAATTCCGCAAGGAAACCGACATCATGGATGTCTGGTTCGATTCGGGCTCGAGCCACGCTGCTGTGCTGGCTCAGCGTCCGGAGCTGCAATGGCCTGCAGATCTGTATCTGGAGGGCTCGGACCAATACCGCGGCTGGTACAACTCGTCGCTCATTACAGGGACGGCCGTTCGGGAACATGCGCCTTATAAGGGCATTCTCAGCCATGGCTTCACGCTGGACGGAGAAGGACGGAAGATGTCCAAGTCGCTCGGCAACACGGTCGATCCGAATAAGGTGAGCAACTCGCTCGGCGCGGATATTCTGCGGCTGTGGGTTTCGTCGGTAGACTATCAGGCGGACGTGCGGATCTCCGACGCCATCTTGAGCCAGACGACGGAGGTGTACCGCAAAATCCGCAATACGCTGCGGTTCTTCCTCGGCAACCTGAACGGCTTCGATCCGGCAGCCGATCGTGTGGCTGCGGCGGAGATGAACGAGCTGGACCGGTTCGCCCTTATTCAGCTGAACCGGATGATCGACCGGGTGCTCAAGGCATACGACAGCTACGATTTCCATGTCGTCTACCAGGCGGTGCATCATTTCTGTGCCGTAGAAATGAGCGCCTTCTATCTCGATATCGTGAAGGACCGCCTGTATGCAAGCGCGCCTGCTGATCCGGGACGCAAAGCGGCTCAAACGGTATTATACGAAGCGCTGACGGCAATAACTAAATTAATTGCCCCCATCCTCCCGCATACGGCCGACGAGGTGTGGAAATATATCCCTGGCTTCGAAGGATTCAGCGTTCAGCTGACCGACATGCCGGAAGCGGACGCCGCTCAGTACGACGAAGCGCTGGAGCGGAAGTGGGAACAATTCCTGGACGTGCGAGAGGAAGTGTTCAAGGCGCTGGAAGAGGCTCGTGCGGCCAAAGTCATTGGCAACTCGCTGGGCGCTTCGCTGACGCTCTATCCGACCGCAGAAGCGGCGGAGCTGCTGAAGCAGTTCGACAAGCTCGATGAGCTGTTCATCGTCTCCGGCGTGAAGGTGGCGGAGGGCGAAGCGGCACCGGAGCAGGCGAGCCGCGGAAAGCATGTGGCAGTTGCCGTATCGAACGCCGAAGGCGAGAAATGCGAGCGGTGCTGGATCGTAACGCCGGACGTAGGGACGGACGCGGATCATCCGACGCTCTGCCCGCGGTGTGCGGAAGTCGTCTCCGCGCTTGATTCGAACGAAGAGTAAGTCCGTTTAAGGAGAGATGCGCATGGCCGGTCCGGTCGACAAGGACGAGAAGCAGAGTCTGCTGCTCCAGCAGCTTAGTGAACGAGTAGGAAAGCTGGCTTCCGATCTGGAGAAGGCCCGGCTGGCCGATTATGTCACGATGCTGGAACGGCCGAAGAGGATGCTGTGGGGGCATTTTTTGGGCGGCATCGCGCGCGGCTTCGGCATCGCGGTCGGCTTCACGCTGCTGACCTCGACAGCCATCTACCTGCTGCAGGCACTCGGCGCCCTCAACCTGCCGATCGTGGGCGATTATATCGCCGACATCATCCAGCATGTTCAGGCGTCACTGGACAACCGGCGTTACTAAGCATGAGAGGAACGGTCTGCCGATCCGGAGCCGACGAGCCTTTCGCTAACCGGGACGGCAAGAAAACCGACCCCATTCGGATCGGTTTTCTGCAAGCGGCCTAAAAGCGTAAGCCGTCACCCGGATCTTCGGCATCCGGCTCGAGCAGCCGTTCACCCTCGCCGTTGTCCATATAGTCGCGATAAGCTTTGCTCCGGTAGATCGTAATGCCTTGGCCATACAGGTCGGTCGCGAGAAAGCTCTCAAACGGTTCGACGTAGCCGACATTTTCGTCGTCTTCGACGGCCATGTCGTTGTAGTCGGTCACTTCATTGCCCTCCGCCATTGCAGGGGAATTGGAGGTGCCCCAGCTCTCGACGATTTGCCACGCATCTTCGCCGTCGAATTCGGTTTGGGTGCTCTCGTGCTCGTCCAGGCTCGTCCGCCCGAACGGCGGAGCCATCAGCTGCTCCTCCACGGGACGCCGGTCCGATACGGATGTCTCGCGAGAGTGATCGATGCAGAAGCGGGTGGCGGGCACCGCCTCCAGACGAGCGAATGGAATTGGTTCGCCGCACACAGAGCAGTGTCCGTATTCGCCGGCTTCCAAACGTCCGAGTGCATCCCGCGCCTCAATTAGCCGAGCTTCCATGCTCTCATTCAGCGAGATATCCTTGCTGCGCTCGAACAGCTCGGTGCCGAGATCGCCTGGATGGTTATCGTACGCCGACAGCTCGCCGGTCGCGTCGCGTAGCGCGTCGTCGAGTCCCAGATGGTGGTTGTCCTGCAAGGTCTCGGCGAGCGCACGCTCTTCGTTTTGCAGTTGCTCCCGCAGCCTGCTCAGCTGGTCGTTTGTCAACTGGTGCATGCAAAACTCTCCCTTCCGACCGGCAGAGGGACTCTTGAATTCCCATCTTGCCGGGTTCGGTTGCTTTTCTTGCTTTATTGTTGCCCTTGCGGTGTCCGCTACTAAGGGAATTCCTTGGTGGACAAGGAAATCATGGTTCCAGGGAGGAACATCTTTTGCTCTATTATCTTATTGCTTTGGCTGTATTCGTGGTCGATCAAATAACCAAATGGCTCATCGTCCGCAATCTGGAGCTCGGAGAAACCGTGCCGGTGATCGGAGAATTCTTCCAAATTACCTCTCACCGGAACCGGGGAGCGGCCTTCGGCATTCTGCAGGACCAGCGCTGGTTCTTTCTTGTCATCACGGCGCTTGTCGTCGCCGGCATTGTTTACTATCTGAACAAGGTTCGCAAAGAAAGCAAACGGCTGCTGCCGTTCGCACTCAGCCTGCTGCTCGGGGGCGCGCTCGGTAATTTTCTGGACCGCGCGCTGACGGGAGAGGTCGTCGACTTCTTTCAACTCTGGTTTCGGTTCCCCCTGTTCGGCAAACAGGTCGACTATATCTATCCCATCTTCAACGTAGCTGACTCGGCGATCGTTATCGGAGTTCTGCTCCTGCTGATCGATTCACTTCGGTCCTGGTCGCAGGAGAGAAAGGAAGCCCGCAATGAATCCCAGCAATCGTGATTTGCTTCCGGACGAGGCCGACAGCCAGGAGTGGACAATTGACGCCGAGACGGCAGGGGAACGTCTGGACAAGTTTTTGACCGAAGCGCTGGGAGACGAGGAGGGCATCTCCCGCTCCCAGATCCAGCAGTGGATCAAGGATGGGCACGCGCAGGTCAACGGGCGCGGCGCCAAGCCGAATCTGAAGCTGCAGACGGGCTACCAGGTGACGGTCGTCATCCCGGAGCCGGAGGAAGCGGCCATCCTGCCGGAGCCCATCCCGCTCGAGATCGTGTACGAGGATGCGGATGTCATCGTCATCAACAAGCCTCGGGGCATGGTCGTCCATCCGGCGCCCGGCCATACGAGCGGGACGGTCGTCAACGCTCTGATGTACCACTGCAAGGACCTGTCGGGCATTAACGGCGTGCTCCGCCCTGGCATCGTGCACCGGATCGACAAGGATACGTCGGGCCTCCTGATGGCGGCCAAGAACGACGCGGCGCACGCTTCTCTTGCCGCACAGCTCAAGGAGCACAGCGTCACGCGCAAGTACCTAGCGGTCGTGCAGGGACGCGTTCCTCACGACCAGGGAACCGTCGACGCGCCCATCGGCCGCGACGCGGCGGACCGCAAGCTGTTCACGGTCACCGACCGCAACAGCAAGCAGGCGGTCACGCACTTCGTCGTGCTGGAGCGGTTCGCCGCCCATACGCTGCTGGAGCTCAAGCTGGAGACGGGCAGGACGCACCAGATTCGCGTGCATATGAAATTCATCGGCCATCCGCTTGTCGGCGACCCCCAATACGGGCGCGGCAAAGGAATGGGCATGGACGGACAGGCGCTGCATGCGGCGGCGCTCGGCTTCGACCATCCGAGAACCGGCGAGCGTCTCGAATTCGAGGCTCCGCTGCCGGACGATATGGGGAAGCTGCTGCAGCGGCTCCACTCCTAATAGTTTATGATGCCGGAGCGCTGCGCCCGCTGCCGATTCTCCCGCTTACGGGGGAGAGGGCATGGCGTTAGCTTAGGCTGTCGGGCGGCTGGTCCTCATGGGCCGCCGCCATTTTTATGGACGGCTTCCTTAAACAGGGAGCCGTCCAACTTATTCAGTCGGTCTATTGACTTTTTTTGTCGAAAGTGGGATACTACGTTTAGTTGAATAGCGCCTTTAAAATCAGTCCCGTGAGGCTGGCAAGGTGATCGAATGAATACGCTGCGAGCGTCCTTTCATGCTACCCGTATACCCTTAGCAGGGAGACGGACAGGACAGCCGCACCTTCAGACCCCCTTGTCCTTCGGGCAAGGGGGTTTTTGCGCGGCAGCGGGGCCGGGAGCCGAGAGGCAAACGGTTTCCCACGCGATCGAAGGATCACTTTGCGGGTAAAGGCGAAAAGCAAGGCAATCAAGCGGGTTCCCCCGCCAAACAGGAGGAGACAGCGATGGTCGTCCAAGAACAGCATGTTCTGCTCGACGAAACGGCGATGCGACGAGCGCTCACCCGGATCGCCCACGAAATTCTGGAGAAGAACAAGGGCGTCGACGGATGCACGCTCGTCGGGATCCGCACGCGAGGCATCTACCTGGCAGGCCGGATCGCGCAGCGCATTCAAGAGATAGAAGGCGTGCCGGTGCCCGTCGCGGAGATCGACGTCACCCAATACCGAGACGATCGAAGGAACGAAGGGGACGCGAGCAACGCTCTGCCGGAGAAGCTCTCGGTGGAGAACAGCAAGATCATCCTCTGCGACGATGTGCTCTTCACCGGGCGCACGGTGCGGGCCGCCATGGATGCCTTGATGGACATGGGCCGTCCCCAGCTTATCCAGCTCGCTGTCCTTATTGACCGGGGGCACCGCGAACTGCCTATCCGCCCGGACTACGTCGGCAAGAACGTCCCTACCTCCAAGCTGGAAGAAATCGTTGTCCGGCTGGCGGAAGTGGATGGAAGCGACCAGGTCGTCCTATTCAACCGAGGAGGAGGAGAAGCTTAATGCAGCTGAAGACGCTGGAACAACGCCATCTGCTTGGTTTGAAAGACAAGAGTGCATCGGAAATTACCGAGCTGCTGGACCGGGCCGCTTACTGGGAGCAGAGCGGCAACAAGCTCGATCCCTGGTTCCAAGGTTTCTTTGTAGCGAACATGTTCTTTGAGAACAGCACCCGGACGCGCTTCTCGTTCGAGGTAGCCGAGAAACGGCTTGGCGTACAGGTGCTGAACTTCGCGGCCGCCGTCTCGAGTGTCCAGAAGGGCGAATCGATCTACGACACGGTCAAAACGCTGGAGGCGATGGGCATTCATGCCGGCGTCATCCGGATGAAGCCGAACGGCCTGCTCCAGCATCTGGCGGAGCATGTGAAGATCCCGCTCATCAATGCGGGAGACGGAAGCAACGAGCATCCGACGCAGGCGCTTCTCGATCTGTATACGATGCGCAAGCACTTCGGCCATCTGAGAGGCCTGAAGGTCTCGATTATCGGAGATATCTCCCACAGCCGCGTCGCCCGTTCCAATCTGTGGGCACTCCGGACGATGGGGGCGAGCGTCCAGCTGTGCGCCCCGGAGTCGATGAGAGCCACGGAGCTCGCCGAATTCGCCCCTTATGTCACGATGGACGAGGCGCTGAACGCCGACGTCGTCATGATGCTGAGGGTGCAGCTCGAGAGGCACGAGGAGAAGGCGTTCTCGACGCCCGAACAATATCGGAGCAGCTACGGCCTTACCGTCGAGCGGGAGCGCAAGCTGAAGGATCACGCGATCATCATGCACCCGGCCCCTATCAATCGGGGCGTCGAGATAGACGACGAGCTAGTGGAACACCCCCGCTCCAAAATTTTTGCCCAGATGGGGCACGGCGTTCCGGTCCGCATGGCCGTTATGGAACGAGCGCTGTCCTGACGTTTAGGAGCAGCCGGTCACCAATACAACACTAGAGGAGGCACTTATGGGACTCTGGATTATCAATGGCAGCATCCTGGAAGGACAGGAACTGGTGCGGAAGCATCTTTACGTAGAGAACGGCAAGATTGTCAGATTCAGCGAGGAGGAAAGCCCCGCTACGGAAGGGCATGAGGTGCTGGATGCGCAGAGCCGCCTCGTTGCGCCAGGACTTATCGACATGCACGTCCATCTGAGGGAGCCGGGCTTCGAGCACAAGGAGACGATCGCCACCGGCACCCGGTCTGCGGCGCGCGGCGGGTTCACGACCATCGCCTGCATGCCGAATACGCGGCCGGTGATCGATACGGTCGAAACCGTCAACTTCGTCCGGCACAAGGCCGAGACGGAAGGAGCGGTCCGGGTTCTCCCCTACGGCTGCATCACGAAGAACGAGCTCGGCCGTGAGCTGACGGACTTCGAGGCGCTGAAGGAAGCGGGCGTCTTCGCCTTCACCGACGACGGCGTCGGCGTGCAGAGCGCCCAGATGATGAAGGACGCCATGGCTAAGGCTGCCTCGCTGAATGTGCCGATCGTCGCCCACTGCGAAGACAACACGCTGGTCGAAGGAGCGCCGGTCGCCGAGGGCGAGTTCGCCCGCCGCAACGGCCTTAAGGGCATCCCGAACGAGTCAGAAGCGATTCACGTCGGCCGGGACATCCTGCTCGCGGAAGCGACAGGCGTTCATTATCACGTCTGCCACGTCAGCACCGAGCAGTCCATCCGCCTCATCCGCCAAGGCAAGCAGGTAGGCGTCCGGGTAACCGCTGAGGTTTGCCCGCACCATCTGCTCCTCTCGGAAGAGGACATTCCGGGCATGGATGCCAACTGGAAGATGAATCCGCCGCTTCGTTCCCGCAAGGACGTCGAGGCGTGCATCGAGGCGCTGGAGGACGGTACGATCGACATTATCGTTACCGACCACGCGCCCCACAGTGAGGAAGAGAAAGCCAAGGGCATGCAGCTCGCCCCGTTCGGCATCGTCGGCTTCGAGACGGCGTTCCCGCTCTTGTACACCCACTTCGTGAAGACCGGCCGCTGGACGCTCGGCTTCCTGCTCGAGAGGATGACCAGCAAGCCCGCGGAGGTGTTCGGCCTGGCATCCGGCACGCTCGCAGAGGGCGCGGATGCGGACATTGTGCTGATCGACCTCGAGTCCGAGAAGGAAGTGAACCCGGACGAGTTCCTGTCCAAGGGGCGGAACACACCGTTCACCGGCTGGAAGCTCGCCGGCTGGCCGACGGCCACCCTCGTCGGAGGCAAGATCGTCTGGTCGGAGAAGCAGGCATAGGATCGGCAAGAGCGAGGCAATTAGGCTAGGTTTAGATAGAGAATACGCGCAAGCAGGCATTTCATACAGGATAGAGCGAAGGAGCGATGAGCATGCAGGCAAGATTGTTATTGGAAGACGGAACGCTGTTCACCGGCAAGGCGTTCGGCAGCGACGGCGAATCCACCGGCGAAGTGGTTTTCAATACGGGCATTACCGGCTATCAGGAGGTTCTCTCCGACCCGTCCTATTGCGGACAGATCGTGACGATGACCTATCCGCTGATCGGCAACTACGGAATGACGCGCGACGATTTTGAATCGATCCGGCCGTTCGTGAACGGGTTCGTCGTCCGCCGCCACGAGGACATTCCGAGCAACTGGCGCTCCGAGTACACGGTAGACAGCTTCCTCAAAGAATACGGCATCCCCGGCATCAGCGAGATCGACACCCGCATGCTGACGCGGATTCTGCGCCACTACGGCACGATGCGCGGCATTCTGACAACCTCGAACAAATCGGTCGGCGAGCTGCAGGAGCAGCTGAACGCGATGACGCCGGTAACCGATCAGGTGAGCCGCGTGTCGACCAAAAGCATCTTCCACTCCCCGAGCTTCGGTGAGCGGGTCGTGGTCGTGGACTTTGGCTCCAAGAGCGGTATTATCCGCGATCTGGTCCAGCGCGGCTGCGACGTCACGGTTGTGCCGCACGACGTGACGGCCGATCAGATCCGCCGGATCAACCCGGACGGCATCATGCTGTCGAACGGTCCTGGGGACCCCAAGGACGTGCCGTATGCGGCAGAGATGATTCGGTCGCTGCTCGGCGAGTACCCGATCTTCGGCATCTGTCTCGGGCACCAGCTGCTGGCGCTCGCTTGCGGCGCGGACTCGACCAAGATGAAGTTCGGCCACCGCGGAGGCAACCATCCGGTGAAGGATCTGAGCACAGGCCGCTGCTACATCACTTCGCAGAACCATGGCTACACCGTTCTGGACGAATCGATCCAGGGAACCGGGCTGGAAGTGACCCACATCAACAACAACGACGGCACGATCGAAGGCTTGAAGCATACGAAGTATCCGGCTTTCTCGGTTCAGTACCATCCGGAAGCCGCTCCGGGGCCATTCGATTCGAGCTACCTGTTCGATGATTTCATCGCTTCGATCCGCGAGTTCAAGAAGAACAACCCGCTGCCGCCGCGCCAGGCGATCATGCTGGCCAACAGCCGCGCAGCCCAATCCGGGGCGCAAGCCGCCGAGTCGAAGGGGGAATTGACTTATGCCAAAAAATAAAGACCTGAAAAAAATTCTCGTGATCGGCTCCGGTCCGATCGTCATCGGACAAGCGGCGGAGTTCGACTATGCCGGTACCCAGGCTTGCGAAGCGCTCAAGGAAGAAGGCATGGAGGTTGTCCTGATCAACAGCAATCCGGCTACGATCATGACCGACACAAACATGGCCGACAAGGTCTACATCGAGCCGATTACGCTCGACTTCGTCACCCAAATCATCCGCCAGGAGCGTCCGGACGGCCTGCTGCCGACGCTCGGCGGCCAGACCGGCCTCAACATGGCGGTCGAGCTCGCCCGCCACGGCGTGCTGGAGCGCGAGAACGTGAAGCTGCTCGGCACCCAGCTGACGGCCATCGAGAAAGCGGAGGACCGCGATCTGTTCCGCGATCTGATGCGCGAGCTGGACCAGCCGGTGCCGGACAGCACGATTGTCACCACCGTGCAGGAAGCGGTCGACTTCGCGAACGAGATCGGCTACCCGATCATCGTCCGTCCGGCTTACACGCTCGGCGGAACGGGCGGGGGCATTACGGACAACGAAGCCGAGCTGATCGAGACGGTCAAGTCGGGCCTGCGCTACAGCCCGATCGGCCAGTGCCTGATCGAGAAGAGCATCGCCGGCATGAAGGAAGTCGAGTATGAGGTCATGCGCGACGCGAATGACAACTGCATCGTCGTCTGCAACATGGAGAACTTCGATCCGGTCGGCGTGCATACCGGCGACAGCATCGTCGTCGCGCCGAGCCAGACGCTATCGGACCGCGAGTACCAGATGCTCCGCTCCGCATCGCTCAAAATTATCCGCGCGCTGAACATCGAAGGCGGCTGCAACGTGCAGTTCGCGCTCGACCCGCACAGCTACCAATACTATGTCATTGAAGTCAACCCGCGGGTAAGCCGCTCTTCGGCTCTCGCCTCCAAGGCGACCGGCTACCCGATCGCCAAGATGGCCGCCAAGATTGCGATCGGCTACACGCTCGACGAAATCATGAACCCGGTCACTGGGCAAACGTACGCATGCTTCGAGCCTACGCTCGACTACATTGTATCCAAAATCCCGCGCTGGCCGTTCGACAAGTTCACGAGCGCGAACCGCAAGCTGGGCACCCAGATGAAGGCGACCGGCGAAGTCATGGCGATCGGCCGTACCTTCGAGGAGTCGATTCATAAGGCGATCCGTTCGCTCGAGATCGGCACGCATCGGCTGTACCTGAAGGAAACCGAGCACATCGACACCGAGACGCTCGAGATGCGCCTCAAAAAGCCGGACGACGAACGGCTGTTCCTGCTCGGCGAAGCATTCCGCCGCGGCTACACGGTCGAGCAGCTGCAGGATCTGACCAAGATCGACTGGTGGTTCCTGACGAAGATCGAGAAGCTGATCCGTTTCGAATTCGAGCTGCAGCAGGAGGATCTGTCGCGCGAGCTTCTGCTTGAGGCGAAGCGCAACGGCTTCACCGACCGTGCCATCGCCGAGATTCGGCGCAATGCGAACGTGCAGCTGCCTTATGTGATGGAGAACGAGGTGCGGGCCTACCGGCTCGAGCAGGGCATCAAGCCCGTCTACAAGATGGTTGACACCTGCGCGGCCGAATTCGAGGCGACAACGCCGTACTACTACTCGACCTACGAGACGGAAGACGAAGTACAGGACAGCGACAAACAGAAGGTTGTGGTGCTCGGCTCGGGTCCGATCCGGATCGGGCAGGGGATCGAGTTCGACTACTCGACCGTCCACGCGGTATGGGCCATCCAGCAGGCCGGCTACGAGGCCGTTATTATCAACAACAACCCCGAGACGGTATCGACCGACTTCAACACCTCGGACCGTCTGTACTTCGAGCCGCTCTTCTTCGAGGACGTCATGAACGTCATTGAGCGGGAGCAGCCGGTCGGCGTCATCGTCCAGTTCGGCGGACAGACCGCTATCAACCTGGCTGCGCCGCTCGCCAAAGCCGGAGTCCGCATTCTGGGCACCGATCTGGAAAGCATCGACGCCGCCGAGGACCGCAAGAAATTCGAAGCGCTCCTCAGAAGCCTGAACATCGCGCAGCCTCCTGGCGGCACGGTCACTTCCGTCGATGATGCGGTAGGGATCGCCTCCAAGTTCGGCTACCCGGTACTCGTGCGTCCGTCGTACGTTCTGGGCGGACGGGCGATGGAGATCGTCTACTCCGACGCCGAGCTGCTGAGCTACATGGAATACGCGGTGAAGATCAATCCGGAGCATCCGGTTCTCATCGACCGCTACATGCTGGGCAAAGAGGTCGAGGTCGACGCGATCTGCGACAAGGAGACCGTCCTGATTCCGGGCATTATGGAGCATATCGAGCGGGCGGGCGTCCACTCGGGAGACTCGATCGCGGTTTATCCGCCGCAAACGCTCAGCGACAACATCAAGGAGCAGATCGTCGACATCACGACGAAGATCGCCCGCGGCCTCGAGGTCGTCGGTCTGGTGAACATCCAGTTCGTCATCTTCCAAGATCAGGTGTATGTCATCGAGGTGAACCCGCGCTCGTCCCGGACGGTTCCGTTCCTTAGCAAGGTAACGAACATCCCGATGGCGAATGTGGCTACCCAGCTCATCATGGGCCGGAAGCTCAAGGACCTCGGCTACGAAGGCGGCCTGTGGAAGGAAGACGATCATGTCTCCGTCAAGGTGCCGGTGTTCTCGTTCGCCAAGCTCCGCCGGGTCGACACGACGCTCGGACCGGAGATGAAGTCGACCGGGGAAGTCATGGGCCGCGACATCAGCTTCGCCAAGGCACTGTACAAGGGCCTCATCGGCTCTGGTATGAAGATTCCGCCGACAGGCTCGATCATTGCGACGGTAGCGGACAAGGACAAGGAGGAAGCGGTAGAGATTCTGCGCGGCTTCCACGACATGGGCTACAAAATCGTTGCGACGGGCGGAACGGCCAAGGCGCTGCAAAAGGCAGGCCTGACGGTGAACAAAGTCAACAAGCTGAGCGAGGGCTCGCCTAACATTCTGGACCTGATCCGCAACGGAGAGGCGCACTTCGTTGTCAATACGCTGACGAAGGGCAAGACGCCGGAGCGCGACGGCTTCCGGATCCGCCGCGAGGCGGTCGAGAACGGCGTCGTCTGCATGACCTCGCTCGATACGGTAAGGGCGCTGCTCGGGATGCTGGAGACGATCAACTTCTCATCCCGTCCGATGCCGGTACACGAAGCGGTTCAACAGCCGTTCGTCTTCTCCCAGGAAGGCTAACGGCGGCCGCTTCGGCGGCTTGACGGAACGATCGCTTCAGGAAGCTAGTGCCGGCCAGGCAGAAGGAGATAGAAACCGTGCAGACAGACAACAGCTTCACGAAGAACCGGTCGGGTCGGATCGGGCAGGTCATGGTGGCGCTGGATTATCCGGACGCCGCCTCGGCCGAGCGGCTGCTCCGGCAGCTCGAAGGCATCCCGTGCTACATGAAGGTAGGCATGCAGCTGTATTACGCTGCGGGCCCGTCCTTCGTCGCCGGGTTGAAGGAGCGCGGTTACAAAGTATTCCTCGACCTCAAGATGCACGACATACCGAATACGGTGAAGGGCGGAGCCGAAAGCATCACCCGCCTGGGCGTGGATATGTTCAACGTACACGCGGCGGGAGGCGTCCGCATGATGGAAGCGGCGCTTGAGGGCGTCGACAAGGCAGGCGGCGCCCGGCCGCTCGTCATCGGCGTCACGCAGCTGACGAGCACCGACCGGCGGACGATGAACGAGGAGATCGGCATCGACGGTCCGGTCGAAGACTGCGTCCTGCGCTATGCCAAGCTGACGCAGCAAGCGGGGCTTGACGGCGTGGTAGCGTCCCCCGTGGAAGTAATGCGCATCAAGCGGGAGCTGGGAGAAGGCTTCGTGACCGTCACGCCGGGCATCCGGCCAAAGGGAGCGGACATCGGCGACCAGGCGCGCGTCATGACGCCGGCCGAGGCATTCGCCCAGGGAACCGACTATATCGTTGTCGGCCGCCCGATTACCGGTGCGGACGACCCGCGGCAGGCATTGGAATCGATTGGGAAGGAGCTGGCATCGGAATGAACGAAGCAAAGAAGCAACTGGAGGAGCAGATCGCCTCGGCGCTTCTGGAGATCGGGGCGGTCGCGCTGCGGCCGGAGGAGCCGTTCACCTGGACCTCTGGTCTTAAATCGCCGATTTACTGCGACAACCGGCTGACGATGTCGCATCCGTCGATCCGGGAGCAGATTGCGGAGGGCTTCGCCTCGCTGATCCGCGAGAAGTACCCGCAGGCTGAGGTCATCGCAGGAACGGCGACCGCCGGCATCCCGCATGCGGCTTGGGTAGCCCAAAAGCTGAACCTGCCGATGATTTACATCCGCGACAAGGCAAAGGGACACGGCAAGCAGAACCAGGTGGAGGGGCAGCTGAAGCCCGGCCAGCAGGTCGTCGTTATCGAAGACCTGATCTCGACCGGAGGCAGCAGCCTCAAGGCCGCACTGGTCGTGAACGAAGCCGGCGCCCGGACGCTCGGCGTCGCGGCAATCTTCTCGTACCAGTTCCCCAAAGCGGCGGCCGCGTTCGCCGAGCACGGCATTCCGCTCGATACGCTGTCCAACTATACGGCGCTGCTGGACGTGGCGGCGGCCAAGGGGATTATCGCGCACGACCAGCTGGACGTGCTGCGCAAGTGGCGCGAGGAGCCGGAAGCCTACGGCCAAGCGTAAGGCAGTAGCGCCCCGGAGCGAGCGAAGCGCGGCGGCAGCGTCGTGAAAGAGACGCCAGCGCCGCTGCCTGCCGGCTCATGCACGGAGCTAACAAAAAAACACCTCTTTTGCAGGAACCGGTCGGTCGGTTCCGCGAAAGAGGTGTTTTGTTTGTCAGCACATAAACTTATGCACGGCCTGCTGGCTTAATGGCAGTCCGGCATGTTTTCCGCGAACAGCACCTGGCTGCCGTTGAATTTGATGAGCGCTTGCGGCTGCTGCGCCTCCGGTTCTTTGGCCGCCCCCGAATCCTGGGCGTACACGCCGGCTGCAACAAAAAGACCGGCCGCCAGCAGCATATAGCTCCATTTCCACTTCATGGCCAACCCCGCCTTTCTCTCCATATCCTGTTACCGTCAGCATATCACAAAACCGATTAAAACACTAGGAAAAATAACCTATAGCTTGGCCGAAACCGAAGAGCATATTTTCGGTCAAGCTTCATTAGGATAGAGGAACGGTTCGAAAGGGACTGGACAGGGTGTCAAGAGGTACGGCAAGGGTTCGCTTCGATGCTTGGCACCTAAAACGATTGGCTGCTATAGCCGTCCCCGTCCGCACCTTTTGGCGGCCGCGGCGTAGGATAAAAAGAGCCCTGTCTCTCCGGCAGAAGAGAAGGGGCCCCGGCTCACAGCAGGTCGTTACTTGCCGAGCAGAAAGGTTTGATAGACCGTCCAGCCCCCGTTGTCCATTTGGTAGAGCAAGTGAAGGCGGTCGATCTGAAACGTCTCGCTGACGCTTGCATTCTTCAAGCTGGACAATACGTCGTGGAATTCGTCGTCGCCGAGCTTTTGCCCAACCGTTACGTGAGGGACGTAATGGTAAGACTGCTCCTTTACTGCAAGCGGTCCGCTGCAGACCGCGTCATGCAGAGCCGTCAGCTTGGACGGATCTTCGGTCGCCAGGTAGATGACGTTGGCGACTGGCGCAAAGGACGAGAAACGGTTGAACGTTACAGGGAATGGGGAAAGTCCCGAAACCGTTTGCTCGAGATGCCGAACGGCTTCCTCCAGACGCCCTTCTTCCCATTCTTCTGCGTCCCGCACGGTCAGGTGGGGAGGAATCCGGTCATAATGCGGATCGTATCGCTTGCGATAGCTGTTGGCGAGGTCCTGAATGTCCTTGGAAGGAAAAACGACGATACCGTATTTCATGCGAATAGCCTCCTTGGCGCTCGAATAAAATCGTTGTTCTATTATACCGCAATTTGCCCCGCTCTAACACCGACCGCCGGCCCTGGCCGTATGCGGGCCGTTCCTGTCTCACCGGGACCACATCCAATAGAGTAGGTGATGGGATGAACCGAAAAGTCCACAGCAAGGAAATCCACGAGGCCGTGCTGGCCCGCCTGAACGAAAGAGGCGTCAGGCTCGAGGAAATTGCGGAAATCGTCTATGTCATGCAGCGGCCGTATCATCCTCATTTGACGCACGCTGCCTGCCTCGACAGTGTGAAGGCGGTGCTGGGTAAGCGGGAGCTGCTGCACGCCCTGCTCGTCGGCATCGAGCTCGATATGCTGGCTGAGAAGGGGATGCTCTCGGAGCCGCTGCAGTCGCTGGTCGAGGCTGATGAAGGGCTGTTCGGCTGCGACGAGACGCTCTCCCTCGGCGCCGTGCTCGGATACGGCAGCATAGCGGTGACGACGTTCGGGCATCTGGACAAACACAAGGTAGGCGTCATCCTGCGGCTCGATACGAAGCAGGGGGATGGCGTCCATACCTTCCTGGACGACCTGGTGGCCGCGGTCGCCGCCTCCGCTTCGAGCCGCATCGCCCACAAAAGCCGGGACTGGCAGGAAAGCGAGGAAGAGCAGGCGGGAGAATCGGAAACCGGCGAATCGGGCGGCGCAGCCGGTTAAGACAAAAAAGGACTCTGGGGAAGTAAGGAATGCTCTCCTTCCGGTTATGCTATGAACAAAGAGACGCCGGCAGGAAAGGAAGGAGAGCTCAGCTATGCGAAAGTGGATTTATTGGGCAAAGCTGTACGACAGCAAATTCCAGGCAGGATGCCTCGCGAAGCGGATGGAGGAGGACTGGTGGATCTACGGCTACGAATGCCCCCAGACGGTCGAAGTGTTTCGGTCCAGGCGCGGCAAATTTGGCGTCCGTTACATGAGATAACCGAATCGGGCAATTTTTTCTGCTATTTCCATTGACAACACCCCTATCTATCCTGTATATTTATTTTTGTCGCTGCTATTAGTGTCGCGGGGTGGAGCAGCCCGGTAGCTCGTCGGGCTCATAACCCGAAGGCCGCAGGTTCAAATCCTGCCCCCGCAACCAATTTTTTTTTGTCTTTTTAAGGGCCTTTAGCTCAGTTGGTTAGAGCGGTCGGCTCATAACCGATTGGTCGGGGGTTCGAGTCCCTCAGGGCCCACCATACGAAGGCTTTTTTTGATCGAATCTATCGATCACATGCCGGGGTGGCGGAATTGGCAGACGCACAGGACTTAAAATCCTGCGGTAGGTGACTACCGTACCGGTTCGATCCCGGTCCTCGGCATTTTCGTCCCTTCTTCCCAGCCGTTTAGGGAACAAACAGGCGATAGAGTCGCGCTTGCGAACAGCAAGCCGAATGAAACGGATAAGAACAGCACCTCTTTCAAGCAGATACTCGTTCCCAAACGAGAAGCGCTTGAAAAGGTGCTTTTTTCATTTCTCGTCAATCTGCCGTTTCCAGATTGGCCCATCTTTGGTACAATCGTTCGTGAACCGGGAAAGCAGGAAACAGCGTGTCATATCGATAGCTAAATTCTTAGCAACGAATAAAAAGAATGCGCTTACATAAGTCGGGAAAGCAAGGGAGAGGGCGAACCGTGTTTGCGATAGGCCCCATGTCGTACCGCAAAAAGCTGCTGGCGTTTTCGCTGATGCTGGGAATCGTGCCGGTCCTCGTGCTCGGAACGGTCTCGATGAATCTGTTTGGACGGGTGCTGCAAAAGGAGGTCAACCTGCATCAACAGAGCCTGCTCAAGCAGCTGCAAATTCAGATGGACTCCTCGATCGGCTGGATGGACCAGCTGTCCGTCTCTCTATCCCTCAATCCAACCGTGCAAAAAATTGCAGAGCGGGGCCTCTCGATGGAATCGCTTGAGCTCTCGGTCCAGTTCATGACCGAGCTGCATAATGTAGTCGCCTCCTCGGACATGCCAATCGATATCTCGGTTGTCATGCCTCGCCATAACGCGGTTTACTCCCATAGAGCCGGCATGAGCCGTCAGCTTGCTTATCCCGATACCGAGCTGCTCAAACTGCATTGGACCGGCAGTGCCACCTCCTACAAAATTCCGCCTCGGACATTCCAGGGACAGAACGAGCTGCTCATTGTCCGTCCCATTCCGCTTAATTCCTCGTCGCCGAACGGCCTGCTCGTCTTTCGCCTGGATACGCAGCGTTGGGGTGACGCGATCGTGAGGAGCCAGCTGCCGCCGAACCGCAGCCTGATCATTCGCGATGACGAAGGCCGAGAGGTCGTCATCGGTGAAACGTGGAGCGATAGCCGGCAGGAGGAGCGCACCCGCGATCTCAAGCGTATGCTGCCGGAGGCGGGAGCCGTTCCTAGCCGGGTGGAGCTGGCCGGCGAGACGTTCATGCTCACTTCCGTCACGTCCTCTCTGAACGGCTGGACGTACGTGGTGGCAGCCTCCGCCCGCGAATGGTCGGCCCAGGCGGACAACCTTCGGATCGTCTGCTGGATCCTGGTCCTCTGTATCGCGCTTCTGTGGGGTGCCGTAGCCATCTTCGCCTCCGGACACATGTTCGCCCCGCTGCAGAGGCTTGCCCATAAGGTACTTGGCCGCGAGACGGGAGCCGCCGGCACCGACCTGCTGGCTGCGTTGGACCGGTCCGTACAAGAGATGCGGCAGGCGAACAGCCGGATGGCCCACCGGCTGGATGAGCAGCGGCCGATCGTGGAGGAGCACCTGCTGCACCGTCTGCTCCGCGGCTTCGGTGCGCCGGATGGGGCGGACGACAGCGTGCAGACGCTTCTTGCGAAGCTGCGCGGAACGGCCTTTTGCGTCGGCGTCATCGAGATAGATCGATACTCCCAGCTCCGAAAACAATACGACGAGGCGAATCTCGCCTTGTTCCTCTATGCGCTGCGGAAGTGGACCGAAGAGAGCGCAGAGGCTCACCGGACGGCGCTTACTTTGTCGCCCCAGCCCGGCCAGGTCGTCTTCCTGATGGGCTTTGCAAGCCCGGACGGGGAGGCGGACGAGACGGCTCGAAGCTTCGCGATCAGCCTATGCGCCGAGGCAAGGCGGTTTTTTCCCTTCACCGTCTCTGTGGCGCTGTCTCAGACCCGAACGGGGAGCTCCGCCATCTCGGCGTCTTACCAGGAAGCCCATGCTCTACTCGCCTATCGTCTGGCATTAGGCGAGTCCGCCATTGTGTTGCCCGAGCATGTCCGGGATATGGACGCCTCGCTGCGTGATCTGATCCGCATGGAGAGGGAGGTGGTAGCCGCTCTGGTTCAGGAACGCTATGACGAGGCTCGCGAACGGCTGAGCGCCTTTGTCGGGCGGGCTTCGCACCGGCTGCAGCGCACGGACGCCGTAGCCGGGCTGCTCGTTCACCTCGTCGGCGAACTGGATCACAGCCTGCAGGAGCTTGGGATCGAGCTCGCGGAGGGAATCGCCCGTGACGCACGCAGGCGTACACGCTGACCTGCCACGAAGAGCTCCAGGCGTGGCTCGAAGCGGCGAGCTAAGCATCAAGGAAATCTCGGACCGGCTGCGCTACACCTCGGTAGCGAACTTCACCCGTATTTTCAAAAAAAGCACGGGACTGACGCCGGGAGCCTATCGCGACCTCGTAGACGCTGGAACGGAGCCGGGGCCCTTGTTGCCTCTTGAGCGTCCTCCCAGATTGGGCTGACTTCTACCGCAGTCGGAGGGCCTGGCTCCTTCCCTTCCTAGCAATAGCACATTCCCACCACGGCCGTTCCTTCTTCTGGAGCGGCCGTTTCGTTTTTACGGTCCCTTTTATCCGTTGGTTCGGGTCGTTGTCTTTTGGTAAACCGCTAGTTACAAAGAGAAAATTGAAGGATAGAGGCGTTCCTGCCAAGATGAAGAGGCCGGTTATGCGCAGCAGGTCAGCGAAGAACGACGGAACCCGAGAGTTGGATGATAAAGAGGAGGAGAAACATGAAAACGCTTCCTATTACGAAAAGCGCTCTGGCGCTTCTGCTAATCGGATCGCTTGCCCTAAGCGGCTGCGGCAAGCAGGCCGAGCAGCCAGCCGGCGGAGCCGGACAGAAGGAAGGCGGCACGGCGGCGGCGACGAACGGCAAAGAAAAGCTAGATCTGAACTGGTTCATCAACGCCCCGCCGAGTACGAATCTGCCCGAGCCTGCCAAGGACTTCGTCCTGCAGACGATCCAGCAGAAGTTCAACGTGAACCTCAAGGTCACCTACATGGCACCAAACGATTACAATACGAAGCTGAACGCTCTCCTGGCCTCCACGCCTCCCGACATGTGGAGAGACATGAACGGCGACGGGGGGAACAAGTACGCGGTCGACGGGCTTCTCGCCGATCTCACTCCCTTTATCTCTCCCACGACGATGCCGAACTATTTTAAGCATTGGACGACCGAAAGCGAAGTGAAGAATTACCAGATTCAGGGCGGGTTCTATCGGGCTCCTCTGCCTTATGTGAAGATGAGCTATCGGATGTTCTACATACGCAAGGACTGGCTGGATAAGCTCGGGCTATCCATGCCGAAGACCTATGACGAATACGTCAACGTACTGAGAGCGTTCACCTTTCAGGATCCGGACGGCAACGGCAAACAGGACACGTACGGGTTCTCTACCTCCGGAGGAGGCGCGAACCTTGGCTACGAATGGCCGGAGCTGCTGAAATACGGGTTGCTGTTCCCATCCTTCATCGAGAACAACCATTGGGTCGATCCGACGCTCAGTCCCAAGATGCAGCAGGTGCTGGACGACGTCGCCAAGCTGACACAGGAGAGGGTCATCGACCCCGACTGGTACTTGAACAAATCCCCGCAGCATATCGAAAAAGCGATCCAGGGCAAGGTAGGGGTCGTCATGGGCGTGACAAGGGACTTCGCTTACGACAATGTCCCGACAAGTCTGCAGTACCGCTCCAAGCTCATCAATCCGAAAGCCGACTGGCGTCCGTTCACGATGGTCGGGGATACGCCGATCATGACGAAAACCGGGCCCAGCAACCCGTTCCTCTTCCCGAAGACGGTTGCCGAGAAGAATCCGGAGAAAATTGCCCGCAGCGTCGAGATTCTGGATTGGCTCGCGTCGGAGGAAGGCTACTTGCTGACCCATTACGGGCAGGAAGGGAAGCATTACACCCGGGAAGGCAAGACGATCAAGCTCAATACGGAAGCGTACAGCAACGATGTCGTCAAGCAGGGCGATTTTCTGCGGATCTGGTCCTTCTTCACGAACGAGAATCACCAGCCGGAAGTGTTCGGCTTGACCGTGATCTCGGAGGGCGAGACCGACCGCGACAGGGAAATCCTGAAGTTCCTGACCTCCCAGCCCGCCAAGAGCTATCTCGGCGCTTCTCTGCTCCCGCCTTCCGGGTTCGATCTGGCCGGCTTCCGCAAGCGTCAGAACGAGCTGTTCTCCAAGGCGATCTTCGACGACAAGTCGGGCAAAAACTGGCCTAAGTACCTGGAAGAACTTATGACGAAATACAAAGGAGCCGAGCTGGTCGAGAAATACGACCAGGACCTCAAGGCAGCCGGCATTTTGAAGTAGCCGTTCCTGCATGCGGCCGAAGGAGAAAGTCTTATATTCGATCGGGATAGGAGGAACATCCATGCGAAAATGGCTGATCGCTGCCCTCGCTCTTGCACTTGCGGTCTCACCGGGCTTGCCCGCGCAGGCCGCAAGCGGCGCGGGAGCGAATGCCCGTCAAGAAGCGGGTTCCGTCTCCAAGCCCCTTATCGAGCATTCCCAGACGAAATGGAAAGTGCTGCCGAAATGGACGGAGGCTCCGGTCATCGACGGTTTGTTGAACGAACCGGCCTGGGGCGGGGCGTCTGAGCTGGACGATTTTCGAACGGCGTACTATAACGAGCCGTCGGGCAACGGGCCGGTCTACAAGGCGGCGTTCGACCAGGAGACGTTGTACATCGGAGGCTCCTTCGACTCCGCGGATAAACCGCTGCTGGAGAAAATCGAAATTCTGGTCAGCACCGCTTCCTCGGGGGAAGCGCATCATGTGATCAGTCTGCCGGTCTCCCTGCTTGCCGTGCCGACCAAAACGGACTGGAACGTCGGCAGAGAGTTGGCGAAGGAAAATCCGCAGCGGACGGAGGTGCAGACGTTCGCCCACGGGACGGCGGATGCCGAAGGGAGAACCTATATCGAGGCAGCCATTCCGCTCGCCTCCTTGGGAGCGGGAGCGGTCGCGCCGGGGACCGAGTGGCGAATGAACATCGTACACGTTTACCGCATCAACACGAAGCCGCTATTGTCGTGGGTTCCGATCCGGACCTCCAACTATTGGGACACCGGGGGAATCGTGAATCTGAAGGCGAATGTCGTAGACGAAGGCCGGCTTGGCAGCGTCTTCTTCGAGCGTCCGCCGGTTGGGCAGCCATGGACGCCTCAGGAGACGGAATGGCGATATGCCGGCTTCACCGAGAAAGTGTTGAGTGTCAAACGGATGAATGCCATTCATCCGGTCAAAACGACGTTTGAGGTGCAATGGAAGACGCCCACATCGAACTGGCGAACGCTAGAGACCGTCGTCCCGGAGATGGCGGGAGACCGCTGCACGCTGACGATCCGGCATCCCGAGCCGCTGGAGAACGGGCTGTACCAGCTCAAGGTGATTGCTATGCGGGATAACGGTCCCGCGGATGGCTACTTTACGATCGTTACCTTTGACCGCAGCGGCATGATCGCAGCTGGGATCGAGCAGGCCCGGCTTGGTCTGCCTTCGGATGGGGATGCTATCGTCCCCCCGGCGCCCGCCTCCGCGGAGGTGGAGGCTGTCATGGCCGTCATTCCGGACCGGACGGGGTTCATTTTTACGGGGCTGCCCGAGATGCCGGAGCTGCATCCTTACCAGCTGTATACGTTATCTTCCGACCGCCGGAGCATGGTCGCGGCCAAAACGAAGACTGTCTATCCGAACGAACGGTATCCGGAGACGAAATCGATGACGGCCGTCAACCGCAAAGGAGAGACCGTCGACTATCCGTACTATGAGGATGCCGAAGGAAAGCGGTATTTCCTATCCGCTCACCTCTGGTATCTGCAGAAAGACTGGGCGGTGGCGGAGACAGAGAAAATCGCCAAAAAGGATCCGCTGGGCGCGGCCCGTCTGCTGCTCGCATTCGCAGAAAAATACGAGGGCTACGTACCGACAACCGACTATATCTGGCACAACTATCCGATCAGCATCGATTCAGGTCCGCCCTATAACTACTGGGGCGGCATGTGGTACCGCTGGTCGGCCGGCGAGCTGAACAGCCTCCGCCCGCTGCTCCGCGCCTACGAGCTCGTGAAGAAGACGAACGCACTTCAGGTGCTGAGCCAGGAGAAGGGAATCGACGTGGAGAAACAGCTGGTTGAGCAGATGATCGTGCCTTCGGTGGACTATATTCTCAGCTATCCCGGCATGCTCAGCAACATGAACTATACCCAGTGGCTCGGACTGATCGACGCGAGCAGAGCGATCCGAGAACCGGACTACATTCATCTGGCGTTCGAATGGATGCGTGCCTATATGGAAACACAGTTCCTCTCGGACGGCTATTGGAAGGAGGTGGCACCATCCTACCACGTCCAGTCGACGAACGGTCTCGGAACGGCCGCCGCCGCCCTGAACGGCTACAGCGATCCCGCAGGCTACGTATCGCCGCGGTCGGGAGTCCGGTTCGACAATCTGCAGCTGCAAAGCAACTATCCGATCATCCAAAAGTCGCTCACCAACAACAACCTGCTCGTCTATCCGGACGGGAAGCTGCTGCCTATCCAGGATTCCTGGGCGGCCGACAAGTCGCCGGCGCCGATGCTGGACGCCGGGTCGCTGCTGATGCCGGCGGCCGGTATCGGCAGGCTGGCGGACGGCAAGGGCGCGGACCAAACCCAGCTGTATCTCCAGTTCGCGCCCAAATACGGCCATAACCATTACGATCCGCTGCAGCTTAATCTGTATGCCCGGGGCCAAGAGCTGCTGCCGGATATCGGCTATACGTATACGAAATACCGGGAATTCTCCTTATCCACTATGGGGCACAACACCGTGGTCGTCGACAGCCATGATATGGAGATGAGTGCGGACGCCAAGCATGGCGGGAGCATCCAGACGTTTGCTCCGTCCGGTCTCGTGCAGGTCATGCGTGCGGATCAGAGCAACGCTTATACGGCAGTTGACCGGTACAGCCGGGAACCGTGGTCCATTCCGTTCCCGGGTGCGGACAACGGACAGGGCTATGTCGTGGACCTGTTCCGGGTATCCGGCGGCAGCCGGCACGAGTACACGCTCCAGGGGGATGCCAATCGGGACGCCGAGTTCCGGACCGATCTCGCCGCCGAGCCTTACGGGCCGTATCTGCTCCCGCCCGGCACCCAGGTTCGCGAGCCGGAGCAGTTCAACGACCGCGGCGATGCCGAGGGCCATTATTACGGCTATATCGGCGTCAAGGACGTCCGCAAGGTCAGCTTGACGGACGACCGGTACGACGTCACGCTGGCTACGTCCGAGGGAGGAGCGGAGAAGGCGAAGCTCAAGATTACCGGTTTGCTCGAGCCGGGCAGCAACGAGCTGTTTCTCGCTCGCTCGCCGTCACTTCGTTCCACGCGGCTTCTCGGGCGAAACGGCGATACGAACGACGAGGCGGCCAAATACGATATGCCGAAGCTGGTGCTGCGAAGGGAAGGCACCGGCCTGAAGAGCACCTTCGTGACGGCGATGGAGCCGTACCAGGGGACGGCGGGGCCGATTATCGAGTCGATCGAGCGGCTGACGCCGGCTTCCGGTCCCGAAGGGGCCGTGGCGGTCCGGGTGACCTACGGCGATACGACGGATATCCTGCTCAGTGCCCCGGGAGGCAGCGAAGAACCTCTGGTCGTGGAGGATTTGACGCTGCAGGGAGAGATGGGTTTCATCCGGCTGGTCAACGGCACCGTAGCGTCGATGCAGCTGATCGGCGGCACCCGGCTGGCCAAGGGCAGTCATGTCCTTACCGGAGAAGGACCCGCGGCGGGAACGATCACGGCCACGAAGCGGAGAGCGAACGGCGATGCCTATGACGGGGTCGTTACGGATGCGCCGTTCCGCTCAGAGACGGCGGCAGCGGTCAAGGGAAGGTATGTAGTCGTCACCCATCCGGATGCGACCACGAACGGCTACCGGATTCAGGAGATGCGGGATGAGGGAGGGCGTGCGGCAATCGTCTTCGCGGAGCATGATCCTGGGTTCGACCTGCAGCCGGACGGCTCCTCGAGCATGGCGTTCTATCCGGCCAAGTCGTGGACAGGAACGCACACGTTCCGGGTCGACAACGTCGAGGTGCTCGATACGAACCCGCTGCAGGCGGTAAGCATTGAGGCCTCCAGGAAGGAGCTGCTGCAGGGCGAGACGGCGGCGCTGTCCGTTTCGCCGGTGCTTCGGGACGGCCGGCCCGCTCCTGCGGCGGCGGTTCAGACGACGTACACAAGCAGCGACCCGGCCGTCGCGGAGGTCGATGCCTCCGGCACGATTACTGCGATAGGGGATGGCTCCGCGCTGATTACGGTCTCCGTTTCCTACAACGGGACGACGAAGACGGCTGAGGTGTGGATGACCTCGCAGGCCCGCGACTACCAAGCGGCCGGCTTCATCGATCTGCCGGTTCGGGAGCAATCGGCGCCGACCCTGTATGTGGGAGGCTCGAACACGGTTCAGTTCGAGGCGAACGAGGCGGGAGGGTCCATTGCCTTCGAGTTCGAGACCGGCAAGGAGGCGGTCTACGAGGTCGGCATCAAGCCGTTCCTGGCCGCCAGCTACGGCATATACAAAGTGCTGCTCGACGGAGAGGAGACGGAGACCGTCAACTTCTATGGGACGACGGGCGCCTCCAACGTCTTCCTCCCTGTCGGGACGAAGGCGCTATCTCCCGGCAAGCACACGCTTACCTTCGTGAACGCCGGTAAGGACGCCCGTTCCTCCAACTTCAAATTCGGGGTGCGGGAGCTGGAATGGAAGGAACGGGCGCTGGACGCTCCGCCTCTTAGCTTTTCTCGCGAGGCTGCCCAAGCAAGTGAGGCGGTTGTGCTCTCCTTTCCGGACGCTCCGGATTGGCGAGCCGGCCTCGTCGGCGTGAGCGTGAACGGGGCGGAACTGGTGCCGGCACTCTACTCCGCTCAGCCCGGGTCGGTCACGTTTGCGCCGGGTGCACTCGGCGAAAGCGGGAGCAAGCGGGTCGTTCTCCGGTCAGCCGGCTACCGGCCGGCCGGCGCGGAGATGCAGCTGCTCGGCTCCTCCGCACTCGCGGAGCTGACGATCGACCAGGGGTCATTCGTTCCCGCCTTCCGCCCGTCCGAGCGGGACTACGCCGTCTCTGTCGGCCCCGATATGGCGGCGGCGACGATTACGGCCCGCGCGCTGCAGCCGGATGCCGCCATCACGTTCGCCGGTCAATCCTTCACCGGAACGGCGGAGCAGACCGTCGCGCTGCATCCCGGGGCAAACGAGCTGCCGATCCTCGTGACTGCTTCGGACGGAGGCACGTCGGCGTACCGGCTGGCCGTCTACCGAAGCGAGCGGCAGGCCGGATCAGCCGGCACGGTGACGGGCACGGTCTACGGCCCGGGGAACCGGCCGGTGGCAGGCGCCAAGGTGTACGTGTCCGGCTACGCTTCGGCGGCCGTGTACACGGATGCAACCGGGGCGTATCGGCTGCCGGACGCCCCGGCGGGTCCCCGGCGCCTGGCCGTGACCGCTCCCGGGTATACGCCTTATCTATCCGACGTCTTCACGGTGCCGGCGGGAGGAATGGCTGTCGTCGACGCCGTGCTCGGCGACACGATGCCGCCGTCGCTTGAGGTGACGCAGCCGTATGTGGCGGCCGGCAAGCCGGTCTATGTATCGGCGCCCGAGCCGCTCCGGCTGCTCCTCGTCCCCGAAGGGACCCCGAGCGATCCGGCTTCGCTGGAAGCGGCGGCGGCCGGGCCGAACGGCTCGTCGGCGAATGTGCCGGCCGGTCCGCGCGAGGAGCTGCCGACCGCCGGGATGTCCGCGGGACGGTACGCGCTGTACGGGCTTGACCAGGGCGGGAACCTCTCCGCCGCGCCGGTGAGAATTACACTTATCGAATCGGGCCTCGACACCTTGGACAACGATTATCCGCTCATCGGGTACACCGGCCAGTGGCAGGCATATTCGGGCAATTACATCGGCGGGGAAAGTCTCCTGTCGAGAAGCACCGGAGCCGTCGCCGAAATTCCGTTCTACGGGGCGGAGGCGCAATGGATCGGTGCTCGGAACGGTATGTACGGTATCGCGGAGGTGTATCTAGACGGAGTATTCGTCAAGAAGGTCGATCTGTACAGCCCCTCGCTGCAAACGAAGCAGGAGCTGTATGGGACGGGGCCGCTCGCGCCGGGCGTGCATGTCCTCCGGATCGTCGCCTCCGGCGAGAAGAACCCGGCGTCCACCGGAACGCTCGTTTCCTTCGACGCTCTGCGGGTTACGGACCTGGGGCTGGAACGGCCAGTGCTCTCGTCCGTCACGGCCGGGCCTGTTGCGGCGGGAACGCCGGTTGCGGCAACGAGCTCTACGGACGGCATGCTGTACCTCGTGGCGTCTGGTACCCAACCGAACCGGACCGCTCTGGAGCAGGCCGTGACGACTGTCGGGGAGGCGGTATACGGAGTCAAAGCGTCTGCACTCGCCGGGGTGCCTGCGGAGCTGCCGACCGCGGGCATGGTGCCGGGTAGATATACCGTCTTCGCCGTCGGGACGGATGGCGGGGTGTCCGCAGGTTCGGACCCGATTGCCGTCATCGATCCGGCTCAGAACGCCGTTGACAGCGACAGTCCGCTGGTCACCTACTTAGGCAGCTGGACGACCGTCAAGGACGCCCGCATGTATGGCGGCAGTGAGAGAATCGGCACCGCGCACGGTGCAGTCGTCGACATTCCCTTCTACGGGACGCGGGCGGCTCTATACGGGACCAAGGCTTCGAACGGAGGCCTGGCGGAGATCTACGTGGACGGGGTGCTTGCAGCGAACTACGATTACTACTCGGGAGGCACCGGCGTCCCGCATTCCCTTCTATGGGAAATAGGGGACCTGCCGCCGGGTCCGCACACGCTGCGCATCGTGAACACGGGGCAGAAGAATCCGCTCTCGGTTAATACGTGGATCCGTTTCGATGTCCTCCGGACGGAAGGGAGTGCTTCCTGACGGACCTGCGCTGGCGACTCACACACAAAAGACCCGCCTGCCGGCGGGTCTTTTGTGTGTGACGGGAACGGCACGGGGCGCGAAGCTGTCGCCGAGAGGGCAGCGCTTCTCTGCCAGCGGCCGCTCCTGTTCGCGACGGCAGTTTGGGCGGGTACCGGCCTCCGTCAACGGGTGGAGGACGACGAGCCGTTATCCGGCTTGTGATCCTTCTTGTGCGACTCCAGGAAGCCGATGGCCTGGTGCACCATGCCGGCTGCCTCGGACCGCGTGACCGCGTCCTTCGGGCGGAAAAAGCCTTCCTTGTCGAGATTGGCGAGCCGGGTGAGCAGCAGCTGTTGGATGCTGCCGGCGTAAGCCGGGTCCAGCTTGTCTTGATCGGTGATGTTGATATACATCATGATCATCGGGAAGGGTCCTTCCAGATTGACGGCGCTGACCAGCAGATGGGCGAACTGCTCGCGGGTCATCGGCTGATTCGGGTCGATGCTCCGGTCGAGCGGCAGGCCGTTCAACTTGGCGATGACGAATGCTTCGGCATACCAGGCGTTGTCGGCGACCTTGTCGAACGAATCGCTTGCCTTGGGCTCTTTGATGAACCGCAGCGAATCGATGTTCAGCCCGAGTCCCTTTACGATCAACTGGACCGCTTGGGCGGACGTCATCGTTCCTTTCGGATCGAATAGGTCGTTGCCGATGCCGCTTACAACGCCGCGTTCCTCCAAGGCGCGGATCTGCGCCTCGTAAGGATCGCCGGCCGTATCGGAAAAAGCGAACGCGGACGAGGACAGAGTCAGGCCCAGCACGAGCGCCAGCGGGAGGACCATTCTGCGTTTGTTCTTCATGTTCTCACCTCCTGTAACGATAGACGGGGCTGTCTATCCAAATGTTGCAACTTGTTTGCAACCTCGTGAAGAGCCGCGTATACTGGTGTCGAAAAGGAGGGAACCGACGATGAACCAAGCATTCCGATTGGCAATGGGGGAGGACCGGGTGCTGCGGGGAGATTTGTATCCCGCCAAGGGCACGTCAAGAGGGACCTTACTGATTTGCCACGGCTACAAGGGCTTCAAGGATTGGGGCATGTTTCCGTATGCCGCCGAACAGCTGAGCGAAGGGCTGGACGTTCTCGCCTTCAATTTTTCTTATAACGGGATCGGCGAGGAGCCGGACACCTTCACGGAGCTGGAGAAGTTCGCGCGCAATACCTATAGCCGGGAGCTGGAGGACATGACGTTTCTGATGCGCACGCTCGAAGCGGGAGCACTGCCGACCGAACGGAAGCCGCTGGCATCCCCGCTATTTCTGCTTGGCCACAGCCGGGGCGGCGGCGTCTGCCTTCTGTACGCCTTCGACCATCCGGAGCAGGTGGCGGGCGTCATCAGCTGGAACGGAATTACCGACGTAGATCTGTTCACGGACCGGGAAAAGGAACAGATGCGGACGGCAGGCCGGTCCTACGTCGTCAACGCCCGGACGAAGCAGCAGATGCCGCTCGACAAGGAGATCTTGGACGATCTTGAGCGCAATCGCGAGCGGTTCGCCATCTTGGAGCGGGCCGGGGATTCCCGAGTGCCGGCCGTGCTCATTCAGGGCGAGAAGGATCATCCTCGCCTGCTTGCCGGCTCGGAGGAGCTGACGCGCCGCCGTCCCGACATTTCCTGGCTGAAGATTCCGGGGGCGAACCATACGTTCAACGCCAAGCATCCGCTTAGGGAAGTGCCGCGCGAGCTGGAGCAAGCGATCGAGCTGACGGCGCAATGGATCTCTTCGCAGCTGGAGGGAGCAGGCACGGCCTCTCTATGAACGGCAGGTTTACGCAGGTGCCCGTTGGGGTAATGGTTGCTAGGTCGTTTTGCTAGAGACAGGAGGAGAGAGAGTCCGCCGGCGAGCGGACATTGCTAGAGTGGGGGTCATTTCATGGTGAGGAGAACAAAAGCGGCGGCGTGGGGGAGCAGTCCCTTCGTGCTGTTCACCCTGCTGCTATGGATGAAGATGCTGCTGCTGCGGTATTTTTTGTTCGGGACGATCGGTTGGCGGGGAGCGGCCGTCGACTTGGGAAGCGTCATTGTGCTCACGGGTCTCGTGGAGCTGGTGACGCCGATCCGCGCGAAGCGCGCGGTCTATTGGAGCCTAAACGGATTGCTGTCCGTCGTGTTTCTCGCGGCGGCCGTCTACTTCCGGCACTTCGGTTCCGTTGTCATTTATACGTCCTTGTTTGAGGTCAAGCAGCTGGCGCAGGTGTCCTCTAGCGTCAAAACGACGCTTCGGCCGGAGCATATCCTGTTTTTTGCCGATTTCGCTATCGGCTGGATTCTCGTAAACTATCTCAAGAAACAAGGAAAGAGCCGGTACGGTGTCCTGCAGATCAGCCGGCTGGCGGCGGCCGTCCTGCTTCTCGTTGGCGCTGCGTCCTCGATGAAGCTGGTCAGGGCGGAAGGCCAAATTGCCAACGAGCTCGTTCGAGCGGAGAAGCTCGGCTTCCTGAACTACGAGACGGCCGTTCTGCTGAACGGCAAGAAGGAAGAAGAATCCAGGCTGACGAGCACGGAGCAGGCGCACCGCATCGCACAGCGGTTGCAGGCGCACTACGGGTACGGTCAACCGACAGGTCCGGTCGAGCACCCCGCTTATTTTGCCAGCCAGGAGGGCAAGAACGTCCTGGTCTTGCAGCTCGAGGCGTTCCAGGCGTTTCCGCTGCATCTCAAGGTCGGCGGGCAGGAGGTGACGCCGAATCTGAACCGGCTGATGCAGGAGAGCTTTACCTTCTCCCGCATCTTCCAGCAGATCGGGCAGGGCAATACGTCGGACGCGGAGTTTCTCGCAAATACGTCCATCTACCCGACGGGGACGATTGCCATGTCGACCGGGTACGGCAACCGCGAACTGCCGAGCCTGCCCAAGCTGCTTAAGGAGAGAGGCTACGAATCGCTGACGTTCCATGTCAACGCCGTCAAATTCTGGGACCGCGACAAGCTGTATTCGGCGATCGGCTTCGACCGGTATTACGACAAGCCGGCGTTCACGAACGACCGGTTCAACGAGTTCGGAGCGTCGGACGAGGAGCTGTTCCGGGTCGGCCTGGAGCGGCTGACAGAGCAGCAGCAGAGCGGCAAGCCTTTCTATGCCCAGATGGTCACGGCGTCGAGCCATCATCCGTTCAAGATACCGAAGGAAAAGGAGACGCTGGCGCTTCCGGAGAAACTGAGTGGAACCGAGATCGGAAACTACCTGCAGGCCGTCCATTACACGGACAGCGCTCTGGGGCAGCTGATCGAGGGCATGAAGGCAAACGGACTTTGGGACAATACGATGCTCGTCCTATACGGTGATCATTTCGGCCTCCAGCTCGAGGGCGACGATGTCGAGCTGCTCAAGCAGGAGCTGGGCATTCCGTACCATCCGCTTGTCAGCCGCTTTAACATTCCTCTCATCATCCATGCGCCGGGCGCCAGCCAGGGAACGGCATACGCCCGGGTAGGCGGCCAGGTGGACATCGCGCCGACGATGGCCAATCTGCTCGGCATTGCGTTGCCGGACGAGGACATGCTGCCGTTCGGAAGGGATTTGTTGAACAGCAAGCGAAATGTGGTGGGCATGCGGTATTATTTGCCGACGGGCTCGTTTTTCAACAACGAAATCCTGTTCATTCCCGGCGCTGGCTTCGAGGATGGCAAGGCCATCTCGCTCCATACGCTCGAGCCGGTCGAAGAGTTTTCTGCGTACCGCCAAGATTATGACTACATTCTCAAGCTGATGAAGCTGTCGGACGAATACGTCAAAGTGCTGCCCAAACGCGACGCCGCGGGGCAGCAAAAGGCATCTTCGGGGACGGCAGCGGCCAATTGACGGCAGCGATCGGTAGACGGCGACAGCCAGGCATAAACAAAACAGACGGCCTTCGAGGCCGTCTGTTTTGTTTATGGAGGTTTCCGCCTAGCAAAGACGAATCGGGGACATGTTCTGTGATATAGTAGGGTAGATATAGGTCAGCAGAGACAAGGAGGCGGGGGCATGAAGAAAAGAAGAGAGCGAGCCACCTTTCGGGACCGGTTCGAATTGATGGTGAAGACGCTGCGGGAGGAAATCCTGTCGGGCGAACGGAGGGCGGAGGAGTTTCTGCCTGCCGAGCCTCGGCTCGCCGAGCGGTTTCAGCTCAGCAAGACGTCCGTCCGCAAGGCGCTTGACCAGTTGGCCGGGGAGGGCTATGTGACGACCATTCCCCGCGTGGGCACCAAGGTCGCGAAGCCTGAGGGGGACAAACCCGTTACGCTCACGTTCGGCTACTACCGCTCTCTGGCCCATGAGACGAATATGGACGCCCTGATTGAGCGGTTTCACGAGCACCATCCCCATATTCGCATCGAATGCATCCGTCTGCCCCACCCGGATTCCGAGCTGCTGCTTCACGAGATGATTGGCAAGCGGCTGGCCGACGTAATGACCTTGAATCTGCCCGGCTTCGATGCCGTCTGCCAGCACGACGAGCTGCTGCGGGAGCTGGCTCCGGCTGAGCCGTCGGGAGAGGAGTATCCGTTTCTCACGCGCGCCTTTATTCATCGAGGTACGATCTATGCCGCTCCCTTCGTTTTCTCGCCCGTCGTTCTCTGCTACAACAAGGAGCACTTCCGGGAAGCGGACTTGGCAGAGCCCGACAGCGGCTGGACGTGGGACGAGCTGAAGCGGGCGGCGGAGCGGCTGGCGAACGGCCGACAGCGGCTCGGGTTCGGGTTCCATGTCCTGTCGACGAACCGTTGGCCGATCTTCCTGCTGCAGAGCGGGTACGCGTTCCGTTCGTCCGAGGACGGCCACCGGCAGGAGCGGCTTCGGGAGGCGGTCCGGGCGAGCCGGGAGCTGATGCGGGTGCCGGCGGATATGCCGTATCTGTCGGAGAGCGACAGCGACCTGCAGGCTCTGTTCGAACAGGGAAAGGCTTCGATGATTCTGGCGACTTATTTTACGATCAACGCGCTTCGCGACAAACGGATCGATTTCGATCTCGCTCCCCTCCCCGCGCTTAGGGAGGCGACGACGCTGCTGCTTGCCGTCGGCCTGGCGATCCATGCAGGGTCACCCCGCCAGGAGGCCGCCCGTACCTTTGTCCGGTTTATGCAGTCCAGGGAAGCGCAGCTGTTCATCCGGCAGACGACCCTATCCATCCCGGCTCACCGGAAGGCGGCGGACGGGATGGCAGAGAAGAAGACGGGAAGCGAGCCGTCGCGCTATCACATGTTCCGAGACATCATTCCGACCTTTCGGACCGTCCGCGATTTGCAGCTCAACCAGGAGCAGCTACTCGCAGCGAGGAGGGAGCTGGCGCTGTTCTGGTCCGGGCTGGAGGAACTGTCTCCGGTGGCAGAGCGGCTGGAGAACCGCTGGGCCTCCATGCTGCAGCAAACAACTATGAAGCAGTTATCGGGCAATGTTGACAAATAAATCAAAAAATTGTGGTAATCTGGTGCAGTGTCCTTCATAATATGAGGTAGCTATAGTCCAGAGGAGGTGGGGGCCCGCCCTAACGGAACGTTGTTCCTGTCCCGCTCGCCAGTAGGTCTGCGCCTTCCCTGGCGCGCCTTAGATCCGGCAGAATTCTGGAAGCGCTTCCTGAACGACACCTAGAATGCTTCCCCTTTTTGTGGAGTGATTCCCATTAAAGGAGGAATAGTTCGATGGTATTGCCCATGTTTCGCAGTTCCCGCAAGGTTTTTTCGCTTTTGCTTGTGCTGGCGCTTGTCGTCAGCTCCATCTCTTCGTTTTTCTCCCTTCCTTCCGCGGCGAGCGCCGCGACGCCCGACCGGCTTTTCTTTGATTTCGAATCGTTTAAGACCGGCCCTCTGCAAGGACAGCAGGGCTGGAACGCCGACGCGAAGACCACCGTCACTGCGGAGGTTTACCACAGCGGGACCCGCTCGGTCCGCATTACGGACGACGATCCGACCAAGGCGTTCGGACCCTTTCTCAATTTCTCTCCTCTCACCGAAGGTAAGATCGAATGGTGGGCCAAAACGGACTCTCGCGCCCGGCTCATCACCCAACTGCAAAGCTATAGCCCGTCCGGCACGTTGACCGCCGAATGGGCCGGGTTCAACAGCACCGGCAACTTCGTCTATTACGATGGAGCGACGAAGGTGGATACCGGCACCTCTTATGATCTGGATACCTGGTACCGGTTCACTGTTGCGTTCGACGCCACCAGGCAGACCAAGACGCTGCTGATCTCGGACGAGAACGGGCCGATCTACGTGAAGGAGGGCACCGCCTTCCGCGACGCCGGCATGGCGTCGGTCAACCGGCTGCGGTTCTCGACCATCAGCACGGACACGGGGGTATTCCATATCGATGATATCCGGATTCGCGACCGGGCCCAGGACGATCCGGCTGAGCTGACGGGGCTCGCGCTCGTCAACCGCAGCTATACGCTGAAGAGCGGGCAGACCGCGAATTTGCAAGTGGTTGGCTCGTACGCCGGGGGAGGCATTAACGTGCTCCGCACCGGAAACAGCTACGTCTCGAGTGCTCCCGATATCGTTGAAGCTCTGCCGGACGGCCGTCTTCAGGCGCATAAAGCCGGGCAGGCTTCCGTGACGGTCACCAACAGCGTCTACGGGGATACGGCGACCGTCCGGGTTCTGGGGGCGGAAGAGCCGCTGCCTGCCAAGCCGATTGAGCCCCGCCCGCTGGAGCGCGAGACCGACTTGACCGCGCTCACGATCGTCACCCCCGCCGAGGCGGAATGGAGGCAGGCGGGGGACCGGCTCGCCGCCCGGCTGAACGAGAAATGGGGCGTGACGGCCCGGGTGACCGCCTCCGACGAAAGCGAAGTCGGGGACGGCTGGGCGGGCAACGTGCTCGTGCTGGGCAATCTCGGCAACAATGCTCACATCGCCCGCTTATACGGCCTATACTTGTCTTATACGGATGCCGTTCATCCCGGCAAGGGAGGGTATCAGCTGCAGACGCTGATCGACCCGTTCGGCAAAGGCGGCAATACGCTGCTGCTCGGTGCGAGCGATCTGACCGGGCTCCAAGCCGGAGCCGACCGGCTGGACGCGATGCTGGGCGGCCTGTCCTCCCCGGCGCTGCCCTGGCTGTCGGAGACGGTAATTGCGCCTGAGGCCGCAGCCAAGCTGCCGTACGGAGCCAATCCGACCGCGGATGATGTGGTCCGTATGAAGGCAGAGTTCGACCTGATGATCGCCAAGCTGGTGCCGGACAGCACGGACGAACTCGATGCCAACCATCTGCTGTCGCTGTTCAGCAAGCTGACCTATTACGGCAAACTGTATCAGCTGACCTCGGCGGAGGGCTACGGCGAAGGGTACCGCTATCTGTGGCAAGCCTACTCCTCCTTTTTGAACCGCTATCCGAAGGTAGCTCAGGGACAGCTTGCTTCGAAGCGGAATATGTGGACGAACGGCTATGCAACGATCGGCTCGTATACGGTCATGGAGGCATCGCCGCTGTTCGACGAGGCCGAGCGCAGCCAGTTCGCTTCCGCTCTGTATCTGACCTATGAGGCAAACACGCGCGACGGCTACCTGGTGAGCGCGCCCGAGACGGGAGCTCGTTACAATCATGACGTCTTCCCGGCGCTGTCGCTCATCTTCGGGGCTTCTTATTTCCAGAAGTACTACGGCTTTCCGGAGATGGCCGGCTGGTATCGGCTCGGGGAACGGATCTTCCGCGGGAATACGAGCAATATCAACCTGGATGAAGGCTCGGATTACTTGATGCACGTGCCGGGCATCACGCTCGAATACGCGATGGCGACTGGGGACGAGCGGTTTCTGGCCAAGGGCCTTCGGCCGAGCGCCGACCTGAACGCCATGATGATCGACAATCTGGGCACGATGTCGGGCGGCGGGGACGTTTATCCGTTCGGCCGCAGCAGCGCCTATTCCTGGAACCATTCGCAGGTGATGAACGCAGCGTCCTGGTTCTTTGAGGAGCCGCTCTACCAGTTTCTGCTGGAGCGTACGCGTACCGGTCCCTTCCCCGGTCAGAACATGAGCGATCTTGATTTTCCGTTCCACCGGTTCATGACCGACAAGGCGCAGGCGACCGAGCTGACGGGCGACTATCCGGCCGTGCAGGCATTCCCGGTCGAGCAGGGCGTCTACGACGAGCTGAAGAAGGATTTGGGAGGCTCGCTTGAGGTCCCGATCGACGAAACGTTCCATAAGCTCGCTTTCCGCGAGGGCTATCGGCTGGAAGACAGCTACCTGATGCTGGACGGCTTCTCGGACGGCAAGCATGGGCATATGGACGGCAATACGATCATCAAGTACAGCGCGAACGGGCGGATCTTCATTGACGACCGCGACTATATCGAGAAGGCGCCCAAAAACCATACCGGCCTGCTCGTCATCAAGGACGGCGTCCAGGAAGCGAAGCCGCCGCTGACCCGGCTGGAATGGGCGGCCGATGCCGGCGGAATCGGCATTAGCCGGAGCGAGACGCCGAGCTATAACGGGGCGGATTGGACCCGGTCGATTGTGAGTCCGGGGGGCCGCTTCTATCTAATCTACGACGATGTGGAGATGAAGGAGGACGGGCGATACGCTCTCGAAGCGACCTGGCAGACGCTCGGCAGCCTGACGCTAGCCAAGGACCGGTTCAAGGTCGAGCAGGAGGGCGTCCAGATGAGCCTGCAGAGTCTGGACGACTCGCACCTCCGGCAGTACGAGCGATACGGGCATTTCATCAAGTATTGGAAAACCGTGTACCCGTATCCGTATGCCGACGAGGAGCATGTACTTCGCGAAGTGAAGGAGGAGAAAGCGTATCGGGCCGGAGAAGTATCCCGGTTCGTCAACGTTCTCTCCAGCGGGTCCAGCGATGAGCGGGCGGTGCAGGCGAAGCGGCTCGACGACGCGACGATCCGGATCGAGGAAGCAGACGGGTCGCAGTGGTTTGCCCGCTGGGGAGCGGTAGAGGCGGACGGCTTCCGCTCCAACGGCAAATTCCATCTGATCGGTCCGAGCGAAGCTTTGATCGCCGAGGCGACGCAAGTCGTGATCGGAGGGGAAACGCTCGCTTTCGAGCAGCCGGTCTTGCTCAAGCTCAACCTGACGGACGGAAGCTGGACCGCGTACCGGATGACCAAGGGCATGACCCGGTACGACGAAGCAGGGCAGCCCATTAACGACGGCACAGTCGGCAGCGGAACGCTTCAACCGAGCCACGGCAAGTTGGCCGGACTCCTGCTGGAGATAAAGCGGTCGCCGGTCGATCCGCATCCCGGTAAGCCAGGACAAGGACCGAAGCGAGACGAAGCACCGGGGGAGGGGAGCCCGAAAGCACCTCAAAGGGAGAAAGTTTATTCCTTCGGAGAGCCGGTCACCCACTCCTCTTCGGGAGATATCGACGGAGACGGGCAGACCGATTTGCTGCTCGGCGGAGCGAGCGGCAAGGTGCAGGCGATAGGAGCGGACGGCACGCTGTTATGGACGTTCGCCGCCAAGGGGCGGGTGAACGAGGTGACCGTGCAGGACGTCGATGGTGTGCCGATGGTGTTCGTCGCCACCGAGAACTGGTATGTCCAAGTGCTGGATGCCGGAGGGACGGAGCTGTGGAACAAGGAAATTCCGAATGGTCCGGAGCATCGGGAGCAAAAGGGCAATCTGCTCGGCGTCACCAACATCCGAGTCGCGCATATGAACGGCGTCGACAAGGAGCCGTGGATCATGGTCGGTACCCAGTTCCGCTACCTGTACGGCTTCGATCTTCATGGCAGCAAGCAGTATGAAGACATTGCATATTTCTATGGCATCGAGGACATGGAATTTCTTGACCTGGATGGAGACGGCAAGGACGAGGGCGTTCTCGGACTCGAGTATTACTACTATTCGTTCCTGAATGACGGCGTACTAACCCGCTACGGCGGCAGCCGGGCTCCTGGTCCCGGTTATAAGGTCGTCGAGCCGCTCGCCTCCTGGAGCGGCAGCCTGCAGGCGGCGGTAGCCCTCGGCACCAAGCAGAACCGCGTGCATCTCTTCCAGTTCAACGGCAAGCCGAAGGAGCTGTGGAGCCGGAACGTGGGAGGAGAGGTCAACGATATCCGAGCCGGCGATTTCGATGGAGACGGGCGGACGGAGCTGCTGGTCGCCTCCGACGGATTCCAGCTGTATCTGATCGAAGCCGACGGATCGGTGCGCTGGCACACCACGCTCGGCGATCGGGTGCTCCGTGCAGAGGCTGTCCAGACGGCACAAGGGCTTCGGTATCTCGCCGTGACGGACAACGGCGGGGTATATACCGTCAAGCCGGACGGCGTCATAGAGGCGAAGGAGACCTACCGCGGCCTGGTGAACGATGTGCATCCAGGGACAGGGCCCGACCGGGCCTGGATCGTGCTGGAGAGCGGAGAGGTATACCGGACCAAGCACCACAACGGATAAGATGGTCTGTCTTCCCGCTTGAACGGGAAGAGCGGTAAGGAAGGGGCACCGCCCCACAAGGAGAGCCTGTTCTGCGGTCCTGCGGAACAGGCTCTTGCTGTTGGACGCGGCCCTCATGACGCGAAAAAGGAACCGCCTAGATGCGGTTCCTCCCCGGTCTTTCCTAACGCCTGTGCTCGATCAGGTCGATGGCACCCAGGACGACATGGGCAAGCCCAAAGCCCAGGGCTCCTGTGGCGGCCAGCTTATACCGGCTGCGCAGCAGCGTAGCTGCCGAAGCGGATACGACGGTTCCAAGTACAGTAGGAATTAACCCTTCCCGCATCTTGATCACTCCTCGTATAGTTGTCGGAAAGACGAAGCTTAGGGTGTGCTCGGACGGGCTCGTTTATTCCGGCAGAGGAGAAGTCAAGTTGACATATTTTGGTGCATGGTTATTATTAATCGCAGGAACGTGCTAGACGAGCCGCCTGCATGCGGCCGTGTGAGAAGGAGGAACGCTATTGCTGGCAGCCGAACGAAAACGGAAAATCATCGAGTATGTGCGCTTGCACAGGTCCGCCTCCGTAGCCGCGCTTGCCGGTGAATTCGGCGTGCATGAGGTAACGATCCGCCGGGATCTGGCGGAGATCGAGCAGGAGGGACTGCTCAAGCGGACCCACGGCGGTGTGATCGTCGAGCAGCTGACCCGGCAGGAAGCCTCGTTCCGCGAGCGAAGCCACGTCGAACTCGACCAGAAGCGCCGGATCGGCCAGGCCGCGGCTGAGCTCGTTGAGGATGGCGACCATATCCTGATCGACTCGGGCACGACGACGCTGCATCTGGCGGAGCAGCTCGTCAACCGGACCCATCTGACTGTGGTGACGAACGACATCCAGATCGCCGCCGAGCTGCGAGACGCGCCCGGCGTCAAGGTGCTGGTGACAGGCGGGGAGCTGTACCCGTCAAGCAATATTCTGAACGGCATGTTCACCGATGCGGTGCTTCGTTCCGTTCACGTCTCCAAAGCCTTCCTGGGCATTCCGGCGCTTCATCCGAAACGAGGTCTCATGCATCCCGACGCCCAGCTGGTACCGGCCAAGCAGGGCATGATCGCCGCGGCCCAAGAGGTCATCGTCCTGGCGGACGATACGAAGATCGGCAAGCTGTCGCTTCACCAAGTCGCTCCGATGAGCGCCGTTCATACGCTCATTACGGGAAGCGGAGCATCGGGTTACGACCTCCAGACGATCCAGGAGGCCGGCGTCCATGTGTTGACAGTGTAGGCAGAACAAGCGAATGAGGGAGACGCGGCCGTTTAATTTAGTGCCGAGCTCTCAGCATAAGGTGCGATAGGAGAGAAGCGGCCGCCGCCGCTTCTCTTTTTGTATGGAAAGTTTCATTAGAATCCGTCTGTCGCTGCTGTGTTCGTGATACGATCGGATTCGGGAGGGAAACCAATGATGATAGATGTAGCTTTGGTTCCATATGAGGACAAGACGATCCTCTATCAGCTGCTTCAGCTGTATCAGTATGACAGCAGCGAGTTCGATGGGCATGCTTTGAACCAGCATGGCTTTTATTTGTACCGCTATTTCGATCATCAATGGGCGGAGGAGTACCGGCGTCCGTTTCTGGTTCGGGTGGACGGGGAGCTCGCAGGCTTCGCGCTGGTCAGTCTAGGGGTCCCCCAAGCTTACATGAAGCTGAGCACCGCAGAGGGGACTAACACCATCACGGAATTTTTCATTATGCGCAAATTTCGAGGAAAGGGAGTAGGGAAGGAAGTAGCGGTCACGCTGTTCAACCGCTTTCCCGGCGCCTGGGAAATCCGGCAAACGAGCGGTAACAAGAACGCCCATGCGTTCTGGAGGCGCGTTCTTGCTTCCTATAAGGGCGAGGGCGGATACCGGGAAGAGCAGCTTCAAGGCGATAGCTGGGACGGTCCGGTACAGGTTTTTGAATCCTGACACTTCCGACCCGGACGACCGGCAGGAACCGTTCGCTTATTGCAGGCGGGGATCGATCGGTTTCGAATGGCTGCTTTGGAGCTCCTCGAACAGGGCGCTGCTGCTCGAGCTGGGCAGCTCGCCCTGTTTCAAGCCGAGCAGCCGTTCCAGATCCCCCATCGTCACCGGCTTGGCATGGGGCATCAGTTCGTAGCCGAGCTGTCCGTTGGGCTCCAGCGTAGCGGTCTTGACGTCTTGGATATTCGAGATCCCGAGCAGCCGGAGCTGCGACTCCAGCTGGTCAACTGTCATTCTCATGGTGCGCAGATTCGAGTCCAGCGGCTTTCCGTTCTCAATGACCACCTTTGACTGACCGGTGACGCATCTCTCGATCCAGGGGAACTTCACCTGCAAATATTCAACCACGAGCAGAGACAGGATAAAGACAAAGGCCGAGCCGACGGCAATGCTCATATGATTATTCGCGATGGGCTGCACGATCGTCGTCCCGATCGAGATGACGATAACGGTCGTCGCCACAGTCATTTGCGAGATGGATTTTCTGCCCGCGATCCTTAAGAGCGCCATGCCGGCGAGCAGGAGAAGGACCGACTTCCAGATCCATGCCCATTGCATCGGTTCTCCACTCCTTTCTGGAAAGCATTCCAAGAACTAGCCTTTTCCCGTCCGCTTCTCTTTATACATTCTGAGAACGAAAGCGGTGGTAGCCGCTTGCCGCTGGAAAGGCTGGCTCGGTGCGGAAATGTAGGGGAGATGGGGGTAGCGGCCACGATCCATCCTATTTCGTACGATAGCGGCCGCCAGACAGATAGGTCCTTTGGACTCCCAAGGGCCTTCTTGGTGTGGGACTGCGGACATGACCGTGGGCCCTCCATGTCGGGATAAAAGTAAGAAATAAACAAAAACGATCATTTTTGGAAGGAAATAGTTGACGCTCCTATGGTAGGAATGTAAGATGGGAACTAATCCTACGCAATTTCATGCAGAAGTGAGCGAAATCGAAAGAAAGGAGGCAAAACGGAAAACGCCCCTGAAACCCGACCGCCAGAATCCTTCTAACCGATAGGTAAGCCCAGGGGCTAGAGGATTCGGTTTTTTTTGTCTTTACGATTGTAAGTGCTTACATTCCCTTATTTGGGTGAATTGGGATGGTCAATTACTGATGGACAGATTGAATTGTGAGAGGAGTAAGGATCGTGAAATCATTCTTTCATTATTCCGCGATCGGCGTGTCGATTGCCGCGCTGCTCGTGTCCGGCTGTTCCTCCGACTCCAGCAGTACGGGGGAAGCCTCGGGTGTCACTACGATCGAATTCTGGCATGTCAACTCCAATGACTGGGGCGGCAATGAAGTAAAGAAAATCGTAGACAACTTTAATGCAGAGAACAAATCCATTCAGGTGGTAAGTAAGTACATTCCGAATCAGTACCAGGGCGTGATCCAGCAGGCTCAGGCCGCCATCGCGGGAGGCAATCCGCCAGATGTCTCCATGATGGGGTACAACTACGTTTCTTACGTGAACGGAAGCTTGCCGTATACGCCTATCGAAGAGGTGGCCAAGCTCGACGAGAAGGAGCCCAATTTCATCAAGGATAATTTCCTGCCTAACGTCGTCGATCTGAGCCGGGCGGATGACGGCAAGCTGGTAGGACTATCGTTCGGACTTAGCAATCCGGTCCTTTATTACAATGCGGACATGCTCAAGCAAGTGGGCTGGAACCCTGACAAGCCTCCGGCCACTTGGGAAGAAATCAAAGAGCTGAGCAAGAAGGTCAAGGATCAGACCGGAAACTATGGACTCTACATACAGGAACCGCCGGATAACTGGGCGACCTTTGCTTTGGCCAAGTCGAACGGGGGCAATTGGCTGGAGAAGAACGGCAAGGAGCTGAAGGTGACGGTCGACTCCCCGGAGGTTGTGGAGGTCTATCAGATGATAGGGGACATGGTGAAGGAGAAACTGGCCTTCCACGGCAAGCAGGAAGAAGGCCAGCAAGCGTTCGGCAACGGAAAAATCGCCATGTACTATACGACGATCGGCAGAATGGGCGGGATCAAGCAGCAGAGCAAATTCGACCTGCGTACGTCCAAGTCGCCGACCTTTGGCAGCAAGCCGCGCTCCATTCCCGCAGGCGGCAACACGCTGGTCGTCTTCTCGAAGGACAAAAAGAAGCAGAAGGCGGCCTGGGAGTTCATCAAGCACTTGCAGTCGCCCGAATCGCTGGCCATCTGGGTACAAGGGACGGGCTACTTGCCGCCGCGCGAAGGGGTAGAGAAGGATCCGAAGGGCGCAGACCTGAAGAAATTCCTCGATGAAAACCCGTTAATGAAGCCGGCGATCGAGCAGAAGGATGCCGTCGTCCAGTGGGCTAACTTCCCGGGCGACAATGGGCTTCAGGCGGAGCAGGCGCTCATTGATGCACGCGACCAAATTCTGAACGGCACGAGTACCGCCCAGGACGCGATGTCCAAGGCAGCCGCCAAGATCAGAGAACTGCTGAAGTAAGCCGGGCCTGGTATTAGATCGGGCAGGGGATGCCGATGGGCGGGCTATCCTACGAACCTATGGCGTCTGTCCCTGCAAGAAGAGAACTCGAAAAAAAAAGCGAGAAAGATTGGGTTGATAGAATGAAAGCATTTCAAAAAGTGAAGCCTTTCTTGTATTTGGCTCCAGCCCTCATTCCGATAGCCTTGTTTATCTACTATCCGTTGGTCAAGTCGCTGCAGATCAGCTTCCTGAGCTGGAACATGGTCAGCCCGAACCGCAAATTCGTTGGCATGGACAACTATTCCTATCTGCTTCAAAACAGGGAGTTTTGGAATTCCGTTTGGAACACAGGCGTCTATACCGTTCTCTTGCTTCTTCTGCTCCTTGTTTCCCCGTTTTTCGTCGCCTATGCGGTGACTCGGATCTCGGGACGCGTGCAAGCCTTTTACAAATCCGCTATTTTCGTGCCGACCGTGCTTTCTCTGGCCGTCTCGTCTATCGTCTTCCTGTGGCTGTTCAATCCGATCAGCGGCTCGGTGAATCATTTGATCGCGCTCGTCGGGATTCCTCCCGTCAACTGGCTGTCCGACCCGACCTGGGCGCTGATCTCGATGGTGATCATCACCTCCTGGAAGACATTCGGGTATCATTTTATCCTGCTGCTGTCAGGCATCCTGTCGGTGCCGCAGGATATCGTGGAAGCCGCCAAGATCGACGGGGTCAGCTCCAGCATGGGTCTCATCCGGAGAATCTATGTTCCTCTGTCCAGCGGAACCCTGCTGTTCGTGTTCGTCATGACCGTGGTATTCGGGATCCAGTGGTCGTTCGTGCCGATTCAGATGCTGACCAACGGGGGACCCGACCAGGCGACCAGCCATCTTGTGTTTACCGTGTACCAGTATGCATTCCAGTTCTTTAAGAGCGGCCTTGCGTCCGCAGCAGCCGTGCTGACCTTCCTTGTTTTCAGCGGGTTGATCGTGTTCCAGGCGCTGGTGATGGAGCGGAGGGTGCATTATGAAAATTAAAGTGAATCCGTGGCAGCTGCTGCTGCTGCTCTCCCTGCTTCTGAGCTTTTTTCCGCTTGTCTGGATGGTTAGCACGGCTCTGAAGCAAACGGACCAGATTTTTTCGGATTTCCTGAATCCGATTCCTCTGCCTGTTACGCTTGAGCACTTTATTCACGCCTTCAATAGCTCGCCGCTTCACCGATTTTTTCTGAATTCGTTCGTTGTCGCCACCTCGGTAACCGCCTTCCAAGTGCTGACGAGCATTTTCGCGGCTTATGCCTTGACCCAGTTTGTCTTTAAAGGAAGACAGGCGCTGTTTTACGTCATCGTGGCAAGCATGCTGATCCCTGTCCTCGTCACCATGCTCCCGAATTATTTGCTACTCAGCAAGTGGGGACTGCTGAACACCTACTTTGCCGTTATTTTGCCGCAGCTGGCGAGCGGGATGGGGATCTTCTTCTTGCGGCAGTCGTTCCGGACGATCCCGAAGGCACTGCTGGAGTCCGCTGAGGTCGAGGGAGCTACCGACTGGCAGAAAATGTGGCTGATTGTCGTGCCCGCAGTCCGTCCTATGATCGTCGCCATCGGCATCATTCTGTTTATCAACGTTTGGAATGAGTATTTTTGGCCGCTCATGGTCATCAACAAGCAGAACATGTTCACGATTCCGCTTGCCCTGCAGCTGTTCATCAACTCGGAGGGCGGCACTTCCTGGGGCCCGATGATGGCTGTGGCTACCCTGGCGTCCATTCCGCCCATTGTCGCCTTCCTTCTGGTGCAGAAGCACATCATTAGCAGCTTCCTAAGCACAGGGGTGAAATAATGCGCCGAGCAGGCGGTACATCGCGAAGTTATCCTATCGGAATCCAATCCATAACTTGAATGGAGGTTTTTACAATGGGAAGCAAGACGCGTTCGAACAAAGCTCTGGCGGCGGCGGTCAGCTTGACTCTGCTGGCATCCGCCTTCCCTCTGGCGGGACCAACATCGGTTTCCTATGCCAATGAGGCTGAGATGCTGGCGCCGGCGGCCCTGCCTGCGGTCGTCATTTCGGAGATTATGTACGATGCGCCGGGCAGCGACGATGGTGCCGAATATGTGGAAGTATCCAATATTGGGAGCCAGGCGGTAGACCTGAGCGGCTACTACATAGGCGATGCGGCAGTGAAAGGAAGCGGGGAGGGCATGTTCCAGTTTCCCCAAGGCGCGATTCTGCAGGCGGGTCAATCCTTCGTCATCGCACAATCGTCCCTGGGAATGAAGGAGCGCTATGGGTCGACACCTGATTACGAGCTGCCTACTCATCCGACGTATAACAAGGAGAATGATCCGTCCGTGCCGGATATGCTGCCTGGGGATTGGTCCACCGGCTACCTGACGCTGGCGCAGGCGGGGGATGATGTGCTGCTGATGGACACCTCACAAAAGATGGTGGATTATGTCCCTTATGGGAAGGATGGCAAGCTGAACGGCAAAACCTATAAGGCTGCGCCGGGCATCACCCAGCATATCCAGTCGCTGCAGCGTCAATTTCTGACAGGGGACGCTTCGATTGATTTCTGGCCCCTCCCCCCGACGATTGGAGCCTACGTGCCGGGAGAGGGACAGCCGCGTCCTTATCCGGGGCCGGCCATCAGCCGAAGCCTCCTGATCAGCGAGGTGCTCTATGATGCCATCCACGATGAGGATAACGGCGAATTCATTGAAATTACGAACGTTTCCGGAGAGCGTCTGGATATCAGCGGCTATTCGATCGGGGACGCCGAATTTCCCAAGTTCACCAGCTCAGGCGAAGGCATGTTTCTATTTCCGGAAGGAACCTTCATCGAACCGTATCAAGTTATTGTAGTCGCGCTTAACGCGAAGGGAATTCGCGACCGTTACGGCGTGACGGCGGATTTTGAGCTGGAGGAGTCGCTTCACGAGGTACCGAATCTGGAGCAAAACAAGAGCTGGGCCACCGGCATGGCGAAGCTGGGCAATGCAGGCGATCAGGCGCTGCTCTACGACCGGAATATGCAGATAGTCGATGCCGTCGTTTGGCAGGAATCGTCTCCTTTCCCCGGCGTGCAGCCTTACCTCCCGACAATCAATGCGAACAACGGCCATTCGATCGAACGCTGGAATGCGGTGGATACTAACAATGCGGCCGTCAATTTTGTCGCGCAGCCGAAACCTTCTCCAGGGGTCCTTCTGTTCGGCCCCCATGCCGACACGAGCCGGATCCCGGAGCTAGCTCTTAAGACGGATGTGCTTGCTGCACGAGAGCCGGCGACCGGGATCTCCTTCGCACCGACGGTGATCGGGTATGGCGGGGATGCCAAGAGCGCTCCCGAGAATACGAGAGCCGCTATCGAAAAGCTGCTGGAAACCGACGCCAGTCAAATTATGCTGCCGGTGCAGATGACCTCGGACGGCGAGCTGATTGTGTTCGGGGACGAAACGCTGAACAAGCGATCGAACGGCAAAGGACGTGTCGATAAGAATACCTGGGCGGAGATCAGCCAGTTGGATGCCGGCAGCTGGTTCTCTCCCGAGTTTGCCGGACAGCGGATCCTGAAGCTGTCGGAGGCGCTCGATTTGATCCAGGGCAAGCTGATCCCCGTCCTATCGGTAGAATCCGAGGCTGCTGCCCTGAAGACGGCAGATCTGCTCAAGGCGAGACAATGGACGGACGCGCATCTCTTTACCTCAGAGGAAAGCATTCTCACCGCTGTTAAAGAAAGGTACGCCGAGCTTCGCGGCGGGCTGAATTACGCAGGCCGACCGGTGAACCCGGAACAGCTGAAGCAAATGATACTGGCGGCGCGCAGAAGCGGAGCGGTCACGATCCAGCTGGATCAAAGCCGGCTGACGGCAGACGTTATTCATTATCTTCGTGTCCGTGGTCTCGTAGTGTGGGGGATCGGTGGAGATTCGGAGCGTGAGGCGCACGATCTGATTGCGCTCGGCGCAGGGGGATTGGTCACCGGAGATCCGCGTGCGGCGCTTGCGTCGCTCCGCGATTACCCGGAGGGGACCGTCACCCAGCGTCCATTGATCGGCGGCCATAGAGGGAGCGTCGAGCAAATCTCGGAGAATACGATGCCGGCCTTTGAGGCGGCCTGGCAGGCCGGAGTGGATCTCATTGAGACCGACGTGCTCGTAACAAAGGATGGTCAGCTCGTTCTTATGCATGACGATAATGTGGACAGGACGACGAACGGCTCCGGCAAGATCCGCAACATGACGCTGGCCGAGATCAAGCAGCTGAATGCCAACTACTTGAATCCGAGTCAGCCGGCCGAGGTTCCGACATTGGACGAATACCTGGCCTGGGCGAAGGAGAAGAAAAAGACAAGAGGACTTGCTCTCTTTCTGGAGATCAAGGCGCCTAACATAGAATCGTCTATTCTGGAGCTGGTCAAGAAGTACGGACTGGAGGAGGATGTCTATCTCATTACCTTCCGTCTGGAGGAATTGAAGAAGGTGCGCCAGCTCAATAAAGAAGTAGGGCTTGTGTACATTCATAATGGCCCGGCTTCGGTGGATAATCCGCTCGGCCATGCGGAGAAGTTCATCCGGGAATCGCTCAAGGCCAATGCTCTGTTCAATCCCAGCATCTCCATGAATCCGGTATTCGAGAAGTATGTCAAGCATCGGGGGATCGTCACCTTTGCGCGGCCGATCAGCGATGTGGCGAACCTGCCCCAACAGTATTCCCGCATGGTGACGGAGGTGCAGACGACGGAGAAGGTGGCATTGAAGGTCGGAGAAGCAGCCGGCATCACCGGAGAGGTTGTGTTCCAATCCCGGGAGAAGCAAGCACTGACGCCGAAGCTTCGGCTGCTGGATGGTTCAAGCGAAGTGATCGCCCTGACAGCGGATAATAAACTGCAAGGGTTGAGCAAAGGCACTGCCTGGGTTCAGGCTTATTACGAATATGAATTCCAAGGCAAGCTGACCCGTGTCTATGCCCGGCCGACTGAGGTTTCTGTGAAATAATAATCCTTTTCCCATCTAGTTAAGAGCGGGTTTCGAACGTGTTCGGTTATTGTCCAATCCTTTAGAAAGCTGCCGCATAAACTGTGTTAGCTTCTCGAAAGGGGGAGAAAAGCATGGGATTCGGAGGCGGATTCACATCCACTTCAGCCATTCTGGTGCTGTTCATTCTGCTCGTAATTGTTTCTTGCGCATGCCTGATCTAACACTCGCTAAACCGTGCTGAAGGCAGAACTTGCAAGACCGGCTCGGTCGCTAGATTCGAAGATCGCAAAAAAGGGGCCTCCTTAGGAGGCCCCTTTTTTGAGGAGCGGCGTGTTTTTGCAGCTGGATTGAAGGAGTCTTCTTGTTCATGCCGGATCGCATGGTGCTAGCCGGTACCGAAAAGAGAGGACAAAAAAACAAGCCCGAGAATTTCTTCTCGGACTTGTTTCGCGTATGACCTGAGCCGGGCTCGAACCGACGACCCCCACCCTGTCAAGATGGTGCTCTCCCAGCTGAGCTATCAGGTCAAGTGTTTCGCTCGCTAACTTGCTTCGTCCGCGGCGACAAGATTTATAATACCAAGGCTTGGACGGAATGTCAACAGCTTTTCTATAAAAAAATGAAGCGGTCTTCGGACAGCCCTTTCACCGGTATAGACCCGTGCTAAAGGCTCCGAAACGCCGAAAAGCCGGCCGGATGGTTCCGGACGGCTCTTCGGGCTCGTTCGTTGTTGGACTAGTCCTTTTCCCAGGGCATTTTGGTGCCGAGGGATTCGGCCAAAGATTTGCTGACGACTCTCCGCTGCCGCCGCGCTTCGGCGCGGGCGGGAGCTCCCTCGTGCAGCAGCCGTTCCTCCGGGGTCTCCGGGAACACCTTGGGCACCTCGACCGGCCGGCCGTCATCGCCCAGCGCGACGTAGGTCAGGAACGATGTGGCGCATACTATGCGTTCTCCCGTGTGGAGATCCTCGCTAACGACCCGGATGAACACTTCCATAGAGGTCGTTCTCGTCCAGGTCACCACCGCCACGAGGGTGACCTCGTGGTCGACCTTGATCGGATGCAGGAAATCAATGGAGTCGGTGGACGCCGTTACGACCGGCCTGCGCGAATGCCGCATGGCGGCGCGTGCCCCCACATCGTCGATATAAGCCATTAGATTGCCGCCGAAGAGGGTGTTGTGATTGTTTGTATCGGGCGGCAGCACGTAGCTGGATTTGATGGAGCGGGTCGAGCCGATCGGTTTGGCAGTAGTCATGGGGATACCCTCCTCTTGGATGTAGAGCCTTTGCTGCGGTCCGGCGGGACAAGTGCGCCGTGGTCAGGGCCTGCGGCGGGGAATGCTCAGCGATTCGAACCCTTCCGCCTTGCGCTGCTTGGCTATGTACACGATCTGTCCGACATGGTAGCTGTAATGCGAGATCTGACGCAGGATGGCTTTTACGACCGAATGAGGCTCCTGTCGAATCGTTACGGTGCGCATCAGATCCTCCTCGGTTAGCTCGGAGAGAGTACGGAAGACGACCTCCCAGCCTTCCTCCCACCAGGCGAGGACCGTCTCGGCCGATTCTTCGCCGCCCGCGAATTCCTCGTCGCGCTGCCGGTCCGGCTTTTCGCCGTCCGAGGTGAGGAAGTCCGTCCAGCGGGACAGCATGTTCCCCCGCAGATGCTTGACGATGACAGCGATGCTGTTGCTTTCGCTGTTAGGCGTCCAGTGAAGATCAGACGCATTGTCCAGCTGGGCCATCGCTTTGTCTCCGAGCTTTTTGTAGCTGCGGAACGTTTCGATCGCTTCCTTCAAAAATACGTTTCCCGTACTTGCTGCTGGCCATTCCATTGGTTTCTCCACCTTTCGCTACCAGTTTGCTTTCTTCATTATTTTACCATAGCGAGCCGTAGGGGAAACAGTTTAGCCGAGCTGGGAGAAACCGACGCTTGCGCGGCTTTGGACGATATGGAACAATAGAACAGTCGGTTTTTCAATGGGGACATGCAACTTTTTCGAACGATCTGACGTCTTTTTCGTGGGAAGCCCCGCCGAAACGATCCTGCCCGGCAGCCGGTTGGCCTTACTGCCAGCTTGTTTACGGCTCTGCTGGGGAGGGTATAATCTTGGTGAGACTGAGCGCATTTGTGCTATCTACCGCCCGTCGGTAAGTTCGTTTGCGGCTCGCCAGCCGCATAAGGAGCTGCCGTATGAACGGCAGGGCGCCCGGAAGAGAATGGAGCAGAAGAGGAAGAAGGAGGGAGACCGGATGAGGCTGTTAGTAATTATCCCCGCCTATAATGAAGAGAAAAGCATAGGCGATGTGCTGCGGTCCGTCCATCACCATCATCCGGAGATGGATATTGTCGTCGTCAATGACGGCTCACGGGACCAGACTAGCGCGGTCGCCCGGACTACCGGACTCGCGCATGTCATCGACCTGCCGGTCAATGTGGGCATCGGAGGCGCCGTACAGACCGGCTATTTGTATGCCCATCGCCACGGCTACGATGTGGCCATTCAGCTCGACGCCGACGGCCAGCACGATCCGAGCAATCTGGACAAGATCGTGGACGTCATCCGTCGAGGCGAGGCCGATTGCTGCGTGGGCTCCCGGTTTCTCGAGAAGACGCCCTACAAGTCTTCCCTCAGCCGACGGGCCGGCATTCAATTCTTCACATATTTGATCCAGCTGGTGACGGGCAAGCGGATTACCGATCCGACGTCGGGCTTCCGAGCCGTCAACCGCCAGGTGATCCGGCTGTTCGCCGAATATTATCCGGACGACTATCCGGAGGTCGAAGCGGTGGTGCTGCTGGAGCGCAAAGGATACCGCGTCAAGGAAGCCTCGGTGCTCATGCATAACCGGGCGGCCGGCAAATCGTCGATCACACCGATCAAGTCGCTGTATTACATGTTTAAAGTATCGCTTGCGGTGCTGATGACCCGCATCCGGAATGTGAGCTGACCATGAACATTTATCTGCTTGCCGTTGTTTTCTGTCTGCTGTTTCTGGGGATCACGGTCGAATTGATCCGCCGTCAGAAGATGGCGGAGAGGTACGCTATTATTTGGCTGCTGCTCGGGGTGCTGATGCTCGTCTTCAGCGTGTTCCCGAGTCTGCTGGACCGTGTGTCGGCACTTCTTCATATTTACTACGCGCCTTCCTTCTTGTTTTTTATCGGCCTGACGTTTTCTATGGTGATTATTCTCCACCTGACCATCGTCGTCACCCGGCTGAACCGCCAGGTGACCCGGCTAATCCAGGAATTGGCTCTGCTCAAGGCGCAGAACAAAGAGGAGACTTCGGATGATCGCCCTGCTCATCGTACTGGCTAATGTCGTCCTGTTGGTGACAGGACAGCTGTTATGGAAGGTTACGCTTAACAAATATCCACTCAAATCGTGGGACAGCATCCTGACGATCCTGCTGCAGCCCTCCATGATTGCCGGCTGCGTGCTCTTCGTGCTTGCTACCTTGATCTGGTTCTATGCGCTCAGCCGCTATGACCTGAGCCGCGTCTATCCGCTTCAGTCAATGGCTTACGTGCTCGGGGCGGTCGGAGGCGTGCTATTCTTCAAGGAAACGATCACGATGACGCAGTGGCTCGGGATGGTGATCATACTCGTCGGGGTAGTTGTCTTTGCCAAAGCTTGAATGGGGGGAGGCAATCGTTGAAACGACCTGACACTAGAAGGTCCATCTGGTATACATACGGCATACTCGCTATTTTGCTGCTTGCGCTCGGCCTCCGCTTGTCCTATGTTCTGACGGCCTCGTATCCGCCGCTCGTCTGGGACCAGCTGGAGTATACGAAGCTGGCGATCCAATGGCTCGAGAAGGGAATCTACGCCTACCGGGATACGGAGCCCAATACGCTCGTCACCCCCGGCTGGCCCGCCATGCTGTACGTCATGTACGGCCTATTCGGCTACGATCCGCTAGAGCCGGCTCTGATGAAGATCCGTATCTTTCTCTGCTTCTTCAGCCTGATCGCCATTTGGTTTCTCTATAAGCTGGGCGAGCGCTTGTTTCATCCGGCGACGGGGCTGATCGCCGCCCTGTTCGCCGCCGTCTACCCGTCCTACGTCTGGTCGGCGTCCACCATCCTGACGGAGGTTCCGTTCCTGTCGTTCTTCCTGGCGCTGCTCTACATGCAAGTGCGCATTATCCAGGAGAATCGCACCCGAGACCACTTTATTATGGGACTTCTGCTTGCGGCTACGGTGCTGATCCGCCCGAATACGCTGCCGCTAGCGGTGGTGCCCTATCTGTTCCTCTGGGTCCGGCACCGCCGGCTGTTCCTGCGCGAGATAGTGACAGGAGCAGGCGCCTTCGCGCTGCTGATGCTGCCCTGGTGGATCCGCAACGCCGTGACGTTCCACGCCTTCATTCCGGTCGCCAAGGGAGAGGCGGGGAATCCATTCCTCGGAGGGACGGACCCGTATTTCCGCGGAACGATCGACTGGGACCGGATCGATGAGCACGACCAGTTTAACGAAGGCGTGCGCCGGATCAAGCAAGGGCTGCGGGACGACCCTTGGCTGTGGATCGGGTGGTTCACGATCGGGAAGTTCAAGGTCTTTTTCCAGACGCTGTGGGTGGGGCCTTACCTGCTCGAGATGCCGAAGTGGTACGCTTGGGTTCTGAACAAGCTTCACTTCGTGATCGTCTATATCGGGTTCGCTACCATCCCCATTCTGGGATTCTTCCACCGGTCCTATGCCTATTTGCTTGTGTCGCTGGCTTTGTTCTATAGCGTGCATGCGGTGTTCATTCCCGTCGACCGTTATCTATACGGCATGCTGCCGTTCCTGATGCTCGCGACCGCCCAGCTGGCGGTCATGACGCTCCGGCTGCTGGGCAGGCTGGCCAAACACCGCCGTGCGGCGCTGTCCTGACGATGACACGCCAAAACACCCCGGAGAGAAGCCTTCGCTTCTTTCCGGGGTGTCTGTTCGTTTGCGCGCTTATGGCGGAAGCTATTGATGATGCAGCTCCTTGAAGATCTTGTCCGCGCAGTACTCGATGATGTCGCTCCGCCGGACGATGCCGATGAAGCGTTCCATGTCGTCGATGACCGGGACGAAATTTTGGATCTTGACCAGACTGATCAAATCCTCCATATTGGAATCGATGCGGACGGTCCGGTTTTGCAGGCGCAGCGGCACCTCCGCCAGCGTATGGCGATGGGCCGTATCCAGATGTACCCCCCGGTTGTTCTTCAGAAACCAGAGCAGGTCTCCTTCGGTGACGGTCCCGGCGTACGTGCCGTCCTCGTTCAGGATCGGAACAGCCGTGAACCGGTGGTACTCCATCCGCTCCAGCGTTTGGCGAAGTGTCGTTTGCATCGTTAAATGAATGACATCCTGCTTGGGCAGCAGGAAAAACGCAATGTTCATGCGAGGGCTCCTTTATCCATTCAATCAGTAGTCCACATCTTATTCTACCAAAAGCCGGGGCTCGAAGATAGCGGCACTTGCCGACCGCCCCGGAATGCGACACCAGGAGGAAAGAAGACATGATGATCAAACGAGTAAAAACCCAAGAAGAGCTGGACCAGTGCCTGCGCATACGGATGGAGGTGTTCGTGAACGAGCAAAAGGTACCAGCCGATGAGGAGCTGGACGAATTCGACGTATCCCCGCAAGCGTGCGGCCACATGCTGGCGCTCGCGGACGGGACGGCGTGCGGCACCGCGCGCTGGCGTTTTTACGGGGAAGAGACCCCGGAGGGACGCACCGTCAAGCTGCAGCGGGTCGCCGTGCTTGCGGATTGGCGGGGCAAGGGAGTGGGACGCGAGCTCATTCTGGCCATGGAGAAGGAAGCGCGGGAAGCGGGAGCGGCGTTCACGCTGCTGGACGGCCAGTGCCAGGCGGAGCCCTTTTACAAAAAGCTGGGCTACGAGACCATCTCGACCGAGCCGTTCTACGACGCGGGCATTCTTCATGTCCGAATGAGGAAAAGACTGGGATAGACCGGCACCACCCCGGGCATGCTAGTCCCGAAGCCATTCGGAAGGAGGGACAGCGATGCAGCAGGATCAGCGCGAAACCTTCGTCGCCGTGCAGAAGAACGGAGACGGGGACATCCAGTCGTTCCAGACGTCCTCCGGGCGCGTTCTTTCTTATGAGGAAGCGCTGCAGGAGGTGCACAGCGGACAAATCGCGGGCGTGAACGCCTTCAAGGGACGCGACGGCGAAACCTATATCCGCGGCGACGCCGACGGAGACCCGAGCAACAATCTCGACAACTTGCCGACGTTCTAAGCACCCATTCATGAGAAACAGCCGCCTGCATCAGCAGGCGGCTGTTTCGCGTTGGCAGCGTGCATCCGGCCCTTCCGCTAACCGAGAGGGAAGAGGTACGGCTTGCGCTGCTCGATGAACCGCATCTCGGCGGTCTGCCCATCGAATTCGTCGCGGTTATCGCCGTAGTGCATCAGATAGAGGCGCTCCCGGATGGCGGGCGGCAGGGTGAGGAGCTCGTCCAGCGTCGTATGGACCCGCCCCTTTCCAGTCAGCTGGCATTCGTGCAGGAACGTCTCGACGCCGCGGGCATGCAGCTCCTTCAGGCGGGCCTCGTCGAAGGTCGTGTCCGAGCTGTAGAACAGCCGGTCGTTGAACAGCAGCGAATAGCTCGATTTGCCTCGAATATGTACGGTCGGGAGAATCTGCAGCCGCAGGCCGGGCACAATCTCCTGGGCAGGCCCTTCCTCGATCTCCGTCACCTCGAAATAATCGTCCAGCGTATTGAGGCCGTCCGCAGGGTTCTCCATGCCGCCCTTCAGCGTATGCTCCCACAGCTTCTGCCGCAGCGTGGCGGGCACGAACAGGCGGGGCTTGCGGCTGCCCCGGCGGAAGGCGAACTCCTCCAGGCCGCCGACGTGGTCCGCGTGCTGATGGGTCACCACAACCCCGTCGATGTCTTTGACGTCGACGCCCATCTGATGCAGCGCCCCCATTGCCGTAACACCGCAATCAAGCAGCAGGGTCACGCCGTTCCACCGGATCAGCGCGTTATTGTTCGCGTATTTTTTGGCGAAGGCGCCTCCGGTGCCAAGCATGGTCAATTCCAAATCCATCTTTCTTCTCCTTTCCGGCCGTGCGGGCGAGCGCCCGTTCAAAAATGGCCTCCCGTCCCTGTCGGAACGAGTACGCAACCTCTGGCGTTCACATATCCTATTCTACAACCAGGATGGGACGGGAGGAATGGAGATGGCTAAAAAAGTTGTCAAAAAAAAGCAACCGGTCAGTGACCGTACGGTTTGGACGCTGCGGCTCGTCACCTCGGACGTCTGCGAGCGCTGCAAGTCGCAGTGCGCAAGAGGAATCCGCTACATGACCGCCATGCGGGAGCCGGGAGCGGTAGGCCGCGGAGTGCCCTGCATCCTGACCCGGGTAAAAAAATAGGCGGAAAGTCCCTCCCCCCTCTTGAGAATAGGAACAGATGTTCTGTATACTATAGCAAAGAGCGTTCTTCTTCCGGTTCCTGAGCGTCCGCTTTGCGTGCAGGGGGACCGGAAGAAGAAAGCCAGTCAAGAGCGGAAAGGGGCGGACGACAATGTCCGAGCTGGAGGGAGAGGTCGCCGAGTATATTACCGCAGCCACGCTCGCCAAGGTGCTGCGCTGGGATCGGCAGTATGCGGGCATGCTGCCGCTGGGCGCTTACTGGAGCAGGGCATGGCCCCCGCTCCTCGGCCTCGTGGAGCAGGAGTGCCGGAGTACGCGCCGCCGTCTCGGGGCGCGGGGCTGCCGCATCCTCGCCGAGGACCTCGGGGAGGACAAGTGTGTCCGCGTACGCTACCTGCATGCGGGCATGGAGAGCACCTGCACGCTGCTGCCGGTGCTGCTCAAGCGCCGGTGCGAAGCGATGCTGACGGGGCTCCTCGTCGGCCGGCAGCAGAGGTAAGTGTACAAGCGGGCGCCGCGGCGGCCGCATATGCTGCGGTAGGAAGGATTCTCGGGCAGGAGGGCAGACTCATGGACATTCGATGGATAGGCAACAGCAACACCAACTCCAGCTCCCGCGAAGGTGTCGTCCCGTTCGTCATCGTCGACCATATCTCCGCCGGTACCATGTCCAGCATGGACTACTGGTTCACCGATCCTGGCAATACCGTCTCATCGGCTCATTTCGGGGTCTCCAAGACAGGGGAGATCCATCAATATGTGGCCGTTGACCGGATGGCCTGGGCGAACGGCCTGACTCAGGCCCAGCTCCCCCGTGCTGAGGCGCAGGTCGTGAAGGACATGGGAATCAATCCGAACCTGTACACCGTTTCTATAGAGCACGAAGGCACCGACGGACAGTTGACGGATGCCCAGTTCGAAGCTTCGGTTCAGCTGCATCTTTATATTCAGCAGTATATTCGGGACAAGTGGGGACGTTCGTTCCCGCTGGACCGCTATCATGTCATCGGCCATTTTCAAGTCAATCCGGAGGGGAAGCCAAACTGCCCGGGACCGCGCTTTCCTTGGAGCCGGCTGTACGCGGAACTGGCTGCCAGAGAGGGAGGAGGAGAAGACATGGCTGCCTTATCGGATCGGATAGACGCATTGGAACGCCAGAAGGCTCAGCTCGAGCAGCGCGTAGCGTATCTGGAGCAGCTGGCGAGGATGGGGGCGGTGCCGGACTGGGCGCGGACAAGCGTGCAGAAGGCCGTCGCCGGAGGGCTGATCGACACGCCCGACGCCGGCTCCTACGATTTTTATCGCATGTTGGTCATCCTGGACCGCAAGGGTCTCTTGTAACTTCTCCGGCAGCCCGGACGTCGGAGGGAAGAAGCGGCAAACTTTCCCCCATTCTGCCGCAACTCTCAGCCTGCAGCCGAGTATAAACTAGCAATCATGTCCATCGATGGGGGTACCTACTTCATGAAAGCGAAACGCATCCTAATTCTGGCCTGCATCATCTTTTTATTCGGAACCGTGACCGCCTTTGCCGATTCGCTGTGGGGAAGATACGAGAACTACAACAAAGCCCGCGTCTATTTGAACGATACCGAGCTTGCGCCCTCCTCGGGAGGCGTCCCGTCGTTCATCATCAACGGGACGACAGTCGTGCCGCTCCGCCAGCTCGCCGAGGAGCTGGAGGCGACCGTCCAATGGAACAACGACACCTTGACGGCGAAGATCTACAAGCCCAACGTCCATATGTTCGTCTCGCTGGACGTAGACAAGGATTATTCGGTCAAGCGCCCGTTCGGCAAGGTCAACCACGGGGAGACGCGGAACTTCGTCGTCTCGACCCAGGTGGACAGCCTGAAAGCGAAGGCAACCGGGTTCATGCTGACCATCAAGGCGCCGAACGGCCAAAACGCGGTGGAACCGTTGACCGTGCCGCTGGACGGCGTCAACGACAGCTTCTGGTACACATGGCCGTTTCAGGTTAACTTCTCCCAGAAGGGAGATTACACCGTCACCTTCTCGCTTCTTGTGGATGGCGACTATACGGTTGCCTCGCGCAAGACCATTCGTTCGGAATAAGCCAACGGCGCTCTCCGCTTCCGCGGAGGGCGCTTTTTCGTTAGTTCGGGGAAGCGTATCGTCTCCTCCGATTTCTTCACAGATTTGCCAAGATGTTCGCCGGTCTAAGCAGGAAGGACTTGCTAAAATGGGAATGCAGAATGGAATACATAGGGGGAGACGGCAAACAAGCCGTTCTCGAGTGGAGGCTGTCCTAACATGAACGAGAAGATCGGCATCGAATCCTCCGCCGGACAAGCCCTCCTGCAGCCGGACGACCGGGCGAGACTGTATGCGCGGGTCTTCTCAGGCTCGCGCGAAGGGATCATGATCACGGATTCGCACACCAGAATTATTAGCGTCAACCCCTCCTTCACGGCTATTACAGGCTACGAGGAAGCGGAGGTTGTCGGGAAGAAGCCGAATGTTTTGAAGTCCGGCCGTCAGGGGCCGGCCTATTATAAAGAGATGTGGGCGTCGCTCGTTAGAAACGGAAGCTGGCAGGGAGAGATTTGGAACCGGAGAAAGTCGGGCGAGATCTACCCCGAGTGGCTCACAATCAATGCCGTACGCGACGAGACGGGAACGTTGACCAATTATCTGGGCATGTTCTCGGATATTACGGAGCGCAAGCATTTTGAGAGCCATCTTCACTATCTTGCCCATTACGACAGCCTGACCGGCCTCCCCAACCGGATGCTGCTTCGGCAGCGGATGAACGACGCCATGGCCAGAGCGCAGCTGACCGGCCGCCTCGTGGGCGTGCTGTTCGTCGATCTCGACCGGTTCAAGACGGTGAACGACTCGCATGGCCACGCGATCGGGGACCGGGTGCTGCAAAGGGTGGCGGAGCGGATGAAGGCGGCTGTCAAACCGTCCGATACGGTGTCGCGGATCGGAGGGGACGAATTCGCCCTCGTGCTGGAGCTTCAGAAGCCGGAGGACGCCGCGGAGGCGGCCGTCCGCCTGTCCCGCAAGCTGAACCGGCCGGTGGTGGACGGCGAACACGAGCTGTTCTTGGCAACGAGTATCGGCATCAGCGTGTTTCCGCATGACGGCGCCGATTTCGAAACGCTGGTGAAGCACGCCGAGTTCGCCATGTACCATGCGAAGGAACAGCGCCGCGAGTGCGAGCAGTTTACGACCGCGATCAGCGATACCATCACACGGCGGATGGAGCTGGAGCACGAGCTGCGGCGAGCGCTGGAGAGGGGGGAGCTGAGCGTCTGCTACCAGCCCCAGATGGATGCGGCCCATGGCGGGATCAGCGGTGTGGAAGCGCTGCTTCGCTGGCACCATCCGCAGCTCGGGCCTATTGCGCCGGCCGAGTTCATTCCGATCGCGGAGGAGACCGGCATGATCGTTGAGATCGGGGAATGGGTGCTCGCCGAAGCGGGCCGTCTGTGGAAGGAGCTTAGCGAGGAAGGGCTTGCGCTGACCGGCGTCGCGGTCAACCTGTCGACGCGCCAGTTCCAGCAGCCCGATCTGGCCGGCCGCCTACAGACGATTCTCGAGGAGACGGGGTGCGATCCGCGGCACATCGTATTCGAGATTACGGAGAGCGGAAGCCTCTATGAGATCGAGGCTGTTCTCCCCACCCTGCAGCAGCTTAAGGCGATCGGTGCGCAGCTCGCCATCGACGATTTCGGCAAGGGCTATTCGGCGCTCGGCTACTTCAAGCAGTTCCCGCTGGACATTCTCAAGATCGACAAGAGTTTCCTGAAGGAGCTGACAACGGATTCGGGCAGCTGTGTCGTGACGAAGGCGATAATTGACATGGCGCACGGACTCAGGCTGCGCGTCATTGGAGAAGGCGTGGAAAACCAGGAGCAGTATGAGCGGCTGCTGGAGCTTCAATGCGATTCGCTCCAAGGGTATGGGATCGCACGGCCGCTAGGAATAGACGAGCTCAGAAGCTATCTGAGGAACGTGAGGAGCCTGAGAGGAAAGGCGCCTGCCTATCTTGCTTGGACGGAGGCTGCCCGCAGCAGGACGAAAGGCGCTCGCGGCTGAAGGGCTGGGAGCCTGGCGGGTTCGTTGAATATGCCAGGAATTCGTGTTACGATACGGGCAGCGAGGCGGCTAAGGACGCCTGCCGGGGAGACCCCGCAAAAAACCAAGACGACTAATGAGGGAACAGAGGAAGCGAGGCGAGGCAAATGAGCAACCCGAATGAGGACCACTGCCATGAACAAGACGAAGAGATCTTCGTCGTGACCGATGCCGAGGGCAACGAACATGAGATGGTGATGGTGTATACGTTTGAATCGGAAGATCAGGCATATGCCGTGCTGCTGGACCGGAACGACCCGGACAGCGACGGCGTCATTTTCCGGATTGAAGAGGACGGAGACGACGCCTTTCTCGTCAGCATCGAGGACGATGAAGAGTGGGAGCGGATTGTCGCCGTGTACAACGAATTGACGAAGGAAGAGATGGACGACCGCATTTAGAGAGGCGGTTTATCCAAGAAACCCCCGGATCGCGGCAGGCTGTGCGGTAGTGCATAGCCTGCGGAGCCGGGGGTTTTTTCTAATCGCGGCGGCGAGATCGCCCGTATTGGACGACCGGCCGCTATTTGCGCGGATTGAAGTACATGACTCGTCCGTTGAAAAGATGAAGCTCCGCCTTCAACCGGCGGCCGAGATGCTTGCCGATCTCGTTGGCTTTGGATTTGTCGCCATAGGTAGCGTCGTCGGGCAGCACGAGCTGAATATAGCCTTGCTCCGTCTCGCCGCTCGTTTCTTGTCCGACCCCCACGACGATGTAGCGGTAGCGGTTTTCCTTGCCCTTCAGATAAAACCAGCGGCCTTCCGCATCGGGCTTCGTTTCGATCGAATAGGGGAAGCCGGCTTCCTCGTAGCCCCAGCCGAGCTGCTTGCCGGTTAACGCCAGCTGGTCCTTGTAGTGAAGCAGATGCTCTTTGACCTCGTCCAGAGTCAGCGAGGAGACGGCGGAACCGTCCACCAATTTGATGTAAGCGCTTTGAGCCACAACCAACACCCGCCAGTCGGAAAAGATTGGAAAGATTATGCTAATGATAGCATCCGGAGCACACATTTACAACCAGCCCCTTTCATACAATGAAAAATACCGCAGCGGGAGTAGAGGGACGCTGCTGTGCCGAGTTGTTAGAAAGTTCCGGCAACAAGAAGGAGACGAGGAGGTGCACGGCCCGTGTACGAACGACTGTATGAGGAAATGGAGCGCGCAACGATTCAGTTTGTCGGGTACGCTTCGGATCGGACCCGCTTTGACTTGTGTATCGTGTTCACCGAGCAGTTTTTTGGCAAGCCGATCGTCATCTGCATGCAGACGGGCAAATCGACCTTGCTCTGTCTCGACGATCTTCATCACCTGGAGCATCTGCAGGCCATCTTCTCGCTCGGCCCCAAGGAAGCGGAGGAGCTGTCCGAATTTCTGAGACAACACATCCCGTCGATCGCGATTAAGGACGAGTTTTGACCGGAGCGATTCCGCCTGCATGCAAGCCGGCGATCTCGAGGGCTTGTGCCAGCAGGAATAGAACGCGGTGTTTTTTGCACGAAAGCAAGACCGCTCAGGTTCTTTCTCCATGGCCGAATAGCCGCACCGCCGGAGGAGAGGCAGGGTAGCCTAGGGGTGAGGAAGAGTCTTGCGCACAGGGCAACGTATCCGTCTCAAAACCAAAAGGCACCCGGCGCGAGCGGCCGGGTGCCTTGCTGTGTTTGATAAGCAGTAGGGTGAGAGAAGAGGGAGAGCGGGTCAGAAGATCGCTTCCGTCTCCACAATGACCTTGACGTTTTTCACGCTGCGGTCTTCCGGCCCTTTGACCGGGAGGCCTTCCTGCACGTGCTTCATAATATAGTCGATGTTCTCCTGGGAGATGACCTCTCCCGGCAGCAAGATCGGGATGCCCGGTGGGTAAACGTAGATGAACTCGGCAATGATCCGACCGGCCGACTCCTCGAACGCGATTGTCTCCGTATCTCCGTAGAAGGCGTCCCGCGGAGGAAGCGACAGCTGCGGAATCTCGGGGATGTCGACGACGATCTCCTGCACGGCCGTCTGGTTGTCGAGCTCGCGGGCCATCCGTTCGAGGGAAGCCACCAGAATATCGAGCGTCTCCTGGTCGTCACCCGGCGTCACGAGGCAGAGGATGTTATACAGGTCACTCAGCTCGACCTCGAGGTTGCAGTTGTCACGCAGCCAATTCTCGGCGACGTATCCGGTGATGCCGAGCTTGCGGACGTGAATCGTCAGCTTGGTCGGGTCGTAGTCGAACGTCGCTTCCGTCCCGAGAATGTCCTCGCCGAACGAGTACAGGCCGGGAATGGCGTTGATCCGTTTGCGTGCCTCGGTAGCGAGCCGGATCGTCCGCTCCGCGATGTCGCGTCCGTTCAGGGCCAGATTGCGGCGGGCGCAATCGAGCGACGCGAGCAGCGGATACGAGGTCGACGTCGTCGTCAGCATGCTGATGATCGTCTGAATCCGGCGCGGATTGACGAGGTTCTCTTTCATACTGACGTTGAGGACCGAGCTCTGGGTCATCGAGCCGCCCAGCTTGTGGATGCTGGTGGCGGCCATGTCGGCTCCGGCTTCCATGGCGGAGATGGGCAGCTCGTCATGGAAGGGGAGCAGGGCGCCGTGCGCCTCGTCGACAAGAACGGGAATCCGGTAGCTGTGGACGAGCTCGACGATCTCCTTCAGGTCGGCGCAGACGCCGAAGTAGGTCGGATTGATGACAAGCACGGCCTTAGCGTCGGGATGCTTCTCGAGCGCGCGGCGCACGGACCGGGTCGTCACGCCGTGGTCGATGCCGAGATTGGCGTCCCGGGACGGCGAGAGGAAGACCGGCTTCGCTCCTGCGAAGATGATGGCGGACATGACGGATTTATGCACGTTGCGAGGGACGATGATTTTGTCCCCTGCGGCGCAGACGGACAGGATCATCGTCATGATGGCGCCGCTTGTTCCCTGGATGGAAAAAAAGGTATAATCGGCATGGAATGCGTCGGCAGCAAGCTGCTGAGCCTCTTCGATGACGCCGGTCGGCTGGTGCAGATCGTCAAGCGGCGCAATATTGATCAGATCGATCGAAAGGACGTTCTCGCCCATGAAGTCCCGGAATTCCGGGTCCATGCCGGCGCCTTTTTTGTGGCCGGGAATATGAAATTGAACGGGATTGCGTTCTGCATGCCTGACAAGGGCGGAGAACAGCGGGGTGCGATGGTGATCCATAGCCTCATCTCTTCCCTTCTGTTTAGATCTGTGAGTTTTTTTAAGGATTTGTTTAAGGAACAGATAACAAACAAACTGAGTATAACAAAATGAAACGCGGATGCAAGTTTATTTTGCATCCGGGTTGTGGACAGGCGGTGCTGGATGGGTTCCAAAGAAAGAAAGAAGATCAACCGGGGCGTCTTCGCCTCCAAATTCGTCATCCAGCTGCTGGTCATCATGTTCTCGGTCCAGTTCGTCAAGGGCGCGCTGATCGTGACATTTCTGCCTTTGTATCTGACGAACACGCTGCATGCGAGCACGCTCGTCGTCGGCTGGACGCTAGCCGTGCAGTACATCGGAGACAATCTGCTGCGCACGCCCATCGGATGGTTCATCGACCGGGTCGGCTACCGCTACAGCATGCTGATCGGCGTCTGCTCGACTCTCGTCGCCGTTATCATCATAGCGGCGAGCTCCAGCTTTCTGTGGATCGTCGCGGCGTGCGCGCTCCTTGGCATCGGTACGGCACCGCTGTGGCCGTGCGTCATCACGGGAGCGACGGAAATTGCCGGCGACAAGGACAGCGGTACGGTGATGAGCGTCGTGTACATCGCCTGGCTGAGCGGCGTTGGGCTCGGACCATTCGCCATCACGTTCTTCCTGCACGATACGGCCCTCGCCTTCCGGCTAATGATCGGACTGATCTTTCTCGTCGTGCTGGTCGCTCTCTTCCTGCCCGGCAAGCTGAAGAAAGGGGAGGCGAAGGCGCCGGGCGAGCCGGACCGGCAGCATCTGCCAATGGGGGAGCGGATCCGGCGCTACTTCCAGGAAGTGAAGAGAGCGGTCACCGTCAGCCGCCTGCTCTATCCGGCCATGTTCATCCAGACGTTCGCGGTCGGGCTGCTGACGCCGGTGCTGACTCTGTACGCCAAGAACGAGCTGATGCTGTCGAACAGCCAATTCCGGGCGTTCCTGCTCGTGGGAGGCGGCGTAGCCGTTCTCCTCATGGTCCCCGTCGGACGTATGGTGGACCGCTGGGGCTTTCGCCGGTTCTTGATCGCCGGTCTTATGCTGACCTCCGCCGTTTTGTTCCTGTTCACGCGCGTGGAATCGCTAGGTCTGCTCTACGTCCTCGTCGGCCTGCTTGGGCTCGGCTTCGCCTTCCTGATTCCGTCGTGGAACACGCTGATCGCCAAGGCGGTGCCGCCCGAGAAGCGGGGGGCCATCTGGGGCTTCTTCCTCACCATTGAGGGAACGGGGACGACTCTCGGTCCGATTCTGTCGGGCAAGATTTCCGACGACCTGGGGCTACACGCCCCGTTCACGGCCAGCGCCGCGGCCTTTGCGCTGCTGCTTGTCCTGCAGGGGTTCATCCGGCTCGACGCCAGAGGAGCCCGGCGGCAGGAGCAGACGGGCTGAGGCGAGGATGGCCGCCCGCTTTCGGCTGCTTGGCTTTCTGCTGACGGACAAGTCTCCCAGCAGGAGGCCTATCGACAACAGCAGGTACGGAAGCCGGGTGCACTGCAGTTAACCAGAGGAACTTGCAAAGGAAAAAGAAGACCGCCCGGAAGGGCGGTCTTTGTCATGCTCGAGCTCCGAGACGGATAGCCCGTATGGATTTTCTTACGTTTACCCGGCAGGTGCGGGCGAGGGAGCGGGCCGTTTGCGGTCCACCATCTGGTTGATCCACTGGTCGCTTTGCTCCTTCAGCTTCGCGACCAATTGATCGCGGCTGATGCCCTTGGTGGCCGCGATTTCAGTGAGCGACTTGCCCTGCTTCAGCTGGGCGGTCAGCTCTTCCTTCGTCATGCCGAGCAGCTCCGCAACCTTTTCGGGCCGGAACATAGGCGCGTGCTTTTTGCCGTGATGGCGGGCGTCCTTCTTCAGCATTTCCTGAAGCCCCTTTTGGTCGACCAGAGCGGAGACATGCTCCTTCATCTTGGCCTTGAAGGAAGCGGCTTGCTCAGCCGTCAATTTGCCTGCCTGGACGCCTTCGTCGATTTTCTTCGACCGGACCTCCAGCAGCTTGGCGACGAGGTCGTTTCGGGAGATCCCCTTGGCCTGCGCGAGTTCGGCGAGACTCTTGCCCGCCTTCAGCTCCTTCAAGAGAGCGTCCTCGTTCAGCGAGAGCAGCTTGGCCGCTTCGCGGACGATCGGCAGCTTGCCGTCGTGTTTTTCCTTCTTATCGTCCTGTCCGGTCCGCTGCTTGGCTACGGCCTGGCGGGCCGAAGAAGCGGCCTGGGTCGTCTTGCTGTCCTGCCCAGAGGCGTAAGCGGCGGCGCCGCCGAACAAGAGCGTCAGCGCAAGGGCGGTGGCGATGGCTGTCTTGGGACGGTTCATAGCATAGTCCTCCTTTCTAATAGTGGATGGGAAGGAGTCATGGATGGCTCCCTCCGAACTTAGCGTATCCACCGTTCCTTAAACTGAGATTAAAAAAACGGGAGCCGTCTCAACTTTTTTCGCGATGCCGTCCATGTGCCTTAACTAAAAGGCCATCCGATACAACGAAAGCAGCCGGGTGAACGTCTCCTCCGCGGTACGCAGAAGCGCGTCGCCGTCCCGCAGCAGCGGATCCTGGCGGTCGAGCCTCAGGCCGCACAGCGCTTCGGCCTTCTTGACCTGCTTGAGCCGCTCGGCGATCCGGCTCAGGCCCTGCTCGTCCAGTTCGGCGTGAGGCGTGACTTCCGGCTGGGTATGATCGACGGACCAGAAGAAGCCGGAAGGAATGCTTGTCTTGACGTCGTCCAGCTGACGCAGCAGATGGTCCGCGAAGACTTCTTTGTTCGGAGATTCATAGATAACGGCGAATTGGATGAAGAGATGAGTCGACCAGAGGCCGAGCTGAAAGTGAGGCAGCGCCTTGTAGCCGCGTTTGCTGTTCGCCCAGGCGACCCAGGTGTCGGCGGGCGGGTTGACGGTGCGACGCGCATGCCTGGCCACGTGCGGGATCATCTCATGGCCGCACAGGCCGGTGAGGGTTGGGGCGAGAAGTCCGCCGAGCTCCTCGAGCTTCGGACGGACCTGTCCGATCAGCGCTTGCATCCGGGCCTCCAGTCCGGGGATCTGAAAGACGTCGAAATCTGCTTCTGTAATGATAGGCTTGGACATTTTTTCCTCCTGTGGTTCATCATGCTGACAGAACGGTTACCATATAGCATAACCTTTTCCCGGCAGGCGTTCCAGCCTTCCACCGTTTTTTTGGCAACCGGGTTTCCGCTTCCCAATTTCTGGCTAAGCTATAGGCAAGAGGCCCTCCGGCAATCAACCAATTTTGCGTGGAAACCGGGAAATGATCATGAATCCAAGTTGCTAAAACATACACTGCATAATAAGATATGGTAAACCTCAAGTTGTCTGAACATTCTGTCAAAAAAACGGATCGAGGAGGGGATTGCGGTGAGCCATAGTCATGAGGTGGAATATTGCAACCTGGAACTGCGCTTTGACCGGAAGCAGATCCGCAATTTAATCAAAGTATTGATCCAGGAAGGCTATTCCCTCTACTGGAACGAAAGCGGCGAGGAATTCATCATCTCGGTGCGAAGCGGACGCAAGCTGGTGAAGCTGAAGTTTCAGCGGATCGGGGACCGGTTCAAGATGGTCGGGAACTACTCGTTCCGGGACGGGAAGCTGGCAGATTTGATGGAAAAGATGATAGGCGATACGAGAGGCCATGCAGTGGTGAAGCGGTTCAAAGAGCGACAGATTCTGATCGAAAGCATCATGTTCGGCGAGATCATTCGGTTGGTGGAGATTTCCGGAGTGGACCATAAAATAATCTTTCAGAGGGATCCTATGGTTACAGTAGAAGAAATGACGGAAGCGCTAAAATCGAAGCGGATTGAAGAACGGATACCGGTGCTCCGGCTGGAGCTCGACTACGAGCTCGCGTCGCTGCAGGATGCTCTGCTTAAGGGAGACCGGGAGGAAGCGGAGACGATCAAGGCGAAGCTGGAGATTCTCCGGCGGGAAATGATAACCCTTGAGCTGTAGCCGCCCCCGCCGCATCCGGCGCGGCGCCGTCCCCGCCGACAACCTCATGGCATGAACCAAACCCCCATTGCGAGCGGCAACCGGGGGTTTTGGCGTTTGTCCGCAATATCGGTTCATTTTTCGTCATGCAGATTAAATTTCGGTCATTGTTCACGTGTGCATGCCTATGCTACTGTTAAGGAGGAAAGGGGAGAAGCGTCATGAGCGCGACGATCAAGGACATCGCCCAGCTGGCGGGCGTGTCGCATACGACGGTCTCCCGCGCGTTGAACGGCAGCCCTCTGATCCATCCCGCCACGCGGGAGCGGATCGTCCAGATCGCCGAGCAGCTGCACTACACGCCTAACCGGAGTGCCCGAAGCCTCGTGCACGGCAGGTCGAACAGCATCGGCATCTTCTTCTCGACGCTCGGGGAAGGCACCTCCTCCAGCTTCTTTCATGCGTCAGTGCGCGGGGTCAGCCGAGTGCTGCAGGACCGCTACAACCTCGTCGTCCGCGGGATCGACGACTATGCCGATTACCGGGAGGTCGGGCCCAAGCGGTTCGAGGGGGCGCTCGTGATGAGCCAGCAGGACCGGGACGACGCTTTCCTGCGCCATCTGCAGGAGCAGCAAATCCCGCATGTCGTGCTGAATCGCCGGGCGGGCGGCGAAGAAATGGCGAGCATTGTGGCCGGCGACCGGGAGGGTGCGTTTGCGTTGACGAAGCATCTTATCGGACTCGGCCACAGGCGCATCGCCGTGCTGGAGGGAGTGTCCGGCTTTCGGGCGACCCGCGAGCGTATGAGCGGCTACGAGGACGCCCTTCGGGCCGCTGGCCTCGGAAGGCGCAGGGACTATACCGCGGCGGGCCGCTACGATCTGGCGAGCGGCTACGAAGGGATGCTGCGGCTGCTGGCACTGCCGGAGCGGCCAACCGCAGTCTTCTGCATGAACGACGAGATGGCCGTCGGCGCGCTCAAGGCAGCTCGCGAGGCGGGCATTTCGGTGCCGGACGACCTGTCGCTGGCGGGATTCGACGACAACGGGTTTTCCGCGTACGTCACCCCGCCGCTCACGACCGTCCGGCGGCCGATCGAGGAGATGAGCCGGGAGGGTGCCCGCGTCCTGCTGGCCATGCTGGAGGGGCGGCCGGCTCCCGCTGGTACGACCTGCCTGCCCGCCGAGCTGGTGGTTCGCGGGTCGACGGGGCCGTGCGGCTGCCGGAGCTCGGCCGGCTGATTGGACAGACGGCTGGCTAGATAGAAAGGAGATTGTACGATTTGGATATTTTGAAAAGCTTGCTTAAAGACATTCCGATCCCTGAAATGGTCCGGATTCGGCAAAACTTCGACGCTTCCGTCGTCGAGGATCCGGAGGGTACGCTCCGGAAGGAGCTCAAGCGTCCCGGCGCCGTCGACCGGATCCGCCCCGGCCAGCAGGTTGCGGTCGCTGTTGGTAGCAGAGGCATCGCCAATATTGATTTGTTCACCAAGCTGACGATCGAAGCAATCCGGGAAGCCGGAGCGCACCCGTTCATCGTTCCCTGCATGGGCAGCCACGGAGGAGCGACGGCTGAGGGACAGACCGAGGTGCTGGCGCATCTCGGCGTGACGGAAGAAGCAATGGGCGCGCCGATTCGCTCGACGATGGAGGTCGTCAAGCTCGACGAGCTGCCGAACGGGCTGCCCGTCTATATCGATAAGTACGCTTACGAGGCGGACGCCATCGTCGTAATCAATCGGGTGAAACCGCATACGGCCTTCCGCGGCCGGATCGAGAGCGGCATCATGAAAATGATCTCGATCGGACTCGGCAAGCAAAAGGGCGCCGAGGCGTGCCACCAGCTCGGATTCAAATATATGGCGGAGAACGTGCCGGCGATGGCCCGGGTCATGCTCGACAAGCTGCCGATCCTCTTCGGCGTTGCCCTGGTCGAGAACGCCTACGACCAGACGTGCCGCATCGAGGTGCTGCCGGCGGAACAGATCGAGGAGCGCGAGATGGAGCTGCTCGAGGAGGCCAAAGCCCGGCTGCCCCAAATATTGTTCGACCAGATCGACGTGCTGGTCATCGATTACATCGGCAAGAACATAAGCGGGGACGGCATGGACCCGAACGTCACGGGCCGCTATCCGACTCCCTATGCGACAGGAGGCCCCGACGTGTCCAAGATGGTCGTGCTCGACCTGACGAAAGAGACGAAGGGCAACGCCAACGGCGTCGGCACGGCGGACTTCACCACGCAGCGGCTCGTCGACCAAATGGACCGGACAGCCACGTATGCCAACGGCCTGACATCCACCGTCTGCGCGCCGACCAAGATCGCGACTACACTTGCGAACCAGGAGGACGCCATCAAGGCCGCTGTGAAGACGTGCAACATTCTGGACTATACCAAGTGCCGGCTGGTCCGCATCAAGGATACGCTTCATTTGGGCGAAATCGAGATATCGGTCAATCTGCTGGAGGAGGCGCGGCGGCATCCCGACATCGAGATTCTGTCCGAGATGCCGTATGCCCTGCAGTTCGATGAGGAAGGGAATCTGTTCGCATGACCAACGAGACTACGACAAAACCATACATTCTGGCGGCGGATATCGGCACCACCAGTACCAAAACGCTCGTCATCGACCGGGCCGGGCGGGTGGTTGCCTCCCACGCGATCGAATATCCGCTCCACACCCCGCGTCCGGAGATCGCGGAGCAGGACCCGCTCGAGATTTACCAGGCGGTCGTGCTTGGCATCCAGACGGCCGTTCGCAAAGCGGGAATCTCCGCGAGCGAGGTGCTGTGCGTCTCCTTCAGCTCCGCGATGCACAGCCTGATCGCCGTCGATAAGGAAGGCCATCCGCTCACTGCCTGCATCACGTGGGCGGATAACCGCAGCAGCGAACAGTCGGCCCGCATCAAGCGCGAGCTCGGGGGGCACGAGATTTACCTCAGAACGGGAACGCCGATTCATCCTATGTCGCCGCTCACCAAGCTGCTCTGGATGAAAGAGAATGACCCGGCGACGTTCGAGGGCGCCTACAAGTTTCTCGGCATCAAGGAATTCGTCTTCGCCCGGCTGTTCGGCCGCTACGTGATCGACCATTCGATCGCGAGCGCCACGGGCATGTTCAATCTCCGCCATCTCACCTGGGACGAGGGTGCGCTGGCTCTGCTCGGCCTGCCGGCGGACAAGCTGCCGGAGCCGGTTCCCACCACCTACAAGCTGCAGGGCCTCCGGGCGGCCGACGCGGCCGAGATGGGCCTCGAGACGGATACGCCGTTCGTGGTCGGCGCTTCGGACGGCGTGCTGGCGAATCTCGGTGCCGGCGCTTACGAGCCGGGTATCTACTCGGTGACGATCGGCACGAGCGGCGCGGTTAGAGGCGTGGTCGACCGGCCGATTACCGATCCCAAAGGGCGCTTGTTCTGCTACGCCCTCGTCGAAGGCTTCTGGGTCATCGGCGGCGCGATCAACAACGGCGGCATCATGTTCCGCTGGGTGCGGGACCAGCTGGCGACGCTCGAGGCGCAGGAGGCGCGCAGCCGGGGCATGGATCCTTACGATTATTTGACCGAGCTTGCGGAGAAGGTGCCCGCCGGATCGGAGGGCCTGCTCTTCCTGCCGTTTCTGCTGGGCGAACGGGCTCCCTACTGGAATGCGAATGCGAGGGGCGTTTTCTTCGGCCTGTCGATGTCCCATGAGAAGAAGCATATGATCCGGTCGGTACTTGAGGGCGTCATCTTCCGCATTCATTCGGTCGTGCAGGCGCTTGAGGAGGTCGGAGGCCCTACGGCGGAGGTTCGTGCGTCCGGAGGCTTCGCGCGCTCTGCGTTCTGGCGCCAGATGATGGCGGACGTGCTCGGGACACCGGTTACGGTTCCGGAATCTTATGAGAGCTCCGGGCTCGGAGCGGCCCAGCTCGGCTTGTATGCAATGGGAGAGATCAAGGACTTTTCCCGCGTGCACGAATGGGTGCAGACGGGCAGCCGCCACGCGGTCGACCCGGCGAACCATCTCGTCTACAAGGAGCTGGCCCAGATTTACATGAGCGTCTACGAGCAGCTGGTGGGGAATTTCGACGCCATTTCGGCGTTTCAGCACAAGCACGCCTCCGCGCGTTAAGCCGCAGCGAGCCGGGCTTCGGATACCCGTCGGCACGCCGGAGGCACCAGGCTTCCGGCTTCGCCCGGGGCCAGACGCGTGAGACCGCGGGAGGCACGGATGTACCGGGCGGGGCGCATGTCCCAGACTCGCGGCCGCCGGTCTTTCGCAAGAACCAAGATATTGCCAGGCAGTTCGAATGATATATAATGAATGGAGGCGTCACGGCCATGAACTTATTCGATCTTACCGGGAAAACGGCAGTTGTCATTGGAGGAAACAGTACGCTTGGGGGCGCGATGTGCGTCGGCCTGGGCGGTCACGGCGCGGATGTGGCGGTCGTAGGCCGCAACCAGGAGAAGACGGAGGCGGTCTGCGAGAGGATCAAGGAGGCGGGCGGCCGGGCGAAGGCGTTCCAGGCGGATGCCACGAGCGAAGCGGATCTGAAGCGGGTGCTCGAGGAGATCAAGGCGTGGACGGGCCGGGTCGATATTCTTATGAACTGTCCGGGCAAGAATGCATCGACGCCGTTCTTCGAGCTGACAATGGAGGAATGGGATTCCATCATGGAGGTTAACCTGAAAAGCGTAGTGCTGGCCTGCCAGGTGTTCGGCCGCCATATGGTCGAGGCGGGGCAAGGCGGCAGCATCATCAACATTTCCTCGGTTTCCTCGGACCCGCCTCTGTCACGCGTCTTCACTTATTCCGCCTCCAAGGCGGGTGTGAACAGCGTAACCAAGTACCTGGCCCGCGAGTTTGCTCCGGCGAAGGTCCGGGTGAACGCGATCATCCCGGGCTTTTTCCCGGCGGAGCAGAACCGCAAGATTCTGTCCGAAGATCGGGTCGAATCGATTATGCGCCATACTCCGATGAACCGGTTCGGGAATGCGGAGGAGCTTCAGGGAGCGGCGGTCTTCCTCGCGTCCGAGCAGGCGTCGAGCTTCGTTACCGGTGCGCTGCTCCGCGTCGACGGCGGCTTCGGTTCCGTTACGATCTAAGAGAAAGAAGCAACAGGAAGGGTGGAGGTACATATGAGCAAACAGCAAATCGGGGTTGTCGGACTTGCCGTCATGGGCAAAAACCTGGCGCTCAACATCGAAAGCAAAGGGTTCTCCGTCTCGGTGTTCAACCGCAGTCCGGAGAAAACGAAGGAGCTGGTAGCGGAAGCCGAAGGCAAAAACCTGGTCGGCACCTACAGCATGGAAGAATTCGTCCAGTCCCTTGAAGTCCCGCGCAAAATCCTGATCATGGTCAAAGCAGGCCAGGCGACGGACGCGACCATCGAGCAGCTCGTGCCGCTCCTCGATGAAGGCGATATCCTGATTGACGGCGGCAACGCCTTCTTCCCGGATACGCAGCGCCGCAGCAAGGAGCTTGAGGCCAAGGGCATCCGTTTCATCGGCACCGGCGTCTCGGGCGGCGAAGAAGGCGCGCTCAAAGGACCGGCCATCATGCCTGGCGGCCAGGAGAGCGCCTACCAGCTCGTCGAGCCGATTCTGACAGCCATCTCCGCGAAGGTGAATGGAGATCCCTGCTGCACTTACATCGGACCGGACGGGGCCGGCCACTACGTGAAGATGGTCCATAACGGCATCGAGTACGGTGACATGCAGCTGATCTGCGAAGCGTACCAGCTGCTGAAGGACGTGCTGAACGTCGGGATGGAAGAACTGCACGACATCTTCGCCGAGTGGAACAAAGGCGAGCTCGACAGCTACCTGATCGAGATCACGACGGATATCTTTACGAAGAAGGATCCCGAAACCGGCAAGCCGATGGTCGATGTCATCCTCGACTCCGCCGGCCAGAAGGGCACCGGCAAGTGGACGAGCCAAAGCGCGCTCGACCTCGGCGTGCCGCTGTCGATCATTACCGAGTCCGTCTTCGCGCGGTTCATCTCCGCGATGAAGGAAGAGCGGGTAGCGGCGAGCAAGGTGCTGAACGGGCCGTCTACGAAGCCGTTCGAGGGCGACCGCGCCGCATTCATCGAGGACGTGCGCAAAGCGCTGTACGCAAGCAAAATTTGCTCCTACGCCCAAGGCTTCGCCCAGATGCGTGCCGCCTCGGACGAATACGGCTGGGATCTCAAATACGGCAACATCGCGATGATCTTCCGCGGCGGCTGCATCATCCGCGCGGCGTTCCTGCAGAACATCAAGGATGCGTACGACCGCGATCCGGCGCTTCGCAACCTGCTGTTGGACGACTACTTCAAGAACGTGGTGGAGAGCTACCAGGACGCTTGGCGGAACGTCGTTGCGACAGCAGTTCGGTACGGAGTGCCGGTACCTTCGTTCGCTTCGGCGCTGTCGTACTACGACAGCTACCGGACCGAGCGTCTTCCGGCCAACCTGCTGCAGGCGCAGCGCGATTACTTTGGCGCGCATACGTTCCAGCGGGTGGACAAGGAAGGCTCGTTCCACTTCGAGTGGCTGAACGACTAAACCACTAGCGAGCTAGAGCAGCACGTTCTGCGCTTCACGCAGCCAGCGCTTGAAGCGCTCCGCTTCGTGCTCGCTGCCAGGGCGACGGTGAATGAGCTGCATGGCCGTTTCGGCGAACGATTGAAAATGCTTGAGCAAGAGCGGCTGAGGCAGATCCCGCAAGCGGGGGTCGGCTTCGGCCGTTTTCTTTTTGATCAGGTCGAGCGCCCAAATCACGTCCTCTCGGGTGAGAGGGTGGAGCGGCGCGAGGATGCGGTCGAGCCGCAGGCTGACCGGGTCGGGATGGTTGACGGGCTGGGGCAAGGAACTCCCTCCTTTTTGGCGGCCTTGGCCGAGTTTCTATCAGTCTATTCCCGGATAGGCTCGGTCCATGCTATGGTAAGAGAAATATTTCATAGAGAAGGGGTGCGGGTATGGCGGGAATAAGAGAAGACAAAATCGTGCTGATCGGCTTCATGGGGACCGGCAAAAGCACCGTGGGCCGCGCCTTGGCCGAGCGGCTCGGGTGGACGTTCGTCGACAGCGACGAGGAAGCGGAAAAGCGGGAGGGGCGTTCGATTCGGGATATGTTCGAGCAGGACGGAGAGGCATACTTCCGCCGGCAGGAGCATGAGACGCTGGCCGCGCTGCTGGAGCGGAGCGGAGTCGTGATCGCGACGGGGGGAGGAGCCGTGCTGGCGGAGGCCAACCGTACGCTAATGAAGGAAAAGGGCTTGGTGGCGGCGCTGACCGCGCTGCCCGAGACGATTATAGGCCGAGTGGGGGCGGACGGGAACCGGCCGCTGCTGCAGGGGAATGCGGAGGAACGGGTTCGTGCGCTGCTGGAGGAGCGGAAAGAGGCTTACCTGTTCGCCGACGTGACCGTTGCGACGGACGGCAAGCCCGTCCCGGACATCGTGGACGAGCTGACCGCCATTCTCGGCCGCGGGGCCGGTCTGGCCGCTCCGTTTCCGGAGAAAGACACGTACGGAAAAGCGGAGTAGTTGGTAGGGAAATACGGAGTTAGACGATCGTAAGCCGGGCGGTTGGCCGATTAGAGCCGGTCCCAGGCGAGCATGCCGCCGGTCATGTTTATGATTCCCTTTTTGCCGAGGGCGGCTAGATAGTCGTAAGCCTTACTGCTTCGGTTGCCGCTGCGGCAGACGAGAATGACCTCGTCCTCGTCGTTGATCTCGCCGTGCCGGTCCGGGAGCTGGCCGAGGGCGATATGGCGGGCGCCCGGGATCATACCCTGCGCCACTTCCTCGTCCTCCCGTACGTCGATGATGGTAAGCGCTTCGCCGCGGGCGAGCCGCTCCTTGACCTCTTGCGGGGTAATGGTTTGCATGAGGATCGTTCTCCTTCCTGACTGTCGGATTGCCCCGCCTTCGGAGGGCAGGGCGCTATAAGGTCATCTTATCGGAAGAGGGAAGCCCAAGTCAAAGCGGTTACCGGTCATTTCCAGCACGCAGGGCTTATGGTACACTTGCTTCAAACCGATATATACCAATGAGAAGCCGTTTCGTCCCGTGCCAATGGGGCGCTTGCTGACGAACGGCTGGTTACGAAGGAGAGAGTCCGACCCGATGAAGGCTATTGTGAAGCCCACCTCCCGTCTCGAAGGGGAGATCAACGCATTATCCTCCAAAAATTATACGACCCGCTATATGCTGGTCGGCGCGCTTGCGGATGGGACGAGTACGATCCAGTATCCCGCCCGCAGCGAGGACAGCGACGCCATGCGGCGCTGCATCCGGGACCTGGGTGCGGAGCTTCAGGAAGACGATGTCCGCATGGTTATTAAGGGGTTCGGCCGCCATCCGCTGCCGGTGAAGGAGCTGAACGTCGGCAATGCTGGGGCGGTGCTCCGGTTTCTGATGTCGATCGCCTCCTTCTGCCCCGAGGTTACGTTCATCAACGCTTATCCGGAATCGCTCGGCAAGCGGCCGCACAACGATCTGATCGAGACGCTGGGCCAGATGGGCGTCCGGGTCGAGCACCGGGACGGGAAGCTGCCGATTACCATCCATGGAGGCAGCCCAAGGGGAGGCAAGCTGTCGGTATCCGGCAGCGTGAGCTCGCAGTTTTTGAGCTCGCTGCTGTTCATGACGCCTCTCTTGAATGAAGATTCGGAGATCGAGGTGCTGCACGACCTGAAGTCCAAGATCATCGTCCGCCAGACGCTGGAAGTGCTGGAGAAAGCGGGCATCCAGGTAGAGGCGAGCTCCGATCTGATGCACTATCGAGTACCGGGAGGACAAGCCTACCAGCCGAAGGAATACGTCGTGCAGGGCGATTATCCGGGATCGGCCGCACTTCTGGCGGCCGCGGCGGTAACGGATTCCGATATCCGGATTCACCGGCTCGAGGAGACGAGCAAGCAGGGGGAACGCGCCGTCGTCGATGTGCTGCGGGCCATGCAGGTTCCGCTGACTCATCAGAACGGAACCGTTCACGTGCAGGGAAACGGGAGGCTGAAAGCCGGAGAGTTCGACGGGGACGTCTTCACCGACGCGGTGCTTGCGATGGTGGCGGCCGCCGTGTTCGCCGAAGGGACATCCCGCTTCTATAACGTGGAGAATTTGCGGTACAAGGAATGCGACCGGATTACCGATTTTGTCCGAGAGCTAAACAAAGCCGGCGCCCATGTCGAGGAACGCCAGAGCGAGATCATCGTCCATGGCAAACCCGAGGGAGTGCGCGGCGGCGTCGAGATCGACGCCCATTTCGACCATCGGGTCATTATGGCGCTGACGGTCGTCGGCCTCCGGTCGGAGCAGGGCCTCGTCATTCGCGACGCCCATCATGTCGCCAAGTCGTACCCGACTTATTTTGACCATCTGCTGTCGCTCGGCGCGAGAATCGAGCGGATAGACTAGCATAACCGAAATGATGTGATACACCGATGGCATCCTTCTACAATCTGTTTAAATATACAATAGGACTGGTCGTCCTCGCTGTGCTGGTGCTCTCCAGCAGTTTCCTGGGCGTCCTGCTGTACGGGCGCATAAGCGGGCAGGACTGGGTGCCTGCCTTCGCCGTCGTCGGGGGCAGCCGCCACCAGCTGGATTCGTCGCTGGTGCTTCCGGCTCCGGCCGCTCCCGCGCCGACGCCGGCTCCAACGCCAGAGCCCCGGAAGACAGAGGCGCGCCTATCAGCGCCGGCCATCAGTCAGATGCCCGAGCTGCGGTCCGGGTGCGAGCTCACCAGCTTAACGATGCTGCTCCAGTTCGCCGGCATCCAGAAGGGCAAGATGGAGCTCGTCCCGGAGCTTACGCGGGATACGACGCCGATTCGCTGGAAAGCCGACGGGACGGTTGCGTATTGGGGGCATCCTAACGTAGGCTACGTCGGGGACATCACCGGCCGGAACAAAGGCTTCGGCGTCTACCACAAGCCGCTCCTGGCGATGCTGGAGACGTATCTGCCGAACGGTCTGGACCTAACCGGACAGCCGTTCGAGGTGCTGGAGGACCATGTCGCGTCGGGCATCCCGGTCGTCGCCTGGACGACGATCAACTTCAAGACGTCGGTCCAATGGATGACGTGGGAGACGCCGTCCGGACCGGTGACCACCACCTTTTCGGAGCATGCCGTGCTCCTGGTGGGGTTCGATGATCAGTATGTCTATGTGAACGACCCGCTGACGGGTCAAGCGGACGTGCGGGTTGAGAAAGACCGGTTCCTGACGACGTGGGAGATGATGGGCAAGCAGGCCATTACGTATAAGCCGGCAGAGTCCTGAAGGGACGAAGTACGGCAAGGAGGAGGAAGCGCAATGTCATTCGAGAATCCGACCAGGGAAGAGATCAAGAAGCTGCTAGAGGGGGCCGGGAACATCGCAGTCGTCGGCTTGTCCGACAATCCGGAGCGGACCTCGCATATGGTCGCGCAGGCGATGCAGGCCAGAGGCTACCGCATCATCCCGGTCAATCCCAATGCGGAGGAAATCCTCGGCGAACGCTGCTATCCGTCGCTGTCCGCGATTCCAGAGCCCGTCGATATCGTCAACGTATTCCGGCGCAGCGAGCATACCCCGCCGGTGGCGGAAGAGGCGGTTAAGATCGGCGCCAAGGTGCTGTGGCTGCAGCTCGGAATCGCAAGCGACGAAGCGGCACGCATTGCGCAGGAGGGCGGATTGACGGTTATTATGGATCGCTGTATCAAGGTTGAGGATGCCGTACTGCGGCCGAACCGTTCTTCGTAACATCCAGTGGAAGCCGCTCCCTTACGGGGCGGCTTTTTTGCTTGCCGGACGGGTGCCGGTTCTATAGGCTGCGGAACGGAGCCTAGGAAAAAAGCAACAGCTATAAAAGCCGCCCGTGGAGCGACACTAAGAGAGGCTTCCGGATTAACCGGAAGACTACACGCTCAAGGCCTGGGAGGTAACACGCGTGAACAACCAAAACCAGTTCCACACCGCCAGCTACCGCGGTAACCAGCAAGGGCATGACAGCTACCTGCGCTCGGATTCCCAAAGCCCGTCCCAAAGCGGCTACGGCATGATGAACGCCGGCCAAACCCGCAAATTCGAGCCGACCGGTTTCGTGCAGTCGCAGTACGGCCGCAGCAATCAGCAATCGTTCATGAATTCTTCGTCCCAATCCCAGCAATCGTTCCATACGGCGAACTATCGCGGGAACCAGCAGGGCCACGACAACTACCTGCGTTCGGATTCCCAATCGCCGTCCCAAAGCGGCTATGCTTCGTCCGGCATGGGACAATCGTTCGGGATGAGCGCGCAGAGTGGCAGCCAGTACGGCAATTTCCAATCCCCGCAATCGTTCCATACGGCGAACTATCGCGGGAACCAGCAGGGCCACGACAACTACCTGCGCTCGGACTCCCAGTCGCCGTCCCAGAGCGGCTATGCTGCGTCCGGCATGAGCCAATCGTTCGGCATGAGCGCGCAGAGCGGCAGCCAATTCGGCAACGCCCAATCTTCGCAATCGTTCCACACGGCGAACTACCGCGGAAACCAGCAGGGGCATGACAGCTACCTGCGCTCCGACTCGCAAAATCCGTCCCAAAGCGGATTCCGCGGGTAAATTCCGCGGCATTACGATCGAGGAGGAACGGAGTAGCGGAGAACGTGCTGGAGCCGCCTAACTTCCTTCTCCTTGGATCCTATAAAAGACCGGCACGCAAGCCGTCCCGACAACCTGTCGGGACGGCTTGACGCTTTTCTTTACAAAACGGGCCAGAGGCTTTACCATTCAGTTAGGAAAGGAGGCCTGACCACACCGATGAACTGGATGGGAAACCTGCAGCAATTCGGCCGCTCGCTTATGCTGCCAACGATCATCCTGCCGGTAGCCTCCGTGCTGCTCTGGCTCGGTGCCATGCCGTGGGGCTCCGTCGGCATGGAGCATGTGGGTATACTCCTTCATGAGTCCGGGGATTTCATCTTCACGTATATGCCGTTTCTGTTCGCTGTCGGGGTCGCCCTCGGCCTGACGGAAAACGCCAGCATAGCCGGGTTGTCAGCGCTGCTCAGCTACGCGTTGCTTTCGCAGATGACCGATAAATTTATGCCCCATTTTCATATGGGTGTCACAGGCGGTATCCTGATCGGCATCCTCAGCGCCTTGTGTTTCCACCGGTTTAAGAATATCCAGCTTCCGGAATCGATTCAATACTTCGGCGGCCCCCGCTTCGTGCCGCTTGTGATGGGACTGCTGACGCTGCTGCTGTCCTTCACGCTGATCGAGGTCGGACCTACCGTCCTCAGGATCTTTACGCTGCTCGGCGAGACGCTGATCGGGCTCGGCGGCTTCGGCGCGTTCCTGTACGGAGTCGCTTACCGGCTGCTCGTGCCGTCCGGGCTGCACCATATTCTGAACAACGTCTATTGGTTTCAGCTCGGCTCCTTCACGCGGGCTGACGGGACGGTCGTAATCGGGGATCTCCCCCGTTACTTCGCCGGCGATCCGACGGCCGGCGTCTATATGGCGGGCTTGTATCCGATCATGATGTTTGCGCTGCCGGCCGTCGCCTTGGCGATCATCCAGGAGGCAAGGGAGGATCTCAAGCCGAAGGTCAAGCGGACGTTCCTGACGGCGGCTCTCGCTTCGTTCCTCACCGGGGTAACGGAGCCGATTGAGTTCGCGTTTCTGTTCGTGGCGCCGATGCTGTTCTTCGCACACGCGCTGCTGTCCGGCGTTTCGATGTGGATCGCCTATGAGCTGGGCATCCGCCACGGCTTCTCCTTCTCCGCGGGAGCCATTGACTTTTTTCTCAATGAGCATTTGGCTACGCGTGGACTCTGGCTGATCCCGATCGGCATCGTATATGCCTACGTCTATTTCCTTCTGTTCCGGTGGGCGATTCGCCGCTTTCAGCTGCCGACACCGGGGCGGGAGGAAGGCTCGTCACTGGAGGAATGGGCGGGTGACATCCCTTACCGATCCCCGCTTATTCTGCAGGCGCTGGGCGGCAAAGGGAATATCCGCACGATGGAAGCGTGCATTACGAGGCTGCGCCTCACGCTGGAGAACGACAAGCTCATTGATACCGCCGCACTCAAGCATCTGGGGGCGGCTGGCGTCATCCGGCTGGGCGGAGGCAACGTGCAGGTCGTCTTCGGAACGTTCTCGGAGCTGATTCGCGAGGAGATCGTCAAGGTCACCCGGCAGGACTTCAAGCAGGTGCTGTTCCACTCGCCTATGCAAGGCAGGATGATCCCGCTCGAGGACGTGCCCGATGCGGTTTTCGCCAGGAAGATCGTAGGGGACGGCGTCGCCTTCATCCCGGATCGCGGCGAGCTGGTCGCTCCGGTTGCCGGTACAATCGTCCATCTCTATCCGACGCATCATGCGCTCGGCATCCGGACGGAGGACGGTCTGGAGGTGCTGCTACATATCGGCATCGATACCGTTCAGCTGGAGGACGGCTTGTTTACTGCCTTCGTCAAGGAAGGCGACGTCGTCGAGGCGGGGCAGCTTCTGGTGCGCTTCAATCTGCCCAAAGTCAAGCAGCATGCCAAGTCGCTGGCGACGCCTATGCTCATAACGAACACCGATCGGATCAAGTCCTGGAGCTTCGCCCCGTTCAAGGCGGTCAAGAAAGGCCAGGGCGCCGTCATGTCGGTCGTTCTTAAAGAAGAGAATGCTTCAGGTGGAGGTCATGACCAATGATAAAGGGAATCGGCGCATCGAACGGGATTGCTATCGGCAAAGCAATCGTTCTGCCCAGTTGGGAATGGAACCTGCCTGACAAATTTGTAGATGTATCAGATTTGGCTTACGAATTCGAAAAGCTGTACGAAGGGGTCGAAACGTCTAAGTCTGAACTCGAAACGATCAAGCAGGACATTTCCCAGCTCATAGGGGAAGAGGAGTCCCATATTTTTAATGCGCATCTCGCCATACTCGAAGATCCGATCTTTATCAACGAAGTGCGCGACATCATGCAGAGGCAGTTCAAGGCGGCCGAAGTGGCCGTCAAGGAGACGATCGACAAGTTCGTCGGCATGTTCGATCTGCTCGACGACGATTACATGAAGGAGAGGGCAGCCGACATCCGGGATGTGGGCAACCGGCTGCTCAAGCACCTGCTCGGGTATTGGGACGATGAGATCCCGGTCCAGGAGGAGCCTTACATTCTCGTCGCCCGCGAATTGTCTCCGTCGCAGTGGGCGCATATCGATCCGGCCAAGGTGCTCGGCGTCGTCACGCTGATGGGAGGAACGAACTCCCATTCGGCCATCATGGCGCGCGCTATGGGCATGCCGCTTGTCATCGGCCTCGAAGGCAAGCAGGACGAGCCGATCGCCACCGGCGACACGATCATCATGGACGGCTCGGACGGCTCGGTCTATGTCAATCCGGACGAGGAGACGATCGAACGATACGGCCGCCGAAAGAAGGAATGGCTCGCGCATTTGGAGCTTCTTCAGGGGCTTGCCCACGTCGAGCCGCTAACCACCGATGGGAAGAAAGTGCGCCTCAAGGCGAACATCAGCGCGATCAAGGACCTGGATCCCGCCTTTCAATGCGGCGCCGACGGCGTCGGCCTGTTCCGCACGGAGTTCCTCTATATGGACCGCAGCACCTTCCCGTCCGAGGAGGAGCAGCTGGAGGTTTACCGCGAGGCGGCGCAGCGGCTCGGGCCTGGCCGCTCGATCGTCATCCGGACGCTGGATGTCGGCGGAGACAAGAATATCGACTACATACCGTTTCCCGAGGAAGACAATCCCTTCCTCGGTTACCGGGCGATCCGTATCTCGCTCGACCGCACCGAGCTGTTCAAGGCCCAGCTGCGGGCGATATTGAGAGCGAGCCATTACGGCAACGTCAAGCTTATGTATCCGATGATCTCCTCCCTTCAGGAGCTTCGCCAGGCGAACGCTCTATTGGAGGAAGCGAAGAAAGAGCTTGAGGAGGAGGGGCACCCGTTCGACCGGAAGCTTCCGGTCGGCATTATGGTGGAAGTGCCGGCCGCTGCGGCAATCGCCGATCTGCTCGCGCGCGAGACCGACTTCTTCAGCATCGGGACGAACGATCTCGTCCAATATCTGCTGGCCGTCGACCGGATGAACGAGCAGGTGGCACATTTGTACGAACCCTATCATCCGGCCGTGCTGCGGATGGTTAAGCATACCGCCGAGGCTGCTCAGCGGGCGGGCATCCCTGTTAGCGTCTGCGGAGAGATGGCGGGCGATCCATTGGCGCTGCCGATTTGGCTGGCACTCGGCGTCACGGAGCTAAGCATGTCGGTCAAATTGCTGCTTCCGCTCAAGGCGAGACTGCTCGCGAGCAGCAGCAAGGATAGCGCAGAGCTTATGAACCGGCTGCTAGCCTGCTCGGACAGCCAGGAGATCCGTTCACTGCTCGAGCAGGCCGCCGGTGGCCTGCTTGGAGGAACCGGACAGATTCAAGAATAAGGAACGATAAGGAGGAGGAGCAGATGAACTTGCAAGAACGGCGCATTTTGGCGCTGGTGGAGGATGAATTCGAAGACCTGGAGATGTGGTACCCAGTCCTGCGCCTGCAGGAAGAGGGCCTTCAGGTCGATTTGGCGGGACCAGAGGCCGGCAAGACGTATAAGGGGAAATACGGTGTTCCGCTCACAACAGCGATATCGTTTGACGAAGCGTCGGCAGCCGATTACATCGGTTTGTATGTGCCCGGCGGCTGGGCTCCCGACAAGCTGCGGCGCTATGAGTCTGTCTTGCAGCTGACGCGTGCCTTCCACGAGGCGGGCAAGCCGATCGCCCAGATCTGCCATGCCGGCTGGGTGCTTATCTCGGCCAAGATCGTGAGCGGGTATACGATGACATCCACGCCTGGCATCAAAGACGACCTGGAGAACGCCGGAGCCGTCTGGGTTGACGAGGAAGTAGTAGTCGACCGCAATCTCGTATCGGGTCGCCGGCCACCGGATCTGCCGGCATTCGTCAAGGAATATGTCCGCGTCCTCGAGAAGTACGCGGAGTCAGCGGACAGGAAGACGGGCGCGTGAGGCTGGTCTATCGCTGGCTGCCGGCGGTCGTCTGGATGGCGGTCATCTTCACCTTCTCCGCACAGACAGGCTCGGAGATCAATACACTGCTGCCCTTCTTCCAAAAGCTGCTGCCGGCCATGCAGAGCTTCGATTGGGGCCACTTCCTCGAATACTTCGTGCTCGGCCTCGCCTTCCTCTGGGCACTGGCCGACGAGAAGCCCACGTGGAAAGCCAAGCTCGGCGTGATCGTGCCGGCGCTGCTGTACGGCGCCACCGACGAGTACCACCAGTTGTTCGTGCCGGGCCGCATGTCCGATCTCGCGGATCTGCGCAACGACGGGATCGGGGCCGCTCTTGCCATGCTGTTCGTTTCGATTCCGGGAATCGCGAGGCTGTACGCCAAGCTTCCGCATGCGAAGAAAAGGTAGAGTGCCCTTGCTTTACCAGAAGGAATCCGGGGCGTTCTTAACGAAGATAAGAGGCAACGTCAGTTTGGTAACTTGAGTGTGAGGTTTAGGAGTTGAGTCTCTTGATGAAATTGTGTCTGTGCGGCACTTCCATGCACATCGCGCTGCGAACGGTAATCTTTCAGAAGGTTGTCGTCATTGAGAATGTCCCGGTATGCAGCTGCGAGACGTGCGATATTCAGGAAGTGCTGCCCGCGATCAAGGCGGAGGTCACCGACCTGATCCGGTCGTTCGGCAGTGAGCCGGAGAGAAGAACGATCTATTTTGACCAGACTAGCGAGCTGGCGCATCTGCTTATTCTGGCCTGCGACAAGCAGCAGCAGGGCCGCCCGGTTCAAGACATTGTCCGGGAGCGCGTCAACGAGCTGCTCGACATGATGCTCCTCGCCCGGTCGCTTAACGACGCCGAGTGGCGGAAGGATCTCGAGCGCCGTCTCCGCCAGATTTCCCAGTACGGCAATTTGTCATCTTTGGTCTCATAATGGCCTCCACGCGGGGAAAAAAGCCAACGCAAGTTGGCTTTTCTCGTTAAATTTTGTTAGTATTAGTCCAATAAGTACGTAAGCAGGGGAAGATTCACGGTTAGACTAATAAGAAGGAGAGGATTCCATGGAAGCCGTTAACCAATTGAGCACGGTCGAGGAATGGAACGCGGTGCACAAGCTTTCCGAGCAAAAGCCTGTCTTCGTTTTTAAACACAGCACGCGCTGCCCGGTCAGTGCGGACGCATACGACCAATACATGTCCTACCTGAACAAAGAACCGAACGCGGGTGTGGAGTATTGCCTCGTCCTAGTTGTGGAGTCCCGTCCTGTCTCCAATGCGATTGCCGAGACGCTTTCGGTGAAACACGAGTCGCCGCAGGCGATTCTGATCAAGAACGGCGAAGCGGTCTGGCATACGTCGCATTGGCGGATTACGAAGGAAAGTCTCAAAGAAAACGTGAAGTGACAAGCGACCATCCGGCCGGATGTTTGTAAAGTTTTCCGTTTTGTCGTATCATAAAAAGGATAGAGGCTTTTCCCCGTATAAAATTGAATCTGATGGAGCGAAGAATAGTGACCGTAACCATTTATGATGTGGCCCGTGAAGCCGGCGTTTCCATGGCAACGGTTTCCCGTGTGGTCAACAACAACCCTAACGTGAAGCCGCAAACCCGGAAGAAAGTTTTCGAAGCGATCGAGCGTCTCGGCTATCGCCCGAACGCCGTTGCCCGCGGGCTTGCCAGCAAAAAAACTACGACCGTCGGCGTCGTCATTCCCGACATCTCGAACATGAACTTTGCCGAGGTGGCCCGCGGAATCGAGGACATTGCCACGATGTACCACTATAATATCATCCTGAGTAACGCGGACAAGAAGAAGGAGAAGGAGATCCGGGTTATCAATACGCTGCTGGAGAAGCAGGTGGACGGCCTGTTGTTCATGGGTGGCCATGTGACGGACGAGCACGTACAGGCTTTCCGGACTTCCTCGATCCCGATTGTGCTCTGTGCCACAACGGACGGTAGCGAGACGATCCCTTCGGTCGACATCGACCATGAAGGGGCAGCCTACGACGCGACGCAGGTACTGATCAAGAGCGGACACCGCCGTATCGCCATGATCAGCGGCACGCTTCAGGATCCGGCTGTCGGCTTCGCACGCTACCAGGGCTACAAGCGGGCGGTAGAGGAGGCGGGGCTCGGCTTCCACGAGGATTACGTGCGGATCGGCAACTACAAGTACGAATCCGGCGTCGAAGCAATGAAGCACTTCCTCGGCCTGTCCGAACGTCCGACCGCAATCTTTGCCGCGACAGACGAGATGGCGCTGGGTGCGATTCATGCGATTCAGGACGCAGGCCTCAAGGTGCCGGACGACCTGTCGGTCATCAGCGTGGACAACAGCCGTATGGCGGAGATGGTCCGTCCGCAGCTGACCGCTGTGGCTCAGCCGATGTACGACATCGGTGCGGTCTCGATGCGCCTGCTGACCAAACTGATGAATAAGGAGAACGTGGAACAGTCCAAGTTCATTCTCCCTCACGAGGTCATCATGCGCCAATCGGTAGCGCCTGCGAAATAAGCGGGCGGGTCGATAGCTCCGGCTTGGCCGGAGAATGCAAGGATAGGGAACGAAGCCCCGCTTCAACGGCAAGCGGGGCTTTTCTTGCCGCCGCCAAGCAGGGAGCGTGCCTGCCTCGCAGCGCGCAGCGGATGCGTCATGGCCGGAGTTTTGCTCCGGGACGATTTGGAACAAAGGGGAGAAGGGCATGAGCAAAGAATCGATCGGGATTATCGGCGCGATGGCCGAGGAGGTTGAGCTGCTGCATCAGGCGATGGAGCAGACGGAGACGGTCCGTAAGGCGGGTATTTCCTACACACAAGGACGGTTTCAGGACCGGCCGGTGGTTGTCTGCAAATCCGGCGTAGGCAAGGTCAATGCGGCGGTCTGTACCCAAGTGCTGATTGACGCCTTCGGCGTAGATGCGGTCGTGTTCACGGGAGTGGCGGGGGCGGTCGACCCTGCCCTGGAGATCGGGGATATCGTCGTCTCGACCGAATGTCTGCAGCATGACATTGACGTGACGGCGCTCGGCTATGAGAGGGGGATCATCCCGTATCAGGAGGTGTCGGTCTTCACGGCCGACAAGGAGCTGAGCGAGCAGGCGTACGAGACGAGCCGGGAGCTGTTCCCGGGCAAGACCAAGTGGGGGCGCATTCTGTCCGGCGACCAGTTTATCGCTGACCGGGCAAAGGTCGCCGAGCTGCACAAGGTTATGGGCGGCGCCTGCACCGAGATGGAAGGCGCGGCCGTGGCGCAGGTGTGCCACATGAACGAAGTGCCGTTCGTCGTTATCCGGGCCATGTCGGACAAGGCGGACGGGTCCGCTTCGGTCAACTTTCCTGAGTTCACGAAGCAGGCCTCGGAAAATTCCTACCGGATCGTGGAAGGGCTCTTGGCACGACTGGGCTAACGCGGCCAAGTCCAACCACCGCAGTAGCTGGAGACAATGACAACAAAAAGAGCCGTCAGGTGGTCGCCTGACGGCTTGTTTGCGTTTGATGGTTTAGGGATGCCGAAGGCTCCCCCATGGAGCAGAGAACCCTAGTCCCATCAGGAAGCGCTGTCGGTCTCGGGGAGATAGAGGAGCGCGATTTCCTTGGTCCGCTTGTTCTTCTCGTTAATCTCCCGCCGCCGAGGGATGGGTTCCCATTCGCCGACCGGATCCATCCAGGTGCCGGGAATGAGGACGGGACTGATCGGCTGCCACGCGGCGAGCCAGTCGGCCGGCAGCGGAGCAAGCGGATCCTGATCGAGGCGTTCAAGCAGGGGATGGTCGATCATCGTCATCCACAGCAGGCTCCAAGCCCGGGGGACGACCCGCCAGATGTCGTAGCCGCCGCCCCCCAGCGCGAGCCATTTGCCTCCGCAATGCTGATGGGCAAGCTCATGGATGAGTTTGGGCATTTCGCGGTAAATCCGCATGCTGCAGTGAACATGCGCCTGCGGATCGTATGCATGCGCGTCGCAGCCATGCTGGGAGACGATGATATCGGGTTTGAAGGAGGCGACCGCCCTTACAAGAACGTCGTGAAAGCTGTCCAACCACGAGTCGTCCTCGGTAAACGGTTCCACCGGAATGTTAATGTTAGTGCCGAAGCCTTGGCCGACTCCCCGCTCCTCGACAGCACCCGTTCCGGGGAACAGGTATTTGCCGGTCTCGTGGATAGAGACGGTCATGACATCGGGATCGTCATAAAAGGCCCACTGGACGCCGTCCCCGTGATGGACGTCCGTATCGACATAGAGAACGCGGGCATGGAATTTCTCGCGCAGATACGAGATCGTCACGGAAGCGTCGTTATAGACGCAGAAGCCCGCTCCCTTGTGCCGCATGGCATGATGCAGCCCCCCGCCCAAATGGACAGCGTGTTCGGCCTTCCCGCTCATGATGAATTCGGCCGCCTCCAAGGAGCCTCCCACGATCTTGGCGGTGACATCGTGCATGCCTTCGAAGAAAGGGGTGTCCTCGGTCTGCAGGCCCCACTTGTCCGCCTGGGCAAGCCAAAATTCGCCGGGCTCCGGGTCGCTTAATCCCTTCACCGCATCGATGTATGTTTCCAAATGGACCAGTTGTATCTCTTCCTCCGTGGCAATGCGAGGAGGGATGATGGCGGATGAGGGTAACGCTCCCGCTCTGGTCAATAAATCGACCGTCAGCTCCAGGCGCTTCTGATCAAAGGGATGCTCGTCGTTGAAAGCGTAGCCCAGCTCGCTCGGGTCGAAAATAAACACAGCGTTACTGCTCAACTTAGGTTCCCCCCAGCACTAATACATAAAGCGTTGTCGAAACCGGAGCCGATCGAACTGCTCGATCGATGGCAGCGGTACGTCCTTCCCGATCCGTACCATCAGGCAGTTTGCCGGATGAGACGAAATTTCGGGATCGTCAGTAGCATACCATACCATGTCAACCGACTGCATTAACTTTTCCATCATCTTCCGGTAATCCCATACGCTGAGCCCGCTTCCCTGCAGGTCCCAATGCCAATAATATTCGGTCGTGAAGACAATGACGTTCTCCAGCTGGCCTTTGTCGAACGCCAGCTTGATGAGCCGCTTGCCGATGCCGTACTGGCGATAATCGTCGGCGACCTCGATGGCGCCGAGCTCGATCAGATCTTCCATGTTCGCCTGCGACCAGTTTTCCATCTCGTCGGGATAATGAAATGTCACATAGCCGACGATGACGTCTTCGTCGCGGGCCAGAATGATCCGGCCCTCGGGAAGACCGGCGATCTCGGCGAGCGCTTCCTGCTGGTCCTTCGGCCTGCGGAAGGCGTCGAGGTCCTTGTGCATCGTCAGCTGTTCAATATCGGAGGGAGAGACAGGGCCTTCAATCCGGATCCGTTTGCCGTTTTTCTCGAAGTCGACGCATTGATAGATCTTGATATGGTCCATGGAGTCCAGCTCCTTCTTTGCTTTGCATACCTTACTTATAACAAATTTAAGGGTCCAATTAAAGCAATGGTCGAACGCTAACACCATATGGTATAATGATTTCAGCCATTGTTTCAAAATTCTTCATATTTGTAAGCGTTCTATCTGTTGAAGGAGGTAAGGGAACACGTTATGGAAAATCAACAAGATCAAATCTTAGCAGCTGTAGATCCACAACCGAACATGGAAAACTACGAGAAAACACGTGAATCATTCAACTGGAAAGACGTAGAGAAGGAATTTACCTGGCATACGACAGGCAAGGTGAACGCCGCTTACGAGGCGATCGACCGCCACGCCGAATCGTCCCGCAAGGACAAGGTTGCCCTGTATTACAGCGACAATACGCGGGATGAACAATATACGTTCGGGGAGATGAAGACGCTGTCGGACAAGTTCGGCAACGTGCTCCGCAGTCTGGGGATCGGCAAGGGCGACCGCGTCTTTATCTTCATGCCGAGAACGCCCGAGCTGTACGCTGCTCTGCTCGGCTCCCTCAAGGTGGGCGCCATCGTCGGCCCGCTGTTCGAAGCCTTCATGGAATCCGCCGTCCGGGATCGTCTGGATGACAGCGGCGCCGTAGCGATCGTAACGACGCCTTCGCAGCTTCCGCGTGTACCGGTGAAGGATCTGCCCGATCTCAAGCACGTTATTCTCGTAGGCGAGGACATCGAGCTGGCCGAGGGACAGGTCGATTACCATAAGGAAATGGCGAAGGCATCGGACCAGCTCGATATCGAGTGGGTCGACCGTGAGGACGGCATGCTCATTCACTACACGTCCGGATCGACTGGCAAGCCGAAGGGCGTCTTCCATGTTCACAACGCCATGATTCAGCATTACTACACCGGCAAGATCGTTCTCGATCTGAAGGAAGACGACGTGTACTGGTGTACGGCCGACCCGGGCTGGGTTACAGGTACATCCTACGGCATTTTCGCTCCGTGGCTCAACGGCGCCACCAACGTCATCCGCGGCGGCCGCTTCAGCCCGCAGGACTGGTACAAGACGATTGAGCGCTACAAAATCTCGGTCTGGTACAGTGCGCCGACGGTCTTCCGGATGTTCATGGGAGCCGGCGACGAGATTGTCACGCAGTTCGATCTCTCCTCGCTGCGCCACGTCCTGAGCGTTGGCGAGCCGCTGAACCCCGAGGTCGTTCGCTGGGGCTACAAGGTTTACAACAAGCGCATCCACGATACCTGGTGGATGACCGAGACCGGCGGCCACATTATCTGCAACTATCCGGCGATGGACATCAAGCCGGGCTCCATGGGCAAGCCGATTCCGGGTCTCGAGGCGGCTATCCTCGACGACAACGGCAACGAGCTGCCGCCGCTGCGGATGGGCAACCTTGCCGTCAAGACGCCTTGGCCGTCGATGATGCGCAAGATCTGGAACAACCCGGGCAAGTACGAAGAATACTTCCGGATTCCGGGCTGGTACATCTCGGGCGACTCGGCTTATATGGACGAGGACGGCTACTTCTGGTTCCAGGGCCGGATTGACGACGTCATCAACACGTCCGGCGAGCGCGTCGGTCCGTTTGAGGTCGAGAGCAAGCTCGTCGAGCACCCGGCCGTCGCCGAAGCGGGCGTCATCGGCAAGCCGGATCCGGTGCGCGGCGAGATCATCAAGGCGTTCATCTCCCTGCGCGACGGCTATGAGCCTTCGGAGGAGCTGAAGGCCGATATCGCCAAGTTCGTCAAGGAAGGTCTCGCGGCTCACGCATCTCCGCGGGAGATCGAGTTCAAGGACAAATTGCCGAAGACCCGCTCCGGCAAGATCATGCGCCGTGTCTTGAAGGCATGGGAGCTGAACCTGCCGACCGGCGACCTGTCCACCATCGAAGATTAATCGAACCGTCTGCGGACCGGGCAGCTACCGCCGCCTGGCCGAGACGGCCATCCATGACAGAAGCCCTTCCCCTCCGTATGGAGGGGAAGGGCTTCTTCTTTGTCTCGTTACCGCTTCTTGTTGTTCCCTTCTCCTGTGGCCTCGCCGGAACCGGCGAGGAACCGAAGGGAGGGGAGGGAGGGTTACTGGGCTCTGACCCGGTAAGCCGAAGAGGGAGCTGACTCCTTGCCGCCGCTGACGGCCGTTACATGATAGTAGCCTTCCAGCTGAGCGCTGTAGACGGTGAAGTTGGTATCGCCGTTCGTGCTGCCGATTTTTTTGAACGGCCCGGCTTCCTTCTCGCTGTACGAAATGATGTACTGCTTCGGCTTTTCCTTGTCATCCCCCGGCGACCAGTCGAGACGAAGGGAATTGTTCTTCAGCTTGCCGGTCAGCCCTTTGGGCGCGGCCGGCGCCCGGTCTGCGGCCCCGTCTCCACCCGAGCCGTTCAGGCCGTTGCCGGCTCCTGTCTGGCCAGGATTGAGAATAAGCCCCGGATTGACGCTGTCGTTGAAGACGATCCGGCTCGGCGACGATTCATGTCCGGCGACGTCTACCGCGGTGACGTAGTAGCCGCTACCGTAGGAATACGGCAGGCTGGGGAAGACGTTGTCCTCACCGGCCAGGATGACCTTGCCGTTCACGCGCTGGAAGGAAGTCAATCCGTCGGTTCGATAGAGCCGGTACCCGACGACATCGGAGCTTGCACTAGGAGAGAAGGAGAGACCGTTGGTCTCGCCGCTTCGCGTCAGCACGAGGTTTCCGGGCGGCTGCGGCGACTGTCCGTCGTCTTTGCGCGGATCCACCTGGGTCGGTGCCTCCATGTCCGCATCTTTCGGTATGAAGCGGCTGATCGGCTTCTGCTGTTTGTCCGGCAGCTTTGCCATCAGTTCCTTGATCTTCTCTATGACGTCCGAGATCGGTTCCGGCCGCTTGATCACAACCTTCTCCCGAACCATATCGCCCGGCGTGTCGGATTGCGCGATATAATTGACCCCATTATAGGCGACATACTTCATCCGGACCATGGCGTCGTCGACCTCGGTCGGGACGTATTTGCGGTTGAACAAGTCCGTGACGGTACGGCCAGCGCTTGTCGTTAGCTCGCTCGGTAGCTTTCCGGAGACGTTCGAAACGGTCATCTCGACGATGTCGTTCGGCTTCGTGAACTGCTTGGTCGGGAACAGCTCCGGCCGGAGCTTGAGCGCGTCGTCCATGACGAGCGACCATATCTTCATGGCATGCCGCGTCGTTCCATTGTCCTTGCTGAGCAGGTACTTCGGATTGTCGTACCCGATCCACACGCCCACCGTAATATCCGGCGAGTAGCCCATGAACCAAGCGTCCATATCATCCTGCGTGGAACCTGTCTTGCCGACGACCGGAATCTTGCCGTAATTTTTGAAGAACGACTTGATGTCGGCACCCGTCCCCGAGGTGATGACGGTACGGAGCATGTCGGTCATCAGATAAGCGGTCTGCTCGGAATAGACCTGCTTCGGATCCAATTTATGCTCATAGATGACCTTGCCCTGCGGATCCTCGATTTTGCGGATCATATAGCCTTTATTGAAGACGCCGCCGCTAGGGATTGACGTGTAGGCGTTCGTCATTTCCATGACCGAGACGCCCTTGGACATTCCGCCGATAACCCCCGTCAGCGCCCCCTCGTCCTCCTTGGTGATGGTGGAGATGCCGAGCTGGCGGGCGAAGTTCCAGGCGTCCTTCGTACCGACCGAATTGACGAACAGCTTGATGGCTGGAATATTGAGCGACTGGTTCAGCGCCTCCCTCGCCGTAACGAGACCTTGGAAGCGGGTATTCCAGTTTTCCGGAATGTGGAACCCTTTGCTGCCGTCCTTCAGAATGATCGGAGAATCGTCAAGGATGCCGGCCGGCTGGATCAGCCCCTTCTCCAGTGCGGGCAGATAGGCGGCGATCGGCTTCATCGTGGAGCCCGGCTGGCGGGTTGCCTGCATGGCGTGATTGTATTCGGTTTTGCGTCCCTCGATCATGCCGAGGATGGCGCCGGTTTTGTTGTCCATCATAACCGCGCCGACTTGCTCCAGCTTCTCCGGATCTTTGGAGGCGAAGAAGTTTTTGTCGTTCTTTGCGATTTCCTGCATGGCGTCATAGAGCGGCTGGTCGATCGTCGTGTAGATTTTGTAGCCGCCGCGCAGCAGCTCGCTCTGCATATCCTTGACTCCGTTTTTATAGGCTTTCGGATCGGTATCCTTGTTTTTGTAGACGTCAGGCTGCTTGACGGACAGCAAAACGTCGGTAGCCTGTTTCTCCACCTCGATCATGAGGTAAGGATAAGTATTGTAGGCTTTTTGCTGCGGCTCGGCGAGGGAGCCCTTGATGTCGAAGCTAAGCGCTTCCTGGTACTGCTGCTCGGTGATTTTGCCTACCGTCAGCATGCGGGAGAGGACGAGCTGCTGCCGCTTGATGGCGCGCTCGAGTCCTTCCTCGTCCCGTTCTCCCTTGCTGTTGAAGGCGGAATAGAGAGAGGGCAGCTGCGGCAGTCCGGCGAGATAGGCGCTCTGGGCTAGATTGAGCTGGCTCAGATCCTCCTTGCCGAAGATGCCCATGGCGGCCGCCTTGATTCCGTAGACGTTGTAGCCGCTCGAGCCGGAACCGTAAGGGATCTTGTTCAGATAGGCGGTCAAGATCTGGTCCTTGGACAGTGTCCGTTCGATGCGGAGAGCGAGCAGCATCTCCTTCACCTTGCGGCTCATCTCGCGGTCGAGATTGAGAAACACGCGGCGGGCCAGCTGCTGCGTAATCGTGCTGGCGCCGGTCTGGACGTCTTCGTTCAGAATCTTCTCCTTGGCCGCGCGGAAGACGCTCTTGACGTCGACGCCGATATGATCGTAAAAGTCTTCGTCCTCCGTCGCGAGAACGGCGTCGACGATCGTCTGCGGAATTTCGTCCAGCGTCACGAGACGCCGGTCTTCTTCGGTGCGCAGCTGTCCGATCTCCGTGTCGTCGTTGAAATAAGCGAAACCGGTTACGGCATTTTCTTCAATTTTGGAAAGGATTTCCTCCTTCGAACGGATGGGATCGTCTTTGACGAGCGCGGATACGTACCCGATTGCGGCACCTCCCGCCAAAAACCCTCCGATGAGAACGAGGAACAGCAGCCATTTGAATGTCAACCACATGTATCTCCCGGTGTTTCGCACAGCGGGATGGCGGAACATGGATAAGAACCGTTTGAACATAAAGTGTGCAACAACCCCGATCTTGTTAGGAATTCATCGCTATTATAGCACAAATGAAAAAATGGTGTCAGAAGCAGTCGATTTGACAAACGCGGCGGCATGTGTATACTGAATAGCAATCCCATAGCAATCGCGATGATGGACTGGCAGCATGACTGCCGCAGTAGGAGCAGGGGACCCGGTCAAGAGAGCCGGTGGTCGGTGCGAACCGGAACGGGCCTGCAGCCGAAGTACTGTCCGGAGCCGAAGAAGGGAACCGAGCCTATCCGCCGTTAGCAGATCGGACAGGACCAGTAGCTTCTTCCGGGGCAATCCCGTTATTTCTTGCTTGAGTGAATCCTCGGCAGCGGTCTTATGGAACCGTTGAGGGGATTAATTAGGGTGGTACCGCGAGAACAAAGCCTTCTCGTCCCTTTGTGGACGAGGAGGCTTTTTTATTTTTTTCTAGGAGATGAGTAGGCGTGAAGGAATGGACATTGGCCGCCGAGCAGGCGGCGGAAGTAGAACGGCAGTTGGAGCTCCTGAAGCGCGGAGCGGTCGAGATCGTGCCGGAGGAGGAGTTCAAGGCGAAGCTAGCGGAATCGGTCGTTACCGGACGGCCTCTTAACGTCAAGCTGGGGCTGGATCCGTCGGCGCCGGATATCCATGTGGGTCACACGGTCGTGCTGCACAAGCTGCGCCAATTCCAGGAGCTGGGCCACCAGGTCCAGTTGATTATCGGGGATTTCACGGGCCGGATTGGGGACCCGACAGGCAAATCCGAAACACGTAAGCAGCTGTCCGAGGAGGACGTCCAGCGCAACGCCGAGACTTACAAGCAGCAAATCTTCAAGATTCTGCATCCTGAGAAGACCAAGGTCTACTACAACTCGGAGTGGCTGGCGCCGCTTACGTTCGTCGACGTCGTGCAGCTGGCGGCTAAGCTGACCGTGGCCCGAATGCTGGAGCGGGACGATTTCAGCAAGCGATACAGCGGCGGGCTGCCGATTCACATTCATGAATTCTTCTACCCGCTCATGCAGGGATACGATTCCGTCGCACTCAAGACAGACATCGAGCTCGGAGGGACGGACCAGAAGTTCAATCTGCTGATGGGCCGGACGCTGCAGAAGGAATACGGAGTGCCGGCTCAGATCGCCATGACGATGCCGCTGATCGAAGGGCTCGACGGCGTGAACAAGATGAGCAAGAGCCTGGGCAACTACATCGGCATCGACGAGCCGGCCAGCGAGATCTACGGCAAAGCGATGTCCGTGCCGGACGAGCTGATGCTCAAATACTACGAGCTGGCGACCGATCTGCCAGGCGCAGAGCTGGAGGCGCTGCGGGCGGGTCTCGATGCCGGTGCCGCACACCCGAGGGACGCCAAGATGCGTCTCGCCCGTACGTTCGTCCGCATGTACCACGGCGAGCAGGCGGCAGAGGAGGCGGAGCAGCACTTCGTCACCGTGTTCCAGCAGCGTGCGCTGCCGCAGGACATTGAGGAAGTTGTGCTGCCCGCGTCCGAGCTGGACAACGGCTCGATTCGGATTATCAAGCTGCTCGTTCAGCTGGGGCTTCAGGCGTCCAACGGGGAAGCCAGAAGAAGTGTCCAGCAGGGAGCGGTCAAGCTGAACGAGCGCAAGCTGGAGGACCCGAATGGAGACGTGGCGGTGCAGGACGGAGATATCGTCCAAGTAGGCAAGCGCAAATTCGCCAAGATCCGGTTGTCCTAAGAAGAAGGGGGATCGAGGGGGTGCAACGCGTCTGTGCGATGGACCAATGAGCGGCCCGTGTCCCCAGTTGGCGGAGCGAGACTAGCCGCTTCTTTCCCAGCCGCCCGGGAGGGGCAACTGGGACGGGTCGTAATCTCATCCGTCTCGTATCATCGACCATTCGCCGCCATCCCGAAACAAAGCCGTTCCGCCAAATCCCGTCGGGGTATTGGCGGAACGGCTTTTTCGGGCTTTCGCTTTGTAAGGGGGAGACAAACAAAAAAAGACCCCGGAGAAGCTCCGGAGTCTCGGTAGATTCGATTAACGGCTGTAGAACTCGACGATTTGCTTCTCGTCGATGTCCTGGGACAGCTCAGCGCGCTCAGGCATACGAACGAACTTGCCTTCCAGCTCAGCTTCGTTGAACTCGAGGTAAGCCGGGACGTGCGTGCGGTTAGCAACAGCGTCCTTGATAGCGGACAGGCTGCGGCTTCTCTCGCGAAGGCCGATTACGTCGCCAGTGCTCACCATGTAAGAAGGAATGTTAACCTTCTTGCCGTTTACGGTTACGTGGCCGTGGGAAACGAGCTGACGAGCGCCTGCACGGGAGTTGGACAGGCCCAGGCGGTAGACGAGGTTGTCCAGGCGGCTTTCGAGCATGATCATGAAGTTCTCGCCCGCGATGCCCTTCATCTTGGTCGCTCTGTCGAACAGGTTGCGGAATTGCTTCTCGCCCAGACCGTACATGTGGCGGAGCTTTTGCTTCTCTTGCAGCTGAATTGCATAGCCGCTAAGCTTTCTGCGTTGGTTCGGGCCGTGCTGACCCGGAGGGAACGGACGCTTGCTGAGTTCTTTGCCGGTACCGCTCAGGGAAATACCGAGGCGGCGGCTGAGTTTGAATTTAGGGCCTGTGTAACGTGCCATTGTATTAACTTCTCCTTTGATGATCGAATTGGGTGTATACTTGATTGAAAGTCCATCGATGCCGCAGAATTGCGCTGGTCTCATTCATGCCGGGACTTGATCGCCCTAGCTCCGTCCGACTAGTTCAGCCGCTGGCCGTACGGGAACAATTCCATAGAGGGTGGACACAACTCTAACGACCATCCGGGAAGCAAAGAATGCTTCCACTCAACATATAATTTTAAAGGATCGGGGAACCCCCTGTCAAGCGCCGCATGGTTGGGAGCAGAAGAAACTAGAAAAGATTTGTGAACAGGGAGTATTTTCCTATATAATATAGGAAATAGGAACTAGAAAAGATCCCTGGAGAGGGGCTTACATATGGATAAGAAAACAGGATGGACCGAGTACGCGCTTCGCATGCGGAGCGCGCTGCAAGAGACGGCGGCAGCAGCCGCTCCCGATGCGACGCTTCGGGAGCTCACCCGCCTGGTGGCCGAATGGGCGGGGCGGTTTCGCGTTCCGGAGACCCAGCCGGATGTCTGGCTTGGGCTAACGAGCACACAGGGAAGCCTGCTAGCTTGCTATAAGCATGAACGAGAGAAGGGGGTACTTGTTCCAGTACGCCACGTTGCGGAAGACGCCATGCTGGCCGCCCGAATGAGCGGGACGCTAGACAACAGGGACGCGAAGCCTCTTGTTTGGGATGGCGTAACTCTAGCGTTTCGCTATTACCCGGTGCATACAGACGCCGGAGAATGGGTGGGGACGGTCTCGCTAGGCTTACCCGCCGATCGGGAAGACCTGTTCGCCTTCTGGATGGGGGCGCTTTATTCGCTAGTGGCTGTTCCGCCAACAGCAGGGGGGGCGGATAGCTGTTTGACGTTGAAGGATCAGGAGAGACTGCTGCAGGAGATGAAGACGAAGGACAGGCTGTTCTCGGCTGCCCAACGGCTGCACGAATCGAGAGAGGCCAGAATGGTGCTGACCGAGATGGTAGGCACCATTAAGCAGCTTTACCCAGACACGGACGTCCGTCTCTCCCTGCGCCAGCCTCCACTGGACGGGGTTCTGGATGTGGGCAGGCTGGCGCTGATGGACGCCGGAGACATCGGGATGCGGGCATACCGGGAGGAGAGGCCGATCCTTCGGGAAGAAGGCATCAGAGGGAACGGGGCAACGGAGATTGCTCTGCCGATCAGCGGCAAGCAGGCCAAGTTCGGTGTTCTTCATATAAATAAGAAGGAACCGTTCGACCAAGCCATCGACTTGTCGTTTCTCTCGATGCTCGCCGCTCTGGCAGGGACGGCGTACGAGAATGCGCAGCTGTTCGAGCAGTCGAACCGGCTGATCGATGAGCTTCGCATTATTAATGAAGTAACCGCGCGGTTGAACAAAAGCCTGAAGGCCGAGGACATTTACAAGCTGGCCTGCACGGAGCTCTCTGCCCTGTTCGCGGCGGAAGGCTGCTGCATCCTCGAGAAGCAGGGGGAGACGCTGACGGTGCAGGCGTGCACCGAGCCTCGTCTGCGGTTTGCCCGGTTCACCAGCGGACAGGGATTTGCTGGTGTCATTCTGGCTTCCGGCGAGCCGATCCTTCTCGAGAATTATCGGGAACAGGGCGAGGATCGGATTGCCTCTGAATTCATGGACATGACGGGCTCCGCCGCACTGCTCGGCACACCCATCGTAATCCAGGGCGAGACCAAGGGAATCATTCTGCTTGCGCACAGCCAGCCGAGCTATTTTTCCTTCGAGAACGTGCGCTTGCTGAACGCGCTTGCCGGCCATATCTCCTTGGCGCTGTCGAATGCGCTGCTCCACGCCGAGGTGCGGAGAATGGTCATTACGGACAACCTGACCGGACTATCGGTTCGCCACTACCTCGACGAGCAGATCACCCTGCGGCAAAAGATGGATTTGTGCGGCTCGCTCATGGTTCTCGATATCGATAATTTCAAAGCCATCAACGATACGTTCGGCCATCAGATCGGAGACCGGGTGCTTATTCAGGTCAGCGATATCGTCCGCTCCTCTATCCGGCTGTGCGATATTGCAGCCCGCTGGGGAGGGGAGGAGCTTGCCGTTTATTTTCCTCATATCGGCAAGGACCAGATGCACAAAATAGCCGAGCGCATCCTGCAGAGGGTGGTGGCCGAGACCGACCCCCAGGTAACCGTATCGTGCGGCATTGCCGAATGGCATTGGGAAGATAGCAAGATCAGCGTGGAATCGCTATTCTATAAATGCGATATGGCGTTGTACGAAGCGAAGCGCAGCGGCAAGAATCAGATTGTTGCTGGATAACCGTCCGTTCCGCGGTCCATCCTAAGGAGGACATCTTGCGAAAACGGAGGGATCGCGTGCGCCATTTGAAGAAGCTGCTTCTCCCGCTGGCAGCTCTCTCGCTGACGGGAGCCTGCAGCCTGGCGGGAGGCGGGGACCCGGAGGAAGCACTACAGTCCATGCTCGCCAAGGTCAAGGCGAGGAACGATCTGGTGTTCGAAGGGCATTCTGAGATTCAGGCCGCTGGCTTATCGTTCTCTCAACGCTCCGTTATCAAAGGCAGAGGAAGCAGCAAGGAAGCCGCTGCCGGGCCGGGAGGCGGAACGCTCGCGCCCGACTGGAATCCGGTGGACAAGCTGCTGCAGCTCGAGACGATCGGCCGCAAGGCGGAATGGGAGAAGGGAGACCCGACCGGGCAGGGCCGAGCCCTCGCCGTCTCCGTCGACCGGGAGCAGTGGACGAAGCTTGTGGTCGAGCAGTGGAACCAGGAGCTTCGGAGCATAGCCGATGACCAATCGGCCAAGCTGACGAAGGCGCGCAGCGAGCTCAGGCCCGCTGATGCCGACCGGCTGAAGGCGGAAGTGGACGCCAAGCTGGCGGAGGCAGGAGCTCGTCTAGAGGCGCTCAAAACTCAGGTAACGGCCGACGGCCGTTACCGGATCCAACTGGACCGTTCAAGCGGACTTCCTCAGCAACTGACGATCGAAACCACACTGCGCTACCAGAAGAACGGCCAGCCTACGGAAGAAAAATGGCTGGCCACCTACAATCTGGAGCCAGGCGGAACACCAAAGCCCCTCCCTCCGTCTTGAGGGCGGGGTTTTTGTTTGGTCGACTTTTATCGCCAGAAACCGCCGGCATTCGCGGAAAAACTCCCTCTTGATACGTTTTCCAATGAACCGGAACATGGTACAATGGACAAGATTACCTTAGGGAGAGGGGCACCAGACATTTTGAAAAAATCCATGAAGGTCATGGATGGCGTAAAAGGATTGTTGGCGGTGATCGCCGTGCTGCTTCTCGTCGGATGGATGATCAAGGGCGGTCTCTTTCGAAAGATCAGTGAAGTGAACGTCGAACGCATTTCCGATTATTTTCTGTCGTTCGGTCCGTTCGCTTGGCTGCTCGGCATGGCCGCCGTCGTAATCCAGACCATTGTCCCGTTTTTGCCATTCGTCGTCATTGCCGGAGCCAATGTCTTGGTGTTCGGGTTGTATTGGGGCTTTCTAATCAATTATTCGATGTCGATTGTAGGGGCAATCCTCGCCTTTTTCCTGGCGAACTTTTTGGGCCGGGATTGGGTGAATCGGAAGCTGCAGCATTATCCCCTCATCGCATCCTTTAACGATAAGCTGGAGAATCATGGATTTTTCTATATCTTGGTGGGCCGCCTCATCCCGATCATTCCATCTTCCGCCATCAATGTAGCGGCGGGAGCGGGGAAAGTTCGATTTTGGCATTTCCTGGCGGCCACAGCTCTCGGTAAGCTGCCGATTGTCTTGATGGAATGCCTGATCGGCCACGATCTGCTTCACTTCAAGGAAAACAAGGGCAGGCTGTTTCTGCTCCTGCTCGTGTTCCTTGGTCTTCTCTTGGTCGGCAACTGGATAAAGAAGAGAATGGCCAAGGCCAAATAAAGATTCGAGATGACAAGGAAGAACTGCTGACAACAGAGAAGAATACAGCAGTTCACTGACAGGAGGAAGCGTTCCATGAGAGATGCAAGGTTACAGAAGCTCGCCCATAACCTAGTCGGTTATTCGATGAGGGTGCAGCCGGGCGACAAGGTTCTCATCGATATGCAAGGGTCCGAGCGGGAGATCGTCCGCTGTTTGGTAGAGGAGGTCTACCGGGCAGGTGGCCAGCCCTTTGTCGAACTGAGCGACAAGACGGTACTGGCTTCGGTCCTAAACTCCGCTACGAAGGAACAGATCGAGGCGTGGGCCGAGCTTGACCTGAAACGGATGCAGCAGATGGACTGCTATGTGGCCATCCGGTCCGGGGAGAATGTAAACGAGCTCTCCGGCGTACCGGAAAGCCAGATGAAACTATACGACCTGTACTACCGCAAGCCGGTTCATTTGGAACAGCGCGTCAAGCACACCCGTTGGGTCGTGCTGCGCTATCCGAACGCCTCGATGGCGCAGTTGGCGGGTAAGAGTACCGAGGCATTCGAGGATTTTTACTTTGATGTCTGCAACCTCGACTATGCCAAGATGGCGCAGGCCATGGATCCGCTGAAGGCTTTGATGGACCGGACGGACCGGGTGCGGATCGTTTCCCCGGGGACCGATCTTACCTTCTCGATCAAGGGCATCGGCTCCGTCAAATGCTGCGGCCAGCGCAATATCCCGGACGGCGAGGTTTATTCCGCTCCGGTTAGGGATTCGGTGAATGGCGTGCTGAGCTACAATACGCCGTCCGTCTATCAGGGAACGACCTTCGAGAACATCCGATTCGTATTCGAGAACGGCAGAATCGTCGAAGCGACCAGCAGCAATTCGAAGCGCATCAACGAGATCCTCGACACGGATGAAGGCGCACGCTATATCGGGGAGTTCAGCCTGGGCTTCAACCCGTATATTCAGCATCCGATGAAGGACACGCTGTTCGACGAGAAGATCGACGGCAGCCTGCACTTTACGCCCGGACAGGCGTACAAGGAGGCGGACAACGGCAACCGGTCCTCGATCCATTGGGACATCGTGCTCATCCAGCGTCCGGATTACGGCGGAGGAGAAATCTACTTTGACGATGTGCTGATCCGCAAGGACGGCCGCTTCGTCATTCCGGAGCTCGAGCCGCTCAACCCCGAGCATTTGAAGGACTAGCGGATACTGGCAGGTTTGCCACAAAATCTCTTGCGTCGGGGGTAAGGGCACGGTATCATATTACCAGCGGTACCGTAAGCCCATTACAGTTATCGGAGGGATCATTATGCCTAATTCCAGCAATCAAGCGGTGGTTGACATTTCGCAAACGGCGAACCAATTTCAATCGTCCATTGTACTCCAGTATGATAACAAGTATATCGATGTGAAGAGCATTCTGGGCCTCTTCACGACCCTGACCGCCTCCGGCAAGTATACGCTTCATGTGCACGGACCGGACGCCAAGGAAGCCGAACAGGCGATGGCGGATGTGTTCGCAAAGCACAACATGGCGATTGACATCGTGACCGAATAGCGAGCAGCAGCTTTACCCGAAGATTCCCGCAACAGGGAATCTTTTTTTATTTGCCGAGGGGTAGTCTTCCCAAAGGGGACGGCCAGGTTCTTCGGGAAGCCTGTTCGGAATATCTTGTGTATTAGGTTGTTTTAGACTAATATATTGAATAGGACCGGTTTTGACTATACAGGGGGGGAAGTTTGATGTCTTCATCCGAGCTGCTGCTCAATCTAAATCAAAAGGCGTACAATCTTCTTCTAGAAGATGCCGCTAAAATACAGACCCTCATTGAGGTTCAGATGGAGAATCTGACGACTCGCAAGTGTCCCTTATACGAAGAAGTATTGGATACGCAAATGTACGGCTTGTCCCGCGAAATCGATTTTGCGGTGAGGGCGGGCCTAATCAATGAAATGGTCGGCAAACAAGTGCTTAGCGAGTTGGAACGCAACCTCGCCAAACTTTATGAAGCAATGAACAAAGAGTAACCCGAGCGATCAGGTTACTCTTTTTTTATTCCCTATCGGAGTGGAGCCGGCCGTCCAGCTTACACGAGGAAGAAGGCAAAGCCGAGAATAAGATAGACGAGGAGCAGCAGGACGCCCTCATACCAATTCGTCGTCCCGTCCCGGGTAATCGATTTGGTGATGAGTACGCCGACGCCGATCGCCACCAGCTCATAGGTGGTGAAGACGATGTTCATCGTCTGGCCCATCAGAGCGCTGACCAGCACGAGCACCGGAGCGACGAACAGCGCGATTTGCAGGCTGCTGCCGACGGCGATCTCGACGGAAGTGCCAATCTTGTTTTTGAGCGCCATCATGACGGCGGCCGAGTGCTCGGCGGCATTGCCGATAATGGCGATGACGAAGGCGCCGATGAAGACCTCCGACAGGCCGAAGCTGTGGGAAATCTCCTCCAGCGTGCCGACCAGCCATTCGCTGACGAGCGCCACCATGACGGTTGCAACGACGAGGAAGACGATGGACAGCGGTTTGGACCAAGCCGCGTCGCCGTGCTCCACGATCTCATCCTGCATAGCGTCCTTATGGGTGACCATCGAGAACAGCAGCCAGAGGAAGTACGCGATAATCAAGATAACGGCCACCGTCAGGCTGAGAGTGTTCAGCTTGCTGCCGTCCAGCGTATGGGCGAACATCGCCGGCACGAACAGAGCGATGACGGCGAGAATCATCAGAGACGCATTGTGATTCGCCAGCTCGATATTATAGCGCTGGGTTTTGAACTTGATGCCGCCCACCAGCACGCTGAGTCCCAAGACGAGCAGCAGGTTGCCGATAATGGAGCCTGTAATGCTGGCTTTGACCATGTCGAACAGGGCAACATTGCCGTTTACCGCATCTTTGATTAAAATAATGGCAATGATGAGTTCCGCGGCGTTGCCGAACGTGGCGTTCAGGAATCCGCCCATCCGGTCGCCGGCATAATGGGCGACGCTTTCCGTCGCTTTTCCGAGGAAGCCCGCTACGAACACGATGGCCAGACAGGCCACTATGAACTGGAGGGTATTGGGGAACCCGGCATAATGAGCGACGCCGCTCAGCACGAAGGTGCCGATCAAGCCGATGTTAAAAAGATGCTTTCTCAATTCGTATCACCTCAGACTCGAAATGTCTAACTCGCACGGCTTGATCCATCTTTATGTAGAATACCCGTTTTCGCCGACAACCTATCAAATTTTGGGCCGCTTTCCTAGTCTACACCCCAGAGCGCCGGTTGGGGAGGGGGAATCATTTTCATGAACGAAAGGAGATTTAGTCTATGGAATTGCAGTGGAAAGGAAAGTGGGCCGTCGTTACGGCGGCCAGCAGAGGGATTGGCTTCGCCATTGCGGACAAGCTGGCGGAGGAAGGTGCCAATCTCATCGTGTGCAGCCGTCACCGAGAGAGCATTGACGAGGCGGCTGCCTCTTTGAAGAAGCATGGAACCGAAGTGATCGCCAGAGCAGTAGACGTATCCGACGCCGGCTCTCTTCAAGCGTTCGTGAAGGAGGTTGCCGCCGAGCGGGAATCGATCGATGCGCTGGTGTGCAACGCCGGCGGCCCTCCGGGGGGCGGGTTCCTGTCGTTCGACGACGAGGCCTGGGAGAAGGCATTTGCCACCAATGTGATGAGCGTCGTCCGGCTGGTTCGCGGCTTTTATCCGCTTCTCAAGCAGCAAGGCGGCCGAATTGTCACCATTGCCTCCACGTCCGTCAAAGAACCGATCCCGGGTCTAGTGCTATCCAATACGATGCGTACAGGCGTGACCGGGCTTATGAAGACGCTGTCCGTCGAGCTCGGGCCTGACGGCATTCTTGTCAACACGGTATGCCCCGGCCGAATAGAGACCGATCGGATTCAGGAGCTCGACCGCGCCCGTGCAGAGCGGGAGGGCCGCAGCGAGGAGGAGATTCGGAAGGCGATGGAAGCTCAGATCCCGCTCGGGCGTTATGGACGTCCGGAGGAGCTGGCGGACCTCGCAGCGTTTTTGCTGTCGCCCCGGAACACCTATTTGACAGGCTCGACCTACTTCGTTGACGGGGGAATGGTCAAATCATTATAATGGAGCCAAAAGGAGGGATTGGAAATGACGGAAGAGAAGGATGGGTTCATTCGTATCTCCGATGATGTCGTCTCCACCATCGCGGGACTAGCTGCGCTGGAGACCGAAGGGATCGCCGGGATGTCCGGCGGCATTTCGGAAGGCTGGGCCAAGCGGCTCAGCGGCAAAAACGCGCAAAAGGGCGTAACCGTAGAGGTCGGCGCGCTGGAAGCCGCTATCGACCTGCGGGTTATCGTTCAATACGGAACCCATATTCAGGACGTCTGCCGCCAGATGCAGCTGAACGTTCGGGAAGCCGTCGAGAACATGACGGGACTGCGCGTCGTAGAAGTGAACGTGAAGGTCGAAGGCGTGGCCTTCCGGGAGCGCGAGGATGAAACGGAAGACCCGGCCCGGGTGAAGTAAGCCTGCCTCCCATAATTAGTCCATACAAAAAGAACCAGAACTCGGAGAGTTCTGGTTCTTTCTTGTGCTTGTCCAGCAGCCGGCTAACGTCCAGTGGACCGGGTATTCGCCTTGGGAGGCGGCACCGGGCGGTTCTGCTCGCGCGAGATGCCGAGGAGGATCCCCATGCCGGCCAGCGTCGCCAGAATGGAAGAGCCGCCGTAGCTGATGAACGGGAGAGTGACGCCGGTCATCGGAATGCTGTTCGTGACCCCGCCGATGTTGATCAACGCCTGGATGCCGATCATGCTCACGATGCCGATGCCGGTAATCATGCCAAAGGCATCGGTGCTGCGGAGCGAGACGATGATCCCTCTCCATAGAAACAGCAAGTAGACGAGCAAGAAGATGGAAGTGCCGATGAAGCCCAGCTCTTCTCCGACGATAGCGAAGATAAAGTCGTTGTGCGCTTCGGGCAGGTAATGCAGCTTCTGGATGCTTTGCCCGAACCCGGCTCCGGTTAATCCGCCATGCCCGAAGGCAAACAGCGACTGGATGATCTGAAACCCAATGCCCAAGGGATCGACCCATGGATCGAGAAACACCCGAAACCGGTCTACCCGGTATCCATCCAGCCCGCCGCTCAGCATAATCGCCAATCCGACCACGAGGCCTCCAAGCACGAGGCCGGCTCCGCCCAGCATGGCGAGGTGCTTCAGATTCGCTCCTCCGACCACGAGCACGAAGAGGCAGCCTCCGACCAGGACGGCGCAAGACCCGAAGTCGGGCTGCAGCATAATCAGACCGGCGATCGTGCCGATGATAATCAGGGCGGGAAGAAGCCCCTTTTTGAAATCCCGGAACTTCTCTCCTTTTTTGCTGATCAGGTTGGCGAGATACAGGATAATCGCAAGCTTCGCGAACTCAGTCGGCTGCAGGTTGAACGGGCCGATCGAGAACCAGCTATTGGCCCCTGTCGTTACCTTGCCGTTCCCGAAGAAGGGGACGAGCACGAGCAGGACGAGCACGACCAAGAAGAAGGGCGCCACCCACTTGCGCAGCGCCTGATAGCGGAGATTCATTCCGATTAACATTGCGAAAAACCCGAGCGCCATTGCAATGGCATGCCGCTTGAAGTAAACAAAGGAATTTCCCTCGTTATAATACGACGATGTCATGGAACTTGCGCTGTAAACCATCAGCAAACCGAAGAGGGCCAGGACAAAAGTCAGAATCAGCAGCAGGAAATCCGGTGTTCCGCGTTTTGGGGGATTCATGGAATCCGCCTATTATTGTTGGCTCAGCAGGTTCTTGAACTCTTGGAGTTTCTGGGAAGCTTGCTGCTGAATCTTTTGAGGGATTGGGCTCTCGTAGTCCAGCCCATGCGGGAACGTAGCTTTCCCCATGTATGTATCTTCGAGCTTCAGAATCGCATGCGGACTCTCCAGCTTGCCCACTTCCGCGCGGGCATTGATACGCAGGTAGTACTCATTTCCGGCATCCTCAATCTTATAGTCGTAGGTGGCGCGGTAATATTCCCACTGCCAGCGGACGAATCCGGTTTTTTCGGCAACTTCGTCGAGAGTGGCCAGGTCGGCCTGCATGCCGGTAAGGCCAGAGTTTGTGATCAACATGTTTGAAAAAGCCTCCGTTCTCTATTGGCGTATCCGTTGGTAATCCAGCATACGCGCCATAGGCGCGTATATCAGTTCCATGATAGTATGTTTCCCAAACTTGTGCAAGCTTTTGGGGCTTGAGACAGCTATCGGAGGGGAAAAATGCGAACCGAAAGCGGTCCCGAGTGGGAAAGCCGAAATGCGTCTGGTACAATGAAGAAAAACGGCGGTCTAGAAAGGAATGGTGGCATGGAGTTCGGGGCACGTCTTATGGAATTATACCCGGACATGGTCGCCTGGCGCAGGCATCTGCATAAGCATCCGGAGCTGTCCTATCAGGAGAGGGCAACATCGCAATTCGCGGCCGACCGGCTGGAAGCGTTCGGCCTTGAGGTCAGAAGAAACGTCGGAGGCCATGGCATTGTGGCGAGACTGCGCAGCGGACGCCCGGGACCGGTCGTCGCGCTGCGGGCCGATATGGACGCGCTTCCGATCCAGGACGAGAAGGAATGCGAATACGCCTCCGCCGTCCCCGGCGTCATGCACGCCTGCGGGCACGATGCGCACACGGCGGTTCTGCTCGCCGTAGCCAAGCTGCTGGCGGCCTCCAAGGAGGAGCTGATCGGGGACGTCGTCTTTCTGTTCCAGCCGGCGGAGGAGACGACGCCGGGCGGGGCGATGCCCATGATCCGGGACGGGGCGTTGGAGGGTGTCCACGTCATCTACGGCGTCCATTTGTGGTCGCCTCTTCCTACGGGAGAGGTCCGGAGTCTGCCGGGACCGATGATGGCGGCGGCGGACGAATTCACGATCGAGATCGTTGGCAAAGGCGGGCATGGCGGGCTCCCTCACGAGACGGTCGACGCCATAGCGATCGGCTCGCAGCTCGTGGTGGCGCTGCAGACGATCGTGAGCCGGAACGTGGACCCGACCCAGGCGGCAGTCGTGTCCGTCGGCTCCTTTCACGCCGGATCGAGCTTCAATGTGATAGCCGACCGCTGCGTGATGACGGGGACGGTCCGCACCTTCCGGGAAGAAGTCAGGGAGCTGATCAAAGGACGGCTGCAGGCCATCGTCAGCCAGACATGCGCCATGCACGGGGCGTCGTTCCGGCTCGATTACAAGCAGGGCTATCCGCCCCTCGTGAATGACGAGCGCGAAACGGAGCGCGCTCTTCGGCTGGCCGGCCGCCTTTTCGGAGAGGAACGAGCGGACCGCACCCCTCTCATTATGGCGGCAGAGGATTTTGCCTACTACTTGAACAAGGTGCCAGGATGCTTCCTGCTTGTCGGTGCCGGCAATCAGGAGCGCAGCATCACGGCGCCGCATCATCATCCCCGGTTCGATATCGACGAGGAGGCGATGCTGACGGCGGCCCGGCTGCTCGCCGAGCTGTGCCTGGAGTACCAGCATCGGCGGGGTTGACGTCGGTCCGGTGGGCACCGGGCATGTTTTTACCAAGCATCGAAACCCGGCCCAGGGGGATTCTATAGACGGGACTTGACCCCCATCTTTATCACCCGGGAGGGAATCGTGTGAGAAAAGTCAGAGATATCATGTCTACGGATATCGTTACCGTTTCGCCTCAAGACAATGTGTACGAAATCGCGGTGAAGATGAAGCAGCACGACATCGGGTTCATCCCGGTTGTGGAAGGACGCAAGCTGATCGGCGTGGTGACCGACCGAGACCTCGTCATCCGCGGCTATGCTGAGAAGCATTCCGGTTCGACGGCTGTTGAAAAGGTCATCAGCCGGGACACCGAAACCGTGGATCCGGACACCACGGTTGACGATGCCGCCCGCTTGATGGCGAAGCACAAAATCCGCCGGCTGCCGGTCGTCGAGAACGGCGAGCTGGTTGGCGTAGTCGCTATCGGCGACATGGCGGTCCGTCACTTGTTCGAGAGCGAGGCTGGTGAGGCCCTAAGCGAAATTTCCGAAGCTGACGACCGGACTTCCGTTCACTGACCCTTCTTTTCCCGGACCAAGCCCCCGAAACGGGGGCTTTTTTCCCATGTTCTTGCCTGGACAGATTCAACTCCGCCCCTCTATAGTTAATCTATACCAAGACAACCTAGAGGAGGAGATGGACATGTCCGTTTTCCGATCGCTTGCCCCGTGCAACAGTCTCCAGCGTTTTCTGGCCCGAACGTTCCTGGTCTTCGCTCTGCTGCTCGGTTCCGGCGCAGCGCTGGGGCTGCCCGGCAAAGCGTCCGCCGAATCTTCGATCTACTATACTTGGCCGCCGTCCCCGAGCGGCACGGTAGGCTATGCCTATCCGTCCATTCAAATGAAGGTAAAATTCGACGGGATGCCGCTGCAGCGAGCCCTCATGACGCTGAACGGAGCGTCCGTTCCGGTGAAATACGATGCCGATCGCAGCGTGTTCGTTTATCAGCCGACCGCGCCTCTCGCCCCCGGCGGCTACAATGTCAAGCTGAGCCTGGAATGGAAAGGTTACGAACCCCAAACCTATACTTGGGCCTTCTCGGTCAAGAACGGAGCCGTAGAGACGCTGCCTGCCGTGACAGCGGCGCATTCGGAAGCGCTTAAGGCGGTCAACGACATCCGCCGGCAGCTGGGCCTGCCTCAGGTCGAGCTGAACGGACAGCTGAACCTCGCCGCCCAATACCATGCGGACTATCAGCGGCTGAACGGACAGATCACCCATACGGAAACGCCGGGCAAGCCGGGGTTTACCGGAGCCTCCTTGGGAGAAAGGCTCCAGTATGCCGGCTATGCGAACGAATCGGCGGCTGAGGACATCAGCCAGCAGGAGAATGCAACTCCGACCAAGGCGGTAGATGACCTCTACGATGCTCCCTATCACCGGATGCCGTTCCTCGATCCGGCCTTAACCGAGATTGGTTACGCCCAGGCAGGGCCGTATCACGTCCTGCTGTTCGGCTTCGCCGAGGAGCGGAGCCAGAGTACGGTCGTCATAACGCCCGGGGAAGGGGATCGGGGAGTGCCGGTCAGCTGGAACGGCAACGAGCTGCCGGACCCGCTGCGGGTGCATCCCGGCACCCGGTATCCGGTAGGGTACCCGATCCTGTTGGGTGTATACGGCAGCGGAGTGGACAAGGCCGTGCTGCAGGATGCGGAGCTGACCGGCCCGGACGGCACCCGGGTTCCGCTCCTCAGAAGCAGCGCGTCTAACGACGACAGGCTTACGACCCAGATGCTGCTTATTCCCCAGCACCCGCTTGAGGCGGGGCAACGCTACAAAGCAAATGTACGCTTTCAGGTGCAGTATGAAGACGGAAGAAGCGAATGGAAGGAACAGGCATGGACGTTTGCTACGGAAGCGAAGCCTGGCGCGGGGCGTCTCGCTCTGCATGGAGGAGCCTCCGTACCAGCAGCTCCGATAGCCCAGCCGAGACATGTGTTCACCTTCGGCCTGGATGCCTCCAGCTATACGCTGGACGGCGTGCGCGCTCCTCTGCTCGTGAAGCCGTTCATCCGGGACGGCATTTCGTACCTGGCCGTCCGCGACATCGGACAAGCGCTGGGCGCGTCGATCGACTGGGACAATGCCAAACGGGCGGCCGTTTATCTCAAGGACGGCCAGAAGATCCTATTCTATGTAGACCGGCCTTATTACGAGGTTAACGGCCAAGCGTACTACACGGACACGCCTGCCCAGCTCGCGTTCCGTGAGACGGACAATCCGCGTACGGTCGTTCCGGTCCGTCTGCTCGCCAACCTGCTGGGCGGCACGGTTGACTACGACGACCCGACCCGGACCGTTCGGATCACGTATTGAATGCCGCGGTTTTCCTGCCTTCCTCCCGATCGGGGGAAGGCTTTTTTGCGCATGGCCGGTAAGGAGGCGGAGGGCGGTTCGGGCTGGGTGCTCCCGCAGCAGACGTTTAATTTGCTCTCGTTTCTTTCATACTGAGAAAGACGCAGGAAGAGAGAACGGAGGGATGAGCATGTCGGTAAGGCAGGAGCCGCCTTTGTTTGTACTTAACGACTTTACGATTCTTCTGGAAACGCAGCATCCGGAATTCGAGACGGTCCGGCTGACGCTCAGCCGATTCGCGGACTTGGTAAAAAGTCCGGTGCAGCTGCATACGTATCGGATGACGCCGTTGTCGCTCTGGAATGCAATGTCCTGTGGAATGAAGCCTGGCGAGATGATCGATTTTTTGACCGAGTATGGAAAATTCGGGGTCCCGGCGTCCGTACGGGCCGAGCTTCTCCAGCTGACCGACCGCTACGGGCTGCTGCACCTGGAGGAGGAGGGCGGGAGACTGCTCCTCGTGTCCAAAAGCCCCGCGCTTCTGAATGAGCTGCGGGGATATTCCTCGCTTACCGCTTGGCTCGGCGAGCGTCTGGACCCCCGAACGGCCCTTGTTCCTTCTCATGCCCGGGGACTGCTTAAGCAAGAATTGCTCAAGCTTGGGTACCCGGTGGAGGACCAGGCCGGCTTTCATGTCGGCGAATCGCTTCCGATCCGGCTGCAGCCCGATCGGGAAGGAAGGGCGAGATTCGAGCTTCGGGACTATCAACGCGAAGCGGTAGACGCCTTTTATCGTTCTGAGGACGGGCAGGGGGGAAGCGGCGTGCTGCTCCTTCCATGCGGAGCCGGCAAGACGGTCGTCGGCATCGCCGCGATGAGCCGTTTGCAGTGCGCTACGCTCATCCTAACATCGAACGTGGCGTCCGTCCGTCAGTGGAAGCGGGAAATTCTGGACAAGACGGATCTGGGGGAGGATCAGGTCGGGGAATACGACGGGGCGACGAAGGAGGTTCGACCGGTCACGATCGCGACATACCAGATTCTGACCCACCGCAAGAGCAAGGACGACCCCTTCGGCCATATGCAGCTGTTCAACGAACGAGATTGGGGATTGATTGTCTACGATGAGGTTCATCTGCTCCCCGCTCCGATCTTTCGCGTAACAGCCGATATTCAAGCGACCCGGCGGCTCGGGCTGACGGCTACTCTTATCCGGGAGGACGGCTGCGAGAAGGAAGTCTTTTCGCTCATTGGCCCCAAACGCTACGAGGTGCCCTGGAAGCAGCTGGAGAGGCAGGGATGGATCGCCACCGTCCGGTGCCGCGAGCTGCTCGTACGCCTGAACGACAAGGACGGAAGGCAGTACCGGGAGGCCGCCGCGCGGCAGCAGCTGAGGATCGCGGCCGAGAATCCGGGGAAGGCGGATGCGGTGCTCCTACTGCTCGAGCGGCATGCCGGACAGCCCACGCTGATTATTGGGCAGTATCTGAAGCAGCTCGAGGAGCTGGCCCGGCGGACAGGGGCACCTCTCATTACCGGCGCAACGCCTCATGAACAGCGGGAGGAATGGTACCAGAAGTTTCGAGAGGGAACGATTACGCTCCTTGTCGTCTCCAAGGTCGCCAACTTCGCCATCGATCTGCCCGATGCGGCCGTGGCGATTCAAGTGTCGGGCAGCTTCGGATCGCGCCAAGAGGAGGCGCAGCGGCTGGGACGAATCCTGCGCCCCAAACGGGCAGGCGGAGAGGCCTACTTCTATTCACTCGTCAGCGAGGGGACCCGGGAACAGGATTTCTCTTTTCACCGGCAGCTGTTCCTCGTTGAGCAGGGCTATGAATACCAAGTGGAGGAGCTTGACGCCCGGGACATGACGGGCGCAGCAGGGCAGCCGGACAAGAACGGCGGCAGGTTCGCTTCGGCGCCGAGCATGCCGGTTAGAGAGGAGGAAAAGCGTTGACGGTCGTTGATGTGCTGAAGGCTTGGCAGCAGCAGGAGAACCGGGCAGCCGGCAGCCGGAAGTCTGGCGGGACGACCGGCGCTTCGTCACGGGCACTATCGGGCGAAGGCGAAGGGGCAGGGGCAGGTCAGGGAAGCAGGAGCTTCTCCTCGCTGTCGGCCTCCGAAGCGGCGGTTTGGCGCGGGCTGCTCATCCGGCATGGCCTTGGTACCGCAGACGACAAGACGATCGAGCGGCTGGCTGAGGCCATACGACGCCCGGGGGCTGAGGTAGCGCTGGCTCTAGCCGGCCTCCGGAGAAAGGGCTGGGTGCAGGCGGTGCGCAAAGGCTTCGGCGAGCACCTCATCCGGATTCCGCTGGGGTGCGCGGAAGAAGGGCTGGCGGAAGGCTTCAGCGGATTCGGCGGCATGACGGCTGAGATCGCCGAAGCGGACTTGCAGGAGCCCGCCTCGGAAGCGAGAGGGCTGCAGGCCGACCTGTTCGCCGCGCTGCTTGCCCTGAGCAAGGAGCCGGCCGCGGTAACAGCCAGAGGAACACTGGCCAAGCGGACGCTGGCCAAGCTCGAGAAACGGCTGCGCGTCGACCCGCTTGCACTGCGGGCGGTCGGGTTCGCGTACGTCCACTGCGACGTCTACAGCGAATCGGTGGCGCTTGTGCTGGACATTTTGCTGCGGGAAGGGCTTGTCCGGCAGGAGGCGGGCCGGCTCAGCCCGGTCAAGGAGCGCGTCGCCCGCTGGCTGGGCGAATCGGAACGATTCCGCGCGGCTAGGCTGTACGAGGATTGGCGTTCGCTCTGCCTCCCGCTGTTCCCTGCTTGGCTGCAGCTCGCCGTCCTGCTGCTGGAACGGCAGCAGGCGGGCGAATGGGTCCGTGTCTTCGATTTGACGGCTGTGCTTAAGCGGGCGGGGGCTATTTCCTGCTGCGCTTCGAGGGCGGAAGGGGAGAATGACGCGGAGCTGCCGGGCGAGGAGCTGGCCCGCAGATGGCTGCGTCCCTTAGCGTCACTCGGCTGGCTGGAGACGGGGAGGACGAGGGACGGGGAGCCGGCTGTCCGGTGGCCGCTGTCGATGTGGGGACCGCAGGAGGAGAGTGAACCATCCGCCGCAAGTGGAAGAGCCCATTTTTACGTGCAGCCGGATTTCGAGATCATCGTCCCGCCAGGTCTGCCGCTTGAGACCCGATGGAGGCTCGAGACGCTGGCGGAGCGAAAGGTGGCGGATGTCGTCAGCATCTACAGCCTCTCGCGTGACAGCTGCACGTCGGCGTTGAGAGCAGGATGGAAAGGCGGGGACCTGCTTGCTTTTCTTAGGGAGCATGCCTATTCTGGCCTCCCCGAGTCGGTGGAGCGGATGCTCGCCCATTGGACCGGCGGCGAGCAAGTGGGAGAGAAGGGGCTGGAGGAGGACAGCCTGCTATTTCCAGACGGAACGGGGGGCGAAGCTCGGAGTTCGGTTACCGGGCGAAGTGGAGAGGAAGCTTGCCCGGGCACCTTCCGGCTCCTGATCCAGCCGAACCGGGGGCAGGAAGAGCTTGCCGTATCCATCCCTGTGTACGAAGAGCTGTTCCCCGGCTGGCGGGAAGTGCCCGCCGCGTGGCTCAGAGAATGCCGCCCCTGTCATTTGTCGACACGCGTGGAGATCGCTCGGCAGGCGGTCAGCTGGCGGGCATCTCTCCTCCTTCGCTCGGCAGACGGCTCGCGTGAGCGGACGCTACACCCGCTCGGGGTCGTCCAGCAGGAGGGAGAGTGGATCGCAATCGGGTATTCGGCGGACGAATCGTCCGTACGGGAGCCGCTCTCCGCCTGGTCCAGCATCCAGCTGCTGCTTCCGCCGCGCCAGTAACAGGGAGCCGGCTGTATCTCCAATGGCGAGCTGCTCTCCTGCATTGAAGCAAAAAATACTCCATTTCCACGTGTTTCATGGTATGATGGAGGGGTGAAGCAAAGACAAGAATGGAGTGACAATGCCCCATGAGCACGATGGAAGCTTATGCCCTGGACATGTCCACCCTTCTTCTAGAAGCCTATGATCTGGGCGACCGTATCAATGGTTCCGCCGAAGTGGTGGATTACTTATATTGGAAGCGACGGATGAAGGAGGATGCGGAGGTCCACCGGCTGGTGAGAGAGTTCCAGCGCTATAAGGACAAGTTTGAGGAGTGCGAGCGCTTCGGCCATTTTCATCCCGACTATCACGCCGCGATGGATGCGGTCCGCGACTTTCAGGCCAAGATGGACGCGCACGAGACGATCCGCCGGTTCAAGGAAGCCGAATCCCGGCTGGACGATCTGCTCCACAGTGTTACGAAGATGATCGCTCGTTCCATTTCGGAGACGATCAAGACTCCTGGTGCCGATGAAGCGCTGACGGATGGAGGCTGCTCCGGCGGCTGCTCTTCCGGAGGAAGCTGCAGCGGAGGTTGCGGGTAGCCGTCCGGCTGCCCGCTTTTTTTACACCGCTGCACCGTTAGCGCCTACGCCTTCTGCAGCTGCAAGACAGGCTCGATCCGGCCGACGACGCGGCCTGCCCAGTTCGTGACGTCCGGCTTGTGGAACGAAGCAAGCGCTTCGAGCTCTGCCGGCCGCAGCAGGTCCGCCTGCTTGAGCGCCTCCGTCACCGCTGGGTAGAGCGCGCGGGCGGCTCCGTCCTCGACTTTGAGGGCCAGCCCGATGCCATGCTCGGGTACAGTGAGCGCGAAGACGCCTTCGGCACCCATCTTGCCGATGATGCGGCCCCCGGTTACCTCAATGAGTCGGGTATCGTAACGGTCGGTTCCCGCCAGCTGGAACGGGTGGCTCCGCAGGGCATCAAGTACCTGCAGGCAAGCGTCTCGGCGGGCATCGGCAAGACCGTCGGGCTTGCCCAGTCTGGCGAATGCGCGAGCCAAGCTGGTTAGGGCCAGCCCGAAGACCGGGACACCGCAGCCGTCGGTACCGAGCGGGATCCGGTCCGTTGCCGTGCCGCTCATGGAAGCCACCGTCTCCAGCATGAGCCGCTGAACCGGGTGATCGGTCTCCATGTAGGTATCGACCGGAGCACCGAGCTGGAGCGAGAGCGCCAGCATGCCGGAGTGCTTGCCTGAGCAGTTGTTGTGCAGCCGGCTCGGCTTCCGTCCTTGCTCGGCCAGCTTGCGGGCTGCCGCCGGACGGAACGGGTCATGCGGACCGCACTGCAGTGCCTCTTCCCCGAGTCCGAGCTTGGCCAGCAGTCCCGCGGCCGTGTCGATGTGCTCTTCTTCTCCGTTATGGGAAGCGCACAGCAGGGCGATTTCCTTCGGGGTGATTCCGAATCGTCTGGCGGCTCCCGATTCCAGAACGGGGAGAGCCTGGAGCGGCTTGGCGCTCGACCGGGCGAAGGTGACCGTATCGGGATTGCCGGCCGAATAGAGGAGGCGTCCCTCGTTATCCACGACGGCGGCATGACCGCGGTGCAGGCTTTCGAGAAGCGGGCCGCGGATTAGATGAACCAGAACTGTAGAGTCTTTCATAGCTTGTCACCTGCATCCTAATCTTGATGATAGAAAAGAGGAACGAGAGATGTTTACGGAACGAACCGGTTTGATCGTATGGGTTACCGATCTGAAACCCGCCCGCAATCTGGAGCGGTACGGCACGGTCCATTACATGTCCAAGAAGCTGCTGTACGTCGCCATGTATGTGCATACCGAGCGTCTCGAGGAGACGATGCGGGCGATCCAGCGGCTGCCGTATGTGAACAAGGTGGAAAAATCGCTTCGCAGCGAGATCCCTACTGAGTATACCAGCAACACGCCGGACAAAACACGTTTTTATTCTTTGTAATTATTTTCTGAATCCCTCATTGGAATCCGAAATAAAATGAAGTAAAATGAATGTAATCGGTTTCGCTATAGTCTGGTCGTCCTGTTTTTTCAGGAAGGGAGTCACCTTATGAGGGATAAGGTTATGGACCGGTGGAGCACGTACGAGCCGTTTTACGTCCCGCTGGCCGACAAGAAAATTGCCGACATCGTCATTACACACCATGCAAGAACCAGATGGATCAGTCGGGTGGAGAGCGGGGATCCCACGCTCGAGCAGATCAGCGACTTCTTGTGGATGAAACTGAAGGAGGGCTACATTAAGCCCTACTACCGAAACGAGCAGGACGTCTACCTCATTGACGACGATCTCGTGATGGTGGCCGAGTTTACCCGAATCGAGCAGGAAACCGATATTGCCGGCAATCCCCTCCACAAGATGATCGTCGTCACCTTTCTCGGCCGCATGTCGGAGACGATCGAGCTGCGCGATTTGAAGTCTTATTACTCCTGGCTGCGGCATTCCCGCCGCATGACGCTGATCAAGAACAGCCGCAAGCGAAGATAGCGCCTTGCGCTATTGGTTCCATAAGCAGACGGAGCGGATCCGTTTGCTTATTTTTCTTTTCTCCCCGGGATTCGTTCGTTTGCTTAGCAACAAGGGAATGATGGTATAATGAGGGGGAAAAGGAGGCGACTTCCATGGCGCCGACGTTCCATCAGCTTCATCTGTTTTATACCGTGGCCGAGAAGAGCAGCTTCTCCCGCGCCGCCCAGGCGCTGCACATGACGCAGCCAGCGGTGACGATGCAGATACAAGGGCTGGAGGATTACTACGGAGCCAAGCTGTTTCGCCGCACGACCAAGAAGATCGAGCTTACGGAGGCGGGTCAGGCACTGCTGCCATACGCCACGCGGTTCATAGGACTCATGCAGGAGGCCGACCGCGAGATGTCCCGTTTCGCCAAGAAGCAGCAGGGTCACCTCCAGCTGGGCGCCAGCTTGACGATCGGGGAGTATATTCTTCCCCGCCTGTTGGGACCGTTCGCCAAGGAATTTCCCGAGCTGACCGTCAACATGAAGGTGACGAACACGACCCGCCTCTTGGAGCACGTCCTCCGTCAGGAGCTGACGTTCGCGCTGATCGAAGCGCCGGTCCAGCATCCGGACATCCATACCGAGCCGGTGCTTGATGACGAGCTGCTTCTCATTGTCCCGGCGGGACACCCGTTGGGCCGTCAGGAGAAGGTGACGCTAAGCGATTTGAGAGGCTGCCCCTTCGTACTGAGGGAGCAGGGATCCGGCACTCGGCAGGTGATGGAGGAGCAGCTGCGCGCCCAGGGGCTGGATCCGTCCGACCTGCGGATCGATATGGAGCTCGGCAGCACAGGTGCCATCAAATCCGCGGTGGAGGCGGGGCTTGGCGTCACTGTGCTCTCCGAGAGCTCAGTCAAGCACGAGCTGGCGCTTGGTGTGCTCGCAGCCAAGCGGATCGAGGGCGTCCGCTTCAAACGGAGCTTTTATGTTTTATACTTAAAAGCGGCTCTGCTTCCGCTAGCGGCCGTCACGTTCCTTACCTTTATCCGGGAACGGGACCTGAACCGCTGGCTGTAACAGAGCCGCCGGGCCGCCCGGGGAGCAGCGGGTCGCAATCCGATTCAAGTACATAAGGAAGTAAGAAAACCGTGAACACATCGCAGATAGGAGGCGCTAGATGAGCGGATACGCGGATTTGCATACCCACACGACAGCGTCGGACGGCACGCAGCCTCCGGCCGAGAACGTCCGGCTGGCCAAAGAAGCCGGACTTGCCGCGATCGGGATTACGGATCATGATACGGTGGCAGGCATTCAGGAAGCGGTAGAGGAAGGGGAGAAATTAGGAATCAAGGTCGTTCCCGGCGTCGAAATCAGTACCGTGGCAGGAGGACAGGACATCCATGTCCTCGGGTACGGCATCGACGAACGCGATCCCGTCTTTTTGGATCGGCTGCGGCAGCTGAGAGACGTCAGGGAGACGCGCAACGAGATGATGATAGCCCGGCTGAACGAGCTAGGGCTTGCCGTTACGATGGAGGAAGTGTTGGCGGGTGTAAGCAAGACGCGGCCGGACGAGACGATAGGGCGGCCCCATATTGCGCAGGCACTCATCGCCAAAGGCTATGTGTCCAGCATGGAGGAAGCGTTCGAGCGCTACCTCGGCAAGACGGGAGTGGCCTATGTGAACCCTCCCCGGATTCATCCTTCGGAAGCGATCCGCTGGATTCATGAGGCGGGCGGAACCGCCGTGCTGGCTCATCCGGGACTTTACCACGACGACCCTCTCGTAGACGAGCTGATCGGCGAGGGGCTCGACGGAATCGAGGCGTATCATTCCGATCATACGCCCGAGGACGAGGCCAAGTACGCCTCCCTTGCGAACAGACACGGCTTGCTGGTAACCGCGGGTTCCGACTACCACGGAGAACGGCACGGCCAAGTGTTCCACGGGCCGATCGGCAACCGGCGGATTGCAGAGGATGTTGTAGAGAAGCTGCTAGAGAGAAGGAGAGAAGACCGTGCCAACCATTCGTAAAGCGATTATCCCGGCAGCGGGGCTCGGCACCCGCTTCCTGCCGGCGACCAAGGCCCAGCCGAAGGAAATGCTCCCGATAGTGGACAAGCCTGCGATTCAATATATCGTCGAGGAGGCGATCGCCTCCGGGATCGAGGATGTCATCATCGTAACCGGCCGGAACAAGCGGGCGATCGAGGATCACTTCGACAAGAACGTCGAGCTGGAGATGACACTGGAGGAGAAGGGGAGCACCGAGCTGCTCTCGATCGTTCGCGAAGTCTCCAACCTGGTAGATGTCCATTACATCCGCCAAAAGCAGCCGCTCGGACTCGGCCATGCCGTGCTGTGCGCGCGGAAGTTCGTCGGCGACGAGCCGTTCGCGCTGCTTCTCGGCGACGATATCATTGACGCCGACCCGCCATGTCTGCGCCAGATGATGGATATTTATGAGGAGACGGGCAAATCCGTCATCGGAACCCAGGAGGTGCCGTGGGAGGACGTTGACAAATACGGCATCCTGTCGGCGAACGGCCGGGAGGGCCGGATCGTCGAGATAGAGGATTTGATCGAGAAGCCTTCGCGGGAACTCGCTCCTTCCAATCTCGCTGTCATCGGAAGGTACATCATTGATCCTGCCATCTTCAGCATTCTGGAGACGCAGGAGCCCGGGCGCGGAGGAGAGATCCAACTGACCGACGCGCTGCGTGTCCTGAACCGAACCAAGCCTATGCTGGGGTATTTGCACCAAGGGCGCCGCTACGATGTCGGGGACAAGCTCGGATATATCGAGGCGACCATCGAGATGGCGCTGCGCCGGGATGACCTGGCTCCCCAGCTCCGCAGCTATCTCGCGGAGAAGATCGAGCAGTGGGAACTGGTTCCGCGACGGTAGTTCTCCGTTCCTGCTTTCTCCTCAGCCGTCATTCCCTTGCACTTATTCCATCTACGACAGCGGCCTCTTAGAGGCCGCTTTTTTTCTGATCATTTATAGACGGTTTTCCTCTATTGACAAAATCCTCCACAAAGGGTTATGGTTTAAACGATACAGGCTACATACAGGGTATATATATTGTCTTCTCGATTTCCGTTTATGTAACCGTTTTATTCGAACTTTCCCAATCGTAGACAGGAGATGACTGTAATGACCAACAAGCAACTGCAGATCGGCATAATCGGGTTGGACACGTCGCACGTTCCGGCCTTTACCGAGCTGCTGAACGATCCCTCACACCCTTACCATATTCCGGGGGCTCAAGTAATCGTGGCCTATCCAGGGGGCTCGGAGGACTTCGAGCTCAGCATCAGCCGCGTCGCGGGCTATACGGACACGCTGCGAGACAAGTTCCAGGTTCGGATTGTGGAATCGCCCGAAGAGGTGGCCCGCTCCTGCGACGCCATTCTGCTCGAATCCGTCGACGGCCGGGTGCATAAGGACCAGTTCGCTCTTATTGCTCCGTTTGGCAAGCCGGTCTTTATTGATAAGCCGTTTACGCTATCGTCTGCCGACGCCGAGGAGATGATGCGGCTGGCCGCCGAGCATGAAGTTCGGCTCATGAGCACGTCCGCTCTCCGGTATGCCGAGGGCCTCTCCGAAGCGCTCGCCGTCCACGACAAGGGAGCGATTATCGGCATGGACGTCTACGGGCCGATGGCGATTCAGCCGACGCAGCCGGGCTTGTTTTGGTACGGCATTCATACGGTAGAGATGCTGTTCGCCGCAATGGGCAAGGATTGTATCCAGGTGACCGCGACCACCAACGAGCAGCACGATCTGGTCGTCGGGGAGTGGGCGGACGGCCGTATCGGCACGCTGCGCGGCAACCGCTCTGGCAACAACCGGTTCGGCGCCCTGCTGCACCGCGAGCAGGATACGAGCTTCATCGATGTGTACGCGCATCCGAAGCCCTACTATGCGAGTCTGATGGAACGAGTTATGAAGATGTTCGAGGGCGGGGAGCCCGCCATCGATCCGGAGGAGACGATCCGCGTCATCCGCTTCATCGAGGCGGCGAACGAAAGCCGCGAAACCGGGCGGACCGTCCGGCTTTAATCCATAAGAAAAAGGTGAGGGCATTCTCATGAAGATGGCTAGAGTTGGCGTCCTGCTGGACCGGGCATTCGCCGATAAGCGTTGGTCGCACGGAATGAATGTATTTGAAGGCTATGTGACAGAGGTGCTGGCTCATGCCGGGATTCCTTTCCGGGAAACGGCATCGACCGCCGAGATCGGCAGAGACCGATTCGACGTCGTGATTGTCGCGCTGGCGGAGGAGACGGAAGAGAACGCAAGCCGGCTTCTTTCCTTTGCCGAGCAGGGGGGCGTCGTCATCGGCTATGCGGGATTGAACAAGCTGGCCGGCAAGCTGGGCTGCGTGGAGCGGCCGTCTGTTGCGCCGGGCTATGCGTTCCTTCCCGACGCCGATGTGCCTCTCCGCTTCCTCCACGCTCGGCCGTGGCTGGTGGAGGAGGAGAAGACGGGCTCGGCAAGCGGCACGGGCTATCTTCGCAAAGATAGCCCGAACGGAGCGAAGAGCGGAGCCGCGCTTCTCCGGTTCCCCGTTGGAGAGGGATTCGTCGACCGCTGGGCCGTGGACATTCCCGGAACGATCGTTGGTCTCCAGCAGGGGACAGCGCCGGTCTGGGAAGACGGCGTGCCGGCTCGCGACGGATCTGGCGAAGTAGCCGAAGGCATCCTGAAAGCGGACGACCGCTGCGAGATGGATTGGGAGCTCGACCGACTCAAAACCGAGACGGGAGCGCCTTACTTTGCCCATCCGTACGCTGATTATTGGCGCGAGGCTTTGCTGAGCCACCTGCTCGGCCGGGTCGTCGGCATGGGACTGACGCTGCCCTTCCTCGGCCCGTGGCCGGAGGGAGTTCCTCATGTCGCCATGATCTCGCACGACAGCGACATCAACCAGGATGTTCACGCTGAAGCGGCGCTGGACGTTCTTCAGGAATGCGGCATTCAATCGACGTGGTGCATGATCGAGCCGGGGTACAGTCCGTCTATCTATGAGCGTGTCAAAGAAGCGGGCCATGAGCTCGCCTTCCACTACAATGCACTGGATCAGCAAGACGGCCGGTGGGGCGCGGACGAGTTCGCGCGCCAATTCGACTGGCTCAAGAAGGCGACCGGTTTGCAGAAGGTCACCTCGAACAAGAATCATTACACACGTTTCGAGGGATGGGGCGAGCTGTTCCGCTTCTGCGAAACGCACGGCATCGAGGCCGAACAGACGCGGGGACCGAGCAAGAAGGGGAACATCGGCTTCCTGTTCGGAACCGCTCAGCCGTATTTTCCGATCGCCTGGTCGGATGAGCGCAACCGGTATTACGATGTGCTGGTGGTTGGCTTCCTGACACAGGATCTGGATCATCGGCATCTGGCCGATTCCAGCGTGGCGGAGCCTTTCCTGGACGGCGTGATGAGAGTCGAGGGCGTGGCGCATTTCCTGTTCCACCAGGTTCATATCAAGGAGCAACCCATGGTCACGGACGCGGTGCGCAAAGTCGTGCGTGAGGCGCGAAAGCGCGGCTTCGTCTTCTGGACGTGCAAGCAGATCAACGATTGGGTCCGCGCGAGAAGACGGGTGGCGATCCGGGATGTCGATGCGAGCGGTCTTGTCATCGTCGACAATGCGGCGGGGTTGGAGAACGTCGTCGTATGGGTGCCCGTAGACGCGGAGGAGGCCGCCAATGGCCCGACAGAGCTCAAATTCGGCATTCCGTGCCGGAAGCAAATAGTAACCAAGCAGACGGTATCGGCGTAAGACGGTGCCGCTGCTTTCGAACAAGAGCTAAGGGAGAGTGGAACAGATGGAAAAGGTGGCGGCAGGCGAGCAGCTGGCGATCCACGGCGGTCCCAAAGTCAAGACGACTCCGTTCGGCACCGGCAAACGGTTCGGATTGGAGGAAGCCAAGGAACTGCTGGAAGCATTGGAGCAGAACACGCTGTTTTATCATTTTGGCGGCAAGGTGAAGCAATTTCTCAAGGAGTTCAACGAGCTGTACAGAGTCGATTACAGCGTAGCGACTTCGTCCGGCACGGCATCGATCCATGTGGCGCTGGGTGCGGCCGGCGTCACGGCCGGAGACGAGGTCATTACGAGCCCGATCACCGACCAGGGGACGCTCATCGGCATTTTGTACCAGAATGCGATTCCGGTCTTCGCGGATCTCGACCCGCACACCTATAACCTGGATCCGGCGTCTATCGAGGCCCGGATCACCCCGCGGACGAAAGCCATTGTCGTCGTTCATCTGGCCGGCAATCCTTGCGACATGGATCCGATCATGGAGATAGCGCGGAAGCATAATATCAAAGTCATCGAGGATTGCGCGCAGAGCTATCTGTGCCGCTACAAAGGACGTCTGGCTGGTACGATCGGCGATTACGGCTGCTTCTCGACGAACGACTTTAAGCATATTTCCACCGGCGACGGAGGCATCGTTACGGTCAATTCCGGCGACGTGAACGATTATTACGTCACCCATGCGTTCGCGGACAAGAACTACAATCGGTTCGGCGACCTGTTCAACCGCGACCTCAATTACCTGGCGCCCAATTACCGGATGACGGAACTCCAGGGTGCGGTTGGCATCGCTCAGCTGAAGAAGCTCGAATGGATCTGCGAGCAGCGCAAACGCTATGGAGACCGGATTACGGAAGGCTTGAGAGGCGTGCCCGGCATCTCGGTCCACGAAGTAAAGGAAGGCAACGAGTCCACCTACTGGTTCTACATGATGCGGATCAAGGAGGAGGAGCTGACCTGTACGCGTGAAGAGTTCAGTGCGGCGCTGAGTGCCGAGGGGATTCCGAATACGCCCGGCTATATCAAGACGGTGGTTTACCTGCAAAGCCTGTTCCAGCAGCGGCATGCATATCCGGGAACGCACTATCCGTTCGATTTGTCCGATACAACCTATGAAGAGGGACTGTGTCCGACGGCGGAGGCGATCCTGGAGACGGCCATTCGTTTGACCGTGAACGAGTTCTTCACCGAGGACGACATAGAAGCAACGATTCGCGCCGTTCGCAAGGTGGCGGAGCATTACCGCAAATAATTGAACTGGAAAAACCCTCGGGCTGCCGCGAGGGTTTTTTTGTGGCTTTAGGTTCTTCCTAGAGGCTGACTCCGCAGGAAGGCGATCATTCCGTCTCAGGACTGGAGGGCGGGAGCGGAGAAAGGGTCAGCGGCGCGAGGAGGCAAGCAGGGCGGAAAACCGTTCCGCCATTGAGCGCGCACTCTCCATCCCGCACCAGAACAGTTCCATCTCGGCCTCCAGCTCCTCGACCAGCTGAGGGTTGCGGAACACCTCGTGAAGAAAATGGCCGCCTCGGATGTGATCGTCCGTTAGGAGCAAGGCTTCCCTCTCCATAGGGCTGAGCAGCCGGGAATTGACCGAGTCGAAGACAGAGAGGAAGCCGAGTCCCTTCATGATTTTCTGTTGGAGCATCGGCTCCAGTGCCGTATGCAGGAAGGCAACAGCCAAATCCTTCACCGCGCTGTCTTTGGGAATGACAAATACGTTCGCCGCCAGCAGGGAGTCCCGAGCGGGGCCGAACGGCAGCGGGGCCATCTGGGGGGTGAAGGGGAGTAGGTCGCGGATCCCGGCCAACTCGATGGAGGTCGTCAGCATCATCGCGGCCTTCTGCAGCTCGAATGCGCGGGAATGCAGCCGGATCGAGGGGGAGCAGGGAACGGCCGCCTTCCGCTCGAACATCAGGTGATGAAGATAGCGTAGCGTGCGGAAAAGCGCATCCGGTTCTGCGGTCCCGTCAAAGCGGACATCGTTCTGCAGCGCGATGACCGGCCAGCGGCTTAGCGAGGTGGAGAGGGACAGGCCGTACTGATCAACGAGCCCGTCGCCGTCCGTATCTCGGCTGAGTCGGGTGGCGGCGTCCAGGAATCGGTCCGCATCCCAATCCGGGCCGGGGAGAGGAACGCCTTCCTGTTCGAACAAGCGCGAATTATAGGCGAGATAGACCGGAGAGAAGGTTACAGGCGCCGCCAGCTGAAGGCCGTTCGATCGGAAAGCTTCCAGCAGCCAAGGATAAACGGACTCTGTTCTGCCTGCCAGATCGGCGCTAAGATCTTGCAGGGAAGCCGCCTCTTCGATCTCGGCAAACTGACGGTTCGACAGGAAGACGAGGTCGGGCTCGAAGCCCATCTCGCGGCTTGTTCGGAGCGATTCCCAGAAGTCGAGCATCGGGAACCGGACCAGCTTGACCTCCACAAGCGGGAATCGGTCGGCGAATGCGCCAAGCAGCAGCGGAAACGCCTGCTCCACATAGTGGGAGGGAGAAGTGGCGATGATGCGAAGCACCTTTCTCCGTGGCGGGTCAAGCCGGAGATTGGGGTTAACGATCGTCCCCTGTCCGATTTTTTTGACGATGAGTCCTTCCCCTGCCAGCTGATCGAGCGATTTGCGGACAGAAGTGCGGCTTAGTCCATAAAATTTGCACAGCTCATGCTCCGACAGGAGATAGTGCCCCGGACGGATAAAGCCCGACAGAATTTGCTCGCGAAGAATGCCGGCCAGCTGGGTATAACGGAATTCGTGTTCTCTTCTCATAGCGCTTTCCTTTATCTAGGTAGGATAGAGTTAGATTCCAGTTTATAGGAGAATCTGTATAATAACAAGTAAGATACAGGAATTGTTTATTCGCCTGCGCTTCTTGTATGGATGAGCCGGGGAACAAATGGGAAATAGCGAGAAAACATAAGGTTTACAGAGCGTGGAAGCCCGTTTGAACAAAATAAAAAGACACAATAAAGACTTGTACTGCACTTGTGTTTTGCCTAGTTTCGGCATATCATTTTAACTACCAAAGTAAGCGCTTTTATGGGAAAGTCTTGCTAAGCGGCTTACGAGCCACTAGACGAAGGAGTGTTATTGTTGAAGACTGAACAAACAGCGGACAGAAGCCTGCTTGCTCGCCCCCCTGTCAAGAAGACCCACTCGACAAGCCTACTCAGCCGGCTGAATCGTTACAAGTGGTTCTATCTCATGATGACGCCGGGCCTGTTGTACTACCTGATCTATCATTACGTCCCGATGGGCGGGCTCGTCATCGCCTTCAAGAACTACAATCTGATGAAAGGCATCTGGGGCAGTGATTGGGTGGGGTTCGACAATTTCCGTACGATCTTTTCCTCCCCTGACTTCCCGCTGCTCATGCGGAACACGCTGCTGCTCAGTTTTTACCGGATCATCTTCAACATGCTGCCTGACGTCATCCTTGCGCTTATCTTGAATGAAATCCGGGTGGCTTGGTTCAAGAAGATCGTTCAAACGATTACATACGGCCCGTACTTTCTATCCTGGATTATTGTCTACGGTCTTGTGTTCTCCTTCTTCGCGCCCGATTCCGGGTTGATCTCCACCTGGTTCCGCGACATGGGCTGGACGCAGATCGACGTGCTCACCAACAAGGATGCCTTCCGGCCTCTCCTTCTCATCACGGACCTCTGGAAGAATACGGGCTTCGGTGCCATCATCTATCTCGCCGCCCTGGCCGCCATCAACCAGGAGCTGTACGAAGCGGCCGTCGTGGACGGAGCCGGCAGATGGAGGCAGATGTGGCATATTACTCTGCCGGGGATTCGGGAAGTATTCGTCCTGATGCTGATTCTGAAGATCGGCCACATCATGGACGCGGGCTTCGATCAGGTCTACATCTTCCTGAATGCGAGAGTTTACGATGTCGGCGATATTATCGATACTTGGGTATTCCGGCGCGGCCTCGAGAACCTGGAATTCAGCATTGCGGCGGCAGTCGGATTCTTCAAATCCGTCATCGGATTCATCCTCGTCATCTTCGCCAACAAAGTTGCCAAAAAACTCGGTGGATCCGGGATCTGGTAGGAGGCTCGCATATGTCATACGTACTCAAAAAATCCAAGGCCGATCGTGTCGTAGACGCTGTCCTGTATACAACGATGGCCCTCTTCTCCCTCTCGACGCTGTTCCCGCTCTATTACGTGTTCATTATGTCGATCACTCCATTTGCGGAGGTGCTGAGGAACGGGGGCTTCGTCATCATTCCGGAGACGTTGACGTGGGAGGCCTACAAAACGATATTCGGAAGCCCGGTCGTTCCACAAGCGCTCAAGGTAACCGTGATCATTACCGTGGGAGGGACGTTCCTCAACCTGCTGGTCACCACCTTGCTGGCCTACCCGTTGTCCAAGAAAGCACTGCCTGGCCGCAACATTATCCTGATGGCGATCGTATTCACGATGCTGTTCTCGGGCGGCCTCATCCCGACCTACCTCGTCGTTCGAGCGACCGGACTGACGAATACATTGTGGGCGCTTATGATTCCCGGTCTCGTGTCGACGTTCAACATGCTTATTATGAAGACCTACTTTCAGAATTTGCCCGAGGAGGTAGAGGAAGCGGCCAGAGTGGACGGAAGCGGCGATATTCAGACGCTAGTCCGCATCATCCTGCCGCTGTCGCTTCCCATTATGGCGACGCTGGGCTTGTTCTACGGAGTTACCCACTGGAACGCCTACTTCGGTGGGATCATGTATTTGACCGATAAGTCGCTGATGCCGATTCAGGTCGTGCTTCGGAACATGATTCAGACGCCGAGCGTCAGCTCCGAGCTTGCCGTCGATGCTTCCTTGGTTCAGCAGCTTCCGCCGGAGACGATCAAGATGGCGACCGTTGTGGTGGCGATCCTGCCCATCCTTGCCGTCTATCCATTCCTGCAGAAGTATTTTATCAAGGGGATGCTGATCGGGGCCGTTAAAGGCTGACTTTCACCCAAGCAAAACCGGTCCGCCGGTTTTGCTTTTTTCTTTGGCCGATAGGAGGGGCAGACGAGGGATAAAGAGACAATTTATAGGTTTGGAAACCGCTCTCATTGTGTGTATAATGATGATACTGATACTTGTATGATACCTATATCTATTATAATTAGGAAAGTAGGCGACAATATGAGTAAGCTGGCAGTGGACGGCGGACAGCCGGTCCGTACGAAAGCGTTTCCGGAATGGCCGATTTACGGTGAGCTCGAGGAACGGCTGCTGCTCGAAGTTCTGCACAGCGGGAAGTGGGGCGGTACGGGCAGGGTCAAGCTGGAGGAGTTGGAGCAAAAATTTGCTGCGTACCAGGACGCCAAATATGCGGTAACTGTCGTGAACGGCACGGTCGGCATCAGTGTAGCCCTGCAGGCGGCTGGAGTCCAGCCGGGAGACGAAGTCATCATGCCTCCCTATACCTTCATTGCCACCGCCTCCGCCGCTCTCCTTTTCGGAGCCATTCCCGTTTTCGTCGATATAGAACCCGACACGCTGCTTCTCGATCCGGAACGGGTGGAGGCCGCTATCACCCCGCGGACCAAGGCGATCATTGCGGTTCATATTGCCGGAGCTCCATGCCGGCTTGACCGGCTGAAGGAAATTGCGGCCAAGCACAACATCCGGCTGATCGAGGATGCCGCCCAAGCCGTCGGCGCTCAGTGGAACGGAACAGGAGTCGGCGCGATCGGCGATCTGGGCACCTTCAGCTTTCAGTCCAGCAAGAACCTCAACTCCGGTGAAGGGGGCATGATCTTGACGAATGACCAAGCTCTTGCGGATATGGCTTGGTCGATCGCCAACGTAGGCCGGGTCCGTGGCGGAGCCTGGTACCAGCATGAGCATATCGGCTGGAATTATAGGATGACGGAGTTTCAGGCGGCCATCCTGCTCGGGCAGATGACGCGGCTCGACGAACAGGTGGCCCGTCGCGAGAGAAACGGCCTGCTGCTGACAGAGATGCTCGGACAAATCGACGGCATCGTGCCTCTGCAGCGCGCGCCTGAGATTACCCGCCATGCCTATCACTTATACATGTTCAAGCTCGCTCCCGAGGTGGCGGACCGCCTGGATAAGAACGACGTGATCGCCAAACTGAGCGCGGAGGGCATTCCCACAAGCTACGGGTACGTTCCGCTTAACAAGAACGAGGCGGTATTAAGTGAGATCCGCAAATGGACGGGAGAGGATAGAACTTTCTCCTGCCCGGTCAGCGAGAGGGCAAGCGACAAAGAGGTTATCTGGCTTACCCAGAACATGCTGCTTGGCGACGAGTCGGATCTCGAGGATATCGCAAACGCCGTGCGCAAGGTTATGGCGTCCTATTAATGTACGATGTTCCATCTGGATACGGACAAAATCGATGTAGAGGACAGAAGAGGAGGAAGCGGATTGAGACGATTGGGAGTATTGACGGACGAGGTGTCTCCGAAGCTTGTCGAGGCGCTTGAGTGGATTGAGCAGCAAGGATTCGAGCATGTGGAGATTCGGATGGTGGACGGCAAAAACATCATGACAGTTACCGACGAAGAAGCGACGCTTATCAAGGAATCGGTTGCTGGACGGGGGCTGTATGTCTCCGCTATCGCCTCTCCGGTTTTCAAATGTGCTCTTGACCCCAAGCGGGCGGTCGCTTCCGGCGATACGTTCGGTCAGGATGAAGAGAGCGTGGAGGCCCATTTTGCTAAGCTTCAGAGAGCATTCGAGGTGGCTCAGCTTCTCGGCACCAATAAAATTCGCATTTTCTCGTTTTGGAGGGAGCAGCAGCCGGAGCTGTACGAAGAGGAGATTGTCGGTCATTTAAAGCGCGCAGCGGAGCTGGCCGAGAAGGCCGGCATCCTGCTGCTGCTGGAGAACGAGCCCGCCTGCAATGGAGGATTTGCGGCAGAGGTCGGACGTCTTGCTCGCTTGGTGGACTCTCCTGCTCTTAAGGTACTGTGGGATCCGGGGAACGAGGAATATGGCGGTTGTCCCTCTTTCCCGGACGGGTATGAGCAGGTCAAAGATGTGCTGGGCCATGTTCATTTGAAGGACGCTTACCTGACAGAAGAAGGAACGCCCCGCTGCGTTCCGATCGGGATGGGCAATGTTCCTTTCGAAGCTCAGCTCCGCGCGTTGGAGCGAGACGGCTATGACGGCTTGTTCACAATCGAAACCCACTATATTCCCGAGGGCGGCACCGCAATGGAAGGGACAGCCCTCACCCTGCGCGGCTGGAAGAACATTGTAACGGAGGTGGGAACGGCTTGACCAAATGGAAATTCGGATTGATCGGCTGCGGCAGCGTCTCCGAGTTCCATCGCAAGTCGATTGGGGAGCTTCCCAATGCAGAACTGGTGATGCTGTCGGATCGGACGGAAGCAAAAGCGAATCAGATCGCCGCGGCCGAAAACTGCAGATGGACGACCGATTACCGGGAGCTACTGCAGGCTTCGGATGTGGACATCGTCTGTCTGACGACAAGCAGCGGTACCCACGCCTCGATCGGGATTGAGGTTTTGCGGGCAGGCAAACATTTGATCGTAGAAAAGCCGATCGCCATGACAGCGGCAGATGCCGATCGCATGATCGCGGCAGCCGAGGAAGCGGGCGTCACGATCAGTGTCATTTCCCAAAGAAGATACGAGCCTCAGCACCGGCTGCTTCATCGGCTTATTCAGGAAGGGCGTCTTGGCAAACTGCTATTGCTGGAAGCAACGACTCCGTATTACCGGGGGCAGGATTATTACGATTCCGCCGACTGGAGGGGAACCGTCTCTCAGGACGGCGGGGCGCTTATGAATCAAGGCATTCACCAGGTCGACCTGCTGCTTTGGCTGGGCGGCGAGGTGGTGTCGGTCTTCGGGCATACGGCGACGCAGACGCACAGGATGGAAGCGGAAGACATCGGAGTGGCCGTCACCAAGTTCTCGAACGGAGCCCTCGGGACCGTAATGGCTTCTACCAGCATCCAGCCAGGGTTTGCTCCTTCGCTCGTCGTTTATGGGGAGAAAGGGACGGTCAAGCTGGAAGGGTCCACGATTACCCACTGGACCGTTCCTGGTGTTGACCAGCCTGTCTTTGAGAGCCCGGCCACGACGGGTGGCGGGATTTCCGACCCCAAAGAAATTCCGATTTACTACCACAAGCAGCAGATCGCTTCCGTACTGAAAGCGTTGGAAGAGGGGAACCCCGTTGAGATCGACGGCACGGAGGGCAAACGCGCTGTGCAATTCATCGAGGCCATCTACCGTTCGTCGGCCTCCGGCGAAGCAGTTCAGCTCGTGGAGTAGGAGGGGCAGGAAGGATGGAAGCTATGCAGCTCGGAACATCCTGCGTTGAGATTACCCCTGTGCATCCGGTGCCTTTGGCGGGCTTCGCACACCGGATCGGCGTATGGGAGAAGGTGGAGCGAAGGCTATATTTACGGGCATGGATGTTTGAGCAGGCAGGGCCGGACGGATCTCCGGCCCGCGCGCTGTTTGTCCAGGCGGATATCATTTGGTGGGGTCCCGAACGTGTCGGGAAGTTGCTGAGCGAATTGGAGGACCAGACGGGCATTCCCCGTTCTTCTATTATTCTTCACGCTTCGCACACCCATTCGGGGCCTCAGACGTCCAGTTGGTTCCTTCCTATTCTCGGAGTGATGGAGGAAGGGTACGTGTCCTATCTGGAGGACCAGCTGTTTAAGGCGGTTCGGCTGGCTTCGGGTAATATGGAGAAGGTTCAGCTGTCTCGCGGCGCCGGAACATGCCGGATCGGGATCAATCGGCGCAAGGCGGTCGATGGATCGATCGTCATGGCTCCCAATCCGGACGGCGTAACCGATCCCGAGGTTTCCGTTATTCGGTTTACCAGGCTCAGCGACGGCAGGGACAAAGGAATTCTGTTTCATTATACCTGTCACACAACAACCACCTCGGACAATGCGGTGTCATCGGAATTCGCCGGTGCTGCCGTGGAATCGCTGCAGACGACCGTAGGGGAAGACGTTCTCGTTTCCTTCGTTCAAGGCTGCTGCGGCGATATTCGCCCGGCACTCATCAAGGAAGGGGCCTTTCACAGAGGGGATGCGGAGGATGTAACCCGGTTCGGCGAGGAGCTGGCCAACGCCGTCCGTTCGGTTCTCGCTTCGAGGATGGATCCGCTCGACCCGTTACCGCTGATCAGCAAGCGAACGGTTGTCGACTTGCCCTTCGAATCGCAGCCATCCTCCGAAGAGCTAGCGCAGCAAGCGGGCCAACCCGGTTATATAGGGCAATGGGCAAGTCTACTTCTGGCTCAGCCTGAGAGGAACCGGCCTTCAGCGGCGATGGAGCTCTCTCTCATTCGACTGGCAGACGGCTTCGGCATGGTCGCGATGAATGGGGAGGTCGTGGTAGAATACGGACTCGCCGTGAAGAAGCTATCGAGCGATGCATTGTGGCCGGTTGCCTACAGCAACGGCATGATCGGATATGTGCCGACGGCCGCCCAGGTTCGGGAAGGCGGCTACGAAGGCAGAGAGTCCGCTCCTTACTTCGGTCTTCCCGCAGCATTTTCTCCCGAACTGGAAGCCAGGCTGCTTGGCGGAATTAAGGAACTGCTAGCTGAATAGGAAGAAGCTTGGGCATCGAAGACGATGCAGTTGGCATCATTGATTCATTTGGAATGAATTTCTTTTAGCAAAAGGGTTGCGTTCGAGCGGCGGATCGTGGTACATTAGATCTCGCCGCTTCGGACGGCCGGTTGCTTACAGAGAGCCGGACAAGCAAGCTCAAAAAGAAATTTAAAAAAAGCTTGCAACCGACGAACGGATATGATAGTATATAAGAGTCGCTGATAACGAGGCGATGAACAAACGAAACATCAAATGCCCTTTGAAAACTGAACAACGAGTGAGTAATTTAAGCCAGCGCAGTGCGGTTTTCGAACCCATTGCAACTGTTTGAACAAATGAGCGAATCGCTCTTTCTTTAAAACGTTTCAAGATCCTCGGGTCTTGGGCACTTTTATGGAGAGTTTGATCCTGGCTCAGGACGAACGCTGGCGGCGTGCCTAATACATGCAAGTCGAGCGGAGCTCTTGGCGATCTTCGGATCGCCCTGGGCTTAGCGGCGGACGGGTGAGTAACACGTAGGCAACCTGCCCATAAGATCGGGATAACTCACGGAAACGTGAGCTAAGACCGGATAGTTGAGAATGTCGCCTGGCATTCTCAGGAAAGACGGAGCAATCTGTCACTTATGGATGGGCCTGCGGCGCATTAGCTAGTTGGTGAGGTAATGGCTCACCAAGGCGACGATGCGTAGCCGACCTGAGAGGGTGAA
>NZ_BOSI01000003.1 GCF_018403265.1 Paenibacillus sp. J31TS4
GAGGATCTTGAAACGTTTTAAAGAAAGAGCGATTCGCTCATTTGTTCAAACAGTTGCAATGGGTTCGAAAACCGCACTGCGCTGGCTTAAATTACTCACTCGTTGTTCAGTTTTCAAAGGGCATTTGTTCTTTCGTTCCGACCGCTTGTCTAACGCGGCAGGAATTTCATTATATCATATTCTCGCCCGCTTTGCAAGCAGTTTTTTTTAGAAGGTTTTTTGTTTCTCAGTGAGAATCAATGTTCTTTCTAATGAAGCTTGCTTGCTTTGCAGTCGCCGTCGTAACGGCCGAGAATTACTTTACCACGTTTATTATTAACTTGGCAAGTAGTTTTTTCTTCCAACTGTTTCGATGATGTTCATCGGCTTCGTGTGCATGTGCACCTCAGCAGCAGCACGAATTACTTTACCATGGACGAAGACACATTGCAAGCAATAATTTTATCGAGCTGGGGTATCCTATAGAAACAAAGCGCCCCGCGGGGCGCCCGACTTATTCCCATGGCGGTGTCTCGTCCGCCCGTTCGGCGTTCTCCGCCGTACGGCCCGGCTTCTCGGCTATCCGCTGCAGAACGCTCTCCAGTTCCTCCGGCTGCAGCAGCTCGACCGGCGAGACTCCTTTTTCGAACTGAAACGTCTCCCCCTCAATCAGTACGACGTATCGGTCCCCCAAACGAGCCAAATGAATCTTGTCCCCATAATCGGAAAGCAGCGCTCGGATGCCGACCCCGTCCAGCTTGAATTTGAGCTCGACATCCGGCTTATGCTCGACCAGCACAGACGCCGCCTCCATAACCTGCTCGTGTCCCCACGTCTCCTGAAGCCTCTCCCGTTTCTCCGTCGCCGCCCATGCCTCCACCCGTTCCTGCTGTTCCCGCCGATCCTCGAGCGTCCTCTCTTCCTCGGGCTGCCCCTCATATTGCGTCTCCATATATTGATGGACCATGGTCACGACATGCTCGTTCATAATCTCCGGGAGCGCCTTCTCATAGGAAACATAGCTGAGAAAATCCTCAAAATAGCGGGCATGCGAAGCCTGGTGGATCTTGAGCTCCTCTTCCTCCAGCATTCCCGGCTCGGGCATATGCGGATATTGAATCGACTTCATATTCCTCGCGCTTATGGCCATGTCCACTTGGGAGATCAGCGTCTTCTCGTCCGAGATCCGGGCGATTTTGGGTTCGAAATCGCACTTCATCACAAACACAAAAGGTTCGTCAAAGTAAGCATTGAGCTTGGCGCTCGCCACGATGAGCGCTCCTCCCCTCACTGCCGGAGTCTCCATATAACTTCGGGCCAGCTCGTCGCAATGCCCGAGGAACTCTTCCTTGGACTCTGCGAACCGGATGCGCTGAAACATATTGTAGTTGGGATTGCTTCCGGCGTCATAGCCGGGTTCGACCACGAACCGGCCGATCTTGGTCGGCGCGTTCTCCGTATTCGGGTTGCGTTCCACCTTGCGTTTGGCGGTCCGCGTAAACTCCCCGTCCAGAAACGGCTTCAACTCGCTCTCCTCGTACTCCTCCCGGCCAAGCGTCTGGTAATGCTTGCAGCGCTTGTCGGCCTGCCCCCCGGCGTCTTCGGCCTGAATGACGAAAAACGATAAATATTGAATGGAAAAGTCCATGACGGCTCCCTCTGCTTCCTTCTGGTTTCGCCGGCGGCATTCGCGGGGATAGAAGATAAAGAGAGACCTACCCCTCGAGTCCGCACGACGCGTATTGTTCATCATACCGGACCGCCGAACGGCTCGTAAACCCACCCTCGCGCCTTTCCGAGAATATGCCGTTTCCAGAGGAAACTGGGAGAAAGCAGGCATTCTCATTTATAATGGGAAGTAACGAAGATCAAAACCGAGGGTGTGGGAGATTGAAGAACAATCGAAAACAGGACGGGTGGGACGACCGCTACGACAGTCTGGAGGAGCTGGCCGACGGAGTCAGCGAACGGCTCGGCTGCCCCGTCACGATCGAGGATGCCGGCAATCGGCTGCTTGCCTACAGCACGCATTCGGGCAGCACGGACTCCGCCCGCATCGCCACCATCATCAGCCGCAGGGTACCGGAGCAGGTGATCGGCTCGCTCTCTCAGGAAGGCATCATGAGCCGGCTGGCGCAGAGCGACGAACCGGTCCGCATCCCCGCCATCCCGTCGATCGGGCTGGGAAGGAGAACCGCCATCGCGATCCGCAAGAACAGCACGCTGCTCGGGTACATTTGGGTGCTGGAGGAATCCAGGACGCTCGACGAATCGGGACTGGCCAGTCTCAAGCAGGCGGCCGGAGCGGCGGCAGGCAAGCTGGAGCGGCACTATACTAAGAAGCGCAAGGAGCTGGAGCGGCGGCAGGATTTTTTTTGGCAGCTGCTGACCGGCGAGTCTCGTCCGGATGAAAGGGTGCGTGCGGAAGCCGAAAAGCTGGGCGTCACGCTGCCGGGCACTTACCGCATCGCGATCGTGCAAGGAGCCACCCGTTTGGAGGAGGTGCTCGGTAAACAATTAAACGAGGCGCTGCCTTCTCTATGGAAAGCCCGTGCTCCTCTCAGCGCTTCCGGCGGCCGGGAATGGATTTGGCTGCTGGAGGAGACGGAGCAGATCCGGACGGCTGCGGCCGCGGATGCCACCGCCGCATGTCTGCGTTCCTTGGCGGATCGATACGGCCTGCAGGGAGGCATGAGTGCGGCGCTCAGCACGGCGTCGTCGGACTACAGCCAGCTTGGCTCGGGATACCGGGAAGCGCAAACCGTGCTGCAGCTGAAAGCCGGCTTCCCCGAGCAGGTGGGCCCGCTGTTCGCCTACGACGATCTCGGGCATTACCGCTGGCTGCCCTATCTCGCCGAGCAAAACCGGCAAGCCCGCTACACGAATCCCTGCCTGGAACGGCTGCGGGCCTACGATGCGGAGCACCACAGCTCGCTGCTTGAGACGCTCGCCGTATTCCTCGCCAAGGATTGCAACGGCAAGGAGGCGGCCGAGGCGCTGCATCTGCACGCCAACTCGCTGAATTATCGTCTCAAGCGGATCGCCGAGATCGGCCGCATCCGGCTGGACAGCATGGATCAGAAGGTGACGCTCTACCTGGATCTGCAGGCGGAGGCCTTCCTGAAGAGAAGCAAATAAGCGCTTGCCGGGCATACTAGGTTTTGTGAAATGCCACAAAAAAAGCGCTTCGCGTTTTACTTTCTTCCCAATGCGAAAAAGCGGTCTCACTTTTATACTTGGATTAGTCAAGCTGAGGAGGCGAACCGCCATGATCATAGGCATTCCGAAGGAAATCAAGAACAACGAAAATCGCGTATCGCTGACGCCCGCCGGGGCGGTCGCGTTCACCAATGCTGGGCACCGCGTGCTCGTCGAGGCGGGAGCCGGCGCAGGGAGCGGCTTTCCCGACGAGGATTATGCTCGCGCCGGAGCGGAGATCGTCGGCACGGCCGCCGAAGCCTGGGACCGGGCCGAGCTCGTCATGAAGGTCAAGGAGCCGCTGCCGGAGGAATACGGGTTTTTCCGCGAGGGGCTCGTCCTGTTCACCTATCTGCATCTTGCTGCGGAACCCAAGCTCGCCCGCGCGCTGACTGCGGCCAAGGTGACCGGCATCGCTTATGAAACGGTAGAGGTGAACCGTACCCTTCCGCTGCTCACTCCGATGAGCGAGGTGGCCGGCCGCATGGCGCCTCAGATAGGAGCCCAGTTCCTTGAGAAGCCGTATGGAGGCAAAGGGATTTTGCTCGGCGGCGTCCCGGGGGTCAAACCGGGCAAGGTGACGATCGTCGGCGGAGGCACGGTCGGCACCAACGCTGCGAAAATCGCCCTTGGCCTGGGAGCGGACGTCACCATTATGGACGTCAACGCCGACCGGCTGCGCCAGCTGAACGATGTGTTCGGTCCTGCTTTGAAAACAGTCGTCTCCGATCCGTTCCATCTCGCGGAAGAAGTCGCGGCGTCGGATCTCGTCATCGGTGCCGTGCTAATCCCCGGTGCCAAGGCGCCGAAGCTCGTCACGGAAGAGATGATCCGGGCAATGAAGCCCGGATCGGTCATCGTGGACGTCGCCGTGGATCAGGGCGGCATCTTTGAGACGGTCGACCGGATCACGACGCACGACGATCCTACCTATACAAAGCATGGCGTCGTCCATTACGCCGTCGCCAACATGCCGGGAGCCGTGCCGCGGACATCCACATTCGCCCTTACCAACGCGACGATGCCTTATGCGCTGCAGCTTGCCAAATATGGCGTGCACGAAGCGGTCAAGCGCAATCCCGCCCTCAAGCTCGGTGTGAACACAGCTGCGGGCTCCGTCACCTATGAAGCGGTGGCGAGGGACCTCGGCCTCTCCTACCTGCCCGTGGAGCAGGCGCTGGAGAAGCAGCCGGCCGGCAGCTAGCCGGAAGAAGCAAAAAAGAGGCTCTTTACCGGACGTAAGTGTCCGGTGGAGGGCCTCATTTTGGTTTTTGTTGGGAAGGCTCGCTCGTTGCTATTTCTCTGCAAGAAGGAGATAATTTGGAGAGCTTTGCTATCTAGATTCTGGACAACGCCAAAGGGGAGAGCAAGATGACGGAAAGAAAACGAAACCCGCTCTACGCGGTCAGCCGGACACTGAGTCAGGTTGCGCTCGGGCAAGCAAAAGCGGACGTCGTGATCAAAAACGGCGTCGTGGTAAACGTATATACCGGCGAGCTGCTGGAAGGAATGGATGTCGCGATTGCCGAAGGGCGGATCGCCTACATAGGACAAGCCGATCACACGATCGGCGACCAAACGCGCGTTGTCGACGCGAACGGACGCTATATCGCCCCCGGCTTCCTCGACGGGCATATGCACGTCGAAAGCACGATGCTCGCGGTCACCGAGTTCTCCAAGGCGGCGCTGGCCAAAGGAACGACCGGCATCTTCATGGACCCGCATGAAATCGCCAACGTGTTCGGCTCGAAGGGCGTTCGCCTCATGCACGAGGAGGGACAGCAGCTGCCGCTGAAGGTGTTCACCACGTTCCCGTCGTGCGTGCCGGCCACGAGCGATCTGGAGGACGCCGGCGCGTCGCTCGAGGTGGAGGACATCCGCGAAGGCTTGACCTGGCCGAATGTGGCCGGCCTTGGCGAGGTGATGAACTTCCCGGGCGTCATCTACGGCGACCCCAAGATGAGCGGCGAAATCGCCGAAACGATCAAAGCGGGCAAGACGGTGACCGGCCACTTCCCGAGCGAGGACGAGCGGGAGCTGCAGGCCTACCTCGCCTCCGGCGTTTCGTCGGACCACGAGACGGTGACGAGGGAGCAGGGGCTGCAAAAGCTGCGGCTCGGCATGCACCTCATGATCCGCGAAGGGTCGGCCTGGCATGACGTCAAGGAAGTGATTAAGGTCATTACCGAGGACAAAGTCGCCACCGACAACATCTCGCTCGTCACCGACGACGTGTACCCGCAGACGCTCGTGGAGAAGGGCCATCTGAACCACGTCGTGCGCCGCGCCATCGAGGAAGGCGTCGACCCGGTGACGGCAATAAAGCTGGTCACCCTGAACGTCGCCCGCTACTTCGGCATGGAACGCGATCTCGGCAGCGTAGCGCCGGGCAAATACGCCGACCTCGTGCTGCTGGACGACTTGAAGGCGATGACGGTCTCCGTGGTTCTGACCGACGGCGAGGTCGTTTACGAGAACGGCCGCCTGGCCGATGTCTTCCCGAAGTTCACTTATCCGGAAGAAATCCGTCAATCCGTGCACTTGAAACGGCCGCTCTCCCCCGAGGATTTTCGACTGCTCAGCCAGCGCCAGGGAGAGACGCGCGTGAACGTCATCAAGGTCATCGAGAACAGCGCGCGGACCGAGAAGATGGAAGCAGTCCTATCGGTCGCGGGAGGTATCATCCAGCCGGATCCGGCACAGGATATTGTCCGGCTCGCCTGCATCGAGCGGCACCGCGGCACCGGCCAGATCTCGCTCGGCTTCTGCCACGGCTTCCAGCTGAAGTCGGGCGCCGTCGCCTCTACCGTAGCGCATGACAGCCACAATCTGCTTGTGATGGGAACGGACGAGGCGGATATGGCGTTGGCGGCGAACGAGCTGGCGAAGCTAGGAGGCGGCATGATTGTCGTGAACCAAGGACAGGTCATCGCCCAGGTGCCGATGGTGATCGCAGGCCTCATGTCGGACAAGCCGCTTGAGGAAGTGGTGGCCGAGGTCAACCGGCTGGCCGAAGCGTGGAAAGAGATCGGCTGCCCGCTCAACGCGCCGTTCATGACGTTCTCGCTGATCGCGCTGCCGGTCATTCCCGAGCTGCGAATTACGAACCGCGGCATCGCGGATGTGACGAAATTCGAGCTGATTCAGACAGAGATTGGCTGATTCGAGGTGGCTTGCCCACTAGGCAGATAGACATCGGCTGATCCGGGGCGGCTTGCCGACTAGGGGATCGGCGGCCATCGGCAGGTCCTATACGGAGCAGAGACACCGGATTACCAACCGGAACAAAAAGAAGCCATCCTTGGCCAAGGATGGCTTCTTTTTTGCTTGTCTACAAGGGACTTTCATACAAGATTGCAACGGGCCCTCGGTCTCCGTATGCGGCCGGCTCAGCGCCGTCAGCCAGCCGATCAGAGCGCGGCAGCTAGCTGATAACCGTCCGGGCGGCCGACTCGGAATGTGGACGCGCTGTCCGTATACCCCTCTTCCGCTCGTCCAGCTCCTCAACGAGCCGGACGCGCAACCCCCAAGCGGGTCAAGGCGAAGCAAGATGGCTCAAAATCGTCCGGGGCGGCCGGCCCGGGATGAGGACGCGGCCGTCCGTATACCCCTCCTCCCGGCCAGCCAGCTCCTCGACGAGCCGGCTGCGCCAGCGGGCCGCCTGCTCCGCATAGGCGGGGTCGGCGATCCGGTCGATCGTCTCGCTGGGATCGGCGGCAAGATCGAACAGCTGCTCCCGGCCGGACTGCGAGAACCAGATATACTTGGTCCGGCCGTCGGTAACGTAATGGTGCGACAGCGGACCCGCTTCATGCTCGCCGTGGATCGCGTCGCGCCATCCGCCTGCCGCTGGCCCCCCCGCTGCATCAGCGCGCAGCAACGGCAGCACGCTCCGGCCGTCCACCGAGTCCGGCACCGGAACGCCGGCCGCGTCGAGCAGCGTCGGCATGATGTCCCGCAGCTCGACGACCCGATCCTCGACCGTCCCGTGACGGATGTCGAGGCAGCCACCCGGATCGCTGACGAGGAACGGCACTTTGGTGCTGCCCTCGTACGGAAGCGATTTGCGGAAGAGATGGTGGTCGCCCAGCAGCTCGCCGTGATCCGAGGCGAATAGAATGACCGTATTCCGGCTGAGCCCGTACTCCTCCAACGCGTTCAGGAAGCGGCCGATCTGGTGATCGATATGCGTAATGAGCGCATAATAGGCCGCCATCGCTTTGCGCAGACGACGCCGAGGCACGATGCCTTCCTTGGTCACCGGGTTCAGGCCGCTGCGCGCCTCATCGTCATGGTCCGCCCATTCGCCGACGACCGGGTCCGGAAAGTCCACTCCGTCATACAAATCGAGGTAAGCCGACGGCGGATCGAGCGGAGAATGCGGCCGCACGAACGACATCCACAGGAAGAACGGCTTGGCCGGGTCGCGGCGGCGGAGGAAGTCGATCGACTGCGTAACGGTCCAGTTCGTCGGATGCAGCTGCTCAGGCAGATGCCAAGGGCGGGCGACCGTCGAAGCGTTGCAGTCGAGACCGAGGTCGAGCAGGTCGGCATCGGCGCCGGCCCGCTCGCGCAGCCAGGGTAGATAGTCGTCGCAGCTGTCGAACGATTCGGCGACCGTATTCGTGTGGCGGTACCGGTTGTGGTGCAAATACCCGTCATGCAGCACGACGTTATGGAAGCCGCACAGGCTGCGCGCCGGGTAGACGTGCATTTTGCCGACGCACTGCGTGTGGTAGCCCGCGCGGGACAGCTCGCCCGGCAGCGTATGCTCGTACGTCCACGGCACCTTCTCCTGGTAGCCGACTCGGCCGTGCGACCGCTGGCTCATACCGGTGAAAATCGCCGCCCGCGCCGGTACGCACGTCGGCGTAGCCGAGTACGCATGCCGGAAGGCGGCTCCCGTCCGGGCGAGCTGGTCGAGATTCGGCGTCTCGACGACCGGGTGGTTCCAATAGCTGAGGCAGTCGGCCCTCATCTGGTCGACGGTGATCAGCAGCAGATTCGGATGCTCGGCCATCGCTTCCCCACTCCCTTCTCCCTACGCTTCCTCTTCCACGAACTGGAGTACGCTCGGATCGACGCCGGCTCCCGCGCCCAGGTCAGGCCGGTCGTCCAGCAGAACAGCCGCCTCCCGCGCGCCGTGCAGCTCCAGCAGCACAAGCTCGTTCTCGCCCTGCTTGAGGAGCGGGCCTGGCACATAAAGCGTCTTTTGCGGGCCCCGCTCCCAATAGCGGCCGAGGTTGAAGCCGTTGACGAAGGCAACGCCCTTGGTCCAGCCGTCAAGCCGCAGGAACGTATCCGCCGCCTCTTCCACGTCGAACCGGCCCCGGTAGAACGCCGGACCGTCGACCGCCTCCCCTTCCTCGCGCGCCTCAAACTTGATGGGCTCCAGCGAATCGAGCGGCAGCGTGTCAATCGTCCAGTGGAACAGAAACTGGTTGTCGAGCCGCACGCCTTCGGTAATGCCTTTGGGGTCCCGGAGAAGAGGCCCGTAATTGACCCGGCCCATGTTCTCGACGAGCAGTGTGAGCGTGGCCCCTCCTTCAGGGATACTGATCTCGAGCGGCTGAGGATTCCAGCGCTCCACCACCCCGGCCGGCTTGCCGTTCAGGAACACCTGGGCCCGGTCGCGCACGTCCTGCAGGACCAGCTGCTGCTTGCGGCGCGGCCCCGATACGAAGGTGGTATAGACGATGAAGCCGTCGTTCTGCCCGAGCCTCTCCATCGGCTCGGGGCAGACGCGCTCGAACCGGGTCGAGAGGCTGCCGAGCTGACCGAACAAGCCGGCCCGCTCCGTCAACCGGACGGTTCCGTAGCGGCGGCGGGTGACCGGCTCCGGCAGAGGCGCCTCGACCGGGCCGAACCGTTTCTCGATGACGCTTCGGATGAGCTTGTACTTCTCGGTCACGTCTCCCCACTCGGTGAGCGGAGCGTCGTAGTCGTAGCTCGTGATCGTCGGCTCATACGTCTTGCTATGGTTCGCGCCGCTGGTGAAGCCGAAGTTCGTGCCGCCGTGGAACATATAAAAGTTGACCGAAGCCCCCGCGTCCAGCATCTCCGCGAAGACGGCGGCCGCATCCGCCGCGTCCCGCGTATGATGCTCCTCCGTCCAGTGGTCGAACCAGCCGTTCCAGTACTCCATGCACATGAGCGGCTCGTCCGGGCGGTATTCGCGGAACTTGGCGAACGATTCCGCGGCCCGCGAGCCGAAGTTAACGGTTGCCAGCACTCCCGGCACCGTCCCGCCCTGCAGCATCTGGTCCGTCGGGCCGTCCGACGTGAACAGGAGGACGTCAACGCCGCGGCGGATCAGCCCTTGGCGCAGGTAATCCAGGTAGGCCGTATCGTTGCCGTAGCTGCCGTATTCGTTCTCGATCTGCATGGCAATTATCGGGCCGCCGTTCGTGCACAGCAGCGGAATCAGTCTGGGAATAAGCTCGTCGTAATAGGCATCCACCTTGGCCAGGAAGGCGGGATCCGAGCAGCGCAGCCGCATCTCCGGATAGCCGAGCAGCCACGCCGGCAGCCCGCCGAACTCCCACTCGGCGCATATGTAAGGGCTCGGCCGGACGATCACGTCCAGTCCAACCTCCGCCGCCGTTTCGATAAAGCCGACGAGGTCCGCCATCCCCTCGAAGCAGAACTGCCCCTCCTTCGGCTCATGCAAGTTCCAGGCGACATACGTCTCCACCGTGTTGAACCCGCACGCCTTCAGCTTGAGCAGCCGGTCGCGCCAATACGCCGGCACGATCCGAAAATAGTGGATAGCTCCGGACAGCACCGTGACGGGCTTCCCGTCCCGGACGAATTGCTTGCCTTCCCATGCGAACGTGGTCATTCTCTGCACTCTCCTTTTGTATTCGAGCATTCGAGATTTTTCTGTCCCCTATCCCATTCGCCGGACAGCGGATTTATCCTTTCAGGCCGCCCATATTCAGGCCCGACGTAATCTTGCGCTGCAGAAGCGAGTAGAGCAGCAGCGTCGGCACCATAACGATGACCAGCGCGGCGAACAGGGCGCCCCAGTCGGTGGCGTAGCGCTGCACCTCCATCAGATAGGCGATGCCGAGCGTCAGCGTCCGCTTGCCCTCCGTCGTGATGAACGACAGCGCCATGATGTACTCGTTCCAGTACGACATGAAGTTGAAGATGACGACGGTGATCAGGCCGGACTGCGCCATCGGCAAGATGATGCGGAACAGGATGCCGTACCGCGAGCAGCCGTCGATCATCGCGGCTTCCTCGTAATCCTTCGAGATGGTCGACAGGAAGCCGATCATGAGAAAGACGGTGAACGGGATCGACGTCGCCGCGTAGACGAGGATGAGCCCGAACCGGTTGTCGAGCAGATGCAGCTGGTTCAGCAGCATGAACAGCGGCACGATTTTGAAGGCGATCGGGAAGAACAGCGCGAGCATGTACAGCTTGCGCAGGCCCCGCAGCCAGCGGGTGTCATACCGCGTAATGACATAGGCCGCCATGAACGAAATCGTGATACAGATCGCCAGCGCCCCGATCGTCACGACTATGGAGTTGAAAAAGTAACTCCCGATGTTCGCTTTCTCGAAGGCGTTGACGTAGTTGGCGATGCTGAAGCTCGTGGGCAGCGACCACGGATTGTCGTAAAATTCGTTGGTTGTCTTGAACGAAGTGGTGACCGTCCAGAACAGCGGATAAATGACGATGACACTGTAAATCAGCAGAAGAATACGGACCGGCCAATTCGACCATGCTTTCGTCTTCATGTCTATGCCCCCTTCGGCTAATATTGAATGGTCTCTCTCTTGGTGAGTAGCTCGCTGAGGAGGGACAGGGCGATGGTAATGCCCAGCATCAGCACGCCTATCGCCATCGCATAGCCGAAGTTGCCGTTGGCGAAGCCTTGCCCGTACATGTAGGTCATCAGAATCTGCGAGCCGTTGTCCGGTCCGCCGGCCGTCATGACGTTGACGTAGGTGAAGCTTTGGTTGAAGACGTTGATCAGGAACAGAATCAGCGTCACCCGCATAACCGTCCAGATGAGCGGCAGCGTAATGAGGCGGAACTGCTGCCATTCGGACGCTCCCTCGAGGTGGGCGACCTCGTACAGATCGGTCGGGATGCCTTCGATTGCCGCGATGTAGATGATCATGTAGTAGCCGACCGCCTGCCACACCATCGGGAAGACGAGCGCCCACATGACGGTGCCCTGCTCGCCGAGCCAGGCGTGCGTCCACTGCTCGAGTCCGACCGCGTTCAATAGCGAGTTGACGATGCCGAACGTCGGGTGGTAGATGAACGACCACAGAATCGAGATGACGACGAGGGCCAGCACGTTCGGGAAGAAGAATACCGTGCGGTAAAAATTGCGCTCCTTGAGCTTTTTGCGCGTCAGCAGCACCGAGAAGAGAACCGCCAGACCCATCGTGAGCACCGGAACCGTCAGCAGCAGGAACAGATTGTTCTTCAGCGCCTTCCAGACGATCTCGTCGCCGAGCATCGTGCGGAAGTTATCGAGCCCGATGAACACCTTCTCGTCGGAGATGCCGCTCCAGCTGTAGAAGGACATGAGAAGAGCCTGTGCAAACGGATAAAAGACAAAGACCGCAGCCAAGAGGAGGGCCGGCAGCGTGCAGACCCAGATGAACGACCGTTCGCCGGATTTCACTTGCGTATCACTCCCTATCCAAGGAATAAGAATCCGGTGGAGAAGGGCCCCCACCGGAATCGATCGTTAGCCTATTGACCTGATTTCGCCAAGACGTCCCGGAGCTTGCCGAACGCTTTCTCGACGCGCTCCACCCACTGATCGACCGTCATGTTCTTGTTCATGACCGAGCTGATCGGCTGGAACACCTCTTCCTGTATCTTGACCTCCGTCTTGGGGGTCACCTTCCATTGGAAGTTGAGGGGCTTAACGCCCTGGTCGAAAATCTTCACCGAGTCGTACACCGATTTCGGAACGAACTCCTTCGCATATTCCGCTCCGTTCTTGACCGCCACAATGCCGGTAGACTTCTCGGAGTTCAGCTTCACGTTGTCTTCCTTGTACATGTACTTGATGAATTCCTTGGCGAGATCGGGGTTCTTCGACTTTTTGGGAATGTACATCGATTCGAAGCCGGTCATTGTGTATTTTTGCTCGCCCTTGGCGAACACCGGCGGTGCCATGAATCCGTATTGGAAGCCTTCTTCCCGCGGCGCATCCTTCATCTCGCCCTCGAACCAGTTGCCGTTCGTGATGAAAAGCGCCTTGCCCTTCAGAAACTCGGTCTGCGCCTGCGTATGGTTGAGCGCGACGGTGCCCGGCATCAGGTAACCTTTTTGCGAGATCTGCTCGAAGATGTTCAGCACCTTGCGGACGTTCTCGTTCTTGAAGGACCCTTCCTCGTAATTCGTAATCTTGTCGATCTGCTCCATCCCGCTCACCGATGCGATAGCCGGCCAGAGGATCGATTCGTTATAGCCGGGCGACGTCCCTTGGTAAGCATAGAGGGAGCGTCCTTCCTTCTTGGCCGTTTCGCCGAGCGCAAGGAACTCGTCCCACGTCTCCGGCACCTTCCAGCCTTTCTGCTCGAACAGCGTCTTGTTGTACCACATGCCCTGGGTCGTCACATACAGTGGGGCGTAGTAGATCTTGCCGTCCCCATAGGGCTTCGTATATTCCAACAGGCCGTCCGTGATAACATCCTTGAGCGGAACGTCCTTGTCCAGCGCTTTGCTCTCGAACACATCCGTCAAATCCATGATCGCCTTGTCGGAGATGAGCGAACGTACCGTCCCGGACGGCTCGCTCTCCGGCGCATAGATGACGTCCGGCGGATTGCCCGCCACGAGCTGCGGCTTCACGACGTCCATGATCTTCGGATTCGAGGTCATCTCCACCTTCACTCCTGGATAATCGGCCTCGAATTTCTTCACGACTTCTTCCCAATACGCTTTGCCGTAACCGCCTTCAAACACGGCTACCTTCAACTGCTTGTTCGTAAATTTGCCGTCGCCTGCAGCCGCTCCGGTGGAACCGTTCTGCTCCGGCGCCTTGCTGCCGCAGCCGGCCGCGAGTCCGACCGCCAGCACCGTCAGTCCGAGTCTGGAGCTCCATTTGACCAGTGGATGTTTCATCGTGACCCCCACTTTCCCTTCCTTGTGTCTCTCCTCTACATCGTAAGGGAGGCGGGCCTTTCGGACCATGAAGAGCCTTGACGCAAGTCTGGACGATTTTTACTTCCGCAGGCTTTTGCGGTAGTCTGTCGGACTCTGTCCGTAATAGCGGTTGAACAGCCGGTTGAAATAAAACGGATCGTCGATCCCGACCTCCTCGGCGATCTCCTTGACCGTCCGGTCCGGGTCGCGGAGCAGCGTGCGCGCCTTCTCCAGCTTCAGCTGATGCATGGATTCCACAATCGTCTTGCCCGTCTCCTGCTTGAACAGCCGGGACAGATAGCTCTCGTTCATGTTCACCTCGGCTGCCAGCATGGCCAGCGTCACCTTCTCTCCAATCCGCTCCTTGAGGAAGGCGATCACCTGGTTGATCTCCTTGCGGTAGCTGGAGCGCTTGGCCGCCTCCAGCCGGCCGGCGGCCTCGCGGACCGCTTCGGCAAGCAGCTCGCCGACCTGGGCGAGCGTCTCGGTCCGTGCCAGCCGCTCCGTCGTCTCCCGGTTCTCGAATGAGGCGTCCCCCCACTCCATGAGGAGCTTCTGCCAGTCCGCGAGAAGGAGAGTGCCCATCTGCTTGACGGCCTCCGGGTCAAGCCGCTCCCGGCGGGCCCGCTCCCAAAGTGAAAGCAGCGTCTCCTCGGCCTCGTCCGGCCGGCCGCCGTCGAGAGCATGGCGCACCTCCTCCATGACGGCGGGGATACCGTCCAGCATTTCCCGGCGCCCTTCCTCCGCCTCGGCGGCATGGTAGACACTGCCGGTCTCCCGGTAGAACCGCTGTTTCATGAGCCGCAGGCACTGCCGGTAAGCAGCCCCCAGCTCCTCAGCCGTTCCGAACCGGCCGCTCACCGCGGCGCTGACGCTAAGGTTGAGATAGAGCTTCAGCATGGAAACGATACGCTCGGCGAACGCAAGCTGCCGCTCCCGGTCTTCGTTCCCCGCGGTCCGGTAGACGACCACGAACTGCCGGGGAGACAGCTCCGCTACGGAGACGCCCGATGGGTCGTTCGCCAGCTCCGCCACGATGTTATGGATCGAGAAGCCGAGCAGCTGCTTGTCCTTGATCTTGCCCTGCCGTAGCGCCGCCTCGTACTGCTCGATGTACAAATATAACAGATAGCCCCCGTCCGATCCGTCCAACGCAACGCCGAGCCTCTCCGCCTCGCGCCGCAGCCGGTCCGGCGGCAGCTCCTCAAGGAGCAGCTGACGGTAATACTGGTTGACGGCCAGCCGGCGGGTCTCCCGCCAATGGGCCTGCAGCTGCCACTGCTTCTCCTGCTCGCTCCTCTCCTCCTTGAGCTGCTCAGCGACCTTGGCCAGCAGGCCGATCAGCTCCTCCGGCTCCAGCGTTACCTTGAGCAGGTAATCCATGGCGCCGAGCTTCATCGCCTCCCGGACGAGTTCGTATTCGCCGTAGCTGCTCAGGACAATTGTCTTGCCCGAAAAGCCCCTCTCCTTAAGCCGGCGAAGCAGCTCCAATCCGTCCATGACCGGCATCTTGAGGTCCGAGATGACGATATCCGGAGCCTCCTTATCGAAGAGGGCGAGCGCCTCCGCTCCGTTGGAGGCCGAGCCCAGGAAGGCAAAGCCGTGCCGCTCCCACGGCACGATCGTCTTCAGCGTAATCCGGACGATCGCCTCGTCGTCGACTACCAGCACTTTATGCATCCGTCTCCTCCTCCTTCCACATGCAGGGAATCCTCGCCGTGACCTCGGTCCCTCTCCCCTGCTCGCTCTGTATGTTTAATCCGTACGCTTCCCCGTAATGCAGCCGCAGCCGCTCGTCGACGTTGCTCACCCCGATGCCGGCCAGACGCCGGTCCGCTTTCTCGCTGAGCAGCCCTTCCCGGGTCGCCTCGTCCATTCCTTTGCCATTGTCCGTCACCGTCAAGAGAAGCAGGTCGTCCTCCTTCTGGGCGGCAATCGTGATCAGCCCTTTGCCCTCCTGGCCTTCGAGCCCGTGCAGCAGGGCGTTCTCCACGATCGGCTGGAGCATGAACTTGAGCACCAGGCAGTCCTCGAGCGGCTCGGGAATGTCGATGACGAGCTCGAAGGCGTTGCCGTACCGGATCCGCTGGATCGTCAAATAGTTGTCCACGTTGCGTATCTCCTGGCGGAGCGGCACGAGCTCCACCTGGTCCACGATCGTCGAGCGCAGCAGCTCGGCGAGCGCGCCCAGTCCCCGGCTGACGTTGTCCGCCTGGCTCAGCATGGCGGTGAACCGGAGCGAATTGAGCGTGTTGAACAGAAAATGCGGGTTGATCTGCGCCTGCAGCATCTGCAGCTCCGCCTCCCGCTTCCTCTGCTGCACCCGCGTAATCTGGGCGATCAGCCGGCGCGTCTCCGCCAGCATCCGCTGGAACGTGCGGGACAGATAGCCGAGCTCGTCCTTGTGTTCCTCCGCGACGTCGACCTCCAGATTGCCGCGGGTCACCTCCTTCATGCCGCCGACGAGCCGCCGCAGCGGCTGCGAAATCGTCGACGCCACCAGGTAGGCGACGGCGATGCAAACGAGAATGAGAGCGAGACCGATGGCCGTGATCGTCCATTTGAGCCGGTTGGACTCCGCATTCAGATAAGTGAACGGAATGCGGCCGACCAGGTACCAGTCGCTGATCAGGTCGTAGGAGTAAGCGATCAGATATCGTCCCGTCTCGGTCCGGATCGGGAACGCGCTGCGCTCCTCGTCGCGGTGCGCGGTCATCTCCTGCAGCAGGCCGCGTTCCTCCGGCAGCTGACCGAGCGCGGCGTCCGGCCGGCTCGCGTACAGCATCGTGCCGTCGCTGTCCAGCAGCGAGAGCGCCGCGCCCTCGCCCATGTCAATATTCTCGAACGCCGAGTTGAAGTAGGCGTGGTCGATGGCGATGAAGACGTAGCCTAGGGGCGGATTGCCGTCGGACAGCCGGTTGAACTCCCGGGCGTACAGCACGCAGTCGCTGCCCCGCAGCGTCTTGGTGTAGGTCCAGATGTCGCGGGCCTCGTCGTCCTCGATCCGGCTGAGCGCGCGGCTAACCTCCTTGTCCTGCAGTCCGTCGTAGCCGAGATCGTACAGCAGCTCCCCCTTCATCGTATAGATGCGCATCGACTTGATATGCTCCAGAATGGAGCCTTTCTCGGACACCAGCTTGTCGATCTCCCAGGACGTGGACGCCTTCTGCCATTCCATCAGCTCGCCGAAGTGGACGAGTGCGTTCTGAACGGCCGGCTGGTACACGATCTGGTCGGTGAGCGTTTCGATTTTTTTGGCTTCGCCGCGCACGGTTTTCTGCAGCTGGTGGAGAATCTCGTTCGAATATGTCCCAATCTTGTCCTGCATCGCGGCGTTCGACTGCCGGTAGGAAGCGGTTCCAATAATGACGAGCGGCACGATCGACAGGAGCAGAAAGCAGAGCAGCAGCCGCTGGGGAATGCTCGAGGAGCGGAACAGGCGGACGAGCAGCCGCCGGGCTTTCGTTAGCATGGTGACTCCCTCTCTTTCTCTCTCACGGCAGGTGGTCGTTGCTTCTAAGCCTATGATAGAAGATCTCGGCCCCTCCGACACGGTCAAAAATTGGCAGGCAGGAGAGGGAAAGGAAGAAACGCAAAAAAGCCCCAGTTCGACTAGGGCTTGGAAAGGGAGGCTTCACACCCTGCCTGCGGCTGTGCAAAACGAAGCGGCCTTGTAACGAAACATCCCTATGTTATTCGTTTGTTCCGCTACTCATACGCCTCCATCGCTTCCTCGTCGGCGATACTCTGAATCTCCTCGAGCGTGATCGCTATATAGCGGTAATCGCCCTCCGCCTGCTTCTTCAAGGCGGCGGCCTTCATATACTTGGGGCTTCCCTCCGCCGCCTCCTCGTCGTAGACGAGAAGAGCGCCCTCAGACTTGCGAAGCAGCAGCTCGTCCCGCGCCCGCAGCTGCCAGACGCCGCTGTACGGCTGCTTGCTGACGAGGCCGTAGAAGTCGACCCGGCGGGTTAGATTCCGGTAATACTCCTGCTTCTCCTCCTTCCACTTCTCCTCCGGGTTCGCATAGGCCGACAGGATGGAGACCTTCAGATGCGGGTAGTCTGCCTTCAACTCCAGGGCCGCTTCGCACGCCCACAAATCGACCCCGTACTGCCCGGGCGTCAGCACCCATTCGAGCCCCTCGTCCAGCAGAGGACGCAGCCGGGACTGAATCGCCTTCTTGATGTAGCGGATGCCGGGATGCTTGTCGTCAAAAATATTCAGCTCGTGGGCTCGATACCCGGTAACCAGCAGATTATTCATCGCAAGCGAACTCCTTCATTCGAGAGCGGCCGCGCGCTCCCGCTGTGTAGAACCACCTTACACCAATCCGCCCCGCCTTACAACCGGGGAGAGCATTGGAGCTTACGCAGCCGCTGGCTCCACTTTGCTTCGCGTACTAGCGATTCGCCTGCAGATAGCGCAGGAGCCGCATACCGTCCTGCACCCCTTTGTAGTAAAACCATTGGTTTTGCCGGTCCTCCTGCTCGCCCTGCATCGCCAGCCATTCCCGGTACAGCCGCAGCTCTTCCTCCGCCAGCAAAGCCGCCAGCTCCTCCGTCCCTGTCTTCCCTGCCCCAAGCGGCTTCCATCTCTCGGAATCCGCCGCCAAATTATCATATCGCCTCACAATCGCCTCGGTGATCCAATTATCCAATTGTCTCCCTCCTCGCTTCTCGCATAATTGACTCTACAAAAAACGGTACCATATAATGGATAGTGCTATGGTACGCGAAGGCGTAATACAAAGGTCCCTATGGCCAAAAAAGTGATCGTGAATATATCCCGGCTGACCCGTCAGCACAACATCTCGCTGCGCGAGCTGTCCCGGCTCTCGGACGTGCGCCATGCGGCGCTCAGCGAGCTGGCCAACGGAAAGCGCAGCAGCATCAATTTCTCCCATATCGAAAAAATCGCCGATGCTCTCGGCATCAGCGACATTCGCGAGATTATCGATCTCGTGGAGGAATTCGAGGAATAGTCGAAAGCCGTCCGGCCCTGGACGGCTTTTTTTGCATGGCGGCGAAGCGGCCTGTGCGGACGGGGTATCGCATGTAGGCGGTGAGGGGGGTACCGTACGTAGGCAGGTGAGCGGGCACGCTCGTGGGCGGTGGGCGGGGGGCCACAAGCAGGCGGTGAGAGGGCTGCCTCTTGCGGGCAGTGGGCGGGGTATCGCATGTAGGCGGTGAGGGATCACCTCACGCTGATGGTGAGCGGGCACCTCACGTGGGCGGTGGGCGATTACCACTTGTAGGCGGTGAGGGGGCTGCCGCTCGCGGGCAGTGGGCGGGGTATCGCGAGCTGGCGGGTGAGCGGGGCACCCAGGCAGTGAGCGAGTTGTCGCTCCTGCCTTGTACGTGCGGAGGAAGAGAGTCCGGGGCCCACGAGCCGAAGGACTGCCACTCAAGGCAGCAGCCCTGCCTCCCACAAATACGTCCGCGCGGTCTCTTCCGCAGACGCGCCCTCCACATTCACCTTGTAGTTCATTCCGCGCATCTCCTCGTCGGTGATGAGGCCGGCCAGCCGGCCCAGCACGTCCCGCAGCTCGGGATGCCGCTCCAACGTCTCCTTGCGAAGCAGCGGCGCTCCCTGGTAAGGCGGGAACAGGCCCCGGTCGTCCTCCAGCATCTTGAGCCCGTACTGCTGCAGTTCGCTGTCGGTGGAGTAAGCGTCCACGAGTTGGATGTCGCCAGACTGGATCGCCTGGTAGCGGATCTTTGGCTCCATCTTGGCGATTCGGGCCAGCTCGATGCCGTATCGCTTTTGGATGCCCCGGTAGCCGTCCTCGCGGTCAGCGAATTCCAGTGTGAAGCCCGCCGCTATCGTGCTTTGCACCTTCTTCAGATCCGAGATCGTTCGGAGCCCTTGCGCTTCGGCAAACGCGGCCGGCATGGCCAGCGCGTATGTGTTGTTGTAGGCCATCGGGGCCAGCAGCTCCATGCCGAACCGTTCCGCCATACCCGCCCGCGCCTGCTCGTACACCTGCTTTCGGTCGGTACTGATGGGCGGCTCCTTCAGAAATTCCGAGATCGCCGTCCCCGTAAATTCGGGGTACAGGTCGATGTCGCCACTCTGCAGCGCTTTGAACAGAAACGACGTTTTGCCGAGCCCCGGCTTCAACTCAACCCGAAGGTCGGTGTTCTCCTCGATCAACAATCGGTACATCTGAATCAGGATCTCCGGCTCTGCACCCAGCTTGCCGGCCACGACAAGCCGGTTGTCTTTCGACCCGCCCAGGAGCGGAGCCGCGGCGATCACCGCAACCAGCAGCACTGCCGCGGCGGCCCCAGGCACAAGCCGCCGAACACCGAGCCGGCCCAGCCCCCGCAGCAGCAGATCGAACAGAAGCGCAAGCAGCGCGGCCGGAATCGCCCCGAGCAAAAGGAGCGCCGTGTCGTTCCGGTCGATGCCGAGCAGGATGAGGTCGCCGAGACCGCCCGCGCCGATAAGGGCAGCGAGCGTCGCCGTGCTGATGATGAGCACGGTGGCGGTCCGGATGCCGGCGAGAATAACCGAGGCGGCGAGTGGCAGCTCGACTTTGAACAGCCGTTTACGGCTGTTCATGCCCATCGCCTCCGCCGCCTCGATCAGAGCGGGATCCACCTCGCGGATGCCGGTGTACGTGTTGCGCAATATCGGCAGCAGCGCATAGAGCACGAGCGCGATGACCGCCGGCAGCTTGCCGATGCCGAGCAGCGGGATCATCATGCCGAGCAGTGCGAGAGACGGAATCGTCTGGAGTACGGAGGCCACCCCGATAACGGCTTCTGCCGCCCGCGGCCGTCTCGACAGCCAGATGCCGAGCGGCAGCGCGAGCAGCACGGCGAATACAAGAGCAAGGAACGACAGCACCAGATGGGCGGCAATCGCCCCGGCCAGCTGGGATTGGCGCTCCTGCAGCACGTCCAGCAGCACGTTCATCGGCTCTCCTCCTCCCGCAACCGGTCCGCGAGGAAGCGGAGCAGCTCCCGCCTCGAGATCGTCCCGAGGCAGCGATCGTCCTCGTGCACTGCCAGCTCTTCCTCCTCGGCGAGCAGCTCAAGCGCGTCCCGGAGCGGCAGCTCCGCCGAGACGACGCGAACGGAGCGTGCGGTGCCCCTGCCGTCGGACACTTGTCCGGTCGCGGCCGGCGCCTCTCCGCCGCTCATCGCGTCCCCTGCCGCGGGGAGCCGCCGGAGCACCTCGCCGATGGAGAGGCTTCCGGCCACGGCACCCGGTCCGGCGCCGACGAACCGCTCGGCAAAGGCGTTCGCCGGGCGGGTCCGGAAGCCCGCCGGGGTGTCGACCTGCACGACGCGGCCTTCGTTCATCAGGCAAATCCGGTCCCCCAGCTTAAGCGCTTCCTGCATATCGTGCGTAACGAAGACAATCGTCTTACGGATCGTCCTCTGCAAGTCGACGAGGTCGTTCTGCAGCTTTTCCCGGCTGAGCGGGTCGAGCGCGCTGAACGGCTCGTCCATCAGCAAAATTTGCGGGTCAGCCGCCAGCGCCCGGGCGACACCGACTCGCTGCTGCTGGCCGCCCGACAGCTCCGCCGGCCGGCGCGTCCGGTAGTCCGACGGCTCGAGGCCGACCATGGCGAGCAGCTCGTCCACCCGTGCTCGAATGCGGCGCTTGTCCCAGCCCTTCAGCTCCGGGACTATAGCAATATTCTCCCCGATGGTCAGATGGGGGAAAAGCGCGATTTGCTGGAGCACATACCCAATGTTCCAGCGGAGCTCGTATACGTCGTATTCGTCGACGGAACGGCCCGCAATCCGCAGCTCGCCCTCCGTGCGGGGAATGAGCCGGTTGATCAGCTTGAGCGTCGTCGTCTTACCGCAGCCGCTCGGCCCGATCAGAACGAAGAACTCGCCCTCTTCTATCTTCAAATCCAGCGCATGCAAGGCCGGTTCCTGCCCGGGATAGCGCTTGACCACCCGTTCGAATTCGATCATTGCCAGCCTCCTCCATGCAGGCAGCCGCCTCGGCTCCGAGACTGCCCGTCTAGGGACAAGGACGCCTCATTCGCTCCTTTCGCCCCTGCTTTCTATCTCTCTCTATTAGTATGGAGCAGATACGGAGCCGCGAAACAGAATGGAGAAAAATAGCCGGGAGGGTCGGACTAACGGAGCCGGGAACGGTCGCAAGCGGCGGGCCGCACAAGAGTTCGGCGCCGGACCGGCCCACCGAGCAACTAGCCACACCAAGCGTAATGCCGGTGTCCCTTTCGGATTACACCGGCCATCAAGAGGAACCGTAGTGGGCCGCCAGCTCAGTTAGTTCCTGCCGGATTGCCCCCAGCAGCTCCGGCGGTCCGTTGACCGTCACGTCCTTCCCCAGGCGGAGGAAGAACCGGGCGAAGAACGGGAGATCCTGTCTCGAGACGGTGCCTTCGAGCCAGCCGGTACCATCCTCGCGGATATGGAGCCTGGGCTCCTGCCAAGGCTCCGCCTCGCAAACCTCGACCCCCGCTGGGGTCAGCTCGACCACGAGCCGGATGGTGTCCAGGGCTTTCGACCGGCTCTCATTCCGATTGCCCAGGTGCAAATGCCGAAGATCCAGCGGTTCTGTGGCCGCATGCTTAACTTCCCGGATGCGGTCGCACCGGAACACACGCATCTCTCTGCGCTCGAACGAATAGGCGGGACAGTACCAAAGGCCATTCCTTGTATAGATTCCAATCGGCTGGATTTCCCGCTCCGTCCGGCCTTCCTTTGTCTCATACTCGATGAGCAGCACCTTTTGCTCGACGGCCGCGTCCAGCAGCAGGGACAAATGCGGCGAGCTGGCCCGCCGGGCAGGCGTAACGAACTCCACGCGGTCCTTCATCAGATCGATCCGGCTTCTGACATCCTCCGGCAGATAAGCATAAAATTTGTTCAAGACCGACGATGCTTCCGCTTCAAAGGGGAGCGAGGAATAAGGACGCAGAGCATGAATGGCAAAAAAGACGGCGGCCGCTTCTTTCTCGGTGAAGGCGATAGGCGGCAGAAGCCTTCGGTTCAAAACCCGGTACCCGCCGTGAGGACCTACCTCCGCATACAAAGGCACCCCTAACTCGCTCAGCTCCTGCAGGTCTCGCAGGATCGTTCTGGACGACACCCCGAATTCCCGCGCTAGCTCCTTTACCGTAAAGGTACGCTTCCGATTGACGGTGAGCATCATCTCCACAAGCCGCTGCGATTTGGGCATACTGGTTCTCCTTTGATTGTTCTCTAGAATCATGACAGATCTTGTCACTATTATCCGGCAGAATGGCGAGCATAGCCAGTCCATTCGAGGCGTTGAGCTTTCCATTTGAACGGTTTGACACGCTATCTTATCTTCCTCTCGGGAAAAAAAGCGCGGCCCCCTCTTCTGCTGTACGGCCATGCCGATTGCTGGAGCGACTGGCCTAACAAAAAAACTCCTCCTCTCCTCCCCAAAGCTGGCTGAATGGGTGCGCATCCGGTTAAATAGTGAAGAGTGCGTCCATTGACTGGGAAAGGAGAGAACGCCATGATGACCCGCCAAGCCAGAAAATACAATGGCATGGTCCTCCTGTACGGCTACCTCCAGAGACTGTTCGTCTCGGAGCGCATCCAGGAAATGCTGGAGTACGAGCCGTCCGAGGAAGCCCGCCAAAGTTTGACCGCATCGCTCGACACACTGACTCCGCTGCTGCGTGACTTTGATCCAGCACGCCCGCTTACGCTCGAAGCGGAGACGCGGCTGCTTGCCATCTTGGACGAGCTGGAGCCGGCACTGGACCGCTACGAGGAGATGATCACACCCGGCGCGCGCTTCGAGCCCATGCTCATCGTCGCCGCCTCGACGCTCTATGCGGAGGAACACATCAACCAGGGGCTCGTCCATTGGGGCAAGCATTTCGACCCAACGGCTGAGGATCGGTACAGACAGCAGGTCCCCCGGCTGCGCAGCCGGGTAGGCAGCGTAACGGAAATCGTGAAAAAGGTATCCGAAGGAATCCCGCTGTCGGCGGACGATCACGCCGAGATCGATCGGTGGTACGGCGACGTTCTCCGCAATCGGGACGGCATCCGCTCGGATGCGGAGAAGATTCGCGAGCTGCTGAAGGCCGAGTAGGTAAGCGATTGGCCGACGTGGTTGGGATATGCCGCGGGCCAGCATCGTTGAATCGGCCGAGACTTAGCTAGACCAAAAAACGAACCTTGCGGTCCCCTGTATTCGGCGATCGGCCAGCTTTGCTGCACCATAAACGAACGAGACGCCCGGCACGTGCCGGGCGTCTTTATTTTGCCGGGGCTTCTGGTTAGCAGCTGCCTAAGACTTTTCTCGCGAAAATTATACGCTGTTTAAATTTTCTAAAAGGATTTTGCCCATTTCTGTCGAATTGTGTAGGTTTAGCAGTACATATCGCATCATGGAGGGTTAGGAATGAAGAAGAACACCACATTATTGCTTGCTGTTCTGCTGGTCTTGGCTACTGTGCTAAGCGCCTGCGGTAACAAGGACAAATCCGCCGAGGGAGCCTCCGGCTCGGGTACCACGGCCAAGCCCGTAAAGCTGGAGATCGGCATGCTCAAGTTGACCAGCTCCGCGCCACTGTTCATCGCGCTGGAGAAAGGCTTTTTCAAAGATGAAGGAATCGAAGCCGACGTGAAATGGTTCGATGCGGCCCAGCCGATCGCCGTCGCCACCGCTTCGGGAAGCGTCGACGTCGGAGCGACCGGCATTACCGCGAGCCTGTTCAATATGATCGCCGGCGGCCAAAAGCTGCTGATCGTCGCCGACAAAGGTCGGGAGCAAAAGGGCTTCTCGTCCTCCGCCCTCCTCGTCCATAAGGATTCCTCGATCGCATCCGTCAAGGATCTTAAGGGCAAGAAGATCGGCATCACCCAGACCGGTTCCACGTTCCACTACATGGCTGGCCGCCTGCTGGAGAAGTACGGACTGTCGCTCGCCGACGTCGAGCTCGTGCCGCTCGGCAAAGTGAACGCCATGATGGAGACGCTCAAGAGCAAGCAGGTCGACGCCGTGCTGCTGAACGAGCCGAACATTACGGCCGTCGTGAAGGAAGGCTACGGCAAGGTTATTTCCCAGGTGGGCGACGAGATCGACTACCAGACATCGGGCGTCTTTTTCTCGCAGAAGTTCGCGGACAACCGCGACGCCGCCGTCCGGTTCATGAAGGCGTACGCCAAAGCGTCCCGCTACTACTATGACGCCGTACTCGTACAGAAGGATGGCAAGCCCGCACCGGGAGCCAACTACGACGAAGTCATCAACATCATCGCCAAGTACACGGACCAGCCGGCGGAGAACATCAAGCTCGGCCTGCCGTACATGGACCGCGACGGCAAGCTGTTCGCCGATGACATCAAAACCCAGGTGGACTGGTATTTCAAGAATCAAATGATCGAGAAGGCCGTCGACGCCAAGTCGATCGTCAACACCGAACTGCTGGACGAAGCGCTCAAGGCGCTGGGGAAGTGAGGCCGCTATGAGAGTAGTGGTCGACGGAGTCAGCAAGACGTTTCGTGACAAGAAAGGCAAGGAAGTGACGGCGCTCAGCCAGATCGACTTCGCCATCAACAAGGAAGAATTCGTCGTCCTGGTCGGTCCGAGCGGCTGCGGCAAATCCACGCTGCTCAACATTGTCGGAGGGCTGCTCTCTCCAACGGAAGGCGGCGTCTACTTCGAAGGCCTGTCCGCTAAGCAGGACGATCCGCGGCTCGGCATCGTCTTCCAAGAGATCGCTCTGTTCCCATGGCGCACCGTCATCGACAACATCGCCTTCGGGCTGGAGGAGATGGGCGTCGGCAAAAAGGAGCGGCTCGAGAAGGCCAAGGTCTACCTCGACATGGTCGGACTGACCGGGTTCGAGCAGGCGTATCCGAAGCAGCTGTCCGGCGGCATGCGGCAGCGGGCGGGCATCGCCCGGGCGCTCGCCATCGAGCCCGATCTGCTGCTCATGGACGAACCGTTCTCCGCGCTCGACGCGCAGACGCGGACGCTCATGCAAGAGGAGCTGCTCACCATCTGGAGCCGCACCCGTCTCAGCACGCTGTACGTTACGCACAACATTTCGGAGGCCGTCTATCTCGCCGACCGCGTGGTCGTGCTGTCGCGCCATCCCGGGCGGATCAAGGAGATCATCCCGATCGACCTGCCCAAAGCGGGACGGGACAGCGAGGAGTTTCGCGTTCCGTTCGACGATTATGTCAAGCAAATCTGGAACCTCATCCGGCAAGAAGCCGAGGATGCGCTCAAGGAGGGCTAGCAAGTGGCGGAACCATCCAAGAAATATATCAAGAACAAAGTCGCCTTCCTGGAGACCAAGGTGCCCGGCTATGCATCGCTTCTCGGGATCGCCGTCATCCTGCTGCTCTGGGAGCTGATCTGCCGGCTCGAGTGGGTCTCCCCGCTCTTCTTGCCTGCCCCGACCGCCATTCTGACGACCGGCTGGGAAATGATCACCCAAGGCGACCTGCTCCAAAACGTAGGGGCCAGCCTGTACCGCATCGTGCTCGGCTTCCTGCTCGGTGCTTCTGTCGGCATCGCCATCGGCCTCGCACTCGGGTTCTCGCGGTGGGCGGAAGCGATCGGCAGCCCGATCGTCTACTCGCTCTACACGATCCCGAAGATCGCCCTGCTGCCGCTTATCGTGCTCTGGCTCGGGATCGGTGAGCTGCCGAAGATTACGATCATCGCGCTCGGCGTGTTTTTCCCGGTCGTCATCAACACGTACTCGGGCGTCAAGAACGTCGACGCCATTCTGATCAAAGCAGCGGTCAGCTTCGGCGCAAGCCACATGAGCGTCATCCGCAAGGTCATCCTGCCCGGCGCGCTGCCGGTTATTTTCGCCGGACTCAAGCTCGCAGCCGGGACGTCCCTGCTCCTGCTCGTCGCCGCCGAGATGATCGCGGCCAAGCAAGGGATCGGCTCCATGGTGCTGCATTACGGCAACCTGATGCTCACCACCAAGCTGATGGTCGGCGTCGTCGTGCTGTCGCTGCTCGGCCTTCTATTCAACCGGGGCCTGCAATGGCTGGAGAACCGCCTGCTGCCTTGGAAATAATCTCGGTTTATTAAGAAAACAACAAAAAGCCCGAAAGCGAGCGTCTGTACGCCTTCGGGCTTTGTTCGGTTGTCGGGTCACTGCGCGGCCGCTGTTATACGGTGAAGCGCCTTCAGGAAGCCCGCGTGCATCGCCTCGTGACCGATGCTGAAGACGAGTGCCTCCTCTAGCGCAGTGAAGTCTTTGAACGGCAGCGTCAGTGGCGTCTGGAGCCGGCCCTGCAGCCGCTCGCGGATCCGCTCTGGCTGCTCCTCCAGCAGACGGCGGAGCGTCGCGAGATCGGGCGGCGCGCTCGTCCAGTCGGCGGGCTTCGTGCCGTTGACGAACAGGCCGGTCAGCTCCTCAGGCAGCCCCAGCGGCTCGCCGATGAAGCGAAACGCCATCCGCTCCTGGGTCGTCAGGATGTGGCCGAGCTGCCAGCGGATGTTGTTATTGAAACCGTTCGGGATGCGGTCGGCTTCCTCTTCGGTAACCGACGCGGCCGCCTCCAGCGTCCGGGAGCGGTTCAGCTTCAGCTGTTGAAAGATCAATTGGTCGTCCATGATGGTTCCTCCTCTGGTGGGATGGTCGCAGACAAGTCTCCGCGCCTCTCTATCCGAGAATAGCCCGCCGAGGGGAGAAGAGCAAGGGGGCTGGCTGCTGGACCTTTTGCGCAACCCCCTGTTCGCTGCCCTACCGCATCCCCCGTTGCCGTCACTTCGGAGCCAGCTACATCCAGCGCAGCCCCTTCGGAAAATGGTTCTTAAGCAAGCCGTCCGCAAGCTTGCCCCAACCGAGCGGATAGCCGCTAACGTCCACCACACACCATCCCTTCGGCCCTTCCGCGGCGAGCGACTCCCCGCGCAGGTACGCCTGCGCCTCGGGCGAATCCGGGGCCAGACTCCAGCTTCGCACAGCCTGTCCCTTTTTCAGGGATAACGCCAGAGCGTGGGACGGCTCAAACCGATTCTTCTTCACCGTCCCCAGATGCCAGCCCGGCCGTGGCACCTTGAGCCCTCTCAGCGACAGCATGCCGTCGGGCAGCATATACAGCTGGTCCCCGAACAGGAGAAAGTCGCCGGCCGGCGTCTCCGTCAGCGATTCGCGCGCGAACGCCTCATACTCCTTCAGCAGCTTGCGGTCCGTCAGCCGCTCCTCCCCCGGCCGCTTGATCGGCGGCGTCTCGCCGTCCGTCTTGCGGAGCACTGCGACGTAATGCCCTTCGCCCCGCAGCCGATGCGGCCACAGCCGGACCGTCTTCTCCACGTCAGCCGCTTCGCCAGCCACCCAATCGGGTTGGCCTTCGCCAAAGCCTTCGTGGACGGGAGGCTCGACCAGCTCAAACTGGTCTTCCTCCTGCAGAAACCGGCTGATCACGCCCTCGTTCTCCTCCGGCGCGAAGGTGCACGTCGAGTAGACAAGCACCCCGCCCGGCTTCAGCATAACGGCGGCATGCCGCAGAATGTCCTGCTGCCTCGACGCGCAGAGGGTGACGTGTTCCGGGCTCCACTGCTCGCACGCCTCCGGGTCCTTTCGGAACATCCCTTCCCCCGAGCAGGGAGCGTCCACCAGCACCCGGTCGAAAAAAGCCGGGAAGCGTTCCGCCAGGCGGTCCGGCATTTCATTCGTCACCACCGCGTTGCGAATGCCCATCCTCTCGACATTTTGCGACAGGATGCGGGCTCTAGCCGGATGCGGCTCATTGGCCAGCAGCAGCCCCTGCTGCTGCATCCCGGCCGCCAGATGCGTCGTCTTGCCCCCCGGCGCGGCGCACAGATCGAGCACCCTTTCGCCTGGCTTAGCCCCGACCAGCTCGCCGACCGCCATCGCGCTCGGCTCCTGGATATAATAGAGGCCGGCTTCGTGGTACGGGTGCTTGCCCGGCCGGCCCTCCTTATAGAAGAAGCCGTCCCGCACCCAAGGAATCGGCTCGAGCGCGACCGGACTAATCGCCCGAAACTCCTCCGCCGACAGCTTCAGCCTATTCACCCGCAGCCCATGCTCGCTCGGCTCCGCATAGCTGCTAACGAATGCGTCGTACTCCTCTCCGAGCATCCCTTTCATCCGGTCCAAAAACTCCTCAGGCAGCTTCATGCTCTCGTCCTCTCTATTCCGAATTTGATCTTCCCCCGGGTTGTCCCACCGAGCGGCAAACCGCTCAGCGGAATCACGAAAAGGCCGGAAAAGGCCTGCGGTGCAAAGTGTCCTTTGCCCGAGGCCCCGCCAACATCCAGCTGTTTTCCTGCCGGGAAAACAAGGTATTCTTTACTTTACACGAATTCGCGTGCAGGATCTACTTTTCAACCTAATCCATCGGATGCCAAATTAATCACAGGCCAGCTTCAACAGCGTAGAGGCCGTTCCCTATCCGGCAAGGCTCATCCCATTCAAGCCGCGCATATCAAGATGGCGGCGACCTTAAGCCATGCTCGGTTGGGACAGTGTCATCTCCGCTTTAGCGATTTGCCCGATAATAATGTCTTCGATTTCCGGAACCCACGGGCCCCTCAGATTAAAGAAGAAGTTACAGCTTGCCTCGTAGCCGCCCTCCCTAATCATTTTCCGCGTCGGGATGTAGCAGTATACCCCATTCGTATAACCCAGCGTTAACGTTGTATGAGGACGGAGCAGCTTCTTGATCAGTAACGAGTATTCGGTGGAGACTTCTCCTTCCATAGCGACCAGGCGCGTGTTGGCGTCCAGATGCCAGAGGCAGATATAATGCGGCAGCCGGTCCTTGATCGACCCGTCCTGAATTGCTTCTATCGTCCTTTTCGCTGCATTCCGGTAAAACAGGGAAGTCGACTCGCTCGCGATCGACTCATAGAAGGCGGCTGGCGTCTGCTCGGTGTAAAGCAGCGGATCCGCCAGCACCGTCCGAAACTCGCATTGAATTTTCTCAAAAGCCCCATCGGCAAGCAGCCTCAGCACATCGTTCGCCAGATCGGTTCCGGCTTCCTCCATCTCCTCATAGGACAACGCCTTGAACCTGTCGCCATCCGCGCTCCTCAGCGGCTTCAGCTCCCCGGCACAGCCTTGCAGGAAGAGAGCAGTTGCCTCCGGGTAGGCTTCCTCCAAGACACGGGACGTGGTGCCCGCAAAATCGTTAGAAAGCTTCAGCTGAGCACCCATCGCCGTCGTATGGCACCCGTAATTATACAAAATGCCTTTTACCGTGCCAGACAAGTCAGTCAGCTTCAAAACTAGCAGCTCTTTATCGATTTCCGCCTCATGGTAAGGCCTCCATTCGATCTTCCCGTCCGAATCCGGCTTGCGCCTGCTCACGGCAAAATCGGAGATCGAACGCCCGACGAAAAGCTCTCCCTCGATCAGGTTGCTGCGGCAATAGTTGGTCATCCGGATAATGGTATCCCGCATGGAGCGGAACAACTCCTCATCCGCGGTATAATCTACCTCAGCCTCGCTCTCGGGCCATCTGTCCTGCGCGATGCTGTAGGCACCCCGCCTTTTGCCGGCGTCGAGGCCTGTAAAAAAGACCGAATGATGCGTATGGGAGAAATTAATCAGCACCTCATCGTGCCCCAGCCCAAATGCTTCTAGCAGTGCATCCTTGATGCCATCCACGAAGCTGCGGTCCGCCCCTAACGCATCGATCGTGAGAATAAGCAGCTGCTTATTCGCCTCCAATAACACTGCCTTCACATACAAGTCATCGTGAACGCCCTCGCTCTTTTGTTCTCTCGCCCCGAAGCCATGCATAAAGACAGGATGATCCGGAGTTATAACCTCGCTCGCGCAACAAAATCTCATTGCAGCTGCTTTTGCCATTTCCTCTCACCTCATAACCAGCCTGCTTGGCGGCCTGTTTGTTAACCCGATTAGTTTTTTCGTCGATGACTGCTTGATAATAAGATTGTAAAGCAGAGATGTTCAAGAGTAAATACATATATAGGATAGGTATTATTCTAGTATTGAAATGATGGCTGGAGGTAACGGTGGATATTTGCCAAATCAGCTAGTTGATCGAAGTTTGGACGGCCCCATTGTGGAGAAGGATGCCTGGACGGTATGGGTGGCGAGGAGGGGGTAAGGACTGGTGGAGAGCGAGATCCCCTATTCTTGCCTTTACGCATGCAGAAAACCCCTTCCCTGGCGGGAAAGGGTAACGGGCAATCCTTGATCTAGTTACACTTGCCTATCGTGTTCGATATCTGGCCGGGCCCCGGAAAACCTCACGGACATGCCAGTGGACGAATTGATTGCTGGGTGTATAGCTCGGATTGATAGGATCACGTATTCTCTTGCCGTCGTATCTCATTAACAACTCCGCCGTTAGCCCGTCGGTGTTATGTCCAATTATTTTATATATTCATTACTGACCAGCACATCGGCGAGCGCTGAGGTCAGAATGGTGAATTCCACTACGCCCATATAACCTGGAGCGACTTCATATTTATCAAATACAATGACCAGCTTTCCGTCCTTGTTAATGTAGAACGATTGATCCGGAGCAATGGCTTTAAAATTGGACTCAGGCATCTCATTCCCCGTTCCCTCCACCCAGTAGATCTTTTGCGGGTCCGCCTTCATCTGCTCCCTCATCTGTTCTTTAATAGTTTCGCTGATTAGGTTGATATACTGGTCGTCTCGGAAAAGACCCGGAAGGGTGAGCAACACCTGATTTTCCTTGTCAATCGTGTCGTATTTAAAGGTAGTGGAAGAAGAACCAACCGTGTTGACGACATATCGGCCTACGGCGAGAATGCGATCCGTATCCGTTTTGACAACGTAGCCACTATCTACACCCATGTGGCCTCCGCCCTTTTGCTTCAGCTCGTTCATCTCTACGATAAAATCATCATACAACTTCTTACTTTCTTCCAAATATTTGTTGTTCAATGTTTGTTCCAGCGTTTTGTTTTCCAAATTCGTAATGGCGGGCACTTGGATATTGGCTTGGGTGGTTCCATTATCGATCTTATATTCTCGGAACGTAAGCACTTTGACAATCGATCCCACGACAGGTACTTCCGATAAGGGTTGAGCTAAGGCTGGGCTCATATTAATGCCTGCTACCAATACAATAGCCGCAGCACCCACTCCGGCCATGTATTTTCGGAATACCGGTTTTCTTCTCCTTGTTTGGTTTAGGGCTTCGCGTACGACGAAATCCAATTCTTCCGGGATAGGGACCTGTGAATATTCCTGCTTGAGCTGTTCAAGACGTCGATCCATTCTCTCTTCTCCTCTCGGGGGCGGTGGATTCCATTTGAATCCTTAACAACTTGAGCGCCTGGTATAATCTTGTCTTCACTGTGTTGATGTTTTCACGCAGCACATCCGCCACTTCTTCAAACGTTAAGTCCTCGAAAAACCGCAGTACAAGGACGGCTCTATATTTTTCCGGAAGTTGTTCCAGTGTTTGCTGAATATCTACATCCGCGTAGGCATCCTCCGATTGGTACATGAAAGCATGAAGCTGTTCTTCTTCCATGGGCTGGACTTTCTTCTGCTTTCTGAGCAGGTCAAGCGCCGTATGAACGACAATGCGGTAAAACCAGCTTTTCATAGCTCCCGGATCTTGGAGGCTCGACTTTGTTTTCATCGCTTTGTAGATCGATTCTTGCACAATATCCAGAGCGTCTGCCTTGTTATGAACATAGCTGTACGCCAGCCGGTATATATTTTCTTTGTAATCCACTATAAACTGCTCTAACATCGCACGGTTGTTCTTCATTCCCACATCTCATTGCTCCCCCTGTTGAATGGCTTCCGCTATAAGCGAAGCATAGATTGCAGCCTCCTCATCTTTCAAGTGACCTTCGTACCGAGTTACAGATTGATCCGTCTCCAGTCTTCCTCTCCTCCTTCATTTCGCGTTCTGCACGCTCTTCTGTATGAAGCATTCTCCTGTTGAGTTCGTGTTCGACAAGTGCAAGACGCAGGAGGCGGTATAAATAGTTGGGATTTGAGAAAATCTTTTTGAGGTGTGCTTCGCTGCTTAGTCTTGCCACAGCCTAAGCGTGCCTGCTGATACGTCTGAAAATTTCTTGTATATCAGTTAGATGGACAAAGGTGTTACACATAAAAGGAAAAGCTCCTACAAAGTAGGAGCCTGGCCTAAGGGCACAACATAAACACAATAGAAACAACCGGAACATTAAGCTTTGTTAATACCCCTACAAATTCTGCCTCTAATGAAATATCTCCACCTATCTCATTTCTTCAAATGAACACCCAACACGTGTCTAGCCAGGTCTACTTGCTCATGATCCAACTCTACCTGAACACGTCCAACCCTACGCTGTTCGCGCCATTTCATCAAATCCTCTTCGGTTTCCAGCTTAAGTTCAGCAATCTCGCGCGCACGGTCAAACATATACTTTGAAGTGTACAGCGCCGTATAAATCCCACGTCCCCCAGGGACAATGGGCGCCTTCCTTCTCTCCCATTGATTAATGCTAAATTTGACATATAGTTTCTCCTCCGTCCCTGCTTTAGGAGGAAGCTCCTCGATCTCTTTCCGCCTCAAGACCTTCCATTCCGAGATCCGCCCATACCAATGAATCCCCGGCTGTCCTGTGGACGAGAATTTTGTTCTCGACTGATACAATGCTACATACTCCAATTGAGTAAGCAGGCGATGGTCGGTAATATTCGCTAGGGGCATATGATAGAATCCATGCTCAAGAATGGCCTCTAACTGAGAGGCCCCTCTTAGCGAGCCTACGAGGACATTTTTCCCACTCCATTTGTTACGATAATAATCTTTGGTTCCCCGGGGCTGGGTGGAACGTTCGTAGGCCTTTTCTGGACTATCCAAGATGAGCTCATCTAGAAATGTTTCCAACAAGCGGGTCGCGTTAGGCAAGAAGGGGAATGCCCCCACATTCACTAGCTCGATGCTCTTGTAAAACCGATGGTTCTCATATTGCTCCTCATTTTGGTAGGGGAACAGAACATAAGCACCAAACATGCTGCGTTCATAATCTCGATCCTGTTCGTCCATATACACAATGGCATCTCGATATCGATGCATTGTGTTAATATCCTCTTCCTCAGGCCCCGGAGTAGTATATTTATAGTAATAAGTGGTCCCTTCATAAGCTGGGTTCAAGCGATACTTAGCATCAAAAATGTACTTATATTCTGTCGCTGCATCGTTTTTCTTCAAAGTGAGGACATTGTCTGGCCTCTGGGATAACGTTGGGCTGCGATCTCCTCTAGGCAGAGCATTATAATAAAGGGTAAACACTTCTCCGTTGGCCGGATTGCGGTACACCATCTTGGCTTGCTGAGATTTGTCTAGGGTGGCGAACAAGCCGCTTCGGTTCACCTTGATCAGGTCCTGCTTTAGTAACTCATATTTCCGGCTCAACAAATCATGAATCTTAAGGAAACACCAGTATTCGTATAGCTGAGCTACATCTTTCATAGACAATCGCATTAGGTCGTTTTGGATAGATAGTCCTTTCATCAAGAGCAGGTAATAGCGATAGACCTCCCGATACCCTGTAGCCATCTGAAGAACGAGGGTGATGGACAGGTGCCTCATCTCCCCCACCTGTAAAAAATCATACTTCAATATTCTTTGAAGCTGCCCTTGCATCTCCTTGATCCTCTTGACCAAGAGAGGATCTTTCGGGCGCCCCTGTTTTACAAGACGAGAGCTCAGCTGGACAAGCCTGCTGGTAATCCGAAGAAGCACCCAACGAACGAAGCGGTTCTCATGCGTGTTGAAATCTATATGTCGTTTGGTCTCCAACACGTGTGAAGGGGAGTAACGTTGCCCTTGGATAGACAGATAGCCATGCTGGTCATCGCGCAATAACAAATGAGGATGTTTTATGAGAAAGGGAATGTTTCCCTTCCCCGCCCGTTTCACTCGCGCAGTATCTACTACTCGATGATCCGCCTGCATGCTCGCATGAGGGGCATTTTTGATACGCTCGACAGCTTGCGTCAATTGCTCGAACACATGCTGCAATAAAGTAAAAAACTCGGTTAAGCTTTGACTACGTGTCTCACGTAGTCCAGTCAAATGATAAGTCTTCCTCATAAAATCAAAGGACAAGTTGTAAATCTGCTGATTCACGTCATTCAGAATGGCTTGATAATCGCTTTTATAATCCATCTTGGATGGGAAGATTTCTAGCTCCATACGAAGGATCACTTGTCCATGCATACGTAGCTCAAGCTCGGTTAAGCCCACCTCATTCTGGAAGTTCAAATTTCCTGACAGGATATACTTTCCTAAAGGCTTCACCGCCTGCCGCAGATGTAGGTTGTCATGGTGAAACACGAGGGGCAAGTCTTGCCTCTTTTCTATAACTAGTAGATAAGTCTGTGTTTCATAAAAGAGAGGAGAGCAAAGGGGCTCCCCTTCCCATTCCTCTAATTGGCCACTCTCCGACGAAAAAGTGGCCATAGATTCAATAATCAGTGACGGGGAGAGAGCGCGTACCTGTAATAGGGCCTGTATCCCTCCGCTTTCTTCTGATCGATGTAACTGCAAGGACTCTACAGTAGGATGGAAAGGTTTTCCCTGTATATACAAATTGAACAGGTTGGTCTCCACTCGGAGCAATTCCACGCTTTGATTAAGAGAGCCAGTATGAGGTATATCCATCTTCCTCTAACCTCCGTAGCATAAAGGCAATCTTGCGCGCACTCTGGGGATATTTGGCTTCCTGCGAGTTCGCCCCTGTCCATTTTTGATACAGCTCAGAAGCATCCTCTAGAAGCTCATTAATGGACAACGATTTGCCTAATGCCCCTTGCATCAATTGCAGCAAGACTCGTTTTACAGATTGATTGCTCCCTTGCACCCGGGGGAGCAGCTTTTGGAGCAATTGCAAATCAAACGCCTCATCCTCATCCAGTAGCTGGAACCGCTGATTGTAGATCATATAGAAGCAAATGGCATCCCGAATCCGGAACCCAACATGAGCATGAATCTGCTCCAAAATTGAATTGATCTTCACGAGCTTCTCCGTGGTCTTATGAACGAGCTCCTGGTAGTCCTGGTATCCATCAATGAGTTGCAAGTACTCACTTCGCAAGAAGGAGTTAGAGACCGCACGAACAGGTTCTGCTCGCTCACTCACCTCTCCACTAGGGTATTGCTGCAGATTGATATAGTTAAATTCGATCGTATTAGCACGGTCGAGCACTTTCTTGGAGAAGGGGTGCGTCGTTTCATCCATATTGACCGTTCCCACTAGGTAGACATTATCCGGAAGAGATAAATCTCCATAAACCTGGCGATCGGTCTCTCCCAGTGACTCTCCCTGAATAAGGGGAGACGTCACGATGCGCCCTTGCCGCCATTCCGTCGTCTCTATGATGCTGAGCAGATCGCTAAAGTAATGCTCGACTCGGGCAAGATTCATCTCATCTAGGCAAACAAAATACGGCCTGTGCCGGTTTCCTGGCTTAGCAGCCTCAACCAAAACCTCGGCCAGCTGTCCCGGCCGAAACACTCCTGCCAAATCCTTATAGCCCAAAAGGTCCGAGGGATCACTCCAATCCGGTCGGACGGGAATAAGAGTAAATTGACGATTCTGGCTGGTCGCCCCTAACGCCTCAGCAAATAGTTTAATGAGCTTGGTCTTCCCGGTACCCGATACACCCGCCAAAATAACGAATGGCTTGGTCTTTAACGACAAATAAAGATTCTCTATCAAAGAGCCAGGATAATGGAAGCCTCGCAGTTGGATGTAGGACTTGATCGCCTTTAGACGCTCTTGAACGGACAACTCCTCCACGTCTTCCCTCTCCTCTTGTTGAAAGCTGTAAAGGTCTCCGGACTTGCTAATATAGCGAAGCTGTTGTAGCCAATTCAGCATAAACCTCGATCGGCTTTCTTGGGTTACCTGCCCCCATTGCTCCTGCAGATCCATCGCGGGGACAAAGTGACTACAAAATTGCTCCATCGAAAAAGAGCCCAGCTCTTGAGCGATAGAAGCAGCCGATTGAAGGACCTGAAGGAGATTGGTGGAATGGCGGTCTGCTTGATCTATTTGCTTACGTAGGAGCTCTGCTTGCTGCGGGCTTAACAACCAAAGGTTGCTTTCAAACGCTTCAACATAAGCCACCCCCAATGACGTCAAGCCAAGTCCTTCCTCTTGAAAAGATAGTAGTCCCAGCTCGTGCATCGCTCTAGCTACAAGCTGAATCCGGTCTCTCGGATTTTTCACCTGATCGCCTGAGTACAAAACTTCAGACGAATGGGCCACAAGCTCGTCTAGTGGAACTAGAGACGGGTGCATGTTGGTTAGATAGGCAAGGACGCCATGTCCCAAATGGAGATGAGCCATCGTATACTTAAAAGTTGGCTTGCCTTCAGGTTCTTTATCCCTCTGCAGTTCATCGGCATAAAGTTTATAGTTCGTCATCATATTCTCCAAGTCCGCTAACAGTTGGTCATTGTCCGGTAGCTTGCCTTTTTCATAACAGATATAGGCTACCGTGGACACCTGATAATCCCGACCAAGGCCACTGGAAGTGAGTTGGATATTGTCATCCTTTTGCATATCGTCTAAAGGCAACACATCCCGCATTTCGCGAACCTTTTGCTCTAGATACTGATAGCCCTCTTTTCTCCCTCGGTCACGAAGAGGTAGTGTGACTCCTTGATTCAAGGTCAGATAGACCCGGCTCATGTCCTCCGCAAATAAATAGACGATATATTCACCGTGCTGCGTAGTATGCGTGAGCCTCTTGTCCAGGATCGCAATCCAGGGGATTGTTGCCCAATTCCCTTGACCAATCGATCCTTGAATCTTGTAGCTGTCGTCAAGGAACGGTAGCTTCATAAGCTCTCTTGGAAGCACTTGTCTGAACAACGTGCCTAACGGATGATTCGTAAGCGGCTCTCTCTTAGCCTCAAGATAGGTGTCCATGACTTGAGCAAGAGTTTGTTGAAGCGAAAACCCTGTGAGCAGTTGGCTGTTATATTGTTCTAATTCGGTCAATGCATATTGCCTAAGCTCTTCGATTCCCTCTTCATCGAGGGAGTTCCAGATGGCGGGCTTGAACGAAAGGGTCTGTTGTTGAGAATTCCAGGCCAGGATCGCTGATAAAGCATCCATGGGTGTTTTGAGTAAAGACTTGGTTTGACTTAATGAAAATTGTGCCCAATTAGGAGCTAACCCGGTAGGGGGCTCGTCTATTGGATGAGACTCCTCATCGTTCTTCCGAAAATACGACAAAAACCGTTCTGCCACTTGGCTGAACGGCATCGATGGTCGTTGGGTCTCGCGGTATTCGTCGATCATCGATAAAATAAGGACCATCTTATAGGATTTCTGTTTGTTTCGAAATATCGAGGAGAGCTCGATCGGTAATGACATGGTGAAGGGCCTCCGTTAGATCTACCAAATTTATACTTTTATATTATCATTAGTTTCCGTTTTAGACGAGAAGCGATCTGGTACAGACTTGGGGCGAAAAGGCGAATTGTATTTATCAGCTCCACGATATAGAGCTGTAATAATCTTTGCCTTGAATTTTGTCCATAATCTACAGCGCCAAATCTATAAATAATTACGCCCTACATTTGCTTCCTAAATGAAAGAAGCCCCTCATTTGAGGAGCTATTACTGAGTCATCCTTTTTTTAATCGTTCCTTACTAGTAGAGCACAGCACTCCACACGCACCGCCTGCTGAGTGAAACGCACTTGGATTAACACCTTACATGTTTGCGCTTGAAGCCAAGCTGCCCTTTATCTATAGCCTTTTGAATCAATTTAATCGCCTTAGAACGTAATGTTAGCTCGCATTTACAACGTTATTGTGAATGAGTAAAGACCTTTTTCGTCGTCTGTAACAGTAGCACCCTTTGTTTTAACAGGTAAATACCTAATTTTCACGTTTCCCTGTAGCCTTCGGAATCAAATATCATCTGGGAAATCTTTCCCCTTCTTATGTTACAAACTCCCCACGAACCCTGCACTATCTTGAAACAGTTGCTCAAGGATACGCTCAAACTCATGCAATACATGATCATTCCCTACCCCAGGACTAAATGGGATCAATCTCAAATTATGGTCAGCGGATGAAGTTGGTCGTACCTGGCGACCTTCCTTCACAGGATAAAATGCCCACACCTCTGCAACAGGACTGAGCCGTTGGAATGCAGTGGTGCTAGGTCTGTCCTCTCCATAGAGATAATTAGAGCGGCTGTCACTATAGGCGATTAGTTGGTTCATCTCTCGGGTACGTGCAATCGTGTTGATCCGGTCCTTCTCCCAGAAATTTTGGCGAGGTCGATATTTGAAGTCCATCATAATAGACCCATAATAGACGCCGTTCTTATACACATCGAGCCGAGCGTCTGGGCGATTGTATTGCTGACGCACGTAGAGAGGGTGTATAAACATCTCAGTCTCTTTACTGGTTAGAGGTACGACACCATCGTAGATAAAATGCAACTGAATTTCGCCTTTTTCGAGGATCACTCGTTCCCCCGGAGGCAGAGAAGGAATGAGCATCCCATCCCCGTTGAAGTGTAGGTTGTAGATCCATCCTCGAACCGGGTTAAAATGCAGCAGATCCTCTAGAATCCGTAGCAACTCCACATAGCCCCACATCTCATAGAGCTTATCTGTCCGCTTCCATTGATACGAGTATAGGGAATCTAGCGTAATTTCCAGCTCGTCGTCCTGAAGCTCACGATACAGCATGTATATGGATCGGTACCGGGAGTCCTTCGTCAGTACATACGGTACAGTAATCAAAGGCTTTTCTTGCACCTGTTCGTACCAATGCGCGGAGGTGATGAGCTGAAACCCGATCTTCATCCGCTGCACCATCTCCACATACTCCAGTAACTCTTCGTATACCTTCGCCTTTTGCTTCAAAACGATCTTGGTGCTATCTTGATACTCAAACTGCTTGAGTTGATTGATTTCCTCCTGTAAGTCTGCCGCGTACTGTTCTACAGAGACAACGAAATTATTTAATACCGTAATCAGTCGTTTTACAATGTGCTTAATCCAGACATTTTCCGGCAGATCGTAATTGATAGTTCGCACAGGAACTTTCAGAAAACCCTTTAGTTCTGGGTGCTTCAAGCGATTGCGGATCGTAACCTCATCCACAACGTTGGCCCGATCGGAACGGACGGTTTCATACTCCTTACGAGTATGGAAATTCACCTTTGTGTACAGATCACTTAGCGCAGTCATGACGTTGGAGAAATGCTTCGAAATAATCATGAATTGCATCAACAATCTTGGTGGCAAAGCTTTCCCGAGAGTCTGTCCCTTGGCAATCTGCTTATTTATGAAATCAAGAGCGAGCCCGCGAATGGTCTCCTCCAGTTGTTCCTTCATTAGATCAAGTTGCAATGTGGAGAGCTGTTTGGGCCGAATGACGTAAGGAGCATACCACACCTGGTTTCCAATCTCGACTCGGATCTGATACGTACCCGGAATTAGTGGGTAATAATTTTTATTGAATAAATGTACCGCACCCTCATTTGGGAAAATATAAGCCTCACCTTTGTCATCAATTTCCACTCCACGGAACGGAATTGTCTCGAGCCCATACATATACATCCTTGCATTATCATCTGATGACGTAAAGTTAACGACAATCTCTAGATTTTCGATTAGGACGACGGATGGTTCTTCGATATGTGCATAGAAGTCCTGTTCTTCCTCGTAGAACCACTCAACCGTCTCTAGTGTATGACCCACTTGAAAAGATAAGGTGAACGGCAACGGGTTAGATGGTGTAACCATTGATCTTCAACTCTTTCGCTTTATGAGTCAGCATCTTTCTCGTTTCGGTGAAATCAGAGATATCGTTAAACTCGTTCAATCGATCAACCAACTTACTGCCTACTACTTCCCCACTTGCATCCACCTTGCCGATTAAATCTTTAAGAAGTCCCTCTGGTCCTCTTAGCTTCGTTAGGATACGTTGCACCACTTGAATGTCAAGTGCTTCTCTCCTCGAGGTGTGAGGATTTTCCGGTAGATTGCGAATATACACCTCAATCTGCTTTACAACCCGCGGGCCTACACCAAGATTTTTAACTTCCTCTTTCAGCGTACGGTGCAACTCCCAGAAGAATTCAGCCTCACGGTCGCTTAGCGAGAAGCCTTCCGGCTGGCGGAACTTGTTGAATTCCTCGAAGGAATAGGAGGACTTCCGACCTTGAAGCTCACGTGACTGTTTGCGCTCTTTTTGACCTAAGTGCTTTAATCCTGCATAAGGCAACACGTCTAGCGTAATGATATTCGCCCGGTCTAGTACTTTATCTGAGAAATGATAAGTTGATTCATCAATATTTACGGTACCTACGAACATAATATTTTCTGGGATCGTAATCACTGGCTCATATTGTGCAGTATTGTACAATCGGCCCGTTAAATCATCGTTATACAGTCGCAGAAAACGACGCTGTGGATCCATCTCTAGGACAGATAGGAATTGGGAAAAATAGTGCTCCACACGCGCTAAGTTCATCTCTTCAAAGCAAATTAGATATAGCTTACTCTTGCGATTCTCTTCCTTCTGCGCCTGTATGAGCGTATTAATCAGCCCAGAGTCTCCTGGTCGATATACCATGTTCATAGCATCCACGTATCCTATTAGGTCGGAATCATCCGTCCAAGACGGACGCACAGGAATAATCACGAACTGATCGTCGTCGAGCCCAAGTGCACGCGCATAGGCTTGGACCAGTCTAGACTTTCCCGTACCGCTCATCCCAGCAATAATGTTGAGAATATTGGACTTCACCGCTGTGTGAAAGTTGAACAAATCCTTCTCGTAATACTGCAGTCCCATCTCTCTTGTTACTTGTAAAAAATGGTCCATAAACCGATTCTCTTCAGAATCCGCTTGAAGCGGCACATCTGCTTCGTCTTGACTAGTCCCCTTCTCCTCAGCAGGCTCCACAACAGGAGTTGGGTCCGGTTGTTTCGTCCGAACTTGCGACTCTTCCGGTGGGATAGCAACTCGGGCTTGGATAAGTTCATCCGTCTGTGCGCTCTCTACTTGATCCATTTCCGTCATATAGTTACTACTTAGATTTTGATAGATTGTAAGCGGTACGAACATAAGCGTCTGATTCTCAGGAGTCCCGTAGCAGTCCTCTAGCCACTGATCCTCAATTTCACGTACCTTTAATTTCCCGGCCACGTTCAAACAGTAGCCCCCATGCGCATATTGATGCTTATCAAACTCTCCAACAATCTTGTACCTATCTTGCTGTTTCCACAGAATGAATTGTGGCGTATCGTTTGTCTCCGTAGATATATTTTCTATGCGTCCGATAAACTTGTTGCCTAGTATTTTACTAATAAATTCATCGAAATCCATATCATGCTGCTCCTCGCTAAACACAGGAACGGGGATAAACGTCGAGCCGCTCAAATAGCTATCGGATTTGCGAATGAGTCTCACTTCTTTACCCACGTAAATCTCATTATGGTTCGGAAGTACCCTCTTTTGTGGACGAAATACTAGTAAATAATCGTTCAAGAATCGCTCAAGCTTCTCTTTCCGTTCATCGTCAGGCCGGAAATAATCGTCTTCAAATCCATATCGCCCCAGATCACTTGAATAACAAGTAAATAGACTTACATTCGGAAAGCCATAGGGTGTGTCGGATATCAACTTCACAAAGTATTGAAGAGAGTTCTGAGAGTTGATAATAATGGGGCGCTTCTGTACATCTTCTTCTGTTGCTAGAATTCCTACAAAGTCGGCGTTCCAATCCTTATTCATACTGTGTTCCCTCACCTTTTGTTGATGTATGTTTGAAGTTCCGGAATTGTTGCAAATTCGATGTATTTGTTGTGCTCAATTGCGTTTCGTACTTTTCGTTGCTTCTGAGGCGATATTTGGAAGGAGAGCATCCAGATTTCATCTGCCTGTACGTCTTGTTTGAGGAAATCCTCAAGCTGACTGTTTGTGATTAATTCTATGTTTAATTTTGGCGTATTCATAATGGAAGATGGAATCAATTCTCCTAGTAATATAACTCTCGGTTTCTTATGTGGTTGCAATTGTTCGGTTTGTGCAAAAATAGTGTCAAGTATGGGGATGCTACTATGAAGTAATTGTTGGTTGAGACTATCGATTTCACCTTTTAGTCTATTTATTAGGACTTCATGTTGTTCTAATTTTGTACCCTTCGTTTCGAGTTCCGATTTTAGTCCTTTGATTTCGTCTGTATACGTTTTGCGTTCTTTGCGCCATTCTTGCGACTCAGTCTTACGCTTGGCTCTTAATTCGTCGATGATGGTTTGGAGATCCCTATTCTTTTCTTTCTCCTTCAAGAATTGCTCTTCTAACTTCTGTATCTTCTTCTCAGCTTCTGCTGCTATTTCGGCTTGAGCTGCAAATATGTCCTCATTTCCGTCTGTAGTTTCGTCCATTGAGGATTCAACTTGCACTAAATTGTTACCCTCTTGGAACATCGAAGTAAAGAGCCGCTCAGCGAGTTCTAGTTGGTATTCCTTATCATCCCCTGTGATCAGCATGATCAGCACGTCTGACAGAGTATATGTGTTGCTCATAATGAGCTCTGTTAGCTCCTCTTGATTCTTCTGTCGCAAGCTCTTTATGTCATCTTCTTGTTGTGTTTTTATTATGTAGTGACGCAGACCACCATTCAGTCTTGCGGCTTTAGTCGGCTTTTGCAGTTCGTTCAAGATTTGTGGTTTCACTAGTTTGATATTGCTTTTATTTATTTCCCGAAAGCCCTTGACCTTCGTTGCGGTCACTACTGCAAGATTGAGAAGTACCGCCTCGTCTAGCTCACCTAGGATCCATTTCAACATTTGCTTGTTCACTAGTCTGAACACCTCATTGGGTTAATTTTCGGGTAAAAGATATGAAATTGCATCATGACCAGGCTTACCAGCCTCATCATCACCCTCGAAGCGCGTGAAGGCAATAATTTCCTTACATCATATAGTCCATTAAGCACATCACTCTATTCTACCATACATGACAAATGTCCTGCTTTACGATATTCAAGTGTCGAAATAAGGCTTGAACTCTTATTTAGCCCCGATTTAATAATAAGTACTTCTGTTTTACTTATATATCTATGTTTATCCGGTATAGATTCTACTATCTCGCCAACAACATACATGTACAGCCCGCTATCGGATTCTCTGTAGTCAGAGGGTTAATTCCGTCAAGTCGCAAGTGTTTACCATATCTACATCTCAAAAATAAACTAGCCAACGGAACGTAGGCTCAAGGTTCGTTTATTTTCATGACTCTAAAAACAATAACATCGGCTAGCCTTCGGCAAAACTTATCAGGATTAAGATTCTGTTAAAGCGGTAGTTCGTTTCGATATCGTAACGGAGCATAAAAAAGATCATACCCCCCTTGCTCATCAAGGGGGGTATATCATTTCTATAGCTCTTATTCGTGTACAAGAAGGGCAACACTCTACACATGCACCGCATACTGTGTAACCCACTTGAATCTAACACCTGACATGCTTGCGCTTGAAACCAATCTGCCCTTTATCTACAGCCTTTTGAATATTGTCAAAAGCGTGGATGAGCTTACTCTTGCTTTTGGTCTTGCCCCTGACTTCTACCGGACCTACTGCCTTAGCCGTCTCTACGGCCTTATCATGGAGCGGCACATAAGAGACAGCCACGGTGTATATAAAATTGTTCATCGCGTATTTCGCTCGTTCGGGAGCATCATGAATCGTGCGTTCCACCCGATCAAGCATACCGGCAAGTTTGTCCTCGGAGAATTCCCCATCCGGACGGTTCCCTAACAGCCAGCAGTAACAGCTCCAGCCCGCCGACATTCTCAACTCTTCGCCGCTTGCTATCCATTTATCCGCAACCTGTTGGGCGATATCTGCTTCCGCTAGCGTTACGGCCACTACATAATCGGACAGCATGTAAAAATAAGCCGCATCCATCCAACGGTCATAATCCGCCTCCGTCATCGCGTTGGGGTCTGCAATGATGCCGGCAAAGTACATGGCGTCGTAGTTTCCTGTCGCGTATAGCTGCTCGGCCAGAGGTTGATTGATTTTTGTTTTCTTGAAGATGGGCTTCATCTCGCCTGTCGCCACGCCAAAAAGCGGTTCACGTGCGCCGTTGGAGATATACATCTTCTTGAGCCGTTCCTTGCCGAGAGCTTCAAGCTCTTGCATCACCATTTCAAAATCCATTGTTTCCCCCCCTTCTTCGGCGGATTCGCCGTCAAGAGTATAACCATTAAATTCACTCATCTAGCCTATCACAAATCACAATACGCTTGTCAGCAACACCGCCGAAAGACGGCGCCCACGCAATGCAGCAATCCCCATTAAACCGAACCTGCCACGAGATCGCCTCGGAACATCGTAGCGACCCGTATCGAACGTCTTGCGATCGCTTCTGCCGAACAGGAAGCTTCGACTAGCACCAGATTCGCATCGTCACCGACTTGTGGCCAAGCTCTCTCGCCATGTTCCGTTAACGGTGTCTTGCCGCCGGTAATAAATTGCAGCGTCCGGGCTAATGCCCGCTCATCGGCCCATCCGGATATTTCCGCCAAGCGACCGGCGCGTTCCAGAATATCCCCATTGCCAAAAGGCGACCAAACGTCAAATATATTATCGCAGCCGACGGCAACTTGGACACCTTTCCTGTGTAACAAACCGACTGGCGGAAACTTTCGGTTTATCGGCACGCTGGTAATGATGGAGATCCCGGCACCCGCCAAAAGCTCTCCCATGCCTTCCGCTTGCGCTTGCGAGATGTCCCCCAGCCCAAAGGCATGGCTGACGGCAACCTTACCTTGCAAGCCCGCTTCCTTCGTTAGCTGGGCCAATCGTTTGATCGTGAACACACCAAGATGATCGGCGTCATGCAAGTGCAGGTCAATGCCCGCATTTGCTTCTACGGCCAGCTCCACCATTTGCTGCAAGGAAGCTTCGAGATCCCCATCTACCGTGGCCGGGTCGACCCCGCCCACGAAGCTTGCTCCTTGGCGAAGGGCCTCCCTGACCAACTGTTTCGACTTGGAACGCAATAACCCGTGCTGGGGAAAAGCAACGATTTCGTAGGACAGCTTCCCTTCAAAGGTTTGCAGCGCTCGCTTTACTTGTTCCAAATTTTCCAGTCCAACCTCCGGATAAACATCGACATGAGTACGCAAATGCGAGACACCGGACCTTAAATATATCTCAAGCAGCTGTTCCGCACGTTTCTGCGTCGGGGTTTGCAAAGAAGGAAGGACTTGCTTCTCGATTTCAAGCCGTTCCAAAATATTGCTTGCAGGGGTTACCGCACGCCACCGGTCACCAAGCAATGTTTTATCCAAATGACAATGGCTTTCGATGAAGGAAGGCAGCACCAGAAGCCGTTTTGCATCCTTGGTAGGGAGTCCATCCGGAACGGGCTCAACCGCTGGGACGATCTTCGCCACTTTCCCGTCCTGGATCAAGAGATGATGGCATTCGGTTTTGGTCCCCGTAATCACTCCGTTGTCCATCTCAAAACCCGTTTCCAACAGGGCATTGGTTAACCAATAGGCAGTATTCATAGAAACCCATCCTTTCTAAAGTGCTATGAGTCAAGTTCTCCGGCTACCAGGTTGCCCTGGAAGAAAACCGCGACCCTCCTTGCTCTTCTTGCAACCGCTTCGGCGGAGCAGCTTGCATCCACGAGAACGAGATCGGCATCGTCTCCGACATGGGGCCACATGCGTTCGCCCAAAGGATTTAACGGAGTTACGCCGCCCGTAATATACCTGAGTGCTTGTCCCAGGGAACGTTCATCCTTTAAGCCGAATCGTTCTGCTAATGTTCCCGCTTTTTCCAGACTGTCTCCTTTTCCGAATGGAGACCAGTGGTCCGTGATGCTGTCGTCCCCGAGGGATATTTGCACACCCTTTTCGCTTAAGAGCGGGATCGGAATGGTCCTTCCAAGCGGAACGGAGGACGTAATCGTAATCCGCAGACCTGCTAGCAGGTCTGCCACTTGACCTGCCTCTTCCGGAGAAATATCCGCCAGCGCCAGAGCATGGCTGATGTTGACTCTTCCTTGCCACCCGGCTTCCTCCGTGAGCGCCGCCAATCGTTGAAAGGTAAAGATGCCAAGATGGCCGGGTTCATGGATATGAAGATCGATATCCGCATCGGCTTCCACCGCAAGCTCCATGACCGTTTGCAGCGACTTCTCGATATTGCCATCAATCGTTCCGGGGTCCACGCCGCCAACCAGAGCAGCACCGCTTTTCAACGCCTCTCTTACGAGGGAAACGGATTGGCTGCGTAATAATCCGTGCTGCGGAAACGCAACAATTTCAACCGAAGCCTTTTCTTTATAAGCTTCTACGGCCTGAAGCGTAGCTTCCAAGTTCTTCAGTCCCACGATCGGGTCGACATTACAATGGGTACGAATACGGGTCGAACCGGCACGGGTCAGCAAGTCCAGCAAGCTCTCCGCCCTTTCCTTGGCAACGGGCAGCAAGCGCGGGAGCAATTCCTGTTCTTCCTCCAGCCTTGTCAGAAGTCCCTTAACGGCAATCGTTGGTGCTTTCCATGGACCTCCGTAGTACGTTTTATCAAGATGAATGTGCATATCGCGAAAAGAGGGGAGCATGAGAGATCCATTTGCATCCCGTTTAGGCAGATTCGTATCCAAAGGTTGATCCGCTGGAACGATTTCACCGATTTTCCCATCTAAAAGCTGTACATGAAATAGCCCTGTTGCTGTCCCAGTTACGGTACCATTCTCATAATGGTAGCCGGTTTCCAACCGCACATTCGTTAACCAGCAAGCATTGTCCGCCACTTCCGTCTCCTCCTTCGCTGCAGCTGTTCGCGTTAGGGAGTTACGCCCCCGCTTTGATTAAGATGTCGGCAATTTCTTGGTATCCTTTTTGCTGCGCATGCATGAGGGGGGTGATCCCGTCTCCATCCCCAATCTTCACATCGGCTCCATGGTCAACTAGCAGTTGTACGATTCGTTGATGCTTCTCTCCGCCGTTGCCTAGAATGACCGCCTCGAGTAATGCCGTCCAGTGCAGGTTATTGATGTGGTTTACGTCGATGTCCGAACGACTAAGCAGTTCTTGAACAACCTCAACATGTCCGCGTTCCGAAGCGGGAATCAGCGCCGTTCCCCCGAACCGGTTCGTCAGTTTCGTGTCGGCACCAGCATCAATCGCGAGCTTGACGATTTCGAGAAACCCTTCCGCTCCGGCATATAAGAGAACATTATTTAGGCTGTGGTCGCGAATGTTAATGTCTGCACCCTTTTCAATAAGTGCCTTTACCGTATCTGCTTGATTGTTATAAGTTGCTGCCATGACGGCCGTTCTACCGCGTTCATCCGTTGCATCGATGTCCGCTCCGTCTTGAAGCAGCTTCAGAACGTCATCGGTATTGCCCTTTTCCGCTGAAGAAATAAGGTCCTGGTTCATCTCTTCCACCCTCTTTTCATCAAACTTGGATTCGTTGGATAAACGCTGCGAGGAGCCGGAATCGGCTTGACACCCAACCAATAAGACAACCATGACAATCAGCAAGAGACGAGGCATCGCAGGGCCTCCTTTATCGTTCTTTACAACTATGCTAACATGAAGACGACCAAACGAAAAATATATATTAAATAGGTTATATATACGTTTCCCATATAGGAGAAAGGAGTCTATAGAGGATGGATATCAGACAGCTTCGCTATTTTATTGCGATCGTGGAGGAAAGGAGCATATCGGCCGCGGCGAGAAGACTTCATCTTTCTCAACCGCCATTAAGCCAACAATTGAGGGCAATGGAAGAGGAACTGGGCGTAACCTTGCTAGAAAGAAGCGGAAAATATATGGAAGTAACGGATGCGGGAAAAACGTTATATTCCTATGCCTTGCAGATGGATCAATTAATGCAAGAGGCTAAAATGGAGGTAAGTGAGGTCGGAAATGGGGTAAACGGCAAATTGACGATGGGGGTGAATACCTTTTCGGTTGCTGATCTGCCTGAAGTCCTGCTTCAATTTCAACAGCACTATCCAAAGGTGACGTACAAAATCCAGCAAAATGAGTCCGCTCATCTTTGTCAGTTAGTCCGGGATCGGGCTATCGAATTAGCCTTCATCCGGTTGCCGCTTGAATTGGACGATTTTTCCGTCCTTCACCTGTATACCGAACCCTTTTATTTAATTACATCCCAGAAACAGAAACGGTTGGAACAGGAGGTTACGCTCGCGGACATGACGAATGAGCGGCTCTTATTGCCAAGCACACAGGGATTAGGTGTCCATTATTCCATTTTAGAAGCGTATTCCAGGCTCGGTCTGGATCCCCCTGTTATCGGTGAGTGCTCCGACATTATGCTTTTGATGGATTTGGTTTCCACGGACTTTTGTTCGTCGATCGTTCCGGAAACATTGCTTCATCGGCATAAGGGGTTTCCGATTCATGCGTATAAAATTTCTCCTACCGTCGGGATGTCTTCTCCACTGGGGCTAATATGGCTAAAAAATCACCGCTTATCCAATACGGCCCAGAATTTTATTGACTTATTCAAAAAAGAAGGAAGATATCTGCTGGATCGTGTGCAGAAGGAAATGGATTGATGGGAGTTAAGCCGTAGTATGGAGTTCATTTTTTTGTGGAATACGGAAACCAAAAAGACCCTCGGCTCATGACGATCCGGGATCTTTTTGAATAGGACGGAATTCTTTAAAAAGTAAAGGAAGGGTTAAACTTGTCTTTATAGGGTTCATGCTCCACGAATACGGTTATCTCTTTGCCCTCTTTGTCTTTACCCGTTCTTTTATACGTAAATTTATGATTATTCAGCTCGGTAATTTCAACAGCGATCCCATACTTGTTCGTTCCAATCGAAACGTGGGCTCTGATTTTGTTGCCATGCAACACATCAAAGTAACCATAATCGCCACGGCTTACACCCGTACTAACATTGAAGAACTCATATTTGTTCGTCTTGTCATCAAATTTAGCCAGGCTGATAAAGTTGGTGTTGAATGCCGTGACGTCGTTTCCTTTTTCGTCCAGCACCTTTGTGCCATGCCAAAGCGTACTGCCCAAAATTTGATCTCCATCGACGTTTTTCACAATATCGCCAGTCGTTGTATTCAGTGATTTATCCGGCTCTGTGAAAGCAAGTTCTTTTCCTTTATACGGAACATGCTCGACGAATACTTCCACGTCGTTGCCCCCGGCATCCTTCCCCATTCTTTTATAGGTGAAGATATTTTTATTCAGCTGTGTCATATCGACAACTGCTTGGTATTTCATCGATTCCGAGATCAGGATTCTCTTCTCTCCATCGTTTGTAACGAAGAAGGTTCCTCTATCCCCACGGCTTGCGCCGGTTTTTGCATCGAAAAATTCATATCGTCCGGTTTTTGCCTCGTATTTGGCCAGACCAATGAAGTTGGCATTTTCCTTCGTCAGGTCCTGATGATTCTTATCATAGACTCTTGTCCCCTGCCAGTCTGTGCTGCTCAGAATGTCGGCCATTTTCTGACCTTTGGTGAGCTTGGCGTTCGGTGCGTGAACTGCTTTATGCACCTTGTTCAACAGGTAGGCAACTTCCCCACGCACTGCTTGGCCGCCTTCCACATAAAAGTGTCTTGCGAGGGATTTCAACGTATCGACATCAAGATGGGATGCTCTAGATAGGATTTGTAGGAGTTCCGTATTGGACACGCTGTCCCACGGATGAAATTGTCCATCTTGCGCCAGCATATTACCTAGTCCAACCAGATCCGCAGCATATTCATAGTACCATGCCCCAGGCTGGATATCCTGAAAAGTGGCAGGCGTTTCTGCTTCGCCTTGCAGATCGAAAGTCTTTACAACCATTTTCGCCAGCTCTGCACGACTAACCTGATTGCCAACTCTCAGCGAGCCGTCTTCATACCCTTGCATGACACGGAGACCGGAAAGTTCGATGATAGCCTGCTGGATTTCTTCTGCCGAGAGTTTCAGAGAGGCAGCATTTGCTTGCAACGCGCCAAATGGAAGAGCCGTTACTCCCAGCGACGCCGCCAGCACCAGGGCAGCCAGCTTTGTAGAAGCTTTTTTCATAAGCTTTATCCTCCTTATCTTTTTTAAGAAAGATGCTACCACCAAGAAAGCTAAATGAAAAATATATAATTAATTGGTTTTCTATATGTTTTTCGTATATCCCATCAGCCACGTTCGGAAGACTCCCTGGTTCTCAATCGAATTCCCGTGAAGATACTGCTCACTAGCAGGACGAATCCACCAAACAGATAGGGCAAGTTCACATGGACTTCAAACAAAATCCCTGCCAGCATCGGTCCAAATATCGTACCGAGACTCGTATAGGCATTATTCATCCCTGCTACGAACCCTTGTTCATCCCCCGCCACTTTGGACAGCAGCGTATTGATGGTGGGGCGCAAAATATTATTGAACGTAAAGAATAGCATCGTGATGACCATGACATAGTAGAAATCGCCAGAGAATAATAAGAAGACAAGAGAAACCGCCGATAACAGCAGCATGGCAACAAGTACCGGTTTTTCCCCGAAACGGCGTGTCATCCGCTCCGTCAACAACAGCTGATTCAACGTGCCGATGAGTGAACATACGGTAAGCAGGATAGCGATTTGACGCGTCGTGAACCCGTAACCCTGTACGACAAACAGCGGAAAAATCGCTTCAAAATGCGTTAACCCGAAGGTCATGGCGAAAACAATGAGCAGCAGGACAAAATAGCGGGACCGAACCGAAAGCACGATTTGCCGGAACACATTGTCCCTCTTTTCCTTCACTTGACGACGCATCTGGCGAATGTTCGCCGACAGCGATTCCGGCAATCCCCACAGACTGCAAACCATCGCCAGCACTCCTACACAGGCGGATACGTAGAATGGCATCTTGATGCCCCATTCCGCAAGCAATCCGCCGACTCCCGGACCTATAATAAACCCAGATGTCATCGAGGCACCTAGCCATGACATCGCCTTGCTGCGCTGATCATTTTCTGTAATATCGGCAATATACGCAATGATGGACGGGATTAAGGCGGCTGAGCCTATTCCCCCAATCAATCGCGAGACGAACAAGAAAGTGAGATCGCTTGCTAACGCTGCGAGCAGGTTGGAGATGGCGAACAAGACCAACCCTATGAGAATCATTGGTTTACGGCCGTATCGATCGGACAAATTGCCTGCAAGGGGGGAGAATAGAAACTGAGTCAGGCCGAAGCAGGAAACCAAATATCCCGCAGCCTGTCCGCTTGCCGTAAACTCCTCGAGAAGTTCCGGCACGATCGGAATGACAAGACCTATACTTAGATTGGCGAGAAACATGTTCAAGAGCAGTAAGGGAAACGCTGACTTAGTTAACAATTATGTTCACCTATCTCGAATTGATAAAAACCATAAAACGGGAACGGACTCCCCGTCCCCTCTCTATCTGCATTAGTATAGGTTAGCATGTGGCTCTCTATAATAAAACTATGAAAAACCTATAAGGGCTTAATCTTTTTGATATACGTGGAGGATACCCCATACAAACAAAGGAACCCTTCCGCCATGTTGGAAGGGTTCTGACTCTGATGAACCATAACGCACATTAGATAGGAAAAAGCTCCCCTCCCAGCAGAAGGTTTATGATTCAACCTGTCTACTGGAAGGGGAGCCTATCACTCTTGGGATCCGCTTCCTTGCTTATTCACTTAAGACCATTCTTCGATAAAAGCCGCAAGAATTTGCGAGATCAGCGAACGAGCTGCTTCGCTCGCATCGGACGATTTCGCCCGCTCCAGGTGCTTCAGCGCGTCGCCAAGATGCTTGACGGCCTGCTCTTGACGCCCGCCTTCCTTGTGATGAATGCCCTGCTTAACCGCGTTCGTCAACTGCATGGCGACCGAATGGCTAAGCCCGCCGATTTGCTCCGCCGCTTCGATTTCGGCCAACAAGCCGCTTGGCGAGAACTTCGCGATGTAAGACACAGATACGTCATCGTAGAAGGCGGTCGTCGTCCAGAGGTTGGAACAGAACAAGACGACCTTCGCGTAAGCTGCTCCTGCCGGCGCCGTCTTCGTCATCGTAAGCGGCTGCCACTTGCCGGCACCCGTCGTGATTTGCAGGGAAGCACTGTCAAGCTGCTTCCCGTTCGCATCGTAGAAGTTGAACGAAGCCAGCGTACGTCCACTCTGCAAGTACAATTGCGCGTTCGCCGTGTATTCCGTACCCGGCACCACCGGAATCGGATCCGACCACACGGCCACCGTCTCGGTCGTCGCTGCATCCGTAATTTTAAGACTGCTCGGAGCGGAAGCATAACGCTCGCTGCTAATGCCGTAGGACACATTCGGCGTCACGGCGAACATGGAGCTCCAGCCCGGGATCGTCCCGTCTTCTTTCCCCATATCGAAGGAACCGTTCCGAATCGGAACTTGGATGTCGATTGGAAGTTCACCGCTGCCCTTCGCCACTTCGACCTTCATCAGCTTCGTGTCGGCAGCATAATAGATATTTCCGTCGTTGCCGAGCGTCATCAGAGACGTCGTCGCAAGCGCAACGGAGTCCAAATCACTCGGGTCGATGACGGTCAGCTTACCGGCCAACGTCGTATACATCAGTCCGTCAGAGCCCCAGCGGATGTAAACTGGGCGCCATCTGCCGAAATCGGTCACCGTCGGATAGATGTTTTTGCTCTTCACGACCTCCAGCGTCTGCGGATTCATGGCGAAAATCGTGCCGTCCGCCGTCCCCCATAAGAGACCGTCGGGGCCGAAGCTGAGGCCGCTGATCATCTTCGGCTGGACCGTAACACCCGGGATGGTCGGAACAATCTCGCGGACCTTGGTGTTCGTAGCAATATCCCATACGAACATCTTCGCCGCAGGTTCGCTCGGATCGATTCCCAATCCGCCGGCGACCGTCGTCGATCCGTACAGCATGCCGTTGTGCACCGCTAAACCTACGATGGATTGCTTGTCGATGACATTCGGATAGACGACCGGTTCGGTGCCCGAGCTAGGGTCGTATACCGTTAACGCGCCGCCAAGCACGCCATAATCCGGAATCGTGCCGATAAACAGCTTTCCTTCACCTGAAGTAATCATGAACGGGCGGTCCTCATGCGGGATATCGTAGAACACTTTCGGGTTCTTATTGTCGACAATCGGCTGCGTCACATCAAGCTCATAGATGACCGCACCCGTATACGCGCCCATATACAGCTTGTTGCCGAGGGAACCCATCCCTTCGACTTGGCTGAGCGCGAACGATTGCATAGCCCCCGTCTCCGGAGAATACGCGGCGCCCTTGCCACCCGGATATCCGCTCATATACAGCTTGCCGTCGGGACCCTTCTCGAGCGCCTGAATCGGGATCGGATTGCCTGATACCGGCAAGGTAACTGTTTTCGTTACCTTCGTTTCCAGGTTCATATAAGCGACAGTGCCGCCGAACATGACCGTCGCAAGCGAAGATCCCGGCAGATCCGGATCGTTCGGCACATCGACCCAAGCGGTATGGCGCAGGTACGTTCCGAACGTCACGCCGGTGTCCACCGCCGTCAACGTGCCCAAATCCACCTCCATGAGGCGATTGTTTTGCACGAAATACACTTTGTTGCTTCCGGGCTTGCCGTAAGACAATTGGATCCCCTTGTTATCGAGGAAGTATTGGTCCGCCCACTTCCCCGTCTCCGTATCATAGAACAATAACGCCTTATTGCCGCCGCCAAGCCCGGCTACGATATATTTCCCTGCCGCGTTCAACTGGTAGACGTCGGACAGCTGGACGGCGCCACCATAGGTCGGCAATGCGATCCGTTCGACTGCACCGGTCTCCACATTGATCTTCGAGAGGCTGCCTTTAATGCCGATCCCCGCATACACGTATCCATTCAAGTAAGCGGTTCCACGAGAATAGTTATCACCGGGCGCTACGTTGCCGTAATCCTTCATCTGACGCGTAGCCGGGTCGTACCGCCCCACCTTTGCATTCGGGTAGGAGCCGAAGTAGACGCGCCCCTGCTCGTCATGGCTCAGTCCGTACACGACGCTTTCCCCGATGCCGCCGAGCGTCGTCACCTGCTTCGTCACGGGCGAATACGAGTACAGAGTCCCGTTCCCCCCGATATAAACCGTACCATCCGGCATCGTCATATGCGTCCAAGAACTTTCGCTTCCTGTCAGCGGGAACTTACGAAGCACCTCTTTACTGGCCAAATCGATCACTTGGAAAATGGCCGGCTTCCCCGAAGCTGTCGTGTACATGACGTCGCGGCCGTCTTCTTTTCCGAAAGCTGCATCATAGATAGCGATACTTTCAATCGGCGATCCGACCTCGATCGGTTCGCTGAACGTCTTATCGACTCGGGCTGACGCTTGTTCTGGCTGCATAACGGCCGTTCCAAGCGAAATCGCGAAGGCGAGACAAAGTACCAGCCCCTTCTTCCCATGCTTCAAAAATGGTATCAAGTTCACTCCACCTTCCATGGTTTTAACGAAGCGACATATTTCAACAACAACCTACGACTTCCGCAGTACATCATTGTCGAATCTAGTTCTTTGGTTGGTACTTATTCACCTCCTGATTATGATTCATTTCGCATTTGTGGTACTTATCTAACCAATATTTTACAACTTCGACCGTATCACAGCTATAAAATGGTGTCAATTGGTACTTTCGTGGTTCTTAACATAAAAATAAAAACGGCGCTGCCCGTAGGCAGCGCCGTTCATCAGAACCCGGCGCGTTTATTTCAACTTCGCGTTCAGAAGCTCTACGAAGCCTTGTTCGTCGACGAGGGAAGCGATATATTGCTTCACGCAATCTTCCATTGCCATGAGCTCGTTCATGGAGATGCCTAGCTTGCGGTAGGTTGCGTATTTCGGAATGAGTTCGCGGTGCAGCTCGAGCCGGGACGGCTTTCGGGGCAGCTCCGGTTCGATGGTCTCGGATACATATTTGTTCGCCGGCAGGGTGTACGTCCGCCGTCGCACAAGGGACTGGGCCTCCTCCGAAGTCAGGAAGTCAGCCAAGCGACTCGCCGTTTCCTTACATTTCGATAGCGCGTTGACGGCGATGCCGGTCGCGAGCAGCAGGGAGTCATTGTTGACCTCGCCGGGCAGCTGCGCCACATCGAAGGCAAACTTCGCTTCCCTGAGCCGGTTCAACGAATAGTAGGTCGTTAAGATCACGGAAGCTTTCTGCTCCACAAACAGCTTCTCGGCCTCTCCCTCAACACTCGCCAAGGCGAGAGGAAACACGCCTTCCTCGCGAAGCGTATCCCGAACCCGCCGAAGCAGCCCGAGTCCGTCTGGCGAAAGCGAGTTCACCGCCCCATCCTCGCCCCGGAGGAAATGGGTTTCATGATGAAGCAGGAACAGCGGCCAGCGGTTAAAGGAGTACAGATTGAATGCCAACCCAAACCGGCCCGGCGCCTTGAGCTTCCGAACTGCATCGAATAAGTCGTTCCACGTCCAGCTGCTGTCCGGCTCGAATAAGCGCCGTTCCTGGAAATGCTCCTTGTTATAGCAAAGAATGACCGGCGAATAGGCGAACGGCTGGGCAACGGACTCTGCCGCATCGCAAGCGAACTGACGCCTAAGGAACGGATGGGTCTCCTCTTTCGTCTCTTGCTTCTCGAATAACCGCAGGCTTCCCCGGTCCTCAAGTTGGTACAGATTGAATAGGTTCACTGTGAACGCATCGACGATGCCGAGCGCCAGAATTTTTTCAATATCGTCTGCTCGGGTGTAGGGGAGCACCAGCGTCTCCACCCGAATGCCTGGATGCTTTTCCTGAAACCTGGCGATGAGCTCCTCCATCTCGGCTTCCTCGAACATCGACGGGTATACGCCAAACCGGATAACCGTTCGTGGCTCCGCCTGCACCGCCACCTGCGTGCCGACGCGCGGGATCTTGACGATCAGCCCCTCGGCGGTCAGCTGGTCGAGCCCGATGCGAACGGAGTTTTTGCTCAACTCGTACTGCTCCTTCAGCGCCAGCTCGGACGGAAGGAAGTCTCCCTGTGCATATTCGCCGGCGGTGATGCGGTTGCGCAGATCGGACACCATCCGCTTCAGCCGTGTATGAAATGTTCTCCGGTCTGGTTTTCCCATGAATAAAGACCCACCCATTCTAATTGCAAAGTCAATCTTAAGTATACATGCTAGCCTCAATTGGTGCTAATAAAACAACCCTCATCATAGTTTAAAAAAGATTACTTCAACCAGGGTGGGATTTAGTTGAGTAAAGTTAAAGTTAGGCTACGGCCTGTTGTGAGTAACATAAACTTACCTACTGTATTAAAAACAACATTCCTTCCGGGTGATTCCATCGAAAGCATAATCATCGCAACACAGGTCGGAGAGATCTTTTCTATTAGAAACGGGGCTATAGGGACTTTTTTAGATATTCGCCAGCGAATCTTAAAACTGGGTGGCTCAAGAGGCGGATACGATGAACGAGGGCTGATAGGGCTAGCTTTTCATCCCGAATTTTCCTACAACGGATTGTTTTATCTTCATTACTCATTAGCTGGAACCCAAGGTCCCGTTGCTTTTTCGGAATCCTTTAAGCCTAACCCGTGTGATCCCCGAACTTTAAACCTAAAGTGGGTCGATAGAGAAAGAAACTATGATCATATCGATACCGTTGAAGAATGGATTCTACGATCGAATGGACAGCCTCAAAGACGGCGTACCTTACTAAATATAAGAAGGCCCTTTTTAAATCACAATGGGGTCAATAGCTTAAACTTTTCGCCTGAAACAGGAAAACTTGTTTTAACGACCGGGGATGGCGGAGCTGCATATGACCCGTTTAATTTAAGTCAAGATATGATGGAAATCGCAGGTAAAATAATTGAAATTGATGTAGGCATGCATTCGTTTATTGATCATCCGCCTGCGGTTACACGGTTTAATGAACTACCTGATTCTATTCAGAACATGCTCACGGTCATTGCAAAAGGGGTACGCAATATAACGGGCATTTCCTATCAGAGGTACCATAATCATTATAATAAATACGTAGGGAATGTCGGACAAGATCTGGTAGAATCGATTTTTTCATTCGTTCGTTATAGGCCAATACCGGTTTCTCAGCTTATCCGAGCATCTATTGCGGGGTCTGAGACCGACCAAGAAGGATTTATTAACTTTGGCTGGCGAGGGTGGGAAGGTGCTTTCCCTACTTCTGTAGGAAGAGGCTGTCCTGCAAATACAGGTTTGAATGAGAAAACGATTTCCTATTTCCATGAAGCCCTGGAAACTTCAGCGCTGCGTCTTCCGCCGCTAACGAATTATTATCATGAAGATCCTCGTCCCAACAAGTTTGGAGGGACTGCACTCACTGGGGTTCAGGCCTATAACGGAAACGATATCCCTGATTTATTGGGAAGCGTCGTGTTTACCGATCTTGCTGAGACCCCTTCAAAGTCTCCTGTTAGGGGCGTTCTAGCCTATACCAGGGTAACAGCCGACTGTAAACAAAACGATTACCATGTAATAGAAACGGATTATCATTTTGGGTCTAATGCTGCGTATTACGTTAGTCTAGGAACCAATCTGAATCAAACCCGGCTATATCTAGGGGTTTATGGCTCTATGAAAGTGGCTGAGTTTAACCAAGGCACTGTATTTGAGATTGTTCCCTGATCCAACAAAAGCCCGACCGTGGGAGGCCGGGCTTCAACTAGCAGGTAAATGTCAATAAGCTCGCACTAATAAAGCCACACACTCCACAAACACCGTATGCGGGCAAGGGAGAAACGAGAGGAGTCGATTTTGCCTGGAGGACGCGGTACGGGTATTACGCGTCCAAGTACATGTTCGATCGAGCCCGCGAAATAGCTGACCCTCAAACGAACACCCAGTACCCTGCGCGGCCAAATCCACTTGCTCTATCCCTTCTAAGCGAACTGTTTTCTCGCTCCATCCTTTAACCATTTCGCTGTCAATGTTTCTGCATGCAACATCTCTTCTGGTGAGCCTTCGAATATAATATGTCCGCCTTGTTTTCCTCCTCCAGGACCCAGTTCTATGACCCAGTCGCTCGCCGCAATAAAGTCTAGATTATGTTCGATGATGATAACGGAATTCCCTCTGTTTACAAGAGTTTGAAATACGTCTAGGAGTTTTCCATTATCTTTCGTGTGCAGTCCTAAGGATGGTTCGTCTAATAGGTAGATTTGTCCTTCTTTTTGTAAGTGGCTTGCGAGCTTTAGACGTTGGATTTCTCCTCCGCTTAAAGAGCTTGTCGTCTGTCCAAGAGTTAGATACCCTAATCCTACGTCTTTTAACGTATTTACCCTCTTTATGATCTTTGGCATTTGAAAATAGATCATAGCCTCATCGATCGTTAAATCTAAAATTTCTACTACATTTTTATTTTGATATCGATAGGACAGTGCTTCGTCTGAATATCTCGTACCGCCACATGCTTCACAAGGGATTGTCACAGGATCTGCAAACGCAACGTCTGGCGTGATCACTCCTTTTCCTTCGCAAACAGGACATGCTCCTAAAGAGTTAAAGCTGAACAAACCTGCCGGTTGTCCTGTTTCTCTCGAAAATATGGAGCGAATATCATCCATGATTCCCATATATGTAGCTAGTGTAGAACGATTAGAGATGCCTATACTTCCTTGCCCTACCATTATGGTTTCTGGGTAACTTTCTGCGAATGCCTCCAACATTAAAGAGCTTTTCCCTGAACCAGATACTCCACATATAGCGACTAAAGCATTTTTAGGAACGTTTACGCTTATATTTTTTAAGTTATTGTTATTTGCTTTTTTTATTGTAAAATAACTTTTTATATCCCTTGGATTTTTGTTTATTTTTAGTTTGTGGTTTAGGATGGTTGCGGTTGGAGAGTGTTTTAGTCCTTCTAATGTTCCTTGATAGATCACTTCTCCTCCATGTATACCGGCTCCAGGTCCCATCTCGATGATTTCCTCCGCTGCTTTGATTACGGATAAGTCGTGCTCGATTACGATTACGGTATTATGTTGTTCTTTAATACTTTTTAGCATCTGTATTAGCAGATCCACTTCTTCTGGATGAAGTCCGGCGCTTGGTTCGTCGAAGATGTAGGTGATATTGTTCAGGCTGCTCCCTAAATGACGAGCAATTTTTACTCTTTGAGCTTCGCCGCCGGACAGGGTACCCATTTTTCTTGAAAGGCTCAAATATCCTAATCCCATGTTAACTAGCTGTTTGATATGTGGAATCGCTTGGAGCGCGATCGATTCCCCCATAGGACCTGTTATGTTCATTAGTTCCGCTAGTAATTCTGTAAGCTCTAATTGATCGTATTCTGCGATGTTTAAACCATTTATTTTACATCTTAACACCTTTGGGTTTAAGCCTGATCCTTGGCAGGTCGGGCATAATGCATGGGTTGAGAAAGCTAAGACGTCATCTTGGGATACATCTTTAAGCTTTGTGATATCTCTATTTATGTAGAGACGCGTAAATCTGGGCAATAACCCATCCCACTCATGAGGTTGAGGCCCATTCTTCGTGTGAAACGGCGCATATACTTTCTCACCCTCGGGGGGACCGTATAATAGCAGGTGGAGTTCTTCTACTGAGTAGTCCTTAATGGGTTTATCCGGATCGAATAATCCGCCCGTTATCATCCATCTGCCTTGCCAACCGGAAGGCGATAATGGCTTAAATTTCACCGCATAATCTCGAAGTGACTTCTCGTAATCGATCATTTTATTTCGGTCGGGCGTAATGACCTCTCCAAACCCACCGCATTCTGGACATCTGCCAAAGGAGCTTTGACTCGAAAAATCGGTAGCAGAACCGATGGATGGCTTTCCTATTCTTGAGAACAAAAGTCTGATCAACGGATGGATATCCATATAGGTGCCAACGGTTGAGCGGGAATTTCCCCCTATAGGTCTTTGTTCCACTACGACAACCGGGCTTAAGTTTTGCATAAGATCGGCATGGGGTCTTTCATACCTCGGCATTTGATTTCTGACATAGAGGGGATAGTTAAACGTCATTTGTCTTCTGCTTTCCGTTGCCAAGGTATCAAATACGACTGAGCTCTTTCCTGAGCCCGAAAGACCCATAAATACGATTATTTTTTCTTTGGGTATGTTTAAATCTATATTTTTTAGGTTGTTTTCTTTAAGCCCTCTGAGAATGATTTCATCTTTTGTTTTCGACATTTTACCATCCTTTCTATACCGAAATAAAAAGCCCTCTTTTTATTGTAAATTTAACCGCTAATGGGGAGATTCCATATACCTTGTCCCTGCTCTTGCTAGCAGATGGTTTTACATCAAAAAAATATTAATTTTACGATAAGTAATCACCGTTGTCAATCAAATATTTGAAACATTTTAAGTTATATGGTAAAATAAAATTATAAGAATATTGAGACAATATTCGATAATCGTGCACAACTTCTTCATGACAGAATTTGAGTGCGGTTTTTTTGATTTAAATAACCATATTCTCACTCCATGTAGTCAATCGAAAGCAAGCTATCCAGATATGGATGTTATTAATACCTAAGTATTCATACGAGGAGAGTGGGTTAGTGAATTTAATTAATGAAGAAATAACTCATAAAGTCTTTGGTAATGGAAGTATCGTGGATCATAATGGGTCTATCATCACCGTTGATTTTAATGATGGTATTAGAAAATTCGTTTATCCTGATGCCTTTGGAAAATTTATCATACTAAATGACCGGAATACTGCAAAATCTTTGCAGAAAATCATTGCAAAAAAGGAAATGGAAAAAGAAGCACTTGAAAGAAAACGTGAAGAAGCAATAGAGCGGCAGGCACTTGAACAGCAGCGTAGAGAAAAACTGAAGAATTATAAAATTCATGTAAGCTCACAAGTTGTTCTCTGGTTGGACGAAGAAGAGCAACAAAATGTATTTAATGACTGGCAAGTGTCTATTGGTGAGGTTCAAAGCGGAAAAAATAACGGTCAACCAAACAAAGCAGCCCGATTGCGTCCAAACAGCGCAACTCTTCTGACTGCAAGGGAGCCGGATCAACCAGAAAAAGAAAGACGAATTCTCGGCCTCTACATGGTAAACGAAACATTTTCCGGCGATCTTAGCGATGATGGAATGGTCCCGGCGCATACGAAATTTAGAATCAAGCTCACAGGACAAGAGGCAGAGAAAATGCTCTTCTGGAATTATTATAGAAACAAGAACTATCCTCATAGAATGACATGGAATTCCGGTAAATATCGTTACTTCGATAACGATTGGACTGCTCAAATCTTAAAAGATATCATCGCATTAAAAACGGATAACGAAGACATCCAACAAGCTGAAAACTTTCTGGAATACTTCTGTCAAATGAATCTCCTTGACATGGATAACATCCCAGAAGCGAACGGAGCTTTAAAACAATAATAATCTGATGACATATAGGGACGGTTCATGCTTCATCTTATGATAAGACGAAGCATGCGAACCGTCCCTTATTGTAGTTATCCATTCATTGTGCTTTTTCTAACCCGCTCTGTGAGCGAATTTCAGTAGGGTGTTATCTCCTTACGAGCGACACACAGCACTCCACATGCACCGTTGCCCAACGTAGGCTCTACCGCGATGTAATCTTCGCGCAGTTCGTTGCTTGCTCTGTCACTTCGCGCGGCTTTACCAGTCGGAATGCGTTCGATTTGAGGATTGGATTCATTTTATCTATAACCACATTCTCATGAATAGTTTCGTTCGCCCGATTCGAATTGAATCGTTTTCAATCTCTTCATCACATCATTGCCGCCGCGGCCAAAATAATCAGAAAGCCCCATATATTCCCGGTACAGTTTGTCGTATATTTCGACATGATCCGGGATCGGCTTGTACGACTTCTCCCGAATTCGGCCCATCCGTCCGGCCGCCTCGGCGATCGAATCGAACCCGCCCGCTTCGGCGCCCGCCGCGACCGCCCCATAAATGGCTGCTCCTAGCGCCGCCGTCTGGGTCGAGTCTGCGATGCGAATTTCCCGGTTGGTGACGTCCGCCATAATCTGCATCAGCAGCTTATTGCGCTGCGGAAGCCCTCCGCATGCAAACAGCTCGTCGACTAGAATGCCATTCTGCGTGAAAGCGTCGATAATCCGCCTGGTGCCGAATGCCGTTGCTTCCAGCAGCGCCCGGTAAATTTCCTCCGGCTTCGTCTGCAGGGTCATCCCCACGATGATCCCTGTAAGATCGGCGTCCATTAACACCGACCGGTTACCGTTCCACCAATCGAGGGCCAGAAGCCCGTTTTCTCCCGGTCGGTAGTCGGAAGCCTCGCGCTCCAGCCATCCATGGACGCTGACTCCCTCTTTGTCCGCATTCTGCCGGATGTACGCGGGTGCCGCTTCCTCTACATACCAGGCAAAAATATCGCCGACCGCCGACTGTCCGGCTTCGTAGCCGTAATACCCGGGCACGATCCCGTCTTCCACGACACCTGCCATCCCCTCTATCTGCAATTCCTGATCGCTCATCAGCAGATGACACGTCGACGTCCCCATCGCCAGGACAAGCTTGCCCGGGGATACGACGCCGACCGCCGGCACCATCGCGTGCGCGTCGATATTGCCCACGGCGACAGCTGTTCCGGGGCTGAGACCTGTGAGGGCGGCCATCTCTAAGCTCAGGCCGCCCGCTCTTGTTCCCAGCGGCATAATGGGCCCTCGCAACTTGATTTCGATCAAATCCGCCAGCCGAGGGTCAAGCGCGGTGAGAAAATCGGGGGACGGATACCCGACATGCTTGTGCCAGATCGCTTTATATGCGGCCATACTGCTGTTGCGGACCAGCCTTCCCGTCATCTGCATGACAACCCAATCGGCCGCTTCGATGAAGAGATCGGCGGACGCATAGACGTCCGGAGCCTCGTTCAATATCTGCCACACTTTAGGCAGCATCCATTCCGATGAAAGCTTGCCGCCATATCGCGGCAAGAACGATTCGCCGCGTTCGCGGGCAAGGGCATTGATCCGATTGGCCTCCCCCTGCGCCGCATGATGCTTCCACAGCTTGACCCATGCATGCGGGTTGCCACGCCATTCTTCCTTCAAGCACAGCGGCACACCTTCCCGGTCAAGCGGCATGATCGTGCATGACGTAAAGTCGATGCCGAGCCCGATCACCTGATTGGAGCTCACTCCCCCCTGACGAAGCACTTCCGGCACGGACCGCCGCAGCACTTCCATGTAGTCATCGGGGTGCTGCAGAGCCCATCCGTGTCCCAGCCTCTCGCCCGAACCGGGCAGCTCTTCATCGATGACACCATGCGGATATGGAGTCACAGCCGCCGCAATCTCCGCCCCTGTTGTCAGATCTACAAGCAACGCCCTTCCTGATTCCGTGCCGTAATCGACGCCAATGGCATATTTTGCTTTCATCGTCTGTTCAATCCCTTCACAGTATCCTTGTCGAGTTGCTCTCTACGCTGCCACGTACAATAGTTTCGTTTTCATTTTCAAAATAGCTTATAAGCCAAATTTGTGATCAGCCAAAACTCTCACCTTCATGGTTTTTTCGAGAAATAACTCGAAAATGCAAATTATCGATTTAATTGATAGATACATAAAAAATACCCCGTATCCGTAGATATAGGCGATTTCTTAATTATATCTTTAGTTTCCGCGTCCTTCTTCCAGGTTGACGAAGAAGAGCCAGTTTATTATTCTTTTATAGTACATAATAGACACAATATAGACAGGAAAGATTCCAGGAACGGGCAGGAGAAATAAGGCGGATATAGGAAAAACGCCGTCTCCGTAGGACGACGTTTACTTTTTGCACACGACGAAGCCTGCTAGCGCGTTCTGGGATCTAGTAATCCGCTTGATAAACTATCTTACTGCTAAAGGATTCGGGTGACACAGATGAGCACGTCCGCTTTGTGGAGTCAAACAATTCGTGTCGTTTCACATGCCTACTTCGAGCGTAAGGAAATGTTCGAAAAGAACCGCGACTGTTACCCCTGTTGGGTATTGTTTGCCGTTGAATCCGGCAAGTTCTATTACCGCATTGGGGAAGAACGCGGAGAAGCAGGCGCCGGAGACCTGGTCTTCTGCCCACCGGGGTTTGCGTTTGAACGTGAAATGGTCGCTCCCCTGGCACTCCATTACATCGGCTTTGAAATCGGGGAGAGCGTTGCCCCTTCCAAGGAGCCGCTGCCGCCGACGTTTCTCGCCCGTTCGCAGGACAACAAACGCCTCGTTTCCGATTTTGCCTATTTGCGGAGGCTTCATCTCTCGTCCGACCCGCGGAGCGTGATGCGCAAACAAATGATTCTGAACGATGTTTGGCAGCTGGCATGCGAGGTTTGGGAAGAAGAGCAGCTGCGCGATGGGTTGCTTCTAATGGATTCCGTTGATGCCTTGATGAAACTCGCTGCCGAATGGATCTACCGGAACGCTTATACGCCTTTCAGCATGAGAGCGCTCTCCGATTCCTTGGATCTGAGCCCCGTTCAGTTTACCCGGCGGTTCCGGAAGTCCTTCCGCATTGCCCCTTCGGATTACGTCCGCTTCCTGCGCATGAGCAAGGTGGCCGAACTGCTTCTTGACACCGATATGACGCTCGACCAGATCGCCACCTGCTGCGGGTATGAGAACGGGCTGTACCTCAGCCGGGTTTTCTCCAAGAACATGGGTACAAGCCCATCCAAATACCGGGATCAGAACCGGCTTTAAAGCACCGGATCTTTGGCCTCGTCCAAGTGACGGACGCAATCGTACAGCGAATAGCGCCATTTGCCGCTGTCCAGATAGACCGTCGTTACGGATGTATTGCACATCTTGTCGCCGGTCGTCTCATCCCCCATCAGTTCCTTTAACGTCTGGCCCAGAAAATAGCCGTGCGTAACGACTAGAATCTTTTTGCCGGGAAACCGAGCTGCCACATCCTCAATGAAGCGGAGGCCGCGGGCCCGCATGCTTTCATGGGTTTCCTGCTTCATATCGAGCTCATGCCACTTCTCTCCCCACCGCTGGACCCGTTCCTCCTCGATCGTATCGGCGATCAAGCCGCGGTCCATCTCCCGCAGCCGTTCGTCGTAGAGATCGACCGGCTTGCCGATTTCCGCCGATATGATCTCGGCGGTCTCTTTGGCTCTACGCAAATCGCTCGAAATGAACACATCCCAGCTTTCTTTGGCGAGCCGCTTGGCCACCAGGGCCGCCTGTGCCCGGCCGGTCTCGTTCAGCGGATTCTGGGTGTGTCCCTGTGCCCTGTTCTCGATATTGTGATCGGTGATTCCGTGCCTGACAAATGTAATGGTTGTGGTTGTCACCCGTTTCTCGCTCCCTTCTTCGTTCTTGTTCATCACCCGTTGACGGTGCTTGCGGCGCTGTTAAGGATGGACGAAACCTTGACGGTTTCCCCTTTCGTCGGGAAGTACGCATGAACGCCTTTTGTATTTTGCGACTCTGGAAATTTGCTGTGAAGCGTGATTACGGCCTTCGGCGCTATCCGCCCGATCAGGTCTGCCAGCGCCTCCGGATGGGCGTGCCCGCCGTTCGACAAGGAATGGCCCGTAATGTTGAAGGCTTTCAGAAACTTGCTGATCGAAGGGCTTTCGATTTTAACGCTGTAATCGGATTGAATAAAGATCGAGCGGCCTTGTGCGTTCCCAAGCGTCTCCAGCTCAATGAGAAGAGCAAGAGAAGGGAATTTGAAGAAATATACGTACTCGCTCTTATGCTCCGCTACCTCTTCGAGAGAGACGGTTTCGCCGGAAACGGCCACGTCCTGTGTCACGGTGGCATCAAGTATCCGGACTGGAATGTCTAGAGCCGGATGGCCGTTCAGGCGGCGCACCTCTTCCCGGTTGGCGGCATTCCAAATGGCGGCGAGCGAGGCATCCATCACAATCTTCTTCCCGAGGCTTGCCGAGATGGCGATCATGTCGGCCATTCGCTCCAGATCCCTTGGCGATATCTGCAGATATACGACCCCCTCGGCTTCGCCGATCAGATCGTTGAAGCGGGACAAAAGCGTTTCCTCCGTCATTTGATGAGGTACCGTGGACGGGTCGGCCGTAAGCCGGGTTCCTTCCGTAATCAACACGTCGATCTGCTTGCTGCGGCACAGCTCGATGAAACGGTCAATTCGGTCGGGATGCTTTCCCTGTCTCCGCCAGTCTCCCGTATACGCTATTTTATGCGTACCATCATCAATGATAATGCCGGACGAGCCGGTAGCGTTGTGATCCATCTCCACGACCTGAACGGTAAATTCCCCGAAGTCCAGGACGCTCAGATCGTCGCAGACCGTGATCTTGGCTTTGGTATCCAGGCTGTGTCCTCCGGCTACCATCCCCCGGAACAGAGCGTGCGAATCATGGCTCATATACACGGGAAGATCCGGATGTGCAAAAGGGAGCAGAGCCATATGATCGGTATGCATATGCCCGATGTAGAGATGGATTTGATCGTAGCGGGGAAATTCGCTTTCCCCCCAGACGCCAAGCACTTTCGCTTCATCCAACCCTTTGCGTTGTTCAGGGTCGTACAGCTCCAGAAGCGGCGCCGTCATTCCGCCCAGCAGAAACTGGCGCAGCTCGCGCCCCGGTGTCGCATTGACCGGTTCATAAAGCGTAACCTGGGTAGGGAACAGCAGGCTGCTGTGTTCCACGCCGAAATCGAACAACAACGCCTGGTTTCCCTTCCCGTACATGACCTGCACGCCCCCGGATCTTGCTACTCCGCCAAAAAAGGTTAACTGTCCTTCCGACAAAAGAAACCCCTCCCCATTCGTTTACAGTCTATTATTGAGCGCCTGCCGTCGCGGCGACGTCTTCCAGCGATAGAATGGCCCCATGGTTACGCAGCCGGCGTCTGATCTCTTGAACGTCCACGTCCTCCGGAGCGATCTTCTGTTGAACGGCCAGAGCGGCCCCGATTCCAGCGCCTTCCCCGATAGCCATACAGGTCGGCATAACGCGGGAGGAACCGAATACAACCGGATCCACGCTGATGCATCGTCCGCTCAGCATCAAGCGCTTGACGTCCTTGGAGATAACCGCCCCGTACGTGATGCCGTAAGGACCGGCAAGGGAACGGATAACGGTGGAATCGTTCGTCCCGCTGTGAATGTCGATAATGTACGAGCCCAAGGCGATTGTATCGTCCGGAATGATGCCGTTTACAGCAGCGTCTTCTCGAATCATCTGTTTGCCGATGATCCGACGGGTTTCGCGGATCCCGAGGAAAGGGGCGATGGAAGAAAGATAGATATTTTCAAAGCCCGGGATGTGTTCTTTCAGCATATCGATCAGCGGAAGAACCTGCAGGTGGGATTCCACCTCTCCTCTGCTCAGCTCTTCGACTTTGGTTCCGTCGAAGTTAAGAATCCGGATACAGTTGAGGGCAATATAGCCTTCTCTTGGCAGGTTGATGTAGATGATCGTATCCCGGCTGATCGGGCATTTGCCTTCTTCGCGTAGCTTGGAGATCGTATTCTTCAAGCCGACGAACACGTGATTTTCGCTTGCCCGCAGGAATTCCGCCGTGTAGCCGGGACGGATTTTCATCGAGTGGCCGTGCCTCAATTCCTCCGGATGCTCCTCCAGGTGATCCATGAATTTCTCCAGGTTGAACCCGCCGACAGTGAACATAAGCGTTGGCGGCTGGGTTTCCCCGTTGGCATACTGCCCCTTCTCGAACTCGGCTCCCGCCATGTAGGCCACGTCGCCGTCTCCAGTCGCATCGATGAATACATCGGCGAACACTTCGATTTCCTTGCCTTTTCCTTTTAAGATAACGGATTTCAGTACTCCGTCCTCTACGTTCACCCCGATTATTTCACAATGCAGAAGAGGCTGCACCCCGTATTCCTTGATTTTCTCGAAAACGACGATTTTCATTAACTGGGGATCGATAACCGTCGTGGAATTATGCAGCGGGCATTCGCGATGGCCGAAGGATCCGCCGAGCTCGGTCAGGCGGTCTACGATTTCCTGAGGCAAGCCTCCGGTAACCTGGCGACCTTGTGCATCCAGAAAAGCGAGCAGCGGAAGCCCGATGGTCATGTTCCCTCCAAGGAAACCCTGCCGGTCGACGATCATGGTTTTGGCACCTTCACGGGCAGCGGCAAGCGCTGCTCCAATGCCTCCGGAACCTCCGCCAAGAACCAATACTTCCGTGTGGACAACTTCTCGCTTCAAATAACTCTCCATGTTTTCCCTTCTTTCTTATGATGGAATCTTCCAACCCGGGAGCAAGAAGTTTCATTTGGCCCTCATTATACGTAGCGCTCCTCTGCCTGAACATGTAAAAATCCTTCATGAAAGATGGACTTTGTTTCACAACGCCGGATTGGTGTTCCCAAAACCCTGCTGAGGTGACAAAAAAAGGAAAGTCAATTGAACCTGCCTGTCGCGATAATGAAACAAAATCTATGTACGGAAAAAGAACGTGCATGGACTATGCCCGGATAGGGTTGCTAACATGTGGGTGTAAGAAACAGGATGAGGGTCACTCCCAATATATCCTTATAGGAGGAAACAGAACGTGAAAATGAAACAGGCAACTCAAATCACAGCCTTATCGAGCGCGATCATGATTCTGATAGCAGGCTGTTCGAGCGAGAAGCAAGCAACAGCAAAAACGCCGGCAGACTTTCACGAAACCGGGCTTCCGATCGTGGACAAACCGATTACGCTGACCATTGCCGGTAATTTCGACGACAGAACCGGAGCCAAATGGAACGAATTGGAGACGTTCAAGAAAATCAACGAGGGAACGAACGTTCAGATCAATTGGAATCTTACGCCGGGTACCGATTGGAAGACGAAGAGAAACCTGATCATTGCAAGCGATGATCTTCCCGATGTTCTCCTTGATCTCACCACCTCGCAGGTCGTTACGGGCGGAGCGGAGGGGACGTTTATTCCGCTGGAGGATATGATTGAGAAGTATGCACCGAATCTCAAAAATTTTCTGACTAAATATCCGGAGGTCAGGCAGGCGATCACGGCTCCCGATGGGCATATCTACTCCCTTCCGCTCGCCAACATGTCGGAGTATAAGCATGCAGACGGTAACACGCTTTGGATTAACAAGGAATGGCTGAAGAAGATCGGAATGGAAATGCCGAAAACGACAGATGATTTGCTGAAAGTTTTGAAAGCGTTTAAAGAGCAGGATATGGACGGAGACGGCAACCCCAACAATGAGATCCCGCTTACCGGCGTATATGGAGATGGCCAGTATGGCTTCGGCAATCTGTTCGGCTCCTTCAATACTTTGGACCGTCAGTTCATCGTGAAGGATGACAAGGTTCAATTCGTTCGGGGAACGGAAGAGTTCAGGAATGCGATCAAGTACCTTCATTCTTTGTACGAGCTAGGCCTCATCGATCCTGACAGCTTTACGCAAAATTCCACACAGCATATTGCCAAGATTTCGGCCGGCAAGAAGGCGTCGGTCGGCGCATTCTTCGCCTGGAGCGCGGATCAGATCACGAATGCTTCGTTCCGTTGGGATTATGGCTCTCCCATGATCCCCCTGGTCGGTCCTACCGGAGCTCAGGTCACGGCGTATAACAACCTGCAGATGACTCCGGGCATGTTCACCATCACGAAGGTTAACAAGCATCCGGAAGCGACCATGAGATGGGTGGACCGGGCATACGAACCCGAAATGTCCATGATGCTTCGCGAAGGTCCTAACCGCCTGAAGAAGCTCGATAACGGAAGATATGACATCATTGAGAACCCACCCAACTTCACCGCCGGGGAATGGAAGGTTAAGGAAACGCCTTACAACAGCTTCGTCTACGGTTTCTCCGAAGAAATGCGGAAGAAGCAGAACCTTCCGAAGGCTGAGCCCGGCCAGTTGGATCCCGACTTCGACGAGTGGTATGAAGCCCTCAAACCTTACATGAAGCATTGGATCTTCCCGAATATCATGTTCACCGACGAGCAGTACAAGCAAATTGAGCGTTACCAGACGGACATCAAGAAATATACGGATAAAATGGAAGCCCAATGGATCGTCAAAGGCGGAATTGACACAGAATGGGACAACTACCTCAAAACGCTGGACAAAATGGGGTTGAAGGATTTCATCAAGGTCTATCAGGAAGGTTATGACACCAACAAAAAGAATCTGGCCAAAAAATAACCGCACACCTTCATCAAGCGAGTTGTACATCAGCTTGCATCATGCAAAGGACGGTAGATAACAGATGAATACCAACACGGAAAGGGCGATGTTAACCGAATCCAAGCCGGTTGCCAAACCGAGGGTCGTCGCGCTGCGGCTGCGGATTCTCCGCAGCTGGCAGCTCTACGTTTTAGTGCTGCCGCTGCTTGTGCATGTCGCCATTTTTCAGTACGCGCCCATGTACGGCCTTCAAATCGCCTTCAAAAATTTTCGGGCCAGCGCCGGCATTCTCGGAAGCAAGTGGGTAGGCTTGGAGCATTTTGAACGCTTCTTTAATTCCTATTCCTTCTGGAACACGCTCATAAATACGCTGTTGATCAATCTATACGAGCTGATTTTTGCTTTCCCGATCGCCATCATCTTCGCGTTGATGTTGAACCAGGTTACCAAGCTCCGGTTTAAGAAATGGGTGCAGACCATTACGTACGCTCCCCACTTCATTTCGACGGTCGTCTTGGTGGGCATGCTGTTCATCTTCCTTAACCCGCGGACGGGTATGGTCAACAACCTGATTGATTTCTTCGGCGGGGAACGAATCAACTTCTTTGGAGAAGCCGCCTGGTTCAAGCCGATCTACATCATCTCGGAGATTTGGCAGACGACGGGCTGGAGCGCGATCATCTATCTGGCCGCCTTAACGGCCGTCGACCCGCAGCTTCATGAAGCCGCGATTATGGACGGGGCCAACAAATTCCACCGGGTACGCCATATCGACATCCCGTCGATTATGCCCGTCATCATGATCCTGCTTATTCTGAAGATGGGACACTTTGCCTCCCTCGGCTTCTCAAAGGTCCTGCTGATGCAGAACGACCTCAATATCGATGCATCTGAGGTTATTCAAACCTACGTGTACAAAACCGGTTTGGTCGGCGCGCAGTACAGCTACTCGGCGGCCATCGGACTGTTCGACAATCTCATTAACTTCATACTTCTGCTGTCGGCTAACCAGCTCGCCAAAAAATTCAAGCAGCAGAGCCTGTTCTAGGAGGAATCGGCTATGGCCAAAACGGATACGTTCGATGCAGTGTCCAGGATTAAGCGTTCCCGGGCCGACAAAGCGTTTGACTATATCAATTACACGCTATTGTCCATTTTTCTCTTGATTGTGCTGTACCCTTTGTATTTCATCGTTATCTCCTCGTTCAGCGATCCGACGGCGGTCAATACAGGGGCGGTCAGCTTGATCCCCAAAGGCTTCACCTTGGAAGGCTACCGCATCATTCTTAATAACAACGATGTCTGGAGAGGCTACGGCAATTCGCTTCTGTACACGGTGCTGAACGTCGTGATCAGCCTAGCCCTCATGATTCCGGGGGGATACGCCCTTTCTCGGAAAGAAATGGCCGGGCGCAACCTTCTCATGTTTCTCGTCGTGATCACCATGTTCTTCAGCGGCGGCATGATTCCGACCTATATTATCATCAAGAAATTGGGGATGGTGGATACGATCTGGGCGCTGATAGTGCCTTCCGCCGTATCGGCGTATTACGTCATCGTGATCAGGACGTTCTTTCAGAACACGCTGCCGGAGGAAATGTTCGAATCGGCTAAAGTGGATGGCTGCTCAACGTTCCGCTTCTTCTTCCAGATGGCGGTTCCTCTCTCGGCCCCCATTATCGCAGTCATGGCTTTGTTTACTGCCGTGTCCCAATGGAACTCGTTCTTCAGCGCCTTGATCTACCTGCACCGTTCCGAGCTATACCCCTTGCAGCTCGTCCTGCGCGGCATCCTGATATCGAGCCAGATGTCGGCTCACGGCTCCGATGCCGTCGTCGATCCCGAATCCATCGCGGAAGCGCAGCGCTATGCCGAGCTCATCAAGTATGCACTCATCATGGTCGCGAGCATCCCGGTCCTCGTGCTGTATCCTTTCCTGCAGAGGTACTTTGTCAAAGGAATGATGATCGGTTCGGTAAAAGGTTAACCGCCTTTATACCCCTCAGCAGGGAAGGATGGAATGCGGATGTTGACAAAAAAAGCTGATCGCCAATGCCCTATAAAGCAGAAAACCGCTCGAGCCACCGCTTGATGGGCTCGGGTTTCCTGCGCGATAAGCTTAAGGGTTCCCGGCGGAAGCGTGGTGCTGCTGCCGTAAAGATTGACCGGACCTGTGATTTCAAAAATTCACCGTATCCTCCTCTTCTAATTGAGATAACCTCCCTTCAAGAGATTATAGGGTTGGCGGCTTGTTCGGGCTGTCCACCATACAAAAAAACCGGAAAGGGTCCAAGACCTTTCCGGTTTTGCGCTTGCGTTCCGCTTTTACATCGGGTGGACGCTGCCACGGCTGCTCCTTCGTTGGTATTTGTACGTCGTCCGAGAGGAGCAACATGTGGTTGAATTTGCTTCCTGCTACCAAAACCTCTCCTTGCGGACCCACTTCCTCATCGAGCTGCATTCGGATTTCTTTCCCCTAATACTTCCAGTAAAGCTATATCCTTTTGCTCTTTGGTTACTATTAATAGATTCGAAGTATCAAATGTATTCTTCTTAGGGGCTCTTATTCTAATATATTCGGATAAAAAAGAGAATTCCTGCTCGAAACAGGAATCCTCTTCTCCCGGCTACTAACCGATGCTCATCTAGAGAGAAAGCATTACCGGTTTAGCGTCATTCAAGGCCTGCCCGGCGTTCCCTCCGGCTTTCCGCGATTATTTCCTCCGTTGTTCCCGCCGCTATGGCCTCCGGACGGATCGGAATATGCCGGGATGTCGATTTTCAAAGCCGGGCTCACGTTGCCCGCCGCGTCCTTCGCGACGAGGTACAGATCCTTTGCACCAGCCGTAAGGTTGGCGAGCGAAACGGGGATTGCCCTGTGGGCTTCGTAGTCGGTGCCTCCGTCGTTCATGTCGATCGCCGGTTCGCCGGCTCCATCACTTACGACCTTGTAGTAGTAGACTCCGGCTTCATTGGCGGCGAACCTTACCGTTGCGGTGCTGTCGCCGGTACGGCTCACGGTTCTGACGTTCAGAGCCGGAGCGGTGTTATCGGTTTTTTTAGTGGTGAAGGAAGAAAGCCGGCTGTACCCTCTCCCCGCCGAATTTGCCGCGATGGCCATCCAGGTGTGTTCTCCCGGAGCAAGGTTATCCACGGTAACCGATGCCGTGGAGTGCTTGGCCGCTGACGTCCCGAGGGCCGTGTTGTTGTACAGCACGGCCTCTACCGCGCGGACGGTCAGCGTTTTGGGCGCCGTATCAAAGTCCAGGCTGAGCTCGTAAATGTCCTGGCCGCCCTCCTTCGTGCCAATTTCATAAGATGCCGATTTGCGCTTATCGAAGTAATTATAATCATTCAGCTTCGGCGAATAGGCATTCATGTAGAGCTTGCCGTTCGCCAGATCAAAGTACAGCGTCTTGTAATAGGCGTTCCCGCCCTGCTCCCCTCCCTGGTAATCGTGGAGGATCTGATAGACCTTGCGCTCTTTCACTCCGTCCCCGTCGTCATCATAGCCTTCCACGTTGATGGCGGCTCCGGTATAATGACCGCTCAGCACCATCTTCACGTTGGGGTTCTTCGCGACCACTTCGTTCTGGTAGTAGAGACCGGCTTCGTCCAGGTCGGCATTCGCTTTTACGTAATTGTGAAAGGCTAGAACGGCCATACGGTCCGGGTATTCCGCCAGAACCTTGTTAACCCAGGCCACGGCCTCCCGGTCAAAATTATAGCTCATGTAAACAAAGATCAGATCCTGGCCGCCTGCGGTGACGAGGTCATAGTGGCCGAGGTTGTTCTGGTAGGAACCGCCGAAGACGCCGTTGTCCTTAAAACGGTCCTCCCCGAAATATTTCTGATAATTCAAATACTTGCCGTTATGGTTGGCAATGTCATGGTTTCCGGCCACGACGCCGTATGGCAGCTGGGCATCCTCCAGAATTTTCATGTACCGGTCGGCACGGTCCCATTGATAGATTTCGTCGATGTCGTCTACGAGATCACCCGTGTTCACGACATAGCGGATGTCCATGCGATCCTTATTGGCCGCGATATGGTCGTTGAGCATTTGGAAATTCTCCGGGTAGCTTTGAACGTAATACTGCGGGTCGGTCTCCCAGGCGATCGAAAAATCGTACTGAACCGGTTCGCCGGTGCCATCCCAAACATAATCATTGGCCACCGTGCTTGCACGGCCGGCTTTGGTGGAGGGCAGCATCTCGATGCCTCTTCCTTGGGCCAACACGTAAACCTTTCCATCAGCAAGGTAATCGCCGGTCTCGAATACCGCGGAGACTTTGCCGTCCTCATGGTCGGCTTGAAGCGGAATCCACCGGTCGCCGGAGCTGCTGCGCGCATAGAGGCGGACGTCTTTGCCATAATCCGTTCCCGCCTCGAGCGAGACCCGTAGGGAGGTGTCCGCGGCGTTCACATCGAAGGCATACATCTGGTAAGGAAGGCTGCCGTTGCTGCTGGTCACCGCACCAAGGGAACCGGCTTGGGCGTTTGCCGTACCGTCGCCGGAGCCCTGGTAGACGGTAATGCCTTCGCCCACGGTCAAGGCCTGCGCCTCATGGAAGGAGACCTCTGCGTCCTTCCCTTTGCTCAGGACGGCCGACAGGGTGGCCGAATCCGTCCCCACGTCCGACGAAGAGACATGGGAGATGACCGGGTAATTGCGGCTGGACGAGAAAGTCCACGTCATGGTTCCGGTATTCCCCCAAGTGTCCTGCACCGAAGCGGTAAGCGTGTGGGGGCCTTGGCTCAGCTCCGAGCCGTTGAAGCTGGTTCCGCTCAGCAGCATCCCATCTAGCTTAAGCATAAGCGTGTCCTCGGCCACATTCGACGCATCCGTATAGCGAGGCTGGAACGTATACGCGCCGTCGATCTGCTCCGGAACCTCGGCGATGATCACCGGGCCGGTATTGTCCACGTTCACAGAGATGGTTTGGCTGTCGGTTCCCGTGGAAATGGTGACGGTGTGGCTTCCGTCCTCCGCCTGCCGGGTATCCCAGACGGTGCCGTTGGCGTTCAGGGAGGCATAAGGAACGGTGAAATGGAGCTCGACCTCCCGCTTGCTGCTGCCCAACGTCACGGTATTCGATGCCTTAACAGCGCCGTCCGGATTAATAACTGTGCCGTCCGCCAGCACCAGGGAGAAATTCGTCACCGTGAAGCTGTCGCTGTCCGTGCCAGGTGTGGTGTCCAGGGCGTCGATCTCCGTTCCGGCCAGGATGCGAATGCTCACCTCGGCGTCACCGTTCGCCTTATACGCAAACAGGGCGTTGTCGATCATTACGGCACGGGAAGGCAGCACGTCATACCAGCGCGAGAAGATCTGCACCAGGTTTCCGTTGGCCGTAATGGCGTTTTTGGCCCCGTCCAGTCCCTCGATGTCCAAGGTAAAATAAGCTCCCTGTTCCATCCGGCGGGTAGTGTCCACCAAAGCACCGTCAAGGCGGATGTCTACCGCCGCGTTGTCGCTGGATCTCCCGACAAGGTAGACGCGGCCGGAAACCGTTTGGCCTTCCGCCAGGTTCGAGCGCAGCCCGGAGAAATCATCGCTGTGCAGGACGGAAACCCGATGGACGGGCGTAACCGCCGTGCGGAACATGTTTTTGGCTTCCAGGTAATATTCGATGTATGGGCTGCTCAGAAAACGGTCCGCACCGATCTCCACATAAAATTTACCGGGCGCCCGCTTATTAAACGAGTTCCCCTCTTGAGCCGTCCACTCGCCGGATTGATTCGTACGGTAATAGACGACAAAGCTCTTAACGCCGGTTGGGTCCACATAAGCATAGGGGATGCTGAGATCCGTTCCCTCCCGGATGGTGTCATATTGGCTGGTTTCAAAAAGAGGCGTCAGCTCGGGCGTAATCCCCGGATCGGCCAAAACCGTCTTCTGCTCCTCGCTCACCTGGCCTGCGGAAGGAGGGGCCTTCTTGGCGATGGCCAGGGCCCTGTTCTGTCCCTCCGCGGCCTGAAGCTGAACGCTGGAGCCCTCCACGGTGCCGGCATCGCCCGACGCGTAGGAGTAATAGGAGATCGGCTCGCTGCTGCCTTTCGGCATGATGGCCACCTTGGCCGTTGTATTTTTTAGAGCCACCTGGTTGTTGACGGAAAAGACGGGCACGCCATCCGGAACCCCGAAGCTTGCCCGGAAGTCAGCCTCGTCCGGCATGGTCCCCCCTTTCCCCTCCAAGTCGACGCGCCGTACCCAGAACACGGCAGGCGTTTTGGCCGGAATTTTCAACTCGGTTTCATTATAAGCAAAGGTAACGTCCTTAGCCGGCGAAACCGACAAATCGGTATACACCAAGTTGTAGTTAGTCCCAAAATTTACCTCGGAGTCCGAGGCATTGTAGATTTCGATATAATCCATGCTGTCGACGCCGGCGCTGCTGATTCCGGTGTATTGGTCATGGCGCGGAAGATCGTTCGGCATGATCTCGGTTAGATAGAGCCCCTGGCTTGCAGATGCGGTGTAAGCCGGGATATCAATCTTCAGTGGATCGCTGACCTGGTTCGACGAATTCTTCCCGACCAGATAGAGATCATGAGCCCCCTCAGAGAGCGCCGTCAGGGAGAGCGTCGTTTCGCCATCCGCATCGACTGTATGGCCAACCGCGTTGACGGTATCGATGGCCGGGGCGGGAGCGCCATCGGCGACAACCTCATAATAGTAGGTATCGGCTGCGTACGTAGTGAACGTCACGGATGCCGTGCTGTTACTCGTGCGGCTGACGGCTCCCGGTGTGACGGTCGGCTTGGGCTTAACCGTCTGGGGCTTGACCTTCTTTTGCACCTCGCTCACCTTGCCGGCTGAGGGGGGAGCCGTCGAGGCAAGGGGCAGGCAGGCAGATTGTCCTTCCACCGCTTGAAGATGGACGCTCGTACCCTCTGCCGAGCCCACATCGTCCGTCGTATAGGTATAAGCGGAGACGATTTCCTTGCTGCTTTTGGCCACGATGGCCACCTTGGCCGTTGAATTTTTTAGAGCCGTCTGGTTATTGACGGAAAAGACCGGCACACCGTCCGGGATCCCCAGGCTTGTACGGAAAGCCGCCTCGTCCGGCATGGTCTTCCCTTTCCCCTCCAAGTCGACACGCCGTATCCAGAACACGGCAGGCGTTTTGGCCGGGATTTTCAACTCGGTTTCGTTAAAAGTGAATAGCTTGTCACCCGAATCGGTATAGACCAGGTTGTAGTCGGCCCCGAAATCCATCTCCGAGTCCGCAGCATTGTAGACCTCGATATAATCCATGCTGTCGATGGTGGCACCGCTAAGCCCGGTGTAAGTGGCATTGCGTGCTAGGTCGTTAGGATAGATTTCCGTAAGCCATATCTTCGGGGCCATCGAGCCGCTAACCGTTCCCGACGCCAATGCCGCCATAGGCTGCAGCAGCGAAAAAACGGTTACCAGTGCCAAAAAACAGGAAAGATACTTATGAAAGCGTTTGCTCATTAGTCTCTAACTCCTTCTCAAGCTTGATTGTAAAGATTGGTGCTTCGTTATTGGCAGCTGTCTACTTCTTGTATGTATTCTGGCGGTTCTGCCGCTGTTATCTGATTTCATGCCCTTCGGGTACGATCCGGCACTGGTTTCCAAGCCGCAACTTCTGCGTGTAGCTGGTATGGCAGGGTATTTCTTTACAAAGCATTCTGTATAAACATCCCCTCCGTATCAGTCAAGTTTATTCTGGTATTCTATATAAGCGCGGTACTTCCTGTTGTTTGAAAGAGAATCTATGAAGGGCTTGAAATAGAGTGTATGCATAATCATGTAGGATTGATGTATAAATACGCCGTCATTTTACCACGCAGAAAAAGGCCGCCTCTGGTGAGGTAGCCCGTTGCAAATATATTAATAAATAACTGGAATAAATTGATACCTTGGAATTAATGGAAGTAAGCCCGAAAAAACAGTTGCAAGCGATTCGCCTTTTCATTTCCCAGCTGATTCTAAACTCTCTTAGTTGCCCATATATGATAGATGTTGTAATAGGTCGCTCCCGTTACCGTATTCCAACAGCCGTGTGCCAATACATTATCACTACCCTGTTCATTTGCAGGGGCCCTTGCCAAACTTAGGTTAATGGCGGGTAAAAATCATTCACTTCATAATGTGCTACGCCGTAATTCATAAAAATACTGCACAATCGGATGCTTTACCTTCATCTTCTCGGACATGTTTAAAATCCGCTTTTTTCCAACTCTTCTGTCCACCAAAGCTAGAACATTCAATAGGATCTCGTTGCTCTCTATGCTTTCCTCTACAGAAGTAGATAAATACTTATTAGCCACAACGATAAAATTCGATTTGCTCAATGAAGCCTGTGCTGACAAAAGCTCTTTTGCATGTTCTGAACTTGTTCTGCTTCTAGCAATGACTAGTAAACGATCCTCCGGCACTGGCCCCTTAGCATCTTTTCTGACTGCTTCAATTGTATCCCTGCTGATAGGAATTTGGATAGTAGGATCATTCTTAATTTCCAGCTCTGTTTGATACCATCTAATAGAGTTCATTCTGTCACTCATATTGAGTACGTTCTTTTTATCTACCGAAATATAACAAATTCCTGATTTATCGGGCAGATAACGGTATCCTGGTGCGCGGTATTCTACCCTTCCATTTAACGCAGGACTGAGAAAGCCCTCCAGTTGTTGCTTCAATTTGCTCCAGGACATGTAATCCCCCTCCATATAAAAAACAGAGAAAAGACTGGTTAGCTCCAGGTTTCTCCCCATCTCCATTCATCCGATCCTCAATCTTTTTTCTAGTTTACTTGGCAGCCTAATCCCTAGGTTCCTCCGCCCCATCATGCTCCTTGCTTCCAAACTCATTGAGCAGCGCACGCACTTCATTTGTTGACTTCGCGTTCATTAAGGTGTTTCTTAATTCACTTGCCCCTCGAAATCCGCGGACATATATTTTAAAGAATCGGGCAAGGGGACTGAATGAACGTGGCTCCAATGCTGAATATTGATCATGTAGATCCAAATGCAGCCGCAGCAAATCAAGCAATTCTCTACTGCTATGATCCTTCGGTTCCTTCTCAAAAGCAAACGGATTATGAAAAATACCACGCCCGATCATGATCCCATCCACGCCATATTGCTCAGCGAGCTTGAGGCCGGTCTGACGGTCAGGGATATCCCCGTTAATGGTCAGAAGTGTATCTGGTGCCACCTCATCACGAAGTTTCTTAATCTCCGGAATCAGTTCCCAGTGAGCGTCTACTTTGCTCATTTCCTCTCTTGTCCGCAGATGAATGGACAGATTAACAATGTCTTGTTTCAGAATATGGGTTAACCAGTCGCGCCATTCGTCTACTCTACTAAAACCGAGTCTTGTTTTTACACTGACGGGCAGTCCCCCGGCTTTTGCGGCCTGGATGATATCCGCTGCGGTTTTCGGACGGCAGATCAGGCCGCTTCCCTTCCCATTCTCTGCTACATTTGCTACAGGACAACCCATATTAATATCGATGCCTTTGAATCCTTCTTTCGCCATCCCGATGCTCATTTGACGAAAGTGTTCCGGCTTATCCCCCCAGATATGAGCTACAATGGGCTGCTCATCCGCTGTATAAGTCAAACGCCCGCGCACAGCATGGCTTCCCTCCGGGTGACAATAGCTCTCTGTATTCGCAAACTCCGTAAAAAACACATCCGGTCTGCCCGCTTCACTAACGACATGGCGAAAAACTACGTGCGTCACGTCTTCCATTGGTGCAAGGATAAAAAAAGGCCGGGGTAAATCAAGCCAAAAATTATTATTCACTTCAAACTCAAATCCTCTCATTTAGAAAAGAACAGATTCTCCACCAGAAATTTTCGTAAGCATATGATTAAAGATTAATTATTTCCGTTCTCCACCTAGTATTTCCAGTGTTTCCTCTATCCATAAAGTCAGTTTAACTATTTATTATTGCATTTCTTTTTTTTCAAGTCCAGTACGTACTTTGAAGTAATAGGAGGCAAGGGTCTTTGAAAATAAGCTCTATGGGGGGTTTTGGAAGGGAGAGTCCACAATGACAACACTGGTGATTTTGGCACACTCGAATTCCGTTGTTTGGGTACAGTTATCCGCTTTTATTGAAAAAGTGGTTCGACGATGTTTTTGCTTTCGGATGGACTGATGGATCAAAAGGTGAAAAGTGACCTAAGGGAATTGATAGGCAGTAATGTAAAATTAGACAGGCTTTTCGATGTTGTGAAAGGAAATGTAGGTCAAAAGCAATCTAATCTAATTTGCATACACCCTGTATCGCCGGAGCGAAACTTCCTTCCCTACAAAGCCCTCTTCCCTCCTCCCCTCAAAGTAAAAAGCCGAGGAAAGACAGGAGTGAGTCCCTGAATTTCGCTCGGCTCGTAACGCGACTTTTTAGGCTTTGGTACGATTATTTAGGCTTTGAGAGCTGTTCATAGAAAATAGTCTCATTGTAAAGCCCCAAGAAGCCTTATATATCAACGGTTTTCACATCATCCTAATTCCTAACCAACAAAGCCACCGATTCTACGTGAACGGTATGCGGGAACATATCAACCGGCTGCACTTCGACGGTGCGGTAGCCGCCGTCCTCCAGCGCCCGCAGGTCGCGGGCCAGCGTCGCCGGGTTGCACGAGACGTAGACGATGCGCGATGGGCGCATCTCCAGCATCGTCTCGAGCAAAGCGGCGTCGCAGCCCTTGCGGGGTGGGTCGACGACGATGACGTCCGGCACGATGCCGTCCCGCTTCCACGCGGGAATGACCTCCTCCGCCTTGCCTGCGGCAAAGGTGACGTTGTGGAGGTCATTCAGCGCGGCGTTGCGGCGGGCATCGGCGACGGCGTCTTCGACGATCTCCACCCCGTAGACCTGCTTGGCGTGCCGGGCGAGAAAGAGCGAGATCGTCCCGATGCCGCAGTAGGCATCGATAACCGTTTCGCTCCCGGTCAGACCGGCCGCCTCGAGCGCTTGCCGGTACAGGACTTCGGTCTGTACCGGGTTGACTTGATAGAACGAACGCGGGGAGATCGCGAACTTGACATCCCCGATGAAATCGTGGATGACGTCGTCGCCCCACAGCGTTCGGGTCTCATCGCCGAAGATGACGTTCGTCCGGCGGTCGTTGACGTTTTGGCAGATGCTTTTCACATCCGGCAATGCCGTACGGATCCGCCAGACCCACTCCTCGACCTTGGGGATGACGGATTCGCTCGTCACGAGCACGACCATGATGTCGCCCGTACGGAAGCCGTATTTGACCACGACATGCCGCAGAAGCCCCTGGTGGGTCTCTTCGTTGTACGCGGAGATGCCGAGATCACGGGCGATCTCCTTGACGCGGGCGACGACCGAATCGTTCTGTTCATGCTGGATCAGGCAGGCCTCCATGTCGATGATCCGGTGGCTGCCCTGCGCATAAAAGCCCCCGACCAAGCCGCCCTCCTCTTCCCCGAACGGCACCTGCGCCTTGTTGCGGTACCGCCAAGGGTCATCCATCCCGATCGTCGGGAGGACTCGGATGCCCGCGCGTTCTTCGGTTTCCGCCTGCTCGTCCATTCTGGCCGATTGTTCTTTAATTTGCTCCTCAATCTGGCCAGTGCGCTCTTCGACTTGTTCGTCCACCTGCTCTCCAGCCACTTTGAGCTTGCCGATCCGCTCCAGCGCGTCAACGACAATCTGCCGCTTATGGTGCAACTGCGCATCATAGCTGAAATGCTGCAGCTGGCAGCCGCCGCATTGAGCGAAGATCGGGCAAGGAGCCACCGTACGGTCCGGGCTCGCCTCTACGATCTCCAGCAGCTTGGCGTAGCCGTATTGCTTTTTCACCTTCAGGACGTGAACGCGGACCTTTTCGCCGGGAAGAGCACCAGCGATGAAAAGGGTAAAACCCTTCGCCCGCCCGACGCCTTCTCCATCATGGCTAAGGCCGATGATATCCGCGACCACGATCTCGTTCTTGCTGACCGGGACGCCGGTCAGCTTTGGTTTTTTGGCGGACGAACCACCATTGGCTTTGGACTCCGGTGCACGCTCTGCCTGAGACGAGCGGCTATCCGACAATGCCAAGCTGGCATCCGCGTTGATCGCTTTGGCACTTACCTGTAACGGTTTGCCGTTTGCCTTGGGCGCCTTGCCTTTGCGGGCAGCCTTCGAGCTTCGTCCGTTTGCTTGGCTGATTACTTCATCAATATGGTGGGAGTTCCGAAAGCCGGGACCACGTTCCGCTTGAGCGGAAAAGTGGCCGGCGTCCACCTGCTCACGCCCGAAAGTCGATCTGTCTTTGTGGCTTCGCTTTGGGCCACCGGATCCCTCACGACTACCGTTCGCCCAACGGCCACCAGACGCTCCACGAGCTCCGCGTTCCCGGCCTTCGCCTCCGCTATGCGCTTGCGCTCCCCGGCCCTTCGCTTCACGATTCGGCCCGCGGCCTTCGGTCTGCTCTTGACCCGCACGCTCCTGGCCACCGGCTCGCTCTCGAGCGCCGCTCGCCCAACGACCGCCAGCCGTTCCACGGGCTCCTCGCTCTTGACCTTCGCCACCGCGTTGCTGGCCCTTCGCAATCGGCTCCCGGCCACCGGCCGCCTCTCGACCTGCCGGCCCCGGGCCGCCGGCTTTCCCGCCGAAGCCTCTCTTCTCCGTCTCGCCGCCGGTGCGGCCCTTGCCTGCGCCTCCCGGCCGGCCGTGTCCCTGGCTCCGGCCGCCTGCCTTGTGTTTGCTCATAGTCTCCGTGTCACTCCGCCTATCAAGGTTTTTTTCTTATATGTCGTGCTGCCCGATTCGTCTACGAGGATGTGCAGATGGTCCGGCAGCACCGAGAAGGTCGCCGGCAGCGTGCCGCCGAGCTCGCCGTCCAGGTTGAGCTGCACGTAGTCCGGAGACGACACCTCGATATGCGACGTCGCCGTATGGATGAGCAGAGGATCGCTCAGGTGCTCGCCGCGCATGGCGAGGGAGACGATCCGGATCAGGTCGACGAGGTTGCACTTCCGCAGGATGAACAGATCCAGCTTGCCGTCGTTCAGACTCGCCTCGGGGGCGAGCTTTTCGAAGCCGGCGACGGAGTTGCTGTTCGCGATCAGGAAGATCATGACCTCTTCGTCGATCTCCAGGTTGTCGGCCCGCAGCTTCAGGTGAATCGGCCGCAGACGGGGGAGCTTCTCGAGTCCCTTCATATAATACGCCATCTGGCCGAGCACGGTCTTCAGCTTGCTGGGCACCTCGTACGTCAGCTCGGTGAGCGAGCCGCCGCCCGCTATATTAATAAAATACTTGTTGTTCATCTTGCCGACGTCGATCGGCCGCGTATGCTGGCGGATGATCAGATCGACGGCATCCTCCCAGCGGCGGGGGATGTTGAGCGCACGGGCAAAATCGTTCGTCGTCCCAAGCGGCAAAAGACCGAGCATTGGCCGGTGTTTCTTTTCGGCCAGCCCGTTGATGACTTCGTACAGCGTGCCGTCGCCGCCCGCCGCGATGACGATATCAAAGCCGCGCTTCACGGCCTCTGCCGCGGCTAGCGTCGCATCGCCCTCGCCGCTGGTGGCGTGGGTGGACGTCTCGAGTCCGCCCCGCTCCAGTCGCTGGAGCACCTCCGGCAGCCGTTTCTTCATCTCTTCCCGCCCGGACGTTGGGTTATAGATCAATCTTGCTCGTTTGGCCATATGCTTAATCACCTGTTCATTCATAATCGGTGGAGGGGGCGCCGCTCAGGCGCTGCGCCTGCCGTTCGATCCAACGCGGAAGGAGCGGGCTGGGCAGCAGCGCCCTGCCGTTATACCGGTAGTCCAGACCTTCTCCGCGGGCCGGTACGACCCGCCGCGTGAAGTATCCCTCGCTCAAAAAAAGCGGAGCGACAAGCAGCGTCAGCTCCGGCCTCCGTCTGCGCCAGGCGCGCACCTTGCACGCGAACTGGTCCGGCAGCAGCATGGCACCGTCCGTCTCGGCGAATCCGCCGAGCTGCCGGAGGCACCGGGCCGTCTCTCGCAGCGTCTCGCGCCAGCGGGCGTGGAAGCCCTGCTCGGCGCTTCCGTGCCCGACGAGGAGCACCAGCTCCCGGTCTGGCCGCACGGAAAGTTCATTCAGCTTATTATATACCATTTCGGCAAGAAATGTCGGGTCTTCGTCAAGGGTCGGGCCCATGTGCACTCGCACCCGAACCGGAAAAGGCCCCAAATCTGCCGGCAGCCGCGTCTCGGCGAGATCGCCCAGCGCATACCGGATTTCTTCGATATGCGTACTGCCTGCCGACACGAACAGCGGCAGGACGATCAGGTCGGTCACGCCCGCTCCCTCCAGTGCGGCGATGCCGTCCGGAATGAGCCGGCCCTCGACCAGCTCGAGGAACGAGCCGAACACCGGCATATCGGCGGGCAGCCTGGCCGCGGCGATCGCTTCGTCGACGAGGCGCACCCATTCGGCGTCCCGCGAGCCGTGGCTGATCAGGAGGAGGCCGTATCGCCTGGAGGCAGTCTGGCCGTTCGGCTGGTTGGTCATCTGGTCGCTCTCCTTTGCTTCCTTATCGGAATTTGGCTGGGCCCCATTTGCGGCCACCGTCTGGGCAGTGTCCGGCAAGCCTCCTAAGCACGAAAAATCCCGCTCCAGCATGGAGGGGATTGCCCGTGACTCGATCTTGCTCTTGTCCGCTATGCCGTTAACGCCCCAAGCGCTCCAGTGACATTTTATACCCGTCGTTGCCATAATTCAAACAACGCTTGACCCGGGAAATCGTCGCCGTGCTCGCGCCGGTTTCGGCTTCAATCTGGTTGTACGTGTACCCCTTCCGCAGCATCCGCGCCACTTCAAGGCGCTGGGAGAGCGACTGGATTTCATTGACCGTGCACAGATCGTCGAAGAAAACATAGCATTCCTCGAGGTCTTTAAGAGTAAGGATCGCTTCAAACAATTGATCGATCGCTTTGTCGTTTAGCTTTTTGAGCTGCATAAAGTTGGTTCTCCTTCTTTCCGTTCGGTCTTGGTCTGTTTCATTCGACAGCTGTTGGCGCGATTCCTCCTTTATGAAGGAGAAACAGTAAACGAGCTACGCGTTAGTGGGCTAAATCCCAAAAACATTCCATAACCCGTGACAGACGTCCAATCCAAACATTTGCCCACCACATAGATTATAAACAAAATAGGCCCTATAGTGAAGCGGTTCGGTTCTGTTTTCGCCGAACTCTTTGCACGGTCAAATTTGACAACCGGCTCTTGCGGCAAAAAAGGGCCGGCACCAGGCACAGCGCCGATTCCGGCGCGGCCCGCTCATTGGTCACTATAATAAAGAAGAGGGTTGTGAGGAAATGAAACGAATCGACATGGCGCGCTCGGGTCAGCCGATCCCGCCTTACAGCGGCTATCCGGCCTCCGGTCACTATCCGGAGCAGCAGGTCGCCTATACCCGCGGATTGTTCAATGGCGGAGCTCCTAGCACATCCGCTCTGGGCCAGCCCGGCATGTGGGGCGGCGGACCGCCGGCACAGGGGTTCGGCGGGGGGTTCGGCGGGGGCTTCGGCGGAGGCGGGGACTTCTTCGGCGGCGGGTTTGGCGGCGGATTCCCGGGTGCCCCCGGGGCAGGCTTTCCGGGCGCCGCTCCCGGTGCGGGAGCTCCCAGCGGAGGCGGGGGCGGGCTCGGCGCCCTGCTTGGCGGAGGCGGAGGGGGAAGCAAGCTCGACTTCAATCAGATCAAGGGCGTCGTGGACCGCATGGGCGGCGTCGACGGCATCCTCGGCACGATGACCAAGGTGCAAAAGATCTTTTCCACCATGCAGCAGATGGGCCCGATGCTGAAGCTCTTGTTCGGCTCGCTGGGCGCCAAAGCCGCGACGAAGGATGCGCCCGGCGGCACCGGGCGGGCATCTAGGCGCAGGCGGCGCAGAGGCACGGCTGCCGGCGCTCGCCGGCGCACCGGCACGCGGCCCGCCGCTCGACGCGGCAGCGCCCGCACGCGGCGGCGCTAGCGGAGCGCCCCTGGGCGCCCGCACGGCGCACACGTCACCCCGGCGCTCGGCTGCGTCCCTGGCCGGCCCGCTCAGCGCCACGCCGGCAAGTTGGCGCAGCTGCGCCCCTGGGCGCCCGCTCGGTGCCCTCGCCGGCACCCCGGCGCTCGGCCGCAAGGCCGCCATCCCTTCTGGCGGCCTTACGCCTTCCCAGCGGGCGGACAAGCATCCCCGCCTCTTTTTCCTCCTTCAAACCGCCACAATCCGGATCTAGGAGCATGAGGGACGATCTGATAAAATGGGAGAAGATAAGGAGGTTGTGTACGTTGAAAGCTTCGGTAACGATGAAAGCGACGCTCATTATGGCGATTCTCATAGTCGTAGTGGTGGGAGCCGTTTATTTGCTGGTTTATGGGATCAACCGGGATCCGGCGCAGCAGCAGGTGTCGGGAGGAGCGATTCCTTCGGAAGAGACCGCGCGCGCCTATGTGGAGGACCGCAAGCTGCTGGCCACCGTCGACAAGACGCAGGCCATTCACCCAGGCGGGCCAAGCTTCATGATGATTACCGGCAAGGATGCAAGCGGCCAGGAGAAGGTCGTCTGGCTAGCCGGCAAGCCCGGGGAGATCAAGGAGTACGGGTCCGTTTTGACAAAGGACGGCAAGCCCCGAGATCAAATTCTCGCCGAGCTCGCGAAGAAAGGAATTCCCGAGTCGGAACTCGACTTCCTATACATATCGCCTTACGACTATACCTCGGGCAAGATTGCCTGGTTCGCCCAGGAAAAGGGCACACGCGATCATATGCTCTGGTACGACTTCCAGACCGGCGAGCAGTTCTGGGAAGCGTACGGCAACGCACGAGCCGTCGAGCGCGAAAAGGGCAAATAGCATCATGCTTCTCCATAACAAAAACGAGCCGGCCTCGCACATGCGAAGCCGGCTCGTTTTTGTTTGCCTTCGGTTTGTCATACGGTATGACTTCGATCGCCAGTCCCGCCTCTCCAGCAGACGTACCGCCCTCTAGTCTTCCTCAGCGAGCCAAAGGCCCGCCCCATCTACTCCTCCCACCAAACCCGGCGCAGCAGCCGGTGCTTCATGAGCGCGAGGATGAATTCTTCATAAAAGTCGCCCCTCACGATCACCTGCACCTCGCCGTTGTCTTGCTGGTAGAACAGCACGTCGGTGACGATCGGGTTGTCGTGGAACCTGTCGCGGATGCGGCGCAGTGACGCCAGACCGCGCTCCTTGTCCTGCAGGATGCGGAATTGGAACTCTACGTCTCCTTGGTCTGCCTTCTCTCCGATGTCGAGGACCCTCGGGTCATAGTCGTACTTTAGCTTGGCCATGATCGGCGCCTCCTCTCTTCTTTAGAGCAAATACCTCAGATACAGATAGATGTTCGCTACGACGACGGTGAACAGCATGACGACGAAGCCGATCTTCAAATATTGCACGAAGCTGATCGGATGCCCTTCCTTACCCGAAAGGCCCGCGACGATCAGGTTGGCGCTGGCGCCGATTAGGGTACCGTTGCCGCCGAGACACGCGCCGAGCGCGAGGCTCCACCAGAGCGGCTCGAGGTTCTGAATCCCCTGGTTGCCCATCTCCTGGATCATCGGAATCATGGTGGCGACGAACGGAATGTTATCGAGAAAAGCCGACGCCAGCGCGCTCAGCCACAGGATGAGCAGCGCGCTCGACGTCACGTTGCCGCCCGTCAGCTCGATCGCTTCGGTCGCAAGCCTCGAGATGACTCCCGTTTCGACGAGGCCGGCGACGAGGACGAACAGCCCGACGAAGAAAAAGATCGTCGGCCACTCGACCTTGTGGAGCGCGTGCTCCATCCATTTTTCGCCGGTAAGGAGCAGGAGCAGGAATGCCCCTGCCAGAGCTACCGTCGCCGATTCCAGATGGAACGTCTGGTGCAGGAAGAAGCCGAGAATGGTAAGTCCCATCACCACCAGGCACTTCGTGAGCAGCGAACGGTCGCCGAGCTCGGATTTCTCATCCATCGCCATCAGCTTCGCCTTGCGCTCGTCTGTCGTGGCGATCTGCTTGCGGAACAGGAACACAAAGATCGGCAGCAGCAGCAGCTGGATGACGATGATGATCGGCGCAAGGTTCGTCAGAAACGCCATGAAGGTCAGCTCCTTGACGGCGCTGCCGATCATGATGTTCGGCGGGTCGCCGATCAGCGTCGCCGTCCCGCCCACGTTCGCCGAGATGATCTGCGCGATCAGGAACGGAACGGGCGGCACCTTCAGCTGCCGCGTGATGCTGAAGGTGACGGGCACCATAAGCAGCACGGTCGTGACGTTGTCGAGAAAGGCCGAGCCGAACGCCGTAATGACCGCCAGCAGGAGCAGGATCCGGACCGGATCGCCCTTGGCCCCTTTGGCCGCCTTGATGGCGATGAAGCTGAACAGCCCCGTCTCCGCCGTGATGCTGACGATGATCATCATTCCGATCAGGAGGCCGAGCGTGTTGAAATCGATGTGGTGGATGGCCGTCTCCTGGTCCACCAGTCCCAGGATCACGACGAGAACCGCGCCGGTCATGGCGATGATGGTGCGGTGGATTTTTTCCGCCACGATGAACGCATAAGTCAATAAGAACAATACGATGGCGCCGATGGCCTGCTGATCCATGTCTCTCCCCCTCTGTCCGGCAGGTTTTTGGAACGCCTGCCTCTGTTTCTAAGTTGCTCCAATCCGCCCCAAACGATGAGAACCCCGGTCGCGTGCCGAAAAAACGCAAAAAGAGCCCGCTGGTGGCAGGCTCCTCCATGTGTTCTCTATGCAATTGATGGCCGCGCGTTAGACATGCGTCCTCGTGGGTTCTTGCATCGTCCGCGCCGAATTGGCAGTTGCTTGCATCACGGACGGTCTCCCCGTCCGGAATCCGAGGTTCATTATAGCATGAGGGGGAATTTGCTGTAAAGGAAGGTTGTTCGGCGCCGACGGGGCTGGCCGCCTCATTTCCCTCTGTTTGTCCCTCGTCCAAGTCCCCGTATTCATTTTTCATTTCTTTCCCCGCCAGTCGCCCCCTCTTTCCTCCCGATCCTTTCCCCCTCTTTTCTCCACATTTCGAGACGACTTAAAGACTTTTTTCGACCGATTGTTATCTGCTATGATTCGGCTAAAGGTGCGCAAGCACCAAGACTATTTTCGCATAGGAGGCATCCCGTCGATGAGTCAATTGAAAACGGATACAGGTCAGTCCATTCAAAAAATCGGAGGCTGGAAGGCATTCCTCGCCCTGCTCGGTCCCGGGTTCATTACCGCGGCGACCGTTCTCGGACCCGGCAGCATCACCGTCAGCAGCAAATCCGGCGCTCTGCTGGAATATTCGATTCTGTGGGCGGTCCTCGCCGCCGCCATCTTCATGTCGACCTATACGGTCATCGCCGGCAAAATCGGGTGCCTGAACGAAGAGTCGCTGCTTACGCTTGTAAGCCGGAACTACGGCCGCTGGCTGGCCTTCCTGATCGGCCTCTGCGTCTTCCTCATCACCGGAGGCTTCCAGACCGGCAACAACGTCGGCGTCGGCCTCGCGTTCGACGCGATGTTCGGCAGAGGCATCACGCTGTGGGCGTGCATTTTCCTCGCTATTACGCTCGTCTTCCTGTGGACGTCCAGCAACTTCTACCAGATGCTCGAGAAGATCATGATGCTGATGGTCATTCTCATGATCATCGCTTTCGTCGGCAATCTGTTCAAAATCACGCCGGATCTCGGCGCGCTGGCGGCGGGCGTCGTCCCGACCGCGCCCAAGATGTGGGGGCTCGTCATCGCCATCTCCGCGACCAGCTTCAGCATCGCCGGCGCCGCCGGGCAGGCTTACATGGTGCAGGGCAAGGGCTGGAGGCTCGGCGACCTGCGCAAGAGCAACGCCAGTGCCCTCGTCGGCATCGCCATCCTCTGCCTGCTCAGCATGATCATCATGATCACGTCGGCCGCCGTCCTGGCGCCCAAGGGCATTAAGGTGGATAGCGCGGTCGACATGGCCGTCCAGCTCGAGCCGCTGCTCGGGCCGCTCGCCAAATGGCTGTTCCTGCTCGGTCTGTTCGCGGCCTCGTTCTCCTCGTTCGTCGCCAACGCCGTGCTCGGCGGCATGATGCTGTCGGACGGCCTCGGCTGGGGCCGGACGCTGAACGACCGGAGCGTCAAAGTGCTCAGCACGATTCTGCTCGTCGTTAGTACGCTGATTGCCGTCGTGCTGAAGGCCAATCCGATCCAGCTGATCGTCGTCGCGCAGGCGACCACAGTGCTGGGCGCTCCGCTCATTGCGGTCGTGCTGCTCCTGCTCGGCAACAACAAGAACGTCATCGGCTCGTTCAAAAACCATCCGGTCACGAACGTGCTGGCGGTGCTCGCTACCGTCTGGCTGCTGTACCTGTCGTACAGCCAGCTGCTGGAGTTGCTCAAGTAAAAGAGCTTTGAAAGGGACTGCTCACGTCGCAGAGGGTATGGCCGAAGGGGACGAGAAGCGGAAGCGCTTCTCGTCCCCAGTCGCCCCGCCAACCCGAGAAAAGGCAGGAGGACGCGGGCTATCCTCCTGCCACGAGATGAGCCAAGAGGGGCGCGAGCCGTTCCACCTGCCCCGAGAAAATCAAACGGACACCTGCCTAAGCAGGTGTCCGTTTTTTATAGTGCCACTATGTTTCGAGGACCGAACTGCTACCAATCTAAGGCCGTGCAGCCAGCGATCTTTCCTTGCGCTTACTCGCCCCAGCCGAACAGGACGCGGAAAATGCCTGTCGAGAACAGGAAGACGAAGACGACGAGCACCGGCGCGACGTAGCGGACGAGGATCAGCCAGATGCGGAACCAGAGGGCGCTCAGCCCAACCTCATCGCCGACCCGCTTCCACGCATAGCCGACGAACAGCGTCACGGCCAGCCCGCCGAGCGGCAGGATGATGTTGGATGCGATGAAGTCCAGCCAGTCAAAATACGTCCGTCCGCCAATAACCAGATCGCCGAGCGGGCCGCCGACCGAAAGCGCGGCGGGAATGCCGACGAGGAAGCAGGCGGTTGCCGTGAGAGCTGTCGCCTTGGGACGGCTGAAACTCCAGCGGCGCATGGAGTACGCCACCGAAACCTCCAGAAGCGACACTGTCGACGTAATGGCGGCGATCGCCAGCAGGAGGAAGAAGAGGCCGCCGAAGAAGGCGCCGAGCGGCATGGAGGCGAACGCGGCGGGCAGGACGGCGAAGATGAGTCCCGGTCCCTGCGCCGGCTCCAGGCCAAACGCGAACGACGTCGGGAAGATGATCAGCCCCGCCAGCAGGGCATACAGCAGATCGCCGGCCCCGATCGCGAGCGTCGCCGAACCGAGCGACTGTCGCCGGTCCACATACGCCCCGTACGTGAGCATCGTTCCCATCCCGAGCGACAGGGAGAAAAACGCATGGCCAAGCGCCACCAAGATCGAGGTCGGCGTCAGCTTGGAGAAATCCGGCTCCAGGAAAAACGAGACGCCCGCCCCGGCTCCCGGCAGCGTCAAGCCCCGGATCATCAGAATAATGAGCAGGATCAGCAGCCCTGGAATGAGCACCTTGTTGAACGATTCGATGCCACCCGAGACTCCGCGGGCGACGACCCAGCCGGTCAGAAGCAGGACAAGCGCCTGCCAGGCGATCGGCTGGAGGCTGCCGGCGTACGCGCCGAAGACGGCGGCGTAGTCCGGATTGGCATAGAGCGAGCCGGTGAACGACTGCAGCCCGTATTTCAGCGTCCAGCCGGCCACCACGGCATAGAAGGACAGAATCATAAACGAGCCGACGATCGACAGGAAGCCGAAGCCGCTCCAGACTTTGTTCCGGGACAGATTGCGGAAGCTCGTCGCCGCGTCTCCCCGCCCGCCCCGGCCGATCGCCATCTCCGCCAGCAGGACCGGAAGCCCGACCAGCAGCAGGCAGATGATGAAGACCAGGAAGAAGGCCGCGCCCCCGTATTTGCCGGTGATATAAGGGAATTTCCACATGTTGCCGAGCCCGACCGCGCTGCCGATCGCGGCGATGATGAAGCCCGTCGAGCTGAACCGCTCCCCGGCGCGTGATTCGCTTGCTTGTTTTGTCATGCTGCCAACCCCTCGTGTCTAGATGTCTAATTGCTAAACGAACGTGTTCCATTGTACCTATAGCGTGTCCATTCCGCCAAGTGGAAAATGACAGTTTACCGGGCGGCGCCATTTTTCACCGCTTGTCCGTTGCCATCCATTTCCATTCCGGATATGATGATAGTACCCAACCATTAGTAAGTGAAACGGAGTGAACCATGAATCGACGGCAATTTTTGCGCTCGGCAGCCGGCGTCTTCGTCGCCGCCTCGCTCGGAGCCGCTTCCCTCTACCGCTACCTGACCCGCTCCTCGTCCGAGGAGACCGGCGCCGCCGCCGGACCGGCCGGCAGCCCCTCGCCCTCTCCCGCTCCCGCGTCCCCAACGCCAACTCCGACGCCGCAGGGACCGGGCAAGCTCGTCGCTTCCCTCTGGCTGCTCAGCGATCTCCACATTACGACCTATGACCCGAGCACATCAGACAAGCTGAAAAAAGCACTGGCAGATACCCAGAAGCCCGAGACGCCGGCGGACGCGATCGTTCTCGGCGGCGACCTGACGGATTACGGCATGGAGAGCGATTACCGCCAGCTGCGCACCGTGCTGAACGGTTTCAAGCTGCCGCCTGTATACGCCAATATGGGCAACCACGACTACTATGACATATGGATCAACAGCGCCGGCGCCTTCGCGACGGAGACCAAGCCGAACGGCAAGACGGACGCCCAGTCCCGGGAGCGGTTCATGAGCTTCCTGAAGCTGGAGAAGCCGTACAGCCAGTTCGACGCGAACGGCATCCCGGTCTTCCTGCTGTCGCAGGAGGCGTACCAGCAGGAAAAGCCGGAAGTCGGCGAGGGCGCGTGGTATTCGGACGCCCAGCTCGCTTGGCTCAAGGACGGCTTGGCCCGCGCGCCCAAGGGCGGCCCTATCGTCGTCATGATCCACCAGCCGCTGCCGCCGGTCGGCTCGGACGGTGCGACCCACCGGGTCATCCGGGCGAACGAGCTGCGCGACATTCTCGCGCCGTATCCGAACGTCTTCGTCTTCTCCGGTCACACGCACCGGGACTTCAATTCGGAGAACCATTACCAGCAGCACGCGACGTTCCACTGGTTCACTAACTCGACAGTCGGCCGTCTGCGGACGACCGGTCTGTCCCAAGGTATGTACATCCAGCTCTATGAACGGGAGATTCACGTGCGCGGCCGGGAGTTCGGCGACGGCACCTGGATCGCCAGCGCCGACTGGACGATCCCGTACACCGCGGGCGGCTGACCGGCATTCCACACCCTATCCTCGGGGTATCCCGCGGAGCCGGCTGTTTGAGCCACGGGGGCTTTCACGAGCCCAAGCCCAAAGGCTCCATTACCGGAAGCCTTTGTCCGCGCTTCTGTGGCCGCCCTCCGCCAAGCTCAGCCGTTCACGAGGCAGGCCCTTCCTTATTGGGAAGGGCCTTTTCGCGTGCGGGCCAGCCGCCGCCGCATGGCTGAGAGCCGCTACGGTAGGAAGCCGTCACGGCTCACCTTGACCTGCCCGGGCGGGAACGCCTCCCGCATCGCCTCCAGCACGCCGACGTACGCGTCCGGCCGGTACCAGGCCTCGCAGCCGAGTGAGGCATAGATCGCGGCCACCCCGCTCTTGGCCGTGCGCCGCCCGCCGCTGCCGTCTCCCATGAAGTAGTCGTCCACAACGACGCGCGGGACGACGGCCGCGAGCCGCTCGGCGAACGCCGGGCTCGAGGGCAGCACCGGAGCGACCGCCGCCTGCGTCGGCACGCCCGCCTCGGCGAGCCGCCGGAGTGCTGCGAGACGTCCCTGGATCGGCGGCGCATAGGGCGTGAACGCCCGGCGGACCGGCTCGAGGTCCGTCTCCACCGTCACGCTGACGCGCACCCGCTCGCCAAGCTGGCGGAGCAGATCGATGTCGCGCGTAACGAGCGGGCTGCGCGTCTGCAGCAGCAGGAAGTCCGGCGGCTCGTCCATCATCGCCTCGAGCAGCGCGCGCATGACGCCTTCCTTGGCCTCCGCCGGCTGGTACGGGTCGGTGCTCGACGAGCAAAAGATCGTCACCGGCCCCTTCGCCTTGGCCCGCTTCAGCTCGCGTCGCAGGAGCGCGCCTGCGCCCGTCTTGACCTCCACCCAGCCGCCCCAAGGCATGCCTCGGAACAGCGCTACCGGCATCTGCCGCACGTAGCAGTACGAGCAGGCGAACGTGCAGCCCGCATACGGATTCAGCGTATACGTGTAGCCTTCCAGGAAGCCGCTTGCCGGATTGAGGAGCCGCTTCGGCTCCTTCCGCGTCTCGACGATCGGTTCTCTGCCCATGCCGGTCCCCTCCCTTCCTTCTTTAGACTTTCTCCCCGGCGGCCGCCTGGCTCCCCGCCTCCTCTCGATACTGACGCAGACGTGCGGGCGGAAACGGGCGAGGACCCTCCGGACGGGCCGGGGGTCCTGCATTCGTTTATGGCAAACAGCTTCTCCGTACTAAAGCGGGTGGACGAGGCGAGGCACACCTCGACGGAGCGAAGCGGGAGCGGCAGCTTGTCCCCTCAAGCGGGGGACGCGAGCGGAAGCGCCAGCGTGAAGGTCGTCCCCTGGTGCTTGACGCTGTGCACCTTGAGCTTGCCGTTCATCGCTTCAACGATCTGGTAGCTGACCATGAGTCCGAGCCCGGTGCCCTTCTCCTTGGTCGAATAAAAAGCGGTGCCGAGCCGCTCCAGCTCCTCCTGCGTCATGCCGACCCCTTCGTCGTGAATGCGGATAACCGCCATCTGCTTCTCGCGTGTAGCCGTTATGTAGACCTTCCCTCCATCCGGCATCGCCTCTATTGCATTTTGCAACAAGTTTCCGAACAGCTGCTGAACCCGTTCCCGGTTGCCGGAAACCACTTCGTCGGCGAGATCGTTCTCGAAGCTCAGCGTCGCGCCGTGGTTGACCGCATAGGCGGCGAGCTCGTCCAGCACCGCCGTCACTTCCTCTACGAGCCTCAGCGGCTCGAGGGGACCGGGGTCCGGCTTAGCAAGAGACAGATAGTCCCGAATAATCTGATCCGCCCGGTCGACCTCGGTCTGCATAAGAACGAGATACTCCAGCTGCTTGTCCTCGGGCAGTTCCCGCTGGCGCTCAAGCAGACGCAGGAAGCCTTTGACGACCGTGAGCGGATTGCGGATCTCGTGGGCGACCGCCGCCGCCATCTGCCCGACCGCGCGGTTGCGCAGCGCAAGCGCATGCTCCAGCTGCAGCTGCTGCTTCTCCCGCGTCATCTCGACCAGATAGACGGAGAGGCACATGCCGCAAGCCTGGAAGAACGGAAACAGCCCGAGCATGAGGAGCGGCTGGGAGTAGAGCAGATCGGGCTGAAAGACGGTCAGCACGGCAATGCGGATCGGGAGGGCCAACAGCACGAGGCCGAGGGTGAATCGGAAGCGCCCGGCGCGGGTAGCGGCTTGAAACCGGGGCGCAAACAGGTAACAGGGCACGAGCAGGAACAGATAGATGAGCAGCGAAGCGGTTAGCGGGCCCGTCTCTCCCGTAAGCAGCCGAATCCCCACGTAGAGGAGGAACAGGAGGCTCCCATTCAGCCGGCCTCCGTACAGAAACCCGAGAGTCATGGGCACGAGCCGGAGATCCACGCGGTAGCCGGAGGCGAGATGGACGGGAAACAGCAGGCACAGCACCATCGAGCCCGCACCCAGCACAAACAGGAGAACCCGCTGCAGGAAAGACATCGACTCCGCCGGCTGGGGCTTCAGCCAAGCCTGGTAGGCCAGGATCGGGGCCGCGACGAAGACGAGCTGATTAATCAAATCTTTCAAGTATATGACGGTTGCCTCATTTCCGGATTGTGGAAGCGAAAACCAGGGTGATGGACACTAGCAATCCACCTGAATATACCATTCTCCCGGGATGAGGAGAACAGAGAAATATGTCACATTGTTAAACAATTCCATAAAATCCGGTTCACGGAAGACAATAGCGTTGCAACGCGAAGCGGAAACAGAACGGCTCGGTCAGGCCCCCTTGTTCAGTACCAGCCAGCAATTATGAAAGTCGGCCTTTTGCAGCAGCCTGGCCCGCGTCCGGGCGTCGAGACAATCCTGAAGCAGCGTCATATAGAGACGAAACCAAAACCGGTGCCAGATCATCCGGATCTCCTTCAGCATTCTTCTCCCCTTCCATCCATTCACCGCCAGACACCTGGCGGAGCGGCCCGTCCGATGGTCAAGAGTATGGAGAAGACATCCATTTTATTCCACTTCCCTCTATATATCGGCAGGCTTTCTGTCAAACTACATACCCAAACGGCGAATGAAGTAAACCGCTTTCAAAAAAATAAAGCGGATCCCTACTCTATCCTAGCTGAGCCAGCGGGGACTTGTCTGTAGCCGAAAAAGGCCAATTTGCCTGCCAAATTTCGCCAATCCCCTAGGACTCCCGGGATTATCCGAGCCAATCCGACAGCAGCAGCACCCAGCCCCACAAGGCGAGCCAGAGCGGGACACTGAGCGTGACGCCCCATGCCAATCCTTTAAGCAAACCCCATTCCTCCCCAGCAGCGATTAGAAGCAGCGGCAGAAACCCCCGCTAGCACCCAGTCTGCCCGGAACCCAAGTCTGCTAAGCAGCCGGCAGCGAAAAGCGAAGCCAAGAAAAAAAGGCGAACAAGCTAGGGTGAATGCCAAAGCCGACACGGGCCAGGCGGCATACGGTAGAGGAAACGCCAAAGAGTAGAGAAAAGGAGGGACCCTTCAGGTGGGAGAGCCGCACCCGAGGCTGTCGCAGTTCCTGCAGGACCTGCGACAGTTTGTCGAGACCACCGCCGCGCCGGCGCCGGATCCGACCCTCCGGCCGTACGTGCACGAACTGCAGCAGATTCTGCTCAAGCTGATGAGGAGCGAGAGCGAGGAAGCGTGAGCGAGGAAGCGTGAGCGGCCGGCGAAACGCAAAAAAGGCTACGGGGCGCGCCGGCGGCTCTTGACGAGCAAGAGCACCACCAGCAGCGCCACCGCAGCCCCGGTTAAATCAACGAAGACATCCTGGATGGCCCCGGTCCGCCCTCCCCGCTGCAGCTGATTCCATTCGTCCACCAGCGCCGTGGCTGCCACAGCGGCCAGCACGAACGCGGCCTTGGCCGCCACATGCCCCCGATACGGCAGCAGCGCGACGAACGCGAACACCGCGAGCATCCCGTAGACGAACAAGTGAGCCGCCTTCCGGAAGAGGAACTCGACGAAGCCGTACGGGTTCCTTTTGGCGTCCACCACCGACTTGTGGTACCGGAAGGTCACATCCGGTACCACCTGCCTCAGCGTCTGCTCCGACACCTTCTCCTTCAAGAAGGGCTGGATGTTCTGGACCTTGTACGGCTGCGAGGACAGGTGGAAGATCAGGAACAGCCACGCCAGGAGCGGGATCAGGTAGAGTAGGCGTTTGATGGGGCTTCACCTTCTTTTGTTCCGCTAATATTTATCCATTAATAATTGGTCTTCCAATTGAATGGTATTCAATGCCTAATAAACGAACTTTATCAAGCGGGTAACAATTCCTTCCATCGAAAATAATTATCTTTCGTTGGGAGCTATTCCACTCAGATAAATTAACATTCTTAATTTCGTCCCACTCTGTCAATATAAAAATGCAATCCGAGTTATTAACTGCTGCCTTGAGATCAGTAGTATATTGAAGATTTCCTGAAATATGTTCCCTTGCTTTATTTATGGCAACAGGATCATAAGCAACAATATTTGCTCCCTCCTCTAGTAGTTGTTGTATTATTTTTATTGATGCAGCCTCTCTCATATCGTCTGTATTAGGTTTAAATGCTAAGCCTAAAACAGCTATATTAAGCCCATTTAGTGAGCCAAAACGTTTTTTCGCCTTGCTTACTAACACAAGTTGTTGATTATTATTTACATTTATGACTGATTTAAGTAATTCAAATTCATGTCTAACATTACCTGCAATTTGAACTAAAGCTTTAGTATCCTTAGGAAAGCACGAACCACCATAACCAATTCCAGCGTTCAAAAAACTACTACCTATTCTCTTATCAAGCCCCATCCCTCTTGAAACGTCTTCTATGTTCGCATTTAGCTTCTCCGATAAATTTGCAATCTCGTTAATGAAACTTATTTTGGTCGCTAGGAATGCATTAGAAGCATATTTAATCAATTCAGCACTCTGAAGGTCAGTCTTAAAGATGGGGACCTCAAAGGGACCATTTATTTCTTCCATTAGTTTAGCTGCTTTTTCACTGTCAGTACCAATAACAATTCGATCAGCTTTAAAAGTATCTTGAACAGCGGACCCCTCACGCAAAAATTCAGGATTAGAAACTATATCAAATAAAGACCTGTCAACTTTCTTTTGTAAGATACACTCCATTATTCTCTTATTAGTCCCGACTGGAACAGTACTTTTAGTTATAATCACAGTATATTCACTTATGTGTTCAGAAATAGTATTAACTACGCCATCTAAATATTCTAGATTTACTGTTCCATCATCTTTAGGTGGGGTTCCAACAGCGATATATATCGCCTTTGCGTCATTTATTCCTTCACAATAACTGTCCGTAAAGTACAATTTTCCATTAGATATGTTTTTTAACATTAGATCTTCCAAGAGTGGTTCATATATTGGCGATTTAGCCTCTTTTAACATCTTAATTTTGAACGAATCGACGTCAACACAAGTTACGGTGTGTCCAATTTCAGCCAAGCAAACACCTGTCACCAATCCAACATAGCCAGTACCAATTACCGATATTCTCATTTTATCTTCCCACATTCATCTAGTTATTGGTTAAAGCGCCTTACGTTATTAAGAAATTTGTTTATTTTCAATGAAAAATTATCATACAGTAATAGAGCCTCAATCAAATGCTTAACAGATATGCGCATTTCTTTAAAAAACAAAGGAGCAATAAGTTGTACAATTACCTGGGCTATTAACGTTGAAAAGGCCGCTCCGTTAATACCCCAAATAGGAATAGTAAGGAAGTTCATTAGCAAATTTACAGTTCCTCCTACTCCAACGCAATATTTATTGTATTTCACCTTATCTTCACAGACTAACCATATTACCCTTATCCCACCAAGCAATGCAAACAACGATGACCATATAGTAATTTGTAGAATTTCTGTTGCTTCAATATAGCTAATTCCGTAAAACATATGAATAAGTATGCTTCCAAAAATTTTAAATAGTAATGCTACAATAATCCCCAGCCAAATAACTATGGAATAGAGTTGTTTCAATTGTCTCAAGTATTTTACCTTATCTTTGTTAAAAGACTCCATGATTATAGGCCTTGCAGAATTTATGATTGTTATCGGAATTATTATCCACAAGTCTGATAGGGTAGTTGCAGCTGAATATATTCCAACAGAACTTTGGTTAATCATTTTTCCAATCATAATTTTATCCATCTGTGTATACAGTGATATAAGTAAACCTGAAATTATAAAGTGATAACTTTGAGACAATATATTCTTGGAAAGTTCCCAAGAAAAGAGCAATCTTTCACTGTTATATTTTCTATATACTCCAAAAATAATAATTGATACTATTAACACTTCAACGCTACTGGTCAATGCAAATAAAAATACGCCAGAGTTAAACATTATTAGCATTAACTTAAAAACAGTGACCAAAGTAGTGGATATTATTCTGGCTAGCGAGATATATTTAGATTGAAGTTTAGACTGGAACCAAAAGTCTATCACATCAAGCGAGGAAAATAGCAGACTAAGAGACTGGACAAATGCGATATAAAATACTGATTTATCTTCGGGCTGTAGTATAATAATAAAGATCAAAATAGCTATTATTGACAAAGCAGAAGATACGGTTCGAAGAATAATGCACGTGCCTACAATAACACTCTTGTTTTGAGGGTCGCTTACAAAGTATTTTATAATGATTCCCTCTAGCCCTAGACTACTTATTACTGAAAAAATAGCTATTATTGATAAAGAAAAGGTTAGCAAACCGTAATTGTTGGGTCCTAAATATCTAGCTATTAACATTAATAAAATTAAATTTACAATTCCCCTTATTACCTTGTCGAACAGCATCCAAGTTGTATTATTCAACAACTTCCTTCCATTCTCTCCAACCTTTATAATAAGATTTTCTCCTCCTTGGTTTCTATATCTTTTCAATTTCCGCTTGACAAGTACTTTACTAGTGGCTGCATACATACTTTTTGGTCAAAGTTTTTTTCCGCATACCGTCTTATTTCCGAAATGACTTTGTTTTTGCTATTACCAACATAAACGCTGTCGTAAAAGCTTATTATTTCCTTGATATTTATCGGAGAATCATCAGCTGATACCCTCATATAATATTTAAAATCTTTGATATAATCTAACTCTGTTTCTACCCCTGAGACTATAGGCAATCCTTTAGCTAGATATTCCTTTCCTTTTAAACTGCTGTTATAATATACTCCGCTTCTATGCCTCCCCATGGCATCTAGACCAATTTCACATAGATCATACAGTTCATCTAATGAGGGACCATACAATTTACCGTGAAAGAAAACCTTATCCTGTAGTCCATATTCATGGACTTTGTTTTTATAAAAATTAATAACATCTCCATCTCCCACTATATGTAATACAACATCCCTTTTTCCTCCTGATTTATAGTACAATCCTAGGCCTTCTATAAATCGGTCATAACCATGCCAGAATGACAACATTGCAACTGCAATTACATGAATTTCTTTTGCGTCACTTGGTTTTTTAGATGTAATTCTATTACAATCTATTCCATTTGATAACTTAATAGCAGGAATTCCAAATATAATATCATCATTTGAAAAGGTTACAATTCTATCAACATACTTTTTTAATTTATGCTTATAAAACGCATCTTTGATATTTGATGCGAAGTATATAATCCGGCGGCTTCTTTCTTTATCATAAGGGTATGTGGGCAATTCAATAACCACTTTAATTCTCGGGTTATTTTTTTTTATATTTTTAAGAAGTAGTATGAAATCTATATCAAATGCCATTTTTCTAATATAAATAAAATCCGATCCATTAAATTCGCTATTATATTTCTTTTCAAAAACAAATGAATTGAAAGGTAGGTGTCTTGCCACTTTAAAAAGGAAACTATTTTTACTTTCGTAACAATATAGTTTCGTATATAAAGATTCGCCATTAAATATTTCTATTTGCGAATGTATCTTTTTGGCCACACCTTCATATTTCTTATGCATGATTTCTTTTGAAATCGAAACTAAATAATAACCTCTCATATATTCTCTCTCACTCTTTCTACTTCATATATTTCTCTTTTGTTTCTAAAAATTATTTTTCGAAACATATTATAAGTGTTTTTAAACTTATTTCGGGACCAAAATAGAGCTCTGTAAGCACTATCCATGATATTTGCGTCATTTATACTATATAAAAAACAAAATATCTTAGTAAAGACATCCTTCTTATTATCATATCGAGAAAGAGCATATTGAACCTTTTTCTCATTAAGTATTTCCTCAAGGAAGGAGATCCTATGTTTACGATCCAGCGGACTTCCCGATTGATAAATATTATGGACACAGGTTTGAATGCCAAGAACATAAGTGTTATTCAACAGGAGGGAGTCAATATTGTGTTTAGCGAACAGTTGACTTAACAATTTGCTTATCTCATTAAACGTCTCATATAACTCGGGTGAATAGCTAGAGCTTAACGAATTACTTTTAACGATGTAGTGATACTTATTTTGGTTTATTATGCAAATCGATCTAGAATTAAACAATACCTTGCAATTAAACAAAAAGTCTTCCATATTCTTTACTATCGGGTCAAAACATATGTTGTTTTTTTTAATGATTTCTCGTTTTATTACCCTTCCACCGCTATAACCTATTAAATTCAATTTATCTAATGAAAGTAACATCTCCCTAATAGTAGATGTATTACTTCCCCACATTGATTCTTTAACGCCAAGATATTTACTATAATTTATATAATCAAAAATTATACCTCCAATAAGGATATCAGAGTTAGACTTTACAATATAAGAGTAAAAAACTTCAAGCATATCGTGCTCTATCCAATCATCTGCATCAACAAAGACTACGTATTTTCCCGAAGATAGAGATATCCCCCTATTTCTGGAAACACTTACTCCTTGATTCTTTTGGTATACTAGATTAATTCGCTTATCAGCCAAGAATTCTTTACAGATGAGTTGGCTATTATCAATAGAACCATCATTAATAATTACTATCTCAAAGTCTTTAAAACTTTGATTTATTAGTGACTCAAGACATGAACCTATTGTCTTTCCCGCATTAAACATAGGTATGATAATACTAAAAAAGGGAGACTTCACAGTGTCCTCCTGAGTTTATTTAATTAACAAAAAAGTAAAACGGGGTGGCTTGATACCATTCAGGCCTGTAAACAAAAATAATTATATTGTAGAATGAGAAGAATACTACAGTTAAAATAATACTAACTATCCTAATACTCTTTTTCTTTATTACTGAAATTATATTTGGTAAAAAAATTATTAGGAAAATAGAGAAGTACTCGACCATTCTACCTAATATACTCATTCGTATAGATAGAATAGCTATTCCGACAGTAATCATAGCTATTAATGTAAGTAAATTACCTTTTCCTCTTACTGCGTTTTCTCGTTTTACTGCCTCTGGTTCTGATTCCTTGTAATACTTAATAAACAATCCGAAAACGAATATCATTCCGTAAACAACAGCATTAATAATGTTTCCCATCTTATTGCTGTCGAAATAACTAGTATAACCTCCATATTGATTTGTTTTTATCATTATATATTCAATAAAAGGATAGAACCAATTGAACAATAAGATGACAACTAGGGAAAATAGACACAATATTTTATAACTGAATTTTATTTTGTTCAGGAAATAAACCAAGCCAAAGATAATGCTAGATTTGTGAAAAAGAGTAGCAAGTAGAATAGTGGCAGAAAATTGGACTGGCTTTTTCCTGTGCGCAAAATTAAAACTGTGTACTAGTAAGGACATGGCTAAATACTGCCGCATTATATTCATCGAACTATAGAAAAACATCATAACAATAAATAAATACACACTTAACCAAACTATATTTGAGTTTTTGTAGATAAAGACCATCATGGAGCTAATTATTATAAAACTTGTAGTAATCAATAACACTTGGCTATTATCGGAAATTATATGCAAATATTTATTTAGCAGGACAAACCCTTTTTCATAATAGAAATCCCACAAATAGTCTAAAGAGGAATACCCTACTATTTCATAGAAATTTATATATGAATTTGTATCGTTACCAATATTGTGTGCACGAAATCCGGAGATTCCAAATAGTATCAAAAATGATACAAACAGAAATATAACTTTACTTGTCTTCCCCCATCCTCTACTAGAAAAAATGGCAGCTATTAAGCAAATGAAAGTTAAAGCCGATCCATATACGATCACCAGGTAGTAACCCTTTCTATATTTACTGTATTTACTGCATTTACTATTTTTTCATATTCTTCAATAGCCCTCCTAGAAACATTACTCCAGGAATACTTATCAGCTATATACTTTAATGCATTTTTAGTATATAATTCCCTCTCGCTTCTCGCCCTATATGCATTAATAATTTGTTCTGCTATACCATCGACACTAAAGTCCGCCTTCCATCCACACTTATACTTTTCGATGTCATCAGCCATATTGGTACCGGGAGTTAATAATACAGGAACTCCAAGGGATAAAGCTTCCAAAACAGCAAGCGGCTGACCCTCAAAGCGTGAAGTCAAAACAAACAAATCACTTTCACACAACTTTTTGCGTTTTTGGTCATCGTATAAAGCGTCTCCCAGAGTTACAATATCCTCCAAGTTATATTTATTAATAATATTTCCTATTTTTTTTCTTCCACCATTATCATCAGGCCCATTTATAAATAATTTAATATTATTTCCCCGCATAAAACTTGATATTCTGTTACAAGCCTCTAGTAATATATCTATTCCTTTATGATAAGGATCTAATCGGCCGAGATAGGATATATTAAAAGAATTATCATTTTTTAAACCTCTTGTTACTTCTATGGCCCCTAATTCTATTGCATTACCGCAAACGAATGAATTAATATTAAAATCTAGGGAATCCTCTTTTTCCCTTTCTGTAAGGTACTGTAAAGCGGAAGCATTTTTGATAAAGTAGTTAAAAAAGAGAAAATTACCTACAATTTTTTTATATTTCTTCTTGAGTTGAGCTGAGTTAGTTAGACTACCATGTGGGGTAATGACATAAGGAATGCTTTGTTCAATCAAATATTTGGCTGCTCTAAAATAGTAGAAAAAGTAGATGCCATGAAATATAACAATATCCGGTTTTTCAAACCCCAATATTTTAGAAATATTTCCGTCGGGACAATCATCCAATGAGAAGTAAGTATAACCCACTACATCTTCTTTATTTCTTATATCAATTTTCGAACAGTTCAATAAAGCAACAGTGGAGTATATACATTGAGATTTTACATGGCCTGGAACTATAACAGATACGCCATTTGATTTATTATTATCAAGCCATGCTATATGTAAGACCTTCAAAAAGACAACTCCTCCATAATATTTAACTAAACTCCTAACTCTATCTTTCTACTGAAGCCACGATTCTTGCTAGTTGGCCTCTTCTCTTGAAATAGTTATATAGAGTTTTTCTAACCATGCAGCACTATTCTTAATATCATAGCCTTTGTCTATTATCTTATTAAGGGTATCCTGCCTTTCATAACCCTTATAATAATGTAAAAGCTTTTTAACCCAGTCTTCTGTAGATCCATTTAGGGTAATAAATTCGACATCTCCTGTAATATCGCTGTCCCGTGCGATAGAATCGGAGAGAAAACACTTTAATCCTGATGCCTGAGCTTCAATAGCAACCACTGGTAAACCCTCATATAATGAAGGAAGAACAAAGACATCCATCGCTTGCATAATTGTATGAATATCAGAACGCTCTCCTAAAAAAAGAACTGAACCTTCTAAGCCAAGTGAAATTACTTTTTTTCGAATACGTTCTTCCATATCACCTTTTCCAATTAGCAATAATACAGAATTAGATTTTCTAATAATAATATCTTTAAAAATATCAATTAAGAATTCATGATTTTTTTGTTCACTAAATCTTCCAACATGTCCTATTACAAATTTGTCTTTAATCCCAAGAACAGCCCTGATATCTCTTCTAGTATTCGGGTTAAATTGAAATTTTTCCGATTCTATTGCGTTGTTTATTAAAAGAGGTTTGCTTTTATTGGTCTTAAGTCGTACTTTTCCAAACAACCAATCCCCCGCAACATTTGAACAAGCTAAGTGGTAATTTGCGTATCTTTTCACATTCCTCCGATTGAGATAATGGAGAAATTTACGCAGTATACCCGGTGGGGATGAAGAGTTGTGAGAATGGGCTATTATGCATTTAACCCCACACCTTTTTGCCGCTAATAATGGAGAAATATAAGCAGCTGAAAGCATATTAACATGTATAATGTCGTAATTATTTTTCCTAATTAACCTTTTGATTTGAACGTAATTTTTAATGGGGTTTTTCATAAAATGTGTAACATTATATATTTCTCCCCCTAATTCCTTTATTTCTTCTTGGTATGCTATGCTTGAATACATATTAATAAAGTCAGTCTTAATTCTATTCGGGTTTAAGTTTCTAAAATAGTTCATTATAAAACTTTCAACCCCACCGGCATTATATGTCATTCCAAACTGCAGTACCTTTATGGGCTTGTTCATTTTCTCTACCTGCCAATCTACGACTTAATCTACTTTTCATGATAATATAACCTTCGTTTATAATGATGTCGCAATAAAACATAACGGTAATTATTCCATATTTGGTTGCAGGCATCAGTCTTTTTCTCTTTAGATTTACATATGTAAGAACAGCATAGTGCCTGAAATTAATGTATCGCTTTTCACTAAATGTTAACATATTAAAAAATTTCTTTTTACATTTATGCAAATAGTTTTCTCCCTCAATTTTTTTATGGCCTGTGGACAACCCCCCATCATTATTATGGACGCAGCAAATCACATCACATCTTTGCAAATAACCTATTCGTGCACCACTTTGTATAGTTTTAAGCATTAAGTAGAATTCATCACCAACATCGATTAAATCAAATCCGTTGATTCTTGTGATAAGATCCCTTTTAAACATAAAAGTATTAGTTCCTGTTATATGATGCTTAAGATGGTATTTCATTAAATTGCTATGTTCCAAACTCTTAAGCCTATTTTTAGTTCTATAACCTACAATTCTATCCCTTTCGTTCATAAGACATAAATCCGCGAAACTCATTTCCAAGTTATTCTCTAACATATACGTTAATTGATTCTTTATTTTATCTGGCAAATAGATATCATCGTCATCTAAAAAGGTAATAAAATCCCCCTTCGATGTCTCTATTCCGATATTCCTAGTCTGTGCTGATCCTAAGTTCTTCTTATTTTTTATATAGAGGATATTATTAAATTTTTGTTGATATTCTTCAATAATTTGATTAACCTCTTTCCTGTAACTGCTCTCTTTCTCATTATCATCTACTATTATTATCTCAATATTTGTATATGTTTGATTAATGACTGATTCTATAGCTCTTCGAAGAGGAGCAACCCTTCGAAAAGTTGGGATTATTATACTTACTTTACTATTCATATAGTCACCTTTTTTACTAATGTGTTTTTAAACGCCTTCTTTTACTCCCTCGGATTTAACTATATTAATGATGGTAATTAGAAGTATTTTAATGTCGAACTTTAAGGTTGTATTGTTGCAATACGAGCCATCAAAACACGCTTTTTGCACCAACGAAATTTCATCTCTGCCATTCACCTGAGCCCATCCGGTCAAGCCAGGGCGAATATCGTTCGCTCCGTATTTGTCACGTTCGGCAATGAGATCATACTGATTCCAGAGCGCCGGCCTTGGTCCCACAACGCTCATTTCACCCATCAAGATATTAATGAGCTGCGGCAGTTCGTCCAGACTCGATTTCCTCAGAAGTCTTCCTAGCTTGGTGATGTATAGATCTGGATTTTCTAGAAGATGAGTCGGTGTATTGCTAGGTGTATCGACTTTCATAGTGCGAAATTTGAGAATGTTAAATTCTTGCTTGTGCCTGCCCATTCTTCTTTGTTTGAAGAAGACCGGCCCGCTGGAATCCAGCTTGATCAGAAGGATCAACAGCAGAAAGATCGGAGACAAAACAAGAATGCCAACTAGGGAAAGGAGAATGTCAAATATCCTCTTGCCAAAACTCCTATACAACGTAATGTCCCTCCCGCTTCCGGTCTCTCTCTATCTGACCCAAATATGCCAACAGTTCCTCGCGCAGCTCCGCATGCTGCAGCGCAAACTCAATCGTCGTCTTAATAAACCCCATCTTCTCTCCTACGTCGTAGCGAACACCCTCGAAGTCATAGGCGTAAACAGCCTCGTGCTGGTTAAGGGTGGAGATCGCGTCCGTCAGTTGGATCTCGCCGCCAGCTCCGGTTTCCTGGCTCTCAAGGATGTCGAAGATCCTCGGTGTGAGGATATAGCGTCCGAGGATGGCCAGGTTCGAGGGAGCCTCCTCTTGCTTCGGCTTCTCGACTAGGCCAAGCACGCTGTAGAGCCGATCTTGCATTTGCTGTGCGTCCACGATGCCATACCGGGAGACGTCCTGCTCCGGTACCTGCTGTACCCCTACGATTGAAGAGCGATAGCGGTCGAACACCTCGATCATCTGCTTCAAGCACGGCTTGTCTGCCTGCACGATATCGTCACCAAGCAGGACGGCGAACGGTTCGTTACCGATGAATTTGCGTGCGCACCAGATAGCGTGGCCGAGTCCTTTCGGCTCCTTCTGCCGGATATAATGAATATCCGCCATATGCGAGGATTTGCGCACCTCGCTCAGCAGCTCCAGCTTTCCCTTGTCCATCAGATTCTGCTCCAGCTCGAACGATGTATCGAAGTGGTCCTCGATGGCCCTCTTGCTCTTGCCTGTCACAATGATGATATCTTCAATGCCGGACGCGACAGCCTCCTCCACTATGTATTGGATGGTCGGTTTGTCTACGATTGGCAGCATTTCCTTGGGCATTGCCTTGGTTGCCGGCAGGAACCGGGTGCCGAGTCCCGCTGCCGGGATGATGGCCTTGCGTACTTTCATGATCGATTCTCCTTTTTTGTTCAGATCGTCCCGCTAAGCGGGATATGGGCTCTTTCGCGTCATCTCTCCCCACAACAAAAAATCAACCTCGGCAACAGAAACAAGCGCCTTGTCTCTCTTGCCAAGGTTGATTCCCCTGTATTTATGCAATAAAAACGGCATTTCTACACGGGCATTGAACCCAGCCTCACATTATACCCATGACGATCCACGTCTAAGGCGGTTCTTCCGCCCACAGCATAACCGAGTGCCCGCCGTGATAGAGGTACAGCAGACTTGACCTGTCCTTCAAGACCCAACCTGGTAGGGATGTCATAGGTCTAACAAACTAGACTATTGAAAATATTACCATACTGATAGGTAGGTTGAATAGGACTATTTGGTTCTCATGTTGCATTGTCAGCCAAGCGGAACCGGTTCAGGTGCAGATGCGGGAGCGCTCCCGCCGGCCGCCGCTAACAGGCGCTGCCGGGTCGTGGGGGCATCCCACTGCTTGTACTGTGTCAGTATCTCTTGAACTACGGTAAATTCCGACGGAAGGGCGGCCTTGCCCCGGTAGATTTTGGGATAAACCTGCTCCTCATGCACTTCGTTCTCGTTCAGCAGCTCCTCGAACAGCTTCTCGCCCGGCCTCATGCCGCTGAACGTAATGCCGATCTCCTCGATCTCGAAGCCGGAGAGCCGGATCAGGTTGGCGGCCAGGTCGACGATCTTGACCGGCTCGCCCATGTCGAGCACGAAGATCTCGCCGCCACGCGCCAAAGCGCCGGCCTGCAGCACGAGACGCGACGCCTCGGGGATGGTCATGAAGTAGCGTTCCATCTCCGGATGGGTCACCGTCAAGGGACCGCCTCGGCGGATCTGCTCCTTGAACAGCGGGATGACACTCCCCCGGCTGCCGAGAACGTTGCCGAAGCGGACGGCGACGAACCGCGTATTGCTGGTGCGGTCGAGGTTCTGAATGAGCATCTCCGCAATTCGCTTGGACGCTCCCATGACGCTCGTCGGATTGACCGCCTTGTCCGTTGAGATCATGACGAACGTCTCGACGCCTGTCGCATGGGCCGCTTCGGCGGCATTCCGCGTACCGAGAATGTTGTTCTTGATCGCTTCCTCGGGATTGCGCTCCATGAGCGGCACATGCTTGTGCGCAGCGGCATGGAAAACGACCCGGGGGTGATGCTTCAGCATAACCTGGATGAGCTTGTCCCGATCCTGGACATCCGCGATCTCGGTGACGATCTCCATCTCCCTGCCAAATGTCCGGAGAAGCTCCATCTCAATCGCATAGATGCTGTTCTCCCCGTGCCCGAGCAGAATGAGCTTGGCCGGAGAGAAGGAGCTAACCTGGCGGCAAATCTCGGACCCGATCGAGCCACCTGCTCCGGTCACGAGGACAGTGCTGCCGGTTATGTATTCTTCAATAGCCTGCGTATCGAGCTCGACCGGATCGCGGCCGAGCAGATCCTCGACCTGCACATCCCTCAGCTCGTTCAGGGAGACTTTGCCCCTCACGAGGTCGTCGAGCATCGGCACGATCTGCACCTTGGCGCTGGTCTTGCTGCATGCCTGGACGATGGCGTTCAGGTCCCCCTTACGCAGTGAAGGGATAGCGACGAGGATATGGGAGATGCCGAGCCGGTTGACCGTTTCCTCGATCTGGTCCCGCCCGCCCACGACCGGCATGCCGCACACCTCCAGCTGATGCTTGCTCGCATCGTCGTCGATGAACGCCACCGGATACAGCTCGGAATCGGGCTTGTGCTTGAGCTGACGCGCGATGAGAGAGCCCGCCGAGCCGGCTCCGACGATCAGGGCCTTCTGCTTGCCGGGCAGCTCCTTCGTATACGTATCCCGGAGCAGCCGCCAGGCAAACCGAAGCCCTCCGATCAGCAGAAGATGCATCATCCAGGTGACGAACAGCGTTCTCACATAGATGTGACCGCTCACAGCGAGCTGCGCAATAGCCGCGGCGAGGATCGAATAGGTCACCGCCTTGCTGATGGCGATCAGCTCGCCCACGCTCGCGTACCGCCACACTCGCTTGTACAGCTTGTAGCGGTGAGCGAACACATGATGGGCGAGCAGCAGGACGGCTGCGCTGACAGCGAGGACCGGGCTAAACCCCGAGATTGACGGCACGAGGATGAATGTGCACAGATAGATGGACATGAGGACAATGGCCGAATCCATGCTTATTAATAGAAACAATCGTTTGGAATAGCTCACTTGCTTTCCTTCCCCCTACTGTTCGCGCAGCCCGCCCAGGACTGCCGATCTCATCTTACAACCTCTATCGGAACCGGATGAGCGGGAACCGTCATCCATGGCTTGAGTGCCTTCAGCTTTCTATTCTCCGCTGCGTTGCGGCGCGACCAAATCTGGTAGTGCGACGCGCACATGCCGCGAGCGCGGTGCTTCTTGTCACAGCCCTCGACCGTGCAGGTAGCGATAACCTGGCGCACTTGCTGCGGATCGCCGTACTTGCGCCAGCGCGCGTAATGCACGGTGCAGTAGCCCTTGCACTTGGCGAGCTCGCCGCAGCCCTCTTCCTTGCAAATCTTCTTGATCTGCTGCTTCAGGAACAGCGGATCGCCGTTGCGCCACCAGCGCTGATGATGCATGGAGCACAAACCTTTCGCCTTCACTTTCTTCTCACAGCCGTCGATCTTGCAGAATCCTTTCATCTTCTCACCCTCAATGTCATCTGGATTTGTTAAACAGGCGCTTGATCGGTTTGCCTCTACGCTTCATGTACCAGTGGCGGTCCTCGGCGTAGTAGAGCTGAATCCCAGCCAGCTCGAGCGGCGTCCATATCCTTTTCATCGGAATTAAGGGCATCCTGGTTCCTCCTCACTTCGACATGTGCGATGGCGAGTCCCATAAAAAAACCACCTCCTCCCGCGTATGCGAAAAAAGATGGTCGGTTGCACTACTAGCTCCATCTACCCCAAGTGCCCAGATACAGAGTAGACTTCAACGCTCCCATATTTTAAATTGTATAAGTTATCCATCGGAAAATTCTTCCTTTATTATATAGGAAGAAAGGCATGATTTTTTGTCGAAATTTGGGACCTACGCAACTTTTTTTTACAAAAACGTGCTACACGTCCCGATTCTTCTGGAATATGGTGTAAACAAATCCAGAAAAGTGGCGATCTGGCGCGGATTGTCCCGTATTCTCGGCCAAAAGCTTTTTGTCCGTAAATCAAAAAAATCCTCTCTCCGACCCACCCAAATTCGTCCACTGCCCTCGAAGTTATATAGAACTATGACGAAAGACCCCAAATATCTTTCGACAAAGAGCGCCAAATACGCAAAAACCCCAGCAGGACCGCCCGCCGAGGTTTCATTGTCGAAGGAAGGGACACATGCGTCCGCTTCGCGTTATTCGATTAACCGGATGCCCGGGAGACTAGGACGTAATGCCCTTGGCGACCTGCTGCTGCTCCACCCGGAATTGGTAGAATTCCCGTGGATATGCCTGGCTGTTGATTCGGACCGTCTTGGGCGTTACCCACTCCACGTGACCGCCCGTATCGATCAGGTGCTCATTATTCCAGATTGAAACAGGATGCTTCAGCACGATCGCCAACACAAACTCGGAGTCATTCTCAATGTACCGACTCATTCTCAATCACCTTCCGGACTATAGTGTAGACCCGCTACCTGATCAGACAAGGTTAAATAAACAGAAAACCACCTTTCAAGGTTCTGAAAGATGGTCGGTTGCACTAGTAGCTCCATCTACCCCAAGTGCCCATATACAGAGTAGACTTCAACGCTCCCCTATTAAGTTAAACCCGGGCCGCCCTACATGGGTGGGGCCGGTTTCTTGCGCTGCTTCAGGTTTGCTCTTTCAATATATTCCCATTATATTATGTTTTTCTCGTTTGACCACCCAAAAAAAGTTTCCTGAATGGACCCTCCCGAAAGAAGAATTTTATCAATGTCCTTAGACCCTCTCTATTTTGGCGATTTTATCTTAAATTTGAAGGAAAAGCGGGACTTAGGATATACTCCTGCCCCTTCTCCCCTCCAACCTCCCTCGCTGAGTCCTGAAAAATTAGTATTCTAGGGTCAGCACCGGCGTGCCCACGGTGACCCGCCACAACCCCTCCGTCGTCCGATGAACCGCCGCCTGGAAGCCGATCGGGCGGCCGCCGCTGAGCACCGACGCCTCGAATTGCGGAGCCCGGTAAGAGCGGCTCTCCGTCGCCGCGTCCGTGTAGCGCTCCACCGGCTTGGCGCCGAGCCCGTCCTCGAGCTGCCGCCAAAAAGCGCCCAGGCCCAGGCTGTCGTCGTTCCGCGCGGCGGCGATGTCTGGTGTCAGGGCGGCGTTCAGCTCGCCCTGCACCTGCACGCTCCAGGCCGGGCGGATGCCCGCCGCCCGCAGCGCGCTCTCTGCGGCGGCCTGCCAGGCGCGGGCCGGGCGCAGCGCCGCCTGCTCGGCTGCCTCGTACTGAACGGTCACGAAGACCGACCGTTCGTTCATAGGCAGCAGCCGCAGGGTGACGGTGCCGCCGTCCGCTTCGGCCGCCGCAGTGTAGGCGGCCCCGCCGTCCGCGCGGCGGCTGAGCTCGCCCGCCGCGAGCCCGAGGCCGGCGGCGAGCCGGTCGCCGAGCGCCGGCAGCTCCGCCGGTACGGCAGCCAGCTCGGCGGCGTGGCGGACGACGAGCCGCGCGGGAGCGTCGTCCCGCAGCACCGTGCGGGACAGCGCCCACACGGCGGCGAGGTCACGGTCCGCCTCAGCCGCCGCCGGAGCGGACGGCAGCGCACCCTGCAGCGCGAAGACGAGTGCGGCTGCGGCGGCGAAGACGGCGAGGCCGAGCCGGCGAAGGCCGGCGGGCTTGGCCGGAATGGTGGGAGCGGCGGCGGGGAGGCGGACGGCTTGGCTCATGGGAGAGAACCCCTTTCTTCATCCGAATCTAGCAATCTAGTAACAGGATAGCCGGAAGGGAGAAAGAATATACATGGAGAAGGCCAAGCTGCAAAAGGAGGGGAGTTATGATCGTCACCACCACTAGGGATATTGCCGACGCGTTAATTCGATTAGGGATTTTCTGCCCACTTGTCCTTTAGAATGGTAGACCGATCATTCCAATACGATCCTTTCCTTGTCCAGATAAGCTCGTAGGATGGGAATATGCGTTTCTGCTAGATGAATCTTATCCAGCTCTTCCTTTGAAAGGAACCTAAGCTCTCTCGATTCTTCACTGCAAACTAGCTCGTTATCCTCTTCTACCTCCACCTCATAAGCGAGCGTAATAATCCGCTTCACATTCCCATCCGGAAATGCAATGATTCTGGAAGGGTCGGAAAAGGTACCAAACAGGTTAACGTCCCGTACGTTTAGGCCCGTTTCCTCTTTTACTTCGCGTTTGAGCCCTTCCACTAGATCTTCATCCATTTGGATGGCCCCTCCAATAAATGCCCATCTCTCGCTGTCCATTCGTCTTTCTAATAAGAGGCAGTCGTTACTTTTGATGAATGCCACCACCCCTATACTCATTGGTTGGTTAGGGGTCGGAGCTTCGGGGCTTCTATAATAAAATTTGGCTTCCACAAACAACACTCTCCCAGGTCGTAATGGATCTCTATTTCGATGGCGAATCACCGGATCCCTGTCAGGGCTCTCGCGGGCCTTTTTTTGTTGTCTTTTGATAAACTATCTTGTCCAGGTCAATTGACAAATTAAGGTAAATGACACAAGATCGAAGCGATCCGCAAGCGAATTGAACAGTCTCTGCGCGACGAAGGCTTCGGGAAGCTGGAACCCCTGGGGTAAGCTCTGCCAGAAACCGCCTGGCAGCGGCTCTCCCTTTTACCGGCAAAGCTCCGGCATCCGATAAAATAGAAAAATCTCTCATTCGCATCGCGAGCCTTCCTGATGAAAGGAACTTCCCATGGACGCTACCAAAGCCAAAACCTATGAAGCCATCTTCGACAAGACGATGGCCTCCCCGCTTCTGCACGAAGGCGCCGTTCTCCTCGAGACAGCTGACGGCTCCTTCTCCTGGAGCCGGGGCTATGCCGGCAAAGAGGTGGATTCCCCGCTGCTCATGGCCAGCATCACCAAGCTGTTCACGACGAGCTGCCTCCTCACGCTGCGAGAGCGGGGCAAGCTGTCGCTGGACGACCCGCTGTCCGCTTATTTCGCCCCGTCCCTGCTGGAAGGACTGCACCGGTACAAGGGACAGGACTACTCCTCCGCCCTTACCCTGTCGGACCTGCTGTTCCAGGTGAGCGGCCTGCCCGACAAGTACGAGGAAAAGAAGGATTCGCTTAAACGCGCCGTCATCCGGGAGGACTTCGCTTATACGTTCGACGAGCTCCTTCAATGGACCAAAGCCCTCCCCCCTCACTTCGCTCCGCGCACCAAAGGCAAAGCCTATTACAACAACATCAACTTCGATCTGCTGGGAGAAGTCATCGAAAAGGTGACGGACCTGCCGCTGGCGGAAGCCTACGAGCAGCTGATCTTCGCCCCGTTGGGTCTCGAACAGACCTATCTGCCGCATACGGGGGACGAGGCGATTCCTTCCCTCTACTGCCGCGGCCAGGTGCTGAAACGGCCGCAGTTCATCCGCAGCTGCCGGGCAAGCGGCGGCGCCGTCTCGACCGCCCGGGAGATGATGGTTTTCCTCAAAGGGTTCTGGAGCGGCCGGCTGTTCGACCGGGACATTCTCGGCAAGCTCATGACTTACAACCGGCTGCAGCTGAGAATGGGGCCGCTCCACTACGGGGGCGGGTTCATGCGGGTCGCCCTCGGCGGCCTCCTCATGCCCTTCGCCGAGAAGGGAGACCTCCTGGGCCACTCCGGCTCGACGGGCTCCTTTGCCTTTTATTATCCGCAGCGGGAGCTGTATCTGGTCGGTGATCTGAATCAGATGGCGAACCCCGCCCTTCCCATTCGCTTGTCCATGCGGCTCGCGCTGGCTTCGCAGTAAAGTTCGCCCAGTATATGGAAGGAAACCCCACCAACGCTGCCGAATCCTTCCTCGAATCGAATCTCGATCGAGGGAGGAATTTCCGTGAACGAGCAGCTTGTGCATACGGAGCCGGTCGTGGGCAGCGGCCGGGTAGTCCCGGATTTGCTGTACGACGGCGGCAGTATCGACGTTCTCTACGATTACCATGAGGAAGCGGTCCGCTGGTACGAAACAAATCTAGGCTGGAGCGTGCGCCAGCAGGAGAGCTGGAAGCCCGACCCTAGAGCGGCCCAGGGCAAAATGACACATATGGGCAGAGGCCTGTGGCTCACGTCCTCCGTCACCAGTCAGCGCCTGCCTTATCACTACGCGGAGCGCGGAACAGTCGATCCACACGTTCGGCTCTGTCTGCGGGCGGCGGACCTCGAGCAGACCCGCTCGGCTCTTGAGGGGCGAGGGGTTCGCGTCACCGACCTCTATGCCGGTCCTGGCGGCCACCGGTATTTCGATGCGTGGCTGACGGCGGAGGGTACCCGCATAGCCTTCGTGGAGGAGCAGGCGCCCTCTCCCGTCCCGCTCCCCCCTTGCGGCCCCAACGAGGACGTCTGCGTCCGGATCGGGGTCAGCCATCTGGACGAGGCGGTCCCGTGGTACGAGCGGTACATAGGGATGCAGGTAGAGGCGGTGCATCGCGAGGAGGGCTATGCCGTGATGTCGTTAGGGGTCAACCATCACCCGGACGGCAAATCGCTGTGGATCCTCGAGTCGCTCCCGCCCGGTGCCTATACCGGCCCAGTCGACGGACCGGTTCGGCCAACCTGCTTCGTCCAGGGCCGGGACGCGTTTTTCGCGTACTACCAATTCCTGAAGGACAGCGGAGTCATGGTCGGCGAAATGGGTGGCTTCACCGGCCGGGGGCTGGCCCTGTTCCACTTGTATGACCGGGACGGCAACCGGTTCAACGTTAGCAGCTTCGTCTGATCTTTCGAAAAAGGGTCACTTCCCAATGAAAAGGAAGTGACCCTGTCGTTATTTATCGGGTGGTGTAACCGTATCGGTTCAAAAAGTCCGCTGCATCGGCTTCCCAGACTCGGAACGCTCACGCATGTCCTGTCCCCGTCTGTAACAAAGCCCCGCGGTCCAGCGCCTCCTGCATCCGCCGGGCCATCTCCGCACCGGCTCGCAGCGTCTTGACCGAGCCTCCCGCCGTCAGAATGTCCAGAACCTCGACCGGCTTGCCCAGCCGGCCGATCTCCTCTTCCAGCTCGTACGGATTTATCACTTCGCAGCCATGGCTGATGATCAGCACGCTGCCGACCTCGGGGCGGGCTGCTTGCCGGACAAGCTCGCCAAACGCATCCCGCCGTCCGGCCTCCAGCTGTCCACAGCCGAGCTGGTGCTCGAAGACGATCGTGCCCGGCGCCATCTGGCTGATGCGGGCGCAGAGCGGATTGGCGCAGACGACGGTCGGCAGTACAAGCACCCGCTTCCTGCCCGTCCCTTCCTGATCCGTTCCCAGCCGATCACCCTCAGGGGATGGAAGGGAATCTCTCTGTTGCCCTATGCTGTTCTCGTTGTGCGGGAGCTGCTCCGAGGCGGTGCCTGCCGCCAAACTCTGCTCGTCTGCAGCTGCGGGAACGCGCGGGGTCGGCATCGACTTCCGGGTACCGGCGGCTTTTGGTTGCATCATGCTGTTCACCTGCCTGTAAAATGTGGCTTGCCACTCCATTCGTACTAACTCTTCCAATTGTTCCTATATACCATTAATACCCCGCTAATAGGACTTTGGTTGCATGAATTTGCTAATTTCGTCATATTCGCTAAAGAAAGCGCCTACTAGCCTACACGAATCCTGCTGGTTCCGGCCATTACAGAAGAGAAAAAAGCCTGCCGGCCGGCAGGCTTTTTGCAAAAATGTGCTAACGGGAACGGGCTCCGGCTGCGTGGTGTGCTTAGAGGATACGCAGCGGTCCCGGGCGGGGCAGCGCCGCCTAACGGGACTAAGGGGTCAGGCGTTTTTGCCGAACACAACCCCTCCATCTATGTACAGCGGAGAGCCCATCATGAACTTGGACTCGTCGGAGGCGAGGAACAGCGCAGCGTTCGCCACGTCCCCCGGGCGGCCGAGCTCGCCGCTCAGCTGGCGGCTGCGAAGCGTCGCCATTCCCTCCTCCGGATCGGGATAGGACTTGCGCAAGTAATCCTCCACGAACGGCGTCAGAATCGTGCCGGGGAGCAGCGCGTTAACCCGGATGTTATACGGGGCATAGTCGACCTGCATCGACTTGGTCATGGCGAGCACGGCTCCCTTGGTCGCCGCGTAGGAAGCCCGGCGCGCCAGCCCGATCTCGGCGATGCACGACGACATGTTGATGATCGTGCCGCTGCGGCGCTCCATCATGGAGGGGAGCACGGCTTTGGACGCCAAATAGACGCCCTTGATGTTGACGGCCATGATGCGGTCCCATGCCTCCTCCTCCACCTCGTGCAGCGCCCCGACTCCGCTGATTCCGGCATTGTTGAACAGCACGTCGACCCGGCCGTACTTCATTAGGACGGCCTCGGCGAGCGCCTCCATCTCGCGCTCGCTCGTCACGTCCCCTTGGACGAACATCGCCTCGCCGCCCTCCGCCTCGATCTGGCGGGCGGTCTCCCGGCCCTTGGCCTCGTCGCGGTCGTTCACGATCACAACCGCGCGCTCCGACGCAAACAAGAATGCGGTGCTTTGCCCGATGCCGGACCCCGAGCCGGTGATCAGGCAGACTTTGTCCTGCAGTCTCATCCCTATCCCTCTCTTCCTCAGGTATACGTGCGTCCTGCGCCGTCCCTCCGCGGGAGCGGACGGCCCGTCTAGAACCCCTGCTGCCGCAGCCACCTCTCGCACAGCCCCGTCCACTGCGCGGCGTGCGGATGCTCGCCGGCGAGCCCGAGGCCGTGCCGCCCGCTCGGGAACACATGCAGCTCATACGGAACGCCGCTGCGGCCGAGCGCCATCGCGTAGAGCAGGCTGTTCTCCACCGGCACGCTCGCATCGTCGGCCGTGTGCCAGAGAAACGCCGGCGGCGTGTCCCCGGTCACCCGGTTCTCGGCGGACAGCTGGCGGACCAGCGTCTCCTCCGGCTCCGGGCCGAGCAGCCGATCCAGCGAGCCCTGGTGCCGGAACTCCCCGAAGGAGATTACCGGGTACGCCAGCACCTGCACGTCCGGCCGGCCGCTCTGCCCATCCGCGGCGTCCACTGGAGGCGATTCCTCCGCCTCCGTCCCCGTCGCTGTGGCGGCCGCTAGATGGCCGCCGGCGGAGAACCCCAGAATGCCGACACGCGCAGGATCCACTCCCCAGTCCGCCGCATGGTGGCGGACGAGGCGGATCGCGCGCCGGGCATCCTGAAGCGCGCTCGGGTAGCGGTACGGCGCTACCCGGTAATGAAGCACGAATGCGGCGATGCCGGCCGCATTCAGCCAGCGCGCCACGGGCTCGCCCTCATGGGGCGCGCGGCGCTGGTATCCCCCGCCGGGACAGATGACGACGGCGGGGTGCGGGCCCTCGCCCGCGAGCGGATAAAGCTCGAGGCGCGGGCAATCTTCCTCTTCCCGGCCGGCGGCCTGGGGCGCGCCGTCCGGCCAGAGCACAATCGATTCGGTCAAGGTCGTCTTCCCTCCGGGCGATGCAGAATGACTCTTTCTTTCACGCCGGTACGGATGCCTGGCGGCATTCCTGCTAGCGCTTCCATTTCCTGCTTTTACCTTACCTCCGCCCTACCTGAATTGCAAGTGTCTGTCCGGCGGGAAGAAAGGAGAACCAGGTATTGGGTCAAGCCGTGCCGCCATACAGATAACCAAGAGGACGATGGAGGTGGGTCTATGTCGGATGCTTTTGTTAGCCAGTCACTGGAAGAAATCCGGTTCTGGTCCCGGATTATGAAGGAACACTCGTTTTTCCTGGGATTGGGCTTCCGAAGGGAGGATACCCAACTGATCCAGGAGGCCAATCAATTCTTCTACTTGTTTGAGAAGATCGAACAACAAGCTTACTCGTTCGGGGTCAACACGGATCCGGCGGTGATCCGGGAGTTCAACAATGAAGTGTATTCGGCGGCCGCCCACATCTGGGCCTTCAAACGCAAGGTGCTGGGCCTTATTCTGACCTGCCAGCTGCCCGGACAGAACAACTTTCCTTTGCTCGTCGACCATATCAGCCGGGAGGCCAATTACTTCCGGAACCGGCTTGCTGAGCTGAACCAGGGCAGGCTGGAGCCTCTGCCCGACGCGATCATCGACGAGAATGTGTTCTTCCTGCGCATCATGGCGGATCATGCCAAGTTCATCGGGCATCTCCTGGATCCGTCCGAACGCAAGCTCGTCGATCAGGCGAGAGAGTTCAGCCAGGAGTTCGACCAATTGCTGTACCAGGCGGTCGACCTGGACTCTATGCGTCCCCAATCTCAAACGGTTCCTCTGCTGAGCCAGTTCCTAGACCAGAATCGGGTCTCCGTCGTCTCGCTGAGGGATTTCAAGAAAACCGCCCGCGATCTGATCGAGCAATGCAAGATCAAAAGTATTATCCATCCTCTGCTCGCCGACCACGTCTTCCGGGAAGCGAATCATTTCCTGATGATCATCGACGAATTCGAAGCAGCGCTGACAGGGAAAGGGAATCAGGGAGTGAGCGGGCATTAGAGCACGCGGGAGCGCGGGAGGAAGTAGCAGGAACCAGTACATTCCACACCGCACGAAGTTCCCAGCGCGAGGTGTTCGGCGTCATAGGACGGTGGTCAGGGCCGGCAAGAGCCGATTTGTCAGGGAAACGTGAAACAAAGCAGGGACGGCGATTTGCATGCCAAAGAGACATACAAAAAAGGACTGTATCTAGCCCCGAGAGCACGCTCTCGGTTCAGACACAGTCCTCTTTGCATTCCCCTGCTTCCAGGAAAAGGAATGCCTACAAACCGTCCACATAAGCCTTCAGCTCACGGCGCACATCCTCCGGCGTCGCCTCCTCGAGCAGACGGTCGGCCAGAGCGGTGCATTCTGCGCTGTCGAGGCGGCTGACCGTCTCCTTGATCCGGTTGATCGAGGAGACGTCCATGCTCCATTCGTCGAGGCCGAAGCCGAGCAGCAGCGGCGCGGCCAGCGGATCCCCCGCCATGCCCCCGCACATCCCGGTCCATTTGCCCGCCCGGTGGGCGGCGACGATGACGCGGCGGATGAGCAGCAGCACAGCCGGATGGAAATAATCGTACAGATGCGCGATCTGCTCGTTCATCCGGTCGACGGCGAGCGTGTACTGGACGAGGTCGTTGGTGCCGATGCTGAAAAAGTCCACTTCGCGCGCGAATGAGTCCGCCTGCATGGCGGCGGCCGGGATTTCGACCATGATGCCGGCCTCGATGCCGCGGTCGAACGCGACGCCTTCCCGGTCCAGCTCCGCCTTGGCTTCCTCAAGCATGGCCTTTGCCCGCCGCCATTCGGAGAGCGACGAGATCATCGGGAACATGACCCGCAGCTTGCCGTGGGCGCTGGCGCGCAGAATGGCGCGCAGCTGCGTCCGGAGCAGCTCCGGCCGGTCCAGGCCGATGCGGATCGCCCGGTAGCCGAGGAACGGGTTCTCTTCCTTCGCCAGCGGCAAATACGGCAGCGCCTTGTCGCCGCCGATGTCGAGCGTCCGGATAATAACCGGCCGGCCGCCCCACAGCTCCGCAACCTGGGTGTAGGCATCAGCCTGCTCCTCCTCGGTCGGCAGATGATCGCTGTGCATGAACAGGAACTCGGTGCGGTACAGGCCGACGCCCTCCGCCCCGCTGTCCGCCGCAGCCTCGGCTTCCTTCACGGTGCCGATGTTGACGGCCACCTCGATGCGCTTGCCGTCGCGGGAAGCGGCAGGCGCCTCCCGGAATGCGGCCAGCTGCTCCAGGCGGCGCGCCTCCTCCTCCATCCGGGTCCGGTACTCCGCCACGGTGGCTTCATCCGGCCGCACATGGCATACGCCGGCGGCGCCGTCGACGATGAGCAGGTCGCCGTCCTGAATCTCGTCCAGCGCGTTACCCGCGCCGACAACCGCGGCAATGCCGAGCGACCGCGACAGGATCGCCGTGTGCGACGTCTTCCCACCTTTGCGTGTGACGAAGGCAAGCACGACGTTTTTGTCGAGCTGGACCGTGTCCGATGGCGCCAGATCGTCCGCGATAAGGATGACCTGCTCCGTTAGGCTCGCCAATTGGCCCGCCCCCTCCCCGGTCAGCTCGCCGAGCAAGCGGCCGCCGATGTCGCGGATGTCCGCCGCGCGCTCGCGCATGTAGTCGCTCGCGAGCCGTTCGAACTTGCCCGCGACCTGCTCGACCACCTGACGAACGGCCGCCTCGGCGGGCAGCCGTTCCTCGGCGACCAGCTTCGCGATCGGCGGGTAGAATGCCTTGTCGGTCAGCAGCCGCTGCTGCCCGACGAGGATCGCCGCCTGCTGCTCGCCGACGGTAAGCTTTGCCCGCTCGATGAGCGCGTCATAGGCCGCTACGCTCGCGTCGCGCGCGGCCTCGAGCCGTTTCGTCTCGCGGGCGGCTTCCTCCTCGCCGAGACGCGGCGTTTCCTCACCAGGGCCTGGCTGTCCCGCTGTCCGAGCGGCCGTCTCGCCGTGCGGCCGGTACAAAAACGCCGGACCGATGCGTATGCCGTCCGAGACACCGATGCCTTGCATCGTCCGAGCGTCCATCAGTCTTCACCAAATTTGCTCTCAACGAGACCGGCGAGCGCGTCGGCTGCCTCCTGCGCATCGGCGCCGTCGGCCTCGATGGTGATCGCAGAGCCTTTTTCCAGTCCGAGCGTCATCAGCTCGAGCATGCTCTTCGCGTCGGCTTCCCCGTCCGCCGCCTTAACCTTGATCTCCGCCTCGAACTCGGCTGCCTTGTCCGCGAACAGCTGCGCCGGCCGGACGTGGAACCCTTCCTGATTCGCGATCGTCACTTGTCTTGCGTACATTATGGATCTCCTCCTATCATGTGCTTCTCCCCGCCCTGCCCGGCGTCAGGCCGCACGATCGCGGCCCGGCGCGGACGAGCGAATCTCTATCCGTTCTCGAGCGACCCACCTATCTATAACCGCCTCAGAGGACGCTTCCCCTCGGTCTCCCTAACCTAGGACAAAAGAGGAATCCGTCCCCGGTACTGCTCGATCAGCCGGTTGTTATGCTCGTCGGCTCCGTCGATATTGCCGCTCAGGAATACCGGCGGCTCCTGGCCGCGGTCCGCCATCAGACCGATCGCCTCGGCCAGAATGCCGTTCAGCATCGCCGCGCCGATGACGGTCGACGTTGGGGTGAACGGAACCTTGACATTCGGGTGCGTCAGTACCGCGTCGCCCGGCACCGCGTGATTGTCCAGGCACAGATCGACGGAGTTGAACAGATGCTTGCCGCTCGCATGGCGCGACGGCTGGCTCTTGGAGTATTCGAGCGACGTGATGCCGATCGTGTAGGCTCCCTTCGCCTTGGCGATCTGAGCGACATCGACCGGAACCGGGTTGCGGCCCGACGTCGAGAGGACGAAGACGACTTCGCCCGGCCGGATGTCCTGGTCGTCCATGAAGGTGGCGGCCAGATCGTTCTGCCGCTCGAGCTCCGACGAGCGGACCGCGCCTTCGTGCAGCATGAGCGGCGGGTACAGAATCGGGCGCAGCGGAGCAAGGCCGCCGGCGCGATAGAACACTTCCTCGGTCAAAATATGCGAGTGGCCACAGCCGAACAGGTGAACGATCCCGCCGTCCGCGAGGCAGTCCGCGACCTTGGCGGCCGCCTGCTTCATTGTCTCGGCCTCCGTGCTTTCCACTTGCTTTAGCATCTCATGAATCCGGTCCATATACGTATGCAGCATAGCCTATTCTCCTTCCGGATGCGGGGTCTGCCCGCCGGCCAGCCGGCGCTTGGCGTCCATCAGCATCCGCTCCATGTTCGCGAGCGCCGTCTCGACGATCGCCTCGCCTTTTTCCTTGGTGGCCAGCCGGGCGTCGCCCAGTACGGCCGTCGACGTGAACGTCTCCCACGGGGTCGGCGTGCAGTCGGCCTCCATCGGGATCTCCGGCGCTTCCGACAGCGCCTTGCTCATGTCGACCTGCTCTTCCGCAAGGTAGAGCATATACGACGTCTCCAGCTCGCAAGCGTGAAAATACGACGAATGTGCCGAGGACGACTCCCGTACACGCGCAGTTACCTGCCCGACGCCGGGATAAAAGAAATAAAACACTTTCAGCTCCGGATAATCCCGGTACAGCTTGCGGGCCGCTTCCTTGAGAGCAACGCCGTTGCCGAGATGGCCGTTCACCATGACGAAAATCCGGAAGCCCTGCCGGTGCAGGCTCTCCCCGATATCGTACAGCATCGCGATCAGCGCCTCGTTCGAGACATTGATGCTGCCGGGAAACGTCTGCAGGCTCCACACCTGGCCGTACGGCAGCGTCGGCAGCACGATGCTGTCCGTCCGCTCCGCCAGCTTGTACGACAGCCGCTCCGCCAGCACGTTGTCCGTGCCTAGCGGTAGATGCGGGCCGTGCGCCTCGACGGCGCCGATCGGCAGAATCGCCGCCTGGCAGCGGTCGATCAGCGCCTGGGCCTCGTAAGACGATTGCTGTTGAAAATTCATGCGGATCGCGCCTCCTTCCTACTTCTTGAACGAGAAGCAGCGGGCCGGGTTTTCGACGAAGAATTTGCGGATCAGCTTCTCGCCGTCAAACCCTTCGCGGTTCGCTTCGTCGATGAAGCGCGGCACCCATTTGCCGATGATGTATTCGAGGCCGAGGCCGTAATCGTAGTGCTTGTAGTACGTCTTGCGGGCGGTGTCGCCGCTGATCAGCACCTGGTCCTCGTAGCCTTTGCGGACCATGTTGAGGACGAGTGCGATGCGGGTGCTTTCCGGAGCGTACTTGATTTTGCCGATGCCGTCAAAGCTCAGAAACGCGCCGGTGCTGGCGATCTGCTCGTGGTAGTACGGATCCGGGTTGCGGTCCATATGGCCGAGGCTCAGGTACTCGAGGTTAATGTTCTCGCTCCGCAGCAGCTCGAGCTGCTCGAGACCCATCGTGCCCACCTCCGTGTGGGAGTGGATCGGGGCTTTCGTCTCGTGATGAGCGCGGGCGACGGCGCGCAGCGTTTTTTCTTCAAGCGGCGTAATCCGGTTGTAGCCGGTGCCGAACTTGACCTGGCCGGCCTTGAACGGCGTGCCCTCGAGCCCTTCCTCCACCTCGCGGATGACCCAGTCGGCAAGCTCGTTGATCGACTTGGCGTCGATCCATTCGGCGTAGGTGCGGTAGTTGCCGAGCAGCGGCTTGAGCTCTTCCTTGATCTTGGCGTCCCACAGGAAACTCTTGTTGAAGCCGGCGGTGCCAACGATCGTCACGCCGGTTTCTTCCATGATTCGGTGCACGGCCGGTACGTCCCGTCCGTAGTCGATCGCCGTCGCGTCTACGATGGTGTCTCCTCCGAGGCGTTTGAAGTCCAGCACGTCGAGCTTGGACTTCTCGGGATCGTCGAGGAGCAGATCGTCCTCTCCCTTTTGAACCCAGAAGTCCGGACGGCACACGATGTGCTCGTGCGAATAGGTGAAACCCATTTGGTCGGGGGCGATGTCTTTGGTCAGCGTACGAATGAAGCTCATGCTAGAAACCCTCCCATAGGTAATTTTGTTGGTTAAAATATGGAGCTTATGCCCGCGTTAAACCTGCGGAGCTTGCTCTCGCAGGTAGCCTCGAGCCTGCAAGAGGCCTCGCCGTAGGCGAAACCTTCTTCGATGCCCGCGGCGGAGGGACGAATGAGCCGGAGAAGCGACTTTTGCGAGCCCGTTTCCACCTTCCGAATGCATATTCCATCAAGGAAACGGGCTCGCAACGGAGCCGGAGGCCATTCGTCCCGCAGCCGCCTGCCCACAAAGGTTTTGCTACGGAGCCTATGCTCTCGCAGCCTGCAAAGCTGTGCCTCGCAAGCCTACGGAGCATCCGCCCGCATCCTGCGAAGCAGAGGCCCACAAGACGGCCTCGAGCCTGCAAGAGGCCCCCGCCGAAGGCGAAACCTTCTTCGATGCCCGCGGCGTAGGGGCGAATGAGCCGGAGAAGCGACTTTTGCGGGCCCGTTTCCACCATCCGAAGGCCCATTCCATCAAGGAAACGGGCTTGCAACGGAGCCGGAGGCCATTCGGCCCGCAGCCGCCTGCCCGCAAAGGTTTTGCTCCGGAGCTAATGCCCTCGCAGCCTGCAAAACTGTGCCTCGCAAGCCTACGGAGCCTTCGCCCAAAGCCTTTTTCAGGTGCAAAGCAGGGGGCTTCCTATGACAGGACTCCCCCTCCTCGTGATTGTTAGAAGAACAGCTTAGCCAAGAAGCTGACGATCGGACCGATGATGAACATATCGGAGTCCGCCGCCCACATGGCCGTATCCGGAATCGTCGAGCTGATCAGATACTTGACCATGAAGAACTGGCCCCAGGCCACCACCGTCGAAGTGATGAAGCCGCCGATGACGGCGCCGCGCGCACCGCCGGTTGCGTTGCCGAAGACCCCGGCCGTCGCCCCGTGGAAGAACAGCACGATCATCGTCGGAACGAAAATGTACGACACCGTACTACCGAGTACCACCAGCCAAATCAGGCCGCCCACGAAGGCGCCGATGAAGCCGAGGATAACCGCGTTCGGCGAATACGGGAACACGATCGGGCTGTCGAGCGCAGGCTTGGCGCCTGGCACGAGCTTGGTGGCGATCCCGTTGAACGCCGGCACCAGCTCGCCGATGAACATCCGCACCCCGAGAAGCACGACGGCAATCCCGCCGGCGAAGGTGAACGACTGCACGATCGAGTAGATGATGAAGTTCTGGTCGCCGGCCTTGCCTACAAGCTCTTGGGCGCCTGGCGTGCTCTTCAGCACGATGACGATCGCGCCGATCAGGAACAGGATGCCCATACTGAGGGCGGTAATGACGTTCGAGTCGCGCAGGAACTCGAGTCCCTTCGGCACCTTGATCTTCTCGGCGTCGTTGTTCTTGTTGCCCAGCAGCTTGCCGAACCAGGCGGAGAGCAGCGAGACCGAAGCCGACGTATGGCCGAGAGCGATGTTGTCGTTGCCGGTGATTTTGCGCATGAACGGCTGGGTAACCGCCGGCTGGAACGTCCAGTAGAGACCGAGAATAACCGACAGGAAGAGAACCATCTTCCAGAAGGACACATCGCCGACCGTATGCACGACTACCCCTGCAAAGATCGTTGCCGTCCAGAACATCATGTGGCCGGTCAGGTAAATGTATTTGAACTTGGTGAAGCGGGCGAGCAGCACGTTGATGAGGAAGCCGAGGAACATGGCCAGCGTCACCATGCTGCCGTATTTGCTGTTAAACGCGTCCTGCCCGATGAACTTGCCGAGCGAGCCGCTCTCGAGGCCGAACACTTCCTTCCACATCGGCTCGAACACATTGAGCGCGCCGACGATGACGCCGGACCCCGCGTTGATGATCAAAAAGCCGATGATCGCCTTGAACGTGCCGCTGATGATCTGGCTCGTCGATTTTTTTTGCAGCACCAGGCCCAGCAGAACAATGAAGCCGAGCAGGATCGCCGGTGTGCCGAAGACGTTCGTCGCAATCCATGAGATGACGTTCATCCAATTCCCTCCCTAATCGTTGACAAGCGGACCGTTAGGCAAGAGCCGCTTGCAGCCTTTCCTTGATCTCGGCAAGGTCGAAGTAGTTGTTCACGATCACGATTTGTGCGCTGTGGCCCTGCAGGCTCTGTGCCAGCTCGTTGCTGGTGACAATGTAATCGGCAGACATGCCGGCGGCCGACGAAACGTCCGTATGCTCCACATCTGCGCCGACGCCGAGGTCCCGCAGTACCGTCTCTACGTTCATCCGAAGAATAAGGCTAGTTCCTTGTCCCAATCCGCATACACACAATACTTTCATCTTGTTAGTCCTCCTTTAGAATGGCCGTAATTTGGTCAAGCGTGCCGGTTTTGAACAGCTCAATGTTCGCCGGGTCGTTCAGCAGCAAAGTCAGCTTGCGAAGCAGCGCGATATGGTCAGCGTTCGAGGCGGATCCGAGAGCGAATACCAGCTTCACCGGATCGTTCGCCTTGTGGCCGAACGCCACAGGCTCCTGCAGCCGGGCGAGCGAGACGGACGCCTCGTGCACCCCGTCCTCCGTCTTGGCATGGGGGAGAGCGATGTGCGGAGCGAGAACAAAATACGGGCCCTTCGCCTCGTAAGAGGCGACCATCGCCTCCACGTAAGAGTCCTCGGCGGCTCCACTCTCGACGAGCAGGCGGCCCGCCGCCCGAATCGCTTCCTCCGGAGTGGCGGCGTTCGCCGCCAGATCGATCATGGCCGGTTCCAGAAATTTCAACGGTAACAACCCCTTCTATGCGCTAACTAGTCTTGCGGTATATTGGTGTCGAATAACGTTAGGAGCTCGGAGACGGTCGACGCCTCGAGCAGCCGGGTGCGGGCTTCTTCCTCCCGCAGCAGCCGGGTCAGGTCCTGCAGCGCCCGCAGATGCCGCTCGCCATCCTGGGCGGCCAGCACGACGATGGCGCGCACCTGGTGCTTCTCCTCCTCGGAGAAGGCGACCGGCTCTTCCAGCTTGAGCAGGCTCATGCCGAGCCGGTTCACCCCCTCCTCGGGCTTGGCGTGGGCGATGGCGACGCCGGGAGCGACGACCATATAAGGGCCGTACGTCTCCACCTTGCCGAGCATCGCCTCGATGTAGCTGGGGGTGATGCTGCCGTTGGCCGCAAGCGGCTCGGCCGCCTGTCGGATCGCCTCCCGCCAATTCCGGCAGGACGGCCGCACCCGGACCGTCGCCTCGGTGAGCAGCTCGCGAAGCACCGGCTTCTCGCCAGCATCCACGCCGGCCATCCCGGTGGCGAGGAAGCGGGTCAGCTCCCCGCCTAGCGCCTCCTCGTCGCGGATGTCCGCGTGCCGGCGGATCAGCTTGAGCAGCTGCAGCGCCTGCGTCTCGGCGGAGCCGACGCCGCCACGGCCGGGACCGCCAGCAATGCCGCTCATGGCGGCGAGCAGATCGGCCTTCTCGAGATCCGACAGGATGGGGCTCACCTTGAAGATTTTGCGAGAGCCTCCCTGCAGTGGGACGGTGGAGAAGATAACGTCCGCGTCCCCCTCGTAGCGCTCATAGTCCCGAAGCGACAAAAACTCGAGGATATCGAGCGACGGAAACAGCTGCTCGAGCTGAGCTTTGAGCATCCGGGCAGTGGAGACGCCGTTGACGCAGACGATCGCCGCTTTGCGGCGGCCCGCCGGAACGGCCTGCTCGCGCTTCATCCAGCCGCCGAAATGCATCGCCACATACCCGATCTCATCGTCCGGCATCGTCTGCTCGAGATAGTCCTCGAACGGCTTGACGGCCGCCTTGGTCAGGACGAAAATCTCCCCGTACCGGTCGCGGATCGAGTCGACAGCCGGATTCGGCAGCCGAATGCCGTATTTCAACCGGTAATAGGCAGGCTTCATATGAACCTGCAGGTTGCTCTCGAGCTGCTCGCGATCGTGAAAATAGACGCACGCCTGGCGCTCAAACCGGTCGATCATCTCGGCAGTCAGCTCCCGGATACGCTCGTCGGTTCCACTTTCATCCGGTAGAGAAGAGGCGCGATTGAGACGCGCGCCGAGCAGCTGGATCGTCAGGTAGCCGATCTCGTCGCCCGGAAGCCGGATGCCGAGCAGCGCGCCGAGCTGGGAAGCGAGGTCCTCCGCAGCCCGGTACTCCGGAGTGCGCCGCAGCGCCTCCGCCTCGTCCCTGTCGAGCTTTACCGTCTCACCCGTGGCGATCCGGCTCGCAAAAAGAAGCAGCCGGGACGCGAGGTGAACCACCATCTCGTCCGTCAGCTCGATGCCGAGCGCTGCCTCGCAGCGGTCGATCATGCCGTAGACGGAGGCGAGGTCCTCCTCTTTGAGCTGAGGCAGCTGCGTCCGGGTCAAGCTCGCGTTGACGAGCCCGCTGACCTGGGACACGAACTCCTTCCAGCTCACGTCAGAGAGGATGGGCGACAGCGCCTCGGTGAGTGCGCGCCGCTTGTCCTCCTCCCGGCCGGTCGGCCGGTAGCCGAGCACCCGATCGAACGAAATGCCGACGCCGTAGCGGGTAAAGGTCTCTCGGACGGCGGCCAGGTCCTGGTGCGCCGTGCCCCGACTCACCTGGAGCAGCTCGGCGAGGTCCCGCTTGAACAGCGGCTCCTTCTGCGTCAGCAAATGAATGGCGAGCCAGGCCTTTCGCTCTTCGGGCGAGTAATAGTACTGCCGGACGGTCAAGCTTTGCACAAGCTTGGGCAGCCGATCCTTCGCCTCCTTGGGGAGGCGGAAACCGGAACCCCGCAGATGCTCGACGGGATCCAGCCCGTTTGTAATTAACCAATGGTTAATTTTGTCTAGATCGTAATAAACCGTCCGCTTGGAAATGTGGAATTTGTCCATCATGACGGAGGCGGGCACGTATCCGTCCGCTTCCTGCAGAAGGGTCAGGATTTGCATGCTGCGTTCATCCATCAGGATCTCCTCCTTTCGTCGGAGCGCATTTCCTGTAAGCTTCTGTTGCTTTCATTATATAGGAGCGCTTCCACCCTTAGAAGACGCCCGGGCGTTCAAATGATGGCACCGGAAGTGTGCAACGATTGTATGCCCCCCTTGTCCATAGCATTTGCTGACATAGGAAAAACCATCCGATATCCGCTGCTGTCCGCGTATTTTTCGGATGGTTTTCTGTTGGTCAATAGAACTTGGGTTGGTCTTCGGCCACTCATTCCGCTTGACCGGTTGCTTCTATATCGACGGGGAGGGACTAGTTTCCTTGGCTATTCTCAGAAAAATATGAACATTTCTAGTCCATTCGGACTAGTCGCGGATGGGAAGCAGGCGAGTCCACTCGTCCCAAGAGAGCGGACGGCTCCCTTCTCCGTCGGGACGGCTTGACGCACGCCAAACGCGAAAAAGCCGATACCCCAGGGGGCGCATCGGCTTTGTTCGGATTGGATTGCCGTGTCAAATACGCTAATGTTGCCTTGCTTAACGAACCGCTCGTCCTGCGGGCAGTGGCCAGCCGGCCGGGCGGTCCGGCGGGATCAGGCCTCACTCCTGATCCCGCAGCTCCTTCGGCACGAGAAAGTCGAAGTCGCAGCCACGATCCGCCTGGAGCACATGCTCGATGAAGAGCAGGCCGTACCCGCGGTCGTAATGCGGCTCTGGCGCCCGCCATTCCGAGCGGCGGCGGGCGAGCTCCGCCTCGTCCACCTCCATGTGCAGCCGGCGGGCGGCGATGTCGAGCTCGACGACATCGCCGTCGCGCACGAGCGCGAGTGGGCCGCCCATCGCGGCCTCCGGCGCGACGTGGACGATAAGCGCGCCATACGACGTGCCGCTGATCCGGGCGTCGGAGATGCGGACCATGTCGCGCACGCCCTTCTGTAGCAGCTTCTTTGGAATCGGGATTTGCCCGATCTCCGGCATGGCCGGGGCTCCCTTGGGCCCGGCGTTCTTGAGGATGAGGACGCTGTTCTCATCCACGTCGAGCCCCGGGTCGTCGATGCGGCGGTCGAGATCCGCCGGCGATTCGAACACCACGGCCTTACCCTTATGCTTGCGCAGATGCGCTGAAACCGCCGTCTGCTTGATCAGCGCGCCATTCGGCGCCAGGTTGCCCCGGAGCACCGCAATGCCTCCCTGCGGGTCCAGCGGTTTGTCGAGCGGGAAGATAACATTGCGGTCCAGCACCTCGACGCCGTTCAAGTTCTCGGCGATGGTACCGCCGGTCACCGTCAGGCAGTCTCCGTGCAGGAGAGACTCCATCTCCTTCATAAGCGACGGCACGCCGCCGGCCTCGAAATACTCCTCCATCTGGTACTGGCCGGACGGCCGGAGGTTGAGCAGGAACGGCGTCGAGGCCGCCAGCTCGTCGAAGCGTTCGAGCGGCAGACGGATGCCGAGGCGTCCGGCGATCGCGACGAGGTGGATGATCGCGTTGGTCGAGCCGCCGCTCGCCATCGTGACGCGGATGGCGTTCTCCAGCGCCCGCTCGGTCATAATGTCGCGCGGGCGGATGTTCTCCTTCACGAGCGCGACGATCTGCTTGCCGGTCCGCTCGGCCATATGGCGGCGGCGGCTGTCCGGCGCCGGGATAGCGGCGCAGCCCGGCAGCGCCATGCCGATCGCCTCGGCGATGGACGCCATCGTGCTGGCCGTCCCCATGACCATGCAGTGGCCGTCGCTGCGGCAGATCGCATTCTCCGCCGTCGCGAGCTGCTCGTCACTCAGGTTGCCCGCCTTGTGCTCCAACGTGAACTGGTAGCAGTCCGTACATGCGCCGAGGCTCCGGCCGTGCAGCCGGCCGTTCAGCATCGGGCCGCCAGTCAGGACGATGGCCGGGATGTTCGCGCTCGCCGCCGCCATCAGCTGGGCGGGCACCGTCTTGTCGCAGCCGCCGATCAGGACGACGCCGTCGATCGGATGAGCCTTCATCATTTCCTCGGTATCCATCGCCATCAGGTTGCGCAGCAGCATCGTCGTCGGCTTGACGTACGGCTCGCCGATCGAGATGGTCGGGAACTCCATCGGAAGCCCTCCCGCCTGCCAGACGCCCCGCTTGACGTAGTCGACCAGCTCGTTGAAGTGGGAGTGGCACTTGTTCAGCTCGCTGAACGTGTTGCAAATGCCGATGACCGGCTTCGCCAGATCCTCCTCCGTGTAGCCCATCGACTTGGTGAAGGACCGGTGGATAAAGCCCCACAGCCCTCCGTCGGTGAAATAGTTCTCGCCTCTTCGCTTCGTATTCTCGGTATCCGCTGCCATCTTGCCGGTCGCTCCTTTAAGTTAAACTTCGTTTCTGTACCGCCCTGCCTAGACGAGGCCCAGCAGCTCGGGCGTATTGCGGTGAAGAATGCCCTCGATGATCTCCTCCGAAATGCGGGGCAGTGCCGTCCTCTCGGCCAGAGCGTTGATGTTTCGCAGCGCCTCGATCATCCGCTCCGTCGTGAAGAACGGATAATCCGAGCCGAACAGAATCTTGTGCGTCACGCCGTACTCCATCGCGGAGACGAGCGCGTTGTAGAATTGCCACGGGCGCGAACCGAGTGCAGAGACGTCCATGTACATGTTTGGATTTTTGCGTACGACCGCGATGCACTCATCGACCCACGGATGGCCCATATGGGCGATGAGGATCTTCAGGTTCGGGAACGCCCGGGCGACCGGATCGAGCGCCGCCGGGCGCGACGCGTCCAGATAGCCCTCCGGCACGAACGACGTCCCCTGGTGGATCAGAATCGGCACGCCGAGTTCCTCCGCCTTGGCGTACAGTGGGAAGTGCTCCTTGGCATCCGGATAAAAGTTCTGGTAGATTGGGCCAAGCTTAAGCCCGACGAGTCCCAGCTCCTTGACGGCCGTCTCCAGCAGCTGCGGTGCGTTCTCCCGGTTCGGATCGACGCTAGCAAAGCCGAACAGCTTGCCGGGATGCTTGGCTACATACTCGGCGACATATTCGTTCGGCACGTTGATTCCGGTCGCGGGCGCGTCGAATGCGAGCACGATCGCGCCTGCGAAGTCCTTGACGAGCTCCCAGTGAATCTCGGGCGTCACCAGCAGCTCCTGGTCACCGCCCCAGGCCCGCTTGGCGGCGGCGAGCGTGGCGCCTCCGAACTGTCCCGGTCCGAATAAGTGGGTATGGCAATCGAATATCATGGCTAACGTCCCCTTCCTCGGTTTCGGGCGGCCGGCTTAGAGCTTGCCTTCGCCGCGCAGCTCCTTGAGCACGTCCTCGATGCAGGTCAGCGTATGGTCGATGTCCGCATCCGTATGGCTGAAGCTGATATGGTTGCGCTTGATGTTCATCGGCATTTTGAAGATGCCGCGGTTCATCAGCCGGCGCCGGTAGTCGACATAAACCTCGGCGTTGTTGTCCATCAAATCGGTGTAGTTCAGCGGCTCGCGGTCCATGAAGTAAGTCGTCCAGACCGAGCCAAAGCCCGCCACGTAAGCTTCGAGGCCCATGGCGGCATGGATGTCGCGGATGCCCTGGCGCATCTTCTCGCCCAGACGGAAGATGTGCTCATGCACGCCTTCGTTCTCCATCATCTCGAGCGTCGCGATGGACGCGGCGGTGCCGACGGCATGGCCGTTATAGGTGCCGGCGAACCAGACGTCGCCGCCCGGGTACGTATTGAAGCGCTGCATGTATACCTTCTTGCCTGCGATCGCGGCGATCGGGAAGCCGTTCGCCATCGCCTTGCCCATCGTGGTCAGGTCCGGCGTAACGCCGCATACCTTTTGGAAGCCGCCAATGTCGTGGCGGAAGCCGGTGATGACCTCGTCAAAAATAAGAAGGGTACCGTGCTGCGAGCACAGGTCGCGGAGCCCCTGCAGGAAGCCGTCCTGCGGCATGACGCAGCCGATGTTGTGCGGGATCGGTTCGACGATGAGCGCCGCGACCTCGCCCTTGTTTTCCTCGAGCGTGCGCTGCACGTCATCGAGGTCGTTGAACGTGCAGATGAGCGTATTGTCGATCGCCTCGTCCATCATGCCCGCGGAGCCGGGATCGCGCTTGCCGATCATGTCCGGTGCGCTCAGCATGTTGCGGGCGACATAGTCGTGCCAGCCGTGGTAGCAGCCCTGGAATTTGATCAGTTTCTTGCGGCCCGTAACGGCCCGGCACAGCCGGATCGCGTGGTAGGTCGCCTCGGAGCCCGAATTGCAGAACAGCACCTGCTCCGCCGACGGCATATGCTTGCAGATCTTCTCGGCGAGCTCGATCTCGAGATCGGTCGTGCCTACGCCGTACAGGTCGGTGCGCTCGAGTGCTTCCACGACCTTCTTAGTTACATAGGGATGACGGTGGCCGAGCACGAACGGACCGAACGCCGCCTGGTAGTCGATATAGCGGTTGCCGTCGGCATCATAGATGTAAGCGCCTTCCGCTTTGGTAAAAATAAGATGAGGCTCTACGTTACGGATCGACGTATGGACGCCGCCCGGTGTAAACTCTTTCGCTTTCTCGTACAGACCTTTGGAGACGTTGACAGCCAATGTACTCATCTGCTCACTCCTTGTTAAACATTGTTTTATATATTAAACACGTTTCTTATAAAATAATCCTCCTGCCCCGTTCTGTCAATACGCCGGACGCGATTCTTCTCCCGGCTGTTCCCGGCGACTGGCGAGATTGGCGGGAAAAAGAACTGCCGCGGAGGGAGCCAACGGTCAACCCTCGGCCAGTCCTCGCTCAGTGTCCGGTCAGTCCAAGGACGGTCCCCGTCGACCCCGGTCTGCCCTTGCATGGTTAACCAGCGGTTAACATTGACGGTAAGGCCTATTTGTTTGTATAGTAAACAAAAGGAAGTTGGTTTTAATATTAAACGATGTTTAATTAGGGGTGTGCAGCCATCATGACCACCGACAACAAATACAAGGTTCCCGCGCTGGACAAGGCCATCGCCATCATCGAGACGCTCGCGGTGCACGACACGCCGCTCGGCGTCAGCGAGCTGTGCAAGATGGTCGAGATTCCGAAGACCAGCGTCTTCTTCATTCTGAATACGCTTGAGCAACATCAATATATTTTCAAAAGCGCCGAAGGTAAGTACTCCCTCGGCTCCAAGTTCATTACGATCGGGCTCTCCGCCCTGAACCGGCTGGACATCCGCGACCGTGCCCTCTCGGTGATGGAGGAGCTGATGAACGAGACGGGCTTCACCGTCCATCTCGCCGTTCCCGATCAATATGAGGCCATGTATCTGGCCAAGGTGGAGAACCAGGCATTCGTTAAGTTCTCCACCTATATTGGACAGAGGCAGCCGCTCCATGCCTCCGGTGTCGGCAAGGCGATCGCCGCCTTCCTGCCGGCTGAGCAGGTGGAGGAAGCGATCCGAGTCAAGGGCCTCCCCGAGAAGACGGAGCGGACCATCACGAACCGGCAGGACTTCCTCACCCAGCTGGAGATTATCCGCCAGCAGGGATACTCGGTGGAGGACGAAGAAGGCGAATCGGGCATCCGCTGCATTGGCGCACCGGTGTTCGACCATCTCGGCGTTCTCAAGGCCGCGGTCAGCATCACGGCACTGCGGACCGAACTGCCCATCCACGACATTCCGCGCGTCGGCGAGCAGGTCAAGAATGCGGCCAATCGGATTTCCGAGCGGCTAGGATACCCCCTCCCCACAAAGTGAAGCCGATGCTGACGATGTTTATTCCGAGTACTTTGCGGGGGCCCCGAAACATCCTCACAAAGTGAAGCGGATGCTGACGTAGTAAATTCCTATTACTTTGCGGGGGCCCCAGGATATCCCCGGGGGCAGAACCTTATGAGAGCCGCCGTAACCGGGCTAACCATCAGCCCGGTGAAACGTTAAGCGGGTTAACCGGTTCGGCTGAGGGCAAGGACGGGGCCGTGACCGAGCGGGGTCGTACGGGTCATGAAGTCCCTGTATGACCTACAGAGCTCCGTTAGGTCGCGAGCGACCTCCTCTCCTGCACAATAGGTCGGCCAACAGACGCGCCAATCTCCGGTAGCGCTTACATAATGATGTGCGCAGGACGGAGGCCGAAGCTCCCATGGCAATAGCCTAGAGCCGGAATAGAGCTCTGCCTTCTCCGGCAAATTCCCACTGACCGTCAGCAACCGTCCGGCTTCCGGTCGTCTTGCTTGTCCTCCCGGCTGTGGTCTTCGGACTCCTCCCGCCTGCTCTTGCGGAAGTCGCCGATGGTCGAGCGAATCGCCCGGCCGAGCGCCGGGAGCCGGGATGGCTTCATCACGAGAATGACCACAAGCGCAATCAGAATCCAGCCGGTCAGGCCGATGTTCAGGAACATAGAGCTACCGCCTCTCTCCCCTTGGGGGATCACATATTGTTACGCGTGCCGAGCCTTCTCCTCGATACGGGCGCAGAACGTCTCCTCCGATTCAAGCGCGGCCCAGAACAGCTTGACCTCCCGGTTGATTTCCGCCAGCTCCTGCACCGTCACGCCCATGTCGGTGAAATAGCGGAAGCCCGGGATCGTCTCGCGGAACAGCGAGAACCGCGACGGCCGGTACAGCCCGGAGTCGCCGTTCCATTCGGCCGCCGTCCGCAGGGCGGGCAGGCTGTAGGTCTGCTGCCGGATCACCTGCTGCGCCTCTTCCGAGGTGAGGAAGTTGACCAGCTCCTCCGCCGCTTCCCTATTCGCGGAGCGGCTGTTCACGGCGAGGCCGATATTCAGCAGCAGCGTAACCGGCTTCTCCAGATAAGGGACCGGCGCCAGATCGAACGCCGTCTCTCCTTTTAAGTAATTCAAGTAAAAGTAACTCGTAATGACCATCGACACCTTGCCGTTCGCCAGCAGACGCTCCGATTCTCCGGTCGTGATGCCTTCAGACAGGAGAGGCAGCTCGTTCTTCATGTCCCGGCAAATGCGCAGCGCCTCCATCATGCGCGTATCGGCGAGCCGGATGCGGCCGCCGGCGCCGCGCTCGAAGCGCGCACCCATCTGCAGCGGCAGGAGCGGCCACCGGTTCGGCGAATAGAAGTCGCTGTGGAAGCCGATTCGCTCGTTCGGGATGGCGAGCTTGGCCGCGTTGCGGATCAGATCCTCCCAGCGCCAGCTGCTGTCGGGCTCATTGAGCCCCGCCTCGCGAAAATGCTCCCGATTGTAGCACAGAATCAGCGGAGAAAAGATAAACGGGCGGACAAGCAGACGGCCGTTCAGCGTGAATGCGTCCGACAGGAACTCGTAATGTCCCGGGTCTCGCTGCAGCGGCTGAAGCAGCTGCGCGTCGTTCGTCTCCGTGAAATAGCGGAAGTCCGTATAGTTCATCATGATGGCGTCGAAGATGCCCCCGGACAGGTATGTCTTCACGTAGCCGAAATGGTCGCTCGAAACCGGCACCGCCTGGACGCGGATATGCGGATGCTTCTCGTGGAACCGCGCCAGCAGACCATGGATATCCGCTTCTCCCGTCACTGACGAGTGAAAGCCGAATTTGATCGTCGTTTGGCCCGCTTCCGGCTGGCCGATGACCTTGGTCCCAACCCGCGGCAGCTTCTCGATGAGCCCCTCGCCGACCAGAATGTCGAGCCCTTTGCGAACCGACTGGTTGCTCAAGTGGTATTGAACGGCGAGCGTCTTCTCCGACGGCAAAAACTCCCCGGCCCTCCGCTTCCCCGTCCGTATCTCTTCTCGTAATGTGCGGACGAGCTCGTTCAGCCTCATCCGTGAAGTCTGGTGCATGCTTCCCTTCTCCATAGCAAACCCTCATTCTATATGATCCGCGGCCGCTTGGCTGCGCCGCGGGAGACGCGTAATTAGTATACCATTTCCCAAACCCTTCCAATAGCAGGACGATGCGCGGCCGGCGCTGACGCCGGCCGCGTTCGTTCCTAGTCTATCTCCTCCCGCTCCCTGCCGTCCTGCGGGCAAGTTCCGATAAGCTGGATACCCTTCCGTAAAGAACGGCCGCGATCGGCGGAGCCGCCTGCTCGTCGTTACCCGTTTCGCAGGCTCTCCGAATCATCTGGATTCTTCGTTGCAGTTACCCGCCTATCGTCAGATTGCCCTCGCTATGCTTGATGCCGTCCCCTTCCGCCGGAAGCGACGAGCGGTTCACTCCCTCTTCGACGCAGGAGGTCAGGAAGAAGTAGTTCGACCCGCCGAAGCCGCCCTTGGCCGCTTCGTATTTGCCCCCGACGAACCGGGAGCCGATCGCCTTGAGCCGGTTGGCGGCGCCCTCGATTTGGAAGTGGGCGGTCGCCGCATCCGCCGGCCGGCTCACGACGCCGCCGAAGCTCCAGGTGACGTTGTTCGCCGGATCGACGCTCTTCAGGAACGCTTTCTCCGCATTGGTCCCGTGGAAGACGGCGCCGCCGTCGACCGTAACGGCCTGCTCCGGCTTGCCCGTCGCCGCCTGGTCGTAGGCCCCCTTGAGCACGAAGCCGGTGTTCTGGAAGCCGCCGCCTTGCATGACGATCTCCTTGCTGCCTACGCGGATCGGGGACGCCGCAGGGGACGCCCCTTTGAACCACGTGTTGACCAAGACCAGCCTTTCGAAGCTGCCGATGTTGTTGTTATCCACGTTAAGGAATTGGCAGTTCGTCATCGTGAAGTCCGCGTCGACGGGCAGATTGCCGACCGCCGTGCTCCGCACCGGACGGGAGATCTCGTAATCCTTCGTCATGCCGAAGGTGCAGCCGTCGGCCAGGTTCGCCCGCTTGGAGCGGTTCGAGCTCCGAGACAGAGTTAGCATCGTCTCCGCCGTGCAGCCGCGCATTTGGAGGCCGTCGGCGTTCGCCCAGATCGTGCCCGAATTGGCGAGCCCCTCTTTATAAAACGCATGCACGTCCTCCAGCGTGAGATCCGTCAGCTTCTTGTGGGCGACGATCCGGGTAGCGACGTGCTTGCGGACGGTAATCCGCTTGGCGCTGTCGCCCCAGGTCGTCCCGCTGTTGGCGAACGACAGAAGGCCGGAATTTCCTATGTAAACGAGATCGTGCTCGAACTGGCCGTGCGTGACGAACGGACCGTAATCGTCGCCGTCGCCATGGCAGTTCTCGACCATGCAGTAGCCGGCACAGGTGAAGTCGTTCAGGTGCCGTGCGTTGCTTGTATTGCAGTCCCGGACATGCCCGTAGAGCACGTTCAGCTGCTGGGTCAGATAGCCCGTGCCGCCCCAGTCCCGTTCCTCGGGATTGATGAGCTCGCACCGCTCCGTGACGTAATGCGTGCAGTAGCGGCGCTGCACGACGGGCCAGAACACCTTGGTCGCCCGCACGCCGGACACGTCGCATTCCACCGCGAATTCATAGGCGACGGGGTTCGAGCCGATCTGGTCCCACGTCTCGAACGGCCTCTCGCTCGTGGAGTTGGTCGGCGGCACCGGCACGCCAACGAACCGCATATTGCGCACATGGCAGCGGAACACCGGATTCATCTTTTTGTATGTAATGACCCGCCCGGCAGCGAGCGCCCAGCCCAGCTTGTAGTTGACCCGGATATGCTTGCTGTCGAGAATCTCCGTCACCTTCAGCAGATAATCCAGCTCCCGCTGGGCGCCGCCGCCCGGGTTGTTCTTCACCTGGGCGATCCACCAGTCCTCGACCTGGAAGGCGGAGGCGTCGGCCACCTCCAACACGTCGGTCAGCTCAATGAGTTCGGCCGACAGCGTGACGGTCTGGGTCGGTCCGGCAGGCGTCCCCTGGAAAAACAGGACGGCTCCGAACGGATTGTCGCGCGTGTTCAGCTCGATGCCGTTCGTCGTTACGGTGTGGCCGTAAAAATCCAGCTCGATGCCGCTGCGGCTGTACTTATGCCGGCGGACAAAGTTCAGATTGGTGTGCGCTTCGATCCGGTAGATCGCCGGGTCGTTCACCATGGCGTCGAGCGCGTCGTCCGCATTCTTGGTCTCACCGAAAATACCGAAGCAGCGAAAATCCCCTACGCCGCCGTGCAGCTGCTCCCAGCGGCCGGGCTTGCCTTTTCCTCCAGTCGGGTCGTGGACCGAACCGCCGTTGTCCGGACGGGTGCTCCCCTCTACCCAGCGGACGATCTTAGCGCCGCCGTCTCCTTCCCGGTAATAGCCGCCTACATAGACAGTAGTCCCCTGCTTCCACTGTCCCTGCGGCAGATTCAGCAGTGCCTCAACGTTCGGAACCTGCAGCATGCCGGTCGGTCCTCCGCTCCCTTTGCCCGAGAGGCCGGTGTCCGCCTGCTCCGTTCCCACTGTCTCTTCCGCCCCAAAGGCTAGCCGGGGAACAAGGGCGTTGCCGGCAAGCAGCACGCCTCCCGCGCTTAATGTTTGCAGCATCTTGCGTCTGCTGATGCCTGCCTTGCGGCCCTCGCCGCCTGTTTCGCTTGCTCCCGCTTCGGGTGTCCAGCCGTCCTGATTCATCGTTTCCCAGCCTCCATTTGATCAACTTTGGTAGGACCTGTCCGGTCCCTGGAATTGGACTGCACTTACAAATCCCCGGCGTTGGCCAGATGGCCTCCATCCACGACAAGCGTCGCTCCCGTAATATAGGAAGCTTCGTCCGAGGCGAGGAAGAGGAACGCATTCGCCACTTCCTCGACTGTGCCGAGACGCCCCATCGGCGTCCGGGCGGTCAGCTCGAGGCCCGGCTCTCCCTTCTGCTTCAGCTCGCGGTCGAGCGGCGTGTCGATGAAGCCCGGCGCGACCGCGTTGACGCGAATGCCGTAGCGCGCCAAATCCGACGCCATCGACTCGGTCAGCAGGACGACTCCGCCCTTGGACGCGTTGTAATGAGCGAGCATCGTGCTGCCGGCGACGCCGTTCTTGGACGCCATGTTGACGATGGCGCCCCGGATGCTCTCCTTCACCATCCGTCCGGCGATGAGCTGGCTCAGCCGGAACATGCCGGTCAGGTTGATGTCCAGCGTCCGCTGCCAGCGGGAGAGCGGGATGTCCAGAAACGGCTCCCGGGTCGCAACTCCCGCATTGTTGACGAGCAGGTCAAGTCCGCCGAACCGGCTCCATGCCTCGTCTGCTGCCCGCTCGACCGCAGCCGGATCGCTCATATCGCAGACAACGGTGCATACGCCTAATTCCGGCTGCTCCGGGCAGCGGTCCTTGAGTCCGGCGGCAGCCGCCGCCAGCTCCTCCTCGCGGTAATCCAGCAGCACGACCGATGCGCCCTCCTGCCGGAACCGCTCGGCAATTCCCAGCCCAATGCCTCGCGCGCTCCCGCTGATCAGGGCACGCTTCCCTCTTAATCTCATGAACCGGCTACCTCCGTCTCTTATTCGGTGTAGGTCTGCCACTCTCATGCTGCGCAAAATCCGCCTTCCTCCGCTTGCTAGGACGTCGGACGGCTAACATCGAAGCGGGGAAACGGAATCGGCTGGCCTCCCTTCACCACCGACTGCATTGACAGCGGAAAGACCGAGCTCCACCGGACCGCGTCATAGACGTCGATTGCGGGCCGCCGGCCTTCACGCACGGCGCTTACGAATTCCTCGATGACGAAGAAGTCGCCGCCGCCGTGCCCCGTCCGGTCCGCTTCGTCCCCCCACCGCTTCCAGCGCGGGTGCTCGAACTCGGCACGGTAGGCCGAGAGCGGCTCCCATTCGGGCTCCAGGTCTCCCTCTCGCCCGGGCGAGGCGCCGGGCGACCGGCCTGCGAGCCAGACGAGCGGTTCCTCGCCCTGTCTGCGCTCGGAGACGTAAGCGCCGCGGGTCCCCTGCAGTCCATAATGGGTCATCTGATGCGGCCGCCCGGACACCCAGTCGACCCGCAGCGAGATGACGGCTCCGTTCCGGGTGCGAATCAGCGTGACGGCCGTATCGCCCTGCTTCCAATAGAAAGGATCGGCCCCCGGATGAGCGTCGCCGAACTGCTCTCGCACGTAGCCGGCCATGGAGCCGGCTCGCGACGTGAACGTCGAGAGCGTCTCGAGCTCATCGGTCTGTCCGATCCCGAGCCACTGGGCGACAGGGCCGAGGGAATGCGTCGGGTAGTTCATCCCGTTGTAGTCCCGCTGCAGCTCGCCCCGCCACGCGAGCCGTCCGTCAGGCTGCAGCGTCAGCCTGCGGCAGTCGTGGAGATACCCGCCCTCGGCGAACGTGATCTCCCCGAACGTGCCCTGCTGCGCCATATTCAGCACCATCTGGTTCTGGCGCATGAAGCAGTAGTTCTCGGCCATCATGTACGTAAGCCCGGTGCTCTCGACCGTCTCGACGAGCTCCCGGCATTCCTCCAAGGTGTGCGCCGCGATCACCTCGCTCAGCACGTGCTTGCCCGCTTGGAGCGCCTCGATCGCCTGCCGGGCGTGGAGGAGGAGCGGAGTCGCCAGCAGGACGGCGTCCACCCCCGGATCCTCCAGCAGCCTGCTGTATTCGGTGTAGGTGCGAATCTCCGGGTATTTCTCCTTCCACTGGGCCAGATACTCCTCGTTATATTCGCATACCGCCGCCAGAGCGACCCGCTCCGGCATTGCTTCGAGGGCCGCATGGAACGCGGCTCCCCTTCTTCCGCCTACCACGGCCAGACGTACAGGCCTATCCCCATGTTTCACGAGCGAACTCCCCTTCGGGCGGATTGGTTTCTCCGCCTTTAACATGATTGGCTTGCCCGGGCGCTCCGGCGATCACGGCTTGAACCAGCCGTACACCTCGACGATGTTGTCATTGTCGACACTATCCCGCGTGTAGGCGTTCTTCGATAATCTCGGGGTCTCCTTGCCATTTCGCTTGTAATGAGCGCCGGCTTTGCCCTATTTGGTGAGCAGGAAGCACTCCCCGCCGGCCAGCCAGTCGTGTTCTCAATCGACTTCTGATACTCCTAAACCTGGTTTGTTCCTGGTTTGTTTTATTATAGAATTGTCCTGAAAGCGCTGTCAACGAGTTGGGCGATATTTCTTCAATGGGACATATAAAAACGCCCAGCGGCACTGGACGTTGGAGAGAAGCGGCGTAGAGGGAGCACCCGGCGCTGAGAGGCGGAGGCCATGAGCCGGCGTGGTGGAGCAATCGACGGCGGACGAAGCCTCTGCGTTACGCCGCGTGGGCAACACTACCTCACGCGTGCACGGTGCGAGGGTCCGCTTTTTGCGGAGAGGCTGCATGCGTCGCGTGGCACGGAGCGCGGTCCCGCTACTGCCGGACCGGCTTCCGTGTGCGCAGCCGGGCGGTCACCCGCTCGGCTATTGACGACCGCTTGCGCGCGGTCCGATCGCCGCCCGCTGCGCCTCCCTCCCGCGGCCGGATCGCGAACAGCGCCAGCAAAGCGGCGGCGGCGCACGGAACGGCCAGCAGGAAGAAGAGCGTCCGGTGCGAACTCTGCATGAGGAGCGACACGGCAGGTGGTCCGAGGGCGACGCCGAGGAAGCGGGCGCTGCTGTACAGCGAGGTGACCGTCCCCCGCTGCTCCTCCTCGAAGCACTGCGTCAGGAAGGCGTCCATGCAAGGCAGCGCGGCCCCGATGCCGATGCCGCCGACGAACAGACTTCCGAGCAGGTACGGAAGCCGTTCCAATAGCCCGGCGGCAAGGAGCGAGGCGGTCAACAGCAGCAGCCCGCCGGCGGCGGCCCGCTTCATCCCCTTCTTGCTGCGGCCGATCCAACGCCCCGTCAGATAGGAGGTGAGACTAATCGAGGCGAGCGGGATGGCGAGCAGCAGTCCTTTGCGGACACCCCGAATGCCGTACTCGGCCTCCAGGATCGAGGAAAGGTAGAACTGGACGCCGAATATAACGAACATCGCCACGCCCCCAATGGCAAACACGGAAAACAGCCAGCGTCCCTTAACCCCAAACAGTCGGAATAGCGAACAGAGAAACGGACCGAACGGCTTTAGCTCGCGCGCTTTGCCGCCTTGGGGTGCCTTGACGAGGAACGCAACGAGTATCATCGACACAGCACAAAAAACGGGAAGCGCGAAGAACGGGAAAAACCAAACCACGCCCGCCAAAGCCGCTCCCAAAATGGGACTAAGCACCTTGCCGAACGTATTCGCGGTTTCCACGATGCCGAGGCCTCGGCTGACATCGGATTCCCGCCGATACAAGTCCCCAATGAGCGGCAGAACGATTGGGGCCGCCCCTGCCGCACCGATCCCCTGCAGCAGCCTCCCGGCGAGGATGACCCCATAGGCAGCCTGACCGGTCCACAGCCAAGCCGCCGTACCCGACACGGCGCCCCCCATACCTGCCAGCAGCAGACCTGGGAGGATGACGGCCTTTCGGCCGAAGCGGTCGGACAAATAGCCGGCCAGAGGAACGAGCAGGATCGCGGCCGCGGAATAGACCGTGATGAGCAGACTGACGGCCAGCGGCGAGACGCCCAGCTGGTCGGCTATTTTGGGCAGCACAGGCACCACCATCGAGCTGCCCAGCGTCATGATGAGGGGGATGGTCGCCACGGACAATAGCGCCCCTCGCTTACCGGCTTCCAAGCGCAAACCTCCTCTTGAGCGATCATTTCCGGCCTCTTCGGCTCTCCAGTCGTCCGGTGGAGCATAATATATCCGCCAATAACCGTAGGATTAATCGGATTTTGGCTTGGACGAATGCCCGGTACCTGTTGGTATGGCTGGATTCGGCGGCTTTTATGCATCGCCCGGTTTCTGTGCCCAACAAAAGAAACCGCCAGCCTCGGGACGGCCCCAACGTTAGTTCATGCCTCACTATTGGGTGCCGTTCCACTCGCCGGCGGTCTCCCGCCCTGTGCTGCTGCTCCGTCCGATCCCGGAACGCTAACTGATTACGCGTCTGCGGTGCCGGGGTACACCCCGAACCGCTTGCTCTTCGACTGCGGATTCAATCCGGTCTAGAGCGGCAGCTCCTTCTCCGTGCTGTTCCGGCCCGACGGATCCACCATGAAGTACAGTTTTTTCTCGGCAAAGTCAAGGTATCCCGCATAGAGCGGCAGCGTCACGATATAACTGCCGTCAACGTCCTTCTCGATCTGCTTGGGCTTATAGGAGGAAGGAAACTCCGTCGTCCGGAACGAATGCCAGATCATCAACTGCACATTGTCGGGGATGTCCTTGTGAGCCTCGTTTCCGATCTTCCGGAAGAAATCGGGGATCAGATTCGGCGACTGCTGCTGCAGCCGGATGAGATCCGCACCCTCCTGCCGGTCCCGCACAACCGCGTCGATGTAGATCGTGCCTTCCTCCTCGTCCTGGTCCACCTCGAACGACATGTGGAACGTATGGCCGTCCGCAATATAGCGGACCGGCCCGCCGAACTCATCGTTCAGCCGATCCTCGAGCTCCATCAGCATGTCAAACCAATCCGCCCGTGTCTCTTCAAGCGGCATTGGCTTCGGAGCGGCCGGCTGTTCCATCAAGTTCTTCAGCTCGTTGATCGGAACCGCCAGATTCAGATTCGCAAAACTGCCCAGTCCTCCTGAGGTAATGCCGATCACCTCGCCCTTCAAGTTAAAGAGGGGACCGCCGCTGCTTCCATGATCCAGTGGAGCGGTGGTCTGGATATAGGTCTGCCCCTCCAGCTGACGGGACGCGCTGCTGATGATGCCCGTGGAGACGGTATTCGTCATGCCGAGCGGCGAGCCGATCGCGACGACCGTCTCCCCCGCCTTCACCTGATCCGAATCGCCCAGCTGCACGACAGGCAGGTCGATGTCCTTCACCTTGAGCACGACGAGGTCCTTCTCTTCATCGGCATACAGAACCTGGTCGACTGTATATTCCCTCTTGTCCGCCAAGGTGACCCGGACGCTGCTCGCTCCCGCCACCACATGGTAGTTGGTGACGATCCGGCCGTCCGGCGTCAGCAGGAAGCCGCTCCCGGCTCCCACCGCTTTGCCTTTCTCGTCCATTGTCTCCAGATAGACCACCTTGTCGACTTGTCGGGCGATCTCCTCCACCGTCCGCTCGACTGGCATCGGCGCTATGAGGACCGTGGACGTCTCGCCGTCCCAGCTGACTGTGGCACCAGATGCCTCGCCCACGAAGCGGAGCGGGACGAGCGTATTGCCGTTCACCAGCCGCGGAGCTTTCTCCAGCGTCACCGCCTGACCGTTCACGTAAGCCTTGGCCTGGTCGATCGTCAGGACGATCTTGAGTCCGGTTCGCACGCCGCTCACCGTCTTGGTCTGTGGATCCCACGAGACGGTCAGGCCGAGCCGTTCAAAGATTGGCCGAAACGCGACCAGCGTCGTCCCGTCCTCCAGGATGGGCTGCTCCTCAAAAGCGACAGGCAGTCCGTCCAGCAGAACCTTGACGGCAGGTGCCTCCGCTCGGGCCGGCGCAGGCTGCAGCCCAAGGCCGGCCAGCAATACGACAGCTAGAAACCAAGTAACAAGGCGATGATGGCTTTTCTTCTTGATAGGGTTCTCCTCCAACCGCACAGGTAAAACACGCGTACTTTTTCCCCGTGTATGTAATCGTTTGAGCCGCAGTCTGATTATTTCCAAAATTAGGCAAACCTGCAGCTAACCGATTATAGCACCGTTCGTTTCTTGTGAATAGTCCCTATTCCGGGCTCCGCAATGTCTTCCTTCAGCCGCCAGCGTACGACTTTTTCCGCCCAGCGCCATGCTTGTGGGATCTGCCGGGAAGGCGGATAGAAGAACCGGCACGATGTATAGTAAACTAAGGAGAAAGGACGACGGGCCCGTCTCGAAATCCTTCTTTGTCTGGATTTGTTGCAGACCGACATGCCGCAAAAGGAGGCGTTCCCTACGAACATAAGCAGCCGGTTCGCCGTTGCGATTCATATTCTCTCCCTTCTCGAGATGAACAAGGGAGGCACAAACACATCCGACTTTCTCGCCAGCAGCGTCAACACGAATCCCGTGGTCGTCCGCCGGATCGTGAGCATGCTGAGCAGGGCAGGACTCGTGCAGGTCAAGTCCGGCGTCGCGGGGGCCCGGTTGGCCAAGGAGGCATCCGCCATTACGCTGCTCGACATCTACCGGGCGGTTCAGGTAGTCGAGGAAAACGGCCTGTTTGCCGTTCATGAATGTCCTAATCCCGAGTGTCCTGTCGGACGGAGCATCCAATCCGCGATCCTCCCCGTATTCGTCTCTGCCCAGAGAGCGATGGAATCGGAGCTGGACCGCATTCGTCTGACGGACATCCTTCACAGCATCCCTGTCTAAAGTTGACCTCTTTTGCGCCTGTCTTCTTTTGGAGACAGGCGTTTTTTTCTTGATAGGGCAGGATAAAGAGGAAGGATTGACAGCGGCCATCACCTGTAACTATAATAGTTACAAGTTGGGCATAACAATCCATTCGGGAGGTTAACGATATGAAGATTGCAATTATCGGAGCGAGCGGCAAGGCCGGCCGGCTCATCGCGGAGGAAGCGCTCCGCCGAGGCCACCAGGTGACCGGGCTCGTCCGGGATGCGTCCAAGGCCGAAGGTCTGCCGGTTTTGGAGAAGGATATCTTCTCCCTGACCTCGGACGACCTGAAGCCGTTTGACGCCGTCATCAATGCATTCGGAGCCGCCCCCGGCCAAGAGCACTTGCACGTGGAAGCCGGGCGGCACCTAATCGAGGCTATGAAGGGCGCTTCCGGGACCCGGCTTCTCGTCGTTGGAGGAGCCGGCAGCCTATTCGCAGACGAAGCCCAATCGGTGCGCGTCCTAGACACGCCGGGCTTCCCACGCGAATATTATGCGACGGCGGCGAACCAGGCCCAAAACCTGGAGGATCTGCTCCAGTCCTCCGGCTTCGCCTGGACGTTCCTCAGCCCCTCAGCCTTCTTCGATCCGCAAGGCCCTCGGACCGGTGCCTACCGGGCCGGCGGGAACAACCTGCTCGTCAATTCGGAAGGGAACAGCTATATCAGCTACGCCGACTTCGCCATCGCCGTCCTGGACGAGCTCGAGCATCCGCAGCACGTCAACGAGCGCTTCACAGTCGTAGGCGAAGCTCGCTGAAGCTCCCTCTCCTGCAGCCAGCCGAACCAGAGTCTTCCTACCGGAGACTCTGGTTCGGCATGTTCCAGACAAACAAAAAAATCCTTACGCCTGCGTAAGGATTCCAATTTCGAATATGGTGCGGTTGAGAGGACTCGAACCTCCACGGGCTTTCGCCCACTACCCCCTCAAGATAGCGTGTCTGCCATTCCACCACAACCGCATATGAACAAACGAGGGATTGGATCGCCGCCGTTCGTGCTCGGAGCGTCCGCCCATTCCTGCCCAATCGAGCAGCAATGGTGAGCCATGAAGGACTCGAACCTTCGACACCCTGATTAAAAGTCAGGTGCTCTACCAACTGAGCTAATGGCTCGAGCTCATTGGTGACCCGTAGGGGATTCGAACCCCTGTTACCTCCGTGAAAGGGAGGTGTCTTAACCCCTTGACCAACGGGCCATCGTCATCCAGTCAGCCTTCGCCGGAGGTCCGGCAAGAAGACATTTGTTATTATAGCGGATTCGTAGTTCGCTGACAAGTCCTTTTCGCGAGTCCTCTACCGTCCGCTTCGCTTGGGCAGTCGTCGCATTCGGCTCGCTCCGCTCGGCCCTCTTCCCGACTCCCGGGCTGCAGCGGGAAGCTCCCCTTTTGGCCTGCACTCCTAGAGCGCCGCCGCAACGGACAGGCCGGCCCGGCCCCTGTTTATGGGTCCCTAAAAAGGTCTCCAAACAGCAAAAAAAGCCGCTTTCGCAGCTTCCGCTATCCGATCCATTAATGGCGGAGAGAGAGGGATTCGAACCCTCGCACCGCTTACGCAGTCTAACCCCTTAGCAGAGGGTCCCCTTGAGCCACTTGGGTATCTCTCCAAGATAATGGCTCCCCGAACAGGACTCGAACCTGTGACAACTCGATTAACAGTCGAGTGCTCTACCAACTGAGCTATCAGGGAATATGGATATGTCTTAATGTAACACGATCAGAATAAGGAGTCAAGATGGGAAACCGCGCCCCGCATGGGAAAGCGGCTCCCCTCGCTCCTTCTCCGGCACTCGGGAGCTGTCTGCGACCCTGGCATGCGTTTGCCGTGTTGCCTAACGGCGCCGTCAGCCCCCGCCGGACGGCAGCGTCTCCAGGCGCAGCCGGCCCCGGCAGCGTCCGCAGACGTATTTGCTCGTATCGACCCGGCGCTTGCGCCTGTACTCCATCCCGCAGCTGCCGCAGAACAGCCGGTAGCGGTAAGGCTCTTTCTTCCGCGATTCGGGCAGTGCGGAGCAGAACCGGGACCCGCCCACCTGCTCAAGCAGCCGCCGGAAATCGGCATCCCGGTGTTTGTACCCCCGCCCGCTCAGATGCAGATGGTAATGGCAAAGCTCGTGCTTGATGATTTTCTCGACCTCTTCGGCGCCGAATGTCTCATACTGCTTGGTGCTGATCTCGATATTATGCGACTTGGTAAAGTAGCGCCCGCCCGTCGAGCGGAGCCTCGAGTTGAACGTCGCCCGGTGCCGGAACGGCACGCCGAACGAAGCAAGAGAGACCCGTTCCACCCAGGCCTGCAATTCTATATTGGTCATGCGATATCTCCTTATGCGATGCGCGCCCGTCCGGGCGGCGGCGATGTCGTGGACGGTCCGCGGCAATGACCGCTTCCGCCCGTTCTGCTGCGACGTCTCTATTGAAATAGTCTCGCAAGGTAGGATACACTGTCAAGTAGCAGCCGGGCGGCCGCCGTTCGCGGATGCGCCCGGCAACGGACTATTTGACGCGAAGGAAGGAACTTGACCATGCCGAACATGCGCTATGGGCTGCTCCAGCTGGGAAATGAGCTGGAGTATGTGGAAATGCCCGCCACTCACCTCTATCAACTGACGGCGTTGAACCGCCGCCTGCATAAGGAAATCGACAAGCTGACGGCGGCCAACGTGCCGGCGCTGCCCCGGCTTGTGGCGGAATGCGGCGAGCTGGAGATCGTCGACGGCCTCGTCCCGATAACCGGCGGTCTCGCCTATATCAACCGGCTGGAGAGCGAGTTCGCGGCCGTCACTGAGACCCATTATCCGCTCGTGTCGCTGCTGACCGAGATCCGGGCTCTGCAGGCGCAGCTGGAGCAGTGGTATGAGGAAGAAACCGACTGATGGACCTGCACGAAATGCCGGGAGCGCCCATAAGGTAGGGATACGGGTACTCTCAGCAGGAAGGGGCAGGAGCCATGCCGCAGTGGTTATGTCATCAGTTGATGCGGGCGTTTCAAAACAAGAACCGGAAGCAGGTCAAGCTGCTGAACGATTGCTGGTTCTTTTACCGGACGAAGCAGGCCGCCTGGAGGGAGCAGGAGACCTCCCTGTCGTCCAGGAGCGACGAGCACCGGTAGATGAAATTCCCGATCAGGCCCGCCCTGCGGGCTAGGGACTGGAGCGGCACACAGCCGCCGAATCGAATAAGATGCCAAAAAAAAGAGCATGGGCAAATCGCCCATGCTCTTTGTCGGTTCCGCATAGATGCGGCTGCACGCGGACGGTACGTATTTCGCACGGCCGGAAGCGATCCGGCTTCCGCATATTCGGCTTACTCCCGCTCCGACTTGTGGCGACCCGGCCTACGCATCGTCTCGCGCTACACACGTCGGTTAGCATGCGATCCGCGCACTCACCGTTCGGCAGCCGTGAAGTCCGCTTACGCTCGGTCCGGCCTATGCGCGGTCCTTGCGTGATCCGGTCTACGCACGATCCGGCTTCCGCATCGTCAGGCTGACGCGGCCCTTCTTCTCGTCCACGCCCAGCACCCAGACGGTGACTGTGTCGCCGACCGAGACGACATCCATCGGATGCTTCACGAACCGGCTGCTCAGCTGCGAGATGTGCACAAGTCCGTCATTCTTCACGCCGATGTCGACGAAGGCACCGAAATCGATGACGTTGCGAACGGTGCCCTGCAGCTCCATGCCCGGCTTCAGGTCCTCGAGTTTCAGCACGTCCTTGCGGAAGATCGGCGGAGGCAGTTCCTCACGCGGGTCGCGTCCCGGACGCTGCAGGCTGTCCAGAATATCGCGCAGCGTCGGGACGCCGACGCCCAGACGGTCGGCCAGCTCACCGGCCTGGACGGCCTGCAGCCGCTCCTTCAGCCCTGCCGAGCCCAGCTCGGCCAGCTCAACCTTCAGCTCGCGGAACAAGCGGTCCACAACGTCGTACGACTCCGGGTGGATCGGCGTATTGTCGAGCGGGTTGTCCCCGCCCGGAATCCGCAGGAAGCCGACGCACTGCTCAAACGTTTTCGCGCCGAGGCGCGGCACCTTTTGCAGCTGCTTGCGGCTCGCGAATTTGCCATTCTCCTCGCGGTGCTTGACGATGTTCTTGGCGATCGTCCCGTTCACGCCCGCCACATAGGCGAGCAGAGACGGCGACGCCGTGTTCAGATCGACGCCGACGTGGTTGACCGCCGATTCGACGACCGCGCCGAGGCTCTCCTCAAGCCGCTTCTGCGACACGTCGTGCTGGTACTGGCCCACGCCGATCGCCTTGGGGTCGATCTTGACCAGCTCCGCGAGCGGATCCTGCATCCGGCGGGCGATCGAGATCGCGCTCCGCTCGGCGACATCGAGTTCCGGAAACTCCGTCTGCGCCAGCTTGGACGCGGAGTAGACGCTCGCCCCGGCCTCGCTCGCAATGCTGTAGGCGAGCGATGGATTGTGCTCGCGGATGAAATCCGCAACGAACTGCTCCGTCTCGCGGGAGGCGGTCCCGTTGCCGATGACGATCAGCTCGACGCCGTGCGTATCGACGAGCCTCCGGAACAGCGCCTTCGCCTCCGTCACCTTATTGTTCGGCGGCGTCGGGTACGAGACCGCGATGTCGAGCACCTTGCCGGTCTCGTCGACGACCGCCAGCTTGCAGCCGGTCCGGTAAGCAGGATCGACTCCGAGCACGATCTTGCCTTTGACCGGCGGCTGCAGCAGCAGGCTGCGCAGGTTGCCCGAGAAAATCCCGATCGCCTGCTCCTCCGCCTGCTCCGTCAGCCGGCCCCGGATTTCGCGCTCGACCGCCGGCGCGATGAGCCGTTTGTAGGCATCCTCGATGACCGCCTTCAGCGTATCGACCGCCACCGACCCCCAATGCTTGATCGTCTGCCGGGCGATCTGGTCCGTGATCCTCGCCGCATCGACTGTCAGGCTCACCTTGAGCACGTCCTCTCGCTCACCCCGGTTGATGGCGAGCGTCCGGTGCGGCGGCAGCTTTTTGACCGGCTCCTGGTAGTCGTAATACATCTCATAGACGGATTCCTGCGACTTGTCCTTGGCCGCAGTGACGAGAGTCGCCTGCTCCCAAGTGAACGACCGGACCCACGCCCGGATTTTCGGATCGTCGGCCAGCTGCTCGGCGAGGATGTCCATCGCTCCCTGCAGAGCAGCCTCCGCCGTCTCTACGCCTTTCTCCGGATCGACGTAACGGGCGGCTTCCTGCTCGACATCTCCTTGCCTAGGCTGCTTCCAAAGCCAATCGGCGAGAGGCTCCAGCCCGCGCTCCTTAGCCGCGCTCGCGCGAGTCTTGCGCTTTTGCCGGTACGGCCGGTACAAATCCTCGAGCTCCTGCAGCTTGGCCGCCTTCTCGATATCGGCCCGCAGCTCGGGCGTCAGCTTGTCCTGCTCGGCAATGAGGCGCAGCACCTCCAGCTTGCGCGCTTCGAGATTGCGCAAATACTGCAGCCTTTCCTCAATGTCGCGCAGGGCGTTCTCGTCCAGCTCCCCGGTCATTTCCTTCCGGTAGCGCGCGATGAAGGGGATCGTATTGCCCTCGTCCAGCAGGCCGACCGTCGTCTTGACCTTGCCAGGCGCCAGCTTCAGCTCCTGCGCAATTTGCTTCAGAATCCGCTCCTGCGTTTTCGCCTTCTCTTCCTCCGTCTGCTCCATCGGCCGCTCGAGCAGCGGTTCCGTTCCGTTTGCCATATAACGCTCCTCACTCCCCTTCCGCAAGGCATGCTATCCCGCATTGCCTCCCGGAAGGTCTGCTAATTGGATTCCAGTTCTCTTTCCATTATAGCCGATTCCGCCGCTAAGGTCGTCCGGACCGAACGCAAGTGGCGCGCTGCTGCGCAGCCAGGCCCTTGGCGGCAACGAAAAAACGGCGGACATCCGTCCCCCGTTCTCTCTCCTGTGTTTATGCTTTCCCTGTCACCCGTCCGCCGGGCTGCCTCCCGGCCAGTCCGCCCGCAACCCGGCAGCTTTGCCGCGTCAACGCGACAAACGACAGGGACGACAAAGCCCCTGTCCACCTCGCGGCGACATCGGATTCTTGGCCGCTGCCGAATCTGTGCGCGGCTTCCTGGCTTGCGGGCCGCCTGAGGCGATGCCGTCTCTCTGCAGCAGCCCCGCTCGCGGGCCTCTGTCCATGCGGTCTGGGCACCGGTCCGTACCTCACGCCGGCCTGTGGCCGCTCGCGTGCGGATCCGGTGCGGGTATCGGTCTTCCGGGCGCCCGCCGGACAGCCCTTCCGCTCCGGAAGCTAAAAGTCGATAAGACCTACGCTGATTTGCAAAGCTTCGTCCACCCGGCGCATCGTCTCATCGTCCAGATGCGTAATCTTGTCCGTGAGCCGCTGCTTGTCGATCGTGCGGATCTGCTCCAGCAGCACGACCGAATCCCGGTCGAAGCCGTGAGTCGCCGCATCAATCTCGATATGCGTCGGCAGCTTCGCTTTTTGAATCTGTGCCGTGATGGCGGCAATGATGACGGTCGGGCTGAATCGGTTCCCGATATCGTTCTGGATGACCAGCACCGGCCGAAGGCCCCCTTGCTCGGAGCCGACCACCGGGGAAAGTTCCGCAAAAAACACATCGCCTCGTTTGACTATCAAAGGCTACACCCCGCTAACTAAGCGGTTTACTGTGCTTCCTGCATCCTCTTCCGCCTGAAAAGCCTCCGATGCGATATGGAGATTGATCTTGGCCATTTCCATATACCCGCGCTGCATAGACTCGCGCAGATATCTCTTTTTGCGCTCCATCAGGTAGAGCTTCATCGCCTGACGGATCAGTTCGCTGCGATTGGAATTTTCCAATTCCACAATGCCGTCGACTTCCTGCAAAAGGTGGTCTGGCAAGCTAATCATGATCCTCTTCGTGTTCACATTGGACACCGGTCTCGCACCCCCATAACGTTACACAAACCCATATTACCATTATAACGGAATACAAGCAATTTCATACAAGAAAAAATATATGCATTGCATATAGCAAACATGCTGCATTCCTAGTGAAAGTCCATCCGCTTCCCGGCAGCGCCAGGGACCCTGTTCCACTTCCGATCCAAGGCCGATACTCGGCGGAAGCAGGCGCAAGGGGGTCTCTGCCGGACTGAGCAGCCCCATAAAGCGGCCCCTGATTACGCTATGCTTCCTCTTCCGTCACCATGCCCGGATGCGGACGATTCCGCCGAATACTCGGCTCCGGCCGGACGGAGCCTTAGCCGTTCCGTCCGGTCTGCAGCCGGTTCACGGTCCGCACTGCCTGTCCTCCGCGTATATACACTCGGGGCAAGCGGCGCGCCATCATGCAGACGACCTCGTAGGGAATGGTCCCCATCGCGTCCGCCAGCTCCTCGACCGCTAGGACGGCCTCTCCCTGCCGGCCGAACAGGACGACCTCGTCCCCGATGGCGGCCTCGGGCCCGTCCTTCAGCGTCAGCATGCACTGGTCCATGCAGATCGTACCTGCCACCGGTACCCGGACACCGCGGACGAGCGCTTGCGCCTTGCCGGTCAGCATGCGGGAGTAGCCATCGGCATAGCCGATCGGCAGCGTCGCGATCCTCTCGCCGTCCCGCTGCGTGACGTAGCGGGAGCCGTAGCTGACGCCGCAGCCGGCGGGCAGCTCCTTCAGATGGACGATCGTCGTCTTGAGCGCCATGACAGGCTCCAGGCGGACGATGTCCTTCTTCACCTCGTCCGACGGGTAGATGCCGTACATGCTGATGCCGAGCCGCACCATGTTGTAGCTAAGCTCCGGCAGCTCGATCGCGGCCGCGCTGTTCCCGGTGTGGAGAAGCGGGATGGAGAGCCCCTCCGCGTCGAGCCGCTTCACGACTCGCTCGAACCGGGCGTGCTGCTCGAACGTGTAGCTCTTGTCCTCCTCGTCCGCTCTCGCGAAGTGAGTGAACATGCCCTCGACATTCAGCTCGGGCATCGCAACTGCCCGGCGGATGAACGCGAGCGCCTCCTCCTCGTCGTGCAGGCCGATGCGTCCCATGCCGGTGTCCAGCTTGATATGGACCCGGGCACGTTTCCCCGTGCCCGCCCGGGCGGCCAGCGCCTCCAGCATGGCGTCCGTGAACACCGTAAGCGTAATGTCGTGCTCAAGCGCGAGCGGGATGCCTGTCTCCGGCGTATAGCCGAGCACGAGGATCGGAGCGGTGACGCCTGCCTCCCGCAGCTCCAGCGCCTCGTCCAGCAGAGCGACGGCCAAATACTCGGCTCCCGCGTCCAGCGCTTCCTTCGCCACCTCGACCGCGCCGTGCCCATAGGCATCGGCCTTCACAACAGCCAGCATCCGGATCGTTTCGGGCAGCCGCCGCCGGAAAGCCAGCAGATTGGCCCTCAGCGCATCGAGCGAAATTTCAAGCCAAGTCGGACGGTAAAACGAATCCAAACCCGTTCACCTTCTTTGACAGCGTAAGAAGGGGGCCCGGCGGCGGAACTGGCCTGTCGGGCGATCCCCTTCTTCTGGTCGTAATGCTTCCATAATAAATCCATGGTAAAGGCTGTGTCTGACGCTGTCAATGAAGTCCTCCCGGTAACATCCACCAGCCTCTCGCATCTCCTTCCATTCTTCACCCTGTTATAGGCTTCGCCAAAGGAGAAGGGGACGGCCGGTTCGGCCGTCCCCTGACGACTCCTTATTTGCCGACTTGACCCTGCACGGACTGCGCGATTTTGACCATCTCGTCGCTCGGCAGATCGCCGGACGTCAGCCGGAATTCCACGCCTTCGTACATCCATTGCAGTGTCTTTTGGCTGTCGCCGTACAGGACGCCGAAGGAGAAGCCAAGATCCACGACGCTGCCTGTCAGGCTGGAGGCCGCCTGCACGACGGGGCGGGACTGCAGCAGCGTGTAATTGTAGCTGCCCGAGTAGCGCTGGATCACGCCCACCTCTCCGCCCAGCTTCACTTCGCCCATCTCGGTCATCTTCGTCCCCTTAGGCGTATACATCGGGTCGATGACGATGGTCGACTTCGGAGGCGTCGCTGTTTGCTGCGCGGAAGCCTGACCGGATGTGCTGCCCGTCTTGCTGGGCTCAGCTGCGCCAGACTTCTGTTCCGTGGTAGTTTTGCCCGGTTCGGCAGCGCCGGACTTCTGTTCCGTGGCCGTTTTGCCCGGTTCGGCAGCGCCGGACTTTTGCTCTGTACCCGTTTTGCCTGGCTCGGCTGCACCGGACTTTTGACCCGTGCCCGTTTTGCCCGGCTCAGCTGCACCGGACTTTTGCTCCGTGCCCGTCTTGCCGGGCTCTGTCTTGGCCGGCTGCTGCGGTCCCGCCGCCTGCTTCTGTGCCTCGCTGGCCTTGGCATTTTCCTGCGACAGGGTCGGCAGCTCCTGCAGGCGGGAAGCCGTCATGTTGCGCTGCATGTCGAATGCGTCCTTATCGAATTTCTTGTTGAATTCGAAGTGATTGAAGTCGACCGACACCATGACGTTGGCATTGGCGTCCGCCACCTCGACGTGCCGGGGAGCGAACGATTTTTTGTCCAGCCAGATCTTTTGCCGCGCGAGGGAGGCATTCGCGTAGTTGGCCAGGACGTCAAAGACGAAGGCGTTCTCCTCGGTCGTGAACTGCCGCTCCTTGTCGGCGAGAATACTCTGAACGAGCGACTGATACAGGTAAACCTGTCCTTGGTTGTCCGGCCAGTCGCTTTGGAAACGGAAGATCTTGTTCAGATGGGGCGTCAGCACATAGACGCCGTCATCGTTGCGCAGCACGATCTGCGTGATGTCCTTCTTGTCGTTCGTCAGCGAGATCCGGTAGTAGTGCGGGCTCTGGTACCACACCTCCACCTGGTACTCCTGCGGCTGCTGGCCCGAATGCAGCACCATGCGGCCCGTCCCCTCGTAGCTCTCCAGCTTGTCGACCGTGTTGTTCAGATCCTTGACGACCGCTCCCGCATCCTTGGTTCCGCAGCCGGCCAGCAGCAGCATGGCCGTTAAGACGAACACCATTCCCCAGGCGATTCGACGCATCTTCTCCACCTCTTCCCTGATTTGTCCACTGGTACATGTCTATGTGGGTACTTGGCCCTTTATGCAGACTGGCCCCCGACTCGTCAGCCCTGTCCTGCTTTGCTCCGTTCCAACCTCCGGGCAAAAGAAAAAGGAGCCGTTCCCGGCTCCCCTATATCCAGCGCGTTTGCGCTGTCTTGCTGTTCGGCTCGTGCTTGCTGTTCCGTTCCATGCTGCGGGGTGGCCCGCCCATCGTCTCAAGCTTGCCATTGCTGTGCTGTGTATGCTCTTCGGTCCATGCTGGCCGTATCGTTCCCTTGCTTCTTACCGATTGATGTTACAAGATTGCTTAGGAGTGGGCAATATGCGCCCTGCTTCCGTGCCGCTCGTGCCCTTGCCCGTGTCGCGCCTCTCGCAGACGGCGCTCTCTCCCGCTCAGCCGGTAAGGCCCGCGGCGCGGGCTCTCTCCAGAATGCTGAGCATGAGGTCGTTCGTCCGCTCGGCCATGAGCTTCTTCGTCAGCCCTGGCATTCCCAAGGCGGTCCAGCCGGGGTAGACCTCGGGCGGCCCGTACTGCACATCCAGCAGCGCCCGCACATCGAAGTAAGGCTCGTAGCGGAACCGCTCGCCGGCATGGCGCTCATACGCAGCCAAAAAGGCATCCGCCGCCGCTACGCCGAACAGCATCGCCAGGTTCCAGCGGCAGTGGCCGACGTCGGCGCCGGCTGGTCCCCGGCATGCGTTCACCCAGTCGACGACTCCGCTGACCTCATCCTCCACCCACAATACATTCGTCGGATGGTAGTCCCGATGGAGGAAGCATTCTCTCACCGAAGGACGCGGACCTCTGCCGATCCGAATGATTGCCTCCCATTCGGCCGTGTAGGGCGACCAGTCGGGCGTCATGAATGCCTCCAGTCTCTGATAAGGACGATACGTCCAGGGAAATCCGTCGGCGTCGACCGCATGGATGGAGGCCAGAGCCGCAGCGAGTCCGTCCAGCCAGCGCTCCATCGAACGGGGCTGGAGCAGGACGGTACCCTCCAGCTTGGTCATAAGGACAAGCGGCATGCCGCCAACCTGTCCGCTCTCTTCATAGGCGAGAATCTCCGGCGCCCGCACGCCGGTCCGGACCGCCCATTGTAGGCTTGCCGCCTCGTGACGAGCAAGATCCGGCTCGTTCTCGAGCCACTCTTTGTCATGAAACCGGCGCAGGACGACCTCCCACACGTCCTCACCGATGCGGAGGGTCACCAGCTGTACGATGGCAGAGACGCCTCCCTGCAGCCGGCGCACCGCCACCACCTCGGCACGGGAATCGACCCCACGTTTCACCCAGTCCTCCACTTCCGCAGGCAGGCTTTCGTTTACATGGGAATGGTTCATCAGTTTCTCTTCCCCTCTCCTCACAAGTCCGGTGACCGCCGTCCCGGAAAACATCCGTTCCCGCTGTCACCGGCCATCCTTATTTCTTCTATCTCGTTGCTTCAATTACAGTTGCTTCGACTCCAGTTGCTTCGATTCTAGCTGCTTCTCCTGTTGCTTCTAATCCAGTTACTTCTCCTCTACTCGGCAAACTCCTCCCGGAGAATTTGGCTGAACCCGTTCTTTCCGGCTTAGTCATTAAGTCGCAACTAACTGCTCTGCTCTCTAGTCATTTCGTTGCAATTTAACAAATATTGGAGGAATTTGGCGGAAGGAGGAGAAAAGAACCATTCGGAGGGGCTTCCGGGGCACCGGACTTCTCCGATCGGATAAGAACAAAGGGGGATATTGACGTGCGAAACTGGTTGAAAAAGAAGACCTCGCCGGGCAAAGCCATGGCGGCTGCCGTCCTGCTGCTCTCCGTCCTGTCGCCGACGGCGGCGCTTGCGGCGGACTCGGCTTTTATTCAGGAGATCGGGGATCGGTACGCGCAGCTCGAGCTGAAGGAACGCCAGCGGTATGAGGAGACGCTCGCCCAGTCTACCCGCGACTACGAGACGCTGCGGGATGCGGCCGCGGCTCAGCAAAAGCTTCTGGAGCAGCTGCTGGCGGACGATCTGTCCTACCTCACCGGGCTGTTCCAGGCGGATGTGAAGCAGCTAGAGACCCAGGTCGGCAGCGATTACGCTAGCAAAAACAAACTGCAGGAGTACCGCCGCCAAGCCGATCCCTCCTACTCCACCGGCTTGATGTGGGCATACAAGACGGCGTCGGACAAGTCCTACTCGACCAGCGCACACTGGTCGTTTGCGAAGCAGATTGATCCGGCCTACTCGACGAGCGCCATGTGGACCTACAAGAATGAGGTCAATCCCAGCTACTCCACCAGCACCATGTGGCACTATAAGAACACGGTCAATCCGAGCTATTCGACCAGCACGATGTGGAAGCTGCGCAACGAGGCAAACCCGGCTTACAGCACCGGCACGATGTGGTCCTACAAGCAGGGGAACCTCAGCCGGACGGAGGCGGCCCGCCGGATGGATACCATACTGACGGACGGCCAGGCAAGCCTGCAGAAGACCTATGATGAAACTGTTAAGAAGCTCACCGACGTGCGAAAGGATACACTAGCGCGGGTTACCGAGACGCGTGACAAAGCCGTCGCCACCATCCTCGAACGCCGCGCAAAAGCCGTCGAGGGACTGCAGGAGAAAAGGGAGCGCGACTTCGGCGGACGCCTGACGATCCGTCCGCTCCAAGTGGAGCTCGGTCCGCTCGACCGATACGGCATCGAGGTCATCATCGACGGGGAGCGTCAGTCGTTCGAGCAGCCTCCCGTCAAGATCGAAGGCAATACGATGGTGCCGATGCGCGCCATCTTCGAGCGGCTCGGAGCCGAGGTGAAGTGGAACAACGAGGAGCGCTCGGTCACCGCGGTCAAAGGCGGAACGGCCATTTACCTCGCCATCGACAGCCGGAACGCCACGGTGAACGGCAAACCAGTGGAACTCGTCATTGCCGCTCAGCTCGTCGATTCCAACACGATGGTGCCAATCCGGTTTGTCAGCGAAGCGCTTGAAGCCAAGGTGGACTGGATCGACGCGACACAGACGGTGGTCATCACCACGAAGCCGTAGTTGGCGGCTGCTCGTGGGGCTTTGTCGGAGGCGGCCGTGGCGTTTGGAAGCGACGCTCCTGCATCGCGTCCGGTACGGGGTGGTCTTCCTCAAGACGGCCGCAGGCTCGGTGAAGGTGCCGTCGGCCACTAGGTGTGCCGCCTTGAGAGTCCGCGAATCGGCTTATGGTTAGCAGTGTCGAACCTATGCCTCCAAGCGCCTTGTGTCCCCGCCCTAGCTAGTCGGCAGCCTTGCTGCCAGCCTTTAGCCGGAACGCCGCCCATGCCCGCCTCCTCCTCGCCCCATCTCCAAAGAAGATACAAAAAAAACCCCCGCTCAAGGGCTTTGGCCTTTTGAGCGGGGGTTTGCTGTTCTTATGGCGGGGAAACCGGAGCATGCTCCAGGTGGTGAGCGCCTCGGCACGCCTAAGTGGCATTTAATCTCCGGATTACCTAAGGAGCGGCTCCGGATTTCTAGGGCCGCCTGTTGAGCAGCTCCGGATTACCCGGGACCGTCTGCTGGAACGGCTCGGGTTTCCCCTAGGTCCTTTAGCCGTTATTTTTTCAGGTGCGTGTCCAAAAACTTGATCATCGCGTTGTAAAACTCAATGCGGTTTTCCTCGTTCATGAAGCCGTGGCCCTCGTTGTCCTTGACCATGTACTCGACGTCGACGCCTCTGGCGCGCAGCGCGTTTACGATCTGGTCGGACTCCGCCTTGTTCACCCGCGGATCGTTCGCCCCCTGCGCGACGAACAGCGGCGTCTCGATCCGGTCGGCGTGGAACACCGGCGAAGCGGCGGTCAGCAGCTCCTTGTCTTTTTCGGGATGGCCTACGCGCTCGTAGAACATGTTCCGGTTCGTCTCCCAGTAAGGCGGGAGCGTCTCGAGAAGCGTAAAGATGTTCGAAACTCCGACGTAATCGACCGCCGCCGCGTACAGATCCGGCGTGAACGTGATGCCCGCCAGCGTAGCGTACCCGCCGAAGGAAGCGCCGTAGATGCCGATCCGCTCCGGATCCGCGATGCCCTGGCCGACCGCCCATTGGACGCCGTCCGTGATGTCATCTTGGATTTTGCGACCCCATTCGTTGTTCCCTGCATTCATAAACTCCTTGCCGTATCCGGTCGAGGAACGGAAGTTCACCTGCAGGACGGCATAGCCCCGGTTTGCGAGCAGCTGAACCTCCGGGTTGAACATCCACATATCGCGTGCCCACGGGCCGCCATGCGGGTTGACGATGAGCGGAAGGTTCTCCGCCGGCTTGTTCTTAGGAAGCGTCAAGTAGCCGTGAATCGTAAGGCCGTCTCTGCTTTTGTACGAGATCGGATGCATGTCGGCCATCTGCTCCGGCTTCAGCCATTCGCTCAGGTTGGCGAGCTCCGTCATCTCGTCGGTCGTCGCGTCGTAGAAATAGTACTTGGCGTAGACTTTGTCGGTCGAGTAGCTCACGATGAATTTGGTCATGTCCTGGTTGTAGTCGTTAATGCCGATGTCGCCCTCGCCGGCCTGCAGCTTCGTCTGGATTTTGCGGAACAGCGCCTCGAACGCCGAATCAAAAAACTTGTAATGCACTTTATCTGTCACATAGTACGTGTACAGCAGCTTATCCTGCTTCGCATTGTAGTGGGCACTTGTAATGTCGACTTGAGGATTAGCATAAAGCACCTTCTCTTTGCCCGTCAGGTCGTATTCCACCAGCTCCATCTTGTCCCGGCCCTTGTTCGAGACGGCATAGATCGATTGATTGTCCTTGGAGAAAGCGATCGGCAGGATCTGGTCGCTCTCTTTCATCTCGAGGAAGGGGCGGAATTCCTCTTCTTCGTTGTCCCGGTACAGGATCGTGCCAGTGACGCCGTCCGAGGCGATCGCCAGACGGATCTGGCCGTCATGGTCCGCGATCCAGCCTTGAATCGCGCCCGAGTTTTTGGCGACAAGCTTCGTCTCGCCCGTCTTCACGTTCAGCTTATAGACGTCGAATACCGTATTGTCTTCTTTGTTCATCATGATGAGGATCTCGTCCTTGACATCCGCCAGCAGGCTGACGATGCCGACACGGACGCCCGGGTGTGGTGTCAGGTCCTTCTCCTCGCTGCCATTGAAGGAGGAACTATAGATGTGGTAATTTTCGTCCCCCGCATTGTCTTTTGCGTACAGAATCTGATCGTCCTTCCAAAAAGAAGCAGCTACGTCGCGATCCTTGGAGTTCGTGACGCGGATCGGTTCGCCCGATCCGTCGAGCTTTTTGACGAATACGTTGGACCGGCTCTCCCAAGGAGCGACGTAAGACAGATACTCGCCATCCGGCGACATCTCGTAGGCAAAGCTGCCGGGATTGCGCATGAAGTCCTCTACCGGGATGGCAGGGACGCCTTGGCTGCCGCTCTTGGCCGCCTGCGCCTTCTTGTAGTTCTCGAGCACGACAGCGGCTTCCGCGAGCGTCGCGGCATTCTGCTCTTTGAGACTGCCGTCCTCATAGCCGGACAGCAGACCGAGTTTGCGGGCGGTGTCTGCGTAATCCGCGAGCGTTTGTTCCTTGCTCTCCTCACCCAGAGCCCTCACGAGGATGCGGGCGATCTCGCCGCGCTTGATCGGCGCGCCCCGGTCGGCCAGCTCGCCGTCCCGTACCCAGTCCTTCACAATTTCCTGCTGCATGGCTTCCGAACCGTGCTGGAACGTTACTGAGCGCAGGGCGTAGCCGAGGAACTCCTTCACGCTGACCTGGCTTCCGTAGGATGTCTCTTTGGCCAAGATGCCTTTGTTGATGAGCGTCTGCATGCCGCTCGCATACCAACTGTCCGCCTGCGAGGCGTTAGCCAGCGCCGCAACCGGTACCGATGTCAGCAGGACCGCGGATAAGGCAGCGGATAATAATGTTTTTTTCGTTTTCTTCACGGGAAGTCCTCTCTCTCTCCTAGCTAAATTTGACGATGAAAGTATGTATGGGAATAGCAACTGGTCGAACGAGCATGCACAGGATCAAACGGAATGCTAATAAGTACAACACCTGCGGATAGGAGCGTCTGTGCTAAAAAGACTACACCTACGGGTATGGGCATCTGGGCAAAAAGACACTAACATACGCCATACCTACAAAATATAAGCATCTGTGCATACTGTTCATATCAATATACACAGTATACACATCATTGGTAAGATTAGTCAATAGGCTTCCCGCAGGTCATTCAGCACCTTTATTGCGGCCGTAAAAAAGGACGGCCTCTGCCGTCCTTTTCATTCTGTGCCGGGTTACCCGCCCCTTGCTTATGCTCCGAGCCACCACCAAAGAAGTAGGGCAGCAGCCCCCCAGATGGCGACCCCGAAAGCGATGCCGTACACCAGGCCCTTGCCAATGCCGCCGGTTCGCTCGGGTATGCCGGTGGTGGTTGCCGGCGGTTCCGGGATCGGCTGCAGCGGAGGCTCGGCGGGGCCGCCGCTAGGCGCTTCGCCAGCGGATGCTGCGGCGTTCGCGCTCGGACGCGGCTGCGCTTGCGGCTCGGCGGGGTCACCTCTGGGCGCTTCGCCGGCGGATGCGGCGTTCGCGCTCGGACGCGTATGCGGCAGCGGTTCGGCGGGGTCGCAGTCGGGCGCTTGGCCAGCGGATGCTGCGGCGCTCGCGTTCGGACGCGGCTGCGCCTGCGGCTCGCTGGGGACGCCGCTGGGCGCCTCGCCAGCGGATGTCCCGGCGTTCGCGCTCGGACGCGGCTGCGCCTGCGGCTCGCAGGGGACGCCGCTGGGCGCTTCGCCAGCGGCTTCCGCGGCGTTCGCGCCCGGGCCCGACTGCGACTGCGGCTCGGCGGGGCCGCCGTTGCGCGTCTCGCCAGCTTCCGCGGCGCCGGCTTCGTACACAGCCGTGTCTTCCGTCGGGCCTGCCGTATGCTTGAGCTTGTCCCGCGCTTCTTCCAGCATGCCCACTCCCCCTTTTTTCTTAGGTTTATGCTCATTCGGCTATACCCATGCGCGCGTCATTCGGTATACTGTCTAATGGACCTCTCTCGGCTTGCCGACGAGCGGCCCCGACCGTTTTTGTACAGCCATCCATACTTGCCTATAAAAGGAGTTACCCGTTATGTTGCCATCTGTCGCCGTTATCGGCACTGTGTTCGTCGATTGCAAAGGCTTTGCCCATCAGCTTTACCGCCCCCAGGGGAGGAATCTGGGAAGCGTCCGCTTCGTGCACGGCGGGGTTGCCCGCAACGTGGCCGAAAATCTGGCCCGGCTGGATCTGCCGACTTCCTTCCTGACCACGGTGGACCGCACCGGCGTCGGCCGGGAGGTGCTCCAGCATCTGCAGGAGAGCGGCGTGGACACGAGCTTCGTGGAGGAGTTGGAGGCGGACGGCATGGGCATGTGGCTCGCCATTCTCGACGAGACCGGCAATCTGGCCGGATCGATCTCTCACATGCCGGACCTTGAACAGCTGGCCGGCCTCCTGGACCGCCAAGGCGAGAGGCTGCTTCGCCAAAGCTCGCACGCCGTGCTCGAGCTCGATTTGAACGAGACGCTCGCCCGGCGCGTGCTGGCTCTTGCCGAAGCTGCCGGCAAGCCCGTCTACGGCATCCCCGGGAACCTGGATGTCGTCCTGAGCTGCCCCGAGCTGCTTCGCGGCCTCGCCTGCTTCATCTGCAACGAGCATGAAGCCGGCCGCCTGCTCGGGCAGGAGCTGGAGGGGCATCGTCCGGAGGACCTTCTGCCCCTCCTGAAGCTATGCGCAGACGAGCTTGGGCTGCGCGCGATGGTTGTCACCCTCGGCGAGCGAGGGTGCGTGTTCTACGACGCCGAGACGCAGACGTTAGGCGTCCAGGCCGCGGAGCCCGCCCGGCTCGTGGATACGAGCGGGGCCGGGGATGCGTTTTTCAGCGGCACCGTCATGGCGCTGGTACGCGGGCTCCCGCTCGCGGACGCAGTCCATTGCGGCACCAAGGTAGCCGCCTGGACGATCGAGTCGGAGGAAAACAACTGCCGGGACCTGCGGGAACGCATGCTGGCGGACCCTCTGTTTCAAGGATTGTTGGTTAACTAGTCCCAAACTGAAAAGTAACATATGACACACATACCTTCAATATTAAAAAATGAGAAAAAGACATAGAGAAGTTTTTTAGGAGTTAAGAAAAAAATATCCCTTCTCCTAGTCCACGACAACTTAGTCGTAAAGGAGAGGGGAAGGCAACTTGAACGCACTAGTTAATGTCTTTTATTTGCTAAAAAATTCGTTTGCACTACTTCATCCGAAATGTTCAAGATTTTTTTTGCCGTTTCCAGCTCATCAGCACACGCGTCTGATCCTATTGCATCCCCTTTGTTATCATAACAAGTCTCAAATGCATAAACATGATCATTAGTAACATATGAACCATCTCTGGAGATTACTACATCTTGAATCTGTTGATTTGTCAGCATGTTTTTGCCCATAAAGAATGAATCTGAAATATCCAAACCGAACAGGTAAGCTAAAGTGGGACTTATGTCTAAATGACCTGTCACAGTTTCAATTGTCCTCGGCTTGTTATATTCGGGAATGTGAATGATAAATGGAACTTTATCAACTGTCTTTTTTAGAAAAACTCCTGTATTCGGGTTATTACTTACTAAGGCAATATCTGTCTCAGGAATCCCCGCATCGTGGTCCCCGTAAAAAGCGATGACCGTATTATTGTATAATCCACTTTCCTTGAGAAGTGCAATCAACCTCCCAAAAGCTTTGTCAGCATAGTGAGCTGAGTGCAAGTAATTCCCTAACAATGTCCCCTCCAAATCCCCTATGTCTAGTTCCTTTATTTGAGAGATATCACTATATGGATGATGATTCGTTAGATTAATCATGAAAGAGAAAAAAGGCTGCGGCAAGCTCATTAATTTTGGTATTACTTGTTCATAAAATATTTCATCCGATAATCCCAATCCGATAATGTTATCCCCTGTAATTTTATATTCCTTGACATAAGCACTGTTTACAAACCCGAAATTACTATGCATGACAGCCCTATTCCAAAAGTCCCCTCTAAAGGGAGAAGTAGCGAAAGTTGTGTAGCCGATTTTATTAAATAAATGTGGAAGAGAAGTAAATTTGTTTCCAGGATATGTCATGGAGAGGGCACCCACGCTTAATGGATACATGGAGTTCATTGCAACAAATTCCCCATCGGAAGTTCTTCCCAGATGGGTTTGATCATAAAAATTCTCAAAATAAATGCTGTTTCGAGCGAACTCATTTATATTAGGGGTTACTTCCTCTCCTCCGATCCTCAACCCAATTAAAAAGTTTTGAAAGGACTCTGACTGAAGCAGTATTAGGTTCTTATTATTGGCCAAATTGAAATATTCATTTTTTTCTTTGAATGACTCTTGCCTGTGATTATCTATCCAAGCATTAATTTCACTTACCCTTTTTTTTGATAACTCAGGTTTATTAACAGAGCTTTTGACAACTTGAAAAGCATCATAAAAATGATAATTAATTACACCTAGATATTTAATTAAGTCCTTATGTGAGAAATTGCTGCTATATATGTGACCTTCATCCTTTTTAATTTCGCTTGTCAAGTTTGTAAAGAGAACAATAGAAAACAACAGTCCAATAGTCCAGAAAATGCGAGTAGATCTTACTACTCCTGAAGAAACCTGTATCGATTTAAATTTTATTATAAAGCATCCTACAAAAAATAAAACAACTAGGTCACCGAATAAGACGAGATATTTAATGTTAATAAGCTCTCCCACGCTACTTGCTACAGTAGACAGTTGACTTGCATAGGACAACACAGATACCGTTAGAACGTCATTAAAATAAGAATTGTATACTAAGTCAGCAAAGATAAGGGAAGTTAGCAATAAATTGATACTAGCAGCAAGAAAAAATCTATATCGGAACTTCTTTAGTAATGAGAGCAGGAAAGCCAGCAATAACAGGAGGGCAAGTGAATACATTTTAACTTTAATATTTATAGGAACACCTATTGTATTTGAAAAGTATACTATTTTAATATATATACTTGAAATTAGCAAAACAATGTCCAAACTGTATAGGACAAGGCGCAAACAAGTGGTAAAAAACTTACTCTGTGTTGTCTTACGTACCAATCGAGAAGCTAATTCTAAATGGTTTGTATATTTTTTTAATAAAAAAAATAACACTATACCAAGGATGATACTTAAGGCAATAAATATGACCTTTTGATATTTTCCTATTTCTGCCCCTGATAACACGGTTGTTGATAAATATGGGTCTTCGCCAGTAGAAACAAGCCTTAATGTATGGCCTCTTTCACCTTCAACCTTGAGATCATTATAACTAATAAATTGATTAATGATCTCTTGTTCGGAAAAGCCTTGTTTAAAAACGATACTCTCAATTTCAATATTTCCAATTTTATCCCCTGGATCAAATCGCAATTTATATATGCGTTTGCTCGGCAAATCAAATACTAACCGTTGACTACCCTCTTTCTTTTCGAGTACTGTTCCTACTGTATCTCCTTCATTAAATCCCTCACCGACATCGTAATATACTTTATGTAATCCAACAATATCAGTCTTAAAGATAATAATAAGTCTATTATTAAAGAAGCCAATGAGAGAATAATAAAGGATTGAGATTATTGCTAACACTATAAGTAAATTGGCAGTGTTAAAAATCACCTTTTTTTTATTACTATCTTTCGTACGAGAAAAAGCGAGCTGGGTTTTCATGCTATTGTTTCTCCTCTTAATAGGCATTCCGGTTTACGAATCCGTTCCATATTGTCTTGTAGATGATCTTGAGATCGAACAAGAAGGTCCAGTTCTCGATATAAAAAATATCGTAGCTGATCCGGTCCTCGATGGAGGTATCGCCGCGCAGACCGTTGCTCTGCGCCCATCCCGTTATGCCAGGACGGATATGATGCTTAATCATGTATTTGGGAATCCTCTCCTTGAACTGCTCTACAAAATAAGGACGCTCCGGCCTCGGGCCGACCACGCTCATATGGCCGAGCAGCACGTTAAAAAACTGAGGGAGCTCATCCAAGCTGGTCTTTCTCAAAAAAGCGCCAAATTTGGTTTTACGCGGATCGTCGAGAGTCGTCCATTGGGTGTCGGACTCTCCTTCACTCATCACACGCATCGAACGAAATTTGTACATCGAAAATACACGGCGGTTCAGCCCTACCCTCTCCTGCTTAAAGATGATCGGACCCCGCGAGGTCAGCTTAATGCCAATCGCGATGGCCATCAGCACCGGCAGAGTAACCAGAATCGCGGCCGACGCAAACACGATGTCAAACAATCGCTTAGCCGTCCGGCTGCCCAGGCTATCCAGCGGTATGTCTCTCACATTGATGAGCGGCATCCCGGCAAAATGGTCAAAATGCGGGCGAGCCGGCAGGTAGTTGAAGAAATCCGGGATAATAAGCGTGCGGATGCCGTATTTCTCGCATATGGCTATAATGCGCCCATACTTCTCGTGAGCGGCCAGAGGGAGCGCGATGATGACCTCGTCAATCAAGACTCCCTGCAGGATGGTCTCTAGCTCGTCTACGGTGCCGAGGATCGGTTTATAACGCCCCACCTCATGCCGTACCAAGTAATCATCCAGAAATCCAACAACCTCATAGCCGAGCTCTGGGTGCTGAAGCAAATTGTCATAGAAGCGCTTGCCGACTTCCCCTGCCCCGAGGATGAGCAAAAATTGCTTGTTATACCCTTTTTCTCGCATCTGCTTTAGCAGTACCTTGACCCAATACCGGTAACCTCCCAAGAAGCCGATGCTGAAAATGAGGAATAATGCCAAAAATTCCCGGGAAAGGTGGACTTCCTTTCCAATAAACAGCAAGCTAATCAAAATGAGCAGGCTGAGCACCTGCGTCTGGATAACCTTCCACGCCTCAAAGGCAAACCTCTTCTTACGCTTCGGTGTATACAAATGCAGGAAAAAGCCGAGCACGACCGAAATTCCGCCGTAAGCCAAGCTCCAGATAAAATAGGTTTGAATCGGCAGATGTCCGTCGGTCGCAATCCAGCCTGAGTAAAACTTCAGCCAGAACGAGACGAGGAACGCCAATTGAATGAAGGCGAAGTCGCTCGCGGCGTATAACTGGGCCAGAATTCCCTGATTTTTGCGAATCATGGGCTCCTCACCTCACTTGTCTGAGCCGGTTCTTGATGACGGCGGCGGTCAATTTGACGCCGATACCGCTGTAAACCAGCGCATTGATAAGAAAATTATATTTTTTTCTATAGTGTTTATGATGAAACAGGTACATGGCTCTGTGAAATTCATACACAATCTTGAACGGCTTTCGGCGGCTGCTAGCCCCTTTGTAATGGGTGATCCGGGTTCTCGGGTAATAGTAGACCCGCCAACCGGCCTGCTTGATCCGGTAGCACCAGTCGATGTCTTCTCCATACATAAAAAAGGTCTCATCCAGCAGTCCCACCTCGTCCAGCACTTCCCTGCGGAGCAGCATGAACGCACCGACCAGGCAGTCGACCTCATACTCCTCGTCTTCGTCCAGGTACCCTAGCTGGTACTGGTTGAAACGCGGATTGTCCGGGAAAAGCTTCGCAATGCCGAACGCATAGTAAAAAGACGCGGAAGGCGTCGGGAATCCCCTCTTGCAGGCCTTGTCCAGCGTTCCATCGGGGAGCACAATTTTGCATCCGCTGACACCGACGTCAGGATGGGCCTCCATGAAGGTAAGCATCGTCTCAAGCGTGTCTTCTTCCAAGATAGTATCGGAATTGAGCAGCAGCACATAGCGGCCGCGAGCTACACGGATTCCCTGATTGTTGGCACGTGAAAACCCTACGTTCTCCTTGTTCTCTATCAGATGAATATCCGGGAACGCCTCTCGCAAACAATCTACCGAACCATCTGTTGAATGATTGTCTATAAGAATAATCTCTAGGGAAAAAGACGTACGAGATTCATAGACCGATTGAATCGCTCTCTTCGTTAATTCACGGGTATTATAATTGAGGATCACAATACTTAAGTCCACGAAAGATCACCAAATGTATTATAACATGGATGAATATGGTATGCCTATTGAAAGAACGTATAAACCTCCGCCCAATCCTTGCTCTTTTGATTTTGGATAAAGGAGCGTTTCTTTTTAAGCGTGCGGAGATCTCTCCAGAAGTCACTCCACCCGGAGAGAACTTGTGGTTCTCGAAGCAAAAAATACGGGAAGCTGAGCAGCTCATAGAGTAGCAAGGACGGAAGATGACGTAGGATATAGCGCCATTGATCATTTTTATAAATCATCCGATACCGGTTGATGTAAGAAAAGCGCCGCACTCTCAGCGATTGCTTGGCGCGCGTCCCTGACTTCCAGCCCCGTTCATGGTAGGCGATCGCATTCGGACAATAGAGAGCGCTCCAGCCGAATAACCTGGCCCGCCAAGCTACGTCCACATCCTCCTTGTAGGCAAAGAACTGTTCGTCAAAAAACTCCCCTTCCACGCTGATCTGTCTAGCCATGTTGGTGGCATATAACGCAGCCGCGCCGGAAACGCCGAACACCTCTTCCTGCTTGGCCCATTGCTCCTCTTGCGTTCCCGCGCCTCGATCGAATGCCCTTCGGGCTTTCTTCATAACCAGCCCGGTGCTGTCGATCAGCTTAGGATTCTCCCTAGCGAGCAGCTTGCCGGTTGCGCTTCCGATCCGCGGTCCACTCTCTTTCAACGCTTCTATCAAGCAACGAACATAATCCGGATGAAGAACCACATCCGGATTAAGAACAAGAAAGTACTTACTCGAGCAGGAACGAATCGCCTGATTATGCGCGGGGGCAAAGCCGGTGTTCTCCGCATTCCATTGGATGCGGACTTGGTCGGAGTAGCGCTGAAGAATCGTTCCCGTCTCGTCTTGAGAAGCATTATCCACGACTACTATCTCATGGAGCGGATACGTCTGGCCTAGAACGGCCTCCAGACAGGCCTCGATATCCACAGCACTGTTATAGGTTACGATATGGACACTTACCGTGTTTATGCTGGCGCGATCCCCATTTTTGACCCTGCTCATGGTGACGCGGTCCCTAGCTCTCTTAGAAAGTCCCGCAGCGCTTCCCGCCACGGCCGCAAATCCTGAAGTCCATTTGACCGGATAGCCAAGTGTTCCATCACGGAAAAGGGCGGCCGCTTGGCCGGCCGAGGGAACTCCTCAGTTGTGCATGGATGTACGTCTACAGACAGCCCTGCTTCCTCAAAAATCGTGCTCGCAAACTCATACCAGGAGCATACTCCGGTATTGGAAGCATGGTAGATACCGTATCGCTCGGTGGCCACCAGTTGCTCCAGAAACAAACATAGATCCACCGTATACGTCGGCGATCCAATTTGGTCGGAGACAACCTTAAGCGTTCCTTTCTCCGGCCCCAGCTTCAGCATCGTTTTCACGAAATTTGCCCCGTGCACGCCAAAAACCCAAGAGGTTCGTACGATAAAATACTTGGAGCACAGAGTCTGGACCAGTTGTTCCCCCGCCCGCTTCGATTTCCCGTATACCCCTTGAGGATTGGTGTTGTCGTATTCCCGGTAAGGCGTTGAGGACCCTCCATCAAATACGTAATCCGTGCTGATAAAGCATAGCTTGGCCCCTATACGCTCGGTGGCCACAGCCAAATTGCGAGAGCCATCCGCATTGACCCGATAGGCCTCCTCTTCCTCCGTCTCCGCCCTATCCACTGCAGTGTAGGCTGCGGCATGAAGGATGACATCCGGCCGAATTTCCTCCAGCACACGCCTGCACGCTTCAGGGGAGGTAATATCGAGTTCCTGCCTACCGAACCCATGAACCTCATGACGTTCGCCTAGGGTCCGGACCAAGTCCCGACCCAATTGCCCGTTTGCTCCGGTTACGATAAGTTTCATGCTACTCTCCTTTGGCAAGAGCGCCGTACTGCTTCGCATAATATTCCTGGTATTCGCCCGAAAGAATTCGTTTCCACCAGTCTTCATTTTGAAGGTACCACTCTATGGTTGCCGGGATTCCAGCCTCAAACGGGTACTTCGGCTGCCAGGCAAGGCGGGTACGGATCTTGGTGGCGTCGATTCCGTAGCGCCGATCATGGCCCAACCGATCCTGCACATAGGTGATCAGAGATTCCGGCTTACCCAGCGCTTGCAAAATCGTCTTGACGATGGCAATGTTCGTTCGCTCGTTATTGCCGCCTATGTTGTAAACCTCTCCGTCTTCACCCTTATGCATAACGAGATCAATCGCGCTGCAGTGATCCTCTACATACAGCCAATCCCGGACATTCAATCCGTCGCCATAGACGGGCAGAGCCTGGTCGGCCAACGCTCGGGAGATCATAAGCGGAATCAGCTTCTCGGGAAACTGGTACGGCCCGTAATTATTGGAGCAGCGCGTTATGTTCACCGGCAGACCGTAGGTTTCGTGATAGGAGCGAACAAGCAGATCCCCGCCGGCTTTGCTGGCCGAGTAAGGACTATTCGGAGCAAGCGGCGTCTCTTCCGTGAACAGTCCTGTCTCCCCCAAAGTTCCATATACTTCATCCGTTGAAACTTGAACGAACCTAGTCACCTGATAACGGCGAGCCGCTTCCAGAAGCACCTGCGTCCCCACCACATTGGTATGAACGAATATGCCTGGGTCAGAGATGCTTCGGTCTACATGGGATTCCGCCGCAAAATTGACAACCACGTCCACTCCCTTTTGGAAGATCTGTTCGATCAACGTAGCATCCGCAATATCGCCTTTCACGAATTCGTAGCCTTTCCGCCCTTCTAAGCCTTGCAAATTTTCGAGATTGCCGGCGTAGGTCAAGGCGTCCAGGTTCACGATTTCATAGGTCGGATAGGTTTTGAGGAGGTAATGAACAAAATTGCTGCCGATAAACCCGGCTCCTCCGGTCACCAGTACTCTCATGCTGGGTCCTCCTGTCTAAAAGTTTGTGTCCGCTTCGCTCAATACAGGATGCTTCCTATCCTTTTCCGATAGAATCGGTTCGGTCGTCGGCCAATCAATGGCAAGCGCAGGATCATTCCACAGAATGCCGCGATCGCATTCTGGGGAATAGAGGGCGTCCACTTTGTAAACGACCTCGGTGTTGGGGACGATCGTACAAAAGCCGTGTGCGAAGCCATGCGGGACCAACAATTGCCGTTTGTTGCTTGCACTGAGGATAACGCCGATCCATTGACCGAAGGTTGGTGAGTCTTTGCGAATATCGACAATGACATCGTAGATAGCACCGGCAACGACACGAACCAATTTGGTCTGAGCATGTGGATTCAACTGGTAGTGCAAGCCCCGAATGACCCCAGCCTCGGCAGACAGCGAATGATTATCCTGTACGAACTTATAGGAGAAACCAAGATCTTTAAAGGTGCTTTCATTATAGCTTTCCATAAAAAAGCCGCGGTTGTCTCCGTGGACAGCCGGTTCAAGAATATAGGCTCCACTGAGCTTTGTTTCTATCTTTTTCATGGGTCCTCCTCTTGCTTCTACAGTTTTAACTTTCCAAATTCCTCACCGAACACAATATCCCGCGCCAACTCATTAGCATAAGCCAAAGAGGCGTGGGTTCCGGCATCCGTCCACCAGCCGTTGAGAATATCATAGGTAAGCTCATTGCGAGCGATATAGGCGTTGTTAACGTCCGTGATCTCTAGCTCTCCTCGGCCGGAGGGCTTCAACGTTTTCACAATTTCAAACACGTTTGCATCGTACATGTATATACCAGTGACAGCGTAATTGCTTTTGGGGGCGGAAGGCTTCTCTTCAATAGAAATAATCTTATCTTCATCCATCTCGGGTACGCCGTACCGCTGGGGATCATGAACCTGTTGAACAAGGATTTTAGCCCCTGTTCCTTGCTTGCGGAAATTGTCGACATACGGGGCAATCGTATCGGAGAATACATTGTCCCCTAGCACAACAACCATTTGGTCGTTTCCTACAAACTGCTGAGCAAGTCCCAGCGCCTGGGCGATGCCCCCCGCCTCGTCTTGTACTTTATAGGTAAAGGATAGGTCAAATTCTTTTCCGCTGCCCAGTAGATTCACTACGTCTCCCATGTGATCTTTGCCTGTCACAATGAGAATATCTTGAACAGCTGCTTCCTTTAATTTATGTATAGCGTGGAAGATCATCGGATACTTTCCAACCGGCAAGAGATGCTTGTTTGTAATTTTGGTAAGAGGATACAGTCGCGTACCTGTGCCACCCGCAAGTATGATTCCCTTCATGATTTCCCTCCGTCTTAATAAGAAAATTGTTTATTATCCGTTCTTGGAAGACTCTTTTCTACTCCCTTTGTTTGCTTTTAAACCCCAACCATCCGATATATTCTCGCTATAACTCATAGAAAAGATAGGGACAGAAACAAAATGAATAAATTGATAATTTCATAGACCCAGCAGTATTAAGTTTAAATGAAACATGATAAACATCTGACTCGGGCATACAATCATATGAACAGAATAAGCCCCGCCCGATTCATCTGCTATATGTAAATATTCAGTTTTTTTAGAGAATAAATTATAAATTTTGAAATCTTAATTGGGACAAACACAAATATAGGGAAAACAAAATAACAAACCCAATAAACATTTCTTGTCGCGCCTTGACTAGGAAACAACCTTTTAAGTTTAAGCCCATTCTTCAATCGAACGAAAATATTGCTTTTCGTCCTAAATGTCTCAAACAATTCTAATAATTGTTGAAGTTGTTTTATAATACTTTTGTTTTTCGGAGGATTTTCAGAAAATCTATCAATACAGTATTTATAGAAATTATACTGATTGTCGATAAATGTTTTCCTGTCTAGTAAATATTCTGAATAAGAAGTTTGCTTACCCGCTTCCGTATTAATAACTTTGTAATAGCCTTTAGATCCGATAACATTACCTTCATGTTGCCTATAATCTATTAAAGTTTCTTCCAGGTAAGAAATAGAGCCATAGACTGAAGCAACTATTCCCAACCATTGGTCGTGCAAACAAAACTTGCTCGGTATGGGGATAGCAAAATTAATAATTCTCTTATCAGCGATTATTGTACAACCAGTAATAACGTTTTGTACTAAAAGAGTTTTAAAGGGGCTTCCGCTTAATGGCTTAATCCCCTCCCTCTTCCAATAAGATATACTCTCCTCTCTAGATGTAATAATCTTCAAATCAGTGTAGACAAGCAAAGAATTAGTGGCAACAATTTGCTCCAGGGACTTTAACACCTTATCCTTATGCCATACATCATCCTGATCACACAACATAAAATACTTGGCATCAGATAACTTCATCAATTTCTCAAAGTTGCGGACCACACCCAAATTAACGTTGTTTTTATGAAGCTCAATTCTATCATCTTGAATTGCATAACGTGTAAGCAAATCATAAGTCCCGTCTGTTGAAGCATCATCACAAATGATTAATTTATAATTTGCATACGATTGAGATAATATACTCTCAATTAATTCAACAATATACTTACTACCATTGTATGTGGCAAGCAATATATCTATTTTAATATCAGACATTTTTGTATCGCTTCCTGTATTTTAAAACTAAATAAATGAGCTTTTTGCCTATTCGTAGAGCTGTTTTGTTTCTAGTTCTCAATCTATTTAGCACTTTCCACCCTATAGTTGAATGTATTGCATACAGTTCGCTCTTTAGTTGGTCGATTTCATAATCATGTTGCCCGTTTACAACATCAGGTTGGAAGTATCGCAAGGAAGCCAATAATTCTTGACGAGATAATCCCTCACCTCCTCCCTTTTGTAAAACAATATTGTCGGCATAAATCTGTAGATATTTGCGTTGCATTTCATGAATCGTCTCTACTTTATTAGCAAGTATATTATTTCTTTTCGAAGTTATATCCCCTCTATTTTTATATATAAAGTCTAACATTTTCGCAATATCTTCAACTTTTACTGAATCAGATATCCATCCCCCCTGGGTTAGTAGTACCCTTTCTTTCAAAGCTCCCATTGGAGTTACAAGTACCGGGATATTGCAACGCCACGCTTCGGATAGTGTATAGGAAAAGGTCTCTGGCCACGGGGATAGTAAACATATCAGATCTAAATCAAGCGAACCGAGAATGTTATCGATATCCTGTCTATTATAGTTCCCATGAATGCTGACATTATCTTGGTTGATTAAGTTGAGTCTTTGGTCACCTAAAGCACCGATCAGGTGCCATTCCGCTTTATTTTTCGGATAATTAAGTATCAACTTGTGAATTATCTCGCTTCCTTTATTGGATGATAACCCACCTAAGAAACCCACAGATAAAGGTTTATTATCCTCTCGCCGGTTATTTATAAAAGAATTGTTGTTCTGGGAGACATCAATCCCATGTGGTATCGCCTTAATACGCCCCCGTATCTGAGGGTACTCCTCTTCAAAAATATTTTTGGAGTAATTTGAAGGAGTAATGAACAAATCGACATATTCGAGCATTTCCTCAACTTTAAGTTTCCATTTTGAAAGGAATGGCGTATGAAAACCATGCGTATGGAACATGCACTCTCTACACTTCTCTTCACTTCTTTTATCTTTACAATACTCATTGTTATGGTCCATCAGATTAACTTTTGGACAAAGCAGGTAGTAATCATGCAATGTATAAATTACTTTAATGTCGTGTTTTTTTGAGATATATGGAATATCGAAGGAATGTTTAATCAAATGATGTATATGAACTAAATTAATCCCAAATGTAATAAGAATCTTTTCAACTATTTCGGAGTATTCTTGATGATGAAAGTGAGTGAGGGACAGTTCATTCTTTAAAGGAAATCTATACTTTTCTATCAATTGGTTAGTTATAAAGTGCTTTAGCACAAGTTCTTTCCCACTCGAGACTAATACATAGGAATTAAATTCTCCAAGACCTTCAACCAGATCTTTCACATGATATTCGGTACCGCCTATAGGATGATTATATTTTTCATCAAAAAAGTTATGAAGAATAAATAATATGTTCTTATCAGACTTCCTTGTTTCCTTATCAATATTTAGCCAAGCATTAATATTATCATGAATATCTTTCAACGTATTATTAACTATAAAATCGTGTACTTTTTTTTCGTAGTACGGATATCTCCTATTTAAAGTAGCTATATTTTTGTTTAATAACTTTAATTTATCCCCCTGAAAGGACATGGAACCTTTGTGAAAAACGAATGTATCATCTGCAATAATATTTATATATCCACTTTCAATAACACGACAGCAGAAATCATTTTCTTCTGCATATCCTTTCCCAAATGTTTCTTCATCAAAGTATCCTATTTCTTTAATTACCGCTCTTTTAATAAACATGCAAAAACCAACAGCTGTTGGTATTTCTGGAAATCTACGCAAAGAAATCTTTTCAATGAAGTTAGCGAACGAATCAGCGTTATATCCTTCGGGAATTTCGTTATCTTCTAAAAACACAGGCACTGAGCAGATCGTTCCATTATTGGTCAAAGGAGTCACAGTACCTACCGAACTGTTTTGATAAGCTGCCCTCTCAAGTTTAGAAAGCCATCCGCTAGTTACTTCTGTATCACTATTTAATAGAACAACATCATTATCCGAGTATTTCATTCCCCTATTTACTGTACCAACAAAACCCAAATTAACCTTATTATCCAGGATAACTATCGAATCGTGCCCTTCCAAGGTATTTAAATAGTCAGCCACTCGGGGATCGGGACTACAATCATTAATTGCAATTATTCTGTACGTATTTTTTTCTGTCTTATTGATTATAGAATTTATACAAAGGATAAGCTCATCAATAGCGTTATAAACAGGTATTATTATATCTATCAATTTATTCATTATGAATTCTCCACTCTGAATAGTTCATTTAAATTTGTTCGATAGCCATCTTAGGAAATAGGTATATTTCCAGGACCTTGTTTGTTTCATTTTTGATATCTCATTACTTAATGTATCTATTCCTGTCTCAAGTGTGTGAATTTTTTTAGTATACAAATCTATATCCTTGATTAATTTTTCTTCATTTTGCAAGCTTACATCCAGTTTAATCTGTTTAATTTCATTTTTCTTATTCAATTCCTCAATTTTGTTCGACAAGTCTTTGGCTACTAGCTTTATTTTTTTGAGTTCCTCTTGTAACGATAAATTGCTGTCCTTCCATTGCTTCATCTCACAAAAAAGCTTTTTCACAGTCTCACTAATGAGGTTAAATACTTTTGATTGATTCTTTTGGAATAGACATGTAATAACGATTTTCTTTTCCGATTTTCCGTCTAAATAATAGTTGTTAATAATAATCTGCGGATCTAACCCAGTACTAAAAAATGAATATCTGTCATTATTGCTGCTAATTCTTATTATGTCATTTAAACCTATTAAACCATTGAAATTATTTGCCGTTGACCATTCAGCCAGTACCTTCGGATATTCATCTCCTTCGGTTATACATATGGAATCAATTTCCCCGTATAAGGGGATAATTGCCGGATCTATTCTTAAATATCCTTTTGCCTCTTTAGGCAACATTAATTCATATGTATTTGAATTCCCATCTATAATTAAAGTCTTCTTTACCGAGTTTTCTTCTCTATATTGTTTGTCTTCTCCCCAAAATACTTGGAGATATTCTTCATCCATATAAAATTTTGCTTCACCATTCTTCTCAATAAAAGTACCAACTTCTTTTTCAACCTCATTCGCCTTCATTGATACAGTTATGAATTGATATACATTACCCTCCTCTCTATTATTTAAATAATTGTAAATCTCCTTAGGAAGTGATTCGATATCTTGTTTAAATTCTGTGTTTTCCGGTCTAAGCATTGTTGTATACCATTTAATTGGAGCCAACCCTGCATTAATTAACAATTCACGTATATTCTTTTTACCAAAGAATCTTAAGTGGGTATTATCAAGAAGTCCCGTATGCTGATAGTTAAATTCTCCTTTTATAATTTCCATAATGATCGCATTATGAGTAATATTCGGTATAGATGTTACAACAACCCCCTTACTTTCTAGTAATTGGGCAGATTCCTTTAATACCTTCCAAGGATTTTTTAAATGTTCGAGAACATCCGCAAAAATTATATAATCAAACTTCTTTTCATTGAGTTCATTAACCCAATTCATTTCATCTACGTCACCAACTATCATCTGATTACAGTATTCCTTTGTTAACATCGCAGACTTCGGATCTATTTCTATGCAAGTGACATCGCAATTTAACTGTTGTTTCATGTACCGCGTCATGTAGCCTGTTGACGGACCAAATTCCAGCACCTTTGAATTAGGTTGGATCTCTTTAAGTATTATTGTCTGTGAATTTATGACAGACAGATCTAGGTTAATATTATATTTCATTCGTTACGGCACCTCTATTCGTACAGGTCCATTTATGTTTAAGGTATGCTACACCTTCTGCAATATAGTCAGATGAACTTATCCTAAAGGACGCGATACGCGCCTTGTAATCTAACCTTACTAAACCAGAACTCTCAAAGAAACCAACATCTATAAAATATGTACCAGGGAGAAGGTTACAATCATCATAAGATATGCTCAATGTGTATTTACCTGGGTGATTGGGGAGAGGGTACGCATCCAGTTTCGTATTTAAGCCACAAATACTTATGTTTTCATTATTAAAAATAGCCACTCCTCCGACAATACCTTCCATTTTCTTGTGAAGAGTGTAATCCACCATAATTAATATATCTTCTCTCATCCGAAAGTTGTCTCTATAGCTAAGATCAGCATTTACAGTAGATACAGAATCTATAGTCAATACTTGTTCATCAGGCACATTTACCGGTTGTTCGAACGTTGTTACTATGTCCTTTTCACTCTTCATATAGTCTTCATATAAACGCGTTACTTGATTCACTTCTCCTCTTAAATGCACTTCTCCATCCATCATCCATATGACTTGGTCGCAGAAATTCCTTATTGAATAAGTATCGTGGCTTACAAACAAAATTGTCTTGCCTTGTTCTTTAAATTCCTTCATTCTATTAATACATTTTAATTGAAACTGCATATCCCCCACGGCAAGTGCTTCGTCTACGATAAGAATATCGGGATCGACATTAATTGCACAAGCAAAGGCCAACCTAACATACATGCCTGAGGAGTAAACTTTTACTGGTTGGTCGATAAACATCCCTATGTCGGCAAATTCTTCAATCTGGCCCATTCTATCTTCTATTTCTCTTTTAGATAGCCCCATAATCGCTCCGTTCATATAGACGTTCTCTCTCCCAGTGAACTCTGGATTAAATCCGCTCCCAAGTTCCAGCAAAGCAGCTATCCTTCCATTAATGTTGACATTTCCCTCTGTCGCTTCCAAAGTGTTTGTAATTATTTGAAGAACTGTACTTTTTCCGGAACCATTTCTTCCGATTATGCCAATTGTTTCGCCTTTCTTCACTTTAAAAGACACATCTTTCAAAGCCCAAAATTCTTGATAATATTTTCTTTTCGGAAAAACACCCTGTTTTAACCTATCTTGTGGTCTATTATAAATTTTATAACACTTACTCACATTTTCTATTGATATTGAAAATTCATTATTATAAGACATCTGCGAAACCCCTCCGCGTTTTTTCAAAGCATTTGTATCCGATAAATGAAAATAAAAGTCCCAGGCAAGTACCGATTGCAATCCATTGATAATTCGGTAGGTTTCCCCAAATTAGTATTTGCCTCGTATCTTCAACCACATAGCTAATAGGATTAATCTTGTAAAAAAATTGGAATTCATTGGGGATGGATGAGACTGGGTAAAAAATAGGACTTAGAAACATCAATGCGCTGGTCAACACTCCTACTACATGTCCAATATCTCTTAAGTAAACACCAAGTGAAGACAAAATCCACGATAGACCTAGCACGAAAAGAATTAATGGTAACAACACAAGTGGAAAAAGCAAAGCTGTCCAGTGTAATCCAAACCCGAAGATTAACAATCCTATGATTAAAATGGCTACACTAATCAACATATTAATAATCGTAGAAAGAACCACTGAGACTGGGAGTATATGTAGTGGGAAAACAACTTTTTTTACATAATTAACATTCCCAACGACTAAGCCTGGGGAGCGATTAGCTACTTCTGAAAATAGATTATAAACTATCATTCCGCTGAAAATAATCAATGCGAATTCTATTTTATTCGTACTTCCAGAGTTCCATCTTGCATTAAATACTACACTGAAAACGAAGGTGTAAATGGTCAGCATTAGAAAAGGAATTATCACTGACCATAGTACACCTAAGTATGAACCTTTATATCTAGTTGCTATGTCTCTGAACGCAAGTTGTTTTATTAGTTCGCTATGCTTCCAAATATTCCTCATTAAAGTATTTCCCCTTGTAAGTAAAGACTTTGTTAAATATCTATTTTATGAATCCTTTTCCCTACCCAATAGTCACGTTCAATCAACCTCTTCGTTTCCCTCCTCCCTCTAACTATGATAGAATATGGTCGATTCTGTCAAATGAGGGAGTATGGTTAATTATGAACAAAGCACCGAAGGGGCAGTACGCTCGGGATAGAGCCAAGCAGGCCCCTCAAGCTTCGCATTCCGTTCTATTCTGGCTAATCATCGGCATCACCGGCGTTTTTCTTTGCTGGGCCCCATTTCAGCGAGCCCTCTTTAACGGTTATAGCAATTCGTTCGATCGCCCACTTTTTAGTTCCTTGATCTGGGCCTCCATCCTGCTCCTGCTCTTATCCTTTTACCTATTCTACCACTATAAGTTTCGGGAGAAACGGGATGTCTTTCCGTTCCTGATCTGGCTCATTCCCTTGAGCTACTTGCTCTCCTTGACCCAGGCGGCTTCTACATACTCGGCAACCAATATGGTCTTTTTTTATGTCATGTTCGCTACTCTCTTTCTGATCGGCTTCTACCTGACACAGGACCAGAGAGGGAACCGAATCCTCCAACAGATTGTCCTGATCAGCGGATACGGCATCGTTCTGTTCGGCCTGCTGTACTGGCTGGGCAACACGTCGGCCGCCAATTTTATGGCCAGCCTCTTTACCGATCTGAATGGGGAACCCGTCTATAAGCATGCGATTATGTCCGACTCCAACGGCCTGCGGCTGACCTCGGTGTTCCAGTATGCCAACACCTATTCCGCATTCCTGCTTGTTCTGTTGTTCGGTTCGCTCTTCTTTATCCAGCGCTCCCGGACATGGTACGGCAAAGCCTTGCATGCCAGTATGCTCGTGCCTATTCTGCTGTCGTTCTTCCTTACGCTCTCCCGCGGAGGACTGGTGGTCCTTCCCGTGGTGCTGCTTCTGCTTCTCTTCTTCTATTCGTTGAAGCGACAAATTACGACACTGATTCATCTGGTGCTCGGATCTGCTGCGACGCTGGCTATTCTAAGCAAGCTCACCTCTTATGGCGCGGAGCTCCAAAAGCAAGCCGACTCTGCCTTGTCCGCCAAAGGCTGGGGCTTGCTGCTGGCAGCTTCCCTGACTACAGCTGCCCTGGTGACGGTGACGGAGCGGTATATTGCTCCTTGGCTGCAGAACAAGCTCGAACCCCGGATTCGCAGCCGGTTTGCTTCCGCCATCTTACCGGTTGCGGCAATCCTGGTCGGTACGATAGGCGTATTCCTTCTGTTTGGGGATACTTTTCTCTCCAAGCTGCTTCCCGACAATGTCCGTACCCGGATTGAGAATATTAACTTCCAGCAGCATAGCGTCCTGGAACGCGTCACCTTCTATAAGGACTCCTTCAAGCTATTCGAGGACTATCCGGTTCTCGGCGCGGGTGGAGGCGCGTGGGCAGCTCTCTACGAGAAATACCAGAACAACCCATACACTAGCCGGCAGGCACACAATTACTTCTTGCAAAATTTAAACGAAGTCGGGCTGATAGGCTTCCTCCTGCTCTTTGGCTTCCTGATTCTGCTCCTCATCGGCTATATTCGCCAGTATATCAGGGGTGACGAGGAGGAGAGAGATTCCCGGTTTTTCTATTTCCTGCTCGTCGTCACCCTACTCATTCACAGTACGATTGACTTTAACTTAAGCTATGCCTATCTGTCGATCCTGCTCTTCCTGTCTCTGGGAGGATTGGCATCGGCTATTACGCCGGAGCTGAAGTGGAAAGCGGCCGCTGCTCCGAAAACCCAGTCTCTGCTGAAGTGGGGCTATCCGGGTGTTCTCAGCATTCTCGGCTTGGTCTTCCTTATTTTCTCGATTCGCTTGCTTTCCGGAAACACTTTGTATAATGTCGCCGTGGCAGAAGCCCAGCAGGGCAAGCCGTATCAAAGCGTGCTTGAAACGGCCGATCAGGCCATCGCCAAGCAGGCGCACCCGGATTACTTGCTGCTGAAGCACAATGTTCTGAATCAGGTCTACCAGCAGCTTAAGGACGAAACGCTCCGGAACGAGGCAAACGCCGTAATGGCCGAACTTAAAGAGCGGGAGCCTTACAACAAGGACGTCTTCTACGCCGAGCTAAATGATTTTCTGCAAACCCGCAACCTTTCGGGTGCTTCAAGCGTCCTTACTAAAGGGATAGAAAATTATCCCTGGAGCATTGAACTTTATGAAAAGCAGATTCAAGTTCTATTTGAGCTGGGTAATACTGCTAGGATGGAAAAAAATGCCCAGGCTGCCACTGCCTATTGGAAGCAGGCCGAGGAACTCTATCAAACGGTCGTAACCAAACAGCAGGAGCTTCTTGATCTGCCGGAAGGGCAGCTGCAAGGACGCGACTTTCAGGTAACGAACGCGATGACGCTGGCTATGGGGCAAATCTCCTTCCTGAAGGGTGACTACGCCAGTGCCTCAAGCACCCTGGCCTCTAAGCTTAACGACAATCTAGACGATCCGACGAATCTGCAAATTGCCAGATGGTATTTGGCTTCCATCCAGAAGCAAGGCAAATCGGATCAGGCATGGCTGAGCAAATTAACGGCTAAGAGCAGCACGGAGCCTGCCGAAGTGCAAAAAATCGTTGCCCTCGGTTCCTGAATTCTTACAAATATACAAACACCTACCATTTTTCAACGAGACTTGCTATAATTTGTATGGTTTTCTATTAAAGGTGCTATTTTTGTTCTATCACATCCGGCATGGAAAGGAGGTGAAATTGACAAAATGAACCAAGACCATCAAAAACAAAAGAATAGAGGGAGAGATTTAGCCTTGAACAAGACATTTTTCAAAAAAATGTCCGGTATTCTGGCTGCCATGATGATCATCGCTATGCTGACACCAGTCATAGCGCTCGGCTCTGGCCTGGCTGGCCTGAAGCTCGATACTGACGGCAAGTCCGTTACGGGACAAGTTTACTTTGACGGTGACGTAGGCAAAGATGTTTACGGCACTGGCAAGCCGGTTTCCCTGGACGTCTACTATGACGGCAAAAAGGTATCCGCCTTAAGTGCTACATATGCCACTTACCTGAACGACAAGTATTACTACAATGTATCCAAAGTACTCGATAGCACTTATAGCTGGATCGAACTGCGTTACCAAGACACGGTCCTCGGCTCTGTCTACAGAGCGGATACCCCGGGTGGCCCTGGTGGAAGCGGTGGCGGTGGTGGTATCTCCACCGACATTATCGACTCCAACGGCAAGGCTGACGCTACAAAGCTCGCCGACCTGCTGAAGTCGAACGTTAACGCTCAGCTCAAGATCGTCAGCGACTTCGTTCTTCTGCCGGCTTCCGCGCTGCTGAATGGCGAAACGCTGAAGGTGTACAACGACGACGCCTCCTTCACGCTTCCTCTGAAAGCTCTCAAGCTGGAAGAGCTTGCGAAATCCATGGGCGTCGAGCTCAAGGATCTGTGGATCCGCGTTGAGCTGAAGAAAGTAACCGGCGACGGTCTGGTTGCTCTGCAGGATGCTGCGAAAGCACAAGGCAAGACCCTGCGTTCGAACGCTATCAACTTCAAATTATCGGCAGAAGCCAACGGCCAAACGACAGCCATCACTTCGTTCGGTACTTCTTATGCACAGCGCACCATCACCCTGAGCGACGGCACGACCATCACTCCGGCTACTACGACGGGCGCTCTGTATGACGAGTCCAACAAGTCGTTCTCCTTCGTTCCGTCGACATTCGATGCGAAAGAAGTGACGATGCAAAGCACGGGTGCCAGCATCTATGTAGCAGTGGAATCGTCGGTCTCCTTCACGGACATCGCCAACCACTGGGGCAAGTCCTACATCCAACTGCTTGCTAGCAAGCTGGTTGTCGATGGCTACGAAGATGGAACCTTCGGTCCGGAGCGTAACGTAACGCGTGCGGAATTTGCCGCCCTGCTGACTCGCGCTCTTGGCCTGAAAGCTGCGGTATCCGACACCACTTACTTCACTGACGTAACGGCCGGTCAATGGTATGCGGGCATCGTCTCCGCGGCAGCCCAAACCGGTATCGTAGACGGTTACGAGGACGGCACGTTCCGTCCGAACGCCCCCATTGCGCGTGAAGAGCTGGCTGCCATGGTCGTTCGCGCTCTGGACTTTGCAGGCAAGGAAGTGACTGTCTCCGCAGGGGAAGTTCAATCCTACCTGGCTAAGTTCACAGACGCCGGCGCCATCGTATGGGGCCAAAAAGAACTGGCTGCTGCCGTGAAGTCCGGACTGGTTGACGGCGTAACGGACACGACGCTGGTGCCTCGCGCCAACGCAACTCGTGCTCAAGCGTCCGCTCTGCTGGCTCGCTTCCTGGGTAACGCCGGGTTCATCAACTAAGGTTGACCAAAAGCCTGTATCCTTCGGGATACAGGCTTTTTTGATTTGTGCTTGAGTGGGTCTGGGAAGCACCTCAAGGTGGTCTTTACGAAGAAAAGCCTCCCGATGGGAGGCTTTGTTTAGAATACCCGATCGTTCAAATGCTGGATGTTTATTGGGACAAGGAACTCAGAACCTGCTGCATTTGCTGCGATTTGATCTGCTCGTAGCCCGCCTTTATCTCTTCGACGACCGAAGGGTCATAGCCGCTGGAAAGGAGCTTGCCTTCCAGTTCGCTGCAGAGGCTGGCCACTTGGCTATCATAGGACGAAAGCATGGCTTGCCCTTGCGCCATGAGGCCGAGCTTTTCTTTGCCGCTGTCCGCACTCTGGAATTGGCTCAAGAGCGAGTGAAACTCCGCTTCCGCTCGTCCCTGCAGAGCCTGGAGATTCGCTTGAGTCTGGCCAACTAGGCTATCATAGGAAGGCTTGCTGCCCTCGCCGGCGGAAGAAGAACCTCCACCGCTTGAGCCTCCCCCTGCCGGTCCGGATGAAGCACCCGGATTGCTCGGTGTCGGAGTCGGGGACGGAGCCGTTTGGGAATCGCCTGGCTTGGTGCCTCCCGGTTGGGTCTCGACAGGCTTGGTTTCGTCCTTCGGCAGCTGTGCCGACGTGGCGCGAATGGCGAAAGTCTCCTGGTCCCAGGCAATGGTCATCCCAAGCAGCTCGGAGAGAAACCGAATCGGAACATACAGGGTGTCGTTGTAGAGGAAGCCCAGCTTCTTTCCAACACCCGTTTTGTCTACTCCGTCCACTACGTATTGAATGGGCTCCCAGTAGACCTGCAGCGCGGTAGGGACCATGTCCCAAGCCGGTGCCGGCTTAGTCCCGTTTACCAGCCGGTTCACGAGATACTCCTCGATTTGCTTCTTTTCCAGCACCGTCGGCGCTTTCAGTGTAACGGTATACGTCTCTTGATCCCAGCCAACCGCCTTGTTCAAAGCATAGGCCGCAAACCGGAGAGGCACATAGGTCGTTCCCTCGTAAATCATGCCCTCTTGTCCAGCTTCCGGCTGCAGCTTCTTTCCGTCAAAGTTGTATTGAAGCGGAGCATAATAGACATCCACGCCAACGCTCGTTTGGTTGGCGGAAGCCGGGAGCGCCGAGCCGCATAGGAGCAGCACGCCCAACAGAAGCAGCACAAACTTATTTCTTTTCATGGATCCCTCTTCACCCTTCCATCTGGTTCGTCCAACTTGCCGGTTATCAATCCTACTGGATTCCCATTTGCTTTTTGCTGTCCTGATAGCTTTTGCCCTGGCTTAATCCTAGCTTGGCGGCAATCTGGATCAGCTGATCGTATTCGTCTTCGGTCAGCTTTTGAAGGATGATCTTCTTGGCCGCCTTCTTCTCTTCCAGCGACAGCCCATCGCCCGCCAGCTGCATGAACAGCTTCATATCCTCCGAGCTTAACCGCTTCAAGAAGACGGACGTGATCATCGTCTTCTCCTTCAAACTAATCTGCTCCTGCGCCTTGGCCGCCTTATCCGTCGAGACGGTTCCGTCATAACCGCTCGAAGAAGAGCCGGGTGGAGACGAAGGGGCTGACGAGCCAGGAGTAGGAGACGCGGGAGAAGCGGAGCCCGGAACGCCGGATGAGCTTCCACTGCCCGCCTCAGCCTTTTGCTGGCCCACTTCCGCCGGCTGCCCCGAAGGAGAACCCGCTCCCCCCGCAGCATTCCCTTTTGGTGTCGGCTGGCCCCCTGCTTCGATGCCTGGCTGCCCTCCTACCCCTGCTTCGGCTCCCTTGCCCGCCACCTTGCCCGTGGGAGAGGCGGTTGTCGACGGCAGAGCTGGCATATCGCCCGCCACTGCCTTCAGTACCTGCTTCACCGCAAGATCCATGGCCAGATATCCGGCCAGCAGAAGGACCACCAAGGCGATCCCGATTCCCAAGACGAGCTTCTTCGGAAACCCTTTACGTTTGCGCATATTGATTTCAGCCTCTCTACCTTTTTTCCTCATAATGACTGGACAACGGGTGACTAGGACACATTTTGGTAGGTGGGAACAATGTGCTTCACGGCCTCACGGAGAAGCCCGGCATCAGCGGTTAGCGCCTTTTCAAGCGTCTTGATGGCAAAATCCACTTCTGCCTTCGGAATGCCTGACGGCTTGCCGACAAAGATCCGGTTATGCCTGGTCGACGTTAGCCCTTCCTCCTGCGTAAGCAGCTCCTCATACAACTTTTCGCCGGGGCGAATGCCGGAAAACGCGATTTCGATGTCTTCGCCTGGCTTCAGTCCGGATAACCGGATCAGCTCTTCCGCAAGCGTCAGAATTTTAACGGGTTCCCCCATGTCGAGAATGAAGATCTCCCCGCCCTTGGCAAAGGAGCCCGCCTGCAGCACAAGCTGCACGGCCTCCGGAATGGTCATGAAGTAGCGGATCATCTCCGGATGGGTAACGGTAACCGGGCCGCCCTGCTCAATTTGCTGCTTAAAAAACGGGATGACGCTTCCCCGGCTCCCCAGCACATTTCCGAACCGGACGGCGACATACTTGGTCTCGCTGACTCGGTCCAGAGATTGGATCACCTGCTCGGCAATCCGCTTGGTCGCCCCCATGATGCTCGTCGGATTCACCGCTTTGTCCGAGGAAATCAGCACGAACCGCTCGGCGCCCCAGCGATCTGCGCATTCGGCGACATTCCGGGTTCCGAAGACGTTGTTCTTGATTGCCTCCGACGGATTGCTCTCCATCAAAGGGACATGCTTATGGGCAGCCGCATGAAAGACGACCTGCGGCCGATGAAGTGAGAAGACCTCCTCCATCCGCTTCCGGTCCTGAATATCGGCGATGACGCTATGCAGGCGAAGCTCGGGATAGAGCCGTTTGAGCTCTCCCTCAATGGAAAAAATACTGTTCTCACCATGGCCTACCAGTACCAGGCAATCGGGGCGGAAGCGTCCCAGTTGTCGACACAGCTCTGAGCCAATGGAACCGCCGGCACCGGTAACCAGCACCCGCTTCCTATGTACGTAATCCATGATCCCCTCGAGATCGACCTGTACCGGCTCCCGGCCCAGCAGGTCCTCTACGCGTACGTCCCGAATCGCCTTCATCGACAGCTTCCCTTGGATGAGATCGTCGAGATCGGGAATGATCTTCACCTTGGCGGAGGTCTGCCGGCATATCGCTATAAGCTCCGAAACCACCTTCTTGGATACGGAGGGCATCGCGATAATAATATCCTCGATGCCATGCTCAACCACCGCCTGATGGATGGCCTCTCTCCCCCCAAGCACAGGCACGCCGTAGATTTGCTGGCGCTGCTTGTTCCGATCGTCATCAATGAACGCTACAGGATAATACGTGCTGGCCACATTCTGCTTCATTTCCTTCACGATCAGCGTCCCGCAATCCCCCGCCCCGATAACGAGAGACGGCCGACCGGCCTGTTCTCGCTTCATACCTGAGTGCCGGTAGATTCTCCACAAGAAACGAAGGCCCCCCATCAGCAGCAGGGAGGTTTCATAAGAACGAAGGAAGACGGATAAAGGAACTGCTTTCTGCGTCAGCAGAAGAGTCAGGCAATAAGCGGCCAGCATAGCGAACGTAACCGCCTTGAAAAGCGCCAGCAGTTCTCCTACGCTAGCGTATTGCCAGACGCGGCGGTACAGCTTCCAGCCGATCATGGCGGCCGTACAGCCCAGAGAACCGACGATACCGAACAGCAGCAGCTGGCTTTGGTAATATGCCGGAACCGTCCCGTTGAATTTTAATAAATAAGAGGTGAGGATACTCAACCACACCAAGACTATATCCACGCCGACAAGAAGCAAAACCTTCGTGCGGACCGTCATACTGTTAAGCCTCCAACCCGAGCTTCCGGTTACCGGTCACCGCCATAATAGTAGTAATAGTAAGACCCGCCGTTTTTGCGGTCCAAATTATTCAGCACGACTCCCAATATTCTCACCTTCACATGGTCAAGATTGCTCTTGGCCTTCATCGCTACTTCCCGCTTCACTTTGCCCGAGTCAATGACCAGAACCACGCCGTCGCATTTGGTGGAGAGCACCTGGGCGTCGGTGACGACAAGGACGGGCGGCGTATCGACGATCACGATATCGTAATGGCCCTTCAGTTCCTCCAAGAGCGCACTCATGCGCTGGGAGGCGAGCAGCTCCGAAGGATTGGGCGGCACGGGCCCGGCCGTCAGCAGATCGAGATTGGGAATGTCGGTCGGCTGTACCGCCTGCTCCCATGTCATCTGACCCACCAAAATGTTGGTCAAGCCGGACCGGTTCGTCTTCAAAAAAGTATGATGCATGGTCGACTTCCGAAGGTCGGCATCCATGATGAGGACTTTTTTATTCGTTTGAGCATAGGCCACCGCCAGGTTTGTTGCCGTGGTCGATTTGCCTTCGCCCGGTCCGGCGGAGGTCAGCATGATCACCTTCAACTGCTCGTCGACCGCCGAGAATTCGATATTCGTCCGAAGCGTCCGGTAAGCTTCCGAGATCGGAGATTTCGGATTGATGTCGGTAATAATCGGTCGTTTCTCAGTTGATCGTGGCATGCTTGCTCTCTCCTACCTGTTGGTTTTGTCTGGTCGACTTCTGGACGGCGAGATCCTCTTCCTTCATCTTGGAGATCAAGGAGAGCGTAGGCAGTCCAAGATACGCCTCGACATCCGCTTCCGACTTGATGGTATCGTCCAAGTACTCCAGCAGGAAGGCCAGCCCCAAGGCGGCCATCAACGAGACGACGAAGCTTATCGCTATGTTCAGCATCGGATTCGGCTTGACCGGAACCGGATGGGCCATCGGCTTCGCTTCATTGAGAAGCGAAACATTGTCCACTTTCATAATGGTGGAAATTTCCTTTTGGAACACCTTGGAAACGGCATTCACCATTTGAACGGCCTTGTCATAGGAGCGGTCCTGCACCTGCAGGGTCATGACCTGGGTATTGTTGACCGAGCTGACCTTGACCTTCTCGATGAGCTCCTCCGCCGTCAAAGCAAATTGGGGGAAATCCCGCACTACCACATCCATGATCGCCGGCGTTTTGATGATTTCTTTATAGGTATCGATCAATCGTAAATTCGTATTGATCGAGTTGATGTCGATTTGGTCGATGCCTACCCGTTCATTCGATTTGTTTACGATTAATTTGGTAGAGGCGCTGTACACGGGCTGGATGAAAAAATAACTGATGACTCCGGTGCTGACACAAGCAAATACAACAATGCACAGTATAAGCCAAATGCGTTTTTGGATAATCCGCAGATAATCCTTCAAATCGAGTTCCATTAGTTCCCTCCAGCTTCTGATGACAAGTGAGAATTCCTCCTCTTAGAAAAGAGGAGGAATTCATCATGACTTAAGGCCTGACTTATTTGTTCAGCAACCGATAGATGACAACAGCAGCCTGTGCACGGGTCGAATCCGCGTTCGGGTGGAACTCGCTGTTCTCTTCACCCACGACGATTCCTTCTTCAGCCGCCAGCGAGACACCGGCTTTAAGCGTTTCGTTGATGGCGTCGGCGTCGCGGAAGACCTTGAGCGATGCGGCGAGATCCTTCGGCACTTTGTACCCTTCTGCTTTTTCCAAGGCACGGGAGGCCATGGTCGCCATCTCGGCACGGGAAATATTCGCATTCGGAGCAAAGAGCGTATCGGTCCGGCCGTTGATAATGCCGGCTTTTGCAGCAGCGGCTACATACGGCTTGAACCAGTCGGAATCATTAACGTCCGTGAACGATTCCGAAGCGGCCGCGTCCTCGAGACCGAACGCCTTCACGATCATCTTGGCGAACTCGGCACGCGTGACGTTGGCTTGCGGAACGAACTGCTGCTCGGCCCGTCCTTCGAGGATGCCCTTCGCTGCGGCTACCGCGATTTGACGGCCTGCCCACTGCTGGACGTCCTTCAGATCCTGGAAGGTAACCTTGTTCTCTACAACCGCATAGGTAGAGAACGACTTGTTGTTCACGAGGAACACTTGCTTGCCCGCGTCGTAGCTTCCGCCCTTGAAGGTCAGCTTGCCGCCCTCAATCTTAGCGAAAACGAGAAGATCTTTGTCAGCGGAAGCATTGGTGACCGGAAGACGAACTTCAACCGGCGAAGAGAACGATTCGATGGCTTTGCCGCCCGCCTCGAAGGTGAAGTCGTACACGTCGGAGGCGACTGCCTGCGAGGTAACGGATGCTTCTTCCTTGCGCAGCGTGATCGTCGTGTCCTGAGTGAGCTCCGCTACGCTGAGTGTCAGCGATACGCCGTTTACTTGAACCGCAATCGCGTCGATACCGTATTCCTTCGCTTTGGCGGCCAGGTCCTTCAGGAGCGGAATTTTTACCGTGCCAGCTTTGACCGTGCCCAGATCCAGCAGAGCTACGACCTTCGGAGCCGCAGCGTTCGGCACCTTTTCCTTAAGGGCTTTGGCTGCCTGATCGGCGATTTCCTTGATCGACTTGAAGCCTTCCGCCAGCTTGTTCACGTCGAACGATGCGGTAGCCACATCCTTCTCTATCTTCACCGTGCCGCTCACATCGATCTTGCCCGCCTGGCGAATTGCTTCCTCGACCGCCTGACGCGCCTTGCTCTGGCCTTCGTTCGTCGTCAACACCTTCAGCAGGCTGTCCAGCTCTCCGACAATCTTGTTGACGTGATTCTTGCCTTCCGCCACGCTAGGCAGCTTGATGTCTGGAGTGGAGGAACCACCGCCGCCACCGCCGGTAGCCGACCCGGAGTAACTCATGTTCAGTTTACCGGAGTAGAGCAGTAACTCTTTCTTGCCAATGTTAATGATTGCCTGAATATCAGCACTAGCAGATTTTACTGAGGAAGACAAGGTAAAGACTTTTCCGTTCGTAACGATATCGCTTGATTTAGATACTACTTTCCATGTAACTAGCTCACTCGGCACTGCAGTACCCTCAATGGTAATAACAGGGGTATTTGTTCTGCCCTGATCAGACGATGTGAACTGCGGTTTAGCTTGTGTCCGTACTGTTGCCATGAACAGGGCGGCTGTAGCGTCTTGTGTGTAACTATTTTGGGCAGACACAGATGCCCAAACCTTTAAAACATCCTCAACTTTGATGTCCAAATTTCTGAACAACTGGCTAACTTTAAGGGATTGATTCAGTATTACTTTCTGATACATGCCTTCAAAAGCCTCTTTAACGATCTTCTTGGTTTCCTGCTCAGAAGAAGTAACAGCCACCAATTCATCTTTTTTTGCAACGAATTGGTCTAACAGTTCCGCTCTGACTGCATCCTGAAATAAGACGATATCTTGAGTGGTCAGATCATTACGCGGATTCTTAAAACCAGCAATTCTTGCTATGTCGCCGAGAACTCTCCTTACTTCCGGATCACTCTTCAGCTCTTGAAGACCCGCAGTGGGGGGAAGTAAGGGAGCATCTGCAATCGACAAAATAATCTTACTTGTGATCGTCTCTAGGTCCTGCTTCGATAGGGTATTCTCACTGTCCGCCACAAGTACTCTCTGAAAAATCGGTGCAAAAGCTTCGGTATCCAATACCTTCAGGTTGTTTTTGAATTGAAGGACCGCTTCTACACCTTCCTCGTCCTTAATCAACTCAGTCATTACATCGATCAATAGTTGGCTATATTCCTTGCCTAAGGACTCCGCTGCGAATGCCGTGTTATGTACGCCCAGCTTCTCCAGGAAGCCGTTCGCGCTCAGCGGGAGCGTGGCCAGAGAAGCGGCGGACACGCTGACAGCCAAGGAAGAAACCAGTATTTTCTTCTTCAAACTCATTTCTTAATCTATCCCCTTTCTATACTTGGAAGAACTGCGAATCTCTTCTTCTATGCATCACTAGATGCAGACTCTCAAATATTACCATACCAAAATTTTACGTACAACGACTATTTTCCTACTTGATCGACTTTATCTCCAAAACGTATACCATTTCTTAGTAGACTTTGTTGGAAACCTTCCTTCTATCGACTCATTTTCTAGCAGCAATTGGGCATTCCTCTGACAATAGGACCAGTAGGATTCACCCAGCTTGGCTTCGATAACCCGACCCGCTTCCCTCAAGCCGATCGCCCGGTGTCGGCAGTCGTGAGCATCCGAGGCTACGAAGTGAATCAGATTGCGCTCACACATTGTAATAGACAGCTGTTGGATTTTGCGCCCAAACGAGCCCAGCAGAGAGTGGGTGGTCACTTGCGCCAGCGCGCCGGCCTCGACCAGCTCCTGCAGCTTGTCCGGCGAAGAGGCCAGCTCCACGTTACGCTCGGGATGAGCGATTACCGGGATTAGGCCAAGCAGCCTCAGCTCGTGAATCGTCTCGTGAAACCGGGGAGGCACCTTGCCTGACGGAAATTCCACCAGCAAATAGCGGGAACCGTTCAGCGTCTGCAGCTTGCCTGCCGCCAGGTCGTTTAACAGGTCGTCATAGACTCGCACTTCCTGCCCGGCGGCTATCGTAACCGGAAGAGCCTCCTTCTCCAGCTCCATATTCAAGAGAGCAACCCTCTCACAGACCAAGGGAGCCTCGTTCCAAAACCGCCCGCTGGCATGATGAGGGGTAGCAATTATGGTGCTAATCCCGTCGGCGACCGCCATTCTCGCCATAGCCAGAGCGTTGTCCAGCGTCTGGCAGCCATCGTCGATGCCCGGAAGAATGTGACTATGAATATCTATCATCTCGCGCTAAACTCCTAAATTTCCATAATGTGACACACCGTTTATTTTAGTGCTTTTGGCCCGTCCTCACAATAGGACCTCTCCCTCATATGGGAAAGGGCGTCTGCTAGAGTCTACCCTCCCTCGCTATCTCTATATAGACGGCATCTATGGATAATCTTCAATATTTCAATTTCCTTTATGGCGGGAGTTTCCTTAAACTGGGAAGAAGATATTAAAGCAATAGGAGGCAGACAAATGGCGGGAAGCACATTCGGAGAACGATTAAAAATGACTACCTTCGGGGAATCGCATGGAGAGGCGGTAGGCGTCATCTTGGAAGGGGTCACGCCTGGGGTCGAACTGGAAGAGAAAGAGATTCAGAAGCAAATGGATCGTAGAAAACCGGGGCAATCCTCTATCACGACTCCGCGTAAAGAGTACGATAAAATTCGCATTGTATCCGGTCTATTTGAAGGAAGAACAACAGGAACTCCTATTTGTATCCTGTTGAACAACACGGATATGCGCCCCTCCGCCTACGACGAAATCAAATCCATGTACCGCCCCGGCCATGCCGATTTCCCCTATGAACGAAAATATGGGATTCGCGATTACCGGGGCAGCGGCAGAGCGTCCGGCAGGGAGACAGCGGCACGAGTGGCCGCCGGCGCCGTAGCCCGCAAGCTATTGGAACGAAGAGGCGTCTCGATTCTGGCTTATACGACGGAAGTTGGCGGAATTCGCTGCGAATCCTTTGACGCCGATGCGATCGAACGCAATGACGTCCGTGCCTGCGACCCCTCGGCTGCAGAGCGCATGATCTCCCTCATTGAACAGCTGGCCGCGGAGGGTGACAGCTGCGGCGGCATTGTGGAATGCCGGATCCACGGAATCGCGCCAGGACTGGGGGAGCCTGTATTCGATAAGCTGGATGCGGAATTGGCAAAAGCGATGCTTTCCATTGGCGCCATAAAGGGCATTGAATTCGGAACCGGCTTCCGCGGTGCCTCGATGCGGGGAAGCGAGCACAACGACCAGATGGGGGCTAGCGGATTTCGGACGAATCACGCCGGTGGGATCCTCGGAGGCATCAGCACCGGAGAGGACATTATGTTTCGAGTTGTGGTCAAGCCGACCTCCTCCATCTCCGTTCCGCAGCAGACTATGGATACAAGCGGCAACGAACGAGAGATCAGAACAATAGGAAGGCACGATCCGTGCATTTGTCCCCGCGTTGTCCCTGTCATCGAAGCCATGGCGTGCATGGTCATCGAGGATCACTACAAACGGCAGGCCGCTTTGCTGGACGAATAGCGGCGGCATAGGCACAACCAAAAAAGAGAGGCTTCTCCAAGGTCAATAATTGGGACTGACCCTTAAGCATGAGACAAATCAAAAACCGTTCTATCTCCAAGGTTTAACCTGTACGACGGCAGTGATCGTCGAACAGACCGTTCGAGACTACATTACTCACTACAACTCAATTCACATTGAAGCAAAACTAAACAACCAGTCGCCTATTCATTATCGGCAACTGGCTGCTTAAGCTCGCTTAGTGTTTTTATCCCTGTCTCATAAACAGGGGTCAGTCTCCAGAAAAGACACCTCATTTAATTTTCTGCGAACTTAATAATTGCCTGATATAACAGGTCGGATCCTTCCAATTTATTGTCCGCTCTAATATTGAACTTGTTAAGAGATTCCCCCTCCCTTGATTTCAATGAATCTGGAACTATGGAGATATAATGAGGGCTGATAAACTTGGCGCCATCACGATATTGAGCGAGCAATGAATCGTAAGCTACATTAGGCTGCTTCCATTGTTGCGTATGATACTCAGGCACTCCATATTCTGTTGCCTTTCGTTCTTTGAAGAAATCTCTCATAACGTCATTATTAGTTGCCCCGCCGTAAAGATTTATGCCAATTTTATAACGGACATCTTTACCTACTGACTGATCAACAGCGAACAACATAGGGTTCCATGTCGAGTTAATTCTTGGGTATATTTGGTGAGAGAATAATTTTTCAGTTGGAAGTCCAGAATCCACTGACGCTTTCCAAAAATAATTTAAAAATTCGGCAACTTGTATGCCTCTATACTCTTCCCATTCACGTGCCAAGGGATTATAGTAAGCAGCAACTAAAGGCTTAGGCAGGTCAAGCCATGAACGGACATTTTTTAACTTATCTACATTTTGAAAATCATTTCGAATCTCTGGAAGAGGCGTAGCTGGCCCTTGGTCGTGCGGTACAACTACAAACTCGGAATCGGCAATTAGGTAGGAAATGCCTTTAGACTCAGCCACAACCTGAGCCAAGTGACGCCCAGGAGTGATGTTTCGGTAATCGAGTTCGTACCTAAATCCAGTATTTGGATCGTCAATTTCCTCCACGTCTCGATAAACGTCAAGGCGCCCAAAACCGCGTGTAATATCACCAATCTGTTTCCCATCCACATAAAGTTTTAATTTCTCTATTACTGAATCGGGATCATAAATCCATCCTGATATCGGTATCGTACCAGCTGCGTATGCATCATAATGCTCAGTAAATGATGACAGTCTCTCTGTATTGATATTCTTGGATGGCGGCAGTACCTCACTGATTTGACCAAAGCTACTGCCTATAGCCTGGTTAAGTTTATCGATGGTCCCGTACTTCTTTTCAATCCATTGTTGAAAACCTTCTATAGAACGTGGACTATAATCCGTGACCTGTACTTTGTCGTACTCCCCTGCTCCGTTCGTGAAATCAGGATACATATGATGCACTTCGCCAGCCATAGTAATTCCGGCTATGCGATTTTGGACTTCTTTAGGTAACTCATTTATTTTCTTTGCGATATATCGTAATGCTTCGAATCTATAGTGATTTACAGGAATATCCTCATCCGTCAAGAGCGTATATGGTATTACTGAGTTTCCGAAGTAATTGTCAAAAGGTGCCTTTCCGTCCTTGAGTAACATTAGATTTTGTTTATCTTTACTTAGTTCCTCGGGCAGGGCGCCTTTAGCAACGAAATGATCTGCCATCAGGTAGATTACTACTGGTCGCTCCACCTCTGTTATTATATCGAAATATGATTTAACAAGGGCATCATCAATGATCCATGAACCATTTGTTTTTTTATAGATATCTAATAGAGAAATACCTATTTCATATCCAACCTGAACCTTACCACGGGCACCACCAGGTTCAAACTTATCAAGAGTCTTACTAAGCAGTGATGCTCCGTTATACCCGTTAGCCTTACACCAAATTGTTGCTTCTGATTCCGTCTCAAAGGCTGGCTCGTGGTTTGTCGCTTCCTCGCAATAATTTATTCCATCCACTAGCGGAGTAATTAGAAATGGCTGACGATTAGGCAAACCTTTTGACAGACTGTTTGTAGGGGCGTGGCTACAAGAAAGAGTGATAAGCGGTAGTATGAAGATTGCAGAAAGAAGGCAGCATAGTTTTTTGTACATTTTATCAACCCTTTCTTGATATAATTTAGTGACAGATCAAGCATAGAATCTATTATATAGAATATAGTACCTGAATATAATACGCAATAAACATTTTGAATATACCATAAACAATTTCAATTAATGTGACGACAGTTAGCAGATTATCAATAATCCATATTATTAATTTCCACCTATACTTCCCGTTCTTGGTAAAAATCTATTTGAAAGTGACTCGTTTACAGTAGAAAGTGTTTTGATAATCCCCTTTTGGTAGATAGTGATTATTCGGGAAGAAATCCCTTTTGCATGGAATGACTCAAACAAACTTAAAAAAGAGAGGCTCCTCCGAAGGTCAATGAACCTCGGAGGAGCCTCTCTTGTATGATGACCGGTTACTAGCGGCCGATCATTTATCGTTCACCCAAGTCCCGCGCGGGGACCGGATTGTCTTACATCATGCCGCCCATACCGCCCATGCCGCCCATATCCGGCATCGCTGGCTTGTCTTTCTCCGGCTTGTCGGCGATTACCGCTTCGGTGGTCAGGAACATAGCCGCAACGGAAGCAGCGTTCTGCAGAGCGGAACGGGTTACTTTCGCCGGATCGACGATCCCCGCTTCGATCATGTTCACCCACTCGCCGGTAGCGGCGTTGTAGCCATTGCCAGCGGATTCTTTCTTCAGGCGCTCGACGATCACGGAGCCTTCTTGGCCTGCGTTAGCGGCGATCGTGCGGATCGGCTCTTCGAGAGCGCGCAGCACGATGTTGATGCCGGTCTTCTCGTCGCCTTCCGCCTGTACGGAAGATACGGCGTGGAATACATTCACGAGGGCAGTACCGCCGCCGGAGACGATGCCTTCTTCAACCGCAGCGCGGGTTGCGTTCAGGGCGTCTTCGATGCGCAGCTTGCGCTCTTTCAGCTCGGTTTCGGTTGCTGCGCCAACTTTGATGACGGCTACGCCGCCGGCCAGCTTCGCGAGACGCTCTTGGAGCTTCTCTTTGTCGAACTCGGAAGTGGTTTCTTCCAGCTGAGCGCGGATTTGGTTCACGCGGGCCTGGATGTCTTCCTTAGCACCTGCGCCGTCCACGACGATCGTGTTTTCTTTGGTGACGCGTACTTGGCGAGCGGTACCCAGCTGCTGCAGCGTCGTCGATTTCAGCTCAAGGCCGAGCTCTTCGGTAATCACTTGTCCGCCGGTAAGAGCGGCCAGGTCTTGCAGCATAGCCTTGCGGCGGTCGCCGAAGCCAGGAGCTTTGACGGCTACGCAAGTGAAGGTGCCGCGCAGTTTGTTCACGACGAGGGTAGCTTGGGCTTCGCCTTCTACGTCCTCGGCGATGATCAGAAGCTGCTTGCCCTGCTGAACGACTTTCTCAAGAACCGGCAGAATCTCTTGGATGTTCGAGATCTTCTTGTCGGTGATGAGGATGTACGGGTTGTCAAGAACCGCTTCCATCTTGTCCGTATCGGTAATCATGTACGGGGAGATGTAGCCGCGGTCGAACTGCATGCCTTCTACCACTTCGAGCTCGGTCGCGAAGCCTTTGGATTCCTCGACGGTGATTACGCCGTCCTTGCCGACCTTCTCCATAGCGTCAGCGATCAGCTCGCCGACTTCGTCGTCCGCAGCGGAGATAGCCGCTACTTGCGCGATGCTTTGCTTGCTTTCGATCGGCTTCGCAATGTTCTGGAGCTCTTGAACCGCAGCGCGAACGGCTTTGTCGATGCCCTTGCGGACAACCATCGGGTTAGCGCCGGCCGTTACGTTCTTCAGGCCTTCGCGGATCATCGCTTGAGCCAGTACGGTAGCGGTCGTCGTGCCGTCGCCGGCTACGTCGTTCGTCTTGGTCGCTACTTCCTTCACGAGCTGTGCGCCCATGTTCTCGAAAGCATCTTCCAGTTCGATTTCCTTAGCGATGGTCACGCCGTCGTTCGTGATGAGCGGGCTGCCGAATTTCTTCTCCAGCACCACGTTGCGGCCTTTCGGGCCGAGGGTTACCTTCACGGCGTTAGCAAGTGCGTCCACACCGCGGAGCATTGCACGACGTGCGTCTTCGCTGAACATAATTTCTTTTGCCATCGTTATAGAAACCTCCTAATATAGTCGGTATTTGTTGTTTTCATATGGTCGTACCGTCTTCAGCGCCCCGGCAATCCGGGTGCAGGCCCAATTAGGACAGAACGGCAAGAATGTCGCTTTCGCGCATAATCAGAAGCTCGCGGCCTTCGAATTTCACTTCGGTTCCAGCGTATTTGGAGAAAATGACGCGGTCGCCTTCCTTGACTTCGAACGGGATCCGCTCGCCGTCTTTATTCACAGCGCCGCCGCCAACTGCTACGACTTTGCCTTCCTGCGGCTTCTCCTTCGCCGTATCCGGCAGCACGATTCCGCTCGCAGTCGTCTCCTCCTTAGCAATGGCTTCGATTACTACGCGATCTCCCAACGGTCTGATCATGGAAAAATAGCCTCCTTTTAGATTTAACTCTGGCGGGGTATGTAGCCCTGCTGTTAGCACTCGATCTATGCAAGTGCTAATAACACTTTTTATGATAATCAAAACGTTCCCAATTTGCAAGTGCTTCTCGAGCAAAAATCCCGGGAAATTGTCCGGGCTTCCGAACAAGAAAAAACCACCGACCGGCGCAGGCCGATGCGGTGGCGAAAGGATGGACCGGCGGCGTGGAACCTCACTGCCGCTCAATCAGCGGGCCGCCTTACTTGGGCCCGTACTCGGCCTCCCACTCCTGGTCCCGGGCAAGCTGCTTGCGGTAGATCACGGCCGACAGCATGACACTGAACTCGTATAACCCGATCAGCGGTATCGCGACCAGAATATCCGAGATGAAGTCCGGGGGAGTAACGACGGTTCCGATGACAATCATGACGAGATACGCATACCGGCGCAGCTTCTTGAGCCGAATCGGATTGAGAATGCGCAGCTTCGTCAGAAACATGACGAGCACCGGCATCTCAAAGAGCAGCGAGACCGGCAGCAGGATGTTGAACATGAAGGTAAAATACTGCGTAATGCCGTACGTTTCGGTCAGCTCCAGCCCCTTGTTGATGCTGGAAGTGAAGTAGAACGCCATCTGAAAGACGACGAAATAAGCAAAGGCCAGTCCGATGAGGAACAACCCGATGGCGAAGGGAATATACCGCAGCGCCGCCCGCTGCTCCTCCTGCCGGAGGCCCGGCTTGATGAACGCCCACAGCTGGTACAGAATGAAAGGCATCGTAATGACCAGTGAGATCATGAAGGCGAACTGGACGTAGATCTTGATCCCATCCCAGAGCGCGAAGGCGTTCCAGGCTACCGTCGAAGCCGGCGGAACATGCTTCAAATAGTTCAGCAGCGGATTGGCGGCGAAAAAGCCGCCGATCATCGCGAGTACAAACACAACAAGGACCCAGACCAAGCGCTTGCGGAGTTCCGACAAGTGCTCGACCAGGGTCATCGGTTCTTCCTGCATGGCTTCACCAACCTAACATGTATGAGTAGAAGGCGGCTCCTTGCGCCCGCTTACTCCGGCAGCCGCTTGGTTTCTTCCTGCTTGATCGTCGGCTGGACGTTCTCTCCCTGCACTTCCTTGCGGGTCGGCTGCGGCTCGTCGTCGGACATGATGTCCTTGGCTCCGTTCTTGAACTCGCGGAGCGTCTTGCCGAAGGCGCGTCCCAGCTCGGGAAGCTTACTTGGCCCAAAGAGAAGCAGGGCCACCAGAATGATCAGGATAAACCCGGGTGCTCCAATGTTCGGCATTGCGATTTCCTCCTCTTGGATGTGGATAAAGGGTAAACACGTTGTGACTCAGGCGGGCCGGCGGATCGCGCTAGCACCCGCCTAGTCCGCCGTAACCAAGTGCGGTAATGTCGGCGCGCTCGATGGTCTCCCCTGCACATATGCGCGGCAGCAGCACATCGAACGATGTATAGGGATCATGCATGACGCAGCCCGGGAGCCCCATGACGGGGATGTCTCCCAGATAAGCCATCATCAGCATGGAGCCCGGCAGCATAGGTGTCCCGTAGCTGACAACTCGGGCACCGGCGCGGCGAATCGCTCCGGGCGTGCGGTCGTCGGGATCGACGGACATCCCTCCTGTCAGGAGGATCAGATCGACTCCGCTGTTCTGAAAATAGCGGATCTCGCTAACGATCGTCTCGCTGTCGTCGGGAGAGAGACGCTGCTCGACTACCTCCGAGCCCAGGGCGCTTACCTTGTCCCGGACCACGGGGCCGAACTTGTCGGTTATCCGTCCCTTGTACACCTCGCTCCCGGTCGTAATAAGTCCGACCCGAAGCGGGCGAAACGGCTTGACGGTCAATAGAGGAGACGACTCGTCTTTCTCCCTCCATAATACCGTCAATTGCTCGATCTGTACAATGCTTTCCGTCTCGATGACGAGCGGAATGACGCGGGTGGCCGCCACCGCCTGACCGGGACGGACAACCGTCCGGTCGGGGATCGTCGACAGCACCATCCGGTCGATCCCGTTCACCTCATCCACGAACCCCCGGCTGACCCGGGCCAGTCCGTGGATGGCGGACTTCAGCGTGATCTTGCCCTCATGCGGCTCGGTCAGCTCCAGGTTCGGCCCGCATGCCGCCGCGGCGATTCGGGCGGCGGCGTCGTTCTCGTGGAGAAACCCGTCCCGAAGCTCAAGCACATAAATATGCTCCTTGCCGATGTCCAGCAGAGCGGGAATGTCCTCCTCCTGCAGCACATGGCCTTTGCGGAACAGCCGGCCCTTGAACCGGCCGGGCACGATTTGGGTCAAATCGTGGGCCAGCACGAGCCCGATTGCATCCTCGACGCGAACCTCGCGCAGGAGTGGCGGCTGTTGTCCCCCGCTCATGCGTGCTCCTTGTATTGGCCGCTCAGCACCTGCAGGGCGTGCGGCAGCTGATCCATGATAGCCGCCAGGTTCTCGTGGACGCCCTTGGGGCTGCCAGGCAGGTTAATGATCAGAGTCGTGCCGCGAATGCCGCACACGCCCCGCGACAGCATCGCCTGAGGCGTCTTTTGCATCGCCGTCATGCGCATCGCTTCGGCCAGCCCCGGCACGACCCGGTCGATCACCTGCATGGTCGCTTCTGGCGTCACGTCGCGCGGCGCCAGGCCCGTACCTCCGGTCGTAAAGATGAGATCCGCCCGGTAATAATCCGTCATCTCGATGAGCGAGGCCATGATTTCCTTCATCTCATCGGGCACGATCCGGTACTCGATAATCTCCCCGTGAATCTCTTCCTCCACCAATTCCCGGATGACCTGGGCGCTTGTATCTTCCCGTTCCCCCCGCGATCCCTTGTCGCTGGCGGTGAGAATCGCAACCTTCCAGCCCATGCTAGCTCCTCCTCCATCCCTGCTCTACCGTTATGTCTTCTTTGGCCCTCGTCCTCCAGACGAAGGCCCTCTATTCTCATTTCGGCTCGGCCGTGTAATCTCCCGACACGCCGCCGGACTTGGCCGTCAGTTCGGTTGGGCCGATCGCCATATCCTTTTGCAGTGCTTTGCACATGTCGTAGACGGTAAGCGCCGCGGCGGATACGGCGGTGAGCGCCTCCATCTCGACCCCGGTCCGTCCCGTCGTCCGGACGGTCGCTTCCAGATAGAGCTCGTCAGCTCCATTGTCCGAGAAGGAAAGGTCGATGCCGGTCAGCGGCAGCGGATGGCACATCGGGATCCACTGCCACGTCTGCTTGGCGGCCATGATGCCGGCCACCTGAGCGACCGCCAGCACGTCTCCCTTGGCTACCCGGCCGCCTAGAATGGCCCCAAGCGTCTCCGGGCGCATTCGAACCGTTGTCCTCGCTGTCGCTGTCCGCTTGGTGACCGTCTTCTCCGAGACGTCCACCATCCGGGCTCTTCCTTCCGGATTGAAATGGGTAAAGCCCGTAGACTCGCTCATCGCTCCACCTCTCTCGTCCTATGCCTCCGCTCATAAAGAGCGGACTCGGTCAGCTCATAAAGAGCAGACTCGGTCAGCACGGCGTCCAGCCGGATATCGTGCTCCTCCATCGGGACCCGCTCCAGCAGCTGCACCTCAAACGCCGGGGCAATGAGCAGCGGCAGCCGGCCCATCTCTAGGCGCAGCGCCGCGAGATAGCGGTCGTAGTAACCCCCGCCGTAGCCCAGCCTTCCGCCCTCACGGTCGAAGGCAAGCCCAGGCATCAGTACGCAGCCGATCTCCGCCGGAGCGGCGACCGGGCAGTCGGGCCGCGGTTCCCGCAGCCCCCACCGCCCCGTCTCCGTCTCCGCCAGCGACCGCAGGCGGTGCGCCTGCATGCGCTTCGTCCCTGGCACGACGCGCGGAGCGGCGATGGGGAGGCCCTGCTCCCACGCCCACTCATAGAGTGGCGTGAGATCGAGCTCCGAGCGCACCGGCAAGTAGGCCAGCAGCACGCCGGGCCATCCGGCCCTTCCCTCCTGCCGGGACAAGTAAGCGGCCGTGCGTGCACAGATGGCGGCCGACAGCCGCTGTCTCTCCTCCGCCGGCAGCAGCCCGCGGAGCCTCTCCGCCTCGCGGCGGAGAGCCGATTTTTCTTCATTTGCGGCCATTATGCTCGAACAGCCTCACTTTTTCGGCTTGTTTTGTCTAGTTGCCTTCATTGTAGCACATGCATGCCTATTGAAAAAGCAAGTAGGAGAAAATACCGAATGGCCGTTCGCCGCCGGTTCGCTTGCCTATCGCCCGCACGCCGACGAGAGACGCTACTAGAGTCTTCCCGGGCAATCGAGTACACTATTGGTAGTGGTTCCCCGCTTTGGACGGGCACGGCCGCTATCAGTCAAGATTCGGAGGTCGAACGGACTTATGCTGCTGCAAGCTTCCCAAATCAGCAAACATTACGGTGTCACCACCGTCCTATCTAATATATCTCTGCAAATTCAGGAACGGGAGCGTGTCGGGCTCGTCGGCGTGAACGGAGCGGGCAAATCGACGCTGCTCCAGATTCTCGCAGGCGAACTGTCCTACGACGGAGGCACGATCCACAAGGCAAAAGAGACGCGGGTCGGCTATCTGGCCCAAAACAGCGGGCTCAACACGGACCGGACCATTCAGGAGGAGATGCGCGACGTGTTCGCTCCGCTGCTCGCTGTCGAGCAGGAGCTGCGCGAGCTGGAGGCCGCCATGGCCGACCCCGCGCTGCACGCGGACGAAAAGCGCTACGAGGAGACGATGAACCGCTATGCCGCCCGGCAGGAATGGTTCCGCGAGCGCGGCGGCTACGCGATGGAGGCGAAGATCCGGGGCGTGCTGCACGGCATGGGATTCGGCGATTTTCCGCCCGATACGGTGGTCAATACGCTGAGCGGAGGCCAAAAAACAAGGCTCGCGCTCGCCCGCATGCTGCTCCAGGAGCCCGATCTGCTCATGCTGGACGAGCCGACCAACCATCTGGACATCGAGACGCTGACCTGGCTTGAGGATTATTTGCGCGGGTATCCCGGCGCGATCCTCGTCGTCTCGCACGACCGTTACTTCCTGGACGCGCTCGTGCAGACGATCTACGAGATCGAGCGGCATACGTCCCGCCGCTACACGGGCAACTATTCCCGTTACGTAGACACCAAGGCCGCCGAATACGAAATTCAAATGAAGCATTACGAGAAGCAGCAGGACGAGATCGCCCGCATGGAGGAGTTCGTGCAGCGGAACCTTGTCCGCGCCTCGACGACGAAGCGGGCGCAGAGCCGGCGCAAGGCGCTGGAAAAGATGGAGCGCATCGACAAGCCGCTCGGCGACCTCAAGCGAGCGTCCTTTTCGTTCGAGATCGAGCGGATGACGGGACGCGACGTGCTGCACGCGGAGCGTCTCGCGGTCGCCTTCGAGGCGGGCAAGCCGCTGTTCCGAGGCGCCGGCTTCGACCTGACGAGAGGAGAAACCGCCGCGCTGATCGGTCCGAACGGCATCGGCAAGTCGACGCTGCTCAAGGTGCTGACCGGGCAGCGGGAACCGGATGCCGGGAGCTACATGTGGGGAACGAACGTAGCCATCGGCTTTTACGACCAGGAGCAGTCCAATCTGAATCTGGACAACACGGTCATGGAAGAGCTGTGGAGCGCCTATCCCCATCTCGAGGAAGCGAGAATCCGGACCGTGCTGGGGAACTTTCTGTTCAGCGGCGAGGATGTATTCAAAAAAATTCGTGCGCTGAGCGGCGGGGAGAAAGCCCGCGTCTCACTGGCCAAGCTCATGCTGCAGAACGCGAACGTCCTCATCCTCGACGAGCCGACGAACCATCTGGACCTGTACAGCAAGGAGGTGCTGGAGGCTTCTCTCATCGACTATGAGGGCACGCTGCTGTTCATCTCCCACGACCGCTATTTCCTGAACAAAATGGCGGAGCGCATCCTCGAGCTGGCGCCGGACGGCATAACGGAGTACCTCGGCAACTACGACGATTACCTCGAGAAAAAACAAGAGCTGGCTGAGCTGCAGGCCGAGCGGGCGGCGGAGCTGGCAGCATCCGGGCGCGCCTCTGCAAAGGAAGCCGGCGCGGGCGGCCAGTCGGCCGCGAGCGACAATACAGCCGAAGCCAAGGCGACGAGCTATGAGGCGAACAAGCAGGCCAAGCGCGAGGAGCGTGCACGGCAGCGCCGAATCGAGCAGCTCGAGCAGGACATTGCCATGCGGGAAGAAACTGTGGGCACCCTGGAGGAAGCGCTGGCGAGTCCCGACGTCTTCAACGACTATGTGCTCGTGCAGGAGAAGAGCGACGAGCTGGCCCGGACGAAGGGCGAGCTTGAAGCCCTCTATGCCGAGTGGGAGACGCTGATGGAGGGCTGATGCTTGGCTGTCCGGAAAACTTCGCCCTGTTGATCATCAGTCCCGTAAATAAGTAACGACGGCAAACAAGTCGGGAACCAGGAGGCCACGCTGTCTCCCTCCCCTTGTTCCGTGTCTCCGCCACCACGTTCCTCTCCCTAATAGATCCGAATCCACCGCCGTTTTCAACGGCGGTTTTTTCGTGCAGGCAGAGAAGAGAACCCGCGAGAAAATGGTGCAAAACCCACAAACGGTGGTAAGGAACTGCACATCGTCTTCCATGTGGATAACGGAAACGGTTTCTTGCCTTTCTCCGAATTCCCAAATCTATTCACATCACTATCCACAGCATTCTGGATAAAAATCACGAGAATTTCCGCTTGTTTCTCGATTCATCAACAGACTTATGCACATTATCCACAGATTCCCCCTCAAAAACTATCCGGAAGTCCCGGTTTTTTCAAAGTGCCTTTGTTGCTGGCTTTTTTCTTGTTTATGCACATTGTCCACAGAAACTGTGGATAAGCATGTCCACAAGCCGGCTGGCAGTCGGTCCCCTTCCCGTCTGTGAATTCCCATCCAGACGGCGTGAACGATGCTCACATCCGCTCCCAATGCGGCGCCTGTGCCTGCATGCAAAAAAGCCGTTCGGCCAGCCCCTACGGGCCGACGAACGGCTAGTTAACATATGATCACCTCAGGCAGCGGCGCTGCCTCTCTACGCCCGCTCGCTCTCTGCGTCTCCGTCCGTCCTTCCGGCGGAGTCCGCGAGCGACCATGCCTCAAGCGACAACGTCGGCGAGGCCGTCATGGACAGCGTCTCGTACTCGCCGTTCCGGTACTTCAAGTAGCCGGCGGCGCCGATCATCGCGGCGTTGTCCGTGCAGAGCGAGAGCGGCGGCACGAGCAGCGGGACGCCCTCGGCGGCGCAGCGCTCGGCGAGCGCGTCCCGCAGGCCGCGGTTGGCCGCCACGCCGCCGGCCAGCAGCAGCTGCTTGGCGCCCGTGGCGCGGGCGGCGCGCACCGCCTTCTCGACGAGCACCTCGACGACGGATTCCTGGAAGCCGCGGGCGACCGCGCCCGGGTCGAGCTCCCGTCCCTTCATCCGCGCCTGGTTCAGTGCCGCCAGGACGGCCGACTTCAGCCCGCTGAAGCTAAAGTCGTAAGACTCCGGCTCGAGCCAAGCACGCGGAAGCGGGATCGCCTCCTCGGCTTCCCGTGCGAGCCGGTCGATGTGCGGACCGCCTGGATACGGCAGGCCAAGTGCACGGGCTACCTTGTCGTACGCCTCGCCGACCGCGTCGTCCCGCGTCTGTCCGAGAATGCGGAAGCTCCCCTCCCGCTCGACCGACACGATCTCCGTATGCCCGCCGGACACGACAAGGGCGAGCAGCGGATAGTCGAGCGGCTGCACAAGCTTGTTCGCATAGATGTGCCCCGCGATATGGTGCACGCCGATGAGTGGCAGCCCAAGCGTCATCGCGAGCGCCTTGGCGGCAACGACGCCGATAAGGAGGGCGCCGACGAGGCCGGGCCCCTGCGTGACGGCGATCGCCGACAGGTCGGTCAGCTGGACCCCCGCCTGCTCCACCGCCTCCTCGATAATCCGGGTCATCGTCTCTACGTGCTTGCGGGAGGCAACCTCCGGCACGACGCCTCCGAACCTCTTATGCGTCTCGATCTGGCTCGAGACGACGTTCGACCGGATGACGGTTCCGTCCTCGATGACGGCGACCGACGTCTCATCGCAGCTCGTCTCGATCGCCAGTAAATAAACAGGCTGCTTCCGCAGCCCCTGTTCGTTCTCCATGGTGTCGTCCCCTGTTCTCAGGCTCTGCCCGCGGCCGGCACCAGCTCGGCCCACATGATGTAGGCATCCTCCTGGTTGTCCGTGTAATAGCCCTTGCGGACGCCGGCTTCGGCAAAGCCCAGTTTTCGATACAGCTTCTGCGCGACGAAATTGGAGGCTCTGACCTCCAGAGTCATGCGGACCGCGCCGAGAAACCGGGCCGTGCGCATCATCTCCGTGACGAGCCGTTCGCCCAGCCCCTGGCCGCGGTAACGGTGGTCCACGGCGATGTTCGTCACATGCGCCTCATCCATGATGAGCCACATCCCGCCGTAGCCGGCCACCTCGCCGCGCCGCTCCATGACCATATATTTGGCGAAATGATTGTTCGTTAGTTCATTATAAAAGGCGCCCGGCGTCCAGGGAGTCAGGAACGCCTCCTTCTCGATCGCGCAGATCGCCTCGATGTCGTCCACCCGCATCGCCCGGAATTCCAGCGACGGGGACGTTTCGTTCCGATCGGTCGGCTCGTTCACCGCTTGGCACCTCCCGTCTTGGCCAGCAGGTTCACTTCGGCCTCCGCCAGCTGCGTGTAGTTGGGCACGAGGCTGTGGACGTCGCTGCCATCGGCTCCCCGGGCCGCCAGACGTTCGGCCAGCCTTCCGACTTCGTACGCGTGCACGTCGTGCGCCAGCGGCACGAGCCGGCCGCCCCACGAGGAAGCCGCCAGACGTCCTGCCGGCTCGGCGTAGGCGTCGGCTTCCCCCGTCAGGCAGAGGGCGGCCGGAGGCTCGTCCGCCTCGGCTAGGCGCTCCGCCAGCTCGTCCAGCCAGCGCTCGAACAGCACGATCCGGTCCTCCGCCAGGCGGCGCCAGCCGCCGGGTCCCCGCTCGAACAAGCCGGTGTACACCTGGCCGCGGCGCGCATCCATCAGCGGCACGTACCAGACCCGCTCGGCTGCCGGCCAATCGGCGGCATCGCCCCCGGTTTTGGCGCCGCTCGTCCCCGCAGCTTCGGCCTCGTACGAGGCCTCCCGATCCTGCCGTCCGCTCGCTGCCGACTCCGGGAGAGGCGCCTCCGCCGTCTCGCCTCCCGCTTCCAGCTCCAGGCCCAGCAGCCGGTCCGAAGCGCCGAGCGCGATCGCCTCCAGGCTCGAAACGGCTAAGGCCGGACGCTTCAGCGTCCAGGCCATCGTCTTGGCGACGGTCACGCCGATGCGGACGCCGGTGTATGAGCCGGGTCCCTGCCCGACCGCGAAGCCGGCCAGGTCGGCTGGCCTCAGCCCGCAATCCGCCAATAGCTGCTGGATATGCGGCACCAGATAGAGCGAATGGTTCCGCTCCGCCCGCGACTCGATCTTGCCCAGCAGCCGGCCGTCCTGCACGACCGCGACGGACATCGCGGCGGTCGCCGTATCCATAGCCAGCCACGGTCCTTTATTCGGTTGGTTCGCTTCTGCGTCCCTCATGCCAATACCCCATTTTCTCGTAAACCTATGCACCATCGCTCGTAGCGTTCCCCGCTCGGGGTAAGACAAAACTGCCGCTCGCCGTCTGCGCCCGTCTCGATATAGATTGTGAGACGCTCGGCGGGCAGCAGATCCGGGATCAGGCTCGCCCATTCGACGACCGTCACCCCGGACCCGTAAAAATACTCGTCCAGCCCCAGCTCGTCCGCTTCTTCCTGCGACAGCCGGTATACATCCATATGATAGAAGGGAAGCTCGCTTCCCTCGTATTCCTTGATAATGGTGAAGGTCGGACTGTTCACGACCGCCCGCACCCCCAGTGCCCGTGCGAACGATTGAGAGAAGGTCGTCTTCCCCGCTCCCAGGTCGCCGTCGAGCGCCAGCACCGAGCCCGGATCCGCGTGTTGGGCTAGAGCCCCCGCCAGCCTGCCCGTCTCGGCTTCGTTCCTTGAAGAGAACCGGTACGCGCGTGCGTTCTCCATCCTGCGTTCCTCCTGACTGTTATGCAAAATGATTATAGCCCCGCTTGCCGACCGGCTCCCTGCGCCCGTCCACGCGGAGGAGCTCGACGCCCGGCTCCCCGGCCACCGTCTCCCCTATATAATGAAAGGGAATCCCTGCTTCGCGGAATAACGCCTCGACCCGCTCCGCCTCGCCGGCGGCTGCCGTGCCGAGCAGCTCGTAATCCTCGCCGCCGTACAGCGCCCAATCGAGCGGGTCCTGCCCCGTCTCGTCCGCGTAAGCGCGCAGCTCCGCATGCACCGGGAACGCCGCCTCGCGCAGTACGAACCGGCAGCCGGACGCCTCGGCGATCTCCCAAGCCTCGCTGGCGACGCCGTCGCTGACGTCGTTCAGCGACCGGCAGGCGCCCGAGCGCTGGAGCAGCCGACCGGCGGCAACGCGCGGCTCCGGGCGCCGGTGGGCGCGGACGAGCGCGGCCCACGCGCCCTCCGGTGGCGAACCGTCCGCCGCCGCTGCATCCGCGTCGGCCGGCTCAGCCCCGGCGGCCTCCGCCCGTGACGCCGGCCCGCTTCGCAACAGGCGGTGCAACCCCGCCGCCGAGCAGCCCGGGTACCCGGTGACGAACACCCGGTCCCCGGGCTGCGCGCCGGAGCGCAGAAGCGCCCGCCCCGGTTCGACCTCGCCGATCACGGTTACCGTGATCGTGAGCCCGCCGGGCGAAGCGGTCGTGTCGCCGCCGACGATGGCGGCGCCATAGCGGGCCGCGCAGGCGTAGAGCCCTTCATACAGCTGCCCGAGCCAGGAGGCATCGGCCGAGGCGGGCGCGCTGAGCGCCACTAGCGCATAACGGGGCTCCGCCCCCATTGCGGCGAGATCGCTCAGGTTCGATACCATTGCCTTGTGCCCGATATCCGCCGGGCGCATCGTCCGTTCGTGAAAGTGGATCGTCTCCACCATCGTGTCGCAGGCTAGGACAAGCTGCCGGCCGGGCGAGACTTCGCAGACGGCCGCGTCGTCGCCGATGCCGACCACTACGCCGCTGCCTGCTCCAGTCGCTTCCACTGACTCGCCCTCGCCTGGCTGCCGGGGAACCCCGGCCTGTGCGGCTTCGCCCGCTTCCTTGAGCAGGCGGATCAGCGCGAATTCCTCCATGCGAGCGGTCCCCTCCGTCGTGTTTCCCCCCATTATAGCCCTCCGGCGGCGATGGCCGCAACCTGCGCCTCTAAGAGACACGTGGCTCGGTCAAGCCCTCGGCGAAGCGGCGATCAACACTGATTCGCCTGCGAAGCTGACCAGCCTGCCGGCCTCTTCCTGCACGCCGAGCCGCCGGCGGAGCGGCTCGGGAGCGTCCAGCAGCTTCCTCTCCAGATGCTCCCGGACGGCCGGTTCCACTCCCATCCGCTCGCACCAGTCCTGGAACCGGAATGTCTTGGGGAATGCCTCCAGCGAGTGCACCTTCAGGCCGGCACCCTCCAGCCGCGCGATCCACTCGGCTTTGGTCCAGGCACGGAAGTGGCTCGGGTCCCGGGTCTGCTCCACCTCATTGTAGAGCGCGTCGGCGTCCGGCTCCTCGGGGCAGACGTTGTCGACCAGGAGCAGGCGGCCGTCTGGCCGGAGCACACGACGGCACTCGCGTACGAAGGCGTTCGGGTCCGGAAAATGGTGCGCCGCAATCCGGCAAGTCACAAGATCGAAGGCCGCCTCCCCGAACGGGAGAGCCTCCGCGTCGCCCTCGGCGAACGTGACGTTCGTTCTTCCGTTCGCTGCCAGCAGGCCGCGTGCAGCCTCCAGCATCTCGGGCGTCAAATCGCAGGCGACGGCCTCCCGGACGAGAGGCGCCAGCGCATTGACCACATGTCCGCCGCCCGTCGCCACATCGAGCAGCCGCTCGGTACCGGACAGTGCAGCCTGCTCGACCAGCCACTTGAGATCGGGCCCCTGTGCGTGCAGCGCGCTTGTGACATAGTGGCCGGCATGGGCCCCGAACTGCTGCATTGCCAATTCCTTCGTGCTCTTGCTCCGGTCTTCCAACGCAATCCCTCCCGTTATTGTTTCACTATGCGGAACTAAGTTTCATAATTATCTCCATTTTATTCCTCCCTCTCTTTCTTGTAAAGACTTCTTTTTGCCCTGTTCGGCTCCGCCTAAACCGAAAAAAAGCCCGTTCCCACCGGGAACGGACTGGCGTTAGCTAACGTTCCACCGCGTTTCGCGGGCTACTCGTCTTCTCTCGCTTCTCTGACTTCCTCCAGAATCGAATCCGGGTCCAGCATCGTGTCGGTGGTGGTCGGGCCGATCATGCCATTGTCGATGGTCACATTGCCCCCGCCCAGCCCTTCGTTGATCATCCGGTCGATATCCATGAACATCTCCTCGCGCCCTTGGTGGCGTTCGTCATCCAGCGTACTCATCTACCGTCCCTCCCGTCGGTCGTACTTGTTTTGCCGCCCGTACAGGCCCGTCCTGCGGTTGGCTTCCCGCTCCCGAGCAGGACCACGCGCCCTGCCTCCCGCGGCATACGGTGCCGTCGTCCGGTTCCGTCCTATTGTGGACAACAATCGAGCCTATCCATTCATAGAAACGGGTGGAAATGACCATACTGGGAAGAGAAACGAAACTAGGGGAGGTCTCTGTTCATGCATACGCTCTGGAAAGGCGCCATAAGCTTCGGACTCGTCAACGTCCCGATCAAAATGTTCGCCGCCACCGAGGAAAAAGACATTCATATGAAATACATCCACAAGGAGTGCGGCTCTTCGCTGTCCTATGTCAAGAAGTGCAACAATTGCGAGCGCGAGGTGCCGTGGGAAGAAATCGCAAAGGGCTACGAATACGAGCCAGGCCATTACGTCATCTTCGAGAAGGAAGAGCTGGAGCGCCTCAATACGGAAGCGACCAAAGAAATCAAAATTCTCGATTTCGTCGATCTGACCGACATCGACCCGATCTACTTTCAAAAAACCTATTACCTGTCGCCTGGCGATACCGGCTCCAATGCGTACAACCTGCTGCTCGAATCGCTCCGCCAGACCGGCAAGATCGGCATCGCCACCGTCACGCTCCGGTCCAAGAGCACGCTCGCCGCGATTCGGATCGTTGACGGCTGCATCGCGATGGAGACGATATTTTATCCCGATGAGATTCGCTCGGTCAAGCAGGTGCCGAACCTGCCGGAGAACGTCCAGGTAAACGACAAGGAGCTGACGATGGCCAAAATGCTGATCGACCAGCTGTCGGGACCGTTCGAGCCCGAGAAATATACCGACGAATACCGCGCGGCGCTCATGGAGGCGATCGAGCAGAAAATCGCCGGCAAGGAGGTCAAGGCGGCGCCCGAGGTGCAGCGCACCAACGTCATCGACCTCATGTCCGCGCTCCAGGCCAGCCTCGACGCGGTCAAGCCGAAGGCCGAAGGCAAGGGAGGCAAGACGGCCGGCAAGGGCCGGGGCCGCGGCAAGGTGAAGGAGACGGTCTCCTGACATGCTGCCTCCCTTCACTCCCATGTCCCCTCTGCTGACGGACGAGCTGCCGGACGGCGGGGACTGGGTGTACCAGCTCAAATGGGACGGTGTCCGCATCATCGCTCTTCTCGACAGCGGGGAAGTGAGCCTGTATTCGAAACGGATGCTCCCCAAGCTGACGGTGTACCCCGAGCTGGCCAAGGCGCTGGCGGCATGGTCCGCCAAGCATCCCGAACGGCTCGTGCTGGACGGCGAAGCGATCGTCTTCGATCCCGTCAAGCAGCGCCCCGTCTTTCAGAAGGTGCTCCAGCGGGAGCGGCTCAAGCTGCCGTCCGGCATCGCCCGGGCCACCTCCAGTCTCCCCGTTCAGTACGTCCTGTTCGATCTGCTCCATGCCGGAGGCCGCGACCTTGCGCCTCTCCCCTACTCCGAGCGGCATCGGTTGCTGACGGAGCGGTTTCCCGCTCCCGAAGGCCCCCTCATGGTGACCGAGCAATTTGAAGACGGGGAGGCACTATGGAAGTGGGTGGAGGAACGCGGCTGGGAAGGCGTGGTAGCCAAGCGGCTCACGGCCCCTTACCGCGAGGGCAAGAAGCATAAGGATTGGTTCAAGAAGAAAACCGAGGTCCGCCTCGAGGTCGAGATCGTCGGCATCACGATCCGGGAGGGCCGGCTGGCCAGTCTCGTCATGACGGAGAACGGACAGTTCCTCGGCAAGGTGTCGCTCGGTCTGAACGAGGAGCGAAAGGCCCTCATCCTGGATTACGCGACCGACACCGGCATTCGCGGGTCGTCTCCATTCTCCGTTCTGCCGGCCGATCTCAAGCAGGACCGGATCGTCTGGTTGGACACCCCCTTCTCCTGCACCGTCACCGGCCTGGAGCTGACCGAGGCGGGCGTCCTTCGCCATCCCAAAATTTTGTCGTTCGGAAAGGGGACCCGCCCATGAAGCAGGCTGCCAAAGGAACCGTCGAAATTGACGGGCACGAGCTGACGGTAACCAATCCCGAGAAACCTCTGTGGCCGGAGGCCGGAATCACGAAGCTGATGTATTTGCAGAACCTGCTCACCCTCTCGCCCTACCTGCTCCGCTACTGCGCCAACCGCTACCTGACGACGATCCGGTACCCGCACGGCATCCACGACAAATCGTTCTACCAGAAGAATGCGCCCGAGCCGATCCCTCCTTTCGTCCGCACCGCCGTCTACCAGGGCATCCGCTACGTCAACCTGGACTCGGTCGCGACGCTCGTCTGGCTCGGCAACCTGGCCTGCCTCGAGTTTCACTCGTCCTTCCACCTCATCGGCACCGAGGCGCCCGCCGAATGGGTAATCGATATCGACCCGTCGCGGGACGAGGAGCCGCGCATCATGGAGGCGGTCCGCCTGATCGGGGAGGTGCTCGATGTGATGAAAATCCGGTCCGTGCCCAAGACGTCGGGCGCCTCGGGCGTGCAGATTATCGTGCCGATCGTGCCGGGGTATTCGTTCGCCGAGCTGCGGTCGATCGGAGAGTTCCTCGGCCGGTATCTGGTGCAAAAATATCCTGACCTGTTCACGATCGAGCGGCTTAAAAAAAACCGCGGCGATCTCATCTACGTCGATTATCTCCAGCACTGGACCGGCAAAACGCTGTCCGCTCCCTATACGACACGAGCCCGCAAGGAGGCTACCGTCTCGACTCCACTCCGCTGGGAGGAGGTAGCGGCCGGCGTTCAGATCCATCAGTTCAACCAATTCACGATAGGGGAGCGGCTGCGGCAGGTCGGCGACTTGATCGAGCAATGCCCGCCCCAGTCGCTTGACCACGTTCTCCGCATTATCCGCTGACGCCCCTTCTCGCCGCCCGGCCTTGCCTGCCTCCGCCGTCTATTCGTCCTCGCCGTCTCATCCATCGCCGGCGGATCGCCGTTCGTTCCGATCAGCGATCCGCCGTCTGTTCGGCCTCGCCGTCTCATCCATCACCCGACGATCGCCGTCCGTCCGGTTGCCGTCCAAACCACCTCGCGCAAAAAAAAACCGGCCGTCCCCCGCTAGAGAAGCGGGGAGATCAGCCGGCACAGCAGCTCCTTGCCCCGCTGCCAGCGGGGGCGGGCAAGGAAGACCTCGCGCTCGATTTCTTCGCTGTTCTCCAAATCGTCCTCAAAATCCTTCATCAGCCGGTCGACCGTCCCCCGGTCAAAAATGACCGCGTTCATCTCAAAGTTGGTATAGAAGCTCCGCATGTCCATGTTGGCCGTGCCGACGGAGGCGAAGCTGTCGTCGACAACCATTACCTTGGCGTGCAGAAACCCTTTTTGGTACCGGTAGAACCGGACGCCCGCCTGCAGCAGCTCCTTGAGATAGGACAGCGTGGCACAGTAGACAATGCGCGAATCCGGTCTGCCCGGCAGAAGTACGGTGACCTCCACTCCACTCAGCGCCGCCAGCTTGAGCGCCATCAGAAGCCCGTTGTCCGCGCTGAAGTACGGCGTGGCGATCAGCACGCGGCGGCGGGCCGTATGGATGGCGGCGACCACCGCCTCGAGAATCGGGTCCCAACGGCCGTCCGGCCCGCTCGTGATCATCTGGACCCACTGGGAGCCGGCTCTATCCGGCTCCGGGAAGAAGCCGCCTCCGGTCAGCGGTTCCCGGCGGACGAATGCCCAGTCGATCAGGAACGTCCTCTGGAGCTCACGGACCGCATGTCCCCGCAGCTGCATGTGAGTGTCCCGCCAAAAGCCAAGCTTCGGATCCTTGCCCAAATACTCGTCCCCGATATTGATGCCGCCGAGGAAGCCGATACGCCCGTCGACCACCACGAGCTTGCGATGGTTGCGGTAATTGATCCGGCTGTCCACGAAGGCGAGCAGTGGCGGCAAAAAACAGCCGATCTCCGCCCCGGCCTCGCTGAGCTTGGCAAGAGAGGAACGGCTCAGCGTGTGGCTGCCGATGCCGTCGTAGAGGAGGCGGACGCGAACTCCCTCCCTCGCTTTACGCTCAAGCAGCGAGAGAAACACCCGGCCGATCCCGTCATCCCGGACGGTGTAGTATTCGAGATGAATATGGTCGCGGGCCTGCTCCATCGCCTCCAGAATGGCGCCGTACGTCTCCTCTGCATTCGTCAGGATGCGCACGTCGTTGCCGGGCACCGCCCGGCTGCCCGGGAGTCTGGCGAGCAGGCGCAGCAGCCGGGGATCGCCCTCCGGCCGGCCGCTTCCGGCCGCGTCTACCGATTCTCCGGTCCCCCCGCTCTCCTCGTAGGCTTTCTCCGCCTTCTGCCGGCGGCGTCTCTGCAGGCCGTGGGCGAAACGTCGTCCGAGCAGGACATACATAATGAACCCAAGGATGGGGAAAATAAACAAAACCAGCAGCCATGCCACGGTTTTGGAAGGATACCGGAATTCAAGAAGGATGACGGTCAAGCCTTGCAGGACAACCAGCACCAGGAGAAGCAGACACCCGTTCAACCGAAGCTCACCTCCTTGATCCTTCGCTTTCGGCTCATGAGTGAGGCCCACGCGGCGGGTCCAGGCGCGCGCCGGGCCTCCGGACGGCGGGCGCTCCGAATCTTACCGATAAGGGTGGTGTTCCCAGTGTACCCAAAAAAACGCAAGCCTAAAAAAGACCGCCCGCCGGCTATCGATTACGAATTCCTCAAGGACCTCGACAACGAACCGATCGACCGGTCGCTCGAACGCAACCTGGAGGTCATCCGGGAGATGTTCAGGGACTGCTCGGATGTCGTCATCCGGTCGTTCGATATCGAAAAGGGAATACCCGCCGCCGCCATCTTCGTTGACGGCCTCGCCAAGACGGACGACGTCGAGCAGGCGATGAAATGTCTGATGATTCTCGAAGGCGGAGAGGTGGATGTCCAGAGAATCGTTGACCGGACGCTTCCCGTTACCCAGACGTCCATGACGAAGGAATACGGCCCGTTCCTGCTCGGTATTCTCGGCGGAGACACCGGGGTGCTCGTCGAGGGCAACGACCAGGCGATTCTGATGGGCATCCGCGGCCCCAATACACGCTCGGTCAGCGAGCCGGAAACCGAGTCGGTCATCCGTGGGCCGCGGGAGGGCTTCATTGAGAATCTTCGGACGAATACGTCGCTGATCCGCCGCAAGATCAAGTCGCCCCGGCTTAAGATGAAGCCGATGGTCGTCGGCCTTCACAGCAACACGAACGTCGTGCTCTGCTACATGGAGGGCATTACGAATCCGGCTCTCATCCAGGAGGCGGAGGAGCGGATCAGCCGCATCCACATCGATTCGATTCTGGAGTCCGGCTACCTCGAGGAATTTATTCAGGACAGCGCCTACTCCCCGTTTCCCCAGATTCAGTACACGGAACGGCCGGAGGTGGTGGCGCAGGCCGTCATGACCGGGCGGCTCGCCATCATGATCGACGGAACGCCTTTCGTGCTGCTCGTCCCTACGGTCTTCATCAACTTCATGCAAGCGTCCGAGGACTTCAACGAGCGGTTCCAGATCGGCACCTTGCTTCGCTGGCTCCGGTATTTGCTTCTGTTCGCTTCCTTGCTGACTCCCGCCGTCTATGTGGCGGTGACGACGTTCCATCAGGAGATGATCCCGACCAGCCTGCTGCTAAGCATCGCGGGAGCGCGGGAGCAAATTCCGTTCCCCGCGGTTATCGAGACGCTGCTCATGGAGGTCGTGTTCGAGGCGCTCCGGGAGGCCGGCATCCGGCTCCCCAAGGCAGTCGGCTCCGCGGTCGGAATTCTGGGCGCTCTCGTCATCGGATCTGCCGCCGTCGAGGCGGGCATTGTCTCCGCTCCGATCGTGATCGTCGTTTCGATGACGGGCATCGCCTCGTTCGCCATTCCGCATTTCAACGGCGCGATAGCGGTGCGCATGCTGCGCTTCCCGCTCATTCTGATCGGCTCGATGTTCGGCCTCTACGGCATTCTTGCGGGATTAATGATTATCATCGGGCATATGGCCGGCCTGCGCTCGTTCGGCGTTCCGTTCCTCGCACCGATGACTCCCATGAAGTGGAAGGACGCCAAGCACGTCTTCTTTCGTCCGCCGCTCTGGGACATTCAGACCCGCCCCTCTTACACGTACACCCAGGATGCGGTGAAGATGGGGAACCGGCTGCCGAGAGAGATCATGGAGCAGAACGGCCAGAAGGGCAAACGGATCGAGCATCCGGAAAATTCCGATCCGAACGGCGGCCAGGAGGAAGGAGGGTCCTAGCAATGAGCATCAAACCGACACGGATCGCAAAACGGGCGGGCGTCCTGCTAGCCATTCCTCTGCTTCTCCTAACCGCCGGATGCTGGGACCGGCGTGAGGTGAACGACACGGCCTTTGTTCTTGCCTCGGCCATCGATTATGAGCCGAACGGCCAGTACCGCGTCTCGATCGGTGTTCCACTTGCCGGCAAGCTGGGCGGCGGCAAGGGCGGCGGCGGAGGGAGCGGCGGGGACAAGCCGTTCTTTATCGATTCGGACACCGGCCCTACGATTAACATCTCTCTCGACAAGCTGCAGTCTCGCATGTCGCGCCGCCTCATCCTGAACCACCGGCGCGTGCTCATGATCGGTGAGGATATGGCCCGCCAGGTCGGCCTGCGCGATGTGATGGACGTCATCGCCCGCAGCCCCGAGAACCGGCTGTCCGCGTACCTGATCGTCACCAAGGGCAGCGCCGATTCCGTGCTGCGGGCCGAACCACAGCTCGAGCGGTTCTCCGCGGAGGCGGCGCGGGAGATGGTCAAAACGTACAGTGTGGCGACGATTAACCTGAAGGATGTGGCGCAGGCGCTAATGCAGACGGGAACCGATCCGATCATCCCGTGTCTGGCCGAGGTGAAGAAGAAAAGCCAGCAGGACGCCTACAGCGAAATCCAGATGAGCGGCTACGCGATCTTCAAAGGCTTCAAAATGGTCGATCTGCTGGAGGGAGAGAGCGCCAAAGGGGTCGGATGGCTCAAGGAGGATCGGTTGAACGGCCAGTATTTCATCTCGATCTCGACCGAAGAAGGACAATTCGCCATCAACATGCTGCGCGGGTCCACCACGACCCATGTCGAGAGAGGTGCCGACGGGCGGCTGTCCGTCACGATCAACTCCGTCGTGAAGGGAGCCGTCGGGGAGAACCTGTCCTCACTTTCGGTGTCGGAGACGAGTACGCTGTCCATGCTGCAGAACAAGACCGCCGATGCGGTCAAGCGGCAGATTCTACAGGCGCTGGAGCCGGTCCGCAAACACGGCGCGGATTTTCCCGGCTTCGGCCTGCAGCTGAAGCGCCATAACCCCAAGCAGTGGGAGCAGGCCAGAGGCAGCTGGGACCAGCTGCTACGCGAAGCCGCTTATACGGTGAACGTGAGAGCCGATATCGTGCAGACGGGCCTGACGACCGAAAATATTAGTAGGAGGTGAACGGCCATGAACGGAGTCTTCGTCACATTATACAGCCTGGGATTCGTCCTGCTGCTGCTGCGTGACTGGAAGAGAATGAAGAGCCGCACCGTCTCGCGCGGCGTGATGGGCATCCTGTACGGGGTCACGGCCGTCTTTCTCCTCTGCATGGTGTTCAACATTCGTCTGTACATGCCTACGCATTTGCTGAACTTGTTACTTGGGCCGATCGGGGAAGCGATTCTGGGAGGGGTTTACTATGCAGAAACAACTGATTAGCCCCCGCCAGCTGGCCTGGCTGCTGACGACCTACATCATTACGACGGCCATGCTCACCGTTCCCCAGCTGCTGACACGGGTGGCGGGGAGCGACGCCTGGCTGTTCCAGATCTTCCCGATCATCTACGGTCTGCTAATCTGCAGTCTGTTCTTCTACCTGGCCCGCCGGTTTCCCGGCAAAAACCTGTTCGACATCAATTTGCAGCTGGCGGGCCGATTGTTCGGCAGCGTGCTGAATCTGGTTCTTCTGCTGAACATCTGGTTCATTCTGACGCGGGATGTCCGCTATTTCACCTTTTTGCTGAAGACGACCCTCTTGCCCCGGACACCCGAGGAAATCCTTCTCTTCCTCTTCGTAATCGTGCTCATCTATTACGGACAGGCCGGCATTGAGGTGACGGCGCGGGTGAACGAGCTGCTTCTCCCGCTTTTGCTTCTCCTTCTCATCACTGTTCCGTTCCTGCTCGCCAACGAGATTTCGATCCGGCTGCTCGAGCCGTTCTTCAGCGCCCCTCTCGGTGATCTCTTCTTCACCATTCCCGCCGGAGCGAGCTACCTCGGCGATTTTCTCGTCGCCGGCTTCTTCCTGCATACGGTGGCCAATCAGCTTCAGCTGAAGACGGCGATCCGCCACGGATTCATCCAGTCGGCGGTCGTGCTGATGTATGTTATGATGACCAGCATCGCCGTCTTCGGCAGCAAGCTGGTCTCGATTCAGAACTATCCAACCTATCAGGCCGTTGCCCAAGTCCATATTACCGACTTTCTGGACCGGGTGGAGTTGTTCGAATTCGCTATATTCTTCCCCGCCTTCATTCTGAATACAGCGTTGTCGTTCATCGCCATACTCATCGGCATCGCCAGCTTCACCCAGAAGAAGGATTACCGCCTGTACAGCAAGGCGGCCGGATGGCTGATCATCCCCACGGTGTACTTTGCGTTCCGCAACAACGCGGAGGGCTATCGGTTTACCGATTACAGCTTTCCGCTCTTTGTCCTCCTGCTGCATCCCCTCTATTACCTGCTCGTCTTGCTGCTGGCGGCCGTCCGGCAGAAAAAAGGGCAGCGGGCGCTCCCGCCGGAGGCATATGCGACAAAAACCGGGAACGATCCCGACAAGCAGGGCGGGCTGGGACAGAGCGGCGGAGGCGGCGGCGAGGGAAGCAGCCAGCAAACCGCCGGCGGAGCCGGGGGCGTGTCGGAAACGGCCTCCTCGGCGGCAGGAGGCCGGCCTGCTGAGGAGATCCATGCCAGTGGGGGGGCCGACGCCGGCTCTTACAGCGGCGAGCCCGGCGTCCTCGCGTCGGAGAACCGGGGCGCGGGTGCGCCCGATGCCGGCCCCGACCGAAGCGGGCTAGAAGGTGGCGGGAACGAGAAATTTGGCGCAGGCGGCCCCGGAGCCGCGCCTTACGGCCAAGGCGGCTCCTCCGGACAGCGTTCCGGCGGAGCGCCCGGCGGGGGATGGCTCCGGGCCAAAAAGCCGCTCCGCGTCTATACCCGGCGCACGACGCTTTTGGTCGTCCTGGCTCTCGTGTTCCTGGTCGTCGGATTTTCCATCAGCTATTCCTACCAGGGGATCGCCCGGATTTGCAGTCTAGGCTTCTTCCTTACCATGCTGGCCCTCTACATTTCCTCCAAGCAAGAGCTTATGGCAGTGGAGTCCGACTAGGACTCCGCTGTTTTTGTTTGCCCTGTCTTGCCGATGGGGCAAAGTCACATCTCCATATGACCGATTTCACTACTCCGCCCCCCTCTTTTCCGGTACAATGAGGGAAAATCGATGAGAGAAATGGGTGCCGTCATGCTGCTGCAAAAACGACAATGGCACTGGATCGACTGGTCGCTGTTCGGCGTCTTCACCTCTTGGATCTGGCTTGGGCTCATCAGCTACATGGTTTGGCCGCCCATGTCCGGCGCGAGCCTGTCCCTGCCCTACATCTTCGCCTATATCGCGCTGTGCAACCTGCTGCCGCTCGCTGTCTGGCGCCCGGGCTATGTCCATCTCGGCTGGTTCCCGGTCATCATTCTGGTGACGATCGGAGGCGCCCAGCTGTATCTGACCTGGCGGTCCGGCGAGCCGTTCAACCTACTGCTGTTCCCGCTGGTGGTTGTCGGGTTTCTATCCCACCGCTCCACGCTTTGGTGGACGCTCCCGGTGTTTCTGCTTGGCGTTCCCCTGCTCTCCTATACGTTCGTCGATGCCGAGGAAGCGTTCAAGATCAACACGACGACGCAGCTGATTCTTGTCAGCGCCATCTTCTTCGGCCTTGGTTACGGCATCCGGCGGGTCCACCAATCCCACCAGAAGACGAAGCGGCTGCTCGAGGAGAACGTCAGGCAGTATGAGCTGATCCGCCAGCAGAACGGAGCGCTAGAGCAGTACGCCCGGCAGGTCGAGAATCTGACGGTGACGGAGGAGCGCAACCGGCTCGCCAAGGAGCTGCACGATACGGTGGGCCACACGTTCACCTCGGTCATCATGGGCATGGACGCGGTCGCCATCCTGATGGAGAACTCGCCCGAGAAGGCGAGAGAGAAGCTGGAGGTGCTGCGCAACGTCACCCGGCGGGGGCTCGAGGAAGTGCGCAAAAGCATCCACCAGATCGCGCCGGAGGACGGCAAGCTTCCCCTCTCGCGCCAGGTGGCCAGGCTCGCAGGCGAATTCGAGCTGCACACGGGGACTGAGGTGCGGATCGACCAGTACGGCGTAGAGGAAGAGCTGCCGAACCCCGTCAAGCTGACCTTCATCCGCTGCCTGCAGGAATCGCTGACGAACGCCAAGCGCCACGGCCAGGCGAACGCGGTCCGCATTCAGCTCGAATTCCTCCCCTCGGTCGTCCGGCTGCTCGTCCAAGACGACGGGATCGGCACGGACGAGCTGAGAAGCGGCTTCGGCCTCGCGTCCATGAAGGAACGGCTGGCGGCGCTCGGTGGCCAGCTGCATGCGCAGTCGGAGCCGGGAGCCGGAACGACGGTCGTCTGCACCGTACCGGTCCCGGGTACGCTTAAGGACGGGGAACCGCCCTTCCAAGCATTGAAAGGAGATGCCAAGCCATGAATCCGCTCAAGCTCCTCCTGGTCGACGATCAGGATTTGATTCGCGAAAGTTTGCACATCGTGCTCGACATGGACCCCGACATCGAAGTCTGCGGGCTGGCCGAGAACGGCCGGGTGGCTGTCGAGCAGTGCGAAAAGCTGCAGCCCGACGTCATTCTGATGGACGTCCACATGCCCGAGATGGACGGCGTCGAGGCGACCAAGCAGATCAAGAGCCGGTTCCCCCAAGTCCGGATCATCATCCTGACGACGTTCCAGGAGGTCTCGTACGTCGTCGACGCGCTGACCGCCGGCGCGGAGGGGTATCTGCTCAAGGCCATCCACCCGAAGGATCTCGCCGCAGGCATCAAATGGGTGCATGGGGGCGGCACGCTCATCCCCCAGGACATCGCCCGGCTCTTGATTACCCAGATCCGGGGAGGCGGCGAGACCGGCGAGACGGGAGCCTCCTCCGACGGACTGCCGCCGGCCAAACCCTACGAGCCTCCGAAATCGCCGCCCTACGGGCTGAGCGAGCGGGAGCTGGAAGTGCTCCACTGCCTGTCGGACGGGCTCAGCAACCGGGAAATCGCCGAGAAGCTGTTTCTCTCCGAGGGCACCGTCAAAAACTATATCTCCAGCATCTACTCCAAGATGGAGGTGCGCGACCGGATGCAGGCGTCCCGCAAGGCGCATGACGAAGGCGTCATCTAGCGGATTTAGGCAAGCAAAACAGCGCCCCGGCCTAACGTTCCGAATGGAACGGCAGGCCGGGGCGCTGTTGTCTAACACGGGCTCCTTCTTCTCGCTGTGCGGTTAGCGGGATTCCTCCGGCCCCGTCCATCCGGCTGGTAGCCGGTCTGCGAGGGCCCGCTCCAGATAAGGCCGGATGTGGAGCGCGTCACGGTAAGAGCGGTAGTCGTCTTCCAGCCGGCTCCGCTGCGAATCGTCGGGCAGCCCCTGATAAACGGCGCGGATGAGCAGATTTTTGGGCGTATGCTCCAGATCGATGAACTCCACCAGCTGCGTCCGGTAGCCCGACAGCTCCAGCAGCTGCGCCCGGGCGGCATCGGTGGCGAGAGAGGCGAACCGCTCCTTCAGAATGCCGTGGCGGAGCAGAGGCGCCAGCGCCTCGCTGCTCACCTGGGCGAACAGCTCATGCTGGCAGCACGGCACGGACAGAATGACCTTCGCCCCCCAGCGCACGGCTTTCTCGAGCGCGGCGTCGGTAGCCGTGTCGCACGCATGGAGCGTGACGACGAGGTCGACGGCGTCCGTCTCTTCGTAGCGGCCGATGTCTCCGACCTGGAACCGGAGCCCCTCGCAGCCTAGCTTCTCCGCAAGTAGCGAGCAGTGGGCGATGACATCCTCCTTCAGGTCCAGCCCCTCGATCCGGGGCGGATAAGGAAGCCGGCCTTGAAGCAGATGGTGCAGCGCGAAGGTCAGATAAGACTTGCCGCAGCCGAAGTCGATGACCCGCACCGGACGGTCTTTGGGCAGATGCGCAACTACATCGTCGATCAGCTCCAGGAACCGGTTGATCTGCCGGAACTTATCGTACTTGGCGGCGACGACCTTGCCCTCTGGCGTCATGACCCCCAGCTCCACGAGAAACGGAACCGGCGTCCCTTCCTCCAGTAGGTAGTTCTTTTTCCGGTTGTGCGACTGGACGGCCGTTCCTCCCTTCGACGCGCGTCCCTCCTTCTTGAGCACGGTTGCCTTCCCTTTCTTGTTCACCAGAACCTGGTAGTCGGTCCCTTCGGCCTGCAGCAGCCCCTGCTTGAACGTGCCGGCCAGCAGGCTTCCCAGCTTCTCTGCCGCCTCCGCCGGTTCGAGATTGTCGTGCAGCACTTTGGGACCGACCTGGTAGGCGAACTGGTACACCTGCCGCTCCTTCAGCAGCACCGGCCGGACGGTCACCTTGGAGGCTTGCCCGGGGTCCTTATGCCTCGGGTTGCTGAGGGTCGCCTGGCGGAGGCTTCCGGCGGCCACCAGCTCCCCGATCAGTTGCTTGATTTGTTCCATGCTTTCCTGCTCCATTTCTGTTCTAGGATCCCTTCATTATATCGGAATCCCCGGCCGTCCCCAAATGTTCCCTGCCGGCTGCCGGGATATCGCGGACGAGCCCATTCTGCTTAATCCGACGTTTTTACTGTGAAAAAGCCTTGACGATCTAGGTCTACGTCCCTATAATAACCCTATAAGATTACTTGGTATTGATTCGGTTAGCTACTCGGACCGGTCAACCGGACGAATTGGGGGATACGATTAACCATGAATCAACGCGGATGGATACGCACGGCAGTCGCAGGCATGGCGCTCCTGCTCGCTGTTACGGCTTCGGCCTGCAGCAACGAACAGCCCGGAGGGGTGCTGTCAGGCTCGGCGTCTCCCAGCGCCACCGGCTCCTCGGCCTCTCCCGGAGCGGTCAAGGAAGCGAAGAAGATTACGATCGGCTATTTGAACGTCATGGATGACGCACAAGCGATTCTGGCGTACGATGCCGGCCTCTATAAACAAGCGGGACTCGATGTAGACCTCAAGCTGTTCTCGAGCGGCACCGACCTCGTCAAGGCGATTGTCGGCGGACAGGTCGACGCCGGCGTGCTCGGCTTCACCAACGCGCTCACCTGGGCATCCCAGGGCGCGGACGTGAAGGTCGTCGGCGGCGCGCAGCTCGGCTTTCACAGCATCCTCGTCAACAAGGACAGCTCCATCAAGTCCGTCGAAGACCTGAAGGGCAAGAAGCTCGCTTCGCAGAAGCCCGGCAGCACCGCCGACGTCGTGCTGAACGGCGTCATTCTGAAGAATGCGAACCTGTCGAACAAGGATCTCGACATGAAATACGTCGAGCCGGCCAACGCCATCCAGGCGCTGCAGGCGAACCAGGTCGACGCCGCATTCGTGTTCGAGCCGTTCGATAAAATCGCGCAGAAGCAGTTCGGCGCGAAGCAGATTTATGAAATCGGCAAATCGTGGCCGTTCCCGTGCATGGTCGTCATCACCTCGGGCGATGTGCTGAAGCGGGACCGCGAACTCGTGAACCGGATGCTGGACGCCCAGAAGCAGGCGATCGAGATGCTGCAGAAGGATTCACAGAAAGCTGCAGAGCTCATCACCAAGCGTTTCATCGAAGGCGACTCGCTCGATACGCCGAGCGGCAAAGTCACCTCGACGAGCATCATTAAGGAGTCCATCGATTCGCAGGTGTTCACATGGGAAGTGACACCCGATCAGATAAAACGGATGCAGGAGATCGCGGATATTATGCAGGCTCAGGGCTCTCTGTCCAAGCCAGTCAAGGTGGAAGACGTCCTTGATCTGAGCTGGCAGCAGAAGCTCAAGCCTTAAGCGGGAGGCGATTGCGAGATGACTCAGCCAGCAAGCCCTGCACCCGCCCCTCAGCCAACGAACAACAAGGCCGGCGCTGTGAGGCGCCGGCCGCGCCTTTGGGCGAAAACATGGCCGTATCTGGCCGCCGTCGGCAGCCTGCTCGCCATCTGGCAGCTCGCAGCTACGGCAATCGGCAAGCCGTTCCTGCTTCCCGGGGTCGTCGACGTGATGCCCCGGCTTGCCCGTATCTTTACCAATGAAGAATTCACCACAGGCTTCTTCAAGAGCCTCTACCGGCTGGCGCTCGGCTACCCGCTCGCCTGCCTGCTCGGAGCCCTGCTCGGTCTGCTCGGCGGCGTCTCCAAGACGTTCGCGGTCTACCTGCGCAGCCTGATCTCGATCCTGCAGTCGATCCCGCCGATCACGTGGGTTCCGTTCTTCATGATCCTGCTCGGCTTCGGGGATTTGACCGTCATTACGATTATCACGATCGCCAGCTTCTTCCCGATGGCGCTGTCCGTGCTGAACGGCACCGAGGGCGTCAACCGGACCCATCTCGAGGTGGCAAGAACGCTCGGCGCGAGCCGCGGCCAGCTGCTGACGAAGGTGTTCGCACCCGAGTCGCTTCCCGCCTTCGTTACCGGCGCTCAGGTTTCGTTCGGCAACGCCTGGCGTTCCCTCATCTCCGCCGAGATGGTCGGCGGCGCCAGCGTCGGTCTCGGCCGCTACCTGAGCTACCGGTCGGAGATCGCGGATATGCAGGGCGTTCTCCTCAGCATCATCGTGATCGGCACGATCGCGGCCGTCATCGATCTCGTCCTGCTCGAGAAGCTCAAGCGCCGTCTGCTCCACTGGCGTTACGTATCGGGAGGGGATCAATAACATGCAGAGTCTAGAGCTTAAACAGGTGAACAAGTCGTTCGGATCCCTTCAGGTGCTCTCGGACATCAATCTGAAGGTGGAAAAAGGCGAATTCGCCGTCATCGTCGGCCATTCCGGCTGCGGCAAGAGCACGGCGCTGCGCATGTTCGCCGGGCTGGAGACCGCCACGACCGGCGAAGTGCTGGCGGACGGCAAGCCGATCGCCGGCCCGGACCCGCAGCGCGTCATGATCTTTCAGGAGCACGCGCTCTATCCGTGGCGTACGGTCGAGGCCAATGTCGGCTTCGGCCTCGAGCTGGCCGGCGTCGACAAGAAGGAGAAGCGCGCGCGGGTGAACGCCGTGCTGGACAAAGTCGGCCTCGACGGCTTCCAGCGCTACTATCCGCATCAGCTCTCCGGCGGCATGCGGCAGCGCGTCGCCATCGCCCGCGCGCTCGTTGTCGATCCTGAGGTGCTGCTGCTCGACGAGCCGTACGGCGCGCTGGACGCGATAACGCGCCTGCAGATGCAGAACGAGTTGATCAAGCTGTGGCGCGGCACCGGCAAGACGATGGTGCTCATCACGCACGACATCGACGAAGCGGTCTATCTGGCCGACTCGATTTACGTGATGAGCCCCCGGCCGGGACGGATCATCCAAAAGCTGACGGCCGACATGCCCCGGCCGCGCGCCCGCAATAGCCAGGCGTTCGTCGACCTGCGGCAGCAGATTATGGACAGTCTGGACATCGGCACCTACAGTATATAAGTAATCCCCAGAAAGTGAAGAGGATGCTCCGCTGCTTAGTCCGATTACTTTACGGGGGCCCCGACTCCCTTAACCCCGTTAAGGGACCTATAAGTAATCATTCGCAGTGTTTTCCAAACAAGTAGAGGAGCAGACGGTTGATCCGTCTGCTCCTCTTTTGCTTGTCAGGGTGTCTGCTCCTGCCTATAGTGGACCCGCCGGCCCCGGGCCAATGGCGACCACAGCACCGCCATGACCAGCAGAACAGCAGCCGTCCCCAGGTAGAGTGTACCGGTGCTGAAGCCTTCGATCACCGTGTACCCGAGGAACGGGCCGAGAGCCGCTCCCAGGTCGGTCGCCAGGCTGTACGTCGTCATGACGGATTTGCCGTCGGCCGCGGCCAAATCGGTGGCGACCGTATCGGCGACGGTCGTCAGCACCGTGGCCGTCAGCTGCACGCCGAGCACGACGGCTAGCCAGACGGCTAGAGGCATCGGGAGCGGAAGCGCCGCATAGAGGAGCGCCCCCGCCAGTAGGCTGACGCCCAGCAGCCGGTCCCTTCCCCATCGTCCGTCGGACTGCTTGCCGACCCAGGGAGCAAGGAGCGGCTCCCAGCCCCAGCGGATCGCCTGAAGAATGCCGGCGAGCGCGGCGGAGCCAAGCACGAAGCCCGCGATCGGGATTGTTCCGGCCGCCTCCTCGGTTAGGTGACTGAGCGTCGCCGTGAAGATGCCCTGGTACACCATGGCGATCAGCAGGCCGGTCCCAAGCGCCTTCAGCCAGGTCGCGTTCCATCGCATCGTCAATGCCCGGGCGGCAGGTGCACCCTCCCGTCCGGCCGACTCCCCCAACGCCTCGGAGACGGAGAGCCAGGCGGCGGGCAATGCCACCAGACTGACTGCAGCGAATACGGTGGCGACGAAGGGCAGACCGTAGGCGTCGGCAAGCAGCCCGCCCGCCAGCATGCCGCCGAGACTGCCGAGGCGGTACAGCCCGTTGTACGTTCCCATCAGGTAGCCCCGATTGCCTGCGTCAGACAGATCGATAATCAAGTAGAAGGCGCCCAGCCGCAGCAGCGTCCAGGCCACTCCCCACAGGCAGCGGGCGGCCAGGAGAAAAGGAAAGCCGTAATCGAGCCCGTAGCAGAACGTCGTAACGGCCGCCAGCAGCACGGCGATGGTGATGCCGGTCCGGGCGCGGAACGTTTTGTAAAACCAGCCGACCAGCGGCGCAAGCGGCAGCCGGACGAACCGGTTGACCGACAATAACACCCCGACCTCCCACAATGATTGCAAGCCTACTTCCGAATAGTGCAGGGGAAGGACGATGTACAGCATGGAGTCTCCCAGCAGGCACGCGGCCGTAATGAGCGAAATAAGGACCACCTGGCGTTTTCCTGAGTTCATCTGTTCGGTTCCCTTCTTCATCCGGTTTCGGACAAGACGGCGGACGCCGCCCATCTGGCGAATAATGGATATCTTAACACAATCCGCAGGCCGGAGGGGACAGCAATTTGAAGAGGAATGCGGCAGGCGGAACAGCGAGAGACCATTGTCGGGATTGATTATTAACCAAGTAAACGATTGTCCGGGTTGCCTATAGTTCAGGTTGCCATTTCCAAGCTGCCACGATCAGGCGACCCCGTACACCAACGCGCCGGAAGGTTCACGGTGAGGATCCGATCCCTTCCCCACTCGTCAGACCGCAAAAAAAGAACGGGCCCTGGTGGACCCGTCCTTGGGAAAGTGATTTGCTCCGTTTTTCTTACTTTTACCGCTGACGGATGCCGTCGCGGCGGCTGCGCATCATATCGGTGGAGCTGCCGCGCGGATTCGCGAGCTGGCTGCTGCTTGTGCTGCCGCCATACGAGCCGGTGCCGTCCGTCGTTGGAAACACTTTTTGGGCAAGCAGGTTGAAGTCGTTCACGAGGTCCGCCATCGTGGGGCCTCCGGGACCCGAAGCCGAGCCCCAGTTCGAATGCAGCGTCGGACCGGTCTTGCCGCTTCCCACACCTCCGTCGCCGGGCTGGCTTGCCGAGCCTGAAGGGAGCGAGCCGGGACGAGTCGCATCCTTCAGGCCTGCATCGCGCAGCTGGCTTTCGCCGGAATGGGGCGCCGGCTGGCCTTCGACGCTGCCGCCCGCCGTTCCGGTATCGTTCGTCTTGCGCGGTATGCCCACACCCTCGCGGTTCGGGATACCCTTCTCCCGAACGGGGCCCGGCGGCTGTTGCTGCGGGCTGCCCTCGGGCTGTCCTGCGGGCTCGGAAGCACCTTTTGCCCGGCTTCTAGCCTCCGCCTCGGCCATTCGGGTCTCCAGGCGGTCCATCTGCTTCATGAATTCTTCTTTCCCCGACACATAGACATGCTGCAGCGCCGGACTGCTCAGCGAATGCACCTTTTCGACCAGATGGAGCTTGTACGCCCGGGGCATGTCCGACAGATCGTCGTCGTGATTGTAAGACTGCATGCCTCCGTTATGCACGTCGTACGAATTGCCCACGATGCCCGATCGGATGTTCGGCACGCTGGTCGGCGCCGGCCGGTCGATGCGCTTGTCCGATAAGCCGACGGACATGCCGGGCGGCGTCTGATCGGTCCGGGTAACCTCATCCGACAACTTGACGGCTACGTAGACGTTGCTGTCGGTCACAAGTGCCTTGGCCTTCTGGACGCCGGGCACCTCCTCGAGCTTGCGGGCCAGGTACGGACTCCACTCCATTCGCGTATTGCGGTGCGTGCCGAGCGTATCAAGGCCGTAGCTGCGCCCCCCCGCTCCGCCTGTCCCGCCGCCTCCGCCGCCACCTGTGGTCCCGCCTCCGGGGAGCGACGTGGAACGCATCCCGCTCTTGCCTCCCGCCGCTCCCTGCTGCTGCGTGCCGCAGCCGGCAAGCAGGCAGACCGTGAGCGCCGAGACGGTTGCCGCCTGCAGCAGCGTCCGGGGACGGCGCGTTTGCTTGTTCATTCCTACCCCTCCTTATGTTCGCAGAACGGATTCAGATAAAGTAGTCCTTGCTATAGCATCCGCGCCTCGCCGCCAAATATGCCCCCCGTTATTTATCTGGGCAGCCAAAAAAACCCGACGATTAGCCTCGTCGGATTATCTTCAAAAGAACCTGCCCTGGTCAAACGCGAAGGGAGGCGGCTCCGCGCCGCCCCCCCTACTAACCTGCATCCGCCTCCGGCTGCCTATAGCGGATCCCGCACACCGCTTCCTTCGCCAGAATGTACATGGCGCTGCTCCAGCCGAGCGGCGTATTCGGGTTCGGCTCAGCCCGCCCGCTGTAGTACAGCTCGGGCAATACGCCGGGCTCCACCATAAGCTCCTCCGTCCGCTTTACGTACGCTTGCGCTTCCTCGCGGCGCCCAAGCTCGAAGTGACACAGCGCCAGCCAGGGCAGCCCAAAGGTCCACTCCGCCTCGGTGCCGTAGTAGAACGAAAGCGGTTTACCTCTGCCGTGCTCCCGCTCCAGCGTACTGTAATAGCTGTCCCCCTCGTAGCGGATGACGCCTCGCTCCCGGAGGAGCCGCCGCTCGATCTGCTCAACGATTCGTTCTCCGGGAAGACCGGTCAGCACCCGATAGGGGTACACTAACGACAGCTGGGCGAGATCGGCGGGTTTGTCGGCGCTTTCGCGCGGATAGAGGCGAAGCAGCGCGGCGAGACCGTTGTCGATCAGGCCGTCGGGAACATGGACGTACGTCCTCACCGCTCGCAGCCCGGCGGCGCAGGCACCCACCGAAGAAGCGTGGACCTCCCGCCATTCCTCCCACATGCCGTTATCCGGGTCGTGCCAGTATTCCACGTTCGCCAGGTAGGTGACCAGCTTCTGGAGGATTCGCCGGTCTGCCTCGCCGCGGAGCATTGCCTTGCCTCTCGCGAGCCCCTCCCCTACTCCAAACAGGAACGCCCCGATCATGTCATGCTGCACATGGCCCCAGTTTTGGTCGTGAATCTCGCGGACGTCACCGGAATAGCGGGCATGCAGATATTCCCATTCCCAGGTTGGCTTATGCCGGCACAAAATATCCAGCTTCCATTCGTATTCGAGGAACAGATCGAACAGCCGGTAATAGGTCTGCTCATAGAGTCCCCCCGAATGGTCCAGATAGGGCAAGGACATGTAGACGCAGTCCCGTATCCAGATGTAGCGGTAATCCGACGAAAGACTGGCCAGATACAGGCCATTGGGCAAGCGAAGCTTATCCAGAACACGATAGCTGTCAGCCAACATCGTTACCCCTCCTTCATTCATCGCGGCTGTCAAGCAGCCGGCCTCTCCCTCCCAGTGTTGACGGCGGCTCCATGTCTTAAACCCGCAAAGGCTGCCGCCCTATGTTACACGGCGTATATAGTTCAGTATATGAACGAGCGTCCCAAATGGCGTGCCCAATCGAACCGGTACGAAGAATAAAAAAAGAACGACCGGGGCACGTTCCCCGCCTGACTCCCTGAGCCGCTCGAACGCAAGCCTGCGCCGGCGCCCGGCTAATCTTGCACGGCCGGTCTCGGGCACACGGATTCTTGGTTTTCTCTCCCTTCTCGTGGTATGATGTAACACGCTTGTCATCGGCTTTCATAAGAGCAAATCCTTCCCGTATAATAGAAAGACGATTAGTTTGCCCGATCCGGCCAGGCCGGCACCTTGTCGGGCTCGATGAGGACAGGTGAAATTTCGTGAAGAAAAAACGCGTTCTCCTACTCTCCGAGGGCTTCGGCTCCGGCCATACGCAAGCGGCCCACGCCCTCTCGGTGGGACTGCGCAGCCTGTCTCCGAACGTGCTGACCCGTGTGCTGGAGCTGGGAGCGTTCCAGCATCCGACGATCGCGCCGTGGATTTTTTCCGCCTACCGCAAGGCGGTTATGAGCCAGCCCAAGCTGTACGGGATGCTCTACCGGTATCAATACAAAAAGTCTCTAAACAAGCTCACCCAGCTCGCGCTGCACCGCATCTTCTACGGGCGCACCGCGGCCATCATCCGTCAGCTCCGCCCCGACTTGATCGTCTGCACGCACCCGTTCCCCAATGTGGTCGTCTCGCGGCTCAAGCGGGCGGGGCTGCAGGTGCCGCTCATTACCGTCATTACGGATTACGACGCGCACGGCACCTGGATCGATCCCGAGGTCAATCGGTACTTCGTCTCGACGCCCGAGGTGCGCGGCAAGCTGCTCGCGCACGGCGTAAGCGAAGAACGCGTTGAGGTGACGGGTATTCCGGTTCACCCGGACTTCTGGATCACCCGCGACCAGCAGGCCGCGCGGGAGGAGCTTGGTCTGCGCGACCTGCCGACCGTCCTCGTCATGGGAGGAGGATGGGGACTGCTGGGCGACGAGGCGTTGATCCGCTACATGACGGAATGGAGGGACCGGCTGCAGCTCGTCTTCTGCACGGGCAGCAACGACAAGCTGCGTGAGCAGATGGAGAGCGAGCCCGCTCTGGCCCATCCGAACATCCGTCTGCTCGGCTTCACCAAGCAGGTGGACCGACTGATGGATGCAGCCGATTTGCTCGTTACCAAGCCCGGGGGCATGACGAGCACCGAGGCGCTGGCCAAAGGCCTGCCCATGCTGTTCTATAACCAGATTCCCGGGCAGGAAGAAGAGAACAGCCTATACTTCCTCGAAAACGGCTATGCCGAGGAGATCGTCTCACGTTCTACGATCGACCGCTGGTTTGAGCGGCTCGTCCGCCACCGCGACGAGTTCGAACGCAGACGGGCATGGATGCGCGGCATCCAGAAGCCCGAGAGCCCTCATATCGGTTCGCAGAAATTATTGGACTATTTGGAATCCCATCCGCTGTAGCGCTCGCGTTTGTCCGGACTTACCGGCCAGGCGGAGCGCTTTTTTGCTGCCCGCACGCCTCCCCGAGAGCGGCTTCCCTGTTTCGCTCGCGGCGAAGCCCCTTGGTGGGTCAACCATCCTTCGAAAGGGACCCGACCGGTTGGGTTAGGCGGAACCCTGGTTCCCCAGCGGCCGGCCGTCAGCGCCGAACAACGGCTTAGGCCGCAAGCCCGCCGCTCCTCGAATCCGGTCCTCTGCCGCGCCCCGCCCTTTTTTGCTTGGCCGAGCAGCTGCTCATACCCGCTTGACTCCCGCGCATACACTGTATCACCCACTATGCGCAAAGGAAGTGAGAACATGGCGGAGGAACAGAGGCGGCGCCGCATCATCTTCCTGTATCTCGGCGGGTGGCTGCTGGGCGGTATGGCAGCCACGCTGCTGCTGCTCGCCATGAGTCCGGCGGGGGACTGGCATGGATTGGGGCTCGTCCAGCTGCGGGACACCGGGCTGTTCGGACTGAGCGGAGCGCTGGGCGGCACGATTTACGCCCTCCGCAACCTGCATCGGTTCTTCGACGGTACGACGGGGCTGCGCTGGACGTACTGGTATTTGTCCCGCCCCTGGCTGTGCGCCTGTACAGCCGTCTTTCTCATCCTGCTCCTCGACAGCGGCCTGTTCCTGCTGAAGCTGTCCGATTCGCTTGAGGGCAAGATGGGGCTGTCGTTCCTTACCGGCTTAGGCTCCGGCAAGCTGATGGAGAAGCTGTCCAAGCTGAGCCGGGCGCTATTCGGCGAGGCGGACCGGTCGGGCGAGGCGGCGCCGCGGGATTCGGTTTCGGTGAGCAACCGCACCGCGGGACAGCTGGCGGTTCCGGCCGATCCCGGTCCGGCTCCCGCCTTCCCCGGCGACGGCCCGCCCGCTGGCACGGCGTCGCCTGCGGGCGCGCGTCCGTCCGCGGCCGCTTTGCCGCCCGGCGGGACGCCCGCCGATCCCGGGCCGGCTCCCGCCTTCCCCGGTGCGGGCCCGGCCTCCGGCACGGAGCCGCTGGCGGATGCGAGCCCCTCCGCCGGTTCCACACCGCCGCTTGGGCGGCCCGCGGCTCCCGGCTCGATCCCGCCGGTCGATCCAGCGACCGGAGAGACGAACTGACCGGAGACCGGCAGGCTGCGCAATCCGCGCAGCCCAAAAAAGCCTGCGCGGATTGCGCAGGCTCTATGGCGTTATTGCTTGGCTTGGCATCCGAGCGCCCCCGGCCAAAGGGGCTTCCGGCGCCGAACGGTGGTGCCGAGCGCGCCTAAGGACTCCTTCCACGGCCGCTTCGCCGGATGCCTTTAATACGTGCCTTCGGTTGACATCGTCCGCTCCGCCGTCTCCTTCCGAAACGTGGAAGTCTGGATTTTCTCCTGCAGCTTGCTATAATACAGCTCCTCATCCAACGGCAGGTCCACCCACCCGTCGGTCCACGCGGACAAGTGCATCGCATTCGAGAGAGTCAGCCCTTTGATGCCTTCCTCCCCCGGCGCCAACAGAGGCGTTCCCTTGCGGATCGCGTCCACGAAGTTTTGCGTAATGCCTTTATGTCCTGTCTCCTTGCCGGCAATGGGGATATCGCAGCGCCAGCATTCCGGCTGGCCGAAGCCTCCCGTGTACCGAGCGTTGAACGCGCGCTCCGATTCGCGCAGCCGCCAAAAGACAAGCCGGCCGTCCTCGATGACGATTTTGCCGCGGTCCCCCGAGACCTCATACCGGTTCGTGCCCGGCGCCTCTCCGGTCGTCGTGACGAACAGGCCGGTCGCCCCGTTCTCGTACTCGACATACGCGGTCACGTCGTCCTCTACCTCGATCGTGTGATACTTGCCGAACGCGCAGAATGCCCGCACCCGCTTGGGCATCATCTCCACCGTCCACTGCCACAGATCAAGCTGATGCGGGTCCTGGTTGAGCAGCACACCGCCGCCCTCGCCGGCCCACGTCGCCCGCCAGCCGCCGGAATCGTAATAGCTCTGGGGCCGGTACCAATTTGTAATGATCCAGTTGGTGCGGCGAATCTCTCCGAGCTCCCCCGAGGTGACGAGCTCCCGAAGCTTGGCGTACAGCGGATTGGTCCGCTGGTTGTACATGATCCCGAATACTTTGCCGCTCGCCCGGGCCGCTTCGTTCATCTCCCTCACCTGCTTCGTATAGACGCCCGCCGGCTTCTCCGTCAGCACATGCAGCCCGTGGCGGAACGCCTGAACCGCAAGCGGCGGATGGTCGTAATGGGGCGTCGCGATCAGCACCGCGTCCACTTCGCCGGACCTCATCAGCTCGTCCGCGCTCGCAAACCTCTTGACACCTTCTCCCATCCGCTCCTGCGCCCATGCGAGCCGGTCTTCGCGTTCGTCGCATACTGCCGCCAGCACGGCGCCGTCTACTTCGCCGGCCGCCAGGTAGCCCGAATGGCTGGTGCCCATATTGCCGATTCCGATGATCCCGAGCTTCACTTTGTCCATATGGCCCTCCCGAGAGTTGTGACATCGCTTTCAGTATAACGTAAGGCAGTGACCAGGTCCTATGACCACTTTCCTTCTGCTGAAAATGGGGTATACAATAAGAAAGAAAAGAACTTGCTGTCCTCCTGTCGGAAAGACAACAGGCCCTGCTGGCTCGGGTTAGGAACTCGGGGGACACAGTCCGCGCTCGCCTGGCCCGCTGCCGGGCCGCTCGGGACGCGTCTTTATGCGCTTTTGGCGCAGTGCTTCCCGGATGTGATGCCTTGACGCCAAGCTTGGGGAAGCGCCTTTACGCGCCCTCGCGTGCTCCAGCGCGGGGTGCCTTCTCGCTTCGCATGGCGGCCATCCATCGCTGCGCGCGGATGTTTTCCTGGAGCAGCCAAGCCGGATTTAGATCGCCAAGCTTGGGAAGCGCAGAACTGTTAAGAAAATCTTTATGATTTCCCAAGAAATTTAGTAAGGAATCTCGCTTATGATAAAGAGAGACGGCAAGGGCGAGAATGGACAACCGTTCAGGTCTGGTCAAGTCCCGGACCAAAGTCCAGGTGCCGGCACCGTCCCCGGACGATACCGGGGCTCCGGCAAGCCGGCTAAACTTTAAAGAGACGAATCACAATGTGTTTAAGGGGGGTACGACCTTGCTTCCAACCTTGCAAAAACCGAAAGTCCTGATCCTCACCGGAAGTCTCGGAGACGGGCACAAGCAGGCGGCGCAGGCGCTTCTCGAAGCAAGCGGCCACTATGATTCCGAGGCAGAAGTCGAGGTGGTCGACTTCATGGAATGGACGCATCCGCGTATTCATCAGCTCGGCAAATACTGCTACCTGCAGTGGATCAAGCATTTTCCTTCTCTGTACGGCTACCTGTTCCGCCTGACAAGAACAGATAATACCTATTCGCAGCTGTTCAAGCGGATCCGCCTGTTCCAGCTGGGCCGCATGCTGGAGCTGCTCCTGACGGTTCGGCCGAGCGTCGTCGTCAGCACGTTTCCGTCGGCGGCCGCAGCCATGTCTGTGCTGAAGACACACGGGCTAACGACGGTGCCGACCGTCACGGTCATCACGGATCATACCGATCACAGCTACTGGGTCCATCCGGGCACCGACCGGTATGCCGTCGGCTCGCAGCAGGTCCGCGACCTGCTGGTCCGCCAAGGCGTGCAGCCGTCGGACGTCTCGGTGACCGGCATTCCGATCCGCCCCCAATTCGCCGTCCGGCAGGATGGGGCGGCCCTCCGCGACAAGTACGGCCTCGACCGGAAGGCCAAGGTGGTGCTCGTCATGGGAGGCGGTCTCGGCATGTTCGGACGCGGCCTGGACGATATGCTGGCTGCCGATTACGGCGGGCGGCTCGTTCAATTCGTAATCGTCTGCGGCCGCAACGACAAGCTGAAGCGGCAGCTGGAGGCAAGAGCCGGGCAATGCCGGCATAAGCTGGTAGTAACCGGCTACGTGGAGGAGATCCACGAGCTGATGGCTACGGCTGATGTGATGATCACCAAGCCGGGCGGTCTCTCTACGGCAGAAGCGACGGCGATGAAGCTGCCGATGCTGCTCGTCAAGCCGCTGCCCGGCCAAGAACAGGACAATGCCGCCTACCTGAACCGCGCCGGCCTGGCCGTCCAGGCGGCTCCCGGAGAGGCACCGTCGGCCCTGCTCGGCCGTCTGCTGGCCCATCCAGAGGAGCTGGAGGCGATGCGGGCGAGAGCCAGCATGCTGCGGACGCGCAACGCTGCCTTCAAGACGCTCCGGGCCGTGCTGCAGGCGAGCGCCGATAGCGGACAGAGTCCGATCGTCCGGATGCCGGCGAAAGCTCTCCGCAAAACCCGGGCAGCCTTTGCCGCCCGCTAACCATGGGATCGAAGGAGGAACGGTGCTGTGCTGTACTACGCTGGTTATGCCGTCCTCGCCTACGTCGGGCTGTACATGGCCACCCCCTGGCTGCTCACACGCGTGTTCGGCTGGAGGGTGATCCGCAAAGGCCGCATCCCCGATACGGTTGCCCTGACGTTTGACGACGGCCCCGACCCGGCCTATACCCCACGCCTGCTCGATTTGCTCGGGAAGCATGGGATACGGGCTACTTTTTTCGTATTGGGACACAAAGCAGAGGCCCATCCCGACCTGATCCGCCGGATTCAGGAAGAGGGCCATCTGATCGGCATTCACAATTACCGCCATGTCTCGAACTGGCTGCTGCGGGCGTCCTCCGTCCGCAAGCGCCAGATCGACCGGACGGCCGCCATCGTCGAGAGCATCACGGGCGTCCGTCCGTTCTATTACCGGCCTCCCTGGGGCGTGCTCAATCTCGGAGACCTGCTGCTCACCCGGCGCAATCCGATTGTGCTCTGGTCCGTCATGATCCGGGACTGGAACAGCCGGCCCGGCGCGGACACGCTCCGCTTGCGCTTGCTCCGGCGCGTCAAAGGAGGCTCCGTCGTCCTCCTGCATGACAGCGGGGCCACGCTCGGGGCCGATCCCGACGCTCCCCAGCAGATGCTGCTCGCTCTCGAAGGAGCGCTGGAGGAGTGGAACCGGGGACCGCTCCGGTTCGTGCGGCTCGACGAATTCATGCCGTCCACGGCCGCGGGCGGCTCTCAGCCGGCGTTCCGCTGGCAGGAAGCGGCCGCGTTCCAGGCGGCTGTCGCCCAAGAGCCGCAGGCTGAATCCACGGCTGCACCCGGCCGAGGCACCCGGTTACGAGACGCATCCGGCGATGGGCATCCCGCGCCAGCCGCAGGCGGGCCTGCCGCCGGAACGGCCACAGCCGGGAACTCCATGGCGGCGGCTGCTTCTACGCCGGATGCGCCGTCCGGCGTCCCGTCCAAAGGATGGGCAAAGCGGGCGTTCGTCGGCCTTTGGATGGGCTGGGAGCGGCTGTTCCTGCTCTTGTTCCGCATCCGGCCGGTCGACCCCACCGACCCGCTGCTCAAGCTGCGCGTGCGTTCCTACAAAGGCGAGCCGATTGTCTATTCGGACGGGGAGCAGCTCCTCCCCGGCGATACCGTCGCGGAGCTGCACTTCGACAACGCCGAGCTGCTCAGGCTCAGCCGCCAGACCGGCAGCCAGGTCCAGCTCGCTCTTCAGCTGGCCCACCGGACGGGCAGCCTGCTGCCGTCGCTTAGCAGACTGCTTCAGACCAACCCGGCCTTCCGCAGCGTCAAAGGCTTATACGGCATCAGCATCATTCACCGGGGAGCCCGCCGGCTCGGCTTCACGGTCCAGGACCTGCCTCCCGGCTGGACGACTCGGCTGACGCAGGCCTACCTTCGTTTTCTTCTGACCGTGCTTCACCCCGAAGGCCGGAAACGGCTGCATGTGCGGACGGAGCTCCTCGTCCCCAAGCTGATTACGATGCCGGCCTCCCGGCTTACCGCGAAGTACCCTCTCCCCCCGGACAGAGGGGAACGCAGAGAGCGGGCAGAGTGTCCGCCGAGAGAGAGCGACGAGGAGGGGCTGTTCGCCGGGCAAACGCCTCCCGCCCCTTCAACGGGCTAGGAAACCCGAGAGGCGGGAAGGGGAACAGGAACTGGGAGAAGGGACGGCGTGTCCGTCCCTTCTCTGGCATCCGGCCAGCCTCTTACGTTCTCGCACGCCCACTCCGAATCTCCTCCGATTTTGTCCGCTCTTTCCCCTCCTCTTCCTTACCGGCTTATTGCCCGCCAGCTCCCCGTTTCGGAGTGCCCCTTTGTTTTTTGACGCGGAATCTCCTATGATGGTAGGGAACAAATTTGGGCTCCGGCCCCAAGGAGGAAGTCTAGTGCCAACCGAAGAAACGGTGGTCCGTCTCGAGAACGTCTCCAAGACGATCGGCGGCGCCGAGATCATCCGCAACCTGTCCTTTTCCGTCAAACGCGGAGAAATATACGGTTTTCTCGGGCCGAACGGCTCGGGCAAGACGACGACGATCCGCATGATGGTCGGCCTCATCTCGATGACCAAGGGAACGATTACGATAGCCGGCCACGATATCCGCAAGGAGCGCGGCAAGGCGATGGCCCATGTCGGCGCCATCGTTGAGAATCCGGAGCTCTACGGCTATATGAGCGGCCGGAAGAACCTGCTGCATTTTGCCCGCATGAGCCCCACCCCGGTCTCCGCCGAGAGGATGGCGGAGGTCGTTCGGCTCGTCGATCTGGAGCATGCGATTGACAAGAAGGTGCGCACCTACTCGCTCGGCATGAAGCAGCGGCTCGGCATCGCCCAAGCGCTTCTGCACCACCCTTCCATCCTGATCCTGGACGAGCCGACGAACGGCTTGGACCCTGCCGGCATCCGCCAGCTGCGGGATTATCTGCGCCTGCTCGCCCGAACGGAACGGCTCGCCATCATCGTCTCGAGCCACCTGCTGAGCGAGATCGAGCTGATGTGCGACCGGGTGCTCATTATTCAGGAGGGCCGCTTGGTGGACGAGCGTCTCGTGCATCCCGGAGGGGAGAGCGAGGACCGGCGGCTGCCGGTCCGCTTCGAGGTGAGCGACGGCGCCCGGGCCGCCGTCCTGCTGCAGGCGTTCGCCGGGGTGCTGATTGAGGGCAACCAGGTGACCGTCGAGCTCGGACGCGAGGAAATTCCCGAGCTCGTGACCGTACTGACAGAGGGCGGACTGCGGCTGTACCAGATCCGGACACTGGCCCCTTCTCTTGAGGACACGTTCCTGGAGCTAACGAAAGGAGGCGGTGTCTGATGTTCTTCGCCTTGGTCCGCAACGAGCTGATGAAGCTGCACAGCAAGCGCCAGACGCGCTATTTTTATTTGTTCCTGATCATCGTACTGCTGGGAGCGGGGTTCGTCTTCCGGTTCGGCGCTCCCGAGACGGCCGCCCGCATCGACCAGATGGATTTTGCCTCGAATATGTACGCGGGGCTCAGCCTGTTCGTGACCGTCTTCGCACTCGCCATCGGCGCCCAATCGGTCTCCGAGGAATACCGGGACGGCACGATCAAGCAGCTGCTCATCCGCCCGTCGAGCCGCACCTCCATCCTCCTGTCCAAGTTCGTCGCAGTGCTGCTCGTGCTGCTGGCGGCAGACGCGCTGATCGTCGCCGGCGGCCTCTTGATCGGAACGGGGCTGTTCGGCATTCAGGCGGATACGCCCCCGGCTCTCGTGCTCATCAAAACGGCGGTGTACGATCTGCCCCGCATGGTGTTTCTAACGTCGCTCTCGTTCTTCCTCGGCGTTGCGCTGCGCGGGATCGGGCTGGCTCTCAGTGTCTCGCTCATCGCCTATTTTGTCGGGGGCCTCGTCAGCATGATGGTGAGCAAATACCGCTGGTCCAAGCTGCTGATCTTCCGTCATACCGATCTGGCCGTCTACGATCCGGACCCGCTCGTCAGCGGGGGCGGCATGCCGCCGGCCGGCTTCACGCTCGGCCTCTCGCTCACGGTCATCGCCGCCTACATCGCCCTGCTGCTCGGCCTCTCGATGCTCGTCTTCGCCAAGCGGGACGTAAGATAGCCGTCCCTATCCAGCAAAAACGACCCGCTCTAGTCCACGGACTCGGCAGCGGGTCGTTCTGTTCGATCCTTCCTATGGGGAATGATTCACCCGATAAACCAACTGGCCGAAAGGAGACGGTTCCTTGACCCGCACGCTCGCTTGTCTGCATGCTCATCATTCCAATATCCCTCTTGTGGAGGCCGGCTTCGCCTCGCACGCCGTGGAGCTGGTGCATTACGTCGATCCCGGCTTCGACCGCCGCAAATCCGACCCCGGCTTCTCTTCCGCCGCCATCCGGCACCAGGTCGCCGACAGGCTCGGCTGGATAGCTGGCTCCGGCGCCGACGGCGTCCTCGTCACCTGCACGCTGTTCGCGGCCTACCTCCCGCCCGAAGCTGACAGCAGCACGGAGACGCCGGTCATAACGATCGACGCGCCCTTCTTCGCCGAGCTGTGCGGAGAACGGACGCCGCTCACGCTCGTTTTTACGAACCCCGCCACCGTCCAGGGCACGATGGAGCGGCTTGCCGCCGAAGCCGAAGCACGCGGGCTCCCTGCTCCGGCAGCCGAGGCCGTACTGCTGCCGGATACGTTCCCGCTGCTGATGCAAGGGCGCGCCGACGCTTATCGGGCCGCCGTCCGGGACGGGCTGGAGCGGCTCCTCCGCAGCCAGCCGGACCGCTCCGTCTGTGCGGCGCAGCTCTCCATGGCGCCGGCGGCGGAGCTGGTGAACGCGGCCGCCGGCGAGCCGGTCGTGCGGCAGCCGCTCGCCGCCGTCGTCCGTGAGACGGCGGACCGCTTGGGGCTGGCTGCGCTTCGCTAGACGAGGCGTCGGCTGGGAGACGGGGCTTGGCTCCCATAAAAAAACACCCGCCTGTTTATCGGGCGGGTGCCAAGCCTTCTATCAGATAAAGCTGGAACAGCTCCGCAATCTCCTGCTTGGACAGCGGAGAGTGGGAACGCTCCCAGTCGTATACGAGCGCGATGTACAGCTTGAGCATGACAAAGGCTGTTTTCTCCGGATCGCACGCCCGCAGATCCCCTTGGGCGACCGCTTCTTCAATATACCCTCTCAAGTAGGCAAGGATCGCCTGCTCGACCTTACGCATCCCATCCTGGGCGGCCGGCGTGCCGAGCTCCATGACCTCGTGGGACAGCTTGATCGTCAGCTCGTGCGTCTTCCGAAAATCCAGCATCTCGAACAGCACCCGGTTCAGGTTGTCCAAAAACGGGGCACCCTGCTCGATTTTCCGCTCCGCAATATCCTTCATTTCCGCAATGAAATTCCGCATGATCTCATCGAACAGCTCTTCCTTGTTGGAAAAAAACGTATAGATCGTGCCTTTGCCGACGTTGGCGATCTTCGCCACCTGGTCCATCGTCGTCGCTTTGTAGCCGAACAGCGAAAACGACTTACCCGCCGCTTCCACGATCATCTTCCTGCGATCCACGCTCACGTCCTTCTTGCCTCCCTCATTGCCCGCCTTCTGGTCCCCATCTTGCGAAATCCGTTTCCATTCGTTCCGGGCACTCGCCATTCGCTTCTCGTTTTCCAGTATACCCGCCGACCGTCTTCCTCACAAGCCGGCCTCGGATGGCTCCTGCTCCCTGACCGGCGCCCACCATTTGACCCGGACAGGCAGTTCGATCTCGACGACGGTGCCCTTCGGATAGGCTGCCTTCCAGCGAAGCGTGCCCCCATGCTCCTCGACGATCTTGCGGCTGATCGACAGCCCGAGCCCTGTCCCGTTCTCCTTGGTCGTGAAGAAGGGCGTGCTCAGCTTGGCCAAATCCTTCTCGTCGATGCCTGTTCCTTCGTCGGCGATCCGGATCAGGAACCGGTCCCGGCTCTTTTTGACAATCCGAACACAGATCCGTCCCCCGTTCGGCATCGCCTCGATCGCATTCTTCACGATATTAATGAACACCTGCTTCAGCTGGTTCGGATCGCCCCTCAGTACGCAGGGCAGGCCGACCCGATTGTAATCGAACGTAATGCCGCGCGTGTCTGCCTGGTTCCGGAACAGATCGAGCACATCCTGCAGAGACCGCCCGACGTCGCAATCCACAAACTGGGGCGCATTCGGCCGCGCGAGGACCAAAAACTCGTTCATGATCTCGTTAATGCGGTTTACCTCCGACAGCATGAGACGAACGCTGCTCTCCTGCTCCTTGCGCATCAGCATGAGCTGGAGATTGCCGGAGATGACGGTCATCGGATTGCGGATTTCGTGAGCGATGCCTGCCGCCAGCTGTCCGGCGATGGATAGCTTCTCGGACGAGCGCAGCCGGTTCAGCACCTCCTTGGCCCTTCCGATCAGGACGACGATGAGCGACAAGACGAGGTACAGCATTCCTAGATACGTCACCGACGGCAGGTCGAAGTCCGGAAGAAAGATATTGTCCCAGATGTCGATCAGCGCCGTGAACGAGAACGCCACCATCCCGCCCGTCAGTGTCTGCGCCTCTCCGTTGCCCTTCCAGGCGAATTTGAGCATATAGAACAGGCTGAGGCCGATGCTCGGCAGCAAGAGCAGCTGGTAGAGCCGCAGCCCGTCCAGCACCTTCACCCACCCGAAGGCCGCCGTCGTCAGATACACCGCGCCGTAGAGCAGATGCAGCTTCCACAGAAGCATCATGACCCTGCCGAGCCAGTCCTTGGCGGCGAACAGCTGGGCGACCAGCGCCATGATAGCCGCGCACCCGCCGATCAGGGAGATGAGCTCGGTATACATCCAGAACGGAGGATTGTCGTAAAATAGATAGACTAGCGCGGTCCGGCACAAGCAATAGACGCCGAACAGAAAGGCGAAGCACCCGAACGACAGAAACGGGAGCTGCCGGAGCCGGCTGAACGGATACAGCGAAAGACCGCCCATCAAGATGTAGAAGCAGCCGAGTGTGAACGGAATCGCCTGCTGCCGCAGCGAGGCGAGCAAAAAGTCCGAACGCGAGCCGACCATCGGCCACTCGCTCATGCCTATGTTCGGTCCGTCGGAATAAACCCGGAAGTAGATCTGCTCCCCCATCCGAAACGAGCCGAGCGGAATAAGCCGAGGGGGCGTCCCCTGGTAGCGGCTCTCCCCATTCGCGTCGAACTTGCCGAATTGGTAGATTAAGTTATAATTCTCGTAAACCCGGAACGACTGATCGATCCGAACGAGGATGCTCGGCTCCTGCCATTCCGAAGGAGGCAGCTTCGTTCGCAGCCAGAGCACTGGGTTGCCGTCCCGGCCCGGCGGATTGAGCGGCTTGGCAGTCGGCGTCCAGACAGAGGAATCGTATAGATGCCCGCTCATGCCCGGATCGTCCAGGGCGTCGCCCCAATGATATTCCCAGATCGTAATGGGCATGCCCCGGTTCAATTTCTCCGCCGCCATGCTCAGCCATAACGCAAGTCCGACGGACAGGATGACCGCCAGCAAGGTTATCGTCTTCCATACTCCGTTCCAATGTTTCATGATCACCCTATGCTGCCCTTCTGGAGAGACTCCGTTGAACTTTACCTATGTTCAAAAAAATTTCGACATATTCTCACAATTTCCTTCTTAATTCGACCTTCTTATCATAAACTTTTTCTTCCTTGCGTCAAGACTCGCGAGAGCACTTCAATTCGCAATTTCTATCCAGGAAAGGAGCCCTGTCATGCCCGCTTCCCGTCAAGCCCTGCTCCTCGGAGCAAGCGGCCTGGTCGGCCGCCAGCTGCTCGAGCAGCTGCTGCACGATCCCGCTTACACTGCTGTCGTCATTCTCGTCCGCCGCCCGCTCGGCCTCTCTCACCCAAAGCTGACCGAGCGGATTGTCTCCTTTGACCGGCTGTCCGAAGCCACCGACGCTTTTCGGACGGATACGGTCTTCTGCTGCCTCGGCACGACAATCAAACAGGCGGGCAGCCAGGAAGCGTTCGACCGGGTCGACCGCCTCTATCCGCTGGAGGCGGGACAGCTTGCGCTTGCGGCCGGCGTCCGCCGCTTCGTCATCGTGACGGCGATGGGAGCCGACACCCGCTCCCGCTTTTTCTACAGCCGGGTCAAAGGGCGCTTGGAAGAAGAGCTGGGGGCGCTAGGTTTCCCTTCCCTGCATTTGATCCGCCCCTCTCTCCTGCTTGGCCAGCGGGAGGAATTCCGGACCGGCGAGCGGGCGGCGGCGGCTGTGTCTCGAGCCCTTCCGTTTGTATGGAAGGGGCCGCTGGCCAAATACCGCCCCGTCCCGGCGAACGTTGTAGGCGCGGCCATGCGCGCCGCTGCTCTCTTGGAGGCGGAAGGTGTGCAGGTCCATGAGTCGGACGCTCTGTTCCGTCTGGCCGGTTCGCTCCGCGGCTGAACGGCGCAACTGCCGACCTGGTATCGGCAGCCGCAGGCAGAGCCCCAGCCGCTCACGAAAGGCACAAAGAAAGCCGGCTCCCCCGAAGGGAAGCCGGCTTTTGCCGGTTCTCCGTTCACTCGCGGTCTCAGGTGCAGTAGCTTCTCGGCATGGATCCATCCGTTCGACAAGAAATTACTTCCCGGGAAATAATGCGGCGAATGCTGTGCCTTTTCGCCGTTATTTCTCCCGTCTATCCGCGAGGAAGCGGGGCATCCTCATCTATTCCGCGACTGCGGGCGCTGGGCCCGCCGCTTCTTTCTCTCTGCTATCCTTGGCTGCAGCGGCGAACGCGGAGGCGGGAAGAACGGCCGCCGGCGCCTTGTCCGTCAGCGTCTTCACCAGCTTCTGCAGATCGATGCCGGACACGTCCTTCAGCATCTCGGGAGCGGTCGCCATCAGCTCGGTCACGTAGTTGCTGACCCGGGCGGCTCCGGCTCCGTTGCCGGTATCGACCACCGTCAGTTTGTCGATATTCTTGAGCGGCTCCGCTACCTTGCCGGCCAGCTCCGGCAGCATCTTGACGATGATGTCGAGCACCGCGGCCTCGCCGAACTTCTGGAACGCTTCGGCCAGCTTCTCCTTGGCCTCCGCCTCCGCGAGACCGCGCAGCCGGATGACCTCCGCCTCCGCCGTACCCTTCGCCCGCTCAGCGTCGGCGATCGCAAGACCCTCGAGCCGCTTCTGCTCGGCGTTAGCCTTGGCTTCCGCCTCGATCCGGTATTGATGCGCTTCCGCCTCCAGCATCTTCCGCGACTTCTCCGCCTCGGCCGACTGGACGACGGCGTACCGGTCGGCGTCCGCCTTCTTCTTCACTTCCGCATCGTACTGCTTCTGCCGGACCTGAATCTCCCGCTCCTGCAGGTCGATCTCCTTGTCCTTGCGGACGAGCTCGACTTTCATCTGCTCCTCCACGACCGTCTGCTTCGCACGCGCCTCCTGGATGTGATACGCCTGGTCCGCTTCCGCCTTGGCCGTGTCCTGCTCCTTCTTAAAGGAGGCTACCTTCAAATCGCGCTCTTTCTCGGCCTCGGCGATGTTCGTATCGCGCAGCAGCTCCGCCTTCTGGCCTTCCTCGGACGCACGCGCCTTCTGGATCCGGGAATCCCGGATCGCTTCCGCCTCGGCGATGTCCGCGTCCCGCTTGACCGCGGCGATCCGGGGCTTGCCGAGCGCCTCGAGGTAGCCGTGCTTATCGCGCAGATCCTTGATGGTGAACGAGACGATCTGCAGGCCCATCTTCTTCAGATCCTTGGCTGCGACTCCCTGCACCTCCTGCGCGAATTTGTCGCGGTTCCGGTAAACCTCCTCGACGGTCATCGTGCCGAGGATCGCCCGCAGATGGCCCTCCAGCACCTCTTGGGCCTCGCCCTTAAGCGCCTCGATCGGCTTGCCCATATACTGCTCGGCGGCCGTCGCCACATCCTCGATCGCGCTGCCGATCTTGATGATCGCGACGCCGTCTGCAATAACGGGAACACCCTGCTCGGTATAGACCTCCGGCGTCGACACGTCGAGCTTGTGCGACAGGAGGGAGAGGAACTCGGCCTGCTGGAAGATCGGCCAGATGAAGGACCCTCCCCCTCTCACGATCTTCATCTTGCGCCCCGTCTCGTCCGTCTGGGTGTTGCGCGCGCCGAGGAACGAGCCGTTAACGATCATCGCTTGATCCGGGCCTACCGTCTTGTAGCGCGCCCAGAACGCCAGCCCCAGCACTACAATTACGCCTACCACAATAGCAGGAATGAGCAAAAAGTCCGGCACTGCATCCATTCAAATCCACACCTCTCCAATAGATTGATTAGCTGTCCAGCTCTTCGAGCTTGGAAACGAGCAGCGTTCCTTCCTTCACCTCCACGACGACGACTCGGGTTCCCGACGGAAGCTCCTCCTGCTCGAGGCTGGCGGCAATCTGGTTCGTTACGCCCCCTCCCGCACGGATGAGCACCTCGCCGTAGCCCGCTGCCGGGACCGGCACGAGCACCTCGCCGATGCGGCCCTTGAGATCGGCGAGCGAGTAGCCGACCGACGTCTCCATCCGGCGCATCGGCTTGACGTAGCCATAGACGATAGCCACGCCGCTCAATACTCCCGCCGCTCCGGCGCCGAGCACGACGGATCCCGGTGCCAGCGCCGTATACCGCGTGAGCAGAATGCCGGCGCCGCCGAACACGGTCACCGCTCCCGTCAGCACCATCGGCTGGAACGCATCGGCGGACAGGAAGTCGAACAGGCCGCCGAGCGCGTCTCCCAAGAGGTCACCGACCAGCACCGTGACCAGCGCGAACAAGACGCCGAAGACCAGACAGCCCCAGAACCAACCAAGCATGAGCGCAGCCTCCTTCCCCTTTCGCTTCTCCTGCTGCACTGGAGAACCTTCTACCTTTACATACGGATTGCGCTTCCTTATGTTCCAAATATTATAACAATTTTCGATCGGCGTCCTCCTTTTCCATAAAAAAGAAGCCATGCTCCAGCATGGCTTCTTGTCAATCCTTGTCCATTATGCAGTCCGGCCGGTATTTACCATTCGGCAACCGTGCCGTCGGCTTGGCGCCAAACGGGATTCTTCCAGTTGTGGCCGATGGCCGCCATTTCGCGGACCTTCGCTTCGTTGACCTCGATGCCGAGACCCGGGCGCTTCGGAATGTCGACGAAGCCGTCCTTGTACTCGAACACTGTCTTGTCGACGAGGTAGTCGAGCAGATCGCTGCCCTCGTTGTAGTGAATGCCGAGACTCTGCTCCTGGATGAACGCGTTCGGCGAGCAGGCGTCCAAGTGGAGGCAGGCAGCGAGTGCGATCGGACCGAGCGGGCAGTGCGGCGCTACGGACACATCGTACGCTTCCGCCATAGCGGCGATTTTGCGCGTCTCGAGAATGCCGCCCGCGTGCGACAGATCCGGCTGGATGATGTCGACGATGCCCTGCTGGAGCAGCTCCTTAAAGCCCCAGCGGGTATACATGCGCTCGCCTGTAGCGATTGGCGTCGACGTATATTTGGCGATCTCGCGCAGCGCTTCGTTGTTCTCGGGAAGCACCGGCTCCTCAATAAACATCGGGCGGAACTGCTCGAGCTCCTTGGCCAGAATTTTGGCCATCGACTTGTGGACGCGGCCGTGGAAGTCCATGCCGACGCCGATCTCCCAGCCGACCGCTTCGCGGACGGCCGCGATGCGCGCGAGCGACGCTTCCACCTTGGAGTGCGAGTCGATGTAATGCATCTCCTCGGTCGCATTCATCTTCACGGCCGTGAAGCCTGCCTCGACCTGGCGCTTAGCCGCTTCGCCCGCATCGGCCGGACGGTCGCCGCCGATCCAGGAATAGACGCGGATCCGGTCGCGGCACGCGCCGCCGAGCAGATCGTATACCGGCGCGTTATAGAACTTCCCCTTGATGTCCCATAGCGCCTGCTCGATGCCCGATATCGCGCTTGACAGAATAGGACCGCCGCGATAGAACCCGCCGCGGTACAGCACTTGCCAGATATCCTCTATGCGCATCGGGTCCTTCCCGATCAAATAATCGCTCATTTCCTCGACCGCCGCCTTCACGGTATCGGCCTTGCCCTCAACGACCGGCTCCCCCCACCCGGTGATGCCCTCGTCGGTTTCGATCTTCAGAAAAAGCCAGCGGGGCGGAACCTTGAACAGCTCCAAGCTTTTGATTTTCATCGGTGAATGCTCCTTTACGCGGTGAACTCGGCGGCGGACGGCAGACCTGCTCTCCGCCGGATGCTACCTATCTTCTATTATAAAAAAGGTTGCCCCGAACGAACATAACCGGTTCTGAAGATGATGACCGGGATTCAAGGAGAGCCGCTCTTTATGGGCTGCAACAGCGGCCGAAAGCAGCCATTGCCGCCGCCGATTGTTCCAAAAGGAGGTGGCACAGCCGGCTTCCCTGCGTCCTTCATTTCTTTTCAACGGCCGGTATGCTAAGTTAGGGACAACGAACGACACGGAAAGCAGGGAGCAGACAGTATGAACGAAAGACAGCAACGAATCGTTATCTTCAGCGGAGGCCGGCTCGGCGAATGGGCACTGGGCCTGCTTGGGGGCGGAGCGCTTGCCGTGGGCGCCGATCGCGGCGCACTCTTCCTCGTCCGGCACGGCGTTCGTCCCGACCTCGCGGTCGGCGACTTCGACTCCGTGTCCCCCGAGGAGCAGGAGCAGATCCGGCAGGCGAGCCGGGAATTCCGCTCCTGCGACCCGGTGGACAAGGACTACACCGATACGGAGCTTGCGTTCCGCTGGGCGCTGGAGCAGCGGCCGGACGAGCTCATCCTGACCGGCGTGCTCGGCTCGCGCGTCGATCACTCGCTCGCCAATATCCAGCTGCTCGCACTCGCGCTGGCCGCCGGCGTCCGCTGCTCCATCGTGGACGACCGCAACCGCCTCCGGCTGACGGACGGGGAGCTGGAGATGGCGCGTTCGGCGTACGCGCACGTCTCTCTTCTCCCCCTGGGGGCCCCCGTTACGGGCGTCACGCTGGAAGGGTTCCGCTACCCGCTCCGCGAGGCGACGCTCGCGCTGGGCCAGTCGCTCGGCATCAGCAACGTGCTCGAGGCCGAGCGGGGGCGCATCCGGATCCGCAGCGGCCTCCTGCTGGTGATCGAGTCGGGAGACGAGCCGAGCTCCGTCTAGACGACGGAGCCCTAATCCCGGCGGGGAACCCGGCGGACGAGCCCGCACACAAAAAAAAGGGCCGCCTACACGAGGCGGACCATGTGAATGACTTTTTCTTCGGAGAAGATCTTGATCAGGTGATTCTGCCGGTCATAGTGGAACTGGCAGGCGCCCAGCGACATCGTCGGCTCCGCGCCGAGTCCGTAGAAGACGTCGTCGGCGAGCGTCGCGATGCAATCCTTGCGCTCCTCTTCCTCCAGCTGTCCCCAGTCGTCTCCGCTCATCTCAAAAAATTCATGGCAATTGCCCAGGTCGGCCATCGCCATCGATAAATCGTGAATGATGTCCTCGTATTCTCTTCCGAATTTCACACCCACCGCTCTCATTCCTTTCCCATTCGCTTCCGCCGTCCGGACCGGACGCGCGAGGACCGGAGAGAAGCGGAGCCTATTCCCATTCTTAACCAGTTTGCCCGGATTTAAGCACCCTGCCGGCCTTACCAAGCATTATAACAGCGGCGACAGCATGCGGGCCAACACTTCTTTTCCCCGCTGCCAGCGGGACCGCTTCCGGAACTCGGAGAGGAGAATCTCCTCGCTCTCGGCCAAGTCCTCTTCAAAATCCTCCACGAGACGCCGAATCGTCTCCTCGTCGAACATCGCCGCATTCAGCTCGAAATTATCGAAGAAGCTCCGCATGTCCAGATTCGCCGTGCCGACCGACGCAATCGTTTCGTCCACGATCAGTATTTTCGCATGAATGAATCCTTTGCGATAGAGGTAAAAGCGGACGCCGGCATGCATCAGCTCCTCCAGATAGGACAGCGAGCCCCATTTGACGATGAAGTGGTCCGTGATGCCGGGCAGGATGATCTTCACCTCGACGCCGCTCAGCGCCGCAGTCTTGATCGCCATCAGAATGCTCGGGTCGGGAATGAAGTAGGGCGTGACGATGGAAATCCGCTTCTGGGCCGTGCTGATCGAGCCGAAATACATCTCCAGGATGTTGTCCCAATGCGCGTCCGGGCCGCTCGCGATGATCTGCACATGCTCCTCCCCCATGCAGCCGTGCTCGGGGAAATAATGCTCCTCGTTCAGCTTCTCCCCTGTCACGAACGCCCAATCGTTGACGAACGTATGCTGCAGGAAGTAGACGGCATCTCCTTCGAGCTTCATATGGGTATCGCGCCAGAAGCCGAACCGTTCGCTTCGGCCGAGATACTCGTCCCCTACATTGATGCCGCCGAGATAGCCGATCAAGCCGTCGACGACGACGATCTTGCGGTGGTTGCGGTAGTTCAAGCTTTTCTTGAAGAACGAATAGCGCAGCGGCAGGAAGCAGTGGACCTCCGCTCCCGCCTCCTGGAGCTCCCGTACATACCGGGCCGGCAGGGAATAGCTGCCCATCCCGTCGTACAGCACCCGGACCTCGACTCCCTCCTGTGCCTTCTCGATCAGAATCTGCTGCAGCTCTCTGCCGATCCCGTCGTCATGGATAATGAAGAACTGAAAATGAATATGATCCTTCGCCTCCCGGAGCGTCTGCTTCATCGCTTCGAAGGTATCGATGCCGTTGGCGTAAATCTCGGTCCGGTTGCACATCGTAATGGGCGACTCCGGCATGCTGCGCAGCAGGCCGAGCAGCCGCTGCTGCTGGACGATGTTCTTGGAGTGGAGCTGGCTGGACCGGCTCGCGATTTGAATCCGCTTGAAGATAGGGGCCGGGAGCTTGTACGAGACCTTTTTACCCCTTCGGCGGATCATCCGCCTCTTGCGGTATTCCTTGGCCAGGAAGAAGTACAGCAGGAAGCCTAGCCCCGGAAACAAGAACAGGATCAGCAGCCAGGCGGTCGTCTTCGATGGATTGCGGAATTCCATTAATAGAACGAATCCGATTTGCAGGATAAATAACAGCATGGCAAGCGCAATCCAGATCATAGCAGGCGTCCTCCTCTATGGCTCGGCCTCGGCAAGCCTTTGTTCATAGGCCGGCCGACCCGCCCGGGCGATGGCCGGTCCCTATATTCCTTCGCTTCGTGCCGAAGACTGGTTCTTCTTACATAGTACCCGCAATCCTCAAGCTCTGAATACAGCAATTCACGCCCTTCTTACCACATTTGCCCTTTTGTTTCAAGCGTTGGGGACAAGGTTACATATAGATATGGCAGACGAACCTACAGCAAGAAGGAGCTGACGGCTATGATGAGTGTGCTTATCAGCATCATTATGGCGATCATTATCGGGTTTATCGGCGACGCCCTGGTGCGGAGCGATATGCCAGGGGGCGTCATCGGTTCCATGATCGCCGGATTTGTGGGTGCCTGGATCGGCAACCTGCTTCTGGGCAGCTGGGGACCGACGATCGGCGGCTTCGCCATCTTCCCGGCTATTATCGGAGCAGCCCTGTTCGTGTTCCTAGTCGGATTGGTCTTCCGCGGCATCGGCCGCAATCGTGCGGCCTAACCAGGGACTAGCGCCTCGGTGCAGCCGCAGGAGTGACAATCTCAATATCATCTAAAGGAGTGGATTGGCATGGCAAAAGGCATGTTGACAGGAGTCGTCGTAGGCGGAGCAATTGGAGCAGTCGGAGCACTTCTTCTGGCACCGAAGACGGGGCCCGAGATGCGGAAGGATCTGGCGGAACGTCTCAGCACCATGAGCGACAAGACGAAGAGCGTGGCTGCCGACGTCGGCCAACGTACCTCCGAGCTCGCCAAAAACATCGGCTCGCAAACGAGCGGCATCGTAGGGATGGCCAAGGACGCAACCCAAGGCGTCATGAGCGAAGTGAAGAGCTGGAAGAGCGATGTAGCGGAGACAGCTGCAGAAGCCGTGAACGAATCCGGAAGCGGCAGCACGACCGGATCCTCTTCTTCCCAATCTTCCTACGATTCGACGACGCATAATACAGGGATTCGTTCGAACCCGACGCATTCCTAAAACGTCGGTGCCAATGCTTCGTAACAAAGAACCGGTTCGCCGGTTCTTTTTTTGCGCGCTTTTTCGGGTAGGGGCACTGGCGGTGAGTTAAGCTTAAGCGGAAGCTCCCGGATGCACGAGCCTAACAGGGCGGGAAGCCGGCTGGCCGGATCGGGCTGGCGATAGGAGTGCCGCCGCCCTTGCGCTCCCAGGCCTGCCCTCTAGGAGGCAAGCATCCGTTCCGCAAGGGCTATGACCCGGGCCCGTAAGGCTCAGCTTCCCTCCCAGCTAAAGGTCAGCGGCTTCTCCTTCCCCCCCGCTGCTCCAGCTTGTCCGGGCCCCCTCCTGTCTCTCTCGCTCAGCTCTCCCGTACCTTCCTATGCCCTTCACGCTTCCAGCCCGCTTACGCCTTTTCCCTATCCTGCCGCTCCTAGCTCTCCCTCATCTTCCTAAGCCCCTTTGCTGCCGTTCGCCTGCGTCTTCCCATGCCAGTAGCCGGTTTCGTTACGGGGCGGCGAAGAGGCCGAGAGGTTTGCCTGGCTGCCATACGCCACCCTCTCTCCCATCTCCCGCCTTTAGCTCGAATACCGGCTCGCCTGCGGGCCGAGTCTCATTTGGCAGCCTACGACACCCCGCATGCCCGTACAAAAAAAGAGCCCGAAATGGGCTCTTGCTCTTCTCTATTTTATTCGAGCTTGGCCTGCAGCTGCTCCACGCCGAACCGCTCGGTCAGACATTCCTTGATCGGCACCGAAGCCCGGTCCGGCTTGACGAATGCGTTCTCCTTCAAATAATACCCGCGCTCCCTTGCAACAGCGTACAGCTGACAGAATTGCTCGGCAGCCTGGAGCGCCTGCTCCAGCGTCGGAAACGCTTCCAGCCGGTTGCCCTTGCCGAGAGGATTGGTGCCCGCTTGTATGGCCAGTTCATAGGTTCCGCCTCCCACATCATTCACCAGAACCTCGCTGTCGAAACAGGGAATGCGTTGCTTGTTGGTCACCATATTGAACACCTCTCTCTTTCTGGATTGGTCTGCTCACGAGAGCAAAATAGCGTTGAAGAAGAAGGAAATTTCCTTGTATGTATGTTTACACTTCCTGCCGATGTTTGAATCAATTGTAAAATCCCACAAAATGGAAGTCGGGAGTGCCCCCGGCAATAACCGGGCAATAGGAAAGGACCACGCTTTGCGGCGTCGACCGATGCCAGCGTGGTCCTGTTCATGCTTCCTTTGCCTTTTGTTCCGTGAGCAGCTTCTTCAGCTTCTCGATCGCCCGCTTCTGAATCCGGGAGACGCTCATCTGCGAGATGCCGAGCACCTGCGCGATATTGCGCTGAGACTGCCCTTCCTGGTAAGCCAGCATGAGTACCTTCTTCTCCTCTTCTTTGAGGTGAACGAACGCCTCCTGCAGGTCCAGTCTCTTCTCAATCGTAGAAAAGTCGTCCGCCTCGCTGCCGATCAGATCGCCGATCGTCGCGCTGCCCTCGTCGTTCGAAAGGGGGGTGTCCAGAGAGACATAGTTATAGCACTCGCGTCCCGCCAGCACCTCGATCGTCTCCTCCGTCGACAGGCCGAGATAGTCGGCAATCTCATCGACATTGGGCGAGCGCTCGAGGCGCATGGTCAGGTCGTCGATCGCCTGCTGAATGAGCAGGCCCTTCTCCTTAATCCGGCGCGGCACCTGGATGTACCAGGACTTGTCCCGCAGGTAATTCTTCATATGGCCGATCAAGCTCTTCATCGCATAAGCTTCGAATTGGATCCCCAAGGTGCTGTCGAACTGTTTGAATAATCGAAGCAACGACATTTGGCCGACCTGATACAAGTCCTCGTACAGATCAGGGCGGTTCCGGGACATTTTGCCCGCGGCCATTTTCACGATCGGCTCATAATGAAGCAGCAGGGACGTTGCCACCTCATTATCGCTAGATTGCTGATAGAGAAGGATAGCGCCAATCATATCATTGGGGTCATGTGTTGCTTGATCCGGTTTCATGCCAATTCCTCATTCCTTTGGAGAAACTTGGTAAGGATGACTTCGGTTCCCGCGTTGGTGTGCACTTCCACGTCATCCATCAATGCCTGCATCATGAAGATGCCCAGCCCGCCGGCGTTGATCTCGCTCAGATCCTTGTTGTGCAGCGATTCCGCCTTGGCTTCCTTGTGAGCATAATCGAAGCTGCTGCCTTCGTCCTTGACGGTGATGCGAATGCCCCCGTCATTCATCTCGAACTTAACCTCGACGAAGCCTTTCTCCATCCCTTCATACGCATGCAGCACGGCATTGTTACACGCCTCCGCTACCGCAACCTTCATATCCTCTATTTCCTCGTAAGAAAACCCCCACTTGGACGCAATGCCATACAGCGTAAGACGGACGATGTCGACGAACTCTGCTTCGGCCGGGACACGTACACTGACGAATTGACTCTCTTGAAGGTTCATACGATATCTTCTTTCCTTTCTGCGGACCCATTTGATGGTCTTAAGTATTGGGTAATGCCGGTAATATCGAACAGCCGCTTGATCTTGGCCGGGATGTCTTCCACGCCGAACGCCGCGCCCGCGGCGGTCCTTGTTTTGAGAATCGAAACAATAATGCCGATGCCTGTGCTATCGATATATTTGAGATCCTTCAGATTCAAGGTTAACGCTCGGTTGGTCTGATTGACGAAGGGCTCGAGATCTTCCCGCATTTCGGTAGCCGCCGATAGGTCAAGCTCTCCGCTTAGGTAGACGATAACCTCGTCGGCCATGACTTCCTTTTGAATCGTAAACTTCTTGTCATTCATTGCGGAATCCTCCCACTGGTAATTAAATTCGCCCAACTGCTTCCGTGCTGGGGTTCAGTGCTACGGGTAACTAATATAGACATTACCCATGGAGGTCTGCCCTGAAACAACTTTCTTCCCAGGAAACGAATGGAAATCCCAGGACTTTGGTCCCGTTATGTGCAGCAAAGAACCGGCCCCGGTTCGGTTCCGGAGCCGGCTCGCGAGAGACATGTCCGCGTTAGTGGCGGGCGCGCGCGTCGTCGGTCATGCGATGAATCTTGATCCGCTGCCAAATGTCGTACAGCGAGCTGAACCAGTTGATCGCCTTGTAGACTTTTTTGTTCGGCGGGGCCGCCTCGACCAGCTGGTTGTTGTGGCGCACGTTCGTCATGAACGACTGGGAGGCCGTCTTGATGGAGGAGGTTACCCCTTCCAGCGTATCGCCTACATTCTCTACCGTGCCGAACAGGGAGTCGAGCGACCGCATCTTGCCGCGAATGTCCATTGTGATCTGGTTCGTGCTGCGCAAGAGACCTTTGACCTCGCCGCTCACGTCGTTCAGGTCGTCCTTCAGCTGGGTGATCGTCTCGTTCGTCTGCTGGAGCGAGGTCTCTACCGTCCGAAGCGTTTTGATAAGGAAAAAGACCAAAGCGGCAAAAGCCAGCGCAATTATGAGGACACCGATCTGCCATATCATAGGGGAACCCTCTCCTTTGTCTAAGATGTGGAACCGGCCAGGCGGCCGTCCGTCTTATCAATAGTTAACCGCTCGTCCGCGGGGTGAAACAAACGCTCTCGTCCGTGCCATCCCCGCCCCCTGCCCGGGCGGCCCGCCGGGACTTTCCGTTTAAAACCGGGACGATTCGGGTAAAAGAAGGAGGTAGGATAATCAAGCTAGGGAGGGTTTTAACCATGGCACAATCGACTGCATCCAAATCCGGCAGCAAGACGAATAAACCGGTGATTGAAGTATTGAACAAGCAGGTAGCGAACTGGTCCGTTATGTATATGAAGCTGCATAACTATCATTGGTATGTCAGCGGTGAGAACTTCTTCACGCTTCATGTCAAGCTGGAGGAATTCTACACCGAGGCGGGACAGTACCTGGACGAGCTGGCCGAGCGCATGCTGGCGCTGAACGGCAAGCCAGTCGCGACGATGAAGGAATGTCTGGAGCTGTCCTCCATCAAGGAAGCGACGAACAAGGAGGACGCCAACGAGATGGTGCAGCAGGTCGTCGACGACTTCGGCACCTTCATTCAAGAGATGCAGGAGGGCGTCGAGATCGCGTCGGAGAACGGCGACGAGCGGACAGCCGACATGCTGACCCAGATTCAGACCTCGCTCGAGAAGCACAAATGGATGCTTGAGGCGTTCTTGAACAAATAAGGGGAGCTCTCCAGAATATGAGCTCCGCTGGCCCCGTCCGGCCTCGTGCCGGAGGGGCTTTTTTTTTTGTCTGCCGATGCGGGCATACCCCAGCCGGCAGACAGAAGCCAGTGTGCCGCAGCACGGAGGCCGCAGCAAGAACTCCCGGCCCGCCTCTATGACAAAAGACCCTATCGCCCCGCCGGTCCAGGCAGTAGCGATAGGGTCTTCTTGAAGGGTGCAGCCAGTGCCGTCAGTGCTCCTCGGTCGAGCGGTCGATCAGTTCCTGCCACTGCTCAGGTGTCACGACACCGGCTTCGAGGACGATCTCCTTGAGCGGGCGTCCCGTCTTCACCGCCTGCTTGGCCAGCTCGGCGGCCCGGTCGTAGCCGATGACCGGGTTGAGCATCGTGACAAGCGACAGGCTCTGCTCCATCCAGTAGGCGCACTTCTCCTCGTTTGCCTGGATGCCCTGAACGCACTTGGACGAGAACGCGTCCATGGCGTTCGCAAGAATGGTAACGGATTGCAGGAGGTTGTGCGCGATGACCGGCATCATGACGTTGATCTCGAGCTGGCTGCCCAGCATCGCCGTCTGAATGGCCGTATCGTTGCCGATCACCTGACTGCCGACCATGTACATCATCTCGGGCAGCACCGGGTTCACCTTGCCGGGCATGATGGAGGAGCCCGGCTGGACGGCCGGCAGCACAATCTCGGCCAGTCCCGTATTCGGCCCCGAGGCCAGCAGGCGCAGATCGCTCGTGATCTTCATCAGGTGGACGGCGAGATTGCGCAGTACGCTGCTCGCCTCCAGCGCCCCGGACGGGTTCTGCATGAAGGCGAACCGGCTGGCGGGCTGGCGCCAGCCTCTGCCCGTCAGCCGCCGCAGCTCTTCCAGAAACGCGGGAATGTAGCCGGGCGGCAGATTAACGCCCGTGCCGACGGCATTGCCTCCGATTCCGATCGCCAGCAGCCGGTCCTGCACCTGCTCCACCTGGCCTACGATCGGCTCTAACGTGTGAACATATCCGGAGAATTCCTGGCCGAGACGGATCGGTACGGCATCCTGCAGATGCGTCCGTCCACTCTTGACGATCGGATGGAACTCCTTGGCCTTCTCCCGCAGCGCTTCGATTAGACGCTTGAGCGAGGGCAGCAGCTCCTCCTCCAGCGCGTCGTAAGCCGACAAGTAGATGGCCGTCGGAATCGTATCGTTAGTCGACTGGCTCTTGTTGACGTGGTCGTTCGGATGGATGACGTCCTTCTTGTCCTTGGGCTCGCCCAGCAGCTCAAGCGCCCGGTTGGCGATAACCTCGTTGGCGTTCATGTTCTGCGACGTGCCGGCGCCCGCCTGGTACACGTCGACGACGAACTGGGCATCCCATCTCCCTTCGGCCACCTCCTCTGCCGCCTGTCCGATCGCCTGGGCTAGGCGCTCGTCCAGGACGCCTAGCTTCGCGTGGGCATAAGCCGCCGCCCCCTTGATCTGGCCCTGGGCTTTGATAAAGCGGCGCGGCAGGCGCAGGCCGCTGATCGGGAAATTCTGAACGGCGCGTTGGGTCTGGGGGCCGTAATAGGCCTCCTCGGGCACATGGACGTCGCCGAGGGAGTCCCTCGACGTGCGGTACGGTCCGTCGTTCATCCGGATCCCTCCTTCGGGTCTGTTTAATTGGGAAGGCGCTTCTTCAGAATGATCTCGGTCCCTTCTTCCTGGGCAATCTCGACATCATCCATCAACGCTCTCATTAAATAGATACCCATTCCCCCCGGTTCCCACTCATGGATCGAGGCGGGACGCTCGGGAAGCCGGACTTGCGACAGCTGCGGAACCGCCTCGGCGAAGCCCGCCCCTCTGTCCTTGATCCGGATCTCCAGTTCGTTCGGCCGCTTCTCGTAGCTGATCGTGATCCGTCCATCGCGCTCTCCCGGATAAGCGTGCAGCACGGCATTCGTGCAAGCCTCGGATACCGCCACTTTCATGTCTTCGATCTCCTCGTACGAATAGCCCAGCCGATGAGCAAAGCCGTACAGCGACAGCCGGACCAAATCCAGGTAATCGGCCTCTGCGGGAATCGTCAACGTAACTTGGTAATCCTCGTTCATGCCGTCCCTCCGCTCCCGCCTGGCTGGCCCGACGGAGCCAGCAGAAACTGGCTGATGCCGGTCATGTCCAGCAGACGCTTGATCTTCGAAGGTACGTTCTCGACGGATAGCGCACCGTCCACCTCCGCGCGGTATTTCAGGATGGAGATCAAAATCCCCATGCCGGTGCTGTCAATGTATTTCAACTGGCCAAGATCCAGGACAAGCGTCTTCTCCTTCCGCGGCAGAGCCGCCTCGAGCGAAGAGCGCAAATAAGGAGCCACCGCCAGATCGAGTTCGCCGGACAAGGAGAAGATCATCCGGTCCTTCGTCTCCTGGTAGTGGACTTGGAATGTTTTGGGAGTCATGCCTACCACCTCAAACTCACATTATTGTCCCCGGCCATTTCCGGGGCTAACTTCCTTGTTAAAAGGAAGCCGCTCTTATTTCCTCTATTCATCATACAATGCCGGGCGCGGGAAGGAAAGCCGCAATTACCGAATAGGGAAGCCGCCGGAAAACGGTTTCACGAGTCCGGTTCCCGGTTAATACTTTCTAAGAAGGAGCACCTCAGACGAACGATCCGGAAAGGAGGGGATCCTCTTGGACCAAAGAAAAGATATCGAAGTCGACGAGCGCCACACGAACGTGGAGCGTAAATCCGATTCCAGCGCCGTGGCCTCTACCTTCATCAAGTATCTGGCTTACTGCATTATCTTCTTTGGGGCGCTGTACTTCCTCGTCAAATACGTCTTCCCGATGTTCTAAAAGCGGACGGGCCCGTCCCGACGAGAGACCGGCGCATACGAGCAGCCGGTCTCGCGGCATGTCCGGCGGCGGCAGCCGCCCGCTTCGCTATGGCTAGTTTGCCCGCGCCGTTCATCCGGATGCAGCAATCGGGAATAAAGCAACCAGCCCGCTGCTTGCGCAGCGGGCTGGTTGGGCTCATATAGAGGGCGCCGGGCAGACCCGGTCCCCCCCTCGTTGTTACTCGCCCGAGCGGGCGAAGAGATGAATCGTCTTCAGCTTGTCCCCATCTGTATACAGCTTGAGCGCCGTCCACTCGGTCTTATACACAAGCCCGTCCTCCGCCTTGAAGTCCGGCTGGCCGAGCCGCTTCAGCAGGGGTCCGAGCCGATTGGGCAGCGAAACTCCGTCGAGCTCGAACGACGCCGCATTCGGAGAGATCCCGATATACGCGATGGACCCGCTGTCAAACGCGACCTCCATCTCCGGGTAGATCAGGATCTCCTGTCCCCGGAACAAAGGATCGGATACCGTATCGACCGGAGCGCCCAGCTTGCGCAGCACCGTCTGCTTGTCGTCCGAGAGATCCACTCCGTTCACCGATCGCAGCACCTGCCCCCGGGCCGGCTCCTCCTGTTCGTAACGGAGGTCGGCGTGACGGGCTTGCGCCATCCCCTCGGAGCGGGAGGCCGCGCCGTCGTCAGTGATCACGGCCGAGCCATTCGCCGCGGCAGGGGGCTCCTGCTTCGGGGCAGCCCCCTTCTCTACAGGCTGACCCGCCAGCAGCAGGCTGCCGAACAACATAACGCCGAGTGCGATCTTTTTCATAGGTGTTGGTCCTCCTTTTGCGTCGCCCTAGCTGCTAGCCCTAGGCCGAGAGCGTAAGCTTCGACAGGACGGATAGGATGAGCGTGAACAGAATGGCGCCGATGAACGAGGCTGCGATGGGAAAATCGAAGAGAGTAGGCCCCCATTTGCCGAGTATATAATAGCCGAGCCAGGCGCCTGCGAATCCGGTGACGAACGATCCGGCCAGCCCCCCGGGAATGTTGTCCTTAATCAGGTAATGCCCGATATACCCAACAACTAGCGCTACCGTAATCAACATTAAGAATGTTGTCATGTTACCACCTGCTCATAAGTTAAATCTTGATGCCTTCCGTCGATTGACTTATCTTTCTTTACCCTTTTGCCGCCCCGCGTGAACCAGAAAATCCCCAAAAAACGGAAACCGCCTGCCCTCTTGCTCCGCTTTCGGTGCGGCCGGCACCGATATGCTTGCTCACTTGATTCAGAAAAAACTCCCTTTGGGTAAACTATGTTGGAAAGTATCGATGGGACTATACATATTGAAGGAGGCTATATGCAGATGGCAGATACGAAGCAGCACGCTGAGGACCGCGCGCAGCGGGTCAAAGGAATGACCGCGCTCGTCACCGGAGCCGGCTCGGGCATCGGCCGGGCCGCCGCTCTCCGGCTGGCCCGGGAAGGGGCCCGCGTATGTCTGGTGGACCTGAAAGAGGAGCATGCCGCGGACGTCCGCGAGGAAATCGAGAGGGCCGGCGGGGAGGCATTCGTCGCCGAGGCCGATATCTCGCACGGCAGCGAGGTCGAGGAAGCGGTCCGGCGGACGGTCGACCGCTGGGGCCGGCTCGACATTGTCTTCGCGAACGCGGGCATCAACGGCAAGGTCGCCCCGATCGAGCACCTGACCGAGGAGGAGTGGAACCACACGCTGAGCACGAATCTGAACGGCACATTCCTGACGGTCAAATATGCGGTCCCTCATTTGAAGGAACGCGGCGGGAGCATCATCATCACCAGCTCCATCAACGGCAACCGGTACTTCAAGAGCTTCGGCTTCTCGGCCTACAGCACGTCGAAGGCCGGACAGGTCGCCTTCATGAAGATGGCCGCTCTGGAGCTTGCCCAGTACAAAATCCGGGTCAATGCGATATGCCCCGGCGCTATCCAGACCAATATCGACGACAGCACGTTCAAATCCCCGGAGCTCGACGAGATTGTGATCCCCGTCGAATACCCCAAGGGACAGCAGCCGCTCGAGCAAGGGCCCGGCTCTCCCGAGCAGGTCGCCGAGCTCGTCACCTTCCTGGCGAGTCCGGACGCCAGTCATATTACCGGGACCTCGGTCTACATCGACGGCGCCGAGTCGCTGCTCTGAACGTCTGTGCACTCACATTGGCACTGTCTTTTGCCTCTCCCTTGGGAGAGGCTTCTTTTGTTCGCCTGCTCCCGTCTGTACAGACCAGTCCAAGTCCGCCCCTCCCGCCGAACAGGCGCGACGAGGCGAAGCCGATGCTAGCCGCATACAGCAAAAAAAACCGGCCGATTCAGGCCGGCCGGGCATGGTTATAGAATAAATAAGGAAGGGTTATCCAATCTTTTCCAAGGCAAGCTTGCTGCGCTGCAGAAAGATTTTCGGCATTTTCTCGCCTTCGCGGTAGACGACTTCATGGTCCCCGATGACCGTAATTTCGTTGGCATCCGGGTTGCCGATGACGCTGCCCTCGCGGATGACGCTGCCCTCGCCGATGATAGCGTTGTAGATGGCCACATTGGAGCCGATCTTCACATTCGGCATGATGATGCTGTCCTTGATGACGCTCCCTTTGGCTACCTCGGCGCCATGGAACAGCACCGAATGGTGAACGCGTCCATAGACGGTGCAGCCCTCGCTCACGAGCGAGCGGGTGATGCTGGCGCTTGGCGCAACATACTGAGGCGCGGTCTGCGCGATGTTGGTATACACCGGCCATTCCTCTTCGTTGATCTCGAACTCCGGGCTCTCGTCGAGCAGATCCATGTGAGCCTCCCAGAGGCTCTCGATGGTGCCGACATCCTTCCAGTAGCCCTGGAACGGATAAGCGTACAGCTGAGAGCCTTTGCGGAGCAGGCACGGAATGACGTCCTTGCCAAAATCATGGCTGGATTCCGGATTGCGCTCGTCCTCCTCCAGGCACTCCTTAAGAGCCTTCCAGCTGAAGATATAGATGCCCATGGAGGCCAGGTTGCTCTCGGGCTTGGCCGGCTTCTCGGCGAACCGGGTAATCCGGTTGTCATCCCCTGTGCTCATGATGCCGAAGCGGCTTGCCTCCGCCCAATCCACCTCAATGACCGAGATGGTGACGTCCGCGTTCTTTTCCTTGTGGAATTTGAGCATCTTGTTGTAATCCATATTGTATATGTGGTCCCCCGAGATGATGAGAACATATTCGGGGTTGTACTTCTCCATGAATTTCATGTTCTGGTAGACAGCGTTCGCCGTACCGGTGTACGGGCTGATGCCCCCTCGGCCGGACGGTGGAGACAGCAGCGCGACGCCGCCCTCTGGATGGTTCAGCTTCCACGCCTCTCCGGTCGCGACATGCTGATGCAGCGCATGCGGCTGATATTGGGTCAGCACGCCTACCGTCTCGATTCCCGAATTGGTGCAATTGCTGAGCGTAAAATCGATGATTCTATATTTGCCGCCGAACGGCACGGCCGGTTTGGCCAAATTCGAGGTCAAGGCTCCCAGCCTTCTGCCTTCTCCACCCGCCAACAGCATAGCCACGCATTCCGTTTTTCGCATTTATATCACCTTTCCTCTAGAAGTATGGTTGGTTAAGTATGTTGGCAATACGAGTATGTGGATGCTTGCTCTCCGGCGTCGGAAGGAGCGGCTTGGATTCGCCCTCCTTACTATCCCCCCGCGATGGCTTTTTTATCGCTCTGCGGGGAAACCTACCGATTCGCCGGAATGAGGACAGGCTGTACGCCCGTCTTGCCAAGGAAGCTGCCGCCTCGTGATAGGTTCCGATTGTTCGTTAGCCGCAAAAAAAGAGAACAAGGTCCCGGTTTATGCGGTCCTTATCTATTTAACCCGGCCGCTGTGGAGTGAAACACGCCTTAAGGAAAAATATAGAAACAAAAATGCGTTTCGATCGGACGCATTTTGTTTAAAGTAGGACTGCCTTAGCTAACAGGACTTTCCACGAAAACGAGGGATTTCCATGACAAAAGACGAACGCAACGGCCGGGAAACCGGCCCACTGCCTGGTCCCGGTACGAATTCGGCCGGCTGTTTGTCGTTCTCGGACGAACAGATCCGCCGTGAGCGCAGGGAGGACTGGGAGGAGGCCGCCTGGCTGCTGGAGGAATGCCGCAGCAAGTATGAGGAGCTACGTGCGGCCTCCCGCGAACGGGAGGAGCTCGTGCCCCTCGGCTTTTGCCAGGAGAGGCTGGCGGCGCTGCAGGCCGAGCTGGATGACTGCCGCGCAAGCGGGGACCTCCGGTTCGAGCGATTCCTCGAGATCAAATATGAGATCCGGCTGCTGCTCAAGCAGCTCGCCGGCCTCTTGTCGGGCAGCGATTGGCAGTCGCCTTCGTTTACGCGCAGCCCCGTCCCGGAGGCCGGCTTTGGCCAGCTCGAGCGCAACGTCTACCTGCGCACGGGCGGCAGTCTGGACGTCGGCGATTATGAGGAGGCGTTTTTCTGCGCCTATTTCCCGGCTCCCGAGCCCGTCCTCCGCCACACGGCCCGCGCCGTCACCGTCTCGGGCATGAAGGCGCTGGAGGCGGCGCTGCTCTTGGCTAGACGCGGATCTGCCGCGCCCGTCCGCGTGACGGTGCAAGCGGGCTATTACCTCGAAGGCGTCGAGCTGCTCCGAGAGCTTGTGCCGGAGGCCGAGATCCGGTCCGCCTCCGAGCTCTATCGGCTGCTTGAGGAAGAGCCGGGCAACCACTGCGTGCTGGTCGAGCCCGGTCAGACGTGGCCGATCCGCGAGCCCGCAGAGCCAGAGCGGCTGTTCGCCGCCCTTGCCCGCCGCCGGAGGGAGGCCGGGCCGGTGACGGTGATCGTCGACCGGACGCTGTCGGCCATCGCCGACCCGTCACTCTCCCACTACGCAGAGCGGCTGCCCGAGCAGGTGACGCTCATCGTGGTCGAAAGCGGGATCAAATACTACCAGTACGGCTTGGAGCTGACCCACCTCGGCTTCCTCGCCGTCTACCGACGCGGCCTGCAGGTCCGCGAGACGGAAGAGCGGCTGCGCGGCTGGCTGAACCTGCTGTCCGGCAATCCCGACCCCGCCCTGATCGAACGGCTGCCTCGCCCGTCCTGGGAACGGACCGAGCGCCGGCTGGCCCGCATGGCGCGCAATGCGGGCGAGCTCGCGGCGTTCTTTTCCCGGCTGCAAAGCGAGGGACGCGTGATCCGCGTCCATACATCCATACCGGCCGCCCGGGGCTACCGGATCGGCAGCACGCCCTGGATCGGCTCTCTCCTTTATCTCCAGCTGCCGGGAGCGGTGTCCTACACGGATTACGAGCAGCTGGCCTTTGCCTGGGAGCAGGCGTGCCGGCCTTCGCAGCACGTTCACTTCGGGGGCAGCTTCGGCTTCGATACGATGCGGATCAACGCGGTCGAAGACCCGGACCGCCCGGACGCATGCGCGCTCCGCCTGTCGGTCGGCCGGGATACGGCGGCCGAGCTGGCCGATCGGATGCAGGCATTCGACCGGCTGCTCGGCGGCCGCTGACGTCCGCCTGCGGCGACGCCGCCGGACGGCCCGAAGGGCACAAAAAAACCCCCGTTCCTCGAACGGGGGTTTTTTGAGCTTGTCCGTCGCTGGGGTTCGCGCGGGAGCGTATGCCGGTCAGTTGATCGAGTCCGGGCGGCTCGGATCCGCATCGTAGCGGGACCCGGTCAGCGAACGGTGGGTGCGGAACGTATCGGTCACCCGGCCGTAGCGGTCGGCATCCGCATCGACGAGGACGAGAATGCGGCCTTCGTCCACATAGCCGCTGTACTCCTCCGCCTCGGACTTGGAGACGCCCATGCCGATCAGGCCGCCGACCAGACCGCCGGCACCGGCACCTACAGCCGCGCCCGACAGCGTCGCGATGATCGGACCGGCGGCGATAATCGGGCCGACGCCCGGAATCGCGAGTGCCCCGATGCCTGCCAGGAGGCCGGTGACGCCGCCCACGACGCCGCCGGTCGCAGCGCCCGTAGCTGCGCCCTCTTCCGCTTCCGTTCCGGTTTCCGATTCTACACGGTCCAGATTGTCGCGGTTTTTGGCGACGACGGAGATGTCATCCGAGCTGTACCCTTGCGCCTTGAGATCGTCAATCGCGCGAATCGCTTCTTCTTCTGTCTCGAATACGCCTACCACTTTCTTTTCCGTTGCCATCGAATTCCCTCCTTAAACGTATCTAGCGGCTTCTGCTCTCTCCTTGTTGCTACTAGTTTCTTACCCAAGCCCCTTCCCCGTTAAACAGGCGGCGCCTCCTCCTCTCCGCCTACCCGCTCAGGACCCAAGTCCCAGAGACCGTGCCGACCATCCTCCCCTTGTCCGCAGGAAATGCGCAAACAAAAAAGCCGGCAGCCATCCGAACGTCTTCGGAGCGGCTGCCGGCTTCCTTGCACCGAACACCTGACGGCATCGCCAGGACTTGTCTTGCAGATATAGGTGATGCGGTCAGGCCGTAGGGACCAGGTAGCGTTCCATGACAGTCTTCACCCGCTCGATCCGGATCGGCTTCGGGATGAAATCGGCCATGCCGGTCCGGATGCAGCGTTCCTTGTCCTCACTCATCACATTGGCCGTCATCGCAACGATAGCGGGACGCTCCTCCGGCGGCAGCGAGGCGAGAATGCGCTTCGTCGCCTCCAGGCCATCCATCTCCGGCATTTGAATATCCATGAAGATGAGGTCGTACCGCTTGCGCGAGACGGCCTCCAGTACTTCGCGGCCGTTCAGCGCGACATCGGCCCGGTGACCGAGCGTCTCAAGCACGCGGAGCAGCAGCTTCTGATTGACGGCATTGTCCTCTGCGATCAGAATGTTACGGATGCCGGAATCCGGGCCTTCCCCTTTACCCGCTTGCCCGGCATCCTCCTGGTCTGAGGTTCCCTCCTGCTTGGACTTGCTCGGGTCCCAGTGGAACGGCGCGACCCGAATCGTAAAGACAAAGGTCGCCCCCTTCTCCTCGTTCGAGCGGTCCAGGCGGATATGCCCGCCCATCAGCTCAACTAGGTTTTTGCAGATGGCGAGTCCCAGCCCCGTTCCGCCGTACTTGCGGTTCATGGACGAATCGAGCTGGGAGAACGGCTTGAACAGATGGCTCCGCTTGCTCTCGTCGATGCCGATTCCCGTATCCTTGACGGCGAATTCGATCACGATGTCGCCCTCCACCTCAGCCTGCTTGCTGACGACGACGTAGACGCCGCCCTTGTCGGTGAACTTGATGGCGTTGCCTACCAGATTGATGAGCACCTGCCGCAGCCGGGTCACATCACCGATGACATAGGCCGGTAGATGAGGATCGAGATAGTATTCCATCTCGAGATCGGGCGACCGGCTCGCCTTGAACAGATCGAACGTCTCCTCGATGCAGGCGGTCAGCTCGAACGGCTCCTCGTCGAGCTCCATCTTGCCGCTCTCGATCTTGGAGAAGTCGAGGATGTCGTTGATGACCGCGAGCAGCGCGTCGCCGCTCTTGCGGATCACCTCGGCCAGCTCGCGCTGCTCGTCGTTCAGGCCCGTCTCGAGCAGCAAATCGGTCATGCCGATGACGCCGTTCATCGGCGTCCGGATCTCGTGGCTCATCGTCGCCAGAAATTCGGATTTCACCTTGGACGCGCTCTCCGCCGCTTCCTTGGCCTGCAACAGTTCTTGCTCGGCCTTCTTGCGCTCCGTAATATCGCTGACCGTGCAGGCGAAGAGATGGTCCTCTCCGATATACGCCTCGCCGATCTGCAGCTCGGCCGGAAACAGCGCGCCGTCCTTGCGGGGCAGCGTCATCTCGGACAGCTTGCCGGTAATATACCGACTGACAACCGGAGCCTCTCCGCCGTCCCTCGCCCCGCCGTTCTCCAGGCAGTTGAGGTCCGGAATCAGGAGCGTCATCTTCTGCCCGCGCAGCTCTTCCTCGGAGAAGCCGAACATGCGCGTCGCCGCGGGGTTGACTGTCAGGATGACGCCGTCCGCGTTGAAGGTGATCATCGCGTCGATCGACGTCTCGCGAATAACGCGCGCCTGCGCCTCCGCCTTGCTTAGGCTGAGCGTCGTCAGAAGCAGCTCCTTGTTCGCCTGCTCAAGCTGGCGGGTCTTCTCCTCGAGCAGCTCGGTCTGCCGCTGAAGCGTCTTGTTGCTGATATATAAATTGACGAAGCCTTCGATCTTGGACTTCAGCGTCTGCGGGACGAACGGCTTCACCATATAGTCGATCGCGCCGACGGAATAGCCGGTGAAGAAATGCTCGGCTTCCTTGCTCGTCGCGGTTATGAAGATAATCGGAATGTCCTTGGACCGGTCCCTGGCCTTGATGAACCTGGCCGTCTCGAATCCGTCCATCCCGGGCATCTGTACGTCCATCACAATCACGGCAAATTCCAGCTTGAGCAGACAGCGAAGCGCCTCTTCCCCGGAGTTCGCCCTGACGAGATTGTAGTTTTCTTCCGCCAGGACAGCTTCCAGAGCCAGCAGGTTCTCGGGGTGGTCATCCACAAGCAGGATATTGATGGGATAAGGGGAATCCATAGCCATGCTCCTGTCCTGAATTATTATTTCACTTTGCGATACAGCTTCTCTCTCGGATCCATGGCCTCGTAGCTGTCGGCATGCTTGGAAAAATTGATCGACTCCCGGTTCCCGAGCGCCAGCACGCCGAAGCGTGTCAGGCTCTCGTAGAACAGGTCGTGGACATGGTCCTGGAGTTTCTTATTAAAGTAAATCAACACATTTCGGCAAAAAATAACATGAAACTCGTTAAAAGATCGGTCCGTGACCAGATTATGCTGGGCGAACACGATGTTTTCCTTCAAAAACGGATGGAACGTGACCGTCTCCCGCGAGGCGGTGTAATACTGAGAGAACGCGCCCGTCCCCCCCGCCAGCTGATAATTGCGGGTATATTCCTGCATCCGGCGGATGGAGAACGAGCCTTCTCTCGCCTGGTTGATGATGTTTTCGCTGATGTCGGTCGCGTAGATCCGAGTCTTGCTGTACAGCCCTTCCTCATGCAGCAGGATAGCCATCGAGAACACTTCTTCTCCGGTCGAGCAGCCCGCATGCCAGATCCGGATGAACGGATACGTACGCAGGAGAGGGACGACCTTGGTCCGAAACGTCAGGAACAGGGCCGGGTCCCGGAACATCTCCGTTACGTTGATAATGATGTCGTTCACGAGTAGATGCATCTCTTTGTCGCTGTGCAGCACCTTCTCTTGCAGCGCCGAGATCGACTTGAGCTTGAGCGCGTGCGCCCGGTGCCACAGCCGCCGGCGGATGGAATTGTACGAATAATCGCGGAAATCGAAGCCGTACAGCCGGTAGATGCCCTCGAGCAGCAGCTCGATCTCAATGCGCTCGCGTTCATTCTCCGGGTCAGGCGTCCCCGGTAGGTCAAGAAAGTTCTGCGGGAAAATAGGCAGTCACCACCCTTATTTATAGAGCCAAACCTTTAACAGCGACAGCAGCTGGTCCGTGTTGATCGGTTTCGTGATGTAGTCGGACGCGCCGGCCTCAATGCACTTGTTCCGATCCTCCTTCATCGCCTTGGCGGTGAGGGCGATAATCGGGATCCGCTCCCAATCCGGCATCTCGCGGATGCGCCGCATCGTCTCGTAGCCGTCCATCTCGGGCATCATGATATCCATCAGGATAAGATCGATATCCTGCTGCGATTCGAGCAGCTGCAGCGCCTCGACACCGTTCTCCGCAAACGTGACTTTCATGCCGTACTGCTCGAGCACACTCGAGAGAGCGAACACGTTGCGGATATCGTCGTCCACAAGGAGCAGGCTCTTGCCTTCGAAGCTGGCTTCCTTGCTGTACAGCTTCTCGAGGATCTGCCGCTTCTCTTCCGGCAGGTTGGCTTCCACGCGGTGGAGGAAGAGCGCCGTCTCGTCGAACAGCCGCTCCGGAGACTTCACATTCTTAATAATAATAGATTCGGCGTATTTTTTCAGTTTGCGCTCCTCGTTCTTGTCGAGGTCGCGGCCAGTGTAGATGATGATCGGCAGCTCCTTGAGGTTCTCGTCTTCCCGGATCGTCTCGAGCAGGTCGAACCCGCCGATATCCGAGAGGCCGAGATCGAGCACCATGCAGTCGTAATGATGATGCTTCAGCTCACGGAGCGCCTCTCTTCCCTTAGTAAGCGCCGTAATATGCACGTCCTCGTGGCCGATCAGCTCGACGAGGCTGTGCAGCAGCTCCTCGTCGTCCTCGACAATCAGCAGTTTCTTCATGCTGCGGTCGAGGAACGATTGGATATGGGCGAACGCATCGTCGAGGTTCTCCCGGCTCGCCGGCTTGCGCAGATAGGCGAACGCGCCCATATTGAGCCCCTGCTGCGTGTCGTCGATGACCGACATGACATGCACCGGGATGTGGCGGGTATCTGGATTCTGCTTGAGATGATGCAGAATCGACCAGCCGTCGAGAACCGGCAGCTGAATATCGAGAATGATAGCGTCCGGCTTGTACTTCTGCGCGAGCGCGAGCCCCTTGTCGCCCTGGGTCGCGACCAGCACCTTGAAGCCGCGAGGCTGCGCCATCTCCAGAATCACCTTGGCGAAGTGGACGTCGTCCTCGATGATCAGCAGCACTTTATCCTTAGGCTCGATCGCATACCGGTCGTCCTCCACCTCGGAAGGCACAAGCAGTGTCGGATCCGACAAATTCATGCGCGGAATGATAATTTCCTGGGACAGGTCGGCCGGCTCCACCAGATCCTGGTTCGCCGCGACCTCCTTCCAAACCTGCTGCTCCGCCTCTTGCGGGGACGGACGCGACGGCAGGAAGAGGGTGAAGCTGCTGCCCTTGCCTTCCTCGCTCTCGAGCGCAATCGTACCGCCGAGGAGACGGGCCAGTTCCCGGCTGATCGACAGGCCGAGGCCCGTGCCTCCGTATTTGCGGCTCGTCGTGCCGTCCGCCTGCTGGAACGCCTCGAAGATCAGCATACGCTTGTCTTCGGGAATGCCGATTCCGGTGTCGATAACGGAAATGGCGAGCGCCTCGGTTCCCTGCGCTTCTTCGAGCGGGTGATCGGCAGTCATACGGGCGTGCACCGTTACGCTGCCGCTCTTGGTGAACTTGAAGGCGTTCGACAGCAGGTTCCGAAGCACCTGCTCCAGACGATGGCGGTCGGTGTAAAACCGATGCGGGACATTCTCGTCGAACAGGACCCGGAACTTGACGCCGCTCTTCTTGGCGATCGGCATGAAGTTCCGCCGGAGGAACGGCTCAATCTCGCGAAGTGGGAACTCCTCCGGATGCACCTCCATCTTGCCGGCTTCGACCTTGGACAGATCGAGAATCTCGTCGATGAGACGGAGGAGGTCCGAGCCGGACGAATGAATGGTGCCCGCGAATTCGACCTGCTTGGGTGTCAGGTTGCCCTCCTTGTTGTCAGCTAACAGCTGGGACAGGATGAGCAGGCTGTTCAGCGGCGTCCGCAGCTCATGCGACATGTTGGCCATGAATTCGGATTTGTATTTGGACGTAAGGGCGAGCTGCAGCGTCTGCCGTTCGAGCTCGGACTTGGTCTTCTGAATCTGCCGGTTGACCTCCTCGGTCTCCCAAATATGGCGTTCCAGCAGCTGTGTCTTCTTCATCAGCTCGTCGTTGCTCTGCTCGAGCTCCTCCTGCTGCCGCTGGAGCATCTCCTCCGAGCGCTGAAGCGACTTGGTCTTCTCCTCGAGCTTCTCGTTGGACGCCCGCAGCTCCTCCTGCTGGGACAGAAGCTCCTCCGACTGGGTCTGGAGCTCCTCGGTCAGGTTCTGAGAAATTTGCAGCAGGTTCTCGACCCGCTTGCGGCCGATCAGGTTGTTCAGCATAATGCCGACGTTGTCGCACAGCTGATCGAGCAAATGGAGCTGCAGCGGGTTGAACTCGTTCAGCGACGCAACCTCCACGACCCCGATAATCTCTTCCTCATACCGGATCGGATGGACAATGAGGCTGACCGGACTGATCTCGCCAAGTCCCGAGTTGATCTTGATGTAATCGGACGGAACGTCGCTCAGGAGAATCGTCTCGTTGTCGAGCACGCTTTGGCCGACCAGACCTTCTCCGACGCGGAACGAGCGGTTCAGCCGGATCCCGTCCTTGTAGGCGTAGGAGCCGGTCAGCGTCAGCAGGCCGTCGTCCTGTTCATTGTCGAGCAAGTAGATCGCGCCGTAGCTGGCGCCGACCATCGGCGTAACCTCGCTGACGAAGCGCTGGCACACCTTGTCTAGATCGTTCACGCCCTGCAGCTGCGTATTGATCTGGACGAGATTGGTCTTCAGCCAGTTCTGCTCCTCGTTCACGCGGTTCAGCTCCCGCTCGCGGCGGGTCTTCTCCTGCAGGTCAATCGCCATCGTCGTGAACGCCGCGGCCACCTCTCCGATCTCGTCCTTGGTCTTCACCTTGGCGAGCTCTCGGGCATCCACCAGCCCGTGGGCGAAGCTGCTGATCATCCGCGAGACGGTCGACAGGCCGCCGGTGATGCTGTAGATGATCCAGAACATGATCGCAAGACCGATCAAGAGGCCGATGATGCTGATTGCGAAGGTCCCCATCAGGCTGCTCTGGTTGTTGTCCTGGGACGCCTTCACTTCCTTGTCCATCATCCGTTCCTCGTATTTGGCGAGATCCTCGAGCTGACCGTGGACCGTCTCCTGGATGGTTAGTCCCGTTGTCTGTCTTAACTGGTTTGCCTCCGAGGACCGCCCCTCTCCGACCAGCCGGACGACGTCGTCGCGGTACTGGAGATATTTCTCGCCCGACTTCACGATGTTCTGAACGAGCTGCTCCTCCGTGTTGTCGGTCGTTTCCTGCGTCATTTTGTACAGATCGGAAAACATGTCGGTTGCGCTGTCCGAGCGCGATTTGATCTCTTCATTGATCTTGGTTTTGTCACCTGACGCGTTTATCAGGTCGACGAGGCTTTTCGATATTTCATAGACTTCCGTCCGGGTGTTCAGGGCCAGCTTGACCTTGGTATACCGGTTTCCGTACAGCTCCTTGATATTGTCGTCCAGCGAGGTCATCCGGCTGATGCCGACGCCCGCCAGGGCGAACATGAGAAAGATCAGGGCCCCGAACCCCAGGAACAGCTTTGTGCGGATTTTCACCCTACGTTTCTCCCCTCTAGCAATCTAGTCTTCCTCGCGCTTGGTATGAAGCATGACGAGACACATGTCGTCCTGCTGGTTGCGGCGCCGCTCTTCCGGCACGATCCTCTCGACCACATCGGTGCACATCTCGTCCCGGAAGTCCGCGAGCACCTCGACCAGCCGGCCCATGCCCTCGATCTCATCCTTCTCCTCTACCATCGCTTCGGCCAGGCCGTCCGTATACAGGAACAGCCGCGCCGAGTCGCGGTAGCGGATCGTTTCCTTCTGAATCTCTATCTTCTCGAAGAAGCCGATGGCGCAGCAGCCTTTGTCGAGCATCTGCACCTCTCCGTCGTCCAGATAGGCGACGGCCGGCGGATGCCCGGCGTTGACGTACTCAATCGTCTTCTCTCTCGTATCGATCACCAAATAAATGGCGGTGAAATAATAGTGCATGAAGTGCTCTTTGTTATAGAGCTGGCTCATATAGCGGTTCAACTCCTGCATGACCAGCTCGGGGTCGACCAGCGCCGTGATCGTGTCCTGCAGGGCAGAGGAAATGAACATGCAGACGAGCGAGGAGGAGATGCCGTGTCCCATCGTGTCGAGCAGAATCACGCCATAACGGTGCTCGTCGATCTGATACCACGAATACATGTCGCCGGCAAGCTCGGAGGAAGGGTAGTAGTTGGCGCAGATAGAGATGCTGGCATTGTCGACCGGCTGGCTCAGCACGCTGCGCTGCACCTGTCTCGCCAGATCGAGCTCGTAGCGGATCTTGCGGTCGCGCTCGATGTGCCAGTCTTTCTCCTCCTTGAGCCGCAGCGCCACGCGGATGCGGGCCATCAGCTCCACCTTGTTGATCGGCTTCATGACGTAATCGCTCGCGCCCATGTCGAGCGCCTCCGCCAGCTTGTTGGAGTCGCCGAGCGCGGTGACGATGATGATCGGGATGTCCCGGAGCCGCTCCACCTGCTGGATCCGGCGGCACACCTCGAGACCGTCGATCTCCGGCATCATCATGTCGAGCAGGATGAGGTCGGCCGATACGTCGGCCGCGTCCGGCGAGTCGATCTTCAGGTAGTCGAACAGCTCGTAGGCGGAATTCGCCTTGACCGTGTCCGTGTAGCCTTCGTTTTTGAGGATTTTCTCTATAATGATCAGATTGACGGGATTGTCGTCGACGATAAGTATGCTCATAATTCTCTAGATCTCCTTTGCTTATAGAGCCCCTCCGGCCGCAAAAATTCGCCCCGGGTTTCTTCACTGCCCCTCTTCTTTGTGCAGATTGTCCATACTTAGGCGTGGGAGTCCACTATCCAGTTTAGCGCAGTCCCCCCTATTCGTCCATGCGGGAGAGGCGACTAATTCCCCCCTCCGCAGCCAATTCCGTCCTATCCGGGCAGCTTGTCCCTTATGTAAAATGCCAATCTCGGAAAGGCCGCAAAACAGGAAAAACTGCCCCGGCATAGACAGGGCAGTTCGGAGTGCCGGATAAGGGCGGACAAGCGGGAAATCGTTCCATCTCGTCTGCCGTCCTGCTCCGGCACGATTGATGCCGAGAATCTCGGCGAATTTACAGTTTGGTTACGTTTTCGGCCTGCGGACCGCGCTGGCCCTGCACAACCTCGAATTGGACGCGCTGGCCTTCGTCCAGCGACTTGTAGCCTTCCTCGTTAATGGCGGAGAAGTGCACGAATACGTCTGCGCCGCCTTCCACCTCGATGAAGCCAAAGCCCTTTTCCGCGTTGAACCACTTTACTGTTCCTGTTTGCATGAATAAACCCTCCTGCGACTCTTGTAAAGAGAAATTTAGGTAATCTGGATCCTCTATTCCCCGGGTCTCGGCTCCGGGCAAACAAATTCACACATTGCAAAGGGGGCTTCCGGGGAAGCAAGGCGGCAACGTCCGGAGAGGGGAGGTCCCGGACGCTGCGTTTCCCCTTTGCAATGGTGAATTCTAGGTATCATAAGGCGTCCGGCGGATGCATCCCGCCGAACGCGGTCTGTCAGAGCACAGTATTGTTCCAAGTTGGATTCGAGAACGGCAGCGTAGGATCGTATACGACATCGGGATCGGCTTTGTCGGCGTTATAGCTCATATTGCCGCCCCAGGCGATAACGGCGATCTTGCCCTTATCGAGCTCCTGCTCGAGGTGGGCCGCCTCCCGCTCCCCGATGCCCATGGAGCGCATCTTGGCGCGAAGCTCATCGCCCTTGGACCGGAACAGATTCGCGATAGCGTTCAGGACGCCCTCGTCCTCAATGCCGATCGTGCTCGCCTCGGTTTCCTCCGAGATCCGCTCGGTGCGATCCTTTTCGTGCGCCAGCACGAAGATTATCGATTTGCTGTACCCGTCCCGGGTAAAGGAAGAGACCGCCTGGCGGACTTCCTCCACGCCTGCTGCCAATTTCACTTGTGTTCTCATGTCGGATTCCCTCCTCTTGGTCATCTCTCTCTTTTCTTGTTTACCCTGCCTGCGCGGGATTGAAACATAAGAGCGAGAAAAATATTCGAAGACGCCGAGCGGCATCTATCCCGCCGTGCCTCCCGGAGCCATACTCAGGGAGCCGAGACAGCGGCCGAGCACCGCTTCTGCCGCCCGAACGCCGGAGATGGCCGCGCCCTCCATCGTATAAAACATCGGCTGGTCGGTATAGTCGCCCGCGAGCGACAGTCCCGGTACCGGCGTCGCCTGCGACGGACGCAGAGCAGCCTGTCCCGGCTGGACGCTCGCAAAATCGGCTTCCCGCGAGACGATCCGCCAGCGCACCGTATGGGAATCGAGCGGCAGCCCCAGACGGGCGGCTTCGCCAGCGATGCGCGCGAATGCCTCCTCGGGCGGCAGGCCCCGCAGCGGGCCGGGCGGCGTCAGAATGGCGGAGATGCGGCCCGGGACATGCCGGAACGTGGTGCGCGACTGCTCCGAGAAGCTGCCGAGGCATGTGCCTGGACCGAAGGTCGTCCGATCCTTGGGCAGGAGCGGTTCGTTCAGCTCCGCCTGGAACGTGCAGTCCTCCATTGTCTCGAGCCGGAGCATCGGGGCGAACCAGTCGTGGCCGCCGAGCTGCTCCCCGATGAGCCGCTGCGCGGCGCGGACCGGTACGGCTACAACGGTATGCGAGGCCCGCAGCTGGCTGCCGTCCTCCAGCTGCACGCCCTCGATGCCGGCTTCGCCGCCAAGCAGCGACCGGACAGGCGCGCCCGTTCGCACCGTGCCGCCCATCCGAACGATGGCGCCCGCAAGCGGGAGCGCCATCACCTCGGTCATGCCGCCCTTGAACGCGCCTACTTTCATCTCCGCGAACCGCGACAGACCTGGCGAGAAAATCGAGAAGAAGACGCGCGCCGAATAATGCTCCGGAGGCAGGAACAGGATCCCCGCCGTCAGCGGAACCAGCAGGCGCTCCACCGCCTCCTTCGTCACCTCGTGGCGGCGCGCATAAGCGGCGACCGAGATCCGGTCCAGCTCGTCCGGCCGCTCGTCCAGATCCCGGAAGCCCGCCGCGAAGAAGGGCACGAGAGATGCCTTGGCTCCCGGCGGCAAAAAGTCGTTGTTCCCGAGCATGCCGGCAACGGTACGGAACGGAGCCTTGCCGGGCGCGATGCCGAATTTCCCCTCCCCCTCCCCGTCCGGCAGCCGAATCTCCATCGACGTCTCCCACGCCACGATCTCGTCCAGCGAGACTCCGGCCCGGCTCAGGAGCTCCGGTAACACTTTGTAATACCCAATAACCTTATGAAAGCCGGATTCCACCAGCATGCCGTTCTCCTCCCACGAGGACGTCCGTCCTCCGAGCACGTCTCTCGCTTCCAGCACCGTTACCCGCTTCCCCTGCTCGGCAAGAATAAGACCGCAGCCCAGGCCGGCCAGGCCGCCGCCTACAATCAGAACATCGGCATCCACGTTCGTCACTCCCCCTCCGCTTCGGCCGCAGCGTCCGCTCACTCTCTCAAACAGCCGCGCCGTTCTCTTGTTTCCTCCTACTGCCTTACCCGGAGAACGGTCAGCTGAACCGATAGCGGGTCGGCGGCGGGTGATGCGGGTAAATAAGAGGAATCGGGGCACTTTGCGCAGCAAAGACTAGTCTTGCTAAACTAAAAGAGAACAAGAATCCTAAGAGGTAACAAGTAAAGGAGGGCGACCCATGGGAGAACCGATCACCAAGGGAATCTATATAGGCGGCGAGTGGAAGGAGGCGGTCCGAGGCGGCACGATCGACGTCTTCAACCCGGCGACGCTCGAGAAGCTCGCCACCGTCCCCGATGCGGGCGATGACGAGGCTGCACAGGCGGTCGACGCTGCCTCCAGCGCGCTGCCGGCGTGGAGAGAGGCGTCGGCCTACGAGAGGGCGGCGCTGCTCATGCGCTGGTACGAGCAGATCATGCTGCACCAGGAAGAGATTGCACGGACGATGACGATGGAGCAGGGCAAGCCGCTGCCCGAGGCACGGACGGAGGTGGCCTATGCCGCCAGCTTCATCCAGTGGTACGCCGAGGAGGCCAAGCGGGTGTACGGCGAGATCATCCCTGCCACGACCGCAGGCAAGCGGCTCTTCGTGATCCGGCAGGCGGTCGGCGTCGTGGGGGCGATTACGCCGTGGAACTTCCCGGCGGCGATGATCACCCGCAAGGCGGGACCCGCTCTCGCGGCCGGCTGCACGATCGTCGTCAAGCCCGCCGAGCAGACGCCGCTGACCGCCCTGCTCCTCGCCGAAATGGCCGAGAAGGCCGGGATTCCGGCCGGCGTGCTCAACGTCATCACGGGGGACGCCAAGACGATCGCCGGCAGGCTGATGGCCGACGGGCGGGTCCGCAAGGTTACGTTCACCGGCTCCACGGAGGTGGGCAAAGAGATTATGCGAGGCGCCGCGGATACGATGAAGAAGATCTCGCTCGAGCTCGGCGGCCACGCGCCCGTCATCGTCTTCGACGACGCCGACCTGGAGCTGGCGGCCGAGCAGACGGCCATCTCCAAGTTCCGGAACGCAGGCCAGACGTGCGTCTGTGCGAACCGCATCTACGTCCACGAGAGCGTGCATGACGCCTTTGAGCGGCGGCTGGCGGACAAAATCGCCGGGCTGCGCGTCGGATATGGCCTGGACGAAGGAGTCGCCATCGGCCCTCTGATCGACGAGAGCGGGCTGGACAAGGTGAAGCGGCAGGTCGAGGAAGCGGTCGCCCGCGGGGCGAAGGCAGTCGTCGGCGGACGTACGGCGGAGCCGGAGGGAAGCCGCCGCGGCTTCTTCTATGAGCCGACGCTGCTTACCGGTGTGACGCCCGACATGCAGATTATGCGGGAGGAGACATTCGGGCCGGTCGCGCCCCTCATCCCCTTCCGCACGGACGAGGAGGCGGTCCGGATGGCCAACGATTCGGTGTACGGCCTCGCCGCCTACCTGTTCACTACAAACGTGAACCGGGCTGTCCGTGCCGCGGAAGGGCTCGAGTACGGGATCGTCGGCGTCAACGACGGAGCGCCTTCGACGGCGCAGGCGCCGTTCGGCGGCTTCAAGGAGAGCGGCCTCGGGCGCGAGGGAGGCCGGCAGGGCATCGAGGAATACCTCGAGACCAAGTACATCTCCCTCGGCCTTGGCTGAAGGGAGCCCGGCACCGGGCCAGCGCCTGGGCTCGTCTGCGGCTGCGCCTCGGCGGACGGCGGCCCAAACAGCAAAAGACCCTGCGAACTCGCAGGGTCTTTTGCTGTTTGCCGGCGCGCCCGATGCGCCCGGCGCCGCGCATGGCCCGGACGCTGCCGCCCACCGGGGTTTCGCCGCGCGCTGCCGGGGCGCCTGCGGCGGGGCGGTGCGGCTTTCGCCTAGGCCAGATCCTCGGCCAGGCGAAAGCCGGTGAACTGCCGCCGCATGGCGGGCGGCAGCGCGTGCCGGTAGCTCGGCCGCAAGAGAGCCGCCGGCGTGGCGCACGAGCCGCCGCGGAGCACCATCCCGCCGCCGAAGCCAACCGCGAACGGGTGCGGGTGGATGCCCGCCCCGCCCCCGGTCCTCGTCTGCGCGTTCCGGCTGCCCGGATACGGCGTGAACGGGCTGCATGTCCATTCCCACACGTCCCCGTAGCCCTGCTGGAGCAGCTCGCCGTTCGCGCTGCAGCAGGCGGCCGGATGATAGGCGCCGCTATCCGCGAAGTTCGCCCCCTCGGCCGGCTGCGGGAAGGCCACCTCCCACTCCGCTTCGGTCGGCAGCCGTTTGCCCGCCCAGCGGGCGAATGCATCCGCTTCGTAGTAGCTGACGTGGCATACCGGCTCGTCCAGCTCAAGCTCACGCAGCCCAGAAAGCGTGAAGGCATGCCAGACGCCTCCCTGCTGTTCCCAGTAGCGGGGAGCCTGCCACCCGTTCGCCTCGACCTCGCGCCAGCCCTCCGGCAGCCACAGCCCCGCCCTCCGGTAGCCTCCGTCCTCGACAAACTGCAAGTATTCCCCGTTCGTCACCGGCTGGGAGGCGAGGCGGAAGCCGTGTACCCAGGCCTTGTGGCGCGGGCGCTCCGCATCGGTGACGAAGCCTGGCCCGTCGGAGCCGATCTCCGCAAGCCGTTCCTCGAACCGGTGCCAGGTCAAATACGGCGGCACATGAAGCTGCCGCTCCCTGCGCTCCCGGTAGATGGGCCGGAGCGGATGCGCCGCCAGATTCGCCTTGATGTCGGCCAGCAGCTCCTCCTGGTGGAGCCGCTCGTGATGCAGGCCCCATTCCAGGGCGGTCCGGAAGCCCCCTGCCAGCTCCTCCCCCGGGGAATCGAGCAGCGCAAGCAGCCGCTCGTCGACGTGATCCCGGTACGCGTAGATCTCCCGGGTTGACGGACGGGACAACAGCCCGCGAAACGGGCGCGGTTCGTCGAACAGCCCGTCGTAGGCACGGTTGAACGGACTGTAAGAAGCGTCGTACCGAAGCAGGATCCGGTCCTCCAAATACCAGCTCGTATGGGCGAGATGCCATTTGGGCGGGCAGCCGTCCTCCTCATGGACCATCATGTCCTCCGGCTCCAGCGGAGCCGCGAGAAGGCGGGTGAATCCGCGCACCGCCAGAATGTCCTCCTGCAGCAGCCGGTTCCACTGCTCCTCGATCCGAATCCATGACCCTACCGACATGTCTCGCTCCCTTTCTGCCCTCCAGCGGGCAAAATTGTCTATGCTATCCTTCTTTTCCGATTAAACAGAGCATCCTCCGTTTTTTACCCTCAGAAGTTCCGGCTGAAACAACAAACGGCCGCCTCCGCCAGGAGACCGCCGTCCGTTCTGCTTGGCTCCGGCCCCGGCCGAGCCGCCGCTATTTGTCCTGATGCTGGATATAATTGGCGACCAGCCGGTCGAGGCGGTGCAACTGGTAGCCGTAATCGTACATCGCCGAGCCGACGGCAAGCAGATGAGGCAGCCGCTCCTCGTCGTCCCGCAATTCCTGCACTAGCTCGCGCAGGAATTCCTCCATCTCGCTCTCCGTCTCCTCCGGGCAAACCGCGTCTGGCTTCAGCTGGCCGTTGTACTTGAGCAGCACCAGCTCGTGGCAGTGGATCAGATGCTCGATATGAGCATCGAACCGGCGGTCCATCTCCTTCGTCGGCACGGCCGCAAAGTAGTGGCGGTCGATGACGTCCAGGATGTCGATCCCCTGCCTCAACGTGCGCAGCATCTGCTTGTAGACGACGAGCCGGCGGATGCGCTGGAACGTCAACTTACGAAGCTTTTTCTGCTCCTCCTCAAAGATGCCGAACTTCTCCTCCAGCTTGGAGATCGAGCTGTGGAGCTCCTCCTGCTGCTCCCGGAAGACGGATTCCTTCATCTCGTCGGATATCGACGTGCGCAGCAGAAGCGACAGCTTGGTGAATACCTCGCCGAGCTGCTGGTGGAATGTCTCCTCGTGCTTGGGCGGCAGGAACACCAGATTGACGACGAAGGCGGAGAAGATGCCGATCAAGATGATCAGGAACCGGTTGAGCGCGAACGTCCAATGACCCGGCGCATCCATAATTGCAATAACGGTGACGAGCGTCAGCCCGATCGTCGATTCCATCTTGAGGGCAAGACAGATCATGATGACCATAATGCAGACCAGCCCGATCGCGATCGGCTCGCTGCTGAAAAATTGGCTTGCCAGCAGCGCCAGAATCGCTCCCAGCGCATTGGTCTGGACTTGATCGAGAATATGCCGCCAGGACCGATAGATGGACGGCAGCATCGTGAAGATCGCCGCCACCGCCGCGATAATCGGCGGCTTGAGCTCGAACAGCGCGCAAAGATAGAGCGCCAGCGTGACGGCGACGCCGGTTTTCAGAACTCTGGCACCAAACTTCATGAACGTCCTCCTATTCTTAATCCGCATCGCTGCGGGTTCGAACTTCGTACTCGCTGGGGGCGGGACATTCCCCGCCCTCCGGGCGCGGGCGCCGGACTTCGGACGATGCGGCCTCCCGCGCGGGGCCGGTCCGCCAAGCCGAAGCTCCCGCACCGGCTGCGACCACTATACCGTGACCGCCCAAAAGAAAGCAAGCGCAACCTAACGCAGGCTGCGCTCACAATTGACGGTCCGGCGGCCGCCGGGACGGGGCAAGGGCCCGCAGAAGAAAGGCGGACGGTTAGGGGATCGGCATGATCGCTCCCGGGCTGGCAGCGCCATTCAGCATGCGCCCAGTGCCGGCATCCACCGCCCGCTTGCAACTTGCCGTCCCCCTCCCGAACGGATAGACGGCGTTCCAAACGGCGCAACTTCCCTCGAGCGTTCCCCCGCTGTATGCGGGGCTCCCTAAGCGAAACGCGCTGACTTGTCGTCAACTCCCCGCCTGCCGGTCCGCCTCGTCCTGCTGCGGATCGGAGACGAGCCCCTCTTTCTTCAGCGTGCTGTTCGTGCTCATCCCGTCCATGTCCTGGCCCAGCTCCCGCATCTCTTCGAGATCGGGGGCCATCGAGCCGTTCACGACGTTGCTTATGTCTTTCTCGCTTCCCCGCAGCCGGTCATTCGCCTCGTGGCGGGCGACCGTCTTCAGATCCTCGTTGTTGTACGTTTTGCGTTCGGCCATCGGCTCCACTCTCCTCGGTTCGTATCGGGGTTACGTAGTCCTTTTACCCGAAACGCGGAAAGTAGAATCGGCGCGAGGGCCGCACCCTAGGCGGGCCGGCTCAGCTTTCGGCCGGACGGGGCGCCAGCTCCACCGCCTGGCGGATCGCTTCCTTCAGGCTGAGCTCGTCGGCGATGCCTTTGCCCGCAATGTCGAACGCGGTGCCGTGGTCCACGCTCGTGCGGATGATCGGCAGGCCGACCGTGATGTTGACGCCGGCTTCCAGGCCGAGCACCTTGATCGGCCCGTGGCCCTGGTCGTGGTACATCGCGACGACGATATCAAAATCGCCGCGCACCGCCCGGAAGAACAGCGTGTCGGCCGGCAGCGGCCCGATCGCTTCGATGCCCTCGGCGCGGGCGCGTTCGACGGCCGGAATGATCTTCTCCTCTTCCTCGCCGTAGCCGAACAGGCCGTTCTCCCCGGCATGGGGATTGATACCGCAGACGGCAATGCGCGGACTCGAGGTGCCGGCGCGCTGCAGCGTCTCGTGGGCAAGCTTCAGTACGGTGTAAACGCGCTCCGGGTTGATCTGCTTGACCGCGTCAATGAGTCCGATATGCGTCGTCACATGAATGACTTTGAGCTTGGGCGACGACAGCATCATGGAGTAATCTTTGGTGCCTGTCAGCTCTGCCAGAATCTCGGTATGGCCGGGATAGAGGTGGCCGCCCTTGTGGAGCGCCTCCTTGTTCAGCGGAGCCGTGCAGATGGCATCGATCTCCCCGGCGTTCGCCAGCTCGATCGCCTTCTCCAGATAGCGGAAGGCGGCGTTGCCGGCACGAGCGTCCACTTGGCCGAACGGCAGATCAGCAGGCAGCAGATCGAGATCCAGGCAGTCGACCGTGCCCAGCTCGAACGCGGCCTCATTCAGCGACGCGATGCGCCGGACGGCGAGTCCTGTCTGGAGGACCGGCTCGACGCGCTCCAGCATTTTGGCGTCTCCGATCACGAAGGGACGGCAGCTGTCGTAGACGGCCGCATCCTTCAGCGACTTCAGAATAATCTCGGGGCCGACGCCCGCAGCGTCGCCCATCGTAATGCCGATAACCGGTCTATGCTTCATGATGGTTCTCTCCTTTCAACATGGCAAAAGCTTTGGCTAACGCTTCCTCTGTTCCGAACGCGCCCGCCTTGGTGACGGCGAGCAGCGGCCGCGGCCCGACGAGGCGGCCGAGCGGGATGCCCGCCTCCACCTCGCGGAGCAGCGTGAGGCCGGTGTAGCCGCCGTGGCGGCAGACGCTCTTGGCGGTATCTCCGCCGGTGAGCACGACGCCCTGCAGCGGCTTATCGGCGATGAGCCCCGCAGCGATCTCGCCGAGCGCGCCGGCAATGCGGTCCGCCACCTCCACCGCCGACAGCCCTGCTGCGACTCCCGCCTGGAGAGCTTCCTTCACCTGCTCCGTCGACGTGCCGGCGACGAACGCGGCGTCCTCGCCCGCGTCCAGCGCCTGCGCCAGCTCGCGGCGGCAGCGCTCGCCCTCTTGGGCGGCCGCCTCGCCGCCTGCGGCCGCGGCGGCCGGGTCGAGCTCGACGCGGTGCAGCGGAGCGCTGCCGAGCAGGTGCGCCACCTGGCCGCGGGTGACGCCCGAGAGGCTGCCCGCGACGAGCAGCACCGGGCGGCCGGACGGACCTCCGTCCGCGTCAGCCACGGCAGCGCTTGGCGCGAGACCGAGCGCAGCGGGGATCGCCTCGGCCAGTCCAGCCGAGCCGACCCACAGCACGCCGCCCTCGAGCGCAGCGCCTGCGTCCGCAATGGCGCGCAGGTCCTCAGGCGTCTCCGCGTCGCATACGACGGCGCGCACGCCTTCGCTGCGGAGAGAAGCGAGCCGCCCAGCGAGCGCCTCGCGCCCGCCTCTTACTACAGCGAGCGAGAGCTCCGCGACCGGCTTCTCCATCTGCCCCGCGAGCAGCTCGCGGATGCGGGACGTCGGCACCGGCGTCTTCGGATCCCGTCCGACCTCCGTCTCGTGGACGGGCTGTCCCTTCAAATAATGAACGCCATCGCGCGTCGTCCGGCCCGCCTGCGGAAACGCCGGAGCCACGACAGCGAGAACATCGGGACGAGCGTCCAGCATAGCGTCCAGCTCCGTCCCCACGTTGCCGCGGAGAGTGGAGTCTACTTTTTTAAACAGATGGGGGCAGCCCGCCGCGCGGACGGCTTCGGCCGCCTCCTTCGTTTTGCGGTAAGCCGCGTCTCTGGCAACGGCACGTGTATCGGTATCTACAACGGTAACGTCATTGGTCAATGTATCGAGATTCGCCAGGTCGAAAATAACCGAGGCGGAGAGGCCCGCCCGGGCGAACTGAACGCCCGAATCGGTCGCCCCGGTCAAGTCGTCGGCGATAATGGCTAGCTGCTTCATGGCTTCCTCCTGTCCCTAAACGGCGGCAAAGCCGGCCCCAGGAGGGACCGGGCTATGCGCCTCACGGTAACGACTATCGTGCGTCAGGCTTCGAGTTCCTCGGCGGTCCGCTTCACGACGCCGATCTTGTTCGCCCACCAGGCGGTGACGATCGGCACGAGAATGGCCGTGACGATAACAGCCGCGGCGACCAGCGTCGTGGCTGTCTCCACGAACGGCGCATAGCCGATGTTGGCGGCGGCGACTGCCGCAGGCACGCCTGCCGCGTTGCCGGCCGTCGAGGCGGCCGCCAGGCCGGCGACGCCGTTGCCTCCGGTCAGCCGGTCCACGAAGAACAGCGCGGTTCCCGTCACGGCGACGACGGCGATGCCGAGCAGAATGCCGAGCAGACCCGCCTTGGCGACGTTGCCGAGGCTGAGTCCGGCGCCGAGCGCCAGCGAGAAGAACGGAACGAGAACCGGAACCGCTTTGCTGAAGAAAGCGCGAAGCTCTTTGTCCAGGTTGCCTAGAATCATGCCCACGAGCAGCGGCAGAATGGCGCCCACGAGCGTCTGCCACGGGAAGGTGCCGAGACCGGCGACGCCGAGCGTCACCATCGTCAGGAACGGACCGGATTCAAGCGTCATGATCGAGTAGGCGCCGACGTCCTCCTTGCGTCCAAACTGTCCCATCAGCGCCATATAAAGGCCGCCGTTCGTATCGTTCATGGCCGCGACGATCGCGACGACCGACAGGCCGGACAGCAGTCCCGCCGTCACCTGGCCTTCCGGCAGCAGCTTGGCGGCGATGACGCCCGCCAGTGCGGCGATCAGGATTTTGGTCAGCAGCAGGGAGCCGCCTTTCTTCAGAATATATGGCGTTGCCTTGAAGTCTATGGTCGAGCCCATGCAGACGTAGAAAACGGCCAGAATGGACATAGAGCCGGACAGCAGCGCGCCGCTGAACGAACCGAACGTCTTGCCGAAGGTAGGGAAGAGCGTGTTAATCAATGCACCGATAAGCAGCGGAACGATCATCATCCCGCCGGGAATTTTTTCGATGGATGCTTTGATCCTCATGGTAGTGCCTCCTCATTATGTTGCAATATTAATCATATTGGTTGAAGATACCGGTTTCAACACTTCCACTATAGAGGATTATGACGTAAATTACAACAGATGTTAGAAATGAAAATGAATGAAAATACCATTCTCCCTGTAACTCCTGTTTTCATGTTGTTATATGCAACAATATGGAATCAAAGTTTTCCCTAGCATCCACTTTTCGGTATCCCACTATGCAGGCAGACCCGGTCGGGAGAATTCTGTCGTCATACCAAAAAAGACGGCCGGGTGACTCCCGACCGTCTTTTTCCCGCAAAGCTTCCGACCTGCCTCAACCACGTACCGCGTCTGGCTACGCTTCAGCTCCGCGGTATGGCGGACTTCCGCCCGCTCTAGGCTTCGTGCGTTTGCACTTCCGCCGTCCGCTATCCTACATCTTATACATCCGCGCGTTCACGGCTCTCGCTTCTATTCTCCCGGCTCCGCTTCCTTGGCCTTGCGCCAGAGCGTCGTCCGGTTGATCCCGAGCCGCTTGGCCGCCCTCGACTGGTTGCCGCCCTCTTCCTCCAGCACCCGCTCGATGATGAGGCGCTCCAGCTCGGACAGCGTAGCCTCCCGGGGGACGGACAGCACGAAGGCGTCCTCCGCCCCGGCTCCGCCTGCCCGTTCCTGTCCCCCTCTCTTCGGCTCCGCGCCGAGGCGGACGGCCAGCTCCCTCGCCTGTTCCTCTTCGATATAAAAGTCTCCCGAACCCAGCACGAGCTCCTCCACCGCCCGCTTGAGCCCGCTGACGTTGCGCGGCCACGGAAGCCCGGCAAGCAGCCGAAGCGCCTCCTCGCGTACGCCGACAACCTGGCGGCCGAACGCTTCGTTCGCCTGCGCGATGAATACCCGGCACAGCTCCGGAATGTCCTCCTTGCGCTCCCGCAGCGGAGGCAGCGGCAGGTACAGCTCCCCGAGCCGCTCCAGGAACGCGCCCCGCTCTCCGCGTGCTCTCCGCGCCCCGCCTGCGCCTTCCGTGCTGCCTATGACCCGCACCGGACGTCCTGGCTCTTCCATCAGCCGCCGCGCCTCCGCGAGCAGCTCGTCCGGAGCCTCTTCAACCCCTGCCAAATAGAGTGTGCCGCCTCTGGCCCGTTCGGGAGCGGATGCCCCTCCGTCCCGGCCGAACCAGTCGTCCCTCCAGGCGGGGGAGGAGCAGCAGACCGCGACGAACGGTCCCGTGCTCCGTGCGCTGGCCGAATGAATGGCGCGGGCGAACAGGAGCCGTCCCGTGCCTGGCTCTCCGTCGAGCCACAGGTTCGCGTCGGAGAGCGCGTAGCTCCGCGCCCGATCCACCGCGGCGCGAATGGCGGGGGCATGGCCGAGAATCTGGCCGAACGTCGCCGGCAGCGCCCGGCTCTCGGCCGCGGCCTCCACTGCCTCCCGCGCGTCTTCAGCGCCGGCGGGTGCCGGACGGATGGCCAGCACGACGGCGCCGCTCCGCCCGGCAGCCGGCAGACGCTCCGCCCGAATGGTGAGGCTCCGCCCGTTCAGCCGGACGATCCGCCCAGGTCCCGGCTCCGGCAGGCCGCCCGGCCATTGCTCGGCCCAGCCGGCGATCCGCTCCGGCAGCCGGACGCTCTCCGGCTTCTCTGTACCCAGGCCGAGCAGCTCGCATGCGGCCGGATTGGCGTAGCGGACGGCGCCGCCGGCCTCCGCCACCACCAGCCCTTCTCCGCTCGCGCCAAGTGCAGCTTCGAGCAGCCGGCTTTGCTCCTTCTCCCGTTCTATCGCCTGGTAGAGGCTCCAGGCGTCCTCGAACGCCTTTTCGATCGACTCCCGGCCCGAGGTGATGAGCACGCCGTGATAGCCGAGCCGCTGCGCGGTCCGGACACTGACGGCGTCCCCCAGCACGAGCTGCACGCCGTCTCCGACGGCGCGGCGCACCACCGGGACGACCTCGTCCTCGCTCCCCAGCTCGTACATCGGCACGTTGAGGTCGAGCAGCGAGCCGATGAGCCGGGCGCCGTTGCAAATATTCGGGAATCCGACGATCCCAACGCGGCTCGCCGATTCCTTGACGAGTGTGAATACGCGCAGCAGGTCGTAGCCCGAGATGCCGATGTCGACGACAGGCAGCGAGACGGCTGAGCGGATCAGGTTCGCCGTGCCGCCCCGGCTGATTATCAGATCGCAGCCTTCTGCCTCCGCTTGGCGCGCCAGGCGGACCCCCTCGGTCAAATCGCCGACCTCGGCGCGCACCTCAAAGTGCGGCAGCTCCCTCGCCATCTCCAGGATCAGCTCCTTCAGCCCCGGATAGGGAGCGATCGCCATCACCTTAACGCCCATCCGTTTTCCCTCCTTTTTCCCTGTTGCAAAATGAATCATTAGCGTCATTATAGCCGATCATCCCCCGCATTGCTATCGGCCGGCCGCCCCGAAGAAGCCGCTCCCTGTAACTGGGAATCAACTTCGCATTGACGAAGGCTGTCAGATGGTATATACTCCGATGTAGCTTTTCAACTGCTTTTTCAATTGCATATGATCATTTTCTTTCTTATCCAGAGAGGCGGAGGGACAGGCCCTGTGATGCCCGGCAACCGGTTCGGAAGACGACATATCTTCCGGACGCCATGGTGCCAATTCCTACAGAACGATCGGTTCTGACAGATGAGAAAGGGTGTTCCCGAATAGGTTTTTGAACCCCCTCTTTCGCGCTGTCCGAGGGGGTTCTTTTCGTTCTCCGGGCACTTGGCCCGTGAAGAGGCAAGCCCGCGTCGGGCAAGCTCGGCTAGTCTATTATCCGTTGGTCCATGTTCGCCAGGAGAATTGCCTGGTCCCTGCCCCACCATTCCACTTGTAAGGAGGCGACGGCCCATGATCCGCATTGAGGATCTGTCCAAAACCTATGGCACCGGCCAGCAGAGCGTGACGGCGCTCTCGGACATCAGCCTGTCGGTAGCCAAAGGCGAAATCTTCGGCATCATCGGTCATTCCGGCGCCGGAAAAAGCACGCTGCTGCGCTCCATCAACCTGCTGGAGAGGCCGACCAGCGGCAAGGTGACGGTGAATGGCGTTGAGCTGACCGCGCTGCGGGGAGCCCGGCTCCAGACGGCCCGCCGCTCCATCGGCATGATTTTTCAGCATTTCAACCTGCTCGCGTCGGCGACCGTCTATGACAACATCGCCTTCCCGCTCAAGCTCGCCCGGCGGCCGAAGGAGCAGATTGCGGCCAAGGTGAACGAGCTGCTCAGCCTCGTCGGGCTCGAGGCGCACCGGGACAAGTTCCCGTCGGCTCTCTCCGGCGGCCAGAAGCAGCGCGTCGGCATCGCCCGCGCCCTGGCCAGCGATCCGGACGTGCTGCTGTGCGACGAGGCCACCTCGGCGCTCGACCCGCAGACAACTGGCGCCATTCTGCAGCTGCTGCTATCTATCAACCGGAAGCTCGGCATCACCATCGTACTGATCACCCATGAGATGCAGGTCATCCGGTCGATCTGCGACCGGGTCGCCGTCATCGACGGGGGCCGGATCGTCGAAAGCGGTCCGGTGGCCGAGTTGTTTCTGAAGCCCCAGCATCCGACGACCCGGGAATTCGTCGAGCAGGTCTCCGATCCGGTCGACCTGCGGGCGGCGGCCTCCCTCGCCCGTACCGGCAGCCCTGCCGATGACGGCCTGCGCCGCCAGATCGTCCGCGTCACTTTCCTCGGCAATCAGACCTACGAGCCGATTCTGTTCGAGGCGACGCGGGACGCCGACGTTTCGTTTATTATTCTGCAAGGCACGATCTCGCGCATGAAGGATGTGCCGTATGGCCAGCTCGTCGTGGAGCTGGACGGCGAGCCCGCGGCCGTCGACCGTACGCTGGCGGCACTGCGCGAGCGCGGCCTTGAAGTGGAGGTGCTCTAAGATGAACTCGTCCCCCTGGTCGGAGATTGACTGGTCCGAGATCGGCCAAGCGCTTCAGGATACGCTGACGATGCTCGGCCTCTCCACCCTGTTCACCGTTCTGATCGGCCTTCCGCTCGGCATCTGGCTGTTCCTCTCGTCGAAGGGCCAGCTGCTGCAGAATCGGATCGTCTATCTGATTCTGTCGTTCGTCGTCAACGTGCTGCGCTCCGTGCCGTTCATCATCCTGATGATCGTCGTCATCCCGCTAACCAAAGTCATCGTGCAGACGTCGATCGGCGTGCGCGGCTCGATCCCGCCGCTCGTCATCGCGGCCGCTCCGTTCTTCGCGCGTCTGGTGGAGACGTCGCTGCGCGAGGTCGACCGAGGCGTCATCGAGGCCGCCCAGGCGATGGGCGCCTCGAACGGCCAGATCATCTGGCGCGTGCTGCTGCCGGAATCGCGGCCGGGCCTTATCGCCGGCATCACCATTACGACGGTGACGCTCGTGTCCTATACGGCGATGTCCGGCACGATCGGCGGCGGCGGCCTTGGCGACCTCGCGATCCGCTACGGTTACATGCGGTTCGAGACCGAGGTGATGATCGTCACCGTCGTGCTGCTCTTGATCCTCGTGCAGGTGCTGCAGATGGCCGGCGACCGGCTCGTGCGGCATTTCAGCCGGAGGTAAGCCCCTGCGTCGAAGTAGTGCAACGCTGCGGGCCTTGCTCCCTACAGCCGCTGTTGAATCCGGAATGGTTGAATGGTCTTTTCTCGGTGCCATTCCGTCTTCAAAGGCGGACGCAAGCTCTTCCGGTGAGCAAGCCCCTCCGCTGAAGTAACGCAGGCGATAGCTGGTGGCCCTCCGTAGTGCAGCTCTCCGGGTCTTGGCCTCCAGCCGCTGTTGAATTCGGAATAGGGGAATAACTAATTTCGGTGCCATTCCGGTTTCAAAGGCGGACGCAGGCTCTTCCGGCGAGCTAGCCCCTCCGCAGGAGTGAAGCTGCGATAGCTTGCTCGCGCTCCGCCGATTTCTTCCTTAGACCAAGCGGACTTTCAGCCCGCCGAAGCTATATAGACGCCCCGCTCAAGCGGGAGCCAACTCAACAAGGAGGTTTCTCATCCATGAAAAAGTCCCTGCTTCTCGTATTCACACTCGTCTTCTCGCTGTCGCTGGTTCTGGCCGGCTGCGGCTCCAAATCGAACGACTCCGGCAGCGCCGGCACATCGCCGTCGCCGTCCGCATCCGCTGGCGGCTCCGCCGCTCCCGTTAAGCTGAAGGTCGGCGCTACCGCCCGCCCGCACGCCGAAATCCTCAATTTCCTCAAGCCCCAGCTGGAAAAGCAAGGCGTTCAGCTCGAGGTGAAGGAATACACCGACTACGTCCAGCCGAACGTGCAGCTGAACGACAAGGAGCTCGACGCGAACTTCTTCCAGCACCAGCAGTACCTCGACCAGTTCAACAAAGATCGCAAGACCAAGCTGGTGAAGGTGGTCGGCGTGCATATTGAGCCGCTCGGCGCTTACTCCAAGAAGATCAAGGCCATCTCCGAGCTGAAGGATGGCGCCAAGGTCGCCATCCCGAACGATGTGACGAATGCCGGCCGCGCGCTCGGGCTGCTTGAGCAAAACGGACTGCTGAAGCTTAAAGAAGGCGTCGGCTCCAGCGCTACGATCAAAGACATCGTCGACAACCCGAAAAAGCTGGAAGTGAAAGAACTGGAGGCCGCTCTGCTGCCTCGCGTCATCGACGAATTCGACCTGGCCATCATCAACACCAACTTTGCCCTGAACGCGAACCTGCAGCCGACGAAGGACGCCCTCTTCATGGAGAAGTCCGACTCCCCTTACGTGAACATTCTCGTCTCCCGTGAGGACAACAAGGACTCCGAAGCGATGAAGAAGCTCGCCGCCGCGCTGACTTCCTCCGAGACGAAGAAATTCATCGAGGAGAAGTACAAAGGCGAAGTTCTGCCGGCGTTCTAATCCGCAGTCCCGGCACGCCGGGAAGGGTATGCCATAAAAAAGGAACAGCCGCTCCCCTGGGAGCCGGGCTGTTCCTTTTTTTATGGGCGTTAAACGGCCTGGCAAGGCAAGTCCCCATTAGCTGAGGCCAAGCCTATAGACCGCCGCTATCTCGACTTGCGCTTATAATACACCCGCGACCAGAAGTAAATCGCCACCCCAACCAGCAGGATATCGAATTCGATCCCGGTCCGGCCTGTCCGAAAGAAGTCTACCAGAGACCAGACCAGCAGCGCTAATGTAAAAAACTGAAACGCGAGCACGGCAGACTTGTCGCTGTGCTACTTTCTTTACATTTTACTATAGCTTCAAAATGTCAAACTATTTTTACATAATAACGGACACCGACTGTCAAGCCTCGCGTGCAACGAACAAAAAAAGCGGAGGACGTCCGTCCTCCGCCTATCTGATAGTCCGCCTGCTTTTATGGAGATAAGTGCGTTTCGAGCTGGTCAAGCGGTCTCTTCCACCCCCGAAGCTTCTTGCCTCGCAGGAAGGCGATAATGCCCTTGATCACGACGGGCTGGGGATCCTTCTTGGCGAATTCCTCCTCCAGCAGGGCGAGTGCGTCCTCCAGTTCCATGTGCAGGGCTTCATCTGCCTCCAGTCCATCCAGCAGTCCGCGCAGCCGCTCCAGCTCGGCAATCGCCTCGCCGTAGGGCGGCCGGCCGAAAAAGCAGCCGTCCGTCAAGAGACGTTCCATCTTGTCGGCACCCAGCACCGGCCGGACTTCGCGGCGCTTCATGCCGGCGACCAAATCGTCGAGCCGCTCGAGCAGATAATCCGCCAGCGGTTCGGTCTCGAACAGTTCCTCATGCAGCATGGCCATTCCGAGGTAGCCCTGGGTCATCGCCTGGAAGAGGACGGCGGCATCGTACGAATACGGCCGCGTCTCCTCTCCGTACTGCGCGACCATCAGCTGCTGGTTCCACCGGATCGTCTCGGCATGCATCTCCAGCATCAACCGGCGGATCTCCTCGTTGATCTCGAAGCGCTCCTTCATGAACAGCGTAATGAAGTCTCGGTGCTCCGCATACTGCGCGAGGTTCAGCTCCACCTGCCGCTTCAACCGCTCGCGCGGAGATAGCTTCGGGTCGCTGGTCATTTCCCGGAACGCTTTGGTGAACAAGCCAATGTAATGCTTGCAGATGGCGACCAGAAGGTCCTCCTTGGACCGGAAGTAGAAGTAGAGCGAGCCCTTTGCCATCTCCAACCGGTCCGCGATGTCTTGAATGGAGGTCGTGTTGTATCCTTTTTCCGCGAAGCAGGCTGCAGCTGCCTCCATGATTTGCCTTCTTCTATCCATGTCTGCTTTCCTCTCCCGACAGCTCCTCATCCGGCTCCGCCAGCGGCTTGCGGCGGAACTTGACCAGCGCCTCGTAGACGATCGGCACAATGAGCAGCGTGAGCAGCGTCGAGCTGATCAGGCCGCCGATGACCGTCACACCCAGCCCTTTGGAGATGAGGCTGCCGCTGGTGCTCTCGAACCCGAGGGCGAGCGGCAGCAGAGCGCCGACGGTGGCAAGAGCGGTCATCAGAATCGGACGCAGCCGCGTGCCGCCGGCCTCAAGCAGCGCTTCTCTCGTGCTCAGGCCTTCCAGTTCCTTGCGATGGACCCGGTCGAGCAGCACGATCGCGTTCGTCACGACAATTCCGATCAGCATCAGCGCGCCCATAAGCGCCGAGGCGCTGATCGTCTCTCCGGCTACGAACAGGCCGAGCAAAGCGCCGATGACGATGAACGGAAGCGAGAACAGGATCGCGAACGGGGTGAGCGCCCCGCCGAACGTAATGACGAGCAGCAGATAGACGATGGCTACAGCTGCCGCCATGGCAAGGCCCAGCTGGGTGAACGTATCGTTGATCTGCTCCGTTACCCCGCCGAATTCGACCTTGACCGATTCGGGGAGATCCAGCTTCTTCACTTCGTCCTGCAGCTCGGTCGAGACGCTGCCCACGTCCTTGGACTTGACGTTCGCCTTTACCTCTGCATACAGCTTGCCGTTTTTCTGGGTGACGGTGTTAGGGGACGTCCCTTTTTCGACCGTCACGACATCCTTCAGCGGGATCTGCACGCCGAGCGGGGAAGCGATCGTCTTGTTCTCGATATCCGCGATGCTGCCGTACTTCTCGGCGTCCACATGGACGACGACGTCATACGATTTGCCGTCCGCCTTCACCTGCGTCAGCACGGGCTCCTTCCTCACAGGGCTGAGCGCCATCGCTATCTGGCCTGCGGTGAGTCCGTACCGGCTCAGCTTCTGCTGGTCGGCGACCAGCGTGTACTGGGCGTACGTCTGGGACAAGCTGCTCGACACTTTCTCGAGCGTGTCCTTGTTCTCCATAAGTGCCTGGACCTTCTGGACCGCGGGAGTCACCTCGTCCATGCTGTCTCCGTAGACGAGCAGGCTCAGCGAGCCGCCGCCGAGGCCGCCGCCCATATCCATCGTGCTCCATTTGCCCTTCTCGTCCAGCTTGGCGAGGTCAGCGATCAGGTTCTTCTTCTCCTCGGCGAAGCCCTTGGTATCCTCCTTGTATTCGATATAAAACAGGCCGGACTTGTCGTTGCCTCCGCCGAACGGATTGCCTCCGCCGCCGATCGAATACTGGAGATTGGTAACGTCCGGACGGGCGAGAATCTGCTTCTCGGCCTCGAGCGCCGTCTTCTCGACATCCTCAAGCAGGATGCCCGGGCCCGGATTATAGGTTACGAGCACGTACTTCTGCTCTTCCTCGGGAAGGAAGCTGACGCCGACCGGCTTCACGAGCGCGAGGCTCCCCGCCAGCAGCACGATGGCGATGATCGAGGTGACGGCCTTGTGATTCAGCGACCAGTTCAGCAGCTGCCGGTACTTGACCGCGAGCTTGCCGGTATGCTCGTCGTCGTGGGAGCGCGGGGCTTTGCGCTCAGCGCGCTTCGGCGTCTGCAGCCCCTGACGCAGTCCTTCGCGGTAGGCCGAGTCCCCGCCTACCGCCGGCTCCTCGGCTGCTGGCTGCAGCCGCTCCCGCTGTGCCGCGCGGGGCTTCAGCCGGCTGCGGAACATGGCATGCGCCATCGCCGGTACGACCGTAATCGCGACGAGAAGCGAAGCGAGCAGCGAGAACACCATCGTGAGCGCGAACGGGTTGAACAGCTGGCCGATCGGACCGCTGACAAGCGCGAGCGGCAGGAAGACGGCGATCGTCACGAGCGTCGACGAGAGAATCGGCAGGAACATCTCCCGGGTGGCCGAGATGACGAGTGCTTTGCCCGACAGCTTCTCGGACTTCAGCGACATGCGCCGATAGATGTTCTCGATGACGACGATCGAATCGTCGACGACGCGTCCGATCGCGACCGTCATCGCGCCGAGCGTCATGATGTTCAGCGTAATGTCCAGTCCCCGGAGGATGAGAATGCCGATGACGAGCGACAGCGGAATCGAGACGATCGAGATGACGGTCGTCCGGAAGTTCCGCAGGAACAGCAGGATGACGATAACGGCGAACAGGGCGCCGAAGACGGCCTTGGTCAGCATCGTCTTGACCGAATCCTGGATCGGCTTGCCCTGGTCGAGCAGCACGATCGCCTGGACGCCGGGATTGTCCTTCTCAATGCGCTCGGCTTCCTTCTTCACCTGGTTGACCACGTCGACCGTATTGGCGTCGGCGGCCTTAGTAATGTTCAGACCAACCGACAGGTTGCCGTTCGTCCGCGAAACCGAGTCCGCCTTGGCCACCAGCTCGACCTTGGCGATGTCGGACAGCGGAACGACCGGGATGCCTGTCACTGCCGGAATGGCTGCCGCTGGCATGTCGCCAGCCGCTCCCGGAGACTGGCCCTGGGCGCCGGCTGCGGCAGCCGCATCAGCCGCGCCCGCTGGCATGCCTGCGGCTCCGGCTTGTCCGGTCGCGCCGCCTGCCGCCGCCTGCCCGCTTCCCGACGGGATAACGGGAATGGCCAGCTTCTTGAGATCGTCGACGGTCGTCACGCGCCCGTCCACGACGATCGTGTTCTCCTCGTGGCCGAGCTCGAACAGACCGAGCGGCGCTTTGACGGCAGAGCCCTTGATTACGCCTTCGACGGTCTCGCGACTCAGTCCGAGCGACTTGAGCTTGGCGTCGTCATACGTCAGACGGACCTCCTTCATCTGCTGACCGGACACCGAAACGGTGCCGACGCCCTCGATAGCTTCGAGCGCCGGCTTGATGTCGGTCTCGACGAGCTTGGTGATCTCCTCAAGCGGCTTGCCCTCGCCCGACACGCTGAGCGAGACGACCGGGAAGGCGTTCAGGCTGATCCGCGAGATTTTGGGCTCCTGCGCGCCTTCCGGCAGCGCAAATCCCTTCATCGCCTGGGTCAGCTCGGTTTCGGCCTTGTCCATATTCTGGCCGTAATCGTACTGCATCGTGATCGACGAGACGTTCTCCATCGAAGTGGAGTTGACGGAGTCGACCCCGCCTACATTCTTGAATCGCTGCTCGAGCGGCTTGGTCACCTTTTCGAGCACTTCCTCCGGCGCGGCGCCCGGGTAGACGGTGCTGACGGTCAGAATCGGTACCTCGATATCCGGAATCGTCTCCTGTTTCATCGTCATGCCCGCGTACAGCCCGGAAACCGTCACGATGACGGTCATCAGGAAGATGGCGAACTTGTTGTTCAGAGAAAATCGAATGATGCCCTTCACTGGTTCACTTCCGTTCTTGTCGTAGTTTGGCGAAAATTCGACCTATGGTAAGATTAATCGAACAGCGTTCAAATTTCAACTGAACGTGTTTCGAACCCTCTTCCCCCCTCTTTCCCCCTATCTCCGTCCCCTTTTCCCACAAAAAAAGACACTCCGAAATGGAGTGTCTTAACCGCCAATCCGGCTACGCGCGCGGCTCTTCCTTGCCCGGCGGCAGCTCTTCTCTGCCATCCTCGATTACTCCCCGGGTGGAGTTCTTGAATTCGCGAAGCGTGTCGCCGAACGCCCGTCCGAGCAGCGGCAGCTTGGCCGGCCCGAAGACGATGAGCGCGATGGCGAGAATGATGATCAAGCCGGATACGCCAATATTGTTGAACATGGGACGCCCTCCTTTCCGGTCAGCGGCCCGCGGCGGGCGCGAGCCGTCTGCCGTAATACTTGGCCGAGACGAACACGCTGATCTCGAACAGCAAAATGAGCGGGACGGTGACCGACAGGTGGGAGACGAAGTCCGGCGGCGAGATGCAAGAGCCTGTAATAGCAAGCGCCAGGTAGGCGTACTTGCGCGTCCGGCGCAGCCTCTCCGGCGTCAGCACCCCGATCCGGGTCAGGAAGACGGCCACGAGTGGCATCTCGAAGGCGACCGCGACCGGGATGACGACGTTGAAGAGGAAGCTGAAATACCGATCGATGCCGTACGTCTCTACAGCTCCTATCGACAGGTTCATCTTTTGCAGGAAGCCGACCATCATCGGGAAGACGCCGAAGTAGCCGAAGGCAAGTCCCACAATGAAGAGCGCGAACGAGACCGGGACATACAGCAGCGAGCCCCGCGCCTCGTCCGGCGTCAGTCCCGGGCGGACGAATGCCCAGATCTGGTACAGCAGGACGGGCAGCGTGCCGACCGCCGCCACGAGGAACGCGCACCGCATGTAGATAAACAGGCCGTCGGTGAGCGAAAAAACGTTCCAGACGACGGGCACCGCGAACGGGTGCCCCTTGAGCAGCAGAAGAAGATCCGGTGCCGCGTAGAGCCCCGCCGCGAGCAGCACCAGAAACCATAGTGCGACCTTGATCAGCCTGCCGCGCAGTTCTCCGAGGTGACGGACGGCTTCCTCCAGCGTCTCGTTTGCCTGCGTCCCTTCCATGCGGCTTCTCCTCCCTTCCTTATGCCCATCTGCTTAGTCAGCCGATCATGCCCTTGCCCTGCTGCATATACTTGGTGATGCCTTCGGCCGCTCGGTAGGCGAGCGCACCGAGCGTGCCCGTAGGGTTGTAGCCGCTGTTGTGCGTGAAGGCGTTCGCCCCGATTACGAATACGTTCTCCGCGTCCCACATCTGCATGTGCGTGTTCGTGGCCGAATTGCCGGGGTCTGTGCCCATGACGGCGCCGCCCGTGTTGTGGGTCGATTGGTACGGCACGATGTCGTAGTTGCTGATCGTATTGGAGGCCTGCGTCTTGGTGGCCTTCATCTCGTTGGCGATGGCGATCGTCTTGGTCGCCATGAACTTGATCATCTCCCGGTCCTGATCCTCGAAGTCGTACGTGATCCGCAGCAGCGGCCGCCCGTAGACATCCTTGTAGGTCGGGTCCAGGTCGAGGTAATGGTGGCGCCACGGCAGACTCGAGCCCTGCACGCCGATGGTCAGGATGCGGTTGTAGTAATGGAGCGACTGCTTCTTGAACTCCTTGCCCCACTTGGGCGTGCCCGCGGGCGTCGGATTCGTCTGGATCGGCCGGAAGCCGGCCTGCGTATACCGGATGTTCGCCCCGTGAAGGAACGGCAGATTCGAGTGGTCGAAGTTATCGCCGTTGAAATCGTCGATACAGCTCCCGAGCGCGCCCGCGCCCGCGAACAGATTGAATTCGCGGTCCTCGTAGATCGCCTGCGCCCCGCCTCCGTTGACCTGGTACGCATAGTTCCGGCCGATGACCCCCGTGCCCGTGGACGGGTCGTACGGCTTGCCCAGCTTGGACAAGAGCAGGAGACGGACGTTGTGCAGCGCGTAGCTGGTCAAGACGACGACGTCGGCCGGCTGCTCGAACTCCTCGCCGGTCAGCGTGTTGATATACCGGACCCCGGTCGCTCGCCCGCCGGTATGCAGCACCTCCATCACATTGCTCAGGTCGCGCAGCTCGAAATTGCCTGTTTTCTCCGCGACGGGCAGAACCGTTACAACCGGGTCTGACTTGGCTCCGTACTCGCAGCCGAACCGTTCGCAGAAGCCACAGTATTGGCAGGCGGCCCGGGAGATGCCGTCGGGATTTGTATAATTGTCGGCAAGGTTCGCCGAGGGAACCATGTACGGGTGGTAGCCTAGCTTCTTGGCCGCTTCCTCGAACAGCTTGATGCCCGGCGTCTTCTTCATCGGCCCGACCGGAAAATCCGCCGACCGCTTGCCGACCATCGGATTCTGGCCCTTGTCGCCGCTGATGCCCGCCATCTTCTCGTACTTGTCGAAGTACGGCTCCAGCTCGTCGTAGGTGATTCCCCAGTCCTGCAGCTGCATCCCATCGGGGATTTTCTTGGCGCCGTACCGCTCGATCGTCTTGGTCCGGATCTGGAAGTCGTACGGCAGGAACCGGTAATTCTGTCCGTTCCAGTGCACGCCGGAACCTCCGACACCCTCTCCAAGCAAGAACGAGCCGTGTGTGCGCATCGGCAGCGCCGTCATTTTGGACGTATTCCGGAAGGTGATCGACTCCCGGGACAAATCCTGCATCAGATCGTAACGGAGCGCATAGCGCAGCTCGTCATGGACCATGAAGTAATCCTCGGTCTTGCGCCGTTTGCCCCGCTCGAGACCGACGGTCTTGATGCCCGCCTTGGCCAGCTCCGCCGCGATAATGCCGCCCATCCAGCCCATTCCGACGATGACGACCGGCACTTTGGGTAATTTCGTTGCCATGAATAGTCCCCTCCTTATCCGTGTTGCGTCATGTGATCGGACAGACTGGCCGGCTCGTAGGTGACGAACTCTTCCTTCTCGATGATGTCCATGTAGGTCATCTGGTTGCCGGGATACTTCTTCATGCGCCAGCCCTGCATATCCTTATTGCCGCCATACAGCGGGTCCGAATAGGCACCCTCGAGCGTCGAAGAGCGCAGCAGGTTAAAGAACACGCTGCTCGGCAGCCCGTTAATCTGCACTTCCTGTCCCTTCTCAAAGACGGTCAGCAGCTCGTCCAGCTGCTCCGGCGTCAGATCGGGCACGCCCTTTTGGTATTTCTGCTGAGCGTAGTTTTTGACGGCCTGCAGGCCGGTCGAGAACAGCTCGTGGCGCTTGAAGATCGCCTGGTAACCCTGGGTCGCCTCGGCCTTTTGGAACGGCCCCATCATATAGTCGCGGCCGTTCGTGCCCCACTGGCCCGCCAGCTGGTGGTCGATGAAGAACGCGACGCCGAGCGCCTTGGCCCCCGGTCCGAGCTCGTCCTCCGGAAAGATCCGCTCCGCGAGCGCCTCCGTCAGCGTGAACTGCTCGGCGTTCATATACATGAGCGCCTGGTTGAAATCCTTGGTTTGCTGACCGGGCTTCGCCGGCGTACCCGGCTGCGTTTGTTTCGGCTGGTTCATATTGCGGCCGATCAGGCCGCCCACCACGCCGCCGACGACGACTCCACCAAGCGCGGCACCCGATACCTTCAGAAATTTCCGTCTGGACTCGTCCTGCGGTCCATTCGGCTGCTTGGGCTGCTGGTCCTTTTCCTCTTCTGCCATCCTGCTACCCCCTCTGCGCGGCAGCTCCTGCCTAGGAGGCGATGCTGCCGGGACGCGAATGATATTCCTCAGTATCACCCTTATCTGGAGGTTTATTCCTAGTCTGAACATGCCAAAAAACCCGCAGAACGCGGGTTCGCGGGTTGGAGCCTCAGCCGAAAGCCGGCCGGGCTGCGGTCTGCTGCCCGCAAGCCGTAACGGTCTGCCGGCGCAACAAAGCCCATGCTTGTATGAAGTTCTCTCGTTAACCATGGCGGAACAGACGTTCGGCCTGTTCTCGCCCGAGCCAAGACGCGGGCCGTTCGCTGACGGCGGCCCGGAGCATCCGGGAGGAGAAGCCTCTCCACCCGCTCCTCCGTCAGGAGAACCAGAGCTGGAACAGCCCCTCGTTCACTCCCAGATTGTACATATAATACAAGCCGAATCCGACGCTGATCACGCCGGTCGCCCGGGTGAGCATCGCGTTGAGTGTCAGCCGGCCGGAGCTGAGCACGAACGGGATGCCGAGCAGCGTCGTGAAGAGCAGCATCCCGACGACGGTGCCCGCGCCGAAGATGAGAATATAGACGATGCCCTGTCCGACGCCATTCACCGTGCTCATCGTCAGGAGCACCATCGCTCCGCTGCCCGCGAGCCCATGGATGAACCCGATCGCCAGCGACTTCCAGTAGGAGAACCCGGTATGGCGATGCGGCTCGGATCCGCCGGGGCCAGCGGCCAGAACATGTTTATGTACGCTTCCTTCGTGCTCGTGGCGGCGCAGTCTCAGCCGGCTGAGCGACGTGAAAGTCGTGACGCCCAGATAGACCAGCATGATCCCCACGAGGAATTCGAGCGACATCGCCCACTTGTCCGGGATCTCGTCCTTCATCAGGATGAGCGCCGTCCCGACGACGAACAGCGTCGCCGTATGGCCGATGCCCCAGAAGACGCCGGCGAGCGAAGACCGCCACAGCTGTTTGCTGCGGCTTGCGATCGTCGAAACTGCGATGACGTGATCCGGCTCGATCGCATGCTTGATGCCGAGCACGAAGCCCAGCGCCAAAATAGACAGCAAGCTTGCTTCCACTACCCTTTCCCCCCATTCTTTTGTCGCCAGCCAGGCGAACGCTGCCCCGGCCGGCCGGTCCGTTAATTCCGGAACATCTCCGGACACTTCTCCTTAATCGCCGGCAGCTCCTCCTCCAGCTTGCCGAGATGGGCCTCCAGCAGCCGGCCGACCGCCTCGGCGTCCCCGGTCCGGAGCCGCTCGAACAGCTCGGCGTGCTCCTGCACGAGGTTCGCCGTCTGCTCCAGCTCCTTCATTGCCAAAAGCCGCACCCGGTTCAAGTGGCCGCGCATCTGCCCGACCACATCCAGGAGCGTGCGGTTGCCCGCCAGCCCGAGGATGCAGACGTGGAACGCTTCGTCCAGCCGCAGGAAGCGGACGGCGTCCTGCTCACGCGCCGCCTCAGCCTGCTGCTCGAGCAGCAGCCCGATCTCCCGCTCGGCGCGGCGAAACGGCTCGGAGCCGTCCCATCGGCCGGCGACGGCGCGAAAGGCCCGGCTCTCCAGACTGAGCCGGACGAAGCCGCTCTCGCGGACTTTGTCCTCCGATAGGTACGCCACGCGCCGGTTGCGCTGCGGCAGCACGTCCACAAGCTGCTCCGCGATGAGCCGGTTGAACGCGTCGCGCACCGGCGTGCGGCTGATGCCCAGCTGCTCGGCCATCTCGTTCTCATAGATCAGCGTGCCGGGCGCCAGCTCCAGCGTGATGATCGCATCTCGGATCGTCTCGTACGCCTGCTCGCCCAGCGATTTGCCCGCAGCCAGCGGCATGGCGGGATTCCACATAGCTCATCGCCTCCTAACTCCATCCTTACGCGCCGGACTGCCCGGTATGCATTCCGGCCAAATAGGCGCCTCTTTTCTACATCAGTATACCTGTATACAAGTATACCTGTCAACGAGGAACTGCTCCCCGCGCGTCCTAAGCCCCCCCTTCTCGCTCGGTTGATTAAGGCAGCGAATCAGCCGCTCCCTTAACGATTCGCCTCCTTAAGCATTAACGGGACGCCAACATTCGGCAAAACAAAGGAACCGACGTTCGCCGACCGCGAGCTCTTATGGACGTCGAGGAGAGCTGTGGCATGCCGGCCGCTCCCTCTTCCGCGCAGCACAAAGAAGCCCCCGCCAAGCGGGGGCTTCTTCCGGATGCTCCGGCCATATGCTGTGCCGGCACAAGGCCGGCAGCCGGTCAGCAGCTCTCGATCATATGCGCGAGCAGCGCCGTGCGGAGCGGAATCTCGTCGATCCGCACATATTCGCGCGGCGAGTGCGCGTAATCGCCTCGGGCGCCGAGACCGTCAAGCGTCGGCGTACCGCAAGCGGCGATCAGGTTGCCGTCACTCACGCCGCCGGTCGCCGTCTCGCCGACCGCGAGGCTGAGCTCGGTGCGCCCGAGCTCGCGCGCGAGCCCGTACAGCGCCGCGGTCGCGTCGGTCCGCACCATCGGCGGGCGCATCATTCCGCCGGTGACGGTCAGCCGCGCGCCGGGCAGGACGGGCGCGAGCCCGCGGATCGCCTGCTCCACCCGCTTCTGCTCCTCGGCGGTCGCGACGCGGACGTCGATCTCCGCCTCGGCGCGGTCGGCTACCACATTGGTGCCGATGCCGCCCCGGACGATGCCGACGTTGACCGTCGTCCCCCGCGCGAGATCGGTGAGCGCATGCAGGCGGAGGATCTGGTTGGCCATCTCCTCGATCGCCGATACGCCTTTCTCCGGGTTGACGCCCGCATGAGCGGAGACGCCTTCGACGATCAGCTTGAACCGGCCGCTGCCCTTGCGCGACGTCTTGAGAAAGCCGTGCGGCTCCATCGGCGGCTCGAGGACAAAGGCGGCCTTCGCCTTGGCGGCCTCCCGCTGGATGACCTCGCGGGAGGACGGGCTGCCCGCTTCCTCGTCGCTGTTGAGGAACAGGGCGATCGTCTTGTCGGCCGGCAGCCGGCCCTCCTCTTGCAGTACCTTCAGCGCGATCATCGCCTGCAGCACGCCGGCCTTCATATCGTAGACGCCGGGGCCGTAAGCGAGGCCGTCGCGGATCTCGAACGGCCGCTTCGCCGCTTCTCCCTCCGGCCAGACGGTGTCGTAATGCCCGACGAGCAGAATGCGGTTCGGCCCGTTTCCAAGCTCGCAGACGAGCGGGTCGCCGTACGTTTCGTTCGGAATGCGCGTCACCCGTCCCCCGGTCAGGCGGACGAATGTGTCCGCGAACCAGTCGGCCATGGCGTCGCCCAGCTTTTTGTTCGCGGAAGGGGAGTCCTGGTTGACGCTCTCCTCGAGCAGCCGCAGCAGCTCGGGAAGCGATTGATGAATACGATCAAGTAACGATGATGACATAACGACAGCCACTCCCTAGTGCGATTGGGTATTCGTCCCGAACAAACGATCGAGGCCGTATACCCGCTCAAGCAGGAAGATGAATACCAGACTGAGCAGGATGACGACAGACGAAATCGATGCGACGAGTGGATCGAGCGTCTCCTGCATGTAGCTGAAGATAGCAAGCGGCAGCGTTGTCGTGTCCGGCGCCACCAGGAACAGCGAGACCGTCACGTTATCGAACGATGTCAGGAACGAGAAAATAAGTCCGGATAAAATCGCGGGGCGCAGCAGCGGGAGCGTTATGTCCCAGAATACGTTGAACGGCTTCGCTCCCATAATGTAGGCCGCCCGTTCCAGCGTGTAGTCGAACGAGCTGAGGCCGGTCAGCGTCAGCCGCACGACGTACGGCACCGCGATCAGAATATGCGCCAGCAGCAGGCCGGCGAACGAGCCGCCGAGCCCGATTCTCGTGAAAAACAGCAGCGCCGCGATCCCAATGATGATGCTCGGGACGGTGAGCGGCGACATGAGCAGCGTCGTCACGAAGCCTTTACCGGGCACGTTGTACTTGTGAATGGCCAGCGCCGCCAGCGTCCCGATCAGCGTCGCGACCACCGCGGTCACGGCGGCGAGCTGAAGGCTGAACAGGAACGCGTCGGTAAATTCCGGCCGGTCCAGAATCTTCTGGTACCACTGCAGCGAGAAGCCCTGCGGCGGGAACGACAGATACCGGGCCGAGGTGAACGAGACCGGAACGATGACCAGGAACGGGGAGATAACCATCAGGCAGACCAGGGTGGTGATCACCCCGAGCCAAGGGATGCGGATTTTCATGATGCAAACACCTCTTTATACCGTTTGGTCTCCACCAGCTTGGAGAAGACGGTGACCAGGACGACCGTGGAGGCGAGCAGCAGGAATGCGAGCGCGGCTCCGAGCGGCCAGTTGAGCGTGGCCATGATCTTCTCGTACGTAATGACCGGCAGCACCTTGACCGAGGTGCCGCCCATCAGAGCAGGCGTAACGAACGCGCTCATCGACAGGCTGAATACCAGCGTCGTGCCGGCAAGAATGCCCGGCAGGCTGAGCGGCAGTGTGATCGTGCGGAACATCGTCCACTTGGAGGCGCCGAGGATGCCGGCGGCCTTGAACAGCGACGAGTCGACCGCGTAGAGGCTGGTCGAGATCGACAGCACCATGTAGACGATGAACGCGTCGGTGAGGCCGATGACGACGCCGAGCTCGTTGTAGAGCAGGCGCAGCGGCTTCTCGATCAGGCCGAGGTTCATCAGAATCGTATTGATCCATCCCTTGTCTCCCAGAATGACGACCCAGCCGAAGTTCCGGATGACGACGCTGATCAGGTGAGGCGAGATAATCAGGAACGTGACGAACCCGCGCATCTTGCCGGAGGCTTTGGACAGAAACAGCGCGACCGGATAGCCCAGCAAGAGGCAGCACAGCACGGTGAGCAGGCTTACCTTGACCGTCCTCCACAGAATGCCGATGTAGTACGGATCCTTGACGAACAGAATGTAGTTGTCGAACGTGAACTGCTCCTTGGCGTCCTGGAAGCTCATCAGGAAGATATAGAGCATCGGGATAACGAACACGCCGAGCAGAATGATAAACGCGGGAACGAGCAGCAGCAAGGCCGCCTGGTAGGCGGCGCGCTTCGCCCGGGTTGCGGGAGCGGACATACCGTTAGCCCTCCTTCCGCGGGAACACGAAGGCGTGCTCCGGATTCCAGCTTACGGTGACCGTTTCGCCGGATTCGAGCCCCCGGAGCCGGTCCATGGCGGGCAGACGAACGGTCATCGTCTCCTGTCCGGTCGCGACCTCGAATTCGGTGAACGAGCCGAGAAAGGACGACAGATGGACCTTCCCGGTCAGCTGGGAACCGCCGGCTGCAGCAGCCGCTCCCTCGGACACGCTCAAATGCTCGGGGCGGATGTATACCGAAACCGCCTCGCCGCCGGAGAACGATTTGCCGCGCAGCGGCGCCTCGATTGTCGAGCCGCTGTCCAGCTGGACGAGAAGGCGGTCGCCTTCGGCACGGAGCACCTCGCCCGTCAGCTTGTTGGACTTGCCGATGAACGTATGGACGAACTCGGTCGCCGGTTCGTTGTAGATCTCCCACGGCGTGCCGATCTGCTCGATCTTGCCGTGGCTCAGCACGACAATCCGGTCGGACAGATACAGCGCTTCTTCCTGGTCGTGCGTAACGAAGATAGTCGTCACGCCGATTTCCTTGTGCAGCCGCTTGAGTTCATCGCGCAGCTCCTCGCGCAGCTTGGCGTCGAGATTGCTGAGCGGCTCGTCAAGCAGGAGCAGCGACGGCTCGGTGACGAGCGCCCGCGCGATGGCGATCCGCTGACGCTGGCCGCCCGACAGTTGCTTCGGGTACCGGTCGGCCACCTGGGGCAGCCGGACCGTCTCGAGCACCTTGGCGACGCGCTGCTTGATCTCCGCCTTCGGCACCTTGCGGAGCTTGAGGCCGTAGGCGACGTTCTCAGCGACCGTCATATGCGGAAACAAGGAGTACGTTTGGAATACCATACCAAGCTCACGCTTGTTCGACGGCACGTTGTTCATCAGCTTGCCTTTGATCTTGAGCTCCCCGCCGTCCGGCTCGAGGAAGCCGGCGATCATGTTGAGCGTCGTCGTCTTGCCGCAGCCCGACGGGCCGAGGAAGGAGATGCATTCCCCCTGCTCCACCTGCAGGTTGAAGTCGTCGACGACGATGTTGTTGCCGAACTTCTTTTGAATATGAATCAGTTCTACGTCTAGCGCTTTCATGGATAGATCACCTATTTTCCTGTCAGTGGTGCGATTTCTTTGTTGAAGCGGTCGATCCAAGCGGCTGTGTTGTCGCTGATCACTTGATAGTCGGTCTTCACGATTTTGGCCTTATCGAATGCGAGCTTCTTGGCGATGTCGTCCGGCAGCTTCACGGAGACGGCCGGGTTGTAGTACAGCTTCGAGCCATACAGCTGCTGGATCTCGTCGCTCAGCAGGAAGTCGATGAACAGGTTCGACGCGTTCGGGTGAGCGGCTCCTTTGACGATGGTGGCTACGTTCGGAACGACCGGCGAGCCTTCCTTCGGAATGACGAATTCAAGCTTCAGACCGGCGTCCGCCTGCACAATGCTGCGCGCCTGCGTCCAAGCGGTGTACAGCGCCGTCTTGTCCTGCAGGTTCTGCTGGAGCTGGGCTGCACTCTTCGCGAATGTCGGCATGTAACCTGCAATCGTTTTCAGCTTCTCGAAACCTGGGTCCATCTGCTTCTCGCTGCCGCCGTTCGCGTACGCGAGCATGATCAGGGCACTGCGGCCGAAATTGCTCGAGATCTCGCTCAGCGTAAGCTTGCCCTTCATCTCCGGCTTGGCCAGGTCGTTCCAGGACGTCGGCACCGGCAGGTTCTTCGCCTTCACCTCGTCGACATTGTAAGAAATGCCCATCGGCGTATAGTTGACGGCTACCCCGCTGTTCTCGGACACCTTCAGGTCGCCGAGCACTTTCTTCATATTCGGAATTTTGGCGTCGCTAAGCTGCTCCCAGAGTCCTTCCTTGCGGCCCGCTTCCTGCTCGCCGCCCTCGATGATGGTTACGTCGATCTGAGGGGAGCTCTTCTGCGCCTTTACTTTGGCAACGATTTCAGTAGAAACGCCGCTAACGTAGCTCAGCTTGACGTCGGGATACTTCTCGTTGAACTTCTTGAAGATCTCGTCCTTCATGAGGGTTTCCACCGTTGCCCCGTTCCCGGCCACAACAAGTGTCTTCTCCGGCTGTACCGCAGCGGTCTGGCCGCCTGCTGCCGGCGACGCCGCCGGTGCCGGTTCACTCTTACCTCCACATCCCGCCAGCAGCGAGCCTGTCAACGCAATCCCTGTCAGAACAGCAAAAACCTTCTTCTTCATCTTGTTCCTCCCGCCAAATCATGATATATTGTTCACGCATAGAGAACGATGTTCACTATACGTGAATTTGTATAGCTGAATTTTAGCACGCTAAACTATCAGATTCAACGAAAATATTTCATATTTTTTTAACTATTTTTCGGCTATCATCGGGTGTAAGAACTGGCGTGTCTTGCCCCACCATTTCTATTAGATAAGGAAGGTAACCATGGAGCACCATCTTTCTTCCGTCAAAAACGGCTGCCGGCTGCTTAAGCTGTTCCTCGGCCCCGCCCGGGAATGGGGCGTCACCGAGCTGAGCCGCCAGCTGGATCTATCCAAGGGAGCGGTCCACAAGCTGCTCGCCACGCTGGAGAGCGAAGGCTTCATCCGACAGAACGAGACGAACAAGCAGTACTCGCTGGGGTTCTCCCTCCTCGAGCTGGGCATGCAGGTGCTGAAGACGCACAGTCTCGTCGACTTCGCCCATTCCTATCTGCAGAAGCTCGCCGAATCGACGACTGAGCTTGCCTGCCTGTGTCTGCTGGACGGCGAGGAGGCCATCTACGTGGACAAGATCGAATCGGTCCACCCGATCCGCTTCAACGTCGACGCCTACCGCAAGTTCCCGCTCTATGCGACGAGCGCCTCGCGGGCGATCCTCGCGTACCAGCCCGAGGAGACGATCGACCGCGTGCTCGCGGGCGGCATCCGGGCGTTCACCAAGCATTCGGTCACCGATCCGGCCGAGATGAAGAAGCGTATCCTGCGCATTCGCGAGAACGGCTACGAGGTCAGCTCCAACCTCCGCAATGTAGGAGTGACCGGCATCGCGTCCCCGATCCATGACGCGGCCGGCCAGGTCGTCGCTTCGGTCAGCCTCATCGGGCCGTCGGACCGCATGCAGCCCAATCTTGATTCGTATCTCGTGCGGGTAAAGGCGACGACCCAAGCCATCTCCTCGGAGCTTGGCTGGCGATCCGGCTTGTAGCGGCTGGCTCTCTGCACTGCCGCAACACAGCGAAAAAGAGGGGTCTCCTTCCTCTATTCCCTGGATTTCTCGTAAGGTTCCCAGTAAAACACGAATAATAAGAGATTAACTTGCAAGAATGTTCGTTTTTCTCATAATTTCCTCTTCCCTAACAGCCCTCCATCCGCTATACTAGGAACATCTAAATAGTCGTCCGACTCGTATAATCGCAGGAATCGGCCTGCCAGTCTCTACCCGGCCACCGGAATGGCCGGACTACGAGTGAATGCCCGCCCTCTCCCCCGGCGCGAGAAGCCTTTGCTTTCGGCCCGCGGAGGGAGGCCGCCTCTTTTTCCATTCACTCGCCATGCGAATCGTTATTCGGTTCCGGCGGGTTTTTGTCGTTTACAGGGCGATCGCGGCATGCACTGCCGTCCATTCTTACCAATACGGGAGGTTTCCATGAAGCTACTCAAAGACAAAATCGCTAGCGAAGGCATCGTCCTCTCGGGCCAGGTACTCAAGGTCGATTCGTTCCTGAACCACCAGGTCGACCCCAAGCTGATGCAGGCCATCGGCCGGGAATTCACCCGCCGCTTCTCGGACGAACCGATAACCAAGGTTCTGACGATCGAATCGTCCGGCATCGGTCCGGGCCTTATGACCGCACTGGAGCTGGACGTGCCCCTGATCTTCGCCCGCAAGCAAAAATCGCTGACGCTGCGCGACGACGTCTTCGTCGAGAAGGTCCATTCCTTTACAAAGCAGGTCACGAACGAAGTGACGGTATCCCGCCGCTACATCGTGCCTGGCGATACCGTGATGATCATCGACGACTTCCTCGCCCACGGCGAAGCGGCGCTCGGCCTGGCCCGCATCGTGGAGCAGGCGGGTGCGCGGGTCGCCGGCATCGGCATCGTGATCGAGAAGGCGTTCCAGCAGGGCGCTACACGGCTTCAGGAAGCCGGCTACCGGGTGGAATCGCTGGCCCGCATCCGGTCTCTCGAAGGCTCCGTCGTGTTCGAGGACGAGCCGGCCGACCCTTCGCTGACCTGCCGCTCCTAAACAGCCCGGCCAGGCGGGGCACTCCCAGCCTTTTGAAACGATTCGAAACGACTCGTCGTCCGTTCAAGCCCGTCACGGGCTTCCCTACCCTATCCTAAGGAGACCTACCCATGCGCAAACAAGCCAAATTGTTCTCGCTCGGCCTTCAGCACGTGCTCGCCATGTACGCGGGCGCCGTCATCGTGCCACTCATTGTCGGCAAAGCCCTCAATCTGACCCAGACACAGCTCGCCTATCTCGTCTCGATCGATCTGCTGACCTGCGGCGTCGCCACGCTGCTTCAGGTCTGGAAGAACAAGGTGTTCGGCATCGGTCTCCCGGTCGTCCTCGGCTGTACGTTCACCGCAGTCGGCCCCATGATCGCCATAGGCCAGGAATACGGCATGTCCGCTATTTACGGCTCGATTCTCGTCTCCGGCCTCATCGTCTTCCTGATCGCCTCGTTCTTCGGCAAGCTACTGCGGTTCTTCCCCCCGGTCGTGACCGGATCGGTCGTCACGATCATCGGCCTGACGCTCATCCCGGTGGCGATCAAGGATATGGGCGGCTCCGGAGACGACTTCGGCAGCCTGCCGAACCTGCTGCTGTCGTTCGGCGTCCTGCTGCTTATCCTTATCCTGAACCGGTATCTCACCGGGTTCTTCCAGGCGATCTCGATTCTACTCGGCATCATCGCCGGCACCGTAGCCGCCACGTTCATGGGCCGCGTCGATTTTGCGCCCGTCAGCGACGCCGCGCTGGTCCATATGGTACAGCCGCTCTACTTCGGCACACCGACATTTCCTATCTCGGCGATTCTGACGATGACGCTCGTCGCCATCGTCAGCATGATTGAATCGACCGGTGTCTTCCTAGCACTCGGCAAGATCGTCGACAAGGAACTGACGCCCGCCGACCTGGCGCGCGGCTACCGGTCCGAAGGCATTGCCTCCCTGCTGGGCGGCTTCTTCAACGCCTTCCCGTACACGACTTACTCGCAGAACGTCGGGCTCGTTCAGCTCACCAAGGTGAAGTCGAGCAAGGTAATCGTCATCGCCGGCTTCCTGCTCGTCGTCCTCGGCCTCGTGCCGAAGATCGCCGCTCTGACGACCCTCATCCCGACACCGGTGCTCGGAGGCGCGAGCATCGCCATGTTCGGCATGGTCGTCTCGTCGGGCATCAAGATGCTCGGAGGCGTCGATATGAACCGCCAGGAGAACCTGCTCATCATTGCCTGCTCCGTCGGCATGGGACTCGGCGTTACGGTAGCGCCGGACCTGTTCAACCATCTGCCGACCACCGTGCAGATTCTGACCAGCAACGGCATCGTCGCCGGCAGCATCACCGCCATCGCGCTTAACATGCTGTTCAACTTCGGCCGCAGCAAAGCGGCGGCCACGGACGCTTCGGCGGCCGGCAGCCAGGCGGCCTGATCCGGCGGCGATCCTCGAACAATCCAGCCACGACAAAACAAGCTGCTCGCTGGCGAGCAGCTTGTTTTTTTCGTTCTGGGAGGAAGTCAGGCGGAAACTCCCGCGATGCCAGGAGACGAACAGGCGGGCTATCGGGCCACTTCCCCGCTCTGCGGCCCCCAATTCCGGATGCCGTTGTCCTCGATAATGCCGAGCGTGACGTCCGCGATATCCGCCTCTTGGAGCAGCCGGTCGCGAATGCGGAACTTGATGTCGTCGGCTTCCGCGAGCGTAAGACCGGCCCGCAGCTCGATGTAGCCCTCTACATGGTAGAACCGGCCCTCCTGGACGATGCGCATCTTGTTGATATCGGCGGTATCCGGATCGTCCAGGATGATGGATGCGATGCGCGCCTCCACATCGGTGGGCGCGGCGACTCCGATCAGCCCGACCATGTTGTCATAGCCGACACGGAACGCCACGCCGATCATGAGGAGCCCGATCAGGATGGATGCGATGCCGTCGAGCAGCTTGAACGACGTCAGCGAAGTGACGACGACCGCCACCAGCGCGAGGAAGGCTCCGGTCGTGGCGACCAGGTCCTCATAGAAAACGAGGCGGGTCGGTGGTGCGGCTCTTCCGACGTTGCTGAACGCCGTTCCCATGAGCCCCCACCCTTTGGCCTCCACGCGGGCTTCGTGTGCGATCTCCTTCATCGCCTTGACGAGAACGAACCCGTCGACGACGAGCGAGACGAGGAGCACGGAGAAGTTCAGCCAGAAGCCGTGCGCCTCCGCGGGATGCATGAGGAAGTGGAAGCCCTCCTTAATCGTCTCATAGGCCATAATCGTTACGACGATGACTGCGATCATGCAAAAAATGTTGATGAGCCGCCCAAACCCCGTCGGAAAGCGCCGGGTTGGCCGCCGCTCCGCCAGGACGCTGCCGGTGAAGACGAAGCCCTGGTTGACGGCGTCCGCGATCGAATGCATCGTCGAGGCGAACATCGCTCCGCTTCCAGTCAATGCGGCCGCGATGCCCTTGATGATGGAGATGAGCACGTTGCCGAGTGCCGCTGTGCCGGAGGACGTATTCCCCCGTTTGATCAGACTGAATAACGACTCCTTCTCTTCCCTGGTCCCTTCCTTACTCTGGTCCGGATTCACCCAGATTCCCCCTTGCCGTTCGAATTGCCTGTCCCGGCTGCTTCTCTCGCGGCGGACAGGAACGAAATGTCTTACGCATCAGTATGCCCACGGTTTCGAAGCCGCTGCCTCACCCGCTCGCTTGGCCGCTAATGCGTTTTACCCGCCGTTCCCCGAACCCAACCAGCGTACACCCCACAAAACTCCCAGCCCAGTGTTCGGCATCACATGACGTTGTTATTCACCCGCCGCCCGGACGTCCCGCAGCGGACGGCTCGTCCTTTTCAAGATCCTTCCCGCCCCGCTCATGAGACAGGCCCGCCCGGGACATATTAGGAAGAGCCTTCAAAAGGAGGGATTGCGTCATGTCCGAAAACAAGCAGATGAATCCGATGTCGGGTGAGCCGGTCGAGGTCGACGGCGTCTACGAAACCGAATGGGGCCGCCAAGAGCAGCTGTCGCGGGGCGATATCTTCCCTGCCGATCCGGTCCTCGGCTCCACGGAGTGGGAGCTGGTGGAATACGGGGCGGAACACGACGCCTTCGCGAACGAGGACGATGACGGCAAGCTGCGCCGGCACGCCGTGCGCGGAGACAAGTAGAGAGGAGGGAATCGCATGTCGGGTGAACAACCGTCCGGCCGCCAGATCGAAGCCCGCCGGGCGCAGTCCGAGGCGGACCGGACCGGCCGCGGCAAGGATGCGGCCAGCCGAAAGCAGGCGGAGGCCGACCGGCTTGATCAACGGAAGCACTAATCGCCAAGCGGCATCCGGCCTCTTCCGGATGCCGTTTCTTAAGTTCTTAAGGATCCAGCTTCCGGAGCTTTACGCTTCCCCGCCTACCACTCCTTTCCTGTTTGAACCGCGCGCGAAACGGTTAATGATTTAGCAAGCTGGCACCGGCCGTTCGAGGAAACGTTCTCATACCAATGGACTAAACCTAAACACAGCTGTGTATGCTGTACTAATCGGATCAATGGGAGGGATTTCGCCATGGCAAAAAGCGGAACAAACGAAGTGAAGCAGAGTCTGTCGGAGCTGACCCGTATCTATCAACCGACGGATCCCGTCAAATTCGTCAAAACGTTCATGCGCAAATACCGGGTATCCGGCGGGTATGAAGAAGAATTGACCCGGTTGGTCCGGATGGAGCTGAACCGACTGAACGTGCCGACCGCGTAACGAACTTAAGCATGCTAACGAAGCATCCCGGGCCTACTGGCGCAGCCGGGATGCTTTTTTTGCGATATAGCCTTGTCCGGGACAGCGGCCCCTAGAGATCAGGTAGCAGCCGCCTGGTTCATCCGCTTCTGGATCCCGTGGACGCCCATGATGACGGCGACCCATTCCTCCGTCGGCAGTCCGGTCGTATTCTCCAGCTCGAACGCTCCGGCTCCCCAGAACCGGTTGACCTGCCGAAAAGTTAGCACGACATTGTCTGAGTCGTCCGTCACTTCATATTCGCGCGAGAAAGCGGGGGATGTGATGCGATAGGTGCCCCGCAGGCTGTCGTATTCGTACCGTTTGGCCAAGAATCCGAATCGCGCCCGGAGGACGCCTCTCTCTTCCCCGTTTCCGTCTTTTACGATCCAGCGGTTGGACAGAAACGGGAATTTGCCGCTCGCCTGGAGGCGGCCCTGTTCGTCGTAGACGTCGATCCCTTCGGTCATCATGCTCTTCAGGTCCAGCGTGCCGACTACCTTCTCCTGCTCGTCATAGATCTCGGTCGTGCCCATCGACCAGAAGGAATCGCGAAAATATACGGTCATTCCGTTCATGCGTCTCTCCCCTTTCGTCCGGTCCCGGTGCGTGCCGAGACCCATGGTCTCCGAAAGATGCGAAGGTTCTCCGCCCGTCCGGTCGGCCGTCCTTTTGGCTGTATATACGTTCACCCCCGCGCGGAGTTTCGCCGGCCAAGCCGGAGCACGCGGATGGCCGCCGGGTTTGCGGTGCTATACTGGCTTACGCAGCTATACCTGGTCTGGTGCTATACCAGGCTTTGCGGTACTCTACCTGACTTGCAGTGCAATCCCGGTTTTGCGGTGCCATGCCTGGTTTGCGGTGCTATAATGGAAGGACGCCATTCGCGCCCGACAAAACTTAGCCCTACTTAAGGAGATTCTGCCCGTGTCCAATATGAGAGTCTACTTTCAATTCGTCAAACCTTATTGGAAGCTGATCGTGCTGACGCTGCTCATCGGGATGCTCAAATTCGCGATCCCGCTGACGCTTCCGCTCATCATGAAATATGTCGTCGACAATCTGCTGCTGGGCGACGCGCCGATCGAGGAGCGGCTTCGCTCACTTCTGCTGGTGCTCGGCGGCGCCTTCGTCCTGTTCGTAGTCGTCCGAGGGCCGGTCGAATATTACCGCCAATATTTCGCCCAGCTGGTGACAAGCAAGATTCTGTACGACATCCGCAGCCGGCTGTACGCGCATATCCAGAAGCTTTCGCTGCGCTACTTCCATAACCACAAGGTGGGCGAGGTCATCTCCCGCTTCATCAACGATGTGGAGCAGACGCGCAACCTTGTCGAGACCGGAATGATGAACGTCTGGCTCGACCTTTTCACGCTCGTGCTCGTGCTGATCGTCATGGCCTTTTTGAACCCGATGCTGACGCTGGTCTCGGTTCTCATCTTCCCCTTCTACGGCCTTGCGGTCAAAATTCTGTACAAGCGGCTCCGGACGCTCACCAAAGAGCGGTCTCAGGCACTGGCCGAGATTCAGGGCTACCTGCACGAGCGGCTCCAGGGCATCCCGGTCATCCGCAGCTTCACCTTGGAGCGCTATGACGAGGCCAAATTCGGCATCAAGAACACCAAGTACCTGAACAAGGCGCTCGCCCAAACCCGCTGGAACGCGATGACGTTCTCGATCATCAATACGCTGACGGACATCGCCCCGCTCCTCGTCATCGCCTACGGCGGCTATGAAGTGCTCCGGGGCAACCTGACGGTCGGCTCGTTCGTCGCCTTCTTCGGCTATCTGGACCGGCTGTACAGCCCGCTGCGCCGTCTGGTCAACTCGTCGACGACGCTTACCCAGGCTTCCGCTTCGCTGGACCGCGTCCTCGAGTTCATGAACGTGCCGTATGACATCGAGGATGCGCCCGGTGCCAAGGTGCTGCAGCCAGTTCAGGGAGAGATCTCCTTCGACCGTGTTTCCTTCCGCTATAACGACAAGCAGGCGTTCGTGCTGAAGGAAATCGACCTGACGATCCGCGCCGGGGAGACGGTTGCACTCGTCGGCATGAGCGGCGGAGGCAAATCGTCGCTCATCTCGCTCATCCCTCGCTTCTACGACATCCAGGAGGGCGCAATCCGGATCGACGGGCAGGATATACGCGGAGTTACCCAGGAGAGCCTGCGGGAGCAGATCGGCATGGTGCTGCAGGACCCGATACTGTTCAGCGGCTCGGTCCGGGAGAATATCCTGCTCGGTCGTCCGGACGCAACCGAGGGTGAGATCCAGGAGGCGGCCGCTCACGCGAACGCCCATGACTTCATCGAGAGCCTGCCCAAGGGCTACGATACCGAGATCGGTGAGCGCGGCGTCAAGCTGTCCGGCGGACAGAAGCAGCGGATCGCCATCGCCCGGGTCTTCCTGAAGAACCCGCGCATCCTTGTGCTGGACGAAGCCACCTCCGCGCTTGACCTGGAGTCGGAGCATCTGATCCAGCAGGCGATCGAGCAGCTGGCCCGCAGCCGGACGACGATCATCGTCGCCCACCGGCTGTCCACAATTACTCACGCCGACCGAATCGTGCTCATCGAGCACGGGCAGATCAAGGAGATCGGCTGCCACGACGAGCTGATGGAGCTAGACGGACTGTATGCCAAGCTGTTCAATGTTCAGACGCTGAACCATACGCCGGCATAAAGTCCGGGATTCCATTCGTTTGGCCACCCTGCATAATCTCACCAGTTTCTTCCCATGCTAAGAGGTACCCGGTTCCCGCCCCACCGGGTACGTGCGGGCACTCGCCCGTCACGAAATCCGGCAAAGAAGGAGGAAACGGACATGAGAGGCTTGAAGGTTCTGTCTTTGATTCTGCTCGTGATCGGCGGCCTGAACTGGCTCCTCGTCGGCTTGTTCAAATGGGATCTCGTCGGCGGGCTGTTCGGCGGCATGGACAGCGGGTTCGCCCGTACCATCTATGTGATCGTCGGCCTGGCCGCGATCTATGCGCTGACGATGTTCAACGATATCGGCAGCGATCAACGGACCGCCGATCGCGCTTAGCCCGATTAGCGCTCCTCCCCTGCCGCTCCCCGGCCCCCGACCGAGGCGGCCGATGGACGGCACGGCTTCGCCGGCGGGTCCTATCCCGCGCGGCCCCTTCCCTTCGGACTTTTCCCGGTTCGAAGGTTTTTTCTTGTCCCCATCACGAGAAGGACGGCGTGTTTGGCTCGAACAAGCAAAAAAAGGCATGGCGCCGCGGGACGCCATGCCTCTTTTGCACAGGCAGCAGGCTCATAGGCCTGCTTACCCCTTGAAGACCTCCACGTAGCCGCGGTTCTGCCGCAGCACCTCGACGATCTCGTCATAGTCCTCGTCCGCCACCTCGCACGAGAGCACGTAGCGGAAGTCGTCCGGATCCCAGTCACGGTCCTCTTCCGTCCCCGCCACTACCTGGCCCTTGCGCTCCTCGGTGTCCCGGTGGTCCATCCGGTCGAGCTCCCGGAATGCCGCCACCGCCCCGAGTCCGCGGCCTCCGCCCATCGAGCCGTCCCCGGTGCCGGCGAGGAAGACGCCGTCCGCCTCCGAGATCGGCGCATAGGGCGCCAGGATCGGCAGATCGGAGCCGATCGGGCCAGGCAGCTCGCCAACCTCCAGCATCGGCGTCGCGAACGTCTGCAGCTTCGTCTGGGCGGCCAGCGCTTCGTCCTCCGAGCAAAAATACGCTTGCAATTTCTTCGTCATAGGCCATTCTCCTCTCCCTGATTGAGCTGTCGCATCGGTCTTACTGATGTATTAACCCAATTCGGTCCGCCTCTAACAAGCAGGCAAGGGAGAATCGTCCGTTCGAACGGTGCGCGGGCAGGCCGGACTCAGGCGGCCCGGTCCCGGCCATGCCGCGCCTCGGCCCGGCCGCGCGTCCAGGAATAGAGCAGCAGCGCCCCCATCAGCACAAGCTCCGCGAGGAAGACGACAGCGTCCCAAAACCCGAGCGAGCCGGGCGGCTCGGCGAGCTTCGGCACCGAGACGGCGACCATGTAAACCAGCACTGGCAGCAGATAGAACAGACCGATGAGGAGACTGAGCGCGACACCCGCCAGATAGAACCAGGCGTACCGCCGGACGATCCGCTCCTCCCCCTCGAAGATAACCTCCCCAGCCCCCGCCCGCCGCAGACGGCGGGCCAGCCAGCTGCGGCTCGTCTCCATCAAATTGTAGACGCCGGTGGCGTTCTCAATTACATAGTAGAGGTCGGTCTTCATATAGAACAGTGCTTGGTAGAACACGGTCAACAGAATGGCATAGACAGCGGCACCCAGAATATTGTCCGCTAGCGGGAAGGCCTCCCCCCAGAAGAGCCGAACGGTCTGAATCGCGAACAATAGGAGCATGTCAAAGCAGAGACCGCCCAAAAAAGGCACATACCGGCGTCTCGCAGGCAGCCGCCAGACGCCGGTCATGTCCATCTCGAATACGACCAGAAAGAGCCGGTGTCCGATGCCGAGCCGGGAGGACAGCCCTTCCGCGCGCACCGCGAGCAGATGGCCCCATTCGTGAAACAGCAGGATGCCGAGCGTCAGCGCGAGCCAGAGGAGCGTATTCGCCGTCATGGACGGGAAGACGGCCGGATCCCGGTAATGCGGCCGCAGCGCCGGCACCAGGACGAAGAGCAGCACGTTCGCCGCCGCCAGCAGCGCATAGACCGGCAGCAAGCGCCGGTGGAACAGCAGCCGGCCCAGCGCGCCGGCTCCTCCGCCCGCGGCGCCTTCTTCTCTTCGGCTGCTGTCCGCTCTCCGACTCTCCGCTGCTGGCACGGTGGCCCCGACGGATGCTCCATCTACCTCCGCCACCAGCTCAAGCTCGAGCAGCTGATCGGCGAAGGCGAGCATGTCTACCTCCTCGTCCGGGTATGCCTGCTTCAGCTCTCCCTCGGCCTCCTCAAGCGTCTCCCCGGCTCGAATCCGCTCGATCGCATCGATGCAAACCTGCGGCATCTCGTAGAACTCCCCGCTCGCCGGCTCTTCGACGATGTAATGCTTGCGCTTCTCGTGAATGACGAGCGGGCGCAGCGTTAGCCGGCTGGCCGGTGTCACCTTCATAACCGTTCCCCCTTCTCGTTCCGCCGGCGGGCCTTTCGCGCCGGCGCCCTGTCCGGCCAGTCGCCGGCTCCGTGTATAAAAAAAGATGCTTCTCCTCGAGAAGCATCTTGGCATTGCTTAGATAAAAATGCACCACCAGCAAGTTGCTTTAACTTTGGAGAGTTTCCGGATTTTCATTCATTTCACCTCCTTTCGTCGCAGCTTGATGAGATCGACCGGAGGGGTGTTATCCTTCCAGTTGGAATCGTGATAGGAAGCCCATAGCGGATACACCGAAACGAAAGCATCCACCAAATCCGGATCGAACTGCGAGCCCTTGCCTTGCAGTATTCTCTGGTAGGCGATCTCGAGCGGCATCGCCGGCCGGTAGGAGCGCTGGGTCGTCATGGCATCGAACGCGTCCGCAATGGCCGTAATCCGGGCCTTGAGCGGGATGTCCGTTCCCTTGAGCTGCTCGGGATAGCCCTTGCCGTCCCATCTCTCGTGATGGTAGCGAATCACGTCGATGCTGTCCTGGAGCCCTTCGATGTCCTGCACGGCATTCGCGCCGACGGAAGGATGCGTCTTGATAATCTCGTATTCCTCGTTCGTCAGATTCGACGGCTTCATCAGAATATAGTCGGGGATGTTCACCTTGCCCACGTCGTGCAGGAGACAAGCGTAGTAGAAGCTGCGCAGCTCCTCCTCGGTGAAGCCTCCGTACTTGCGGGCGAACAGAAGAGAGTACTGCGCTACCCGCTGGCTGTGTCCGCGTGTGTAAGGGTCCTTCAGCTCCAGCGTAGCGATAATCCCCTTCACGATACCTTCGAGCTGGTTCGTATACGAATCCTGAATGGCACGCACATAGCCCTGAATCCTGCCTAGCAGAATAAAGGCGATGACCGACAGGCCGGCGACGATAAAGGCTGGCAGCAAAACATCGGGGTTCCGGATGACCAGACCGATCATAAGATACTTGGCCAGTGTTCCGAGCGTAACCGTCCAGAAGAATTTCCGGTTGATGAAGATCGGCGATAAAAGCACCAGGAACATCTCCACAATGTTGCCGCTCCGGTAATCCGCGCCCGTATCGATCAGATAGAACGTGCTGTCGATGATGATATTGGTAATCGTATACGTGTAGAACAGGACGTATTTGATCAATTGGGGTTTGTTAGCTCTGAGAAGAAAGATGGAAGATAGAAGGATGAGAGCCTGCACGCTGTACATGACCAAGTTAAGCGGCACATTGTAGTAGGCGAACCCGAACTTGTCGCTTCGAATAAACAGCGGAAACAGGTAGTAGTAAATAAAATCGTAGCCGAGGTTGATGCTGTAGAACAAAACAAGGAAAAGCTTTGCTGCTCGTTTTTCTTCATTGATAAGTGCGGATCCTAGGAATCCCTTTTGCATGTCTGATGTACCCCACTCGAGTTAGATGAGAAGCGTCTCCATACCTTCAACAAGAAGGCAAGAAATTCCTCCTACGGGCTTGTCCCGAAAGGAGAATAATCGCGTCATGGAGCGGAATCCTGTCGAATCCGGCTTCTCCCATTCCGTATAAACAAGATGCAAGTGGTCAATCTTTCCACTTATTATACTACTATATCCCTATCCGTGAACAGATGGTACCGTTCTTTGGAATGGTTTTTTTAGAGATTTCTAGCTAAAATTACCCTATTTTTGCGTCTATGAATCACCCGAGGGGCCATGGGGCCCCCTACCGGGTCTTTTTTTCTAGGACGCCGCTGTCCTTAGGCTTGCGGCCGGCGAGCCGTCTCCCGCCCGAAGCCCAGCAGGACGGCGGCCCCGACGACCAGCGCGACGGTGAACATGCCGAAGATGCTCCCGTAGCCGTAATGCGCCGTCGTAAGCACCGCGACCAAATAGGGAGCGACTATGCTCCCGATCCGCCCGAAGCCTGCGGCGAAGCCCGACCCGGAGCCCCGCAGAGGCGCCGGGTAATTCTCCGGCGTATAGGCGTACAGCGCTCCCCAGGCACCGAGGTTGAAGAAAGACAGGAGCGCCCCGCTGCCGAGCAGCATCGCGCTGCCTGTGCTGTAGCCGAACACCAGCGCCATGACGCCGGTCATGAAGAGAAACAGCGTGAGCGTAGGCTTTCTCCCCCACCGCTCCACCAGATAGGCGGCGGCAAAATAACCGGGCAGCTGGGCCAGCGTCATGAGCAGCACGTAGCCGAAGCTCTTGATCATCGGAAAACCCTTGTCGACCAGCACCGAGGGCAGCCACAGAAACATGCCGTAGTACGAAAACGATATGGCGAACCAGACGACCCAGAGAACGGCGGTATTCCGTCCGTGGGCCGTCAAGAGCTCCTTAAGGCTGCCCCGCTGGCGGCCGGCCGAACGGAACTGGGCCGATTCCGGAACGCTCCGCCGGATGAACAGCGCGTAGACAATCGGGACCGAGCCAGCAATGACGGCGACCCGCCAGCCGTACTCCGGGATGACAAAATACGACAGGACGGCGGCGAGAATCCAGCCGACCGCCCAAAAACTCTCGAGCAGCACGACGGTCCGTCCCTTCTTGTGCTCCGGCGCGACCTCGTTCACAAGCGTCGAGGCAACCGGCAGCTCCGCGCCGAGGCCCAGGCCCATCAGCATGCGCAGGATGAGCATGCTGCCGAAGCCGGCCGCGAATGCGCTTGCCAGACTCGAGGCCCCAAACAGGATCAAGGTCGAGAGGAAGACCGGCCGGCGGCCGATCCGGTCCGCCAGATAGCCTCCCAGCGCCGCGCCGGCGGCCATTCCGATCAGATTCGCCGTGCCGAGCAGCCCCGCCTGTTCGGCCGATAATCCCCACTCGCTCCGCAGGGCGACCAGGATGAAGGACAGCAGCCCCACATCCATGGCGTCGAACATCCAGCCGAAGCCGGCTGCCCAAAATACTCTTCGATAGGTCGGCCCTGGTGCGGCGGCCTCCTTCTGCGATGTCGTTCTCATCGTTCCTCTCCTCACTTCCGTGTCTCTAGTCGGTCCTTCCTGCCGTTAGTATATCCCCGGCCGCTTGAACAGGCGCGTCCGTGCTTACCGGCGCTCCAGCTTCGCCAGCGCCCGGTCGTGCGTCCGGCTCAGCAGCAGCAGCGCACAGACGGCGCCGATCAAGGCAAGCAGCATATCCCATTGGGTATCCCAGACATCCCCTTGCGTGCCGAGGAACGCGTCGGCGGCCGTCCCAGTCAGCCGGGCGACCGCGAATTCCAGCAGCTCGTAGGCCGCGCTGATTGCCAAGCAGACGCAGACGGTCAGCGTGGCCAGCCAGCCTCCGCGCGTCAGCGGCGTTCTCCTCAGCAGCAGTTCGCGGACAATAACCGCCGGCACGAAGCCTTGGGCAAAATGGCCGACCCGGTCGTAATAATTGCGGGCGAGGCCGAACTCGTCCCGGATCCAGTTGAACAGAGGCACCTCCGCGTAGGTGTAGTGGCCGCCTACGACCAGGATCAACGCGTGAACGAGAATCCAGCCGTAAACGAACGTCGTGAACCGGAAGCGGGGGTACAGCAGCACGAGCACCGCCGCTCCCAGCACCGCCGGCAGCACTTCCAGCATCCAGGTGAACGGGTCGTGCGGACGAACGGCCGACCATGACAGCGCGGCGGCGAACAGGCCGAGCAGGCCGAGATGCCCTCTTGTTCCCGTCATAATGGTTCCCCTCCCTGTCCTTCTCTTTTTGACCTTCCAAGTGTAAACTATTCCCTGTTCGCTTGCCTATGGGTTGGATCAGGAAAAAACGAATGGAGGAGCTGCGCATGAATAGCAGGAACGAACAGGACCGGAGCCATATCCTTGCAGCGGCTGAGAAACTGTCCCGCGAGCGGCTCGGCGGCGACACGAGCGGCCATGACTGGTGGCATGTCGACCGCGTCCGCCGGATGGCGCTGCGCCTCGCCCGGGAAGAGCAGGCCGATCCGTTCGTCGTGGAGCTGGCCGCGCTGCTTCACGATGTCGCGGACGCCAAGCTCGTGGATGACCCCGCCGCCGCGCGGGACGAGCTGGGCCGGCTCCTCCGCGACTGGGGTGCCGGAGACAAGGACGCCGAGCATGTCCTCGAGATCATCGCGACGCTTTCCTTTGGCAGCGGGAACCGGCCGCCGATGCGCACGCCGGAAGGCAGTATCGTTCAGGACGCGGACCGGCTCGACGCGATCGGAGCCATTGGCGTCGCGCGCGTATTCGCCTATTCCGGCTGGTCCGGACGGCCGCTTCACGTTCCTGCCGAAGACGGCGCCGGACATGAGGCCGTGCCCGCCGGGGTGCCTTCCGGAGGCGAGACCGCAGGGGCGCCAACCGCCGGCGAGGGGGCGGCCTCTTACCCGGACGGAGAGGCAGGCACGCCGGCTGGCGATGGCGGGCGGAGGGAAGCCGCTTCGTCCGGCGGCCCGCTCGCCTCCGAGGAGGTCCGCGGCCGAATTCTGGCCGCCTCCGGAGAATTAGACGGAGCGATTGCGCATTTTGCGGCCAAGCTCCTCCTCCTCAAGGACCGGATGAATACCGCAGCCGCCCGGCGCATCGCCGGGGATCGGCACCGCTTCCTCGAAGAGTACGCGAACCGCTTCCTCGACGAATGGGAAGGCCGCAGCTGAGCTCCGCTAACCGGCTCCTTCCGGCGGCCGCCGAAGTATGCACGCCGAACGGCAGAAGCCCCGGAATGCTCCGGGGCTTCTCTATATAGGGCACAGCCTATAGGGCGCGGCTATCCGGTCCGGCTAAACCGGGAGCAGCAGCAGAATGATCGACGACAGGCTGAAGCAGACGCTGACGAGACAGAGCACGGCCAGAACCTGCTTCGGATTGAGCCCTGCCGACAGCAGCCGATAGTGCACCTGGGTTGCGTCCGCCTGGTAGATCGGCTTGCCCGCCAGCAGCCGGCGGACCACGACGAACAGATTGTCGAAGATTGGCACGCCAAGCGCCAGAATCGGGATGAACAGCGACAGCACGGTCGCCTGCTTGAAGGCGCCGTCCAGCGCGATGACGGCCAGCATGAAGCCGAGGAATGTAGCTCCCGCATCGCCCATATAGATCTTGGCCGGGGGCTTGTTGTACTTGAGGTAGCCGATCGCCGCTCCGACGAGCATGATAGCGACAAGCGCCGAGTCGCTCTGGCCCTTCGCCAGCGCGACCACGAACAGAGTCATGGCGGAAATCGCCGACAGGCCGCCTGCCAGCCCGTCCATGCCGTCCGAGAAGTTAATGACTGTCGTGACGCCGAAGATCCACAGCACCGTCAGCAGGAACTGGACCACTGTCGGCAGAATGACCATCTCGTGAGTGAACGGATTGACGAAGCCGACGAATACGATGCCCGACGCGTAGACCACCACCGCAGCGAGCACCTGAATCAACATCTTGGGCAGCGCCGGGAATTCCCTGCCCTGCGTCTTGAACCAATCGTCCACCGTGCCGATCCCGAGGATCAGCAGGGCGCCCGTCAGCGTTCCCCAAGTTTCCCGGCCGTAGCCCGACACGAACAGCGCATACGAAACCGCGACACCGGCAAAAATGGCGATTCCGGCCGCCAGCGGCACCGGTTCTTTATGCAGCTTGCGTTCCTTGTCGGGTGACGGCTTGTCCACAAATCCAATGCGCAGCGCCGTCCGGCGCAGCAGAGGAATCAACAGATAGACGATAAGCAGAGCTACCGCGAATGCAGCCGCGTAGCGCATGGGTTCCCCTCCCCTTCTTCCTGTCCTTGTCTCAATCGAACGGGGCTCTTCGCCAATTCTCCAAATCTCCCTAAACAGTTCCAAATATAGCAGGTCGCCCACGGCGTGACAATCCCGTTCGAACGGTTCGACATCGTTCCGCAAAAAAACCGAGTCCTCGCGCCTCCGCGCGAGCACTCGGTTCCAAACGGCGGGGGCGGGCGTCTCTCGCCTCTGCCTCCGGCCGCCGTGTGCTTCCGGCCGGCGCCTGCCGGTCCGTTGCGTTCCCCACCTTGCTGCCAGCCCCTCGCGGCCGGCCCCCTCCCGGGAGCCGCTCCGCAAGCCCGGCAGCCAATTGTACCGGTTTCCCGGCGATTAAATCACTGTCTCCGCTTGATGCTCCAGCACCGAACGGGCCTTCTCTTCATCATCCTTGTGCACGACCAGCGTATACTGCACGCCTGCCTGAGCATGTTCGTCCATCAGGGGAGCGGACGTGGCGACGTTACCTGCCGCCTCCGACGATTTGAGTTTGGTACGGACCCCATTGTCCTTCAGCAGATTGTATTTGTATTGAATGTCCTCGGACTGCGTGCCGGATGCTACGGCAAGCGTCGTCCAAGCCGTCTGGGATCTCCAGACGAAGAAGCCGATCACGGCCGCGGCGATCAAAAGAATAGCCAATGTCATCGCAAAACACCGCCTTTTTGAAAGAATTGGATAACTTTGTCTCCCTGGCCTTTCAGGTGGGTTTCGTCTGATAGCATTTACCACCGAGAGAGCGGCTTGAAACTGGGCCGGCTCCGGCGGCGGCTATTCTTCCCGTCTGCCGCTAGACCCGGACAACAAAAAAAACCGCGCCCCGAGATACTCGGTTCGCGGTCCATCCGGTCAGCTCCGGGCGCGGCGTGTCAGCCCCGGCCAACGGACGAGCAGCGCCAGCCACGCGCCCCCGGCCAGATAGCCGGCGGCGATATCGAGCGGGTAATGGACGCCAAGCAGCACCCGGCTGAAACCGACGGCGGCCGTCAAAGCGCCGGTCAGCCAGATGACGTAGGCGCGGCAACCGACCGCCCGCCACAGCCAGCAGCCGAGCAGACCGTACACGGCGATGGCCAGCATCGCGTTCCCGCTCGGAAAGCTGTATCCCGAGGCTTCGACCAGATGCTCGCCGGCCGGTCTGGCTCGCCGGAATAGCTCCTTGAGCAGGGTGTTGAGGCCCCAGCCGCCGAGGAGGCTGGCGACCAGCAGCCCTGCGTCCGGGTAACGGCGCCGCAGCAGGAGCGCCCCGCCGGCCATGGCCAGCACGCCTGCGAACACCTTGGTGGAGCCGAGCTCCGTCACGGCTTTGGCCGCCGCCAGCACGCCTTGCGGTGCTCGTCCGGCCAGCGTCTCCGACATCCGCACATCCCACGCCTGTACGGCGGGTAATTGTATCAGGGCGGCAACCAGCGCGAACGCTGCCGCCAGCGCTAGCGCCGGGCCGTATCCGTGCAGCATAGGCGCCCGCCGCCCGGCTGCACCGGGGCCGGCCGTCCCCGTCTTCGCTCTTACCAATCTCTCGTTCAACCTTCTTCCCCGCTTTCTTCCATGCTTCTCCCGGGCTTCGGACCGATCGCAGCGGACCGGTTTCCCTCTTTAGACTAGCAGGTGCCGGCCGCCGGCGGCTTTCCCTTTGTCCGTATCGTCCTAGCACGCCCGCTCCGCCCGAACTCGGGCTTCCGAAAGAGAAGCTTCCTCTACTTGGAGATTGTCTCTCTTCTATTATATAAATTACCATTTAATGACAGCAATTCCTTCTCCTTTCACGTTTTTCTTTGCCCGATTCCGGCAGTTCTGGTACAGTTAGGCTATGTCCTTTTTTAATATGGCTTAGGAGGAACCGATTTTGGAGTCTCAGGCAGATCAATTATTCAACCATGCGTTAGCTACCGTTAAGCGCGGGGCTCTTGGCGCCGCCAACAATTACTTTTATCAAGCGTTGCTTTCGGATCCGGCGCAAAGCCGTTCTTGGGTCAGTCTCATCTTCGGACTCGGCGTCATGAAGGAAGGCGGCGACCAGCAGATTCTGCTCGCCCGCTACGCGCTTCAGCGGATGCCGTTCGTCAAGGAAGTTATCGGCTCGGCACTCGAAGCCTACAAGTACAATCCGAAAGCGCTGTCCGAATGGCTGAACATCCAGCTCGAGCTGCCGGACGTTCCGGAGGACGACAAGGGAGTCATCCGCCAGGTGCTCGGAGAGCTCGAAGAGATGCTCCGCAAGGAGGAGGCCAAGAAGGCGGCCGCTTCCTCCGAGGCTGCGGAAGGCGAAGCTTCCGCTCAACCGGCTGACGGCGAAGCTCCGGCAGGCGAAGAACCGGCAGGCGATGCGCAAGAGGGTGCTGCCGACGAGGCAGCACAAGGCGAGGAAGCCGGCGATGCGGCCGAGACCCAGCCGGAAGGACCGCCGTCGCTCGAGCAGATCGCCCAGATGCCGATGCAGCTCGATTTTCTCGTGACGCACAGCGAGGAGGAGATCTTCTCGCGGATCGAATCGGTCAGCGACGTGCCCCATCTGCTCGAAGCGGGCATTCGTCTCCTGGCGTTCTATCCGAGCCCGCGCGGCGAGGTATGGCTGCGCCGCTTGTGCCGCCGCGACGACGTGGCGCCCCGCCTCAAGACCAAGTCGCTGCTCGCGATGCATTGGGCCGGGCTGAGCGGCAACGTTAAGCTTAACAAATTCGACGATTCGTTCGTTATCGACGTCGCCAAGCCGTCCCCGGGCCTCGCCCTGACGCTGCAGCCGGAATACCAGACCATCTGGCATTGGACCGTTCTGCTGCTCGGTCTCGTGACCGGCAAAGCCGAACAGCCGGAGCTGGCGGATTACGCGAGCGGCAACCGCGAAGCGTATGCGGACAAGATCAAGGAGATCGAGGCGTCGCTGCCGCCGTCCGTTATCACGACGGCCGAGTACATTCTCCTTGAGGCCTATCTGTACTACTATCCGCGGACGCCTTCCCTCGACAACGGTCTCGACGAGTGGGGCCTCGCGCTGCTTCACCTAATCAAGAACGTCATCGAGAGCATGCAGGGCTCCTGGCCGCTTCAGCTGCCGGCGCTCGAGGGCGCAGCGGAGATCAAGATGAAGTGGCTTGAGCGTCCGATCCTCATCAGCGACCCGTCCGCCCAAGCGGAAGACGGCGAGCAGGAAGAGAACGGCGAGTCGACGGAGGCCGCCGCATCTGAGGAGGCTGCCGCTTCCGAAGAGGACAAGCAATAGAACCAACCGGACGGCCGAGCCGCTTCCGAACCGGCAAAGCCCGGCTCCCTTTGAAGGGAGCCGGGCTTTTTGGCATTCGGCACGCGACGCCGGCTAGGCCATTTCCTCACCCTCCCGCCGAACCGCAGTTCCTCTATTTGCCGATTGTAGGAGCGAGCCTGCTTTGGTACACTATAGCCATCCAGAAAAATACGAACGTATATTCGATATTCCATCCTCTGTTGTGTCAGCAGCAGCCGGGTGGCTTTCACTAGAGACAAGACGTTCCGTTTCTTCTCAGCGGCCGCAACTTCGAAACCGAGAGGTGATTGTATGAAGACCCGCATTTCCTACGAGCCGATTGGTGCCAAATCCGTGTTGAACCCGGTCAAGGCACCGTCCATGCCGTTTTCCTTCTCCGTCAATCCTTACCGGGGCTGCCAGCACGGCTGCAGCTTCTGCTACGCGAGAAGCACCCACTCCTACCTCGGCGAGAGCGCGGACGACGCGTTCCGCACCCATATCTTCCTGAAGGAAGGCGCGCCCGAGGTGCTGCGTGCGCAGCTGGAGCGGCGGGCGCGTTCCTCCCGCGGCCTGGCGCCCCTCGGCCGGGTCGCGATCGGCACGGCGACCGATCCGTACCAGCCGGTCGAGGCCAAACAGCGGCTGACCCGCGGCTGCCTTGAAGTGCTGGCCGATTATGGCGTGCCGGCAAGCATCACGACGCGTTCGCCGCTCGTGCTGCGGGACGTAGACGTGCTCAAGCGGCTGCCCTCGGTGACGGTCAACATCAGCTGCAGCACGCTCGACCGCGCCGTCTGGCGGGCGACAGAGCCGGCGACGCCGTTCCCGCTCAAGCGCCTCGAGACGGTGCGCGAGCTGGGCGAGGCGGGAATCCGCGCCGGGCTGTTCCTCGCCCCCGTCCTCCCCGTGCTTACGGACAGCGAGGAGCGGCTGAGAGATCTGATGGAGGCGGCGGTCGGCCATGGCGCCCGATTCGTTATGCCCTCCTATCTGCGCCTCAGCACGCAGGAGGTTAAGGTCTGGTTCTTTCAGACGCTGGAGCAGGCGTACCCCTCTCTCGTGCCGACCTATGCCCGGCTGTACCGCCAGTCCGGTTACGCCGCCGAGGAGTATCGCAAGCCCAAGCTCGCCTTCATCCGGTCGCTGCTGAAGGAGTACGGCCTCCGGGAGGAACGGTCCGGCGACGAGAACCGGGCGGCCGGCCAGGCGAGCCCGCCCTGCCAGACCGGCAGCGAAGCTCCTGCCGAGGCTGCGGCAGACCCGGCGCTGCCTCCGGACGGGGCTCCGGTCCAGCTTAGCTTCACCTTCTAGCTTCCCAGGTCGGGCAGCCTCCAGTCGATCGGAGGCTGCCCGAGCCGTACGAGCGCCTCGTTCGTCTTGGAGAACGGACGGCTGCCGAAGAACCCCCGGTTCGCCGAGAACGGACTCGGATGCGGCGCGCGGAGCAGGATGTGGCGGCTGTCCGTGATGAGCTGGGCTTTTTCCTGCGCATGCCGGCCCCACAGCAAAAAAACTACGGGCGTCTCCCGTTCGTTCAGCAGCTCGACGATCCGGTCGGTGAATCTCTCCCACCCGTGGCCGTGATGCGAATTCGCCTCTCCCTGGCGGACCGTCAGCACATTGTTGAGCAGCAGTACCCCCTGCTCGGCCCACGGCGTCAGGCAGCCGTTGTCCGGGATCGGCAGGCCGAGATCGGCGTGCAGCTCCTTGAACATATTTTGCAGCGACGGCGGGATCCGAACGCCCGGACGGACGGAGAAGCTCAGCCCGTGGGCCTGCCCCGGCCCATGATACGGATCCTGCCCGAGAATAACGGCCCTCACTTGTTGATAGGGCGTATAATGAAGCGCATTAAAGATGTCCTCCATCGGCGGATAGACGGTCCGCGTCCGGTACTCCTCCGCCAGAAACGCGCGGAGCTCGTGGTAATACGGTTTATCGAACTCGTCCTCCAGCAGCGGCTGCCAATCGTTGGTCGGTTTCCCCATTCGAGCGGAGCCCCCTTTCTTCATCCAGTTAACTATCCACCCCATAAAAAAAGTATAGCACACCGGCCGGCCGGCCCAAAAAAGAGGAGCGCCTCCCGGCGAATGCCGGAACACGCTCCTCTTTTGCAGCTCCTAAAACGATCTTGCCTGCCGCCGCCCGTTCAGACCGGGCTCTTTTCGTCCTCCTCCGGGAGAGGAGCGGGCGTCTGCGACAGCCCTTCCTTCTGCTCCAGCAGCTTCACGAACCGGTCCGCCTCGATAGGCGGACTGTAATAGTAGCCCTGCAGCTGGTCGCACTTCTGGCTCCGGAGAAACTCGATCTGCTGGGCCGTCTCGACTCCCTCGGCGATCACCTTGAGCTTGAGATTGTGGGCCATGGCCACGATGGTCGAAACAAGAGCCGTATCGTTCGTGTCAAGCTCCATATCCCGAACGAACGACCGGTCGATCTTGAGCTTGTCGATCGGAAATTGCTTGAGGTAGCTCAGCGAGCTGTAGCCGGTGCCAAAATCGTCGATGCTGATCTTCACGCCGAGCTCCTTGAGCTCGCGAAGCGTGTCCCTGGCCCGCTCGACGTCCATCGCCATGCTCTCGGTAATCTCCAGCTCCAGGTAACCGGGAGCCAGTCCCGTTTCCTTCAAAATGGCCCCGACTGTCTCGGCCAGATCCTTCTGCTCGAACTGCTTCATCGATAGGTTGACGGAGACAACGATGGGCGGATGCCCCGCGACCTGCCAGCTCTTGTTCTTCCGGCAGGCTTCGCGCAGCACCCATTCCCCGATCGGCTTGATGAGGCCGGTCTCCTCGGCCAGCGGAATGAATAGCGCCGGCGACATAAGGCCCTTGCTCTCATGGTTCCAGCGGATCAGCGCTTCGGCCCCGATAATCACGCCCGTGTCCATATCGACCTGCGGCTGGAAGTACAGCTCGAACTCCCGCCGCGCCAATGCCCGGCGGAGCCCGGTCTCCATCTCCAGCTTTTGCAGCGAGTGCTCCTCCATTCGGTCGTCATAGACGACGACACAACCCTTGCCCTGCTTCTTGGCATAAAAGAGCGCCGTCTCGGCCTTGTTGATCAGCGTCTCGCGGTCCTCTCCATGGAGAGGGAAGTAGGCCGCTCCCACACAGGCGGTCAGATGCAGCTCGTAGCCTAGAATCGAAAAGGGGCGCTCGATCGTCTCGGTCAAGCTCTTGGCGAGCGACAGCTCGGGATGGTTGCCGCCGTGACGGGGAAGGAGCAGCGCGTAGCTGTCTCCGCTAATCCGGCCGATGAGCCCGCCCGTGCAGTGCTGCTCCGCGAGCCACTGATTAACCCGCTCGGAGAACTGCCGGAGCAGCATGTCGCCGACAGTGTGCCCGGCCGAATCGTTAATCGCCTTGAAGCGGTCGATGTTCAGCCAGCAGAGAACAAGCTCCGTCCCTGCAGCCTTGGCCTCCTCCAGCCTGTGTCCGAGCTGCTCCATGTACCCGCGCCGGTTCGGCAGCCCCGTCAGGTCGTCGTGATAGGCGAGGTAGTGAATCTGCTGCTCTTTCTTCCTCGATTCCGTCACGTCGTGCGCGATGAAGTAGACGCCGGCCGTCCGCTCCCCGAGGGAGATCGGCACGCTCTTCACCTGCAGCTCGATCGGGCGGCCGCTGCGGTGCGGCAGAACGAGCTTGAACTGGCCGACCTTGCCGCGCACCGAACGGAGAAAGTGGAGCTTCCCCTGCTCTGCCTGGTCGGGGAACAGAGAGTCGAGGGGCTCGCCGACCAATTCGGCCGCCGGGTAACCGGTGATGCGCTCGACGGCCGGATTGACCCGGAGAATCGTTCCGTCCAGCGTGAGCGAGAAGACGGCGTCGATGTTGTTATCGAACAGCGAACGGTAATACTGCTCGCTCTCGACCAGCTCGGCGGCCTTGGAGGACAGCCGCTTGTCCAGCATGACGGTGACGAAGACAAAGCCGAGCACCGCCAGCGTGGCGAGAGCCACCTCGTAGGCAAGCAGCCGATTCGACATCGGCATGAGCGAATCCCAACCCTGCGTTGCGTGCGGGTAGAACACCGCCGCGGCCATCCCGGTGTAATGCATGGCCGCGATCCCCCCTCCCATGACGAGGGCGCAGAACAGCTTGCGGAGCAGCATCCCTTTCCCGCTCTCTTTGCGGAAGTAAAAGGTAAGGCGCAGCGCCGCATACGCGACCAGGATGGCGATAGCGACGGACAGCCACAGGCGGATGGGCTCGTAGGCGATGGTGGCGTCCATGAGCATGGCGGCCATTCCTATGTAGTGCATAGCGGCGATGCCGGAGCCCATCACCAGCCCGCCAAGCAGAAAATCGCGGGTACGCACGCGGCTGCGGCTGATGATCCACAAGCCGATGGCCGCCGCGGTGATGGCGACCAGCAGCGACAGGAGGACCTTGCCGGTATCAAAGTGGACCGAGACCCCCAAATGAAAGGCCAGCATAGCTACAAAGTGCATCGACCAAATGCCGGTTCCCATCGCGGCGCCGCCGCAAATGAGCCAAATGATCCGAGCCTTCCCGCTGGCCGCCGATACCCTGCCTCCCAAGACGAGCGAGGCGTAAGACGCGGCGACGGCGATTGCATAAGACAGAGCAACCAGGGATGGACTGTACGTTCCGTGCAAGTGCTCCATTCGACAATCCTCAATTCCTTGATATGAGTACGGGATCCGGTTGACAGACCTCACTTCTATATCGGCAGGGGATCGGCAAAATGTTACAAATTCTGCCTTCTCCCGATCCCTTTCTCCCGAGCGGGAGGAGAACGGTCTGTCCCTGCTTATCAGGGAATCGAGCGTGGTAATAAAGGGAAACTCCCTTAGAAGAGGAAAGGAGGAAGGAAGATGGCACGATCCGTTTACAGATGGCTGAATCCGGTAGGAGTGGTTGCCGTCCTGCTCATGAACGTGCTCGCGAACCTGCTGCCGCTCGGCGGCAAATCGACGGGTGAGATCGCCGACCAGTTTCCGGTGCTCGTCATCCCCGCCGGCTATGTCTTCCTGATCTGGTCGCTCATCTATGTGCTGCTCATCGGCTTCGCCATCTACCAGGCGCTGCCTTCGCAGCAGGACAATCCGGACGTACTGGGTACCGACGGCCTATTCCTGCTGACCTGTCTCTGCAACATCGGCTGGCTGCTGCTGTGGCATTACGGCTTCATCAATCTGTCTCTGCCGGCCATGATCGCCCTGCTCGCCAGCCTGGTCGTCCTGTACCGCCGGGTTCATGCGGATGCAGACGAAGGAGACGCCGCCGGCTTCTGGCTGCTGCAGCTCCCCTTCCGCGTTTACCTGGCCTGGATTTGCATAGCGACGATCGAGAATATCTCCATCGTCCTGTACAATCTCGGCTGGGACGGGTTCGGCATCCAGCCGGAGGCATGGGCCGTCTTCGTGCTCGCGCTCGGCCTGGCGATCGCCTTCGCCCAGGCGACCCCCTACCGGGATGTCGCGTTCCTGCTCGTCTTCCTCTGGGCCTATATCGGCATTGGCGTGAAGCAGCAGGCCTATCCGCCCGTGCCGATGGCCGCTTATTTCTTGTCCGGTCTGGTAGCGTTGTACGCCCTCCGTCTGCTGCTGACGGGACACGGGCAGGAGGCAGCCCGGTAACGATAGCGGAATGCCGTCAAGCTATGCGGACCTGTGCGCCTTCACACCAAACAGGCCCCTCTCGCGAAGGGCCTGCTTTTATGCTCCTCATACCAGCAGTCCATTCTCGCGGGTAGCCTTCTTTGTACCGTCCACGCCAAACAGGCCTCTCTCCGAGGGGCCTGTTTCACATGAATTCTTCCCGCAGGCGGGACTGGACAGATCCTACTTCCCGCAAGCGTAGACCCGACAGATGGTCCACCGGTGGCGGATCAGGACGGGTAGCAGCCATCCTCGACCGAATCGGGTCCGTTCAGAGAACGCTCCACGAGAAGCAGCGTCTCCTGCTCGCTCCTTTGGTGGTGCTTGACCAGTCTGCTGATCTCCGCCTTCTCCGCCGGTGGAGGAGAAGCGAGGAGCCGTTCTGCCACGAGAAAAGCGTGCAGCTCGCTATGAAGCTCCAGCGTGCTGGCGAGCAGATGGCCGAACAGCCGGCGGACGGCAGGGCCATGTGAATCGGCAGCTGCGGTCGTGTAGGCGAGGGTCGTACGCTTCAGCTCTTCTAGCAGGTGTGTCAGTCCTTCGCGGTCTTGGTGCGGGGAAACGGGGACGCCGCTCATGCCTCTCCCTCCCCGGCGAGCCCGCCGAGAGCCAGCGCCTGGTGCTGCTGGAGCGTGTTCATCAACGCCTGGTAGTGCTGCTGGTGCAGGCCGAGGAACCGGCGGCACAAGCGGTCCGTCTCCGGACTCGCGGCGGCCGCGGCCAAGGAGGCGGTTTGCTTAATCAGCTGGTCCTCCCGTTCGAGAGCATCTGCGAGAGCCTGCAGCTCTCCTTCGGCGAGCGGCTCGAGCGGCGTCGCGGCCAAGGCTTGCTGAAGCTGAATGAGAAACGATGACGGCATACGGCACCTCCTTCCAGTTCAGGAATAAGGTCCCCCGAGCGCCTCTTTTTTATGTATCACTGCCGGGAATCGCTGGCATATCACGCAAGCTCTGGCGTTCGGCTGGGCATGCTACTAGCAAGCGCGGCTCAAGTGCCGCCGAAGAAGGATGCGGCCTTGCAATGTCCGCCTCGCGAGCGGCCCGCAGCCACATTCCAGCAAAGGAGATCATGCCATGTCGACGAACCAGCAGCCCCCCAGCTACCAGAAATACCAACAGATGATGCAGACGACCCGTTCCCAGCAGCAGGCCCAGGCTCAGCAAGCGATCCTTCAGTCGGGAGCCGATACCCATTCCCAGCAGATGCAGCAGGTCTACCTGCAATTTCAGAAGGTGCAGGCAGAGCTGCAGCAAGCCCGTAACCAGCTGGAGATGCAAATGAGCGCCCAGCAGCGCCAGCTGAGCCAAACCGAGCAGCTGCTGCAGCAAACTGTCCAGCAGCTGCAGACGCTTCAGCAGAAGGACGCCTCCCAAGGCTATCTGCAATAGAAGCTCCCTCAGGAGAAAGGCAACGCGACAGGTGCGGATCGATAGATTTGCGCCTGTTTCGCTTGGGTACGGGCAGCATCCCCATCGCCGGGAGGCTTGCTGTTCTTCCGATAGCTGTCTTTCCTTGCGGCCGGGAGCGAGCTTGCCGATGTTCTGTTTGCTGTCATTTTTTCCGGTTCGCAGGAGAAGACAGCAACCCGAAGGATTGGCAGTAGCTAGCCCGACGTATAGCGGATACACTGACACAACAGGCAGCCTCCGCGGCTGGTCCAGTTGGACCGAGCGCAGATGAAAGCGGTTGCCCGTTAATCATCGTACGAGGAGAGGGAAAAAAGGAATGAAGAATCGTTGGAAGTCATCCGCGAGAGCCGGCACGACACTCGTGCTCGCAGGCAGTCTGCTCGCCGCCTGCGGAGGCCAGGACAACCCGCCGGCCGCTTCGGGCACAGGCGGCGGAACGAACGAGCCGGTGACGCTGAGCATGATGATCGCTACGCACAACAGCTGGCCTTATAAAGAAGATTGGGGCATCTTCAAGTGGTACAAGGAAAAAACGAACGTCGAATTCAAAATCGAAGCGCCGCCTAACGACTACACGACGGCAGTCAACCTCGCCATCTCGTCCGGCTCGCTGCCTGACCTGATGAACGTAACCGGCCTCACGACGGCCAACAAATACGGAAACGCCGGTGCCTTCGTCAACATTCTCGACCATCTCGATAAACTGCCCAACTACAAGAAGTTTTTGGACCAGCACCCCGAGGTGAAGGAGACGGTGCTGTCGGCGGACGGCAAGAGCTACCTGTTCCCCGTCTACGGTCTCGATAAGCAATCCCGCCGTTCGTGGATCTACCGGGAAGACATCTTCGCCAAGCACGGGCTTAAGCCGCCGACCACCTATGATGAGCTCTATACGGTCGCCAAGAAGCTCAAGGAGCTGTATCCCGACAGCTTCCCGATCGGTATTTTCGACAATCTGGGCCCGCTGAACAACATGACCTACGGTTTCGGCACCGCCAACACGACTTACTACGACTTTGACAAGAAGGAATGGCGGTACGGGCCGATCGAGGATACATACAAGGAGCTCGTCACGTACATGAACAAGTTTTACAAGGAGGGGCTCGTACCGCCGGACTTCATGGCGCTCAAGCGCAAGCAGTGGCAGGACCTCTTCACGCAGAACAAGGCGTTCATCGGCAATGACTATATCGGGTCGATCGACGAGATCGTCAGTGACAACAAGGACTTTAACCTGAACTTTATGATTCCTCCGAAGGGCGGGCCCAGCGGCGTCGCCAAAAACTTGAACAACGGCTTCATCACGACCGGCTTCGCCATCTCCTCCAACAGCAAAAAGCAGGATGCCGCCTTCCGCTTCATGGACTTCCTCTATTCGCCGGAGGGCATCGAAATTGCGAGCTGGGGTAAGGAGGGCGAGACGTACACCGTGGAGAACGGCAAGAAGAAGTTCAAGCCCGAGATCGGAGATTTCACGAAAATGAGGCAGAAGTACGGCTTCGCCACCTACGGCACCTACGCCGTTCTTGATATGGAGGGTTTCTTCTCGACCTTCTCGCCGAAGATGCAGGCCGCGCTCAAGGACTTCGACAAGTACGAAGCCAAGATGCAGCCCCGCGTCGCCTATACCGACGCCGAGAACGAGCAGCTTAGCACGCTGAATGACAGCATCAGCAAATACAAGGAGGAGCAGGTGGCCAAGTTCATCCTCGGCCAGCGCCCGCTCAGCGAATGGGATGCCTATGTCGCCGAATTCAAGAAGCTGGGCGTCCAGAAGGTGCTGGACATTAACAAAACGGCTTACGAGCGCACGCTGAAATACGTGCAGCAAAAATAAGCCGACCGCAGACGGCCCTCGGAGCCGGCCCGGGCGGAGCGCTCCGGTGAGGCAAGTCCTTGCCAGGGCGTCCGCCGGGCGGGTCCGGGCGCGGTCTCGGCCGGCGGCCAGCAACCCACCTGGAAAGGAGCGAACTAAAGCGCATGCCGTCCTCCCGCAACACGCTCGCCCGCAGAATCGCCCGGGACAAATATCTGCTCCTCCTCGTTCTGCCCTGCGTGCTGTATTACATCGTGTTCAAATATGTGCCGATCTTCGGCATCGTCATCGCCTTCAAAAACTACAGCCTGTTCAAGGGTGTCTGGGCCAGCGACTGGGTCGGCCTCCGATACTTCAAGATGTTCATCGAAGGTCCGGATTTTTGGCCCATCATCCGCAACACGTTCCTGCTCGGCTTGTACCGGCTCGTCTTTGGCTTCCCGGCGCCGATCATCCTGGCTTTGCTTCTGAACGAAGTGCGCCAGGCGTTCTTCAAGCGGTTCGTGCAGACGGTCAGCTACCTGCCCCACTTCATCTCGAACGTCGTGGTGGCGGGAATCGCGGTCATGTTCCTGTCCCCTACGACCGGGCTCGTGAACCAGATTATTGGCGCTCTCGGCTTTGACCGGATCACCTTTATGGTCGAGCCCTCCTGGTTTCGAACCATCTACATCTCCACCGATATCTGGCAGCACATCGGCTGGGGCACGATTATCTACTTGGCCGCGCTCACCGCGATCGATCCGGTGCTGTACGAGGCGGCCCGCATCGACGGTGCGAGCAGGTGGAGACAGCTGATCCACATTACGCTGCCGGGCATCGTGCCGGCCATCATGATCATCCTGCTGCTCGACATCGGCAAGATTCTCGAGGTCGGCTTCGAAAAGGTCTATCTGCTGGCGACGCCGGTCACCTATTCGACGGCCGATATCATCAGCACATACGTCTACCGGGTCGGTCTTTCCCACGGCAATTACAGCCTGGCGACGGCAGTCGACCTGTTCACCGGCATCATCAGCTTCCTATTCGTCATCACGGCCAACACCATCAGCAAGAAGCTGAGCGAGCACAGCATCTGGTAGCAAAGAGAGGTTGGAACGATGAAACAACGTCTGCAAGCCTTCGACATCATCAATATCGTTGTGCTGCTCATCGTATCGGTTGCCTGTCTGTACCCATTCGTGTACATGCTGGCCGTCTCGCTGAGCGACAAGATCGCCATCGCCAAAGGCGAGGTCTGGCTATGGCCGGTCAACTTTAATCTGGACAATTACCGCTATGTCTTCGAGGACGGACGCGTCATGAAGGGCTACCGCAACACGATCCTGTACGTCGTGCTTGGTACCTCCACCTCGCTTATCCTCACGGCGCTCGGCGCTTACGCCCTGTCCAAGAAGACCATGGTGTTCCAAAAGCAGATCATGCTGATGATCGTCTTCACCATGTTCTTCGGGGGCGGCATGATCCCGACGTTCCTCGTCGTCAAGTCGCTTGGGCTCGTCAACACGATCTGGGCGATGGTGCTCCCAGGTGCAATCGGCACCTGGAACCTGCTTATCATGCGGACGTTCTTCTCCGGACTTCCGAGCGAGCTCGAGGAGTCAGGCAAAATCGACGGCCTGTCGGAGATCGGCATCTTCTTCCGGATCGTGCTGCCCTTGTCCAAGCCGGTGCTTGCGACGATCGGCCTCTACTACGCCGTCGGCATCTGGAACAACTTCATGGGCCCGCTGCTCTACCTGCGGAGCCAGAGCCTGTTTCCGCTGCAGGTGTTTCTTCGGAACATCGTCCTATCCGGCGAGCTGATGAACGGGGAAGCCTCGGCTTCGTCCGACCTGCAGATCGTGGGGGACGCGCTCAAGTTCGCGACCATTCTCGTGTCGACGCTGCCGATCCTCTGCGTCTATCCGTTCATTCAGAAGTATTTTGTAAAGGGCGCCCTGATCGGGTCCGTCAAAGGATAATCCCGCCCTTTGTCTATGCAGCTCAGGCTTCTCTCTTGCGAATGACCGATTTGCGGTAATCGCCGGGAGGGACGCCTGTGCTTTTTTTGAACATGCGGATGAAGGAGGTGCCGTTGCGGTACCCGACGCGCTGCCCGACCTCCTGGACGGTCAGATCGGTCTCCTCCAGCAGCTGCTTCGCCTTGGCAAGCCGGATCTCGCTGAGATGATCGCTGAAATTTCGTCCCGTCTTGTCCTTGATGTAGCCGGACAGATAGGTCGGCGACATGTTCAGCTTGTCCGCGAGCAGCTCGAGCGAGATGTCCTCGTGACAATGCGTCTCGAGGAACGACAGCAGGAAGTCGACGATCTCATACGATTCCTCGCGCTTCCTGCGGATCGCGCCGGCCGCCTCCTCAAGCAGACCGACGAGCTCCTGCCGGTATTGGTCGGTCGTGATGCAGTCGGCGAACGGCTCTCTCTCCCGCTCGGCCGCAGGCCAATCCAGCTTCAGCAGCTCGAGCGTCTTGCGGGTCTTGCGGACGACGCTGTCGACGAACAGCCCCAGCTGGGCAGCCGAGGCGCTGCCCTCCTCCAGCCGCTCGAACTTGCGCGTGAGAAGTGTCCGGCATGCCGATATGTTGCCGGCCTGCAAATGAACGTAAAAGGCGTGCTCCTCCTCCGCATCGAACTGAAAGTCCTCGTCCAGCGGCTCGCGCTCCCAAATGATCTGCGTCTCCTCGAGCGGCTTGGCCTGATGGATCAGCTGCAGCGTCTCCTCGTACGCCCGGTCAAAATCCCCGGTCTCCGCGAACAGCGGACTTACGGCGACGGTGACGAGGTAGAACGGATGGTCGTGGTCGAACAGAAGCTTCAGCTTGCCGAGGCACTTCTTCAGCTCCTCGGCGCAGGAGCTTGAGTAGACGACAGACAGGAACTGGTCGCTCTCCATCTGGAACGTATGCGAGACGGAGAATGCTTTGCTGATATAGAGATGGATGACCTCTCTAATGTGCACGGCCATCTCCTCCGCGCCGACGTTCATCCGCTCCATCGCCGATTCGCGGAAACGGACGGAGAAGCAGACGAGCGTGAACGCCCCTTCGGCGATGAGCCAGTCGCGGTTTTTACGCCGGTCGGCGGAGATGCGCTTGAACCGGGTCATGTATTCGTAGTTGGTCAGCAGGGAGCGGCTGCTTCTGAGCTGCTCGTCCGCCTCAAGGCGTTCGGCCTTCAAATCCCTGAGCATCCGGTGGATATCGTCGAACTCGGCGATGGTGCTCCGGTACTCGTCCGGCTCCTCCTTGCGAAGTCCAGCCAGAATCCGCTTGAGCGGGCGGTCGATGTTGCGGCTGAACAGGAACGAAGCGAAGAGTCCCGCCAGTATCGTAATCACGAACAGCAGGACGGCGAGCCAGGTCATCTCCCGGACCTTGAGATTCATCGCCCGGTCGGGGATAACGGTCACATACGTCAGCCCCGACTCGGCACCGCGCTCATAGAAGTAGTAGGTGTCGCCCTTCAGCTGCCACTGCTCCGTCCCGCCGCTAGACGGCAGCGCGCTCGCGTCGGTCGCGCCTTTGGACTGGAACAGCACGGTACGGTCCGGCCCGAGCAGCCAGAATTGCGAGTCCGGGGTACCTCGGTAGGCTTGGAACCATTTGTCCAGATCGACGAACGCCGCCGTGTAGCTGGAGGACACCGACAGCTTGGCGACGATCGGCAGCAGCAGCCGGCCGCCCTGTGGGCCAAACCGGGTACTCGGGTAGACGGTCAGCGCCGACGACGGCTCAAGCTCGTCCCAGAACGACTGGGGATACCGGTCGTTCGGATAAAAGCGGTTGAACATCCGGTCGGTATCGACGATGCCGTCCTTCTCCAGGACGAAGTACGGCTGGCCCTCCGGGCGGAAATACAGCAGCAGGTTATCGAATGCGTAAAACGGGTTATAGACGTTGCCGCGGATCTCGAGCAGCATCTCGTTCATCAACAAGTAGTTCAGCTCCGGCTTGCCGCCCGCGGCGGCCTGGCGCTGGAGCATGCGGAAACGGTCGTCGTAGGCGAGGTTCAGGAGGAGCCCCTTCCAGGACCGGAACTGCGTCTCGAACGCCTCCGTCATGTCCCGCAGAATCGTTTGGTTATACTTAATCGTCTCCTGCTGGATGTTGCGGGTGTAAAAGGAGAGCGACCAGATATTATAAGAGGCCAGAAGCAGAATCACGCCGAGAAAATAGAGAAAGATCTTGAAAAACAGCGAATTCGGCTTCCACCGCAGGGAAGGAAAAGTCATCGGGTGTGCTCCTTTGCAGACAGCGCTTTCTTCCCTTCATTGTAAACGAATTGCACGGTAGGAAGAACCCATTACAGGCAAAAAGTGACAATGCCTGTTGTGGGGGCGGCACAGCTGCGGAAGGCACAACGGCGGGTAGCACAACGGCAAAAAACGGGAAGCCATTGCGGCCTCCCGTTTTTTTAATTGAGCTGCTGCGTCTTCGGCTGCCGCCCGGATCGGCTCGTTACTTGGCCCCGGCGCCCCCGGACAGGACCTCGCGCACGCTTGCGTTGACACGCTCTACTTCCGGAGCCGGCGCTTTGGCGTCGGTCAGCCGGTACTTGTCCTTCAGCCGCAAGATGCGGGCGACGCTCTCGTCTATGCGCGCTTCGTCCAGCTTACCCTGCGCGACCGCCTGCTTGAGCGCGTCCAGGACAGCGGTGGCTTTGGCGTATTCGTGAGCGACCAGCAGAATGTCCGTGCCCGCCTGCACGGATTGAACCGCCGCCTGACCGAGATCGTAATGGCCGATAATCGCCCCCATCGTCATATCGTCGGTAATCACGACACCCTTATAGCCAAGCTCCTCGCGCAGAAGGCCCGTGATGATCCGGCGGGAAAAGGAGGACGGATGGTCCGGATCGAGCTTGGGAAGCAGAATATGGGCGATCATGACGGCGTCCGCCCCTTCCTTTACGGCCTCCCGGAACGGCTGCAGCTCGAGCGCCTTCAGCTCCTCAAGCGACTTGGCCACGACCGGCAGCTCGAGGTGGGAATCGACGCTCGTATCCCCGTGCCCCGGAAAATGCTTCACGACAGGCACGACCCCGGTCTCCTGCAGCCCTTTCATCTCGGCGATGCCGAGCCGGCCGACCAGCTCCGCTTTGCTGCCGAGCGAGCGTTCCCCGATGACCGGGTTGGCCGGATTGCTGTTGATGTCGAGCACAGGCGCAAAATTCATATTGAAGCCGAGCGTCTTCACTTCTTCGCCCAGACTTGCGCCAATCCGACGGGCGTAGCCGGCGTCGTTCGAACAGCCCACTTCGGCGGCGCCCGGGAGCTTGGCGAACTCCTCCGGCATGCGGCTCACCTTGCCGCCCTCCTGATCGACGCTAAGGAAAAGCGGCGCCTTGCCTTCCTTGTTCGCTTCCTTGAGCGCGTTCAACAGCCCATAAGTCTGCGAAGCGTTCGCAATGTTCGGCTTGTACAGAATAATTCCGCCTACCCGGTGGGTGGCGACGAGCTTCTTCGCATTCTCGTCCATAGTCTGGCCGTCGATGCCGACAAGCAGCATCTGGCCGAGCTTCTCGTCCAGCGTCATCGCAGCGACGCGCGTCTGGATCGGGTCCGGCGCAGGTGTCGGCTTGGGCTCCGGAGTTCCCGACGGAGCAGGGGAGCCCGACAGGGAAGCCTGCGGAGAGTTCCCCGCGCTTGGTCCCGGTGACGCCTGGGAGGCGCCTCCCCCCGCACCGCAGCCCGCCAGTAGGCCGAGCGCAAGCAGGCCTCCGGCCCACCGGCGGAGCCTGTTCGTTCGGACTATCCAATCGGTCATGCGGATCCCTCTCTTTCGTCTAACAAAGCCGGTCGGAGCAGAACGCCCCTTCCTGCAGAGCGTTCCCCGGCCTTTGCCCTATTATAACAAAAGACGGGGAATCGCCAGCCTTCCACAAAATGGTATACTGGAGACAGATTCTGCCGCAGACCGACAATCGGCCCCGATTCCGTTCCTGCGTTCGACAAAGGAGAGACCATTCGTTTCATGAGAACCAAGCTGATTGCGGCGGCCGCGGGCACCTTGATGGCCGCCTGGCTCCTTCCCGCCCCTCTCTCCGCAGCCGCTCAGGCGGAAGCGGACCGCTCCGCCCATCTACTTACCGCTTATTCCGACGGCCGTTCTCCCGTATCCCCCGCCATCGCCTCGTCCTCCGCCGCAATGACGGCGGACAGGGACGGCCTGGTTGATTCCGCCGCGCTCCGCGCCGCTCTCTCGGCCAGCAGCCGCGTCATGATCCGGATGACGGGCACAACCGCCTATTTGCCGGCTTCCGCCCTGCGCGGCGTGAATCCCGGCGCTATGCTGACGGTGTACAACGCGCTTGGCAGCACCTCCCTCCCCGTCTCCGCTCTCGATGTTGAAGCACTGGCGGAGGCGCTCGGCACGACGCCCGGCGCTCTCTCCGTCAGCGTGACGATCCAGCTGGATCCGGGTCCCCTGTCCGACGCCGCCTTCGCAGCGGCCGCGAGGATCGGCGGGACGGTCGTCAGCAGCGCCGTCGAATTCCGGCTCGAAGCGCGCGCGGCGAACGGCCGGGCAGCTGCTCTGGATCTAGGACCCAAGCCGGTCTCCCACGTCATGGTAAGTCTCCGGTCGGCTGATCCCCGCCGGCTGACGGCAGCCCGTTACGACGAGACAGGCGACCGGCTGACCTATGCTCCCGCCTCCTTCGCTCCGCAAGCCGACGGCACCTCCGCGGCGACCATTCTCGCCAGAGGAACCGGCCTCTATCTGCTGCTGGACCATGCCGTCCGCTTCCGGGATACGACCTCGCATTGGGCAAGGCCGGAGATCGAGCTGCTCGCCGGGAAGCTGATCGCGGACGGCGTAACGCCGACCACATTCGCGCCCGACCGGCCCATCACGCGAGCGGAATTCGCCGCGCTCGCCGTCCGGGCGCTCGGCCTGCTGCCTGCCGGGAATGCGCCGGGCTTCTCCGACGTCCCGCCGCGGGCCTGGTACAGCGGCGCCGTCGCGGCCGCCGCGAGAGCCGGCCTCGTGGACGGCTACGAGGACGGCACCTTCCGGCCCGAGCAGACGATCCGCCGCGGGGAGCTCGCCGTCCTCGCGCTGCGCGCGCTCCGTTACGCAGGCGCTCCCGAGCCCGGCGAGGCCGATCTCGGCCGGTTCCGCGATGCCGGCGAGCTCGCGTGGGCGCACCGGCCGCTCGCCGAAGCCGTCGCCGCCGGGCTCCTGAGCGGCGTAACGGGCGACCGGCTGGCGCCGTCCGGCACCGCCACGCGTTCGGAGGCCGTTGTCGTGCTGCGGCGGATGCTCGCCCACGCTTCGCTGCTCGACTGAGTGCAGCCGTGCGAAAGGAAAGGTCCTTCCTATCAGCAAAAACAAAAAGAGGGGCGGCCCCCTCTTTTTTGATGACTTAATGCAGCGTCTTCAGCTCAACGTATCTTTTGTGCGATCAGCTTGGTCATGGCATGTTTGTGCGGGATACCGGACGAATTGCAGTCGAAGACAATCTCGGAGCTATCTTTAATCAACCAGTCGTGATAATGGGTGAGAAGCTCGCCCGAGTGCCACTTATAGGCGTTGGGTTCTTTTTCAGGAGGCGGAGCAAGAAACGGTTTTTGGACGAACACATTCAACACGTGCAGGCCTTTGTCATTGGTAAACCGCTTATAATTGTCCAAGATCTCTTTCCGGTAGTCCGGTTTTATGTAATGAAGCACACCACTTGAGAAGATAATGTCAAAAGGAGTATCCAAGCGATAGTCTAACAGGTCGGCCTTAAAAACATGAATGGAAACGCCAAGTTGATCAGCAAGTCGTCTTGTTTTCTCAATCCCCGCATCCGAAACGTCAAATGCGGTGACATCATAACCATTCCGAGCAAAGAATACGGCGTCTTTCCCCTCGCCGCAGCCAACGTCTAATAATTTCAAATGTCTGGTTGGCGGCATCAGCTGCAGGACCTGATAACAAGCTTTATTGGGCTCGGTCCCCCAGTAATAATCTTGGATTTTGTATTCTTCCTCATAGATCGTAATCGGTCTGTCTTGGGCGGCGTACCCGAACAGTTTGTCGATGCTGACTCCCAAAATTCCCGACAACTTAGGAAGCAGTGAACTGTCGGGCATGGTTTGCGCATTTTCCCATTTGGAGACGGCTTGAAAGGAAATCCCCAGCAGCCCGGCAAGCTCTTCTTGTGTAAGTCCTTTCTCTTTGCGGGAGATGCTTATGTTTCTTGCTAATGTTTCCTTGGTCACTTCCCTCACGCTCCTTCCGGTATCCCCATTCTATGGGACCGCACCTGGCAGGAACAATAACTTCGTATTTGAGTTTTTCTCCTATTCAACTACCGGTTGAACCTAGAAAGAAAGGCGGGCCTGCCCGCGATTATCCGAGGATCGGTTATCGTGTGGTCGTCCTTGTATGGATACACAAAAAAGCCCCCGTTCCGTGAACGGGGGATCTACTGCGTATGAAGCTGACGCCGAGCAGAATCGCCATCTCCTACCCAAGCGAAGGACTAACTATGCTCGTCTTCCTCCTTCGGAGGAGTCCCGGCTTCTTTAGACTTTTCCAGCTCCTCCTGCTCGCGGAGCTGGGCCGGGCGGCGGATCGCCTGCCGCTTCAGCATGTAGGCGCGCAGGCTGGACTGGACGGCGGGCTCCGGGCTCAGGAACTGCCCCCCCGCCTGGATGGCCCCTTCGCCTGCAGGTCCCTTGTGCTTGACATCCACCCGGACCTCGGCGGCCGTATCCAGATGCAGGACGACGTCGAGCACGTCGCCCGGCGTGAGCAGCAGCGGGAATGGAATCCGCAGCTTGGTCCCGGACAGGCTGAGATCGCTCACTTCGACCTCGACCGGCTGCTCGAACTCCGTCCGCGCCCCCCGTTTGCCGTTCGTGTAGGCCTTCAGCAGCCCCGTCACGCCTTCCAACGGCAGTCGCAGCTCCTTGCGTCGGTTGAACAGCCGGAGCTGGACCTTCTCCGGCAGAATGAGCATCAGCCGCTTCGGCAGCTTCCCGATGACGTACGTCTCGAACGTGACCAGCCCCTCGCGGGCATAGACCGAGACGGTCACTTCCTCGGCCAAAGCAAAGCCAGGCTCGCTCGTGAAGCGGATTTCAAGCAGCTCGCCTTCCAGATGAACGATCGTTCCGGTTATGGACGAGCCGGAAGCGTGGACGACGGCGAGGCAATCGAGCCAGGCCGTCTCCGCATATTTGGGTGTTCCCATAGGCATCCCCTGAAACGGGGTTTCTCTCCTTCAATGCCGAATCGCGTTGCTACCAGTTTACCACAAAAGGCTCACGCCCGATACGGGAAGCGGGGCGGCGGAGCACCCTCTTCCGCCAAAAAAAGTCCCGGGAAGATGCTCCCGGGACTTGCAGGACGGTAGGACGAAGGAACGCTTCTAGCTGGCGCTTCTAGCTGGCGCTTCCCTGCACCGGCGTCTGCCGGAACTGCTCGTTGTAGTTCGGCAGGACGTTCTTCGTCAAAAAGTCTTCGTCGATATATTTGGACAGGTACTGCTTCCCGAACAAGGTGTCGTACTGCAGCTCGCGGTAACGCTCGACGTCCGGCTTCAGCTCCTCCGGCACGGAGGTATGCAGCTGCTGGTTCGCGTCGATGACCAGATTGGACAGCAGGCCCGGGAGCTTCTTGGACAGCTCGCTGCCGTAAGCGAACGGCGCCGGCATCTTCATATTCATCCGGTCCAGCACGTAGCCGCCAAGGAAAGACGCGCTGATGGTCGGTACCGGATTGTCCGTCAGCTCGGTGTTGGACCAGATCGCCAGCGGCACGCTGCGCATCTTCTTCAGTTCTTCTGGCGTCCACTGGGCCGTATCCTCGGACTGGATGAAGCCCGCCTGCTTGTAGACGTCGTAGCCGAGACCGAGCATCGGCAGATGGTCGCCGTAGAAGACGACGACCGTCGGCTCCCCGGTTTGCTCGAAATGCGAGACGAGTTTCCCCAGCATGGCGTCGGCATCCTTGGCTCCGTGCGTATAATTGTCGATGATTTCCTGGGCGGACGGCGTGAAGTTCCCCGTTACTTTAATAGGGTTCTCCGGATACCGGTTCCCTTCGTAGCCGCCGTGGTTCTGCATCGTGACGGCATAGATGAACATCGGCCGGTCGCTCTTATCGACCTCGTCGATAATGCTGTTCGCGACCTCGTCGTCCGAGATGAACGGTCCGGCGTAGGTAGGATTGTCAAAATGCTCCTTGCTCTTGAACGCCTCAAAGCCCATTTTCTCGTAGACGTTCTCCCGGTTCCAGAACCAGCCGTCATACGAATGGATCGCCATGCTCTTGTACCCCTGGTCCTCGAAGAAGCTGGCCAGACTCGGCACCGGCCGGCTGATGTACTGCTGATACGGAACCGAGCCGCCGGGCAGGAAGCTCATCGACGTCCCGCTCAGCACCTCGAACTCCACGTTGCTCGTGCCGCCGCCGAATTGCGGAGACAGCATGTATTGGGCCCCGTTCTGCTGATGCAGCTTGTGCACGTTCGGCAGCGGATCCTCGCTGAAGGTCGTGTTCGGCAGCAGAGTCGGATCCCAGAACGCCTCGTTCATGACGAAGATGACGTTCGGTTTTTTGCCGGTCGGCTTGCCGACTGTGGCGACCGACACCGGCTGCGTCCGCTGCTCGTTGATCGTTTGGGCAAGCTCCGCCATCGCCGGCTCGCTGTAGCCGTCCGGCTTCGGCACGATCGTATGCTTCACGTTCATCGTGAACGCGAGTGCCAGCCCATTATTCGTATAATTCTGCTTCTGGTCCCACGTAATCTCGGCAAAACCCGCCTGGTACGCCATCTTGGCCGCCCAGCCCGAGTTCACGCCGAAGCCGTACAGGGCAAAGCACGCCATCAACCCGAGCGCCAGCCGCCCGATGAGCGGCATCCGCATGCGGGGCAGCACGAACTTCAGCAGGAAGAAGCTGACCGCAATAGCCAGTACGATGCCCAGACGAAGCAGAGCGCCGGGCGTGGCCACCGCCGATACGATATCGGCGCCCTCCTTCTTAAGGGCAAGATCCCACGGCAAGAGAGGGTTCCCGATCATTTTTCCTTTGAAATAGCTGATGAGCGCCACGCCAAACAGCAGGATGGCACTGATGCCCGCAGACACGAAAAAAGAGCCTAACACACTAAAGACAAGCAGAACTACGAGCGTATTCAAGACATAGTTCACCCAAGCAAGTCTTGGGTTTTGGGTCAGCCAGGTCCACGCTTCCCCCAAGGTTCCTCTCTGAATCCATTCCACGCCGAAGCTCAGTACAGCGGATAGGACGAGTATGGCCAGCAGCGCGAGCACAGGCGTCGCCTTTGTCTTTCGGCCGCTGCTGTAGGTCCAATGCTTGCGCTGCTTGGTCCCTTCGCCGTCCGGTTTCAACCGCATCGTCGCTCCCTCCTTCTTCTCCGTTGTCGCAAAATGTTTCCTTCGTGAAACTTTATTTACGCAAAGTTAACAATTGAGGCCTATTCTAAGTCGTGAACATTAATGTAAGCTGAAGATTTCCATAATTTCCTATGAAATACCCCGAAAATCTTAAATTTAGCTTAAGGTTTTGTGAACATTTGGAAAAAACGTCCCGGAGCAGGGACCCGTGCCTGCCTATCCCTTTAAGCCGGCAGGCAGCCATTTGAAACAAGAGGCTTTCGGACACAAGGTTCCTCCACTCGGATAAATTGCTTGGATCAGCAAGCCGGTACAGCCTCTCAGGCTTGCCCGGTAGCTATCCGCCCGCCAATCCGCTGGCTATAGCATGCTCTTCCGAAATCCGGTTCAATCCGGTCGCCGTCCTGTTTTTTGGGCCCTCCAGACAGAGAGAATACCGGCTATCGGAACAAAAAAAAGAACACCCCCTCCTCTCGGAAACAGTCCCGGGAGGAGAGGGTGCCGGCGAATTGCCGCAAGGGTTAAAGTCTGGCTAAGACGATGCCGGCAAGGGCAACCGCCAGGCCGAACAGCTGGTACAGCTTCAACCGCTCTTTGTAGAGAAACACGCCGGCCACCATGACGACCAGGCAATTTAGGCTGATAACCGGGAATACGACGCTCGCCGGCCCGTGCTGCAGGGCGTACATATAGAAGCCGTATCCGCACACGCTCAGCAGGCCGACGACACTCCCGACCTTGAGCTCCTGCAGGTGGGCGCGCTCCCGGAGCATCAGGACGCCCAGATAGGCAAGACCGCCGCCATACATCGCCGTCATGATGTCCACGAGAGACACGCCGGCGGAGGAGGCGACCTTCATCAGGAAGCCGACCGCCCCGATCGACAGAAGTGCCAGAGCAATCCGGAAGACCCACTGCCGGTAATCCGCCGGCTGGCCTCCTCCTCCGGGCCGGTACTGGACCACGACCGCGGCGCCTACCATCAGGGCAATGCCTAACCATTGGAGCAGCGCGATGGTCTCCGGGAAGAAGACGGCTCCGAGCGCGATCGGGATCAGCACGTTCATGGCGATCAGCGTGGAGGTGATGCTCGCCGGCCCTTTCTCGAACGCTTTGCCCATCTGGATGTTGCCGTTCGTATTCAGGATGCCGATGAGCCCCCCGATGACGAGCGAGAACAGGCTTTCATGAAACGAATGCGTCACAAGCCCATAGAGCAGCATCAGCAGGAAGGCGATGCCGTAGAAGAAGAACTGGACCCCGATTTTGGACAGGTGGCGGGTTGTCCCCCATTTGAACAAGGAGTTGTTGACACCGAAGCACAAGGCCGTACCGACCGCGGCCGCAAACCACATGACTGATCCCTTCATTCCCTTGATGATTAAGACGGCGCCCGCCCGATTGTCTGCGGTGCCGCCGACTGTCGTGATGTCTAACCGGTTCGAACCGGTTTACTTCGCGAGGTCCTCGTCGAAGACGCATTCCTCCAGCTTCATTACCTTCGTCTTGTACTTCCACTTATAGCCAAGCCATAAGGCCAGGAACAGCGGAATGCCGATATAGGAAGCGAACAGGTACGCCCAGTCCACCTGGCCGTTCTCGATCCCGCCGAGGCATTGGCCGACAATGACGATCCCGCAGAGCACGGCCGCCAGCACCGGGCCGAACGGGAACAGCTTCGCCCGGTAAGGCAGGTCGCGGAGCGATTTGCCCTGGGCGACATAGGCTTTTCGGAACCGGTAATGGCTGATGGCGATGCCCATCCAGGCGATGAAGCCGGACATGCCCGATGCGTTCAAAAGCCATAGGTAAACGACGCCGTCCCCGAACGTAGAGGACAGGAAGGCGAACAGGCCGAGTGCCGCCGTGGCCAGAAGCGCGAATACCGGAACCCCGTGCGAGGTCAGCTTGCCGAAGAAACGGGGCGCCTTGCCCTCCTTGGCCAGTACCCACAAAATCCGCGTGGAGGCGTACATGCCGGAGTTGCCGGCGGATAGCACCGACGTCAGGATAACCGCGTTCATGACCGAAGCGGCGAAGCTGAGGCCCGCCTTTTCGAACACCATTGTGAACGGGCTCCTCATGACGCTGTCGCTCGCCAGGTTCTCGTTCGTATACGGAATGAGCAAGCCGATCACGAGAATCGCGAGCAGGTAGAACAGCAGAATCCGCCAAAAGACGGTACGGATCGCCCGCGGCACGTTCTGGCGCGGATTCTCGCTCTCCCCCGCGGCGACCCCGACGAGCTCGGTGCCCTGGAACGAGAAGCCGGCGGCCATGAAGACGCCGAGCGCGGCGAGGAACCCGCCGTGGAACGGCGCGTCCCCGGTCGTCCAGTTGGAGAAGCCTACCGCATCCGTCGACCAGATGCCGATGATCATCAGAATGCCGACTCCGATGAAGAGGATAACCGTTACAACCTTGATGAGTGCGAACCAGTATTCCGATTCCCCGAATCCTTTGACGGAGAGCAGGTTCAGCCCCACCATCAGGATCAGGAACAGGGCGCTCCAGAGGAACGAGGAGCTGTCCGGGTACCAGAACTTCATAATGAGGGTGGCCGCCGACAGCTCCGCCGCGATCGTAATCGACCAGTTGTACCAATAATTCCAGCCGAGAGCGAAGCCGAGCGACGGATCCACGAACCTCGTTGCGTACGTGCTGAATGTGCCGGATACCGGCATATAAGTGGCCATCTCTCCGAGACTGGTCACCAGGAAATAGACCATGAGACCGATAACTGCATAGGCAAAAAGAGCGCCCCCCGGTCCCGCCGTATGAATCGCTCCCCCGCTCGCCAGGAACAAGCCGGTTCCGATCGAGCCCCCGAGGGAGATCATCGTCATATGGCGGGCCTTCAGCCCTCTGTTCAATTGCTCCGCTGCCATTTTTCATTCTCCCTTCCAGCCTGATCATCCCGCATGCTGCCGATTGAGAGAATAGGGGAAATGGCCTCAGCCGTCCGGGATTCCGGACGGCTCGTCGAACCGCATGCCCCATCGTCCTCTCCTTTGAAGATAGCTCAACACGCCGGCGAGGGATACGCCAGGGCGTGACAGTTCCGTTCCTGTCCGGATACGGCCCCAGACCGGCCGCGCAGAGACGCGGGCCGGTCTTCGGCGGCTGCCCCGTCACCCGTCATCGCCGGCCTCTCTGGGCCTCCTCCGGATTCTCTGGCAGCCGCGACCTCTACCTCACCGGAATGGCGATGAGGTGCAGCTTGCTTTTTCAGTTTCTAGTTTTTCACCCTACTATTTTATAGAACCCCGGTCAAAAACTCAATGCCAAATTTCGACACGAGAAAGAGAGGACCTCTCAGTCCTCTCTCCGTGCGTGCGCTAACTACTAGACGAGCTCGTCCAGCTCGGTCTCCTCGCGGCTCGCCGCCTCGAGAATGTCTTCGTCGGCTTCGTTCAGACCCTGGATTGCTTCCGCGGCTTCCGCCTGGCGGGCAAGCTGCTCCTCGATCTGGCCGATGCCGTGCGCTTCCTGGTGGTTTCTGCTTGAGGTCATGGTCTCGCCTCCTTGCATAGATTAAGTCTCGTGGTCCCCCTTGGTAGCATGGTCCTTACAAGGATTCCTTATGCGGGGGATGAGCGGCGGTTGGAAACGGACGACAATCCAGTGTCGGACCGTTCACCCATAAAAAAATTCCCCTTTAAGTAGAACAGTCGTGTAGACTTCTTCACACTGTTCTACTTAAAGGGGATCTGACCCTCAGGAACTCAATTAATCCGAGAAGCTTTAAAGGTTCCTTGCAAGATCTGAGAGTAATCATAATTCGATCCGTCAAGAATGAATCCATAGTTGTATCCTGCTGTAACGTTGATGGAAGCTGTCCCGCTATGTTGGAACTGATCATAGACCACTGAATCCCAGAGCTCGTAGTAGACCCTGCCGTCAGGGCCATCGGCGAACGCTCTGGCGTGTGCACGCGCATCAAACCAGGAATGTAATCCCGAGTATTCGTAATCAAAGGTAATGGTTTCTGTTTTTGTGGCTAGCGTATTCGTAGCATAAGTCCATTCCCCTGAAAAACTTTCTCGCGTGTCATAATTGAATTGGATCGTGTTCGAATCTATCTTCGTTACGGATGGATTCCCTGGACCAGCAGCAAGCCAAGCCTGATCTCCGAACGGAGTATTGGCCCCATTATTCCTTGCTTGCTCTGAGTAGAAGCCAAAATCAAAGATAAAGGATTTCCCTTGGATCTCGTTGGAAGCTGACGGATCCAGCGTGACTTCGAAGGTCACGTTTAGCGGACCTGGCGTGAATGGAGGACGGGTACCCATCAGGACAGGTTCATTTTGTAATGGTGCATATCCGGATACCAGCAGCGAACTTAATGGCCCATTAAAAAGTTGTACATTTGTGTCGGGGATCATTACTTTTACGTTAGCCTTTTGGATAAATTCGTCGTAGGCTGCTCCGCTAGTCAAACCGGTGGCTGTACGAGATCCGCCGGTCGGAAGGTCTTGGGTATAAGTATCTCTTACCGTTGCTTTAAGACCTTTTAGTTTTGCATCCAGCGATCCTTTATTCGTCAGAATCATCGCACGTTGAACCGTGTCTCCCGGAGCCCATCCCCCAAGGGATTCGCCGCTTGGGTTAACTTTTGACGTATCATACGGATGGTTTCCGTCTGGATCCAAGCTGTTCGGGTAGAACATAGGCCCAGGGGTATAATCTCCATGATTCCTTTTGGCATCCAGGTTGATGGTTCCTGCTGCAGCTGTACTAGTGTTCTGCGCTGAGCTTGTATAAAGAGCCATCGTAGCTCCGCCGAATGTAAACACGACCGTCATGGTTAAGGAAAGCACCATCACGCCAAGTTTTTTTCTGTTCATTATCATTCTCCTAAGTAAAGGATTTTTAACCTATCCCTTATAGTGAACTCCTTAATAAACCTGCCACAGAATAGTGCTGTGGCAGGTTTGTCACATTAGTATGCGAATTGAATAGCAGAATTTGAAGTGATGACGTTTTGGTTATACGAGTATTGCTGGAAGGTGTTAGCGTCTTTTCTGACTCCAACCGTTGCGCTGCTTCCATTATTCGCTCCAGCAGGGCCTCCGAAAGTCATATCATTATACAGCATCTCAATCTTGCCGCTTTTGTAAAGCTTTGTTTGGAATATAACGGTTGAAGGCGAGCTAGGATAGTGCTCGTAGCCGCTCCACTGGATCGCTAAATAAGGATCAGCGGCATTGGCATTAACCGTGTACCCTTTGTAATAGATACTGCCTCTAATTAAGTCATCCCAAAATACCGCGATGCTGTTATCAGGTGCTTGCGCCATCGGAGTATTCCCAAACGCGCTATTGGGACCGTTAAAGGTAATCAGCCCATTGGTGCTTACATATAACTTGTCAAAGGATTGGCCGTAGAAATTAATAGCGAAGGGTGAGTTAATTTCGAATGCGGTGTCATCCTGGTTACTATTTGGAATATAAGTTCCACCGTCCTGGCTTATATCTGTGAACGAGAATGGTATTTGAGTAGCAGGGCGATAGACGCTGTTATTATTGGCAGGACCATTATTCCTTGCTTGCTCCGAATAGAAGCTAAAATCAAAGATAAACGATTTCCCTTGGATTTCATTGGAAGCAGACTGATCCAGCTTTACTTCGAAGGTCACGTTTAGCGGACCTGGTGCAAATGGAGGGCGGGTACCTGTAAGGACAGGTTCATTTTGTAATGGCGCATATCCGGATACCAGCAGTGAACTTAACGACCCATTATAAAGTAGAGTATTTGTGTCAGGGACCATTACTTTTACGTTAGCCTTCTGAATAAATTCGTCGTAGGCTGCTCCGCTAGTCAATCCGGTTACGGTTCTAGAACTAGCCGGATTCGTCGGAAGGTTTTGTGTGTAGCTATCTCTTACCGTTGCTTTAACACCTTTTAGTTTTGCATCCAATGATCCGTTATTCGTCAGAATCATCGTCCGTTGAACCGTGTCACCCGGAGCCCACCCACCAAGGGATTCGCCGCTAGGGTTCGTTTTTGATGTATCATATGGATGGTTTCCGACTGGATCCAAGCTGTCCGGGTAGAACATAGGGCCAGGGGTATAATCTCCATGATCCCTTTTGGCATCAAGGTTGATGGTTCCCGCTGTAGCTGTATTGCTGTTCTGCGCGGAACCGGTAAATAGGGCCATCGTAGCTCCGCCGAATGTAAACACGACCGTCATGGATAAGGAAAGAACCATCATACCAAGTTTTTTTCTGTTCATTCACATTCTCCTAAGGAAAGGATTTTAAAAAATGAGGGTGGACTACCGCCACCCTCATTATTTTTAAGATTTATGTAGTCCTTATGCCCGGTTCATTTTTATTGCCAAGTTGTTGGTCCGTTTCCTGTAGTATTGTTGCGAGCTTGAACAGCATTGACAATTACCTTGAAGGAGCCAGTTGCATTTTGGTATGTGTTGTCAGCTGCCAGAGGGAACAGGTACGTTACATCAAATGTAGTAGTTTCACCCGGTGCTAATTTTACGACTTTCGGATCCAAGGTCAGACTTACAGGAGTAGCACCTGCGAACAGAGCACCGGTTTTCGAGGCAATTGTAGCGGCGCTGTCAATGCGAACCCATTCTTCAAGGGTTCCTTCGTTCTTAACAGTCATCGTCAAAACTTTGGTATCGCCAGGAGCCAGGTTGTTAAAATTAACGTCTTGGGAAACCAAGGAGCCAACCGTCTTATCCGTGATGATTACGGTACCCGATGTGAATGTATTGCCTTCGTTAGTTGCAGAAGAAGTGAAGAGTGCGAAGGACCCACCTGCGAGAAGAGTTGCGCCAAGAGCAGTAGTAGCCATTGCAAGACCAAGTCTTTTCTTAATACCCATTTTTGTATTCCTCCTGAAAAATTATATTTTGAATACCACCTATCAAGCGGGAAGTTACTCACTTTAAGGGGTAATTCAATACGGTGATAAGGGAATTACGATTGTACTTCTTCTGCTACAGGCTGGTTGACCGGACGATTTTCCATCTTGGATATATATCTCCAGATGCTAATCATCTGCCATAGAATCAATAGGGCACCGGGAATGATCATGAAGGTAACAATACCCGCCTTGGATTTAATAAAGGTAAGGATATGCCCAAGGAACGGAATCGTAACACCGGCGTATTTGCCTATTACGTTTGCTATAGGTACAGGCGATGGATCTTGTGTGTCATTCGCATCACCTTTGGTCATGTAACTAACCGTCTCCCCTTGCTTTTGAACTTCTGTTATCCTGTGCGTAATGATGATGTTGGGATCGTCGGATTTAAACGTAATCACATCTCCAACTGCCAAAGGAACGGCAGGTTCAACGGCTTTTATAAATATGACCGAACCGGTGTGGATGGATGGCTCCATCGACCCAGATAGAACGTTCATCATCTCGTAGCCAAACATCTTTGGTGCACCACCCGATAGTTTGGAAGATATCGAAAGGGCAAGTGTGGTCAAAAATAGTATCGTTAATAGCACACTTGTCACTCGATTGATCCATTTCATTACAGCCATTTTCGTCACCTGTTTCTTTAATTTGGTTTGCCGTAAACGCTAGTGGTTACTGTGCTGTTAGGCGGAGCAATGATTTCATTCAGGACACCATACACGCTTGTGGTTACACTGCTGGTACCAGAGTCATTGGGTAAGTCAGATGCGTTGTAGACACCAGCGGTTACCGTATTATCGTTCGTTACTTCACTGCAGACGTTAGGAGCACGGTAGACGTTGGCGGATCCTGTATTTTCTTGATTGCTATACACACTAGCAGTGACTGAATTGTTCTCTGAACTTCCATACTCGTTCGAGAAAACGGAGCTCTCTGGAGGATCTGCTGCAACGCTCCCGTAGACACTATCCGTTACTGAATAGTTAGAATCAGCGCTGCCGTAGACGCTATCGGTCACTGAGTAGGGAGAATAAACGTTATTCGTTACCGACCTCCCGCAAAACGATGCAGCTGCTCTCATAGGGACAGAACTGAAAGTGCTTGCCTCGAATAACGAGTAGGTAGGCACAGTATGAATCCCAGCTGCCATTACGATGGTCAGATAACCGGATATTAGAACGAATGGTCGCCTTTTTGCCTTATGTTTTGAAGAACGCTTAGAACGCATGGGCAAGTTCACTCCGTTCTTTGGTGGTATTCTTCAATCATTTCCCAGGAACAGGATATTTCCGCAGCGTCCGAAAAGAACGAATACTTGAGTGCGGAGGGATGTTCGAAGTAATAGAAAGACAATCTCGGAAATACCGGAGGGGAGAAAACGCTTCTCATGCTTTAGCGCTCCCAACTTTGCTGAGCGCTTTTGCCGCACGGCCACACCTCTCTATCCGTTCGCTCAAACTTTCGTTGTCGTTCGTTATTGCGAATCACAACTCTGAGTATAGGCAACAGGCCTTTCAAAGGGAATTCCCAAATTGCTCCATTTTTCCGATATAACGAACGTTTTTCCGGCGTTTCCCCCTGTTTTCGTTCGTTATCATAGATTATTGTTCGTTTTAAAGAATATGGCTTTGTAGGTATAATCGTTATAACGAACACATAGGGGTGGGGGTCGGATGACGCTGGGGAGAAGGATCCAAGAAATCCGCAGAAGCCGGGGACTGACGCTCACCGAGCTGGCCGAGCAGGCGGCCGTTGCCAAATCGTACTTGAGCACCATTGAAAGAGACCTGCAGAAAAATCCTTCCCTTCAGGTTATGGAACGGCTCTCAAGCGTCCTTCATATCGATCTGCTGGGCCTCGTCGATTCGGCTGGATCGGCTCCCGCGCCTGGCTCGGCCGGTGAGAGACCGGCAGAAAACGGCCTAGATCCGGAATGGCTGGAGCTGGTCCGGCAGGCGCGGCTCCAGGGGGTTACGAAGGAGGAGTTCCGGCTGTTTCTGGGAAACGCCGGCAGCGCATCTGCCAAAGGCTTTTAAGAAGAACCGGCGCTATACTTTTTTCCTTCCACACCCGCACATTCTGAGGAGCGTGAACGGACTGAGCAGAGGAAGCTTGAAGGCCCCGCAGCCCATTCGCCGCAAGCTAATCCGCTTCGCTCGAACGAGTGCCTGCCGCTCCTGGCTTCCTCGCAAAAAAAGAAGAACCTTGTTGTCCGCCGAGGACTCAAGGTTCTTCTTCTTTTTGGGGTCAGGAAAGCTCGGGCCTGCCCGATGTTCTTTCTTCCTATACGGGATCGGGCCGTAGCGGAGGCCGGGACTCGGCCTTCGCTTCGCTTGGAGACGGACCGCCCCCCTGCACGATGCTTCGATATTGCATGGGAGTGACGCCTTCCGCCTTCTTGAATTTCCGGATGAAATTGGTGGCATCAATGTACCCGACCTGCTGCAGCATCTCGCCAAGCGTTAGATCCGTCTCGACGAGCAGCTTCTTGGCTTTCTCCATCCGCAAGGAATCGATATGCTGCATAAGGGATTGGCCTGTTTGATTCTTGAAATACCGCGTCAGGTAGGATGGAGAGAAGCCGAACTCATCCGCAATTTGTTCCAGATGAATGCTCGGATTTTGGTAATGGCCGTTCACATAGTCCTGAAGCTGCTCCAGCAGGGCCGTATTCTTGCTTTCCTTATTCTGCTCTACCGAGTGGCAGACCTGCCTGCAGAACGCAAGCATCCTGGCTGCCCATTCCTCCACCGTCTCCACATCCGATACGAAAAGCTTTTCCACAACCTCATCGGCATCAGGCAGCGTGATCTCCATCTCTACGAGCGTCTTCATGACGGTGTTGACTATATCGAAGCAGATGAACTCAATCTGTTCCAGCAAGATCGGCTGAGCAATCACACTCGCCATCATGTCCTCCAGGATTTGCTGCATGGCGGCCTTATTTCCTTGGCGGATCGCCTTGACGAGATCTCTCTCTTTCTCAAGCGGATACCACAGCTTGCTGTCAATCGCCGGCCGGATCCGGCTGTAGAGAATCGCGCGGTCCCCTCCCTGGATCAGTCTGTAGCGGGACGCCTGGATGGCTTGTGCATAGGAATCCGGCACCGCGTCCGGGCTGCCAACCGCCTGCCCGATTCCGATGGTCAAGGTCATCTTGTAATGCTGCTGGAACAACGCGTTGGCGCTGTTCGCCAGTTCCTCGGCCCTGTCTTCATTCCCTGCCGCAGCCCGGAGGACAAGCACCATTCCCTTGCCTTCCCTGTACTCTGCCGCATAGCCGGCTCCGGCCGTACCCGCGAGCTGTTCGGCCGCCTTCATGAAGCTGTACCAAATCAGATCCTGTATCGTCTTGGTGTTCTCCCGAAAGAAGCGGTCGTACTCATCCACCAGGAAGAGAAAGACCCGGTACTGTGAGCGGCCGCTGTCCATGTCCAGCACTTCGTTAGCCTGGCACCAGTCTTCCTCTGTTCTCAGCTTCCCTCCCAGCCAGGCCTGCAAGTACGTCTCCCTCAGCAGGCTTGCCTGGGTTTTTAGCTTATGCAGCAGCGCCTCGTTCTCTCGGTCGGCCTCATGGATCGCTTCCGAGATAAGGGTCAGCTCGTCGACACGTTTGGATGCCCCCTGCTGCTTCCTCAGCGAACCCGCCAATCTCCAGATCGGCTCGTAGTTCCTGACCGCAAAGGCACACGCCATCCCGATTCCAAGCAGAAGAACGGCGGCCAGCGTATAATGAAACAGCCTGCGGGTTTCGTTCACCTTCTTCCAAACCTGTTCTGCCGGCATAGCCGCCAAATAAGTCCAGCCGCTGGTGTCCGATTCGAGGCGCATCAGGGAATACTGCTCTTGACGAACAGCCAGGGATTCCTTGCTAGCTTTCCCGGGAGACCCACCCGTAACCGCTTCCAAGATAGGGGCCGCATCTTCCTTAGGTACGCTTTGCATCACCTGAGTCATCACGGCTTCCTGTTCATCCAGGACAAAGACGAACCCGCTGTACTCCTGCAGGACAGGACGGATCATCTTGCTGAGGGCATTCTCGTTGATCAGAAATAGCGCCGTTCCCTCTGAAAGCGGATAGAAGTAGACCATGTAGGGGGAGGACTTCTGGCCGTCCGGCCCGCCCCTTTTGAGCGGCTTGATCTTGGCGGATTCCAGCGACGATGCCATCGACAGAAATTGCTCCTTGCCCCAGTCCCGGAAAGGAAACACCTTCTCAAAATAATTATCGATTTGGTAGGTCCCGCTGGCTGCATAGAGGAGCGAAGGATCTTTGGCGTGATAATGGATGACGATATCCTCAACAAATTCGTTGGCTGACCTGTACTTCTTCAATTCACTAACGGACTGGTATTTCTCATAGCCTCCTTCCGCGATCATGAACGGGGTAAGCAATGGGTCCGCTGCTATCTGCATGGCCATTCTGTTAATCTCTCTCAATCTTGCGTCTACCGTTTCCCTAACCTGCGACAGGGTCGATAAGGTGGCCCCTTCCACTTCCTTTTCCAGAACGGACAGAAAAGACCCGTAGATCACACTGCTCACGATAGTAAGCAGCATGATGACGAGCACTATGTAAGAAAATAAAAACCGGAAAAACCGTCTGGACCCCCACCGTTCCCGGATCAGTCCTTTTATGTAAAGCCTCATATGGAAAGCTCGCCCCACCTTCCGTCATCCGAGCGGCAGCTAAAACTGCAGCAGGCGGAGATTGGCTCTCCACCTGCGGCACCCCAACACAGGGAATGAAATACAATTCTTCCTATTACAAACAATCGTAACATAGGTAGAATGGAGATTCCAACTCTGTCCTATTTTTTATAGCGTTCGTAGGCCGCCTGATAGAACTCCATGTATTCGTCCATTCCCATTTTCTTAAGCGTCTTTACATAAGCGTCCCATTCGGAGAACAGAGCTTTGCCGGTAATGAATTTGGCCTGCATCTCCTTGATATAGGTGGACAAATCGGAAGCGAGCGCGGACATTCTGGCGTTCTCCTCATTGGTATAAGAGAACGGGGGCCATGCTTCTCCCTTTGCAAAAGGAGCGAGCTGCTTCGCCGTTTCGAGAGAAGCCGGCAGCGTTTCTCCCCCGCGGAAATACTTTTCGGACACGATTCCCGGTGCTCCTCCTCCAGGCCAGACCAGATATTGAATGACGGCTTGATCAATCGTCAGACCCTTTGGGTTCTTCGTAATCTCGTCCACATAGTCCACCGAGCCGTCGCTGTTCTGCTTATAAGTAATGCCTTCGAAGCCCATGAAAAACATCTTGCTGCCCTCGTCACTGAAGAAGTGATCGATCCACCGCATCGTCGCCTCCGGATGTTTGTTCGCGCTCGTGATGACGAAATTGCCCAGACTGACGAGGCTGGAATTTTTGACAACCGTCTTGTCTCCGTGCGGTCCCGCCAGGGCCGGCGCGCCCGTGTAATGGGACAGATTCGCCCAGGATATCGGATCCCAGCCGCTGTACATGCCGTAGACGTTTCCTTGTGTCCGGGCCAGAAACTCCGTTGCGTTGATCGTGAAGAGGTCTTGGTCGATCAGCTTCTCCTGATATAAGCGGTTGACGTATTGAAGCACTTCCTTGTATCGTTCGTCGGCCGGGAAGAATCTCAGCTTATTCGTGGCGGGATCCACGTCTACATAATCGTGCCGGGAGCCCTTGTTCTGCAAATTCCAGGCCCCGTACAAGTACTTCATTAATTTGCCGATATTATCGGTTCCGAAGGGAACCTCATCGGCCTTTCCGTTGCCGTTCAAATCCTGTCCCTTGATCGCTTTCAGAAATTGATACAGCTCTTCCGTCGTCTGCGGCGCCGTGAGGCCGAGCTTGTCCATCCATTCCTTGTTGATCCACTGCTTCGGGTTGATCAGGACCGAGTCGAAGCTCGGGTCGTAGATGCGCGGAATGGAGTAGATATTGCCGTCCGGCATCGTCAGCCCCTTCTTCACATCCGGATTGTCTTCAAGCAGCTTCTTAATATTCGGGGCATATTGGTCGATCAGATCGTTCAGCTTGATAAAGGTACCCTGCTCTCCGTACCTCATGACATCGCGGTCGGGAATCAAGGCTCCGTAGAAGGCATCCGGCAATTCCCCGCTTGCCAATATCAAGTTTCTCTGTTCGCTCAATACTTCCGTTCCGATCATCTGCCATTCAATATCGATGCCGGTCATCTCTTCATACTTGTTGAACAGCATAATGTCGTTCCAATTTGGAGCCGTGGAGGCCGCTTTTCCGGCAATGAATTTCAGTTTAACCGGCTCCTTTACGATCGGAAATCCGGTTTTCGCAACAGACGATTCGTTCCCCTGCTGTCCCGTCGTCCCGCCGTTGCCCTGCTCCTCCTGCTTCCCGCAGGCCGCAGTCATCGCGATAGCCGCCGTCAGGCCGAGCAAGGCTATTTGTTTTTTCTTATTCTTCAATCTCAACACTCCCCCATCTCTCTCTGTGCTTCCTAGCCGAGCCATAGGTTTTCTGTGCCGCTCGCTTGTTCTTTCTACCGCCGGGCAGCGTTCTGCTCACCCGGTTCTTGCTAAGGAATGTAGCGGACGCTGATCTCGGACGCTGCCGCCACGTTCCCGCTCGATGATGTTGCTTCGAGGCGCAGGTAGCGTACTCCCTGGGCATCGAACGCTGCGGTTTGCAAATGATAGTCCTGCTTCCATACGCCCTCGGTCACCTTCGTGAATGCCTGCCCGTCCTCGCTGGCATAGATGGCATAGCCGGTAATGAGACCGTCCGGCTTGAAATCCGTCCTTGTCCGGTAATCCAGTCCGGTGACATGGTACGTCCCTCCCAGATCAAGCGTGATTGACTGGGGAAGCGGAGGAAGCGGCGACCACTCCGAATGCCACATCGTCTTCAAGTTGCCGTCTATCGCTTTGGAGGCTTCGTAACCGGTATGCTGGCTTGTGGCAACCGCCTTCATCTGCTGGTAAGGAAGGATGCGCTCCACCGGCTGCGGTTCATCCGGCAAGTTCCGGATCATCAGATCGGTAATGACCGCCGCATGATCGGAATAGAAGGCCTGCGTCTTGCCGGCATGTTCCGGCAGCTTGGTGTTCCTTACGTGGGATTCAAGTACGCGCACCTTCTTGCCCTTTGTCCAGATGTAGTCAATTCTGCCGGGAGACATCCCGTAGCCGTAATAAGGACTCCAGGTGCTGCCCGGATGCAGCGCGGCGTCGGGGTTGGCCCACCGATAGGTATCCGTGAAGCCCGCTTCCTTCATTAGCCCCGTCACCGGCCAGGGCAGCACGAGTCCGGCATGTCCGGGTGCAGAGGCGAACCTGCTGCTCCAGTCTTCACTGGACAGGGTGTTGAAGTCGCCGGCCATAAGGATAGGGGAGGAATCGTCCCCCAGCAGCGCCGGCAGATCTTCGTTTAGAATCGCCCGAATCATCTTGATGCGGCGGGGCTCCAGATCCGTCGCCAAAATCTCGGCATCGGTATAGGTGCGCGGCAGCCCATACGTCACCTCGCCCACCGTCTGATTCGTTAAGCCCATGGCCCCGCCTTCATGGTACAGCCACGTATTGAACACATTCACCTGCTGGCCATCCGGCAGCTGAACCTTCACTCCGCCGAAATGAAAGTCGTTCATCAGCCCGGGGTGCTTCCGGATCGGGTACTCCTTCACAATGGGATAGCGGGTATAGATCCACAAATTGTCATTGAGCGGCTGGTGGACCGGATCTCTCGTTACCTGAAAAGCGGTGTAGCGTCTGCTCTCCTCTTGTCCCTCGTTCAAACCTGCCAGTATGGTCGCGCCGGACTGATAAGTCTCGATCGTGAACATAATATCCGGATCCTCGTGCCGGATGACGTCAACGATCTGACGGACATTCTCTTCCCCGCCCGCTTCTCTTCCCCCTCCCCATAAATTCCAGACCATGGTGCGGAGCTGTGTCCCGAGAGGCGCGTTGGTAAATTCCTGGGAAGCTTCCACCGTCAGCGGCCCCCCTGGCAGCAGAAAATCGGGGGATACGGCATGGGCTCCATCCGGATAGCGGGTGCCGCGGGCCACAACATCGTCCCCTTGACGAACCGTAAGCTGAAGCTCGTCTCCTAGCCGGGCTTGTCCATTGGCCGTTATCGCAATATGACAAAGCTGCCCCTCCGGTGCATGGTAGAAAACGGTGTGCTCCGCATTGCTTGGATAAGAGAGGACGACTTGTGCTTTTGTATCGCCGCTGCACACCAGTTCCGTCCGATACGTTTGCTGCTTGGAGCCTGTTTCGTTGGCATACACTCGAAAGGTTACCGTATTGTTCTCTTTCCCCTTCCCGACGACCGCTTCCGGCTGCTCGGCAGCTGCACCGGCTCCCCCGAACAAAGCAAGCAGCAGGGAAGCGTTAACAAGATGAAGCATGAACCGTTTTCCGAATTTCCCGCCTTCCATAGTCTCTCCTCCTTCTCATGAGGACGGAACCGGGCCGCTAGTCGTCCGGGCTCCATCCCAATTGGCTCCACTATAACGACCCAAGAAGCCCGCCGTCCATCGGCTCTCCGGTCCTCGATCTGCAATTCTTTACATCCCGGCAGCGCCGGACAAATAAAGAGGAGCCGTCCCGAAAGACGGCCCTTTATTTGTTGTCCGCGCCTTGCATGTGACTCGCCCGCCATACGGCTGTTCGCTTGCCTGCAGCTGCCGAAGAAACAGGAAGCAGACCAAATCAGCAAAGCGGCCGCCCAGGGAGAATCTCCTTGAACTGCCGCACAGCTTCAGCTGCAGACAAGAATCTGCCGTTCGAACGTGCCTTTGCGGACCGAGCAGCAGTCCTCGATGCGGAAGCCCGCCGCGCGGATCGCCTCGTCGATCGGCTCGGTCGTGACGATGACCGCGCGGACGGCGAGGCGGCGGGCGCTCGTCAGCAGCTCCAGCCGTTCCTCGTCCGGCAGGCGGGAGCAGAGATTGTAGGGCAGATCGAGCACAGCTGCGTCGTAGCGGCCGGTCAGCGTCCGCATGTCCGCCAGCCGCACCACATCCGGCATGCCGAAGTGTGCCAGGTTGCGGCGGGCGCCGGCTACTGCGAGCGGGTTCCGGTCATATCCGACAATCGCGATGCCCATGGAGAGCGCCTCGATGAGGACGGTCCCGATTCCGCAGCACGGATCGACCGCGCGGACGCCCTCCGGACGGGGCACCGCCAGATTGGCGACGGCCCGCGCCACACGGGTGCCGAGTGCGGTGGAGTACTGCTGCGGCTTGTCCTTGTGCCGCAGCCAGACCGGCTCCGCCTCCGTGCAGGTGCCGAACACCCACCGCTCCTCCGTCCGCGTCACCGCGAACAGCCGGTCCGGCCGGCGCATCTCCGCCTGGCCCCGGATGCGTCCACCGATGAGGCGCTCCGCCTCCCTCCGGCCCGCATAGTCGACCGGGTACCCGGTCGGCACGAAGCGGACCTTGAACAAGCCCCCGTCCAGCCGCATCGCCTCCACGAGCCGGGCCAGCTCCTCCGCCGTCTCCGCCTCGCAGAGCGGGTCGATCCGCTCCTTGAGGAACGGGCTCCGGCTCGGATCGAGCCGGACTCCGCTCTCGCAATACCGGTCTCCGGGCTCGCAGGCGAGCAGCGTGCGCAGCTCCAGCCGGCACAGCTCCCGCTCTTCTTCGTGGCAGGCGTAGCTGTACAGCCAGCCGGCAGGCGTCCCGGCCGTCACGGCTGCCTGCGCCGCTTCCGCAAATCCGGACACAGCCGGCGGATCGTCCCTAAGCCCTTCCCTCCGCTCCGTCATCATTCGTGCCAATGCGCCTCGATGAAGTCGTCGCGGCCGGACTGCTTGCGGTCTTCCTTGTAATGCGCGGGATTCTTCTTATGATAATCCTGATGGTACTCCTCCGCCGGATAGAACACACCTGCCGGCACGATCTCCGTAACGATCGGCTCCGTGAACCGTTCGCTTGCGGCCAGCTCCCGCTTGGAGCGCTCCGCGAGCTCCCGCTGCTCCTCGTTGTGATAAAAGATTCCGGTCCTGTACTGGCTGCCCCGGTCCTGAAACTGGCCGCCGGCGTCCGTCGGATCGATCTGCTGCCAGTACAGCTCCAGCAGCCGCTCATACGGGAACAGCTCCGGCTGGTAGCGGATTTGGACCGCCTCGGCATGCCCCGTCGCGCCGCTCTTCACCTCCTGATATGTCGGGTTCTCCGTTTGCCCGCCGGTATAGCCCGATACGATTGAGACAATGCCGGGCAGCTCCTCGAACGGGGTCACCATGCACCAAAAGCAGCCTCCCGCGAACGTCGCGAGCCGGCTCTCGTCCGCTTCTCCGACCGTGCCTCTCGCCGCTTGCGGCTCCGTCTCTCGAACCGCCTGGGCAGAAGCCTTTTCTCCATTCCGCGCCTGGAGCGCGCGCTCTTCCTGATGTTCTGTCTGGGCCGCCGTCTCCGCGGCCTGCCGCTGTGTCTCTTCGTTCATCCGTCATCCTTCTTCCGTTAAGCTAGTTCCTTAATGATAGCGCACGCCCGTCCTCTCCTCAACCGGTCCCGCGCGACCGCTGCCGTCCAAAATGGGTGGATGCGGCTGGGCGGACAGCCACACCTTGTCTCGTCCGCCTACATACACTGGACCATCTCTTTCAGAAGGAGTGAGACGCTTGAAACGATTCGGCGCTTTTTTGGTCGGACAGGAGGTGGTGCCTCCCGTCCAGACGCTGGCCACCGGCAAGGTGGTGCTGCGCGTCAGCCGTGACGGCAAGAAGATCTTCTTCCGCCTGGTGGTACGGAATATCCGCAAAATGACCAAAGCCCATATCCACCTCGGCCGGCTCGGCCAAAACGGACCCATCGTCGCCACCTTGTTCGGCCCGAGCAAGTTCGGCATCTCCGTCAAACACGGCGTCGTCGAAGGCACCTTGACCGCCAAAGATCTGACCGGCCCGCTCAAGGGCAAGACCATCCAGGCTCTCGTCACTCAGATCGAGAAAGGTAACGCTTATGTGGACGTGGCTACGGTCCGGCATCCGAACGGCGAAATCCGCGGCCAGCTCGTCCGAGCGCTGCCTCCTCACTTCCGGCACAAGCCTCACGGCTTCCCGAAGCCATTCATCTTCTGCTGACGGCGTGACGGGAGGATGCAGCCTTTCGGTAGGCTGCATTTTCTTTTTTTCACGCTTGTGATTTTTATCACAGCACAGGGAGCAGACTTCCTATATAGTAAAGACATGGAAGACAACGACTTTCCTAGACGCTCTACAACATGTGAAAACATTCACCAAGTCCACGATTGGATCGGGCTGTGAGGGACCCGAAGCAAGCGGAGCACCATCCGGACTCGCCAAGATCCCGCCTCTAACCGGAAGAGCGCGCGGTACCGGCAGAAAGACGTTGTCCGAATCAAACAAGGAGATGGTTAAAATGATAAAATGGCTGAGAGAAAACCGCTACGCGGCCGGGCTGCTGCTGTTCGTAAGACTGTACCTCGGTTACGAATGGATGACCGCCGGCTGGCATAAATTGACCGGAGGCTTCGACGCCACCGGCTTCCTGAAAAACGCTGTAGCCAACCCGGTCGCCGATAAGGCGACGAAAGAACTCGTCTACCCGACCTTCCACGCGTTCCTGGAAACATTCGCCCTGCCGAACGCCAAGCTCTTCAACTTCCTGATCCCGCTCGGTGAATTCCTCGTCGGACTCGGCCTTCTCCTCGGCTGTCTGACCGCCGCGGCCGCCTTCTTCGGGCTCCTGATGAACTTCATGTTCCTGTTCGCAGGCACCGTAAGCACGAACCCTTGGCTCGTCCTCCTCGGCGGTATCGTCTTCATGGCCGGCATGAACGCAGGCAAATTCGGCGTCGACTTCTACCTGATGCCTTACCTGAAGACCGTATGGCGCAAGCTGACCCACGCCAAGGACGAAGGTGGCAAGCCCGCCGGCAAAGGTACCCCGGCCCACGCGTAACGCTTAGCCATCCTGGAATCGGATAGCGCAGCATCCATAACATTCTCGATCCCCGCGGTTCGACGCCTCAAGCGTCGCCCGAACAGACAGCAAGCCGCCTGCTTGGCCGTCAGTCGTCAACGAATCACCCGGCAGCGACAAGCCGGATCCGGTCAATCCGGCCCTCCCGCTCCGCGTGGATGGTCAAGCGATCCGCACTTCTCCCTCCGCCCGCCCCCTCCGAGGGGGACCGCCTTCCCGGCCGCCCGGCCGTGGGGAGGCGGTTTTTTTGTGCGCGGGCGCGTAGTATCCTACCCGTTCCCCCATAGCCCGACCGAGATCACGCCGGCCGTGATGACGAACGACAGCACCACCCGCCGGATCGGCTGCGCCTCCTTGAGCAGCAGGACGCCGAGCAGCGTGCCGAACACCGTCCCGACCTCCCGCACGGGGGCGAGATGCGACAGCGGCGCAAGCTGCACCGCCAGCAGGAAGAGCAGATACGAGCCCGGCGAGAAGACGCTGCCGAGCGCGATCGTCCGCCAGTTCGCCTTCCACTCGCTGCCGATCAGCCCGCGGCCCAGCACGGTCGGCGTCAGCACAAGCAGGTAAGCCAGGTTGCTCAGTTCGATCATGGCGACCGGCGAAAGCCAGGTCAGCGCCGTTTTGTCCGTCAGGACGTATCCGGTAATGCACAGGCCGACCGCGAACGCCGGGACGAGCGGCCGCAGCGCCGCCCGGTCCAGCCGGCGGCTGAACGTCCCGCTGATCGCGAACAGGCCGAGCACGATGCAGCCGATGCCCGCCCAGCCGGCGAGCGACAGCGTCTCTTGGTACAGCCAGATGCTGAACAGCGGTACGAGCAGCGCGCCGGTGCCCCGCATCACCGGGTAGCTCTGCGACATGTCCCCCCGCTCGTAGACGACCGGCAGCAGGAGACAGTAGCCCATCTGGAACGCCATCGACAGCGCCAGGAATCCGTAGGCCGCAGGCGGGAGCGAGGCGTTCGCCAGCTCCCGGACGAACAGCGGCAGGAGGAGAAGGAACGATGTGACATGGATGAGCCAGAGAAATGCGTTCTTATTGCGGCTCTTCTTGGTGAATAGATTCCACAGTGCGTGGGCGAGACCCGAGCAGAGGACAAGCAGAAAAGCAGCCAAGTGGCAGACCTTCTTTCCGGAACAGTAAGCTTCGTCCTCAGAATAGAGCCTCTCCCGCCCAAGGTCAACGACAATCTCGCCTGCTCCGCCTCTCGACTCACCGCCTGCCTCGACACGAAGCGGCGGCTCCGCTTCCGGCCCGCCTCCCGCCCGACACGAAGCGGCGGCTCCCCCTCCCTCCCCTCCCTCTGTAGGCATATTAGCCCTTCTCCAGCAAAAAAACACCTTGCGGCTCCTCACCGCAAGGTGTCGATCATCTGGCTGTCCGGCGGCATGCCTGCAGCCGGCTCTCTACTAGAGGAAGAGCGTGCCTCTTATCCGGTGTTTGCCCGCCCTAGCCGGGCAGCACTGCCGGGGCTACACCGCAGGCGAAGGGGCCGGCGCCTGCTCCTGCGGCTCGCCGACGAGCGCGTGCTTCTCCCAGGTCCGGCTGCGCCAGCGGAAGAACATGATCATCGCGCGCAGCCATTCGTCCGCCGCGATAGCGAGCCATATGCCGGCCAGGCCGAGGTTCAGTTCGAAGACGAGCACATAGCCGAGCGGAAGGCTCATGCAGACCATGGACAAAAGACCCATGTAGACGGGAAACTTGGCATCGCCCGCCGCCCGCAGCGAGTTGATGATGACGAGATTGAACGTCCGCCCGGTCTCCAGAAGCAAGCTGAGCACGATCACCTGGGAGCCGATGCGGATGATCTCCGGGTTATCCGTGAAGATGCGCAAGAGCGGCTCCCGCAGCGCGATGACGACGAGATCGACGGCGACCGTCACGGCGACGGCCCAGCGCACGCTGCTCCAGACCTGCCGATAGGCGGCCTCTTTCCTGCGTGCCCCGACATAGCGGCCGACCAGGATCGCGGTGCCGATGCCGGTCGCCATGCTGAACAGGTAGACGTACGCCGAGATGTTCATCGCGTATTGCCGCGAAGCGAGCACGGTCGTTCCCAAAAACGTCGCATAATAGAAGAACACGAGCTGGCATGCCTGGTAGGTGATCTGCTCAACCGCCGACGGAATGCCGATCTTGAGAATTTTGCCGACGTACTCGCGGGACCAGCGGATGTAATCCCGCAGCCCGACCTTGACCTCCATAACCTTGTACAGCAGCCAGAAGAAGACGAGCAGGCTGATCGCCCGGCTGGCCACCGTCGAGATGGCCGCGCCCTGGACCCCGAGCTCGGGGAAGCCGAGATGACCGAAGATAAGCAGGTAGTTAAACACCACGTGAAAAATGTTCATCCCGAGCGAAACGAGCATCGTCTGCCGGGTATACCCGTAGGTGCGGATGATGGCAGCCACGATATTGATGAGCGCCTGCAGGAAGATCGCTCCTCCGACGACGCCGAGGTACGTGTTCGCGTAGGCGAGAATGTCCCCCTCGAGATGGATGGTCCGGAGCAGGCTGCCGCCGAACACGAGGAACGCCGCGCTCATGATGAGCCCGACCGCCAGATTCAGCGTAATCGACAGGGCGGAGATGCGGCTTGCTTCCGCCAGCCGGCGGGCCCCCAGATACTGCGCGATGACGATCGCGGCCCCGTTGCCGATGATTTCCAGAATGAGAATTGCGATGGAGATGAGCTGATTCGCGCCTCCCACCGCCGAGACGGCGTCGTCCGAGACGGCACTGAGCATGAAGATATCGACACTGCCCATTAGCATGAACAGGAACACTTCGAGGAAGATAGGCCAGGTGAGATGGAGAAGGGAGAATGAGCGGGCGTCCGCCTGCTCCGCATTCCGGTCTGCAGCTGAGGAACTCATGATGTAGAATGCAACCTTTCTGTTGAATAATGAGGATTCAAAATATAGCTATCGTAGCACAAACGAACGCGAAAATCACGGAAAATTCCAACGGTTTTCACGCATGCCTCTCGCCCGCTTCTTCGCCTATACGAGGCCTCCACCTGCGTTTTCTCCCCCACTTCCCCGTTCCGTCTCCCTCCGCGTGCGCTATTTTCCAACGGAACCTCATCCTTTCGGTGCCAGACTGCGCCTTGTTTGCCGAAATTTCCCCTTTCTCGCTTCTTGCCGGAATCTGTAAGAAAGTTGTAAGGTTTTTATAGACTTATCCGTTAACAGTCTGAGCTAGGATAGAGACTGGGCATTAGACCCCGGCCTCTCACCATTTCTATAGGAGAAGATGTTATGACTTCTTACAACGTACTAGTCGTCGACGACGAACAAGAAATTCAGGACGCCATCGAGATCTATCTGACCAACGAGCAGATGAAGGTGTTCAAAGCAAACAACGGCCGGGAGGCGCTCGCCACTCTGGACAAGGAGGACATTCACCTCATCATTCTGGACATCATGATGCCCGAGCTTGACGGGATCAAGACGACGTTCCTCATCCGCGAAAGCCGGAACATCCCGATCATCATGCTTTCCGCCAAGTCGGAGGATACCGACAAGATCCTCGGCCTCAATGTAGGCGCCGACGATTATGTCAGCAAGCCGTTCAACCCGATGGAGCTCGTCGCGAGAGCCAAATCGCAGCTGAGGCGGTATACGAATCTCGGCAATTACAAAGAAACAGAGGACGAGATCCAGATCCGCGGCCTCTCCCTCAACCAGACGTCCAAGCAGGTGCTGGTCGACGGCGAGGAGGTCCGCCTGACGGCAACGGAATACAAAATTCTCGAGCTGCTCATGCAGCACAAAGGACGGCTGTTCTCCATTCAGGAAATTTACGAGAAGGTATGGAAGGAGCCGTACCTGAACGCGGAGAATACGGTCGCCGTCCATATTCGCCGCATCCGCGAGAAAATCGAGATCAATCCGCGCGAACCAAAATATTTGAAGGTGGTATGGGGCATTGGATACAAAGTCGATTAACCGGTGGCAGGCGCTCGTGGCGGGCATCCTGCTATGCTGTCTCGTCTGCTTCTCGGTGCTGGCGGCGGTCGATCTCGTGAAGAACCGCGAGAACTTCTCCAAGGACGCCTACTTCCGGAGTCTGCCGTTCTATGAGCAAATGCAGATGAGCTTCAACCTGGTTCGTTACGTGCACATAGACAACAAAGGCTACCCGGCCATGACTCCCGAGGAGAAGGTTAGCAGCAGGCTGGAGGCCTGGAAGCGGGCCATCGCGCCTCAAAAGTTGACCGAGGAGCAGACCGCCGAGTATTTGAAGAAGCAGTCCGCCGACTATATCGCGTACCGAGACAGCGAATACGCCAACGTCAAGAGGAGTCTGGAGGCGCGCAAAGGCATTTTCGCCTACTATATCGTCGATTCGCGGGCCAACGACGTTTACACCAATCTGCCCCAGACGCCCAACGACCGGTATTTGGAGGAAGAAGCCTTTTACAGCCTCAGGTTCCCGCAGCCCTATCTGCAGAACGGCTGGTTTCAGCAGATCAACCAGTATTTCCAGAATAACCAGCTCGCCGGCTATCTGATCGTTCCGAAGGCGGCTGACGGCTACAGCCAGGTCTACAACGATTACGCCTATTACCAGAGCATCCGGGACCGGCTCATCAAGGAAGCGGTCCTGCTCGGCCTCTCGCTCGCCGCGGCGGCCGGTCTGGTCTTCTACTTCGTGAGAACAGGTGCCTGGCGGCCGCTTCAAGAGGGAGCGGCGGGCTCGGTGATCCGCCGGATCCCGCTCGACCTGCGATGGGCTGCCGCGCTGCTAGCCGTGCTCATCGTACTGACGGTCGGGAGCAGCACCGTTTTTTTTAGGCTGCCGCCTCGCGTCTCCCAGGTCGCTGGGTTCGTCCTGCTCGCGCTGCTAACGGCCTACGCCGTTCTCTGCCTGCTGGACGCGGCCCAGTTCATCCGCCGGCCCGACCGGCTGCGCGAGGAGTGGCAGCGCTCCCTACTCGTCCGCATCCGTACCCTGTTCCAACGCAACCTCGGCAGCCGGTCGATCGCCTTCAAGGCGGGGCTCGTGTTCTTTCTGACCGGAGGGCTCGGCATCGCTGCTCTGTGCGGGCTCCTCGGCCTCTCCGATCGTTATAGGGAGCTGCTGTTGGTAGGGGTGCTCTATACATTGTTCTACGGAGTGACGGTGCTGCCCTATCTCATCCGGCGTTTCCGGCTGCTTACCGAGATCAAGCAGGGCGCCTCGGAGGCTGCCTCGGGCAATCTGGATTTCACCATTCGGGAGACGGGACGGGGCAACTTGCGCGAGCTGGCGTCCCACATGAACAACATGAAGCAGGGGTTCAAGCTGTCGCTCGAAAGCCAGATGAAGAGCGAACGGCTCAAGTCCGAGCTCATTACGAACGTATCCCACGATCTCAAGACGCCGCTCACGTCGATCATCAACTATGTCGATCTGCTCAAGCAGAAGGAGCTGACCCCCGAGCAGATTCACAGCTACGTCGACGTGCTGGACCGCAAAACGCAGCGTCTCAAAACGCTCATCGAGGACCTGTTCGACGCCTCCAAGATGGCGAGTGGCAATGTGGAGCTGAAGATCGAGACGGTCAACGTGGCGGATCTACTCAACCAGGCGCTCGCCGAGTTCAACGACCGGATTGCCGAATCCTCCCTCACCTTCCGGGTGCACGTCGCGAATCCGTCCGTGACGGCCCCGCTCGACGGCAAGCAGACGTGGCGCGTGTTCGAGAACCTGATCGGCAATGCGCTCAACTATTCGCTGCCCCATTCCCGGGTCTACATCGACCTGTTCGAGGAGCCGGGACGCGTCGTGCTGACGATCAAGAACGTCTCGGCGTACGAGATCGATTTTGCCGCCGAGGAGCTGTTCGAGCGATTCAAGCGGGGCGACCAGTCCCGGCATACCGACGGCTCCGGGCTCGGACTTGCGATCGCCAAGAGCATCGTCGAGATGCAGGGCGGCCGGCTGGAGATCGAGCTGAACGGCGATCTGTTCCAGGTGACCGTGACATTCGCCAAGTCCGCTCCTGCCTAGGCGGCCGGAGCGGAGCTTTCGGCGGGGAGCAAGAGATATAGCGTGGAAGGGCCGGAGGACGGAAGCGGAGCTTGCGCCCCTCGGCCCTGCGCCTTACGACAAAAAGGGAGTGCCATTCGGCACTCCCTTTTTGTCTATCATCGCTGGTGCCTGCCCGGCGCCGGGTCGGAGTCGCACCGAATGATCCGGTGCGGTGCCCTCACAGAGCACCCAACTGCCATCCGGCTGGGCAACGCTTCCGTTCCCGCCGGCCATGTCCCGGGTCCGCCGCTTCGTATGCTCCCTCCTGTAGGCAGCAGCCCTGCTCTCACTCGCCGAACGTAAGCTCGATGCTGCGGTCCTGCTCCCGGCCCTGCACGAACGCCACCTTCTCGTCATACTCGGGCGTGAAGGCAAGCCGGTCTGCGTCGAGACGGCGCGTCTCGATTCGCATTCCGCTCTTCGTCACCTCGACGAGCTTGTACTCGAACGGCGTCTCGACGAAGGAGCTGCCGCTCAGGAAGACGCCCTCCTTCGTACGGAGGAGCGTATTGATGTGGTTGTGCCCCGAGAAGACCGCCTTGACCTGCGGATAGCGCCGGACGACATCCAGCACCGTCTCCCGGAAGCGGGGCGCGATCTCGTGCACGATCCGGTCGAGCCCGCTCTGCTCCATAGGGACGCCGAAGAGCGGGTTATGGATGGCGAGAAGATGTACGGCGTTCGGCTCGCGCCGCAGTTCCTCCTCGAGCCTCGGGAGCTGCTCCTCAAGGAAGAACGGCTCCTGCTTCGTCCGCCAGAAGTAAGGGACGCCCGGCTCCCATTGGTTGGGGACGACATGCAGAATGAAATCCGGGTAGCGTACGGTGTACTGGAGCGAGCCGTCCGCGAACAGGTCCGGTGCCTCCGCCAGCCACAGCTGCGCAGCATCCGGCCGGTCCAGGTCGTGATTGCCTATAGACAGATGCACCGGCACGGGATAATCCAGGAGGCGCCTCGCCTCCCGAATCTGCTCCGGCGTGCATTTGTCGATCAGATCCCCGCCGTGCAGCACGAAGTCGATCCGTTCGTGCTCGATCACGTCACGAAGCTCGGCGAGCAGCGCCTCGCCTCGCTCCGGATAGGCCGGCTGCCTCTGAAAGCCGACCGGACTCGCCCCGATGTGGGTGTCGGTGATAAACAAAAACCGTGTCAATGTGTTCTCCCCGCTTCCCTATTGGTCTATCCTCCGCAAACCCTGCTGTCTGTACTTCCAGATTACCTGGTTTCCTGACATCTGTACATGCCGTTCCCGCGCCTATCGGCGGCTTGTCCCCAAAAAACGCCGGCGGCAAACCGCCGCTCGCGCAAAAACCCCAGCCGGTATCCCGGCCGGGGTTCACGGGCGTCTTGACTGCTCCGGCGCCCGGCTGCGGGCGGCCGGGCACTCACTTTCGCCCAGTGTTATTTGGATTCGGGAATCTGGCAGGAGCCGTCCACGCAGGCGGCGTCTCCGCCCTCCTGGTCGCCCATGACGACAAGTGGCTTTTCGTCCTCCTGTGCCTTGTTCAGCGCTTCGAGGAACAGCTCAACCGGCTGCGCGCCAGACACGGCGAACTTGTTGTTCAGCACGAAGAAGGGCACGCCGCGGATGCCGAGCGATGCCGCCTCCGCCTCGTCGGAACGCACCTGCGAGGTGAACTCGCCGCTCTCCAGCGCCGCGGATGCTTCCTCCTCGGGAATGCCCAGCTCGGCCGCAAGACCGGTCAGCACGGTGCGGTCGCCGAGGTCGCGAGACTCCGTGAAGTGAGCGCGGAACAGCCGCTCGGCCATCTCGTAGCCTTTGTTATGCTGGGCGGCCAGATGCGTCAGCCGGTGGGCATCGAACGAGTTCGTCGGCACGCTCGTGTCGAGATGGTACTCCAGCCCGACGCTCTGGGCCTGGCGGGTCACGTTCTCGTTCGCCTCCCGCGCCTGCTCCACCGTCATGCCGTACTTGGCCGCAAGCAGCTCGTCCATCGACTGGCCGGTGCTGCGCTTCGCCCCCGGATCCAGCTCGAAGCTCCGGAAAACGACCTCCACCTTATCCTTGTGCGGGAAGCGGGACAGCGCCTCCTCGAACCGCCGTTTGCCTATATAACAGAATGGGCACATAAAATCGGACCAAATATCTACTCTCATGAATCTTCCCCTCCTTCGATTTTCGAATCTGGGCGATCATCTGCCGCCTTGTTACCCTATAGGGTATTGTACCGCGCCGGGCTCCTCCGGGCAAGCGAGCCGCCGCGAGTGGATACCAGCCAAAAAAGGCTTCCTCTCTGGCGGAGAGGAAGCCTTGTCCCGGCTGCCAGGCTCTGGCTGCTTCTTCCTTCGCCGGACGTCACACATCCGGCTACGGCGTTCTTCGCCTGCCGGCCCGGCCTCAGGACGGCACGCCGGCCAGACAGCTCCGCTGCCGCTTAGTATTGCCAGGTCCAGAACCGTTCCTTGCCGAGCCGCTCGATCATCTGCCGATCTTCCGGGCTGTTGCTCTCGAGCATGGCGTCGAAGCGGAACTGCGAGCGATGCGCCCGGATCGAGCCGGTCTTCTGCTTCAGGAACGCCGAGACGTCCACCTCGACGTCCGGCGCCCCCAGCGCCTGCTCGCAGCCCGGCGCGAACGCCAGGCAGCGGACGACGGGCCGGGTCTCCTCCGGCAGCGCGCCGATGACACGGACGACGGCCGCTCCCGTCGCATCGTGGTCGGGATGCACGGCATAGCCCGGATAGAACGTGTACACGAGGCCGGGCTTCAGCTCGTCAAGCAGCTCGCGGAGGCGGCGGTCCAGCTCGTCCTGGTCTTCGAATTCGATCATTTTATCGTGAAAGCCCATCGTGCGCAGATCCTGAATCCCGATCACCCGGCACGATTCCTGCAGCTCCTCGAGCCGGATTTTCGGAAGCGAAATCCGGCTGGCGAACGGCGGGTTGCCCATATTGCGGCCCATCTCGCCGAGGGTCAGGCAGGCGTATGTCACGGCGGCTCCGTTTTCGATGTGCTTGGCAAGCGTGCCGGACAGCCCGAAGGCTTCGTCGTCCGGGTGCGGAAGCACCACTAGAATGTGCTGATCCTCCATTGCTCCCTTGTCTCCCTTCTCTGTCGGCCGCGCCGGATGCAAGCGCCTCTTGCTGGCCCTGCCTTCCGGGGCGGCTGTTCTTGTCCTGCCTCGTGTTAGAACGGCTCCGGACTGAGCTGAAGTGCCACGTTCAGGCGGCCGTCGCTATCGAGCCCCGCCAGTACGAGGCGGCCCGGCTCGTTCTCTTCCCAGTGGGTCAGCCCTTCGGTGAAGACCCAGCCGTTCGGCAGCTTGAGCCCGACCCGGTAAGGGCCGGTGCCGGATATGGTTCCGTGCGTATAGCGAATGACGACGTTGCGAAGAAAATTCGCAACCGTCAATCTCGACTTGTCCCGATGGGACGTATAAGCGCCGTTCGTAATCTCCAGATGGATATAGAGATCGAACCCCTTAAGCTGGTCCAGCACCTGCTGAACCGCGTTGGTCTGGATAGGCTGCATAGGATTACCTCCATATTGAAAAAAAGCTGCAAACAGGGACGTTCGACTCATCCCCCGTCTGTACATTATAATCCACTCCGCCCGGGAGCGGTACTGGGAAACGCAGTTTCCCGGCGGCTTCTCCAGCTCGGCGGTGCCCATTTTTGTCAGAAAGCTCCGCCAAACTCAGCCGCGTAATGAATCCGCTCGTAATCGGGCCGGAATCCGAACCGGCGGTACAGCGTCTTCGCCGCCTGGTTGCGGCTGTCCACCGACAGACGGACGTCCGCCATTCCCGCTTCCTTCAGCCTCTTCAGAATTTCGGCAAGAAGCGCCGTACCCACTCCGCGCCGCTGCCAATCCGTGCGGACGGCGAGCGTCGGAATGCGCGCGTGCCTTCCTTTTCTCGTAGCACACAAAAGCCCGACGGCCGTCCCCGCCGTATCCGTGCAGAAGAGATAGCGGTCGGGAGAGAAGCCCTCTCCCTGGAACTCATGCGCGACACTCTTCGCCGTCTTGCCGCCTCCGAAGGCATCGTTGTACAGCGCCGCCCATTCCGCCGCATCTGAGAGCGCCGGAGAACGAAACCCCAAGCCGCCCGGCGGGTCAGGGAAAGACAGGCCGCTCAGATCGGGCAGACAAAGCACCTCGAGCCGGTTCTGCTCCTGCATGCCGAAGGCGGCCGCAAGCTCGGCTTCTCCCGGGATACGGCTGACCGCTCGGTGAAGGAAGCGGATGGGCTTGTTCTCCCGGCTGGCCGTCTCTTCCAGAAGGGCAAAGAGAAACCGGAACAGCGCGCTGCCGACTCCGCGCCGGCGCCAGGCCGGGTCGACCGCCCCGTAGCAAAAGACCGCGAGATGGTCCTCCCGTTCCACGAAGCACAGGCAGCAGTAGCCGACGGCAGCCCGTCCGAACTCCGCCACATAGGTGTGCTCCCGAATGCGTTCGCCGGGCTCGTCCAGCATGCGGTCAAATGCCGCACCCGTGATGCCGTTCAGCAGGTGGAACGGCTCGCGGTTCGTCAGGGCGGCGATCGTCTCGGCGTCCGACGGGGTGTACGGACGAATCGTTACGGCGTCATCCGCTGGGCTCATGCGTCCCCCTCCTTTGCTTCCATATTCTTGAAGCATACAAGATGCCAGCAGCCGCGTAAACCGGGGGCAAGACGTTTTTCCGCCGCTTTAGCAGATGCCGCGTCTTCTGCTCCTGCCGCTAGTTTTCTATGATAAACTTTTCACCATGTTAACCATGCAGGAACGGAGAGCGGCGAGGGTAAGTTTAGAGGAATCGGATTTCGCCATACTTTAATAAAGAAACGGGATCATTCGAAGCTTCTTGGAGGGGTTGCCATGTGGGTTGTTTACGCTTTTTGTGCCGCTCTGTTTGCCGGCATCACTTCTATTCTTGCTAAAATCGGAATCCAAAAAATAGATTCCAACCTGGCCACCGCTCTTCGGACCGGCATCGTTGTCCTTTTTGCTTGGATTGTCGTCTTTGTGGGAGACGTTCAGCATAGCCTGCTCGACATCAGTTCCAAATCTCTTCTCTTCCTCGTTTTGTCGGGAATCACGACCGGCGCTTCCTGGATGTTTTACTTCCGTGCCCTTCAAGTGGGGAATGTGAACGTTGTCGTCCCGATCGATAAATCGAGCACCGTGCTCACGATGCTCCTCGCGATCCTCCTGCTGGGGGAGTCCTTTACCCTATTAAAGGTAAGCAGCATGATCTTGATTGGGATCGGCACGTATCTAATGATCCCAAAAAAAGATGGTGCAGCGTCTGCTTCTAACCAGAGGCAATCGATTTTGTACGCCGGGCTATCGGCTATTTTCGCCGCGCTAACCGCCATCCTGGGAAAAGTGGGGATCGAGGACGTGGATTCCAATTTAGGCACCGCTATCCGAACCATTGTCATCCTGATCCTGGCTTGGCTCATTGTATTCGCGACAAAAAAACAAGGCGAAATGAAACAAATGGATAAGAAAAGCTGGACATTCATCACCTTGTCCGGCTTGGCGACCGGCTTGTCCTGGTTGTTTTATTTTCGGGCTCTGAAGGAGGGGCAGGCCAGTATCGTCGTGCCGATCGACAAGCTGAGCATACTGGTCACGGTCCTCTTCGCGTATTTTGTCTTCAAAGAAAAGCTGTCCGTGAAATCTTGCATAGGGTTGATTCTGCTCACATCCGGAACCCTCCTGCTCGTGTTGTGAACAAGGTGGGGAAAGCCGGGGAACATGAGGGAAGCATCCGCCGCGACGAAGGCGGCTGAGCTTTCCGGTGCAGGTTCTCTCCGCCAAAAAAGCCCTTCAAGGGGCGGCCAGTGTCCAGCTGTACTCGTCGATCCGCCAGCCCCCGTCCGACAGAACCAGCCGGTACGTCTCCCGATACGTTTCCTTGCCGCCGATCCGCACCGATGCCGAATAGAGATACCCGTCATTCGGCAGCTTTTCCAGGCTGGGCGTTCTCTCCGCAGGCTCCTGGGTGATCATCAGGGGAGGGTTCACGAGAGCGAACGAGATGAGGTAGCCGTCTTGCGTCTTGGCAGCGTTCCGGTACAGCAGCGCCTCCGCCCGCTCAGCCGTGAACACCTGGCGAAGCCAACGCTCCACGCTCTCCCGTTCGGCTTCGCTGAGCTTGCCCGGAGAAACGCCGGCTGCGGCAATCCGTACCACCTCCTGCAGCCAGTCGGCAGCCTTCTGCGCCTGGCCTCGCTCGTCCTCGGACGCCGTGAACCGGAGAACGGGAAACGACTGCAGATCGAGAGCGGCGGCCGCCGGCTGCAGCGGCGGGTAGGCGGCGATCCGTTCCAGCTCCGCTACTTGCCCGCTGTTGGGGACCCCCTCAATCCGATCAGCAAAGACATCGGTATATTCCGAGACCACCAGTTCGGCTGTGCCCAGCGATCCCGGCTGGCCGAACAGCGCCTCTGCGTCCGAGCTCCCGAAGCGCAGAACCAGCCTAGGCGGCCGGTTCGCCAGCCCTTCCGCACGTGGAAGCTTGCCGGCTGACGCCTCGTCGGGCTGGAACACGAGCTGGCCGTTGTACAGATAGGTGTAGGAGCCTGTCAGCTTCACCTCTCCCTCGAAGGTCGTTGCGACCGAGCCGCTGCCATAGACGCCTTCTTCCTTCCGGAGAACCGTCATTTCCGCCGCCCGGTCTCCCGTCCGGATGGTGGCGGGATCGTACAAGTGAGCGTCCGGCGTAAGCGGCTTGCCGGTCTGGACCGGCAGCCCGAGCTGGGCGAGGAAGACGCCCGCCAGCACGAGCAGCAGAAGCGCAGCTGAGGCACCCGCCGCCCAGCGACGGAATCGTCTTGCATGGCGCTGCTCGCCGGGCTTCCCCGTCTCCGTAAGCCTCCTCAGACGCGCCTCTACTTCCCGGATCGTCTCCTCCGTAAAAGCCGGCCGCTTTAGCGGCCCTCCAGTCAGACGGTCATACCAATCGGGTCTAGACGGTATCATAGGCCGATCCCTCCTTCCACTCTTTGGCCAGCTTCGCCCGGGCGCGGCTGATGCGCGACTTGACCGTCCCCTCGGGGATGCCTAGCAAGGCGGCCATTTCCTTAACCGGCATCTGATACCTCGCATCGAGCAGTAGCACTTCGCGGTACTTGTCGGGCAGCCGCAGCACCGCCTCCCACAGCTCGTCGGCCAGGAGACCCGCCATCGCCTCCCGCTCGGCGGACGGAGAGTGTCCCTCCTCCCTCATCCCGCCGAGCAGCACCACTCTGTGAAACAGCGCCGACCGCTTGTAATTGAACGCCCTATGACGGGCAATGGCGAACAGCCAGGTTTTGACGGACGCGTCTCCCCGGAACGTCGCCCACTTCTCGTAAGCTCTCAGGAAGACATCCTGCGCGAGGTCGTCTGCCGCGTCTCTCCGCCGAGTGAGCACGAACAGATAGTTCCACACATCCTGGCCATGCGTCTCCATCAGCTGCCGGAACACATTCTCTCCCGGCGGTGCCGCCTGCCCCGCTCCTTTCTCAATTCGCTTCATCCCCTCACCTCTACAAGATTAGACACCTGAGCCGCTAATCGGTTCCCATTCTCAAAAAGTTTCCGGGAGCGCCCCGGAGGCGGAGGCTCCAGACCCAAGCGCATAAAAAAGCCGCCGCAGAATGCTCTGCGGCGGCTTCTTTGCCACCTGAGTCCGTCCGATCAGCCCAAAACCACTCGGTCGTCGGCCAGCTTGTGGCCGCTGATCTGCTCGAATTCGCCGAGCAGCCGCTCGACGGTCAGGTCATGCTTACGTTCCTGAGGAATGTCGAGGATGATCCGGCCTTTGTCCATCATGATGAGCCGGTTGCCGAGGCGGATCGCCTGCTCCATGTTGTGCGTGACCATGAGCGTCGTCAGATTCATCTCCTGCACGATATCCCGCGTCAGCTTGGTGATCAGCTCGGCGCGGGCCGGGTCAAGCGCGGCCGTATGCTCGTCGAGCAGCAGAATCTGCGGCTTGGTGAACGTCGCCATCAGCAGGCTGAGCGCCTGCCGCTCTCCGCCGGACAGCAGGCCGACCTTGGCCCGCAGCCGGTTCTCGAGCCCGATGCCGAGCTTGGCAAGCTGCTCGCGGAACAGGCTTCGCTTGGCTCCGTTCACGCCGAGGCCGAGGCCGCGGGACTTGCCCCGGGCGTACGCCATGGCCAGGTTCTCTTCGATCGTCATATGCGGCGCCGTTCCGGCCATCGGGTCCTGAAACACCCGGCCGATCCAGCGGCTCCGCTTGTGCTCCGGCAGATGGTGAATCGCCTTGCCGTCGATCAGGACGTCGCCGGCGTCCGGCTTCATGACGCCGGAGATGATGTTCATCAGCGTCGATTTGCCGGCGCCGTTGCTCCCGATAACCGTGACGAAATCGCCGGGATTCAGGCGCAGCGTGATGTTCATGAGGGCGACCTTTTCATCGGGGGTCCCCGGGTTGAACAGGCGGGATACTCGCGATAGCTCCAGCATTAGAGGCTCCCTCCTCTCTTGGACGAAGCACCTGCGAGAGACGCGGTCAGCTCCGACGTCCGTCGCTTCGCCATGTTCCTCTGCTTCCACGCGCGGCGCGTCGTCGGCACGACGAGTGCGATGATAACGATCAGCGCGGTAATGAGCTTAAGGTCCGATGTCTCAAGCTTGAGCCACTCGGCCCGAAGCGCAAACGCGACGACGATCCGGTAGAGGATCGAGCCGACCACCGCCGCCAGCGTCGCGAAGAAGATCGTCCGGGCGCCCAGAATCGCTTCCCCGATAATGACCGATGCGAGGCCGATGACGATCATGCCGATGCCCATCGAGATGTCCGCGAATCCGGTCTGCTGCGCGATCAGCGATCCCGACAGCGCCACGAGCCCGTTCGACAGGCTGATGCCGATCATCTTGGTCGAATCGGTGTTGGCGCCCAGGCTGCGGATCATGCGGGCGTTGTCGCCTGTCGCGCGAAGCGCGAGGCCCAGGTCGGTATGAAAGAAGCCGTCAAGCAGCAGCTTGATGATGAACACGACGACGGCCATGACGGCGATCATCGCCCACGGGTTCGTCAGCGAGGAGACGACCGTGTCCACGCCGAGAAGCGAGATGTTCGGCTTGCCCATAATCCGCATGTTGATCGAATACAGGGCGATCATCATCAGAATACCCGACAGGAGACCGTTGATCTTCCCTTTCGTATGAAGAAGCCCCGTGCACGCTCCTGCCGCCATCCCGCCGAGGAAGCCGGCGAGCGTTGCCAGCAGGGGGGAATAGCCGTGCGAGATCAGAATGGCCGTAATGCCCGCCCCCGTCGTAAAGCTGCCGTCGACGGTCAGGTCGGGAAAGTCGAGAATCCGAAACGTAATGTAAACGCCGAGCGCCATGAAGGCATAGAGCAAGCCCAGGATGATGGCGCCGGTCAAGGAATCCAGCATAAGTCTACCTCCATTCTCCATCGGAACAGCAAGAGCTGTCCGGGGAATTCGCTTCCGGCTGCAAGTGGCGGTCCGCGAACCGCAGTTCCGCTAGGCGGTTCATGAACCCCATTGTTGAAAGCCGCTGTCTGTGAATGTTATCTAGGGTGTCGGGAAGTGGAGCGGGGAAGCCTGGCCGAGGCTCCCAGTCTGTCAGCCAAGCCGGATCGTTTTCAGACCGCGGAACGCCGCTGAGGAAAGCCGGCTGTGCGGTGCGGCCTTCGGGAACCGGCGATGTGCGGCGCCGTCTGCGGGCCCGGCGTCCGGGAAACAAAAACGGAGTGAACGGTTTGGAGCGTTCACTCCGCAGCAGCGGGCGGGCCGCCCGCTCATTCTGTTATTGGATGATGTTGGTCGCCTTGTCCTTGACCTGGTTCTTCATCGCATCCGTAACCGTAATGCCGAGGTTGGCCGCCGCCTTCAGGTTGAGGATGAGATCGAGCTTATCCGGGATTGTGACCTTAAGATCACCCGGCTTCTTGCCGTTCTTCAGCACCTCTACCGCCATCTGGCCAGCCTGGTAGCCGTGGTCGTAATACTTGAATCCGACCGTGGCGAACGCGCCCTTCTCTACCGTGTCGCGGTCCGCAGAGAAGAACGGGATCTTGTTTTTATTCGCGACCTGAATGATCGAATCGACGCCGTTCACGACCGTGTTGTCCAGCGTAATGTAGATGGCGTCCGCGCGGCCGACGAGCGACTCGGCGGCCTGCTTCACCTCGGACGTATTCGTCACTGGCGCCTTGACGACCTTGATGCCCTTGGCGCTAAGCGTTTCCTCGGCCTTCTTGGTCATCAGCACCGCGTTCGGTTCGCCTTCGTTGATGACGACGCCGACCGTCTTCACCTTCGGGAAGTTGCCGGCGATGAACTCCATCAGCTGCTTGATCGCCTCGGGGTTCGTGTCCGAAGCGCCCGAGATGTTGCCGCCAGGCTTGTCCATGCTCGTGACCAGCTTGGCATCAACCGGGTCGGTGACGGCCGCGAACAGGATCGGCGAATTCTTCACCTGCTGGGCGAGTGCCAGCGCCGATGGCGTCGCGATGCCGAGCACGAGGTCGTATTTCTTGGAAGCGATCTTCTGGGCGATCGACTGGTTGTTCGGCTGCTCGCCCTGTGCGTTGTTATAGTCGACCTTGAGGTTGTCGCCTTCCTTGATCCCCGCATCCTTGAGGGCGTCCAGGAAGCCCTTGCGCGTGGCGTCGAGCGACGCGTGTTCCACGATTTGCGAGATGGCGATGCTGTATGACTTGTCACTCGCCCCTGCCGATGCCGATGGCGATGTGGATGGGCTGGTGCCGCCCTCCGGTGCCGCTCCCTTATTGCCGCAGCCCGCCGCCGTCAACAGAACGGCCGAGAGAAGCAGCGATAGTCCGATTTTCCCCTTTTTCACATACAAAACCCCTTCGCAAGCATTTTGATTAATGTGGAACAGATTTAACGCTTTTGCGCGCCAAAGTGTAGGGCCGCACAAACAGGCCTCCCGGCCGAATGAATTCGCATGCTAGTACCCTCTAGTTTAAGGCTCTTCGCCTTTATCCGTCAATTGTTAATATTTAAATCGACCGTTGGTTAGCCGCGTGGGGCGTGCTTTCGGCGTTCTTTTAGCACGATCTCGGTGTGCTTTCAACGGAATCTCAGCGTCTTCCTCTCCGTCCGCGGGACAAGCCCGGCCGGCCATCGCTGCCCTCTCTCCGTCCGCGGGATAGGCCCGCAGACCGTCTCTGCTCACTCTCGTCATGCCTGCAGAGCGTCGCCTGGGCCGGCAGCGCATGCCCGAACGGGCAGAACCGGTCGCCTTCTTGTAGTTCCGCGAATGGCTCCCCGTTTTGTTCCGCATGCTCCCCGTTTTAAGGAATTGTAAAACTTTCAGGTTTCCTTCAGGCTTCGCTCAGCGGGAAATCAGCCGGGATCTCTATTCTGAGAAAGCAAGCCGATAAGCGATCGGATCGGACACTGCGTCCCTTCTTTCCTATGCCTGTCCCGAACGCCGGCCCTACCGCCGGCAGTCTATCAAAGAAAAGAGGTGTGCCATGAACAGCAGGCTGAAATTCCGCCACGAGCTCAAATTCTTCGTCAACCGGCACCAGTACGCCATTATCCGCCAGCGGCTGAAGCATCTGGTTCAGCAGGATCATAACGCCGGCCCCTCGGGCGATTACCACATCCGGAGCCTGTACTTCGACGACATCGACAACAAGGCGCTGCACGAGAAGCTCGGCGGCATCCGCGACCGGATCAAGTACCGGATCCGAATCTACAACGGTCAGGACAACGTCATCCACTTCGAGAAAAAAATCAAGCACCGCGACTTCATCGCCAAAGAGAAGGCCTCGATCTCCCGCGCCCTGTACGAGGACATTCTGGCGGGCCGCTACGACGGCCTCCGGGAGTCGGGAAACCCGCTCCTCGCGGAAATCTACGGGGAGGTGAAGCACAAGCTTCTCCGTCCCAAGGTCATCGTGGATTACGTCCGCGAGCCGTATGTGAGCCGATACGGCAATGTGCGGATTACCTTCGACAAGGAGCTGCGCACCGGGCTGCACGCCGTCGATATGTTCGACCGGCAGCTGAAGCCGGTGCAGGCGATCGACCACAACCTCATCATTCTGGAGGTCAAGTACGACGAATACTTGCCCGAGGCGATCCGGGCCGCGCTCCAGCTGGAGGGACTGAGCCGGCAGTTCGCGTCCAAGTACGTCATCTGCCGCAAATACTTAAAAACGAATACATGGGAGGATTATTGATTCAATGAATACGACCACTACGGACACCACCAATTTTTCGGATCTTATCCGCAAGTCGGTGCTGAGCAATTTCAACTCCGACATCAGCCTGACGAAGATGCTGCTCACCTTCGCCGTCGCCTTCGTCATCGGGCTGTTCATCTTCATCCTGTACAGGCGCGTCTTCAGCGGCGTGCTGTATTCCAAAAGCTTCAACGTCTCTCTGATCGGCATGACGATGGTCACCGCCATGGTCATCATCGCCATAAACTCCAACCTCGTCCTGTCGCTCGGGATGGTCGGCGCACTGTCCATCGTCCGGTTCCGGACGCCGATCAAGGATCCGACCGATCTCATCTTCCTGTTCTGGGCGGCGGCCGCAGGGATCGTGACGGGTGCGGGCTTCTTCACCCTCGCCGCGATCGGCTCCGTCGTCGTCGGCCTCATCCTGTTCTTTTTCATCAAGCGGGTGTCCGTCGAAACGCCATACCTGCTCGTGGTGAACTGCGACAGCGACGTCACCGAGCGCGAGGTGCACGCGCAGCTCGACAAGACCGTCAAGCGCTACAACGTCAAGCAAAAAACCGTCTCGGCCGGCAATATCGAGCTGACGCTCGAGCTGCGGCTGCGTGATCAGGAGGGCGGCTTCGTCAACAACCTGTCCGCTCTCGCCGGGGTAAGGAACGCCGTGCTCATCAGCTACAACGGCGACTATGTATCCTAAAGGAGGGGAGAAACGAGATGAAAACGAGACGCGCGAGGCTGCTCGCCGGGCTCCTGTGCCTGCTGCTGGCCGCAGGGCTTGCCGGCTGCGGAGATGCCTCCCCGGCCGCCTCGGGCACCGGCACCGGCGGGTCGTCCCCGGCGGCCGCCTCTGCAGAGGAGAAGCAGCTGGACGAGCAGGTATTCCCCGAGGACAAGGTTATCGACGTGAAGGTGACGCTCGATCCTGCCGATTTTCAGGATATGCTGGACAATGCAAGCGCCGAGGAGTTCAAGCAGGCGTCGGTCGATTACAACGGCCAGCACTTTGACAATATTGCGATCCGGACCAAAGGCAATCTGAGCCTGCGCAGCGTCGTCAGCATGCCGGATTCGGACCGTTACAGCTTCAAGCTGTCATTCGACGAGTACGTGAACCAGACGATCGGCGGCCTCAGCAAGATCAATCTGAACAACAATTACAGCGACGCCACCTATATGCGCGAATTTCTAAGCTACGAGCTGGCGGAGAAGATGGGACTGCCGGTGCCCAAGCATTCGTTCGTCAACCTGTACGTGAACGGCGAGCTGCGCGGCTGCTATCTGGCGGTCGAGCAGGTGGGGGAGTCCTATCTGGAGCGGTATTTCGGGAATGCTGTGGGGGCCCTCTACAAGGGTGTCATGACGGGCAGCGGCAGCGACCTGAAGTGGCTCGGCGACGACTTCAGCTTGTACACTGGCCTGAAGAAAAAATCGAAGGGCAACAAGAACGACGAATTGCTGCAAATGATCGAGGAGCTGAACAACGGCGGCGATTACGAGAAGGTGCTCGATGTGGAGGGAGCGCTCAAGTATGTCGCGCTGAACGTGCTCACCAACAACACGGACAGCTATATCGGGGGCAACAAGCAGAACTATTACCTCTACGAGAACAAAGGTGTGTTCTCCGTCCTCCCCTGGGACTACAATATGGCGTTCGGCGGGCTGGGCGGTGGCGGCGGCTACAGCCTCCTGATCGACGAGCCTACCCAGGGTGCGGTGGCGGACCGCCCGCTCGTTGCGAAGCTGTTGGCCGTGGATACCTATAAGGAGAAGTACCACACGATCCTAAAGGAAGCGATAGAGGGCTTCCTAGCAAGCGATGCGTTCCAAGCCAGCGTCGACCGGCTGTCGAAGCTGATCTCGGCATCGGTCGAGAACGATCCAACCGCTTTCTACACCTATGAGCAGTACCAGCAGGCGGTGAAGCAGCTGGTAACGATCAATACGACGGCGGTGCAGGCGATTGCCAAGCAGCTGGACGGGAAGTCGCCATCGTCGGGCGACGGCTCCGGCAGCGGCGGGGGCATGGGCCCCGGCGGCATGGGCGGCGGGCGCGGCAATCGCGGCCAGGCCCCCGTGCAGGGCGGTGCCAACGCCCAGGGCGGCATCGCCGCACCCGGCGCTCAGGCGCCCGCCGATGCGCAGGGCGGCGCCAGCGCCCAAGGCGGCATCGCTGCGCCCGGCGCTCAGGCGCCCGCCAACGCGCAGGGCGGCTTCGGCGGCATGGGCGGCATGCTGCCCCCGGGCGGCGACCGCGGCGGGCCGGGCGGCTTCGGCGGGCAAACCGCTGCCCAGAGCCAGGGCAGCGTCCCGGAAGCGGTCACCGCCGGCGTCTCGCTGCTCGTCCTGCTGCTCGCCTGCGTGTTCGTGGCGTTGTTCCGCAGGAAGCGCCTCTAGCCGCCGCACTTCCTTCCCTCCTTCAACAGGCCGCGGGCTCCGCGGCCTTTTTGTTACGCCGTCCGCCGTTTGCGCAAGGAGTTGCCGCCCTCCCCCGCGAATTAGGTACGGGACTAGCCGGGGACAGCCCCGCGGCATGCCGCGGACTGCCCTCGGCAGGAAACCACTCCCCTTAAGGAAGGAAGCTGCCCTATGCCTAGTCAGGAACCCGCCATTGTCGAGCTGCCCGAGCTGCATCTGATCGGCCTCTCCGTTACGTCGGTCCATTCCCGGCACGATCCGGACCGGGTGGCGGCGATGAAGCGGGAGTTTTTCGAGCGCCGCGGCGAAATCCCGAATCCACTCCATCCCGATCGCTACATCAGCCCGCACTTCAGCACCAGCGTCCTCTTTACTTACTTGATCTGCATGGAGGTGTCCGAGCTGTCCGCCATCCCCGAAGGCATGCTCGGCTTCACTGTCCCGGCACGTCGCTATGTGGGGACGAAGTCCCCGACCGACCCTTACCTCGTCATTCACAATTATTTGCGGGCAAACGGCCTACAAGCGGACCCCAAAAGCCTCGCCCTTGAGGTTTACTCGTTCGCGAACCCGGAATGGCCCGCCGAAACGGACGTGTACGTCCCGCTGCTTGGCTAACCGGACGAGGACGGACCTCTGCCGATCCGGTGCGGGAGCCCGCCCTGCTCTTCCTGCGGCCCTCTCCAGCCCGCCATAGCCGGGCGGAACCTGCGGCCGGACACAGGAACGCGAACAAGCCGCCCATCAACCTGTCGGTTGGGGGCGGCTTGTTCTCCCGTCGTCACTTCGGCTGACGCTTTAGGCGGCTGCGGACAAGGGGTTAGGCATTCACGTCCTTGCGCTTAGGCCTGCTCGTGCTGCTGGTATTATCGAGCGGCGGCAGCATCCTGGTTCCGGGGGCCATGGAGGACTGGCAAATGTGGCAGGTCGGCGTGTCCTCGAATGCAAAGTCGGCACGCATCCAGCCTTTGCACGTATCGTTGGAGCAAGACCAAATGGCAGTCTCTACCTCCTGCAGTTCCTCTTCCGTCCTTTTGCGGGAAAACATCATTCCTCCGCCTCCTTCCTAAAGAAAAAACTGTCCTTAACCCAGGTTAAGGACAGTTTACGCTCGCTGAAGAGAATGTTGCTTCTTACAGCTTAACTACGTTTTCGGCTTGCGGGCCGCGGTTGCCTTGTACCACGTTGAACTCAACGCGTTGGCCTTCGTCCAGCGATTTGAAGCCGTCGCCAACGATAGCGGAGAAGTGTACGAATACGTCGCTTCCGCCTTCTACCTCGATGAAGCCAAAGCCTTTCTCTGCGTTAAACCATTTCACTGTACCTGTTTGCATGTGTGTTACCTCCAATTTGGTTTATACATGACCTCTTTATTTCACCAGAAAATAAATAATTCACATATTGCACAAGGTTACCTATTCCAAAACAATAACCCTCTGCAATATGTGAATTCAGGTCAGGTCTTATTTCGATTATCTAAACTATACCACATCCGCTGGAAAATAGCAAACAAAAGCGATGTCTCCCGTCCGGGAAGTTCCCGAACGGATCGCGCCCCTCTCCTTCCTGCCGAGAAGGGGCGCGAAGCGCGGCTAGCGGTCCAGCCCCAGCCGGTCCAGATGGCGCAGGCTGGTTTCGAGGCAGGCGAACGGATCGCGACCGTAGCACTGGTCCTGCTCGACGGCGCCCCACTCGACGCCCGTCTCGCGGCACGCCTCCAGAATGCGCACAAAATTGAGATTGCCCTCGCCCACCTCGGCGAACCGTTTCTCCCGATCGGCCGTGATGAGCATATCCTTCAGATGGACCACCTTCATCCGGCCCTCCACCTTGCGAATCCATTCGACCGGATCGCCGCCTCCTTCCTGCACCCAGTAGACGTCCAGCTCGAAGTTGACCGCTTCGGGCTCCGTCTCCTCGAGCAGGAGCTGCAGCCCGGTGCGCTCTCCCCACTTGGCGAATTCGAAATCGTGGTTGTGGTACACGAACGTCAGCCCCGCGTCGCGCAGCTTCCGCCCGATCTCCGTAGCAATCGAGGCGAACGTCCGGTAGCCCTCCTCGTTCGACCGGTACTCCATCGGCATGCCGCCGAGCCCGACGTAGCGGCAGTCCCACAGCCGGTGCTGGGCAATCACCTCGTCCAGCTTGTCCGTCAGCTCTCCGAAGCCGATATGGGTCGCGCAGATGGTGAGCCCTTCCCGGTCGGCCATCTCCTTGAGCCGGTGCGGATCGATCGGCCCGAGTCCGGACACTTGAACGGCCCGGTAGCCAATCTCCTTCACTCTCTTCAGCGTTGCTTCCACGTCCTCCGGCGTCTTCAGATAGTCCCGCAACGTATACAGCTGCGCCGCTGCTCTCACAGCTACCACTCCTTCGCGTTTGGATTATGTAGTCAACGGACCGGGGATGAGCACAAGCGAATGTCCGTCTTCCTAAATTTCGCTAGCCGAGGCCGATCTCCTGCTGCCCAGCCAGAGGGTTAGCCGTTCTTTCCCGACTCAGGGTCCATCTCCCTTCTCCCGCCTGAAAGACAAAAAAAGCCCTGTCGTCCAAAATGGACGACAGGGCTTGGGAAGTGACGGAAGGAGCCGATCCAAGGGCTTTCCTTGGCCGCGGCACGCTTCCGCCCCGTTTCTCCGCCAGCGGTTAGGCGATGGCCGTTTGCTTGTTCGGCTTTGTTTTGCGATGTACGACGAGGAAGTAGGTGAGCGTAATCGCGGCGAAGATGACCGCGAACACGCCCAGGATGCCCATGTACTTCCACATGGCGTCGGTATCGCCGCTCGAGATGACCGCCTTCAGCCCGGCCACCGAGTAGGTCATCGGGAGCCACGGCGTGAATTTCTGCAGCCAGCTCGGAATGAGCTCCAGCGGGAACGTTCCGGCCGAGCTGGTCAGCTGGAAGATGAGAATGACGATGGCCAGGAAGCGGCCCGGATTCTGCAGTGTCGTCACCAGGAACTGGATCAGCATCATGAACGTGATGCTGGTCACGACCGAGAACAGCAGGAACATCGGCACGCTGGATACATGCAGATCAAGCAGGAAGAGCAGCGCGGCATCTGCGACCAACGCCTGGATCGTCCCTGCGGTTACCAGCGTCAGCGCCTTGCTCCAGAACCAGCTCCAGCCGCTTGTCGGGCGCACGGCCGGCTCGCGAACCGAATAGACGATGGTCAGGACGAGCGCACCTACATACAGACCGAGCGACAGGAAGTACGGCGCGAAGCCGGTGCCGTAGTTCGGCACTTCGTTCACCTTCTGCACATCGGACTGAACCGGTGCGGCGAACATGTCGTACATCGGGTCGGACACCTTCAGGCCGGATGTTTTGTCCGTCGCCTCGCTCAGCTTGCCGGACAGCTCCTGCGAGCCGTCGTTCAGCTGCAGCAGTCCCGAGGCGACCTGCTGCGCCCCGTCCTTCAGCTGCTGCGAGCCCGAGACGAACGGATCGATGCTCGCCCGCAGCTGGCTAAGGCCCTGGTGCAGCTCCTTGGCGCCTCCGGCCAACTGCTGAGCGCCTCCCGCTAGGGCAACGCCGCCATCCCTCGCTTCGGCCAGCTTGGCGCCGAACTGCGTCATGCCGGCAGATACTTTGCCGGCGCCATCAGCGACCTGCTGGCTCCCTGCGGCCAGCTGGCTGCCGCCGGCGGCCGCTTCGCTTAGCTTGCCGCCGATGGTCGACAGCCCGCCGCTCAGCTGCGTCATGCCCTGCGACAGCTGGCCTGCGCCCTTGCTGAGCTCGGTCTGCGCCGCCTTGGCCTGGCTCATGCCGCCGGCCAGCTGCTTGCTGCCCGCGAGCAGCGCCTGGAAGTCCGGGTCCTGGGCCAGCTCGGCGTTCTTCTGCGCGAGCCCCTGCAGACCCTGCGACAGCTGGGCGGCCTTCTCTTCCAGCTGGGCGGCGCCGGCGGCCGATTGGCCGAGGCCGGCGGCGAGCTTCTTGGCCGCCTGCTCCGCCTGGGTCGAGCTGCCGGCGAGCTGCTGGCCGCCCTGCGCGAGCTGAGACAGGCCGCCGCTCAGGCTCTGCGCCCCGGTATGCACCGATTGGGCACCCTGGCCGAGCGAGGCGACGCCGGCTCCGAGCTCCTGCTGGGCCGCCGTCAGCTGCTTCAGGCCGTCGGCGAGCTTGCCGGCGCCTGCGTTCAGCTCCGCGCCACCCTGATCGAGCTTACCGCCGCCCGCTTCCAGCATGCCGACGCCGTCCTTCAGCGTCAGGGAGCCGGCCACGAGCTTGCTGAGATTTTCTTCGATCTGAACAGCTCCGTCCTTGGCCTTGGCCGTTCCGTCGGCGAGCTTGCCGGCGCCCTCGGACGCCTGCCCGATGCCGTCTACGAGCTGCTCCATCTGCTCGAACACGGTGCGGGCATAGACCTCCGTCACTTCCTTGTTGAGGGCTTCCTTCATCTTTTCGACGGCGGTATTGCCGATCTGCGAAGCCAGGAAGTTCAAGCTCTCGTTCGGCAGATACGCCAGCTGTGCAGGCGACGGATGATCCGACGTGAGCGTCGTCGTCTTCTCGGAGAAGTCCTCCGGAATCTTGATCGTCATGTAATACTTGTTGTCCTTCATGCCCTGCAGGGCTTCCTCTTCGCTGACGAACCGCCAGTCGAACTGGGGGTCCTCCTTCAGCTTGTCGACGAACTGCTTGCCGACCGTAAGCGACTTGCCGTTAAATTCGGTCCCCCGGTCGGTGTTGACGACCGCCACCGGCAGCGTGTCCATCTTCGCGTACGGATCCCAGAATGCTTCCAGGAACATCGCGGTGTACAGCACCGGGACCATCAGGACGGCGATGACCGAGATCAGCACCTTGCGGTTGCGGGCGATCGAGGCCAGCTCCATCCCGAATTGCTTCAGGCTCTTCCTCATTGTATTCTCCACTCCTGTTTCTACTTATTGACTATAATGGTCATTCGGTCAATCCATGGAATAAAAAAAGGCCTCCGGCTGCACAGGGGCCAATCCCTCCTGCAAATACATGCGCAGCAGCTCGGCGATTCTCTCTTTGCCCAGCGGCTCGTGGAATTTTGTCCAATCGGCCGTCAGCGCGAGGAACAGCTTCAAAATGACGAAGCTCGTGATCTCCGGATCGCACGGCTTGATCTCTCCCTTGTCCATCGCCCGCTGCACCTGCATGCGCGTGTACCCGACGATCTCCTGCTCGATTCTCCGAATCGCGCCGAGTGCCATCTGGACATTGGTCTCCCGGACTTCCTGGCTCAGCTTGAGCACCAGCTCGTGGCGCTCCCGGTAATCCAGCAGCCGGTCGAGCACGAGGTAGAGGTTATCGAAGAACCGCCGGTCCGGGTCGAACGTCTCCTCGGCCACCTGCTTCATCTCCCGGATGAGCCGGTCCAGCACTTCCTGAAACAGTTCTTCCTTGTTCGTAAAAAAAGTATAGATGGTCCCTTTGCCAACGTTAGCCAGCTTGGCGATCTGCTCCATCGTCGTCGCCTTGTAGCCAAACAGGGCGAACGACTTGGCCGCAGCCTCGACGATCAGCTGCCTGCGGTCGATTGACACCCCTTCACCCCCTCTAACAGAACCTAATGACCATTTTATTCATTCGGTCATTTTTGGGCTGTAGTTATAGTACCACGCCCGGTTCCCGCCCGCAAGACCTTCTGTTCAAAAAAAATAAAACGCGGGGGTGACCCCGTTCTCTCGAACGTCCTCCCGCCTTCGTATGGCGTTGTTGGCAACAGAAAGAGCCCCGTCTCGGAAAGAGGCGGGGCCGCGCGCCGCGCGAAAGGGGCATATGTCTTCTGCCGCGGAGGCAAAATCACTTCAGCTGTTCGTTTAAAACATTCTTCTCCAGTACCGTAAATTTATCCCCATATACTCGAGTAATATGCTTCTCTCCCCAGGCACATAGGGAATCCAAGATCCCCTGCAGGCTCCAGCCATACTCACTGAGCTCGTACTCTACCTTCGGGGGAATTTGCTGATAGACGTTTCGATTAATAACCCCGTCTTCCTCTAATTCGCGTAATTGCTGGGTCAGCATCTTTTGCGTAATATCCGGCATCAGCCGTTTTAGCTCGCTCGTCCGTTTTTTGCCGTGGGTCAGATGGCATAAAATCACGCATTTCCATTTTCCCCCGATCACCTCCAAGGTCGCTTCCACGGATATGTTGTATTTCTTGTTTTTCATCCTTTTGCTCCTCCTGACCGTATAGGCACAAAAAAGTACCTACATTACTTTAAGGTTCCTATGTCACTTATAAGTGCGTACTTCCTATATCGTATGCCAGCTCCCATAATAGCATCTGTCGGCAAAAATGGGGATAGGAAATCCCCTGTCTATCCTTTCCATTCCTCAAGGTTCTTCATCCAAATTTACATCATTACAGGAGGGCAACATGTCTATAGATAAAAAGCGAAGCACGTTTGCGCTTCTGGCTCTTGCCGTAAGTGCATTCGCCATAGGAACGACCGAATTTATTAGCGTAGGGTTATTGCCGTTAATAGCCGGCGATTTGCAAGTCCCAGTGACAACAGCCGGTCTTACCGTTTCCCTATATGCACTTGGAGTTACCTTCGGGGCTCCTGTCTTAACGTCACTCACGTCCACCGTGTCCCGGAAAACGTTATTGCTTTCGATCATGATCGTGTTTATCGCCGGCAATAGCTTGGCGGCAAGTGCTTCGAGTATTGGGGTGCTGCTTGCCGCGCGTGTCATTTCCGCCCTTTCCCACGGTCTGTTTATGTCGATAGGTTCCACGATTGCGGCCGATTTGGTGCCTGAGGATCGCAGGGCAAGCGCGATCTCCATCATGTTTTCCGGCCTTACGGTCGCTACCGTTACCGGTGTTCCGCTCGGCACGTTTGTTGGACAGCATTTTGGCTGGAGAATGGCGTTCCTTCTCATTGTGGCCGTCGGGATCGTTGCCCTGATCGCGAACAGCAAACGCCTTATTCTATATGTTTATTGTACAAGCAGCCGTTCTCTTTCTCTTCCTGTATACCGCACCTTCTAAAGTTGCAGGCTTGATTACCGTCTTCTTGATGGGCCTTCTTGCCTTTATGAATGTCCCTGGTCTGCAGGTCTATGTCGTCCAATTAGCGGAGCGGTTCGTACCGACTGCGGTTGATGTAGCTTCCGCCATTAATATTGCTGCTTTTAACATCGGCATTGCCTTCGGGTCGTACCTGGGCGGCGTGATTACGGATTCCATCGGGCTGATTCATACCACTTGGATCGGATCCCTCATGGTATTGGCAGCCGTTTTCCTGACCGGCTGGATTCGTCTCCTTGAGCGAAAGGACAACAAAACGGCAGGGGCGCTGACCCAAGAGAGCTAATCCATCCTTAGGGACGGTTCTTAGGCCCACTAACAAAAAAAGACGTTTCCCGATGAGCGGGGAACGTCTTTTTGGGATAGGGGAAAGCCCCATTCGGTGAATTCCATCGTTTCTAGCGATCCGTTCGGCGTCCTTTCCGGCATGAACCATTCACGGGCATAACCATTCGCCATGTGAAGGACCACTGGAGGCGCCGTGCCGGTCACCTCGATGACGGAGGCTGTGGGATGCTTGGTGCTAGTTCGTTAGGCGCGAAGTCCACCGGCAGTGGGCAGCGGGGCGGCCTAGCGCCGGCTCGTCATCCGAAGTCCGGGTTCCCGGCGCAGACAGCCCAAAAGGGCCAGCCGCAATCGTGCGGCTGGCCCTTTTGGCAAGCGTCTGTCCGTTCGCCCTTCCGATGGAAGGGCCGGCGGCTTCCGCCCGTTCGTTACAGCAGCTCGCGGCGCAGCTGCTCCGGCGACTTGTGGCTCAAGTAGCCGAGCGGAATGTCGAACGGCGTCTTCGCGCCCGAGAAGCCTTCCTTGGCGAACTTGACGATGGCGCGCGCGTACGCGACCAGGACGCTTCCCGTAAATTCGGGATTGCTCTCGAGCTTCAGGCTGAACTCGACAATTTGCTTGGTGGCCTGTCCGGTCCGGCCGCTTCTCAGCACGACGCCGCCATGCGGCATAAGGCCGTGCTTGTCCTTCAGCTCCTCCTCGCTGATGAAGGTCACCGTCGTCTCGTAATCGGCGAAGTAGTTCGGCATCGTCTTGATTTCCTGCTCGATGCGCGCGAGGTCCTCTCCCGGCTCCGCTACAACGTAGCAATCCCGCAGATGCTTGTCGCGCGTGGCGAGGTCGGGGTCTTGTCCGCCGCGCACTTGGTTCACAGCCTCTTCGATCGGTATAGTGTACTGAACCGCATTCTTCACGCCCGCGATGCGGCGGATCGCATCGGAGTGGCCCTGGCTCACGCCTTTGCCCCAGAAGGTGTATTCCTTGCCCTCTGGCAGCACTGCCTCGGCCAGAAGCCGGTTAAGCGAGAAGAGGCCCGGATCCCAGCCCGTCGAGATGACGCTGGCGTGACCGCTTTTTTTAGCTGCAGCATCCACCGCTTCGAAATATTCGGGGATCTTAGCATGCCGGTCGAAGCTGTCGACGGTATGGAACATAGCGGCCAATTGCGGCCCCTGCTCCGGCAGATCGGTAGCCGAGCCGCCGCACAGAATCATGACGTCGATCTTGCCTATGTAGGATTCGATCTCCGATAGATGAATCAGCTTGCTTCCCGAAGAGACGTGATCCGGCTGCCGGCGGGTGAAGATGCCGGCCAGCTCCATGTCCGGATTTTGCCGGATGGCCTGCTCCACCCCGCGTCCCAAGTTTCCATATCCGACTATCCCTACTTGTATCTTTTGCAACGCTAGTCCCTCCATCATTTAGGAATGATTCCAGAATCATAGTATACCATACGATGTTAGCCATGCCTTCCCCCAAATCTGCCTTACCGCCAGCCTCCGCCCGCTGGAGTAGATCCTCCGAAGCATCGAAGAAGCGGCGGGCAAAACGAAAGAAGCGCCGACCTGCGGTCGGCGCTTCGCGTTGCCGGGACGGCGAGCATGGCTCGCTTCGATAGGCATCCCGGTGAAAGACGTATGCTTCCTATCTCCAAGGCGGCAGGCAGGAAGCCCCCGTCTATACGTCCGCGTCTTCCCGGCGGGCCGCGTTCAGCTCGCTCTCATTCTGGTACAGCTCCCGGAGCATCATCTGGTACAGGTTGTCCTCCTGGTAGCTGAGACCTGTCTGATTATCCTTCAATATCATTCGTTCCACATGCTTCTTCATAATCTTGTTTCGTCTGTTCAGCATCTCTACATAACTCAAAAGAATAGACCCTCCAGTCTTCGTTTGTCTAAGTATACCGAACGGCTTTACCTGGGCAAAGCGCCATATGCCGCGCTTAGCTCCTTCTATCGGGACCCAGCTCTGCTCCCGGCTCCGAGCCCCGGACAGTTCGGAGAAATGCTGGCGGATGCTCCCGATTCTCCTCTTTTCCTCCGGATGCGCCCGGTTTTTACCAATTACTGGAATTAATTACTGCCCTTTGGAAGGCTTCCGGCTCGCCCGCTCCCCAGCCCGTTCTGTGCCCAGTGCGTCCCCAACAATGCAAAAAGGTTATACTTTCCGGGAAATGCGGCAACCTAAGCGGGTAACTATCCAGCCAAAGGAGACTCCATCATGCAGAACCAAATGCAACAACAGCAGCAGCAGCCGCTCATGCAGGTACCGCCCCAGGTTGTGACCGACAAGGATTGCCTCTATTTGAAGGATGAGCTGTCCTGGGAGCTGCTCGCCATGAAAAAATGCCATGCCTACGCCCAGCAATGCTCCGATCCGGACATCGCTCAGGCGATCAACCGCGCAGGCCAGATGCACCAGCGCCACTACAATATGCTGCTGAAACATCTGCAAAACAACAATACGCAAATGATGCAGAACGTTCCGCAGCTCCAGCAGCAACAACAACAAATGCAAATGCAAATGCAACAGCAGCAACAGCAACAAATGCAGCAGCAGCCGCAGCATTAGGAGGCGAAGACTCGATGAACCAATCCCAAAACCAAACGATCCAAAACCCGAAGCCATCCTATGAGCCGCAGGTGAAAGGGCCGGAGATGAACGACCGGGACCGGCTCAACGACGTGCTGGCAACCGAGAAATATATGACGGACAGCTTCAACACCGCCACTCGCGAAGCAAGCCATCCCGCCCTGCACCAGGATATGCTCACCATTCTGACCGAGACGCATCAATGCCAGTACGAGCTGTTCGAGCTCATGTTCCGCAAGGGGCATTATAAGCTTGAAGCCGAGCAGCAGCAGAAGCTGGATCAGGCGTACCAGCAGTTCAGCAACTACTCCTCCCAGTTCCCCTATCCGAACAACGGTATGCAGCAATAAGCCAGGCAGAGGAACGGGCCCGCGCCGACGAAGCAGGATTTGCCGGCAGCGGATGCAACGACCAAAAGGCGCCTTCGGAAAGGCGCCTTTGGTCTGTTTGGAGGTTATCAAGGGCATCGATGTGGTTTGTCCGATCGCCTCTTCCCCTTCGTCAAGGATTGTACGCTGAAGGGCTATGCACGCCGGAGAGCCCCTCTCGCAAGATGCGAATCCCCTCCAGCACGCTCTCCATGTTGGCTTCGTCGTTCCTTTCCCGCCGCGCATGCAAGAGCACGGGCCGGAGAGATTCCACCGAACGGCCGAAGGCGGCCATCCAGTCGTAGCGGGGCACCATCCACAGATGGAAGTGATGCGTCGTGTCCTCATTGTAAAAGTAATAGACATGCTCAATGCCGAGCAAAGTGCGCTGCGCGTGGCGAATGCGCCGAATTAGGGAGATGTATTCGGCAGCCTCCTCGTCCGTCAGCTCGTCCATGGCATAGAGGTGCCGTTTGGACGCCAGAATGACGAGACCCCGGATTGGATAAGCGACGTCCTGGTGGACATGAAACCGCTCGGATTCGTAAATGACGCCGCCCGTGGCCGGCACTAGACCGCTCGTCAAAGCGCAGCTGAGGCAGTCCACCTCTACCGCTCGGCCGTCGGCCAATGTTATTGTTCTCGGCATCACGTCACCTCTTTCTATAAGCCAAAGAATCGACCCATTTTGTCGATGATCGGTGTTACTTAGAATTACTCGGTAATCCTTGTCGAAAGGAAGCTGGTTTCCTGCTCCCTCCCGCTTAATCCGTCTCTCTACTGACGGCGTCGGATTCCGGCCCCCATCATTCTCAAAATAGCTCCGGCTGCGCCAGCCATTCCTCCAGATCGACCGATCCTTGGACGCCAAGAAGTCGATACAAGTACCTGTACACCTTTCGGCAGGCCGACAGCTCCGGTATAGGCAGAATGGCCGTATAGCCTGCGAGGAAAGGACGGAGGTCTTCTTCCTTCAGTAGATATTCCAGCCCGATGAAATCCAGCTCACGCGGAGCTGCGACATAGGCTTCTATATCGACGATGGCGGACAGCCTGCCCTGCTCCGCCAAGAACTGGGACGGGTCAAGATCCATTAGGATGGGACAGAGATGGGACGGGGCTGGAAGTGCACTCAATTCGACCAGAATCTCCGGCAGACGATCCCGGATGTTCGGCTCCTCGCCATAGTCCCGCTCTACCAGCTGTGTCATCACGTCCGCCAGCTCTTGATGGAACCGCTCGCCGGACTCTCTCTTCGTTCCGACGAGGTTGCCGTAATAGGCGCATCTCTGGCTGTGCACACGGGCCAGCCATTCGCCCAATTGAACCAGCAGCTCTGGGGACTGGCCGGCAAAAGACGGCAGCACGTCTCCCGTCATTCGCTCCACGACGAGAGCCTCGCGGCCTTCCAGCTCGGCCTTCGCCAGAATCCGGGGCGCTGGCACCCCCGCGATCGCATTCAGCAGCTTACTGCTGGTCTCAAAGTAAACCATCTCCCTCGGGTCGATGCCGAACAGAGCCTTGCAGCCCCACCAAAACTCACGGTCCGGCTCTTTCTGCAGCCGGGAAGAGCGGACGACCACCTCCCGGGAGGCGGTCTTGACGAGCCATACGTCGCTGGCATGACCCGAATAGCCCGGGTCCAGCACCCACACCTCGTCCACCACTTCCTGAAGGAGCCGTTCGAATAGCACCCGGTCCATGTCTTGTCTCCTCCTTCCGCCAAGCCTCAGCCGCTCCAACAGCACCGATGTTTGCCTGCGGACCGGATGAAGGCTCGTCTCAATTAGCTGATCCGGTCTACCCGCCCCCGGCCGGCAGGGGCAGTCTCCTGCCTGGATTAGCGTCGGCGTCTGGTCCGATACACGTTCCCCGTCAGCCAGGCTGCCGAAACGAGCAGGATGCCCCCGGCGAGCCAGAGCAAGCTGGTCCAGTCTTTGCCGTCCTTCTCTGTTCCCGCGGTCGGATTGACGGATTGTCCGGTCCCCAGTTGGATCAAATCCCGCTGTGCCTCCGAGACAGGCAGATTCCCGCTGCACAGATTGGTCTTCAGCAACTTGTCCTGCCCCAGGGAGGCATATACCAAATAGGTCTGCCCCGTTTCAAACGTAAATCCACAGGAGTCCTGGCCCCTATCGTAGCTGTACACCTTAACCTCTCGGTCGTCCCTTCCTTTCCACACGCGGTTCACCTCAAAGGTATACGCCCGCAGCCGCATACCGTCCGAATCTCTCGTCCCTCCCCGCGCGACCGCCTTCCCTTCAAACACAATTCTCCTGGACGCCCGCTTCGGCGCAGCTGCACGCAAATGCACGCTCCGGCGGAAAGAAGGAGAGTCCCACGCCAAGCATAAGCAGCACCGCGGCTGCCCATCGGATTCTTTTCATCGCTCTCCTCCTTTCTGACTCCAGCCGAAACGCCGTCCAGCGGACCGACTCCCCCGTCGCCAGAGCTTGCTCCCTAGCCCCTGGCTACCTTCCGAACAAAAGGTCCAGCACCGAGCCCAGCTTCCCCGGCTTGTGGCCTTCCAGCACCTCGGGATCGTAAACCTCCACGTATCCGCAGCCGGAACAGGAGACAAACAAGTAATGGTTATGCTGGATGTCCAGCAGCTTGCTCAGCCCCGTGCCCGTCATCGCCACCTCTTTGATGCGGCAGTCGTCATTCCTGCATTTGCGGCACCGGAACCTGCTTTGGATCGCCGCCCGGATGTCGTCGACGTCCGCCGTATCGTCCGGCTCTCCTTGGGCTGAGCCGGGCAGAAAGTCCTCCTCCGTCACCTCGTACAGCCGATTCCCGCAGGACGGGCACCTTCCTGTCTTCACGTTCCCCTCTTTGTGGCACCAGGGACATTCCACGCCGCACTGCCTCCCTTCAAGAATTGGGTGCTCTGCCTTTCCTTGAGCTTATGGCGGCAAAGCGCGTCTCCATGAGCCTGCGTTCGTTTCCTTTCCCAAACTTTTCTAGATGCCCGTCCCGTTTTCCTGCCATCCTGCAAAACTGGCGGAAGCCAAAGAAGCCCATTCCTCTCTAAGAGGAACGGGCCGCTTTGGTGCCGCGGAATCTCCTGCTGCTACGACTTCGGATGTCCGCCGGCTTCTGCCGGTCTTACATTCAGTTTGATTTCCGTTTTCTGCCCGCCGTATGCCACGGTTACGAACGTAGCGCCTGGCTTCACGGCAGTCACGAGCCCCGACTCGCTCACCCGGATCGCTCCCGAGCCGCTCTTCACCGTATAGACGGCACCCGTCGGAACCATGTACTTAGTCCCGTCGGCATAAACCGCCTGGAGCCCCAACTGGAACGTCGTTCCCTCGGTCAGACGTCCGTCCGGAGGGAGGACGGCCTCCAGCGAATCCGGCGCAGCTACCTTCACCGTCGCCTGCAAGACACTCTCTCCTGCCCGGCCGGTTATCGTCGCTTCGCCCTGCTGGATGCCCCGGACCTTGCCGTCCGCGGTCACCTGGACCGCGTCAGGGTTGCTGCTCGTCCAGGTATAGCTGCCGGTCACGTTCTCGGCCTCGGCCTTGCCGCGGTCGGCAAGAACGGCGGCCTGCGTCTCCTCGCCTACCTTCAGTCCATCGGGAATACCGGTCAGCGTACGGCTGTCGTAGGCCCGCATCTGCTTAAGATTCAGCTTGAGCAGACGATCCATCGAGTAGGAGGACATGAACCGCATATGGTTCGCTCCCGACTCGAAGTTGACGTACACATAGTCCTCGCCGTTCTCCGTGCGGATGAACATGTTCTCTGCCGCAGTCGGTACGGTCGTCTCCCCGGTCCGGTTGACGCCGTCGAGGAACCAGACCGGAACCGCTGCTCCGCCTACCGTCACCTCGGTATCCTTCGTCGCCGAATCCGTCACGTTCGGCATCGTGTGGCGCACGATCTCGTTGTACGGCCGCCCGTAGTTATACGTCATCAGCACTTCGCCTTGATGGAATGCGATACCCTGGATCTTGTCCCCGATGCTGAGCACGTAATCCGGAATGACCTTCTTCATATTCTCTTCCTGGAAGGACGGCTTGTCCGCCGGCATAAGGTCATCCTCATTCAGCTTGTACCCGGCGATCCAGGACAATTGCGTCTCCCCGTCCCGATTCGTCAGCGTATGCGCGGGGTTCACCGTGTACGACGGCGGGTTGCTGTACTCGCCTACCCACAGGACGCCGTCCTCATAGGCGGCAAAGGACGAGTTCGTCACCACGCCGAACGAATCCGCGAACTGGGCGAAGCCGCCGTTCTGGGCGTTGATCAGCGACTGAATCGGCAGCCGGTACATCTGCTTGCCGGAGGACAGCCAGACGTTGTTCTTGCTTACCGCTACGCCGCCTGCGTGGCCGGTATACAGCGAGCCGTCGCTGTTTTTCAGATGGACGTACTTCACCAGCTCGCCCGTCTTGGCGTCAACTACCGCCATCGTGCTCGGATCGCCGGAGTAGTGGTAAGCTGCCATGAGCATCCACTCGCGTTCCTGATCGGCGTAATAGGCCATGCCCTGCGGCACGTGGCCCTGCACGAGGCCCGGAATGATCGGTCCCTTCTCCCCGACGTTCCACGCCTCCTGGAAGCGGGATTCCGTCAAGGCGTTCGCGGGGCTGGGCTTGCGCTCCGTCTGGGTCATCACGGCGTAGTCCGGTGTCACGGCGACCGACACACGTGCCGACTCGTTGCCGGACTTGTCTACGGCGCTTACTTCGAACGTCACCTTTACTTTGCCAGGCAGGGCCGGCATCGTGTAGGACGTCTGTGTGGCCGGAAGCGTCAGCTCGAACTGGCCGTTCATATACAGCCGGTACCCGGCGAGATCGGCTTCCTTGTTCGGCTGCCACTGGATCGTCGCTTCGCCTGCACCTGCTTTCGCTTGAATACCTGCCGGTACGGACGGCGCTGCCTCGTCGGCCTTGGCCACAGGAGGAACCTGGGCTGCGTCCACGACGCCGGGAGTTGCCGTCTGCTTCAGTCCGACTTGCCGCATGTCATGGCCGCCGAACATCGGGTAGGCGTAGGAGATGCCTTTCTTCTCCAGGAACTGGCCAGCCGTATAGGAGGCGGAAACGGTCACCGTGCCGTTCGGCTCCACGATATCGATGATGCCGCCGCTGTTGTTCAGGCCGCCGGCACCGTCCCCGAGGATAATGGAAGACTCGGGCACGTATTTATCTGTCTGGAAGCCGCTGTACGAGTAGTTGAAGCCGTCCTTCTCCAGATAGCTGAGCCCGTTAGGACGCACCCAGAAGAGCAGCGTCTTCTTCGGCTCCAGCACGGTCGGCTCGCGGAAGGTCCACTCCCAGCTCTTGGTCGCGTCGTCCGGCTGGGTGAAGCGGATCGTCTTGCCGTTCAGGTCAACCGGCTGCGATCTCGGGTTGTAAATCTCGATATATTCGAACGCGTCGTAGACGTCGCGCGCATCAAGCGGCTCGGAATTCCACGTGTCCGGAATCACTTCGGTAATGAGGAGAGCCGGAATCGCATCCTCGGTCGGTGTCACCTCGATCGGAGAGGAAAGCGCCGATTCCCGGCCGGCCGTGTCGATGGCGCTGACCTGAACGGTCACCGCCGCTCCGTTCGCAAGCCCCTCGATAACGGCTTCATGGGCCGGCATGAGCAGCTTCTTGGCGACCGCGCCGTTCACGTAGACGTTCACGTAAGCGACGTCTTCCTCGAGCGCCTCGCTCCAGTTGACCTTCACGCCGCCGACACCCGCCGTTACCTGCACACTCGCAGGGACAGCCGGCGCTTCGGTATCCGCCGGGTCGGCCGCGCGCTGCACCGGATACAGATAGCCGGGATTCGTCGGCATGCTGAACCGCTCTTCGGAGACCGGCCCGTTCGCACGGTCCGGGATGAAGTTCGCGCTGATGCTTTCGCCGATATCCCCGGGCTCATAGGCAGCCGAGCTGAGCACGGCGCCGTCCGGCGCGACGATCTCGACGCCGCGGGCGGCGCTGTTCGACATGCCGCCGTTCACGACGACGAAAACCTGGTCCTCGGTTACCGAGCTGTTGTGCGCTGTGTTGAATTGCTCAAGCGTTACTTGCTGCACGTTCGTATTTTTGAACCAGATGATGAACGTCCCTTGGGGCTGTATGATCTTGTCCTCTGTAATCGGATAAGGGTAAACCTTGGTACCCGCTATGTAATTCAGCGTGTAGCCTTTGATATTGAGAGGCGTCGAGGTGGTATTGTGCAGCTCGATGAACTCGAACGCATCCGTGCCGCCGGTTTTGAAATCTACGTTCTTCGTATCCGGCGCCATCTCCGTCACGAGGATAGCCGGCGCAGCTTGCGACTTCTGCACCGTCACTGCCGGCTGGGACGACACGAGTCCCGCCTGGTTGACCGCATAAACCTCGAAGGTCACCGGCTGGCCGTTCGTCAGACCGGTCGCTTCATAGGAGGTGCCCGTCACGAGGTTCGGCAGCTGCACGCCGTTCTGGACGAGGCGATAGCCGATTACATCGCCCTCCGGAGATGGATTCCAGCTGACCCGGATCGCTCCGTCGCGCGGCAGCGCCTGCAGGCCGGTCGGCGCTGCAGGCGCCGTCGCCACTCCCGCCTTCCCCCGGATCGGGGCGGACGCCGGAGACACGCTGCCGTCCGGATAGACTGAGGAGATGGTGAACGTGTAGTCCGCGCCGTTGGTCAGGCCGGTGTACGTATACGTCGTACCGGTAACCGTAGCGGGGGCCAGCCCGTCGCGGGAGTAGAGCTTGTAGCCGGACTCGCCGCCGACCGGCGACCAGGTCAAGGTGAGGCTGCGATCCCCGCCGACGGCAATCGCTCCGTTCGGTGCGCCGCCCGGCACTTCGTCCGCTGCGAGCCGTCCCGGCGTCGCCGTTTTGTTGCCGCCGTTATGGAGCATCGCGATGCCGGAGATCGGCTGACTGAACGAGATGCCCTTGTTCTCGAACGTATCGTCGACTCCGTTCACAAAGTAGGTGGCCACCACAAGCTCGGCTCCGGCCGGATCGACCAGGCTGATGGCGATGTTCTTTTGGGTAGCGCTGCCGTTGTACAGGCCGGACACGTTCGGCATGATATGAAGCTGGTCGTCCGGAAGCTCGGCTGCGGTCAGACCGTAGTTTTGGCGGAACTGGTCCTTCGTCAGGTTCTGGTCGGTAATCGTCTTGTTCTGCGTCCAGATCAGAACGGTCTCTCTCGGAGGGATGAGGACGCCGGCGGGAATAGTCCCTTCCCACTTGCTGGTCGAGTCCGGCACAACACCCTTGAGCTTGTAGCCGGTCAGGTTGATCGGTGCATCGGTGGCGTTGTACAGCTCTACATATTCATAGCCGTCGTTCGACGCCACATTCGCCGAATCGGGAACGAGCTCCGTAATGAAGATGGGCGGTACGTTCGCTGCCGAAGCGGAACCCGCCGGCAGGCCGGCCGCCGCCGATGTGGCGACAAGCGACAGCATGACCGATTGCGCGACTGCCTTTTTCCATTTGCGTTTCATTCTCTTCCTCCTTTTGGTTTCCTCTCCTGCGGACTGGCGCGGGCAAGGCATACAAAAATAGAGACACAAAAAAAACCTCAGGCATTTTCCCTTTGCCGAACAGACCGGCGCGAATGCGCGATCCGGCAAGGAGCAATTGTACCCGGGTTTTCTCAATGTCTCCACCCATGAGTATTCTGTTCTGACCTGCATGAAACCGATTGCAGGCAGGCTCTCCATCATTATCTTCTGTTCCTCTCGGAAATGCAAGCGCTTTTTCCCCATAACAGCCGATGTTAAGAAAGTTTAACAAACTCTCTCCGGTTCCTTCCCATATCCTGTTTCTTCCGGAAGAAACCAGGTGGTTTTCCGCCCCCTTTGTCTGCAATGTCTTTCTTTCTGGAAACAATAGGAACGTTAAGGATTCCGGGCTTTGGGGAAGCCTTTACAATCGGTTTACGCGGGTCTAGACTTGTAGAGGATTCCCTCCCTAACGGAGGAAGAAAGGGGGCGGATCGGGCCAACATGAGACGACTAGCCGGCTATTTGAATTCCATCCGCAACCGGATTTTTGTTTCCATTCTGCTTTTCCTGGTCATCCCTTTTTTGCTCGCCAACCATTTTCTGGACAAGCCGATGGAGAGCGCCATTGAACGCAGGATCGGCAGCTCCGCCCAGGACGCGCTCGTGATGATGACCTTCAACGTCCAGCTGTTCTTCGAGGATATGCTTAACTCGGCGGTCAACATCTCGATAAACCCCGACATGAAGAAGCTGCTGCGGACGCCGGAGGCGCTGACCCATTATGAGAAGCTCCGGCTCAACGACCAGTACCTGAACCGTTCGTTCAGCCCCTACTTCTCCAATACGTACGTGACGCTGTTCGACCGCGAGGGCAATTGGCAAAGCACACGCTATCTCGAGGAGAATCTGTACCGGCAGTACATTTCCTCGCCCTGGTACGTATCCATGCTGCAGACTCCCTTCCAGAATAAATGGATGTTCAACGACAAACCATTTCTGTATACCGACCGCAAAACGGTGTTGACGCTGGTCAAGTCCATTACGGATTTGCCCACCAACGAAAACATCGGCCTGATCGTATTCAGCGTGGCGGAGAGCGATCTCCGCAAATATTTGACCGGTCTCGAGGGCGAGCTGTATCTCGTGGACAAGGACGGCACGATCGTCTCCAGTCCGAATGCAAGTCTCATCGGGACCAGCATCGCGAAGGAGAGCTACATGCCGAAGCTCTGGACCCAGCACAGCGGGCAGGTCATTCTGGATCAAGACGGCCACAAATCCATCGTCAATTTCGACACGGTCGACGCGAACGGCTGGAAGCTTGTGCAGAAGGTGCCTTACGATACCATCTTCAAAGAAATCTTCGACCTGAACAAAACGAAGGCCGTGATCGTTGTTTTCATTTTCATCGTCTTCACAATCATCACCCTGTCGATCTCCTACGGAATGAGCCGGCCGCTCAAGCTGCTGCGCAAACGGATGCAGGTGCTCGAGCGCAAGGACTTCCACGCCGAGCTGCCCGTGACCGGACCCGAGGAAATCTCCTCCCTCATCGTGACGTACAATCGGATGGTCAAGCAGATCCGTCAGCTGCTGCAGAGGCTCAAGGAGGAATACCAGCAGAAGGAGGATATGCGGTTCCGCGCCCTGCAGGCGCAGATCGACCCCCATTTCATCCTCAACACGCTGAACAATATCAAATGGATGGCCTATATCCGCAGCGACCGGGAGGTCGGCGACATGCTGTCCAATCTCGGCGGCATCCTCGAGCAGAGCATCGGACGAGGCGGCACGCTCCTGCCGCTGCGCCGGGAGATCGAATATATCGAGAATTATGCGGCGCTGATGAAGATGAAGTTCAACGAACGGCTCACCCTGGAGATTGACATCCCGGAGGAATACCGGGACCAGGAGGTCATCAAGATCATGCTGCAGCCGATTATCGAGAACAGCCTGATGCACGGGATCGAGCCGTCGAGCGGGCCCGGCCGGATCGTCGTCACCGCGGAGCACAAGGAAGGGCGATTCGTGCTGACCGTTCAGGACAACGGGGTAGGCATCCCGCCGGACAAGCTGGAGGAGCTGCGCGGCCGGCTGGCGGCCCGCTCGAACGAGCCGCTGGAGCGCATCGGGATTCAGAACGTCCACGACCGCATCCGGCTGCAGTACGGGGACGAATACGGCCTTGCGATCTACAGCGGCGTGAACGAAGGAACGACGGTCCGGATCACGCTGCCCATTAAGAAGATGCAGGAAGGGATGGGCGCCGATGACGTTAAAAGTGATGCTGGTAGATGACGAGCTGCTCGTGCGCCTCGGGATCCGGGCGCTGATCGACTGGGAGCGGCACGGATTCGCCTTCCTGGGGGACGCGGCCGACGGCGCCAAGGCACTGGAGCTGATGGAGCAGGAGGCGCCGGATATTCTCCTGACGGATATCGTCATGCCCCGCATGGGAGGACTCGAGCTGATCGAGGAGGTCCGCCGGCGCTATCCGGATACGCTCATCATTGTGCTCAGCAGCCATAACGAGTTCGATTATGTCCGCAAGGCGATGAAGCTGGGCGTAGAGGATTATATCCTGAAGACGTCGCTCAAGCCGGACGAGCTGCTCGGGCTCCTGGTCGAGGCATCTGGCAAAATCGCACAGCGGCGGAAGCCAGACCCCTCCGAGGCCCACCCGGTGGAGGCGGCCGCGTCTCCCGGCGAACGGCTCGCCACCGCCATCGGCAAGTGGCTGCGGAGCGGCGCCCCCCTAGAGGGGCCTCCGGTTCCGGGCGAAGCGGAAGGCGGGTCCCTAGAGGAGCCGGCCGCGCTCCCGCCGAACAGCTGCCTGCTCCTCCTGGCGCCACACCAGCTGCGCGAAGGTGTATCGAAGGCGTCCGCCCTCCAGATGCTGGTCCATCTGTTCCAGTCCGAGCTGGGCGGCGCCCTCGCCTGCCGGCCGCTTGAGACCGACCAGCGGGAGATCGTCCTGCTGCTCTCGGATCCCCTCACTCCGCCCAATGCCGACGCGCTCGCCGACCAGCTCCTCCGCTCCTCGAACCGGCTGCTCGGTATTGAGCTCAGCTACGGCGCCAGCGGTCCGCTCCGGGAATGGCGGGAGCTCGGCCGGGCGTTCGCCGAGGCGCGCGAAGCGCTCGCCCATCAGCGGGTAAAGGAAACGAGCCGCGACGACATCAAGCGGCTGCTCGCTTACATGCAGGATCATTTTACAGAGGAGCTGTCTCTCAAGCAGGCGGCCGAGATGATCAACATGAGCGAGAGCTACTTGAGCTTCCTCTTCAAGAAAGAGACGGGAACCGGGTTCACCGACTGTCTGAACACGTTACGCGTGGACAAGGCGGCCTATCTGCTGACGCATACCGCGATGCCGATCTACGAAATCTCCCTCCAGGTCGGCTACGAGAATATCAATTACTTTGGGCGCCTGTTCAAGAAAATAAAGGGAATGTCTCCGCAAAAATACAGAAACCAGTTCAAATGATCCAGGCAGCAGCCCCGCCGGCTTTCCGAAGCCGGCTTTTTGCATGCGCGTTTTTCTAAAGAGAGTGAACATTCGTCCGTAACAAAGTGAACATTTGCTCCAAATCCAAACGAAGTGAAGAAAATCCGAAAATCCGTTCCTGTCGGCCCGGGCCCGCAAGGTCTATAATTTTTGATTGAAAGCACTTTCAAACGGGGGAGCGCACGGTCCACCGGCCGCCCGGCCCTGCTTTCATCCCATGGATAGAGCTGACAAAAAAAGGGGGAGCGCATAGGATGGGAAGCCAATTCGATTTGGACAAATTCAAAGGCGTCATCGTAGCCTTCTATGCTTGCTATGACGAACAAGGAGAAATCAGCACCGAAGCGGTTCGGAAGCTGGCACGGTTGTATAAGGACGCCGGAGTGAAGGGCCTGTATGTCGGAGGCAGCAGCGGCGAAGGCATGCTGCAATCGGCCGCGGAGCGCAAGCTGGTGCTGGAGGCCGTTATGGAGGAAGTAGGCGGAGAGCTGGCGGTGATCGCCCATGTCGGGGCCCCGTCGACCCGCGAAAGCGTGGAGCTGGCGAAGCATGCGGAATCCGTAAAGGCGGACGCCGTGTCGGCCGTTCCTTCGATCTATTACCGGCTGTCGCCGGCGAGCGTCGAAGCCCACTGGAGAGCGATGATCGACAGCACCTCGCTGCCCTTCATCATCTATCACATTCCCCAGCTGACCGGCTTCCACCTGTCGACCGCCATGCTGACGAAGCTCGCCGCGCTCGACAAGGTCATCGGCGTGAAGATCTCCTCCGAGAGCACTTATGAGCTGCAGCAGTTCAAGGCAGCCGGGGGCCCTGAGTTCCTCGTGCTGAACGGACCGGACGAGCAGTATCTCGCCGGCCGGAGCGTGGGCGCCGACGGCGGGATCGGCGGCACCTACGGCGTCATGCCGGAGCTGTTCCTGAAGCTCGAGTCCTGTATTCGCGCAGGTGCTTGGGACGAAGCCCGGGACTGGCAGTTCAAGATCAACGAAATCATTACCGACCTGCTGAAGTTCCCGTCGCTGTACGGCGGCTGCAAGGCTCTCCTGAGGCTGCGCGGCATCGACATCGGCCAGCCGCGGCTGCCGCTGCTTCCGGCAACCGAGCAGGACCAGGAAGCCGTTCAGGCGCTGCACGACAAGCTGACCGCCTACATTCGGCAGGCGCAGGCATAAGGAGGCGATTCCCATGGCTAACGTAGACGCAGCACGTATCTTCGCCCGTCGGGGGCTCATCGTTTCCTGCCAGGCGCTCGAGGACGAGCCGCTGCACGGCGGCGACACGATGGCCAAGATGGCGAGGGCTGCGGCGCATTCCGGCGCCATCGGCATCCGCACGAACGGCGTGGCGGATATCCGGGCGATCAAGGAAGAGGTCGAGCTGCCGGTCATCGGGCTCATCAAGCGCACCATCCCCGGCTCCGACGTCTTCATCACGCCGACGCTGGAGGAGGTCCGTGCCATCGTCGAGGCGGGCGCCGACATCGTGGCGCTCGACGTAACGGACCGGGAAGACCGGCTGGAACGGGCCGCCGAGCTCATCGCCTGTGCGCATGAAGCAGGCGCCGCCGTGATGGCGGACATCTCGACCTTCGAGGAAGGTCTCGCGGCAGCGCGGCTCGGCGCCGACTTCATCGGCACCACCCTCTCCGGCTACACGCCGTACAGCCCCAAGCTGGAAGGCCCCGACCTCGGCCTGGTCGCGCGCCTCAGCGAAGCGGTCCGCACCCCGGTCGTCGCGGAGGGCCGCATCTGGACGCCGGCGGAAGCGGCAGCCGCCCTGCAGGCCGGCGCCACGTACGTGGTCGTCGGCAGCGCGATCACCCGGCCGCAGCTCATCACGGCCCGCTATGCCGAAGCGGTCCGGAAGGTCGTCGGGTAGCCCGATGACCGCTATTCGCCAACCGGCACCGGGCTACGCGATCGGCGTGGATGTGGGCGGCACCAAGATCCACGCCGGTCTCGTGAGCAGCCAGGGCGAGGTGCTCCGCACCGTCGGCCTCCCCACGATGGCCGGCGAGCGGGAGGTCTATGCCCGCATCGTGACGGCGGTCGAGACGCTCCAGGCGGAGCTGGGCGCTGACGGCGGCCGGTACCCGCTCGCGGGCATCGGCATCGGCACCGCCGGCCAGGTGAACCGGGAGGACGGCAGCATCCGCTTCGCCTCCGAGCTGCTTCCCGGCTACACGGGCACGCCGCTGAAGCGGCTGGTCGAGGAGCGCTTCGGCCTCCCCGTCCGCGTCGACAACGACGTGAACGTGCTCGTGTACACCGAGAAGACGCTCGGTGCCGGACAAGGCGCGAGCCAGATGCTCTGCCTGGCGCTCGGTACCGGCGTCGGCGGAGCGCTGCTCGCGGACGGCAAGCTCGTGCACGGCGCCTGGGGCGGCGCCGGCGAGCTCGGCCATCTGTCCGTCGATTATCGCGGCCTGCCCTGCGTCTGCGGCGGCGTCGGCTGCCTGGAGCAGTACGCGTCCGGCACCGGCATCGCCAAGAGGATGCGGGCGCGGCTGCAGGCCCATGGCATCGAATCGGCCGCTCCGGTCGATGCCCGGGACGTGATCGCCCGCTGGCAGGCAGGCGACGCCCACGCGGCCGCCGTCATGGACGAGACATTCGCCGCGCTCGGCTCGGCACTCGCCTCGCTGATCCATACGATGAACCCCGAGGTCATCGTCATCGGAGGCGGAGTAGCCGAGGCCGGGGCTCCCTTCTTCGACCGGGTCCGGGAGGAGACGACGAGACGCTGTATGGCCTCGTTCCTCGACGGCGTGCGGATCGTCCCGGCGTACCAAGGCAACTGGAGCGGCATGATCGGAGCGGCTCTTCAACTTTGGGAGCCGTGACCAAATAACGAGGCAGCACCGAGGGAAGGATAAGAGCCATGATTATTGGACACCGCAGCAACTGGGCAAAAGATCGGGCGTTCGCCCATCCTGTCCTGCAGCAGGCGATTGATTATTTGACCACGACCGATTTCGGCAAGCTCGAGGCGGGAGCGTATCCGCTCCAAGACGACGACATGGTTGCCATCGTGATGGAGCGTTCGACCCGCCCGGGCGCGGAGCAGCCGGCCGAGAAGCACGAGCAGTTCCTCGACATCCATTATCTGCTCGAGGGTGACGAGACGATCGGCTGGGCCGCCGGACGGGAGGACCTGATCCCGACCCGTCCGTACGAGACGGGGGACGATACGGCGCTGTACGGCGACATTCCGGGAGAGCTGCCGGTGCGGCTCACCCCCGGCACGTACGTGGTGCTTTTTCCGGAGGACATCCACCGCCCTCTGCTCGCCGACCGTCCCGCTCCGGTACGCAAGGTCGTCATGAAGCTGCATACCCGCTTGTTCTAGATCGACCGGATACCCGCTGCACAGACTGCAGCAGACTTTCACTCTTCTTAGGAGGATTCAACCTATGGTTAAAAAACGTGTGCCCGCTCTGATGTTGGCATCGGTTATGGCACTCTCCGTATTGGCCGCCTGCGGCAGCAAAGACTCCGCTTCGGGCGGCAGTACGGGAACGGGAGCCAACGGCAAGGAAAACGTGGAAATCTCCCTGTGGCTCACTCCGCAATGGAAGGGCGTCTTCGACGCTTCCGAGCCGAACGCGGATTACGACAGCTTCTTCAAGAAGGCGGCCGAGAAATTCGCGCAGCAATACGACAAGTACAACGCCAAGGTCAAGGTTCAGGTCGTCGCCGGCGACCAGCGCGACGAGCTGCTGAACGTCAACCTGAACGGCGGCACGCCGCCCGACATCTTCTTCGAGAGCGTCTTCGCCATGGGCGACTACGCCCACCGAGGCGCGCTGGTTCCGCTGAACGACATCGTCGACGATGCGGCCAAGAAGGACATCCCGGCAAACTACTGGGATAGCGTTACGTTCGGCGACAACATCTACTTCTATCCGTTCGCCCACAACCCGGGCACGCTCGCTTACAACGCCGACATGTTCCGGGCCGCTGGCCTAGACAGCTTAATCGGCGGCGAGAACGAGATCAAGACTTGGACGATGAGCGAATACGAGCAAATCCTCGAAGCGCTCAAGACCAAGCTGCCGAAGGACAAGTATCCGAACGCCAAGCCGATGGCGCTGTACGGGCTGAACAACCAGGGCGACACCTGGAACCTTGCTTACCTGCGGATGTTCGGCAACAAGTTCTTCGACGACAAGGGCAATATCGTTCTGGACGATGCAAACGGTGTCAAGGCGGCGGAATGGCTGCAAAAGATTTACAAGAACGGGTACACGAACCCGGGAGCGGAGTCCGTCTCCTCCAACGATGCGAACGCTATGTTCCAGAACCAGAAGCTGGCGATCTCCTTCACCAATGCCGTCCTGTTCAACAACGCCAAGGCCGACATGAACAGCGGCAAAGCGCCTAAGTTCGATCTGCGACTCGCGAACGTGCCTTCGGCGAGCGGAGACCCGCTGTCCTTCACCTATGTTGTCGGCTCCAACGTGTTCAACTCGGGCAACGAGAAGAAGATGGAAGTCGCCAAAGACTTCGTCAAATTCTACTCGACCGATCCCGAGCTGGTTAAGGCCTCCAAGAACAGCGTTCCGGTCAGAAGCTCGGTCGCTTCGGAGCTGAAGGACCAGTACCCACTGTTTGCCGCTTATGATGCCAACTCCAAGTACCTGTTCAACTTAACGGGCAACGTGCCGGGCTACAGCCAGCTGCGCCAGCTGCTCTATCCGGAGCTCCAGGCGATCTACATCGGCGAGAAGACACCGGCTCAGGCTGTGAAGGACTACCAAAGCAAAGGCAACGGCGTCATTCAGAAGGCGAAGGAAAGCTCCACCGTCTACAAGAAATAACGTTCGCCTTATGCCGACAAATTGATTCGGTGCCCGGGGCCGCCAGCGGTCCCGGGAGACCGAATAGGAAAGGGTAAGGTATCCATGAAATTACGCCAACAGCAGCGAAGAGAAAACCTGACGGGCTACCTGTTTATTCTGCCTCAGTTTCTTCTCTTTCTACTATTTATAGTGTACCCGATTCTGGAAGGGATCCGGCTGAGCCTGTACCGGGTCGACTATCAGAACGAAACCTTTGTCGGTCTGGATAACTATATCACGTTATTTCAGGATCCCGTTTTCTTCAAATCGATCGTCAACACCGTCATTTTCGTCGTCTTCATCGTCATCCTGACCGTCGGCTTCGCCCTGTTCGTGGCGTCGGCCGTCTTTGATAAGAATGCGAAGTACGTCTCGTTTATCCGGGGCAGCTATTACATCCCCGTTATGGTATCCATGGTGGTCATGAGTATGGTGTGGAGCTTCCTCCTGAACCCGGCGAACGGCCTCATCTCCTACTTTGCCAGGGAAATGGACTTCAGCACGGTCAATCTGCTGGGGAACAAGACGACCGTCATGCCGGTCATCATCTTCGTTACCTTCGCCACCAACGTCGGCCAGGCGATCATTCTCTACATTGCGGCGATGATCGGCGTGCCGAAGGACCTGTTCGAAGCGGCCGAAGTGGACGGCGCCAGCCGAAAGGACTTGATCTTCAAGATCCTGATTCCGCTCGTCAAGCCGACGACCATTTACATTCTGATCATCAACATTATCGCGGTACTGAAAATATTCGTCGTCATTCAACTGCTGACCGGCGGGGGGCCGAACAACGCTTCGGTCACCATGATGTACTACCTCTACAATAACGCGTTCAAGTACAACCAGATCGGTATTGCGTCGGCCGTAGGGGTCATTATGTTCATCATCACCTTGATGCTGTCCGTTCCTCAGTTGAGAGCGATGTTCAAGGATAAGTGAGGGATCAACCATGCAGCTGACGAAAACCAGGAAGAAGCGGGAAAAGGTCGATGTGGTTGCGAACGCGATCGTCATTTTCTTTGCGGTCCTCAACCTGTTCCCTCTTTATTGGTTATTCACTAGTTCACTCAAAAATAGCTCCGACGTCATCAAGATGCCGCCGGACTGGTGGCCGGCCACCATCACCTTCTCCAACTACGTCGAGGTGTTCCAAAGCCAGCCGGCTCTGCGCTGGACGTTCAACAGCTTGTTCGTGGCAGGCGTCTCCACGGTACTCGTCGTTGCCGTGAGCGCGATGGCCGCCTATGCGTTCTCCAAGCTGAGGTTTACCGGCAAGAACGTCCTGTTCATCATCTTCATCTCCAGTATGATGGTGCCGAAGGAAGTCATGATCGTCCCTCTGTTCCGCATCTCGCAGGACCTGGGCCTCGTGAACAACCTGTTCGGCATGATCTGGCCGAACGTGGCGACGGCCTTCGGTGTGTTCCTGCTCAAGGGCTTCTTCGACTCCGCGCCCGACGCCCTCCGGGAAGCCTCCCGGATCGACGGCGCCGGCGAAGTCCGCACCTTCCTGCAGATCATGCTGCCGATCGTCAAACCCGGCATCGGCGCCCTGTTCATCCTGAACTTCGTGCAGGTGTGGAACGACTATCTGTGGCAGCTCGTTATCGGGCAGGACAAGGAAATGAAGACGCTGATGGTCGGCATTGCGACGCTGATGCAGGACCTCAACCCGAACTTCGCCTACAAGATGGCGGGCGCGACGGTTGCGGCCATCCCGATGCTTCTCATTTTCCTTCTCTTCCAGAAATACTTCACCCGCGGCATCTCCATCGGAGCCGTGAAGGAGTAGGGTAAGCCTAGGACTGGAATGAAATGGCCTCCTTTAAGCGGCCGGTATATATGCCATGCTAAGCGGCCTTAGTTCGGTACTCCACCCGGACTAAGGCTTATTTGTCTAGTGCTCGTATGTAGATTTTTGTTTTGTTGTGGCAGGACATAGAAAAAAAAACCACAAGTGATGGTTAGTCACTTATGGCACATTTGTTACTAATCATTAGGGAAAATCCACTTTTCTCCGTGTCCTCCTAATATAAATCAGTTGGATTTTTAGCATGTATGTCATTAACAACGCTAATCCCTATATAGCCGTAGTGTTGTATTAATTGAGCATTTTATTTAACATACTAACTTTCATAAGGATATCTTCGGCTGAAACATAGACATTAGGGTAATTCACTAGGTCTCCTTCCTTCCATCAACTGCCCTAAGCGGAGAAAACGGCAGCCCTGCATCGGCTGCCGTCTCTTCGTGTTCCTTTAGCCACCGCCCATTGCCGCTCGCGGCAAAGCTGGAGGTTCTATCCTTCTACTGCGTAATCCGTTTCCTTATTATTTACAAACCATCAATAAGTTGCCGTCTGGGTCACGAAACGCAAACCAGTGTTCATTTTCGATCTCGGTAACCAATTCTACCTCGTTGTCCTTCATGAATTGGTAGGAGCCTTCAATGTCATCGGTAGTGAACATAAAAGCAGGCGTCTGATAGGTAGGGGGTCCCCCAGGTTCCTTGCCTCCCCACATCGGCATCAGGTCCAAAATAAGTCCTGCCCCTTGCATGGGCAGTGGGCACAGATGCCCACCCATAATTTTAGGTGTTTCCGAAATGCCGAGCATTTTGCAATACCAATCACGTGCCCTCTCGATATCCCTAACTGGCATGAACGTCCCGCCGATTTGGTTTTTAATTGGACTGGTGCTCATTTTGCACCCCTTTCACAGGTTATGGGAATGGATTCGATCTCCTAAGCGCCAGTTCCTTCACCCGCTACCAATGTTTTGCATTCCCGCCCGGCAGGACGACCGTTAATCAGCCCTTCGCCCCTTTTAGATTTCCTGAAACGAGGATAGAACCTAAGAGGACTATCACCGTACCAATGACAAATTGGAGGCTGACAGGGATCCCTATAAAGATAATTTCCGTTGCTATTGCCCAAAAAACATAAGTATTGTTAAGCGATTGCCCTCTAGCCGCACCGATGAGATTGATCGACATGTAGTATAACGAATAATTGGCCGCACCCAATAAACCTGCTAGCACAATTAGCCATACTATGTTTGACGCCGCTGCTTGGAATGCTAAAGGGTACCCCTGAATAACCGGCACAATTAATAACCCATAACATAGGGCGGAGGTCATCTGTCGGATATTGATTGCATATAGAGGAAGGACTTTTTTTCCTTTCATTCCCCAAGCACCGATCACTCCCTCAAGTCCCCAAAAGACAGCGGCCCCTAAGGAAAAAAAGATTCCGATAAAGAAATCGCTCTCCACGTTAAACTTCGACGGCACATATGCTAAGACAATCACTCCGATAATACTGATCACAATGCCGGCCCATGTTCTTCCGTTCATTTTTTCCTTCAAGAATGTAAAGGCGAGCAAAGCACCGATCCCAGGAAAAATAGAAGCAATACTGGCCGCATAAGTCGCCCCTACATATTGAATACCAAGAAAATAAAAGGTCATTGCCAAAGGACCGCCGGACAATGCCCCAACAATCAAAATCGCACCGCTCTTTGTTTTCAGCAGCTTTAATACATGAATAAATTCCCCTTTTGCCATCATGAAGAAGGAGATCCATAGTGCAGAGAAAAAGTCGTGCAGAAAGGCGGCTATAATGGGGGCCAGTACAACAGCCTGTTGAAAAGGGGTACTAGCTATAATAACGCCAATGATCACCGTATCAATTCCCCAAGCAATAGCTGAAGTCGCTCCTAGGCCTACACCCTTTCTAGTTTCTTTCATACTTCTACTATTCATCTAATCTGCCTCTTCTCTACTAAATTCACCGGCTTCCGACCGAGCCCCGCTAGATTCCTTCTGCGGCGGCTGGCAATTAGTTTTATTGTTCCAGCTAGCATAAAAAATATACCTTTTCAGGCAAACCAAGAACGACCTTGAGAGACCCGAATCCCTTAGGGCAATAGGAGAAACCTTCAATGACACTTGAGAAACGAAATCATAGCCCGGTCATCAAATCCGGTGTGCAGGATTGCAATGGAAACAAGAAATGATCAAATATTCAGACTTTTTAAAGCCGACTGAATGAAACGATGAAAATAACAATATTCAAATAGAAGAATCTAATCTATAAGAGCTGTCGAAATAGAAACCTATTAGTGGTTAGGTAATTCGGGGGGAGAGGATGGTGCGAAGATCAATCCGTAAACGCCGCATCCTCTTCAGAGAGGGTGCGGACAAGTAAGACAAGCTTGTTTCCATGTTTCATCAGTACCAGGCGTTTTTAGGAAAGGCGCTTATTTCAGAGGGGGCGGCTTCCTGCATCCTAAGACGGGGAACCAGACTATCAAGGCATTCTAGGAGAAGAAAAGGACCCGGGGCAAGGCAGCAGAATGCGTCCGTAAGCAAGGTCATGGAGTTTCCCTCTTCTTACTATACCTTCTGAACCGGTATCTGTTAACCACACAATTCTTTACATCCATTGGCTGGTACAGGATTCCGCTCCATCAAACGGAGGAAATCGCGATTCTCCGGCAATCAGTCCGTGTTCATTCCAAACGCTTGGCGGGAAACTTAAAATAACCCTCCTACCCCATTGACTTCCTAGGCGGTGCCAATATATACTAACCATTGTTTTAGTGGGTAAACTTTTTATACATGTGATTATTAAATTATGCAAGCAGGAGGGTGGGCCGATGCCCGGTGGAAGCCGCCTAAGCGAGGTCGAGCGATTATATGTGGAGCTTCAGAGAAAGATCTCGGCGGAATGGAGCCGGCAGCTGGACCGGCTCCTGTCCGGGTCGCAGGCCGCTATTCTATCCAAGCTGGACGCAGCGGGACCCCAGCGGATCTCGGCGCTGGCCGACCGGCTGAGTGTTACGCCCGGGGCAGTAACGAGCCTATGCGACAAGCTGATCGCCGGCGGTTACGCGTTCCGTACGCGGGACGACGACGACCGCCGGGTGGTGTATCTCGAGATCACCGACCGGGGCCGCGAGGTGCTGCGTCAATATCGGGACGAAGTGAAGCGGGTCGTGGAAGAAGCTTTTGCGGGATTGCCGGAGGAGGAGACGGAGCATCTCGCCCGCATCTTCCGGCACATTCTGTCCAATCTAGAAAAGCCAAAGGAGTAGAGGTATGGAGCACTTAACCGAAAAACGCAAAATGACCATCATGATCGCCATTATCGCATCCATGTTCTTCGCGGCCATCAACCAGACGATCATCGGCATCGCGATGCCGCGGATCATCGCCAAGCTGGGGGGCATGGAATATTACTCCTGGGCGATCACCATCTATCTGCTCACCTCCACGGTCGCATCCGTGCTGATCGGCAAGCTGTCCGACATCTATGGAAGGAAGCCGTTCATTCTGACGGGGATCGGGCTGTTCATGCTCGGGGCCTTCCTGTCCGGACTGTCCGGTGACATTCTGCATCTGATTACGTTCCGGGCCATTCAAGGGGCCGGAGCGGGGATCATCATGTCGACCGTCTTTACGGCGATCGGAGACTTGTACGAACCTCGGGAACGGGCCAAGTGGACGGGCGTCATGAGCGCCGTCTTCGGGCTGTCTAGCGTCGCCGGGCCTCTCCTCGGAGGTTATATCGTCGATCATCTGGACTGGCGCTGGGTGTTCTGGATTTTCCTGCCGCTCGGCATTCTGGCGTTCGTGCTGATCCTGATCAACTTCCCGAAGGTCGGCAAGCGCCAAGGCGAATCGGTCGATTACCTCGGCTCCCTGTTCATGACGCTGACCATCGTGCCGCTGCTGCTCGCTTTCTCGTGGGCCGGCGACGGTCCGAACAAATACGCCTGGGGCTCCTTGCAAATCCTCAGCCTCTTCGCAGGAGCTGTCGTCGCGCTTGCCCTATTCCTGCTCGTGCAGACTAAGGTGAAGAGCCCGATGCTGCCGCTTGGCCTGTTCAAGAACAGCGTCTTCACGGTTTCCAACCTCGTCGGGTTCTTCCTGAACGCAGGCATGATGGGTGCCATCATCTACGTCCCGTTCTATGTGCAGGGGGTCAAAGGCATCTCGCCGACGATGGCCGGCTATGTGACCATGCCTATGTCGATTGCGATGCTGCTGACCTCAGCGTTCGTCGGGTCGTTCATGAGCCGGACCGGCAAGTACAAGAAAATCGCCATTGTTGGCCTTGCCCTCATGACGGGAGCCATGGTGCTGATGTACTTCATGGTCCCTTCTACGCCGCTCTATCAGCTCATTTTGTATATGCTCCTGCTCGGCCTCGGTATCGGCGCCGCTATGCCGGTCTTCTCGCTGACCGTCCAAAATGCCGTCAAGCCGCAGCAGCTGGGCGTCGCCACCGCGACCTCGCAGCTGTTCCGTAACCTCGGAGCCACGATCGGCATTTCGGTGATGGGCAGCCTGATGAGCGCAGCCATCGGCCGCAAAATGACCGAGATGTCCGCCGCAGCCGGCGCGGCCAAACCGGCCGTTCCCTCCGACCCGGCTCTGGCCGAGAGCATGGCGCTGTTCAGCAACCCGCAGAACCTGCTGGACCAGCCCAAGATCGAGGCCGCGCTGAAGGGACTGCCGGCTGAACTCCAGCCGGTGTTCGAGAGCATGCTGAATACAATCCGGGAAGCGATGAGCTACGCGATCTCGACTACCTTCCTCGCCGGCGCGATCATCGCGAGCGCCGCAGTGCTGATCGCCTTCTTCCTGAAGGAGATTCCGCTCCGTTCGAGCAAAGCGATGGGCCAAAAGGTTGTGCAGGTCCACGCCGAAAGAAAGTCGTCCGCAGAAGGCTAACTTCCTGAGAAACACGAAAAAGAGGCCGTACCGTGTGTACGGCCTCTTTTTTGCTGTCTTTCTCCGGCTACCGGGCATCTGCGCCCCTCACGATACCGTGCAGGAGGACGGCAATCTCGCTTGTTTTTCCGATGCAGGCGGTCGACTAAACGTTCCTCTTATGAGACGGCAAATTCTCCTCCGGCTTCCCCCTGCCTAGGGCTTGCAATCCGGCAATTCTTCTATTATTCTTAGACCGAACGGTCAGTTTTGAAAGAGCCTTTCGGATTGGCCGGCGGCATACTTGCCATGAGGTGGAAAGGACGTTTGCATGAAGATTTATGAGGTTTTCCAGAAGAAAGACGTAAGACGCTTTGCCGTGCTGGCGGTGTTCTGCCTCCTGCTGTTTTATATGCGAAGCATGCTTAACATTATCCTGCTGACCTTCCTGTTCACCTTCCTCATGGACCGGGCCCATGGCTTTACGACCCGGGCTCTCAACCGGGTTTTCCCAATCGGTCCCAAGATCGTCCTTTCGCTGCTGTACCTTCTGCTGACCGCTCTGCTCATCGTGGGAGGCGTCAAGATGGTGCCCGCTCTCATCTACCAGATTCGGCAGCTGATCAAGCTCGTCGAATATTCGTACAATGTCCCCAAAGACAATGAACTCGTCGCCTACCTGCTTACCTTTCTGAACAAGCTCGATATTCAGGGGGTCGTGAACCTTGGGCTCGACTTTTTGATGAAGCTGAGCAACCTCGGGCTGAATCTGTTCCTGGCGCTGCTGCTCAGCCTGTTCTTCCTGCTCGGCAAGGCCAATGTGGTTCGCTTCACCGCCCAGTTCCGCCAAAGCAAGCTTGCGTGGCTGTTCACCGAGCTGGAATACTTCAGCACCAAATTCGTGCATACGTTCGGTAAGGTGATCGAGACGCAATTGATCATCGCGCTGATCAACACGGTGCTGACCATCTTCTCGCTGTGGCTCATGGGCTTTCCGAATTTGATCGGCCTGTCCCTCCTCGTCTTCATCCTGGGACTGATTCCTGTCGCCGGCGTCTTCATCTCACTCATTCCGCTCAGCGTGATCGCATTCAGCATCGGCGGCCTTCCCTATATCATTTATTTGCTGATCACCATAACCGTCATTCATGCGGTGGAAGCCTACGTGCTCAATCCCCGGCTGATGGCGGCCAAGACGCATCTGCCTATCTTTTACACCTTCATCGTCCTCCTCTTCTCCGAGCATTTCTTCGGCATCTGGGGACTGATCGTGGGCATTCCCACCTTCGTCTTCCTGCTGGATATCCTCGATGTGCAGAAGCTTGGACAGCCACAGGGCCGCGAGCCGCTGCCCGCCTCCGAAGAGACGTCCGTCTAACAATCGGGCGGCCGGACTAGTTCTATGGCGCCAGACTCTGCACTGGACCGCATGCCCCATACCGGGACTTCATGCGGATACTGGCTTTACCACGGATTCGGGAGGTTGGACATTCTTCAATGGCTATGCTTGAAGACCTGATCGGACAATACGGGTACATCGCCCTTTTTTTCCTGCTGGCCGTCGGCATCGTCGGCCTGCCGGTGCCCGACGAGCTGCTGATGACGTTCGTCGGCTACCTGACCTCGATCGGCACGCTCAACTATTATCTGTCCGTCGTCGTCAGCTTCCTCGGCGCCATGTCGGGGATGATCGTCAGCTACCTGCTCGGCCGCAAGGTCGGCAAACCGCTGCTGTGGAGATACGGCAAATGGATCAAGCTGACGCCGGACAAGCTGGACCGGGTCGAGACCTGGTTCAACCGGTACGGGCCCTGGACGGTCAGCTTCGGCTATTTCATCCCGGGCATCCGCCACCTGACCTGCTACCTGTCCGGCACGATCGGCATGAGGGCGCGCAAATACCTACTCTTCGCCGGCATGGGCGCACTGTTCTGGTGCGTGCTCTTCATCACCCTCGGCTATATGCTCGGCTACGGCATCGAGGCGGTTACAGAAGATCCCATAATGCCTCCGGACGTCCCGCTCCCTTAAGGTCGGGCGCGGTAGAAGACGCAGAGACGAATCAGCCGTTCTGCCAAGGCTCTGGAGCCCGCTGCTCGGACGGCCCGACTAGAAGCCCCCGTCGGCCTGTCGAGCAAGATGAACGACAAAGGAAGGCCATCCCTCCGTCAGGGATGGCCTTCTTTCATTAGTCTCTTCTTACGTTCCCGTTTGAACAGCCGGGCCGGCCGGTTCCGGCCGCATCCTTCTGCCCCTTGTTCTACTCGTCGGCATACTCCTCGGCTCTTCCGACGCATCCCGGTAGGAAAACCTCCACCGTCGTACCGTTATCGACTTCGCTGTCGACCCTCAACCGCCCGCCATGCGACTCGATAATTCGCTTCACAATCATCATGCCGAGCCCGTTTCCCTCCGGCTTGGTCGTATGGAACGGCTCGCCGATCCGCTGCAGGATGTCGGCCGGCATGCCGACGCCGTTATCCGTGAAGCGGATCGTCTGCCCGCCGTTTTCCTCATCCAGCGCAATGGTGATCCGTCCGCCGAACGGCAGCGCCTCCATCGCATTCCGCAGAATATTGAGGAACACCTGCTTGATCTGGTTCCGGTCGCACGGCACGGTCACCTCCTGCCGGCAATCGCACCGGATCTCGATCTGGTTAAGCGAGGCCTGGATCGCGAACAGCCCCAGCACCTCGTTCAAAATCGTCAGGCTGGACTCCTCCTTGAGCTGCGCCGCCTGCGGCCTGCACAGGATCAAAAACTCGCCGACGATCAAATTCATCCGCTCCAGCTCGGACATGATCAGCTCGTAGTAGCGCAGCCGCTGCTCCTTCTCCGCCAGCTGCAGCATTCCCTTCACGGTCGTGAGCGGGTTGCGTACCTCATGCGCGATGCTGACCGCCAGCTGCCCGGCGAACACCAGCTTCTCGGTATTCCGCAGCACTTCCTCCGTCGCCTTTCTCTCCGTGATGTCCCGCAGGGTGCCGACGATCCGGATGAGGTCGCCGTGCAGATCGTAAACGGGCAGCACGTCGAGCAGATAATGGCAGACGGCCTCGTCCTGCTCTGCCGCCACTTCCCGTCCGAGACATTCCTCCTGCCGCGCGATCACCTGCCGGAACGCCTCCCCGATCAAGGCGAGCCGGAATACGCTTGTCCCAAGCCGCGATGTCCGGTCGCTCTTGCGCAGCCCCAGCATGGCGGCCCCCTGCTCGTTCATCTCGATGATGGCACCCGACGGGTCCGTCACGATAACGCCGTAATAGGGAGTCTCGAGCAGCACTTGATTCAGCACCTGCAGCTGTTCGTTCTGCCGGCGTAGCTTCAGCTCCCGCTCCACCGATTCCGCCATCGTGCCGAGCAGCGCGAGCAGGTGAGGATGCGCGAAGGACAGCCTGGTCATGAGAGAGAGCGTGCCGAGCATCCGGGTGCCGTCGCTGCTGCGAAAAGGAGCCGTGTAGCAGGCGATTTCCTGCAGCTCGTCATGGTAATGCTGGCTGCCGGTCATCTTGAAGGGCCGGCCGAGCCGCAGGCTCAGGTCGATGGCGTTGGTGCCTAGTTCCTCGCTGAACCGCACGCCCTCCCGGATGCCGAGCCCCTGGATCGTCTCCAGGATCGACGGGTCGCCTTCGAGCTCAAGCAGATATCCTCTCGCATCGGAGACAGCGATAAGAATCGGGTCCCCGCTGACCGTCGATAGGTATTTGTTGACGAAGTAATGAATGATCTCGATGTAATCCCGGTATTCTTCGCGTCTCCTCGCCAACCGCTCTCCGGTTAGCATCTCCCGGAAGGCGGGGATCCGGTCCGGCGGCATCCCCCGGCGCCTGCACCAATCGTTCGACGCCCGGATCACCTCTTCATCGCTCCATTGCCCCAGCTTCCTGTCCAACCCGCATTCCCCATTCTGTCTGTAGTCGCCGTTCTTATCCGTCTATTGTAACAGGTTTTGCACAGGTGTTGTTGCGGGAAATGGGGGAGGGAAACGAAACCTCCGGCAATGGCAACAGTGAGGTTCTAGTGAGGCTTTTAGCCGCTCCTGGCTATGCGGCTACCAGCGCATCTCCCGTACAAGCTGCTCCAGCAGCTCCCTTTGCTCACGGGCGATCTCCCACTGTCCGAGCTCCTCCAAAATGCGCGACCGGTTCGTAAAGCCTTTCGCCAGTCCATTCAGACGCGCCGCCAGCGTACCCTGTGTCAGCGCCTCCATAGTCGGGTACAGCTCCCCGAGCCTCGCCAGCGCATCCGGGTGCCGCTTCAGATAATACTTCTGATGCCGCTCCTCCGCCGGATAGAACGCCCCCGCCCGGATCCGCTCAGTGGCCGGCTCCCGGCCCTCTCGGCTTTGCCGTCTCTTGGAGACGCGCTCGATCGCCTCCCTCTGCCGCTCGTCCCCGTAAAAGGCGATCGACTGGTACTGCCTGTCCTTGTACCCGTTCACATTGTCCGGATTGTGATGGCTCCAAAACACCTCCAGCAGCTCCTCGAACGACACGACGGCCGAGTCGTACCAGAGCCGGACCGTCTCCGTATGGTCGCCTATTTGCCGGTAGGTCGGCTCGGCCGTCGTGCCTCCCGCGAATCCAACCTCGGTGCGCACGACGCCGGGCAGAGAGCCGAACAGCGCATCCGGACTCCAAAAGCACCCCATCGCCAGCGCCGCCGTCTCCAGCCGCTCTACGGTTACCCCCGGCTCGTTTGCCTGCGAATCATTCGCCTCGTGAACTTTCAATAGCAGCTTCCTCCTTCGTCCGGCGGCCGGCGGTCTGCCTGTTAACGATCGTCATGTACTTCCTCCACTTACCCTCCGCCTCGGTTTTATTGCCATGCCTCTCGTCTTTCTGGTCATCTTTCTCCAGTATACCCGTTTCACCCGGCATTCGCCGCCTACGCCTTCTGCTTCCCCCCGTTGGAAGGCCCGACGCACGCATACCCTTTTCCGCCATGCGGTTAAGGATTATGATAGACAGAACGAGAGAGACGGGCTTCCTCACAGGAACGGGGACCCGAGGGAAAGGAAGAACCGCCTTGCGCAAACTAGTGATAAGCGATATTCACGGCTGCCTGGACGAATTCCAGAAGCTGCTGGCTCTGGTCCGTTACGAGCCGGCGGACGACCAGCTGCTGCTCCTGGGCGACTACTGCGACCGCGGTCCCGACAGCCGAGGCGTCATCGAGGAGATCATGCGCCTGTCCGAACAAGGGAACGTCATCGCCCTGCGGGGCAATCACGAGCAGCTGATGCTCGACGCCCTGCTGCTCGAAGGCCAGGACGAACGCTGGATCCGCAACGGAGGGCTCCAGACGCTGGCCAGCTTCACCGGTGAGGAACCGCTGACGGAAGGATTCGCGTGGGAAGATTACGAGAGGCAGAAGCGCAATGTCCGCGAAGCATTTGCCTCCCATATCGCCTTTTTGAATGAGCTGCCGCTCTACCATGAGGACGACCACTTCCTCTACGTGCATGCCGGCATCAATCCCGCCGCAGCGGATTGGAGAACCCAGCCGGAACGGGATTTCTTGTGGATCCGGGAAGCGTTCTTCCAGCACCCGACTAGTCTGGACAAGCCGGTCATCTTCGGCCATACCCCGACTCTTCGTCTGCAGGAAACGGAAGGCGTCTGGGACGGCGGCGACAAAATCGGCATCGACGGCGGCTGCTGCTTCGGCTCCCGCTTGAACGGTCTTGAGATCGACGAGGCCGGGGGCTGGCGCGAGCATTTTGTACGCAAAGGATGCGCGGACGATTCGGACGGAACGGTGACCCCCTGACGTCCATATAGAAGCCCCTAAACTGGCGGTTCGCTTCCATTGCAAACATTTATTGACAGTACTCTGCGCGTCGCTTACTTTAGATACAGAATGTCGGTTTGTGACGGATTGCACGGCAGCAGGCTATTCCGCTGCCGCTTCCGTCAGCTTCGGGCAGGCGCAGCTTTGCGGCGAAGTCCGAAAGGGGTGCCAGGCCGGCACCCTTTTTGTCGTCCCGCTTGCCGATGCAGCCGGAGGCCGGCATTGCCGCCCGTACAAACCGCCTAGCTCTAGATAGAACGGAAAGGATAGTGCCGCCTATGGCCGAAACGATCAGCATTCTGCGAAAAAACGGAAAGGAGGAGGACTTTCTTCGCGCATACGACACCACGCTGAAGCTGTGGCCGGTCCCCTACGAGGAACGGATGGTCGCCACTCGATTCGGGGAAACACACTTGGTCACGGCAGGGCAGGAGGACGCGCCGCCTCTCGTCCTGCTGCACGGCATGACCTTCAGCGCCACGATGTGGTATCCCAATATCGAAGCCTTCGCTTCCCGTTACCGCGTCTATGCCTTGGATACGCTAGGCGATATGGGCAAAGGCCGGATGACCCGGCTGATCAAATCGCGGCAGGATGCCGCAGAATGGCTGGTCGACGTCATGGACGGACTCGGCCTCTCCTCGGCTGTCGTCGCCGGCCATTCCATGGGCGGGTGGCTGGCGATGAATGCGGCGCTGCATGCCCCGGACCGAGTGCGCCGGATGGTGCTGTTCGCTCCGGCGGCGGGGATCGGGAGGATAACGCCCAAGTTTTTATTCAAGGTATATCCGGCGGTTCTCTTCCCGAACGAAAAGCGGATCCAGAGAGAAGTCGAGTGGTTCCTGAGTCCCTCCTACCAGCCGGATGAGCGTGCCGATACCGTGATCCGGCAGTTCAAGGTATCCGGCATTAACTGCATTCCCCAAATGCGGCTTGCCCCGTCTGTGTTCAAAGACGACGTCCTGCAGCGGCTCACGATGAAGACGCTCCTGCTCGTCGGCGATCAGGAGGTCATCTACAATCCGCATCGCATGCTGGAAAGAGCAAGCCGCCTTATGCCCGACGTCCGCACCGGACTGATCCCCCGTGCCGGTCACGGCTTGACAATCGAGCAAGCCGAGCTCGTCAATGAAGCGGTGCTCGACTTTTTGCAGGCCTAGCGAAAGCGATGCGAAAGCGATGCGAAAGCGATGCGAAAGCGATGCGAAAGCGATGCGAAAGCGATGCGAAAGCGATGCGAAAGCGATGCGAAAGCGATGCGAAAGCGGCAGCCCAAAAGGCTGCCGCTTTCTTGTTACGGCCGCTGTACGAACCCTGCCTAGCAGCCGTCTCCGGCAGCGGAGCTCACCTCCGGCCTTCGGATTTCCACGTTCTTCTCGCCCTTCTCATGCTCTCCGTCCGTCTCTCAATGCGAAGCGGCATATCCGTCGGTCTGCCCGGCCGGATTCAGCTTCTCCCGGCTCATCAGCAGCGCCGACCCAAGCGCGAGAGCGGCGGGGACCAGGCTCCAGGCGAACGTCCACGCGATCGAGGACGATAAGCCATCTGTTATGGTCCCGAGCGCCTGGGCATCCATCGTCTGCCGGATGGCAGGATTCATCAGGACATACGGGTCGCCGAGGTCAAGGCTTGCGTCCGGTACGGCAGCGCCTCCGCCACCGAATGCGCGGGTCAGCCGGTCCGTCAAGGAGTGACTCTGGAGGATACCGAATATCGTGATGCCGAGCGTCATCCCGAGCGACCGGTTGAAGTTCAGCGTCGAAGTCGCCGCCCCCCGCTGCGAAGCAGGGAAGGAGTGGATGGCCGCGCTGCTCAGCACCGAGAAGGAGGAGCCGATCCCGAGACCGACCAGGATCATGTAGGCGGTGATCAGACTGCGCGGCGAATCCGGCCTCAACGCGGTCAAGAGCGCCAGGCCCGCGATCAGAAGGAGCAGCGTCGGGATGAGAATCGTCCGGTACGGCAGCTTCGCCATAAGCATGCCGCCCAGCGTTGCCGTGACGACCGAGCCGGCCATCATGGGCAGGAGGAGCAGCCCGGCGTTCGTCGCGCTGCCGCCCAGCACGCCCTGCATGTAGATAGGGATGAACATGGAGGCGGTCATGAACGCCGCGCCGCTCAGCATGGCGACCAGATTGCTGGTCGTGTAGAGCCGGCTGCGGAACATCCGGAACGAGACGATGGGCTCCTCCGCTTTTCTTTCCACCAATACGAGCAGGGCGGTCAAGCCAGCGAAGCCTACGAACAGCCCCAGAATTTGCGGAGATCCCCACGCGAACTGTTTGCCTCCGAGCTCCATCCCGAGCATGAGGCAGACAATCGCAGCCACGAGAAGAACGGCGCCGAGGTAGTCGATCTTTTGCCGGGTATGAACGGCCGACTCTTTATAAAAGAAGGCGACGAGCACGAACGCGATCAGCCCCAGCGGCAGGTTGATGTAGAAAATCCACACCCAGTGAAGGTGGTCGGTGATATACCCGCCGAGCAGCGGTGCGGCAACGCTCGACAACCCGAATAGGGCGCCGAACATCCCCGTCATCTTGCCCCGGCTCTCTGGCGGTACGACGTCGAACATAATGGTGAAGGCAATGGAGACCATCGCGCCCGCGCCGATGCCTTGAACGGCCCGATACAGGCTCAGCTGAACGATTGTCCCGGCCGTGCCGCACAGGGCGGAGCCGAGCATGAAGACCACAATGCCGAAGACGAAAAACCGCTTGCGTCCATACATGTCCGACAGCTTGCCGAAGATCGGCATGCCCGCCATCTCCGCGACCATATAAGCCGACGTTGCCCAGACGAACCGGTCGAGGCCGCCGATCTCGCCGACGATCGTTCCCATCGCTGTCGCCACGATCGTGTTATCCATGGAGGCCATCAGGATCGCGAGCAGCAGCCCGGTGATGATAATCCCCAGCTTGCTTTTTGTTTGCTTCATCGAATTCCACTTCCTTTTTATCTGTTGTAAGGCGGGTCCTGAGCGAACACCTGATCCCAGCATACCCAATCCTAGTGACAGCTGTATGGCAAGGTAGCGGGTCTTCTCCCGCATCGACGAAAAAAAAGACCGGAACCACGTTCCGGTCTTTCGCGTTCTCCATTCATGGGTAGAAGGCGAGCGGGACAGCCCTCGATAGAAGGGCCATAGCCGCTGTTTCTCCACACCCGGCCGTTCGGTTTAAGACGATTGTTTGTCCCGTTAATGACTGAAGAAAGCAAGCTGAATGAAAAACAGGACGGCGAACAAATAAAAGATCGGGTGCACGTCGCGCCACTTGCCCCGGACCGCCTTGAGCACCGGATAGGCGATGAAGCCAACGCCGATTCCCGTCGAGATGCTGTACGTAAGCGGCATGAGGACGATGATCAGGAAGGCGGGGATCGCCACCTCGAAGTCGGTCCACTCCATCTTCTGCACCACGCTGATCATCAGGAAGCCGACGATAATGAGCGACGGCGCCGTAATCGCCGGGATGGAGGCAAGCACCGCGATCACCGGCGAGAAGAACAGCGTCAGGCCGAGCAGCAGGCTGACCGTCACCGCCGTCAGGCCGGTCCGCCCGCCTACTGCAACACCCGCGCTGGATTCGATGTACGCCGACGTAGGACTCGTGCCGAGCAGCGCTCCCGTCGTCGTGCCGATCGCATCGGCCATCAGTGCGCCGCGGGAACGGGGGAACTTGCCGTCCTTCAGCAGTCCCGCCTGCTCCGCCACGCCCAGCATCGTGCCTGTCGTGTCGAACAGGGTGATCAAGAGGAAGGTAAAGATGACGGCGTACAGGCCGTTCGCGAACACGCCGGTCAAATCCATCTGGAACGCCGTGGCCGCAAGTCCCGTTGGCAGCGCCACCACCTGCTCCGGCAGGACGAGCAGACCCATGAACCAGGCCAGCACGGCCGTAACGAGCATGCCGAGGAACAAATACCCTTTCACCCGATAACTCATTAGAATCAGCGTCACGACGAGCCCGATGATCGTCAGCAGCGTCATCGGCTCCGTCAGCGAACCGAGCGTCAGCAGCGTGGACGGCGAGTCGACGACGATTTTGGCGTTTTGCAGGCCGATGAAGGTGATGAACAGCCCGATCCCCGCCGTGATTGCATGCTTAAGGCTGGCCGGGATCGCATCGAGCAGCATGTAGCGGAAGGACGTGAGGGACAACGCCACGAACAGGATCCCCGCCACGAACACGGCGCCGAGAGCCGTCTGCCAGGAGATGCCACTTCCGCCCACCACGCTGAACGCAAAGTAGGCGTTGAGCCCCATCCCCGGGGCGACGACGATCGGGTAGTTCGCGGCGAGCCCCATAATAAGGGTGCCGGCGATGCTCGCAAGCACCGTCGCCACGAACACGCCGTGAAAGTCCATTCCCGCGCTGCTCAAAATGCCCGGATTCACGATGACGATATACACCATCGTCAAAAACGTCGTGACGCCCGCGAGCACCTCCGTCGGCAGGGACGTCCCCCGTTCCTTTAACCGAAACCATTGGTCCATCTTTCTTACGCCTCCTTGTTTATCAAACCCAAATAAAAAATCCTAACGCCAAGTACAGGTAGCGATAGGTACACGCTCCCGTACTCGTAGTTAGGATCCGTAGGCTCCTTGTAGAAACCCCCAAGCCATGGTTTTGGGGATATACGAGTCGTTGCTGCATGGTCTAGAATACGCAAGATCGTTCCGGGTGTCAATGCTTTTTCCCTAACTCCCCCCTATTTTCACGAACTATCCCTATAACCTAAAACACAAACGTTCGGATATACAAACAAGCAAGCACGATCCTAAACTGGACCGCGCTTGCTCGGTATGGCCTATTTTCTTATCCGTCCCGCCCGCCGTTCATCGGCGCCCTGACTTCTCTTCGTCCTTCATTATGTGCAGACGCTTCAGCGCTTCCAGCGTCATCTGCTTCGCCTGGGAGCCGCTCCCGTCGATGTTGGTGGCGAACACCCAGTCGGCCTTGTCCGTCTCGATATAGCCCACATACCAGCCGAGGCCCATATCCGACAGCCTCGTGCCCGTCTTCCCGTGAACCGTGTACGTATCCGCCTCCTGGTCGATCAGGATGCGCTTGACGGTTTTCATCGTCTGCTTAGAGAAAGGAAGCTCTTCCTTCACCAGCTTCTCAATAAAAGCCGCCTGCTCCCGAGCGGAGATTTTCAGGCTGCTGTTCAGCCAGAACTGGTCGATGCCGCCCGATAGATCGCGGTTGCCGTAGCTGATCCGGTCGAGATTCGCCTGCATCCGTCCCTCTCCGATGTCCTTCGCCATCGCCTGGTAATACCAGATGGCGGAATGCCTCATCGCCGAGGCGAGGGTGTGGTCCCGGTTCCAGACGTCGAACTCCCGGACGGTCCCGTCCCACCGCTTCACTTCATATTCGTCCTCGACCGCCCGTTCCTCCAGTCCGATCAGCGCGTTCGCCACCTTGAAGCTGGACTCCGGCGTGAAGCGCTCTTCGCTTCTATCCTGGTTGTACACATAAGTGCGGCCGGTTTTTATATTTTTGATCACTGCGGTTCCTTTGACACCTCCAAACAAGGGGGCAAGCTCCGCCTCCCCGGGGCTCGGCCTCACGCCGGCGCCGGCCGCGACGATTAGCAGGACGGCGGCCAGCATCAGCGAAGCGGCGAGCCTGACCCAGCTTTTTCGGTTCTTCATTCTCATTCCTCCTCTGTTCTGCCAGTCGGCAGGAGTTCGGGTGGCCACCGAATCAGACTCCATCTACCCAAATGCATTTGGTAAGGTAAAGTATACGTAGGGCAGTCCGAGAGAGGAAGAAACAGAATACGGGGTTGTACCCCTACAGATGGAGAGGCGGTGGCGAGATGAAGTATTCCGAGGTCATGCAGTATATCGAACAGCGGATCGGGGACGGCTCCTTCCCTGCGGGGAGCAGGCTTCCGTCCATCCGGGCACTCGCCGAGCGGTTCTCCTGCAGCAACAACACGGTGATCAAGGCGTTCTCGCAGCTGGAGAAGAGCCATACGGTCTACTCCGTGGCGAAGAGCGGGTACTATGTCGTGGAGGGGCCCCGACCTCCCAGGACGCCGCCGGCAAAGGGCTTGGGCATCGACTTTTTGTCCGCGGGACCGGATCCGGCGGCGATGCCGTACCGGGATTACCAGCACTGCATCAACCAGGCCATCGACCTGTACAAGGAAGAGATGTTCGCCTATTCCGATCCACAGGGCCTCCTGTCGCTTCGGGAGGGGCTGGTCCGCTATTTGCGTGACAGTCAGGTGTTCACGGAGCCCGGCCGGGTATGCGTGACGACCGGCTCCCAGCAGGCACTGCATCTGCTGGTGTCGCTGCCCTTTCCGAGCGGAAAGCGTCATCTTTGCGTCGAGCAGCCCACTCACGCGGCCTTTGTCGAGTCGGTGAAGCAGCAAGGGGCGGTCGCATACGGGATCGACGTAACGCCGAACGGCGTGGATATGGACCGGCTGGAGCGGCTTTTTCGGGAGGGGGACATCAAGTTCTTCTACACGGTCTCCCGCTTTCATAACCCGACCGGATACAGCTATACGAATGCGGAGAAGCGAAGAATCGTCGAGCTGGCGCAGCGGTACGACGTCTATATCGTGGAGGACGATTACCTCGGCGACCTCGACCCCAACACCAAGCTGGACCCGATGTTCGCCTATGATCCGTCCGGGCGGGTGATCTACACCAAGAGCTTCTCAAAGGTTATGCTCCCCGGCATGCGGCTCGGCCTGGCGGTCATCCCTTCCTCGATACGGGAGGCGTTCGTGAACGCCAAGTTCGCCGCCGACCTGCATACGCCCGTCCTTATGCAGGGTGCGCTCGAGCTCTACCTGAAGAGCGGCATGTTCCAGGCGCATATCCAGCGGATGCGGGTGATCTATACGGCCAAGGCGATCCGGCTGCAGGCGGCCTGCCGCACTCACCTGCCTCCCTCCTCGGCCTATTCGGGCTCTCTCTCCGGCTTCTATGCGGCGATCGAGCTGCCCAAACCGCTCAAAGCCGCCCGACTGATCGAGCGGCTCCAGGCGAGGCAGGTCTATGTGGACGACGCCCGCCGCATGTATCTGCCGGGGCACGAAAAAGATTCGGTCATCCGGCTGAGTCTCTCCCAGGTCGAGGAGGAGCTCATCGAACCCGGTGTCCGGTGCATCGCGGAGGAGATACGAGCGCTGCAAAAGGAGCAGCCGGTTGTGCGGTTTCGTTAACCCGCCCGCTGTGCAGCCTGTCCCAAACAAAGGCAAAGCAAGCCTACAGCCCGTCCTTCGCGCGGACATGACAGCGGGGCACCCCCTCAGTCCCGGACACCTTCCCGTTCCCCTCCCCCTCCTTCTTCGGAACGGTGGGGGCGTCCGGAAGAGGAAGGAAGCCCGAATAGTTCGCCCCTATGTTCAGCCGCCCCGTCAGCTCCTTGATGTCGATCGTGCCGAAATGGTTGCTGTGGTCTATTTTCTCAATGACGAGCTTCTCCGCACGGTGAATGATGACCGTTGGAGGGCTCGCCTGCTCCTTGCTCTCTGCAAGGCAGCGGAGCCGCTCCTCCAGCACCTTCAGCTGCCCTTCCAATTCGGCCAGTTGGACCCGCAGCCGGACCTCTGCTGCGCTCGGGCCCCTGCGGAACCATTCCAGGAACAACATGACTGCATCACCCTGCATTCCTTATTTTGCCTCTATTCAATCCGGATCGGCCGGCGCTCCGCCGTCTGTCCCGGGATCCGGATCGTGAGCAGACCCTCGCCGAAGGATGCCCGAATCTTCCCGGCATCCGCATCCACTCTCCGCGGCAGGCGAATGGCGCGCTGGAACTCCCCCTGGAACCGTTCCCTGAGGTACGCGCTGCCCTGCGGGAACGGCTGCCTGGCCGTCCCCTGAATGAGCACCTGGTCCCCGTCGACGCACAGCTGCACGTCTTCCTTGCGGACGCCGGGCAGGTCGACGAGAACGATCAGTTCGTCCATCTGGATCAGGACATCGGCCGCCGGATAGAGGGGCGGACCATCCGGCTTTTCTTTGGAAAAGAAGGGATGCTGCTTCAGCACCTCTTGCGCGTCCGCATGCTCGAGCATGTCCGGCCAGACGTCTCCGCCGGCCAGGTTTTTGGACAGCTCCAGCAGCTTTTTGATCTTGTCCGCATTCACGCCCGCTTCTCCCCTCCCCAGCTGATGGAGCGCCGGCACCCCCGCTCCTCGTCTCTTTACATACATATGTCCGCTCTCCGCATTTATTTGTCCTTCTTTACGGCCCCCTTCCGTCATAATGCGGGCAGGCCGGGAATATGCTGAACAGACGCACCGTCCCTACAATTGCCAAGCGGGAAAGGAAGGAAGCTTATGACGTCGTTTCAGCCGACGCAGATCAACATCGGAGGCATGACTATTCGTAATGCGGATCAGAACAGCACAATCTCCCTGGGATCGGTATGGGCCGTCAGCCGCAAGGTAACGGCCAAAAAAAGCCAGGGCTTCGGCCAGCAGTTGGCCGACCGGACCGTCCGCCTGTTCCCCATCGCCATGACGCTCGACGACGATCTCGTGGACCAGCCGGGCCAATATGTCAAAGGAACCGTCTCCCGCAGCCCGCGTCCCGGCTCCGCACAATCTTGAAGAGAGGGAAGGGTCGGCCATGGCATTTCCAGCGCCTCAGATTGTCATCAACATCAATATCATCAAAGTAAATTCGTTCGAGAACGCCTCGGCGATCAACGTCGGCCAGAACGTGCTGGCGGATTGGCACAACTCCGACAAGAAAACGATGGGGCTCGGCCAGAACATGGGGGACTGCAGTAATTTCGTCGGCACGAGGAGCTTCGTGGACGACCGGGATCAGATCGACGCCCCCTCCCTGTTTGAATCGGGGCCTCTGCCCATACCGCTAACCAAGGAGTGAGGAATCCATGCTGTTCGCGCCCGTGGAAGTGAACCTGCTGGGCTTCAAGGTCAATTCGCTCGACAATGCCGCTTCGATGACCGTCGGTCCGAGCCAGCACATCGATCTCTTCGTCTCCTACAAGCGGAACCAAGGCATCGGCGAACAGAATGGGGACGACTCCCCGATGGTGCTGCCGGTCTCCTGGGTAGCCGACGCCGACTGGATCGACAGCCCCTCCCGGAAGATCAGCATCCTGTAACGCAAGAAGAGCGACGAGGAGGCGAACCGATGATTTTCTTCACCCCCATGCAGATCAATCTTCTCGGCTTCAAGGTCAATACGGTAGACAATTCTTCCGTAGTGAATGCAGGCTCGCTGCAATACATCGACCAGTTCGTGTCTTACAAGCGTAACCAGGCATTCGGCGAGCTGAACGGCGATCTGTCGCCCACCAGCCTGCCGATCTCGAACGTCACCGATCCCGATGTGATCGATTCCGCATCCAACAAGACGAGTGCCATATAGCCCGTTCGAGGAGGCCTCCTTTTTCGGGTCCGGCAAGCGCCGGGTCCTCCGTCTTTTCGTCTATTCGTCTATTCGTCCCGTGTACGCGCGGTGCCGCGCATGCGGGCTCTTTTTGTGTGTCCGGAATCCACGTCTTATCCTTCCTATGCCCATCCCTGTGCGGAGCCCCAATGCTGCGCCAATCGTCCTCTTTTTGAGCGCCGAGTCCTTCCTCCCGCCCCGCTCCATCCACTATGATGGGAGTAATCTATGAGCAAAGGAGCGGTCCTCCATGGCGGTCAGCATCCACGAGCACATCCGGTTCTCCCTCTACCAGGTCAACGACTTCGGCTATTCCACCCATCGCCTCTACCAAGAGGCCCAGCCCTTTGTGTCCTTCTCCTTCATCGCGGAGGGCTCGCTGCGGACGATAGCCGACGGCAAGAGCGACGCCGCCCGGACCGGCGACGTCATGGTCCATCGGCCGCATATCCCCTTCTCGGTCTACTCCGACAAGCCCGGCACCCATATGTACGTGAACCTGACGCTCAGCGTAATGGACCAGGTCGACTTCTTCCAGCTGTATCCCTTGCCGCGCGTCGTCACGCTGCTGAATCCGCTGCAGTACGAGCAAACCTTCCTCCTGCTCAAGTCGGTTTGGAACCGGCCGGAGGACGGCCTGCGGGACATGCAGTCGACGATGCTCACCTTCCAGCTGCTGAACGAGATTCTCGAGAGCGCCCGGATCGGGCAGCAGAAGAGAATGGACGAAGAGCCGGCCTCTCCCGACCGCCTCGCCCCGGTCATCCCGTATATCGAAGCGAATCTGCGGCAGCGGATCACCCGCGAGGAGCTGGCCCGGCTTGCGCACCTCAACCCGGTCTATTTCAGCCGGCTGTTCCATAAGGTTTACGGCATTCCGCCGATGACGATGGTCCACAAGCTGCGAATGAAGCGCGCCCTTCAGCTGTTGGACAACCCTGATTACACGATTGAGAGAATCGCCTCGGAATGCGGCTTCTACGATGCTTCCTACTTCAACCGGATGTTCCAGCGCGACTACAAGATGACGCCCGGCCTGTTCCGCAGGAAGCTGGCGGCCAGCAAGAGGACATTCTCCTGAGGCGCCGCACAAAAAGTTACAATTCTACAACCAAGAGTTGCGGGAGTACATTGAGCGAAAGCGGTTCCAATTTTACAGTAAGAACAGGGAACATCCAGCAGGAAATTAGAACACGCCGGAAAGGGATGAAGCCGCTTGAGAATTCTGTATCTGGACATTGATTCGCTGCGCCCCGATCATCTGGGCTGCTACGGCTACCACCGCAACACCTCCCCGAATATCGACCGCATCGCGGCCGAAGGAGTCAGGTTCCAAAACTACTATACGTCCGATGCCCCCTGCGCCCCCTCCCGAACTGCCCTCTTGTCGGGACGCTTCGGCATTCATACCGGGCTGATCGGCCACGGCGGCACCGCCGGGGATTACCGGCACGAGGGGCCGGACCGCTCGTTCAGCGACCGACTGGGACATGAGAGCCTGCCGGCGTTCCTCCGCAAGCAGGGTCTGCATACGGCGCTGATCAGCACGTTCGCGGAACGGCATTCCGCCTGGACGTTCTATGCCGGCTTCAACGAGGTGCATAACGTCGGCAGACGGGGCGGCGAGAGCGCCGAGGAAGTGACCCCCTCCGTGCTCAAGTGGATCGAAGCGAATGCGGCGGGAGAGAACTGGTATTTGCACGTCAATTATTGGGACCCGCATACGCCATACCGGGTGCCCGCCGAGCATGGCCAGCCGTTCGCGGACGAACCGCTGCCGGACTGGCTGTCGGAGGACGTCTTCGAGGAGCATATGCGCAAGGACGGCCAGCATAGCCTGCGCGACATGAACAGCCTCGCCCGGACGCACTATTCCCGGTATCCCCGGCACGGCAAGCCGATCCAAAAGCAAGATGACCTGCGCGTCATTCTGGACAATTACGACGCCGCCATCCGCTACGTCGACGGGCATATCGGGCAGCTGCTGCAGAGCCTCGAGGCGCAGGGCGTCCTGGACGACACTGTCATCCTCATCAGCAGCGACCACGGCGAAAGCATGGGCGAACTGGGGATTTACTCCGAGCACGGGACGGCCGACCAGGCCACCTGCCATATCCCGATGATCATCCGGTGGCCGGGCAAGCGGCGCGGCGCCGTGGATGACGGGCTGCACTACCAGCTCGATCTCGCCCCCACGCTCGCCGAGCTGCTCGGCGGGACCGCTCCGGCCAGCTGGGACGGGAGCAGCTATGCCGCAGCGCTCGACGGCAGAGAGGAGCAGGGCCGGCCCTACCTCGTCCTCTCGCAGTGTGCCCACGTCTGCCAGCGCAGCGTCCGGTTCGGCGACTGGCTCTATATCCGTACTTATCACGACGGGCACCACGGATTCCCGCGGGAGATGCTCTTCGATCTGAAACAGGACCCGTACGAACAGGTCAACCTCGCGGACGATCGGCCGGATGTCTGCCGGGAGGCGGTCTATTACTACCAGGACTGGCACGACGGCATGATGGCCTCGATGCGCTGGGATACGGATCCTCTTTGGACCGTCATGAAGGAGGGCGGCCCCTTCCATGCCAAGGAATACGCCCCGCCGTCCAAGGAAGCCCTCGTTCAAGCCTGATGATAGCCAGACGACCGATAACCCGCGCTCCTCGCGGGTTATCGTTTTTCCGCCGACTTGATTCGAAAGGAGATCGGTTCGTATGAGAAGAACTAGACTGCCGCTGTTCTATCACTATCTGCTCTCCTACGTCATTCTCCTGCTGATTCCGATTCTGCTCATCGGCCTGCTTATCTACCAGCGCTTCGTCGGGATTCTCCAGGAGGAGATCGCGCTCGGGCACCGCCACGTGCTGGAGCAGGCGAGGACCGCTTTTGCCGCCCAGATTGACGAAATGAACAAGATCGCTATCGACATCTCGTCCAAGCCCGAGCTCACGCCGGAGAAGCTGAACCGGTCGATGTCCTATGCCATCGACGCGATGCAGACGCTCCGCTACACGGCCGCCAATCCGTTCACCCGCCAGCTTGTCCTGTATCTCAAGGACAGCGACTACATGTACGCCTCTCATACGACATATCCCGTCTCGCTGTTCGCAAGCGACATCTACCGGTTCCGCGACTGGCCCGCCGAGAAATTCCTGCGCGACCTTCGCAGCCTGACCAAGCCGCAGCTGCGTCCCGCGGAGCCTCTCGTCTCCAAGGAAATCAGCTCGGAACGTGCTCTGACCTACCTCGTGCCGGTTCCCTACAACAGCCCGAATCCGTACGGCGCGGTGCTCTTCTTCGTGGAGGAGGAGTCGGTCCGGAAGCTGCTGGAGGGTGCGCTGGAGGAACGCAACGGCAACTCCGTGATCGTCGGCCCGGACGGCCGGATCGTCGCGGCGCTGCACCATGAGCCCTACCTGGAAACTCCCGCGTTCCGGGAAACGATCCAGGCAGCCCGCAGCGGGACAACGGTCGCCTCGTTTCAGGACCGGTCGTACGTCGTCTCGGCGCTAAGCCCGGGAGCGAGCGGCTGGACGTATGTGACGCTTCTGCCGGAGGCCGATTTTATGGCCAAAGTGAATCAGGTGAGGACTCAATTCTTCCTCTCCGTGCTTGTCGTCCTGGCGATTGGCAGCGTTTTCATCTACATCCTGATGCGCCTGAATTACCGGCCGGTCGATCAGCTTCTCGCCTACATCGGCAGGCACTGGGGCGATGCGGTACGCAATCTGCACGAGGCAAGCGGCAGAATCAGCCGGCTGGCCGAGGACCACCGGCTGCTCCGGTCCAAGCTCGACAGCAGCAGGGAGGCGGCACGCCAGCATCTGCTGCTCAACCTGCTGCGCGGCCGGGTCTCCGACCGCGAGCGCTTCCTCGCGGAGGGCGCCGAGGTCGGCCTCGTCTTTACAAAGCCGCTGTTCTTCGTCGCGATCGTCGACTGCGGGTCCGAATCCGGCTCCCCGGACGAGGCCGACCCCGAACGGTGCAGGATCGAGAGCCGATTCCGGCACTATCTGGAGAGCTACCGGGTAGACACGACGGACGCCGGCAAACTGACCTTCCTGTGCGCGGTCTCCCCCGAGGAGCTGCCGATCCGGGACCGGCTCCTCCAGCAGCTGCACCGGGAGCTGGCGGACGGTCTGGGCATGAAGGTGACGCTAGGCGTCGGCGACCTGTGCGGCGACATCGGCCAGGTCGGCAAATCCTATATCGAGGCGGCCACCGCCCTCGATTACAAGCTCATCCGCGGCAACAACTCGCTCATATCCTACGGGGACATTCAGGCGGAGCATTCCTCGGCCTCCTGGTATCCGAAGGAAGAGCTGGAGCTGCTCGTGCTGCAGATGCAGCGCGGAGATCTAGTGAAGGTCGAGAGCGTCCTGGAGCAGCTGCAGAGCCAGCTGCAGGAGCGGCCGCTGCCGCTGCACATCGCCCGCTGCATCTGCTACGACATCCTCGGCTGCCTGCTCAAGACACACGACCGGCTGCGGCCGCTGCCCGCGGGCGGCTTGTCGTATCCCGACGTCTTCGCCCTCGCCAAGTTTGACACGATGCATGACCTCGTCTCGCTCGTCCGCCGCATCTGCCTCCTGATCAAGGAGTCCGCGGAAGCCGGACAGGGGCGGGAGCGCGGCGAAGCGGACGCCTGGATCGCCTATATCCAGAGCTGCTACCAGGACCACGGCTTCTCCGTGCAGCGGATGGCCGAGCACTTCGCCGTCTCCCGCTCGCACCTGATCGCCTCGTTCAAGAAGCAGACCGGCCAGACGGTCATGGACTACATGGATCACTATCGGCTGGAGCGGGCCAAGGAGCTGCTCGCGGAGAGCGACCTGCAGCTCAAAGAGGTCGTGCAGCGGATCGGCTATTACGACGTGTCCAGCTTCATCCGCAAATTCAAACAGCGGCTGCAGATGACGCCCGGCGAATTCCGCCGGCTGCAGGCAGCCCGGGAGACTTCCGCCGAACCTTTGTGAGGGCCCGCCGCCGAATGATACTGACGAGGCGGCACGCTTCCGAACCGCTGGCCGGGCAGGCCAGCTGGACGCCCATCGGTCCTTTCCTCCGGCTCGGATGGAGCCCTTGCACAGCCAGCCAAGTCAGGCGGCACAAGGGCTCACGGCCTCCGGACGATTCGCCGATCGGCTGACCGATTCGCATATTTACGCCCGCCCGGCCCGGCGGCTATTCTGGAGTTGCTTGAACCGACACAATCAGAGGGGGGGTTGTCTTTGAAGCAAGCGCAACCGAATACCGTGCGGGCGCTGCCCGTCACCCGAGCCCGGTCCCGTTCCTCCGTCTGGAAGCGGATCGGCAGAACGTACGAATTGTATTTGTTCCTGCTGCCAACGTTGATCTACTTCCTTATCTTTCATTACGGTCCGATGTATGGACTCCAGATCGCCTTCAAAAACTTCATCGCCATCAAGGGCATCTGGGACAGCCCGTGGGCGGGCTTCACCCATTTTGAACGGTTCTTTAACTCGCCGCAGTTCACCATTGTGCTGAAGAACACGATCCTGCTCAACCTGTACGAGCTGGCGGTGTCGTTCCCCGTTCCGATCGTCCTGGCACTCCTGCTCAACCAGATCCAGCACATGCGCTTCAAAAAGTGGGTCCAGACCGTCACCTACGCACCGCACTTCATTTCCGCCGTCGTCATCGTCGGCATGCTGATCGCCTTCCTCTCCCCGCGAAGCGGACTCGTGAACGAGGTGATCAAGGTTTTTGGAGGCGATCCGGTCTACTTCATGGCCCGGCCCGAATGGTTCAAGACGATCTTCGTCTTCTCGGGGCTGTGGCAAAATGCTGGCTGGTCGATGATTATTTATTTGGCAGCGCTTACAAGCGTCAGTCCGGATCTGCACGAAGCTGCCATCATGGACGGCGCCAACAAGTACCAGCGCATCTGGCATATCGACCTGCCTTCGATTCTGCCGACCGTCACCATCCTGCTTATCCTGAACGTCGGCAGCTTCATGACCGTCGGCTTCGAGAAGGTCTACCTGATGCAGAACGCGCTCAACATGGATGCCTCCGAGGTGATCCAGACCTACGTGTACAAGTCGGGCCTCTTGAGCGCCCAGTACAGCTACAGCGCCGCCGTCGGCCTGTTCAACGCAGGTGTCAATTTCATCCTGCTGATCACCGTCAATACGATTGCCAAGCGGCTGAAGCAGAACAGCCTGTGGTAAGCGCCGCCCATCCCGCACCCGAAAGGAGGAACCCGCCTTGCGTGTCTCCCAAAAAAGCCGATTCGACCGCCTGTTCGATCTGGCCAACTATACGTTCATGACTCTCCTCATGCTGGCGGTGCTGTATCCGCTCTACGTCGTCGTCATCTCGTCTATCAGCGATCCGGACAGCGTGAACACCGGAGGCGTCTGGCTGCTGCCCAAGGGCATCACCTTCGAGGGGTACCACCGGATCTTCCTGGAGGATAAGATCTGGACCGGCTACAAGAACACACTGCTCTATACCTCGGTCGGCACCGCCCTGAACGTCGTCCTGACGCTGACGGGAGCCTACGCCCTCTCCCGCTCCGATCTGGTGGGCCGCCAGTTCTTCATGTTCCTGATCGTCTTCACCATGTTCTTCGGCGGCGGCCTCATTCCCACCTACCTGCTCATCAAGAACCTGGGCATGACGAACACGATCTGGTCGCAGATCGTGCCGGGAGCGGTGACGGCCTACAACATCATTATCGCCCGCACGTTCTTCCAGACGACCATTCCGAAGGAGCTGCAGGAAGCGGCCGAGATGGACGGCTGCTCCATCACCCGCTTCTTCCTGAAGATCGTCCTTCCCTTGTCGCTGCCGATCGTGGCGGTCATGGTGCTGTTCAATGCCGTCGCCCACTGGAACGCCTACTTCCCAGGGCTGATCTATCTGCGGGACGAGACGCTGTATCCGCTGCAGCTCGTCCTCCGGGAGATCCTGATCGTCAACGAGGCTCCGGCCGACTCCGTGGTCGCGGGTGCCGGGGATGACGGCGGCATGCTGCGGATAGTCGACATCATGAAGTACGGCGTCATCATCGTATCAAGCCTTCCCGTCCTCGTGCTGTATCCGTTCCTGCAGCGGTATTTTGTGAAGGGCATCATGATCGGCTCGTTAAAGGGATAATCCACTCTTCTTCCATATCCAGAAAGGGGAATGCAAATGCGCATGAAGAAGCTCCTCCCGCCCGTCCTGCTCCTGTCTCTCGCTTCGGGGGCGGTCCTCGCCGGCTGCTCCAAGGAGCCGGAGAACGGAGGCAAGTCCACCGCCCAAGCGGAAAGCGAGGCGATCGGAACCGGCTACCCGATCGTCAAAACCAAGCTGAACCTGAAACTCGTCACCGCCAAGACGCCGCAGCAGAAGAAGAGCACGGACCAGCTAAAGGTCGTGCAGGATATGGAGCAGCTCACCAACATCCATATCAACTGGGACGCGTCCGACCAGGGCTATCAGGAAAAGAAGAACCTGATGTTCGCAAGCGGTGACCTGCCCGACGCCTTCTTCGGAAGCGGCAGCCTGACCGATTCGGATATTCTCAAATACGGCACCCAGGGGATGCTCATTCCGCTCGAGAAGCTGATCGACCAGTATGCCCCCAACATCAAGAAAATGCTCGAGAAGCAGCCGGACGTAAAAAAAGTCATCACCGCGCCGGACGGCCATATCTACTCGATTCCGACCGTCATTACGGAAGGCGCCAACGAGCTCGGCGAGGTACTGTTCGTCAACAAGCAGTGGCTGGATAAGCTCGGCCTCTCCGTGCCGACGACCACCGCCGAATTTGAGCAGGTGCTCAAGGCATTCAAGGACAAAGATTTGAACGGCAACGGGAAAAAGGACGAGATTCCGTTCAGCTTCGTGAACGGCAACCAGCTGAACGGCATCTTCGGGCTGTACGGCGCGTTCGGCCTGCCCGACAACGCCTCGCACATCATGCAGAAGGACGGCAAGGTTTCCTATATCGCCACCCGCCCGGAGTTCAAGGAGGCGACCGCTTACTTCCATTCACTCTACAAGCAGGGCCTGATCGATCCCGAAGCGTTCACCCAGGACCGCAACGTCTACTTCTCCAAAGGGCGCGGCAAGGACGGCCCGGTGTTCGGCGCGTTCACCGGCTACAACGCCGAGAACGTCGTCGGCCCGGAGAACGCCAAGAGCTATGTCCCGATTGCGCCGCTCAAAGGGCCGCAGGGCCACCAGCTCGTGAACATGTACGAGATTCTCGCCGTCTCCAAGATGGGCTTCGCCATCACGTCGAGCAACAAGCACGTGCCGGAGACGATGCGCTGGATCGACACCGTGTTCGACGAGCGCCATTCCGTCGAGTGGCAGTTCGGCCCGGTTGGGGTCAACTTCAAGGAAACAAACGGCGACAAGTACGAATACCTGCCGACGCCGGCCGGCATGAGCTATGACGACTTCCGCTGCACGGAAGCCCCCTGCTTCGGCGGTACCGGTGCAATTCTTGAAGACACGTATAAGAAAATTGAACTCTCCGACAAGATCAAGACCCGGCTCTCCTACTTGCAGATCTACCAGCCGTTCATGAAGAAGCATACGCTCCCGGCCGGCATGTTCTTCACCGTGGAGGACTCCGACCGTCTGAGCGTCCTCGATACCGACATTACCGGCTACGTGAAGAAGAAGCAGTCCCAGTGGGTCATCGACGGCAACATCGACGCCGAATGGGATGGCTACCTCGCGCAGCTCAAGAAGAGCGGTCTCGACGAGTTCATCCAGATTTACCAGCGGACCTACGACCGATTCCAGTCGATCAAGTAAGGTGGAGCAGAAGACGCTGCCTGCCGCTGAGTGGGAAGGACCGCACAACAGAGGAAGCCCGCCGCCCCTTAGAGGGCGGCGGGCTTTCGTGCGTCAGCGGATCGGCACGGCACGGACGATCGGCACGTAGTTCTCGTCCAGAGGGGGACGAGCGAATTCGTTTCCTTGCCGTGGTCGACCGGATTGACCCGCGCCGAAGGCATATTCTCTGGCTCGCCGGCCGAATAGCCGGACTTCGTTCTCCCTCCCCGCCGGTCGCAGCTTGCCTATCCACATGCTCCACCCTGCGTACATTCGGTTCCCTTCCCGCAAAGACGGTTAAGAAAGAGTTTCCAGTTTTTTATCGGCTGTCCTGCAGGCGGCCATACTAGTCTTATCATTGTTTCCAACTCATTAGGAATCGGAGGGATCAGGATGTACAACGATTTGCAGGGCGCAACGGTCATCATCACGGGTGCGGCTACCGGCATCGGCCGGGCGATGGCGCTCCGGTTCGGCCGGGAGCAGGCGAATGTGGTCATTAACTATCTAGGCGGCGAGCAGAATGTGGAGCCGATGATCCGGGAGATTGAGGCGGCCGGCGGCCGGGCCGTCGCCGTCAAGGGCGACGTAACGAACGAAGCGGATGTCAAGCAGCTGATCCGGACCGCGGAGGATCGGTTCGGCTCTCTCGACGTGATGATCAACAATGCCGGCATCGAGAACGAAGTGCCCTCCGAGGAGCTGACGCTGGACAATTGGAAGCGGGTGCTGGATGTGAATTTGAACGGGGCGTTCCTCGGATGCCGGGAGGCGATCCGCTCCATGCTGGAGCGCGGGGTCAAGGGCCGGGTTATCAACATATCCAGTGTCCACGAGAAGATCCCGTGGCCGCATTTTCTCCATTATGCGACCAGCAAGGGCGGCATCAAGCTGATGACTGAGACGCTAGCGCTCGAATTCGCCCCCAAAGGGATCCGGGTGAACAATATCGCGCCCGGTGCTATCGAGACGCCGATCAACGGCGCGAAGTTCGCCGATCCCGAGGCGCGTGCCGCCGTGGAGGCGATGGTCCCGCTCGGCTACATCGGCCAGCCGGAGGAGATCGCGGCGGCGGCCGCCTGGCTCGCCTCGTCCGAATCCAGCTACGTGACCGGTATCACGCTGTTTGCCGATGGCGGCATGACCCAATACCCTTCGTTCCAGGGCGGCAAGGGTTGACGGAAGTGCGCGGACCGGCAGAACCAACGAATAAAGGAGGCTTGGCAGTGAACGAAAAGTGGTGGAAGGAAGCGGTCGTCTACGAGATCTATCCGGCCAGCTTTCAGGACTCGAACGGGGACGGCAAGGGCGACCTGCGGGGCATCCTGTCCCGGCTCGATTATTTGAAGGAGCTCGGCGTGGACGTCCTCTGGCTCTGCCCCATCTATGAGTCGCCGGAAGCTGATAACGGCTATGACATCAGCGATTACTATGCGATCAATCCCGCATTCGGCACGATGGCCGATTTTGACGAGCTGGTCGAGGAAGCGCACAAGCGGGGTCTCAAAATCATGATGGATCTCGTGCTGAACCATACGTCGGACCAGCATCCGTGGTTCAAGGAATCCCGCAGCTCCAAGGACAACCCCAAGCGGGACTATTACTACTGGCGGCCGGGTCAGAACGGCCTGTTCCCGAACAATTGGGAGTCCTATTTCAGCGGCTCCGTCTGGGAGCTAGACAAGCAGACGGACGAATATTATATGCATCTGTACTCGGTCCACCAGCCCGATCTGAACTGGAACAACGCCGAGATGGTAAACGAGCTCTACCGGATGATCCGCTGGTGGCTCGCCAAGGGCGTGGACGGCTTCCGGTTCGACGCTATCGCCCATATCGTCAAGGCGGCCGGGCTGCCGAACGCGGACAATCCCGAGCATCTGCCCGTCGTGCAGGCCTATCAGCTCTTCTCCAACCTTGAGAAGGTTCACGACATGCTGAAGAAGCTGAACGAGGAGGTGCTGATAGAATACGACATCATGACCGTAGGCGAGACGTCCGGCCTCGGCCCCGAGCAGGCACTCGAATACGTCGGGGACGAGCGGCACGAACTCAACATGGTTTTCCAGTTCGAGCACATGTATCTGGATGCCGCGCGCCCCGGCACGGGCAAGTGGGAGCCCCGGGCGTGGACCGTGATGGAGCTCAAGAAGGTGTTGAGCCGCTGGCAAACGACGCTGCACGGGCGCGGCTGGAACGCCAACTATCTCGGAAACCACGATCAGCCGCGTCCCGTCTCCCGGTTCGGCAACGACACGGTCTATCGCGTTGAATCGGCCAAGCTGCTCGCCACCCTCCTGTTCACGCTCGAGGGAACCCCCTATCTCTATCAGGGCGAGGAAATCGGCATGACCAACGCCCGTTTCCCCTCGATCCACGATTACCGGGACATCGAGACGCTCAACTATTACGAGCAGGCCAAGCTTCAAGGCATGTCCGAGCAGCAGATTCTGGAGGCTGTTTGGCGCAAGAGCCGGGACAACGCCCGCACCCCGATGCAGTGGGACGCGTCTGCCAGCGCCGGGTTCACGACCGGAGTCCCTTGGATCAAGCTGCACCCCAACCACGAGGATATCAACGTGACCCAGGCTTTGCAGGACCCGAATTCCATCCTGCACTACTACCGCGCCCTGATCCGGCTGCGGAATGAGAACAAAGTGCTAGTTTACGGGGACTATAAGCTCCTGCTGCCGCTCGATCCGCAGCTCTATGTGTACACCCGGACGCTGGGGGAGGAGAAGGTGCTCGTCCTGCTCAACTTCTCCGGCCACGAGGCCAGCTTTGCATGGCCTGAGGATCTGCAGGAGCAGACCAAGGAACTGATGCTGGCCAACTACAAGGGCGAGTCGGACGAGGACGGGCAAACGCTTCCTCTCCGGCCGTACGAAGCGAGACTTTACCGAATCCATTCCTGACCAAAAAAGCCCGGGAAGAGGGGCGTGCCGGTCGGGGGGTGCAAGCTCCCCCGGCCGGCTCGCATCCGCTCCCGGGCTCTTTTTTTACCTTTTTTCCGTTAGTTGACCTTGAATCGGCCTACCAGCTCCTGAAGCTCGGACGCCATGGTGCTGAGCGATTCGGAAGCGTCCGTAATCTCTTCCATCGAGCGGTGCTGGTCCGTAATGGAGCGGGACACGGCATTCAGCTCCGTGGACGACCCCCTCACGATCCCGACCGCTTCCTGCAGCGAGGCGGACACCTCTTCGGCTCCAGCCGACATCTCCTGCGAAGCGGCGGAGATCTCCTGGATCTGGTCGTTCACCACGTGGATGGACGCCGTAATCCGGTCGAAGGTGCCTCCCGTCTGCTCCACCCGCCGAGCGCTGGAGGCAACCTCCTGCAGGCCCGACTCCATGGACTTCGAAGCACGCTCGACCGCTTCCAGCACCTCGCCGATCGCCCTTCCGATTTCTTCCGTCGCCTTGCCGGTCTGCCCGGCCAGCTTCTTCACCTCACCGGCTACGACCGCGAAGCCTCGGCCGTGCTCCCCGGCCCGTGCCGCCTCGATCGAAGCATTCAGCGCCAGCAGCTGGGTTTGATTCGCGATCTCGAAGATCAAGCCGATCGTATCCCGGATCTCGTTGGACTTCTCTTGGAGCGACACAATCGCATGGGACGTCGCCTTCACCGACTGCGCCGCTTGGTTCATCTGTTCGACGGCCTCCCGGACCTCCCGGTTGCCCTGATCGACCTGCTCAACTGTCGATTGGGCCGCCTCCGAGATCCCGGATGCCGAACCGGCTACCTTCTGCACGCCTGCCGCCATCTCCTCCATTGCAATGCTGGTCTGTCCGAGCGTCTCGACTTGGACGTCCGCGCCCTTCACCACCTGCTGCACCGTCTGGTCGTTCCGTTTGGACGTCTGCGCAGAATCCTGCGCGATCGCGGTCAACTGCTCGGAAGAGGCGGCCACCTGGACGGTCGTCTCGGAGATGGTACGGACCATGCCAGACAGCGTATCCAGCATCTCGTTAATATTCCGCTTCAGCTGCCCGATCTCGTCCTTCCCTTTCTCCTGCACGCGGTTGGTCAAATCTCCGCCAGCGACCGCCTGCATGATGCGGGAGATCTCCAGAATGGGACGAACCGTGACCATCGACAGATAGACGGCCAGCGCTGCCACGCCGAGCAGCGAAACGCCGATAAGGAGCAGCGCATTATGTCTCGATTTGTCGACCGTCTGGTTCACCTCGTCCTGAGGAGCCGCGACAAGCAGCTTCCATCCGGTCGTCTCGATGGTATGAAAGGACGCTATCTTCCTCGTGCCTTCGTAATTGTACGTCACGCTGCCGCTGTTCGAGGAAAAGACCGTCTTCTCGAACGCTTCAATCGTCTCGGGGTCGGAATGCTCGTCATAGCGTTTGCCGACCTTCGAGTCGTCGGGATGGGCCAAATAAATGCCGTCCTTGGACAGCAGGAAGCCATGGCCGGTCTCGCCCAGTTTAATTCCCCGAATGAGACTCACCAGCTTATCGGCATCGATCTCCAGCTGGATGCCTCCAGCGAACTCTTTTTGTTCATCCAGGATGGGAATGTCCACAAAGACCGTGTTCCGGTCGTTCGCCGCATGCCGCGTAATATCGGAGAACTGCACGGTTTTGCGTTCCTTTACCGCCTGGATGTTGGCGAAGCCTGCCCCGTCCAGCTGGCTTCCCTGCGTATTCGTCAACAGGCCTTTCTTGTCTATGTAGGAGACCACATCGACATAAGGATTGCCTTGCTCCAGTACGGTCAAGATAGGGACAATGTCTGCAGTCTTGGCGGTCCGAAACTCGGGATGCTTCTGGATCAGCTCTTCAACCGAGGTAAGCTGATTCCGCAGCCAGTCGTCTATATAATTTGCCTCCAGGTTGGTTACTTTCTCACGTTCCCTGTCTGTATGCTCGCTCAAGACCGACGTGAACTGCCCAAGCAGCAGATACGTCACGAGCGCTAGCGGGATCATCGCCACGATCAGGAAGAAGGCGGTTTGTTTCACTTTCATCGAATTCAGCTTAGTTCCCAAGTTGGTTGGCAGCAAGTTCATTTCTCCTCTGTCTTATCGTGTGGGGTTGGCTCGGTTCACCAATGGTAATATATCGGCGGGCCCGAACGGGATTGTTATACAAAACAGGCAGCCAATAGCGAAGGATGTTGACTTCCCCGCGGCGAGATAGTAGAGTTATATGTGTAACCGGTTACCTATCTTTTTGACAGGAGCAGGTTGCCGCAATGGCGGTTTCCCCTTCGGGACCCGACCCGACGGGCTTCGCCAGATTCATGAAGCTGCCGCACGGGCGAGATCCCTCCTATAGATGAGAAGCAGAGCCATAAGATCTAGCAGCTGGACGTAGAGAGAAATTCCAGATAAGGAGCCTACGGGAATGGAGCAGAAACCCAAAATAACTGTCGTTGGAAGCATAAACATGGATTTGGTCACGATTACCTCGCAAGTGCCGCAAGTCGGGGAAACCCTGCTCGGCGATCAGTTTCAGATGAATCCGGGAGGCAAAGGAGCCAACCAGGCGGTTGCCGCCGCCCGTCTGGGCGCCGAGGTCCGCATGGTGGGCTGCGTAGGGAGCGACCGGTTCGGGGCCGATCTGCTCGAACACCTTCAGCAGGAAGGTGTCGATGTGGATGGTGTGGTACCGGTTACAGGTAGTACGGGGACCGCAACCATTCTCGTCTCGGAGCGGGATAACCGCATAATCGTCGTACCCGCCGCCAATAATGAGGTCACGGCCGCCTTCGTAGAAGCCAAGCGGGAGATCATCGCGGACAGCGATCTTCTCCTCCTTCAGCTGGAGATCCCCCTGGAAGGTGTGCAGAAGGCGGTAGAGATAGCCAAGGAGAACGGAGTGACCGTTATCCTGAACCCGGCCCCCATCCGATCCCTTTCTACGGAACTGGTGCGGGCGGTCGACTACCTGACCCCCAATGAACATGAGCAGCTGCTGCTAAAACAGGAGAGAACCTCTCAGGAGCTGGATGGCAAGCTGATCGTCACCAAGGGCAGCCAGGGCGCCTCTTTCTTCGAAGGCGGCGAGGAGCTTACCCTTCCCGCCTATCCGATTGACGTGGTCGACACGACCGGAGCGGGAGACGCCTTTAACGCCGGATTGGCCGTTGCCTTGAGCAAGGGAGCGAACGTCAGCGAGGCATGCCGCTACGCCAATGCGGTAGCCGCACTGGCCACTACCAAGCTTGGCGCCCAGACCGGCATGCCTACTGCGGAAGAGGTAGAGGAGTTTGTACGCAGCCGGTCCTGATTGGCCGGATGCTTAACATTGAACATCAGGAGGAACGAATATGACGAAAAGACCGATTATTATAGACACGGACCCCGGCATCGATGACGCTGTCGCCTTGGCGATTGCCCTCTTCAGCGACGAGCTGGAGGTTCGTCTGATCACAACCGTCGCCGGCAACGTCAGCTTGGACAAGGTGACCATGAACGCCCTGCGGCTGCTGAAGTTTTTTGGCAAGGACGTACCGGTGGCGATGGGTGCGGCACGCCCCCTCATCAAGGAACCGATCGACGCAAGCGACATTCACGGATCGAGCGGGATGGACGGGTACGAATTCGAGGAGCCGACCAAGGATCTCGTCCTAAGCGAGAATGCCGTCAACGCGATGTACCGCGTCCTTATGGACAGCAAGGAGCCGGTTACGCTCGTGCCGATCGGTCCGCTGACCAACATTGCCCTCCTGGTCAAGCTGTATCCTGAGGTGAAGGACAAGATTGCCGAGATCGTATTGATGGGCGGGTCCACCACACGGGGAAATGCGGGGGTCATGGCCGAATTCAACATATATGCCGATCCCGAAGCGGCCAAGATCGTCTTCCACAGCGGCGTGCCGCTCGTCATGGTAGGGCTCGATGTCGGCTGGAAGGCGCTCGTGTATCCGGAGGACAGCGCGCGGCTGAAGGACATGAACGAGACCGGCCGCATGCTCTATCAGCTCTTTCAAAAATATAGAGGCGGCGGCCTGAAGACCGGACTGAAGATGTACGACAGCTGTGCAATCGCCTATCTGCTGCAGCCCGGCATGTTCGAGGCGGTGGAGACCTTCGTGGATGTGGAGGTGGCCGGGACGCTGACGGCGGGATGCACGGTCGTCGATCTGAAGAACTACCTGGGACGGCCGAGCAACGCCAAAGTATGTGTGGATATCGACCCGCAACAATTCAAGCAGTGGTTCCTGGACAGCTTGAGGAAGTGCAACTAGACGTATCCATAATCAGGAGGAACACAGCTTATGAACGCTACCATTCTCATGTATGCTTCTGCTATCATTGCCGTCTCCATCGTCATTTATATGCTCATCAAAAAAATGGACATCAAGATCACCCTATTCTTCATGGGCATCGTGCTGATCTTTATCAGCATGGCCATGGGCAAAGGGATCGATATCAAAGGCTTCGCCTCCACGGGCTCCGCTTGGCTCGATCCGCTGCAGGTCATCGTGCTTCAGTTCAAGCAGACGTTCGGAGCCGCGGGCTTCATCGTCCTCATACTTGGCGGCTACACAGCTTATATGTCCTCCATCGGAGCCAACGAGGTGACCGTCAGCGCACTGACGAAACCGATTTCTAAGATCAAATCGGTCTATATTCTGGTGCCTCTCGTCTTCCTGCTCGGCAACGTCCTGTCGCTCGTCATTCCGAGCGCTTCGAACCTGGCCATCATCCTGCTGGCGACACTGTATCCGATCCTGCGCAAAGCGGGCATGTCGGCGCTCACGGCGGGCGCTGTCATCGCGACATCCGCTACTATCGTCCCGACACCGCTCGGCAGCGACAACGTAGCGATCGCCCAGGAGCTGGCGAAGCATGCCTCGTTCGCCAATCTGACCGTCACCGACTATGCCTTCCGCTACCATGCGGTCGTCTCTATCCCGACGCTGCTTCTGATCGCTATCGTTCACTACTTGTGGCAGAAGAGAATGGACCGAAGGGCGGTCGCGAACGGACAGGCCGGACAAGCCGAGGAGACGCACGAGCCGCATGACCTCAAGGAAGTGGCGGGCGGCCCGCTGTTCAAGACCGTCTATGCTATCCTCCCCGTCTTCCCGATTCTCCTGCTCCTCGGCGCTTACGCCGTCCAGCTGGCGACAGGGCGGACGATCGAGATCAGCGTGGAGGTGGCGACGCTCGTCTCCCTGATTCTCGCCATTGTCTGCGAATTGATCCGGCACAAGGGCCACAAGAGCGTCCTCGAGAACACGGAAGCCTTCTTCAAAGGAATGGGCGGCGCCATTCCGATCGTCGCGCTGCTGGTCGCCGCCTCCGTCTTCGTCACCGGACTCAAGTCAATCGGCTTGGTAGACCAGCTTCAGACGTCCATGCAGCAGGTGCAGGGCAACGGGCTGGACTTCCTCCTCCCGCTGATCCTGGTCGCCCTGACCGCGCTCATCGTCATCCTGAGCGGCAGCGGCACCGCTCTCATCTTCGCCATGGTGCCGCTCATCGTGCCGCTGGCGGACGCCGCGGGCATCAGCCCGATCGCGATCTCGGTCCCGCTGGGCCTCTCGGGCAACCTCTTCCGCGCCGTATCGCCGGTAGCGGCCGTCACGCTCATTGTCGCCGGAACGATCAAGGCCGATCCGATCGCTCTCATCAAGCGGACCTCCGTGCCTATGATCGCGGGCGTGCTCTTCATGTTCGTCCTCTCGATGATCGTGTTCCTGTAAGCACGAGCGGCGGGTGTCCGGCTTGTCTCGGCCCTTCCGTTTCCGATCAAAAAAGCACTGACCCTCCGGTCAGTGCTTTTTTTGATTGGAGCAAGCCGGCAGCTGTCAGAGACGGCCGGGTCAGTCCAGGAACAATGGAACGACGGTGCCCCGGTTGACATCGATGAGGCCTCGGTCGGTCAGCTTCAGAGCTGGGCTGACCGGCAGCGAATGGGTGCTGAGCGACATGATCGGGTTGTAGTGCCGGTACCCGAGGGCGAGCATGGCCTCTCTCAGCTTGCGGACGTCCTCGGCCAGGCGCTCCAGCGGCTCCTCGGAGAGAATGCCGCCGACGGGCAGGCTCACATTCGCCAGTACCTTCCCGTTCTCCACGACGCAGTATCCGCCCTGCTGACGGATAACCTCGTTTGCCGCCATCCTCATATCGTCCGCGTTGTGTCCGATGACGAGCAGGTTATGGTTGTCGTGCGAATAGGTCGTGGCGATGGCCCCCCGCTTGATCGTGTCGCCTCCCACCAGCCCGTAGGCGCGGCCGCCGTTCCTGCCGTACCGCTCGAACGTAGCGAGCAGCGCATAGGGGCTCTCTTCCCATTGCAGCAGGCCGTGCTCCACCTCGAGGGTGCCCCGTTCCTCCTTCGTAAAGGTGGTCCCGTCCGCCACCGTCAGAATGCGGCAGGCGCATTCCCCTTGCCCGATGGGCGCACGGACGGCAAAGTCCCTGTTCTCCAGAGGGTCCAGCTTGACGCTCCGGTAGAACTCCTCGGGAAACCGTCTCGGCTGCTCGGCTTGGGCGACCTCACACCCGCGATCGTAAACCTTGCGTCCGCGCTTATACACCTCGTCGATCCGGAACTGCCGCAGGTCGGAGACCAGCAGGAAGTCAGCCGTCTTCCCCGGGGCGATGCTTCCCCGATCCCGCAACCCCATGCGGCGGGCCGGCGTGAACGAAGCGGCATAGATGGCCTTCTCCGGAGACAGCCCCATGTCCATCGCTTTCTTCACGAGATGGTTCAGATGTCCTCTGGCCGCAAGCGAGTCGGCCATCACGTCGTCGGTGACCAGGCAATAATGCTCGCTTACGTCACGCCGGCTGACATACTCCATAATCTCCGGCGTCATGGACTTCTCCTGAAGCTCGACGAACATGCCCGCCCGGATCCGCTCCTCCATCCCCTGCACCGTCTGCTGGGTATGATCGGAGTCGACTCCCGCGTAGACGAATTTGCACAGATCGAGATCGAGCAGCCGGGGAAAATGGCCTTCCAGCACGAAGTCGGGGCGGGCTTGGCGGATATAGGCCAGGATGCGGTTCGTCTTGGAATCCGGCTCCCGGATCACCTCGAGGTAGTTCATAATCTCGCCCAGGCAAATTACCTTTTCTTCCTGCAGCAGAGCCTCAATCTCGGGGATGTCAATCTCCCCTCCCGCCGTTTCCAGACCGCTCGCCGGCACGGAGCTCGGGACGGCGTAATAGATGTCGGCCGTACAGTCCCGGCTGGCCCGAATCATCTCCTGGACGCCGCGGAGGCCGAATACGTTCGCCATCTCGTGGGGCTCGGATACCACGGTGGTGACTCCGTTTTTGATCAGGCCGTACGAGAACGTCTCCGGCGTCACCATCGTGCTCTCGATATGCAGGTGAATGTCGATCAGTCCGGGGATCATATAGCGTCCGTTCCCCTCGACGACCTCCTGCGGCTCGAATTCTTCCACGTCCCTCTGCCCGATATAGTAGAAGCGGCCGTCCGCGACGACCGCGTTGCCCGGGATAAACTGCTTCATGTAAGCGTTGAATATGTTCACATTCCGGATACCCAAATCCGTTTTCATCATCGATTCCCTCCTGTTGTTAGGTCCGGCTGCTCGTAACGGGACCACTTGACGCCATGCTCAACAATGACGGCCAGCAGCATGCCCATCAATAAGCCGTTGCCCGCGAGCGGGCGGATGAAGGCGGGCAGCGAAGCGACTCCTTCGGGCGGCAGGAACAGGATACAGATGCCCGTCAGCAGAGGAACCGCCACCCGGTAGATCGTTCTAGAGTGGAAGCCGACCCCCTGCACCGTGCGCAGCGCCGTCCCGAACAGCTGCAGGTAAGCGACGAACAGCACCGCATTGCCGACGCTGACCGGAAGCGTGGAGAAAAAAGCCCCGAGCGCGGGCACGAGTCCCATGAGGACGAAGAGGCCGCCGCCGGCGATCAGGGCGGATCTCTCCAGAATCCGCGTGCTTTGCAAAAATCCGATGGAGGAGGTATAGGGCCCGGACGGAACCAGGCCCAGAAGCCCCGAGACGATGCCGGCGAGCCCAGTCCAGACGAAGGACCGCCTGTACTGCCCGTCCGTCGTCACCGTGCCATACAGCTTCTCTGCCGAGCCCAGCGCGGTAATCGTATTGGTCATATTGAGCAGGCCCGCGAGAAAAGCGGTGAGAAGAATCCCCCATTCCAGATGAGGAGCGCCCCAAGGAAACAAGGACAGCAGAGGCGCTCTTGCGCTTTGCACGTGAGGAGCCGCCGGGAAGAACAGGCGGTACAGCATCCAGCCGGCAACCATTCCGATCAGGATGGAAAAATTGCTGAGTCTTCCCCGCCCCCTTACCTGGATACAAATGACCAAGCCGACGATGAACAGGGACAGCAGAGTGACGGGCAAGTCCAGACGCCCTTCTGTCGACAGGCCAGTCATCCCCTGAAAGAAAATCAGGACAAGCTCAATCGACAGGAGGAACAAATAGACGCTCATGACCACCGGCGTGAATACTCTCTTCAGCAGACCTCCGAACCCGCAGACACCCAGGATGATCGTAGTCAAGCCGGCCAGCAGAATCCCGGCGGCGAGCCCGCCTCCCACCTCGGCCAGACTGATGCCCATCGACGGCGCCGAAGCACAGAGGCTGAGGATAACGCCCCACCAGATCCCCGACGGCCCTTCCATTAACGCATAGCGGTGACCGGCGGCCGCCTGCAGCATGCAGGCCGCCCCTACGAGGACAAACGACCGCTGGAGAGCCGCCGCCACCTCTTCCGGAGGCAAATGAAAGGCCGTTCCCATGGAAACCGGAACGACCACTGTGTTGGCGAAGAGAAAGAAGAGCCACTGGATGCCGGCTAACCAGGTAGTTGTGGAAACCCATTTCGACATCTGTACTCCTCCTTTTTTGTTTGGACGCTAGCCTTCCCGGACTCCGTCCTCTAGGAAGCCTACAATGCTTTGGGCCGTGACGGCGACCCCGTATTTCAAGGACTCCAGGTTAACGCGGAACTTCGGATGATGCCAGGCGAAGCTCTCTTCTCCTTCCGTCCCCGTTCCCCATTCGATGAAGACGGAGGGCACCGCTTGGGCGAGATAGGCAAAATCGTCTCCGCTCATGTAGCCGTGCTCGAGCTCGATTATGCTGTCCTCGCCGAAGCAGGCGGCGGCTGCCGCTCTCACGGTGTCCGTCATGGCCTTGTCGTTCCACGTTGCCGGATACCCTCTCTCGTAACGATGGGTGAAGGTGCCGCCCCAGTAACCGGCTACCGCCTGCAGCAGCGACTCGAGCTTGGCCTGCACCCGGTCCCGCGTCTCGGCCGTCAGCGTCCGGACGGTTCCCGCCAGATCGACCCGGTCGGCGATGGCGTTGGCCGTATACCCCCCGGAGATGGTTCCGATCGTAATAACGGCATTGTCGAAGGGGGACAGCTGACGGCTGACGATGGCCTGCAGCCCGGTCAGGAATTGACCCGCCATCGCGATCGCGTCGATCCCCTGGTCCGGTGCGGAGGCATGGCCCCCTTTTCCGATGAGCGAAATGTAAATCCGGTCGGAATTAGCCAGAATATAGCCATCCTTCAGGCCGAGCTTGCCGGCGGGCAAATACGGATTCGTATGAATGCCTATCGCCGCGTCCACACGGGGATTCTCGAGAATCCCTTCCTGGATCATTCTCGTCGCCCCGCCCGGATGCACCTCCTCGGACGGCTGGAACATGATCTTGACCGTGCCGGCCAGGTCCGCCGCCCGTTCCTGAAGCGCGGCCGCTACGCCAAGGCCGACGACCGTGTGGGCGTCATGGCCGCAGGCATGCATGACGCCTTCTTTCCGGGAGGCGTAGGGCAGCCCCGTCTGCTCCCCGATGGGCAGCGCGTCGATATCGGCGCGCAGCAGCACGGTCTTGCCGGGACGGCCTCCCCGAATCTCGGCGCATACGCCTGTCGTCGCCATGATCTTGCGGGGAATGTTCAGCCGGTCCAGCTCCCGCAGGATGAAGGCCTGCGTCTCCACTTCCTGCGTGCTCAGCTCGGGATGCTGGTGCAGATGCTTGTACATTTGAATCAGATGGGCCTCCAGATTCGCCTCGACCCATTCCAAAGTAATTGTCGCTTCCATCCTTGCCACCACTTCCTACTCTGTCTCAGTATAGGTCGAACATCCTTTGAATCTCTTCCGGCCGATTCGTGACGGTAAGTGCCAGCATCAACAGAATACGGGCTTTGCGGGGCGGCAGATTGCCCGAGGCGGCGAAGCCGTCCCGGAGGTCGGCCTCCTTGGCCGTCACCAGACCGCTACCGGCATGCGAGGCGCTGACGACAGCCACCCCCTGCCGCCGGGCGTCGGCCAGTCCCTCCCGCATGGCGGGTGCCATCCCCCCGTTCCCCATGCCGGCATGGACAATTCCCCGGGCGCCGGCCTGCACGGCCGCGTCCGCCAGATCCCTGCCGCTCCCGCCGTAGCCATACAGAATCTCCACCCGCGGCAGAGCGGTCAGCCCCGCCGTGTCGAATTCCGTCCGGCTCGTGTGAAGCCTTGTGCTGGCATAATAGAGGAACGGCTGACCGTCCGTCATATAGCCTAGGCATCCCAGCTCCGGCGCGCGGAACGCATCGACCGCCGTCGTATTGGTTTTGACCGTGTCCCGCGCGGACCCGATTCGGTCGTTCATGACAAGGAGAACCCCCTGTCCGTATGCCGCCCGGCTCGCCGCAAGCGCCACTGCGTTGTACAGGTTCAGCGGGCCGTCCGCGCTCATCGCCGTGGCCGGGCGCATGGCGCCTACGAGCACGACCGGCTTCTCGCTTTTGACGGTCAGATGGAGAAAATAAGCGGTCTCCTCAAGGGTATCGGTCCCTTGAGCCACGACCACGCCGTCACAGTCGCTGTCGCTCAGCAGGCCGTTCACGACGGAGGCGAGCCGCAGCCAGTCCGCCTCGGTCATTGCATAGCTGGGCATGTTCGCCAGCTGAACGCCGCTGACGCGCGCGAGCTTGCCGATCTCCGGCACGGCCGCGATCAGGCTGTCAACGCCCAGGACGCCCGGCTCGTACTGCGTGGGCCGCGTCGGGTCGGCCCCCTTGCCGGCTATCGTGCCGCCGAGCGCCACCAGCTTGATCGCCGGCAGACGCTCCTCCGAGCTGCCATTGCACCTCATGGTTCCGTCCCTCCTGCCATAGTCTCGTTAGTCCACGGGAACCAGCTTGTCCGGTGGGAAGTCCAGGCGGACCGTCTCCCCATGCCCGAACGGAGCTTCGCCGTGGCTGTTGACCAGGAACTCGCCGATCGCCGTCTCGACGACATACTGATAGCCGCGTCCGAGATAGGTCGTGACCTGAATCCGGCCTGCAGTCGAATTGTCCGCTCCGCGTTCCTCACCGTCCTTCGCGATCCGGATGTCGTCCGGGCGAATGGCACATTTGACCGTCCCCTTCATCCCGGCGGCTCCCTCCACGACGAACGGGGTGCCGTCCTTGGCCTTGAGCGGGGCGGCTCCTTCCCCGGAGCCAGTCATCGGCAGAATATTCTCGAACCCGACGAAGCGGGCGACGAACTCGGTTTTGGGCTTCTTGTAGATGAGCGGCGGCGTATCCAGCTGCTCGATGACGCCCTTGTTCATAATGGCCACCTTGTCGGAGATCGAGAAGCATTCCTCCTGATCATGCGAGACATAGACGGTCGTTACCTTGAGCTCCTGCTGGATTCTGCGGATCTCCATCCGCATCTGTACCCGCAAATTGGCGTCCAGGCTGCTGAGCGGCTCGTCGAAGAGCAGCAGATCCGGCTGGATGACTAGGCTGCGCGCAATCGCCACCCGCTGCCTCTGTCCGCCGGACAGCTGGGAGGGGTACCGGTTCTCAAAGCCCTTCAGATTGACCGCTTCCAGAATGTCCATCACCTTCGTACGGATTTGCTTGGCGTCGGTCTTCCTCAGCTTGAGGCCGAAGGCGACGTTGTCGTACACGCTCAGATGCGGGAACAACGCATGGCTCTGGAAGACAAAGCCGAATGCCCGTTTATGCACCGGTACTTTGGTGTAGTCCTGTCCCTTGAACAGGAACTGCCCATCCTTCGCCTCGTTGAAGCCTGCGATCAGCCGAAGCGTCGTCGTCTTGCCGCAGCCGCTCGGCCCGAGCAGGGAGACGAATTCCCCTTCCTCCACCGACAGGTTGAAATTCTCCAGAATATTGTGCTTTTGGTCGTACGCGACCGTAATATTTTTCAGTTCGATCAGTGCCATGCTTCCAGCCTCCCGCTTGTTATTTCGTGAAAAACCGCAGTCCCAGCGTCCGTTCGATCGCCGCGATGAGCACCGCGGTCATGAGCATGAACAGGACCGAGATGGCCGCAATCGTCGGGTCAAAATAGTACTCTACGTAATTCAGCATGCTGATCGGCAGCGTGCTGACGCCGGGGCCGGTCATGAAGACGGACACGTCGACATTGTTGAAGGATTCCAGAAAGGCGAGCAGAATGCCCGCGATAATACCGGACCGAATGTTCGGCAGCACGACAACGAAGAACGTCTTCAGCCGGCTGGCGCCGAGGCTCATCGCCGCCTCTTCGACCGAGTAGTCGAAGTTCATCAGGCTTGAGGAGATGACCCGGATCACATACGGAATCATAATCACGACGTGCCCGATCAGAACGCCCGGGAAGATCGGGATGTGGTACGTAATGACGAGATATTTGAGCAGCCCATACCCGAACACGATGCCGGGAATGATGATCGGCGAGATAAAAAAGGAAGTGAAGAAGCCTTTGCCCTTAAACTGATACCTGCTAAGCGCATATGCAGCGGGAATCCCGAGCAGGAACGACAGCACGATGCCGAGCAGGGCGACGAGCATACTGATCTTGAACGAGGTCCAGAACATCTCGACATGGAAGACATTCTCGTACCACTTGAGCGAAAAGCCATTGGGCGGAAAGGTCAGGTAGTTATCCGGCCCGAAGGAGGCACCGATAATAATGACCAGCGGGCCCAGCAAAAATAGAAAGACCAAAAACGTAATCCAACCAAGCAACGTATGTTTTTCCTTCATCGTCTGCCCTCCTGTCAGCCGTTCGGGTTCAGCTTTTTGGCGAGTGCATTCATGACGCCGATCAAGAGGAACGTGATGGCAATCATGATGGTCGCGATAATGGATGCCGCCTTCCAGTCGTTCAGCGTCATCGTGTTTTGAAACAGCAGCGTGGCGAGCACTCTCTTTTTGCCCCCGAGCAGCTGCGGCGTGGCGTAAGCGGTCAGACTGCCTACCAGCACAAGCGTGCTGCCCACGAGGAGCCCCGGGATGCTGAGCGGCAGAACGACCTTCACGAACGCCTTGAACCGGGACGCTCCGAGGCTCGCGGCGGCCTGCATCAAGTCCCCGTCGATATTCTCCATGACGCCGATTAAGGAGATGATCATCAGCGGCAGGAACAGGTGGACCATCCCGATGATAATCGAGGTTTCGGTGTAGAGAATCTGCAGCGGCTTGTCAATGACATGCAGCTGCAGAAGCAGCGTATTGATCAGTCCCGTCTTGCCGAGCGTCACCATCCAGCTGAACGAGCGCACGATCGCGCTGGTCAGCAGCGGGAAGATGGCGAGGGCCAGGTAGATGCCGCGGCGGCTTACGCTCGTCCGGGAGATATAGTAAGCGGTCGGATAGCCGAGCAGAATGCAGATCAGCGTCGAGATCAGGCTGATCTTCAGCGTCGTGCCGAGAATGCCGAGCGTGTAGGAATCGGTGAAGAACGAGGTATACCCCGCCAGGCTGACGCTTCCATCGTTCGCAAAGGTAGATAGGATGATCGTAGCGATCGGGACCACCATAAAGACGGCCAGGAACAGCGCGCCCGGGAATAGAAGCAAGTAAGCCGGTTTTTTCATGGTTGCTCCACCCCCCATACTTGTTCGAATTGCCGGATCTCCTCCTCGGTCGGAAGCGCAGCCTGCGCCCCGAGCCGGGTTACGGTAATGGCTGCGACCTTGACGGCGTAGGCGACGGCTTCCTCGGCCTCATCGCCGCGTGCCAGGCGGCTGGCGAAAGCGCCGACGAAGGAATCGCCCGCTCCGGTCGTATCCACCGCCTGTACCCGGTAAGCGGGCAGGCGGAGAACTCGCCCGTCGGCAAGATAGGCCACGCCTTCCGCTCCAAGCGTCAGAATGACGTGACGGCATGGAAGCCCGGCTAGCCCTTCGACCAGCCTGTCGAATTGGTTTATGGAGACGCCGGTCAGCTCCTCGGCCTCCACTTCGTTCACGACCAGATAATCTACATGGCGCAGTGCTTCCACCGGCATCCGCCGGGAAGGCGCCAGATTCAGAATGACGGTTTTGCCGAGCCTCTTGGCCTCCGCCATGCTGTATACCACGGTCTCCACAGGAATTTCCATCTGCAGAACGACCACATCGCACGCCTGGAACAGGTCCGCATGACGGTCAATGTCCCGTGCGGTCAGATGGCTGTTCGCACCGGGGACGACCACGATGGAATTGTCTCCGTCCGGGTCGACGCAGACCAGCGCCGCGCCGGACGGCACATTCTCCACCTGGCTGATGCCGCCCGTTTCGATGCGCTCCTGCCTCAGCACTGCCTGCATGCTCTCTCCAAACTCATCGGATCCCAGACAGCCGATCAGCGCGACCTGCGAGCCAAGCCGCGCTGCGGCTACGGCTTGGTTGGAGCCCTTGCCCCCCATCATGGCGGCAAAGCTGTGCCCAAGGATCGTTTCCCCTCTACGCGGCATGCTGCCGACCTGCGCTACCAAATCCATGTTGAGACTTCCGATCACCAAAACTGATCCGTTCTTCATAGCTAGCGCTCCTTGGTCGAAATTTTGCTGCAGCCCTTGTCGGCGGCATGCAGTCCTAACCAGCGAGAAAGCGGCCCTTCGTTGCGAGGCCGCCTTCTCCCAACCTCTTTAATTCGAAACTACGTCCCGGTTCCAGCGATCGATCCATGTTTTCATGTTCTTGTTCACGGCGTTCCAGTCGAGCGTCTTCAGATTGTTGATCGTGTCGGCCCCGTAGGTGAGCCCCTCCGCTTCCTGCGGCGTCAGCTTCACGTTCTTGTTGGCGGGCGAGTCGACCTTATCGAGCGCGTTCGCCTTCTGAACCTCTTCACTGAGCCACCAGTCGATGAACTTCTCGCCCAGCTCCTTGTTCTTGGTTCCCTTGACCAGGTTCATCGTATTGCGGACCGCGTAGGAGCCTTCTTTCGGCGTCACCCACTCCACGTTGGGATTCGCTTTCTTGATCGTAGCCAGGACGAAATTCTGCACCGTCGCGACAGCGACTTCCTTCTGGTTGAACATGTTCGCCAAATCGGAGCTTTTGGTGTAGAACTTCACGACGCTCGGACCGAGCGTCTTGAGCTGGCCGAACGCCTTCTCTGTATCCATCGCCTGGGCGCCGCCTACCTTGGAGGCAAAATCGACGAGGAAGGCGCCGTCGGTCGTCGTAATGTCGGGAAGGGATAGCTTTCCTTTGAACTCCGGCCGCCACAAATCGGCATAGGACGTGACCGGCTGCGAAGTGGCGGTTTTGTCGTAAATGATTCCCGAGCTGCCGACCGTGTAGGCCGGGCCGTAATCGGTGCCGTTAGGCGCTTTGGCGACATCGAACAGATTGTCGATGTTCGGGATATGGGAGCGGTCGATTTTTTCAAACAGCCCTTCCTCGATCCCCTGAGCGGCGAACTGCTCGGCAAGCATGATCACATCGACCTGATGCGCTTTCATTCTGACCTTGTTCAGGCGGTCCGAGTTGTTGCCGACCTCCAGCTTAATCTTGACGTTGTTGGCTTTTTCGAACGGCTCGAATACATTCTTCTTCAGCAGGTCCTCGCTGAAGCCCCATGTCGACACCACCAGCTCTTTCGGCTTGCCGTTTCCTTGCGCATCCGTTCCACTTGCCTCGTTCTTGCTGGCGCATCCCGCCAGTGCCCCTGTCAGCAGCAGCACGGCGAGAGAGATCGTCCATCCCTTTTTCATTGCCTGTTTCCTCCCAACAAGTTGTTGTCTTGCTCCCCTGCCTCTTTCCTGTAACCGCTATCTTCCCTTATCACATCTGGTTTTTTCTCCATAAAATCCCAGAAGGGCATTTTTAGGAAACCTGTTACATAATCCAATAACGATTGATTTAACGGTTATTGTGATAATTTCCGGTAACGGTTACATAAATAATAATTTGGCTCCCTCTCCTTGTCAATGGCGATCTGAACGAAGGCGGCCCCCTTATTCTTCCTGGGCTCCATTCCGCTGAGGGCTTTCGGCTGCCGCAGCAGGAACTCCAGGCCGCGGCGCCGGCCGCTCACAGCTCCCAAAAAAAAAAGAGCAGGCTCCCCCGTAAAAGGGTTGCCTGCTCTTGCTTATGGAACGGTTGGCTTACTAGTTCGAAGTACACTTCCGTTACCGTCCGGCTTCCGCGTTTCCTCGTGTCGAGCCTCTCGCCATCAGCTCGACCTCACACTCGTACGTCTCGTTTTCCAGTTGGACACCTTCGATTTTTTTGATCAATAGCCGGGTCGCCGTCGCGCCGATCTCGTAGATCGGCTGCGCGATTGTCGATAGCTCCGGCTCGGTAATTCGCGTCAGCTCGATTCCGTCAAAGCCGATCAGGGAGACGCGGCCCGGCACCGGGATGCCGAGCTGCTGTAGCTTCTTGAGCGCGCCAAGCGCCATCAGGTCATTGCCCGCGAAGATCCCGTCGATGTCGGGGTGACGCTCCATCAGCTTCTCGGCAGCGGCCATTCCTCCCTGGATGCTGAATTGCCCCGGCTCCATGAGCGTCGGCGAGTACCAGGGGAACGAGCGGACGGCTTCTTCATACCCGATGAGCCGCTCTTTGCCCGTGGCCGTCTCCTGCGGGCCGTAAATATGGGCGATTCTTCGGCATCCGGTATCGAGCAGATGGCGGATGGCCAGCTTCGCCCCTTCGTTGTTTTTGGAGCGCACTACGAGACAAGGAACGTTCGCCGGCGCCCGGTCCAGCACGACGAGCGGAATGTTCGCTTTGTTCAGCATGAGGACATCGGCGGCCCGCAGCGTATTGCTGGCGAACAGCATGCCGTCGACGTACCGTCTCTTCATGACCTGAATGTACGTCTGCTCCTTGTCCGTATCGCTGTCGGTATTGCACAGCACCACCGTATAGCCGTACAGCTGGGCGACGTCTTCCACCGCCCGCGCCACCTCCGAAAAGAAGGGGTTCGAAATGTCCGGCAGGACGAGCGCCAGCGTCTCCGTCTTCTTGCCGGCCAGCCCCTTGGCCATTGTATTGGGCTCATACTGCAGCAGTTGGATCGCCTGCTGGACCTTTTCTTTCGTCTCTTTGTTGACATACCCGTTATTGTTAAGCACCCGTGACACCGTGGCGACAGAAACCGCCGCCAGCTTGGCCACATCCCTTATCGTCGCCATCCCGCACCTCTGCCGTTTATCAAAATCTAAATATGGTATCGGTTACACATTCTGCTTTCATCTTACCGAGCGTCCCGCCGGATGTCAAATTGGCTGACCGCATTTTGAATAGGCATTCCGGCTGCTGCAAAGGCAGCGGAAGCCTGGCTGTGCCCGTATCCCCGCAAGGGAAGCCCGCTTGTTCAGGCCCTCCTGTCGCTCGCCCGATGCTAGACGCTCGTCACGAGCAGATAGGTGCCCGTAAACAGGAGAATAACATAAGTCATCCGTTTGAAGAGCCGCTGGCTCATTCGCTTAAACAGCCATTGCCCAGCGAGGATCCCCAAAATAAGAGCGGGGAGCGCGATTCCGGACGAAACCCAGACCTCTTGCCCGGTCCCGCCCAATGAGATTTGCAGGCCCAAGCTTACCGAATACACCAACAGGTAGTAGGCCAGCGTGGTCCCGCGCAGCGTCTCCTTTGCGGTCCCTGCTCCGGCAAAATAGAGCAGCAAGGGAGGTCCTGGTACCCCGATGCTCGTCGTTAACGCTCCTGAGATTCCGCCGGTCAGCAGATCCCGGCCCTTCGTTCGCCGAATGGTGACGTTGACCATCAGCAGGACCGTCAACAGGAGAATCAGCCCGCCTACCACCGCTTTTAGCCACTCTACCTCCACATAGAGATAGATCCCGATCCCGGGGATCAGCCCGACGATGCTGCCCGCCGCCAGTCTGCCCAGCAGCCCCTTCTCGATCTCCCTTCGTACCGGATAGATCATGATTAGGGAGAGGCACAGCGACAGGAGAATATTGATTTGGATAGCGGCATGAGCCGGGTAAAGCAGGAACAAGAACGGGGTTCCGATAATGGAAAAGCCGAACCCTGTGCTCGCCTGCAGCAGGGCGGCGAAAAACACAATCCCGGTTAACAACAACCAGTTCTCCACGACAGGATCGCCTCCTTACGGAACTTGATTCTAACCTCTTATTATAACCAATCGAGAATCTCTCTCCAACCGCCGATTCGAGTTCTTTAATCTAGCCGGAGAGCTAGCTCGAGTCCTCTTCGCGAAAGAAAGAACCCCGACAATTGTCGGGGTTCTTTCTTTCGGCTCCATGCACGGAACCGGCTCGTTAGGAGCGCTGCTGGACCAAGTGCCGATTCTCCGGACGGCGGCCCGCCTTCTGCAGCTCGGCATAGGGAATCCGGTAGCAAACCAGCTGGTTGACGACGGAGCGCTCCGCCCCCGGCAGGGACCCGAATTTGGAGAAGAGCTTCTCCAAATCGGCATTCTCCTGGGGAGACCAAAACTGAACAGTCTCGACGTCCGGATTCCCTGCCTTCATGGCGTCCAGGAGAGCCTGGAGCGCATATCCGAACAGCAAGGTCCGCCGATAGGCCGGCAGGAGATAAGCAACCTCCACCTGGCAAATCTGACGGTCCTTGTAATCGTTCGCGCCGGTTCCATAGACAAAGCCGGCGGCACCGATGATCTCGTAAGGCTCCTCCGATAGGATCAGCATCGCTTTGCCTAGCAGCAGCGGGCTGCTGAGGAAGCTAAGCTTCAAGGCAAAGGGGTACGGCAAATTCAGTTCCGCATGATGCTGGAGCAAGAAGCTTATGTAGGACTCGTAGTCCATCTCGAATGTACAATGCCGAAATTCAAAGGACATTACTTCGCTGCTTGCGCGCGCAGGACATCGTTTGCTGCGATCGACTTGAGAATTTTACTCGTGCCCTTCTTAAGGGTTGGGGGGACGATGATCATGGGATCAGAACCTCCTCTGCTAGTTTTTGGAAAGTTGTTACTTTCTTCCTAACTATACCTTGTAAACGGTGTCTAGACTAGTCCTAAGTTGGTAGACATTGACAGAAAAGATCGTTTCCTCCCCCAAAAGTCCCTCCCTGGTATGGCTGATCTTGGAGAATTTGGAGTAGAGCCTGCATAAGTATTTATTCTCCGAAAAGGCGGTGAATCGAAGGTCCTGGACCTCCGGGTGGGTCTTCATAATTTCCTCTACCAGGAAATTCAGCCCTTTAAGAAATTGGCGCGTCCCCCGGTAAGCCCGATCAAGAATGGCGATTTCGGCGTGGGCGACTTCCTTATCACGGAAGTCCGCCTCGGGCGTCCCATGGTAGTAGGCCGTGACGCCGATCACCCGGCGGTCCTCATCCGCTATGTAAAGCAGATGGCCGAGCGTCATATAGTCGTACAGCAAAGTGACCATGTCCACGGTGCCGAAAGCCCGGTGCAGCTCGTGCCGGTTCTTGAGCGCGAACAAACTGACTTGTGCGTATTCCTCTTCTTCGGTACAGCGCAGGTAATACGTCATGGCGGTTCTCCTTCTCTTCTTCTGCTGGCCGATCGGTCGTGCATACGCTCGCATGCACTTCTGCCGATTCAGCGGCTGCCGTATCTTCTCCTGTCAATCATCCGGGGAGGCCACCCGCTTACGAAACGCCTGCCGGATCGGCTTCCCGTGGAATTGGTTTGCCGTCATTCATTGTGTCCTCATTCCGGCGGGATAGGCCGGCTTGCTTGTCCCAAAGCGTCCGGTACAGGCCCCTGCGCGAAAGCAGCTCCTCATGGGTGCCGGACTCTACGATCCGGCCCTCCTGGAACACATAAATCCGGTCTGCGCCGGCGGCCGATGCGAGCCGGTGGGTGACGGAGACAATCGTCCGGCTGCCTCTCTGCCGCTCCAGCAGCTGATGCACCGCGGCCTCCGAGACCGGATCGAGCGCCGAGGTGACCTCGTCCAGCAGCAGCACCGCCGGCTTCCTCAGCAGCGCCCGGGCGATGGCGAGACGCTGCCGTTCGCCGCCCGACAGCGAGTCGCCCCCCGGCTGCACCCATGTGTCGTAGCCGGCGGGCCAGCTGGCAATGACTGCGTGCAGGTTCACCTGCCGCGCCGCCTCCAGCATCTCCTCTTCGCCCGCCTCCCCGCTGTCCAGCAGCAGGTTCTCCCGGATGGTGCCGCTGAACAAGAAGGTGTCCTGCGTCACCAGCGTCACACCTCTGCGGAGAGATGCCTCGCTCACGCGGCGCAGGTCCAGTCCGCCGGCAGCCACCGTCCCGCGCCGCGGATCCTGGAGGCGAGCCAGCAGCTGCAATGCGGTGCTCTTGCCCGAGCCGCTCGGTCCGACAAAAGCGACGTAGCTCCCCGCTTCGATTTGCAGGCTGACCTCGTGCAGCTGATCGGCATCGTCCGAGTAGCCGAAGCTGACTCCATCCATGCGAAGCGAGCCGATGGCAGCCGGAAGCTCGGCGGCGTCCGCCGCCTCCGGGACGTCGGGGCTGTGGTCCAGCACCTCGCCGACACGCCGGAAGCTGACGCTCGATTCGATAAGACTCGGGATGAGCAGCGTCAGATTGGAGACGGCTTGTCCTACGCTTAGGAACAGGGTGAAGAAGGCCATGAAGCCCCCCACCGTCAGCTCGTCCCCGAAGATCAGATACCCGCCGTAGCCGAGCAGAATGCCGTTCAGCAGCAGCAGCGACGTCAGCGGTAGACGCTCCATCAGCGCGTTCGTCACATGCAGGCGAAGCCCGAGGGTGAACAGCTCCCGGATGTGCCGATGGGCGAGCTGCTGAAACCGCGGCTGCTGATGCAGGCTCTGGATCGTCCTGTGCCCCCGAACTCTCTCCTCGATCAGGTTGGCGAAGCGCTCCTGGGCCTCCTTGTAGCTCGCGTTCGAGGCTTCCGCCCGTCTCTGGAGCAGCTTGGGGCCGAGGAACAGGAGGACCGAGCCCGCCAGCAGGGCGAGCGTCAGCTTCCACTCGATGGCGAATAGCATCGCCAACCCGAGCAGCATGCTCAGCGTCTCCTTCACCGTGAAGGGAAACGAGCCCCGGACGACCGTCTCCATACTGGCCATATCCGAGATGAAGCGGGTGACCAGGTCTCCCGCTTGGTAGCGCCGATAGAACGGAAGCGATTGCTTCTGCAAATGCGCGAACAGCTCGAGCCTAAGCCTCCGGATCACCTCACCGCTGAGCTTGCCGATTCCGTAATCCCCGCCGAGTGCCGCCAGAATATTGAGCGCTCCACAGCCGATCAACAGGCTGAGGATAAGAACGAATACAGGAGCGTTTTTGGGCAGAAACGCCTCGTCTACGAGATATTTCAGGCTCAAGGGAGCGGCCACGGTGTAGCCGACCTCGACGGCCATGCAAACGAGAACGAGACCGAGCCACCCTCTGGCGCCGCTCATATAACGCAGCACAGTTTTTACAAACTTCAATCGGCATCTCCGCCCTTCAATATCCATACATTACCGTATTTAAAAATGGCTGTAAACGAAATTTAGGTCGAAAGAACCGGTTAAAGAGAACCGGGTTTGGGGGCGACTTGACGGAACTGTAGGCCGGGTAAAACCCAGGAAACCCACAAGAAAAAGCCGGCCGCAGCGGGGCGGCAGCCGGCTTGCTTGATTGGTTAGAGAGACCCTGACTTGTTTACTGCTCTTCTTGCCAGATCAGTTCGTATTCGGGAGCGAACGTAAGTTCATCAATCGTTTCGGACGCAAGCCGAAAGCCGTTCCTTTGATAGAACCGAACGGCGTTTTCGTTCTGTTGGTAAACCTTTAAGCGGAGCCGGCCCGTCCGCTCCTTCACGTAATTAAGCAGGAGCCCGCCATATCCTTTCCCTTGCTCCGCAGGACGGATGAACAAGGCGGCCAAGTAGTCATCGATTATGGAAGCAAACCCAGCCGCCATGCCGTTCTCCTCCAGCACAAAGGACTGTGCCATCGGAAGATAGACGGTTTTCATAGCTTCCCGGTTGGAGGCCCAGTATTCTTCCGGTATGAAGCTATGGGCTTGTTTAGACCCCTCGAACCAAATGTCCACCATTCTCTCCAGGTCTTGCTCTGTATATGGCCTTATCCTCATTTCTTGCTTCCACTCCCATTCTCTCTTCTATCCGATAGCCATCGTTCCGGCTGTGCCCCTTTTCGCTTCCAGCGAGAAAGGATCACCGGCACCAAGCTCTATCTTACTCTATCCAACGCCGGCATGCGATCCGCCTACCCGAACGGTAGTTGGCCACCGTCATGTGACACCGAGCCCCGCGCGCCGGGAGCTTCGCGCGGGGCTGAAAGAGAGCGGGCCTTCCCGGCCCGGCCGAGGCCGAGCCCCTTTCCGAGTGCTATTTCTTGCTGCGGTAAACCCGTTCCGGGCGCCCGACGGTGCCGTAGGCCAGATCGGCATGAAGCTCTCCCGTCGACACGAAATACTCCAGATATCGGCGGGCGGTGGAGCGGCTGACGCCCATGCGCCGGCCGACTTCCTCCGCCGTCAAGCTTTCCTTCGTTCCGCGGAGGAAGGCCGAAACCTTCTCCATCGTCAGCCGGTCGATTCCTTTGGGCAGGTAGGCCGAGCCGCCGGCTTTGCTACCCAGAGAAGCGCCGCGGAGCAGCTCGTCGACCTCCTGCTGCCCCACCTCTCCGCTGCTCTCCTCGAGAGCGGCAAGGCGGCCGCGGTATTGGCTGTACTGCTGCAGCTTTTCCTGAAATCGCTCCAGGATGACCGGCTTGATGACGAAGTCGACGACACCGCCCCGGATCGCCTCCCGGACGGTATCGATCTCCTTGGCCGCCGTGATGACAATGACGTCCGTCCGCCGGTAGTCGCTCTGAATGAGCTTAAGCAGGTCGAGCCCGTTCATGTCGGGAAAGTACAGATCGAGGAGAACGAGATCCGGCTCCATCACCTCCAGCTGCTCCCTCGCCTGCTTCCCGTCGGTGGCGATTCCCACCACTTGAAACCCCGGCACCTTCTCGGTGAAACGCCGGTTAATCTCCGCAATGCGGACATCGTCCTCCACGATGAGCACGCGTATCATGCCGGTCTCCCCCTTCCCTGCTTGGGCACGACCGCCGTGAAGACGGTTCCTCCCTGTTCGCCGCGCGCAAACGTAATGTAGCCGCCCAGCTGATCCACCGCCTGCCGGACCAAGGCCAGGCCCACTCCCCGGCTCTCTCCGTTCTTGGTGGAGAAGCCGGTCTCGAAGATCCTCTCCGCCACTTCGTCCGGGATGCCCTTCCCCGTATCCTCGACCTCCATGATCAAATCCTCTCCCAGATCGGTGAGCAGGACGGTGACGCGCCGCTGGCCTTCCTCCTGCTCCAGCACCGCATCCATCGCATTGTCGATCAGATTGCCGAGAATAGTCACAAGATGGAACCGGTTGATGGCGGCGGGAATATCCCGGAAGGTGCTGTCCGGGTCGACGACCAGCTCGACCCTGAGCTCGTTGGCCCGATTGAACTTGCCGACGAGCAGCCCTCCGATGAGGCGGCTCGGGATCTCCTCCATAATGAACCGGATAAAATTCTGATGCACGTCCGTTTCGTGCGTGATCACCTCGAGCGCCTCCTGATAGAGACCGAGCTGGATCAGGCCCGAGATCGTATACAGCTTGTTGGAGTATTCATGCGTCTGCGCCCGGAGTCCGCCTGCGTACAGCTTCACCTGTGCGAGCTCTTCGTTCAGCCGGTACAGCTCGGACCTCGCCCGGAAGCTCGCTACCGCCCCGATGACCCGGTTCTCGTCATCCAGCACCGGAACCCGGTTGACCACAACGGCTTCACCAGCGAGGACCATCTCCTGATCGAATTCCGCCCGCCCCGACTCGACGACCTCCATCAGGCGAGACGTCGGCAGCACGTCGAGCATGTAGCGCCCCGTCACGTTCTCGTGCTCGGGGACGCCGAGGAGCTGCAGGGCGGTCTGGTTGGCAAGCGTGATGGTCCCCGCCCGGTTCACCGCCAGAATCCCTTCGCGGATGGATTCGAGCACGGCCTTCTTCTCCTGGTACAGATGCCCGATCTCCTCCGGCTCCAGCCCAAGAATGCTCTTCTTCACTCCGCGCGCGATCAAGATCGCCCCTGCGGCTCCTCCTGCCAAAGTGACAAGGGAGATCAAGAGGACCGTATCCCGGTAGTCCTCCGCCTTTTCGTTAATGTCTTCCAATAGAAAACCGACAGAGACGACGCCGATCACTTGGTTGTTGTCGTCGAAAATAGGGGTCTTGCCCCGCAGGGAAAGCCCCAGCGAGCCTGCCGCCACAGAGGTGATCGAGCGCCCCTCGAACACGGGGCCGTTGTCTCCTCCCACCATGGTCTTGCCGATCCGGAGCGGATCGGGGTGGGAATAACGAATGCCCTCCCGGTTGCCGACTACAATGAACTCCGCCCCCGTCTCCTCCCGGATGGGCTCGATGATCGGATTGATCAAGCGGGCGGGATCCGGGTCGTCAAAGGCCTCCTGAATCTCCGGCATTCTCGCCACGGTCTTCGCTATGTTAAGGGCCGTCGCCCCGATATGTTCCTTGAGAGAATTCACCCACATTCGCTGAAAGGACAGGGCCAGTACGATAATGACAAGTAGCAGAAGCGATCCGATCAGCAGGATCAGTTTGGTTTGCAGCTTAAGCTTCATAGCCGTTTCTCCTTCTCGCCGAGACTATTAATGTTGTTCGTTGCTGTTCTTTGGCAAGAGTGGGTCGCTTAAACCTGCTCCAGCTGCCCCGGCAGCCGCGCTGGAACGCCTCCAGCCTCCAGCGCCTTTTCATTGTATAGGAAAGAAAGCGCTTTTACCCGTGATTTTAATGAACAAAATGGGCACTATGGCCAGTATTCAACTTATATCCGCAAGCTATTCAAGCGCTTGCCAGCCGTGCTACTCTGCGAGTAAGAAAGCGCTAACAACGAGTGGGAGGAATAGACAATGAAAGCAAGAGCAAAATGGGCAGCGGTGCCCCTTGCCGTACTGATGGCCGTTAGCCTCACAGCCTGCGGAACATCCAAATCCACGCAAGGATCTGAAAGCGATTCCAATAAAGCGTCTGCCTACCCGCAAAAGCCCATTACCGTCGTCGCTCCTTCCGGAGCCGGCGGAGGCTGGGACAAGACGGCCCGCTCCCTGACGAAGGTGCTGGCCGAGACGAAGCTGGTCAACTCCACCATGACCGTGGAGAACAAGCCGGGCGGCGGCGGGACGGTGTACATGGCGGAGTTCGCCACCAAGGAAAAGAAGAATCCTTACACGCTTATGGTAAGCTCCCCTCCTATCCTCATCAACAACCTGAAGAAGGAAGGCAGCAGCCCATACGGCTACAAGGACACGACGCCGCTCGCCCAGCTGACCAAGGATTATGGAGCCATCGCCGTCAAGGCGGATTCCAAATACAGCGATCTCAAGACACTGCTGGCCGATCTGAAGGCGGATCCGAGCAAAATCACGATGGCGGGAGGCTCCGCCCCGGGGTCGATGGACCATCTGGTCGCGATCCTGCCGGCGTTCAAAGCCGGCATCGACCCGAAGAAGGTCAAGTACGTCTCGTATGACGGGGGCGGCGAAGCGGTAGCCGCGCTGCTCGGGAATAACGCGACGGCAATCGGCACGGACGCCTCTTCCCTGGAGTCCTACCTGAAGTCCGGCAAGGTAAAGGTGCTTGCCGTCACATCCAGCGAGAGATTGAAAGGCACGTTCAAGGATGTGCCGACCCTCAAGGAGCTTGGCCTGGATGCGGAGTTCAACATCTGGCGCGGCGTGTTCGGGCCGAAGGAAATGAGCAAGGATGAGCTCGCATATTGGGAGAAGACGCTCAAGGCGCTTACCGAGAAAGAAGAGTGGAAGAAGGAGCTCGCGGCCAACACCTGGGAGAGCGACTACAAGAATTCCGCCGACTTCACCAAGTTCCTCGGGGAGCAGGAAAAGCTTGTCAAAGACCTGCTGACCGCCCTCAATATGGCCAAGTAAACTAGGGAGTCCTTACCGGAGAAGAGAGCCCTCTCTTCTCCTTCTTGTTCCAAACCGAAAGGAGGAAACTGCAAGTGAACAAACCCTTCGACCGCTACGCCAGCATGGCATTCTTCCTGATCGGTGCTGTCTTCGTCTGGGAGAGCCGCAAGATCAGCGCCACGTCCTACGGAAGCAGCGTGGGACCGGACATCTTCCCGATGGGGCTCGGCATCCTCATGATGCTGCTCAGTGTACGCCTGTTTTACGAGGTGTTCCGCTCCAAAGCCGCCTCCGGCGAGAAGCAAATATACGATTACAAACGGTTCGGCATCATTCTGGCGGCTGCGGTGCTTTATGCATTTTTTCTCGAGGAGATCGGCTACCTGATCGGTACGACACTGTTCTTGTTCATCGGCTTCCAGGTCATTGAACCGGGCAAACGCCTGCGGTCGCTTGCGATATCCGCCGCCTTCTCGGTGGTCGTCTATTACGTGTTCGTCGTCCTGCTGGAAGGGTCCCTGCCCGGCTGGCCGGTCTGGTTTTCCTAATCATCAGGAGGTGTCCCCATGGGTGTACTCGACTTTCTAGCCAATGGCTTCGCTACTGCCTTTCAGTGGCATAATCTGTTGTTCGCCTTCGTCGGCGTGCTGATCGGTACGGCGGTCGGGGTGCTGCCGGGGATCGGCCCCATGAGCGGCGTCGCCCTGCTCATCCCGGTCACCGCCAGCATGACGGGAGGGCTAGGCCCCGAAGCGGCGGCGACCAGCTCGATCATCCTGCTCGCCGGCGTCTACTACGGCGCCATGTACGGAGGCTCGACTACCTCCATCCTGCTGAATACGCCGGGCGAATCGTCGTCCGTCGTGACTACCCTGGACGGCTACCAGATGGCGCGCCAGGGAAGAGCCGGCCCCGCCCTCGCCATCTCGGCCATCGGTTCGTTCGCGGCCGGCCTGTTCTCCCTCGTCGCGCTCGTCTTCCTCGCCCAGCCGCTGTCGGATGCAGCCATCCGGTTCGGTCCGGCGGATTACTTCTCGCTCATGCTGCTCGGCCTCGCGGCCGTGAGCGGCCTGGCAGGCAAGTCGATGACCAAGGCGCTTATCATGACCGTCCTCGGCTTGCTCCTCGCCACTATCGGCATGGACAACGTCTCCGGCGTGGCCCGGTTTACGTACGACCAGCCGGTGCTCTACTCCGGTCTGGAGTTTCTGACCGTAGCCGTCGGCCTGTTCGCCTTGGGCGAGGTGTTCAAGACGATTCTGGAGCGGGACTACGCCAAAGGGGAAGTGACCAAGGTCGGCCGGATTCTTCCCACCCGCCAGGACTTGAAGGACAGCGCCGGCCCGATCGCCCGCGGCTCGGTGCTCGGCTTCTTCATCGGCATTTTGCCCGGGGCCGGGGCGACGCTCGCCTCCTTCTTCAGCTACATCATGGAAAAGAAGATCAGCAAGACGCCGGCCAAATTCGGCACTGGCGCCATCGAGGGCGTAGCCGCGCCGGAATCGGCCAACAACGCGGCTTCGGGCGGCGCGATGATTCCGCTGCTCACGCTGGGCATCCCCGGCTCCGGCACCACGGCGATCCTGATGGGCGCGCTCATCATGTATAACATCCAGCCGGGCCCCCTGCTGTTCGAAGAGCACCCCCAGGTCGCCTGGGGCCTCATCGCGAGCATGTTCATCGGCAACCTGATGCTGCTCGTGCTCAACATGCCGCTCGTCAAGGTGTTTGCCAAGATCATCGAGACACCGGCCAAGTACCTGCTGCCGATCATTGTCGCCATCTCTGTCTTCGGCGTCTATGCCGTGCAGGCGAGCACGTTTGACCTTCTGCTCCTGATGGGCTGCGGCGTAGCGGGCTACTTCCTGTCCCGCAACGACTTTCCGCTCGCCCCTCTCGTGCTCGGCCTGGTGCTCGGCCCGATGATCGAGAACAACATGAGGCGGGCGCTGACCACCTCGAACGGCGACTTCTCGATTTTCTTCGAGCGGCCTCTCTCCGCCGTCTTCCTGATCGCCGCCGTCCTCTGGCTCGTCATCCCGCTGCTGCTCAAGCTGCGGGGCCGGAAGGTGATTATTAACGAGGAAGGGTAAGGGAATAGCCCCCGATTGCCGGGGGTTTCTGCTTTTTCTAGAGGGAATCAGCGGGATAGAATAGGTCAGACAGTGCCATCTGGGAATCGCGTTCCTCCGGATGGCTGTCGTGTATGTCCTGTTTGCCCATAAAAAATCCCCGCCGGCAGGTCATCGATCGTGACTGCCTGGAGGGGATGGTGCCATGCGGCTGAAGCCTCTTACGCTTATTCTATTCCTATCGCGCCTCTATTCTCGTCTCTCTTCCCGCTTCGGCTTCACATAGTGCGGAATATCCCGTTCTGTTACGGAAATGTATTCGACATCGAAAGAACCGCTGTACCCAAAGAGCGGGCCGAAAAGCTTGTTCGCCACCTTCACGTCGATGCGGTACTTCTCCTGCTCCTCGTCATACCATTCGCAGACGTCCGCATAGCCCGAGAAGAGCATGGGAAACCGGAAGCCCAATGGTCCCTCATAAAAATACTGCTGCCCCGACCGCAGCCTCATGCCGCCATTCTCCGCCACGGACATATCGATCTCCACGGCAAGATGCTGGTGTGTGCCCAGATAGTCGATGATGGTCCCCCGCTTCTCGCTGTAGATCATCGTGGCATCGAATCGCCTGATCTGTTTGGGAAACAAGTATGTGCGGACCCAGGTCACCGTCTCCCGCCCCAAGCTATCCCGGTAGGCATAATTCTCGATGGTGAACGGGATGCCTTCTCCCCGCTGCGGGAACAGAATGTTCCGCCATGTGCCCACATACAGGAACGGCAGTGTATACCACCTGCCATACCACACCTTATTCATAACCCCTTTGCCGATAGCGGCTATTTGATCTTCGCTGCTGAAGCCGAATCGCTTCTGAATCCGGGGATGGAGCTTGGCAAAATCCTCGCCAAGCACCCGTTGATAAATGGAGGTCATCCTCGGTTTCCCCCTTCCGGCGGCCGGCGCCGGCAATTGGCAGCGCTCGGCAGCTCCTCCGCATTTAACAAGCTGATCACAGACAAGGCGATCATCGCCAGGTTCAAGGTGACCGGATTAAAGGGCGCGACATACGCCGCAGGGTGAGCCGCCGCGCTTAAGGCCAGAATGAACAGGAGGATGAGATTCGTCTGGTGCAGTCTCTTCCGCGCCCTGCCTCGCAGAAGAAGGAACAGAAGGCCGAATGCGATTTCGCCCAGCCCTAGCAGAGTCAAGAGAGGCCGTTCGTAACCGGCAAACCCGGGAACCGCTCCTAACATCTCCATTTCGCCCGAATCCGGCACCAGCAGTTTGGGCACCAGGCCTTGGTACACCCAAATGGCAAACAAACTAACGGTTAGCAGCAGTTCGATCAGCGACCGCCTAATCGATAGACGCGGGGGGACCCCCGCCTCCAGCCACAGCCTCAGACAGTCAAAGCTCCAGGCGGTCGCCCATCCCATAACCGGCCGGAACAAGACCCGGTCGATCCAGCTGCCAAGCGGGCCGAAACGAGTCTTGTAATCGTATCTCGTTAAGAAACGGATTCCGCCCTCTGTCGGCACATAGCGCCAATAGCCGGCCCCTTTCTCAATAAGCGAAATCGGCTGGGCGGAGCTGAATTTCAGACTGGAGGTCAGGACGCCGTCCTTCTCCTTCGTCCCAACCGTCTCGCCTTCTCCGGCTATGGCAAGGCCAAAGCCGATCCGGGTTTTATATAGAAAGCGCTGGGGCTGCTCTTCCCCGGACTTGGGGAGATAAGTAATCTCCGAGAACCTCAAGTCCCACTGCTGATGCAGCTCGGGCGTCTGGGTATAGGTCCACAAGGCGTCCAACGGTGCGTTTATCAAACGCTCCACATAGATAGGGTTCGTTTTCGTCATGGCCGTCCCCTCCTTCCCATTAGTTCGACAATTTCCAGCAAATCCCTTTTTATAGGAAGGAAAGTCGAGCCTACAGCCGATGTCCCTGCCTGTCTCCGCCCCTGACTGCTCCAATACACAAAAAAATCAACCGGCTTGCCGCCGGCTGATCTCCCCCGTTTCTTTGCTATAAAACAAGCATCATTTGGTTGCCGAGAAACTGCACGCCCTAAGGAAGGACTGCTGGGTCATCATGAGCTCGGTATACTCCGCCAGGCCGGCTCCTACTTCCGGATCGAAGAGGGCGGCCAAATCGAGTTCCTGCATATCCTCGGGAAGAACCGGAGGCTCTTGGTCCACGAAATCCTCGAGTACCGGCCTGTCGCAGCGAAATCCCGTTTCATGCAGGAACGTGAGCCACTGGTCGAGAGAAGGGATGGATCGGAACCGAAAATACGAGGCCAGCTCCTTGTAGACGGGTTCCGGGATAGCGGCCGCTCGGACAATTTCCCGATCCAGAAGCCGGCCGTTTGGTTTGAGAACCCGGTAGTACTCCCTCAGGGTTCGCGGAATGTCGGTAAACAAAGTCACGGACTCCGCGAGCACGAGATCAAACGATTCGTCCTCAAACGGCAGTGCTTCGGCATCTCCTTCCACCCAATGAATGCCCTCTATGTCTTCTCTTTCGGCCCGCTCTTTTGCCCTCTCGAGCATCAGGGGATGGCGGTCCAACGCCACGACCTGATAGCCTTTCTGCGCCAGGTAACAGGCGCTTTTCCCCGTTCCGCACCCCACCTCCAAGATCCGCAGCCCGGAGGAATCGGGAATGCCGGCCAATAACGTTTTCGTTGCCCGAAACCCGCCCGGATGAGCGGAAGCGACACCCAATCTGGCTAAGAGATCGATGTAATCCACGGCGCTACTTCCTCTCCACTTAGGTTTCCAGACGTGTCGCCCGCCTGTCACGATACCCTATGTCCGAAAGCAGTGCCACGCCTGTTCTCTCGCCCTTTTCCGGCAACTAAACAGTCCTATGTCCTTACCGGGTAGAGGTACAGGCCGCGACGCCTCTGCCTGAATAAGGTAAGACAAAGAAGGGGAAAAGAGGTGGATTGCCATAACCGCTCAACAAGATATTCTTCGCAAGCATGCGAATCAAGCGATCGGACAGCCAGTTTGTATCGTGTTAAACGACGGGAGCTATTATGTAGGGTGGATCACGAAGGTGGATGATGAGGACTTGACCTTCTCCGGACAGAGGGGGCCCGGCCAAATGAGCAAATCCTCCATGGACCAGGCCGAAAAAGCGAACGTGTCCGGTTTGCTGCAGATGCTGCCGGGATTGGGGAGGAATCCACTTGGCTTCTCTCAGCAGGGAGCGGGCTTTCCTCAACAGGGAGCCGGTTTTCCTGCTTTCGGCGGCGGACCCGCCAAATCCGGGGGAGGCTTTGCCGGCATGCTGGGCAGTTTGGGAGCGGGCATGAAGCTCGGCTGGGGCATGCTGCGATTCATCATGCCGCTGCTGGGAGGATTTAAACTATAAGCCTGCTTCCTCATAAAGAAGAACCCCGACCTGCTAGGGTCGGGGTTCTTTCTAATGGAGACGTACCGTGGCTGTTCCCGCCGCCATCCACCTCAGCAGCGATAAACTCGGTCCCTAGATGAGACCGGACTTTTGCAGAAGCCGCTGCACCAGGATGGCGACCTCCGCTCTCGAGATAGGGGCCACAGGCTCAAGCCGTTGATCGGCACGCCCGGAAACCAGGCCCGCCTTCAAACAATCGGCAATGCTGGCCGCTGCCCAGGCGGATACTTGACCGGCATCCGAGAAAGAGCGGAGCGGCTCTCCCTCGTTCGGCTGCTGCTTAGCTTGCAGCCCTGTCATCTTCATCGCCTTGGACAACATGACCATCGCCTGCTCCCGGGTAATGTTCTCCGTCGGCCGGAAGGTACCGTCCTCGAACCCGCTGATCAGCTCGTACGATTGAGCGGTGTTGATAGAACCGTTATACCAATCGGTCGTCTTCACATCCGAGAAGGAATTCGTACGCTTCTCCGTCTGGAGTCCCAGTCCTCGAACGATAATGGCGGCGAACTCTGCGCGGGTGATGGCACGGTCGGGCGCAAACTCTCCCTGCCCCACTCCGTTGATGACCATTCGGGACCCCATGTCATTAACCGCGTCTTGGGCCCAGTGACGTTCCACATCCCGGAAGGAAGTCGGATTCCAGATGACCGAATACGTGCTGTTCGTCAGGCTGTTGATCTTGGCATGATACTTCCCGCCGATGACCACGACTTGAGTCGGCACATGACGCACCGAACCATCCGGATCGATGACAACCGCGGTCGTCACTTGGCCGGGTTCCACTCCTGCAGGAAGGGCGATCGTCCGCTCCACATAAGCGTGAAAACGCGTGACGTCGATGGTTGTATTCCCATGAACCGCCTGGATCGTGAAATTAAGTGGCGGCGCAACAAGCTTAAACCCGCCGGACACGGCCGAATCCTCCACTAGCTTTGCTGTGTCGCCCGTCGGTTTGGCGACGGCGATCCGGATCGCAATGTCCGCCAGTTCGATGCTTTTTCCAAGCTGAGCCGATATGGCCTGAATATTGATCTGCTCCGCAGGCAGCCGGTAGGTGGCATTCGCCGTTTGGAGCTCCACGGTGGCCTGCTGCCGCTCCATGCTGCTCACCATCTGTCCATTCAGCTGTCCGACTACGACATCCGATGCGGTATTCATCGGGATCGTAATCACCGCATGCTGGCCTTCCGCAGCGAGCCGTTTGGCAAGCTTGCCCGGATCGATCGAGACCGTCGTCACGAGCTGGCCTCTCACGGTAGCGGTCGTTGCCGATCCGGCCGTTTCGGCTTTGCCATTCACGTAAACCTCGACTCCGGTGCCCGGAGTGCTAGGCGTGCCTCCATCGCTCTCGCCGCTTCCAGAGCCGCCGGCATTGCCGCCGTTGTCGCTACCGCTGCCACCGGTGCCGCCACTGCCGCCTCCGTTGCCACCGCCACCGCCGCCTCCGTTGCCACCGCCACCGCCGCCACCCGAAGATGGGGCGATGATCAGAAACTCTCTAACTGCCGTGACGTTTCCTTCTCCGACGACAACCGTCGCTTTGCCCAGCGCCTCTGTTGCCGACAGAGTGAACAGATCGCTGTAAGCTCCGCCGGACTGCGGCTGAAGCGTATTCACATAGATGATCGTCCCTTGGCTGTTGACGACTTTCACATTCAGTTCTTTCAAGGACGTCGTACCGGTGATCGTTACGCTGTCCCCACGGTAATGGTCCGAGAGTTCATTCAATTGAACGGCAGACTCGCGTGCCAGGCTTGTTGCCGGCTGCACCCATCCGAACACGAGCAGAACCGCCGTCAAGATAATCGTTAATCGTTTTCCCATCTCTTCCTGATTCCTTTCTTCAAGAGCGAGAGACTGTCCGTGCAGACAGTCTCGTTCTCTTCTTTCTCGGTATGCGTGGGACTAGCGCAGTTCCTTCGGATCCGCCAGGCTTGTTTGAACTTTCGTTCGATCGGCCGACAGCTCGTCGTATACGAAGACTTGAACCCGGTAAGTGTCGTCGGTGCCATTCAATCTAAAGAATCCGGCGGTTACTTTTTCGCTCGAGAGGGCTTCTTTCTCAAACGCCAAGATGCTTACGGCTTCCGTGCCCTTCAGCAGCTGGAAGACCACGACCGCTTTTTCGGGCTGCTGCGCTGTATCTCTGCGCTCTGCCTTAACGGTGACCTGGATGCCGGACGCATCACGGCGAATCCCCAATCCTTCTCCCTCGGTGAGAAGCTGGACCGGTTTCCCGGCGTCGTAGGCGCGTACGGTTACTTGGAATGTTTTGGCCGCCGTAACGCCATCCTTCTCAATCGTTGCGGTCAAGGTGACCGCTTGGCTTCCCTGCGAGGCGGACGGACGATTCACGGTCCCCTGACTGGAGATAAGCTCCGGATGACTCGAGGCCCAGCGAATTGTCGTCCCATCCGGTCCCGCTGCAGCCAGCTGGACAGGCGACTTCACAGCATCCTGCGTTTCACCAGGGGCATAGCCTACTTCCAATGCTTGCTTTGCCGCGTCGACCGCCTCTTGGGCCGTCTGCACGCGCTTCAGCACTTGGACGACGAACGATTTGGTCTCGACAGCATCGCCACGCTGAATCCGGGCTGTCAGGGTGACGAGGGCGTTCTCTTCCAGATAGCTGGGCCGTGTCACATGACCCGTCTCGTCAACGATTTCCGGAGCGCTCGATGTCCACGAAATCGTGGTGCCATGATCGCCCGTTACATCGAGATATACATCCTGCGTCACACTATGGATCGTATCGCCGACGGAGTATCGGATGTCCAGGTTCTTCTTGGCGAGGGCTGCCGCTTCCCGATCGTTCGGATTGTCCTTCACGACCCGAATAAGATGGGTGACGGTTCCTTCTAACGAACCGAGCTTCACGGTAGAGGACAGCGTGACAAGCACATCGCCTTCGGTATAGGACGGTCTCTTCACCGTGCCTGTGCTGCCGTGAATCCCAATATAGGCTTCGTTGGAGGACTGCCACTCGATCGTGGCGCCATGCGCACCCGACTGAGACAACACGAGGTCTTTAGACACGTGCCCCGCGTCTTCTCCCGCGGCATACCCGATTAGAATCCCCAGCAAGGCCTGCATGAACTGATTAGCCTGAACCAGCTCGCCCTGCAGCCCGGAGATCTGCCGGTTCAGCGAGGAGATTTGCCCTGCGAGATCGATATTCTCGCCGGTCAGGTTGTTCACCTCGTCGTGCAAGGTTCCGATCTGCTCATTCAGGCTGTCAATCGTCCCTTGCAGTGCCCTCTTGTCGCCTTTCAGCGCATTTACATCGGTTTGCAGGTCGGCAACCTGCTCCTGCAGAGAGGAGATTTGCTCTTGCAGAGCGGCTTTCTCCTGCTTCAGCGTGTCGTTTTCCTCCTGCAAATCGGCAATCGTCTCGGTCAAAGCGATAATCTGCCCTTGCAGACCGGAGATCTGCCGGGTCAGCGTAGCGATTTGCTCCGCGAGATTGGCATTCTCGCCGGTCAGGTTGTTTACCTGGTCGTGCAAGCTGCCGATCTGCTCATTCAGGCTGTCAATCGTCCCTTGCAGCACCCTCTTGTCGCCTTTCAGCGCATTTACATCGGTTTGCAGGTCGGCAACCTGCTCCTGCAGAGAGGAGATTTGCTCTAGCAGAGCGGCTTTCTCCCGCTTCAGCGTGTCGTTTTCCTGCTGCAAACTGGCAATTCTCTCGATCAATGCGATAATCTGCCCTTGCAGCCCGGAGATCTGCTGGGTCAGCGTAGCGATTTGCTCCGCGAGATTGGCCTTCTCGCCGGACAAGCTGTTTACCTGGTCGTGCAAGCTGCCGATCTGCTCATTCAGGCTGTCAATCGTTCCTTGCAGCACCCTCTTGTCGCCTTTCAGCGCATTTACATCGGTTTGCAGGTCGGCAACCTGCTCCTGCAGAGAGGAGATTTGCTCTTGCAGAGCGGCTTTCTCCTGCTTCAGCGTATCGTTTTCTTGCTGCAAATCGGCAATTCTCTCGATCAATGCGATAATCTGCCCTTGCAGCCCGGAGATCTGCCCGGTCAGCGTAGCGATTTGCTCTCTGAGATTCGCATTATCGCCGGACAAGCTGTTCACCTGCCCCTGCAAGGTCCCGATCTGCTCATTCAGAGTGTTAATCGTCGATTGCAGCGCCGACTTGTCGCCTTTCAGCGAATCTATTCCCTCTTCCAAACCTGCCAGCTGCCTCTGCATCATACGAATCTGCAATTGGAACAAGTCTTTCCCCGTTTGCGTCATCTTCTGGTAAAGAATCGTGTACGAAGCGAGGTCGTTCACACGCTGTTCTTCTTCCGAAAGAACGTCAATTTTTGTCTGCAGCTCCCCCGCATCCGCCAGCAGAGCCGTCTTCGCATTGCTGTCTTCCCATTCCGAGACCTTCGTCGTAATGCCATCCAGCATCTCTTGAAGATCGGCGACCGACATCGGATCCGGTCTAGCGCTAACCAAGCTCGAGAAAAGGTTTTCTCCCGAAGGACTCGTAGATTCCACGACAAAATAATAAGTGGTGCCGTTGGCGAGACCCGTCGCAACAAAGGCAGTTTCTGTCTCGCCGAGCGTCGCCACTGCATAAGAATTCGGGATGCCAACGATATCGGGCGTGAGGCCTTGGTAGATGGAATAGCCCGTCGCTCCTGGGACAGGCGTCCACCTTAGCTTGACCTGCCCGTTGCCGGGAACGGCAAACAGCGTTTGCGGTGCCTGCGGCTGAACGGTGACCTTGCCGGCATGGACGGTTTTCGCCATTTCGGCCCCTTGCGTATCCGTAAAGGTCAAATTGAGCAGATCCGTTGGATTGGTTACCGTGATCGCTTTGGCACCTAAGGATGCATTGTCTTTCACTTTGAAGGTAACCACGAAGAGCTGGTCTCCCGCCTTCACCGCACGGTCGCCGCCGGATTCATCCACCCAGACAGTCCTCAACCAGCCCTCCGTATTATCGGAGCCCCACATAAAATAATCGCCGGACATTCCCCGGACGTTCTGCACAGCAAGTGCGGCCGGATCAAAATCAAGCTGCATCCCATACGCGCCTGCACCGGCCGAGGAGGTCAGAATGGAGACCGGCACCTCTACCGTTTCTCCGGCAAGGGAGGATGCTGTGCCGATCCCGACTGTAAGCTCGGAAACAGGATTGCGGATACTGACCTTTCCAGGAATGAGGTTATCAATCGGGTAGAACCAATTTTCATCCCAGCACTCGCCGAAAACGACCTTGACATTTGCGTCTGCGAGACTCGCTGTCTCTTTAATTTTGAAATGAAGAACAAAGATCTCTTGCCTGTCCTTCAAGTAGCGCTGGTTGCCAAAGTCGCCTCCGTCTACATTGAGCTTCCCAGGCATGTAAGTATCGTACCCAAAACTAAAAAAACTGGATCCCGCTCGATCGGTTACGGGTGGTTTGTTGGATACCAGCTCCAGAGCATTCGGATCAAAAGACATTTCGAGATAGTATTGATAAATAGAACTGCCCCCTGGATCCAGGGTAACCGGCACATCGACTACTTCCCCCGGAGCACCCGTTATACTGCCAACCTCTATGGATATCGGTGCAGAGGGAGCCGCCTCCACGCTAGAGCAGAAGGGAACCAACAGCAGGCACAAGACGAGGAAGACGGCTACCGTTTGTCTAAGCGGCCTTGTCCTGCTTTCCGCAAAATTATTCATTCTATCGTCCTCCAAGAAACTCGTTATTAATCATATGGACATCGGCGTTATCAGTGAACTCTGCAGGACCCGCCCCGCTCGGAGAACGGACCCAATGACTACGGCGTGTTAAGTTGTACTCAGGTGCAGCCAGCATCGGTTCCGCTCGCTCTCGAGTTGCACGTTCCGGCTTCCGTTAAGAAAGACCAATTACGTCTGTGGCGAGCGGCAAATGAGATTCGGACAACCGTCCCTATTTGCCATTTTCCTACATAGTTCTCCTCCTTTAGCACCAAACCACCTCTAATCCTACCGACCTATTCTCACAAAACGCTAACAAACGACACCGTTCGTCATCGCTTGACCTGGATAGGCAAGAAGGGACACAGGGACTTTAGGCACGGGAAACAAAAAAAAAAAGGATCCCTCCTCAGCTCGAGGATGGATCCCTTTACGACTTGACACTACTCCCATATAACTGCTGCAACGCTTGGGGCGGGTCTACACCCAGCTCCTCCCTAAAGCTTGTTTCCATCTTGGCATAATGGGATTGAAAGGCCGAACGGTCCTGCAAACCCCTATACGCGGTTAGCGCAAGCTCATGTGCTTCCTCATCAAATGGGGCATAGCGGAGCAAGGGCAGAATCGTCTCGATCGCCTCATGGCAGTGCCCGGCTTCCAAATGCCAGTGGGCCAATCGTTTGGAGAGACTGGCAAAATAGCGGGACATTCTCTCCCGCTCCGCCTCACACCACGGATAATCCTTATTGCCGAAAAGCGGCCCTTTGTAAAGCTGAATCGCCTTCGTCCACTCGCCAATCGTGCCAGGATTCAAGGGAGCCACATTCGCGGCGGCTTGCTCGAACGCCACGTAATCGCTGGATTCCTCGCATTCCATCCGGTAGAACCCCCGCTGGGAAGAGATCTTCACGCCAATCCCGCAGTCGCGCAGCGTCTTCTTCATCCGATAGACGGTCGTGTGCAAATTATGATCGTTCTTCTCCGACGAGTGCACCTCCGGCCACAGACTGTCGCATAGCGTCCACTTGGAAATGTTCGTGTTCCGGTGTACCAGCAAATAAGCAAACAGTTCCTCCGCCTTAGCCTTTGGGAAGCGAATGGGCTCGAGCAGATTCGGCCGGTAGATCTCGAAGCTTCCGAAGCAGACGATTCGGGAAGCCGCCATGGGTGCTTTTGCGGGCGTCGTCCCTCTCCTTCTCTTCCACACTCTATCCACGGTACGATGAAGCAGATCCGGTTCCACCGGCTTTAACAGATAATCCAGCGCATTCACGCGGAAAGCTTCCAGCGCATACTGGCTGTAGGCGGTCACGAAGATGACCTCGACGTCTTCCTCCAGGTCCAGCAGGCGGGAGGCCAGCTCCAGCCCGTTCATCTCCGGCATTTCGATATCCAAGAAGGCAAGATCAGGCTTGAGTGCCTCTACCTCCTTCAGCATCTCCGAAGGATCGGTGTACGCGCCGACTACCTGTACATGGCCAAGCTCCTCTAACACCCTGGTTAACACTTTTAACGCGGGCTTTTCATCATCGACCAAGACTGCTCTTAACATGATGCACTCCTTCGTTGAAGGGCTGCGTTCCAGCAACCGCTTCCTAGAAACCAAGCATTTACTTTATCGGCAGCGATGCGCCTCTTGTAAAGTAGGGATAGCAAAAACCCCCCGACCTTTTGTGGTCGGGGGTACTTCATAGTGGGGTTGAACCCTGGATTAGCAATCCACAATTCTCTGGAGCACACTCCTTCGGAGGTCTGTTCCTTGCTTACCTTCCATTCAAATTTGATCCATAAACCCGTTCGGATGTGAAACGGCCTTTGCCTTTCAGTTTAGAATCAAAAAAATTAAGTATAAGCTCATTCTCCTTTTCTATACAGAAATAGGGGTCAATAGTCGCTTTTCCACCCTGCAGCATATTTGCGAGCAGAGGGGAGAACAGCGGCAAATCGGTCAGGCTTAAATGCTTGGCGCCTTGAAAATGAACGGTGTATGCTTCCTTGAACATTTTATCCGCGTTGGAGTTTGCCGCATAAGTAGAGTTGACTCCAAGCTGGTTCCAAACATCGTCAGAATAAATGTTAAGCGTTGGCGTCAGATAGGCATTGCCGCTTGCTTCGAAATCATCAGATCCTTTATTGTAAACAAGCTCACTAAAAAACGGGGCATCAATATTAACAACTGCTTTCACATCTTTCCGTTCTCTGCCGAGCCAAACACTTGCCGCACCGCCCATAGAGTGCCCGAACACGCCTATATTCTCTTTATTAATAAGCTGATAGACCGGGTCTTTCTCGTCCGGAGATTTTTTAAGGATAGTATCTATTACAAAATTCATGTCATCTGTCCGCAGCTTCATCCATTTTTGAATGAGCCCGTAGATCTGCTCCCTTGTGTAAATGCCCTCTTTGTTGGCATTGTCGAATTCCATCTTATAGTCCGAGTTCATTAAGGTAAAGGTCCCGTCGTCTGAAACTGTATAAAAGGAATGATAAGGATGATCAATAGAACAGACTACATACCCGTGGCTTGCAAGCTCCCTAAAAGTAGAGGCGTTGCTTGTCTTAATACCAGTGGCCCCGTGTGAGAATACCAATAGCGGATAGGTACCATCGATTTTTTCGGGATACCAATATTGTACATTAACAAACCTGTTTTTACCGGTATCGGCCAATTCCTCGATGCGGTTCTCGTCTATATATGTGTATGCTGCAGTAGCGACTTCATATTGGCCCGTAACTTTTGGCAGTTTGTGCTGCGGAAAAACAAGGGCAGGCACAAGCGCAGCGATCAGCAGTACAGTCATCATGACTGCTTTTATGACCATACGGGAGGGGCGGAAATCACGTTTACTCTCTTTATTCCGAATAAGGGAAACGGTGCCGATCCCCGCTAAAAGGAAGAGCAGACCGGCTAGCAGCATCCACCGGAAACTCCAGACAATCGCGGTTGAACTTACGAGAATGACGAATATCAGGAACCCGGAAATTCTCAGCCAATTTCTAGCCTTTTGCTGGTATTGCTTCGTAACAATACCGAACCAAGTAAAAGCAACTTCGACTAACAACGCGATAACAACTATTAGAGTTTCCACACCAGTTTCTCCTTCTCTTTTTCTTGCCGTTTTTTAATGGCTTCAGCATACAAAACTATGGATACAATTTATATAGAAAATCAATAAGCTGTATCTACAGGCAAGTAAGTTGCAAAAAAAGGCGGTGAGCCCTTTAGCTCACCGCCCATGATCGGTTCGAAGCACTGCTGCTGCAAGATCTTACTCTGTCTTGTCTTTCTTTAATGCCCTGAGTCCTTCGTTGATTTGGTTAGCCACTTTTTTATCGTTTTGCCAGGAGAGCAGACGTACGATCGTGTAGATGACCGCTATTTCCAATGCCAATAGGAGTGCGCTTGATATACTATTGACTAGACCAAACATAACGGCAAGGGAGATCAGCATCGCTTCTAAAGCAAAAAAATGAATGGCCACTCTTACTCGCATATTCTTCTCGCTTGTACCGAGAGAAGCATACAAGACCAATCCAATCAACGCGCTTAGGAAGGAAAACGCCATTATGATATAAATCGACTTCAAATCGAAGGCCAAATCGGGATAAAAAATCTGACGCAAAATGGTTAGAAGAATAATGATGGATGCGAAGATGACTAAAAAATTTTGAAACACTTTTTTTACAAGTTCCTTCATCATATAGTCCTTCCTCTCACAAGCCAAGCATAGTTCTAAGCGTGGGCACGTACTGCCTGGATATCCCGACACGCTCCCCGTTATCAAGCACTGCTTCAAACCTGCCGCTTATCGACGGATGTACAAATGAAATTTTGGCTATATTCAATATCGTTGACTTGGATGCACGAAAATAGTTCTTTTCTCTGCATATTTCCTCTAACTCATAAAGCTTGTACTTCACCTCAAAAACGGTGTCCTTGCAGTAAATAAAAACTTTACCGTCAACGGCTTCGAAATAATAAATATCGCTTAGTTTAATTCGGTGAATACTATCTTCTTGGTAGCCGAGAAGAATAAGGTCTTCCGTTTTTAACGTATTTACAATTTTATATATATTGTTGTTTACCTCATGGCACCTGATGAGGATTTCCTCTTCTTGGACTCTATTAATCACTTCCACAGATACTTTCATGGTCTCACTCGCTTTTGACGAAATTAGGGAGGTTCCTTCGTGCTAGCGGATAGGAATCACGTTGCGAGTTCAGTTTATCAAATCTTTCTTTAGGCATAAAGCAAAAACCCCGACCTCTTGCGGTCGGGGTTTTTGCTTTATGGTGGAGGCGGACCATCTCTTGGCAAAACCACAATTCACCAGTGCGTGAAGCTTCTATACTTCTAGAGCATTTTGACAAGTCGCATTTAGTTGACACAGGAAACAAAATGCTTTACGATCATATTGTTTCCAAGGTAAACGATTTTGAGGTGAGCTAATGGCAGTTGATGAAGAATTAAGTCGAATTTTCAATCGCGTTTCAGAAAGGCATAATTTGCTCAAAACGATGGAAGAGAAAACCTACAAATTCATGCGCGAGAATACGTTTATGGAAGTTCACTGCATCGATCTCATCGAAAACATGCAGGACCCTAACGTGTCTAAATTGGCGAAGGCCTTTCGAGTCACCAGAGGCGCGATAAGCAAGGTGACAAAGCGATTGATCGAGATTAGGGCGATCGAAAGGTACCAGAAACCTGGAAATAAAAAAGAGATCTACTTCAGGCTTACGGACATCGGGAGAGAGATTTACTGGGAACACGAAAAGATGCATGAAGCGAGAATCGAAAGAGATAGTGGATTCTTCAGTCCGTTAAACGAAGCCGAGAAGGATCAAATGATTCGGATGTTACACAAAATCTACGGTCAAATCGCCGAAGAGCTAAAAAAAATGGGCTTGGACAATTACGTTTGAGGAGAGGAGTTTGCATTTGAGAGCGGATTCCAATCATACTGAGCCTTCTCGAGTTAGAGTATGTAGGGCGACCTACTCCATTCTCGCTTTGGTATTGTTCATATGTATCGTTGTACAGGTCTATCTGGCTGGGATGGCGTTGTTCGGCAACTCGGAAGCTTGGAAATGGCATCGAACGTTCGTTCACATGTTTGAATATTTTTCGGTTGTTCTATTTATCCTCGGTATCGTCGGGAAGCTGTCCCGGAGGATGATATGGGGGAGTCTCGGTTTATTCCTTCTTTTCAACATTCAATACTATACGGCACATGGGATCGCGGGTGCCCTTCATCCCGTTCTAGCGCTTGTGTTGTTTTGGGGAGCTCTTGCGTTGGTACGAGGCTCGTATCCATTTTTGAAGAAATAAGGATGACTTCAATACAGGAGGAAGTTAGTATGGTAAGTTCGGGGTACGTAAAAACCGAAGGAGACGAACTCTATTACGAAGTGCGGGGAGAAGGAGAGCCTCTCCTCATGATTCCCGGTGGGAATGGGGACGCGGGATTTTACACATATGTTGCTGATCTTCTCGCCAACAAATACCGGGTAATCACATACGATCGCCGAGGTAATTCACGAAGCACTCGTAACGAGCCGCTTAATTTCGAGGTCAGCCAGCAGGCTCGGGATGCGGTTGCGGTATTAGAAGCAGTCGGTCATCCGTCGGCTTATGTATTCGGGAATAGCGGAGGTGCAATCTTCGCACTGGAAATGGCGGCATGGCATCCACAAGTCGTCAAAGCGATGGTTGTCCACGAACCTCCTGTCGTAAGGCTGCTGCCGGACTCCGAGAAATGGCAGAGGTTTTTTGCGAACGTTTATCAGACCTCATTCCGATTTGGTGTTCAAGCAGCCAGCTTTAGATTCAATTTATCCTTGTCTATCCCGTTTAGCGCTTTTAAGACGGTTCCGAAAGATTTTCAACAGCGGGTAACGGAAACGAACAATGAGTGGTTCTTAATCCGGCATGAGATGATCCCTAGCGTTAATTATATGCCCGATATCGAGAAGATTAGGCAAAACGGCGTAAAAATAGTCGTGGCCGCTGGCAAGATGACGTTGGATAAAAAGAAATATTACGGACGAACTGTTCCCCTCTTAGCGGAGAAACTTGGCTGCGAAATGGTTACTTTTCCGGGCCATCACCTTTCCTTTTTCGATATGCCCAGGGAATGGGCGACCGTGTTGCGCGATATCCTTCATCGGATATAAGGAAACATGCCCCCTTTTGATTCCTTATCTTCCATCTGTGAAGTCCGGGCCGCTGCCAAGTTGAGCAATTCTGCTCTGTGAGACTTGTTTGCGGTAGGAGCGTCGTTTCCTCCGTATGACGGGCGGATGCCTAGCTTCCCGCTTTAAACCTGCCGTCTTGCGCAAGTACCCGATAAGGGGGCAGCCGGTGGATGGCCATGATATGCACTTCCAGCAGTTGTTCTTGCTGTCTGCGTGCATGGATCCTCACTTGGAATACCCACTGCGTGAAACTCCCGCAGGCTCCAGGAGCCGCTTAAGTGGGTATTCCTGCGCCAAACAGCTCACGGCGCCACGGCTGGAGGAACCAAGGAAGAGTATCAAATAGGGGTTTAAGATGTCCTATCCAGCCTCCTCAGCTGTCTGCTTATTTTATTAAGCTCATCTTATGTAATCTATTGCATTGCGTTCAATGCTATGAGCAATATCATATCCCGTTGGATTTTGGAAAGCACGAAGCCCAAATTCAGGAGCAACAGCAAAAATATGATCAAAGATATCTGATTGTACGGATTCATATACGACCCAATTTGTATCGTTAGTAAATGCGTAAATTTCAAGCGGTAACCCACTATCTCCAGGAGTTAACTGTCTAACAATAAGCGTCATATTCTGATGAATTTTCGGATGTTGCCTTAGATATTGCTGGATATAAAAACGGAATACGCCAATATTTGTTAGCTGTCTGCCATTTACTTTACTGGATGTATCGATGTTACGCTCCTTATTATATTGTTTAATTTCACTTATTTTTGCCGCAATATAGTCACTCAAATAATGAATCTTATTATACTTTTCGATCATATCCTCAGAGCAGAAGCGGATACTACCTGTATCGATAAAAATACTACGTTTAATTCTTCTACCGCCCGAAGTCTGCATACCACGCCAGTTTTTGAAAGAATCTGAAATTAAAGCATAACTAGGAATCATCGTAATTGTCTTATCAAAATTCATAACCTTAACCGTGTTCAATGAAATATCAACAACATCACCATCAGCATTGTATTTTGGCATCTCAATCCAATCACCTACGCGTACCATATCATTCGATGACAACTGTATTCCGGCGACTAAACCTAGTATCGAGTCTTTAAAGACTAGCATCAAAACTGCAGACAACGCACCAAGACCACTTAAAATAATGAACGGATTTTGACCAATAAGATTCGAGATTATAGTAATGCCACCAACAATAAACAGTATTATTTTTACAACCTGAATATATCCTTTTATCGGTCTAACCTTGGAAACGGGAAATGTTCGATATATAACATCAAATGCATTAAGTAACGAATTAATCACCACTAATGAAACGACAATAATATATGTTAATGCGGCCTTCTCAATCAGGGTTTGATAAATAGAAAATATAGAACCCGCAAAGTAAACAATTGTCGCAGGAACGATATGAGATAATTTATGAAAAACCTTATTCTCCAAAATAACATTAGCCCACGTCACCTTATTACTTGTGATAATATGGGCAATAATTCGTAGAACTACTTTTTTCGCGATCAAATTTGCTACAATACTAATTGCCGCTATAAATAAAATCATAATAACAGTAGATAGACTACCAACGTGCTGAGGGTTTACTCCGTATCTTGTTAGCTGTTCTTGTATGAATTCCATTGTAACCTCCAATCCATGTTGTATTTTGATTTTAACATATTTTACTTCGTGATTTAGAAAACAAACAAAAACCCCGGCCTGTTGCGGTCGGGGCCTCTTCATGTGGAGGCGAGCCGTGGATGGACAAATCCACAATCCGTCGCAGCGTGAAGGCAGTCATGAGCGGGCTTTATTAACGATGGTTAGTTCTAACTTGCGATTGAACAGTAACATCCATGCATTGGCGAAAAGTATGCTCATGGTTATATAGAACAGATAACGGATGTCGTACACCGCAGACATCGTACCTCATCAATGAGACCGGAGCCACTTACGTGTTTGACCGCGGCTATGTCGATTATTCCGCCTTCGACCGATACTGCGATCAGGGTATCTTCTACGTAACGCGTTTGAAGAAAAATGCGTCGGAAGGGAATCCGAATCAAATCGTTCTACGGAGCAGTGAACGTGCTGTAATGAAGTAAAGGATGGATTGCACTAATCGCTTTTTGCTTACAAAAACATAAGTGTTAGAATCGAATCTCTTCCAGAATATTCTTCTTATCGTCCACAAACTGTACCGATATCTGGCCTTCATCCAACGTAATTGCCGCACCGATAAAGCCTTCCCTTCCATCTTCCCCCTTCGGAAGAGGCTTTGCACCCACTACAATAGGACATGGTTGACCCAAATGATCTTCAGGACATCCCGGCATCCAGACCGCGGTTCTATGCAGATGACCGCTCAGCATAAGATCCGGCTTAATTTCATTCTTAAGGACATAGCACCACTCTTTATAAATATCCTGCTCAATATCAAAGGGAGGCTTCTGCACATAAGAAAATGGCTGGTGTACAATGACAACTTTATATTCGTAATGATTGTATTCCTGTGTCTGTGCCACCTTTTTCAAAAATTCCGTTTGCCGCTTTCTGAATGCATGGCAACAGATGGTGTTGCCGTATTCTGCATGGGAATCATCCTTGTCCTCACCGCAGTCCAATACCAAACCCCAAAGCTTTCCCACATGGAAGGTAAAATAGGAATTTCCATGCTGCGTAGGGGTATACTCGGCAATGTTCTCGGCATAGATTCCACGGGTATCGTGGTTTCCTCTGGAAAAAACACAAGGAATGTAGCCCTGTGTAACTTCAGCGCAGATGCGGTAAATGGCGTCAAAGTTTTCAAGTTTTCCACTGTGATCCGGAATATCCCCGTTCAGCACTAGCAAATCGATATCACCCTCCATTGCCTGTGCGGCCAGAACCGGGGATTCTACACGATTGTGTGCATCGGCAATATGAAAAATACGGATTCTGTCACCCTGAACGGGACGGAAAGAAAACCGATGACGTACAACCTCCTCCGTTTCGGGGTGATAGGGCTTGCGTTCAATCATTTTCCGATAGCATACGGTATATTCTTTAGCATCGTCCAATGCCAGGCATGGCACACTTATGCGGTGCAGTGTAGTATGAGAACGAAGAATACCGTTAGAATCGTCATAATAGCATTCTTCTTTTATTTCAACCCACATAAGGCACTCTGCAGAAACAGGTACCATAATCTGATATTCATCCCCTACGGCAAATACGGTCGGGGTCATTCTTAAAAGTTCTGGTAAGTTCATGTTAAACACTCCCGTCAGTAACTTTACATTAATATAAAGATACATGAGCTAAAAACAACCTATCATGCTTTGGGATGATCAAGCCCGGCTGAATTCAAACCTCTCATCAATTATCATCTAGGCCCCCGTACTCCCGGTAAGGTTGTCCCGATGCACGTGTCCAGGCCCAAAGTAATTATTCGACAAACCCCAAATAATTCCTTCATAGTTATTTTAAGAGATCTTTCCTCTTAGTGAAAAAGTTTAAATCCTTGGTGATCACTTTCTAATAAAAAAAGAAAATATCCACTCCAGTTGTGGATTTAGCATATGGAAACGAGGGGGTTTGAACTCCTGTCCGAAAATAACGCCATACAGGCATCTACGGGTGTAGTCTCCGTTTTGATGTTACCACTACGATTCATACGAATTAGGAAATGACATAACTTCCTAGTGGAGTTAATGGTCCATTAACAAATCGATTCTATACTGTACTTGTAACAACACGCCATTCCTCCAAGAAAGGAGTTCACAATATGGGTATTCATGCTTATTTCCAATCGCTAACCGATTTAGAGCGAATTATCCGTTGCCCGGGGAAATTTAAATTTCAGGAGCATAGTGTCTCCGCTCATTCCTGGAAGGTCGTTCAATATGCCAAGACATTGGCGGATATCGAAGAAAGTAATGGAGTCGTTGTAGATTGGAAAAAGCTATACGAAATAACCAGCAGTCATGATTACGGCGAGATTTTTATTGGAGATATTAAAACACCCGTGAAGCACTATTCGCTGGAGCTTCGAGCCATGCTGCAAAAAGTAGAAGAGGGCATGGTCGCTCATTTCATCGACGAGCATATTCCAAAAGAATTTCAGCTCATCTTTCGCAGACAACTGCGGGAAGGCAAAGACGATTCCGTGGAAGGACAAATATTGGAAGTTGCTGATAAACTCGATCAAATCTATGAGGCCTTTGCAGAGCTGCAGCGAGGGAATACAGAAAAAGAATTCATCCTGATGTATCGAAATGCTCTTATAAAGATTAAAGGAATCAAGCTTCATTGCGTTCACTATTTTCTTCATAATATTTTGCCGGATCTCGTTCATGAGGGGTCAAGATCTCCTATCGATATTGAACAGATCACGAAGGAAGCGCTGGCTTCTTAAGGGGAAATCGAATAAGGTTCTATCTTTCTCATCCTAATGAAGAAGGAGAATCCCTAACAAAAGGAAAAGATTAAGAGATGCCGAACATTAGGAGGAGAACATGAGCAGATTAGTGCATTTTGAAATTCATGTAGGCGATATGGAGCGCGCCAAGAAGTTTTACGGAGAGGTATTTGGCTGGACATTCGAGGATTGGAGCGAGTATGCCGGCATGCCCTATTTTGGAGCTGTGACCGGCCATGCCGATGAGCCCGGCATCAACGGGGCTTTGATGCAGCGGCAAGGACCTTCCCCCGAGCCCGGCCAAGCCTTGAATGGCTATGCCTGTACGATCGGAGTGGACCATTACGATGCTACGGAGGCCGCCATTCTTCAGCATGGAGGCAAAGTTGCGTTGCCCAAATATGCGCTCCCAGGAATGGCGTGGCAGGGGTATTATCTGGACCCCGAAGGAAATCTATTTGGGATTCATCAACCCGATAAAAACGCCAAATAGATTGCCGGCAAACTCCAAGATCCCCCCGCCCCATTGCAGACAAAACAACAACCCCGACCACTTGCGGTCGGGGTTCTTCATGCTGGAGGCCGAACCGGCAGGCAAATCCGCGGTTCGCTGGAGTGTAATGCTTAGGATTTGACACGAATCTCCCGGGTTTTCACAACGGGATCGACCCTCCCGTATAACGAAGCGAGCAAGAGTAAATGAAGGAGATACAAGCCCGCTATACTATAGAACACCATGGGAATGCCAAACTGACTTGCCATTAGCCCGCCGAATAACGCACCTGCTACGTTGCCCATTGAATTGGCGCTCGTATTGTACGCAAAGGCACGGCCTTGGCTGTCCAAGGGCACGAGACGACGGACTAACGAGCTGATCGAGGGCACCAAGCCTCCGACGCATAATCCGGTCAAAAATCGTGTGCCCATCAACAGCCACGGATTCGAGATGGTGGCCTGGGGGATATAGAGAAGCGAAATTAGGAGGAGACAGACCAGAAGGATGGGCAGATGCCCGTGGCGATCCCCCCATCTTCCCAGATAGGGTGCCGATAGGACCGTGCCAAGAGCACTCGAGGCGAATAGCAGACCGGCCATTAGCTCAACATGCTCCTCAATCTGCATACTCTTCACATAGAGTGTTAGAATCGGACTGATGCTCTGAAAGCTGGCAGCGATGAAAAACGTAGATCCGAACAGCAGGAGAAGGACCGGCGACTGCTTAACCAGCTCACGATTTGCACTGCTTTGCCTCTCCAGATTCCTGGACCGATTCGGCTTGAATGCAAACAAGGGCCACTGAAAGCGAAATCGTTCATAAGTCCCCGTTTCCTTCACGCCGAACAGGACCAACACCGTAGCGATCAAGAGAAACAGACCGGTAAGGAAGAACGAAGGGCGCATACCGAGCCACTCTGCGATCAGTCCGCCGAGAAGCGGCCCCAGCAGCTGCCCGGATACTTGCCCCGTTTGCAGCGTTCCCAATGCCCGGCCTACCTCGCTGCTTGGCGTCTCCGTTGCCACAAGAGCGGCGGACGCCGCCGAGAAGCCCGCCATCATTCCGAAAACGGCGCGCAGCAGGAGGAGCTGTACCGGTGTGTGGACAAGTCCCATGCAGACGATGATGATGGTAAGGCCGATCCCCGAACGGATCATCGTCAGCTTTTTTCCGTATTTGTCGGAGAGTCTGCCCCAGAATGGAGAGACAAGCGCCACCATGACGTGATTGATCCCGAAGATCATCGCTGACCATAGTGCCGCCTGCTTCTCGTCGTGAATGCCGAGCTCTTGCACGTAAAGCGGCAGGAAGGGGACGATCATGCTAAATCCCGCCGTACAAAAAAAGTTGCCGAACCATAAAATGTACAAATTGCGTTTCCAGGCGTTCATCGGGCGATCCTTCTTTGCTGGGAAATGATTAACTGTCTTGAGGCCTAACCACATGCTCACTGGTTCCCCCAGGCAGGACGGGGAAGTCACAGATCTCGCTTATGGCTTGAGTACTTGCTTCGCGTAGGAAGAAGGCGTCATACCGGTTATCCGTTTGAAGACCCGGCTGAAATAAAATTCGTCCTCATAGCCGACCAGCTTGGAAATGTCGGTTAAAGCCAAGCCGGATTGCTCCAGCAGTTCCTTCGCCCTCGCGATCCGCAGACGGATGATGTAATCTTTCGGTGCGAATCCGGTGAGACGCTTGAACTGCCTCGAGTAATAACCGGTGCTAAGTCCCGCCAGCCTGGCCAACTGTTCAACGGTCAAAGCCGAGTGAACATGATCGGCAATATACCCGCACGTGTATTGAATGGCCGAATCTGCATCGGTGCTGCACTGCTGGTCGTACAGATTCTCGATCAAGGAAAGCCAAAGCTCGCGGAACGCCAAGCTGCACCGATACTGCGAGAGAGGGTCGTAATCTTTCCAAAGCCGAAACACATGGTCGAAGCCTCTCTGGACCTCGGCTGGACGAATAGGCGTCATCAAGCCGCGCAAAGGGGCAAGCCAGCTGTCTGCCGATTTGGTTATCCACTCGCTCTTCTCGGTATAGCACATCCGGTAGTCGAACCGAATATGATAGATTTCCACGTCTTCCTTCTCCGAGATGGACCATTCGAACGTCGTCTCCGGGACGAATACCAGGATCGCTCCCGCCTGCAGCGCGTATTTGACGTTATTCATCACGTAATAGCCCGACCCTCTGACCACATAGTGCAGAGAGTGGATTTTGTGAAGATACGGCGCTTGATACGTTCCGGCCGGCAGAATGGTTCTTCCGGCAAACAGAACCGAGAAGACGGATTTATGGAGATGGTCGGCTACTTGAATTGCGCTGGGCATGATGGACTCTCTCCTTGCGGGGGAAGATTAGTTCAATTGGCTGGCCGGAGAACCAGATGCTGCTTTCCCCGCCCAATCGGTACCGTTGCTTCCTGGTACGAAACGATGAACGCCCTTCGGGCATGGTCCGTTTCATTTCCTCTCGAGGAATGCCAGGTTAACGCGTGAAACAAAAGCATGGAGCCCGCCTGCATCGGAACCGGTTCGGCTTTTGACAAATCGAGCTGCTGCTCGGCAAGCGCCCTCCGACACGTCCCCTCCGGCTGAACCGAATAAGGGAGCAAGCCTTGCTTGTGGCTGCCCGGAACGACCCATAAGCATCCGTTCCGTTCATTGGTATCCTGCAGCGGTACCCAGATCGACATGCGCGTATCGCTGTTCACCACTTCCGCATAATAAGCGTCATCCTGGTGCCAATGACAGATCGACGGACTGTGCGGCAGCTTGGTCAACAGCTTGGAGGAAAAGATGGAGATGCCCGGCTTCACGATATCCTCGATTAAGTTCAGAATGCGTTCGTCTTGAGCGAACTGCTTCGTCGTGTCCGTCAGCATCGCAAGCTGGTAGGTGAAGCCTTCATGCTCTCCCGTGGTTCGAATCTGTCCTTCGCAACCATCGAGCTCCGCATTCATCTCGGACAATTCCTCCCTCGTAAATACATTCGGCACGACTACGAAGCCAAACTCTTCATAATGGCGTTTCTCTGCCACCGTCAATTTTCTCACTTGGCTCCCTCCTCTTGTTTCTTGTCTGCATGCATTGTAGCACTTAGCTCTCCGGCCCCGCCATGGAGAAATCGGTTCCCCGATCTGGACGAATCGGATGTCCTGCACGTCCTTTCCGGCAAACCCCCAACAAAGCAAAACCCCGACCTCTTGCAGTCGGGGTTCTTCATGGGTGAGGCGAACTGTGACTGTGCAACTCCACAATTCGCCGCCGCGTGAGGGGATGATTTCATTGCTGTTCCAAAAATTTTGCCTAAAGGTTCCAGATGATAGGAAATTCTCCTGTCTCCTATACCTTCATTTTGAACATCGTCCCGATGATCGGCGCGGCCATTCTGGTGCTATAATCGAACTATATGGAAATGAAGGAGCGGAGCGTGAAGGAATGATTAACATAAGGGAATGGCAGGATCACCCGGAAAACTCGTACCGTATCATTGCCTTTGGCTCAAGCAACACCGAACTGACGTGGTCAAGCGCGGGACGGCATAATTGGGTGGATTGGCTCGGTATCAATTTGCGGGAGACAATCGGACGGCATGTTTGCATCGTCAATCAAGGCATCGGAGGGGAAACAAGCGACGATCTTGTACGACGGCTCGAGAGGGACGTGCTGTCCTTACAGCCTGCGGCCGTCATTATCACGATCGGGGGCAACGACGCCGTACGAGGCATGCCGATCGAACAGTATGCGGATAATCTTCGCCGAATTTGCGTGGGGCTAAGGGGGATTCAAGCCGAGCCTGTGCTGCAGACGTACTATTGCCCGCTGTTTCATTTGTTTGAGGAAGGCTTTCAACAATCGTTCGAGACCATAGTGCAAACGAACCGTGCGCTGGCCGCCGAGATGCAGCTAACGCTGCTCGATACCTATAGCCGATTCGAACCCTTTTATCGAAACGAACCCGAAACTTACGAAAAACTGATGCTGGACAGACTCCATGTCAACTATCTAGGAAATCTATTGATGGGCATGTCCATCTCCGCCGAACTTGGTCTTCCCGATCTGCGAATTCCAGAAGACATCAAGGCAGAAGCCGATCGGTTGTGGGGGCGGATGAACGAGTGGTGCGGGAAGTAGGGGGTTCCCTTTCCTCAGGATATAAAGCAAAAACCCCGACCTCTTGCGGTTGGGGTTCTTCATGGTGGAGGCGAATCGTGGATATTTAAACCCACAATTTGCCCCCGCGTGACATTTATGACCTACTCTATGTTCAAGGTTTGCAAAAAGGCTTTGACATCGGAATCCAAATTCTTCTTAACGGTTTCCGTGACCGCTTTGCTCATTGCATCATTGTGAAGATGCTTGAGGAAATCATCCAAGTGTTTAGATGCTTGATCTTTATCTTTCGCCAAGAACTTTTCAGCCTGTTTCAGCGAATTGCTCAGCTGTGCCGCCAGAGGATGACCCAGTTGGCCATCCGCTTCATAAAAATCGACCAATTGCTGAAGCCAGCCCAGATTGGTCGTCACCGTGAGAGTTACGGGATCAGACCAAACTTCGGTGCCGTTCAACGTGACCTTAGTGCGAATCTCGGCCGTTCCAACATTGTAGGCTGTGGCCACGCCATCCTGCACAGCGACCGTTTGGGGACTGCTGCTTAGAAATTCAATACTTGCGCCTGTCAAATCGGCCGGCTCCCCTGTGTTCGTAAGGCCGGTGACATTCAATTTTATCGTTTGGGATCGCATGAGTTCGGTGCTGTAGACAGAAACGGTCACTCCTTCTAAGGCAACGGGGATACTAACGTCTATTTTTGCCGTTTCCACCGTTACCCCGTTCAAGGTTACCCGCGCCCAAACTTGAGCCTGACCAACCTTATGAGCGGTCATAACGCTGTTGTTGACCGACACCGTTGCCGGGTCGCTGCTGAAATATTGGATCTCCGCCTCCGAGAGATTGGCGTTTTTGTCGTTGCGAAGCGTACCCGTGACATGCAATTGTGACGCCTGGCCTTTCTTCAGCTCTACTTGGTCCGCCGTAAGCGAAACGGATTTCAGCGGAACCGGAAGTTGGTACAGGCCGGAGCCGTAGACGTAATAGATACTACCGTCTGGGGCCAGCGTCATGATATGGACGTTGTCCCGAATCATTTTATAAGCAAACGTATTCGGATCGATGACGGTGAGTGTCCTCGCAATCGTTGTATACAGAAGGCCGTCGTCCCCAAAATGCAGGAAGATCGGATACGTTGCGTAAAAGTCATAGAACACCTTACTCTTGACCACATCGTAAGTATCCGGATTCAGGGCGAAGACTGCGCCCTCGGTCGCGCCCCATAACAGTCCGTCGGGACCGAAGGTCAGGGTGCCAATTGATTTTACTTTGCGGTCGATGCCCGGTATTTTTGGCGTGAATTCCTCAATCTTCTGTCCCTTCTCCACATCCCAAACGAAGATTTTCGCTTCCTCCGCGGTCGGGTCGATTCCGAGTCCGCCCCAGACCTGCGTGCTGCCGTAGAGCTTCCCGTTCCGATAGGCCAGCCCGATGACACTCTGGTCCTGCACCACATTCCTGTGTACGTCCCATTTGCCGCTCATTGCGTCATAAATGGTGAGGGCGCCTCCCAGTTCCCCGTAACCGGGCTTCGAGCCGATGAAGAGTCGGTTGTCTCCGCTGGTCATGACCGAAGGACGGTCCTGATATTCTTCGATATCATACAGCAGGCCGGGATTGCCGCTGCTGTCATAGCTAAATTGCAACGGCTGGGTCGGGTCGTATACATACATCACTGCCCCGCTGTACGTTCCGAAATAGACCTTTCCGTTCATAAATCCAATGCCTTCCGCCTGGGGCACACGGCTTTCCGCCATTTCAATCTGATGCGTCTCCGGATTATAAACACTTATTCCGCGGTAAATGCCCCCGTTGTAGATTTTTCCGTCCGGACCCGTTAGAAGTGTAATGAGATTCACGCCGTTCTCCTCAACTCCCAGCGTATATCTCTGCATCCAGAGGTCATCCGGATCAAACAGGTAATATTCCGCCGTTGCCCCCATCATGAAGGCAAGCACGGTCTTACCGGCCTTTTCCCCGCTCTTCGGGGTCACCCAATCAAAAACAATCGGAGAAGTACTCTCTCCAAGTCCCGATACGCCCTCGATTATTTGCGCGGTGTCGGTCGTCCAATTATACGCGTACAGGTCGGCTCCCTTCTTATAGTAGAAAAGCTCGGGGTGATACGGCGACGGAGGAGAAAAGTCAGCATACAGCTGGGTGATCGTCCGTTCATACTGCCCCGTCTTTTCATCGATCACATGATATTTATCGGATGCAGCGCGCGCTAGCGCTTTGCCGCCGACAAATTCGACAGTATTAATAAATCCAGTATCCCGGCGTCCCGGGATATCGATATCCCTTTTTTCACCGGTTTTTCGGTTGATTTGGATCAAGTAGGTGCGCGCACCCACTCCCGCATACACATAGTCGTCGGATACACCTACACCTCTGACGTAGTCTTCCCCTTCAACCATCGTTCCGTAATTTTTGAACGTGCCGGAGGCGATGTCATATTCAAAAAGCTTGCCTCCCGGATACGTACCGCCGTAAATTTTGCCGTCGCGGGACGCCTTCAGCTGCCAAACGAAAACATCCAGTGTTGGGTTTTTTCCGAGGTCTTCGATTTTCCTTTCATTCGGATTGTATCGCTGCAGCACGCCTGTGCTCGTTCCCGAGAAGTAGATGTTGCCGTCGGAGCCTTTAGCCAGCGCCCAAACGGTATCGATTCCGGTGAGCTTCTGGGAGAACACAATCTGCCCGGTAACGGCATCCGCTGCATAGAACGTGGCCGGGGTTCCGTTGATGACAAAAGAAATAAATTGTTCTCCTTTGGAATTTTCTCCGAATACCGCTTCGGGCGTTTGGGCGACCTTCACGACTTCCCCGCGGTTGATCGGATTCCCGAAGGCGATGTCTAGCTGTACATCCTCGGAGAATCTCAAGTTGTCAAAATAACCGGTTCCCGTATTGCCCGCCCCGGAATACAGCAAGACCTCCATGCTGACCGCATCGGCCGGAGACAAGCCCTCAAGGCTCGCTGTAGCCCACTGCGTCTTCGGCAAACCGTCGAAGCCTCTGGAATAAGCTTTGATTTGCTTGCCTGTATTATCGTAGAAATAGAGAAACATGCCGTTGGTTCCGCTGTCCATATAGAGCTGAGCGGATATCTTGTACATTTTGCCGCCTGTGACCGCGATTCGATTGCTCAGCAGGCCGAGCGCGTCGGAGGTACTTGTGTCCTGAAACCGCACGCTGGACTTTCCCTCAAAAGCCGTCGTGTTAACAACTTGAATACCACCGCTTCCGATCGTTTGCCTCCAGCCCGGAATAGCACCGTTTACAACGGGCTGCTCAAACCCGGGATTCAGGAAATTGTCCGACGCTGCGTTTTGCGGTATCGCAGTTGCCGTAATCAGGTCAGTATTCGCAGTTGTAATATTTCCCCCGCCCGAATAGAGAAGGATATCCATTTGCACAGCGCCGGCGGGAGTCAATCCTTCTAGGCCCACTGTCGTCCACTGTCCTTTGGGTGCAGTATCGAATCCTTTGGAATACGTTTGGATGGTTTTCCCGGCACTGTCGTAAAAATATAGATACATGCCCGGCGTTCCTTGCGTTATGTATGTCTGCGCTGAGACTTTAATGAGATCCCCGCCTCGGATTGCAATTTTATTGCTCAGCAATCCGTAATTGTCTATTGCGCTGGGATCGACCATTTTGACGCTGTGGCTGCCTTCAAAGGCAATGGAATCGTCAACTGTAAATCCACCGCTTTTCCCATAAATTTGTCGCCATCCAGGGATCGCCCCGTTCACGACCGGCTCTTCGAATCCCGCATTTACAATCGTCAAGGAAGCTTCAGCAGCGGCGAAAGCCTGTTTTCCATTCCACGTAATCGTTCCGGTGATTAAAACCAGCAGACTAAGAGCCACCGGTATAATCTTGTTTAATACGCTTCTCAAATGGATCCCTCCTGTAAAAAGATTCGAATACATAGCCAAGTCGAAAAGTGAACTGCACCTTCCATGACTTAAAGAAACCGCTTACAGAATAGTTGAAGATCGTTTCGTACGTTATCCATTTTCTACATCTTTTACTATACTCCTTCTGGATTTTCCTATTATGTAAAATTTAGGAGATGGAGAAAATAAGAAAGGCAACCTGGTGCAGGGTGCCTTCTGGTCTGCCTTATCGGGCGCAACAAGCTCAAAAACGTCACCTACTGCTGCGGCAATCACGACCAGTGCAAGGCCTGCCGCAATCCCGAGCTGCGCCGGGGAATACGTGATTGTATATAAAGAGCATGTTGACCTTGTCTTAAAGCTGTATGTGCCGGAAATGAAAAAAACCTGACAGTACAAAAAAGGAGATCAGGAAAGACTCCCAATCTCCATGATTTTGAAATAAACGTTAATTATTCGCAATGGTGATAGTTAGCTTGCAGGATACGATAAATTAACTTGATTCTATTCGGCGCGGAACCTATTTTTTCTCTAAAATAAGAGAACGCTGAACGGCTTCCCCGCTTCGTGTTACACTCCATGCAAGCAGCAAGTAAGTTTGGGGGAAGATCCGAGCCTCCTTTACTTGCGGGGATAATATGATCGACCGTCGTTCCGGGACGTCCACACCACAAACATGTGTAATGATCCCGTTTTAATGCGGCTTTTCGATAGTCACGAAATAGAAATGGATTGTATAGTAATTGGATGGTCTGCTCGTCAATCCATACGGCACGCGCTCGGTTAACTTCTCTCCAAGCCCGGTGAAGGAGACATGGGGAAAGTTTTTGGCCATCCACATTGAGTACGTTGATCATCGTCCATCGCCTCCCAAGGTTTACGTTATTTAATAACCACAATCAACAAGCATATGAAATTCGTGGTTATGTATGTCGGGGACGAGACATCCAAGAAAAGCAAAATCCACAACCTCACGCGGTTGTGGATTTACATGGTGGAGGCGAGGGGATTTGAACCCCTGTCCGAAAATAACGCCACACAGGCATCTACGGGTGTAGTCACGGTTTTGATGTCACCTGCAAGAGCGCCCCGTAACCGGCTATCTCACAGGTCAGCCTGATTGTCTTCTTCAGCTAGCCCCAGGCGGAGACTAGACAGCGTATCCCACTAAAGTTGAGCCCCTATCCCGCCACATGGGCGATGGAGGGTAGAAGCACGCTCACAGGTTATTAAGCTGCGAAAGCGTAGGTTTGTTGTTGTTTGCCATTTAATTGGCTTTCGCGTTGATGAAGCGGACGCAGCCCCACTACCCGCAACCCATGCTCGAACTATTCCCGTCGAATCCATAAACGCCCCCTAGATAGGGATGTATGGATCAGTGCGGTCAATGTCCGGGATCCGTATGTCCAGGGAGGACCGGATCGGTCATGAGCCACTAAAGATCAAACTAATCACGCAGCCCACCAGCTACATCATTAGTATATCACATCGTGTAGAAAATTGCACTTCGTTCTACTGGAAAGCCGGAAGCTCGCCAGGAGCCTTTAACGGGCGACCTTCTGCTTTTCCTTGAGCGCACGCTGAATGTCGCGCTGTGCATCCCGCTTGGCGGCGGTGTCCCGCTTGTCGTACTGCTTCTTGCCTCGGCCGAGGCCGATGAGCAGCTTGGCATACCCATTGCGGACGTATATTTTGAGCGGAACAAGCGTGTAGCCTTCCTGCTTGGTCGTGCCGAGCAGCTTGTGAATCTCCGGTTTCTTGAGCAGCAGCTTGCGGGCCCGTGTCGGGTCCGACGGATTGTTCCGGTTGCCCTGCTCGAACGGGCTGATGTGCATGTTGTGAATGAATGCTTCCCCGTTCCGGATCGTCGCGAAGCTGTCGTTCAGGTTGGCCTTGCCGTTACGGATCGACTTGATCTCCGTCCCGGTCAGTACCAGCCCGCACTCATACGTCTCTTCTATAAAATAATCATGGGAAGCCTTCTTGTTCTGGGCGAGCACCTTGTTCTCGCTTTTCTTGCCCATGACGACTCACTCCTTCATTCCGCTAGGAGAATTGTATCAACTCCCCTAGCGGAAATCAAGGCGAGTACCTGGCTATAGCTATTTTTTCCGCTTGCCACCCTTGGGCGCGCCGGCGTAGAACGGCCGCTTGCCGCGGGGCTTGCCGGCCGGGCGCACGGTGAAGTCGCCGACCTCGACGCCTTCGCCGCCGCCCGGGCGCCGCCGGGACGTGCCTGGCCGATCCGGCCAGATCACGGCCGGCGCCTCGTCGGCGGAGCCGACCGGGCCGCGCCCGGCGTCCACGCTCGCGCCTCCGCGCCCGCGCTTGCCGCGCTTCGCGCCGCCTCCGGCTGCGCCTGCGCCTGCAGCGTCCGCGCCGCGCTCGCCGGCCGCCGGGGCCGCCTGCGCTGCGCCCTCCGGCGCTCCGGCGCCTTTGCGCCCGCTCCGGCGCTTGCCGCCGCCTGCGCCTACGGCCGGCTGGGCCGCCGCCGCGGCTGCGCCCTCGGCCGGCTGCGCACCGCCTGCGCCCGCTGCGGCGCCCCGGCCGCGCTTGGCGCCAGCGCTGCGGCCCTTGCCGCGTCCGCCGCCTTCCGCCGCTGCGGCGCCCTTGCGCCCGCGTCCTCCGGCGGCCTCGCGGCGGTCACCTCCGCGGCCGCCATTCCGGCCGCGGCCGAAGCCGCCCTCTCCGGCACGGCGCGGCTTCATATCGACGAGCTCGAAGTCGATCGTATGCTCGTCCAGGTTGACGCGCGTGACGCGCACCTTGACCTCGTCGCCGATCCGGTAGATCTTGGACGTTCGCTCGCCGAGCAGTAGATGCTGCTGGTCGTTGTAGTGGTAATAATCGTCCGTCAGATCGCTCAGCCGGATGAGGCCCTCGACCGTATTCGGCAGCTCGATGAACATGCCGAAGCTCGTGACGCTGCTGATGATCCCCTCGAATTCCTCGCCGACCTTGTCCAGCATGAATTCGGCTTTCTTCAGCGCGTCGGTCTCCCGCTCGGCGTCGACCGCTACCCGCTCGCGCTCGGACGACTGCCGGGCGATGTCCTGCATCCGCTCCTTCAGATGCTCGATCCGCTGCTCGGACAGCGTCCCCTTCTCCAGCACCTCGCGGATCATCCGGTGGATGATGAGGTCGGGATAGCGCCGGATCGGCGACGTGAAGTGCGAATAGTATTCGGCCGCAAGCCCGAAGTGGCCCGTGCTCTCCGCGTCGTAGCGCGCCTGCTTCATGGAGCGGAGCAGCACCGTGCTGATGACGGTCTCCTCTTTCGCGCCTTTAATCTCCTCAAGGAGCGACTGCAGCGCCTTCGGATGCACCCGGTTCCCTTTGCCGCGCACCGTATAGCCGAAGTTCGCCACGAAGCCGACGAAGTTCAGCAGCTTCTCCGCATCCGGGTCCTCGTGAATCCGGTACAGGAACGGAATCTTCAGGAAGTAGAAATGCTCCGCCACCGTCTCGTTCGCCTTCAGCATGAACTCCTCGATGATCATCTCGGCGATCGAGCGCTCTCGCTTGACGATGTCGGTCGGCTTGCCGTTCTCATCCACGAGAATCTTCGACTCCTGGAAGTCGAAGTCGATCGCGCCGCGCTCCATCCGCCGCCTGCGGAGGATCATGGCAAGCTCCTCCATGAGCCGGAAGTCGTCAACAAGCGGCGCATAGCGCTCTAGCAGATCCGGATGCTCGTCCGGCTCCTGAAGAATTTTGCGCACGTTCGAATAGGTCATCCGCTCCGCCGTCTTAATGACGCTCGTGAATACGTCGTGGCGCACGACATGGCCCTTAGGATCAATCTCCATCTCGCAGGACATAGTGAGCCGGTCCACCTGTGGATTGAGGCTGCAGATGCCGTTGGAGAGCCTGTGGGGCAGCATCGGAATGACGCGGTCCACGAGGTAGACGCTGCAGCCCCGGTTGTACGCCTCCCGGTCGAGCGCCGAATTCTCCCGCACATAATAGCTGACATCGGCGATATGGACGCCGAGCAGGTAGTTGCCGTTCTCGAGCCGCTCCACCTGGACGGCGTCGTCGAGGTCCTTGGCGTCCTCGCCGTCAATCGTGACGATCCGCTTGCCGCGCAGGTCGCGGCGCCCCTTGAGCTCGTCCGGATGAATCTCGTCCGGCACTTTTTCTGCTTCCGCCATTACTTCCTCACTGAACTGCTCAGGCAGCTGGAACTTGCGGATGATGGACAAGATGTCCACGCCCGGATCGTTCTTGTGGCCGAGAATCTCAATGATCTCGCCCTCCGCCGCCGAGCGCCCTTCTGGATAGCTGACGATCTTGGCGACGACCTTTTGGCCGTCCACCGCACCGTGGAACGATTCCTTGGGCACAAAAATATCCCGCGCCAGCCGCTTGTCGTCCGGAATAATGAATGCGTAGCTGCCGTTGTCCTGGAAGTAACCCACGACCTGACTCGTCCCCCGCTCGACGATCTTGGCGACCTCGCCCTCGAGCTTGCCGCCCGCCGGGCCGCGCACGGTAATACGCACGAGCACGGTATCCCCGTTCATCGCGCCGTTCATATCATTGGCATTAATGTAGACGTCGGGAAGCTCCTTATCCTCAGGCAGCAGGAAACCGAACCCTTTGGCATGGGCCTGCAGCCGTCCCCGGATCAGGTTGAGGCGGTCCGGCAGTGAGTAGCGGCCGCTCCGGGTCCGGTAGATGGAGGCGTTCTCCTCCATGTCGTTGAGGAGCTTGAGCAGCGCCTTGAAGTCATCTGCATTGTCTATTTCAAAATAACGTTCGATCTCCTGGTAGGTCATCGGCCGGTAATCCGGTCCCGCGAATAAGTCCAGCAGCTGCTGTGCGGTTACCATCGGCATCCCCTCTCTGTCCGCAGTTCCCCTTGATGCATGCGGGGACTCTTTTTTGAAAGTATTTACCCAAAGAACGGGGACTAATCCCACCGGCATAAAAAAACAGCAGGAAATTCGCTTCCTGCTGCCGGTTCGTATGCATGGACGTCCGAGTGGCTTACCCCTTCACGAAGAAGCCGATCAAGAGTGCAAGAATAATGAATAAAGCGGCCAGCACCATGGTCATCCGGGCCAGGAACAGGTCCATGCCGCGGGCCTTTTGCTTGCCGAACAGATGCTCCGCTCCACCGGAGATGGCACCCGACAGGCCGGCGCTCTTGCCCTTCTGAAGCAGCACGGCGGCAATCAGGCCTAACGATACAATCACGAGCAGAATTTTCAAAGCGATTTCCATTCTCTCCACCTCCTACATTGTGGTAGGCAGCACCCATTCGATGGGGCATGTCGTCTAATAGATAGACGGATACCAGGTTCCGTACAGGCACAGCATGAACATTGTATCACAAACGCCTTCATCCGACAATTGCCAACCGGCAATCTTCCCAGGTCCCGCGCGGCGTTGGGCGGCCGAGGCCCCCTGCCCGCTCACACCTTCCGGCGCCCCCGCAATTGGTTGACCTCCGTCGTATGACACCGAGTACCAAGCGCCGGAAACTTCGAGCGGAACTAGAACCGCTCGCCCCGCAGCCGCATGCCGCTGGACTGCCCGGCGCCGCGTCCCGGCCGGCTCTTGCTGCTGGCGAGGAACGCCGCCAGCGCCTTGGTCGCGCACCAGAGCGCGAACAGAGTGAGCAGCAAGGCCCAGACGACCGCAGGCAGCGGCGAGTGGATCGCGAGCAGCGTCGCGTCTCCCGCCTGCGCCGGATTCTCCAGCGCGTACAGAACGAGCGAGAATGGGCCCATCACCGATTCCTCCAGCGTCAGGAAGGCGACGATCAGATAATAGATCCGGCCCACTGTCCGGCCGGCGAACAGCAGGATGAGAGCCGTCAGCACGATAAAGCCAAGCAGCCACAGCACGCCGAACTGGTTGCGCACGAAGAGGAGGAGCGAGACGATGGCGACGAGAAGCACGGCCTTCATGCCCATGCCCTCACGTCCCTTGGCGTCGAGGCGGAACAGCAGCCAAGCGGTGAGCGAAGCCGTCATATAGCCGGCCAGCCCGACGGGAATCAGCGCCCACCCCCGCGTGATCGCCGACTGCGTCACGCCGCTGTGGTCCGAGAACAGGGAGATCGAGTACACCTTGCCGGACAAAAGCAGCGTCACGACCGCATGCCCGAACTCGTGTATCATCGTGTCGACGTTCCGAAAATAATCGGAAAAAGGGAGAACCCTCGTCAAAAATGCAGACACGATCAGAAACAGAATCGTCATCATCCATTTTCCCATAAAGGCTCTCCCCTTTTAAGCGGCCCAAGGACGGACGGCCTGCCGCCGCCCGTCCCGAGGCTCTGCTTCTTTTGAAGGTTTATTTGAAGTTTTTGAGGTTGTAGAAGGCGCTCTTGCCGGCATAGATTGCACGGGCGCCGAGCTGGTCCTCGATGCGGAGCAGCTGGTTGTACTTCGCTACGCGGTCCGTACGGGACGGTGCGCCGGTCTTGATCTGGCCGGCGTTGGTCGCAACGGCGATGTCGGCGATGGTGCTGTCTTCGCTTTCGCCGGAGCGGTGCGAGATGACGGCGGTGTAGCCGGCGCGCTTCGCCATTTCGATGGCGTCGAACGTCTCGGTCAGGGAACCGATCTGGTTCACTTTAACGAGGATCGAGTTGCCGATGCCCTTCTCGATGCCCTGCGACAGACGCTCGGTGTTGGTAACGAACAGGTCGTCGCCTACGAGCTGAACCTTGCCGCCCAGCTTGTCGGTGAGGAGCTTCCAGCCATCCCAGTCGTCCTCGGCGCAGCCGTCTTCGACGGTGATGATCGGGTACTTGTCGACCCACGAAGCGAGCAGGTCCACGAATTCCGCCGAGGTGAACGATTTGCCTTCGCCTTCGAGGTGGTACTTGCCGTCCTTGAAGAATTCGGTGGATGCCACGTCCATGCCCAGGAAGACATCGACGCCCGGCTTGTAGCCGGCACGCTCGATCGCGGCGATGATCGTCGTGATCGCTTCTTCGTTGGAGCTCAGGTTCGGTGCGAAGCCGCCCTCGTCGCCTACTGCGGTGTTCAGTCCTTTTTCCTTCAGGACGGACTTCAGGTTATGGAAGATCTCGGCGCCGATGCGGAGCGCTTCCTTGAAGGTCGGAGCGCCTACCGGCAGCACCATGAACTCCTGCACGTCGACGTTGTTGTCGGCATGGGCGCCGCCATTGACGATGTTCATCATCGGAACCGGCAGCGTCTTGGCGTTGAATCCGCCGAGATAAGTATAGAGCGGCACGTCCAGCGCTTCCGCTGCCGCGCGGGCAACTGCCATCGAGACCGCCAGGATCGCGTTCGCGCCCAGCTTGCCTTTGTTCGGTGTGCCGTCGATCTCGATCATTTTGTGGTCGATCGCCACTTGCTCGATGGCGTCGAGGCCGATGATCTCGGGAGCGATGATTTCGTTCACGTTCTGGACGGCTTTCAGTACGCCCTTGCCGAGGTAGCGGTCCTTGTCGCCGTCGCGAAGCTCTACCGCCTCATAAGCGCCGGTCGAGGCACCGGACGGCACGATTGCGCGCCCCTTGTTGCCGGATTCAAGCGTTACTTCCACTTCTACGGTCGGGTTGCCGCGGGAGTCGAGGACTTCGCGTGCGTATACGTCAGCAATAATAGTCATAGCAGTCAGCTCTCCTTCTATTCTATTCGATTGTCTTAAGATCTTGCACAGTCGTTCGGTTGTTGCGCAATCGTTCGGTTCTCGCATGTATGCGGCGCAGCCGGCATCGGCCCCCATTCGATCCGGGGAGTCCGGCTCAGTCGAGAGTCGGCCGATCCGTCACGGGACGGACGGCGAAGGAATTGCCCTGCCATCTTACTTCCCCTTCACCGGCCCAAACTCCTGCCTCACGCGGCCAAAATCTCCCCGTTCGCGCTTAAGGCGACGCCGAACGTCACTCTCCCGCTGTGGGGCAAGCCCCGCACCAGCCTTTACTTGCGTTCGATCAGACTGTGTCCGGTCATTTCCTTCGGCTGCCCCACGCCGAGCAGGTCCAGCATCGTCGGCGCGATATCGGCGAGAATGCCTCCCTCGAGCAGCGATACGGATTTGTCCAGCACGATGAACGGCACCGGCTGCGTCGTGTGGGCCGTCATCGGACGGTCCTGCTCGTCGCGCACGATATCGGCGTTGCCGTGGTCGGCGGTGACGAGTGCACAGCCGCCCTGAGCCAGTACGGCATCCACGACGCGGCCGAGACAGATATCCGTCGCTTCCACGGCGCGGATCGTCGGCTCGAGCAGGCCCGAGTGGCCGACCATGTCCGGGTTGGCGAAGTTTATGATGATGACGTCGTGCTTGCCGGATTCGATCTCCTTCACCGTCGACTCGGCGAGCTCGAATGCGCTCATTTCCGGCTTCAGGTCGTAGGTGGCGACCTTCGGCGAGTTGATCAGCACGCGGGTTTCTCCCGGCAGCTCGGCTTCGCGGCCGCCGCTGAAGAAGAACGTCACGTGCGGATACTTCTCCGTCTCCGCCGTCCGCAGCTGGGTCAGGTTGTTCTGCGCCAGCACTTCGCCGAGCGTGTTGTCGAGATTCTTCGGCTTATACGCGACGTACCCGCCCACCGTTTCGCTGAACAGAGTCATGCAGACGAAGTGAATGTCGCGCGGGAAGTTCTCGCCACGGTCGAAGCCGCGGAAGTCTTCGTTCGTGAACACCTGGGACAGCTGAATGGCACGGTCAGGGCGGAAGTTGAAGAAGATGACCGAGTCGCCCGATTCCACGAGGCCGTTCGGCTTGCCGTCCTCATCCACGATGACGGTCGGAAGGACGAATTCGTCATAGACCGAGTGCTCGTAAGAGTCGACGATCGCCTTGAGCGGATCGGTGTAGGCCGGTCCCTCGCCGTACGCCATCGACCGATACGACTTCTCTACGCGGTCCCACCGCTTGTCACGGTCCATCGCGTAGTAGCGTCCCTGTACGGTGGACACTTTTCCGATGCCGATTTCCTCGATCTTGTTGAGCAGCTGGGCCATGTAATCCTTGGCGCTGTCCGGCGCCACGTCGCGTCCGTCGAGGAACGCGTGGATATACACTTGGTCCAGCCCTTCCTTCTTGGCCAGCTCCAGCAGTGCGAACAAGTGCGCGATGTGCGCGTGTACGCCTCCATCGGACAAGAGACCGTACAGGTGCAGCTTCTTGCCGTTGTTCTTCGCGTGGAGCATGGCTTCCTTCAGCGTATTGTTCTCGAAGAACTCGCCCTCCCGGATCGACTTGGAGATTCTCGTCAGATCCTGGTAGACGATCCGGCCGGAGCCGATGTTCAGATGGCCGACCTCGGAGTTGCCCATTTGCCCTTCCGGCAAACCGACGGCCTCCCCGCAAGCAGTCAAGGTCGTGTGCGGATATTCCGCCCAGTACTTGTCGAAGTTCGGCTTGTTCGCCTGAGCGACCGCGTTGCCCTGAACATCGCCCCGAAGGCCGAACCCGTCCAGAATAATAAGCGCCAGCGGTTTCGGTCTAGCCATCTTAACGCGCCCCCTCGACCAGCTCAATGAAGGAAGCCGGCTCCAGGCTCGCTCCGCCGACCAGCGCCCCATCGATGTCGCTCATCTGCATGTATTCGCGGATGTTGCCGGGCTTGACGCTGCCGCCGTACTGAATGCGCACGGCCGCTGCCGTTTCTTCGCCGAATTGGCCTTTGACCAGCTCGCGGATGTACGCAATGACGTCGTTCGCGTCCTCGGCGGTCGACGATTTGCCCGTCCCGATCGCCCAGATCGGCTCGTAGGCGATAACGACCTGCGCCGCTTGCGCCGCGCTCAACCCCTGAAGTGCCGCTTCGGTCTGCGTCTTGCAGACGTCCTTGGTCTGTCCGCCCTCGCGCTCCTCCAGATTCTCCCCTACGCAGACGATCGGCGTCAGATTGTATTGGAAGGCGGCGAGCACTTTTTTGTTCACCGTCTCGTCCGTCTCTGCAAAATACGCGCGGCGCTCGGAGTGGCCGATGATCACGTACTTCACGCCGGTCTCCTGCAGCATGGTGCCGCTGATTTCCCCGGTATAGGCGCCGTTCTCGGCCCAGTGCATGTTCTGCGCGCCTACGCCGATGGAAGAGCCCTTGAGAGCGTCCACTAGGGAAGCGAGCTGGGTGAACGGAGCGCAGATAACGGTATCCACGCCCGCTACCTCCGCCTTGCCTCTAACCTCCTGCGCGAATGCCTTCGCCTCTTCCACCGTTTTGAACATTTTCCAGTTGCCTGCGATAATTGGCTTTCTCATGCGAGCCATCCCTTCCTTCCGTTCTCGTTTCCGGTTTCCGTACGGCGGTTTACTTGTCGTTCAGCGCCACGACGCCCGGGAGTGCCTTGCCTTCCATGAATTCCAGGGACGCGCCGCCGCCGGTGGAGATATGGTCCATCTTGTCCGCCAGACCGAACTTCTCGGCTGCCGCTGCGGAATCCCCGCCGCCGATGATCGTATAGCCGGCCGTCTCGGCGCATGCTTCGCCCACCGCACGGGTGCCATGGGAGAACGGCTCGATCTCGAATACGCCCATCGGTCCGTTCCAGACGACGAGCTTGGAGTTCTTGATGACGTCTGCATACTTTTCGCGGGTCTTCGGCCCGATGTCGATGCCTTCCCAATCGGCCGGGATGCTGTCAATGCCGACGATGCGGGTATTCGCTTTGTCGCTGAAGTCGTCGGCGACGACGACGTCGACCGGCAGCAGGAAGTTGACGCCCTTCTCCTCGGCCTTCTTCAGGAAGCCGTTCGCCAGGTCAAGCTTCTCGTTGTCCACCAGCGATTTGCCGATCTCGTAGCCCTGTGCCTTGAGGAACGTATAGGACAGCCCGCCGCCGATGATAATGTTGTCGGCCAGATTCAACAGGTTGTCGATGACGTCGATCTTGTCCTTGACCTTCGCGCCGCCGATGATGGCGGTGAAGGGGCGCTCCGGGTTCGAGAGCGCACGGCCGAGCACGTCGAGCTCCTTCTCCATCAGGAGGCCGGACACGGCAGGCAGATAGTGGGCGATGCCCTCCGTCGAGGCGTGTGCGCGGTGAGCGGCTCCGAATGCGTCGTTCACGTAGAGATCCGCCAGCTCGGCGAACGCCTTGGCCAGCTCCGGATCGTTCTTCTCTTCGCCCGCATAAAAGCGAACGTTCTCGAGCAGAAGCACGTCTCCGTCGTTCATCTTGGCGATCTGCTCCTTGACGGCGTCGCCTGTCGCCTCGTCTGCCTTGGCGATCGGCTTGCCGAGCAGCTCGGACAGACGCTCCGCTGCTGGCGTCAGGCGAAGCTCCTCGACCACTTGTCCTTTCGGACGGCCGAGATGGCTTGCGAGGATGACCTTGGCTCCGTTGTCCACCAAATAGCGTATCGTCGGCAGCGTCTCGCGGATCCGCGTGTCGTCGCTGATGGCTCCGTTCTCGAGCGGCACGTTGAAGTCGACGCGGACGAATACTTTCTTGCCGGCGACCTCGACGTCGCGAATGCTTTTCTTGTTCATGCAAGCTCCTCCTTCTGGTTCGTCGTGCCGGTCAGGCCGGCGCCTCGGGCGCCGCTCCCGCTTTCTACCGGCAGCGCGGTTGTCCTGCGGCGGCGCACAGCCTCCGCAAACTGAAAAGAGGAGAAGCAGCACTCACTTCTCCCCTATGGATGCAGGTCTTACAGGCCTTTGCCAGCGACGTAGATCGCCAGGTCAACGACACGGTTGGAATAGCCCCACTCGTTGTCGTACCAGGAAACGACCTTCACCATGTTGTCGCCCACGACCATAGTGGACAGAGCGTCGATCGTCGAGGAAGCCGGATCGCCGTTGTAGTCGGACGAAACGCCCGGCTCTTCGGAGTAGTTCATGATGCCCTTCAGCGGACCTTCGGCTGCATCCTTCAGCGCGCTGTTGATCTCGTCAACCGTAACGCCCTTGCTCAGCTCGACCACGAGGTCGGTTACCGATACGTTCGGAGTCGGTACGCGGAAGGCCATGCCGTTCAGCTTGCCTTTGAGCTCCGGCAGAACGAGCGATACCGCTTTGGCTGCGCCGGTAGTCGAAGGAATGATGTTCTCTGCGGCAGCGCGGGCACGGCGCAGGTCTTTGTGCGGAAGGTCGAGTACGTTCTGGTCGTTCGTGTAGGAGTGAACGGTCGTCATCATGCCCTTCACGATGCCGAACTTGTCGTTCAGTACTTTGGCGAACGGAGCCAGGCAGTTCGTCGTACAGGAAGCGTTGGAGATGATCGTATGGTTAGCCGGATCGTACTTGTCTTCGTTGACGCCCATAACGATGGTGATGTCTTCGTTGGTAGCCGGTGCGGAGATGATTACCTTCTTCGCGCCGCCCTTCAGGTGAGCTTCTGCCTTCTCCTTCGCGGTGAAGATACCAGTGGACTCGACTACGATCTCAGCGCCCACTTCGCTCCAAGGCAGGTTGCCAGGATCGCGCTCCGCGAATACTTTTACATGCTTGCCGTCTACGATCAGGGCACCTTCGCCGGCTTTCACTTCGCCTTGGAACTTGCCGTGCGTCGTGTCATATTTGAGCAGGTGCGCCAGTGTCTTCACGTCGGTCAGGTCGTTGATGGCGACGATTTCGATTTCCGGGTTGTTGTACGCTGCACGGAATACGTTACGACCGATACGTCCAAAACCGTTGATACCTACTTTTACCATTGATGATTCCTCCCATATTTCGCTTTATATCTCAAGACGTCCTATAGAGGACATCAAGATCACGAGTGGTGCATGAAACCCCAAATCTATTCTTACCCAAAATCGGACGTTTTGCCCAAGACTAACCGGACATTCCGTCCTCGCGGCGGCCGGCATGCTTCAGCATTTCCACCGCCGCCGCTTCATCGGTCACCAGGACGTGCTGGTGGCCGAACCGGAGCACCGCGGCGATGCTCTCGCCCTTGCTCCGGCCGCCCGCTACGGCGAGCGTCCTCGTCCCGAGGATGTCCTCGAGCCGGAGGCCGACGGTCGGCATCTTGTGCACGACCCGCCCCTCGCGGTCAAAGTAGTAGCCGAACGCCTCGGCCAGCGCCCCGTCGGCCTGCAGCTGGCGGGTCGTCTCCGCGTCGAGTTTGCGCCGCTTCGCCATGACGATCGCCTCTCCGATGCCGTGGACGATGATACGAGCTTCCCGCACCACCGCCAGAATCTCCTTGATGTTCGGATCCTGGATAAGCGACTGGTACGCTTCCTCGGCGAGATGGTCCGGGACGTGGAGCAGCCGATATTGGCCTCCCGTCTTCTTGGCCATCGTCGAGGCGATCGTGTTGGCCTGCATTTCGACGCTCTCGCCGAGCCCTCCGCGGGCGGGCACGAACAGGCTCGCCTTGAGCGGCCCGGTCGGTGCGAGATGCGAGGCAGTCTCGGCCATCGTCGACCCGCCCGTCACTGCGATGACGCCGGCCTCCTGGGCCATACGCCGCAGTGCCGTTGCTCCTGCCCGGCCGAGCTCCTTCTTCGTGTAGGGCGACGAGTCGGAGTCTCCTGGGACGACAATGACCTGCTGGAGCTTGAACGTCTCGAGAATCGTCTTCTCGAGATCGGAGAGCCCGAACAGTTCCTTGATCATCGGCTCAAGCTCGGCCAACAGCCGGCTGCCCGCCTCGCTCACCCGCATCCCGAAGCTCTCGACTTCCAGCAGTCCCTGGGCCTTAAGGAAGTCCACTTCGCTGCGCAGCACCCGCTCGGTCATATCCAGAGAGGACGCGAGCGTCCGGCGGCCTACGATTCCGGTCACCTGAATGTGGTGAAGAATGGTATAGCGCTTCTTCAGCACGTCGATCATGTCAGGGAGCAGCTGCTTCTGAATTTCCAATAATGCTTGCAAAGCCATCACTCCTGCGGTACGGCTTTTCCTTCTCAACCGGTAGTATGGACCGAAAATGTCCCGGTTAAACATTTTAAGTCCCGGTCGGTGAAAAAAAATAAGCGAATTCGCCTCTTCCATTATTGTACTGGAGTTGACAGGGAATTGCAACTGACGAATGGCTCGTTTCCTCCACCGTTCGACAGGTTCAGTTGTCGGGCCTGGTCCCGGCGAGGGAACGGCTCCTGTAACATAACTGCCGGGGCAAAGGTGTGAGAAAGGAGGCGGCAATGGGGCATCAGAGCGGATCAGCGGACAAGACTACCATATAAGAGGAAGCAGAACGGCAAGGCGGCCTTGAAGAGGAAGCAGAACGACAAAGCCGGGGAAAGGACGCACCCGCGTCTCTTTCTCTCCGGCTTCCCTTTCGTTCTTCTCCCTCTTGCGGCTTACATCGGCAGCGGCGTCTTGGTCGGCGCTGCGTAGCCTTTGCCGAACGCCTTGTCGATCTCTGTCCGGATCTCCATGTACGTCTTGCCGGCTTCCTTCATCTTGGCCGACATCACCGCGATGTTGATGCAGACGTCGCAGCGGGTTCCATGGTCGTCCCAGACGACCGTGCCGTCCGATTTCACTTCGCTGATAAAGCAGTTTTTGTTGCTCTTGTGGCCGGCGCTTTGGCCGCAGCCGCAATAGCAAGGAATATAATCCAGCAAGTCCGCGGTCGCGGCGGCAACCCGGTAGGCGGCCGTAATCTCCGCCTGCTGGCCGTTCAGGAACGACGGCAGCGTCTTAAGCGAGTCGGTCGTCTCCTGCAGGTCCCCGTTCGGCAGCCGGGTCTGGCCCGCTTTGAGCGTCTGGGAGGCCGCGGCGGCATGCTCGTGCCCGGCGTGCGCCTCCTTATCCGCCTGCTTGCCTCCGCAGGCGGCGGTCAGCATCGCGAGCGCGAGCAAGAGAGCGGAAAGGGCGGTCCATCTTTTATAGGTGAAATGCTTCATCGGTTCCTCCATTAGCGCGTATTGGTCTTAGGTCGCCTCTCATTATACCTTTCCTTAACATGGATTTCTATTTCTTCATTTAGGCACTTGCATTTTGAAGAGGTCTGTCATATAATAATTCTTGCTTGCTCCGCAGAACAACCTTCTGCCGGCAGCGATTGCGAACTATGCGCCCGTGGTCCAACGGATATGACGTAGGCCTCCGGAGCCTGAGATCGAGGTTCGATTCCTCGCGGGCGCGCCATCTTGTTTTTATAACGACAATAACGGATCAGTTCATCGGAACTGATTTTTCTTTTTCTCCTGTTTGACCTTTCTTGACCTTTGACCATTTATTCGCTATCATGTATTTAGGGTAAACAATTGGCGTACACTGGAAGACTAGAGCTTTCCCCGTACGCTTAATAAGGAGGAGAATACGAATGAGCTTCATTCCTATGGTAGTAGAGCCCGATGCCCGCGGAGAGCGCGCTTATGACATTTACTCCCGGCTTCTGAAGGACCGGATTATTTTTCTCGGCACCCCGGTGAACGACCAGGTCGCCAACGCCATCATCGCCCAGCTGTTGTTCCTGGCGGCCCAGGATTCCGATAAGGACATCAGCCTGTACATCAACAGCCCCGGCGGCTCGATTACGGCCGGCATGGCCATCTTCGACACGATGCAGTTCATCAAGCCGGCGGTTTCGACGATCTGCGTAGGCATGGCCGCTTCGATGGGCGCCTTCCTCCTCGCTGCCGGCGAGAAGGGCAAGCGGTTCGCGCTGCCGAACAGCGAGATCATGATCCACCAGCCGCTCGGCGGAGCGGAAGGCCAAGCGAGCGATATCGAGATTCGCGCCCGCCGCATCATCAAGATGCGTGAGAAGCTGAATCAGATTCTGGCCGATCGGACCGGCCAGCCGCTGGAGCGGATCGAGAAGGACACCGATCGCGATTACTTCATGTGGGCCGAGCAAGCCAAGGAATACGGCTTGATCGACGAGGTCATCCAGAAGCTGGACTAACCTCTTCCCAAGCGGGTCGGCATCACGCTTATCAGGGATTGGCGGAGGACTAGCTCCGTTCTACTCTCTCCATAGACAGCACAAAAAACAGCACCCCCTATACGGCGGGTGCTGTTTTTGCTGTTACGCTTAATCCAGCGGATAAAAGATGAGGTCGATCGGGAAGGCCGAGCCGGCCGGCGGCGTGAACTCCAGATCGAAGGTCGCCTCCTCGCCGGTGGTCCGACCCAGCACCTGCACCTTCGTGAAGGCGGGGAGCACGCCGGACCAAGGCGCCATGACGAAATCGCCGTTGATCTTGAACGGCCCTTTGAAGGCCCCGCCCCGCGCCAGCATGAGCACAACCATCTTGCGCGGCTTCTCGGAATGGATATGGTACATCACCCCGTAGTTGCCTTCGTTGCGCACCTCTTGCTGCCGCTCGCGGTCATAGCCGGGCAGGAACGGATCGATCTTGCCGTCTCCGATCGTCAGCACGGACGGGCCGCTCAGGCCGGCAGCGGACAAATCGACGGACCAGGTGACGTCGGACACCGGGAAGGTACCGCGCACGTTGCCTGCGAACGGCAGGTCCTTGTAGCCCGCAATCGAGGCGACCGTGTCGCGGTTGTTCATCGCCACGAACGCGAATTCGACCTCGCCGTCCGTCTCGACGTCGTAGAACAAGTTGACGCCCTGGCCCGGATAGAAGTCCGGCAGCTGGACGTAGACGTACGATTGGCCGGCCGGGACGACGAGCTTGGTGTCGATCGGATCGCGCAGCATGAAGTCCACCGACGCTTCGTGGCCGATGAGATGGGCGTAGATGGACGGGTAGACTTCTCCCTTGTTCGTCGTCCGAACGGTTACCGGCTTATCACTCTTGTTGCGAGCGACGATTGCAAACCGGAGAATGTCCTCAGTGGCGTTGATGTGGTCGGCATACAGCCGGGCTTTGCCGTTCACGGAATCCCGGTATAAAATGCCCTTCTCCTTGATATTCTCCGGGCTGTCGCTCAGGATCAGCTTCCGGGACGTGTCCTCGGTCACCTTCTTGGGCACATCCGGCCGGTTAAGGAAATACGCGTACAGCGCCGTCCAGTCGGTGTCGATCGCAGTGCCGACCGGCTGGTTGTGCAGCTTGTAGCTCATCTCGTCGAGGAGCGGCGTGCCGGCTACCACCAGCGTCCGCGTATAGGTCTTGCTCACATTGCCGCTCGCGTCCGTTACCTTCAGCGAGATCGGGTACGAGCCGGGCTTGAAGTAGACGTCCTGCCGTCCCGTCCACTCGTACTTGGCGAGTCCTTCGGCGTCCGGGTCGTAGCTCAGGTCGACGTATTTGATCGTCTCGCCCGGGCGGTAAACCGCCTTGCCAAAGGTAAACTTCGCCACCGGCTGCGAGTTGTTCGTCTCGTCGTTGATCAGATCCGCGGGAATCGGCACGAAGACGATGTTCACCCGCTTGTTTTGATCATCGTACGTATAATCGAAACCGGCATAATCGGCCAGCCAGGACAGCCGTACCATCAGCTTCTCTCCCACCAGCGCAGCCACGTTCTCGAACGGCACAGTCACGCCGTTGATGCTGACCTTCTGGTTCGCCAGATCGAACTGCAGCTTGGCCTTCGGCACCGCCATCTCGACATTGCCGGTCTTCGCATTCCATTTGACCGGGACGCCGAGTGTGTCGCCCACGAACTTGAGCGGCACCATCATGCGCCCTCCTACATATGTAGCTCCCGCGCTATCCAGCGCGACCGGCTGCTCATCGAGCAGCGCCTCGGTCTCATCCAACGTCAGGACGAGATGCGAGGTCGAGGTCGATACCGCCCCCACTGCCGGCATTCCGGCGAACAGCAGGCTGCATCCGAGCGCCGCCGCCAGCAGACGTCTTCCTATCCTTCTCATGGTTTCTCTCTACTCCTTCTCCGACAAATACGCGGGCAGCACAAAAAAACCCTCCCGCACCCAACTATTAGACGTAGCTGGGTGGAAAAGGTTTCAATGTATGTAAAAACTTACGCCGTTCTTACTGATTCTCCAGCTCTTCCTTGCTGACGAGAGAAGTTAAAGCGGTTACAGCCTGTTCCGCGTCCGCACCTTCCGCACTAATGGTTACTTCCGTCCCCGAACTGATGGCCAGGCTCATAATGCCCATGATGCTCTTTGCGTTGACGCGCTTCTCTTCTTTCTCCACGAAGATCTCGGAGGAGAATTTGTTCGCTTCCTGCACGAACAAAGCGGCGGGCCTAGCATGAAGGCCAGTTTTAAGTTTAACGACAACAGGTCGCTTTGTCATGAACCTTATACCCCCTAAAAACTTGATAGCACTCCGTATCCAGCGCAATCATGTATGAAATATTATATCATTGTTCCCAAAAGTACACTACATCAAAAGTCATCAAATCATTTTCCCGGCCCGAATTTTTTCGGCCAGCTCGTCAATCTTGCGCAGCCGGTGATTGACGCCCGATTTGCTGACGCTGCCGCTCAGCAGATCCCCGACCTCCTTGAGGTTGATATCGGGGTAACGCAGACGGATCTCGGCGACCTCCCGGAGCTTCTCCGGCAGGTTCTCAAGCCCGACCTCCTTCTGCAGCAGCTTTATATTCTCGATCTGGCGGAAGGCCGCCCCAATCGTTTTGTTCAGATTCGCAGTCTCGCAGTTGACGATCCGGTTGACGGAATTGCGCATGTCCTTCATGATGCGGACATTCTCGAATTTGAGCAGCGCTTGGTGAGCACCGATCAGGCTGAGAAATTCAGTGATCTTCTCGCCTTCCTTCATATAAAACACGAAGCCTTTCTTGCGTTCGATGCATCTCGCATTAAGATCGAACGCGTTGGCCAGATCGACGAGCGCATGGCAGTGCTCCTCGTACATCGAGGCGATCTCCAAATGGTAGGAGACGCCTTCGGGGCTGTTGACCGATCCTCCGGCCAGGAACGCCCCGCGCAGGTAGGCGCGGCGGCAGCAATCCTTGCGAATGATCGTCTTGTCGATGCCCGGGGTGAACTGGAAGCCCTCCGACACGATCTTGAGGTCGGCGAGCAGCTCCTGCACCCGATTCGGGACACGTACGATGTAGACGTTGTTCTTCTTCAGCCTCATCTTCTTGCGGACGAGCAGCTCGGTGTGCAGACCGAACGTCCTCTTGATGAGGGAATAGATTCGACGGGCAATGGCCGCGTTCTCCGTTGAAACGTCGAGGACGACCCGCTGGTTCGTCAGCTGAACGGCCCCGTTCATCCGGATTAGCGCGGCCAGCTCTGCCGTTTCGCAGCAGCGGTCGCTCTCGATGAGAGTTAATTCTTTTTTGGTTTCGGCTGCGAACGACATGTCGGTTCATCCTTTCTCGGTCATCCGCCGGTTGACCAGGTCATAGATATGGTCGCTCAGCTTCTCGGCGTCATGCCGCAGGTAAGTGCGGAACATCACCAGCCGGTCGGCGATGACCCGGCAGCCCCGCTCCGTGACCTCCTCAAGGTCGAGGCCGACCGGACGTGCTCCCTCTTCAGCATACTTAAGCTGAACCTGCGGCGGAATGTTGCCGTTGTTTACAATAACATAGTCAAAGATATCCTGGCCGATATGATCGGAGACGGCGCGCAGATGGTCGCCGACCGTATAATCGTCCGTCTCTCCGGGCTGGGTCATTACGTTACAGACGAACAGCTTGAGCGCCTTGGAAGCGATGATCTTCTCGGCGAGATTCGGGACGAGCAGGTTCGGCATGATGCTCGTGTACAGGCTGCCGGGGCCGATCAGGATGGCGTCGGCCTCCTCGACCGCCTCGAGCGCCTCGGGGAGAGGCTGCACGTCGGCCGGCTCGATGAAGACCCGCTTGATCTTGAGCCCCGCCTTCGGGATCTTGGATTCCCCCTCGACGATAGAACCGTCCTCCATCTCCGCCTTGAGGACGATGGAATGGTCGGCGGCCGGCAGTACCCGCCCCCGCACGGCTAGCACTCTGCTCAGCTCCTTGACACCAGAGACGAAGTCCCCCGTGATCTCTTTCATCGCGGCAAGAATAAGATTCCCCAAGCTGTGGCCGGCCAGTACGCTGCCGCCCGCAAACCGGTGCTGCAGCATCTGCGACAGCATCGGCTCCACGTCGGCCAGCGCGATCAGCACGTTGCGGATATCCCCGGGCGGGGGAATCTGCATCTCGTCGCGCAGAATGCCGGAGCTGCCCCCGTCGTCGGCTACAGTGACGATCGCGGTTATGTCGAGCGGCTTCTCCTTCAAGCCGCGCAGCATGACCGATAGTCCGGTGCCGCCTCCGATGACGACGATCTTGGGCAGCTGCGGGTCGCGGATCAGCTCCGGTGCCGGAGTCATCGGCGATCCCGCTCGGCGTCCCGGTGCGACACGCGCACGACTTCGGTTTCGCCGGCTCCGAGCATCTTGCCCAAATATTCCGCTATAGCAACCGACCGGTGCTTGCCGCCCGTGCACCCGATGCCGATCACGACTTGGCTCTTGCCTTCTTTTTTATAATTCGGGAGCAGGAACTGCAGCATGTCGAGCAGCTTCTCGAGGAACTGCTGCGTCTCGCCCCATTTCATGACATAATCATAGACGCGCGGGTCCTGCCCAGTCTGCGGGCGCAGCTCTTCCACGTAATGGGGATTCGGCAGAAACCGCACGTCGAAGATAAGATCCGCGTCGATCGGCACGCCGTACTTGAACCCGAAGGAGATGACGTTCACCGCCAGCTTGTCGGTGTCCTGGTTGCTGAAAGCGGCGATAATCCGCTCCTTCAGCTGCGCCGGCTTCAGGCTGCCGGTGTCGATCACCTGCGTGGCGGCCCCTTTGAGTTCCTCCAGCAAGATTCGCTCCTGCTGGATGCCGCTCAGCGGAGAGCCGTCCTTGGCCAGCGGATGCCGCCTGCGGCTTTCCTTGTAGCGCTGGACCAGCACCGAATCAGTCGCCTCGAGGAACAGAATCTCATACGAGACGGTATAGTTCTCCTTCATATACCGGAGCGACTCGGAGAGCGCGGTGAAAAACTCCCGTCCCCTCAGGTCGATCACCAGCGCCACCTTGCCGATTTTGCCGTTCGACTGATCGATCAGCTCGGCGAATTTGGGAATCAGAACCGGCGGCAGGTTATCGACACAGAAAAAGCCGAGATCCTCCAGGCTCTGCACGGCAATCGTCTTGCCCGCTCCCGACATGCCGGTGATGATCACCAGCTTCGCTAATGCTTTGGTTTCTTCCACGGTGTTTCCCCTCCATCCCCGGCTCTCCCGAACCGTCGCTTGCCTATTGCATATGAAGCACGAGCCCCGCCGCGCCGATGACGCCCGCGTCGTTACCCAGCTGGGCCGGGATGATGTCCACGTCCTCTCTTGCCGCAGCGGCCGTATGCTCGTAGAAATATTCGCGGATCGGCCGGAACAGCACCTCTCCGGCCTTGGACACGCCGCCGCCAATGATGAACCGCTGCGGGTTGATGATGGTGGCGAGCATCGTCATCGACTTGCCGAGGTAATAAGCGGCGCGGTTGACAATGCGCAGCGCGACCTCGTCACCGGCCCTCGCCGCGTCGAAGACGTCCTTGGCCGTCAAATTGTCCAGCAGCTGCAGGCTGGTCTTGTCTCCCCGATAGACCGCGTCGTTCGCCATCCGTACGATGCCGGTCGCCGAAGAGACGGTCTCGAGACAGCCCATCTGCCCGCAGCCGCACTGGATCGCTTCAAGATCGGGCACCAGCGCCATATGGCCGAGCTCGCCGGCCATGCCGCTGAAGCCCGAGTATAATCTACCTTCTATAATAATGCCGCCGCCGACTCCGGTTCCGAGCGTATAGCAGACTGCATTCGGAATACCGGCGCCAGCGCCGCCCCAGGCTTCGCCAAGTGCTGCGACATTCGCGTCGTTGTTAATGACCACCGGCTTTTGCAGCTCCTGTTCGAGGTACTGCTTGATCGGCGTATTGCGGAACGGGACATTCGGCGAGAACTTGACGATCCCGTTCTCCAGGTCGAGAAACCCGGGAAGTCCGGCTCCTATTCCTACTACCTGGTCCATTGAATAGGAAGACTCGGCAACCAGCGTACGGACATAGGCCGCTATGTTCTGCAGGATGGCATCCACGCCGCGCCCGCTTCCCGTTTGCCCTTCGTACGTATGCAGCAGCTTACCAGTTTCGTCGCACAGGCCTGCCTTGATCGTGGTGCCGCCCAAGTCTACGCCAACATATAGGTTTCCCGACATCCCATTGTCACCTCTATACGATGTATTGACTGCTTTTGTTTCACTATAAGCGAACCCCCCGAGACGGTCAAGGACGGAGGCGTCCCCCATATGGCGCCAAACAAAAGGGCCTTGTCCGTTGGAACAAGGCCCCATCGTGAGAGCGGTTATTCGCCCAGTGTCTGGCTCCAGTCGTGAACCATCTGGCCTTCGAGGAACTTCTCACAATCCAGCGCCGCTTTACAGCCGCTGCCGGCCGCCGTGATGGCCTGCCGGTATTTGCTGTCCATGACGTCGCCGCAGGCGAAGACGCCGGGAATGTTGGTTTCGGAGCTGTCCGGCTTCACCTTGATGTAGCCGTGCTCATCCGTGTCGATCTGGCCTTTCAGGAAGCCGGTGTTCGGCGTGTGGCCGATCGCGATGAAGATGCCGTCGGTTTCGAGAACTTCTTCCTGTCCGGTCGCGTTATTCTTCACACGCAGGCCGGTCACGCCGCGCTCTCCCGCTTCGACGCCGAGCGGCGTCCGGTTCAGGCTCCAGCTGATCTTCTCGTTGCCGCGTGCGCGATCCTGCATGATCTTCGAAGCGCGCAGCTCGTCGCGACGGTGAACGAGATTGACGTCCGTGGCGAAGCGGGTCAGGAAGTTCGCTTCCTCCATCGCGGAGTCTCCGCCGCCTACCACGACGATCTTTTTATTGCGGAAGAAGAAGCCGTCACAGGTCGCACAGGTGCTCACGCCGCGGCCGATGTTTTCCTTCTCGTTGTCGATGCCGAGCAGCTTGGCGGAGGCACCGGTGGAGATGATGACAGTTTCGGCTTCCAGCTCGCCGATGCCTTCCACGGTCATCTTGAACGGACGCTTGCTCAGGTCGATGTCGTTCACCCAGCCGGTCTTGAACTCGGCGCCGAACCGCTCGGCCTGCTTGCGCATGTTGTCCATCAGCTCGGGACCCATGATGCCCTGCGGAAAGCCAGGGAAGTTCTCCACCTCGGTCGTCGTGGTCAGCTGGCCTCCCGGCTCAGGACCTTCGATCACGAGGGGGCTCAGATTGGCGCGCGCCAAATAAATCGCGGCGGTCAGCCCGGCAGGACCCGTACCGATAACAATCGTTTTGTACATGCTTCATCTACCTCCTGGGAATGGTCTCTACTTCATATATCGCGAATAGGTTGGAAAAATCGCGTCCATCTTCTGCTTGAGGCCGCACGCCTCGTCGATCGCCTTGGCCTGCTTGCGGGCGGTTGCAGGCGATACGCCGTAGCGGGCCGCCACCTCTTCGTAGGTGACGGTACGTCTGTGCATCTTGGCCGTCAAGTATTCGAGAGCGGCCGCCCAGCCCTCCGCCTTATGAATCGCGGGAGCGGACGGGTAGACACGGGATAAGTATTCCACCCAAAGGGTTTCCATATCATATTGCTGCACCATGTCATAGCGCTTCTGCATGTGCTGCAGCGTCAGCTCGAGTACCCGCTGCCACCGGTCCTCCCAGACCGGCAGGTCGTCGGAAACCGGGGTTGACGGCGCCATCGTCCGGCGCCCCTGCAGCATGATCGGCAGCGGCTCGGACACGCCCATCGAGCGGAGAGCGAAGAGCGCCACCTTCTTCAGGTAGTCGTCCTCCCCGGACTCCAGCAGGAAGCCGCGGAGCGCCTCCTCGACCTCCTCGTCGGCGAGGATGCCGAACGCCTGGATGACCTGGAGCTTCGCCTCGCGGTCGCCATTGCGCAGCGCCCAGAAGAAGGAGGAGCGCACGAGCGGGTCCCGCTTCATCGAATCCGGGAGCGCCTCCTTGGAACGGGCCAGCAGCCGGAACTGCTCCTCGAAGGGGAGATGATAGTGATAGCTCAGAGAAGCTGCGGGAGTCGCTTCGTTCGCTTGGCGCTTCTCCCCGAGCTGGCTCAAGTAGAAGCGGGGGATGTCCGATTTTGGATCGAGCCTCTCCGCCTGCAGCCAATACTTGGCGGCATCCGTCCACCGGCCGATGTTGTACGCGGCGACGGCAGTGTAGTGATAGAGGCAGGGATCCTCGGCGGCGTCTCCGTTCTTCACCAGCCGGCGGAATAGCCGGAAAGCAATCTCGTGCTCGCCGAGAATACCCATCGTCGTAGCCAGCTTGAACACCTGGTCCTGCTGGAACGGCACTGTCTTGCGGAGCAAGTCCAGCAGCGGCGCGAGCTCCTCCTTCGCCTCGTTGTGCTGGTGGAAGATCGCCAGGTTGCACTGGGCGTGCAGGTTGCCGGGCTCGATCTCGAGGACGCCGAGCACGGCCTCCATCGCCTTCTCGAACTGGCCCATATAGTAGTAGGCCAAGGCCAGGTTATTGCGGGCGGCCAGAAATTCGGGGTCTTTCTTGATGAGCCGGTTCAGCACGCGGACCGCTTCGCCGAACCGCCCCTCCTCGAGCAGGGAGCGGGCCTTGTCGTGCTCGAAGAAGCTCTCCCTGCTTTTGATCTGCGTCAGCTTGGTCGGCCGCTCGAGTTCGTAGCTGAGCAGCTCGATCATCTCCTCGGCTTCCTCGAGGAACTGACCGTTCGCATCCTTCTCTAAGTACTGAACGATGGAATTCTCGGCGTTCTCGAAGTCCTCCATGTTGGCGTAGTTGTTCGCCATATAAAAGTGGCATTCCGTCATGGACGGATCCACCTGTTCAAGAATCTGCTGCAGAATCCGGTTGGATTCGCCGTAATTGCCCATTTCGGACAAGATGCCCGCCAGGTTGCAATGATTCACCGGGTTCTCCGGCTCATAATCGACAGCCTTGCGGAAGTATTTGAGAGCTTTGTCGTAATGCAGGCGGTCCAGGGACCGGACGGCTCTCTCGAAAAAGAATGTGGCGTCCATCTTGATCGAAATGACTTTTTGCTTCTTTTGCTCTGCCACAAGCTTTTTCTTTTCCATAGTCTTAAGCCACCTCCGGCTCGCAAAAAACAAAGTAGACGACCGGCGTACCAGCGTCACCCAAAAGTATAGCATAGTTCGTTTCGAAATACCTACGCCCCTATTGAGTATAGCTTTCTTTTCCGCCGGTCGTCTGCTTGTGCCGATGCCGTATTGTGGTTTATACGCCGCCGTTTTTGAACAGCGAGCTGATGGAGCCGCCTGCCGTAATAATGCGGATTGCATTGGACAAGAGCGGGGCTACGGAGAGAACATGGAAGCGATTGGAATGACCGTCCGGCAGCGCAATGGAGTCGGTAATGACGACTTCCCTGATGTTCGGATGGTCGAGACGTTCGATCGCGGGCCCGGAGAAGACCGGGTGTGTTGCGCAGATGAACACGTCGTTCGCGCCGCGCTCCTTGAGGCCCTCGACCACGTTGACGATGGTCGTACCCGTGTCGATGAGGTCTTCTATAATAATCGGCGTTTTGCCTTCGACATCGCCGATAACGTGGGTAATAACCGCTTTGTTATGCTCAGGACGTTTTTTGATCATCATGGCGAACGGAGCGTTCAGGATATTCGCCAAATTCTCGGATACGGCGGCGCGGCCTACGTCCGGGGAGACGACGACCGGGTTCTCGATGTTCTTCGAGCGCATATAGTCGCTGATCAGATCGAGAGCGGTCAAATGGTCGACCGGAATATTGAAGAAGCCCTGAATAGCCGGGGCATGCAGATCAAGTGTAATCACGCGGTCGGCGCCCGCGGTCGTCAGCACATCCGCCAGCATTTTGGCCGAGATGGGTTCGCGCGGTGCCGCTTTTCTCTCCTGGCGGGAATACCCGTAATACGGAATAACCAGGTTGATCGTCCTTGCCGATGCCCGCTTGGCCGCATCCATCATAACCAGCAGCTCAACGAAATGCTCGTTGATCGGGTGCGAGAACGTCTGGACAATGAACACGTCGCAGTTGCGGATCGATTCCTCGTAGCAGCAGTAATGCTCGCCGCTCTTGAAACGGGACAGCTTTACCTTTCCAAGAGGTTGGTTCAGTTCCTTGGAGATCTTTTCCGCCAGTTTGGGATTGGACGATCCCGAGAAAATCTTTAAATGATTGCTGTACATGATACCCTCCTGAGCATAAATGGCAGGCACGCCTCACCTGCTTTGACCGGTAACCGGTTCTTTCTCTCTTATTCTCTTTTATTTATCGTAAAGCAACATTTCTATTATACCTCTACCGAATGCATTTACGAAAGCTTTGTGAACGGCTACCCGTGAACATTTGTTGGCAAAGGCCGTCCAATTTCCCCCATCGGTGGAAGCGGTTAGGGAGTCCGGTTCCTCACACGCCAAAGAAGTCCGCCTGCGGCCTCATGGGAGAGAACGCGGGCGGACTTCGCAGCCGTCCCCGGGACGGCTAGTCCTGCTTGTTCGGTGCGGACTGCTTGCTGACGTGGCGGCGTTCCAGCTCCCGCAGCACGTCGTCCAGCGGCACCTTTTGCTGCCGGAGCAGCACCATCAGGTGGAAGATCAGGTCGCTCGCTTCGCAGCGGAGCTCGGCCGAGTCGTTGTTCTTCGCCCCGATGATGACCTCGGTCGCTTCCTCGCCGATCTTCTTCAGAATCTTGTCGAGGCCCTTCTCAAACAGATACGTCGTGTAGGCTCCTTCCGGACGCTCCATGTCGCGCTGGGCCACGACCGACTCCAGCTGCGAAAGGATGGCGAAACGGTCCTCCCCGACGCCGGAAGCGGCTTGCGCCTGCGTGCTGTCGCGGCCCGGCAGCGCCACCTCGCCGAAGAAGCAGCTGGCTTTGCCGGTATGGCAAGCCGGACCGGCCGGGTGAACTTTGAGGAGCAGCGTGTCGGCGTCGCAGTCGTACTGCAGCGAGACGACGCGGAGCACGTTGCCCGAGGTCGCCCCCTTGTGCCACAGTTCGGCGCGGGACCGGCTCCAGAACCATGCCTCCCCGGACTCCACGGTGAGCCGGAACGCTTCGCGGTTCATATACGCCATCATGAGGACATCCTTGCTGGCCGCATCCTGCACGATGGCAGGCACGAGACCGCTTCCGTCCCAGCGGATGATCTCGCCCACCGCAGCCGGATTCGTAGAAGCAGCTGTATTAGCAGAATCTGTCATCGGATGTCTACCCCTTTCTCTTTCAAATAGCCTTTGACCTCGGCGATAGACAGCTCCTTGTAATGGAAGATCGTCGCCGCGAGGCCCGCGTCGGCCTTGCCGGCGGTGAAAACGTCGTAGAAATGTTCCGGCGTCCCCGCGCCTCCCGACGCGATGACCGGAATGCCGACAGCGTCGGAGACGGCGGCGGTCAGCTTAAGGTCGAAGCCGTCCTTGGTACCGTCGGCGTCCATGCTGGTCAGCAGAAGCTCGCCCGCGCCCAGTTCCTCGGCCCGCTTCGCCCACTCCAGCGCGCGGATGCCGGTCTCCCGGCGGCCGCCGTGCGTGTAAACCTCCCACTCGCCCCAAGCTTCGTTATACTTGGCGTCAATCGCCACAACGATGCATTGAGACCCGAACTTGCGGGCTCCGTCGAGCACGAGGTTCGGCTCGCGGACGGCGGCGGTGTTGATGCCGATCTTGTCGGCGCCTGCACGCAGCAGCCGCTTCATGTCGTCCACGCTCGAGATGCCCCCTCCGACCGTGAACGGGATCGTAATCTCGCCGGCCGTTTGCCGGACGACCTCGATCATTGTCGCGCGACCCTCCACCGAGGCGGAGATGTCGAGGAAGACGAGCTCGTCGGCTCCCTCGCGGTCGTACAGCGCCGCAAGCTCCACCGGGTCCCCGGCGTCGCGCAGATTGACGAAATTTACCCCTTTGACAACGCGTCCGTCCTTGACGTCCAGACACGGAATGATACGTTTGGCCAGCATCCTGCGCCCCTCCGTTTCCTATGCCTGCGGCTTGGTTCCGCACAGCGACAAAAAGTTGGCCAGCAGCCGCATGCCAACGTCCCCGCTCTTCTCCGGGTGGAACTGCATGCCGAACACGCGGCCCCGCCCGACGATCGCCGTCACCGGCTGGTAATAGTCCGTAACGGCGAGCAGCACGCTCTCGTCGTCCGGCTTCACATGGTAGGAATGGACGAAGTAGACGTAGCCTTCCTCCAGTCCCTCGAAAAGCGGGCTGTCCTGGCGGAACGCGAGACGGTTCCAGCCCATATGCGGCACCTTGTACTCGCCTGCGAACCGCATGGCCCGCCCCGGCAGAATGCCGAGCCCCTCATGCTGCCCGTGCTCCTCGCTCTCGCCGAAGAGCAGCTGCATGCCGAGGCAGATGCCGAGCAGCGGCTTGCCGGAGGCGGCCGCCTGCCGGACGACATCGGCGAGTCCCGACTCGCTTAACTCGCGCATCGCGTCGCCGAAGGCGCCTACACCGGGGAGGATGACGCCGTCCGCCCCGAGAATGTGGGCCGGATCGCTTGTCACCTCCGCCTCCCAGCCGAGCCGCTCGACCGCTTTGCTCACGCTGTGCAGGTTGCCCATGCCGTAATCGATAATCGCGATCATCGTTTACAGCACCCCTTTGGTCGAAGGGACTCCCTGCACGCGCGGATCGATTGAGGTCGCCTCGTCGAGCGCCCGCCCGAGCGCCTTGAACACGGCTTCGATCATATGGTGCGTATTACGTCCGTAATGGACGATGACATGGAGCGTGATGCGCGCTTCAAGCGCAAGCTTCCAGAGGAACTCTTCCACGAGCTCCGTCGTGAAGCTTCCCACTTGAGCGGACGGATACTCCGCGCGGTATTCGAAGTGCGGACGGTTGCTGACGTCGATGACGACCTGCGCCAGCGCCTCGTCCATCGGTACGAAGACGCTCGCGTACCGCTTGATCCCCCGCTTGTCGCCGAGCGCCTCGCGGATGGTCTGCCCGAGGCAGATGCCGATATCCTCGGTCGTGTGGTGATCGTCGATGTCCACGTCACCGTTCGCTTTCACCTGCAGATCGAATTGGCCGTGCTGCGTGAACAGGTCGAGCATATGGTTCAGAAACGGCACATCCGTCTCGATGCTGGACTGGCCCGTGCCGTCCAGTGTAAAGGCGAGCTGAATGTCCGTTTCGTTTGTCTTCCGTTTGACTTCCGCCGCGCGCGGCTTGCTTTGCTCGGTCATGACCGCTTCTCCTCCTTGTCGAGCCGAACCTGGATGGCGCGGGCATGGCCCTGCAGCCCTTCGTGCTCGGCTAGCGTAATGATTTTGCGCCCGTTGGCAAGCAGCGCTTCCCGGCTGTACGAGATGAGGCTCGACTTCTTGACGAAGTCGTCCAGATTGAGCGGCGAAGAAAAGCGCGCCGTTCCGTTCGTCGGCAGAATATGGTTCGGCCCGGCAAAATAATCACCGACGGGCTCGGAGCTGTACGGGCCGAGGAACATCGCGCCCGCGTTCTCGATCCGTCCGACGAGCCCGAACGGCTCCTCCACGAGCAGCTCGAGATGCTCCGGCGCGAGCCGGTTGACGATGGCGATGCCTTCGTCCAGATCGGCCACCGTCAGAATCGCGCCGTAATCGTGCAGCGCCTGCTCGGCGATCGCGCGCCGCGGCAGAACGGCCAGCTGCCGGTCCACTTCCTCGCGCACCCGCTCCGCGAGGCTGGCCGACGGCGTGACGAGCACCGCCGACGCCATCTCGTCGTGCTCGGCCTGCGACAGCAGATCGGCCGCCACGTAGGCGGGATCGGCCGAATCGTCGGCGAGCACGACGATTTCGCTCGGTCCGGCGATGCTGTCAATGTCGACGGCGCCGAACACGTAGCGCTTCGCAAGCGCGACGTAGATGTTACCCGGGCCGACGATCTTGTCGACGGGACGAATCGATTCCGTCCCGTAAGCGAGCGCCGCAACCGCCTGGGCGCCGCCTACTCCGTAGATCTCGGTGATGCCGCATTCGGCGGCGGCCACCAGAATATACGGGTTGATGCCCGGCTCGCCGGCGGTCGCCGGCGGCGTCACCATCGCCACCTCCGGGACGCCCGCCACGAACGCGGGAATTGCGTTCATCAGGACGGACGAAGGGTAGGCGGCTTTGCCGCCCGGCACGTATAGGCCGACGCGCCGCAGCGGCCGGATCACCTGGCCGAGCACGGTGCCGTCCGGCTGGGCGTCGAACCATGAGTTGCGCTTTTGCTTTTCATGGAAAGCGCGGATATTCGCCGCTGCTTCCCGCAGCGCCTCCAAGAAGGCGGCATCCACGTGGTTATAGGCGTCCGCGATTGTCTCCGGGCGGACGCGCAGCTCGCTCAGGCTCACCTTGTCGTGCTGCTCGGTCAGCCGCAGCAGCGCGGCGTCGCCCTCCCGGCGCACCTGGCCGATGATGTCCTGCACCGCCCGGTTCTGCTCCTCCGTACCGTAATCCGCTTCCCGCTTGATCGAGAATGCGCTGGCCGGCATGATGTTCATGCTTGTTCCCCCTTACTCGCTTCGCGCGACAACCGCCTGCAGCCGGTCGCACACCTGCTGAATCGCTTCGTTCTTCATCCGATAGCTGACGCGGTTGGCGATAAGCCGGCTCGTAATGCCGAAGATCTGCTCCAACTCCACCAGCCCGTTCTCCCGCAGCGTCTGCCCCGTCTCTACCATATCGACAATCCAGTCGGCCAGGCCGATCAGCGGCGCCAGCTCGATCGAGCCGTTCAGCTTGATGATGTCGACTTGCTGTCCCCGCTCGCGAAAATACTGCGAGGCCACGACCGGATATTTGGTCGCCACCTTCGGATTGATCGCCGGCTCGCGGCCCGGCAGGCCGATCACCGACATCCGGCACTTGGCGATCTTCAGGTCAAGCAGCTCGTAGACGTCGCGGTTCTCTTCCATCAGCACGTCCTTGCCGGCAATGCCGAGATCGACCACGCCATACTCCACATAGGTGGCCACGTCGACGGGCTTCACCAGGATGAATTCCATCCCCGCTTCCGGGACGGTGATGATCAGCTTCCGGGTCGACTCAAGATCGTCCGGGATTGGATAGCCCGCGTCCTGCAGCACCCGGATCGCCGATTGGTTGATGCGCCCCTTGGGCATCGCCACTCTCAACAGTTCTTGCATCGCTTCCGCCTCCTTCCGCGTTAGTCAAAGCTCAGCCATTCTCCATAGAGGCGGCCATCATAGAGATACATGCCGTCCGGTGTGCGCTCCGGCACAGCCGGCTCTCCGTCCGCGAGACGCTTCGTCTCGACGCTGCGTCCGGCCTCCGCCCGCAGCTCGGCGGCTTTGGCGAATGCCTCCGCTCTCCGGCTTCCGGTATACACGATCATCGTCCGCCGCCCGGCCCGCTCGGCCTCCTTGGAGACGATCTCGAGAATGCGGTTCGTCTTCAGCGAGAAACCGGTGGCCGGCGCGGGACGCTCGAACTGGGCCAGCAGGTTGTCGTACCGGCCACCGCTGACGACCGGGAAGCCGAGGTCCGCGGAGTAGCCTTCGAACGTCATGCCGGTGTAGTAGGAGAAGTCCCCGATCATCGTCAGGTCGATCAGGACATGCTCGCTCACGCCGTAAGCCTTGAGCACCTCCCACACCTCACACAGATGCGCGAGAGCCTCCTGGGCGACAGTGTCGGACGTAGCGGCATGCGCCTGCCGGCAGATCTCCTCGCCGCCGCGCAGACGCAGGATGCCCTCAAGCCCGGCGCGTACCTTGTCGTCAAGCTCCAGGCTGCGCAGTCCCTGCTTATAGCCGACGTGGTCGCGCTTCAGCAGAAATTCCTTCAGCAGCTGCTGCTCGTCTTCCCGCCCCGGCAGGTTCTCGCGGAACAGCCCGTTCAGGAAACCGACATGCCCAAGCGCCAGCTTGAACGTCTTGACGCCTGCGGCCTGCAGCGAAGCGACAGCGAGCGCGATGACCTCGGCATCGGCCTCCGGCGAGCCATCTCCCACGAGCTCCAGGCCCGTCTGGAAAAATTCCGATTCCCGTCCGCCCTCCTGCTCGAAAGCCCGGAACACGTTGGAGTGGTAGCACAGGCGCAGCGGGTAGGGCTCCTCCTTGAGAAGCGACGCGACGACGCGCGCGATCGGCGCCGTCATGTCCGAGCGAAGCACCAGCGTGCGGCCGTTCTGATCGAGCAGCTTGAACAGCTTGCGCTCCTTCGTCGAGCTGGCGACGCCTACCGTATCGTAGAACTCGATCGTAGGCGTTATGATTTGTCGGTACCCCCAGCGGCTCATGCAGTCGAGCACGCGGAATTCGATGCCGCGCAGCAAGGAGACTGCCTCCGGGAGGTAATCCTTGACACCGGTCGGTTTTTCGAACACCTTCGGTTTGGACATCATGATCCCCCTTTTTCTAATGACTTTCGAGATAAGTGCTATGTGGATCGGGAAAGGAACCCCGCTCATGAAACTAAGTAAAAAACGAATCGCAGCAAGGTTCGCTTTAGTACGATAATATGCTACCATGCTAACAAATTAAAGGTAACTATACCACGGAACGGTCCTTTTCGTCAATCGCCGGATAGCTCCCAAAAGGGCGTCGTCCCGGCCCGCACGCTCTCTCTTTCACCGTGCCGCGGGCACAAAAAAACCGGCTCCGGCCGCTTGTCTTCCGCGGTTCCGGGTTCCCGGCCTTTGCCCTGCTGTCTATTCTTTGGGCCGCCCTGCTTCGCCCGCCGCTCTGCCCGGTTATTCGCTCCCATCCTCCTGGCCGCCTATGCCTTCGCGGATCGTCCGCAGCGGATTGCCGGCGACGAACGCTCCGGCCGGCACGCTCTTGTGTACGACCGATCCGGCTCCGACAACGGCGTTGTCACCGATCGTCACGCCCGGCAGAATGGTCGTATTCGCGCCGATCATGACGTTCGAGCCGATGACGACCTTGCCCAGCCGGTATTCCTTGATCAGGTACTCGTGGGCCAGGATGGTGCTGTTGTAGCCAATGATCGTGTTGTCGCCGACCTCGATCTTTTCCGGAAAGAACACGTCCACCATCACCATAAGCGCGAACGACGTGTGCTTGCCGACCTTCATGCCGAGCACTCGACGGTAGATCCAGTTTTTGAGGGGCAAGGAGGGCGTGTACCGCGACAGCTGGATGAACATGAAGTTGCGGACCGCCTTCCATTTGCTCACCGTACGGTAAATTTGCCAAAGAGCGTTCGGCCCTTCGGTCGGATACCGGTCAACCTCTCTCACCGGGCGTCCCTCTCGGTGCCGATAATCTCGTACAAATCCCGCATGTCCGTCAACAGGAAGTCCGGCTCGAACTGCCGGAGGAATTCCTCTCCCTTGGACGACCAGGCGACGCCCGCCGACCGGACGCCCGCCCGCTTGGCCGCCTGGAGATCGTACTGGCTGTCCCCGACCATGACGGTCGTCTCCGGCTCGGCTCCCAGCGCTTCGATCGCCTTGAGGATGCCTTCGGGGTCCGGCTTGCCGTTCATCACGTCGTCCTCGGCCACAATGACGTCCATGTAATTCTCAAGCCCCGCCACCTTCAGGCCCATCTGGGCCGTCCGGCTGATTTTGTTCGTGACGACGCCCATCCGGATTCCCTGCTCGTGAAGAGCCGCGACGACCTCCCGGACATGGGGAAATTCCCGGACCAGCTCGTCGTGCATCCGCACGTTGTATTCCCGGTATGCTTGGACGAGATCTTCGACCTCGGTCCGTCCGGTGAACATGAGCAGCTGCTCCATGAGAGGCAGGCCCATATTCGGAATGATATGATCTCGTGTGAACGGCTCCGCCGTCTTGCCCTCCAGCACATGCAGGAAAGTGGCGATGATCAGCTCGTTCGTATCGATGAGCGTTCCGTCTAGGTCAAACAATAGGGTGCGAATCATCCGATCCTCTCCTTCTCTATAGGGCGAGAGCCCGTTATTCCGCCGTCCGGGCACTATCCGCCCGGTCTGCGTCGCTGGATGCGCCCGTCGTCTGCTTGCTGGACACGATCGGGTCGGAATACCGTACCTCCGCGAGGCCTTTGACTCTACGGTAGACGATCCAGCCGATCGCCGCCAGGATAATCAGCACGCCGAGCAGCTGCGAGATTCTGACGTTGCCGTACGCCATGCTTCCGGGCTCGAACACAAGCAGCATCGGCGACCAGAGGCCGTCCATCAGCGCGGCGAGCCACGCAGGGCCGTTGAAGGCGAGGCTGTCCGTCCGCAGTCCTTCAATGAAGAACCGGCCGATCGAATACCAGATGAAATAGCTCGCGAACAGCTCGCCGCTGCGCAGAAACGGTCTCCGACGCAACCAAAGCAAAAGCAGCAAACCCACGACGTTCCACAGCGATTCGTACAGGAAGGTCGGGTGGTAGAAGACGCCGTCGATGTTCATGCGCGTCACGATAAAATCCGGAAGATGAAGCGTATTCCGGAGGAAGCTCTCCTCTACGGGGCCTCCGTGCGCCTCCTGGTTGACGAAGTTCCCCCAGCGGCCGATCAGCTGGCCGGTGATGAGACCGGGGGCGCAAATGTCCGCAATGCGCAGGAAGGTATAGCCTTTGCGCCGGCAATAGAAATAGGCGGCGATGATCGCGCCGATCAGTGCGCCATAGATGGCGATGCCGCCATGCCAGATGGCGAACACCTCAAGCAAATTGTCCTTGTAGTCGTCCCACTTGAAGGCGACATAATAGATGCGGGCGCCGATGATCGCCGACGGCACCCCGATCAGCAGCAGGTCGAGGAAAAAGTCCGGCACCATGCCGAACCGTTTGCCCTCCCGAATCGCCAGCAGGAGCCCTAGCAGCGCACCGAGACCAAGAATGATGCCGTACCAGCGGACATCGATCGGCCCGATAGAAAAGGCAATGGGATTTTCAAGCGGCATGCCGCACTAGCTCCTTTCGATCCCGCTTCGGGCGGGAGTTAATCAAGATTGTCCATATCGGCGTTCATCGTCTCGGTCAACCGATTCGTGAATTCATGCGCCGCATTGTAGCCCATTCGCTTCAACCGGTAGTTCATTGCCGCTACCTCGAGGATGATCGCGAGGTTACGGCCCGGACGGACCGGTATCGTCACGAGCGGGACGTTGGTGTCGATAATTTTCGTCGTCTCCTCGTCGAGCCCCAGCCGGTCATACTGCTTCTCCTGCTGCCAGGTCTCGAGCTTCGCCACGAGCGAGATCTTCGTGTCGTTGCGCACGGCCCCGGCTCCGAACAGCGTCATCACGTTAATGATGCCGACCCCGCGGATCTCAAGCAGGTGACGGATCAGCTCTGGCGCGTTGCCAATGAGGATATTCTCCGCCGTCTGGCGGATCTCGACCGCATCGTCCGCTATGAGGCGATGTCCCCGCTTGACGAGCTCAAGCGCCGTCTCGCTCTTGCCGATGCCGCTGCCGCCGGTAATCAGCACACCGACTCCGTACACGTCGACCAGAACGCCGTGGATCGTCGTCGACGGCGCCAGCTTGTTCTCGAGCAGGTCGGTCAGCTTGCTGATGAGCGCCGTCGTCTTCAGCTTGCTCCGCAGCACCGGCGTCTGACGCTCGGTCGCCGCCTTGATCAGCTCGTCCGGCACCGCCAGTCCCCGCGAGACGCAGACGCACGGCGTTTCTTCCGAGCAGAGTCGGTACATGCGGTCCCAGCGCTCCTCCTCGGGCAGCGTCTGGTAGAACGCTAGCTCGGTCTTGCCGAGAATCTGCACCCGCTCGTGCGGATGGTAGGTGAAGTAGCCAGCCATCTCTAGACCCGGCCGGTACATGTCCGACACCGTGATGATGCGCTTCAGCCCTTCTTCTCCGCAGACGACTTCCATATGAAAATGCCGTACCAGGTCCGCGACCTTAATTTTTTTCGGCACAATAGTCCACTCCTTATCCTTCCAATAGACCTATCGTATATTAAAGTGCGGCGTGAGCGCAACTGGCAGGGCAAGTGAGTCTCCTCTATCGATGGGCTACCGGCGGCCCGCCGCTCCGACCAAGTTCTGCCGATCATTACCGGCTCAATCCCCCGGATGAACAGGTCCGCGTCTTCCCGGCTGGACGGAACCGCGTTCGGCTACCTCCCTATCGGGAGCTGGCTCCTCGCTCGCCTCGCAGCAGGCTGGCGGGCTTATCAGCCGCCTCTATGGAGCCTATTCCTGTTTTTGCCCAGCAAAAAGGCCGGCTTTACGCCGGCCTGCTGATCCGTTCGATCTTATTTGGAGATGATCGAAAGGGTGGTGTCTTTATCGAAGAAATGCGCGCGGTTCATGTCGAACGCCAGTTGAACGGTGGAGCCTTCTTTCACGCCGGCGCGGCCGTTTACGCGAGCGATAACGGTGTCCTTGCCCAGGCCTGTGATGTACAGGTTCATCTCGTGGCCGAGGTTCTCCGCTACGTCGATGTTGGCATTGACAACCGACTTCGGCGAAGCTTCCAGGAAGACCGGCTCTTCGTGGATGTCTTCCGGACGAATGCCGAATACGACTTCCTTGCCGATGTAGCCTTTTTCCTTCAGAACAGCCGCTTTGGCAGCTGTTACCGCTACGCTAACGCCGTTTGCTTTGAAGACGACGTCTCCGCCTTCTTCCGACAGGTTGCCGTTGATGAAGTTCATCGACGGCGATCCGATGAAGCCGGCTACGAACATGTTAACCGGATGGTTGTAGATCTCTTCCGGAGTAGCCGCTTGCTGGATGACGCCCTGCTCCATAACTACGATCCGCTGACCCATCGTCATAGCTTCCGTCTGGTCGTGCGTTACGTAGATGATCGTGGTGCCGAGGCGCTTGTGCAGCTTGCTGATCTCCGCACGCATCGTTACGCGCAGCTTGGCGTCCAGGTTGGAGAGCGGTTCGTCCATCAGGAACACTTGCGGTTCGCGGACGATCGCACGGCCGAGGGCGACACGCTGGCGCTGACCGCCGGAGAGAGCTTTCGGCTTACGGTCGAGCAGGTGCTCGATATCGAGAATTTTGGCGGCAGCGCGTACGCGAGCGTCGATGTCCGCCTTCTTGAATTTGCGAAGCTTAAGGCCGAAGGCCATGTTCTGGTATACGTTCATATGAGGATAGAGGGCGTAAGACTGGAACACCATCGCGATGTCGCGGTCCTTCGGAGCGACGTCGTTCACGAGACGGTCGCCGATGTAGAGTTCGCCTTCCGTAATTTCTTCCAGCCCGGCGATCATCCGCAGCGTAGTAGATTTCCCGCAGCCGGACCCGCCTACGAGTACGATGAATTCTTTATCTTTAATATCAAGGTGGAAGTCTTTAACGGTAGCCTCACTGTTTCCGGGATAGGTCTTCACGATATGGTTCAAACGAACGCCTGCCATGTCCTCATTCCTCCTAAGAAAGTGCTCTTGGTATAATGATATGACCTAATCTTAGCGCAATGCTGCCGTTTGTGACTATGCACAAACCATACAAAAAAATTACGCTCTTTTCGTCACTTTATACAACAAGAGTGCAATCTTGACGAGCACGGCGTCGTGGAACGTCCTGACGTCGAGGCCGGTTTCCTGCTTGAACTTGTCCAGCCGGTACAGCAACGTATTGCGGTGAATATACAGCCGCTTTGCGGTATCGCTGACGCTGCAGTTCTGGGCAAAGAACGTCTCCAGCGCCGCAATCATGTCGCCGTCCAGCGAGTGGGCTTCCTTGAAAACGTGCTTGACGAACCCCGTCTTGGCGCCTGGCGGAATCTCGAAGAACAGCCTTTCCAGCTGGAGCTGCCACGGAAAGTGGACATTCTCCCCCGGATGGTAGGCCTTGCCCAGCTCAACCGCCTCGCGCATCGTCAGGATGGCCTGCACCAGACTCTCGGCCGGTACGATCGGCATGTGGACCGCTAGATGGCATTCTCCCACCCATTCATTGTCAAGCATCTCAAGCAGGCCCGAACCGATCGAAACAAGCGTCTCCTCTATGCTCTCATGCTCCCCCGATTCTCCATCCTCGGCTTCGCTCGCCTCGAGCAGCTCGCTCGAGCCCAGCAGCACCCATTCTCTCTCGCCCAGCGGAATGACGACCGTCTTCGTCTCGAAGAACGAATCGAGCAGCTTCCCGAGCTCAGAGGCTCCGACGCCGCCCGGGTCGGCGAAGTCTCCCTGAATCAGGAACGGAATGCTCGCGGTCCCGAAGTCTCCCAGATCGCAATAGGTCTCCGGCATGCTCGGGTACGGCTCCCCCTGCTCGATCCGGTCCAGCAGCCAATTGCGCAGCAGCAGCCAGCTGTCGACCGGCGCTGCGGCCTTCTCCGCCTCCGATGGGGCAGACTCGCTTTTCCACGTTTCTAGCAGCAGCTCGACCAGATCTCTCTCGCCTTTTGCAAGCGATTTCTCAACAGCCAGCAGGACGGCCGTCTCCTCGTCCGCCTCGAGAAAGAACAACGTTTCCTTCTCGCTTGCCACGCTCTTGCTCATCTCTCCGGTGAGGATGTCCTGGGCGGCGATGTTCCACTCTTCGATCGCCATGGCGGCCGGCCGGATTCTTGCCTCCAGCACGGGCTCCAGGCGTGTTCTTGCCATCTCCCAATTCATAAGGCGTCTACTCCCAATCCACAGGTAGTTATTCGTCTCCAGGTCTCTTTTACCATCATACCGATGTCGGGCGGTAATGAAAAGCCTGTCCGGCTTACCGGTTGACGAGCAGTACGAGCAGCGACAGCAGAGAGAACAGCGCCCCGATCAGATAGAGGAAGGAGACAGTCTGGGTTTGAGTTAGGCCCCATTTCATCAGGGCATGGTGGGTATGAAGCTTGTCCGCCCGGTGCAGGCCCTTATGTTCCTTGAAGCGGCGGGCAAAGACGATGACCGTGTCCATGATAGGAACGCCCAGTGCCAGCAGCGGGACGAGAACGGAGAGGAAGGTCGCGCTTTTGAACGCGCCGTGAATCGCGACCAAGGCGAGTGTGTAGCCGAGGAAGATGGCGCCGGCGTCTCCCATGAAGATTTTGGCGGGATGGAAGTTGTACAGCAGGAACGCGAGACAAGCCCCTGCCAGGATGGCCGCAACAACAGCCGAATCGGGCTGGTCCTTCCACAGCGAGATAATCATGAGCGTGATGGAGGAGATCGCCGTGATGCCCGCCGCGAGGCCGTCCACCCCGTCGATGAAATTGATCATATTCGTAATGCCGAACACCCACGCTGCCGTCGACAGCCAGACGAGCCAGACGGGGAAAAAGAGCATGCCCTGCCCGTAAGGGTTCGTGATGCCTTCGATGCCGATGCCATACCAAAGGGGGACCGTCGAAGCGATGAGATAAACGAGTAGCCGGGGCCAGACCGGGAATTCCCTGCCCTTCGATTTGTAATAATCGTCCAAGAGGCCCGTCAGCAGCAGGAGCGTTCCGCCGGTAGCCAGTGCGGCGGTGAAGGACGTCCAGCCTTCCCTGGCGAACAGCACCGCCATGAAGCCGAGGTAAATGGCGAGGCCCCCCATAAGCGGGACCGGCGCCTGATGGGCTTTGCGCTTGGTGGGCAGGTCTACGAAGCGGAGCCGAAGGGCCGCCTTCCGGATAATCGGCACCAGCACCAGCACCGCAAGGAAGCTAGCGGCAAGCGGCCATCCCAGCGTCATTGCTCCATCCCCCTTCCCCTTCGAGCCGTTTTTGTCGGTTCTAGCATACCCGCGGGTAAGGTGCTCTACTCCGGCGGAGCCTTCTTGGATGATCGGCGGATTCGGAGGAAATACTTTGTAGGACTGGAAAGGAGGGAACCGACATGTATCGCTTGCCCTATGGGCGGAAGGAGCTTACGTTCCGCCTGCCGGATGGCCTCCGGCCCACAGTCGTCGCAGGACATGCTTGGGACGATTGGATGTCTGCGGAGAGGGACAGAGGCCCGGCAGTTGAGGCAGACGAGGGCATGCCTGCGGAGAGGGGTGGGACCTCGGCTGCGGAGGAATCGAACGCAGAGCGGCCGGCGGCGTCCCGGCTCATCGCCGAGGCACTGGCAAGCCCGATCGGCTCCCCGCCTCTCCGGGAAGTCGCCCAGGGACGGCAAAACGCAGTCATCCTCATCAGCGATCTGTCTCGTCTCTGTCCCAGCTACCTCTTCCTAGAGGCGCTGCTGGACGAGCTCAACGCTGGAGGGATTCCCGACAGCCGGATCCGCGTGGTCGTGGCGCTGGGGGCCCACCGACGACAGACCGAGTCGGAGCTCGAGCAATTGGCTGGACCCGGCGCTTACCGGCGGGTCCGGGTGTTGAACCATTCCTCAAACCCGGCCGACTGCGTCCGGCTCGGCGTCACGCGCAGAGGGACGCCTGTGGAGATTAACCGGCTCGTCGCAGAAGCGGATCTCCGGATCGCCACCGGCAACATCGAGCCGCACCGGCTCGCCGGCATGTCCGGGGGCGCCAAGGCGCTGTTTCCCGGGGTGGCTTCGGTTCCGAGTATTGAAGCGAACCATTCCTTGTCGATGGCGAACCCGACCTCGCCGGGAACGTTGGACGGAGACGTACGCCGGGACATCGAGGAGATGCTTTCGTTTCTGCCCGTCCACTTCCTGTTCAATACCGTCGCCGATCCCCGAAAACGGCTGCTGGCCGCCTTCGCGGGTGACGTGACCGCCGCCCACAGGCGGGGCGTGGAGAAGGCGCGGGAGCTGTTCTTCGTCCCGGCTGCCGCCTTCGATCTCACCATCGCCTCGGCAGGGGGCCATCCCAAGGATCTGCAGCTGTACCAGGCGATCAAATCGCTGCAGAATGCCGCCGCCTTCACCAAGCCCGGGGCCCCCATCCTGCTCGCGGCTGAATGCGGGGAGCTGTACGGCAACAACGTCTTTCAGGCTTGGATGGAGGCCGGCGGGGACCGGCAGGCGGCATTGGAGAAGCTCCGCGGCACCTTCGTGCTCGGCGCCCACAAGTGGGAACAGCTCGACCGCATACTCGCGAAGCATCCGGTCTATCTGTGTTCCTCGCTGCCCGCCTCCATCGCCGAGCTGATCGGCTGCCGCCCCGTGGCGTCGCTGCAGGAGACGATCGACCGATTGGTTGCGTCGTTTTCAGGCGAGGCGGGCATCTTGCCCTTTGCCTCGATCACGTTCACCGAGGAGAAGGCCTCTCCTTGGCATGGTCCACGGTGACGAGGGGTTTTGCAATCAAGTCTACATAAGGAAAGAAGGGAAGTCTGTTGGATAACTGGACGGATTGGTCGCTTCAACGGTCGGTGGTGCTGTTTGTCGGCCTGGCTTTCCTATTGGTCGGCATCCAGGTGACGATGTCCCATTACCGGCAAAATTTCCATCACAAGGCGATGTGGGGACCTGTGCTGTCATCGCCGCTATTTTTCCTGTGCGGAGTCATCCTGGCGATGGTGAGGGTCGGCTGGCTGCAGAGCCTGTTCGCCATTTTGATGGCGCTGGGCGTCCTGTCGGGGCTCGTCGGGTTCTATTACCATTTCAGGGGCGTGGGCATCCGGGTAGGGGGCTATGAAGCCCGGAACTTCCTAATCGGTCCTCCGATCATCATGCCGCTGGTCTATACGGCCCTGTGCGTGCTCGGCCTGCTGGCCGTATATAAGGGGTGAGGCGGATGCAAAAGCAAACCATCTATCCCGACTACAACGTTATGAACAGTAAAGACGAATGGGATGTCCATACGAGACAAATCGTCGAGAACCGACTGGTCCCGGTCGAGGACTATTCCTACTTCGGCTGGCCGGAGATCGAAACACTGCGGGCCGTCTGCTCTCTGCTGGTCGACGATTCCCGGACGGAGATCATCGCTGAGGTACTTCGGCACTTTGACTCCAAGATGACCGAGGCCAAAGGAGAAGGCCAGCGCAAGGCGGGGGTGCCCAAGGAAGCCCTGCTCGTCCGCAAAGGCCTCCAGGCTCTCGACCAGAGCGCTATGGACCGGTTTCAGCTTCCGTTCCACCAGCTGACCGAGGCGGGCCGCCGCCAGCTATTGACCGAGCTGGCCGAGGGCCGATTGCCTGCTCAAGGGCTGTGGACGGCGGTGCCGCAGAAGGAGCTCTTTCAAAAACTGCTGATGCTCACGCTGGAGTCTTACTATTCCCATCCCGCCGTCTGGTCGGAAATCGGGTATGGAGGACCGGCGTACCCGCGCGGCTACGTCCGGGCGGATATCGGCCATCTTGATCCATGGGAGGCGAAGCAGCAGCCATGATACAGCGCAAATTTGGCAACGAAGAAGTCGATGCCGTCATCGTAGGAGCCGGAGCGGCGGGAGGCGTGCTGGCCAAGGAGCTGAGCGAAGCGGGGATGCGGGTCGTTCTCCTCGATGCCGGCCCTTCGCGGGATCCGCAGCGGGATTTTGCCAGCGACGAGCTGGCCATGCAGAGCCTCGGCTGGGAAGAGACCCGGATTGTGGACGGGCAGAATCCGCTGCAGATGGGACATAACAATTCGGGCCGGGGGCTTGGCGGCGGCACCACCCATTTCACGGGCGTGTTCCTTCGCTTCCACGAGTCCGATTTTCGGACCAAGACGCTGGACGGCGTAGGGGAGGATTGGCCGATCACGTATGAGGATTTGGCCCCCTATTACGACCGGAACGAAAAGGAGCTTGCCGTTTCGGGGCCTCGGCATTTTCCGTGGGGGAGCTTTCACGGACCGTATCCGTACCCGGAGCGCGATCCGCTTAGCCCCAATGCCTACATGTTCCGGCAGGGGTGCGAGCAGCTGGGCATTCCGAGCGCCGTGGCTCCCCTCGCGATCCTCTCCGCCCCGTTCGAAGGGCGGCCGCCCTGCATCAACCGGGGCTTTTGCAACCAGGGCTGTATGCCGAATGCGAAGTTCAGCACCCTCATCGTTCATATCCCCAAGGCGGTGAAGGCGGGGGCCGAGGTACTGCCTGATTGCATGGTGACAGAGATTCTGATGGGCCGGGACGGGCGCGCCAAGGGCGTCGCCTTCGTTCATAACGGCCAGACCTACCGGCAGCGGGCCAAGCTCGTCATTCTCAGCGCCTTTGTCGTCGAGACGCCCCGTCTCCTGCTGAACTCGGCCAACAACCAGTTTCCCAACGGGCTGGCCAACGGCAGCGGATGGGTGGGCAAGGGGATCATGCCCCACAGCAGCCACGATGTGTACGCCCGGTTCCTGGAGGAGATCCGGCTGTACAAAGGAACGCCGGTGCTTGCAACGACGCAGCATTATTATGCCTCTGATCCGGGGCGCGGGTTCGCCCGCGGTTATTCGCTGCATGCTCATGGTGCCCGGCCTCTCAGCTTCACCAAGGGAATTGCCGGCTCCCTCGGAGGACCGGTGTGGGGGCGTCGGCTCCGGGAAGCCGCGCTCGATTACAACTTTTACGGGCGGATCACCATGGTCGGCGAGGTGCTGTCTCAAGAAACGAATCGGGTGACCCTGTCGGACGAAAAGGACGCCCTCGGCCTGCCGCGCGCCAAAGTGACCTTCAGCTACGGGGACAACGACCAGAAGCTAATCCGGCATGCCGTCGACTCGATGAAGGCCATCCTCCGGGCGGCCGGAGGGACTCCCGAATACGTCGTGCCCGACACAGCGCACCTGATGGGCGGCTGCCGGATGGGCACCAACCCGTCCAACTCGGTGACCAATTCGTTCGGGCAGACGCACGAGATCCCGAACCTCTATATCTGCGACGCCAGTCTGTTCGTCACCTCGAGCGGAGCAAACCCGACCAATACGGTTATGGCTCTGGCGCTGCGCACTGCCGACCACCTCGTAGAGAGAGCCAAGCGCCGGGAGGCCGGCACTCCGCTGACCGTCTAACGGTTCGACCTAATCGGAACCAACGCAAAAAAGAGGCCGAACGGCCTCTTTCGTGTGTATGTATGCATTTGAAGGGAATGGTGAGCCATGAAGGACTCGAACCTTCGACACCCTGATTAAAAGTCAGGTGCTCTACCAACTGAGCTAATGGCTCTTGCAAAAATGGTGGAGGATGATGGATTCGAACCACCGAACTCGTAAGAGAACAGATTTACAGTCTGCTGCGTTTGGCCACTTCGCTAATCCTCCAGGATCAACCTATTCGGTTAATGGTGGCTCGGGACGGAATCGAACCGCCGACACGAGGATTTTCAGTCCTCTGCTCTACCGACTGAGCTACCGAGCCGCATATCACCAAGACGGGGCTTGGGCAAAAAAAAAGAAAGTGGCGGAGCCGACGGGATTCGAACCCGCGGTCTCCTGCGTGACAGGCAGGCATGTTAGGCCTCTACACCACGGCTCCGCGCCTAGGTAAAACTGGTGCCGTCGAGAGGACTTGAACCCCCAACCTACTGATTACAAGTCAGTTGCTCTACCAATTGAGCTACAACGGCATAAGTGGTGGACGCTGACGGGATCGAACCGCCGACCCTCTGCTTGTAAGGCAGATGCTCTCCCAGCTGAGCTAAGCGTCCTTGTTGCAATTATTAGCAATCTTACCACATCTTCTATGTAGGAACAAGATGTTAAGGTTGTTAAGTAGCGGCGGAGGGGATCGAACCCCCGACCTCACGGGTATGAACCGTACGCTCTAGCCAGCTGAGCTACACCGCCTTAACAGGAATAATAACTGGCGGAGAGAGAGGGATTCGAACCCTCGCACCGCTTACGCAGTCTAACCCCTTAGCAGAGGGTCCCCTTGAGCCACTTGGGTATCTCTCCAAGATTATTCCTTGAAAACTAGATGCGAAGTTTTGTTCATTCTTTAGTTGGGGCCCCCGGCAAGTATTCGGATTCTGCTTCGTCAGCATCATCTTCACTTGGTGGGGTGTTTTAGGATAAGCCCTCGACCGATTAGTATTCGTCAGCTGCACGCATTGCTGCGCTTCCACCCCGAACCTATCTACCTCGTCGTCTTCAAG
>NZ_BOSI01000004.1 GCF_018403265.1 Paenibacillus sp. J31TS4
GTGTTACTCACCCGTCCGCCGCTAAGCATCAGAGAAGCAAGCTTCTCATCAACTCCGCTCGACTTGCATGTATTAGGCACGCCGCCAGCGTTCGTCCTGAGCCAGGATCAAACTCTCCATAAAAGTGCCCCAAGACCCAAAGATCTTGAAACGTTTTAAAGAAAGAGCGATTCGCTCATTTGTTCAAACAGTTGCAATGGGTTCGAAAACCGCACTGCGCTGGCTTAAATTACTCACTCGTTGTTCAGTTTTCAAAGGGCATGTTGCTTGAGGACTTTCGTCCCCGCCGCGCTTCGTTATCCCCGAAGGCGACTTTAATAATATAGCATAGCAACCTAGTAAGAGTCAACACATATTTTCGAAGTTTTTCTTTTCGAGCTCAGCTGACCAAGAAAAGCTTAACGGCAGCAAGCATCCCGTACCCCGGAATCCCCAGCAGGGCAAGCACCGTCATCGTCACGGCGTTGATCGGAATGCGGAAGCCGTAATAGGCTCCCGCCCAGTTGCCCACGTACAGGAGAACCGCAGCGCCGATCAAGTGAAGACCGGCGGAGGTCAGCCACGCTCCCGCTCTCCGGTTGCGCAGCACAACCAACATAAGCAGGGAACAAGACAGCAAAAAGACGGCCCAGCCCAGCACCTTCATCTCTGCACCTCCCGGCGGGCGAACAAGTCTTCTTCCGTCCATTCCACCTTGCCCGCGAGCTTCAGCAGCATCACATATTTACGCTCGGCGGCCACCATTTCATAGATTGCGCAGTCCACCTCTTCGGCATGGACCGCCCATTCTAGCGCCTCCTGCGCGGCCTTCCACTTCTGATGAGCCTTCTCCACCTCCAGTAGCATACCAAACTTGTCTTGCCGGAGCGCAGCCGTCTCCTTTCGCTTTCGCAACCAGGCCATTCCGTTCACCAGGCGTTCCCCCTCTCGTCCTCATCCCTAATACTTATGGGAGAACACCCGCCGTTTAGAACATTGCCTGCCCCTTCGTCCTTGCGCCGCTCTGTTTGATCCCCGAAGCCCCCGCTCCATCAAAAAAAGGAGCCCGCAGGCTCCTCGCATAATGCAACAGCTATTCCAATCAGGCCAATGCTACGATAATTCTCTTCGTCCTTCCAGCGCCTTGGTCAAGGTCACCTCATCCGCATATTCAAGATCTCCGCCGACCGGCAGGCCGTGGGCAATCCGGGTCACCTTAAGCCCGAACGGTTTGACCAGCCGGGACAAATACATCGCGGTGGCTTCCCCCTCGATATTGGGATTAGTCGCCAGAATCAGCTCTTGCACCCGTTCGTCGCTCAGCCGCTTCAGCAGCTCGGCGATGTAGATCTCGTCGGGCCCAATGCCTTCCATGGGAGAAATGGCGCCGTGCAGCACATGATAATACCCATTGAACTCTTTGGTTCGTTCGATGGCTACGAGGTCCTTGGCTTCCTGGACGACACAAATGCAGGACGCGTCGCGCGTCTTGTCCTGGCAAATCCGGCAAGGGTCAACATCGGTGATGTTGCAGCAGACCGAGCAGTAGTGCAGATTTCGTTTGACATTGACCAAAGCTTTGGCGAAGTCGACGACCTCGTCCTCCTTCATCCGGAGGATTTGGAAGGCGAGGCGCCCCGCCGTCTTCGGGCCGATGCCCGGCAGTTTGGAGAAGGAATCGATCAGTTTGGCCAACGGTTCCGGATAATACAAGGCATTGGCTCCTTTATTGGTGGGTAGGCATTAGAACATGCCCGGGATCTTGAGCCCCGACGTGAAACGGCCCATATCCTTGTTGGCAAGCTCCTCCGCTTGATTCAACGCTTCGTTCACCGCTGCCAGGACGAGGTCCTGCAGCATTTCGACATCATCCGGGTCAACGGCTTCCGGCTTGATGGTGACGCCGAGGATTTTCTTTTGGCCGTTGGCCGTTACGGTAACCACGCCGCCCCCCGCAGTGCCCTCGACCGTCTTGGTGGCGAGCTCTTCCTGTGCCTTGAGCATTTGCTCCTGCATTTTCTTTACTTGTTTCATCATCTGATTCATATTGTTCATGGGCTCTTCTCCTTTAATCTTCTTTTATCTTTACCAGGTCTTCGCCAAACATCTGGATGGCTTCGTTAATCCATGGCTCCTTGTGCCCGTCAGACGGGCCTTCCTGCTCGAGGCTCATCTCCTCGGCAGGCTCCGGCTCCTCGGTCAGGGCGTCCTTCCATTCCTTCTGCATCACGGCAAGGAAGTTAGCCGGACTGCCGAGCACCTGCCCCATCACCTGCTCGATCAGCTGCCGGTTGGCCGGCCTCTCGGTCGTCTCCCGGTGCATGGCACTCTTGAAGGCCAGCAGGAGCGTGTCGCCGTCTACGGCAACCGGCTCCCCGTCTACGAGCCAGGCATGCACGGTGATCTTCTGTTCCTTCACTTGGCCCAGCACCTGGCTCCACTTGGCCACTGTCTGCTTGAACGCGTCGGAATCCTTGTTCTGGACGAATCCGTCCAGCTTGACAGTCCGCTTCGCCCTCGCCGGCTGCTTCTTGGGGCCGAACGAGGATGCCGCAGCATGGGAAGGAGCGTTCCCCCCAGCTGCCCCTCCCGCGGCTCCCTGAGGCAGACTGCCGAGGCGGGCAAGCGTCTTCTCCAGCTGTTCGACACGCTCCCGCAGCGCGGCAAGTTCCCCAGCGGCGGCAGGCTGTCCCGCTCCGCGGCCGGAGCCGGATTGCGTGGCTCCCGCGCTATCCTGCGGTGAACGGGAAGGCGGAGCCGGCTCCACGCCGGCGGACGGTGCGCACAGTTTCATGACCGCGATCTCGAACAAAAATTGCGGCTGGGCGGAGAACTTCATCTCATTATGATAATGATTGAGCACCTCGATCATCCGGAACAGGTCTACCCGCTCGAACAGATCGGCCGTCTCCTGGTACCGGACCGGATCGAGCACGCGCTCCTCGGCTGCCTGAGAGCCCGGCATCATCTTCAAGAGAAGCAAATCCCGGAAGTAATGCATCAGGTTCTCCACGCATTTGTCCGGGCTCTTGCCTTCCTGCATCATCGCCTCGACAACTGCCAGCACGCCTGCAATCTCCTGCTCATGGATGAGCCGGGCCAGCTTGGCGAACTGGTCGGAAGCGATGCCGCCCGTCATGGTGATGACCGCTTCGTAGGTCACCTTGCCATCCGAATATGCCATGGTCTGATCGAGAAGGCTGACGGCGTCGCGCATGCCGCCCTGGGACAGCCGGCCGATCAGCCGGATCGCCTCCGGCTCGGCCTCCACCTGCTCCTTCTCGCAAATCTCCTCAAGCCGGGCGGCCTGCTCGTCGAGCGGCACCCGCCGGAAGTCGAAACGCTGGCAGCGCGAGATGATGGTGGCCGGCAGCTTGTGCGGCTCGGTCGTCGCCAAAATGAACATGACATGCCCAGGCGGCTCCTCAAGCGTCTTCAGCAGCGCATTGAACGCCTCCGTCGTCAGCATATGGACCTCGTCGATGATGTAGACCTTGCGGCGCACCTCAGTCGGCGCGAATTTCACCTTGTCACGGATCTCGCGGATCTCCTCCACGCCCCGGTTCGATGCGGCGTCGATCTCCATGACGTCCATGACGGTACCCTCGGTGATGCGGCGACAGGCGTCGCATTCGTTGCAGGGCTCCTCGGCCGGCCCGCGCTCGCAGTTGACGGCCTTGGCCAGAATCTTGGCCGCGGTTGTCTTGCCGGTTCCCCGGGGGCCGCAGAACAGATAGGCATGACTCAGCCGATCTTCCCGAAGCGAGTTCTGAAGAGTGCGTACGATATGCTGTTGTCCGACGACGTCCCCGAAGCTCTGGGGACGCCACAGCCGGTATAGCGCTATATGTTGTGTCATGGGTCCCTCTCTTATCTTTCCCAAAAGCAATGGATGGTTCCATTATACTATACAAGCGGTCTGCATTGAAGCACCGGCGGCAACCGCCTATCCTCGCGGAGCGATGATCCTCAAAACCGGGCGTCTTCTAATAAAAAAACAGCCCTTTCGCGAGGACTGCTTACGGAAACGGGATCATAACGGAAAAGGTCGTGCCGAAGCCTTTGGACGAAACGCGGATGGTCCCACCGATATCGTGAATAATCCGCTGGCAAACGGACAGCCCGAGTCCCGTCCCGTTCTCCTTGGTGGTATAAAACGGATCAAAGATCTTGTCGATCACGAAGTTCGGGATGCCCGGACCCGTATCATGGATCTCTATGCAAACCTTGCGCTCCTCCAGCAGAACATGCTCGGTAATCTTGAGCAAGCCGCCCTCTCCCATCGCTTCGATGCCGTTCTTGCAAATATTGAGGAAGACCTGTTTGAGCAGCTCCCCGTCCGCGACGACTTCGGGCATTTCGGCTACCCCGTCGTAGATGACATTGATGCCGTACAGAAGGGCTTCATTGTGGATGATGGGCAGAATCTCTCTCATAACCGATTGCAGGCTTACCCGCTCCATCGTGGCGTGCTTCGGCTTGCTGAGCAGCAGAAATTCGCTGCACAGCTCGTTGATCCGATTAATTTCGGTCAGCATGATGTCCGTGTAATCCTGCTCCTTGCTCATGCCCCGTTCGATGAACGTATTCTTCAGCACCTGCATGAAGCCTTTGATCGAGGTGAGCGGATTACGGATCTCATGGGCGGTTCCCGCGGCGATCTGGCCGATCATGGCCAGCCGGTCGCTCCGCTGTACCTGCTCTTCGAGTGAGCGCAGATTGGAGACATCCTTGAAAATGACATAGGCGCCCACCGTTTCCCCTTGTTCGTCCTTCAACAGATTGGAGTCAAGGAGCAGCTCGTAGCGCTCCTGGTTGTTCGTCCAGGAGACCGCGTGGTTGCGAACGACCATCCCATTCAGGATGGAGGGCTGAATAAGCTGATGCTGGCTTGGCACGTGACGGAACACTTCCTCCATCGGCCGCCCGACGCTCTTCTCCTTGTCGAGTCCGAGCACCCGGCAAGCCATCTCGCTGATGTCGATCAGACGGAATTCCGTGTCGATCAAAATAACTCCCAGGGTGATGTCTTTTAAGAAGGTTCCTGCGAACTTCTGAAGAAGCGTTAGCTTCTCCACCGGCCGGACGTCAAAGAGATACAAAAGCGTGCCTCCCCCTTCCTCCCCATCAAAGCGCATGGTCGAAAAGCGGCTCGAAAGGGAACGCCCGTCCGCAGCTTGCAGCGTAAGGGTAGGAAGTGGTCCTTTGCACTCCTTCGACTGCCGGCAACGGACATCCAGCTGTTCTCCCGTCTCCTCGAGGCCTATGACGCGCACGGAGCGGCCGACCAGCTCGGCTGCCCGGTAACCCAACTCGTTCAGCAGGGTGGCGCTGCAGTTTCCGACAGTGTTATCGGCATGGATTAACAATAGTCCTCCGGTCTGACAAGACGTTATGTAATGATTCATCTCTTCCACCGACAACCGATAGCTGCGATTTTGCGAAGCGAACAACTGCTTCCCCCCTTTGAGTATATGTCTGCTAGAGAAGGCAGCGGTCGCCGGGTTCTGACAAAGTCGCTGCTGGTATGCTGCGCTTTCTGGACATTATGGCACGGGATGCCGTCGCAAATTACAAGTATTAACATTCGAGCATGGTTCATAAAATCCTTCCAAAGACACAAAAAAACACTTCTCCTCGAGCATGCTCGACAGAAAAGTGTCATTCATTGTCTGTATGAAAAGTAAGAACCGTGCACCTATTATCGATCGTGCGATCCAAGCGGAACACCCGCCGTTAGCTCGAGTCGGGCTACCCTCCGGCACATGAAACATCCTGCTTACGGCTGCTTCCTTCCGGACCTGACCGGGTTCACAAGCTTCCATTGCGGAGGACCCGACTGTCAACACTACGTACGTGCGTCCAGACCTTACATCGACAAGACCTCTAATAGGAATTCAACCCCGCTGTAGCGGATTGCGGGTTACAGGGCACCGCTACCTCCCCATCTAGCACGGCATCCATAAGTATAACGAAAATGCAGTCAAAGTGCAACCGATGGAAGAAACTTACCGAGGTCCGGATTAGCGGGCCCGGAAATCCGAACGAAAATGGTAGCGGGGCACCATCCGATAAGCGGCTTCGGATGCCTCTGCTTCCCGCTTGGCGATCTCCTGCTCGCTCGTGCCGGACGGAAGCGTCCCGCGTATCACGGCATTCGGTCCGTGGAAAGCCACGTGCACGTCGCTGAGTCCCTTGATGTTCCGGAGCGATTCCCGAATCATCGTCAGATCGGCACGGTAATTATGATACGTCGGACTGGTAGGGAAGTTCGGATTCGCTCCGGTCGTTCCCAGCATGCCGTCCCTGCCATAATAATTCGCACGGGTTCCGCCTCCCGCTCCGCCAAAGGATTGGGTCTTCGTTTCTCCTCCGGCTCCGCGTGTCCCGGCGGGCGTGCAGCCCGGCGTGGCGGCAAGCAGTCCCGCGATCAAGAGAAGGGCAACCGTCTGCGGCGTCTTCAAAATAAAACACCTCCCTATGCCATTAGCATGGCTTAGGGAGGCTCGGTTATGCCGCTCAATTATAGGAAGCGGCTTGGTATTAGATGCCGTATTTTTTCTTGAACTTGTCCACGCGGCCGCCGGCGTCGATGAACTTCTGCTTGCCAGTGAAGAACGGATGGCAGGCGGAGCAAATCTCCACACGAAGGTTATTCTTAATGGAACCGGATTGGAAGGTGTTCCCGCATGCGCAAGTAACAGTTACTTCGTTATAGTTCGGATGAATTCCTTGTTTCACAACTTTCACCTCTTTCCGCCCTGGCTCTATTCGTCGAACCAGAGTTAAATGGACACATGAATGCATTATATACCTTAGCGAGGCGATGCGCAAGTCTTATTCCCCTGCAGCCGCTTCGCGCCGTCTCTTCTCCGCCAGCCCGGCCGGCGTGTGCGTATAGGAGCCGATTGCGACGTCCGGGAGCTCCTCCTGAAGGATCTCGATCATTTGCTTCATCCCCAGAATCTCGCCCTGCGGCTTGGGTATCAGCTGCAGATAGGCTTCGGGATCGATGTTCAGGTTCCGCATCTGGATCAGCTTAAGACCGGTACGGCGGACAAACCCGATCATCGCTTCGATTTCTTCCTCGCGGTCGGTTACGCCTGGGAAGATCAAGTAGTTGATCGAAGTAAGAACGCCGTGGTCGGTCGCATAGCGGAGCGACTTTTCCACATTGGCCAACGTATAGCCGCGCGGCTTGTAGTAGGCATTGTAATGCTCGTCGAGCGCGCTGATCGTACTGACCCGCATCAGATCGAGGCCAGCATCCACAATGCCTCGAATATGGTCGGTCAAGCCGGCGTTGGTGTTGATGTTGATGAAGCCGGTCTGGGTGCGGCTACGCACCTCCTTGATCGCGGGGATGATGAGCGACGCCTGCGTGGATGGCTCTCCTTCGCAGCCCTGGCCGAAGCTGATGATGCTCTCCGGCGTCTTCAGATGCTCAAGCATAATCTCCACAAGCTCCTCCACCTTGGGTCGGAAGTTCATCCGGGTCTGCGGAGCGACGAAGCCGCTGTCGTCCGGCTGCTCGGATATACACCCGTAGCAGCCTGCATTGCACGAATAGGAGACGGGAACGGCTCCCTCCCACCGATTGAGGAACGTATTGGAGGCGGTCAGGCACTCATATTCGAGTGCACATTTGGACAAGTGCTGATACAGCCGGTTCTCCGGGAATGCTTCCAGCCGCCGCTGGACTTGAAGCTCAAGCTCCTGCGGATCACAGTTGACCGGATTCCAGACGTAAGGATCGTCGCTTTGGCGGGCGGCGACATAGAAGCCGTCTTCCTTCCAGACGACTGCCGTATAGCCGAATAGCGGCAGCACCGCGTTTTTATCGCTTTTGATATAGCCTGGCAGCAGCAGTCGAGTAAAGCCTTGGGGCAATAAGGCCCCGACAGCCGAATACTCGCTGCCCAGCAGCTTCATCTCACCCGAGTCGGGATCGAGATAGGCCGCTTTGGTGCCGGGCAAACTGACAAGGGTCGCTCCTTCCGGAAGCGGGATCAGCTCGTCTTCTAGAATCTCGACGACCATATCCCCGCTTCGGCCGAGCCCTGCCCATTCCGGGTGATCGTAAACATTGCCGTTTGTATCTGCATAAACCAGATTCATGGTCTTTCCCCTTTTGCTAGACTAACGCCGCCAGCGTCGATCAAGAAGCCGAGTTCTTGACCCGCTTGGTGGCCGGCTTCGTCTCAAGCGTCTCCAGAAATTCCTGGTTGGTCTTCGAGTCAGCCAGTTTTTTCAGGAACGCATCGACGAATTCGTGCGACTCCTGCATATTTTTGCGCAGCGCCCATACCTTTTCGAGCTCTTCTTTGGTCAGGAGCATCTCTTCGCGGCGCGTTCCCGAACGGCGAATGTCGATCGCCGGGAAGATGCGGCGCTCCGCCAGCTTCCGGTCAAGATGAAGCTCCAGGTTGCCTGTGCCTTTGAATTCCTCATAAATGACGTCATCCATCCGCGACCCTGTCTCGACGAGCGCGGTCGCCAGGATGGTGAGGCTGCCGCCCTCTTCAATATTCCGCGCCGCGCCGAAGAATCGCTTCGGCCGGTGGAAGGCACCTGGGTCGATTCCGCCCGACAGCGTCCGCCCGGACGGCGGGATGACCAGGTTGTACGCTCTTGCCAAACGCGTGATGCTGTCCAGCAGGATAACAACGTCCTTCTTATGCTCTACGAGCCGCTGCGCCCGCTCCAAAACGAGCTCCGCCACCTTGATATGGTTCTCCGGCAGCTCATCGAACGTGGACGCGACCACTTCTCCCTTGACGGACCGCTGCATGTCGGTCACTTCCTCCGGTCTCTCGTCGATCAGCAGCACGAACAGCTCGATATCGGGATGATTCGTGGAGATGCTGTTGGCGATTTCCTTGAGAAGGAGCGTTTTCCCCGCCTTCGGGGGAGCGACGATCAGTCCGCGCTGGCCGAGGCCGACTGGGCTGAGAATGTCCATGATACGGGTGGATAGGGAAGTTGGAGTTGTTTCCAAAACGAGCTTGGTTTGCGGATAGAGAGGAGTAAGCGCCGGGAAGTGAAGGCGTTCGGCTGCGGTCTCCGGCTTTTCACCGTTGACGGCTTCCACCTGAAGCAGGCCGAAGTACCGCTCGTTCTCTTTGGGAGGACGGCATTTGCCCGATACCAGGTCGCCCGAACGCAGATCGAACTTGCGGATTTGGGAGGCGGAGATGTAGATGTCTTCGGAGCTCGGCAAGTAGTTGATCGGCCTAAGGAACCCGAAGCCTTCCTGCAAAATCTCCAAGACGCCTTCCATAAACATGAGGCCGCCCTTTTCCGCTTGGGCTCTCAGAATGGCGAAGATCAATTCCTTCTTTTTCATCTGACCGTAATAGGGAATCTGATGAAGCTTGGCCATCTTGTATAATTCCGTTAATTTCAGCTCTTCCAATTGTGCGAGCTGCATATCCATCAATTGACCACCACACTATTAATATTTCAAAAACAGATGCTAGTATAACCACAATCTCCCGGGAGGATTCCTCATCAGCTCCCGGGACTGCTTGTTCCCGCTAGCCCTGGCGCCAAATCTCCGCGCCCAGCATGGACAGATTGCTCACCAGGTTGTCGTAACCGCGGTCGATGAATTCGACGCCGGACACTTCGGTCACTCCGCCGCCGACGGTCAGACCGGCGATCACAAGAGCGGCGCCGGCACGTAGGTCGGTAGCCGTCACCTTGGCCGCCGACAGCGGAGTTCCGCCCTGAATGACAGCGGAACGGCCCTCCAGCCGGATATTCGCGCCCATGCGGATAAGCTCCGGGACATACTTGAAGCGATTGCTGTATACGTAATCGGTGAGAATGCTGACGCCGTTCGCCTGGGTCAGCAGGCTCGCCATCGGAGATTGAATGTCGGTCGCGAAGCCGGGATAGACAAGCGCCTTGACGTCGACTGGCTCATAGTCGGGACGGCCGACGACGCGAATCGCTTCGTCCATCTCGGTAATCTGCACGCCCATCTCCAGCAGCTTGGCGGTGACCGCCTCCATATGCTTGGGGATGACGTTGTCGACGATGACATCTCCGCGCGTAGCCGCCGCAGCAATCATGTAGGTCCCTGCCTGGATCCGGTCGGGGATGATGCTGTGCCGGCAGCCATGGAGCGAGTCGACACCCTCAATACGAATCGTCTCGGTCCCCACGCCCTTGATTTGCGCGCCCATCGAGTTAAGCAGAGTTGCTACATCTATTATTTCAGGCTCTTTGGCCGCATTTTCGATAATTGTGACGCCTTTGGCTCTAGCGGCCGCCAGCATGATGTTAATGGTCGCGCCCACGCTGACCACGTCGAGGTAGATCTTGGCACCTGTCAGCCGGCTGGCCCGGATATGGATCGCGCCGCCTTCGTTGGTGACGCGTGCACCCAACGCTTCGAAGCCCTTAATATGCTGATCGATCGGACGCGGCTCGAAGTTGCAGCCCCCCGGCAGTCCGATAACGGCTTCGCCGAACCGTCCGAGCAAAGCGCCCATCAGGTAATAAGAGGCCCGGAGCTTTTTGACGTTACCGTTCGGCAGAGGGACGGATCGGAGAGAGGTCGGATCGACGGTCATTTGATCCGCCGTACGGGACACGACCGCTCCAAGCTCCGTCAGAAGCTCTGTGTATATCGCAACGTCGCTGAGGTCCGGCAGGTTGTCCAAGGTAACGGGTGTCTCCGCCAGGATGGCGGCTGGAACCAGAGCGACCGCACTGTTCTTGGCACCGCTGATTGTCACGGTCCCCTTAAGCGGCCGTCCGCCGGCAATCATCAATGTTTCCATTCCGAATATTGTCCTCCTACCTAATACCCTAAGCTATAATCTTGTTTGTTTGCTTGTTGCCTGTTACTTGATTCATAAGGAATTCCGCTCTCTCCGTCCCAAAGGCCCCGGAGACAACCAGTTCTCCCATCCTACCCCGACCGAGGATTCCGAGCCTTGCGACCCGCCCCCTCCAGGGCTCCAAAAAAAGCAGGAAGGGAATTGCGGCTTGCGCGCGCAGTTCCCTTGCCCCATAAAAAAGCGAACGGACGTCCGTTACGCCTGATTGCTGCTTCCGAACAGTTCGATTTTGGCTTTGACCACTTCCACCATTGCCTGGCGGGCAGGTGTCAAATATTTGCGGGGATCATACACCTTGGCATCCTTGTTCAGCACTTCGCGGATCGCGTTCGTGCAGGCGACCTGGTTCTCGGTGTTCACGTTGATCTTGCCTACGCCGGCCTGGATCGACTTGCGAATCGCCTCGTCCGGTACGCCCGAACCGCCATGCAGAACGATCGGCACCGGAACGGCATTGGCTACCTGCTGGATGATGTCGAAGTGGATGTTCGGCTCGCCCGCATACATCCCGTGAGCCGTGCCTACTGCGATAGCGAGGCAGTCGACGCCCGTCTCCTCGTAGAAGCGGATCGCCTCCTCCGGCTTCGCCAGATTCGCATTCTCCTCGTCCACGCTGATGTCGTCCTCTACGCCGCCGATCGTTCCGAGCTCGCCCTCGACGGAGACGCCCATCGCGTGAGCGGCCTTCACCACTTCCTTGGTCAGGCGGATGTTGTCTTCATAGGAATGATGGGAGCCGTCGAACATAACCGAGCTGAAGCCCGCACGGATACATTGCATAGCCACTTCGAAGCTGCTGCCGTGGTCGAGATGAAGTGCGATGGGAAGGCCGGATTTCTTCGCGGCGGCTTCGGCGATCGCGACCGTGTACTCGATTCCCATGTATTTGAGGGCGCCTTCGCTGACGCCGTAGATGAACGGCGAGTTCAATTCCATAGCGGCTTGCATAATCGCCTGGGCAAACTCGAGGTTGTTCATGTTAAATTGGCCTACGGCGTACTTGTTCGCTTTGGCCTTAGGCAGGAATTCATTCATCGAAACCAATGGCATAGCAAAAATCCTCCTCGTCAATCTGAAAGTAGACTCCGTGCTCGTCCAAGGACGCAGGTAACACGGAGCTATTATAGCATATCGATTATGGAAATGGTAACGAAGCGGGTGCTCTTCGGAGGCGGATGCGGCCATTTTTTTGGCGCCGTTGTTCGCAAACGTTTTCAAGAAGCAAGCGTTCGGGACGCCACAAAAAAGGACCCTCTCGGGTCCTATTTGGCGAATCTATTCACGGGATTGTATCCCGCGCGGCAAGGAAGATCAGCTTCCTACCGCATATCCATGGGAGGAAGAAGGGGCTGTGAACTGGGCGTTTACCGCAATTCGAAGCTCGTCGATGTCGAAAGGCTTGGTGAAATGCATAAGGGCGCCGAGGTCCGTCGCTTCCTTGATCATGTCAAGCTCTCCATAGGCTGTCATCATGATCACCTTGATAGCGGGATTGATCTGCTTGATGTGCTTCAGAATATCCAATCCGTCCATCCCCGGAATCTTCATATCGAGCAGCACTAGCTCCGGCGCTTCCTTCCGCACGATCTCCAGGGCGAGCTTGCCGTTCGAGGCTTGGAAGGTCTGGTAGCCTTCGCTATTAAACACCTCTACAAGCAAGACCCTTATGCCATTCTGGTCGTCTACGATCAACAACTTCCTCTTCTTCAAGAAAAATCCTCCTCCGTATGCCGAAGTTCTGTTAAAAGTAACATTCGACAAGCGAAGGAGGATTCCTTCCCTCTACCAGGAAAAAACCAAAAAATTTCCAAAAAGATGCAGATGTCCGGTTTACCGGTCGGAGTTCTGCGAGAAGGCGGCCTTCACGAATTCGCGGAACAGCGGCTGGCTGCGGTTCGGACGCGATGTAAATTCCGGATGGAACTGAACCGCGAGGAACCACGGATGGTCCTCCAGCTCGATCATCTCGACGAGCCGTCCATCCGGCGAGGTGCCGGTGATCTTCAGGCCGGCCGCTTCGATCTGCTCCCGGAACTGGTTGTTGAACTCGTACCGATGGCGATGGCGCTCATACACGAGATCTTCTCCGTAGCACTCATGGGCAAGCGAGCCCGGAGCGACCTTGCAGGGATACAGACCAAGGCGCATCGTGCCGCCCAGATCCTCGATATCCTTTTGCTCCGGCAGCAGGTCGATGACCGGATAAGGCGTAGCCGGGTTGATCTCGGAGCTGTTCGCGCCCTCGAGCCCAACGATGGAACGGGCGTATTCCACAACCGCCACCTGCATACCAAGGCAGATGCCGAAGAACGGAACCTTCTTCTCGCGCGCATACCGGATGGCCACGATCTTGCCCTCGATGCCGCGGTCGCCGAAGCCGCCCGGCACCAGGATGCCCTGTACGCCGCCCAGCAGCTCATCAACATTGTGGTCGTAGATCTCTTCCGCGTTTACCCAGCGGATCTTGATGTCGGTGTTGCTGTCGAAGCCGGCGTGCGAGAGCGCCTCGACAATGCTCAAATAAGCGTCATGCAGCGCAACGTACTTGCCGACGATTGCGATCTCGGTCGTATGCTTGAGGTCTCTGACCCGCTGCACAAGCCCTCTCCATTCCGTCATATCCGGCTCCGGGGTCGTCAGCTGCAGGTGGTTGACGACGATATCGTCGAGCCCCTGCTCAAGCAGCATGAGCGGAACTTCGTACAGTGTGTCGGCGTCCCGGCACTCGACGACGGCGTTCGCGTCGATGTCGCAGAACAGCGCGATCTTGCGCTTCAGGTCCTCGGCAAGCGCGTGCTCCGTCCTGCAGACGATCACATGCGGCTGGATGCCCAGGCTGCGGAGCTCTTTGACGCTGTGCTGGGTCGGCTTGGTCTTCACTTCGCCGGCCGCTTTAATATAAGGAATAAGCGTCACGTGAATGTACATGACGTTCTCGCGACCGATGTCGCTCTTGATCTGGCGGATCGCCTCAAGGAACGGCAGGCTCTCGATGTCTCCGACCGTCCCGCCGATCTCGGTGATGACGACGTCCGACTGGGCTTCGCGTCCGGCGCGGAATACCCGGTCCTTGATCTCGTTCGTAATATGCGGGATAACCTGCACCGTGCCGCCGAGGTACTCGCCTCTGCGCTCCTTCGCGATGACCGACGAGTACACCTTGCCTGTCGTCACATTGCTGTTCTTCGTCAGATTGATGTCGATGAACCGCTCATAATGCCCAAGGTCGAGGTCGGTTTCGGCTCCGTCGTCGGTTACGAACACTTCCCCGTGCTGGTAAGGACTCATCGTTCCCGGGTCAACGTTGATGTACGGGTCAAACTTCTGGATGGTGACCTTAAGTCCCCGGTTTTTCAACAAGCGTCCAAGGGAAGCGGCCGTAATTCCTTTGCCCAGGGAGGACACTACCCCACCCGTTACAAAAATATATTTTGTCACAATCTTTACCCTCCTGCGATGATCTTCCTTATAACCGGCGACCGAAAAACCTTCTAAGTAACGAACCGCATGTTCCTTAGTTTGAAGAAAGCAGGCGGATTCATGCCAAAAAAATAAAAGTGACACCCGTTCCGGGAACGGGGCACTTTGTTGGTTAAAAAATTATTCGTTTCCATACGTTTTTCTAGCCCATGCAATAGTTTACTTGGCGGAGGTAGGCTTGTCAAGTGAGAGGGAGAGCCTCTTCTTACCGTTCTTCCTCGTCTTCTAATTCCTCTTCTTCCTCGGCCTCTTCTCCCTCGGACTCTTCTTCCTCGCCTACTTCTTCGCTGTCTTCCTCGCCGTAGAACTCGTCTTCCTCCTCGGACTCGACTTCCTCGCGGTCCTCGTCGAAGGAGTCGAAGTCTTCGTCGTCGGCAGTAAAAGTTTCCTCTTCCTCGTGGTAGTCCTCATCGTCGAGATCGTCGTCGTCGTCGTTGATGATTCTCGGACGCTTGACGGCACCCATGCCTTCTTCCATCTTGTTGTCGACCGGGTACCAGCGCTTCAGTCCCCACAGATTGCTGCCGACGCAGGCAAAGCGGCCGTCCACGTTGATCTCGGTGTACAGATGGGCGATTACGTCCATTACTTCCTCTTCGGTGAAGCCCTTGATCTTGGCGATCTCCTGCATCAGGTCACGGTAGTAGAACGGCGTGTTCGCCGCCTTCAACACCAGGAAGGCGAGATCGACCATCGGCATTTCTTTGGCTTGTTCGACCGGTATACGAAGCTCGTATTGGCTGCTCATGCATGACACATCCCTTCGGGCTGATTAACGATTCCGCTTCGATTGCGCTCGATATCATCCTATAGTAAACCCTATTTTATACAAAAATGCAACTGGGCAAACCCGGCATCCCGCCGCGCTTTGCCGCCGCCGGCATGGCCCGTTCCTCTCCCGGTCCGCCATGAAGGCTTGTCCGCCGGGCATGGAGCAAACGGAAGCCGCCCGCTTCCGTTTTGCGACTGTATCCTCGGGACGCCTCCGGCTTCCGGATGGGAGCTCCCCGCAGCAGGAAGCTATCCCTTGCCCTATCGTATGCCGCCGCCCGGGCCGCTGCCACCGGGCGGAGCGGAAATGTCCGACGGCAGGGCGATCATCCGATGCCTTCGAGAGGTCCGTCTCATAGGATATCGACAGATGGTATCTCTCGGCAAAGGAGTCTTGGATGATGGAAAGGGATCTGATCCGTTCGCTTCAGGAAGAGCTTCTTCCCGGGACCACCGAGACGAGGCATATTCTCCGCCTCCAGTCGGACGACGATTACCGCCGGTGCCTCGCTCTCCTGGAAGAGCTGGCCCCGCCTTCGTCCGGCGGTCCGTTCCTTCAGCCGCTTCCGTCCATACACGGCTTCGCCTGCTCCCTCCGTTCGCCGGAGAAGACTCGGCACCGGCTCCCTTTCCTTGAGATCGAGGAGGACGACCGTCCGGTGCAGATCCACGGGCTCCCTACCGTTCCTCTCCGCCCTTCCGCGCAGCCTCTTAAAGTACGCGACCAGCACATCCCCTGGGGCGTCCGCAAGATTAAGGCCCCCTCTGTCTGGAAGCGCTCGGCCGGTCAGGAAGTGAAAATTGGGGTCATAGACACGGGCATCGACTACATGCACCCCGATCTGCAGGGCACCGTCGCGGGCGGCATCAACATCGTCCATCGGCATATGCTCCCGCGAGACGACAACGGACACGGGACGCATATCGCCGGCACCATAGCCGCCCATTCCCGTCAGGCCGGCCTTCTCGGAGTGGCGCCCGAGGCGTCTCTCTACGCGGTGAAGGCGTTCGATCATAACGGAACGGCCTACATCGCCGATATCGTGTACGCGATTGAATGGTGCATCCGCCAACGGATGGACATCATCAATATGAGCTTCGGGATGAAAACCTCCTCGAAGGCACTCGAGCAAGCCATCCAGCAGGCGATCGACGCCGGAATTCTCGTCGTCGCCTCCTCCGGCAACGACGGCAAGAAGGGAAAGCTCGATTACCCGGCCAAGCTCCCGGATGTGCTCGCCGTCGGTGCCACCACCAAGCAGAAGCGGGTCGCACCGTTCAGCAATCGCAGCAAGCGGATTGATCTGTACGCACCCGGCGAGGCCATCTATTCCTCCTGGATGAACGGCGGCTACCACGAACTGAGTGGCACTTCCATGGCGACCTCCCATGTCACCGGAGCGATCGCCCTCCTGCTGTCGGCCCGTCCCCGCATGTCCGGACCGGCGATCCGCGAACTTCTCCGCCAAACAGCTACCCCGATCGGACGCAAAAAGCCGGCATCGGTCGATACCGGCGAGTTGAACGCACTCACGGCGTTCCGGTCGCTGTATTCTTCTTAATCGAGCTCCGGCCCGGGCTCTAGCTTGAGTACCAGCCGGAATCGTCCCGCCGGCTCGTCCGACACCTCAAGGTCGTATGACCAGGCGACCGTGCCGAATCCGTCGGCCGACAGGCCCGCCTCGAGCTCGCGCGTCCGCACGGCGAGCGGGAGCCGGCCCTGCGCCGTCTCGTAGTAGCCCGGATGCCGCTCGTCCCGGACGAACGTCTGCTCCGAGCGGACGTCGCCGTGGCGCACCACCCGGATCTGCCGCGGGTCGATCCGGACGGTTGTCATTGTCCGCCCCATCTCGGCGGACGGTTCCTCGTAACGGACGAACCACCGTCCGTTCCGATAATACAGATCCGCTTGGGTTCGGCGGCGGATCCGGTCATGCCCGCTGACGCTTGAGACCGTCAGCGCTATACGGCGATGGGCGTTGGGTTCTTCCGCCATCGGCTATCCTCCTTTGCTGCCGGATGCCCTCCGGCAGCCTAATCTAAAAAGGCGGCCTCACAGGGCCGCCTTTTTTTGGGCGTTGCTTCAGCCTCTCCGTAGCCCGCTGCGGGGATCCGGACAGAGGCAGCGGCCAAGCCGCGGCCGGCTCCGACGCCGGAGCTCGGCACGACAGCTGCTTGGCCCCGCCTTCCTATTTCCCAGCCGGGGCATGCGCCGGAACCTTACTTGCAGAGATCCTCGACGAACTTAGGCAGGCAGAATGCAGCTTTGTGCAGTCTCGGCGAGTAGTACTTGGTTTCGATCTCCGGAATGGACGCCTCGTCTACCTCGAGCGGATCGTACGTCTTGCTGCCCATCGTGAACGTCCACAGGCCGCTCGGGTACGTCGGGATGTTCGCGCCGTATACGCGCACGATCGGGAAGATCTCCCGCACGTCCTTGTTGACCTGGCGGATCAGATCCGCCTTGAACCAAGGATTGTCCGTCTGGGCGACGAAGATGCCGTCATCCTTGAGCGCTTCGTAGATGCCCTGGTAGAAGCCGCGGCTGAACAGCTCGACGGCTGGACCGACCGGCTCCGTAGAGTCGACCATGATTACGTCGTACTCATTCTTGTGGTCGTGAATATGCATGTATCCGTCGTTCACGAGCACCTCGACGCGGGGATTGTCGAGCTCTCCGGCAATCTCCGGCAGAAATTTCTTCGAATATTCAATGACTTTGCCGTCGATGTCGACCAGCACAGCCTTCTCGACCTTGGGATGCTTCATCACCTCGCGGATGACGCCGCCGTCGCCGCCGCCCACCACGAGCACCTTTTTCGGGTTAGGATGCGTGAAGAGAGCCGGATGGGTGACCATCTCATGGTAGACGAACTCATCCTTCACCGTCGTCATGACCATGCCGTCTAGCACGAGCATCCGTCCGAATTCGACCGTATCGATAATCGCCAAGTCCTGAAAGTCCGTCTTCTCCGTTACCAGCGTTTCCTTGATTTTGGCCGTAATGCCGAAGTTCTCGGTTTGTTTCTCCGTGTACCACAATTCCATGATGGCAATCCCTCTTTCCTATGTAATGGCAAACGTCCGCCGACCGGATTTCCTAGTATTCTTAACCGCAATCAAGACATCGGAACCGCCTGACCCGGCACATTCCCTTGTATTATAGTTGATCGTTCCGAAAAAGCAAACGGCCCAAAATAATAATTCCGTCCCGCCGTATAGCCGTCTCCACCTTTTTCCATACTACTTACTAGGATGCGTTAAGCGAGAGAAAAAGGGAGGGGAGGCGCCGGCATGGCAAGACGGCCCCGGACGACAAGAGAGCAAGCCGACTACGAGGCGGAGAGCGCGCTGCTGCGCGCGGCTAGGCGGATCAGGCGGTGGCTGGCGCTTGCGGCCTCCGCCTCCGTCGTGGGGGCGGTGGTCCTCGGCATCGCTCTCCTCTATCTGCGCTCCCAGGCGCTTCCCGTCTCCACGGTTCAGCAAAATTCCGAGATTTACGATTTGCACGGGGATCTGATCCGTTCCTACTCGGCCGGACAGAACCGTCAGGTCGTGCCGCTGAAGGAGTTGGCTCCGACGCTCGTTCAGGCGACGCTCGCCATCGAGGATCAGCGCTTCTACGATCACTTCGGCATCGACCCGCGGGGACTCGCCCGCGCCGTCTGGACCGACCTGAAGACGCTCAGTCTCGATCAGGGCGCGAGCACGATTACGCAGCAGCTGGCGCGCAATCTCTACCTGAACCACGACCGGACCTGGGACCGCAAGCTGAAGGAAGCGGTCTACGCCGTCCAGCTCGAGCTGCAGCTCAGCAAGGAGCAGATTCTCGAGCAGTATCTTAATCAGATCTATTACGGCTTCTCCACCTACGGAGCGCAGGCCGCCTCGGAGCTGTATTTTGGCAAGCCCGCCAAGGAGCTGTCGCTCGCCGAGAGCGCCATGCTCGCCGGAATCCCGAAGGGGCCCAAATACTTCTCGCCGTTCTTGAATCCCGAGAATGCAAAAGCAAGGCAGAAGCTCATCTTGAACGCCATGGCCGAACAGGGCTTCATCACGAAGCAGCAGGCCGACGAGGCCGCCCGGCAGGAGCTTCATTATAAGGATCAGCAGGCCGCGCCGCCGTCTGAGGCCCCCTACTTCCAGGATTATGTCCGGCAGTTCGTTACCGAGGAGCTCGGCATCAGCGAATCGCTGTTCGACGGAGGCGGCATCCGCATCTATACGACGCTGGACAAGCGCGCGCAGAAAAATGCGGAGGAAGCTCTGGCCAAGCATCTGGGTAAGGACACGGAGCTGCAGGGCGCGCTCGTCTCCCTCGATCCCCGGACCGGTTACGTGAAGGCGTTGGTCGGCGGGCGGGATTACGAGAAGAACCAGTTCAACCGCGTGTTTGCCACCACCCGTCAGCCAGGGTCGTCGTTCAAGCCGATCGTCTACCTGACGGCGCTGCAGAACCGGTTCACTCCGCTGACCAAGTACAAAAGCGAGCCGACCGAATTCCCGTACGATAACGGGAAGAAGGTGTACAAGCCGAGCAACTTCAACAACCACTTCGCCAACGACTACATCGACATGCGCCAAGCGCTAGCCAAGTCGGACAATATCTATGCTGTCCACACGCTGCTCGACGTGGGGCCGGACAAGGTGATCGAGACCGCCCGGCGGATGGGCATCACGAGCCCATTGTCGCCACTGCCCTCGCTCGCGCTCGGCACCTTCCCGGTCAGCCCGATGGAGATGGCCTCGGCCTTCGCCATCCTCGCCAACCAGGGCGTGCGGGTCGAGCCGACGGCCGTGCTCAAGGTGACCAACGCCAAAGGGAAGGTGCTGTACGAAGCGAAGCCCAAGCAGGAGCGCGTCGCAGAAGCCTCCTATACGTATGTACTGACCAACCTGATGGAGAGCGTCTTTGAGGAAGGGGGAACCGGCAGCCGCGTCTCCGACCTCCTCAAGCGGCCCGTCGCAGGCAAGACGGGCTCGACAGACACCGACGCCTGGATGGTCGGCTACACGCCCGAGCTGTCCACCGCCGTCTGGGTCGGCTACGACAAGGGAAGGATCGTCAGCTCGCTTGATTCGTACCAAGCCGCGCCGATCTTCGCGGAATATATGGAAAAGACGCTCGATCCCGTCCCGCCCAAGCTGTTCCCGGTGCCGCAGGGAGTCGTCAGCGTCTACATCGACCCCGTCACCGGCAAGCTCGCCAACGACGCCTGCCCGAATTCGCGGCTCGAGGCGTTCATTAGCGGGACGGAGCCGACGACGTACTGCGCGGAGACCACGACGGTCGGCCAGCCCAAGCCGGACGCGTCCGGCGGCACCCGCTCGTGGTGGGACGACCTCAAGCGGTGGTGGAACGAATAACCCGCGCCGCTGGCGCCAAAAGCCCCGATTGCCGGATAGGCGATCGGGGCTTTTATGTGGGGCAGACTTGGTCTGCTTTGTTTGTAGCTTTATACACAAAAAAGCAGACCAAGTCTGCTTTATTTGTAACTTTATACACAAAAAAGCAGACCAAGTCTGCTTCTTTGCTGTCCTAGTATATTATGCAAAATATACTTTTCCTAGTATAGCCCCATTGGGTAGTCTTCACAACGGATGTCACAATTTCGACACAATTGCCCGAAGCTGCTCCCACCGCCCGTCGGCCGGCTACGCGAGTGCTTCCTTGAGCTGGTCGGACGAGTTGTTCCACCAGGTCTCGTTGAACTCCACAAGCGCCTGCTTCAGCAGCGCCTTCTCCCGCTCGTCGAGATTCTCGACCAGCACCTGCCGCTTCATCGCTTTGTCCATCCGGTTGACATGGTCGGCAAGAATCTTCCATCCGCGGCGCGCCTCCGGATCGACCAGCATCTCACAGGCCGCCACGCCGCCGTAATAAGACCCGGTCTCATTCTTATCGACGGCCACCCAGACAATGAAGCATTTGCGGCCGTTCGGCACCTCGTCCTTGCTCGTCACGAATTTGATGCGTTTCTCCACCTTGCTCTTCGCATGCAGCGCGCCGTTGTCCACGTACGCTTCGTCTCCGTCGATAATAATGGAAGAAACGTTATTCAGGTCGATCGACCCGGCACCGAACCCTTTGTGGTTGACCGTGCCGCTCACTATATTCAACGCGTTCAGCTTTTTGCCTTTTTCGCTGGTATCCATAAGTCACCATCCGTTTTCATCATAATCGGGCTTCTGCCCCTATTGTATCGGACTTCAGGCCGTGATTTCAACGTATCGCTCGTATTCGGCCCTTTTTGCCTCCCTGGCTTCCTCTCGGCAGCTCCCTCCTTCAAGGCCCGTCCTCCGAATTGTCCGAGAGCAGAAATATTCCCCTGTCCCCCCACATATACATGCTGTAGATGCTTGTCAACGGGGGGAATTCGATGAAATCGTTGCTCAAAAGCCGCGCCGTCCGGTGGGGGTCGGCCGCTCTCCTCTGCTGCGTGTTGTCCGCGGCGGGACTCGTCAAGCTTGTACCCGAACACCATCACCCGGCAGCGGGCTTCTATGATCCTCTGCAGAAGGAGCCGGTATCCCTGGACAGCCCCAAGCCTGCGCCTGCCGCTCCACCCGCCCTCAGCAACCGGCTGGTAGAGTACCATATGTCGGTGGCGCTCCAGACCGAGACCCGCTCGCTCCAGGGAAGCGAATCGGTTACCTGGACCAATCCCGGCAAACAGCCCGTCGGGGAACTGTATTTTCACCTCTACCCGAACGCTTTCGAATCCAAGAAGACCACCTTCCTGAAGGAATCGGGCGGCAAGCTGCGTTCGGACGAGCAAAAGGCGGACGGGTTCGGCAGCATGGAGGTGCTGGCGGTCAAGACGCCGGAAGGCGGCGACCTGCTCGGACGCATCTCCTACGTCCGGCCCGACGACGGCAACGAGAACGACCGCACGCTGATGAAGCTCACCCTGCCGAAGCCCGTCATGCCGGGCGAGAAGGTAACGCTGTCGCTCGATTTTGCCGTCCGGATGCCGGAGGTGTTCGCGCGGATGGGCTACAAGGGGGACTTCTACATGGCCGGCCAATGGTTCCCCAAGCTCGCCGTCTATGAGCCGGCAGGGACCCGAGGACGGACGGACGAGGGCTGGAATCTGCACCAGTACCACGGCAATTCGGAGTTCTATGCCGACTTTGGCATCTTCGACGTCAAGATCAAGGTGCCCTCTTCCTACACGGTCGCCGCTACGGGCTTCCCGACCAAGCCCGCGGCCGAAAAGGACGGGGCGAAAACGTACCGATTCTATGCCGACGACGTGCACGACTTCGCCTGGGCGGCGTCCCCGAATTTTCAGTACGCCGAGGAGTCGTTCTCTGCGCCAAACATTCCGGGGCTGAAAATCAAGCTGTACCTCGATCCCCAGCATGCTCCCTACAAGGCCCGCTATATGCAGGCCGCCAAGAAAGCGCTCGCCCGGTTCAGCGAATGGTACGGTCCGTATCCCTATTCGACGCTGTCGATCGTGGTGCCTCCCGAAGGGGCAGGCGGGGCTGCCGGCATGGAGTATCCGACGCTCATCACCTCTTGGGCCGCATCGCCCGGGACGCCTACGCTCGACCTCGAGCGGGTAGTCGTACATGAGATCGGCCACCAATACTGGTACGGCATGGTCGCCTCCAACGAATTCGAGGAGGCTTGGCTGGACGAAGGATTCACCTCTTATGCCGAGGACAAGGTGATGGAGCGCGAATACGGGGTGAAGTCCGATCTGGCGCTGGAGGCCGGCTACATGACGTCTCCCGCCCCTCTGCTCCGCAACTCCTGGGACTATGGCAGCCACGCGGAGTATGCGGACAATGTGTACACGCGGGCGAAGCTCGTGCTGCGGGCGATCGAGGCGGAGATTGGCAGCGACCAGATGGCCAAGGTCATGCGGACGTATTTCGACAAATGGAAATTCCGGCACCCGTCCACCCGCGATTTCCAGACCGTCCTCGAGTCGGTCACCAAGAAAAGCTGGGACCCGTTCTTCAGCCAGTTCGTCTACGGCAGCCAGATGGTCGACTATGCCGTGGATAGCATCCGGGTCCGGGAGACGGCCAAGGACGGCAGGACTGTCTACGACAATGAGGTTGTGATCAGCCAGCAGGGGGCTCCCTATCCGGCGGTGCCGGTCCGGTTCTACTTCGCCGACGGCTCGCATCTCGACAAGGTGTGGGATAGCCAGGGCAGCCGGGTCGTGTACACGGTCACCCATCCTTCGCCCGTCGTCCGTGTTCTGATCGATCCCGAACGAACGCTCCTGCTCGAGAATCAGCACATCAACAATTACCGGAACGCATCCATCGACCCAAGGTGGAGCGCCCGCTGGAACGGCGGCATTGTCAAACTGATCGAGTCGCTGTTCGGCTCGGTCGCCTGGTGAGGTGAAAATGGCTATGTGGCAAGATGTGAAGGATGGCGGCGCTTCGGCCTGGAAGCAGCCGTTCGCCGTAACCGCCCTGTTCCTGTATCGGTTCGCCTGGGGCTTCGCCCTATTCGCGCTCGTCAAGTCGGTGGTCGAGCCGCTCATGTACCGCTTCCCGAACGAATCGACGGACCCCGGGCAATTCCGGCTGTTTCTCGCCGAGAGCCAGTTCCGTCTGCTGAAGACCGACATCGTCATGCCCTACGTCTGGCTGCTGCTCGCTCTCCTGGCCGCCCGCATGCTGTTGACCCCCTTGCTGAACGCCGGCCTGTATTACTCTATCGCCCATACCCGCCTCAATCCGGGTTACCGCTTCTTCAAAGGCATCAGGGAGCTCGCCCGGCCGTTCTTCCTCTATTATCTGCTCCAGACGGCGCTGATTGGGATTCCGGGCTACCTGGTGCTCCTGCCGGCGCTCCGGAGGGTCTGGTCGGCCGGCTCTTCCTACGAGGGCATTCTGCTAAATGCCCTCCCGTGGATCGGCGGCACGCTGGCCTACTGCTTCCTCGTCAAGCTGCTGATCATGTATCTCCAGTTCGGCCGGCTTTCGGAGCGTTCGCCGCTCGCTGCGCTCGGCGTCTTTCTCCGGGCGTTCGTCCCGGTTCTTCTCATCAGCCTGACGCTGCTCGCTGCCGGCTGGCTCGCGTCCCTTGTGGTGCTGACCGCTTCCTACCTGTGGGCCGGCTTCTGGGCACTCGTGCTCTACCAGCTGTTCCGGTTCGCCGAGACCTTCCTGGACGTGTGGGCGGTCACCAGCCAGCATTCGCTTTATGTCCGCAAGACCGGGTAGTTGTCGGGGTTGACTTCCGTGGACCTAGGTCATGCGACGCCAAACACCACTTACTGACATATTATGGAGAAACATCCGAATTCCGGATGTTTTTTCGCGTTTTGGCCTTCTTCCTTCGTCTCGGATACAGAAATTTCGCCGTTTGGAAAAAATGTATGCGCTTAACTTGAAAAAGAAGAAGGATTTTCTAACATTATGCAGAATATGTATCCCCAGGTTTGAAAAAAAGACAAGCATGCCGAATTTCTGTTCTCAGGAAACGGGGGAACCAAACTCCGGGTGAATTGATTCTGGACGCAAGGAATCATAGGGTGCCTTCAACCGAACCCTCAGCTAACCTCGTAGGCAAGTGGAAGGAGTATTTTGTTTGAAGAAAGCAGTCGCAGGTCTTTTCAGCTTGGTCTTGCTATTGGGCATCATGGTCGGAAACGCCTCCGCCGAGACGCCGCTCAGCGCATCGGTCAACGCACTCATGGGTACCCCCTACAAGTACGGAGGCACTACGCTAAGAGGCTTTGACTGCTCGGGATTCACCTCGTACGTCTTTGACGGCTTCGGCATTGAGCTGTCCCGCAGCTCCAAGACCCAAGCGCTTGAGGGCGCATGGGTGGACAAGTCCGATCTTCGTCCCGGCGATCTCGTGTTCTTCAACACGGACGGCAAGAGCATCTCTCACGTCGGCATTTATGTCGGCAACGGGAAGTTCGCTCACTCCGCGACGAACAAAGGCGTCACGATCAACGGTCTGAACGAATCGTATTATGCCAAGAGATACGTCACCGCCCGGCGCGTGCTGGACGATGCAGCTTATGAGCAGCTGATGACCGACAACTAAGCAACGACAAGCAGACGACAAAACCCGGGCCCCGGCTTCCGCCGGCCCCGGGTTTTGCCGTGTCTGGACATCTTCCCGGCTTACGGCAAACTTAAGCCTATCGACAATTCCGGCGGCGCGGGACGAACAGGGACGGCCTCCTGCCACGTGATCCGGTTCCTCCCTGGCAAATTCGGGTAAAATATATGGGGTGTGTCCCAATTTCCCATGGAAGGAGCGCGTTTATGAAAGCCGTCACTTATCAGGGAATGAAGCAGGTCGAGGTCAAGGAAACCGAGGATCCGAAGCTGATCAAAAAGGACGACGTCATCGTGCGGATCACGACGACTGCGATATGCGGCTCGGATCTGCACATCTACCACGGCATGATTCCGGGCATGCCCGATGGATACGTCATTGGCCACGAGCCGATGGGCATCGTCGAGGAGGTCGGCCCCGACGTGACGAGAGTCAAAAAAGGCGACCGCGTCATCGTGCCGTTCAATGTAGCCTGCGGCGAATGCTTCTACTGCAGGCACGAGCTTGAAAGCCAATGCGACAATGCCAATACCGCCAAAGATACGGGCGGCTATTTCGGCTACTCTAATACTTACGGAGGCTATGCCGGCGGACAGGCCGAGCTGCTCCGGGTGCCGTTCGGCAACTTCGTGCCGTTCCCGGTTCCCGAGGATGCCGAGATGGAGGACGAGAAGCTGCTCTTCCTCTCGGACATTTTGCCGACCGCCTATTGGGGCGTCGTAAACGGCGGCGTGAAGCCGGGGGACACGGTCATCGTGCTCGGCTGCGGCCCGGTCGGGCTGCTGACGCAGAAATTCGCCTGGCAGAGAGGCGCAAACCGTGTCATCGCCGTCGACCACGTCGACTACCGGCTGGCTCATGCCAAGCGCACGAATAAGGTGGAGACCTATAACTTCGAGAAGGATAGGACCATCACGGAAACGCTCAAGGAAGCGACCGGAGGCGGCGCGGACGTCGTCGTCGACTGCGTCGGCATGGACGCCAAGAAGTCGATTGTGGACAAGGTCGAGACGGCGCTGAAGCTGCAGGGCGGCTCCCTGAGCGCCTTCGAGATCGCGGCTGATGTCGTCCGCAAGGGCGGCACCATTCAGCTCGTCGGCGTGTACGGCCTCAAGTATAACGCCTTCCCGCTCGGCCATCTGTTCGAGCGCAACGTCAACGTGCGGATGGGCCAGGCGCCGGTTATCCACTTCATGCCGCAGCTGTACAAGCAGCTGAAAACCGGCGAAATCGATCCGACCGATATTATTACGCACCGGCTCAGCCTGCATGACGCCGCGCATGCATACAAGGTGTTCGACGACAAGGAGGAGGACTGCATCAAGGTCGTCCTCAAGCCGTAGCCGGGTCGGCACGCAGGGACGGGAAAGGCGAGACGTTGTAGGCTGGACGCCCTATCCGACATATTAAAACAAGCAGCTATCCGCCGGATAGCTGTTTGTTCGGGTTTGGAGGAGAGTGCCCCGCCATCTGGACCAAGGGCCGAGGACCGTGGCGTGTCCGGCGACGATAAGGCACCTCGCCTGCTGGCCAGATGCATCAGCCGTCCGGCGGAGAAGAGAAGCGCGCCTCACACCCGCGCCAGCACACGTGCCGGAGACGAATCCGCCCGGATTTTGAGGGGCAGGGCTATCACCTCGAACGCTTCCGCTTTCGCATCCGCCAGTCGGTCCAGATTCGCCAAGTTCTCCAGCAGGAGAATGCCGTGGCGGAACAACAGCCGATGGACGGCGAACGGCGGTCGGTCCGGCGACGGGAGGTCCATGCCGACCATCTTCACACGTTTGCGCACGAACAGTTCGGCGAGCTCCTCCCCGACAACGGGATGGGCGGAGAAATAATCTGCCTCCGCGAACCGCTCCCCATGCCCGGTATAGAGGAGCACGATCTGCCCCTCCTGAATTCGGTCCTCATACTCGTCACGGCAGCCGATCACGGCTTCTCCCCGGACGTCCAGCAGGCAGCCCTCGCCTACGAACGTCTCTGCCGGCAGTTCATTCAGATAGGTCGTGCTGGCGCTCAAATGCATCGGCCCGTCGATATGCGTGCCTGCGTGCATGTTGATCGTCAGCCGGTGGTTCGTGTGCTTGTCTCTTTCCCACGTCTTCGTGCGCACCAGCTCAGTCGCGGAATCTCCTGGATAGACGGGCAAGCCGTCTTCAATAAGATGAGTCAGATCAATGAGTATTGGCTGGTCCTCCTCGTCTCCATCCTGTATCGTTCACCGACCCGCCTGCCGACAGCTCTTGCCTGCGATGGGCCAGGTAAAAGAGAACTCCCGCCCGATCGACCCAGCAGAACGCATCGGGCTGCCTGCTGGCCAGCTCCTCCAATTCGGCGAGACCGATCCAGCGGATCTCCGCCGTGTCGTCCCCCTCCTGCAGCAGGTCTCCTTCCGCCCGGCAGCGGAAATAGACGCCCATCGAATCAACCGGGCCTTTGGTCGTCTGGTAAACGGCAAACGGACGCAGACACTCCACGTTCGTCTCCCCCGCATCGGTATCCAGCTTGTCGTCCAGCCCTTCTATAGCGGTCACGGTCAGCCCCGTCTCCTCAAGCACCTCCCGCTTGAGCCCCTCCAGCATGGACTCGTATTCTTCCAGCCTGCCGCCTGGCAGCTCGAGGCATCTCCGCCCCTCTCCCGGCTTCGTCCTCGTTTGGATGAGAATGCGCGGGTCGGCCGCATCGCCGCCTTCTATAATTGCCCTAACGTTGACATACATCGCGCCGTTCCTTTCTATGCAGGGAATTTCGTTCGTCCCCCCTTCCTTTCTCTGTCTGCTCGGCCGTTTCCTTCCAGCGACATAGGTTGAACTGCTTTTTCCAAAAAGACTCTTAGCAAGCGGGGACAGGCCGCCGCTCATGCGCCATTGTTACGGTTTTGTGCCCGCCATTGACTTGCCGGCCAATCTTCAATAGCCTAATAGCGACAGCATGCTACCGCAACGGAGGCTTCCTTATGACTAGCACGACCACCAATCAGACAGACATCCCGCACCTTCTCCGCGAGGCGGAGATCTTCCTGACGGACTGCGGCCGCGAGCTCGGCCGCTCCCCCGGCGAGACGGAGCACCGGATCCGCGAGGTCCGCCGGAGTATCCGGGAGCAGGGCACTTACGCCCATACGAACGAGGAGCTGGCGCACGGCGCGAGGATGGCGTGGCGCAACGCGAACCGCTGCATCGGCCGGCTCTTCTGGAACCGGCTCGCAGTCTTCGACGCCCGCGAGGCGGAGACGCCGGAGGCCGTCTACGAAGCGCTGCTCCGCCATCTCGCTTATGCGACGAACGGCGGCGAGATTCGTCCCGCGCTCACCGCGTTCCGGCCGGCGGAGCCGGGTCGCGAGCCTGTGCGCATCTGGAACCATCAGCTGCTGCGCTACGCCGGCTATGCAAGACCGGACGGGTCTGTGCTCGGCGATCCTCATTCGGTCGCGTTCACGCGCGCGTGCGAAGCTCTCGGCTGGCGGGGCGAAGGCACCGCATTCGATCTGCTGCCGCTCGTTGTTCAGACGGACGGCGCTCCGCCGCGCCTGTTCGAGCTGCCGCGGGAGCTTGTGCTGGAGGTGCCTATCCGCCACCCGGACTACGATCTGTTCCAGGGCGAAGAGGTGAAGTGGTATGCCGTACCGCTTCTGACCGACATGCGGCTCGAGATCGGAGGCATCGCCTATCCGGCCGCTCCCTTCAACGGCTGGTACATGGGGACCGAGATCGGCGCCCGCAATCTGGCCGATCCGTTTCGCTATAACCTGCTGCCCCGCGTCGCCGAGGGGATGGGGCTCGAGACGAGCTCCAACGCCTCCCTCTGGAAGGACCGGGCACTGGTCGAGCTGAATGCCGCGGTACTGCATTCCTACCGCGAGCGCGGCGTCAGCATTGTCGACCATCACACGGCCGCCCAACAGTTCGAGGTATTCCAGCGCAACGAGGAGAAGGAAGGAAGAGCCGTCACCGGCCGGTGGTCCTGGCTCATCCCGCCGCTCTCCCCAGCGACGACCTCCGTTTTTCACAGCCGGTTAGAGGACCGGCAGGTCTATCCCGGCTTCGTCCATCAACCGACGCCTTACGAATAAAGGCCCGTCTGCTTGGAGCGGAGGAGCCTGCTGACGCTAACTTATGGAGGGATGCATGGTGAATTGGGCAATCGGCGCACTCGGCGCCCTGCTGGTCGCGGGAGCGGCTTATTGGAAACGATCGCTATCCTTGTCTGGGGCGGCGGCCGCCATCCTGATGGGTACGGTGTATTACGGAGCGGGAAATGTCTTCTGGTTCGGGACGCTGCTGCTCTTCTTCATCTCCTCTTCCCTGCTGTCCAAGCTGGGCAAGAGGCGAAAGGCAGACCTCGAGCTCTCCTACGCCAAAACCGGCCGCCGGGACGCCGGCCAGGTGTTCGCCAACGGGGGGATCGGCATGTTGCTCGTCCTGCTGCATGCCGCCTATCCGGCTGAGGCTTGGGCGCTTCTGTTCCTCGGCGTCATGGCGACCGTCACCGCGGACACGTGGGCGACGGAGCTCGGCAGCCTGAGCCGCCGGCCTCCCCGCTCCGTGCTGACCGGCAAACGGCTGCCCCCCGGCACATCCGGCGGCGTGTCCTGGCTCGGTTCCGCCGCCGCAGCAGCCGGCGGGCTGCTCATCGGCGCCGGCGGCTGGCTGCTCGCCCAGGGGGCGGGGCTGGAGGCGGATGGCCTGGCTTACAGCGCGGCAGGCCTCGTCGGCGGCCTGTCCGGTGCCTTCGCGGATTCGTTCCTCGGCGTGACCGTCCAGCGGATGAACCGCTGCCGCGTCTGCGGCAGGCTGGTGGAGGTCGGCGAGCATTGCGGGCAGCCCGCCTCCCGTGCCGGCGGCTTCGCCTGGATGTCGAACGATCTGGTCAACTTGAGCAGCTCTCTCATCGGAGGCGCGGCGGCATGGTTGACAGCCGCCCTCTTGTGAGGAGCGGCGCCGGGTTCTAAGCTGTCCCCTAAGAGCCTGGGTTCTCACGGAGCTCGATAGTGGCCCGTGGACTGCGCTTTTGCAGCTCCTTCAAGAACAATTCCCGCTCCAGCGGAGACACATAGATAACCTCATAATTTCCATACAAAATCTCCACTCTCTGTCTAGATGTCGCCGCGATGGAGCCCCAGGAGCGCACCGGCTTGGCCTGGCGAATCTGCTCGTAGGGAATCCGGCGGGCCATCGGACCGATCCGGATATAGAGCTCCGACTCGCCGAGCTCATAGTAGGTGGCGACCCACAGCGAGCCGGTCAGCCAAGCGAAGGAAGCACAGACCAAGAACAGAATCGTGCCGCCGACCCATCCGGCTCCTCCGACCACCAAGGGAGAGAGGCCGGAGAGCAGCAGCAGCGCCACCGTCGCCCAAATTACGACACTTAACCAGCGGTCCCTCCTGGCAGCAAACCTCATCCAATCCCTCCTTGTCTCGTCTATCCGCTGCGGCTCTGCGGCCTGCCGGCCGAGAGCCTTCTCCTGCCATTCTAGCAGAGGGAAAGCCTGCGTGCTCAGCCGCTATTCCGATAGCCGGTTCCGGCAAAAGTGTGCGGCTTCTAGTGCGTGATGCCATAACACGAGGTTCCAGTCGAGTAGTGTTCACAGCCTTCGTCTCTCCTGTTCGGCATTCGCGGCATCGTTCTCTACTGTCCAAAAACGGTCTGTTCTTCTCCCCTCTCCATGTTTTAAAATGAAAACAGGCTTCCCGGGCAAGACGGAAAGCCGGAAGGAGAACGAGAACGACCATGACTACCCAAACCGATTCCTTACGCCTGCGTCTGAGGGCCGACTGCGAGAGCTGCTTCGGCTTGTGCTGCACGGCGCTGCCCTTTGCAGCCTCCTCGGACTTTGCGATCGATAAAGAAAGCGGCCGCCCCTGCCCCAATCTGCAGAACGACTACCGGTGCAGCGTGCACAGCACGCTCCGCGACCGGGGATTTCGCGGCTGCACAGTTTACGACTGCTTCGGCGCTGGGCAGCAGGTTTCCAGGCAGACGTTCGGAGGCCGAGACTGGCGGCAGGACGCCGAGACGGCCAAAGACATGTTCGAGGTGTTCCCCGTCATGTGGCAGCTGCACGAGCTGCTCTGGTATCTGTCTGAGGCGATCACGCTGCCGGCGGCCCAATCCCTCCATGCCGAGCTTTCCCTGGCGCTTGAGGAGACGATTCGGCTCACCGACCTCCCCGCCTCCTCCCTGCTGTCGCTAGATGCGGGAGCGCATCGTGCCAAAATCAACGGGCTGCTCCTCGCCGCAAGCGAGCTCGTCCGGGAGGACGCCCGCCGCCGCGTGAAAGGGCCAATCAAGCGCCCCAAAAAGCCGATCGGCCGCGGTGCCGACCTGATCGGTGCCCAGCTGCGGGGAGCCGATCTGCGGTTCGCCAATCTGCGCGGCGCTTACCTGATCGCCGCCGACCTGCGGGGCGCCGACCTGCGGACGGCGGATCTGATCGGCGCTGACCTGCGGGACGCGGATCTGCGGGGAGCCAACCTGTCCGGCGCGCTGTTCCTCACCCAGATGCAGATCAACGCAGCCAAAGGCGACGCCGCTACCAAGCTGCCGCCCGCGCTTGACCGGCCCGACCATTGGGCGGGCGCCGGCGGACGGGGGTAAGGACAGCCGGTGCGCCGGATAGTGTCGGCGCCTCGCTTTGCCCTGTAAGGGTGCCGCCCGCAGCAGTTATCTCCCTTAACGAAACACGCCGCATCCGGAATCGGCCGGATGCGGCGTGTTTGTTGTCTCTAAGAACGGGTGACGGGAGTGAGCTCCGCTTCCCGAACTTCAAGCCTCTTTTCCAGCGTTTGGCGGAATCCGATCGGATCGTCGACGGTAAGAAAGACGCTGGAGATCCGCTGCCGGGTCTCCATAAAGCTTCGAGTGGACACAGGCTCCCGGAGAGCCAGCTCAAGCTGCGGCGGCTCATATTCTAGCAGCATCGCCTTAAAGACATCCTTGTTCTTCTTCTGTTCCTCGAACCTGCTGCCGTCTCGAATCGAAGCGATGGCGGCGTACGGGACTGTCAGCGCCCTTCTGGTGCCAACCCGGATCACCACCCCTTCCTCCCTGAACACAATCGGCAGCTGACCGATGGCCCGGTAGTCGCTGATCAGATAGAGGACCGCATACGCGTTTAGGGCGAGATGGATCCAGGAAAGAAGGGGGCTCCACCGGTGAAACAGGACAAACAGCCCGGCGCTTTCCAGCCCAATGACGCATAGAAATACGATAAGGATGGCTATGTATCCTGCCTTCTTATGATAGGAAAAAGCCTCGCCCGCTTCTTCCCCGGGTGCCTTGGCAACCAGGTAATAGAACATCGTCACTTCCCGAGCGATGACAGCCGCCGCCGGTCCGGGAAGCACTTGCTTAAGTGTCTGCTGCATCTTCTCGGGAAAGGGGGCGTTCTTCCCCAAGCCTCGATAGATCCGGACCAGCTTCAGCAAGTTGAAAATCAGGACAAGAAGCAATACCGCTTCGATTGCCAGCAGAATATAGGTTGTCGGCATGCTTCCACCCTCGCCATTCCCTTCGATTAGCGCTCCTGAATTTTACTCTTCTCCCGTAGCGATCAGGTTCTCCTTATACGAGATCCAGTCGCTCCAGCTGCCACCATACAACTTGATGTCCCGGAAGCCGGCCTCGGTTAGCGCCAGGATGTTCGGGCATGCCGTCACGCCCGAGCCGCAATAGACGACGGTCTCCCGGTCGGGCGAGAGGCTGCTAAACCGTTCGCGCAGCTGCTCGGCGGGTTTCCACGTCCCCTGCTCGGTCAGGCTGTCTTTCCAGAAGTAGTTCGCCGCACCCGGAATATGACCCGCCACCGGATCAATCGCTTCTTCCTCCCCACGATAGCGCTTCGCTTCGCGGGAGTCCAGCAGCTGCAGGCCGGGCGTGCCGAGCCGGGACTTGACTTCCTCCATCGTCAGCAGCATCTCGGACCGAGGCTGCGGCTCGAAAGTAGTCGCGTACAGTTCAGTAACATCAAGTGTTACTGGGTAACCCTCTCGCTTCCAAGCGCCGAAGCCCCCATCCATAATCTGGACGTTGTCATGGCCCAGATACTTCAGGATCCACCACAGACGCGACGCCATCGCGCCGCCCTGGTCGTCGTAAGCAACAACGCGCTTGCTGCCGTCGATGCCCGCGCGTCCGAGGACATCCGCCAGCTCCGTGATGGAGGGTAGCGGATGCCGGCCGCCGTGCTCGGCTTTTGGCCCGGACAGGTCGCGTTCCAGATCGACGTAGACGGCGCCCGGCAGATGCCCCTCCTCGTAATCCTTCCGTCCCGACAGCGGCTGTCCCAGCGCAAACCGACAGTCCGCCAGCACGAGCGACTCGTCGTTCAGATGGTCGCGAATCCATTCCATGGAGACTACATTCGCCATATGCCCACATCCTTTTTTTGGTTCTATTATACGGCAAAGGCCGTCCTCACGGACAGCCTCCTCTTGAACGATCAGCTTTGCTGCTATGTCTTAGGGGTGTGGGGCACGCAAGCAGCGGCGGATCCAAGCCTCCGGACGGCCGTCTCCGCTAGACCTTCGCCGCCACGCCTCCCTGCTGAAGCAGGTACATCGCCCGGTACAAGCCGCCCTGGCGCAGCAGTTCCTGATGGGTGCCCCGCTCCACAATCTCGCCCCGGTGCAGGACGAGAATCTGATTGGCGTCCTGGATCGTCGACAGCCGGTGCGCGATCGCGATCGTCGTCCGGCCCGCCCTCATCCGCGTCAACGCCGCCTGAATCGCTTCCTCGGTCTCGGTGTCGATGTTAGCCGTCGCCTCGTCCAGCAGCAGCACGCCCGGCCGCCGCGCGATCGTCCGCGCGAACGACAGCAGCTGCCGCTCCCCGCTGGAGAAGGCGGCGCCCCGCTCCACTACCGGCTCGTCGAGGCCGCGAGGCAGGCGCCGGATGAACGGCTCGAGCTGCACGAGCGAGACGGCCTCCCGCACCGCTTCCTCGGTTACCGCTCCGTCATGCAGCGCGATGTTGCTGCGGACCGTTCCCGCGAACAGGAACGGATCCTGCTGCACGAGCCCGATGCGCGCCCGCAGCTCGTCGTTGCCGATGCGGGAGAGCGGCACGCCGTCGATGCGGATCTCCCCGCTGCGCACATTGTAAAAGTGAAGCAGCAGCTGGATGATCGAGCTTTTGCCGCTGCCGGTGTGGCCGACCAGCGCGACTGTCTCCCCCGGGCGGACGGTAAAGGAGATGTCCCGCAGCACATCGACCCGGCCGTCGTACGAGAACGTCACGCGGTCGAACTCGATGAGACCCGCGGCGGAAGCCGGCGGCAGCACACCCGGGAAGGCCGCCTCCGCGCGCACCGTCTCGGCTCCCGGCCGATCCAGGCCAGCGCCGCTTGCCGTCCTTACCTCGCCGCCCGCCGCTGCTTCGGCCGCAGGCAGCGCGCCCGGCTTCTCGCCCGGCGCCCATTCGTCCGTGTCCAGCAGCTGGAACACGCGCTCGCCGGCGACCAGCGCCTGCTGCAGCTGGGCAAGCCGCTGCATCATCGTGTTGACCGGCTCGAAGAACCGGTCGAGATACTGCAGGAAGGCGTACAGGACGCCTACCTTGACCGCCCCGGACGCCGAGGCGCCGGCGAAGAAGGAGACGACGCCCATCAGCGTCAAAATCCGCAGCAGGTCAACGGCCGGGCGAAGCAGCAGCCCGTTGAGCCGGACGCTGCGCAGAAACGCGCCACGGATCTCCTCGTTCAGGCGCTCCACCCGCCGGATCATCCGTCCCTCCTGCCGCAGCGCCTGGATGATGTTCATCCCCTGCAGCGATTCGCTGAGGAGGCCGTTGAGCTCGCCCAGCTTTTCCCGCGTCACCCGGTAGACCCGCGAGCTGTAGGTGCGGAACGTGCGCATGAGCAGGTACAGCACCGGCAGCAGCACGAGACAGAGCGACGCCAGCCGCCAGTCGAGCACGAACATGGCCACGAAAATACCCAAGAGGAAGACGCCATTCTGTACGAACGTCGACAGGACGCTGACGTACAGATCCTTCACCGCCTCCGTGTCGTTCGTGATCCGCGAGACGAGCGTGCCGGCCGGCGTCCGGTCAAAGAAGGACAGGCCCAGATGCTGGACCTTGCCGAACACCTCCGTCCTCATTCGGTGGATGACCCGCAGCGCGATCCGCTGGAAAAGAAGCAGCTGCCCGTATTGGAACGCCACCGAAGCGAGATGCAGCGTCAAATAAATGCCGGCGAAGCCGAGGATCGCTTCCTTCGGAAACGTGCGCGGCGTCAAGTAATCGTCGATGAAACGGCTGACCAGGTACGGACCGGCCAGATCGGCTGCCGTCCCGAGCAGCAGCAGAGCAAAGGCGGCGCCAAGCACGAGGCGGTGCGGCCTTAAGTAGCGGATTAACCGGCGAATCGTCATGAGGACGCGCCTCCTTTCAGCACAAGCGACTCCAGCTGCTGCCGCTCGTACATCTCCGCGTAACGGCCGCCGAGCTCCAGCAGCTCACGGTGCGTGCCGCGCTCGACGAGCCGCCCGTCCTCCAGCACGAGGATGACGTCGGCGTGCTCCACCGCGCTGAGCCGGTGCGCGGAGATCAGCGTCGTGCAGCCGGTCCGCCCGGCCCGCAGCGCGTCCAGTATCGCCTGCTCCGTCCGCGCGTCCACCGCGGACAGCGCGTCGTCGAGCAGCAGGAACGCCGGCTGCTGTAGCAGCGCGCGGGCGATCGACAGCCGCTGCTTCTGCCCGCCGGAGAGCGTCACGCCCCGCTCGCCGACGACCGTGTCGTAGCCGTCGGGGAAGCGGACGATGTCCTCGTGCACCTCTGCCGCCCGCGCGGCGGCTTCGATCTCTGCCCGGCTCGCCTCCGCCCGGCCGAACGCGATGTTCTCGGCCACCGTCGCCGAGAACAGAACATGCTCCTGCGGCACGTAGCCGATCGCACCCCGCAGCGCATCCAGCGTGTAGCCGTCGAGCGGCCGGCCCCCGATCGCGAGCAGGCCGTCCGCGCCCTCGAACTCGCGCAGGAAGAGCCGCAGCAGCGTCGACTTGCCGCTGCCGAGCCGGCCGACGACGCCAAGCGTCTGCCCCGGCTCCAGCCGGAAGCGGACGTTCTGCAGTGCCGGCTGCGGCTGGCCCGGATACGTGAACGAGCGCAGGTCCACCTCGACGGCTCCGCGCGGCGCTTCGTGGGCTGCACCCGGCCGGTCCTGCACGTCCGGCCGCGTCTGCAGCAGCTCGTTGATCCGGCCGTACGAAGCCCGGCCCCGCTCCACGATGTTGAAGAGGAACCCGATGGCCAGCATAGGCCAGATTAGGCTGCCAAGATAGATCGTGAATTGGGTCAGTCCCCCGATCGTCAGCTCTTCGTCCACGACCAGTTTGGCCCCGTAGGCGATCGCCAGGAAGAAGGACAGCCCGACGATCAGGGAGATCGTCGGATCGAACAGGGCGTCCACACGCGCCACAGCCATGTTCGCATCAGCCGTCCGGGCGGACAGCTTGCGGAACTCTTCCTTCTCCGCCTCCTGCTGCCCGAACGCCTTGATGACGCGCATGCCCGTCATCGTCTCCTGCACCTTGTCGTTCAGTCCCGAGAACGCCGCCTGGGCGTCCCGGAACCGGACGTGGAGCAGATTGCCGTAATAGCTGGTCGACCAGGCGATGAACGGCATCGGCAGGAGGGCGACCAGCGTCAGCTTCCAGCTGATCGCCGACGCCATCGCCGCCACCACCGTCAGCCCCATGACGAGAGAGTCGACCAGCGTCAGCACGCCCTCGCCCGCCGTCAGCTCGACGGCCTGAATGTCGTTTGTCGCGCGCGCCATCAGATCGCCCGTCCGGTGCCGCTGGTAGAACACAGGCGACTGCCGGGTCAGCGTGGCGTACAACCGGCCTCTCAGCACCTGGCTGAGCCGGGCCGCTGCTCCGTACAGCAGAACGCGCCACACGTAGCGAAGCACGTACATGATGAGTCCGCAGCCGGCGAGCAGCAGCAGGTTCCGCGTCAGTGCGCCCGCCGTCAGCGTGCCGTCCACGATTCCGTCCACCATAACCCCGATCAGATAGGGAGGAACGAGAAGGAGCAGACTGACGAGCACGAGCGTCGCGACTCCCCAGAGATAGCGCTTCGCCTCCATACGAAAAAACCACAACAAATCCGCGAATACCTTCATGCCTCCCGCTTCCCTCCCGGGCCTGTCCCCTCGCCTCCGGCGCGGGGCAGCGGCCCTCTATCTCCCATCCAGCTCCAGCGAATAGACGAGCCAGCTGCCCGCACGGCCCCCCATCCGGTCATAGAACCGCTGAGCCGCCGTGTTCTCCCGGTCCGTCTCCCAGCTCATCGAAGCATAGCCCTGCTCCGCCGCGTAAGCGGCACAAGCCTCGAACAGCCCTTGTCCGAGCCCGCGGCCGCGCTCTTCTTCCGCTACGTACAAATCGTTCAGCACGGCAACCGGCCTCGCGCGCAGCGTGCTGTACGAGCCATACAGTGTCGCAAAGCCAACCAGCGTCCCCTCCCGCTCCGCCACGAACTGGCAGCCGATGCTTCCCTCGGCCAGCCGGTCCTGCAGCAGCGCCAGGTCGCGATCCGCCGGAGGCTCGCAGCCGTAAAAGCCTACAATATAAGCAAGCAATAAAGAAGCCAGCTGCTCCCGGTCGCCGGCTTCCGCTTTTCGAATCGTCGCCTTCATGAATGTCATCCTCTCCTCTCGCAGTTGGGCTTCATTTTAGCGGATTTCCCCCGTTTCCTCCATTCCTTTTTTTCTTATATAGATCTGTTCTTGTTCCGCATGGGATGTCAGAAAAGGAGCAGGCAGAATGGCGGAAAAATAGCGATGGAAATAGGACATAGGGTGACTTAATTTACGTCTATACTGGGTGTTAGATCAATAGATCACAAAAGGAGACTCCTTATGAACCGAAAAATTCGTTTGGATTTGGCAGTCACGTTAGACGGGTATATTGAGGGAACGAATGGGGAAGTCGATTGGTGCATCATGGATGCCGAGATGGGATTTGTGGATTTCTTACATGAAATCGATACGATTCTGTACGGAAGAAAGAGCTATGAACAGTGGGGACAATACACTCCCGAACCGGACCAATCGGCTGCGGAAAAAGAACTATGGGAGCTCGTGCACAGCAAAGAGAAATACGTATTTTCTCGGACACAGAAAGGGACGGATGAGAAAGCCGTCTTCCTCAACGACCATCTTGTAGAAGCAGTAAAGGAATTAAAGCAGAAGCCCGGCAAAGATATCTGGCTGTATGGCGGAGCGAATCTTATTACAACCTTTATCCAGTTAGGGCTTGTCGACGAATTCCGATTGTCGGTCCATCCTGTTGTTTTAGGAGAAGGAAAGCCGCTCTTTCTCGATATCAAACAGAGGCTGAATTTGAAACTGGTGACGTCAAAAACGTTCTCCTCCGGTGTGGTGCAGCTAATCTATCATTGGGATGGGAACTAAGGCTAGGAATGGGTATTGGTTAGCTTCAAAAAAACGACGCCCTCCCGCACAAGGCAGGAGGGCGTCTTCGTGTCAGAGGCTCTCCCGGACGGCTGTCAGCAGATACCGGTCCGGTGCGGAGCCAATGAACGAGAACGGATAGCAGGTAATGAGCGTCAAAACCTCTTCTCCCCCTCGCTCCAAAAGCAGCGTATCCGTCCCTTTGACGATCCTCGCTCCCCGGACGATGTACCGGTAGACCCCATCCCGGGTCTCCAGCTCGATCGCATCGCCCGGCTTAAGCTCACCGAGCCGCCGGAAGACGGTATCCCGGTGTCCGGCCAGAACGAGATTCCCGGTCTCCCCGGGCAGCGCACTGCCGATGTAATGGCCAGCCCCCCGCTTGAGCTCCGCATCGCCCGTTCCCTCGACGACCGGAAGCACCCGGTCCAGCTTGGGAACCGCCAGCTTGCCGACGAGGTCGCCCGAACGGTAGGCGGGCTTCGTCAGGACGGACGCTCCCGCCTGTGGGGAAGGGTTCGAGCCTGGCGATGCGGCCGGTCCGAAGAGGCTATCGGGCAGCGGCGGGTCGGCATGCCCGGCTTCCGGCGCGCCGGCTCCGGCTGCGTCCCTGCCGTTGTCCCAGGCGCGCAGGGCGCGCTCCGCCTCGCGCGGTGCCTCCCAGATGCGGTAGCCCGAATACAGGCATACGACAAGGGCCGCCGCGAAGACGGTACCCAGCGCTGCATAAGCGAACGGTACTTTCTTCATGGCAGCCCTCTCCTTTACTGCTCCCGCTTTCTTCTCCATCTCCACATCGCGTACCCGGTCAGCCCCATTACCGCTAGGCTAGCCGTCAGCCAGTTGTACCAAGGATTGGCCGTATCCGGCATGATCAGCACCGCGGTCCCCGTTCCTCCCGAGGGAGGTGCCGGCGGCTTCTGGGGACTATCCGGCGGTACGGCGGACGGCGATGCAGCCGTCGCGGTCGGTGCCGGAGAGACGCTCGGCGATGTCGACGGGCCTGCCGATGCGGTGGGTGCCGGCGTCGGCTTCCCACTGCCGCCGGGGGTCGACGTCGGCTTGCCGGTGACGGCAGGCGTCGGCGATGCCGAAGGCGAGCTGCTCGCGCTCGGCTGGAGGGACGGCTTCGGCGAACCGGTCGGCGTCAGCGTGGTCGGCGACGGCGTCGGCTCCTCATTGTCCGTCACGGTGGATGGCGTCGGGGTCGGCGCTACCGTCCCGCTCGGCGACGGCTTAGGCGTTACCGTCCCGCTCGGCGTCGGCGATACCGTCCCACTTGGCGTTGGCGAAGGCGTCGCCGTCCCGCCCGGCGTCGGCGTTACCGTCCCACTCGGCGTTGGCGAAGGCGTCGCCGTCCCGCTTGGCGTCGGCGTTCCCGGGCCGCCCCCCGGATCGTGGGAGGCGACGAAGGCGAACGCGGCGGTGACCGCCTTGCCCTGAAACTCGTTGCCGGCCTCAAGCGGGAAGCCTGCAGTGAACGTCAGCTGCTGGCGCCCGCTCGCATCAAGGCTGCCCAGCGTCCGGTTCACCGCATCCTTCATCGGGCCGTCGTACAGGACGCCCGCTCCGCTCTCAACCCGCAGCGTCAGCAGATCGTAGAGCCCGCGGTCCCCCTCCGTATAAGAGGAGGTCAGCTCGTACTGGAAGGGAACCCCTCCCGTATTGTTGACCGTCAGTACATTGGAGACCGAGTCGCCCGGCCCCCAGTTCGAAATCTGCAGCAGCCGGCTGACCGGATCCGTCGTGATCTTCAGATTGACAGTTTCGGCTTTGGCCCGGTTGATATGGCCGCCCAGCTGCCAGACCAGCAGCATACAATAAAACACCAGCATCACTCGCCAAAACGGCGTCTTCCGTTTCATGGCTTCGGCTTCACCCTTTGCACCATATTAACGGGCTCCCAGCGTCCGCTCTCGTTCCCTACACTCATGTTCTTCCACCGGCCTCCCGCCATCCCGCCCCTGCGCGGAGCGGATCAAAAACGCTCGTACTTCCTGTACCGTCAATCCCATTTTCTTTGCTGCAAGCAGCAAGCTCACCCACTCAGCATCGACGGATACGCTCTCCTCGGCGCGGACTCCTTGTCTCAAGACCGATTCCTCCTGCGGTTTCATAGTCTCCGCTTTGTCAGGCAGTCCGGCTGTCCTAGTCTCTTGTACCTTAGACCCGTGACTTTGAGCCCCTGCTTTTCAGACAGGTTTTCCTTTGTTCTGGATAGGCGGCACAGTTTTCCGTGACAACGGTGCGTCTACGGACACCATTTTAACGGAACACTGGGGAAAAGTTTGTCAGAACTTCTGGGTAATGGAAACTTTTGTCAATCAAATTTCTACATAGTTCGCGCCTTGGCGGAGTGGAAACCCGAACCCGCCGGGTCCCAAACCTTATATTTCTTTCGCGCTTTGTCTGGTATAATGGCTTCACTAGAACCTACAAAAGAGGACGAGTGCCGGTGATTGGAAACCGTATCCATCTGCTTCGCAAAGAAAAAGGCTTCACCCTGACCGAGTTGGCTGAGCAGGCGCAAGTGGCGAAATCTTACTTGAGCAATGTCGAAAGAGGCGTTCAGTCCAATCCCTCGATTCAATTCGTCGAAAAAATCGCAGCCGCCCTCCAGGTTCCTCTGGACGCCATCCTGACCGGAACCGCCGCCGAGGAAGAGCTCGATCCCGAATGGCAGGAGCTCGTTCACGAAGCAATGGCTTCGGGGATCAGCAAGGAGCAGTTCCGCGAATTCCTCGCTTTCAATAAGTGGAGGCTCGATCAAACCAAGGAAACGGGCGACTAACGCTGGTGCTCCCGGGAAGCAGAGGCAATGGCGCATGTGGTTGACCAACGCCATTGTGACGGCCGTGCACTTCACGCCGGGAGCTTCGCGCGGGAGACGCCGGGCCGGCCTATGTAACGAGTGGGTTCCCTTATCGAGTGGTGCCGCTCCCTCCTTCCGATTCCGAGAATAGCCCCTTCTTTTATATGCGCTACATTTCGCCGATTTGCCAGTTTGCGCGGGCGGACGCCCTGTTTTTGTTGCCGCTCGTCCAGCCCGGATCGCAAAAAAAGCTTCCCCGGAACACCCGTCTATAGGCGGGACTCCGGAGAAGCTTTTTTTGGTATGTTGCCATCATCTGCCGAAGGCCGGCTCCAGCGCACTGCTCCTTAGTAGCTGATCAGCGCCGCCATGAGCAGGCCCGACGCCAGGCTCACCCGGGACGTGAAGATACCGACGGAGACGTTCCCCTTCGGAATCTCCTTGACGACGCTGAACGGGGTTACCCATTCGAAGATATAGAAGATCAGCACTTGGAATACAATGCCGAGGACGCCCCACAGCAGCAGATCCCCGATGCCGAGCGAGTGATAGACCGCGGACGCCAGCACGAGCGCATGCCCGATCATTTTGCCTCCGAGGTCGTGAGCCGCCGCCTTGGCCGCGTTGAGCTTGGCCGGGTCGCTGGTTACGGTCGCTTCCTTGATCAGCTTGTATTCGTTGTACGGCGTGGTAAGCATGAAGACGAACATGCCGAGCGCAAGCATCGGCACGGTCACGCCGAGATACAGCAGGAAATTCATAATTGCATCCCATTGGGTCAGCATATGGGGTGGCCTCCTCTATCGCCATAAAATAACTGCTTGCTTGTTGCCCTTAAACCGCCTCTTCCTGCAGGACGGCGTGCAGGCGCGCCGCCCCCTCGCGGTCATGGCTTGATTGCCACGGGAAGATAATAGGACAGATTCCCGGTAATACGTCCGCCGACGCGGGCAAGAATGGCCGACGGGACGCCGCCGATGCAGAAGGTGCCGAGCAACAGATGGCCGGAGTAGCGCCCCTGCAGCGTCTCGACCTCGGTCTCGGGCAGCTCGGCCAGCTGCTGGTACACCATCGGCTGATCCCAGTAGAGCGGCTCCTCGTCCCTCGCGAGCACCTCGCCCGCGGGCCCGATCAACGTGACGCCTCCACCCTCGCGCCCCCATACCGGCTTGCGGACGTAGGCGCGTCCGGTTCCCTCGAAGCGGTTCTCCAGATAGGTCGGCAGCATGTAACGGGCGATCGCCTCGTGCTCCTCCTCCGTGAAGAACTCTCCCTCCTCGTGCAGCGTCCAGATGAGCGCCTGCATCGCCTTGGTTTGGGCGAGGAATGCTTCCGGCGGATTAAGCACCGCGACGCGGCCGTCCGCGATCAGCTCCAGCACATGCTCGCCGGTCGGGTATCCGTCGGTGTCCCGGTCCTCGGCGAGCTTCTCGAGAGCATGCAGCCGGTACAGCAGGCCGACGGGCCGGTGCTCTCCCTGCTCCAGTACATGCAGCCGATCCTCGTATACCCGCAGCGCCTCGAGCGGAGCGAAGGATCCGCTGAGGCCGGATTGGGCGAGCAGATACCGGGTCGTCCCCACGTCCTCCTCGTGCCAGCCGAGCGCACTGAAGATGATCTCGCCGTCCGGCAGCCCCTGCTCGGCATACAGCGCGGCCGCCGCTCCGAACGCCTCCCGGAAGTGGCGGCTCATTCCCTCGTTCGGGTCGGTGAGCCCGTCATGCCGGCAGATGCGGCCATTCACATGATACGCCTCGACGATCCCCGTCGGCGTGTCGCTGTTGAATTCGAGCATCCTGACCCCGTCCGCCGTCAGCGCAAAGTCGAAGCGCCCCACAACGGTAGGAATGCCGCGCCCGCCCAGCACGGACAGGCGAACGGCCCGCCAGGCGGCGCGCGGGACGCCCAGCTCCCCGAGCAGCTCCTCCGGCGCTTGCCGCACGACGGCGATTGCCCTGGCGTAGATCCGGCTCAGCCGCTCGGCCGCCGTCCGCAGCTCGGCGACGGTCTCTTCGGCCAGCGGATAGACATCCGCCAGCGCGTATTCCTGCCCGTACATGCAATCCCAGGTGAAAACTCCTTCCGCGCGAAGCGGCCCATACAGCGCTTCTCTCCTGCGGGCATAGGACGAATTCTCTTCCTTCCTCAATGGTCTTCCTCCCCTCCCCAAGCCGCTTGCGGGGCCGTCAGCTGCTGCTCGAGCCGCTCGAACTGCCGATGCCGCCTTTGGAACCCGTACTGATGCCGTTCGAGGAGCTCGCCTTGACGCTGCTGGACGAGGAGCTTCTGCCGCCGCGGTAGTACATCGTGCCTCCCGAGGAGGTCCCGTAATAGCCGCCGACCGCGCTGCCGTCGTCATCGCAGTAGCCGTCGTTGTTGTTGTCGTAGCACTCCTCGCTGCCCGAGCAGGCCGCAGTGCCGCCGACGGTCAGTGCCGCCGTCAGGAACAGGGCGACCAATCTGGTCGTCCGGCCTGTGCGTTTGACCGTCTCTCCGGCGGCTCCCCGGTGTGCCTGCGGGCGGATTCCTCCGGCAGCCTGGTCCGCCGGGTCCCCCGTTTGCCGCTGCTCCGCGTCCCCTGTCTCTAACGGAATCTCGTTTGTCTGTCTAGCTTCCATAGCCGGGGTTCGCCTCCTTCACGTAATACACGTAGACCTTGCGGTCTTCGTCCACCTCCGCGGACGTCTTCTCCCATTCCTTGCCCTCAAAATAGAGGAAATCGCTGAACAGCCGGAGGAGCGCCTCCTCCTTCGTCTCATAATGCAGGTACTGGAGAACGGGATAGCGGTCCGTCCCTTCCAAATACTCCCGCACCTCGATGCGGATGCCCCGCCAATCCGGCTTGTGTACCGGTTCGGTGTTCAGCGCCCGCTCTTCCTCCGCCTCCCGGACATACAGCACATACGTGTCCGCCTCGGCGGCGAACGACGTCGTCTCGTAAACGATCCCCTCTTTCACAAAATAGTCGCAGGTGCCGCGCAGCGCAATTTCCAGCTGATCGATCGGATCGTAATAATACAGCACTGGGAACGGCTCCCGGTCGGCATATCGTCTATATTCCAGCCGCTTCATGCCGGTTCTCTCCTCCCTCTGCCGGTGAATACGCATGTTATACGGGCGAACATCCCCAAAGGTTGCTCGGTTTGTCATTTTTTTGCGTTCCTGTTTTCGCCTGGGCGGGAATGTCCCCAGCCAAGTATAATGGAGAGAACCGGGACGGAAACAGGGCAAATGCCCCATCCGCCCCTCACCGCCCGAATATGCCTAAGGAGGAAGCCAATGCCGTCGCCTGAATTCGTTATCAAGCCCATGAGCGAAGAAGACGCCCGGGCCATCTGCACCTGGCGCTACGAGCCTCCCTACGACCTTTACAATTGGAGTCCATGGGAGGAGCTCCTGCGCCGGGAGGAAGAGTTCGCCGACCCCGCCATCCGGGAAGCCCAATACCGCTCGGTTCGGGCCGAAGGAGTGCTGTGCGGCTTCGTGCAGTATTTTCCCATGTCCGGCAATACCCGGATCGGCCTCGGTCTTCACCCTGATTGGCGGGGAAAAGGGTATGGGGCCGCCTTCGTCCGCGCGCTGGCAGAGGAAGCCGCCCGGCTCCAGCCCGCGCATTCGATCGACCTGGAGGTGCTCGTGTGGAACGAACGGGCCCGGGCCGTGTATGAGCGGGCCGGCTTTGCGGTTACCGACCGGTATGTCCGCAGCACGCCCACCGGCCCGGCCGAGTTTTATTGCATGGTGTATGCCGGGAGCCCGGAGGACCGGCGCGAGACGCGAGGTTAAGAGAGCAAACCTTCGGGAAATCTGATATGATTAAGGGTAACGATTTTTGCCACCGGCCGCTCATTCGGACCGCGCTAGCCGGTCCTCCCGGCCGATGCGGCCCGGGTCCCGTGTCCCGCCGGCAGGCGGTGCGCCGTGCCCGGGCTCTCGGTGTCCGGGTTTGCATGAGAAGAGAGCGCCGTTCCGGCCCTGCCGGAATCGGCAGGCAGAGGACGGCTGCCGCGCAGAACCGGGCTTTCTCACCCGTCTACTGGAGGTATTCGCATCATGTTGAAGGTCAAAATTCCCAAAAACCGAATGACCATGCTCGTGGAAGAGCTGCAGACCCGCTTCGAGCCCGAGACGGCGGAACGCGGGTGGGAGCTGTTCCACAAGGGAATGGTGCGTGATTTTGGCCTGAAGCAAGGGCTCTATCTGCACGCCCGGGTGCTCGGCAAGACGCCCGGCGAAGTGGAAGTGAATCTCGATCAGTTCTCCAAAAGCGAGTGCAGCTGCGCCGCGGACGGGTATTGCGCCCATATGGCGGCCGCCATCTTCCAGGCGTATACGGCCCACGGCCGGCCCGAGCTGCTGCTCATCCAGATCAAGCACCGGCAGCTGACCCGCACTCGCAACCAGCGGCAGCAGGAGAAGCCGGCGCGCGAGGCTGCCGGCCCTGCCCTGCCGATACCGGACATGCCGCCGTCCGGCTGGCACAAGCTGTTCGAGCAGCGGTTCTTCGGCTATACGTTGGACCACCACCGGACGGTGGATACGTTCCAGGAAGCCGCCTGGGCGATGCTGCTTCCGCTTGCCGCCCAGTGGGAGCCCGGCCTGCGTAGCCTGTACGGACTCCATGTCGGCTTGTTCGTGCTGCGGCGGCTGGACGAGTTCCATGCCGTCCACCAAACCGCCTACCTGTCGTCGTACCACGAGGCCGGCAGCCGATCCGCGGCGGACCACTGCCTGCGCAGGCTGGCGGAGTTTGCGGCCAAGGGCGATGGGCCTCGCCTCCGGCGCGCCTACCCCGGCCACTGGGACGAGACCGTCCGCCTTGTCCGAGATTGGGCGCTGCGCGGCAAGCCCGGCCCCGCCCCCTGGGTCGACGCCTACCGCATGCTCTGGAGCCGGCTGTTCGGCAGCCCGGAGGCCATTGTAACGGAGCGCCGCCAGCTGGAGCTCCGGCTCAAGCAAGCTGGGCTTACTCCCCGGCAGCGCGACGTGCTGCTCCACGCCCTCGCCTCCTTCGAGGCGGCGGAGGGCAGAGGAGAGGAGGCGCGCCGGCTGCTAGACGGCTTGCAGACGCCCCGGTTCACCGATTTTGCCTTCTTGCTCGAGGAAAGCAAAGCGGCTGGAGACTGGGGCGAGTTGCTCGCCTGGCTGCGCTGGCTGCAGCCCCACCTCTCCCGCTGGAAGCAGGACGAGTTCCACGCGTACTGCAGCTACTGGATGGACGCCGTCCAGCATCTGGACGACGACGAGGAATGGCTCGCGGTCATGCGGGGCATGCTGCCCCGCAGCTACGCCTACTACTCCGCCTACTTGATGAAGACCCGGCGGTACCGCGCCTGGATCGATCTGCAGCTGGCGCACGGGGTGCAGCCGCACGCCCTCCCTTCCGCCGAGCTCAAGGCGGTGGAAGCGGCCGCTCCCGAGCTTCTGCTGCCGCTGTATCACCATGCCGTCGAACGGACCATTCTGGAGAAGACGAGAACCTCCTACAAGCAGGCCGTCCGGCAGCTCAAATCGCTCTATACGCTGTACGGCAGACTCGGGCAGACCGGGCGCTGGGAGGCGTATCTCCGCCTCCTGTCCCAGCAGTACGCCCGGCTGCGGGCCTTCCAGGAAGAGCTGAAGAAAGGACCTTGGCCGTCATGATTCCTTCTCTCGCATTGTCGCTTCATGCCGTCTGGCATCCGTCGGGCGCTCTGTTCGTAAGAGGCGAGCGCGCCTCCGGAGCAGCAGTCGATCCACTGGAGCTGAAGCATCTGCTGTTCGCCTGGCACACTCCCTCGTTCTATGGAACGTTCCTGGAGACCGTCCAATGGCAGCATACCGAAGGCATCCTCATCCCGCCCGGCACGATGCTGGAGCTGCTGTGCGGCGAGCCTCTCCAGCATTTGAAGCTGACCTGGGCGGACGCTCTGGCGGGCCTCCGGAAGGCCGCCCCCTGGGTCAAGGAAGCGCTCGACGCGGGACGGTTCCAGCCGGATTTCCTCAAATGGAAGGCCGGGGAAATCGGCTGGACGCTGGCGCTCGCGCCCGAAGCCCCCGCTTCAGGTACGCCGCTCTACCGTGCGTGGATCGACGCTCTCACCGCCGAGCGGGTGCATGACGAGCCTGAGCTCGCGCAAGCGCTCCGGCGGCTCGAGGAGACGCTGCCCGCCCTGCGCGGCACCACGCACCAGGCGGACATGTGGCGAGACGAAGACGATTGGCTGATCGCAATCGGCTGGAAGCACGATCCGCGTCCGTTCCGCACCTGCCTCCAGCTCCTCGAGCCCGAGGGCGGGCTCGGCTGGCGCCTGCAGGTGCTGCTGCAGGACCGCCGCGACCCGGCGGTCGTCGTTCCGGTCAATGCCCGCAAGGAGCCGCTCAGCGCGTCAGCCGCGCTGCCGGACGGCTGGGGGGACGAGCTGCCGCGCGCAGCGGGGGACGTGCAGCAATGGCTGCACCTAGTCCCGCTGCTGCGCGAGGACGGCGACCCCAGCCGGCTGCGGCAGACGCTCACCACCGACGAGGCGTGGGAATTCCTCGCGCACGGCAGCCTGCGGCTGGCCGAGGCCGGCTTCCGGCTGTTCCTGCCGTCCTGGTGGGAGCGGGCGAGACGGCGGAAGCCGCGGCTCAAGGCCCGGCTGCGCTCCTCCGTCGGCAGCGGCGCCGACTCGCTGTTCGGGCTCGGCCAGATCCTCCAGTTCGACTGGCGCCTCGCCATCGGCGACACGGAGCTGACCGAGGAGGAGTTCCGCGAGCTGCTCGACAAGAAGCACCGGCTCGTCCAGTTCCGCGGCAACTGGGTTCAGGTCGACCCGGAACAGCTCAAACAGATCCAGCGTCTCTTGAGCGAGGCCGAGCGCAAGAACGGCATGACCTTCCGGGACGTTCTAGAGCTGCAGCTCAGAAGCGAGCATGCCGGCGAGAACGAGACCGGCGAGCGGGAAGAGCCATTCGGTGAAGAAGGCTTCCTCGACGAAGACAGCTACGAGGAGGAGCTGCGCATCGAGCTTGAGCTGAACGAGCATCTGCAGGCGTTCTTCTCCCAGCTCGAACGGCACGCTGCCATTCCCCAGACTCCGCCTCCCGGGAGCTTCCACGGCTCTCTCCGGCCCTACCAGCAGGAGGGCGTGTCCTGGCTCTTGTTCCTGCGGCGCTTCGGCCTGGGCGGCTGTCTCGCGGACGACATGGGCCTCGGCAAGACGATCCAGTGGATTACCTACCTGCTCTCCGTCAAAGAAAACGAGCGGCAGGCCGGTCCATCCCTGCTTATCTGCCCGACGTCCGTGCTCGGCAACTGGCAGAAAGAGCTGCAGCGGTTCGCCCCCAGCCTCGCAGTCAAGCTGCACTACGGCCCCCAGCGCGAGAAAGGGGATTCGTTCCAGGAATGGGCGCAGGATGCCGATCTCGTACTGACCTCATACACGCTTGCCCAGCTGGACGAGGAGGAGCTGAAATCGGTCGTCTGGAGCTCCATTTGCCTGGACGAAGCGCAGCATATCAAGAACGCCTACACGAAACAGGCCGGCGCCATCCGGAGACTGGCGGGCAGCCATCGGATCGCCATGACCGGCACGCCACTCGAAAACCGGCTCACCGAGCTGTGGTCGATCTTCGACTTCCTGAATCCCGGCTATCTCGGCTCGCTCCGCGAGTTCGCCGCCCGCTTCGTCGCGCCGATCGAGCGCTCGAACGACCCGGAGGCGCTCCGGGCGGTTCAGCGGCTCGTCCGCCCTTTCCTGCTGCGCCGGGTCAAGAAGGACCCATCCATCATGCTGGACCTGCCGGACAAGGATGAAGCCAAGGCGTTCGTCTCGCTCACCGCCGAGCAGGCCACCCTGTACGAGAACCAGATCCGTGACCTGTTCGGACGGCTGGAGACCATGTCCGCCATGGAGAGACGGGGCCAGATTCTGGCATCGCTCACGCGGCTGAAGCAGATCTGCAACCATCCGGCTCTCTATCTGAAGGAAGGCGCGGACGCACCGTGGGAGAACCGCTCCAACAAGGTCGACCGGATCGTCGAGATGACCAAGGAGCTGCGGCAGGAAGGCGACCGGTGCCTCATCTTCACCCAATTCGTCGAGAGTGGCCGGCTGCTGAAGGCGGTGCTCGAGGAACAGCTCGGCGAGGAGGTGCCGTTCCTGCACGGCGGCACGCCCCGCGCGACGCGCGAGGAGATGATCGCCCGCTTCCAGAACGAGGAGCTGCCGGACGGCGAGCGGTTCGGGGTGTTCCTGCTCTCGCTTAAGGCCGGCGGCACGGGCCTCAATCTCACGGCCGCAAGCCATGTATTCCACTTCGACCGCTGGTGGAACCCGGCCGTGGAGAACCAGGCGACGGACCGCGCCTACCGGATCGGCCAGACCAGGCATGTTCAGGTCCATAAGTTCGTCACGCTCGGCACGCTCGAGGAGCGGATCGACGAGATGATCGAGCGCAAGCAGGGGCTCAGCACCCAGATTGTCGGCGGCGGCGAGCAGTGGATCACCGAGCTGTCCACCGACGAGCTGCGGGAGCTGTTCCGGCTCCGCCACGATTGGGTGGAGACCTAGTCCGATGGCGTGCCCACTCTGGGTACTGCCACCCTTTCTCTACCTCGTTCCCCCGCCCGCGTCCCAGAGGACGCGGGTTTTTGCGTTCTCCCACCCGCGTCATCGGTTCTCCTACCCGCCTCCCGAAGACGCTGTTTCTTGGTTCCGATGAGGAAGCAGACGGCGTCCCCGGACGGTGGCAGGGCTTGATTCAAGATGGGGGGAGCGGGTAAGTACCTTCTGTCAAGACAAATCCTGAAGGAGGCTTACCCCCCATGAAAGACGAGAGACACGTCATCGATAAAAACGGATCACTGGACACGGACCGTGTGGAGGAAGTAATCGAGCGCATGGACGCCGGCCGGAAGGAGCAAACCCTCAGCGATTTTGACGGCTTCAAGCAATATTTGCATAAACGGATGGAAATGGCCGAGAACATCGGCTTAAACGAAGAGCAGCTTGCCAAAGCGGCCGAGAAGGTGGCCGACTATTTGGCCAAGAACGAAGCGCCCCGCAACCCCGAGGAGCGTCTGCTCCAGGAGCTGTGGAAGGTTGGCGAGCAGGACGAGCGCCACAAGCTGGCTCATATGCTGGTCCGCCTGGCCCAGAAGGGATAATCTTCTGCGAAGAAGACCCCTGACCGCCCGGCCGGAATCGGCCATACCCCGCATCCTCCTCCCTCGACGGGGATGGAGGATGTTTTCGTATCTCTACGCTCAAGAAGGGAGTGATCTAAATGAAGAGCAAATGGTGGTCCTTCGCCCAGAATCTCTACTGCCGGTTCCAGGACGACGAGGTGCCGGCCATGGGCGCCATGCTGACCTATTACCTGATCCTGTCGATCTTTCCGTTCTTGATCTTCCTTGTGTCGCTGGTCGGCTTCGTCTCCATGGACGCCGACAGCTTCGTCCATACGCTGACCGCTTATCTGCCTCAGTCGTCGGCGGAGACGGTGACCAAATTCGTCGCCCAGATCCAAGAGGACAAGAGCCGGACGCTGCTGTCGATCGGGATGATCGCGACCATCTGGTCGGCTTCGAGCGGCATTATGGCGCTGATCAAATCGCTGAACAAAGCCTACGACGAGGAAGAAACGCGCCCGTTCTGGAAGGTGCGGGGCGTATCGATTCTCGCCACCCTGGCACTCGCCCTCGTCATTCTTTCCAGCTTTGGCATGCTCGTTTTCGGCCAGGTCATCGGCGAGAAGGTATTCGCCCTCTTCCCGATTCCCGGCGTGTTCGAGCAGCTGTGGAACGTGCTGCAGTTCGTCCTGCCGCTCCTCGTCATCCTCGGCGTCTTCCTGCTCCTCTACCGGTATGCGCCGAACCTGCATTTGCGGTTCAAGGAGGTGCTGCCGGGTGCCCTGTTCGCGACCGTAAGCTGGGCTGTCTTTTCGATCGGCTTCTCATTCTACGTGAACAACTTCGGCAACTATACGAAGACTTACGGCAGCATCGGCGGCATTATTGTCTTCCTCACCTGGCTCTACCTGAGCAGTACGATCATCGTGCTCGGAGGCGAGATCAATGCCACGCTGGCATTCGACCGCTCCGGCAAGCAAAGGGCAGTATGCAAGAAGTTCGCGCTGCCGAATCTGCCGTTTCTGCATAACAAGCAGGATAACCAGCGCGAGATTGACCCGGACGATCCGCTGTCTGTTCTCGGACAGCGCAAGCGAGGCAAAGAAAAAGCTCATTCCTGATCAGATCTGTGGCGGGAACCTCTTCCATTGCCTTGCTGCCAACGTATCGCCCGAAGGAACCAAGTGATCCAGCTTGGTTTCATTCGGGCGGTTTCGGTGTATATGGGTATACAACGAAATCCGGATACTCGGGAGGATATTCCATGAAGACAAGCCTTGCTGCCGCTCTCCTCAGCGGCCTTCTTCTTGCTGCGGCGACTGCCGCCGCAGCCGCTCCCGCCGGGGACGGCGCCCGTCTGCCGGCGCGCATCGTCGCCGCTATTCCCGCGGAGGAAGCGCGTACGCTACCGGAGGGAACGCTGCTGTATGCCTCGGATCTGCTTACCGTCCACCAGCTTGACGGCGGCGAGCTGCTCCTGTCGCTCACGCTCCGCAGCCGGGAGCCGGTAGTCGGCACCTGGCATATGCAGCTGAATGACTACACCTTCAAGGCCGCGGGCGGTCCGCGGACAACGGTGCTGCTGAAGCAGCCGCCCGCCGGAGCGGACAAGCTCGCCGTCCGGTTCGTCCCGCTCGGCATGGGCCATCCGCCGGTCCGCTTCGAGCCGGTCCGGCTGGCCCGGGCGGTGCAGGCTCCGGGCGGAACGGAGCCGGCCAGCGGGCAGACGGCCGCTTCTCCGCCCGACCGGCTCCCGGCTCCGGCGCGCGCGGCGGACCTAAAACCGGCCGCCGCTGCGTATAGTGTAGAGGACGCTTCCTCCCGAACGGAGCCGGAGAAGGCTTCTCCCCGGCTGCCTGCTCTTCTGCTCGGCTTCCTGTTCGGGACGGAAGGCGTCTCTTCTTTTCTGCTGACCGGCCTGTATCGCCATTCCTAAGCGGAGCTTCTCTGCAGAAGGCGCGGCCCTTCCTAGCCGAACTACCTACATCCGTCTGCCCGCTTGACCCGGCAGACGGTCATTATACGTCCGAAGGAGTCACTCTGAATGGTAAAGCTTGTTGTTCGTCCCGCATCCTCTTCTCCGGATGCATCTCCCCCACCCGCCCCTCCCAAGCCGCCCGGACGTCCCCGCAGATGGGGCTGGCGGATTGCGGCAGGGGTTTTCCTGTTCTTGGCATTTGGCAGCGGAATCAGCGCGCTGGCCATTTCGCGGATGGACATCTCCCGCCTGGAAGCGCCCGCCCCCAAGTCTACCATGCTGTACGACCTGAACGGCCAGGAGGCCTCTCTGCTTTCCTCAGCCAAGATCGAGCCGGCGCCGCTTGCCGAGATGCCGGATTACCTCCTGAATGCCGTCGTCGCCACCGAGGACCGGCGGTTTTATGAGCATTCCGGTGTCGATCTCGTGTCGATCGGGCGCGCGCTCGTGCGGGACATCCGCTCGCAGCGGTTCGTCGAAGGCGGCAGCACCATTACCCAGCAGCTCGCCAAGAACCTGTTTTTGCCGACCGACAAAAAGCTGTCCCGCAAGCTCAAGGAGGCGGCCTATGCGATCAAGATCGATCTCAGCTACGACAAGTCCCATATTCTCGAGCTGTATCTGAACAACATCTATTACGGGGAAGGCCGCTGGGGGATTAAGGCGGCGGCACGGGAATATTTCAACAAAGAGGTCAAGGACCTCACGCTGGAGGAGGCGGCGCTGCTCGCCGGCCTGCCGAAGGCGCCCAGTGCCTACTCGCCCCGAAAAAACATGGAAAAAGCGTTGGAGCGCCGCAATCTCGTCCTGTCTCTCATGCGCGACCAGCAGTACATCTCGGAGCAGCAGTACGCCGCCGCCGCGGCCAAGCCGATCGTCCTGCAGGAGGGCAAGGTGAACGAGCTGAAGGACCGGTATCCTTCCTATGTCGATTACGTGGTGCGTGAGGCCGAGTCGCGTTATGGCATCACGGAGGACCAGCTGATGACCGGCGGTCTCCAAATTTACACCCAACTCGATCCGAAGGTGCAGCAGGCGGCCGAGGAAGTCTATCGGACCGACAGCCTTTTCCCTCCCAGCAAGCCCGATCAGCTGATCCAGAGCGGGGCAGCAATCGTCGACCCGGCGACGGGAGGCATCCGCGGGCTCGTCGGCAGCAGAGGCGATACGGTGTACCGGGGCTTCAACTTCGCCACGCAGCTTCGGCGGCAGCCCGGCTCCTCCTTTAAGCCGCTAGCGGTCTACGGGCCGGCTCTAGAAAAAGGTTATACCGCCTCCTCGGTGCTGTACGACGGCCCGCTCAACCTAAACGGCTACCAGCCGAGAGACTGGGACAACCAGACGCGCGGCCAGGTATCGCTCGAGGAGGCGGTGCGCAGCTCTTGGAACATCCCAGCCGTCTGGCTGCTTAACGAGATCGGCATCGATGCGGGAATCGGCTATGCCAAGCGGGCCGGCATTCCGCTGACGGAGAAGGACCGGGTGCTCAGCCTCGCGCTCGGCGGGCTGTCGGAGGGCGTCTCCCCGCTTCAAATGGCCTCCGCGTTCAGCGCCTTCCCGAATCTCGGTGCCCGCAAGGAGGCGCATGCCATCGTCAAGATCGTCACCTCCGACGGCCAACTGCTCGCCCAGGCGAGCGGTGAGATGACGAAGGTGACGGAACCGGTCCATGCCGCGGCCATGACCGAGCTGCTGCAGAACGCCGTCCGTTACGGAACCGGAAGCAATGCCGCCATGGACCGGCCGGTGGCGGGCAAAACCGGCACGACGCAGCTGCCGGATCTCCCGGAATTCAGCGGCATTGAAGGCAACGTCTCCAAAGACGCCTGGTTTGTCGGCTATACGCCTGAGCTCGCTGCCGCCGTCTGGATCGGCTACGAGCACACCGACCGGGACCATTACCTGACGACCTCCGGCTCCGCCATTCCCGCGGCGCTGTTCCGCGAGATCATGACGCGGGCGCTGGCCGGCGTCCCAGTTAAGCCCTTCCCCGCAGCACCTGGCGGGCAGGCCGTTGGCGCTCCCGGCGAATCCGGCAAGGCGAACGGCAAGGACTCCGGCAAGCGGGACAAGGACGACGAGAAGGAACAAAAAGAAAATGCCAAGGAGCAAGAAAAGGAGCTCAAAGAGAAGCAAAAAGAGGAAGAGAAGCAGCGGAAGGAGCAAGAAAAGCAGCAAAAGGAGCAGAACCGTGGCAAAAAGGACCGCGACGAATAAGACAACGACTGAGGCGCGGCTTTCCACTGGCTTCGCCCGCACGCCGCTTGCTTCCCCTCCCCTGGATTTTTCGAAAGAGCAGCCCTCTCAGGGAGGGCTGCTCTTTCCTTTCTCGGTCCAGCTTGTTTCACCGGACGGCGCCGGCGGGTAAAGAAAGGCATGGCAGCATTACCCTATAGGGAAAGAAGAAAAGAAGGAACCTCTCACCATGTATGGAAGAGGGACCCGCGTTTCAAACTACACCTAAAGGAGGGGTTATTATGCTGAAGTATGCGATGCTGTTCTTGGTACTGGCGATTGTTGCCGGAATCTTCGGATTCATGGGACTTGTCAGTGCCTTCGCCGGAATCGCCAAAGTTCTGTTCGTCCTGTTCCTGATCTTGTTCGTAGCCTCGTTCTTCTTCGGAAGAAAGAGTACCGGCGTCAGGTAACGCACCATAGCTGCGCCAGCCGTCATGCGGCCTGCGTTCTTGCCGGTATCGAGCCGGCCGGACCGTACGCCGCATGACGCTTTTTTGTCTCGGGACCTACTCTAAGATGCCGGAACGCCGGATAGCCAATGCCCGAACGGTCAAAACTGGAAAGGGAGGAATCGCCATGCCTTGGAACAAAAACGATTACCCCGATTCGGAAGAACCTGTCCCCTCGTGTGCGGGACAAAGCGATCGACATTGCCAACGCACTCCTGAAGGACGACTACGAAGAAGGACGTGCCATCGCCATCGGCATCTCGCAAGCCGAGAAATGGGACGAGGACCATCCCGCAGGCGGCAGCCGGGATCGGGAGGACAGCCGGTCCGACAAGGAGTCCGAGAGCCACGGACAGCATAGCCGAGGGGACCAAAACGGCGGCAGCTCCGAGGCGTCCAGCCGCGGAGACGACGACCACCGCGGGCGCAACGGCCGGACGCCTCCAGGCCACGGGCCGGACGACGCGCCCAATTACCACGTCGTGCCGAAGGACGGCGAATGGAACGTGAAGGAAGAGAAGCGGGACAAGCCCGCCGCGTCCGCCGACTCGAAGCGGGAAGCGGTCCGGGAAGCGAAGGAGCTTGCAGAGGATGCCGGCAGCCGGGTCTACGTCCATAATGAACACGGCCGGATCGAGAAGACGATCAAGCCGGACGATTGATTCCTTTATGCCCGCCTCCCATCACCCGTTTCGCCATGCACTCTCCCATTCCCATCCTACAATCTGAAAGGAGCCAGTCATGATGAGTCAACAATCGGGAAAACAGCAAACCATGCCCCCTCAGCACCAGAACCAACAGCCGGGAATCGAGAAAGAGATGACCCCCCGCCCCAAAGCAGTTGACCGAGCATACAAGGGCAGCGGCAAGCTGGAAGGCAAAGTCGCGCTCATTACGGGCGGCGACAGCGGCATCGGCCGAGCGGCCGCGGTCTGTTATGCGAAGGAAGGCGCCGACGTCTCCATCGTTTACCTGACGGAGAACGAGGATGCCAAGGAGACGAAGCGGTTGATCGAGGCGGAGGGACGCAAATGTCTGCTGATCGCCGGCGATATCGGCGATGAGTCGTTCTGCCGGGATGCCGTCGAGCAGACCGTGCGCGAGCTCGGCAAGCTGGACATTCTCGTGAACAATGCGGGTGAGCAGCATCCGCAAAAGACGATCGAGGATATTACCCAGCAGCAGCTGGAGAAGACCTTCCGGACGAACATTTTCAGCATGTTCTATCTGACTAAGGCGGCGATGCCGCACTTGAAGGAAGGCTCGGCCATTATCAACACGGCCTCCATCACGGCCTACAAAGGCAGCCCGGAGCTGCTCGACTATTCCGCCACCAAGGGAGCGATTGTTTCCTTCACCCGCTCGCTGTCCGCGAGCCTGGTGGACAAGGGGATTCGCGTCAACGGCGTCGCGCCCGGCCCGATCTGGACACCGCTTATTCCGTCGACCTTCGACGAGCAGAAGGTCGCCACCTTCGGCTCGGACGTGCCGATGAAGCGGCCGGGTCAGCCGGAGGAGCTCGGACCGGCCTACGTCTACCTCGTCTCCGACGATTCGTCGTACATGACCGGCCAGATGCTCCATGTTAACGGCGGTACGGTCGTCAACGGCTAAAGAAGCGAGCATAACCGTGGGGAAACCGGTGGCCGACAAGCGGTTAGCCCTCATTCGCCGAGAAGCCGGCGGCTGCGCCGCTTCCCATATGCCGTAAATCAAAAAGCCCCGCTGCTCAGCGGGGCTTTGCCTTGCGCTCTATCTCTCGGGGACGGGCGTCGTACGGCCACGCCCGTCCCAGTCAGGCCGGTGTTCGGCGGGAATCGAACGCGTTCGCTAGAGACCGCTCGCCGGCTCCTCCAGTAGACTCGTTAACCTAAACGTAATTCAAGCCGCGGTCGTACGGCAACGGAGCCGGGAACAGCACCGCCAGGTCGCTCTTCAGCTCCGCATCCAGCGTTTCCGGCAGTTCGGGATTCGGGTCGAACAGAAGTGTGATCAGCTTCTCCTCGTTCAGCACCGCTTCCCGTCCGTTCAGCGACAGCTTCCATCCGCCGTCCGCCGACTGAATCGCCAGCGACGCCTGGAGGTGCTCGTTCTTCTGCCGCAGCCACGGCGCCAGCTCCTCGAGCAGCCGGGCCGGGTTGATCAGCTTGATCGTATGCGTCCGGTTCTCCGGATTCGCCTCCGCGGCGATCGCCTGCAGCTGCTGTGCCAGCTGCTCTTCGAACCACGGAGCCGGTGCAATAAGCCGATCCAGCTCATAACGGGACAGCGCGTCCGTGAGCAGCGCGGTTACCGCCGCCGCATCGCCCGCCCACTCGATGAGCAGCGGAGCGCGCTTGCCCTTCACCTGCGGGTACGGGACACCGATAACAGCGAAGGCGACGGCCTCGCCTTCACGCTCCGCGAGAAGCACCTTGTGGCTCAGCTTGATGCAGCTGCAGATCGCCTCCGCCTTGATCAGCTGGGCAAGGTCCCAGAGGCTCTGCTCAAAGCGCACCGCGCGCGACTCCGCGAGACGATGGATGCGGAACCAATCCGCATCGTCCGCCTCCCTGACTTGGCAGCCCGCCCCTCCCCCGCTCTGGCGGAACTTCTCTGCCGAGCTGTCGTCCAGCAGATACTGCTGGATGACGCCGAACGGATGGCAGTTCGACGTCCGGTACAGGCCGCGTCCGCCCGAGATGAGCAGAACGGATGCCTCCGCCCGCTCCGCGAATGCGAATATGTCCTGCAGCATCTGGCTCGCGATCCCTTTGCCGCGCGCATCCGGATGGGTACAGACCGAACCTAGCGAGTAAGCGCCGATGCTTGCGGGGCCTACCCGGAGAACGGAAGGGACGAGTCCCATAAAGCTGACCAGCCGGTCCTCCTCAAACGCTCCGTACGATTGGCCGAGCTCCGGCGAGAATACGAACGGGAAGCCCCTACCCATCGATACTTGCTCCGCGTCGCGGAATATCTGGTCGGAAAGAGCGATTGCCGCCTCAAAGTCTCCGGCCTGCAGCCTGCGTATTGTAGCCATCTAATAGTCCTCCCGGTTCCTACCGGCTGCCGGCCTTGCCGACTCCGGATAATGATAGACTGCCGTAATGGCGTAATGATCGGAGACGACGGGCTCGATCCGTTCGGCCTCCAGCAGCTCGAGGGAAGGCGACGAGAAGAGAAAATCGATCCGCTTGGTCGGGCGGTAGTAGGCCGCCCTCTCTTCTCCACGCGCCTGCTCGAACCGGTCATCTTTGCTGGGCTCCACCAGCGTCGGCACGTCTTCAAGTCCCATCGCGCCGAAAGCGTCAGTGAGCCGTTCCCGCAGCCGGCCGATCTCGGGAGTGTCCGGCGTCGCATTGAAATCGCCGGCGACGATCACCGGCTCCGCGCAGCCCTCCAGCTTCTCCAGCAGCTCGCTCGCCTGGATCTGCCGCTCCTCCGTCCCGAGGCCGAAATGGGTATTGTAGAACACCAGCGGCGCGCCGTCGACATCGATTCGGGTCTCGAGCAAGCCTCTCTTCTCAGGATGTACGCCCGCTTCCCGAAGCTGCGACAGCGCGTAATTCGTCTGCCTCACGATCGGGTACCGGCTCAGCACGAGCGTACCGTATTCACGCAGCGGCTGCCCCTCCTCCGGCGCAGCCAGCTGCAGATTCGCCCCGTAAGCGTAATGCATGCCCAGCAGTTCTGCCAGCTCGGCTCCCTGGTCGGCCCAGGCGCTCCGCTCGCCGTAATGCCGGTCGACCTCCTGCAGGCCGATCACATCGGCTCCCGACTCGCGGATCACCCTGGCGACGCGGGCCAGATCCAGCTTGCGGTCAATGCCCTCCCCATGCAATATATTGAAAGACATCGCTTTCAGCCGAATCGGTTTTGTTTCGCTCCCCATCATGGACCTCCTTGTTTCTTGCCCCTCTGAAGTCCACTCATCTGCCGGTCGGTCTGGGGGATTGCTCGGCGGCCGCCCGGCCGCCCGGTGTTACCAAAATTCCGGATCGCCGATCGAGACGTAGTCGGCTCCGTTCTTGACCGCGGTCAAGATTTCCTCCCGGTTGCGGATCAGCCCCCCTACAATGAGAGGCTGGCGGATTCGCTTCTTCATGTCACGAATCACTCTAGGCATCAGGCCCGGCATCAGCTCCACCTTGTCAGGTTTGCTCGAATTGATCATCTTCACGGCTGTCTCAAAGGCAGCCGTATCGATAGCGAACACTCGCTGAATGGTCTTAAGTCCCGCCAGCTTGGCTGCGGAAATGGCACTCGTCTTGGTCGAGACGAGTCCGTCGGCGTTGAAGACGTCGGCCAGATACTGAACGGCCGCCGCATCTCTGCCGATCCCATCCACCATCTCGATATGGACATAAACGGTCTTGCCGGCCCGATGCAATTCCTCCACAATGTTCTGCAGGCAAAGAACGTCGCCTGCCATCAGGATAACATCCTTGATGCGGCAAGCCTTTACCAACTCCAATTGATCTACTTTTGTCATGGATGCAATGATCGGCAGGTTGCTCATCAACTGGACCCCTTGTTTCGGTTTTCAAGCGCTTTCACGATATGCTTGTTCTACTAGTGTATCGTGCTGGCAGGCGCGTGTTCAAGCTAATTTTTCTTTACATATAGTTAATGGAATGGCTTCCAAATTCTTCATAGCGAATAAAAAGCAGCCTGTACCCGATTCGGGGGTACAGGCTGCATCTTCATTCTACTGCGCAATTGGATCGGCGTCCGGCTGAATCCAGCGGCCAATTCACTCCCTGGCCCCGCTCTCCATCCTTAGCTGACGGACCGCTAGCTCGCGGGCACTTCCTTGGAGGCCGTCGCGGCTTCCCGTCCTAGGCCAAAGCGCTCGATCGCCTCCACCACGCCTTCGCCGTAATGGGCGGAGCAGACGTAATCGGCCCGCTCCATCAAATCCGGATGGCTGTTGCCGACGGCTACGCCGATGCCCGCCAGCTCGATCATATCCAGATCGTTCATCTGGTTGCCGATCGCCATCACCTGCTCCGGCTTCAGCTCCAGATGGGCCATCAGCCGACGCAGCGCTTCCCCCTTGCTCTGCTCGCCCGGAACGATTTCCCAGAAGTCGTCCTCGGACTGGAAGGTCGCGTAGCTTTCCCGGAACAGCGGACTGTGGTCGCTCCATAACCGGCGGATGCCGGTCATCTCGCCGATGAACAGCAGCTTCTGAACGGACCACTGCGTCCACTCGTCCGATTCGGGATCGAGCAGCTCACAGGCGATTCTCTCCTTGTGCTCGAAACGGTCAAGGGCATCGGTCCGGCGCAGCGCCCGGATGCCGTCCTCCTGGAACAGCAGCACGGTAATGCCGAGACGGTCGGCCTCCTTCATGACGGCGGCCAGGTCGGCGACTTCGAGAGGAGTCGTCTCCCATACCCGGTCGGTATCGGCAATCACCGCCCCGTTGCATAGAATCTGGGGAACCTTCAGCTCCAGTTCGTCCACCACGCTCCGCACCGTCAAGCTTGGGCGGCCGGTGGCGATGGTGAAGAGCCCTCCTGCTTCGGTAAACCGCCGGACTGCTTCCTTCACAGATCCTGTCAATTGGTGGTCCGGCGACAGCAGCGTGCCGTCCACATCGCTTACGATTAAACGGATGTTGCTCAAGCTGATTCCTCCGCTCTCCTTGTCCTTTTGACCGCCTCTAGACTTCCGCGGTTCTTTATCGGTGCCAAAACGATTCGCTGCCCACGGAGACGTAATCCGCCCCGTTGGCCAGCGCCTGATCAATCTCCTCGCGGGTGCGGATGAGACCGCCCACGATCAGCGGCTTCGACAGCTTGGCCTTGATCTCCCGGATGACGCGCGGCATGAGGGCCGGCATCATCTCGACCTCATCGGGATCGCTGGCGGCGATCATCTTGTCGGCCGTATCCAGTGCGCTGGAATCAATCGCGAACACGCGCTGGATCGTCTTAAGGTTGGCCTGTTTGGCTGCCGCGATGATGCTGCTCTTGGTTGAGATAATGCCGTCCACCTTGAAGGCCTCGCTCAAGTACCTGACAGCTGAGGCGTCCCGGCCGAGGCCGCTGACCATCTCGCTGTGGATATAGGCGACTTTGCCCGCTTTGTGCAGCCGATCGATTGTTTCTTTTAGATGAAGAATGTTGCCGTACATCAGGTTAACCCGCCGAATATCGGAACGGATGACCTTGGCGATCTGCTCTTCCTTGGTGAGCGACGCGATAATCGGATACTCGTTGTCTGTCATGCTGAATCCGCCTCTCTGCTCATTCGGACGGCTTCCGCCCGAACAGCGGAAACCCCGGGATGTCTCGCTCGAATCGCTCATACAGCCGCTCGGCCATCAGCTTGTAACCAGCCGCATCGGGGTGCAGCCGGTCGTGAAGCCGCTCCCCGTCCGCCTCTGAGAGAATTTCAAGCCCGTTCATGTAATACAGCTGCTGATCGCCGCATTCCCGAAGCGCCGCGACGGCCGCTTCGACCTCCTGCCGGATCATCCGCAGGTCCATGCCCACCTTGTTCGGAGTCTCCTCCCGGTCGGGGCTGTAGATCGGGGACAGCACGGCGATCGGAATGTCGGCGTGCTTCTCCCGCAGCAGCCGGAGAAAGCCGATGACCGCGGGGCCAAATGTCCGCGGGCTCAGGCTCGAGCCGCCCATGACATTGATGCCAAAGCAGACGGACAGGAAGTCGGCCGGTTCGTCGCGGATCATCCGCGCCACCATCGGCTCGATATGACAGCTGCCCGAAAAGCCGAGGCAGGTCAGCTGGAGATCTGCCCGTGCCGCCACCAGCGCCGGCCATGTCCGCGAGGGACTCTCGGCCTCGACGCACTGGGTGATCGAGCTGCCGTACGTCACCCAGCGCGGACGGTCGTCCGCCGCCGGTGTCAGGTCGGCTCCTTCCTCCACCGAGAGCCCGGTTACCGTCACCGGCCATGCCTGCGACAGATAGATCTCCTTGACGGACCGATCGGCGGGCAGCCCCTCGAACAGGACGGTAGTCTCTCCAGCGGGCAGGACGACCGTAACGAACGTCTCTCCCGCCACGCAGTCGAACAGTCTCTGTTCACCGTGCGGCTCTACCTTCAGCTCGATCCGGGTGCTGACAGTCCGAAAACGCAAACGGACCCCGGCCGGCACCTCCGCCTTGCCGCTGATGCCATTCGGCGGAAAGAGCGGCAGCTCGCGATACGGGATCCGCCATGGCTTGTATCCGTTTGCAGACGGCTCAAGCGAAATCGCTCCATGAAACAGTTCTGGGTGTATGGCTACTTCACGCAATTCTGCCATAGCAGCTTCCCACTCCTTTCCGGTTGCCCGGATAGCGCTGGTTCCCCTCCTGCCGGCTGCCCGCCCGCCCGGCGAGCCGCCTGCTGGACGGCATCCGGGGAGCAGGCGCTCCGACGGTAGAGGAGCCGGACGCCATGCTTTCTTACTTAAAGGTCGAGTTCGCCATTGCAGCGACAATGTACTTCTGAGCGAAAATAAACAGGATAACGATCGGCAGGATAACGAACACGCTGCCCGCCATGATCAGGTTGTACGACATCGATTCGTTGCCCGCGAAGGAATCCTTCATCATCGCGATCCCCGTCGTCAGGACGCGCATCTTGTTGCTGTTCGTCATGATGAGCGGCCAGAAGTAGGAGTTCCAGCTTCCGATGAACTTCAGGATGATGACCGTCACGACGGTCGGACGGGCAATTGGCACAAGCAGCTTGTAAATGATATGGAAGCGGCCGGCGCCGTCCACTTTGGCGGCTTCGATGACGTCGTTGTTGATCGACTTGAATGCCTGCCTCAGGAGGAAGATGCCATAGGCCGAAGCGCCGTGCGGAACAATCAGCGCCAGGAACGTGTTCAGCCAGCCAAGCTTAGACATCATGATGTAAACCGGCACGAAGACGACCTGCTCCGGAACGATCAGCGCAGCCAGCACGAGCAGGAACAACTTCTCGCGGCCGGCGAAGGCGCCCTTGGCGAACGCATACGCGGCCAGCAGACCGATGTTCAACTGCAGGAAGACGATACCTACAGTCTGGATGAGCGTGTTGGTGAAGAACCGCCCGAACGGGGCGGCTTTGAACGCCGCTTTATAGTTGTCCAAGTTGAAGGCTTCGGGCCAGAACGTCGGAACGGCCGAACGCAGCTCCACCGAAGTCTTGAACGAGGTGATGAGCAGCCAGTAAAGCGGGAAAAACATGATTAGCGTAACGATAAGAGCGACCAACAGCCGGAAGGTGCTTCCAACTCTATTTGCAGTCATGTGTTATCGGCACCTACCCTTCGTAATGGACTTTCTTCTTGGAGACGGCAAACTGCAGAGCCGTGAATGCCATGATGATCAGGAAGAAGATCACGACAAGCGCGGAGGAACGTCCGGCACGGAACTCTTCGAATGCCATCTGGTAGATCCACATGACCATCACCTTGGTCGATTCAAGCGGACCGCCGCCGGTCATGATATCGACAGACTGGAACACCTGCATCGAGGAGATGAAGGACGTGACGACCAGGAACAGCGTCGTCGGGGAAAGCAGCGGCACGGTAATGTGCCAGAACTGATGAAACTTGTTGGCGCCGTCGAGACTCGAAGCCTCGTAATAGTCGAGCGGGATGGAACGCAGGCCGCCGATGAAGATGATCATCGTAAAGCCGACGCTTTTCCACACGGAAACCATGATGAGGCTGAAGAGCGCCGTCTTCGGATCGTTCAGCCACTGCACGGGGTTGATGCCCAGCGTGCCGAGGAAGCTGTTAAGCACCCCGTATTTCGGGTTCAAAATCCAGATGAAGACGATCGAGGCGATAACCATCGAGATGTAGTAAGGCATGAAGACGAACAGCCGCATCACGCCGTACGCTTTGGACTGCTTGTTGAACAGCAGCGCGAGCAGCAGGCCGAGGACAAGCGTTACGATAACGTCGATGATCGTATAAAGGAACGTGACTTTCAGAACGTGATAAAACCGGTCGTCTGTCAAAATCCGCGTATAGTTGTCAAACCCTACGAATTTCTTGATCGGCTTGATCAAGTTCCAGTCGGTGAAGCTGAGATAGAACGAATTGACAAGCGGGTAGTATGTGAATAGCAGCAGGAATAAAATGGCCGGGAGGGCCAAAGAGAAATCCTTCAGCCCCTCGATCCGACCGTAATGGAAGAACGGTTTTTTCTTAGGCGACGCTTTGGGCGCCGCCGTGTTTGGTTGCGAGCTCATGTTCACTCCCCCATTAGTAGTCTTTCAGCACGTCGTTCATCTTCTTGGCGGCTTCTTTGAACAGAGGCTCTACTTCGCCGTTCTCAAGCACGATCTTGCCAAGCGCTTCCTTGTAGAAGGCGCTGAATTCCGGATAGCCCGGATGCTGCTCACGCGGCTGAACGTTGTCGAAGTTGTCGAACACTGCTTTGTACTGCGGATACTTGCCGAAGTAGGTTTTGCCTTCCTCGGAGTCGATCGCCGATTTGCGAGTCGGCAGGTAACCGGTGTACTCGGCCCACTTCACGTTATGCTCGGTAGATGTCATGAACTCGATGAACTTCCAAGCGGCTTCCTTCTGGTTCTGCGGAGCGAGATCCATAACCGCGATGCCGGCGCCGCCGATCTGCGATGTACGGGTCTTGTCGCCCGGCAGGAACGATACGCCGATTTCGAACTTGGCGTTCTCGAGATACATTTTGATCAGAGCGGACGTATGCTGGATCATGCCGATCTTGCCGTCATAGAACATTTGACGCATGACGTCGGAAGCGCCTTTGCCGTAGCCGATATGCATGTAGCCGGCGTCCTTCCACTCTTTGAACTTCTTCATGAACTTCATGCTGTCCGGCTGGTCGATCGTCGCGGTTTTCTTGTCGGCCGACAGGATGGAGCCTCCGCCGTTGACGACCCACGGATCGTAGTACCAAGTGTCCCAGCCCGGAACGGAAAGTGCGTAGCGGGTTGTTTCATTGCCGTTTTTCTGGGTAAGTTTCTTAGCGAACTCATCGATCTCCGCCCAAGTTTGCGGCGGCTTCACGCCTTCCTTGTCGAACATCGTCTTGTTGTAGACGAATACGCTGGTGCTGACGATAAGCGGCAGGCCGTACTGCTTGTCGTTGTAGGCGTATGCCTTCAGCATCCCCTTGGAGAAGTCGTTCGTGTCAACCTTGTCGCGCTTGATGTACGGGCCGAGGTCCATGAACACGCCGCTGTCCGCGAAGTTCGGCAGAGCGGATACTTCAACGTTGGCAACAGCCGGCACTTCCTTCGCCGCTTGCGCCGCGAGCAGTTTCTTCTGCAGGTCGGTGTAGGCGCCCTGGAAGACAGGCTCTACGGTAATCCACGGATATTTCTTGTTGAATTCCTTGATCATGTAATCGAGGCCGGCGAGCTGAGCGTCAGCATGCGAGTGCCAGTACTGGATCGTAACGGGCGTTTTGTCCTCCGGAGCGGGTGGTGCTGCTTCTCCATCGCTGGACCCGCCTCCGCAACCGCTTACAACGGATACAGCCAATGCACCTGCTAGAGCTGGCTTCCAAAGTTTTTTCATCTTGAACTTCCTCCTCATGATCTCGTTCTAGGTCTCTCACTTCTGTACTTCTGCCGCGATCGTCCTCCTGGCGGAGTCTTTCGTCCCATGAACCTGGCCGCTGTGTCTCTCGCGCCCCCCTTGCGTAAGGCGGTTATCTACGGAGGAGACGACAAAAAACCCGCGGACAACTAAGACACCTTCGCTACCATAGCGAAAAAGCGCTTGCTGTCCCGGGTTTTCTCATCGTCTCCACCCGCGGCTATTCATTTTCATGAAAGGAACAGGCCGGAGCCCGTTCTCCTCGAAAGCGTTATCGTGTTCAGTCGTACTTACACCTAATGTTATAACAGTGCCGATGGTTACACGTCAAGTAAATTTTTTAGGCGTCTAGGTCTCGCGAGAGAAATTTGGGCAGCTTCATCTCGGCTGCGGGCAGCGATCCCGAATCGAGAGAGACGACGTTCGGATGCTGGCCGACCTCCTCGATGGCATGAATCAAGTCCTCCGGTTTGGGGGTCTTAAGCACTAGGCGAATTGACATGACGGCATCCTCCCCGTCCGCCATCTCCGTGTCGGTTTCGTGCTCGAGATGGACGTTCTTGATCTGGATGCCGCGCTTGGACAGAGAGGCCGTCACCGCTGTCAGCGTCCCCGGGCGGTCAAGCACCTTGACAATTAGATCGTGGTTGCGCCTGTGGCGCAGCAGATGCTTCTCCCACTTGTTCAAGAAGAACAAGCTGACGAGCACGAGGCCGGTCACCAGAATGGCGCCGTAATAGAAGCCGGCTCCGACCGACAGACCGATGGCCGCGACCACCCAGATGGAGGCCGCCGTCGTAAGCCCCGAAACGGTCGGCCCCGTCCGCAGAATCGCCCCCGCACCGAGGAACCCGATACCGCTGATCACCTGGGCGGCGAGACGCGCCGGGTCCATCCGCACGTTGGGCTCCATCGCGAATTCCCCAAAGCCGTAGATGGACAGCAGCATGATGGCAGCCGAGCCAACGCAGACGAGAATATGCGTCCGGAACCCTGCCGCGTGGTTGCTCCATTCCCTCTCGATTCCGATCAGTCCGCCGAGCACCAGCGCCAGGATGATGCGAAGCGTCAAATCCAAGTGGCTGATCTGCCAGACCTCCGGATGGATTTCTCCTGTAATCGGCATAACTAAGTCTTCCTCCCTCTTACCCATTTATTTCCACAGAAGTTGCTTTATGGATGAACGCCGTTTTTTTGGGTACGCAAAAAGACGATGAAAGTCCCAGCACAGTCCACCCCCTGGAAACCAGAAGGAAGCAGGCTTACGGGTTCTCTCATCGTCTCTTTCCCCAAGCAGCGTCTTTGGATTATTGTATTCCATTATGTGGAGGTCCACGCCGGTTGTCAAGTTTTATTTCATCGCCTCCAACTATCCATCAAATTTGTCCTGTTCCCGTTGGTGCGGCGGGCAATTGGGCGCGGACGCTCCGGCTTTGCAGGTAAGGTACCACGACAAGGCTTGTCAGGGCGAGACCTGTGAGCGCGATGAAGGCGGCTCCCGCAAATTCCTCGACCGACAGCACGAATAGCAGCATGAGACAGCGCGTCAGACAGATCGCACACTCCCGCCAGACGAGCATCCGCGACTGCTGGACGGCGGACAGCTCGCTGATGAGGCGGAACTGCTGCCCGTTCCACGACGTGCTGAAGTAGAACAGCCCCATCGTCGTCAGCACGTTGGAGGCGATCAAGAGCGGCGGCATCGGCACCAGCACGAGCAGGAAGCCGAACGACAGCAGCAGAACGGACACGAGCAGCCAGCGCCCTTCCTTGAGCTTCAGCCTCCGGTACAGATAGAGCGCCAGCAGGGAGAACAGCGTATACATCGTGTTAAGGAGCGCGATGATCGTTTTGTCCTCGGTCACGCTAAAGGTAAACAGGAGCGCGAACAGATTCTGAAACTGCAGGAAAAAGCCCGCGGCCATGCAGGAAAGCAGCAGCCACCGCGACTGCCGGGTGACGAAGACGTTGGAGTAGCGCATCTGCCGGTGCCACGGCTCCGGACCCGCCAGCTCTTCCCGCAGCGACGTGCGCGGCAGCGAAGCCGCCATCGTCAGCATGACCGCCACGAAGACGAGCATCAGGGCGAACGAGCCGCCGTAGCCGAACCAGCGGATCACTTGCGCCGACAGCAGCGGAACCGACATGTTGATGATCTGCGAGACGGTGGTCGACGCGGCAAAAAAGCTGCCGATATCGCGTCCCCTGCCGGACAGCGTCACCATCATGTTCTGCGCGCAGGAGAAAAAGCCCCACATCATCCCGACCGGCATGCCAATAACGGCGATCCATAGCAGCCGGCTCTCCAGCTGGAGGAAGGACAGCAGCAGAAAGGCCGTTCCCCCGCATGCGGCCGAGAGGCAGAAGAGCAGCCGGACCGACCGGTTAAGCAAAAGCCGTCCCCCGGCGGCAAAGGAGACGGCCCAGAAGAGAAAGAGAACCAAATTGAACCAGGAAACGTCCCCGATTCGATGGCCTTTTTCCCAAATATACAAATTGACGAAAATCCCGATGTAATTAAAGATGACGAACGATGACGCGTTCATGAGCAACAGCCTGCGCAGTTCTTTGGGCAGCCCCACGGTCCGGTTTCCTTCTTTCCCCCTGTAGTCCCCTTCAAAGTAGCATGATCCACTACCGGGCACCAGCGGCGATTTCACCGGATTTGACGCCCTGGACGCCTATTAGGCATCCAAGGAAGCTGCTTGCTCCTCGCCCTGCTGTTTCTTGCGGTTTCTCTGCTGTTTGCGACGGAGCAGCTCCGCCCCTGCGTACAGAGCCAGAAGCGGCAGGAGCGGGACCGAATAACGCGAATGCGCCAGGTAGACCATGTGCAGAAGACTCATGTACCCAAGCAGCGTAAGGACGGCCACTGTGCCGCTCTCACGGCGCCGTCGCCACAGACCGGCCGCCCCCAGCGCGAGCAGAACATAATGATAGAGAACCGCGACAGGAAGCGGCACGCCCGGAAGCTTCATCCAGTAGAAAACGTCCCCCCAGAAAAGCAGGAACTTGCCGACCGTGTACCAGGACAGGTACAGGAAAAAGTGCTCCCGGAATCCCTCCGCGATCCGTTCCTTGGCCATCTGTGTATCGAGCTCGTCGTTCACCCACAGGTCGTCCGTCGGATGCCATGTCTTTTGCTCCTCCATGAAAAGGGCCGGCACCGTCCACGGGAACGTGCCGAGGAGGAGGGGATTGCCGCTCGACTTGGTGAGCGGGATGAAGTCGCCGCCGGATACCTGGTAGTTCCTCACCCACCACGGCGACAGGCAGAGGACGAACAAGAGCGAGGCAATGGCGCCGCAGGCGGCGAGCCGCCGCCACGGAATCCTGCGCCGGACAAGCAGCAGGAGGAAGAACAACCCTGGCCAGAGCGCGATCGTCGGCCGGACGTAAACCGCGGCGGCCCACAGCAGCCCGAACAGGACCGCGGAGCCTGCCGTCGGGCGGTCCTCCGCACGGAACGCGGCGCCGAGCAGCAGCAGGACCATAAGGAGGAACAGCGATTCGGTGAAAAGCATATTGGACATAAGCCAGAGCGGCGGGTAGAAGGCTGCCAGCACGGTCCCCCACAGAGCCGCCCGTTCGCCGACGAGCCGGCGGCCGAGCCGGTAGAGCAGATAGAGCGAGACGGTCACCAGGATGGCCTGCACGATCCGAACCGTCTGCTCGTGAAGCTCGCCGGGGCCTGTCAGCAGCATAAGCGAAGCCAGAAAGCCCGGATAGGCAGGCGTGATGAAGACCGTCGGCTTGGACGGATCGTTATAGGTGAAGCGGCCGGTCTCCAGCAGGACGCGTGCGGACTCCAGGTAGCCGCGGTCGTCCGACTGGTAATCGTAATAGGTGCCGTGCAGCAGCACGAGCAGCACCTTGAGCAGCAAGGTGCCCATCAGCACCGCCCCCAGCACGCGGCCGGGGGTCAGCGAGCGCCGGACGCCGGACAGCCGGGAAGCGGCAGGTTGTTGAGAGGCCATGGGTAAGCAAATTCCTTTCTGGGCAAGTCGAATATTGCCATTATACGCCACCCTTGCGGGCAAGCACAAAAAAGCGCCCGCCGGCGAGCAGCGGGCTATGGGGAACTGACGGGCCGGGAGGCTTCTCCCGGCCTGTCAGTCGTCCATCCGGGCAAACGCCTGCGGCAGCCAGGCGGCCAGCGCCTCGAGCTCCTCAGTGTCGTCCTCGTCGATTTTTCCGCGGTAGCGCAGAGTGATCCGGTAACGGCCCTCATCCGGCTCCCCGTCCGCCGCCTGAGGGTTCACCTGCATCGTCTTCTCATGGAGCAGGTCCGCCTGGTCTTTCCATTGGCCGGCCAGCCAGGTGTCCAGCTCCGCCGCGTCGGCGCTTCTCGCGCCCGGCAGCTCGAAGCGGACAGTGAGCACCGCCCCCGGGTCGCTCCCCGCCAGCCGGAGCCCTCTCAGCTCTCCGGCAAAGTCGGCCAGTCCGCTCGTCAGCCGGATCTCCGCCGTGCAGTTGCCGGACGGCGGGCGCAGCCGCATCAGGAACGTACGGGATAGCCCGGCGAGTTCCACCCGGTCCTCCCGGCCGATAACGAGCGCCTCCCCCTGGCGATCCAGCTCGTACAGCTTCCCTTCGAGCACTACCTTCAGGTTATCGAAGATCGTCGGATCAAACATCTCACGGCCTCCTCCTCCATTTTTTGTTATCTGCCACTATAGCACATCCCGGGGCGGTCCGCCTCTTCTCCTCCGGAAACCAGCCAAAAAAAAAGAGGACGGTTCCTTCCGTCCTCTTCCCTTGAATCAATCTATCAGCCGGGCGTACAGCAGGAGCAGCAGGCCGGCAAGGCCGCCGCCCAGCATCCACCACACGTCTTCCCGGGTTATCGTGAGCCGGAACGCGCTCGTCCGGCGTCCCCGGCCCAGTGCATACCCTCTCGCCTCGAGTGCCAGGGAGCTCTGCTCCGCCAGCTGAAGAAGCGAGACCAAGAACGGGATGACGAGCGGCGCCAAATCCCGCAGCCGCACGGAGCCCGGGCGTCCGGCCGCTCTCGTCCTCGCCCTCGTCATCTTCACGAAGCGCTGCCATTCGGCAAGGATGAGCGGCACGAAGCGGAGAATAAGCGAGGCGGCAAGTGACAGCGCCTCGGCAGCCTCCCGCAGCCGGGGATGGCGAAGGCCGCCGAGTGTCTGCTGCAGCGCCCGCTGGAGCCGCAGGTGGCTGACGCTAAACGGCAGCAGCAGCCACAGCAGCAGAAGCAGGTAGAGGCGGGACAGCCGGAGCAGCGTCTCTGCGGCCGCCGCCGGCGCGAAGCCGACACGGAGCGGCAGCAAGGCCTCTGGGCCGGCCGGCGGGAAGGTCAGCCCCGCAAAGGCTACCGTCAGCGCGAGGAAGGCTGCCGCCGGAGCGGACGCCTTGGCGAGCGTGCGCAGCGGCACGCGGGAGAGGCCGATCAGGAGCGCCGTCAGCCCGGCGGCCAGCAGCAGGCCGGTCCACTCGCGCTGCGCCCAGACGCCGAACGTCAGGGCCAGCAGCAGCACCCAGAGCGCGCGCGGGTCGCGCCGCGCGAAGGCGCCTGCGGATGCGCTCGGCTGCGCCTGCGCCGGGGGCGCGGCTGGCGCCGCGGATGCGCTCGGCTGCGCCTGCGCCGAGGGCGCAGCTGGCGCCGTGGATGCGCTCGGCTGAGCCTGCGCCGAAGGCGCGCCTGGCGCCGCGGATGCGCTTGGCTGCGCCTGCGCCGAGGGCGCGCCTGGCGCCGCGGGTGCGCTCGGCTGCGCCAGCTGGCGCGCCAGCTCGGCCGCGAGCCGCTCCGGCGCCAGCGGGCCCGCCGGCAGCGCGTAGCCGCGCGCCGCGAGCCGCTCGGCCAGCGCGAGCCCGGGCGGCAGGCCGACGCCGGCGTGCCGGAGCGCCTCCGGCCGGGCGTACAGCTCCTCGCGCGTGCCGAAGAACGCCTGGCGCCCGCCGCTCAGGAGCAGCACCTGGCCAGCCGCCGGCAGGAACGGCTCCGGCTCGTGCGTCGCCAGGACGATGCCGGTTCCGGCTGCCGCCCGCCGGGCGAGCTCGTCCGCAAGCTGCGCGATGCCGTCCGGGTCGAGCCCTGCCGTCGGCTCGTCCAGAAGCAGCCAGGCGGGCTCCAGGACAAGCGTCGAGGCGAGCGCCACCCGGCGCTTCTGGCCGCCGCTCAGGGTGAGAGGCGGCTGCCCGAGGAAGGCGTCCGAGTCGGGCAGGCCTGCGTCGGCAAGCGCCCTCCGAATGCGGCGGTCCGCCTCCTCGCGCGGAAGCCGAAGCGGCCGCAGGGAGTAGGCCAGCTCGTCCCGGACCGACGAGGCGAACAGCTGGCGGTCCGGGTGCTGGAAGACAAGGCCCGCAGCCGCCGGCAGCCTGGCGTTCCGTTTGCCCCGAATCCAGAGAGAAGCGCCGCCGTAGCGGATCTCCCCCGCCGCCGGCTCTTCGAGCCCGGCCAGCTTCTCCAGCAGCGTCGACTTCCCGGCTCCGGAGGCGCCCAGCACAAGCGTCAGCGAGCCCGGCGGCAGGGCGAAGCCGATCTCCGCCAGCAGGAGACGATCCGTTCCGGACGCCGCTGCAGCCAAGCCGCGGACGTTCAGATCCATGAGATTCCTCCTTCCCCGCCCGGGTCTCCGAGGGCGGGCAGCGCATCCGCCAGCTCCTCAGTGGTGAGCGGCAGTACGCCGAGCGGAACGCCCCGAGCGAGCAGCTCCTGGGCCGTCCGGACGACGTAGGGCGGCGGGAAGCCGAGCCGCTCGCACGGCGTGCGGTTATCCGGTGAATGGGGACCGGTCGTCATGCCTGCGATGGACCCGGCGGGCCGTTCGTCCCCCGTTTCCTGCTCCATGACCGCCGCTTCGCTCAGACTGGATACCAGACCCGCCTCCTCCCCATAAAAAAAGCCGGCCGCCGTCCCCTCATAGACCGTCCTGCCTTCATCCAGCGCCAGCACGCGGTCCGCGAAGGCCAGCTCCTCCAGCCGCTGGGTAACCCAAAGCACGGCGGAGCCCCGCCGCTTTTGCTCCTCCGCCGCCGCCAGCACCCGCTCGGCGGACAGCGGATCCAGCATAGCGGTCGCTTCATCGAACACGAACAAGCCCGCGCCCGCCGCCAACGCGCCCGCAAACGCGAGCAGCTGCTTCTGCCCGCCCGACAGGCTATCGACCGCCCTCTCCTCCAAGCCGGCAAGACCGGTCATCGCCAGAGCCCAAGCGCCGGTCTCGGGCATCCGCTCGGACTCGATCCCAGCCGTCTCCATGCCGAAGCAGACATCCTCCCAGACGGTGGTGCCGATCAGCTGGGCGTCGGGATTCTGCAGCACGACGCCAATCCGGCGCTCTTCGGTCGTGCTTCGCCGTATGCGGCCCGAGGAAACGGGCAGCAAGCCGGCCGCCACCCGGGCCAGCGTGCTTTTGCCGCTGCCGTTGCGGCCGACGACAGCCACCCAGTCGCCCGGCCGGAGCGCGACGGACACTCCGGTCAGCACCTTCCGGATGCCGGTCGCCCCCTGGAAAGCGACGGTTATTTCCTCCAGTCGCAACGAATCTGGGGAGTCGGACACTTTTTTCACCTACCATCTAGTCATACACGCAAGAACGTGCTACAATTTCGAATTGTTAACCAATAGTTTCGTGATTTAGGTTAACAAATGAGAGGAGAAGATGCAATGACCTTTCCCCGTCTATCCATTCGCGGCGTAACTTACAGTGCGCTGTTCGCCGCCTTGTTCGTCGTCATGAGCTACATAACGATCCCGCTCGGCTTTTCGCCGGTGCCCTTGACGCTGCAAAACTTCGCCGTCATGCTAACCGGAGCGCTGCTCGGCCCGTTCTACGGCTTTCTGTCGATCGGAGCCGTCCTCCTGCTGACCGCGCTCGGCCTGCCGCTGATTCACGGCTCCGGCGGCCTCCCCTACCTGCTAGGCTCAACGGGAGGCTTCATCTGGATGTATCCGCTCGCCGCACTCCTGATCGGCCTGGTTGCTTCCCGGCTCCGGTCCGCCCGCACGGGAGCGTTCGTCCTGCTGCTGCTCGCCATGGTGCTCTTCGGCAGCCTGCTGCTCTACGTAACCGGCGTTCCGTGGCTCGCGCACGTCGCCGGCGTCTCGCTGCCGCGGGCTATGACGCTCGGCATGCTTCCTTACTTGCCCGGCGATCTGATCAAGGCGGTGGCCGCCACGGCAGCCGTCCTCGCCATTCGCCGCGCCAACCTCGCGCCTACGCTGTCGGCCAAGACCGATCCGGTCGTCCGCTTCGAATAACAAGCGCGGCGAAAGCCCCCGTCCTTGCCCCGGCCTTGACCGGTAGGGAGCGGGGGCTTTTTATTGATAAGGGAAGGCCCATAGGCCCTCCGTCAGCGTCCTCTCAGCCGGTACGCCAAGTAGTCCTGGATCGCGCGCTCCTGAAAGCCGCACGACAGATACAGCTGCAGCGCCCCCTTGTTCTCCAGCGCCACCTCGAGCCGCACCGGCTTGTCTCCCTGATGATGCTGGACGGCGTCAATCGTCTGCTCCAGCATCGCCCGGCCGATCCCTTTGCTCCGAAAGGCGGGCAGCACGGTGAACCCATACAGGAACGAATGGGAAGACGAGAATTGCACGCAAATCTTGCCGGCGGGCTCTCCGTCCAGCAGCCCGATATAGGTAGCTTCGCCCGGCTTGCCGAGAAAAGCGCCCGCATACTCCTCGGCTTCCTTCTCGGGCATAGCGAAGCCGAGCCGGTTCATCCGTCCCAGCACCGCCCGGTCCTTAAGCGAAGCCTCTACAAGGGTGACGCCTTCGGCTGGCTTCCGGCCCTCCCCGCTCCTATCCACCTGTGGATCGTCCGAGACTCCGGCCGGCCGCTCCATCACATACTCGGAGAACGAGTAATCGGCTCCCCAGCTCCGCAGGAACGCATGGCCGCTGCCGGAGTCCCGCGGGCAGATGAACAGCAGCTGCGGAATGCCGCGCGCGCTGCAGTCGTCCGCGGCCCTCTTCACGAGCCGGGTGAAAATCCCCTGCCGCCGGTAGTCCGGATGAACGAGTCCGCTGACCTCGGCCTCCTCGTCCCGAAAAATATACAGTCCGAGGAACCCGACGAGCCGGCCGCCGGCATAATAACAATAGTCGTTCGTTTCCCTTCCTTTGCGGCCCTTCAGCGTCTCCCAATTAAGCTTTATGGCGATGCCGTCCTCCGCGTTCACCCGGTCGGCCAGCTCCTTCAGCATGCCGAGCTCGTCCTTCGACAGGCTCCGCCTTGCCACGATTCCTTCCTTTGGCCTCATGTTCTGTCCCCGCCTTTCTCCGCCGGTAACGGGCGGTTATCCGTCTAATGCCTTATGCGCTTGAGAATACAGGACCGGCTTCCCTCGGTCAATCCTTTGCCTGCCGCATCTGTCCTTCTCCTCGCCTCCTATTGGCCTTCTCGCCGCCGGCCACGCTGACGCTGCTCCCCGCTTCCGGACAAGGTATCGCTTCGTTCCCTTATCGCCCGTGTTCTACGGCCGGCCACTTTGACAACGGCAAAAAGGGCCGTCTTCCCAAGACGTCCCTGCTTCGCCTATTCGTTGTCCGCTTCCCGCTCCGCCCCCGAAGCCTCCGGGCTCCGGAGCCGTTTCGCCTCACGGCGCACGTTCCCGGCAAAGGCCAGGAGCCTCCTCCGCTGCGGCTATTCGCTGGCGGCTGCCGCCTGCTGCTCCAGCAGCTCGACCGCACGGCCAAAATGATCGTTCGTGACGCGGAGCGCCCGGCGCGCTTCGTCGGCCTGCACTCCGAATTTGAGCATCAGAATGCCGACGCGGGCATCACCGTCCGCGCGCTTGTTCATCTCCTCGGCCGTCGCGAGGTCGCAGCCGGTCGCTTGCGCGATAATGCGGACGACCCGGTCGCGAAGCTTGGCATTGGTCGCCTGCACGTTGACCATCAGGTTGCCGTATACCTTGCCAAGCTTGATCATCGCCGTCGTCGTGATCATGTTGAGCGCCATCTTGGTGGCGGTGCCCGCCTTGAGCCGCGTGGAGCCGGTAACCGCCTCCGGTCCGACGAGCAGCTCGATCGGATATTCCGCCTCGGCGCTCAGCTTGGTGTCCTTGTTGCACGAGATGCCTGCCGTCACCGCGCCGATCTCTTGGGCTTTGCGGATCGCGCCCAGCACATACGGCGTCCCTCCGTTGGCGGCAATGCCGACCAACGCATCCTTGTCCGTAATTTGCGCCGCCACGTCCCGTGCGCCCGCCTCGGGATCATCCTCGGCGTTCTCGATCGCATTCTGCAGGGCGGTTGGCCCTCCCGCGATAATGCCGGTGACGAGCTCACGCGGCACGCCGAAGGTCGGCGGGCATTCGGAGGCATCGAGAACCCCCAGCCGGCCGCTCGTCCCCGCCCCGATATAGAAAAGCCGACCGCCTTGCTCCATTCGCTCCACAATCGCTTCGATCGCCGCCGCAATGGCTGGTACCGCTTCCTCCACAGCATGGGCGACCTTCTGGTCCTCCCGGTTCATCGCTTCCACAATCTCTTGGATGCTGAGCTGGTCCAAATTCGTCGTATTCTCGTTCCTCTGCTCTGTCAACACATTCGGCTGAACGTCTGGTTCCATATGCTCTATCCCTCCCTGTCTCTTCGGAAGCCGCCCTGCGGCGGCTGTCCCGGTGTCCGGCGACGCGTCTCTTCCGCCTCCGCCGCCTCACCCACCGAAGCCCCCGGGTTCCTTCGCCCGGCGGGGAACTGCCTTGCCAGGATGGCTGGCCGCCGGAGGCTGCTGGCAGCGGACATGCGGCTCAATTCATGTCGGTTCGCTTCGTCTTGGCTCTAGTCTAGACAGAAAGCGGTTTCATTCCCTTCTTCCTCACGGATGCCTCGGAGGAGAAGCCTGGCGCCGCCTGTGCGGCGCTCACTCTCCGAATAACGAGGTATAAATCAGGCTGTGCAGCTCCGGCCGCAAGAAGCGGACCGGATTGCTCCGTCCAAAATGCACCCCGCTTGTCAAAAAGATGACGGTCAGCTCCTGCTCCGGAGCAATCCAGACGCTGGTTCCCGTGAAGCCGGTATGCCCGAAGCTGCCGTGCGGCCATAACGGCCCGCAGCTGAGCCCATCCTCTTCTCCGGCCCATACCTGCCAGCCAAGTCCCCGGGTAGGGGCCTGCGTCCGGGTACTCTCGCGTACAAGCTCCGGCGTCAGAAGCGGATACCGGTCCGGATAAAGCCAGCGCCTCGTATACCGAAACAGATCGTCGGCCGTGGTGAACAGACCCGCGCTCCCGCATACGCCTCCGAGCAGGAACGCCTTCTCGTCATGCACTTCGCCATGGATGAATCCGTCCTTATACGCTTCGGTGGCCGCGATCCGCGGGCGCAGCGCGGCGGGCGGATTGAAAGTCGAGTCGGTCATGCCGGCCGGTTCGAAGACGACCCGTTTGGCGTAAGCGTCGAGCCGTTCGCCGGTCAGCTTCTCGACGATCCAGCCGAGCAGGATGAACCCCGGGTCGCTGTACCTCACCTCGGTTCCCGGCGGGCTGAGAAGCGACAGGCTCATCACCTCGCCGGCGATATCCCGACCCCCTTCCCGGTTCTTGTGGCCGGTCAAGTCGGCAGGAAGCCCCGAATGGTGGGCCAAAAGATGCCGGATCGTCACCTCCGGCGAGCCGAAGGCCGGCAGGTAGCGGGCGACCGGATCGTCCAGACCGAGCCGCCCGTCCGCGACCAGCGACAGAACCGACGGCAGCGTCGACGTTACCTTCGTCAACGAGGCCGCATCGAACATCGTCGACAGCTGCATCGGGCGCCTGCCGCTGCCGTCATGGTACCAGCCAACTGCCTTGCGGTAGCGGAACCGGTCGCCGACCGAGATATCCACTACTCCGCCCGGTATCCTCTTCTCTTCCACCCAGCGCTCCAACAACTGATCGAGTTTATCCATTTCGCTTCGTCACCTTTACCGCTTTGCGCGTTTTTTCAAGTGCCTGAATGTTCTCCTCGTAGTTGCGGCTTGCTATTCCTACAAACAAGATATCAATGACATTCAGCTGGGCGATGCGGGATGCCATCGCGCCGCTGCGGATGCTCTGCTCAAGCGAGCTCGTGAACAGCCGGATATCGGCCAGTTCTGCGACCGGATTCGTTCCGAATTTCGTCAGGGTCACGATCTTGGCCCCGCTCTCCTTGGCGATCGTCAGCGACTGGATAATATCCTCCGTCAGACCGGAGTACGAGATGCCGAAAGCGACGTCCCGCTCCGTCAGGTTGGCGGCGATGGTCGCCTGGCTGTTGAAGGCGTATGCCGCGTCGCACCAGCGGTTGATCCGGGTCAGCTTCTGCTGAAAGTCCTCTGCGATGACTGCCGACGCGCCGACCCCGAAGATGGTGATGCGGCGGGCTCCGCTCATCGCTTCGATCGCCAGCTCCAGATCCTCTTCTCTCAGCACGCCCATCGTGTCCTGAATTGACTGCATATTGTTATGCGAGATGGACCGGACCAGCGCGCCGGTCGACCCATCCATCTTGATCTCCTGGTACGAATCCTCTTCCGGATTGTGCTGGGCCAGATCCGCTGCAATCTTGAGCTTGAGCTGCTGGTAGCCCTTCAACTGCAGCGAGCGCGACAGACGAATGATCGTCGCCACACTGACCCCGGCCAGCTCAGCAAGCTTCTGAACGGACAAATTGACGACCTTGTCGGGGTACTGCAGAATGAATTCGGCCGCCTTGCGTTCCATCGGCTTCAGGGAGTTCAGTGCTTCCTTGAGGCTTATCAGCCCTCCCCTAATCATATGCGAACCAATCCCTTCCTGGATGTTGCCTGAGTAGCCGAACAACGGCGAATGAAGCCGCCGTAACAGTGTAACCGCTTAAAGTAAGTATAATGAATTTAGTTACATTCGACAACATGCTTTTTGTAATTTTATTTCATATTCCAGTTTACACCGCTCCGCTCTTCCTGCAAAAAAACCCTTCCCCTGCAGCATTCGCCGCAGGGGAAGGGGGCATCACAGGAGCGCTTGTTCCGAAGAGAACGGACTACTGCTTCAGCGTCTTGACGAGCCGCTTGGCGACGCCGGTCGGCGTCTCGATCGTCTCGTATATATTCACCGTAATCGGATACGCAAGCTGCTCCGTCCGAAGGTCGGCAAAGGTGAACGTCTGCTGTCCGTCGATGATCCGATTCGCGCCCGTGAAGGAGCGTGTCTCCGAACCGAGCGTCCGGCCGAGAGAGTCGACGAGCTCGATCTCCATCTTGGAGAAATTCTGGTCCACGACAACCGTGTCCGTGCGCTCGAGGTCGAGATCCAGCTTCATCTTATAGGAATAGTTCGGCAGGCCGGTCATGCTCTGGCCGATATTGGCCGAGATGGTCCAGTAATTCAGCTTCACCTGGAACGGGTAGAAGCTCATCGTATCTCCGTCGTCGGTCGACTCGGTGGCCGCTACGCGGACCGCTCCGAGCGTCGTTTTGTACGGAGCCGCCGAGACCGAATCCAGAAGGCGCAGGCCGAGCGTGCTGCCGTCCTCGGTTGCCGGAATGGCGAACGCGTAGCTGAATACATAGCCAAGATTCGGCATGATCGAAGCCGTGGAGGTCAGCTGCCTGGTCCCGGCGTACCGGAAGCCGTCCGCGCTTTGCAGCTCCGCCTGGAACGGCGGCACCGGCACCGGAATTTCTCCGCGGTTCGTCACTTTAAACTTGGCGATGGCGGTCTTGTAGCCTTCTCCGCTGTTCTCGTGCATCCGCAGCTCGATCATCGAGATGTCGACGTTCGATGGCACAAGGCCGCTGACGGGGTCCAGCTTGACGGGCGAGCCCGGCGTGTAGAGCGGCAGGCTGGTGATGGGCAGATTCTGCTGCTTGGGCAGCAGGACGTTCAGCCGCCCGATCGTGTACTGAAGAGGCGCGGGCTGCCCTTTGGCATCCATCGTGACGAACGTCTCGGGCGTCAGCACGTTCAGGCTCTCCAGCGTCACGTTTTCCTTCAGCGGAATCGCGTAATGGAGATAGGACTTGCCGCCCGGCTCGATCTGCAACGCGTTCTGCTCGACGCGCTGGCCGGCGTAATTGCCGTCCTTGCCCTTGCCTTCGATCCGGAAATCCGGGACTGTCTCGCGGGAGCTGCCCGGATTGGTGACGAGGAACGTCACGGTCGCCGCGCGCCCCTGCTCGGTATAGGTCAAATCGTACTGCACCGGCTTGTAGACAAGCGGCGATTTGAGCGAAGGAATCGCGAACGCGTCTTCCCAGCCCTTGAGTGCGCCACTCTCCGTAATCTCCGCCTCGCTGCCCGTCCACTGGATATCTCCCACCGGAACGACCAGCTTATCGGTCTCTTGCTTGGGATAGACGTAAACGTCCACGTCGACCCAGGCAAGCTCGGTTACTTCGAACGAATCCATTCCGTCGACGCTGACGAGATAGCTGAGCTCGATCTCTTCTCTTGCCTTGACGCTCCGTGCGTTGGCCGCGCTCGGCTGCAGGATGTATTCCATACCGTCGTCGGTCCTCACCCGCACGTCGTAATCGGGAACGCGAACGGCTTTGCCGCTGCCGTTCTTCATCCGCACGACGGCACCGATCTGCGCACCGTCCGGACTGCTCTCGTTCAGCACGCTCTTCACGCTCACGGAGAGCTGGCTGTTCAACTGGTAATACGAAGTGCCGACCGAAGCCGTAGTCCCGGCTCCTTCCGAGGCAGCCGCCGGATAGACGGTGCCGAAGAGCGAGGCCGACAGGACGACGGCGGCGGCGGTTAGCTTCCAATTCTTGTTCGGTTTCACGTAGTTTCCTCCCTGGCGTTCTATCGGCCTTACTTCGTTTCGGCTGGTTTGGCGACTTGTACCTTTTCCTTATCCTTGAGCTGGTGCTGCCCTGAGATGACGAGCTGCTCCCCTTCCTTTACGCCGGACAAAATCTCCTGATCCAGCTCCTGAATGCGGCCCAGCTCGACCTTGCGCTTCTCCACCGTATCCTGCTGAAGGACGAAGACATAGTTGTCGCTTCCCTCCCGAACGATGCTTGCGACGGGCACGGAGAGAACGTTGGTCTCCGCTTCGCCGTTCAGCAGCACCTGTACCCGCGTGCCGGGCTTTATGGCCTGATCGGCGTTATCCGCCTCGAGATTGAGCTCGAACGTCTTGGTCGAGGTGTTCATGATGTCGGCCAGGTACGTAATCTTGCCCGTCCGCTTCGTTCCATCACCCGCGATGTAGAAGGTCGCTTCCTGCTTACCGCGCAGCCAAGCGGCCGCCTGCTCAGTAAGATCGGCCTTGATCTTGGCCGGATTCATCTGCTGGATCTGCCCGATTGGGGTGCCCGGAGCGACCGTCATCTTTTCGACGACAGGCAGCTCCGTCAGCACGCCGCTGATCGGGGCGGTGATGACGTAATGGTCGAGGCTCCGCTCGATCTCCTGCACGCCGAGCCGGGACGATTGCAGCTGCACCTCCAGCGCGGCCAGCGAGTTGGTCTCTTCCATCGTCTTCAGCTTCTTCTTCTGAATGTCGATGTCCATCTTCTGGCTGTTCAACTGCGTCTCCGCCTGCTCCAGCTGCAGCTTCGTAATCAAGCCGTCATCGTAATCGTTGCGCAGCTTGTTGAAATTTTTCTGGGTATCGGCCAGCGCCTTCTCCATCTTCTCGATGGCGCTGCGCATCTCGTCGAGCCCGTTGCGGTAATCTTCCTTCGCCTTGTCCAGCTGGGCTTGGGCGCTCTTGATGCCGAGTTCCCCTTTCTCCTTCTGCAGGGCGATGTCCTTCGTGTCGATCCGGGCGATGACCTCGCCTTCCTTCACGGCATCGCCACGCTTCTTCAGCACCTGCACCACGTCGCCGTTTGCCTTGGCGATGACGTCCATCTGGAGCGAGGGGACGACCTCCGCCACCTGCTCGAGCGGCTCGCCGATCTTCTTCTTGACGACCGGGGTAGTCTTGACCGGCTTCAGCTGATTCTCCTGGGCCGCCGCAGCGAGCGGCGGCTCCGTCTTGCCCGTGCAGCCCGCTAGGATAGCCACGCTTACAGCGACGGCGCAAGCGGCAGCAGCGGCCCGTTTATAGTTCAGCACATGCAACAATGATCCGTTCTGCTTCTTCATGCTAGATTCTCCTTTATTCGTTCTTGCTTTAAGGCCTTGCCGCATTCTGCACCTGCGGCTGGGCAGCGGGTCGGCGGAACAGTCGGGCCATGCGCCGCTTGAAGCTCTCGATCAATTCGTACACGATCGGCACGATTAGAAGCGTCAGCACCGTCGAAGTGGTGAGGCCGCCGATCACGACGACCGACAATCCTTTGGAAATGATCGTCCCCTTGGACATTCCGAGGGCGAGCGGCATCAGAGCGAGAATGGTCGCCCCGGCCGTCATGATGATCGGACGCAGCCGCGTCATGGCCGCTTCGACGAGCGCATCACGGACGGAATGGCCTTCCTCGCGCAGCTGCTGGACACGGTCGATCAGAACGATGGCGTTCGTGATGACAATCCCGATAAGCATCAGGAAGCCGATCAGCGAAGTAACGTTGATGGATTCGCCCGTCACGAGAAGTCCGACGAGGCCGCCGATGACGGCGAGCGGCAGCGAGAACAGAATCGCGAACGGAGCGCTGGCATTGCCGAAAGCAAGCACCATGATCAAGTAGACGATGAAGATGGCGGCCGCCATGGCCACGAACATCTGGGCGAAGCCTTCGGCCATGTCGTCGGAGATACCGGAGACTTCCCGGCTGACGCCGGACGGCAGCTCCAGCTTGTCAAGCTCCGCCGAGACCTTCTTGCTGACACCGCCCTTGTCGGCGCTCTCGATCTTGGCGCTGATGCTGAGGACCTGGCTCTGGTTCTCCCGGCTGATCGAGACCGGCGCTTCCACCTGACGGATTTTGGCGATCTCGTTCAGGTACAGCTTGGCGCCTGTCGGAGCCGTAATCTGCAGACGGCCGATCTTGTCGACCGAGTTAATGTCCTGCTCGTTCAGCTGAACCTTCGTTTCGTACAGAACGTTATCGAATTTGAGATCGCCGAGGCTGCGTTCACCGATCCAGCCGTTCACGGTTTCGAGCACCTGGGCGGAGGTCATGCCGTAGAGACGCGCCTTGTTTTGGTCGACGGTAATCTCCACCTCGGTTTTGGACTCGCTCAGGCTATCCTTGATGGAGCTCAGCTCCGGGAATTCCTTCATCTTCTCTTCCACGATGGCCGCGGCCTGCTTCAGCACGAGCTGGTCATCGCCCTTGAGCTTATAGGAGAAGTCCGTACCGCCTCCTCCATCGCCTCCGAAGCTGATCAGCGAGCCGTCGACCGTCGAGCCTTTGGGAAGCTCGTATAGAATCTTCTCTTTGTACGTCTTGAGCGCGGCTTTGGCATCGGTCACCTCGGACGCCTCAGCGAACAGGGTCGCCTTGTAAGGCACCCGGTCCTTGGTGAAATCGTAGCCGATCAGCGATTCGATACCGGTGAACATCGGATTGCCGGCGTTGTCCTTGGTCTCTCCGAGGAGCGCTTCGATCTCCTTCACCTTGGCATCCATCAGCTCGAGCGATGTTTCGCGCGGCATCTTGATCTGGAACAGCATCTGCTTATCCGCTTCGCTCTCCGGCATGAAGGTGCTGGCGAGCTGCGGCACGATCAGGATCAGGGAGGCGAAGAACAGGATAGCCGCCATGCCCATTGTCTTGAACCGGTGCTTGAGCGACCAAAGCAAAATCTTCTTGTACCGTCTCGTTACCGGCCCTTCCGCATGCTCGACGTGCTTGATGCTCGCACTGCGCATCACCATCAGCTTGGCAAGCATCGGGATGACGGTCAGCGCGACGAGCAGCGAGGACAGCAGAGCCACGCCCAGCGTAATCGCAAACGGGCGGAACACTTCGCCGACGACGCCCGTCACGAACGCGATCGGACCGAAGACGCCGACCGTTGTAATCGTCGAGGACGTAATGGCGGAGGAGACCTGCTTGGTCGCGTACAAAATGACGGACTCGTTGCGCTCCTGCGCCTTCTGCAGCTGGCTGTAGATGTTCTCAATGACGACGATGGCGTCGTCCACGACCCGGCCGATGGCGATCGCCATGCCGCCGAGCGTCATGATGTTCAGCGAGATGCCGAGCGGCGCCATGAACAGCAGCGTAATGACGATCGACAGCGGGATCGAGACGAGAACGATCAACGTCATGCGGATATTGCGCAGGAACAGCAAAATCATCAGGGAGGCGAGTGCCGCGCCGAGCGCGCCCTCCCGCACCATCCCGTTAATGGAATGCTTGATATCGACCGCCGAGTTGTAGACGGTATGGAACGCAATGTTCGGCTGCGTTGTCTTCCATCCGGCAATCAGGGCGTCCGCCGCATCGGCGAACTCTACCGCGTTGGCTTCCTTCGTCTTGTACAGATGGACCCCGATCGCCGGCTTGCCGTCGAGCCGGGCGAGGAATGTCGATTCGTTGATCGCCTCCACTCGGGCGAGCTGCTTCAGGAGGATCGTCTCGCCTTTGCCGGTCATCAGCTTGAGCTGGTCCAGGCTGTAGATGGTGTCGAGCTCTCCTTTAATCCGCACCATCTGGGTATTGCCGTTGAATTCCACCGAGCCGGCCGGGCTCTCCGTCAGAGCGGCCTGTATGTAACCCGTCACCTGGCTGGGCGTAAAGCCGTACTTGTTCACCGCGTCGGCATCGAGCTTGATCGTCAGTGTCGCTTCCTGGTTGCCGATGGAGTCGACGTGGTCAATGCCCTTCAGCGAATTGAAGCCCGGCAGAATGACATCCTTGTAGAGCTTGTCGAGCTCCGCCTGGTTCATTCCGTTCTCGCCGTAGACCGCCATGTAGTAGACGGGCTGCGAGGCAAAGCCGATCGTCTCGACCCGCGGCTTCTCCGCCGCCTGGGGCAGCTTGACATTGGCAATCAGGCTCTCGATGTCCTTCTTGACATCGTCCGGCTTTTTGTCCTGCTCGAGCTCAAGAATGATCGAGGAGAAATTGTCGCTTGACGTGCTCGTCAGCGTCTTCAATCCCTCCAGGCTCGAAACCGACTTCTCCAGCGGCTTGGTCACCTGCTCCAGAATATCCTTGGGTGGCGCCAAATACTGGGTGTTCACCATCACGATCGGGAACGAAATATCGGGCATGCTCTCGACCTTGAGCGTTGACGAGGCATAGATCCCTCCGCCCAGCAGCAGCAGCGACAGGATGATGATCGCCGCCACGTTCTTCATTGAAAAGCTAGTTAACTTCCCCATCCGGTTTGTTCCTCCATCCTTCCTCAACCCGCAATCTCTCTGTCTCTCCCAGCATACCAGCACGGTCGCCGGTCGACAGGTGGAGAAAGTCATATCTTGGTAATAATCCCGGTCATACCTTTGCCTGTGACTCCGGCCGCAGTTCGGGCCCCGCCCCGTAATACCGCCAATATTCCTTCCCGGCCACAGCCCTGTCCTCACCGATGAGAACTGCGGCTAACGACAGCGGCCTGGCGGCAGGCAGCCGCGCCTCAGAGCGGCGCCCATTTTATCTTAATACGGACCTGTTCAACCGATCACCATTTTCTTCCTCTACAAATCAAGGAGGTTTTGTGAATAGACGCCTCCGCCTGGCACGTTCTCTGCCGCCGGACAAAAAAACTGCCTCCAACCGGGATCGGTTGAAGGCAGTGGAGGAGGAGCTACAGGCTGTCGACTACTTCGCGCAGGAAGCCCGGCTTATCCGAGATCATCCCGGACACGCCGCACGCCGCCAGCTTCTCCATATCTTCGCGGTGATTGACCGTCCAGACGTAGACCTTGAAGCCGGCCGCGACCGACTCCCGGATGTCCTCGCAAGGAATGTACTTGTATCCCGGATGGAGCGAAGTGAGCGGAATCGGGTAGCTCTCCGCGAACTGACGGTGCGAGAGAAAATCATGGGCGTACAGAGCGCCGACCTTGATCTCGGGGTCGATCTCGCGCAGCCGGGCCAGCGTCTTGTGGAAGAAAGAGGATACAACCACGCTGTCCAGACGGTTATGACGCCGGATCAGCTCCGCCAAAACCGGCTCGATCGCGCCGCCATAGCTTTCCTTCAGCTCGATGTTGAGCAGCATGTCGGCCGGCGCGAGCGCGAAAACTTCCTCCAGCGTAGGAACCTTCTCGCCGGCGAACTTCTCGTCGAACCAGCTGCCGGCATCGAGCTGCCGCAGCTCCTCCAGCGTCATGTCGCGGATCGCTCCCGTTCCGTTCGTCGTCCGGTCGACCTTGGCGTCGTGGCAGACGACGATTTGGTTGTCCTTGGTCAGATGAATATCGAATTCAATCCCTTCACAGCCTTGTTCGATGCCGATGCGCATAGCAACCAGCGTGTTCTCGGGCGCTTCGGAGGAAGCCCCCCGGTGAGCGATAACCAATGGCTTGTTCATTAATCTTCTCTCCTTGGGTTTGGCCAGGCCCTGTTTCCATAAAAAAAACGATGAGCTTTCAGCACCAACCGCCCACTTCGCTTAGGAAGCGGGGCCGGTCGCCGAAAGGTTCTCTCATCGTCTCCACCTTAGGCCGTTATTTTTCCTTAATTATTGCCCCGCCGCGACCCAGCGTCAATCCGGGATTTGGGGAATATTCGGGAGAGAGCGCGGCTCAACCCCGCCCATCCCCAGCTTTTGGGCCTTTTCTTCCGCTAACCTCAGTATTTCTAGCCGGGGACCCGCCCCCTCAAGCGTCCTCACCATAAGCCCGGCCGTCTCGAAGGAGCTGACGACCCGCCCGCTCGTCTCGAACCCGTCCGGCATCGGGACGAGGCGGTCCACCTCGGCGACAAAATAGACGGTATACGTATCGGTGCTCGCCCAATGCCAGCAGGCGACGGGAACCCGCTCCGCCTTGAGCAGCAGGCCCGCCTCCTCCACCGTCTCCCGGTCGAGTGCCTCCATCGGCGTCTCGGTTCCTTCCACCCGTCCGCCCACCGTCGTCAGCCGTGACTCGTTGCGGTCCCACACCATGACAATGGCACCGTCCCCCGCAAGCGGAATGGCATGCACGCCCGCAATCCGTTTGTCCCGGGGGAGCTCCTCAATCGGAATCAGCATCGCTTCGCCTCCCTCTCTTCCTTCTTTACTCTAATCAGCTTATCCGGAGCCACTGGTTCTCCTGCTCCTCGCCCGTGAACATTCTTTGAACCTCTCCATGACAAAGCCGGCTTCCCGGAGGAAGCCGGCCGTAACGGCAGATGGGACGGCATGGCTGCCGGAGCGTGCCGTCCTTTTCAATCAAGTGCTGCAGCAGGGGGAACTCTCTGCTGTGTCCGGTCAAGACGACGGGGAAGGAGTAGGCTCTTGCGATGGAGCGGAAGACGTTCCGCCGCTCGCCGTTAGCCCGGCCGGGTTAGGGCTTGCTTCTACCGGGCTTGTCCCCTCCCCGGCTTCTTTTTTTTTGTCGTTGTTCTTTTCGTCGTCTTTGTTCCCGCCTCCGCTCTTGCCGTCGTCCTTCTTCTCCTCCTTCTTCTCGTCCTTTTTGCCGTCGTCTTTTTTGCCTTCGTCTTTTTTCTCTTCCTTCTTGCCGTCGTCTCGGCTCTCATCCTTCCGGCTGTCGTCCTTGCCCGCGCCAGGCTCCTGTCCCTTGCCGTTTGTTTCCTTGCTCTCCTCCGGCACTGCTGCCTTCTGCGGCGTCATATCCGGGGGGGCCGGCGTCTCGGCGGGCGGCTTGGACACGACCGCGACGCGTTTGGCCGGGGTCGGCGTCACCGGATACTCCCCGTTTACGTAGCGGATCTGCCCCCCGATCGGCGTGAAGTTCTCCGGGGGCACGAAGTCGCTGGCCGGAACGCCGTCGAGCGCTCTGGTCATGACCTCGCGGAACAGCTTCGCCGGCTCCTTGCCTCCGGTGGTCGTCAGGTAGTGAGTCTTGTTCGTCATCGGATACCCGAGCCAGATCGCGGTGACGAGCTCCGGCGTATAGCCGACGAACCAGGCGTCCTTGGAGCCGTCGAGCTGGTTCCCCCGGGCATCCTTGAACTCGGCGATGTTCGGCAGCTGCGTCGTTCCCGTCTTACCGGCGACGGGACGGCCGATCTGGGCCATCTGCCCGGTTCCGTTCGTAATGACCTTCTGGAGCATTTGGGTCATCTGGTAAGCGATAGAAGGATCGAGCAGCTGCTTCGCCTGCGGCTTCGCTTCCTTCAGCACCTGTCCCTGACGGTCCACGATCTTCGTAATCGCGTACGCCTCGGCCATCTTGCCGCCATTGGCGAACATCGTGTAGGCCTGGGCCATCTGAAGCGGCGAGACGCCCTGCTGGAGGCCACCCAGCGCGGTGCCCAGCACGCGGTCCTCATCTAGCAGCGGAAGACCGGCCCGGCGGCCGAAGTCCAGCGCCTTGCCGATCCCGACCTCGTTCAGGAGGGCGACGGCCGGGATATTGTACGATTGGATTAGCGCCTCCTCGAGCGTGATCCAGCCGTGCTCCTTTTTGCCGTAGTTGAGCGGCTTGTAGCCGGTGGCGAATTCCGTCTCCACGTCGTTAACTAGATCGTTTGGCTTGAATCCCGCCATCAGAGCCGGAGCGAAGACGACCACCGGCTTGATGCTGGAGCCGGGCTGCCGCTTCAGCTGGGTCGCGTAGTTGAAGCTGCGGAACTTCTGCTCGTAGAAGTTGCGGCCCGCGGCGATACCCCGGATAGCCCCGCTGGCCGGATCGAGCACGACCGCGGAGCTTTGCAGCCCGCCCGCGTCCTCGGGGAATAACGCATTGTTGTTGTAGACATCGGTCAGTGCGTTCTGCACCTTCGGATCGAGATTCGTATAGATCGCGAGGCCCTGCGACAGGATGTCCTTCTCGGTCAGTCCGTGCTTTACAATCGCCTCTTGAATGACATAGTTGACGTAGGATGGGTACTTGTCGACCTGCTTCAAGATCGGCGTCTCGATCAGCTTGATCGGCTCCGCTATGGCGGCGTCCCGCTCCTCGGCGGTGATCTTGCCCTGGCTTGCCATCAGCTGCAGCACGAGGTTGCGGCGGGCCAGCGCCTTGTCCGGATTGTCGACCGGCGAATAGTTGCTCGGCGCCTTGGGCATCCCGGCGAGCAGCGCCGCCTCGGCCAGAGTCAGCTCGGAAGCCGGCTTGCCAAAATAAATTTGGGCCGCGCGCTGAATCCCGTAGGCCCCGTTCCCGTAATAGATCGAGTTCAGGTACATTTCGAGGATCTGATCTTTGGTGTATGTATTCTCGATTTTGAGCGAGGCCATTGCTTCATTCAGTTTGCGGGAATAGGTCTGCTCGGACGAGAACAGCGTCATCTTGGCGAGCTGCTGCGTAATCGTGCTGCCGCCCTCGACGACAGCGCCCGCCCTCAGGTTCTTGTAGGTGGCGCGGGCGATTCCCTGCAGATCGACGCCTTTGTGCTCGTAGAAACGGGAGTCCTCGACGGCGACGATCGCCTCCAGCATAATCGGGGCGACCTGATCGAGCGGAATATACTCGAAGCGAGAGTTGGTCAGCTCCGTAATGACCTCCCCGTTGCGGTCGTACAGCACGGTAGGCTTTTGCGGCTCCTTGCCGAGCGCCGCGATATTGGACTGCTCATAGAGCTGCATTCCCTTCCAGTAGGCCCAGCCGGCCCCCGAGAGGAGTAGCAGGAACATGCCCAGGAAGCTGAAGCCGAGCACGCGCCAAATCCGGCTGCGCCGGCGGACGGGCTGCGCCGCCTTTTCCTTCTTCGGATGCCCGGCGCCGCTTCCTGCGCCGCCGGCCGCCCCTCCTCCGGGCAGGGTCAGACCCTTGCTCTCGAACGGAATGCCCTGTAGTCTGGCAGCAGCATCGGGCAATCCGGCCGCGCCGGCCGACAAAACGTCCTCATAGCCGGACTCCCCCGGTGCGGAAACCGCTTTCCCATTTGCCGTCGGCGAATCCTCCCTCTTCTCCTGTTCGGAGGCGTACGGAGCGTGCTCCGGATAATAGCGGTCTCTAGCCGGGTCCCCCTGCTGTTCCATTCTGCTGCGTGATTCCTCGTGGTTCATGAGCGATACCCCCAAGCTCGTGCGTAACAGGCGAATTTTTTTATTTCTTACCCGAGGCTGTCACCCTTTAAACAAAGGTTCTGTCGAACCGAATGTTCGGCGGCCCGTTTAGTGGGTGACCACCGTCTTGAAGATGCCGAGCACCACCGTGACCGGAGCTTCGCGACGTTTTCCCCTCCGACCCCTAGAGGGAGACGGGACGCCTACAAAAATACGGGAAAAATTTCGAGAAAACCTCTTGGTATATCTCGGCCGTCCCGGTACAATGAACTTGACACACAAATCGGATCTGTCGGGCATGCGCTCCGCGGCAGGACATATTTCGGAAGCGCTACCATGCGACAGCTCCCCTGGGAGGGATAGCGGTGAGTAAAATCAAAGTGGCCGTCATCGGCTGCGGAACGATCGCCAACAGCGCGCATATCAAAGCGTATATGGCCAACCCGGACGCGGAAATCAAATACTTCTGCGACATTATCAAGGAACGGGCCGAAAAAGCGGTGAGCGATTACGGCTGCGGCACGGCGGTGGAGGATTATCGCGTCATTCTTGACGATCCCGAGGTCGAAGCGGTATCGATCTGCACGCCGAACAACGGGCATGCTTCGATTTCGATCGATTGCCTGCGGGCGGGCAAGCACGTGCTGTGCGAGAAGCCGGCCGCGAGGACGTACGCCGAAGCGCTGGAGATGCAGAAGGTCCAGCACGAAACCGGCAAGGTGCTCAACATCGGCGTAGTCAACCGGTTCAATACCGGAGTCAATATCATCAAGCAAATGATCGAGAACGGCGATCTCGGCGAAGTGTATCACGTCTACGTCAGCTTCCGCTCCCACCGCTCCATCCCGGGACTCGGCGGAGCCTTCACGACCAAGGCGATTGCCGGCGGCGGTGCTCTGATCGATTGGGGCGTCCATTACCTCGACATCGTCATGTACTGCACCGGCGATCCCCAGCCGCTCACGGTATCCGGCCAGGCATTCAGCAAGCTCGGCAAGGATATGCCCAACTATACATACACGAACATGTGGGCAGGTCCTCCCAACTACGAGGGCACCTACGACGTGGACGACTCGGTGACCGCTCTCGTCCGCACCGAAGGCCCGACTATTACGGTCAACGGCGCTTGGGCGCAAAACATCGGCGTCAGCGAATCGTTCATCGATTTCATCGGCGACAAAGCAGGTATTCGGCTGCAGTACGGCAAGGATTTCGTCATCTATAGCGCGAAAAACGGCGCTTTGCTGGAAACCACGCCGAAGTACAACGCTGGCAACATGTTCCAGAACGAAATCGACGGCTTCCTGAACTGCATCCGGACAGGCGAGAAATCGCCGGCCCATATCGATTCGGTCATCGCTTCATCGCAGATTATCCAGGCGATCTACGATTCGTCCGATGCCCAGAAGGAAATTTCGCTCACGCCTGACCTGGTGAACATGAACGCTTAAGACACAACCATATAAACACGCAACACGAGGCTGCCGCTTGAAGAATCGGCAGCCTCGCTGCGTGTACCGAGCCAAGAAATGGAGAATGAAAGGGAGCGCTAAGTATCGAGTTTAGGAAACGAAAAAAGACGTTGCTGATCGGTCTCCTGCTGCTTATGTTTGCCTGTACCGGTTATTCAACCACTCTGGAAATGGAAGGCCGGCAGGTCCCATAGAAGCCTGTCTTCGCTGCCGACCGCCTTGTCCTGCTTCGCTCTTAATTGAGTGAGTGATTGACGCCAAGGTCCCGCCCCGGAAGGGGCGGTTTTTTCATGCCCGCCAGCTTCCAAAATCCCCCTCCCGACCTTGACGTTACGTGAAGAGAATGCTATTATTTAAATAGCTTAATTATTCGAGAATGGAATGGTTCGCCACCGTAATCGTACCAGGTGATACTGGACTGGAAAGGAGAAGCCCATGACGCTGACCAACAAAGATACTTACTCCCAACGGTTCCAAATGGCCCTGTTCACGCTGCTGAAGCGAATCGGGCCCGAACAGCATGCCAATCTGGGGGTAACCGGCCCCCAATTCTATATTCTGATGTGCCTTCACCGGGAAGGCAGCTGCAAGGCTTCGAGGCTCGCCGAGCTGATGGAGGTCAAACCAAGCGCCATTACCGTCATGATCGACCGGCTCGTCAGCCACGGCCTGGTTATCCGGGAGGCCGACGAACAAGATCGGCGCGTCGTGCTCATCGGGCTGACCGAGAAGGGCCGCCAGGTGCTGGAGCAAGTGAAGGAGAAACGCGAGGAAATCGTAACGCAGCATCTGTCCTGCCTGGAACCCGATGAGCTGCATGCCTTTATCCAATCATTCGAGAAGGTTGCCCAGACGGCTCAGGCGACCAAGCAGGGAGCCCCCCGCGAAACCTGCTGACCTTCTCTCCCTCGAATGCGGCGCTGCCGACCGCGGGGCTACCTAGCGGGATGAACCCGGGTTCGTCTGCGCATCCTAGTAGGAGCAGCCGGATGAACCATCATCCCGCTTACGAGGGAGGGACTTGCAATGGTGCAGCGCAACCAGCATCAGGAGCCTATGGACAAGGCGATCGAGAACGCCAATGCCGCCGTCGAAGCGGCGCAGGACGCTGAACGAGCGGTCGCCCAGGCGAACGCCAGCGCGGATCCGGAGGAGATGCGCATCGCCCGCCAGTGGGCGCATCAGGCGGAGCAGCAGCTCCATGAGGCGGAACGGCGGCTCGGCGTGGTCGGGTATACCGACCCGGCGCGCCCGGCAACCGCGAAGGCTCAGGAGCAGCTAAGCGAAGGACAGCTCGACATGGAGATCGCCCAGGACGCTGCGAAGCAGCCTAAACAGATCCGCTGAACGGCAACGGCCGGCACGTTTCCCAATCGGGAAGCGTGCCGGCCGTTTGCCGTTGCGGAATAGCTCAGCGGCCGCCGCCGGACAGCTCGGCGTGGCGGAAGCAGCCGGTGACATGATCGTTGACCATGCCGGCCGCCTGCATGTACGCATAGCAGATGGTGCTTCCGACAAACTTGAAGCCGCGCCGCTTCAAGTCGCGGCTCATTGCATCGGACTGCTCCGTCCGGGCCGGGACCTCGCTCGAGGACGCATACCGGTTCTGCACCGGGCTCCCCGAGACGAACTGCCAGATATAGTGGTCGAAGCTGCCGAATTCCCGTTGGACGCGCAGGAAGGCCTGGGCATTCGTGACGGCGGCCCGCATCTTGAGACGGTTGCGGATAAGCCCCGGATCGGCCAGCAGCTCCTCGAGCTTGTCCTCGCCGTAAGCCGCGATCCGCTCGGGGTCGAAGCCATCCATCGCCCGGCGGTAATGCTCCCGCTTCTTCAGCACTGTGATCCAGCTGAGCCCGGCCTGCACGCCTTCGAGCAGCAGCATCTCGAACAGCTCCCGGTCGTCGTGAACCGGCACCCCCCACTGCGTATCGTGGTACTCTATGTACAGCGGATCGTTCGTCGTCCAGCTGCATCGCTGCATCCCCGCGCCTCCTCTAGTTATCCTCTATGTTTGCTCTCTAACCCTTCCCAGTATAACAGAACATCCGTTCCCTGTTAATCTGCGATCTGCGATTTGAATGTCCCAACGAGCGAATCTCCATCAGTCAACGGGCCGAACGCCAAAAAGCCCGCTTGCGGGCGGCCTTGCGGCCTCCTACAGGCGGGCTCCCGCCGGCTCGTGCGGGCGGTCTATGCGGCTGATGAGGGGTCGTCTTTACGCCTTTAGCTTGGTCAGCAGCTCACGGATAAAGGCCGGCTCGTCGTTCGGGTTGCGGGACGTCACGAAGTTGCCGTCCACAACCACTTCCTTGTCCTCGAACGAGGCTCCCGCGTTCACCATATCGTCCTCGAGCGCGTTGTACGACGTGATTGTCCGGCCCTTCAGCAGATCGGCGCTGGCGAGCAGCTGAGGCCCGTGGCAGATGGCGGCCACCGTTTTCTTCTGGCTGTCAATCTGCTTGACGAACTCCACCATCTTGTCGTTCGTGCGCAGATTCTCCGGCGACTGCCCGCCCGGAATGACGACGGCGTCATATTCGGCCGGCTGGGCCTCATCGATGCCCAGATCGGAGGTATAGGACACCGTCCCCTTTTTGCCCTTCAGCTGGGCACCCTTCTCGAGTCCGATAATCTCCGTTTCATATCCGGCTTCCTTCACCGCCTCATACGGCTTCTGCATCTCGGAATCCTCGAATCCGTCTGCTAGCAGGAATGCGACTTTTTTCACGTTCCTCTCCCCTTTCTCTTGGTGTCCGGCGTTTGTGCCACCCTTACTATTACCCAAGAAAAGCCCTCCCCTAACAGATGCCTGTCCTTCTCCGTATATGCCTCTAAACGGCTCGCCAAGCAGGGAGATCCGGCATTGCATTCGGCCGGGATGTCTGGGAAACTGAGGGGACAGGGGACCAGGTCGCGGTTCCCGGACTCATCCGATCAAGGTAGCAGGGAGGGTTTCGCCATGAAAAAATTCGTACTCGGTCTGGCGGCAGGCGCAGTGTTGACAGCGGTTACACCGGCCGTCGCCCAAACGGTTCAGCAGTACCTGCTCGTCGCTCCGACCTATCCGGTCGTGCTGCAAGGAGAGCGGTATGCAAGCGAGGAGCTTCCGGCTCTCAATTATAACGGTAGCACGTATCTCCCCGTCTCCGCCCTTGCGGAGGCCGGCATCGCGGAAGTCCGCTGGGAAGAAAACGCCCAGCAGGTGGAGGTGACCGCCGCCGGCCGCCAGCCGGAGCACGCGAATACAGCGTTCCGGGTGATGGAAGTCTCCGGCAAGAACGGCAAGTATACGGTCAAGGGACAGGCCCGCGTATTCGAAGGGGTTATGCATTACGCGGTGAGCGACGGACACGACTACCTGCTCGACCGGCACCGGCAGCTGGAGGGCGGCGCCCCCGCCTGGGCTTCTTTCGAGCTTCAGCTGGACATTCCCGCCGACAAGCTGCCGGGCAACGGCACGTTAATGCTGGAGCTGTATGAGGAAAGCGGCAAAGACGGCTCACGCGTCCATGAGCTGGCCGTCCCGCTTGAGCAGTTCCGCTGACTGGCGGCGGCATGAGCACCCTACTAAGGAGCCTTCAAACGTATGGACAATCAAGCTCTGTGGGAGCAGTCGCTGCTCCTCGTCTCGCATGCCTACTTCGAGCGTAAGGAGAAGTTTGAGTTGAGCGCGGACACGTATCCTCTCTGGATGCTGTTCGCCGTTGAAGGGGGAAACTTCCGCTATCGGATCGGAGCGGAAAGCGGGGAGGCAGGCGCAGGGGACCTCATCTATTGCCCTCCGGGCATCGCGTTTCACCGCGAGATGGGCTTGCCCTTGCAGCTCCATCTGATCGGTTTCGAGCTATCCGGACCTCCGCAGCAGCAAGCAGCCAGCCGCTTGCCCTCCTTCAAGTCGAATCCGACGGATGGCAAATGGCTGGCTTCCGATCTTGCTTATTTGCGCAGGCTTCATCTTGCCATCGACCCGCGCAGCACCCGGCGCAAGCAGATGATGCTGAACGATATCTGGCAGCTCAGCAGCGAGTTATGGGAGGAAGAGCATCGGCAGGAGGAATGGTCCCGCCTGACGGATGCCGACGATCCGCTCATGAACCGGGCGGCCGAATGGCTCTGCCAGCATGCCTATGCCCCGTTCAGCATGAGCGGGCTCGCCGCATGGCTTGGCCTAAGTTCGGTCCAGTTCACGAGGCGGTTCCGCAAAGTATTCCGCAAAACCCCGTCGGCTGCCTTGCGTTCGCTGCGCATCCGCAGCCGGCCTGCTGATCGAGACCGAGCTGACGCTTCCTCAAATCGCCGCGCGCTGCGGCTTCTAGAGCGGCTTCTATTTGAGCCGTGTGTTTACGCAAACTATGGGCATGAGCCCTGCCAAATACCGGGAACTTTACCGGGTATGAAGGACCGGGCTCGTCCTATTCCTCAGGCAGATGCCGAATGCAATCGTACAGCAAATAGGTCCACTTCTCACCGTCATGGGCGATCGTGGTCACGCAAGTGTTGCGCAGGTCGTCGCCGGTCGATTCGTCCTCCATCAGCGCCTTGAGCGTCTGGCCCAGAAAGTAGCCGTGGGTGACCACGAGCACCTTTTTGCCGGCGAACCGGGCGGCCGTCTCTTCAACAAAGCTCATGCCCCGGGCGCGCATGGAGTCGTCCATTTCCTGCCCCATGTCCATCCGCTCCCAATCGATTCCCCACCGCGCGATCCGTTCCGATTCCGTCGTCCCCGCAATCCGGCCTCTGTCCTTCTCCCGCAGCCGTTCATCGAAGAAGTCGACCGGTCTGCCGATTGCGGCCGAGATGAACGCCGCCGTTTCGCTCGCTCTTCTCAAATCACTGGAAATCAGCACATCCCACGGTTCCTCGGCTAATCGCTTCGCCAGGAAGGCCGCTTGCCGCCTGCCGGTTTCGTTCAGCGGATTGTGCGTATGCCCTTGCGCTCTCTTCTCCAGATTGTGATCGGTTAGTCCGTGTCTTACGAAGGTAATCGTCGTTGCCATAAGCAGGTTCTCTCTCCTCTACTTGATCTAAAATTTCGTTTCTTTATACAAAGCGGGGGAATGCGGGAACATGCAGGATTGTTTCATCCTTCATGCATTTTATTTCATCGTTACTCCTTGGCGTAGGCGCCATGGCAGCCGAGCCACCCGGCGTGAGAGAACGGTACCGGACCCGAAGCTACGAAAAAGAGGCGCCCCTTGCAAGGGGCTGCCTCTGTTGGCGGCGAAGCTGGGCACGCCCTGTGTCAGGACGTTCTGCGAATTTGCGACAGGTTATACAGCGACAGCAGAATCCCGATAATGCGCGTCACATAGCCGAGCAGCGGAATAAAGCTGAGGAACGCCATCAGGACGTTCACAACGGCCGGAACCAGCGTGTTGTTGCGAAGCAGCAGCGCCAGCACAAAGCTGACCAGTACGAGCGGGACGACCCAACTCGACGACCATAGAAAAGCGAACGGGATCAGGCCAACCAAATAGCCGAGCGCAATACAGGCCTCGACGACCATTTGCACGACGCCGAGCAATCTTCTCATATCCGAACTCATTCAAATCTCCTCCCTTCCAGAGGCGTACGGCGGCTTCCCGCCAAGCCATCCGCCGGGCCCGCAAGGCCTGGCTGTCATGACTAGTATATTCGTTATACGGATGAATTTGCCGTAGGTGTCATACCCGAATGCTCTTCCACTTGCCGCTCTTGTACCGGGCGACGATAATGACCGAGCGGATGATCTGATCCGCCGCAATCGCAAGCCAGGCGCCCAGGATGCCCCAGCCGAACCAGAGCACGAACATGACGCTCAGCAGCACCCGGAAGCCCCAGACGCCGACAAACGTCGAGTAGAGAGGGAACCGGGTGTCTCCCGCTCCGCGCAGCGCCCCTGCCAGGATGAACTGGGTCGCCTGCGAAATCTGTACGAGGCCGACGACACGCAGCGCAATCGCCCCCTGCGAGACAATCCGGGCGTCGCTCGTGTAGGGCATCATGATATAGGGAGCGAACACGACGAACAGCGCGCCGAGCGAACCGGCGACAATGACGCCCAGCTTGCGGATCTCCCAGCCGAACGCTTCCGCAAGCTCCGGCTTGCGGGCGCCGAGCGCCTGCCCGACGAGCGTCGTGGCGACGATGGAGAACGCCATTCCCGGCATGAACGTGAGGCCGAGCACGCTGAAGGCGATCTGGTTCGCCGCGAACGTAATCGTGCCGAGGCTCGCCACTACTTTACTGAATATGATCTGGCCGCCGCGCATCGCAAACTGCTCGCCCGCAGCGGGAAGCCCGATGCGCAGAATCCGCTTCACGAGCGAGACATCCAGGCGCAGAATATTCGCGCCCGTCAGGCGGACCTGCGACTTGCCCTTGAAGAGGACGTACAAGAGGCCGCTCATCGAGGCGAACTGCGACGCCATCGACGCGATCCCCGCGCCAACGACACCCAGCTTCGGCAGGCCGAACATCCCGTAGATGAGAGGGAAGCCGATTAGCACCACCAAAATGTTCGCGAGCACGTTGATTTTCATCGGCGCCTTCGTATTCCCGGAGCCCCTCAGAATGGCCGACAGGCTCATGGAGACTGCCGTGAAGCCGATGGCCAGGAACATCGTACGCGCATAGGAGACGCCCTCGGTCAGCACCTCCGCCGAGGCTCCCATCATCACGAGCATTTCTTCCGCATACCGATAACTGAAAAAGATAATGACGATCGACAGCGCGATGTTGAGCAGGAACGCCTGTCCGGCGGCCCGGTTCGCGGTGCCCGGATCTCCTTTGCCGATGGAGCGGGCCACGAGGGCGGTCGTGCCGACGTTGAGCGTCATGAAGACGGCGAGCAGCAGGAAGTACGGCTGATTCGTCAGTCCGACGGCCGCGACCGCCTCTGCGCCTACCCGGCCGACCATGATCATGTTAAGCATCGAGACAAAATTGACGAGCAGCATCTCGACGAGGGACGGCCCGGCCATCTGCAGAATCCGGCGGCGCACAGCCTTCTTGTCGGCGATGTCGAGCGTAGCAAACGGATCTCCGCTATTGGCCTCCGCCGCGGGAGGAGACCCGGCTTCTTCCCCGCCGGCTGCACGGCTCGCACCTTCGCCTCCGGCCGCGTCGTCTTCGCCGGCTGCGCGGGCCGCGCTATCTGCGGCTGCGGCCGCGGCCGCCTCTTCCGCCGCCGGTCCTGCTGCGCTGTCGGCAGCCGCTTCCTCCGCGGCAGTCTCCGCCGCCGTCTCGCGTATCGCTTCGCTTTCCGTTGGCGCGGCGCGTACCGCTTCGCTTTCTGTTGACGCGGCGCGTATAGCCTCCCTCTCGGCGGCTGACCCGGCGGCCTGCACCGGCGCGTGCGGGGAGCCTGCCCCCGCCCCGCCGCGTTCGTCCGGCTCCTCCTCGGGCCGCAAGTCAGGCTCGGCGCGCTTGCCTGCCGCCTCGTTCCCGCCGGGGCCGGTCCGCTCCCGGGCGGCTCCGGACACCGTACGGGCACCGATTGGTTTCTCCGAAATGATGTCCACCTTCGCTTCTGTTAGGTATTTTCTGTCTGTTCTGCGCCCTTATTGGTTCTATTATATACCCAGACCAGTGCCATTTGGCAGGGATTGCCGCCGCCGTCCGTTTTCATTGCACCCTTCCCTGGTTAAATTAATGTATGACGTAAGCTAATGACCCTGAGGAGGATCGGCATGCCCGACTTGGATTTGTCCAAATTTGAGAAGAAAATTATTCTGCGCAACATAGAGCATAAAGATATCGACGAGCTAATCGCTCTGCAGCAGATCTGCTTTCCGCATATGGAGCCGTGGACCCGGGAGCATCTCCGGAGCCATCTGGCCATTTTCCCGGAGGGGCAGTTCTGTGTCGAATACGACGGCAAGATCATCGGCTCGTGCTCCAGCCTGCTCATCAACTTTGACGAGTATGACGACAACCACTCGTGGGAGCAGATTACCGCCAACGGCTACATCACGAACCACGACCCGACCGGGCTCGACCTGTACGGAATCGAGGTGATGGTGCATCCGGACTACCGGCGCATGAAGATCGGCCGGCGGCTGTACGACGCGCGCAAGGCGCTCGCCAAAGAGATGAACCTGAAGAGCATTCTGATCGGCGGCCGCATTCCGAATTACCATCTCTATGCCAAAGAGATGTCCCCGCGCGAGTACGTGAACGAGGTCATGAACCGCAACATCTTCGACCCCGTGCTGACGTTCCAGATGATGAACGGGTTCGTGCTGAACCGGATCAACAACCGGTACTTGAAGGACGATAAGGATTCGCTCACGTATGCTACCTTGATGGAGTGGCACAATATCGATTACCAGCCGGTCGAGAAGCGCAGCTTCCGCACCTCGCTGCCCGTGCGCATCTCGGTCGTCCAGTACATGATGAAGAAGATCGATTCGTTCGAGGAATTCGCCACGCAGTGCGAATATTTCGTCGAGGTCGGCTCCACGTACAAATCCGACTTTGTCGTCTTCCCCGAAATCTTCACGACGCAGCTGCTCTCGTTCCTGGATGAAAAAATCCCGAGCCAGGCCGTCCGCAAGCTGTCGACGTTCACAGAGGACTACATCCGCCTATTCACCGACATGGCGGTCAAATACGACATCAATATCATCGCCGGCTCGCATTTCGTGGAGGAAGACCACAACATTTACAACATTGCCTACCTGTTCCGGCGCGACGGGACGATCGAGAAGCAGTATAAGCTGCATATCACCCCGAACGAGCGCAAATGGTGGGGCGTGCAGCCCGGCAACGAGATCAGCGTGTTCGATACCGACTGCGGCAAGATCGCCATCCTGATCTGCTACGACATCCAGTTCCCCGAGCTGTCGCGGATCGTCACCGATCTCGGGGCGAACATTATCTTCATCCCGTTCTGCACCGACGACCGACAGGCGTATCTCCGGGTGCGGTACTGCGCACAGGCGAGAGCCGTCGAGAATCAGGTCTACACCGTGATTGCGGGGACGGTCGGCAACCTGACGCATACGGTCAACATGGACATACAATATGCCCAATCGGCGATCTTCACGCCGTCGGACTTCACCTTCCCCCGCGACGGCATCGCTCACGAGTGCAATCCGAACATCGAGCAGATGATCGTCGGAGACGTCGACCTGGAGCTGCTGCGCCGCATCCGTCATTCGGGCAGCGTGCTGCAGCTGAAGGACCGGCGCAGCGACCTGTTCGAGGTGAAGCTGAAAGGGCTCGCGCCCGAGATGGAAAAAGCCATCGACCACAACATCGACCACGAGGAGAGCGGCTGATCCCCCAGGCGATTGGCAGGGCCAGGCGCCCGCCCGGGGCAAAGGGCGATAAAGCAAAGAACCGGCAGTGTGTATGCTGCCGGCTCTTTGCTGTTCTCTCCCGCCTGTCGGATCGGTGTCTTGCCGTCCATGCGAGACACTTCTGAGAGCTCCGGGCTCAAGGCCTCCGGCCTCCCCGCTAACCACAGGCGCTGCTCTCCGGTGAGCTTCTCCTCTAAGCCGCCGTGCTTCCTCCCGCTCCAGCGGTCAGCGGCGAGCCCGGTCGTCCTCCTGCCCGCGGTCCCTCAACAGTCGCCGGTATCTCGCATAGACGAACAGCAGCACCCCGTACGCCATCAGTCCCGCACCCGCGAAGCCGACGAGCCAGCTGCCGTACGGCTTGGCCGCCAGCTCGGCGAGCGCCCCGTCGATGCCTTTGGTGTAGCGGGGCTCGGAGGTCCAGGCCGTGACGAGCAGGAACACGCCGACGATGCCGAAGACGACGCCCCGGGCACTCTCGCCGAGCCGGCCGAGCCGGACGCCCCAGCGGTAGCCGGTCTCGCTCATCTCCTCCCGCTTCCAGTCGTCGGCGAACCGGGCCGATGCCGCCTTCACCAGCTGGTAGCCGCCGAAGACGAGAATGCCGGCGCCGATGCCGCCGAGCATCCATTCGCCAAGCGGCTGGCGCAGCAGCTCGGCCGCCCAGCCCTGCTTGGACTTGCCTCCGCCCTGGCTGCTCCAGGCGAGGCGCAGCGCCGTGAAGGCGAGGCCGCCGTAAAACAGCCCGCTTCCGGCGTAACCTATCCGCGCGGCGATTCCCTTTACCGACCGTCCCTTGCGGTCGGGATCGGCGATCGCCTGCGCGAACCGCCAGACGGCGTAGCCGGCAAGACCGAAGGCGATAGCGGTGAGCGCCGCTTCGCCGAGCGGCAGCCCTTCGATCAGCTCCAGAACTCCTCGCGTGTCCGCGAACCGGCCTCCGGTGCCGCAGGCCGCCAGAACGGCCAGCAGCCCGATGAGCAGGTAGACGATGCCTTTGGCGGCGAAGCCGGCCTGGCCCATCCGGTCGATCCAGGGGGCGGCCTCTCGCTCCGCCTTCTCCGATGCGGCCTTTACGTGTGATGAGATGCGCCCGGTCCGGGGCGGCTTCGTCTCCAGCATGGCTTCCTCTCCTTCCCGCCGCAGCTCGCAGCCCGAGGGAACCTATTCAGGCAGAACGGGCGCAGCGGCCGATGTTTATAACCACTTACCCGCGCGCCGCCCTGGAGAACCTGCCGAATCCTGCCTTTCTTTCTTGCCGTAAAAGGTTGACCGCTCCCTGTCGTGCCGCACTTGCCGGGAAGTGCGCGAACGCCGGCGACAGGGTCTACTTGCCGTTCACCCCTTTGCCTAGCAGCCTCCGCATGAGCATCCACGCTTCACCCGGTCCGGACTCCCGCCTCTAATCGAGCCCTAGCTCGCGCCGGGTCCGGTCCAGGTCGGCCTGCCTCGGCTCCCGCTCCCCGTACCGGGCTTCGTTATAGGCCTTCGCCAGCTCGCCGAGCGGAGCCGTCCGCTCCGGATGCCGGGCCGCCCATTCGCCGGTCGTCTCGGCGGGCGTAAGCCCGGGCTTCGCGGCCTCCCCCTCTTCCGACCGGCGGCGGAGCAGCTGCCGGTACAGGTAGCGCGCCCTCTCTTGCCCGCTGGCCAATTCCTCCCACTTGGGCTCACGGCGGCCAAAGCGGGAAAGCCAGGCGCGCACCCGGTCGGCAGAACGGCCGCCAATCTGCTTCCAGCCTTCCAGACTCTCCTCTTCGTCCACGTAGCCTTCGCCCGCCGTTTCTTCTCCGCTCATCCCCATCCGGTTCTCGCGGAGCCAGCGAATGAGCTGGCGGAGCCGCTTGAAGAGCACGATCAGGAGGAGGACGACGCCCGCGGCGAGAGCCAGCATAACCGCCACCTTGGCGACCATCTCGAGAAGGACGAGGAACCGGGACGGCTCCGAAGGCTCCATGTCGAACGGCGGCATCTGGTCCGGCGGCCGCTGGGTCTCCGGCGGCCTCTCCTCCGCTTGGGGCAGCAGGGCGAGCAGGCGGGCCACCAGCATCAGCACGCCGCCGTACAGCGCCTGCAGCGCGTGGAGCAGCCCGCGCCACTGGCTGAACAGGACGATAAGGACAAGCAGCGCGCCCAGCAGCACCCGGTTGTGCCGCAGCATGCCGGGTGCGAGCCGGGCCGTCTTGCCGCGCTCCTGGTTCCGGTTCGCGGACGAGGCCGTCCACTGGAGGTGGACCCGGTTCGTCAGCACGAACACAAGCACGAGCGTCAGGAGGCCGAGGCGGCCGTAAGCCGTCTCGTATACCTTCAGCAGTGTCACGTTGCGGTAAAAGAGCGAGCCGGCCCAGTACAGAAACGGGCCGATCCAGTACACCATCTCGGGGTACATGGTGACGAGCGTCCGCTCCGCCATCTGTAGTCCCCGGTAGACGAGCACGGCGCCAACCGGGACGGCTCCCCACAGTCCCAGTGGCCCTGCCGGCAGCAGCCAAGCGACCGCTATGGCGGCCGCGGCCACGTACAGCAGCCGGAGCACGCGTCTTCGGATGCGGAGCAGCTGCCATCCGGCCGCGCCCGCGAGATAGAACAGCGAGAGGAGCACCGTCCAAAGCAGCGCCTGGCCGGACGGCGCCACCGCTACTCCCACAGCGAGCAGAATCGGCAGAAAGATCAGAATCTCCATGCCGCCGTGCAGCCAGGTGAACAGCGTTCTGCGAAGTCTAGCCATGCGCCTTCCTCCTCTCCGTTCCTGCTCCCGCCGTCCCGGCGGCGGCCAGGCCGCCCCCTGACCTGAACATGTCTGCGCCCGCGGCCGGGGCCGCGCCGGATGGAACCGTCCCGCTATCCGGCGAGTCCCAGCCCGCCGCTTTCATCCGCTCGGCTTCGGCAGCCATGTCCGGGTCTAGTTCTTCCGCCGGAGCGTGTTCCAGCAGAATCGTCTCGACGGCATGACCCGCCGCCTCCAGCCGCTGCAGCGCGCTATGCAGCCGGTCGTTCAAGTAAGGCGTCAGGAAGACGTAGACGGACTGCCGGCCGGCCAGATGGAGCTCTTCCTCCAGATAGTCGGCCATGCTCTGTCCGGACACGAGCACGAGCCGGGCCATCGTCTCGTTCAGCACCTGCAGATGCTCGTAGCCCGCCGCCGGCTCCACCCGGACGAACAAGTCCTCCGTATGGAACGCGCGGCCGTTGCAGCCGAACCCGACTTCGGCTCCTTGCTCGCACGCATAGGCAGCGAGGGTGGCGGCGAGCGAGATACCCCGCTCGATCAGCTCGGGATCGCTCACGACCTGGCGCATCGTCTCCTCCACCTCAAAGTTCAGGACGAGACGGATCGCCGTGTCCGCCGTAAAGCCCTTCTGGTGTACTTGCAGCTCACCCGTTCGGGCCGTCGCCTTCCAGTTGACGTCCTTCAGCGAGTCGCCGTCCCGGTAGCCGCGAACGCCGGTGACAACGAACGGGTCCTCCATAATCCAACGCTTGACCAGCACGTCCCCGAGCCAGCTGCGGGACGGCAGCGCCGGGTCGTCCAGCGGCAGCAGCTTCGGGTAGACGGTCAGCTCCGCCTTGAGCGGCAGGGTCACGTGTCCCGATTGCAGCCCAAGCACGTCTCCGCACGTCAGCGTGGCGGTGTTCAGCTGGTAATAGCCGCGCCGCATGCAGCGGATCTGGTGGCGTCTTGTGATCTGCTTGTACGGCATCAGGCTGAAGACGCTCGAATGGTTCTGGAACAGCTCGCCGCCGCTGATGTCGACATGAAACTGCTTGCGGAACCTCAAATGGGCGTGAATCGCCGACTCGAGCTTGATCCAGGGAAGCGGGAGCGGCTTGCGGTTCGCGATCCGCTCGACCATCTCCACCTCGTCTCCCTCGGTCACCGCCTGCTCGCTGAATGTGCGGCTCACACTCAGGCCGCGCAGCGAGTATCGCTTGTACACCCAGCTCTGGCCCACGACGACCAGAAATGCAACGAACAACAGCCAGCCGATCGCCATGGCAGGCTACCCCCGGACCGGTTCTTCGGCGGGCACGGCCGTCTCGGCGAGCACCTGAGCGACGATGCGCTCGGCCATGCCGTCCTTCTGCCGCATCGCGTTGCGCAGAATAATCCGGTGGGCGAGTACCGGAGCGGCCATTGCCTTGATGTCGTCCGGCACGACATAATCGCGTCCCTGCAGCACCGCGTACACCTGCGAAGCCCGCAGCAGCGCCTGGCTGCCCCGCGGACTGACGCCGGCGGCCGCTTCCGGATGCGTCCGCGTCTTTTCGACGATCGCAACTATGTAGGCAAGCAGCTCGTCGGTGATCCGCGTCCGGCGGAACATCCGCTGGGCTTCAAGGATAGTGGCAGCCGAGGCAACCGGTTCGATCGTCTCGAGCGGATCGTCCTCTTTGAAGCGCTTCAGGATATGCATCGCTTCGTCCGTCGACGGATAGCCCATCTTGATCTTGACCAGGAACCGGTCAAGCTGGGCCTCCGGCAGCGGGAACGTGCCCTGGTTCTCGACCGGGTTTTGGGTGGCGAGGACGAGGAACGGGCTGTCCAGCCGTCTCGTCTCCCCGTCCACCGTCACCTGCCGCTCCTCCATGCACTCGAGCAGACTCGCTTGGGTCCGGGGCGTCGCCCGGTTGATCTCGTCCGCCAGCAGAATCTGCGTAAAGACGGGGCCCGGACGGAACTCGAAATCCCCGACTTTCTGGTTGTAATAATGAATGCCGCTCAAATCCGACGGCAGCAAATCCGGCGTGAACTGAACCCGACGGAACGAGCAGCCGAGCGAGCGGGCCATCGTCTTGGCAAGCAGCGTTTTGCCGGTGCCCGGCACGTCCTCAAGCAGCACGTGTCCCGACGCGATCAGCGCGACCAGCAGCAGGTCCACCACTTCTCCCTTGCCGACGATAACCCGGTTTACCGTCCGCTTGATGTCGTCGGCCATCTGCCGTATCTCGTTAAATTCCATTTCTCCACCGCCCATGCTGAATTTTCCCCTTTGTCTTCCGCAGAAAACGCTTACGCGGTTCTCCACGCGCAAAAGGACTTCCTTACACTATACTCTGTTTTCCCCTTTTTTCCCAGACGCTTCCCTGCAGCTGTCCTGCCGGCGGTATCGGGTTAGCGGGAGAGGATGCCCCAGATTTCCACAGGCCGTCTGATTCGCCGCGCAAGAAAACGGGTAAGAACGGGTATACTCTATCCAACAAGGAGGACATGCCTATGCCGAACGGTCAGGACCCGAAAGACCTGTTGGAGAAAAAACGCGAGGCCCAGAAGCAAAACGAAGGGTTCCGCAGCTATGTGGAGCAGGTGAGCGGCGGTGCCGCCGCCTCAAGTTCCGGCAAAGCGACTGACGAAGGCCGTCTCGTGGACGACCACAACCGAATGATCGATCAGGAGAATCTTCGCAAATAATCCCAATGGCGGACACAAAAAAAACCATGGCACACGGTGCCATGGTTTTTTGATGTGCCCTTCGGAGGAAGAGGACCGTGAGCGCCGGGGGCACCGGATTCGGTGACAAGCGTCTTTCCCCGTCTCTACGTCTTCCCTCCGGTGATCCGCGTTCTCTCCGTCTCTACGGCTTTCCACCGGCCGGCGATCCTCGTCTCTCCCTCGTCTCAACAGCGTCTCTGCGTCGCCCGGCTTACCTATGCCGACAGCTCGTTGTCGTGTGAGGAAGAGCCCTTGCGGAGGAACGGCCACCAGTTCGCATTCCCGAACAGATTGACCATAACCGGGATGAAGAACGGCAGGAATACCAGCGCGTACAGCAGGAGTCCGGTGATAACTATCGTTGCGATCTCGAGCAGCGACAGCACGCCCGAGGGCAGCATCGCCGCGAACGTGCCGCCGAGAATGACGGCGGCCGAGATGATGACGGTCCCCATGTTCTTCATCGCCTCGACGATCGCCTCGCGTACGGACAGCGTCTTGTACTCGTTGAACCGGTCCATCAGGAAGATGCTGTAGTCGATGCCGAGCGCGACCAGGATGACGAAGGCGAAGAACGGAACCGCCCACGAAATGCCGGAATACCCGAGCAGATCGACAAAGATGATCTCCGCCACCGCCATCGACGTGTAATACGTCAGAATGAGCGAGGCGATCAGATAGAGCGGCATGATGATCGAACGCAGCAGCAGAATGAGGATGATCGCGATGCCGATCAGCATCAGCACGACAGTCCGCGAATAATCCGCCTCGGAGATCTGGTCGAGGTCGGCGTAGATGCCGGTGACGCCGTTCACGCCGAACTGTCCGCCCTCGAGCAGCGTGCCCTTGGCCGCCCGATGCACCGATTCGTTGATGTCCTTGACTTTGTCGATCGACTCGGTCGAATACGGGTTGCCTTCGAAGACGATATCGAACGTGGCGACTTTCCGGTCCTTGGACAGGTACGTATCGAACACCTGCTGGAAGTCGCTGTTCTTGAGCGCTTCGGTCGGGATGTAGAACCCGCTCATCTTGTCGTCCGGCGCCGCGGCGAGACCGCCGAGGTAATCCTGCGCCGATTTGAGCCCATCGCTGATCTGGCCGAGACCGCTCACGCTTTGGTCGAGCCCTTGGGTCAGCTGGCCGAGCTGGCCGTCGAGCTGCGAGAAGCCGTCCTGCAGCTGCTTCTGACCGGCAGCCAGCTGGTCCAGGCCGCCGGACAGCGCCGGCAGCTTGGCGAGCACCTGGCCCTGGCCGTCGGCCGCCTGCGTGAGGCCCTGCTGCAGCTGCCCTAGGCCGCTGACGAGCTGAGCGAGACCGCCCGCCAGCTGGCTCTGGCCGGCCGCCGCCTGCGCGAGGCCGGCGTTGGCCTCGGCGAGGGAGCCGGACACCTTGGCCAGCTCGGCATTCAGCTGCTGAAGACCGCCGGATAGCTGAGTAGCGCCCTGCTGCGCCTGGGCGATAGTGCCCTGCGCGGTCAGGAAATCCGGGTCCTGCTGCAGCTCGGGGTGCTTTTGGGCGAGGTTCGCGAGGCTCTGGCTGGCGCCTCCGAGCGCCTGCGCCAGGCCACCGACGCCCTGCTCGATCTCGCGGTACTTGGCGTCAAAGGTGCCGAGCCCCTGCTCCAGCTGCCGGTAGCCGGCAAGCAGCTGCTCTGCCGCCGCGGCCAGCTGCCGGGCGCTTGCCTCGGCTTGCGCGACCGCCGTCTTGAGCTCGCCTGCGCCGGCGGAGCCGTCGCGCACGCCCTTCTCGATCTGGGCCAGACCGCGGCTGAGCTCGGTCACGCCGTTCTTCAGATCGGTCGTGCCCTTGACGAGCTCGCCGGCTCCGCCGGCCGCCTGCGCCAGCTGCGGCGCCGAGCCGCTCAGCTGCTTGCTCGCTTCCGCGAGGCCGCTGCGAACTTGCTCGAGACCGTCCTTGCCCTGCCCGAGCCCCTGGTCGAGCTGTTTGGCCTGCTCGGAGACGAGCAGGTCCTTCAGCTCCTCGCCGACAGGGCGGGTAGCGCTGCGGACGGTTTCGACGCCGTCCACCTTGGCCAGCTCGCGGCTGATCTTCTCGATCGCAGCGAGCCCCTCCGCGTTGTCGAGCGGCCGGTCGCCCTGGATGACGACCTTGGCCGGCATCGTCTGACCCGGACCAAAGCTGGACGAGACGATGTTGAAGCCCTTGACCGAATCGTACTTCTCGCCGATCTCGTCAAGCGAGTTGTACGACAGCTTCCCGTCGTAGACGAGAAGCGCCGGGGCGACGACAGCCGCGATGATCAGCAGCGTAAGAAGCGGCCGCTTCAGCGAAACGCGTCCCGCCCAGCCCCAGAGCGCGCTCTGCTTGTGCTCGAGCGAGCCCCGGGACGGCCAGAACAGCTTCGGGCCGAGCACGACCATGAAGAACGGCACGACGGTCACGAGTGCCAGGAGCAGCACGCCGACCCCGATGGCCACCGCTGCCGCCGAACGGTACAGGATGAACGTCGACATGCCGATTGAGGCGAAGCCGACCAGAACCGCAAGACCCGCGAAGAAGACCGTCTTGCCTGCGGTCCGGTAGGTCCGCACGATGGCGTCCTTCACGTCGCCCGAATGTGCCAGTTCTTCCTTGAATCGGCTAATAAGCAGAATGCAGTAGTCGGTGCCGATGCCGAACAGCACGGCCACGAGAAAAATCTGCGTAAAGTTGGACAGCGGAAAATCCCAGCGGTCCACGAGAAACGCGACGACCGATTGGGAGATCAAATAAGTGAGCCCCACCGTCACGAGCGGGACGAACGGCGCCACCGCCGACCGGAAAACGAGGAACAGAATGGCGAGAATGAAGACGAGCGTAATCAGCTCGGTCCGCTTGAGCCCTTCCTCCGAGCTTTTCACGACATCCTCGTCGATGAACTGGTTGCCCGTCAGGTAATGCTCGGCTTGGACTCCCTCCAGCTCCTTGTTCAACGCGGCGCGAAGCTCGTCCGCCTCACCCGCTCCCTTGTCGGGACTGACGAGGACGAGGATCGTCTGGTTGTCCTTGGCGACCAGCTGCTCCTCAAGCTCCTTTTGGGTGAAATGCGACATGACGCGGCTCAGATGGAGATCGGCCTTGCGGCTGTCCATGCTCTTCACCGCCTGCTCGATCTGCCGCTTATCCTCGGCGGTCAAGCCTCCGCTCCGGTGGAATACGAGGACGGCGTCCGACGCCTCCGCCTCCTGCCCGCCGCTCGCATCCTTCAGAATCTGAGTCGCCAGCGAGGAGGAGTAGCCGTCCGGCACGCCGATCTGCCCCTTGTCCCGCACCAGCTGCTGCATGTCGGGCGCGGTCACGAACAGAACGGCCGCCAGCGCCACCCATGCGGCCAGCAGCAACCATCTTACTTTCAATATCGCTCTCATTCGTGTGTCCCCCGTCCTTCCGAATCTTCCACCATCAGCGCGGCAAGCCGCTCGAAGCAGCTCATGAAGCCCTCGATCTCATCTTCCGGGAACGTTGCCAAATACTTGCCTACATTGGCCTGCACCTTCTCGTCGGCGATCTCCTCGATGCGGTACCCCTCGTCCGTAAGTTCCAGATAAACGACGCGCCGGTCCTCCTGGTCCTGCACTCTCGCGATCAGCGATTTGTCGACGAGTCTAGTGATGATCGCCGTAATGGCGCTCTTGCCGACGCAAAAGGCGTCCGCCAGCTCCGTCGACGTAGTCCGGCCCCGCCGCTTCATATACCGGAGAATCGAGAACTGCTCGATCGTCAGCTCGCCGCCGAGCTGCTCGCGCATCATCGCGTCGAGCCGTTTGCCGATGAGGAAGTGTGCCGCCTCGTAGCGTTCGATCCAGCTCTTCAGCCGGCTCTCGTTCGTCATTCTCTCCACCCTCCCTCGCTTCCTCCTGCCCGTTCCGGAGCATGGCCCGGACCCTGGAGCCGACCGTCCCGCTTAGCTCGCGGCATGGACAGCCCCAGGTTGTTCGACAGGAGAACTGTTCGATCATTGAACTAAATAACAGGTAGACTATACCAAAACGGGAGGGCGGCCGTCAACCGAATGACGGATGCACAAAAAAGCCCGGGGAGATTCTCCTCGGGCCTCTTCCGCGCTTCGTTATGCCACCTCCGAGCGGGCACTAGAAATTGAAATTGTCCGGATCAGATCCGTAGCGCTTGTTCTCGTTCAGCGCATCGATCTTCTCCATATCCTCGGCGGTCAGCTCGAAATCGAATACATCGGCGTTCTCCTTGATGCGATGCTCGTGCACCGATTTCGGGATGGTGACGACGCCATTCTGCAAATCCCAGCGAAGCACGACCTGCGCCGGCGACTTGCCGTAGCGTTCGCCGATCTCCTTGAGCACGGGGATGTCCAGGTTGCCCTGCATAAGCGGGCTCCACGCCTCGAGCTGGATGTTGTTATGGCGGCAGAACGTACGCAGCTCCCGCTGGGCGAGCAGAGGATGGAATTCCACCTGGTCGACCATCGGGACGATCTCGGCATCCTGCATGACGTCCTGCAGATGGTGCACGTGGAAGTTGCTTACGCCGATCGCCCGAACCTGCTTCTCCTTATAGAGCTTCTCGAGCGCCTTCCAGGTCTCTTTATATTTGCCTTTTACCGGCCAATGAATCAGATACAGATCTATGTAGTCCAGTCCGAGCTTCTTGCGGCTCTCTTCGAAGGCGCGCAGCGTAGAATCGAAGCCCTGCTCGCTGTTCCAAACCTTGGTCGTCACGAACAGCTCGTCGCGCTTGACGCCGGATTGCTGGATCGCCCTGCCTACGCCTTCCTCGTTGCCGTAGACGGCGGCCGTGTCTATGCTGCGGTAGCCTGCGGCCAGTGCCGCACGGACGGAGCTCTCCACTTCCTGCCCTTCGGGAACGCGCCATACTCCCAAGCCGAGCCAGGGCATGCGAACGCCGTTATGGAGGACAGTCGTATCGGTTAATCCTTTGATCATCTCGATCCCTCCGCTTCTATAGTTTGGTGAGGCCCTAATCAATCGTCATCATACCACAACGCAGTGGCGCAAACCAAACGAGTAGTCCCCGGGCAGCCCGGGAACACTAGCTTTACCAATTTTGCCGAACCAGCGTGTCCCAACCGCTTAGGAGGTGCTCCCATGACCACCATCACGCCGTGCGATATCTCCCCGCTCAAGACCAAGGTCAAAGAAACCATCGCGGCAATCCTGGATGATCTTGAAGCCGGCTCGGATGCCCTCGATAACGAATCGACCTGTATGCTGAACCGGTTCGCCCACATCCGGGAGCAGTTCTTGACGCTGCAATCGCTCGCCTCTTCGTTCTATCTCAACTGCTACCTGTCTCCTTACACGGAGATCTACGAGCAGCTGAGCGCAAGCATCGTCCATATGGCGAACCGCCGCCACGGCGCGCTCGTCGTCATCCAGCGCAACGATCCGCTGGACGAGCTGCTGCAGCCGGGCATCGGTATCCGCGCCCAGTTCACGAATGCGCTGCTCGAGTCGATCTTTTTCCCGGGCAATCCGCTGCACGACGGCGGCGTCCTCATCCGCGGCAACGAGATTGTCTCGGCGGCCAACATTCTCCCTCTCTCCCGGCGCTCTACCCGGGGGCAAAAGCTGGGGACGCGGCACCGGGCGGCGTTAGGCTTGTCCGAACGGACCGACGCGCTTGTCGTTGTCCTCTCCGAGGAAACCGGCCATGCGTCGTTTGCGCTCGAGGGCAAGCTGTACCCGTTCCTGCCCGTTCATCCCGACAAGGCACCGACTCCATAGCGGCGAGCTAAAAGCAAGTCGGGTTCTTCTCTCGTACCGGGCGAATCCTCATTCGAACAGATCGAGCTGGCGCGGCGCCAGCCCCTGATCGCCGAGCCCGAGCAGCTCCGTCAGCTGCTTGGCGTTGGCGGCGGCGTCGCCCCCCGAGTTGTTGTTGAAGATGACGATGAGCTCGTACGTCTCGGCCCTCAGCTTCTCCAGCTTGGCGGCCCAATCCAGCAGCTCCTCCCGGCTGTAGCGGTACAAATACCGGACGTCCCGCCAATTGGCCGCTCCCGACTGGTTCCAGCCGGCGGTATTGCGCCCATGGAACCGCACGACCGTCCGCTGCCGGCTGGTCGGGTGCAGAACGGTCGGCACCGAGCCCGGTCCGGCCTCCGGCTCGTCGCAGATGCTGTGGATCCAGCCCTCCTCCTCCATGAACGCCAGCGTCTTCTCCCGGAACGCCGGGTGAAACCAGCTCTCATGGCGGAATTCGAGAGCGACCGGGATGTCTCCCATCCGCTCGCGCGCGTCCCGCAGCACCTCGACATGGTCGCGGTTGCAGTCGAACCAGGGCGGGAACTGGAACAGTACGGCGAGCAACTTGCCCTCCCGGCGAAGCGGCCGGATCGAATCGAGGAACGCCGCGTACATCTGATCGACCGTCTCAAAGGGCAGCTTGCCTCGCTGATGGCCGGTCATTCCCTGGTACGCCTTTACGAGAAAGCCGAAACCGTCCGGCGTATCGGCCGCCCACCGTTCGTAGTTCCGCTCCGCCTGCACGGCGTAGAACGAGCTGTCCACCTCGACGACCGGAAAGTGGCCGCTGTAGACACTGAGCTTGTCCCTGGCCGCCGTACCCGGCGGATACAGCTCTGCATGATCGCCCCAGCCGGCGAGTCCGATGCGGATGATACCGCTTCTCTTCTCCATTCCCGCTTCCTCCTTTCCAGCGCTTCCTTATCTGTTCCGGCTTAGGCTTCTATTGTAAAACGGAACCCCGCCCCGGTGCCAATGCGGTGACGGGCGCAGGGTCCGTGGCACACCCGTTTTGTCTCTTTTTACCTCTGAATGCTTCTTCCTGACTCTAATGCCGATTTCCGCTAAGCGGGCTAAGTTTTATCTTTCTACCTCAGCAGCTTTGCTTTGACTCTGCGAGTTAGTCTGGCCGTTCGACAAAATCTGCCAAACAATTCCGATTATCTTACGCCAAATGTCATTCCGTGTCGATGAAGAATATCACTTTATTGACGCAAAATGTGGTCCGGAAATTGAATATAGAAAGATGCGGTACATAGATGCCCGCTCACGCTCTCCGGCTCTTGCCACCCCCCCGGACCTAGCTTGCCTTCTATCCTCCCTCCCGGAGCGGTTTCGAGCTTCATAAATGCGGCCTTTGTTTGGCCGCCCATCCCCTCCATACTTTTTAAGCCAACTCGTATTTTCGCCGTCGTTTTTGTAACCGAGTGAAAGCCAATTTGAGGGCTATAGAACGCTTACATTTCCCTTGACGGGTAGGGGGGGGCATGTTACGCTAGGCCTACTTTGGTGTGTCAATACGAATACTGCTCGTTTGTCGAAAGAGGGATCACGCCGATGAATGATAGCATGTGGAAGCTGTATATGAAGGTCGTCCACGGAGCCGGAACGGGAGACCCCCATTCCTGGGCGAAGCTTGACCTGACGATGCCCCAGCTGAAGATTCTTATTCTGCTCCGGTTCAGTTCCCGTCTGTCCGTCAGCACGCTAGCCGAGGTGATGAACACGTCCCTCTCCAATATGACGGGGATTCTCGACCGTCTGGAAGGTCACGGGTTCGTCGCGAGGGTTCCTTCGGTCAGTGACCGCCGCTCGGTATTCGTCAAGCTGACTTCGCAGGCTCAGGACATATTCGATCAAATCGATCATTCCGGCCAGGCGAAGTTCTACGCGGCGATCGGCCGGCTGACGGAGACCGAGCAGCGGATGGTCGAACTGGGCCTGCAAATTCTGGCCGAAGCGTTCGAGAAGCCGATAGAGGCCAATCACGTCCAGGAAGCTCCCATCGCCCGGTAACCCGGCACCCGTACATAGCCAAGCCCCGGCGATCCCGCCGGGGCTTTAGCTCGGTTGCTGGTTTCTCCACCGCCATCTTAGGACGGCCGCGAAAGTCCTGCGGGCAGAAGGCCCTGCCGCGCACCGTCTGACGGTGCTGGACGCTCCGTTTGACGGCGCGGCGGGGGCTCCGTCATATCACGGTGCTGGCCCAATCAGACGGCGGTGCGGTGCCCGGTTTCTTCCGCTTGCCGGACGCATGCGTCCAGAAACTGCAGCGTCCGCTTCAAATATTCCTTGCGGTGCTCGGCGAAGATCAGCTCGTGGTGGCCGTCCGGGACGAGCCACAGCTGGGAGGCCGGATTCGCCTTTTGGTTGCTGTAGAACGACGTGATGCTCGTGTAGGGCGCCTTGGTATCCTGCTCGCCATGAATGAGGAAGAGCGGGATGTCATAGGTCGTCGTCTTGACCGCCTGGTACGGCACCTGGTTGAGACTGTAACCGCTGAACACCGGGAAGAACAGATTGATCAGCGACACGGACGGCGTACGCGGCAGCAGGCTCAGATGCTGTTTAATGTTGTGGAACATCGTGTCCGGATCGAGGATGAAGGTGCTGTCGAGAATCATGCCGTCGATGAGATCCGTCTTAAGTGCCGCCTGCAGGGCCGTTCCTGCACCCATCGAGAAGCCCCATACGTAGAGCGGTCCACTCTCCCGCGACTTGGCGTACTGCACCGCTCCGAGCAGCTCCTGGGTCTCTACGATGCCGCCGGTGACGGATCGGTTCGGCTTGGTGAACCCGTAGTCGAACATCACGACGTTGAAGTTCTGCTTGTGCAGCTGCCGGGCCAGCTCGTACATCGGTACCCAAGGCTCCTCTCGATTCGTGCCATAGCCGTGGGAAAGCACAACCGTCTTGCCGCCGGTCCCCGCCGGCAGGTACCAGCCGCTTACCTCGGAGGAACCGTCCGCGCTCGGAAACAGCACGTCCTCGTACGCCACTCCGATCGCCTCGGCCGGGTTCGACTTTAGCGGGGCGATCACCGGATTGCCGAGTGCCCAGGCCGCGTAAGCGTAGATCCCCAGCACGGAGGTGACGCCGATCCCCGCCGCCGTCAATAGAGCCAGCAGCCAGCGGTAGCGACGGAACACCCGTTTTGGTTTATCCGCGATAACGCTTTCATCAAATAAGGGCGTTGGGACGGGAAACGAGACGTACGAGGTGGTTTCCATGCTGACTCCTCCTGTTGAGTAGATTAGGGGACCTGCAGTACGGCGGGGACGTGCTCCGAACGGGGATTGGGACTGGCGCCGGCTGCCGAAGTGCGGGGCCGGGCGGACTTGCGCGGGGCTTGTCGAATCGTTGCCAGCAGTCTAAGGATGTCCGAAGAAATCTGGTACTTTGGTCTGAGTGTTGCTTCTATCTTTAGTATATTCGTAATATGTATCAGCTGATAGACGATTTGCATGAAGGGTCAATTACAGTTTGATTACAGCTGTGTTACAAGCCCGGCGCACGCCAAACAAGCGAACCGCTCCCGGATCCGGGACTTTCGGTTCGCTTGTCTATTCTGGCGGCATGTCCACCCGCCTCTGGGCCCTCCGGCCTACCGCGTCCGAGACGCGTGCGCCCAGTCGCCGGCCAGCCGCTCGACAAGGCCGGCCTCGTTCGCGAAGCGCAGCCCGGTGTAACGGTCGCGCAGCTGCGGCGCCTCGCGGAGCGCGCGGGCGACCCATTCGCGAGGGAGCCCGAGCTCGTCCGGCGTTGCGGGGGCGCCCGCCTGGGCGAGCAGCTCGCGGAGCGCGGCCGGCTCCGGCAGCGCAGCGGCCAGTGCGACCGCGTCCGCCCAGTGGGCGGCGAGCCGCTGCGCGACAGGGACCGGCACGCGCGCGAGCGCCGCGTCCCGCTCGGCCTCGGACAGCGCCGCAAGCTGCCGGAGCAAGCCGGCCATCAGCGCGGTCGCGACGCCGACCTTGGCGCCGTGGAGCAGCTGCTTGCCGCCGGTCCGAAGCAGCTCCATCTCCCAATAGTGGGAGAGATGGTGCTCGGAGCCGGAGGCGGACCGCGAATGATCGGCGATCAGCATCGCGTAGCCCGACAGAAGCAGCCCCTCCATCAGGCCGCGGATGCCCTCCGTCTCCCCTCGGCGCAGGCTGCCGGCCTGCTCCAGGCTGAGTGCCAGCGCCTCGCGCGTCAGCTCCGCAACGAGCGGGCAGTACGGCTCGCCCGCGGCGATATGCGAGAAGCGCCAGTCGGCCAGCGCCGTATACTTGGCCAGCATATCGGCGAAGCCGGCGGCCGTCAGCTCGCGCGGAGCTTTCTCCAGCACGGCCAGGTCGGCGAACACGGCAACGGGCGGCGTGACCTGGATGGTCCGCTTCACGCCTCGCACGATGAGCGGCGCGCCGGCGGAAGCAAAGCCGTCCACCGAAGCGGCGGTCGGTACCGCTACGAACGGCCGCTGCGTCCTGGAGGCCGCGAAGCGGACGATGTCGTGCAGCGTGCCCGCTCCGACCGCAAGCATCGCCTCCGCGTCCGCGGGCAGGTCGATCAGCACCTGCACGACCGACCGCTCGTCGGCGATGACGTCGCCCTGCTCGTCTTCGTCGACGAGACCGTGCGTGCAGACGATTCCCGCCTCCTCCAGCAGTCTGGCCAGCTGCCGGCCGGCCGCTGCGAAGGTCCGGCGGTCGGCGACGAGGTGGACGCGGCGCCAGCCTTGCTCCCGGACAAAGGACGGAATCCGGTTCAGCGCCCCCGTCTCGACGACGGACCCCCGGATCGGAAGCGGGCGGTGGGGATGGCCGCACGGACAGACGTCCGCACGGGCTTGGATCGCTTCCAGGGATATCTGGCTAGGCTGCATAACGAGTTCCTCCTCATTCATTGGTGTTGATTGTTAAACCGGCGCGGAGGGAAGCCGTCCTTTGCTCCGGAGCACGTCGATGACCCGGTCCGGGTAATTCGAACAGAAGATCAGGCCGGGATGCATCCCGGCGAACCGTTCGATCGTCTCCGGCTCATCCATCTGCCAGGCGACCAGCTCGATGGAGCCGTCGGCGAGCAGCTCCTCCACCGTATCCCGGGTCAGGAACGGATGCTGGATGCAGAGCATGCTCGCTCCCGTTTCCTGCAGCTGCTCCCGGAGCAGCGTCGTCTTATTGGAATAGATGAGCCCCGTCCGGATGGCCGGATCGATGTCCTTCATCCGGCGGATCGCGTCGTGGTCGAACGACGTGACCTGCACCTGCTCCCGCATTTCCCATTCGGCGAGGAGGGCCGCCACTTTCTTCTCGAGCTCCGGATAGAGCTCCCCGGCCTTCTTCAGCTCGAGATGGAGCGGGATTCTCCCCTTCGTCTCCCGGAGCACCTCCTCCAGCAGCGGGATGCGCTCCCCCGCGAACGAGGGATGAAACCAAGACCCGGCATCGAGCGACTGGACCTCGGCTGCGGTCAGCTCGCGGACGAGCCCTGTCCCGTTCGTCGTCCGGTCGACCTTGTAGTCGTGCAGAATGACCGGCACGCCGTCCTTGGTCAGCTGCACGTCCAGCTCGATCGCGCCGATATCCGGATTTTGCATAGCCAGACGGAACGCCGCCATCGTGTTCTCCGGAGCTTGGGACGAAAATCCTCTGTGCGCCATTACGACAGTCATGACAATGTTCTCCTCCTTCTTACCCCGTTTCGATCGAGGTTTTCCGTTTCCTATTTGCTCAGTTACAAATATTACCACACCCCTTTCCTTAACGTAAACGAACGATTTTTCTTCCCTTTCCTTCATCGGTTGTGCAAAGCCCCGCCGATGCCCGATAATGGTAACGTTACGGGATCCGCAGGGAAACGGAGCCGGTCCGGCCCGTTCCCCCAAGGCCCTCGCAGAAAAACATGCCGTTTGATGACAAGAAGGAAGGGATCTGTCCATGAGCAACGAAGCCGCCAGTCATCCGTTCGGGGAGCAATGGGAGCATTCGCTCCGTCAATATGCCAAGCTGGCCGTAAAAGTCGGCGTCCATTTACAGCCGGACCAGGAGCTTGTCCTCTTTTCGCCGCTTCCGGCAGCACCGCTTGCCCGCCTGATCGCGGAAGAGGCTTACGCCGCGGGAGCCCGCGATGTGCATGTCGAATGGTCCGACGACCGGATGCGCCGGCTCCGGCTGCAGCGGGCCGCGGATGCGGCGCTGCACGAAGCCAGCAGCCTGCGCGGCCGGGAGCTGGAGGAGAGAGCGGCGCGGGGCTCGGCCTTCCTCCATATCGCCGCGCCGAACCCCGACCTGCTGCTCGGAATCGACCCGTCACGGGTCGCCGCCGCGTCCAAGGCGGGCTCGGCCGTATCGCAGGGCTGGCGCAAGTATACGCAATCCGGGGAGATCAGCTGGTGCATCGTCAGCTACGTCACCCCCGATTGGGCGCGCAAGGTCTATCCGGAGCTGGACGAGGAGGAGGCCATCGGCCGGCTGTGGGAGGCGCTCTTCTATATGGCGCGGGCGGATCGCGAAGACCCGGTCGCCGAGTGGAGCCGCCATCTAGAGAGGCTGCAGGAGCGCCTCACCTTCCTGAACGACCGCCGCTACCGCAAGCTTCATTACCGCGCCCCCGGCACCAGCCTGACCGTCGGGCTGCCGGAAGGACATATCTGGCACGGCGGCGGCCTGGTCAACGCCCAGGGCACTTACTTCGTGCCCAATGTCCCGACGGAGGAAGTGTTCACCGTCGCCGACCGGCTCTTGACCGAGGGGACGGTGCGCAGCACGCTGCCGCTTAACCTGAACGGCCGGCTGGTCGAGGAGTTCGAGCTGACCTTTGAGCAGGGCAAGGTCACCTCCTTCTCCGCAGCCAAAGGAGAGGAAGCGCTCCGCCACCTGCTCGAGACGGACGCCAACGCCGGCTACCTGGGCGAGATCGCGCTCGTCCCCGTCAACTCGCCGATCGCCGAGACGAATACGATCTATTACTTCACCGGCCTGGACGAGAATGCGTCCTGCCATCTTGCGCTCGGCAACGCCTATCCGTTCTGCCTGGAGAACGGCACCTCCCTCACCAAAGAAGAACGGCTCGAGCGCGGAGCGAATGCCTCGCTCATTCACATCGACTTCATGATCGGCTCGGCCGAGCTCGATATAGATGGCGAGACCGCCGACGGCACCCGCGAGCCGCTGTTCCGGCAAGGCCGCTGGGTATAAGACGGACCGGCGTGTAAACGTATGCTCCTTCGCCGTCTAGGGCGGCAGTCAGAAATGACCGGGTCGTTACTACGGTAGGGCTTGAGTTCCCGTTCGGATCGGACCGCCGCCTCCTTGCAGCGGACAGCCTCTTGCAGCGCTGTGCTCACCTCTGCCCAAAGCCAGAAAACGCCAAACAACCACGTCCCCCGAGGACGTGGTTGTTTGGCTTGGGGGTGACATTCCAGAAATCGTCAGGAGGACCGGTCCGCCTTGGCGGGCTTGGGCCAGATGAAATAGGAGACGGTAATGAGCAGATCGATGCCCAGGATAAGCGTCCACAGCTTCCAAACGCCGGCCAGCGCTTCCGTTCGGGCTTCATCGCCGACGAGAACGATGAGCAGAGCCAGCAGGCCGGCGCCGATCAGGTAAGCGAGCACATGCCGGAGCCAGCTCTTCAAATAATGCTTGGCATAAGCCATCCCGTACCGGCGGGCGGGCTTGGGCCCCTTCCTGGTTACGTAGTATCGGAACCTCTCGTCTGCCCAGACGATCATGCTTTTGCCGTATGCGATCGAAACCCCGATATAGATCGCCGCGAGGCCGTGTGCCTGTGTCGCCGTCGCCCCGCGGTAGAGGTCCGTCCCGGTAGCTGCCAGCAGCGCCAGATCGACGACGGGCGTGCAGGCGAGCAGCATCCAGCCGAGCTTGTCGAGATGAAGCAGGTAGCGGGCCGCAAGTCCCAGTACAATCAGCACCCAGAATCCGATCTCGCAAGCGATGATCATCCAGGCAAGAAAGCTCATGTGCAGCACCTCGTTTGTTCCGCATTGGAAATTTTTATGAGGCATATAGTAACACGATGGTTTAAATAATACAAGTGTATTATTTCCTCGCTTGCCCGATGGGCGTATGATACAATAAGCTCATGCCAAAACTCGTCAATCATGAAGAAAAACGAAATCAGATCGCCGAAGCGACCTGGCGGGTCATCCGGGACCAAGGCATGGAGGCGGCCACGGTCCGAAGCGTGGCCAAGGAAGCGGGAATGTCCATCGGGGCGCTCAGGCATTACTTCGCCACCCAGGAGGAGCTGCTGCTCTATGCGATGAATCTGGTTGTCGATCGGGTGACCGAGCGCATCCGGGCGATCGCGCGGAGCGGCCTGCCGCCCCTTGAGATGGTGCTTCGCATCCTGCTCGAGATCATCCCCCATTCGCCCGAGACGACCATCGAGATGGACGTCTGGTTCTCGTTTGTCGTTCATTTCCGGCACAAGCGGGAGCTGCTGCGCCTGCCCCAGGACGGCATCTACCGCTGCGTGTCCGAGCTGCTCGGCTTCCTGGAGGCGCAGCGGCTTCTGCGAAGCGGCCTGGACCTGGCGCTGGAGACGGAGCGGCTGTACGCCCTCGTCGACGGCGTGGCGCTGCACGCCCTCCTAGAGCCCGAGCGCCTTGGGCCGGACGCGATCATCCACGTGCTCCGCCTCCATATCGAGACGCTTTGCGCGGAGTGACGCGAGTGGCCGCTCCCCGCTTTCCGATAAAGCACCAGAAAACTAAAGCACCAAAAAACGCTCCGGGCCTCTAGCCCGGAGCGTTTTTGCTGTCCTTACGATTCGGAAGCACATGCCGCTGCCCGACGATCAGGCAAGCGTCAGCACCTCGTGCCGGTTCGCCAGCTCCAAGAACTGGTCCATGCCGACGATCTGACCGGCCTCCAGCTCCTCCGCCAGCCCGTAATGGTTCACGCACGTTTTGCAAGCGAGAACCGCTACGCCGGCTTCCTCAAGCTCCTTGAGATGTAGCGAGGCCAGCGATTGGCCGGTCAGCGCGAAGACGCCGCGGTTCATGCAGAACACCGCCGCCGGCTTCTCCCCGTTCTGCTTCAGCAGCACGAAGAATGTCTCAAGCACCGTCTCTCCGAGGTCCGCATCCCCCGATCCCAGCCTGTCGGAGAGCAGCAAAATCACTTTGTTTTTCATGACGGTATGCCTTCCTTTCTCCCGGTTCGGCCACCGGCAGGTTATTTGGTTGGGTCGAACGAGCTCTTGAGCGACACGATCCGGTTGATGACCAGCTTGTCGCCGCTCGTATGCTTCGGATCCACATTGAAATAGCCGTGGCGGAAAAACTGGAACTTGTCATGCGGCTTCGCCTGCTTCATATCCGGTTCCACGTAGCCCTGCTGAACGGTCAGAGAGTCCGGGTTGATTCGGTCGAGCAGTGTCTTCTCCTCCTGCCCTTCCTCCTCGTCCAGCTCCTCCTCATCCTTCAGGATCGGCTCGTACAGGCGGAATTCGGCCGGCACCGCATGGCTTGCCTCAACCCAGTGAATCGTTCCCTTCACCTTGCGACCCGTGAAGCCGCTGCCGCTCTTGGTCTCGGGATCGTACGTGCAGTTGATCTGGACGACCTCGCCGTTCTCGTCCTTGATCACTTCCTCGCACTTGATGAAGTAGGCATTCTTCAGCCGCACCTCATTGCCCGGGAAGAGACGGAAGTATTTGGCCGGCGGGTTCTCCATGAAGTCGTCGCGCTCGATGTAGATCTCGCGGGAGAACGGAATGTGACGGGTGCCCATCTCGGGATTCTCCTGGTTGTTCTCCGCCTCGAGCCATTCCACTTCGCCTTCGGGATAGTTGGTGATAACAACCTTGAGCGGATCGAGCACCGCCATCGTGCGCGGCACCTTGAGCTTCAGATCCTCCCGGATAAAATGCTCCAGCATCCGCGGATCAACCGTGCCGTTGCTTCGGGAGACGCCCGCCTCGCGGATAAACGTCCGGATAGCCTCCGGCGTATAGCCGCGGCGGCGCATGCCGCTGATCGTCAGCACGCGCGGATCGTCCCAGCCGTCCAGCACGCCCGCCTCGATTAGCTGGCGCAAATACCTCTTGCCCATGACCGTGCCGTCGATGCGCAGCTTGCCGAATTCGTACTGATGGGAGATATGCGGCATCTCGCATTCCTGGATGACCCAATCGTACAGCGGCCGCTGGTCCTCGAATTCGATCGAACAGAGCGAGTGGGTGACGCCTTCGAGCGAATCCTCGATCGGATGCGCGAATGCGTACATCGGGTAGATGCACCAGGCATCCCCGGTATTATGATGATGCGTATGGGAGATGCGGTACAGGACCGGATCCCGCATGTTGATGTTCGGGGAGGACATGTCGATCTTGGCGCGAAGCACCCGCGAACCGTCCGGGAACTCGCCCTTGCGCATCCGCTCGAACAGGTCCAGGTTTTCCTCGGCCGGACGGTCCCGGTACGGGCTGTTCGTGCCCTTCTCGGTCAGCGTGCCGCGGGTCTCGCGGATCTGCTCGGCGGTCTGGTCGTCCACATAGGCCTTGCCTTTGCGAATGAGAAGCAGCGCGCGCTCGTACATCTCCTGGAAATAGTCGGACGCGAAGAACAGGCCGCTCCAGTCGAAGCCGAGCCACTTCACGTCCTCCTTGATCGATTCCACGAATTCCACGTCTTCCTTGACCGGGTTCGTATCGTCGAAGCGCAGGTTGGCCTTGCCCCCGAATTCGTTCGCCAGCTCGAAGTTGATCGTAATGGCGCGGGCATGACCAATATGCAGATACCCGTTCGGCTCCGGAGGAAACCGGGTGACGACGTTCTGTACGCGGCCTTCCTTCAGGTCCTCCTGAATGATCGTCTTGATGAAGTTCGACGCCGCCGACTTATTCTCCACTTATATCCTACCCTTCCGCTGATTTTCTTTGTACGCATTATACTTGTAACGCCGCGATAGTTCAAGCTGGGGAGGGCATCCCGGATGCGGTCCGGGCAAGACAAAAAGCCATGGGGGCTGCGAGACTTCCCTCCGCCGAGCCGCCGGATGACCAGCCATCGCCTACCGCACTCCGTAGCGAGGCAGCGGCTGAACCGCTAGCCAACGCCACTCTCAAGCTGGCCACGGGCTCTCCCGCCAGATGGCCGGCTTCCCGGCCAAGCCTGCCTCCACCCGCTAACACTGCGGCGGGCGAAGCCCTTGCCGAGCCCTTCCCTCCGGCAAAAGCAGCGGACCTTTTCTTCTCTTTCCTGCAACGATTGCTCGCCATTCGCGTATATGCCCGTAAAGGAGGGATGACCATGGACATCAGCTTTTGGATTCCCATCGCCATCATCTTTGCTATAGCGTTTGGTTTCTTCGATAAGAAAAAGAAAAAATAAACCGATCCGGCTCGGCTTTGCCGCCCTGACAGCTAGGGTGAGCCGATACATCTAAAATAACGGCGTCTCAGCAGACCCCCGGCTTTTTGCGACCAGCTTCCTACTGGCGGGAAGCGGCTGGGCGGCGGCAGGACACCGCCTTCCTCATATTCGTCCCCGCTCTTCCCGCCATCCCCGAAGACCGTCATCCCCTATTTATTGCGGTTCGTGGAACAGGTTCCGATGTTCGAATGCCGCAAGATCGGACATCGTTCGCCTTTTCCCGGGAAATAATCGACAACAAATTCGTCTCCCCTCCGGTCCCCGTACCTTTCGAATCCTCCGGGCGCGTCTCTCCCTGTCACGCAGCAACGTCTATGGCGGGGACAATGCTTCGTTCCGTTCGTCTTCCTTGTGGATGAGCCGCTTCGTTGATCGCTCCTTCAGCGAAAAGACGCCAGTTTCGTCTAGCTCCACCGGTCCCCTCGCCTCCACAAAGAAGCCATTGCTAGTTTTGTCGAATGCTTGTTACAATATATGTATATAACCAGGCGTTTCCGGACCGTCAGGACGCGGCGGAGAACCATGGCAGCGCAGGAGGAGGCCTTGCCCGCTTCCTCTTGTGGCTGCCTGGCTTCGCGGCATGCCGCTCGGCCCTTATCACTCAGATACTTGGGGAACACCGGGGAGCGAAGGAGGCTAACCGTTTTGTATAAAGCATTAACGATTGCAGGCTCGGACAGCAGCGGAGGCGCCGGCATCCAGGCCGACCTCAAGACGTTCCAGGAGCTGGGCGTGTACGGCATGACAGCGTTGACCGTTATCGTCGCCATGGACCCGCACAACGACTGGTTCCATGACGTCTTCCCGGTCGATACCGCCATTCTGCGCAAGCAGCTGGAGACGATCGTCACCGGCATCGGCGTCGACGCGATGAAGACCGGCATGCTCGGCTCCACCGAAACGATCGAGATTGCCGCCGAGACGATCGATCGTCACAAGATCGCGAACGTCGTCATCGATCCGGTTATGGTGTGCAAGGGAGCGGACGAGGTGCTGCATCCCGAGACGGCGGTTGCGCTCCGCGAAGTGCTGACACCCCGTGCCACGGTCGTCACCCCCAACCTGTTCGAGGCAGGCCAGCTGAGCGGACTCGGACCGGTCACCACAGTCGACCGGATGAAGGAAGCGGCGGCGGCTATCCATGCGCTTGGCGCCAAGTACGTCCTCGTCAAGGGCGGCGGCAAGCTCCAGCACGAGAAGGCCGTCGACGTGCTCTACGACGGGCAGACGTTCGACGTACTGGAGAGCGAGCGGATCGACACGACGTTCACCCATGGCGCGGGGTGCACCTACTCCGCCGCCATCACCGCCGAGCTCGCCAAGGGCAAGCCGGTGAAGGAAGCGATCCATACGGCCAAGGCGTTCATCACGGAAGCCATTCGCCATTCGTTCCGGCTGAACCAATATGTCGGCCCGACCAATCACTGCGCTTACCGCCAGGCAGGCAAGCGGTAACCGAACGGCACGGCCCGCATGCGAAGCGGCCGTCTCCTAACGCAGGAGACGGCCGTTTTTTTTGTTGCCTTAGGGTCCTTTTCGGAAGAATACATGGATCGCCCCGCTCGCATCAGGCGAAGACCCCTAGACTAGCCGTTCCGCGGCTTAGCCCGGTTCGTCGGCATCGCCGTCAGCGGGTCGTCCGGCCAATAGTGCTTGGGATAGCGGCCCTTCAGGTCCTTCTTCACCTCGAAGTAGGCGGACCGCCAGAAGCTCGCCAAATCCCGCGTCACCTGAACCGGACGCTGTGCGGGCGACAGCAGGTGCATGGTGAGGGGCGCCCGCCCCGCCGCGATGCGCGGCGTCTCCGTCCAGCCGAACACCTCCTGCAGCCGGACGTTCAGCGCCGGCGCGTCCGGATCGCTGTAATCGACCGGAATCCGCGATCCGCTCGGCACCGCCAGATGGGTCGGCGCCTCCTCGTCCAGCCTCCGGCGGCGTTCCCACGGCAGCATGGCCTCGAGCAGCTCCGCCAGCTTCAGCCGTTGCAGGTCCTCCCGGCTCCGCAGACCGCCCGCATAGGGCGCGAGCCAATCCTCCAGCGTCCCCAGAAGCGCCTCGTCGGACATATCCGGCCAGGAGGGCTCGTGCCGATGCAGGAAGCCGATCCGCTCGCGCAGCTGGCGGGCGCCTTTGGTCCACGGCAGCAGGCCAAGCCCCTCCTGCCGGATGCCGTCCATGAGAGCGGCGGTTGTCCGCTCCGGGTCCGGATCACCGACCGGTCCCTCGTGAAGCGTCAGCGCGCCGAGGGCGACCCGCCGCCGGGCACGCACCGCCTGCGCCGCCCGGTCCCAGGCGACGGTCGTCTCCGTGCGGATCCGCTCGCCGAAGCAGCGCTCCAGCTCCTCCTGCGCGAGCGGGGCGGCCAGGTAGATGCGGCTGTCCGGGCCCTGATCGTCCAGCTCGGCGGCGACGATGTACGGCGCCTGCGCGAGCGGCTGCTGCCCGGCGAAGGCGGCGCCCCGTCCGCCGCTGAGCAGGTAGCGAAGCCCGCCGCGCCGCTGGCCGATGCGGTCCGGGTACGCGAAGGCGAGCAGCAGCCCGGCGGCCTCGGCGTCTCCGTCCGCTCCCGCGGACGCCGCCTGGCCCGCCGGGACGCCGAGCGCCTCGCGCAGCCGCTTCGCCTCGGCGACGACGCGCTGGCGGGCGGCCGGGTCCACGGCCGCCTCCGCCGGCAGGCTGCGCCGCCCGCCGCCGCGGAGCGCCTCGACGCGCAGCCGCATGTCGGCGTCGGCGGACGCGCCGCGGCCGCGCAGCAGGTCGCGCTCGCCGAGCAGCGCGGCCAGCTCGCACGCGAGCCCGCCGAGGCCGAGCGGCTCGGCGCGCAGCAGCATGTGCGCGAGCCGGGGCGCGAGGCCGAGCCGCGCCATGCGGCGGCCGTGCGGCGTGATGGCGCCGTCCGGGCCGAGCGCGCCGAGCTCGGCGAGCAGCTCGCACGCCTGCGCGTAGGCGCCGGGCGGGGGTGGGTCGAGCCAGGCGAGCTCGTCCGGCGCCGCGCCCCAGGCGGCCAGCTCGAGCGCCAGGGAGGCGAGATCCGCCTCCCGGATCTCGGGCGCGCTGTGCGGGGCGAGCTGGCGGTCCTCCTCGGCCGTCCACAGCCGGAAGCAGACGCCCGGCCCGAGACGGCCGGCGCGGCCCCGGCGCTGGTCGGCGGACGCGCGCGAGACGCGGACCGTCTCGAGCCGCGTCAGGCCCGTGCGCGGCGAGAAGCGCGGTACGCGGCTCAGACCCGCATCGACGACGACCCGGACACCCTCCACGGTCAGGCTCGTCTCGGCGATCGACGTCGCGAGCACGACCTTGCGGACGCCGGGCGGAGCCGGCGCGAGCGCCGCGTCCTGTTCCTCCTGCGGCAAGCTGCCGAAGAGCGGCGCCACGCGGACGCTGCCGTCCGCTCCCGGCCCGGCCGGCGAGGCAAGACGCGCCTGCACCCGCCGAATTTCGCCTTCCCCGGGGAGGAAGACGAGGAGATCGCCCACGGTCTGCGCGAGCGCCTCCCGGATCGCTGCGGCTGCCTCGTCCTCGAGGCGCCCCTCCATCCGGCGCTCCCGGTAGACCGTCTCCACCGGGTACACCCGCCCCGGGCTGGCCAGAACCCGTGCCCCGCCGAGCAGGGCGGCTACCGCTTCGGCATCCATCGTCGCGGACATGACGAGCAGACGCAGATCGCCATTCAGCAGCTCCCGGGCCTGCAGGCACAAGCCCAGTCCCAGATCGGCGGCGAGACTCCGCTCGTGGAACTCGTCAAAGATGACGAGGCCGATCCCCTCCAGCGACGGATCCGCCTGCAGCATCCGCGTCAGCACGCCCTCCGTCACCACTTCGATTCGCGTCCCCGGCCCGACCTTGGTATCCTGCCGGACGCGGTAGCCGACCGTCTCTCCTACCCTCTCGCCGAGCGAAGCGGCGAGGAACCGGGCGGCTGCCCGTGCGGCGAGCCGCCGGGGCTCCAGCATGACGATCCGGCGGCCGCCGAGCCAGGGCTCGTTCCGCAGCGCGAGCGGCACGCGGGTCGTCTTGCCCGCCCCCGGCTCGGCCACCAGCACCGCCCCCGTCTCCGCGGCGAGGGTGCGCCGCAGCTCGGGCAGCACCGCTTCAATCGGCAGTTGAGCCATTTCCCTCTCTCCTTCCGTTCCCTGGTCTATCCTCTCATTATAAATAAAAAGCCGCCGGCGTGGTAAGCCGGCGGAACGAACACTCTAGGAGAGCGACGATACGCGCAGATCATGAGCAATGGTATTCTACCTTTACGAGCGTGGAAGGCTCCGTTCTGCAACGGACTAGAGCATTAGGAACGCTTCCGCCCAGGCAGCAGGCTGTCCAGCGCGTAAAACTTGCTGCCGCTGATCGCGAGCGCGGCCGCCATGGCCAGCAGCGCGAGGTCCAGCTCGTAGCCCGCTCCCTGGCCGCTGCCGAGGAAGCCGCCGGCCAGCTTCACCTTCAGCGTCGCGCCGAGCATCACGAGGCCAAGCAGAAGCGAGAGAAGCCGAGTGAACAGGCCGGCAATCAGCAGCAAGCCGCCTACCAGCTCAAGGGCGGCCACCACGTACGCCAACGCACCGGGAAGGCCGAGGCTTTCAAAGAATCCAACGGTCCCTTCCATCCCCGTCACCTTAACATAACCGTGAACGACAAACGTCAGCCCGAGCATGACCCGGATGACAAGCAGACTCCATTCATAGCGATTGTTCATCTCTGTACCTCCATTTTTATTAGTAACTAACTATAATGTTTATCATTATACAATAGTAAGTAACTAATTACACGTAGAGAATACTTCCAGTCACGGCGCTTGGCAGATCACATAAAAAACACCCCAGGGTTTTCCCTGGGGTGTACGCCGCTAAATCCACGACTCGATGTCTTCTTCGTCGATCTCGTCATCCGGCAGCTCGGCGTAGGCCGGCTGCTTGTCCGGAACGTCCGCCGCTTGCGGAAGCCGAAGCTCCGGCTCGGCCGCAGCCGCCGTCTCCTCGTTCCGGTATGGCGCGGCGTCGCCCGTCTGCTTGCCGAACGCCGGCATCGCGGATAGATCGCGTTCCGCCGGAATATGGGTCTGCAGGTTGCGGACTCCGTTGCGGCTGATCTCCAGCTCGATCAGGTACCGGATCGAATCCATTAGATTCGTCTGGCTGTTGATCCAGTCCAAAACCGCCGGCTCCTCATTTTTCTTCGTTTTCAAGCTTATGTTATCGCCGGGCTGTTTTTTCTTTTTCACTTGCCGTCACCCACCTTGCACCTGGCGTTCTGCCGGGCTCCGTCTGCGTCTTACCCGAGAGGGACGGAAGCCCGGAATCCCGCCTCCCCTAGGAGGCTTCCTCCGTTCTCGCTTTCGCTCCCTGCTCGACGAGCGGAGTCGCTTTGTTCTTCAGCGCTTCATAGATCTTGCCGCGAACGAAGGCGTCCAGCCCTTGGGCATTCATCGTCACCGCGTACGAAGCCGGAACGTAGAGCAGCTGGATCTCCCGCTCGTCGCACAGCTCCTTGAGCATCGGGTACAGCACGGAGCGCATCAGGATGCTGCCGCCGCCGTATACGCAGATGATGTCGATCTCGTTGCGCGCCTTCGTCAGCTGTTTGCGGATGTTGAGCAGGATCTGCTTGGCTTGTCCTTCCAGCGGGCGCTTCAGCGTCTTCAGCGCGCGGTCGTGGAACTTATGGCGCGGGTTCTTCAGCACGTCGCTGAAGAACTGACGCGGGCTGTTCGGCAGATGGATCAGCTTGTTGAATTCCTCGAGCGCCTCCTCAATCGCATAGCCGGCGCCGTGATGGCTGCCGTGTACGAACTGGCGGAGGAACTTGTTGCCCTCGGTAATCGGGTACTCCGTGGAGCCGTCGCCGATATCGGTGTGCAGAATGCGCTTATCCTTGAAGTAGCTTCCGTTGAAGCCCTTGTCCAGCTGGTACGTCTGCACGAACTCGCCGAAGATGTCGCCTTCGCGCCATGTGCCTTCCGGATTCTTCTGGAGCGCGAAGATGACGGGAGTCGCCTCCGGAATCGCCTTCGTGTACGCGAACGTCAGCTTGACCGCCACGCGCTGCTTGCCCAGATGGACCGTTACGTGGTGCGGCGCCTGCATGAAGCGGCGCTCGAACTTGGACGCGGATTCGTCGGAGTGCTGGGTGATCGGCAGCGCCGTCACCATGTCGACCTGCACGTCGACGGATTCCGGAATCTTCTTCTCCTCGTCGAAGGCCTTCTGCACGGCCACCGCCGCGATCTGGGACAGGGTGTTGACGATCGGCAGATCCATGTCGCACTTCTGGTCGATGCCGACCTGGAGATTCTCGATAATCTCTCCGCTTTCCAGCGCGAATTTGCCAATATAGTACATCCCGGGACGGGCCGACGGGGAATCGATTGTAACGACCAGTTGATCCTGCAGCTGTTTAATGAAGCTTTCCGGGAGCTGCTCATCGCTCCACGGCAGTTGATCCACGCGGCAGTTTACGTTGGGCTGCTGGATAATCTGTCCGTCGATGACCAGATCGTGTTCGCTGTTGCCGTTGTCGTTGCCTACAAAAAAATGATATTGCATAACTTCCTTCTCCTCCTCAGTTTTGCGGGTATGGGCTATACATGACCGTCTGCCTGACCTGCTATCTTATGTAACGAGCGACAAACCAGAGGGGCTTCGTCCTTGGCGGTAATAAGCCTATATAGAGATATTCGTGTTAAAGAACGGTTTTCCTGCCATTGCCCCCTAGAAAAAAGTAACATTCGGTGATGCCGGCTCTTGTTTTTTAGCGGTCGGCTGGCGGATTAAGGAAGGGACTTCCTGCATATAACAGAAAAAGTCCAGGAAGGCCATCCTACCGCATCCCCGCTGCCAACGCAAGCCGGTAGCGGCGGGCATTCGCAAGCAAGGGAGCGTCCCAGCCGGCTTGCCGCCGGCCCATCGTCTCCCGCGGCCGTGTCGGTTTGCGTCTCGTCCTGGCCTTCCTACCGTCCATTCGATTCCCCAGCCTTCTTTCTCAGTTGGTCTAAATTCAAGATTGCATGTATGAAGGCTTATTCGTGTTTGGAATGTATATACTGCTAAGTTGGGCACGTCAAAATTAAAAAAGGAGCCCGGTACGCTACCGGACTCGTGTCGAACAAATTGCAGATATTGTTTCTTACGGTCACTTCATTAGATGGAACAGCCTCTATAGCATTACGGCTTTGATACTGATATGAGAAGCTCGTTATTGTCGGATACGACCGTCACTTCGGTTGGCAAGTTCAGGTCTTTGACGGAACGGGTTTCTCCGATTTTCATCGCGCTGATGTCCAGCTCGATTGAAGACGGCAGATTCTTCGGCAAGGCCTCCACTTCTACATACGGGTTCTGGATCTGAACGACTCCTCCCAATCTCGTTCCGGCCGGAGTGCCTATGAACTTCACCATGATCTTCGTCCGAATCACCTCATCCATCTGAACAAGCTGGAAGTCCACATGGATAAGCTCACGGGTTACAGGGTTTCGCTGCAAGTCCTCCAGCAGTACGGTCATGGATTGGTCGTCCTCCATCTTCAGCTGGATAAAGCCGGACGCCCCTAGCTTTAACCATTTTTCAAATTGCTTAGTAGAAATATTAATGATTTCATTGTCTACGTTTTTTCCGAATACGACCGCTGGCAAACGCCCCTTCCGACGTAAATTGCGCAGTCCGGAAGAATTCAATTGCGGACGTCTTTCTGTATGAATAGATGCAGCCATGCTCTACCTCTCCTTTATCATGAGTGATCTCAGCGCTTTACTAGTTGTCGTTGAGCCTCCCCAGAACGGGGTTAAATAGAGAAACATAGCATCACAACCTCCATGTCCTTTCAGAAACATACATTATATGTAAAAAACCCGCAAATATAGACGAAGGCACCCCACTCCGAGGAGTGGAATGCCTTTGGGTTTCATTGACCATATCATAGTTATGCGGTTATGTCGATACTTGACTGATCCGGAATTCATGAACAGGATCATGCAAGAAATTAGGTTCCAAACAATAGTTCGCCCTATTTATGATACGGTTCTCCCCGCAGTCTGTATCGGCAAGTGTTAGGGCCATCCTGATAGGGGATAGCCCTTTCTTTGACAACTCGCCCATCACCGGAATGATAATTCAGTAGAACTCGATCAATTTCTTGTCTATCTCTGCAACAAGTCCAATATCCGATATACCATTCCACAAAATAATCGACCTGGCTTCCTCATTCTCAACAAACTCATCAAGTTGACTTAGTTCACCTGAAAACAAAGCACCATACTCTGTCCTTTCAGGGCCATGAAAACTTGGTTGAAGTCTAAACTTCATTAACCCTTTGAAATTGACTTCATCGATCTTTTGATTGGTTTCCTCATATAATTCTCTAATTACACATTGCTTAGCAGTTTCTCCTTCTTCAATAATACCTCCAGGTAACTCCCAACTATTGCTCCACTTATTGTGCATGAATAGGTACTTCTCCTGGCACTTCACTACAATTAATGCATGTGTAAGTGGGGCATCGAGCGCGGCAACATCAAGTTGATTCTCCTCGATAGCTAACAATTCTAAAAAAATATTCCCATTCGCATCTGTCATGATTGCCATTTCTTTAGCCCTCCATTTTCTTTTTGTGCTGGAACAAAAAACGCGCTAGACCCATGGGTCCTGCGCGTCGTATATCGCAGGATGGGAAGCGCGAAGAGCGCTAACCCATCCCCAAATTTTAGGAATGAGTTAACGCCTCTCATGATGATGAGGTTGTTTCAAAATCAAATAATACATTCCATTACCCCATTCCACTAACATAATGGAAACAATAACCAATTCCTTCTGTTGTGTCAATGTATTAATTTGTAGGCTTAGTATAAACCGGTTCAATCAAACTTTCAGGCTTATATCATCTTCGTGAACCAGTACCTGGACCCCTTTTTCAAGGGGGCATTTTCATTTTGTGGAGGGAAACAAGACAAAATAAAAAGCTTACCCGGCTAATGGCAAGATTATAGGTTAAGCCTCATCTGTATGCCGTTTGCAGCCTTCTTCCCCGCCTGTATGCCGCCTGTCTCCCCTTCCATCGCTGCCGCTGCGCCGAACACCCCCTCCCTCCGCCGCGTGCCGCTCCCGCCTGAGGTTGAGGGACAGCATCCGGCCACCCCATAGTTTCCATTGACTTCCTATATCCACTGTTTTACGCTTGAACTTAGCCGACTAATGAAATGCGGTAGCGGGAAGCGCCTTCGTGTCACGGCCCGCTCCGCTTCGTGTTCCGCCCCGCTCGCGGGGACCGCCGGCCTCCGCTATTCCTATGCCGGTGCCGGCTCAAACAGGCCGTACGAAAGGAGGGTTATTATGGAACGATTCGAAGGCTACTCGCTCAGCCGTGTGTTCCGCCAGGTTGCAAAGCTCCATCATCATAATCTTCATCTGCTGCTCAGCGACAAGGGAGTGTTCCCCGGACAGCCCCCTCTCCTCTCTCATCTGTCGGAGCAGGACGGCCTCAGCCAGAAGGAGCTCGCCGAGAAGATGCACAACCGCCCCGCCACCGTCACCGTCATGCTCGACCGAATGGAAAAGGCCGGGCTCGTCGAACGGCGCACCGACCCTGCCGACCACCGGGTTTCCCGCGTCCATCTGACCGACAGGGGCCGGGAGGCCCACAAGGAGACGCGCAAAATTATGGAGGCGTTCAACGCCAACCTGTTCGAGGGCTTTTCCGAAGAAGAGAAGCAGACGATGCGCCAGTTTCTCTACCGCATGGTCGGCAATCTTCACAAGATGAACCCCGAGGAGCCGCCGGCTCCCCCATCCGAGCATCCGACGAAGGAGTGACCGTCCCGCTTCATGTGGAACCTGTACCGATTTCTAAAGCCGTATTGGAAAGCCGCCGTCGCGGCTCCTCTGCTCATGCTGATCGAGGTGTTTGCGGACCTGCTGCAGCCGAGACTGATGGGCAGCATCATTGACGAAGGCGTCCTGACGGGCGACCTTGGCCACGTGCAGCGTACCGGCGCGCTCATGCTCGGCATCGCGCTCATCGGCCTTCTCGGGGGCGTCGGCTGCACCGTCTTCTCCAGCACCGCCTCACAGAACTTCGGCGCCGACATCCGCAAGACGCTGTTCCGCAAGGTCCAGACGCTGTCGTTCGGCAATCTGGACCGGTTCCAGGCGGGCACGCTCGTCACCCGCCTCACCAACGACGTCGTCCAGGTGCAGAATTTCGTGCAGATGACGATGCGCGTGCTCGTGCGCGCCCCTTTTCTGTCGCTGGGCAGCCTCATCATGGCCTTCACGCTCGACGCCAAGCTGTCTCTCCTGCTGCTGGTCTCCATGCCTCTGCTCGCGCTCTGCCTCACGGTTATCATCCGCAAAGGCTTCCCGCTGTTCGCCAAGGTCCAGCAAAAGCTCGACGGCGTCAACACGGTGCTGCAGGAGAACCTGGCCGGTATCCGCGTCGTCAAAGCCTTCGTCCGCTCCGGCTACGAACGGAAGCGGTTCGGGAACATATCACAAGGCCACCGCGACATCGCGATCCGGGCGACTCGGACGATGGCGCTCATGACGCCGGTCCTCATGCTGATTATGAACGTCACCGTGGTGGCCGTCCTGTGGTTCGGCGGCAACCGGGTCTGGACCGGCAGCATGCCGGTGGGCGATCTGGTCGCGTTCCTCAACTATGTGACGCAGATGCTGTCCTCGCTCATGATGGTAAGCATGATGCTCATGTTCGTCTCGCGCGCCAAGGCGTCGGCCGATCGGATCAACGAGGTGCTGGACGCCTCGCCCGAGATCGAGTCGGGCCGCGGGGCGGCGGGCAGGGACCCGCATACGCTCACCGGGGACATCCTCTTTGACAATGTCAGCTTTGCGTATGGCTCCGGCAAGCCCGTGCTGACGGACCTCCGCTTCCGGGCTTCCGCCGGCCAGACCGTCGGCATCATCGGCTCGACCGGCTCGGGCAAGACGTCCCTCGTCCAGCTCATTCCCCGCCTATACGACGTAACCTCCGGCCGCGTTCTCGTGGACGGCGTCGACGTACGCGAGTACGAACTCGATCGGCTGCGAAGCCGGATCGGCATCGTGCTGCAGCAGGCGATTCTCTTCACCGGGTCGATCCGCGACAATATCGCGTTCGGCCGGCCGGACGCGACGCAGGAGGAGATCGAAGCCGCCGCCCGGGCCGCCCAAGCCCACGCATTCATCCAAGAGCTGCCGGAGGGCTACGATACACAGCTCGGCCAGCGGGGGATCAATCTGTCCGGCGGACAGAAGCAGCGGCTGTCGATCGCCCGGGCGCTCCTGCTCGACCCGGCCATTCTCATTCTTGACGACAGCACCAGCGCGGTCGACATGGGAACCGAGGCCAAGATACTTGAGGCGCTGCGGGAAAGAAGGCACGGCGGCACGACGCTCCTGATCGCCCAGCGCATCTCCTCGGTGTTCGAGGCCGACTGGATTCTCGTGCTGGAGGACGGGCGGCTCGTCGACCAGGGCACGCACCGTGACCTGCTCGCATCCTCGGCCGTCTACCAGGATATTTACCGCTCGCAGCTTGGAGAGGAGGAGAAGGTCTATGGCTGATCAACCGAACCGGCACATCTCCGGAGCGCCCGCGGGTCCACCGATGGGCGGCCCCATGGGAGGCGGACCAATGGGCGGAGGCCACCGGGGCATGCTCGCCACCGGCCGGGCCAAGGACACGAAGGCAATCCTCCGGCGGCTGTGGGTCTATATGGGGCGCCAGCGCGGCGGACTGCTCACCGTCATCGTCATGACGGCGCTAGCCGCGGTTGTGACGCTCGTCAGCCCGCTGCTCCTCGGCCGGGCGATCGACCATTACGTCCTGCCGGGCGATTATGACGGGCTCCTCCGGCTGTGCCTGTATCTGCTGCTCCTGTATGCAAGCGGCTCGGTACTCTCTTGGCTGCAGGCCTATCTCATGGTCGGCGTCTCGCAGCGGACCGTCTGGGAGCTGCGTAACGACCTATTCGCCCGGCTGCAGCAGCTGCCGCTGCGCTTCTTCGATACGAAGACGCACGGAGAGCTGATGAGCCGCACGACGAACGACATCGACAACATCTCGAACACGCTGAACCAGAGCGTGACCCAGATCATCACCAGCTTCCTGACGCTGGTCGGCTCTCTTGCCATGATGCTCGCGCTCGACGGCTGGCTGACGCTGCTCAGCTGCGTCACGATCCCGCTCATTCTGCTGGTCACCCGGGCCATCGCGAAGCACACCCGCGCCTCCTTCCAGGCGAACCAGAAGCAGCTCGGGGAGCTGAACGGCTTCATCGAGGAGACGGTCAGCGGACAAAAGGTCGTGCAGGCCTACGTTCGCGAGGAGCGGGCCTCGGCCGACTTTGAGGCGATCAGCGAGCGCCTGCGTCAGGCGGGCACACGCTCGCAGATTCTGTCCGGCCTCATGGGGCCGGTCATGAACGTGATCGGCAACCTGTCGTTCGCGATCATCGCCGGCGTCGGCGGCTGGATGGCACTGAAGGGCCATGTCACGCTCGGCGTCGTCGTCAGCTTCCTGCAATATTCGCGGCAGTTCAGCCGCCCGGTCAACGAGCTGGCGAACCAGTTCAACATGATCCAATCGGGTCTGGCGGGAGCCGAGCGCGTCTTCGAAATCATGAACGCGCCGACCGAGTACGAGCCCGCCTCCGGTCGGCCTGCCGGGAACGGAGAGCGCGAGCTGGCCGCCGTGAAGGGCGAGGTCGTCTTCCGCGACGTCACGTTCCGCTACAAGCCGGACTCCCCTACGCTGCGCGGCGTCTCCCTGACGGCCTCGCCGGGAGAGACGATCGCCCTGGTCGGTCCGACCGGCGCCGGCAAAACGACGATCATCAACCTGCTCACCCGGTTCTACGAGATCGAGAGCGGAGAGATTACGATCGACGGCGCCGACATCCGGCTGCTCGACAAGGACAGCCTGCGCCGCCGGCTCGGAATCGTGCTGCAGGACGCCTACCTGTTCGCCGATACGATCCGGGAAAATCTCCGCTACGGCCGCCTGGACGCGACCGACGCGGAGATCGAGGAGGCTGCCACGCTGGCGAACGCCCATCTGTTCATCGAGAAGCTGCCTGACGGCTACGAGACGCGGTTGACCGCCGAGGGCGGCAATCTGAGCCAGGGGCAGCGCCAGCTGCTGACGATTGCCCGCGCGATTCTGGCCGACCCCGCCATCCTCATTCTCGATGAGGCGACCAGCAGCGTCGACACGCGCACGGAGATGCATATCCAAGAGGCGATGCGCTCGCTCATGAAAGGACGCACGAGCTTCGTGATCGCCCACCGGCTCAGCACGATCCGCGAGGCCGATCAGATTCTGGTTATAAACGGCGGCTCCGTCCTGGAACGCGGGACGCACGAGGAGCTGCTCGAGCAGCACGGGTTTTACCACAATCTCTATCACAGCCAGTTCCGCAGCGGCCTGTCGGACGCCGGATAGACGGACACCGAAACCTCGCGGGCCCGTGAGACCGGCCCCTTTCCGTGAAAAGCGCATCCGACCCGCGAGGCCGGCTCCTGCCTTGAAAACCAGCTTCTTTTTCGGAGACCAACCTCCATTCGCGAGACCGGCTCCAATGACAAAAACCCCCGCCTCCTTGCATTGCAAGGAAGCGGGGGTTATGCCGTTAAACCAGCCGAAACTTAAGCCATATCGAGCTCCAACTGATCGTCTTCGTCCCGGTTGAAGGCGTCCCGGTCGAATTCTCCCTCCGACTGGGCGACCAGCAGCGAGCAGACCGTCGTACCGGTCGCGTTGACCGCGGTACGGCCCATATCGACGATGGCGTCGATCGCAAGCACGAGGCCGAGGCCTTCGAGCGGCAGACCGAGAGCGGTCAGGACGACCGTCGTCGAGATGGAGGCCGGACCCGGCACCCCGGCGACGCCGATCGAGGAGATCATGCTGACGAGCACGATCAAGATATACTCCGACAGGCCAAGCGGCAGGTTGAAGACTCTCGCGACGAAGATCGCGACGATGGCCGGCCAAATGCCGCCGCAGCCGTTCATGTTCATCGTCGCGCCCAGCGGGGCGACGAAGCTCGCGATTCTAGGCGAGACGTGCAGCCGCTTCGTAATGACCTCGAGGTTCACCGGCAGCGTCGCATAGCTGCTGCGTGTCGTGAACGCGACGGCGATTGTCGGATACGCCTTGCGGAAGAACCGGATCGGATTGACCCGAGCCGCGAACGTGACGAGGCCGCCGAAGACGATAATGAAGTGCAGAAGAAGCGCCACGTAGGTAGCGATGATGAGCTTGATGAGCGGCATGAGCGTCTCCGCTCCATACTTGGCCGCCATGGCGCCAATCAGCGCGTATACGCCGTACGGGGTCAGCCGGATAATATATTTGGTGACCTGGTGCATGATCTGGGCGAACGAATCGATGAACGCCCGCACCGGTTTGACGGCGTCCGGCTTCTTGGAGCCGACATGCACGATCGCGATACCGATGAAGATCGCGAAGATCAGCACGGGGACGACCTTGCCGGCCGCCATATCGCCGATCGGGTTGCTCGGCACGAGATCCAGAATAACCTGCGAGAAGGTCGGAATCGCACGCGCCTTGTAGTCCTTCGGCACGGCCTGGTCGATGCCCGACCCCGGATCCATCGCCAGAGCGACCAGAAGACCGATCAGAGCCGCGATGCCGGTGGTCGCCAGGAACAGGCCGATCGTCTTGGCCCCGATCTTCCGCAGATGCCCAAGATTCGAGATCGACGTAATGCTCGAGACGACCAGCACGGCCACCAGCGGCATGACGAGCATCTTGATCAGGTTGACATAGATGCTGCCGATGGTGCTGACACTTGTCGCATCGAACTTGAATGTATTGAACACAATGCCCGCCACGAGACCGAGACCGAGCGCCAGCAATACCCGGTACCCGAAATTGACGCGTTTCTTCGCCAAGAAGAACAGCAAGCCGACAATCACGAGGGATATCAGCAGACTGAACCAGTTGGTCTCAAAAGCGTGAAGCAGATTGTTGGATTTCACGCAAACCATCTCCCCAAATCCTACTGGTTTAGTAGGTAATCTAACCTATCGCTCATAGTACTGCCATACAGAAACTCTGTCAATATGTGTACAGTATTTTTCTGATCAGGAGAAACTATCCATATCGGCCGGCCGGGTCTTACTTCCTGTATAAGCAGAACCAGAGGAAACTATGCCTCCCCTTTCCTTTTTTTACCCAGGACAAAACAAGAGAATCCCCTCTCGGGGACTCTCCTGCAGGAATTGCCGGGTATGCGGGTATTTATTGGACGGCTTTGGCCACCTCGCCAATCATCTCGTTCACGGAGAGCAGGCCGCCGCCGGACAGGTACCAGTAGCTCGGATCAAGATAATGAATGTGACCCGTCTTGAACGCCTTGGTCGTCTTCACCAGATCGTTTTCGACGACCTGCTTGGCGGGCGCAGCCGCCGCCCCTGTCGTCACGACGGCGCTGCGGTCGACGACGAACAGGTAATCCGGGTTCTTCTCGGCCACGTATTCGAACGAGACACTTTGTCCGTGCGTGGTCGCTTCAATCTTGCTGTCGGCCGGCACGAAGCCGAGGACGTCGTGGATCAGACCGAACCGGGAACCCGCGCCGAATGCGCTGATTTTGCCTTCATTGGCGAGAATGATCAGGGCGTTTTTACCGCTGGCTTTTACCTTGTCGTTAATCTGCTGGATCGAAGTGTCGATCTTCGCCAGCTCCTGGTCGACCTCGGCTTCCTTGCCGAAGATCTTGCCTATAATCTTGGCGTTCTCCTTGAACGATTGCATGTACTTGGACGTATCCAATCCGAGGTAAATCGTCGGCGCGATTCTCTCGAATTCCTTGTAGGAATCCTGCTGACGGCCCGAAATGATGATCAGGTCCGGCTTCGCCGCATTGACCTTCTCGAAATCCGGCTCGGTCAGGGAGCCGACATTCTTGTATTTGCCGTCCTTGTACTTGGACAGATAGGCCGGCACGTTGCTCTGCGGCAGGCCCAGCACGTCGATCCCAAGCTTGTCGAGCGTATCCAGCGTGCCGAAGTCAAACACGATGACCTTCTTCGGATTCTTCTTCACCTTGGTTTCGCCCAGCTGATGCTTAATCGTCAATTCTTCGCCGCCTGCCGCCCCGGCTGCATCGGCGTTCGCTCCCTTCGCGGAGTCCTTCTGGCCGCATGCCGCGAGCGCCAGCATCAGAGTAAACGTTAAAACGAGCAAACTGATTTTTTTCATCTTTTCTTGTCACCTCATAAGTATTGTTGTCTATCTGCCAACCAGCCTCGCCAGTGGTCTATGTGCCGTCTTGCCGCGTATGGTCCCCTTATTTGCCTTGTCTCTGTTTGCCCTGTCTCTGTTAGCCTTGCCTCTATCCTGCACCAGCCTCCTCGTTTATCGTGCGTCCGCCGCCAGAACCGGCGGCTGCCATCCGTGAAGGATACATGCCAGCTTTTAAACGAGAACCGTTCTCATTAAGAATGAGAATCATTCTCAGTTGTCTGGTTTGATTATACCTGCTCCCGATGATTTGTCAATGCCTTCTTTTGCAAAAAAAGAACCGCCCACGTGGACGGTTCTCCGTTTGATTCTTCTTAATCGTCGAATCTTGATTGGCCGGACGAAGCCGATAAGCGGCCGACGCGGACCCGATCTGCGGTTCTGGTCTAACTTCGGCGCAAGCCCGTTATACGGTCCTGACTTAGCTTCGGCCGACCCCGTTATACAGTCCTCCCTAACGTCAGCGTGGATCGATACGGTTCTGCCCAACGTCAGCACAGACCGATATACGGGGCCGGGCTAACGTCAGCTCAGACCGTTACGGTCCTGCTGCGTTGGAAAGGCCTAAGTCAACGCGGCCCCGGACCCGACCGGCACATCGCCTGCCTGCGAGCGCGCGCCTCCCTGTTGGAGCAGATACATCTGGAAATAGCGGCCCCGCTGCTCCATCAGCTCGTCGTGGCTGCCCCGCTCCACAATCCGCCCGTGGTCGAGGACGAGAATCTGGTCGGCGCTGCGGATCGTGGACAGCCGGTGGGCGATAATGAACGTCGTCCGGCCCTTCTTCAGCACCTCCAGCGCCTGCTGGATGATCGATTCGGTCTCCGTGTCGATGCTCGCCGTCGCTTCGTCAAGGATGAGAATGGCCGGGTTGAACGCGAGCGCGCGGGCGAACGAGATCAACTGGCGCTGGCCCGCCGACAGCGTGCTGCCCTTCTCGAGCACGGGCTCGTCGATGCCGCCCGGCAGCTGCCGGAACATCTCGTAGGCGCCGACGTCGCGGAGCGCCTTTTCCACCGTCTCTCTCGTGATGGACGGATCGTCCAGGCTAACGTTCGAGGCGATCGTCCCTGTGAACAGGAACGGGTCCTGCAGCACGATACCCATATGCTGGCGCAGCAGCTGCTTCGGAATGTCCCGGACATCCCGCCCGTCGACCGTGATCCGTCCGTGCTCCACATCGTAGAACCGGAACAGCAGGTTGAGAATGGAGCTTTTGCCCGAGCCGGTATGGCCCACGAGCGCGACGGTTTCCCCGTGCTTCGCCTCGAACGTAATGTTCTTCAGGACGTCGTCCTCCCCATTGTAGGCGAAACGGACGTTCTCGAACGCCACGTTCCCTTTGTACCGGTCGAGCTTGCCGGAGGTGACCTCGGTCCCCTTCTCGTCCAGCAGAGAGAATACGCGCTCCGCCGAGACGAGTGCCGTCTCCAGATTCGCCAGCTGGTTGACGATACCGACCACCGGCTGGAACATCCGGTTCATGTAGTCGACGAACGCGTACAGGACGCCGACGGTGATCATCGTGCCGAGCACGCCCCCGCCATACATCCAGATGACCCCGATGAAGATCAGGTTCCGGATCACATTCACCAGGTTGTGGGAGGTGATTGAGTTCAGGTTGAGCATCTTGTTCTGGTACTTGAAGTAGTCGTCGTTCAGCTCCCCGAATTCCTTCATCGTCTGCTTCTGGCGGCGGAACGCCTGGATGATCGGCATGCCCTGGATCGATTCGTTGATCATCCCGTTGATGTCGCTCAATAGCGAGCGGATCCGATGGTTGAACCGCGAGGCGAACCTGCGGTAGACCTTGATCCAGACGACAAGCAGGGGCACGATCGGCAGCGCCATCAGGCCCAGCCGGTAATCGAGCAGGAACAGCGCGCCCAGAATGGCCGCCATGTACACGATGCCCGAAAAAAAGTTCGCCAGCACCGTCACGTACAGATCCCGGATCGCCTCGGTGTCGTTCGTGACCCGGGAGACGACCTTGCCGGCCGGCAGGTTGTCGAAGTACTGCACCGGCAGCCGCTGGATGTGCGCGAAGACGTCCCCGCGCATCTTGCGGATGATCCGGTTGGCGGACACCTGCAGCACGAAGCGTACGCCGTACGTGAGCAGGGCGCTCACCACCACCAGACCGAAGTAGAGCCCCGCCATCAGCAGGAGCGGTCTAAACTCCGGCTTGTAAAAGCCGTAAAGCTCCGCCGCCGTCAGCTTGACGGCCGGATAGGAGGCCGCACGGCCATCCTCGGCCTTCACTGCCAGCGTCGTACCCTCGACCGATCGGCTGCCGTCGAAAGCGAGCGGCTGACCGACGAAGTAAAAGCTTCTCCCCACCTGCAGCACCCGCACCTCGCCGCCTTGCGCTTCACCCGCGGCCAGATGGTCCGCCCGCTTGTAACGCGCACCGTTGTACGGCACCGCATATCGGTCCTCGGTCTGCGTCTCGTACCACGACTGCTCGATGCCGAGAATGTTGCGGTCGATCATCCGCTGCGCGATCATCGGTCCCGCCAGCTCCGCGCAGACTGCGGCGAGAAGCAGCAGCAGCGCGAACAGAATCGGCTTTTTGTGCAGCGAGGCGTATTGCAGCAGCCGTTTTCCTGTATATCCCATGAAGGATGTCACCCTCTTTCTTCCGTTCGTATCAATTCCGTATAGCCGGCCGGCTGTCAAGCCTCGAGCTGCATCTCCAGCTGTTGGCGGTTGTACTGCTCCTTGTACCAGCCGCCCTTCTTCAGCAGCTCGTCATGCGTGCCTTCCTCGACGACGCGTCCCTCGTCGAGGACGAGAATCCAGTCCGCATGCTGCACCGCGGACAGGCGGTGCGCCGTGATGATCGTCGTCTTGCCGGCGCGCTCCCGCCGCAGCCGGTCGACGATGGCCGCCTCGGTCTTGGCGTCGACGGCCGACAGGGAGTCGTCGAGCATCAGAATCTCGGGATCGGCGATGAGCGCGCGGGCGATCGACACCCGCTGCTTCTGCCCGCCCGACAGCGCGACTCCCTTCTCGCCGACAAGCGTATCGAGACCGTCCGGCAGGAAGGAGATATCGTCGCGGAAGCAGGCGAGGTCGAGCGCGTGCCAGACCTCCTCTTCGGCGGCCCCCTCAGTGCCGAATTGGATATTCTCCCGAATCGTGCGGGAGAACAGAATCGGCTGCTGCGGCACGTAGCCGGTCCAGCCGAGCACCCGATCGAGCGGCAGCTCCTCGATCGGGACGCCGCCCAGCCGGATGCTGCCGGTGCCCAGAGGATACTCGCGCAGCAGCTGCTTCAGCACCGTCGTCTTGCCGCTCCCGGTCCGCCCGACGATACCTAGCGTCTGGCCGCGCCGAAGCCGGACCGTCACGTCAACCAGATTGTCGATGAGCGACGACGGGTAGCGGAACGTTACCCGCTCCAGCTCGATCGTCTCGGGGACGGCGACGTCTCGGGACTCCCGCTCCTCCGGCCCCGTCACATCGGGCCGGTAGGCGAGCGTTTCGTTCACCCGGTCGAGCGAGGCGTTGCCCCGCTGCATAATGTTGATCAGCTCGCCGATGGCGAACATCGGCCAGATGAGCATGCCGAGGAAAACGTTGAACGAGACGAGCTCGCCGAGCGTCAGCTCTCCCCGGAAGACGAGATACCCGCCGTAGCAAAGGCCGATCAGATAGCTCAGGCCGACGAGAATCTTGGTCGTCGGCTCGAACAGCGCGTCGATGCGGGCTACCGCAATGTTCTTGTCGTACACGTCGCCGGTCACGCCCAGGAAGCGACGCTCGCTGGCCTCCTCCTGCACGAACGCCCGGATGACCCGCACCCCTGCGATCGTCTCGAGCACCTGGTCGTTCATTCGGCCGAAGGCGTCCTGCGAGGCCATGAACCGGCTATGGATGCGGCTGCCGTAGATGCTGACGGCGACTGCCAGCAGGGGCAGCGGCAGCAGCGAGGCCAAGGTCAGCTTGAAGCTGATGAGCACCGACATGGCGATGAGAATGGTCAGCATGAACACGCTCGAGTCGATGAGCGTCAGAATGCCGAACCCGGCCGTCATCGCCACGGCGCGCAGGTCGTTGGTCGCCCGCGCCATCAGGTCGCCCGTCCGGTTGCGCTCATAGAACGTCGGCGTCATGCGGAGCAGATGCCGCATGAGCCGGTGCCGCAGCAGCCGCTCGAGCACGAACGCGCCGCCGAACAGCTTGTAGTGCCAGACATATGTGATGAGATACCCGACCACGGTGATGCCGAGCCAAAAGCCGATGACCCCATAGAACCGGCCGCCCGTCAGCGACCCTTGATGGACGCCGTCGATGGCGTAGCCGATCAGGCGCGGCGGGATGATGTCGATCACGCCCGCCAGCACCAGGAGGCCGATCGCGAGCGTGTACCGCTTCCACTCCATGCGGAAATACCAGCCCAGCTTTTTGAAAATGACAAACATTGTCCTGTCGCTCCTCTCCATCGCCGGTGAGCGGGAATCTCCCTCTCGCCCGGCGGAACCCAAAAAAAGGCATACCGCTTCGGTATGCCTTCTTTCCTCTCCGTGCGCCCGGGGAGCATCGGCAGACGCTCACCCGGGCCTCATACGCACGGAAGCAAAAAAGGCGTACGGCTGCCAAGCGAGCAGCCCTACGCCGAGTGCTTCCGCGTCCCGGCCGGCATTATGCCGGTCGGACCCTACTCCTGCGTCTGGCTACTGCTAGCAGCTATGCGATTATCCAAGCGAAACTCTCCGGAAAAACCACCAGCTGTCATAGCGGTAACCATCCTTTCGGGTCGATGTATGTGTCACTTTAGCATTCGCTCCAAGTCCCCGTCAACGGCAAGAATCGCTATAACGAATTCTCCCGAGACCCGTACCCGGCCGGCGTGACCGGCACCTCCGCCCGCACACTCGTCTGGCGGGAACTCGCCCGGCCGCCGTCTGTCTTCTACCATCGTCACTTCCGCCGCCCAGCACCCCGTCTTGGTAATGATCGGAAAAGCCCGTCGGGTAGATCGGCTGGCCGCCCTCCCTGACCCTGGCAGTCCGCCCTTCCCGTCTCAATTCCCCGCGGACGCCATCCGCAGCCGCCGGCGGTATTCGCCCGGCGGCACGCCGTAGTGGTTGCGGAACGCGCGGGTGAACGCATACACGTCCTGGTAGCCGAGCGCCGTGGCGAGGTGGACGACGGGCCGCCTTGGACCTTCCCGCAGCAGGCTCGCCGCCCGCTCCATCCGCAGCTTGTTCAGGTACCGGCTCGGCGCCATTCCCACCTGCCCGGTGAAGAGGCGCGAGAAGTAGGAGCGGTTCAGGCCGACATGGTCCGCGACGTCCTGCACCTGGATCGGCTCCGTATAGCGCGCGTTCATGAAGGCGAGACCACGTCCCACCCAGTCCGCGGGTCCCGGCTCCCGTCCGCCGGCCTCTTCCCTGCACCCGGTTAGCATCTGGCCGAACATTCGGTACAGCGCCCCGCACGTCTCCATCTGATCTGCCGCCGAATCCGGGCGGCGCCTGAGCAGCAGATGCAGCGTACCGAGCAGCTCCTCGCCCAGCACCGCCCGCGCGACGGGCTCCCGGCGGTCGAGCCCCGCCAGTGCCAGCAGCGTCAGCGCCTGCGGACCGTTGAACGCCACCCAGATCATCTCGAGCGGCTCCTCGGATGCGCGCCAGTACCGGCAGGAGGTGCCGGGGAACAGGCAGAACACATCGCCTGCCGCCGCCCGGCGCTGCGCCTCTCCGTTCTCCACGTAAACGCTTCCACGAAGTAAAAAGTGAAGACTGTACTCGGTCATCGTCCGAGGACCCGACCGGTAATGCGGCTTCGCTACGTTCCGTCCGGCACGGATCAGCCAAAGGCCGCCCATCCGGACAAGCTCATTCGGTGCGCACAAGTATCCTTCCGCGAATTCCATCGGATATTCCTTCATGCCCGTCCCTCCTGCGCAGGGGTAGTCGCCTTTTTTTCAATTTTACCATACGAAAATGCGCCTCGTAACAAATTGATAAAAAAGAAGTAACCGTTCGGCATTGCCTCCCTCTTCAGCTGCCCGTATGCTAGCGTCACGCAGGATGCGATCCGCACAAAGGAGGATGCAAGTGGCCAAGGAACGCCCGAATATACTACTGATCACAAGCGACCAGCAGCACTGGAACACGATCGGGGCCTTTCAGCCCGAACTGTCCACCCCCAACCTGGACAGGCTCGTCCGCGAAGGCACCACCTTCACCCGGGCTTATTGCCCCAACCCGACCTGCACGCCGACCCGCGCCTCGATCATCACCGGCCAATACCCGAGCCAGCATGGCGCCTGGACGCTCGGCACCAAGCTGCTGGAGGACCGGCATACGGTGGGCGAGGACTTCCAGGCGGCCGGCTACCGGACGTCGCTGGTTGGCAAAGCTCATTTCCAGCCCATCGAAGGAACGGAGGCCTATCCGTCTCTAGAAGGGCGGGACTACCTGCACGATCTAGCCTTCTGGACCAATTTTCATGGTCCCTTCTACGGATTCGAGCATGTGGAGCTGGCGCGCAACCACGCGAACGAATGGCTCGTCGGCCAGCATTATGCGCTTTGGATGGAGGACAAAGGCTACGCGAATTGGCGCGACTATTTTGCCCAGCCGACCGGATCGATGGACCCGCACGCCAAATTCCACTGGCCGATTCCCGAGGAAATTCATCCGGACGCCTGGATCGCCGAGCGGACCAACGCCCTTCTCGAGGAGCACAAGGACAAGGACGAAAGCTTCTTCCTGTGGGCCAGCTTTTTCGACCCGCACCCGCCTTATCTGGCGCCTGCGCCCTGGGATGCGATGTACGACCCCGGGACGCTCACGATCCCCACGGCCACGCCCGGCGAGCACGACCGGAATCCTCCCCACTTCCGGCTGACGCAGGAGGACGATCCGGATTTCTCCGCCTACCGGGAAAGCGGCTTCGGCATTCACGGCTACCATTCGCACGCCCGGCATTCGGAGGAGGACCGCCGCCGGCAGGTCGCCGTCTATTACGGCATGATCAGCCTCATGGACAAATACATCGGGCGGATTCTGGACCGGCTGGAGGAGCTCGGTCTAAGTGACAACACAATCGTCGTGTTCACGACCGACCACGGGCATTTCTTCGGCCAGCACGGCCTGCAGGCCAAGGGCGGGTTCCATTACGAGGACCTGATCAAGCTGCCTTTCCTCGTCCGTTATTCCGGGCAGGTGCCCGCCGGACGGGTGTCGCCGGCTCTGCAGTCGCTCGTCGATCTGGCCCCGACGTTTCTGTCGATGGCCGGCATTCCCGTCCCTCCCGCCATGACCGGCGTCGACCAGTCGGCCGTCTGGCAGGGCGAGGCGGAGCGGGCCCGGGACCACGTCGTCTGCGAGTTCCGCCACGAGCCGACGACCATTCACCAGAAGACGTACGTGGACGACCGCTACAAGCTGACCGTCTACTACAACCGGACGGAGGGAGAGCTGTTCGATCTCCAGGAGGACCCCGGCGAGATCGACAATAAGTGGGACGACCCGGCCAGCCAGGAGTTGAAGAAGGAGCTGCTGCTCCGCTTCCTTTGGGCCGAGCTGGGCAAGGAACCGATGCCGATGCCGCGCATTTCGCACGCCTAATCACGCTTAATCGCGAAAGGATGGGGATGAGATGGTCACCGGAAAAGGAAAAACGACACTTGTTCTACTGCTTGCAAGCGCTTCCGTTCTGTCCGCCTGCAGCGGAGACGGAGCCGGCCAGACGCCGACGGCGAAGGCCGACGAGAAGATCAACCGGACGGGGATGCCGATCGTGAAGGAGCCGATCAAGGTCAAGGCGTTCGCCGGTCGGTTCCTCGCGGACAACTGGAACAACCTGATGCTCTGGAAGGAATACGAGAAGATGACGAACATCCAGGTCGACTGGGAGACGGTCCAGAAGGATGTGCTGCCCGAGAAGCGCAATCTCTTATTGGCCAGCGGCGATTATCCGGATCTGCTGTACGGGGCCGCCATCCCCCGGTCCGACATTCTCAAGTACGGCCAGGAAGGCGTTTTTCTCCCGCTGAACGACCTCATCGACGAATACGCGCCCAATTTCAAAAAGATGATGGACCAGTATCCGGTCATCCGCAAAGGCATTACGATGGCGGACGGCAACATCTACAGCTTCCCGACCATCTACGATCCCGAGTTCAAATCGGTGCTGACGAGCACGATGTGGATGAAGAAGGAGTGGCTCGACAAGCTCGGCCTCAAGGAGCCGACGACCACCGAGGAATTCTATACCGTGCTCAAGGCGATCAAGGAGCAAGACCCTAACGGCAACGGGAAGCCGGACGAAATCCCGCTCGGCAGCCAGGGCATCAAGGGTGTGCTGAACAAGCTGAGCGGCTCGTTCGGCCTGTTCAATCATGGGGCGGCGAACGGATTCATCGACCAAGACCCTGCGTCCGGCAAGCTCCGCTTCGTCGCCACCGACCCGCAGTACAAGGAGATGCTCGTCTATCTGAACCGGCTGTACAAGGAAGGCCTGATCGACAAGGAGGTCTTCTCCATCAAGACGAACGAGTTCATCGCCCGCGCCTCGAGCGGCGTCTACGGCTTCCTGAACAGCAACAATCCGAGCGCGATCTACAGCCAGGAGGGCTACATCGGCATGCCGGTGCTCAAAGGCCCGAAGGGCGACCAGAAGAACAACCTCGTCAACCCGCCTCTTGGCAATATCGGGATGTTCCTGCTAACCAAAACCAACAAAAATCCGGAGGCGATGGTCCGCTGGATGGATTATTTCTACAGCGACGAGGGTACCAGGATGTTCTTCATGGGCTTCAAGGACGTGACGTACAAGGAGCTGCCGAACGGCGATCTGGAGTACACCGACGAGATCCTGAAGAACCCCAAGGGCCTCTCGCTCGACCAAACGGTCAGCCAGTACCTCGTCTGGCCGGGCGGCTACTATCCGGGCTTCGTCCGGCAGAAATATTTCAAAGGCGCGGAGGGTCGGCAGACGTCGGTCGAGAACGCCAAGAAGGCGGAGCCGTATACGATCAAGGACGTCTGGCCCGTCTTCAACTTTACGCTGGACGAGGAGGAGCGGCTGCTTGACGTCAAGAACGACATCGATACGTACGTGGACGAGATGAGAGACAAGTTCATCTCCGGCGCCGAGCCGATCGAGAAGTGGGACGCCTACGTTCAGACGATCAACAAGATGGGGCTGGACCGGTATATGAAGGTGTACCAAGCCGCCTTCGAGCGGTACCAGAAGGAGCAGTGAACTGCCTTTTTTGGATATATCTATATCCTTAATCAAAGTGTTAGCCGCATGCATACTTAATTTATAGAAGTAGTCTCGTCATTATTAATGATGCAGCAAGGAAGATGACTTCCGTGTATCAAGGAGTCATCTTCTCTTGTATCAATCGCCTGCAACCCATTGAATGTTGACTGAATAACCGGTATCTCCTGGCAGCCTTGTTAAGGAATCGGGAGCTTGCCATAAGAAAGGGAAGAAGCCGCGAGCGAAGCCCTCTACACGGGCGCCGCTGGCGGCATACTTATGATGAACTTATTTTTATTTCAACAGTTTTTTCTTTAGCACTAGAATTCCTCTGGGGTTTCTCAGCATATTTCCCAGTTTCGCTGTGTTCTTGTCTTTCGTAGACTTGCATGCCACCCTAACAATGGTTCCCTTCAACATGACCTCCCGCTTCAAAATGGTTAGCGTACAATCAATGACAAGCTGTCCGCTGCTCTGCCTGCAGACGGCACTAAGTAGAAAAGGAACCGCATCTCCTCTTATACTCCGTATGGTTAGATACATTCCATTCATTTTCCGGTTCAGCTTTATGGATGGAGGGAAGTGGAGTTGGTAATAAATTCTGCTGGGACGGGTTAGGATGGACTCAAAATTAGAGCCAATCAGCCCCTGACTATCATATCCAAGCAGGTTAAGAAAAGTCTCATTGACCTCCAGGATGGTATGGTCCTCAGCCAATGTCAAATAGCCATAGAGGTTTGGTTCCCTTCGTTGATCCATTAGCTTTGTCGGCCACCTTCCTAATTGTCAGAACGAAGACGAGTGACTCCCTAGAAACCTTTTCATCAACAATATAGTTTCTTCCGGATGGCTTAGATGAGGACAATGACCGGTTGCTTCCATCAGTTCCAGCTTGCTGTTTGGGATCCTGTAGTTCACATAGGCACCTACCTCGAGCGGAGCTATTACATCTTGAGCACACTGGAGAATTAGGGATGGCACGGTCACTTCAGCCAAGTCTTTCCGGTTATCCGAGAAAAATGTCGTTTTTGCAAACTGACGGATAAGTTGGGGGTCTGTCTTACAAAAACTATCCTTCAATTCTTGAGTAAGTTCAGGACGATCGGCGTTCCCCATTACGGCAGGGGCAAGGAAGTTTGCCCAATCCATATTATTTTTTTCCATCAAGTCAATCAAATCCTCAAGATCCTTCCTCTCAAACCCACCGATATAATCCGGGATGTCGTTGATATATCTAGGAGAAGGACCGATCAGAACAAGCTTGTCAAATAATTCGGGCCTTTGAATGGAAGCAAGAATCCCAATCATGGCTCCTACGGAGTGTCCCACGAATACCGTATTTTTTAAATTCAGCGCTTCATAGATTTCAAGAATGTCCTGCGCATAGCCATTCAATTTGCTGTAACGAGTGGCATCGTAACTTTTGCTATCTGAATTCCCAGAACCTACAAAATCAAATAAGATGACTTTATAGCCGTCCTCAAAGGATGGGGCCACGTACCGCCACATATTTTGATCGCAACCAAAGCCGTGAGCAAAAACAATAGGCTGTGTACCGCCGCCGGAAATTGTGACGTTATTTCGAATCAAAATACGGTTGTTCATGAACCCTTTCCTCCCTCTTGAATGATGAGCCTGTCTCAGGTTTAGTATAGCATTACATGTACCATTGTCGAAAATGGGCACATGTTCATCTAAAATTCGACTTCACTCCATGAATTTAGGGACGAGCCGCCTGGCATACTGGTAGAGAATGCGTCCTTTCCCAGCGGTAGGGCGCCGAAATTCACAATTTTTTGCGAAATGAGGCTCGGTTTTGTACCCAAAACGCTTTACAATGGGAAGAAAGCCAAGCTGACGGGCATCCGCCCGGCCAACCCAGCGATAAAGGAGTGTTCCCATTGAACGGGCAGCCCGTGAAACATCGCAATTACACGCCTATCATCGTCACCCTCACGATAGCCATCAACTTGCTCGTGGCCGTGCTCTACTTCATGCCGGGCCATAAGGGATTCAGCGATATCGACCTGACCTTCCTGCCGTTCCTGAACGCGGTGATGAACAGCTTCACGTTCATCTTCCTCGTAGCCGCCCTGGTGTCCATCAAGCAAAAAAACATCCCGCGGCACCGCCGGTTCATCTTCGCGGCGTTCACGACGACGGCCGTCTTCCTCATCTCTTACGTGACGTATCATGCACTGGCCGAGTCGACTCATTTTGGCGGGGAAGGATTCGTCAAGGGCCTCTACTTCTTCATCCTACTCACGCACATCGTCCTGTCTGCCGCCATCGTGCCGCTCGCTCTCGTGACGCTCGCCCGCGGGCTGAACATGAAGGTCGAGAAGCACCGCAAAATCGCGCGCTGGACGATGCCGCTCTGGCTGTATGTCAGCTTCACCGGCGTCGTTGTGTATCTGATGATCTCCCCGTATTATTGAGTAACACTTGGTGTTCCTTTCGCCATTCATGAAGGTGGACAGCCGTTCCGCCCGCGAAGAAAGACGTCCGGATCGTCCGGACGTCTTTTTTTGTTGCCGAAAACGCAACCTTCTTCCCATATTCAGGATGAACGCAGACGTTTAAACGAACTATAAGAGCATGGATACCAACACTCCCGTATTGGGAGTTCTTTTTTATCACAGTGGCTGGAGGCGTTCCATGAAACGGATTTTTGCGCTCTACCGGGCGGACCTGCGCGCGATCGTCACCAACTGGGCCGCCGCCGTCATCATTCTCGGGCTGATCTGCCTGCCTTCTCTCTATGCGTGGTTCAACATCAAAGCCTCCTGGGACCCTTACGGAAGCACCCAGGGCATCCGCGTCGCCGTCGTCAACCTCGACAAGGGAGCCGAGATTCTCGGCAATCCCGTCCGCATCGGCGATCAGATCGTCGCTTCGCTGCGCGAGAACAAACAGATCGGCTGGACGTTCACCGATGCGGAGGAAGCATGGGAGGGCGTCCGCGAGGGCGACTATTACGCCAGCGTCACCATCCCGCCGAACTTCTCCGCCGAGATCGCCACGGTCACCTCGGACAATCCCGTCAAGGCGGTGATCGAGTACGCCGTGAATGAGAAAATCAACGCGATCGCCCCCAAAATCACATCCAAAGGCGCCACCGGCATTATGGAGGAGGTCAGCTCGAGCTTCGTGAAAACGGCCAGCCGGACGCTCTTCGAGCTGTTCAACGAGCTGGGCGTGGAGCTCGGCAGAGAGCTGCCGACGATCGACAAAGTGAAGGAACTCATCTTCCGGCTGGAGGGTGCCTTCCCTCAAATCGAGGAAGCGCTAGGCGTCACCGAGAAAGACGTGGCGACCTCCGATGCGATCATCCAGGCGGCCCGACAGAACCTGCCGGCCGCCTCTCAGCTGGCCCGGGAGGGCGCCGCCTTCGCCGGCGGCGTCGGCGAGGTGCTCGGCCGCAGCCGGGAAACCGCCGACGCGCTGGCCCCGGCCGTCAAGCAGGACATCGCCGTTGTCCGGCAGACGGCCGAGGGGGCGGCGGGCTGGACAGCCGCCCTCGCGGACAACCGCACGGCGCCCGAGGAGGCGGCCCGGGTGCTCGCGGACGCCGAGCGGCGGACCGGCGCGGCTTCGGCGATCGTCCAGGGAACGGCGAGCCTGTTCGAGCGGCTGGACGAAGCCGCCGGTGGAGGCCGGTTCCCTGCGGCGATCTCCCTCCTCGGCCAGTTGCGGACGAAGCTGGAGGCCGAGCTCGCCGTCATCCGCGAGCTGGCTGCCGCCGTGGCGAAAGGCGAAGCCGTCTCCTCCGAGCTCCTCGACCGGTGGAACGCGCGCGCGCAGGAAGCGTCCGCGCTCAGCGCGGACGTGCTCGCCCGCTTCGACGGCGAGATCGCGCCCAAGCTCCGGGACAGCCTGAGCGCCGCCCAGCAAAAGGCCGAGACGGCCCACGGCGTGCTTCAGGACGCGGTGAACCGGCTGCCCGACGTTGAGCGCATCCTGAACGACGCGGCCAAGCTGGTCGGCACCGGCAAGGAAGGGCTCGCTGCCATCCGGGCCGAGCTCCCGGGAACGGAGGCCAAGATCCGCGACCTCGCGGCCAAAATCCGCGCGTTCGAGGAGAAGGGCGACATCCGCGAGGTGATCGACCTGTTGCAGAACAACTTTGAGAAGGAGAGCGAGTTTTGGGCGGGTCCCGTCGAGCTGCACGAGACAAAGCTGTTTCCGATCCCGAACTACGGCTCGGCCATGTCGCCGTTTTTTACGACGCTCTCCCTGTGGGTCGGCGCCCTGCTGCTCGTGTCGCTGCTGACCGTCGAGGTGCACGAGGACGGCGGCCCTCCGCTGCGTTACTACCAAATTTACATCGGCCGCTTCCTGACGTTCCTGACGATCGCCCTCCTGCAGTCGCTCATCGTTACGACCGGGGATATTCTCGTCCTCAAGGCGTACGTGCTGCATCCCGGATGGTTCATCGGGTTCGGGCTCGTACTGAGCACCATCTTCATGCTTATCGTCTATACGCTCGTCTCCCTGTTCGGCAACGTCGGCAAGGCGATGGCCATCGTGCTGCTCGTCCTCCAGCTGGCCGGGTCGGGGGGCACGTTTCCGATCCAGGTGACGCCTCCCTTCTTCCAGGCGATCTACCCGTTCCTGCCGTTCACCTATGCGATCAGTCTGATGCGGGAGGCGGTCGGCGGCATACTGTGGCCCATCGTCACGCGGGATCTCCTCCTGCTGGCCGTATTCGCCGGGATCGCGCTCGTCCTCGGCCTGACGCTCAAGAAGCCGCTTAACCGGGCAAGCGCCCGGCTCGTGCAAAAAGCCAAGTCCAGCAAGCTGATCCATTGAGGAACAGCCGCCGGACTTGGCAGGAATACGCAGGAATACGAGGACACACGCGAACGCATAACGAGCTGAGTTTAGCCTCCTCGACCTGTCGCTTGCTTGCGCTGCCTACAGAATCCGACGAGACAGCCCTTGATTCCGATGGAATCAAGGGCTTTTTAAGCGACTGCCCGTTCCCCGCCCGCTTCCGGTCCGCTCGCGTTCCTACAGCTCGCCGTTATACAGCCGGGTGTAGCCGAGCCGCCAGGCGGCTAAGTAGCTGAGCAGCACGATCCCCACCATGAGCGCGAGGAACAGCCAGTCGGCCGCCGTCACCCGTACCCGCTTGTAGAACGTGCGGTACGGGCTGTCCGTGAAGCCTTTGGACACCATCGCCGCGGAGACGCGCTCCGCCTTGCGGATCGCGCCGGCCAGAAGCGGTATCGCTGTCCGGTGCAGCTGCAGAAGCGGGTTCCGCGACCGGCGGAAGCCCCCGTCCCGCACCCGCTGCGCGGTGCGGAGAATGCGGAATTCTTCCTGCATGAGGGGCAGGAACTGGTACCCCGCCAGAATGCCGTACGCGAGCTTGGGAGGCATCCGGCACTGCTGCATAAGGCTGAGCATGAGGCGGGTCGGATCCGTGGTCAGGATGAACAGAAGCGACAACGCAGAAAAAGCCAGCACGCGCAGCCCGAGGGAAGCGGCCAGCTCGGCCGCCGCCCGGGTCACCTCGAAGCCTCCGAGCTGAAGCAGCACGGGGGACGGAGCCATCGATTCCCGCGGAAAGAGCACGGTCGCCGCCATATAGGAGCACGCTGCGAGCAGGAAAGGCGCGAACAGAAGCAGCCATCGGCCCCAGGACACCCGGCCGAAGCTCCAGGTCACGATGACCGTCGCCGCCAGCGTCAAGAGGGGCGTCACCGGGTTCAAGGCGAACGACAACAGGAGGACGCACAGAATGACGGCGAGCCCCTTGACTGCCGGGTTCAATTCGCGCAGGTCCATGCCGCCACCTCCCGCAGCTGTTCGTCCGGGCGCGCGCCGCCGCCGGGCTCCTGCCCGTTCTCCCGCATGGCCGCCTCCAGCAGGCGGATGAGCGAGAAGAGCCCGGGACGGACGAGATGGGCGCTGGCCAGGAACCCATCCGTCTCATCCCAGAGCGATGGGGGCGGACCGTCAAAGACGACGCTGCCCTCCACCAGGACAAGCACCCGGTCGGCGTACCGGTGGATCAGCTCCATATCGTGCGTGATCAGGACGACGGAAAGCCCTTGGCGGACCCGCTCATTAAGGAGCGCCATCAGCTGCTCCGTCCCATGCCGATCCTGCCCGAAGGTTGGCTCGTCGCACAGCAGGATGCTTTGCTCGTCCATGAGCATGGAGGCGACGCTGAGGCGCCTTTTTTGCCCCTGGCTCAGCCGGTACGGGCTCTCGGCTCGCCGCCCGGCCAGCCGGAACGCCTCCAGCATCGCGTCCACCTCGCGTGCGGTCTGAGCGGCAGGCACGCCGCGCCGGTTCCGGCTGTACGCCAGCTCCGCCTCGACCGATTCGGCGACGAACTGGTGCTCCGGATTCTGGAAGACGACGCCGATCCGCCGGCGCACCTCCCGCTCCGACCAGCGCGCAAGCGGCCTTCCCTCAAGCAGGAGCCGCCCGCCGTCCGGCCGGAGCAGCCCGCCGAGCACGCCGGCGAGGGTCGACTTGCCCGCGCCGTTCGGTCCGGCGACGGCCAGCAGCTCGCCGCGGCGGACGGCGGCATTCACGCCATCCAGGATGACGCGCCGGCCCCGGCGGAGGACGCCCTGCTCGAGGCGGAGCACCGGCTCGCCTGCGGGCTGACGGCGGCTGCGCTGCGCGCACAGACCGCGGACCGCCTCGAGCGCCGCCGGCAGGCAGCCGGGCACGATGGCGCGGACGAGCTCTTCCCCGGTGAGGGGAAGAGGACGGCCCGGCGCCAGCAGGCCGCGCGCCGCGAGGTGCGCCGCCGTCTCCGCCGCGAGCGGCAAGGCGACCGCGGCAGCCGGCGGAGACGGCGCGGACGTCCGGATGGCGGCCAGCGGTGCGGGCGTCCGGACGGCGTCAGGCAGTGCGCCGCGTTCCGGGCGCTCTACCCGCGCGGCCTCCTCGCCGCCGATTTCGGCCGCTGCCCCGGACTGCCGTGCCGGCACGGAGCCGTTCGCCTCCTTGTCGGCGGCTGCCAGCCGGAGCTCCGCATAGCCGCGCGGGTCGCCATCGTAGGCGAGCGTGCCGCCGGGCTCCATCACGAGCAGCCGGCTCATCCAGCCGGCCCAGCCGTCCGGCTGGTGGTCGACGACGAGCAGCGTGAACGCGCCCCGGGCGTGAAGCTCCCGGACGAGCGACCGGAAGGACTCGGCCGCGAACGGGTCCAAATTGGACACCGGTTCATCCAGAATGAGCAGCTCCGGCCGCATGGCGAGAATGCAGGCAAGCGCGAGCTTTTGCTTCTGCCCCCCGGACAGCTCGCGAATCGCGCTGCGGCGGTGCGCCTGCAGCCCGACCTGCGCGAGCGCCTTATCCATCCGGGCGTCCATCTGCTCCGGGGGGACGCTCAGATTCTCCAGACAGAACGCCAACTCATCCTCCACCTTGCCCATGCAGAACTGGCTGTCGAAGTCCTGGAAGACAACACCGGCCTTGCGGGCCAGCTCGCCCGGCTGCGCCTCGCGGACGTCCTGTCCGAGAATCCGCACGCGCCCGTCCAGCAGCGCCTCCGCCGCGTGCGGATAGATGCCGTTCAGGCAGAACGCCAACGTGCTTTTGCCCGAGCCGCTCGGCCCCATCACCAGCACCGCCTCGCCCTTCTTCACCTCGAACGTCAGGCCGTTCAGCACCGGCTCCTCCTCCTCTTCGAAGGCAAGCCGCAGGCCGTCCACCTCTACCGCCAGCTCGTCAGGCCGGCGCGTCATGGCGCGCCCTCCGCTCCTTGCCGATCGGGAAGCTGCGCAGCACCCCGGTCCGCGCGAGCGAGTCGGCGATCCATCTGCCGAGCAGCCCCGCCAGGAGTGCACCGCTTACCAAGCGGACGACGAACATCGCCAGCACGAGATCCCAGGACAACGCCGCAAAGCCGGAGCGGAAGTAGCCCCAGACGAAGCTGAACACCGCCGAACCGATGCCCGCCAGCATGAGGGTACGGACCGAGTAGCTGCGGTACCGGGTCGCGGCGAAGACCGCCTCCGCGCCGAGTCCCTGGACGAATGCGGACAGGATAAGGATCGGGCCGACCGCGTTGCCGATCAGCACCTCGACGGCGCCGGCTACCACCTCGGACAGAAGGGCTGCTCCCGGCTTGCGCAAGATGTAGGCGGCGATGATGGAGACGATGAACCAGATACCGAACAACACCTCGTAGCCCATCGGGCCCATGAAGCCTGTCAGCACGACGCCGATCTGCAGAAACAGCAGATAGACCACCGCGAAGACGACCGACAGCGAGCTCATGACGACAATATCCCTCAGCTTCCAGCCGGACAGCTTCATTGTGCGTCCCCTCCCCTCTCCTGGGCGGCCGTCGGCGCCTCGGGCTTCGCCGACGGGCTGTTCGCTGATAGATTGACCGTCATTACAACATGGGAGGCCTCCTTGGTCTGCGCCTGGGCGAACGCCTCCTCGAGCGTCGCGAACACCTCATGCGCATCCCCCAGCAGCCGGCTGGCGTAATGGATGCCGCCCCCGAACGTCCCCCGTTCTCTGGCCAGCTCGACCGCGTCCGCGATCATCGCCATGTAGGACGGCACGCCGAGCGGGTACAGCGCGAACTGGGCGGACACGGGCACCGCCAGCTCCCGAACGGCCTGCTCGTTGAGCCGCACGTCGTCCTCGCTCATGTAGACGTCTCCCTCCGAATCGCCCGGACAGCCGATCGAGAACGTGCCGTTCCAGACGACATGCTCTCCCGTCTTGGCCGCATGGAGGAACACCGCTTTGGCCACATCGAAGACATGCGCGCTTCGTCCCCGGATGCAGGTGCTTACGTCGTCCGTCCGGCTCCATACTTTGGTGCTGGCCGTTTCCGCGAGGGCCCCCGTAATAATCTCCACGAACCTCCCGCTCATCGGGTAGAGCGAGAATCTCGCGCCGACGATCCGGCTTGTTCCACATTCGTTCTTTTGCATGCTTCTTTCTCCTCCTTGGTTGGTCTCGAACCCTGCCTTCGGCTGTCGCGGAAGGCACAAAAAAACCGCACCCATGAAGAAGGTGCAGTTAAGGTTGGAGAAGAGAAAGAAACGGTCTTATCCAAATCAACTCCACTTCCCCACGCTAGTATTATCTAGATCGGGTCAAAGGGTAACCGTATCGCTACGGTTTCTCAGCACAAAGGCACCCCTAGTGTAAGCTTCGATGTATGCGGTTTTCGTTGTTCGCGTTTAGTATACAAGCGGGCACAGGTTTTGTATAGCCTCCGGCCGATAAAATCCGGATGCCGTCCTACCTCAGACCTCTTGCGGCCTCCCCACGGCCGATCCGATTGTTACCGGGCCAGGCAAGTTTCGCCCAATCTCCGAATACACTGGTCCCATCAACACTCTGGAGGAGGGACCGAAGCGTGTATCCCCACAATTATTCGTATTGGCCCTATCAGTGGTATCCCCGGACAGAAGGTGCCGCCGACGCGATGGCGCAGGTGAAGGATCTGGAGAAAGCCCTCAGCGGCGAATACAGCGCGATCCAATGCTACGCCCGTCTCGCCGAGAGCGCGCCTAACCAGGCGGAGAAGGACCGCATCCTCGAAATCCGGAAGGATGAGGAACGGCATTACCGGCAATTTGCAGCGCTGTATACGTCGCTCACCGGCCGGGAGCCGGCACCCCAGCTCGAGGCATGTCCCGCGAATCATCGGGAAGGGCTGCTGTTCGCCTTCCGGGACGAGCAGGAGACGGTCGACTTCTACAACGAAGCAGCCGACCGCGCCCAGACGCCTGCGGTGAAGGATGCGTTCCGCCGGGCGGCTCTCGACGAACAGAACCATGCCGTCTGGTTCCTGTCGTTCCTGACGCTGCCGGCCATGGCCGACGGCAAGAAACGGTAAAGGACCGGCCGAGAAGCCAGGAATAGGAGATCTGCCGCTGGGAGAAGCCTGCGGCGGTCGATGTCTGCGGCTGTGCCCGCGAACGAGCGCTGCCGGCATCGACCGCCCGCTAGGCATCTCCGTGTCCTGTTCCCTGCACGGACAAGCCCGCCTCCGCCTATTGGCCCTCTAATCGGCATCCTCCCGTGCGGGACGAGCCTCCGGTCCGGCATCCGGCCGCTCTGCCCTCCCGCCATTCCGGCCCGTCTCCTTCTCGATCCGGAACGGCTTCCACTCGGGCGGCATCAGCTGCCGGTACTTCTCCTGCAGGAAGCGGTCGTCGACAAGCGCCAGCACGCCCTGGTCCTCTTCCGTCCGAATGAGCCGGCCCCCGGCCTGCATCACCTTGTTCATGCCGGGATAGACGTAGGCATAATCATAGCCGCTGCGCCCCTCCCGGTCATAGAAGTCGCGGAGCAGGTTCCGCTCCAGGCCGAGCTGCGGCAGTCCTACGCCTACGACGACTACACCGGTCAGCCGGTCGCCCCGCAGGTCGATCCCCTCTGAGAAGATGCCGCCCAGCACGGCGAATCCGACGAGCGGGCCGCCCTCCGGCTCCGCCTGGAACCGGGCGAGGAACGCCTCCCGCTCCGCCTCTCCGAGGCCGGACTCCTGCACGAGCGTCCGCATCTCGGGATGAGCCTGCGCGAACTCTTCATAGACCTGGCGCAAATAGTCGTAGGAGGGAAAGAACACGAGGAAGTTGCCCGGCCGCTCCCGGACGACCCGGCCGACAAGCGAAGCGATTGCCTCCTTGGTCCGTTCCCTATCTCGGAAGCGGGTGGACAAAGGGTGCACCACGACCTCCAGCTGCTCCTTGCGGAATGGCGAGGGAATCGCCGTCCGGTAGTCTTCCTCCTCTCCGCCCAGCATGTCCCGGTAGTATGCCAGCGGCGACAGCGTAGCCGAGAAGCAGATCTGGGACCGGTAGCTCCGGCTCGTCTTGCGGAGCAGCCGGGACGGATCGAGGCAGAACAGCTTGAGCCGCACCTCGCTCCGATTTAATTCGGCATACGTCACATAACGGTCATCATAGAGCTCGGCGATCCGCAGCAGGCTCTGCGCCCCGTAGTAGGTGTCCAGGAGCAGCCCCTGGGCCTCGTCCGGCTCGGGACGGGCCGCCAGCTCCCGTTCGGCCTCCTGGACGAATCTCTCCAGCCGCTCGGTCAGGCCGTCCGGCAGCTCCCGGCGCACCGTCTCCTTCGCTTCTCCGCTCTCTTTGCGCAAGGCGATGAACCACGCGTTGACCGCCTTGGCTGTATCCGCTACGGCAGCGCTCCGCGTCTTGTAAGCGCGCGTCAGCTCAAGAAACGGCGACTTGGCAATCTCCGCCGAATACATGTCGCGCGCGCGGTCCACGAGATTGTGGGCCTCGTCGACGAGGACGGCGGTCCGCTTCTTCTGCTCCTCGGGCAGCCGCTTCAGCGAGACGCGCGGATCGTAGACCGCGTTGTAGTCGCAGATGATCGCATCGGCCGCATAGGCGGCATCGAGCGAAAATTCGAACGGACAGACCCGGTGCTTCCTTGCGTAAGCCTCGACGACAGGCCGGGTAATGAGCGTCTCGCTTCCCAATAGGTCGAGCAGAGCCGCGTTGATCCGGTCGTAATGCCCGTCGGCGTACGGGCAGAGCTCCTTCTGGCAGCGGGTTTCCTCCTGGAAGCAGATTTTGTCCTTGGCCGTCAGCGTCACCGCCCACAGCCGGAGCCCTCGCTCCTCCATCCGGGCGAGCGCTTCCTCGGCGGCCGCTCGCGTCGTCGTGCGGGCCGTCGCGTAGATCAGCTTTTGCAAGAGGCCTTCGCCCATCGCCTTGACAGCCGGAAACAGCGTCGAGATCGTCTTGCCGGTTCCGGTCGGCGCCTGGGCGAACAGCCGCTTGCCGTCGAGCACGGACTTGTACACCGCGCCGGCGAACGCCCGCTGTCCCTCCCGGTACGTCTCGTACGGGAACGCCAGCGCCCGGGCCGAGCCTTCCCGCCCGGCCGCGTGCCGCGCCAGCAGCGACGCATACGGCGCGTAGGCCGCAAGCGTCCGCTTCGCGAGCGCCTCCAGCTCGCCGAACGGCACGCGGCGGGTAAAGGAGCGACGCTCGTCCGACACCGTCTGCACGTAGGTCAACCGGACGTCCATCTCGCCGAGCCCGCGCTCCTCCGCAACCAAATAGGCGTACCAATACGCCTGCGCCCAGTGGACGGGATGCCGGTCCTCCGTCATGCCATCCACTGGGCCCGCCGTCGACTTGATCTCCTCGACCGTCAGCCGGCCGTCTATCTCCAGCAGCCCGTCGCAGCGGCCCTCGACGACGAAGACGAGGCCGGCCACCGCGAGCTCGGTCTGCAGGGCAACCTCCTTGCGGTCCCCTTCTCCGTAGCCGCTCTGCACGGCCTGATGAATCCGGGTTCCCTCCACAAGCGAGGAGGCCGACCGGAAGCCGGCTTCGATGCTGCCGGCCCGGTACACGTACTCCACGAGCGTGCGGACGGATATACGGATGCTGGCTTCCATAACGGCCTCCCTTCCGGTCCGGATCCTACCCGGACGAACGTTTGTTCCTTCCAGTATAGCATGCGGAGGCCGGCACCGCACCATCCGCTCTTTCCGCTTTGTTCCCCGTTTGCGGGCTCCTGGCGGCCCGCATTCGCGGCTTCACAAGGTTGTCGCCGATCTGTCACAGAACCGCCTCCGGGATAGCTCTAACGAGTCATACTTTTTGGCGGACAACTGCCATACGATGAAAACAGAGACAGGCCCCACACGACAAGGAGGTGATCATCCTGTGCCTAAGCTGATACGCGCCAGCCGCAATCAGGCGCTCCGGCCCTGGCGGGCCGGTCTCGCTCTCCTGCTGGCGCTCCCGCTCGCGCTGACGCTTAGCCCGCCGGTTGAGGCGGAAGCCGGCCCGGTGCCGCTGCAGCCGCTGCTCGACCGCGCGGCGGCGGGCTCGACCGTTACGCTGCCTGCCGGGTCGTATGCGGGACCTGCGGTTATCGCGAAGCCGCTGACGCTTCGGATGGAGCCGGGCGGCGAGCTGCTGCACGACGGCGAAGAGCCGGCGATTACCCTGCAGGCGGACGGCATCGTACTCGAAGGCCTGACCGTTACCGACCGGCAGACCGATCCCGAGATTCCGGCTGTGCTGGTCGCCTCGAGCGGCAACAAGCTGCGCAGCCTGACGATCCATACGAGCGCCGGAGGCGTCTACCTGCGGCAGGCTGACCGCAACGAGCTGACCGGCATTCGGATCGATGGGCCTGCGTTCCCCGGACGGGGAAACCCTGTCTTCTCGCAGCGCGGAAACGGCATCGATCTGTTCGAATCGCACCGCAATACGATCGCGGGCAGCCGGATCGAGCGGATGCATGACGGCATTTACGTGGAGAGCAGCGACGCCAACCGGCTCGAGCGCAATGAGGTGAACCGGTCGCGCTACGGCTACCATTTCATGTTCGCCGAAGGAGCGGCGCTGACGGACAATACGGGCGCCTACAACGTGACCGGTGCGATGCTGATGGGAGTGCAGGACGGCGAGGTGCTTCGCAACCGGTTCGCCAAGCAGACGGAGAATGTCAACTCGCAGGGGCTGCTGCTCTTCGACGTCAAGCGGACGGTCGTGAAGGACAACCGGGTCGAAGGCAACCGGGTCGGATTCTACGTCGAGCAGACCGAGGAGACCGAGATGACGGGCAACGAGGTCGCCCGCAATTTCATCGGCCTCCAGCTGCTGGATTCCACCCGCAATACGCTGTCCGGCAATGCCTTCGTCTCCAACGTCATCCAGGCACAGGCGACCGGGAGCCCGGACAACCGGTCCGACGGCAACTACTGGGACAATGCGCAGGGGCTCGATCGGACAGGCAGCGGAGTCAGCGATCTGTCTTACGAGGTCAACCCGTTTTTCCTCAATCTGACGAAATCCGTGCCCGCCTTCCAGGTTTTGTTCCAGTCGCCGGGCATGCCGTTTCTGGAGCAGCTGTTCCGCTCCGGTACGGACGAGTGGCTGAAGGACAATGCGCCGCTCATGAAGCCGCCGACCGCCGTCTCGGCGGAAGCACCGGGGAATGCCCGGGAGCCGGCCGTTTTCTGGACAGGTATGCTGCTGCTCGCCGTAAGTTTCATCTCTATCTATCAATGGGGGGTCAAACGACCATGAAGAAATCCGTAATGCTGTTCCTGCTGACAGCCGTCCTGCTGCTCGCGGCGGGCTGCGGCCAGACCAAATACGAGCCTGCGGCGATCAACGAGTCGGTCGACAAGTGCGAAGTATGCAACATGCAGATCAAGGACGACGCGTTCGCCACGCAAATCATCGAGAAGAACAACAAGGGCCACAAATTCGACGATCTCGGCGACCTGTTCGCCTGGAAGAAGAAGAACGGCACCGAGCAAATCGGCGCCCAATATGTGCGCGACTACAACTCGAAGAAATGGATCCCGCTTGAAGACGCAACCTTCGTCTACGACAAAACGATCCGCACTCCGATGGCTTACGGCGTCATCTCCTTCGAGCAGAAGAAGGACGCCGAGGCGTTCATCAAGAAGGAAGGCAAGGGCCAGCTGATGACCGGCAAGGAGCTGGACAGCCACAAATGGGAAATGAACAAGGACATGATGAACATGCACGGAGCGGACGGCCATAAGGACGCCGGACACGGCGCTAGCCCTGCGGCTTCGATGACACCGCAGGGGACGCACAAGTAAGCGAGGGGAGTGACCACCATTGCGCCATATCTCGACTATCGCCCTCCGGGAGGTAAAGCTCGGCTTCCGCAACCCGTGGGCCTACTCCTTCATGGCGCTCTTCGCGCTGTTCAGCCTGGCGCTGCTGCTCGTCCAGTCCCAGCAGCAGGTCGGCGGCTATACGAGCACGACCGGCACGATGATCAATCTCATCCTGTACCTGCTCCCTCTCATGACGCTTCTGCTCGGCTCCTTCTCGGTCACCGCCGAGAAGGAGGAGGGCGGCTGGCATCTGCTGTCCACCTACCCGCTCGGCACGATGGCTTATCTGTGGGGCAAGTACACGGGGCTCGCGGCCGTACTGCTCGTCATCGTCTCCATTGGCTTCGGGCTATCGGGGGTGCTGGGCGTGCTGCTCGGCAAAGCGTTCTCGGCAGGCACGTTCGGCCTGTTCTTCGCCTTCTCGGTTTTCCTCGTGCTGCTGTTCCTGGGGATCGCCGTGCTGGCGGGCACGCTGTGCCGCAACCGGTGGCAGGCGCTGACGTACGGCGTCGCCATCTGGTTCTTCTATATTCTCGGGTGGCCGACGCTGCTCATCGCCGTGCTGGGCGTCCTGCCCTACCTCTGGATCAAGCCGGTGCTCGTGGCGCTTATCTTCCTGAACCCGGCGGAGCTCACGCGGCTCATGACGGTCGTCAAGATGGGCGGCGGCTCGATCCTCGGACCGGACTACTACAGCTGGGTCGGCTGGATCCAGCAGCCGCTCGGCACCGCCCTGTTCCTGGCGGTCTGCCTGGTCTGGATTGCCCTATCGATGGGCATCGCCGGCTTCTTGTGGGAAAGGGGGAGACGTCATGCCTGAACCGATTCTCGAACTGCACGAGGTAACCAAGCGCATCGAAAAGCAGACGCTCGTCGAGCCCGTCACACTGACGGTCGCCACGGGAAGCGTCCTCGCGCTCTGCGGCGGCAACGGCGCCGGCAAGAGTACGCTGCTGCGCATGATCGCCGGCATCTCGCAGCCGAGCGGGGGCACCGTCCGCATCCGCGGGCAGCAGTGGGCCAGTAGCCGCCGGGCCTACGCCGACAGCATCGGCTATATGCCGGACGACTTCCAGTTCGGCAGCGCGCTGACGGCCCAGGAGACGCTCGAATTCTATGCCGCCCTGCGAGGTGTCAAGAGAGCGCGCGTCCTGGAGCTGCTGGAGACCGTAGGCCTATCCGACGTCCGCCGCAAGCCCGTCACCTCGTTCTCCAAAGGAATGCGGCAGCGGCTGCTGTTCGCCCAGGCAATGCTCGCGAAGCCTCCCCTGCTCCTGCTGGACGAGCCCACGAATGGGCTCGACCCGTACTGGATGGATGCCTTTGCCGGATTGGTCCGCCAGGTGGCGGCCGATGGGCAGGCCGTTGTTTTCTCCACGCACCAGCTGAACGTGGCGGAGCTCGTTGCGGACCAGGTCGTCTTCCTCGACGCCGGCGTCGTCCGGTTCTCGGGAAGCGTGCGCCAGCTGAAGGAGCAGTACCGGAACGCCGGCGGCTTGTACGGGGCGTTCCGCGATTTTGTCATCACGAACCATACCGACAAGAAAGGAGAGACGATTCGATGAGGACGACGATTCCGGACAAGCCGGAGACCAACCGCTCTTCGGCTCAGAGCCGGCGTACAGCCAGGCTGCTCGCTCTGCTGCTTCTCGCGGCAATGGCGATGGCGGCAACGGGGTGCGGAGCCCAGCAGAGCCGCCCGGTCAAGGCCGACCAGGTGCAGCTCGTCAGCGAGCCGTCTCCGGCCAAGGCCAAGGAGGAAACCAAGCTGCTGGTGCAGTTCACCGGCGACGCGGCCGGGCTGACCGGCCAGATCGACATTCAGATCGACAAGCAGGGGCAGAAGAGCCGGCTGCTGAACACCAAGAAGGAGAAGAACGGCTACGCCGCCGCTTATACCTTCCCGGATCCCGGCCAGTACAAGACGGTCATCCATATTACGAACGACGAAGGACACTTTTTCTTCCGTAAGGATTTCTACGTCCAGTAACAGCAACCCGCCCCTGTTTCTCTTGCTCTTGGCGCGGGAACCGTGAAAGCCCTGTTTTCTCTCACCTGTGCGAGAGGAAACAAGGAGACCTTGCTTTCTCCTGCCTATGTCGGGAGAAAGCAAGGAGACCTTGTATTCTCCTGCCTATGTCAGGAGAATACAAGGCTTTTTCTATTTCCAGTGTAATTTGCTTCTATTTTTCGTATGATAGCGGACACGGGGGTGGAAGCTATGACCGATAACAATCTCCTGCAGGCGCTGCGGCTGAACTTTTTGTACGCCGAGCGATACTCGTTTCCGCTCGGCTGGACGTACGAGGAATCCAAAATCCCCTATTCGATGATCCGCTTCATCCAGAAGGGCCGGGCCGTCTTTGCCATCGACGGAAACGAATACGCGCTGCAGCCCGACGATCTCGTCTACATTCCTCAGGGGAGCCGCCTGTTCTGCGAAGCGATGACCGACGACTTCACCTTCATAAGCATCCGGTACACGGCCGCCTTCCCGCTGAGCGAGCGCGAGGTATGGTCGGAGATTCTCGGAATCGATCCGGTCGTCCGCTGCACGGACCCGGAGATCAAATACTATTTCAACTGCATCATCCGCGAGAAGAATTCTGCCAAGCGAGGACGCTACTTCCTGCTGAGAGGCTATCTTGAGCTCATCCTCGCCTACTTGATCGACGCCTCGGAGGCGTTCTCCGGCGGAGAACGGGCCAAACGGCGGACGCTGACGGTGGACAGCAACAAGTACGACAACCGCATTCAGGTCATTCTGGACTATATGATGAACAACTACGAGAAGGAGATGAGCATGGAGGACCTGAGCGCCATGGTGAAGCTCAGCCCCTCCTCGCTGCGCCGGCTGTTCAAGCAGCACACCGGCAAGACGCCGAGCGAATTTCTGACGGAGCTCAAGATGGTCGTCGCCGCCAAGAAAATCCTCGAAACCGACGAACGGATTTCGGATATCGCGTATATGGTCGGGATCGAGGATCCGAACTACTTTTCCCGCCGCTTCAAAAAGCATTATGGGGTCACTCCCCATTCCTATCGGCAGCTCGCCCGAGATTGACAGGCGGCTGTCTTTTTTCTTGCTCGTTTTGTGCTAGTTTTGATTGGTTTGCTATATTCAAGAGCCGCCATACTTGGGATATCGTTAAGGACATAGAGAGAAAAGGACTTCCGCAGGTACGACGGCACTGCCATGATTGTAAGCGTATTCCAATTATGGGTGGGCAGGAGGAAGCCGTTCATAGTCTGCCGGGAAAAGTGGAAGAATGAGGATAGGCTGGATAGCACTTTTTTGTTAACGAATTTCATGGGAAAGAAGGGGTCGGAATGAACGCAAAACAATGGTCGATGGCATCCCTCGCCGCGCTTGTGCTGCTGACAGCCGGATGCGGCAAGGAGGCGGACACGCCCGAGGCGGCGGGAAGCGGAGACAAGGAGATGAAGGGCGAGATCGTCATGTGGCATTCCTTTACCCAGGGCGCGCGCAACGATTTCATGAAAGAGGCGGCGGACGCCTTCATGAGCAAGCACCCGGGCGTGAAGATCAAGATCGAAACCTTTGCTTGGCCGGAATTCTACACGAAGTGGACGACCGGCCTGCAGTCCGGGCAGGTGCCCGATGTCAGCACGGCGCTGCCGAACCACGTGGTCGAGATGCTGGATGCCGATGCGATCGTTCCGTTGAACGATGTCATCGACAAGATCGGCCGCGACCGGTTCTACGAGGCGCCGCTCAAGGAGGGAACGGTGGACGGGAAGAACTACTCCATTCCGCTGTACTCCCACGCGCAGGTGATGTGGTACCGGAAGGATCTGCTCGAGAAGGCCAAGCTGCCGGTTCCCAAAACATGGGACGAGCTGTACGAAACGGCCAAGGCGCTGAACAACCCTCCGGAGGTATACGGCCTGTCCGTCCCGATGGGGCTAGGCGATATGATGGCAACCCGGTTCCTGAACTTCTATGTCCGGTCGGCCGGCGAGGCGCTAGTGACGAAGGACGGCAAAGCCAACCTGACGAGCAAGGCGGCCATCGACGGCATCAACTACTGGGTGAAGATGTACAAGACGACGTCCCCGTCCGGCTCCGTTAACTTCAAGGTGCTCGACCAGGCGACCCTCTACTACCAAGGCAAGACCGCCTTCGACTTCAACAGCGGCTTCCAGATCGGCGGCGTGGAGACCAACTCGCCCAAGCTGCTGGACCAGATCGACGCGGCGCCGATTCCGAAGATCAACGCGAACGACCCGGACCGCGGCATCGAGACCTCTAACGTGCCCATGGTCGTCTGGAAGAACAGCAAGCATCCCGAGATCGCCAAGGCGTTCGTGGAGAGCCTGTACGAAAAAGAACGCTATATCAAATTCCTTCACTCCGTTCCGGCCGGCATGCTGCCCGCGATGAAGGACATCGCCGAGGATCCGGCATTCCTGGACAACCCGACGATCCAGAAGTTCAGCGGCGCCGTCAAGGTGATCAGTAGTGCGGTCGACCAGGGAACGGCGATCGGCATGGAGAACGGACCTACGCTGGAGTCGGGCATTCTGGCGAACCAGGGCGTCATCGAGAAGATGTTCCAGAACATCGTGCTGAAAAACGAGCCGGTCGAGGAAGCGGCCAAGAAGGCCGAGAATGAACTGAACCAATTGTTCAAGCTGTACCAGTAGCCTGCAGGCAGGGGGCGGAGCTCCTCCTCCCCTGCCCTCGCTGCGGCTTTTTGGAATGGGGGGAGGAAGAATGAATTCCTTGCGCACTAGCTTCAAGAGATGGAACCTGACCGGCCTATTGTTTGTGCTGCCTGCGGTGCTCATCGTCGTTCTGCTGCTGATTTACCCAATATTATCCAGCATGTATTACAGCTTCACATCGAAGAATCTGATCCGGCCCCACTACCAGTGGGTCTGGCTCGACAACTTCCGCTACGTCCTGACGAATCCGGAGTTCTACCGGGCTTTCGCCAACTCTATCAAATGGACGGTGCTGTCCATCGTCGGGCAGCTGCTGGTCGGATTCGCGGCGGCGCTTGCCTTGAATAAGATCCCCCGGTTCTCCGGGTTCTTCCGGACGCTGCTGATCATTCCGTGGGCGTTCCCCGCGATCGTCATCGCCTTCACCTGGAAGTGGATCTTCAACGACGTCTACGGCTTCCTGCCGAACCTGCTTACCCAGCTCGGGATCACGAGCCATAATGTGAACCTGTTCGCGGAGCCCTCGCTCGTCTTCGGAGCGGTGCTGTTCGTCAACATTTGGTTCGGTGCTCCTCTGTTCATGGTGAACATCTTGTCGGCGCTGAAGACGATCCCGGCCGACCAATACGAGGCCGCCATGATGGACGGTGCGACGCCCTGGCAGTCGTTCTGGGCGATCACGATCCGGCATATCCGGGGCGTCATTGGCCTGCTGCTCGTCCTGCGGACGATCTGGGTCTTCAACAACTTCGACCTGCTGTACCTGATGACGGGCGGAGGTCCTTCCGATCTGACGACCACGCTGCCGATCTTCGCTTACAAGACCGGCTGGGGGCTCAAGCAGCTCGGCGTCGCCTCGGCGATCACGATTATCCTCCTGCTGTTCCTGCTCGTCGTCTGCATGCTGTATTTCCGCTTATTGAACAAATGGGAAAAGGAGGACCGCTGATGAGACCGGTAGGCAGAAGCAAGGTCGGTGTCGCGCTGTTGTATCTGTTTTTGTCGCTGTTGTCCGTGCTGGCGGTCTTCCCGCTCGTCTGGATTATCCTGTCGTCCTTCAAGACGTCCGGGGAGATGGCGAGCCATCCGCTGGCCTTCTTTCCCGAAACGTTCACCTTCGAGTATTACCGCCGGGTACTGAACAATCTTCACTTCGCCACCAACATCAAGAACAGTCTCATCGTCTCGCTCTCGGCGACGTTGATTACGATCGTGGTCTCTTCGCTCGGCGCCTACGGCATCGTCCGGTTCTTCCCCAAAGCCGGGAAGCGGATGACCAAGCTGCTGATCACGACGTACATGTTCCCGCCCATTCTGCTGGCCGTGCCCTATTCGATCATCATTATCAAGCTGGGGCTGGTCAACACATGGACGGGGCTCGTCATCACCTATCTGTCCTTTTCGATCCCTTACGCCATCTGGATGCTGAGCGGGTTCTTCCAGACCGTTCCGCTCGAGATCGAGGAGGCGGCCCGGGTCGACGGGGCCGGCAAGTGGAGAGTCTTCGTCCAGGTGGTGCTGCCCATCGTGGCGCCGGGCGTCGTCGCCACCGCCATCTATACGTTCATTAACACTTGGAACGAGTTTTTGTTCGCGCTGCTGCTCATCAACAGCTCGGGCAAAATGCCGATCTCGGTAGCGCTGTATTCGTTGACAGGCTCGGAGATCCTCGACTGGGGCGAGATGATGGCCGCATCCGTCATCGTCATTCTGCCGTCGATCGTCTTCTTCATGCTGATTCAGCGGAAGATCGCGGGGGGCATGGCCGAAGGATCCGTGAAATAAAGAGAACCTGAGCATTTACATCAGGAGAGGAGCAATGGAGATGGACACAATCAATTATGGAGTGGTGGGAACCGGATATTTTGGGGCGGGGCTGGCCCGTCTGCTGAACAAGCTGGAGGGGGCCCGGGTCGTCGCGGTATACGATCCGGCTCACGCCGAGCCGGTCGCCCGGGAATTGAACTGCACGGCGGAGCCGAGCATCGAGGCGCTGTGCAGCCGACCGGATGTGCACGCCGTTGTCGTCGCGTCCCCGAACGGGTACCACAAGGAGCCGGTGCTGATCGCGGCCGAACACGGCAAGCACGTCTTCTGCGAGAAGCCGATCGCGCTCAGCTACGAGGACTGCAACGAGATGATCCGGCAGACCAAAGAAAAAGGACTTATTTTCATGGCCGGTCACGTCATGAACTTCATGAATGGCGTCAGAACCGCCAAGCGGCTCATCAACGAGGGGCGCATCGGCGAGCTGCTGTTCTGTCACGCACAGCGCAACGGCTGGGAGGAGGCGCAGGAGGAAGTAAGCTGGAAGAAGCAGCGTACGATCTCGGGCGGGCACCTCTACCACCACATCCATGAGCTAGACTTCATTCAGTTCCTGATGGGACCGGCGGAGCGGGTCTCGATGTCCGGCGGCAATGTGGCCCACCAGGGAGAGCAGTACGGCGACGAGGACGACATGCTGCTGATTACGCTCGAATTCCCGAACAACCGCTTCGCAACGCTGCAGTACGGCTCCGCCTTCCGCTGGGCCGACCACTTCGTGAAGATTCAGGGCACCAAGGGCGCTATCCTCATCGACCTGCAGGACGTGAAGGTTGTGCTGAAGACGCCGGAGGGCGAGGAGCGGTTCCTGCTCCACCGCTCACAGGAGGAGGACGACGACCGGACCCGGATCTACAAGGGGCTCGAGATGGACGGCGCGATCATGTACGGCAAGCCGAGCGCCACGCCTCCCCTCTGGCTGCACGGGATCATGAGCGAGGAGATGGCCTACTTCCACAGCATCATGCAGGGCGCCGAGGCCGAGGAGGAGTTCCGGCCGCTGCTCGACGGCACTGCCGCACGGGCAGCGATTGCCACGGCGGATGCCCTTACTCTCTCCCTCCGGCAGAACCGAAAGGTGAGCGTCTGCGAAATCACGAGCAGGCAGGCGGCCTACGTATGATCTACGCCAAGCTCGACGACCTGGGACGGTATGCGTTCTCTAATCCCCGCCTGAACCGCTGCCTGGACGATATCCGCACGAACCTGACGGGCGGCGCGGGGGAGCAGGAGGCATTTCGCAAATCCGATCTGGCCTTCACCACCTCGCCGGCCGGGGAGAAGCGGTACGAGGCGCACCGTCGGTATATCGATGTCCATATCGTGCTGGAGGGCAGGGAATACGTGGAGATCACCGCCGCTGCCTCTCTCGTCAGTCCGACGGACTATGACCGAGAGAGCGACATCCTGTTTGGCGACGCGGCATCGGAGGACCGGTTTAGCGGCTATCTGTCCAGCGGGCATGCCCTGATTCTTTTCCCCGAGGATGCCCATCTGGTCGGAGCCCATCGGCACACCCCGTCCCATGTCCGCAAGATCGTCTATAAAGTGGAAGCAGATTGCAACCCGGAGGGAGAAGCAGCGAATGAATACGAATAAAGTATCCCGATACAAAGGCGTCTATGTGGCCATGTACTCGGCGTACGACGACGCGGGGCGCGTCGACACCGAGCGGGTGAAGCGGCTGGCCCGCTCCTATGCCGGCACCGGCGTCAAAGGACTGTATGTCGGAGGCAGTTCGGGAGAAGGGCTGCTGCAAAGCGTAGAGGAGCGCAAACGGGTTGTCGAGGCGGTGCTCGAAGAAGTGAAGGGCGAGCTGACCGTGATGGTCCATGTAGGGGCCAATTCGACTCCTGACAGCGTGGAGCTGTCCCGGCATGCCGAGCAGTGCGGCGCCGATCTCATCTCGGCCGTCCCCTCGATCTATTACCGGCTGTCCGACGCGGCAGTCGAGCGGCATTGGCAGCAGATGATCGACAGCACCTCGCTGCCGTTCGTCATCTACCATATTCCGCAAACGACCGGCTTCCAGCTCTCCCCCGCCCTGTTCGAGAGAATGGCGCGGCAGGACAAGGTGATCGGCATCAAGATGTCCGGCGAGAGCACCTATGAGCTGCAGCAGTTCAAGGACATCGGGGGCGAGGACTTCTTGGTCTTCAACGGGCCCGACGAGCAGTTCCTCGCCGGACGGATCATGGGGGCGGACGGCGGAATAGGGGGAACCTACGGCGTCATGCCCGAGCTGTTCTGCTCGCTGAACCGGCTGTTCGAGGAGGGCCGGCTGGACGAGGCCCAGCAGCTGCAGGTTCGGATTAATCGTATCATCCGTAGCCTGGTCGGCTATCCGTCTTTGTACGGCGCCTGCAAATATATGCTGGAGCTGCGCGGGATCGAGACGGGCATCCCCCGGGGCCCGCTGCTCTCTGTCGCACCGGAGCATCATGAGCCGCTGGCGGCTCTCAATCGGGAGATTCTGGCGCTTACAAACGAATACGCAAGCTCCCGTTAAACGGGAAAGAGGCGCGGAGCCAAGGCTCCGCGCCTTACCGGGCGTTTGGGGGGCATCACAGCGGTATGGAAGAACAAGCTCGGGGCTTACCGCTTGGCTCTCCTGCCGCTATCTCTGAAAGGGGCCGCGAGACCCTAATTCTGCAAACGAATATCACCCGTCGTCGCGGTAAGCAGCACTTCAGGACCGCCGGATCCGAGCGAGCCGACAATGCGGTGCTCCTCCCGCTTCGTGTAGTCCATCTGCTTCAGCTGGCTGACCGTCTCTCCGGTCGTGGCCTTCATATCCAGCCGCATCGCCTGCGGAGTGCCTGCTATGCGCAGACGGATGTCGCCCGTCGTCGTGCCGACGCTCACATTCCGGCTCAGCTCCCGCAGGTCGAGCGTCACATCACCCGTTGTAGCCGACAGGTCCAGCTCTCCCTCGACGGAGGCGATGCGGGTGTCGCCGGTCGTCGAATCGGCGCGCACCCGGTCGGCGGTCAGCCTCTCCAGTTCAATGTCACCTGTCGAGGTCGTGACGTCCACCATCTTGGCAGAGACACCCTTTATGGCCAGATCGCCGGTCTCCATCGAGATGGCGAGCTCGTTATACAGCTTCTCGGGCAGCTCGATCTCGAGATCGGGGGACCGGTTTACGCCAAATTGCCAGCTGTGCGTTTTTTCCTTGACGATCAGCTCCAGCTTCCCGCCGTTTACGCGCTTCTCCAGCTTATACTCCTTAAGACGGGACTCGTTCACCTGGCCGTACAGTCTCGCCTGAATCCGGCTGCCCGAGCCCCGGACGACCTTGACATCCACCGTAGTCGTCTCCACCCGAACCGATTCGATGTCCCCGCTGTCCGCCTCCTCGACCTGCTCCAGAACGGCAAGCCGGTAGTCGAGCCAGCTTCCCTTGAACGCGAATGCCCCTGACAACAGCAGCACCAGCAACAGCATGAATCCAAATCCAATTTTCTTCATCATTCAACGTCCTCCGCTCTGGCATGTTCTTCCTCTACTATACGGTGCCAGCTCCCGCATGACGTAGTGCCGCCTGTCACATGACGCGTCACAAACGCTGCACGGCCCAGTCATGAATCCGGGTCTCGCGAGTCATACTAAAAAAGAGAGAACCGTGCCGCTTCGCCAAGAAAGAGACAGGAAAAAGACGATCTGTCAGAAATTTGCTCCAAAAGTTTACGTTGACGTAAACGTTACTACTTACGTATAATAAGCCGTATCCAAAAAACAGGAGGGTTCTGTCGATATGGCATCCCATTCTACACCAAATTCGCTGCAGGCCCGTACGGGTCTCTTGCAGCAGCCGATGGCCGTCTGGGCCGTCGCCTTTGCCTGTATCATCTCATTCATGGGGCTCGGGCTCGTCGATCCGATCCTCCCGGCTATCGCCAAGCAGCTGGACGCAAGCCCGGCCCAGGTCTCGCTGCTGTTCACCAGTTATAATCTCGTAACCGGGATCGCCATGCTGATCACCGGCTTCGTCTCGAGCCGCATCGGCATCAAGTGGACGCTGATCAGCGGCATCTTCCTGATCATCGTCTTTGCCGTGCTTGCGGGGACAGCCAACTCGATCGGCGGCATCGTCTGGCTGCGCGGCGGCTGGGGACTCGGCAACGCGCTGTTCATCGCGACCGCCCTGTCCGCCATCGTCGGCCTGTCCACCTCCGGTACGGCCCGAGCCATCATTCTGTACGAGGCCGCGCTCGGCCTCGGCATCTCCGTCGGCCCGCTGCTCGGCGGAGAGCTCGGCACGCTGTCGTGGCGCGGACCGTTCTTCGGCGTCGGTGCGCTGATGACGGTCGGGCTGCTCTCGGTTTTCGTGCTGCTGCCGAAGATCGAGAAGCCGAAGCAGAAGAGCTCCCTGCTCGATCCGTTCCGCGCCCTGGCCTATCCCGGGCTGCTGACGCTCGGCATCACCGCCTTTCTCTACAACTTCGGGTTCTTCACCCTCATGGCCTACTCGCCGTTCGTGCTCGATCTGTCCGAACGGCAGCTCGGGTACGTCTTCTTCGGCTGGGGCCTGATGCTGGCGATCACCTCCGTGTTCGTCGCTCCCCGGCTGCAAAGGCGGTTCGGCTCCATCGGCTCGATGTGCGCCGTCCTGACGCTCTTCGCGATCGATCTGGTATTGATGGGCGTCTTCTCCGATTCGCAGGCGGCCGTCATTACGGCGATCATCCTGGCGGGCGTCTTCCTCGGAATCAACAACACGCTCATCACCACCGCCGTCATGCAGTCGGCACCGGTCGAGCGGTCGGTCGCCTCGGCCTCTTACAGTTTCGTCCGGTTTCTGGGGGGCGCTGCCGCCCCATGGCTCGCCGGCAAGCTGGCCGAGTGGTATAATGCTCAGGTTCCGTTTTATTTCGGCGGCGCCATGGTGCTGCTCGGCGTCGCCTGCGTCTGGCTTCGGCGCCGGCACCTTGCAGGGATTGACACGGGCGGCCACCACTAGGACGAACCGTTCTCGTTCTATCCTGGCCGGCCCGCACGGCTCCCCGTGCCGGAACGCCCTGACTGATAAGGAGGAGTAACGATGTACAAACACATTCTCGTGCCGGTCGACGGCTCGGATCACGCCCGCCAAGCGGTGCAGGCTGCCCGCTCTCTCGCGGAAAATCAAGGCGGCGACGCCCGACTCACCATTCTCTATGTCCATCCGGTCATCAGCGTGAATGAAGCCGCCATGATCGATCTCGACGCACTTATCGAAGCGGAGAGCGCATCTATTCTGGAAGACACGCGCCGCCAGCTGGAGGGCACCTCCGTCGCTTTCGATCTGCAAAAGGAGCACGGCGATCCGGCCTATACGATCTGCCGGTTCGCCAAGGAGGGCGGCTATGAGCTCATCGCCATGGGCAGCCGGGGGCTCGGCCTCTTCTCGGAGCTGTTCCTCGGCAGCGTCAGCCACAAGGTGTCTCAGCAAAGCCACTGCCCCGTCCTTATCGTGAAGTAATTCTTCCGGGAAGCCTCTTTTACTGCGAGGTCCGCCGCTGCCCCCGAAACCGAAAACATCCCGTATCGCACGGCTTGCGGCCGTCCGATACGGGATGTTTTTTTGCTGTAAGAAGCGCCGCTCATGGCGGGCTTGCCCTCATCCTTATCCGGCGTCTTGGACCATACCGCCGGCAAATTGGCTGTTGTACAGATCGGCGTAGAACCCGTCCTGCGCCAGCAGCTCCTCGTGCGTCCCCTTCTCGATCACCGTTCCGTGATTCATGACGAGGATTAGATCGGCTTCGCGAATCGTCGACAGGCGGTGGGCGATGACGAAGCTTGTGCGCCCCTCCATCAGCTGGTTCATCGCCCTCTGAATATAAACCTCCGTCCGCGTATCCACGCTGCTCGTCGCCTCGTCCAGGATGAGGATCGCGGGGTCCGCCAGAATCGCCCGGGCAATGGTCAGCAGCTGCTTCTGGCCCTGGGAAATGTTCGAGGCGTCCTCGTTCAGCACCGTGTCGTAGCCTTCCGGCAGCGTCCGGATGAAGTGGTCGGCATGCGCGGCCTGGGCCGCCTCCACGACCTCCTCCTCCGTCGCTCCCTCGCGGCCGTAGGCAATGTTGTCGCGGATCGTGCCGTTGAACAGCCAGGTGTCCTGCAGCACCATGCCGAACAGGCTGCGCAGCTCGCCCCGCTTCAGCTCGGTAATATTCGTGCCGTCGATCGTGATCCGCCCGCCATCAAGCTCGTAGAAGCGCATCAGCAGATTGATCAGCGTCGTCTTGCCGGCTCCTGTCGGCCCGACGATGGCAACCGTCTGGCCGCTTGAGACGTTGATGTTCAGATCCTTCAGCAGCGGAGCGTCCTCTTTGTAGCCGAAGTCGACTTGCTCGAAGCGGATGTCCCCCCGCGGTCTGCCCAGCTGTCCGGCCGCGGAGCGGGCCGTCTCCGGCACCTCCTCCTGTTCGTCCAGCAGCTCGAAGACGCGCTCAGCCGAGGCAATGGTCGACTGAATGACGTTGGCGATGTTCGCCAGCTGTGTGATCGGCATCGAGAACTGCCGGGTATACTGGATGAACGCCTGGATATCGCCGATCTCGATGGACCGCTTCGTAACGAGAATCCCGCCGACGACGCTGACGAAGACATAGCCGATGTTGCTGACGAAGCTCATGAGCGGCATGATGATGCCGGAGACGAACTGGGCTTTCCAGCCGGATTCGTACAGCTTCTCGTTGATTTCGTGGAAAGCGGCGACCGACTTCTCCTCCCGGCCGAACGCTTTGACGATCCGGTGCCCCGTATACATCTCCTCGACATGGCCGTTCAGCTCGCCGAGCGACTTCTGCTGGCCTTTGAAAAAAGTTTGCGACCGCGTCGCGACCGACTTGGCCACGAACACGCTGAGCGGCAGCGTCAGGAACACGATGAGCGTCAGAAGCGGGCTGATCGTCAGCATCATGACAATCACGCCGACCAAGGTGACAACCGAGGTGATAAGCTGCGTCAGGCTCTGCTGCAGCGTGCTGCTGATGTTGTCGACGTCGTTGACGGCGCGGCTCAGAATCTCGCCGTGGGTGCGCGAATCGAAGAACTTGAGCGGCAGGCGCGCCAGCTTCTCGTTCACTTCCCGGCGCAGGTCGTAGACCGTCCGCTGCGCGACGCCGGCCATGACATACTGCTGAATGTAGGCGAACAGCGAGCTGACGAGGTACAAGCCCACCAGCAGCAGCAAAATGTCGCCGATATATCCGAAATCGACCGCCGCCCCCGGCACGCCCTTCATCTTCATCATCAAGCCTTCGAACAGCTTGGTCGTCGCCTTGCCCATAATTTTGGGGCTGACGATGCTGAACACCGTACTCAGAATGGCGGCTGCCAGCACAAACAGGAGCGCCCCTTTGTGCGGTTTCAGGTAACCGGCGAGCCGCCGGAATGTGCCTTTGAAGTCTTTGGCCTTTTGGACCGGCATCCCCATTCCGCCCATAGGTCCGCCCGGATGGCCGCCCCCGGCCCGGCCGCGGGGTCTGTTCTTCTCCTCGCTCATGCGATCTCCTCCTCCGCAAGCTGGGAAGCTACGATTTCCCGGTAAACCTGGCTCGATTCCATGAGCTCCCGGTGCGTGCCCATCCCTGCAATCGCTCCGTCCTCGAGGACCACGATGCGATCGGCGTCCATGACGGTGCTGACCCGCTGGGCGACAATCAGCACGGTCGCCTCCGTCGTCTCCCGGCGCATCGCGGCGCGCAGCTTCGCATCCGTCTTGAAGTCAAGCGCCGAGAAGCTGTCGTCGAACACGTAGATCTCCGGATGCCTGACCAGCGCGCGGGCGATGGAGAGGCGCTGCTTCTGCCCGCCGGAGACGTTGGTGCCGCCCTGGGCGATGACCGAATCGTACCCGTCCTTCATCTCGGAGATGAAGTCTGCCGCCTGGGCCACCTCGGCAGCGTGCGTAATTTCCTCGTCGGTCGCATCCTCCTTGCCGTACCGGATGTTCTCGGCGATCGAGCCGGAGAAAAGCACCGCCTGCTGCGGCACATAGCCGATCTTGGCGCGCAGTTCCGCCTGGGACAGCTCCCGCACGTCGACTCCGTCGATGCGAACGCTGCCCTCGGTTACGTCGTAGAACCGCGGGATGAGACTGACCAGCGTCGACTTGCCGGAGCCGGTCCCTCCGATGATCGCCGTCACCTCGCCGGGCCTCGCCTCGAAGGAGATGCGCTCAAGAGCAGGCTTCTCGGCACCGGGATAATGGAACGTGACGTTCTCGAACGCCAGCCAGCCGCGGCGGCCGTCTCCCCGCTTGGGCTCCGCCGGGTCGCTGATATCCGGTACGGTGTCCAGCACTTCGTTGATCCGAGTGGCCGACGCCGACGCCCGCGGAATCATGACGAACATCATCGAGACCATCATGAGCGAGAACAGAATCTGCATCGCGTACTGCAAGAACGCCATCAGGTCGCCGACCTGCATATGGTTGTTGTCGATCCGGATGCTGCCGAACCAGATAATCGCAATCGAGCTGAAGTTCATAATCAGCATCATGACCGGCATCATCGCCGCCATAATGCGGTTGACTTTGGTCGCGGTATCGGTCAGGTCGCGGTTCGCCTCGCCGAAGCGCCGCTTCTCATGCTCGATGCGGTTGAACGAGCGGACGACCCGGATACCGGTCAGCGACTCGCGCAGCACCAGATTGAGCCGGTCGAGCTTTTTTTGCAGCGCCTTGAAGAGCGGCATGCCTCGGCTGACGATGGTGAAGATGGCGAGCGCCAGAATCGGAATGACCGCCACGAAGATAAGGGACAGCTTGGCGTCCTTGGAGACGGCCATCAGAATCCCCCCGATGCAGAGCATCGGCGCGCTGATCATCATCCGCAGCATCATCGTCAGCACCTGCTGCACCTGCGTGATGTCGTTCGTCGTCCGCGTAATGAGAGAGGCGGTTCCGATCTTGTCGAATTCCTGCAGGGAGAAGTTCTCCACATGCCGGAACATCTCGCCCCGCAGCCGCATGCCGAAGCCGGCGGAGACGCGCGAGGATAAGTAGCCGGCCGCCACGGAACAGATCGCTCCGAACGCCGCTACCAGCAGCATGAGCCCGCCGATCCGCCAGATATAAGGCGTATCGCCCAGGACGATGCCGTGGTCGACAATGTCCGCGAGCAGCGTAGGCAGATAGAGGTCGGACAGCGATTGAAGAAAAATAAGGATAAGTACAAAGCCGATCGGAAACCGATACGGCTTCAAGTAGCGGAACAGCTTTTTCATTCCCTCAGCTCCGTTCACTAGAATAAACCTTAGCGGCAAAATGGTTAAGCAGTTTAAGTATATGGCGGCTTCCGTAGGTTGTCAAACGGATTCGCATGGGTCGTAAAAAGAACAGCTTTGGCAGCGAAAGGAGGAGGCGGCGTGGCCTTTACGGGACAGGCGCACTCCCGCCCTCAGCGGCCCTCACGCCGCCTCAGCCTTCGCTTGGCGCCCTCTCGCCCTCGGCGGCTCCTGACGCCGCCAGCGCTTCGCTCGGCCGCCCGCTCCAGCTTCCGCCGCCCGCCGGGCCCGCAAGCGCAAGAAGAGCCCGCAGCTCCCGCTGCGGGCTCTTCTTGCTGGCGGACGTCCGGCCGCCAGCATCGGGCGGCGTGGCGCTTCCGGCGGCGTGGCGCTTCCGGCGGCGTGGCGCTTCCGGCGGCGTGGCGCTTCCGGCGGCGTGGCGCCTCGGGCGAACGGCGCCCCGCCGGGCTAGCCCGGCATCGACAGGCGCATCTCGCTCCGCTCCTGCCACTGCTCGCCCTCCATCGCCTCGGAGGCGGCCAGGAAATACGGGCCGCACCATTCCGTCTCGTGCGTCTTGACGAACGTCCACCGGAACTCGCGGTCGACGACGTAGACATCCCCCTCCTGGGAGAAGTCCTCGGCGGCTATATCGCCGGCTCCCTCCAGCAGCAGCGCATCGTCCGAATGCTGGAAGAAGACATAGCAATTCTTCTCGGATTGGTGGTGGAACGCCTGAATGGCCCGCTCCCTCTGCAGACAGGGAAGCCGGTTGAAGCTGAAGGCGTGCCACAAATATTGATTCATGCCGATCGCCGTCTTGTCGGCCCGGCTAAGGTCGGCGGCGAATTGGGATTCCCACTGCTGGCGCAGCACTTCTCCCCAGGCCGGCAGTTCCCATACGGCCGCCTGCTTGTGCTTAAGCTTGTCGATCAAGGTCATCTGGCATGCTCCTTCGGTCAAGGTGACGCGGCCGTCCATGAAACCGCTCACTTTAATAGACAACCCGGGACCGGGAATAGTTACAGCAAGCGACAAATTTTTTTTCGTCCGCGCCCGGACACCGACCGAACGACCGGCTCGCTGCCTCTTCTTATGTGCCCCTTTCCTCGGTCCCAAACACTCCTTGCCCATCTTCCTCCGAAAAGCATAAAAAAAGACGCCCCGAGGGACGTCTTGTAAGAGCCGTTCGCGCCGTTTTAGTAAACGAGCGAGAACAGACCGTGGATATGCGACAGGTAACGGACGTTGCTCGCTTCCTTCATCAAGGAAGCCGGCAGTCCCTTCAGCTTCGTCTGGTTGCCGCCGATCGTACCGATGGCGTCCTTGCGTCCCAGGCTGGCGAGCGTACCGGAGAAGACCGGCTGGAAGGTTTCCATTGGCGCGCCTTTGAACGAAGCGAAGATGTTGTAGCCGATCAGCTCGCCCATCTGCCAAGCCAGCTGAGCGGTCGGCGGATACGGACGTCCGCCGTCCGGAGGCATGACGACGGCGCTGTCGCCGGCAAGGAACACGTCCGGATGGGAGGTCGATTGCAGGAATTCGTTCACCGTCGCGCGGCCGCGGTTGACTTCCACGCCCGAGTTCGCCACGACCGTGTGGCCCTGCACGCCGCCAGTCCAGACGAGCGTATTCGTATCGATGGAGCCGCCGTCCTTCAGCTTGACGGTGGTCTCGGTCATTTCCGTTATCGGCACGCCGATCAGGAAGTTGACGCCGCGCTTCTCGAGGCTCGTCTGCGCGCGCTCCACGAGGTCAGGCGCGAAGCCAGCCAGAATGGACGGACCCGCCTCTACGCAGTAGAGCGAGATGTCCTTCGGATCGATGCCCTTTTCTCTGCACAACACTGGGAGTTTGTCCGCGAATTCGCCGACGAGCTCGATGCCGGTCAGACCGCCGCCGCCAACGACGATCGTCGCGTCGGCTTTGTTCTTGGTTTGCGCGTAAGCGTCGAGACGCTCGCTAACATGGGCGCGCAGCCGGTTGGCATCGTCGACCGACTTCAGGATGAAGCTGTTCTCCTGCAAGCCAGGGATGCCAAAGAAAGCCGTCTCGCTGCCGAGAGCGATGACGAGAACGTCGTAGCTCAGCGAGACGCCGCCGGTGAACAGCACCTGCTTCTTCTCGAGCTCGATGCCCTGAACCGTATCGATCCGCAGCTCGATGTCCTTGTCGCGGAGCAGTTTGTCAAGCGGCAGTGCCACGTTCTTCTCGTTCAGGCTGCCAGCAGCCAGACGGTGCAATTCGGTAATGATCTGGTGAGTGGGCGTGCGGTTGACAACCGTAATGGAGGCTTCCGCTGCCGTCATGTTCTGCCGTGCGGTCAGGGCGCTCAGCAAACCGCCGTAGCCGCCGCCTAAAATCAATATTTGCTTAGCCATGCTCATCCTCCGTCCTTCGTATTAAGATCTCTTAACTGACTACCGGTTCTGCTGCTTCTCGCCCAGTACATCCAGGAACGCTTGCGTATACCGGAGCGTCTTTTGGACTTGCGGATCCTTCAGCATTTTGAGCAGGCCGAACAGACCGATCGTGGCAGGCTCCGCTTGAGCGCGCTCTCCGGCCTCGATAGCCGCCTGAGCAACCGACTTCGCTTTGGTCGTGATCGGCTTCACGAATTCGTCCATGCCGCCTTTGAGATCCTCGATCAGAACGCGGTCGCTAGCGACCGATTGAGCGACGTCGTAGGCTTTGGTCATCAGAGTGACCATCTCCGCCAGCTTGGGCAGGTTCTCCACCAAGACGGTTAGCGACTCCTGCACCTCGGGCTTCATCAGCTGGTCGAGCACATCCGGCTTCGCCTGGGAAGCACTCGTTTCTTGCACGGCATTTACGGTATTGTCCGAAGATGTTGCTGACATAGTATAACGTCCTCCTTTGCTGTAAAATCCGTCCCTTTTCTGAATCGCCAAACCTGTTCTGGCGCTTGCCGGCAGCGGACGCGGAAGCCCGCCGCCCTAGCGAAGACGCTAGGCCCCCGCTGATATTGTTACAAATTTCACTAACATAGGCAGACCGGGGACTGAACGGGTTAGGGTTCAAGCCGGTATTCAAACGGAACTCATACTCCCTATCATAGTCCTTTCTCGCCAGAACTTCAAAGCGAAAATAGGCCGGATCCGAGGAAATTCGATTGGTTTTCGACATTTCTCCGCGATAGCTTGCCATTCCCCTTCGTTCTTTCGATTTTCCCCGTTTTTTTTCCCTTTATTCCATGCGGGAAGAGGGCCGGTTTAGAGACGAACCCGGATTCTGGAAACGAATCCGGCGCGCACGGTTCTCTCCGTGGGATGGGAGCCGAAGCGACTGCTTCCTCTTTCGTTTCCTGCGATCCCGATCCGGCTCCACTCTCTACGGCTCCGGCGTCCGTGGGTGAGCACCCGCTCTTCGTTCCCCGGTGGCCGGGCTCAGTAGCTCCCGGCCTTCCCGGCATCGCCCGCCGAGGGCTGCCGCAGCACGATCTCCGTCCCGCCGCTGCCGGTCCGGACCTCCCGGACGAGGCCCATCTCCCGCTCCATCAAGGCTGCGATCGCGAGCCCCATCCCCGCCCCCTTGCTGGCGGAGTCGGCTCCCATGCCGGGTCCCCGGTCCTCGAGCCGGAGGGCGGGGCCCCGCTCGTCCTCGGTCACCCGGACGGCCACGTACCGGCCCGAACGGGCATGCCGCAGCATGTTCTGGAAGTAATTGTCGAGAATGCGCTCCAGCCAGTGCGGATCGAGCCGCCAGTAGACAGCCGTATCCGGCAGCTCCAGCTCCTGCTCGAAGCCTTCCTGCTCGAACACAGGGTACCAATTGGCGAAGAGCGTGCGCACGAGCCGGACGAGCTCCACCTGCTGCGGCTGGTACGGATATTTGCCCGCCGTCAGAAGCGTATACGAGAACAGATTCTCGATGAGGCGTTCCATGTAGTCGATCTTGCGGTCGATGTGGCCGACCAGCTCGCTCCCCTGTCCCGTCAAGGGCTCCTGGGACAAACGGAACGCGTGTCCGCGCAGCGTCGTAAGCGGCGTCCGCAGGTCGTGGGAGAGACTCGCGATCAGCTGGTTGCGGAGCTTCTCCTCCTCCTGCTCGCGTGCCCGGCTCTCCTCCAGCTGCCCGAGCATTGCGTTGAACGCGTTCTCGAGGCTGCCGATCTCGTCGCTCTGCTTGACGGCGACCGGCTCCGGCAGTCCGTTGGGGCCGGGCTTCGTCATCGCTTCCTCCAGACGCAGCAGGCGCCGGCGGATCCGGTAGAAGAACGACCATGAGATGAACAGGAAGAACGCCAGCACCGACAGGAGGCCGATCGTCATCCGTGAGCCGTATACCTTGTCCCGCTCGGCGCTCTCGCCCTTCAAAATCTCCCTTGGCAGCTGAAGCACGGCGAAGCCCTGAGCCGGATCGCCGCCGACGAAGGCGACAACCGTGAACGGATCGGCGTCGTAGCGCGCCTTCATAAATTGGACGGTGTACGAGGTGCTCCACAGGTCAGGCAGTCCCTGTCCTTCGGGCAGCTCGAGACGCGTTCGCCCCGTTCCGTCCACCCAAAAGACGGACGAGCCCGCATAGGCCTCACGGAGCCGGGCAAGCGCCTCCCCCATCTGTTCGGGGCTCGCTCCGTCCAGCCGATTCACCTCCGCATGCCACTGGTTCTCCAAATCGATGCCGCTGCGGTACGGACCGGCCGGCTCCTCCTGGAACGGAAAAAAGAAGAGGAAGGAGACGAGCGGAATCGCTACGGGAAGGAAGACGAGCGCCAGCAGGATGATCAGGACGTATTTGGAAAGGAGCGACCGGAGAAGCCGAAAACGGAACCGGAGCCGCGGGCGCCTCATCCTTGCTTCACCCGATAGCCGATTCCCCGGATCGTCTCGAGGATGGCGGGCGATCCGGGGTCGGCTTCAATCTTTTCGCGGAGGTACCGGATGTGCACGTTCAGCGTTTTGTCTCCGGGTAGATAGGATTCCCCCCAGACGGTCTCGTAAATCTGCTCCTTCGTCAGGATTTGATTCGGATGGCGCAGGAACAGCATGAACAGCTGGTGCTGCTTGCCGGTCAGCAGGATCTCCTCTCCGGTCCGGCTGTCGACAAGCCGGTTCTCGTCCGGGTAGACCGACAGATGGCCGAGCGTTATCTCCTGCTGGCCCGACCGTCCATACCGCCGCAGCAGCACCTCCACCCGCGCCGCCAGCTCCTCCGGATGGAACGGCTTGGTCATATAATCGTCGGCGAATTGCAGCCCGTCCAGCTTGTCGTGGACGGACGAGCGCGCGGACAGCATCAGGACGGGCAGATCCGCCGCCTTCTTCTTGAGGCGCTGGCCGACGGTGAACCCGTCGATGCCGGGCAGCATCACGTCGAGGATTGCCAGGTCGGCACCCTCCGCGAGCTCCTCGGCGCCGTCGCCGCTCGTCCGCCAATGGACGACGTAGCCTTTTTGCGTCAAATAATCCTTCACCCAGCTGCCGATCTCCTGGTCGTCTTCTATATAAAGAATGTGCTTCTGCTTCATGAGGATGCTCCGTTTCTATAGAGACTGATGCGGGAACCGCCGGCCCCGCGTCCGTCTCCATTGTAGACCAACCGGGCGCGGAAACAAACCGGACCCGGGTCGGGGGAGTACGTACTCCGGAACCGAACCCCCTCACGGCGACTTAAATCTAATCGTCGTGAACCCGTTCGCGTCCCAGCACAAAGAGGAGCTTTCTCGGAAAGCTCCTCTGCAAGCCAGCGGGCGTTCTGCCAGTCAGACCTATTAGCGCAGAACGGCCGGTCCGCTGCCCTAGCGTCCGTGCCGGCGGAGTCTGTTGTACCCACGGTCTCCGTAAGGCTGCAGCTTTTCCAGCCAGCGCTTTTCCATTTGCTTAAGCTCCCAGCGCGGGTCGGCCACTTCGTCTGCTTCCTTCTGCTCCAGCACGTCGTAGGCGAACGCATCCGGCCCAAGCGACTTCCAATCTTTTTGCAGGTCGAAGTTCGCGAAGCGCCCCATATCGAGCTGCGCCTGCAGCGTCACCCATTTGTTCTTTAAGTTGGGATATTCTTTTCGCTTGCTCTTGTCCATGTCTCTGTCCTCTCCCTTCTCTCCTATGAGTCTGTCTGGAGGAGAACGTTACAAATAACGGGAAATGATGCGAACCAGCTTCCCGGGCAGCTCATGAAGATTGGTCATATCCAAAAATCGTTCTTTCCCATATAGCTGGCTGATGACTTCTTTGTCTTGGCCAATGGCGGCCGCTAGCCAGGTGACGCCTTTCCTTTCGTATTCCGCAATGGTCTCATGCATGTCCTGCGCGGCAGTACTCCCGGTATAATCGTCCATGGCCTTCGGCTGCCCGTCGCTCATGCTGATGAGCAGTTTCGTTCGCTGAGGCGAAGCGGCTAACCGCTGCGCCATGATGCGGAGCACCATCCCGTCGCGATTGTTGCTTCTGGGACGGAGCCCCATGAGTTTGAATCGGTCGTTCGGATCGGCTTTCTCATAATCGGTATAGGCATAGATCGACATTTGCTCCAATCTGGAGGCATCCGCCGTATCGCCGTAGATTAAGACGGGAATCCGGCAAAGCTGGCAAAATTCGTAGACCGCAACCGCGGCCCGCTTTGCCGCCGCAAGCCTTCCGAAGGCCGACATCGAGGCAGATTCGTCGATCCTCAGTCCGACAACGAGGGAAGGGGAATCCGTCGGCGGCCGCTTCTTGGCAAAATACCTGTAATCCCGATAGGCCACGGATTCCACTTGGAATTTGGTTCCATAAAGATGATTTCTCGCAAATTCGGCAGCCTCGTCGTGTTCCAGCAGCGGAAGCGTCTTTCTTGCGATCTCCCGGACGATCGGCATGAGCTCCTGGCTGATCACGCTATATTCCTGTTTCTGTTCCGGCGTAAACTCCGGACGGTGAACGATCAGCTTGACGCCCTTGTGAAGAGACTGGGAGACCGCCTCCCGGGCCTCTTGGTTCAGCTTTTTGCGGAAATCCCGTTCTTGCCGCTGCGCTTCGTTCGGCTTGGGATCCGGATTTCCTTCATGGATCATGGGCGCACCGTTCTCCCCCAAATCCTGGCTTTCCGTCCCGCCGATTTCGTCGGAATCGGAGGTTCTGAAGGAGCTGCTTTCGTCGCTGTCCGCAGACTTCTTAAACGCGATCCCCATTTCTTCTTCCCCATCGTCAAAGGCAAAATCGAAATCGTCGATCGTTCCCCAAACCCGCATCTCCGCCGTGTCTAGAACTCGTTTTTTTTTTGATCTCCATCTCATGCAGCGATTCCAGCAATCGACGGTCTCGGAGCGCGTCCTCCAGCAGTTTGATTTCCTCGGAGTCGGTTGTCATCTTGTAAATCACTTTATAGTAAAGGGATTCCGCCGCGGCAGCGCCTCCCGCAACCGCGTCCACCCAGTAGAAATAAGAACGCATGCCTGCTATGCCTTTGATCGCGTTGGCCCTGGCGGTCTGGTCCAGAACGATAATCGTTTGGGCAAGAACGTCCAGCACCTCCTCGTTCCGGTAGCCGGTTTTGGCCATCGCCCGCTCTATCATGACCGCTTTGGCCGGCAAATCCATCTTCTCGGAATGCTGTACCCTGTCACGCAACGCTTCGTTAAGCGGCCTCGCCCCCGCATAGCTCCGGTTCGTCGTAATGACCGCAATGAAATCAGGATGTCTGCGGATGACTTCCGTAGGAAGGTTCAAGCTGCCGTCCAGTTCCAGAGCGGAGTTCAGTGCCATTAATACGGCGGCGTCGCGAATCACATTCGGCTCCTGGATTTCCAGCAGATAGCCATGTTGATACGCTCTAACAATCTCGGAAGGGTAGAACCGGTATTCGACCGATTCGCCATTCCGATCGTCTGCGGCTTGCTTGAAAAGTTGCCTCAGCTTACCGGCCGCCTCCTCTTGCGAAAGGCCGAGCGCATTCATCAGCACTTCAGCCGCGCTTTGAAACCCATCGCTATCATACAGAGCCTGCAAGGCTTCCCGGTCCTCAAGCTCCAGCTTTTCCAGTCGTTCCGAGGAAAGGACGGGCAAGATAGCACCAATAATATCCGATTTGTCCATATCGGCAAAACAGGTCACTTTCGTGTAAGGCAGCCTGAAATTAGCCGACAACGCTTTGGCTAATTGGGTTTTGCCGCTTCCCGCGTCGCCTTCCAGCAACAGATTGGCGATCTTCATTTCGCCGCGGTTCCAGTTGCGCTTGATTTCTTGGCAGATGCGGATTTCTTCCTCGCTGGCTGTATGGGATGCCGGCTTCTTCCAGATAAGCTCTACCTCTGTGTCCGTCCATTGTCTGTCCGGGGACAAGAGATACTCTTGGTTACTCATGGGAATCCACTCTTTCTACTGGCGGCCGGAAGCCGCCCGACTGCCGGCAAAGTTTGCATGCAGGGGCTTAACCATGCGCTTCCTCGCGGCACGCCGTTAATACCCCATCTCCTTTAAGATCCTGGACAACGTACGCAGCCGCTCGCCGATCATTTCCCCGTCATCGCTTAACGATTGGTTGAACAGCTTGATGTCTTCGTTGATTCGTTCGTTGTCCGTGCAGATGGCCACGGTCATGGCATCCCCTTGCAGCCCGATCCGGTCGATGACCGGCTTCTGCGGATCGTATAAGTGTTCGTACCGGTAAGCTTCCCGAAAATGCTCCATCGTGCGGCAGATCAGGATGGTCAAATCCAGAACGCGGTGAAGGGGCAATTCCTCCGACTGCCGAGACCATTTTTCCCCCGTGTATCTCCATACTTTGGCCGAAATATCGACCTTGCCTCTGTCGTTCCATTGGGCCAATCCCAGCGAAATTCCTTTCGCATCCGTATGATTGGCCATTCTTCCGTCAATTTGCTCGTAATTTTCCGATACGACAACCGGTTTATGCTTCAAGGTAGTTGGAATTTTCATAGAGATCTCCTCTTTCCTGTTCGGATTTATATTCACATATTTACTGATTTACTAATTTACTAAATTACTGATTTACTAAAGACATCCTAGCTGATTTTTCTTCACTCGTCAACCGGCATGAACGTTTATTGATTCTTCACCAGAAGGAATCGGCCCCTCCCCCGCCGGAAGTGCCGGCACAAAAAAAACCAGCCTCTCGCCGAGAGGCTGGTGCATGCGGCTTGCCGCCGCGAGACGAAGGGACGCTTAAGCTTGCTTGGATGCTTCCACTTCGATCGTGAATTTCACTTCGTCGCCGATCAGGACGCCGCCCGTTTCAAGGACGGCATTGTAGGTGAGGCCGTAGTCGCTGCGCTTGATCTTGCCGCTGCCGCTGAAGCCGACCTTTTCGTTGCCCCACGGATCCTTGCCCGCGCCCTCGAACGTAACCGAGAACGTCTCGGACCGGGTTACGCCGTGCAGCGCCAGGTCTCCGGTCACTGCGTACTCGTCGTCGTCCGTCTTGACGATGCTGGTCGAGCGGAACGTCATCTGCGGTTGATTCTCGATGTCGAAGAAATCGCCCGAGCGCAAATGGCTGTCGCGGTCGCTGTTGCGCGTGTCAATGCTGTTCAGATCGACGCTGAACTGGATGTCGGCGGTCGTCAGGTCGGCCGGGTCGGCCTCGATGTCCGCGCGGAAGGTGTGGAATGCTCCTTTCACCTTGGCGATCATCATATGCTTGATCGTGAAGTCGATACTGCTGTGTGTCGGGTCAACCGTCCATTTGGTTTTGCTCATGAGAAAAACCTCCCATAGTTTTTTATATGCTTACTATTTATCATTCACTTATTATTTTATATCACGTAACTGATTGTATGCCACTTAACTTGGTTTTGTCAACCATTATTTGTGTTCTTTTGCACCTTCCCCGAATACCGCGTCTTCCGCATGCCCCCTAGCCGCCCGCAACCCGTTTTTATGATCCCGTTGGCCGGCCCGGCCCCACTCCGCCATCCGCTCTATCCAACACAAAAAAGCCCGCTCTCCTGCGCAGGGCAAGGAAAGCGGGCTGGCGGCCTCCAAGGACCGCGGCGAATCGGATGGGCGAGAGCGAGGATGGCAAAGCAAGGACTGGCCAAGTGGGCGAGCCGTCCGACATTGTCGACGCGCCGAAGGTCAATCCAGCGCAGGCTCGAGGTTTTTGAACTGTCCCCAGAACATGCGATAGTAGACGCCCTGCTGCTCGATGAGCGGGCTGTGGGCTCCGTGCTCGATAATCCGTCCGCGGTCAATAACCATGATCGTATCCGCGTCCCGGATCGTGTTAAGCCGGTGGGCGATGATGAAGGAGGTCCGGCCCTCCATTACGGTCAGCAGCGCATCCTGGATATGCAGCTCCGTCCGGGTGTCGATGCTGCTCGTCGCTTCGTCGAGGATGAGAATCGCCGGCTTCGCGAGCATGACGCGCGCGATGGCCAGAAGCTGCCGCTGACCCTGACTCAGGTTGCCGCCGTTCTCCGAGAGCATCGTCTCGTAGCCGGCCGGAAGCCGCTTGATGAACACGTCGGCGTTCGCCATCGCGGCCGCCGCTTCGACCTCCGCATCCGTCGCGTCGGGCTTGCCGTACTTGATGTTCTCCTTGATCGTGCCGGAGAACAGATACGTGTCCTGCAGAACGATGCCGAAGCACCGGCGCAGGCTGTCCCGGGTATAGTCGCGGATGTCCCGGCCGTCGATATAGATCGTGCCCTCGGTGACATCGTAGAACCGGGTAAGGAGGTTGACGATCGTCGTCTTGCCCGCCCCCGTCGGGCCAACCAGCGCCGTGCTGCTGCCGGGCTCGGCGGAAAAGCTGATCCCGCTCAGAATCGGGACGTCCGTCCGGTAGCCGAAGCTGACGTTCTCGAAGACGACATGCCCCTTCGGATTCTTCAGCTCTACCGCGCCCGGCCTATCGTCCGGCTCTTCTTTCTCGTCGAGCACCTCGAAGACGCGCTCGGCTCCGGCCACCCCGGATTGGAGCAGGTTATAGATGTTCGCCAGCTCGTTGAGCGGGCGGCCGAACTGCCGAGAGTAGCTCAGGAAGCTCGCAATGATCCCGACCGTGATCAGCTCGTTGATGGCGAGCACGCCGCCCACAATCGCGACCGCCGCGAAGCCGATGTTGTTGATGACGTTCATGAGCGGCATCATGAAGCCCGAGCGGATCTGGGCCTTGAGTCCGACCTCGCACAGCCGAGCGTTGACCTCCTCGAACTCGGCGATCGCCTTGTCCTCGTGATTGAACGCCTTGACGATCTGGATGCCCGAGATCGTCTCCTCGATATGGCCGTTGAGCCGGCCCAGTTCCTTCTGCTGCTCCTTGAACAGCACGCTCGTCTTCTTGGTAATCGTCCTGGTCAGGAGGACGAGCAGCGGCACGGTGATGAGACTGGCCAGCGTCAGCAGCGGGCTGAGCACCAGCATCATGACCAAAGAGCCCACGATGGCGATGGCGCCGGCCATCAGCTGCGTCGTCGACTGCGAGATGGTGCTGCTGACGTTGTCGATATCGTTCGTCAGCCGGCTCATCACCTCGCCGTGCGAGCGCGTATCGAAGTAGGATACCGGCAGCTTCTGCAGCTTCTCGTACAGGTGACGCCGCAGCCCGGCGACGATCCGCTGGGAGACGCCGGCCATCATCCAGCCCTGCAGGAAGGTAAGCGCCCCGTCCGCCACGTACGCGGCAGCCAGCGCAAGAATGGCGATCTCGAGCAGCCGAAAGTCGACGCCCCCCGCTCCCCCGGCCATCGCGTCGACCGCGCGGCCGATCAGATAAGGGCCGGCGAGCAGGATGGCGGCGTCGACGATGATGACGACGAACAGGAAGGTCAGCAGCTTGCGCTCCCGTCCAAAATAGCGCCAGAGCCGCTTCATCGTTTCCTTGAACTGCTTGGGCTTGACGACGGGACCTCCGCGTCCGCGGTGACCCATGCCGCCGGGGCGGCCCGGGATAGGCGGCACCGGCATGCCGGACTGCTGGGAGGCTCCCTGGTTCCGATCAGTTGGCTGTGGCATTCGGCTGCATCTCCTTTCCGATTTGGGAGCGGAAGATCTCCTGGTAGACGAGGCAATCGCGCAGCAGCTCTTCGTGGGTGCCGGTACCGACGACGGCGCCGTCCTCGAGGACGACGATCCGGTCCGCGTCCATGACCGAGGTGATCCGCTGGGCGATCAGGAGGCACGTCAGCCCCTGCGCATACGTTTTGAGCGCTTCCTTGATCCTCGCCTCCGTGGCGACGTCGACCGCGCTCGTGCAGTCGTCGAGGATGAGGATCTCCGGCTGCCGGACGAGCGCCCGCGCGATGGACAGGCGCTGCTTCTGGCCGCCCGAGAAATTGACGCCGCCCTGGCCGATCCGGGAGCCGTAGCCCTCCGGCGAAGCGGCGATGAAGTCGTGCGCTTCGGCCATCCGGGCCGCCTGCTCCATCTCCTCCTGCGTCGCGTCCTCCTTGCCCCACCGGAGATTGTCCGCGACCGTGCCGGTGAACAGCACCGTCTTCTGCGGGACGATGGCGATCGTCTCGCGCAGCTTGTGCGGGTCGATGTCCCGCACGTCCTGCCCGTTCACCCGGACCGTACCCGCGGCTGCGTCGTAGAAGCGGGGGATAAGGCTGATCAGCGTCGTCTTGCCCGAGCCGGTAGAGCCGATGAGGCCGACCGTCTCGCCCGGCAGGCAGGAGAAGGTAATCTCCTTCAGCACCGGCTCGCCCGCCGCTCCCTCGTAGGAGAACGACACGCGTTCAAAGTCGACCCGGCCGCGTGCCTCCGCGGGGATATCCGCCTGAGTCCGCTCCTCGCTCCACTTCATTGTGTTGTCCTGAGCGAACACCTCGCCGACCCGGCCGGCCGACGCCTTGGCCCGCACGAACATATTGAACACGTTCGAGATCATAAGGAGCGAGAATAGAATCTGCGTCATGTAGTTGATGAAGGCGATGATGTGCCCGACCTGCATTTGTCCGCCGTCGACCCGCAGGCCGCCGATCCACAGCACCGCGATGATGCCGATGTTGACGGTGAGCGAGATGGTCGGACTGAAGACTGCCACCACCCGGCTCGCATTTACCGATCTCGCCTGCAGCTCGGCGTTTGATACCGCGAATTTGTCGACTTCGTAATCGAAGCGGTTGAATGCTTTGACCACCCTGACGCCCGACAGGTACTCGCGGATATTGCCGTTGACGCGGTCAAGGGCTCTTTGCACCCGCAGGAAGAACGGGAATCCGATCCGCATATTGAAGACGATCAGAATGGCGACGATCGGCACGACGACCGCGAGGACGACGGACAGCGGCGGATTGAGCCGCGTCGCCATGATCAGACTGCCGACGCAGACGAGCGGCGCTTTGACGAAGATGCGCATCAGGCCGTTCGTAAAGTTCTGCACCTGCGTTACGTCGTTCGTCAGCCGGGTGACGAGCGAGGCGCGGTCAAACCGGTCGATGCCGTCGAACGAGAGCGACTGGATCTTCTTGAACAGGTCGCTCCGCAGCTCGGCCCCGAACCTCTGGGACACGTTGCTCGCGATGATGTTCCGCATCGTCGCGGCCAGCGCGCCGATGCCGGTGACGAGCAGCATGTAACTGCCCGTCCGCAGCACGTAATCCATCCGATTCTGCGCTACCCCCTCGTCGATGACATGCGACATGATGGTCGGCAGCAGCAGATCACACACCGCCTCGACCGTCAGGAAGGCGACCGCGACCAGGAACAGCTTCCAATACTTGCGTATGTATTTTTTCAACATAGCGAGCCCTCCATCCCATGTTCCGGACATTTAATTAGCCTACTAACTAATTTACTCCTATAGGGGAGAAAAGTCACTAGCTTTTTCCTTTTTTAGGCATGGCTCGGACAAAAAAAGCCCCCAAAGGGGCTGTTGCCGCATCCTGCAGAATCCGGCTGGCACCAAGGGGGCGTTCAAGAGACGGAGCCGAGACGGGAAAGCTTAGCAGCGGGTGGCCTGGCTCACCGGGAAGCCTCCCTGCCTCCGAGAAGGATAATCGATGGCGGAACGGCTGCCCCACGGGTTCTCCGTTAGAACCGGCCGGTCTTGAAGATGGAATAAAGCAGCCATAGGAGCATGAGTCCGGCCACCGCCGAGCCGATCTCGATCACCGGAAAATGCAGCACGAGCGCCGGCACGTTGCCGACCGAGGAAGCGATGATGAGGCCGACCATAATAATACTGAAGGATAAGAGCACAATGCTGATGGAGATCCGGTTGCTGACCTGGTCCAGCTTGCGAAGCAGCAGCTCGATCTCCGGGATCCCAATCTCGACCTTGAGCTGCCCGGTGCGCAGCTGCTTGGTCAGCTGGCTCAGCTGCTGCGGAAAGCTGATCAGCGTATCGGCGTAGCCCGTCAGCCGCCGCCACCAGCGCTTCTGCATCTGGTGCGGATGCAGCCGGTCCTTCAGCAGCTTCCGGCCGAGCGGCTCGGCCAGCTTCAGGATGCTGAGCTCCGGATCGAGCGCCTCGGCCACCCCCTCGACCGTGAGCAGCGTCTTGCCGAGCAGGGTGAGATCGGTGGGCATCGAGATGCGGTGCCGGTTCGCGAGGGCAAACAGGTCGCCGAGCGCCTTGCCGAGGCTCATCTGGGCGAACGGGACGTCGTAGTATTGTTCCCTCAGCAGATCGAGGTCGCGGCGGAGCGCCGTCGTATCCCTGTCCTCGGAGACCATGCCGAGGCGCAGAATCGACCGGGCGACCCCGGCGCTGTCCTGGCGCATGAGAGCGATGAGCAGCTGGCCAAGCTGGTCGCGCAGCTCTTCGTCCAGCCGCCCGACCAGGCCGAAGTCGACGAAGGCGAGCGTCCCGTCGGGCAGCACAAGCACGTTGCCGGGATGGGGGTCGGCATGGAAGGCGCCGTCCACGAACACTTGGCGGAGGATGACATTGACGAGCCGCTCCGCCGTCCGTTTCAGGTCGTGTCCCCGCTCCCGGAGCTGCTCGGGCTGGCCGAGCGTAATGCCCCCGACATAGTCCAGCGTCAGCACCTTGGACGTCGAATGCGTCCAGTGAACGTCCGGAATCCGGATGTCCCGGGCGACCGCTGCTCCCCGGGCTAGCCGCTCGGCATTGCGTCCCTCGCGGCTGTAATCGAGCTCCTCCCGCATCGAGCGGGCCAGCTCGGCCACAACCGTCCGGATCTGGTACCGGGCCGCCCAGTCGAGCCGGCGCTCCGCCAGCGCCGCGAAGTCTTCAAGGATGTCCAGGTCGAGCCGGGCGATCTCATCGACCAGCGGCCGCTGCACCTTGACCGCAACCGACTCGCCGGTAAGCAGCACCGCCTTATGTACCTGCCCGATGGAGGCCGCGGCGAGCGGCGTCTCGCCGAACTCCGCGAACAGCTCATCCATCGGCCGTCCCAGCTCCTCCTCGAGGATGGCCCGCACCTCCTCCATCGGAAACGGCGGCACCCGGTCCTGCAGCTTCTTCAGCTCGCCGATGATCTCGGGAGGCAGCAGATCCTCCCGCGTGCTCGACAGCTGTCCGAGCTTGATGAACGTCGGACCGAGCTCCTCGAGCACGAGGCGGATGCGCTCGCCGAGCGTCTTGCCGTCCGGCTGGGAGCTCTTGCGGCGCAGCCACTTGCGCGGCAGCGACAGCACGCTGAGCAGCCCCATCTCCTCCACGACGTAGCCGAAGCCGTGCCGCACGAGAGCGACGGCGATCTCCCGGTACCGGTTCGTGTGCCGGAGCTTGAATGCCATTGCTAGTCCGCCGGCGGCAGGCGGTCGGGCGCAGAGGTGAGCCTCTGCTCGAGCTCCCTAAGATCCTGCTTGGTCGCCACGTCAAACTCTGCCAGCAGCTTCCGCACCTGCTCCTGGACCATCCGCTTAAGTTCGCCCTGGTGCTCCTCGCCGCGGGCGATCAGCTTGTTCGCCATCTCTTTCGCCTCGCTTTGGCCGAGCTCCCCCTTGACGACCAGCTCGTCGACGAATTGCTGCACCTTCTCCCGGCTGACGGCCGTAATGCCGAGGCCGAGCGAGATTGCTTTTCTCAATAGATCGCTCATGCAGGTTCCCTCCTTCATTAAAGTCTCCTCTATATTTACCCCCAACTGGTATAGGTTTACCCACCTGCGGAACAATTCGGCTGCAGCGCGGGAACCGGCGGCACCGATCGCCGGCCGCTGAATATGGTGAGACCAATAGAAGTTCTGGGCTGCCGCCCGAGGTCCAAGGAGGAAACCCGCATGAGTCCCTATCCGATCTACCCGTATTACGGAAAAAAAACGGAATGCGAAGGAAAGCCGGTCGCCTTCCCGCCCCAGCATCAGGACCGCCAGCCGGGGCTGGAATACGTGATGGTTCCGCCGCCGATCTTTGAGAATCCCGGCTATGTCGGAAGCCGCAAGCTGCAGGACCGCGTCGCGATTGTGACGGGGGGCGACAGCGGCATCGGGCGCGCGGCCGCGATCGCCTTCGCCAAGGAAGGGGCGGACGTGGTTATCGCTTACCTGTACGAGGAGATCGACGCGGAAGCGACGAGAGCGCGGATCGAGCAGCTCGGACGCCGCTGTCTGGCGATCCGTACCGATCTCCGGACCAAAGCCGCCTGCTCGGCGGTCGTCGAGCAGACGGTTGAGACATTCGGACGGCTGGACGTCCTCGTCAACAACATTGGCGTCCAATATCCGCAGCAGCGGCTGACCGATATTACCGAGGAGCAGCTGGAGCAGACGTTCCGCACCAACATCTTCTCGTTCTTCTTCATGACCCAAGCTGCGCTTCCCTATCTGAAAGCGGGCGCCTCCATCGTCAACACCGCTTCTATCACCGCTTACCGCGGCGAGCCGACGCTGCTCGATTATTCTGCGACCAAGGGCGCCGTCGTCAGCTTCACCCGCTCGCTTGCCCTGTCGCTCGTGGAGCAGGGCATCCGCGTCAATGCCGTCGCGCCTGGACCGATCTGGACGCCGCTTATCCCGTCCAGCTTTTCCGCGGAGCGGGTGGCGATGTTCGGCACGGATACGCCGATGAAGCGGGCCGGGCAGCCGTTCGAGCTGGCTCCCGCCTACGTGTATCTGGCGAGCGACGACTCCCGGTACGTGACCGGGGAGACGATGCATGTGAACGGAGGCGACTATATCAGCTCGTAGGCGCGGACATCGCGGACGGCGGGACGCGGGACGGCGGCGGCTGCGCGCCGGAAGCGGCTGAACTCCTCGCCGCCTGCCGGGCCGTCCGGTCTCTACAACTAACACAACGACTTTTATTTTTTATTCCTAATAGACAAAGTTACTAAAATAATAAGCAGTATTAATTCAAGAAATAAGAAGGACAACTTGATTGGATTCGAAACCTCAGTAACACTTATGATGATTGAGGAAGATACCAAAAGAATGGTATTCTCTTTGAGATTTTTGTTTATTCCTTTGCGCATTATTACTCGGAATAGTAGTAATGAAGTGAATATGCTGTACAACGATAAACCAATTGTTTTAAGAATGCTGATTACCTCCTTGTTAGTCTGAACTTATTTTAATGGGGTTACTTCCCTTCAATAACATAGACAGTTCAAGAAGAGGATCTGTTTAGGCGAGTATCGACTAGCAGGTCATACTGCAAGCAACTGCCTTTCCGCATGCGCTCTTCTTGCTAGCAACGCCTTCCTGCAAGTGGAATTGTTGCTTACAAGCAAACGGTATATAATTTAAGTAGACTAAACAAGCTATACGCTATCGCAACGGGGGGATCCAAACATGGATGCAAGAACCGTTTCTACTCTCATGGAGGTTGTGCGGGGGCTCGTGCCGTCCGATACGTCGATCGCCGTCACCGACGCCCAGCGCTACCTCTACTATCAGCCGAGCCGGCGGATTGACCTGAAGATCCGTCCCGGCGACCGGATCCGCGAAGGCTCCGCTTCGCACAAGGCGCTGATCGTCCGGCAAAACGTCAGCGAGCGCATCGACGGCAGCGTCCTCGGCGTGCCTTATTACGGGATGGCCGTCCCGATCGTGGACAACGGTGTGCCGCAGGGGTGCGTCACGGCGATCCTGCCCTCGATGCCGACCTCCTCTCCGCCCCTGCTCACCATCCGCACCGAAGACCGCTGGCTTCCCGTGCCCCACGAGGAGATTCTGGTGCTCGAAGCGGACAACCGCAAGACCAAGGTCCTCTCCGAGCGCGGCACCGGCATTCACCGGGCGAGCCTGTCCGAGCTGGAGGAGCTTCTGCCCGCCCATACATTCGTGCGGTGCCACCGGGCGTTCATCGTCAACGTCCATCAGATCGCGGAGATTTTGCCGGACTTTCACTCGACGCTCCAACTGATCATGAAGGACAAGTCCCGCGTGCCCGTCAGCCAGACGTACGCCGGGCATTTCCGCAAGCTTCTCGGGTTCTAAGGACGCTCCCGTAGCGAGCGGGGCTTTCTAATTCGTGAATGGATATTCCTGCCGGGGGGGGGTCTTCTCCGTCCATTTTTGCCGCTTTCGGGAGAATATGGAAGTGCTCGCCAATTGTCTTCATGTCGTGTTTTGCCTGCTTCGTTCCCGATTTCCCGCCTTTTGCGCAAAGCAGAATGTGAACATTCGGTGAATTTGTTAAACTGGCGTAAACCCATTGCAAAGGATGGATATCCATGAATGATGGCGCTTCCAGCATCCTCAGAGATTCTCGTCTAAAAGAGCGCATTGTTTCGTCCGATACGGCCGCCTCCATGATCCAAGACGGCATGACGCTTGGTCTCAGCGGGTTTACGCGGGCGGGAGACGCCAAAGCAGTCCCCACCGCCCTAGCAAAGCAAGCCAACCAGCGAAAATTCAAAGTGAATGTATATACAGGCGCCTCGCTTGGGTCCGATGTGGACCGGCTGATGGCCGAAGCGGGCATTGTGAACAAACGGCTGCCGTTCCAGGTGGACAACACGATGCGCGCCGAGATCAACAAGGGTGGCATGCTGTTCGTCGACCAGCATCTGTCCCACACGGCGGAGCTCGTCCGGGCGGACGTGCTGCAGCCAATCGACTTCGCGATTATCGAAGCGATCGCGATCACGGAGGACGGGTATCTCATCCCGACGACGTCCGTCGGCAACTCGGCGATTTTCGTCCAGAAAGCCAAGGCGGTCATCGTCGAGCTCAACCTGGCTCAGCCTCTGGGACTCGAGGGCGTCCACGACGTGTACGAGCCGGGTCCGCAGGGCTCGCGTCAGCCGATTCCGCTCACCAAGGTAGGCGACCGCATCGGCGTCCCGGGCATCCCTGTCGATCTGGACAAGATCAAGGCGATCGTCCTGACGAACCAGGAGGACTCGCCCTCCAAGATTGTGCCGCCGGACGAGGAGACGGCTACGATGGCCCGTCACCTCATCGACTGCCTGCGCGCCGAGATTCGCGCCGGCCGATTGCCCGCCAATCTGGCGCCGCTGCAGGCCGGCATCGGCTCGGTCGCTAACGCCGTCATGTACGGTCTGCTGGAATCGGATTTCACCGATCTCGAGGTCTATTCGGAGGTGCTCCAGGATTCGGTGTTCGACCTGCTCGACTCCGGCAAGGTCCGCTTCGCCTCGGGCTGCTCGATTACGCTCTCCCGCGCCAAGATGGACGAGGTGTTCCCGAATATGGACAAGTACCGCGACCGTCTCGTCCTCCGCTCGCAGGAAATGTCGAACCATCCGGAGATTATCCGCCGGCTCGGCATCATCGCGATCAATACGGCGCTCGAGGCCGACATCTACGGCAATGTGAACTCCACCCATGTCCTGGGCAGCAAAATGATGAACGGAATCGGCGGCTCGGGCGACTTCGCCCGCAACGCAAGGCTGTCGATCTTCGTGACCAAGTCGATCGCCAAGGGCGGCTCGATCTCGAGCATCGTGCCGTTCGTCTCCCACGTTGACCATACGGAGCACGACGTCGATATTCTCGTCACCGAGCAGGGCTACGCCGATCTGCGCGGCCTGGCGCCGAGAGAACGGGCTCCGCTCATTATCGAGCGCTGCGCCCATCCGATGTACCGGCCGCAGCTTCGGGAGTATTACGAGGAAGCGCTGAAGCGCGGCGGCCAAACGCCGCATTTGCTGGCCAAGGCGCTCTCCTGGCATATCAACCTGGAGCAGAACGGCACGATGCTGCAGCAGGAGCTCGCCCACGTCTAAGCCGATTTGAATTTAGCGACAGCTTTGCCCCGCCGGACGGCGGGGCTTTTTTGTGTATGTGCAACATTTTCCAGCCCTCTCCCGTCGGTGTTAGAGATGGGGCCGCCTGCGGGCCACCCCGTCCATCCAACACGATACTCGCAAAGGAGACAAGCCTCATGACTAAATCTACTCTACTAACCGCCGCTCTCGTTACCGCTCTCTCGTTCTCCGCCTCCGCCGCTTATGCGGCAAGCCCGGAGCCTGCCGCACCCGTGCAGGCCGTGCCGATCAGCGCGCCTATTCAGGCCGTTCCGATCAGTGCAAACGCCCCGGACGAGTCCATGCTTCCCGTCTTCCCTGTCTATAACGAAGCGGGCGAGGTAGTCGGAACGACCCGCATGCCGGCCGGCTCGGAGCTGCCCACCCGCTTCCTGGTTGACGGCAAGCCCGTCGATCTCGCCGGCAGTTCGCCTTATCTCCAGGACGGCCTCTTGATGGTGCCGCTGCGCGCCATCGCCGAGGCGCTCGGCTACCAGGTAGTCTGGCATGGGGACACGCAGAGCGTGGACGTGATCCGCGGCGCTGTCTGGAGCGGCATCTACATCGGCTCGGACGCCTACGCCTTCGGCAAGATGGCTCCCGCTCCGCTCGGCGCGGCTCCCGTTCTGAAGGACAGCGTCACGTACGTGCCGATCGCCTTCTTCGGCGACGTGCTGCGGGACGAGCGGCATCAGGACCGCGCCGACAGCTACAGCTGGACGACAGGCCGCTAAGACGAGCCGTAGGAGGGAAGTGCAGGAGACCGCTCGCGCCGTCCTGCCATCCGCGGCTGCTTACGCCGGAAGCGTCACTCCCATTTGGGAGTGGCGTTTTTGTCGCTGCGCGCTAGAGAGCTGCACCCGCTTCCGCCGGCGGACGCCTCTCCCTTCGGGGAAGGGCGTCTTGCCGTTCTACGCCTGTCCGCTGCTTCTTCCGCAGGCAGACGCCTCCCCTATCTAGGAGGGGCAACTTGTCGCTAAGGGCCAAAGATCTGCCGCTTCCGCCTCTTTCGCCCTCGTCGAGTCCGATTGTTTAGCCCCTTTGCGAATCGGGTAAGAATAGACATCCTCAATTTCGAAAGGAGAGGTTAGACGATGACAGATCATAACGGACTTGGCGATAAAATCAAAGGCGGCGTGAACAAGGCAAAGGGTGAAGTCAAGGACCAGATCGGCAACGCCACGGACAACCACTCTCTTCAGTGGGACGGCAAGAAGGACAAGCTGAAGGGCGAGGCCCAAGAGAAGATCGGCGAAATGAAGGACAACGACTAGTCCGTTCGCCGCGGCTCATGGACGCCCGGCCCCCATAACGCTAACCACACACTCCCGCGGGCGGCCGACGCCGCTTGCGGGAGTTTTGCTGCTTGACGGCTTGCACGCGACCCGGCTGATCTGCTCTGGGGACGGCAGGCGGCGGGGCCGAGGACACAATAAGCAAGGACAGGAGGAGATTCTATGCAGCAGACGGAAGCCAGACTGTACCGGTTCTATGACGACGGCGTGATTCCCAATCACCCGACCCTGCCGGTCGTGCTGCTCCCCGGCGCTCTCAAGGGCAGGGCCGGCGAAGCCGAGCAGGTCTTTCGGAGCAATGGCTGGGGGAACAGCTGGACAGGCGGCGTCTTCGACTACCATCACTACCACAGCAATACCCACGAGGCGCTCGCCGTCACGGCGGGCTCTGCCGTGCTTCAGCTGGGCGGCGAACAGGGCAAAGAACTTGAGGTGAAGGCCGGAGACGTCCTCGTGCTCCCGGCCGGAACCGGGCACAAGAAGCTCAGCGCTTCGGCTGACTTCGAGGTGGCCGGCGCCTATCCCGGCGGTATGGAGTACAATCTCCATACCGGCAAGGCGGGCGAACGGCCGGCCGTGCTGGAGGAGATCCGCCGGGTGCCGCCGCCAAGCACGGACCCGGTCGAGGGGGCGAACGGGCCGCTCATCCGCGCCTGGGCGGAGCTTCCGGGCGGGGAATGAGCGGGCACAGGGGCGCCCTCTCCCGCCCGGCCTCCCGATTCGTACCGCTGGCGCCGCTTATAGGCGCGCAACGCTTCCCCCCGAGGGGACCTTGGTACCCGCGGAATCGTTTGACAGCGCTGCGGGCTCCCGCCTACGATGAAGGCATCCCTATTTCATACGAATGGAGCGATCCCGCCATGTCCCTATACGAGTTCGAAGTGACCACGATCCGCGGAGAGGAGGAGACGCTGGCCCCCTACCGGGGCCAGGTACTCCTGATCGTGAACACGGCTACCAAATGCGGCTTCACCCCTCAGCTGACGGGGCTGCAGAAGCTCTACGACCGGTACCGGGAGAAGGGCTTCGCGGTGCTCGGCTTTCCGTGCGGCCAATTCCTGAACCAAGAGCTGAACGATAACAGCGAGATCGCTGAGACGTGCCAGCTGAACTACGGCGTGACCTTCCCCATGTTCGCCAAGATCGACGTCAACGGACCGAACGCCCACCCTCTCTTCCGCTATTTGACCCAAGAGGCGAAGGGTGCGTTCGGCACGAAGGCGATCAAATGGAACTTCACCAAATTTCTCGTGGACCGGGACGGCCGCGTCGTCAAACGGTATGCGCCCACGGATAAGCCTGAGCAGCTTGAAGGCCGGATTGCCGAGCTTGTCGAGAACCGGACCGGCTGATTTTGAAGCGCCAGCCAAATTTTTCTTGCAAAATGAACCGCGTGTCATTATTATAAGTGACACGTGGTTCATTTTTGTTCAGATTATAGATTGTTCGGATAAGGAAGGTGAAGAGCGTGTCCCCCAAAGTATCGGACGAACACAAGGAGCAGCGGCGGCTGCAAATTCTGGAGGCGGCGGAGCGCGTCTTTGCGCGCAAAGGCTACGAGCCGGCGACGATGAAGGATATTGTCGAGGAGGCCGCTATGAGCCGCGGCTGGATCTACCTCTACTACCAGACGAAGGAGGAGATCTTCGTGGCGATGATGGAGAAGCTCGACCAGGAGAACGCCGTCCGGATTCGGCAGCTCGGCGACCAGACGGGCAGTGTCTGGAAGCTGCTCGAGCTGTGGATGGAAGAGGGGAAGCGGGAGCTCGCCTCCCTCTCGGAGACGGTCATTCCCGCCTTCTACGAATTCTTCCTGACCGGCTGGCGCAACGAACGGCGGCAGGAGCTGCTGCGCCTCCGCTACCGGCGGTCGATCCGCGAGCTCACCGCTCTCTTGCAGAGCGGTGTCGACAAAGGAGAGTTTCGTCCGACGCTCGAGACCGGCCAGATCGCCCGGATCGCCGCTTCCCAGATAGATGGCATCCACATGCACGTGCTGGCGGTCGGTGCCGAGGAATCCGCGGCCGCGGTGCAGATTGACGCGCTGCTCGCCTATCTCGGCACCCTGCTGGGCGTCTCCCGCCCGGCCTCGTCATCCTCACATTAAGAGAAGGAGTCCACCTCTATGCAGCTGTTCAAAAATCCCGCCTTTACCCGCTTGTTCCTCGCGAACTTCACCTCGCAGCTCGGCACGGTCGTCGGCACGATGGCGTTCGCCTTCTATCTGCTCGACCGGTTCAGCACCCGCCCGTTCTATGCGACGCTGGCGGAGCTCATGTACGCACTGCCGGCGCTAGCCGTCTTCCTGTTCACCGGCGTCTTCGCGGACCGGCTCGACCGCAAGAAAATCGCCGCCTACAGCGACTGGATCCGGGCCGCCTGCACGCTGCTCTTGATCGCCGCCGTATCGCTCGATTGGATCGCCACCGCCTTCGTGCTGCTCTTCCTGCGCAGCGCGGTCGCGAAATTTTTTGGCCCTGCCCAGATGGGGCTGCTGCAGGGCGTTCTCGGCACCGGCCAGTATGTGGAAGCCGCTGGGCTGAACCAGATGGTCGGAGGCCTGTTCATGCTGTTCGGCATGGGGCTCGGCTCGGCCGCCTATCACTTCCTCGGCATCCAAGGCGCGCTCCTCATCGACGCCGCCAGCTTCGTCGTCTCCGGCCTTCTCATCGCCCTCTGCCGATTCTCCCCCGAGGTCCGGCAGCCGAACGGCCCTATACGCCTCCGACAGCTGCGTTTACGCGCTATTTCGGCCGATTTTGGTCAAGGGTGGGTCATCATCCGCCGGAACGCCCTTCTGCTCGCGATCATCCTCGGCTATTTCCTGTTCGGGGCGATCGACGGCGTGTTCGCGGTGCTGCCGCTGTTCACGATGAAATACAAGCTGAGCCCGGACCATTACGAGCTGTACGCCTCGCTTATCACCGTGTTCCTCGGGATCGGCTTCCTGATCGGCAGCGCGCTCGCCTCCCTGCTGATCAAGTCAACCTCCAAGCATGCGGTGCTGATCGGCGGCCTTCTCCTGTCGGGCGTTCTGTCCATCGTCCTCGGCCTGATCGGCGACATGTGGCTGTATCTGTCGATCGTGCTCATCGTGGGCGTCGTTATCGCTCCTGTCAACGTCGTCCTCGGCGGCTGGGTGCCCGAGCTCGTCGACCCGGGCAGCATGGGACGCGTCAACGCATGGATGGAGCCGCTGCTTATGCTGGGCCAGTCGCTCGCCCTCGGCCTCATTGCTGTTGCCTATCCCGCTTATCTAACAATCGGCCTGCTGTACACGCTGCTCGGCCTCTGCATCCTTGCGGCCTGCCTCTATTACTGGCTCGTCCTCCCCTCGCTCGTCCGCCGGACGGCGGCCGCGGCGTGTGCCGCCGTTGAAGGGTGATCCGGGCGGCCGGATGCACGCGACGGCATAAGAAAACCCGGAAAGGCTCTCGCGGAGAGCCCTTCCGGGTTTATTGTTCGTTCCTTAGACCATCCGCTCGCCGTCATACGACGTGATGATCTTGTACAGATCCGGCCGCCGATCGCGGAAGATGCCCCACTCGATCCGCTGGGTCTCCAGCTGATCGAGATCGAACTCGGCAACCAGCACGGTCTCCTCGTCGCGTCCAGCTTCCTCCACCAGGTTGCCCTGTGGCCCGGCAATAAACGACGAGCCGTAGAACGTGATAGAGGACTCCTCATCCTCCTCGAGGCCAATCCGGTTCGAGGCGATGACCGGCATCAGGTTGGAGGCGGCATGACCGCGCATGCACATCTGCCAGTGATCCTTGGAGTCGATCGAGGTGTCCTGCGGCTCGGAGCCAATCGCCGTCGGGTAGAACAGCAGCTCGGCGCCCATAAGCGCCATGCAGCGGGCGGACTCGGGGTACCACTGGTCCCAGCAGATGCCTACGCCGATCTTGGCGTAGCGGGTTTTCCACACCTGGAAGCCCGTGTCGCCAGGGTTGAAGTAGAATTTCTCCTCATAGCCCGGACCGTCCGGGATATGGCTTTTGCGGTACCGGCCGAGCACCTCGCCGTCCGCGTCGATGACGGCCAGCGAGTTGTAGCGGGCGTAGTTTTTCTTCTCGTAGAAGCTGATCGGCAGGACGACCTGCAGCTCCTTGGCAACCTTGCGAAAATGGTTGATCGCCCGGTTCTCCTCCAGCTCGGTCGCGTAGACGTAATAATCCGCCTTCTCCTTCTGGCAGAAGTACGGCGTCTCGAACAGCTCCTGGAGCAGAATAATCTGCGCCCCGCGGGCCGCTGCCTCACGGACGAGCTTGTCCGCCTTCGCAATGTTCTCTTCTATATCGCAGGAGCAGCTCATCTGGGTGGCTGCCACCGTTACCTTTCTCATTAGCGTATCCCTTCTTTCTCGGTAAATGCGTAATCGGGCACATGCCCTTCTATCCTACCCGCCCAAGCGGCTGCCGTCAGCATACGAATTGCTGGAAAAGCTCTAGCGCGCGCCAGCCGCCATCTGCTGCGTCGTGCAGTGCACGTTGCCGCCCTCGCGGATGATCGCCATCCCGTTCACCGTACGGATGCGCAGGTTAGGGAACGCCCGCTGCAGCGCCTCCTCGGCTAGACGGTCGGTTTCAGCCGCCTCTCCTCCGAACACCGGCAGGATGATCCCGCCGTTGACGAAGTAGAAGTTCAAGTAGCTGAGGGTGAGCCGCTTGCCCTTGTAAAAGGTTTTGGGCGGCTGCTGGATCGGGAGCACCTCGATCGGCCGCCCCTCGGCGTCTGTCGCTTCTCGCAGGATAGCCAGGTTCTCCTGGGTAATCGCGTAGTTCTCGTCCTCCGGGTCGTCGCACACCTGCATCAGCACCTTGCCGGGAGCGGCGAAGCAGGCGACGTTGTCGACATGCCCGTCCGTCTCGTCGCCGAACAGGCCGTTGTTCAGCCAGATAACCCGGCGGGCGCTCAAGTAGCGCGCGAGCTCCTCCTCGATCTGCTCCTGGCTCATCCCCTTGTTGCGATTCGGATTCAGGAGGCATTCGCGGGTCGTCAGTATTGTCCCCTCGCCATCCGAATGTATCGAGCCGCCCTCAAGGATGAGGGGAGCGTCGAAGCGGCGGATGCCGTAATGCTCGAGCAGCTGCGGCGCGACGGCGTCGTCGAGATCCCAGGGCGAATACTTGCCGCCCCATGCGTTGAACTGCCAGTTGATGCCGGCCACTTCACCCTCGGGAGTGGCGACGAACGTCGGACCGTTGTCCCGCAGCCAGGCATCGTTATGCGGAATCTGCAGGAATTCGATCCGTTCGCCCTCTCCGATATGACGGCGGGCCAGCTCCAGGTCGTCAGGGTTCACGACGACGGCCACCGGCTCGAATTCGGCGATCGCCCGGATCGTCTCGGCGTAGCCTTGGCAGACGGCTTCATAATCCTCCGGGTAAACCATCGAATCCTGGACGGGCCAGGAAATCAGCGTTCTTGTATGCGGAGCCCATTCGGCGGGCATGGAAAACTTCAACTCACGTGGATACATGCAGGCATCTCTCACTTTATCTAGGGTTTCCTACATCATATACCAAAAGCCCCCGTCTCTCAATGAGCGGCCCCGTCCCCCGCGTCTCCGGCCGCCCCGCGGTGCATAGGCTAGAAAGAAGCATCTTCATTCCCGACAGAAAGGCGGACGGCCGATGACGGTTTACCAGCGGCCTGCCCTCGTGCAGGTGCATCCTTACCATGCCGGCGTGATACGCATCGACACGCCGGTGGTCAGCGGACTGGCGCATGCCCCTGCGCAGGCGGCTATCAACCGCACGCTGCGCCTCGAGACGAACCGATTGATCGACAAGCAGCGCCAGACGCAGAGCGGCACGCTGCAAGTGATGGACGGGCATTTTGAGGTGAAGACCAACGAGCGCGGCCTGCTCAGCTTCCTCTTGTCCAATTCGGCCTATTCGGCCCCGATGGCCCACGGCTTCACCGCCGCCAAGTCGCTGACGTTCGACAATGCCACCGGCCGCGTCTACACGCTGGCGGAGCTGTTCAAGCCGGGCGCCGATTATGTCGGGGCGATCTCGGCTCTGATCGCCGCCCAGATCAAGCGGCGGGACCTCCCTCTCCTGAACGGGTTCACGGCGATTCGCCCGGACCAGTCGTTCTATCTGGCAGACAAAGCGCTCGTCGTCTACTTTGAGCTGTACGAAATTACGCCCTACTACGTCGGTTTCCCCATGTTCCCTATCTCCGTCTACGACCTCCAGTCTCTCTATGCCGATCCCGGGCCTCTCTCCACCTTGGCGGTCGACATTGCCTGAACGTATGGATTGGAGCGGAGCCCAGAAACGAAAGAAGAGCCGACCCGCCGGCGTGGCGCCTAACGGATCGGCTTCTTTCCTGTATCGTTCGGCCGCCGGCTTGCCGTCAGCGGCTCGTGTAACGGTCGCGGATTTCGCCCGAAAGCTTCTCGCGCTCCGCGTCGTTCTGCTCCTCCACATAGTCCGGATTATCCTGGAACCCGGTCCCGTTGTAATCCAGGCTGCCGTCCGCTGTCGGCCGCGTGCCGCCGTAGAGACCCTTGTCCTTCGCCGAATCCTTTAGCGGGGCCTCTCCTTCCCGGCGAGCTTCAAACTCCGGGCTGCCCGCCCCCGAGCCGGTCATCCGGGCGTCGCCGGACCGCTCGACGTGAGCCTCTTCGCGCTTCACCGTATCGTGCACCTGTTCGGTGTCGCGAACCTCGCGCTTGCCGATGGACACTTCACCGGTCACGACCTGGTGCTTGTCCACGTCGACCCGTTCCTCGCTGACCGGAATCCGGATCGTCTCGTCCTCCCCGATCGGCGCTCCGTCCGTTTCGCCGTCCCGTACGCTATGCCGTTCGATGACGACTTCTTCCCGGGTGACCGGAACGTTAATCGTCTTCTCCTCCTCTACGACATCCTTATGGACGGTGACTTCCCCTGTCTGAACCCGCTCCTTGTCTACATCGAGCCGCTCCTCACGCAGACGGAGCGAGCGGTCCGAACGGTCGTCGTCCAGTCTGCCATCGTCGAGGCGGCTGCTGTGGTCGAGCCGCTCCCGTGAGGTCACATCGGTCTGCGTGCCGGTGAGTTGCTCTCCTCGGGCGAGGTGTTCTCTATCCGCCGGCTCGTCGTCATACATCGACGCGTTCAGCGAATGGTTCTGCCGGAAGGCGCTGTAGACGCCGCGGTCGCGGCTCGCATCCGAATCGACCATGACGAGGATTTTGCCGTCGTTCACATAGGATTCGTAATGCTTGGCCTCCTCCTCCGGAATGCCGAGGCCGACGAGGCCGCCTACCAGGCCGCCCGTTCCCGCTCCCACCGCCGCTCCCGTCAGGGTAGCTGCGATCGGGCCGGCCGCGACGATCGGGCCGATGCCCGGAATCGCCAGAGCGCCGATGCCGGCGAGCAGCCCCGTCAAGCCGCCCAGCAAGCCGCCGGTCGCCGCGCCGGTGGCTACCCCCTCGGGCGCTTTCGTGCCGGTTTCGTCACTGATATTCGATACGTCTCCTTTATTCTTCGCGATCACGGAAATATCATCGGTCGAGAAGCCTTGGCGCTTCAGTTCCTCAATCGCCTGGGTCGCTTCATGTTCGGTATCAAAGACGCCTACAATTTTTTTGTTTTCCATCGTCACTGCCTCCTTTAAGTTTCTGCAAACTCTCTGGTTGGTAGGAATATGGGACAAGTGCCTCTTCTTTTTTACCCGTTGATTCTTCTTTTAAACGCAAGCAAAAGGAGCGCTATTCCTCAAGCTTGCAAGGAAGCGCCCATCGTCTGAACGGATTTTCATTTGATAAAAAGGCATCTGCACGGGTTTGCTGCGACGCCATTAGGACCCTGTCCCTCTGCCCTGCCGGCTTCGCTCCGTGGAGCTGAGCTGCTCCTGTCTGAGCGGCGCTATACTTTCAGCAGCCGACGCACTTCCTCCTCGAGCTTCGGATCGTCCAGGAGCAGGCCGTTCTCCAGCCAGCATGCGATGCAGCTGTCCTCTGTAGCGCATTCATCCGATTTGCGGCACGGATAGCAATATTGGGCCAGGTTGCGGGTGATAATCGTATGAAGGTCGTTCATGGGTAGGTCCTCCTTATTCCCAGCAGGCCTTTCATGGGTCCGCTCGGTTCAGGCAGCCAGCCGGCACACGGCTGAATTCGCCAGCCACGGCGTACGGTTCTTGCCGGATCGGGTCGACCGGCTTCCTATAGGATAAAGCATACCAGCGGCACACGGCCGAACAATGTGATATTTTTCACTTATAGAGCGAACAGATATGACAATCGTATGAACCAGCCGCCGGCTGACGCTACCCGTTCGGACGGCCGGCGGTCAGGCCGGGGGCGAGGGAGACCAGCCGGACACCCAGGCGCCGGGACAGAGCGGCGGCCCCTTCCTGCATGACCTGCTCGTGGTTCCATAGAAAGGCCGGGCGCAGGAGCGGCGCCAGCGCGTTCATCCAGCGCTTCTTGGTGCACACCTCCCACTCGTACCGCAGCACGGTGGCGTCACCTTCCTGCGTCAGGCTGCAGCTTCCCGTCCCTTCCAAATGCCCGCTCGCCCGGATCTCCAGCAGCGCAGGGCGCTCCATCCGCACGATGGTCGACAGGAAAGCGAGCTTGTACCCGAGGCGGGTGCGGAATACGGACTCGTATCGCGTACCGATAGCCGCCGGTCCTTCGCCGGCGAGCCGACGGATCGTGACGCCCTTCCATTCATTCCTCTCCGGCCTGCCTGTCAGCAGCTCCCAGATTTCCTCCCGCGCGGCCTCCAGCTTCCAAGTCGTGACCAACCGGTACCGTTCCATTCCTCTCCCCCTCTCCCGTTTTTCCGTTGTCTAGTTAATAACCGCATTGGATACTTTTGATTGCGATTTTTATAGCGGGGCTGCTGTGGGAGTGGATAGGCATTGGATGGGACGTTCGATGGGCCATTTGTCGGGGCATTGGATGTGGCACTTAATGTGGGGGAGCGGAGAGTAAGTCGGATTCGATGGAGGACTTTCTCGCGGAAGGCCACTGGCAGAGCTAAGCAGCGCGAGGCCTACGGGCGTTTGGCAGGGTTTGAGAGGTCATCCGTATACTTGGAAACGGCAACATTGAGTATTACCAAGTAATACCTACGTTGACTTATACCTTTCCAGCTCGATCTCATCCAGAGTATTGCTGCTCGGAACCAGGAGATGAGCCTTCCAGCCAAAAAGTGTCGCTCTACCAGGACAGGAGGCCCGACTGCTCATCCCCAAAATGCGGGCGGACTCCCTTGCCCCGCCAGGCTTGTTGTTGTCGGCTCCCCGGCATGGGACTATAATGAAAAGATCGAACCGGGCCCCTGCGAGTGGGGTCCGCCGGAAGGAGCCGGCCCTCCGGTCGGCATCTCCGATTCCATCAGACGAAGGATGAAGCAAGCCATGGAGCATTTAATCAACGAACGCGTGCAGGACATCCAAATCAGCGGCATCCGCAAAATTGCCAACCTCGTGGCGCAGTACCCCGACGCCCTCTCCCTGACGATCGGGCAGCCGGACTTTCCGACGCCGCAGCATATCCTCGAGGCCGCCCACCGGGCGGTCGACGCCGGCAAGACGGTCTATACGCCGAATCCCGGCCTGCCCGAGCTGCGCGAGGCGGCATCCGCCTTCGTCAAGGCCAAGTATGGGCTCTCCTACGCGAGTGCCGATGAGATCATCGTCACGAACGGGGCCAGCCAAGCGCTGGACATCGCCCTCCGCACGATCGTGAAGCCGGGCGACGAGGTAATTCTGCCCGGCCCGATCTATCCGGGCTACGAGCCGCTCATCCGGCTGGCCGGAGGCGTTCCCGTCTACGTGGACACGCGCCCGAGCGGCTTCAAGCTGACCGCCGAACGGATCGCCCCCCATTTGACCGAGCGGACCAAAGCGGTTATTCTCGGCTACCCGTCCAATCCGACGGGACGGGTGCTATCGCCCGGGGAGCTAGCGGACATCGCCCGGCTGCTGGAGAGCCGGGAGCTGTTCGTCCTCTCCGACGAAATCTACAGCGAGCTGCTGTACGAGGGTGTACACACTTCGATCGCCGCTCTGCCCGGCATGCGGGAGAAGACGATTGTGATCAACGGCCTGTCCAAATCGCATTCGATGACCGGCTGGCGGATCGGCTTTACGTTCGCGCCCGCGGCCATCACCCGCCATATGGTGAAGGTGCATCAGTACAACGTCACCTGCGCCAGCTCGATCAGCCAGTACGCGGCGCTCGAGGCATTGACGGCCGGCATCGACGACGCCGTTCTGATGCGCGAGGCGTATCGCCAACGGCGGGACTACGTCTTCGACCGGCTGACCGCGATGGGCATGCCGCTTGAGAAGCCGGAAGGCGCCTTTTACCTGTTCCCGTCCATCGAGCAGTTCGGTCTCCCGTCCATGGACTTTGCGATGCGGCTGCTGGACGAGCAGCGCGTCGCCGTCGTCCCGGGAGATGCCTTCTCCGTGTACGGGGAAGGCTATATCCGGATTTCCTACGCGTACGCCCAGCACGTGCTGGAGCGGGGACTCGACCGGCTCGAGGCGTTCCTCCGCACCCTCTAGACTGTTCCGGCGCAGCGGCTAGTCCCGCCCGCCGATCCCTCGTTTCCCACCAACAACAAAGCTCCCTGTCCGCATTCCTATGCAGACAGGGAGCTTTGCTCGTTCGGGGGCGCTGCCGCCAGGCTGCCGGCCGTTCAGCCGAGCAGGCGGTCTATTGCGCCTTCCATTTGAAATAATCGGTGACGACGCGCACGGCGACGTCGATCGCTCCTTCGTCCGGCTCGAGCTTCGCGTGGTGAAGCCCGTACGGCGTATCGACGCCGAGCCAGAACATGAAGCCGGGAATCCGCTCGAGGAAATACCCGAAGTCCTCGCCGGTCATCGCTTCCGTGCACTCAAGGAGCTGCACATCATCCCGCTGCCCCAGCCAGTCCATGAATTCCCGGGTGACGGCAGCTTCGTTGAATACCTGCATGTAGGTCGAGCCGTAATCGATCTCGGCTTGGCAGGCAAAGCCCGTCTCGATGCCCGCAACGAGCGCTTCGATCCGGCTCTTGATGAGCTTCATCGTCTCCGCGGACAGCGTGCGGATCGTTCCCTCCAGCCGGGCCTTCTCGGCGATGATGTTCTGCTTGGTGCCGCCCGTAATCTTGCCGATCGTAATGACCGCGGGGTCGAGCGGATCGATGTTGCGCGAGAGGATCGTCTGCAGCTGGCCGACCAGCTGGCAGGCGGCGACCACCATGTCGTTCGATCGGTGCGGATAGGCCGCGTGGCCACCCTTGCCCGTCAGGTCGATGAACAGCTCCGACGTGTTGGCGAACAAGATGCCGTGCTTCGTCGCGATCGTGCCAACCGGGTATTCCGGCGCGATGTGAAGCGAGACCATCTGATCCGGCATCCAGTCCGCGAGCTCCTCGCTCGCCAGCATCGGCTCGGCGCCGCCCGGGCCTTCCTCCGCAGGCTGGAACAGCACGATCAGATCGTCGCGGATCGGCTCCCGCACGATCTCCGTCACGATGCCGAGCCCGATCGTCATGTGCAAATCGTGGCCGCAGGCATGCATGTAGCCGGGATGCGTAGATGGGAACGAATAGCTCGTCTCCTCCGAAATCGGCAGCCCGTCCATGTCGGCCCGGTAGCCGAAGCGGCGGCGGGAATCGGTTCCCTTGATCCGGACGAGGATCCCCGTCCGCCAGGTGCGGATCTCCAGCCGCTCCTGCGGCAGCGTCGCGAGATAGTCCAGCAGGTACCGCTGGGTTTTGACTTCCTGAAAGCCCGGCTCGGGAATCTGATGCAGATCCCGGCGGATGCGAATCAGCGGATGAAGCGTGGCTTCGTTGCTCATCGTATGGACTCCCCCTAACCCTCTCCCGTTCTCCGGGGACGGGCTCCTTAATAGAACCTACCGGCGGAGGAGGCTCGCGCCGCCTTCGCCAAAAAGCCCGGCAATGGCTGCCGGGCCTGTCCTCCCGCCTGACGGCCTCTTACAGAGTCCGCAGGTCTTTCAAAATTTCCGTCTTCGACTTCGTCTTGTCGTCCACTTGCTTGATGACGCGTGCCGGCGTTCCGGCTACGACCGTGTTCGCGGGCACATCCTCGACGACGACCGCGCCCGCGGCGACTACCGCATCTTTGCCGATGCGCACACCTTCGAGCACGACGGCATTCGCGCCGATCAGCACATCGTCTTCCACGATGACCGGCTGAGCGGACGGCGGCTCGATGACGCCCGCCAGAACGGCTCCTGCGCCCACGTGGCACATCTTGCCGACCTGCACGCGGCCGCCGAGCACGGCGCCCATGTCGATCATGGTGCCTTCCCCGATCGTCACGCCGATATTGATAACCGCGCCCATCATGATGACGGCGTTGTCGCCGATCCCGACCATATCGCGGATGATCGCACCCGGCTCGATCCGCGCGTTGATATTCTTAATGTCCAGCTGGGCGATTGCCGAGTTCCGGCGGTCGTTCTCGACCACGTAGTCCTCGATCTTGCCGGCGTTCGCTTCCAGCGCTTCCTTAATGACGGCCCAGTCGCCGAAGACGACGCCTGTCTTGCCGGAGAGGAACGTCTGCACGCCTTCCCCGAACTCTATTCCGTCCAGGTCGCCCTTTACATATACTTTCACCGGAGTCTTCTTCTTGCTTGTCTTGATCAGATTGATGACGTCTTCCGTATTCATCTGCATGGTCATCCTGCTTTACAGCTCCTTCTCACGTGAATGCCTAGCGCCGGTCCGAACAGAACTCGCTTGTCCTGCATCTTTTTTTTATAGCACAAAAGAAGGGGCGCTGACAATTAACGATTGCTGGAGTCGGGCGGCGCGTCGGCGGCGCCGGAACCGGACGAAAGTGCGCGGGGACCGGATGGCGGAGCTTCCTCTGTCTTGTCCGCTTCGACAAACCTTTGCAGCGCGGCCAGCTTGTTGTCCCAGTACCGGTCGTAGTAGGACAGCCAGCGCTTCAGCTCCAGGAGTGGATCGGGGTCGAGTCGGTAGCGCGTCTCCCGCCCGACCTTCCGCTCCGTCACCAGCCCCGCGTCGGCCAGAATGCGCAGATGCTTGGACACCGCCGTCCGGCTGATCGGAAAATGGCCGCTGATCGCGGTTACCGGCAGCTCGCGGTCGTCCAGCAGCAGGAGCAGCCGGCGGCGCGTCGGATCAGCGATCGCCTGGAAGACGTCGTGCTTCGGAGACGCTTCGCTCATTCCCGGCCCTCGACGGTTCTGGCGAGCTTCTGGACGAGACCCGTCCAGCCTTGGTCCATGTTGCCGCGCACATCCTCGTGCGGCTGGCCGAACTCGGTCACCTGGCCGGCACTCCAGCCGCTGTGGATGAGCGTGACGACCGTTTTCCCTTCCTCTATCTCCTCCAGCTCGAACGTCAGCGTCCAGTCCTTGCCCCACGCGAACGACAGGCGGCGCGGCGGCTCCAGCTCCGTCACGCGGCACGGCGAATGTCCGAACGGCCCGGCGTTGAGGTGGAACGTGGAGCCGGCGACGGGCTCAAAGTCGTTCGGCATGAACCAGGCGGCGAGGCCCTCCGAGGTGGCGACGGCGTTCCACACTTTAGCGATCGGCGCCTGAATCTCCACCGTTTTGCGAATATCCGGCAGCGGCTGCCCCGGCGTCTTTGTCTCTGTCATAAAAGAATCCCTCCTAGAATCGTTGTCGCGATTAGTTTTCGCAATCGGGTTTGCGATATGCATCCTTTTGGTTTCGTTTTTTATTATAGGAAACCTTTTGGTTTCACGTCAATCAAAAAAAAAGGAAGGCCGCACGACGGCGGGACGACTCTTCCCGCTCACTCTCCGCCGGCTGCTCCTTCCGCTTCCCTGCTGGCCGTTTCTCCGACCAGCCAACCCTGCCACCCTAGCGCCCGAGCGCCTGCCTATCGTCCGGTTAATGCCGGCTTTCTTTCTTGACCTTGAAACGGACGGTGGTTCCCCGTCCCGGCTCGCTCTCCAGCAGCAGGCCCTCCCCATACAGCGTCATCAGCCGCCGGTGGATGTTCAGCAGACCGACGCCGCCCGCGCTCTTGCTTCCGGCTAGCAGCTCCTGCAGCCTCTGCGGCTCGATGCCGACGCCGTCGTCCGCCACCGTCACCGCGAGGCCCCCGCCCTTCTCCTCTACCGTCAGCCGGATGAGGCCGCCGGAGGCTCTCCGCATGATGCCGTGGCGGACGGCGTTCTCGACGATCGGCTGGATGGTAAGCGGCGGAATGAGCAGCTGCGGCGGGGCCTTCACTTGAATCTCGACGCGCAGCCTCTCCTCGAACCGGGCTTTTTCCAGCGCGAGGAACGACTCGACGAGCTCCATCTCCTTATGCAGCGGGATCAGCTGATCGCGGTTCTGGAAGTCGAAGCTGCCGCGCAAATATTTGCTCAGCTCGATAAGCAGCCGCGTCGTCGCCTGCGGGTCGGACGGACAGATGGCGATCAGCGTATTCAGCACGTTGTACAGAAAATGCGGCTTGATCTGCGCCTGCAGAAACGCCATCTCCGTGCGTACCGCCTGCCGCACCGAGCGCTGAAGCTCGAGCAGCGTCCGGACCCGGGCCCGCAGCTCCCGGCCGTCGACCGGCTTGGAGAGAAAATCGTTGATGCCCGCCTGAAAGCCAACCTGGATGTCCTCCGGACGGCTCCGTGCCGTCAGCATGAGGATCGGCAGGTCGGAAAGCGAGAACCGCTCACGGATCGCCCGGCTCAACTCGAGACCGGACATGCCCGGCATCATCCAGTCGGTGATGACGAGCGCAACGAGCGGGTTGGCCGCCAGCTCCTCCAACGCTTCCGCACCGGAGTGAACGGCAATGACCTCGCATGGCTCCGAGGCCAGGAGGCCGCGCAGCGCCTGCAGGTTGACGGGATCGTCGTCCACAATGAGGACGGCCGTCTCGAACGGCTCCCGGGCTTCTACGGCAGGCGGCGGATCGGCCGCGGGGCCGGCCGCTGCGCCTTCGAGGCCGGCAGCCGCTTCCATGGCGGCCGCTCTCCCGGACACGGCTTCGGAACGGCCGGAGGCGGCCGGCAGCGTGAAGTGGAACACCGAGCCCTCTCCCAGTCTGGATTCCACCCAGATGCGCCCGCCTCCCAGCTCTACGAGCTTCTTGGTGATGCTGAGGCCGAGGCCCGTGCCGCCATAGCTCGGGTCGACGGAAGAGCCTGCCTGGTCGAACGCCTGGAAGATTCCGGGAAGCCGATCCTCTGCAATGCCGATGCCCGTATCGGCAACCGACAGCTTCACCATTTCCCCGGTGCGGGCGGCCGTCACGCGGATTTCCCCCCGCAGGGTGAACTTCACGGCGTTGCCGAGCAGGTTGTACAAGATTTGGCGCAGCCGGTCCTCGTCCATGTGAACGGCGGGCAGATCGTCCGGGATGTGCCGGACGAAGCGGAGGTCCCGGCCTCCGGTCGTATGCTCAATCACCTCGAGCACGGTATAGACCGCCGCATCAACGTCTACCGGCTGCGGCCGGAGCTTCAGCTCGCCGTGCTTCAGCTTGGCGAAGTCGAGCAGATCCTGGATGAGGAATGTGAGCCGGCGGCCGGTGGAGACGATCATGCCCAAATTCCCCGCCTGCTTCGCGGTCACCGGCCCGGCCGCACCGTCGAGCATGGACTCGGCGATATTCAGGATGCCGTGCAGCGGCGTCCTCAGCTCGTGGGACGTGTTGGCCAGGAACTCGTCCTTCAGCCCGTCTAGCGTCAGCAGCTTGCGGGACAAGTCCTCGACCTCGACGAACGAGCGGGCATGCCGTTTCGCTAGCAGCAGCGACTGAGCGATGACGAAGATCAGCATCTCGTACGCGGCCAGATAGCGGTTATCCAGGACGCCGAAGACGTTCAGGATCCGGTCCAGCAGCACGACAAGAATACTCTCCACACTGATCAGCAGGTAGCCGGTGTCCTCCGCGCTTAGCCGCAGCCCCTTCAGGAGGGCATACCCGACGTAGCAGACGACCAGCAGGGAGTAGACCAGGATGGGCACCTCGTACTTCGCGAAGACCAGCGTCGGCAGGAACAGGGGGCCGGCGAGGAGGAGAGCGGTCACCGTCTTGGAGAGCATGAGGACTCTGCGATGGACGACCGTGGGAAGCGAGGCGGCAACATAATGCAGCAGGCTGAAGTAAACGAATGCGGTCGCCACCAGCTGGGTGCGCAGAACGGCCTCGTAGGAGAGTCCAGGGAGCAGCTCCCCGATCAGCTTCTCTCCGTGGGTCAGGGTATAGACGAACCCGGCCAGGCAGAACAGCCCGAGATAGAGAAGGGCGTTCTCCCCGGGACGTAGACGGTACAGCACGAGAAAATAAACGCCGAGCAGCGCGAAGCCGACCGCCGAGACGAGGTCGCCGAACGCGCCCCATTCCCGGCTATTCCCGATATCCTGGGTCGTCCCGAACAGAATCGGGTAGATCATGCCGCCGGAGGAATAGCTGTAATTGGCAATCTGAACGAGAATCTCGACCTGATCGCCATCCGAAGCGGCGTACGCCGTGTACGGGATGTTATTGGCGGCGGTGGCGGCGGGTCCGGCTCCGGGCGTACCACTCTGTCCGGCCAGTTGCCCGTTCAGGTACAGCTTGTTCGCCGTCCGGATGTTGTTCGTATGGACGCCGTAGACGGCTCCACTGTCCGCCCCCAGCTGCACCCGAAGCCGGAAGGTGCCGTATCCGGTCGCATGCCGGCCCGGCTCCTCCGAGATGTAATCGTTCCATTTGCCCGGAATCCCGACATAGCCGGTCAGTCTGGGCTCCTCCGCTTCCGCGGAGCGGCCTGGGCCGAACTGCTCCGGCGTCAGCAGCTGCCCCCGGTAAAATTCCCATTCGCCCAGCAGCTCCACTGGCCCCTCTTGTTCCAGCGAGTATCCGCTCAGATCGAGAACGCCCTGCACCGCCTCCGGATAGGGCCGGCTTTCGAGCAGCCCCTGCACCGCCCAATAGAGCGGGAGCAGCACCACCAGCAGCGCTCCCGCGATTGCTTGCATCCATTTTTTGCTCATTCTCTTTAGAAGCTCCCGTCCTCTTTGCCGCTCTAGCTGTCGTTCTCTTGTTCCAGTTACTTTCATTATCGGCGGACAGACTCTTCTTCTCTACTGGTTTACGAAATTCTCCAACGCTCTCTCCCCGCTCCCTCTGAACCGATTCTGAACAACGCACGCATACAAAAGGCGCCGGTTGGGAGAATAAAAGACAAAACGATTGGGAGGGGAACCTATGTCTATCCGATCCTGGCTGGGGCGTGTGCTTAGACAGTCGCTGCGGGCAGGCGGGCAGGACCGCGCCCGGCCGGTCGCTTCGGGAGGTCCGAGACAGACACGGCCGGCGTCCGAAGCCCCCTCCGCCACGCTCGGAGAGAGAAACGGAACGGAGGGGCCGGCCGAGCTTGCCGCTAGAGTCGAAGCGATCCGGACCCGGCTCGCCTGTTCTGGGGATGTTGCCTGTCATTCCTTTGCCGCCGGTCCGGGCATAGCGTGAGCCCTGTTCTATTTGAAGGGAATGGTCGACCGCAAGCTGCTGGAGCGCAGCGTCCTGGAGGTTCTTACGGTACCGAATCCGGGGCAATCTCCCGGCGACTTCCTCCGCCAGGTGTTCGAGGAACGGCGGCTTCCCGTCGCCGAACAGAATCCGTGTCTTAGGGAGGACGAGGCGATCAACCGGATTTTGAATCGCGAAGTGCTGCTGCTCGTCGACGGCGAGCCGAGAATGCTGGCGCTCGCCATCACGTCATTCCCAAAGCGATCCATCGAGGAAGCGCCCAATGAGATCGTGATCCGGGGGCCGCGGGAGGCGTTCGTGGAGGATCTGGAGACGAACCTGACCATGCTGCGCAGGCGGATCAAGTCGCCGTCCTTCAAGGTGGAATTCATGCAGTTCGGCAAGCAAACGCAGACGCAGACGGCTATCACATACATCCAGGGCATCTGCCAGGACCAGCTGGTGGCCGAGGTGAAGAGGCGGCTTGCGGACATCGAGATCGACGGCGTGCTCGGAACAAGCTATCTGCAGGAAATGATCGAGGACAACCCCTATTCGCCTTTCCCGCAGCTGCAGTATACCGAGCGGCCCGATCTGGTCACCGCCGCCCTGCTGGAAGGCCGCATTGTCATTCAGGTCGACGGGACGCCGATCGCGATTCTCGCTCCCGTCACCATTTTCACGCTCCTGCAGTCCCCCGAGGATTATTACCAGCGGTATGTCGCCGCGAGCTGGATCCGGTATATCCGGTATATCTTCACCCTAATTTCGCTGCTGCTGCCTTCCTTCTACGTCGCCGTCACGACGTTCCATCCGGATATCATTCCCGAGCGGCTGCTCGTCACCATCGCGTCTTCCCGCGAGGTCGTTCCCTTCCCAGCTCTGCTCGAGGCGTTCATCATGGAGCTGTCATTCGAGGCGCTGCGGGAGGCGTCCCTCCGGATTCCGAAGGCGATCGGCCAGGCGGTATCCATCATCGGGGCGCTCATCATCGGAACGGCGGCGGTCGAAGCGGGGATCGTATCGGCGGCGATGGTCATCATCGTCTCTCTGACCGGGATCGCCTCGTTCATCATCCCCCACTACGACCTTGGGCTCGCCTTTCGGCTGCTCCGCTTTCCAATTATGATACTGGCCGGGGCGTTCGGCCTGATCGGCATCGCCTGCGGGCTGCTCCTGCTCTATATCCATATGCTCGAGCTGCGCTCCTTCGGCGTCCCGTATATGGCGCCGCTGGCCCCTCTCCGGCCGAACGATCTGAAGGATACGCTGGGCCGGGCCCCCTGGTGGGCGATGCGCACCAGACCTTCCTTCGAGGGGGCGCACGGGCGGCAGAGCAAAGCGGCCCGCGCCTGGGCGAAGCCTTCCGAGGAAGGAGAGTGAGCCGATGCGAGCATGCGTCCGCAAGCTTCTGCACGGGACGTTGGCCGTGGCCCTGCTGCTTTCTCTCACCGGCTGCTGGTCGGGCGTTGAGCTGAACCGGCGCGCCTTCGCCCGGGTCATGCTGATCGACAAGGGGGAACACGGCCTCGAGCTGACGCTCGGATTCCCGCTCCCCAACCGCATGACATCCGGCAAAGGAACGGGCGGCAGCGACATGTCGGGCGGCCAGCCGTTCACGTTCATAACCAAATCGGGAGATAGCCTAATAGAGGCATACCGGCGGATACAAGCCGACATGTCCCGGCGGATCACGTTCGGCCAGCTGCGCAGCATCGTCATCGGGCAAGCGTTTGCCAAGGAGGGGATCGAGCCGCTCCTGGACTTTGCGGCGAGGGAGACGCGGCTGCATATTAACGCCAGCCTTTATGCCACAGAAGGAGACGCCAAAGCCTTTACCACCATTCCGGTGACGACGGAGCGGTTTCCCACCGACATTCTCGCCAACTTTGTCAAGGAGCACGTTACCATTACGGCGACGGTGAAGGATATGCTGACCGCTATGCTGAGCGGAGGCGATCTGCTGCTTCCTACACTGGTGTTCGGCAACCAGGGAGCGGCGCAGGAGAAGCGCGCCGCCCAATGGATGAGCACCAACGGCTCCATGCTCCTCCGCAAAGGCCGGATGGCCGGCAGCCTGAGCACAGAGGAGTCCAAAGGGGCCATGTGGATCCTCGGTCAGCTCAAGGAGTTGGAGTATGTGGCCCCGTCCCCGGAGGACGGCAAAATGGTCAGTTACCTAGTCCGGCACAGCAAAACGAAGATTGAGCCGAAATGGGACGGCACCCGTCTTGTCATCGCCATCCGATGCAGCGCCGTCGCAACTGTCCTTGCCACCGACTCCGATATGGACTTGACCGATCCTGCCAAGCTGGCGAGCCTGAAGCTTCCGCTGGAAACGAAGCTGGAGGAGCAACTGACAAAGGCTGTAGAGAGGGCCAAAAAGCACAAAACGGAGCCCTACAAATTCAGCCAGCACATCCAGTGGACCTACCCCAAGCTGTGGGCCGGTCTCCAGCCGGACTGGCGCGACTATTTTGCCGAACGGACGGAAGTCCGCTCCGAATTCGACGTCTCGATCAAATGGTACGGAGCGGCGCAGGGGCCGGAATGGAACCGCCGATTTCACCAGGAGGAGGAATCGGGATCATGATCGCCGTTTTCTTGGTTTTCGCAGCGATTCTTTACCATGAATGGCGGTACATGCGGCGCAAAAAGCGCAAGCGGCGCACGATCGCTATCGTGCTGGGTACGGCGGTCCTGATGCTGCTGGGCATGGAGGTGCTCTATCTGCTCAAGGATCGGTGGACGGTCATCTCGGTCATGGAAGGGATCTTCTTTCCCCTTCAGAGGGCGCTGTTTTTCGAGAAATAGAGGAGGCCGCCATGCGACTGATTACCAATCTTCAGGTGTACATGCTTTTCTCGCAAATCTTGTTCTCGACGACGATCGGCTTCTTCGTCAGTCCCCTGGTCGGGGAAGCCAAGTATATGGTCTGGGTATCCGTCATCCTCGGCTGCCTGCTCGGCCTGCTGCTCGCGTACGCCGCTCACCGGCTCAGCATGCGGCGGCCCAATCAATTGTTCTGGCGGTACGGGCGAGACATTTTGGGCAAATGGGTGCATGTCCCGCTTATGCTGTTCGTCGTCCTGGTCAATCTGTTCGCCGCCGCCTTCATCCTGCGTCAGTTGATCGACTTTCTCGTCCAGATCTACCTGCCCGGCACGCCTGACTGGGCGGTAGCCGCTCTGTTCGGGCTTTGCGTCGCACAGGCGGTTCGGGCCGGGCCCCTCACGTTTTTTCGCAGCGGCCAGGGCCTGTTCTTCTTCAGCATCGCCGCGGCGCTAACGATACCCTTGTTCGTTACGAGCTCGATCGAACGCGACATGCTGATCGCGTTCGTGACGAATGTCGACTTGCCGGGCACGTGGAACGGGGCGATAACAATCGCGGGCCTGATCGGCGAGCTGGCCTACCTCGTCTACTTCTATCCCTACCTCGCCAAGCCGGGCAAAAACACTATGCGCGCGCTTGTCTGGGCGGGTATCACGGCGAGCTGTGTCATTCTGGCGAACTTTATTCCCACCATTCTGTTGTTCGGTCCCCAGCTGACGATGAGCCTGACCTACCCGACGCTGGAACTGATCCGGTATTTGCGGGCCGGGGCGTTCCTTGAGAATCTCGATCCACTGCTCATCGTGTTCTGGCTGTCGAGCATCTTCTTCAAGATCGGGTTCTTCCTGCTCATCGCCGTGCAGGGGCTGACCCATCTGCTCGGACTGAACGATCACAAGCCGTTCTCGTACTCCATGGCCGCCTTCATGGTGTTCCTCTCGCTGATCATGCTGAAATCGACAGCCGAAATTATTGAAGTGATGGCGCATGGAGAAGCCGCCTTCCTGATGTTCCTGGGGCTGATCCCGGTGCTCTACCTGGCAGTCGACTCGCTGCGCTCCTTCCGGCGAAACAAAACTCCGGCCGCTTCGGATACGTGATTCCGTGCCCTTGCTGGAAGGCCCGCCCATTTGTGCCAGGGCACGCCGTTGCGATACACTAGCAGGTATCAGTGGCTCGTCCCATTCAGCTTATTCGCGATAAAGGAGTGTTGAGCATGGACTTCAGAAACAAGACCGCCATTATTACCGGTGCCGGCAAAGGAATCGGCAAAGCAGCGGCGGAGGCGCTCGCCAAGGAAGGCGTTCGCCTCGGCCTGGTTGCTCGCACCCGCGCCGATCTGGAGGCGCTACAGGGAGAATTAAAGACGGAGTACGGCGTCGACGTTTATTGGGCGACCGCGGACGTGGCAAGCGAGGAAGAGGTCAACTCGGCCATCGGCCAGCTGATCGGCCAGCTGGGCACGGTCGATATCCTTATTAACAACGCCGGCATCGCCCAATTCGGCACGGTGATGGAGATGGATCCGGCCGACTGGCAGCGCATCCTGCAGGTGAACATGATGGGAACCTACTACGTCACGCGGGCCGTGCTGCCTTCGATGCTGGAGCGCAAGTCCGGCACCATTCTCAACGTCGCGTCGACCGCCGGCGAAAAGGGCTTCGCGACCGGCTCGGCCTACTGCGCATCCAAATTCGCTGTGCTTGGCTTCACCGAGTCGCTGCTGCAGGAGGTCCGCAAGTCGAACATCCGCGTCACCGCCCTGACGCCAAGCACCGTGAACACGGATCTCGCAGTCAACGCAGGACTCAAAATCGGCGAGGAAGACCGGATGATGCAGCCTGAGGACGTGGCTGAGCTTATCCTGGCGACGCTGCGTCTGCCGGAACGGGTCTTCGTCAAGACGGCCGGGATCTGGACCACGAACCCGCAATAGCCTGTTGAAGCCGGGGTCCGGCCGCCGGCGGCCGGACCGTCTCACGGCACTGGCGGATATCCCCCTGCTAAATTGACCTATCGAGGTTTTTCGATACAATGGATCGTATGGACCCTATTCTCATCTTCAAAGCGTTATCCAACGAAACAAGATTGCGAATCCTCTCTTGGCTCAAGGAGCCCGAGAAGCATTTCCCTGTTCACGAGGGAGGAGACGGACTGTCGCTCGGCGTATGCGTCAGCCATATCCAGGAGAAAGCCGGATTGTCCCAGTCGACCGTCTCCCACTATCTGCTCCTGCTCCAGCGGGCCGGCCTGGTCGAAGCGGCGCGGCGCGGCCAGTGGACCTATTACCGCCGCAACGAGCGAACGCTTCGGGAGCTGGCCGCCTTCATCGGCGAGCAGGTGTGACGGAGGGCGGCGAGCGGCGGGCGGTTTCCACGGGAGGAAGCGCGGCCGTTTCGCCGAGCCTTCTACTCATATCTAGAATGTTCGATATCTAGATATGAGAACTGTCTACCCGTAACGGCCTTTTCTTCCCCATTACTATCCTAGGAGGGATCCTCATGGTTCCATTATCCATACTCGATCTGGCCCCCATCACAGCGGGGGGCTCACCGGCGGAATCGCTGCGGCGCTCGCTCGAGCTCGCCCAGCATGCCGAGCGGTGGGGCTACCGCCGGTTTTGGCTGGCGGAGCATCACAACATGCCCGGCATCGCCAGCTCGGCGACGTCCGTCGTCATCGGGCATGTCGCCGCCGGCACCAAGACGATCCGCGTCGGCTCCGGCGGCATCATGCTGCCAAATCACGCCCCGCTCGTCATCGCCGAGCAATTCGGCACGCTCGAGTCGCTCTTCCCCGGGCGGATCGACCTCGGCCTCGGCCGTGCGCCGGGCTCCGATCAGATGACGGCCCGAGCGCTGCGGCGCGGGCTCGGCAGCGACGGCAGCGACTTCCCCGCGCAGCTCGAAGAGCTGCGCGCCTACTTCCACCCGGCCGCCCACAGCGCTCCGACGTCCCGCGTGCGGGCTATCCCGGGCGAGGGCCTCTCGATCCCGATCTGGCTGCTCGGCTCAAGCGGGTTCAGCGCCCGGCTCGCCTCCCAGCTGGGGCTTCCGTTCGCGTTCGCGAGCCATTTTGCCCCGGACTATCTGCTGCCGGCGCTCGATCTGTACCGGAGCGGCTTCCAGCCGTCCGACGACCTCTCGGAGCCGCACGCTATGGTGGCGGTCAACATCATCGCCGCAGACAGCGATGAGGAAGCCCGGAGACTCGCAACCTCGCAGCAGCAGCAGTTCCTGAACCTGATCCGGGGAAGGACAGGTCCACTGCTGCCGCCGGTGGACAGCATGGCCCCGCTGTGGTCGGAGCAGGAGGAGATGCTCGTCCGCAAGACGCTCGGCTATACGATCGCCGGCACCAAGGAGACCATCAAGCGTCAGCTCCCGCTCGTGCTCCAAGAGACGGGTGCCGACGAGCTGATCGTCGCCGCCCAGATCTACGACCCCGAAGCCCGGCTCCATTCATACGAGCTGCTGGCCGAGGCCAAGCGCGAGATGGAAGCCGAGCCCGCTTAACCGCGGCTGGGTAGGGGCGGAGGAAAATCCTCTCCCGGCCGTCCGCGTGCAATCAGCGGTTTTGCCGAACCGGCGCCCCCGATGCCGAAAATGCCCGGAACGTGCTACACTAATGGGTAGCAAGCTTGGATAGAACCTACGAAGGGATGAAGGATATGAAAGAGGAATTGATTGCACGTTTCACCTCCTACGTCAAAGTGGATACCCAATCCGACGAAAGCAGCGAGACGTGCCCGTCCACACCCGGGCAGCTGACGCTCGCCCGCATGCTCGTGGAGGAGCTCCGGGAGATCGGGATGCAGGACATCACCATAGACGACAACGGATACGTCATGGCGACGCTGCCGGCCAACACGGACAAGGAGGTCCCCACGATCGGCTTCCTCGCCCACGTCGACACGGCGACCGATTTCACTGGCAAGAACGTCAATCCTCAGCTGGTGGAGAATTACGATGGCGGCGACCTGGTACTGAACGAAGGGCTTAACGTCGTTCTGTCGCCCCGCGAATTTCCGGAGCTGGCCGGCTACAAGGGCCACACCCTCATCACGACGGACGGCACGACGCTACTCGGCGCGGACAACAAAGCCGGCGTCGCCGAGATCATGACCGCGATGGCGTACCTCATCCATCATCCGGAGATCAAGCACGGCCGCATCCGCGTCGCCTTCACCCCAGACGAAGAGATCGGCCGCGGACCGCACCGCTTCGACGTAGCGGCCTTCGACGCTAAGTTCGCCTACACGATGGACGGCGGGCCGCTCGGGGAGCTGGAGTACGAGAGCTTTAACGCCGCGTCCGCCAAGCTGACGTTCAAGGGCACCAATGTGCACCCCGGCACCGCCAAGGGCAAGATGGTCAACTCGACAAAGATCGCCATGGCATTCAACAGCCGGCTGCCGGTCCAAGAGGCGCCGGAGCATACCGAAGGATACGAAGGCTTCTATCATCTGAACTCCATCAAGGGAGACGTTGAACGGACCGAGCTGCGCTACATCATCCGTGACCACGACCGGGAGAAGTTCAACGCCCGCAAGGCGACGATGGAGCGAATTGCCGAGGAGCTCCGTGGCGAGTACGGACCGAACAGCGTCGAGCTGGAGATGAAGGACCAATACTACAACATGCGCGAGAAGATCGAGCCGGTCAAGGAAATCGTCGACATTGCCGAGCAGGCGATGCGCAGCCTCGGGATCGAGCCGATCATCAAGCCGATCCGCGGGGGGACCGACGGCTCCCAGCTGTCGTTCATGGGCCTTCCCACGCCGAACATCTTTACCGGCGGCGAGAACTATCACGGCAAATTCGAGTACATATCGGTGGACAACATGCTGAAGGCGATCCAGGTGATCGTCGAGATCGTCCAGCGGTTCGAGCGGCAAGCCTAAGCCGGGACTCGGACGGCACTTTTCTCCCCCATCCCAGGCCAAAAAGCCGGAACAGGTGACGAACAATCTCAAAACGCTGGATATAGAACTCACGGCAGAGGAAGCGGAAGCGACCAGCGAGATTTTCCGGGATTAAGCTGGCCGGTACCGGACCAGCCGAGTCTAAGACAGGCGCCCTTGCTGGGGCGCCTGTTTGCGCTGCCTTCCTACCGTGTATTCTTCGGTAACGGATCGGGCCGGGTGTGTCCCCCCGCCCACCTCCCGGCCGGCTCTGCTGTCGTCCCTCTCCTGGCGTTCATCTCTTGGCAGCTTGCTGGGTATCCCCTCACTTGGCGTTCATCTCTCGGCGGCTCTGCTGGGTGTCCCCTCTCTTGGCAGCGTTCCTCTCTTGGCACCTCCGCTATGTCTTTACTTAAGTATAGTTAAAGCATACTTAAAAAGGTTTAAATTTACTTAATTAAAAGGGAGGTCTAAACTATTGATATCGGCCCTTGCAGCGACGGACGGACAACGGTTCGCCGCGAGGACCGGATACCCCTGCAAGGGGACGGGCACCCAGCCCGCAATAAGGAGGCAACCACTATGACAAAACGCGTAGCCGTCATTACCGGCGGAGCAAGCGGTATCGGAAGAGAAACCTGCCTGCAGTTTGCCCGCAAGGGCGACCGGGTCGTCGTCGCGGACTTCAATGAAGCCGCCGGACGTGAAACGGTCGAAATGATCGAGGCGGAGGGCGGAGAAGCCATCTTTATCCAAGTCGACGTATCCAAGCAAGAGAGCGTGAATGCCCTCGTCGACCAAGCCGTACAAGCATACGGCCGAATCGACGTCATGTTCAATAACGCAGGGATCGGCGGCGCCGGTCCGGTACTGAGCCAGAACATGGACCTGTATCACCGGACGATCGCGGTCAACCAGCACGGCGTCGCTTACGGCATTATGGCGGCCGGCAACAAAATGAAGGAGCTCGGCATCCGCGGCGTCATCATCAACACCGCCTCGGTCTTCGGCTTCCTGGCGTCGCCCGGCACCTTTGCTTACCATGCGACCAAAGGCGCCGTGATCATGATGAGCAAGTCTGCCGCCCTCGAGCTGGCTCCGCACGGCATCCGGGTCGTGGCAGTCGCACCTGGCGCCGTCGATACGCCTATTATCCAGGGGTACAAGGACGCCGGCATGATCGACAGCATGCGCCAGAAGGTGATGGGCGGCGAGCTGACCAAACCCGAGACCGTCGCCAAGTCGGTCTATCTCGTTTCGCTGGACGAAGCGGAAGCGATTAACGGCAGCGTCGTCATGGTCGACCAAGGCTACGCTTCCTTCAAATAAATAGAACTCTTGTTTCCCTCATGGAGCAGCCGCCTGAACAGGCGGCTCTTTTTTTTTTGCACAAAGCTATGTTTCACTAAAATGTGATTTTCAAGAAGAGAAGGAGTCTTCATCGGCTCCTTCTCTCTTCCATTAGTGCCTTTAGAATCTTCTCTTTGGTTTGGCTTAATCGTTTTTCGGCACCGTGCGGGTGCAGTGGTTCGCTCCAGGCAAATCCATCGCCTTCATACCTTGGAATGAGATGCATATGGTAATGGGTCAGATCGTTAAATTTCCCTCCATTTTGACAAATGGTTATCCCATCAGGGCTAAACAATTTCTTCAAGACAATGGAGAGTTTTTGGGAAGCATCCATGATAGCATAAGCAGTCTGAGACTCCATTTCTTCGACATCCCCATAATGGTTTTTGGGGAGGATCAGGATGTGCCCTTCATTAAACGGAGCGATATCAAGCACACAAGCAATCCGTTCGTTTTCAAAAACAAGATTCAGGTTGGGCTCCATTCCGTTAGCGATTCTACATCCCAGGCATTCCATGAACAACCCTCCATCCTACAAGGCTATTTTCATAGTGAAACGATATCATATAGCCGGGCCGCCTTGCTCCGCTCAGGGCCATTGGCTATAGTGGCTATTAGGAAGATTCACGATCGACTGGAGGAAAAAGCCATATGCATCTGGAGCAGCTGGAATGTATCGTGGAGGTGGCCAAAACCGGCTCCCTGACAGGCGCTGCGAGCAATCTGAACATTACCCTCTCCGCCGTCAGCCAGTCCATCTCGGGGCTCGAGTCGGAGCTCGGCGTCGTCCTGTTCACACGATCCCGGCAAGGCTCGACTCCCACGGTAGAGGGCCGGCGCATCATCCGCCGGGCGATCGAGGTGGTCAGCAAGCTGCAGGAGCTTCGGGACGAAGCCGCCGCCGTCACCAATACCCAGAGCGGCGAGATCCGGCTCGCGTCCATCCCCGGCCCGCTGTCCGTCGTCCTGGAATCGCTGATGGCGTTCAAGCATGATTATCCGAACATTCGGATCGAGATTTTGGAGGACGGCACCCAGGAAATTCTCGAGGGCATCCGGCACAATCGGATCGACCTCGGGCTGACCGTGCTGACCGAGGAGCAGGCGGATCGGCTCGAAGGCTTGATCTTCGGCAAGCTGATGGAAGTGCGGCTCGTCGTAGCGGTCAACCGCCAATCGCCTCTGCGCTTCCATCACACGGTCGCCCCCGAAGAACTCGCCGCCTTGCCGCTTGTGCTGTACAAGGACGAATCGGTCAGCGCCTATCTCAAGCAGCTCGAGGAGAAAGCAGGGCCGATGAACGTCCTGTTCTCGACCAACCACACCGAGACGATCCGCCGGGCGGTTCTGGAAGGCTTGGCCGCCACCGTCGGGCTAGACTTCTCCTTTCGGGGAGCCGGAAGCGATCTCGTCACGCTTCCGCTGGCCGCACCGGGGCCGATACCGCCGCGCTACCTCGGCTGGCTGCGCTCCGCCGACAAGCACTTCTCCAACGCCTCCCGCCTCCTGATCGACAAGGTCCGCTACGAGCTGGAGACGATGCAGCCGACCTGACCCTCCCCGCCCGGCCGGGGCTTGTACTCCGGCTTGCAGCCAATCATCAAAAAGGGGCTGTCCCGCCAGCGGATGGATCCGCTTCGGGGCAGCCCCTCTTTCTGATCCTGCGTCAAACCCCGGTGGTCTGAAGCTTGCGCTCCGCCGCCAGCCGCTTCAGTTCCTTGAAGCTGATGAAATCCTTGGTCGTCTCGTCCCAAATTCGGAACTTGAGCGATTTCAAGCTGGACAGGAGCGTAATGCCCTCCACCTCCTGGAACATCCGGTTCTTGTTGTGAACCGACTCCAGGTAGTAATTGGGCACACGCGGGCTTAGATGATGGATGTGGTGGAATCCGATATTGCCGGTCAGCCAGTGCAGAATCCTCGGCAGCCGATAATAGGAGCTTCCCTGCAGCGCCGCCTTCACATAATCCCAATTCTCATCCTGCTCGTAATAGCCTTCCTCGAATTGATGCTGGACATAAAACAGCCAGATGCCCGACGCCCCCGATACGAAGAAGATCGGCGCTTGAATCAAGACGTATGACTGCCAGCCGAGCAGCCAGCACAGCAGGCCGCCGATCGCCACGAGAGCAAAATTGGTCAAATAGGTATTGAAACGTTCCCGTAGGCCAGCCCGCTTGCGGTTGAAGCGGTAGTCGATCAGGAAGATATAGATCGGTCCGAGCCCGAACATGATGAACGGATTGCGGTATAGCCGGTAAGCGAGCCGCCGCAGAGGCGGCGCGTCCAAGTATTCGTTCACCGTCAGCGTCCATATGTCGCCGACGCCCCGCTTGGTCAGATTGCCGCTCGTCGCATGATGGACGGAGTGGCTGTGCCGCCACTGGTAGTACGGACAGAAGGTGAGAATGCCGGTGATCGTTCCGACGATCTCATTCGCCAGCTTGCTGCGAAAAAACGACTTGTGGCAGCAGTCATGGAAGATGATGAACACCCGGATCAAGAAAACGCCGGCCGGGATCGCAAAAACAAGAGTCAGCCAATAAGAAAAAGATAGACTCCAATAGGCGAAAAACCAGAGCAGAAAGAAAGGAACCATCGTGTTGATTAGCTGCCACACACTGTGTTTCATGCGAGGCTTTTCGTAAGGCGCGATCTCTTTCCGCCATCCGCCCTTGTCCGGTGAAGTCATTCTGATTCGATCTTCCTCTCTCGGTATCTATGGTGTGGTTCGGAGGCCTCGGCTGTCAGCCGCCCGGCATCCGCCTCTCTCCCATTCTCTCACGGCCCTTCCTAGAAAGCTACTAGTAGTTTTCCCCCTTTTGTGGCTATCTCCCGAACCCGCTCCTTCCACAGGAAGACGGAAAGCTCCCGCCTGCCCGGGCTTGCCGGCTGCCTCACCAGCATGTCCCGCATCCTATGCCTGGACGTCCTTCATCACATCGTCGAACGACCGGTTCGTATCGACCGGAGCGGAGAACGTCAGCACGTACCCGTCCAGGTCCCGAACGACGAGCTCCCTGGCGTTCCATGGCCGGAGAATGGGGCCTTCAACATCCTCTCCGGCAAGAGACGCCCGCCGGGCAAGAGCATCCAGCGCCTCCGGCTCCGCCGCGAAGTTGATCGTCATCCCCCTCCCTCTCGGTCCGTCCGGCGCTCCGCCCGCAAGCAGCATCAGATCCTGGTACCGCGCGCCGCGCACGTGCGCCATTCCTTCCATCGCGTAGACAGAGCGGAAGCCCAGCGCTTCCTCATACCAGGCCGTCGCACGGGCGAGATCGGCCACCTCCAGCTTGACGAACATAGGCATTGGATAAAAGTCCGGTATTTCCTTTTCCATTTCTCTTCTCCTCCTTTACCGAGGCGTCCGGCCGTTCCCGCCGGCTTGCCTCAACAACGAGGATAAGGGCTACCGTTACGTGAGGCTCAAGACTTTTTCCATGAACCGGAAGCTCTCCGCCATCCGCGAAATGGAATCTCAGCCTGCGTGCAGCAAAAAAGCCGCCCGCTCCCGAAGGAGCGAACGGCCAAAACTAAACCTTGCCGGATGAGCTTAAGGGAGCGACCTGCCTGATGATCTTCCCGTATTCGGCCCGCTTCTCCCGACGACCGTTGCCCAGCGACCGCCTACAGCGGACGGCCTACAGCACCCGCGCCCAGTGGCGATGCTCGGCAATCGCGGCGATGAACGCCTCGCTGAAGCTGCCGAGCGCGCTCGCATCCTGCGCAACCACGACGCCGGGCACCGCTGCGAGCGCGGCGGCCGGGTCCACGGCATCCGCCGGAGCGACGGCTTTGGCTCCGACGCCTGCGGCGAGCAGCAGATCGGCTCCTTCGCCTACCGCGGCAATCGGCTTGAAGTGCTGGAACGCCTCCTTGACGAAGACCGCCGGCTTCGGATGCGCGAGCAGCGCATCCACGCTCTTCCGGCCCCCGGCCACGTAGACGGCGTCGTACAGCACCGAGTCGGCCGTCAGCAGCGACTGGTTCGCCTCGACCTCGCGTCCGTCCTGTCCCTTGATCGGCCCTTGCCGGATGCTGATCAGATCCGCGACGATGCCGGCGTCCTTGAACGCCTTGGTCACTTCGCTCAGCTCCGCCTCCTGGAAGCCGTCCGCGGCCAGCACCGCCACCTTGCGCGTCAGCGGCGACTTGGCACTGTTCATCATGCTGAGCGCGGGAGATACGAGCGTGACGGGCGACGGCTTCGGATCCGCCGGAGGCACCGCGCCGATGCCCTCGGCGATCCGGGCCGCGAGCACTTCATCGACGTTGCTGAACACGTCGACGACCCGCTGCCGGATCTCCTTGCTCTGCACCTTGCCGAGCTCGAAGTGGAACGCGCTGACGATATGGTCCTTTTCGACGTCGGACATGCTGTTCCAGAACAGCGTCGCCTGGCTGTAATGGTCCTTGAAGCTGTCGCTGCGCTGCCGGACCTTGCGCCCCTCTACCTTCTCGGTATAATGCTCGTAGCCGCCCTCGGCCGTGGAAGCGGGCTCCGGCGTGTTCCCGGAGAGCGAGTTTTTGTGATAGCTTGTCTGGCCCCGGTTGATCGTCATCCGGTGCATGCCGTCCCGCTGGTTGTTATGCACCGGCGCCACGGAGCGGTTGATCGGGATCTCATGGAAGTTCGGACCGCCGAGCCGGGTCAGCTGAGTATCCGTATAGGAGAACAGCCGGCCTTGCAGCAGCGGATCGTTCGTGAAGTCGATGCCCGGCACGACGTGCCCGGGATGGAACGCGATCTGCTCCGTCTCGGCGAAGAAATTGTCCGTGTTCCGGTTCAGCGTCATCTTCCCGATGAGCTTCACGGGCACGAGCTCCTCTGGCCAAATCTTCGTCGGATCCAGAATATCGAAGTCGAAGTTGAATTCATCCTCTTCCTTGATCAGCTGGACGCCGAATTCAAATTCCGGGTAGTTGCCCGATTCGATCGCTTCCCACAGGTCGCGCCGGTTGAAATCGGGGTCCTTGCCCGCCACCTTCTGGGTCTCGTCCCAGACGAGCGAATGGACGCCGAGCACAGGCTTCCAGTGGAACTTGACGAAGTGCGCCTCGCCCTGCTCGTTGACGAAGCGGAACGTATGAACGCCGAAGCCCTCCATCATTCGGTAGCTGCGAGGGAACGAGCGGTCCGACATCGCCCACATGATCATATGGGCGCTCTCCGTGTTCTGCCCGACGAAATCCCAGAGCGTATCGTGCGCCGTCGATGCCTGCGGCATCTCGTTATGCGGCTCCGGCTTGACGGCGTGGACGAAATCCGGGAATTTGATGGCGTCCTGAATGAAGAAGACCGGCATGTTATTGCCGACCAGGTCGTAATTGCCTTCTTCCGTATAGAACTTGGTCGCGAAGCCGCGGACGTCGCGCACTGTGTCGGCCGAGCCCCGCGAGCCCGCCACCGTCGAGAAGCGGACGAATACCGGCGTGCGGACCGACGGGTCCTGCAGAAACTTCGCTTTCGTATACTTGGTCATCGGCTCGTACACCTGAAAATAGCCGTGCGCCCCGAAGCCCCGCGCATGCACGACGCGCTCCGGAATACGCTCGTGATCGAAGTGGGTCATCTTTTCCCGGAAGTGAAAGTCCTCCATGAGGGTAGGCCCGCGGTCGCCGGCCTTGAGGGAATGCTCCGTATCGGTCAGGCGGAGGCCGTGGTTCGTCGTCAGCTTCTGGCCACGGTCGTCCACGGTAAAGTCGTTCAGCTGCCGGTCCTTGGCGGTGGACTGCTTAGGGTCGCGTTCGTCGTTCGGTTGTCGGGTCATAGGTTCGCTTCCTCCTTCGCATGATCGGCAGAGCCGTTCCGCTGGAACGTCTCTTCCGTTTATGGCGGTGCAGGCCGGAAAGCGGAGTGCGGCGGCCGGGTCTTGCGTTATGTATGCAGGGCAGACAGGGTACCGCGCAGGCCTCCGCAGGCCCGGTTCCTATTTACCCAATGCCGGACGACCTAAAACCGGACGAACCCAAATTCGTTCGAATAGTCTGACAGTTGTGACAAAAGGCCGACTCTTTCTCCTCCGCCTCCGTGACGTTCTACCGGCTCCCTCCTCCACGCACGACAAAAAAGCCGGCTGCGCGCAGGGCAGCCGGCATTTTGAATTCTGCCTGAGCGGAAGGCCGTGCCGTCGGGCGGCCGTTACGCCTGCGGCTGGGAGGCGAGCTTCGCCAGGTTGGCCGCCGTCGTCAGGTGCATCGCCTCGTGAATGAAGGCGAACGAGAAGATTTCGCCTACCGTGTCGAAGCGCATGGTGCCGAGCAGGAACGGCTCGGGCAGCGCCTTGTCGAGCGCCTCGGCCGGGATCGTGCCGAGATTCTCCAGCTGCTCCGACAGGTACCCCAACAGCTCTTCCTTGGAGGGAGGCTCGATCGTCCAATCGGCCGGACGAGTGCCGGAAGAGAACAATGCTGCGTAGCTCTCCGGAAGCTTGGAGTCGAACGGCAAAAACCTGGAGAGGAACTGGTCGAGCGTCACGGCCATATGCCCGATATTCCAGCGAATCGTGTTGTTGAACGGGGCCGGCTGGACATCGAACAGCTCCTCCGGAACTCCCTGCAGGCGGCCAATCGCCATCCGGCGGACCGTCTTTGCGGTGTTGACCATGGCTTGGGACATGGATCATACCCCCTATGTAGAATTGAACCTGCGGCTGGAGCGCAGCCTGCGGTCCGGCGGCATCCGCGCCGCTAGCAAAAGTATAGTCGGTTGCGGGGCGCGCGGCAATCGTCTGACGGAACGATCTTTTGGAATCACCATGGTCCGGCATCCCCGAACCGGCCCCTCTCCCGCGTCCGCCGGTTCCCCGCCCTTGCCGCGTCTCCTCCTTCAACGAAAAGCCCGACGGACGGCCGCTCGCAGCTCGTCGCGCCTTTCCCGGAATTGCCGGTGCCGGTGGCCGTTGCTCCCCGACGGATGCGGGAAGCCCCACAGGCAGCGGCTCCCGTCGAGTCTTCCCTCGGCGGCCAGCAGGCTGAGCACCTGCTCGACGGCCTGGCCGAGCGGGATCAGATACGGGCCGTCCAGCCGCCGCCACTCTTCCTCGAAGGAGCGGACAGCCGTCTCCCGCAGCCAGTCCGTGCCGAGGAGCGAGGGCCGGTGCCCATTGTAGTTGCTCCCCTCGACGAAGACCGGGTGCCGAAGGAGGGACGTCGTGTGGAGCGGCCCGCCGCAGCCGGCAAACGCCTCCTCGCAGGTAGATAGCCCTAGCGCCCGGTCGAGCTCCAGCTCATCGAGCATGGCTACGAGGTGACGCCTCATCGGGCCGGCGTACCGGGCTCCCTCCTTCGCGGCGCGGGCGGCCTCCTCCAGCGAACGGCCTCGCTGCAGCTCGTCCCGGGCGATCCGGTAGGCGGTCTCCGTCTGCGTCCAGCCCGGCGTAATGCCGACCAGCATGAGTTTGGCACTATCCGGCAGCCAGTCGTTATGCGGGGCATAATGCATTTGGAGTGCCCCCTCCTCTCGGAGCAGGAACCGCCCGTCCAGCAGTTCCTCCTTCGACAGCTTTCCGGGAGGCAGCTTCCGGATCCCGGGGGCGAACCGCTCAAGCCACGATGTGAGCAGCACATGGTTCTCTCCTTTCCGTTCCTGCCGGGCTTCGCAAGGGCGCATGAAGCCTCAGACGGAGTTCTTGGGGCGCGGCGGTATTTTGCCGCAACGCTTTTCTCATCTTATTGTATAATAATGGGAGATCACTTTCCTACGAGGATCCCCATGATTACGATCCCTGGCTACCAGATTCGGGAGCTGATCCTGGACGAACCTTATCTATCGGTTTACTGAGCCTATTCCGACCAGTCCGCCAGCTGCGTCACCATGAAAATCGCCAAGGAGAGCCATCGGCTCCGGCGCGAGCGAGACCGCTCATTCTGCGAGAAGGAGGACCATCCGATGATGCGCGACAAAATCCCCCGGTAACCCCGTGGACCCCCTATTGGCCTTGCGAAGCCATAGCCGGACAAGACCAATAGAGGAGGACGACAAAAATGTGGCCAAGAACGATCGAATGGACTGAGCTGACCTTTGGCGTGGAGATCGAATTCGTCGGGGGCGCCCCGACGGAGCTGGAGCTGCTCCCGGACTGGGAGATGGCGCTCGACGAGCGGCAGATAGACGAGACGGGTGAGGAGTCGGGCAGCGAGCTGAAGCCGCCGCCGATTCGCTGGGCAGACCGTGAGCAGATCCGGACCATGCTGCGCCGGCTCAGAGAGCAGGGAGCGCTCGCCAATTGGAGCTGCGGGCTGCATGTGCATGTCGGGCTGGAACCATGGGGAGAAGACGCTCTCCTGCCGATGCTGGAGGCCGCGCTCGCCAGCCAGCAGGCGCTGGAGGGGCTGCTGAGGACGAGTGGGCATCGGCTGTTGTTCTGCCCGCCTGTCCTGCCCGAGATGGTGTCCCGCTTCCGCGAAGCCCCGTGCTCCGAGGCGCTGCGTCGGACGGGACGCCCGCAATCCCACCGCTGCGGCCTTAACTTCGCTGCGTGGTACGACATCGGCACCGTCGAGATCCGCTATGCCAACGGCTCCCTCGACGAGGATGAGGTGCTGCGAACGATCGAGCTGTGCCTTCGGTACGTCGCTGCGCTTGGCGCGGGCTGGACGCTGCCCACCGAGCCCCCCGCGCTGGCGGAGCGGCTGGGCGTCCCGGCGGAGGGATATCCGCCGCCCGCCCCGGCTCCGCGGTGGTTCCAGGAGCGGATGTGGCTCGAGGAGATGCTGCGGCCGATCCTCGCCCCGCTGGCGCTGCAGCTTGCTCCTGCCGGCGAGATTCATCATATCCTGCCGGTAGAGGACGGGCTGCTTCTCGCCGTGGAGACGCAGGACGACAAGCTCGACCGGGCGGTGGTGAAGCCGGGGCCCGGTGGCTGGAGGCTGGACCGCGTCTTGCAGCCGTAACGATAGACGAGGCCGGGTGTCCTAGGACGCCCGGCCCCGTTTTTTCTTTTGTTAAATGGGAGCGGTACGGCTTCCTTGCGGCCTACCATATTCTCGTTCCCTATTCTACCTCACGGCCACAGCCAGGTCTGCGTCCACCCTTCTCCCACTCGGGTATACCGCAGCCGGATATGCCTGCGCTCCTCATCACCTTGCCAAAACTCGGCTTCTTCCGCGGTCAGTCTGTACAAGGTCCAGGTTGGCGCAACCAGGCCGGGGGTTTGGCGCACCATGGCTAACTGGTCCGCTAACGCCCGATCGAGCTCCCCCTGCTCGCTCAGGATGGTGCTTTGCCTGTCCAGCAAAGCAATGGCCCTCGCTGTTTCGCCCCGATTCAAAAAATCTTGGGCGCTAAGCTCCTTCCCCATCCTCCCGACCGTTCCGCGTATTCTTATCTGCCGTCCCAAGGGGGGCCAGTAAAAGGTTAAGGCGGCGTACGGATTGTCCTGCAGCTGTTCTCCCTTCCGGCTCGCGGAGCTGGAGGCAAAATACCAGCCCTGCTCGTCCACGTCCTTCAAGATGAGAACGCGAGCATCCGGGTACCCGTCCCGATCCGCCGTCGAAAGAGTCATCGCATGTGGCTCCGTTACGCCATGATCGAGTGCGGCTTGGAACCAGTCCAAAAAGAGAGCGTACGGACTTTCCTTGGCATGCGTCGGCACAAAGGACGGAAAGGGTCCGGCCAGCGTCTTGCTTCGTCTAATCGCTTCCCTCGTTCGTTCCATAAACCTCTCTCCCCTCCCTCTCCCAACGTTTCATCCATTTTACGAAGAAGCCCCGGCTTTTTCCACCTGCCTCCCCTCCAGCTTGACTCCGGCATTCGGCTGTTGATGGAAGCGTGGGCGGGCGTTCTGCGGGACTAGATAGCCGAAGCGTTTCGTCCCGCCTTAACCGGCCAGTTACTCGGAGGCTTCAGACAAGCCCAAATCTTGAAGCAACCGATAGAGAAAGTAGATGCCTCGCATCTGCAGGCCAATCCTTGTATGCAGATACTCCTGGATCCTTTCGGCAACGTTCATCGCTTGCTCGAAGTTCTGTATGTTTACTTGTGCAATCGATTGCTTGAGGGTCACGGTCTCCTCGGAATAAACAGCGCCCTGCAGCACCTGCAGCATCCGGATCTTAAAAAGATGGGGTTCCTTATATAGACGGTATCCGTTATCTGGGTCCCGCTCCGTAGAGAACAGGCCGCTTTTCTCCCAGTGACGGATAGCTGATTTGGGAACCCCCGTCTGTCTGGAGACCTCGTGGATGCGAAAGCGTTGGTTGCCGTCGTATGGTTGACTGCCTTCCGCATACGCTTTCCATTCCCTGATCAGTTGAGCTAACCTTTCCTTTTCCCGGTGCAGCAGGACCTCCCTTTCCCTGACGATCCACAGGGCGTCGTCGAGCTCCTTTCTGTGAAGACAAAGCAGCACCTCGGTCGTCGCTTCCATTCCGAACGCGGGGGCCATGGCTTGCAGGCATGCCAGATAGGCTTCATGCCGTTCCGTGTACAGGCGGTATCCGTTTGCGGATCGTTCCGCAGGCGGGAGCAGCCCTTTTGCTTCGTAGTTCCGCAATGTGTTGGCGCTCATGTTATACTTGTCTGCCAGTTTTTTGGGTCGGACTCCCACGCTATCCCCCCCTTTGCAAATATAGGACATGAAACCTTTTGTAAGGTTATTCTGGTCTACTCCTTTATTTCCTTCCACTTTATTTCAAAACCTTCCAATTTGCTTCCATGTTATAGAATGGGGGTATCCCAATTATCAAGGAGGAGGTACGCATGACAGGAAACCCAGTATTCCGTGCCGATATGACAATCGAGGAGATTGGCGAGGCGGGCAATCGGTATATCGAATCGGCATGGAAGCCCTTGTACGATTCGATGCATGATCAGTTAACGGCCGCTTTTCACGAAATCGAGGATGCCGCTTACGGACTGTACTTGGACCGGTTGATGCCCGCCCTGTTCGATGGCCTTGAGAACGCCGGGTTCGAAGCGATGGAACCCACTCGGGAGAATGATTTCGTAATCGGGCAATGTCTGCTGTTTCGCAACTCGGTTGAAAAATGGGGAACCGAGGACAACCGATCCCGGATTTTTTGGAACGTTATCCGCAGGAAAACGAATCAACAGCCTGTCGGCACGTTATTGACGGAACTCCTTCATTCTCATCTGAAGTTTGAGATTCCTGCGGCACCTGTCCTCTATTCACTGCAAGAGTGGGAGAGGGAGCCGATCGCGCAAGGGATCCGACAAATCAAGGAATCCCAATAAAGGACGCTTCTATGGCCGCAGGGAATCTGCCGAGATGGTCAGGAAACGTTATTCGCCTGAAGAGGATTTACCAGTTCATACTTTGGAGGGAAACGCATGAGACATATGATCAAGGAATATGCTGTTGCCAGACAAGAGTCAGGACCGTATGGAATCGCGGCCGGGAAAGACGGAGCGATTTGGTTTACGGAACAAAGGGGAAATCGGATTGGGAGAATAGATGCCGGAGGCGCAATGGCTTCCTTCCCCATTCCGACCGCAAACGCCGGAGCGATGTCCATTCTCTCGGACCAGAAGGGGGACCTATGGTTCGTGGAACATTACGCAAACAAGATCGGCCGCATGTCGATAAACGGTCTATTCACCGAATATGAACTGCCGTCTGCGGGCTCTGGGCCGTTCGGGATGACGGAAGGCCCTGACGGTGGGATCTGGTTTACCGAGATGAACAGCGGGAAGATCGGAAGGATTACCGCGGAAGGGGAGATTACGGAGTTTGAGCTGCCTGCCGCCGGTACGTTCCCCTCTTTTATCACGGCTGGTCCTGACGGCGCGTTATGGTTTACACAGAATCAAGCCAATACGATCGGAAGAATAACCACCGATGGAGGAATAACGGAATATCTAATCCCTACACCGAATTCCGGGCCGGTTGGCATTGCGAGCGGACCGGACGGAGCCTTATGGTTTGTGCAAATTCTCGGCAATACGATCGGCAGAGTGACGACTTCCGGTGAAATAACGGAATACGGGATTCCCACACCGGACGCTCGGCCCCATGCTATCGTCTCCGGAACGGATGAGGATCTCTGGTTCACGGAATGGGGCGGCAACAAGATCGGCCGCATAACCGTCGATGGACGAATAACGGAATATCCGATTCCTACCGAGAATGCCGAGCCGCATGGGATTGCGATCTGTGCAGACGGCGATATTTGGTTTGCCGAGGAGTGCAATCGGATCGGGCGCCTGATCCTCCTCCCCTAGTCGGGGAATCTTCTGCTATCGCGCTTAGCGGTAGAGGATCGGTCTGCAGCGTAACTGCTCGACTCAATTGGACGGAGATTATTATAACGGAGGGGAATGGAAGGATGCTTCCTTTTTATGTGCTAATCGCTTCGTTTTTGCTCTTTCTGGTTATGGGTCTACTTGGCCTGCCCTATTTTGAAGACTGGCAGACATGCCTTCAGGGAGCGGTGGCCGTCATGCTGTTATTAACCGCTTCCGCTCACTGGGGGAAGAGGCGGCCTGATTTGATCCGAATGGTTCCCCCGGTTTTTCCCAAACCGGGGTGGATCGTGAGTGTTACCGGCTGGCTGGAGCTTGCAGGGGCTGTCGGCATCCTGTTTCCTGCTACTTCCCAAGCAGCGTCTTTGGGCCTGGCGGTGCTGCTTATAGCCATGTTTCCCGCCAATGTACGAGCGGCCAAGGAAAGCCTGACCATCGGAGGGCGCCCCGTCCCCAAGCTGTTTCTCCGCACCGTGCTTCAGCTTGTGTTTCTGACGGCGGTTCTGTTGGCCGGTTTTGCAGATTCCCCTCTTTGAACTATTCGGTTCCCCATTCCTTTTCCTCCTAGAGAACTTCTCCACAGAAAAAAATCTTGGCACCTCCAAAACCTATCTGCGTTTCCTTAGAAAGTCTTGAGAATTGTCCCTTATCCTTGAATCAGCAAGCAACAAGGAGGACCTTCTCATGACTCATACCCAGCTGCTGGACGTATCCAGCATAACCAAGAAAGCGGGAGGACGGACGCTCCTGCAGGACGTCTCGTTCTCCGTCCGGCAAGGAGAAGTCTGCGGCTTCGTCGGCCCGAACGGCGCCGGCAAAACGACGCTGATGCGCATCATGACCGGGTTGATCAAGCCGACCCGGGGGCAGGTAACCATCGGCGGCGTGTCCGTGCAGGAAGATCGGAAGCGGGCACTCTCCCAAGTAGGCGCCATCGTGGAAGCGCCGATCTTCTTCCCCTATCTGTCGGGGCGTGACAATCTGATGAACCTGGCCCGGCTGCATCCGAACCTGAAATCGGCGGCGGAGCGCAAAGCCCGCGTCGAGGAAGCGCTGCAGACCGTCGGCCTGGAGGGCCGGGGCGGGGACAAGGTCCGCACGTATTCGCTCGGCATGAACCAGCGGCTAGGCATCGCACAGGCGCTGCTCGGAGACCCGAAGCTCATTCTGCTCGACGAACCCGCCAACGGCCTCGATCCGATGGGCATCCGGGAGCTGCGCAGCCTCATCCTGAAGCTGCGCGACGAGCGGGGCATTTCGTTCTTCGTCTCGAGCCATCTGCTCGATGAGCTGCAGCGGATCGGCGACCGGTTCGTCATGATTAAGGAAGGCCGGCTGCTCTGGCAGGGAACGAGCGAGGAATGGAAGGACAATGCCGGCTCGCGGGGGTTGGAAGAGTATTTTGTGGAGCTGATGACGTCATGATGGCTCTCTTCCTGAGCGAATGGGAACGGCTGTGGAAGCGAAAGCTGACGTGGCTCTGCTTTCTCGCCATCCCCGTCATCCTGCTGGCGACCGCCAAATACTATGCAGGCCTTAATGCGCAGGTCGCCCCGTCCAGCCCGGAATATACTTACGCGAGCAACTTCGCCGTCATGGCGCTGATCGAGCAGCTGCTCGTCGTGTTCAATCTCGTCTCGCTCGTCCTGCTCACGCTGTCGTTCACCGAGGAGTACCGGAGCGGCCAACTGCGGCTCGTCCTGCTCCGCGCCTATTCGTTCGGCGAGCTGTTCCGGGCCAAGGCGCTTGCCTACCTCGCCGTTATGGGGCTGTACTTCGCCTGCTACCTGATCCTCGCGGCCGCGGTGGGCCCCGTGTTCTTCGAGACGGGCGAGGCGGTCTCGCTGTTCTACCGCGATGCCCCTATGGCCTCGGCGGGCGGCATGGTGCTGTATACGCTCGGCTACTATGGGCTCGCTGCATTGAGCGTGCTGACGACAGGCAGCGTCTTCCTCGCCATCGCGGTCCTCAGCCGTTCCACGACTGCATCAATCGGCGCGGGCCTCGGCTACCTGCTGCTCTCGCTCGGCTATCCGACCGTCTTCGATCTGCTCCGCCGCACCGGAGTGCTGCAGGCGGACGGCGTCTGGCAGTTCCTCTCGCTGACGCAGATCCAGTACCAGGGCATCGCCATGCTGCTGGGTGAGACAGCTGCCTTCTCGAGCGGACAGCTCGCGCTTGTTCTTCTCCCGATTGCGGGAGCTTATCTGCTGGCCGGCGGCTTGACTGCCTGGCTGGCGTTCACCAAACCGGATCGCTGGATCTGACAACCGGAGGGATTTTATCATGACCGCTATCTTCGCCAGTGAGTGGGAACGGATGTGGAAACGCAAAAAAACGTGGATCGGCTTCCTGCTCTTCCTCGCCGTCGTCCTGCTCGACTGCTTGTTTCTAAAGACGCAAATGATCGGGGCGTTCGACGCCCGGCAGTCCACGCCGCTCAGCGCCCAGAACTTCTCGGTGTTCCTGCTGAAGGAGGTTTCCTTCTTCCTCATCCTTATTCTCGCGCCGATCCAAACCATCGACAGCATGAACGGAGAATACACGGCGGGCCGGCTCCGGCTCGTGCTGCTCCGCCCGCTGTCGTTCGCGGGGCTGTATGCGGCCAAATGGCTCGCGTTGGCGCTTCAAATGCTGCTGTACACGGCGCTGGCCTTCCTGATCGGGGAGACGTTCGGCCGGCTCTTCCTGCCGAGCGCGGAGACCGTCACTTATCTGAACCCGGCGGCCGCCTACGACGCCGGTGGCGCACTGCTCTATGCGCTATCCACGTACGGTCTGTTCCTGCTGATCCTGCTTGCCCAAGTGAGCGTGTGCAGTCTGCTGTGCTCGCTGCTGCCCAACGCGCTCCTCTCGTACCTCGTATGGATCGGCTGTCTCGTCGGGGCACTGTACGTCTCGGACAGCCTCAGCTTCCTGCTGCTCGGCGTCTCCTCTTTGTTCCAGCTTATGGCCGGAAGCTACGCCCCGAGCTTTTATGCGCCGCTCTTCACTTGTCTTCTGGGAGGGTTTCTTAGTACGATGTGGCTGTGGCATCGGCGAAGCTGGACCCGCTGATCACCTCCTAACACAATCACACGACATACACGAAGGGGACAACGGCCATGCCTTACAAACTATTGATCGTCGACGACGAAGCCGACATCCTCTCCCTGCTGGAGCAGGCGCTCCGCAAGGAGGGATACGACGTATACACCGCCGAGAACGGCGAGCAGGCGATGGCGCAGCTCGTCCACCGGCCCGATCTCATCCTGCTCGATGTCATGCTGCCGGGCGTCAGCGGACTCGAGCTGTGCCAGATGATCCGGGAGGAGGCGAGCTGCCCGATTCTGTTCGTCAGCGCCCGCCAGACGGAGGCCGACCGGATTCGGGGCCTCTCCATCGGTGGCGACGATTACATCACCAAGCCGTTCAGCCTCCTCGAGCTGAAAGCCCGCGTAGCCGCCCATCTGCGGCGGGACCAGCGTACAGCCGCGCAGACGGAGCAGCGCACGGTGCTGCGCTACGGCTTCCTGCAGCTCGACCTGAAGGGCCGAGAGGTACAGATCCGCCGGTCGCCGGTCGCGCTGACGTCGCGGGAATTCGACCTGCTGGCGGCACTGGCTCTTCACCCAGGCCAGGTGTTTTCCAAGGAGCAGCTGTATGACCGCGTATGGGGACTCGAAGCGGCGGGCGACGCGGCGACCGTGACCGAGCATATCAAGAACATCCGGGCGAAGCTGGCGGCAGCCGATCCGGACACATCCTACATCGCGACGGTATGGGGGGTCGGCTACAAATGGGAACGCCATCCTTCCTAGAGCGGCTCTCGCTCAAAAAGCAGCTCATCGTTACCTTCCTCCTCATCATGGCACTCAGCATCGTCATGACGGTCGTGACGCTGGCGCTCGGGGCGTGGTGGCTGTTCCACAAGCAATGGGTCAACCCGGCGGACCATTACGACCGCCAAATCCCGGCGATCGAGGAGACCGTCCGGCAGCAGGGAGATGCTTTGCTCTCGCCGGAAGGCCGTACCGCACTGGAGACGGTCCTCCCGGCGGACGGGATGCCATACCAGGTACTGGACCGAGAAGGCCGGGTGCTGTACGGCACGCTGCAGGGGCCGGTGTTCGGCAGCAAGCAGGAGCTGGCGGCCCAGCTGAACCGGGTCGCCATTACGGATGCCGGGCCGCTCCGCTTTGGCGGGACGATCACCCGGGTACTGCCCGTGCTGTCTCCCTCGGGGGACTGGGCAGGCACTCTGGTGCTCCAATACAAGATGGAGGTGACCAGCACCGGGCGGGCGGCCCCTGCTCTCACGATTGCCCTGGAGCTGCTGCTGTTCGCCTCGCCCTTCCTCTACATCGCCCTCTTCACCTATCTGTTCGCGGCGAGACTCGGCAGGCGGATCAATAAGCCGGTCGGCGAGCTTATGGAGGCGGCGGCGCGGATCAAGCGGCAGGACCTCGATTTCCGGATCGCTTACCGGGCAAGCAATGAGATCGGCATGCTGACCGAATCGTTCGAGGAGATGCGCTCGGAGCTGAAGCGCTCGCTGCTGCGCGAATGGAAGCTCGAGCAGGAACGGCGGGACCTGCTGGACGCCGTCACCCACGACCTGAGGACGCCGGTTACCGTTATCCAGGGGCATGTCGAGCTGCTCGCCGAGGAGGAGGCCCCCGATGCCGGGGAGCTGCGTCAGCATCTCAAGGTGATCGACCAGAACGTGAAGCGGGTACGGCGGCTGATCGAGGACTTCCAGATCGCGGCCGAGAAGCAGTTCGACTCGTTCCCGCTGCAGACCGAGGAGGTCGACCCCTACGCATTCGCCGCCGCGAGGGAGCAGGAGATCAGTGCTCTCTGCGCAGCCCGGGAGGCCGTCTGCTCCTTTACGCTGGAGGACCGGCGCGAACGGCCGGACGTCCCCGTCCGTCTCGACGTCCAGCGGATCGGGCAGGTGCTCGACAACCTCGTGACGAACAGCCTCCGGTTTGTTCCGTGGGGCGGCAAGGTGGAGGTGCGTCTGCTGTTTACGGACGGGCGGATGGGCTTCGACGTAGCCGACTCGGGTCCCGGATTCGCCGAGCGGGACCTGCCGCATGTGTTCGACCGGTTCTACAGCGGACAAGGCGGCCAGTCGGGCCTCGGCCTGTATACGGCGAGACTCATCGTCGGTAAGCACGGCGGCACGATTAGGGCCAGCAACCGCCCGGAGGGCGGCGCCCGGGTTTGCTTTGAGGTGCAGACCACCCTCTGAGACCAGCGGGCCTTCGGGAGCCGCGCGGCCGTCCCGCGCTCGTTCCATACACCCACGCACGCGGTTCCGCCGCTAAGTGCATCTCCAAGCAGAGAGGCCTCCCCTCTTCCGGGCCAGGGCTGTCTCTACGCCAAAGAAGCCTGCCCTAAGGGCAGGCTTCTTGCGCTATCGGCGACACTCTCGCCGGCGCGAACGGCCTAGGCTCTGCGAGAACCGCCGCCATGGGCTGCTAGATCGTTGCGGTGACGCGGACCGTTTGCAGCGTCCACTGCTGCGGCCCCTTGTTCTTTCTGCCTTATTCGATTGACCGATCAGCGTTGCGAGTGGCCCTATTCCAGCGGGGCGTCCTGCCCGGGATGATATTGATAGCGCCCGAGGTCGAGCCGTCCCCGGTCATCCGTCTCCACGCCTTCGTCGCTCAGCAGCATCATCTGCACGAACCGACTCTCATCTTCCCGGATCGCCACCTCGCCCTTGCCGTTTACGACGCGGTGCCACGGCAGCCCGTGCTTGGCGCTTAGCGAATGCAGGATGCGCACCACCTGCCGGGCCCCGCGGGGACTGCCGGCCAGCGCCGCGATCTGGCCGTAGGTCATGACATGGCCCGCGGGAATTGCTCCGATGAGTCCCACGACCCGCTCGGTGAAGGGCTGCATGCTCGTCTCCTCCTTCTACTAGTATGTAAAGCCGAAAAGGGGGCTCCTACAGCTGCGTCTGTCGTCCGTCCCGGATCCGGCCCGGAGCCGGGGCTAGCGGCTGTAGCGCGTCCGAATCTCCGCCATCTTGGCCGTAAGCTCCTCCTCCAGATCGTACTCGAAGAAATTCGCCAGCTTGCACAGATAGGCGAGACAGTCCGCCAGCTCCTTGCCCAAATTCTCGCGAATCTCCTGCTTCGCCAGGGCATAGGCCTCCTTCTCGTCCAGACCTTCTCTCACCAGCTCCTTGGTCCGGTCCAGCATCGTCCGGAATTCCTCCGCGACTTCCGCAACCTCGGTCGTCAGCAGCATGTGAATGTACAGGAGAAATTCCTTGCTCTCCCGAAAATCATGCTTGTCCACCTTGTTCCAGCCCATGTCCGTCTGGAACCTCTCGTATTTCTCCTGAACCGCCTTCATCTGCGTCCTCCTTCTTCTGCTCCGCGCATTTGCTTGGCGCACGTGTTTCGCGATGCCTTGCCACTGCTCTCAGTTTACTGCCTAACGCGGCCGCTTGTCACAGGTTTTTGACAATAGAGGAACCAGAGTGGGGCGGGGAACTTCCTTCATTGTCGGGCCAAAACGCGAAAAAGCCGAAGGCGCCTCACGCCTTCGGCTTCCTGCTGGTTCGCCCGGTCCGGGCCGCCAGACCTGCCGCCGGCATGGGCGCTATCCAGCTATTGACCATAGGGTCAATTCACAACCATCCTCCTAAGCTCTTAGTTGAACGATGCGGATCAGCTGCTCGGCTGCTGCCTCGAGGAGAGGCTCCGTCTTCTCCATGGCTTCCTCTAGCGTCATCGGACGGTTCACGATGCTGAACACCGCCGTGACGCCGTGCTCGTACAGCGCCTCGATGCCTGTCCCGACGGAGCCGGCGACGACGATGACGGGAACGCCGTGCGCCTGGGCGGTCCGGGTAACCCCCCACGGCGTCTTGCCCCGCGCCGTCTGGAAGTCGACCTGTCCCTCGCCGGTGATGACGAGGTCGGCCGTCCGGACCGCCTCCTCGAGCCCGGCCGTCCGGCCGACTATGGCGACGCCGGATTCGAGCTCGCCGTTCAGGTAGGCGACGATGCCTCCGGACAGGCCGCCGGCCGCCCCCGCTCCGGGCAGGTCGTGAATGGCGACGCCGGTCTCCCGCTCCGTCAGGTCGGCGAAACGCCGGAGGCAGCGGTCGAGCTCGGCAACCATCTCGGGCGTCGCTCCCTTCTGGGGCCCGAACACAGCTGAAGCGCCGTGCGGCCCGACGAGCGGGTTGTCGACGTCGCAGGCGACCGTGAACCGGCTCTCCGCGAGGCGCGGATCGAGGCCGTCCTTCCGGATAGCGGCGAGTCTCGCGAGCTCGCCGCCGCCGTAGCCGAGCGGCTGGCCGGCTTCGTCCAGGAGCTCCACGCCGAGCGCCTGCAGCATGCCGGCGCCTCCGTCGTTGGTGGCGCTGCCGCCCAGAGCGAGAATGAAGTTGCGGCAGCCCTCGTCGAGCGCGGTCCGGATGAGCTGGCCGAAGCCGTAGGTCGTTGTCCGGAGCGGATTGCGCTCGTGCCGGCCGATCAGGTAGAGGCCCGACGACATCGCCATCTCGATGACGCACGTCTCGCCGTCGCCGAGCAGGCCGAAGCCCGATTCGATTGGCCGTCCGAGCGGGCCCTGCACCTGGGCGCCCACGAATCGGCCGCCCGTCGCTTCGATCAGGCAGTCCATCGTGCCTTCGCCGCCGTCGGCCATAGGGATAATCTTGGTAACGCTTTCAGGTATGGCGCGCTTGATTCCCTTCTCCAACGCCCGTCCCACCCCCAGGGCGGACAAGCTTCCTTTGAACGAATCCGGTGCTATGACAATGTTCACTCGCACTTCCTCCTCTTCGCCTGCCGCCGGGAGTCCTCCCGTTCGCATCCCCTGAGCATCACATACCCTCTCTCATCTAGATGGTCTCGTTAGGGTTATCAGGCGGATAACCTTGCTTCCCCCCCATTATAGGAAAGTCGATTGTTATAGAACAATAGAAAAACTGCACAAGAAAGTGGCCGATTTAAAGCGCTTTCTTGTGCAGTTTCGACAGTCTGTCTACATTGACAGAATTTTCATGAATGGTCGTGAATCCGGTGAAGCAGCAGGCCGAGCTGGATGCGGACCGCCTGCTGAAATTCCTTGGGGTCTCCGCCGATCAGGCTCTCCACCCGATCCAGCCGGTAGAGCAGGGTATTCCGGTGGACCCCCATCATCCGGGCCGCCAGGCTGACGTTCATGTTGCTGTTATAGAATGCCTGCAGCGAGTCGAGCAGCTGGGGATGGTCCACCAGCTCCCCAAGCACCCGGGTGATGAGCCGCCGGGCGGACGGCTCCGCCACCTCCGAGAGAATCAGCTCGACCGACGCGTCCTCCACATGAAGCACTGAACCGTCCTCCACCTGCCTCCGGGCAATGTCCAGCACCTGGAGCGCCTCGCGGTAGGCGCTCGGCAGCTCACAGATCTCCTCGCAGCTCCTCCCGATCGAGACGGATGCCTTGGTGCCGAACCATTCCTGGAGCAGCTCCCGGATCCGCCTGCCTGCCGCGAGCAGTTCCTCGTGCGCCTGCCGGTCGGTCTTGAACACCGACGCGTCGGGCATGACGATCCACCGGCCGCGCCCGAGCTGGGCGATCAGCGTCTCATCCGGCTGCCGGAACAGCGAGGCGATCGTCTTGAAGCGAAACGAATAGTCGCGCGCATCCTCCCCTGCTTCGATCTGCAGCAGCAGAAGCGCCCGGGGCAGCGTCAGGTCGATGTCCAGAAGCTCGCCGCGGGCATAGAGGCTCTCGCGGGCCGTCTGCTCGGAAGGGGTCAGCAGCTCCGAAGGAGTCAGCAGCTCTTGCACGAGATAGGTCCGGGACCTCTCTTTGAGCTCAACCTGCTCCGACAGGTAGGACTGCTGCAGCAGCAGCTCGGTCATCATCTTGACTGCCCGCCCGAACGGCACCACCTCGGCCTCCCGCCCCGAGATGCCGATGACGCCGACGATCTCGGAGTGGAACAGAATAGGCATGTTGATGCCCGGCCTCGTGCCCGCCCAATGTTCGGCTGTCTCCTCCGAGAAGGTGAGCTCCTCCCCGCGCCGGATCACCTCGAGCGCCCCTTCATGGAGCGTCCCGATCCGGTCCGGGTCGCTGGAGCTGATGATGATGCCGTCCTTCCCGATCACGTTCATATTCAGCTGGGTCAGTTCCTTCGTTTTCCGGACAATCGTGTCGGCGATTTTTCTCGTTACCTGCATGTCCCCGCCTCCGCACCCGCTGCCAGTCTATGTGTATGCGGCATAGTATGCACGCCGGCCGGTCACCCCGAGAGGCGCCTCGCCAGCCATCTCTCCTCCCATGGAACAAAAAAACCAACCTGCGTTGGTTTTTACGCCGGGCTTTCCCCTCCCAATCGGGTCCTTGCTAACGGCTGCGTATCCGCTGCTGGAGGCGTCGGCCCATCCGGGAGCACTTCCTAAAGGCTCCCCGCGATCCTTGCGGGCCTTGCCGGCCCTTGCTCGCCCTAGCCGATCTTGATGTCGAGCAGCTCGTACTTAATGACGCCCATCGGCGCATCTACCTCGACTGTGTCGCCGACAGCCTTGCCGAGCAGCGCTTTGCCGAGCGGGCTCTCGTACGAGATTTTGTCCTCCATCACGTCGGCCTCCGCCGGCCCGACGATCTTGTACTGGATCTTCTCCGCGACTTCCAGGTCGTTCAGCACGACGGTGGCGCCTACCTGAACGGTAGAGGCGTCAGCAGTGTCTGCGATGCGGGCGGTCCGGAGCATCTTTTCCAGCGTCGCGATGCGGCCTTCCATGAACCCCTGCTCGTCCTTCGCCGAGTGGTACTCGCTGTTTTCCTTCAGATCGCCGTAGCTGATCGCCGTCTTGATCCGGCTGGCCAGCTCCTTGCGCTTGACCGTCTTGAGCTCCTCGAGCTCCGCCTCCAGCTTGGCGTAGCCTTCCCGGGTTAAAATGACTGCATTTTCGTTCGTCATAAGGCACTCTCTCCTGTATCCATATAAATTCAAGCTTTGCCCTGGATGGTAGGGCACGGCTTGTGGATCTGCTTGATTTGACTTGTTTGGTTCTGCTTGCTTTGATTCGTTGGGTTCTGCTTGCTTTGATTCGTTGGGTTCTGCTTGTTTTGTCTGATTCTGCTTGCTTTAGTCCTGCTTCGCTTGTTATGTCGGGTTCTGCATGATTTGTTTGGCTCGACTCCGTATGGCTGCTCACTTGTTTTATTTCGCCGCCCGTGATGGCATTCCCTGCTAGCCTTCCCACTTCCGCTTCCTGCCTATACCCGCCCCCGCCCTTCCCACATGTCCGTCTCCGCTGCTTCGTTGCGTTCTTTCCGCTAAACTTATACACTAAACGGGAACCCAGACAGGCATTCTACTACAATATAGGTGTGATGACATTGCGGATTAACAAATACATCAGCGAATCGGGCATGACGTCCCGGCGGGAGGCCGACAAATGGATCACGAGCGGCCGGGTCACCATTAACGGCAAGGTAGCGGAGCTCGGAAGCCAGGTCGAGCCGGGGGACGACGTGCGCGTGGATGGCCGCCGGATCAAGCAGGAGGAGGAGCTCGTCTACCTCGCGCTTAACAAGCCCGTCGGCATTACGAGTACGACGGAACGCCGGGTAAAGGGCAATATCGTCGATTTCGTGAACCATCCGCTGCGGATATTCCACGTCGGCCGGCTGGACAAAGATTCCGAGGGGCTCATCCTGCTCACCAACGACGGCGATATCGTCAATGAGATCCTCCGTGCCGAGAACAAGCACGAGAAGGAATACATCGTCACGGTGGACAAGCCCATCACGCCCTGGTTTCTGAGCCGGATGGCAGAAGGGGTAGAGATTCTGGACACCGTTACGCTGCCATGCAAGGTGACTCAAATGGACAAGCACGTGTTCCGGATTATCCTCACCCAGGGATTGAACCGCCAAATCCGCCGGATGTGCTCGGCGCTCGGCTACGAGGTGCGCCGGCTGCAGCGCATCCGGATCATGAACATTCACTTGAAAGGGCTGCCGGTCGGCCGCTGGCGCGACCTGACCGAGCAGGAAAAGAACCAGCTGTTTCGCGATCTGAATTACCGGCCGAAACAGCACTGACGGTTCCGAGCGGCCATCGGCCGCCGACTGCCAAACAAGGGTATCCGGACACCGGATACCCTTGTTTGCGTGCATGTGAGGCTCGGCAGGACGATGTAAGCAGGCCGGCTGCCCGCTATTGCGCCGCTTTCGCCCGGCCGTTCTCTCCCGCCCGCTTGATCTGCTTGCTGCGAAGCTGTCCGCAGGCTGCGTCGATATCGGTGCCGTGCTCCATCCGCACGCTGCAGCTGATGCCTTCTTTCTTCAGCGTGTCGTAGAACTTCAGGACGGAGTCTTTCTCGCTGCGCTGGTACTGGCTGTGTTCGTCAACCGGATTGTACGGAATGAGGTTGACGTTGAAGTACCGGCTCCGATTGCGGATGAGCGCTGCGAGCTCCCGTGCCTGTTCCTCCCCGTCGTTGACATCCTTCAGCAGAATATACTCAAGCGTCACTCTGCGCTTCGTCTTCTCCAGATAATAGTCGACGGCCTCCATCAGCCGCTCGATCGGAATGCCCCGGTTGATCTTCATGATCCGCGTGCGCAGCTCGTTGTTCGGCGCATGCAGCGAGATCGCGAGGTTGACCTTGAGATCCGCATCGGTGAAGGCGAAGAGCTTGTCGGCCAAGCCGCTCGTCGAGACGGTGATTCGTCTCGGTCCGATCGCGAGACCCTTGGCGTCCTTGATCACCTGGAGGAAATCGACCAGATTGGCGAAATTGTCGAACGGTTCCCCAATACCCATGACAACGACATGGCTGACCCGCTCTCCGTTGCCCGCCCGGTCAAGATACAGCTGGACCTGCATGATCTGCTCGACAATCTCCCCGCTCGACAGATCCCGCGTCTTGGCGAGCAGCCCGCTTGCGCAGAAGCTGCAGCCGATGTTGCAGCCGACCTGGGTCGTCACGCAAACTGACAGGCCGTACTTCTGCCGCATCAGCACCGTCTCGATCAGGTTGCCGTCGGCGAGCCGGAACAGGAATTTTACCGTCCCGTCGGCGGCTTCCTGCCTCGTATGCTCGGTCAGCGTTCGGATGGAGAAGCTCTCCTCCAGCAGCTGCCGCAAATCTTCCTTGACGTCCGTCATATCGGAAAAGGACGTGACCCGCTTCCGGTACAGCCAGTCCCACACCAGAGCGGCGCGGGATCGTTTGTATCCGCGCTCCTCCAGCCAGGCGGCGAGCTGCTCGGCGGTCCGTCCATAAATGGATTCTTTCATAATAGGCTTGCCCTCATTTCAAAAAAAGCTGGCTGCTGATCGCAGCCGTCGATTGCCGCGAACGCGGCCATCTTCTCGTATTGTCCCAAACTTTGCCCGGGAACACAAGGGGAAGAGCGCGCCCGGCCGGATGCAAATCGCTCCAGCAGGCGCTCACCGCTTCCGTGCGGGCGGGCCACTTAAACAAAGCCCGCCCATACACGGCATTAACGCAGCAGGCGCAGACCGTTCAGGATGACGAGAATCGTGCTGCCCTCGTGCCCGACGACTCCAAGCGGCAGCGGAATGCCGGTCAGGAAGTTGGAGAGGATGAGCGAGACGATGACGGCAATGGCGAAGACCATGTTCTGCTTCACCACCGTCCGCATGCGGCGGCCGAGCACGATGGCCTCGTTGATTTTGTCTAGATCGTCGTTCATCAGCACGAGGTCCGCCGTCTCCAGCGCCGCGTCGCTGCCGGTTCCCCCCATCGCGATGCCCACCGAGGCCGCGGCGAGAGCCGGGGCGTCGTTCACGCCGTCCCCGACCATCGCCACCTGGCCGTACCGCTCGCGCAATGCCTTGATCTGCGTCAGCTTATCCTCAGGCAGCAGCTCCGCAAAGACGAGGTCGATACCCGCCTCGCGGGCAATGGCCTCGGCCGTCAGCCGCTGGTCGCCCGTCAGCATCGCGACCTGCACGCCCTGCCGCTTCAGCTTGGCGATTACGGTCTTCATCTGCGGCCGGATGCGATCCTGCATCGCCAGAATGCCGGCAATCCCCGCCCCATTCTTCACCAGCACGACCGTCTTGCCCTGCTCCTCGAGCCGCTTCACCTCAGCCTGCAGGGACGGCTCGGTCTCCGCCTCCGGGAAGAGGCCGGGCTTGCCGATCGTCCACTGCTCGCCATCTATTGCGGCCTGCACGCCCCAGCCGATCAATGCCTGGTAATCGGTCGTACGGATGAGCGGCAGCCCTTCCCCGAACGCTTTCTGGACGATCGCCTTGGATAGCGGGTGGTTCGACAGCGCCTCGACCGAAGCCGCCGCCTGGAGCAGACCCGCTTCGTCCAGGCCCTGCAGCGGCACGATATCGGTCACCTGCGGCGTGCCGGACGTCAGCGTGCCCGTCTTATCGAACGCGATGACCTTTACCTGCGCCAGGTTCTCGAGATGGACGCCTCCCTTGAACAGGACGCCCTTCCTCGCGCTGTTGGAGATTGCCGACAGCATCGCCGGCATGATCGAGGCGACGAGCGCGCACGGGGAGGCGACGACGAGGAACACCATCGCGCGGTAGAACGTCACGTTCCAGTCCCAGCCGAACAGCCAGTGCGGCGCCGTCATGAGCACCGCGGTCGCCAGCAGGATGACACGGGCGTAGATACGCTCGAACCGCTCGATGAACCGCTGGGAACGGGGCATCTCATTGCGTGCCTCCTGCACAAGGCGGATGATCCGCGAGACGAGCGTCGACTCGCTGGACGTCGTCACCTCGATGAACAGCGCACCTTCGCCGTTCAGCGTACCGGCGAAAACCTCATCACCCTCCTGCTTGTCGACGGGGATGCTCTCGCCCGTAATGGAAGCCTGGTTGACGGAGGAGCGCCCTTCCCGAACGATGCCGTCCGCCGGAATGTTCTCTCCTGTCTTGACTACGACGAGGTCGCCGACGCGCAGCATCTCGATGGGCACTACCCGTTCCTTGCCATTCTGCACGAGGACGGCGGTTTCCGGCTTCAAATCCATGAGAGCGGAGATGTCCTTGGAGCTTCTGGCCATCGTCATCGTCTCCAGCGCTCCGCTCAGCGAGAAGATGAAGATCAGCATCGCCCCCTCGGCCCAGTAGCCGATACAGGCGGCGCCCAGCGCGGCGAGGATCATGAGCAGGTTGACGTCGAGCTCCTTCTCCCGGACGAGCGTCAGCACGCCCTCCTTGGCTTTTACGTAACCGCCGATAACATAAGCCAGCAAATAGAGAGCGACAGAGGCCGCCGGGGCCCAATGGCCCGCCAGCCAGGCGATTGCCATAAGGCAGCCGCTCGCGATGGCCGCGGCCATTTCGCCGTGGCGTTCCAGCCATTCGTTTCGTTTGCGCGGATCTGGATCCGGGATCGGGCGGCGTTCGGCGGGAGATACAGCTTCAACGGTTGGGGTCATCGGTAACAGCTCCTTTTCCATTTGAGAATGAATATCGTTATTACTGCCCTTAAAATGGGTCATGCTGCCCCTGAAGCCAGGGACAGCATGCGTTGAGAATGATTATCATTTTTGGTTTACTGCACAAATTTTGCGTACGGCAAACTCCTTATTTATAATCATTATAATTAAGGGCAAGGAAAAAGTAAACCCCTCTGCCGCCTATTTCCACTCTTACCGCCCGGCAGATTCGCCGCCAAATGGGGCGCCGGTCCATTCAAGAGATTGTCTTCCAGCCAACTTGGGTAAGATAACAGGGAATCGGATACGCATCGGCTTCCTGACCCTATTATCCAGCCAGAGGAGACTGAATCTATGTCAGCAACAGACCGTCAATCGATTGTGGACAGCGTTCCGCAGCAGGGCTTCTTCGGTCATCCGAAAGGACTCTTCACCCTGTTCTTCACTGAATTCTGGGAACGCTTCTCCTATTACGGGATGCGCGCCATTCTCGTCTACTACATGTACTACGAAGTATCTCGAGGCGGCCTCGGCTTCACGGAGACGACGGCGCTCGCGATCATGTCGATCTACGGCTCGCTTGTCTACATGTCGGGTATTATCGGCGGCTGGCTCGCCGACCGGGTCTTCGGCATGTCGCGGGCCGTCTTCATCGGCGGCGTCTTCATCATGTTCGGACACCTGGCGCTGGCCGTGCCCGGCAATGCGGCCATGTTTTTCGTGTCCATGGTGCTCATCGTGCTCGGCACCGGCCTGCTCAAGCCGAACGTGTCCAGCATCGTCGGGGAGATCTACAGCGAGAAGGACGCACGGCGGGACGCGGGCTTCAGCATCTTTTACATGGGGATTAACCTCGGCGGCTTCCTGGCCCCTCTCACGGTGGGCACAGTCGGCAGCAGGAGCAGCTTCCACCTCGGCTTCGGCCTGGCCGCCGTCGGTATGTTCATCGGCCTGGTTGTCTTTCTCGTCACCCGCAAGTCCTACCTGGGACTGGCCGGCACCGTCGTGCCCAATCCGCTTGCCGCGGACGAGAAAAAGAAGCTGGCCGTCTGGCTGGTCGCGGCCGTCGTCGTCCTGGGCATCCTGGTTGCGGCCGCCATTCCCACAGGACTGCTCACCTTCCAAACGTTCATTACGCTGGTCGGCATCCTGGGCTTCCTTATTCCGACCGTCTACTTCATCATCATGTACCGCAGCCCCAAGACGACCGCGGTGGAGCGTTCCCGCGTCATCGCCTATATTCCGCTCTTCCTGGCCTCCGTCATGTTCTGGGCGATCCAGGAGCAGGGGGCGACGATTCTCGCCAATTTTGCGGACAAGCGCACGCTCTTGGTCATCGGAAGCCTGCATCTGTATCCGGCCTGGTTCCAGTCGCTGAATCCGCTCTTCATCATTGTCCTGGCGCCGGTCTTCGCGTGGCTCTGGGTCAAGCTGGGCGACCGCCAGCCGACGATTCCGCAGAAGTTCTCGCTCGGCCTCCTGTTCGCCGGCCTGTCCTTTCTGGTCATTCTCGTCCCCGCTCTGCTCGGCGGCGAGAACTCGCTCGTCCATCCGATCTGGCTCGTGCTGAGCTACCTGATCGTCGTCATCGGGGAGCTGTGCCTCTCGCCGGTCGGCCTGTCGGCGACCACCAAGCTGGCGCCCGCAGCCTTCACCGCGCAGACGATGAGCCTGTGGTTTCTCTCCAACGCCGCAGCGCAGGCGATCAACGCCCAGATCGTCAAGTTCTACACGCCGGAGACCGAGATGCAGTACTTCGGTGTCATCGGCGGGGCGGCGCTCGTGCTCAGTCTCGTGCTGTATCTGCTTTCCTCCAAAATCCAGGGATTCATGAAAGGCGTCAAGTAGGGGAGTTGTCAAAAGCCGGGTTCCCGATCGGGAACCCGGCTTTTCGCTGAGTATAGACTGCCTGTTTCGGTTATTAGCGGGAATCCGCGCTCGCCCCCGGAGTCGTCCGCTTAAGGAGGAATTCCGCCGTGACCGGCAAATGATCGGATGCATTGGTGCGAATGACCTCTGCCGACACCCAATCCATGTCCCCTGTGAAGAAGATGTAATCGGCCCGGATGCGGGGATTCTCAACCGGGAACGTATAGGCATCCCCGCTGCTTGCGAAGGCGTCCTCGAACACGGCCATGTTCTCCATCTCCACTGTATCCGGCGCGGCATTGAAATCGCCGGTCACGATAGCAGTCCCTCCCCGCTCGCTTACGATGCGGGCGACCTCGCCGGTTTGAACCGTTCGTTCGGCTACGCTCAAACCGAGATGAGTGCTGTAGAAATGGACGTGGTTCCCCTTCACGTTGACGACCGCCTCCAGCATGCCGCGCTGCTCCGCTCGCGGCTCAAGCGGATCGCTCGTGAGCAGATGATTCTCCTGTGCGATGATCGGATACCTGCTCAGTACTGCGTTGCCGTACTGGCGGCGGTTTCCGTCCTCCTCCAGCGGATCGCGGTCGAGATTGGCCCCAAAGGCGTACTGCATGCCCAGATAATCGGCCAGCCACCGGGCCTCGTCCTCGAAATCACTGCGGGACGACCAGTGGTTGTCGACCTCCTGCAGTCCGATGATGTCGGCGCCGCTTGCGGCTAGAACATCGCCGACGCGCTTCAGATCGAGGACATTGTCGTCGCCCGCACCATGGTGGATGTTGTAGGACATTGCCTTGACCTTGACTTCCTCTCCTTTGGGAAAGGCCGGCGGGGCCTCCTTGGCGGTGAGCGTGCCGCCCGTGAACAGAGACAGCGCCAGAACCAGTACTGACAAGCCGAACGGTTTTTTCATGCTTCATTCCTCCCGATTGGATAGATTAGTTCTTGCTGTACCGGTCGTACGCCGACTGATACGTCTGCATGTAACGGTCTAATCCCATCTTTTTCACGGTCGCCACATACTTGTCCCAGTCGTCGAACGACGCAGACCCGTTGACCAGCTTCGCTTCCATCTCCGTGATGTAGGTTTCGATATCTTTGCCGACGGTGGACATCACCTCCATCTCCGATTCCGTGAAGTTGAACTTGCCCCAGATTTCCTTAACCGCGTGCGGCGCGGCCTTCTTGCCGGCCTCGATCGACTCCGGCAGCGCTTCCGAGCCTTTGAAGAACTTCTCGGTAACGAAGCCTGGGTAGCTCCCGCCCAGATAGGTCAAATATTTGGCCAGCGCCTGATCCTGGCTCAATCCCTGCGGGTTGCTCGTAATGTCCTTGACATACTCGAATTTGCCGCCCGTTTCCGTGTAAGTCACTCCCTCCTTGCCCATGAAGAACAGCTTCATGCCCTCCTCGCTGTAGAAGTAGTCCATCCAGCGCACGGTCTCGGCAGGATACTTGTTCTTGTCCGTAATGGCAAAGGAACCGACGTTGACGAGCGGGACCTTCATTTGAGAATAGAGCTGATCTCCGTGCGGTCCCTTCAGAGCACCCAGGCCGATATACGTCTTTTGATTCATCAGTGTCGCCGGGTTCGCCACGATGGTCGATCCGAGGGTGCCCATTTGACCTTTGGCGTAGAGAGCGTTGCTCTTTATGGTGAAAATCTCCTTGTCCACGAGTCCTTCCTTATACAGCTTGTGGACGTACTGGAGCAGCTCTTTGTACTTGGGATCCGTCTTGAAGAAGCGCAGCTTCTCCGTCCCCGGCTCCACATCCACATATGTATGTCCGAGTCCGCGGTTGCCGAGTCCCCACGCTCCCTTCAGCTGGTTGAACAGGCTGGCGAGGCTCTCTCCGCTGAAGGGGATCTCGTCCTGCTGCCCGTTGCCGTTCAAGTCGGTGGCTTTCACGGCCTTCAGGTATTCGTAAAACTCCTCGGTCGTCTGCGGCTCCGCCATCTGGAGCTTGCCGAGCCACTCCTTGTTGATCCACAGCGGCGTGCCGATCAGAAGGGATAGGAAGCTCGGATCATAAAAGGTGGGGAAGGAATAGATGTTGCCGTCCGGCATCGTAAGTCCCTTGCGGATCTCCGGGTACTGCTCCATCAGCTTCTTCAAATTCGGCGCATACTGGTCGATCAGCGTATTCAGCGGGATGAAGACGCCCTGGCTCCCGTACTTTGCCAGATCGTTCGCTCCCAGCCGGGCGGTGTAGAACGCGTCCGGGTAATCGCCGCTCGCCAGCGTTAAGTTACGCTTCTCGGTCAGCGTCTCGAAAGGAACCAGCTCGAACTTGACGTTCATGTTCGTTAGCTTCCCGTATTCCTTCCACAGCATCGTCTCCTCAAAATTATTGCCGTTGACCGACGATTTGCCTGTGAAGAAGGTCAGGGAGATCGGTTCCTTCACAATCGGCATGCCGGTCGGGTTTAAATTGGCCGATTCCGCCCCCGCCTTCTGCGGATCGGCCCCTCCGGCCGGCTCGCCTCCGCATCCCGCCAGAGTCCCGCCCAGCATAGAAGCAGCAATTAAAAGAGAGAGTCGTTTCTTCGTTCTCATCGCGTTGTCGTCTTCCTCCTTCGAATCGTTCCCGCCCTCGAAACTTCTCCGGTGCGGGGAGACGGTCGATCGCCCGTCTGCCTTGATGCTATCCCAGCCTCCCCCCTTCGTCTACGTTCACTTTTTTAGATCCCCGGCGCGAGCTTAGTTTCGAAAAAAGCGACCAGAATCCATAAAACTTTTACTATGCCCCTCTCCGCGCTTCCCTTACAATGATTGGGAGCGATCCTGCTCCATCAATCCCGAAGCGGAGGACTTGTCCGTATGAAGCGAAATCCCCGGAAGCCGGCCTCGCTGCTCACGACGATGCTGATCGGGTTCTTGGTCATCCTGGTCGTGTCGGCATGCTTTAACAGCATGGCCTTCTCCTATTTCAAAACCAAATACCAGGAGGAGATCATCCGGTATAACCGGCTGATGCTCACCAATGCGTCGGTCCGCTATAACCGGCTGCTGACGGATACCAAGGCCGCTCTATTCAATCTGTACTACCATGAGCGGGTCACTGGCTTCGGCCGGCAGCTGGCGGCGGGCGACGGAGAAGGGGCCGACTTCCTGCAGGCCAAGCAGGTCGTCTCCCTCCTCGGTGCCAAAGCCTACGATCCGAATGCCCTCCTCGACAATCTGCTTGTCTACTACGGCCCCGGCTCGCTCGTTCTGGACAAGGACGGCAGCAGCAGCGCCTCCCTCTTTTTTAAAATGCTATATGCTAGCGGCGATTACCCACTGCCTTTTTGGGAAAGCAGAAACGAAAACGGTTTCAGCTTTCGCATTCTGCCCGCCTCTTCCTTCCGCACCGAATCGAGCCAGAAGCAGGGGAAGACGCTGCTGCCCGTCGCCTTCCAGCCTCCCGGCAGCAGCTATTTGACGGCCGCCTTCGTCGATCTCGAGAAGGCCGGACGCATGTTCTGGGGAGAGCCGAATGGGGACAGGAGCTTTGTGATTTTGGATGAGCGGGGAGAGCTGCTGCACGGTCCGGACGGCTTTTCTCCCGCTTCCCTACCTGCGCTTGAGGGCAGCTCCGGTTACGCGCTTAAAAACGGCCATTACTATTTTGCCGAGAAGAGCAAGGACGGCCTGACCTATGTGACGATCGTCTCCAACTCCGTCATGGCCGCCCAGCTGAACCGGCTCAGCTCCACATTGCTCACGATCTTCCTGGGCTCTCTCGCCGTCGGCCTCGCCTTCTCCTACCTGTACAGCAGGCGGATTCACCGGCCCGTCAAGGAGATGCTCTCGACGATCGGCGTCCGCAGACCGGCACTCTCCCCGCCCCCGATCAGCGAATTCGCCTTTATTCAGCAAACGATCGATTCGCTCCTGGACAAGAAGGAACAAGTGGAGCAAGAGCTGTCGAGCAAGGAATCGAGCCTTACGCACTATCATTTCATCAACCACATGAAGCGGATCCGCGCCGACATCAGCGAATGGCAGGACTTCCTGGAGGCCGGAGGCAGCTTCACCGTCGTGCTGTACAGTCTCCGCTTCCGCCTCGGCCGTAACGGAGAGGAGTGCGCAGCAGCAGCAGCAGCCGTCCGCGAGAGGATCGAGGCGGCCTTTCGAGAAACGCTTCCCGGCTCCCATACGTTCCAGATGGAAACCGATCAGATTCTAACCGTTGTCAGCGGGCGGCCGGAACCAACCGAGGCGCTGGCCGAAGTGCTCGACGGACTCAAGGAAAGGATCGACCGGGACCGGCAGACGTATCTCGTGACGGCGGCAGTCAGCTCGAGATTCAGCCATGCGGTGCAGCTCCACACGGCGTATCTGCAGGTTCAGAGCCTCATCCAGCAGGCGCGGCTTGCCGAGGAGATGCAGATTCTATTCGAGAGCCGCCGTCTGCCGGCCGCCGCGGGCCTCAGCCCGAGCCAGGAGCAGGAGCTGAACGCCGCGCTTCAGGCCGGGGACGGAGACGTCGCGCTCGGCCTTATCCTCCGCTGCCTGGATGAGCTGCAGCAGAAGGAGGCCGCCCTCTGCCAATTCCGGCAGTTCGCCGACTCGCTCGAAGCCAAGCTGTGGCTCATGATGGACCTGCATAAGATCGATCTCGGCTCCTCCTGGGCGCTGAAGCTTGCCGCGGCGCCGCTTAAGGATTGCTGCACACTAGAGGAATACAAGGACACGCTCCGCGCCGCGGTGTCGACCGCGGCCGCCCTCCTGCTGGAGAAGAAGGCGGACCGGGATCCGGTGGTGCAGTATGTGATGGATATGCTGAACACCAAGTACGACGAAGACCTCTCCCTGGATGCGCTCGCCGACAAGCTGGGCATGTCGAGCGCCTATCTCTCCGTCTATATCAAGGAGAAGACCGGCGCGAACTTCATCGACCATCTGCACGGCATCCGCGTCGCCAAGGCTCGGGAGCTACTGTCCGATACCAATCTCCGGATCCAGGAGATCAGCCTTAGGATCGGGTACCGGAATATCGCCTCCTTCAACCGCATGTTCAAAAAATGGATCGGCATGACGCCCACCGAATACCGTAAAGAGCTGGCGGCCGAATAACTAGCGATAGCCGGAGAATCCGCCCCGTCCCCTCGGAACGCCAAGAGCCCATCCCGCAAAACCGGGATGGGCTGTTTGCTGTTTCTGTTTCTTTCGAACGGGGCTCCGCCATGTACTGCTCGAAATCGGAGATGCTGGGGTTCGCCATGTAGTGGCCGCCCTCCACCTGGATCGTCTGGTCGGTGATGAACTTCGACTCGTCCAAGGCGAGGAAAACGACTGTATAGCCGATGTCGTCGGCCTCTCCGTGGTACGGAAGCGCATTGAACTTGGCGAAGATGTCGAGCACGGCCGGCGGTATGTTGATCTTGCCGCAGGCGTCAGGATGAGGCCGGCTCTTCTCTCTTACGCCTGCTCCGCTTCCCAAGCGGCGACTTCCTCCCGGACCCTCGGCGCGACCTCGGTCCCGAGCAGCTCGATGGCTCTCATGACCTCCTCATGCGGCATCGTGCCAAGCGGGACGTGGAGCAGGAAGCGGGTAATGCCCACCTGCTTGCGCAGATGAACGATCTTGGTGGCCACGTACTCCGGATCGCCGACATACAGCGCTCCCTCGAGGCTGCGGGCGGCGTCGAAGGCGGCCCGGTCGTAGGGCGGCCAGCCCCGCTCCCGGCCGATCACATTCATGCTGGCCTGGGTGGAGGGGAAGAACTTGTCCGCCGCAAGGTCCGTCTCCTCCGCTACGAAGCCGTGCGAGTGCGACGCCACCGGCAGCTTGGAGACATCGTGTCCCGCGTGCTCGGCCGCTCTTTTGTACAGCCTCACGAGAGGTGCGAACTGCCGGGGGCTGCCTCCAATGATGGCAAGCACGAGCGGGAGGCCGAGGAGCCCGGCCCGGATGACCGACTCCTGATTCCCCCCGCTGCCGATCCAAACCGGCAGGGGGTCCTGAACCGGCCGCGGATAGACGCCGAGCCGGTTGATCGCCGGCCGGTGTTTGCCGCTCCAGGTGACATGTTCCGCCTCCCGCAATTCGAGCAGCAGCTTCAGCTTTTCTTCGAACAGCTCGTCATAATCGTTCAGATCGTAGCCGAACAGGGGGAACGATTCGATGAAGGAGCCGCGCCCCGCCATGATCTCCGCCCGTCCGTTCGAGATGCCGTCCAGGGTAGCGAAATCCTGGAATACCCGCACGGGATCGGCCGACGACAACACCGTGACCGCACTGGTCAGCCGAATCCGTTTGGTCTGCGATGCAGCCGCCGCCAGCACCACGGCAGGAGAGGAAGCCGCGTAATCTTTCCGATGATGCTCCCCCACTCCGTAAACATCGAGTCCGACCCGGTCGGCGAGCACAATCTCCTCGACCACCTCCCGCAGCCGCTGCGCATGACTCATCACCTCGCCGGTCCGAACGTCCGGCGACGTTTCCACAAACGTGCTCACACCTATTTCCATGGTTTGCTCCTCCTGATCCTCTATACCGTCGGCGGCACGCCCGCAAGCGAGCGGCCTTTCCGCTTCTCCCTCTCTAGTTTGGTCTTTTGCGCCTCCTTTTTCAAGTTGCCCCTCAGGAAACGGCAAGAGCCTGTCTAGTTGGTTGAGCAAAAGACGTCCGGTCGAGCGGAGGTGAGTTGATCCGAGCTGTGCGTACTCGCCGCACAAGAAGTGCCGCCTCCTCGTCCGGAAGCGGCCCTTCTTCATGTGAGTCCGATACGGCTGGCGTCAGCGGGAGGTGCCGAGCAGCAAAGAGTGCATGAAGGTCTGCATCTGGCCGCTCGCGCGGTTCAGATCGTCGATCGCCCCGCTGAATTCGGTCACGAGCTCCGCTTGGGCGTTCGAGGAAGCGGCAATGGAGGCGATCTCCTGTTCCATCTGCTTGATCGACCGCTGCACATCCCGCAGAGCCGCTTCTATCTTCTCAGTCGCCTCCTTGGTATGGACGGACAGCTTGCGCACCTCCGACGCCACGACGCCGAATCCGGCGCCCAGCTCTCCTACACGCGCGGCTTCAATCGCCGCGTTCAGGCCGAGCAGATTGGTCGTTTCCGAGATTTCACGGATGAATCCGGTCACCTCGTTCACCTGCTCCGACTGGCTGACCGCCCGTCTCGTATTCTCCAGAATTTGCGCCGTCGTGGCTGATAGCTCCTCCGACTGCGCCGCGACGCTCTGGACCATGTCGACCAGGTGCCCGCTGATCGATTCGACCTCGCCCGTCAGCTTCTCCATCTGCTCTTCGGTCTCCAGCGTATAGGCGACGGCAAAAGCGCCGAGCACCTCTCCTTCCGGCCCGAGAACCGGAATCGCCTTGGAGACGAAGCTATGGCCGTACAGCTCGGCCGAGACCCGCTCCATACAAACCTGGCCGCTCAGCGCCCCATTAATTGTCGGGTCCTCCTTCGGGACCGGCTTGCCTACCATATCGCCAAAATTGACCTTGGCACTCGGCTCGTAATACACGAACACCTCCTGGTCCGTAATGCCGATCATCACATCCTGCGGAAAAATCTGTTTGAAATACGGTGCCGCTTGAACCAATGCCTCGAGAGCATTCATCCGTCGTTCCCTCCACTGTGTTCTAGATTCGTACCAAGTTGGTGCTACTCTCCTTTTATCGACACGAATCGATCTAACATGAAGGAGGGACGAACGGGACTTTTAGGCCGCCCAGCCAGGACCGCGTCCGGCCAAATCAAAACAAGCGGCACGCGCGAGGCGCAAGCCGCTTGCCAAAAAATGCCGGTGAGGGACATATGGCGGTTTCCTGCACGCGGATTCGGCCCCTATACAGTCCACAACATGAAGACCCTCTCCTCGGGCTCCTCACCGGTCGACGGCGAAGCCTTCCACCTCGATGACCGCCGGCTTCTGGGCGGTGCGGGAAGAGCTGTTCCGGGGACCGCCTGCGGCGGGACGCCCGTCGGCCGAGCCTTTGCCGATTGCCGCCCGAACGGCGGTTAGGCTGACGACGGCGAGACCGGTGACGGCATAGCAGCCCTTCATCCAGACAGAGGACGAATCCGTCCCCGAGCCAAGCCCGTGGAGCAGCGTCATCGCGAATACCGGATACGCGAGCAGATGGATCATCCGCCACGCTTTGCCGCCGATGAGCGCCTTGAAATCCGTCGTCAGCAGAATGAGCAGCGAGCCGTAGAAGGCTAGGCTGCCGAGGCCGGCCCAGAGCGGGTCCTGGGCCGCGGCGAACGGTACGATCACCTCCCGCCAGGAGTAAGGCATATACGCGTCTACGGCCAGCAGCATGCCGTGCGCTAGACCCAGGAGAAAGCCGATTCCAAGCGTGTTCGAGTGAAGCCGGTACAGCCGGGCTTTGAGCGGGCCCTTGGCCTGCGGCAGACTTCCGAGAATGCCGGTGACAACGCCGGCGAACAGGAGCAAATAGGAAGCGATGCCCGAGAAGCGGATCAGTCCCCAGGTGGGCAGCGCGGTTAGCCATGTTGTCATAGATCTTCCCTTCTTTCTTGTTGCCTCAAAAAATGAACGGCGCTTCGCCTGCTCCCGGACCCGGCCAGCACGAGGCGGCCGTCCGCCAGCGCCAATAGAGCGAGCAGCTCCGGCGCCTTCCCCTCCAGGAGCACGGTGCCCTCTTCACGGCCGGCAATGCACATCGTCTTGGCCCAAACCTCGCAGTCCGCGGCCCTTGAGCCGATGACGGTACACTGCACCACATCGCTCGCTGCCGAACGCCCGGTCCGGGGATCGATCAGGTGATGCATCGCCTCCCCGCCCTTCCGCCAGCTCCGTCGCCTGATGCTGGAGGTGGCGGCGGCGCCCTCCGTCAGCCGGATCACCGCGATCCGCTCCTCCGGTCCGGCCGGAGCCGCCACGTCAAGGAGCCAGGGCTCCTCCTCGGCCGCACCCCATACAGCCAGGTCGCCGCCGGCATTAATCAGCCCCCGGCGGACGCCCCGGCCCTTGAGCCACACGGCCAGCCGGTCGACGGCCCAGCCTTTGGCGAGGCCGCCGAGATCGAGCCGGGCCTCCGGCGCCTTGGCCGCGGCGCCCACAGCGGGATCGAGCCGCAGCAGGGGGCAAGCGGCGGCCGATGGGGCCGGGCGGGCCACCTGCTCCGCGGGCGCAGCCTCCTCCCGCTCCGCGAGGCGCTCGAAGCTGACGTCGTAGCCGGCCGTCTCCAGCGCGGGGAGGATGAACGGCTCGAAGCAGCCGTTCGTCCATCTCCTCGCCCGGTCGGCCAGCGTCAGCACCTCGAGCAGCGCCGGCGAGACGAGCGCCGGACCGGGACCGGAGCGGTTCAGCCGGGCGAGCCCGCTGTCCGGGAGGAAGCGGCTGCACGTCTGCTCCACATACGCGAACCAGTCCGCGATGTCCGCCGCGAGCCGCTCGGGTTCCGGGGCGTCGGCCTGACCGGCTGCGCGCAGCCCGCAGGAGCCGCCGTCGTCCGTATCGCCCGGACCGGGAGCGGCCGCTTCGCCGTTCTTTCCGGCGGCGGGCCCCTCCTCCAGCCAGACGGCCTCCACGTCCGTGTTCATCGCCCGGAAGCGGGCCGTCCGATACAGACCGGCGGTCACGACGCCCTCGTCGAGGACCGCGGCTGCGTCCGCTGCTGCGACATCCCGGGAGCCGTCCCGGTACCGGTGCCGCCCGTGCCGCTGGAGCTGCCGAAGCTGCCCGACGAGCCGCCGTCGGCCGCGCTCCCTCCGGCCGAGCCGCCGCTGTCCGGCGCCATCCCGCGGTCTGCGAAGGCACGCCCCCGCTCGCCGTGCCGGCCCTGCGGCTGGGTCCCGGCTTGGCCTTGGACGTTCTCGCCGCCCGCTTGCCCGCTCCGGCCGGCCTGCCATTCGTCGATGACCCGGTCGCCCGACTGGGCGGAGACGCCTTGCGGCGGAACGGCGGCCAGCGCCTTCTGATGCGCAGCCGCGAACGCATCGGTGCTTTTCCATCCCTGCAGGAGGAGCCCGGCGGTCAGCGTGCAGCCGACCCCGATGCCCCATTTTTTCAACTTGGCCTTGGTTCCCTTCTTCATAAGGCGACACCTCTATCTCAAGAAATTCCATCGTGTTAGCTCCGATTGCCTCAAGTATAGAGCCGCAAGCTGAACCTTGCCTGAATGTGAGCTTAATACTTCCCCAAATCTCTCATTGCCGGCCTATACGGCGATTGGCTATGATAAACCAAACGAAGGAGTGCCAACGCCGGCATGCGGCGCCGCACCCAACCTGCCGGAGGTGCCGGATGAAAAAGAACCTAGCCGCCAGCTACCTTGGTACTGCCTGTCTGCTGCTTCTCACCGCTCTCTCCCCGTGGATCACGGACGAATTCGCAAGCTCGCGAGCGCAAGCCTCGTTCGCGGGCAAGTGGCGAGCCGTCAGCGACGGGTGCGGGACCGACTGTACGGGCTGCGGGGCCGTCAGCTCCCGCAAGGTCCCGTTCGGCCGCACGGTGACGCTGGCCTACGCCTGCGGCCTGCGGCCCGCCGACGATCCCGCGCCCCGCGAACGAACGGAGTTATTCGTCTCTTTTCTCGGCACGGTCCATGAGTAACCGGCTGCGCGCGACGGAGCCGGCTGGATCGGGTGGCCAGGCCCTGTCTTCCTTGCGCGCATACGGGCCAGCAGCGCACTCCAGAGGAATGGACGAAAGGGGCGAGGGGACCGTGCCTTCGGGCAGAGTCCGTTCGGCTGCCTCTCGAGGGCCGGCTTCGTTAATCGCTTCACCGTTTTCTTAACGCTGCATTAAGTGAGCCGGAACCGGTCGATCTGCTGGAAAAGACGAGTCGCCAGCTGCTCCATATTCTCCGCCTGCTCGGCTGTCTGCCGGACGGCGGCGTCCTGTTCGACGGCCGCCGCCGCCGCTTCCTGGATATAAGCTGCGGCTTCCTCGGCGGCTGCAGCCATCTGATGGACCGCTTCCGCCAGCATACCGTGCCGTTCTTCCGTACGGCCGATGCGGGCATGGACGGAGCGGATGTGTTCCGCGATCTTCACGACATTTTCCTCAATCGCCCCAAACTCCGTGAGCGCGTCCCGCATCCGTCCTTCGTTCTCCAGCACGGACTTCTCCGCGGGCAGGAGCCGGTGCTCAACCTGCGAGAGATTCGTTCGGTTTGCCTGGATCAGTGCCTCTACCGCATGCACGGCTTCCTTCGTCTGGCCGGACATCGTCCGGATGCGCTCCGCGATGACGGCGAATCCCCGTCCGGCCTCCCCTGCGCGGGCGGCTTCGATCGAAGCGTTAAGTGCAAGCACCTCCGTTTCCGTCGACACTTGGCGAATGAGCCCCAGCGTAGCGGCGATGCGTTCAGAATCGGCACGGAACGCTTCCAGGGCGAGCCGGCTGCTCCTTACGGATTCCCCGATCAGCTGCGCCCCTTCCAGCATCGGCTTGATGGCGCTCGTCCCCGCTTCACGGTGGCGCTCGGCGTCCTGACCCGTCTCGAGCATCCGGTCGGCCAGACGCGTAAGCTCGCCAAGCTCTCCGTGGATCGCACCGATCACCCGCGAGCTTTCCTCCGCGTGTGCCGCCTGCCCGGCCGCTCCTTCCGCGATCGTCTGCATCGAAAGCACGATGCCCCGGTTCGCTTCCGCCGTTGCCCCCGCCGCAGTCCGTGCCTCTTCCGCATGTCCGCTTAGGGAGCCGGCAATCAGCCGAGTATCGGTCAGAATCCGTTTGACCTGGTCGATCATTCCATTGAAGCTTCTGCCGAGCTTCGCGAATTCGTCCGCGGCTTCGGCCGGTACGGATGCGCGTAGGTCGCCTTGGGCGATGCGGCCAACCGCCTCCTGCATCGTACGGAACGAAAGCGTAAGCCGGCGGATCAGCACGTAAGCCAGGACTGCCGTTACGATTAGGACGAAGACGGCCGCGGCGCTCATGGCCGTCATGCTGAACGTCAATTGCTGGCGGGAGGCGGCAACCGCAGCCTCGGCGTCCTGGCGGTATGTCCGGTAGAACTCCTCGACCAGCTCGAACAGAGAAGCTTTGTACTCCTCGGCTTCCTTATATAACTGAAGAGTGTTCCGCTCGACGTCGGCGGGCTTCCAGTCTCCGCTCTGCAGCAGGGAGATGGCCCGGTCGAACAGTTCCGTATAGGCGCTCTTCTGGACGAGGAGCCGGCTGCGCCGCTGGAACTCTTCGTCGCTTTGCGCCGAATCGGCGAGCGTGCCGATCAGCCGGTCGAATTGATGTTTCGTTTGCGTATAGGTCGTTATGTATCCGGTGTCCTTCGAAATCATGAGCCCAAACGCCAAATCCTTCAGTTCAAGCACCGCCTGCTTGCTTGCCATGGCAGTCCTCTCTAGCTCCGCCTTGCGGTTTTGCTCCTCCAACTGGTTGACGACGGCGGCCAGCAGAAGCCGGTTCAGCACCGCCGCCCCCAGAAAAAGCAGGACGACCGCCGCCAGGCCGGCAGTCCATTTGACGCGAATACTCCATTGTGTAGGCCACATGCCCATCCCTCCGACTCTAGTAAGATGACGCGTTTTACTAGTGGTAAGTTTATCCGAGCACTATTTGCGCAGCGCCTTCCTTCTGTTAGCGCATTGTAAAGTTTGCGTTTTGACAAAGCGTTAACCTTACGAAAAACCGGCTTTTCCATTCACAGACGGATTCGTTTGGGAGTCCAAGCCTCGTTCGCGGGCAAGTGGCGAACCGTCAGCGACGGGTGCGGGACCGCTGTGCGGGCTGCGGGGCCGTCAGCGACGGGTGCGGGACCGCTGTGCGGGCTGCGGGGCCATCAGCTCCCGTAAGGTCCCGTTCGGCCGCACGGTGACGCTTGCCTACGCCTGCGGCCTGCGGCCCGCCGACGCTCCGGGCCCCACGAGCGGACGGAGCTGTTCGCCTCCTTCTTCGGCACGGTCCATGAGTAACCGGCTTCACGCACGGCTTCCTGGGCAACAAAAAAGGAAGACGGGCACAGAGCCGTCTTCCTTTTCTTGTTATGGTATGAATAGCACCTAGCGCGACGGAGCCGGCTGCACCGGGAGGCCCGACCCTGTCTTCCTAGCGCGAATACGTGCCAGCAGCGCATTCCAGAGGAAGCTGACCGCGAAGCTCAGGAGAATGCCGCCGGCCGTGGTGGCCGCGAACACAGTCCAGGTCGCAAGCCCTCTTCCTTCCAGCAGATACTGGAGGCACACGACGAACGGAACATGCACCACGTATACGGTGAACGCTAGGGCGGCGAGCCGCTGCATCAACCGGCCGCCTCGGTTCCCCAACCCCCGGAACAGGTAGAGCAGTCCAATGGACAGGCCGAGGCAGAGGAAGGTCTCGTAGAAGGAGTACCCGATCGAGGCCCCGTTCCACCCGCCCTGCGAGTACAGCGGCAGCCAGCCCGTATACCGGACGAGCGCGAGGCCGAGCCCGACCGCCAGCCAGGCCCGCCCCGCCGCCGGGCGAAGCGTCTGCAGCCACTGCCTACGGTACGCGATCGCGCCCGCGGCGAACCACGCGGCGTATTGCGGAACATGCGCGAATTCGGTCTGGACGATTCCGAGGAAGCCGACCCAATGGTCGATCGGGTACCGGGTTCTCACGAGGAACGTCGTTAGCGCCACAGCGGTCCCGAACAGGACGATGGCTCCCGTGCCGGGACTGCCGGCCGGCGCCGTCCCGTCCGAACTCCTTTTCCACACCAGGCGCAGAACCGTATAGAGCACCGCATACACGAGCAGATGCTCCAGGAACCAGAGATGGGCGAACTGCAGATCGGGCCACGACGGGCCCGTCCACCCGTCGGGTCGCCCGCCCAACCCCAGGTAAACCTGCAGGTAATACTCGGCAAGCCCGAGCGGGCCGTATCCCCGGAAATTCAAGTAATAAGCATACATAAGAGCAGGTACGAGCACGAAAAACCCGAAGAGAAGCGGAAGGCCGAGCCGCTTGAACCGATCCTTCAGGAAGGATTCGGGCCCCTTGCGGTCGAACGAAGCCGGGAGGAAGTACGCCGAGATGAAGAAAAACAGGCTCATGAAGAATCCGGCGTTGACCGAGAAAAACGCCCCGAGAGGAATCGCCTCCTGTCCACTGTGGACATACCAGAAGCCGTTCGAGCCGCCGTACGGCTGGCCCGCATGATGCGCTACCACTAGACAGGTGAGCGCCACTTTCAAATGATCGAGATAAGCGAGCCTATGGCCCGTGCGTTGGGCTTGCAAAGGATATCTTTACCGCCTTTCTATTCTATAGAGATACATGGTGATCATCGCCGCCGGAGGGTAAGGCTGTGGCACGTCCCGTCTGGGCGTATCCCCGCTCCTTCCGGAACACGGCGTCCATTATAACCTGAACCAGCCGCCGGAGACAGAGGGAATTGGGGGCCGTCCGGACAAGCTTGAGAAAATAACGAACCTTTTGCATCCGGTAATTGTTCGTATATGCAGACGGCCAGCCTGTGCTTCAGCCGTTATCCCGCGGGAAGACAGGAACATAAGGGAGGTGGTTCACGGATGAAGACAGACAGGGAGCTGTTCGAGGCGTATAAGCAGGACGTCTACAAGCTCTGCTGGTATATGACGAGCAACCGGGCCGACGCCGAGGACCTGTGCCAGGAGGCGTTCGTCAAAGCGCTAGGCCAGGACCGGAGCCGGGTTGTAGAGGAGAAGGCGTGGCTGCTGCGCATCGCGGCCAATCTATGCCGCAATCATTACAGGCGGAAGAAGAACGGCATCCAAAAAGAAATCCGCTCCTTTCTCCTCATGAGGCCTGCGCCGCCGGAACGGCCGGAGGACCGGGTCGAGAGGCGGGAGTTGTCCGACGAATTCGCCCGGCGCCTCGAAAAGCTGCCGGAGAAGCTTCGCGCCGCCATTACGCTTCGGTACGGGAACGGCCTCCGGCTGGAGGAGGTGGCGGCGGTTCTCGAGATTCCGCTCGGCACTGTCAAATCGCGCATCCACAAAGGGCTGGCGCAGCTCAGAATCCAAATGGAAGCCCAGCCCAGCTATACACGGAAGGGAGAAAAATGCTATGAGTGATTCCCTGAATTGGAAATTGGAACAGCTCGAACACGCTCCTCTGGACGGGGAGCCGGATTATGAAGCGATGTGGAGCCGGATCGAGGAGCGGCGCGCGAAAGCGCAGGAGACGCAGAAGGCACCCGTGCGGCGCTTCGCCCGGCACCGGAAAAAAGCACTGGTGCTCGCGGCTTCCGTCTCCCTCCTGGCGGCAATCCCGGTGCTCGCGGCCGTGAACGGAGGCTGGGAGACGCTGTGGAACGGCCGAAGCTCGGTTCACGCGATCGAGCAAGGGTTCGGCGAGCGTCTCAATCAGACCGTTACGAGCGGCCAGATCCCGATCACCTTGAACGGTGTCGCGACCGACGATCGGCAGATGAACCTACTCCTCACCGTCGACGCCGGGACGCTCCCCGCTTACGACGCGATCGAGTTCGAGAAGCGGGTGCTGACCGACGCCAAGAACAAAGCGGAGACGGTTCAGATGCAGCTGAGGAACGATCCGGCCCAGGGGCGGATGTTTGGGCTGGCATCCGTGCAGAACAAGCTCGGCAAGGCAAAGCAAAGCTTCCGGTTGGATCTGGAAAATCTGGTCTTCTACCAGTACCGCGGCACTCCGGTAGACCTAAGTCCACTGAAAGCCCTGGGCAAACGGACGGCGCTCGCCGGAGGACCGGCGGCTTCGATTGAGGTCACGTCGGCCGTCCGGGAGGGGAACGTCTACAGCGTCCGCTACAAGCTCCACGTGAAGGACGACGATGCCTGGAAGGCGAATCCGCATCTCACGCTCGTCTCCGGCGGGCAGACGATCCGGGAGACGTATGCGGCCGTACTGCCGTCCGAGGACCCGAACGTCATCCTGCGACAGAGCAACTTCGAGCTCTCGGACGCTGAGCTGCAGCAAGCCCGCTTTGAGCTCTCCGCACTAGTGGAGACGGGGAGAAAAGAAGGCGCCTGGCACTTCGCCTTTGATGCGGACGGGAAGAAGGCGGCGCAGGCCATGTATGTCGGGAAGCTTGATCCGGCCGCCGTCGCCAACGATTCCATCATGGCGTTCACCAACCTGGTGGTGACCCCGCTCGAGATCCGGCTCATGTACGACGAAGTTCGGAATTCGTTCCCGAAGGAAGGCACTGCTCTGGTGGACTACACATCGGTTAAGCTTCTCGTGGACGGCCGGGAGCTGGACAGCGGCTCTGGGTTTTGGATGACCGAAGACGGCGGCCGTTACCGCCGGTTCGAGCTGCCGGAGTGGTATGAGCAGAAGGACTGGGGCCAGCTCCCCATGAAGGCTATTCTCTCCGGCAAAAAAGTGCAGGAGCGCGCCCCCGAGGACCACCTCCTGACCCTTGCCCGGCCTTCCGCCGACAAGCAGACGGTTACGACGGAACTCCACGGCTTCCCGGTCACATTCACTTACTACAAGGAAGGCAGCGATCTTCTGGTCGAATCCTCCTCGAGCGATCCTTCGTTCGGCGGGATTACCCAGAGCTACCTCAATATCGGCGGCGAACGAATGTATGCCGAGCTTAATCCGACGCCTCCGGGAGGCAACGGAACCAATCGCAAAACCGAGCGCTACATCAACGTTCCCTCGGGCGATTTGAAGCTGAATCCGTTCCTGTTCGTCTGGTTCGATCCCGACGCCAAGGTAGAGCTCAACCTCCGCTAACCGTCCCTCGTCCCTTGGGGATAGCTGCAAAAGAAAGCCGCTTCCGCGTCAGCCTCCTGACGCCGGGAGCGGCTTCTTTGCTTGGACTCTGCCTGAAGAAGGCATCGGCTGCCCGCGGTCAGCTATCCAGCTCTCTCCAGCGATCCGCCAGCATCGTGAGATCCTCGACGAACGGGCTCATTAAATTCGGCCTTCTCCGGACCGCGAGCGGATGGTAGGTGAGACCCGTCGGAATCCCCTGGGCTTCCAGCCAGCGGCCTCTCAGCGCCTTGACCGTCGCGTCCTCCCGTTCCGGGAACAGCGATTCCGCCACGACATTGCCGAATCCGAACAAGAGCTGCGGCCCCTTCTCGCCGATCTGCAGCTGCAGATGCGGCGCGCATGCCGCTCTTGCCGCCGGCTTATCGTAGGCACGGATCGGCCGGCATTTGAGCAGATACGTCACATAGACGGCTTCCAGTGCGAGTCCGGCCTCCCGTAAGCCTCTCTGAAGCGTCTCCCGCGTGCCGCATAGAAACGCCTGCCCCTCCCGGTCCTCCCGGGCCCCGGGATTGTCCAGGAGGAGAAGGATGCGGGCATGCGGGTTGCCTTCTCCCCAGATCATCCTCGCGCGCTGCCGGGCCAGCTCGCATCGGGCGCAGTCCTGGGCACACAGCGGCACTTCCTCCTCGGGCAGAATAACGAATGGATCTTCCGTTAAACGGGGCATCCGTCACGAACCTTCTTTCCGCTGTCTCGACTTGGTGCCGGAAGTCTCCTTGCTTCCTGCCTTTGCTCCCGGCTCCCCCTAGCCTCTGCAGGCTTGCCGGTTCTTATCAGCTCCGGCGGGAGAACGCTCCGAGTAGGAGGCTTGGAAGCCCCAAATGATAGGCAAAGACGCTTCCAAACCCGCTAGTTATGCGAGGCTGGAAGCGACCTTTGTCATGCATGTTTCATGGGGCATCCCTTTTGGTATGCGCGGGCATTTACTTAACCGTTTTGTTGTAGTCGACGATCCGGCCGCTGATCTCCTTGGCCGCCGCGTCGAGCGCGTCCTTGGGCGACTTTTTGCCCGCGAGTGCCTCCTCGATGGCCGTCTCGGTAATCTGGCGCGCCTCCGGATAGACGCCCATCACGGCACCCTGCGTCGCCTTGTTCAGCTTGGTCGCGTGGAGCTGGTCGACCGCCGTCTGGAACTGAGGATACTTCGCAAGGTTATCCTTGACGACCTGCTGCTCGTACGCCTTCTTCGTGATCGGGAAGTAGCCCGTATTGACGTGAAAGTCCGCCTGCTGCTCGGGAGCGGACAGGTACTTGATGAATTCCCAGGCCGCCTTTTGCTCCGCCTCGCTCTTGTTGTTCAGAATCCAGTTGCTGGCGCCGCCCACCACGACGCCGCCGTCCTTGGCGTCAGCCGGCTTCGGCAGGAAGCCCGTCCCGACCTCGAACTTACCGCCAACGGAGTTGACGATGCCGCGCAGCGACGCGGTCGAGTCGAGGATCATGGCCACCTGGCCGGCCGCGAATGCCTTCTTGGTATCATCGGTTTTGCGGCCGAGGTTGATCGCGGCCTTGCTGTCCACGAGGCTCTTCCACCAGGTGAGCGTCTTGACGCCGGCGTCGGCGTTCACGAGTGATGCGGTCGCGAGAGCGCTCCGGCCGTTGCCGTTGTCCAGCAGCTCGGCGCCCTGGTTCGCGAAGAACTGCTCCATGAACCACCCGTAGATGGCGAACGAGGCGCCGGATACGCCGTCCTTGGACAGCTTCTTGGCCGCTTCCGCTACCTCCTCGTACGTCTTCGGCGGCTTCTCCGGATCGAGCCCCGCTGCCTTGAACAGATCCTTGTTGTAATAGAGGATCGGGTTGGACGTATTGAACGGCATGGAATACAGCTTGTTGTCGAACGTATAGTACCCGGCGATGGACGGCTCCAGCTGGGACATGTCGTACTTCTCCTTGTCGATGAACGTCTGCATCGGCGTGATCGCCTTTGAGTCGATCATGTAGCGGCTGCCGATCTCGTAAACCTGGATGAGAGACGGCCCAGACTTGGAATCCATCGACGCCTTCATCTTGGTCAGGCTCTCGTCATAGGACCCCTGGAAGACGGCTTCGACCTGAATGTCTTTGCGCGACGCGTTGAAGCTGGCGACGAGCTTGTCGACAGCTTTGCCATTGTCGCCTCCAAGCGAGTGCCACCAGATGACCTTTTGCGTGTCGCCGGCCGCAGCCGCCTGGCCCGATGCCTGAGCGGAGGAAGCCCCCGCTTCGCTGCTTGGTTTGCTGCCGCACGCACTCGTGAGCAGCAGGATGGCGGTCATGGTGACCGGAAGGACGGATTTGCGCATGTTCATAGATTCGTTCGCTCCTTTATACGATGGGGAATGGATGAATGGGAGGACTGCCGTACTTGGCTAAGCAGGCCCTTGTGCCGGTTCTCTTGGACGGGAAGCTGTGGCAGTCGCGGAAGCCGGCGGCTTCTTGCGCGGCGAGCGGGCTTGCCTCGTCCAAAAACGATATGGGAAGCCCTGAGCCAGAAAAACCTGGGCGCGTCCGGGTCAGCCTTTGACGGCGCCGGCGGTCATGCCCCGGACTAGCTGCTTGAGCCCCAGCACGAGGAGCAGCAGCGACGGCAGCAGGATGAGGGCGACGCCTGCGAGCACCGTGTTCCAGGAGGTGAATTCCTCCGACTGCAGCATGCTGACGCCGATCTGGACGGTGCGCATCTCGGGACTGTTCGTGACGAGCAGCGGCCACATGTACTGGTTCCAGGCATGAAGGAACGAGTACACCGCCAGCGTCGCTAACGCGGGCCGGGCGAGAGGCAGGACGATGAGCAAGTAGCAGCGCCAGTGGCCGCAGCCGTCGATGCGCGCCGCCTCGAACAGCTCCCCGGGGAGCTGGAGGAAGAACTGGCGCAGCAGGAACGTGCCGAACGCCGAGGCGAGGAACGGCACGATCATGCCCGGGTACGTATCCAGCCAGCCCCAGGACCGGATGGTCAAGTAGTTCGGAATCATGGTGACTTCCCACGGGATCATCATGGTCGAGAGAAACAAGGCGAACCAGAACGCTTTGCCCGCCATCCGGATATTCGCGAACGCATAGGCGGATAGGCTGCCGAGCAGCAGCTGGCCGAGCGTAATGGCAGCCGAGATGAGCAGACTGTTCCCCATGAACCGGGCGATCGGCACCGCCTGCAGCACGGCCAGGAAGTTGCCCAGGCTCCATTCCTTCGGCACGAGCGCCGGCGGGTAGCTCATCGCTTCCTGCTGCGTCATGAACGCTGTCAGGAAGGCATATACGACCGGATACAGCACGGTTACGGCCAGCGCGGCGAGCACGGCGTACTGCAGCAGGGAGAGCATGCGGCTTGCCTTCATTGGTAATGCACCTTCCTCTCCAGCACGGCGAACTGAACGAGCGTCAGGACGAGAATGATGGCGAACAAGACGAGCGCTTCCGCACTGGCCGTCCCGAAGCGGTAGTTCACGAACGCTTCCCGGAAGACGCCGTACACGAACACGTCGGTCGCGTGCATCGGCCCGCCCTTGGTCATGATGTGGAATTGGCCGAACGCCTGCAGCGACTGGATGACCGAGACGATCAGCAGGAAAAACAGTGTCGGCGACAGCAGCGGCAGCGTAATCCGGCAGAACACGGTAAACCTGCCAGCGCCGTCGATGCGGGCGCTCTCCTGCAGATCGGCCGAGATCGCCTGAATGCCGCTCAGCAGCACGATGTAGGCGAACCCGAGGTTCATCCAGACGGTCATGACCGAAACCGAGACAAGTGCCCAGGCCGGATCGGACAGCCACGCGACCGGATTCAGCCCCATCAGCGTCAGGAAGTAGTTGAACATGCCGGTGGTCGGATGAAACAGCATCGTCCAGATGACCGCCCCCGTTCCGACCGAGATGGCGACCGGCATCGAGAAGACGCCCTGGAACAGCTTCATGCCTCTCTGCGGACCCGCTGTCAGAGCGGCCAGAATGAGCGCCAGCACGATCGCGGTCGGCACCGTGTAGAGCGTGAATTGGCCGGTCACGGCGAGATTCCGGTAGAACGTCTCCGAGGCGAACAGCTCCTGGAAGTTGGCGAGGCCTACATAGTCCACCACCTTCCCGCGCGGGTTCGTCACCTGCATGCTGAGGTACACGGACCGCAGCAGCGGATAGAAGCAAAAGACCGCGAACACGGCGAGCGACGGAGCGAGAAACAGGAGACCCAGGCCGGTTTCCCGCAGCCGCTTCGCGCGGACCGCTATGTGGTTGTGTGGCATTGCTTTCTCTGTCGGGGCGCTCCGTTTGGGCATAGGCAGCGCCTCTTCCATTGCGTCCATTTGACCCCCTCCTCTTTTGTCTACCGCTATGATAGTCCTTTACTGTTCGGGCATTATCAAAGCGATGTAACGGATATGTTAAGGGAAGTGAGGGGGTTGAAGAGGCTAAAGGAATTGAGGTATGGTTACCCTGTGAAGACAGAACGACCTTATAACGAGAAAGGACGGGATGAAGGATGGCCAAGCTGACCCCTTATTTTTACTCGGAGGATGCACGGGCGCAGGCTCAGTTCTATATCGAGGCAATGGGAGGCGAGATCCTGGAGCAGAAAACGTATGGCGAGGCGCCCGGTACAGAGGAAGGGATGAAGGACAAGATCATCCATATGAGGTTCACAGCGGCCGACGTGACCTTCTTCATCGCGGACTCCATGCATGAGGCACCCGGACAGAACAGCTACGATCTGAATCTGGAATTCCGGGCGGAGGATGAAGCCCGTCGGGCCTTTGCAGGACTGGCGGAGGGCGGCCGGGTGCTCATGGACTTGGAGAAGCAGTTCTGGGGATCTCTTTTCGGCCGGGTCGAGGACAAGTTCGGCGTCAAATGGCAGATCAGCACGGAGGCCCCTACCCACCAAGGCTAGGGCATAAGAGGCGGGGAAGCGAGGAAGGACACAATACCGTCCAATTATGTATAAGTTTGGCCGCAAACGTCCACTCTACTGGTTAGCGCTCCCGTGAGCGATTTACTTACCAGGAGGGATTCACGATGGCCAAACCGGATAACCGCGCCGATAACGTCGAGCGCCTGCAGGAGAATATTCAGAACACGCAGGAGAACATGCACGAAGCAGAAGATTACCTGAACGAGTTCTCCTCGGAGATCAGCAGCGAGGAACGCAGCCGGATCGAGGCGAAGAATGAGCGCCGCGAAGAGAGCATTGCCGGATTCCGCGAGGAAGTCAAGGACGAAGCGGCCGACGCCGAGGAGTAGACTATCCGTGCCAGCCCCGAGAGGGGCTGGTTTTTTCTGTCCTCAACTCTTGTCATCGAGTCTTGCGTAGACGAGGCTGCAGAACTTCGAATAGTCAGGCGTCCGGGATAGATCGTAGGCGAGGATCGTCTTGATAACCAGCTCTACCGTTTCCTGCTCCACATCCTCACGCTCCTGGCTTTTGCGCTCTTTGCTTACTTTTTTAATCAAGGGATGGAAGCGGCCAATGAGCTGGCGAAGTGCTTTTTTATCCCCCCTTTGTGCCTTCATGACAAGTTCGTAGAGGTCCTCTTCCCCCATTTACTTCCGCGCTCCTTCCTTCATGACGTGCACTAGGTCTTGGATGGTGCTGTTCAGCTTTTCGATCTTTTCTTCCAGCCTCACCTGCATGAGCGTGGCCCCCTCGATTTTTTTCTCGAAACGGAGGAGCAGGTAGGATGTGATCACGATAGGAAATCCGAAATTGCCGATTGCCGTGGTCAATAAGGTAATGATCTGCTGCTCCATGTCAGGTCGCCTCCTTCACGTTTGGCGTTGATCGCTTGTACATGAACTTGCTTAGCTTATTTAGGGCGGCGCTTCTTGTTTTGTACACGGCCTGCTGGGAGATCCGCAGGGTTTCCGCTATTTCGGTATCCTTATATAGCTGGCTGTAAGCAAGTGTGGTGACCAGCAGCTGCTTCTGTGTTAATTCCCCTAGTGCTTCGAAAAGGAGTTCATTATCGACTGCAGAACGAAATCGCTCCGGACTGCCCGTCCAGCTGTATGCCTCCCTTGTTTCCGCAAGAACATGGTCTCCGAGCGTACTCTCTCCGTCCTCTCCGATGGCCTTATCCAGAATCATGTGATGCTTGTCCTGGTACCGCTGCCTTCTGCGGTCTTGGACAACCGCTTGGTATCGGATCGTACTCCGCACATATTTGGAGAAGCGGATCGCGAAGAAAAACCGGCGAAAGGCTTCCTCAAGACAGTCCTTGCTCTCCTGATCGTTGGTCTGCAGGAACAGACAGAGGAGCAAAACATGCTCTGGCGTTTCGAAAAAGTGCCGAATGATCCAATTTATAAATAACGGAGAATGCGTCTGCTGGTATTGGGTGAATAACTCCTTCTGCTCATCAGATAAAAAATGGACGTTCATTCGATTCCCTCCTAGGTTTTCTGAGTCTTATAGTGCGGAAACCGAAATGAAAAACAACCTAAATACGAAAAAATAGGAACTAATGTTCCCATTGTAGCATGTTTTTTCCATTTTTTTATAGCTGTTTTTTCCTACTGGTCCCTCCCAAATAAAAAAAAGGGGGGTCCCCCCTTTCTTCTCTGTCATTCCTTGCCGTATTCCACCCATGCGAACGTATCCGGGGACGTCCAACCAAGAAAACGTCCCATTCCCACGAAACGAGGCGGCCCGCCACTGATGTCCGTCATCCACAGCTCCTTGAAAAAGTCGGCGTTGGAGCGGGTCAAATAAACGAGCTTGCTCTTATCCGGTGACAAGTAAGGGACCATCTCCTTCTCCTCCCGCCGGATTGTCCGAACGAGCTCCACGTCTGCGTCGGGTACCTTTTCTCCGGTTTTGGTCGCGACATCGATAACGTGATGCCCCAGCCCACTCTCGCCAGGCAATTCAGTTCGGACTCTTACCGTATGGTCATCTCCCCATTCGAGCGGATAGGAGGTCAAGTAGCCGTCACTGTGGGACAGAAAGGCTGCCCGGGGAACGGTTAGCTTGACCGTGCCTTTGTCGCTGATGACGACTAGATCCGCTTCTGTCCGTAAGGACTCGTCCCGGGCCACCATCAGTCCGATCGACTTCCCGTCCGGGGAGGTGGAAACTCCGAGAATAGGCAGCTGAGACGTATACACCAAATCCTTTCGTTTGGTCCGCATATTCAGCCGGAATACCTGGGCATGAGATAGGACGACATCCAGCAACTCCCCCTGGACGGTGCTCGACACTTGAACGTGTTTAAAGCCGTGAACCTGTTCCAGACGGCTTTCTTTGTGTTCGGGGATGGGCACCGTAAGGGCGAAGCCCGACTGCAAGTCCTGAAGCCGGATCTGCCGCTCGTCCTGGGAATAGAGCAGCGCCTTCCCGGTCCCCGCTTGGCGGAGAAGCTCGATTGGACCTGCCGTAGTCGTTTCGGTATAAACGTGCTGGTAGAGATTGTAGTCGGTTAGTACGACAGAGGGAGACGCACTTGCCGCTCTATGCTGAAACACCAGCTCAAAGAGATGAGGGGCGTCTTCATTCAGCATGCCGGGCGCTTTCGTCTTGGCTTGCCGGGCGCTGACATGGATCGTTTCCCGTGGCGCCAAATTCGTGAATATCAACGTGAATTCCTTGTCGGACTGCCAATTCAGCTGATAGGGAACCGGGTTCCTCTCCGCTAGATTGCTCGATGTCTGTTCCCGGATCGCTTGCTCGACAGACGCGCGATCCAACTCCACATCGGAGAGATAGCGATAGACCAGCGGGTCCTTATCGGAGACGGGGATCCTCTTCTCGTCCACGTCCGGCTTCAAAGATCCATTCGTGCGGATCGGGCTTGGCGACGATATGGAAGGAGACGGCGACGCTGGGCCCGGGATGTACGGCGTGCTCCTCTGCGGCTCCGGCGCCTGCAGGCAGCCGGACAATAGTGTCAGCAGCAAGAATCCGGCTATTCCTCTACCTATTCCTGTCATCCATTCTCTCCCCTTTCTTGGTCCCCACTCCTATAGACCGAGTAAGCACCTCAAGAGTTCCAGGGCGAACGAGAAAAATCTCCACACACTGTGGAGATTTTTCTCGGCTTACATAGGAACGGTCACCATGCTGAAGATTTTTCGGGCCTCCGTCTCATGATAGTTGCTGGACGTTCCTTGCTTGAAGCGGATCTGCGTAGAGCCGCCTCCGTCGAGATTAACGCCCATCGTGCAGCCGAACTTGTCTTTCATGACCGTGCGGACATCCCAGATCGTGCAGCCCTTCCCTCCGTTCCATAGATCGTTCCCATCGAAGAACGTGCACAGGATCACTTTGTTGGCGCCCTTGTAGCCGATTGCCGTACGGGCCACATTGCTGCTGTACGAGGGAGCCTTCTCGCTGACCATCCGGGAGTTGAACGCGGACTCCGTCAGCGTTTCGCCGAGATACAGACTGATCCCGCCGATCGCCCATTGGACGTTCGATTGCTGGATCGTATATCCGTTGTGCGTGACGGGGAACTCATAGAATCGCTTCTCGAAGAGAAAAGTGCCGTCGGCCAAGTTGTTGGACAGCTTGACGAGGGCTCCCCGTCCGCCGCTGCTGAACGTCGTGTAATCCTGTGTCCCGCCCGCCTGCCGGACGATACTGCCGTTCTGGATGGCGATGCCGGTCAAATATCCGTAGGTGCTGCTGGACGAAGAGTTGTCGAAAAATGTTCCGTTCACTCCGTAATAACCGGAGTTGCCCACCGTCGTAGCGCCAACGTTGCGGATGGTGACCTCATTGATATCCGCCTCAAGCCATTTCAGATGCAGATTCTTTCCGTTAACCGTATACGCGCCGTAATCGTAAGTCGCTGTCATATTAGTTCCTCCTTAGGTAGGTTTGGGGCGCCGTTATCAAACTTCCCCATCCGTTTGCTAACGGCTATGCTACCTAAGTGAGAGAACCCGGCCGTTTCACAACCATCCTCCGCCGATAATTTGCGTCAGCCCGGTTTCTTCATCCGACCGTCCCGGAGGATGCCAAAAAAAGACCTCTGCCGCGTGCAGAGGTCTTCAGGAGGCCCCAGGTCTCGGCCTTATGCTCTACCGGAAGCAGCGGCTTCCGCCGAGCGGGCGACCGTCCGATTAACGGTCCCCTTCCAATTCGACGGTCTGGTTCAGATCGTCTTCCCCAGAGCCTTTCCCCGTCAGTCTCGAGAAAAGCTTCTTGACCATCTTGGTCTTGCTGCCGGTTTCCCAATACTCGGCGGTCTCCGCCTGGATCTTGATCAGAACGAGATTCGGATCGTCGCTGGAGGTGTCCAGCAGCTTCGCGTAAAGCGGGTTCCAGAATTCCTTGATCTTGGCCCGGTCCTCCACGAGCTCCGCTTCCCCTCGTATCGAGACATAGGATTTGTCGGCGTAAGCCACGTTTACCTGGGGATTCCGCTGGAGCTCCCGGTACTTGTTCGTGTCTTTTTTGGTCAGGAACCACAGGTCCCCGTCGAATTCGACTTCCTGGGTTTGCATCGGGCGCGAGACCAGTCCTTGGTCCGACATGGTAGTCAGCATGGCCGTGTCGATGCCTTTAATGAGATCCCGAACCGTTTCGACCGCTTCCTGGTTGGCAGCATGAGTGTTCGACATGGACGTTTCACCTCGTTTGTTTATGAGTACGGACAGGTTTCCCTACTCTAAGACCCGCCATGCAGGAGGGCCAATCCCGGCAGCGTCCGGGTTCGGCGGGTACGCCAAACAGGCATCCGCGACCCGGGGATGCCTGTCTTCTTACAGCCGGACGCCTGCTTCCGCGCTCCTTGTCCCCACCCTTATGTCCCGCAGTAGGTACGGTACGGACGCGGCGACTCCGGAGGCAGGGCGGCATAGTCCGCCTGCTCGGTGGTGTGCGCGTAGGGGCAGGCGAGGACGGCCAGCAGCCGGTGCATGACGCTGTAATCCCCCTCGCGTACCGCCGCCTCGAGCGCTTCCTCCACCCGATGGTTGCGCGGAATAACAGCCGGGTTGCTTCGTTTCATCCGCTCGCGCGAGGCATCCGGCGACTCCGCTTGCCTACCTCGTCTCGCCTGCCACCGTTTCTGCCATTCGGCGAATGCCGGGGTGCCGAACAGCGGCTCGCCCTCCAGAGTCTCGAACGTCAGCGCTCGGAATGTGTTGGTATAGTCCGCCCGATGCTGATGCATGAGCTTCAGCAGGTCGCCGATGAGCGCCGGGTCCTCGGCCTCCTCCCCGAAAAGCCCCAGCTTGGCCCGCATGCCGGCGATCCAATGCCGCTCGTATGCCTCGGAGAAGCCGGCCAACGCCTCCTCGGCCACTCGCACGGCTTCCTCCTCGTCTTCGTGCAGCAGCGGCAGCAGGCTCTCCGCGAACCGGGCGAGGTTCCAGGCTGCGATCGACGGCTGGTTGCCGTAGGCGTACCGGCCGCCGGTATCTATCGAGCTGAACACTGTCGCCGGGTCATACCTGTCCATGAAGGCGCACGGGCCGTAGTCGATCGTCTCTCCGCTGAGCGCCATATTGTCGGTGTTCATCACGCCGTGTATGAACCCGACGAGCATCCACTGGGCGATCAGCGCCGCCTGGCGGCCGATCACCTCCTGGAGCAGGGCGAGGTAACGGTTCTCCGTATTCGTTGCCTCCGGATAATGCCGCTGCAGCGCGTAATCCGCCAGAGCGCGCAGATCGTCCTGCTCACCTCTGGCCGCGGCGTACTGGAACGTCCCCACACGCAGATGGCTCGCCGCCACGCGGGTCAGCACGGCGCCAGGCTGCATCTCCTCGCGGATGATCGTCTGGCCGGAATCGACGACCGCCAGGCTGCGGGTGGTCGGGATCCCGAGTCCATGCATCGCCTCGCTGATGATGTATTCGCGCAGCATCGGTCCGAGCGCAGCCCGGCCGTCGCCCCGGCGGGAATACGGAGTAATACCCGCCCCTTTCAGCTGGATGTCCATTCGCTCGCCCTGCGGCGTCAGCTGCTCGCCGAGCAGAATGGCCCGGCCGTCGCCCAGCATCGTAAAATAGCCGAACTGGTGCCCGGCATACGCCTGCGCCAGCGGCTCCGCGCCCTCCGGCACCCGGTTGCCCGCAAGCTCGGCGGTGCCTTCCTCGCTCTGCAGCACCGTAGCGTCCAGTCCCAGCGAGGCGGCCAGCGGCTCATTGAACACCGCCAGCTTCGGGGCGCGGACCGGGCTTGGGTCGACAAGCGAATAGAAAGCTTCCGGAAGCCGGGCATAGCTGTTATCGAAGTTCCACCCTGGTTTGGTTCCCGTTAGGTTCTCAGTCATGGGGTCTCCTTTTAATGGTTTTGGATTAGTTTCCTCTTCCTCTTTACCCATCATGCATAGCCATGGTTCGCAAAGGAGCGACTTGGCTGCTGCCGGCCGATTGGTTATTCGGGTCTGAACCCGGCTCTGCTTCTGATGGCTCGGCAACGAACGCCCGCTTATCTTCTGCGGTAGATGTCGATGCTTTTATACCCTGCGCCCAGAATATCCTTCATTTCGGCTCTTCGTTTGGATCTTGTTTCCTCTTGCACCGCACTATACACATACCGAGCCCAATCCTTGCGATAGCCCGGGGTGAGCGACTGGTAAAAAGCCAGCACCTCCGGCGAATCCTGAAGGTCCTTCTCCACTTCCGGAATGAAGTTGACGTAATCGTCCACAGATTGGCTCGGTTTGGAGGAAGTCTTCTTCTTGGCCTCTTCCTTGAAGCCGACTACAGTAAACACTTCGTTAAGCCCGACCATCCGCGCGAATTTGAGCGTGCTTGTCCCAATATAGCCGTCTTCGCCGGCGCCTAACCCTTCCAATAAGCTGTCCCGGTGAATATAGGTGGGGTACACCTTGTTCCCCTTCTTGGGATACGCAGCGTACAGATAGCCGCCGTCGTGTAAATACTCGTTCTCTATGACGCGGGCGACGAGTGCTTGCAGCGATGCCAGATCGAGGACGAAAGCAAAGATGAGATCGTAGCGGCTCTCTTTGAACTCCGTATCGTAACCGGTCAGCTCTTCCAGCAGCTCTTCTCCCTCCGGTTTGTTCAGGACGAGGATCTTTTTATACTTTTGCAAATTCAATTTTTCGACAATCGTCTTGGGCATCTCTTCGGCCTCCGTTTCAGCTGTCTTGTTGCTCCGGAGCATGCGGCATTCCCCGTTTTCGTTGCCCCCAGTATATCACAGCGCACAGGCACGCCAAACATGCCGCTGGACAGGAGCTATCCGCCCCAAAGTGGTTTTCCACCGAAGCAAATGCAAACAAACGCATGGTCCAAGACCACGCGTTTGTTGGATCGGTATTAGGTAGAACCCATTCGGGCTTGTCCTTCCGTTAAGACGGACTAGACCAAATCGAACACCTTTTGATTCGTGGCGGCGTTCGAAACCGTGAATCCGAGGAAATTGTTGCCGACGCTCACGAAGATATCGGAGGAGGACGAAACCGTCAGCCCTTTGGTCGTCACGGCGTTGGTGCTGAAGTTGCGGACGCTGTTGGCCGACAGGACGACACGCTTGACGCTGCCGTTGAACTTGATGAATTCGTTGTCCGCGCCGGACCGGTTGACGCCGGCGATCGTGTTACCGGTGACCGTGATGCTCTCCATCGACCCGTTCACATAGATGCCGATCTGATCGACGAGCTTGATGTTGTTGCCGGTAACCTTGGTGTAATGGCACCCGCCGTCGACCAGAATCCCATGCCTCTTGGCATCCTCGATCGAGTTGCCGTCCACCACCGTGTCCAGGCTGTCGGCATTGACCGCAATGCCGCTGCCGCCGACGCCGCTGATCCGGTTGTTCGAGACGATGCAGTTGTCGCCATAGTGAATGTTGATGCCGTCGTTGATGCTGGTGGCGCTGTTCGCGGTAATATCGTTGCCGATCACCATGATCCCGGTCGGCCTTCCGTTGTCGCCGCCGTACACCTCGATCGCTCTCCCGTTCGTCAGCCCGCCGACGATCAGGTTGCCGCTCACGGTTCCGCTCTCGGACGGCTGGGACGTATTGGTCTGGTTGCCGTTGACGTCTATCGTATGCGTCCCGACGATGCTCGTCCGGACGTTGATCCCGGCGGCGCAATTGATCAAATGGTTGTTATCGATATGAAAGCGTCTCCACGAATAGGCGCGAATGGCGAACGATCCGCTGTTCTCGATCGTATTGTTCGTCACCCAGATATCCTCATGCCACTTCCCCGCCATAGCGGTGTGCGAGCCTACGGCCCGGTACCAAGACACGGCTCCCGGCGTCGAGCTTCCTTTGAACTCGCATTGCGTAATATGAACATTGCGGCACGCCGTTCCGTCATCCCGTCCGATCGTCGTCAGTCCCCGGTATGCCAGATCCAGTTGGATCGCCTCGTTGATAGAGCCCTCTCCGATATAGCCGTGGAACTTGGAGCGGGTCACCACGACATTCTGGCAGGCGTTGAATTCTATCCCATGCGAGTTCGCCGCGTCGAGCATCGTGATGCCGTCGATGAAGAAGCCGTCACCATGGCCGAAATGGAAGCCGGAAGCTTTGCTCGGGTACTCGTCCGCATTGATGTCGAACGTGCCGCCTACAATCTTGATGTTCCCATGCCCGTCGTAGCCCCCGTACGTTTCCGGTGCGCCCTGCGGATCCGAGGAATTTTTGAAGCCGTTCTTGAGAATATAGCCGTTGTGCATCCGAACGATACGGGCCTTCGGCGCCATCAGCAGCGTCGTGTTGCGGTACAGGCGCAATTCCTGCCGGACGACATAGGTGCCCTCCGGTACCACAATCGTGACCGACTTGTTGCTGTTCTGCACATCGTTCGGATTTTTGGCGACGTCGAACGCCGCCTGGAACGCGGCCCAATCGTCTGCCACCCCGTTGCCGGCCGCCCCAAAATCCTTCACGTCGAGGTACACACCGGTTACGCTAGCCGACGCTTTCCCTCCCTCAAGCAGACTGCCGGCCGCCAGCGCGACACTCGCGAGGCCAACCGTCTTCAGCAGCTGCCTTCGGCCGATCCCGGATCCCGATTTGTCCTCAGCGTTCTTGCTTGCTTCGAGCCATTCCTTCATGCCCATTCCCTCCATGGTTTCGGAATAAGTGAATCTATGCAGCAAAGCCATATGGCTTGAAGCATACTGCGGCACGAGTTAATCTAACGGATATATTAAGTTGACGTAAGGGACCCTTCTGGGCGAGCCTCCAACGTGTTGTCCTACTCAGAATAATATAAACCCAGTGGCCTTGGGAAGATGGCGGAATGCCTATTCCGACGCTTTTCCATCTGGATATCCGTATCGATAGCCAGCCAATCCCAAAAGCCCATTCCCTCCTGGGAATGGGCTTCGGTTCCCGCGTGCCGCTGCGCGCTAGCTTCGTTGTCTCTTCGTGACGGGAATCCACAGCTCGCTTCGATACTGCGGCGACGTGACATCCGGATGCTCGTTCCACAGCAGCTCCGGCCCTGGGCTCAGCTCGTACTCCGAGGATGGGAACCATTCGGAATAGATCCGTCCCCACACCTCCTGTAGTGCGCTTGGAAACGGTCCGACAGCCGTGAAGACCGCCCATTGGGAAGCAGCAACTTCCAGCTGCGCCAGCCCGGCGGGAGCCTCCTTCGTCGTGGCGACCCCGACATAGTGATCGAGCTCCCCCTGCTCCTCCATCCGCCCTTCGCCAAAATTCACGGACGCGCTGATGATGCCCGCCGGCTGCATGTTCGACAAGCCTTTCAAGGTCGCGATCCTCTCCGGCGTCAAGCTTTCATACATCTTGGCAATCTCCGGGTTGACTCCGTGAAACTGGATCGGCACCCGTTTGTGGATACCCACGATGCGAAACGCGTCTTTCTCTTCCAACCGATAGTTCATTTCCCTGCCTCCTTGGATGGTCAGCTGAAAAGTCATCCGCGGGAAGGCTTTGAGAGATTGCCCCGACAGCCGGGCCTCCGACGGCGTCACGCCGTGCATGCTCTGGAACGCCCGGGCAAAGGAGTCCGGCGAGGCGTAGCCGTATCGGAGCGCTACGTCGATCACCTTGCAGTCCCCGCCGCTCAGCTCCTGAGCGGCCAGCGTCAGACGCCGGCGCCGGATGTACTCCGACAGCGAGATGCCCGCTAGAAAGGAGAACATGCGCGTAAAATGGTACTCCGAGCAGCAGGCAATCCGCGCCGCCTCCTTGTAGTCCACCGTCTCCGTCAGCTTCTCCTCTACATAGGCCAACGCCTCATTCAGCCGCGCCAGCATTTCCATTCTCTCGCCTCCCCGCTGACCAAAGCATACCAACCCTGCCAGACCTTCTCCCGACCTTTCCTGCACCATCTTGCAGGGTAGTAGATCTTCTACGTGACCCTTCTTCCTTCAGCTTATCATAAGAAGCGATATCGTCGGTCTTTCGTTCCTAGAGCGAGACAAGCAGCGCCTTACCCAGGTAAAGGCGAATTCCTTAGGAGCTGGGCACAGGGCAAAAAAGGATTGAAATTAGATGACACGTCATTTAGTATAGAAAAACAAAGATAGATGACGTGTCATCTAAAGGAGCGCTTATATCGTGACGACCATTCATATCTGGCACACCGGGTCGGTTTATATCGACCAGTCTCTTGCTTTCAAGGAAAAGACTCTGCACCCGGCACCGTTCACCGGCTTTCTGAGACCGGCCGAGAAAAAACGCTGGGTCCCTGTTTCCACGTACCTGATCGAACACCCGAAGGGAAGGATCTTGGTCGATACGGGCTGGCACGAGGAGATGCGCACGCAGCCTAGGAAACATCTTGGTTGGCTGTCGCATGCCATGTACAAAGGGCAGCTGCCCCCGGGACAATCGGTTCGGGAGCAGCTTGCCGCCCACGGTCTGCGGGATGCCGATCTCGACTTCGTCCTGCTTACCCACCTCCATTCCGACCACGTCAGCGGGCTGAAGCAGGTTGCCGGTGCCAAACGTATCCTCACAAGTGAGATCGAATGGAAGGCTGCCCAGCGGGACTTAGGCTACATCCCCGGAATGTGGCAGGGAGTGGGCATCGAGACGTTTACATTGAAAGCCATCCCGTTCGGCCCTTATAATAGGGGCATTGACTTGTTTGATGACGGCTCTCTCTATCTGGTGCACACGCCCGGTCATAGCAAAGGGCAATTCTCCCTCTTGGTACAAACGGGTGGAGGATGGGTGCTGCTGGCAAGCGACGTCGGGTACGCCGAACGGTCGTGGCAAGACTTCATCCTGCCCGGCGTGACGTCCAGCCAAGAAGAAGCCGCCCAGTCTCTTCAATGGGTGCAGCAATTTTCCCAAAGAAGCGATTGCCGGATGGTAGCCGTCAATCATGATCCGGCTATCGTCCCTCAAACCATTACGTAACGTTTGGAGGAGGAGTCATGACGTCTGCCCACTTCGACGCAGAACGCTTCCGTTATTTGATCCTCGCGGCCCAACGTCTGGGTCAAAGGCAGATGAACGCATCCATGAAAGCGATCGGACTGACTCCCGCGCAATCCGAAGTCATTCGAGTGCTGGGCCAGCATCAGCCCATTACTCTTAAGGACCTGGGGGAGCTGCTCATCTGCGAATCGGGCAGCCCTTCCCGGCTTATTGACCGGATGGTGCAAGACGGTCTCGTCGAAAAGGAGCCTCATCCTAGCGACGCCCGCTTCGTCTACTTGCGGCTAACGCCGACGGGAACGGAGAAGGCCCGAACTATTGAAGAGTTTGAAGAGAACATGTACCGGGACCTAGGGCTGCTGTTTCCGAACCAGGAAATGAGCATGGTCAGCGATACGCTGCAAAAGCTGCTTTCCCATTCCCCCATTGCCGACACCTTGCGCAAAAGAGGCTTGCTGCGCGATCCCGCTGAAACCGATTGAACGAATTCCTTGAATAAAGGCGATAGCCCAGGACCGGTTTTCTTGTCCGTGGGTGTCGCTTTTTTATTTTCAGCCATTTTCGTCCGGGCACTTCTCCGAGGCTAAAATCGTTGCAGTAGGATGGGAAAATCCTTTTTCTGGTTAGCCCTCCACTTGACACCAAACGTTTACGCGTGTAAATTTAACTTAAGTTTACAGATGTAAACAATTAAAGCAAAAGGAGGGAAAGACCGTGAACGAGCCGCCTCGCATCACCGAAGCCGAAAGCGAAGTGATGAAGCTTCTCTGGCAAAAGGAGCCTTTATCGGCCCAAGAGATTATTCATGAGCTGCAGGAGCAGATGGAGTGGTCGGATCAGACGATCAAGACGTTCCTGAACCGGCTGCACAAGAAAAATGCGATCCGTTTCGAAAAATCCGGCCGAACCTATCTCTACTATCCGCTAGTCTCGCACGATGATTACTTGAAGGCAGAGAACCGCTCCTTCCTGGACCGGGTCTATAACGGGGCCGTCGGCATGCTGTGCGCGAAATTCCTCGAAGAGGAGAAGCTCTCCGACCATGACATTGAGGAGCTGGAGAAGCTTCTGCGGAAAAAGAAACAATCATGAGACATCTCGAGATGCTCGTTTCCCTCTTGTTGACGGCGTCCCTGGCAGCGACGGTCATGCTGGGCCTGCTGCTCTTGGTCCGCAAGCTGTTCCAGAAACGCCTTAGCCCCCGCTTCATTCAAGGCCTATGGCTCCTGGTCCTAATCAAGCTTCTCGTTCCTGTCGCTCCCCAAAGCTCGGTCAGCTTGTTTAACTTGCTCCCACAGGAGCTCCACCAGAAGAGCACTCAATGGGACGGCCCCTTCGGCCCTGGCTCCCCACCGAAGAGCCTTCTCCCCTCAAGCGGAGCAGAGCAGCCGCTTCCCGATCCGGTCACGAACCGCGCAGAAGCACCGCAAGCAGCGGCCGGACAGCCTGCCGCTCAAGAGACCTCGTCCGGGAACGGCCGCCCCGAGTGGAGCTGGCTGGCGATCGGTTCGCTTGTCTGGCTTGGAGGCCTGCTGGTGTTCAGCGTCTCTTACCTGCTATCCGCGTGGACATTTAGACGAACGATGCTAACCTCCCGCAGGCCCGCGGGTGGAGAGATCCTCTCCATTGTTCAGGCATGCAGAGAGAAACTGGGTATCCGAAGCCCGCTTCCCGTCTATGTGACAAGCGAGCTTTCCAGCCCGTGCCTGTACGGCTTAACGAAGCCCGCGATTTATATGCCTGAGGATATCGCGGCGGTTGTCGATTCCCGGCAGCTGACACATGTGCTGCTGCATGAACTGACCCACTACAAACGCAAAGACTTATGGATCCATGCCCTATGGACGCTGTCTCTCGGAATCCATTGGTTCAATCCTGCCGTTTGGCTGGCCGTTCGAACAATGAAGGCCGATCGGGAGGTCGCCTGCGACGCGGGCGTGCTCGAGGTGCTGGGTGAGCGGGAAGCTTCGTCGTACGGCATGACGCTTCTTATGCTGGCTCGGTTCCTTACCCGAAGACCTTCCTTTCAAGGCAATCTCTCGCATTTCTTTGAAACCAGGTCGGATATGAGACGGAGAATCACGATGATTGCCAAATTCAAGAAGGGCTCGTACAAGCTGTCCGCCGCCGCGATCCTTTTGGTGCTTGCCTTGAGCGCCACCATGCTTACGAGCGCATCGGAGACTGCGAGAAGCTCCAATGCGGATGCCGGTACAAGCAGTGGAGCCGAGAAGGCAGGCAGCTCCTCCCTTAACATCACCCGATTGAACGATTGGGCCAAATGGTTCGCTAATCTGGAGCGGGCGAACGAGTACGCCGGTTTCACCTACCAAGTACCGGATTATCTCCCTCCCGGGTATCAGCTGCAAAATGCGGAAGTTCTCGAGCACTACGTCAACCGCACCGACAATCTAGCCTACTTGACCTTTGTCTCGGATTTCGGCAAAGAAACCGAGACGATCTTCGAGCTCGTCGCCTCCAAAGGAAACCTGCTGAAGACGCACGATTTGGTATGGGGCACCGGGAATATTGCCCCGTGGACTTGGGGGGCTCCGCTGGCCGTCACCTATCGGCATGACGAGGCTACACGGGGCGGGGTCCAAGGAACGTTAGTGACGCAAACGCAAGGGTACGAGCAGCATGCGCCGGAGATCGCCAAAAGCTTCGTCTGGCAGAATGACGGCGTCTGGTACGCGATCAATTATTACAGCGAGAACCATACGTTGAAAGAAGGCACTCCGCTGCATAGAAGGAATCTTTCGGAGGAGGAGCTCGCGAAGGTCGTGGCCTCCTTTACTTACCCCCAGCAGCTTCAGCATGTCCGATACGACGGACAAGGGAATTCCTTCCCGCTATACGGGAAGGCGGATTTGGCCCAAGCTAAGGACATTCTGGGCTTTCCGGTGAAGCTCCCCTCTGCCCTGGCCAATACCCCGCTCAAGCTTAGCGACTCGATCCTGCTCCGAGCAGGCGATCAGAATACCGGATTCTCGTTTCGCCCCCATGCGGATTCCTTGCTGAATTCTTATCGACTAATGGAGGAGGCCGAAGGCATCGATCTCAATGACGAGCTCACGCTGTATCAGAGCAGCACTCCGCTATTCGACGTGACCAAGCTATCGCCTGTTCGAACGCTGGAGATTAACGGCGTCGAGCTCTCGGCTTATGCCGACCCGGACCATGTTTACATGAGCCCCACCTATACGTCCGATAGCAGCTTAGGCAGCGAGAAGTTCAGAAGCATGACGTATTACTTGTGGAAGCAAGACGATGTCTATTACACCGCCGTCTTTATGGGCATGGACAACGACCAGGAGGCCCCCCTCCGGGCTCTCGTTCTCGCTCCCGCCCAATAGAACAACACCAAGGGCCTCCCATCGGGGAGGCCCTATTCCCAGTTCCATCCAGTTCCCTCTATTGGCTTTCATAGGCGTTCCTTGCAAGCAGATTACGCATGCTTGTTCAGGGGAGGCGGGGTTGCCTTCTTCTTTAAAGCTCCCCCATCAAAATGGCGGCCATACGTCTTGACATAGGTTGTCATCTCTTCCGCGGAAGGGAGCTTCCCCTCGTGCGGCCATGTCAAAAAGTACGATTGAACCTTCCCGCTGTAGAACACCCAACTAAAAAACTTCCGGCCGAAATTGTGGGAGCCGCTCGTGCGAAATCGAGTCATCTGCTTCCCGTCTCTCCAGACGGTTACCGTCTGGCCAATTCCTCCCTGCATCTGCCCGCTCAGCTCGGCATACAGCAAATCTTCGTTCTTGGGCATGGCTTTCATAATGAATTGATTGATCACTCCGTTGAGAATCAGCCTCGGAATAGTAAACTGTTCTCCTCTGGTGACGGAGATAACGGCCCCGGGAGGAAGCTCGATCTCCCTGCTGCCAAGCGTAAACGTGGCTCCGTATTTGTTGGCTGGGTCTTCATGCTTTACCCATGTTCTCATAACGAACTCCCTCTCCAGGGTCTCTGCCCTCTCCGAATGTTTCCGGACTGCCAGGAAAGCAGCCGAACGCTTGCTTGTTTAGTTGAGCAACAGCTGATTGACGTGAGCCGGGTCGACGGGAAAGGACCGGCCCGCGGCAAAGGAGCTGAAGCTCAAGCCCTGGATCGCGGATAAATAGACATAGGCCAATTGCTCGGGGTCACCTTCCCGGAAGCTCCCCTCCTCCTGTCCTTTTCGGACCAGCTCCGCCATTCTTATTCTGGGCAGCCCTTCATACTCCGCGACCAATTCCTTTGCCTTCGGAGGGATGGACTCCATCGTAAAGGCCTGCACCATCAAGAGAAATGGATAAGAGGAGCTGCCCCCCGTATGAGAGAGGATAATGCCGGTCAGCCAGGTTAATTGATCTGCCGAAGTGCCTGGCTGTAGGAGCGCATAGTCAATGACCGCAGCCGCTGATTTGAGAGCACGCTCGACCAGCTCGGTGAAAATCTCATCCTTCGATTCAAAATAATGATACGTCAGCCCATGGCTGAGGCCCGAGTATTTGGAAATGTCGCTCGCCTTCGTACCGACAAACCCCTTCCGGGCAAAGACCTCCAAGGCGGCCTCCAGAATCTGCTCTCTGCGTTCCTCCCGAAGCTTATCGTTCCGTTCATTTCGCTTTTCTGCCATTTCTTGGTTCACCTCGTGCTGTTAGTATATTTCACGTTGACTAACTAGTCAATCAATTATTTTAGCGGTTTATGCTAGGTTCCCGACTTTATAGGACTGCTCTTTGTATCATACGGCAGGGAATTGGAAATAAGTAAAATGGCGTATACACGAGGGGAGGTTGGTTAGACTGATCCGGTCTTTCGTCAAGAGCATAACCGAGTTCATGGGAAACCCGGCAGATTTACGGATCCACCTGCTGCCCCCGGCAGAAGAGAAGGAGCCCCAGGCTGTTCTCCTGTATTTATCTACTATCACGGATCGGACCAAGATCCATGAACTATTTTTGCAACCCATACAAGACGCCTTTCTGGAAGAAAGGGATTCGGGCGATCTTTCCGCCCTTTTCGTCCAAAATGGACTCCCGATAAATGGAAACTTGGTCGACAAAAAGGTCTCCTCGGTCGCCCTCCAGCTGTTTGAGGGAAAGTGCGTTTTTCTGGCTAACGGGCTAAAAAAAGCGGTCGCCGCGGATGTTTCGCAGTGGCACGACCGCTCCGTTACTCCTCCGGAAACCGAGCATTCGTTAATTGGCCCCAAGGACGCATTCGTGGAAGACCTGGAGATAAACCTCTCGATGATCCGCAGACGCATTCGCCATGAAGATCTGCTTATCGAGTCGTTTACGGTTGGCACCAAATCCCGAACGACGGTAAACCTCGTTTATATGAAGAGCCTTGTCAACAAGCAGGTGCTGGACCAGCTGCGGCAGAAGCTGCAGACCATAGAACTGGATGTCCTCGTGGATACGACCCAATTAGGGCATATGATCACCAACCAAACCAAGCCTTTTAACCCGTTTCCCTTGTTTCAAACGACAGAAAGACCGGATAAAGTGGTTCCCTCTATTATGGAGGGCAGAGTTCTTCTCCTTGCCGATACGTCACCTACCGGCGCTATCTTTCCAGCTACGGTCATCGCGTTATACCAGGCCACGGATGATTTTTATTTTCCTTCCCTTTCCGGCACGTTCCTTAGAATGGTTCGTTTTACAGGCTTGATCACGACTCTGTTTCTTCCCGGGCTCTATGTCTCGATTACTTCGGTGAACTATGATGTGCTTCGCATCCAGTTTATGCTCGCGGTCGCTGCCAGCCGTGAAGGGGTGCCCTATCCGGCTTACATCGAGGTATTGATTATGATGGTCTTGCTCGAGTTGATCAATGAAGCGACGGTGCGGCTGCCGAAGGTCATCGGAGGAACGGCCACCATCGTAGGCGGTCTGATTATCGGTTCGTCCGCGGCGCAATCGCATTTGGTCAGCAACATTATGATCGTCATCACGGGAGCTGTGGCGGTAGGCAGCTACACGGTAGCCAATTACATGATTGGGGTGGCTTGGAGAATGATGAGCTACGCCCTCATGGTGCTGGCCATTCCCTGGGGACTTAACGGCATGGCCATCGGCTCGGCGTTTATCTTGTTATATTTGTGCCACATCAAGTCGGTGGGCGTCCCTTATCTCTCTCCGCTTAGTACGTTCCAATTAAAGGAGCTGTTCAGCGACGCCCTTCTTCGATTGCCTGTCATGATGAACCCCTTTCGCCCTTCCACTTATAGTCCGGCTGCGAAAGGCACCAGACGGATTCGACTCCGGAAAGGCGAGGATCAGCTTTGAAACGAATCACGTATGAACCGAAGCTCAACTACTCTATTCTGATCTTTGTTACGATCTTCCCTGTATCGATCAGCCGGCCGATCTCCGCCATATTGGAGGGTGTGGGCAGGAATAGCGTATGGTTTTTATTTCCCATCCTGCTCTTGGCCTTAGCTGGAACATGGATGAGCCTTCAGATTAGCAAACGGTGCGGAGATGTCTCCCTCATGCTGGCCTGCGGCGAGATTCTGTTCCGCTGGGCGACCCCCGTCGCTTACATCCTGTACGGCATTCTCTACCTGGGCATTGCCGCGTACACCATCGCGTTAAGCGGCGACTTTTCCTCCAGAGTCTTTCAATACGGCGATTCCAGAGACGCTATCGTTACGGATGTGCTTATCACAGCATGTGCCGCCCTGTTTCCCATGGAAACGTTGATCCGTTATTCGCAAGTCCTTATGATCATAGGCGTTCCTGTTTTTTTCGCAGCGACGTTGTCCATGCTGACGGAAACCCACTGGAGCTGGCTGCAGCCGATGTTCCATGTTCAGGAAATGATCCATCCGGATGTGGCGGCTGCGACCGTCATGGGCATGTTGTCGCCTTTGGCTGCCGTCACCCTGATTAGCCGAAAACATACGAACGTGACCTTCCTTTCGCTGAGCGGCTATATGACCCTTCTCACCGTATTAGTATCCTATCTGGTTGCCATGAGTATCGCGGCGTTCGGCATCCATACGGCTCAAAAAATGGAGTACGTGGTGTTTTACGGACAGAGCGCTGTCCATATTGAGAATTTTATTTTCGAACGCGTCATTTTTTGGGGCAGCGTCCTTTTAATCTACTTTAAGGTCGTCGGCAATGCTTTCCTGATGCGGTGTGCGGCACTGAGCCTGGCACAAACGTTGGGGATCCGTCTAGGCGTTGTCCCTATTCTGCTAGTCAGCGGAATCACGGCGGCCGTGTTTTGGAAGGTAGATCTCCCTTACTTTTTCCTCATGGCCCCCCTATGGCTGGGCTATTATAGCTTCCTCCTCTTATTCGTCTTTCCCGCCCTGCTCTACGCCATCCTTCTGCTGAGGAGAATCAAGACATGAGACACCGGATGTTTCGCTTGCTTGTCGCTGTGATGTGCCTGGCCATGATCGCGGGCTGCTCGCGTACGAAGCAGCTAAACCGAATCTCGTTTGTTACCGCGATTGGCCTCGACAAAGGCGATACAGGCGTTAAAATACACGCGTTGATCGCCGTTCCGGGGAAATTTTCTGCGCTCTCTCCGGCAGGAGGGGGAGGGGCCGAGGAAAAACCGCCCAATTACATATTGACATCGGAGGGAGACACGATTCCGAAAGCCTTATACGAGATGAAACGGAAAACGTCCCGGGACATGAACTTCGGACACACCCGGCTCATCTTGTTCTCTGACGAACTGGCTAAGGAGGGGGTCGAGCCCCTTCTCGATCTCTTCATGCGGCGGGAGGAGTTCCAGATCAACCCATGGGTTGCCGTCACCAAGGGAAGCACGAAGGATGTCCTGCAAGCGAAACCGGAAGTGCCCCAGTCCGTGACGGATTATTTAGTCGATACGTTCTCCCAGTCCGGTTCGGACTCAATGGAAATCCTGCCGATCTTTCTCTATCAGTTCTATAGTTACCTGAATGAACCGGGGAAAACTCCCTATGCGATGGAGATTCGAACACAGAAAGAAGGGAATCGCCTTCGGCTGGCCAATCTTGGCCTATTTCGCAAAGGGAAATTGGTTGGCGCCCTTACGCCGAAGGAAACGAAATATTTGCAAATGGTCATCGGCGATCGCTTAAGGCCGGCAACACTCACTATAAGAGACATTAGCTATACGTTATTGGCGCTTCGCACCAAACATGACGTCACGAAGGAAGGAATAAAGCTCGACATGAGCATTCGATTGGATCTGGACGCTAACCCTGCCGGTCCCCCCATGTCCTATTCCGAGAAGATAGAGCAGGAAGCGGCGATTGCGAATGCCCTTCAGAAGGACGTCGAGAGCTTGATCAACAAACTGCAAAATTTAAAAACGGACCCTGCCGGTTTCGGGGAGAAATACCGGACTGCACAGGGAGGCGATTTAGACGCGGGCGAATGGGTCGAGAGCATCTTCCCCAAGCTGCCTGTCCAAGTGAAGGTTACCGTCCGAATCGATAGAAAAGGAATGCTTTCCTAACTTAGCTGATAATAGCCGCACACCACATGCCCAACCGCCTTCGCCGCAACCAATAAGGCATGTTCATCCATGTCAAATTTGGGATGATGATTGAAGTAAGGGTTCGTTACTCCTTCGGGCGTACAACAGATGTAGAAGAAGTTGGCCGGGAACTTCTTCGCATAATGGGCGAAGTCTTCGGAAGGGGCCATCTTCGGAAACTCTCTGACCTCTTTAATCCTCGGATCATTCGCATTGTGTAAATAACTGGCCACCATCTTGGTTACTTCAGGATCGTTATACAAGGGCGGATAATCAGGCTTATAGTCCAGTTCGATTTGGACGCCGAACTCTTGTTCCATTCCCTTTGCCATGCGATGAACTTCTTCTTCAATTTTGGAACGCGTTTCTTCGCTCATCCCGCGGACATCGCCTTCGAGCTCCACACGGTCTTTGATCACATTGAAGGTGCCTTTCCCATCGAACGAACCAATTGTAACCACTCCCATGTCGAATGGATTCAACCGGCGGCTAATAACCGTTTGAATCGCGATCACGAAATGAGCGCCGGCTACAATCGCATCGTTGGCCAAATGAGGCGAGGAGCCGTGTCCGCCTCTTCCTTGGATGGTTAATTTGAAATATGCGCGTCCCGGAAAGACATACCCGCTGTTATAACCGACCACGCCAGCTGGGCCAAGCGGCAGTAAGTGAATGCCAAATATGTTATCCAAATCGTCTAACAAACCCGATTCGATCATCCCGATGGCTCCGCCCGGCGGAACTTCTTCAGCGGGCTGATGGATGATTTTGATGACCCCCGGGATTTCGTCCTTGAGCGCAAGTAAGCAGTCGGCGAGGACCATTAAATAAGCGGTATGCCCGTCATGGGCGCAGGCGTGCATAACGCCGGGATTTTTGGATTGGAACGGCAAGCCGGTTTGTTCCTCTATGGGAAGGGCGTCAAAGTCGGCTCGAAGCCCTATGGTCTTCCCGGGCTTTCCTCCGTTAATGGTTACGATGAGCCCGTAGCCCCCTCCCACCTTCGTATCGAGCTTCACATCCTTGCCTTTGTAGAAGTCTTCGATATACTTGCTTGTATTTTCTTCTTGGAAGGATAACTCGGGATTTTCGTGAAGATAGCGCCGGATCGCAATCATCTCCTCCTGGCGCTCCTCCAGCATTTGCATTAACTTCTCCTTCATAATTTGTCTTCCCCCTCGTGATCCTCATACTTGATTATTATCTTGCCCGCACCTCATCGGTATACCGAATTTTGCATTCACCGGCCATGCATAATTCATTCCGATGGAGCCTGCTGGCGGTTAGAGGGAAGCTTGTTTATTCCTTTCGATCGTTTCGAGAAATTTCTCCATCGTGGAAGTTAAATAAGCGTCGGCTCTTCTTATAAAGACGGTTTTAATCCTGCTGTATTGCTCCGGGAGGGAATGACAGCGGATGAGGCCGTTTTGTTCCATTTGGGTGACGGCTGCCCTGGGGACGAATGTGACGCCCAATCCGACGACAACGCTTTGCAGGATCGTTTCCAAGGTGCCGAATTCCAAAACCTTCTGCGGGATGACGGATTGATCTTTGTACCAAGCTTCAAGCCGCGCCCGGTATCCGCAGCCTTGGCTGAAGCACAGGAACGGCTCCTTCTTCAATTGGTCCAGAGTGGCGCCGTGCCTATCGGAAATTAAGACAAGCTCCTCTCGAAACACTTCATGCGAGACAAGATCGGGATGAAACGCGGATTCGGTCACGAACGCGCCGTCCAATTTATGATTTAACACTTCTTCTTCCAGCGTTTGGGTTACGCCAGTAAATAGCGACAAGTCAACATTTTGATAGGTTTTTATAAAGCTGGATAGAATTTGGGGCAAATGGATGACCGTCTCGACGGTTCCAATATCTAGTTTTCCGGAAGGCTCTTCTTTATTCCGGACCGCTTTTTTCATTTCATCGGTTAACAATAAAATCTTTTTGCTATACGTTAATAGTTTCTTCCCCTCCGGCGTCAGAGTCATGCCGCGGCGATGCCTGTTAAACAGCGGAGTGTTCAGTTCCAGTTCGAGCTTCTGAATCCTCATCGTGATGTTGGACTGCACGTACCGTAACTCTTTGGCCGCTTCCGAGATCGTTCCTTTCTCCGCGACCATCTGAAAAATCTCCAAATCCTTAATTTCCACGATGACTCCCACCTTTCTGCCCTCTCTCTTCTAAGATATCAAAAATAATGATAATAGTCATTGGTATTCGTCATTTTACAAGATGTCAGGAATGTCCGATGATAAGGGAGGCAACTAGAGAACGGAGGGCGAAGAAGTTGAAGAACCGGGTTTGGTGGGGGGCTTTTTTATGTTTTCTTGCTGCAGCTTCATGGGGAGCGATGTTTCCTGTCGCCCACGCAGCGTTTGTACATATTGACCCCTTTTACTTTACGATCATCCGCTATGGGTCAGTTACCCTGCTATTATGTGCGATCCTATTTTGGAGAGAAGGCAAGGAAGCTTTTCGATTGGAAGGAAGAGGGCTTTCCTTGTGGGGGTACGGGACGATGGCCTTTACCGTCTATAATCTCTTTATTTTCTGGGGGGAGGACCTGCTAGGCGCACCGGGCGTGATGACGGCCTCCATTATGGAATCGCTCATGCCGATGATCTCGATTCTAATTGGATGGATGATTTTCAAGAAACGTCCCCAGCCGTTTACATTGGGATGCGTGCTCGTGTCCTTGATCGGTGCCGTGTTAGTCATCACCAAAGGGGATATTGGAGCCTTTCTTGGGGCAGCGGGTCAAGTGTTCCCTTCTACACTTATCTTCATCGCCGTGATTGGCTGGGTCATATACACGATGGGCGGCAGTAAATATCGCAGCTGGTCGGTTTTGCGCTATTCCACGTTAAGCTGTCTGCTTGGAACGGTGACGGCTGTGGTCATTACCGTTGGCGCAACGCTGTTTGGCTATTTATCCGTCCCATCGGCAGAAAGCATCCGAGCCGCGGGCCCGCATTTGTTGTTTATGATCCTCTTCCCCGGCATCATTGCCCTGCTTGGCTGGAACATCGGGGTGAGCATACTATCGCCCTTAAACGCCCTGTTGTTCATTAACTTTGTTCCGGTTACCACCCTTGTCGTCTCCATTTTCCAAGGGAATGGGATCACCGTCTTTGATCTTCTTGGCACGGTCTTGATCATCATTTCCCTTGTGGCTAATAACATCTCTCTCCGAATGTCACAAAAGGTAGAAGCAAAGCGGCCGGTTCAAACCCATTTTCGTGAACGCACATCATAGCCCCAAGCCGGGCTTGTGAAGGATATTAGTAAAAGAAGGACCATCCAGCTAAGGATGGTCCTTGATCAATATCAGAGACAAGCTCCGATTTCTTCCAATTATTGAGCCGTGTAACCACCGTCTACGATCAAGCTATTGCCGGTCATGAAAGACGAATCGTCGCTAGCCAGGAACAGGACGGCTTTTGCCATTTCTTCCGCTTGGCCGAGTCGTTTCATCGGAGTCATCGCGGTCAAGGCCTGCTTGCTCTCTTCCGGGATAATCGGCGTATCAATGAACCCCGGGCACAAGGCATTCACGCGGATATTGTGCTCTGCATATTCAAGTCCGAGCGAACGAGTCAAGTTGACCACGCCGCCTTTCGCTGCATTGTAGGCGGCCGAACCCGGGGAACCGACCCATCCGTACATGGATGCCGTGTTCACGATCACGCCTCCGCCGGTCCTGAGCATCTCGCGAATCGCATCTCTTGCCACTAAGAACACGCCATCCAAGTCAACATTGACCGTGTTGCGCCATTCGGAGTACTCCAATTCATGCGAAGGATGAACGCGCCCGATGCCTGCATTGTTGAAGACGACGTCCACTTTGCCGAAAGCTTCTACCGTTTGTTTGTAGATATTGGCTACTTCTTCTTCGTTCGTAATGTTTGCTTTGACGAATAGCGCTTCCGCATTCTTCGCCTTCAGCTCGCTTTCGAACGCCTTTCCTTTTTCTTCGTTCAAATCGACAAGGACCACCTTGGCCCCTTCGGAAACGAATAAACGAGCCGTAGCCGCGCCGATTCCGGACGCTCCGCCAGTGATCACCGCAACCTTGTTTTGCAGTTTGCCCATCGTAGGATTCCTCCTCGTATATTATTTGAAATAGCATTCCACCATCACGTATCTTGTGAATAATGGTACTATTCTATTCACAATTTCATTGTACCCTTCCCATCGCGGGTAACCAATCATCAAGATATTAGGATGTGTCTTAGTAGTAGACATTAGGTGAGATTATGTCTTTTTATCGGAGGTGTTTGCATGGAGAACGTTCAGAACGGCATCACGCAACGGCAGAATCGGACAAAGGAACATTTGAAAGCAGCCCTTATTCGCCTCATCAAAGAAACGGGCTACCATGCCGTTACCGTGAAAGACATCGTAGCTTCCGCCGCTTATAATCGCAGCACCTTCTATGTCCATTACCGGGATAAGATCGATCTGGCGGAAGATCTAATGAAGTCGATGCTCCAAGGATTAGAAGCTTCCGTCGGGATAGCATACATTACAGGACAAAAAGTATGGACGGCAAACTTGAACGCGCCTTCCTTCAATATCGTTTCTTATATTTATCGTCACCGCGATTTTTTCGAACTCATTAAGTGTGAGGATACGCTGCCTGGGTTACATACGGAATTCCCACAGACCATCCTCAAGATCTACAAGGAACAGTTTGTCTTCGAGACGATTAACAAGATCCCCGTCAACATGGACTACTTCAAGCTTTATACCGCCTATGGCTTTTATGGGCTTATTCTGAATTGGATCCAAGACGATTTTCGGGAACCCCAAGACGAATTTATCCAAAAGGTAATGGAGTTAGCTCAAACACATATCTACTCGTTCAAATATACAGGGAGATAGCGATACATACGTAAAGAAGGCAAGCTGCGGCGCTTGCCTTATCCCTATTTTTATCCGCGCGAATACCGTTGGTGGATGGCCTTATGCGATCCTACATTTGAATCGCCATTAGTCGGTTTCCATCGGGGTCTTCGAAAATGACGATGTTGTTTTCTAGCACCTCATTGTGGATGACAATGCCGTTTTCCTTAAAAAACTGAAGCGTCTGCCGAATATCGTCTGTTTTGAAAAACATCATAGGTTGGGGGCCTGGCGACGCTCCATGGTTGGAATCCAGCAAGATCTCTGTTCCCTCGAGATGCAGCGTATAAACCGTAGACAGTCGCCCCTCCAAGTAATCATCGTTGAAGGGCAGATCAAACACACGGCAATACCATTCCACCGCTCTTTTCATATCGGAAACATGGATAAATACCGACCCTATTCTTTTTTCAAGCCTACTTCCCGCCCGAGTGATAGTTCGTACTTCTTTATGCAAACTTTCCATGGCAATACCTCCTTGCGACCATTTTCCCTCTTTAATTGGAATGTAAGTCATTGTATTCGCCACGTTTCCTTTTATTTCCTCCCTCGTCCGCCAGAGCTCATAGAGGCGGCGTGGTGACGCCCAGTTGTGCCCAGCCTTCCTTCGAAGGCCCATAGACGGCGGGGATGGGCAGCCCCGCCTGGCGCATCAGAACGGTAACCTGTCCCCGGTGATGGACAATATGCTTGATCAGGCCCATGAAGATCGTGGCATTCGATTCCTTTCGGCCAAATGCCGTTTGGATTTGCGCCAGAGAAGCATCCGTCCACTGCTCCTTCAGAGCAGCTTCCACCTGCAGGCTGACCCGTCGAAAGGTTTCCGCGATTTCTTTCGCAGACGGCACTTCGGCGGAATGGGACACCTTGTCTACCGAGAGTCCGAATTCCGTCAGGTATTCCGGAATATTCGTGACAAAATGCCACGCAATCCTTCCCAGCGTCCGGCCTTCGGGATAGACCTGCTGCTGCAGCGCCTCATCGGTCAAGCCGTCCAACACTTTCTGGGTTAAGGCAGCCTCATTTTTCCATTCCGTAATGAACTCGTCAACTGTCGTATACATCTTCTCATCTCCTCCTCTTTTGTGCTCCTAACGGCGCTATAGGCCGTCCGTGGAAGGCAGGGCTTCGTGGGCCCTGCTCTAGCCTTTGCCTGTTTGCTGTCCGTTGTATATTGCCCATTTTACCCGTTAATAGTGACAGGTTCTGTCACTGTCACTAGGTTTTTCTCGCTTTTTTTCTATCAAGATCATCCAGACGCGGTTTGGCATTGTCGGGTAAGTAGCTCCTGAAGAAATTGCCAGTTAAGAGGACCTGTATCTCCCACATCCATTCCTATAAACTGGAGACGTAACGGCTTTTCGAGCGAACAAACCTAAGGTGCCCGCTCTCTTAATCTAATTTCCATAAGAGAGACGGGTCTATCGTGTTCACCTAATAGAAGGCTTATGCTGCCCATCACACCGATTAGCAGCAATATGGAGACTGCCTAAGGAGGATCAAATGCTATGAAGACTCATGCCTCCGACCGTATTAAGATGCCCCTGGGATTTTGGGCAAGCTTACGTCCATTGGGGATTGCGGCCCATGACGTGGCACGTAGAGCAAGACTTCCGCTTACCATTGTCCAGGAACCGGTCGTGACGACCGCGCAATATTTCGCGATTTGGCAGGCTTATGCCGATCTGATTGGCGAACCGGCCCTAGGCATCGTCCAGCTCGTGAACGCATTCGAACCAGCCCAGTACCCGCCGCCTGTCTTGGCAACCTACCATGCTCGTGATTACCGCGATGCGCTATACCGAACGGCTCGGTACAAGACCTTATGTCCCCCCGAAAGCCTACGCATCCACGAAGAAGGGGAGCACTGTATCATTGAAATGGAATGGATGCACACCGAGCAGCCCGGTCCGCCTATCCTGGCCGGCATTACGCTGGCTTTTCTGGTGGAACTGGGGCGCCGGGGCACAGGGCAACCGGTGACCCCCCAATCGGTCGAATTCATGCACCGGATAGGGGATGCGCAGGTCCTTGAAGCCTACTTCGGCTGCCCGATCCGTCTTGAAGCCCCCCATAACCGGTTGACGCTGGATCGAAGAGATCTGGACCGCGCTTTCGTCTCTTATAACGAAGAGCTGCTGGAGATACTGACCCCTGCTCTAGACCAATCGTTGGATGGCCATCTGCGGAACCGCTCCATGAAGGAGACGGTGCTGTGGATCTTGAAGCGCAGTCTCTCAGGGGGCTGCCCCGATATTCATGCTGTTGCGAAGGAACTGGGGATGAGCGATCGAACGTTACAGCGCAGGCTGACTGACGAGAGCACCAGCTTCAAAAGCTTGTTAACCCAAGCCAGGCAGGAGCAGGCACGAGCTTACTTGGCGGACGCCTCGCTTGATATTAAAGAAGTGGCTTTCTTGCTTGGATATGAAGATCAAAACTCTTTTTACCGTGCTTTTCGTATGTGGGAAGGCGAGACTCCTACCAATTGGCGGCATCAATATGGAGAGACCACTTCGCATTGAGGAATGGATAAGCATGCCTACCATCCCATTGTGAGCTGGGAGTGTACCCCTTCGTTGGCGTGTTAAGCAAGAACTTTGGCGCCGTGTACTAGTTACTGGACCATGCAGACAGAGTAAGATAAGCACTACCCGGAGCACTACAAGGGGAATGCTTGGATAGAAGGGGACCTGTCTGATGGAGATGGACTTAAAGAATAAAACAGCACTAGTTACAGGATCAACGAAGGGCATTGGCCGGGCGATTGCGATTGAGCTTGCTAGAGAAGGGGTCAACGTCCTGATCAATGGCCGGAACTACGAAGAGGTTGAACGAACGGTAGATCAAATCAAAACCGATTTCCCGGCTACCTCTCCTCAGAATGCGACGGCTGACCTTGTGGATAGTCAACAAAGAGAAGCGTTGTTTGCAAACTTTCCAGAGGTCGACATTGTTATCAACAATGTAGGCAAGTATGAGATTATGCAGTATGACGACGTTAGCGATGAAATATGGGAAACCTATTTCCGTACCAATGTGCTGGCTGCCAATGGATTGTGCAAATTTTATCTACCCAAACTGCTGAAGAAGGACTATGGCCGAATCATCTTCATCGCGAGTGAAGAAGCCGTCATGCCCTCTGGACTGATGCCTCAGTACGGCATGACCAAATCTATGCTGCTGTCTTTATCCAAAAGCTTATCCAAACTCACAAAAGGAACCGAGGTTACCGTCAATACAATCATGCCAGGACCCACACTTTCTGAAAATGTGCAGCAAATTATCGAGGGGATGTATCCTGACGAAAAGATGGCGTTTTCCGAAAAAGAGAAGAGCTTTGTGACAGCGAACCTGCCTCATTCAGAAATTGAGCGATTTATTAGACCGAGTGAAATAGGCAGACTGGCTGCATTTGTATGCAGCCCTTATGCATCGGCATTGAAAGGCTCTCCCATCCGAATGGATGGAGGCTTGGTGCCGACGATTTTTTAATCATCAGCTACACAAAGCCCAGAGTGCGGGTCATCGACTGGCCCGAATCCGGTAAGGATTAGATAGCCCCCTAAACTTGGTTTAGGGGGTTATGGTGATTTCCGCATCCAAGTCCGGATTCATTCCCTCCGTAACTATACATGTCGTAGTTTATCGGGATTTGCTACGGCATAGATCGCTTGAATTTGATTGTTTTTAAAAGCAAATGAGTAGATATACTGAATGTTCTCATCCGTTTTAACACGAACCCCTGGCAGCCCGTTTACGATAAAGAACGAACTAGCATACTTCCCTTCATACATTCTGAGCAGATTTTGAAGCAACTGGATGACTTTATCAAAGCCAACGATAGGAATTTGCGCAGCTATTACTTTGCCTCCGCCGTCTGAATAGAAAACGACATTTTCACTGACCAGCTCAAGCAGTTTGCTCGTATTTCCTTGTAATAAAGAGTCCACAAACTCCTTTATATGCCTCTCTGCCGTGGAGACCGAAGGGAGCTGGTCGGGATCGAAATGAATGCCTTTTTTCGCTCGATGATAGATTTGGCGGCAATTTGCACTGCTTTTTCCGACCATTTCCGCTACTTCCTCATACGAATAATGAAAAATCTCACGGAGCAGGAATACGGCCCTTTCTACAGCGTTTAATTGCTGCAAAAGCAAAAGGTACGCTGTAGAAATAGACTCGCGCTGCAAATACGCATCGGACGGATCTCCTTCCAGAGCCTGTTTCTCGATCAGGGGCTCTGGAAGCCAAGGTCCCACGTACTGTTCGCGTTTCTTGGCCGACGAACGGAGAAGATCTAGACACCGGTTCGTGACGATTTTGTATAAAAATGCTCTCTCATTGTGAATCGCAGCGGAGTCGGGCAGCTGTTCATAGGCAAGAAAGGCTTCTTGGACAATGTCTTCTGCATCCATAACACTCCCCAGCATCCGATAGGCCAATGAAAAGAGAGGGGTTTTATACAACTTATACAATGTTTCTATGCTCATAATAGGGTCTTCTCTCCATTTCTTCATGCGAGAGGATATGCTGGACAGCTCTTTTGGCGCTTGCTGTGGCAGCATCAACCAGCAATTCCCCGTGTGAAGCCCACTCTCCTGCTACATACAACCCTTTAATTTCCGGGACAGCGGGCCCTGGATTCTCTTCGCGCTGCAGATGCATGAAATCATGGCAAACCGTAATCTTGGGAAGGTATTGTTTGACCACTAATTCGTCCCGCCAACCGGGCTGTACCAAATCCAAGGTTTGTTCCAGGTCTTGCAAATCCTTTTCTGAATTCGTCTCCCTTCCTTGATACTTGATCACACATACGACCTGTGCCCCATCTTCGCTAAGATAAGCGGCGCGCGATTGATTGGAGAGAAAAACAGGTTGATCGATTCCATAGACAAATTGTTGTTTCGGTTTGGGAAGCCGGCGCAATGCTACATCCAAACAAGCTGCCGTGACTTCCATCGCCTGTTCTTTCCACGTATGAAGAGCGGTTGCTTCTGCACGGGGCACCAACTGGTAAGCGACCGATGGCGGAGTGGTGACGACGATATGGCTCGCCTTTACTTTCGTTCCGTCTTCACAAAGGACTTGTTGGACTTTTCCGTCCTGATGCTCAATACAATGGACATGGCTCTTGGTTAAAAAGCGCACTCCGTATTCCGATGCTTTTTCCCTTAACTCATCGACCAATGCGCCCCAGCCCCGATCCAGATACAAAACACCTTGCAGGGAGTTTTGAAGCTGCTTTAAAACCGGACCGGCAGCTTGTAAGTCGGGCGCCGCCACATAACTTGCCGTTCGCAGCAGGGAGTAAAATAAATTTCGAACCATCGGATCCCGCAAATTTGCTTCGATCCATTCGCGGAGACTGATCTGATCGTATTGGTGAGTATCCAGTTTTCCTAATTTCGTAAGCCACGCGGCTACCTCCAGTTTCCCTTTCCAGGATAAGAGAGGGGTGGTGAATAAGGATTTCACTCCCATAGGCAGAGTGCTTAATTTTCCTTTCCAAATCCCATATCCATCGATGGAAGGTTGGTTTCCTTGTAGACGCAAGCCTAATTCACGGAATGTAGCAAGGGCATCCCCACTATACAAGGCATGCCCTCCCAAGCTGAAGTAAACCCCTTTTTTCTTATTCGTAATAGCTCGCCCGCCTAAGCGCTCCTGTTTTTCAATGAGGATCGCTTGTTTGCCTGCCTTTGCTGCATAGATCGCAGCTGTTAAACCAGCGATTCCCCCGCCGACAATGGCCACATCGTATTGTTCCATTCGACTCATCCCTTCCGTTTGTTGTACCAGTATGACGGGGAGGGGGAGCGGTTTGTGACAAGGAAGGCCCTCATTGAACAAAAAACAAAACCGTGCCATAGTACTTCATAAATCGTTTATAATCGGCGTTTCCTGTTAAGACAACGATGGTCGGATACGCATTCACTTTCCGCTGGATTAACGCGGCCAGTAGCTCCCTCTGGACGATGCAAGAGAATTTGCCTTCTTCGTACTGAATAAGAAGCGGCGGGAGAGAGGCTGGCTGATCCTCCCGTTCCTCTGCGTAACCGCCTCCGCTCTCTAGTCGCTCACGCTCAATGAGACGCAGCGGAAACTTCACGACGCCAAAATAGTGACGATCGTCGTTCCGGAAGTCATCTACGAGAGGAGCGGCTTCGGGGGTAAAGAGCAGATAGCAGTGCATCCATTCTTCGAGCATCCCGGCATCCGCGTATTGGACCGCAGAGGCGACCGTCGGCGAATAGGTTAACCGGCTGTCCTCGTGTTTTTTCGAATAAATGATTTTCTTGATGGAGTCCAGGGACAGACAATATTCGTCCGCTAGCTCCGAGACCGTCCGGCCATAAGCGTATTTGTTGCGAATCATGAGGTTGCGCTTCTGCAGCTGCTCCCGGTACCCGGACGATTCGCCCCAAGCCTTTCTATCCTCTCCCGAAGGAATATACAGCAGTTTTCCGGCCGCATACTTCTGAAGCTCTTTCAGCAGTTCCTCCGGCAGGATATCACGAGCATTTTCATAGTTCATCGAATCACCATCTACAACGCGTATAGGCGAGCCTTCAGTTCCCGGACGGACTTCATGATGGACAGGCAGGATTCCGTATCGTCAATGGAGGCATGCCAACGCAGCGTGTCAATCCCTTTGTAATAGGCCATACATAAGTAACGTTCCTTATAATCGGGTATGACAATGTCCCTCTTCTGGCAATACGCATACAGCAGTTCCGGTATCCTTAAATACGGCTTGTTCAAGTCCATAATCGCAAAATCCAATAGAAAATCGCCAATGCCGGATCGGCTCCAGTCGGGGAACCCGACCGTTGTTTTGCCGTCGGTGATCATATTGACGAAAAACGTATTGTTGTAAACCAAATAACGTTTTCCTTCACAGTACGGAATACGGTCCTCCATCTCCTTCCTGTATTCCTCGAAGAAGGCACGGTCTAATATCGTCGTTTCGTACATGTCCGTCCAGTTGTACCAGTACCCCTCTTTATCCTCCGCAAAAGTGCCGATCAGAAAGTCTCTGCAGGTCGCATACTCGGTTTGGCAGTCCTCGTTAAACTCCCCATAGCCCTCGATTCCCGCTATGTCGGATGAGCTGATCTCGAAGATCTTGTTAAAAAACAATTCGTAGCATTCGGCAAACTGCTGCGGGTTTAACTGATCGGCAACAAACCCATTTGGCGTCATATTCACCTGTTCCGAAAGCAACGCTTTGATCTTATTGTCCTTGCCCATTTTCTGCACCCTTCCTTCCCGATGATAATCGCATCAGCTGCGCATCTGATATTGGTGATCATATCATTGGAATTCATTGGGATATAGGCAAGGAATGCTTTTAAGTAACTTTTGCATAGGCCATTAGTCTTTCGCTATTCAAACTTCCTTTGATAATGCGCGAAAGCAAGAAGAGGGAATATATATCGGTAGCTATGATAATGGATATAGAACGCTCCACCCATACCTTGGCCTTTTGGATAGTCGGTGGTCCAATCCTCCTTCTCAAGGGAATCCAGTAAATAGGTCATTCCCTTCTGGATGGCTGCAGTCGGCCGGTTAGCAACAGCGATCAAGGCATCCAGCGCCCAAGCTGTGTCCGTCAGCGTGCTCGTCTTTAACGGAACGTAGGTCATTTGAACGTCACTTTGGCATGATTCGCCCCATCCGCCGTCCGAATTCTGAATACTCATCAGCCATGCCGACGCCTTTTGAATGCTTGGGTGGCTCTTCGGTATGCCTACTGCTTGTAAGCCTGTGATCGCCCCCCATGTTCCGTAAATATAACAAATCCCCCACCGTCCGTACCACGATCCGTCCGTCCGCTGATTGTTGAACAGCCACTGCACCGCATTCCGGACAATTGGACGGTTGGCGGGAAGGTTCGTATAATTCCCGAGGAATTCAAGGGTTCTCCCGGTCAAATCCGCACAAGAGGGATCCATCAGCAGAAACGGTCCCTTCTCAAGCGGAAGGAACTGCAATAGCTTAGAATCCGTATTTTTCTCAAAAGCGGGCCAGCCCCCATTATCGTTTTGCATCGACAGCAGCCAACTGACTCCCCTACCCCAGGCGGTTGGATGGCGCGACGCCATTCTGGATATGGACCTTAACGAGGCCGTCGTATCATCTACGTCTGGATTCATGGTATTCACATCCGAAAACCCCCAGCCGCCAGGCATGCCGTTGGGATTGTGCACAACCCAGTCGCCATAGCGATCCTGCTGCCGACTCAGCAAATACTTAGTTGCCTTCGTCACCATAGGGTCCTCGTGCGAAACGCCCGCCGCCTGGAGAGTAAAACTGATTAAAGAGGTATTCCATACATTTGCAGTGGTGTATTGCATATGGGGAAGGCCCTTCACTTCGCTTTTCATAGCCCGAAGCCCCTCGACGGCCTTGGTAATAACCGGATCCGTTTTCTTATACCCTGAGGAGAGCAGGGCAAAAATCATCAAAAAGGTACAGCTATAATAGCTGTACAAGGTTCCGTCCGGCTCCACATGGTTCAGCATATACGTTTCGGCACGCTCAAGAGCTAAGCGGCGCAGCTCGCCCTTAACGCCGAACAATCGTTTGATGCCGTCCTGAATCAAGGAGAGAAGCGAACGCCACTCACTTGAGTGAACCCACTGGTCCTCTTCCTCCCCTCTCCCTTTCAAATCGGACAAGTCAGGAGCATAGGCGGATGGAATAGAAAACTTTCGTTCCGCTAGTATCAGGATCGGGGCCAAATTGGCTCTCCCGAACACAGAAAAGGAATAGAAATTGATCGGAAAGCTGGTTGGGAGCAGAATCATTTCAATCGGGAGCAAGGGATGGGAGGGCCATTCGTATTGCCCCGTTAGTGCCAGCATGATTTTCGTAAACATGCTCACTTCCGATAAACCGCCGTTCGCGATAATAAACCGGTTAGCGGCACGAAGACGCTCCTCATCCTTGCGGTACAATCCGGAAAATAGCAAAGCGTAATAGGCCTCTACAGTGGCCGTTACATTGCCTTCTCCTTCGTCATAAAATAGCTTCCATGCGCCATTTTTCTGCTGCCTGCTTATAATCCTTCGGCAAAGCCCTTCGATCAATTCCTGATCATAAATGTCTAAAGTCCGTAATAAAATTATCATATAGGCATCGGTAGAAATACCGGTCTCAAACGGATAAGCCCACGATCCATCGGGAGACTGGTCTTTTCGAAGCGTATCAAGGATCCTCTGTCTCCCCTTGCTAGTATCCATCATTCCGGCACTCCTTCCTCCCACGAAAGCATGTTAGCCTATACATATTCGGCTCTCCTAAAGAGAATTCATAAGGGAGGGAAGCGGCTATCCCTTTCATCCGAAACCGTCATAAAACACCGCTTGAGTCAATTCGCGAAGAATTAAGGAAACGAAAGAAACGCCCCCCTGCCATCTCGAATGCGTTGGCTCTCTCGGATCATAAGCTATTGAACAAAATTAGATTGCTTACCCATGAGCGCAACCTAAACAATTTGACGAGAACGAAAGCCTATCTCGAGTTTTATCTCCGGCATCCTGAAGTCCACTGGGCGTTCTTGGGCCATATGGTTTCCCGCAATGGCGGATGGAATATGACCGATCTTAAGGGCGAGTTTCTCACCAAGCTGCTCTCGGAGAAGGAACAGGAAACCTTTTTTCATTTTTTAGAACGCGGCAATTGGCTGATTTTCCAGGACGTATACCCGCAATTTCTGCTTTACGAGGAGAGTTTAAAGCAAAATAGACCGTTGTTTTATCTGATGCCTCACTTGCAGGTTTCGATTTTTATGGAAACGATTTGGAACTATTTTTGGAGAGTCCGAGATTCCTATCTCCTGTGTATCGCGTTAGTCATCAACGAACAAAGCTACTTGGAACAAAGGGTCATACAAAATGCTCATTATCAAAAAGAAGTCTTATCCAAACTCGAATTTCAACTTCAGGATTGGCTGTCCTTTAATCAAATTCTTTTTCCTTCGGAAGGCGAGAAGATCAAAGGGCAAACCCTTCACCAATTCCAATCTCTTCATGAGCGTATCTTGCTTGGAAAAAGGCTGTATGCCATTTTATTTAAAAATAAGGAGTTCCATGCGCAGGCCCTGGATTGGGCGAAACTCCATCCGCACACGGGATCCAGGAGGGATTACTGGCCGCATTTGTTCCATTATGTGAACGAAGGCATACCGGGAATAGCCTATCCGTTAAGGCTGAAATCGTGCCGGCTTCTCAAAGGAGCGAGGAAGATTTACAGCCCAAAACTCGAGTATGCCTGGAAACATGTAAGTCAGCCGGAGGCAGAACCGGGAGATTGGTTTCAAGATCTGAACGTAGTGGATTATTTGGAGGATGACATCGGGATGATGGACGGTGAGATTAAGAGTGAATACTGCAAAGCATTGGGTCGGCTTGAGGTTGCTGCGCTTGCCCAAAAAACGATCCCTTTTTTGGAGTAAAAATAGTTTGTTATGCGCGCTCCTGGCATCCCTGATGGGCACCTATTTGGATCTTTATTTTGTCGGAAGAGGGCTGTATCAGTTTCCTCACCGGCTACTGCCGGAGATCTTCTCCATTAATATCGTCTTCACTTTAATCGTGCTGCCTCTATTGACGATGATTTTTTTGTACGGCCTCACCCCAATGAATCCATTAGGGAAAGCATGCATGATCCTGTTTACTTGCCTGTTGATGTCCATCGTGGAAAAACTGGCAGAGCGACTCGGAGCGTTCGTCCATTCGGATCAATGGATGCATATATACAGCTTTTTCGGATACTTGCTGTTTTTGACGGTCATTTCAACGGTTTATTTTGCAGCCGCCCGATCCAGCTCGGCCTAATTTCCCGGCAGGTCGCCCATTCCTCGGATGCTCCCTTGTTCCATCAAGACCTAGATCAAAAGCCTTCCTTAGTTTGATTGCTAAGGAAGGCTTTTTTGTTATACAGAATCCGTTGCTCTACCGAGTTGGGGCGCATCCAAATGCCGCATCGTGTCCAAGCATTCCTGCATGAAGAGGAATACCTTATGGTATCCCCCTAAAAAATGAGGAGCTGATAGCATGAGCCGGTTTCCGGATGTGGTCATTATCGTCAGAAGCAAGAAAAATTTTGCCAACATCGGTAAAGTACGCATTATAGGAAGTGTATTCCCTTGCCGCAGAACTTTAAGAGTAGGAGCCCCCGTAAAGGATGCGGTGCTCTGTCTGCTGCAACACGGGTTCGTCATTACAGAACAGAAAAATATCGGCGTATTTTTCCGTATTCGATGAGCTGGATAGTAATGTCATTGGATGGAATTCATTAACTCGTAGAAATAGTTAGGTTCATGAGTTTTATTAAGACGATACCAAGCGTCTAATGTTTTTGGAGAAAATACATCTAGCGCTTTTAAAACATGAACAGAAAATTCTAATGGAGCTACTCCGGATGCGGTGATCAATCTCCCATCGGTGACAGCAGATTCCACTTTGTAATATTCTTCGCCCGTGTAAGAATGGCAAACCATTTTAAGGTAGGCCAAATCATTGCTTGTGTGCCAACGTGAATCTAACAATCCTGCTTGAGCAAGTCCTAAGGTAGCACCGCAAATTGCTCCAACTACTATCCCTTCCTTTAAACACATCTCGGCAATTTTTAATATGGGCACGTGAATAGCTTCTGTCCATGTATTTCCACCAGGTAAAATCAGTGCATCTACGCTTTTCATGCTGCACTCATCCACTATAATGTCAGGCATTATTTTCAATCCGCCCATTGTAGTTACTGGAGTCTTTTCTATCCCAACGGTGACTATTTTTGCTGGAGCCAGCCCCTGTCTGAAGTATCTTCCAGAGTTCAGTTCGGCGGCTAAATAACCTATTTCCCAATCGGACATGGTATCAAACACATAAAGATATACTGTATTATTCATTTCTAAGTGCTCCTCATAAAGTTTATTAGTAACAGCAACCATTCATCTTTCATGAGTGGTTATCATTATAATAAAACAACTTCACTGACAACTGCTGTCAGTGAAGTAACGGCTAAAACCATTTAAGCCCTTATAGACAAAAACAAAGAAGCAATATGCCCCTCCCTTTGGGAAATCGCATATTGCCTCGGTTCGCTGCCTTATGGATTCAGCAATTTATCCGTATTGTATTTCGCCCCAAGCTTGTTCGCTATATAGGTTTCATAAATTTCCCGCTCCACGGGGTCCTCTACGATGTACACCTCTATTTTCGTCACTTCATCCCGGTGATTCTTAATGGGCGAGACGGTATCCTCAAAATGCTTCTTGATCCGCTGCCGTAATTTCCGGGCCTTCCCTACAAACAGCAATTCATCCTTGCTGTTATAGAACATGAAGATGCCGCCTTTTTCCCTGGTGATCAGGTGGAAATCCGTAAAGCCGTAAATGTGGCTCAATTCGGGAGCCTTCTGCTTATAGATGATTACTTCTGGTGTTGGGATGGTAATCGTTATCAAGTTTAACCACGTCCTCTTAACGTATAGGATTACATCGTAACATAGAACGATCGCTATCGTCTCTTTATAAATAGGATATCCCTAGTTGAACACAACAAAACTGGTTAGGAAGAGGCAAAAAGCTTCTGAACTTGGTTACGGCTACTCAAAATGGCTTAGCAACGCCAATGCCTCTTCATGATCAGGTTCAAGCTCTAATAATTTTCGCACGTACCCCAATGCATCTTCGACTAACTCTAACTCGAAGCAGCAAATGGCTAGACAATAATAAACGGTAGAGACAACCTCATCTCGCTCTTGCTGTACGGATTGTTCCAAATACCATTTGGAGTCCTTGTACATGCCCATCTCAAACAGGATCAAACCGGCATCTAGCGCTACATCATACCGTTGCTCCATGACGTAATAGGACGACCACATCCTCTGGATGCCCCTCAAAAGGTCCTGCTGTTCTTCCTCGTTTGCCTCTGGTAACAGTCTGGAGATCTGCTTCGTGTTCTGAATGAAAAATTCTGCATCATATCCACCCAAACGCCAAAAACTTAAGAGTTGCTGCAGGCCCATACTATCGTGATGGCGATCCACCCATTCCTTCAAACTATAGAATTCGTCCGGACCAAATCGTTCCACACACCGACGATAAGCTAATCTAACATTTGGATAATCCATGGGTTTGTCCAAATTGAGAATACAGCCAACATTTATATTTTTATAATGATGAGGGGGGAACAACACCAAGGCTCCCCTTTGCTCGAAAACATGCTGAAACGCATGGTAGTTTGCCGTTAAGGAGAAGCTTCCATGTAAGATCAGCTCTGGGGGATCCGCGAATTTCCAGTTATCCAGCAAGTGGTCTCCTTTGTCTGCGGTTATCAATAGGAATCCCGCTTGAGATAGCCGATTCAAACGCTCTAAACAGCTTAGTCCAGAGGTCGGAAACAAAATATGCGAGTCTTCCAGTTGTTCCCGATACAGGGACATGACATCACGGTAAGGATAGGTCTCTTGTTCATACTCAGGTGCCCGGCGATACTCATATTGCAAATTTATTTGCTTTAACCATTCGGACGGTTTAAGGGAATCCTTACGTTCAGGATAGTCGATATGAACATCTGCTTCATAAACTTGCCCATCGCCAATATAAAGCAGCTCTTGTGGAATGCTATCAAAAAAGTAGTTTGCGATTATTATTAACGGTTGCTTTAAATCTCCTTCGCGAATGGTTGCACCTGATACAACGAGGTTCAGTACGGTATCATGGACAGCATCAAATTGCGCAAAATCCAATATTCCGTCGGTTATAAATGATTGTAGAGCGGGATGTTCCTTCCAAGCCATCACATTATTCATCGCCAAATCCGTCATGATATACCGGAACGAAGGCAGTGCGATCCCCGCGTAATCTCTTAACTGGCACAACTCATCCAACACATGGTAAGCAAAACGTCCAGCCCCTGCTCCAAGCTCCACAATGAAAACGGGATCTGCACGATACCCCTTATTCGCCTGATCTTGAAGAAGCGCAAAGATCATTTCTGCATAGGCAGCAGCGATCATCGGGTTACTCGTTATATATTGAGGAACTTGGTCATTGTTCCAGGCCTTCGTTCCTTCCTCTTCATAATACTTTCGCTGGATATCCCAAATAGGCGCCTCACTGAAGCGATAACATTCTTTATTATTACCTGTCATTTAAACGTTCCTGCTCTCTTGATGTTATTCAACTTCCCAATACGTTACTTTCATTCAGTATTCCTGCTGTTCCAGCCGTTAATTCATCATCCTCGGAGGTTTTCGCGTCATCTATGATATGGTTCACCGTATCATTCTAACATCGATTATTTGTGTATACGAATATCAATGTATTTTTTCCATAATTACTTTATTTTAATGACTACTTTTCCCTTGGCCCTTCCGCTTTCCAGGTAATGAAATGCTTGCTCGGCATCCTTCCAATGATACACCTTATCGATAATAGGCTTAAAGAGGCCTCCCTCAATAAATTCCTTTATAATCTTCAATTGTTCACCGCTCGGTTTCATAAAAAGGAAGTGATACCTCGTTTGGCTCTTCTTCTCTTGGGCTGTGATCCTTCGGCTCACGATGGACAAAATTGTAGTTTTCATCCAACCCAGTTTCGCTTCTTTTCCAAATCTAGCGTTTGGCATGCCGGAGATGGATACGATTTGTCCGCCTGGTTTCAGTACCCGGAATGATCGCTCCAATGCTTCTCCACCTAAAGTATCAAAAACAGCGTCATATCCGGCAAGTAGTTCTTCAAAATTCTCTTTTTTATAATTAATAATTAGATCGGCCCCCAACGATTTGACCAATTCATAGCCTTTCTCGCTTGCTGTTGTGGCAACAAAAGCACCCATCAGCTTGGCCAATTGAATGGCGAAGGTTCCTACGCCTCCCGAACCCGCGTGAATCAATAGTTTTTGGCCTTTTTGAAGCTGTAATATATCAACAAAAGCTTGGTAGGTGGTAAGTCCAATCAGCGGGATCGATGCAGCCTCTTCAAAGGTGAGATTCTGCGGTTTCAGCCAAATATCCTCCTCATGAACAGCAATAAATTCAGCTAATGTTCCGATTCGGGTTTTGCGAGGTCTTCCGTAAACTTCATCTCCGGGCTTAAATGTATTCACCCGATCGCCAACCTTGACTACAACTCCGGAGAAATCGTTCACATTGTGAAAAAATAAAACAGACATCAATTAAGTCCCGATGCCTGCATACTTTGAGTCTGCTCATACCTTTCTTCAATATCCTTAATTAGATTCATCCAAAACTCTTTATCATCAGAAATCTCAGAGTAATGTTCGATAATTTTTGTTGTTCTTCTTCTTATATCAATTTTATTTAGATTTTCTGTAACTTCTTTAGGAGTATCACTTGAACAAATAACACGTTCAACTTCTACGTCCAATATATGGAGCAGTAATTTTACATTAACTAGGATTTGATAAACTCTACTCGACATCATACTGAGTGGTAGATTATTAAATTCCCTAATTACGATGCGAAATAAGTTTAGTTCCGAAATCAAAGTGTCTTTACTTGGGTGATATTCTTTATTCGGCCCTGGCATCATAGAGAATAAACACCCAAAAGAATATTCCAAATAATTATCAAGATGTATTTTGACTTTCTTATTCATTTCTATTTCCCTATTCTCTTCAATCTCTTTTTGCTTTTGGATTGTTTTATTCGCAATGAGAAAGCTAATAATGCCACCTATAATTGTACCGAAAAGAGTTCCAAGAACTCCAATCCACGCAGTTAGCGCTTCCTGGGAAAGAAGATTTAGTGAGTTCATAATATGGAGCTTCCTCCGTTTTAATGTTCTTATAAATTTGCAGTAATTTCTCAAACGCCTTATTTTGCGAAGTTTGCAAACAGTTCATATCCGTAATTTTTTTCAAATTCAAGTGTACTACAATCATAGCACCAAATTGGAAGACATTGTCGTATCTAGTCACAAAAAATTCCCCTAAAGTCCTTGGTCAAGAACACAATAGCGGATATTCGAAGCTTTCCTCTTCTTATATTTATTGTAACCGCTTCTGGAGACGCCGAGAAATCGACATAGCTCCTCTACACTGTACGCTAGGGCTGCTTTTTCAACGGTTTCGTATTTGCGCTTTACACCTCCTGTATCCAGATTTTCAAACACTTTTTTAGCATCGCATTCTCCCGTTTAAGCTTTTGTACATATCGATCTTGGTCAACATAGTCTTCACGGCTGCCTCGTTTATCCATCAACCCAAATTGACCAAGCTACTTAATTCCTCATCCACACAATGTACCCCTAGAATTCATCGGTTAAACACAGGGGTTTTATCCAATGTCCATTCTAAAGGGTGCACTTCACTTCCTTTGGGGGGATAAACAATCTCTATAACATCTTCCTGCATCTCTCCTGCAGGCCGCTATACTCTTCTTATCACCAAATTTTCGCCGTCACTTATGATAAGGCTCAGCTTAACGGGGGTAACGGCGAAAAATCCGACGCGGCGCATAACCGCCAACCTTTTACCCACCTACTGCTTAATAAGTTCGGGAGGCCACCGAAGTAATTGTCGGCCTAATTGTCGGTGTTTCAACTATCGTACCCGTTGCACAAAGAATATCATGACTAAAGACCTTAAGGTTTGTCTACGCACCGTCTTGATGAAAGCAACTTACTCTTTTTAATTTCGCCATCTAAATTTACTCCCTATGTCTTTAAGTGGTTTCGTGTAACGTTCCTTGCATTCACCAAACCTCCGAAGGAGGTTGTCGCAGTATCCACTTCAAACCCACGTCTGCGACCGAGGGTGCCAGCCTGATGCGTGAACGCGGTGTTAGCCGAAATTAATGCCATCGTTGAGATCGTTTAATAACTCACTTCAAAATAACCTCTTGCACAGGGTTCTGAGTCATCTTCCCTTTGTATTACAAAGAACACTTTCGGATTAAAAACAATCTTTCTCTTATACTTCTTACCCGCGACATCCTCATATACTAATTCGAGTCTCAGAGGTGGCCAATTAAGTAATTGAGCAATCTCCTCGTCAGCTGTGTAATCAAAAAATAGGTCGAGAAGAATTGAGCACAAGTAATGGTAACTGGTGGGAAGTCTGAATTTAGTAGGTTCCTTGTGAGCGCTTGCTGGCAATATGTATTCAGATTTTGATTGCAAATCAAGTTTGGTCGCAGACAATCCCCCATTTTTCATTTTTATATTTACAAATTGACTTTTTTCATCGTAATCAATTTGATATACCTTCTCGTTGTTGTTTTTATGAATTATTTCGATAATTGCTTTAATATCGTATGACCAAGAAAGATTCAAATTCTTAGCAGATCCTAGCCCAATGTTAAAGCATTCAAGAGCAAAATCACCTGTTATATCAATATCTTTATTTATAGCGAGCCACTTGATTGGGATTGGAGAATTTTTACCGTTAAAAATGCTAAAACTAGCTTCTTTAAAAATAATTTCAGGGATTAACGATTGTTTCCTTTGTTTGTTTAGTTCTATCACATTAAAGAGAGCAATTCCCGAAGTGATAAAGGCTGCAACACTAGAACTCAAACTAATTAATTCTGTTGTATTCATGTTACTCCCCCTGCCCAAAGATAAGGGTACTTATTGCATTGCATAAATTTCGGCTAAGGTTTTGTTCACGAACTTCGTGAATACCTTCTAAAAGTCCGATATCCAAAAGCATTTCTATACCTCATCATATCATGCCTATGGAAAATAGCGGATAAGTTTCTAGTCAGAAAGAACTAAGAAACCTCTGAAACCAAAGGTTCCAGAGGCAAATTGTCTACCATTCCTTACCTGCAACACTCCAATTCTTCGCCTTCACTTATGATAAGGCTCACCGTATCATCTCCCAAGCGAAAAATGAGAGCACCAGAATCGGGGCTCTCATTCTTGAAATATAGCTCATTGATGTCGAATTGATTATCCTTTATAAGCTGAATTAAATCAATTTTGAATCGATTCATATGCTTTGCTTCCCACCGGTATTAGTAAAGCATTTGCCTTGATTTCTTTTACGAAATCATCTGCTACCTCTACAACCATTTTAGGTGCCACAAAACACCACCACTAGTCGGCTTTATCCTTTACATAATGGAAACTACTTAAATATACTGGCTCACCGATCCCTATTTTCCATTCGTAAATTTCCATTATCCAGTTGCCCCCTAAAGTTATTATGTGCAAATTATTCCATAAAAGAGTCACATAGGCGAGCTCGAGCACTGGTTTTTAATAGGTTGCCGATAAAGGCGGCACTCTTTTTACTTTTGAGTTAGAGCCATAAAATACAAAGAACCTTTCCAAGATTTTAGCGGAGAAGGTTCTTTCCCTTATCTAATCAATTTTTATTGAACAGAGTAAGTGCTTTTGACTTCTTGTTTGAAGTACGGGTTAATTAGATCTTCAAAAATTTCTCTTCTCTCCGTATTGCTCTTATCCAGGAAATCTACACTTTTGTACCACTTAATAAGATGGTCTCTGTCAAAATTCTTACGCTCACCGATATACATAAACGCTCCAGCTAAGTATGTGACAAAGTCTATTCTTTCAGGAGCATCTAGATTTTCTTCGATAAATGTAATTGCCTTGTCAAGGCCTTCCAACGCGATATTTATTATCGATCTAATATCCTCTGCTTCGAATTTACTGACCAATGAGGCTTTCACATCGGAAGGAAACGGGCAGAAATTCAATTTATGTGAATCGTCACCTCTGAAAACCTCAATTGCTGGATTAAGCATTGCCAAGGGAATTGAGATTTCAGTAGATTTTTGTACAAGTAAGTCAGACATTTCAGCTTCACGTAAACGCTCCAAAAATTTATCAGAGTATTCTGAGTAAAAATCCACTCCCTTAACTAGCATTTCCGTAAGTTCCACTTGAACACCAGTTACTTTTGTTCCCGCTAAGTTAAGTACCTCAAACCACTCAAGTTGTTGCTCCTCAGTCAAATCGTACGCAATATTCACAATGTAATAATAACTCATAAACTTATTTCGAACCTTGTTTAACATATTGCTAATGTTGAACGGATGAAGTAGTGGCCTTTCACCGATAAACCTCTCAAGTACTTGAGGGTCTTTATTATATAAAACACCAACTGGTACTTGGCTGTCTTTTGGAGCTTCGAAATTTAGCAAAAACTTACCAATCGATATATCAAAATAAACATTGTTAAAATCCGGATGACCGATATACGCTTTATAATTACATGTCAATCTTTGCTGGCCATCTATAACAGAATCTTTGTTAAGAATTTGTTCAGGATCCAACTCAAGTCTATCAATAAATGAAATCTGAATGCCTACATCACCCTTTTGACGAATCCGATTTATCGATATTGGTGAGACAGCGGCAAAACCGCGAAGTTGGAAATTTAAGAGTGCAATTGATTTTTCTAGCTGCCAGCGAATATAAGTTTGAAAAATCGGCAGGACAATTGCCCCTTTTTCAATGTCACTACAAAGTTCCCTTAATGATCGAGTAACCGATTCTTTTGTTGGATCAAAGTCAACATACCTTGCCAAGTCCTTGTTCACTCTAACTGCTGCCATCTAATTGCAACTCCTCTCAACCGATTAAATTTTGTCTTTATATGATAATATTAGTTTTTCAACATTATTATGTCAACATATATTATTAGCAGCTAAATCAAAACTCCTCATTTTTCCCCGTAAATACTGGCGAATCACCGATTAATACCTTAAAAAACTAATAGCAGCTAAAAATAGCTGCTTTATTTTGCTGCATGGCGAGATTGAAACTGGAGCTTCGAGACGACCGTTCCGAGTCCGTCTCCTACGATCTCGTGTGTTCCCTGATGGGCAGTTTCGACGCCCTGCTCTGCTCACTGTTTCCGCAGCGCAAGACCTTGCTGCAAGAAGATCACGCTAACGACAGGAAGCGCGTCGGCGGCGTCGAGCTCGCCTTCAACGAGGAGACAGAGAAGCATTTTTTAAGCGTGGCCCCTTCCGCTGACCTAACAGCGGAAGGGGCTTTTCCTTTGTCAGGAAAAGCCCCATTGATAAAGATTTTACTTATAGTAAATATATAAATTCTCAAAGAACCCCTGTATCAAGAAACTCGTATCCTGTAATTTCCGAAGCAATTTCATTAATGAATTGATAAGGAGATTTCTGAATGAATTCGGTAATTATCCAATTGTGTCTTCCTGATAGATATCCTCGTAGAATCATTGGATTATAACGTGAAAGTTCGCTTAACCGGTGCATCGCAGCGTAAGCTAATGTGATTTGACTTCTGTTTATCCAGTCAGAACCATTTTGTTTTCTCCTTAGGTACCACCTCTTGTCACCCTTACTCACAATAGGCAAAACATACTTTCTAACCTTTCTATGGTATGTTTCAAATGGTGTTGTATGTTGCTTATTCCATCTAAACCTTCGCTTTAAACGTATAACGTATCTACCCGTGATATTATTTACCCGTTCAAATCCCACTGGTAACTTATTGATGGTATGACCATTGGCATATCGAGGATCAGGTTCAATTTCTGCCACAAACCAACTTTGGGTAGAACCAGGCTTCGATACAAAGTGTGGATTTCTGAGTGGAATGAACAATTCGGGAACTGTTCTTGTTTCAGTGTCATATGATAGAGAATATGCTCTATGAATGTACGGGATATTATAAAGAACCTGATCTAAGTTGTATTCATATTCACCTTGAGCAATATGATCATCAAGTAGTCTACTCAGTGCAGCGAGTATACCGCTTTTCTTGAACCGAATTATTTCATCTTCAGTATTTGGTCTTGTTACTCTCGCTCCAGAAAAGGTTCCGGATACCCCATGCTTGTAAGAATAAACTTGGTTCTTTACTATTAATAGTGTTTTAGCTGCATTTAAAAAGCAGTAATACAAAGGTAACGGTGCCGCTGTAGGGGGAAGCGTCTTAGCGCTTAAATAAAAATTTCTAGCCTGCTCCCAGTAAAATGCTGCTTCTACAGTGCTATTATTTCTCAACCACGATTCCACAAACGTCCATGGCTCACTCGCTAGAACTGTTTTGCCACGAAAATTTGGTGTAACTGTAGAAGATCTGAGCGTGAGTAGTCTACGTTTGAAAAAAAGTGGTCCCGCCATTAACTTACTACCCCCTCAAAATTTATATTTCTACAGTTCTATAAGGGTTTCCAAAACCCCTTCAAATCTTTTTATAAGTGACAATTTCTCTCACGAACTTGATCAGAAATTTGGCCCTACTTATGATAAGGTTCCCCCCGCACAATCTTAAACGCCCGATACACCTGCTCCACCAGCACGAGCCGCATCAGCTGGTGCGGGTAGGTGATCTTGCCGAACGACAGCAGCTGGTCGGCGCGCTTGTAGACGGCCGGCGACAGGCCGTTCGAGCCCCCGATGACGAAGACAATGTGGCTCTTGCCATAGGTGGCGAGCCGGTCCAGCTGCTGGGCCAGCTCGTCTGAGCTCCACATCTGGCCTTCGATCGCCATCGCGATGACGTGGGCGTCCGGCTTGATCTGCGCCAGGATGCGCTCGCCCTCGCGCCCCTTCACCTGCTCCTCCTCGGCCGGGCTCATCGTGTCCGGAGCCTTCTCGTCCGGAAGCTCGGTGATCGTCACCTTGGCATAGGGGCCAAGCCGCTTCAAATATTCGGCGATGCCCATCGTCAGATACTTCTCCTTCAGCTTGCCGACCGCGACAATTTGGATATGCATGGTCCGCCTCCTTTTTTCTCATCGTATCACCTAGTAACACTTTACATTACCAAGTATTTCTTCTATACAAAAAGGGAGCCGAAGCTCCCCCACGCTTGCTTATCCTTCTGTTTTCTCCCATCTCCAAGCGAGTCATTCCCCGCGCACGGGCACCTTACACGACCAAAAACTGCGCCCCATGCGAGCAGTTTTTCTCCTCGCAGCAGGCCGGCGGCTCCCATTCCCGGAAGGTCACCTGCTCCAGATCGTAGAGATCCGGAGCGTCCTCATATTCGTCCACGAACCGGTCGATCGCCAGCTCGACATGCTCTTTGCATACTACATACATGCGCCCTGTCCCCACCTATTTGTCGTTGTTTAGTTCCTCCAGCGAGACGGTTACCGTATCCTTCTTGCCCGCCCGATAGTAGGTTATCTGTAGTTTGTCACCGATCTTCTTGTGGCCATACAAATATTTGCGCAGGCCGAGCGTCGTGTAGATCGGCTGATCGTCCAGCTGGACGATGACGTCGTTCGTCTTGAGCCCCGCCTTGAGCGCCGGACCCTGCACCTCGAGCACGATCGCGCCGGCTTTGACGTTGTCCGGCAGCTTGAGCGTCTCCAGCCCGCTCTTGAACAGCGACAGGCTGGCGCTCGAGACGCCGATGTACGGCCGGCGGATCTTGTTGTGCTTGATCAGCTCGTCGAGCACCGGCTTCGCCTCGTTGATCGGGATCGCGAACCCGAGGCCCTCGACGCCCGTATCCGCCACCTTGAGGCTATTGATGCCGATCACCTTGCCGTTCAGGTCGATCAGCGCGCCGCCGCTGTTGCCCTGGTTGATCGCCGCGTCGGTCTGGATCATGTCCAGCTCCCACTCGTACTCGCCGTCCTGACCGGGTAGCACCGGGATCGACCGCTTCGGCCAGCTGATGATCCCCGCCGTCACCGTCTGCGACAGCCCGAGGCCGAGCGGGTTGCCGATCGCGATCGCGGTCTGCCCCGGCTTCAGCTTATCCGAGTCGCCGAAGTCCGCGACCGTCTCGATGTTCTTGCCGTCCATCTCCAGCACGGCGAGGTCCGTCAGCCGGTCTTTGCCGACGACGGTTGCCTTGCGCCGCTCCCCGTTCGACAGCACGACCTCAAACGACGTTCCCTCCTCGACGACGTGATTGTTCGTCGCGATGCGGACTTTGCCGCCGTCCTTCTGGAAGATGACGCCCGAGCCCATCCCGAGCCGGCTCAGGCTGTCGGCGCCCTCGCCATCCTTGCCCGAGCTGATGATGCTGACGACCGCGGGCCCGACCTTGTCGACCGCGTCGACCCGGCCCTGCTCGGTATAGGCATACGTGGTCCCGTCGCGGCCGAGCGTCAGACTGAGGACGATGTACATGACGAGCGCGCCGACGAGCGCGGACGCGCCCAGCAGCAGGAAGAGCTGGGTCCGGCCGCCCGGGCCCCCTTTCCAAGGCATCCGTCCCCAGCGGGACGGCTTTGTCGAATAAAAATCATCGGAAAACAGGCTCACGGCGTCCCCCTCTTCCCTGGATCGTCCTTATTTTTGTCCGCTTACCGGAATGTTTTGCCACTTGTCCGCCTACACTAAGAGTATCCCTGGTTATTCAGAGGATAGATTGCTAGAAAAGGAGAATCGCCTATGCCGCACCCCATCCGCGAGCTGGATCTGATCGGCAAGATCGCCGACCTCAAGGAGCAGCATTACCGCAATACCGTCGTGCTGAGCGCCGTCCTCGAGCTGCTGCAGGAGAAGAACCTGATCAGCCGCCAGGAAATCGCCGCCAAAGCCGCCGAGCTCGACGCCGGCGACCAGCGTGCCGCCTCGCCGTTTATTCCCGGTCCAACCTATCCCACTCGGTAGACCGGTCGTGGTAGGTGTCCCGGATGTCGAGATTCCGCTCTTCCTTGTGAATGCCGTTCTGCGAGAGAATGTCCCCGACTGTCATCTGCGCAAGCTCCAGCATGTTGTGGTTCTGGCTCAGATGCGCCAGGTAGACGCGCTCCGTCCGCCCGCTCAGCACCTCGCACAGCGCGTCTCCTGCCGCTTCGTTGGACAAGTGCCCGATGTCGCTCAGAATGCGCCGCTTGATGTTCCACGGATAACGTCCCATCCGCAGCATCTCCACATCGTGATTCGACTCGAGAATGAGCACGTCGGAGTCCTCAATCTGCTCCTTTACCTTGCTGCTCATATACCCGAGATCCGTGGCGAGGCTCAGCTTCTTGCCCCCCTCGTAAAAACAGTAGCCGACCGGATCCGCCGCGTCGTGCGAGATCGAGTACGACTCGACCTGCAGGCCGCCGAACTCGAGCTGGCTGCCTGTATCCATCAGGATCTTCTTCTCTTCCGCGATGGCGCCGATCTGCTTATCCAGCGCTTCCCACGTCTTCTCGTTGGCATAGACGGGAAGGTCGTACTTGCGCGCGAGCGCCCCGAGTCCTTTGATATGGTCGGAATGCTCGTGCGTGACGAGCACGCCGTCCAGATCGGCCCCCGACACTCCCCGTTCTCCCATCAACTGCTCCAGCTTCTTGGCGCTCAGTCCCGCATCCACGAGCAGGTTGGTCTCTCCGTCCGAGACGACCATCGCATTGCCCGTCGAGCCGCTGGCCAAGATCGTAAACCGTAACCCCATTGGTCTAACTCCTTTATTCTTCGTTGTCTGTCCCCCGGTGTCTGCTCTCCCAACGTGTCAACCGTCTACTTCTTCTATCTGTTCTATGCCGACCGGCATTCCCTACCCGGAAAACAAGCTGCCGAGCTGTTCTCCTCCGCGGGAAATCCGGCTATATACTTTATACTCGTCTTGCTCCATCTAGAAGTCCGAACATTTAGAACCCGGCCGCGTTACGGCTCCGGCGGCAGCTGGACCGATTCCACCTCGCCGATGTACGCCTGCACGTAGAACGGCGTCCCCTCGGCCGGCGTGATGCGCCAGAACGGCAGCATATACCGCGTCTCGGAATCGAAGCTCTGCCCGTGGTAGCCGAGCCGGACGTCCTTGATGACCGACCCTTCCTCCAGATACGTCTCCGCCAGACTGCGGATCGCCGTATACGCCGAGATGACCTTCTGCTCCTTTTGTTCCTTCTGTTCTCCTCCTGATTGTACTTCAACATACGCCTGTTTGTAACCTACGAATTCCCCTTTTTTCTCGTAAAGAATCAGGTTCACATCGAACATCGGCACCTTGTCGATCACCTGGTTGAACACATAGACGCCGTCCTGCGTCCGGACGTTGTCGAGCGCATAATCGCTTGCGTTTTTGACCGGCGTTTTGGCCGCCAGCTCCTTGGCAAAATTGCGGCTCAGCACGTTCGCCAGCTTGACCGGCGGCGACAGCGGCACGACGTCCTCCTGCTGCTCGCCGAGGAAGCGGACGGTGAAGCTGCGCAGCTTGGGCATATCCTTGGGCACGTCTGCCTGCAGCTGGATCCGCTTCTCGCTCAGCAGCTTGTTCGTCTCCTCCACGATGAGCGTCGTATCCGTCTCCGCGTGCGTCTGCTCGTAGTAGGTGGTCCACAGCTGGTAGCCGAGCAGCAGATTAAGGAACAGGAACGACAGAATGAGAATCGACTTGGCTTTTCCCCAGTCCATGGGCCACCTCCTTCTTCTCCAGCCGCACCGGCCGGCGTTATTTCCCGGCGGGCAAAAATTCCACCGAGCCGTCTAGCAGCTCCACCGCCCAGCGCGGAACGAGCTCCACCGTTTGCTCCGTCACGACCGCCTGGTAGGCCGGATAGACCGAATCGATCGGCTTGGTCACGCCCGCGAGCAGGGCGTCCAGCGCGTCTCCTCCCGGCAGCTGCGCTTCCGTCCGCTGCGCCGCCTGCACGTCCGGGTTGATCGTCGAGCGCTCGTACGTGGCGACCGCTCCGTTCTCCATAACGACCTTGATCAGACCGAACGTGTCCGGCTTGGCGGGGAGGACGGGATAGTTCTGGATATATTGGCGGAACAGCAGCGTCTGCTGCCCCTCGGTCTCCTGGGGAGTGATGCCGCTCAGCAGGTAGCCGCTGTTCCAGCCGCCGTGCTGGTTAATGAAATTGACGGCATTCTGCAGATTGCCCTTAATATCCGTCTGGTTGTCCGCCGGGGGCGCGATCGGATCGGTGTACAGGAACCACCTCTGACCGTTCTTCATCTGCAGAATCCGCTTGCTGTCGGTGTAATACTGCGACCCTTCCTTCTCGAACAGAAATTTGGTCAGCGAAGGGTCGGGGAACAGGCTCCGCTTGAGCTGCTCCTGCGTGAACAGCGTGAACGGCATCTTGAGCCGGACCATAGAGATCGGTGCATTCGGCAAGTAGGAGCCGCTGGCCGCATGGTAATGGTAGCTCGGCAAATGCTCGCCGAAGCCGACGTACTGCTCGAGCTGGCGCACCGTAATATCCGTCTTCCCCGCCTCGTAGACGACGAGCGGAGAGTCGGTGAATAGATAAACCTTGACCTCGTCGCGCGTGTCCTTGACGTAGTACAGAATGCGCGTAATCGTGTCGGTATAGCCCGACAGGTCGCCTTTGATCGGCATGATCGTCTGCAGCACGTTCAGCGGCACGCCCTGGCGGAACCGGATCTCGATGCCCGGCCGCTCGTCGCGGAGGATGTCCCAGCTGACGCCGGTCTGCACGCCGTTCAGCTTGCGCAGCTGGTCGAGCGAGCGGTCCCGCATCAGATCGCTGGATACCATGCTGTAGAATTGGTTGTCGATCGGAAAGACGGTGTGCCGCTTGTTTCCGAGATGCGTCACGATCTGCTCCGGAAAGATCACGTTGCGCATGTCCGCCTTGGAGCCGTTCAGCTCCGTTTCGACATATTCCGTCTGGGGAATCAAGTCAAAATTAGGGGTGCCGTACGCGAGCAGGTAGCTCTGCAGCAGACTGACGCCGACCAGAACCATCAACGTGATGCTCTTGATCCTCTCCTTCATGTCTCGACGGCACCCCCTTTCCTGTAGGGCAGACGGAAGGTCACCTTGGTGCCTTCGTTGTATTCGGACTCGATATCGATCGTGCCGCCGTGGGCTTTAACGATTTCCCGGGCAATAGACAGGCCTAGGCCGGTGCCGCCCATATTGCGCGATCTTGCCTTGTCGACACGGTAAAACCGCTCGAAAATGCGCGACAAATCTTTCTTCGGAATCCCGATTCCGGTATCCTGAATGGCGATCTCGAGCCAGTCCGGCTGGCTGTGTTCGGCGGAAATCTCGATCTCTCCGCCGTCACCCGTGTATTTGATCGCATTGGAGATCAGATTGTCGAGCACCTGGTCGATCTTGTCGCGGTCGAGCAGAATCGGCTCGACGCCGGCCCCGATCCGGATGCCGATCGCGATGCTCCGCTGCTGGAGCTGGAACGAGAACCGGTCCGCCACTTCCTCGAGCATCTCCTCGACGTCGACCTCCTCGGCCTTGAGGCTCGCCTGCTTGGAGTCGAGGCGCGACAGGTGCAGCAGGTCGCTGACGAGGCGGATCATCCGCTCCGCTTCGTTGTGCGTTACGCCGACGAACCGGCGGGCGACCTGCGGATCGTCGAGCGCGCCGTCCTCGAGCGCCTCGAGGTAGCTCTTGATCGTCGTCAGCGGCGTCCGCAGCTCGTGCGAGACGTTCGCCACGAACTCGCGCCGCGACTGCTCGAGCTCCTCCTGCTCGGTAACGTCCTGCAGGACGACGATGGTGCCGGTCGTGCCGATCTCCCGCCGGTGAATAGGCGTGAACGTCACCCGCACCTTGCGCCCCTCCTCGGAGCCGTGCGGGTGGATCTCGATCAGCTTGGTCAGCTCCTCGTCGGCGTCTCTCCGCGTCCCTTCCCGAGAGAGACCGAGGAGGGCGAACAGGTCCGCCTCCTTGCCGCTGTCTGTCTCCTCCAGTTGAAGCATCTGCCGGGCGCGCCGGTTGATGAGGATGACCCGGTCGTTCTCATCCGAGGCGATGACGCCGTCGCTCATGTTCGCCAGGACCGAGGCCAGCTTCTCCTTCTCCTCCTCGTTCGCCGACAGCGCCTCCTTGAGGCGGTTGGTCATGTCGTTGAACGCCTGGCTCAGCTGGCCGATCTCATCCTTGGCGAGCACCTTGACCTGCCTATCGTAATCGCCCCTCGCGACGGAGGTGACCTGCTCGGTGATCTCCTTGATCGGGCTCGTTATCGTGCCCGACAGAATGACTCCGAGCACCGCGGTCAGCGCGAGCGCGATGACCGTCCCGGTCAGGAAAATCTGGTTGATCCGGTTGGTGGTTTTGTAAATTTCTTCCATAGAAGCAGACAGGTAAACGGCCCCGACTACCTTCCCGTTCGAATTGACGGGACGGGCGAGAATCTTTTTGCGGTTGCCGTCCTTGTCCATCATAATAAGCTCGTTTTCCTTGTCCTTGATGTTCTGGAGCGCGCGCGTCACGACCTGCTGCGTGTTCTTCTGGCCGATGACCGACTGCCCGTCCTGCTGCGAGGCCGCGACGACGAACCCGTTCGGGTCGATGACCTGAATGTCCGCGTTGCTCACCTTGGACAGGTTGTTCAGGTCGTTGTTCAGCTCCGCATACGGCTTGGTGCCGTCGCCCGAAGCGCTCCGGCCCTCCTGCACCTCGGTCAGCGTCGGCTCGACGTTGCCCGCGATGAGGATGGAGTAGCTCGTCAGCGTCTCCGAGAAGTTGGTCACCGACCACGTCTCCATCGCCTTGATAAAATAAATCCCGATGAGCTGCATCGCGAACAGAATGAGCAGCACATAGATGATGATCAGCTTCATCTGGATGGATTGAAAGATGCGGATTCCCTTCATCCGGCTCTTCCCGTCAGCGGATTGCGCATGACATAGCCGAGACCGCGCCGGGTCGTGATGTATTCGGGCCGCGACGGCTCATCCTCGATCTTCTCGCGCAGCCGCCGGATCGTCACGTCCACCGTGCGGACGTCGCCGTAATAGTCGTAGCCCCATACCGCCTGCAGCAGGTGCTCGCGCGTCATCACCTTGCCGGCGTTTTTGGCCATATAGTGGAGCAGCTCGAACTCCCGATGGGTCAGGTCGAGCGGCACGCTGTTCTTGTAGACGATGTACATGTCGCTGTCGAACAGCAGCTCGTGGATGCGAAGTCCTCGCGACGGCGTCTCGGCCGAGACTGCGGCGCTCTTTTGCTCCGTCTCGGCCTTCTTCTGGCGGCGCAGATGCGCCTTGACGCGGGCGAGCAGCTCGCGGGTGCCGAACGGCTTGGTGACGTAGTCGTCCGCGCCCATCTCGAGGCCGAGCACCTTGTCGAGCTCCGTATCCTTGGCCGTCAGCATGATGATCGGCGTGTTCTTCTTGGCCCGCACCTCGCGGCATACGTCCATGCCATCCTTCACGGGCAGCATGAGGTCGAGCAGTATGAGGTCGAACGACTCCTTCAGCGCCAGGTCGACCGCCGTTCCGCCATCGTAGGCGCACACGACCTCGTAGCCTTCCTTTTCCAGATTGAACTTCAATATATCCGCAATCGGCTGTTCGTCGTCGACAACCAGAATCTTCCCGAACATATACGCTTCACCGCCTATCTTCCGTCTCTGCCGCCGGAGCGTGATAGCTATCCGGCTCTGCTTCTATTGTACCAAACCGCCCTCCTTATAAAAAGCCGGACGCCCCGCCGTTCTCCCATTCTTTCCGGGATCTGGATGGCGGGGCGACTGGGGTGCATGAGGCGGCATAGAGGCGGCGCTGTCCGCGAATGCAAAAACGACCAAGCTCCGGCAGGCAGCCGGCAGCTTGGCCGTTCATCGCGTTGTGCGGGTAATAACAGGTTGCTCGGCGTCAGAGGACGCTGCACGCTTGGGGCGTGTGCGAACGGAGCGGCTGATGGCTGGACGCAGCCCTGCCGACCCGGCACGCGCCCTGCGGGACAGGCGTTCGGTCCGCGCTGGCGTGCTCGACGAACCACACCCTGCGCTCCCGCGCCGGGCCTCGCCAGCCGAGCGGGCTCGCATTGCCTCTAGCTCCCGCACTGCTCCCTCGCGGCTCCGCGGCCAGCTGGGCGATCAGCCTGCCGAAACGACTGCCGGCCGCTCACCTCGTGGCCCCCTAAGGCCGCTGCCTTCGTTTCCACGTGGAACTTTCTCAGGCCCCCACCTCCTCCGCCGCTGCGCCCGCCTCCGTCCCGTCAGGCGAAGCCGCTGGCGGCTCTGCAGCCAGCTGGGCGGCCAACCAGCCGAACGACTGCCGGCCGCTCACCTCGTGGCCGCCATCGAACAGGTCGAAGCCGGGGACCGTCGGCGCGCCCAGCTCCTCGTACAGGCTGACGAGATAGCGGTGCGCCCGTCTCACGGCCGCCTCCGGGAAGAGATGGTCCCGCTGACCGGCCTCGAGATAGAGCGCACGCGGCGCGATCAGCCCCAGCAGCTCGGGCAGCTCGGCGTCCGGCAGGATGCCCGGCACGTAGTTGTCGAGGCAGTGCCGCCGCGCCAGAATGCTGTCCCGGTAGGTGCCGCCGTAGCCGCACAGCACGGTCGCCCGGATCCGCTCGTCGAAAGCAGCGGTGAGCGAGGCGATCATTCCGCCGCCGGAGAAGCCGACGCACCCGATTCGCCCGGCGTCCGCTTCCTCCCGCGCGGCCAGTACGTCGACCGCCCGGATCGCCTCGTACGTCCGCAGGCCGGCGAGCGTCCGTCCGGCGAGAAGCAGAGCGGCGGCGAGCGGAAAGCACGAGTTCGGCGCGTCCGGGTTCTGCTCCCCGTCCCAGGCGAGCCGCCGGTCGCCGAACCCGGCAATCTCCGGGGCCAGCACCATGAAGCCCCGCCGGCACAGCTCCAGCGCGAACGGGCCCGTGCCCTCGCCCGCGCCGCTCTCTTCGGCGGGCGAGCCGTCCGCCCGCAGCCCGGCGATCTGCCGGCTGCCGGAGCCATGGCCGTGCAGCGCGAGCACAGCCGGGAGCGGACCGGCGCCGTGCGGACGCTTCGGGATCAGCACGTAGGCGGGCACGCGCAGCCCTTCCGCCGTCGTGTACGCGATCCGCTCACGGACCAGCTCGCCCGTCTCCTCGAGCTCCAGCACCTCCGGAGCGAGCGGGGGCTTCTCCTCCGCCCCCGGCTCTCCCGGCCAGGGGCCTAGCGCGGCCTTGAGCCAGGCTCTCCGCCGCGCCTGCCGCGTCTCCGGCGGCACCACCGCTTCCTCGGCCCGCTGCCGCTCCCGCCCGGCCTGCAGGCTCGCGTAGAGCCGCTGGAGGTACTCATCCGGCTGCCACATCACGGCCATCCCGTAGGCTCTCCATCTCGACGCAGGCGAGCACGAAGGCGCCGACGCCGTGCAGATCGTTCTCGCTGACCGGGCGCGTCACGTAATTCTCGTAATCCCCCGCCGACGTGCCGATGCAGATGCCCGGCATGACGAACCGTCCGTCTGCGTCGAATGCCATGCGGGCGGACAGCCCCGCAAAGCCCTTCTCTGCCGCCTGCCGGAACCCGTCCGGATCGGGAGCGACCCCATGCTTCACCGCCTTGGCGAGCGTGTAGAGGAACAGGCTAGTGCAGGAGGTCTCCAGCCAGTTGTCCGTCCGGCCGCCTTTGTCTACGACCTGGTACCAAAGCCCGGTCGCCGCATCCTGGAACGGCAGCAGCGCCTGCGCGAACCGGCCGAGCTCGGCACCGAGCTCTTCCCGTGCCGGATGCCCCGCGGGCAGGACGTCCAGGAAGTCGCCCAGCGCCATCCCGTACCAGCCGAGCGAGCGCCCCCAGAACTCGGGCGAGCACCCGGTCACCGGGTCGGCCCACGGCATCCGGCGCGCCTCGTCCCAGGCGTGGTACAAGAGGCCGGTCGCCTCGTCGGTCATATGCGTCCGCATCAGCCGCCACTGTTGCAGCACCAAGTCGATCAGCTCCGGCTCCCTATAACGCTCCGCATAGAGCAGCGCGAAAACCCCGCCCATGTAGAGGCCGTCTAACCACATCTGATACGGGTATTTGTCCTTGTGCCAGAACCCGCCCTCCGACGTCCGGTTGAGCGTCCGGAACAGCTGGCGCAGCTTCTCGGCCGCGATCCGGTAGTGCGGCTCCCCGAACTGACGCTCCAGCGGAAACAGCAGCATGCCGGCCATGATCGAATCGAGCTCGTCGCGGTGAAAGAGGAGGTTGCCGTGCTCGTCAACGAGAGCGTCCACGTACGCCTTCGGATACAGCAGGTACTTCTCCTCCCCGGTCATCTTCCAGACACGGAGCATGCTCTCCAGAAACACCCCCTGGTGGTAATGCCACCGGCCCGCGGGAGGCAGCTCGGTCGGCGCGAATGTGGTGATCAGCGCGTCACAAGCGGTGCGGGCCCAATCGAGCGGCTTTGCCTCGATGCGGTTCAGAGCCGGATTCATCGTCGTCATGGCAGTAAAAACCCCTTTCGTTTCGTTTCTCTCGTCCTTCTCTCGTTCATCGGGCTCGCCTTCCGGCGAACACCGTCCGTGCGCGTTATCCATGGGCACCGGACCTTATGGCAGCCATTCGGCTTGTGATCTTGCATTCATTTGCTCAGCACATTCGCCCTTCCCGCTCTCTCCCTCTACCTAGCCTTTGATCGAGCCGAGCAGCGCTCCCTTGGCAAAATGCTTTTGCAGGAACGGATACACGAGCAGCACCGGGATCGTCGCGACGACGATGACCGCCATCTTGATCGTCTGCTCCGGCGGCGCGACGAACGACTCGTCGAAGCCGGACGTGTCCGCGCTCAGGCCGCTCGCGAGCACGACGATCTGGCGCAGCAAAATCTGGATCGGCCATTTGGCGTTGTCGTTCAGGTAGAGAATCGCCGGCAGGTACGTATTCCAGTACGTTACTGCGTAGAACAGCGAGATCGTCGCGATGACGGGCATCGAGAGCGGGATGACGATCCGGAACAGGATTCCCCAGTCGCCCGCCCCGTCGATTTTGGCCGATTCCTCGAGCCCGTCCGGCAGATTCATGAAGAAATTCCGCATGATGATCAGGTTGAACGCGCTAATGGCGCTCGGAATGATGAGGGCAAGCAGCGAGTCAATGAGGCCCATGCTTTTGACGACGATGAATGTCGGGATGAGCCCTCCCTGGAACAGCATCGTGAAGACGACAAGGAACATGATGACACGCCGGCCGTCGAGATCGCGGCGGGACAGGCCGTAGGCCATGAGCGCGGTCAGGAACAGGCTGAGGAGCGTGCCGAACAGGGTGACTCCGATCGAGACGCCGAGCGAGCGGAAGATGGTCGACGTCGAGAAGATGTAGCGATAAGCGTCGAGCGAAAAGACGGTCGGAAACAGCACGAACTGCTTCTGGGCGAGCTCCTGGGCGGTGGTGAACGATCCGGCCACCACGTGCAGGAACGGCAGAATCATAATGAGGGCGATGAGCCCGAGCAGCGTGTAGTTGACGATATCGAACAGCCGGCTGCCGAACGTTTTGTCTTGGGTCATGGCGCCGTGCTCCTTTCTCTCGCGGAATAGAGATTAGTAGATGCCTTCCTCGCCGGCTTTCTTGGCGAGCCAGTTCGCCGCCATGACCAGAATGAGGCCGACAATGGACTTGAAGAAGCCGACCGCGGTGCTAAAGCTGTATTGGCCCTGCTTCAGACCGGCCGTGTAGACGTAGGTGTCGAAGATCTCCGCCACCTCCCGGTTCGCCGAGTTCAGGAGGAGATAGACCTGCTCGAAGCCGAGCTCCAGCACGTCGCCGATCTTGAGGATCAGCAGCATGACGATGACGCCGCGGATCGACGGCAGCGTAATGTGCCACATCTGGCGGAACCGGGAGGCTCCGTCCATTCGGGCCGCTTCATACAGCTGCGGGTCGATGGCGGCCATCGCCGCCAGGTAGATGATCGTGCCCCAGCCCGCTTCGCGCCAGATGATCTGCAGAATGTACATGGGGCGGAACCAGTCCGCGTTGAGCAGGAAATTGACTTTGGCGAGGCCCATCGCCGCCAGCATCTCGTTCACGATCCCCCGGTCGACCGACAGCATGACGAACGTAATCGAGACGATGATGACCCACGACATGAAGTGCGGGATGTAGATGAGCGTCTGCACGACCCGCTTGAACCCATTGCGCCGCACCTCGTTCAGCATGAGGGCGAGCAGGATGGGAACCGGGAAGTAGAAGACAAGGTTCATTCCGAACAGAATGAGCGTGTTGCTGAGGATGCGGAAGAACATCGGCTCCTCGAACAGGCGCCGGAAGTTGTCCAGGCCGACCCAAGGGCTGTTCAGCACGCCCAGATACGGCTTGTAGTCTTGAAAGGCGATGACGAGCCCGAACATCGGAATGTACTTGAAGATGAGAAAGAAGAACAGGCCCGGCAGAATCATGAGATAGAGCGCCCGGTTCTTGACGAGACGGCGCAGGAGAGCCGATTTCGGCTTTGATCCGCCGATGCTGACTTTGCTGGTTACTGCGGATTGGCCCATAGGGGGATCCTCCTTTCCTGGATGGAAAGCACGAGAGGCCGCCTGGAACGAGCGGCCCCGCGATCACGCCGGCGTACCGGCTTACTTCTTCGCTTCGGATTTCGCTTTGGTGTACGCCGCGTTGTACTCTTCGATGATTTTGTCGCCGCCTTCTTTCTTCCACCGGTCGACTTCCTTCTGGAAGCCGGCTTCGTCGATCTTGCCGATGATGAAATTGTAGGTGGCGTCCTTGATGATATCCTGCAGCCGCACGCCCTTCTCGGTGTACGTCTTGGAATCGAGCGGCGCGGTCGGGTCGTTGATCAGCACCTTGTTGTTGTCGAGGATGAGCTCCTCGGCCTTTGCCTTGGTATCGTAGGAGAAGTAGGGCTTGAGCATGCCGTTCGTGCTCTGCCCGCCCACCATCAGCACCTGGTACGGCTTCACGTCGCGGTCGGTCAGCTTGATGTCGTCGACGACGGCGGCTTTGCCGTCCTGCAGCTTGTAGTGGGTCCCTTCGACGCCGAAGTAAATGAGGTTCGTCAGCTCCGGGCTCATCAGCTTGTCGTAGAAGGTGAGGATTGCGCGCAGGTCCTTCTCGGTCTTGACCGCCGATTTGGGGAACAGCATCGCCGTTCCGTAGCCGGGGATTGACCAGATGCCGGTCGTGCCCTGCGGGCCGGTGATCCGGTTCACGACGTCGAGCTTCGCGTTTTTGTTGACCGGATTGATCTTCTGCCACAGGCTGATGACGTCGGCCATCGACCCGATGTAGACGCCCGCCTTGCCGGTAATGAACAGGTTCTGCTGGTCCGTCTTGCTCGTCACCGGGAAGTCCTGGTTGATGATGCCTTCCTTATGCAGCCGCTGCACGTACTTCATCGTTTCCACGTAATTCGGGAACGTGAAGTCCGGAGCCAGCTTGCCGTCCTTCTCTCCCCAGCTGTTCGGCGTGCCGAAGTAGGAGGCGAGCGTCTTGAAGGCGCCATAGATCAGGTCGTTGCGGTCGGTGAGCCCGATCGTATCCTTTTTTCCGTTCTTGTCGGGGTCGTTCTCTGTAAAGGCTTTCATCATTTTGTACAGGTCTTCCGTCGTCTTGGGCGGCTCGATGCCGAGCGCATCGGCCCAATCCTTGCGGTAGATGACGCCTTGGCGGGACAGCGGTGTCTCCTGGTAGAGCGCATAATACTTGCCGTCGACCGCTGTATTGTTCAGAATCGTCTGGTTCAGGTTTTTCAGGTTCGGATAGTCCTTGAGCAGCGGCCCGATCTCCCAGAACTGGTTGTTGCGAATCGCGTCCTTGAACAGAATGAGCGACGATTGGTTCTTCAGATAGACGACTTGGGGGAGCGTTCCTGTCGCGAGCGACGCGTTCATCTTCTCCTCGTAGCTGCCGTCCGGCACCCAGTTGATCTCGAGCTGGGTATTCGTCGCTTCCTCCACCTTCTTTTCAATAAGGTCCGAGGGTACCTCCGCCGTGTGCAGGTTCGCCATAATGGTAATCTTCGTCGGCCCGGCCGGCGTCTGCGCGCCTCCGCTCCCCTGCGCTTCCTTGCTGGATGACCCGCAGCCGGCTATCGCCGTGACGGACAGTGCCGCTGTCATGAGCAAAGCTCCGTTTTTCTTCCACATAATTGAACGACCTCCCGGTATTTCGGTAGATTGATGGAGTGGGACTGGACGAGGAGTAGGATGACACGCTCTGTCATGACACCAGCATACGAGCCGCCGTCCATAACGTCTATAATCCTTGGATTCGATCTGTGCCCCGCCTTGTAATCGCTTGCATAATCATAGGTGCGTCCCTGACAATCTGATATAATGATTATCGCTCTGAAAATGATTATTGTTCCTGCCGCGCCGCGTTAGGTACAATGAGGGTTGCCATACTTGCTTGCCCCGTATCCGACAGATAGAAGGTGATCCGTTCTGAAGAGCTTGTTTGCCAAGTTGGTCTTATACGGTTGCATTCTCTGTATCGTTCCCGTGCTCGCGCTCGGTCTGTTCTCGTACCTGAAGCTGTCGTCGACGATCGAGGCGCAGGCTGAGCAGAGCGACATTCCCATTATGAATCAGATGAACGGCAATATCGAACAAGTTTTGAAAACGCTTGATTATTCCCTGAACCGGATCTCCGACTCGTCCGTTATGCAGGATGTGCTGTACCGCAGCATGACGTACATGGATTTTCAGCTGTACAACGATCTCCGCCGGGAGTTCGGCCACCTCCAATCGCTCGACATGAAGGTGACGGACGTGCTGCTGGTGAACGCAAGCGAGAGCTGGGTCATCAACAACCGCGGGCTTTATGGCCTGGACCAGTTCCCGGAGAAGGACCACCTGCTCAGCTTCTTCAGCCTCCCCTACAACTCCAACTGGATTCTGCACAAGAACGGCGAGCTCGGCTCGAGAGACACCCAGAGCTATACCTGCTCCAACACGATCGTCCTGGTCAAAAAGCTTCCGCTGAACGGCTCGGATAAGCGCGCGCTCGTCTTTGCGCATATACCCGTCTGCAGCCTCGCCAAGATGATGGGCGAGGAGACGGATACCCGCCACGTGATGATCCTCGATGAGAATTACCGGATTGTGGCCCATCCGAACGAGGACCTCATCGGCAAATCGGTTTTGGAAACCGGTTACATGAAGGAGACGGACTTGGAGCGAATTACCGAGCACCAGGGGCAATTCACGTCCGAGGCGAAATCCGCCTCCTATTCCGTTACGTATTCCCGCTCGGAATTCACCAAGTGGACGTATGTCTCGTTCACCGAGCTCGGCGAGCTCAAGAAAGCCTCCCGGCCGATCGGCTGGTTCACCCTTTACACTTGCCTCGCCATTATCGCCGTCTCGCTCGGCTTCGTCGTGCTCGGCAGCAGGCGGATGTATACGCCGGTGCAGGGCATCGTCAAGGCGATTACCGACAGCCTTCCCGTCCGCGACGCTGCACGTGGAAGCAAGCACCGAAGCGAGTTTCAGATGATCGAGGACTTTATCCAGAACCTGTTTGCCTCCAATTCCAGCCTAAAAAGCGAGCTGGAGCGGCATACGCAGCAGGTGAGCGTCTTCTTCCTGATCAATCTGTTCTCCGGCAAGGTGCCGAAGCACGAGATCGAGGATCGTCTCGAGCAGTACGGCTATCTCGAACAGATCCAAAACTGGGGGCGCCTAGCAGTGCTTACGCTTGAGATCGATTCGATCGAGGACACCAAATACGGGGCGAGCGATTACGAGCTGCTCATGTTCGCGGTCAATAACATTGTGGAGGAGTGCATTCCACCGCAGAGCCGGCTGACGCCGGTCGTCGTGGACCGGACGCAGGCGACGCTCGTCGGCTTCTCAGGGATGGACGAGGAGGCGTTCGACAGCCACCTGTACCAGCTGACCGAGCTGATTCAGAAGAACGTTCGGCTGTTCCTCGACCTCGACGTCAGCATCGGCATCAGCCTGCCGTTCACCTCTCCCCGCCACGCGAGGCGGGCGTATCGGGAGGGCCAGGAGGCGCTCATGCAGCGTCTCAAGCTCGGCAAGGGGATCATCGTCCCCTACGCCAACCTGAACGCAGGGAAGCATACGCTCATTTTTTCGTATCCGAAGCATCTGCAGAACGAGCTGATCGATTCGATCAAGCTCGCGGACGAGGAGCGGGCGCATGCCCTGCTGAAGCAGTGGCTCGACGAGGTGCTCGGCAAGGAGAGGTCGCCGCAGGACGACCAGATCTCGCTCATCCGCCTCCTGAACGACTTGATGATCGTCATGCAGGAGTCCGGCATCCAGCTCGAAGCAACCGATCCCCAAGGCCGCTCGGTCCACGAGGAGCTGCTGCAGCTGTATGTCAGCCAGGAGATCGAGGCCTGGTTCCGCGGACGCATTCTCGCGCCGATGCTGCAGGTGTTTCGAGACAGGCGGGATTCCCAGTACCATAATTTGTCCGAGCAGATGATCGACATGATCCAAAAGGAATTCGATACCGACCTGACGCTCGAGGAATGCGCGTCCCGGCTGCACTACAATGCCTTTTACCTGAGCAACGTGTTCAAGCGAGAGACGGATATGACGTTCAGCGAGTATCTGTCCATGTACCGGTTCCAGATGGCCCGCAAATGGCTCACCGAGACCGATCTGCCGGTCAAGGACATCGCGTCCCGGCTGCGGTACACGAACCCGCAAAATTTTATCCGCTCGTTCCGCAAGCACGAGGATATGACGCCGGGCCAATACCGCGCCAAATATAGCGCCCCCGGTCTGTAGCCTAGCGCTGCGGTTCGCGGCTTGGCAAGCAAAAAGAGGATGGAGCCAACTGCTCCATCCTCTTTTTGAGCTGCCCCCGCCGGGCGGCTTAGATCGCATGCAAAAGGCGCAGCCTGGGCCGCGCCTTCTCGGTAACACCGGGTCATACTCAGTGTTACTTATTCAAATATTTCAGCGGGTTGTCAACCGACCCGTTCTTTATCACTTCGAAATGAAGATGCACGCCCGTAGAATCGCCTGTGCTGCCCATATAGCCCAGCTTCTCGCCCTTCTCAAGCACTTGGCCGGTCTTGACGTAAATCTGGCTCATATGGCCGTACAGCGTCTCGTAGCCGTTCTTATGATTAAGGATAACATAATTGCCGTAATCGCTCTTGTACCCGGCCGCTACGACCGTACCGTTGTCAGCCGCGAGAATGTTCTTGTTGCCGGACGACAAATCGATTCCTTTATGGAGCTTGCCCCATCTTGTACCGAACCCGCTTGTCAGCGTGGCTCCAACGACCGGCCAGGCGAACTTGCCGGACCCTTCGCCGAGCACGACCTTCGTGCCCTTCTTCTCGACGGCCGCTACCGGCTCCACGAGAATCTTCTCATCGACGAGCTGTTCATCCATCATGAGACCATTTACTTTGGTTACATTGAACGTAACCTGTTTCAACCCGTTCTTGCCTGGGGTAATAGTTTGTACTTCGCCTACCTTCATCTTGTCATCCTTGATGACCTCGGTAGCGTAATGGACCTCTTGCTGCTCGGTCACCTTCTCGACCGTCTTGACGCTCAGCTTCGGCTGCAGCACCGTCAGGTTCAGCTTCTGCCCTTCCTTGATCTGATCGTCGATAATCCACGGATTGTTCGCATAGATGACCTGCTTCGAGATATTGTACTTCGTGGCGATGCAGGAGACGCAGTCGCCCTTCTGCACTGTATATTCGGTCGGCGTCACATCGCCGGTCTGCAGCGTCTCCGCCATTTTCTGCGGATCCACTACTTCTTTCTCCGTGACCAGCTTCACCGGCTTCATTTCGACTTTCTGCACGAAGTCCGCCTGCTCGACTTCGGTCTTCTCGTTATTCGCATTGGCCGACAGGACGCTGACCTTGTTCGCATCCTTGCCGCCTGTGTACTTGCTCTTGATCTGGTCAAGAATTTTCTCTGCCGTATCCTTATCCTTGAGGATCCCGACAGCCTTGCCGTCCACGACCAGCTCCACGCCTACCGGCTGTGCCACCAGCTTCTTGTCGAGCTGCGCGAGCGCCCCCTCGTTGTCGTAGGTTTTCTTGAATTCCCGTTCGCGGGACAGCGTGACGTCGTCCGTATTGAGCACCATATGAACGTTCGGGTGCTCCTGATCGAGCTCCTTGTACTTGGCGAGCTTGAAGTCTTCGACCACCTGCGGGTCGTTGACCGTTCCGACCTTCTCGCCGTCTACATACACATCGTACAGCTCGAGCGTGTTGCTCTGGACGAACTGGTTGCCGCCGATCGTAATTGCGGCCACGAGTCCGAACGCTCCGAGGCCCTTGGCAACGGAATAGCGGTGCTCCTTCAGCCGGGACATCCAGCCGACAGGCAGCTGATAGTCCGGTTCCTGCGTTGCAGGGTTAGCTATGTAAGAGGTTTGCGGTTCCTCAACCTGTGGCGTTTGAGTCTGTTGCGGTTTGGTTTTGCTCAAGATGGCACGGATCCTGCCAGTCAAGCTTTGGAATCGGATCGTGGAGCAGGCGGTTTTCACGGCCCCCGCGCTCTTTCGGATCCAATTTTTCATCTTGGATACTGTCATGATTTTCTCCTCTTAAGTTAGTTTCCCCAGCAAGGACAACCTTCGGCTTCCGTATGTTACCGGTGCCGTCCACTGGCCTTTGCCGCTCTCAAAAAGCTTCAAAACCCGCCATGCGCTCAGCCGGTTTTGCGACAAGTTCCTTACCACTTTACCACAGGACTTTGCGATCGATCAACCTCCAACGCGATCGCCCCCATGGGAAAATGCGGCTTCCAGCGGCCCTTGCCGGGGAAATTCAATACTTCGAGAGAATCGTCATGAGCTGGTTATAATCGTTCGGTTTCAGTCTCGATTCGACCAATTGCTTGATTTCTGTCATTTCCTGTTCCGTCACTCCGTCCTCCACGATCCGCGACAGCTTCTGCAAATCGTCCGACGGCAGGCTTGTCAGCAGCGAAAAGATCTTCACCTTGTCCGCCTCGCTCAGCTGCCCCTTTTTCTTTTGCAGCTCCTCCGGCGACAGCACCACGCCGCCCGCCTGGTTCCCGGCGATCCCGGCTCCCGCGCCCAGCGCGCCCCCTGTCTGCCCGCCCGTGCCAGCCTGCGCTCCGCCGAGCGAGCTTCCGCTCTGCCCGAATACGGCCTGCGCATCCGGCCCCGGTGTGGGCGAAGGGCTCGCTCCTCCTGCTCCCGCAGTGCCGCTTCCAGGCGCTGCGCTTCCAGCGGCTTCTCCTGTTCGCCCGTCCGCTCCTTTGCCTCCCGTCAGCCTGCTTACGTCGTCGGACATACTGGTCATCAGGTCGGTCAGCTTCAATCCGCCTGTTTCCACTCCAAACTGTCCCAGCAGCTTGTCGGCATACGTATGGACGACCGTCCACGTAAAGTAGAGCGTCAGCCCGCTTATCAGGATGGTTCCGGCCAGCAGCTTCGCCAGCCCTATCAGGCCTCTCACCATCGTCTCCACCTCCCTAAGAGAATTGTTGCTCTCCTCCCAGTATTGACGGAACCGGGACTGCTCTAACCCTCTTTCGCGAATTCCTTTCCGCTTACGCGGACAAACCAAAAACCCCTTCTCTCCGCCCGCCGGCGGAAAGAAGGGGTTTAGTACCTGCTTCTAAAACTTCCTATTATATAGGAAGAAACGCGATTTACTTGTAGATCGGACGCACGAGATTCGTCTGCTCGCGATTGCGGCCGACCGAGAAGATCGCGATCGGAATGCCCGTCAGCTCGGAGACGCGCTCCAGGAAACGGCGGGCGTTCGCCGGCAGCTCGTCAAGCGAGCGGACACCTGTGATGTCTTCGCTCCAGCCCGGCAGCTCTTCGTAGATTGCTTCGCATTGCGACAGCTGCTTCAAGCTGGCCGGATAGTGCTCGATCACTTCGCCGTTCAGCTTGTAGGCCGTACAGATTTTGACGGTCTCAAGACCTGTCAGCACGTCGAGCGAGTTCAGCGACAGGCCGGTCAGGCCGCTGACCCGGCGGGAATGGCGCACTACAACGCTGTCGAACCAGCCGACACGGCGCGGGCGGCCGGTTACGGTGCCGTACTCGTTGCCGGTCTCGCGGATCTTGTCGCCGACGGCATCGAACATCTCCGTCGGGAACGGACCGTCGCCGACGCGGGTCGTGTAGGCTTTGGCCACGCCGATGACCTGGTGAACTTTGGTCGGGCCTACCCCGGAACCGATGCAGACGCCGCCTGCGGTCGGGTTCGAGGAGGTGACGAACGGATAGGTGCCCTGGTCGATGTCGAGCATGACGCCCTGTGCTCCCTCGAATAGCACCCGCTTGTTGATGTCGATCATATCGTTAAGGACGACGGACGTATCGGTGACGTATTGACGGAGCACGTCTGCGTACCCGAGGTATTCACGGATAATATCGTCGGCGTCGAGGCCTTTTTGTCCATAGATTTGCTCGATCAGAGCGTTCTTTTCCTTCACCATATGACGGACCTTGAGCTCGAACTCTTCGGCGTCCATCAGGTCGGCAATCCGGATGCCGTTGCGCCCGGCTTTGTCCATGTAGCACGGACCGATGCCTTTGCGGGTGGTGCCGATTTTATTCGGTCCCTTACGCTCTTCCTCGAGCGCGTCCAGCAGCAGGTGGTACGGCATGATGACATGCGCGCGGTCGCTGATCCTCAGATTGTCGGCCGTGAAGCCATTTTCCTTCACATAATTGATTTCTTCAATAAGGGCGGCTGGATTCAGAACCATCCCGTTCCCGATCACACAAATTTTATCGCTGTAAAAAATTCCGGAAGGAATCATCTGCAGCTTGTATTTTTTTCCTTGGATCAAGATGGTGTGCCCAGCGTTGTTCCCGCCTTGGTACCTGGCTACAACATCCGCTGATTCCGCCAAAAAGTCGGTAATCTTGCCTTTTCCTTCGTCTCCCCACTGGGTTCCGACAACGACAACCGTTGACATAAGCACTACCCCCATCAGGCACGAGTGTGCCTATAATTAGCTGCCCCCCAAAAAAAAGCAGCATCCTCAGTGTAGCAGTCCCCTACCTGAAAGTCAATAAAAGCGAACAATTACAGGCGCCGTTCACCAATCGTTCGGATATTGGCTTTGCAAACAGAACTCTCTCCTGTTTAGGCTCTCCATTCGCTCCAAAGCCATGTAAGTCTGCCATCCAATGTCCACTCCACACGGACAAGAAAAAGCCGCATCGGAGCGGGCCTCCCTTAAAAAGGAGGCGCCGCATCCTGATGCGACCGGTCTAGACTAACGAATTTGTTATAATTTTTGAGAAAGGCCAGTTCCACGGTGCCCACAGGGCCGTTCCGCTGCTTCGCTATAATGATCTCGATGATGTTCTTCTTCTCGGATTCTTTGTCATAGTAGTCGTCCCGGTAGAGGAAGGAGACGATATCGGCGTCCTGCTCGATCGAGCCCGATTCCCGCAAGTCGGACATCATCGGACGCTTGTCCTGCCGCTGCTCGACGCCCCGGCTCAGCTGGGAGAGCGCGATAACCGGCACGTGCAGCTCCCTGGCGATCTGCTTGAGTGTCCGGGAGATCTCCGAGACCTCCTGCTGCCGGTTGTCTCCCTTGCCGCGCCCGTGGATGAGCTGCAGGTAGTCGATCAGGATCATGCCGAGGCCGCGCTCCTTCTGCAGCCGCCGGCACTTGGCGCGGATGTCCGCGACCGTGACGGACGGCGAATCGTCGATATAGATGTTCGCCTCGGCCATCGTTCCGATCGCCATCGTCAGCTTCTCCCAGTCGTCGTTCTCGAGGAAGCCGGTCCGAAGCCGCGTCGCGTCGACGTTGGCCTCGGCGCAGATCATCCGCTGGACGAGCTGCGCGGCGCCCATCTCGAGCGAGAAGATCGCGACCGTCTCCTTCTCCCGGATGCCGACGTTCTGGGCGATGTTAAGCGCGAACGCCGTCTTCCCGACGGAAGGACGGGCCGCGACGATAATCAGGTCGGAGCGCTGGAACCCGGACGTCATCTTGTCCAGATCGCGGAAGCCAGAGGCGATCCCCGTCGCCCCGCCCTTGTTCTGATAAAGAAATTCGACGCGCTCGAACACTTCCATGAGCACGTCGCGAATGGAGATAAAGCCGCTGCCCGAGCGCCGCTGCGAGATCTCCATGATCCGCTGCTCGGCATCGCTCAGCAGTTCTCCGACGGCATCCCCGGAGGAGTAGCCGTTAGTAGCTATCTGGGTCGCCGTGCGGATCAACCGCCGCATCAGCGATTTTTCTTCAATAATCTGCGCGTAGTAATCGACGTTGGCCGCCGTCGGCACCGCGTTCGCCAGCTGGGTCAAGTAGCTGACGCCGCCGACCAGGTCAAGCTGCTGCTTGTCCTGCAGCTTGACGGTCAGCGCAACCAGGTCGACCGGCTCATTGGCCTCCGCCAGCTCGATCATTGCCTGGAATATCGTTTGATGCTTGGTGCCGTAGAAGTCTTCGCTTCCGACCCGCTCCATGACGGTAACCAACGCCTCGCCGTCCAGCAGAATGGCGCCGAGCACAGCCTGCTCGGCTTCCATATTCTGCGGCGGCACCCGGTCAAGAAGCAGTTCGCCTTCCATATGTTTATTCCTCCGTTACTTGTACCTTGAGCGTAGCGGTCACGTCCGGATGGAGCTTGACCGGGACTTGGGTGACGCCGAGCGTACGGATCGGCTCGTCGAGCTGCATCTTCCGCTTATCGACCTTGACGCCGTGCTGCTTTTGCAGCTCCTCGGCAATCTGCTTGCTGGTGATGGAGCCGAACAGCTTGCCGCCTTCGCCCGATTTCCCGAGAATCTTCACGGTCATCTCATCCATCTTTTTGCCGAGCGCTACCGCATCGGCCTTCTCTTGCTCTTTCTTCTTCTCTTCCGACTGCTTTTGCATATCGAGTACCTTGATATTGGAATCGGTAGCCGGCTTGGCGAGCTGCTGCTTGAACAGGAAGTTGGCTGCGTAGCCTTCGGATACTTCCTTCACTTGGCCCTTCTTGCCCTGCCCCTTGACGTCTTTCAAGAAGATAACTTTCATTCGAACAACCCCTCTTCCGTTTCCATTTCGGCGAGCACCTGCTTGAGGCGCTCGGTCGCTTCTTCAAGCGTGCCTTCCAATTGAACGGCCGCGTTCGTCAAATGACCGCCTCCGCCAAGCTTCTCCATCACGATCTGCACGTTCATCTGCCCGAGCGAACGGGCGCTGATGCCGATTAGACCGTCCGGTCGCTCGGACAGGACGAAGGAAGCCCAGACATCGGTCATATTAATCAATGTATCAGCTACTTGCGCGATGAGCAACTGAGAATATTTGCGCCCCGGCTCAGCCGCCGCAAGCGCCACATGCTCGTAGAGGATCTCTGCGTGCTTGATGACCTCGGCCTTCTCGATATAAGCCTCCAGATCCTCCTTCATCAACCGCTGGATCATCGCCGAATCGGCTCCGCTGCGGCGGAGGAAGGAGGCAGCCTCGAACGTCCGCGCACCGGTGCGCAGGCTGAAGCTCTTGGTGTCCACCGCTATGCCGGCGAGGAGCGCGGTCGCCTCCAGCACCTCCATCGTCATCTTATCGTTGAAGTACTGGAGGAGCTCGGTGACAAGCTCGCACGTCGACGACGCGTACGGCTCCATATAGACGAGCACGGCGTCGTTAATGAAGTCCTCCCCGCGGCGGTGATGATCGACCACAACAACCCGGGACGTCAGCTGCAGGAGCCGGGGCTCGGCGACAAGCGACGACCGGTGGGTGTCGACCACGACGGCCAGCGTGCGCGGCCCGATCAGCTGCATCGCCTGCTCCGGCGTGATGAACCAGCGCCCGATTCGCTCGTGCTCGTAGACCTCTTCCATCAGCCGGTCGATCGACGGATTGATGCCCTCAAGGACGATATAGCCTTCCTTGTTGCTCAGCTGAACTGCCTTCAGCACCCCGATGGCCGCGCCGATGGCGTCCATATCGGGAATTTTATGCCCCATGATGACGACCTTGTCGCTCTCGCGGATCAGATCGCGCAGCGCATGCGAGATAACGCGCGCCCGCACCCGTGTCCGCTTCTCGACGGCGTTGGACCGTCCGCCGTAGAAGGACATACGCTGGCCGACCTTGACCGCCGCCTGGTCGCCTCCGCGGCCGAGCGCCATGTCTAGACTCGTCTGGGCCAGCGTGCCGATCTCGCCGAGCGTCCCGGCTCCGGCCGCTACCCCAATGCTGAGCGTGAAGGGAACCTTGGCGTCGGGGATCATCTCGCGCACGTCGTCGAGAATTTCGAACCGGTCCTGCTCAAGCTCCTGCAGGCTCTTCTGGTTCATAATGAGCAGGAAGCGGTCGGAGGCGGTCCGCCGCAGGTAAAGCTGGTGGCGCTGCGCCCACTCGTTGATCTCTCCCGTAATACGGGCGAGGGTGATGGACCGGGTCTGGTCGTCCATCCCCTGCGTCGCCTCGTCGATATTGTCGAGCAGCACGATGCCGATCGCAATCTTGTCTTCCTGGTATTTCTTCTGGAGCTCGGTCTGCTCCGTAATGTCGCGAAAATAAAACAGCTTCTCCTCGGGCTTGTTCTCCACCGAGTAGATTTTGCTGCCGAGCGGCAGGTCGAAGACCGGCTCTTTGCGGTTCTTTAGTCCCGGCAGCAGCTCGAGGAGCGGCTCCCCCACGATGCTCTCCCGCCCGGTCATCCGGGCGATGAACGGGTTGTGCCACTCCACCGTCTTCTCCTCGTTATAAAGCAGAATGCCGAGCGGAAGCTCATTGATGACCTCGGAGCTCGCTTTCTTCACCCGGTAGGTCAGCGTCGTGACGTAAGCGCGGAAGTCCTTTTCGAACGCCCGCTCCGCCTGCCACGCATAGAAAATGAGCACGGCGGTGGGCACGAGGGCCACAACCGCCAATACCCATTGATAAAACGACAATAGCACAAGCAGCAGAAACACAAGGACGAATGTCCATACCATATGAAGACCGTGCCACCGTTTGGAAAGAAACTTGGGCATGACGATTCGCACCTCTTTGGTTTAGGATTTGCCGTTCATCCTTTCCCGGACCGGAAACATGACATCCATCAATCCGAGCAGGCTAAACAGCGTCATCGTCCATGGCAGAAAAATCATGAAGAGGACCGCGAGCGCCGGCCAAAACCGGCCCTTCCTCTTCTTCTGTGCCCAAAACGCAAGGAAGGACAGCGACTGGATGGCGAACGCAAGCGACAGGAGTGAGAACAGGTTCATGACTGCCATCGTCAGGAACGAATCCGGGTCGCGCATCACCATATCCAGAATAAGAGCCACCAGGAAGTACCAGCCGAGCGATTTCGGCAGCTTCCAGGAGGCGAGCGGCGGCAAAGGCTGCACGAGCTTATGCCCGCCCATGTTGGCCAGCTTGCGGCCGATCCAATGCGTGACCGCCACGTAAAACAGCGAGAAGGTCACAAGGAAGAACGGAATCATGTTGGTGACATACTTCATCAGCAGGTCGATCTGCTCCGGGGTAAACTGGGACTGCCACAGCTCCCATATCACCGGAGACGTCGTTTGCAACGAATCCTGGAACTCCTTGACCGGGTTGACGCCCGCCAGACGGACGGCGACGAGCAGAATGACGAGCTCGGCGAGGAGCGTCAGAGTGCCTCCGACCAACGCATTTTTGGCGGGGGCTCCTTTTTTATGAAAGCTTCCCATGACGATGACGGGAGGAAGGAAAAACAAGGATAGAAGAATGAATACCCAGCCTAGGCCTCCCGTAAGCAGGTAAAAGACAAGTAAGGAAGCGGCGTAGGCGGCTGCGAACCAACGCGCGGACAAATTCATATAAAGCACGAACACCGGAACCATGATGACGGTAACCGTAATCAGGTTGAGCGGGGTCAGGATCGAAAAGAGAAGCAGCACGTACAGGACGCACCATACAATAGGGAACAATATGCTTCGGTTCGTGCGGTTCACCGGCGCCATTCCAACTCCTTCTTAAACAGCTTTAAGCATGATTATAGCACAAGGAGGCGAAAGAGCGTAAATATTGGTCGGGGTCGCCGGTGGGCGGAGATCTGTAGCCATGTTGCTATGGGAGGTGCCGTCGATAGTGCGGGGGAGGTAAAGTTGGCGATGCTGCAGGCGGTGCGAAGAAAGCGCGGTTTCAGTCACAGCCGTAGCTTGAACAGTACGGCGATGGAGACATCCGGCGTGGCGTGCAGGCAGCCGCTATGCATCCACGGGCCTGTCTCCGGTTTAGCGGTATTGTATGAGAGAACGGCGCGATGTGTGCATTACGTTTAGCAGGAAAAGGCGTAGGCGGATGAGCAGCGAATCCCTGTCTTCATCATCGACGGAAACAGGGGGGAGCCTCACTGGCAAAGTCCGCCGCATATTAATTCGCCGCCGCTCCGGCCGTTATTGCCATTTGGCGAGGTAGGTGTCCAGTTGGACGGCCGGCTCGGCCAGCGCCGGGCTATGGCATACGGCGAGCAGCGCGGGATTCAGCTCCCGGAGGATGCCGGCGCTGCGGACCGCCCGCGGCATATCGGCCGTAAACATCGGCATTGGGCGGTTCAGCCTGCCCTGCTTGGTCGTGAACAAGTCGCCGCCGAGCAGCACCCGGTCGGTTTCATGGTAGTAGGCGGTATGCCCTGGCGAATGGCCTGGCGTCCAGTACGGGCGGAGGGAGCCGACCGGGGCCAGTCCCTCGCCGCCGTCGTCTGCCAGAGGCTGAACGAGACCTTGGGGGAGCAGCCGCTCCGCCCGCTTGCGGCCCGGAAATGGCTGCTGTCCCTCGGCGTACGGAATGTCGTTGGCGTGGAGGTAGACGGGAACGCCATATTTGTGCGCCAGCGTCTCGGCACTGCCGACATGATCGCTATGCCCATGGGTGAGCAGAATCCGGCGGAGCGGCAGTCCGATCGCCGCGATGGCCCCCTCGATGCCCCGTACCATTCCCTTCATCCCGGCATCGACCAGCACGAGACCGTCCTCCTCCTTCACCAGCCATACTTGGATGGTGAACAGCATCCAGCTTTTGCACGACCAGATATGCGGCGACAGTTGTTCTACCCTCATCTCTTACGCCTCCTCTTTCGTTATCGCTCTCATGCCCAGCAGCAGGACGTCGGTTCCCCGGCGGACGAGCGGGAGAATTCGCTCCAGCAGCGTGCCGGCGGGCTCCTCGCTTCGTCCGTACGTGCTGGCGATTCCCTGCAAGTAATAGAAGTACATACGAGCGGCCTCCAGCTTTTGCGGCTCCCCCCTCAGCTCCGGAAGCGCGGCCGCGACAGCGGTTTGCAGCTCGGCGAACAGCCGGTTGCGCAGCCGGTTTACCTCTAGCTCGGGCTCCGGGATATCTACGCGGTCCGCTTTCTCCATGAACAGCACGTCGGCCATGCTGCGGTTGTCGAGCAGGAAGCGGGTATACGACTCTGCCATCGCTTTCAACGTCTCCGCGGCGTCGGTTCCCTGCTCGCTCAGCCGGCGGAACTGCAGCGCAAGCTGTTCCAGGGGCGGGATGACGAGCTGCTGCAGAAGTGTTTCTTTGTCCTTGAAGTAGAGGTAGATGGCGGTGTGCGAATATCCCGCGTCCTTTGCGATCTCCCGCATCGTGACAGCCTGGAAGCCCTTCTCGGCGAACAATCTGCCGGCGGAATCCAAGATCGCCCGCTTCGTTTCCTCGGCTCTCTGCTCTTGTCTCGTTCGTTTCATTGGAAGGTCTACTCCTTCTGTTTTAATTTGTTACCGATGGTTAGTAACCGTTGGTTATATAATAACCGTTGGTTACTCATTTGTAAATAGGATTCCTAACAAAAAACCCCTGCCCGTGAACCCGGCAGGGATAATCGTTCGTTGGAATCTTGTCTGTTTCGGCATCGCGCGAAGCTCCCAGCGCGCGGTGCTGGGCATCACATGGTGTGGTCAACCGCGTCTCTATTGTTCAACGCGCTCTGCTCCTGCTCCCCATCCGGTCACCACATCGCCGATGCGGACCGTGCCGGGAACTAGGACCGAGGCATACACCCCGAAGCATGCTTCCCGCTCGCGGGCAACGAGTCGGAGCAGCGACGGGTCTCGCAGCTGGCTGTCAGGCTCAAGCGTGATCATCATGCACCGCTCGCATCGTTTCTCCAGGCGAATGCGGGCTTCGCCGATCTGCAGCGTCTGCCCGAGCCAATCCTCTTCCTCGAACGGCCGCAGCCCTTCGTCCGACAGGACGAGGTTCGGCCGAAAGCGCCGCCAATCGAGCGGTTGACCCCACTGCCGCTCCAGCTCACGGACGGAGGCGGCCGAGACGACGAGCAGCGGCGCATCGTCGACGGCCATCAGCGGCTCGCGGGTTGCATCGAGCGTCCGGAGGATGAGCGTGCGCCCGCTCTCCTGCTCCAGCCGCTCGCGAAGCGCCGGCTCGCCCCAGATGTACCGCAGGCCGTCCGGCGCTTCCACGGTGACCCGCTCCGTTACCCAGATAGCACGATAGCCGAGCAGCCCGGGCAGCTTGCGGGCGGTGAGCTGGCTGCCGTCCGGCTGAATCTCCATATACCGGGTCCGATCTCCTTCCAAGCCATACGTGGTCAACCGCGCCTCGGTCAGCCGTTCGCCCTTCATCGATTTGACCGGATACCGGACCAGCGCCGTCAGCGTCACTTCGTTTTGTCCATCTCGTCTTCCTGTCTCCATAGGATGCTCCTCCCTCTCGGCCCCGCCGCTTTCCTTTTCCGCGAGCAGCGTACAAAAAAAGCAGCAGGATCAAAGTCCCGCTGCTTTTGTCGCTCGACTACTCGGTTGTGTAAGGCAGCAATGCGATTTGGCGCGCACGCTTGATCGCGATGGTCAGCATCCGCTGGTACTTCGCGGAAGTGCCAGTTACACGGCGAGGAAGAATCTTCCCACGCTCGCTGATGAATTTCTTCAGCGTATCGATATCTTTGTAATCGATGTGTTGGATTTTATTCACAGTAAAGTAACATACTTTACGGCGCTTGTTACGGCCGCCTTTGCGCGTGAACTTGCGTTCGCTGCGCTCTTCGCCGCCGTTTTCTCTGCGGTTACCCATTCGGTTTCATCCCTTTCTCATTAAAATGGCAGATCGTCGTCGGAAATGTCGATCGGTTTCCCGTCGTCGGAGAAAGGATCCTGATTGCCACCGCGTGAATTGCCGCCACCACCATTGCCACCATACCGGTTACCACCGGATGGCTGCTGCTGCTGGTAGGACGACTCTTCCCGCATGCCGCCGCCGTTGTTATCCCGATTAGGAGACTCCAGGAACCGCACGTTGTCCGCCACTACTTCGGTCACGTAGACCTTGCGGCCTTCGTTGTTGTCGTAGCTGCGTACCTGCATGCGCCCTTCCACCGCCGCCAATCTGCCTTTGCGCAGATAGTTGGCGCAGGTTTCGGCCAGCTGCCGCCAGGTTACGACCGGGATGAAATCTGCCTCCCGCTCGTTCTGCTGGTTCGTGAACGGCCGGTCAACCGCCAGGGTGAACTGGGTGACCGCTACTCCGGACGGTGTGTACCTAAGCTCCGGATCGCGGGTTAGTCTGCCAATAAGAATAACACGGTTCAACAATCGGGTTCCCTCCTCCTGCAATTCCTCGAATGAAGCTGTCGATTATTAAGCTACGTCGTTAACGATGAGGTAACGGATGATTTCGTCGGAAATCTTCATTACCCGATCAAGTTCGGCTACAACTTCAGGTGTTGCGTTGAAGTGGACGAGAACGTAATGCCCGTCGCGGAACTTGTCGATTTCATACGCAAGACGGCGCTTACCCATCACTTCATTCTTCGTGATTTCGCCACCATTGTTAATGATGCCCTCGAACTTTTCGATGACGGCTTGCGTCGCCTCCTGCTCGATATCCGTACGGATGATGTACATCACTTCATATTTGCGCATGTAGGTTCACCTCCTTTTGGACTAAACGGCCCCAAGCCTGTCCAGCGGACAGCAGGAGCAAGGAGCGAGGAAAAAGCTATGTTTAAACTCGCACCATAATACTATACCAAATTGATCGGGGGAACACAAGCCGAACATGAAAGTCCGTTCCGCCTCATCCGCCCGGCAAAAACCGGCATACATGCGGACGGTCCCGCTGGGTACGCTATGGACAATGGAGGTGATGGCCATGGGAGAACGCACCCAATTCGAACCGGGCGACCGCGCTCCGAATGACGGAGTGTATATGGAGATCGGGGAGAAAGCCATTCATATGGGAGTGAACGACCCTCAGATGATCACACTGAAAAAGGGCGAACGCTTCCCGGATACGACCAATAAGGATCGCAAGTGGAAGCGGAAAAACCACTAACGGAGGCGTCACCATGAGAAGACGCTATACGATCACGCTGCTGTTTACCGCCCTGTCGCTGTTCCTCTGCTTCTATCATTACCTCGGGTTCGACCCGAAAAACATGATGCTCTTCTCGCTCAGTGTTCCTCTCTGGTTTCTTACGTTGTTCGTGGACATCCGGGCGATCAACCTGTTTTTCGCCTATGTGCTGACGGTGGCCTCTTGGGCACTGATCGGTTATATCGCCGACCGGATGGTGCAGATTAGGGAGACCAAGAAGGCGCAATGAAGATGGCGTTTGGAACGAAACACCCCTCATCGGCTACAACCGAATGAGGGGTGTTGGTTTTCAAGTATCGCTGCCAGCGCTTTGCATTATTAAAAGTTGACTTTGAGCAATCATTCTCTTTTGTCATAATGGATTTTATTAAGGTAAGAATCAACAAGCTGATTGCCGCTTCCATTGTTGTCGCTAATTGTTAAAATAACATAATTTCTTGTTCTCCGGATAACATAACCCCGCATACGCTCATATTCTTCGGCATTTCCCAATCGGTATTTTTCCGCAAGTTCCTTGCTATAGGAGCTTATCGCCCTTTGAATACGATCCGCACTCTGTAAACTGTTCGCTTCGATGATGGAAAATTCCCGGGCGGTGCCATCTGTGCTGACGAACACTTTTGCATGGGAAACATCGGAGACGGTAACGCCTTTATAATGGTTTTCCAAGCTGGAAATAGGTAGTTCTTTCATATCCTTATAATAAACTGAAGATGTCAACATAAACTCGGAAAATGTATGGGTATCAATTTTTGTTTTGGGGCGCGTCATGCCGTAAATGCTTATGACAAATAAGATTGCCAAAAAGATGACCATCCATTTTTTCTTTGCTATCGCTTTTATCCTTTTTCCTCCCAATCTGTCAAATAGTTAAACCATTATAACAAAAACCTCCCTAATCGTGTTTGGAACACATTAGAGAGGTTTTAGATATAAGAAACAAAAAAAGTGACTCCGCCCTAGAGTCACTTCGCTTTTATGTATGGCGGAAAGGGTGGGATTCGAACCCACGCACGGATATGATCCGCCTAGCTGATTTCGAGTCAGCCCCCTTGGGCCTCTTGGGTACCTTTCCATTAGAGACAAGATGTATTGTAGCACAGGATGAGGCAGCATGGCAACTGCCAATTTTTCGGCTTGTCACCTGCTGCCTAACACCTCTTCTTACAGGGCTTGCGGTCCCGTCCTACTCCAGCAATCCTTCTTCCGCCTGCGCCGCTGCGGCCGGGTTGGAGCGCAGCACCTTCTTCATCTTGCTCTCGAATTTGGCCCGCGGTATGAGAACGCTGTGCTTGCAGCCGGTACAGCGCACCCGTATATCCATTCCCATGCGGATGATCTCCATCTCGTTCGTTCCGCACGGATGCTGCTTTTTCATCTGCACGATGTCGCCTAACGCGAACTGCTTTCTCTCCACCGTACCTTCCCCTTCCTCCCGGCTCTGGCAAAGCCGGCGTAGATAATGGCTGCCGGTCTGACGACCGGCCTACTTGGTCTGCTCGGTCTTCGAAATCTCGATCCGATAGCGGTCGAGCGTCCGTTTAGCCTCGAACAGAATAGCTCTGCTTACCTTACTCTGCTGGTTGGGACGGCATTCGGCCGTGATCCGGAGTACGAGATCGTTCGTTCCCATCGTCTGTACGCCCAGCACCCTCGGGGTCTTCACAATGTCGTCCTCCTGCTTGTCCAGCTCGACCATGGCGTCGCGCAGCAGCTCGATCGCGCGGTCAACGTCCGAGTTGTAAGCCAGCGTCACGTCGACGACCGCCACCGAGTTGCGGATGGAGAAGTTGGTCACCTGTTGAATCATGCCGTTCGGGATAATGAACACTTCCCCGGTCCAACTGGCGATTCGGGTTACCCGCAGTCCGATCTCCTCGACCGTTCCTTTGGCTGTCCCGATCTGGACGACGTCGCCAACGGCGAATTGGTCCTCAAAGATAATGAAGAAGCCGGTAATGACGTCCTTCACCAAACTTTGCGCCCCAAACCCGATAGCCAGACCGATGACGCCGGCGCCGGCCAGCAGCGGGCCCAAATTGAAGCCGACCTGGTTAAGGATAAGCATGAGGAGGATGAAGTTAATCGTGTAATTGATCACGTTGCCGAACAGCTTGCCGATCGTGGTTGTCCGGCGGACATCAAAGCGGAGCGGGTTTCGCTCCCGGCTCGCCATCAGCCGATGCACCATCTTTTGGGCGAGCGTGCTGACGATTCGACCAATAATGAGAAGAATGATGATCTTGACGGCGATCCAGCCCCAGTTGATCCACATCTGCGAGTTGAACAGCGTGTCCTTGATCTCCTCTACTCCGCTTTTGATCTCCGCCTCGGTAGGCAATTCCGCCAGAAATCTGCTCGTTAAGACTGACAATCTGATGTTCCTCCCTTTGTCGGCTCCGACGATCCTCTCTTTTTATTCCTCGATCGTATCATACTTGCCATCCTTTTTGAAATAGATTCCCCGGATGACTACCTCTTCGTCCCGAATGATCCGCCGGACGGTCTCCAGATCCTCCTCGTGGAAGGCGATTGCCAGCGCGCAGCCGGCCGTAATCTCCTTCGGGGTCGGACAGACATCGATCTCGAGGTCTACATATTCCAGCAGCATCTCGGCCCGCAGCGCCTGCTGGGTCGAGTCAAAGGCAATCAGCCCATTCTGGTCCATCGCGCCTACCGTTCCTTTCCTTCCCGGTTCTGTCGGGGTCGTGCCGCGTTCCGCCCGCGGCTCTGACTCTAGCAGCTCTACTATTCCGTGCGGCACGCTTCCGGAGCTTGGCCGCGTTATTTTGCGCGCCATGTATAAACCCATTTTTTCGGCCGTATACTAGTAAAAATTCACGAGCCTATGGAGGAACTCTATGAAGTTTACTTTTCGTCCCGAGACTTCGCTTCCCCCCGAGCCGCTGATCGTCTCCTATACGGCGCCCGAGCCCGAGGCCGCCCTGTCCGGACAGCTCGCCCACTATTTTCATCGGGTGCCGGCCCATCGCCCGATCGTGATCGTGTGCATCGGAACCGACCGGTCGACCGGGGATTCGCTCGGGCCGCTCGTCGGCTCGAAGCTGCAGCCGACCCTTCCTCCTAGCGCTTACTTGTACGGTACTCTTCAAGAGCCGGTGCACGCCTTGAATCTAGCTGAGACGCTAGCCGGCATTCAGGAGAAGCACACCGATGCGTTCGTCGTGGGAATTGATGCCTGTCTTGGCCAGCTGTCCAGCGTAGGCGCGATTAAAGTGGCCCCCGGACCGCTCAAGCCCGGAGCAGGTGTGAACAAAGAATTGCCCCCGGTCGGCGATATCCATGTCACGGGGATCGTCAATGTCGGAGGCTTTATGGAATACTTTGTATTGCAGAATACGAGATTGTTCCTCGTCATGACGATGGCCGAGATTATCGCGCAATCGCTTCTGCTTTCTTTGCAGTCGGTGAAGAGAAATGCGGGCCTTACTGCCCCTTCTGCTCAGAGACCAATTGGATAACCTTCTCCTCCTCGGGAGACAAGCTATATTTGGAGCGGCCTTGTTCTAGCGGCTTGGCATAGAGGAACGTCTCGTTCCTGCTGTGGATGCCGGTCAGAACGAGGCCGTTTTTGTAATCGTCCAGAATGGCCAGAGAGAAGCTGAGGTCGCTGCTGTGCTGGGCGAATGCATTATACCGGATGACGCCGACCCGCCCTTTGATTCCCTTGACCTGCTCCTGCAGCTGCCGAATCGCCGCGCCTTGGTCCTCGCTTGCCGCCCCCGTTTGCCGGTACGCCTCCTGCAGCTGCAGCAGAATCTCCTCCAGATTGCCCTCGGCTCCTGACATCATTTTCTTGTAACGCTTGTTCACTTTCCTGAACTTGATCCAGAGAATCAACACCATCAGGAAAAGCACCGCGAACGCGAGCACCTGGATACTCGCCCACACCTCCGGCTCCAATCCGAATATTGTTTGCATGCTGTTGCCTACCTTTTTTTCTATTTCATCTTATTCCGGCACTTGTTCGGCGCCGGTTCTCTCCAAGCTGCCTGCCGACCTATCCGTCTTTCCCTGCATCTGCGGCACCCATCCTGCTGCGGCGCAGCTGCCCAGTTCTATGCCGTGATGTGCCTCTGGGTCAGTGGCTTCCATTCAAGTCCGCAGACCGCCTCACCGAATTCCAAGCCTCTCCGCAGTTCAACCATAATGAACAGCGATTTGCCGCATGGCATCGAGGAAGTAAGCGACCTCCTCTTCGCTTGTCGCATAGCCGACGCTGGCCCGGACGGCTCCCGTCTCGGCGGTCCCTGCGGTCTCGTGGGCAAGCGGCGCGCAGTGGTAGCCCGCCCGGACCGCGATGCCGAACGATTGATCGAGAATCGAGGCGAGCTCGGCCGAGTCGATGCGAGTCCAGCGGAAGGCGGCGATCGCCGTCCTCTCCTCCCCGATCCCCGGGCCGAGCAGCTCGATCCCGTCGATCGCCTGCAGCCCTTCCATGAGACGCTGCGTCAGCTGCCATTCCCGCCGGTGAATCGCCTCGACTGTCTGGCCGAGCACATACTGGACGCCCGCATTCAGCCCTGCGATGCCGACCGTATTCAGCGTACCCGCCTCATAGCGGTCGGGCCGAATGTCCGGCATGCCCGCGAGCTCCGACTGGCCGCCCGTTCCCCCATGAAGCAGCGGCTCGAGAACTATGTCCTTGGAGACATAGAGTCCGCCCGTTCCCTGCGGTCCGAGCAATCCCTTGTGGCCGGGGAACGCCAGCATATCGATCTGCATCGCCTGCACGTCAATCGGATACGTGCCGGCGGTCTGGGCCGCATCAACCAGCAGCTTGACGCCTCGCTGCCGGCACATCCTCCCTATCTCCCCGACCGGTTGAATCGTCCCGAGCAGATTGGAGCTGTGGCTGCAGACCACAAGCGTCGTATTCTCCCGGAACGCCCGCTCCAGCTCGTCCAGCGCCAGCCGGCCATCCGGAGCGGCCGGCAGGTAAGTGACGTCAACCTGCCTGGTATCCCGCAAATATTCAAGCGGCCGCCGGACGGCATTGTGCTCGACCGACGTGCAGATCACGTGGTCCCCTTCGCGAACGAAACCCTTGATCGCGAGATTGAGCGCCGCCGTCGCGTTCGCCGCGAAGCTGATTTCCAGCGGATCCCGGATGCGGAACAGCTTGGCCAAGTTGCTTCTCGTCTGGAGCAGCAGCCGGCCCGCCTGGAGCGCCATGGCATGCTGGCCCCTCCCGGGATTGGCCGGCACCTCCTCCAGGCAGGCGGCCATCGCTTCCTTGACGCCCGGAGGCTTCGGCCAAGACGTCGCCGCATGGTCAAAATAATAGATGGTCATCCTCCGCCTCCGTTCCTTCCTTCGCTTCGGCCTGCCTCCCCTGTTCCTTTTCTATCTCCACAGGGCAAGCGCCTCCGTCATCCGCAGGCGCTCATCCGGACATTCCGTTTTGCTAGACCCCTATTATACCTTTTTTTCGAAACTGGTGGAATGCGCTTCTTTCCTTTCTTTTGGATATCCAACAAAGCTTGCTTCCCCTTTATTCCCTGCCTCCTGCTTTCTTTCCATCTCTTTTCCCTCATGCGCCTCCTCCCTCCTTCCGCAGACCCAAAAAAGCCGCCCCCTCTGCATGAAGGTAACGGCTTTCCTTTGCTTATCTTAAAGAGGATCTACGGAAGGAAGAGCTCCGCCTACGAAGATATTTTACCTTGGAGAAGCTCCAGGATCCGTTCCAAATCTTCCTTGGAATAGTACAACAGCTCGATTTTCCCTTTATTGTTCGCATGCTTGATTTTCACGGTTGTTTTGTAATGATCCCGCAGGTTCTCTTCCAGCTCGTGAATATAGGGGTCGCGCTTTTTGTTTGGCTTCGGTTTCCCGTCGGGTTTTGGCTTTTTCTCATCGTGCCGCTGGATCGCTTCCTCCAGCTCACGGACGCTCCACTGCTCGCGAATAGCCGACTCGGCGAATTCCTTCTTCTGCTTGTCGCTCTTCACGCCAACGATGGCGCGCGCATGGCCCATGGACAATGTTCCACGTGAAACATGCTGCTTGATCTCCTCCGGAAGCTGCAGAAGCCGCAAAAAGTTGGCGACGTGCGACCGGCTTTTGCCTACCTTCAAGGCAAGCTCCTCCTGCGTCAGCTTCAGCTCCTCGGAGAGCGCCTGGTAAGCAACCGCTAGCTCGATCGCATTCAGATCCTCCCGCTGGATGTTCTCGATCAGCGCAATTTCCATCACCTGCTGATCCGTGAACTTCTTCACGACAGCCGGGATCGTCGGAAGGCCCGCCAGCTGGGAAGCGCGGAACCGGCGCTCGCCCGCTATTATTTCATAGCCTTTCAGCACGCTCCGCACGATGATCGGCTGGATGACGCCATGCTCCTTGATGGAAGCGGACAGCTCCTGGATGCTCTCTTCCTCGAATGTTTTTCTCGGCTGATAGGGATTGGCCCGCAGCTGCGAGAGAGGAATCTCCACAACTTTATCGTCATCGCTAATATTCAAGGATGGAATCAACGCGTCCAATCCTCGTCCAAGTCGCTTATTCAAGCTCAATCACTTCCTTCGCGAGTTCCATGTAAACCTCCGCTCCCTTGGAGCGCGGATCATAGGTAATGATCGATTGCCCGTGGCTGGGCGCTTCGCCGAGGCGGACATTCCGCGGAATGATGGTCCGGTAGACCTTCTGCTGGAAATACTTTTTGACCTCTTCAATGACCTGAATCCCCAGGTTGGTCCTTGCATCGAACATCGTCAGCAGGACGCCTTCGATTTGCAGCGTCGTGTTCAGATGCTTCTGCACGAGCCGGACGGTATTGAGCAGCTGGCTCAATCCTTCCAGCGCGTAATATTCGCATTGGATCGGGATGATGACGGAGTCGGCTGCCGTCAGCGAGTTGATCGTAAGAATGCCGAGGGAAGGCGGACAGTCGATCAGAATATAATCGAACATATGCTTGACCAGCTGCAGAGACTTCTTCAGACGAACCTCCCGCGAAATCGTCGGGACGAGCTCAATCTCAGCACCGGCCAGCTGGATGGTAGCCGGAATGATCTTCAAGTTCGGCAGATTCGTCTCCATGATCGCATCCTTGGGATGCACATCGTTAATGATAATATCGTAGATGCAGTAGACGACGTCCGCCTTGTTGATGCCGATCCCGCTGGTCGTATTGCCTTGCGGATCAATATCGACGAGCAGCACCTTTTTGCCGAGGGCCGCCAAAGACGCTCCCAGGTTGACGGAGGTGGTGGTTTTACCCACTCCTCCTTTTTGATTGGCGACGGCTATTATCTTTGACACATTGCTTCACCTCAACTGTTAAATTCACCCTCCGCAAACCGGCAGACCTCCCGTACGTACGGCCGGTGTCCGTCCGTGACGACAAGGCCGTCAGATGCTGCTCGGTCGGATTTGCGAATCGACCGCTTCTTGGCCGAATCCGGGTGGGAATAAAAAGAACCTGCGGGAGGGCGTCATGATGACCCGTTGTTTCCCAACATGCCCGCAAGTTCTGTCTATTGCCGTTCCCGGTCCGCCAGCTCCGTTCCGGCGATCCTCCGCAGCTCATTTCCATAATCGCCAATGGCGGTGCAGCCCTCCCCTCCGTCCCTACCGGACCGGGCAGGTCTGCACCGTATGCCATCAACGCTTTGGAATAGAGATCGTAATCTCGTAATGGTCCTCATAATCCTTTTCGTTGGTGCTTATATTCATTCCGGAGCTGCTGATCATGTCGACCGACTGCCGGATCGTATTCAAGGCAAGCCGAACATCCTTGGAGAAGGAAATCCGCTTATTCCGCTTCGGCTTCAGTGCTTCCTTGTAAAAGGCGACGCGCGCTTCCGTCTGCTTCACGTTCAAATCTTTTGCGATAATCTCGTTCAATAGCTTGATCTGCAATTCCTCGCTGTCGAGCGCGAGCAGAGCGCGGGCATGGCGTTCGGAGATCTTCCTCTCCATCAGCGCTTGCTTCACCTCGTCGCACAGCTGAATCAGCCGAATTTTGTTGGCGATCGTCGACTGGCTTTTGCCGAGCCTCTGGGCCAGGCTCTCCTGGGTCAGCTGATGAATCTCCATCAGCTGCTGGTAGGCCAGCGCCTCTTCGATAGCGGTCAGTCCCTCTCGCTGCAAATTCTCAATGACGGCGATAGACGCCGCCTGCGCATCATTGAAATCTCTAATAATAGCAGGAATGGTCTCGAGACCGAGCTTTCGGACAGCACGCAAACGCCGTTCTCCGGCGATGAGCTCATAGCCGCCGCTCCGCAGACGGACGACGATCGGCTGAATGATGCCATGCGTTTTTATCGTCTGCAGCAGCTCGTCGATCCGCTCTTCATCGAATACGGTTCGGGGCTGATAAGGACTGGGAACAATCTCCTGGACCGGGAGCTGTTTCACTTCGTCGGCTGCCGGCTTGCTGTCCGCGAGGCCGAAGAGCCTACTAATATGTTCCTTCATATCTGTCATTACCCACCTAACTCTATCGCAATGAATACCTGTACCTTCTGCAAACCTCTCTCCCAATGCGACACGAACTTCCAATCTCTACTACCGGCGTTCTCTATCAAACTTCCCTAGTTAGGAATGATAGAACAGACAAGTACACGAAAAAACAAACATTATGTATAAATTCTCCGCCAAGCAGCAATATCCTGCCTGGCGGAAGATGAAAATTAAGGGTGGCATGTTCCACGTGAAACACTTAGAGCAGTGCCCACTAGCCCCGGGCTAACGGTTTTTTGAGAGGCGTTCCGGCCGGACGCGGATATTTGGCCGGCGTCTTGCCTGTCTTGTCGATGATGAGAATATGGCGCTCGCCCTGCTCCATCGGCAGCTCCAGCCGGTGTACATCCTTTAGCCTGCCGTTCAGCTCGTTCAAGCTGAACGTGGCCGCTTCGATCTCCTCCGCCGGATCCGAGCCCTTCATAGCGGCGAACGTTCCGTCCTTGCGCACGAACGGCAAACAGAACTCGTTCAGCACTTGGAGCCGGGCAACGGCCCGTGCCGTCACCAGATCGAATTGATCGCGGAGGGAATGCTGTCTCGCCAGGTCCTCCGCTCTTCCATGCAGCGCCTCTACCTCTTCCAGGCCAAGCTCGGCCGATAGATGGTTCAAAAACTGAATCCGTTTGTTAAGCGAATCGACAATGGTGACCTTCAGATGAGGAAACGCAATCTTGAGCGGAATGCTGGGAAACCCGGCTCCCGAGCCGATGTCCGCCAGCGTGCGAACTTCCTTGAGATCCACGTAGAAGGCGAGGGTAAGCGAGTCGTAAAAATGCTTCCAATAGACTGGCTCCCGTTCGGTAATGCCGGTCAGATTCATCTTCTCGTTCCAGGACACCAGCTCGCGGTGATAAACCGCGAATTGCTCCAGCTGCCGTTCGTTCAGCTCGATACCCTGGCTGGCCAATGTGGCCCGAAACAACTGCTCGAATGTATCCATTTATTTTTTCGCCGCCGTTACTTGATTGTAATGTTCCAGATAGACGAGCAGGATCGATATGTCTGCCGGGTTCACGCCCGATACGCGGGAGGCCTGCCCGATGGACAGCGGTCGGATTTTAGCCAGCCTGCTTTTCGCTTCGTTGGCAAGTCCGTGCACGTCCTCGTAGACGATATCGTCCGGAATCCGCTTCTGCTCCATCTTCCTCAGCCGTTCGACCTGAAGCAGCTGCTTCTCGATATACCCGGCGTATTTGATCTGAATCTCCACCTGCTCCTTCATCTCATCGGTCAGCTCGACGGGAGAGGGAGAGATGGATTCGAGGTGCGCGTAGGACACTTCCGGCCGTTTCAATAACGTGATCAGATCGGTTGCATTGTTCAGCTCCACCGTACCTGCTTCGCGCAGCATCTGCTGGACATGCTCCTCCGGCTTCACCTTCGTCTGCTTGAGCCGCTCGATCTCCTGCTCGACACGCTCTTTCTTCTCGAGGAATTTGCGGTGCCGTTCCTCCGAAATGAGTCCAATCTCGTGGCCAAGCGGCGTCAGCCGGAGGTCGGCGTTGTCGTGGCGAAGCAGCAGCCGGTACTCGGCGCGCGACGTGAGGAGACGGTACGGCTCAGCCGTCCCTTTGGTCACCAGATCGTCGATCAGCACGCCGATGTATGCCTGGGAACGCTCGAGAATGACCGGCTCTTTGCCCTGTACCTTGCGGGCCGCATTGATCCCGGCCATGATGCCCTGGGCGGCCGCTTCCTCATAGCCGGACGTGCCGTTGATCTGTCCGGCCGTGAACAGGCCGCTGATCAGCTTCGTCTCGAGCGTCGGCCATAGCTGGGTCGGCACGACCGCATCATACTCGATCGCGTAGCCGTTCCGCATCATTTCGACCTTCTCGAGGCCAGGGACGGACCGGAGCATGCTCAGCTGGACATCCTCGGGCATACTCGTGGACAGACCCTGCACATAATACTCGGATGTGTTGCGCCCTTCCGGCTCCAGAAACAGCTGGTGCTTCGGTTTGTCGGCGAACCGGACGATTTTGTCTTCGATCGACGGGCAATAACGCGGGCCGGTTCCTTCAATCGCTCCGGAGAACATGGGCGCACGGTGAAGGTTGCTGTTGATGATGCTGTGCGTCTCCGGCGAGGTGTAGGTGAGCCAGCAGGGCAGCTGCTCCTCCTTCGGAGCCTCCGTCGTCTCATACGAGAAAAACTTCGGTTCGGCATCGCCCGGCTGAATCTCCGTCTTGCTGAAGTCGATCGTGTCCTTGTGGACACGGGGAGGCGTGCCCGTCTTGAACCGGACGAGCTCGAGACCGAGCTGGCGGAGCGATTCGGACAGCTTGATGGACGGCTGCTGGTTGTTCGGACCGCTCTCATACATCAGCTCGCCCATAATGATCTTGCCGCGCAGATAAGTGCCCGTCGTCAGCACGACGGCCTTCGCCATATATTGCGCTCCTGTTTTGGTGACCACGCCTTTGCAGACGCCGTCCTCCACGATCAATTCCTCGACCATTCCCTGCCGGAGCGTCAAGTTGTCGGTCGCTTCGATCGTCTCTTTCATCAGATGCTGGTATTGAAATTTATCCGCCTGCGCGCGCAGAGCGTGGACGGCCGGCCCTTTGCCGGTATTGAGCATTCTCATTTGAATGAACGTCTTGTCGATATGGCGGCCCATCTCCCCGCCCAATGCGTCGACCTCTCGGACGACATGGCCTTTGGCCGGACCGCCGATCGACGGATTGCACGGCATGAACGCAATCATATCCAGGTTGATCGTCAAAAGCAGCGTATTGCAGCCCATGCGGGCGGTTGCAAGAGCCGCTTCGCAGCCGGCATGGCCCGCGCCGATGACGATGACGTCATATTCCCCAGCTACATATCCCATTGTTGTTTCCTCCTTCTTGCTTGCCAAACCGTGTCCCCACTTACTTACCGAGACAGAACTGCGAGAAAATCTGATCGAGCAGCGAATCGCCGACGGAATCGCCGATCACCTCTCCCAGCTGCTCCCATGCCCGGCGAACATCTATTTGAATCATATCGATCGGCACGAACGACTCCGCCGCCTCCGTCGCTTCCCCCAAGGCGCTCTTCGCCTGCTTGAGGAGGGCGATATGTCGGACGTTGCTGACATACGTCAGATCGTTGGACTCCACTTGCCCGCTGAAAAAGATGGCGGAAATCGCCGCTTCCAGCTCGTCGATGCCGCTTTCTTCCTGCAGCGACATCCGGACGATCCGCTCGGCGTCGATCCGCCTCGTCAGCTCCTCCATCTCCAGCTGCTGCGGAAGATCCGTCTTGTTCACGATGACGATGACGTTGCGGTCTGCCAGCTGCTCCAGCAGCAGGCGCTCATCCTCGTGGATCGGCTCGCTGCCGTTGAAGACGAGCAGGATCAAGTCGGCCTCGGCGAGCGCCGTCCGCGACTTCTCTACGCCGATCTGCTCGACGACATCCGACGTTTCGCGAATGCCCGCCGTATCCAGCAGCCGGAGCGGAATGCCGTTTACCGTAACATACTCCTCTATCACATCCCGGGTCGTACCGGGAATATCGGTGACGATGGCTTTGTTCTCCTGCGTCAATGTATTGAGCAGCGACGATTTGCCTACGTTGGGACGTCCGACGATGGCCGTGACGATCCCTTCCCTCATGATTTTACCTTGTTCGGCGCTTTTCAACAAACGGTCGATCTCCGTGATTGCTGCCTCGCACCGAGTCCGGATGAACGCATTCGTCATCTCTTCGACATCATGCTCGGGATAATCGATGTTGACCTCGATGTGGGCCATCAGCTCGACGAGCTCGTGGCGAAGCTTCTTGATGCGGGCCGACAGGCTGCCCTCCGCCTGCTTCATGGCGATCTGGTAAGCCCGGTCCGACTTGGCCCGAATGACGTCGATCACTGCCTCCGCTTGGGACAGGTCGATCCGGCCGTTCAGGAACGCCCGCTTGGTGAATTCTCCCGGCTCGGCGATCCGGGTGCGGCCGGTCAGGAGCAGGTCGAGCACCTTCTTCACCGAGACGATGCCGCCGTGACAACCGATCTCAACGACATCCTCGGCTGTGAACGAACGCGGACCCTTCATGACGGTGACCAGCACCTCGTCGATCCGTTCCCCCGTTTCCTTGTTGACGATAAATCCGTAATGAACCGTATGGGTGGCCGCGGCTGACAGCGGCTTTTTGGATTGGAACACGCGCTCGACCTCGGCAATCGCTTCGGGGCCGCTCACGCGGATAACCGCAATCCCTCCCTCCCCTAGCGGAGTCGAAATTGCGGCGATAGTATCGTGTATCATGGCAAGCACCTCTTGGCAATAGCATGCTGACTGGCCGGCCAGGCTATTGTGAATTTATCGGCGGGACACGCCGGCTCTCCCGGACAGGCCCATTTATGAAAAAAGCAATGACTCCATGATCCCCTCGAAGTCATTGCGTCTTGGCTACTTTAAAGAAACGACCACTTTGCGGTTCGGCTCGTCTCCCTGGCTGTATGTCCGAACGTGCGGATGATCCTGCAGCTTGGCGTGGATGATCTTCCGGTCGAGGGAAGTCATCGGCTCCAGGACGACATCCTGCTTGGTTCGCACAACCTTGGAAGCAATGCGCATGGAGAGCTCCTCCAGCGTCTGCTTGCGGCGGCTCCGGAATTGCTCGGCGTCGATCATGATGCGGACATGCCGGTCCGACTGCCGGTTGGCTACGATATTGACCAGATATTGGAGGGCATCCAAAGTTTGCCCTCTCCGCCCGATTAATATACCGATCTCGGGTCCGGACAGATTGAACAGCAAGCCGTCCTCCTCCATCTGCCGATTGAGTTCCACTTCGAGCCCCATAGTGCGCAGCACGTCGCGAAGGAACAGCTCGGCCTCCTCGGCCGGATCGGGAATCAGTTCAAGCTCCACCTTTGCCTGCCTGGCGCCAATGAGACCGAACAGGCCCTTGGCCGGCTGCTCCAGCACCGTCATTTTGACGCGGTCCTCTCCGACTTTCCACTGCCGGAGTCCCTCGTTGACGGCATCCTCCACCGTTTTTCCGGAAACCACCATCTTCATCATCGCGGAAGCCCCCACCCCTATTTTTTAGAAGGTCGGTAAATAATGTAGGTTTGCACGATCGTGAACGTGTTGCTGAATACCCAGTACAGCGGCAGTGCAGACGGGAAGTTCATCGACATGACGAAGATCAGGACCGGGAAAATGAAAAGCAGGCCCTGCATCATCGGCATGGTGTTATTCTTCTGGGTAGCCATCATGACCTTTTGCTGAATGAACGTGGTCAGAGCGGCAATTGCCGGAAGAATATAATAAGGATCGGCCTCGCCCAGCTTCAGCCACAGGAACGAATGCGAAGCGATGTCGCCGTTGCGCATAATCGCGTTATACAGCGCGATCAGGATCGGCATCTGAATGATGAGCGGGAAGCAGCCGGCCAGCGGGTTCACATTGTTCTGCTGGAACAGCTTCATGGTTTCTTCCTGCTGCTTTTGCGGATTGTCCTTGTGCTTTTCTCTGATCTTTTGCAGCTCCGGCTGGATGGCCTGCATCGCCTTGGAGCTCCGGTACTGCTTAAGCGTCAGCGGCAGAATGAGCAGCCGGATGATGACGGTCACGATCAGAATCGATAATCCGTACGAACCTCCGAACAGAGTAGCGAACCAATCAAGTACGCTTGACAGCGGTCCAACGAAAAACTTGTCCCAAATGCCGTTGTTCGGATCAATCGGCTTGTGATTCGTCGCGGAGCTACACGCAGATAGCAGCAACACGAGAAATGCCAGCGGGACCAGTTTAGAGAAACGACGAATCAAAATGGAATCCTCCTAAACGCCTGCTAAAATTTTTAATGATGGAACCGGATGTATCGTGTGCAGAACCGTCCCACTTTTACAAACAACAATATAGCACAACTTCCAGGGCAATGAAAACATTCACCTGGTCTTTTTTAACAGTCCTGCACGCTTCAAAACATGCAGCAAGCTGCTCTGAATGCCAGCGTATTCCATCTCCGCCACCGGCTTCCTCGCGATCACGATCACATCGACGTTCGCTTCGAGCCTGTCCAGGTTCAGACGAACGATCTCCTTCACCGTCCGGCGCAGCCGGTTGCGGACGACGGCATTGCCGACTTTTTTACTGACCGACACGCCGAGCCGCAGCGGAGCGGGCTCCCGCTGCTCGAGCCGGTACACGACGAATTGATGGTTCGCGAACGATTTGCCGCGGCGGTATACCTTCTGAAAATCCTCTCTTTTGGCCAAACGGTTTTCTTTATGCACGGGCTACGCTCCAGTTACTTGATTTGGTGGGCTGGCCTAAGACGGACCCGGCGGCAGCCTTATGCTGCTGGGGACGCGAATCGGCCGGCTTGCCTCTTGCATGCTAACGGAACTACGGACGCCGGTTTCCTGCGTGCCGGTTCTACAGCTCGCTACCGCCGGGGCCCATCGGCCGGAATCGTCTTCCTATACTATAAGAAAGTTTAGCCGGGAACCTGTCTCCGGATACCGACCTCCGCCGTTTCCGTCCTCATTTATAACGAAAGGCTTCTTACTTGGAGATAAGAAGCCTTCGTCGGTCGCTATGGTTGCCTGCTGGCCGAAGGCCGGCAGGCGCTTATTCTCCCCCGGCCGGAAAAAAAGACCACTCGCAAGTGGTCTCGTTTACGCGGTCAGAGTTTTTCTGCCTTTAAGACGGCGAGCTTGGATGACCTTGCGGCCGTTTTTCGTGCTCATCCGTTTGCGGAAACCGTGATTCTTTTTACGTTTCCTTGTATTCGGTTGAAATGTAGGTTTCATCTATCGCACCTCCCTCGAGGATAACCATCCCTAAAAATACCTTTAACTATTAAACCATCCTGGGCACAAAAAGTCAATCTTTCTCTTCGAACCCGTTTTTGCCAAATAGAGGGCTGTGAATAACCAAAAGACCCAAAAGTGGAAAAATGTCGAACTGTTAACAACCTACAAACAATATCTAGTGTTGTTAACAACAATTATACACAATAACTTGGAGATGTGGATAAATTGTCGAATTGCATTGAAAACAATGGGTTGTTTTGATATATTAATATTGTTTTCCATGTGGATACCTTGCTTCTACATAGGTATTTATCAACAGGCTGTGGATAATATTGTGAACAATTTTCACTTCCCCTCGATTGCTCTCACCTAATTCCCTGAATTCTGTGGACAATGGACAGAATGTTCTTTGATTCGACAATAGATGATGTTGCCCCAGCTATCGCCGCATTGTTTGTATAAAGGAGTGACTGTTTGTGGACAGCCATATCAACCAGTTATGGCAGCAAGTACTATCCGTGATTCAAACCAAGCTGAGCAAACCGAGCTTCGATACTTGGTTGAAATCGACCAAAGCGAGTGTTTTTACGGATTCACTCCTCGTTATTCTCACACCTAACAATTTTACGAAGGAATGGCTCGAAACCCGTTACGCCAAGATGATCAGCGCAACCGTCTATGAATGCCTGGGCAAGCAGGTCGACGTTCAGTTTACGATCGACGACGGCTCGGCACCGGCCGCCGCTCCGGCGCAGGCCGCCCCGCAGGCGGCGCCTGCCGCGCAACAGCCGGACGAATCGTTTTCCCATATGATGAATCCCAAGTATACGTTCGACACGTTCGTCATCGGAGCCGGCAACCGATTCGCGCACGCCGCATCGCTCGCGGTCGCCGAAGCGCCGGCCAAGGCGTATAATCCGCTGTTTCTGTACGGGGGCGTCGGACTAGGCAAAACCCACTTGATGCACGCGATCGGCCATTACGTGCTGGAGCACAATCCGAGCGCCAGGGTGCTGTACATCTCGTCCGAGAAGTTCACGAACGAGTTCATCAACGCCATCCGCGACAACAAGGGCGAGAGCTTCCGCAACAAATACCGGAACATCGACGTGCTCCTCATAGACGATATTCAATTCATTGCGGGCAAAGAACAAACCCAGGAAGAATTCTTCCACACGTTCAACGCGCTGCATGAAGAGCACAAGCAGATCATCATCTCGAGCGACCGGCAGCCCAAAGAGATTCCGACGCTGGAAGAACGGCTGCGCTCACGCTTCGAATGGGGACTGATCACCGACATCCAGCCCCCGGATCTCGAGACGCGGATCGCCATTCTTCGCAAGAAGGCGAAGGCGGAAAACCTCGAAATTCCGAACGAAGCGATGGCCTATATCGCGAATCATATCGACACGAACATCCGGGAGCTGGAGGGCGCTCTGATCCGGGTCGTGGCCTACTCCTCTCTCATCAACGAGGACATTACGGTATCGCTGGCCGCCGACGCGCTCAAGGACATCATCCCGTCAAGCCGGCCGAAGGTGATCACCATACAGGATATTCAGCAAAAGGTTGGCGAATTTTACGGACTTAAGCTGGAGGATTTCAAAGCGAGGAAGAGGACGCGGGCGGTAGCGTTCCCGCGCCAGGTGGCGATGTATCTGTCCCGCGAGATGACCGATTATTCGCTGCCGAAGATCGGCGAGGCGTTCGGAGGCCGCGACCATACGACGGTCATCCACGCGCACGACAAAATCTCGATGTCCATCAAGCAGGACCCCGAGCTGCAAAAGATCATCACGAACATCACCGAAAAAATCAAAAACCCAAGCTAACTTGTTCATAAGCCTATGCACAATCTATTCACATTGTGGATAGGCTTCCTCTTTGCGTTTTTATCGACTATCCACATATCCAGAGCCCCTACTACTATTACTACAAAGAAATAGATATAATATATAGATATGCGTCAGCTCAAATTTTCAGAACTCCGGGAGGGACATTATGAAGTTCTCCGTTTCAAAAGACAAGCTTAACGAATCCATCCAGCAGGTATCGAAGGCGATTTCGAGCCGTACGACCATTCCCATTCTGAGCGGGATCAAAATAGATGCCTCACCCCGGGGCCTGACTCTGACAGCCAGCGATACGGACATTTCGATTCAATCCTTCATTCCCGCGGAGGAAGGCGACCGGCAGAACGTAAGACTCGCACAGGCTGGGAGCGTCGTACTCCCCGCCAAATTTTTCATAGAGATGGTCCGTAAGCTCCCTTCCGACTTCATCGAGATGGAGCGCGGAACCAATTTCCATACCACGATTCGCGCTGGCGCCTCGGATATCCAGATGGTCGGCCTGGATCCCGATGAGTATCCCCTTCTTCCCCAGATCGAAGACAACAAGGTGATCTCCATGGCAAGTGATCTGCTACGCGCCATGATTCGCCAAACATCGTTCGCCGTTTCGACAAGCGAGACGACCCCTATCCTTACAGGGGTATGCTGGAATTTGAGCAATAATAACCTTAAGCTGATCGGCTGCGACCGCCACCGCCTCGCCACACGCGAGACATCGATGGAGACGCAATCCGAGCAGCAATTCCACAATATCGTCATCTCCGGCAAAACGCTGAACGAGCTGAGCAAGATTCTTCCCGACCACAACCAGCTCATCGACATTGTAGTTTCGGAGAACCAGGTGCTCTTCCGTATGGAGAATGTTCTGTTCTATTCGCGTATCCTAGACGGTGCCTACCCTGAGACCAGCAAGCTCATCCCGAAGGAATTCAATACCGAGGTCGTCGTGCCGGTCAAAGCTCTCATAGAGGCGATCGACCGGGCGTACCTGCTGTCGCGCGAGGACAAGACGAACATCGTCAAGATGGTCATGAACCCGGACAAGACGATGGAGATTTCGTCCAGCTCGACCGAGCTCGGCCGCGTGACGGAGACGCTGGACATGAACGAGCATACCGGCGAGCTGCTGAAGATTTCGTTCAACTCGAAGTATATGCTGGATGCGCTTAAGGTCATCGACTGCGACCGCGCGCGGATCGGCTTCACCGGTTCGATGAGCCCGATCATTATCCAGCCGGAGGACGGCACCAAGATTCTCCAGCTCATTCTGCCTTACCGCACGACCAACTAAAGGAGGCCGCTCGACGTGAAGCCTATCTCCATCCACACCGACTATATTACGCTCGGACAGTTTCTGAAGCTGGCGGACTGCATATCCACAGGTGGACAAGCAAAGTCGTTCCTGCAGGATACCCCCATTACCGTCAACGGGGAGCCCGAGAACCGGCGCGGCAAAAAATTAATCCCCGGGGATAACATTCGCGTCCAAGGGTGCGGAGAGTTTCAGATCGTCCGGGAGTAAGACGGAAAGAAGGAACCCGATTGTTTCTTAACAAGCTCTCCCTGACCAATTACCGGAATTACGACCGGTTCGAGCTGGAGACGAGCCATCAGGTCAATCTGTTCGTCGGTCCGAACGCCCAAGGCAAGACGAATCTGCTCGAATCCATCTATGTGATGGCGCTGACCAAGTCCCACCGGACACACCAGGACAAGCAGCTGATCCGGTGGAACGAGGATCAGGCGCTGCTCACCGCGGAGGTGGACAAGCGGTACGGCCCCGTTCGGCTCAGCCTGTCCATCACCCCGCAGGGCAAGAAGGCCAAGATCAACGGGCTGGAACAGCGCAAGCTGAGCTCGTTCATCGGCACGCTGAATGTCGTTATGTTCGCGCCGGAGGATCTGGAGATCGTCAAGGGAGCGCCGGGCATCCGCCGGCGTTTCCTTGACATGGAGATCGGCCAGGTCCACCCCGGCTATTTGTACGAGGTGACCCAGTATCAAAAGGTGCTGGTCCAGCGCAACAACTATCTTAAGCAGCTCGCATCCGGCAAGAGCGCCAATGCCGCGATGCTTGACATATGGAACGAACAGCTGGTTCAATTTGGTATTAAAATTATGAAAAAACGGCAAAGCTTTATTAAAAAGCTTCAAGTTTGGGCGGAGCGCATTCATGCGGGCATCACCAACGGGCGGGAAGAGATTTTGCTAGAGTACCGGCCGTCTTTTCCGCTATCCGAGGAAGAAGATGAAGCTATGTTATTTGACCGTTTTATGTTAAAGTTATCACAGGCCAAAGAGCAGGAAATCCGCCGTGGCGCTACGCTGGCGGGTCCTCACCGGGACGATATGGTATTCTGGATCAACGGCAAAGAGGTGCATGTGTACGGCTCTCAGGGGCAGCAGCGCACCACGGCGCTGTCATTGAAGCTGGCCGAGCTCGAGCTCATTCGTGAGGAGCTTGGCGAGTACCCTTTGCTGCTGCTTGACGATGTACTGTCCGAGCTCGATCCGTATCGGCAGACACAGCTGATCGAGACGTTCCAGGACAAGGTACAAACGTTCGTGACGACAACCAGCCTGGACAGTGTGAATATGGAGAAGCTCCGGGATTCGGCAGTCTATCACGTCGCCGGAGGGGCCGTTACCGAGCAGGCGGACTGACCGGACACTACGACCCGTGCGGGGAAAGGATGAAACCGGGATGTTCATTCATTTGGGCGGAGAAAAGATCATCAGAGCCGAGGAGCTTATCGCCATCTTCGACTTGTCGATCGAGAAGAACTCGAAGATCTCCAAACAGTTCGTTACGCACGCCGCCAAAGAGAAGCGGATTGAAGTGATTGGCGAGGAAGAGAGCAAATCGCTCGTCGTCACCCTTCATAAAGTCTATTATTCCCCCATCTCATCGAGCACGCTCAACAAGCGGGCCAACCACCTTCTGATGAGTTAATTGCCGCAGCATGTCAGCGCTTTGAAATATAAAAAGTAGGTGAAGGAAAACCATGTCAGCAAATCCGAACACGTACGATGAGAATCAGATACAGGTATTGGAGGGGCTGGAAGCCGTTCGCAAGCGTCCGGGGATGTACATCGGATCGACCAGCGGCAAAGGGCTTCACCACCTTGTATGGGAAGTCGTCGACAATAGTATCGACGAGGCGTTGGCCGGCTATTGCAACCGGATCGACGTCGTCGTTCACACCAATAACAGCATTACCGTAACGGATAACGGCCGCGGGATTCCGGTCGGCATTCAGACCAAGATGAACAAGCCGGCTCTCGAAGTCGTCATGACCGTGCTCCACGCAGGGGGCAAATTCGGGGGCGACGAGTCAGGCTATAAGGTTTCGGGCGGTCTGCACGGCGTCGGCATCTCCGTCGTCAACGCGCTGTCCGAGCATGTCGAGGTTATCGTCAAGCGTGAAGGCAAGATCCACCAGCAAGAATACCGGCGCGGTCTGCCCCAGTACGACCTGAGGATCATTGGAGAAACCGAAGAGACCGGAACGTCGACTACGTTCCAACCGGATCCGGAGATTTTCACGGAGACGACCGAATACGAGTACGAGACCCTTCAGTCGAGACTGCGGGAGCTCGCTTTCTTGAACAAGGGAATCGAAATCAATCTGCTCGACGAGCGAACCAATCAAGCCAACACGTACAAGTATGACGGCGGCATCGTTTCCTTCGTCGAATACTTGAACCGCAATCGGGAAGCGCTGCATCAGCCGCCGATCTACACCGAGGGCAAAAAGGACAACATCCAGGTTGAGGTCGCCCTGCAGTACAACGATTCGTATACCGAGAACATTTACTCGTTCGCGAACAATATCCATACCCATGAGGGCGGGACTCACGAATCCGGCTTCAAGAGTGCCCTCACCCGGATTCTGAACGACTATGCCCGTCGCTCGAATTCGATTAAGGAAAGCGATGCAAACTTGAGCGGGGACGATGTGCGCGAAGGCTTAACGGCCATTATCTCGGTGAAGATTCCGGATCCCCAGTTCGAGGGCCAGACTAAGACGAAGCTGGGTAACAGCGAGGTCCGCAGTATTGTCGAATCGTTGTTTGCTGAGAAACTGCAGGAATATCTCGACGAGCACCCCGCTATCGCCAAGAAGATTATGGAGAAAGGCATCCAGGCTTCCCGAGCGCGCGAGGCCGCGCGCAAAGCCAGAGAACTGACGCGCCGTAAGAGCGCACTAGAGGTCAGTTCATTGCCTGGGAAATTAGCCGACTGCTCGTCCAAGGACGCGTCAATCAGCGAGCTGTACATCGTCGAGGGCGACTCGGCCGGCGGCTCCGCCAAGCAAGGGCGCGATCGCCATTTCCAGGCGATTCTGCCTTTGCGCGGCAAGATTCTGAACGTCGAAAAGGCTCGGCTGGATCGCATTCTGTCGAATGCGGAGATCCGCGCGATCATTACGGCGCTTGGCACCGGCATCGGTGATGACTTCGATCTGGCCAAGGCCCGCTACCACAAGATCGTCATTATGACGGATGCCGACGTCGATGGAGCGCATATCCGGACGCTGCTGCTGACCTTCTTCTACCGGTACATGCGGAAGCTGGTCGAAGCAGGTTACATCTACATCGCGCAGCCGCCTCTGTTCAAGCTTGAGCGCAACAAGACTATCCGCTATGCCTATAACGAGCGGCAGAGAGACGAGATCCTCCAGGAATTCGGAGAAGGTGCCAAAGTATCGATCCAGCGCTACAAAGGGCTTGGCGAGATGAACGCCACCCAGCTCTGGGAGACGACGATGGACCCCGAAAGCCGGACCTTCCTCCAAGTGAGCATTCAGGATGCGATGGAAGCCGATCTTCTCTTCGATACCCTTATGGGAGACAATGTCGAACCGCGCCGCGAATTCATCCAGGAGCACGCCAAATCGGTTAAAAACCTCGACTTTTGACGAGCTAATAGTTCTTTGATCCAAGCAAGAAGGTTCCGATTGACGGGCCTTCTTTTCCGTATTATGGTTGACTTACCATAAGGCGGAGTTGGAGGGTTTTGCTTGAAAGTGGCGGTTCGAATCCTGTTTGCGGCACTGGCTCTTGCCGTGTTTGTTTTCCCTCGGATGAGCTCCTCGCAATCCGAAATCTATTACGAGAATCAGGTAGCGATCCTGAATTATCACCACATTGACGAGCAGGTAACAGGCAATATCACGATTACGCCCCAGCTTTTCCGCGATCAGCTGGTCTACCTGCAGAAAAAGGGCTACCGTTTTATTACGCTTAGCCAATTCCACCACTTTCTCAAAAAAGGCGAACGTCTGCCACCGAACGCGCTGCTCGTCACGTTTGACGACGGTTACCGGAGCTTTTACCAATACGCCTTCCCGATTCTGAACGAGCTGAAAATACCGGCGGTCAATTTCGTCATGACGAAGGAGCTGACCAAGGAACGGGAGTCCGGCAAGCTGGCGTTTCTGAATGCGGGAGAGATTGCCGAGATGACCGGCAAATCGGATCTGATTGAGGTCCAGTGCCATTCGGACAGGCTGCACGAGAAGGACCCCTCGGGCACTCCCCTTCTGCTGAGCCGCCAGCCGCAGGCCGACAAGCAGGAAAGCGAACAGGAATACGAGAGCCGGATCGTTCGGGATACACGGTCCTGCGTATCGCAGCTGGACGCGATCCAGAAGCGGCCTCATTACGATTATGCCTACCCTTTCGGGATGTATGACGCCGTCGCGGCCGGATTGATCCGGCAGGCGGGGATTGAATACGCGTACACGACGAGCAGCGAGATGACGCTGCAGGATACCGATCCGATGAACATTCCGCGCATCAACGCGGGCGCGCCGACCGTCACTCCGGAGAGCCTTCACCAGCTTCTGCTGAACAAGCCGGCACGAATTCTGCCCGCGGACGAATTGATCCCGCTCGGCAAGGCGATCAACCAGATGGGCGGCAACCTGGTCCGGGAGCCCGGAGGCATCCTCGTGATCGAGTTCGGAACCGATCGCTGGTCGATCGAGCGCGGCAGCAAAACCGCCCGCAATGGAGACCGGACTGTCGAGCTCAATGAGCCTCTCCGGTTCGAAGGAAAGAAGAATTACATCCGCCATGACGACCTGGAGACTCTCCTGAAGGGGCGCGTCGTCTATAACCCGATTCGGGACTTATACTATATCCATAACGCCCCTAGAAGACGGTAATGTTTAATTGTGTATAACTTGTGAAAGTAATATAATAGAATTTGATGCGAACACGGGCAGCCGTGGGAGGATCACGGGGTTTTAAGTACGTCAGGAGGGTAACAATGGCCGAAGAATTGCATCCGCAAATCAAAGAAAGAGACATCGGCTTAGAGATGCGGGAATCGTTCATGGATTATGCCATGAGCATCATCGTCAGCCGTGCGCTTCCCGACGTGAGAGACGGCTTGAAGCCGGTCCACCGCAGAATTCTCTTTGCGATGTCGGAACTGGGCATGTCGCCCGACAAACCACACAAAAAATCGGCAAGAATCGTCGGTGAGGTCATCGGGAAATACCACCCTCACGGAGATAGTGCCGTCTATGAAACGATGGTTCGGATGGCGCAGGACTTCTCTCTTCGCTATATGCTGGTAGACGGTCACGGCAACTTCGGATCGGTCGACGGCGACTCGGCAGCCGCCATGCGGTATACAGAAGCGCGCTTGTCCAAGATTGCGATGGAGCTGCTGCGCGACATCAACAAAGAAACCATTGACTATATTCCCAACTATGACGGCGAGGAGCACGAACCGGCCGTTCTTCCTTCGCGTTTCCCGAACCTGCTGGTCAACGGCGTATCGGGGATCGCGGTCGGCATGGCCACCAACATCCCGCCTCATAACCTGAGCGAGGTCATCGACGGCATCCAGGCGCTAATCCGGGAGCCGGAGATTTCTCCTCTCGAGCTGATGCAGTACATCAAGGGTCCGGACTTCCCGACCGGCGGCTATATTCTCGGCCGCGAAGGGATCCGCCAAGCTTATACGACCGGGCGGGGTTCCGTGACGATGCGCGCCAAGGCGAACATCGAGGAGAACAACGGCAAGGCGCGGATTATCGTCTATGAACTGCCATATCAAGTCATCAAGACGAGATTGATCGTCAATATAGCGGAGCTCGTCCGCGACAAGAAGATCGACGGGATTACCGACCTGCGCGACGAATCTGACCGCAACGGCATGCGGATCGTCATCGAGCTGCGCAAGGACGTCAATCCGAACGTCGTATTGAATAACCTGTACAAGCATACGGCGATGCAGTCCAATTTCGGCATCATCATGCTTGCTCTGGTGAACAAGGAACCGAGAATTCTTAACCTGAAGGACGTCCTTCACTATTATCTTCTTCACCAGCAGGAAGTCATTCGACGCAGAACCGAGTTCGAGCTGAAGAAGGCGGAAGCGAGAGCCCATATTCTCGAAGGGCTGCGCATTGCCCTCGACCATCTGGACGAAGTCATCGCGCTCATCCGCTCGTCTCGGACGACCGAGATTGCTAGAGCAGGCTTGATCTCCCGCTTCTCGCTCAGCCATGACCAGGCACAGGCGATTCTCGACATGCGTCTGCAGCGCCTGACCGGTCTCGAGCGCGAGAAGATCGAGGAAGAATACGCGGAGCTGATGAAGAAGATTGCCGAATACCGTGCCATTCTGGCCGACGAACGGCTCATCCTCGAGATCATCAGCGAAGAGCTGAACGAGATCAAGGAGCGTTTCGGCGACGAGCGCCGTTCCGAGATTACGATCGGAGAGGACAGCATCGAGGACGAGGACCTGATCCCGCGCGAAGATGTGGTCATTACGGTCACGCATTCGGGATACGTGAAGCGTCTTCCGGTGACCACCTACCGTTCCCAGCGTCGCGGAGGCCGGGGAGTAGTGGGCATGGACACGAAGGACAATGACTTCGTCGAACATTTGTTCGTGTCCAATACTCACCATTACCTGATGTTCTTCACCGACAAAGGCAAGGTCTACCGGCTGAAGGCTTACGAGGTTCCGGATTTGAGCCGGACTGCGCGGGGAACGCCAATCATCAATCTGATCCAGATCGAGCAAGGCGAGACCGTACAGGCGGTTATTCCGGTTGAGGACTTCCATGTCGATGCTTACCTCTTCTTCGCGACCAAGAACGGCATTGTCAAGAAGACGCCTCTGTCGGACTACAGCAACATCCGCAAGGGCGGATTGATTGCGCTCAACATCCGCGAGGACGACTCTCTGGTCGGTGTGAAGCTGACGGACGGCAAGAAGGCGATCGTGATGGGAACCCGCGAAGGTATCTCCATCCACTTCCCGGAACAGGATGTTCGCCCGATGGGCCGTTCGGCTACCGGGGTCAAAGGCATCCAGCTGAGTGACAATGACGCGGTGATCGATATGGACGTCGTGGAGCCGGAGAACGATGTCCTGATCGTGACGTCACGCGGCTTCGGCAAACGGACGCCGATCAGCGAATACCGGGTTCAATCGCGCGGCGGTAAAGGCATCAAGACGTTGAACCTGACGTCCAAGAACGGAGAGGTCGTCGGTCTCAAGGTGGTCCGCGAGGACCAGGATCTGATGATCATCACTGCGCATGGCACCATTATCCGGATGAACATGTCCGGCGTTTCCTCGATGGGACGGAACACGCAGGGCGTGCGCCTCATCAACATCAAGGAAGAGGATGTAGTGGCCACCGTGGCCAGCGTTCAGAAGAACGACGACGCCGAGAATATCGACGGCGAGGAGCTTTTGGCGGAAGAGCCACTGGAGACAGAAGAATAATAAGACGGGAGGGGTTTTCCACCCCTCCTTTTTGTTTTACAATAAAGGCAAACATTTCAAGCGACAATCGGGATGCAGAAGGGGAAGTCTAACGAATGGCCAATATATCGGTTTCTCAATTGAAGACCGGGGAGAGCTTGCAGCAGCATGTCTATACGGCGAAAGGAACCCTCCTGTTTGAAAAGGGACGGCAGTTAACCGGGCGGGACCTGGAGATTCTGAAAGCTTTTATGATCGGAGTGGTGACGGTCACGGATAAAAAAGAACCGGCGGCCGAAAGCCCCCAGGGAGCGGAAGGGGCAGCCGGCAGCTCCCCCGCCTCCTGGGTCCGGCATTACGAAGAGATGATCCAGTTTATGCGTAAGCTTATCCAGACCGTACAAAGCTCGGGACACGGATTTCCGATTCTGGAGGTGCGCACACGTCTCGAAGACTTGCTGCGGTCCAGCACCGCCTACAATCCCCTTACGTTCTCCTATCCGGTTCGGGACGAAACCGATTATTTGCTCCACCATAGCTTGAAGGTTGCCCTCACTTCTTACCAGCTGGCACAATGGCACCGGCTTCCCTCCAAGGATTGGCTGCAAGTGGCGCTGGCCGGACTCCTCCATGATATTGGGACGGCTCGCGTAGACCACGCCATCCTGGCGAAAAAGGACAAGCTGACCGATTCCGAACGGGAAGAGGTACGCAGGCATACGGTATACGGCTACCAGCTTCTTAAAAACGTGCCGGCCCTGAACGAAGGCGTCAAGCTGGCTGCGCTGCAGCACCATGAGAAGGAGAACGGCGGAGGCTATCCGCTCAGCATAAAGGGAGAACAGATTCATCCTTATGCCAAGATTGTCGCGATAGCGGATATTTTCCATGCGATGACGAACGACCGCGCCTACAAGAGAGCCTCCTCGCCTTTTGTTGCCCTGGAACAGCTTTTCTCCGACGCATTCGGTAACCTGGATCCGGCGCTCGTGCATACATTCATCAATCGAGTGACGAGCTTGCATACAGGGACATCGGTCCGGTTGAACAATGGACGGATGGGGGAGATTGTCTTCCTGGATACGGCCAATCCGACACGCCCCTGGGTGAATGTGAGCGGTGAGATCGTGAACCTGTCCCAGGAACGGTCCCTCTATATATTAGAGGTGCTGTCGGACCGTTAAATTTTTTGTCGATTAGTGTTGACTTGGCACTGGCCTACGTGGTATATTAATTCTCGCCGCTTCGAACGGCCAGCTGCTAACAACGAGCCGGACAAGCAAGCTAACAAGAAATTTTAAAAAAAGCTTGCATAAACGTAACGAAGTGTGTTATAGTAATAAAGTCGCCTTCGGGAATAACGAAGCGCGGCGGGGACGAAGTCCTCAAGCAATATGCCCTTTGAAAACTGAACAACGAGTGAGTAAATTAAGCCAGCGCAGTGCGGTTTTCGAACCCATTGCAACTGTTTGGACAAATGAGCGAATCGCTCTTTCTTTAAAACGTTTCAAGATCTTCGGATCTTGGGGCCACTTTTATGGAGAGTTTGATCCTGGCTCAGGACGAACGCTGGCGGCGTGCCTAATACATGCAAGTCGAGCGGAGTTGATGAGAAGCTTGCTTCTCTGATGCTTAGCGGCGGACGGGTGAGTAACAC
>NZ_BOSI01000005.1 GCF_018403265.1 Paenibacillus sp. J31TS4
AAGACCAGCGATATGAAAAACCTTCCAGTCACAGATTGGAGGGTTATTTGGCATGCACAGATCTAAGTATAACATCATCTTCTAAAACATTTATTGAAAAATCTTGACAAGCTATTAGCTGGTTTAGTTGAACAGGCAGCCGATCCTTTGTCGACAGCCTGCGTTGTTGTGCTCTCGATTCATCCAATCCTAAAATTCTTGAGCCAAGGTATGAAGGAACGTAGTTAAAGCCTTCCTATTTATGATGAGGATTCTCTTATATTGCAATTGGATCCATCCCTTTTGTTTAAAGTCATTCAGCACTTTTGTGACCGTCACGCGGTTTAGTCCCAGACAAACAGATAATTCTTCATGAGAATAAGGGAGGCAATTTTCGGAAATGGCTTTGTCGATGTTAGAATGAGCTGTCTCGTCCAGAAGAAAACTAGCTACCTTTTCATGCCGGTTATAGAACGTGGATCGTTTTAGTTGATGGGCCAGATGCCAGCACGTATTTGAGAGAAGCTGAAAAAGAATGAACGTCAGCTCTTTGGATTGATTTAAGTAAGGATACAGTTCTTCCAAGGTGCAGGACACCAATTCGACCTCATTGACGGCATCTACAGTTGTTTGCCTTGTTGATTGAGATAGAAATGAGGATTCCCCGAAAATGCGCCCCTTCTCCACAATTTCCAGCGTTAATTCCTCCCCCTTTGAAGAAATATAGTATACCCTCACCCTACCTTTTTTGATTAAATACAGACGGTTGGCCTGATCGCCTTGCATGTATATTTGGGCTCCCGCGTGCATACGAACAAGATTCCCAGCTTGTTCAAAATACGAATATAACGTTTCCGGAACTTTTATAGTCACCATCGTTTCAATCATCCCTCAACTAAAATTTAATGCATTGTAGCATAGATTACATTTCGGCGGATAGATCTTCAGCTACTTTTAAATAGATATCTAAGTGAGGAGAGTCGTACAGATGTTATTCAGGAGAGAAGTAGGATATGTCTTAGCACTATTGGGAGGAGTATGTTGGGCGCTTGCTGGGGTATTTGGACAATATCTTTTTCAAGTTCATTCATTAACGCCAGAATGGCTAGTCTCTGTCAGGCTGTTTTGTGCTGGTACCCTTTTAATGATTGTATGTAAAACGAGGGGACAGCAAGTCCTGCGTATATTTAAGAAAAGAAGAGATGTCCGGGATCTTATTATATTTGCAGTCGTGGGAGCAGCCTTATGCCAGTATTCCTACTTTGCAGCAGTGGCTGCCTCTAATGCGGCTACTGCGACATTTATTAGCTACTCGAGTCCCTTTTTCATTATTCTACTTACTTCACTTAAAACGAGAAGAATGCCAGCGCGTTATGAAATGGTGTCGGTCATGCTCGTGATCGTTGGACTCTTTATTGTGGCTACTCATGGCAATATCTCCTCCCTACACATTTCAGGAGGATCCTTATGTTGGGCGATGCTATCTGCCCTCACCTTTGCTGTTTACAGCATTCAATCACAGCGGTTAATGGAGACATTCGATACCTTGCTCATTACAGCCTGGGGGATGCTTCTGGGTGGAGGGCTCTTATTAATTGTATTTAGACCGTGGGAAATAAAAGTCACGAGTACTCTTAGCGTATATGCCGCTCTAGGTGTCGTTATTTTATTTGGAACCATTCTGTCCTATATCTTATTTTTAGAGGGTATCAGGCGAATTGGTGCTACGAAAGGAAGTCTTTTGGCTTCGATTGAACCAGTAGTAGCCTCGGTGCTGTCTGTTGTATGGTTGAACGATAGGTTTCAAATGATTGATTTATTGGGCTTTGCTCTGATTCTCTCAACCGTTGTTGTCATTGCCAAGGCTGCAAAGCGTGGATCAGATATGCAAACGTTGCAGCCAAAGAAGGATACTCAGAGAAACGAATTTGTCGAGGAAGTTTAGGAAGCAACATGGCGGGTATCCGAACTCAATACTAAGTTATTTTTCAAAATTTACGCTTCCGAATCCATGAGACCGATGAATTCCCGGATCGGCTGTCGTCTATATAAACGAAGACATAAATGAACACAAACTAATTTGACGAAGAGGTGTTTTGAAGATGGCATTAACGTCCGCATTCACGAGCTTCAACCTGCCTGTAAAAAACGTAGAACAATCGAAAGCGTTCTTCACCGGACTCGGATTCGAGCTCAACCCGCAATTCCCCGAAAACGAGAATTCGGTAGCCATCGTGATCGGCGACAACTTGCAGGTCATGCTGATCAATCAAGCATTCTTTAATACGCTCACGGAGAAGGAATCCGTCGATACGAGCAAGTATGCGCAGATGACGATCGCATTGGCCTTCGAGAGCCGGGAAAAGGTCGATGAGATCGTGAATACCGCGGTCTCCTTGGGCGGGAAATTGCACGCTGAACCTGAAGATCATGAGTTCATGTATCATTGGGGCTTCGTAGACTTGGACGGCCATCTGTGGGCCATTAACTACATGAACATGGATGCGGCACAAGGTTAAGGCTAACGGAGAGCACGCTCGTACTAGGGTTCAAAATGAAAGACGCCGGGCATCTTCCCCGGCGTCTTTTTCGCGATGATTAGTTTTGTTCGGTATAGGCTTTGAAATTGTCCATGATCGCTTGCCAGCCTGCTTGCTGGAACTCGACGGGATTGGAGCTTTCCGCGTCGAACGTTTCAATCACCTTCGTCTCATTCCCTTGATCGACGAAAGCAATATCCACTCTTCTTCCGTCTTCCATGGTGTAGCCGATCGCCTCATGCCGATTCACGACATCGTAGACGCCGCCAAAATCAAAACCCATGCTGCCATCCTTCGCTTCCATCCGTGTCAGAAACTTGCCGCCGACCCGCAGATCGTTTTCGGCTCTCGGCGCATGCCAGTCCTCGGACGCTTGATTCCACTTCGTGATGTGATCCGGCTCGGTCCAATAGCGCCATACCTTCTCGACAGGGGCTTGAATGACGGCTTGCACGGTTACTTTCGTCGGTTGACTCGCTTCCATTTTAAATAGACACCTCTCTCACGATATTCGTCGTTTGGTTATTCTCAATGATATAGACGTAAGCCAATGACGAAATTCATTGGTCCATTCGCTCAGGCAGCCCAAATCGCGAAAATAATGGCGTATGAATGAAGTTTTGAACGTGCAGGATTTGATTTTCTTTGGTTTCGATGACGTGGATGCCCCAGGGTACCAGGCCAGAGCCCTCTTTGCCCGGCATATACTGGGCCAACGCCGGATAACCGCCATTCACCGTAATGGGCACAAATCGCGAACCTTCGCAATGCCAGCGAGTAAGCGAATAGAAGGCGGACAAATCTTCCTTGCCGCGGATCCACATCTCGAAGGGCGGCATCGACATGCAGCCTTCCTCGTGGAACAACGCGACGAGCGCAGCAATATCGAATTGCTCGAAGGCCTCCACATACCGGGACAGCAGCTGCTGCTCCGGTTGAACGTCCATGCTGCTGAGCTCATCCGAGCGAAGCTGCGCCCGGTCCATCGTCCCTCGGGCTCTTTGCAAGGCGCTGTTCACCGCTGCCGGCGACATCGCCAACGTTTCCGCGATCTGCTTGGAGGACCATTCAAATACATCCTTCAAAATGAGTACCGCGCGCTGCCGCGGAGGCAAGGTCTGCAGGAGAGCAATGAAGCACAGTTGAAGGGTATCTCTGCGGACGAGCCGATCCTCCGGATTGCCCCCAAAGTCGGGAGACGGCCAGATCCAGGCAGAGTCCGGCAGCGTATCGCGCGGCTCGACGATGGAGACGGCCGGGTCGAACAGGTCAACGGGAAGCGCGCGGCGTTTGGATTGTCTCAGCTTGTCCAAGCACAGTTTGGAGGCAATCCGATAGACCCAAGTTTTGAACGAGGAATCCTGTCTGAACGTGCTCCAGCTCTGCCAGACCCGAATACACGTCTCCTGAACGGCATCGTCCGCATCGTCCATGGAGCCCAGCATTCGGTAACAGAACGAGGTTAAGCCCGGCTTCAAGCTTGCAAATAATGGTTCTTCAAATGCGGTCTCGTTCATCGCGGCCTCCCTTAACGATCTCCCCGAAGGGTGGTACCTTCATTATATGCAATGAAGCGGACAGCCTCAATCCGAATAAATAGGCAGGATTTATGAATACCTCCAATACCTGATAGCCATGCCGCGAAGTCCCGTATTTCCGCTCATTCCTTATTTCCCTTTCGTAAACTTCAAGAGCCCTAACGGCAAGTTTAAGGCCACCCTCTGCAGGATGGCCCTTTCCTTGATCTTGCTTATGCTGCTGTCCCATCAGGGGAATTAAACATGCCTTTGAACTTTGAGCGTACATTCTTTCGTTGACGGAGTAACATACTCGATATAATTCACCGAGCCGTTATAGTTCAAATAAGCTTCATAGCGGATTCGGATGGCTGGCAGGGTAATGTAATCCAAAACCTTGCCCTTTGGAACCCAACGACAGTCGCTTGTTTCCTCAGAGGTCGCTAACTCTCCTCCCTCCGCTTTACATACGAAATCAAACATGACCTTCGTCGGGACATCTGTTACCCCGTCATACCACTTATGTACGCCTGTACTAGAAACAATGTTAATCAAATGGCTTACTGACGCATCGATTCCACTTTCTTCTTTGATCTCCCGAATCACACCGTCAATTAAATTTTCACCAACTTCCGTAATGCCACCAGGATAGACCCAGCCATCATCATGAGCCTTTACCAAAAGGATATTTCCGTTCCCATCCTCTACAATGCCGCCTGCAGATAAGATATGTGTCGGGAATGCCATTTCAAAACCTCCACTTCGACAGATTACCTATTTCGCTTAGGCGAGAACGGCTATATCTTATCCATATATATATCCATGCCCTGTAAGGAATTCCGCAAAAAAACTAGAGGCCATCCTTTGTCGGACGTTTTTCTTTGAACTCGCTTTGTTCTAACTAACGTACCCATTAGTTAAAACGTCGCGGTCAGACGATCACGCGGTAGTGGAGATGAACGACGCCGCTTCGGAAGCGGCGCTCACCGAGCAACTCGAGCCGCATGCGGAGGTTGTCCGGCAATGCTCGCTTACCTCCGCCCAAGACGATAGGATTAAGAAGCAGATGACACTCGTCGATCAGACCCGCGCTCATCGCCCGCCCAGCAAGCTCGGGGCCGCCAATCGTAATATCGGCTCCTGAAGACTCCTTCAGCCTCCGGATCGCATCAGGATCGAATTCGCGCTCGACTCTAGTCTTGGCGCTTGACACCGCTTGAAGCGTCCGGGAATACACGATCTTCTCAGCCGCTTGCCAGATCTGCGCGAATTCCCGCGTTACCTCCGGCTGGTCGCCGCTGGCATTCGCCGTCTCCCAATACACCATTGACTCGTACATGCGACGCCCGTATAGGTAGGTGCCAATCGTCCGCTGGAAGCCAGTCCAGAACGCATACGTCTCGTCATCGGAGATCCCCCAATCGATATTGCCGCGCTCGTCCTCCATGTACCCGTCCAAAGATACGTTAACAGGGTAGATCAGTTTAGCCATTTCAATAACTCCCTCCCATTATCAGTTTCCAACGAGACCAATGCCTTGCCTGCTTGTTCTGCCGATTCCTAGGGTGATGAAGTTCACGAGTTTTACTAAATGGAATTTTCCTTGACCATCTTCCACAATTCCACCTACGGCTACGTGTATAACGAATCTTCCCATCGTGCGCTTTCAAAGGAATTTAGTACTCGAACCAAACTAACAATATAAATTTGTCACAATAGGCGGCTCTGCGGAGAAAAGAACTGTTTGTCGTCACCTATATCCTGCCAGGTTGGAACAGAGAGGCTCCTCGTGAGATAAGCGAAGCAGCCGACAAATATTCGCCGGCTACATCTTGTGGTCGTATGTATTTGTCTGGCAGTGCCGAGCCGCGGTGATCGTCAAGCAGTTAACGAACGGGCGTGTAGCGGAGCACCACGACGCCGGAGCCGAAGGGTTTGGTGTCGGTCAGCTTCTCCTCGTCCGCAATCACCTGCGTGTGGTCACAGCAACCATCCAGTGTCACATTCATCATCAGGATTACACGTCCCATATGCAGCCTCCTTATGTCTACATTTTATTATCCAAAAGCAGGCCTGGTTTCTCATGGATTGCTAATGTGCACAGTCCGGACCAGACCGAATACAACTTTAGTAAAACGGAGGATGGTAAATGAATCAATAATTCTGCCCGTAACGCAATAAGACTGCCGATTCATATCGGCAGCCTGGATCTGGTTGAATATCGAACTATCGTTCCTCGTTAGTTGAACGACTATCATCATTTTTTGTTTGTGCCGCTTCTTTCAAATAAAAAAATATCAATAATACACCACCTACACCGAACGTGAAAGAGGCGGCCGGGCCACAGATGTACAGACATCATGAGAAGCTATATACTTTACGCATATAAACATTCTGAATCTAGGGAGGATTAGGCGTGAATCGCGAAGTTGAACAATCATTGCAAGCCGCTATAGATAACTGGAATTCCATGGCTCGAGCCGATCAGGAAGATTCGGAAGCCGCCGCGAACTTATTTGAAGCTTCCTTTTATCGATTCATCGATGCCGTCCGGGAATGGACTTCCTGTTTAGAGCCGCAGCCTGATACAATTGAGGCCTTCCTGGAACTGCCTATGGTGCAACAAATGATTGACCTGCTTCCGGCGCCACTCTATCTAAATTTCGAAACTGAAGCTGAGCTTATTGTACAGAATAAGTTTCGAATCGACGAGGATAAGTACGATTAGCTGATCAATTCGAGAGGATAAGGCAGCCCATCCAATCTGGTCGGCTAAGTACACCCTTGCCCTACATCGGCCGAAACGGCACCGTATGTGAACACGGGTTTGGGATATCTAAGTGCACTGCTAACGCTTCGCCGCGTGGCGCATCAGATATTGCACGAAAGCGTCGTCTCGCACGAGCCAAGCCGCATAATGCCGCTTCACATGGCGCTCGGCCTCCTCGAACGAATCGAATGACGGCTCCAGCGTTTCCCCGTTCATATCGATATGCCATTGATCCTCTGCCGGAAACAAAAACAACTGGTCGTCCCGACGATTTTCGTAAAGCACGCCGTAGCGGGAGCCTTTCGTATTGTACTCATTGTTGGCAGCGTCCGCCCGCATCGGCTCGATGAAGAACGGCTCCGCTGCATACAGCTGAAAGATCCCCTCCGTGAGCGGGCAGCCCGCTGCCTTCGCATGGCCGCCGCCTCCGAACCGTGCCGCGATCTCCGACACGTCCACGTCGTCATGGATCGTGCGCAGGCTGAGCTTTTTCCCGCCGACGTTCAAAATCGCGATATAATCCAAATGCGGATAATTTCGACCCAGCTCATGCGAAAGCTCAGAATGGTAGGACTCCGCGTAAACAATGCCGACGCACCGCTCTTCAATGAACGTCTGTACAAGCTCTCTCCGTTTTCGTCGAACGTACCGCTCAATCTTGCCTTCCTCCACCTCAAGCAGCCGTTCCTCAAATTCGGTAAAAGCAAATTCCGTTGGGTTCTGCTGCAGTCGCTCCACCATCCGGTCTTCGAAATCATCCACCGACATCAGAAAAAACAAGTCGTTAAGCTGCTTGGCCTTCTCATTCTCGTACCGTTCCCACTCCCAAGTATCGTACTGCCGAACGAGCTCGACGAACTCGCCCAGCGCAGGGCTCGGCTTCAGCATCCGGTGTTGCACCAAATATTCATAGAACAGGGATGTGGCGGAGCATAAGCTTCCGTCATCATACGCGTCCTGGACCTTGGCCCATGAATGGCGGTTTAAGTGCAGTGCCGTCTTGTGATGATCCAGCAGCCGCACCTTCCCTCCGTCCCGGAGATGCCGTTCGATCCGGTGTTCATTTTCTTCATTCACGGACAAGTCCGTAATAAACAGCATGCCACTCTTCTTCGGCTTGACACGGTATGTCTCCAAATACCGCTCCACATACGGATTAAGGCTTTGCACGGAGTTGTAGCGGATGTCCACCTTATCTTCAAACGCGCAGCGCGCAATAATCCCGCAGCCGACGCCGTCCAAATCGTTATGCGTGTATAAATGATGCATGCTTCCCGGTCCCTTCCCTTTTACATTGAATTCCACAAATAACAGGGTTCCCCGCGAAGCCTAAAAAAATAAAATTTCGTGTTGATTTCCACTGATCGCCTGATGTACAAGGGCAATTGCGAAAGACCGAGCAGGCCAAGCCCGCGCCTGCCTTCCACGTAATAGAGTATTTCGAATTGCAGCCGCCAGTTTGCCTTTGTCGGTGAATATAACCTGATTTTCTGAGAAAGAAGAGATGTAGTTCTTGTTGTAACTGAACTATGCTGCCCGTTAGTTGAACAGGCTGCCGATCTTTTGTTCGGCAGCCTGCGTTGTTGCGCTATCGGATCCATTTGCTCAATGACTCAACCTCAACCACAAATGGCAGTTTGCTCATCCAGCTCCAAACCGTTTACGATATCCGCATTTTCTACATAGTTCCTCCACTGCCACTCTTCGCGAAAACCCTTCTACAAGGTTTTTTGCGCGATCCATCTCGATAATATCAGAAAAGGAATGATCCTTAATATTGCCAAGGTTGATAACTCCCTCACCATCTAGACAACAAGGGATAACCGTTCCGTTTGCTAAAATACCTGCTTGATTGCGCATCCCATAGCAAAAGCCCTTCCCATCATCTTCTTCTTCATGTAACGCAGGCCACTTAAACTCATAATCTTGATTAATGAAGATGCGGTCCGCAATTTTCACGCCGCCTCCTGGTTCGACCTTTTCTTCGATTTTGTAGTCCAAATCAAATTCTTGCTCAATAATTTCTAGTAATTCTCTGTTCCGTTTACTTTCGATATTCGTCGCATTGTCTTGTGTAAGGTTCCATAATCTCAGGGAAACAATCAGTTCCGATTGACTCGTCGCTTCCCTAATAAAAGAAAGGATACTTCTCACATACCCTTCCTTATCTTTAGAACCGATATGGCCATCAAAGCTATGGAGTGAGAAATTCATTTGTCTTAGAGCCGGCTTATTTACTAATTCTTCTCTCTTTTTATTGATTAATGTTCCATTGGTTGTGATATTCACTTTAAACCCTTTTTCATGACTTAAGTCTAACAATTGGCCTAGTTTGGGATGAAGCAGCGGCTCACCTTTTACATGTAAATAAATGTAGTCTGTGTGCGGTTTAATTTGGTCTAATCTATTGGAAAAGTCCTCCACAGAAAGGAATTGCTTCTGTCGTTCTGTTGGCGGACAAAAGCTGCATGCAAGATTACACACACTTGTAATCTCTAGATAAAATTTCTTAAACTTTTTCACCGTCAATTCCTCACTTCGTTGGCTACTAAGAACAGGCATGAACTATTATTCTATCACTTTACTTGTACTTTTTATATAAGAGTAGAAGACCATCAGAGAATTTCCTCCAATGGCCTTCGTTCCATCCGTCCCCATTAGTCAGCCGCCCCGCCATTATGCGACGCTCCGCCTCCCAACAATAGCCGCTCACCGTTTTTAAGATAAAACTTGCGCAAATCCGCTTTATCGACTAAGATACTGAATAAACGTTCAGTATCCTTTACTAAGAGCTTGGGCTTGCGAGATAAACCATCCTGTCCACCAAGCCAGAAAAGAGGTGAAACATGGATGAATAAAAAGCAGCAGCAAACCGAGCAGACGAAAAAGAAAATAGCCGATGCATCCAGAGCTTTGTTCGTACAAAAAGGCTACAAGGCCACGTCGATTGAAGATATCGTGAAGGCAACCGGCTGCAGCGGCGGCAATATTTATTATCATTTTAAGAGCAAGGAAGGGCTTTTTTTATATTTAGTGGATGAATGGAATCGGGAATGGGAAGATACATGGCTGGCCCAGGAGCAGCTCTATCCGACCACCATAGATAAATTGTACGGTATGGCTGAGCATTTGGCCCTTGATCAATTCAATCACCCGTTAACCAAGGCCGCTGACGAGTTTTTTAACAATTCGGAGAAAGCTTCGGATGTGGAAGAACGTATCAATGAGATGATCCAGGGTTATCTTAAGTTTAACCAACAACTGCTGCAGAAAGGGATCGACAACGGTGAGTTTGAAAACATGAATGTTTCCGGACTAGCCATGATCTTAGACAGTTTGCTGTATGGGTTGGGTCAACACACTCGAGGAATGAAACGAGAAGAAGCGTTGGCGGCTTACAAGTTGGCTATGGATGTGTTTTTACACGGTATTATCCATCCTGCCCGCTAGCCGCTTTTTTTACCCTATTATCTAGAATGAATATTCAGTATAAGTATGTTTGCTTATGTAGTGGAGGAATAAGGAATGGCGTTATTATTAAAAAAGCGAGGAGCCCTGCTGCTCCTCATGTTAAATCTTTTTCTTGTCTTTACGGGGATCGGCCTAGTCATTCCGATTATGCCTAAGTACATGGAGGATCTGGGCATTTCCGGGGGCACCGTCGGCTTGCTGGTTGCAGCCTTTTCGTTGACCCAGCTTCTTTTTTCGCCGCTGGCCGGCCGCTTGGCTGATTCATTAGGAAGAAAACGGATGATTGTGACCGGCATGATCGTATTTGCCTTGTCGGAAGGGTTGTTCGGGGTCGCGAACGACGCGGTCCTGTTATTCGTCTCAAGACTGCTCGGCGGCATTAGTGCCGCGCTCATCATGCCGGCCGTCATGGCTTACGCGGCGGACGTCACGACCAAGGAAGAACGCGCTGCCGGGATGGGCTATATTAACGCAGCCATTACAACAGGCTTTATTATCGGGCCTGGCATTGGCGGTTATATCGCCGAATTCGGCATTCGCGTCCCCTTTTATACCGCTGCTGTAGCGGGGATTTTCGCAGCCTGTATCACTTTGTTTATTCTGCAGGAGTCACTGCCGGCAAAAGAAGCGCCATCCGGGCTGCCATCCCCCGCGAAACAACGGAGCAGTCTTCTTTCTCAATTGATGCGCTCCTATCGCGAGCCCTACTTTTTAAGCCTGATTATCGTCTTTGTCATGTCTTTCGGACTGGCCAATTTTGAAACGGTCTTTGGACTATTTGTCGACCATAAATTTGGGTTCGAGCCGAGAGACATAGCCTTTATCATAACGTTCGGCTCCATTGCCGGTGCCGTTGTCCAAGTGACCGCTTTTAGCTGGATTCTGAACCGTCTTGGCGAAAAACGCGTCATCTCAATCTGCCTTCTATTTGCTGGCGTTTTTATTCTTCTGACGCTGTTCGTTCACAAATACTGGCTCATTTTTGCCGTTACCTTTATTGTCTTCCTGGCAATCGATATTTTGCGTCCGGCCATCAGTACCCAAATGTCGATGCTGGCCAAGGACCAGCAAGGCTACGTTGCCGGCCTTAATTCGGCTTTTACCAGCCTCGGCAATATTGCCGGACCTGCCATAGCCGGATTTTTGTTCGATGTAGATATCAACTACCCGTATACACTCGCATGTATTGTTCTGCTCATCAGTTTCGGATTATCCCTAAGAGTGGGAAAACGCAAGCTGCAAGGTTCCGCTACAGCATACTGACAACAAAGGTCCGGTAAAGGTTTAATCCCTTGCCGGACTTTTTATGTTCCAGAAATAAGAGAACATTCTTTAGGTACTTGGTTCAGCATGTTGCGCCGGGCGCCGCTCGGACTGCCGGTATGCCTTTGGCGTCATCCCTTTCCATTTCTTGAACACCTTGTTGAAATAGCTCTGGTCGCTAAAGTTCAGCCATGCGGCGATGTCAGTGATCGGATAGTCGGTCAGCGTGAGCAGTCTCCTCGCTTCCTCGATCCGTTCGCGCTGGACATACTCGGAAATCGTCATCCCAACCTCCTTCTTGAACAGACTCGACAAGTAGTTGGGACTTAGATTGGTGCGCTCGGCAAGCCGATCGAGCGTAATGTCGCCGTACAGATGGTTGGCGATCTCGTGAAGACAATCCTGCACGGCAGGCGAGTAATGGCCGCGGCGCACCTCCGCCACCCGGTCGACAAAGTCGAACAGCGCATCCGTCATGACGGCGGCGACCGCCTGCAGCGTATCCTTCTCCTCCAACAGCTGAATATAGAAATCACTCAGCGTAAACGCATCCTCCTCGTGCATACCTCCTTCAATCGCCGCACGACAGATCAGCGCGATTCCCGTAATCATCAGGTTCTTCTCGCTGCGGAGCCGGCTCCGCTTGGCTAACACGCCGAGCTCGTCTTCGCCGATGATGGATTCCAGGACGAATGTCCGGATTCGTTCCCTCTCACCCGTGCGCACGTAGTGCAACAAAACGCGCTCATGGGACAAGTTAGCGTGAAGCATGCCGCTTCTACGGCTTCGGGATAGCTCGGCATCCGGCTCTTGCTTCCTCACAGCCGGTTCCAGCATCGACGTGCCTTCAGCCAGAAGATTCGCTGACGGATCGACGAGCTGCCGGTGAATCGCATAGTGGATCATCAGGCTTAGCGCCCGAGCGCGCTCTGGCGGCAGCAGCGGAACCCTCTCGTACAAGTCGAGAACCTGCTCCCGGTTACCCGCGTGGAGGGTATCCAACGTCTCGTTCCATTGGCTGTCCCCCGGCGCCTCATGCAGGTACGGGCCGACGACGAGCGTGCCGGCAAGCCGGTCCTCGTCAAGGGCATTCACAAAGAAATACTGAAGATTGGAACGGGTAAAATGGACCGGCTGCTCCGCTGCATACAGCGCATAAGCGTAGCCCGCGAGTTGATCGCGAATCGAGGCAAAGTACGGATTGGCGCGAAGCGAACGCTCGGTGTATTCCGATTCCATCTTCCGCCCTGGATGGACAACAAAGACAGGGAGTTCAAGGGCATCGTGGAGAAGCCGGCCAAAGACAGCCAGCTCCGGCAGCTTATTCATGAGGACCGACCTCCATAGGCTACATTCATGGTTAACATTAGGATGTGTTAAAAAAGTACTAAAAATCGTTGATAAATACAATTAACGGCCGGGCAAGCCTATTACACTAAAGCTGCAGAAAAAAAGTCTGCTACCATTATGGAAAGGGATGAACGAATATGTTGGACAACAAAATCGCTATCATTACTGGGGCAGGAAGCGGCATCGGCCGTGCAAGCAGCATCAAAATGGCAGGCTATGGCGCGAAGATCGTCGCCGTTGACTTTAACGAGGCAACCGGCCAGGAGACGGTCCGGCTTATTCAGGAGCAGGGCGGAGAAGCCATCTTCGTACAGGCCGACGTATCGAAAAGCGAGGATGTTCAACGTTATGTGAACGCCGCGATTGATACCTACGGCCGCATCGATATTTTCTTCAATAACGCCGGGATTGTACAGAAGTTCTCGATGTTCGCTGACATTGACGAGAACGAGTTCGACCGGATTATGAGCGTAAATGTCCGGGGCGTCTTCCTCGGTATGAAATATGTTTTAAAGGTGATGGAGAAGCAAGAAAGCGGCACGATCATTAACACCGCTTCGACGGCGGGGGTGAAGAGCGAGCACAGCGCTTCCGCTTATTCCGCTAGCAAGCATGCGGTTGTCGGTCTAACGAAAGGCGCGGCGCTAGAGTATGTGAAGAAAGGCATCCGCGTCAACGGCATTTGCCCGGGCGGCGTAGAGACGGCTCTTACGAAAGGGGTAGAGCAGGCTTTCGTGTCGGGCGGCTACGTACCGGAGGAAGTCGCCAATATGCGCATGGGCCGCTATGCGCAGCCGGAAGAGCTGGCGGAAGTCGTCGCATTCCTCGCTTCCGATCGCGCCAGCTACATGACGGGTTCCATCGTACTGGTCGACGGCGGGTTGACGCTCTAGTCCAAGGTTGTCCGTGTAACAAATCAAAATGCCCGTTTCAAGTCACAGAGGTGGCTTGGAACGGGCATTTCGCTTGCTCTTCACTTCGTCATGATGTTCAGCAGAAGGTCGACCTCTTGTGTCCAGTCGATCCCCATCGCCTTTGCATCCTGAAGCATAAGACCGGTCACGACCGAAAGAAACACAATTAATCGCTTGTAGGGATCGCCTTCCGCGAATTGTCCTTCCTGCTGCCCTCGGACGACGATCGGAATGATATGCTCAATCGTATTCTGAGGAGAATACCGCTCAATCACTTCCTTTGCTTTGCGCGGTACGCCTTCCGACTTTTGCGCTTGTTGAATGAGCAGGAAGAATTGCTTATGATTATCGTCGAGCAGTCGAAGTGTGAATGTCCTTAGCTGCTCCAAAGGCGAACCCGGTAATTGTTGAATAGTCCGGACAGCGTTCTGGGATTCCTCGATTGCCTCTTCCACGAGAAGCGTGAAAATCTCGTCCTTTGATTCGAAGTAACGGTACGATAAACCTTGGCTGATGCCGGCTTCCTCTGCGATCATGCTCATCTTCGTGCCAGCGATCCCTTTCTCCGCGAAAACTTTTAGAGCCGCCTTTTTGATCTGATCTTTGCGTTCGTCAAGCGCTTGTTCGGTTTGCGCTCTTGCTATTCTTGGCATAGGTTATCCTTCTCCCCTTTTGTGCGTCGACTTAAGCCTCCGATGCGCAAATTTGCGCCGTACTCACTTCCCATAGCTTGTGCGCCGCTTCCCTATCGCTCGCTTGCGTGGACGGCTTCCTAACTTGCTTATCTGCGTAGTAACGCCCACTTTCTAGGTTTGAATCGTCGGTTTCCGCCAGCCATACAAGCGTCTCCGCCCCCTTCTCGGGCGTTCGAGAAAATCTCTTCATGACGGCCATCGTCATGCGGGCCAACCTCCATTGTCTTGATTGAAATTCGTAGCGACGAGTCCCGGATCAAAGCAATACGCGCTGACATTCGTGCCTTTCAATCGTTGCGCCAGTTCGGCGGTAAACAAAACATTCGCCAGCTTCGTCTCGCCATATCGGAAATTAGGGCCGCCCTTCATCTTCCCCAGCAATCCAAAATAACGCCGGCCGCTCAAATCATCAAAATGGATGCCTTGCGCGGCCATCTTATGGCCATGGGACGACGTAGTAATGACACGGGCATGTTCACTCATCATCAGTCTATCAAGCAGCAGGTTCGTTAACAAGAATGGCGCGATATGGTTGACCGCCCAGGTCATCTCCAGTCCGTCCTCAGTCAGCTTATGATCGAGGAACATGGCACCCGCATTATTGATCAGAATATCAATCCTTGGGCATTTCGCTAAAATTTCGTTTGCTGCGCGGCGGATCGAACGCTGGGACGACATGTCAGCGATGAAAACGTCCACCGTGATCGAATTGCCGGAGGACGACTGGAGCTTAACCGCGACCTCTCGCGCTTTGGCCGCATTGCGCGCAACGATACCCAAATTCGCCCCTCTGGCTGCCAGCTCTTGGGCGGCCGCCAATCCGATCCCACTTGTGGCCCCGGTAATCACCGCATATTTTCCTCTTAAGGTTTGATCGTTCGTCTTCTTTATTCCGCTCATTTGGAATTCCTCCCGATAATTGAATGATTCATTCATTTATTTACAGTATATGAACCGTTCATTCATTTGTCAATGCCCCAACCCTATGGAATTTCGAAAATACTTGCCGCTGCTTATAGTGCCCTAACAACAGGAAAGCCGCCCTTTGAAAAAAAGGCGGCCTTTGATCTTTCGTACCCCTTAGCTTGCCCCCCTACCAGATTCATGCTTCCAGCCTGTTTGCTCGTTCAAGCGACAGAGGATAGTAATTAAAGCAAGTTCAGTTGCTTTAGGTTAACTCTTATGAACTTCAGCTGCAATAGGACTTAACTCGATTATATTGATCCTATGACCATCCGGATCAAAGACATCGAACATGACATGATGGTTCCATTCCGAATCCCATGTTTCGATGCCGCTAACCTGACAACCCCGCGCTTGCAGTTCTGTATGGAGAGTTCGGACATCCTTGCACCTTATGTTGAAGCTTGGGAAGGGCGTAACGGGAATCGGTTCTTTCCTCTCCGCTAAGCTGAGCAAAGCAGCATCCTTCGGATGCGGTTGAAAGAACAAGGTTGCCCCGCGGCTGCCTCCCCCCCAGTCCTCGATGCCTCGGCATACAAGCCCCAACATCTCCGTGTAGAAGGATATCGACCGTTCCAAATGGTTCACAGGAATAAAGATGCTGCCAATCTGTGTAGTCAACATTTGATTTCAGCTCCTTAACAATGTTCTTCCCCACTTATAACGAAAGCGGACGGCGAAAAGAAACGGGGGCAGCACAAAACAATTTAGAAAAATCCGATCCTACATGGTTTAATCAGGCAAGTTTCCGGATCTAGTCCCTACTTCATAGGAAGAAACAACATGATCGTACATAAGATGCAGAATCATTCCGGTTGCCGCATGATCCAGGTTATGGCAGTGGTCCATCCACATGCCCGGATTATTAGCGACGAACGCGACCTCATACGATTCGCCGGGAAGGACATTCAACGTATCGGTAAGCCACGGCGTCTTCACCTTCTCGCCGTTTTTCTTCAAAACGGTCATATGATGCCCATGCAGGTGCATCGGATGCTCGGCCAAGCTTTTATTCACAAACGTCATTTTGACTTTATCGCCTTCTTTGACGACCAAAGTCGGTACCCGGGGGTAAACGTCTCCATTGATGGTCCATAGAAAATGAAACCCGCCGTTGTAAAATCCCATCTTGTTCCCGAGAATCATCTGGAACTCCCGATCGAAATTATTCACAGTCGTTACCTCGTTTACAACAGGCTTGCCATAATCGGACGGGTCAAATATAGCCGATTCCGCTTTGAAGATCGGCTTCTCCGAAGGATTGTCGATGTAAAAAACAATTCCTGGATCGTTGTCGTTTTTGGAATTGCCTTGTGTAAAAAAGACCGGGTGGTCGGGCATCGTGAAGGTTACATCGTATCTCCCGCCCGAACCAAGCCGAAACGCAGTTTGGTCGGATAAAAGCCGCGGGTCTTGGATCCGCACCCCATCGATGCTTGTGATTTGGAAATCGGTCCCTTGCAGAGAATAGTTTTGAGAAAGGTTATGCGCATTGATGATTCTCAGCTTTACTTTCTTCCCCGGTTGCATCTGCTTCCACTGTAGAGTGTCTTGTTGTCCGAACGCATATTTATCCCCTTGATCGATCTTCCAGCGATGATGGATAACGGTAATCTGTTCATCGAAAGGTTCGGCATCCTGTTTCGGTTCAACAATCAGCGTGCCAAAAAGCCCTTTCCTCACTTGCTCCGACGCTTGCTGATGAGAGTGAAACCAGTAGGTGCCTTCCTGGTCGGCCCGAAACTTGTAGGTGAACGATTGTCCCGGCTTCACGACATTTTGGGTCATCCCCGGCACGCCATCCATCGCATTCGGTACGTTATAGCCATGCCAATGGATGGTAACGCCGCTGGTGATATCTTGATTGATTAGCTTCACTTCGACCATATCGCCATGCTTCACCCTAAGCTCAGGAGCGATTTCCCCGTTGTAAGTCCAGGCATCGATGGTGGCTCCCGAAGCAAGCGTTATCGTTTTCTGCTGTGCCACCATCTCAAATTTCACATCGGCGGGAGCCGAAATATCTCCTGTAAGTGCAGCTACTTCCACTGTGCCGGTTTGAGAATTACCGTGCTGCTGATGACTATGATGATCGGAGCCTATGGACATCCGAGTTGCCGCACCGCCCCCTTCGTCCATCCGGTCATGATTCATCATGTCGGATGCTTCCGGCAGCTTGGAGGCATGGACCCCTACGAGTACATTGGATACGAGGATGGTTATTGCCACGAAGGCAGTGAGCATACTCGCAGCCAAGAGGATTAACAGCCGGATAACAAGCCCGTGCTGAAACCGTTCCCCCCTCGCAACCTTCAAGTACTTCCATCTTATAAAAACCGCCGGTACAAGTAATAGCAGCGCCACCAGAATGACTTGCTGAGCAATCTCAACCAGGCTGGGCAGGACCGGTTGAGCAAAGACGGTGCTGAAGGCAGACATGCCGGAAGCAAGCCCCGCCGCCAAAAAGGACAACGTCACGGAAGGATGAGCCGCCGTGCGCAGCGCTTCCTGCCTCGGCGGTTCCCCGCCGGAATCCCTCAAGCTTCTTAACCGAGGCAGGATTGTTACCGCCACATACAATTGAGGGATCAACGTTAGCGGTACGAGAGTTTTGACAATGCCCTCTACGAACAGCCATCCGCTCGATAGGAATTTGCCGATGACTACCGCGTACCACAGGACGCTCAAAACTAACGCAGCGTAAGCTATCCGGAGCAAAAAGGTTCTCTTCTTTCTCAAGCTTTGGTTGGTCGTGGAGTAGGGCAAGCTTCCCGCTGCCATACTTGCGATTCCCCACAATAGGGCCATACTGGCCGTCAATAGGATACTGGCTATCGTATCGAGCATGGTTTCCACTCCTCATGATCGGATGCTTTCGTCAAGCTGCCGCCCCCGGCTTCGATTTGGAAGCCCTTTTGTTTATTTTGCCGAACGGCTTGATATACGAGATCGCCGTCATGAAGATCAACGAGACGATATTGGCCGCGGCTCCTCCAATCAACGAATAGCTTGCGTTCAGAAAGGCAGTGTCGCTCAGCGCAAGGGATCGTTCCTGCTGCGCGATGCGAACGATTTGGGATAACCAGGCTCCCATGTACTTGATGCCGAAAGCAATCAGCGCTACGGTCAGGATCAGCTTGATCAAGATCCAATAATGCTTGAAGAGCCCCCAATTCGTCCAAACGGACAATACAATGCCGGTAAACAGCGCAAGAAGAGCGGTGTATCGGACGAAGACGACATCGATCAAATGCATATTTTCCAAGGTGTAATACAACTGCTCGCCGTTCTCCGCCTTCTGCATATACAGGCCGAGCAGCAGCATGACCATCGCTCCGCCAAGCCAGCAGACCACCGAAAGCACATGGATGACGACGATCCATTGCTTTTTCTTGATAGACAATTTGTAGCTCATTTCAAATCCCCCCAAGTGGCTTCTTTGGTAGCAATACTAACAGCGAAATGTTGCGAACTTGTGGTGAAACCATTTGCAGGTTGTGGAGGCTGCGGCTATCCTTAAGGTAGGAATGGAAGTGGATATATCTGGGAGTGGGGAAATGGGAATCAGGATTCTGATCGTAGAGGATGAAATCAAAATCGCATCGCTCATGGAGTCGTTTCTTCAAACCGAAGGGTACGATTGTCTAACTGCGATGGACGGCAAAACCGCGCTGCAGCTCTATACAAAACAGAAACCGGATATCGTTATATTGGATTGGATGCTTCCGCAAATGAGCGGACTGGACACATGCAGGCAGCTTAGACAATTAGGGTCTCCCGGCATCATCATGGTGACGGCCAAATCCGAGGAAACGGACAAAATCGTCGGCCTCGAGATGGGAGCGGACGATTACCTGACCAAGCCCTTCAGCTTGAGGGAGCTTTCCGCACGCATCCGCTCTTTATTGAGACGAATGAACAAAAGCGACAACGACGGAGCCGGCAGCGTATTGCGAAGAGGCGAGCTTACGATTCACGAGGAAAGTCTGCAGGTGTTTAAAGGGACTAAGGAGCTACATCTCACGCCGACTGAATTCAAGCTTCTGCATCTGCTGGCGGCAAAGCCCGGGCGGGTGTACACCCGAATGCAGCTTCTGCAGCATGCATTCGAGGAGGAGTTTGTCGTTGACGAACGGACGGTGGATTCCCATATCAGCAAGCTTCGCAAGAAGATAGAGAGCGATGGCCGCAGCTCCGACTATATTCAAACGGTGTACGGATTCGGCTATCGATTCGGAGCGGAACATGAAAATTAGAACCAAGCTGATCCTGTCGATGAGCATTCTAATCTTGTTTATCCTGCTGTTTCTGCTTGCCGTTACGCATATTCAGTTTTATATTTCCCGCGATCTTGCCTATCTCGAGGATAAGGCCCCCTTTGAATCGCTGAAACAGGAGTTCGAGCAATTTTACAGCAGTCACGGCGATTCTTGGGAACATGTCGGCAGCGCAAGGTTTGAAGCTTCCGGCTCCTTTGCCGAAATCTTATTATCTGCGGAGGGGAAAACCTTGTATCAGCAAGGAAGCCTAAGCAAAGAGGAACTTCTCGAAGACGGGTATATGCTCGCGCTTCACGCGGGTGATCGTAAGATCGGCAGACTGTACGTGATGAATGACAGGCAGTTCAAGACCTATGAGTTTAAAACGATGTGGTACGGCATGCTGCCCAATATCGGCATCGCTTCCCTGCTGTTCACCTTGATCGCGGCGATGCTGACCATCTTCTTCCTGTCGTGGCGGTTGACCATTCCGATCCGTCGAATCATCAAAGGGATCGAGGCCATCCGAAAAGGCGACGCCGCAGCCGTCTTTCCCGAACAAAAGAAAGACGAATTCGGCGCGATTTCCAGGGCTCTAAGGGAGATGAACGATTCGCTCGCCGAAGCGGAACGAACCCGAAAGCAGTTGATGTCCGATGTCGCTCATGAATTGAAAACTCCGCTTATGATCATCCAAGGGGAATTGGAGCTGGCTCATGAGACGGGGTCCCCTCTCACTGCCGAGAAACAGGCCTCGATTCTCGATGAAGTGCTTCGGTTGTCGCGTTTGGTTCATGAGGTGCTGGACTTATCCAGGCTGGAAGCCGGCATGACGGAGCTGCATCCGCGAACGGAGAACTTGGTTGCGCTACTGGGGGATCTAACGGCGAAGACCCAATTTCTAGTGGAGGATAAGCAAATCCATCTGTCCATGCACGCCAAGGAGGAGGTTATCTCCGTTTCGGTGGAAAAAGCCCGCATTCTTCAGGCGCTGTATAACCTCCTGACGAATGCCGTCTACTATACGAAGCCCGGCGGACAAATCCGACTCCTAGCGGAAACAACACACCTGCCGGACCAGCAGCAGCCCTATGCTCAAATCCGGATTGAAGACAGCGGCGCCGGAATATCCGAAGAGGATTTGCCCTATATCTTCGACCGCTTTTATAGAGCGGATCATTCCCGGGCTCGTCCGAGCGGCGGGACCGGTCTCGGGCTTGCGATCGCACGGCAAACCATCCTTGCTCATGGGGGGCGCATCGAGGTGCAAAGCATGGTGGGGAAGGGTTCGGTGTTTACCGTTTATTTGCCATTGTCTGCTAGGACCCCAAACATGGTATAACCCCGATCCGCGAGGAACGTTATGAGATCAGGGAAGTGTTGCCCAGCTCCACTCATTAGTGACTAACTTTCCGACGATTTGTCCAAGCTAATACTTGGGCAAGCAGTCTTCTTGAGCTGGCATTCCATCAGAAGATTTTGGCGATACTGCTTAAATCGATCTTAGCGGATGGGGAATGTTACACAAAAAGGGGGTACTTTGGATGGCTATTCATAGCGAAACGATACAAATGGACATTTATCAACGCGGGGATAAGCCTGCAAAGCTATTGCCGGTATCGTTCGACGAATGGGAAAACCAGGCAAAGGAAATTCTCGCTGCAGCGCCATTTGGCTACGTTTATGGTGCAGCAGGGGCTGGCGATACACATCGTGCCAATGTAGATGCTTTTCAGAACTATCGAATAAGACCAAGGGTATGTTGTGATATTACAAAACGTGACCTCTCTATATCGATGTTCGGAACTAAGCTCCCGGTTCCTTTCTTACTAGCACCGATCGGAGTCAATACCATTCTCCATCCCGATGGCGAACTTGCCCCCGCTAAAGCAGCGGCGAAATTAGGAGTTCCTTATATACTCAGCAACGTTTCCAGTGTTTCCATGGAACAAGTGGCGGAAGTGATGGGAGATAGCGTTAGATGGTTCCAGCTTTATCCCCCGAAAGATCACGAGCTGACAAAGAGTTTCCTCAAACGAGCGGAGGCGTCCGGATTCAAGGCCATTGTTGTCACCGTGGATTCGACACTTCTTGGCTGGCGCGAGACGGACTTACGCCATGCATACTTACCCTTCCTGACAGGGCATGGAATGGGAAATTATTTCTCCGATCCAATCTTTTGTTCCAAGCTTGAGGAAGCCCCTGATAAAAACGTCAAAGCAGCGGCTTTGAAAGCATTAGAGGAAGGAAACAATACCTGTTTTACTTGGAGGGAGCTTGACTTTATTCGTGAGCATACCCGGCTGCCTCTCCTTATGAAAGGAATAACCCATCCGGACGATGCCATTTTGGCTATGGAACATGGCGTTGACGGGATCATTGTTTCGAACCACGGAGGAAGACAGCTTGACGGAGCCGTGGCGACTCTGGATGTCTTGCCTTCCATTAGGGAATCGATCCAGGGGAAGATTCCAATCATCATGGATAGCGGGATTCGCAGAGGAGCGGATATATTAAAAGCCATTGCTCTTGGCGCTACTGCCGTCCTCGTCGGCCGCCCGTATGCCTACGCCATGGCTGTGGCGGGAGAACTTGGGGTCGAAGAGGTGATCAAGCACCTTGTTGCAGAAACCGAACTGCAGCTAGCTATATCCGGACGAAGCTCCATTCAAGACGTGGACCAATCCCTTCTCATGAAAGTGAAATGACCAAATTCAGCGGGAAATGCGCTTTCCAGTGTCAATTCTACCCCATATTGGGGTCTTCTTAATTCGTTCGGCTGTTTAGCTTTCGTTGATACGTAGACAGCAGGACTCCCCCCACAATAAAGCAGGACCCCAAAATTTCCGCTCCAGTTACCGGTTTGGCTAGCAAAATCAGTCCCATGATCATCGCTACAAACGGTTCTAAATTAGACAGGATGGAAGCCTTTGAAGCATCGACCTGGCTAATGTTGTTATTCCATATCAATGTCGCTATCCCGTGTACAACAATGGCCGTTCCAATGAGAAAACTCGTTTCAAGTGTTTTTTATAGGAGGATAGCCCCATTAAAAAGAGAACAATAAACAAAAGTCTAAGCATGGTTAACAGAGCTGGGGAAAAATCTTGAACTAACATCTTTCCAAATACAAAATTGCTTCCCCACTCATTACACAAAAGGTTAGCCAGGCATATGCTTTCAACAAATCGATCATCCTTTTTATCTGTACAAGATTTTTTTGTACACCTTTTCCTTTTGGAAAAAAGCTAAACGACCGTCCCCCCGTGGAGTACGGGGAAACGGCCGCAGGCAGCATAAAGATATCTTTTCTGTCTACTTAACGGGGAGACCATGGGGGATGGTTTTAGCTGGACTCATCCCTAAACAACGTCTTTTGGTTTCCAGATACGAAGTTTTGGATGTATTCCAATTGCTCCTCATCTGGCATTGTCCCCTGTACTTCACGAAATCGGGCAATCGCTTGCTCCAGAGATGCTTCTTTCCCCACGATTTCCCCGATCCGCGTGAGTTCATCCAGGAAGCTCCACATGTCATCATGCGTTTTCGGATTTTGATGTCCCGTCACATAGTACGCTGCATCATACTTTTTTAGCTTCTCTAATAAGACGGTAAGCTCGTCCAGATGATAGCTCCATTCCCCGCTATAAAAGTCCTGATAGATGCAATCCCCTAGAAACAGGATCTTTTCCTCCGGAATATACACAATGGACGAGTCCCTTGCGTGAACGCCTCCCACATGCTCAACGATGCAGGTGACCCCGCCCAAATCCAGCTCGATTTTGCTAGGAAACGAGAGCTCCGGCGTCTTCAATTTCAGATGCTCCCTTGTCGGCATCTCCCGTCTAATCATGTCTCTGCAAAACTCAATTTCCTCTCCGGTGGAGACCCTTAAATCTAACGAAGCGTCATCCCATTTTAACGTTTGCAGATATCTTATTTTCTCCTTCGTCAAGTCGTGACTGATCGATAAGAACCCCATTGTGCTCATCCCAAAGATATGATCCCAATGCCAGTGTGTGATGACAACAAACTTTACCGGGGCTATCTCCAACTGTTCAACGAGATGGAGCAAATCCTGTGCATGTGCAGGCGAATTGCCCGAATCCACGATGACGCTCATGTTGTCTCCACAGATCAATCCGAGAGCAGGACGGTCCGTCTCCGCATAATGGGGCATGTAGTACACTCGATTGGACAGCTTGTTTAGCATTTGCAACCCTTCTCTTTGTTGGTTTACATCGCACGTGTTAACAAAACCTTCTGTTATCATCCCCTTTTTGCTTCGGATTAGACTGTGTTGAAAAGCTTGCCGTTTTCCGGTTAACCAACAGCAGGCTCGTTGAATCCTCTTCTTTACGTTAAATTTAGATTTGACTTTAACAATATTCAATAATATGATTAATTTTATTAAAGGAAGTGAGTGTATGCCTATGGAAACCGTGCCGGAATGGATGGCCAATCTGGAAGAGGAGGAGATCGTGTTCATAAAGAAGTTTCTGCTGGCTTCCGGTTCACTCAAGGAAGTAGCGAAACAGTACAGCGTCACTTACCCGACTGTTCGGCTTCGATTGGATCGGTTAATTCAAAAGATTCAAATTAATGAGGACCATGCGAATGAACCGTATATCAGCCTGATCAAACGAATGGTCGTAAACGAAAAGCTTGATCTTGATGCTGCTAAGATTCTGATTTCGGAATACAAAAAAATAAGGGAGAAACCATAGTCATGACAAAAGCTTTCTTGTTTGTAGGATTTATAATTGGGGCCGTTTTTCTGCAGATTTTTCTTTCGAAGAAGGATACTCCCTGGCCAGGTCTGCTGCTTCCGGCAATCACATCGTTGTTATCTATCATGGCTGCATTAGGCCTCTTCCTTTATCTGCCGATGGAAGTATTAACTGAGCAAAGCTTTAAAACAATCTTGAATGCGGTACAACTCCCTAAGCTTGCTGCTCTGCTCGAGGCACTTTATATCGTGTTTCTTTATAACATTCCGACCGCCTTTTTGCTTTGCATTTATTATGCTTACCGCGCCAAACTAAAAAGGAATAAAGAGATTGTAAGGATGTGCGTGCAGGATTTGGGATAACTGATTTCCTAGACTCTTTGAAGGTTTGTCCCGCTTCCTGGTGTGCTTCTCCTCATTACCACAATTTGCGATTCAGTTCTCCGTATCATCGCTAAGACGAGAATTAAGAGCGTCCTACAGGACGCCCTTACCGGCTTCGGGCTTTACTTCTATGTCATTCTGTTGGTATTGGTTTGTTTGTAATGGAACGCATCCACGGTATTGCACGCAGCATGACCCAATTCATCAGAGGATTCTTACTGGAGAATCGCTTCAACATTTTCTTTGATGCTTCCACCTCGCGAAATGCATAAATGCTCATCTCTTCTTGATAGGAGCCAACCGCTTTCTCAAGATCTTCCCCTTGGGTCACCGCCGCTTCAAGCTTTTCCGCAAGTAGAGCCGCATCACGCAAAGCTGTGTTCCCTCCATGAGCTCCTGTGGGGGGCATGACATGTACCGCATCTCCCATAAATGTTATTCGGGAGACTGGCCAGTTAGACGGTTTCCTTGCTGCTCTTACCTTTACGGCCATGGTGGAATCAATGTCGGCTCGTTCCACAAAACGTTGCAGCATCGGGTGAAAGTCCCGGGTAATCTCCTTCGCAAAGCGTAGTAACATTTCTTTGCTAAGGTTTCCTTGATGTTCTGGAGATTGCTCCTTTGGCAAGACAATTCCCCACATCACATAATCCTCAGTGACCGGAGGTATTTGATCCACTTTAAAACGGGCAAAAGCGGATTGAGGAGCCTCGCGGAATTTCATCGTAGTAAAGAAAAATCCACGACTCGAAGGTCCCATTGCGAATACACCACTAGTACTTAGTGAATTAGGAACCAGAGAGTGTCCATTGTGAATGAGAAGCGTGCGGCCAAAAATTCCCCAACTGTCGGTAACCTCCGGCTCACAGTCAGGTAACAGCTGCTTGCGTAAGGCTGAGTTCACACCGTCAGCACCTATAATGATGGAAGCATGGACATAACTTCCGTCTGAAAAATGAAGGGTTGCTCCATCAGATGCTGACTCTGCACGTACCGCCTCTTTACCAAAATGAACGCTATCCTGAAGCCCTTCAAGCATTATGGTACGAAGGGTTTGGCGATCTACTTGTCGTGGTGTACGCAAGTCAATACCGCTCGGATCGCTCCGAAAAGTAAGTCTGAATATCTCGCCAAGCTTCTGGTTCGTTACCCGAAAGTACCCGGTCTCGTCAGTAGGCGAAGTGGTGGCAAGAAACAGCTTAAATAAATGAGGGGGCAGGCATCGCTGAAGTGCAGCAATTCCGTACTCGTCAACCGTGATCCGATATCCCTGTCGACGGATATGCGGCGCTGAATCCCGTTCATAAACTTGCACAGCAAACCCGGCACGAATTAATGCATGGGCCAAGCATAAGCCGCTTAACCCAGCGCCCGCGATGGCCACCGAAATCTTATGCATTTTCACACATCCCCTTGTTAAGCTTTGATTTTCAATCAAATATTGATAAAATAATACTTAACCTAAATTTAATTTATCTCACGAGATAAGATAATAATAAGCGGAGGTTACCCTAATGTCAAGGAGCAACATCCTAAACAATCTAACGGAAGAACTACGGAATAACAGTACCGCAACCATCATGTTTCACCAAGCAATTGGCACGAAGTTAGGCTTAAATCCTACGGATCACAAATGTCTGGATGTCATATTGAGGAATCAGCCCCTTACTGCTGGTCGACTTTCCGATTTAACTGGATTAACTACGGGGGCTATTACAGGTGTATTAGACAGGCTGGAGAAAGCGGGATACGTCTATCGGATGAAAGATCCACAAGACCAAAGACGCGTTATCATTCATATCGATCAAGAAAAGGCAGAAAAAGATATTTCCCCTCTCTTTCATCTATTTGGTAAAGAAATGAGTCAAATGTTATCGAGTTATGATGACGAGGACCTACAAAAAATTCTTGATTTCATAAAACAATGTAATGGCTTATTAAGGGATTTTACAGAACAAATGATAAAATGATTCGTTATGCAAGAAAGCCACCCTTCTCAGGATGGCGCCGTCGGTTTAGTTCAAAAACTGCTCTTTCTCCGCATCTGCATGAAAGTCTTTGAGCTTTAAAAGAGGAGCTTTCCCTCTATTTCCTTTGGTAGTTTTTGACTTGCTGGGGTTCTGTTCGTCCGTTGCTCTTATTATGTAATCGCCTGTGAGCAAGTTGTAATCCTCCTCGTTGGCATTTTCGCGTGTCATGGTGCCAGTAAAATACGAACCCATGGTCGCTCCGATTAAATACCAATCGTTGTCCTGGAAGCGGAATCGATAGTTCGCATACCATCTATCATTACTTCCCCCGTAGAAGCTGATTACGAGGGAGCCGTTATCCACAGAGATTCCCTCCAGCGGGTCCCCCCATGCTCCTCCTTGATCTGCTCGTAAGATTGCCTTGACCGCAAGAATGGATTGTTGATAGCCGCCATTTCCATCTCCGAACGCAATGAATAAAGCACGGTTAGGCACTTCTCCGTCTTTCCCGGTTTCTTGCTCCAGGATGACTGCGGCATCCTCTACCCCATCTTTATTCAGATCACCCGCAGCCAGCATGGGATTACCTGGGCTTTTCTCAAGCATGCGCCATCCTTTTGGAACCAGTGCACGGATTGGTTGGTCAGGCTCCTTATTCTTTTCCCCACCCGTCGGGCTGGGCTGCTGGCTTACCGGTACATTTAGGTTCGTCTTCTCGCTTGGGAGAACGGGGATGTTGCTGCACCCGAATACTATTGGAAATATGGAACAGATAGTCATAACTCTAACAAAGCGGTTCAATTCCTTCACCCTTTTACGTTCATTCTGTCCCTTGTGCCATACTCGCATCACCCTCAATGTCGTCCAGAAAGGGGCCCTCTTTAGCAACGAAACGGAACAGATACCCACGCGGGGCCTGTTCCGTTTCGTTCTCCTTATGCTGGAGTTTTTGGCGCCTTCCTGCAATCACCCCGTTACTCCCCTGCCGCCAGCGACCGCAAGTAAGCCAGCGACCGGCGCTGGACGTCCGGGCTGTGATCGGCCCCTTCCTCCAGCGCTTCTATGGAGAGCCGCCCCTCGTAGCCCGCCCTAACAAGGGAGGAGACGAACGCCGGAACGAACTTCCGCCCGCTCTCCTCCTGCCGCTCTTCCTCCGGCAGCGGGTAGCCTCTCGTCGCAGTGGCGACATGGGCATGCGCGAGCAGCCCCATCTCGCAGGCCTCCTCCACCATCTCGAAGTCTTCCCGCATCACATCCATATGGTAGGCATCCGCCAGCACCCGGAGATTCGGGAGATAGAGCCGGGCGGCCAGCTCCACCGCATCCTCGAGGAACCGGATGAGATTCGTCTCCCTCCGGTTCAGCGGCTCCAGCGCCACCAGCAGGCCGTGCCGCTGCGCAAGGGCGTCGCACCGCTGCAGAAGTGCCTCCAGCTGCCCCATGGCCTGCTCCTTCGACCAGCCGTCCGGGAAGGAGCGGGCCCGTCCGCTTCCGAATACGACCGTTTCGGTGCCCAGCTCCGCTGCCCGCTCGAATGCCCGCTCCAGGTAGCCCGCTACCCGTTCCTCGTCCACCTCGGGCCCGACAACCCGCAGATCACCGGGGAACAGCGCTACGACACTATCGATCGGCAGGCCCGCTTTACGGATGAGGGCGGCCGCTTCCCCGAATTGTTCGTCCGTCAGTCCGGCCAGCACGTAGAGCGGCAGCTCGGCAAACGCCGCGCCTGCCTCTTTCGCGGCCTCCAGCTTGGCCTCCAGCCGTTCGAGCCACCCGCGGAACGACTCCTTCTCTCCCGCCGTCCCTTCCGGAGGGGCCAAGAGAATTCCTAATCCTAGCTTCACATCCATCTCTCCTTCTGTCTTCGTTCGCTTCCGGTCCGAGCAGTCCGGCCGGTCCTGTGCTTATTATACCAGAAGACGATAGGTCTCCCTGCTCATTCCCTGCCGTCCCCCTACGTTGCTATTGAATGGCCATTCCTTACCCGATATAATGAAGGTAAGTTGAAAAGAATTATTTATACGTGATTTGCGCACGATAATTTCCGATTATAGAGAAGCCATCGCTCCTTCCGGCAAGCCAACAATGGAACAAGGGGGTCGCGGACAATGAACATGAACCAGCTGGAGACGCTCATCACCATCTCGCAGACGATGAGCTTTCGCAAAGCGGGAGAGCTGCTCAATCTGACCCAGCCCGCCGTCTCCGCCCAGATTAAAAGTCTGGAGGACGAATTCAAAACCGTGCTGATCGACCGCAACCAGCCCGTCACTTTGACGGACAGCGGCCGTGTATTTCTTGAGCATGCGCATCTTATCCTGCGAACGGTCGAGGAGCTGAAGCAGAAGCTCGCCGATCTCGATCACAAGCCGCAGGGGAATATTAATCTCGGGACCACCACCTCGATTGCCGTCCAGATCCTGCCGCGGGTGCTGTCGTACTTTCAGAACCAGTATCCGCTGATCAAGACGACGATCCATTCGATGCCAACCTCCCAGATTCTCTCCAACGTGGAGAACGGGACGATCGACATCGGCATCGGCTATCTGTTTGACCGGAACCCGTCGCTCGAGACGTCGATTCTGTATTACGATGCGTTCGAGCTCGTCGTTTCGCCGAAGCACCCGCTGGCGGCCCGGACGCATGCCACCGTAGAGTCACTCCACGATCTGCCGTTCATTATGCTGTCGCCCGAGACGGCCGGCCGCCGCTTCGTCGACCAGCTGTTCAAGAAGCTGAACATTCAGCCGCAGATCGTCATGGAGCTGTCCAGCAGCGAGGAAGTGAAGCGGATGGTCGAGCTGAACCTGGGCGTGGCGATCATCTCCAAGCTGTCGATCGCCAACGAAGTCCGGCTCGGCACGCTCAAGATGATCCATGTGAACGAGCTGGAGATCAGCCATCCTGTCGGCGTCATTTACAAGTCCGGGCGCTATCTGAGCTCGGCCATCAAGCAGTTTTTGAGCGATTTGAAGGGAATGCCGGAAACCAATTTCATCGGCAGCGAATAGGAAGGAGACAGGAAGATGAAATTCGATTTGCACACACATCATGACCGCTGCGGGCACGCAGAGGGCACCATCCGGGACTATATCGAAGCGGCACTGCAGGCGGGCATGCAAGTCATCGGGATCTCCGACCATTCGCCATACTTCGGCCGCGAGGAGGACCACGCCCAGCCGCATATCGCTATGGCCAAGAGCGAGTTCTCGGCCTATATCTCGGAGGTGCTCCGCCTCAAAGAGGAGTACAAGGACCGGATAGAGGTGCTGCTCGGTGTCGAATCGGATTTTTTCCCCGAGCATGCGGCGCTCTACCAGCAGATGTATGAGCCGTATCCGTTCGATTATATTATCGGCAGCGTACACCTGTCCGGAGGCGTCAGCATCTTCAACAAAAAGCGGTGGAACGGGCTCAGCCAGGTCCAGCAAATCCAGCACAAGGACGAATACTACCGGCTCATCCGGGAATCTGCGGCATCCGGCATGTTCCAGATTCTCGGGCATATCGATGCGATGAAGGGCTACTATCCCGCCTTCTCCTCCATCCCGACCAAGGCGGTCGAGGAGACGCTCCAGGCGATCTCCGGCACCGGCACCGCTATCGAGATCAATACATCGGGCAAAACAAAGGACTGCGGGGGCTGGTATCCGTCGGACGACATTCTAGAGCGGGCGCTTTTCCACGGCGTGCCGGTCACCTTTGGCTCCGACGCCCACAAGCCGTCCCGTGTCGGCGACGAATGGGAGCAGGTGCAGCAAAAGCTGCGGATGATCGGCTTCAAGGAATGGGTTTTCTACCGTCAGAAGCAGCCGGTTGCCGTTCCGCTTTAGCGGAGCGTCGCGGCAGTCAAGCCGCCTTCCCCTTCCCAGGAGGACACTAGGCAAAAAAAGCAGCAAAAGGCAGAAGTCACCAGCGCCCCGAGGGGTGCGGCGGCTTCTGCCTTATTTGTTTGCCTCCTGGCCCGCCATTGTGAGGCGCGAACCGGCATGCCGACTTTGGTTAGAAGCATTCTTTCCCGCCAACATGGGTAGCTCCTGCGCTGGAGGTCGACTATACTGGAATCCATTCCCCCCTGAGTAGGGGATGGAAGGGACTGTTCAAATGGTTTGCATCGGCATCGCATTCATTCGTTTAAGGTAGATCGGGCACAGACCAAGTAACCCCATTTTTTTCGCCGGGTGGCCGGGGGTTTGTTTGGCTGTGCCTTTTTCATTCCTGCCCGAACAACGAATGAACGAGGTGTATTTTGCTATGTCCAAACCGAGACATCCCCGCCCGGGTGCAGCCCGGACTCGTGCCAATTTTTCTGCTCAGCACTTGTTAGTCAACCGTCGCATGGTTACCGAGATGATCGACCTGGCCCGCCTTACCCAGGCGGATCATGTGCTCGATCTCGGAGCAGGGACAGGTGCCCTCACCGTTCCTCTCGCCGATCGAGCCGGTCACGTCGTCGCGATAGAGAACGATCCGGCGTTCGTCCGCAAGCTAACGAACAAGCTCGCCGGCCGCACCAACGTGGTCGTCCGGCTGGCCAATATACTGGAAACCGCCTGGCCCCGCAAGCCGTTCTGCGTCGTGGCCAACATTCCGTACGCAATCACGACTTCCATCCTCCGAGAGCTGCTCGACTCCCCATCCGTTTCGCTGAAGAGAGCCGTTCTGCTGGTGGAGAAAGGGGCCGCCAAACGGTTCACCGCCTCTCCAACGGCGGACCCGAGTATCCTGGCCTGGCGGATGCGGTTCTCGTTGCGCCTGGTGCGGACCGTGCCGCCGGGGGATTTTTCGCCGCCGCCCCAGGTGGAGTCGGCGATTCTCCTCATCAGCCAGAGGCAGGACGCGCTCCTCTCTCCTAACCAGCAGACCCGGTTTCGGGCGTTCGCTGCATATGCGCTTCGGCAGCCGCAGCTGCCGTTGGACGCCGCGCTTGCGCCGATCTTCACGCCGCCTCAGCTCGCCAAGCTGGCCAGGCTGCTGCAGCTTGCGAAGAGCCGGCCCGTAGGCCTGCTGAAGGAAGAGCAATGGGAACGGCTCTTCCTTGCCATGCTTCAGCATGTGGACCCGGTCCGCTGGCCTCGTCTGCCGAAGGAGAGGAAGCGCTCGCGCGGACGGAATTAGCATGGTTCCGCGGGAACCGTCTTCGACTAAGCCGCGGCTTGGCTGCCCTCCGCTTTCTGAAAACCGCCCGACAGGGCGGTTATTCTGTTCTCCTCCAATAGACGCTTTACAGACAAACATATGTTTGCTAAGTTAGAGGTATTGGAAGATAAAGGGATCCCCTTTCTCTGAGGAGGCGGCGCGCTTGCCCTACTTGCAGATGAACGACTTAAACTTGTTTTACGAGAAGATGGGAACGGGAGAGCCCCTCCTGTTCCTCCACAGCGGTTACTCGCGCGGCATTCTGGCGTTCGCCAGCCAGCTGCTCGACTTTCAGCGGTCGTATACGTGCTATCTGCCCGATTTTCGTGGGCATGGGCGGACCCGGTGCGAGTCTCTCGAGTGGAACACTGACCGGCTGGCCGAGGATATGGCCGCCTTCCTCCACGCGCTTGACATTCCGCGGGCACATCTCATCGGCTACAGCCTGGGCGCCAATGTCGGGCTCTATCTGGCGGTCAAGCACCCCAGCCTCGTGGCGAGCCTCGCGACGATCGGTACCGGCGGATTCAGCGTTCCGACCGGCGTAGAGGAGTTCGAGCCGGAGTGGCTCGAGCGGAACGGGAAGCACGACGTCATCGAGCAGATGAAGGAACGGCACGAGGAGGCGCACCGGGGGAACTGGAGGGAGTTCATGCGGCAGAGCGCCGAGGATTGGCGGCAGTACCCCCGGCTCACGGAGGACGAGCTGCGCGGCATCCGATGCCCCGCCCTGTTCCTCACCGGAGAGCACGATCCGTTCGGCGGCGAAGCCAGAGTGAAGCGGTTAAGCGCGCTGGTGGCGGGGTCGCGGTCTGTCGTCGTGCCGGGAGCCGGTCACAGGCCGCATATGGGCCGGGAGCAGCCGGTGCTGGTCAACGATCTGCTGCTGGACTGGCTGCAGGAGCATCCGCTTGAGCGGCGGCACGAACCGATGGATCGCTAAGAGAAGAGCCGGGGAACCGGCTCTTTTTTTGTTTGGGGATTGGTTTGCCTCCTTGCGCCTTAGCTCTTCTCCGGACAAAAAAAGGAGGACCTACCAACGGGGTAGGTCCTAACATAAGTTATATGTTTAAAAGGGGGTCATGGATATAGAATAAACTACTTGTATTAACCTACGATAACAGAAATGTTTCATTTGTATTACAAATCGTGTCGTTGGGTACACGGTCGTTCTCTCCAGCCAAGACGAGGTTCCGCCTATGGATCTCTTCCAACAGCAGATCAAGGAAATCGCTGTCCAGTCTTAGCTCGATCGCTTTGTCATACGTCTCCAGCAGCATGTCGTCGGATAAAAACGGCATCGCGTACACACCTTTCCTTCGTTTCTTCTATCCTACCACCTAATATTTGGTAGAACAAGCGTTCCCTTATCCACAGGAGGATGTGGGTAACCTGTAGACAACGTGTGTATAAGGGGCAGTTCCCCGCTAACTTTCTATGTGTATTGTGTGTACAAGCTTATCCACAAGTCTGTTTTTGTCGGGATAAATATTTTTTTGAATCTTTCTATCGACCTTGCCGGCAAGATAGCTGTCGAACCGACTCGTCTCGGCGCTGCTGCCGCGCGAGCCTCCGGAGCAGCCCGCAGGCGGCAGAGGCAGGCACTCTCTTCGCACTTCGCTACTCGCTCGCGGGAGCGATGCTCTCTCTTTGATCCGCTAGCGCGGCGCTATTGGCTTGCCTGTCCATGCTGGACCACTCGGGGGATCACATACTCCGAATAGGGAATCCAGTTCCGCTGATCGAAGCTTCGCCCGCGGATGACGACCCGGTCCTCGAACACTTCGACATACAAGCCTTGGCTGATGTCGACCTCCACCGGCTCGTTGTTCTCGTTGAACGGCTCGTTGACGGAGGACGTATTGACCATCGAGAATCCGTCCTTCACGAAGCTGCCCGGGATCTCCAGCTGCCAATGAGAGTGGCCGCTGAAAAAGACGACCTGCGGGTATTTCTTCAGAATCGCTTTGAGCTGCTCATGCTGCACGATGCCCCGGTCAATGCTGCCGGCGACCGTGTTCGGCAGCGGCTGGTGCAGGAAGACGAAGATCGGCTTCGACGGATCCTGCTTTTCCTGCAGCTTGGCCTCCAGCCAGCGGAGCTGCTCGTCCGACAGATAAGCATCCTCCGCGTTGTTCGGATCCGATTGCCGGTATTGCTCGGAGCCGAGGAAGAGGAAATGGTAATCCTTGATCCACTGGTCGTAATACACCTTGGACTGGTTGTTCAGCGCCAGGAACCGGTTGATCGAAGCCTGCTCGGTCTCTCCGTTAGGGAAGCTTTCGCCCGCCCAGCCGCCATCCGCATTCAGCCAAGCCTTGTAAAATTCATGGTTGCCGATCGCATGGTAGACGGGAGGGTGCGGGGTATTCTCCAGGATGTCCGCATATCGCTTGTAGTCGCGCGGCATGCCTCCGGTCAAGTCTCCGTTAATCACCAAGGCATCCGCATTCGGGTTGATGGCGTGCAGGTCGTTCAGCGCGTTTTTGAACTTCCGGATCGACCCTTTGTCCCATTCCTGGACATGGACATCGCTCAAGACAGGAAACGCCAGCTCCGGTCCGGCTTCGGGCGAAGTCGGGTTGACGGCCGCCGCGTACACTTTGGAGAGGGCGGCGGATGCGGACAGCAGGCTCGCTTGCGGAGCAGCCGAGGACAGCGAACCGAGGACGCAGAGGGAACAGGCTGCCAGCAAGCCGATTATTCGCTTTTTCATTAGAAGCCACCTTTCGTCGCGAAAATGTACCATATATTACCCGTGATAGGTAGAACATAACCGACTCCTGACAATTCCTTGCATTAGCGTTTCCAATCCCAATGCCGCTATCCAATGCCGCCCAAATATCCTTCGTCCCTTCCTTGCCGTCCCAGCAAACAGCAACAGCCGGAAGCGGCCTTCCTCGGGGGAGGCGCAGCTTCCGGCTGTTGCCGGCGGTTCGGTTTCGTTTTCTGTTAGCGTACAAGCGTCCGGCGGTGGGGGGAACGTATCGTCCGTGCGCGCAGGACGGGCAAAACAAAGCTTTCAACTGTGCTCTCTCGTCGGCTGGATGAGCTGGGAGGCTGCGGTACTCAACTATATACCCTAGCCGGAGCGGCTGCGGCATAGCAGGGCAAGTACGCCGCCTGAGCTTGTCGGCTCCAGCCCGGAGTCCACCTTGCGCTTCTACATAAGCCTCGGCTTCGCTCCCTCCGCCTTCCGCTCACGCCTGCCGGCGTCCTCCTAGCCTCCCTCCTGTCCCGCTCTCTATGTCTCCGCTTCGTTCCCCTCGCCATATAGAGACGCAATCGCGGCGGCTTCCGCGCGCACGCGCTCCCGCAGCTCGGGCGGGCCTAGCACGACCGCCTGCCGGCCAAGCGATAGGACGGCGCCATACGCCCAGTCGGCCGTCTGGAGGTCGATCTCGGCCTCGATCGTCCCCTCGCTCTCCCGGCCGGGGCTCGTCCCGAGCAGCCGGCCATAGCGCTCCCGCAGCAGCCGGGCGAGACCGGCTTCGGGCAGCCGCAGCCGTACCGGGTAACTCGGCAGCTGCTCGCGGAACTGTGTCATCGACTGCTCCCAATGGGCCGCCAGCTCGAAGCCCGCAGGCCGCTCGAAGCCGTCCGGGAGCACCTCGGCGTGCCGCAGCCGGGAGATGCGGTACGTGCGCAGCTCGCCCTCGCATGCCGCGATCAGGTACCAAGTGCTCCGCTTCGCGACCAGGCCGAGCGGATGCACGGCCCGCTCCACCTGCTCGTCGCCCCGCTGGTACCGGATGCGCAGCACCCGCTCGCCCCACACCGCCTCCTGAACGGCAGGCAGCCACGGCACTTCCTCGTCCGCCTGCCGCCAGCCCGCCCCGTCGATGTGCAGCTTGCGGCGGACGTCCTCCGCCTGCTGCCGGACGCGCGCAGGCGCCTCGGCCAGCAGCTTCTGCCGCGCGGCGTCCGCGTGCCGAGCCCAGCCGAGATCGCCGAGCTGCCCGAACGACGGCGCAAGGAGCGTGACGAGCTCCTCGGGCTTCAGCCCGGTCAGCTTCGTCCGGTAGGATTCGGCGAGCACCCAGCCTCCGTTTGCCCCCCGCTCCGCGTAGACCGGGATGCCGGCGGCGCTTAGTGCGTCCATGTCCCGGCTGATCGTCCGGACCGATACTTCGAGACGCTCCGCCAGCTCGCGGGCGGACCATCTTCCGTGGTTTTGCAGCAGGAGCAGCAGCGCCAGCAGCCTATCCGCTCTCATGGGTCCCCTCCCCTTTCTCTTCTCGACTCGTATGCTTTGATTGTAGCACGGCAATGATGACAGCGGATGTCTTATATCGGATGGTAAGCTATTCCCGTATCCAGACAAAGGAGGGACTCCCATGAACCCATTGACAGGCCAAATCGCCGTCGTCGCCGGAGCGACCCGCGGAGCCGGTCGCGCCATCGCCGTCGAGCTCGGAGCCGCGGGCGCCACCGTATACTGCACCGGCCGAAGCGTGCGCGGCAGCCGGTCCGACCTCGACCGGACGGAAACGATCGAGGAAACGGCGGAGCTCGTAACCGAGCGGGGAGGCGTCGGCATCCCCATACGCGTCGACCATACGGTAGAGGAGGAGGTCCGCGGCCTGTTCGCCCGAATTGGGCGGGAGCAGGACGGCCGGCTGGACATCCTCGTAAACGATATCTGGGGCGGGGAGCAGCTGACCGAATGGGGCAAGCCGTTCTGGGAGCATTCACTGGCCAAAGGCCTGCTCATGCAGGAGCGGGCGGTCCGCACCCATATGATCACGAGCTATTACGGAGCCCCGCTTCTAGTTGCCCGCAGGCGGGGACTGCTCCTCGAGATCACAGACGGCTCGACCTACGCTTACCGGGGCAGCCTCTACTACAGCCTCGCCAAAATTTCCGCGATCCACTTGGCCGAAGCGATGGCCGAGGAGCTCCGGCCGTATGGAATCACGGCGCTCGCCGTCACGCCCGGCTTTTTGCGGTCCGAGCAGATGCTCGACCACTTCGGCGTCACCGAGGCCAATTGGCGCGACGCGATCGCCCAAGACCCGCATTTTGCCGCATCGGAGACGCCTTACCTGGTCGCGCGGGGCATCGCAGCGCTGGCGGCGGATCCGCGAGTCGCGGACAAATCCGGCCGGGCGCTGACGAGCTGGGACCTGTCGGACGAGTATGGGATCGTCGACATCGACGGCCGCAGGCCCCATTGGGGCCGGCATGCCCGCGAGCACGGCCTCCCGCTGCGCTAAAGCGGCCTACAGCAAACGCCCGCCAAGGAAGGGACCGGATGGGTCCTCCTTAACGGGCGTTCATCTGTATATGTATAGGCGGGCGAGAGGCGAACCGCCTCTCACTCCGTGATCTTGTTCTACGTTCCAGTCCGCTACTAATCCGCGTTCCAGTCCACTAAGTCCACGTTCCAGTTCGCTATCATGCCTCTAGCCATGTCTAGATCCGCTTCTTTTCCCGTGGTCAGGGCAAACTTGGCAACCAGCGCCGGATAAGCCGCCCATTGCTCGGCGATATGATCGCTCATGCGAGGCCACGTTCTCCCCCCTGCCTGCTCGTAGCGTCTCAGCAAATCCTGCAGGCCTTCCCGGCCGAACAGAGCGTAGAGGATAACAAAATCCTTGCCCGGATCGGCAATTTCGGCTTCGGTCCAGTCAATCAGACCCGTCACCCGCTGATCGCGATCCACGAGAATATGGGGAGGATGCAAGTCCCCGTGATGGAGCACCGAATGCTCCGGCCAATAGGAATCGGTCCCGAGCCAGGCGTTCCAACGGGCATCCAGCTTGGCAGGCACGGAGAAATGGGCTTTGGCTTCTTCGATATTCGCGGCGAACGCAGCCCGTGCTTCTGCCGGGGAGCGGAAACGGACGCCTGCCTTCACGGCTTCGCCGTGGTCGATGCCGTGCAGTGCGACCATCGCGGCGGCAAGCGAATCAAAGAACCCCTCCGGCAGCCGGTCCGGCGGAACCTGCCACGCATACCCGCCCGCAGCCGGGTCCACCGACGCAATAGGCTCTCCGCTGAGCAGCGGATAGGCAATCAGCTCAGGGGTGACGATGCGCCACTCCGGAACCGCTGCGGGCAGATGCTTGCGGACCACCTGCAGCACCTTGCTCTCGTTCTCCGCCCTCTCCCACACATCGGAACGTCTGGGCTTGCGAAGCACCCATCGCTGCCCTTCCTCATCCTCGGCAAAGGCAACCTGAAAATCCATGCCCGATTCGTTTATGTCGAGCGAACCAGGGATTAACGCCAAGCCATGCTTCTCTGCCATCCTCAAAAATACGAGCTTTCCTTCTTCTTCACGGTTACTATGCTGTCCTGTCATCACGCAAACACTCTCCTTATACCCTTTTTCGGCAAACAAAAAAACACAGACAGAGTCTGTCTGTGCAGCCGTCATCGGGAAGAGAGTGGCCGAACGCCACTTGAAATGCCAGCGCAATGCGGAATAAACACTCTAACGAAGAGTGATTAGGATAGGCAAAGAGCAGGGTTCAAGTGTGATGGACAGATCAATCCCGATTCCTCTGCACAAGACAGAGCAGAAAGACGCATGCAATTAGCAGCCATGCTTTCTGAGCCGGGAAAAATTTATCACACGTAACCCTCCTATCCATTCGTTACCTCAACCCTACCACAGATCCGCTCATGGCGGCAACCCCCTTTTCTTCCAACCAAAGGAAAACTCCACGCTGCCGGGACGGCAAACAAAAAAAAGAGGGGGCAGCATCCCTGCCGCCCCACCTCTTGTCATCTTGTCTGTCGCTTATCCGTACAGCCATACGCGCATCAGCGAGAGCAGCTGGGAGCTGTTGACCGGCTTCGTGATGTAATCCGAAGCGCCGGCCTCGATGCACTGCTCCCGGTCGCCCTTCATCGCCTTGGCGGTGAGCGCAATGATCGGCAGCTGCTGGAACTTGTTGATCTGCCGGATCGCGCGAATCGTCTCGTAGCCGTCCATAACCGGCATCATGATGTCCATGAGCACGATGTCGATGTCCGGCATCTGCTCGAGCAGATCGATCGCGTCGCGTCCGTTTTCCGCCGAGATGACCCGCATGTTGTGCCGCTCGAGAATGGTGGTCAGCGCGAAGATATTGCGGATGTCGTCGTCCACGACCAGCACCTTCTTGTAGGCGATCAGGTCGTCGGTCTGGTGGATCTTGACGAGCATTTCGCGCTGCGCCTCGCTCAGCCTTTCCATGCGGCGGTGAAGGAACAGCGCCGTCTCGTCGAGCATACGTACCGGCGATTTGACTTCCTTCACGACGACCGTCTTGGTCAACTCTTCGTATTCCGCTTCCTCTTCCTTCGTCAGCTTCTTGCTCGTGTTCATAATGAACGCGATGTCCTTGTTCTTCGTCGCCTTGAGCGCATCCTTGATGAACTGGATGCCGCCCGCATCCGGCAGATCGTTGTCAAACAGAACCGCGTCGAACGACTGGCTGCGCAGGAGCGAGATCGCCTGGCGCGCTTTCTCCGCCGTCGCCACCTTCACGTCGGCTCCTTCCACGAGCTCGACAGCCCCTTTGAGCGCCTCCGGCTGCGCGAACAGGCAGAGCAGCGACGCGCTCTCGCGCTCGGTGTAGGCGACCATCCGGTCGATGGCCTGCTCCAGCTCGTCGTTCGTCACCGGCTTGCACAGGTAAGAGTGAACTCCACTCTGCAGAAGCTGCACCCGGTCGTCGTCCACGGTGATGACGCACACCGGAATGTGCCGCACGTCCAGATCGTTCTTCAGCTGATTCAGTACCTGCCAGCCGTCAAAATCCTGCATCCGCATGTCGAGCGTAATGGCCGTCGGCTTGAAATGGCGGGCCAGCTCCAGTACGCTGCGGCCGTTCGTCGTCACGATGCCTTTCATCTTCTTCTTATGCAGCGTATCGAGCAGGATTTCCGCGAAGCGGATGTCGTCCTCGACGATCAGGATGCTCCGGTCGCCGGGCTTGAGCGACGCCCGGTCGTCCAAGATGTCCTCGCCGCTCGTGGACAGCACCGTGCACGTATCTACCTTGGGCCGCTTGACGCCCTGGATGTCCGATTGCGGCGTCTCGTCCACCGGGCGGGCCTGCTGTGCCTTCTCGGCAGGAGCCGTCTCCTGGGCCGGAGCCGCATCCGTCGAGGCCACGGCGGCTTCCTTGCGGGCCGGTTCCTTGGAGAGCAGCGTCAGCTCGTCGCGCGCGGGAAGCAGCGGAAGGGGGAGATCCTCGTCGACCGGCAGGTACAGCGTGAAGATGCTGCCTTTGCCCGGAACGCTGAATACTTTGATTTCCCCGTTCAGCATGACGCTGATCTCGCGGCTGATGGCGAGACCGAGCCCGGTACCGCCGTATTGGCGGCTCGTGCTGCCGTCGGCCTGCTGGAACGCCTCGAAGATAATATCCTGCTTCTCCTGCGGAATGCCGATTCCCGTATCGCTGACGGAGAAGGCCAGCACCGACCGGGCCTGGTTCAGCTTCGTGTGATCGCTGCTCCACCCTTCCTGCGCCTGCCGGATGAGCATCATCACTTGGCCCTTGTCGGTAAACTTGAAGGCGTTGGACAGCAGATTGGTCATCACCTGCTGCAGACGCTTGGCATCCGTCTGGATAACCGGCGGGATGTTCGGCTCCATCTTGATCAGGAACTCGAGCCCTTTGTCCTTCGCCATATGGCGGAACGTCCGCTCCAGGCTCGCCGCCAGATCGGTCAGCTTAAGCTCGCCGTATTCCGGATAGACGGTGCCCGATTCGATTTTGGACAGGTCGAGAATGTCGTTGATCAGGTTAAGCAGGTCGAGCCCCGACTCGTGAATCGTCTTGGAGAACCGCACTTGCTCGTCGGTCAGGTTGCGGTCCATATTGTCGGCCAGCTGCTCGGAGAGCAGCAGCAGGCTGTTCAGCGGCGTCCGCAGCTCATGCGACATGTTCGCGAGGAACTCGGATTTGTACTTCGACGTTTGGGCGAGCTGCTCGGCTTTCTCCTCGAGATAGGTCCGGGCAAGCTCGACTTCCTTGTTCTTGCTTTCGACCTCGGCCTTCTGCATAACGAGCAGCTTGGCCTTGTCCTCCAGCTCCTCGTTCGTATGCTGCAGCTCTTCCTGCTGCTGCTGCAGCTCCTCGGCGAGCGATTGCGACTGCATGAGCAGCTCTTCCGTTCTCATGTTCGTCTGAATCGTATTGAGCACGATGCCGATGCTCTCCGTCAGCTGGTCGAGGAACGACAGGTCGACGGACGTGAACGGACGGAACGAGGCAAGCTCCAGCACCGCGAGCACCTGATCCTCGAACAGGATCGGCAGCAGCACGATGTTGAGCGGCTTCGCTTCGCCAAGCGCGGAGTTGATGGTGACGTAGTCGTTCGGCACGTTCGTCAGCAGAATGCGCTGCTTCTCGATCAGGCACTGGCCGACGAGCCCTTCTCCGGAGCGGAACTGGTTCGACAGGTTCTTGCGCTCCTGGTAGCCATAGCTGGCGAACAGCTTGAGCAGATTGTCGCCGCTGCCGCTGTTGTCGTTCATGAAGAACACGCCGTGCTGCATCGAGACGAGCGGAGCCAGCTCCGACAGGATGAGCCGGCAGACCGCGAACAGATCCCGCTGGCCCTGAAGCATCCGGTTGAACTTGGCCAGGTTGGTCTTGAGCCAGTCCTGCTCGGTGTTGATCCGCGTCGTTTCCTTCAGGTTGCGGATCATCTCGTTCAGGTTATCCTTCAGCATCGCCACTTCGCCGGCCGCTTCGACGTCGATCGTCCGGGACAGATCGCCCTTGGTTACGGCAGTGGCGACATTGGTAATGGCGCGGATCTGGGTGGTGAGCGTCTCAGCCAGCATGTTGACGTTATCCGTCAGATCGCGCCAAGTGCCCGCTGCGCCCGGCACGTTCGCCTGGCCGCCCAGCTTGCCCTCTGCGCCGACCTCGCGGGCGACGGTGGTGACCTGATCCGCGAACGTCGCCAGCGTATCGATCATATTGTTGATCGTATCCGACAGCTCCGCGATCTCGCCTTGGGCCTCGACCGTCAGCTTCTGGTTGAGGACGCCGTTCGCGACCGCTGTTACGACCTTGGCGATGCCACGCACCTGGTTGGTCAGGTTGCCCGCCATGCTGTTGACGTTGTCGGTCAAGTCCTTCCAGACGCCGCCGACGCCGCGTACCTGGGCCTTGCCGCCCAGCTTGCCCTCGGTGCCTACCTCGCGGGCGACGCGCGTCACCTCGGAGGCGAACGAATTGAGCTGATCCACCATCGTGTTGATCGTATCCTTCAGCTCCAGCAGCTCGCCCTTGACGTCGACCGTGATCTTCTTGGACAGGTCGCCGTTCGCGACGGCCGTCGTGACGGCCGCGATGTTCCGTACCTGGCTCGTCAGGTTGCCCGCCATGTTGTTGACGACATCGGTCAAATCCTTCCACGTGCCCGAGACGTCCTTGACGTCCGCCTGGCCGCCGAGACGGCCTTCGGTGCCGACCTCCCGCGCCACGCGCGTCACCTCGGAGGAGAAGTTGCTCAGCTGGTCCACCATCGTGTTGATCGTGTTCTTCAGCTCCAGCAGCTCGCCCTTGACGTTTACCGTAATTTTTTTGGACAGGTCGCCCTTCGCAACGGACGTCGTCACATCGGCGATGTTCCGCACCTGATCGGTCAGGTTGTTCGCCATGTCGTTAACGCTGTCGGTCAAATCCTTCCACGTGCCGCCGACGCCCTTTACCTGGGCTTGTCCGCCCAGCTTGCCCTCGGTGCCAACCTCGCGCGCAACGCGCGTCACCTCGGAGGCGAACGTGCTCAGCTGGTCCACCATCGTGTTGATCGTGTTGCTGAGCTCGAGAATTTCGCCGCGGAAGTCGCCTTTGATCTTCTTGGTCAGGTCGCCCTTGGCAACGGCGGTCGTCACGTCCGCGATGTTGCGTACTTGATCGGTCAGGTTGTTCGCCATGATATTGACGCTGTCGGTCAAGTCCTTCCATGTCCCGCCGACGCCCTTCACCTGCGCCTGGCCGCCCAGCTTGCCCTCGGTGCCGACCTCGCGGGCGACGCGCGTCACCTCGGAGGCGAACGTGCTCAGCTGATCCACCATCGTGTTGACCGTGTTCTTCAGCTCGAGAATTTCGCCGCGCGCGTTAACGGTAATTTCCTTGGACAGGTCGCCCTTCGCGACGGCGGTTGTCACCTCGGCGATGTTCCGCACCTGATCGGTCAGGTTGCTCGCCATCCGGTTGACACTGTCGGTCAGTACTTTCCACGTGCCGGAGACCCCGGTTACCTCCGCCTGGCCTCCCAGCTTGCCCTCGGTGCCGACTTCGCTTGCCACGCGGGTGACCTCGGAGGCGAACGTGCTCAGCTGATCCACCATCGTGTTGATCGTATTCTTCAGCTCGAGAATCTCGCCTTTGGCGTCGACCGTGATCTTCTTGGTCATGTCGCCCTTGGCGACGGCGGTTGTCACTTCCGCGATGTTCCGCACCTGGTTGGTCAGGTTGGTGCCCATGTTGTTGACGCTCTCGGTCAAATCGCGCCAGGTGCCGCCGACGCCCTTCACCTGCGCCTGGCCGCCCAGCTTGCCTTCGGTGCCGACCTCGCGGGCGACGCGCGTCACCTCGGAGGCGAACGTGCTCAGCTGGTCCACCATCGTGTTGATCGTGTTCTTCAGCTCCAGAATCTCGCCGCGGAAGTCCGCATTGATTTTCTTGGTCAGGTCGCCGTTCGCGACGGCGGTCGTCACCTCGGCGATGTTCCGCACCTGGTTCGTCAAATTGCCCGCCATGATGTTGACGCTCTCGGTCAGCTCCTTCCAGATGCCGTCTACGCCGCGCACCTGAGCCTGTCCGCCGAGCCGCCCTTCCGTGCCGACCTCGCGGGCGACGCGGGTGACCTCGGAGGCGAACGAATTCAGCTGGTCGACCATCGTATTGATCGTGCTCTTCAGCTGCAGAATCTCGCCCTTGGCGTCGACCGTAATTTTGCGCGACAGGTCTCCCTTGGCGACGGAGGTCGTGACCTCCGCGATGTTCCGAACCTGGTCGGTCAGGTTGCTCGCCATGAAGTTTACGCTGTCGGTCAGCTCCTTCCACGTACCGGAGACGTCCTTCACTTCCGCCTGGCCGCCCAGCTTGCCTTCGGCCGCCACCTCCCGCGCCACGCGCGTCACTTCGGAGGCGAACGTGCTCAGCTGATCCACCATCGTGTTGATCGTGTTCTTCAGTTCAAGAATCTCGCCCTGAACATCTGCGGTAATCTTCTTGGTCAGGTCGCCTTTGGCTACCGCCGTCGTGACGACCGCGATGTTACGCACCTGGTCCGTCAAATTGCTCGCCATATAGTTAACGCTCTCGGTCAGATCCTTCCAGGTGCCGGCTACGCCCTTGACCTGGGCTTGTCCGCCCAGCTTGCCCTCGGTGCCGACTTCCTTGGCCACACGCGTCACCTCGGAGGCGAACGTGCTCAGCTGATCCACCATCGTGTTGATTGTGTTCTTGAGCCGCAGAATCTCGCCCTTGGCGTCGACCGTGATCTGCTTGGTCAAATCGCCCTCCGCTACGGCGGTCGTCACCTCGGCGATGTTGCGCACCTGGTTCGTCAGGTTGCTCGCCATGCTGTTGACGCTGTCGGTCAGGATGCGCCAAGTGCCGGAGACATCCTTCACTTCCGCCTGGCCGCCGAGCTTGCCCTCGGTGCCGACTTCGTGCGCCACCCGGATGACCTCGGAGGCGAACGTGCTGAGCTGGCCGACCATCGTATTGATGTTGTTCGCCGCACGGGCAAACTCCCCGGTGATGTCGCGGCCGTCGATTTCCATCGCCACCCGCTGGGTCAGGTCGCCCTTGGCAACTGCGTCGATGACGCGCACCATCTCGCTCGTCGGTTGAATCATGTCGGTAATAAGTCCGTTGACGGAATCGCACATAACTTCCCACGAACCGCCCGTATTTTTATGAGAGAACCGTTTGCTTAATTTGCCTTCCTTGCCGACGACCGTCGCTACATTCTCGACTTCCCTGGCAAGCGACTCCTGCATGTTCATAATCTCGTTGAATGTATCGGCGATTTTGCCGGGCAAGCCTGTCCGGTCGATCGGAAGCCGTACAGAGAAATCCCCGTTTTTGAAAGCGCTTAACACCTTGAGTAGTTCTTTGGCGTCAATTGCTTCATCGAAAGAATCCATCTCAGCGGATTTTCCCTTTGCCATTGCTCCATTTCCCTCCCCAAACGAATGAAAAAAGTTTCACAAGACTTCGCGCGGTCGTCCCGGCGGCAAACGCCTCGGGTCAGCCGTCAATTACTATCATCATACTACAAAAACAAGCATATTGGGCACCACCGAACGTTCGAATGATGTCAATATGCTTGCTTTTTTGGTCCCTGAACAGGGAGGTCTATCTAATTGAAGATAACCTTATTAGAAGGACAGCCATTTCTTGAACAGGTGCTTGGTTGTGTCGGCATTGATCGCCGCGATCGACGTCGTCAGCGGAATGCCCTTCGGACAGGAGCGGACGCAGTTCTGCGAGTTGCCGCAGCCCTCGATGCCGCCGTCCTCCATCAACGTCTCGAGACGCTCGTCCTTGTTCATCTCGCCTGTCGGGTGCGTGTTGAACAGGCGAACCTGGGAGATTGCCGCCGGCCCGATGAAGCTCGTCTTGTCGTTGACGTTCGGGCAGGACTCGAGGCAGACGCCGCAGGTCATGCACTTGGACAGCTCATACGCCCACTGGCGCTTGGTCTCGGCCATCCGCGGACCCGGACCTAGGTCATAGGTGCCGTCGATCGGAATCCAGGCTTTGACCCGCTTCAGTGCGGAGAACATCCGCTCGCGGTTGATGACGAGGTCGCGTACGACCGGGAAGGTCTTCATAGGCGCTACCCGGATCGGCTGCTCGAGATGATCGACGAGCGCCGAGCAAGCCTGGCGCGGTTTGCCGTTGATGACCATCGAGCAAGCGCCGCAGACTTCCTCCAGACAGTTCGACTCCCAGCATACCGGAGTCGTCTTCTTGCCGTTCGCGTTCACCGGCGTCCTCTGAATTTCCATCAGAGCGCTGATGACGTTCATGTTCGGACGGTAAGGAACTTCAAACTCTTCCGTATAGGATGGGGAGTCAGCGCTGTCTTGGCGTGTAATGATAAACCGGACATTTTTTTTGTCAGCCACTGCTTCAGCCATGCTCTTGCTCCTCCTTAGTGATCCGTGGTGTAGTCGCGTTTGCGTGGTTCGATCAGCGATACATCCACGTCTTCATATTCGATCTTCGGACCTTCCGGCGTCCATTTCGCCTTCGTGGTCTTCAGGAAGTTTTCGTCGTCGCGTTCCGGGAACTCCGGCTTGTAGTGCGCGCCGCGGCTTTCGTTCCGCATCAGGGCGCCCAGCGTCATCGCTTCGGCCAGCTCCAGCATGTTCCACAGCTGACGGGTGAAGGCGACGCCTTGGTTGTTCCAGCGGGACGTGTCGGTAATGCTAATATTCCTGTAACGCTGCTTCATCGTCTTGATGGTCTCAAGCGTGCCTTCGAGCGTCTTGTTGTAGCGGACGACGGTCATCGTGTTGTTCATCAGGTCGCCGAGCTCTTTGTGAAGGACGTACGCGTTCTCGTTGCCTTCCATCTTGAGCAGGTTCTCGTACTTGTCCACCTGTCTTTTCTTCTCGGTCTCGAAGACGTTCGAGGAGATGTCCTCGGTGTGCTTCTTGAGGCCCTTGATGTACTCGACTGCCTTCGGACCGGCCACCATGCCGCCGAAGATCGCGGAGACGAGCGAGTTGGCGCCGAGACGGTTCGCACCGTGAATCGTATAGTCGCACTCGCCGGCTGCGAACAGACCGGGAATGTTCGTCATCTGGTTGTAGTCGACCCACATGCCGCCCATCGAATAGTGAACGGCCGGGAAAATCTTCATCGGCAGCTTCCGCGGATCGTCGCCGACGAATTTCTCATAGATCTCGATGATGCCGCCCAGCTTGACGTCGAGCTCCTTCGGATCCTTGTGGGACAGATCAAGGTATACGACGTTCTCGCCGCCGATGCCGAGCTTCTGGTTCACGCACACGTCGAAGATCTCGCGCGTCGCGATGTCACGCGGCACGAGGTTGCCGTATGCCGGGTATTTCTCCTCGAGGAAGTACCAAGGCTTGCCGTCTTTGTACGTCCAGACGCGGCCGCCTTCGCCCCGCGCGGATTCGGACATAAGACGCAGCTTGTCGTCGCCCGGAATCGCCGTCGGGTGAATCTGGATGAATTCGCCGTTCGCATAGTAAACGCCTTGCTGATACAGAGCGGAAGCTGCCGTACCGGTATTGATGACGGAGTTCGTCGTCTTGCCGAAGATGATACCGGGGCCTCCCGTCGCCATAATGACCGCGTCGGCTTTGAACGTATGGATCTCCATGCTGCGCAGGTCTTGCGCGGAAACACCGCGGCAGACGCCGTCGTCGTCGATTACGGCGCCGGTGAATTCCCAATGCTCGTATTTCTTAACGAGACCGGCTACTTCCCAGCGGCGGACTTGCTCATCCAGCGCGTACAGCAGCTGCTGGCCAGTCGTTGCGCCTGCGAAAGCGGTCCGGTGAAACTTAGTTCCGCCGAAGCGGCGGAAGTCAAGCAGACCCTCCGGCGTCCGGCTGAACATAACGCCCATCCGGTCCATCAGGTGGATAATGCCGGGAGCGGCGTCGCACATCGCCTTAACCGGCGGCTGGTTTGCGAGGAAGTCCCCGCCGTATACGGTGTCGTCAAAGTGAAGCCAAGTAGAGTCGCCCTCGCCCTTGGTGTTGACGGCGCCGTTGATGCCGCCCTGGGCGCAGACCGAGTGTGAACGCTTGACCGGTACCAAAGAGAACAGGTCTACGTGAACTCCAGCCTCGGCTGCCTTGATGGTAGACATCAGCCCTGCCAGACCTCCGCCTACTACGATAATCTTTGTATTAGCCATTGCGGTTCACCTCTTACGATTTTGTCAAGACGGACGTGTCTTGGAATTGCGGATCCAGGAATGCGGACAGGGAAAGAATGAACATGACGGCCATGACAACGAAGGCCACCATCCATACATAGGACGATACGCGCTGGGCGCGAGGTCCGATGGTGATGCCCCAGCTGACCAGGAACGACCACATGCCGTTGCAGAAGTGGAACGTAGCGGCGATGATGCCGATGCAGTACAGCGCGAACGCCCAAGGCTGGGTCGCGATCTCGTGCATCCGAACGCCGAGCTCCTCATGCGTCACATTGCCGAGCGCTACCTGTACGCGCGTCTCGAACACGTGCCAGGCGATGAACAGAAGCGTCAGCACGCCGGTTACACGCTGCAGCATGAACATCTGGTTGCGGAAGTACCCGTAGTTGGTCACGTTGTTCCTGGCTGTGTAAGCGACATACAACCCGTACACGCCGTGATACAGCAGGGGGAGCCAGATGCCGAACAGCTCAAGAGCGAATACGAGCGGAAGGCTGTTCAGCCATTCGACGCCTTCAATGAATCCCCCGTGGCCTTGATTGAAGGCCGCATAGTTGGTGATCAGGTGCTCCACAAGGAAGGCCCCGATCGGGATGACGCCAAGCAAGGAATGCAGCTTGCGGTAATAGTACGAGTTTCCTGTCATTTGAAAAAGTACCCCTTTCAAATTATGAAGCTTGTTCAGCCAAACCACCTATCATTGTACCCCTGGCTTCCATGAGCGTCAACAATTTGTAACATCTTTCGACTTGCAAACTGTGCCCTCCCGGCGCCTGACAGAAAAAACGGCCTGACCATCCGTCTCTGCTTAGTTTCCTTGGTAGAGGTTGGATTTATTCAGGCGTTTGGCTATGATGTGAACGTTACGTGACAGCTTTTATTTTAGCCCCGGTCTGCTTATAATGGAAGTGCTTATTATGTATATGCTTTTATCAGCTTTCTGCATAAGGGAAGCGAATGACGGGAAACGGTACCCAATTAACCAAAGGAGAGAGCCAGATGGAGGATCTATTCGCGTTCGCGGTCGTCGTCGAGCAGCGCAGTCTGAACAAGGCATCGGTTGTCCTCAATCTGTCGCAGCCCGCGCTGTCCCGCAAGATCAAGCATCTCGAGGACAGTCTCGGCGTGGCGCTGTTCGAGCGCAAGGGCAAGCGGCTGGAGCTGACGAGAGCCGGCCAGGTCTGCTACGAATTCGCCGTCGATATGCGGAAGCTGCACCGCGACATGACGCTGGCGATCAATCAGTTCAAGAACGGCGAGAACACGGTGAGCATGACGATCGGCGCCAGCCTGACGACGCTGCAGTCGACGCTGCCCGATCTCATCGCCCATTATACGAGAGAATTTCCGCACACCGATATTCATGCGCTCACCGGCAAGACGCACGAGGTCGTCACCTTCGTCAAGGAGGGAAAGGTTGACGTGGGACTGGTCGCGTCGCTGATCCAGACGCCCGGGCTGCAGTGCGTCCCCCTATTCGACGACCATCTCTGCCTCGTCCTCTCGGCCGAGCACCCGTATGCGGAGCTGAAGTCGCTTCAGATGAAGGATCTGCACGACCTGCCGATGATTCTGTTCTCCAAGGGAACCTGGTACCGGGTCATGATGGACGACTTGTTCCAGAACCATGCGGTGTTCCCGAACGTCAAGATGGAGATCGATTCGTTCGAGGCGATCATCCGGCTCGTCTCGAGCGGCAACATGGCGGCAACGCTTCTGCCCAAGTCGTATTTGCGCAGCCCGCTGCTCGAGCACAACGAACTGTGCGTCCGAATGCTGCCGGAGCTGACGGCGGCCAAGCGAACCACCTCGCTCATCTACACGGAGCGGGCGGCCGCCGATCCGGCAGTCCGCGCTTTCCTCGACAAGGGGCGCGAGTATTTTTCGGGAGAGCGGGTTCGTCCCAAGCTCGTCCCCTGACGAACGGGCCCCCGCCTTCTATTGTCTCCTATTTCTTTCTACTATTTATAATAGAAGAAAGCCGACTAACCCGCTTCCTTTGGTCCCAACGGATCTTGAGGAATGCGGGTTTTTTGCGGCTTGCGGCGAGAAGGGGGACAGCTGAGAAAAATAGGACGTTTAATAGACAGGTTATAGGCACTGGGCTATGATGGGGGCAGCTGCCGTACCCTCCGTATGCAGCCGAAATCGCTATGGGAAAGGATGGGAGCCTCATGCGCATCCCTTGGATCGCCCGCATGACGTTCAAACGCAAGCTGACGCTCTTCTCTCTCCTCCTCAGCATCGTCCCCGTCGCCGGGGTCGGTCTCACCTCTGCCTACATGGCCTCCGCTCATATGCAGCAGGAGACCGACCGGAGCCACGCGGCGGTGCTGGAGCAGACCGGCCGCGAGCTGGACCGTCTGCTCAAGACGCTTCACATGGACTCCATCTCCCTCGCCTCGCATCCCGCCCTGAGCGCCTCCGTCCAGGCTGGCCCCGGCATCGACCGGCTGACCGAAACGCTTGCCATGACGGAGGCGATCCGCCGGGAGAGCAACTTCTCCCCGCTCCGCTGGAAGGCTTCGCTCGTCTATGTCCGATCCGGCTCGGTCTATAGCAACACCGAGACGAGCAGGTCGTCGGCCGCCTCCTACCTCGACCTCGTCTCCCACTACCGGCCTATCGCCAACTCCTCCTTTCTCGTCACACCCGCCGCAGGCACGTCCCCTCCCGAGCTGATGCTGTTCCGTCCCGTTCCGCTGTCCACTGCCTATACGGACGGCATCCTTGTGCTGCACGTCTCCGTCGACGAGCTGGTCCGCTTCCTGGACAGTCTCCATCTCAGTACAGGCAGCCGCCTCTTCGTCCTGGATGAACACGACACGGTCGTCCTGAGCCGGAATCGGGAGGACATCGGGCAGCGCATCCCTTCCCTCGCCTCCCGCACCAGAGAGGAGACTACCGTCCCCTACGAATGGGATGGGACCGCCTACCGCCTCTCGGTCCAGCCCTCCGCCTATACGCACTGGCGCTATGCCGTCATGACGCCTGTCAGTGAGCTAACCGAGCGCGCCAAAGAGGTGATGCGCCTGACGGTGGCGGTGTCCACCGGGCTTGCGCTGTTCTGGCTGCTCTTCTCCTTCCTCGGCTCGTACCGACTCTACTATCCGATCGAGCGGATGCTCCGCAGGCTGCATCCCGAACCCGGCAGCCGGCTGCCGTTCGCCGACGGGCTCAAGGAGCTGGATGCCTGCATCGCCCGCCTCGTCGTCTCGAACCGGGAGCTCGAGCGGACCGTCCGGGAGCAGGAGCCCCGGCTCGCGCAGACGCTGCTGCGCCAGCTGCTGTTTGGCGAGGTGACCGCCAAGGACCTCCCTCTCCTGACGAAAGGCTGGCAGTTCCCGCTGGAGGAGGGGTATTTCGTCGTCGCCGTCGCTTCGGCGAACGACGAGGAGGCGTTCCTCCGCCGGTTCCGGGAGGAGGAGCGTCCCGCCCTCCAGGCCGCCTGGGCGCGGACATTGGAGGACAGCGCGGACGGCATTGCCGCCTGCCTGGCTGTCCCCATGAGACCCGGCCGGCTGGCAGCCGTCTGCAGGCTTCCGGAGGACGGCAATGACGCTCTCCTCCGGATCACCGAGGCGTTCGCCGAAGCAAAGCGGCGGCTCCCCGGCTTGTACGGCTTCTCCGCCAGTCTGTCGCTCAGCGGTCCGCTGCACGGCTTCGACCAGCTAAGCGAAGGCTACGCGGAGGCGGTCCGGCTGCTCCGCTACCGGCTGACGGCAAGCCCGGAGGAGCCGATTACCGGCGAGGCCGTCCGGGACGCACAGCCGGAAGCGGCGCCGGCAGCCGAGCGCCAGAAGCGCATCGTCGGCCTGCTTCTGGATGGCAATCAGACTGCGGCTGGCGAGGAGCTTGGCGCCTTGTTCCGGCATTGGCAGGCGACCGGCGCCAGCTCCGACGCGATCTTCGCTTCGCTCGGCTACCTACTTACCGAGCTGGACTGCCAGACGGCCAGGCTCGGCGTCCGGCTGCAGGAGGCGGTGGGAGAGGACCCGCATCAGGCCGTCCTCCGGCATGCGTCCCTCCCCGCGCTGGAGCGATGGCTCGTCTCGGTCGTCTTCCCCGCCGTCCAATCGCAGATCCACGCCGAGGAAGTGAAGCGCCGGACCCTTGTCGTTCACAGCATCCGGACCCGCATCGACGAGCACTGCGAGGAGGAGCTGTCGCTGCAGCGGTTCGCGGACAGCTGCGGGGTGTCGGTCTCCCACCTGAGCCGGATGTTCAAGGAAGAGACCGGGATGCCGTTCAGCGACTATGTGCTCGCCCGCCGGATGAGCCGGGCGAAGGAGCTGCTTGAGCATACCGCCGTGCCGATCAAGGAGATAGCCGTCCGCCTTCGCTACGCGAATGTGACGAACTTTGCCCGGGCTTTCAAGCAGGTGCACGGTACGACGCCGGGCAAATGCCGCACCGCCACCCAGGCCGGCCCTATCATCCGCAGAGCGCATCCGAATGATCTTTATTTTCCGGGCAATAACGCCAAATGATGATTGTTTGGCAGGAGCGGGCGCGTTATTTTGTAAGCGTTCACAATTTATTGAAAGGGGAATTCGCCATGAAGCCAACCCGCTCGCCCATCCGGTCCGCCGGACTCCTCGGCACGCTCTCCGGGACGCTGCTGCTGGCCGCCTGCTCCGGTTCAGCCCCGGGAGAATCCGAGGCGGCCTCCGGAACGAAGGATCTGCGCATCCTGCTTTCCCACACGAACGCCAAATACGCGATGCAGTATAAGGATGACAACGACCGCTACACCAAGGAGCTATCCCGCCTGTCCGGCTTTAACCTGCATTACGATTTTCTCGGCCACGGCCAGGACTTCATCCAGCAGCTGACGCTCCGGTTCGCCTCCAACGACCTCGGGGACCTCGTCCGCACGGACACCATCACCTCCAGCATCCATCCCGGTGCGTTGGAGCAGGGAGTCTTCCAGGAGCTCGGCCCGCTCCTCGACAAGTACGGTCCGGACATCAAGAAGAAGATCCCGCAGGCTGCCTGGGACAGCCCCCGCGTCAGCAAGGACGGCAAAATCTACGGCATTCCCGTCCTCAATCCCGTCCCGGCATACCGGGTCGTTTACATCCGCCAGGATTGGCTCGACAAGCTGAACATGCAGCAGCCCAAGACGGTGGACGATTATCTGAAGTTCTTCGAGGCGGTCAAGGCAAACGACATGAACGGCAACGGAGACCCAAACGACGAATACGGGTTCTACGTCCGCGAGAATCTCGATTACAGCGATCTATTCTTCAAGGAATTCGGCGCACATCCGAAGGAATGGCTGTACCGGGACGGCAAGCTGCAGCCCGGGCTCATCCAGCCGGAGATCAAGGAGAGCCTGAGATTCTGGAAGATGCTCTACGACAAAGGCTACGTCAACCCCAACATGTTCACAAACAAAAGCTCGGATTGGCGGGCGGGCATCAAGCAGGGCAAGGGCGGCATGTGGCTGCATGACGTGCCCAATTACAACGTCGACTGGCAGCCGAGCCTGTTCGTGAACGAAAAGAACGTCAAAATCTCCATGCTCGAGGCGCCCGATGGTCCCAAGGGCAAAGGCATTACGGCCGAGAACGACCAGATCAATTACGTCTGGGTTATTCCCTCGTCGAACAAGCATCCCGAGACCGCCATCCAGTATTTGAACTGGGCCTGGAGCTCGGAGGAGGCGGACCGCTTCTTCGCTTACGGCATCGAGGGCGTCAACTATACGGTCGACAACGGCAAAGTAAACTTCGACGCGGCGTCCAAGGACAATACGGAGAACGATCCGACCGAATTCTTCCGCATCACCGCCAATCCACGGAAGATCGGCAGTCTCGATCCGCTCGTCCTCGACGTCGACCCGAACGCCGACCTGCTGCGCCAGGGACTGGAGGCGGCCAAACGGTCGATCTACAAGAACGAGGCGCTGTACATGCCGTCGCTGGAGGCGATGAACACGAATCCGCAGCTCGGCGCCGGGGCGGGCACCCTCTTCCTCGACATGTTCGCCAAGGTCGTCACCGGCAAAGCCGATATCGACAAAGCCTTCGACGACTTCGTCAAGGAGTGGAAGGCGCGCGGAGGCGAGGCGGCTATCCAGGAGGCGACCAGCTGGTACAAAGCGACGCATCCCAGCAAATAACGGGATACGGGAAGGAGCGTTTCTATGCTTAAGAAGCTGTCCCAGCGCGACGCCGCCCTGCTGCTGCTTCTGGCGCTGCCGGGCATCCTGCATTTTCTCGTCTTCCGGTACATTCCGCTCGGGGGCAATGTGATCGCGTTTCAAAAATACAACCTGTTCAAGGGTTTCCTGGAAAGCCCCTGGGTTGGACTGGATAACTTTCGGCAGATGTTCGCCTACCGGGAATTCTATCAAATTCTTCGCAATACGCTGCTGCTCAGCCTCTATTCCATCCTGTTCGGCTTCCCGGCGCCGCTCGTGCTGGCGCTGATGCTGAATGAGATGAGGCGGATGTGGCTCAAGCGCTCGGTCCAGACGCTCTTGTACCTCCCCCACTTTCTCTCCTGGGTCATCGTGGGGGGCATCTTCGTTAACATGCTGACGACCGAAGGCTTCCTCAACACCGTCTTCGGCTGGTTCGGAATCGACCGCAAAGATTACATGACCGATCCCGCCTACTTCCGGACCATTCTGGTCAGTACCGGCATCTGGAAGGAGGTTGGCTGGGGAACGATTCTGTATCTGGCGGCGCTCGCCGGCATCAACCCGAACTTATACGAAGCCGCTATGGTCGACGGGGCCGGCCGGTGGCGGCAAATGTGGTCGATCACGCTGCCTTCTCTCCTGCCGGCGATCGTCGTGCTGTTCCTGCTGCGCGTCGGCAACGTGCTGGACGCCAATGTCGAGCAGGTGCTCGTCTTCCAGAATCCGCTCGTCCGGGAGGTCGGCGAGGTGATCGACACCTACGTCTACCGGATCGGCCTGCTCGGCGCGCAGTTCAGCCTGACGACCGCCATCGGCATGTTCAAGTCGGGGATCGGTCTCGTTCTGATCGTCGGTCTGAACGCTTTCAGCAAGCGGACGACCGGCGAAAGCATCTATTAAGCCAAGGAGGGGTTCCATGCCTGCCTATCGCAGCGACCGCCGGTTCCAGCTGGCGAACGACTTGTTTCTCGTGCTGGTCAGCCTGACCATGTTTGCCCCCCTCCTCCATCTCGCGGCTGTCTCTCTCAGCGCCCCGGAATACGTAGGCGCCAAGCTCGTCACCTTTTGGCCGAGAGGCTTCAGTCTGGAGGTGTACCGCACGATCTTCGGCACCTCCTCACTCTGGCGGGCAATGGGAGTGAGCGTCTACATCACCGTCGTCGGGACGCTGCTCGCCCTGCTGTTCACCTCGACGATCGCTTATTCCCTCTCTCGCCCGCAGATGCCGCTGCGCGGCTGGATTCTCAAAGGGATCGTGCTGACGTTCGTCTTTTCGGTGCCGCTTATTCCGAGCTATCTGCTCGTCCGGACGCTCCAGATGGACAACACGCTGTGGGCGCTGATGGTGCCCGGTGCGCTCTCCGCCTTCAACGTCTTCATCATGAAGACATTCTTCCAGGGGCTGTCGGCGGAGCTGTTCGACGCCGCCAAGATGGACGGCTGCAGCGAGCTCGGCATCTACGCGCGCATCGCCATCCCGCTCTCTTCTCCCGTCATCGCAACGATCGGCCTGTTCCATGCCGTGGGCCAGTGGAATTCCTACTTCAGCGCCCTCATCTACATCAAGACGAAGACGCTCCTGCCGATCCAGGTGCTGCTGCGCAATCTGGTCGTCGAGGACGGGCTTGGGTCGATGTCGCAGATTCAGACCGTGGACCTGTCCCGCACCTCCACGCCGGAGATGATGAAGGCCGGCATCCTGCTCTTCGCGACGCTGCCCATCCTGATCGTCTACCCGTTCCTGCAAAAATACTTCGTCAAAGGGGCCATGCTCGGCTCGCTCAAGGAATAGGCGGCGGATACGAAAGCCCGCGCCGCCCCAAACGCAGCAAGCCCTCTTGTCCGCCGCCGGAGAATCCGGCGTTCGGGCAAGAGGGCTTGTTTCCGCATCGAGCGTGTTTCGGTGCGCAGCGCTTGGCGATCGTTTAACGGCGGCGGCCTTGCTCATGCTGGACGAGCGCCGCTGTTCGGCTCGCGTCAGCGGCCGTCCGGCAGCGCGAGTCCGAGCCGGCGGGCGAGCCAGCCGGTCGTGCTGGCTTGGACGAGTATCGTCAGCAGCACGGCGAGGAACGTCACCGACGAGATGACGTCGGCATGCGCGACTCCCTGCGCCGCGATCATGCCGGACAGCGCCGCCGGAATGACGCCCGTCTCGCGCACCCAGAACATAAACAAGATCTCGTTCCTCTCCCATTTGGCCTTCCGGTCGGGGAGCGCGCAGGCAAGCACCGTCAGCGGACGGGCGACGAGCATGAAGACGAGAAGGACGGCGAGGCTCGGAACCATATTCGCCAGGATGACGGTGAAATTGACCTGGCTGCCGAGCAGGATGAAGATCAGCATCCGCATAATGACCGTTACGTTGTCGGAGAAGTGGGCCATCTCCCTCTCCTTGCTTTCCACGTTCAGCCCGAAGCTACCTGCATTGCCCCAGACGAGGCCCGCGACGAACGTCGCCATGAACCCGCTGACGTGCAGCAGGTCTCCCGCCAGGTAGGCGCTGATGGCCGTCACCATCATGGCGATCGTCGTGTAATCGCGCAGCAGGCCGAGACGGGAGTGGGCGACAAGATAGAGCAGCACGTATCCGACCGCGAGGCCGACCGCAATGCCGCCGAAGGCGGTCACCGCGAATTCCTTGACCGCCCCTGTGAGGGAGAAGCCCCCTCCGCCGGTGACCATCGCGAGCACGGTGAACGTCAGGATCGAGCCTGTCGCGTCGTTGAACGCCGACTCGCTCTCCACCGTTTCCCGCACCTTGGTCCTCACCTTCACCTGGCGGAACACCGGGATGAGGGTGGCCGGATCGGTCGAGGCGATGACCGCTCCCAGCAGGACGGCGTACAGCCAGGGCAGATCAAGCAGGAAACGAGCGGCGACCGCCGTCACGCCGCATGTCAGCAGGACGCCCGGCACGCTGAGGAGCGTCAGCGTGAGCCAGACCTTTTTCAGTCCTCCCAGGGCGATATTCTTGCCGCCGTCGAACAGAATGAGCGCCGATCCCGTCAGCAGAATGAATTGGTTGACGAACGTCGAGCTCGGCTCGTTGATCAGATGCAAGCCTTTGCCGACGATCATGCCGGCAAACAAGAACAAGGCGACGTCCGGCAGCTTGAGCGCGCCGGCGAGCCGCCCCGAGAACATCCCGAGTCCCAGAATGAGAATGACCAGGCCCAGCACATGATGAATCAGTACCCCATTGTCCGCATTCACTTGCGATCCTTCTTTCCGGCTGCTGAATGAGACGCTTAGGCGTGGACGGCCTTCTCAAAATCGTCGATCTGGTCGTTCGTGCCGATAACGATGATGACATCCTTCTCCTCGACAACATCCTCCGCTGTAGGCGCGATGATGACGCCGGACCGCTTGTTGATGGCCACCACGCTGCAGCCGTAGCGGGCGCGCGTGTCGAGCTCCTTGAGTGTATGGCCCGAGATTTTACGCGTAACCGACAGCTCGGCGATCGTATAATCATCGGACAGCTCAATGTAGTCGAGCAGATTGGGAGAGACGAGCTGGTGCGCCACCCGCACGCCCATGTCCCGCTCCGGATAGATAACCCGGTCGACTCCGATTTTGTGCAGCACCTTCCCGTGAAGCTCGGACAGCGCTTTGGCAACGACTTTCTTCACACCGAGGTCCTTCAGCAGAATGGCCGTCAGAATGCTTGCCTGGATGTCGTCGCCGATCGAGACGACGGCGCAGTCAAAATTCCGGATTCCGAGAGAGCGCAGCATCTCCTCGTCTGTCGAGTCGGCCTCGACCGTGTAGGTGAGCTTGTTGCTCATCTCGCTGACGACCTCTTCGTTTTTGTCTATGCCGAGTACCTCGTACCCGAGCGCGATCAATTCCTTGGCGAGACTGGAGCCGAACCGGCCGAGTCCGATCACCGCGTATTGGTTTCCTTTCATTTCTCTCCCAAGCTCCTTTTATCCTATCGTTATTTTGCCTTCCGGGTAGCGGTACAATTCTTTCTCTACTTTCGGTCCAAGCGCGTAAGCTAGCGTCAGCGGACCGAGCCGCCCCAGAAACATCATCAGCATGATCATCAGCTTGCCGAATATTGTCAGGTGCGCAGTCAGCCCCATCGTCAGGCCGACCGTGCCGAACGCCGACGTCACCTCGAACAAAATCATCAGGAAGGGACGGCCCTCCGTTGTCGTCAGCAGCATCGTGACCACAACGACCAGGATGAGCGCGAACAGCGTCAGCGTGATCGCCTTGTAGATGCGGTCCCGGGCCAGCCGGTTCCGGAAGAAGACGATGTCCTCCTTGCCCCGGATCATGGCGATCATCGCCCCGACGAGGATGGTGAACGTCGTCGTCTTGATCCCGCCCCCGGTCGAGCCGGGGGACGCACCGATGAACATGAGGATGACCATGAAGAACTGAGTCGCCTGCCGCATCGCGCCGATATCGATCGTGTTCGCTCCGGCCGTCCGCGGCGTTACCGATTGGAACAGCGACGCCAGCACTTTGCCAAGCGGATGAAGCGGACCGAGCGTCGCCGGGTTGGTGAACTCGAAGATGAAAATGACGAGCGCACCGAGCGCAATCAAGAGAGTGGTCGTCGTCAGCACAATCTTCGTGTGCAGCGTCAGCCTTCTCGTCTGCCTGTATTCCGCCACGTCGGACAGGACGATGAAGCCGATGCCTCCCAATATAATTAACCCCATCGAGACGAGGTTGACGAGCGGATCGTCTACATAGGCGGTCAAGCTGCTGAATTTGCCGGTCTCGCCGCCGAACAGATCGAAGCCGGCGTTGTTGAAGAAGGACACGGCGTGGAACAAACCGAAATAGGCGGCCTTGCCGAAGGGCAGATCGAACGCCCACCGCAGGGTGAACAGGACGAAGGCGACGAACTCTATCGTAATGGCGTACAGGAGAACTTTCCGAATCAGCCGGATGATCCCCTCCATGCTCGATTGATTGAGTGCTTCCTGTAGAATGAGACGCTCTCGCAGCGATATCCGCTTGCGCAGTACAAGCGCGATCAGCGTCGCCATCGTCATGAAGCCCAAGCCGCCCAGCTGAATAAGCACCATGATGACGAACTGTCCGAACACCGAGAAGTGAGTGCCCGTATCGACGACGACCAGGCCCGTCACGCAGGTCGCGGATGTGGCGGTGAACATCGCGTCAAGCAGATCCAGCGGCTCGCCGTCCGCGGAGGCGGCGGGCGTCGCCAGCACCAGCCCTCCGAGCAGGATAATCAGCGCGAAGCCGGTCACCAGAATTTGGGGAGGTGTCATTTTGATCAGCAGTTTTCTTAGCATGAAATCCTTCCTCCCTGGTTTGATGGCAACAAAAAAAGCACTGGAAACCCAATGCCTGACGGAATGGTTCCTGAAAGTAAGCCTACGAGGTTAGCTGACGGATTCGGGTCACAGGCACCCTATTTGTCCTTCAAGGACAAAATTCACCCCTATATCTTTAGTGGTTCCCCCGTTTTCTAGCGAAATTCGGCTTTGTTCAATTGATTCCGATTATAGCGCCGTTTGCTTCGCCGGACAAAGGCGATTCTGACAGGAAAATCGTCCGTTTCACCCGGAATAGGACCGGCACGGAAATCGGAACGGGCCGCGTCCTTCCTTTACGGCCTTTTTTCTTCCGTTCTCCCCGTTTTTCTTTGGTTTCGGGAACGAGTCAAAAAGCGGCAGCGCTTCCACTTAGAAGGACCCGAAGGCTGTCTGAATCGGGCTGGTCTTCCGCCGATTCGGCCGCACGAAAACTGGAACCGCTCTCCCGGTTATGGTACCTTTGATAAAAAAGACGTATTTGAAGGAGAATGCCCTTGATGCCTCACCGTATGAATCGGAGCTTGCTGATTCTCGCTCTCATCGGAGTCGTTCTGTATGCCGCGGTCCTGCTCGTGCAGACGGCGACGGATACGTCCATGGAGGAGGAGACCACCCGCCCCAAGGTCTCAAAGGAGCAGGCGGCGGCCGTGGCACGCGCCCTAATCGCCGAGCGGGACCCCTCCTTCGCCGTCAACCAGGATGCGGCCGTCCTGCACCAGTCCGACAAGGAGCTGAGCGGCTATCTGCAAAAGTATAAGCTGAATGCCTCCTATCAGGAAACATACGGTGCCCGCTATCCGATCGACTATTGGCAGGTCGCGATCGGCGGCGGCGGGGCCGCACCCAAGTACGTCGTGAGCGTCCGGATGGATAACCCCGAGGCAATCGGCTGGATGCGATACGGAGCGGCTGCGTCCGGACAAACGACGGAGGCGAAGCGCAAAGAGCTCGCGGAGGGAGCGCTCCGGAGCGCCGGCTATGAGCCGGCCGACTTCGTCCTGAAGCCGGCCGAGGGAACGGGCCTGCGCTACGTCTACGAGAGCCGCAAGGACCGGATCGGCGACGCTGTCCTGCAGGTGAAGATCGGATTATCCGGCACCCAGATCACTGGCCTCTCGCCTGTTTTCCAGGAACCCGAATCGTTCCGTGTCTGGCTGGCGCAGGAAGAGAAGGCGGCGCAGAGGATGTCGCTCATCAGTCCCGGGTTGACGCTCCTGATGGGACTCGCCGCGCTCATCCTCGCCATCATCCACCGGCGGGAGATCACCTTCTCCCGCGGTCTGCTGCTTACGCTTATTTTTGCCGGACTCTATGCGCTTCACGCAGCGAACAGCCTGCCCGGCGCGCTGACCGATCTCGAGCCCGACCAGCTGAGCGGCACGCTAGACCCCGGCATCTACTTGACGCTCACTTACGTGCTGATCGCCATTATGGCAATCGCCATGTATCTGTCGCTCGTCACCGGGGATCAAATGTGGCGGGCGCGCGGCTGGAACGCCTGGCCGTCGATGCGCGAGCCGTCCTTCGGCGAGGAGATGTTCTACGGCATGGGCCGCGGCTATCTCATCTGCCTGTTCATTCTCGGCGTGCAGCAGGTGCTCTTCTACATAGCCGGCGAAGCGTTCGATTCGTTCGCCATCACCGATCCGACGCAGTCGACGCTCAACCTGTACCGCCCCTGGCTGTTCCCGCTGCTGGCCTGGATGGCGGGCATCTCGGAGGAGGTTACCTACCGGCTGTTCGGCATTGCCTTCTTCCGCAAAATCGTCCGCTTCCGCTTCCTGGCCGTGCTCGTCCCGAGCATCATCTGGGCGCTCGGCCATACCGGCTATACGATCTACCCGAGCTATACGCGACTGTTCGAGGTCACGATCCTCGGCCTCATCTTCGGCTATGTGTTCCTGAAATATGGGCTCATCACGGCCATCTATGCGCACGCCACGATGGACATCATCCTGATGTCGCTCTCGCTCATGGTGACCGAGCCGACGCCGGGCTATATCGTGCTCGGCCTGCTCTATATCGCCATGCCGGCGTTGATCGGCTATGCGGCCCGCGCTTACTTCAGCCGGACGCGCCAAGTGCGCTGGCCGGCGTAGCCCGAGCGGCTCCCGCCGTTGCAGCCGCGGCGCCAAGCGCGTCCACCGGCTCGCATGCCTCTGCACGCAAAAACACCCCCGGGCGACCGTTAGGTCACCCGGGGGTGTTCTTTTGCGTTTAGGAGAAGGCATGCTTCATGCTGCACCGCCTTAGTCCTGCGGACCGGCCTTCCCGGCAGCGTGCTCCGGCGCTTCGGCCGTCCAATCGCCTCCGTCCGCAGCGGGCTCCGCGCCCGCGGACGCCTCCTCCTCGGCCGGCATCCCGCCGAGGCCCGCAAGAATCGTCCGCGCCAGCTTCTCGCCGATGCCGATCGCGCGGAAGTCCTCCACGGCCGCTTCACGGATCCGCTTGACGGAACCGAAATGCTTGAGCAGCTGTTTGCGCCGCTTCTCGCCGATGCCGGGGATCGCATCCAGCTGCGACTCGACCATCGACTTGCCCCGGCGCTCCCTATGGAATGTGATCGCGAACCGGTGCACCTCGTCCTGGATGCGCTGCAGCAGGTAGAACTCCTGGCTGTCGCGCGGCAGCGGCACGACCTCCGGCGGGTCGCCGGACATGAGCTGCGCCGTCTTGTGCTTGGCGTCCTTGACGAGGCCGCATACTGGGACGAACAGGCCTAGCTCGTTCTCCAGCACGTCGACCGCCGCGGAGATCTGTCCGCGCCCGCCGTCGACGACGATGAGATCGGGCAGCGTCAAGTTCTCCTTCAGCACGCGCTCGTACCGGCGGCGGATGACTTCCCGCATCGTCTCATAGTCGTCCGGCCCCTGCACGGTCCGAATCTTGTACTTGCGGTATTCCTTACGGTCCGGCTTGCCGTCGACGAAGACGACCATCGCCGACACCGGCTCCACGCCCTGGATGTTCGAGTTGTCGAACGCCTCGATCCGCCGGATCGGCGGTGTGCCAAGCCATTCGCCGAGGTTCTCGACGGCTTTGACCGTGCGCTTCTCGTCCCGCTCGATCATGCGGAATTTCTCGTCGAGCGCCACGCGGGCGTTGTCGCACGCCATCTCGACCATCTGCTTCTTGGAGCCGCGGCGGGGCGTGAACACCTTCACCTTGAGCCATGACTCGAGCGCCTGACGCAAATCCGAGCGTCCGTGGGCGCCCTCTGCGGGCTGGCGCTCCTCCGTCTCCTCGTGCTCATCTCCTTCGTCCGCCGCCGCTAGCGAGTCCTGCCCCGCTCCCGCGGCGGCGGCTTCGCCCGTGGATTCCAGCACCGATGCGTTAGCCGGTACCGACGCAGCGCCGGCCGCCTTCCCCGGCTCCGCCGCTTCTTCCTCCCCGGCCTTCGGCGGCGCGGGCAGATGAATCTCCTTCGGCAGCGCCGGATTCTCGCTGTAATACTGGGTCACGAACGAGAGAAAATCCTCGTACTCTTCCCCGTAAAACGGGAACAGCGAGACATGCCGCTGGATCAGCTTGCCCTGGCGGATGTAGAGAATCTGCACGCACATCCAGCCTTTGTCCGAGGCGTAGCCGAACACGTCCCGGTCGACGAGATCGGTCATCGTGATCGTCTGCTTCTCCATGACGGCGTCGATATGGGCGATCTGGTCGCGCAGCTCCTTCGCCCGCTCGAATTGCAGCTCCTCGGCCGCCTCCAGCATCTTTTGCCCGAGCTCCTTCTTGATCTGCTGGTGGCCGCCGTTCAGGAACCGGCTGATTTCCTGGACCATACGGTCATACTCCTCCTGCGGCACCTCGAATTCGCACGGTGCTAGACACTGGCCGATGTGGTAATACAGACAAACTTTGTCCGGCAGCGTCCGGCACTTGCGCATCGGGTACAGGCGGTCGAGGAGCTTCTTGGTCTCCTGCGCCGAATAGGCGTTCGGATAAGGGCCAAAATACTTGCCCTTGTCCCGCACGACCTTGCGCGTCACCTCGAGCCGGGGATGCGCTTCATGCGTGATCTTGATGTACGGGAAGGACTTATCGTCCTTCAGGAGCACGTTGTAGCGCGGGTAATACTGCTTGATCAGGTTGCACTCCAGAATGAGCGCTTCCACGTTGTTCGCGGTGACGATATATTCAAAATCCGCTATTTCCGAGACAAGCCGCTGGGTTTTGGCGCCGTGGCTTCCGGTGAAGTACGACCGGACCCGGTTCTTCAGAATTTTGGCTTTGCCGACATAGATGACGGTGCCTTCCTTGTTCTTCATCAGATAGCAGCCCGGCTGGTCTGGTAGCAGTGCCAGCTTCCGGCGGATCTCTTCGCGGATGAACTCCTTCATGGGCGGGTGCCTCCTTTCCCCTAGATGAACCCGCCTTTTTCATAGCAAAAAGCTCCTTTTTCGGCAAAGCGGAAAAAGAGCTTTTCACTGCTTCTCTATATGCGGGACGATTACTGGTGACGGCCGACGACGCTCTTCAGCGCTTCCTTGGATTGGAAGCCGACCACCTTGTCGACCGGCTGGCCGTCCTTGAAGACGATCAGAGTCGGAATGCTCATAACGCCGAACCGGGATGCCGTCTCCGGGTTGTCATCGACGTTCAGCTTGGCGATCTTCACCTCGGAGCCGATCTCCTGATCCAGATCCTCGAGTACCGGAGCGATCATCTTGCAGGGTCCGCACCACGGAGCCCAAAAATCGACAAGAACAGTACCTTGTCCTTCTACTTCTTCTTTAAACGATTGATCGGATACATTCACGATAGCCATGAAAATACCTCCTTGTTTCTTTCTCTAGCGTTGGTTTGCTTCATGGAATTGCTGCTAATCCGCCATTCCGGCAGGTAGATACAGTATACCACAAACCATGTCGTTTTCATAATTCCCTGCAGCGGGCGAAAGAAGCCGGCCGCCTGGCAAATATGGCTATTCTGTGAAATTTCCTCTTGCATACGCGCGCCCTGGTTCCAGGGTTTACAACATTCGCGGCGGTTGGGTATACTAGGGGAAGACGTGTACCACGACTAGGAGGTAAGCTCATGCTCGATCCCAAGCATCCCGGCCATCATCCGCTGGAAGGCGAAGTTGACGATTTCGGGGATACCGTCAAAGGCTTCGTCGGCATGTTCGGCGCTTGTTTCTTGATCGCCATCGTCGCGGCGGTTATTGCGCAGATCATATAAGCTCCGTCGGTTTACAGCCAAAAAAGGTCTGAAGCGAAGGCTTCAGACCTTTTTTCTGTGCGCGCCTATGCGCGCGGCTGCGGCTGGACTTGGGCGGGAGCTCCCGCACCGCTATGCTTGTGGCAGGCGCCGCTCCATCGCCGCGCCTGCCGTAGCGCTCCCGCTCCCGTCTCCTCCATACTTAGCCTCTGCAGCTGCCACTACCGTGGATTCTACCGCGCGTCGCCCCGCTTGTTTCGCCCGGTCACGAGGATGACATCCACGAACGGCCGGATGCGGTCCATGATCCGCTGCCCCTTGAACTCGTCATCGCCGTCCCGGTTGGTGAAGCTGAAGTGCTTCTCCAGGTCGTTCAGATCGTGGTTCGACGTGAAGAAGGTCGGCTTGCGGTTCATCCGATAGTTGAGGATGGAGCCCATGACATGATCGCGCAGCCAGGGGTTCATGTTCTCCGCCCCGATATCGTCGAACACGAGCAGATCGGTCTCCTTGAGCAGGTCGATCGTCTCTTTGAGCTTGTGCGGCTCCTGGAACATCGCCTTGAGATCCTCGGCGAAGTCCGGCATGTAGACGATGACGCCGGTATGGCCGGCCTTGGCCAGCTCGTGGAGCAGATAGCCCATCAGGAACGTTTTGCCCGTCCCGAAGTCCCCCATCAGGTAGAGCCCCCGCTTTTGGAGCCCCTGCTCCTTGGTCAGCACGATGTAATCGAGCAGCTTGTCGACCGCCTCCGCGCGCTCCAGATCGATTGAAAAAATATCGTCGGCGGAGTAGCCCTCGTTCAGCGACCGCTCGTCCACATAGAAGCTGCGGATGCGCGCGCTCACCTGCCGCTGGCTCTCGTACGCGGTATATTTGCCGCAAGCGGTCTTGCGGTCGTAGATATGCGTCCGGTCGTTCACCTGCTCGGCGGACAGCTCCGTATAATGCCCCTGCAGGTCGTTCGGGCAGTTGTCGAGTCCCGGGCAGGCCGCGCAGCGGGACTGCTCCGTGACGAATTGATACAGCTTGTTCGCGTTCAGCTTCAGATCTTCCTCCCGTATGAACGGGTACTGCCTGCGCCACTGCACGGCAAGCGGGTGAACCGCCAGCTCGCGCAGCCTCTCCTCGCGGTTGCGCAGCAGCGGATTGTCCGACAGCTGCTTCAGCAGATCGCCGAGCGATTCCATCCGCTGTTCCTCCTTTTAAGCCGGCCTCGCGGCCGTTGTTCCTGCTATGCGCCGTCCTCATGCGGCATCCATATCCTTCCGCCTACAGCTTGCCGTCGAGCTTCAGCGCCTTGCGCCGGATCCGCTCCAGCTCTTCCTCGGACAGCTTCCGGGCTGCCGCCGCCTCGGTGACGACCGGAAGCTTGGGCTTCGGCTTGGCGGTCCGGGCGGTGGAGCGGGAGCCGCCGCCGCGCGCATACCCGCCCTTGGCCGCCTGTTCCTTGTAGCGGGCTTTCTCCCGGATGTAGTCGACCGCCTGCTCGTACGTGAGCACCTGCTTGCCGAGCATGTCCGAGGCGACCGCCTCGATGGACGACTTGGCCCACGAACGCCGATCCGTGTGCAGGAAGTGGATCAGTACGTTGATGACCTCTTCGTTCAGGCGGTAGTTCAGATCGATCTTCTCGAATATGTTGAGCACGCCGTCCGGCACGCTTCCCTGCGGGAAGAACCGTTCGAGCACGAGCGTATAGGGCTCGTTGCGCAAAATCATATTGTACTGGTGAATGTTGCATTGCCCCTGAAAAATGGTGGGGACCTCCAGATAGTAGGCCATCTCCACCGGCTTTTCCTCAGCGGGAGTCGCCTCCTCGCCTTCGGCCGCCGCCTTGCGGGCGAGCTGGCGGACCACCTGCTCCTCCCGGCTCCTCATCTGGCGGTACAGCTCGTTCGCCTTGGCCTTCAGCACCTCTTCCCGCAGACGGCCTTCCTCGTCGAACAGATCGTCCTCGTCGAGCAGGCGGCACGTCTCCTGCAGGGAGAGCCGGTACTTTTTGGCTGTCAGGTTGAGAACCGCGAGCTGGTCCGGCCGGTACTTGAACGCTTCAACGTGCGGCCGGTTCACCGAGCCCCGGGGAAACCGCTGAATGATATCGGCATAATCGAAGCCCTTGGTAACGACGTCCGGCTGCCCGCTCGCCGCCTTGGCCGGTGCGGCCTGATAGAGCGCCTGCTCGAGCTCGTAGTCGATGACGCGGGTGTTCAGCTGGAACAGATCGTAGAACGGAACCGACAGGTTCTCCGGCTGCGACTCGGCTAGCTCTTCGGGCTCTTCGGCCGTCAGCTCGTCCTTGAGCGCCAATACCGTGTACTTGCCGACCTTGTCCCGGAGCAGCAGCGTCAGATGCTGATTGCGGAAAAATTCAGCCGGCGCAAGAGGCTTCGCCAGCTGGTATTCGTAAATATACTCCTCCTCGGCCACGAGCAGCCGCCGGAACGTCTGCAGCAGACCGACCGCCTCGAGCAGCGAGGTCAAGTCCTGAACCTGCTTGCGCCCCCGTTCTCCCGGGTCGATGCCGAGCGACAGGAACAGCTTGCGCTGCTGCTCGAGCCCCGAGCAGCCTACTTTGTCCACCGGCAGCTGCTGATAGAGCGTCTGGTAGACGGAGACCGCCGCCGCTCCGATCATCGGCTGATACAGGGCGTACAGCAGCCTGTACTCCAGAGGACCCAGCGCAAACTCCCGGCTTACGCAGAACCGGTGATTCTCGGTGAAATGCAGCAAGTTGGAAACCTTCATAATGTCGTCTAACCCTTCCCGAGCGAATCTATAATGCTCTCATTCTACCATACGTCGCGGACAAAAGGTGAGCCATGTCGCCAAGTCTCGGCACCAAAAAAAGCCTCCCGCCCGGGAGGCTCCATGCCGAAGGAGACGCTGTTAGAACATCTTGAAGCCCTTGAGCCGCAGCGTCTTGATCGTATAGCCGCTCACGATCGCGCCCGCCATTCCGCCGATCAGCGGGATGTAATCGGCCAGCGTGTAGCTCTTGATATTCTCCACAAGCGATTCGGACCCCCAGGTCCACCAGATCAGGCCGGCGACGAAGATGAAATAAGCGTAAATCGGAAACCAGGTCGTCTTCATCAGCATGTTGATGATGAAGCCCAGCCCGAAAAACATGACAAACGAAAGCAGGGTCAGCACGAACCACTGCAGCAGCTCAATAATCAAGGCGCTCATGAACGCGTTCACTCCATTTCGGAATAGCTAAGCAACGTGCCGGATAGTCTCCGGCATGGCCGTCGGACGGCCGTACTGCCTATATTTTAGCCTACCGTTTCGACAAAAGTAAAGACAGAGACCGCCCGAGTTTTGACGGTTTCAAGACATTCGCGCGGTATTTGCCAAAGGCTCGGCGAATTGGCTACAATAGATGAAAGCACGGCTCGTCCTCCCTTATCGGCCAGGACGGGCATAGGATAAGAAGGAGCTGACACGATGAGCGAAGCGGTAGAAACGCTGGAAGGCTGGTACGCCCTGCATGATTTTCGCAGCATCAACTGGGCGACCTGGAAATATTTGAGCGAGGAAGAACGGCAGCAGGCCATTGACGAGCTGCACGGCATGATGGCGGACTGGCAGGCCACCGAGGACCGCAAGGAGGGCAGCACCGCCTTCTATTCGGTCGTAGGGCAAAAGGCGGATTTCGTCATCATGCACCTGAGAGAGACGCTGGAGGAGCTGAACGAGCTGGAGACGGCTCTCAACAAGTCCCGCATTGGGGAGCATCTCATCCCGACGTATTCGTACGTCTCGGTCGTCGAGCTCAGCAGCTACATGGCCAAGCCGGGCAGCGACCCGATGGAGAGCCCCGAGGTGGTCGCCCGCCTCAAGCCGATTCTCCCGAAGTGGAAGCACATCTGCTTCTACCCGATGAACAAACGCCGCGAGGGCGGAGACAACTGGTACATGCTCTCCATGGAAGACCGCCGCTCCTTCATGCGCAGCCACGGCATGATCGGCCGCAGCTATGCCGGCAAGGTCAAGCAGATCATCTCCGGCTCGGTCGGCTTCGACGATTGGGAATGGGGCGTCACGCTGTTCGCCGAAGATCCGCTTCAGTTCAAGAAGCTGGTCTATGAGATGCGCTTCGACGAAGTAAGCGCCCGGTTCGGCGAGTTCGGCGAATTTTTCGTCGGCAATCTGCTCGACGCGGACAAGGTGAACAGCCTGTTGAAGCTGTAGAGCCCGGATGCTGGCGATAGCGCCTTAGGCGCAGCAGGCTGCTATTCGCAAAAGAACCCGCACGCTATCGGTGCGGGTTCTTTTTTCGTTGTGAGGCCGGTTATGTGCGGCCTTGCCTCCGGCAAGGTTCGGCCATGCTGGTTTGCGTTGTCGGCCGGCTGTGTTCACACCCTGCTGCCGGCACAGGTTCGGTCATGCGGCCGGCGCTTCGCTCATAGGGCTGACTCAGCCCGGCTATGCCGCCCGTTTGTCGAGCGGAGTGCCCTCTTCGCCGCTTCAATCCTGCCCTAGCTTCCTAGTGAACCGCTTAGCCTTCGTCGCCTGCCTGCTTGTCCTGCCCGCGGCTTGCGAGATACTCGGCCGTCTCGCGGTCGCGCTGCCGGCTTTTTTCCTTCAGGCGCTCGATCGCGGGTAGAATCAGAATGTCTATCTCCTTCTGAACGGTATACACTAGATCATAACGCTTCTGTTCTTCGAGGAAATGGCCGACGTCCATCAGGGCATTGTACCGGTCCAGTTCCTCCCGCGTCAGCAGGCCTCTTACTTGCACGCTGCAATGTCTCATTCCGCTCTCCTCTCGACCAGTTCCCTGCCTCAAGTCCAGGCCGGCGGGCTTCCGATCTGCTTGATTTTGTGAAAATGTACACGAGTTATAGCAAGGATACAACCGGCCCTAGCAAAAGGCAAGACGCAATGCCTAGCAGCAATTTGAGAGACATGACATGGTAGCTGCTATAGAGAGGAGGAAATTCTATCATTAATTGTTAGGTTTTTTCGAACTTTCTGATAGATTAGGGTTTCCATCGGCAAGCTGGTTGATTATAATTAAGATCATTCTTTGACGGAGGTGTCGCAAGTGTCTTCAGAGCAGCAGGCGATGACAGATATTATTATTATTGGGGGAGGACCTACCGGCATGTTTGCCGCCTTCTACGGAGGCATGCGGCATGCGAGCGTGAAGGTCATTGAAAGCATGCCCCAGCTGGGCGGACAGCTGGCTGCTCTCTATCCGGAAAAATTCATCTACGACGTAGCCGGGTTCGCGCAGGTCCGCGCCCAGGAGCTCGTCGATAATCTAACGAAGCAGATGAGCCGGTTTCCCATCGAGACTTGCCTTGAGGAGAAGGTGCTGAAGGTCGAGAAGAAGGAAGAGCGGCATTTCGAGGTGACGACGGACAAGGGGGTTCACTACGGCCGTGCGGTACTACTGACGGCCGGCGTCGGCGCCTTCGAGCCGAGACGGCTGGAGCTGGCGGAAGCGGAGCGGTTCGAGAAGAAGAACCTTCATTATTTCGTCAGCGACCTGAACGCCTTTCGCGGCCAGAAGGTTCTCATCTCCGGAGGCGGCGATTCGGCCGTCGACTGGGCGTTGATGCTCGAGCCGATCGCCGAGCAGGTGACGCTGATTCACCGCCGCGACAAGTTCCGGGCGCACGAGCACAGCGTGGAGCAGCTGCAGAATTCGTCCGTACGAGTCGTCACGCCGACGGAGATCGCCGCACTGAACGGCGAAGACCGCATCGAGAGCGTGACGCTAAAGCACGTCAAAACCGGCGAAACGTCCGAGCTGGACGTGGACGCCGTTATCGTCAACTTCGGATTCATCTCGAGCCTCGGGCCGATCGCCGAGTGGGGCTTTGAGATCGACGGAGGCTCGATCGTTGTCGACTCCCGGATGGAGACCACGATTCCCGGCATTTTCGCGGCAGGCGATGTGACTACCTATCCGGGCAAGGTCAAACTGATCGCCGTCGGCTTCGGTGAAGCTCCTACCGCGATCAATAACGCCAAGGTCTATATCGACCCGACGGCCAAGCTGGCCCCGGGCCACAGCAGCAACCTCAAATTCTAGATCGGTATGCCGATTCTCTGCAAGGGTATCCTACTCCTATTCTCCGGATGACCGGATGGTTAGGAGGGATACCCTTGTCTGCTATTTGCCCCGTCTGTAACGGCCTGGAGCGCGAAGCCGCCTGCTGCCTGGCCTGCGGCACCCTCGCCGAGGACTGCGGCCGCTTCTCTGATTGGCTCGGCCCGTACGCCCCTTACCGGGAGCAGGACGACATCGCGATGACCGACGGCTTCCCGGGGGCCGCCCAGGGCGTCTGCACGCACACGTTCTCTTGTCCCGCCTGCGGCTGGGAATTCCAGCAGGCGATCGCGCTCGTGGAAGTACCGGCGGACGGCGTCCTGAGGCCGATCTAGCCGCCGATTCCGTGTCCGTTGTCTTCCTGGTTCTTCCCGCAGACAGGCAGTACCCGCCGCCGCGTGACCAGCTCGTAGGTGCGGAGGAAAAACCAGAGGAAGCCGGCGTAGAATCCGACCCAGGGATAGCGGAACGCGGCGGGATGGTTGTTCTCGAAGCCGAAGTGGCCGACCCAGGCGCATACATAGTGGACGAACGCCAGCGCGACCGTCCAGCGCATATCGAGGAACAAGCAGATCCAGGCGACCAGCGCCGCCAGGAACGCGACGTAATGAAGCCGCTGGTTCCAGCAATTTTGGTGGGCTCTCATATACAGCTGCAGATCGCGGCGGATCGCCTCCGCCCACTTTCGCTTGACAGACATTTGATTCCTCCACTGCGAATTGACCCCTTGACGAGACGGGTAAAGGATGACAGCATGGAAGCAAATACCATGAAGGAGGCTGTCTATCCATGAATGCGAAGCAACAGCTGCCCGTCCGCAAGCTCGGCCCTACTTCCCTCCAGGTCTCGGCCATCGGGATGGGCTGCATGCCCCTCTCGATCCAGGGCCGGCCGCCCGAGGACGACGCGATCCGGACGATTCATGCCGCGATTGAGCACGGCGTTACTTTCTTTGATACGGCGGACGCCTACTGCTTGGACGAGCATGACGTCGGCCACAACGAGCGGCTCCTCGCCAAAGCGCTGGCCGGCCGGCAGGACGTCACGATAGCAACCAAGGGAGGCACGACCCGGCCGGGCGGCGAGTGGAAACGGAACGGCCGCCCTTCTCATCTGAAAGCCGCCTGCGAGGCGAGCCTGAAGGCGCTGAACCGCGATGTGATCGAGCTCTACCAGCTCCATGCGCCCGATCCCGACGTTCCGTTCGAGGAATCGGTCGGAGCACTCGCCGAGCTGCAGCGGGAAGGCAAGATCGTGCATGTCGGGTTATCCAACGTATCGGTCGCCCAGCTGGATCTGGCGCGCACGATCTGCTCTATCGTGAGCGTTCAGAACCGGATGAATCTGTTCGATCGCTCCTCCGCCGATGTGCTGAAGCGCTGCGACGAGCTCGGGATTGCCTTCCTCCCGTACAGCCCGCTGAATGGGATGAGCAAGGCGCGAGAGCTCGGACGCCGGGACGAGGTGGCGGACATTGCCTCGAGGCACGGCGTGTCTCCGCAGCGTGTCGCGCTCGCTTGGCTGCTCAGCCTGTCGCCCAACATGCTCCCGATCCCCGGCGCGAGCAAGTCGGAGAGCATCGCCGACAGCTCGGCGGCCGCCTTGCTCCGCCTGTCGGAGGACGAGATCGACACGCTAAGCGCTCTCGGCTAGGAGCATATTCCGCCAAGCCGGCCGCTTTGCGAGAAGGGTCCTTCGGGACCCTTTTTTGCAGTTTCTTCCATTATAATGTATGCGCTTACAAGATGAAAAGAAAGAAAAGTAAGCCGCTTTAAAGACGGCTTACCTGAAGAACGGGCACCTGCTTGACACTGTAAGCTCCCTCCAGCATATCCTCGCTGAGCAGATTCATCTTGACCATGGCCGTCACCTTGCCCGCATCGGCCTTGGAGACATGCCGCCACAAGCCCGGATCGGGGAGCTTCGCATAGAGCGCCTCATCGCGGTAGTCGCGTCTTTCCTGGACCGCCACCTTGAGACGATAGCCGCCGATCTCGCACACGACCGGCCCCGGAAACACCCGGATCAGCTCCTTCCTCAGCTCGTCCAGCTCAGCCTCCAGCGCCCTTTGCGCCTCTTTCAGCTCGAAATATCTGGCCAGCTTTTCTTCCATACGGCCGCTCGCCTCCGCCCTTTGGGTTCTTGCCTCAGCCTATGCCGCCCCGCCCTTCCTTAGAACCTTAGACCAGGACGGCAGCGTCCCGAACCGCCCCCTGAACCCAAAAAAGGACGCCGCGTCACGGGAAACCCGGACGAGCGCCAAAAGTTGAAGAGAAGAAAAAAAGGTTATGAAGCAGGCAGCTAGACTCTGCTCTGCTCCTATAGTATATCACGAATGATATACCGGGGCCAACGGACCTTTGGCGGTAATGTTTTCCTCCTCCTTCCTCCCGTACCCAGTATAATGGGGACACAGGGCGGCACGGGAGTCCAAGAAGGGAGATGGATACGCATGGAGCCGAAGGTATGGCTGCAAAAGCCGGATATTCGCTACCGCGACGCCTATCAAGCGTTTTATGAGGAATGGAAAAGAAGCGGGGAGCCGATGGTCCCTTGGGTGATCGGCAAGGATCCGTCGGAATTCGAAGCGATGATCGCCTGGCTGGGAAGCCGTGAATACGCCGAGAACCTACCGGAAGGATGGGTGCCCGATTCGACGTTCTGGCTAGTTGACGAGCAGGGATCGGTTCTGGGGGCGGTCAATATCCGGCATCGGCTGACGGACAAGCTGCTCAGCAGCGGAGGACATATCGGATACGGCATCCGGCCCTCGGCGCGCGGACAAGGCCTCGCGACGCGGCTGCTGGCGCTCGCCCTGGGGGAGGCTGGCCAACTCGGCATCAAGCGGGCGCTCGTCGTCTGCGATGCCGGCAACATCCCCTCCGAGAAGACTATCCTCCGCAATGGCGGCGTATCGGATGCCGATCATACGGAGGAAGACGGGACGGTTATCAAGCGATACTGGATCGACCTCGGGCCGCTCGCCTGACGGGTCCGGTTCCTACCCGTTGGTTCTGGCCGGGATTGCCCTGGACAACAAAAAGCCCTTTGCCGTCCCGGGCCATCCCGGTCTGCAAAGGGCTGTTCGGCGAGCGGAGGCCAGCCCCCGCCCTGTCCGTTAATCGTCGCACTTCTCCACTTGGCCTTCTTCTTCCCTGTGACGGAAGCTGTTGCCGCAGCCGCATGTAGCGACCGCATTCGGATTGTCGATGGTGAAGCCTCCGCCCATCCCCATATCCTTGTAGTCGATTTCGACTCCGTTCAGGTACTTGCGGCTGTCGCCGGCGATGACGACCTTCAGGCCGTTAACGTCCAGCGCTTCGTCGCCTTCCTGGTTCTCGTCGTCGAGACCCATTCCGTACGAGAATCCGCTGCATCCGCCTTCCTTGACGGCGAGTCGAAGGAACAGGCCCGGCGTGTCTTGCGAATCCATCAATTCTTGAATCTTTTCCTTGGCAGATTCGGTAATGGTAATCATAGGAGTCCCTCCTTCTATATGGAACGGCTAACCGTTATCAGCGGTTCGTCTCAACAAGAATGCTGCAAGATCCATTCCCATATATATAGTATACCCCTATTTACCTGCCGCCTCAAGAAGGACGGCGAACGTTGTGCACTTGTTCAGACTTCTCCTCGAAGTAGTAACGGAGTAGCAGCTTGTCCAAATTCTCGCTGCTCTCTACCACGCGCGGGTGCAAAAAACCGAGTTGGCTGCCAAGTTGGATCATGGTTCTTCTGGCGTCTTCGATTTCCTGACTAAGATCTGCTTCCAGCAAAACGCTTTTCACTTCTTATCACCTTTGCTCTAAATTTCGCGGCGGCACCAATCTTCGCCATTTTTTGGAAATGGTGAAATATTTGTTCACGCACATTGTTTTTAAGTATACACATTTTTCAAAATAATGGAAGCAAAAATAGTGACAATTCGATAAACTTTCCACCGTTTCCCATGCAGACCGCTGGCGAACTGTGTCTTGCCGGGTCCTGACAGGTAGGTTTATAATAGGAAGAACGCCTGTCTGACCGGGCTTTTTCGTATGAATCCCTTTCTTATCGACGGTTTACGCGCAACACACGGATGAGGAGAGCGCGACCCGCCCCGCCATTCCCGACAAGGATACCGGGGCTGGAGTCTGTCTTCCCCTCCAAATGGCAAACAAAAGGAGCTGAGCGGATGAGCATTGTAATCCCCACACCGGAGACGCGGATGGCGGCGATCAGGGAGAAAGTAACGGCCGGTGAGCGGCTGTCCAAGGAAGACGGCCTGTTCCTGTACGAGTCGGACGACCTGATGGCCATCGGCCAGATGGCCAACGAGGTCAATCTGCGAATGAACGGCCGCAAGGTATACTTCATCGAGACGATGAGCCTATATTTCACCAATGTATGCGAAGCCCACTGCCGGTTCTGTCACTTCCGCCGGGATCCTGGCGAGGAAGGTGCCTACACCCTGTCCCCGGAGGAGATGTTCGCCTACATAGACCAGCATTACCACCCGGGCATGCGGGAGTTCCATATTACCGGCGGCCATAACAACACCGTGCCTTTCGACTACTATGTCAACTACGTCAAGGCGCTCAAGGCCCGGTATCCGGACGTGTTGATCAAGGCGCACACCGCAGCGGAGATCGAGTTCTTCTCCCGCATCAGCGGTCTCTCTTATGAAGACGTCCTGAAGACGCTGCTGGACGCCGGACTCAGCTCGCTGACGGGCGGCGGTGCGGAGATTCTGTCCGAGCGCTACCGCAAAAAAATGGGTGTCGGCAAAGCGACGACCGATCAATGGCTCGAGGTTCAGCGGGTCGCGCACGGCCTCGGCATGAAGACCCACGCCACCATGCTGTACGGGGGCATCGAAACGATGGAGGAGCGCATCCAGCATATGCTCTACCTGCGGGAGCTGCAGGACGAAACGAACGGCTTCCTCGTCTTCATCCCCAACTCGGTGCAGCCGGCCAGCGTCAATGCGGGCATCAAGCGACGCGTTTCGGCAATGGATATCCTCAAGACGACGGCGATCAGCCGGCTCATGTGTGACAATATCCAGCACATCAAGGCGTATTTCATCAACATGGGCACCCAGCTGACCCAGATCTCGCTGCAGATGGGCGCCTCCGACGTGCACGGAACGATCGTCCAGGAACGCATCAGCCACGCGGCAGGCGCGCTGACTCCCGAGGGGCTGACGCGCGACGAGCTTGTCTTCCTCATCAAAGGAGCGAACCGTATTCCCGTCGAACGGGATACGTTCTACAACGAGCTTCACGTGTACGAATAAGAGCCGGGCTTCCCGCCGCGGCCCGAGGAGAGAGGAATGGGCTTCGTCCCGTTCCTCTTCTCCTTGCGCGCCGCGAGAGAAGCGGCTTCTGCGCGGGTTCAATCCGACCCGCCTGGGTAAATATGTATCAAACCCGAACAAACTCGCGGGTCTCGCGACAGGTCCGGGATACTTTCTCAGCAGAACAGAAAGACTATCAAGACCTCCTTTCTGCTTCTCCTCCAAACCACGAATAGGAAGGTTTTTTTGCCATGATAAAACATGTAGTTGTATTGGGCGGCGGCTACGGCGGCCTGGCGGTCGTCGACGATCTGCTCGACAAGGATATCGCCAATCACATCGAGATCACCCTTGTGGACCGGATGCCGTTCCAGGGACTCAAAACCGAATACTATGCGCTTGCCTCCGGCACGGCCTCGGATATCGAAATCCGCAATCAATTTCCGACCGACCCGCGCCTGACCAAAGCATACGGGGAAGTAACCTCCGTCGATTTGGAGAAGAAGCAGGTCTGCTTTTTGGAAGGAGATCCCCTCTCCTATGACGTGCTGGTGATTGCCTTGGGCTGCGTGGACAAGTTCCATAACATTCCCGGAGCCGAGATGTTCTCGTGCAGCATCCAGTCGCTGTCGGCGACCCGGAAGACGAATCAGCGGGTGAACGACGTCAAGCCGTACGGCACCGTCAGCATCATCGGAGGCGGCCTGAGCGGCGTGGAGATGGCTGCGGAGCTGCGGGAGAGCCGTCCCGATTTGAACGTGCGTATTCTCGACCGGGGCAAGAGCATTCTCTCTCCATTCCCGGACAAGCTGCAGCAGTTCGTGCGCGTCTGGTTCGAGAAGCACGACATCGACATGGTGAACGGCGTCTCGGTGAGCCGGCTCGAGGAGGGCGTCATCTACAACCAAGGCGAGATGATACTGACTGACGCTACCGTCTGGACCGCCGGCATCCAGCCGAGTCCGGTCGTGCAGCAGATGGACGTGCCCAAGGATCCGCAGGGACGCGTGCTGCTGAACGAATTCCATCAAATTCCGCAGCACCCGGACGTCTATGTTGTCGGAGACTGCGCGAGCCTCGCCTTCTCGCCGAGCGCCCAAGCGGCCGGTGCGCAGGGCAAGCAGGTCGCCGAGGTGATCGAGGCGGTATGGAAGGGCGAAACGCCCAAGCTCGGCCAGATCAAGCTGAGAGGCGTCCTCGGCTCGCTCGGCAAGAAATCGGGCTTCGGCCTCATGGGCAAAAAGACCGTCATGCTCGGCATGGTGCCGCGCGCGCTCAAGAGCGGCGTGCTCTGGAAGTCGCGGCGCCATTTCGGCTAAAGCTAGCCGCCGGCTGCGGGGCCGCTAGCCCCGCCGAGCAGGTGAACAGCGCTGTGCAAGCTCCGACCGCTGCCCTATTAAGAGACGAGCAGGACCTGCATGGCGAAAACCCCCGCGCTGCGAGTCACCGCCGCTTTCGCCGGCCGTTCATTGACCGTCGGCCAAATCCTTCCCGTCCTGGCACATGCCGATAACTCGATAGCCAACTTGGCAGGGCGGCGGGCAACGGGAATCCGAGGCTGGGAATCGGTTCTCGCGACCAGCATCTTCCTGTCCGGCTCAAGCAAACAGCCCGCCGGGCTACTTATTCCCCCGGCGGGCTGTCGATCGCCTCGATTTCTTGAATGGCCTTGCGGATGAGCTCATACAGCTCCTCCTCGGTCGGTGCCGCCAGCGGTTCCCCGTTGACGAGCGCGTACGGGCTGGCATAACATTCGCCGCAATTGCCGAGACAGCCGTATTCGACGACGTCGTAGGCCGGGTTACTCTCCAGCTGCTTCATCGGGCAGCCGGGATCCTGATGCCCATTGTTGGTGCAGTATTCGATGACCGGACGCATGGCGCGTTCCTCCTCTCGCGGGCGGAGGCGCCTTCCGACCGGCGCCCCATTTCCATTTTGCCGTTCCTGTATTATAATAAGAAGTGTATAGGAAAGGAGTTGGACGATCAATGAGTGAAAATGCACAGAGCACCATGTATGATGAAGTGCTTGAAGTTTTAGATAAGCTGCGCCCGTTCCTGCAGCGCGACGGCGGCGATGTCGAGCTGGTCGACGTGGAGGACGGAATCGTCAAGCTGAAGCTGATGGGTGCCTGCGGCAGCTGCCCCAGCTCCACCATCACGCTGAAAGCCGGCATTGAGCGCGCGCTTGTGGAAGAAGTCGAAGGCGTTCAAGAGGTTGTCCAAGTCTTCTAATTCTCTTCCGCGCCTCATATGCGGAATCCAGCAAGAAGAGTCCCTGGCTACAGGGACTCTTCTTTGCGTTGGGGTGCCGTATCGGCTGCGAAGCCTTTGACCGAACGGATCGGATCGAGCCCTCCGGAGACGTCGATGATGTTGCCGGTCAGGAAGTCGGACTGGCGCTCGCACAGAAAGGCGATCACCCTCGCAACATCCTCCCCGGTACCCGGGCGTCCGCGCGGCGACTCGGGATCGGTCTCCTGCCGCACGTCGTCGATGCCCGCTTCCTTATGGGCGCCTCGGATATCACCGGGGCAGACCATGTTGACGGTGATGCCATAGGGAGCTTCCTCGACCGCCAGCGTCTTCGTGAACGAGACGAGGCCGACCTTGGCCGCCGCGTAGGCGGCGCGGTGCGGCCAGCCTGGTGCCTCGGCCGCGTGTCCGAAGCCGAAATGCACGATCCTCCCCCATCCGGCCCGGCGCATGCCCGGCAACACCAGATGGTCCAGCTCCATGACACCGAGCAGATTGCCCCTAACGAGATAGTCGATCTCCTCCCGCGCGTAATCCGCGAACCGGCGGCGCTCCCGGATGAACGGGCCGGCGTTGTTGACGAGAATATCGATGCCGCCCAGCTTGCCGGCCGCTTCGTCCGCCAGCCGCTCCACGTCGCCGGGCTTCGCGATATCCGCCTGGAAGGCTTCCGCGCGGACGCCGAGCGCCTCCAGCTCCCGCTTGAGCGCCTCGGCCTCTTCCTTGCTATGTACATAATTCAGAGCTATGTCGCAGCCAAGTTCGGCCAGCGTAAACGCCGTCCGTTTCCCCAGCCCTTTGGCACTGCCCGTAATTAAGGCTACCTTATGATCCAGCCGCATGGGTACCTCCTCCACATTGGTCCATCGTCTCTCCTCGCGAACCTCTAACCGACATGCCTTCAGAGAACCGCAACAGAGCAAACCAAAAGCGCCCTGCCGGCCGTATGAGACGGAAGCAGGACGCCGGTTCTCTCAGTATAGTCGAACTTGGCGGGCCGCGCCAGCAGAGGGGCACAGAGGGCGTCAGCGGCCCGCCTGCTTCGGCTGCTTGCGTCCGGGTTTGCCGCTCTTGAAGGCGGACGAGGAGCCGCCCTGCGGGCTTCTGCGGCGGCCGTCGGCTCCGTTCCCGCCCTGCTTGTCCTGGGACGTTTGGCGCGGCTTTCGAGGGTCCGCCTTGGTCTTGGTGCCCGAACGGAGCCGGCCTCCCGGCTTCTCGCCGGACTGACCGCCGGGTCCGGCATGGTTCCCGTTCTGACGCTTGCCTCCGTTCCCCGGCTTGCCGGCGGACACGGACGCCGCGTCCTCCTCCGCCGCTTCCGCCGTCCGCTCGACCGCCTGCTCCTCCACCGATGCCGGCTGCTCCTCGTGCAAATAGCGGAACGTCGTAATGAGCGTCCGACACACCATCTCGAAGCCCCTGTCCAGGTGACGGATGTTGTCCTGCACATCCTCGATCGGCGTGCACGCATCGGCGATCCGCTTCGCGTATTCAAGATCGTCCATAATCTCGGTATTCATCGAATGCGTCTCCATATTGCGCTGGTTCCGCAGCACGGTTAGCGAATCCTGGAAGTCGTTCTTGATCTGGAACAGCTGCTCCTCGAGCTTCGCCTCGATCTTTTTCTCGTGCATTTGGCGCAGTACCGTGAAGTAGGAGAACTTGGCCTTGAAGCGTTCGGTCTCGAGCTGCAGCAGCTCGTTGAAGAAGAAGCCCAGCTTGTCCAGAATGGAGAATACTCTCAGGAAGCCGTTCTTGTAAAAATACAGGTGCCGGTGATAATCGTCCCGTTCCGGCAGGTCCATTTTCTCCAGATACCGGCTGCTCAGCCTCTCCGCATACCGCTTGGCGCAGTAAGCGCTCTGCTCGAGCTCGTCGAGCGCCCGGATGAAGCCGTTGATCCAAATTTGCAGGTAGCGGACATGCCGATGGTTCCCCTGCTTAGGAGCATGGTTCTCCATCGGATCGAGACTATTGAAATAATAGGCGATGGCCTCCATCGCTTCGCCCAGCAGGCCTTCCTCCTTGCGCCGCGGTTCGTCGAACAGGAATCGAAGCATGAGGCACCCCCTTAACCAATTGTTGCCCGCCCGGCATTCCTGCTGTCAGGGGCGGGTTATAGCCCGTTTGGGAAATAGTCTTTCCAACGGGAGTCGACTTGCTGCACCACGCTGTCCAGAGGGATAAGCTCATCGGGATAGCCCGGCTTCATGCGGGCGTCGATGACGATCGGCAGCTTGTAGCCGATATGATGGCGTCTCATATCGGAGCGGGCGTACAGATCCATGGCCGGACTGAACCGGGTGAAGACGGTCCACAGGAACAGGCTCTCGCTCGCGGCAATGTCGGTGTCGTCCGCGAGAATGACAAGCGGCCAATTCTCAAGTTGGTCCGCATGCTTGTCCACGATGCGCGGCGCAAGCTCCGGATCCTCCGTATACGAAGCTCCCGAGACGACCAGACAGCCCGGAATGAAGACAGCCGCTTTGGCTATGCCGTCGAGCTGGCCGGCCGTATAGGCGGCGGGCAGCTCCCGCACCGGCTCCCCGAGGCCCATGAGCACGGCCTTGCTGCCTTTGTTCAAGGCGTGGCCCGTGTAATCGAGCGTATCGTGGGAAGTATGATTAAAAATAAACAGGTCGCGCTCCGGTTGAAACCGCTCCAGTATGATGCCAAGCAGCGTACGGAAGTCCGCCAGATCGGTCATCTGGTCGGTGAGCAGCAGGAACTTGGTCAGCGTCAGCTGGCCTTCCCCGAGGATACGGAACGCAGTGCCAAGCGCTTCCCGCGAATAGCTCTCCCGTACGACTGCCGCGGCAAGCGAATGAAATCCGGATTCCGCATACGTCCACAGGCTTTTGACACCTGGCATGGCGATGGGGAACGCCGGCGACAGCAGACGCTGCAGGAATTCGCCGAGGTAATAGTCCTCTTGGCGCGGCTTGCCGACGATCGTCGCCGGGTAGATGGCATTGTCGCGCCGCCAAACGTGATCGACTTCGAACACGGGGAAGTCGTGGGCGAGCGAATAGTAGCCGAAGTGGTCGCCGAACGGCCCCTCCAGCCGGCGCACATGCGGCGGCACCTTGCCGCTGATGGCAAATTCGGCCTCGGCAACGAGCCGGTGCCCCCCGTTCGGATTGGCGGTCATGCCGAGCTTCTTGCCGAGAATAAGAGACGTCAGGAGCAGCTCCGGCAGGTGCTCCGGTACCGGCGCGATCGCCGATGCGATCAGCGCAGGCGGACCGCCGAGGAAGACGGTAACGGGAAGCGCCTCATTGCGCTGCTCCGCTTCGTAATGGTGGAAGCCGCCGCCCTTATGGATCTGCCAGTGCATGCCGGTCGTATGGCCGTCGTAAACCTGCATGCGGTACATGCCGAGGTTATGGTCTCCCCCGCCCGGCTTCTCCGTGTAGACGAGCGGAAGCGTGACGAACGGGCCCCCGTCCTCCTGCCAGCTGGTCAGAACCGGGAGCTTGGTCATCGGGTTGTCCCGGTCGCAATGCTTCAGAATCGGAGCCTGCTCGGAGGAGACGGACTTCATGCCGACCTTGAGCAGGTCGAACAGCATGTCCTTTTGTCCCCACAGCCCTTTGAACGTAGGCGGCAGCAGCGTGTTCAGCGAGCCGACCACCTGCTTCATCAGCTGCTCCGGCTTCGGGCCAAAGGCCAGGTCGACGCGGCGGCTCGTGCCGAACAGGTTCGTCGCCACCGGGAAGGCGCTTCCTTTTACATTGGTGAACAGAAGCGCGGGACCGTTCTCCTCGATCACTCTCCGGTGAATCTCCGCCAGCTCCAGGTTCGGGTCGACCGGAGCCGATATCTCTACCAGGTCGTTCTCCCGGCGCAGGCAATCCAGGTACTGCCGCAAATTATCGAACACTCGACATTCCTCCTCATGAATAGGGCCTAACTTGGAAAAAGAGGCTCCCTCCCCTCTCCGTAAGCCGGAGGTTGAGAAAGGAGCCCCTTGGGTTACCGGATTCTCGGATCGGCGGTTAGTCCCGCTCACGGGCTCCGCCTAGTTCGCAGGCCGGACACGGGACAATGAAATCGTACGAGGATGGCCTGTTCGCAAGTGCCCGCCTCCCACTGCCCGCTTACTCCGCGATCCGCCGGTAGGCGGACCCTTGCCGCCGGTCCGGATTCAGCTGAATCATGCGCACGCTCAGGAAGCAGAGGACGCTGAACAGGCCGGCGATCCAGACGGTGTGCAGAAGCGCCATGAACAGATACCATTCCGTGCCCATCGCGAACGTGACGAGCACGCCGCTCATGCCCTGCAGCAGGACGAAGGCAAGCGACCAATTCGCCCACTTGGCGAATTCCGGCAGCACGCCAGTGCGTCTGGTCATCACGACGAGCAGGATGACCATCGCGACGAGCAGCATGGCAGCGACTCGGTGCGAAAAGACGGCGCCGGTGCCGCCCGACAGCGCGGGGATCAGCTCGCCGTTGCAGAGCGGGAATCCGCTGCAGGCGCCCCCGGAGTCGGTATGCTTGATGTAGGCGCCGATATAGACAACGACGACGCTGTAGATCGTCGTCAGCCAGACCGCGGCCCGCAGGCCGACAGTCGGTCCGTGGAACGACGCGAGCTTGGCTGCGCTGCCGCGCGATTCGGCGGCCGCCGCCTCGTCGAAGGTCTGAGGAACCTTCTCGGGATTCCACAGCACGATGGCGAGCAGTAGAGAACTCGCCACCGCGACGAGCGAGATGCCGAAGTGGAGCGCCAGGACGGCGGACGACTGCGGCCAGATGACCGCTGCCGCGCCCATCAGCGCTTGAATGACGGTAAACGCCAGCGCGGTCGTTGCATACCAGAAGGCATCCTTGCGCTTTACAAAGATTAAAACCCCGATGAATGCCGCTAGGACGAGAATGCCTTCCAGCGCGGTCACAAACCGGTGGCTGTATTCAATCATCGATTCAATAGTATAGCTGGGAATGAATTTGCCGTTGCAGAGCGGCCAATCGTCTCCGCAGCCCCGGCCCGATTCCGTCTTCGTGACGAGCGCACCCATCAGGAGGACGATAAACATGCCGATGGCGGATGCAGTCGAAAGTGCTCTTAGCCATTTGCCCTTCATCTGTAGCCCTCACTTTCTCTTGGACAAGACATAGCGAAGGGCCTTGCAAGAAGACCCTGTACAACTCCCATTATATCCGCAAACGGGAGACGAATGCACGACCAATTGTGACAAAAGAACAAAAGAACCCCCGCCGCTGCAGGAGAACCGCGCCGGGAAGGGCGCCGCTTCGACTGCTGCGGAAGGGGGCTGGGAGTGTGATGGTTCGCGCTCTAGGCTCGTTACTGGGAGATAGTCTCCGCTACCTGCAAAGATTTGTCGAGATATTCCTCGATCTCCTCGCGCGTCTTGCGGAGCTTGCTGACGAATCGGGTCAGCTCCTGGCCGTTCTTGAAGACGATAAAGCTCGGAATACCAAGAATATGGTAGGCGTCGCACAGATCCGGCAGCTCGTCTCGGTCGATGACGACAAAGGTGAGCCGGTCCGCATAAGCCTGCTCAAGGGCCGGCATGAACGGCTCGATATAATGGCAGTCTTTGCACCAGTCGGCCTTGAAGACGGCAACGGTAGGTTTCGAGCCGGCGATCTGCTCGCGGAAGGCTTCTTCGGTAGACAGCTTGTTCATGGCGGTTCCTCCTATAAGAAAGTTTTCCTTGTTATAGCATGCCCCACACCGTATGTCAATGTCGCTTGCCGCCTATTTACAGCTTCAGAAAAAAGTGATATCATATCGGTATCAAACCAATATTGTTCTTCCGGATAGATTCTTCCGAATTCGGGAAGTGGCTATCCGCTTCTTCCACCATCTTGTTTCCGAAAGGCAGTGAGCGAACATGACAGAAAGAAAAGCATGGAAAGTGAATGGCTATATGGGGGTGATCTTGACGCTTGCCCTCACGGTGCTCGGCATCGTGCTGCTGATCCAGGAATCGATCGTCGGCGGTGTGGCCTCGCTTGTGCTTGCGAGCTTGCTTCTCACCACCTTTACCGTCGTGCAGCCGAACCAGGCGCTCGTGCTGACCTTCTTCGGCAGCTACCTCGGTACGATCCGGGACAGCGGCCTGTGGATGACGGTACCGCTGACGATCCGCAAGAAGGTGTCGCTGCGCGTCCGCAACTTTAACAGCGCCAAGCTTAAGGTGAACGATGTGGATGGCAACCCGGTCGAAATCGCGGCCGTTATCGTCTTTCGCGTCGTCGATTCGTCCAAGGCCGTCTTCGACGTCGAGAATTACATGCAGTTCGTCGAGATCCAGAGCGAGACGGCGCTCCGCCATGTCGCCAGCAAATATCCGTACGACAACTTCCTCTCCGATGGCCTCTCGCTGCGCGGCAATGCGGAGGAGGTAGCCGGCGAGCTGAGCGTCGAGCTCCAGCACCGCCTGGCCGTCGCGGGGGTCGAAGTCATGGAGGCCCGGCTGACCCACCTCGCCTACTCGACCGAGATCGCCAGCGCAATGCTTCAGCGCCAGCAGGCGGCTGCCATCGTCTCCGCGCGCCAGAAGATCGTCGAGGGCGCCGTCGGGATGGTGCAGCTTGCCATCGCCCAGCTCGAGGCGGAAGGCGTCGTCCAACTCGACGAGGAGCGCAAGGCGGCCATGATCAATAACTTGATGGTAGCCATCGTATCCGATCGGGCGGCCAGCCCGGTCATCAATACGGGCAGCCTGTATTGAGCCGGTCTCGCCTATGGCACCGAAGAAGAATTTCCCGCTGCGAATCGATCCGCTCCTGTATCAAGCGCTGGAGCAATGGGCCGCCGATGAATTCCGCAGCGTCAACGGCCATCTCGAATTTCTCCTCCGCGAAGCGGTCCGCAAGGCGGGCCGCCTTCCGGGCAAGCCGAAGCCTTCGGCTCCGGACGAGCCCGGCGGCACCGCCGGAGAAGCGGAATCCTAATCAATCGCATGCCGATCTCGCCCAGCCCGGTCGTCCTATGGGACGCCGGGCTGGCTGCTTGCTCGGCCCTCTGGTGGGCACAAGAAAGAACCCCTCGGCGTCCTTGCGGGACACTCGAGGGGTTCTTCCATTTGTTCATGCTTCTTGCTTGTTCATGCTTTTTTGCTTGCTCTCATCAGCTATTACTTGCGCTCGATCAGCACGCTTCTTGCCTCGTTGTCCCAATCGACTTCGTAGCCGAAAGTCTCGGCGAGGAAGCGAACCGGTACGAACGTGATGCCGGCGATCAATTGCGGTGCCGCTTCCAGCTCAGCCGACTGGCCGTCGACGGAAGCTTTGTTGCTGCCGATTGTCAGGACGACCGTCTTGCCGGTTAGAATTTCGGTAATCGTCACTTGCTGCTTCTCCTGGTTCCAGGTGATATCCGCGTCGAGTCCTTCCACTACGAAGCGGACCGGCACCATTGCCTTCTCGCTGGCCGGATCGATGTACGCATCCGGGAACAGATCGTCCGGCTGCTCGGTGTACTCGCCGACGGAGATATGCAGGGTCTTGTTCAGCACCTTCAGGTCGTTGACCAGCAGCTTGTAGGCGTCGGAGTTCGGGTTCAGCGTCTTGAGGAAATGTGCCAGCTTCAAGTTCTCGTTTACCTCGAGCACGCCTTTGGAACGGTCAACCTTGGACGCGGTAACCGGCTGGTTCGCATTCCACATTTCGGATACGCCCGATACTTTGATACTCTGGATCTCGTCAGCTGCAGCGTCGATATTCGGATTGAAGATTGCGAGCTCAAAGGTGGACTTGTGGACCGCCAGGTTGCTGTCCACGTACAGGTCCATCTTCATGTAGTTGCGGTCGTTCAGAATTTCCTTGGCGTCCTCGGAGTACAGCTCCTTGATCACCTGATCCTTCACTTCGTCCAGCTGCGACTTGGCGGCCTGGGTCATCAGGCTGACCATGGCCGGATCGACCTTGCCCGGCTCCACGCCAGTCTGCTGGCTCATCACCAGTGTAATGATCTCGGTCAAGAGAGCGTCGTCCTTGGTCAGCGCCTCGAGCGCTTTCTCGATCAGACCGGGCACTTCGCTGCCCTTGATCTCGATATGAACCTTGGTGAGAGCGAGTCTCTTGCCGTTAATGATTTCGTTCGCCTGCCCTACCTGTACGACATTCGGGTTCGGCAGCTGCTGAATGATCAGCGGAGCGACTGCGCGCACCAACTCCTGCTGGGCCACCACGGAGCCCATGCCCGGCATCGGTTCTCCAGACTGCTTCTCCAGCTCCTCCAGGTTCATGACAACCGGCTTGCTGGCCCCATCCACCAAGAACGCCATTTCCTTGTCCGTCGTATACATGGTGAACGGAATGGAAGCGGATTTCAGGTTCAGCCTGCCGCTTGCCGACATTGTTTCCGGAGACTGCATCTTGATGTCCGTCAGGCTGAGGGATACGTTTCTCAGCAGCTCAAGAGCCTTTTCCTTGTTGGCTTCCCCACCGGCGATCTCGAGATTGAGCTCCTGCTTGCCTTCGTACGAAGCGACGTTCATGTTGTTCTCGAGAGCCTTGTTCAGATCGACGCCCGACACTGGCTGACAGCCGGTCAGCAGGAGCATGAGCGACGCGAGCATCGCCCCGATCCACATTATGTACTTGCGTTTCATCTACCTTCTCCTCTCTCTCTCATCCATATTGCCAATATTAGGCATAACTCTATCATACCATGCTAGGTTACTGGCTGAAAGGAAAAGAAAGCAAGAGTTTTGACGGTTTCCGTACATTATGGAAGTCGTTTCTAGGAATAATAAAGCCATCCACTTGAAAAGGAGGCCTGCCATGAGCGGCTACTCCCCCTCCTCCGGCCCGGCGTCCAAGGCGGCCGGACTCTGGCGGCTGGTCAAGGGCGCCGCATCGGTCGTCTGGATCAAGGCCGCTTCGCTCTGGCCGCCCGGAAGCGGCGGCTCAGGCAGCGGACGCCGGCTCGCCATCGCCCGGGAAGACCGTGACCGGGTCCGGGAACGGATCCGCCAAGCGCTCGACACGGGGGCGGGGCCGGTACAAGCGCAAGTGGAGCCGCAGCCATCTCCCGACGAGACGGCGCTCCTCGTCCGGCTGCGGGAGGAGACCCGGCAGGCGAACCGCAACAACGTCGAGCGCACGGCGGCCTACGGGGCGTTCTACCGGCGGTTCCCCGAGGTCCATTGGGCGCTGCTCGCGCATCTCGTCTCCCGCAGCGGCGGCTACAGCATGACGGATCTGCGGGGGGAGCTTCTTCCCCTCCTGCTCGATGCCGGGCGGCTCGAAACGACGTTCCGGATGCTCGAGCGGAGCAACGCCTTCATCTTCGGCGACGCGTATCCGCAGCTGCTGCTGTACGAGGAGAGCCGCAGACGCGGCCGCCCTCTGTTCCACCTGCTCCCCGCGCTCGGCGTCTCCCGGTTCATGCGCCCGGTCTGGGAGGACTTCTGGCAGCACGGAACCTCCGCGCTCCTGACCGTCTCCCTCATCGTCAACGAGCAGAGCTACATCCAGGGACGCGTCGTGGACGATCCGGTCTTCCGCCGCCAGGTGCTCGAGACGCCCACGGCGGCCGCCCAGCGGCTGCTGCAGCTGAACCAGGTCGTGCTGCCCTGGCTGCCCGAGGAGCCGCCGGCAGCCCCCGCCCCGTCCTCCCGCAGCGCCCTGCGGCTCTACGGCCGCATCCTCGAGGATTTCACCGACCTCGAGGAGCGCATCGCCTTCGGCCGACAGCTGTACGCGCTGCTGTTCGCGGCGCCCGGCGTGCTCACGGGCGCCGAGCGCTTCGCCGGGACGGTGCCGCATACCGGCTCGCGGGCGGACTACTGGCCGCAGCTGTATACCGCGGCGGCCCCCGCGCCAGCACAAAAAGCCTCTCCGTCCAAAGGCTGGACGGAGAGGCTGGACCGGTCGGGCTCCCTGCGGGCGGGCGCCCCGCGCTTTTACAGCCCGGCGCTGACCGAGGCGTGGCCGGATCGCCCGCTGGAGCAGCCGGCGGTGTACGACTGGTGCCGCGGACCGGAGGCGATCCGGCACCTCGACTCCATCGCGGTACCGGAGCAGGCGGACCTGGCGACCGAAGCTTCGCTCGGGCTCCGCAAGCTCGAGCTCGCCGTACAGGCGGGCCGGCTTACCGTTTGACGAGACGGCCGACGCGGGCGATCAGCTTCTTGAGCGGAGCCGGGAAGCCGGCGACGTCGTCCTTGGTGACGACCTTGAGCGCCATCATGAGAACGGGATAGAGCGAGAGCACGACGATGCCGGTAATGGCGCCGTCCACCAGGTAGAGCAGCTTGGCCGGCAGCCCGCTCAGCAGCGAGTAGCACAGCCGCTCGACGGCGAAGCCGACGGCGAGCAGAATCGCGCTCGCCCCGGCGAGGCCGCCCCAGCGCCGGCCGCTCATGACGCGGAACGGCACCTTCTTGCGGATGACGCGGGCGTTGAACGCCATCATGACGACGAAGCAGCCGGCGGTGCCGAGCACGATGCCGTACATGCCGAGTACCGGCGCCAGCAGCAGGCTGACGACCAGCTTCGCGACGATGCCGAGGCAGACGTTCACGATCAGCGGGCGCATCTCTCCGATGCCCATCAGTATCGAGCCGGACGTCTGCATGACGATCTGGAACAGCGCGCTCGCCGTCAGCAGCGCGACGATGCCGTAGCCGGCTTCGTTCGGGAACAGGAAGCCGTTGATCGGACGGGCCGCCGTGACGATCGCAAGCACGACCGGCAGGCCGGTCAGCACCGAGATCTGCAGCGCCTTGGCCGCCTGCCGCTTCACCTCAACCAAATCGCCGCGGGCGTAGGCCGAGGAGACGATCGGGACGATCGACTGGCTGAGCGCGATCGCCAGAATGATCGGAATGCCCGCCAGCGACTGGGCTTGTCCGGTGAGAATGCCGAGCGCCACCTTGGCCTCCGTCTCGCCGATCGTTCCGCGCAGCAGCGGAATCGCCATCGACGAGTCGATGAAGTAGATGAGCGGGACCGCGAGCGAGAACAGAACGATCGGAATCGAGATCGTGAACATCGCTTTGAAGATCGACCCGTATGTGCCGAGAACCTTGGGCGCGAGCGGGTTATCCGCCTGCGGGGCGGACGCCGCGGCCGTCTGGGTCTGGCGGATGCGGACCGGGATGCCGCCGCGGGAGGCCGGGGCCGTCTCGCCCCGTTCCCTGCGGTCCTGCCGGCGCAGCGACCGCCAGTACCAGGCCAGCACGGCGACGGCGCCCACGCTGCCCATCACGCCGCCGAACGAAGCGCCGGCGACGGCCCAGTCATGGCCCCAGCCGACCGCGAGAAACAGCGCCGCGAGGCCGATGGAGGTGACGAGCCGGAGAATCTGCTCGATGATCTGGGACAGGCCGTTCGGCATCATCATCCGGCGGCCCTGGAAGTAGCCGCGCACGATGGCGATCAGCGGAAACAAGAGAAGCGCCGGCGCGAGCGCCCGGATCGCGAGCGTCGCCGAGGCGTCGCCGGATGCGTTGGCATACGTCGGTGCATAGAGAAGCAGAAAGACCGTCATGACGACGCCCGCGCCGAGCGCGAACTGGACCGACGCGCGGAAGATGCGGTCGGCCTCCGCATGGCGGCCGAGCTCCGTCCGCTCGGAGACGAGCTTGCTGAGCGCGCTCGGAATGCCTGCGGTGGCGATCGTCAGGAGCAGCGTATAGATATTGAAGGCAATGCCGAACGTCGCCATCCCGCCCTGTCCGATCAGGTAGACGAGCGGAATCCGCTGCACGACCCCGAGTACCCGGGCGACGAGAGCGGCGGCGGCTAGTATGACCGTGCCTTTGACTAACGAATCTTTTGCCAAGTGTCTCGACTCCCTACTTAGTGGACCGGATTTCTTCGAGCGGAAGCGTATGGTGATAGACCGGTGTCGCGCCGTGGCGGGGAGCCGCCCACTGAACGCCGTTCGAGATGACGCGGAGCACGTCGGGATTGTAATAAGTCGGATACGTCTCGTGGCCCGGACGGAAGTAGAACACCTTGCCGAGTCCGCGGTGGTAGGTGCAGCCGCTGCGGAACACTTCTCCGCCCTCGAACCAGCTGACGAAGACGAGCTCGTCCGGCTTCGGGATGTCGAAGTGCTCGCCGTACATCTCCTCGTGCGGAATCTCCACATACTGCCCGATTCCTTCAGCAATCGGATGCGCCGGATCGACGACCCAGATGCGCTCCTTCTCTCCTACCTCGCGCCACTTGAGGCTGCAGGAGGTGCCCATCAGCTTCTTGAAGATTTTGGAGTAATGCCCCGAGTGCAGCACGATCAAGCCCATCCCCTGCAGCACCCGCTCCTGCACGCGATCGACGATGGCGTCCTCCACCCGGCCGTGGGCCTTGTGCCCCCACCAGATCAGCACGTCGGTTTCGTTCAGCACTTCCTCGGTCAAGCCGTGCTCCGGCTCCTCGAGCGTAGCCGTCCGCACCTCAACGCCCTCCTGCCGGATACCTTCCGCGATCGCCTGATGCAGGCCCAGCGGATAGACGCGCCGGACCGCCTCATTTTCCTTTTCATGCAAAAACTCGTTCCACACCGTTACCCGAATCGCTGGTTTCATGTCCAACGCTCCCCCTCACCATACCCATATGAAAAATAGAACAATCATGACAGCCTGCAATAGCAATTTGGCCGCGGAGCTGGAGAAAAAGCCCACAACGGCGCCGATCCCCGCCTTGAAGGCCCGCTCGGGCGAAGCGCCGGTCAACAGCTCGCCGATTACGGCCCCAAGGAAGGGGCCGATGATGAGCCCGAACGCCGGAATGACGAACGGACCGGCGATGATGCCGATCGTGCTGCCGATCACCGACGCGCGCGTGCCGCCGAACCGCTTGACGCCCATCGCGCCGATCAGGTAATCGGCAATGAGGACGGTCAGGACGATCGCGGACTGGATCAGCCAGAACCACAAGCCGAACGGCTCAAAGCTGATGAACAGCCCGTATACGAAGAAAGCGGCGAAGATGGCCAGGACGCCCGGAAGCACCGGCAGGACGGCGCCCAGCATCCCGATCACAAACAATGCGATGACGAGAATCCAGCCTATCCAGACCATCTCTATCCTCTCCTACTCCTCGAGGCCGAAGGCGTACTTGCGGATTGCAAGAGCGACGCCGTCCTCGTTGTTGGTAGCCGTCACGGCGTTCGCCGCCAGCTTGAGCTCTTCCTGGGCGTTGCCCATCGCGATGCCGAGCCCGGATTCTTTGATCATGGTCAGGTCGTTCAGGCTGTCGCCCATCGCCATGACCTCCTCCATCTTGACGCCGAGCAGGTTGCAGACGTCCATGATGCCGCTCGCCTTGCTGATCCCTCTCGGATTAATCTCCAGGTTGTTCACGTTGGAGTTCGTGATTTCGAACAGCTCGCGCTCCTCTAGGACACCCCGGATGAGAGCCAGCTTCTCCGCATCGTCGGTCATGAAGCCGAACTTGAGCCACTGCTTGTCGTCCAGATTATCGGTCCAGTGGTCTTTGTTGAACAGTCCTTCCACCGCATAGCCCCAGAACCAGGTGCCGTGGGTCGCCGCAATGCCGTGCAGCCATTTGATCCATTCGGTCTCCATAAGATGCCGCTTGAAGAGGACTCCCGGAGCCTTCCATACCTCGCTGCCGTTGACCGATACCATGGGCGACTGCAGATTCAGCTCCTCCACATACTTCTGGACGGATTGAACGCCCCGTCCCGTCGAGAACATGACCGTGATGCCGGCTTCGATCGCCTTGTCGATCCATTTGCGGTTTTCGGGGGAGATGGCGTGGCTGCTGTTCAGCACGGTGCCATCCATGTCAAGTGCAATGACTTTGTAAGGTCCCATAATGATGCTCTTCCTCTCCCTCTGTTCCCTTTGTCTCCTCGATGGCCGGTTTCGGCCCGAGGCTCTCTGTCTTTCGGCCGGGTGCTGTGTCCGGCTCAGACCGCGGCGAACTGCCGGCCGGGCTGATCCTGTACATACGTCGCGTGCCACAGGGCGAAGACGTAGATGACCCACAGCCTGCGGGCATAATCGCCTTCTCCTTTGCGGTGTCTGGCGGCCATCTGCTCGACGGTCGCCAGGTTGATGAAGCTGTCGATGCCGCTCGCCTTGATCTGCTCGACCATCAGCTCACCCTGATCGCCGCGCAGCCAATCCCGCATCGGGACCGGGAAGCCGAGCTTCGGCCGGTTCAGAATGAAGTCGGGGATGATGCCCTCCATCGCTTTGCGGAAGATATACTTGGTCGTGCCTTCCGCGAGCCGGTACTGCACCGGAATGCGGCGCGTCAGCTCGTACAGCTCCTTGTCGAGGAACGGCACGCGCAGCTCCAGCGAGTGGGCCATCGTCATTTTGTCTGCCTTCATCAGAATGTCGCCGGGCATCCACAGATTCATATCTATATATTGCATGCGCGAGACCGGATCCAGATGCTTCGTCTTGTCGTAGTATTCCGCCGCAATGCGTACCGGGTTTTTGTACGCCTGCAGCTGGCTCCGGGTCATGCGCACGACTTCCGCCTTCATGTCCTCCGTGAATATCTTGGCGTTGCCGAGGAACCGCTCCTCAAGCGGCGTCGTGCCGCGGAGCAGGTAGTTGCGCCCCGGCAGCCCCGCCGGCAGCCCCTTGGCAAAACCGTTGAGCGCCCGCATGAGCGGCAGCGGCAGCCAAGACAGCGGTCGGAGCGACTGCGGCTCGCGGTAGATGCGGTAGCCGCCGAACAGCTCGTCCGCCCCTTCGCCGGAGAGGACGACGGTGACGTGCTCGCGCGCCAGCTGCGCTACATGGTACAGCGCGATCGCCGACGGATCGGCGACCGGCTCGTCCTGATGCCAGATCGCTTTGGGCACCGAGTCGAAGAAGTCCTTCTGCGTGATGATCTTCGCATAATGCTCGGTACCGAGCGCGGCCGCCGTCTCCTTGGCGATGACCGTCTCGTTGTTCGCTCCCTCGAAGCCGACCGAGAACGTGCGGATCGGCTCGAACATGCGCATATGGGTGGCGATCGCCGTCGAATCGATGCCGCTCGACAGGAAGCAGCCCCGCTCGACGTCGCTCACCATATGGTGGATGACGGAATCCTTGAGCTTCTCGCGGATTTCCTCGACATAATCCTCGAACGGCCGGTTGACCGGCTCGAGCATCGGGTCCCAATACCGCTGAATCGCCATCGAGCCGTCCGGCTTGACAGTAACGGTATGGCCGGGCGGCAGCTTGCGGATGCCCTCGAACATCGTCGCCGGCTCCGGTACGTACTGGAAGGTCAAGTAGTTCAAGAGCGAGTCGGTCTGCACGCTCCGCTTGACGCCCTCCGCCTCGAGAATGCTCTTGATCTCCGAGGCGAACACGAATTGCTGCTGGTTATGCACATAGTAAAAAGGCTTAATGCCAAAATGGTCGCGCGCGCCGAACAGCGTCCGCGTCCTGCGGTCCCAAATGACGAAGCCGAACATGCCGCGCAGCATCTTGACACAGTCCTCGCCGTATTCCTCATAGAGGTGAACGATGACCTCGGTGTCGCTGTTCGTCCGGAACTGGTGGCCCCGGTCCACGAGCAGCTTGCGCAGCTCTTTATAGTTATAGATCTCGCCGTTAAAGACGATCCAGACCTGCTCATCCTCGTTGCAGAGCGGCTGATGCCCCTCCGCCAGATCGATAATGGAAAGCCGGCGGAAGCCGAGACCGACGCCACGATCGGTCCAGAAGCCCGAGTCGTCGGGGCCTCGGTGCACGATGACGTCCGTCATCCGCTTGAGCGATTCGACAGTAGGTTCTCTATCCGAAAAATACATCAATCCTGCTATTCCGCACATAAGTTTGTTTCCTCTCCATATCCGGTGCCTTTTGCTGCACACCGCTCATAGTTCTCCAGTTTACGATTATTAAGTATAGCATACCTGATCGCCGGAGCGGAAATCGCCGCCAAAAAACTTCCGGGCCGCATTTCGGCCCCCGGGACGCACCGATCCGGGCCCGCGCGGGCACAAAAAACAGACGCCTTTCGGAGCCCGGCCATGCCGGTACCGAAAGGCGTCTCTCACAGGTTCGCCGCGATTACGGCGTCATCTCCGGCGTGCCCTTGGGCACGCCGTTAAAGCCAATGTACTGATCGTACGCGTCGAAGATCTTGCGGGCGATCGGCGCCGCTCCGTAAGCGCCGAAGCCCCCCTCCGGCACGACGACGGCGATGGCAAGCTTCGGATTCTCCGCCGGCGCATAGCCGACGAAGACGGCGTTGTCGATCCGCTTGCCACCGACGTCCTGCTCGGACGTACCGGTTTTGCGGACGAAGCTGTAAGGGACGCCGTCGAAGCCGTCGACCCGGCTTTTCATCCCTTCCTTGATGACGTTCCAGTACGTATCCGAGAACTTCTCCTCACTCAGAATCTCCGGCTCGAAGGTCTTGACGAGCTCACCCTCGTACGTACGGATTTCGTTCACGAACTGAGGCTTGTACCGCTTGCCCTTGTTGGCCAGCATCGTTGTGTACTGGGCGAGCTGAAGAACGGTGTACCGCGCTTCCTGGCCGAACGAGGCGTTGATAAGCGGGAACTGGGCCTTATACTTCTGCGTGTTCTCGTAGTAGTACGAGACGCCCGCGCTCTCGCCCGGCAAGCCGCTGCCCGTCGTGACGCCGAGCCCGAACTTTTTCATGTAGCTGTCCCAGACGTCGACCGGGTTCTTGACCATCGAGAACAGCCGGTTGCCGACCATCGCCGCCATGAAGGTGTTCGACGAATGCTCTAGCGCCGAAGAGACGGTCAGCCGGCCGTACGCCTTGTTGTCCGAGTTGCGGACACGCCCGCTGTTGTCCTTGCCGTAATAATAGATCCCGTTGTCCTGGTATGGCTCATACGGCCCGAGAATGCCTTCGGCCATCCCGACCATGACGGTCAGCGGCTTGAGCGTCGAGCCCGGAGGCACGAGCGAGGACGGGTGCTTCGGAATCTGGTCCTTGGGCAGGTCCGGCACCCGCTCCCGGATCGTCCCGTTCGTGTACCGGTTCTCGATCTTGGCGTACTCGTCCGGCTGGATGCCTCCTGTCCAGACGTTCGGATCGTAATCCGGCATGCTCGCCATCGCGACGACCTTGCCGGTGTCGACCTCCATTGCGACCGCGTAGCCGGCGACCGCCCGGCCGCCGAGCGCGTAGAAGTTGTTCGGCGGGTTGTTGCGCAGCATCGACAGGTGGTCGGTAATGGCCTGCTGGGCGGCCAGCTGCACGTCCTTCTGGATCGTCAGGAACAGGTTATTCCCCTTCACCGGAGGCGTCACCTCCACCTGGCCGACAATCTGCTCCTTGTTGTTGATCGGGTAGGTGCGGCTGCCGTTCTTGCCCCTCAGCTCGTCCTGGTACATCAGCTCCAGCCCGTCGAAGCCGACATATTCGTCGTTCAAATACGACGTCTCGTCCGTTTTGTAGCGCTGCAGCCAGGTCGCCTTCTGGTTGCTCGCCGTCGAATAGGGCCTCAGGTAGCCCACCAGATGCACGGCAATGTTGCGGCTGTCGTACACTCGTGTGCTCTCCTCGGACACCTCGAGCCCAAGCAGCTCGTCGCGGTGTTCCGACATGTACGCAATTTCCTTCTTCGACAGCCCCGATTTGATCCGGCGCGGCCAAAACGTGTAGGTCGGCGACTTGGTCTCTTTGCCCTCGAGATCGAAGCCGACGTCCATCTTCTTGATGATTTCCTCGGCCGTTATCGGCGCCTTCGCGTTATCCCCGTACTGCGCGAAGATATCAGCCAGCTTCCTCGCAAGCGCGATCTTCTGGTCCTTTGTCTGCCCCGGCTCGATGCGGTAGGACACCGACATCGTCGAGGTCGTCGAGGCGATCGGCGAGCTGTTCCGGTCGAAGATATTGCCCCGGATCGGGGATATGGTAATGTCGCGTTTCGAATACTGCTTCTCGAGCGCGGCGAGTTCTTTTCCTTCTACGAACTGCAGGAACGCCAATCGGATAATTAAGATAGAGAAGAGCGAAAAGATACAAAAGAAAAACACGTTGATCCGAATCGAAAATTGACGCCGCTTCTGCGTCTCTTTCTTTTGCGGATCCTCCAGATGGGAATGCTCCATGCCCAGTTCCTTTCTTCGCATAATCTGCCCCTGCAAAGGGCGGAGGGAATCCCCGGCGGCTCCCCGGCGGAGAGTCCGGCTCGGAAGGACAGACCTTCGTCCTTACCAGTTTAGCATAGTTGCCGACAAAAAACGAAGCCCGTCGACCTATGGTCGACAGGCTTCGCGCTAATCTCGGGTTTTTCCCGTGCAGGAGACGGCTCGGTATCCGCTAAAGCGAGAGGCCGCCCGGCATTCGAGCCGTCAGGCATCCCGGATATGCGTATCGTCGAAGCCGGGCGGATTGAACCAATTGCCGCCGCTCGACACCCACGTAGAATCAAGCGGCACCCACTTGCCGGCTTCGGACAGGTAGACTTCGTTCCATGCATGCGGCCCATAGCTGCCCTTGCCGTCGTAGCCGAGACCGGTTACGACCTTGACGTCGAGGCCGACCGAGCGCGCCATGACCGCGTACAGCCGCGAATAATCGATACAGACGCCCTCTTTCGTCCGGAACGTATCGTCCGGCGTCTGTTCCTTCCAGATGCGCTGCTGCTCGTACAGGTTCACCTTGTCCCAGTCGTAGCGGACGCGGGTCCCTACCCATTGGTACAGCGCCTTCGCCTTCTCTTCGTCCGTCTTGGCTCCGGCCGTTACTTCCTTCGCCGCGAGAGCAATATCGTCCGGCACGTTCGCGTCCAGTACCTCGTATTTGCGCTGAAGAATGCTGTGGAATTCCGACTCCACTGCCCGCGTGAACACAGGCAGCTTGTCCTTCAGATAATCCCCGGTTACCGGCTGGATGATCCCGGTCGCTCCCTTCTGGTAGAGAGACGACTGCTGCACGTATGCAGTGAACGCGGTATCCGGGTAGAGGACGGAATAGACGAACAGGACGGCGATCAGGAGAAGCGCCCGGGCGCTTCCCGTCAGGACCCCGATGCCGCCGCCGGCCAGGCTGCTGAGCCAGGTCGGCTGGCGGAGCTCCGCGCGCGGGGCTCCTCCGACGGCCAGAATGCCGGCCACCGCGGCAGCGGCCGCGCGCAGCAGCAGCTTGACCGCGAGGTACCCGGCCAAGAGGAGCAGCCCGGACCGCATCAGCGGGAAGTCCCGCAGCCCCGTCAGAAAGGTATAGTACATCTGCTGGCCCCAGCCCAGCTGGCCGCCCGGAATGCGAATATCGGCCGCGAGCAGCTTGTCCCGGACGAGCGGGGACAGCCACTGCTGCAGTCTCCAGGCGGTCAGGAGGCTGACGATCGTAAACACCCCGTCCAGCAGCAGGGAGAACAGAGAACGGGCCGATCCCCCTGCCCCTCTGCCTGCGCCCTGCACGACGGACAGCGCCACTACCGCCAGCAAGAGGACGGACATCCAGTTGACCGACCTCAGCATATTGAATTCATTCACCTAAGTATCCCCCCGTTGCGAGCGCGCCGGCGGCCGGATCGCGGGGAGCCCCGCCGGCGGCTTATTTCGATTTGGCTTGTTCGATGAAAGCGCGAAGGGCGTCGTCCATCTTCATCGTGAACGATTGGCCGAGGAAGGTGATCTTCGCTTCGTTCGCGCCCGGCGCGGCGTCCACTTGAATGTTCTTGGTCGTCACGGTGAAGGTGCCGTCCGCATTGGCCTTGTACTTGGCCTCCTTCGCCTCCGAGGCGATCGCACTCATCGCCTGGTCCTTGACGCCGCTCGCCACGGCCTCGCCCAGCGTGCCCGTCATCTCGGCCAGCTTGTCCTTGTAGCTCGCCCCATAAAAGAATAAGCCCGCCAGCAAGGCCAGTACAAGCACCCACTTGATGACAGTTTTGACCAATTTGACAATCAATAACAACACGACGACGCCAATCGCGAGAATAAACCAGCGTTCCTGCAAAAATACGGACCATTGGTCCATTTTCTTTCCCCCCACCCTGTGCTGCCACTAAGTTTTCCCTATCATACTATATCCGTTTGGGCTCATTCATCCCTTTTTTTGCGCAGCTCCTCCAGCTTTGAACGGATTTGCTCCTCCCGGTCGGTGCCGGACCGGTCGTACGTCTTCTTGGCATGCCAGACCAGACGGACCAGCAAAATGCCGAGGATGGCGGCAAGCCAGATGGTCAAACGGTTCTCCCCCTTTCCCTGCCAGTCATATGCGGCAGACAGGCCGCGTATTAGTAATACAAGCCGGCGGGCGCCTATCGGCGAAGCGGGGCTCTCGTCCGCTAATTCCATCCGGCCGCCGGCCGGCTTTTCCCATGGCTTTAGTTTACAACGAAATCGGAGGTGCCGGAATGAAAACAGCTATCTGGCTGTATCTGTTCATGTTCGTCGCATTGTTCGATCTTCACGCCCAGTTTCCCATTCTGTCACCTTTCGCCATCTCGCTCGGGGCGACGCCATCGTTCATCGGTCTCATCCTCGGCGTCTACTCGATTACCCATCTCCCGGGCAATCTGATGGCCGGCTACGGAGTCGACCGGATCGGCAGCAAGCTGTTTATGGTCGGCAGCCTGCTGGGCGCCGGCGTCCTCCTGCTCTTCCAGGCCCATGTGAAGGATCCGTGGCAGCTGCTCGCCATCCGTTCCATCAGCGGGTTCGTCCTTGCCTTCCTGTCTCCGGCCTGCCTTGCTATGCTTGCCAAGCTCGCCAAGGATCAAGTCCAGCGCAGCAAGCTGATGGCCGGCAACGGCCTTGTCCACACGCTGGCTTCCGTCGTCTCTCCGGCGGCGGGCGCCTACCTGGTCGCGAAGCTTGGCTTTGCGTTCTCGTTCACCATCCTCGGCTGGGGACTGATCGCCACCTCCGTCCTGGCGCTCGTCGGCCTGCGCGAGCATCGACAGCCCTCCGGCACCGCATCCGCTTCGCTGCCGGAAGGCGCGCCGCCCGCCGTTTCTGAAGCCGGGCTTCGGGGCGGGACCGGCCAGGAAGCGGACGGAGGCGGACTCCCCTGGCTTTTTTTTCTTGTCCCGGCAGGCGTGTCCTGCTCCCAGGGGATCCTGTTCTTTGAGCTTCCGCTGCTGCATTCGGCACAAAGCTCCATTCTCTCGTCCGGCATCCTGTTCTCGCTGGTGAGTCTCGGTGCCCTGACGACGCTCAGCCTCCTCTTTCTGAACCGGGTCCCGGCCTACTACCGGACCTTCTTCGGCAGTCTCGGGCTCGCCTTCGTGTTTTTCGGCATGGCCATCCATTGGCCGGTCCCGCTCGAGGCCTCACTCTTCCTGATCGGTATGGCCAAGGGCGTCATCTTCCCCGCCATCGCCACCCTGCTCGCCGACATGACGAGCAGCCGCCGCTACGGGCGGGCGTTCTCGATCCTGTCGATTGCCTTCTCGATCGGCTCCTTCGCGGGTCCCATCCTCGCCGGACATTATCGGCTGGTCGTGTCGCCTTATTTTCTCGCCTTCCTCATTCTGATGGCCGGCCTCACCCTGCTGCCGCTCGGCCGCTTCCGTGCCGTTCCGGCCGCTTGACCGCGTCCGCTTCCGAACCCCTGTTGCAGCGTCCGAACCGGGCGGCTCGGTCCTCTGACCCCGGAGATTTGCCCGTGCGCGATAGGTGAATGCACAATCCGCAGACGCCTTCCCCCATACAATGTAGGGAGCTGCGACGAAGAATCGTCCAGGAAAGGGGGCTCCCCGATGAGTGCTACGGCAGGGTTCGGCTACGGGTTCACCACCGCCGTTCTGGTTTTGTATGTTTTGCTCGTCGTCATTCTGGCAACCTTTTTTTAAGCAACGTCGCTTTCTATGCTTTCTCCCGGTTTCGGCCTGCCTCAGCAGGCCTTTTTTTTCGTTTCTGGTCTTCCTCGACATTTCCCGGGGAATACCTCTAAATCCCATTAACCGGTCGACAGCGAGCGCCTTGCCGCTTTGGCTCCTTCTTCCGGCCTATACCGGAACCGGACCGCTCCGCCCTTCTTCTGAATCGGCGGGAGCATGCGGTGCGCCCCTCCCCAGCCGATCCGCAGCCGCAAGCGAACGAGCCGGGGCCAAAGTTGCAGGCCGGCTCAAAATATGATACAACGGGTCGAAACAGCCGCTTAGCGGTTCGGAGGTGTGCGCCCCATGTCCGTGGCCATTATCGTCGAAGGCAAAAACGACCGCAGCCGGCTGCGCCGGGTGCTGACCGACGATGTCTTCGTGTTCTGCACCTATGGAACGCCGGGAACAGCCTCCCTCTTCCGGCTCGCCAAGACCGTCGGCGATCTGCCTGTCTTCATCTTCACCGACAACGACGCTTCGGGCAAAAAAATCCGGGCGCTGCTGTCCGACACCTTTCCCGACGCCGAGCAGATCTATACCCGCAGAGGCTATGCGGGTGTGGAGGGAACGCCCGAGGAATATCTGATCCAGCAATTGGAAAAGGCAGGCCTTGAGGAGTACATCGTGTACCCGCCTCCGGCACTGCCTTGACGAACGTTTAAGGAAGATATTGAAGCAAATAGATGACCAGCGTCACCGTGAATGTGCTGAACACGGTCGACGAAAAGACGGCCTGCGAGGCGAACTCCGGCTCGCTGTCGAACTCCACCGCTAGCAGCACGCTGCTGAGCGAGGTCGGCACCGAACAGGAGAGCACGAGCGCCTGCGCGAGCGGCCCGTGGAACCCGAGCATCCAGACGACCGCGAACCCGAGCGCCGGACCGGCGAGCAGCCGGAGCACGTTCGAGATGGCGACGTCCGACAGCTTCAGTTGCCACTTCATGCTGCCCAGCTGCACGCCGAGCGTCAGCAGCGCGGTAGCGATGAACGCATCGGCCACGTAGCTGATCGGCTGGTAGATCGGCTCGGGAATCGGCACGTGAAAGCCCCTCAGAAGGAAGCCGAGCGGAATGACATAGATGACGGGAAGCGACAGAATGCGCTTCATCGTGTCCTTCCGGTCGGCTTTGTGCGCGTTCACGCTGTAGATGCCGTACGTATTGGGCAGCAGGCTCTGCATCATCATGATGACGATCTGTACCGACATGGTGAACGGATCGCCGACGAAGACGAGCTGGTTGAGCGGGATCGCGTAATTGGCGCTGTTGTAGAAGAGCACGCTGTTGCGCATCGCGCCCTTCATGCCGCGGGAATACCGCCGAATCCGCAGCACGACCTCCACCAGCAGGTAAAGCAGCGCCATGAAGAGGGCGAAAAACAACAGAGCCTGGCCGAGGACGGCCAGGGAAATTTCGGATTCGTAAAGCATCTTGAAGATGATCGCCGGCGAGAACAGATAAAAGTTCAGCTTGGAAAGCGTCCTCAAGTCCAGCTTGAAAAAGCCGTAGAGCAGCGCCCCGATCGCAATCAGGACGCTGAGCGGAATAATATTATGAAGAAGAATATGCAGAAAGTAGGTCATGGTTGTCCGCTCCCCGCTCCATTACTCTTTGCTCAGCACGAGCATGTCGTTCACGACCTTCTGGGTGGTCAGGTCCGTATCGACGCTGTAATAGTTGCGGATGCGGTTCTCCTTGTCCACGAGGAAGATCGCATTCGTATGGATGAAATTCCCCTTGTTGTCCTTCTCGACCAGCAGGCCGTACTTCTCGGCCAGCTGCTTCATCGCCTGCTCGGAATCGTCCCTCAGAAACTTCCACCCGGACGGGTCGGCATGGAATTGATCGGCGAACTGCTCGATCCGCTCCCGCGTGTCACGTACCGGGTCGAACGTGAGCGAATACAGCATCGTCTTGCTTCCGAAGACCCCTTTCTCCTTAAGCGCGTCCTGGACGGTCGACAAGAAATGAGTAGTCGGCGGGCAGACGTCCGGGCAATAAGAGAAATAGAAGTATACCAGGCGGACCTTGCCGTCCGATTCGGAGAACGAAACCTGCTTGCCGTCGGCGTCTTGCAGTGTAAAGTCGGGCGCCGGATCAGAATTCTCGACCTTGTAAGGCGACTTTTCCTTGCCGAGCGTCTGGTACGCGATTCCCCCGACAATTGCCAGCAGGACCACCACGGTCACCAGCTTAAACCAATGCTTCGAAACAAATGTGTCCACTTCGATGAGCTCCCCTCTCCGCCTTCCTCGGAAGGCTTCCCTGAATCCATTCTGCAAAAAGATCCCATGTTGCCATGGGATCCGTTCTATGGAAAAGCCGGCCGATCACCGGCTGCTCTCCTTACTTGGTGATGGTCGTCAGCACCATGACGAGGAACAGAATCGTCAGATAGTTGACGGAGAAGAGAAAGTTCTTCTTCGCCCACCTCTCCTCCGCTTCGGATCCGGTCTCTACGCGGAAGCCCTGAATCGTCAAATAGATCCAGTACAGGCCAAGGACGGCTGAGACGAACAGATAGACCGGACCGACGCTGCCCGTAAAGTACAGCAGCATCGAGACGGGCACGAGCGGAACGACGTACCGCATCATGCTGATCTTGGTCGTCGGAACGCCCTGCACGACCGGAAGCAGCGGATAGCCCGCGTTGCGGTAATCGTCGAGGCGGCGAATGCCGAGCGCCCAGAAGTGGGGCGGCTGCCAAAGGTACATAATGGCGAACAGAATCCAGGCGTTCACGTCAATCGAGCCGTGAACGGCACAGTAACCGATCACCGGAGGAATAGCTCCCGATACGCCGCCGATCGCGGTGCTCCAGACGGAGGTCCGCTTCAGCCAGGCGGTGTAAACCCAGACGTAGAAGAACAGGCCGAGCAAGCCGAGCAGTGCGGCGAGCGTGTGGACGCCAAGCCCGAGCAGAGCCAGTCCCGCTACACCTAGCAGGATGCCGTAGATAAGAACCGTAGACGGCGACAGCACGCCGGTCGGCAGGGCGCGTTCGCGGGTGCGCGACATCTTGATGTCCATGTCACGGTCGAGATAATTGTTGAGGACGCAGCCGGACGCCATGACCAGCACGGTGCCGAGCAGCGTGAACAGCATCAGCATCCAATCGATCGTTCCTTGAGAGGCCAGCCAGAAGCCGGCGAAGGTCGTTATCGAATTGGAAAATAGAATTCCTGGTTTTGCTATATGAATAAAGTCCTTTATGGTCGCGGGACGAGGCTTCGTCTGCTCGGCCGCGGCTTCTGCGGATTCCACGGAGCGGGCATACGACATCTGATTATCCAAGCCATGTTCCCTCCTTTACAAACTAACCTAATCATAGCAACCCGCCCCCTGTTTGACAACAAACTCTCCTGGTTGTCAAAAAGTTGTCGTTTTCGCCGGCCGAATTGTCGCTGCATGCAAAAAAACGGGCGGGCGGATGCACCAAACCGGAAGCTCCGCAATAGACTGCATATGAGACGATTGCCCATACGCGAAACGAAGGAAGTGAGAACTTGGCGGTCATAAAGACGAACTCCGAGCATACGAAGCTTCTGGCGCGGCTGATGAGAGCCGAGGCCGAGGGCGAGGGCCAGCTCGGCATGCTGATGGTCGGCAATGTAGGCGTCAATCGTGTGCTGGCCAACTGCCTGGATTTCAAGGGCATCCGCAATCTGCAGCAGATGGTCTTTCAGCGGCCGGGCGGATTTGAGGCGACCATAAAGGGCTACTTCTATCAGAGGGCCCGCGAGAAGGACATCCGCCTTGCCAAGCGGACCATTGGCGGAGAGCGCCAGCATCCGGCTACCAACTCTCTCTGGTTTTTCCGGCCGACCGGCGCCTGCCCCGCTGAATGGTACAACCAGCCGAATTCGGGCCGATACAAGAACCACTGCTTTTTCTCCCCGACCAGCGCGAATTGTCCGCGCGTCTTTTGAAGCGCATACCACATATTAAGGAGGGTTTTTCTATGTACAACACTTACTACCAGGCAAGACCGGCGGTTCCCGTCTACCCGGGGACAGCCGGAACGCAGGGCTTTCCGATGGGGACGATGCCGTCCATGGGCGGAACGCCGGCAGGCATGATGCCGTCCATGGGCGGAACGTCGGCAGGCATGATGCCGCCTCAGGTTCCGTCCGGCACCGCCATTACCCCGGGCGGTATTCCGCTGCCTCCCGTGGAGGAGTCATACGTCGAGAATATTCTTCGGATGAATCTCGGCAAGGTCGCCACCGTCTACATGACCTTCGAGAACAACTCCCAGTGGAACGCCAAAATCTTCAAAGGGCGGATCGAGGCAGCTGGGCGCGACCATATAATCCTGATCGACCCGTCAACAGGTCTCCGCTATCTGCTGCTGATGATCAACCTCGATTACATTACCTTCGAGGAGCCGCTCACCTATACCCTGCCGTTCGGCGGTGCTGTCGGAACGCCCGGCCGTTGAATGGATGGCGGGGCGCAGCCCTGCAGCAAAGAAGGCCGGAAGAGCCGCCTGCGCGCTCTTCCGGCCTACCGTTGTTCTCCCGCCAGTCAACTCACTGACAGAGCAGGACGCCTCTTCGCTTGCGGGACGAGCTGCACCGCCCGGGCGATCCGGGTATGGCGAGGAGAATCCTCCGTCAGCGGGCGGTCGACTGTGCGTGAGGAGCGGTCGACTGTGCGCGGGCCTGCTCCTTGTACTGCAGCTCAAACAGCCGGTGGTAATAGCCTTTGCGGGCCAGCAGCTGGTAATGGTTGCCCATCTCCCGCACCTTGCCCTTGTGCATGACGATAATCTGGTCGGCATGCTGAATGGTCGACAGCCGATGCGCGACGATGACCGTCGTCCGGCCCTTGGAAATCGATTGAAGCGCATCCTGCACGACGAGCTCCGTCTCCGTGTCGATGTTCGAGGTCGCTTCGTCGAGTATGAGGATCTGCGGCTTGAACGCGATCGCCCGGGCGAACGAGAGCAGCTGCCGCTGCCCGAGAGACAGCGTAATGCCCCTCTCCCCGAGCCGGGTGGCGAAGCCGTCCGGCTGGCTGCGGATGAATTCGTCAAGATGAACCATGCGCGCCGCTTCCTGAAGCTCCCGGTCCGAAATGTCCTCATTGTTCAGCCGGATATTCGAGGCGATATCGCCCGTGAACAAGAAGACGTCCTGCTGCACGACGCTGATTCGCCTGCGCAAATCGTCGAGCGGGATTTCGCGGATGTCGACGCCGTCGAGCCGGATGCTACCCTGCTGGATGTCGTAGAACCGGTTGATGAGCTGAATGATCGAGCTCTTGCCCGCCCCTGTCGCCCCGACGAAGGCGATCGTTTGGCCCGGCTCGATCTTGAAGCTGACATCCTTCAGCACCCATTCTCCTTCATTATAAGCGAACCAGACGTGGTCGAACTCGATCTCGCCCCTCGTCTCCCCCTGCAGCGGACGAGCCATCGGGGAATCGACGATTCCCGGCTTCTCGTCCAGCATCTCGAAGATCCGCTCGGCCCCGACCATCGCCGTCTGAATCTGGTTGTATTTTTCGGCGAGACTCAGGAGCGGCTGGAAGAACTGCCGAATATATTGAGTGAACGCGAACACGATCCCGAAGGTGATCGTGCCGTCGATGACGTGAATGCCTCCGTACCAGATCAAGAGGGCGATCGCCAGGTTCCCCAGAAAGCCGATTGCCGGTTGGAAGATCGAATTGACCGTCGATGTGAACATGCCGGCCCGGTAGTAGGAATGGTTCAGCTCGTCGAACTGCTCCACCTGCCGCTGCTCCCGGATAAACAGCTGGGTGATGCGGATGCCGGACAGGTTCTCGGCGAGGAATGAATTCAGCCGCGAGAGGATTAGCCGCGCCTTGCGCTGGCCCTCCCGTATGATCGAGCGGTACCAGAAGGTCATGAACGCCAGCACCGGCAGCACCGCGAAGGCGAGCAGCGACAGCTTCACGCTCATCTGCAGCATGATAACGAGAATGCCGATTAGCACGATCACGTCCTTCACGAGATTGACGACGACCTGCGAATAGAGCTGGTTGAGCGCCTCGGTGTCCTGCGTTACCCGCACAACGATCCGGCCGGCCGGATTACGGTCGTAATACGACATCGACAGCTTCGTCAGATGGTTGAACAGCTGCTGCCGGATATTGAAGATGATCGACTGTCCCGTATATTGCAGCAGGTTGCCCTGCACGTAGGTCAGAAGCGAGCCGGCCGCAACGACGGCGAGGAACGCAAGGCCGATCGTGACGAAGCTGCCGCGGTCCTCCTTGCGGAACGCTTCCGTCTGTTCGGGGCTGAGCAACGTGCCGGCGTAGGACTGCCCGCCCGAGGCCAGTGTTACGCCGCCGGCGGGATTCTCGGTGACAGCCGGCGTCTCCTTCCCCTTGAGCCAGCCTTCGATCAGATACGCGTCGTCTCCGATCTCGACGATCTGCCTCTGCGCCACGCCCTCCTTCTCAGGAGGCGGCGCCGCGTCAGCCGGCAGGCGGACATAAGCCTTGCCGTCCACTTCGAGGATGGAGCCGCGGCCGGCAAGCAGGTCCTCCCGGCCTGCATCGACCGCAAGCATCGGCTTATGCAAGGCGCCGATATGGTCGTCGATGGCGACTTTAAGCAGGTAGGGGCGCGCCAGATCGGTCAGCACGATCAGAAAAGCGAGCACGATCCCGAGCAGCACCATCTTCCAGTAAGGCTTGGCATAGGCCAGCAGCCGGGACAGCAGCTGGGAATCCTTGATCGGGACGCGCATGCGTTCCTGGTGGATGTTCATCGTCCGGTCCCTCCCCATCGTTCGATCGCTGCGCCGGCCGCCTGTCCGGACGGACCGCTCTTGGCGGTCCAGCCTTCTTCATCGTCCCAGTCTTCCGCCGCCTCCTCCGCTTCACGGTCCAGCAGCTGCTTGTGATACAGATCGGCGTACTGTCCTCCGCGGGCAAGCAGCTGTTCGTGGTTGCCCCGCTCGACGATGCGGCCTTCCTCCAGCACGACAATTTGATCTGCCGCCTGCACGGAGGAGATCCGGTGGCCGATGATGATCGTCGTCCGTCCTTCCATGACCTCCTGGAGGCCTTCCAAAATCCGGTCCTCGGTAATCGTATCGACTGCCGACAGGCTATCGTCAAAGATGAGGATCGCCGGCCTCTTGATGATCGCACGGGCGATGCTGACGCGCTGCCGCTGGCCGCCCGAGAGGGAGATGCCCCTCTCGCCGAGCGCAGTCTCGAACCGGTTCGGGAATTCGACGATGTTGTCGTACACCTGCGCGACCTTGGCCGCGTCCTCGATCTCCAGGTCGGAATACGGATACGGATCGAAGCCGATGTTCTCCTTGATCGTCGAGGAAAAGAGGAATTGGTCCTGCGGCACGATGCCTACCTGCCCTCTCAGCACCTTGAGCGGGATGCGGTGAATCTCCCTTCCGCCCAGGAAGATCGTGTCCCGGGGCGGGTTGTGTAGCCGCACCAGCAGATTGACCAGCGTACTCTTGCCGCTGCCGACCCGGCCTACGATGGCCAGACTGGTCCCTTTGGGTACGCTCAGGCTGATGTCTCTCAGCGACGGCTCCTTCGCTCCCGGATAGCGGAACGATAAATTTCGGATCTCGATGCTTCCTTCGAGCTCTGTGATCGAGAGATCCGCCTCGTTATCGTCGGCAACCTCCGGCTTCGTGTTCAGGATAGCCAGCAGCCGGCGCTCCGACGCGATACCGCGCTGAAGCTGATTGACGACCTTGCCCAAGTTCTCGATCGGGCCCATGAGAAGCGCCAGGTAGCTGTTGAAGGCTACGAATTCGCCCAGCGTGATCGTGCCGCGCATGACGAGCAGTCCTCCCAGCACGACGGCGATCAGGAAGCTCAGCCCCACCACGCCGGCGCTGAGCGAATTGAACAGGGAGTTCGAGCGGACGAACCGGCGGTTCATCTCGACCGCATGCTGGTTGTCACCGGTGAAGCGCTTCTGCTCTTGCTTCTCCTGCACGAACGCCTTGACGACGCGGATGCCCGACGTGAATTCCTGCACCCGGCTCGTCAGCTGGCCGACGGCATCCTGCACGTCCGCCGACTGCTTGAGGATCCGCTTGTTGAACTTGTAGGCCAGGAAACTAAGCAGCGGCAGCGGGATCATCGTAAGCAGCGTGAGCCACGCGTTCACCGAGGATACCATCGCCACCACGGTAATCGTAATCAGGACGAGCGCCTCCATCGTGTTGAACAGGCCACCCATCGTCACCTCACGGATGACGCCGACATCGCTGATGGCGTGCGACATTAGATCGCCGACCCGCGTGTTGTTAAAATAATGGGCCGACAGCCGCTCCCAATGGGCGAACAGCTCTCCCCGTACCTTCATCTCGAGCTGCCGTCCCATCCGGAACAGGTAGATGCGGCCCACCGAACGAAAAAAAGCGATACCGATTCCCGCGGCTATCATCCACAGGCCATACCGGATCGCTTGCCCGCCTGTCAGAGTGAACGACTCCAATTTGTCGGTAAACCAGCCGAGCAGCATAGGAATGAAGAGCTGCAGGACACTGGATACGGCAACGAGTACGAACCCGAACAGGTAATACCAACGATTAGCTGCAATATATTCGCGAAATATTGATTTCCGTTCCAAACCGTCCCTTCCCCCCCAATCTTTCTCTAATGGTTAGGGTACACCTTGGGAGAAGGGGAAGCCATGTCAAATATGACCGAAAAATATGGACTATCTTACTTTATCGGCGAAAAGATCCACACATGGACCCGCGGGCGGTCCTTGGCCAGGTAGGCATCGAGCTTTCGCCATGGGGATGGCGCCGTCCCGGTGCGCTCCTCGCGAAACGGGAGGCACTTCTCCGCCGCCATCGTCCAGCTTTCCAGGAAGAGGCCCGGCTGGCCGTCTCCCTCGAATACGGCGAACCCGTCCGCCTCCGCGCGCTCCCGGATCCAGCGCATATACTCCTCCTTCGCATTCTCTTCAATCTGGTATTCCACAAGCACCGTCTTCATCTCTTCAACCCCTATTTCGGTAATTTCAGCCGGAGAGTGATACAATAATAAAAAATTGTCTTAAGTATACAATACGTACATTCGCAACTTAACAGGGGGGACCGTCTGTTGGATACTGGCACACATCTCGTCATCGGGCTTGGCCTCGCCGGTCTCGCACATGTGGATCCGGTCGTAGCCGCGGATACCGGCGTGGCGACCGCCGTCATGGTCGGCACCGTGCTCGGCTCGCAAGCCCCGGATACCGACACTTTGCTCAGACTGCGCGGCAACGCCGTCTATATCAAAAATCACCGGGGACTGTCCCATTCGCTCCCCGCTCTTGTCATCTGGACGCTCCTGATCACCGGCCTGCTCTCGCTTTTCCTGTCAGGCACAGCTCTGCTGCACGCCGGCCTATGGGTGTTTGGAGCGGTCTGCTTCCACGTCTTCACCGATCTGTTTAATACGTATGGAACGCAAGCGCTCCGTCCTTTGTCGGAGAAGTGGGTCTCGTGGAACATTATCCATATTTTCGACCCGTTTATATTTGTGACGCATCTGATCGCAATCTTCCTATGGGTCGTCCGGCTGGGCAGCCCGCAGATCATCTTCCCGATCCTCTATACGCTCATTGCCTTCTATTATATATGGAGAACGGTGACGCATCACCGTCTGGAGCAGGGGCTCGCCGGCCAGGACGCCGAGCATGCTGAGGGAGACCGGTATTATCTGATCCCGACCGTCCAGCTCACCCAATGGAACGTCGTCAAGCGCAAGCAGGACGGGTCTTACCGGCTGGGTGAACTGAAGAACCGGCAGCTGCGGTGGCTGGATGAGGTCTCCTGCTCCTCCCATCCGGCCGTCGACGCCTCGCGGAGCCATACAAGCATCGCCTCGTTCCTCTACTTTTCCTCCTTCGCATGCGCCGAGGTGCGGGAGTTCGACTGGGGCTACGAGGTACGCTGGGCGGATGTCCGCTACCGGCACCGGAAGCAGTACCCGTTCGTCGCCGTCTTGCGGATGAACCTGAACTTCGCTCCCATCGATTCCTACGTCGGCTGGAAGAGCGAATCCGCTATCGAGAAGAAGCTGCGGGTCGACTATTAGCATCGCCTTGAGCGGTCCGTCGCGGAAGACGGGCCGCTTTTACGGTTCCCGGCCGATTCGTTCCGCTTCCGTCCATGCCGGGCACCAGCTCGGATTGGAGCGATTTTCTTTTGCCAAGTCCGCCCGTTTTCGGTATGCTGGCATAAGTAGACTTCTCCGCCGGTCCAGCACCGAGCGGATACTTCGCACCAACGATGCAAGGAGTGTGTCTTCCATGCCCAAAAGCTTGGCTCTGCTGTTCGCCGTCGTCGGCGTGCTGCTCCTGCTGGCCATCAGCGCCTCGATCAGCTTTCATCAGCCGTGGCTTGCGCTGTTGTTCACCATCGTGTCGCTGTTCTTCATTGGAGCCGGCTTCATCGTGAAGGCCCGGCTTCGGCGCAAGAACGGCATGTGAGCAGGCGGCTGCAAAAGATATAGACTTCCTTTCCCGTCTCTTTGACGTGGCGGAGGTCGGCATGCAAGAAAGGATCCCTGCGGGCGCAGGGATCCTTTTTCTTTTTTCGGCGTGCAGCGGATCTAGAGCGTGCGGCCCGGACTTGACACCGTAGTCACTGTTGCGGCGCAGACCGAACGGCCTGATTCCCTCTAGCGGCCCAGCTTCGGCAGCAGGAAGCCCATCTTTTCCTTCGCCTGACGGACGATACCCGACGCGACCTCCTCGGCTTCCGAGGCGCCTTTGCGCAGCACGTCGGCCACTTCGCCGGACGCCCGAATCTCACGGTAGCGGGCTTGCAGCGGCTCGAGTGTGGCCACCACCTGCTCCGCCAGATCCTTCTTGAACGGTCCGTAGCCCTGGCCCTCGTACTTCGCCTCGATTTCCTGGAGGCTGAGGCCCGAGCATTGGGAATAGATGCTCATCAGGTTGCTGACCTCGCGCTTGTTCGCCTCGTCGTATTTGACTTCCCGGCCTGAGTCGGTGACCGCGCGGCTGATTTTCTTGCGGATGACGTCCGGCTCGTCGAGCAGCGCGATATAGCTGCCCGGCGTCGGGCTGCTCTTGCTCATCTTCTTGGACGCATCGTCAAGCGACATGATCCGCGCGCCCACCTCCGGCAGGTAAACCTCCGGCACCCGGAACATCTCGCCGTACCGCTGGTTGAACCGGTGTGCCAGATCGCGCGTCAGCTCCAGATGCTGCTTCTGGTCATCTCCGACCGGCACGAGATCGGCGTTGTACAGTAGAATATCCGCGGCCATCAGCGTCGGATAGACGAACAGACCCGCACCTACCGAATCCTTGCCCTCCGCTTTGTCCTTGAACTGCGTCATCCGTTCCAGCTCGCCCATGTACGCGAGCGTCGTCATCAGCCAGCCGAGCTCTGCGTGCGCTGGCACGTGCGACTGCAGGAAGATACTCGCCTTCGCCGGATCGATGCCCGCCGCCAGATAGAGAGCGGCGACTGCCTCGGAATTTTCACGCAGCGCGGCCGGCTCCTGCGGTACCGTGATGGCGTGCAGGTCGACGACCATGAAGAAGCATTGATGCGTCTCCTGCAGCTCGACGAAGTTTTTGATCGCCCCGATGTAGTTACCCAGCGTGAGCGTCCCGCTCGGCTGAATGCCCGATAATACCCGTTTCATGATAACCCCTCCAGACATAGTGTTTCCCCCTCGCCAGACCCGTCATCCTCCACCAACGCAAAAAAGCCTCCCGCCGCTAGGGACGAGAGACCGTGGTGCCACCCTGATTCGCCGTTCGGCCGGGACGCATAGGTCCAGGCACAAACAAGCCTTCGTCTCCGGTAACGGGGAGCTCCGTTCGGCCTACTGGGGCGCCTCCTTCCGGTACGGAAGGGGGAAGCCGGTTCGGCGTTCCGCTACAGGACCCATTCGGCTGCAGGACGCCCCGCCGGCTCTCAGCGGCCGCCGGCTCTCTGGGAGAGGCATTCCTGTGCTTACTTGCTCCTGTCATCGCGTGTGACGGGATTCGGACCGTGGTCGGAATCCAAGGTTGGAAAGTTTGTCATTCATTATACCGCTCTTTGGCGCAATTGCAATGGAAAACTTGCACGTGTACGGCTCAGGCACCAAAATCCCCCGCCATTGGCGGTTTCTCCCGGCTCTGCTACAATAGAGGCGAATGATGGATACGCTCTCCTCCACGGAGAGATTCTGTAGCGAGCAAAGGAGCGGATGAACAAGATGATCAAGCAGGATACCTGGCAGGACGTTCCCGTCTATACGCTGGAGAACGAATCGCTTGCCGTCACGCTATGCCCTTCGATCGGCAACAACGTCTACCGCATATGGGACAAGGAGGCGGAGCGGGAAGTGCTGCGCGTCCCGGACAGCCCCGACGTGCTGCGCAAAAGCCCCGTCCACTACGGCACGCCGGTCCTCATCCCGCCGAACCGGATTCGCAGCGGCTACTTCATGGTCGGCGAGCGGGAGTACCAGTTTGACCGCAACGAAAAGAACAACACCGGTAACCATATCCACGGCCTCGTTGTCGGCCGCCCCTGGACCGTGATCGACCATGGCGAGACCGAGGGCACCCAGTACATAACGTCGGTCTTCAAGACGACGGACCACCCGGATGTATTCAAGCAGCTGCCGCACGAGATGATCATTGAGATGACGTACGTGCTTCAAGGCTCCCGGCTGCTGCAGAAGGTAACCGTAACGAACGAAAGCAAAGCACCCGCCCCGTTCGGGTATGGCGTGCACACGTGGTTCCGGCTGGACGGCGAGCCCGGGAAGTGGACGCTGAAGCTCCCGGTGGACGATATCTGGGAGCTCGGCGAAGATCTGATGCCGACCGGCCGGCTGCTTCCGCTGGGCGACCTGGCCGGGCTGAAGGAAGGCCTCCCGCTTGAGGGCGTCAACCTCGACAACGTCTTCCAGAACGGCGCCAATCCGGCACTCGCTGTTCTCGCCAAGGACGGGTATGAGATCGTCTACAAGGGCTCGGACCTGTACAAGCAGTGGGTCATTTACACGATGGGTACGGCTAGCGAGTTCATCTGCCTGGAGCCATATACTTGGGTTACCAACGCACCGAACGTCGAGCTTCCGTCCGAGGTCACCGGCTTCCGCACCATTGCGCCCGGCCAGTCGCTCTCGTTCGATCTGGAGCTGGACATTCGCCGCTCCTAGCTCTCTTGAGCCTGCCTCAGGGGGTCGGAGAACGGCTTCCTCCGTTCGTTCGGTGTCCGTTCTGCCACGATCGGTCTAAGCTAATCGAATCAACCAAAAAAGCCTCTTTGGAGCCTCTTTGCTAGTTAACTCAGCAAAAAGCTCCGTGGGGCTTTTTTATTATTAACATCCCCGTAGGGCTTTTTACCCCAGTCTTACAAAGTACCGGGCCGGGTAGCAGACCAACCTTACACGCGCCCCCAATAGATCCGGGTCTCGTAATCGAACGGAACCCGCCCGTCCCGCTCGTGCCTCGCAAACAGCTGCCGCAACGCTTCCAGCATCGGCTCGTGATTCGGATGCCCCGCTTGCGGGGAATACGAGGACGACCGCAGCCGGCCTTCGAGTCCCTCGTAGCTAAGCTGATAGCGGTTCGGGAATTCTCCGACTGTTACTGCGCCATCCCGGAAAAAATCCCGCAGCACGTCAGGCGTAACATTCCGGTGATTCACTTTCGCATAGTCGATGCCGTACCGGTGGAGAAGCTCTTCGTATTCCTCCAGAAAGGGTGTCCCTGTCGTCACTCGTTCGTTCCAGACGAGAGCGACCACCCCCTCCGGCTTCAAGATGCGTTGGAACTCCCGCTTCGTTCCTTCGCGGTCGAACCAGTGGAACGCCTGGGCGCAGACGACCCCGCTCACCGAACCATCGGGGAGACCGGTTTCCTCGGCCGAGCCGTCGATCGGGCGGAACCGGTCGCTTGCGCCGAGCTCCGCTACGGCAGCCTCTCGCATGTCCTGGTTCGGCTCCACGGCGTAAACCACGCTTCCCCGTTCGAGCAGCAGGCTCGTAAAAATCCCCGTCCCCGCCCCGACGTCCGCAACCGTCTCTCCGGACCGGAAGCCCACTTCGCCATACAGGTAGTCGATTGCCGCCTCGGGGTAGCTCGGGCGGTATTTCACGTAATGGTCCACCCGGCTTGAGAATCTTGTTTTGTTGTCGCTTGCCATGTATTGTCCTCCTTCATCCTGTTCTTGGTCGGCCGGCAGCCTTCCAACCACCTCTTGTCCGCAAGGAATGCTTCTCCTTCTCCTCCTGCCTGATTTGAGTTTACCAGAGTGCCGTCCGGCCGGGGAGAGGCAGCCCGAACGACTGGTTTCAATTTCCAAAAGAATCGCGTGTATTATTCTCGTTTTGGCCCATACTACCTATCACTGGAGGTGATAAACATGGGTCAAGGACAAAGCCGCAGCAGAAACGTGCTCGTAGTACCTCAAGCTAATCAAGCTCTCGACCAACTGAAATATGAAGTTGCTCAAGAGCTGGGGATTCAAATCCCGCAAGACGGTTACTACGGCTACATGGCTACTCGCGATACTGGCGCGATCGGTGGTCACATCACTCGCCGTCTGGTACAAATCGCTGAGCAGCAACTGGCTGGACAAGCTGGTTTCAACCGCTAAGCCGTCTGTTCCATCACCGAAAAGAACGACTCCCTCGGAGTCGTTCTTTTTCTGTGTCGGTCAGACTTACAGGAGAACCTCACATGGCGGGTTTCTCGCACACCATCAGCCCGTTGCCATCCGGATCGTAGAAAGTAAAATAAAGTGTCCCCGCCCGCATCTCGAGATCATCCACCTTTATTCCCTTGGAACGTACGTATTCCATCGCTGCCACAATGTCTCCGGTTTCAAGGATCAGGATGGGATTGACTCGAAGCTCAAGCTGCAAGCGGTCATAAGAAACGCGCTGGCTCTGGCACAGCCGGTTGTCATCTATGAGGAGCTGCGCCCCTCTATCCATTCGAATATACGGCAGCTCTGCATGCTGCGGATCGATTTCCGTCTTGCTCTGCAAAAAAGTCTCATACCATTGCACAGTTTCCTGCAGATCCTCCGCATGCGCGATGACGTGGCTAACCCGGTTCAGGAGACGATGCGCCGGCTTGGACTTGTTGTCTTGCTGAGGCGTACGGCTGGCTTGGCATACCATATTGGAATTGATATTAAAGAAGGAGACGTCGGGAAACCGCTGAACCTCGCTCATAAAGCCATGCGGAAGCGTCTCTGCAAACGAACGAGCCTCATCAATCTGCTGCGTATCGAACATGATGGTGGGCGGAAATCCCCAGGCATTGCTGTCCAGAATGAGATCCGTTCCATCGAAATCGAAGTAATAGATCGCACCGCCCTCCTGTTTCGGCTGAATGGGCATCTCCAACAAATCGGCATACCACTCAATGGACCGTTTAAGATTGCTGACCGGGAAAAAGACGGCCGGCATGTAACGCGAAATGGGTGATGACATAGGACAACAACCTCCTGAATAATTGGATTCCTCTTATAGACACAGCGAGCCCACAATTTCTATCAAGCTTTGTACGTTTCCAGATGGGCTAGCGCTTCTTTCTCCGCTTCCCATGCAGCCAGCAGGCCTTCGCGAATGTGCGACAGACGGTTCGCATGGCTTCCCCCGTAACCAAACGGAAAGGAAGGGTACATGCCGGCAAACGCCTCGCTTGCCCGCAAAAAGCAGGCCGATGCTCGTGCCAGTCCAATCCGGCGATCCGTGCTCTTCGCCTTTTCGGACAATCCTTGCAAAAACAGATGTCCCTGCTGCCGAGCTTCGCATAAAATCGCAACCTGATAAGCATGTCCCTGAAGATCCAGCCTCTCGTCCTGGGCGGCCTCCATCCACAGCCGATAGCCGGGAAGGCCGAACGCAAATCCGGGTACCGGCGGTTCTTGGCCCCGAATATGCCGCATAACGGAAGGCAAGATCGCATCACCCGAGACCGGCCTGCCGGTACGCCGTCCGATGGCAAGGAGAAACAAGGCAGACTCCGAATGCGCCCGTCCCAGCTGCTCATACGAGAATAGGCTTGTCCTCCGGTTGTATCCCGCGTAACGGATCGTTCGGTCATCATCGTTGTAGGCATAGAGCAAGCCAAATTCGTTGATCGCCAAATTCCATACGATAGCCGGCAGGCCGCGGTCTATCGTTTCCTGGATAACGGAAAGCAAAGAGATCTGCCGTTCGGGCGACAAGGGAGAAGGTCCTGGCCGGCCGAGACATGTGCCGCTAAGTCCCAGCCGCTCCAACGCCTGATACGCCGAGTAGCTCCAATCAAACGTCGCTATGCCCTGCCATTCGCAGCGGGCCGTAACATTCAACCGGAAGGCGTCGCCCGAAATCCCCATCAGTTCGGTAAGTGACCAGTCCGGCTCGCCGGCCGTTCGAAGCACTTCCGCTATAAGGATGGATATGAGGGCGTACGGCCGCTCATACTCAGGGACCGGAAGCTCTCCGCTCCGAGGCAAGCCGCTCTGCCTCCGCTCCGCAAGATGACGGTCAACTTCCTTCCGGAACCGCTCCTCGTTCGCTTTCGTCCGCGACCGGGAGAGCACATTGTAGACGTTGCTCTTCTTCATCCCGAAACGGACCGCCAACTCATCCGGCGTAGCCTCCTCCAGGGCATAGGAGGTCAGCAAGGAACGGGATTGCTCCGGCAGGCCGCCGAGCGAACCGGTCAACAAGTCGGTCTGCCGCTCGCGGCTGAGCAGCGAGTGGAGCGGATCATACCACTCCGAAAGGTCCTCCGTTTGCCCAAGCAGTTCTACGGCATGTCCAGCGGGCGTTGTCCCGCTTGAGGCTCCCCGGATCTGATTGATTGCAGTCCGCCGTACGACCTGCCGGAACCAGGAGTGGAAGTTGCCCGGCTCGCGCAGGGTGCCGATTTTCCCTTTCATCTGGATAAATGCTTCTTGAACGACGTCTTCTGCCAAATGGGGATCCCGAACAACCCGAAGCGCCCAACGGATGGCCTGTTCCCGATAGATGGTTACCAGTTCGTGAAAAGCCGGCAAGTCGCCCTTTTGGACGCCGACGACGAGGTCCGGCAGCTGTTTAGGTTCCATACTTTCCCCTCGCTCAATCCAACCATGCTATCTGTTTGTATTCAAGACAATGGCTAGGTTATCCTGCCGTTAATTCCTATGTGACGTCCGCCCCCTAATAAAAGAAGAGCCGCTCATCAAGCGACTCTCCCTCTTACTGCCTTGCTAGATCCTTGCCCCTCTCCGTACGGATAGGCTCGCCATGTTGTAATTCGACTCGAACTATTTGGACGGTTTTCCTATTCCGCGTCAATCCGGGAAATCCAGCAATATCAAGGGGTTAAGGACAACCGCTCCGATATGTCCGAGTCATTAATTTTGAGAACGTGGTCATAAATGTGGTCAAACATGTGGTCAAAGGGTCGGTCTGCTATTCAACAATAAAAGCCCTTCTAGAAGCATTCTTACTTTTTAATTGCACGAACCACTGTCTCAACTAATTTCAGAAGATCTGAAGTAGGTATCGCTGGTGTTATTTTCTCATCTTCTTTAACTACTTTAACACCGGTGAATATTCGATCTACCAGTAGCTTCTTTACTTCTTTGCGCTCTTCTTCGTTAAATATTTCGAGATAAGGATCTATAGTTGCCATCTGCAATTCCATATTTCTATTTTCGCGTTCCACTCGATCTAACTTCGTGGCTTGTGTTGCACAATATGTAACAGCAGCACCGATAGCCAATGTAACTGACCATTTTGAGGCGATTATTGCCCATGAAAATTCTCCACTATGTAATGTGTTAAAAATCGCGCTAGCAATAAGCCCTAAAAATAATCCAACCGTAACTTTTTGCCATCTTTGCTTAGATATTTTTGCGTCGTCGGCTTCTTTTTTATAACCGGCTGCATGTCCATCAACTGACATTGTACCCAATATTCCTTTGGCTTTCGTTTGAAGTCTTCTTATATCTTCAAAGACAAGTGATGCATCCCTTAGTTGGTTCTGATGTTCCTCTTCAATAAACGAGTGAAATTCAGTGGAATCTCCTTTGATTTTATTAATTTCTTCAGAAAACTTATTATAACGCTCCTCTAAACTAGCACTGTATTCTCTTTGGCGAGTTGCTTCTGCTTCACTAAATTGTCTCTGAAAATCACTTATCACGTTATCTGCACGTGATTTTTCCAAGTCAATCTCCCTCTTGAGAGTGGATATCTCTTCTCGAAGTTTTTGAATCAATGTGTTGTTTTCTTCCGCTTCTCTAACAGAATGTCTAAGGTGTTGTCCTAGAGAATGTCGGAAAGAAACCGCTGATTCCCGAATTGTTTCAATATCACCAACATCTACAGGAACGTATAAATTATTGATACTTACACATACCTGATCTACATGTGTTAACGCGTTATTAAGGTATGATGAATTGGGGTTAGATTGGTAATGCGACATATAATTATTTATATTATTTAAGTTACTATTAAGGGTATCGAGTACCCCAGTACTTATCATTAATGGGTCTGATTTCTCAAGAACTGTTTGTAGAATGAATATAACATGGTTAATTCTATCAATCTGTATTCTATGCTCTGGGTCCAAACCATCATTTAAAATCAGTTCAGACATTACATGTAAGGTGCCTTTAATCTGATCGTGTATAGTATGTTTTTCAATAACACTTATATGGTCCATTAAGTATTTTTCCTCTCAGCAAGGTAGAATAATTGTGTTAAGAGTGTAGTTTCTTCATTTCAGCATTTTATTGACAATGTATTATTCTTCCTCATTCAAGGGAATTCCTTCTTAACACAAAATTTTCTTCATTAATTTCTATTCTTCAACAAGAAATTCAAAGATAGTGTCGATTTCGTTCGATTAAGAATAAGCCGGATTCTGTTCTAAAAGTACCGGAAAAACTTCCATACAATATTGAAAGTCCTTGCTAATATTAGGCTGATTGCGTGAAGCAGTCACCTATAATGGGTGACTGCTTCTTATCACAGGTTCATTTATCGAAGATCGTTTATTCGAAGCACTTCTGCGTGCAGCCCATCAAGAAGAGCCCGCAGCAACTTCAGCCGATACTCACTTACCGTCACGTACATTATAAGCGGAAACGCCCCATATTTTCGCTGAAAGATGCCCGTATCCCGCAGCTCCCGGTAAGACGCGATCTTCCGCTCATTCTGTGCCATTGACTGCGTGTGGTCACATTCCAGGAAGACATAGTTCCCGTTCATCCGAAAGACAGCATCAGGAATCACGCATTTATCAGCCCACTTGATCGGGAACTCTGGCCGCCAGTAATCCGGCCGGTACCGGATAAATACCTCGTTCCGCATGAGCGTGTGCGGCACATGAATGGTGCGCCGCCTAGCTACCGAGCTGCCCACTTCTTTGCGGCCGCGGGCGTTCAAGTAATAGACGGTCTCCTCGAGACGAAATGAAGATAAATAGTCGCTCATGTCATTAAGAATTCTGCATGCGTTTCTTCTGCCGCCGAGGTCGTGCAGCCGCTGAATTTGTGAGGTGGTTAGATACCCGTGGTCGTTCAAGCTCGTCAAGATTGTTGTCCACCGGTTCACTTTTGCCTGTATGGGATTCATCGGTTACCGCTCTCCTTTCGCATGAAGCAAGCAGTTCCTTCGCCCGCTCGTAAGACAGGTTGAACGTCTGCAGCACAGTATCATGTGCCTGCTGGAAGATACAGCGTCCAGGCACATCCGGCAATGCCGCGGCACCGTCATGGTCGAGGATCACTCGAGACTGGATGCCGTCACGGGTACGGAACGATATGGAGGTAGCAATGTTCGTCTTGATAAGGCCGTCTACAACGTCCGCTGAGGGCCGCTGCGTACATAGAACGAGGATTACCCCTGCCGCCCTTCCTTTGGCGCTTATCCTGGTCAGTCCGACCTTGATACGATTCTTAGTCGCCCCTTCTGGATCTCCTGCTCGGGTCTTCAGGTCGGCCAGTTCATCCATTACCAGAATGCAAAGGTTTCCTTGCCATTTCTGAGCCCCGCTACGCTCAAGGATGGAATACCTTCGGTGCATCTCTGCCTCCGTTTTTTCTATGAGATTGAGTACGCTCTGGAGGTTTGAAGCGAATCCCTTGGTGATCGCCAAATCGCGGAACAGGTTCAGCTCTACCCCGCTCTTGAGATCGCAAAGATAAAGATCCGGCTTCGGGCCGATAGCGAGCGAGGTGAGCAGGCCCCTGAGAAGGACGCTCTTCCCTCCCCCCGATATACCACCGATCAGCAGGTGCGGGAAGCTGCCTGAGAAGTCATAGAAGACCGTTTCCCCGCGCCGATTGACGCCAATAGGTACTTTCCAATCATGGCGGTCTACGGAGCTGTATGGGACGTTTCCGGCCATCTCCCCGTTATAAATGTCGATGATCAACCCGCTCTTCCAATAAACCTCCAGGTCACTTCGTAATGCCTCAGAGAGCGCTCGGGCTTGATCGATGACCTTCTTTGAGGAGAGGCCAGCCGGCAGGCTAATAAGAAGCCGAGTTCCCCAGGCGTACGGTATTGTTTTATTGATCCGTGGCAACGTGAGCGTATCGCCGTCCGGCACGCCTAGGCCCAGCGTTCTGAAGGCAGCTGCGAGCGTCTGGGGTAGGTTTAAAGAAGAAGATCGGAAAAGAGTAAAGGAAGAACCCACTGAACCCACTAACAGACCGATTCCCAGACATTCAAGAAGCATGTGTTTTCCTCCAAACCATAGGTATTCTTCCGGTCGATTGGAATGGTGTGGGACAAGAAAGAGCCTGGAGCTGGTGCGAATTCGGAGAGCATGACGCTCTGTTCAGTCCTGGAATGGATTGTGGAAGGGAGGCGGACAGCTTCATTCCTCCCTACTTTGAGATGGCCGTGGAAGAGATAGCGGTACAAAGCGCGGAATAGATCGAAGAACATTCGACGTGTCCGGCACCCACCCGGACTGGCGACGGCCCGGCCGTTTAAGGTGACGAAGCAATCTGGGTTACGGAGGGGATCTGGTAGGAAAGGAAGAGATAGCCCCCTCTCTTGATCAGAAGGTGAAAAGTAGCTCCGCTGCCGTAAGAAATCGCCATGCTGCGGACCCCCCTGCGCCGATCAAAAAGAACCGCACAAACGTTTTTGAGGTTCTGGCCGCTGCCGTATTTCCTCCTTCCTTTAACCGGTTCTCTAATAGAACCGATCCGAGAACAACGCCAGCAATCGTAATCACAGTCCCCATGCACTTTCGACTCCCTTCGTGGAATTTACCAGAGCATCTTCCACTCGACATGTTAAAGGAATATGTGCTCCCGATTGTCCAACTTGCCAAGAAAAATTCAAAAGAGCTGAATAAATAGAAATAGACTCGTCCATCATTGGGAATAGGAGGCGAGTCTAAATGTTCGGGTTAGGTAAAAGGCGCAGCAGGTTCGGCAAATTTATTGATCAGGAACTTGGATATGGAGGACAAGAGCGAGTCAGGGAAGTATCCAAGATTAGCCGGGAAACGATAGCTAAGATTTGTAATAACGCGGATTATATTCCTTCCGGGAAGACAATGAAGTTACTCATGACTGCTGTAAAGAAACTCACTGGCAAGAATGTAAGGACAGACGATTTTTGGATGTAGGGAGTTGAATGCCTATGAATAAAGAGGGGAATAAAGACATCCGTGACCAAGTAAGTGTGTACTTTACGAGTAGGAACGGGACGAATATCGGACTTATATTTCAAGATGATCCACTGATGCATTGGAAAGAATATGTAAAGCCATGGCAGAGTTCGCTTTGAAACAGGAAAAAATCAAGCAGCAAAAGGCAGCAGCCTCCCAGAAAGTGCCGGTACAATAATAAAAGCCCTTCAGGAGGACGATACCTCCGTTAGGGCCGATCGATTTTGAACCTCTAATACATTCTGGTTGTTAGCTGAGAATCGTTTCCAAGTCTACCAAGCTAATTTTGTTATCTTCCGCCAGTTCTTTGATTACTTGCAGAGCCCATGCTTTTCGTTGCTCTTCTTCTCTAGAGGCGGACCAATTACCAGTTTGAACTTCAGCATGATAACGGGCTAGAAGCCCGGGAAAGAGCACAGTATAAATAATAATTGCTGTTTTCGGGAAATCATCCATTATAGACTTCGAACTATCCTCTTCTCCAGTAAAAATTGACCGACTACTGTCAAGAAAGCAGGTGCAATTACTTGCAATTCTTGTTAGCAGTTGCAAATCAGGCAAAAGGAAGTGAAACCCTCCCTCATAAACACTCTGATTACTCCCAAGCCCTGAAAGAGCTGAAATAGACCCTAGTACGCCTGCCCCTTCACTACGATTATCATGGGCTTGTCTCTCCGAGAGTTGAGAAACAGCGTGAACATCTATTAAATTTATTGAGTAGGGGGCAGTACCATTCGGCTTGATATTGATTTTTTGTCCCCTCTTACTAAATAACCAATAGAAAAATCTGCTATCCAATTGATACTGAGGGAGGTCCTTAGATTGCAATTTTCCCCATTCTTCTCTTCTATGTTTATATCCTTGGCCAAAAAGGACAGACTTTATGCGACCTTCCTGACTCGGATTCACTTCCAAAACGCAATAGACACGGCCACTTTGCTCAAAAAATAAAACATCGACTGTTTTATTAAACACTCTATATTCCCTAGGTAAAAGGGTCCCGTTAATAATTGCCCGTGCTTGTCCAAGCATATCTTCATATTTACCAATTGCAGAAATAAAGCTTATTTCTTGTTCACCAATTATTAATTTCTCAATTTTAAACTTATTTCCACTAGCCGGATGCCATTCTATTTGAAGGGTTCTATCATACTCCTTAACTTCTCTACCCAGATATTCAATCGGTATATTGTAATCCAACTGCATCAATTCAATTATACGGGCTAATGATAGATCGCTATCCATTGCCCATATTACTAATCTCGTATCATAATTATCGGCCAACTTCTCCACTCCTATCTTCGATAAAATCCAACTTGATGCATATTTGTTTCATATTTAATAAACAATCGCAATAACCATGAGGGCTTGTCTTTTACATAAATTCTTGGCTGAATAATAGCATTTAAATTATGCGTTATATGTATTTCAGGATGGTCTGCAATAAAGTATGGATATGATTTAGATATAGAAAAGCTTCCATATCCTCCACTAACATCTTTTAATAAATCATTTAATTCTATTATAAACCCTGTTTCAGTGACCTCGACTTCTTTTAACTGTAAAGTATCTACTGCCTGTAACAGTAAATTATCGGGCGTGGAATATATTGTAAGCGTAACACGATTCTTAAGTAGAATCCAGTAAAGCGGTCTCCACCATAAACTCCCCCTTCGCTTGACTTCCACAGAAAGGGAGATCGTCCGAAGAGTTTGCGGAGTTTTGAGTGTATTATCTTCAATAAGAATTGGGGTTACATTAACACCTTTCCCCAGCTTACTTTCCTGAGTCACTTTAATAACTAGGGGTCTGAACAGCCAAGAAAATAACGGCACGAGCATAAAGATAAGATAGCTTAGAATCAGAACAATTGTATCTCTTGATTTATTCTGAAACCACGGCTGATCTGTCGAATTATGGTATATAAATAAGATAAGAAAAAATTGAACTGTCTGGGTGATAATCATCTTTAGGTATTGGTTCACAATTCCCCTAGCCTTTCAACAGGAAACGGCTTCATACCTGTCACCATTGCTAAAGGGCTGCTCACGGTTAGCATAGGAACTTCCTCCCAAAGGGCACTAATCTCAGCAACCGCATATTTTGTAACACGGTACTGTCTAGCCTTGTATAAGAAGGTTACTGATTTTATTTCGATATTCTGTGAACGAATTAGTTCTAAGCAGCCTGCTACCCTTACTTGATCTATTTCGTTCAATGCAATCTTGAGATCATCTTCAAGATCAGGGTCTATGTCGTCATCAAATTCTATTCGTAGTATTTTGATTGCCAATTTATCAGCGTTTTTAACGAGTAAGTGTAAGTTATCTTGTTGTATTTCAAAAGGTCTCAGCTTTAAGCCCGTTTGCATGGAGGTGCGCGGGTTCAATAAACCCGCGATTGGAAAAGAGTCCAGAACAAAATAATTCTCTTCGATGTGTGGGTTAGTGTACTTACCTATCATTTGGTATAGGTACACTACGTACGTTTGCATGTTCCCGTTCCCCCCTCCGTTTTTTGGCTCATTTGTATTTTACACAAATCCACCAAGAATTGATACACAAATAGGCCCATCCGCTACACAGATTCTAAGATTAGATTAGTCTTACCCTTGTTAGATCCCCCCCCTCCCCATGTAAAATTTGTCCTTGGTGAAAACGAAGGGCCCCCGCCGGTCCCCGGCGAGTTTCGCCCAATCTTTCGAAGGCAGGGGGGCTGTGTTCGTCACAGCCTCTCTGCTCGTCATCAAAGACTTCGTAAGACCCGGTTCACCCGATCAACATTCTCTCGCGCCTCAGTAATCATCCGTTGCCGGTCAGCCGCACTTACTCCTGCACTCTTAATGAGTTCCTTTGGCACATTCTTATAGCGACCCAGGGTTTCCATGTCAATGCTGGCTGCTATCTCCTGAGCTTGACCGATCTCATTGCAGAGCCCATAGTCATAGCATTCTTTTGCAGTCAGCCAGGTCTCCGCATCGAGTAGTTCAGTCAATTTGTCTCGGCTTAGGCTCTGTCCGGCTTTGCTAAGATACGCTTCGATGATGCTCTCTCTGATCTTGTCTAGGGATTCTGCCTGTTTCCGTAGCTCCTGGGCATTCCCCATTGCGATGGTCCATGGGTTATGAATCATCATCATGGCGTTGGCCGGCATACTTACTTTGTCTCCTGCCATGGCTACCACAGAGGCTATGGAAGCAGCTACCCCGTCGATATGCACTACTACCCGGGCCTTGTGACGCTTCAGAATTGTGTGAATGGCCTGCCCTTGAAATACAGAACCGCCTGGAGAATTGATGTAGACATTCAGAGTCTTGATATCTCCAAGGTCGTCCAGTTCTTTCTTAAAGCTCTGCGCGGTAGTGTCGCTGTCCTCCCATTGGTACGCTGCGATCTCTCCGTAAATATAGAGCTCACCGGTATGGTTAGCCGCTCTTTTCATCTGCCAGAAGACGGGGTTTTTCTTGATTGCAGTAAGATTGCTCATCATCTGTACACCTGCCTTCCTTCAACAAGCAGCGGTCTGATATATTGGACATTCAAGTTCAACCCCGATACGACTAGTAGTGGATTGAATCCATATTGAGAGAGGTTCTTCTTGTTCAAGTACCTCTTGTAGTACTCTACGGTTTGGTCAGCGGATACGGCCTTTTGATGAAGTTCATTTAACTCCGCCAGTCCCTCGGTTAGAACTTTGTAATGTGGCAGCAGCTTAGCATGGAGAGCAGCTGCCTTCTCTTCAAGTACAGCGCGGGTCTTGATCTGTTTGTCGATGACCTCACGGGCCAGACGCTGAACCTCCGGGTTATTAGTTGTGAGGCTGTCTATCATATCTTTACGCCTCTGGATCTGTTCTGAGGTATCCCGGATCTCAGCGTTTACCTGATCGAGGGCAGCCACATCTTGATTGCTGGCTGCATCCAGATAACGCTCCTTCAGATCCTGCAGAAGCTCATCGTCCTTCTCGCATTCTTTCTTCAGCTCAGCAATACGTCCAGCACACTTCTGGTACTCTTCTTGAATTCGTGTCTCATACGTCATATTTGTTCAATCCTTTCGGCTATATGGATAAGTCCTCTTTCAATGTCAGCTAGTTCCTCCATTTGTTCTTTCTGACCGGCCAACTGGTGATAAGTCCTTTCCTCCGGCCGGATGCTCGTCCCATTTCAGTCCTTGCAATAGAGGGTGGTCCTTATCTATGGTGCAGAAGGTCGCCTTGTTTGCTGGATTGTTGGTGAGGCAGACTTCATACAGAATAATTTTGCGGTACTCTCTAACGATGATATTTTCTTTGATCCCCACGGCACTGGCGCTTGCTGCGGCCATTTGTTCGGCCTGGACATTACGTGGTGCCTTCCTTACAAAGTAACAGCAGCTGCAGTGCCGAAGGGCTCCTCTCTTGACCTTTTTGTATGCGCTAAGCCCTGAAGGCGAATCGGGAATGAGTTTGAAGAAGACCCCACGTTCATTTTTTTGTAAAATCAAGTTCTCCCCGGTCAGCCCCAGAGTGCGGGAAAAATCATGGTTCATGGTGGCTCCGACATATCCGTCTATGATTACAGCATCGGGATTTGTCTTATCTATAGTGAAAGTGTTACTGGCCGGATCAAAGTCGTAGTAGGAGTCATTAAGTGGCATTGCCATGCCGTATATTGCTTTTTCCAATAAATCACCTCCCTCCTGGCAGGGGTGCATGGCTGTGTCTGAAGCATTTTATAAGTGCCCTAGAATTTGGAACTTTCCAACTGACTTACCGTATGTTAGAATAACGATCAGTGAGTTTTTCGTTTTATGCTTTCGCCGGTGCAACGGTGAGAGCATTTTTTCTTTCTTGGCGGATTCGGTCCATCATCCCCTCCAGGCTGCTTGTGTCATAGCCGGCCGACTTCAAGGCTTCGTTAAGGACTTCGAGGCTTATCAGCGCTCTTCCATTGCTCCCCGCCTGAGCTACTGCTTTCAGAAGATCAATCACATTGAACACCTCCTCAAAGTGCTTATGTAGCATTCATCCTCCATGTACCGCATGCTTTCCACCACATCAGCAATCCTCTGCACCGCATCCTGCCGAGTGAATAGCTCGTCTTCATCAAGTGCGCACGCGATCTCCAATAGCGCAGCCTTCAGGGCAGTGATACGCGTTAATTGGTGTATATCAACACCCATGCTCTCCCGTCCTCTCTCGTGATCTAATGGACTGTCTAATTATCCTAGTGGCTCCATTTTCAATGCCTCAGTCAGCCGATCCAGCGCTTGCTTTCGGAGCGTCAAGAATGCTCTTTCAGACATCCCAAGCGCCTTGCAGCAAGTCCTTTTATTCTTGCGCCCTTCCCTTAGAAACTGCTCGTAAATGATTCGTTTTTCCTTGTCCGGCAATTGGTCCAGAGCGGTCTTTACTTTCTCTGCCGTTGCACTGGTCTTCCCAACCAAGTCCATAAGGCGAATTTCATCCAGCACATTCACAATCGGCCGTTGTGTGCTATTTGCACCCGTTCTTTGCATAGATCTCACCTCCTTTCCCCTTCCGGCTTGTAGAGCCCGATCTGGTATGCGATCTTTCTAAAAGCACGGTATCTGATCGCTTGATACTTAGGGTTGGAAATGCCCATCAGATCACAAACCTCATAGTTCTTAACATAATCCCCATGCTTCAGGTAACGCTCTTCGATCAGTGTCTTTTCTTCCGGATCCAGGAGCTTGACCGCTATCAGCACTTGATCAAAGCCTTCAATCGGGAGCTCGAACGTCTTTACCATGCCGGCCTTTGTCAGGATCTCCGCAATCTTTTTTTGAAGCGCCTTGTCCACCCGTTACTTCTCCTTTCATTGTTTTTAAAAGCCGAGACGCCTTTTGGTCGTATGCATAAAGGCGATAATGCTTCCGTTATTGCTCTCAGGCAATTCATCAAAATGCTCGATGACAGCATCTTCAAACTCATAATCCGATACTCCGTTATCCTCCAGGCCTTCGAGCTGTTGAAGAATTGTTGACAACTGCTCTTCCGTAATCTTCATATGCTCTTTGTTGAACTTTTTTTTGAAGTGAAACCCATAGATATTTAGAAACCTGTGACCGTCATTCGGCAGAATGATGTATGTTTTATCTCTATCATTCTTGTAATTCTCTACATTCTTGTTTATATTGTTGGGTTCCCGTTGCTTTCGCAGCTGGTTCGCATGGATTTCCTCGTTGCTTTCGTCATTGCTTTCGTACTCGTCCAAAGACTGATAAACCCCGTAGTTACTTATGTTTATCAGCATCCCGTGCGTTGCCTTCGTAGTCGTGATCATGGTTGAATTTGCGTTGCTTTCGTGTCCCCCTTCGTTGGGTTTTCGTAGCCACTCGATTATTTGATAGATCTGATCCTTGGATGGTCGTTCAATCCTTGCCCCGACACGCCATTTACAGGCTTCTATGATGTCGGGAATCGACGTTCTGACTTGCCCAGGCCTCAAACCCTTGTACGTTGAATGCTGGGCCGACACCAGTAAGAATATCCAGACCTTGATATAGAGCGGCGGCTTTTCCCATATTTCGCTTTCTATTACCTTCCGGTGAAGTTTGATCCATCCTTGTTGCATTCATGATCACCCACTCTTGACGGGCCGCCTTAGCTCCCCCTGTCGCTCCTGCATTAGCCGCAGGCATTCGTCTATCCCAAGTTCATTCCACATCATCTGCAGGGCCGGGCTTACTAACCAGTCCGCCGAATCATCATCCCGGGGCACCCCATTCACGTCCAGAATGCAGTTCAAGATCGCCGCCTGCATGTCTTCAAGCGCCAGCACGGTCACGCCGCCGGCCTTCAACTCCTGGTTCTTCTCTTCCAGAGCCTTGAGCAGCTGCCGTAGCGAGAACGTGATCCGCCAGTTCCGGTGACTCATCTTACCGCCCCCGTTCCGTCTCGTTGCTGCCTATCCAGCCAGAGGAAGAACTGATCCCGGTAAACCATCTTCCGGCCCTGAACTTGTAAAAGCGGGAATGTAGGGTCTTTGAAGAGTTCATAAACCGTGGACTTTGAAACCCCGAGAATCTCGATAATATGCTTAGCGTTCAACACAAGCGGGTAATCTGCTTTCTGAATCATGTGCTGCTGTTCTGCCGCCTCCGGCTGAATATAGCTGGTATCCGGCTGTAGAATAAACCGCATAGGAGCCGGCTGAGTGTTCGCCGATTGGAAACCGTTCATTGGTTTCACCCTTTCAAGATTGTTATTGATGCGATACAAACTCGTGCAGGCCCGAAAATGAGGGCTAGAGAGTCACCTTAGAGCAAATGTATTCTTCTATGCGTTTCAAGTCTTGCAGGAGCTCTCCCAGCGTCTTCGCGGTCGATTCCTTAACCTTCATCTTGGCAAGGTGCTTGATCGCCGTTTCCAACTTTGTGAAATAACCATGAGTTACGTATTTCTCATAACCCTTCTTGTCGAAGCTACCGGTATATTCCTTGATGATGAACTGGTACGGATCTGATTCGATGAAGAGCTTGTCCTCGATTTGAATTTTCATTACAAACAATCCTCCCCCTTTTTAACTCGCTGTGTTATTTGGCTTCTCAATTACGAAGATGTCATCCCATTCCACGTTTAAGACTTCAGCTATACGTTTAGCAATCTTAGGACTAGGACACCGATCTCCATTTGTAATCTGAATAGTCATCGCCTTCGAAAGGTCAATTTTTTTAGCAAAATCGGCCTTAGAATATCCATTCTTCAAAAGCACAATGTTGAAACTCTCGGAGTCTTTGAGTTTAATTTTCAATCCTTCTCACCACCTATAACTTTTGTTATTGATTGCTATTGTTATGAGTATATTCGAACTCGATAACTAATGCAAGGGGTTATATTAAATTTTGATTGCAGTAGCTATGGTTTGGGGTTTAATATAAGCTTTAAGGAGGGGTAGTAATGGACGCTGTAGAGTTCGGAGAGTATCTTAAGAACTTAAGGGAAAACGCAGGACTTTCAATGGGGCAACTATCTAGGGCAGCGAAGGTGTCTCAGCCCTATATTTCTCAACTGGAAAGTGGTCAAAGAGGAGTTCCCTCACCTGAAATAATCAAAAAGCTGCATTCTCCATTGAATATTTCCTACTCAGAAATGATGTTTAAAGCGGGGCATATTGATTCGAAGATGCTGGATCTAATTACAAATTACGAAGAAATAGAAATTGAACTAAAAAGTGCTTTGTTGACTACCTTAGCCGCGTTCACTGATGGTGTCGGCTACTTCAAGCCAGAGTTACGTAGGGACGTATTTAATGCTTTTAAAGATCACGTTATGGGTCCTGATTTTTATGAATTTAACGATAGGTTTGAAGCAATGCTTATAGAAAAAGATGAAGATCCAGAAAATATCAATGCGGATGATGAAGAAGATTTTTATGAACAATTTGATCGGCTTTATAACATGAGAAACCTTTCGTATCAACTTATCGAGTATATAAGTGACGAATCAAAAGAAAAAATATTAAGCCAGCTTAAGAGTATTGCTGAGACGAAATATATTGCCGTCCCCAAAAAAGATACTTCAAATAAATCAAAAGATCTGATCGAGATATTAGAAGATCCTCAGCTTACTTACTCTGGTCAAGTTCTAAGCAGATCGGATAGGGATCGTATAATAAGCGTTTTAGAAATTCTTTTCCCCGAACGTTAGTCCCCATTTGAATGTCCTCTAATTAGTGTGGATAGTCAAAAGTGTAACTGTCACCTAATTAGCGGTATGTACTGTCACCTTCCTAGGTGACAGTCATTGATCTTGGAGCGGCGGAAACCGGGAGTTTTTGCTGGCATTAACCCCTCACCGAGTTGCATTTTGGTGAGTTATTGCATGCAGAAACCCCTGGTTCAAGTGTAGTTATTGCATACATAAACCACCTTCATAAGGGGTCCATTTCACCCAGCACATAACACATTGGGGCAAGGGAGGGCGTACAAGCCTTATACAGGCCGGGAAACCCTTCTAAAGATCCAAGTAGGATAAACTCACCGTCTGAAAGGTTAGGCGCCTTCATTCCCCTATTTTCGAAGTCTCACCAAAGGAGGACAAGAACATGAAAGGTTATTTTCGTAAGCGTGGCGACAAGTGGTCATTCACGCTGGACATAGGTCGTGACCCAATCACGAACAAGCGCAAGCAGAAGACAGCAAGTGGATTTGCAACGAAAAAGGAAGCGCAGAAAGCATGTGCGGAGTTGATCACGGAGATCGAACGCGGAAATGGAACTGCCGTTATGGCGAAGGATACGGTAGGGGAATTCATGCTTAACTTCTTGGAGAACACCGTTCAGCAGAACGTAGCTCAGAATACCTATGAGGGGCAGTTGGCTTATGCCAAAAACCATATCATCCCTCACATTGGGCATATCAAACTGAACAAGCTGACCCCAATGGATATTCAAAAAATGTACAAGGCCTTAACGGACCAAGGTTTTTCAGCCGGCCACATCCAGAACATAGGTAACCTGGTCACCAAAACGATCCGAACCGCTGTTGAGTGGGGGTATATGTCGAAAGACGTAGCTGCCGTGGCAAAGAAGCCTTCCTACAAGCAGCCGAAGATGAAGGTATGGACAATGGAAGAGGCTCAGCGCTTTCTCGATGCAACCAAGGAATGCCGCTACCATGTCGTTTACATGCTCGCTCTGTCCACCGGTATGCGTAAGGGAGAGATCCTGGGGCTTCAGTGGGATCACATCGACTTTAAGAACCGAAACATCCATGTTCAGCAAACGATTGTGTATGCGGGCAATCAACTATATCTGAAGCCTCCAAAGACTGAAGGCTCCAAAAGAACGATCAGCATCCCGGAACAAGTGGTTAAGTATTTGCGGTCATACAAAATGAAGCAGGTACCAAACTCATTGAACCTTGTGGTCACTGGCTCGAAGATGGAACTTTTGTATCCTTCAGCGCTGGACAAGCATTACGATCACGATATAGCTTTAGCAGATGTCCCGCGCATCAGATTTCACGATATGCGGCACACCCACGCTACCACTCTGCTGCAGCTCGGCGAGAACCCTAAAGTAGTCCAGGAGCGTTTAGGCCATGCGAGCATCAATGTCACGCTAAACACGTATTCTCATGTCCTGCCTAATATGCAGAAGTCAGCCGCCGAGAAACTCGACTCTGCTTTTTCTTTTTGAGTCCAATGTGGTCAAAATGTGGTCAAGCAGAATGTCGACAAAACAAAAACCCTTAATCTACAAGGGTTTTTGCACTAAATATATGCTAATTTGTAATTCGACTCGAACTGCACGCTCGCGCAAAGCGCCCCTTGCCGGAGAGCGAATTCGAAGAAAATCTCTCCGTGAGTCCAATGCTTCTTGTGCCTTAGCGATTCGACCGCCATCTCGCGGAAGACCTTGACCTGGCTCTCCGTCAAGCCGCGGCAGCAAGCCTGGAAGCTGCCGGCCTTGCTCTCCAGCGGAAAATGGCGGACGCCGAATTTCCCGATGGCATTGTTGCGAATCTGAATGAAAACGGTTCCAGAATCGAGTTGGCGAAGCTCCTCGTTTATTTCATGAAAAACGAGTTCGATTTGCCGGTTTAGCGGCAGTTGGTCTACGGACACTAATGACCCCCCAGTCTGTTCAACAAGATAAGATAAAGTATGTAAATCTCATGACCTATTATACGGGGGCCATTGTCATAATTCAACAATTATTTACAGAATTATCCTATACTAAGGACCTATACGCCCTTTCCTCCGCATGAGTCTCTGGAATCACTCGCTATCAAGCCGTTCGGCATTCAGCTCAATGACGTTCCGGTCGGGGTCCGTCAGATAGATCTGGGGGAATCCGGCCCGCGCATGCGGCCTCGCCTCATGGACGACTCCGAGCCGCTCCAGATGCTTAAGCGCCTCCCGGTAGTTCGCCACGCGCAGCGCAAAATGCCCGTCCTGCGAGTCCGCTCCGCCCTCCCTCAGCGTCTCGCCGTCGTACACAATCAGATGCAGCTGCTGCCCGGTGTCCCCCACGGCGAACCACGCTCCCGCAAAGTCGAACGGCGGCCGTGCTATCTCCTGCAGGCCCAGCACCTCCCGGTAGAACGCCCGTGCCGGCTCCAGCTCCCGCACGTTCAGACTGACATGATGAATTCCCGTATAGGTCAGCATGAAGTCCCTCCTCCTATATCGAATGGTGGCCCTATAGAGAAAGAAAGCCCGGAACAAGTCCGGGCCTCATCCAGGGCAGGACGGCCTCCGTGAGCCGCCTGACCCTCCTCGGCCGCTTAGCCGTTTGTCATCTCGATAAACTGCTCGACGTCCCGCACGGCCAGGTCGACCGCCTGCTGCCAGAACTCCGGCTGCTCGAGATTGACGCCAAGATGCTTGAGCGCCAGCTCCTCGACAGTCATCCGGCCAGTGTCGCGCAGAAGTGCGATATACCGGTCCTCGAACCCGCTGCCTTCCTTCTCTGCGAACGCATAGATGCCCGCGCTGAACAGATAGCCGAACGTATACGGGAAGTTGTAGAACGGCACGTCCGTAATGTAAAAATGCAGCTTGGACGCCCAAAAATGCGGATGGTATTCGCTCAGCGCATCCCGGTACGCTTCCCGCTGCGCCTCAACCATCAGCTCGCTCAGCTGGTCGGCACCGACGATTCCCTTCTTCCGCTCCTCGTAGAAGCGCGTCTCGAACAGGAACCGGGCGTGAATGTTCATGAAGAAGGCGATCGACCGCTGGATCTTGTCGTCGAGCAGAGCCAGCTTCTGGCTGGCATCCTCCGCCTGCCGCACGGCCGCATCGCTGACGACCATCTCCGCGAAGGTCGAGGCCGTCTCCGCTACGTTCATCGCATAGTTTTGCGACAGAACTGGCAGATCGGTCATGACGTGCTGGTGGAAGCCGTGTCCGAGCTCGTGCGCCAGCGTCGAGACGTTGTCCGCCGTTCCGCCGTACGTCATGAAGATGCGCGTCTCCTCGCTGACCGGGAACGACGTACAGAAGCCGCCGGGCCGTTTGCCGGGTCTGTCCTCGGCCTCGATCCAGCCCTTCTCGAACGCCATCTCCGCGAAGTCCGCCATCTTGGGACTGAAGCGCCGGAACTGCTGGACGATAATCTTCGCCCCTTCGTCATAGGTGAAGGTGAGATCGGCCGATCCGATCGGTGCTTCGACGTCATGCCAGGCGAGGCGCTCCACGCCCAGCAGCTCGGCCTTCCGGTTCATGTAGCGGACGAACACGTCCTTGTTGCGGTCGATAACCTCCCACATGACGTTCAGCGTCTTGGCGGACATCCGGTTGATGGATAGCGGCTCCTTGAGCACCGAATCCCAGCCCCGCTGCTTGTAGAGCTGCAGACGGAAGCCGCCGAGATGATTAAGCGCGTCGGCGCAGAAGTCTTCGTAATTCTCCCAGGAAGCTTCCCAGCTGTCGAACAGAGCGGAGCGCTCGGCGCGGTCCGGCGAATGCAGCTTGTTGGAAGCCTGGCCCGCGGACAGCAGGACGACGCCGTCCTTGGTTTCGTGGGGAATTCTCACCTGGCTGACCGTCGTATCGTACAGCTCCCCCCATCCGTGGTACCCGTCCACGGCGAGCGCGCTGACGAGCGCTTCCTGCTCCGGAGGCAGCTTCTCCTTGCCGTCCATCCGCCGCTCGTTCAGGGCAAAGGCGACGGGGCGCCAGCGCTCCTGATGTAGCAGTCCCTCCCACACCCGGTCCGGAATGGCGAGGAGCAGGCTGTCAAAGCGTGTCAGCGCGGAGTGGAATTCGGCGTTGAGCGATTTGACCTTGCCTCCGAGCTGAACCGCCCGCTTGTCGTCCTGGTTCTCGGCGGCGAGACAGGCGGTGAACGAATCGGCCTGCATCAGGTCGCCCATGAGGTGCTGCAGAGTTTCGACCAGGCCGGAGAGGGATTCCGCCTCCTCGGCCGTCACCGGCTTGCCGGCCCCTGCCAGCTCCTGCCGGAATGTCTCCAGACGAGCGCTGATGTCATCGAGGAACCGGGCGAACTGCGGAGACTCGCTTCCTCCCGGGAATAAGCTGTCCAAATCCCAAGTTTGCCGCAATGGATGCTGCATACTGAATCCTTCCTTTCGCGCAGATGAATTGGCTTTCCTTTCCTCATTAAAACACAAACCTCCGAAAAACCGAAATAGCCCGCCCCCGCTCGGATTCCCTCCCCGGCCGGTCGGTTGCCGCGGCCGAACGGAGTGTGGTTAAATAGGGGATATCCACCCGACGTATGTGCGCATTCGCCGGGATAAAGAGGTGACGCTAGACATGAGACCGCTGCAAATATCCGCCGACACGGCCGTCAAGCTGGCCGAGAAGCTGCGCATTCCGATTGAGCAGCTGATGCATATGCCCCAGCACATCCTGCTGGCCAAGCTGGCCGAGCTCGCCAAGGAAGAGGGCGCGGCGCCTACTGCCAGCGCCGACGAGTCCGGTGAACCGGCGGAACGGAAGTCCGGAACCGGCGAATCCGCGGAGGACGGAGAATGATTCCGTTCTCTCACACCTGGCCCTACGAGCAGATCCGCTCCGATCTGTACGTGCAGGAATGCCCGTTCTGCGGGGCGGAACGGGTGCTGCTTCCGCTGAAGCCGCAGGACCGGGAGCTGATCCATGCCGGGGCCAAGAAGCTGCTCGTCTTCCCCTGCTGCTTCGGCAAGGCGACGCTCGTCGACTTTGATTCCGATTATATGCTCGCGGACAAGCCTTTACGCGACCAGCAGACCAAACGGAGACGCTAGCTAGAAAAATTAGGACTTTCCTCCCAGATGCGGGAGGATTTTTCCATAATGCAGGGAATAGGAGTATACAGAGAACCTGAGGTAACTCTTATTTCACGAATATGGACGAGTGATTCGAATGGCCGAAACGTTACTGTTCCTGATTAATGCCAGCACTCTGCTTTCGCTGAGCTACCTGGCCGGCAAGTGCCGCTCCTTTGTCGAGGGCCGGGAGTGGGTGCTGGTTCCCCTTTTGAGCGGCCTGGCCGCCATTCTGCTGATGCTGCAGCCTCTGCCGGGCATCGGGCCGGTGCCCGACCTGCGCTTCCTGCCCGTTGTTCTCACTGCGCTCCGGTACGGCCCATCCCTATCTCTTTTGTCGACGCTGCTGCCCTTCTCGTTCTCTCTGCTCGTTCAGGAGACCGGCTGGGCATGGCACAGCTTTGACGGCCTCCTGCTCCCCTCCGTGCTCGCCTCGCTCCTCCATCGCCGGGCCTGCCGGGACGGCTGCACCGGCATTCCGGTGCGGGCAGGCTGGCGGGCGGCCGCTTTGAGTACGGGAGCCGCTCTCCTGCTGCAGCTGATTTTGCCGCGAGGCGGGGGGTTGGAGGAAGCGGGAGCCGCCTTGCTGCTTTTTGCCGTCTCGGCCGTCTCCCTGACGGTTCTGATCCTGCTGCACAACGAGGAGAACCGCAGCTGGGTCGAGCAGCGGAGACTGGAGATGAAGGCGAACCAGGACACCCTGACGGGGCTTCCGAATTTGCGCAGCTTCCTGGACATCGCCACCCGCTCGCTCGCCAAGGAGCGGATCGCCATCCTCATGGTCGACATCGACAACTTCAAGCAGTTCAACGACCGGTGGGGGCATGTCCAGGGAGACCAGCTTCTCCGGCAGGTCGGCCGCCGTCTGCAGGCGCTCATTCCCGAGCAGGATTACATTGCCCGCTACGGAGGCGAGGAGTTCATCCTCCTCAGCCACGGGCCGGAGCCGGGCCGTCTGGGCTGTCTCGCCGAGGAGCTGTGCGCCGAGGTCGTCCGGCTCTCCCCGAGTCAGCCTGCGACGGGCGCTCCCATGGACGCGAATACGGGGCCGGATGTCTCGATCTCGATCGGCATCTCCATCGCGGAGCAGCCCGGCGCCAGCCTTCTTGCACTGATCGAGCAAGCCGACGAGGCGCTGTATGCGTCCAAGCATTCGGGTAAAAACCGGCATACGTTCCATACCAAAACCGCCCCCGCGCAGACATACTCTGCGTGAGGGCGGTTTTAGGCCGTTTATTCGTGGTTGAACCTAAGAAACGACGGTATAGAGAAGGCTTGTGGCGGGAGCGATGGAAGTCGCTGGCCGCCGGCGAGCGGTGAGGAAGCGGAAGCGGTGGAAGCGGCTGTCAGCAAGCCGCGTAGAGAGGACCGGTCACTTTTCCGCCGCTTCTTCTACTCCGGCCGCCCTCATCTCCTCCCGGACGGCCGCCCACTGCTCGCGGCTTGCCCGGATCATCGTCGCGTCAACGATGGATTGATCGTTCACGACCCGCGAGAACCAGCGGACCGCTTCCGCGAAACGGCCCAGCCGCCGGTTCAGCTCGCCCAGCAGATAGAGCAGCCGGGCGCTGTCAGTGACGACCCGCTCCGTCTCGAACACGGACAGGTACGCCTCGAGTGCGTGGGCGAGAAACCGCTTCTCCTGGGCCTCGTCTCTCTGCTCGCGATACAGCCAGGCGATATGGTGCAGCAGATTGGCGACGACCCGCGGCGGCTCGTCCTTCAGCTGGGCGCACAGGAGCGCCAGCTTGTACGCGTCCAGCGCTTCCTGCCAGGAACGCTCGCCCCCGTAATCCCTCCGCTGCCAGCCGGCGCTGATCTGCGCGCGGATCTGCTCACGCTGTGCATCAGTCGGTTCCGCAAAATGCTCACTGAATGCGTATCCGCAAGCCGGGCAGACGCGCACAGCGTAATAGTCCGGATTGATCTGCCGGTAGGAGCGGCAAAAATCGGTGTCCACGTGGTGGGAGCGCTTGAAGCTCGGCCGGACCCGCGAAGTGGAATACCCGGTCCCGCAGGCGGGACAGGTCTGGTTGACGATATACAATGGTTCCATGCTGTTCATCCCCGACGTTAGTTAGTGGTGGCCTTATTGATTGATGAAGTGGTAGGCGGGGGCTTTGAGCCGCTCCAGAACCGCTTCGCGGAGCGCGGGATCGCTTACCGTCTCGTCCAACGCTCTCTTCATACAAGCGAGCCAGGCGTTCGCCCGCTCAAGTGTTACCGGAAAAGGCAGATGCCGCGCACGCATCATCGGGTGGCCGTAGCGCTCCGTATACAGAGGCGGACCTCCAAAAAACTGGCTCAAAAACAGCAGCTGCTTCTCCATGACCGGGGTAATGTCTTCAGGGAAGATCGGCCCGAGCAGCGGGTCCGCCTGCACCTTCGGGTAGAAAGCTTCGACGAGCCTCCATACTCCCTCCTCCCCGCCGAGCGCTTCGTAGATCGTCACGCTGTGATCGGTATTCATGCGCAATCTCCTTCTCTATCTAGAATCCGCGTCGTCTTCCGCGGAATCCATCAAATTTTCCTTAATGACAAAAACAAATCCGCAGACCAGAAGAGCGATAAGGATAGCACCCATTCGGTTCTTCCTCCTTCATTGGATTCGACGTTTGGTTCCATTTTACCATAATCGGGCACTGTTCAACGGAACATTGCAGATTTGTTTCGTTTTTCACCAAAAAAATAGGCCTTTGGCCGGACAAGCCCGTTCTGCCCATCCACCGATTCTGGTTGCCCGGCATGTCCGCCGCCGTCTGCTCATATAGTGGGATTAGCCCGGTTTCCCCTCTTTCGGGATCCGGGCAGCTGCATCCGCTGTTCCGCTATCGAGCGGGTTCGGCGGATAAGCCCGAAGCCCGTTCCCCGTGGATCCGAATCCGCCGGACGGCTCCGGGCAGCTGGAGGAGGAGGCCAAGCCCATGCTGCGCAAGCTTATACACCCGGTCGGATGGACGGCGGCTGCCGCCCTGTTCCTGACCGGTCTTCTGTTCTTCTACCCGTTTCCGTCCCTCGAAGCGGCGCTGCGCGGCGTTTCGATCTGGTGGGATGTGCTGTTTCCCGCTCTGTTTCCGTTTTTCCTCATCTCCGAGCTGATGCTCGGCTTCGGGCTCGTGCATTTTTTCGGCGCGCTGTTCGATCCCCTCATGCGCCCCCTGTTCCGGATTCCCGGCATCGGCGGCTTCGTCATGGCAATGGGCTTTGCGGCGGGCTATCCGGTCGGCGCCCGCCTGACGGCTCAGCTATGGAGCCAGAGGCTGGTCAACCGGGAGGAGGGCGAACGGCTCGTCGCCATGACGACGAGCGCGGATCCGATCTTTTTGATCGGCGCGGTATCCGTCGGTTTTTTTCAAAATGCGGAGCTGGCCGTCGTCCTGGCCGCTGCCCATTACGGCGGAGCGGTTCTGCTCGGGCTCCTGATGCGGTTTCATGGATCGCGGGCCCCGGCTACCGAACGCTCGTCCTCCCTGGACCAAGAGGCCGGTCCGCTCCTGAAACGCGCCTTTGCCTCCATGCACGAAGCCCGGCTGAAAGACGGGCGTCCACTCGGTCTGATGCTGCAGGAAGCGGTCTCGTCTTCGCTTCGCCTTATGTATGTCGTCGGGGGGCTTGTTGTCTTTTTCTCGGTCGTGATGGAGGCGTTGCGGCTGAGCGGGGCGCTGGCTCCCGTCTACGCCTCCCTTCAGACGGTCTTCCAATGGCTGGCGGTGCCCGGTGCACTCGCCGACGCCGTGGTGAACGGGTTCTTCGAGGTGACGCTCGGCGCCAAGGCGGCAGGCCAAGCTGCAGCCTCCCCCCTCCTGTATAAAGCCATGCTCGCGGCCTTCGTCCTGTCGTGGGGCGGATTATCTGTCCATGCCCAGATCGCGAGCCTGCTGCATCAGACGAACCTTCGCTATGTGCCGTTTCTCGTCGCCCGGTTCCTCCACGCTGTACTGGCGGCTGTGCTCGTACCGATCGTTTGGACGCCTCTGCAGCCGGTCATGGCGGTGTGGAGCGGAACGGCTGGCGACCTCTCCGTAGGGTACGTGCCCGATTGGGGACGTACGCTCGCGGGCTCGGCCACGGCTTTGCTGCTCGTACTGGCTGTTCTGATGCTGCTCAGCGTCCTGCTCTGCTTTCTGAGCCGACGCACGCCTTCCGGGCGGTAAAGCCGCTGGCTGTTCCATCCTCATTCTCCGCGCCGCTTGTGCCCCGTTCGCATTTCCTTTGCGCCGCCTGGCCGGTCGTACCCCGCCCGCGTTCCTTTATATCGCTCGGCCGCTTGTTCCACCTTACGTGTTTCCTTCTCACCGCCTCTACCGACAAAAAGCGCCATTCGCCCTTCCGCCATTGTGTTCTGACCCCGGATTAGCTATCATGATGGGAGTAGCAGCACTAAATGGAGGAGGCTCTTCCTTTGAAGTACTTCGTAGTAGACCGTGGCGACGAGATTTCCTTGAAGCTGACGGAGCAGTTCCATCAGCTGGCCGCTTCGTACGGCATGATTCTGTCCGACGAAAGCCCCGATTATGTCGTGTCCATCGGCGGAGACGGCACGATGCTGCATGCGTTCCACCGGTTCATCAACCGGCTGAACGACATAGCCTTCGTCGGGATTCACACGGGCCGTCTCGGCTTCTATGCCGACTGGACCCCGGACGAGATTGAGGAGCTCGCGAGAGTGATGAACTCTCCCGCGGAGGCGGATCATCTGCGCATCGTCCGCTATCCGCTGGTCGAAATAGCGATCACCACCAAGAACGGAGAAACGGAGACCCATGTAGCGCTGAATGAATTCACGCTCCGAGGCATCGAGGAGACGCTGGTCGCACAGCTGAACATTAACGATGTTACGTTCGAGATGTTCCGGGGGGACGGCATCTGCATCTCGACCCCGTCCGGCAGCACCGCCTACAACAAGGCGTTGAACGGCGGACTGATCCATCCGTCCATCGAAGCGATCCAGATCGCCGAGATCGCTTCCATCAACAACAGGGTCTTCCGGACGCTCGGTTCGTCCATGATCCTGCCCAAGCACCATCATTGCGATATCTACCCGCACGCCAAGCGGCGGTTCCTGCTGTCGATCGATCATCTGCATGCCCAGCGCAGCGATGTCGTGTCCATTCGCTGCCGGGTTTCGGACCGCAAGGTCCATTTTGCCCGGTTCCGGCCCTACCCGTTCTGGTCGCGGGTCCAGCGGGCGTTCATCGGCGACGACTTTAATAAATAAAACTCTCCCAAGCGAGCCGCCGTCAGACAGCAGCGAGCCCCCGGTCAAAATGACCGGGGGCTCGCTTTGTTACGCGGGGATTAGCGGGGAAGCCGCTTCCCCCTTGCACGCTCTATTCGTCTCTGCGCGGCGCCTGCTGGCGGGGCTCCTGCGCCTGCTGGCGAGGCTCCGACGCCTGCTGGCGAGGCTCCGACGCCTGCTGGCGACTCTCCTGCGCCTGCTGGCGAGGCTCCGACGCCTGCTGGCGAGGCTCCGACGCCTGCTGGCGGGGCTCCTGCGCGTGCTGGCGGGGCTCCGACGCCTGCTGGCGAGGCTCCCGCGGCGTCTGGCCGGCCTCGGGCGACTTGCCGCTGCTACCCTGCTGCGGCTTGGACGGCTTCGGCTGCGCTTGAGGGGCCGCCTGCTTCGGCTTACCGCCCTGCTCCTGCTGGCGCCCGCCCTGCCGGCCCGGCTTGCCGCCAGTCGGCCGGGTGCCGGTGCCGTGCGTCTGCGCCCGCTGCCGGGACGCGCCGGACGGCTTGCCCTTGCCCGGCGCGCCAGACGATCGACCGGCACGCCCGCCGTGCTGGTCGGAGGCCGAGCGGTCCGACCCGTCGCGATCCCGGCGCGGCCGTCCCTCCGCCTGCTGGTCGCCGGCCGACTCCTCCTTGGGAGGTGCGGGCCGCAGCCCATGCCGAATCTCCCTCGCTTCGTTGACCGGTTCCTCCGGCGCGGACGGATCGGGCCGCTGCGGCTTGGCATTCAGCTTGTGCAGAATGAAATACGCACAGCCGAAGTTGCAGTACTCCTGCAGGTAGTCCTCCAGCAAGACGATCGAAGAATCCTTGGTCGCCTTGGGATGGGCTTCCTTGAAAAATCCGCGCAGGCGCAGCTGGCTGTAGCCCCAGTCGCCGACGATATAATCATACCGTTCCAGCACTTCGCTGTACCGGTCCCGAAACGCTTCCAAATTCCAGCCGTTTTTGTTTTCCTTCACGAGCTCATACGTATTGCCGCCGACATGATACACCTGGTTGCTTCCTCCTTCTCCTCCCGCCGATTCTTCTCCGGCCTTTCTCAAGGTGCTCGTCCGCTCTCCGGGCTGCGAAATCGTTCCCGCCCGGGCGTCCTTTCTCATCGGGTATGCCGGTCGGCCGAACCTCATGGTCCGGCCCTTGCTATGCTAGTGGCTCCGTCTGTTAGTTGTTCAACGCAGCACTGGCCGCCTTGGCCTGCTCTCCGGCATGGTAGGAGCTGCGGACGAGCGGGCCGGACTCGACGTGGCTGAAGCCGCGCTTCATGCCCTCTTCCTTGAGCGCCGCGAACTGCTCGGGCGTATAGTAGGCCGCCACCTTCATATGCGATTTGGTCGGCTGCAGATACTGGCCGATGGTCAGGATCGCCACGCCCGCTTCCCGCAGGTCGTCCATCGTCGCGAGCAGATCGTCCCACGTCTCTCCGACCCCCACCATAATGCTCGATTTGGTCGGAATGTTCGGCGCGATCTCACGCGAGCGCTTCAAGAGCGCCAGCGTCCGCGAATACTTCGCCTTGGAGCGGACGCGGTCGGACAGCCGCTCTACCGTCTCGACATTGTGGTTCAGCACGTCCGGCTTCGCTTCTAGCACCGTCCGAAGCGACTGCTCGTTCCCCATGAAATCGGGGATCAGCACCTCCACGGTACAGAGCGGCAGCCGTTTGCGCACCGCGCGGATCGATTCAGCGAAGATCTGAGCCCCGCCGTCGAGCAGATCGTCCCGCGCGACGGAGGTGATGACGCAGTGTTTGAGGCCCATGCGTTCCGCCGCCTCGGCTACGCGCTCCGGCTCCTGCAGGTCAAGCTCCGTCGGACGGCCGGAATTGACGGCGCAGAACCGGCAAGCCCGCGTGCAGATGTCGCCTAGAATCATGAAGGTGGCGGTTCTGGCCGCCCAGCATTCGTATATATTGGGGCACTTGGCCTCTTCACAGACCGTATGGAGCGTCTTGGAACGCATCATTTGCTTGATCTCTTGGTAGTTGTCTCCGGTGGCCAGCTTCGTCTTGAGCCATTCCGGCTTGCGCTTCAATTCCACAGACATGGATCTCCCTCTTTTCTATCCCGAGCTTCTATGGTGGTCCACGAGCGTTCCGGGTATATCCTTCGGTTGTATGGTGGTATTATAACACGATTGCCCGTCCATGCCACGCTTTCGCGTGCGATCTCCTTCCTCCCGCCTCTCCCGGAGGCGCCCCGTCTTTTCCTCCCGAATTTCGGAGGGGTTGTGCCGCTAACACAGCCACATATGATAAAATGGTGCCAACACATACGGAGGGGTGTCAACTATGGAAACAGCGCTTACCATCCAACAGAAAAACGAAAAGCTCGGCGAGCTGCTCCGCGGCATGGGCCGCGTCATGATCGCCTTCTCCGGAGGCGTCGACAGCACCTTCGTACTGAAGCGCGCCCAGCAGGAGCTTGGCGACCAGGTGCTGGCCGTCACGGCCGCCTCCGAGACCTTCCCGTCCCGTGAATTCGACGCGGCCGTGGGCCTGGCCGAGGAGATGGGCGTCCGCCTGACCAAAACGGAGGTCAAGGAGCTCGAGAACGCCGATTTCGTCGCGAATAACCCCGACCGCTGCTATCACTGCAAGACGGGGCTCTATATTCATCTGCAGAATCTTGCCCGGGAGATGGGCTATCCTTATCTGCTCGACGGCTCGAATGTCGACGATCTCGGCGATTACCGGCCAGGGCTGAAAGCGAAGAACGAGCAGGGCGTCCGCAGCGTGCTGCAGGAAGCCGGACTGACCAAGGACGAGATCCGTACGCTCTCCAAGGAGCTCGGGCTGCCGACCTGGAACAAGCCGTCGTTCGCCTGTCTCTCCTCCCGCATTCCTTACGGGACGCGAATCGAGAAGCACAAGATCGACCAGCTGGACGAGTCGGAGCATTTTTTGAACCAGCTCGGCTTCTACCAGGTCCGTGTCCGGCATCATGACAAGATCGCCCGGATCGAGGTCATGCCTGCCGAGCTGCCCAAGGTGCTGGAGCACCGGGATGCCATCTACGCAAAGCTGACCTCGCTCGGCTTCCAATACGTCACGCTCGATCTGATGGGCTACCGGACGGGCAGCATGAACGAGGTGCTCAGCTCATCCGATAAGGCCAAGGCGAAGGAAGCGTCGGTATGAGCGGCCTGGACGATCTGCTGAAGCAAGTGCAGGCGGGCGAGCTGGATCTCCCCGTGGCGAAGACTAGGCTGGAGGCGCTGTGGCAGGACCGGCGGGTGGACGACCTCGGGTTCGCGCAGCTCGACCTCGAGCGGGAGCAGAGAGTCGGCTTCCCCGAGGTCGTGTTCGGCGAAGGCAAGACGCGGGAGCAGATCCTCGCCATCCTGCAGCGCCTCGTCCTTCACGCCGACCGGGTACTCGCGACCCGGGTGGATGCGGACAAGGCCGAGTGGATCGTACCGCAGCTGGCCGGCGCCGTCTACCATCCGGAGGCCCGCGCGGTGACCTGGTTCAAGCAGACGCGTCTCCGGGTGCATCCCGGCTATGTCGCGGTCGTCTGCGCCGGCACCTCGGACTTGCCTGTCGCAGAGGAGGCCGCCCTCACCGCCGAATGCATGGGCAGTCACGTCGAGCGGGTGTACGACGTCGGCGTCGCCGGCATCCACCGGCTGTTCCGCAGGCTGGACGTCATCCGCGGCGCCAACGCCGTCGTGGTGGCCGCCGGCATGGAGGGCGCGCTCGCCAGCGTGGTCGGAGGCCTCGTCAGCGTCCCCGTCATCGCGGTGCCGACGAGCATCGGCTACGGCGCCAGCTTCCAGGGCCTCGCCGCCCTCCTCTCCATGCTGAATGCCTGCGCCCCCGGCATCTCGGTCGTCAATATCGACAACGGCTTCGGAGCTGGCTACAACGCAGGGCTAATTAACCAAAACTTGGCGAAGGTTGTGAATCCGACATGAAGATCGCGTATTTTGACTGCTTCTCGGGCATTAGCGGGGACATGGCGCTCGCCGCTCTCGTGGACGCAGGAGCCGACCGGCATTACATAGAGGAGGAGCTCGCGCGGATCCCGTTCGAGCCGTTCTCCCTTTCCTGGAAACGGGTGAACAAGCGGGGCATCTCCTCGCTCAAGATGGACGTCCTGCAGGACGAGCACGACAAGCCCCATCATCACCGGCATTACGCGGATATCGTCAAGATGATCCGGTCCGCCGGCTTCAGCAAGCGGACGACCGAGCTCAGCCTCGCCATTTTCGAAAAGATCGGCATAGCGGAGGGCAAGATCCACGGCATCCCGCTCGAAAAAGTCCACTTCCACGAGGTGGGCGCAATCGACTCCATCGCCGATGTCATCGGCGTCGCCTTGGCGCTCGATTCGCTTGAGCTGGAGCGGATCTACTGCTCCCCCGTCGCGCTCGGCAACGGCATGATTCATATCGACCACGGCCATTATCCGGTGCCGGCTCCCGCCACGCTCGAGATGATGATCGGCTTGCCGGTCGCAGCTTCCCCCTACCGCAAGGAGCTGACTACGCCTACGGGAGCGGGCATCGTTTCGGCCGTGGTGGACAAGTTCCTGCCCGGTCTGCCGAACATGACCGTCGAGGCGGTCGGCTACGGGGCGGGCACCCGCGATCTGCCGGACCAGCCCAACGTGCTGCGCGTCGTCATCGGCCGGGCCGACCCCAGTTTCCCGGCCGACCATGTCCGCCAGCTGCTGCCCATTCACGAGCATGTGCATGAGCACAGTCACGATCATGACCACCCTCATCACCACCATCATGGACATGATCATGAGCACGAGCACGGACATCATCACAGCCACGACCATGACCATGAGCATGGACATCATCACGGCCACGATCACGACCATGAGCATGGACATCATCACGGCCATGAACACGAGCACGAGCATGAGCATGAGCATCATCGCAGCCAGGAGCACGGGCACCGTTCCGACGAGAAGGAGGCATCCCTTCCTCACGGTATGGAGGCCGACAGGGAGCAATCCGCCCCGCCCGGCCCCAAGCACTAATCAACCACAAGACAAGAGGCGGAAGCTCGAGCTTCCGCCTCTTTTCGTCCCCCCTCTAGCTTCTTGCAGCCAAGCAGACGCAGCTGAACCCAGCTCGGCGTTCCGCCTGTCCGATCCTTATGCCATTCCGCTCATTTTCCCAACTTCCTAATCGAAAGGAGGCTACGCGATGCAACCCGGACGCCGGTCCAAGTCCTTCGTCGTGCTGCTCGCTCTGGTCTGCCTCATCCCGCTCGGCCTGCTGGGCCTCTTCCTGCTCATGCTGCGGGCGGTCAACGCCCCGAACGGTTAGTTCCTCCGCTCTCGTCCGCGCCGTCCACCTTCCCGTCCCGAGAAGCGAGGAACCCTCTCCTCGCCTCCTCGTAGACGGCTTTGAGCGGAACGTTATGCTCTCTCGCCAGTCGTTCGCAATCCCTGTTTTCCGGTGCGAATTGAACCAGGTCCCCCTTATAGCGGCCGACCTTGACGGAAACCGTTCCCCATGGCGTCTCAACCGGCTCGAACGACCGGGCGAGGCGATGGCAGGCCGCACGGACATACCGGAGTCCGAGCGTGGAGGTCTCGGTAAAGATAATGGACTCGAGGTCCCCCAGCTTCGCTTCATCCGTCAGCACGTTGAGCATGAGGCCGGGCCGCCCTTTTTTCATTAGAATCGGGATCCAATAGACGTCGTTCGCCCCCGCCTCAAGCAGCCGATCCGTCACGTAGGGGCAGTGCTCGGGGTTCATATCGTCGAGATTTGCTTGGATGATCAGCATGCCCTCGTCGACATGCTCCTCGCGATGCATAAATGGCATAATCCTTCCTCCTACCGGGCCGCAGGAACGAGCCCTTCCCGGTCCGTCCCCATTGCCTTCCGTTTGCGTCCCATTATAGTCCGGCATTGTCCGACGGCGCAATCGAAAGGTCCACATCCCTATCGCGTTCTGTCTTCCTATTTTCCCGGCATAAAACCCGGACCGGCGATTCATCCTATAGAACAAACGGCTGCGGATGCCGCCGCCAACCGAAGAACCGAAGGAGGGGTACAAGTGGGCTCTCGACTATCCCGAATACGCCGCATAAGCGGCAGTTTGGCTGTATGCTTGCTGGGCGGCTCCCTTCTGTTGGCCGTCCCGGCGTTAGCCGAACCCGATTCGCTTCCTGTCATTCAGGAGGAGGAGGCCGCCGCCGTTCAAACCAAGCAGTACGCCGAACGCAAGGATTTGTTCCTGAAGGTGGAGATGCTCACCGGCATCCCCTGGTACCGGCTGGCGGCGGTCGATCAGTATGAGAGGGTGCTCGGCGTCGCCCAGAAGCGCAAGCCCCGGCCCGGCTCGCTAACCTCGATCCACTATACCGAGGCCGAATGGGCAGGCCCGCTCAACCCCGACCCGAACGACCGGAATCTGCGCTCGATTGCCGTCTTTCAGGGCAAGGGCAGAGACGGAAGCGGAGACGGACTGGCCGACCGGACGAACGACCTGGATGTGCTGATGGCGACCGCTCAGTTTCTGCTGCGATACGGAACGGCCGATGAGGACTGGAATATCGGCGTCTGGGAATATTACCAGAACTCGCGCAGCGTCGAGCGGATCGAGCAGTTCGCCAAGCTGTACGAAACGTTCGGGAAGCTGGATCTGGGAATGCATGCGTTCCCGCTCCCTCTCAAATCAACCTATTCGTATAAAGGAACGTGGGGCGCTAGCCGGGGCTGGGGCGGCCACCGGATTCACGAAGGCACCGATCTGTTCGCGGGCTACGGGGTGCCGGCCCGCAGCACCGTATACGGGGTCATCGAGGAGAAGGGCTGGAATCCATACGGCGGCTGGCGGATCGGCATCCGCGACCTGAATGGGATTTATTATTATTACGCCCACCTGTCGGGCTTCGACAAGCGGCAGAAAGTCGGAGACGTCGTCAAGCCGGGCCAGACGCTCGGCTGGGTCGGCAGCTCCGGCTACGGCAAGCCTGGCACCTCGGGCAAGTTCCCGCCTCACCTGCATTTTGGCATGTACCGGGATTACGGCATGGCGGACTGGCCGTTCGATCCGTACCCCCATCTGCGCAAATGGGAACGGGAGGAACGCGGCAGGGCCAAGTAACACTTGGTCCTGCCGGGACTGCGGCTTGGCCTGACTAGGGTCCACTTTGACGGCGAGGATGCCCGGATGCAGTCCGCATAGCTTGCCGAACAGCGACTTGTGCAGCGAGTCCTCGAAAACTGGCCGAAGCAGGCGCCGTCGGTGACGGCGACCACGTTCACGCCGGCTTCCGTCCCCGCTTGGATCGCTTCGACAATACGGCGGCCGGCTCGGCGTTTAGCCGGTCGGGTTGTTCGGGAAGTTCAGCATGACAAGCTGTTTGAAATAAGCAATCGTGAAAATTATAATGAGAGAAAACCTGTATCATGCTGTGGTGTTACGGGATTTTCTTAAGCATAAAAATATGGAGTGAGATCCACCTTGGTGCAAGGTGGATTTTTTGTTGTTGCCAGAAACTTAAGCATATCTAACCTCCGGTTGTGCCGCCGTCCTTCAACAAAAAAAATCCGCCAACCCCCAAACCGATTTCGCTTGGATAACGTTTCCTTAAAATACAACAGTGAATTGGAAGAGAGGGAGAGCCTATTGAAGAACGCGGGAACGCTCGTGTGTCTTGTACTGGCAACTATACTGCTGGCCGGATGCGGCAAAACCGCCCCTGTAGCGCAGTCCGTAACGCAGGTTGACGCGACGCCGAAGCCGGACCCAACGCCTAAGGCGGAGTCGTCGCCGAAGGCGGAGCCAACGCCGAAGGCAGAGCCGTCGCCGAAAGCAGAGCCGTCGCCGAAAGCAGAGCCGTCGCCGAAGGCGGAGCCGTCGCCGAAGGCGGAACCAACGCCGAAGGCGGAGCCAACGCCGAAGACCGAGCCGTCGCCGAAGGCGGAGCCGTCGCCGAAGGCGGAGCCGTCGCCGAAGGCGGAACCAACGCCGAAGGCGGAGTCGTCGGCAGCCGTCGCCGCGCAGGCAGAGGCAGTGTATAAGGGCAGCTGCATGGCCTGCCATGGCGATCAGCTGCAGGGCAAGCTCGGCCCTAACTTGCAGAAAGTTGGCGGGCGATTGAATAGGGACCAGATCGCCAAGCAAGTGACGGGCGGAGGTAGTGATATGCCAGCCTTTGGAAGCCGGCTCTCTCAAGAAGAGATTGAAGCTCTTTCCTCCTGGCTGGCGGGAAAGAAATAGATCACTAAGGAGGGATTGCAATGAAGGTATTCAAAAGAATCGCGTGCGCCTGTCAAACTCTTCTGCTTGCCTGCGGCACCTTGTTTGCATCGGCGGCAACGGCTGCAGAACCGCCCACTACTGCGTCCATCGTATCGGATGCACAGCTCGTCACCGAGCTTGGCATTCTGCAAGGAGACGAAAGCGGGGTTGGTGCGGCTTACTTGAATAAGCCGACTACCCGCATTCAGGCAGGCATCTTGTTCCTCCGCCTGAAGGGCCTCGAGCAGGAGGCGCTGGCCTACAAGGGCACTGACAATTTCTCGGATGCCTCTGAAGTGTGGAGCGGCGGCCAATCCATACTCGCCTATCTGAGGGCGAATCCGTCCCTGGGATGGGTCGGAGTGGGCGGCAACCAATTCGATCCGCTTTCCGTCATCACCGCCGAGCAGTATTACAAAGTTTTGCTTGAGGTGCTCGGCTATAAGCAGGATTCGGACTTCGAGTTTAAAAATGTGATGGCCTTGGCCGGTACCGTCGGATTGGGAAAAGCGGGAACCGCCAAGCCATTCACGAATCTTCACATCGCCACGGCAACCGTAGAAGCATTGGCCGCTAAGATCAAAGGCCAAAGCAAGACGCTTGCGGAAGTCCTCGTTGAAACGGCGAAGCTGAATGCCGACAAGCTAAGACCGCTCAGCTATGCCAAGCTGGAGTTCGCCGCCAAGGCACAACTCGGAACGTACCTAGTTGACGGAAGCGGAAGGACGCTATACTACTTCAGCAAAGACTCGGCGGATCTCAATGCCTGTCAGGGCAAGTGTTTGGAGAATTGGCCGGTGTTCTATTCCGATAAGCTGAAAGTGCCTGCCGAGCTTGATGCCGCCGATTTTGGAGTCATAACGAGAGCCGACGGGACTAAGCAGACGACGTACAAAGGATGGCCGCTCTATTATTTCGCCGGCGACAAACAAGGAGGAGACACGAACGGGGAGGCCGTCAATAACGTTTGGTACGTAGTGGAAGCGCCGTCTTTTGCCGCCATCGGAAACAAAACCGGGCTCGGCAATCATTTGACTGATGCGAATGGACGGACTCTGTACTATTTCGATAAAGATACGCCGGGTATTAGCGTCTGCAGCGGCAAGTGCCTGGAGAATTGGCCGGTATTCTATGCGGAAGGCATTCAGGCGCCAACCGGAACGAAGCAGGAAGACTTCGGTGTTCTCGTCCGTTCGGACGGTACGAAGCAGACCACATTCAAAGGCTATCCGCTATATTACTTCGTCCATGACCTTAAGCGGGGCGATACGAATGGACAGGATGTGAACAAGGTCTGGTTTGTCGTCGATGTTTCCAAATTCAAGGATACAACAGCCGAGAATCCAAGCGTGAAAACAGCGGTTTCGAGCGAGCTCGGATCCTATTTGGTGGATTCCCGCGGCAAAACGTTGTATCTGTTTACGAAAGACGAAGCCGATCTGTCTGCCTGCCAAGGCAACTGTTTGGTGAATTGGCCGATCTTCCATAGCGATGGGCTGACGGTGTCTGCGGACCTGAATAGGGACGACTTCGGGACGATCACGCGCGCCGACGGTACGATGCAGACGACCTACAAAGGCTGGCCTTTGTACTACTTCATAAAAGATGTCCTTCCTGGCCAGACGCTTGGCCAAGACGTGAACAACGTCTGGTACGTACTCGATCCGCTCAAAACGAAGGAAAGAGCGCAGACAAAAGAGTACGCAATTGAAATCGCCGACTTCCAATTCAGCATTCCCGAGCTGACGATCGAAGCGGGTTCCACGGTTACCTTTACCAATCATGATAGTGTCAAGCACAACGCCGCGGCTGTGGACGGCTCCTTCCGCACCAAGCTGCTCGCAAACGGAGAATCCGAGACGGTTCTGTTCGCCAAACCTGGCGTTTACGAATATGTGTGCGAACCTCACAAATCGTTCATGAAAGCTACCATCATCGTGAAAGAATAAGCACCCTCGCCCTTCCCGGACTCCTTTATAGGGACCGGGTTTTTAGCTTTTATCGCCCATCTTGCCAAATCAGAAAGGATAAGAGATGATGGAATCATATGTAAAACTTGTGGATCGATTCCATGGAGAGATCGTCCTTGATCTCGAAGCAAGGGGACCACGCATGCGCGTCCAGACGGATTATGAATTGATGGAGCTGGTGATGAGCAAACATCGTCCGGCATTGGAAGAACTGTATGATCGTCATGTTAAGCTTGTCTATTCGTTCGCGATCAAAGCGACCCGTAACGAACAGCTGTCCAGGGAGATCGTCCAGCTGGTGTTTCTCCGGCTATGGACGACAACCAAGGGATACGATCCGGACAAGGGACTTTTCGTGAATTGGCTGCTCACTATTACTAGAAATTTGACCGTCGATCATCTTCGCAAAGAAAGAAGACAGCGACCTGCCGCATCTCTCGAATGGGAGCAATGGGAGCTTCTTACCGATGCCCCCGAGAAAGGTCCCGAGGCGCAGGTCACCCGTAAAATAACCCGAGAGGAAATACGGAAAGCCTATAAATTCCTGTCGGATAGTCAAATCAGGCTGATCGAGTATGTGTATTGGGAGGGCCACACGCTCAGTGAGGTGGCCGACCTGGAGCAAGAGCCGCTCGGAACGATCAAGAGCCGGCTGCATCAATCATTGAAGCTGCTGCGCACAAACATGCAGGCACATAGGGAGGGATGACACGTGCGCAACCACGAAGAAACGATTTGCGATGATCTGCTTCTCTATGCGGCAGGAGAGGGAACACAAGCCGACCGCATCGAATTCGAACGTCACCTCTCTACCTGTCCTGCTTGTAGGGCGGAGCTTGCGAATCTTAGAGAAGTCTGGGAGGCGATGCCGTTGTTGGCCGACCAAACGGACGTCCCGGACGATATGAAATCAGACGTCATGAGCGGCATCTTCGGAAGAGAGGCGGACGGACCTGTTCTGATTCCTCCCAAGCGACGCACTGGCTTGTTTAGCATTGTTGCCGCCGCGGTTGTCCTCCTTCTCGCTTCCGGTTATGCGCTGTGGTCGGCGGGTTCCGGAAAGGACGAATACGCTTTCGATGCGAACACGGTTCAGACGCCCATGCAGGTTCTCCAGACGTATAAGCTGAATGCGGTCGACCGTGCGGTGCCTGCTGCCGGAACCGTATGGCTCCTTGAGGGAAAAGAGAACAACCAGGTCGTCGTTCATCTGCAGGGACTCCCTATGACTAGCGGGGACGAGGCGTACCAGGTTTGGCTTATCCATAACGGAGAGCGTTACAACTGCGGCACCCTTCTGGTCGATGGCCAAGGCACCGGGGTATTAACCTACCCTATCAAGAAAGAAGCTGCCTTCGAGGCGGTCGGCGTGACGCTTGAGCCGGACTCTAAGGGGACGCAGCCCCGGGGAAAGAAGGTGCTCGGTTCGTAGCCGTCAAAGAGGGAAAGGCGAAAGCCGAACGCCGCCAAGCGTAGCCGCATCTGCAAAAAGCTGCCTGATCGACAGGCAGCTTTTCGGCGCTTGCTCCACGATCGGTGCAGTCGGGTGCGGCGGCCGGGCGCCGAGAAGAGCCAAATCACGTTCGGCCCTGGATGCGAATGCAGCGAACGGGCCTCGGCCCCTTGCTTCAATGAGGGGTGGCGGCTTCCCCTTGAGGCGGTGCACCGCTCGAGGCCGGCTCGGCTCCCGCCTTGGCCGCATCCGCTCCGCCGGTCTTGCCCGCGCCGGATATGTTCGCCGGCAGATTCGGCAGCGTGACGCCGGGAGGCAGCGGCCCGGACTGGCCGACGGGATTGCCTTTGTTGTCCATGTAATACATCGGCGTATCACCCACGACGAGGAGGTAGGAGATCGGCACGTTCGTCTCCACCAGCTCCGGCTTGGAATCGAACGGAATGATGATCGTGACCTCTGCCAAAATCCGGATGTAAACTTCCACCAGGATCATGTTGATTCCGATATTTTGCGGACGGGTATCGAGCTCGACCTTGACGGCTCCCGCGGGCACGAGCCGTACGGGAATGTCTGGTCCGAACGAAGCGAGGATGGGGCTGTCGAGCGCCTGCCCGAGCGGGATGTGCTCCGGCATCTGCTGCAGGTCGGCCAGCACGCCCTGCACCTTGCCGATCGTCTGGGACGTGATTCGCATATGCTCGGCGTAATTCAGCATGAACCCGGTAATCTTCCCCTGGTTGTCGTATTTCCATTCGATGAGTTTGTCGAAGTTGGTCCCCTCGTTGATCCGGTCCGTGATAGCCGAGTTGATCGCCTGGGTGGCGATCTGCTTGACCCGGATCTGCGCCAGATTCATGAGAGGGCGCTTCAGATTTTTATCGAGATAGATGAAGGACTGCATGGAAAACAGCATGATCAGGAGCAGGACGACGAAGATGATGCGCCGTCTGCTTTTTTTGCGCGGCGTTCGGCTTTTCCACCGATTCTGCTGGTACACGGCTCGGCCTCCCTCCCCCCGGGGCATGCCCCTCCTATACACCAGCCTATGCGTCCCCGTCCGCTCTCATCACCGTTACCCGCTAGGCCGTTACGGATCCCTCTGCACAGCAAAAAGCCGCCCGCTTCGCGGCATGCGAAACGAACGGCTGCGATGTAGAAACGCCAACTCTCAAAAGAAAACGGACGCTTACTCGGCGGTTTCCGATTCCCTGCAGGCTTCCGGCGCCGCGGCAGCATCCAACTCATCGAAGTCCTCTGCGAGCTCCTGCCCGAATTGGTCGAGCCGGCCCGGGCTGCTCACCTTCCCGTCCTGGTCTGGCTTGCTGTTCCTTCCTGTCACCCCTATCACCTCCTCGTGGCTATAGGGTCGGCCAAGAAACGCTTCTCCATTCGTTCCGCCCTTCGCACCGGTACCGGAGAGCCGTTTTCCTCTAAGGAGACCGCAGCCGCTAGACGGACAGCAAAATCTTCGCCGTCCGGCCCGGGTCGGACAGCAGCTTCTCGAAGCAAGCCTGGCCCTCCTCGAGCGGGGCCGTCTCCGTCCAGGGGGACAGATCGACGAGCCCCTGGGCCAGCCAGTCGAGCGCCAGCTCGAAGTCCAGCGGCCGGTACGCGAATGCGCCGAGCAGCGTCAGCTCGCTGCGGATCGCCAGGTTGACCGGCAGCGAGCTGTCCGCGGCGTGCAGGCCGGAGAGCACGATACGGCCTCCGGGACGAACCGCCTCCATGCAGGCGCGCCTCGTCGCCTCGAGCCCGACCGCATCCACGGCGGCGTCGAATCCGCCGTCCGGCACCAGCCGCCGCAGTTCCTCGGGATTCGCCGCAGCCTGCCCGCCCAGCTCCCGCACGATGTCGAGCCGGGATCGGTTTATGTCCATGACGACGATATCCGTCAGACCGAACCGCCGGGCCGCCGCCAGCACGAGGAGCCCGATCGGTCCCGCACCGGCGATGAACAGCCGGTCCCACGGGGCCAGTGACGCCAGTCTTCCGATATGGACGGCACAGGCGAGCGGCTCCACCAGAGCGCCCTCCGCCATCCCCATCCCGTCCGGTAGTCGGTAGACGTTCCGCTCGGGCACCGCGACGTATTCGGCGTAGGCGCCGGGCCGCCCTGCCCCCACCAGCACGCGCTGGGGGCACAGCTGGCCGTCCCCGGCCAGGCAGGCGCGGCAGCGGCCGCACGACACGAGCGGATTGGCGGTGACCCGGTCCCCGGACCGGAACCGCCCGGCCCGTGCGCCTGCTGCCTCCACCGTGCCGGCGAACTCGTGCCCCATGACGAGCGGCGGTTTACGCAGCGAATTGTGGCCGAGGTAGCCGCTCAGCTCGGAGCCGCAGATGCCCGCCCGCTCCACGCGGATGAGCACCTCGTCCTCGGCCGGTACCGGCACCTCCGCCTCCCGCAGCGTGAGCACGCGCGGACCTTCGTACACGAGCGCCTTCATTGGGCGCCCCGCAGATATGTTCATGCTTCCAACCCCTCCCTCTCTCGCTAACAGCTTCAGACAGAGAACAGAAGCTCCGGGCACTCGAACAACTCCTTCAGCACAAGCGCGCCGGAGCCGATCAGATTCGCTTTGGGGCCCAGTCCGGAGCGCAGCACCCGCACCCGCTCTCGCGGAATCGGCAGCGCTCTCCTCTGTACCTCCCGGTTGACGACATCGGTCAGCTCGTCCCCCAAATTCAGCAGCTCCCCGTGCAGGATGACCCGCTCGGGATTGATCGCATTAACCAGATTCGCTATGCCGACGGCCAGATAGCCGCCGAGCTCTTCGACAGCGAGCTCGCGGATGAGCGGATCGCCCTGCCGGACGGCCTCGCCGATGCGGCCGATCGTCAGCTCCCCGTCCCGCTCCAGCTCGCGGAGGCGGGCAGCGGGCAGACGGCTGCGGACGCGCTCGATGAGCGCGTTCGAGGAGGCGTACCGCTCCCAGCAGCCGCGGTTGCCGCAAGTGCAGGGCAGCCCGTCCATCTGGACGGTCGTGTGCCCGATCTCCCCGAAGCTGTCGTCCTTGCCTCGCATCAGCCGGTCGTCGATCATGATACCCGCACCGATGCCGTAATCGGTCATCAAGCTGATGAACGTCCCCGCGTCTCTGCCCTCGCCGAACATCTTCTCGGCGAGCACGAGATTGCGGCATTCGTTATCGACCCAGACCGGCAGCCCGAATGCCTCGCGCAGCACCTCCCCGACTCGGATGTCGTGGATCGCCTGCACGTTCATGGCGGTGCGTGCGGTGCCCGTGCCGGTCTCGACGAGCCCGGGGCAGCCCGCTCCGATTCCTTTGACTGGCAAGCCCAGCCGCTTCGCCTTGCGCAGCAGCTCGCCGGCCGCCTCCCGCAGCTTGATCATGATCGCATCCCGGCTGTCTTCCTCCAGCACCTCGGTCCGCAGCTCCTCCAGCACGCCCGCCGACAGATCAAGCAGCGCTCCGCGGATCGCGTACTGGTTGAAATGAAGGGCGACGATGCCGCCGCCCCGCGCATGGAACGCGACCAGCTTGGGCCGCTTGCCGCCCTGGTCGGTCGAAACCCCCACTCCGCTGAACTGGATGTAGCCTTCTGCGACCAGCTCCTCGACGAGCGCCGACACCGTCGGCCGGGAGAGGCCGAGCTTCCTTCCGAGCTCCGGCTGGGTCGTCTCTCCGGTTTCCCGGATGGCATGTAAAATTCTGACCTTGTTCGCTTGTTTAATGTCCGGTTGTCTGGCAATCGTCAGCAATAGTCCTGCAGCTCCTATCCGATTCCTGATTCTGTCTCTATGAAACCACATCCGCCGGGAGCCCGCCAGCCTCGCCCTGTCCCAATAAGCTATTTTTGCTCCGCGACCTTCTGCAGCGCATCCAGCGCATCCTTGGGCGACTTCTGCCCGAGCAGCGCCTGCTGCACTGCCTTGACCGTCTCGAGGCGAATCTCGGTAAAGCGCGGGTCAGTTAGCGGATAGAACTTGGCGATCGGCAGCTGGCTGATGAACTGCCCGGTCAGCTCATCCTGCTTGGCCATGCTCTCGCCAACCGGCTTGGTGGCGGGCAGCATGCCCTCGTTCTTCATGAATTCCTCGTACCGTTTGTCCTCGTAGAGGAACGAGAGGAACTTGCCGACCGCGTCCTTGTTTTTGGTCGACTTGAACACCATGAGGAAGTCCTGCACGCCGAGGTTGAACGGCTGCTTGCCCTCGTTGACCGGGATCGGCGCGACGCCGTACTTGAGGTTCGGCGCGTCGGCCTTCAGGATCGTCGGCAGGAAGTTGGCGGTAATCATCATGCCGACCTTGCCCGCTCCGAACACCTTTTGCAGCTCGTCGCGGTTGATGGCCGTCGGCTCGGGGTTCGTCACCTTGTCCTTGCGGACGAGATCGGTCATGAACTGGAGCCCCTCGACGTTCTCCGGCGAGTTCAGCACCCACTTGTCGCCCTTCTTCCAATCCCCGCCGTTGCCCCAGATGTAGTAGGAAAAGTCCGCCTGCCCCTCGAACGCCGTCATCGGCAGCCCGAAGCCGTCGACGCCGGTCTTCTCCTTGATCGTCTTGGCCGTCTGGCGCAGCTCCTCCCACGTTTTCGGAGGCTCTTTGATGCCCGCCTTCTCGAACAGCTCCTTGTTGTAATAAAGACCGCGGACGGAAGCGAGCAGCGGGAGGCCGTACGCCTTGCCGTTCATCTCTCCGGCCTTGAAGAACGACTCGTAGAACTTGCCCTTCAGCTCGGGGGTCAGCACCTCATCGAGCGGCACCAGCAGGTCGTCGTCGGCAAAGGCGGCATACGTGTTCATGTTCAGAATGTCGGGTGTCTGCTTCGTGCTGACCATCGTGTTGACGCTCTGCTCCAGCACGTCCCAGCCGACAACCTGCAGCTTGACCTTGATGTCCGGATTCGCCTGCTCGAACTCCGCCACCATCTTCTTCAGGAAGGGCTCGGTCTGGTTGCTGTACTGCGCGGCGACGAACGTAATTTCTTTCTTACCGCCAGAATCGCCTGCACCCGAGCCGGAAGCTCCGGCCTGGTCCTCTCCACCGCTCTTGGAGCAGGCGAGCAGCGCCGTGGACATCATGGCAGTCAGCACCGCCGTCGTCATGACCCGATGAACCGTTCTCCAATTCTTCATTCCGCATTCCTCCTATAGGTCGCTTAATAGGGAATCCGGGCGTCCGGCCGAAGCGCCGCTGCAAGCGGTCTGCACCGCCGGCTTAATGCTTGACGCCGCCCGCCGTCAAGCCGCTGATCAGATACTTCTCTATGCACAGGAACAGGATGACGACCGGCACAATGGCCACCAGAGAGGTGGCGAATACATACTGCCACTGCACGTCGTACATGCCGAAGAACGCATAGATGCCGACGGTGAGCGGCTTGTTCGTTTCGGTGGTGATGAAGGTGAGCGCCACGGCGAATTCGTTCCAGGCAGCGATGAAGACGAAGATGACGGTCGTGATGATGCCGGGAAGAGCCAGGGGCAGCGTCACACGCCGCAGCGCCTGCCACTTGGTGCAGCCGTCGAGCCAGGCGGCCTGCTCGAGCTCGTAGGGGATGGTCGCGAAGTAGCCGCTCAGAATCCAGACGGCGAATGCCTGATTGAACGCCGCGTTCGTCAGCACGAGACCCCAGACCGAATCCATGAGACCGAACCACTGGATCTCGCGGAACAGCCCGACGAGCAAAACGATCGGCGAGAACATCTGGGTGACGACGATGAGGTAGAGGTAGAACCGTTTGCCGGCGAACCGCATTCTCGCCAGCACATAGCCGGCCGGAATGGCGCACAGGAGCGTCAGCACAGTGGCGCCGCCCGATATGGTGAGCGTATTGAGCAGATAATCGGCGAGGGGCACCTTGCTCCAGATATCGACGAAGTTGGAGAGCGTCCAATTGATGGGGAGAAATGTGGGCGGGATGGAGTAGACCTCCGCCTTGCTTTTGAAGGCGACGAGCAGCATGACGAGATACGGAAAGACCAGGACCGCGAGCAGCGCGTAGGCGGCTGCCGTCACTAGCGCTTTGTTGCGCCTGAGCGTTCTCTGCATGGGCTATTCCCTCCTCATAACAAGGCCGATATAGGCGACGGAGAACAGGAGGAGCAGGAGGAAGCTGATAACCGACACGGCGGCGGCGTCCCCCATCTTGTGGGCGACGAAGGCGAGCTTATACAGGTAGGTGATGATCGTGTCCGTCTGGTTCACCGGCTCGCCCTTGGTCATCGACCAGATGATCGGGAACGAGTTGAAGACATAGATGGTGTTCAGGACGGTGCTGATCATGAGCGGCTGCCGCAGCATCGGCAGGGTAACATGAACGAACTTGGACCAGCCGTTCGCCCCGTCGACACCGGCCGATTCATAGAGCTCGCCGGGGATCGCCTGCAGTCCCGCCAGGAACAGGAAGCTTGTGAACGGAATCGTGACGAAGATGCCGACCCCGATCATCGCCGGGAAGGAGGTGGCGGGCGAAGCCAGCCAATAGATGTTCTGGTCGATCAGGTGGAGCTTCTGGAGAATCAGGTTAAGCGCCCCGTAATGGTAGTCGAGAATCCAGCGCCAGATCACCGAGGTGATGATAAGCGAAACCGCCCATGGGACGATGAGCGCCGAACGGACGAGCCGGCGGCCCGGAAACTCCTGGTTGAGCAGCTGGGCGATGCCGAGCGACAGGACGGTGCTGATGCCCACGACCCCGACTGTCCAGATGAGCGTGTTCTTGAGCACGCCCCAGAAGACCGGGTCGCGGAGAACGTTCGAGAAGTTCTGAAGCCCGACGTAGCCCTTTTTCACCCCGGACAGGCTGACCTTGGACAGGGCGGTGGAGAACAGCTCGAAGATCGGAAAGATGGTGACAAGAATGATGAGCAGAAGACTCGGCGCCAGCCACAGGTAGGGCGCGAGCCCGCCGGCGAGGCGCAGCCTGCGCCGCGTCCTGCGGCCGCCGGCGGGTTTGGGCTCCGCGGCGGCCGCGCCGTTGTGCATGTTCATGGACTCACCCCCGGTCGGTTCTGCGAGGCCGCCCGATGGCTGCGACTCCGCACCATTGCACGATCGTAAGCGCATACAGCTTGACGAGCAGGAAGAACGCCTCCACGTCGATGTATTCGTCCGCCGCGTGGGCGTTGCCGCCCTTCGGCCCCCAGATGATGCAGGGCGTCCGGCTGTACCGGTGGAAAACGAAGGCATCGCAGGCGAACGGCGCCCCCTGGACGGGGAGGCCGCCCGGATGCAGCTCGCGCGCCGTTTCCGCAAGCACGTCGAGCGCCGGATGGCCCGACGGAATCTCCGTCCCCGGCAGGAAGCGGATGAGCTTCTGGATGATGGGCGGCATGCTCCGCAGCAGCTCGTCGCCGGCCGCCCGTTCCAGGCAGAAGGCTTCAAAGTCGCACCGCAGCTCCTCCTCGGTCGTCCCCGGGTAGCATTGGATCCAGACGTCGATCGAGCAGCTGCTCGGCACCCGGTCGGTCAGCGGCAGGTGAGCCGGGCCGGCTCGGACCCCCTGCACATAGGCGGGCGGGCCGGGATCGGCGGCGAACCAAGGAGAAGAGGACCGCTTCGCCGCATGGTAGCGCTCGTATTCCCGGAAGATGTCCAGGAAGCGTGCGGCCGCGAACACCGGGTTGACCAGCGTCTCGCCGCTGAAGGCCCGCCCTGCCCTGCCCTCGAACACGATCCGGAACATGCTGCCGCCCTGATGGGCCGGGCAGATGGCCAGATTGGACGGCTCCGGCACGATCGCGAGGTCCGCCTCGTAGCCCCGGAGCCGGCAGGCGAGCGTGCCGTTGGCGCCGCCGTATTCCTCGTCGACGACCGTCTCGACCAACACGTCGCCGAGCAGGGTGACGTTCAGCTCCCGCAGCAGCTCGAGCGCGAGAATCGCGGCCGCCATCCCCCCTTTCATATCGAACAGCCCGAGTCCATATTGCCTGCCGTCCTTGACGATGCCGCCGAACGGATCGACCGTCCACGGATCGTCTCCCCTCGGCACGGTATCGACGTGGCCCGAAAACAGGAGCGAGCGTCCTCCCCCGGCTCCCTTCCTTCTCCCCACGACATTCGGGCGGTCCCGGTAGTCGCGGCCTCCGAGGTAGCCCTCATGCTCCGTCAGGCCCGGCACATCGGTCGGCAGGAAGAGGTCGGTCTCGCAGTCCAGCGCGCCCAGGTAGCGGAACAGAAACATCTGTACCTGCTTCTCGTCGCCGGACGGATAGCGGTTCTCGCTCGGAATCGAGACCAGCGCCTTGGTGAACGCGAGGATATAGTCGCGGTGATCGTCCACCCAGCGTTCAATCGCTTCACGCATGCGGTTACCTCCTCTCGGCATCTACTCCTGGCAGATCTGGCCTCCGTCCACGACGAGCTCGGTGCCAGTAATGAACGCGGCCTCGTCGGAAGCCAGGAAGCTGAAAGCGTTTGCAACATCTTCCGTCCGGCCGTACCGATTGAGCGGTATCTTGGCCGTGTAGCTCTTCACTTCTTCCTCAGACATGCCTCCCTCCAGCGCCAGCTGGGTCAGGATGAACCCCGGACAGACCGAATTGACGCGGATGTTGTAGGGCGCGAGCTCGATGGCCATCGACTTGCCGAGCAGGATGATGGCGGCCTTGGTCGCATTGTAATGCGCGAGTCCCGGCTCGCCGAGAATGCCGTTGGTCGACGCCATGTTAACGATGGCGCCGCTCCGCTGCTCCTTCATCACCCGCGCGACGACTTGCGAGCATAGGAACGACCCGGTCAGATTGACATCCAGCGTATCCTGCCAGTTCCGGTCGGTGATGGCGAGGAACGGCTCGAAGCGGGCGATGCCCGCGTTGTTCGCCAGCACGTCGATCGTCCCGTGCTTCTCCTGGGCGAACGCCGCCAGCCGCTCGACTTCCTCCCGGCGGGTGACGTCGCACCGGATTCCCTCGACAGCGCCGTATGGTCTCAGCTCCCGGACGCTCGCCTCCACCTTCTCCTCGTCGAGATCGCAGATGACGACGCGGGCGCCTTCCTCGAGGAATTTGCGGGCGATCGCCTGGCCGATCCCGCGGGCCGCTCCCGTGACGACAGCGGATTTTCCTTGAAGCCTCATGGTTTCCCTCCCTTTTACGATGTTAGTTAGTAAAGTTTCTTTTCTAACTATATGGTAAAAGATCCCTGACGGGAATGCAATAGAATATTCACAAAATTGTCACTATTCGAAAATCTGTTGCGTGTTTGCGTTCTGAGACACAAAAAAGGGCGCCCTCTGGGCAGCCCCTTCTTCCTCATTTCACCTTGGCGAACGTTTCCTTCATCGTGTCATAGTTGATGGCACCCTGGAACTTGCGTTGGATGACGCCCTGCGAGTCGAGAATGAACGACGTTGGGTAAGCGACGACCTGGTAGCGGCTGCTGACCTCTCCCTTCTCGTCCAATACGATCGGGAAGGACAAGCCGTACTCCTCCACGAACTTCGGCACGTCGCCTGCCGCCTTCTCCGTGTGCGTCAGATTGACCGCCAGCATGACGACGCCCTCGTCCGCGTATTTCTTGTAGAATTTCTCCATGTGCGGCATCTCGGCCTGGCATGGCGGACACCACGTCGCCCAAAAGTTCAGCATGACCCGCTTGCCCCGGTAATCCGACAGCTTGACCGGCTTGCCGTCCAGCGACGTCAGCATAAAATCGACCGCGGTATTCCCGACGGCCACGCCGGGAGCAGCCTCGGACGCCCCCTCTCCCTGCGGCGCCGCGGCCTGCGGCGGCTGGGATAGCGGGGCTTTCTTCTTCTGGGCCGTGTCGTAGACACCCCAGGCCACCAGTCCAAGCAAAAGAACGGCTATGAACACATTGCGCAGCTTCACATGCGAACCCCTTCCTGGCTCAAAAGTTAAAGAGCGAATAACGGGCCAGCCACGCGCTCATCTTCTGCATCTGGCCCGTGTACAGAAGCAGGCCCAGCGCCACCATCAGCCATCCGTTGACGACGCCGAGCACCGGCAGGAACCGGTTGATCCGCTTCACCAGCGACAGCGAATAGGTGATGGCCACGGAGATGAGCAGGAACGGGATGCCGAGGCCGAGCGAGAAGACGGACAAAAGCCCCATCCCCTGGTAGAGCGATTCCGAGGAACCGGCCAGGATTAGAATGGACGAGAGCGCCAGCCCGACGCACGGCGTCCAGCCGGTCCCGAACGCAAGGCCAAGCAGCACCGAACTCCACCAGCCTCCCCCCCGCTTCGTCTCCCCCCAGCTTTTGGTGCCCATCAGCCACTTCAGCCGGAGCACACCCGCCATCTGCAGGCCGAAGACGATGATGAGCAGGCCGCCGAGCTTCTCGATGAGATCCCGCTGCATGGCAAAGAATTGCCCGAGCACGCTGGCCGACGCGCCCATCGCCACAAAGATGAGGCTGAAGCCGAGGATGAATCCTGCCGAGCGGACGAGCAGCAGACGGCGCCCCGCCGCGACGCGCCCCCCTTCCACGATCGCTCCCGTAATGTGCGACACATAGGCCGGCACGAGAGGGAACACGCAGGGCGACAAAAACGACAGCAGGCCTGCGGCGAATGCCACTAAGACGGTGATCTGTTCCACTCCACTTTCCCCCTTCTCCCGTTAGCGTAACAGGGAATTGTTTAGATTCGTTAAAGCTCGTTTCTTCGTTCCAAAAGGATCTTAATAACGAAGGATAGGCAGGCTGCAACAAGGAGCGCCAGCTGCCCTCCAGTAAAGCCGAGCGGAAGCTCCCCCGGCACGCGGCCGGGCAGCGTCAGAGCGAACCGGCCGATACCGTACCACATGACGGTGACCGTCAGCGGGTAAGCCTCCCCCAGCGGCCGCTTGGCGCGCAGCTGAAGGCCGACCAGCACGGCGGCCAGCAGCGTCTCGCCGAGCAGCCAGACGCCGGGCGCAGGCTCCAGCGGAGCTGAGTAGGCCAGCAGCCGGTGGACGCCGAGGCCGGCCAGCAGCCAGGTCAGCGCTGCGTCGGCGTCGTGCAGCAGCGGGAGGCCCCGCTTTCGGGCTCCGTAGAGCAGGGCGCCGAGCGCGTAGACGCCGGCGAGCAGCAGCCCCTTGGTGCCGCCGGTAAAGTACAGCAGCGATACCGGATGCCGGACGACCGAAGGAAAGTCCAGCACGAGCGGGCTGAACTTCCAGATCAGCACGGCGACGATGAACAGATTCAGCAGCCGGTCGAGCGTCTCCTTGCGTCCTTCGCTCTGTGCTGTCCGCAGCCGCCAGGCGAGTGCTATGTATCCGGCCAGAGCGGACGCCGCCGCGAGAAGGAGCGAAAGGTTGACGACGAACGGGCCGAGCGCGACGACTTGCATGGGCGGCCTCCTTTGCCGGTTAGGTAGTCGTTAGTTGGAAAGCTTGGCGGGAACGCGGGCGGAAGCCCGGATTCTCTTCAGCGTACCAAGCCTGTGTTAAGGAACGATAAAGTCCCGGCATTCCGGGATCAAGGAGGACCCGAAATGACGGCTGCGTCAAGAACCATCTTACAGCACAACGATATGTAGGAGAGCTAGTAGGCCGCAAACCGATACCCCATTCCCCGCACCGTCTCGATGAGATCGCCGTCGGCCTGGACCTTATCCAGCTTGTCTCTCAGCTTGCTGACGTGCACGTCGATCGTCCGGTCCACGACGAGCTTTGTGTCGTTCGGGTAGAGTGCCTCCAGAATCTGCTCTCTCGACAAAATCTGGTTCGGGTGCCGCATCAAGACATGCAGCAGCCGGAACTCGTGGACCGTCAGCGGCACCGTCTCGCCGTTGTACCGCGCTTCGCCCCGCATCGGCTTGACCGTCAAGCCGCGGTAGCTGATCTTGCCGCACCGGTGCGCCGTGCGCCGCAGGACGGTCTCCACGCGGACCACCAGCTCCTGCGGGCTGAACGGCTTCGTTACGTAATCGTCCGCTCCCATCTCAAGGCCGCGGATCCGGTCTTCCTCATTCCCCTTGGCGGTCAGCATGATGAGCGGCACGTCGCTGCGCAGATCGCTTCGGATCCGCCGGCAGAGCTCCTCACCGGACAGCTTGGGCAGCATCAGGTCCATGATGACGAAGCACGGATCATGCCGCTCGAACAGACGGGCGCCTTCCTCTCCGTCTGCCGCCTCGAGCACTTCGTAGCCCTCCTTGTCCAGGTAGAGGGCAACGAGCCTCCGGATTTTGGCGTCGTCTTCTATGATCAGGATGGTCTTACCCTTCTTCTCCATGTCTCTCCCCCTGCTCGTTGTTCACGGCCAGGCTGGCCCTCTCCCCCCATCATAGTATGAACGGACGTCCCTGGCAAAAAAGCTTCCGGCCGTAAGCGGCTGCGCAAAAAAGACCTTCGGGCCGTCATCGCCCGAAGGTCTGCTTTCGCCTGGCCGGAATTCTGCCGACCGCCTGGCCGTGGCTCCAGCCAGGCCCCATCGATTCCAGCGTAAGGCCATGCCGCATGCCTTCCCGCCAACTTGCCCGGTCCATGTTCTTTCTGCGGCTTCCCATCGGCTTCCCGGCTTACTTGGCCAGCTTGCCCGGCCAGGCGCCGATGCCTCCCTGGAGATGGGCAAGCTTGCCGTAGCCGTTCTTTTGCAAAACGCGCGCCGCGCTTTTGCTTCGCATGCCGCTGCGGCAGTACAGGAACAGCTCCTTATCCTTCGGGAGATCGGACAATCTCCCGTTCAGCTGGGACAGCGGGACGTTCCGCGCTCCCGGGATATGGCCGGCTTGGAATTCGTGCGGCTCCCGGACGTCGACCAGCAGCCCTTTGGATTCATCAAGCTCGGTCTTGAATCGTTCCCCGCTCAAGTTGCGCAGGCCTTTGGCCGGCGCGAACCGCGAGTAGAGGAACCAGACCACCAAGACAACCAGCAGCACATTGACGATCGTCGACATGCTCACGCCTCTCCCCTCCTTATCGTTTATTCGGAGCAACGCCTGCAATCAGCGGCTCTTGACGAGCAGCTCTACGGCCTCCTGGACAATCTGGCCGGTATCGTTCCCCTTGTTCTTCTCCTCGAGCAGGCATTGCTCCAAGTTGACGGCGACGATGTAGGCAAGCGCCTTATCGGCCGCGCTTCGGACGGCGGACAGCTGGGCCACGACGTCCTTGCACGACTTTCCTTCGTCCATCATCTTAAGCACACCGCGTACCTGCCCTTCCATCCGCTTCAGCCTTTTTCTGACATCGTCATCGTAGTTCACTTGCCCTCTTCCTTTCGTTATCGTAGGGCGCCGGTCTTGTCTCATCCATGCCGTACCATTGCGGTTCCCACAGCACCAGACTCGTTTGGCCGCCGCTTCGGATTATGCACAGGCAGCCGCATTCGTCTCGGCTCGTCCCGCCCCCAGACGGCGGTCATGCAGCACGTACAGAGTGCGGAACCCGGCACGCTTCAGGATCCGGGCCGCCCGGTAGCAGGCGGACCGTCTGTCCGCCAGAATGAGCACAGGCTCGTCCGGCGACAGACCCTTTTGCCAGACGTAGCCGAGACGCCCTACGGATATGTTAATCGAGCCCGGAATGTGCCCGGCTTCGTAATCGAGCGCATCCCGGACGTCGAGCAGTTTCACGGCGGCCGGCCGGGCCGCTTCGCCGAGCCAGGCCGGATCGGGTTTTGCAAGTCCCGGGACCGGAAGCGCGCGGCGCAGCAGCCACAACCCCGCGGCCGCCGGCAGGATCAGCAGAGCTTCCATGGGCAGCGCTCCTCCCTCCATCACCGATGGGCCGCCAAACGAACCGGAGTCCGGCCGCAGCAGCGCTACTCGGCATCTTCCTAATTTCTGCCGCACGGGGCATTCACGATGGCCACCCGTTCGGGCGGTTCTCGCCAGCACCGTCGGCAGGCTTCTCAGTCGGCCCTCTTACACTTCTTTTCGCTCAGCGACGTTGGCCCACTTAAGATTTTTTAATTGCTTAACGTTCTAGCTGTCGTACTCAGCCTTTCTTGACTAGAAACGTAAACACGCCGTCCTCTTCCTTAACTTCCACCAGCTCGTGGTTGGTTTGCTTGACCCATGCCTGAAAATCCTTTCGTGAGCCTTTATCCGTCGTAACCAGCTCCATCGTCTGGCCGCTCTGCAAGGAGTCGATTCCTTTCTTCGCTTTGACGATCGGCATCGGGCATGCGAGTCCTTTGGCATCAATCGAGAGATCCGCCATCATTCATAACCTCCTTTTATGCATTTATCTATTCTATTTTTTTCTGATAGATTTAATGAATGACCATACGGGGGCCGGGGGTGGACGCAATGCCCAGTCCCTTTCCCCTCCGGTCCTGCCGTTAGAAATTGAGCGTAACCTCGGCGTCAAACGCATAATCGAGGAACGTCGCAGCTCCTCCAAGCTCGATGCCGTCGATGAAATGCTCTTTCTCCAGCCCCATGACATCAATGGTCATTTGGCAGCCGATCATGCGCACGCCGGTTTCCTTGGCCAGCTCGATCAGTTCCTTGACAGAAGGAACATTTGCTCTCTTGAAGCCCTCTGCCATGCCTTCGTTCCCCGGCTTCAGCTGCAGCATCTGCTCGGAGTCCTTGTGAATGATGGACAGCCCCTCAAAGGTGAAGAAAATCGCGACTTCGGCATCGAGTGCCGCGGCGGCCGTAGCGATGTTGAGTACCTTGTAGGCCGTTTCGAGGCCTCCGTTCGAAGCGATAATGGCTACTCGTTTGTTCTTGGTCGTCATGAAACCATCTCTCCTTTATTTGTTGTTGTTGTTGTCAGGATGCAAAGAAGCGTCTGGGCCGCCTCAAAGGGCCAGTCCCCGCGATCCCCCTGTCAGACCAGCTCGCCTGTCCAGGCAAGCAGGCCTCCCGTCATGTTGACGGTGCGGAACCCCTGCTCGCCCAGCAGCTCGCAGGCGAGGCCGCTCCGATTGCCGCTGCGGCATACCAGGATAATCTCCCGTTCCCGATCCAGCTCACCCGCCCGCTGCGGCAGCTGCCCAAGCGGGATGTGCAGAGAGCCTGAGAGATGTCCGGCCGCCCACTCCTGGGGCTCTCTGACGTCCACGATGAACAGGGCTTCCCCGCTAGCCAGCCTCTCGGCCAGCTCGTCCGGAGAGATCTCCTTCTGATTCGATAACGCCATCGCTATACTCTCTCCCTCTCATAAGCGGTTCATCCGCTAACCACTAACGGATTTGCTTAATATTATGATAATTACTAATACCCGTATGGGTATCTGAAAGTCATTATAGACCCTCTTATTCGTTCTGTCAAATCCGGCGGGACGCTGCCAGGATGGATGCAAGTGGGAGCTGGGCCCGCTTGTCCGTTTCCCTCAGCCGCCAAAAAGCCGCCAAGCGGGGCCAAAGGCCCTGCATAGCGGCATTAGAAATAGCAGCAGGCGGGTAAGCTCGGGTCGAGACTGCCGTCTCAGATTTACGACCGAGAGAGGAGGCGGTCCCTCCCGCCTACTGAGCGATCCGGCTCGGTGTCGGCATCCACTTATAGAAGTAACAGTCGACGAGCCCTTCCTGTCCCTGGAACGGCAGGCGCGGCTCCTCCAGCTCCTCCAGCCGCTCGGCGCGGCCCTCCAGATAGGCGGTGAGCCGGCTGACGGCCGTATCCAGCGCCATGAGCAGGCCGCCGTAGCGCAGGTCGAGGATGTCCCAGCCGAACGGCTTGTTGACGGCATGCCACCGCTCGCGATGGTAGTTGCGCAGTTCCTTCACCCGCGCGGCAATTTCGGGCAGGACGCCCTCCGCCATCTCGCTCAGCGTCTCGCGGTCGCCGCTTCGGTAGGCGTCCGTCAGCCGCACGCCGGCTTCGGCCTTGAGCGCCAGCACCCGGCACAGCCAGCGCAGCAGCTCGAAGACGAAGCCGTATTCGCCGTTGCGGCCGGCGTACAGCTCCATGCGGCGTTCCATCTCGGCATAGTGGCTGTTCAGCGGCAGTCCCCGCAAATTCTCATCGAACAGGCCCATCATCGGATTTTGCCAGAGCATATACCGGGAGGGGTTATACAGCTCCAGATTGTCCGGCGAGATGCCCGGCGTCTCGTCGATGTACTTAATAGCCAGAAAATCGTCCATCCGCGCGCCCGTACAGAAGAGGAACCGGTCTCGGAGCTTGTCCTCGTCCAGTTCCTTGGCATACCCGTGCTCGGCGAACAGCTGCAGCCCCAAGAGCGCGCTGTACCAATCGCATTCCGTACCGTCGTCTCCCCACAGCGTCGCGATCACCTCCCGGACGCCCTCGCGCTTGCAGACGCTCAGCGCCGCATTGGTCGAGACGAAGGTGGCGCCGTAATTGAGCACGAAGCCTTTCCAGTTCCAGATGCCCCCGGCAAAAACCGGCATGGAGCCAAACCGCTTATGCCGGCGGATCCACTCGGTATAGAACTCTTCGTCGAAGTGATAATAATCCCAATAGACGAACTGGACGTCCTGCGGCATCCCGGCGATCACCTCGTCCGAGATCACGCTCTCCCGGTCATAGTACTCTCCCGTCCGCGAAGCGCCGCGGAAATACATATCGCTCCACATCATCGGCTCAAGGCCAAGCCGGCGCGTAATGGCCAGCACCTTGTGCAAATGCTCGTTCATGATCTCGCCCTTTGTCTTGAGGCCGTTGCGGACGAGATATTCGCCGAGGCCGAGTTTCCATGCCTCGTCCATGCCGATATGAATCCGCTTGGTGCGCAGCGGCTCGCTCGCCGCCACCAGCATCTGCTCGACGAACTCATAGGTTCTCTCTTCCCCGACCAGCATCGTCTCATGGTCGTCGCGGATGTCCTTGAAGGCGTTCCACTTCAGCACGTCCGCCAGATGGCTGAGCGTCTGGATGCACGGAATCATCTCGATGCCGAGCCGGTCGGCATAGTCGTCCAGCTCGCGGAGCTCTTCCTGCGAGTAGCGGCCCCGCATGTAGCCGAAGTACGGCTGCTCCTTCACATCGAAGCTGTCCTCCGTGTACAGCATCAGCATATCTAGTCCCATGACCGCCATCTTCCGCAGAAACGCCCGGACCGTCCCGGTCCGCAGGACCGCTCCGCCCTGCGAGACGTCGAACATCGGCCCGTTCATCTCGAATTGCGGCTCCTCCTCCAGCCGGAACGGCGCCTGTCCATGCTTCCCAAGCCCCTCTAGCAGCAGACCCAGCGCACGGAAAAAGTGAATCCTCTGCCGGTAGGCGATCGTCAAGGTGCCGTCTTCCTTGGCTTCTACCGTGAGCCGGTTCTCCTCATGCCGGGTCACCTCCACCCGGCGTCCGTCCGCCGCCTGCTCGAATCCGAGCTCTTGCTCCAGCAGGCGCAGCCCTTCCCCCAGACCTTCCAAATCCCCGGCAAACTGCAGCCGCATGCTCTCGTCCCCTCTCCTGTACAGTGGGTCCTCCTAGTCCGCCCCGCTTCGTGGTTCGCTAAGCGGACCATGCGTGCCAATCGACGAACTCTGCAGCGTCTTCGAGGAAAGCGCTTGCAAAATCCGCTGGTTCTCACCTTCTTCTGCCTCACTTGCAAATAAAATAGCATAGGTATAGAACCTATGCTAGTACAGGCGTTCTTTTGCTGTCAAGAGGACGTTAGCCGCATCCGCCGGGCTCCGTCCCCGCCTTCGTCAAGCGGCTGACCATCCTCCCCGGTCAGGCGCTCTAGCAGGCCCCTCTCGAGACAGGCGGCGATCAGGAGCGCCTTCTCCGTCTCGCCGAACCGCACGCGAACCTGCTCGCCCTTCACCTCCACGATCTGCCCGGCTCCGAACGCGGTATGCCGCACGGCTCGTCCCGCCGTCAGCTCCTCGCGCGTCCGCAGCGCCTCCGGGCTGACGGTCCCGCGGAACTCCGGGCGCTGACGCACGGCGGCCGGGCCGCCACGGTGCTCGCTCTGCCGGGTGCCGGCGCGCGGCTCTCCCTCCCGCCGGAGCCCAGAGGAGTCTGCTGCACGCGCTGCCTGCCCGGTCCCGGCTCCCGGCTTCGCCGGCCGCTGCAGATGCCGGACATGCGTGACGAAGTCGGATTCCTTCACGAGCTCCCCGTCCCGTTCCTTATAGAGGAGCAGCTCCAGCCGGGATTTGGCCCTCGTCATGCCGACGTAGAACAGGCGGACCGCCTCTTCCATCTGCCCGCGTTCTCCTTCCGCGTCCTTTTTGCGGTCGTCGGCGGAAGGTAGAATGCCATCGATCAGATCGATCATATACACCTGCTCGAACTCGAGCCCCTTGGCGCTGTGGAGGGTAGAGAAGGTGACCGCGTTTGTGTTCTTGTTGAACTTGGACGTCCGCAGAGCGGTCTCCAGATGCTTGAGACGCGCCGCGAACGCCTCCATCGTCTCCAGCGTATCGGCGATCTCCTCGAGCGTGTTCAGAATGCCGATCAGGTATTCCTTGCGGAAGCCGAGCCGCTCGCACATTTTCTCGATCGCCTTCTCATAGCCGAGCCGCGAGCGGATCAGCCGGATGGCCGCGAGCGGCGGCATGCCCGCCATCCGGCCGAACGTCTCCCGCGCCGACTCCAGCGGCTTGATCTGGTAATCCTTGAGCGGCACACGGGTAAGCAGCGTGTCGAAGACCGATTGGCCGCCGCCCAGCTCCAGCAGCCGTTCCACCTGCCGGCCTGTCAGATAGCCGTTCATTTTGCGGCAAACTTTAATGAACAGCTCTGGCCGCTTGTCCGTGAACGTCATGCGCAGGAAGTTCAGAATGTCCTCGACCACCCAATGGCTGAAAAACCGGTTGTCCGCATCCTTCATGTAGAACGGGATGCCGGCGCGGTCGAATTCGTTCATCAGGCTGATCGAGGAGGCGTTATTGCGGTACAGGACCGCGATCTCCCGCAAATTCTCCTGCTCGCGGATCCGCTCGACGAGATACTTCGCCTGCTGCGGATAATGGGCGAAGGATTCGATCGCGATCGGCTGTGCGGGCGGATTGTGCGTAAACATGTTTTTGCTGTACCGGTTCCGGTTCCGCTTGATGAACCGGTTGGCCACGCTGACGATATCCCGGACGACCGGTAGTTCTGCTCCATGTACAGAATCTCCGCCCGGGGATAATGCTTGCGGAACTCGAGCAGATACGACGGCTCGGCCCCCCGCCAGCTGTAGATCGACTGGTCGTCGTCGGCGACGACGCACAGATTGCCGTGCGGCTGCACGAGCAGCTCGACGATGCGGTGCTGGACGGCGGACGTGTCCTGGCTCTCATCGGTAAGCACGTAATCGTAGCGCTGCTGGTACTTGCGCAGCAAACGGCCGTCACGCTCGAGCGCTTCGCACGCCAGCGTCAGCATGTCGTCGAAGTCGACGAGCCGCTCGGCATGGCTTGTCCTCTTGTATGCCTCGTAGTCGCGCAGCAGCGCCTCCGCCTGCTTCACCCCGCACTTGACCTCGCCCCAGCGGGACTCGGGCATCCGCTTGTTCTTCAAATAGCTGATGTAGGTCGTCAGCTCGTCCATCTGGTCGTCCGTAATCCGCTCTCCCGTCCGCTCCTGGTACAGCTGGCGCAGAATGATCTTCTTGTGCAGCGGCAGCTGGCCGGGCTCCGGCTCCTCACCGGCCTCCTCAGGCTGCACATCGCCTTCGATAATCCGATACGCCTGGCCCGTGCGGCGGGCGTCCTCGCGAACCACCTCGAATGCGAGGCTGTGGATGGTCGAGAAGGAGACGGGCGCCAGCTCCGGGAAAAACCGGGCGAACCGCTCCTTCATGTCCGAAGCCGCCGCCCGGCTGAACGTGACGGCTTTGATCCGGGCCGGCGGGACGCCCTTCACCCGGATCAGGTGGCCGATTCGCATAATCAGCGTCGTCGTCTTGCCGGAGCCCGGAGAAGCAAGCAGAAGCAGGGGGCCGTCCGTATGGGCGGCCGCCTGCCTCTGCACGTTGCTCAGCCTGATGCCGAGCTCCTTTGCCTTGCTGTCAAAAAACTGCTCCGTCTCCCGTCTCATAATCGGCCTTCCCCTTTTCCGTACATGGCATGCTGAACCTCCAGTATAGCATCCCGACCAGAGAGAGGGGAACCTATATTCGCTTGGACCGGCTCAGCTGCTCACCTGTAAACGGGACGGTCCCGCCTATCGCTCCGCCTCCAGCTTGGCCTCCGCCTCCAGCCTGCGCCGCACGGTTTCCTTGGGCGTCCAACAGTCGAACCGATAGGACGGCCGCGTAGCATAGCCGAGCCGGCCGCAAAAGAATCTCTCCGCCGTCCCGCGGCGGATTTCATAATAAACGCAAGTGGCGCAGCAATGATACTCCTTCATCCATCCCACCTCCTTAATAGCAGCCCGGCTGTTCGGTCCGCATCGGAATCAGGTCTCAAGCCAGCTTAGGGGAACACGACAAACAGGTCTTCCCCTTCGCATACGACTTCGTATCCCCTCAGCTTTGTTCCCGAATCGACCAGATGCTCTCCTGTGGTCAGGTCGAACTCCCAGCCGTGCCAGGGGCAGCGCAAAATCCGTTCCTCCATCCCGTATTCGTACTGATAGACGAGGGAAGGCAGACGCGTTCCGCATACCCGACCTTTGCATATGGGGGCTCCCTGATGAGGACAGACGTTGCGCCACGCAAACCAGCGTCCCTCCACGCAGTACAAGCCGATCTCGAGGCCCTGGACCTGGAAAATCCTCTGCTTGTTTTCCTGGATCTCCGTTTTCTTTGCCACCCAATGCCTTTTCATTCCTCTTCTCCCCAAGCATTCCCGGGGGCCTCTTTCGACTCTGCAGCGATTTGTTCGGCCTGCTCGCCGGAGTCGTCGTCCTTACTGAGCGGCTTCGTATGCAAGCCGTACAGCTCCGAGGCGGTTCCCGCCAATATCCGCTGCCTCATTTCTTTGGGCATCCGCGGGAGCGCCATCTTGGGATTATCGTTGTCCCAATGCGGATAGTCCGAGGAGAACATGATTGTTTTCTCCGCCTCGATCATGTGCAGAATTTGCACCAAATGCTCCGGGTTTGCCGGTTCTTCGATCGGCTGCGTCGTCAACCGGACATGGTCTTTGATGTATTCCGAGGGAAGACGCTTCAGCCACGGCGTGGATTCTCGCAGCGCCTTATAGTTCTTGTCCATTCGCCACATCAAGTGAGGCAGCCAGGAAATCCCTCCCTCGATCGCCACAAATTTTAGGTTAGGGAATTTCTCAAACACCCCTTCACAGACAAGGCTGTTCACATGCGTCATATAGTTGGTCGGAAGGATGTTATGCCATTCCATATACCGGGTAGGATAACCCGACGGCGTCGGCGGCCCCGAGATCCCCTTCCCCTCCGTGCCGGGATGGACGGCAACGGGCAGTCCGCACTCTTCCGCCGCCTCGTAGATGGGATGATAGAAGCGCTGGCCATACGGCATGCGTGCGGCGCTCGCCATAAGGACCTGAACCATATCGGGATGGGAGGCGACGCGGCGGATTTCGGCTGCCGCCGCTGCGGGATCCGACGCATTGATGAAGATAGATCCCTTGAAACGCGGACTGACATTCAGCCAGGTCTCGATCATGCGATCGTTGCAAGCGGTTGCAAGGACGTTCGCATAATCCGGATCGGGGTCGAGGGAGAGGCCCAGCACACCAGAGCCCGTGAGAATCGTATAGTCGATTCCGTAGCGATCCAGATGATCACGGATCAGGAACTGAGGGTCGCTTCCCGGCGGCCCCCCTTGATCCGTAACCGCATCCTTGCGATTGACGCCTACCGAGGAATAGTATTGGACGCCGTAGGGTATCCCTGTTTCCCGATAGCGGTCATGCCAGGCCTTTGGCAAATACGGCAGCAAAGGGCCAATTTGGTTATGGACATCGGTATCGATTAGTGCAGGTGCATCCTTCATAGGTTGTTCCTCCTTCTAATAGGTTCTCTTTATTTGGTTCAGAATAGTTGAATAATCAAATAATGGAGCGGGTAGAGGAAATGTTGCGACACCGTTACTATACCGCCGTTTCGGGGGGCTTTCCAGGGATTTTATTTGTACGGGGGCATGAGGAACGGATACGACTATGACGAAGATGGAGAATTCCATAATGACGAATAAACTGGTCGATTTTATCAAACACAAAGGGATTGTCTGGAAACCCGCTTTAGCCGCGGCCCTATCGTGGGAGCTCGCGGAGTGGGCCGGGTCCAAGCATCCGTATCTGGCTCCTCTCACGGTCATTTTGGCGATTCAAGCAACCGTCGACAAATCGATCCAGTTTGCCTGGCAGCGCGTTCTCGGCACCGTTGCCGGCGTTTTGTTCACCGTACTGCTAGCACCTTATATTGGCTTAAACGGCTGGAGCATAGGTCTCCTTCTGCTTATTGGGGCGCTCGTCGTATCGTGGCTGAAGCTGGAGCATGCCATGATGGTACAGGTCGCTCTCAGCATTTTGCTGGTTATATACTTTCAAGCCAAAATGCCCGCCTATCCCTTCGATCGGATCCGCGATACATTAATCGGCGCCGTCGTCGCCCTCGCCATCCAATTGTTGATCTTCCCTCCCGATACCGTTGCCAAAGCCCGCAAAAAGATGGCGCGTTTCGCGGACCACTTGTCGCAGCATTTTGCAACCGCGGCGCTTTGGGTTCGAGAGGGCTGTCCCTCCGCTCAAGCGCACGCTTTGCAAACCAAGCTGCAGGCGTTGTTCCTAGAGCTTCATCAAGCGACAACCGAACTGGAGAAAGCGGAGCAAAGCCTGCGCTACAACCCGCTAGGCGCCAAAAAACGGACTGTCCTGCACCAATTGAAGCAGCAAATGCAGCAGCTTCGATCCGGTTATGCCAATCTTGCGGACATGATACGGGTTTGTACGAAATGGGCCGGAACCGGTTTACTCGCGAGAGACAATCAACGCTTGTGGGCCGATCATTTCCATGCGTTGGGAGAGCTTGTCAAGCAGTGGGACAAGGAACGGGATCATCCGGAAGGGCCCCGTCCGGTTATCAAAGATTTCGCCCTGGAAATAAAGGCGCCCGCCCATATGGAGAACCAGTATCCGCTCGCGTTATATATGAACGCCGAACAAGTGATTCAGGATTTCCAAAGCTCCAGCAGCCGGCCGTAATCTTCCGCCGAATCCACATCCAGGAAAAGTCCCGGGCTGGCGAAATCGACGAAGCTCCCGGATGGGTCACGCCGAATCAGTTGTCTCGCTCCCTGATCGCGCGTAAGTTGCATAAGCTCAGGAAACATGCGCTGGGCAAAAAGGACCGGCGGCCTTGCCAAGCCGTCATATCTGGAGGCGACAAAACCGAGGCTGGCGTTCGTTTGATAGCGGTTAAGCAGCTCCGTGATCATCTCTTGCGTGACGAGAGGCTGATCCGCCAGCAGGATCACCGCTGCCCCGGCATTCCTCTCTTGTGCAGCCTGTATTCCGCACCGCAGGGAGTGCGCTTGCCCCATATGTGCTTCTAAGCAGGGAACAAGCGACCATTTCCGGCAGTACGGCTCCTTGTAAAAGGCGCTGTCGATCCAATCCGCCGCAGCGCCATTCGATACGACGACAACAGAATCCAGCTCGGAGCTTAACGCTGCAGCCAGCGCATGATTCCCCAAGCTCATCGGCCCGAGGGGAAGTCGAAGCTTATCCGTTCCCATTCGGGTACTGCGTCCTGCCGCCAAATAAATGCCGACGATGTTATTCCGTTTCATGGGCGACTGGCTCCTGTTTTCTGGTTTTACCATGCACCTGGATCAGCTCGGCTGCAATGCTCACGGCTATTTCCTCCGGCCCTTCGGCTCCGATCGCAAGGCCAACCGGATAATGAACCTTCATCGGAACCGGTACATCCGCCAGCAACCGTTCCGTTCTGCTTTTCGCCCCCATTATGCCGAGGTAGCGAAGCGGCCGTCCCGCTAGAAGCCGTACCCACTGCCGGTCCCTCTCCATATTTCGGGTCATGACAACGGCATAATCGTAAGGGGTACTAGGAAGCAAGGGGGCCGCTTCCTCCGGAAAGCCTACCAGGATGGTCTCGGCATCTGGAAAATACCTCCGGTCGCATAATGCGGCCCGCCAATCGGAGACGGTAACGGAAAAGCCTGCAGCAGCCGCTAATGCAGCAACCGGCCTGGCGTCAGGCCCCGCCCCTATTAGGATCAGCCGCGGCTTCGGATAGTAGAGATGAACAAAAACTTCCGATTGGAGGGAAGGGACAACCCTCATTCCGCTCTTGCCGTTATGCTCCAGCTCGGACGACAGCAAATTCAGGAGCGTTTGCGGAAAGTCTCCCCTCCATTCCCCGAACCGATGCCCGTCTTTGGTCAAGAAACAGTAATCGGCGACGGAGCCGTCCGCGTCGAATCGTTTTACGAGCAGAACTTCCGTCGGCTGGTACAAATAATGCTTCAAGGTGGATAAATGATCGGCGAATGCAGCATCGATCGGTTCCATGATGATATGAATAACCCCGCCGCATCCCGTGTCTTCCCCCCAGGACAAAAGCTCCGGCGATTGCATGTCGAATACGAAGCTGCGAGAACGGCCCGTCGCTACAATCTCCGGCACGAACGAGGAGAGGTGAGCCTCCAGACAGCCGGCGCTTAACAGTCCCACTTGCGAACCGTCTTCCAGAAACAGCATGGACGCCCCTTCTTTGCGGTATGCGCTGCCTTCCACCCGAGTTATCGTTGCAAGCACGCTTCTCATGCCAGAGCGTTGAACGTTTTCCAATAGACGATGGATTGCTTCCAATCTCTCCCCTCCCCGGGCACGTGGCCCACCGTTATGTTTTCGGCGTAAACACGTCCCTCACCGCATGTTGAATTTCCTCATAGGATGTGCATCTGCAAATGTTGGATTCCAGCCATACCCGGATCGTTTCTTCATCCGCATGCGGGTGCGCGTTTCGCAATCCTTCGCAGTTCATAATAAAGCCGGGGGTACAATACCCGCATTGGAACGCCTGATAGCGAACAAAGGCATGCTGGACCGGCGAGTTCTTCAGCCCCTCGATGGTCGTCAGTTGTTTTCCTTCCGCTTCTACGGTAAGCATCAGGCACGATTTGACAGGCAGGCCGTCCACCAAGATCGTACACGCGCCGCAGTCGCCGTTTTCGCAGCCGGGCTTGCTCCCCGTCAGTCCGAGCTGGTCCCGGAGCGTAGAGAGGAGGATGTCCGCGGCTCTTACTCGAACCAATCGCTTCTCGCCGTTTACTTCACAAGCAACCGGATACATAGCGGGAGGAGGCAGCGTCATGCTTCACCTTCTTTCCAATGTATGGACCGCCTCAGCCATCGTTTGTTTAAGCACGAATTCTCGAAAAGCCGCCGAGCCCTCCACATTGCTCAGCAAGGGCGCGGGTAATTGGCCGACCGCCTGATCAATCCTTGCAGACAAGGGAAGTGACGTATCGTTCAATACCTGATCGATGGCAGCGGATTGAAACGGGAACGAGCAGACGCCGCTGTAGGCGGTATGAATCCGCTCGTCTTTCTTAAGAGCGGCCACGGTAACGAGAGGATAGCCAACGCTGCCGATCTGCCGTTTTTTGATATGAACGAACGGCAAGGACAAATCGCTTCGGTCCGTTACGATCTGCACAAGAAACTCGCCGGCTTCCAATCTTATTTTCTGGGAGAACACCTGATGAATCGAGGCTTCTCTTATTCCCTCGATCCCGGCAATTCTGATCCGGCTATTCGCCAGAAGAAGCGGGAGTACCGCTTCCCGGTAAATAATGTTGCCGCAAATGTTGCCGCCGAGCGTAATCTGGTTTCGGGCTGTTTGATCGGCAATTCCCCGAGCCGTTTCGCTAAGCAGCGGAAAGGGGTTCGCCGCGGTCAAAGCCGATAACGTGACGCAAGAACCGATCACTAGCTTATCGCCTTGCATCTCCATTACATTGCACTCCGGTACGGATTTTAGATCGATGACAGCACCCGGATGAATGTCGTTGGTTCGTGCCCACGTGACAATTTCCGTCCCTCCGGCGTAATAGATCGGATGCTTCCCTTGCTGTTGCAAGAGGTGAAACCATTCTGCAGCTAGCGGGACGGAAGACGGTTTGTAATAGTCAAAGTCAAACGGGATCATGGATCGTCCTCCAGATCGTCTCAGGCGTCAGAGGCAATCGATTGAGCTCTACTCCAGTAGCGGCCGTCAGGCTGTTCGCCAATGCGGCAGGCATGCCGATCAGCCCGTGCTCGCCGATGCCGCGCAAGCCGTAAGGCGCTTCCATATGAGGGGTCTCGACGAAATCGACGAAGTACTCCGGCTGCTCTCCGAAACGAATCAATTTGTAGGTCCGAATTTGATTGTTCCGGACGGCGCCCTTCTCGTCGAAGAAAAAAGCTTCCCGGCTGGAAAAGCTTAAGCCCATGCTCATGGCGCCCGTAATTTGGCCGCGGGCGAACAATGGATTGATCACCTTGCCTGCATCGACAATCGTAGCTGCTCTTATGATTTTGTACGTGAACTCTTTCGTATTCCATTCCACTTCTACCGCCTGAGCCCCGACCGTCCACTCCGGTCCGAGCTTGCCTTTCCCGGTTTCCGGGTCCATTAAGGTTAAATTCTGCATCGTATAGCTGCCGCGTCCGATGACTTGGCTGCCTATTGTAGTTCCATTCGGAAATGTGTAGCCGTGAGCAAGCTGTTCGATTGCTAATCCTGTGGCGGGGGCGTCTTTCAAGAACACCCGGCCGCCTCCGACATCCAAATCTGTCGGCAGGCATTGCAGGACTACGGCTGCTAGGCCCTTCAACTGGGCAATGGCGTCATCGGCCGCACGAAGGATGGCATTGCCAACCAGAAAGGTACTTCGGCTGGCCACCGTTTTCCAATAAAAGGGGTCGGTCTCCGTACGGACCTCCGGAGCGATATGGATCATCCGCTCATCCATACGCAATCGTTCGGCCAACAATTGGGTAAGCGAAGTCCTTGTCCCCTGGCCAATTTCCACTGCTCCGCAAAGCAAATTCACGGTTCCGTCGGCATTGAATGCGACCACAGCTCCCGCTCCGGCATCTGTCGGGGTATTCGAATTTTTCCAGAAGCAGCACACCCCTGTCGCCTTAACGAGATGGCCGTGCGTTTCGTACTGCGGAGAGTCGTCCGTGTCGAGCCATGCTTTCAATTTTGCTATGCACATGGGCAGATTGCCCAGATTGCTTCTATCCAGCAGCGTTTGTGTCGGGGACGTATCCCCTGGCCCTATCGCATTGGCAAAACGAAATTCCAGCGGATCCATCCCTACCCGCTTCGCCAATATGTCCATCGCTCGTTCTATCGCGAATGTCAGTTCCGGATGGCCAAATCCTCGGAAGGACGTCGAATACGGATGGTTCGTGTACACGCATAAGGAATCGCAATGGACGTTGTCGATGCGATAAGGCCCCGTACAGTCCACAGCGCCCGCCCGGCTCATCACCACTCCTCTGTCCGAATACGCTCCGCCATCGAACAGATGCACAAATTCGGCGGCCGTCAGCTTCCCGTCCCGGGTACAGCCAAGCTTGATTTTGGCATCCAGGCCGATATGGACGGGAGAAGCGATCATGTCCACCTCGCGGGAGTTTACCAGCTTTACCGCTTTTCCGCCAACAGCATGGGAAGCCATATAAGCAAGGTATTCCAACTGAACCGCGGCTTTTCCACCGAAGCTGCCTCCCACGAGCGGCGTATGAACAATCACTTGATGAAGCGGAACTTGAAACGACTCGCTTATCGCTCTCTGAATCACATAGGGGGATTGCGAAGCCGAATGGAGGATCACTTTGCCGCCCGGCATTATCTGTGCCGTCGTGCACCGCATCTCCATAGCGGCATGATCCGACTGGGGCAAAGTGACTTCGATTTCCACGGTATGTACGCTGTTGTTCCAGCCCTCTTCCATATTTCCCTTGCGTATTTTGACCCGGTTCGCGATGTTCGTTCCCGGTTCCGGGCGAACCTCCTCATGGCGCTTGTACTTGTCCAGATGCTCATGAACGAGCGGAGCATTGCTTTGAAGAGCTTCTTTTGGAGACAGGACGGCCGGTAAGAGCTCATACTCCACCTTGATCCTAAGAGCCGCCATCTGTGCTATATATTCTTCTTCTGCGACGACAAGGGCGACGGGCTCGCCATAATATCTTACTTTCTCGATGGCAAGCGGGGGGCGGTCTTCCAGAGGCGATCCGGTCAAGATCGGGTAATCCTGTCCTGTAATAACCGCTTTTACCCCCGGAATGTTCCTGGCTTCGGACGTATCGATCGCTACTAGTTTGGCGTGGGCATGCGGGCTGACAGCGAGCTTGGCATGTAGAAGCCCAGGCGCCGGAGCATCGTTTACATATCGAGCTGTCCCCGTCACTTTTTCCCATGTTTCCTTCCTGGGAATGCTTCTCCCAAGCGATGGACCGATCTTGATCCCCTCCTTTCACGACCGGCAAGGTAACCCTCCACTTCTTCCTTGCTTATGTATATACGGTCCTTGTTTGTCCGTATTATTGCTTTATGAAGGAACCTGCACCTCCATGACGGAGACAGGCTGTATGGAAGGTGGAAAGGGCCACATCCGAAGGACACAAGGAAAACCCCTCATTCGGAAAGGAATGAGGGGTTTTCTCAGTTCGTCTTATTCAGCTTCTAGTCGCTCTCAGCCCCGCTGCCGCATCGCCTCGTACAACAGCACGGTGGCGGCCATCGCCACATTGAGCGACTCGGACTGGCCGCGCATCGGGATGAGGACGCTGTCCGTCGCGAGAGCGGCCGCTTCGGCCGAGACGCCGGCTCCCTCGTTCCCGAGAATGAGCCAGACAGGGCCGGCCAAGTCGGCCTCGTATATCGTCTGCTTGGCGTCCAGCCGGGCGGTGACGGTGCGAATGCCCCGACGCCCCGCCTCCGCGAGGAGTGCCGGCAGATCCGCGGAGACGACCGGCACGTGAAACAGCGAGCCCATCGTCGCCCGCACCGTCTTCGGGCTGTATAGGTCGACCGTGCCGGCTCCGAGTACGACGCCTGTCGCCCCCGCGGCGTCCGCAGCGCGGATGATCGTACCGAGATTGCCGGGGTCCTGGACACCGTCGACGGCGACGACGAGCGCATCCTCGGCATAGAGCCAGGCCTCCGCCCCGCTACCGGCTTTGGCGACGACGGCTACGATGCCCTGCGGCGTTTTCGTCTCCGAGCATTTCGCCAGCACCGGCTCCGGCACGGCATACCACTCCGCGGTGCCGTGCGCGAGTCCGGCCAGCTCCGGGGGGAGGCCCTTGTCCACCTGGAACAGGATCGCCTCCACCGGCGCCCCCGCCTGGAGCGCCTCCTGGACGAGATGGGTGCCCTCGAGCAGATACTTGCCCTGCGCCTCCCTGCCCTTTCTGGTCAGCAGCTGCGCCCACTGCTTGATCTTCGGATTATTCACCGACGTTAATTCCTGAATGTTGTTCAATCCGTTCACTCCGCGTATGCTTTTTCGAATTTCCAGAGATCTTCGTTCCGTCCGACGATGACGAGCACGTCGGATTCCAGAATCTCATGGTCCGGGGAAGGCGTAATGTTCATCCGTTCCTTCGCATGCTCCTGGTCTCCATGCTTGATCGCCATGACGTTGCACTGGAACTTGGCCCGGATGTCCAGCTGCCTCAGCGACTTGCCCACGAGCTTCGGAGTCGCCTTGATCTCGGCGATGCTGTAGTCGTCCGAGATTTCTATGTACTCCAGAATGTTCGGAGAGATCAGGTTGTGCGCGACCCGGAGGCCCATATCCCGCTCGGGATAAATAACCCGGTCCGCACCGATCCGCCCCAGCACCTTGCCGTGAAGCTCGTTCTTCGCTTTGGCGATGATGACGGGAACGCCAAGCTCCTTCAGAATGAGCGTAGTCAGGATGCTCGCCTGAATGTCCTCGCCGATCGCCACGACCACGACATCGAAATTGCGGATGCCGAGCGCCTTGAGCGCTTCCTCGTCCGTCGTGTCCGCCTGGACCGAGTGGGTCACCACGGCGCTCATCTCTTGAATTCTCTGCTCGCTCGCGTCGATCGCCAGCACGTCGTGCCCGTAGGCACGCAGCGCCTTGGCTACGCTGGACCCGAAGCGGCCCATTCCAATAATCGCAAAGTTCTTCTTCATACCGGCCCGTCCCCTCCGCAAAAAACTCGATAGCGATAGTATACCACAAGCGCCGGCATTCCCGAACCGGGCCGCCCCGGGGACGCCGGGGCCACCCGGACCGTATAGGGACGCCGTTGGCGAAGATCGCTGCCGAAGCGGTTCGGCCGACCGGATCATCGTTTCCGCGTCCGACGCGAGTCGACTGACCGGGTCGCCGATTCCACTGCGCCGCGTCTTGACAGCCCGTCCCCCGATTCCGCTGTGTGGCTCGGGTCCGCCTGCCTTACATAATATTACCGCGAACCGGCATACTAACCGAAGGAGTAAGGATCACTAGATGCGAGTAGGGAGGGAACCAGCCATGAATCTTGATTTGAGACAAGCCATCGTCACCCGGGTCCAGGGCAAATCCGAGGAGGAACTGACCGGGATCATCGTCGATTCGGTCGACAGCGTGGAGCAGGCGCTTCCGGGCCTCGGCGTCCTGTTCGAAATTATCTGGAAGCACGCCGACGAGTCCACGCAGCAGTCGCTCGTGCATACGCTGAAGACAAGTCTCCCCCAATAACCCCAGCCGAGAGCTATTGTGCCGGAGCCGCCAGCGGCTCCGGTCTTCGGCATGCCGTCTCCATGATATAATGCGTCCCTGAAGCTGCCGCCGTGAGCAGTCCTTCCATCGCCTCCAGCACGTGCAGGGCGAGCGCCCCGCCGGCTCGCGGCTCCCGCCCGGTGCGGATCGCCTCGGCCATGTCCAGGACGCCGAGGCCCCGCCCGTTCTCGGTCACGCCCGTCTCGATCGGTATCTCGGTCCATTCGCCTCCCGCGGCTGTGCGCAGCACGACCGGGCCGCCGAACGTGTTCGGATCGGGAACGAGCAGCGTTCCTTTGCTGCCGTACAGCTCGATGCGCGGCAGCGAGGAGCCTCCCAGAATGTCGAAGCTCGTGGTGAGTGTCGCGACGGGCCCCGCCGCAAACTCCAGCACGCCAGCGACGTGCGTCGGCACCTCGACCTCGATGATCGTCCCGGCTTTGGGCTGGCTTGTGATCGTCCGCTCGGGGAACGAGATCCGGGCGCTTCCCGTCACCCGGCGGATCGGCCCGAGCAGCGCGACGAGAGCGGTCAGGTAGTACGGCCCCATATCCAGGAGCGGCCCGCCGCCTTGCTCATAATAGAATTCCGGGGCCGGATGCCAGCTCTCGGGCCCTTTGCCCATGAGAAAAGCGGAGGCGCCGACCGGCGTCCCAATTGCGCCTTCGGCAAGCAGCCGAAGACACGTCTGCATACCGCCGCCCAGGGACGTATCCGGCGCACTGCCGATGAGGAGTCCCTTCTCCTCGGCCAGCTTCATGAGCCGCTTCCCCTCCGCATAGGTGACGGCCAGAGGCTTTTCACCGTACACATGCTTGCCTGCGCGCAGTGCCGCTTCGCTGATCGCCGCATGCGCCTTGGGCACGGTCAGATTGAGGACGAGCTCGATGTCCCGCCGCCCGAGCAGGTCCTCCACCGAGCCGCCGTCCGGAATTCCGTGGAGCGCCGCCTTCTCCCTCGCCCGCTCCGGGATCAGATCCGCGCAATAGACGAGCTCGACACCGCCCGCTTTCTTCAAATTTTGCATGTAGATGTCGCTGATCTTGCCGCACCCAATAATGCCTAGCTTCATGTCCGCCATTCCTAGCCGCCTCCCTTGTCCGCTTGAAGGATATGGTTCATCCCCTTCATTGTAGCGGAGGCCAGAGGACGAAGGAAGGGCCGGTTGAAACCAAACGAACGCGCGGCGTTCGTCAGGAACGCCGCGCGTCAAAGGTTCGGAACGGATCGTCCCGCCATCAGAGCCGTCCGTTGGCTCTTGCGTACCGAAGCACCCGCCGATGCACCCGGCGGTCGCCAAGGAACCGGAAGAGATAAGGGTCTGGACGCGTATTGACCTCCAGAATCCAGGGATGCTTATCCTCGCCAAGCGCCACGTCGAGACCGATCTCCCGGACGCCCGGATACTTCTTGGCCAGCTGCCCGGCCGTCTCCACCCCCAGCTTCTCCAGCCTGCTGAGGAACCGCGGCTGCTTGGCCGGCTTGACATGCTTGGTCAGCAGACGCGGGACCGGCCTCGGCGTCCCTCCGCTGTGGTAATTGGTGACGACTCGGCCCTTCCGGGCTACGCGTCCGATCATAGCGGTCGCTACCCATTTCCCCTTCCGGCTCTTTTGCACCATGACCCGAATATCGAACGGACGCCCATGGAATTTCAACAGCGGAATGCCCTGCTGCACCAGGTAGCGCACGCTTCCCTTGGTCGCCCGGTCGAGCTGCTCGAAGAAGGAAGCGAAGGAAGGATCGACGATAACATTGTCCTGGTGCGTCTGGTACCGGTAGGTGGTGGAGTCCGGCCGTCCGAGCACCTCTACCTTGATCACCCCCCGGCCATGGGTGCCCATGTCCGGCTTCACATAGACCATGCCGTAGCGGTCCAGCATGCGCTTCAGATTCTTCTTATTCAGCCAGACCGTCTCGGGCACGTGGGCCCGCAGCCGCTTGTTCTTGAGCAGCTCCCGCGTCTTAGCCATCTTCCTTCGGACATACTGGCTCATGGCTCCCCTCCATCCATCTTAATCAGGGCGGGACGGTACAGATAGGCTAGGTTGGCCGCCGTCGTCTTCCAATCGAACTGCCTGAGCACATCTTCCCTCGCCTGCTTGCCGAGCCGCTCCGCCAGCTCCGGCTCTTCGAGCAGCCGGCGGATCCGTTTCGCAAGACTCTCCGGCTTCCAGTAACGGTTCACGAGCAGCCCGTTGTGGCCGTTTCGGATGATCTCGCCGATCCCGCCGATCCGGGAGGCGATGCAGGGCAGCCCGGTCGCCATCGCTTCCACATTCACGAGGCCGAACGCCTCGTGGCGCTGCGACGGGCACACGAAGCAATCTCCGAGCCAATACGCCCTCCGCATCTTGGCATGCGGCAGATGACCGAGAAAGGTGGTCGGCACGCCCGAGCGGATCGCGAGCCGCTGGATCCTCTTCTTAAACGCGTGCGACTGAGCAGAACCGGCGACAACTAGCTTCACGCGGGGCGCCTTTTTGCGGACAAGGCGCAGCGCCCGGATGAGGACATCCAGCCCTTTGCGCGGGATGATGCGCCCGGCGAACACGACGACGAACGCATCGTTCAAGCCATGGCGCAGTCGCAGCTGTCTTCTTTCCTCCGGCGAGGGGGGGCGGAACCGGGTCAGATCGGCACCCAGGTAGACGCGCTTCATCTTCGCCGCCGATGCGGGAAACCGCTGGGCGAGAGTCTCTTGCAGAGACTGGCTATTGGCTACGATCAGATCGGCCCGTGCGAGGCAGGCCGTCCCCGCTTGGCGGGAGAGATAGGGTTTGGAGACAAAGGTAAGGGAGTGCAGGAATAGGGAAACGGGCGTGCGGGGAAACAGTTCCTTGATCGCCGGAACGAAGCGGGGACGGTTGTCGACCTGGATCCAGTCGAACGTGCGGTCCTTGATGAGGCGCAGGACGTTGGCCAGATACTGCCGGGGCGTGCCGGTCGCGACCCGGAGGATGGTGAGGTTGCCTCTCTCCTCCCGGGCGGGCAGACGGGGGGCGGAGCGGCTGACGACCGTCACCTTGTGCTGATCGGCCAGCTTCTCCGCTATGTGATGGACGCAAATTTCGACGGATCCGCCCCTTCCCCGCGTCACAGGAATCTGCTCGGGGGCGACGATCAATATATGCATGACCTGCACATCCTTACGTATAAGGTTCACCTGCAGAAGCTGACACCTTATTGTATGGACGTACTTCGGAATTGGTAAGGGCCTGTATCTTGGCAGCTTATAAGGAATCGAGATCCGCCTGCATGCTTTTGGCGAGCTCCTCGTCCGCTTTGGCCTGCAGCTGATCGAGCGTCTCCTGGAACGCCGCGAGGCGCTCTCCCGGAATGCCGCTTAGCACCTTGTCCATCGTTTCCTCAAAAACAGGCTGCAGGAGCCGGAGAATCCGCCGCCCCTCCTCGGTCAGGTAGATCAGGTACGAGCGGCGGTCGCCCGCTTTGACGGCCTTCCGGACGGCTTGCTTCTTCTCCAGGTTGTCGAGAATCCGGGTAATCGTCGTCTGGTCCTTGCCCGCGGCGGTCGCGAGCTCCTTTTGCTTAATGCCGTCTCTCTCCTCCAGCCGGCGAAGGATGTTCCACTGTTCGGGAGTGATGTCGTAAGGCTTGAATTGGTGGGTCAGCAAATGAACCAGCTTGCGGTTGGTCTGGTAGATCTGGCGGCCGATTCGGTCCATCCTCTGTTCGATGGCGGTTGCTCCTTTCGGGGTAAGGAAGTTAGTTCAAAAGTACCGTGAGCCCCCCGCCTTGTCAAGAACGGCTTGTCCCACGAGCCTTATTGCCCCAGGCAGCAAAAAAACGGGGCTTCTGCCCCGTTTTTTCTGCCGCCCTATTATTCGACGATGATCTTGCCCTTCATGTCTGCGTGCCCCGCGCCGCACATGACCGAGCAGTGGAATTCGTGCTCGCCCTTCTTGTCCGCGGTGAACTCAACGGTTCCCGGCTTTTGCAGATCGACCTTGAAATCCGGAATGGCGAGCCCATGCATGCCTTCGGTGTTGTCAAGCGTCAGCTTTACCTTCTGCCCTTCCTTCACGCGGATTTCATTCGGCGAGAAGGTGAAGTTTTTGGCCGACACCTTGACTTCCTTCACATCGGTGCTGGCCGAGCCGCCAGTTCCCGGGCTCATGCTCGTGCCGGCCGACGGCGCGCTGCTCGGAGCCGAGGACGACCCGGAGCCGCCCGAGCTGTCCTTCGAGCCGCAGCCCGCAAGCGCCAGCGAACAGCTCAATGCCAGGGTGAGTACCGTCATGCTTTTTTTCATCTGTCATCCCTCCGATGGAAATAATGGTGTCCCTTCTTCTTACCCAATGTTGGAGCCGCCGCTCACGGCCGGCTCCTCTTCGTCTCGTTCGTGCTGCCGGACGCCTGCTCCGGTTCTCCGTCTTCCCGCAGATCGCGCGTGGCATGCTTCAGCTCATGCAGCGTATCGCCGATGGACCGGCCGAGCCGGGGAAGGCGGGAAGGACCGAATAGCAGCAACACCACCAGAACGATCAGAATCAGGCCGGGAAGGCCTATACTCAGCATGCCGGATCACTCCCTTCGGGAGGGGCTAGGCCAGGAGGCCGCCCCCTTTCATGTATGTCTGGATCCCCTCCGCCGCACGGTACGCGAGCGCGCCCACCGTGCCGGTCGGATTGTACCCGCTGTTATGCGGAAATGCCGAAGCGCCGACGACGAATACATTCTCCGCATCCCACATCTGAAGATACGAATTGACGGCCGACGTCCCAGGGTCGGCTCCCATCACGACGCCGCCCGTGTTGTGGGTGGACTGATACGGCACGATGCTGTACTTTTGCAGCTCGGCGGAGACCTCGGTCTTCGCAGGCTTCATCTCCCGCATGATCTCCCCCGCTTTTTGACCGAGGAATTTGGTCAGCTCCCGATCCTGGTCTTCAAAGTCGAAGGTGATCCGCAGGAGAGGCAGTCCGAACGCGTCCTTGTACGTCGGATCGAGATCGAGATAGTGATGCCGCCACGGCATGCTCGCTCCCTGCGCGCTGATCGTCAGCACCCGGTTCGCATACTGAAGCGAGGCTTTCTTGAACTCCTTGCCCCAGCCCGGCGTCCCGGCCGGCACCGTATTGTTCTGAATCGGACGCTGGCCGGTCTGGCTGATCCGCAGGTTCGCTCCGTGCAGGAAGTTCAGGCTGCTGTGATCAAAGTTGTCGCCGTTGAAGTCGTCGATATTCGACCCGAGCGCCCCGGCTCCCATGAACAGATTGAACTCCTTGTCGTCGTAGAAGCCGGTCGCCTTGCCCGCCTGTACCTGGTACGCGTAATTGCGCCCGATGACGCCGGTTCCGCTCGCCGGATCGTACGGCTTGCCGAGCTTCGAGGTGAGGAGCAGCCGCACGTTGTTGAAGACGAAGCTGGCAAGGACGACAATGTCCGCCGGCTGCTCGAATTCCTCGCCGGTAATTGTGTCGACATAGACGACGCCCGTCGCTTTCTTCCCGTCATGCCGGATGCCCGTCACATTCGCGTTGACCCGCAGATCGAGGTTGCCCGTCTTCTCCGCAACGGGCAGGACGGTGACGACGGGATCCGCCTTGGCCCCGTATTCGCAGCCGAACCGCTCGCAGTAGCCGCAGTATTGGCAGGCCGCACGCGAGATGCCGTCGGGGTTGGTATATTGGTCGGATAGGTTGGCGGACGGCATCATGTACGGGTGGTAGCCGAGCTTTTTAGCGGCATCCTCGAACAGCTTGATCATCGGCGTCTTCTTCATCGGCCCCGTCGGATAGTCGCTTGACCGCTTGGCGCATTCGGGTGCGTGTCCTTCTCGCCGGAGATGCCGGCCGTTTTCTCAAACTTGTCGAAGTAGGGCTCCAGCTCGTCATAGGTGATGCCCCAATCCTGGATCTGCATCCCCTCGGGGATCTTGCCTGCGCCGTACCGGTCGACCGTCATCGACTTGATCTGGAAGTCGTACGGCAGGAACCGGTAGGTCTGCCCGTTCCAGTGGACGCCTGCGCCGCCCAGACCGTCCCCGATCAGGAACGAGCCGTAGGTGCGCATCGGCAGCGCGCGCGCCTTCTCGGTATTGCGGAACGTGATCGTCTCCTTGGACAGATCCTGCATCATTTCGTATCGCTGGGCATACCGGAGCTCGTCGTGCACCATGAAGTAATCTTCCGTGCTTCTCTTCTTGCCGCGCTCGAGCCCGACTACCTTGATGCCCGCCTTGGCGAGCTCGGCGGCGATAATCCCGCCGGCCCAGCCCATGCCCACGATAACAACGGGGACTTTCGGTAATGGATTGGCCATGGTCGCTAGATCCTTTCTCTATCTTGGGATGGATGTGGCGCTGCCGCGGCTTGCGGCTTACGCCATATGATCGCGCAGACTCTTCGGCTCGAGCTTGACTAGCCCGTCCTTCTCGATCTGGTCGTAATAGCTCATCTGGTTGCCGGGATAATTCCGCATTTTCCAGCCCTGCATGTCTTTGTTGCCTCCGTACATCGGGTCCGCGTAAACCCCTTCGAGCGTGAACGTGCGCAGATTTTTGAAGAACGACGGAGCGTCGGTTCCGTTCAGCTTCACCTTGTCGCCCTTCTCGAACGCTTTCAGCACCTCGTCCTGCTCGGCCTCCTCGAGCTCGGGGAATGCTTTGCCGTAAGTCTTTTGGCTGTAGTCCTTGAGCCCGTTCAGCCCGATCAGGAACATGGACGCCCGCGTCAGCCGTCCCTGGTAGCCCTGCGTCGCTTCCCCCGGGGAGAAGGGCCCCATCATATAATCCTTCGTGTTGCTGCCCCAATTGCCGGCCAGCTGATGGTCGATATAGTAGGCCACACCCAGCTTTTTGGCCCCGGGACCATGCTCGTCCTCGGGATAGATGCGCTCGACGGCAGCCTCGGTCAGCCGAAACTGCTCCTGATTGAAGAACATGAGCGCATCCTGATAGGAGCCGGAAGCGGCCGGCGTTTGCGACGCTCCGGGGGGAGCCTCCTGTGGCTGCTCCTCCCGGTCCTTCCAGATGGCGGTTCCGAACGCACCGCCCAGCACGACGCCGCCCAGCGCCAAGCCTGAGTTCCTCAGAAACGCACGGCGGGACATCGGCTTTGAGTCTTTGTTCGGTGTAGTGGGCACCCGATACGCCTCCTCTGTCTGAGAAGTAGACCAGACACGATATTCATTTACCATTCAATTGTCAGCATGCTTACTATCTGGGCAGGCTCCGCCCCTATGGCATCTGCAGATGCAAAAAAAAGGCCGTACGGCAATTAAGATTTTCTTACCCGCTCCTTCCCGCCCCGACCCATCCTTTTTCTTCCATATCAGCCGAATCTCAAAAAAGACGCTCCCCGTCAAGGAAGCGTCTTCTTCTCTTCTCGTCACTTGCTGCCAGGAATCGCGGCCCGAACCGGCTCCGGCGGAGGGCCAGCCTCTTACTCGCTATTTCTTGGAGGCCGCGTTCCGTTCCTTGATGCCTTGATTAACTTCCTTGATCAGATCGGCCCCGCCCCGGTCCTTCCATTCCTGGACCATTTTGTCCCAATCCGCGAGCGGGCGCTGCCCGGAGATCATCTTCGTCTGCTCGCCGATGATGAACTGGTTCAAATCGGCGCCCTTCTTCGCCTGCGTATCCGAGAAAATGCCGCGGCTCGGATCTGCGTACGGGGTCTTATTGTACTTCTTCTCCATCTCCTCGATCCGCGCGATGAATTCTTGCATACGGGGATCGTTATACGAGGCTTTCGAATACTGGTTGTCTTCGTCGGTAGGAGCCCACGGCTTCCAGAATTCGTGCCGCTGCAGCATGTACTGGATCGGCGTGATGCTCTCGGAGTTCGGCTTCAGCACCGCCTTGCCGTTCACCATATCGTAGCCGACTCCTTCGCGGCCCATCATCCAATCAAATTGCTCGTTCTTCGGGTTTCGCTGGTCGACCGGGATAAATTTGCGCCCGTAGTCCAGAATTTCGAGTATCTTCTTCACCTTGTCCGGATCGTTCTTCAGCTTGGCGGACAGGGTGGTGAGGCCAAAGAACCCCGACCCGAGCAGCCGCCCCTGCGAGCCGTCCGGCGCGACGAAGTGGGGAATGGATGCCACCTTGGCGTTCGGGTTCACCTGAAGGAGGCCCAGGTAATACTCCTCGACCATGCCCGTTGGCGTCCCGATGAAAATACCGGCCTTACCGGAGTAGAATTCCTTGTTCGCCTGCGCCCAGTTGAGCACCGCAAAGTCCTTGGTGACGGCTCCTTCCTTGTAGGCCGCGGTCAGCGTCTCAATCACTTCCTTGCGGCCCGGCCCGATGACGCCGGGGATGAGATTGCCGTCCTTGTCCTTGTGGTACCAGCCGCCCGACCAATAGGCGCCCGCCATGTATTCGGGGCTGATATTCTCCCCTAGGGCGAAGCCATACGTATCGTGCTTGCCGTTGCCGTCTGGATCGTTCTTCGTAAAGGCGATCGCGACCTCCAGCAATTCCTTGTAGTTGGTCGGCATCTTTAGCCCCAGCTTGTCGAGCCAATCCTGCCGGATGACATTGCTGAACGTATACGTGGGCGCATACATCGGGACGCCGTAGATTTTGCCGTCGACCCGGGACTGGTCCCACACCTCCTTGGGAACTGCCTTGAGTGTCTCATACTTGTCGATATACTCGTCGAGCGGCAGGAATGCGCCCTGCCGTGCCCACTTGTAATAGTTCGAGTCCACGTCCTTGATCGCGACGACATCGGGAATCTCGCCGGACGCCATAACGACCGACAGCTTGCTGTTGTAATCCGACTGGAGAATGAACTGGGACTTGATATTGGCGTTGAACCGCTCCTTGATCGCGTCGACGCCCTTGCCCTGGGCGGCCGGAAAGATCGTGTAGGCGAAATTCATGAAGCCGATGTCGACCATTTTGCCCTTGTTCCCGGGCTCCCCCGAGACCGGCTTGCCCGTGTCTCCCTCGGGCTTGCCGCCCGTACAGCCGGCCGCCGCCACGACGACCGTCAGCAGTGCCGCCGTCCATGCGGCGCGCTTCGTTGTCCGTTTCATACCGTTGCCCTCCCCTTTTGCTTCGGTTCCCCTCATCTTCTTGCAGCGTGGTTCTTTCCTACGATAGCCGCCGGCTAGCCCTTGACCGATCCGAGCATCACCCCCTTGGCAAAATGCTTTTGCAGAAACGGATAGACGACGAGAATCGGCAGCGTGGCGAGCAGGATCGCCGCCATCTGGATCGTCTCGGCAGGCGGCGGCTGCACCAGCGTTTGCTCCGCCATGAGCGAGGTGCTGTCGTTCACGACGACAATTTGCCGCAGCAGCACCTGGATCGGCCATTTGGCCGGATCGTTCAGGTACAAAAGACCGGTGAAGTAGTTGTTCCAATGAGCCACGGCGTAGAACAGCCCGAACGTGGCGAGCGCCGGCTTCGACAGCGGCAGCACGATGCGGAGGAACACGGTGAACGGGTTGGCGCCGTCCACTGTCGCCGCCTCGTTCAGCTCTTCCGGCAGACTGAGGAAGAATTGGCGGATGACGATAAGATTCCACGGGCTGATCAGCACCGGCAGGATGACGGACCAGATCGAATCAAGCAGCCCGGTCGCCTTGACCACCAGATAAGTGGGGATGATGCCGGCACCGAACAGGAACGTGAACAGCACGAGCAAGAGGATCGGCTTGCGTCCCGCGAACGGCCGTGACAAGCCGTAAGCCATCGTCGCCGTGAACAGCAGGTTTAGCGCGGTGCCGACGACGGTGATGAGCACCGTCACGCCGATCGACCGCAGGAACCGGTCGTTGGCGAGAATGTAGCGGTAGGCGCCCGCTGTCCATTCCTTCGGCCAGAGAATGAAGTCGCTTTCAAGAAAGTCCTTCATGGAGGAGAACGACACGGAGAACACATAGAGAAACGGCACGAACATGCAGCAGGCGGTCAGCAGCAGCAGCAAGGCGTTGACGATGTCCAGCAGCCGGTCGGCCAGCGTACGGTGATGCATAGGGAGCCTCCTTCCTAGTCCGTTAATAGATCCCCTCTTCGCCGAACCGCTTGGCGAGCCGGTTCGCGGCGACGACGAGGACGAGACCGACGAGCGATTTGAACAGGCCGACGGCGGTGGCGAAGCTGAAGTCCGACTGCAGAATGCCTTTGTAGTACACGTACGTGTCGAGCACGTTGCCAACGTTCATGACGTACGGATTCAGCATGAGGAACACCTGCTCGAAGCCGTTGTCGAGGACGGTACCGAGCCGCAGGATGAGCAGAATGACGACGGTGCTGCGGATGGCCGGAAGCGTAATGTGCCAGATCCGCCGCAGCCGTCCCGCTCCGTCGACGACGGCCGCCTCGTACAGCTCGGGATGGACGCCGGCGAGCGCCGCCAGGAAGACGATCGTACCCCAGCCGGATTCCTTCCAGATGACCTCGAGCACGAGCAGCGGCTTGAACAGCGCGGGAAGCTGCAGGAACGGGATCGACGAGATCCCGAACAGCCGCTCGAGCAGCAGGTTGACCAGCCCTTCGCTGCGCAGGAAGACGGTGACAATGCCGATGACCACGACCCATGACAGGAAATGGGGAAGGTAGACGATCGACTGGATCAGCTTCTTGAACGCGTCGCTTCGCACCTCGTTCAGCATGACCGCCAGCACGATCGGGACCGGGAAGGCGAACAAAATCTGCAGGAACGACAGGACGAGGGTGTTGACGAGTACCTGTACGACCTCGGCGTTTTCGAAGATGCGCCGGAAGTTGGCGAGGCCGACCCACGGGCTGTCCAGGATGCCTTGGAACGGGCTGTACTCCTTGAACGCGAGAATCGAGCCGAGCAGCGGGACGTAGCGGTACAGCAGAAAGTACAAGAGACCGGGCAGCACGAAGGCGTACATATACCGGCTCTTCCATAGGTTGCGGGCGAGCCGGCCCCGCCTGCGGGCCGCGGCTCTGGGCGCGGGCAGGTTCTCTCGTGGCGTGGATGCCATGCTCATACAGCAGCTCTCCTTCCGGTTCGGATGGTTTCCCTCTCACTGTAGCGAAGGCCGGGACGCAGCGGAAGTTTCCATTCTTTCCGCGCCCTGCAAGGACGGAAACAAGGCCGCATAAAAAGAAACAGCCCCGGCGGATGGCCGCACGGGGCGGGATCTGCCGGGGTTTTAGACGATGACTAGGCGGGTTTCCTTGCCATTACGTTTGAGGGGATGCACATGACTTGCAAATCCCTATCGCCTTTCCTTCCACGGTTCTTACCTTCACTTTTTTGATGGTGGAACCGGGTTCGTTTCGAAACCAATTGTCGCCCACCACAAAAACCTCATCGTCCGACAGAGCAACTTCTTCCATGTCCAGACGATAGACCTCGTCCACGATCACATCCTTCTCCTTTTTTCCGATATCGGACCGTTTGAACTCTTTTTCCTCCATCCCTCCCACATGAGCCTTCCCATAGAAAGTATCCAGCTTATGTCCATTCACCAAGAGCTGTCCTTTGCGGATGCTTACTTGTTCGCTCGGGAGCGCAACGACTCTCGATAAAAACTTGCCTTCATACCAAATGACATCCCCTCGCTCGACATGGTTGGCTTGGTAATGGGCAAAGTCGATGACTGTGTTCATCGCCGGGTTAGACGTGCCCCGATCCATATTGTCGTTTAAGGGCTGCACCAGCCTTTCGTTTGCGGAACGGGGAGAAAGGTTCGGCAAATCAATAGGCGTGCTGGTATCCGTAATAGAGCTTGCTTGGCAAGAAACCAGCAAAAAGAGAAGAAAGATGCTTAGCGGCGCAGAATAGGTCATGCCTATCCCTCCTTTGCTTAACGGCCGTCCTTCGCCGCGGACTGCCCCCGGAATCGCCGTGCTCCGGGCCCCGGCTCGCCGGTGGATTCCTCCTCCGGTGCGGGCCTCCTTCCGTTACACGCTTCCCCGGTACCGCTCCCGGTATTGGCCGGGGGGCAGCCCGGTCATCTGCTTGAAGATCCGGGTAAAATTCTGCGTCGTGGCGTAGCGCAGCCGATCGGTTATCTCCCGGATCGGCATATCGGAATGGACGAGCCATTCCTTCGCCTTCTCGATCCGGTAGCCGATGACGTAGTCGACGAACGTCGTGCCGACCTCCTCCTTGAACATGCGGCTCAGCTGGGTCGGCGAGCAGCCGCAGCGCTCGGCGATCAGGGTGAGCGACAGATCGGCCGCAAACTGCTCGTGAATGCAGGCGACGGCCCGGGCGACGAGCTGGCGGCGGCGCGTATCGTCGGCCTGCTCGAGATGGGATCGCAGCGCGGGAAACAGCTCCTGCTCGAACGCGCTGCCCAGCGCCTCGAGCGATGCGGCCGACGCTACCGCCTCGTACAGGCGGTTACCGGCGATGTCGGGCAGACTCTGCCCTCCCTCGGCATAGAACCGCTCGATCTCGCCCAGCAGGCAGCCGAGCAGGCTCATCAGGCCTTCCTCGCCGGCAAGGTAGCCCGGCGCTTCCCCGAGCAGCGCGCGGAACGCCTCCTCGGCGTCGGACAGGCGGCCCTCGGCGATCGCGGCCAGCACCTCCTGCTTCCGGGCGAGGTAGACCGCATGGAACGCCCGCATCGCCGCCGCGCTCGCATCGCTGCCGGGAGCCTCCGCCAAGCGGCTGCCCTCCGGGACCCGGTAGCGCAGCCGGCTGAGCGTCCCCTGCAGCCCCCGGCCAATGGCGCCGAGCGGCCACGCGGCATCGCTTCTCGCCGCCGTCACCTGCAGGCGGAGCAGGATCCCCGCCTGCTCGCGAAGCGCGGCGAGCAGCCGGTCGAGCTGCTCGCCCGCTTCCGGTTCCGGCAGCTCGCTCCGGAGGAGCAGCACGAGCTGGCCCGGCTCGGGCGCGGCCGGCAAGCAGGCGGGCAGCCCGGCGCATACCTCGCCGGCGAGCTTGGCGAGTGCGTACTGGAGGAGCGCCCGGTCCCGGGCGGAGTAACGCCGGCGAAAGGCCGGATAGTCGTCGATCGCGACGACGCCGAGGTAGAACCGCCCTTCCGGGACCGCGAGGCCGTAAGCGGCGGCGCGGTCCCGCAGCTCCTTCTCCCCGAGCTCGCCCCGCATAAGCTGCACGAGCAGCGTCTCCTGCAGGCTCGGCAGCTGGTCCCCAAGCTGCCGGCGCAGCTGCGTATTCGCCTGCACGACGCGGTCGACGTACCCGTCCAGCGCCTGCAGCCCGTCTCCTCCCGGCTCCGGCCCGCCGGGAATTTTGAACGCCAGGCGCCGGATCGGCAGGTACAACCGCTTCGTGCCGAGCAGGGCGAGCAGCGCCCAGACCGAGGCGAGCGCGGCCGCGATGCCCCACGAGACGAAGCGGATCACATCCGCTTTGTGGGTAATGTCCCTAACCGGCGTCATGGCGATATACGTCCAGCCGTTGAACGAAGATGTCTCGGAGGAGAGATGGTAGTCCGTGCCGTCGAGCCGGTATACGGCATTCGCCTTGGTCGGCTTCGTCCAGTAGGCGTACAGGCCGCTCGCCGTCGGCAGCCGCGAGCCGATGTCCTCCAGCCGGTTGCTGAGCATGATCCTTCCTTCTTCGTCCAGAATCATGAGCCGCCGGTTGACACCGGGATCGGCCGCGCGAAACGCCTCGTAGATTTGCTGCGGGTCGATGTGGAGCACTACCCAGCCGTCGATGTCCGGCGACCCGACGGGGACCGGACGCAGCATCAGGAAATCCTCCTGCCCCGCCCTTGAATACGGGGGAATGACGATGGCACCGTCGTATTTGGGGACCGCATGTTTAATGAGATCGTAGAAAGGGAATTCCTGCAGCGGCAGCAGACCGAGATGGCTGCCGTACACTTGCCCGAACCGGTTGTAGACGAGCGACACGTGAATGGGGGTGCCGCTGTAGCTCCGGTACTGCCGCACGACCTCCTTCATGTCGAGCGTCGTCTCCAGCCGCACCGGGTCGTTCTGCGCGATGCCGAGGCGGAGCGATTTCTCGATGGTCCGGTCCGCGGCCATCTGCAAAGACGTGAACGCCAGATTCTTCAGCAGCGTGTCGAGCTGATGCTCCACCTGCTTCAGGATCACCTTTTGGTTCCGCTCGCTCTCCTCCTGGACGCTCTTCCCTGCGAGCGATGCGGACAGCAGACCGAGCAGCAGCACCGGGAAGATGCTCAGCACGAGCAGGTACAGCTTCAGCTTATGGTGATAAGGCAGCCGGCGAACGAAGGATAACGGTTGCAGCACGTTTGACGCCCTCCAATCGGATTCTGCCGATATGTAAGCGGATACAAAAAAATGGGATAAGCAGGGGACAGACTATCACCTGCTCGATACCTGTCTTAGTTCTACTTATGCTTATCGTACCACAGCCATGCCAGAAAAAAAGACCCATTCCGCAAGGAATGGGTCCTGTTCTTGGTTTAATCCGTGTCTTTAACGAGTCTTTAACCGGTGTCTTATGCGGTGACCTTAGCACGGAAAAAAGTTGCTCGAGGAGACTTCGCGGCGTCCGATTAAGGAGCCACCTCAAGGAACCGAGCGTCCGGGTTTTTCTCCATGGCGGTCCGCAGCGCATACTCGTTCTCGAACAGGGCGACGTAGTTGCCCTTCTTGTCCTTGACCAGCTGCGAGTTGATGCGGAACTTGGACGGGTCGATGCCGTCGCCGACGAGCCAGCGGGCGAACTGGAAGTTCTGCCGCTGCAGCATGACGTCGACGCCGTACTCCGCCTTCATCCGATGCTCGAACACCTCGAACTGCAGCTGCCCGACGACGCCGAGAATCGTGTCCTCGAATCCGATCGTCGTGAACACCTGGATGGTGCCCTCCTCCGTAAGCTGGTCGATGCCCTTCTGGTACTGCTTGTGCTTGAGGGCGTTCTTGACCGTCACCTTGCTGAACAGCTCCGGCGAGAACGTCGGCAGCTCCTCGTAGACGATTTCGCTGCCCTGGCTGAGCGAATCGCCAATCCGGAAGATGCCGGGATCGAACAGGCCGATGATGTCTCCCGGGTAGGCCGTATCGACGATGTCGCGGTCCTGCGCGAGAAATTGCTGCGGCTGCGCGAGCTTGATATCCTTGCCGGCGCGGACGTGCCGCACCGACATGCCCCGCTCGAACTTGCCCGAGCAGATCCGCAGGAAGGCGACCCGGTCGCGGTGGGCCGGATTCATGTTCGCCTGAATTTTGAAGATGAAGCCCGAGAACTTCTCGTTCGTCGGCTCGATCGTGCCTACGCTGCTGTTATGGGATTCCGGCTTCGGCGCCATGCTCAGGAAGTTCTCGAGGAACGTCTGGACGCCGAAGTTGTTGATCCCGCTGCCAAAGAAGACGGGCGTCAGCTCGCCGGCCAGCACCTTCTCCATATCGAGCGGATCTCCCGCCACGTCCAGCAGCTCGAGGTCCTCCTTGAGCCGCTCATACAGATACGGCCCGGCAATCTGCTCGACGAGCGGATCCTCGTAGCCGGTAACGTCGCGGACTTCGATGTTCGTATGGTCCTCGCCCTGGAACAGCTCGAGCCGCACCTTCTGGCGGTCGTATACGCCGCAGAACTGCTTGCCCGAGCCGATCGGCCAGTTCATCGGATACGAGCGGATACCGAGCACCTGCTCCAGCTCCTCCAGCAGGTCGAACGGATTGCGGCCCTCGCGGTCCAGCTTGTTGATGAAGGTAAAGATCGGAATGCCCCGCTGCCGGCATACCTGGAACAGCTTCTTCGTCTGAAGCTCGACCCCTTTGGCCGAGTCAATGAGCATGACGGCGCTGTCCGCGGCGGTCAGGGTGCGGTAGGTGTCTTCACTGAAATCCTGGTGGCCGGGCGTATCCAGAATGTTGACCCGGTGCCCATTATAATCGAACTGCATGACCGAGGAGGTGACGGAGATGCCCCGCTGCTTCTCGATCTCCATCCAGTCCGAGGTCGCATGCTTGCTTGCCTTGCGGCCTTTGACGGTACCCGCGAGCCGGATGGCGCCCCCGAAGAGAAGCAGCTTCTCGGTCAGGGTCGTCTTACCGGCGTCAGGGTGAGAGATGATGGCGAACGTGCGCCGCTTGTCGACCTCGCTCTGTAATTCTTGGCTTAGCTTGGTAGTCATGAGGTGTTCCTTTCTATCGGGAAAATGGCTGGATCGTCCTATGCCTACCGGGAGGCAAGCTTGACGGTCCAGTTCGCCTCCTCAATCCACGAGGAAGCGTCGAACGCACGGCCTTTAAGCACCACGCGGTCGGCATAAACATATACGTACATCCCCTGCGCCTTCTCCGGGCGCTGGTTATCGTAATTGCGGTTCAGCACACGGCTGACCGCCGAATTATGGAACAGATGGAACGTTTCCTTGACATAGTGGGCCGTTCCGTTCGTGAAGTCCTGGTGGCGGTGGCCGCAAAAGACGAACACGTTGGGATGGTTTTTCACGATCTGGCGGAACTCCACGGCCCGCATGAGCTGGTGGCTGCCGCCGTTCTGTCCGGCGGGCGGCAGCGGCTGATGGATCATGACGAAGACCGGCTTCCCGTCCTGCTGCGCTTCGACCCTCTCCCGAAACCAGTTCATCTGCTCGTCGGAATACCAAGCTCCCTCGCCTACCTCTGGTTTGGCCTGCTGGTAGACTTCCTGGGAGAGCAGCAAAACGGTGTAGCCGTTCACCACCGCCTCGCGGTAAGGCTTCTCCTGACGCATGAACGTCTGGAAAGCCTCCCGCGACTGCACGTCCGTCTTGCCGTTCGGCATCGCCTCGCGGTTGAAGTTGCCGGATTCGTCGATCCAGACATTATAGTAATCGTGGTTGCCCATATTCGCATACACAGGCGGCAGCCGGAAGCCCGCCAGCACGTTCTGCAGCTCGCGGTAATCCCGCGGGCGTCCGTAATCCGTCAGGTCGCCCGTCAGGATGACGGCGTCCGGCTTATTCGGCATCGTCTCCGAATCCGTGAACGCCTGCTTCAGATGCTTGCTGTGCTCCGGCAAATCCGGATTGATATGAAGGTCGCTCAAGAGCAGCAGCGTCAGCAGCGGCTCGCCCGGTGCCGGGGTCCGTTCCCCGGTGATGCCGGGAGCGGGCAGCATGGGCGGCTTCTCGGCGGCCGCGGCCGCCGGATCTGCCGTCCAGCCTCCCGCGCCGAGCTTGCTCCGGAGCCACCACCCGGCTCCGGCGAAGACGGCCAAACTCGCCAGCAGCCATTTCAGGAATGCGCGTCGGGTCATCCCACCAATTCCCCTCTATCCAAGAAATCGCACTCCTTATTATATCCGCTCGCGGCCGCCTCTGTATAGCGAATCGGGGGGACCTTCCAAAAAAAGACAAATCGCAAAAGCCGCCGGTCCCTCCGCTCAATCGAGAGGGGCCGACGGCTGTCCTGTCCGGTACGGTCCATGCTTGCCTTCCTGGCTGGGGAGGCGAAGCGGCGGTACGGTGCGTCAGGCTCCGATCAGGAAGGCACGTGCCGGCGCTGCGTCGATGCCCGTCAGCTTGAGAGGGGCGACGACGAGGAAATAGGTTCCCGCGGGCACGTCCCGCAGGCGCAGTCCCTCGACGACGAGCGCGCCGGCGTTCATCAGCGTCTTGTGCGTGACATGTCCCGGCTGGGCGCGCTCGATGCCGAGTCCGTCCGTCCCGACGCCGCGGACGCCGATCTCGCTCAGATAGGCCGCGCCTTCCTGGTTGAGATAGACGAACTCGAAGTCGAATTCCTCCGACAGCGAGTTGCGCGTCTTGAACAGCAGCCACTCGCCCGGCTGAACGCCATGCCGCTCCAGATCGGCGCGGCCGATCGAGTCCTCCACATGCGTCAGATCCAGCACCCGGCACGTTCCTACGAGCGATTCGAGCGGAATCGTCTCGATCGTCGCCCCGTCTGCGATCATGTGCAGCGGAGCGTCGAGATGCGTGCCGGTGTGCGTATCAAGGCTGAGACGGCTCTCGTGCGGCTTGCCCTCGGCGTGCGACTGCACGGTGCGGATCTCGGGCTTCTTCTCTTCCTTGTTCTTGTAGACTTGCATCCCCGGTTGAATCGTCATCGAAATGTCGTACAGTTTGAACATCGGCTGCTTCTCCTCCAACTCCCTATGATCTCGCTATTGCGGGCGGCTCTCCACCCACACGACCTCGCTCTCCTCCTGCCCGTTCACCGGCCACCAGTGGAAGCCGTCGCGATGCAGCAGCTCGTTGGCCGCATCCGGCCCCCACGAGCCTGCAGCATACAGCTGGAGATCGGTCTTGTCGCCCGACCAGGCCTGTGCGATCCGGTCCACATACCGCCAGGCGAGGGCCACCTCGTCCCAGCGCGTGAAGTAAGTCGAATCGCCGCGGGCGGCGTCGAACAGCAGGCGCTCGTAAGCTTCCGGGGTGTTCAGATCGACCCCGCACGACTGGCAGAAGTCCATGGCGATCGGCAGTATCGTCCAATCGGAGCCCGGCTGCTTCGCGTTGATTTTGATGTAAATGCCTTCCGACGGATTGACCCGGAAGACCAGCAGGTTCGGCGCCAGATCGGTCCGACTGGCCAGGTAGACGTTCTCCGGCACCTTCTTGAACTCGACGACCACCTCGGTCGTCTTGACCGGCAGCCGCTTGCCCGTCCGGACATAGAACGGCACGCCCGCCCAGCGGAAGTTGTCCACCAATACCTTGGCCGCGAAGAACGTCTCGGTCGTCGACTGCGGGTCAACCTTGTCCTCCGACCGGTAGGCCGGCACGGGCTTGCCCTTCATCATGCCCTCGATGTACTGGCCGCGGATGACGTTCGACCGCACCTCCTCGGACGAGGTAAAGGCGCGCAGCGCCTTGAGCACCTTGACCTTCTCGTCGCGGATATCCTCCGGATGCATGCGGCTCGGAGGCTCCATGGCCATCATGGTTACCATCTGCAGCATATGGTTCTGGGCCATGTCCCTCAGAGCGCCGGAGTGGTCATAGTAGCCTCCGCGTTCCTCGACGCCGACCGTCTCGCTAAGCGTAATTTGGATGTTCGCTATGTATTTGTTGTTCCAGAGCGGCTCGAAGAACGCGTTGGCGAACCGAATAACATCGATATTCTGTACCATTTCCTTGCCGAGATAGTGGTCGATCCGGTAGATCTCCTGTTCCTGGAATACCTCCTGGATCTGCTCGTTCAGCTTCTCCGCCGACGGCAGGTCGTACCCGAACGGCTTTTCGATGACGAGACGGTGCCAGCCCTCGCAGTCCAGCAGACCGCCCGACTTCAGGTTGCTCGCGACGTTGCCGAACAGCTCCGGAGCCAGCGCCAGATAGAACAGCCGGTTGCCGGCGATCCGATACTTCTGCTCCAGCTCCCCGGCCAGCTCGTTCAAACGGCCGAATGCCTCGGCATCGTTTGTGTTGAGCGGCATATAGGTAAACCTCTCCACGAACTTCTGCCAGCTCGGATCCTCCGGGTTCACCTTGAATCGGGCGAATTCCTGGATGGACGCCAGCACGTCCTGATGGAATTCCTCTCTCGTCCGTTGCCGGCGGGCAAGTCCAAGGACGGCGAACTTGTCGGACAGCTTGCCTTCCCGGTACAGACTATAGATGGCGGGGTACAGCTTGCGGCTGGCCAGGTCGCCGGTAGCCCCGAACAGTACGAACAGAACGCCGGACTGCTTCAATGCTTCGTTACGGTTATCGTTCATCTTGCATCATTCTTTCTCTGTAGGATGGGTAGGAGTGCCTCTATGCGGCCCGCCTGTTCCCTTCATCTTAGCATAACCTTCTCCTAAGATGCCATTCCTTCCCTGTTGTTCCAGTAGGGCGAGCACCCGGAAAATGGGCGGGCACCCTGGATAATCGTCCATTCCTCCGGCCAGCCGCCCGAATATTCTATGATTGTAATCCCCAAACAACAAGGAGGTGTACCCTCGCCCATGCATAGGATTCATCCGGTGAATGAAGAGACCTGCGCCCCGTTTCGAGGCTTGCCCGTGCTCGTCGTCCTGAAGGACGGTACGCAGCATGTCGGCATGCTGAGCGGAATCCAGAACGGCCAGCTCGTCCTGAACGACGACGGCTCGTCCCCTTCGGTCGCGGCCAAACGCAAGGCGCGAGCCCGCAATTCCAAAAAGCCGCAGCGGACCAAGGCCAAACCGGACGCCGGCGTGAATGCGCTCGCTCCCCCGTTTGGCTACGGTCCGGTTTTAGGCGGAAGACTCGCCTTCGACCTGACCGACGTCACCCTGCTCTTCCTGCTCCTTTAAGCAGCGGCCCGCTCCCTCTCTGATGCTCGGTGCCGGAGAGTCCGTCCCCGCGGATGCTCTCCGGCCGATGCATCACAGATAGAACCGCCTGGTGAGCAGCAGGCACTTCATCTCCTTCACATACCGTTCTTCCCGGTAGCCTCTTCTCGCGTAAAAGCGTCTGGCTCTTCCGTTCGGCTCATCGACGAACAGCTTGGCGTCCACGCAGCCGGCCGCAACGCCCGCCCGCTCCGCCGCCTCTATCAGGGCACTGCCGTACCCCCGGCCCTGCTGCTCCCGGCCGACGGCCAGCATGTCGAGATGGAGCGACCTATCGCGAATGTGGTACGCAAGGAAGCCTCTCGGCGGCTCCAGCCGGCGGCTGACCGCCACGAGCACCGTATTGGCATCGAGCCGTTCGAGAAGCTCCTTTCGGGTCCACTTGGTGTCGGGCCTCGCCATGCGGGCGTAGGGGACAAGCTCCCGTACGATCAGCTGAACAAGCCTCCGGTCGTCCCGGCTCGCCATCCGTTCTCGGATCATCCGCCATTCCTCCCCGGTTCGGTTCGTTGCCTTAGCGTATGCGGGGTACGGCCCACTTGCTGTAGGTCGGTATGCCGGTTTCCAGGAAAATTCCTTGCGGACCAGAGCGGCTCGCACTGCCTGCCGCATGCATCGGCCTCTGCGGCAGGCAGTGCGAGCCGTTTCGGCTTTTACCGGGAGGCGCGCGGAATGAGCTTCCTTCGTTTGGACCCCTCGTGCGATCATCCGCCGTTTGCACCCCTCGCTTCCCGCGGGTTCTTCCGCTGTTTGCACTCCCGCTTCCTGTGTGATACAGTAAGTGAACCTTTTGATGACTTTTGATGACTTTTGATGAATGTGATGAATCCATGAAGCGTCAGGCCGGCCTTACCCGAGAGAACCGAATCGTCTCCGCGAGACAGACTGCTCCCCCTCAACGACCCGTTGAGGGGTTTATGTTTCCAGGGGGCAAGAAAGATGGCGGAGGGAAGAATGTATGACTGCGGTGAAATCCAAATCCATGCTCGCGGCATGGATCAGCCTGATCAGCAACGCGCTCTTGACCGTGATCAAGCTGCTGGTCGGCTTCCTCTTCAACAGCCAGGTTCTCATCGCTGACGGCGTCCATAATGCGGGGGATCTGATGGCCTCGGCAGCGGCGCTCGGCTCGATGCGCATCTCGAGCCGTCCGGCGGACGAGGACCATCCTTACGGCCACGGCAAAGCCGAGGTCATCGGCGCGGCAATCGTCGCTATCATCCTGGCTCTGGCCTCTGTGTATATCGGCTACCACGGCGTGGCGGCGCTGTTCGAGCCGCCTCATCTGGACGTCCACTGGATCACGCTGGCGGCCGCTTTCGTCTCGCTCGTCTGGAAGCAGTGGCTGTACGTCTACACGATGCGGGTCGGCAAGGAAGCCGGGAGCAAAGGGCTGATTGCGACGGCGAACGACCATCTGGCCGACGTCTACGCCTCGATCGCCGCTTGCCTCGGCATCGGACTCGGCATGCTGGGCGCCTGGCTCGACATGCCCCTCCTCGGCTACGGCGACCCGGTCGCGGGTATTATCGTCGCGATCCTCGTCCTCAAGCTGGCATTCGAGATGGGCCGGGAAGCGGTCGACATTCTGATGGAGAAAGCCGTCCATGAGGAGAAGCTCGAGGCGTTCCGGGAGATCGTCGCCGCGATTCCGGAGGTGAAGCGGATCGACCGGCTGCGGGCGCGTGAGCACGGCCACTACATCCTCGTGGACGTCCGCGTCAGCGTGCCGGCGGAGCTGACGATCCAGCAGGGCCACGACGTAAGCCGGCATCTCAAGACGACAATTATGCAGCGGCATGCCGATGTCGGCGAGGTGCTGGTGCACCTGAATCCGTGGTATCCCGACGGAGCGGACGAACCTTGACACCCTGATCGTATGCCGCCCCTAAAGCAAACAACCTGGCCTCGCCCCGCTGCGGTCCCCTAAGGGATCCGCCGCCGGGCGGGGTCAGGTTGTTTTTTGTGCTGTGCGGGCGGCCGTCCGGACGAATCGTCCTGTCAGGGCGCTCTTTATTCCTCCATCAGTCCGTGCTTATAGGCATAGATCGCGGCCTGCGTCCGGTCGTCAACGCCCAGCTTGGCCAGGATGTTCGTCACGTGGAACTTGACCGTCTTGATGCCGATGAACAGCTCGTCGGCGACCTCCTGGTTGGACCGGCCGTTCGCGATGAGCTTTAGCACCTCGCGCTCCCGCTCGGTCAGATCGTGATGGGGCGCGCGCTCCTCCTTCGGCTGCCGGAAGCGGTTCATGATCTTCGAGGCGACCTGCGATTCGAGGGTCGGCTGCCCCTTGGCCGCCTGCCGGATCGCCGCAGCGATTTCCGAAGCGCGGGACGTTTTGAGCAGGTAGCTGAACGCCCCCGCCTCCAGGACGGGGTAGATCTTCTCGTCGTCAATGAAGCTGGTCAGCACGATGACCTTGCAGTCCGGGTGCTGCTGAAGGAGGCGCCGGGTCGTCTCGATCCCATCCATCGGCTCCATGACCAAGTCCATCAGGACGATGTCCGGGCGGTATTCCTGGGCGAGCTGGATGCCCTCCGCTCCGCCTCCGGCCTCTCCGACGACTTCAATTCCCTCCTCCGTGCCGAGCACGGCGGCCAGGCCGATCCGGACCATCTCGTGGTCGTCCACGAGCAGCACTTTAATCGGTTCCTCCATAAGCGATTGATTCTCCTTTCTCCGAAGAAGCTAGCGGAACGCGGATCTCGATGCGCGTTCCCCGCCCGGGGGCGGTAATGACCGACAGCGTGCCTCCGATTTCACTGACCCGCTCCTTCATGGAGACAAGCCCGTACGAGGCCAGCTTTTTGTCGTCGAGATCGAAGCCGACGCCGTTGTCCCGGATGGAGAGGCGGATGCCGTCCGGCGGGTGCAGCAGCTTGATGTCGAGCTCGGTCGCCTTGGAATGGCGGAGCGCATTCGACAGCGCCTCCTGGACGATGCGGAACAGATGGTCCTCGATGCCTTTGGACAGCTGAATCTCCTCGTCCATGTCCCAGCTGATGGCGATCGGCACCTTGGCCTGCAGCTCAAGCAGCAGCTCGAGCAGGCCCTGGGCGAGCCGCTTGCCCTCCAGGTGAACCGGGCGCAGATGCAGCAGCAGCGCCCTCATCTCCGACTGGGCTACCGACGACATCTCCTCGATCAGATGGATCTGCCGCTTCGCCTTCTCGAAATCCTTGTCCAGCGTCCGGCCGACGGCCGTCGCCGTCATCGAGATGGCGAACAGCTGCTGGCTGACCGCATCGTGCAGATCGCGGGCAAGCCGCTGCCGTTCCTCGACGACCGCTGAGTACTTGGCCTTCTCGGCGAGCTGGGCGTTGTCGGTCGACAGCCGCTGCAGCGAAACGACCTGCTCCTGCCACCTGGCGCTGACGCGGTTCAGCTGATCGCCGAGGCGCCCGATCTCGTCGTCGCCCAGCGGAGGCACGCGGCGGGACAGGTTGCCCTTCTCGTACAGCAGCATCGCCTCCCGCAGCTCCTCCAGCCGCCGCGTCGTCCGGCGGGTCTGCCAGATGCTGAAGAAGGTCCCCGCACAGACGGACGCGGCAATCAGGATCAGGCTGAGCCTGATTCCCTCCTGCCACGTATCGAATAACGGAACATGTCCGTAGGAATAGAGCAAGTAAAGCAGCACGCCGAGCAGGACGAGGCTGAAAACGGACATCTCGGCCATCCCGCGCCAAATCATATTGGTCAACCGTTTTTTCAGAACTCTCGCCTCCCGGTTCCAGCTGTAGCAGCCTGGTTGTTGGTTGTCATAGAATGCGGACGTCGACGTCTGCGACGAGGTAGGAGAGAACGAAGCGAACGCGCGCATGGCTCGTGCCGAAGTTCGGCGAACGCCACACCCGCTTGCTCAGCACGCCCGAAGCCTTTTGAAACGGAGCGTCGATCGCCCCGAACAGAATGGAGCATTCAATCTCGACCCCGACATCCTCCGGGAGGATGAGGTCGATATCGCCGACAAGCCCCGAGACGACGACCGTGACCTCCGGCTTCTCGAACATGGCCATCGTCAGGTCCATGTGCAGCTCGCCGACCAGGCAGGAGATATTGGTGCTCCGCAGCACCCAGGGCCCTTTATCGAACCGCAGGCTTTCGACGAAGGTCGTCTTCCGGTAGACCGGGTCGTCCGCAACCCGCCTCCGCGTTCGAAGAGAGCGGCCGTAATAGATGCCGACGCCGATGAGCCCGATGCCGGCCAGCACCGCGAAGTTCTGGGCGGACAGGATGATCAGTCCAACACCGAGCAGCACGTAGCCGATCTTGCTGCCGCTCGAAGACAGCTTGTAGATGCCGAGTCCCACCAGGAAGAGAGCAATCATGGTACCGACGCCGAGCAGCTGGTTGAGCAGCAAAAACAGGCCCGCTCCAATTAAGAGATAATACGTATTGCGCTGTTTGCGGTTGCCCGGTTCGTCCATGCTGCACCTCCTCTGCCTGCTTCTGTCTTTGCCTGGTAAAACGGGAGAAAAGCCATACAGGCACTTGCTTGCCCTATGGCTTTTTTTCCTCCCCTAGCATACCATATCGCGCTTTCGCGTCAATCTCTTTTTGCTTGTTTCTTCCGGGAAGCGGCGCCTAGCGTTTAGGCTTCCTTGCTTTCCTCTGCTGCGGCGGCCTGCGCTGGAGCGGCGACACCGAGCTTCTCCTTCAGCTGGCGCATCTGCTCGTCGACCAGCTGTCTCTTGCCTGCGTCTTCCGGGCTGTAAGAAGCTGCGCTTCCGGCAGTTCCCGGGACATACGGCCGGCGGCTGACTTCCGCCTCTACCTCGAGCTGCATAATCTTCTCTTCCATCCGGTTGAAGCCGCGGGACGCGTTGCCTCCGCCGATCACCCCGTTGTAGACGACCGAGCTCATCTGCTTCTTCGCTTTGGCCAGCTGGGCGCGGGAGACCAGCTCGTTGCGCTTGTTGCGCATTTTGTAGAATTCGTTCTTCATGTCGTGCAGCTGCTTCATCAGCTCGTCGGCTTGCGCCTTGGACTGGGCGTGCATGCCGCTGTAATCGGCGGCTTTTTGGTCGTAGTAGAGCTTCTCTTCCAGGTAGTGGCGGGCCGCCTCCTCCTGGCCGTCTTTCAGAGCCTGCCCCGCCTGCCGCTCACGCTCGGCGCTGTAGCGCTGCACTTCCTGCAGCGATTGCTGCAGCTTACGCTCGTTGGCGATCTGCTTGGCGACCGTTACTTCCGCCTGTGCAATCTCCTCTTCCATATCGCGGAGATATTGATTGAGCATAATGATCGGATCTTCTACCTTGTCGAGCACCTCGTGAACCGACGCCTTCGTCATATCTTTAATTCTGCTGAATACTCCCATGATTTTATTCTCCCTTCTCGTATTGGGCGACTTTGGCCCGTAACTCTTCAATTTCGCGCTGCAGAGCTTTCTTCTCGATATCCTTCATTACTTCATCCAGATGCGTGCCGCTGTCCGCCTGGGGAGCCGGTGCCGGCGCCGGACGGTAGCCCGGGTCGGCGTATCCTCCGCCGTACGGAGCGGCGTAGGGCTGCTGGAACGGAGCGTAGCCGGGATGGCCGAACGGCCCCTGCGGGAAGCCCGGCTCGAGCGGCTCTTTCGGAATGACCATCGCCGCGATAATGTAGATCGGGATCAGCGCGCCTCCCGAAAAAATCGTAGTGACGACAACGATCAGCCGCAGCAGGGTGGAGTCGACGTTTATCATCTCGGACAGGCCGCCGCATATGCCGAACAGCTTGCTGTCCCTTCTCGACCGGTACAGTTTTGTCATCGCTTCGCCCAACCTTCCTGTTCAAGCTTTTTCTTGAGCTGTTCCAGCTCCTGGTCCAGCGCTTTCTGCACGGTGGTCCCGGCCTGGTACAGCACTTCCTTCGTCATGGTGCGGACTTCGCGGAGCGAGCGGTTCAGCCCCTCCATGTCCGACACGCGTTCCTCCAGCCGGTCGAACATCCGACCGACCGGGCGGCCCGGCGTGCCGGTCATCCGCTCGTTCAGCTTCTGCTGAAGTCGGACAGACTCCATCCTCGCCTGGTAATAGCTTCGTTTGGAGGCGACCTCCTGGTAATCCGCCTTGAGCCGGTTTAGCTGCTCGGCCAGCTCGCTGAGCGGCAGCCGGCTTTGCTCGTACAGCTCGCGGTAGGCGTCTGCCTTCTCCTCGTGCATGATCTTCTCCTGAAGCGCCAGCCGGGCGACATCGTCCTCTCCGGCCTTGAGCGCCAGGAGCGCTTGCTCCTCCCGTTTGCGTCTCAGTTCATCCGCCTGGAGAAACTGGCGTTTCATCGATTCGGAGTGCTGCAGGCACTGGGCGTACAGCTGCTCGGATTGCTTGATCTCTTCCCGCTGCGCCGAGAGATACTGATCGATCAACCGGACCGGGTCTTCGCTTTGCTCGAGCCGGTCATGGATGGTCGCGACCGTAATATCGCGCATTCGCTTGAGAATGCTCATTCTGCTTGTTCCTCCTTCGTGCTTGGTAGAATTCTAAGTAGAGAGTTATCTGTGTCGGTTCCTATCGCTTGGCGTCCCCGCCTCAGCGGTGGGCGCGATTCGACCGGATGACCGATACGCCCCAGCCGATCATAGCGATCGCCAGGATGAATGTGATGAGCCCCGACAGCTTGCCGAGCAGGAAGAGGATGCCGAGTGCCATCACGATTCCCCCGATTACCTTGCGACCGCTGCTGAGTCCGATATATCCGAGAACTACCATCAAGATCGGAAACAGGTAGCTCATCAGCCCGTGCCCATGCCAGCCAAGCTTGTTAAACAGGATCAAGGCGCCGCAGCCGATCAGCACAATCGCCAGCCCGTTTTTTCCGTTCATTGCCGTTCACCTCTTCTCTTCGTTCTCTTTGCTCTTTCTGACTTTATTTTAGGAAATTACACGCTTCGCCAAAACGGACCCTCGGCGGTATTGCGTCCTGGACCTTGGTCGGGGCCGGTACTAGCCTTCGGCAGAAAGCGGCAAGAAGGGACTGCCCGCCCGCTGACGTTCTTGCGGGTGGCAGCCCCTTTCGAAGGGATATACACGGAGTAGGGACCCGGGCGGGGATCGGCGGACCGGCCACAGAGCCGGCACCATGTGGCCCTCCCCTCCGCGCACCCCGTCCCGCCTATTCGCCCAAGGCGCACGACCGCTTCCGTCTGGACGGCCAGGTACTCGCTACCTTGGCGTGGTTTCCCACCGGTAAATAGTCCGCCCGGCTATTCGTCCGGCCGGCGCACGATGGTGACATCCCCCGCATACTTGCGGCTCATGAGCTTCCGCTTCTTGCGCGTCTCCTTGTCCTCGAACACGATATCCATATCGTAATCGTCCGGGTACAGCTCTTCTCTTCCTATATGAAGAGACAGACGCTTCCTGTTCACCTTCACCGCCTGCTTCTGCACGACTACAAGCACGTTCCCCCGTTCATCAGGAAGAGTCTTGACGATTCCGGTCCGCTTGAGCGAGGAAATCCAGACGCAGTCGCCGATCTGCAGCGCCGTTCGGCGTCCGGGGGAACCCGGAAGCTCCGTCTCCGGCCGGTTCGCATCCAGCAAGTCCGCCCCGCTGCCGCCGGCGGTTCCGCTCCGGCCCTCGGGCTTTCCGGAGGAACCGTTCTCTCGGCTGCGCGGACGGCGGGCCGTCTCCCCTTCCCCAATCCCCGGCTGCGGGTTTCGTTCCGGCGCCGCGAGCGGCTCGCCTCCGCCCGAGCCGGACGGCTCAGGCCCCGGTTCCGGCTCCCGGCGGGCCATCGCGGCGGCAAGCGCCCGGGACCGCTCAATGACGGCCGGCGGCATCCCGAGCTTCGCCGCAATGTGGAACGCGTAGCTGCTGCCCGCCTGCCCGACGGTCAGCCGGTACCGCGGCTGCAGCGTCTCCGTATCGAATTCCATCCGGGCATTGATAAAGCCGGGGGTCTCCTCCGCGAACCGCTTGATCTCGCCGAAGTGAGTCGTGGCGAGCAAAGTGGCCCCTTTGCCGTAGAGCGCCTCCAAGAGAGCGATCGACAGGCCGATGCCCTCCCCCGGATCGGTGCCGGCCGCCAGTTCATCGAGCAGCACGAGCGTGGCCGGCCCCGCTTCCGCCAATATGCCGATCATGCTTTTGATGTGAGAGGAAAACGTGCTCAGCGACTGCTCAAGACTTTGCCCGTCCCCGATATCGGCCAGGATGCCCGTATAGACGGCGAAGCGGCTTCCTTCCCCGACCGGCGGCAATAGACCGGCCTGAACCATGATGGTGAGCAGACCGACCGTCTTCAAGCAGACGGTCTTCCCGCCCGTGTTGGGTCCGGTGATGAGCAGGGCGCGGTACCGGTCTCCGATCGCGATGTCGAGAGGAACCATCGTCCGGTCGAGCAGAGGGTGCCTGCCGCTTCGGATGTCGATGCTCCCCTCTGTGTTGAGCTCAACGTTCCGGCCGCCGATGGCTAGCGCATACCGTGCTTTAGCGAACAAAAAGTCGTAATGCCCAATTGCCTCGAGATTGATGGACAGCTCGTGGCGGTACCGGTCCACTAGCGCCGTCAGCTCACCCAGAATCCGGTCCTCCTCGCGGGCCTCTTCGATCTGGAGGAGCTTCTCCTCCGTATGAAGCGCCGCCGCCTCGGCCGGCTCGAGGAAGACGGTCTGGCCGCTGGCCGATTCGTCCAGCACGGAGCCGGGAACGAGCTTGCGGTATTCCTTCTTGACCGGAATGACATGCCGGCCCGCCCGCATGCTCAGTACCTGCTCCTGCAAGTACGGACGGTAGCGCGAGAGGGCACCTTCCAGCTTCTTGCGGAGCCGGTCGGCGACCACGCCCTGCTTCTTGCGGATCCGGCCAAGCTCGGCGCTCGCGTGGTCATCCACGCGGCCGTGGCGGATGCAGCGGGCGAGCTCTTCTTCGAGCTCCTTCACTTCATGCAGCGACCGGGCGTAAGAGGCGATCCGGGGCGCGACCGATTCCCGGCCGAGCATGAACCGCTTCAACCGGCGGGTATCGTCCAGCAGCTTGGCGAGCAGCGTCAAGTCGGCGGCCGTGAGCAGATAGCCTTTGTCCTGATTCGCCATGACGGCTTCAATGCCGTCAAGAGCGGGCAGCGGAATGCTCGCTCCGTGTTCGATGACGGCGAACGCCTCGCAGACTTCATCCAGCAAGAGACGAATGACGGCTGGATCGCTCTGCGGGGCAAGCCGGTCGATGTGCGCCCGTCCAAGCGGGGACATGGCGTAGGCGGTCAGCTGCTCCTTCACTTTGTGGAATTCCAGCGACGGGGAGTACGAGATAGACATAGGGAAACCTCCTTGGGGATGGTCCGGCCAAGAGCAGGAGGTCGGAGACCCGAATCTCCCCCCCGCTGCCGGCAGGCCGTGCTTTCTGATTCCAAACACAAAAAAAGCGGAAGAAGAACACAACTGTGTTCTTCTTCCGCCGGGAGCCCCTTACCGCGCGCGGCAAAGCCGCGCCTAAACAAAAAACCGTGCTCAAAGAGCACGGTTTCGTCGCGATAGGGAAGGCGTACGATAACCAGATGTTCTTATCTGTGAAAGGGGCAGTCGGAAAACGATGCAGCAAAGACAAGGGACTCCATCCGCCATCCGGCAGATGTCCCTCCTGCATACTCCGATTTAACCCATATTCATTTCACTTAGATAAGAACTACCCTGGCCATCCACACAACCCCTTTGTTTGGTTCCTTCCATCCTATTGCAATCGGGAGGTCCTGTCAAGAAAAGGGAATCCCGGGCGGCTCCTGTCCTGCTAAAGCTAGCCATCTCTAAGCGGCCGCCGAGAGAGAGAAACGAGCCGCCTCCTCTCCCGGCATGCGCTATCCGTCCACCGCTCGTCCCGCAGCGGCCTCGGCATCGGCCATCCGGTGCTCGTAATTCTGGCGGCACAGCAGGAGGAGCTTATGCTTCAGCCCCCTCTTCGGACATACAAGCGTCACCGGCGTCCGGTTGCGGCGTTTCAGTCCCCGGCGAAGAGACGGGCGGTAGAGCGGGATGTTCGCGATGATCTCCTGCGGCCTCTCCTCTCCGAACTGCTCGACGAGGAACCGCTCACAAACGTCCTCCCAGCTGTCACCGGCTTCGGCGGAGGGCAGGGAATGCCAAGCCATGCCCCTCACCATGCCTTCCCGGATATCCATCGTCATCGCATGGGAGGCTCCGAACCAGACGACCGCCTGCGTGCCTTCGCCTTCCACGTCCACGATTTGCGGCGCCCGCATCCGCTGCAGCGAGCGGATGAGCCGCATCACCTCTTGCGCCTTCTCGAACTCCAGCCGTTCGGCGTACGCCAGCATTCGGCTCTCCAAGGCGCCTTCCAGCTCGCTTTCGGCATTGGCAAGCAGGTCGGCCGCCTGCCGGACCGTCTCCGCGTACTCGGCCGGGGAGACCAGCCCCTCGCACGGGCCGCTGCATTTGCCTAGGTGGTAGAGCAGGCAGACCCTCTTGGGAAGATGGGTGCAGGTGCGCAGCCGGTAATGCGCCGCGACGAATTCGAGCAGCATATCGCGAATCCGCGCATTGCCATAGGGCCCGAACATCCGGTCCATGTCCGGAGGACGGGACTCTCCCGGCGCGGCCCGGTCCGACCGGTTGCGGTAATAGACATCGAATCGAGGATACGGCTCGTCCGTCACCATCAGGTAGGTGTAGCCGCTGTTGTCCCTTTTGAGTGCGCGGTTGAAGCGCGGCTTGTGCCGCTTGATGAGGTTGTTCTCGAGCAGTAGGCTCTCCGCTTCATTGTTGACGAGAATGACCTCGATCGAGGCCACGCAGCTCACCAGCTCGGCCGTCCGTTTGTGCAGCCGTTTGGAACGAAAATAAGAGCGAAGCCGGTTGCGCAGGTTCACGGCCTTGCCCACATACAGGATGACGCCGTCGGCGTCTTTCATTAGATAACAGCCCGGCAGCGAAGGATACCGGGACGGCTCGAATAGAAAAGGTTGTTGCATAGTCGATTCTCCTTGCAGACTGACCATTGGTTGGGGCTATCGACTGGTAGATAGAAACAACGAATGCTTGTTCGTTTCTTCCATTCTAGCAAGCCCCGCTTGAAAAAGCTAGCAGGAGTCTTCCCGGTCCTCTCTCACGATGACCGGTTCGGTTCGAACCGCCACATTACCCTGCAGCGCCTTGGTGATCATGCACGCCTGCTCGGCCTGGAGCGCCGCGCGGAGGACGCGCTCCTCATCCTCGGCCGTCGCTCCGGGAGCGAGGCGGATCGCCGGGCGATGGACGATCGCTTCGAACCGGACGCTTCCCCGCCGGCTGACCTGCCCTTCGCAGGCCAGCGTCATCTCGGCGATCGGCAGCTCCAGCCGTTCGGCGTACATGCCGAACGTGATCATATAGCAGGTCGCGGCTGCCCCAAGAAGGAGCTCCTCCGGATTGCTCCCTTCCCCGGTGCCTCCGAATGCCTTCGGAGCCGAGACAGCAGCGTCGAGTCCATCGGCCCGGACACGGCCGCCTCCTCCAAGTCCTCCCGTCCAAGTCCCGGTCAGCAGAAACGTATGCTTCTCCATCTCCTTCTTCCTCTCCTTCGTTATCTACACTAACTGTACGGGGCGTATCTCAGGCTCGCCGATGGTCGCCGCACGGCGGCATCCGCCGCAGCACGCTGCAACCATTCTGACCGCCGGCGCGTATAAGGGACAGCCGCTGCAGCGGCATTTCGTGCAAGGAGGTGTCCCTTTGGACTATCTGGGTCTCAATTTGTCCCTCGGTCTGCTCGCACCCGTCGTCCTCCTGCTGGCCGTCATAGTCGGCAAGCTGATCGCCCGCAAGGAGCTTCCCGACAGCCGGTATACGCCGGTTGATCAGTTGACCGGACAGACGCCGCTCGTCTTTCAGGAGCAAAAGGAAGAGCGGAAGGAGGACGGGGACCAGGGCGACGACGAGGACAAGCATCTCAAGCGTTAGCCACCACAAGGCAGCTCCGCTTCATCCGTCCCTTCTTCCCGCCGTCAGCCCTCGCCGTGCCTCCCCTCCTCCCGTCCTTCTTACGTCAGAAGAAGTCCAGCAAAAACGGCGTCCGCGCCGGTACGGCATATTCCAGGAGCTGCGCCCCCTCCTCGCTGCCCTCCAGTAAGCCCAGCGCGCGAAGCTCGGCGGGCCGCCGGTAGCCGAGCAGCGCGGCCGTAAGCATGCCGATGCCGCACACTACCTCGGGCAGTCCGCCGTCCGCTTGGCCTCCGCCGCTTGCCTCCGTCCCTTCCGTCGCGTCTTTTGTTCTCGGGCGTTCCGCTTCCGTCGTTTCGTCCGTGGACAGGCCGCTCTCCGCTTCCCGCTCGGCTCTGCCCCGGCCCTCTCCGTCGATCGTCAGCACGAACGCGCCATCGTTCCACGGAGCATGGGGATCGCGCACCCGCAGCCGCAGCTGCGTCGTCTCTCCCGTCGCGGCGAACGGATAGAGCGCGGCAAACGCCTCGACATCGACGATCCGCGCCATAAAATACGGCATTATCTCCTGCTTGATCCGCGGCTCGGGCAGCAGGAAGGCGAGCGCATCATCGGCCGGGGCGAGCAGTTTCACCGTCTCCGCCATCGAGTCGTGGTTGCGCACGAACGCCCACAGCGCCCGGCGAGCCTCTTCCTTGAGCCACACCATCTCATGAATTGTCAGCATCCGCTCCGCTACTCGGTAGTGGATATACCCGAGCGGCTCCCCGGCCGCGGACCGGTAAACGACGAAGCGTCCCTTCTTGGTCAGCACCTTGGTCCGCCACCAGTCCTCGTCGCGCGCCAGCATACCGTTATACCGGACGGCGTACGCCTCGTAGAGGGAGCCGAGCAGCGCCAGATCGTCCGTCCGGCAGAAGGAGCCTTCCGGTGCCGCCCCCTGCGGCAGCTGATCCTTCCGCAGCTCGTAGGCCTTGCGCTCCACGTAGGTCTCGTAGCCATATTTGCGGTAGAACGGGAACGAGAAAGGAGCCAGCGTCGACAGTGTCCAGCCTCGCTCCTTCATCACGCGCAGCGCATTCGCGAGCAGGCGGGCGACCATGCCCTGCCTCCGGTACTCGGGCCACGTCGCCACCGAAGCGATGCCTCCGAACTCCAGCTTCCGGCCCCCGATCCAGGTATGCATCGGCAGCAGCGCCAGCTTGGCCGCCAGCTCCTCGTCCACGAAGAATCCCCACTGGGTCTCCGGTTTCATCGTTTTCAGCCTCTCCACCCGCTCCTGCTCGCCCAGCTCGTATTGAAAGGCAAACTCGGACAGCCGGAGGCTCGCCTCCAGATCGGCCGCGGTCAGCTGCCGGATTTCGTTCTGCATATCCTTTCTCCTCCTTGTCTTTTCCAACTTCCTGGCTTGCTGTCTACTGCCTCCGATTGTACCATGCCTTTCCGGAAGCGCGACAAGAGGCCCGAAAAAAGAAAAAGGCCCGGCAGGCCAACGGGGCCGCCGAGCGAAAAGGAAACTATATCATAAAAAGGGGGGTCGCTTATTAGTATAGGCGGGCAACGTTAAAGAACAATGATAGCGGGATTACAGTTGTGTTACAAAAAACAGGGCTAACGTCACAGGCGGGGGAAAGGAGCGGACAAATCCGCGCCGCGCCTCGGTTTTCTCGCATATCTCGGCGTCCGCTCGGACTTTCCCCTGCTTGCGAAGTCTCGCAATTAAGCCCTCCTGCCTATCGCTTTTTGCCGCCGGGTGACGGGAGTTCCGGTCCGGGAGTCCGGGTTCCCCTCCCGGCGCACCGCCCCCCGCCGCCCTGGACCCAACATTCGTTACCGTCCTGTTGTAACAAACGGGATGGATTCGTCGTCGTCCTCTTGTTTTGTTCGAATCGCAGCGGTGCACCTCGCCCGTTCCGGAAGCCGCCCGGCTATCCTCCGATCTGAGACATTCGCCGGACGGTCGGCAGGCGGGAGGCATCCTCTCCGGTCAGCACCTTCGCCATCTCGTGGGTTTCCGGCTTTTGGCCGATCGCCCGGAAGAACAGCTCCTCGAGGCCGCTCCGGTCGCCCAGCCATGGCTTCACGTTCCATTCGTCCGACCAATAGAGGCATGGCTTGACGTTCCCGTCCGCCGTCAGCCGCAGCCGGTTGCACGTCGCGCAGAAATGGTCGCTGACCGGATGGATGAGTCCGAACGAGCCGGCCGCTCCAGACAGCCGATAATTGCGCGACGGCCCGTTGCCGTAGACGTCGCCGGCCGGCTCCGGCGCCATTCCCATCGCCCGGCAGCGATCGAGCACGGTTTCGAGCGGCACATAGCCGGCCTTCCAGCCGGCGTCACTGTGGCCGATCGGCATATATTCGATGAACCGGATATGAAGGCGGCGGTGCACAGTCATCCGCAAAAAGTCGTCGATCTCCTCGTCGTTGCGCCCTTTCATCAGCACCACGTTCAGCTTGATCGGATCATAGCCGGTCCGCTCGGCCGCCTCCAGACTCGCGAGTACCTTGGCGAGATCCCCTCCCCGCGTAATCTCCGAGAACCGGTCGGGCCGAAGCGAATCGAGGCTGATGTTGAGGCGCGTCAGCCCGGCCTCCCGCAGCCGCTCCGCCTGGGGAGCGAAGAACATGCCGTTCGTCGTGAGCGCGATGTCTTCAATGCCCGCGATGGCGGACAGCCGAGCAATCAGCCGGTCGAGGCCGCGGCGGACCAGCGGCTCCCCTCCCGTCAGCCGGAGCTTCCGCACCCCGAGCCCGGCAAGCACCGTGACCACCTCCACGATCTGCTCGTCGGTCAGATGGCGCTCCTCCGGCTCGAACTGCATGCCCTCGGCCGGCATGCAGTAGACGCAGCGCAGGTTGCATTTGTCGGTGACGGAAATGCGCAGGTAGTCGTGAACCCGGCCGAATTGGTCGACCAACTGTCTAGCGGACGCCTGTTGTGTGTCCATCCCGCATTCCCCCTGTCTAGTTTAACCCATTGGCCGGTTTAGGCACCGGACGGTTCCCCCGGTTTGCCACCCTTCACCCAAGCATCCTTGTCGTATCCCCGCGCTTCCCAGTAGCCAGTATGGTCCTCCGCAATCAGCTCGATCTTGTTCAGCCACTTGACGGACTTGTAGGCATACATGCGGGGCACGAGCAGCCGGGCCGGGCCGCCGAGCTGCTGCGGCAGCAACCGTCCGTCCAGCAGCATGGCGACAAGCACATCGTCCATCCGTGCCTGCTCCAGCGTGAGCGAGTCGGTGTAGACGCCGTCGCCCGAGAAAAACTTGACGTAGGCCGCTTCCTTCCGGACGCCGGCCTTCTCCAGCAGAGCAGACAGCCTGATCCCCTCCCAGGTGCCGCCGTATACCGACCAGCCCGTGACGCAGTGAAAGTCGCTCTTCTGCGCCTCGCGGGGAATGCCCAGAATCTTTTCCCATCCCAGCTTCAGCGGGCGCTCGACGAGGCCGGTTACCTCCAGCGACCAGTTCTCCGTCGTATACTCGGGCATCTTGGTCACGGTATAGACGCGGAACTGCCCTCGGGCGCCTTCCTCCGCTGGAGGGAGAGAGCCGGGCAGCGGCTCGGGTACCGGCACCATGCGGTTCGGATCGCCTTCCGCCAGATCCGCTGCGTTGGAGCCGGCCGTCCCGGACGGCGCTCCGCTGCCGAGCCAGCGCACGAAGCGCGGACCGAGCAGCACAGCCAGGACACCGGCGAGCCCCCAGCGGAGCACCGTCCGGCGCGAGTAGGCCGGCGGAATCGGCGCCGGGCTCTCGCGGCGGCGGTCCGCTTCGCGGGCGGAATCGGCGAACAGCCCGCCTCCACCCGCGCTCGGCGTGCCCCGGGCTGCGTTGGCCGGAGCCTCGCCGCCCCAGGCAGGCCGCCGGCCGGCGGCAGCGCCGACCGCCGCTTCCTCGCCACCGATTGCGGGCGGCTCCGCCCGGCCCGCCTCCGCCGCTGCCCTGCCCGGCGCGCCAACCGCCCGGCGCCGGTCGTCTTTGGCCCATCGGCTACGGACGACGGAATGATAAAGCGCGTACGGGATGCCGATCCAGCTCAGCAGATCGTGCACCCACAGCGCGGCGTTGCTGACCGCCGGGGGCAGACTGCGGAACTGCCAGAGCGCCAGCCCGCTCGCTCCCCATCCGAGGAGCAGCGCGAGGACCACGGCGCGGTTGGCCCGCTGGGCGCGGCGCTGCTTGAGCTGGGCGCCGTGCCTGCCGGCAAGCGGGGCGTAGAGCGCCAGCACGACGAGCGAGAGGAGGCCCAAGGCGATATGGGCCTGCTTCAGCCAGACCCGCCCCTCCCCCAGCACACCTCTCAGCAGAGTCACGGACAGCAGCACGCCGGTTAGTGCCAGCAGGAGCACGAGCCAGCCGTTCCAGGCATGGAGGCTCCGCAGCTTGCGGCCATAAGGCGTTTCCTTCCAACGGGCGAGACGGCGCATGGCGTCTCCTCCTTCCGGTTGTTTGCTGCGGCCGGATCCTTGTTACGGTTCGCTCAGGCAGTAGACCCGCTCCGCCGAGTGTCGCTGTAATCTGCGGCTAGACTGTTTCCAAATGCCGGGTGCAGTTGAACAGCAGGCTGCTCCACCGCTCATCCCGATGGCCCAGCATGCAGACCGAGGTGTTGCTGATATCGTTGCCTCGCAGCTCCGTCTCGAGCTCGGCGACGAGGGCGGCCAGCGTAGCCCGGATCCAGGCGCCGTGCGTGACGACGAGAATCCGCCGGCCCTCGTGCTTCTCCAGCATATCGGTGAAGAAGCTGGTCCCCCGGTCCGCTACCGCCTCCCGCGACTCCTCCCCGTGGTCAAGCTGCTGCCAGTTCGAGCCCCAGAGTTCAATTCTCTCCTGAAGCGTCGTGCCGTCGAGACGGCCGTGTGTCTTCTCCCGGAGCCGGCGGTCCAGCAGCACCGGCTTGCCGAGCGCCTCTCCGACGATCTCCGCCGTCCGGCTCGCCCGCTGCAGGTCGCTGGAATAGATCAGATCCCACTCCTCGTCCTTCAACCGCCGGGCGAGCCGTTCCGCCTGACGCAGCCCTTCCGCGTTCAGCGGAATGTCATGCTGCCCCTGCGCCCTGCCTTCCTGATTCCACTGCGTCACCCCATGTCTAACCAAGCCAATAACCGTCATTGTCCGTTTCCCCCTTCTCTCTCTTCATGCACAGGTCTTCGGTTACCCGTCCTCTTTCTCTCTCATGCTGGCCGGATTCCCTGGCAGTAGCTCCACGCCCCTGCCGTTCCTTTGGCCCAGCCGTCTCTTTGGTTCTGCCGACGCTTCCCGCCTCGAGATACGCTTGAATCAGCGGCTTCCCCATGCGTATCCGGCGTAAGCGAGCAGCAGACCGGCGGAGTACATGATGCCGAGATACAGCGGCCAGGCGGCCCGCCTCCCGGCCGCCGCCAGCTTAACCGCATCGGTATTCAGCGTCGAAAATGTGGTATACGCTCCGAGGAAGCCGGTGCCGAGCAGCAGCCCCGGCCCTCCGATCGTATGACCTGACCCGGACAGCCAGCCGAGCAGGAACGCCCCGGAAGCATTCACGGTCAGCGTCCCGATCGGGAACCGGCTTCCCCAGCGGCGGGCGCTGAACAAGGAAACCCCATACCGGGCGAGGGCCCCGGCGAAGCCGCCGGCCGCCACAAGCAGCCACCCCGTCATGACGTCCCCTCCTCCCGCTCGTCTGGTGCTCCGTTACCCGTCCTCTCTCCCAGGCGCATCCCTAGCCAAGCTAGAGCGAGACCTCCCCAGATGCTGAGCAGCGAGTAGAGCACCGCGGTTCCCGCATGGCCTTCCCGCCAGAGCGCCAGCGTCTCGACGCTGAACGTGGAGAAGGTCGTGAACGCCCCGATGAGTCCCGTCCCGAGAACGGGCATCACCCATGCCGGCCAGGCTGGCCGGCTGGCTGCCCTGCCCGTTAGCCAGCCGAGCACGAACGAGCCGCCGAGATTCGCAGCGAACGTGGCGAGCGGATACGGGCTTCCCCAGATAAGCAAAACGCCGGCTCCCAGCGCGTAGCGGAGCAGCGCCCCCAACGCGCCGGCCAAGCCGACGAGCCCAATCAACCTTTCTTGCCTTCCCATGCTTCAGCCCACGTTTGGACTTCGTCCATGACACGGCGGAGCGCCTTGCCTTTGTCCGTCAGTTCATACTCGATCCGCACCGGCGTCTCGGCGTAGACCCGACGGTCGATAATGCCCGCTGACTCCAGCTCCTTGAACCGTTCGGACAGCATCCGGTCGCTCATGCCTGGAATTTGATCGGAAATATCCTTGAACCGCTTGGGGCCGTTAAGCAGCACGCGTATGATGAGGCCGGTCCACCGTTTGCCGAGCAGTTCGAAGGCCGCTTCGAACTTCGGACACAGGCCGTGTTCTTGTTCTTCCATTGTCTTCATCTCCTTGGCTTCTATTTTATCATAGAGGCTAGTCAAAAGTAAGTTACGTTGTGTATGCAACTTTTGAATAGTAAGCCAGGTAGAGGAGAAGAAAATGGAATCGCTCTCAGACGATCCTTATCTTTCCTTGTCCGGCGTCCTTTCCCCTAGGATGCGCCGGACCATCTCCGTCAACTCTTTTTGAACCCCCGGTCCATCAGCTTCTTCGTAGCGGTAAACCGCTGTTCTTCTGTCGGCGTCCCCATAACGACGGAGATGACCCGCCGGTCCCCCTGCTTCGCCGTACCGGTGAAGCAATAGCCCGCCTGGTCGGTAAAGCCCGTTTTCAGCCCGTCCATTCCGCCCACTTGCATGGATGGCTTGTCCGTACCCAGCATGGCGTTCGTGTTCTCGACCTTCTCTCCCGTCGACTTCAGGACGACGGAGGACTGGGATGTCAGCGAGAGAATTTCGGGAAAATCCTTCAACAGCCTTTGCGCCAGCTTGCTCGCATCGCGGGCCGACATGTGATTCTCCCCATACGAGTAGGCAAGCCCTGTCGCATTGACGAACAGGGCGTTTTGAAGGCCCAGCTCCTCCGCCTTCTTGTTCATCCGTTTGGCAAATTCCTGGGTGCTTCCGGCCAGATGCTCCCCTATGGCGACCGCCGCGTTGTTCGCCGAACCTACGACCATCGCGGCATAGAGGTCTTGCAGCGGGTAGGCGCGGCCCGCCTTCAGCTCGACCGTCGCTCCTCCCGCTTCGGCGGCGTTGCGCGACACGGTGACGGAGTCGGTCATCCGTACCTGCTTGTTGGCCACTGCCTCAAGCAGCAGGTATTCCGTCATCATCTTGGACATACTGGCCGCCGGATACGGCAGATCCGCATTTTTGGCGTACAGCTCCTTGCCTGTCTGGGCGTCGATCACGATCGCCGCTCTCGTCTCCGCCCCCGGATCGAACAACGACTCCGCTTTATGGAATAAGGCGGCGGGGCCTCCCTGCTTGAGGAGGGGCGCCTGCCAGATGATAAGTCCTAAAAGAAGCAGAAGAACGACGTACCGCTTTTTCATTTCTTTCCAGCCTTCCTTCCTAATCCGTTCTTTTTTTTCCTCCCTATCTTAAGGTCTGTTTCTTACAAATTTTATTTGAGAAAGCTTAAGAATAACTTAAGATTGGCTGGGAACTCTTCCCTACAGACCTCTCATGCGGCAGTCATGGGCAGCGAGTTTCCCCGGTGCCGAAACAGGGGAAGAAAGAAATAACGGCCGTCGGCCGGCAGAACAGAAGGAGGGGGAACGCCATGAAGAAGGAGCAGGAGACGATCCAATCGGTTCTCGCGCTGGATGTGGTAGCCGCCGCCGAGCGGCTGATCGGCTGCCGGCTTGTCCGCCATCTGCCGGAGGGGAGAATCGTGATCGAGCTGACAGAGACCGAAGCGTATCGGGGAGCCGACGATCCCGCGAGCCACGCGGCCCGGGGGAGAACGCTCCGGAACGAGCCGATGTTCGGAGAGCCTGGCCGGCTGTACGTCTATCTGTCGTACGGGCTCCATGCCTGCATGAACGTCGTCACCGGTGCGTCAGGCGAACCGGGAGCGGTGCTGCTCCGTGCAGGCCGGGCGCTTGAAGGGATCGAGCTCATCCGGGCGAACCGGCCCGGCATTTCGGAGCGGCAGCTGATGAACGGTCCCGGCAAGCTGTCGCGGGCGCTGGCGGTCGACCTGTCGCTGAACCGGTATGAGGTGGTTGCCGATCCGGACGGGCTCCTCCAGCTGGAGCTGGGCCCGCCCAAGCCCTCGATCCGCACATCCAGAATCGGCATCACGAAGGGAACCGATCTCCTCTGGCGGTTCGTCGAGCCGCCTGCGGCCCGCTGACTGGGACTCTGACTGACAGCAGTCCCGAACGCCGAGAGGCGCGCCGCATAATCGGCGCGCCTCGCGGACAGGAAGACAAGCAAGCACGGTGAAGGCTCTTGCACAGGTTCCCTCTTGCACTGATTCCCCCCGCACGGACCCGTTCGGGCCTATGCGCGTTCCGGCTCCCTGGTCTCCAGTTTTTTGGCGACCAGCGACAACAGATAGTTGACCGCGAAGTACATCACCGCGACCGCGAGCAGAACCGGGATGACGAAGTCATAGCGGACGCCGGTCAATATTTTGGCGTGATGCATGAGCTCCGGCAGGCTGATGATGACCGCTAGCGACGTATCCTTGATGAGCGAGATGAACTGGCTGACCGTCGGCGGCACCATCCGCCTGAGCGCCTGCGGCAGGATGATGTGGCGGAGGCACTGGGTATAGGTCAGCCCGGATGCGCGCGCGGCCTCGATCTGCCCTTTGTCGACCGAACGGAGTCCGCCCCGGACGATCTCGGAGATCATCGCCGCCTCGAAGACGGTGAGCGCTGTCACGGCGCACCAGAAGACGCTCATCCGAATGCCGATCTCGGGCAGGGCGAACCGGGTGAAGAAGATAAGAAGAAGCAGAGGGAGATTGCGGATCAGCTCGACTCCGATCCCGAGCAGCCGGGCGGCCACCGGCACGCGCGCGTACCGGACGATCCCGACGAGACACCCTAGCACGAAGCTGAACGCGATGGCGAGCACCGAGACGCCCAGCGTGACAAGCAATCCCTCGGCCAAAAACCGGAGATTGGCCGGCGCATACGCATCCTGAAAACCAAGCGGCAGGTCCATGCTTCGCATCTCCTCCTATCGGGATTGGCCAAGGCGCCGTTCGAGGGCGCGCGACGCGTAGCTGAGCGGCAGAGTCAGCAGCAGATAGAGCAGTCCGACGAAAATGTATGTATCGAAGGTCGCGAGCGTGATCGACTCGACCTTGTCGCCGAAGTACATCAGATCAAGCCCGGCTACGACGCCGAGAACCGACGAATTTTTGATCAGGTTGAGGAATTGGTTGCACAGCGGCGGAATGACGACCGTCAGCGCCTGCGGCAGCACGACGAGCCTCATCGCCTGGCCGTAGGTCAGGCCCGACGCGCGCGCTGCCTCCGTCTGCCCCCTGGGGATCGACTGGATACCCGCCCGGACCGCCTCGGCGATATAAGCCGCCGTATAGATAGTCAGTCCGAGCGTCCCCGCCTGAAAGCCGTCCAGCGGGACGCCCAGCGACGTAACCCCTAGATAGAAGAGATACACGACGAGCAGCAGCGGAATGTTGCGAAAAAATTCGACAAAGGCCGTCCCGACCCAGCGGCACGCTAGGATCGGCGCCAGACGAAGCACGGCCACGAGCGTTCCGAGCAGGAAGCTGCCGACGAGCGCCAGCACGCTGGCCAGCACCGTATGCATGAGGCCCTGCAGGAACAAGTCCCAGTGTCCGGTCACAATCGATAGGTCCAGCACGGTAATCCGCTCCTTTCCCGGCTGTCCCGGCGTCGGGCAGCCATACAGCCTCGGGATTCCCCCCGGCGGCCGGCTTCCGGCCGCCCGGGCAGCCCGTTACTGCGGCGGCTTCTCGCCGATCCATTTCTCGTACAGCTTGGCGTATTCGCCGCTTGCGTTAAGCGACTTCAGGAAGCCGTTCACGTACCCGACGAAGGCCGTTTCTCCCTTTTTGATGGCGATGCCGTACGGCTCGTCGGTGAACGTTCCTCCGACGACCACATAGTTCGGGTCCTGCTTCGTCATGCCGTACAATATGGCGTTGTCCGTCGTCAGCGCATCCCCCTGACCGGCCTTCAGAGCGGTAAAGGCGTCCTGGTAGTTTTCGAATTCCAGCACGGTGCTCTCCGGCGCTTTCTGCTTTATGTTGACGACCGAGGTGGATCCTTTCACGCCCAGCACCTTGGTGCCCTTCTTGACGTCGGCGATCGATTGAATCGGGCTGCCCTTCTTCACGAGCAGCGACTGGCCTGCCTTGAAGTAGACGTCGGAGAACTCTACCTCCTTCTTGCGTTCCTCCGTAATGGTCATTGTGGCGATGATGATGTCGATCTCCCCGTTGGTCAGCATCGGCATCCGCGTCTTGGAGGTGACCTCCTTCAGCTCGAGCTTGCTTTCGTCGCCGAAGATCTGCTTCGCGAGTGCCTTCGCGATATCGACGTCGAAGCCTTCAACCTTGCCGGACACCGGGTCCTTCAGCCCGAACAGCTTCGTATCGAACTTGACGCCGGCTACCAGCTTGCCGCGCTTCTTGATCGCCTCCAGCGCCGGCCCTCCCTCCGCTGCAGCGCTCGGCGCAGGCGAGTCGCTGGGCTTAACAGTTGCGGCTGTGCTGGGCGCGAGCGGCGAAGCCGATGCGCCTCCCCCGCCGTCACCCCCGCTCTTCGTCCCGCAAGCGGTCACCGCAAACAGCAGCAGCGTCAGCACAACCCCCAGCAGTAACCGAATCCCCCGTTTGTTCATGACGTCCCTCCTGTTGGTCTCTAATGCCTCAGCAGCCTGCTGAGGAACAGCCTGGCTCTCTCTTCCCGGGGCTCGGCGAAGAAGGCAGCCGGCTCGGCCTCCTCCACGATCGCGCCCTGGTCCATGAAGACGATCCGGTCCGCCACCTCTCTCGCGAATCCCATCTCATGAGTCACCACCACCATCGTCATTCCTTCCCGGGCGAGCGTCTTCATGACGTCGAGCACCTCGCCGATCATCTCGGGGTCGAGCGCCGACGTCGGCTCGTCGAACAGCATGATCGCCGGCTTCATCGCCAGCGCACGGGCGATGGCCACCCGCTGCTGCTGGCCGCCGGACAGCTGCGACGGATAGGCGTCCGCCTTCTCCGGAATGCCTACCTTGGCCAGGTAAGCGAGGGCGGTCTCCCTTGCTTCCTGCTCCGGAATGCCGAGCGCCTTGACCGGTGCGAGCATGATGTTGCCCAGCACCGTTTTGTGCGGATACAGATTGAACTGCTGGAACACCATGCCGATCCGGCGCCGCACCTTGTTGAGATCGGTCCCCCGGTTGTGCAGCGGAACGCCTTCCACATACAGCTCGCCTGTGGTGATCTCCTCGAGACGATTGATGCAGCGCAGCAGCGTGCTCTTGCCCGAGCCGGAGGGCCCGATGACCACGACAACCTCTCCCTCGGCCACTTCCAGTTCGATATTCTTCAGCACCTGGAACGACCCGAACGACTTGTTGACCTTCCGGAAGGTAATCAACCCATAGCCTCCCTTCGCCGGTTTTGATGCAAGCCGGACGCCCGGCCGTTCTTCTATATGTATGGCGGCGGTCCCTTGCTTCATGACCGCCCTTCATGCGTACCGTCCGCTTCTTCGGCTGCAGCCTGTCCGCTTTTTCGTTTCCCCTCAAAAAAATAAGCCTCCATCTTAGATGGAGACCGCGCTATGCGTGGCTTTCCTCGACTTCGTGCAGCGCCCGATGGCGCTTTTTCATCGCCTTGTACTCTTTGTTCTCTTTGGCCAGCTCCCATTTTTCCCTGAAGATGGCCGCCGCCCTTGCTTTTTCCGGGTCAAAATCGTAAGGCAGCACATCCCCGCTTCGCTTGGAATACTTCCGTCCCGTCCGATGATTGGCATACCGCCTGGCCCGCGAATAGCCCATCTGGAGAAATTTGCGGGCCATATCGGCTCCGACAAAATCGTCCTCCTCCAGGTAAGCGAGAAACATGCCGTAGATCATCTCCGACGAATCGCTGGCCAGCTCCGGCGTCCGAAAGCGCCAATGGGGCAGCAGCTCGCTTTTGTAGGGCTCTACCATCAATACCCCCTGCTCGCCTCTGCCGATCCGGTACAGATGCGGATTCTCCCGGAAATCGAGCGTTTTGTAGTCGAGAGAATAATTGAAGTCCATCCTTGCTCTCACCTCGTTGTCGGAAAAAAAGGATTCCACTGTACCTTACACTTCCGACCTTTCCGTCAAACAGAGAGGAGAGCCGATGCTCGGCAATTTTCAACATTTTTCCTTCCATTGGAATTCGTGTTCTTTTTGAACATAATAGAAGGATTCTTCCTCCATTATGTCGAATTTTCTAATTACAATGGCAGAAGGAGTCTTTTCCACATGAATACCTATTCCCGGATTTGGACTAACGCTTCCTTCAAACGCAAGCTGTTCCTTTCACTTCTGTTCTTAAGTATCGTGCCCGTCATCCTGCTGGGCTTCGTCTCCTCCTATATCGATTCCCGCGCCATCCAAAAGGAGGTTAACCGGAACCACGAGATTATCCTCCGCCAATTCTCCAATCAGGTGAATAGTCTGCTGCAGAGCCTGGACAAGGCGGCCATCACCCTCGCCAACCATTCGGCGGTCGAGCAGTCGATCGAGAAGGGACCGATGGTTCAGCAGCTCGACTACACGCTCGCCATGATCGATACTGTGCAAAAGCAGCGGAGCTTCTCCGATTTTCACTACGACGTCTCCATCGTTTACCGGGCGTACGGCAAGGTCTATTCGTCCCGGTACGGCTACATCCCTCTATCGGAATTTCCGTTCGCCGGCGATCTGGACAAGATCGACCTGAGCGCGGCCGCCGCGCTCCCTCCCGACGGCAAGGCGAACCGCAGTGATCTCTTGGTCGTTCGGCCGGTGCCGCTCTTTTTCGCGGACAAGCCCGACGGCTATGTCATCATCCACGCACAGGCCGAGAAGCTCACCTCGTTCTTTCACCAGGCGAGCCTCGGCAACAACCGACGTCTGCTCGTCCTGGACCAGAACGGCATGATCGTAATGAGCCAGGAACCTAAAGAAATCGGCACGAGGCTCCCCAAGGAGTCGCAGCTGTACCAGTTCTGGGAGAATCCCTCCTCCTCCCCGGGCCCGGTCTCGATCGGCGGCACCGATTATCTGCTCTCCTCCCAGAAATCGTCATTCAACGGCTGGACCTATATTGCAATGACTTCGCAAAAGGATTTGACCGCCAAGGCCAACAACATCCAGATCGTTACCTGGTCGATCGTCGGCGTGCTTGTCCTGCTATGGGTCCTTGTCTCCTTCATCGGATCGCACCGCCTCTACTTTCCGATCCAGCGGCTGCTCACCAGGCTGTCCGGGGATGGCAAGCCGAGCCGAGGCTCCGGTCCCACCGGCGATTTGCAGGCGCTAGATTCGTTTATCCAGCAAATGGTGGACACGAATCAGGCGCTCCGCCGGGAGTTGCACGACCAGATCCCTTATCTGAAGGAGACCGTGCTGCAGCAGCTGCTGCGCGGCGAAATGAGCAGTGAGGAGATCGCCCGCAAGACAGAGCGCTACGGCCTGCCGATCAGCGGCCAATGGTTCTACGTCATGCTCGTAGACGTCGACGAGTATGTCTCGTTCGAGCGGCTCTACCGGGAGAAGGACCGGTCGCTGATGCTCTACGCGCTTCGCAAAATGGCCGAGGAGCTGTTCGAGGAGCGCCTGCCCGCGACGACAGCGATGCCGCTGCCCGGCCAGATCGCACTCATCCTCGGCTGCGACCGGACGGACGAGGAGACGGATGCCGAGGTGCGACAGCTCGCGGACGAGTTCCTCGTCATGGTACGGCAGTATTTTCAATTCACCGTTACGGTCGCCCTGGGCGCACCGGGCCGCTTCTACCCGGGCATCAAGGAAGCGTATGACCACGCTGCCGAGCTGCTCGGCTATAGGCTGCTGCTCGGCTCCAATCGGGTGATTGCCCGGGAAGACATCAAGCCGAGCGTCCAGCAGTCCAGCAGCACGCTTATCCATCTGCAAAAGGCGATCGTCGACCAAGTGGCCGACTGCCACCTGAACGGGGCCGTCCATGCGCTCGATCAGCTGCTGGAGGCGGTGCCCCGGTATACCCGCCACTCGGAATCCGCCCTCGGCCTGTTCGCTTATCTGATTGGGGAGCTGAGCATGCACATCCAGAGCAAGGGGGTTGAACCCGACCAAGTCTTCGACGGAGATCCGTACAAGGAGCTGTACAGCAAGCTTTCCCTGCCGGAGGTCCGCTCCTGGCTGGCGGAAAACCTGCTGCCCTCGATCATCGAGGCGCTCGACGCTGGCTACGAGCAGAAGCTTAAGTCGCTGTCCCGTGAAATATGCGACTATGTGGACGCCCATCTGGAGACCGACCTGTCACTTCAGCAAGTCGCTTACCATTTCGGCAAGTCGCTGTCCCAGATGAGCCGCATCTTCAAGGAAGAGACCGGCCGGACCTTCAGCGACTATCTGATCCAGATTCGGATGGAGAAGGCCAAGGAATGGCTCGTCCAGTCAGAGATGCCGATCAAGGAGATCGCCGAGCGTCTGCGCTACACCACCGTTCAGAATTTCACCCGCGTGTTCAAGCAGGTGACCGACATGCCGCCCGGGCAATATCGCAAGCGGTTTCGCGACAATGGCGGGTAACCTCCATTCCTTCACTCCTCCAAGCCCTCGATCCGCCATGTCAGGCGGACTAGGCAGCCGGCGCTTCGGCGGCGGTCCCGCGCCTTCCTTCAGGCCGGACCGTGCCGAGGCGTTTATCTTTATTCCGTTTCTTTATCATTTGTTGCCCAAACCTCAGGCTTGACGCGGGGTTTCGGAACTGCGCCCGGCGATGATAATTGCAATTAAATCCGCCCCGTGCGACGATCAAAGCATATTGCACAAGCTATATTGGACAAAGGAGGCTGAATATGGCAGCAGACCTGTACCCTTCTTCCCCTGCTCCGTCCGCCGCTTCACAAACCCGGTTTCAGAAATTGCGAAAGCGCCTCCATAAAGACCGAGCCCTTCTCCTGCTCGCTCTTCCTGGTATTTTGTACTTTCTGATCTACAAGTATTTGCCCATGTTCGGACTTGTGATCGCTTTCAACGACTACAGTCCGTTTCAGGGCTTCTTCGGAAGCGAGTGGGTGGGTCTTGGCCAGTTCCGCAAAATCTTCAGCGACACCGAAGTGCTGAGGGTCATCTGGAACACGCTGTTCATCTCGTTTCTGCAAATCGTCTTTGCTTTCCCGATCCCAATCGTCCTCGCCCTTATGCTGAATGCGGTCCGCAACCAGCTCTATAAGCGGATTATCCAGACGGTTGTTTATCTGCCCCACTTCCTGTCCTGGGTCGTCGTCATCGGCATTTGCGTCCTCTTCCTGAAGAGCGAAGGGCTGATCAACGAGATCCTCAAGTCGATCGGCCTGCCGGCCATCCCGTTTTTGACTGACCCGGCCTACTTCAAGCCGCTTATTGTCGGACAGGTGATTTGGAAGGAGACCGGTTGGGGAACGATCATCTTCCTCGCCGCGCTCGCAGGCGTCAATCCGAACCTGTACGAGGCTGCCGTCATGGACGGGGCGAACCGCTGGAGACAGACATGGCACATCACGCTCCCTTCCATCCGTTCGACGATTATCATCCTGCTCATTCTCCGTCTGGGCTCCGTGCTCGATTCGGGCTTCGAGCAGATCTGGCTGATGCTGAATCCGTTCAACAAGGATACCGGCAACGTGCTCGATACGTTCGTTTACTTCAAGGGGATCGAGCAATCCGACTACAGCTTCGCCACCGCCGTCGGCCTGTTCAAGGGCGTGGTCGGCCTCATTCTCGTAATGGGCGCGAATTACCTGGCCAAGCGGTTCGGCGAAGAAGGCGTCTATTAATGTATGAATCTGTGAAAAGGAGGCCGTCTCCATGCGCGACAAGTCTATCGGCAACTTGGTTCTCGATACGGTGAATTACATCCTGCTCGCGTTGATCGCGGCCGCGATGCTCTTCCCGTTCCTGTATGTCTTCTCGGTATCCTTCTCTTCGTATAAGGATTTCCTGCAGTCGGACATCCTGCTCGTTCCCAAAACGTGGGTGATGGACGCGTACCGATTCATCCTGTCCTCCCCTGCGTTCCCCCGGTCGCTGCTCGTGACCGTCTACGTGACGATCCTGGGAACAGTCGTTAACCTGTTCTTCACCTCGACGTTTGCGTATGTGCTGTCCCGCCCTGTGATCGGCCAGCGGGTCATGCTCTTCCTGGTGCTGTTCACGATGCTGTTCTCCGCCGGGATGATCCCGACCTACCTGGTCGTCAAGGAAACCGGCCTGCTCAATACCATTTGGGCTCTTATCCTGCCAGTGGCGATCGCGCCCTTCAACCTGATCGTCATGCGGCAGTTCTTTATGGGCATCCCGAGCGAGATGAACGAAGCGGCGCGCATCGACGGTGCCACTGAGCTCCAGACGTTCTGGAAGATTATTCTGCCGCTGTCCAAGCCCGCGCTGGCCGCCTTCGGCCTCTTCTATGCGGTCGGACACTGGAATAACTACTTCAGTGCGATTCTCTATTTGAACGATCCCGCCAAGTGGACCGTACAGGTCATTCTCCGGCAGATCGTCATCGTCAACGAGCCAACTTCCACCCTTGCTGGAGGGGCCGCTCTGATGGAAAACGCCCCGCCTGCCGAGACGATCCAGATGGCCGCGATCCTGCTGTCCATCCTGCCCATCATTCTCGTCTACCCGTTTCTGCAAAAACACTTCGCCAAGGGGGTGATGCTCGGTTCGGTAAAAGGCTGAGCCCGGCAGCCATTGCGAAGGAATCGAGCTTTCATTTCGTTTTCATGACAAAGAGAGGGGTTTGGACATGAACAAAAAGAAAACATTGGCCGTCAGCCTTGCTGCCGTCATGGCGCTTACCACAGCGGCCTGCTCGTCCAGCAAGCCGGAAGGCAGCGCAGCACCTGCGCCTAGCGGCGGAGGGAACGCCGCGAACAAAAAATTCACCGTCTCCATGATGAGCTTCGCCTTCGGCAACCTGCCTCCGGCCGACGGCCGCGGCGTCAAGATGATCAACGAGAAGTTCAATATCGACTACAAGCCGACACTTGTCGTGCAATCCGACTATATCCAAAAGCTGAGCGCCACGATTGCGTCCGGCGAAGTGCCGGACATCACGGTCATGGAAGGAGCGGACGCCAACTTCTACAAGTGGGCCAAGCAGGGAGCCTTCCTGCCGCTGAACGATTACATCGAGAAGTACCCTAGCTTTAAGCTGATTCCGAAGGACGTCCTCAAGGCGTTCACCGTCAACGGCAAAATTTACGCCATTCCGCGTTACTACCCGATCAACTACCAGCTGACCGCCATGATCCGCACCGACTGGCTGGAAAACCTCGGGCTCAAGATGCCGACCAACTACGAAGAGCTGAAGCAGGTCGCGCTTGCCTTCACCAAGAACGATCCGGACAAAAACGGCAAGAACGATACGTATGGCATCGCCATGGCCCAGAACATCAACCCGAACTATGCGATGGGCGCCTACTGGGATTTCACTGCCTGGTACCACAAAAACAAAGACGGCCAGCTGATTCCGGGCTCCATCTCGGATGCCCAGAAGGAAAAGGTCGCCTGGATGGCGGACCTGTATAAACAGGGCGCCATTACGCAGGACTTCGCCGTCATGAACTGGGCTCAGACGAACAAAGAGTTCTACTCCGGCAAGGCAGGTATCTTCATCGGGACGCCGCGCGGCATGAGCGAGCCGTACATGCAGAGCCTGGTGGAAGCGGTCCCGAACGCCAAGCTGGCGCCGGTTCCTCCATTCGTCGCTCCGGACGGCACGCAGGGCTTCGCCTCGACCTCCGGCGCCTATGGCATGACCATGTTCAGCGCCAAGCTTGCCAAGGAGCCGGAGAAGATCGACCGGATTATGGAGATGATGGACTTCGGCCGCAAGTACTACAAGCCGGAAGAGATGAACAAGAGCAACCCGGACTTCGACTGGTTCAAGGGCAACGAAGGCACCGGCTACAAGATCGTCAACGGCAACATCGCAAGCGAGCCGGCCGAAAAAGGCCTCTCCCCGGCGCTTTACTATCCGGACGGCATCGCCTGGGCACCGAACGATGAAGCGAACGGATACTCCAAAACCTACAGCACGCCGCTTCTCGTCAACGTCGCGCAGCAGTTCGAGAAGCTGCACAAGGAAACGAAGCATTACTTCAACCCGGTCAACTCCGTCTTCTCCGAGACCAAGCAGTCTAAGGATAGCGATCTGAACAAGATGCTGTACGACGAGCAGACCAAGATGATCGTCGGCCAGAGGCCTCTCTCCGATTGGGATAAGATGGTCAAGGACTACATGGACAAAGGCGGCGCTCAGATCATCAAGGAAGTGAACGACGCCATGAAGGAAGCCGGCGTGGAAGGCAGATGGAAGGAGCCCGGCCAGTAAGCGCCTCATTCTTCCCAATCGTTAGCCAGACGTCCCTCTAGCACGTTTGGTCTTATGGCTTCCCGACTTGCTTGTCTTGGCTACCAACCGGCAAGATAACCGGGTGTAATCCGAAAAAGCGGTCCCTAGGGACCGCTTTTTGCCGTGATCAGCCGGGACCTCGCTGTTCCCATAGTTTCTTTGCAAAAACAAAACCCCCGATGGGCCGTTTTGGCTCTTTCGGGGGCTTGTGAATGAAGACCTATAAGGGCAAGTGCAGAGAGGTTTACAGCATAACCTTCGTCGGCGCATCAATGCCGAAGATATATTTCTGAATAGCCAGAGCGACTCCGTCTTCCTGGTTGGTCGCCGTCTGGGCGTCGGCCATTTCCTTAATCTCGTCCTCCGCGTTGCCCATGGCAACGCCAAGACCGGCTGCCTTGAGCAGGAAGTAATCGTTCCGGCTGTCGCCCATCGCGATGACCTCGTCCATCGAAATGTCGAGCATGTCGCAAACCTCGCGAACGCCGCTTTCTTTCGTAACGCCGAGCAGAGAGATTTCCATGTTGGTCACATGGGAGTGTGTGACCTCAAATCCCCACTCCTTGACCGTCTCTCTTAATTGTTTCAGAACGACCGGATCCGGGTGGCTCATGCCGAACTTCATCCAGTTCTCGTCGAAATGCGCGTCCGTCCAGTTCTTCCGGCTGCTGAGGCTTTCGATGCTGTAGCCCCAATAGTGCGCATCGGCTTCCATCGCCAGCTTGTGCAGACGGACAATATCGTCCCGGAGGAACAGATGGCGCTTGTAATGCTCTGTAGGTGTACGCCACAGATCCGCTCCGTTCAAAAACACCATCGGCGTCTGCAGCCCAAGCTCCTCACGGAAGCCGCCTGCCGTTTGCACACCGCGGCCCGTCGAGAAGATGACATGGATGCCGGCATCCATGGCCTTTCCGATCCATTCCTTGGTGGCGGGACTGAGGGTTTTTTCGTCGGTCAGCGTAGTGCCGTCCAGATCAAGAGCAATCAAGCGATAGCGTTTCATTAGGTTCAAGTCTCCATTTCTATTCATTAATTTTGTAAGGACAAGCTGTCCAGCGGAACATCAAAATAATACTTTTTGACAAGCCCTACAGCAAGGATCGCGTCGTCCGGAATGACCGGTGTGTACACCAGCTTCACGGAACGGCAGGACTCGGGTACGAGCTCCTGTACTTTCTCCCGAAACGCCGGGACGAGGATGTCGCCCATCGTTTCGATCCAGCGGCCGGTCAGCATGACATGGTCGGGATTGAAGAAGGTAATAATATTGCTGAGCGCTGTCCCTACCGCCTCGATTATCACATCTAGCAGCTCGAGACTGGCCGGGTCCTTCGCCCGGATAGCTTCGTTAAAGGCGTGCAGCCGAAGTCCCTTGTTGCGGTACAAGCCGCTTGAGGAAGCCAGCTGGGTGAGGCAGCCTTTGCGTCCGCAATGGCATAGGTAGGCGTGCTCTCCGGTGAATCCTTTGTAATGGCCGAATTCGCCAGCTACATGATTCGCTCCGGCGTACAGCTGTTTCTGGAATACGACCGCTCCGCCGAAGCCGTAATCAAACTTGAGTGTCACGTTATCGAGCGAATCGGAAAGCAACCCGTTCATGTTCTCGACGACCGCATGCAGGTTGACGTCATTCTCCAGATAGACAGGGATTCCGAACCTTTCCTCCAGACGCTGTTTAAGCGGAAAATGGTTCCAGCGCAGACCCGGGGAATACACAATGACCCCCTGCTTCGTGTTGACGAGCGCCTGGATGCTGCATCCGATTCCCTTCAGCTTGGACAGATCGGGGACTGAGGTGAGCAGCTCCTGAACGGCCTCCCCGATCAGCCGGACGGGATGCTCCTGATCATCGTACTTGGTGACGGTATGCTCGACGGCAGCGATCGTATCGCCCGCAAAGTTCATCAGGACCCCGCGGATGTACCTGACCGCCACTTCAATGCCAATGGCGTACATGTCTTTTCCGTTAATCGTGAGCGGCACCGGCTTGCGTCCTCCACTGCTGGCCGAAGGTGTCCCTTCCACGACCAATTGGTCCTTGAGCAGCCGATTCACGATATTAGTGATAGTCTGCTGGTTCAATCCCGTTTTGTCCGCCAGCTCCACACGGGAGATCGGCCCTTCTGCGAAAATGAGATGAAGCACCTTTTGCTGGTTGATGGATTTGAGCAGCTGATGGCTTGGCGTTTTTTCGGCAGACATTTGTGTAGACCTTCCTTTACCTCAACATGGATGGAGCTTCTGCTATTAAGTTTACTTCAAGAAGCTGGCTCTGTACAAAACCCCTTCCATTATTTTAACGGTTTTTTAACAAAAGGTCGCCTGCTTTCTTGTCTGTCGAGAGGATTTCGTCCTATTTGCGCTTTCCCACTTCCGAAATAGCCTCCGTTATGGCTCATCCCCGAGTTGTCATCGCCTGCAGGCCGCTCAATACACGCTTCTAGTTACAGCGCTGGCGGAAGGCCCGCTATAGCCGCGGCACTTTCGTGGGAGCTTGCTAAGTGGGCAGGAGTCCAGCCATCCGCTCGGTTGCCAAACTACGCCCCTTTACTTACCACCCTTTGCTCCTGCGTCAGCTGTCCCATCATTTCGCCCGGCTTGGTCTGCTGCGCTCTTCGGATCCAGGGAAGCGTCAGCCGGAACGCCTTGATCTCGTCATACGTCAGCTTGATCTGATACCGAAGGGCCGACAAGCTCCTCGAGCCGAAGCACATAGCCGGCATTCCGATGCAGGAGGCGATATAGCGAATTCGCCGGATGTGAAAGGAGTTTGAGAGGATCACGCAGCTAGCCAGTCCTTCTTGTTCCATGATCACACGGCAGTTGACCAGATTGTGGACCGTGTTTCGGGACACCGTTTCCAATAGCAGCTTATCAGCCGGTACTCCATTCTCCTCCAAATACCGTTTCATGATCTCGGCCTCGGACAGCGAGGAGGTAACCGCTCCTCCGGAGAGGAGGATTTTCTGAAACCGGAATTTGCTCCACAAGCGAAGCGCAGTATCCAGACGGTCCTTTAACAGCGGATGAATCCGGTCCTGGTCACATTTATATCCCAGGATGATGAGCGCATCCGCATTCCCCTTTCGGTAAACTCCTCCATGCATCCAAGCAAAATAAAGCAGTGGCGCCAGAACCACACATCCGGCTGCCAGTCCCCCTATTAGTAACCAACCCAACATCCATCATCCTTTTGCCGTTTTCATTCCTGAGGCGCCCCTAGAATCGCTGCGCTAGTCCCTCGTTCTCCCGAAGGGACCTGTCGCTTGACCCTTTGCTGGAAAAGCCCACTCAACTGATTTCCCTCTCTGGTATACCGATCTAGCTAAGTATCCCTACTGCGGTCCGTGGTGGGGAGGGAGAAACCACGGCCCACTCGATCATTATTCGCAAACAGGCATCTCCTCCTTCTTATGTTAATCTATTGATTAGATAATGCCATTATGCCTGAAGCCAACCCCCTTGACAAGGGGAACATGTAACAGGTTCCTGCTGGGAAACCCTTTTTGCCACAAAAATGGGCCCTTCGCCCCTGTAAAGGCGCTCTGAATACATTCACCCTACACCTAGCTAAGCTCCTAGGTCCACGGGGGATTACTGTGAACGCAGTCATGCCCGGCATAACCGATACGAACGTAAACGCGTCATGGCTCCACACACCCGATGGACGCAAGTCAGCCGTAGAGATATGGGCTCTTGGACGCATTGGCGAGCCTCCGGATATCGTGGCTTTCACGGCTTCACTTGACGGCCGATGGGTAACGGGACAAATGCTCAATGGAACTGGGAGATCCCATTTCTAAGCTATGTCAGATTATATGGATAGCATGCGTCAAAAAAATCACAACACCACCCGTTTAACGGGTGGTGTTGTTGGACGGTAAAGGAGAGACTGCAACGCATCGGCAAACAGGGCTCCAGGATGTTTCCCCCACGGCAACCCTTTATATGCATTGGCGTACACTTCCAAAGTTGGATCTCAGCGAAATTAGAATCAAAAAAAAGTTCATCAGATTAATATCCAATGAACTGATCCTACAAAGTGGTACCGGTGAGAGGACTCGAACCTCCACGGGTCTCCCCAAACGATTTTGAGTCGTTCGCGTCTGCCATTCCGCCACACCGGCATATGTTTTCATGTGCTTCCTGGTCATGCCTGCCCACCTTAGTTAAGGCGGCCCAATCTCCATCGGCCTTTTGCCTGACAAGTGTTCCGTCGGAAGCGATAAAAAAAATGGCGTGCCCTAAGAGATTCGAACTCCTGACCTTTTGATTCGTAGTCAAACGCTCTATCCAGCTGAGCTAAGGGCACAAAAAATAAGAACAGTATGTATTATACCATGCATCTTCCCCTATTTGCAACGAATTCGGCCCTAATTCGTATAACGTTTCAGGCCTTTATACAGAGGGTAAATACCTATGGAAAAGCCTTTGAAGCCACTTAGCAAGCAAGGAGGGAGGAAACCGGATGGCTGCCAAATCGATGTCACCCTCTACGGCGTTGGTTCCCGTAGATGAGGCCAAGCAGGAAGCCTATGTGAAGGAAAAGTTTTGGGGGAAGATGAAAAGAACGTTTGCCAAGGTTCCCTTCGCGTTAGAAGCAGTAGCCTTGTTTTATGCCGCAACGGACCCAGCCACTCCCAAAAAGGCAAAAGCCATCGCCCTGGCCGCGCTCGCCTACTTTATCCTACCGATGGACGCAATCCCGGACATTCTTCTGGGAGTTGGATGGACCGACGACGCCGCGATCATCTTGGGAGCCGTTAAGACACTGGCGGGTCACGTAACGGACGAGCATAAAGCCAAAGCCAAAGCCTGGGCCTACAGCTTCCGGTCGAAAGCGGAGGTTTCTACAAAATAACCTTCATTACCAAAAAACCTCTAAGGCGTTTGCCTTAGAGGTTTCATTCATTTGCGCATAGTAAGAAAAGTTGGAGGCGCCACCCAGACTCGAACTGGGGGTAAAGCTTTTGCAGAGCTCTGCCTTACCACTTGGCTATGGCGCCTCGAAACATACAATGGAGCGGAAGACGGGAATCGAACCCGCGACCCTCGCCTTGGCAAGGCGATGCTCTACCGCTGAGCCACTTCCGCATAACTGGCTGGGGATCCAGGATTCGAACCTGGGCATGACGGAGTCAAAGTCCGTTGCCTTACCGCTTGGCTAATCCCCAATGTGGTATGTAGGTGGGATAAATATGGGGCGATCGAAGGGAATCGAACCCTCGGATCCCGGAGCCACAATCCGGTGCGTTAACCACTTCGCCACGACCGCCATAACAAACAAGTTTGAATATCGACTGGCAGGGGCAGCAGGAATCGAACCCACACCAAAGGTTTTGGAGACCTTTGTTCTACCTTTAAACTATGCCCCTGTAATGGTGGAGGATGATGGATTCGAACCACCGAACTCGTAAGAGAACAGATTTACAGTCTGCTGCGTTTGGCCACTTCGCTAATCCTCCAAGATAAGAAAGCCATTCAATTGTACTACAGAACAATTAAGTTTGCAACCATTCCTAAGATTCAATGGTGGCTCGGGACGGAATCGAACCGCCGACACGAGGATTTTCAGTCCTCTGCTCTACCAACTGAGCTACCGAGCCTTGAATCAAATGGCGGAGCCGACGGGATTCGAACCCGCGGTCTCCTGCGTGACAGGCAGGCATGTTAGGCCTCTACACCACGGCTCCACACTAGGTTCCCTATTGGGAAAATTGGTTGCGGGGGCAGGATTTGAACCTGCGGCCTTCGGGTTATGAGCCCGACGAGCTACCGGGCTGCTCCACCCCGCGTCAGTAAAACTTCTATGGTGGGCGCTGACGGGATCGAACCGCCGACCCTCTGCTTGTAAGGCAGATGCTCTCCCAGCTGAGCTAAGCGCCCTTACTATGACCCGTAGGGGATTCGAACCCCTGTTACCTCCGTGAAAGGGAGGTGTCTTAACCCCTTGACCAACGGGCCCTATATGGCGGAGAGAGAGGGATTCGAACCCTCGAGACGCTTGTGACGCCTACACGATTTCCAATCGTGCTCCTTCGGCCAACTCGGACACCTCTCCATATGGCTCCCCGAACAGGACTCGAACCTGTGACAACTCGATTAACAGTCGAGTGCTCTACCAACTGAGCTATCAGGGAATGCACTGCTTGGCAACGTCCTACTCTCCCGGAACCCTTCGGTTCAAGTACCATCGGCGCTGGAGGGCTTAACGGTCGTGTTCGAGATGGGTACGCGTGGTTCCCCTCCGCCATTATCACCAAACAGCTATT
>NZ_BOSI01000006.1 GCF_018403265.1 Paenibacillus sp. J31TS4
CGGAGGGGAACCACGCGTACCCATCTCGAACACGACCGTTAAGCCCTCCAGCGCCGATGGTACTTGAACCGAAGGGTTCCGGGAGAGTAGGACGTTGCCAAGCAGACGAACAAAGCCTTGCTGCATAATGCAGTGAGGCTTTTGTTGTAAACTGCCAGGAAAGCTGGCTTGACATAAAAATTGTGCGTTTGATACTATTGCATATAATATCCGTTCAGGGATGTATCCTGAACTAACGCACAGCAACGAATGGAGCGTCTCTCTGTAGGGTGGACATGCCATTTTTGTAAAAGGTCGATAATAGAAGAGAACATTCGACTAAACCATCATGATTGTCTAAGGGAGGATACGGAAGTGTGGGAGACGAAATTCGCAAAAGAAGGGCTGACGTTTGACGACGTCTTGTTGGTACCCCGCAAATCGGAGGTGTTCGGGGCGAAGCAGGTCGATGTTTCGACTCGCCTCGGCAAGCTGAAGCTAAACATTCCCATGCTTAGCTCAGCTATGGACACCGTAACAGAGGCTGCGTTAGCCATCGCCTTGGCCCGTGAAGGCGGCATTGGCGTCGTTCACAAGAATATGAGCATCGCCCAGCAGGCCGAGGAAGTGGACCGGGTGAAGCGGTCCGAGAGCGGCGTCATCACCAATCCGTTCTCCTTAACCCCGGAGCATCATGTCTACAATGCCGAGGAGCTGATGAGCAAGTACCGGATCTCGGGTGTGCCGATCGTGGACGAGCACAACAAGCTGGTCGGGATTTTGACTAACCGGGATCTGCGGTTCGTGCATGATTTTTCGATTCAGATCAAGGACGTCATGACGAGAGAGAATCTGATTACGGCACCAGTCGGTACGACGCTGGAGCAGGCTGAAGAGATTCTGCAGAAGCATAAGATCGAGAAGCTTCCGCTTGTCGACGAGAACAATGAGCTGAAAGGCCTTATTACCATTAAAGACATCGAGAAGGCGATTCAATTCCCGAACGCGGCGAAGGACGAACAGGGCCGCCTGGTGGTAGGCGCGGCAATCGGCGTGTCCAAGGACGCCATGGAGCGTGCGACTGCACTGGTGGACGCGGGCGTCGATCTGATCGTCGTGGATTCGGCACACGGCCACCACATCAACATCCTCAATACGGTTCGCCAACTGCGGGAGATGTTCCCCGAACTGCTCATCGTGGCCGGCAACGTCGCGACCGGTGATGGAACACGCGACCTGATCGAAGCGGGTGCTTCCGTCGTGAAGGTAGGCATCGGACCGGGCTCGATTTGTACGACCCGGATTATAGCCGGTATTGGGGTACCTCAGATGACAGCGATCTACGATTGCGCATCGGTAGCTCGCGAATACGGCGTTCCCATCATCGCAGACGGCGGCATCAAGTATTCCGGCGAGATTACCAAGGCGCTTGCGGCAGGAGCCGACGCTGTCATGATCGGCAGCCTGTTCGCCGGCACGGAAGAGAGCCCGGGCGAATCGGAGATCTATCAGGGCCGCCGGTACAAGGTGTACCGAGGCATGGGCTCCATCGGCGCCATGAAGGAAGGCAGCAAGGATCGTTACTTCCAGGAGAATGAGTCCAAACTCGTACCGGAAGGCATTGAGGGCCGGGTCGCCTACAAAGGACCGCTCAAAGACATCGTGCATCAAATGATTGGCGGTCTGATTCAGGGAATGGGCTACTGCGGTACCCGCACGCTCACGGAGCTGAAGAACGATACGCAGTTCGTACGCATCACGAATGCCGGTCTGCGCGAAAGCCATCCGCACGACGTGCAGATTACCAAAGAGGCTCCGAACTATTCTCTGTAAGCCGAATAAGCCAAACATGGAACAGGGCGAATCGTCGCCCTGTTTTTTTGTGGCGATTTTGAATCAAATCTTTTCAATAAATTGTAGAAAGTTTCCGGCCATCTGGCTTCTTTTTTGTTGTGAGGAAGCGCTTTGTGTTAAAATGAGACGAGTATATCCATGGGAGTGTGAGAGGTGAAGATTCATTTGGCAATGAGGGGAAACAAGTTGGCATCGGCTCGTAAACAAAAATGGAAGCCCGTCCTGGTGGCGGCATTAGCCTTGTGGATGATCCCATTCTCGCTGCTCGGCAGCAGCGCTAAGGTACAGGCCGCGGAAGCGGTCGATTTGAAGCTCGACGTTCGATCGGCGGTTCTGATGGACGCCTCGACGGGGCAGATTCTCTATGACTTCAATGGAGACGAAGCTCTTCCGCCGGCAAGTATGTCCAAGATGATGACGGAATACATAGTGCTCGAGAAAATCAAAAGCGGCGAGTTGAAGTGGGACGAACAGGTCCAGGTCAGCCAGTATTCGGCCGATGTCATTGGCTCAGGCGACCTGCTTGCGTTCGGTGAGCAGCTGTCGGTCAAGGATATGTTCTCGGCCATGTCCATCTATTCGGCTAACGACGCAACGGTCGCGCTGGCCGAGAAGATCGGCCATACCGAGGAGAACTTCGCCAAGATGATGAATGAGGAAGCCAAGAAAATGGGACTGAGCAAGGATGCGTATTTCATCAACGCGACCGGTCTCACCCGTGGCGATCTCGGCAAATACGCGCCGAAGGAGCTCCAGGGCGAGACGAAGATGTCGGCTAAGGATTCCGCCAAGCTCGCGTATACCATTTTGAAGGAACACAAGGAAGTGCTGGACTTCACGAAGATTCCTGCCCAGAAGCTGAGAGCGTCCGACAAGGCTCCGATGATCAACTGGAACTGGATGCTGGAGGGCAACAAGGATGTCCTCAACTTCAAAAAATACGCTTATCAAGGACTGGACGGGCTAAAAACCGGCCATACCGACGAGGCCGGTTACTGTTTCACGGGAACAGCGGAACGGAACGGCATGCGCCTGATCAGCGTCGTCATGGGCACCAAGTCGGAGCCTAAGCGGTTTGAAGAAACCCGCAAGCTGCTCGATTATGGCTTTAACGGCTTCGAAAAGAAGGTGTTGGTCAAAGAAGGCGGCGAGGTTGCAGCTCTTCCGACCGTCAAGCTGACCAAAGGGGTAAGCAAAACGGTCAAGGCCGTGACAGGCTCCGAGCTTTCTCTCGTTGCGAAAAAAGGGGCGAAGGATGAGGAATTCGTCCAGGAAGCGCAGGCCATCGAGCCGGCCAAGCTGGTGGCGCCGCTGAAAAAAGGGGACAAGGTCGGGACTGCCACCGTCAAGTATAACGATCAGGCGTATACCGTCGATTTGGTAGCCGCCGAGGATGTCGAGAAGGGCAGCTTCCTGCGTTTGTTCTTCCGCGGAATCGGAGAGTTCTTCGCGAACATCGGAACAAGCATTAAAAACCTGTTCTAGCTGGAAAAGCTATTGTATAATTAGTGTTCGTAAGCTTGTACAACATCTGGTAATGCTAATTGACGATATATAGGAGGATCAAGCAGGTATGGAAACAGGAACATCCCGCGTCAAAAGAGGTATGGCTGAAATGCAAAAGGGCGGCGTCATCATGGACGTCATGAATGCGGAGCAAGCGAAGATCGCGGAGGCGGCCGGAGCGGTAGCCGTCATGGCGCTGGAACGCGTTCCTGCGGATATCCGCGCGGCGGGCGGCGTTTCCCGGATGGCAGATCCGACAATTGTAGAAGAGGTCCAAAAAGTCGTATCCATTCCGGTTATGGCCAAAGCACGGATCGGGCATTTTGTCGAAGCTAAGGTGCTCGAGGCGCTGGGCGTTGATTACATCGACGAGAGCGAAGTACTGACGCCGGCCGACGAGGTTTATCATATCAACAAGCATGACTTCACCGTTCCGTTCGTTTGCGGTGCACGCGATATCGGAGAAGCGCTCCGTCGTATCGGCGAGGGTGCCTCGATGATCCGGACCAAGGGCGAGCCGGGAACAGGCAATATCGTCGAAGCCGTGCGTCATATGCGCATGATGATGTCCCAGATCCGCAAGGTGCAAAGCATGTCCAAGGACGAGCTGATGGCCGAAGCGAAGAACGTCGGCGCTCCGTATGAGCTGCTTCTTCAAGTTCACGAAACCGGCAAGCTGCCGGTCGTCAACTTTGCAGCGGGCGGCGTAGCAACTCCATCGGATGCTGCCCTCATGATGCACCTGGGTTCGGACGGCGTTTTCGTCGGGTCGGGGATCTTCAAATCCGACAATCCGGAGAAATTCGCGAGAGCGATCGTGGAAGCTACGACTCACTATACCGATTTCGATCTCATTGCCAAGCTCTCCAAGAACTTGGGCACGCCGATGAAAGGCATCGAGATCTCCAAGCTTGAAGTGACCCAGCGCATGCAGGAACGCGGCTGGTAAGAGGAAAGAAGGTCAAGACGATGAACATCGGGGTACTTGCCCTGCAGGGTGCAGTGGCGGAGCATATCCGGATGGTGGAGCGTGAGGGAGCGGCGGGGGTCGCCGTCAAGCGGACGGAGCAGCTCGCCGACCTCGACGGGATCATCATTCCAGGCGGAGAGAGCACGACGATCGGCAAGCTGATGCGTCTCTACGGCTTTCTAGAGGAGCTGCAGGCATTCGCCAAGCAAGGCAAGCCGATCTTCGGCACATGCGCAGGATTAATCGTGCTGGCCAAAGAGATCGAGGGGCAGGAAGAAGCGCACCTCGGTCTCATGGATATTACGGTTATCCGGAATGCGTTCGGCCGGCAGCGCGAGAGCTTTGAGGCGGACCTGCCGATCAAGGGAGTCGAGGGAGCCGTGCGGGCTGTCTTTATTCGCGCTCCACTGATCGGCCGGGTCGGCCCGGAAGTCGACGTTCTCTGCACGTACCAGGACCAGATCGTGGCGGCGCGCCAGAGCAACCTGCTCGTAGCCTCGTTCCACCCGGAGCTGACCGACGATTCCCGTATGCATGCCTATTTTTTGGATATGGTAAGAGAAGCCCGCGCTTGATCAGCGGGCTTGTCCTATCTTACTGAACTGTTGAAAATTGCCCTCTTAGGGAGGAATACCTTTTGTTTGATGCCAAATTGCTAAGACATGATTACGATCGAGTCGAACAGGCGATGGCCAACCGGAACAAGCCGTTGGACGATATCCGACGGTACACCGGCCTGGATGCCAACCGGCGCGCTCTGCTCCAAGAGGTGGAGCAGCTCAAAAACCGCCGCAACGTGGTGTCGCAGGAAGTGGCCGCCAAGAAAAAGGCTAAAGAGGACGCCGAGCCGCTCATTCTCGAGATGCGCGACGTGTCGGATCGGATCAAGCAGCTTGATGAGGAGCTTCGCGGCATTGAGGAAGAATGCAATGCGATTCTGCTGAGCCTGCCGAATCTTCCGAATGAAACCGTTCCTGTGGGGGCATCGGAGGAAGAGAACGTGGAGGCACGGCGGTGGGGAGAGGTACCGTCCTTTTCTTACGAGGTTAAGCCCCATTGGGATATTGCAACCGATCTCGGCATTCTCGATTTTGAGGCTGCTTCCAAAGTAACCGGCTCGCGCTATGTGTTCTACAAAGGAATGGGAGCACGCCTCGAGCGCGCACTCATCAACTTTATGATGGACCTGCACAGCAATGAGCATGGTTACGAAGAAATGCTCCCGCCTTACCTGGTCAACCGCGACAGCCTGACCGGCACGGGACAGCTGCCCAAGTTCGCTGAGGATGTTTACAAGGTGGAGGACAGCGACGTTTTCCTGATTCCGACTGCCGAAGTGCCGGTGACCAACTATCACCGCGACGAGATTCTGACGGTGGACGACCTGCCGAAGTATTATGTGGCGTTCAGCGCCTGCTTCCGTTCCGAAGCGGGAGCAGCGGGCCGGGATACGCGCGGATTGATCCGCCAGCACCAATTCAACAAGGTAGAGATGGTGAAGCTGGTCAAGCCGGAAGAGTCCTACGCCGAGCTTGAAAAGCTGACAGCCGACGCGGAGCAGGTGCTCCAGCTGCTGAAGCTGCCCTATCGGGTCATGACGCTTTGTACGGGAGACCTTGGCTTTTCCTCGGCCAAAACCTATGATCTGGAGGTTTGGCTGCCGCACAGCGGGACGTATCGGGAAATCTCGTCCTGCAGCAATTTCGAGGACTTCCAGGGCCGGCGCGCGAACATCCGATTCCGCCGCGACGCCAAAGCGAAGCCTGAGTTCGTGCATACGCTTAATGGTTCCGGATTGGCGCTTGGCCGCACGGTAGCCGCCATCCTGGAGAACTACCAGCAGGAGGACGGGAGCGTCGTCATTCCGGACGTGCTCCGGCCGTATATGAACAATGCGGCAGTCATCCGCAAAAAATAACATTGTTGATGTAGAGTCACCTATGCTAATATAAGAGGTGGTTCTTTTGATCACTATCCCTTAGGGGATTGGACCAAGAGGAACCGTCCGCTTGGGCGGATTCCCTTTTTTGGTCGCTTTGGAGAGGTGGTCGAGTGGTTTAAGGCTCTGGTCTTGAAAACCAGCGAAGGGGCAACCCTTCCGTGGGTTCGAATCCCACCCTCTCCGCCATACATAGCCTTATTGCAGATCCAAGCTGCGAAGAGAGTTGCTCTCTTTGCAGCTTATTTTTTGTTTCACATGGAACATTTTGGAAGAAGCCACAGTCTTGAAAGTAAGAAGAAACGTTCCGAGTTCAGGGGATAGGAAAGGATCAAGCGGTTTAGGGGGAGGATCAAGCGTTGTAGGAGCGGAGGCTTGTTCTGAAAAGTATGTGGATGAGCGCTGTCATGTGAAGCCGAGCGCCGCGCACTGGGAGTTTCAGACGAAAGCAATTGGTAAGGAAATGAAGGAGGGAAAATGGAAATGAAGCCTTGGTGGGTGATCGGGCTGCTGGGCCTGATGATCGCAGGAACGAGTGGAGAGACGGAAGAATGGGCCGGAATGGGAGGAAGCTCAGGAAGCATTGGGAAAGGATCATCGGCGCAGGAGGCACCTTTGGACACAAAATCGGGCGACGCGAAGGACCCTTCATCAGCGGGTCACCCGGTCAATATGGACTTAGCGAGAGAGCTGATGGAGCGATCACACGATTATATGGCGGGCGAGGAACCGACTGCGGAGGCATTGGCCCGAATGGCCTCGGATCCAGATCGTCAAGATTACGGGAAGGTGATCGAGGCCTTCAATAGGTCCCGGCTGCACAAGACACTGCTTTCCTACCAAACCGTCAGCACCTCCACGAATCCGCGCTCCGTTCTGGTGGCGACTCGGGAAGGGACCTATTACTTGCTCTTTCTGCAGAAAAATTACCGCTACGGAGGCATTTGGCTGGTGACGAAATACAGTGAGGCGAGCCTGCCGGCGGATGGGCAGGGTCTATATCCCCTCTACCGGACGCTATCCTGGGAGGAAGCGCCGGACGCCGTCCAGAATTGGGCGAAGCCGCTGCAGGCTGAGGGAAGCTGGAAGCAGGAGTGGACAACGTCCGAAGGCAAAACGTATTTGCTGCTCACCACCACTTCCTCCGCCACCGATTCGATTGAGCTGGCTGGTCTTCAGGTCCATGCAGGGGAGTTGTACGTTCAGTACCAGACATTCGTCTATTCGGAAGCAGAGACGGACCTCATTCAGCCGTATGCTTTGGTGGAGGTGGACTTTGCCGATCCCTTCTCAGTTACGTTCACGGAGACCTATTCCACGCTGCGCTAGAGGCGTTTTCTTGCGCTTGATGCAGGGATGATTGGATATTGAGTCATCAGCCGTTCTGGCGCTGCGAAGAGCCGCATAAAAGCATCCCTCCAATCGCATGTTAAGAACGGAGGTGTTCGTAGATGGACAACACGGAATTTCCCTCGCTGCAGGCGGAGAGGCTGAGTGAGGCGTGGCAGGAAGCTCTGCCTAGCGTTCTAAAAGACGGGGACCGCGCGACTGCCCGCGCCGACGAGGCGAACCCCAATGCCGTTCGTGTGACCATTGAGTCTGCCGGCCGTACGGGCTACTCGTTCGACTTTTGCTGCACGTATGTGGATTCCCGCGAGATCAAGGTGGACTTGATCGATGTGGAGAACGACAACCGGCATATCGATGAGCGCAGCGAGCTGGTGCAGCAGCTGACGGACGATTATGTCCGCCATCTGCACGAGTGTGCCCAGAGCCTGCAGCCGCAGACGCACAGTTAGGAGGAGCCGCCATGACCAAAGCCAAAGGTGTCGATAAAAATCTGCAGAACACGGTGAAGGAGCTGGAAGCCGAGGCGGTCAACAGCCACAACGCCCAACAGCTGCAACAGGATAAAAACGACCGCCGCCATCAGGATGCGCTGAACCATGATGACGGTATGAGGGGGATCGGCCATGCCGAAAAATAAAGCAACGCCTGTTAACCCGCCCAGCGGGCCCAACCGCCAAGATGATCGGGAAGGGCAGCCGCAGCAGCCGCTGTCCGGCTCCAAGTCGGTCAAGAATCGCAATCATTCCCGCAGCAATCACGGGGAAGGCAGCTAAGCGTCCGCGACGAAGGGATGGAAGCCAATTTGTAATCCTAAGTAATACTTAGCATTACTTATTAAGTATCATGGGAAGATGACTGCTAGCCATCGGTCTCTCTTACCGACAGCTGATTCTGGTCCCACGCTGCATCTCCCTAAATACGCAAAGGCCGAGGCACTGCCGCCCCGGCCTTTCCCTATATTTAGTCCTGGTAATTGGACTGGTCCTTTTCGGGTATCTAACAGTCTTTCCTGTAGCAATTCACCGGCTCTTCCCGGTATCCGAGAATTTGGCGAGCTTCGCCAGCAGCTTGTCCGCCGACATGTTGGGGACACCGGCGTGAACCCGCACGAATTCGCGTCCGTTTTGTGTATTGATCCCATCGTTGATCGTGGAATAGTACTGAATTCCGGCCTCCCGGGCAATCTCAAGCACGGTTTTGTTGTAAGCGCCAAAAGGGAAGCACAGGATGCTTTGCTCATTGCCCAGCTTTTCTTTTAAAGTCTGTTCGGCGAGCAGCAAATCTTCCTTAACCCGCTTCCGGTATTCCTCCTCCGTCTCCAGCCGGTTCTCTTTATCGAGCCATAGGCGGTTTGTGAGGGCAGGAACCGGTTCCTTGCCGCCATTGGATTTTTTGATATGCAGGTTATACGTATGCGAGTAAAAGCTGAAGCCGTCCTTCTTCATCTCCTGGATCTGGTCCCAGGTCAAATAGGGGAGGCTAGGATTCGGCATATCCACGTAGCTGACGATGACGAAGTTCGTGCCTGTAAAGCCATGCTTCTTCATCTCGGGATAAGCAAAGCGGTAATACGATTCATATCCATCGTCGAAGGTAATAACGACCGCGTTAGGAGGGACGGGCTTGTTCTCTTTCATGAAGCCGATATATTCTTCCATCGAGATGACTCGGTAGCTGGCGTCCTCGAGGGCTTGCATTTGCTGGGCGAAGCGCTCCTGCGTTATCGTAACCCCTTCCTCATTGGGGGAGATATGATGATACATCAGCATAACGACCTTGTCGGTGTAACGAATGTCCGACGGCTTGAGAGCTGGGCGCGGTGTGGGAGTGACGGCAGCTTGTCCCCGTGGTTTATCCTCAGCCGATGAAGAGGGCTGTTGTCCGGCAGCTGTAGGAGAAGCTTCCGGCTTAGGGCTGTTAACGGCCGAAGCCAGAGTTGGCTGCCCTTGTGTTCCTCCACCGGCAGTGACGATGCCCGCCTTGGCCTGGGCGGCCTGCTCGCCGGATGGCGATTCGCTGGGAGGAGCCGACTGGGGGCTGGTGGACGGTGAATAGGTGGGTGAAGTTTCGGCAGACTGAGGCAAGAGAGGGATGGGGGACGTCTGCCTGTCCTTAATAGAGAGTCCGACAGCCGTTACGGCGGCCAGAACAATGCAAGCGGTTGCAAGTCGGGGAATGCTGAATTTCAAATGGCTCCTACTCCTTTTGTGTAGATACGAATTGGGGTAGGTAAATTATACTAGGGGCCCTGCAAGTCCGCTATTGTTTTTTTGGAAAAAACCAGAAAAAATCAACAAAAAAACAGGAACAAAAGTCCTGTTTTGAAGGGCGGAAAAATAGGATTAAGGTCAAAGGAACCGGACTAATGCGTCCGGTCCAACGCTTTGCGTGCGAAGGCCCCGACCACTCGGGCCATCTCCTCAGTTTCCTCGAACATTCCCATGTGGGCCGAATGAGACAAAACGGTTTGCACGCCTGAAGGAGCGGCTGCCGCGAATGCCTTGGCGGGAGGCGCAATGGAATCTCCTTCGCCGGCAATGAGCAGAACGGGGAGAGCAGCCCGCTCGATCACCTGGGAACGGTCCGGCCGGGCTTTCATGCCCTGCAGAGCCGCAATCGCCGCTGCCGGAGACGTCCGCTGAGCCACCTCGGTCATCGCGGCGACCGATTGAGGATTATCCTCCCGATAGGCTTCCGTGAACAGATTCGGAATAAGCCCTTCCGCGAAGGTCTCCATTCCCTTGGAGCGGATCGTCTCGATACTGGCGTCCCGCTTAGCCTTGCCGGCCTTGTCGTCGGGCAGCGGAGTCGAATGAACGAGACCGAAGCCGGCTAGCCACTTAGGCGTCTGTTCCGCAAAGGCAAGCGTGACGTAACCGCCAAGGGAATGGCCGAGCAGGACGACCCGCGTCAGGCCGAGCTCCTCGAAGAGGAGGGCCAAGTCCTCCGCCATTCCTTCCATGGAATACGGCCCTTCGGGAGCCGAAGAATCCCCATGTCCGCGCAGATCGGGGACCAGGACGGGCAGCTCCGGGGGAAGATGGGGGAGAACCGGCTCCCAGTATGCCGAACTGCCACAAAAGCCGTGCAGCAGCACGAGCGCTTCGGAGCCCTCTCCGCGTGTGAGGTAAGCAAGCTCGGTTCCGTTCTTCAGCCCTCGGTTCTTCTTATTCATGCCATCAAGCCTCCTATAGGGGATTTCGGGATATCCGGGTGCGTTCAGTATGTGCCCATTAGCGAGCGATCATCCCGTCAAGCGGGGAGCCGGACGTTCCTCTCCGACGGGGAGATCGCTTATAGAAAGGTACGGAGCGGCAGAGGAGGAGCGGCTTAACCGGACTGAACGCTCAGTCGTTTGCTGCTGCCGGGTCTCCCTCCATGCCCGGGGCACGGAATGAAGCGGCCGCCTTCCGGTAAGCTTCACGGCGCTCCTCCATTCGCGGTTGGGTAGTCCAGAAGATAATCTGGTGGAACTGCGTATCGGTGGCCACAAGCGTATACGCGTAGGCGATCCGGACCTTGTCCACCTCGCCCTTCACTTCAATTTGAAGCGCCTCACGGCCGCCAATTGACGTCTCCTCCGGCTCGGACAGGTCGGCATGCCGGACTACCTCGGACAGCTTCCCTTGCTGAAGGAGGGCCCAGTACTTTTGCAGGCTGGTCCCGGTGGGAAACAAGGCTTTGTTCTCGGACAGCACAATCATGAACTCTTCCTGGGTCCGGTCGGCCGCCTGCAGAGCCGCCTGCTCGTTAAGCGTCTCCTCCTGCTTCCACGAGGAGGGGAGCTCGATCCGCAGCAGGCCGTCGCCGCTCGCCAAAACAGCTGACGGCTCCCTAGAAACAGCCGCCGATGCCAGAGACGCAGGAAGGGGCTTGGACCGGGCAATAGCAGCCGCGGCCAGCATTTCGTTCCAGGCGGTTTCGTCATCCGGCGACCAATTGGCAGGAACCTGCATCGTGACGATGTAAGATGCGTCTGGACCGGGGAGGACCGCTATGTAGCCGATATTGCTGCCGATCGGAACCTTAGCCTGCAAAGCCGGACGGGAGCCGGTAACCGTTCGTGAACGAAGCACCGGTGCAGGTGTCTCGGTCAATGCTTCCTCTCCATCGTGAATGGCCATCCCTTGCCAGGCCAAGGTTACCAGATCGGCTGGCTGGGTGTCTGGAGCCAGCTCTTCCTTCTCGTGCCGCTCAACCGTCAAGCGAGCGCCGCTTTCTCGGTGATTCAGGGTCAACAAGGCGGAAGCGTCCTCCAGCTGCGTCTCTGTCCATCCCCGCCCGTCCAGAGCGGCAGGCTCGGCACTCGGGCTTCGGCCTGCGGAGACGAGGAGGGGCGGGACAGGCATGTCCACAACCGGCCTCTCGGGCGAGCCCAAGGCGGCCTGTTCGCCGGACGACAGGGACGAACAGCCAATCAAGGCGGGCAGCAGTAGGGCCGTCAGAAGGCCCTTCTCGAAGGGACGAATGAAAGGCAGCATAGGGCGATCTCCTCTCCGATCTTATCAAGCGGCACACAGGATGCAGCTTGTTTGACGCCAGGCGTCAAAAGCACCACTACTTACCCATAACGAAGCGGAGCGAAACCAAAAAAAGGAACGGACGCGAAGATCCGTTCCTTTGCCGCATTCCCTTGGCCGCCTTGCCACGGCTCCTTAGCCGACTTGGTTGCGCAGCGCTCGCATTCGTCTCCATTCGGGATACGCAATCCCAGCGAGAATGACGGCGACGCCGATCCATTGCAGCCCGGACACATGCTCCCGCAGGACGAAGCCGGACATGAAGACGGCGGTCGGCAGCTCGGCCGCGCTCAGGATGGTCGCCAGCCCCCCGCCGATGTGAGGGACACCGATGGCGAAGAACAAGGTCGGAATGATAGCCCCGAACAGAGCCAGCAAGAGCGAGAAGGGGAGCAGCCCGTTCAGCAGAGCCCCGTTCGTCAGAAAGACGGGCGGGTAAACGAGCATCACCGTCAGGGCACCTCCGGTCGTCATGATCGCGCTGCGGGTCAAGGAAGGCAGACGGGTCGCCGTCCGGCCGCTGAAGACGATGAAGAGCGTGTACGTCAACGCGGCGAGAAGGCCGAGCAGCACGCCCTTGAGGGGATAGCTCGCGGCCCCCTGGCTGAGGATGTTGCCTGCTAGAACGGTCCCGGCCAGCAGCAGGAGGAGGGACAGGAGCTTATCCTTGCCGGGCAGCGTGCGGGTCAGCAGGGCCTCGAGCAGTACGCCCATCCAGGTGAACTGGAACAGGAGCAGGATGCCGACGGAAGCGGGGACATGCTGGAGAGAATTGTAGTACAGCATGCCTGTCATGCCCGTTGCGCAGCCGACCGCCAGGAGGAGGAGCGTCTCGCGGACGGTAGGCCGCTGCTTCGGAGTTCCCCCGGCGACTGCGCCGCCGCGTCTGCGGGCTATCAGCGCGACGGTCCACATGAGCAGGACGCCCAGCAGCATCTGGCTTCCGCTGACCTCATCGACCGTAAAGCCCCGGTCGTAGGCGATTTTGACAAAGGTGGACAGGATCCCATAGCTGCAGGCTCCCAGAAACACCAGAACAGCGTATCTCATCAAGCTTTCGAATCTCCTTTCGGCGGCTGTTCTCCCTCCGGTGTCCCGGCGGGAGAAGCGGAAGGCCCTTTCTGACCGACTGGGATGGAGGGGAACAGGAGCACGAGCAGCAAGCTCAGGCAGGCGAAGCCGAACACGCCCCAGTAGACATTATGAAGCGATACCACCAGCCCTTCCTGCACGAGCGACACCAGCTGTGGGTCGAGAGCAGCCTTCTTCACTGGATCGAGCAAATCGTTGGCCAAGTCCAGATGGAGAGAGAGGCCGGTCCGGCTCTCCGTTTCGGCGAGGTAAGCGGTCATGCGGCTGTTCAGCAGCCCGCCCAGCAAGGCGGCACCCACCGTATTTCCGAGTATGCGCATGAACATATGGGAAGCTGTCGCCACGCCGCGCTCGGTCCACTGAACGCTATTCTGAATCGATACGATGAATGTGGTGGCGGTGAGCCCCATGCCGATGCCGAGGATGAACGAGCCGATCCCCGGAAAGAGAGGGCCATAATCCGGCTTCATGAGCAGGAAGAAGACGGAGCCCGCTGTGAGCAGAATGCCGCCGGCGACCGCCATGCGGCGAAACCCGATTCGGAGCACCCATCGGCCGCCGAGAGTGGCGGCAAGCGACCAGCCGATCGACATGACGGCGAGCGTAAAGCCGGCTACCGTCGGCGAGCGGTCCATTACCCCCTGCACATAGGTGGGGAGGAAGGTCGACAGGCCGATCAGCAGCGCTCCGGTCGTAAAGGCCGCGGCGTTCGCCGTCGAGATGATGCGGCGCTTCCAGAGATAGAGCGGCATCATAGGCTCGGGAGCCCGTTTCTCCTGGAAGAGGAAAGCGGTGAATCCGGCCGCGAAGAGGACGGCCAGCACGCCGATCGGCCACGATGTCCACGACCAGAGAGAGCCGCCGCCGATCAGGAGCAGCATAAGCGCCCCGACCGAGACGAACAAAAGCAGCGATCCGGCGTAGTCCACCTGCCGCCGGGTCGGCTTCACCTCTTCCTTCAGGAAGAAGACGATCAGGAGGAGCGAGAGGATGCCGATCGGCACGTTCATCCAGAAGACCCAGGCCCAGTGCGTGAATTGAACGAAGAAGCCGCCGAGAGCCGGACCGATGACCGAGGAGACGCCCCACACGCTCGCGAGGTAGCCCTGGATTTTGCCTCGCTCCTCCATTGTGTAGATATCTCCGACGATCGTCGTCGAGATCGGCTGGACCGCGCCGGCGCCAAGACCTTGCAGCATACGGAATAGAATAAGGGCGGTCATGGATTGGCTGAAGCCGCAGGCGATGGAGCCGATCAGGAAGAGCAGGACGCCGATCGCAAAAACAGGCTTGCGCCCATACAGATCGGCAAGCTTGCCGTAGATCGGGATGGTGATCGCCTGCATGAGCAGGTAGCCGGAGAATACCCAGCTGAATACGGCAAAGCCGCCGAGATCGGCGACGATGCTCGGCATGGCGGTGGCGACGATGGTCGCCTCGATGGCCGACATGAAGCCGGCGAGCATGACGCCGGCCAGTATGAACGGCCGTTTGCGGACCGCGGCGCGCGTCTGGGGCTGGGACATGTCCCTCACTCCTTCCTCTGACTGAACAGCATCCGCACTCGCTCCCGCCTCCGGAAGCGTCCCCCCGGCTGTCCGCGGCAAAGCGGCTCGGCTATAGGGTTCCCGAAAGAGGGGGAAGAACGGCAAAGCAGCATGGATCGAAAGCAAAAAAAGGGACCCGCCAAGGAGTCCCTCATAAATTATGTAGTGGTCGAGACGACAGGATTTGAACCTGCGACCTCTTGCTCCCGAAGCAAGCGCTCTACCAAGCTGAGCCACGTCTCGATGATTCTGACTGATTACCCGAACAACCTGCGATAGAAAATGGCGCGCCCGATACGATTCGAACGTACGACCTGCAGTTTAGGAAACTGTCGCTCTATCCTGCTGAGCTACGGGCGCAACAGCAAGATTTATTCTAGCACCAAGTCTCCGTGTATGCAAGAGGGCGGCAAAAAAAAGTTAGTAGAAATAATTGGGACGCCCGCTTATCCGGCAGAAAACAAGCCGCCTGACACGGACAAGCTGCCGGGCGGGGAGCTAGCGTAGCGATCAATTCCATACTCGCATGACTATGTGCGTTTCCGAGTATATTAGCGCAGTGCGGCGGTCCATCGAACTTAGTTGGGGTGCTTTCGTCTAGGCCTCCAACCTCTACTTGGCGGAAACAGGCTGACGCGGTCAACCCTTGCGCCTCAAGTTGCGGAAAAAGTCCGAGAGCAGCGCGCCGCATTCTTCGCGCAGGACGCCGCTAACGATGTCCACCCGGTGATTGAACCGGTCCTCCTGCAGCAGATTCATAAGTGTGCCTGCGCACCCAGCCTTCGGGTCCGGCGCCCCATAGACGACGAGGGGGATGCGGGCCTGGACGATTGCTCCGGCGCACATCGGGCAAGGCTCCAGCGTGACGTACAAGGTGGTATTTAGCTGCCGCCAGGCACCGATGCGCTGGCTCGCCTCGCGGATCGCGATCATTTCCGCATGCGCGGTCGGATCGTGGCCCGTCTCCCGCAGATTGTGGCCCCGGCCGATGATTTCGCCGTCCCGGACGAGAACCGCCCCGATCGGCACTTCGCCGATAGCCTCCGCCTTTTTCGCCTCCCGGATCGCTTCCCGCATCCAATCAATATGCTCTTCCATGCGAATCCTCCCTATCGGATGGTGAAACCGGGCCCAAAACCCGAACATTTATTCCTTGTTAACATGATGTGGATAATACTGTGGATAAGTGTATAAATTGTGGATGGAGCTGCTAATCCATTATACTAAATCAAATTAACTTGCCAACTGGACACAGAGTTATCCACAATTACAGCCGGCAAGACATCGCTCACGGTTTTTGCGGGCGGGCCTTTGGGTATAAATGTGGGAAAGGCTACGGGAGAGGAGACGCCGAGCGTGAAGACCATAACATGCAGGGACAAGCGGCTGAACAGCGCGTTATGCCAGTTTGTATTCCCCTATTCGATCAAGGAAGATGCAGATGTGGACTTCAAGAAGCAGCTGTTGCGCGACGGCTACATTCCTTTTCACTTGAACAATCTGGACCAAGAGACCGCGTACTATGGAGAAGGCTACAAGGTATCGCACCCGAGTATGGAACGGTACTACCTGCCCTTTACAAACGAGGTGCTGTTCCCGCGGAGGGACAACCCCGACTCCTTCCTCCGTTTCTCCAAAGCATGGAAGCTCGAGTGCATCCTGCATGTATACGACGTGAAAATTCCGTTTCGCGTGCACTCTGTCGACCTCATTTTGTGTCCCTTCAATTTGGGATTCATGACGATTCGGACAGAGCTCATGAACGACCAGCTGACCTTGTCGAAAGCATTGGAGTTCGCGGACCGGTTCCGTGTGCTGCAGGATATCAAGATAAGGGACGAGTCGACTTTTTTGGAGGTGGACGGCAAGGTCTACGAAGAGACGGAGCAGTTCATCTTTCAGATGCTGGTCCATAGCGTGCGTCCGTATCTCGACCAGTCGACGATGAAGGGAGCTTATTTTGAGACGCTGCCGTTCTTCGTTGACGAGCGGATGTATGTGCAGGCCACCTATCAACTGGCGGAGGGAGAAGAGTCCGAGCCGTGCGACCTGTACCGGGCCGTCAATCTCAACGGACTGACCGAGCGGAAGCTGCCGAAAATCAATGCGGGCAACCAGGCTTATGTGGAGCATTATCTGGAGCCGATTACCTACACCCGCTGGGCCCCCCACACGTATTTTGTGACCAACGAGCACTCGTTTTGCTGCGTCACCTCCGAGACTGAGGAGGCGGCCGTAGAGCTCGCCAATCATATGTACGGCCAGTACTATTATGGTCTGCTCCTCAATTTGTTCCACAAAATCGCGCTGCTCAAGCTGTCTAACCGGTATTCGAGCGTGCAGATGGAGCAGGATAACCAAGAGATAGAGGATTTGATCCGGGACATCACCAAGTTCTCGTCCAAATATTTTTTCCGCGAGCTTGTCTCGCAATCGCAGGGCAAAGAGATCTTCATCCAGCTGCGGACCGTTTTCGGCAACAGCGAGCTGTTTCAAGACGTCAAGCAGACGCTCAGCGACCTGCATCGATATAAGCAGAATTTCTCGTCGCGTCGGCGGAATTATCTGCTGATGATCCTGACGATCTATACGGTCATCAGCGGCATCTACGGCATGAACCAGGTGATTGACGACCTCGGGAAGCCCATCAATTGGGAGGCGATGACGGACTATTCTCTGTTTGAATATATAGCGCTCTTCGTCATCATGAGCGGGATCGCGGTCGCTTTCACGCTCGCAGGCAACGTCCTGTACAAATTCGCCCGTGAGAAGATAAGAGAATATAAGTACGATAGAGCATGGAAAAGGAGAGCGCAAAGTGATCCGGAATTTGGCTTTTACGAAGAAGGGGACGATTAGGAGGAATCTTCCACTCGAGCATTTAGAGGACGAGGAGATCGCCTGGTACTGGGTCGATTTCCATACCCCCGACGAGGGAGAGTCCAGTCTGCTGGACAGTCATTTTCATTTTCATCCGCTGGCGATCGAGGACTGCCTCCATTTGCTGCAGCGGCCCAAGCTGGAGCATTACGGAGACACCCATTTTTTCGTCGTGCACGCGCTGACCGACGATATCGACGAGGCCGAAGAGGTGAATCTGTTCCTGACGGAGCGGTTCCTCGTCACCTACCACAGGGCCGGGGTGCCGGAGCTGGAGGAGGCGTGGAAAAAGGTGGCGGCCGAGCAGGGGCTCGCGGAGAAAGGGCCGCTGCTCGCGGCCTACACCGTCATCGACAAGCTGGTGGACGGGTATTTTCCGCGTGTCTATGAGCTGGAGGACCGGCTGGACGAGATGGAGAGCAACGTTACGAACAAAACGATCGAGACGCTCATGAACGAGGTATTCGCAGTTCGTTCGAGCCTGCTCAAGCTGCGCCGCACGATTGTACCGATGCGCGACCTGCTGTACCGCATCATCAATTCCCAGCGGATCCGAAGTCTGGAGACGCACCTGTACTACTTCACCGACATCTACGACCATCTGCTGAAGCTGACCGAGATGGTGGAATCGAACCGGGAGATGACGGCGGAGCTGAGGGACAGCTACCTGTCGCTCAACTCCAATCGGATGAACACCATTATGAAAACGCTGACCGTCATCACGACCGTGTTCATGCCGCTTTCGTTTCTGGCGGGCGTGTACGGCATGAACTTTGCCTATATGCCCGAGCTTCAGTGGAAGGGCGGTTATTACGCAGTGCTCGGCATTATGGCGGTGCTGGGCGGCGGAATGATCATCTGGTTTTTACGTAAAGGCTGGTTCCGTTAGCGGACGTTTCACGTGGAACGAAAGGGGAAGCAGCTGTGTATCGGGAGCGGAGGACTATTCTTTTCTCCTTATCTTTGGTATAATATCTTGATGATCTATTAAATACCTGTGGCAGGAACGTCCGTGGACGTTGACTATAGAGAATCGGTAAAGGGAGTTGTCCAATCCATGGCTTTGAAGGCGGGAATCGTCGGTTTGCCGAACGTGGGAAAATCGACTTTGTTTAATGCAATTACTCAGGCGGGTGCAGAATCGGCCAACTATCCGTTCTGTACGATCGATCCGAACGTAGGGGTCGTCGAGGTGCCCGACGAGCGGCTGCAGCGGTTGGCCGAGATCGTCACGCCGAACCGGATCGTGCCGACCGCGTTCGAATTTGTCGATATCGCCGGACTCGTCAAGGGTGCGAGCAAGGGCGAGGGACTCGGCAACAAGTTCCTCGCGCATATCCGCGAGGTGGACGCGATCGTGCACGTCGTCCGCTGCTTCCAGGACGAGAACATTACGCACGTATCGGGCCAGATCGATCCGCTCGACGATATTGCGACCATCAATCTGGAGCTGATCCTCGCCGACCTGGAATCGGTCGAGAAGCGTATCGATCGCTCCCGCAAGAACATGAAGGGCGGGGACAAGAAGTACGCCGCTGAGGTCGAACTGCTCGAGCGGATCAAGGAAGCGCTGCTGGACGATAAGCCGGCTCGCAGCCTGGAGCTGACCGACGACGAGAAGCTGATCATGCGCGATCTCCATCTGCTGACGATCAAGCCGGTGCTGTACGCGGCGAACGTGAGCGAGGACGAGGTAGCTAGTGCGGACGAAAACCCGTTCGTGCAAAAGGTACGGGAGTTCGCCGCCGGCGAGGGCGCCGAGGTCGTGCCGATCAGCGCCAAGGTCGAGGCGGAGATCGCCGAGCTCGAGGGCGAGGACAAGCAGCTGTTTCTTGAGGAGCTGGGCCTGGAGGAATCCGGCCTGAACCGCCTCATTCGGGCGGCCTACAAGCTGCTCGGGCTGTACACGTATTTTACGGCCGGGGTGCAGGAAGTACGGGCCTGGACGATCCGCAAGGGGATGAAGGCGCCGCAGGCGGCGGGCGTCATCCATACCGACTTCGAGCGCGGCTTCATCCGTGCCGAGGTCGTCGCTTACGAGGATCTGTCCGCGGCCGGTTCGATGAACGCGGTCAAGGAGAAGGGCCAGCTTCGCCTCGAAGGCAAGGACTATGTAGTGAAGGACGGCGACGTCATGCATTTCCGGTTTAACGTGTAGCGTAGAACCGGCGTACGATGGGGAAGGAGGAGGGTGGACTCTCCGCCGTCCCCGTCTTGGCGAGCGGCCCCTTCGGGCAGGCCGCGATGCGAGCTTGAAACGAACCATCAAGAGCGCTGTGCGCTCTGCAATATAGAAGGCAAGACCGGAGGCAACCCGCATGTGGCTGCCTCGTGGCGGACGGCCCGCAGGGGACGCCACCGCCGTTGATGCAACAACCGCGTCCCGACCGGACGCTACTTTAACCATTAAGATAAGGGGGAAACCGCCATGTTGGACCGTTTGCAAGCGCTGGCGGACCGCTACGAGAAATTGAGCGAGCTGCTGTGCGACCCGGACGTCGCGAACGACGCGAAGCGGCTTCGGGAGTATTCGAAGGAGCAGTCCGATTTGCAGGAAGCTTATGAGGCCTATACGGAATACCGTTCCGTGCTGGAGCAGCTGGACGCTGCCAAGGCGATGCAGGCCGAGAAGCTCGACGACGAGATGAAAGAGCTCGTCAAGCTGGAGGTCGAGGAGCTGACAGGCCGCAAGGAGGAGCTTGAGGAGCGTCTCAAGGTGCTGATGCTGCCGAAGGACCCGAACGACGATAAAAACGTCATCGTCGAAATCCGCGGAGCCGCGGGCGGCGACGAGGCGGCTCTGTTCGCAGCGGATCTGTACCGGATGTACACGCGGTATGCGGATACGAAGGGCTGGAAGACCGAAGTGCTCGAAGCAAGCCTGAACGATCTGGGCGGCTTTAAGGAAGTCATCTTCATGGTGTCCGGCAAGGGCGCCTACAGCAAGCTGAAATACGAGAGCGGCGCCCACCGCGTCCAGCGGATTCCGGCGACGGAATCGGGCGGCCGCATCCACACCTCGACTTCGACCGTCGCGGTCATTCCGGAGGCGGAGGAAGTCGAGGTCGAGATTAAGGAGAGCGACATCCGCGTCGATACGTTCTGTTCGAGCGGCGCCGGCGGGCAGTCCGTCAATACGACCAAGTCGGCCGTGCGCGTCACGCACTTGCCGACGGGCATCGTGGCGACGTGTCAGGACGGCAAGTCGCAGAACTCCAACAAAGAGAAGGCGCTGCAGGTGCTGCGCGCCCGGATCTACGACAAGTTTCTCCAGGAAGAGCAGGCCAAGTACGATACCGAGCGGAAGAGCAAGGTCGGAACCGGGGACCGCAGCGAGCGGATCCGGACGTACAACTATCCGCAGAGCCGGGTTACCGATCACCGCATCGGGCTGACGCTTCACCGGCTGGACAGCGTGCTGAACGGCGACCTCGAAGAGGTGGTCTCCGCGCTGACCGTTGCGGTACAGGCGGAGCTGCTCGAAAAGGGAGAGTAATCCATGACCACAATGAAGGAAGCCTATCTGCAGGCTTCTTCTTTTTTAGAAAAGCAGGGCGTGCCGGAGGCGGCAAGCTGCGCTGAGCTGCTGCTGCAGCATCTGATGGGCTGGTCCCGTACGGCGTTTTTGCTGAATCTGGAAGAGCCGTTCCCGGAGGAACGGCACGCAGAGTGGACGGGCCTATTGGCCCGCAAGGCCGCGGGGGAGCCGGTGCAGTATATCATCGGAGAGCAGGAATTCTACGGACTGCCGTTCGCCGTCGACCCATCTGTGCTTATTCCCCGGCCGGAGACGGAGCTGCTCGTCGAGGAGATGATCCGCCGGGGCCGCCGGCTCTGGCCGGACGCAGGCACCGATTCGGCATCCACGGGTGGAAGCGGCTGCGCCCCGGCTCCCGTGGCGGCCGACATCGGAGCGGGAAGCGGCGCGATCTGCGTGACGCTGGCGGTCCAGTGTCCGGCTTGGCAGGTGCATGCGGTGGATCTATCGTCCGCTGCGCTGCAGACGGCCCGGCGCAATGCCGAGCGGCTCGGCGCGGACCGGATCGTCTTTCACCACGGCGACCTGCTGGAGCCTCTGATTACCAGCCGGATTGCCGTGGACATACTGGTGTCCAACCCGCCGTATATCCCGTCGGGCGAGGTGCTAGGGCTGCAGCGGGAGGTTGCCGGCCACGAGCCTCATTCGGCGCTTGACGGCGGACCGGACGGGCTTGACCTGTACCGCCGGATGGTTCGCCAGCTGGAGGAGCTGCCGCGGTATCCGCGTCTCATCGGCCTCGAGGTCGGAATGGGCCAGGCGGAGGCCGTCCGCGAGCTGCTTCAGCGGTCCGGGCCGTGGCGGGAGATCGTCATCGTGCCGGATCTGGCGGGCATCGGCCGGCATGTAGTGGCGGAAGCTTAGAAGCTTTAGCACTTCTAGCGGCGAGCGCCAGGGAAAATGATAGATTGCTAGGTTTGCCTCCTCGTCTCTCTGGCCATACTGGTCATTAGAGAGGTCAAGGGATGGGGAGGCTTGAATTTATATGGTCAAATCGGTTTCATTCCGCACTTATAGCCGTTATGCGTATGTGGCGTTTGCTCTTGTCATGCTGTTGCTTTGCTGGGAAATGAACAAAATGAATACGGCGCTTGCGACGGCCGGCATCCCCGAAGAGGCGATCCGGCTGCGCATTCTCGCCAATTCCGATACGGTACAGGACCAGGCTGTCAAACGGCTCATCCGCGACGCTATCGTGGCGGAGATAAGTAGCTGGGTGGCCGGCCCGGCCTCGATCGAGGAGGCACGCGGGCAGGTACTCGCCCATCTGCCGGAGATTCACCTGCTGATTGCGGAGCTGCTCGAGCAGAAGGGCTTTGCCTACACGTTCCAGGTGGAGCTCGGGCAGGCCGATTTTCCGACGAAGCTGTATGGCAGCCGGGTTTATCCCGCAGGCAGCTACGAAGCGCTTAAGGTGACGCTCGGCGGCGGTGAAGGGCAAAACTGGTGGTGCGTCCTCTTCCCGCCCCTGTGCTTCGTGGACGCGGCATCCGGAGAAGCGGTGGCGGACCCGGCGGATAACGGGAAGCAGGCTGCGGTGCAGGCCGGCGAAGAGAACGGGCAGGCGTTTCCACTGCAGAAGAAGCAATACCGGTTCTTCCTGGCGGACGCGCTGCAGGGTCTCATTAGCTCGATCCGCTCCCTGTTTTGAAGCGGATGACGGCAAGCGTCAGCAGTGGCGGGGGCCGCTGAACCGAGAAGCTAGACGAGCGCTCAGGGAGCGGGCCCGCTCCGGGATATGGGCGGGACGGCAATATCAAGGTAAGGATGATGAGAATGACGAATCATTGGAAGGTGCCTCCGGCCGTCGGTCCGGAGGACCCTGGCATCCTCGAGGCGGCGCGCCTGATCCGGGCGGGCGGTCTCGTCGCGTTTCCGACCGAGACGGTATACGGGCTCGGCGCGGATGCCCGGTCCACGGCGGCGGTCGAGGGAATATTCGAGGCGAAGGGCCGGCCTTCGGACAACCCGCTGATCGTGCATATCGCGCAGCGGGAGCAGGTGGATGAGCTGACCGAGGGCGCCGACGAGCTGTCGCGCCGGCTCATGGACGCCTTCTGGCCGGGCCCGCTCACGCTCGTGCTCCCGGTCAAGCCGGGCGCCGTGTCGCCGCGCGTAACGGCTGGCCTCGCCACCGTCGGCGTGCGCATGCCGGATCACCCGGCTGCACTCGCGCTCATCGCCGCGGCGGGCTGTCCGGTGGCGGCACCGAGCGCCAACCGCTCGGGCCGGCCGAGCCCTACGACGGCGGAGCACGTCCTCGCTGATCTCGCGGGCCGCATCGCCGGCGTGGTCGATGCCGGCCCGACCGGCGTCGGCGTCGAGTCGACCGTCGTCGAGGTCGCCGGCGGCGACGTCCACGTGCTGCGCCCCGGAGGCGTAACCGCCGCCCAGCTGCGGACGGTGGTTCCCCGGGTCTCCGCGCCGCACGAAGACGCCGCGGACGGCGGCAGCCCCGCCGCTGCAGCCGAGGAACCGGACCATGCCCCCAAGGCGCCGGGCATGAAATATACGCACTACGCGCCGCAAGGGCGGCTGACGCTGGTGGACGGCGACCCGGAGCGGACGGCGGCCTGGATCCGCGAGGAGCTGCGCCGCGCCAAAGCGGCCGGGGAGCGCACGGGCGTGCTGGCGTTCGACGAGCATCTCGCGCTCTACGATGCCGACGTCGTGCTGTCCTGCGGCAGCAGGGAACGCCCGGAGGAGGCCGCCCGCCGTCTGTACGCGGCGCTGCGCACGTTCGACGAGGAGGGAGCGACGTTCCTCCTCGCCGAGGCGCCGGATAGCCAAGGGCTCGGCTCAGCAGTGCTGAACCGCCTAATCAAAGCGGCCGGGCACCGGCTCGTCCAAGTGTAGCGTCCCGCCCTCGCCTCAAGGCGGGTTGTCCGTTCGGAGGGACGACCGTCAGCATGTTTCCCCCTTTGTCCGCATATCTTGGTGGAGAGTGATGGACAGGGGGGAGACGGATGGAGTTAGCCTCCGCGCAGTGGGGACAATTATTGGCGCTGGTGCTGATGGCAGTGGCGCTCGGGGTGGACGCCTTCTCCCTCGGCATCGGACTCGGGCTGAAAGGGATTCGGCTGCTTAATATTCTGAAGGTGAGCAGCATCGTCGCTTTGTTTCATGTGCTGATGCCGCTGATGGGCATGTTCACCGGCCATTATGTCGGGGAGCTACTGGGCGACGTGGCGACAGCCGCCGGCGGGGGGCTGCTTGTCCTGCTCGGCGCACACATGATCTACAGCTCCATGAAAGGAGACGCCGTTTCCTCGCTGGAATTCCAAACGTTCTGGGGGCTTGTGCTGTTCGCACTCATGGTCAGCATCGACTCGTTCTCGGTTGGCGTCACGATGGGGATCGTAGCGTCCGATCTGCTGCTGACCGTGCTTTTGTTCGGCTTTTTCGGCGGACTGATGTCCGTCTGCGGCCTTCTGCTCGGCCGTCATGCGGGGCGCTGGGCGGGAACCTACGGCGAAGCGGCGGGAGGGGCGATTTTGCTCGTCTTCGGGATACAATATTTGTTATAATGCTACCAAAGACGCATGCTTCCCTTCGGCGAAGCAGTGAGTAAGAAAGCGCCGGCTGCGGTACGCTAACCGGGACTCCGGAGAGAACGGAGAGCGGAAGCCGCAGGACGGCAGCCCGCTTCTCCCCATGGGAGAGCGACCTGAGAAGGAGGAGACGACACGGCCATGAAGCAGATTTTGTTCGTTTGCACAGGGAACACCTGCCGAAGCCCGATGGCGGAAGGACTCCTGCGGACGATGGCGGAACAGGAGGGGATCGACCTCTCGATTCGTTCCGCCGGACTGGCGGCAGTGGAAGGCTATCCGATCTCCGCCTACTCCCTTCAGATTTTGCGGAGCAAGGGGATGAAGGACGACCTGTCGTCGCAGCCGGTATCGACAGAATCGGTCGAATGGGCCGATCTCATTCTGACGATGACCGCCGGTCACAAGCGGTCGCTTGTCCGGCAATATCCGGACGCGGCTGACAAGATCCATACCCTCAAGGAATTCACCGAGGACGACCCGGCCGTGCTGGAGGCGCTCCGGGAGAGGGGGCAGCTCAGCGCCGAGCTGGAGATCAAGCGGGCGCTTGGGCAGCCAATCTCCGACGAGGAGAAGCAGCGGCTCGCCGACCTCGACCGGTTCGCCATGGAATACGATACCGATATCGACGATCCTATCGGCGGGTCGCTGGAGGCTTACAAGTGCTGCGCGGACGAGATTGAGGACTGCCTGGCTAAGCTCCTGGCTTACCTGCGGGGTGAGAACGGGAACAAATAGAAGCGGCGCTTCCAGGGAAAGCCCGTTGGACACACACTTTTGACTGCCGGGCGGCAGGGCCGGGGAGGTCTCGCTCCCGCTTAACCGGGACGCCGCCCTGTTTGGACGCTTCCTCTTTACACTCGGGAGGCCGTAGGGTATGATAAAGGAAACAACAGACCCGATGTAACTGGCGACGAGTGGATCCAACCACAAGGGAGCATCGGGATAACGGCCGGTCGCCTGGGCAAAGAGCAAACGACGTGCGTGCTGCACGCGTCTGCTCTTTTTCTGTTTTCCGGGGATAGGGTATACTGGGGGAGGAAGATTGTCTCATTCAATCGACTTCACTAGAACAACAGCCAAAGAGGCGTTGCCCTCGCCGCAGCTGGCGGCGGCGCACGTCCCGGAAGGAGGAAGAGGTAGGCATGAAAATCGCAATGGGGTCCGATCACGGCGGGTTCCGTCTGAAGAACGAGATCAAGGCCATGCTGGAGAGCATGGGGCACGAGGTAGAGGATTACGGCTGCACCTGCGCCGATTCGGTTGATTATCCGGATTATGCGCTGGAGGCTTGTGAGCGGGTGGCGTCCGGAGACGCGGACCGCGGCATTCTCATCTGCGGCACGGGCATCGGCATGTCGATCGCGGCCAACAAGATCCCCGGCATCCGCTGCGCCCTCGTGCATGACATGTTCTCCGCCAAAGCGACGCGGGAGCACAACGATACGAATGTGCTGGCCATGGGCGAGCGCGTCGTGGGCCCTGGACTCGCACAGGAAATCGTCAAGATCTGGGTCGAGACGCCGTTCTCCGGCGAGCCGCGCCACGAGGGGCGGATCCGCAAGCTGAAGGCGATCGAGGACCGGTTCACCGTTCATCCGTAAGCAGACTGACAAGGAAGGCGGGGATGGCGATGCCAGAGGAGAAGCGGGAGGAGGTTCCGGTTAACATCCCCTTGGCGGGGGGCGCGGCCGGCAGTGAGGCCGACGAAACCGGGACTATTCACACGATTGCGGAAGCAGTCGAGTCCATTCTGCTGGAGCTGACCGAGGCCGGCCGAATTAGGCCCGGACAGATTGTCGTGATCGGGACGAGCACAAGTGAAGTGGCGGGCCGGCGAATCGGCACGTCGGGCATGAGTGGAGTAGCCGAGCGCATCTTTGAGGGTGTCCGGCTCGCGCGGGAGCAGACGGGCTTCTATCCCGCCTTCCAATGCTGCGAGCATCTGAACCGGGCGCTCGTGGTGGAGAGGGAGCTGCTGGACCGTTATCCGCTGCTCGAGCCGGTGTCCGTCGTACCGGCGCCCAAGGCGGGCGGCTCGATGGCCGCTTACGCCTACCGGCAGTTTCACGATCCGGTGGTGGTCGAGACGATCTCCGCGCACGCCGGGCTCGATATCGGCGAGACGCTGATCGGCATGCATCTGCGGAGGGTGGCGGTGCCGTACCGCCCTTCGATCCGGCAGATCGGCCGCGCGCGGGTCACCGCCGCGTTCACGCGGCCGAAGCTGATTGGCGGCGAGCGGGCCGTCTACCGGCTGGAGCCGGCTCCCCAGACGGAGGAGACCGGCACTTGCGAGTAGACGCTTCAGGCAGACAGGAAGAGGATCGCCCCGCCGGGGCGGTCCGGTGGAGCAGGAGATTATTTCAGGGGACCGAGAGTGTCCGATTAGGAGGCCGATTGGAATGGAACAACTGAGGAAACAAGACGAGGCGATACTGAGCGCAATGAGCCGGGAGCTCGGCCGTCAGCGCGACAAGATCGAGCTTATCGCTTCTGAGAACTTTGTAAGCGAAGCGGTTATGCAGGCGATGGGTTCGGTACTGACGAACAAGTACGCCGAAGGCTATCCGGGCAAGCGTTACTACGGCGGCTGCGAGTATGTCGACGAGGTGGAGACACTGGCGATCGAGCGGGCCAAAGAACTGTTCGGAGCCGAGCATGCGAACGTGCAGCCCCACTCGGGCGCGCAGGCCAACATGGCCGTGTACCTGGCCGTGCTTAAGCCGGGCGATACCGTTCTCGGCATGAACCTCGCACACGGCGGCCACCTGACGCACGGTCATCCGGCCAACTCCTCGGGGGTCCTTTACAACTTCGTGGCGTACGGTGTGGATTCCGAGACGTTCCGCATCGACTACAACGAAGTCCGCAAGGCGGCCTTCAAGCATCGGCCGAAGCTGATTGTAGCCGGTGCGAGTGCCTATCCGCGCACGATCGACTTCGAAGCCCTTGCCTCCATTGCGAATGACGTGGGCGCGCTGCTCATGGTCGACATGGCGCATATCGCCGGTCTGGTAGCCGCTGGTCTCCATCCGAGCCCGGTGCCCCATGCGCATTTCGTCACCACGACGACGCACAAGACGCTGCGCGGACCGCGCGGCGGCATGATCCTGTGCCGCAAGGCTTGGGCCAAGGAAATTGACAAGGCGGTCTTCCCTGGCTCCCAAGGCGGTCCTCTCATGCACGTCATCGCGGCCAAGGCCGTGTCGTTCGGAGAAGCGCTGCAGCCTTCGTTCAAGACCTACAGCGAGAACATTGTGAAGAACGCCCAGACGCTGGCGGAGACGCTCATGAGTGAAGGTCTTGACGTCGTGTCCGGCGGCACCGATAACCATCTGATGCTCGTCGATCTGCGCAGCATCAACCTGACCGGCAAGGAAGCGCAGCATCTGCTGGACGAAGTTGGCGTTACGGTGAACAAGAATGCGATTCCGTTCGACACGGCTAGCGCCTTCGTCACGAGCGGCATCCGGATCGGCACGCCGGCGGTCACCTCCCGCGGCATGGATCAGGAAGCGATGAAGACGATCGGCCAGATCATCGCCTTGACGCTCAAAAATCCGGAGGACGCAGCGGTCCACGAGCGCGTCCGCGGCATGATCAAGGAACTCACCGACCGGTTCCCGCTCTATCCGGAGCTTGTATACTAATCGGCTGGCTTGCCGCCAGCTTGGCGCCCTCTGCTTCCCTTCGCCCGGGACGGAGGGCTTTTTTACGGGTTGGGGAGGGCGGAATCCAGGCAGTCCATCGGGAAAACCGCGTCTTTTCTTCGTCCCTGAAGGAGCTCCGCCCGCCATACCGAAGGCTGTCCGGCACTCAGCCGGACAAAGCCTTTTTAGGTGCCGCAGAGGAAGGAAAAATTGCCGGGAGAGACTTTCCGGGCGATACGTGTATCGTTCGGATTTTGTGGTATAATGTACAGGGTTTGTGGCAAAAGTGGTGAGAGATAGACCACTTTCGACATTATTCAACGGAATATGCCGCACGGCAGTTTTCTCTAATCACCTGCAATGGGAGGGCACACAATGGGCAGGGTTTTCGTATGCGATCATCCTCTAATCCAACACAAATTGACATTCATACGGGACGAAGCCACTAGGACCAAAGATTTTCGCGAGCTGGTCGACGAAGTGGCGACGTTAATGGCGTACGAAATTACGAGGGAGATCCCTCTGGAGAACATCTCGGTCAAGACCCCGGTCGCGACCGCCGAATGCAAGATTATCTCCGGCCGGATGCTCGGCCTCATTCCGATTCTCCGCGCCGGTCTCGGCATGGTCGACGGCGTACTGAAGCTGCTCCCTGCGGCCAAAGTGGGCCATGTCGGCCTGTACCGCGATCCGGAGACGCTGCAGCCTGTCGAATACTACACGAAGCTTCCGACGGACGTAACCGAGCGCGAGCTTATCGTCATCGACCCGATGCTGGCGACGGGCGGCTCGGCCAACGCGGCTATCGACGTTCTAAAGCGGCGCAACTGCACGCAGATCAAGCTGATGTGCCTCATCGCGGCTCCCGAGGGAGTCAAGGCGGTGCAGGAAGCGCACCCGGACGTCGACATTTACGTAGCGGCTATCGACGACTATCTGGACGAGCATGGGTATATCATCCCGGGGCTCGGAGACGCGGGAGACCGGCTGTTCGGCACGAAGTAACGAGAGAGTAGGAACGGGAGAGAAGGGGGAGACCGGAAGTGAAACGCTTGAAGGTCATGACCGTGTTCGGGACGCGTCCCGAAGCGATCAAGATGGTGCCGCTGATCGAGGAATTGAAGAGGCATCCCGAAGAGATAGAGTCGCTGGTCTGCGTAACGGCCCAGCACAGGGAAATTATGGACCAGGTGCTCGAGACGTTCCAGATCAAGCCGGATTACGATCTGGACATCATGCGGGAGCGCCAGACGCTCAATGAGCTGGCCGTCCGTGTGTTGTCGGGTCTGGACGGCGTGCTGAGGGAGGCCAAGCCGGATATCGTGCTCGTGCACGGCGACACATCCACCACGTTCCTCGCCAGCTACGCGGCGTTCCTGCAGCAGATCAAGGTCGGACATGTCGAGGCGGGGCTCAGGACGTGGAACAAGCTGTCGCCGTATCCCGAGGAGATGAACCGCCAGCTGACCGGCGTGTTGTCCGATCTGCACTTTGCCCCGACCGACTGGTCCGCAGGCAATCTGCGCAAGGAGAACAAACCGGAAGAGGCCATTTTCGTCACCGGCAACACGGTTACCGACGTGCCGCAATACACAGTGCGCGACACCTATACCCACCCTGTGCTCGACTGGGCCAAGGGCAGCCGCCTCGTGCTGATGACCGCTCACCGGCGCGAATCGCAGGGCGAACCGCACCGGAATATTTTCCGGGCCGTCCGCCGAATCGCCGACGAGTACGAGGATATCAAGATCGTCTATCCCGTACATCCGAGTCCGGCCGTTCGCGAACCGGCACACGAGATGCTCGGCGATCACCCGCGGATTAAGCTGATTGAGCCACTGGACGTTATCGATATGTATAACTTCTACCCGTATACCCACCTGATCGTTACCGACTCGGGGGGCGTGCAAGAAGAAGCTCCTTCTTTTGGAATACCGACTCTTGTCTTGCGTGAAACTACGGAGCGTCCCGAAGGGATCGAAGCCGGAGTTCTCGAGCTGGTCGGCACGGACGAGCAGTATGTCTACAGCCGCATGAACGCGCTTCTTTCCGATCACGAGCTGTACGACAAGATGAGCAAAGCGGCGAATCCTTATGGCGACGGGCAAGCCTCCAAGCGGATCGTCCAGGCCATTTTGTACCATTTCGGTCTCGCGACCGAGCCGCCTGCACCTTTCGGCTCCTAGGACTGGACGGGAAGTGAACACCATACAGTTTCGCTGTCTGGTTTGGATCTCGAAAAAAGCCAGGGAATTCAAGGGTTTTTCGAGATCCGTTCACATAATGTTTGGATTTATTACAATTGACAAACCTAACATTCCTTTATTAAAATGAATGAGGATTTATAGCAGAATAGTGGGCATATTTTGTCCCCTGGCACTAGTTTCCTGCCACCCGTTTTTTGGTGATGGCGGTTGATTGCGGATCGCTTTGCACACGCTCCCGATTAAGGAGGGGGTTATGAAGAAGTCCGGATTTGACAACAGTCCCTGGCGGGCCGCGGGCCTGGTCGGCGCCGTAGGTATCGACATCGTCGTCTGCATGCTGCTCGGCTATTTCGCCGGCTCCTGGATGAGCGGGTACATGGGAGGAAACAAGCTTTGGATCGCCGGAGGATTGCTCGCCGGTCTTTTTATTGGAATCCTCAATGTCATTTTCTTGATCAAGTTTTTCCTGGAGGAAACGAATGAATGAGTTGTCTGCCTATGTCAGGCGGATTGGCCGGGTTGTCCTGCTGATCGTGGCAGCGGAGCTGATGGTATATGCACTGTGGCCTGAAGCGAAAGCCCTTGCAGCCGGTCTGCTGCTGGGGACAATCGTCAGTTTCCTTAACGCTCTGCTTCTTCGACTGCGAATCGAGCGTCTGTCCGAGCTGATGGCTGGCATGCAGCCCGGCAAGAAACGGCCCTCGCTTGCTTTCGTCTCCAGAATTTGCATGAGCCTGCTGGCTGTCATGACAGCGGTGAAATTTCCCCAATTCGATCTTGTGGGCACTATTATCGGATTGTTTATCGTACAGTTTGTTGCTTTGCTAGGACTCGCCTTTGTCAAAAAATGAGTCATCGGAAAGGGGTGAATTTAGAAGATGCATGAATACCCGATATGGGAAGTAGGGCCCTTTAACATTGATCTCTCGACCTTCCTGGGCATTATCGTAAGCTTCGTGGTTGTGTTCGTATTAGCGAGACTTGCCGTCCGCAACCTCTCTGTCGACAATCCATCCAGAATGCAGAACTTTATGGAATGGGTCATTGAGTTTGTTCAGAACCTGGTGGCAAGCACCATGGATCTCAAGAAAGGCAGACCTTACATTGCGCTTGGGATTACGCTGATCATGTTCATTCTCGTTTCCAACCTTCTCGGCTTGCCGTTCGCTATCGTGACGGGACACCAGGAAGAAGTTACGTTGCTGGGCTACCCGGTTGTGTCCGAAGCGACCATCAGCGCCGCTCACGGCGAGCATGGAGCAGAGGTGGTATGGTGGAAATCGCCTACCGCGGACCTTTCCGTTACCTTCGGGCTAGCTATCATGGTGTTCGTCTTGACGAACTTCCTTGGGCTCACCCGGAACACGAAGCATTATCTGAAACACTTTGTTGAGCCTTACCCGATTTTCCTTCCGCTGAATATCATCGAGCAGCTGGCCAAACCTTTGACACTCGGCCTTCGTTTGTTTGCGAATATTTTTGCGGGCGAGGTCCTGATCGCCACGATTGTTATGGCCGGTTGGTTCGGCATACCGCTGCTTGCCGCATGGCAGGGCTTCAGTATATTTGTCGGCGCCATCCAGGCGTTCCTGTTTACCATCTTGACCATGGTGTACATAGCGCAAGCGAGTGTGCACGAGGAGCATTAAGGAAGTTATGATCGACCTGCGTCCGGGTTTGACGGAAACGAATAGCCTTCTGGACGGGATCAAATAAAAATTCAGAACGAATCTTGAGGAGGATTTCACTAATGGAATTTTTAGCAGCAGCTATTGCAATCGGTCTGGGTGCCCTTGGCGCCGGTATTGGTAACGGTCTGATCGTCAGCAAAACCGTAGAAGGCATCTCCCGTCAGCCGGAACTTCGCGGAACCTTGCAAACCACCATGTTTATCGGTGTTGGTATCGTCGAGGTCGTTCCGATCATCGCGGTCGTTATCGCGTTCCTGATCTACTTCGGCGCTTAATTTCCAATAGGACCAGGTTTGGCGGGGAAGGCCTAAGCCATCCACGCCTTACTTTTGCTTTTCCTAACCTATAGCAAGGCTTTCCAGGAGTATAGAAGGGAGTGACACCGTTTGTCTTTTCATTGGGAATCGTTAGTATTTGCGATGCTCGCGTTTCTGATCCTTTACTGGTTGCTTAATAAATACGCGTTCGGCCCTCTCTTCGGCATTATGGAGCAGCGCCGGAAGCTTGTGCAGGACCAACTGCAATCCGCAGAGCAAAACCGTACCCAATCCGAGCAGCTTCTTGCCGAGCAGAAGCAGGCGATTGAAGAAGCGCGCAAGGAAGCGTACAGCATTATCGAACAGGCGAAGCAAACGAGCACGCGGCAGGCGGACGAAATCATGTCTGCGGCAAAAGCGGAGGCGAACCGCCTGAAAGAAGAAGCTGTCAAAGAAATCGAGAACGAGAAGAACAAAGCGGTCGGTGCCGTTCGCAGCCAGGTCAGCGGTCTGGCCGTTATGATCGCATCGAAGATTATCGAGAAGCAGGTTGACGCCAAGGCGCAGGAAGAGTTGATTGACCAATACCTGAATGAGGTAGGGGGCAAACAATGAGCGGCGAAGCGATCGTAGCGAAACGTTATGCCAAGGCGCTGTTCGATGTGGCTCTGGGCCAGCAGCAAGTCGCCCAGGTGGAGGAGCAATTGAAGCTGGTTGCGGATTCGCTGAAGAGCAATCCGGAGTTCGATAAGCTTCTGCGCCATCCGAACATCGACACGTCCGCCAAAGTCGACATGCTGCAAGCCGTGTTCCAGAATGGCGTATCGGAATCCGTTCTGAACACCATCTCCCTGCTGATTGAGAGAGGCCGTGCCTCTATCCTTGCTTCGCTTACGGACGAATATATCAAGATTGCGAACGAGGCGCTCGGCCAAGCGAAGGCCGTCGTCACGTCCCCCGCTCCGCTGACGGAGCAGGAGCAATCGGAAATCGCCGCCCGCTTCAGCCAATTGACCGGCAAGAAGATCGTGCTCGAGAATGTCATCAACCCGGCACTCATCGGCGGCCTGCAGGTACGGATCGGTGACCGCTTGTATGACGGCAGCTTGTCCGGCAAGCTCACCAGGCTCAGCAAATCGTTGTCTGCTTCTCAAGCACTATAGATAGGGGTGAACGTAGTTGGCTATCAGACCTGAAGAAATCAGCACTCTGATCAAGAGTCAAATTGAACAATATAAATCGGTCGTTCAAGTCGTGGACGTAGGCACCGTTATCCAGGTAGGGGACGGAATTGCGCGCGCTCACGGTCTTGAGAACGTCATGGCCGGAGAGCTTCTCGAGTTCTCCAACGGCGTCATGGGGATGGCTCAGAACCTCGAGGAAGATAACGTAGGTATCATCATCCTCGGACCGTACCAGGACATCCGCGAAGGCGACCAAGTCAAGCGGACTGGCCGCATCATGGAAGTTCCAGTCGGCGACGAGTTGCTCGGCCGCGTTGTGAACCCGCTCGGCCAACCGGTAGACGGTGCAGGTCCGATCAACACGACTCAGCTGCGTCCGATCGAATCCCCGGCTCCGGGCGTTATGGACCGGAAATCGGTATTCGAACCGATGCAAACCGGCATCAAGGCGATTGACGCGATGATCCCGATCGGCCGCGGCCAGCGGGAACTCATCATCGGCGACCGCCAAACCGGTAAAACCCAGATCGCTATCGATACGATCGTTAACCAAAAGGGTAACGGCGTTATCTGTATCTACGTAGCGATCGGCCAGAAGCAGTCCACCGTCCGCGGTGTTGTTGAGACGCTCCGCCGCAATGGCGCCCTCGACTACACGATCGTCGTAACGGCGAGTGCTTCCCAGCCTGCTCCTCTGCTGTTCCTGGCTCCTTATGCAGGCTGCTCGATGGGCGAATACTTCATGTACCAAGGCAAGCACGTCCTCATCATCTATGACGACTTGTCCAAGCAAGCTGCCGCATACCGCGAGCTGTCCTTGCTGCTCCGCCGTCCTCCGGGCCGCGAGGCTTATCCGGGCGACGTCTTCTACCTGCACTCCCGTCTGCTCGAGCGCGCAGCCAAGCTGAGCGACAAGCTCGGCGGCGGATCGCTGACCGCTCTGCCGTTCATCGAGACCCAAGCCGGCGACATCTCGGCTTACATCCCGACGAACGTTATCTCGATTACCGACGGCCAGATCTTCCTGGAGTCCGACCTGTTCTACTCCGGACAGCGTCCGGCGATCAACGTCGGAAACTCGGTATCCCGGGTAGGCAGCTCGGCTCAGATCAAGGCGATGAAGAAGGTAGCCGGTACGCTGAAGCTGGACCTGGCTCAATACCGGGAGCTCGCCGCTTTCGCCCAGTTCGGTTCCGACCTGGACAAAGCGACCCAAGCGCGCCTGAACCGCGGCTTGCGTACTCTCGAACTGCTGAAGCAGGGCGTTAACGTTCCGCTGCCGGTCGAGAAGCAGGTTGTGTCGATCTATACCGTAACCAAAGGCTTCCTCGACGAAATGCCGGTGGAAGATATCAGACGCTTTGAAAGTGAATTCCTCGACTTTGTCGATGCCAACCATCCTGAAATTTTCGCATCGATCCGTGACACGAAGGACTTGACTTCGGATAACGAAAATGCCCTAAAAGATGCGATCCATAAATTCAAAAAATCGTTTGCCACTTCGGCCTAACAGAAGGGGTGGTGAAACAGCATGGCAAAAGGAATGCGCGAGATCAAGCGCCAAATAAAGAGCAAGCAGAATATGAAGCAAATCACCAAGGCCATGGAATTGGTGGCTGCTTCGAAACTGAGACGTGCCCAGGAAAGCGCGGAAGCGGCTCGTCCCTATGCCGACAAGATTAAAGAAGTGATCGGAAGCATTGCGGCCGGTACCAAAGGGGTCCAGCATCCGATGCTTCAGGCAAGAGAGATCCGCAAAACCGCTTATCTGGTCATCACCTCCGACCGCGGACTTGCAGGCGGCTACAACGCGAACGTGCTGCGGAAGCTTGTTGCCACCATCCGTGAGAACCACCGGTCGGAAGACGAGTATTCCGTATTCGTGATCGGCCGCAAAGGCCGGGATTTCCTCCGTCAGCGGAAGATTCCGATTGTCGAGGAAGTGACCGGACTGAGTGATTCCCCCAAGTTTTCCGATATCAAGGCGATCGCAAGTTCTGTCGTCTCCAAATTTGAGGATGGCACGTACGACCGGTTATACCTCTTGTATAACCAGTTCGTGAATGCCCTGACACAAATTCCGGTGATGAAGCAGCTGCTGCCGCTCGCCGATATGGAGCAGACAGGGGCCGTCGCGAATTACGAATACGAGCCGTCGCCGGAAGGCGTGCTCGACGTACTGCTCCCGCGTTATGCCGAGACGCTGATCTTCAGCTCCCTGCTGGAAGGCAAGGCGAGTGAGTTCGGTGCCCGGATGACCGCCATGGGCAGCGCGACGAAGAACGCGACGAAGATGATCAACAACTTGACGCTTGTCTACAACCGTGCCCGCCAGGCGGCCATCACGCAAGAAATTGCGGAGATCGTCAGCGGAGCGAACGCACAGCAATAATAGACCATGCGGCAGCCCGCGCTTGCGGGCAGCCGGCCGCATGAAGGCAGCACAATCTGTAAGGAGGGACAGGAATGAGCAAAGGGCGCGTAATTCAGGTAACCGGTCCGGTCGTCGACATCGAGTTCGAACGCGGTCATTTACCTGAAATCTTGAACGCTATTACAATAGAACGCAAAGCGCAGGCAGCCGGTGAGCGTGACATCAATCTGACGGTGGAAGTGGCCACTCATCTGGGTGACAACCAAGTCCGCTGCGTAGCTATGTCCAGCACCGACGGTCTTGTCCGCGGCTTGGATGCAATCGATACCGGTGCTCCGATTACTGTACCGGTAGGTCCGGCAACGCTGGGCCGGGTTTTCAACGTACTGGGGAATCCGATCGACGAGAGGGAAGACGTGGACCGCACGCACACGAACCCGATCCACCGTTCGGCACCGGTCTTCGAAGAACTGTCGACCCAGCAGGAAATGCTGGAAACCGGCATCAAGGTTATCGACCTGCTCGCTCCGTATGCACGGGGCGGTAAAATCGGCCTGTTCGGCGGTGCCGGCGTAGGGAAAACCGTAACGATGCAGGAGCTCATCAACAACATCGCCCAGGAACACGACGGGATCTCCGTATTCGCAGGCGTCGGCGAGCGTACTCGTGAGGGGAACGACCTGTACCACGAGATGAACGACACCGGCGTTATTAACAAGCTGGCGATGGTGTTCGGCCAGATGAACGAGCCGCCGGGCGCACGTCTTCGCGTCGCTCTGACAGGCCTGACGATGGCGGAATACTTCCGTGACGAAGAAGGCAAGGACGTTCTTCTCTTCATCGACAATATCTTCCGCTTTACCCAAGCGGGTTCCGAGGTTTCCGCCCTTCTCGGCCGGATGCCTTCGGCGGTAGGTTACCAGCCGACGCTGGCTACCGAGATGGGTCAATTGCAAGAGCGGATCACCACCACCAAGAAAGGTTCGGTTACCTCGATCCAGGCGATCTACGTTCCTGCGGACGACTACACCGACCCGGCTCCGGCAACGGCGTTCGCTCACTTGGACGCAACGACGAACCTTGAGCGGAACATCGCGGCAATGGGGATTTTCCCGGCGGTTGACCCGCTTGCATCCTCGTCCCGTATCCTTGCTCCGGAGATTCTCGGAGATGAGCATTACAATGTAGCCCAAGGCGTTAAGCAGATTCTGCAGCGCTATAAGGAACTCCAGGACATCATCGCCATCCTCGGAATGGACGAACTGTCCGAGGAAGATAAAGTAACGGTTAACCGCGCAAGACGGATCCAGCTGTTCCTGTCCCAGCCTCTGCACGTGGCAGAAGCGTTCACCGGACAGCCTGGCATCTACGTGCCGGTTAAGGAAACCATCCGCAGCTTCAAGGAAATCCTCGAAGGCAAGCACGACAACCTTCCGGAACCGGCGTTCCACAACGTGGGAACCATCGAGCAAGCGGTCGAAAAAGCCAAAACGTTGGTTTAATGGCAACGCGGCATGAGCCTGCATAGGAGCTCTCTCCGAGAGCTCCCTGCATGGTTGACGAAGAGAGTTTCCTGACGCAAGCTCCGTCCCGGTTTGCCGAGGCGGACTTGCCCGGGAATTCTTAGGAGGTATCGGTGTGAGCACATTTTTATTGGAAATCGTTACCCCGGAGCGGAAAATGTACGCGGAGCCCGTGAACATGGTCAGCGTGAAAGGGGTCGAAGGGGAGCTGGGCATTCTGCCTAACCACATTCCGTTGGTTACTCCTTTGAAGATCGCCCCGGTTACCATTAAAAAAGGGAATACTTCGGAAGTGCTGGCTGTCAACGGCGGCTTCATGGAAGTCCGGAAGGACAAAGTCGTGATTCTTGCCGAGAGCGCAGAATTCCCGCAAGACATTGATGTGGAGCGGGCGCAAGCGGCGAAGCAGAGAGCGGAAAGCCGTCTGAAAGCCAAGCAGGATGAGTATGACTTCCGCCGGGCGGAACTGGCGATGCAGCGGGCAATGAACCGTTTGGACGTCGCAAACCGGTAATCGAAAGCGTAAGGGAACCGATCCCTTGCGCTTTTTTTGTTGTCGGTATATTGTCGCAAAATAGGAAAAAATGCCGGTTAAGCCCCTATCTTCCGAAAGCCCGTCAGGTCAGGCGGGACAAGCCTGACAACGCTTTCTTTTCGTGGACATATTTTCCCATCGTTGTTATAATTGTGAAAGATTTGAACACCACAGCGAGGAGGGGGTCCAGCGATGATGTATACCAATAATTATGTCATTGTCGCCATCTTTGCAGCGTTGGCCGTTTTTCTTCCGGTCGCCGCTCTGACGGTAGGCAAGCTTCTCCGGCCAAGCCGGCCGCTCGAGGAGAAGCTCACTACGTATGAAAGCGGTAACGAGCCGGTAGGGGAAGGACAGGTGCGGTTCAACATCCGCTACTATCTGTTTGCGCTGATGTTTGTTGTGTTCGATGTGGAGACGGTGTTCCTGTATCCATGGGCGGTCGCTTATAACCAGCTCGGGTTGTTCGCCCTCGTGGAGATGTGTATTTTTGTATCACTTCTGATTGTCGGTCTTCTCTATGCCTGGAAGAAGAAGGTGCTGCAATGGACCTCAGTTTAGAATCGATCTCTCCGGAGGAGAGACAGGAGCTTGACCGGAATGTGTTCATGACGACGCTGGAGCAGCTCAAGGCTTGGGCAAGGAGCAATTCGCTCTGGCCGCTCACGTTTGGGCTTGCTTGCTGTGCCATCGAAATGATGGGGACAGGAGGCTCCCATTACGACCTCGACCGGTTCGGCGTCATCTTCCGGACCTCGCCCCGTCAGTCCGACGTAATGATCGTAGCGGGAACGGTAACGAAGAAGATGGCGCCTCTGCTGCGCCGTCTGTACGAACAGATGCCCGAGCCCAAGTGGGTCATCGCGATGGGCTCCTGCGCGACGGCTGGAGGGCCCTATGTGAAGTCGTACGCCGTCGTCAAGGGAGTGGACCAGGTGGTCCCGGTCGATATCTACATACCTGGCTGTCCGCCGAATCCGGCGGCGCTGATCTACGGCATCAACAAGCTGCAGGAGAAGATTCGCTACGAAGCGAAAACCGGGAAGCAGGTGACGAGCCGATGAGCGACGAGCGCAAGGACGTCACGCCGCCGCCAGGCGACGCTGGTGAGGATGTGACGGAGGAGAAGCACAGCGAGAAGACCGCTGCCGAATCGTCCGCAGCCTCGGCGGGTGCTTCGGCTGCGGGCGCGGACGCGGAGGAGCAGGCAGCCAAGGAAAAGGCTGCTCAGGCAGGAGGCGCGGCAGAGGCAGGCGAGCCCGCGGCAGATGCGGCGCCGGCCGAGGGAGCAGAGCGTCCCCGGCGGGTCGAGACGCCGGAGGAGAAGGAGGCCCGCCGGGCAGCGGCGCGAGCGGCCCGTGATGCCGCCAAGGCGCAGGCGGCCAAGGAAGCGGCCGCCCAGGCGGGAGGCGCGGCAGAGGCGGGCGAGCCCGCGGCGGATGCGGCGCCGGCCGAGGGAGCGGAGCGTCCCCGGCGGGTCGAGACGCCGGAGGAGAAGGAGGCCCGCCGGGCAGCGGCGCGAGCGGCCCGCGATGCCGCCAAGGCGCAGGCGGCCAAGGAAGCGGCCGCCCAGGCGGGAGGCGCGTCAGAGGCGGGCGAGCCCGCGGCGGATGCGGCGCCGGCCGAGGGAGCGGAGCGTCCCCGGCGGGTGGAGACGCCTGAGGAGAAGGAGGCCCGCCGGGCAGCGGCGCGAGCGGCCCGCGATGCCGCCAAGGCCGGAGCCGGCGGCGGTGCTGCTGGCGCTGCGCCGGCGGCCAAGCCGGAAGCCCCCGCTGCGCCGAAGGAGCCGTCGCCGAACCAGCCGCTGCTTGACCGGCTGGTTGCCATCATCGGCGAGCGGGTCGGAGCGGATGCGGTAGAGGAAGCGTTCCTCAACGAGCGGGACGCCGACGTACCGACGGTGATCGTCAAGCCAGCCCATTGGCGGCAGACGGCGGAGGTGCTCCGGGAGCATCCGGAGCTGAAGCTGGACTACCTGCGCAATGTGAGCGGGGTCGACCAGGAGACGCATCTGGAGGTCGTTTATCATCTGATCTCGTTCGTTTTGAAGCAGAATTACTGCTTCAAGGTGAAGACAGACCGGGAGACGCCGAGCGTCCCGTCGATCACACCTGTCTGGGAGACGGCCAATTGGAACGAGCGGGAGATATTCGATCTGCTTGGCGTCGATTTTCCGGGCCATCCCGATCTGAGACGGATCATGATGCCGGATGATTGGGTCGGTCATCCGCTTCGCAAAGACTACCAACCGATTGACCCGGAGGTGTAGCAAGTGATACGGACCGAAGAGCTGCTGCTGAACGTAGGCCCCCAGCATCCGAGTACGCACGGTGTCTTCCGCATTGTCGTAAAGCTGGACGGGGAGATCATCATCGAGGCGGACCCCGTGATGGGGTACCTGCATCGGGGGACGGAGAAGCTGGCCGAGGAGCTGACCTACACTCAGATCATTCCCTATACCGACCGGATGGACTATGTGTCGGCGATGACGAATAACTATGTGCTAGTGAATGCCGTCGAGAAGCTGATGCAGATCGAGATTCCCGAGCGGGCGCAGTTTTTGCGGCTTATCGTCATGGAGCTCCAGCGGATCGCCAGCCACCTCGTCTGGTGGGGCACCTACCTGCTCGACATCGGGGCGATGAGCCCGTTTCTGTTCGCCTTCCGCGACAGGGAGATTATCATTAATCTGTTCAACGAGCTGTGCGGCGCCCGGCTGACCTACAATTACATGCGGGTAGGCGGCGTCAAGTGGGATGCTCCGGACGGATGGCTCGACAAGGTGAGGGACTTCCTCCCCTATATGCGCAAGAAGCTGGATGAATACGACACGCTCGTGTCCGGCAACGAAATCTTTCTCGCCCGGATTAAGGGAGTCGGCGCTTATGATGCAGACACCGCCATCCAGTATGGGCTCAGCGGAGCCAATCTGCGCTGTACCGGCGTCGATTGGGATCTGCGCAAAGCGCAGCCCTACTGCATCTACGATCGGTTCGAATTCGACGTCCCGCTCGGGCGGAGCGGCGATTGCTACGATCGTTATCTGATCCGTCTTGAGGAGATTCGCCAGTCGATCCGCATACTCGAGCAGGCGCTCGAGCAGTTCCCGGAGGGCGGCGAGACGATGGGCAAGGCCCCTCGGGTGCTTCGGGCTCCCGAAGGGGAGATCTACTCGGCTATCGAATCGCCGCGCGGCGAGATCGGCTGCTACATTGTTTCACGTGGAAAAGATAAGCCCTACCGGCTGAAGTTCCGCAGGCCGTCCTTCGTCAATTTGCAGATTCTCCCGAAGCTGCTCGTCGGCGAAACGATGACCAACCTGATTACGATTCTCGGCGGCATTGATATTGTAGTCGGGGAGGTAGATTGCTGATGACCGATTTGCTGCTGGAGGATTTGACCTGGCGCAGCTTTTCGCTCTTTCTGCTGGCCGGCGTCCTCATGCTCGTGCTGATTCTCGGGTTCGTCACGTACGCGATCTATTTCGAGCGCAAGGTTATCGGCTGGATGCAGATGCGCATCGGCCCGAACCGGACAGGACCGCTCGGGCTGCTGCAGAGCGTAGCCGACGTCACCAAGCTGCTGATCAAGGAAGACACCATTCCGAAGAAAGCGGAGCGTACGCTGTTCATCCTGGCGCCGGTCATTACTTTCATCCCTTCGTTCATGGTGCTGGCGACGATCCCGTATACGCCGAGCCTACATTTTGCCGACCTCGATGTCGGAATCCTCTATTATGTCGCGCTGTCCGGCGTCTCGACGATCGGCATCGTGCTGGGAGGCTGGGCATCGAACAACAAGTACGCGCTCCTCGGCGGCATGCGCTCGGCCGCACAGATGATCTCCTATGAGATCCCGTTCGTCATCTCGGTGGTCGGCGTCATCATGCTGTCGGGCAGCATGCAGCTGTCCACGATCGTCGAGAACCAAGGCGGCGGATTCTGGCATTGGAACTTCCTGCCGCAGATCATCGGCTTCGTTGTATTCGTCATCGCCGGCGTATCGGAGCTGAACCGTACCCCGTTCGACCTGCCGGAGGCGGAATCGGAGCTGGTCGCGGGCTATCACGTCGAATACAGCGGCTTCCGCTTTGCGTTCTTCATGCTGGCGGAATACGTCTACGTCTTTGCCATCGCCGCGCTGACCACCGTGCTTTTCCTCGGCGGCTGGCACGCGCCGTTTCCGTTTTTGGACTTTATTCCGGGCATCATTTGGTTTTTGCTTAAGTTTGCTTTCAACGTCTTCTTCCTGTTCTGGATCCGCGCCACTCTGCCGCGTGTCCGGGTCGATCAGCTAATGGGTCTTGGCTGGAAGGTGCTGCTGCCGTTGTCTCTTCTCAACATTTTCATAACGGCGGTCTATTACGAGCTGTTTATCCGATAACGCGAGTAACGCGAGCAAAAGGGGGGAACGGGATGAAGGGGATTTTCAAAGGAATGGGCGTTACGTTCAAGAACATGACGTCCCCCAAGGTCACCTATGCATATCCCGACGTTCCGCTCGAAATGCCGGACCGCTTCCGCGGCATTCAGCATTTCGACCCGGACAAATGCATCGTCTGCAACCTGTGCGCCAAGGTCTGTCCGACCGACTGCATCACGCTGACGGGCAAGCCGAATCCGGATCCGGAGAAGCGCGGCAAGGTCATCGACACGTACGACATCAACTTCGAAATCTGCATCCTGTGCGACCTGTGCACGGAAGTGTGCCCGACCGAAGCAATCGTCATGACGAACAATTTTGAGCTCGCCAGCTACAGCCGCGACGACCTGTTCAAGGACAAGGAATGGCTGACAGATAACAACACGAACGTCCGGCAGGAAAACAATTCGGCGATGCCGAAAGGAGGCGCGAAGAAAAGTGCTGAGTAATCTCGCCTCCTTTTTTTCCAGCGGCGCGAATCTCGTCTTCTTTGTCTTCGCCTTGCTCACGATCGGTGGGGCGGTCTTCATGCTCAGTTTCACCAAGGTCGTCCATATGGTGCTTTCTCTGGCGTTCACCTTCATCAGCCTGGCGGGACTCTATGTGCTGCTCGAGGCGGAGTTCGTGGCCTTCGTCCAGATTCTCATCTATGCCGGAGCGGTGACGATTCTAATGATCTTCGGCATCATGATGACGAAGCACCGGGACGGGCAAGGGGAGGAAGCGCCCAAGAAGCCGGTCCACAACCTGCTTCTCGGCATCGGCGTGCTCTGCCTGTTCGGCATTCTGTTCTATGGGATCCAGACTAGCACGTTTCCGGGCACGACCGAGCCGCTCGCAGAGGACAACTCGCTCGAGATCGGCAAGCTGCTGTTCAACCGCTATGTCATTCCGTTCGAGCTCATGTCCGTGCTGCTGACGGTAGCCTTCATCGGTGCGATCGTCGTGGCGAAGAGAGAGGAGGATTAGCGTGAGCAGCATCGTCTCTCCTTATTTGACACTAGGCGCCATTCTGTTCTGCATCGGCCTGTACGGCGCGTTATCCAAGCGCAACGCCGTCGTCGTGCTGCTGTCGATCGAGCTGATGCTGAACGGCGTCAATCTGAACCTGATCGCATTCTCCAAACTGGGCGTCAATCCATCGCTGACCGGCCAGATCTTCTCGCTGTTCACCATTACGGTGGCAGCGGCGGCGGCGGCGGTCGGCATCGCGCTGCTGATTGCTCTCTACCGCAACAAGGGGTCGGCGGATGTCACCGAGATGGATTCGATGAAGCACTAAGCAACGCCAGTCTGGGGAGGTTGTACCCCGGCAGGCGATAAGGAGGATCAAACATTCCCATGGGTTCGGACTTCTCATCCTACGCGTGGATCATCCCGCTGTTCCCGCTCTTCGCCTTCCTAGTGCTGATCTCGATCAGCCGGCAGACAAAGGCGGGTCCCGTGCTCGGCACCCTGGCGGCCGCCGTTTCGCTTGTCCTCTCGCTGCTCGTCTTTGTCAGCCGGCAGGGGGCGGAGACGGAGAGCTATATCGGAAACGGAATACAGTGGCTCAAAATCGGCGATTTCACCCTCACGATGGGCTACGAGGTGACCAATCTCAATGCGCTCATGCTGGTCATTGTCACCTTGGTCAGCCTTCTGGTGAATCTGTACTCGATCGGTTATATGCGGGGCGACGAGCGGATCAACGTATTCTTCGGTTACGTAGCGCTCTTTACGTTCTCCATGCTTGGCCTCGTCATCTCGGTGAATTTGCTGGAGCTGTACATTTTCTGGGAGCTGGTCGGCGTTTGCTCGTTCCTGCTCATCGGCTTCTGGTACCAGAAGCCGGAGGCGCGGGCTGCGGCCAAGAAGGCCTTTATCGTGACGAGGGTTGGCGACGTCGGTCTCTTCCTCGCCATTCTGCTGCTGTTCTGGTACATGCCGGGGCATGCGCTGGACTTCTACTCCATCAGCAAAGTGTTTGAATCGGCGAACCCGGGTATCGGCCCGGGGATCATTACTCTGATCGCCATCCTGCTGTTCGTCGGCGCCATGGGCAAGTCCGGGCAGTTCCCGCTGCATACGTGGCTGCCGGACGCCATGGAGGGTCCGACTCCGATCTCCGCCTTGATTCACGCCGCGACGATGGTAGCGGCGGGCGTGTATCTGGTCGCGCGGATGTATCCGGTCTTCCTGGCGTCGCCGGATGCACTGACCGTGGTCGCGATTGTCGGAGCGGTTACCGCGCTCTTCGCCGCGACGATCGGCACGGTGCAGAATGATATCAAGCGGGTGCTCGCCTATTCGACCGTCAGCCAGCTCGGTTATATGATGATGGCGCTCGGCATCGGCACCTGGGCGGCTTATAACGCCGCTATCTTCCATCTCTTCACGCATGCGTTTTTCAAAGCGCTGCTGTTCCTCGGAGCCGGCAGCGTCATCCACGCCGTACATACGAACGATATTAACCAGATGGGCGGCTTGGGGCGGAAGATGAAGGTCACCGCCTGGACGTTCGGCATAGGCGCACTGGCTCTGGCCGGTGTCGTCCCGCTCTCCGGCTTCTGGTCGAAGGACGCCATCTTGACCGAAGCGTACCATCACAGCGCCTGGCTGTTCGGCATCGGGCTGATCGCCGCGTTCTTCACCGCCTTCTACATGGCCCGCCTCTTCTTTCTGGTCTTCTCGGGACCATCCCGTACCGGGGAAGACGTCAAGGAGTCTCCCTCCGTGATGACGGTGCCTCTGCTCGTCCTGGCGGTGCTTGCCGTAGCAAGCGGAGCCGTTTTCATCCCAGGCGTATCGCCTTGGCTCGGAGAATGGCTGACGGACGGGACTGCCGAGGAGACCGTCCAATGGCTGGTCGTCCTGTTGTCCCAGCTCGCTGCCTTTGCCGGCATTGCGCTCGGCTGGGCCGTTTACAGGCGGGGAGCCGTATCCCGCGACGCGCTGCCTTCGGCGATGCCGTGGCTGTACCGGCTGCTAGAGCGCAAATATTACATCGACGAAATCTACCAGGGCGTGTTAGCCATTCCGCTGCGCGGACTCGGCCAAGTGCTGGAATGGTTCGATCGTTATGTTGTCGACGGTCTGGTCCGGCTGGTTACCTGGGCCGTTCTGCAGTTGGGCAGGGCGGGCACCCGACTGCAAAACGGCCAGGTTCAGACCTATGGCCTCGTCATGCTGCTCGGCTTCCTGATTCTCATCGCTGCTTTGGCGGGAAGGAGGTTCCTCCATGTTGGCTGATTGGATCTTGAGCCTAATTGCCTTCTCTCCGCTGGTGGGCGTCCTGGTGCTTCTCTTCATCCCTGGCACGAACGGTCGCTGGATCAAGCGGGTCGGCATGGCAGCCACACTGCTTCCGCTTCTGCTGGCCGGATGGCTGTACGCCAATTTCGACGAGCAGGCGAGCGGCCTGCAGTTCGCAGAGCGGCATGGCTGGATCGATATCCCGCTCAATATCGAATTTTTGGATCAATTGAAATCATTCCATCTTACGTTTGATTACAATCTGGCGGTTGACGGGCTGTCGCTGCCGATGATCTTCCTGACCGCGTTTTTGGCGACGATGGCGGCGCTAGCCTCCTTCACGATCAAGAAGAGGTGGAAGCTGTACTATATCCTGTTCCTTGTTCTCGAGACGGGCATGTTCGGAGTCTTCATGGCGCAGGATGTCTTCCTGTTCTTCTTGTTCTTCGAGGTGACGCTTGTCCCGATGTTCTTCCTGATCGGCATCTGGGGATATGCGAACCGGGAAAAAGCCGCCCACCACTTCCTGCTGTACAACGGAATCGGCTCGGCGCTTCTTCTCATCGGCTTCCTCGCCCTGGTGGTGACGGCGGGCTTTGCCCAGCAGGAAACCGCCGAAGGCGTCACAATCTCGCTCTCGGGCGCTCTTCAGGACATCACGAACAATCTATTCGCCGATCCCAACTCGTACGTCAACGCGGAGGATCCGCAAAACCCGTTCTTCCTGACGGCGGCCATGAAGACAGGGCTATTCTTCCTTCTGCTCGTCGCGTTCGGCATCAAGCTGCCGATCTTTCCGTTCCATACCTGGATGCTCAAGGTGCACGTCGAGGCTCCGCCGCCCGTCGTCATGATCCACTCGGGCATCCTGCTCAAAATGGGCGCATACGGTCTGATCCGCTTCGGTATCCTGCTATTTCCTCAGCAGGCGAAGGAATGGGCGGTCGTGCTGGCCGTGCTGGGGATGATCAACATTCTGTACGGAGCGGTGCTCGCCTTCGTGCAGCGGGACTTAAAGCTAGTGCTCGCCTATTCGTCCATCAGCCATATGGGCATCGTCCTGCTCGGGCTAGCCGCCTTCAACCAGATCGGCCTGCAGGGAGCCGTCTTCCAGATGGTCTCGCATGGCCTGATCTCGGCGCTGTTGTTCCTGCTAGTGGGAAGCATCTACGAGAGGACGCGGACGTCCATGCTGGAGGAGCTGGGAGGTCTCGCCGCATCCGTGCCGTTCATGAGCGGGATTCTGCTGTTCGCCGGGCTCGCTTCGCTCGGTCTGCCCGGACTGTCCGGCTTCATCAGCGAATTCCTCGCGTTCCTGGGCCTGTTCGGCTCCATGAAGGTGGTGACGGCGATCAGCGCGATTGGCATCATTCTCGCTGCGGTCTACGTCCTGCGCGCCGTGCTTAAGATTACGTACGGGCCGCTGCCGCCAAGGTACGCCGAGCTGCGGGACGCCCGTCTGATCGAAGTCATTCCGATGATTGCGCTGGTCGCCTTCATCCTGCTGATCGGGGTCTATCCAAGCATCCTGAGCCAGCCGCTGCATGCGACCGTCAGCGAATTCGACCAGTTCATTCAACAAGCTGCCAAACTAGGAGGGTAGACCAATGGAACAAGCGATCCAATTGAGCGATCTCGGCCATCTCGCTCCGGAGCTGACATTGGTCATCTCCGCCGTCCTCATCTCGTTGCTCGATCTTTTCCTGCCCAGCCGGGCGGGCAGGGGCTGGCTCGCCTGGCTGTCGATAGCCGGCATTGCGGTCTCCGCCGTCTTCGTCCTGTTGGCCCTTGGGCTTGAGGAGCCGGTGCAGCTGCTGGGCCAGAGCTACCGGGTGGACGATTATGCGAACCTGATCAAGCTGGTCCTGCTCGGAGCAACGGCGTTGACGCTGTTCATGAGCATCGGCTCCGTGAAGGAGGAGGAGATCCCTCACCGGAGCGAATTCTACTATCTCTTCCTGCCCGCGCTGCTGGGCGGGATGATCATGGCCTCCTCGGCCGATCTCATCACCTTGTTCGTCGGACTCGAGCTGCTCGGGATCACGTCCTACATCCTGGTCGGGATGAGCAAGACGAGATCGGTCTCGAACGAGGCGGCATTCAAGTACATTGTGCTCGGCGGCGTCTCGTCCGCCATCATCCTGTACGGCATGTCGTTCCTGTACGGCATGACCGGCACCACCAACCTCGGGGAAATTCACGACGGGCTGGCGGCGAACGCAAGCTCGTTCGGAGCGCTCCTCTACGTATCGTTCTTCCTGCTGCTCGCCGGCTTCGGCTTCAAGATCGCGGCGGCGCCGTTCCACGCTTGGGCGCCGGACGTCTACCAGGGGGCGCCGACGCCTGTCGCGGCGTTTCTCGCGGTCGTGTCCAAGGCGGCCGGATTCGCGATTCTGTTCCGGATCGTCTACTCGGTCTACTTCCAGCTGTCGACCACCTCGGAGCTGCCGCTCAGCCAGGATGCCTTCCTGTCGCTTAGCGTGCTGGCCGCCGTCTCGATGATTGCGGGCAACTTTATGGCGCTGCGCCAAAAAAACCTGAAGCGGCTGCTGGCCTATTCGGGAATCGCCAACGCGGGATACCTGCTGGTCCCGATCGCGGTTTCCTTCGCACTCGTACATTACAGCAATTTCTCGGAATTTTATTATTATCTGATCGCCTACGCACTGATGAATCTGGGCGTATTCGCCCTTATCCTCATGCTGGAGGGAACGGCGGGGCATGCCGAGACGAGAGGACTGGCCGGCCTGTATCACCGGGCCCCCTGGACGGCGGCGGCCGTCGTGCTGGTCGTCCTTTCGCTGGCGGGCTTCCCAGTAACCGGCGGCTTCTTCGGGAAGATCTTCATTCTTCTCGGCGCACTGGAAACCAAGGCTTACTGGCTCGCTTTCGTCATGATCCTGACGAGCGTGGTCTCGTTCTACTATTACTTCGGCCTTGTCCGGCAAATGTTCATGCGGACGGGCGACGACGAGAAGCCATGGCGCGCCACTGTTCCCCAGCGGGTGACGCTGTGGATTTGCGCCGGGCTGGGCGTCCTGCTCGGCTTCTTCCCGGGAACGGTGCTGGACGCCGTCCAATCCGTTTTCCGGCTGGGCGTCGATTTGTTCGTCTATTGAGCCGGCGGTGCAGCTCTCACCCCGGTTCTCGCCGATGCGGCCGGCATCCGAAGGTCGTCCGTCTTGTCCGGCCCAAGAGTCCTCCCTTTCCTAGGGAGGGCTTTTTTGCCTGCCTATCTAGGACTTAATACCCTTATTGCATCGGAGAGGAAGGGAAGGGAGGCGGGCTCGCGAAATATATTGTATGATACTTGTAGAATCCCCAGAAAGCACAAGAGAGCTTGGCGGATTGCCCCCTCTGCACCGCCGGCTTCCATCAAATATTATCTGATAAAGGACCATGCAAATGGATTGGAAACGAAAATGGATCTCGCTTGGAATGGCGGCTCTGCTGCTGCTGTCCGCCTGTCTGCTCCCTAACGAGGCCGAATCTCAAGTCCCCCCGCCGGATACCCGTCTCTCCGAGTCCGCCCTGTCCTGGATCATTCATTGGAAAGATGAGAAGGCCCCTGAGCTGAAGGATCTCAGCCTCCTAGATGCCGATTACCCTGAACACGGGCTCTCGGTCGCCCGCCCCCTATCGGGCAAGGCGAACGACGGCTGGCTGCAGCATTGGCAGGCCTCCCCCTATGTGGATTACATAGAACCGAATCAGACCTATCAAGTAGCGCGGACCGTTACCGATCCGCTCGCCGTCGACCAAACTTATCTAAAGCAGATCCATGCCGAGAAGGCGTGGGATTACGTCACGTCCAATACCCATATTACGATCGCGGTGGTCGACACCGGGATCGACCTGACGCACCCGGATCTGAAGGCGAATTTGGTCGCCGGGACGAACCTGGTGAATCCGAATTTGCCGCCCCGCGACGACAACGGGCATGGGACGAGTGTCGCCGGGATTCTCGCCGCCGTCGCCAACAACGACAAAGGAGTAGCGGGTCTCTTGTGGAATGCCCACATCATGCCGATCAAAGCGCTTGAGGCGAACGGCAACGGAGACGAAATCAAGCTGGGCGAAGGCATCCGCTATGCGGTGGACAACGGAGCCAAGATCGTCGTCCTGTCGCTCGGTCTCAACAAGCCGTCCGAGTATATGCGGTCGATCGTCCGCTACGCGGAAGAAAAAGGCGTTCTCCTCGTGGCCGCCTCCGGCAACGAAGGCAACGCCGTGAAATACCCGGCTGCGTATCCGACCGTTCTCGCGGTAGGCGGGGCTACCCGAGACAACCTGGCCGACAAGCGCAGCAACTACGGACCGGAGCTCGACCTCGTGGCGCCTTGGGACGTGTATACGACGCTGCCCGAGGGCGATTACGGAACCCGGGAGGGCACATCGATGGCTGCTCCCCAAGTCGCGGCGGTAGCCGCCATGATCCTCACGAAGTACCCCGACATGAAGCCGTATCAGGTCAGAAGCATGCTCCGGCAGTCCGCCCAGGACCTCGGCACGTCCGGCTGGGACACCAAAACCGGCTATGGGCTGCTGCGTGCCGATCGGGCGCTGACGATGGAGTACCGGCAGGATTTTCTGGAGCCGAACGACCGGCCCGAGGATGCAAAGCTGATCTCCATCTCCAAACAGACCGACGCCGTGCTTGCCGACAGCAAGGATGTCGACTGGTATGCGGTCGATGCGCCGTATGACGGCACCTTGAGCCTGGTGGTGGAGAGCGCTGTGGAGGGAAGCATCCGGCTGACGCACTATCCGACGCTGAAGAGCAAGGGAGACAGCTATGTCTCCCAGGCGGCCGTCGGCGTCAACATCCCGGTGAAGAAGGGGCGCAGCTACTTCAAGCTGGAATCGGCGGTTGCGCTTGCCCAGCCGCTGACGTATCATCTGACCACCAAGTTCCTGATCTATGAAGATCCGTTCGAGAACAACGATCGTCAATTCCTGGCTTACACGCTGCCGCCGCGCAGCACGGAGATCAAAGGAACGCTACACAAGCAGCTGGACGAGGACTGGTTCGTCATGCATGTCGATACCGACGGCATCCTAAGGCTTAAGCTTTCCGTGGATACGGCCCGCATCGATCCCGTCCTGCTCATCCAGCAGCGGGGCGAGCGGGAGATTATCCTGGATCAGAAGGGCGACGGCGAGACGGAGACTTCCGCGCCGATTGCCGTGACACCCGGCACCTATTACTTCCGGATCAGCAACATAGCGGGGTATACGTCGCCTGTAGTGGGAGAGTATACGTTCACCATCGATTACTCGGCCAGCTACGTCGACCCGAACGAGCCGAACGACCGGCCGTTTGAAGCCTCCGTTCTGCTGCCCGGCGAGGAGTATACGGGACTGGCGGAGACCGATGAAGACGTCGACTGGTTCCGGCTGAAGGTCGAGGAACGGAGCGTCGTGGACTTTACGCTGAACGACGTTCCGGCGAGCATCTCCATGCGCATGGCACTCTATGACCAAGCGCTCAAGCCTATTCAACAGACCAATGCGCTCAAGGGCAATCAGGCAGTCATCCGCCGACAGCTCGAGCCCGGCACTTATCTGTTGAAGCTCACTCCGAGCAAGGCGTTCCAAGACCAGCTGTACCGCCTGAAGGCGACGGTGACGCCAGTCGGCGCTCCGCAGAACAGTCCGCCTGCGGGTCCTGGCAAGGTCCGCGCTGCGGAGCCCCGCGCATCCGCCGTGCTGACCGGTCCTTAGCCGGCTCGCCGGCCTGGGACCAGCGGCTTGCTATAGCTGGGACCCGAAGCCCGGGTGCCGGCGTACGGGCCGGGTCTATCGGACGGCTTTTTATGAGAAGCGGATTGTTTCACTTAAGGCAAAGCTGTTGAATTATAACTAGTGATGGGAAAGAAGGGAACGAAAGCTTGGACAACAAGGATTCTTTGGCCGCTTCCCTGGCGATCGACGGACTGACGGGCATCGGCATTACTTTGGTGTGCATCGTGCTCGCTTGGTTCGGCATCCAGCAGCTCCGTCTCGACAAATTCATCAAGCAGCCAAAGAGTCCGGCCGGAATCGTGCTGCAGGTGTTTCTGTCGCTGGCGCTCGGGTATCAGGTCGCCCGATTCCTCCTCGACTACTTAAGCTGGTCGGGGATGCTCAAAGGGATGTTTTAGGTCGAAATTCGCATAACGGTGTCCCTTTCTGTCAACAATGGAAACATCAAACAAGGGAAGGCTTACCGGTACCAAACGGCGCGATTCCCCCGAACGTTATTTTTAGTACCTTGTCCGAATCCGTCTCGCGTTCGGCACAAAAATAGAGAAATGCAAGAGACCAGTAGAGAGCAAATAATGAGAACGCGGAGGGACCCAGATGAGCAAAATAATCGTCCGCGGTGGCAATCGACTATCGGGAAAAGTAAAAATTCACGGAGCCAAAAACGCTGTGCTCCCCATCATAGCCGCTTCCTTATTGGGAGAGGAAGGGGTCAGCGTCATCAAGGACGCTCCGCCGCTGGAAGACGTGAAGACGATCTACCGGCTGCTGGACAGTCTTGGCCTCCCCATCGACTATCATAATGAAGCGATCAGCATCGACGCCAGCCAGCTGAGGACATACGAGGCCCCTTATGAGCTTGTTCGCAAAATGCGAGCTTCGTTCCTCATCATGGGACCGCTTTTGGCCCGGCTGGGGCGTGCCAAGATTCCGCTCCCGGGAGGCTGCGCCATCGGCACCAGACCGATCGATCAGCATCTCAAAGGATTCGAGGCGATGGGGGCGGAGATCGAGCTCGGCCAGGGCTTCATTGAAGCAAGAGTGAACGGCCGTCTGCGCGGGGCCAAAATTTATCTGGACGTCGCCAGCGTAGGTGCGACCGAAAACATCATGATGGCGGCTGCGCTCGCGGAGGGCACCACTCATATCGAGAACGCGGCGATGGAGCCGGAGATCGTCGATCTCGCCAACTACTTGAACGCGATGGGCGCCCGGATTCGCGGGGCGGGCACCGGTCTCATCCGGATCGACGGCGTATCGATGCTGCGGGGCGTCGTGCATACTGTCATCCCCGACCGGGTAGAAGCGGGAACCTATATGGTGGCCGCCGCAATGACGGGCGGCAATCTGTTCATCGAAGGCGCGATCGCCGATCATTTGAAGCCGGTCATCTCCAAGCTGCGGGAGATGGGAGTCCGGGTGGAGGAAGAGGAGAACGGCCTGCGCGTCAGCGCGGACGGTCCTCTCAGAAGCGTGGATCTGAAGACGCTGCCGCATCCGGGCTTCCCGACTGACATGCAGGCCCAGATGATGGCGCTGCTGCTCAAGGCGGAGGGCACGAGCCTCGTTACCGAAACCGTCTTCGAGAACCGGTTCATGCACGTCGACGAGCTGAAACGGATGAACGCGGATATCCGCGTCGACGGCCGGACCGCTGTCGTGCAGGGCGGATTGGCGCTCGTCGGCGCCCCTGTGGTTGCCACGGATCTGCGGGCAGGCGCTGCGCTTATCCTGGCAGGCTTGGTGGCGGAGGGAGAGACGGAGATTACCGGCCTCCACCATATCGACCGGGGGTACGTGGGCATCGTCGACAAGCTGCGGCTCGTCGGCGCGGACATTCGGCGGACCGTGGCGGTCGAAGTCCGGCAGGAAGAAGTGGAGAGCGAGGTCGGCTTCTTCGCTGTCCAGCCGACCTGGGCATAAGCTTAAGAGAGACCGCGGGTGGCATGCCCGCATGATAAGGATAGGAAGAGGAGAAAAACCAGACGGAGCCATCCGGCTGGTTTTTTGCCGTTCCTGCTTCCCGCTCTCGGCTCCTTCCGGTCTGTCTGTCCCGGGTGACGGAGACGGCAGCCGCTTGTTCTAGCAGACCCCGCCATCTCATAGGATAGGAGAGAGACGCCGCTATCCTATGAGGCGGTCAACTAGAGGAGGTCGCCGATATGAACAAACGGACAGTCCAGCTGCTGTACAAGCGCTTGGCGCGGGCGATGAGAAGCAGGCGGGGAAGGTGGTGGACCTGGCTCGGCCTGTGGGTGGCCGGATCGATGGCGGTCACCATTCTGCTGCCGGGGTTTCTGGCCGTCTCTCCCGCAGGCGGTGCTGCTGGGCCCGGAGCCCGGTCGGCCGAGCAGGGGGCTGCGCCCAGCGGCGGGGGACCGGGAACGCAACCGGGTGAGTCCGCGGCGGCTCCGCCCGTCATTCCCGTCTACCTGACGAAGGAAGCCCGGATCGACCAGGTGGAGCTGGAGACGTACGTCCGGGGCGTCGTCGCCGCCGAAATGCCGATCGAATTCGAGCTCGAGGCGCTCAAGGCCCAGGCGATGGCCGCCCGCACTTATATCGTCCGGCGCTGGCTCGCCGGCGATCACAGCAACGTTCCGGCCCCTGAAGCATTGGTGACCGACACGGTGGCCCACCAGGTTTACCTAACCGATGAGCAGCTGCGCCAGCAGTGGGGAGCAAATGCCGACCGCTACTTCGACAAGCTGCAAAAAGCCGTTCAGGCGACCAAGGGCTGGATTCTGACTTACGAGGATCAGCCGATCGAAGCCTTTTTCTTCTCGACTAGCAACGGGTATACCGAGAATTCGGAAGACTATTGGGGGAAGGCGATTCCCTATCTCCGGGCAGTAGAGAGTCCGTGGGACAAGAATAGCGCGCCGAAGTTTCGCGAGACGGTCACGATGCCCTACCAGGAATTCGCCGCCAAGCTAGGCATTCCGTCCACATATTCGGCCTCGGCGACGATTACGGGAAGCCGGATTCTCAAGCTGACGGACGGCCATCGGGTCGCGTCGGTCCGAATCGGGGGGAAGACACTCACTGGACGGGAGGTTCGGGAGAAGCTGAAGCTCAATTCCACCCAGTTCCAATGGTCGCTTAAGGGCTCGACGGTCGAGATCGCGACCACCGGTTACGGGCATGGGGTTGGGATGAGCCAATGGGGCGCCAACGGCATGGCCAAGGAGGGCAGCTCGGCCGAGCAGATCGTCGGCCACTACTATACCGGCGTTACCGTCTGGAAGAATGGGGATTATAGCAAACTAAAAGAATAGCAATGCCGGCCTCACGCCCATGTTTAAAACCTAGCGTTCTGGCAACAATGGGTGGTGAGGTGATATAAGATGAATGATCAAAACAAAGTCAATCCGACCAAGAAAGAGGCTCCTCAATCGCTAGAAGGAGTCCAACCTGTAACCCCGCATTCTCCATGGCGCAGGCTGCTTGCCAAGAAATGGGCTTTCCCGGCGCTTTACATGGCAGCGGCGGCTATCATCTTAACGTTAATGCTGGTCTATCAGAATTCGGCCAAGAACACCTTGTCCGAGGACCAAGTGGGCCTCGGCGTAGAGAAAGCCAAGACGAACGCCGAATCGAAAGACCAGCCGGTCGCCACCGCCCAGGAAACGCTGGCATGGCCCGTAAGCTCCCGCAGCGAGCTGTCGGTCGCTCTTCCGTTCTTCGACAGCAAGGCCGAGCCTTCGGTCAAGCAGGCCGCCATGCTCCAATACGGAGACACGTTCACGCCTCACGTCGGCATCGACCTGGCGAGAGAGGATAAGCAGGCGTTCGACGTACTGGCGGCAGGCAGCGGCAAAGTCATCAATGTAGAGAAGCATATGCTCGCCGGCAACATCGTCGAGATCGCCCACCCGAACGGCATGGTCACCGTCTATCAAAGCCTGGGCGAGGTGAAGGTGGCCAAGGACCAGGAAGTCAAGAAGGGCGACCTGATCGGCAAAGCCGGCAGCAGCGAGCTCGAAAAGGATCTGGGCAGCCATCTCCACTTCGAAGTGCGCCAAGGGCAGGACGGTGCCGCACTCAATCCGGACGCCATTCTCTCCGACAAGTAACAATCGCCTCCGAGGAGGCACTGGAATCGGTCAGCCGGTTCCAAGCGGGAACAGGATCTTTGCAGGGAACCCCAAGGTTCCCTGCTTTTTTTATGGAGAGGGTCGCAGGGCGGGGGCGGCAAGGCAGAGAGCGATGGAGCATCCGGACCCGATGCGGCGGACAGCTCTGTCCTGAGCGTATCAACATAGGGCGATTTCGCAAGAAAAGGCCCGTCCCCCGGGCGCTCGCGCCGGGAAACAAAGAATATATAGGCACGCTCCTCATATACTGTACCAAACTATCTCGAGTAGGGAGGCGAGGGGAGTGCACGATTACATCAAAGAGCGAACCATTAAAATCGGACGCTGCTTAGTGGAGACCAGGAACACGGTTCGCACCATTGCCAAGGAATTTGGTGTATCCAAAAGCACGGTGCACAAAGATCTCACCGAAAGGCTGCCGGATATCAACCCGGAGCTGGCCAATCAAGTGAAAGTTATATTGGAATATCACAAATCAATCCGGCATCTGCGGGGAGGAGAAGCCACCAAAATCAAATACAAAAAAACGAGAAGCCCGAAAGCAGGCCAGCCCGATCTCATGGTCTCCGCCAAATCCTAATAACCGATTCCTCCAGCCGTTGCCTGATTCTTGCTAATAACTAACGGATAAAGGAGGAATTTGTTTATTTTTGGCGAATCTATGCTAGAAAAAGAGCAGTAGACGGATTCGCCGGTCCGCCGAAAAGGCGGGCCCGGGAACGCATACGGTCGGGGAGGAACGGCAGAGATCATGCTGGGCAGGGACATTGGGATCGATCTGGGCACCGCTAACGTGTCCATATATGTGAAAGGCAAAGGCGTTGTCCTCGACGAGCCTTCGGTTGTCGCGGTGGATTGCGAGTCGGGACGCGTGCTGGCGGTTGGCGAGGAAGCCCGCCGAATGGTGGGGCGGACACCGGGTAACATTGTGGCCATTCGGCCGCTGCGCGACGGAGTCATCGCTGATTTTGAGATGACGGAGATGATGCTGAAATACTTTTTGAACAAGGTCGGCGGACGCAGCTGGTTCCGTTCTCCGCGGATTCTGATCTGCGCCCCGACCAACATCACCTCGGTGGAGCAGAAGGCGATTCGCGAAGCGGCCAAGCGCTGCGGCGCGAAAACCGTCTTTCTTGAAGACGAACCTAAGGCTGCCGCGATCGGCGCCGGAATGGAAATATTCGAGCCGGGCGGCAATATGGTAGTGGACATTGGGGGAGGCACAACGAATGTATCCATCCTGTCGATGGGTGACCTCGTAGCCTCCTCCTCCATCAAAATCGCGGGGGACAAGTTTGACGAAGCGATTATCAAATATATTAAAGCGCAGTACAAGCTCTTGATCGGAGAGAGAACGGCGGAAGAAATAAAAATGAGGATCGGAACAGTGTCGCCGAGCGGCCGTTCTGCCGATATAGAGATAAGAGGGCGGGACATGGTGTCCGGCTTGCCCATGTCCGTCACCGTCCGTTCGGACGAGGTGAAAGAGGCTTTGGCCGAATCGGTGGCCGCCATCGTGCAATCGGCGAAGAAGCTGCTCGAGCGCACGCCTCCCGAGCTGTCGGCGGATATTATCGACAAAGGCGTCGTGCTGACCGGCGGCGGAGCGCTGCTTCACGGTATGGACGAGCTGCTCGCGGAGGAACTGCTCGTGCCCGTTCTGGTCGCGGAAGACCCGATCCATTGCGTGGTTCGGGGAACGGGCGCGATGCTGGACAACTTGAACCGCGGGTCGTCCAAGTCCGCCAGCTATGCTGGTCTGGGCAAATAAAGGAGGAACATCATGCTTAGAGGGTTATATACATCGGCGTCCGGCATGTTGACACAACAGCGCAAGCATGACACGATTACCAATAATATCGCCAATCTCAATACGGCCGGGTTCAAGCAGGGCAACGCCGTCTCGCGGGCGTTTCCGGAGATGCTGATCTCGCTCGTAAACGGTGAACCGGGGCAGAAGACCAGCCAGTCGATTGGCCGCCTTAATGCTGGCGTCCTGGTAGAAGAGGACGTGCCGACCTTCGGGCAGGGAGCGCTCCAGGAGACGGGCAATTCGCTTGATCTAGCGCTCGTCTCGGACATTCGTGTGCCCGGTCGGCAGTTTGACGCGTCCGGCAAAGAGGTGCTGGCCGACGGCACATGGGTCTTCCAGCCCCAGGCGTTCTTTACCGTCGCGGACGGTCAGAACAACCGCTATTATACGCGCGACGGCAAGTTTACCGCGAGCGAGCTCGGACAGCTTGTAACGGCAGAGGGATTCCGGGTGCTGGGCCGGGATGGACAGCCCTTGACGCTGCGCGCGCAAGACGGAACGCCGCTTAGCAATGTGCGGATTACCGAGACGGGCGAGCTGGTAGGGCTTGACAACCAGCCGGTTGTCGATGCCGCCGGAGAGCCCGTCGGCGTCTTGCTGTCGGTGGTGGGTAATCCAAACCGGCTTATCCGCGAGGGCAACAACGTCTTCCGGCTGAACGAGGAGGATGCCCGGGAAGTGCGGCAGGCCGACCCGGCGGAAGGCGTGCAGGTGAGACAGGGCTTCGTCGAGCGGTCTAATGTCGACGCGGCGCAGTCCACCGTCGATATGATGGCGGCGTTGCGTGCTTATGAGGCGAACCAGAAGATGGTTCAATTTTACGATAAAAGCTTGGAGAAGGCCGTCAACGAAGTCGGCCGTGTGTAACGGCGTCCGCCGCCGGGCAAGGGAGGAACGAGCAGGATGAACCATTCGATGATTAGCGCCATGGTCTCCATGAACGCGATGCAGCAAAAGCTCGATGTCATCGCGAACAACATGGCGAATGTGAAAACAGTCGGCTACAAGAAGAAGGAAGCTTCGTTCGAGGATATTCTGACGAGCCGGCAGCAGCAGCCCCCGCTGTTTCAACGGGAAGGGCGGCTCAGCCCGGCCGGTCTGAACCAGAGCTGGGGCGTGCGGCTTGGGGGCATCCAGATGAACCTCACCCCGGGCCCGCTGGAGTCTACGGGCAACGAGACGGACATCGCCATCGCGGGAGACGGCGTCTTCGAGCTGGTGCGCACCTATACCGACGCAAACGGCAACAAGGTTAACGAATCGATGTATACGAGAGACGGCGCCTTTCAGCTCGGCATCAATCCGGCCGATCCGGACAACCTGTACCTTGCCTCGGCGGAGGGCTATTGGGTTCGGGGAACGGACGATCAGCCGATCCGGATCCCCAAAGGCTTCAAGATGGCCGTTGACGAGGAGGGCCGGGTAACAGCCCAGAATCCGGCCGACCCGACAGCTCCGGAACGAGACGCCGGGGTTATCAAAGTGCAGCGCGTGCTGCGCCCGCAATATTTGCAGGAAATCGGCAACAATAAGTATGGCCTGCCCGCTGGCGTGGCAGCGGGCAACGTCCTGCAGGACGGCTACACGGACAACAACGGCCGTGCGGTCAAGAATGTCCTGCAGCAGGGCTATCTGGAGCAGTCCAATGTGGACCTGAGCACCGAAATGACGGAACTGATGACCGTCCAACGGGCGTTCCAGCTCAGCTCCCGAGCCGTCTCTTCCTCCGACACCATGATGCAGCTGGCGAACAATCTAAGAGGATAACGAAGCGAGGGATGGCCAGTGACTGACACGAAACCGACTCCCGCCCCAACCCGGAAGAAGTGGGCCAAGCGGACCTGGGCTATCATTCGGCCCTTGTTAGTACCGCTCGCCTGCCTCCTTGCCCTTTGGGTGGGGATGGTGGCGGGATACGTCTACGTAGGCAAACAGCCCATGTCCGAGGTCTGGAATCTGCAGACCTGGAAACATCTGTTTGACCTTGTTTTCTGATTCAAAAGGACCGCTTGCGTGGTAAGGGATAAGGACCCTTGCCCGATGCGTCCCGAAGCTCCCTCCAGGGGAGTTTTTTTTTCGTCCCATCAACGCTATAATGAGGAAACGTGAGGCCTCCCCTAACAAACCGTGAGGAGGGAGCCTCCACGTCCCGGCATGCGCGGGAATACATACCGCTTGTTCATGGCCCGCTTGGACGGGCTGTTGGGGAAAAGGGCACGTCTCCGAGAAGCCCAAAGGCGCGTCCGGAGAAATGCCCTCTTATATCAACCTTCACAGCTGCAGACCATGAAGGGACATCCTCTAGTTTTCTTGATTGGCGTTGCTTTTATACTATATCGGGTGCAAAGGAGCCTAGCTATGCTGAATGTGGATCAAATTAAGGCCATTATTCCCCACCGGTATCCGTTTTTGCTCGTAGACCGGATTCTCGAGATGGAGGAGGGCAAACGGGCCGTCGGGATCAAAAACGTGACGATCAACGAGGAGTTCTTCAACGGACACTTTCCCGGCTATCCGGTCATGCCCGGCGTGCTTATTACGGAAGCGCTGGCCCAGGTAGGCGCGATCGCCATGCTGAGCATGGAGGCGAACAAAGGGAAGCTTGGCATGCTGGCCGGGCTGGACGGCTTCCGGTTCCGGGGCCAGGTGAGACCGGGTGATACCTTGCGGCTCGAGGTCGAGATTATCCGGTTGAAGGGCTCTATCGGCAAAGGACGCGGCGTCGCCAAAGTCGACGACAAGATCGTAGCGGAGGGCGAGATCATGTTCGCTCTGGCGGACCGAGAATAAAGAGACCGTTCCGCCGGCGGGCGAGGATCGAGGAGTCATCATCTGAACGACATAGGGGGAAGCGAATGATGGAGTTGACCAATCACGGAACACTTTATGAGCAGTGGCTGCAGAATCCCGGGATAGATGAAGAGACCAAGGCGGAACTTCGCGCGATAGAGGGACAAGAGAAGGAAATTGAGGATCGTTTCTATAAAGAGTTGGAGTTCGGCACCGGCGGCCTCCGCGGCGTCATCGGAGCCGGCACGAACCGGATGAATCTCTATACGGTGGGCAAGGCGACCCAGGGGCTTGCCCAATATTTGCTGCGGCAGGGAGGGAATTCTCCTTCCGTCGCTATCGCCTACGACTCCAGACACCGCTCGCCCGAGTTCGCGCTCGAGGCGGCACTGGTGCTGGCGGGCAACGGCGTGAAGGCGTACCTGTTCGAATCGCTGCGGCCGACGCCGGAGCTGTCGTTCGCCGTTCGCCACTTCGGCTCTTCGGCCGGCATCGTGGTAACGGCGAGCCACAACCCGCCTGAGTACAACGGTTATAAGGTGTATGGCCCGAATGGCGGCCAGCTGACGACCGCTGCGGCAGGTGAGGTGACAGCCGAGATCCGCTCGCTCGACTTCGCAGACATTCGCCGTCTGACCAGGGAAGAGGCGGAGGCGAAGGGGCTGCTTGAGTGGCTCGGCGGGGAAGTGGACGAGGCGTTCGTCACGGCCGTGACCTCGGCGAGCCCGAATCCACAGGCAGCTCAGGCGAACGGCGGCGCCCTCAAGATCGTGTATACGCCGCTGCACGGTGCGGGCAATGTGCCGGTACGAGAGGTGCTGCGGCGCGCGGGCTTCCCGCATGTCGCCGTCGTACCGGAGCAGGAGCTGCCGGACCCCGACTTCTCGACCGTGAAGTCGCCGAATCCGGAGGAGAAGGAAGCCTTCCGGCTCGCGATCGAGCTGGCCAAGAAGGATGACGCGGACCTGATTATCGGAACCGATCCGGACTGCGACCGGATGGGCGCGGTGGTGAAGAACCCCGAAGGCGACTATTTCGTGCTGACCGGCAACCAGTCCGGCGCGATCATGATCCATTATTTGCTGGACAGCTTGAAGGAGCAGAACAAGCTGCCGGACAACGGGCTGGTCATCAAGACGATCGTCACGAGCGAGATGGGGGCGGACATCGCCCGCAGCTACGGAGTCGAGGTCATGAACACGCTGACCGGGTTCAAGTACATCGGCGAAAAAATGACGGAATACGAGGATGGCCGCTATACCTTCCTGTTCGGCTATGAGGAGAGCTACGGCTACCTGGCGGGCACGTATGCCCGCGATAAGGATGCCGTCGTTGCGTCCCTCTTGATCAGCGAGGCGGCCGCCTATTACAAGAGCCAGGGCAAGACGCTCTATGATGTGCTGCAGGAGCTGTACGGCCGATTCGGGCATTTCCTGGAGGCGCTCGAGTCGCGTACGCTCAAGGGCAAGGACGGCTTGGAGAAAATCGGCCGCATTATGGACGCCTGGCGAAACGAGCCTCCTGCCGAGGTAGCGGGCAAGGCCGTCACGCAGGCACTCGATTATTCGCAAGGGCTCGACGGCCTGCCCCAGGAGAATGTGCTCAAGTATACGCTTGAGGACGGCTCCTGGTTCTGCCTGCGGCCGTCGGGCACCGAGCCGAAGATCAAGATTTACTTCTCGGTCAAGGGGGAGACGGCGGAGCAGTCGGCGAGCGAGCTGGAAGCACTGCGCCGGGCCGTCATGAGCCGGATCGACGAGTAGCAACGATACGTTTTGGATAGGAGTGGACAGTTTGATTCATTGGTACACACGCTGGAACCGAAAAGCGTCCAGACTGCTGTGGTGGCTCGTCATCGTAGCCCTGCTGGCTTCGCTGCCGCTCGCCTACGAGCGGGTTCGCACGGAGACCTCGGCGAAGCATGTCGAATTTGTTTTTGATTACAGGGATTTGCTGGATATCTCCGAGTTCAAGCCAAACCCGCAGCAATACATCGATCAGCAGCTGGATGCGATGAAAAAAGCCGGCGTCCAGTCGATGGCCGTTTATGAGAGCACGTTGAACGAGCTTCGACAGGCCAAGCGGATCGATCTGTACTCTTCCCGGGAGATTGCCGTCTTCGACCAGAAGCCGGCCCCGCCCGGCGAGAATGCCACGTATGTTTTGTTTGCCGACTCGCAGGCCCAGCAGCGTCTTGCGCCGATCATCGAGCGGGCGTTCCAAAAATACCAGATCAAAACCGAGCCTTGGTCGTACGGCGGCCGTCAGGGGCTGAAGCTCGCCGTTCCGCCGGAGGAAGCTTCTCTGAAGGTGCTGGATCCGGATCCGTTCGCGCTGGAACAGATCAAGCAGAAGGGGCTGCGCGTAGTGGCCCGGCTGTCCAACCGCAGCCTCCCCTTCTCGGAGGCCGATATGGACCGGGTGCTGTCCGCCTACAAGCAGGCGGGAGCGAGAACCGTTATTTTTGAAGGAGAGGCGGTTCCGGGCTATGACGGCAAGGAAAACTCCGACTCTCTCAAGACAATGGCGGGTCTTCTGAACAAATACCAGATGACACTGGCCAATATCGAACTGCTTAAAGCTCCGCAAAAGGGCTTCAATACCCTTGCCAAAGAGCTCAAATACCGGGTGATTCGGCTGCATTCGTTCACGGAAGCGGAAGCGGACAAGCTGACCGGCAATTTAACCGAGCAGGAAATGAAGGACAAGGTGCAGGCGACCTCAGACCGGTTCGTCCTGGCCGTCAAGGACCGGAACATTCGGATGGTATTCCTGAACGCTAGGCCATCCAAAAATCCGGAGAAGGCAAGCTATACCGATCCGGTCGACCAGGTCCTCGCGAGCCTGAACGGCGAGGACGGCGCTATTCCGCGCATCAAGAAGGCAGGGTACTCATCTGCTCCGGCAGAAGCATTCGCCATCTACCAGTCGTCCTGGCAAAAGTTCCTCAAGCCGATTACGGTGGCAGGCGCGGTGGCGCTCGTCGCCCTCACCATCGGTGCGTTTCTGCCGTGGGCAACGCTCGGCAGCTTTGCCATCGGGCTCGTCGGCTCGGCCGGCCTGTATCTGGTCGCCAACAGCCTGCTTCTGAAGATGATCGCCCTCGGGGCGGCCATCTGTGCACCGACAATCGCTACGATTCTCGCAATTCAGCGGGCGCGCCGGCGCTCGGCGGCACAGGAACGCCTGTCTCCGATCGGCTTCACGGTCAATCTGTTCGTGCGGACCGTCGGGATTACGTTGATCGGCGTCGTGTTCGTCATCGCCCTGCTGAACAATGTTATTTACAGCCTGGTGATCGACCAGTTCCGGGGAGTCAGCCTACTTCACCTCGCCCCGATACTATTGGTGGGACTCTATCTGGTGCTGTTCAGCGAGGGACTCAGCGGCCGTCAGATCGTGGACCGCGCCAAGACGCTGCTGTCCATGAATATCCGCGTGCTGTGGGTCGTGCTCGCCGCGATTTTTGCAGTTGCCATTATGTACTATCTGTCCCGCACAGGAAATGAGGGCCAAGCGTCGGCGTTCGAGAAGTTCTTCCGCTCGTTCCTTGAGAACACGCTGCGCGTCCGGCCGCGGTTCAAGGAATTCCTGATCGCCCATCCGCTGTTCCTTCTGGGGGGTTATCTGGCGGTGAAATATCGGCCGTCGGCCCTGTACCTGCTCGTCCTAGGTGTCATCGGCCAGTTGTCGATCGTCGATACGTTCTGTCACCTGCACACCCCGGTTGTCATTTCGGCGATCCGTGTCGGCTACGGCATTCTGTTCGGCGTCATCATCGGCTTGATCTACATCGGCATTTGGGAAATTCTCGTTAGGGGTTGGAAACGATGGGTACGCCTCTGAAGCGCATTGTGCTGTCCGGTTATTACGGCTTCAAAAACAGCGGCGACGAAGCGGTGCTGCAGTCGATTCTCCTTGCTCTCGAAAGCGAGGGCAAGCGGCAGGGCGTAACGATCGAGCCTATCGTGCTGTCGATAGATCCGGCCTGGACGGAGCGGATGTACGGCGTCCGGGCCGCTCATCGGATGAAGCCCGGCGCAGTCTGGCAGGCGATTCGCTCAAGCGACGGCTTGATCAGCGGGGGCGGCAGCCTGCTCCAGGATGCGACGGGGAGCAAGACGATCCCGTATTACCTGGCCATCCTGAAGCTCGCCCAGTGGCTGCGGAAGCCGACTTACATTTACTCCCAAGGCATTGGGCCGGTGAACCGCCGTCAGTTTGATTCGTGGATTGCCGGGGTGTTCCGTGAATGCCGCTATGTGTCGGTACGCGATGCCGAATCGGCGCAGCTGCTGAAGAAGATGGGGCTCCAGGGAGTGCCGGTCGAGGTGGTGCCGGATCCGGTCATGGGGCTTCCCCTTCGCAGCGAGTCGGAAGACAGTAAGAAGAGCCGCCCGGTCGTCGGCGTATCCGTCCGCTACTGGAAGGAGGACCGGAGCGATCTGCAGCGAGTGGCGGCCTGGCTCCAAGAGCTGGAGAGAAGCAGGGATGTCGAGATCCGCTTCCTGCCGTTCCACCTGCCGTCCGACCGGACGGCCTCGGAGGAGACGATCCGGTTCATGGGTGCGGAAGGCAAGGAGAACGTCGGGATTGCCGAGGATGTACATCATCCTCAGGATATGCTGGCGGAGGTGAGCCGCTGCGACCTCATGATCGGCATGAGGCTTCACTCGCTGATCTATGCCGCCTCTCAGTACGTACCGGTCATGGGCATCTCGTATGACCCCAAAATCGACCAGTTTCTCCAGAGGCTCGGGCTGAAGCCGGCGGGAACGACAGAGACGCTGGATAGCTCGGCGGCAGCGCGGGAATCGATCCGTCTGCTGCAAAACCGGGAGCAATGGGTAGAGGAGAAGCGCAGCTTCATCGACAGCCTGAAGCAGGAAGCGCATCAGCCGGCCAAGCAGATCGTCGCTTCCCTGCTGTAGCGGGCAATCTGGCCCGGCATGCGTAGGCTGCCGGGCTTCCTTGCTTCCTGTTCTATCAATAAAAATAGCAATTCCCTATCGAAATTTAGTAGGAATAGGGGAAAATGCTAGAAAAAAAGGTTGAGTTAAGCCCCAAAACGGGTATAATCTATTGCGTATGCAGCATCAGAGAGAAATAAGGGGTTGTTAAACTTATGAATTGGTGGTTGTGCGTAATCGGACTGGTTGCCGCCTGCCTGCTTGCCGTCGTACTTACTCCGCTGGTTAAGAAACTGGCTTTTTGGGTCGGCGCCGTGGACATACCGAATCACCGTTCCGTCCACTCGAAGCCGATGGCCCGTCTTGGCGGACTGGCGATTTTCCTGGCCTTCGTAGGAGCTTATTTCATTATTGCCCCGGCCACACAAGACTATGACATGCATGTCGCTTTAGGGATGCTCTTGGGAGGAACGATTATCGTTCTTGTCGGTGCCCTGGATGACCGGTTCGATTTGTCGCCGAAGGTGAAGCTGATCGGTCAAATTGCGGCGGCTGCCGTTGTCGTATCGTTCGGACTCAAAGTAGATTATCTTACGCTGCCGTTTGGCGATTCTATCGATTTGAACAATTGGGTCAGCATCCCGATTACTATATTGTGGATCGTGGGCGTGACCAATGCGATTAACCTGATCGACGGACTGGACGGGCTCTCTGCCGGCGTATCCGGCATTGCGACCGCCACCATACTGGTTTTGGCCATCATGATGGGCAACGTCACGGTTATTCTGCTGAGCGTCGTGCTGCTCGGCAGCATTATCGGCTTTCTCTTCTATAACTTCCATCCGGCCAAGATCTTTATGGGAGATTCCGGCTCTCTATTTCTCGGCTTTAGTCTAGCGACACTATCTGTGCTAGGTTACAAGTCGGCGACCGTCGTTACCTTCCTTGTCCCGATTGCGATTCTCGGTGTGCCGCTCGGCGATACGTTCATCGCGATCGTTCGGAGGAAACTGCACAGGAAACCGATTTTTACCGCGGACAAGGGGCATCTGCACCATTGTCTGATGAGCCTCGGGTTCAGCATGAAGAAGACGGTTCTGATCATTTACGGGATTGCGACGCTCTTCGGAATATGTGCTGTTCTGCTCTCCCAGACGTCACAGTGGGGGACCATTGTCGTCACTGTTATCATTCTCTTAATTATGGAGGTAGGGGCAGAGGCGATAGGCATCATCAGCAAGAGCCGCAAGCCGGTGCTGCAGTTCATTCAGCGCACCATCGCCATGACCCGTTCCCGCGCATCCAAATAAGGACAAGTCAAAGTCCTCTCCGTCTTGGACGGAGAGGGCTTTTTTGCTGTCTATAAACTCTTCCTAGATCCCTTGGTCGAATCGGCTTGGCAAGCTAACAATTTCTGGTCGGCAAGCCGATAACCAAGATAAAGACCAGTTTTTGAAGGAGGAACTCCCTTGAACACCAGAATGACCCGATGGACTAGCCTGCTGCTGGTTCTGGCGCTGCTGCTCAGCATGCTGCCCGCTATGTCCGCTACGGTCCAAGCCGCCACGCCCAATTATTTTATTCCTGACGACTCGGCGCTTGCGAGCAAGGCGAACCCTGCCAATCCGGAAACGTTGACGAGAGCCGACGCCTATGTGGCGAACGGCAAAACGATGTCCATCAAAGGAACGTTCCAATACGTATCGGCCGATTCGCTGACGATCCGTGTGGAGCAGATGAAATATGAGAAATCGAAATGGGTCCCGGACCCGCAGCGGTTCTTCAATTCGACCGTCAATGCGGTATCGAGCAACCGGTTCGAGATTTCGAGCCTCGAACTGTTCTCGGGCTTTAACAAGGTCACCATTACCGGCAAGCAGGGAAGCACGGAACGGTCGGATACGTTCTACGTGATCTACGACGACGTCCCGTACCTGCAATCTCTCAAAGTAAGGGCCGACCAGAACGCTTCGATTCCGCTGAACGAAGGCACCAGTATCGTGCTCGAGAAGCCGGCTACCCAAGACCCGAACTATGTCATGCAGATCTATCTGGATGGTGTAGCGAACAATACAAGCCAGGTTACGGTGAACGGCTCCAAGGCGAACGTTATGGAGGACGGGGCGTTCTTCGTTCCGCCGATCAGCGTCAAGCCTGGCAAAAACGAGATTCAGCTCGTGTTGCAGAACGGCTCCAATACCATTACCGTCAACCGTACGATCTACTATTACGATCCGAGCGAGCCTTTCTATTCCCTTGAGATCATGCACGGCTCCGACGGCAGCCAGAAGCTGCTCGGCAACATCCCGACGCTGACCGACCCGCAGACGACGGCCAGTCTCAAGGTCGGGATGATTCTGCCGTATCATGCGACTCCGTTTGACAGCTCGATCCCGGTCAGCGTCTTCGACCCGAACCAGCCGGGCAACAACCCGTCGCCGGTCGGCATCAACGGGGCGGTCAAGACGATCGACATTCCGAGCGAAGACGGCACGACCAATAAGTACAAGCTGGTCGAATTCCAGACCCATGCGTACAACTTGACTACAACCGGCCTACCGGAAACGGGCCGCCAGTCAGTCACGCTGTCTCTCGATTACAACGGCGTTACCTATACGGGCACCAAGTCCTTTAACTACTTGAGCGGACAGGTTCTGATCAAGAGCCTTTCGCTTGTCGAGAAGAACGGGTCTTCCTATCTCGTCACCCGGGATCTGAACAACAGCGAGGTTCTAAACTCTTCCTATTATATCCAGGTCGAAACCAATAAAGATTTCGATCCGGCCGTCTCCAAGCTGATCGGGGAGATTCTGCCCGCCGGTTCTCTGGAAGTCAGCTTTGTCGAGAAAATCGGAACGAACAAATATATCTATCAAATCACGAACTTTCCGAGCGGGGAGCAAAAGCTCCGCTTCCACATCGAGGGGTCGAACGCATTCGTCCAGGCGACGGTCAACTACGTCTCCAAGAACTATATTTACGTCGAGAACCTCTACGACGGACAGACGATTACCATTGACTCGCGCGAGACGAACCGGGCGATCAGCAACATCAAAGGCAAGCTGGTCGGTTTCGATGCGAAGCCGTTCGCCGAGTATTCGATCAACGGCAAGACGACTACGCTTGCCATTAACGACGATTTCTCGTTCTACCTGCCGACGCTCTATGTCGACAACCAGCCCGGCAGCCTGAACTACGGGGAGAACCGTCTTCAATTCCGCGTGCGCTATACGGACAACGAGGGCACCATCAGCCGCGATGTCGTGAAAGAAATCCGGTTGTACATCGTAGACGTGAACGCTTCGACGGTCGAGAACTTCACGCCGGTCATCATCCCGAGCGGCGGCCGTGCGCCGGTGGACGGGACGACCTGGAACGATAGCAGCAAGGTTTTCATCGATTCGCCGTTGATTCAATTCAAAAACAACAAGTTTACGACAAGCGAGAAGAAGATCGACCTCGCCGTCAAAGCGGGTGGGGCGAACTACGTCAAGATTACGCAGGCGGGCACCACGCTATTCGAGTTCAAAACGATTGGAGACGGGGTAACCAATCCGTACGACGATTCGATTCCGTCCTACAGCTACCTCTCGTCGGGACAGCCGTCGGATCCCTTCCTCGGCTATGTCGTTAGCAACCCGTCCAATGTAGCGTACGATTATTACGGCAAGGCCCGGAACTTTGTCATCCGAATCAAGGATATCGATATTAGCAAGACCGGCTCGTATCCGTTCATGATCGAGCTGAAGAATAAGGTCGGCGCGACGATCACCCAGCGGATTGAGGTCGTCCGCGAGGTGTCCGATTACCGGATTCTCGCTCCTCAGCCGACTGTCGGCAATCGGATCGTCGTGAACAAGAACTTCGTCCGCTTCGATATCGAGGCCGAAGGCGCGACCGGTGTGACTATCGGCGGAGAAAAGGCAGAGAAGCGGCCTGACTTCAACGACCGGTTCGTCTATGAATATGTCGGACTGAAGCCTCAGAAGGACAACGCCATCAAGGTTACGATCAACCGGCCTAGCGGAGATTTGCAGGCCACGGTCAACGTGTTCTACGCGAACAGCACCGAAGTCGGCGCACAGTATATGGAGAAGCTCGGAACCAAGCACAGCATGTTCGACAAAGGTCTCGAGCTCACCTTCCCGAAAGGGACGATGCTCAAGCGGGCTTACCCGTCCATGAACGGCGGCGTTCAGCAGTACTACAGCGACACGAAGCTGCTGTTCGGCCTGGCCGATCCGGGAGACGGCGCCGTCGAGCGTCAGAACGATTACGGCAACCTGCTCGGCTACCAGACCGATCAGAGAACCGATGCGCGCACCGGGCAGCGGATCATTCCGATTGAGCCCCGGCTGTCCATTCCGTTTACCAGCCAGCTGAACCGCGAGCGGTTCACGCCGATCTCCCAGGTTTATTGGATCCACGGAGGCGTAGGCGAGCTTGGAACGAAAAACACCGGCTACTTCAAGCCGGCTACGAACGGACTCAATCCGTATTCGGTAGAAGGAACCTTTACGCAATTCGAGCCGACGCGCAAGCTGGTTCCGACCAACCGCGGCGAGCTGAAGATCAAATACAACGAGTCCGTCGTAACCGACGCCGGTACCGTCGTGACCGTGTTCCATTTCAATGACCAAGGGCAATGGGTGAATATCGGCGGAGAAGTGGATACCAAGAACAATACGATCAAGGTTCCGTTTGACGACTTCGGTTATTACATGGTGGCCAAGCTGCGTTACGGCTTTGACGACGTAACCAATCATCCGTGGGCGCGCAATGTGCTCGAAGCGCTGTTTGCCAAGGGGATCATGCCGAATCTTCGTACCGAGGATTTCGGAACGGATGACTATACGACCCGCGGGGAGTTCGCGACGCTGCTCGTCAAGTCGATGAACATTCCGCTCAACTACGAAGGCAAGAATACGTTCTTCGATGTTCGTCCGGAAGACCAAGCAGGGGTGACATGGAATTACAAGTACATCGAGACCGCTGCGCGGGCAGGGATCGTGACGGGGCTCGACAACGGCTATTTCGGCGCCAAGGAGCGGCTGTCGCGCGAGCAGGCAGCGGCCATGATCTCGCGTGCGCTTAACTTGAAGACGTCCGTCAACGACGCCAAGCTGCTGGCCAGCTTGACCAAGGCGTTCACCGATGCCGAAGATATCCAGTATTATGCGCTGCCGCTTGTCGAGGCCGTGTATAAGAAGGGGATCATGGTGGGTCTCGACAACCCGCCAAAGGAAGGCCAGAAGAAGCCGACCTTCCGTTTTGAGCCGAAATCCCCGCTGACCCGGGCCCAGGCCGGGCAGATCGCGGTGCGGCTGCTTCAGGATTCGACAAAGATTTTTCCGTCAAATCTCAATTAACGACAGGTTTCATAGAGTCCGTCCGATGCCGGACGGGCTCTACTTCTTGGTAATAATTGCTGAATGACGGAGTAGAATATTCCTTGTATACTAAGATTTGCCTAGGAAGAAATAGGACGGGCCCGTCAAAGTGCGGGAGATCGCGTTCAGAAACCGGTAAAAAATCGCCGGAAATTTTTTTGCGGCACGCGCAACTTTTTCCGAGACGGGACGTTTAATACAGTGAGTCATCACAAACAGGCTCGACTCCTTGTCGACTGGTTATTTTTCTCAAAAATACTCTTTACGACAAAGAGGGTCCATTGTATAATGTTAAAGTGGCATTGAGTCTATTATTTCCCATGCTTCCTTAGTTTACTAGTTTCTGTGACTCACATCAGGTTACAGACATCCATTTATAGAATGCCGCTCAACTTCGGAAAGGGGGTGAATCACTGAATGAGGGAAACGAGCTCCAACTATTCTAGACAACGCACTCATGAAATTCGAGGAGGAGAAAAAAAGGTTATGAAGAAAAGTTTATCCGTAGTACTTAGCACTGCGATGGCTTTCTCCATGTTCGCTTCCGTAGCAGCCGCTGCTGAACCGACAACAACACTGGAGAAGTACGAAGCACTGAAAGCACAAGGGATCTTCGAAGGTACAGATGGAGACAAACCAGCCCTCGAAGACGCAATGACACGCGCTCAGTTCGCGAAAATCATCAACAAGCTGAAAGGCTTGAACGAAGATGCAGCAGCAGCTGCAGCATACACTGACCTGGAAGGTTCCGGCTGGGCAGCAGGCTTCATCGGCGCTGCTACCAAAGCTAACCTGATGGAAGGCGTATCCGATGTACCGCTCAAGTTCCTGCCGACTGGCAACGTAACTGTTGAGCAACTGGCTACCGTTCTGGACCGCGCATTCGGAATCGCTCCGACTCCTGGTGCTAGCGTATCCGGCAACGTATCCAACTGGGCTGAAGGCTATGTAGCAGCAGCTATCGCAAACGGCCTCATCGCTAAGCAATCCGATTACACTGCTCCTGCACTCCGTGGCCAACTCGTTGACGCTACGTACACTGCTTGGCAGATGATCGAGGACGCTCAGAAGGTTTCGCTGAAAGAAGTGAAAGCAGCTGGCGTTCAAAAGGTAACGGTTAGCTTCAACAAAGCAGTTGACACTGCTAAAGCTCAACTGTCCCTGAAGAAAGGTTCGACGATCGCAGTCGCAACTTCCGTTAAGTGGGCAGACGACAAGAAATCCGCTACGCTGACTCTGACCAACACTAAGCTCTCCGCTGGTCAATACACCGTAACACTGGGTGGCTATGAGTCCTCCGCGGTTGGCACAACTTCCCTGAGCTTCGACGCTCAAGACGAAGCTGTCCAAAAAATCGAGTTCCTGACTACTAGCGACTACATCGCTCAAGCTAGTAAGTCGATCGTCAAGTTGAAAGCAACCAACCAGTATGGTGAGAATGCATCCTTCTCTGCCGGTTCTTACAACGCTTTTATTAGCCCGAATATTACTTATAGTCTGACCAAAGGTGATGATGGGCTGCTCAACCTGAGTCTTGATACCGAAGCACTTCGCCCTAATCTCGATATTGTGTCGGTAAATATTTACCATACGGACAATCGGGCTACCGTTAGCAAAAACTTCACTGTGGGTACTGCGCCCTTCGTCCAAAAGATGGAGCTTGGCGATGTGAAGTATTCTGTAGATTCGGCTATCAATAAAAGAGGCGAAACAGCTACTTTCGATCTGAAACTGTACGATCAATACGGTAACATTGTGCCCCACAGTGTCGAAGTTGAAAAGAACGTACAAGTGCTGTTCACACCATTTGAGAACAAGCTGGAATACAACGTCAAGGATCATAATAGTGACGGCATCACAGATGTTCGCGTATCGCTGAATAAGGAAGTTGATAAATCAGGCACATACACGGCTCAAGTGTACTACCAAGGCGCTTCGGCTACTGCCACGATTAATGTTAATTCTTCCAAAGTAGCTACTAAGCTCGAAATCGGCGAACTGGGCGACGTAATCGCTGCAGGCGACCAAGATGTTTACATTCCGCTGATCGCTTATGACGCCAATGGCAACCAACTGAGCACTGAGGATCTGATTAGTGATACAAATGCAAAGCGCATTGAACTCTCTGTTTCGGGCGCCAAATCTGTAGAGCTGATGACTTCTGGTGAGAATAAAGGAAAGATTCATCTTTCTGAAATTACGGCTCAGTCTAGAAGCATGGTTTCGGTAACAGCTTATATCCCAACTGTACCTAACAGCTATGTTTCCAGACAATATACTGTTAATAATGTGCGTACTCCTGATCATCTGGAAATCACAACTGAGCCGAGCAAGAAAATCGTTGCCGGTGCCTATTCCAAATTTGTCGTTAAGGTCATCGACCAGTATGGCAAGAGCATGGACACGGCTAAAGATGTCGCGGGTGCCTCCTATATTGCTAAATTGGTTCAGAAGGACACCAACGGTGATACCAAGTTTATTGCAGAAGATGCTTCTCCTACAGATATTCTTAAGCCGAAAGCTGGAGAGACTAGCATTGTGTATGACAATAAGGGTGACAACACATTCAAACAACTTAGCAAAACGAAGCGTTTTGTTACCACGGCTGGTGCAACAGATACCATGAGCTTTACTGTGGAACTATATAAAGTCGTAGGCGGCAATCCAACACTTCTGAACAGTGTTTCCCGTCAAGTCGAAGTGGTTCCTTCCGATGAGACTGGTCTGACTTACCAAGTTGACGCTGTACAACCGCTGTTCAACGCTGGTGACTCCAGCTCGGTAACTGGTGTAACTTACGGTTACAACGCAGACAAAACTGAACAACAAATCACTCTTGCTGAACAGCGCAAAGCTTCGGTAAGTAAGTTTGCAAGACAAGTCATTGTAAGTGCAACAAGCCCGTCCGGCGACAAGGTTGCCCTGCCTGACACCATCACGGCTATCACTTCCTCCAACACTAGCGTAGCTAACGTTGAGCTGGTTGGCAATAAAGCGTACGTGATCGGCAACAAAGCAGGCACTGCTACGCTGAACGTAAGCTTCAAGACCGTAAACGGTCTGACGAAGCAAGCTACTGTAGAAGTTACCGTTAAGAGCGACTCCATCTCCGTAACGAAGGTTGCTGCAGGCAACACTAGCGTTCAACCAATCAAGGCTACTGGCGATAACGCATTCGTTGTTATGAACCTGGACGTAACGGACAACTACGGCGTAGTGTACAACAAAATGAACGCTGCTAAGTACAACTACCTGCTGGCTGTTAACTTCTCCGTAAGCAACGTTCAAGGTGGAAGCGTAACTGTTGACCAGTACGGTCAAATCTCCGTTACTGCGAACGCAGATAACAAAACTGGCGAAGTAACCTTCGATCTGACTGCGACTTCCGCAACTGGTAAGTCCGCAACTACTCCGATCAAAGCTAGTACTAAGTAATAAGTAACAAGCTTTCGAAAAGAAGGCCCCTCGGGGTCTTCTTTTTTATGCTCAAGAACAACAAACTAGCAAAACAAGAGTATAAACTAGAGAGAGTTAGATGGAAAAGCAGTAGACAAGGAAATCAGACCAGAGGTGAAGCGACTTGATTAGAAAACGTTGGGCCCTATTGGCGGCTCCCGTTGCATTGGGAGCAGGCTTGTGGCTCGGCTCCATCGTCGTGACGAATGCGGATGCGGGCACGCAGCCAGGTTCGATTGACGATCCGGCCGTAACGAAAAGCTATGTTGATCAGAAGATAAAAGAAGCGTTGGGCCAAGCTGGCGCGGGTACCCCTTCGGCCACGCCGACTCCGGTGACGCCGCCTTCCAATTCCGGAAACGGCACCGTTACCGTCGTGGAGCTGCAGGCGGGACAGCAGCTGTATGCGGCTGCGGGAACAGAAGTTATCGTACGGAATGGCAAAGCCATCGCAATCAGCAACGACGACAACACGATTCCGGATGTGACGGCCGGCAAGGATTTGGTGGCCGGCACAACCGTCTCGACGAACCATTTGCTCCTCTTCCCGAGGGAAGGGCGCGGTATCAAAGCAGACCCGTCGAACAAAACCATCGTTTATGTGATGGTGAAGGGCAGCTATCTCCATTTGAATGCGGACGGCACGCCGGTTAAGTAGATGTGGGACTTGCTACCGTTTAGAAGTTCGGACAGCAGCAAGAAAAGGGAGAGGGCAGGCTTTCAGAAAGCCGCGCCCTCTCCTTGCCGTTCCTTGATTTTCCCCCGGGTGGCAGGATCTTATACGAGTGGCCCGATTCCCGGGTGCCATACTAACGGTACATTGCTGAATCAAAAGGAGATGAACCCTAATGGCCAAATCGAATCACAAGCTTGTCCCTGCAAGCAAGCAAGCATTGGATCAGATGAAGTATGAGATTGCGGCCGAGCTTGGACTCCCTGTAGGCAACCCCTATGCTGCACTCAGCGACGCCAATACGGAGTTTGCCGGCGAGCTTGGCTCGATCGGTACGGCAAGGAAACAAGAGGAGTATTGGGGCCATATTGCCTCGCGTGACGCAGGGGCGGTAGGCGGTCATATTACGAAGCGACTGATCCAAAAAGCGGAAGAAGCCCTTTTTACTTTATCCTAACGTCATCAATTGACAGCCTTAGACAAATCAAGTACTATGTTCTAGAAAGTTCGTACGAAACCCGCCTCCTCCTATTGGAGAAGGTTGGTTTTTTGTGTAAATCAACTATATTCTTGAATGAGGAGGTCGAGACGAGTGGCGACTTCAAATAATAGACGCTTGTTCACGTCGGAATCGGTAACCGAAGGTCATCCGGATAAAATCTGTGACCAAATTTCCGATGCGGTGCTGGATGCGTTTTTGAAGGAAGACCCGAATGCCCGTGTAGCCTGCGAAGTATCGGTAGCTACAGGGCTTGTGCTTGTCATTGGTGAAATTTCCAGCCGTGCGGATTATATCGATATCCCGGCGATTGTACGCAATACGATCAAGGAGATCGGCTACACACGTGCGAAATATGGGTTTGATTACAAAACCTGCGCCGTTCTGACGTCGTTGAACGAGCAGTCCGCCGACATCGCGCAAGGGGTTGACCGTGCTCTCGAAGCACGCGAAGGCCAAATGACCGATGAAGAGATTGAAGCGCTTGGCGCAGGTGACCAAGGCCTCATGTTCGGCTTCGCGGTAAACGAGACTCCCGAACTGATGCCGATGCCGATCGCTCTGTCGCACCGTCTCTCCCGCCGCTTGTCCGAAGTACGCAAGAACGGCACGCTGCCTTACCTTCGCCCGGACGGCAAGACCCAAGTGACGGTCGAATACGAAGGCAACCGCCCGGTGCGTGTAGATACCATTGTAGTATCTACCCAACACGCGGAGGAAATAACACTCGAGCAAATCCAAAACGATATCAAGGAGCACGTCATCAAGCCGGTCGTTCCGGTTGAGTTCCTGGATGCCGAGATCAAATATTTCATCAACCCGACCGGCCGCTTCGTTATCGGTGGACCGCAGGGCGATGCCGGCCTGACCGGCCGCAAAATCATCGTCGATACGTACGGCGGCTATGCCCGTCATGGCGGCGGCGCCTTCTCCGGCAAGGATCCGACAAAGGTTGACCGTTCCGCGGCTTACGCGGCCCGCTACGTGGCCAAGAACGTGGTAGCGGCTGGTCTTGCCGACAAGTGCGAGATCCAACTCGCCTATGCGATCGGCGTCGCACGTCCGGTTTCCATTAGCGTAGATACATTCGGCACCGGCAAAGTAAGCGAAGAGAAACTGGTCTCGCTCATCGAGAAGCATTTTGACCTTCGTTCCGCCGGCATTATCAAGGAGCTGGAGCTCCGTCGTCCGATCTACAAGCAAACGGCTGCTTACGGACACTTCGGCCGCACGGATGTCGACCTCCCTTGGGAGCGCACCGACAAAGCCGAGATCCTCAAGCAAGAAGCGCTCGCCTAATCGAACGCTTTCCATACGTACTAATACGTCCTTTTGGGGCAAAAGGAGCCATCTGCGCAGCAGATGGCTCTTTTTTTGGGCGAATACGTAACTTTTTGGTGAAAAAACGGTCTAATAGTAAGAGCAAAGCTAGAGAAATAGCTAGAAAGCTAGATTTGGAGGAGAAACTGGAATGAAGCAGCAAGCCAAGAAAGACGGGAAGAGGCGTCTACGCAAAGCCGCAGGACTCGTCCTCGCCTTCGCTCTCGCCTTTCAAACCGTATCCGTGACCACTGCACCGAATCAAGCTTCAGCTGCCGGAACGGTAGCTTACTTGGGGCAGGATATCATCACCTCGGGCGCCATCGTCAAGAAGTACCAATGGACAGGCACCCGCAGCGGCAAATCGGTCCAAGTGAAGGCCAACGTCATTGAGGTGGCGCTGGACAACCCGCTTGTGAAGCTCGACGTCATGACGGCCAAAGGCAAATTCACCAATAAGCAAAACGTCAAGAACATGGCGACCGAAAGCGGCGCTATAGCAGGAGTAAACGGAGACTTTTTCAACACGCAATCGTCCGGTTCTCCCATGGGTCCGCAAATTTCGAACGGCAAGCTGATGGCCACGCCGGATGACCTCCCGGGCTTCTACAGCTTCGCGCTGACGAAGGATAACAAGCCGGTGATCGATTTGTTCACGTTCACGGGCTCGGTGACGGCGGCCGACGGCGCCAGCTTCAATCTGGGCGGCGTGAACAAGACCTATTATTGGTTCGAGCCGAGCGGTCAGCACAGCATGATCGACAGCATCTTCTTGTACACCGACGCTTGGGGCAGCGAAGACCGCGCGAACGACGGCGTGACGAACCCGACCGAGGTGCTCGTCAAGAACGGTGTCGTCCAAGAGATCAAGCAGCACGATATTTTCCGCCAGACGCCGCCTGCGGACGGCTACATCCTGCGTTCGGCCGGCAAAGGCGCGGATTGGGTCATGGCTCACCTGAAGCCAGGCGATAAGATCAACTCAACCTATGCGATCGTGCCGAGAGACCCGTCCAAATCTTACGACACCGCCAACTTCAAAATGATGATCGGCGGGCACACCATTCTGGTCGACGGCGGCAAAGCCACCTCGTTCTCCAGAACGGATGCCGATTATAAAGGATACCGGGCGCGTACCGCGATCGGATACTCGAAGGATCAGAAGTTTGCTTACTTGATCAACGTGGAAGACAATGCCGGCAGCGTTGGCATGAGCTTCGCCGAGATGCAGGATCTGATGGTTCAGATCGGCGTTTGGAAGGGCATGAACCTCGACGGCGGAGGCTCCTCGCAAATGGTCGCCCGTCCGCTCGGCGAGAATCAGGTCGAGCTTGTCAGCGCGCCGGAGTCGAACTACCAGCGGCCGATCGTGAACGGGGTCGGCGTCTGGACGCTCGCTCCGAAGGGGGAAGCGCTCGCTCTAGACATCAAAGGCGCAACCAATCTGTTTATCGGCGAGAAAGCTTCGTACACCGCAGCCGGCTATGACGTCTACTACAACCCGCTGGCTTCGCTCGACGGCCCAGCGACCTGGTCCATCTCGGGCGGCATGGGCACGTTCCAGGACAATGTCCTGACGGCAGCCAAAAAAGGGGATGCGACCATTACGGTCAAGTCGGGAAAAGCGACGCAAACCAAGAAGGTTCACATCGCCGGACGCGAAGATATCGAGAGCCTGACGATTCAGCCGTCCAGCAGCATTTTAATGGACAACGCGGCTATCAAGCTCTCGGTGCGCGCCAAGATGAAGGATGGCACAGAGAAGGTCGTTCCGGCCGAGTCGTTCCAATGGGAGACCAGAGGCTTCCCGGGAACGTTCAAAGGCGATACGCTGACGGTCGGCTCGCTTGCGGGCGCCACGTCGGGACAAATTATCGCCAAGTATGACGGGTTCAGCACGATAGCCAATCTGTCGATGGGAGCCCAGAAGGTATGGGCCGACTTCGACAAGGCGAATCCCGCAACCAGCTTCAGCGCTACGCAAGGCGTGAAGGGCTCGGTGGCCGTCGCTCCCGGTCTGCAGGGACTCGCAGCGACCAACCAGGCTCTGCAGCTGAACTATGAGCTTCCGCTGACAGGCGGTACGCTGGCCGCCTATGCGAATTTCGGAGATGGAACCGGCGTCGCCGTAGAGGGCGAGCCGCAATCGATCAGCGCCAAAGTATGGGGCGACATGAGCCTGAACTGGCTGCGCGCCGAGCTGGTGGATGCGAAGGGCGCGATCCATCGCGTCGATTTCACCAAAGCGATCAACTGGAACGGCTGGCAAACGGTCAGCGCCAACCTGTCCGCCCTGAAGCCGGCCTACCCGGTCAAGCTGAAGCGGATCTACATCGCCGACATCGAGGAAGGACGCGACGAGCGGGCGAGAAAAGGGACGGTCATCCTCGACGATATCAAATTCGAGTACAAGAACAGCGGCCCGCAAACCTCGCTCAACCAAGTGAAGCTGACGATCAACAAGCCGCAAATCACCGTCAACGGCAAGACGATGACGATCGACCAGGCGCCGGTGCTCATCGCGGGCAACACGCTCGTGCCGATCCGTTTCGTAACGGAAGCGCTTGGCGGAGAGGTCGTTCCGTGGAAAGAAGGAGAAGAGCGCAAGGTCACGATCTACAAGGACGGCCAGATGGCGGAGTTCTGGCTCGATCAGCTCAGACTGAACGTGAACGGAACGGCTATCACCGCAGAGGTGCCGCCGCAGCTCATCAACGAGCGGACCATGGTTCCTCTCCGCGTCCTGACCGAGAACATGGGATGGAAGGTCAGCTGGGACCAGCCTACTTTAACCGTTACGCTTGAATAGGGTTGGAAAGTTGTGCTGTGGCAAAATAGGGCTAGGGGAACCTTTCAAACGGCCGGAAATATGTTACACTGTTACAAATAGAGCATAGGCCAATGAAGGGGTCTGGAAGAACGTGCAAGTAGATGCCATTGATCGCGTCATCAAGAATGCGATAGAAGTGATGGAAAGCAGCAAATACGAAATCTACGAAATCTGCGAGAGTGCCCGCAACGAATTGGAGTCTCTTAACAAAGAGCTGCAATCCGTTCTCGAGCAAACGTCTCAGGCGATCGACCAGGTGGACAAGCTGGAGGCGCAGTATCGCCAGTCGCGGATGCGGCTGACGGAGGTTAGCCGCGATTTCCAGCGCTATACCGAGGTGGACATTCGAATCGCCTACGAAGCGGCTACGCATCTTCAGCTTCAGCTCAGCATCAACCGCGAGAAGGAGAACCATCTCAAAGCTCGCCGGGACGATCTGAACAAGCGGATCCGCAACGTGGAACGCCAAGTCGAGCGCGCCGAGATGCTGGTCTCGCAGATGAACGTAGTACTGGAGTATTTGTCGGGCGATCTCAATCAGGTTACGCGGATGCTCGAATCGGCCAAGAACCGGCAGATGCTTGGCCTCAAGATCATCATGGCCCAGGAAGACGAGCGCAAGCGGATCGCCCGCGAAATCCATGACGGATTGGCGCAATCAATGGCACATGTCGTTCTTCGCACGGAAATTGCCGAGAGAATGCTGGGACAGCAGCTCTATGAATCGGTAAAAGACGAATTAGTGGACCTGAAGGAACAGGTGCGTGGCGGCCTGGAAGAGGTCCGCCAAATTATATTTAATCTTCGTCCTATGGCTCTGGACGATTTGGGTCTCATCCCCACCGTTCGCAAGTATGTCCAGGATTTCGAGGACAAATCGAAAATCCGAACCTCGATCAAGTTGGCCGGCAAGGAAACCAGACTGCCGTCGGGCATGGAAGTCGCCATCTACCGGCTCATTCAGGAGGCGTTCTCCAACGCGCTGAAGCATGCGCACGCTTCTTATATCTCCCTTCATATCACCTTCCAGAAGCAGATGGTCAAGATTGCCATCCAGGACAATGGAGTCGGGTTCGATGTGAAGCGGCTGGAGAGCAAGCAGCTCCAGCATTCGGGCAATCACTACGGCCTGATGGGCATGAGGGAGCGAGTGGACTTGCTGGAAGGACGGCTCGACATCGTATCAGGCAAGGATGAGGGAACCAAAATCGTCATGTTGATCCCGATTAGTCCTGAACATAGGGAGGAGTAACAGGATGGCCATAACGGAAAACCCGAAAAAAACCGTCAAACTGCTGCTTGCGGACGATCATCAGCTGTTTCGTGAGGGCGTCAAGCGAATTATCAATATGGAAAGCGATCTGGAAGTGATTGGGGAGTGCGGCGACGGCATTCAGGTTATTGAGCTGTGCAACGAGCTGCAGCCGGATATCGTCCTGATGGACATCAATATGCCGGTCGAGAACGGCGTCGTGGCGACCCAGAAGCTGAAAGAAATTTTTCCATCTATTAAAGTCATCATTCTCTCGATCCATGACGACGAAAGCTATGTGTTCGAAACATTGCGCAAAGGTGCTTCGGGCTACCTGCTGAAGGATATGGAGGCCGAGTCGCTGATCAATGCCATTCGTTCCGTCGTATCGGGACATGCCTATATTCATCCGAAGGTAACGGGCAAGCTGATCAACCAGCTGCGCAAGATGACGTACCTGGACGAAACGGGCGTCGCGCTCGACAACGGCCACGTGAAGGAAGCCGGCGTCAAGTACATACATTCTCCTAATAGCCCGCTGACCAGACGCGAAGCGGAAGTGCTGCGGCTCATGGCGGAAGGCAAGAGCAACAAGGCAATCGGAGAATTTCTATTCATCAGTGAGAAGACAGTCAAAAACCACGTTAGCAGCATTCTGCAAAAGATGGAGGTCGACGACCGGACACAAGCGGTTATTATCTCTATCAAGAACGGCTGGGTGACGTTGTAGGAACCCGATCTCTCATGGCGGCATATACTGTCCTCAAAAGGGGGTATCCGCGATGGGGATTGGGTTGCTTCTCATTCTCGGCATCTACGGCCTCAGCATCGCCGTCATGCATGCGGTATTCCGCGGCCGGCGGAACAAGCGGCAGGAGCCGGAGCATGTCGTTCTCGTAACCCGCAACAATGAGCAAATGATCGAAGGCTATCTGGCTTCTCTCTATGCCGTCAACAGGCTGAGAGGCAGGCAGGTGGCGGTCACTATATTTGATAACGGATCGACGGATGAGACTCGGGCGATTATCGAGCGCTGTGCCGGCCGGTACGAATCGATCACGTATGAGACGACGACCGACAGGCTGGATGCGTTCCTGGCCGAACACCAGGAGCATATGGTCAAGCTGGTCCGACTCGAGCAGGCAGCAGCGAACCGGGATTTGTCCGCCGCACGCTGGTAACCGCTTACAAAGGAGCGGGGAATAAATGCAAGGTGTGGTTTATGCCGTCCGGATTCGGCAGCGCTGGATCTGGCGCGTTTCTTTGCACGCGAAGACGGATGCGGCGTATTGGCGGGGGCTTCTTCAGAAGCCGGTGCGCATGCTGCGGATTGAACCTGCACTGTCGTGGGGACAGGCGGGATGGCTGCGCGAGGGGTTGGAAAGGACAGCTGGCGATGGCAGGCTGGACAAGCCTAAGCTGGCCAAAGCGTTGGCGGCTCTTGAGCCGGGATTGCCGGGATTAGGCCCCCATTCCCGCAAGTCCCTGAGGCTGGAGGACTGGCAGGACGAGCCGGGTCCTCGGCTGGAGGAGCGGGAAATGGAGGCTCGGCTACCGGCCGCGTATCGCATGGCGGCGGGACTAGCCGGCCGCTCGCTGCTCGAAGAGGAGTGGCGGCAGTGGCTGGAAGTCCAGCAGGAGGAAGAACGGGCGGCAGAGGCAGATAGGTTGTCTCTACTGCAGCTCGCGAATTTGCAAGGCTGGCTGGAATTGACGACCGGGTTATCCTGCGGTGATCCCGGGAAGGCAGCAACCAAACAAGACCGGAAGCACCGGTGCAGACGCTGTGGAAGCGGCGAGGCATCGATGTCCCGGTCTTTTTGTTTGGCCTGCGGAGGCGACTGCGCCTATTGCGAGGCTTGCCTCGGCATGGGGCGTGCCCGCTTCTGCACGCTGCTGATCCGCGGTCAGGCTCGGAGAAAGGCCGGTGATACGGGGACGTATGGGAGGTCGGTGCTGGGCGTCCGGCATAAGGAAGAGCTCGCCACCGCGCAAGGAGCTCGGGATGGCAGCGGAGGGCGGCTGGGAAGAACAGCGGCGGCGGGCGAGGTGGGGCACGGAGCGCAAGGAGCCGAGAAGCTGGCGAAGTGGGGGTTAAGCCCTGCCCAGACGGAAGCAGTTCTAGCCGCGCTAACGTTCCTGGAGCAGGAGGGACAAGCGGGGGGCCCGGCGTCCGTGGGCTGGCGCGGGAGACTGGCCTCCCTGCTGCCGAGGCGACGGCAGGGGAAAGACGGCGAGGCCGGCCGCTTCCTGCTCTGGGCCGTGACGGGAGCGGGAAAGACGGAGATGATCTTTCCGCTTCTCGAGAGGGAGCTGAATCGGGGAGGGCGGGCGCTGGTGGCGACACCGCGCCGGGATGTCGTGCTGGAGCTCCTGCCCCGTCTGCGCAAAGCGTTCCCGGACCGGACAGTCGTCGGCCTGTATGGCGGGAGCGAGGAAAGGTGGGAGAGTGGTGACATCACCTTGGCGACGACTCACCAGCTGCTCCGCTTTCACCAGGGCTTCGGCCTCGTCATTATCGACGAGCTGGACGCGTTTCCCTATCACAATGATCCTATGCTGCAGTATGCGGCCGAGCAGTCGGTCCGGCCGGGCGGCCAGTTCGTCTTCCTGTCCGCCACGCCGCCGGCCGGCTTACAGCGCGAAGCTCGTGCGGGACATCTCCCGCATGTTCGGGTGCCGGTTCGGTTTCATCGGCACCCGCTGCCGGTCCCCCGCTGTCTCGGCATGAAGCCGCTGGAGCAGCATCTCGCCAGGCGGCGGCTGCCTGCCGCACTGCGGAGAGAGCTTGCCGTCTCGCTCAAGCGGGGAGCGCAGATTTTTCTGTTCGTTCCGAAGATCAAGGTGGTGCCGGCTGTCGTGCAGCTGCTGCGGACGATGTATCCGGATATTATCATTGATGGAACGTCCTCGCAGGACGAAGAAAGGGCGGAGAAGGTGATCGCGTTCCGGGAGGGCCGCATCCGTCTGCTCGTGACGACGACTATTTTGGAGCGGGGTGTCACGGTACCCAAGACGGACGTGTTCATCGTAGGGGCCGAGAGTGCTTTGTTCGACGAGGCGGCGCTTGTCCAAATGGCGGGGCGGGCCGGCCGCTCCAAGGACGACCCGAAGGGGCGCGTGCTGTTCGCGGGAGCCGCGCGCACCCGTTCCCAGACGGGAGCGATCCGGCAGATCAAGCGGATGAACCGGATCGCTCGGGCGAAGGGCTATCTCCTGGAGGAACAAGGGAGGGAGAGACAATGAATAGACTTTCGGACAGCTGGGCGGCACGCCTCCTTCGCGCATCGGCGGGGTTGCTCGCTCCGCCGATTCATCGCTGCGCCGCGTGCGGCAACGAGTACCGGGAGCGGACGAACCCGATCGGCCTGTGCAGGAGCTGCTATGCAGCGGCCCCCTGGATTCTCCGCGTCCGCTGCCCTGTCTGCGGCCGGGCGGAGGCTTGTCCGGATTGTCCGGCCCGCGAGGCGACGTGGTTCCGGCTGAGCCGCAGTTCCGTACGGTACGACGACACGATGAAGGAGTGGCTGGCGCAGTACAAATACCGCGGCAGCGAGCGGCTCGGCAGCTTGTTCGGGGCCATGCTGGTGCACGGCTACCAATTGCTCCGCCAGCAGGCGGCGGAGCAGGAGGGGTGCCTCGTCACGTTCGACTGCGTGACGTACGCGCCCGTGCACCCCGAGCGCCTGGCCGAGCGCGGCTTCGACCAGGCCGCGCAGCTCGCCGCCGAGCTCGGCCGCCGGGCGGGCCTGCCCGTGCTGCCGCTGCTCGCGCGGGTGCGCCACACGCCCAAGCAGAGCCATCATGCGCGCCGGGAGCGCATGGTGGCTCTGCAGGGGGCGTTCGCGCCCGACGCCGCGGGGTGGCGGCAGCTGCAGGCCCGCTGGGCCGCCGGGAACGCTGCTGCGCCCGGCCGCGGCAATGCCGCGCGGTCGGGGGCGGCCGGGCCGGCGGCGAGGAGGCGGCTGCGCGTGCTCGTCGTGGACGACGTCTACACGACGGGGAGCACGATGAACGAGTGCGCGCGGCTGCTCGCCGAGAACGGCCCTATCGACGTCTACGGCCTCACTTGGGCGAGGTAGCGCTGCTGTCCTATCCGACAGAAGCATGCCGGACTTGTGACCATTTTCCAAATCCGTCCATGCCAGGGTGTACAAAAGGAATTCCGATACGGTAAACTAGAAGGCAAATCAAGACTTGGCCGGTTGCCCGGCAAGCAGGAGGGTGACCGTCCAGGTGAACGTAGACAATTGCCCAAGATGCGGCAAGCTGTATGTGAAAGGCTTCCAAGATGTATGTCCGGCCTGCGTGAAGGACATCGAGAGGATGTACGAGGCGTGCATCGACTATTTGCGGGAGAACCGCCAATCGACGCTGCAGGAGCTGCACGAGGAAACCGAGGTGCCGATCCGGCAAATTCTCAAGTTTATCCGCGAAGGCAGAATTTCGCTGAAGAGTCTGCCCAACCTGACCATTCCCTGCGATGTGTGCGGGGCACCGATCCGCGAGGGATCGATGTGCGACAGCTGCCGCCAGCGGCTGACCAACGATCTGAAGCAATCGCTGGAAGCGCGGGGGGGCCGCCAGAGCCAGGAGGACCAGTTCGGGTACAACATTCAGGACCGTTTGCGCAGACGCAACAATTAAATCTAAACTATCCCATAAAAGTGGCCGATAAAGACAGTAATCCGTTTTATCGGCTTTTTCCATTCCACGGACAAGAGGTGAAGAACCGTGAAGATCAACGAAACCCAGCGCATCGGCGCTATCCACTCGTACAACCGCAGCCAGCAGCAGGCCCAAGCCCAAGCGGAGCGCAAGAAGCAGAAGGACGAGGTGCATATCTCCGCCGAAGCGAAAGAGCTGCAGCAATCGTCCGGAGCGGGGGCCAGCCAGGAGGCCCGGCGTGAACAGATCGAAGCCTTGAAGAAAGCGGTCTCCTCGGGTACTTACCATGTGGAGGCAGGCAAGATTGCCGAGAAGCTGCTTCCCTATTTGAAATAAGAGCGTCTAGGGCGTTCATACGGAATCAGGTGAAACGATGACTATTCAACAATTGACCGACACCATGGATACCATGATTTCCATACAGGATGAGCTTCTGGAGCTGGCCGCGGCCAAGACGGACGTCCTCGTAGCGAACGACGTGACCGAGCTGAGCCGCATCACCCAGAAGGAGACCGCGCTCATGAAGCGGCTGGCCGAGGCCGAAGAGGCAAGAAGAGCGGCGGTGAACGGAATCGTCACGCAGAAAGGCTATATGCCGAGCCCCAAAATTACGGTAACCGAGCTGGTCCGGTTCCTCTTTAAGGCGGAGGACAAGCAGGAAGTGACGAACCGCCAGCGGATTCTCGCGGACAAGGTCGAGCGGCTGAAGGCGGTCAACGACAAGAACCAGGAGCTGATTCGGGCGTCGCTAACCTATATCGGACATGCTCTCGATTTGGTGTCCGGCACAGGTGCGGACGAGGCGACATACCGGAATCCTCAGCATCAGCAGCCGGGTGTCCCCGGAAGGATTCACCGCTTTGATACAAAAGCGTAAGAGAGCAGCTAGAAAGGGGACAAGACCATGAGATCCACCTTTAGCGGGATCGAGCTGTCCAAGAGAAGCTTGTTCGCCCAACAGGCCGCACTGGCGACAACCGGCCATAACATAGCGAATGCGAACACCAAGGGATATTCCAGACAGACGGTCAACATGACGGCTGCGCGTCCTTTGGAAGCGGTGGGGCTTACCCGCAGCACCGCCGCCGGCCAAATGGGACAGGGCGTGGAGATCCAATCCATTGCCCGCATCCGGCAGCAATTTCTGGACGACCAATTTTATGGGGAGAACCAGAACTTGGGCGACTGGTCGATCAAGCACGATACGCTGGATAAGCTGGAGGCGATCGTCAATGAGCCGTCCGATACGGGACTAACCAAGGTCATGGAGAATTTTTGGAACGCCTGGCAAACCGTCAGTAAAGATCCGGAGAATCTGACTTCCCGGTCGGCGCTTAAGGAAAGTGCCCTTGCCATGACAGATGCCTTCAATAACATCTCCAAGCAGCTGACTGAGCTGACGAAGGACCTTACATCGAACCTCGATATAAAGGCCAAGGAAGTCGCTTCGTATCTGGACCAAATTGCCGGACTGAACCAGGAAATTTACCGAGTAGAGGGGCTCGGCAACAACGCGAACGATCTTAGGGACCAGCGCGATCTGCTGGTAGACAACTTGTCCAAGATCGTGAACATTACGGTAACGGAAGAAGACCGCGGCTATACTATCAAGCTTGGCACGGTTGACCTGGTGCAGGGCCGAGAAGTACAGACCAAGGTAGACGCCCAAGTGTTGGAGGAAGCCAAGAAGTCGGGCAGCTTGAAGAGCGGTGAAGCGAACGGCATTCTCGTTTCCCGCGACGACTATCTGGTCAAGTACAAGTCTCAGCTTAACTCGATGGTCAAATCGCTTGTAGAGGGAGACGTAACCGTCACTCTTCCCAAGGGAACCGTCATTCCGGAGGGAGCGACCTTCGGCGGCAAAACCTATAACGGCACGGTAGAGCAGCGCACGATCCAGGAGGAGAAGGGGATCACGGCGACGGTGAAAGGCTTGAACGGCTTGCATGAGCTAGGCTATACGCTATCCGATCCTCCGGGATCCGGCATTCCGTTCTTTACCTTGTCGGGAGATGCGACAGAGTTCAATGCCGCTACCATTACCGTGAATCCCAAAATCGTCAGCGACGTATCGAACATTGCCGCCTCGGGCCGCGTAGAGACGGTGGACGGCAAGACGAAGCTTATCAAGGGCAACAACGATATTGCACTCGCGCTGGCCGGACTCAGCAACGAGAAGTTCAAATACGTTCCGGATGGAACGGGCGGGCCTACGACCAATCTGCCGGACGGCACAATCGGCGAGTTCTTCCGCTCCATTGTCGGTCAGCTGGGCGTACAGAGCCAGGAAGCGCGCAGACAGCTGGAGAACCAGATGATTCTCGTGGATCAAGTCGAAACTTGGCGTCAATCGGTAAGTGGAGTTTCGCTGGATGAAGAAATGGCCAATATGATTAAGTTTCAGCACGCCTATAGTGCCGCGGCCCGGGCGATGACAGTGTTCGATGAGATGCTCGACAAGGTCATTAACGGCATGGGCGTCGTAGGCAGATAACGGAATGAGCAAGGAGGAAGCGATATGATGGGACGCGTGACGCAGGGGATGATGAACGCGCAGCTTCTGCGAAATTTGAACACCAACCTGAACCGGATGAATAATGAATCCAACCAATTATCGACGGGCCGCAAAATCAACAAACCGTCGGACGATCCCGTAGGGCTGACGTTCGCCCTTCGCTATCGCAGCGAGCTGGCCGCGAACGAGCAGTACCAAAAGAATGTAGATTCCGCCTTGTCTTGGCTGGAATATACGGATACGACGTTGGATCAGGCTGGGAGTGTGCTGCAGAGAGCACGGGAACTTGCCGTCAATGGAGCGAACGGAACCAATCCGCAGGAGGCTCTTGATTCCATCAAGAGCGAGATGGGCCAGCTATACAACCAGCTGGTCTCGATCGGCAACAGCCAGTTCAACGGCAAATATGTGTTCAATGGCCAGAAGACGGACATCCCTCCTTACTCGGTGGATAACGCCACGAAAGACAAAACAGACAACAGTGCGATCCAGTATGAGATAGGAGCCGGCGTGAAGCTGCCGATTAACGCGACGGGTGAGCAGGTGTTCGGCAAGGCGGATTCTCCGGACAATGCGTTTCAGGTACTGCAAGACTTGATGGGTGCGTTGGAAAAAGGAGAAACCGGAAAGGTTTCCGAGCTGATCGGCAAGATTGACCAACGGATGGATTCGTTTCTTCAGATTCGGTCAGACATCGGGGCCAAAACCAATCGGGTGGAATTGGCGCAATCGCGCCTGAAGGATATCAACATCAACCTGCAGGATCTTCAGTCTAAGGTGGAAGACGCCGATTTCGCGGAAGTGATCACCAAACTGCAGGTGAGCGAGAACGTATACCAGGCTTCTCTCTCCATGGGAGCCAAGTTAATTACGCCGACCTTGGTGGATTTCTTACGTTAAGATAGAGGTGTTGTCGTGAAGGTGCAGCCTCAAATCCAAATTCGCCAGCAGTACGCCCAGATCGGGATCGACGCGGACCCGGGCACATGGGAGATGAAGCAGCCCCAAGCTGCATTAGAGATACAGACAGAACCGCTGCGTCTCGAGATCACTTCGCCACCCGGCGAATTAACGATTGACCAAAGCAGAGCCCGGGCAGCGCTTGGGCTGGAAGGCAACTTGGAGTGGAGCCAAAAGATTTATTCGCAAAGCAAGGAGATTGCGCTGCAAGGGGTCGCCCGCCGGGCCCAGGAAGGGAATCGGATGGCGGCCATTCATAAGGGCGGCAATGTGATTGCAGAGATAGCCCGAGAGAGCCGCTTTCGGGAATCTCCTATGGATGTGCGGGAACCGGCTTCCTTCGATAATGTAGACATAGAGTACGTGGCGCACAAGCCGGACATCGTCGTCATTCCTGGACAAGTTCAGATCGAGGTGCAGCCTCACCGTCCGGAATTGAGCTACAACAGGGGGAAGCTGGACATCTATATGAGACAGTACAATTCCGTCCAGATTATCCCTCCGCAATTGGACTTGCAGCTATAATAGAGCTAGTGATGCTCTGTTATAGCTGTTTATTTTTTACTTGAAGAAGAAGGAGCGAAACGAGAATGCAAATAGAGACCGTTCGATTCGGGCAGTTGGAGGTAACGGAGGACTCCATCTATACGTTCCCACAGGGCATACCGGGATTCGAGGAGCTTCATCAGTACGTGCTGCTACAGGCTTACGAGGCACTGCCGTTCGTCTACATGCAGGCCGTGGAGGAGAGCCATCTGACGTTCCTCTTGACCGATCCTTTCCGGTTCTATCCGGATTATGAATTTACGTTGAGCGATGAAGTCAAAGGCGAGCTGGGAATTGAGGAGGAGGGGCAGGTCCGGGTATGGTGCATCGTGACCGTTAAGGACAGCTGGGAGACGGCTACCCTCAATCTGCAAGCGCCCCTTGTCTTCAACGAACAGGCGCGTCTTGGCAAACAAGTCATCTTACACGAGACAAGCTACGGCCCGAAGCATCATCTGATCCAACAATCGGCAAGCCGGAAGGAGGACTGAGCATGCTCGTCTTGACGCGCAAGCTTGGGCAGTCGCTCATGATTGGGGACGACGTGGAGGTAGTCATCCTGGGAACGGAAGGCGATCAGGTCAAGGTAGGGGTAAGGGCTCCGCGGGAGGTCCAGATCTTCCGGAAAGAAGTCTATGACAGTATCAAAGAGACCAATCAGGAGGCCGCGTCGCTTAGCGGCAGCTTGTCGGTAGAGGACTTGCGGAAAATGATCAAGCCGTGAAGTTTGAGAAAAAAATTCAAATTTGTATCTGTAACCTATTCAATCTTTCCTCCGAGCGGTCGATATAGATAGTAGAAGCTAGTCGAGAGGGCGGCCGACCCTCGGATAGCTCACCACAAGGATGTGGGAACCGAACCTTCAAGGAGGAATTTTGAAATGAGAATCAACCATAACATCGCTTCGCTCAACACGTACCGTCAGTTGAACACAAACTCTGCTGCAACTGCAAAAAACATTGAGAAATTGTCTTCTGGTCTTCGTATCAACCGTGCTGGCGATGACGCTGCCGGGTTGGCGATTTCTGAAAAAATGCGTGGGCAGATTCGTGGTTTAGATATGGCCTCCAAAAACGCACAAGACGGTATCTCTATGATTCAAACTGCTGAGGGTGCACTAAATGAAACTCACAGCATTTTGCAACGTATGCGTGAACTCGCTGTACAGTCTGCCAGTGATACCAACAATGACAATGACCGTGCGGAGCTTCAAAAAGAAGTTGCACAGTTAAAGGGTGAAGTAGACCGTATCCGTGATACAACCGAGTTTAATACGAAGAAGTTGCTAAACGGAGACTTAGGTGTTAACACATCTCTGGACGCAACTAATGCAGCAAAACTTGGGGCTACTGTTACTATTAACAACGATAACCTTGCTACCGATATTTACAAGTTTGATACTGGTGGAACCGGGAAAATTACTACTTCTACAACTCTTGACAGCTCCACAATTGGTGGATTCACAGCAGCTGCAGGTGACTTTGACCTTGCAGCTGGAAAGTCAGCTAACTTGAAATTCGGAACTTATACGCTAGAAGCTAAAGCTGCAGGTGCTAACTTTGACTTGTCTTTAAAAGACGTTAATGGAAATGTTGTTGCTTCTTTGAATAATGCGGACTGGAAAGGTGGAGACGTTGCTTTAGTAGGTGCAGGTGGTGAGAAACTTACACTTACGGCAAATGCTGCTGCAACTGCTGGTGAATCGAAATTCTCCATCGAAGCCAAAATGGTAGATAACTCTGTCACCCTGAAATCTCAAAATGGTGGCGCTAATGCCGCAACGCTTTACACAAGTACTGCTAATGAAACCACTAAGAACGGTAAAATTAATTTAGGTGACATTACAGTCGAATTAGATATTAATTCCGTTCAAGCAGCTGCTGCACAAGTAACATCTAGCATCACTGTAAATAACAAAGCCGCAGAATATCAAATTGGTGCTAACCAAGGACAATCTACAAAGCTTGGTTTTGCCGATATGAGCACAAAAACATTAGGAATTGACAAAGTTGATATTTCAAGTCGCGCTGGTGCACAAGATGCTATCACAAAAATCCAAGCATCTATTGAACGTGTATCTTCCGAGCGTTCCAAGCTTGGTGCTATGCAAAACCGTTTTGAACACACCATCAACAACCTGAACACTTCTTCCGAGAACCTGACTGCAGCTGAATCTCGTATCCGTGACACAGATATGGCAAAAGAAATGATGGAGCAAACTAAAAACAACATTCTTGCACAAGCAGCCCAAGCCATGCTTGCTCAAGCTAACCAACAGCCGCAAGGCGTACTGCAACTGCTCCGTTAATTTTTGGGTTATCAAAGAGACCTTAGTTTACCTAAGGTCTCTTTTTTATTAGATTTTTCTTTCCGCTAAGACTGTTACAATTACCGCTAGTCCTACCGATATAATAAACAAAGATGGTTTTCGGTAAAAAATAACTCAAGAAGGTGATGGAAATGGTAATGCGAATTGGTGGTCTCGTAAGTGGCATGGATACCGATACAATCGTAAGGGACCTGATGAAAGCAAGACGATTACCTCTAGATAAGCTTAAACAAAACAAACAATTGCTCGAATGGAAACGAACCGATTATCGAGACATGAATAGCAAACTTACGAGCTTCCGTGATCTTGTTTTCAATATGAAGTTGCAAGGAACCTTCATGGCTAAGAAAGCGGAGTCTTCAGACGATAAAATTCTAACTGTAGGCTCTAGTACTAGTGCTAATGCCGGCACTTATACAATTCGTATTGATGAGCTTGCCGAAGCTGCTTCACTGACATCCGGTGCCTTGGAGAAAAAGGATTCGACAACAACAATGGCAAGCCTCGGCTTGCTGACAGACACAAAATTAACGATAACAGGGGAAAAAGGGACAGAAACAATAGATGTAGCAACAACAGATTCCATTTCAGGACTCATCAATGCGATCAATGCCAAGTCTACTACTACCGGGGTCAAAGCAAGTTATGATGAGAATCTAGGTCGTTTGTTTTTTACCTCAACGACAACGGGGGAGAAGGCCAAGGTAGAACTTACTAGTGACGATAAAACATTCCTCTCCGGAAAGCTCAAGCTTGCTCAAACAACTGCGGAGGGAAAAAACGCAAAGGTTACCTACAATGGAGATATTCCCGCGGAATTTGCTAGTAATACTTTTACCATTAATGGGATTTCATTCACAGCCAAACAAGCCCAGATGGAAGGCGCTCCACCTATCCGAGTAACCGTTAACCAAGATGTTGACAGTGCCTTCAATACGATAAAGTCTTTCGTAGAAAAGTATAACGAGCTAATTAGTACGATCAATACGAAGGTAACAGAGACTCGTTATCGAAACTTTGCCCCTCTTTCCGACGAACAAAAAGAGGCTATGAAAGACAAGGAAGTTGACCTTTGGGAGGATAAAGCAAAAAGCGGTCTTCTCAAGGGAGACTCCACACTCTCCTCTATTCTTAATAGTATGCGGGTGGCATTATCCACACCGGTGACCGGATTACCAGACAAGCAGATAAACCAACTAAGTCAAATAGGGATTAAGACGGGCGCCTATCAAGATAAAGGAAAGCTATACCTCGACGAAGCAAAATTAAAACAGGCAATTAGTGAAAATCCGGATCAGGTTATGGCTTTGTTTACCGCTTCAGACGGAAAAGACACATCCAGTTCTGCTGATGGTCTCGCTTTTCGGCTATATGACGAAGTTAATGGGGCTGTTAAAGCTCTCACCGAAAAGGCGGGTACTGCCGCCTATCTAACTGACAACAGCCTGATCAGCAAAGACCTAAGAGATATAGACGATAGAATAACCGCACTAACCAACCGACTCACAGACATTGAATCCCGCTATTACCGTCAGTTCAGCGCCATGGAAGCCGCCATGAACAAAGCCAATGCCCAAAGCTCTTCCCTGGCTCAGTATTTTTCAACCGGAAGATAAACAATTCGGTATCTTAGGAAAGGAGAGGCTCTATTGAGCGTACAATTTCCGGCAGGTGAAGGAGTACCCGTAACCGGGGGAAGCGTGTCGTCACGCAAGAATGAAGGAGGGGAAGCAGCCGCGGCTTATGCGAATCCCACTCTGCAATCGATCCAAACTTTGAAGGATCTCAAGCTCGCCGAGCTTCATGGGGATCGCATTACGATCAGCGATCAGCAATTGATCAAAGCGATCGATCGAGCGATTAAGGCCACCCAAGGCCGCCATACCGCTCTTGACGTGAGCGTGCACGAGAAGACCAAGACCATCATGATCAAGGTGATGGACTCCGATACGGGCGATGTTATTCGGGAGATTCCTCCGGAAAAAAGCTTGGACTTTATTGCCCGCATATGGGAATTGGCAGGCTTAGTCGTCGACGAAAAACGATAATTCGTGAAGATAAAATGTAACCTCAGCATTTGAATACCTTACTTGTTTAGGAGGCAACCGTAATGATACAGGCCCAACTCCAGCGCAGCAAATACCTCGAAACCACTGTATCGACCGCCACCCCTGCCCAGCTGCTGCTCATGCTCTTTGACGGCGCTATCCGGAATTGCCGCGCCGGCATCGAAGCGATCCAGCAGAACCGTCCGGCAGACGCCCATAACGCCTTCTCCAAGGCGCAGGACATCATCTCCGAGTTCACGATCACGCTTGACCGGGAAGCGCCGATTGCTGCCGATCTGTTGAAGCTGTATGAATACTTCCAGTTCCGATTGATCGAAGCGAATACCAAGAAGCAGGCGGAACCGGCGGAAGAGGTTCTGCAGCACTTGCAGGAGCTCAAGGAAACGTGGTACCAAGCGTCCAAGCTGCTCGCGCATGCTCCGGTTGCCGCGCAAGCCGAGGCCGTCCATGGATAACCTACTGGCTGCCCTGGAGGAGCTGACCGTTCGCTGCGCCTCGTCCGCCGAGCAGATGGACTACCTGGACATCGAGCGGTTCGTGGAGGAACGCGGCCGCATTCTGGCGTCCATCCAGGCGACTCCCGTCCCGGATAAGAGCCGCTACCAAGAGCAGGTGGAGCGGATTCTGCGCTACGATCCGATCATCCTTGCCCGCATGGAGCAGCTCAAGCAGGAGGCGGCGGACGCGCTGGGGAAGCGATCCGACGCCCGGCGGCAAAAGAGCGCCTATGAGGTAGACTATACACCGGATGCGGTCCTGTTCGACCGCAGAAAATAGAGAGGGCTCTGCTCCCGCTGTCTATTCCAGAACACTGCCGGATGGCGGTGTTTTTTCTTTTATTTATTTTTTCCTACTATTATATAGGCAAATGATGAGCAGACTCGCGGCGGCGGGAGCAAAGAAGCAAAAAATTGGGACGGGACATCGAAAAAAACGGGACGGAAGGCGGATGCGCCGGCCTTGACGGCGCCTCCCGAACCCTGTCGAACGCAGGTCATCCCGTGACGAAAGTTCAGGTCTTGCGATGCATTTTTCCATTCCCATCCAGTGACATACTCACAACTCGGGGACTGTCCCCACTTGTGGATAATGTGCATAACTTTGTGAATAACTAATGAAAACAAGCTTTCACGTTGTGAACAAAACCGTTGACGGAATGTGAATTGTGTATTTTCAGACTATTTTTAGCGGCTTTGCGTTCATTGACAGCCCCTTCTGGCCAGTGGTATAGTCAGGTTGTGAATAAGATGTTCACATTCATTTGATAATGAAGGGAATGTGTCGAATGCAAGGTAAAGTTAAATGGTTTAACGCAGAAAAAGGATACGGTTTCATTGAAACAGAACAAGGCGGGGACGTATTCGTTCACTTCTCTGCAATCCAAGCCGATGGCTTCAAATCCCTTGACGAAGGTCAAGAAGTCGAGTTCGACATTGTGGAAGGCGCACGCGGACCGCAAGCAGCTAACGTAATCAAATTGTAATCCTTTCGGCCGCTTGGCTGATGGCATACATAAGGCATGATTTCGGTAGCGGAAACCCCCAGAATCCTGGGGGTTTTTTCGTGTTCGCCGGATCGTAACCGTTCCGCCGCGGAATGTTCGGAAGCGCTTTTGTAACGGTTCGGTAAATCGTATATAATGAAGGCAGAGAGGAGGAATTAGACCATGCACTATAACATTCGCGGGACCAACCTGGAGATCACCGAACCGCTGAGAGAGTATGTGGAGAAGAAGCTGGGCAAGCTGGAGCGCTACTTCGAGCAGCCGATCCAATCGGAGGCGAACGTCAAGATGAGCGTGCTGAAGGACAGGCAGAACGTGGAAGTCACCATTCCGCTGTCCGGTGTCCTGCTTCGAGCCGAGGAGAAGGGCAACGACATGTATGCCTCGATCGACCTCGTCGTAGACAAGCTCGAACGGCAGATCCGCAAACACAAAACCAAGGTGAACCGGAAGATCCGCCAGGAGAACGACGTGAAAACCCTCTTTATTGAAGACCCGGTCGCCAATGAGCAGCAGCCCCACGAGGAGGAGGAACCGTTTGAGCTCGTGAAGACGAAACGGTTCACGCTGAAGCCGATGGATGTAGAAGAGGCGATCCTGCAAATGAATATGATTGGTCATAATTTCTTTGTCTTCTCCAACAGCGCCGACGCGGAGCAGGTCAATGTCGTGTACAAGCGGCATGACGGCACGTACGGTCTGATCGAACCCGCCAAATAAGCGGCGCAGGCATTCCCTTTCTCTAACCCGGATACATGCTAGTGAGCCTGGCCCGCGAAGGGCCGGGCTTTTTCATACTTGGTCGGCATTTGCTCGGCCGCATGGGAGACCGCTTGCGGGAATGGTTATTCCTTCCTCCTGCTCGCGGTTGTTGCGGCTGCACTTGCAAACTGTTACAATTTCTGTATACTCGATTTTTTGTGGATTTTTGATTGCGAAAGGGGCAGACCCAATGCTGGGACTCGTTAAGAAGATGTTCGGCGATTCGAATGAACGTGAAATAAAAAGATATTTGCGCACGGTAGAGACCATAAACGCGTTGGAACCGGAGATGCAGGCGCTGTCCGATGAGCAGCTTCGGGGGAAGACCGATGAATACAAAGAAAGACTAGCCAAGGGCGAGACGCTTGACGACCTGCTGCCCGAAGCGTTCGCGACGGTACGGGAGGCTTCCCGGCGGGTGCTGAACAAGCGCCATTTTGACGTGCAGATGATCGGGGGCATGGTGCTGCACGAAGGCAAGATTGCCGAGATGAAGACAGGGGAAGGGAAAACCCTCGTAGGTACGCTTCCCGTCTATCTGAACGCGCTCACCGGTAAGGGCGTGCACCTCGTCACCGTCAACGATTACCTGGCGACGGTCGGCATGCAGGAGATGGGGCAGATTTATACGTTCCTCGGCATGTCCGTCGGCCTCAACCTGAACAGCATGGACCATGACCAGAAGCGGGAAGCCTATGCCTGCGACATTACGTACGGCACGAACAACGAATACGGGTTCGATTACCTGCGGGACAACATGGTCTTGTATAAAGAGCAGATGGTGCAGCGTCCGCTCTACTTTGCCATTGTCGACGAAGTGGACTCGATCCTGGTTGACGAAGCCAGGACGCCTCTCATCATCTCCGGACAAGCCGCCAAGTCGACCGAGCTGTACACGACGGCCGACCGGTTCGTCAGCAAGCTGAAGGAAGAAGAGGACTACACGATCGACGTGAAGCTCAAAACCGTCACGCTGACCGAGAAGGGGGTGGAGAAGGCAGAGCGGGCGTTCGGCATCGAGAACCTGTTCGACCACCAGAACGTCATGATCAACCACCACGTGACCCAGGCGCTCAAGGCGCATGCGATCATGAAGCGCGACATCGATTATGTCGTGCAGGAAGACGAGGTCGTTATCGTTGACGAGTTCACGGGACGCCTCATGACGGGCCGCCGGTACAGCGACGGGTTGCACCAGGCGATCGAGGCGAAGGAGCATCTGAAGGTGCAGAACGAGAGCATGACGCTCGCCACCATCACCTTCCAGAACTACTTCCGGATGTACCGCAAGCTGGCCGGCATGACCGGTACGGCGAAGACCGAGGAAGAAGAATTCAAGAAGATCTATGGGCTCGACGTCGTCGTCGTTCCGACCAACCGACCGATGATCCGCAAGGACATGCCGGATATCGTCTACAAGTCGGTTGGCAGCAAATTCCGCGCCGTCGTCGACGAGATCGCCAAGCGGCACGCGAACAACCAGCCGGTGTTGGTCGGTACCGTATCGATCGAGAACTCGGAGCGGCTGTCCGAGATGCTGCGGAAGAAGGGCATCTCGCACAAGGTGCTGAACGCCAAGTACCACCGTGAGGAAGCGGAGATCGTCTCCCTGGCGGGACAAGCCAGCGCAGTGACGATCGCGACGAACATGGCGGGCCGGGGGACGGATATTCTCCTCGGCGAGGGAGTCGACGAAATCGGCGGCCTGCATATAATAGGAACCGAGCGGCATGAGAGCCGCCGGATTGACAACCAGCTCCGCGGCCGTGCCGGCCGTCAGGGAGACCCGGGCTCGTCCCAGTTCTACCTGTCGCTCGAGGACGAGCTGATGCGCCGCTTCGGCGCCGAGAACATCATGGGCATGATGGACAAACTGGGCTTCGAGGAAGACCAGCCCATCGAGAGCCGGCTCATCTCCCGGGCGATCGAGTCCGCACAGAAGCGCGTCGAGGGCAACAACTTCGACGTCCGGAAGGTCGTCCTGCAGTATGACGACGTCATGAACCAGCAGCGGAACATCATCTACAAGCAGCGCAGGGAAGTGCTCGAGTCCGAGAACATCCGCGAAGTGACGCTGAACATGATCTACCCGGTCATCGAGCGGATCGTCGAAGCGCACTGCCCGGCCGACCTCGTGCCGGAGGATTGGGATCTGGAAGCGGTCGCCGACTATGCGAACGGCACCTTCCTCGTGGAAGGCGGCGACGTCAGCAAGGATGAGCTGTGGGGCAAGGAGAAGGAAGAGGTTATCGAATACCTCAAATCGCGTGTGGATGAGCAATATGCCGCCCGTGAGCAGCAGATCGGCGAAGAGAGCATGCGCGAATTCGAGAAGGTCGTCGTGCTCCGCGCCGTCGACAGCAAGTGGATGGACCACATCGACGCGATGGACCAGCTCCGCCAGGGCATTCACCTGAGAGCGTACGGCGGCACCGACCCGTTGCGCGAGTACCAGTTCGAAGGGTACGAGATGTTCCAGGCGATGATCGAGAGCATCCAGGAAGAAGTCGCCAAATATATTATGAAGGCTCACGTCGAGACCAACCTGGAGCGCCAGGCGGTTGCCGAAGGCCAGGCGGTCGACCCGAGCGGAGAGCCCGCAGCCAAGAACCCGGTCGTGCGCCAGGACGACAAGGTGGGACGCAACGACCTCTGCCCGTGCGGCAGCGGCAAGAAATACAAGCAGTGCTGCGGCAAGTAAGCCGCATCGCCGAATCTACATGAAGAGGTGTAACGGATATGATCGACAGCGGAGTGAAACACAGCTTGAAGGACATGGCAAGGCGACTTTCGGAACTTAGGGGGTCTCTTTGACTTAGATTTCAAGCTGGAACAAATCGCCGATTACGAGCAAAAAATGAGTGCCCCCGACTTCTGGGACGACAATGAACGGGCCCAGAAGCTCATCGCGGAGCTGAACGCCATCAAGGACGTCGCCGCCGAGTTCGAAACGCTGTCCTCCGATTACGAGGATCTCGAAGTGATGCTCGCGCTCGCGGAGGAAGAGAACGACGAAAGCCTTGGCGCCGAGCTGGCGACCGGAGTGGAGAGCCTCGCGAACCGCATGGCCGCGTACGAGCTGCAGCTGCTGCTGAACCAGCCGTACGACCGGATGAATGCGATTCTCGAGCTGCACCCTGGGGCGGGAGGCACCGAGTCCCAGGATTGGGCCGAGATGCTGCTGCGGATGTACCGGCGCTGGGCGGAGAAGCGGGACTTCAAGGTTGAGGTGCTCGATTACCTGCCGGGCGACGAAGCCGGGGTCAAGAGCGTTACGCTGCTGATCAAGGGCTTCAACGCATACGGCTACCTGAAGGCGGAGAAAGGCGTTCATCGGCTCGTCCGCATCTCGCCGTTCGACGCGTCGGGCCGCCGGCATACCTCCTTCGTCTCGTGCGATGTCGTACCGGAGATCGACGACGACGTGGAGATCGAGATCCGCAGCGAGGATTTGAAGATCGACACGTATCGGGCGAGCGGCGCAGGCGGCCAGCACATCAACACGACCGACTCGGCCGTGCGGATTACGCACATCCCGACCGGTGTCGTGGTGACGTGCCAGACCGAACGCTCGCAGATCAAGAACCGTGAGCGTGCGATGAAGGTGTTGCGCTCCAAGCTGTACGAGAAGAAGATCGAGGAGCAGCAAAAGCAGCTGGCCGACATTCGCGGCGAGCAGTCCGATATCGCCTGGGGCAGCCAGATCCGCTCCTACGTCTTCCACCCGTACAGCATGGTGAAGGATCACCGGACTCAGGCCGAAACCGGGAACATCGGCTCCGTCATGGACGGGGAGATCGATTTTCTGATCGATGCCTATTTGCGCAACCAGATGGACGCGGGCAAGAACAAGGAAAGCTGATAAAGAACCAACTATGGGAACATCCTACACGTCGAGTGTAGGATGTTTTTTTACCCGTCGGGCGGGTAACGAAAGGCGAAAGCGCCGCCGCTTGAGAAGGAGGAGGGCATCATGGACAAACGGCAGGATCAAACGCCGGGGGAGCAGGAGCCAAAAGGGACAGCTTCGTTAGAGAAAGCGGAGGACATGCAGGAGCGAGTGGACCAGTCCAAGCTGGTCAAACCGGAGGAGATGCGAGAGCGAGTGAGCCAATCCCCGCTGGTCAAGCCGGAGGAGATGGGGGCGATCCTGCGGGCCAAAGCGGCGATGGACGCGGCTCCCAAAGGACGGGGAAAGAGACGCCGGCGACTGCCCGGCGATTCGCGTTATCAGCTGGGGCTGGAGTATGCAGGACTCCTGCTCGGGTCGCTGATCGTGGCGGCCAGCTTCAATCTGTTCCTGAATCCCAATCACGTCGCGTCGGGCGGGGTAACCGGCATCTCCATCATTGTGAACCACCTAACCGGCGTCCAGCCGGCCTATATTCAATGGCTGCTCAATATTCCTCTGTTCCTGCTCGGGCTGCGGCAGCTCGGACGGTCTTTCGGCCTCAAGACGCTCGTCGGCTCGATCGCGCTGCCGCTGTTTGTCCTGCTGCTGAGCGGGCTGCCTCCCGCCACCGACAACCTGCTGCTCGCCACCATCTATGGCGGTATCGGGGTCGGCCTCGGCCTAGGAATGGTCTTCCGCTCCAGGGGATCGACAGGAGGCCTCGATCTCGCCGCCCAGCTGGTGCACCGCTGGACAGGCATCAGCCTGGGGCTCGCCGTGCCGCTCCTGGACGGGATGGTTATCACGGCGGCGGGATTCGTGTTCAATCCCGAGAAAGCGCTCTTTGCGCTGATCGGCCTGTACGTGACCGGCAAGACGATCGACTTCCTTCAGAGCGGGATATCGGTGTCGCGGGTCGCATTCATTATCTCCGGCCGGACCGAGGAGATCTCGCAGGCTATTCTCGTCGATCTGGACCGCGGCTTGACCAAGCTGAGCGGGGAAGGCGGGTATACGGGCACCGAGCGGATGGTGCTCATGGTCGTGCTGCGCTCGACGGAGGTGAGCCGGCTCAAAGCGATCGTGAAGCGCGTTGATCCGAATGCGTTCGTCATCATCAGCGATACGAAGGAAGTTTTGGGAGAAGGCTTCCAACCCCCTGGATAAATCATGTACAATAAACCGGACAGGGATATTTTTGCATTGAATTTTTATTCTTGCGGCTGTATAATCATACATATCTTTTTTATGGAACGTCGCATGGAACGAGGGGGAAGGAACATGGCGGCCAAGATCAGAGCAGCCATTGTCGGGTCGACCGGCTATGGCGGCGTGGAATTGATACGTTTGCTGCTCAGGCATCCTCACGTGGAGATTACTTCGGTCATCTCCTCGTCAACGGCAGGGGTGCCTATTTCTGATGGTTTTCCGCATTTGAATGCGATCCTGACGGACAATCTGGACGCGGTCGACATTCCGCTCATCAAGAGCAAGGCGGACGTTGTATTCGCCGCCACCCCGCACGGTGTCAGCGCGGCACTCGTGCCTCAGCTGCTGGAAGCGGGGCTCAAAGTGATCGACTTGTCGGGCGATTTTCGGCTGAAGAGCGGAGACGTCTACAAGGAATGGTACAAGAAAGACCCGGGACCGGCCGATCTGCTAGAGAAGGCAGTATACGGTCTCGCAGAGGTGTTCGGTGACGAGGTGAAGGGCGTGGAGTTCATCTCGAATCCGGGCTGCTACCCTACCGCGACGCTGCTCGGCCTCATTCCGGCCGTCAAGGCGGGCTGGATCGACGCCGATTCGATTATCGTGGACGCCAAATCCGGAGTGTCCGGCGCCGGGCGCGGACTCAGCATGACCTCGCATTATTCCGAAGTGAACGAGAACTTTTTCGCTTATAAAGTAAACAAACACCAGCACACCCCAGAGGTGGAGCAAGTGCTCGGATGGGCGGCCGGACGCCCGGTGACGACTACGTTCACGACGCATTTGGTGCCGATGACGAGAGGGATTCTGTGCACGATGTACGCGACGCTGACCGAAGCGAAGAGCGAGGAGGACTTCCTGGAGCTGTATCGGGAGTTCTACAGCGGCCGTCCGTTCGTTCGAATCCGTCCGCAGGGTAAAGTCCCGGCGACCAAGGAAGTATGGGGCTCGAACTATTGCGATATCGGCTTCGCGGTTGACCGCCGGACGAATCGGGTCACTATCGTCTCGGTCATTGATAACTTGATGAAGGGCGCTGCCGGTCAGGCGGTTCAGAACCTGAACCTGATGATGGGCTGGGAAGAAACGGCCGGGCTCGAGATGGCCCCCGTGTATCCGTAACGATAGAGGATAGGTGAGCAGGATGAAAAAGGATCAATTTACGGTCGTGACGGATGGCGGCATTACGACGCCCAAGGGCTTTCGGGCCGGGGGGCTGCACTGCGGTCTCAAAAAAACCGAGCGCAACGACCTCGGCGTCATCGTCGCCGATGAGCCGGCGGCTGCGGCCGCTGTGTATACACTGAATGCTTTTCAGGCGGCGCCGTTGAAGGTGACCAAGGAGAGCATCGGCGCAGGCGGCCGCCTGCAGGCGATGCTCGTAAACAGCGGCAACGCGAACGCCTGCACCGGGCAGCAGGGCGAGGAGGACGCGCGGCGGATGCGCGCCGAGATGGCCCGCGTGCTCGGCATCGACGAGCATCTGGTCGGCGTGACGTCGACCGGCGTGATCGGCGAGCTGCTGCCGATGGAGAAGGTGGAGGCGGGCATCGCCTTGCTGCCCGAAAAGCTGTCGGCGGCTGGCAGCGACGACTTTTGCCAGGCGATTCTGACGACTGACCTCGTACGGAAGATGGTATGCGTCAGCGTGACGGTGGGCGGCGAGACGGTTCACATCGCCGGAGCGGCCAAGGGCTCGGGCATGATCCATCCGAACATGGCGACCATGCTCGGCTTCCTGACCACCGACGCGGAGCTGGACGCGGAGCAGCTGCAGGCGCTGCTCGGCGAAGTAACCGACACGACCTTCAATATGATTACCGTGGACGGCGACACGAGCACGAACGACATGGTCGTGGCTATGGCGAGCGGCCGCGCGGGAGGCGGCAAGCTGACGCCTCAGCATCCCCACTGGGAGGCGTATAAGGCGGGATTCCGCTATGTGAGCGAATATCTCGCCAAAGCGATCGCGCGCGACGGCGAAGGCGCGACCAAGCTGATCGAGGTGCAGGTGGCGGGAGCGGAATCGCTGGAGGCGGCCCGCGCCATCGCCAAGACGGTGATCGGCTCGAGCCTCGTCAAGTCGGCCTGCTTCGGCGCCGATGCGAACTGGGGGCGGATCATCGCCGCCGTCGGACGCGCAGGCCAGCAGGTGAACACCGAGACGGTCGATATCCGGCTCGGCGACATCTCGGTGCTTGAGCAGTCGAGACCGGTACGGTTCGACGAAGAACGGGCGGAGGAGTATTTGAAGGGCGAGCTCGTGCAAATTTTTGTGAACTTGCATATGGGCGAGCAGCAAGCAACGGCATGGGGCTGCGATCTGACTTACGACTACGTGCGGATCAACGCTGCGTACCGGACTTAGGAAGCGCGCGGACGGGACCGGACGGCGGTCCCGGACGATCACGATAAGGAAGCAAACCGGACCTTCGGAAGAGGAACCGGTAGGAAAGCGGGTATAGCGATGAACGGGAATTGTTTTGTCATCAAATGCGGGGGCAGCACGCTCGCGGCGCTGCCGGATTCCTTCTTCGCCGACATGAGGCAGCTGCAGGCGGACGGCCGGATTCCGGTCATCGTCCACGGCGGCGGGCCGGCGATCTCCGATACGCTGACGAAGCTCGGCATCGAGACGGAGTTCGTCGGCGGCCTCCGCAAGACGAACGAAGCGGTGCTGGACGTGGTGGAGATGGTGCTCGCAGGTCAGATCAACAAGGAGATCGTCCGCAAAATCCAGGCGAGCGGCGCCAAAGCGCTCGGCCTGTCGGGCATCGACGGGCAGCTGATCACGGCACGCCCGGTCGTGAATAGCGACCAGGTAGGGCTCGTCGGCGACGTGACGGCGGTCAATGCCGGGCTTGTGCAGGGCATTGTCGACATGGGCTATATCCCGGTCATTGCGCCGGTCGGCCTGGACGAGAACGGAAGTCAGCGGTATAACATCAATGCGGACACGGCCGCAGGCGCGGTTGCGTCGCATATCGGCGTCGAGCGGATGATCGTCGTTACCGACGTCCCCGGCATTCTGAAGACGGTGGACGGAAGCAAGCAGGTGCTGCCGTCCGTCACGGTCGCCGAGATCGGCGAGATGATCGAATCGGGCGAGATTTACGGCGGCATGATCCCCAAGGTGAAGGCGGCCATCCAGTGCATTCAGGGCGCAGTGAAGGAAGTCGTCATCGTCGACGGCTCCGTACCGGCGGTGCTCAGCCAAGTGCTGGCGGGAGACGCCATCGGAACGCGCATTATCCGATGAGGCTGTCTGTCGGCGCATGACGTCTCACTCGTTATGCTTGGCGGGAGGGGCGGACCGGAGAAAGCCGGTGCCGTATCTAGTTCCGCGGGCTTGAAACGGGTCGGGGCAAGCGGCTGAGAAAAGAACCTCAGCAGCAGGCCGGCAGGCAGGCACGGACCGCGTTCATGGCATAGTCAATAGTTCATTCCTGCAGGGAGGGAAAAGCGGTATGGAGCAGCAAAGCAGTTCTTTGTTTCCGACGTACGCCCGGTATCCGATCACGATTGTCAAAGGAAAGGGCAGCCGGCTGTGGGACGACACCGGCAAAGAGTATTTGGACCTGATGAGCGGCCTCGCCGTCACCAGCCTCGGGCACTGCCCGGAGGCGGTTAAGCAGGCGCTCGTTGCGCAGCTCGACGAGCTGTGGCATGTGAGCAATCTGTTTCACATTCCGAACCAGGAGAAGCTCGCCGGGCTGCTGACGGCAAACTCGTGCGCCGATCGCGTCTTTTTCTGCAACAGCGGAGCGGAGGCGAACGAGGCGGCGATTAAGGCGGCGCGACGGTATCACCAGAAGGTGCTCAACACGGGGCGTTACGAGATTATCACGTTCCAGCAGTCGTTCCACGGACGGACGCTGGCTACGCTGACGGCGACCGGGCAGGCGAAGGTGCAGGAGGGCTTCCTGCCGCTTCCCGAAGGGTTCGTGTACGCGCCCTTCAATGACGCCGAGGCGCTCGAAGGCTACATTACGGACAAAACATGCGCGATCATGCTGGAGATGGTGCAGGCCGAAGGCGGCGTCATCGTCGCGGATCCGGCTTTCGTGCAGGAAGTGAAGCGGCTGTGCGAGAAGCACAATCTGCTCCTCATCGTCGATGAGATTCAGACCGGCATGGGACGGACCGGCAAGCTGTTCGCCCATGAGCATTACGGTATCGAGCCGGACATCTTCACCGTCGCGAAGGCGATCGCGAGCGGCTTCCCAATGGGCGCCATGCTCGGCAAGGAAAAGCTGGCGGAAGCCTTCACGGCCGGCAGCCACGGCTCGACGTTCGGCGGGACGCCGATCGCCATGGCGGCGGCCATCGCGACCGTCGAGACGATCGTGGGCGACAAGCTGGCGGACCGGGCGGAGGAGCTTGGCCGCTATGTGACGGAGCAGCTGCGAGAGAAGCTGGGCGGCCATCCGCTGGTGAACGAGGTGCGCGGCAAGGGCCTGATCATCGGGATTGGCTGCAAGGAGCCGGTGGCGGACCTGATCGCCGCCATTCATGCGCGCGGCGTGCTGGTCGTGACCGCGGGACCGAACGTCATTCGGCTGCTGCCGAGCCTGCTCGTCACGAAGGAAGAGCTTGATCACGGCATAGAGGTCATTGCCCAAGTGCTTGCGGAACGGACGGCGGCAGTTTAGACGCCGGAACAACCGGCAGGAGCTAGTGGTTACCCCAAAGGAGTGAGGAAATGGCAGAGCAATTGAACATAGAGCTGAGAACGGATCTGAAGGGACGGGACTTCATCGGACTGGTGGATTACTCCCCGGAGGACATTCAATATTTGATCGATCTGGCGGTCGAGCTGAAGCGCAAAACCAAGGCGGGCGAGCCCTACCAGCCGCTGAAAGGCAAGACGCTCGGCATGATCTTTGAGAAATCGTCGACGCGGACACGCGTTTCGTTCGAGGTCGGCATGTACCAGCTGGGCGGACACGCGCTCTTCCTGAGCCGCAACGACCTGCAGATCGGGCGCGGCGAGCCGATCATGGACACCGCGCAGGTGATGTCGCGTTATCTCGACGGCATCATGATCCGCACATTCGCGCACCGCACGGTCATTGATCTGGCGCGGGGGTCAACCGTACCGGTCATCAACGGCTTGTCGGATCTGTCCCACCCGTGCCAGGCGCTGGCCGATTACCAGACCATCTTTGAGCACAAGGGCAGCCTGAAAGGCCTCAAAATCGCCTACATCGGCGACGGCAACAACATGGCGCACTCGCTCATGATCGGCGCCGCCAAGCTCGGCATGACCATTGCGGTCGCGACGCCGGAAGGCTACGGCCCGGACAAGGAAGTGCTTGCCGCCTCGCAGGAAGCCGCCCAGCAAAACGGCGGCGCCTGCATCGTCACCCACGATGCGCGGGAGGCAGTCGAGCAGGCGGACGTCGTCTATACCGACGTCTGGGCAAGCATGGGCTTCGAAGCCGAGCAGAAGGAGCGCGAGAAGGCGTTCCATGCGTTCCGGGTGAACGAGGAGCTGACCAAGTACGCGAAGCCGGATTACCTGTTCATGCACTGCCTGCCCGCCCACCGCGGCGAGGAAGTGAGCGAGGGCGTCATCGACGGCAAGAACTCGATCATCTTCGATCAGGCGGAGAACCGGCTGCACGCGCAAAAGGCCATTATGGCCGCGATTATGTAAAAACCCGCGGGAGGCGGACGGAGCATCCGCCCGCCTTTCGGTGCGGATAGATTCGGAAGGGCGGCCCGACGGGGAGAAAGAGCCGGTGAAGGGCCGGTCCCCGCTGACGCCGCCCGCCTAAGCGGAATGCAAAATCATTTTATGGGGAAAAAGGTGGAGAGCTTCATGGCGAAAGATAAAATTGTACTCGCCTATTCCGGCGGGTTGGACACGTCCGTCATCCTGACATGGCTGAAAGAGACGTATGACGCGGAGATCATTACCTTCACGGCCGATATTGGCCAGAAGGACGAGCTGGACGGACTGGAGGAAAAGGCGCTTCGCACCGGTGCCTCCAAGGTATACATCGACGACCTGCGTGAGGAATTCGCGAAGGACTTCATCTTCCCGATGTTCCAAGCGGCTGCTCTGTACGAAGGCCAGTACCTGCTCGGCACAAGCATCGCCCGTCCGCTGATCGCGAAGCGGATGGTCGAGATCGCGCGCAAGGAAGGCGCCATTGCCATCGCACACGGCGCGACCGGCAAAGGCAACGACCAGGTGCGCTTCGAGCTGACCGCTGCCGCTCTGGCGCCGGAGATCGGTGTCATTGCACCGTGGCGGCTGGACGCGTTCCGCGAGCAATTCCCGGGCCGCGCCGAGATGATCGCCTACGCCGAGAAGCACGGCATTCCGGTGCAGGCGACGGCCTCGAAGCCGTATTCGACCGACCGCAACCTGCTTCACATCAGCTTCGAGAGCGGCATGCTCGAGGATCCGTGGTTCGATGCGAGTGCGGAATCGAACGAAGACATGTATGTGCTCAGCGTGTCTCCGGAGAGAGCGCCCGACCAGGCCGAGTACCTGGAGCTCGAGTTCGAGCAGGGCAACTGCGTAGCGCTGAACGGCGAGCGCATGGAGCCGCTGCAGGTGATGGAGAAGCTGAACGAGCTGGGCGGCAAGCACGGCGTCGGTCGGATCGACATGGTGGAGAACCGCTTCGTCGGCATGAAGAGCCGCGGCGTGTACGAGACGCCGGGCGGCACGATCCTGTTCCAGACCCACCGCATGATGGAGTCGCTGACGATGGATCGCGACGTGATGCATCTGCGCGACTCGCTCATCAGTAAGTATGCTTCGCTCGTGTACAACGGCTTCTGGTTCGCTCCGGAGCGTCTCGCGCTGCAAGCGCTGGTGACCGAGAGCCAGAAGAACGTGACGGGTACGGTCCGCGTGAAGCTGTACAAAGGCAACGTGATCGGAGCCGGCGTGAAGAGCCCGGTCAGCCTGTACAACCCGGACATCGCGACGATGGAAGCCGACCCGACGCAAGCTTACGACCAAGGCGACGCGACCGGGTTCATCCGGCTGAACGCCCTGCGCCTCAAGGTGGGCGCCGGCGTCGCGCAAAACGCGAAATAAGAACATGTCGGGGCCGCTGGCAGGCGGCCCTTTTGCTGGTAAGGGAACATAGGGAACAACCCGGTCTTCGGGATACAGAAAGGAGCATTCACCGTGTCGAAGCTATGGGGCGGGCGGTTCACCAAAAAAACGGACCAGCTCGTGGAAGAATATACGGCCTCCATCTTGTTTGACAAGGAGCTGGCTGAGGAGGACATTCAGGGGAGCCTCGCGCATGTGACCATGCTGGGCAAATGCGGCATCATCCCGCAGGAGGACGCTGCCAAGATTCAGGAAGGGCTGCGCCAGGTGCTGGACCGGATTCGCAGCGGAGGTTTGACGTTCTCGGTCGAGGACGAGGACATCCACATGAACATCGAAAAAGCATTGATCGAAACGATCGGGCCGGTAGGCGGCAAGCTGCATACCGGGAGGAGCCGTAACGACCAGGTTGCTACCGACATGCACCTGTACCTGCGCCGCCGCGTAATCGAATTCGTCGGCCTGCTGGACAAGCTGCAGGAAGCGCTGCTGGAGCAGGCCAGGGCGAACCTGGATACCATCGTCCCGGGCTATACCCACTTGCAGCGGGCGCAGCCGATTCTGTTCGCGCATCACCTGATGGCGTACGTGTCGATGTTCCAGCGGGATATCGAACGGCTGCAGGACAGCTACAAGCGGATCAACGTGCTGCCGCTCGGCGCCGGGGCGCTGGCGGGGACGACGTTCCCGATCGACCGGCATTTCGTCGCCGAGCAGCTCGGCTTCGATGGTGTCTACGAGAATAGTCTTGATGCCGTCAGTGACCGCGATTTCATCGTGGAGTTTCTGGCGAACGCGTCGCTGATCATGACGCATCTGTCCCGCTTCTGTGAGGAGCTGGTGCTCTGGTCGAGCACTGAGTTCGCCTTCATCGAGCTGGACGACGCTTTCTGCACGGGCAGCAGCATCATGCCGCAAAAGAAGAATCCAGACGTCGCCGAGCTCGTCCGCGGCAAGACGGGACGCGTGTACGGCAACCTCGTCGGCCTACTGACCGTCCTCAAGGCATTGCCGCTCGCCTATAACAAGGACATGCAGGAAGACAAGGAAGGCATGTTCGACACGGTGAAGACGCTGCAGGGCGCCCTCCAGCTGTTCGCTCCGATGGTCACCACCATGAAGGTGAACAAGAACCGGATGCGCCAAGCGGTCAATCAGGACTTTTCGAACGCAACCGATATCGCCGACTTCCTCGTGAACAAGGGTCTGCCTTTCCGGGAGGCGCACGAGATCATCGGCAAGACGGTGCTGTACTGCATCCAGCAGGGCAAATACCTGCTTGACCTGTCGCTGGATGAGTTCCGGCAGTTCTCGCCGCTCTTCGACGAGGGCATCTACCCGGTGCTGCAGCCTGAGCAGGTCGTCAATGCCCGCAACGTATATGGCGGTACCGCCTCCGCGCAAGTTGAAGCTGCCGTTGGCCGTGCCGAACAGAAGCGGGGCGAAACGACGGCTTGGCTGGAGCGGTACGAGTCCGCCGGTTTGTAGTCTTTTTCATCAGTCCCGGCCTTGATCCAGTTGGACAGGCCGCTCGAACATCCCGCTAGGCAGGATGCGGCTGGGGGGCACTCCGGCTTCCCGTCCTGCAGACAAAGAACCGCCCGCTGCTATGTGCAGCGGGCGGTTCTCTTTTGCGGATAAGGCGGGACGGCACTGACGCTTAGCGCAGGCTGTTCACGGCCACGCTGCCAATGTCGTTGGTCAGCTTGATGAGCGGGCCCCCGTCACCGTTAGTGGCCGCCCAGCGCCGCCTCTCCTTTTGCTCGAACGAGAGGCCGGGCAGATTGGTGTTAAGGCTGCCGATGTCGGTCGTCGCCTCGAGCCGGAAGCCGGCGTCTTCCTTCACCTGGATCCGGATGCTGCCCGTGTCGCTGTTCGCTTCTACGCCTCCCGCGAGAACCGGGAGATCGAGCTGGATGCTGCCGGTATCGCTGACGGCGCGAAGCTCCGCCTCGATGTTGGAGCCCCGAATGGCGCCGGTATCGGTCTGCAGGACGGCGTCCTTGCCGCGGAAATCGCTCAGCTCGACCTTGCCGGTGCCGAGCTTGATCAGGAGCGTATCCGCCTGCAGGCCGGACATCCGGACGGCTCCCGTGTCGGCGCGCAGATCCAGACGCTCGTAGACCTTGTCGGGCAGGCTCACCTCCAAGGTAGGCCATTGGACCCGGCCGTCGGCGATGAGAGCGAGAATCTGGGTCAGGTCAATGCCGATATGGAAGGTCTTGTTGGAGCGGGCATCGACGACCAGCTCACCGTCGGGCGACAGCTTGGCATCGAGCCGCGCGTAGTCTTTGTTCGCCTCCGCCATGCTTCCGGTCAGCCGCAGCTTCACATCGGACCCTGTCGACTTGGTGACGACAACGTTGCTCGTCCCCGCGCTCAGCCGCATGCTCTTCACTTTGTCGGCTTCGAACGTCTTCTCGATCTCGATGGGAACCAGGCCGATCTGCTCCGGCTCGGACAGCCGGAACTCCTGGAGGCTCCAGGCAACGCCGATGCCTCCGACCAAGATGCACAGCACGGCGAGGCTGATCAGTAATTTGAATCCGATTTTCATCTGCTATTGCCCCTTAATCAATCGAATGTTCATACGAGTGTATTTCTTCACGCCCAGCAGGAACCATTTGTTCAAGCGGCTCACGAGCAGCAGGAGCAGCAGGCCGACCCCGAAGGCAAAGAGGGCTCCGAACACCTCGAGCTTTAGAATGATGATCGTCTGGGGAATCCCCGTCCCGAGCAGGATGAAGACCGGGCTGAACACGAGCACGATCGAGACGACGGTGACGGCGAAGAGACTGGCGGCGACGGCCACAACCGGAGCGAGGACGAACACCAGGTTGAAAAAGCCGAGCAGCAGGGCGGACAAGAGCGGCCGCCAGCTGTTCTCCTGTGGTGCAGCGGCGGCCTTCTCGTAGCGGCCTTCGGGCGGGTATGGCTCCTCGCTTCCGGGCCGGAAGCTCTGCCAGCCGGCCCCCGGCTTTTGGCCGGCGGAAGCGCCGCCGAAGCGAGCGGCATCGCCGTGCGGCTGGCCGGCAGAAGCGCCGCCGGAGCGTGCGGCATCGCCGTGCGGCTGGCCGGCGGAAGCGCCACCGGAGCGTGCGGCATCGCCGTGCGGCTGGCCGGCGGAAGCGCCACCCGAGCGAGCGGCATCGCCGTGCGGCTGGCCGGCGGATGTGCCGCCGGAGCGAGCAGCGTCGCCGTGCGGCTGGCTGGCGGATGTGCCGCCGGAGCGAGCAGCGTCGCTGTGCGGCTGGCCGTCGGAAGCGCCGCCGGAGCGAGCCGCATCCTGCGAGGGGCGACTGAAGCCGATGATCCGGCGGGAGCCGGTCGGCGGCTCCTCCGCAGGCGGCTTTTCGGCTGTGCCGCCCTTCGGCTGGTAGCCGAGCGACTGGGCGACTTCATGCTCGCTTTTGCCGTTCTCCAAAGCCTTTTGAAACAGATCCTCGTAGACTTTGCGGATCTGCTTGCGCTCCTCTTCGGGGAGGCGTTTTAACTTTATATCGAGGTCCTGGAAAAACTCTTCTTTCGACATGAACATGCACCTTCTTCTTTCATGGCTGACTCCTTGCTCCTAACAATACAGCAACCCGGTCACGCTTACCTAGTATCCGAAGTCATATGACCTGTCACAAGATAATTGGTTCGGAGCGGCTGCTGGAATTGGGGACCAATGACCGCTATCGTCCGCCGAATGGCAGAACAAAGAAGCCCTTGGCGGTGGCCAAGGGCTTGTGATTGTCAGGCGGTTAGCGGGGGGCAGGCGCGGCGATGGTTTGCAGGCCGTCCTCGATTAGGGAGGGGGCGGGGTAAGGGGAGGAAGGCGTACGGGGTGTCTCCTCAGAGGTGGCGACGATCCGGGGCTGAGGGGGATACGTGTCTTTGGAAATAAGGGATGACGACAGCAAAGCACCGCCATATCGCGTATCGCGGTAGGTCTCCACGACGAAGCCCGGCTTCCCCACGCTTACGAGAGCCGTCCCTCCTTTCGGCAGCGCGCTGTCGGTCACATAGCGAACGGGCGGCTCCAGCGTCTGGATAATTTGAGAGCGCAGCTCATAGACGAAGGGGCGTTCAGGTGTCCGGCCATATAGTTTGACCGTCAACTGTTCATTGGTAACGAATGTTTTGACGAGCAGATAGGCGTCCGTTTCATTGCGGAACCGGAAGTTGATGGCCCCCTCCGCGAAGGTCGCGTCCTGGCCGAGTGGTACGTAAGAGACGGGCAGCGAATGGTTGCGTCTCTCGAGCGGCCGGAAGCCGGCGAGCAAAAGGGTGTTGTACAGCGTCGTGGACACTTGGCAAATGCCGCCGCCGATCCCCGGGACGAGCTTCCCATTCAGGATAACGGGCGCCTCCCGAAACCCGTATTGCGTCTCCGCCTGTTTGACCAGGCGGCCGTAGTCGAACAGCTCGCCCGGCGCGAGGAGGACGCCGTCGGCCGCTGCCGCTGCCGCCCGGATGTTATGCGCCCGGCCTTCTCCGCTTCCGGAGAAGGCGGTCGTGTACTCGGCCAGCTTGGCTTCGACACGCTGCAGACGAAGCGTTGCAAGCGTAACACGAGGCTCGACCGTTTTGAGCGGGACTGTCGTATCCAGGGGAGCTGCGCTGTCGCTTGCCGTCAATAATTGCGCGGGAAATAATCTGTCCATGCTCTCTCCGAACGTTTCCCAGTCCACCCGCTTGACCGCCTGGCCGTCTACGAGCTCGAGCCGGTCGTCCGGATGAACGATCCGGACGGCATTTTTCGGCTGGCTGTTGGCGAGCGGAGGCCAGGCCAGCAGCATCTGCTGCTGCGTTGCATTCCCGTCACGCGATAAGGTAAGATAAAAGGATGTTCCTCTCAGCTTCCATCGGGACCAGGCTCTTGCCAGCGCCGGTCCCTTTTCGAGTTTCTCCCGAGCCGTGTCGAATTCCGGCCAGTCCAGCCTATATCCGAGCTCGCCGGCCGTCCGTTCCGCCGGCGGGTAAGCGGAGTCGTCCGGGATGAGACGAATGCGCTTTCCGGCGAGCGCTTCCGCTGCCTTGCGCAGCTCGTTTTCAGCTTCTTCCCAAGTGCGGACGGAGGCGGAGACGCCTTCGATCCGGACACCGGCCGGCAGTGTCTCAAGCGCAGCATACATTTGGACACCGGTCATCCCGCCCAGCAGCGTCAACGCACCCGCTGCTGCCATCCATAAGAGAGAGAGTTTGGGCCTTTTCATCCCGGGGCCTCCTTTCCCGTCTGCCTGTTTTCTACAGTCTATGTAGACAGGCCGGCGATTCATGCCGGATACGGCGGCTCGAACGGTGCGGACAAAGAAGTTGTTATTTTGTGAAAAATTTGCGATTTGGCTGGTTTCGCAAAGGATTCTTGTCTATTATGTCGAAGTATAAGAAGGCTACTACAAACAGGATGTGATATAATGATAGAAATGCAGGACGTCTGGAAAACTTACCCAGACGGCACGCACGCAGTTCGCGGAATCGACCTGAAAGTGAATGCGAATGAGTTCGTGTATGTCGTCGGTCCTTCGGGTGCCGGTAAATCGACATTCATGAAGATGATATATAGGGAAGAACGGCCGACCAAAGGCCAGATTTTCGTCAACGGGTTCAATCTAGAAAAGCTCAAACCCCGCAAGATTCCTTATGTCAGACGCAATATCGGCGTCATCTTTCAAGATTTCCGACTTCTCCCCAAGTTGACGGTTTACGAGAATATAGCATTTGCCATGGAAGCGATCGAGGCGCCCAAGAAGCTGATCAAGAAGCGGACGCTCGAAGTGCTCGACCTGGTCGGACTGAAAAACAAAGTAGCCAGCCTGCCGACCCAACTGTCGGGCGGAGAGCAGCAGCGGGTCGCTATCGCGCGAGCCATCGTCAACAATCCGGCCGTCATCATTGCGGACGAGCCGACCGGCAACCTGGATCCAGAAACATCCTGGGGCATTATGAACCTGCTCGAGGAGATCAATTATAGAGGCACCACCATCATCATGGCCACTCACAACAAAGAGATCGTCAATACCATCCGCAAGCGGGTCATCGCGATCGAAAAAGGCGTCATCGTGCGTGACCAGGCGAGAGGGGATTACGGGTATGACGATTAATACGATCGGCCGCCATTTTCGCGAAGGCGGCAAGAACGTCATCAGGAACGGCTGGATGACCTTCGCCTCCGTCAGCTCGATTGCCATATCGCTGCTGATTCTTGGATTGTTCCTGATCCTGTCGCTTAATGTGAACTACTTGTCCCAGCAAATCGAGAAGCAGGTGGAGATCAAAGTCTTCCTGCAGACGAACGTCAACGACGAAACCCGGACGGCCATTCAATCGAGCATTCAGGCCATGCCGGACATCAGCAAGCTCACCTACGTGTCCAAGGAGCAGGGACTGGTCGAGCTTCGGCAGCGGATGGGCGAGAACGGAAAAGCCTTCCTTGAGGGACTGGATGGGGAAAACAATCCGCTGAACGACGCGTTTACCGTCGAGGTCAAGGAGCCTCGCCAGGTGGCGCAGACCGCTGAGAAGATTCAGGCGCTGAACGACGGCAAGAATCCCGCACCGATCCTGCGCGTCAGCTACGGCAAGGGGACGGTCGAGCAGCTCTTCAAGATTACGAGCATCATCCGCAACATAGGGCTCTTCCTCGTGGCGTGTCTCGCGCTCACCGCCATGTTCCTGATTTCAAATACGATCAAGCTCACCATCATGGCTCGGAACCGGGAAATCAAGATCATGAAGCTCGTAGGGGCAACCAATGGCTTCATCCGCTGGCCTTTCTTCATAGAAGGGGCACTCCTCGGAATCTTCGGCTCCATCCTGCCGGTAGCGGCGCTAACCTACGGGTATTGGGAGCTTATGAACTCCGTCACTCTGAATACGAGCGTCTTAATGGTTAAATTCAAGCCGTTCCTGGAAATTGTCTATCCGGTAGCCGGTCTGTTGATCGGCATCGGTCTGGTGATCGGCATTTGGGGAAGCACCATCTCCGTACGCAAATATTTGAAAGTTTAGGAGGAATCTCTTTTGAAAAGAGTTTCACTGGCCCTTCTCGCCGCGGTAACCGCAGTCGGCATATCGATTCCGACAATCGGGCATGCCGCATCTATGGACGAGATCAACAAGAAACTGGAACAGATCCAGCAGCAGGAGCAGCAAGCAACCCAAAAACGGAAGGAAGCAGATAAGCTCAAGAGCTCTATCTCGCAGCAAAAAGGCCAGGAAATTATCAGCATGAACCAGCTTCTCAAAGAAATTGACCAGCAGGGTGCCAAGCTGAACGAACTGACCAAGCAGGTGAACACCGTCACCCTCAAGCTGAAGGATACGTCCCAGCAGCTGGACGATGCGGAGAAGCGCGTCGCCGAGCGGGACAAGCAGCTCAAATCGCGTGTACAGGCGATGTACATGAATGGAACGGTCTCTTATCTGGACGTGCTGCTCAGCGCGACCAGCTTCTCTGATTTTCTTGACCGCTTCAATATGCTCAAAATGATCGCAGGCAACGACAAGAACCTCCTCGAGGCGAACAAGAAGGACCGCGACGTGGTCGCGACCAAGAAGAAGGAAGTTGAGACCCAGCTGCAGGAAGCGCGGAAGCTCTACGCGCAGGCGGAGGAGCTCAAGCAGCAGCTGCTCGTGAAGGAGAAGCAAAAGGAAGTCGCTATCGCGAGCCTGACCTCTCAAGAGCATGAAGCGGAGAACGTGAGCGAGGAGCAGGAAAAGAGCCTCGTCGCGCTCGCCAAGCAGAAGGCCGATCTGTACGCGCAAAAGCAGGAGATCGTCCGGAAACAGAACGAAGAGAAGAAGAGGCAGCAAGAGTTGGCCAACAAAAACAAAGGAGGCGGCGTGGTCCAACCGGTCAATATCAGCGACTCGGGCCGCTTCGCCTGGCCGGTGCCTTCGAGCCACAGCATCTCCTCTACGTTCGGTTATCGGATCGACCCGATCGCCAATGTGAACAAGCTGCATAAGGGCATTGACATCGCGGCGCCTAACGGTTCGACCATTGTTGCGGCGGACGACGGCATTGTGCTGATCTCCGCTTGGGTGCGCGGTTACGGCAACACGGTGGTGATCGATCATGGAAATGGCGTCTGGACGTGGTACGGCCACATCCGTGACGGCGGTCTTAAGGTAAGCGAGGGCCAGAGCGTCTCCCGCGGCCAGAAGATCGCAGAGGTGGGCTCGACCGGCGATTCTACCGGCAACCACTGCCATTTCGAGGTGCGCATTAACGAGAATCCGGTCAATCCTATGCCTTATCTGAAATAGACAGGGACAAGGAAGCAGGAAACAGGGTGCTCCATTAATAAACCGGACTGGCTTGTCATATACTAGCTGGGAAACTTAGGCAGGCAAAAAGGTGGTGGAGATCCATGGTCTTTAAAGGCCGAACGGTACTGTTGTTCGTCCTGCTGGGCGTTGTCGCGAGCAGCTTGGTCACGCTGACGGCGGTTCGCGCCAATCTGCTGCCGGCGGTCAGTACGGCGGGCGTCGCGGCGCAGGCGGACGGCCTCAGCCAAAAAGATTTGCAGAAGGTCGCGACCACCTATGAATTGATCCGGTCCCGTTCACTGGCGAGCGTGGACCACGACAAGATCATGAACGGCGCGATCAACGGAATGCTCCAGTCGCTGGACGATCCGTTCTCGACCTATATGAACGCCAAGGAAGCACAGCAGTTCCAGGAATCAATCAATTCCTCGTTTCAAGGAATTGGCGCTGAGGTTTCCTTGAACGAAAATCGGGTAACGATCGTCGCCCCGATCAAGGGATCTCCTGCCGAGAAGGCGGGACTCCAGGCGAACGATGTTATTCTGTCGGTGAACGGCGAGAAGCTCGACGGCCTCAGTCTCAACGAAGCGGTCAGCAAGATCCGCGGCAAAAAGGGCTCGGAAGCGAAGCTTCAAATTTTGCGCTCGGGCAGCACGGAGCCGGTGGACGTCGTAATCGTAAGAGACGACATCCCGGTCGAGACGGTGCATGCCGAGATGGTCACCCCGACCATCGGCAAAATTGAGATTACCCAATTCTCCTCCGACACGAGCAAGCGGTTCAAGGAAGAGCTCGTCAAGCTGGAGTCCAAAGGGATGAAGGGCCTTCTGATCGACGTGCGCAACGACCCGGGCGGCTTGCTCGACCAGGTCGAGAAGATTGCCGAGATCTTCGTAGAGAAAGGTAAGACCATCGTGCAGATCGAGGACAAACAGGGCAATCGGGAGAAGGCGTTGTCCGAGAGCAAGGAGCCTGCCCGCAAATACCCGGTCTCCGTCTTGATCAACAACGGCAGCGCTAGCGCTTCCGAGATTTTGGCCGGCGCCCTCAAGGAATCGGTAGGCAGCAAGCTCATCGGCGAGCGGACCTACGGCAAAGGAACCGTCCAGATCACGTTCGAGAAGGAAATGGGCGACGGCAGCAACATCAAGATGACCGTCTTCAAATGGCTGACGCCGAACGGCAACTGGATCAACAAAACCGGCATTGAGCCCGACCTGAAGGTGGAGCAGCCGGCATACTTCAAGGTCTCCCCGTTTACGAAAAAGTCGGTTCTTAAATACGATGCGACCGGGGACGACGTGAAGACGCTGCAGCTCATTTTAACGGGACTAGGCTACGCGCCGGGACGGACGGACGGCTACTTTAGCGAGAAAACCGCGTCGGAGCTCAAGGCTTATCAAGCCAAAGCGGGTCTTGCGGCAACGGGAGAAGCCGATGTGAAGACGATGAGCAAGCTGGAGCAGGATATCATCCTGCAGATGAAAAACCCGGCCCAGGACGCGCAGCTGAAGGCGGCGCTGCAGGATATGCAAGAGACGTTAAAATCAAAGTAACGCCGGACACGCCGGCAGGAATTGAGGCTTGGTGTGTAGAAAGGAGAAGAAGGCCGGGACTGCCGGCCTTCTTCTTTCGTCTTTGGCGGAGATCGGCCTCGCGGAGCTGCTGTTCCGGTTAGCCTGAACAGAGTCCCGGCGAGAATTTACGCGGGCAAGGAGATTAGCGAATGGAAGAACTGTTGACGTGGGGAGCCGAGCTGCTGCGGGCGCTTGGCCGGCTCGCACAGAATCCTTTCTATTATATAAGCATCTTGATCATCGTCCTGCAGATTCGCCGCCAGATCAAGCTGGAGCGGAAGCTGTTCCACACCCGTTTGCATTCTCTCCTGGGAGAGACATGGCGGGTATGGCTCGCCGGACTCGCGGCAGGGGCGGCGGCGTCCGTCCTGCTCGTGCTGCTCGGCGCCAACTTGCCGGCCGGTGCCGTCTGGTATCTGTGGGCGATCGCACTCCTGCTTATGCTGATCCGCGTGCGGTACCTATGTATCGCGTATGCGGCAGGTGTGCTGGGCATTTTGAAGGCGGCGGCCGTTTGGATGCCGCAGCTGGCGGAGGAGAGGTCGACGGCCTGGCTGTTTGAGCCGCTCGCCTCGATGGAGCTGGCCTCGCTGCTCATGCTGGTCGGCGTGCTTCATCTGGCGGAGGGCCTGCTCGTACGCTGGCAGGGCGCCCGGCTGGCGACTCCCGTCTTTTTCGAGAGCAAGCGGGGTAAGCTGGTCGGCGGCTACCTGATGCAGGGCTTCTGGCCCCTGCCGCTTTTTCTGCTGACACCGGCAGGAGGAGACGGTTCGTTTGCGTTGTCTTGGGCGCCTATGCTTGCGTCTGGAGCGGACACGGCCGGCTGGGGGCTGGCGGCACTCCCCGCCATGCTTGGATTCAGCACCTACACGCTGTCCCGCATGCCGGCCGCCAAGGCCAAAGCCAATGCCGGGCTTCTGGCTGGATATGGCTTGGTGATAATGGGGGCAGCAGTCGTTGCCCACTATTGGTCGCCCTTCCTCCTCATCGCCTCGGTGCTTGCGATCGGCCTGCACGAAGCTATGATCTTGTACACATCCTGGCAGGAGGAGCAGGCGAAGCCGTATTTTGTTCATGACGACCGGGGCTTGTTCATCCAGGCGGTCCTGCCGAACAGTCCGGCCGCCGCGATGGGACTCCAGCCGGGCGAGGTGATCCACAAGGTGAACCAGGTTCCAGTTAGGACCAAGGAGCAGCTTCACCTGGCGATGCAGCGGAATCCGGCGTACTGCAAGCTGGAAGTGCTGAACCTTGAGGGGCACAGCAAATTCGCCGGCCATGCGCTGTACGCGAACGAGCATCACCAGCTCGGCATTTTGCTTGCGCCGGACGACAAGGCTCTATATTACCTATCGACTCGCCCCGTCTCTTTCCTGTCTTATTTAAGAGGAAAGCTGAGCGGCGTGAAGGAGAATCGGCAGGCATCGGCCTAACGGGGTGACGATTGATGGCCAGACTAGCGAATGAGGGACCGGCTGGGCCGGATGCCGTGTCGTATTCACTGCAGAACCCTACACGAGATGACGATTCCACAAAATAAGCCGTTAGCCGGAATGATCCGGCTAACGGCTTTGTCGTTCAGAACGGACAAGGAGAAAGGTTGTTTTTGTTTTTTCGTCCCCGTCTACGCAGTATTATTAGGTATTACCTAGTAACCCTTCACTAACGGAGCACAACAATCTCGACCCGGCGGTTCCTCTGTCGATTCTCGTCAGACGTATTGGGAGCGACCGGCTTCGTATCGGCGTATGCGATCGATTGGAACATAGACGCCGGCAGATTGGCTTTCTCAGTGAAGTAGCGCAGAACCGACAGCGAGCGCTCCGACGACAAGCGCCAGTTGTCCCGGAACGGGGAACTGGAGACGATCGGCAGGTTGTCGGTATGTCCTTCGATGCTGATCGTTGTGTGAAGCGTCGGGAAGAGAGTGGCGAGCTTTTCGAGAACCGGATACGCCGGAGCCTTGATATCCGCGCGTCCGAGGTCGAACAGCACCAGATCGTTCAGCGTAATGGCAATGCCCCGCCGCGTATCGAGAGCGGAGACGTTGGCTTGAAGCTGATTATCCGAGATGTACTGGTTGACGACCTTCAATAAATCCTGAAGTTCTTTTTCCTTCTTATCCTGTTCTTCCTTCTCCGTGTGCTCGTTGGCTTCCTTCTCCCGCCCTTGGGTTCCTTTGCTGAGGTCCAAACCACCGATAATGCCCGAACCGGCGGGCAGCGCCGAATCGGCTTGGCGGAACTGATGCTGCAGCGACGTCGCCAGCATGCTGTACTTGGCTACATCCACCTTGCTCATGGCGTACATGATGACGAAGAAGATGAGGAGCAAGGTGATCAGGTCGGAGTACGTGATGAGCCAGCGCTCGGAATTCTCATGCTCCGCATTTTTCTTTTTAGCTCTCCTGGGCAAGATCTCCACCTACTTCCGACTTCGCCTGCTTGGCGTTTTTCTTATGCGGCAGGAAGGAAGCCAGCTTCTTCTTGATCAGCTGAGGGTTCTCGCCGGCCTGGAGTGCGAGAATGCCTTCGAGCATCAGCTCCATGACGGAGATTTGCTGTTGATTGCGGAGCTTGAGCTTGTGCGCAATGGGTAAGTAGATAACGTTGGCGCTCGCGACGCCGTACAGCGTGGCGCTGAAGGCGACCGCGATGGCGGGACCAAGCGCGTCCGGATCGGCGAGGTTGCCCAAGACGTGGATCAGACCCATAACCGTACCGATAATCCCCATGGTCGGCGCGTAGCCGCCGGCGCATTCGAAGATTTTGACATAGCCGTCGTTCTTATGCTCGACTGCATCCATCTCGAGCTCCATGATCTGGCGGGTAAGCTCGGGATCGGTCCCATCCACCACCATCATCAAACCGTCCTTGAGAAAGGCGTTCTGGTGCTCCTGTGCGCGCTGCTCAAGCGCCAGCACGCCTTCCCGGCGGGCGATACTCGCCATGTCGACGATTTCGTCGATAATGACCTGGGGATCCTGCTTTTTCTCCAGGAATGCCATCTTGAAGGCTTGCGGAACTTCTTTGAGGCGGGCCATCGGAAAGCTGACGATGACGGCGCCGAACGTCCCTCCGAGTACGATGAGCAGGGCGCTGGGAACGTACAGGGCGCCCAGATGGCCGCCGTCCCAAATATAGCCGAGCAGCAGGGCGGCCAGACCGAGAATCAGGCCAATGAGAGTCGATAAATCCATGATGCGTATCACTCCTAGGTCTTCCATAATGTACTGCGGGGGGAGGAATAAGGAAATATCCAGTATTTGCAACTACGGTGCAAAACCGGTATAATGAGGAGAACAAGTATTCCTATATTTCACGCTGTTTACTATGAGCGGCTGATGCAATCTACTTGTTTTATCGAACGATCCTGCCCTAAAGTTTAGAGGAGAATTCGTGACATAGATACGGAGGATGCACATGAACGAGATCGTAAGAAGCGATAAGAAATTCGAGCTCGTTTCGGAGTTTGCACCGCAGGGCGACCAGCCCAAGGCCATCGCCCAGCTGGTCGACAGCGTCAGGAGCGGGAAGAGGCACCAGACGCTGCTCGGGGCGACTGGGACCGGCAAGACCTTTACCGCCGCCCAGGTGATCGCCCAGCTCAATAGACCGACGCTGATCATCGCCCACAACAAGACGCTGGCGGCCCAGCTCTGCAGCGAGTTTCAGGAGTTTTTTCCGAACAACGCGGTTTCTTATTTCGTTAGCTACTATGACTACTACCAGCCGGAGGCGTACATTGCGTCTTCGGATACTTATATTGAGAAGGATTCGAGCATTAACGACGAGATCGACAAGCTCCGCCACTCCGCGACCAGCTCGCTGTTCGAGCGGCGCGACGTCATCGTCGTCGCCAGCGTGTCCTGCATTTACGGCCTCGGTTCTCCGAAGGAGTACCGGGATCTTTTGCTGTCGCTACGCGTCGGCATGGAGCGGTCTCGTAACGAGATTCTGCACCGTCTCGTCGATATTCAGTATCAGCGCAACGATATGAACTTCGTGCGCGGCACGTTCCGCGTCCGTGGCGATGTCGTCGAGATCTTCCCGGCTTCACGAAGCGAGCACGCCGTTCGCGTCGAGCTGTTCGGCGACGAGATCGAGCGGATTACGGAGATCGACGTGCTCACCGGGGAGATTATCGGAGAGCGCGATCATATCGCGATCTTCCCGGCTTCCCACTTCGTTACCCACGAGGAGACGATGAAGCGGGCGATCGTCAATATCGAGAGGGAGCTCGAGGAACGCCTCGAAGAGCTGCGCTCCCAGGGCAAGCTTTTGGAGGCCCAGCGTCTCGAGCAGCGGACCCGCTACGACATCGAGATGATGCTGGAGATGGGCTTCTGCTCGGGCATCGAGAACTATTCCGGGCCGCTTACGTTCCGCGAGCGGGGAGAGGCACCCTACACGCTGCTCGATTATTTCCCGGACGACATGCTCGTCATGGTCGACGAGTCGCACGTGACGCTGCCGCAGATCCGGGCCATGTACAACGGCGACCGGGCTAGGAAGGAAGTGCTGGTGGAGCACGGCTTCCGGCTGCCGTCGGCACTCGACAACCGGCCGCTCCGGTTCGAGGAATTCGAGGAGAAGGTGAAGCAGGCGGTCTACATCTCGGCGACACCGGGCCCTTACGAGCTCGAGCATTGCCCGGAGATGGTGGAACAGATCATTCGGCCAACCGGACTGCTCGATCCGCTGATCGAGGTGCGTCCGACCAAGGGGCAAATCGATGATCTGATCGGCGAGATCCGGGACCGGATCGACAAGGACGAACGCGTTCTTGTCACCACGCTGACCAAGAAGATGGCGGAGGATCTGACCGACTATCTCAAGGAAATCGGCATCAAGGTCCGCTATCTGCACTCAGACATTAAGACGCTGGAGAGGATGCAGATTCTGCGCGATTTACGGCTGGGTACCTTCCATGTTCTGGTCGGCATTAACCTCCTCCGGGAAGGGCTTGACCTGCCGGAGGTTTCGCTGGTTGCCATTCTCGACGCGGATAAGGAGGGCTTCCTCCGTGCGGAGCGCTCGTTGATCCAGACGATCGGGCGGGCGGCACGGAATGCGGACGGACGCGTGCTGATGTACGGCGACAAGATCACCGACTCGATGCAGAAGGCGATTACGGAGACCGAACGCCGCCGCAGCATCCAGATGGCGTACAACGAGGAGCACGGCATTACGCCGAAGACGATCCAGAAGAGAGTGCGGGAGGTTATCGAGGCGACCAAGGTGGCCGAGCAGAAGGCCGATTACCTGACCGATATGAAGGATGCCAAGATGTCCAAGAAGGACCGTGCCGCGATGATCGAGCGGCTGGAGGCGGAGATGAAGGAAGCCGCGAAGAGTCTGCAGTTCGAACGGGCTGCGGAGCTTCGGGACGCTATATTGGAATTGAAAGCGGCGCAATAGCGCCGCTTATTAGAATAGGAGGGTTCACGTGGCAAGCGACCGGATAGTCATTAAAGGGGCACGCGCCCATAACTTGAAAAATATAGACGTGGTCATTCCGCGCGATAAATTTGTCGTGCTGACAGGGCTCAGCGGATCGGGCAAATCGTCCCTGGCCTTTGATACGATCTACGCAGAAGGCCAGCGCCGCTATGTCGAGTCGCTGTCGGCTTACGCCCGCCAGTTCCTCGGCCAGATGGACAAGCCGGACGTCGATTCGATCGACGGCCTGTCGCCGGCCATCTCGATCGACCAGAAGACCACAAGCCGCAACCCGCGGTCGACGGTAGGGACGGTCACTGAGATTTACGATTATTTGCGGCTGCTATTCGCCCGGGTCGGCCATCCGCATTGTCCGATCCATGGCATTGAGATTACGTCTCAGACAGTGGAGCAGATGGTGGACCGGATTATGGAGTATCCGGAGCGCACCAAGCTGCAAATTCTGGCGCCGCTCGTGTCGGGACGCAAGGGAGAACACGCCAAGCTGCTGACCGATGTTCAGAAGCAGGGCTTCGTTCGTGTCCGGGTCAACGGAGAGACGAGGGATTTGGCCGAGAAGATCGAGCTGGAGAAGAACAAGAAGCATTCCATCGAGGTGATCGTGGACCGGATCGTCGTCAAGGAAGGCGTCGAAACCCGGCTCGCCGACTCGCTGGAGACGACGCTCAAGCTGGCAGACGGCCGGGTGCTCGTCGATATTATCGACCAGGAAGAGCTGCTGTTCAGCCAGAACCTGGCCTGCCCGGAATGCGGCTTCAGCATAGAAGAGCTGTCTCCGCGGATGTTCTCGTTCAACAGCCCGTTCGGCGCTTGTCCGGAATGCGACGGCCTCGGCAGCAAGATGATCGTCGATCCCGATCTGCTGGTGCCGAATCCGTCCAAGACGATCGAGCAGGGAGCGTTCGAGGCGTGGGCCGGAAGCACCTCGACCTATTATCCGCAGTTTCTGGCGGCGGTTTGCGAGCATTACCACATTCCGACCGATGTGCCGGTTGAGCAGCTGTCGGACGAGCAGATGAAGAAGATTCTGTACGGAACGGGCAGCGAGAGAGTGCGGTTCCGCTACGAGAACGATTTTGGCCAAAAGAAGGACGCCTGGGTCCCGTTCGAGGGCATCGTCCGCAACTTGGAGCGGCGCTACCGGGATACCGCCTCGGACGGCGTCCGCGAGCATATTGAAGCCTACATGAGCGCCAAGCCGTGCGGCAAGTGCAAAGGCGAACGCTTGAAGCCTGAATCGCTTGCCGTTACGGTCGGCAGCAAGAATATCGCCTACGCGACGGACCTGTCGATTGGTGACGCCCAGCAGTTTTTCGCCGGCCTGGACTTGAATGAGAGAGAGCAAAAGATTGCGAATCTCATCCTGCGGGAGATTAACGCGCGTCTCGGCTTCCTCGTCAATGTCGGTCTCGACTATTTGACGCTCAGCCGCGCCGCCGGCACGCTGTCCGGCGGAGAAGCACAGCGGATCCGGCTGGCGACGCAGATCGGCTCGAGCCTGATGGGCGTCCTGTATATTCTGGACGAGCCCAGCATTGGTCTTCATCAGCGGGATAACGACCGCTTGATCCAGACGCTCGAGCATATGCGGAACCTCGGCAATACGCTTATCGTCGTCGAGCATGACGAAGATACGATGCTGGCGGCCGACTATATCATTGATATCGGTCCGGGGGCGGGCATTCACGGCGGCCAGGTCGTGGCCGAAGGAACGCCTAAGGAAATCATGGAGAACCCCGATTCGCTGACCGGTCAGTACTTGAGCGGCCGGAAATTCATTCCGGTACCTGCAGAGCGCCGCAAACCGAATGGCAACTGGCTGGAAATCCGGGGCGCCAAGGAGAACAACCTGAAGAACGTCAACCTGAAGGTGCCGCTCGGTACGTTCGTCTGTGTGACCGGCGTCTCGGGCTCGGGCAAGAGTACGCTGATTAACGAAATTCTGTATAAAGCCCTTGCCCGCGATTTGAATCGCGCCAAGGTGCGGCCGGGGCAGTTCAAGGAGATCAAGGGACTCGAGAATGTCGAGAAGGTCATCGATATCGACCAATCGCCGATCGGCCGCACGCCGCGCTCGAATCCGGCGACCTATACCGGCGTGTTCGACGACATCCGCGATGTGTTCTCTGCTACGACGGAGGCAAAGGTGCGCGGCTACAAGAAAGGCCGCTTCAGCTTTAACGTGAAGGGCGGACGCTGCGAAGCCTGCCGCGGAGACGGAATCATCAAGATTGAGATGCACTTCCTGCCCGACGTCTATGTCCCCTGCGAGGTGTGCAAGGGCAAGCGGTACAACCGGGAGACGCTCGAGATCAAGTACAAAGGCAAGAACATTGCGGACGTGCTGGATATGACGATCGAGGACGGGACCGAATTCTTCAAGAACGTGCCGCGCATCCATCGCAAGCTGCAGACGCTGCTGGATGTCGGCCTCGGCTATATGAAGCTCGGACAGCCGGCGACGACGATGTCGGGAGGCGAAGCCCAACGGGTCAAGCTCGCGGCTGAGCTGTACCGGCGCAACACCGGCAAGTCGTTCTACATTCTCGACGAGCCGACGACCGGTCTTCATATCGACGACATCGACCGGCTGCTAAAAGTGCTGCACCGCCTCGTGGATAACGGAGAGTCGGTCCTGGTCATCGAGCATAATCTGGACGTCATCAAGACGGCCGACTATCTCATTGACCTCGGACCGGAGGGAGGCAGCCGCGGCGGGACGATCATTGCCCAAGGAGCGCCCGAGACCGTCGTGGAGGTGGAAGGATCCTATACGGGCCGCTACCTGAAGCCGGTTCTGGAGCGCGACCGCGAGAGGACGGCCGCTGCCGAGGCGGAGGAGGCAGCCGCTTACCGGGAGACGGGGGCGGCAGCCGAGGAGACCGAACGAGAAGCGGTAAGCAAGCAGTAAGCATCCGCTTGCGTTCCCGTTTGACGACAAAACCAAGAGAAGCCCGACTTCCTTTCCTGATCGGAAGGAAGCCGGGCTTCTTCTTTTTCTTACGGAAGCAGAGGCTAGACATCACGGAAGCAGCCTTGACCTCAAGTAAGCTTGAGTCGGGATCTTACCGGAGCAGCCTAGAATCCACGGAAATAGCCTAAATCTCACGAGAGCATGCAGCCTTGACCCCCTGCTGCTCCGCTAATATGGCTGTTAGCTGCTCTTGGAAGGCGGCATGGCCGACCCGCTGCACGAAGGCGAAGAACGACTCGCTGGGCAGGCAGTTGGTCAATATATTCCGATGTGATTAGTATGTTTTAGCATCATCCTACCACACAAAACCGTTTTCCCGTAAACGCCTGTCCTCGGAAAGCGCCCAAAACATTGTGATGAAGTACGGCAGTTCCGGTTATACTAAAATCGTGACAAACTTGTTACAAATTGAGAAAGCACTTGCATCGGCGCGTTTCTCAAGCTAACATAGGGTAAGATAAGCTATTTGCGAGAAAAAGGAGGATCCACGATGTTGTACTTGGCAGAAGAGGCGGCAGCCAGCACCAGTACATATTCCACGTTCGATCTCTTCGTGCTGCTCTTTACGATCATTATCGCCATCGGCGTGGTCCGCTCGGTGAAAGCGAAGAATAAGAACATGTTCGCCATCGGCTTCGGAGTTGTTGCATTGGTGGTTTTTATCTTCGTGGATGTCATTATGATCAAGGGCTGGTTTGCGTAAGCCTCGTTTGAAGACGAACGGATTGATAAGAAGACCCTCTGCTGCGAGCTTGGCTCGTGGCCGAGGGTCTTTGCGTTTTTGCCGCACCCACAAAATCTCCTACCACAACAAAGCCGCCGTCCGCTCCTCCTGAGGGAGGAGTGAACCGGCGGCTTTTGTTCGTCTTAAGCTTACACCCACCACATCTCATTGAGCGATTCCTTGATCAGCACCTGCTGCAGGTTTTGAACCGCCTTAGTGAAGCCTTCGTTGATCGACATGAGGCCGTCCTCATGCTCGATGCTGACGACGTAGTCGTAGCCGACCAGACGCAGGGCGCTCATCATGTCTGCCCATGTCTTCAGATCGTGCCCGAACCCTACGCTGCGGAACTGCCATGCGCGGCCCATCATGTTGGTGTAGGATTGCATATCGGTAACGCCGTACATGTTCACGTTGTTCGTCTCGAAGGAAGCGTCCTTAGCGTGGAAGTGATGGATCGCTCCCGCTTTGCCCAGGATCAGAATCGCCTGCACCGGGTCGATGCCTTGCCACCACATATGGCTCGGGTCGAGGTTCGCCCCGATCGTCTCGCCCACCGCTTCTCTAAGACGAAGGAGCGTTGCCGGCGTATGGACCGAGAAACCGCCGTGCAGCTCGATACCGATTTTGACGCCGCGGTCCTTGGCGTACTGGGCCGCTTCCTTCCAGTAAGGAATGATCTTCTCTTCCCACTGCCATTTGAGCAGGTCCTGGTAGTCGTTCGGCCACGGAGCGACCGGCCAGTTCGGATACTTGGCATCGTCCGAATCACCCGGACAGCCGGAGAACGTGTTGACGACGGGGACGCCCAGCTTGGAGGCCAGATCGACCGTCCGGAGGAAATCCTCGTGCTCCCGTTTCGCAATGGCCTTTTGCGGGTGCAGCGCGTTGCCGTGACAGCTGAGAGCACTGATCGTCAGCCCGCGGGACTCGACCGCCTGCTGGAATGCTTTCAATTTGCTTTCATCATTCAGTAGAACCTCAGGATCGCAGTGAGCCTTGCCGGGGTTGCCGCCCGCGCCGATCTCGACCGCTTCCAATCCTTTGGAGGCAATGTAGTCAAGAGATTCCTCCAACGGTTTTCCGGAGAACAAGACAGTGAATACACCTAGCTTCATAAAAAGCACCTCCACAGGATAACAATGACAGCTCAATTATAGCAAACCGTTCCATCAAAAAGAAGGAAGTGTCAGCAGACCGCGATAAATGCGAAGAATGAGGTCCGTCTTGGTGCTCGGCAAGTAGACGATGACGGCAAACGTAACGAGCGCCTGCGTCAACAGGCAGCGCAGATAGAAGTACGTCTTGGAGACTTTGCGCTTGTTGACCAGCGAGCGGTTGGTCAGATTCTCGATGGCCAATAGAGCGCCATGGTAGACGCCCCACGCCACATACAGCCAGGTGAACCCGTGCCAGAGTCCGATCAGCACCATAATCAGCATAGACAGCCCGGCGGCGGTCAGCTTGGAGGGCGTTTTGCGCGAGAAAAACATGAAGATGTGCTCCCGAAACCAGTCGCCGAGCGTGGCATGCCAGTTGCGCCAGTATTGGGTCAGCGTCGGGGAGAGGAACGGCTTCTTGAAGTTCTCCGGCACTGTGTAGCCCATCAGCCGGCCGAAGCCGATTGCGATATCGGAATAGCCCGAGAAGTCGAAGTAGATCCAGATATAGAACCAGACCATCAGGAAGACGGAGTGGAAGACCGTCAGCTCGCCGGCCGAGACGTAGTTGAACACGGCGCTCATCCAGGCGACGAGCACGATCTTCTTGAATAGGCCGAGAATGATCCGCTTCACAGATTCCTCGAACAGGGCAGCGTCAACGGCATAAGGCTTTTTCGTATCGGCCATAAAGTCGCGGAACCGCAGAATCGGTCCCGAAGTGAAGGTCGGCACGAACAAAATATAGTTCGCGTAATCGAGTAGCGAGGCCCGGTTCTCCTTGCCGAAGAAGTAGGCGAAGAAGTAGGCGTCGATCACCTTCAGGAAGTTATAGAGAAGGCCGAGCGTCAGGAAAAGGCCGAGTACCGGGCTGTCCGACCAGCCGTACTCAAAGAATCGGCCGGCGACGACGGCGCCCACGTTGGCCGCAATGAGCAGCAGAAACCAGACGCGGCGGGCCGACGCGGTTTGCCCGAGGAATAGGTAGCCGGCGTAATTCAGCGCTACGTAGACAAGATAAAACAAAAAAAGCTTGTGGCTGAACACAAGCAGAAAACCCAAGTTAAACAGCAAGAGCAGGATGCGCTTGTTCTGCTTCCATCGCCGGGTCAGCATCAGCGCGGCAATCATGCCGGCTAGCCCTACGATCGCGTTCATATTCAATAGAAACATCGGATTAACGGCTCCTTATCCGGTGAATAGCCGTCTACAGACGGGCGGAACACGGGTTAAAAATTTTCGTAGATGAAGATCCCTTCGCCCGTAAAGTAGACGAGCACCAGGATGAGCATGACAAGATACATCAGAAGCTCGAGGAGCCTGCGGATGACCGGAGCCATGCGTCCACCTCCTTCGTAAAGCGCGGCGCTCCCTGCTCGCGGTTCAAGTGGACCAGGTCGTGAAACAGGGACGGATCGTAGCGGTCCATCGTATCCAGCACCGGCACTCGTGCGGCGGCCAGCCGTTCGTTCACCCGCTCCTTGAGAGCGCTCATGTAAGGAGGCTTCGGGTAGAGCGGATTGTAAGGCATCCAGATGACCTGGACAGGCAGCGCATGCTCCTTCGCATAGGCAAGGATATGATCGAGCGCGGCGAGGTTCTCCTCGAAGTCGGACAGAGACGCGTGATTGTAGAGCTTCTCATACTTCTCCCAGCTCACATCCATCTTTTCTTTGGGCAGCTGGCCGAAGTACAGCTCCTTGTCGATCCACTTCGGCTCGTAGGCGAACATGTCCTTGGGCCGGCCCTCATAGACGGACAAGGCGAACTGCTTGACGGCTTCCGCACCCGAAGCCTTGAAGTAATCACGGTAAGCGTACAGATAGGGCTGGTAGAACTTTTGGTGCCACTGGTAGGTCGGGTCGGTCTCCATCGTGTCGAGCATGGTATGGATGTCGATGCCGATGACGAGCCGGTCCCGGACCTGGTACAGGGACCGGGTCAGAATCTGCTCCAGATCGGTCAGCTTGCCGTAGGAGAGACCCATCTCGGTGAGCGGCACCTCGGCCCGGTCCTCCATGTAGGCGCCCGTGACGGCGGAATTGCCGAAGAAGACAGGCCCGCTGTCCTTCCAGTCGTGGTGGTAGAGTGTCTTGGTAAAATCGTTCTTGTAGAACCGGCGCGACGATTCCATCGGGTTCCACCAGGCAATCGCCCCGTTGACCAGGACGAAGGCGGCCAACAGGGCGAGAACGAAGCCGTTGCGTTTGAGTAGGGAACGTAGCTTCAAGGCAGATCCCTCGCTAAATGGATTTGTCCAGCCAGGCGGCGTACTGCTCGCGGAACCGCTCCGGCCATGCCGCTTCATCCAGCCCGTACTGGGACAGGAAGGCAAAGACCCAACGCTCGATCCCGAATCCTACGCAGCCGGTGACCGCGCTGCGCTTGCCGACCTTGATGTTGAACGCATTGCCGAACGTGTTGCTGTGGAAGTTGACCGAGCTGCACGCGATCGACTTGTCCAGATAGGGAATCGTCAGCCGCAGCTCGTACTTCATCTCCTGGTTGCGCTGGAACGACGCTTTCACCTGGAAGTCGTTCGTGAAGAATGGATCATTGGCGATCTCGAGCCGGCTGTCAACCTCCCATTCCTCGGCCAGCTGCTTGAGCAGCTCGATGGACTTGAGGCGGTTCTCCTTGACGAAGTCCGGCTTGCCGACGAAAATAATCTCCCGCATGCTGAAGTCGAGCATCCGTCCGAAGTCGGTATGGTTGCGCGATTCGAACCGGTGGCATTTGGAGATGGCGGTGACGACGAGACCGTCGCCTTCGAGCGTCTCGTCTTGCAGTCCCTCGTAGCAGTGATAGCAGGTGGACGGGTTCATGGCGAATTTCGGCTTTGGCATCGTCTCGTCCAGCGAGAGCGGCGCCTCCTGCTGCCAGCCACCCGCTTCGCGGATCGACTGGGAGAATCCTTCGATTACGTCGAGGTCTTCGCGCAGGTGGGTCAGGAAATGGATATGCTCCGGGAACGACGTGAAATGGTTCGTCTTGTTCAGCGTATCGCAGTGGATGACGGCCGGGTACGATTCTTCCTTGACGTCGAACGCCCGGGCGACCTTGTTCACGAACATGTAGTCCATGAACCGCATCAGGCTGGAGAACGGTTCGCGGAAGATGAACAGGCCGGGCTCCAGCACCTTCATCGTCTTGTTGTCCACGAGCTCGGCAATGATGTCGCCGCTGTAGGGCTTGGGGCCGGCGTTCTCGAACAGCACCTGCTCCTTGAAGCCGAAGTCGCCCTTGGAGAAACGCTCCGCGAGGCGTTGGACGCGCTCCTCGATCTTGGCGTTACCGTCCGGCGAGTGGTGCACGATGCGGATCGTTTGCGCTTCCTCGTCAATGACTATCTCGTCGATGTGCTCGTCCGCAAAGGCGGCGGCATATTTGAGCTGGCCGTACTGGCTGGGCGCCAGCTGGCCGAGAGATACGATGCATTCCATAGCGTTCGGTTACCCCGCTTTCTTCGTTTCGATGAAGGTGGCGATTTCGTTGACGGTGTTGAGCGGGTACAGCATCAGATCCTGGTTCGTCACCTGGATGCCGTAAGTCTTCTCGATATGCGCGATCAGCGCGGTGGCGCCGAGGGAATCGATGAACCCGTAGTCGAACAGGTGAACGTCCCTCGTAAACTCGTCGTCGTCCGGGTCGATCTCGTACTGCGCCCGGATATGCTCTTCCAATTGCTGAGCGATGGCTTCCATGGCCTCGTTCCCCCTGTCAATGGTTTCCGTATTAAAAATGTATCGTAATGGCAGCTTGCTGGCCGTAATGCGTAATCGTATAGGTACGCTCGGCTTCGCTCCGCTCGATCTTCAGATCCTCGCCCTCGATTCGGACGGGAGCCGGGCTGTACAGCTTGACCTGCTGCAAGCCAGGCTCGGTCAGGCGCAGCGTCCAGACGCCGTTCTTCTTGTCGAGCTCGACGGGGCCGTTGGCCCGGATTAGATGGGCACCTTCGTCCTGCCAGTTCACGAACAGGCGGGCCGGCTTCCGAAGCGATGCGTAGAGCGCGGTGTCGGTCTTCTTGTAGATGTCGGCGTCCACGCCGAGCGGGTGAGCTGCATACCGGGCGCCCGGCTCGATCCGGACTCCGACTGCCGACGTATAGGCGCCGGCCTGCGCGGGAACAGCGGAGGTATCGGCTGTCAGCTTCACATCCAAGTGCAGCCCGCTGCCGAGCTTGTCCTTCAGCCGGCCAACGAGATACCCGCCCCAGCTTTGCTGGACACGCACATCGGAAGTAAGAGCGGCAAGGAACGAGCGCGCCATCTGCTGCTCGGTCATGAAGTTGTAATCGTGCTGCGTCCGGAACGCGTCGAAATACTTGACGAACGGCTCGAAAGCGGCTTTTTTGCTCTCGTACGGAATCTGATCGATGTGCTCCATGTAGTCGAGCGGCATGTCCAGCTTGGCCTGCGCCTCGTAAATATCGGTCGTGGCATAAGGACCGTCCGCCGTGTAGCCGACAAGCGGCGTGTAGAGCAGCATCGGCTGCTTCAGCTGGTCGTCCTGCAGCAGGAACGGGGTGCCCCACATGTAGTCGGTGTACGCCCGCGGGTCGTTCGGGTTGTAGGACGGCCGGAAGCCGAAGTTAAACCAGATGTCCTGCTCGCTCTCGTTGCGGAGCGTCTGCAGCCGCTGGTCGTTGTTGATCCGCCACGTATGCTGGTTCGTGCCCGGGTTGACCCACGGAAGGCCGAGCTTCCGGAACGATTCACGCTGCAGCGCGAGCTCCTGCTTCTCCTGTTCGTCGCTCTGGTAGCCGTGTACGAACACGTGCGGATACAGCTCCAGATAGTTGTCCTTGGCGTATTGCAAAAACTCCTGCAGCTCCTGTGTATGCGGGAACGCCGGATCGTCCACTGTGACCGGCAGTCCGAATTCGAGCTGGCCGACGAGGAGGTCGTCCTTGCCGTCGTGGTTGATGTCGTACCAGAGCGGGACGGCGTTATGGCCGCCGACCAGCGCATGATTGCCCATCTGGTTGAGCGTCGAGCCGGTCAGCGGCCCCTTGTCGGTCCACTCGCTCATCGAGGCGCCTTGCTCATAGACCCGGACGTCGCCTTCGTTCGTGCCGACGACCAGATCGGCTTTGCCGTCGCCGTTCATGTCGCGAACGGACGGGGCGGCGAAGCGGCCCGCCGCCCGGAAGAGCACGCGCCCCTCCTCGAAGCGGGGCGCCCCTCCGCCGGCGGCAGCCACGCCGCGGAACCAGTGGACGGCTCCATCGCCATCCCCGACCACGAGGTCGGGGATGCCATCGCCGTCCAAGTCGCCCCACGCGGGTGCCGCATACGCGGGCACCGCGGCAGCGCCGCCGCCTGCGGCGAGCGGCTCGGGCGGCGCGAACGTCCCGTTCCCGAGATTCCGGGAACGGAGCAGCTTGCCGCCGGCGTCCCCGATGATTAGGTCGGGGACGCCGTTGCCGCCGGGCGGGGCGGCGGCGATCGCCGCGTAGCCCGCGGCGAGGCGCAGCGGCTCTCCGCCGGCGAGCCGGACCGGCTGCCCGGCGCCGAACGCGTCCGGCGCGGCGACGCCGTCCGGCAGCGGCTGATTCACGTAGGCCGCCGGCTGCGCGCCCTGGCCGGGGAACAGCGTGACGGTACCGTCGGCGCTGCCGGCCAGCAGGTCGGGCTTGCCGTCGCCGGTCCAATCGGCGATCGCCGGATAGGCGCGGTAGGGCAGCGGGATTTCATTCGCCAGCTCCTTGTACTCCGGATAGAGCGCGAGCGTCAGCGGCTTGCCGTCCGTGCCGGCGAGCCGCGCCCCGCTGCCGTAGAAGGAGTTGGCGTACTGTCCGGTGAAGGCCGGCTTGGCCGATGTGCCTTCGTTCAGATGAACGGTGACGTCCTCGTGCCACTCCCCCCAGGCGTAGGAGCCTCTCACGAGAGAGTAGGACGGGATCATGTCGTGCTGCTTGAGCAGCTCCGCCCATTGAATCCCGCTCTTCTCCTGGAACGCCGGAAGCGCCTCAAAATGGTTCTCGAACGCCATCGCGGGGCGGCCGTGGGTGCCGAGCACCTTGGTGATGCTGTAGCCGGCCGTCTCCTTGCCGACGTAGCCGAGATAGGCGGTGCGCATCTGGGCGTTCGCGCTTGCGAACGCGAACTGAAAGTACGGCTCGGGCGGCAGCCCCTGCTTGAAATCAAAATACTTGATACCGTCCCGCGGCGTCGTCGTGGGCTTCCTCTGCTCCTGCAGCGTTTGGTACCCGGCGTCCGGGTCCATGCCGCTCTGCAGATCGAAGCCGGTGATGAAGTACCGGTTCGGCAGGAAGGCGCTGTTCAGCATCACGGTTCCCTTGCCGGCGCGGTTAACCGTCAGGAGCGAAACGCCGTCCAGCGAGACGAGCGTCTCCGCCGTCGACGGCACGAGGCCCTTGCCCCAGACGAAGCCCGGCATGTGGCTCATGCCGATGTGCCGGTTGAAGTTATCCGCGAACAAGCGGAACACGTCCTGGATCCCGCGCAGATTGGCATCCGTTTCGGGATATGCGAAGGCAGGCTTGTCCGTCTGAGGCGGCTTCACGTCCACGAGCTGCGCCGCGCCGAGAAACTCGGGCGGGAACTGGTCCGCGAAGGCATTGTCGAGCAGCAGATGGCCGCCGTTCTGCACGTAATGCTCGAGCGCTTCCCGCTCCTCCTCCAGTGCGGGCGTTCCGTCCAGGCCCGGATCCAGATAGATGCCGTCGTACTTGGCGAGCTTGTCTGAATGGAGCCCGTTCACCGCCCGGCGCTCCAGCTTGACGTTAGCCGCGAGCGATTGGTCGAAGTGGCTGAAGACGCCGCGGTCGTACTTGTCTCCGTCAGTGGCATACAGGAACGTCACCCGCTCGTCTTTTGGGATAAAAAAAAGGACGGCTGCAGTCACGAGAAGGAGTCCGCCGAAGGCTAGGATGAGAGACAGCAACCTTTTCAAAGGATTATCCTCCGTCTATGAAATGAGAAATAGAAAACGCGAGAAATTCCGACAGAATCATTCGCAATTATATCATTATTCGCCATTGATGTTAACCGGATGGCAAGGATTGCACTGGCCGGACAAGGGCAGGAAGCTTTTGGAGGGGCGGTGCCTAAGAAGCTCGTTTTCTGGTAAACTAGTAGAATACGCGGACTTCTGTCCTGCGAAGCCAAAAGCTTGGAGGAATTGACAGCATGCGAACCATTCGCAGAGACGATATAGAGCTGCTCGCGCCGGCGGGCGACTGGGACTGCCTGAGGGCGGCCGTGGCCAACGGGGCCGACGCCGTATTCTTCGGTGTAGAGAAGTTCAACGCCCGGGCAAGAGCGAACAATTTCAAGATGGACGAGCTGCCCGACATCATGTCGTTTCTACATCTATATGGCGTCAAGGGCTACCTGACGTTCAACATTCTGGTTTTTGAGAACGAGATGGAGGAAGCCCGGGAGCTGGTGGAGGCCTGCATCGACGCGGGCGTCGATGCCCTGATCGTTCAGGACATGGGCCTCGTGAAGCTGATTCGGGAGATCTCACCGGACTTCCCGATTCACGGCTCCACCCAGATGACGATCACGTCGCCGGAGGCGGTCGAATTCCTGAAGCCGTACAATCTGGAGATTGTCGTGCTGGGCCGGGAGAACAATCTGAAGCAGATCAAGACGATCGGCGACCAGGGGAAGCTGCCGATGGAGGTGTTCGTGCACGGGGCGCTCTGCGTCTCCTACTCCGGACAGTGCCTGACCTCCGAGATGTGGGGCGGGCGGTCCGCCAACCGCGGCGAGTGCGCGCAGGCGTGCCGGCTGCCGTACGACCTGATGGTCGACGGCGAGCAGAAGCCGATGGGCGACGTGGCGTATCTGCTGTCGCCCAAGGATCTGGCAGCGATCGAGATTTTGCCCGAGCTGATCGAGGCGGGGGTCAAGTCGTTCAAGATCGAAGGACGGCTCAAGTCGCCGGAATACGTGGCGAACGTCGTCAGCAAGTACCGGGCGGCCATCGACCGCTATTTTGACGGGGAGAACCCGAAGCCAACCAAGGAAGAGATGCGCGAGCTCGAGCAGAGCTTCTCGCGCGGGTTCACCTTCGGCTTCCTGAAGGGGACGAACAACAAGCAGCTCGTGGAGGGTACGTATCCGAAGAGCCGGGGTGTTTACCTCGGCCGCGTGCGCCAGGTGCTGCGCGACGGCGTCGTTTGCGAGCTCGAGGCGCCGCTCAAGCGGGGCGACGGCATCGTCTTCGACGCGGGCGACCCGACGAAAAAGGAAGAGGGCGGACGCGTCTACGACGTGCGCCGCAAAGGAGTCAAGCTCGAGGGTGAAGCCGCGGGCGGCCTGATCGAGATCGTGCCGGGCCGCAATGACGTCGATCTGCGCAAGGTCCACGTCGGCGACCGGATCTGGAAGACGAACGACCCGCATCTCGACAAGCGGCTCCGCCAGACGTTCGAGACCGACAAGCCGTACCGGACGCATCCGGTCCGCGTGCGCGTCACGGGCGCGGCCGGCGGCCCTCTCAAGACGTGGTGGACCGATGAGAAGACGGGCACGACCGTCCTCGTCGAGTCCGAGCTGCCGCTCGAGCAGGCGATGAAGCGGCCGATGGACGAGGCGCTGCTCGCCGAGCAGCTGGGCCGGCTGGGCGGGACGGTCTTCGCGCTGAGCGGGCTTGAGGCGCAGCTGGACGGCGACGTCATCGTGCCGGTCCGCGAGCTGAACGCCATGCGGCGCCGGGCCGTCGAGCTGCTGGAGACCGAGCGGCAGAAGCCGCGCACGTTCCACCGCCACTCGGCGGCCGAGCTGCTGGACGACGCGTCGGCGCCCGCTCCGGCGGCGTCCAAGCCGCGGCTGACGGCGCTGTGCCGGAACCTGGAGCAGGTGAAAGCGGTGCTCGAGACGGACGTCGAGTACGTCTATGCCGACTTCGAGTTCATCAAGCAATTCCCGGCGGCCGTCGAGGCCGTCCGGGCGGCGGGACGGAAGATCGCACTGGCGACGCCTCGCGTCCATATGCCGGGGGAGACCGGTTATTTCGCGAACATTGCGCGGCTCAAGCCGGACGCGGTGCTCGTGCGCAACATCGGCGCGCTCTATTATTTCCTGCAGCAGCGGCAGCTCGGCACGGAGGCCGGCAGCCTTGAGCTGATCGGCGACTTCTCGCTTAACATCGCAAACCACAAGGCGGCGGGGCTGTTCCTAGACTCGGGCTGCAGCATGGTGACTCCTTCGTACGACTTGAACATCCAGCAGATGATCGACATGCTGGAGAAGTCCGACACCGGGCGTCTCGAGATCGTGCTGCATCAGCATCTGCCCATGTTCCATACGGAACACTGCGTTTACTGCACCTTCCTGAGCGAAGGGACCGACTATACGAACTGCGGTCGTCCATGCGAGGACCACCGCGTCTCGCTGCGGGACCGCATCGGCATGTCCCACCCAGTGCGGGTGGACGAGGGCTGCCGCAACACGGTCTACAACGCGATCGAACAGTCGGGCTCGGAGTATCTGCCGCAGTTCCTGGAGCTGGGCGTATCCTCGTACCGGATCGAGTTCCTCGAGGAGTCGCCGGAGCAGGTGAAGGAAGTGCTGGAGTTGTACGGTCAGGCGCTTCGGGGCGAGATCAGCGGCTCCCAGGTATGGCGCCGGCTCAAGGCAACGAACCAGCTCGGCGTCACGCGCGGACAGTTGGTTAAGTAGCGAACAGGCTATCTCTTAGGCCCTGGATGGAGCTCTATAGGTCTGGATTGAACTCGATAGGCTCGAATAAAATAGAAAAGCGCATGCCTGGAGACAGGCAGGCAAAAGGAAAAAGCCCGGCGGACAGCCGGGCTTTTGGCGTATCGGGAAGGACGTGGCGGGAGTCGGGAGAGAGGGGGCGAATGCTTTTCGCGTAAAGCCGATTCTCCCGATCCCGATGCGGTCCTATGAGGGCCGCTCCTTCCGGCAAGGAATTGCTATGTATGGCGTGCGAGCGGGCCGACCCGCTCTCTATTCAATGCGAAAATCGCATTCTTCCCGAAGGTAGTATTCTTTGGTCTCTTTGTCGTCCGCATAGCGGATTACTACGCAATCGGGAGTAATCTTCTCGATAATGCCGCCGTCGTCGAGCAGGGCATAGACATCGTCAGCCGTCTTCGTCCACACGGAAACCTTGTGCTGCAGAAGGGCGGCCGCGAACAGCTCAATATCCGTGTTCAACGATTTGAAACGATACATCTCTCGTCACCTCTCCACTAATGAAGTTCGCTGCCCGCCCCCCAAGTTCCTTCCGGCGGCCCCAAACTTTCCGAAAAAAGTTGCTTACTTCGGCATGAAGCGACAGGATTCGACCGTCCAGTATGAAGTTCACAAATTAGACACAATTTTTTAAGCTATTTTTTAAGTTTCTTTAAGCTTCGTTTATTCTTGCGCTTCCATACTAAAGTCGGTTTCCGGGGGGCTGCTAGAGAGCGGGCAACCCGGAGGAATGTACGCAGGAATGGGATCGGAGGGAATAGCGAACGTGCTGGAAGTGAACCAGGTAAGCAAACTTTACGAGAATGCGCGGGGGGTCCGCCAGATCGATTTTTCGATGGAGCGCGGGGAAATCGTCGGCTTCCTCGGTCCGAACGGAGCGGGCAAGACTACGACGATGCGCATGATCACCGGCTATTTGAACCCGACGTCCGGGCAGATTCTCGTGGACGGCCTGTCGATGGCCGATCATCCCCAAAAGGCGAGGCGCAAGATCGGCTATTTGCCGGAGACGCCTCCCCTTTATCCGGAGATGACTATCGTCTCCTACCTCAAATTCGTCGCGGATTTGCGCGACATCCCGCACAGGGAGCAGAAACAGCGCATCGGGGAAGCTGTGGAGAAGCTCGGCCTGCAGGGACGGGAGAAGCAGATCATCCGCTCTCTGTCCAAAGGCTACAAGCAGAGGGTTGGCCTTGCGCAGGCGATTCTGCATAAGCCCGATCTCCTCGTGCTGGACGAGCCGACCTCCGGTCTCGACCCGAAGCAGATTATCGAGATCCGTCAGCTGATCCGCGAGCTGGGGGAGAACCATACGGTGCTGCTCAGCACCCACATCCTGCCCGAGGTGAACGCGATCTGCAACCGCGTGCTCATCATCAACCAGGGACAGGTTGTGCTTGACGCGAAGCCCGATGCGATCGCGCATTCGCTGGAGCAGTCGTTCGAGGTGAGCCTCGAGGTGCGCGGCCCGAGCGGCGTCGTAGCGGCCGAGCTCGAGAAGCTCCCGGGCGTTGAGTCCGTGCGGGAGCTGGCGCGTGCCGGCACTGAAGCGACGGACGGCCTGCCGGTACCCGGAGACGAGCCGTCCGTGAGCGAAGCGGGCGCCGGCAGTGCGGACGCCGGCGAAGCGCATGCAGAGGCGGCCGGAGCGGCGGCGATGCCTGGGGGCGAGACCGTGCGGCTGCTCGTGTCCGCCAAGGACAAGACCGACATCCGGGACGCGCTGTTCTACCGGCTGGCCGAGCTGCGTTATCCGATTCTCGAGATGCGCAAGGAAGTGCTCAGCCTCGAGGATGTGTTCCTCAAATTGACGACGGACGAGCCGGCGGCCGGTCCGGGCGCGGAGGGCGTCTCCGCGGACAGCGGAGCGGAAGCCGGAGACGAAACGGAGGTGAAGACCGGTGAATAGAATGCTCGCGCTTTGCCGCAAGGAGCTGCAGCTGTATTTTTTGTCGCCGACCGCCTATGTCGCGTTCGCGTTCTATTTTCTGGTGACTGGCCTGTTCTTCAGTCTCGACTTCCTCAGCTCGCAGGTCGTGGACGTCCGGCCGATGTTCAGCAATCTCATGCTGATCTATCTGTTTACGGTGCCGCTGCTCACGATGCGCCTCATCTCCGACGAGCTGAGGCAGGGGACCGACGAGCTGCTGCTCACTTCCCCGGCGACGCTCTGGGAGATTGTGTTCGGCAAGTATCTCGCCGCTATGACCTTGCAGTTTCTGCTCGTGGCGGGGGCGCTCCTTTATCCGCTCATCATGTCGAAGTACGGGACGCTGGATCAGCCGGTACTTTGGCTCTCCTACCTGGCGCTTTTCCTGCTCGGCTCGGCGATGATGGCCGTGGGGCTGTTCGCCTCCTCGCTATCCGCTCATCAGATGGTCGCGGGCATTATCGGCTTCGCGCTGCTGCTCGCCCTCTGGCTGATTGACTGGCTGGGCCAGAGCGTATTCCTGTCGGGCAAGGATTGGTTCTCGAAGTTCTCGATTACGGCCCGGACGATCAATTTTCAAAAAGGGGTTCTGAACCTCTCCGATGTCGTGTTCTATCTCACATTAATCGTCGTGTTCCTGGTGCTGAGCGTACAGTCTCTGGAACGCAAGCGGTGGAAATAAGGGGGGAAGAGAAGTGAAAACCTGGATCAAAGGCACCAATGCGGCTGTTCTCTCGGCTGCGGTCATCGGCGTATTCATTCTGCTCACTCTCTTCCTCTCTTCGATGAAGGGAGCGCAGTGGGATTTGACGGCGACCAAGAAGTTCACGCTCGCCGACCAGACGAAGACCGTGCTGAAGGAAATGAAGGCGCCGGTTCACGTAGTCGCATTCGAGTCGCAGGACCAGGCGGCCGATATGATGATCGCCGATCTGCTGCAGGAATACCACAAGCAGAACAAGGACTTCACCTTCGAGCAGGTTAATCCGGCCAAGCAGCCGTCCGTCGCCCAGAAGTACAACGTTACCCAATACGGGACGATCGTCTTCACGAGCGGCGACAAGACGCGGAACGTGGAGGCGATGGACCTGTTCGGCTACGGCTCGACCCAATCGTCCTACACGTTCAGCGGGGAAGAAAAATTCACTCAGGCGATTGTAGCGCTGCAATCCGGGGAGAAACGGACCGCTTACATGCTGACCGGCCACGGAGAGCTGGCGACGGCGCAGGCGCCGGGCTTTGCGAGCAGCCTGGAGGGAGAGGGATATGAGCTGAAGGACCTCAACCTCGTCAAGGAAGGCAAGCTGCCGGACGACGCCAAGACGTTGTTCGTACTCGGACCGCAGACGGATTTGAGCGACGCGGAACTGGAGCTTCTGAAGACGTTCGTGGGCGGAGACGGCAAGCTGTTGTTCTCCCTCGGCTACTCGCCGGAGATGGCCAAGTGGAAGAACTGGAACGAGGTGCTGACGCTGCTCGGCGTCAAAAACCAAAACGCCCTCGTGGTCGAGAGCGGAACGACGCTCCTGAACGACCCGCTGGCGATCGTACCGGAGTACGGGTATCACGAGATCGTGGATAAGCTGCGCCAGGAAAACCGGATCACCATCTTCCCGGCCGCTATGGGTCTCGCGCTGGATGCAGGCAACACGACCTGGAAGACGACGACGCTGCTGCAATCGTCCGACAAGTCGTTCGGCAAGACGAGCCTCGACAAATTCGCTTCCGGTAAGGCCACCCAGGCCGATCTGAAAAAGACGGACGCGGATGTGGCGGGTCCGCTGGGCCTTGCTTACGCAATCGAGTCGCCGGAAGGCAAGCCCAAGGCGATCGTGCTCGGCAACACCGTTTTCCTGCAGGATCAGCTGCTGGGCCAGCAGGGGAACAAGGACTTCGTGCTGAACAGCGTGGCCTGGCTGCATGAGCAGGAGAACGCCGTGACGATCCGGCCGAGGGAAGAGGAGCAGATGGCGCAAGCCTTCGTCTCCGCGGACCAGGCGAACGTGATTTTCATCGGGACGGTCATCGTCATCCCGATTCTGTTCCTGCTCGCGGGAGGACTCATCTGGTGGAGGAGGAGAAAGGGATGAAGAAGTTTCTTCCGACCATTCTCCTGGTGCTGGTCTGTCTGGGAGGCTACTGGTACGCCTCCTCCCAGAACTTTTTTCAAGAGAAGCAGGACGACGCCGCCAAGCCGCTCGTTCAGGCGCAGGCCTCCGACCTGCAGCAGGTCAAGATTGAGTCCGCCTGCGGGACGGTGGAGCTGGTGAAGCAGGGTGAAGCTTGGCAGATGACCCAGCCGCAGCCGTATCCGGTCAACAAGTACATGGTGGACAGCTGGCTGGGGGCATTCTCGATGCTTTCCTATGACACCAAGGTAGACGAGCAGCCGAAGGACCTCGCGGAATTCGGGCTCGACAAGCCGATGCTGCAGCTGGAGGCCAAGCTTGCGGACGGTACGTCCAAGAAGGTGCTGGTCGGCAATGCGCTTCCGGTGGCTGGCAGCTACTATGCCAAGCTCGACGGCGATCCGGCCGTCTACTCGATCAGTGAGACGGCGCTGCAGTCGCTCGGCAAGCAGGCTGTCGATTTCGCGGAGAAGAACGCCGTTTCGGTAGACTACAACAAGGTTAAGCGGCTCGACGTCTCCTGGAAGGGGACGGCATGGAGCTTGACCAAGAAGGACGCTGCCAAGGCAGCCTACGAGTCCGCCTGGACGCTCGGCGAGAAGGAGCTGAAGGCGGAGAACGGCACCATTCCGCTCGACAAGCTGACGACTCTCTCGAGCGAGGAGCTTCCCAAGGCGGCGGCCCAGGTGAAGCTGGACAATCCCGAGCTGAAGGTAGAGGTGAAGGAAGGAGGGGCCGACGGGGCCGAGACGGCATCCGTATACGTCGGCAAGGTCGAAGGCAGCGTCGTATGGGTCGCCAAGCAGGGCGGCGCCTGGGCCTATCCGGTCCCCATGGACGCGGTGCAGGCGCTAGCCGACGCCAAGGCCGATGCGGAGGCGGCGGAAGCGGCAGCCGCAGCGTCGCCGTCGCCTTCCCCGGCTGCCGGTGCGCCTTCCCCATCCGCTTCTCCCGTACCCTGACGGATCGCTGCCTGTCCTGGAAGGGTAGAACCGCCCCCGAATCCATTCCGATTCGGGGGCTTTTTTGTCTGGCTAAAGGAAGGAATCGGGTTGCGAACGTTCGTTCCGTTGGCATATACTGGAGGCAGCTGGCAATTTGACACTCCCACGTGCCTGTCTTAGACTGAAGAGGGTGCGGAAACGCTTGATTTTCCGCCGTTTTTGCAAAGGAGCTGTTCCGTAAGTTGGACTACCGGACATGGAGGCACGTATTCAAGCTTGACCCGGAACGGACGCTGTCCGACGAGGCGCTCGACCGGGTATGTCTGTCGGGGACCGACGCCGTCATGGTGGGCGGGACGACAGGCGTGACATTCGATAATACTGTCGATCTTCTCGGGCGGATTCGCCGCTACGAGGTTCCCTGCGTGCAGGAGATTTCCACGATCGAGTCGGTAGTCCCCGGCTTCGATCTTTATATGATACCGGTCGTCCTGAACACGGACGACGGCCGCTGGATTACCGGCCAGCACCAGATGGGGCTGCGGGAGTACGGCGCATTGATCGACTGGGAAGCGGTCGTACCGGAAGGGTACGTCATCTTGAACCCCGACTCCTCGGTCGCACGGCTGACGGGCGCCAAGACGGAGCTTGACGGCCAGGACCTGGCCGCCTACGGGCGGCTGGCCGACCGGCTGCTCCGCCTCCCGATTCTCTACGTGGAATATAGCGGCATGTTCGGCGAGATGGACAAGGTCCGCCGGGCGTCCGCGGTGCTGCATCAGGCCCGCCTCTTTTACGGCGGGGGCGTCGACTCGCCGGACAAGGCGAGACAGGCCGCGGGCTGCGCGCATACCGTCGTCGTCGGCAACGTGCTGTACGACGATCTGGACGCGGCGCTGGCCACCGTTGCCGCCGTGCGCTCGGTGCCGGCCCCCTAGCAGGAGCTCGGGTTCCGGGAGCGGACTAATTTTTTTTAGGAAGGTATGACGACGATGATGAACTCCATTCATCCGATGAAGGATATTTTTGCGGCGATTGAGAAGCTGAATCCCGAACAGAAGAAGGCGGTCCAGTCGGTAGACGGGCCGCTCCTCATTATGGCGGGGGCGGGCAGCGGCAAGACCCGCGTTCTGACCCATCGGATCGCTTATTTGATCGCCGCCGGCAAGGCCGCTCCCTGGAGCATCCTGGCCATTACGTTCACGAACAAGGCGGCCCGCGAGATGCAGGAGCGGGTTGAGAAGCTGGTCGGGGCGTCGGCCCGCGACATCTGGGTCTCGACCTTTCACTCGATGTGCGTCAAGATTTTGCGCCGGGACATCGCCCGGATTGGCTACACCTCCAACTTTTCCATTCTCGACTCCGGCGATCAGCTGTCGGTGATCCGGGCTTGCCTCAAGGAGCTGAACGTTGACCCCAAGAAGTTTGACCCGAAGAGCATTCAGGCGGCTATCAGCGGAGCGAAGAACGAGCTGATTACGCCCGAGAGCTTCGAGAAGCGTATCGGCGACTATTTTCAAGGCGTGGTCGCCAAGGTCTATTCCCTGTACCAGCGGAAGCTGAAGAATAACAATTCCCTCGATTTCGACGACTTGATCATGGTGACGATCCAGCTGTTCAAGGAAGTGCCGGACGTGCTCGAGTTCTACCAGAACAAGTTCCAATATATCCACGTCGACGAGTATCAGGATACGAACCGGGCCCAGTATTTGCTGTGCCGGATGATCGCCGACAAGCACCACCGGATCTGCGTAGTGGGCGACAGCGACCAGTCAATCTACCGCTGGCGGGGAGCGGACATCTCGAACATTCTGAACTTCGAGAAGGACTATCCCGAGACGACGACCATCCTGCTCGAGCAGAATTACCGGTCCACCTCGACCATTCTGGAGGCCGCGAATCGCGTCATCGCTAACAACACGGGGCGCAAGCCGAAGAAGCTGTGGACGGACAAGGGTGAAGGCCCCAAGATCAAGCTATTCCAGGCCGATTCCGAGCATGAGGAAGGCTATTTTGTCGTCACCGAGATCAAAAAAGGCCGCGGTATGGGCAAGTCTTATATGGACTATGCTATTTTATATAGAACGAACGCCCAGTCCCGGGTGATCGAGGAAATTCTGATCAAATCGGAGATTCCTTACAAGCTCATCGGCGGCGTCAAGTTCTACGACCGCAAGGAGATCAAGGACATTCTCGCTTATCTGCGTCTGATCTCCAATCCGGACGACGACATCAGCTTCACCCGGGTCGTGAACGTACCGAAGCGGGGCATCGGCGACACGACCGTGGAGCGCGTGCTGGAGCAGGCGGGCAGACGCGGCCTGTCGGCGTTCGCGCTGCTCGACGAGATCGATTCGCTCGAGATCACCTCCCGGGCCAAGAACGCGCTGGCGGACTTCCGGGATATGATCAAGGGCCTTCACGGCATGGTGGAGTACCTGTCGGTAACCGAGCTGACCGAGAAGATGCTGGAGATGACCGAATACCGGCAGGAGCTGCAGCGCGAGAAGACGCTGGAGTCTCAGTCCCGGCTGGAGAACATTGATGAGTTCCTGTCCGTCACGATGGAGTTCGAGAACCGTAGCGAGGACAAGTCGCTCGTGTCTTTCCTGACCGATCTTGCGCTGATCGCGGATATCGACTCAATGGACAAAACAGAGGAGGACGGGTCGGAGAACGCCGTCGTGCTGATGACGATGCACAGCGCCAAGGGCCTCGAATTCCCACATGTATTCATCGTCGGCATGGAGGAGGGTGTCTTCCCCCACAGCCGGGCGCTGATGGACAACGAGGAGCTCGAAGAGGAGCGGCGGCTCGCCTATGTCGGCATCACACGGGCGGAGCAGCAGCTGTACCTCTCCTGCGCGAGAATGCGCGTGCTGTTCGGACGAACGAGCAGCAATGCGCCGTCCCGCTTCCTGAGGGAGATACCCGAAGAGCTGGTGGAGAACAGCTCGCCCGGGAGAGAGCGGTTCGGCAGCCGTCCATCCGGCTCGTTTGGCGCTTCCCGGTTCGGAGGAGGCGCTGCGGCGTCGGGCGGGACCGCACCTGCTGCGCCTCGGATGCGTCCTGCGGCTCCCGCAGCGAACCAGGTAACGGATTTTCATAACGGGGACAAGGTGTCTCACGGCAAATGGGGCACGGGCGTGATCGTATCGGTGAAGGGCAGCGGAGACGATACGGAGCTGCAGATTGCCTTCCCGGCACCGGTAGGCGTCAAACGTCTGCTTGCCAAATTCGCCCCGATTACGAAAGTTTAATAGGGACTTCGGCGATAAGACCCGCCGGGGATAACAGGGAAAGGATGAGTGGAGGCGTGGAGGAACGGCTCGCGGTAATGGAACAATTGGTGGAGGAGCTCAATCGTCACAGCTATCTCTACTATACAATGGACGCTCCCGAGGTGTCGGACAAGGAGTATGACGTGCTGTACGACCGGCTGGTCGCGCTGGAGAAGGAAACAGGGGTCGTGCTGCCCGGATCGCCGACCCGCCGGGTAGGCGGAGAGATTCTGAAGGGGTTCGAGCCGCATCGTCACCGTGCACGGCTGTGGAGCCTCGATAAAGCGCAGGATAAGGAAGACCTGCTGGCGTGGCACGCCCGGGCGCAGAAGCTCGTGGAGCAGTACAACAAGAACAATCCGGACGACCCGCTGCCTCCGCTCTCGTTCGTTGTCGAGCTCAAGTTCGACGGCCTGACGCTCAACCTGACCTATGACAATGGAGAGCTCGTGCAAGCCTCGACCCGCGGCAATGGCGTGGTGGGCGAGAGCATCCTGCCCCAGGTGCGGACGATCCGCTCGATTCCGCTAGAGATCCCTTACCGCAACGGGCTGATTGAGGTGCAGGGCGAAGGCGTTATGTTCTTGTCCGTTCTGGAGGACTACAACCGGACGGCCGCAGAGCCGCTCAAGAACGCCCGCAATGCGGCGGCCGGCGCGCTGCGCAATCTCAATCCTGCCGTAACGGCTACCCGCCGCCTGGACGCCTTTATTTACAATGTCGGCTATTCCGACGAACTGCAGTTCGCGACGCACGAGGAGATGATTCAGTTCCTTCGGGACAACCATTTCAAGGTGAATCCGTACATTCAGTATTTCGATAAGATCGAGGACGTGTACGAGGAGCTCGAGGCGATCGCCGAACGCCGCCTGCAGATGGATTATCTGATCGACGGTGCCGTCGTCAAGATCACCGACATGCGGACCCGGCAGGAATTCGGCTATACCGATAAGTTTCCCCGGTGGGCGGTCGCTTATAAATTCGAAGCGGAGGAAGCCACCACCACTCTTCGGACGGTCTCATGGGAGGTGGGCCGGACCGGCAAGCTGACGCCGGTGGCGCTCGTCGATCCTGTCGATATCGCGGGTGTGACGGTTCAGCGGTGCACCTTGAACAATATAGGAGACATCGAACGCAAAGGCCTTAAGCACGGCTTGGGCGCGCTCGTCTACATAAGGCGGTCCAACGACGTCATTCCCGAGATTCTGGGGAAGGTTCCCGACTCTCCAGACGGGGAGGAGATCGTCTTTCCGACCCACTGCCCTTCGTGCGGTTCCCTGCTTGAGGAGAAGGGAGCTCATCTGTTCTGCCTGAACCGGCTCGAGTGCAAGCCGCAGCTGATCGGTCGGATTACTCATTTCGCTTCGCGGGATGCGATGGATATCGAGACGTTCAGCGTAGCGACCGCCGAACAGCTGTATCAGGAGTTGGGAGTAAGGGACCCGTCGGATCTCTATTACCTCGTCTTCGACCAGCTGATCGGGCTCGAGCGGTTCGGAGAGCGCAAGGCCAACAAGCTGCTGGAGGCGATAGCTGCGAGCAAGCAGCGGGACTTGTCGTCCTTCCTATTCGCACTGGGTATCCCCAATACGGGCAAATCGACCACCAAGCAGCTCGCCGATCATTACCGCAGCCTGGACGCCATTATGGCGGCCACCGCGGAGGAGCTGGTGCTGCTGCCCGACATCGGGGGCATCGTAGCGGAGAGCATCGTCTCCTTTTTCCAAGACCCGTTGATTCGGATAAGCATTGAGCGGATGCTGGCAGCCGGCGTCCAGCCGATTGCCGAGGAGCATCCGGCCGAAGCGAATCCGGAGAACCCGTTCTTCGGCAAGACGATCGTCATTACCGGCACGCTGGCTCAATTCAGCCGTGACGAGCTGTCCAAGCGGTTAGAGGCGCTAGGCGCCAAAGTAACCGGCAGCGTCTCCAAGAAGACCGATCTCGTGATCGCCGGAGAGAATGCCGGCAGCAAGCTGACCAAAGCCCAGGATCTCGGGATTCCGGTGCTGGAGGATGAAGAGGAGCTGCTTCGGCAGCTGGAGGGAAGCGTCTGAGTCTCAGACGCTTTTTCTCTGCCTTTCGGGGGCAGTCTATAAGGGCGGGATAATGGGCAATCGGTCTGATCCCCCATACAGAGTCGGCGTGAAATTGGTGCGAAGCTAGTTGTACAAAATTTCCTCTTGCATAGTTAGCGAGTTAGGTGGTATATTATTTCTTGCGCCTCACAAGGGCGGCACAGAAACAAGCAGCGAACGGCTACTAAGCTTTGAAAAAAGTTGCTTGACATATGGTTGCTAGCCTGGTAAGATAAATACTTGTCACCACAAGTTATGAAGCTTACAGAAGCAACATTAAAGCTCCTTGAAAACTGAACAAATCAGAACGATTTAAGCCAATTGTTTGGACAAATGAGCGAATCGCTCTTTCTTTAAATCGCCTTTTGCCCTTGGGTTTTGCCCGGGGCCCCCGAAAAGTAATCGGAATATGCTGCGAAGCTGTTCTTCACTTTTTGGGGAGGTACTTTTATGGAGAGTTTGATCCTGGCTCAGGACGAACGCTGGCGGCGTGCCTAATACATGCAAGTCGAGCGGAGTTGATGAGAAGCTTGCTTCTCTGATGCTTAGCGGCGGACGGGTGAGTAACACG
>NZ_BOSI01000007.1 GCF_018403265.1 Paenibacillus sp. J31TS4
CGATGCCGATCATCGCGGTCATGATTCTGTTCTACGCGGTCGGGCACTGGAACGCCTTCTTCAACGCCCTCATCTACCTGACCGACCGGGGCAAGTATCCGCTGCAGCTGATTCTGCGGGAGATCCTGATCCAGGGCCAGATGGCGGATATGGTCGACATGGCGGACGACTCGCTCGCCAAGAAGATCATGGAAGTGGAAGTCATCAAGTATGCGGTTGTGGTCATCGCCAATCTGCCGGTGCTGATTCTGTATCCGTTCCTTCAGAAGTACTTCGTGAAGGGCGTTATGATCGGCGCACTGAAAGGCTGATGTAACATAACGATTTAGATTATGGGCTCTTGAGGAAAAAGGGGAGGTCAAAGAAAGTGGCAATGAAGAAATGGACAGCAGCACTGGTAACATCGGCGGTGACCGCTAGTTTGGTGGCGGGCTGCGGAGGCGGAGGCGACGCTTCTGGCGACAGCGGCAAGAAAGGAGAGGCGCAGAACAGCAACCTGAATGCAACGGGCTTTCCGATTGTGAAGGAACCGATCAAGCTGACCTTCTTTACGGGCAAGGCCGCTACCACGGCGAACAACTGGAACGAGACGGTGATTTGGAAGGAATACGCCAAAATGACGAACATCAACGTCGACTTCCAGCTCGTGCCGTTCGACAACCTGACGGAGAAGCGCAACCTCTCCCTGGCGAGCGGCGACTATCCGGACGCGTTCCATACGACCCGAATGACGAATACCGATCTGGTGAAATACGGCTCGCAGGGGACGTTCATCAAGCTGAATGACCTGATCGACAAATATGCGCCGAACCTGAAAAAGATTTTGGACGCAGACCCCTCGATCCGCAAAGGGATTACGATGGCGGACGGCAACATTTACGCATTCCCGCTCATCTACGACCAGCAGTTCACATCTGCTCTTCTTGGCGCGAAGCTCTGGTACAAGAAGGATTGGCTCGACGCGCTCGGCATGAAGGAGCCGACGACGCTGGACGAATTCTACGAGTATCTGAAAGCGGTTAAGAATACCGACCTGAACAAGAACGGCAAAGCCGATGAGATCGGCTACGGCGGCGTCGGCTATGCTGATCTGCTCAACAAGCTGAAGGGCAGCTTCGGTCTCATGAACCGCGGCACCGCTCAGCCGAACGTGGACATGGATCCGAAGACGAACGAGCTGCGCTTTGTCCCGACAGCGCCGGAGTACAAGGAAATGCTTCAGTACGTCAACAAGCTTACGAAGGAAGGCTTGATTGAAAAGGAAATCACCACGATCAAGAGCAACCAGTTCTATGCGAAGGGCGCTGAGGGCGTCTACGGTTCGATGGTGACCACGAGCCCGTACACCCTCATGAAGCAGACCACCTACGTCGGAATGCCGATGCTGAAGGGACCGAACGGCCAGGACAAGTTCACGGCCATCCGTTCTCCGCTCGTTCAGACAGGCGCATTCGTCATTACGGACAAGAACAAGAATCCGGAGGCGACCGTCCGCTGGATGGATTACTTCTACAGCGAAGAGGGTAACAAGATGTTCTTCATGGGCATCAAGGACCAGTCGTATACGGAGACGGCAGACGGCAAAGTCCAGTACACGGATGAGATCACGAAGAACCCGCAGGGGCTGACGCTCGAGCAAGCAGTCGTCAAGTATGTGACCTGGCCGGGCGGCAGCTACCCAGGCATCGTACGCCAGAAATTCTTCGCGGGCGCTGAGGCGCTGCCGGAATCGATCGAAGCGGCGAAGAAGGTCGAGCCGAACCTGATCAAGGACATTTGGCCGCCGTTCAGCTTCACCGACGCAGAGAACGAGAAGCTGATCACGCTGCAGAACGATATTCACACGTACGTGACCGAGATGGAGACCAAGTTCATTACCGGAACGATTCCGTTCACCGAGTGGGACAACTATGTGGCGACCATCAAAAAGATGGGAGTCGACGAATATCTTAAGATCTACAAAGCAGGCTACGACCGCTATAAAAAATAAAAGAAAGCGTTCTATCTTGCTCCAAACAATGGTATAATCACAACGGAAAAGGAGGCTGCGCCTCCTTTTCCTATTCGGACCTTAAATTACAGGAATCATGGGAGGGACCAGTCAATGAAAGTCGCCGTTATCGGCTGCGGAGGGATGGGGAGAACCCACGCAAGCGACTATGCGAAGATGCCCGGAGCCGAGCTAGCCGCGGTCGTCGATTTCATGGAGGAAGCAGCCAAGTCTGCCGCGGAAGCGTACGGAACGCAAGCCTACACCGATTTTGACCAGATGCTCGACGAGGTTGATCCGGATGTAGTGGATATTTGCCTGCCGACTTACCTGCATAAGGAGTACGTCATTCGTGCGGCCAATCGCGGGAAGCACGTCATCTGCGAGAAGCCGATCGCTCCGACAAAGGAAGACGCCCAAGAAATGATCGACGTATGCCGCAAACAAGGCGTCCGCCTATTTGTCGCACACGTCGTTCGTTTTTTCCCGAACTATCTGGACATCAGCCGCAAGGTCGAAAGCGGTGCTATCGGCAAGGTAGGCGTCGTCAACGCCAAGCGGAGGGGCGGCCATCCGGGCCGGACGCGTCCGTGGTATAACGACCGGGCCAAAACCGGCAGCGTGATCATGGATCTGATGATTCACGACATAGACTTTCTGCGTGGCATGCTTGGAGAGGTCAGCTCGGTATACGCCATGAGCCGGCTGACCGAGCATATGGAATATACCCTCGTGACGCTGCGCTTCGAGCAAGGGGCCATCGCCAACATCGAAGGCTTCTGGGGCTACCCCGGCAGCTTCACGACGGCCATCGAAGTGGCTGGCTCAGAGGGCATTATCCGCTTCGACAGTGAGACAACCTCGACGGTGAAGATTCGCAAAATCGCCGAGACGGAGGGGGCCGCTCCCGTCGTCGTCTCTGCCGACCGGAGTCCGACTCTCCATGATCCTTATTACTATGAACTGGAGCACTTCCTGTCGTGCATTCGCACCGGGGAAGAGGCTCGCGTAACAGCGGAGGACGGCCTGAAGGCGATCGAGATCTGCCTGGCAGCCGTCGAATCGGCAGAGACCGGACAGCCGGTGACCTTCGGGTCGGACAGCAAGGCGGGGAGGGAATAGAAATGAACCACGTTAAAGTTGGAATGATCAGCTTCGCGCATGGACATGCCTTCAGCTACTTGCGGGGGCTGCTGGAGCTGCCGAATGTTACGGTTACCGGGATCGCCGACGAAGTCCGCGATCGTGTCGCCGGCGTCGTCGAGAAGCACGGACTGGCGTATTACGAGGATTACCGCGAGCTGCTGAAGACGGATATCGACGCTGTCGTCATTTGCTCCGAGAACGTGCATCACGCCCAGCAGACCATCGACTCCGCGAACGCGGGCAAGCATGTGCTGTGCGAAAAGCCGCTCGGCATCTCCACGGAGGAGATGCAGCGGATGATCGACGTCTGCCGCGAGAAGGGCGTCCAGCTGATGACCGCGTTTCCGTGCCGCTACATAACGGCTGTTCTCGATGCGAAGGCCGCCATTGAGCGGGGAGAGATCGGCGAGATTCTCGCGATCAAGGGAACGAACCGCGGCACGATGCCAGGCAGCTGGTTCATCGAGCCAGAGCTGTCCGGCGGTGGCGCTGTCCTCGATCATACCGTACACGTCATGGACCTGATGAACTGGTTCCTGGACAGCCCGGTTGCCGAGGTATATGCAGAGGCCGGTACGTTCTTCCACGATATCAAGGTAGACGATTCGGGCATGGTCCATGTGAAGTTCGAGAACGGCGTCATCGCCGCGCTCGACACCAGCTGGTCCCGCCCCAAAATGTTCCCGACCTGGGGCGACGTGACGATGGAGATCGTCGGTACCAAGGGCGTCGTCAGCATCGATTCGTTCAACCAGAAGAACGAAGTGTTCAGCAATCTCGCCGCCAAGCCGACCTACAGCGGATGGGGAGACAGCATGGACGGCCGTCTGGTCGAAGGCTTCGTGAACGCCATCGCGAACGGCACGCCGGTACCGATTACCGGTGAGGATGGCTTGAAGTCGGCGCAGGTAGCACTGGCTGCTTATGAGTCCATCGCCCAGAAGAAAGCGATCAAGCTTTAAGAGACCGGCTGCCTGCCCGTTCCCCGTTGAACCAAGGTCCGGACACTAACCCAAAAAGACCAGAGCGCTTGGCGCTCTGGTCTTTTTGTCGTTGTCGGACATTGGATGGAGTCCAGGGACGGATGGCGAGGCGGGCGATGGAGGAAGGCCGGGTAACCCGACGGTACAGCAGGGATGTCCGAAGTGCGCTGGCGTAACCGAGCGGCCTCCGGGGCACCCGGCATAACTGCGGGAGCGGGGCGTGCCTCCCTGGCTCCCCGGTCTAGCCCGCCGGATGCTGCTTCCCGCCTGCGAGCTCGGGTATGCCGGCGACGAACGCCTGGCGGTATTCGCTTGGCGTCTGGCCCTTCAGCTCCTTGAATACCCTCGAGAACGTCCGAAACGAGTCGAAGCCGACTTCGGTAGCGATTTCCGATACCGTCATCTGTGTCGTAATCAAGAGACTCGAGGCGCGCCGGATGCGCAGGGCGTGCAGATAAGCGAGGAAGCTTTGGCCGACCTGCTCCTTGAAGGTCCGGCTCAAATACGGGACACTGAGGCCGAACCGGCGGGACAGGTCCTCCAGGGTCATATGGTCAAGGTAATGGGTATGCACATATTGAATGATGGCCCAGATCGCCCGGCGGGATTCGGGACCGCTCGGCGCCGATTCGGCCGATTCGCCATTCCGGTTCGCCCGGAGATAGAGCAGCAGTGCTTCGATGAGCTTCGCGCGGATGCAGCTGTTCTTCCCGACGCGGTCGCCCCGGTGCTCCTCAAGCATCTGGGTGCAGAGGATACGCAGCGTATCCGCCTGCTCGGGGGGCAGATCGACGTAGGAGGACAGCGTCTCGCCTGCCTTCAGGAGGAGACTGCCGAGCTCGGCATCTACGGACGATCCGAACAGCAGGCTGATATCGAACATGCAGCAGAACACCTTGATCGGCGTCCCCGGATCGCTGTAGATTTCGTGAATATGATGCGGCAGCAGGAACGAGACCGTCCCCGGCTTCATCGGATGCTTGCGGCCGTTAATGATCTCGGTTCCGCTGCCTTCGATAACAAACGACAGCTCGACGAAATCGTGGTGATGAAGCGGGACGCTTGGCTGGATCGTATTGATCGAGATATAAAAAGGAAACTGTCCCCGTTTGATATTCGCGTGCGACAAGGCATCCTGATAGACGGGATAAAGAGCCATGCGATTCCCTCCTGTTAACGCTTCCAACGATCGGCCGGAATGAAGGGCGGCTGCGGATAAGGGTGGGGGCCGATTTGGTCTTAGTGTACCATAGGGGACCGTGGGAGGGGGAGAGGAATTACACAACTTTAAGCGGAAAAGGAAGCGGGCGAACGGACGACCTTAATAGGTCTTTAATCGCAGAATCCGCCATAATTGGCATGTCTATATAAAAATTGACTCTCTCATTCGGTTTCGCTCCCTTATCATAAATATGTAACAGGTATATGACCAGTTCATATGTTTGCGTCCATCCCTCATGCAGCGGCAGAGAGACAACTGTTACCTCAACTTGTAAGCGGTTTCTAACGCAGCATGGCAGGGTCTATCCGCCGCCGATCCAATCCACTGGGCGCACGCAAGGATAGGAAGAGGGCAGCCTGTCAGTACACTTATTTTTTGGGGAGGTCATCCGGTTTGAAGACATTTCGAGCAGCGTCGGCTGTGTTGTTGGCGTCGTCATTGGCACTGAGTGCATGCGGAAGCGATACGGGCAAGGACACGAATACGAATACATCCACTTCCTCGCCCGGAGCAAGCACCAACAGCAAGGAAAAATTGACCCTGAATTGGATGTGGGTCGTGAACAACTCGTCCGCCAAGCTGCCTGCGGCCGACAAGGATTTTGTCAGGAAGGCGATTGAAGAGAAGTTCAACGTGACGATCAACCTGGAGTATATGGTCTTCGGAACCGACTATACCAACAAGCTCAATCTTAAGCTGAGCGGCGGCGACGCGCCGGATATGTTCATGGCGGGCGGACAGGAATCCAACAAGTACATTCTCGACAAAGTATCGGCCGACCTGACCAAGTACGTCACTCCCCAGAACATGCCCAATTACTTCAAATCGTGGATCACGGAGCCCGAGATGAAGCGTTATCAGGTGCAGGATGTCTTTATGCGCGCGCCCGTTCCGTTTATGAAATCGCAGTACTTCTCCTATTACGTCCGGAAGGATTGGCTGGATAAGCTCGGCCTCAAGATCCCCGAGACCTACGACGAGATGATTAACGTCATGAAGGCGTTCACGCTCAACGACCCGGATGGCAACGGCAAGAACGATACGTACGGCTTCTCGGCTGCCGGCAACGGCGCCAGCGTTCCGGGCGATTTCCCCGAGTGGTTCTCGAACGGCATGGCAGGCGGCCTGTATCTCGAAAACGACCAATTCATCGACCGGGGCAGCGATCTGCGCACCGGCAAAGTACTCGACGATATCCGCAAGACCATCGCGGCCAAGATCGTAGACCCCGACTGGTATCTCAACAAGCCTGGTCAACAGCTGGAGAAGGCGCAAACGGGCAAAGTGGGCATCTTCTACTCCGCTACGCGCGAAATCGCATTCGACAATGCGGCGGTCAGCGTGCAGAAGAAGACCAAGGAGATTACCGGCGTCCAGACGGCCGACTGGCAGCCGTTCCACATCGCGGCCAAAACCGGTGTCGGCACCGAGGTGCTCCCGGGTACGCCGTTCATGTTCAGCGCCAAGGCGTCCGACGAGAAGATCAAGCGCTCTATCGAGATCCTTGACTGGCTCAGCTCACCCGAAGGGTTTCTGCTGACGAACTACGGCCAGGAAGGCGTGCATTACAAGAAGAACGGCAACCGGATCGAAATTCAGGCCGATGCCTATAAGAAGGACATCGTCGACAATGGCAGCTTCCTGGACGTCTGGGGCGCCTTCACCCCGAACGAGCCGGAGCGTCTCGGCATGGAGCTGATCGACCCGAACGAGACGGACCACGACCGCGCCATCCTGGCGAAGCTGCGCTCGTACAAGTATATTCCGTCTATCGGCACCAACGTAGCGCCCCCGACCGGAACGGATCTGTCCGCCTTCCGGAAGCAGATGAACCTGTTTCATACGAAGGTTCTGTTCGACGAGAAGGATTCTTCCAACTGGCCCAAGTACCGGGCAGAGCTGATGGAGAAATACGGCGGCAAAGCCATCTTCGAAGGGTACGCTGAGCAGATTTCGAAAGCTCTCGGCAAAACCTACACCTTCAAGGCCGCAAACTAACCGGCGTCTGCCGATACGGCCGGTCCGGGAAGGCGGGCCCGGAGGCCGCCGCCCGCAAAAACACCCCCGCCAGCCGGCGGGGGTGTTTTTGCTTGATTTGAAGTTCGTTAGAGGGACGCGGCAGCCGCGGTCTCGGCGACGTCGGCTCCGGCGTCCCGGATGAGACGCGTAGGCGAGCCTTCGTAGACGACCCATAGATCGTGCAGCGCCCGGGTGCAGCCGACGTAGAGCAGCTTGCCGTCCTGCGGATCGGCCGCGTAGTGAGCTTCGTCGGCGTCGACGAGCACAACCGCGTCGAACTCCAGCCCTTTGGCGAGGTAGACGGGGAGGACGGACAGTCCGCCCCGGTACTCCCGCTGGCCGGCCTGGATCAGCGACGGCTCACGGCCCGCCGCCTCGAGGGCGGCATGCAGCTCACGGCTGCGCTTCTCGGAGCGAGTCATCACCGCGATCGTCTCGGCCGGCCCCTCGGCCAGCTTCGCGAGAATGGCCAGCACCTGCGCGGCGGTCCCGCCTCGGGATGCGGGCACCAGCTTAACCTTGTCGCCGCTTCGGAAGACGGGAACCGCTTGCGGGAAGTCGCCGCCGCTGTTCGCCAGAACCTGATTCGCGAACCGGATGATCTCCATCGTCGACCGGTAGCTGCGGTCGAGCTGATAGTAGGCCGACTGCCCGTCGCCGAACACGGCGGCAAACTCATCCCAGGAGATGATGCCCTGGTACCCGTGAATCCCCTGCGACAGGTCGCCGAGGATGGTGAAGGAGCTCCCTTTGGTATGGCGGTCCAGCAGCGCCACCTGGAACGGCGAGAAGTCCTGCGCTTCGTCGATCACCGTATGATCGAACGTGTCGTTGCCGCCTATGCCCTCGAAGCGGTCCCGGATATAGACGAGCGGGGCCAGGTCCTCCCACTGCGCCTGCTTCTTCTTGAGCGTCTTGGCGGTTTCCTCGGCGACGGTCTCCGGAATGCGGCTCAGCAGCTCCTCAGGGAAGGAGAGCGTGCGCTTGGCGGGGCGGAACAGCTGGGTATAGAAAGTGAGCGGACTCGGCGCCGGCCACGCCTTGGCGTAGGCGCGCAGCCGGGCGGAAGCCTTCGCCTTCTTGTCCTTGCGGCGAACCGGATCGGCCATCTGCTCCAGCTGCATCTCCAGCCATCGCTTGATCCGGGCAAGCGTCCGTTCTCTCCGCTTCGCGAGAGGGTAATGCTTGTTCTCGACGGTGAACCAGCGGCGGATGAGCGAGACCGGCAGGACGAGATCCTCGGCAGCCTCGAAGTCGGCATCGGGCAGGAAGACGGCCTCGTAATGATCGAGGCAGGCATCCAGCAGCTCGCGGAAGGCGAGCGCTCCCTTGAACCGGCCCGGCGTCTCGTCGGTAATGGCCGGACGGTCCGTGCCCGAAGCGAACCAGTACGCGTGCGTCTTGGCGGGGTCCGCCAGCTTGACCTCATGGTCCAGCTGCTCGAGCGCCCAGTCGGTGAACGTCGTCTGCTGGATGTCCCCGACGCCCAGCTCGGGCAGGACGCCGGAGATGTAGTCGAGGAACATGCTGTTCGGAGCAAAAATGATCATCCGCTCGGCCCGAATCTGCTCCCGGTATTGGTAGAGCAGATAGGCGAGCCGGTGCAGGGCGACGGTCGTCTTGCCGCTTCCCGCCACGCCCTGGATGAGCAGCGCCTGGTTCTTGACCGCCCGGATGATGCTGTCCTGCTCCGACTGAATCGTCGAGACGATGTCCCGCAGCCGGTTGTCCTTGTTCTCGCCGAGCCGGTAGAGCAAGAACTCGTCCGCCACCGCCAGGTTGTCGCCGCCGCGGGTATACGTATCGACGACCCGCTGAAGCAGCTGCTTGCGGATAACCAGATTGCGCTTCAGGTAGACCAGCCCTTCGACGAGGCCTTCGGGCGAGTCGTAGGAGGCGGCGTCGGCTCCTCCGGTGAACGAATAGAACAGGCTGGCCACCGGAGCGCGCCAGTCGATGACAAGCGGCTGTCCGGTCGCGCGGTTCTCCACGCCGACCTTGCCGATGTAGAGCGGAGCTGGGGCCTCGCTGTCCTTCTCCTGCCAATCCAGCCGGCCGAAGTACGGCTCCGGCCGGGCTCTCGCCAGGCTTCGGCGTCCGTTCTCGCGAATCGATTCCAGCACCTGCTCGGTGAGGTCGGTGCCGTAATAGCGCGGAATCGCCTCCAGCTCGCGAAGCTGGTCGTCGATCAGCCGGGTCACTTGATCCAGCTGATCCAGTTCCTCTTGATATGCGCTTTGCCTCTCGGTGTCCACAACATGTCCCTCCGTTCGGTATCGATTTGATGCGTGCCCGTGAAATGGGAAAGGTTTACAATATAGCACAAGCTGCAGGGTTGTGCAAGGGAGAGTTTGCGGCCCGCCGTCTCCCGTACGCCCCAAAAAAAGGAGCGATCCCCATGAGCGATCTGAGAAGCAGAATGCAGGCCATCTTGCAGGAGTTTACCGGCGTCTTGGAGCATTGGAAGCAGGAAGACGGTACGCTTCCCGACCCCTATGAAACGATCTACAGCGAGAATTACGCACCGGCCAACGCGGCGGTCGTCTATGCCTCGGCCTACCGCGGCAGCGGCCGGGCGGAGCATCTGGCGGGCTGCATAGGGCTGGTCCGCCGGTCTGTCGAGCTGCTCCAAGACCGGAGCGTGTCTCCGTTTTGCCGCGTCTTTCTCTTTCATTATAGCCTGATGGCGCTTTTGCTCCTTCCCGAGCGGGAGCGGGCGGAAGAGGCGCCTGCCTTCGCGGCCTTCTATGCGGCTTACGAGGACGACTGCCGCACGCTCAATACCAACTGCGCCGCGCTTCAATGGGGGATGGAGCTGTATCTGGAGGCGCTGGGGTACCGGCAGGCGGACTCCGAGCGCCTCGCCAAGCTGCTGCGGCATGTAGAGGAGGCGCAGATGGAGTCGGGCTTTGTGAACGACGAGAAGGACGAAGCCGGAGAGAAGGACGGCATGCCGATCGCCTATCATGCGTTCACCTTGTTCCTGCTGCTGTCTCCGCTGGCGCTGATCTCCGAACCCAAGCCGGAGCATGTCCCTTTGTTCCGTCGTGCCGGGGATGTTATCGCCAAAGGTGTCGCCTGGTTCCGGAGGACCGTCACCACCGACGGCACGTTCGCCATGACGCAGCGGAGCAGCTATCAGATGTTCACCTGGGGAGCCGGTTCTGCTCTCCTCGCCGCCTTTGGAAAGGAGGACGAGCGGCTTCGCCACCGGATGCTGGACAGCTGGCTCGCATACAAGAAGCCGGACGGCAGCTACAGCTGTACGCCGAACTTCTGGCCGCATCAGCTGAGGGTCGGCTATGAGAGCTACACGCACGTCAACATGTACAATTGCCTAGGGATGACCGGCATTGCGCTGGCAGCTCTGCTCGAGGAGAACGAGGAGAGGCGTTCCGTCGGAACGGACACGGGGGCTGCGGGCGCAAGGTGCATCATAGAGTGGTATGAAGACGGAGAAAAGGGCGCTTCTGGAGATAAAGGTGCTGCCGAAGCAGAAGACGCAGTGGGGAGCAACGGCGGCGCCGGGCATCACGGAGCGATCGGAGCCGCTATCGGCAGACCGGACGGCCCCGGGGAGCCGGAGGACGGCCTGTTCCTCGACGAGGCTAGCGGTTACGCCTTCGTCCGCCGGGGAGAGCGGTTCTTCGGCTGCACGCTGCGGATGCACAGCTGGGGCTATACGCCCGCGATGCAGGGCTTCCACTACCGGGCAGGGGAGATTCGGCTTCCGCTGGCAGAGCCGCGGTTCGCGAGAGCCTCGCCGCGGGAGTCGCTTTGGGAGGGCGTGCTGATCGAGCTCGGCGATGGCCGATTGGAATATCCTTCGGGAACCGAGAATGTACCTGCGGCTGCCGCCGACGAAGGGCTCCGCCTAGTCTGGTCAACCGAGCATGTGCGCGTGGAAAAAGAGATCCGGGTGGAGCCCGGCGGCTTCGCCTGGGCGTACCGGCTGACGGCGCTGGCGCCCCTCGTCTCGGTCCGCCAGTATGTCCCGCTGCTCGTCCATGACGGCGAAGAGGGCATCCGGGCGGCAGCTGCCGGCAGAGGAGTCATCCGGCTGAGCTACAGAGGCCGGCGCTTCGTTCTCGCCTGCGACGGACCGGGTGAGCTGGAGCTGTCGCTGGCGAGGTCCACCGCCTCCGTCTCCGGAATAGCCGCCAGCGCCGTCGTGACCCTGCCGGGAAGTATGGAGATAGGAGACAGCACGGTCTGGACGACCCGGCTCAGCTGGGACAGAGGGCCGATTCGGGAAGAGTTGGACCGCGGCGGCATAGTCATTCAATAGCGGTATAGGAGAGGAGGGCAAAGCAGATGGCTCAGTATGACGCATTCGCGGAGCAGTATAACGAGATGGTCGAGACGGGACGGTCCGAAGCCGCCTACCGGTACGTGCTGGAGCAGCTTCGCCCGCTCGGACTCGAGGGGATGCAAGGGTGTGACATCGGCTGCGGCCAGGGAGAGCTCGCCGTCCGGCTGGAACGGCTGGGCGCCGCGATGACGGGCGTCGATCTGAGCGGCCGGCTGCTGGACTACGCCCGGCGGAAGTCCGGCGGGACAGCATGGGTGCAGGACGATGCGATGACGCTTGCCTCCCTGCCGGACGGGGCGTATGACTTCTCCGTCTCCTGCGTGATGCTGGTCGACGTGCCGGATCACCGCAGCGTCTTCGCGGCGGCCTCCCGCATCCTTAAACCGGGCGGCACGTTCGTATGGATCATTACGCACCCTTGCTTCCAGTCGCCGTTTAGCGCCCCGGAGGGCGACGGCTCTCGCCGAATTCGCGAGTACACGCCCCAATTCTGGATCTCATCCGGCACCGGCACGATCCGCTCCACGGTGGGGGCCTATCATCGGCCGCTGGCGGACTACGTGAATAGCTTCCTCGAAGCAGGCTTCACGCTGCTGCGGGTCGACGAGCCGGCACGACCCGATGCCGCCGTCGATCGGCTGCCGCTTTACTTCGGCGCGATTGGCCGCAAGCCGCTTTGAATGCGGAACGGGCGGCCAGAAACGGATCAGCTGGAGCCGGAGCGAGCTATCCGTCTCGACTAGGCCGGAGTACCCCGAGAGCGAGGAAGCCGCGCCAACTCGCGGAACACGGCTCAAGACACCGAAAAAGCCCGGAGACAGCGCCGTTAGGCGCCTGCTCCAGGCTTTTTTATTGCGGAAGCGTGGCCAAAGCCCGATTGTCGTCAGATCTTCGGCTTGATCGGGTTGTTCAGGTCATCATCGTACAGATGGGACCGAATCTTGAACCAATGGAACAAGTGGGTGCAGATGACCTTGAGCACCGCATACCCAGGCACCGCTAGAATGATGCCGACGATGCCGAACAGGTTCCCCGCCGTCAGGATGACGAAGATGATCGTCACCGGGTGAATCTCGAGCGTCTTGCCCATAATCTGCGGCGAGATGAATTTGCCCTCGATCAGCTGCACGATCGTCCAGATGACGATCATCTTGAGCAGCATGACCGGGGACGTGACGATCGCCACGATGAGCGCCGGCGTAATGGCAATCGCGGGGCCGAGATACGGCACGACGCTCGTGCAGGCTGCGATGATGGCGAGCACGAGGGAGTAGTCCAGCCCGATGATCAGATAGCCGATGTAGAGCAGGAAGCCGATGCAGAAGCTCACGATGATCTGGCCGCGGATGTACGAGCTGATTTGGTGGTTCATCTCGGTCATGACCCGGTTCGTCTGCCGCCGGAGGGACACCGGGACGAAAGCGAGAATGTAGCGCGGCAGCTTCTTGCCGTCTTTGAGCAGGTAGAACAGAATGAATGGAACGGTGACGATCGCGAGCAGCGTCTCAGTGAGCGCGCCCAGAAAGCCGCCAATGCTGGTGCCGGCCGTCTTGAGAATGGTCGTCACCCGCTCGGTCACCGTACTCATCCAATCGGTCGAATCCAGATGAATCGCCTGCTGCAGCTGGGCGATGATGGTACTGCCGGTCATTTCCTCGAACTGCTCTTGAATCTCCTCGATATACTTGGGCACGTTCTGCATCAGGCTGACGACCTGCTTCTGGATGAGCGGAATGACCGTCATGATGACGACGGTCAGAATGCAGGCGATCAGCAGGTAGAGCAGCAGGATGGCATAGCCCCGCTTGACGCCCCGTCTCTCGAGACGGTCGACCAGCGGATTGAGCAGGTAGTACACGATGCCGGTCAGAATGAGGGGAAGCAGAACCGTCTTGACCAGCACAATAAAAGGGAGAAAGACGAATGGGATTTTGTTCAGCACCCAAATATTCAGGCCGATTAACAAGAGAATGAGGAGAAACAAGACAAATCTGTTGTTCAGAAACAGCCATTTGAACCGATCCGTTCGATTGCCGGGACTCCCCATCGTGGCGAGGACCTCCTTGTGAAAAATAAGCTACTTTGAGAATACCTATTTTTGGCCGCCGGAACAAGTTCCTGCGAAAGACGGAACCCGCAGGGAGCCCGCCCGCTGAGGCAAACAAGACAGGCGCCGCGCCTCCTTTTGCAGTAAAATAGAGACAGAATTACGGGAGGGATAGACATGTGGGGTTGGGAAGAAGGAATCCGGGAGCGGCTGCGGGAGCAGGCAGACCGGATCGAGCAGGCGGGTGAGCTGCCCGTCTGGGTATTGGATTGGCTGTACAAGGAGCGGCTGTTCAAGCTGTTCGTACCGGAAGAGCTCGGCGGGCGGATGGCCCCGCTGCCGGAGGCGTTCCGGGTCTTCGAGGAGGTATCCCGGGCGGACGGCAACGCCGGCTGGCTCGTGACGATCGGGGCGGGCGGTGGGGTCTTCGCGCCGGCCATGACGCCTGAGACGGCAAGAGAGGTATTCGAGCGCCGGGAGGCGGTCATCGCGGGCAGCGGCATGCCGACCGGCACCGCCGTGCCGGTAGAGGGCGGCTACCAGGTGAGCGGGCGGTGGAAATACTGCAGCGGAGCGCCATACGCTACCACGTTCACGGCCAATTGTGTCATCGACCGCGGAGAAGGAGTGCCGGCCGGAGAGATCCGGTCGTTCGCCTTCCGTCCCGAGCAGGTGACGATTCGGGAGGATTGGGCGAGCTTCGGGCTGAAGGCAACCGGCAGCCATACGATCGAGGTGACGGACCAGTTCGTGCCGGAGGAGCGGACCTTCGACTTGACCGCGCCGCCGGCGCCCGGGACGGATCCGCTGTACCGGTATCCGTTCCTGCCGTTCGCGCAAGGATCGTTCGCGGCGGTCGGGCTTGGTATTGCCCGGCATTACCTGGAGGAGGCCGGACGGTTCGTGGAGCGCAGCCGGGACGGATGGGAGGCGGCAAAACCGGGGCGCGCGGACCGGACCGCCGAAGCGATTCGGGAAGCGGAAGCCCTTCTCGACGCCGCAGCTCGAGTCTATTACGAAGCGGTGGAGCGGACATGGGAGCGGGTCGTAGAGGCTGGAGCGCTGACGGACGAGGAACAGAGCGAGGTATCGGCAGCCTGCAAGGCGATGGGCCGGACGGCGCGGGAGACGGCCCAGGCCGTATTCCCGAAGCTCGGCATGGCCGCATTGATGGAAGGAACGGCACTGAACCGGACGTGGCGAGACCTGCACACCGCCTGCCAGCACAGCCTGCTGGCGGAATAGGGCCGTTTCGTTCTCTCCACTTGCCCGCCTGGACCCCGATCTCTCGGCAGGCATGTATCGGACTCGAACCGTTACCGCGCTAATGTCCCGGCACGCCCGCAATATTAGGGATTGACTCTCCCGTTACGTGAGGCCTTATGCTGAATCCAGGAGGTGAGGAGATGGCTTATCTGGTGAAGGAAGTGGCGACGCTCGTCGGCATCAGCGTCCGGACGCTCCATCATTACGATGAGATCGGCCTCCTGAAGCCGGGCTCGGTCAGCCCGGCGGGCTACCGGCTCTATAAGGAGCGGGAGCTCGAGCGGCTGCAGCAGATTCTGCTCTTTCGGGAGCTGGGCGTTCCGCTGCAGGAGATCCGGCAGATCATCGACCGGCCGGACTTCGACCGCAAGCAGGCGCTGGCCGCCCACCGGGAGCTGCTGCTCGAGAAGCAGCGCCGGCTGGCTGCCATTGTGGCGACGCTGGACCGAACGATCGAGGCAATGGAAGGGGGAAGGACAATGAGCGGGAAAGACATGTTCGAAGGGTTCGACGAAACTCCGTTCGAGGAGCACAAGCGCAAGTATGCGGCGGAAGCGCGGGAGCGCTACGGAGAAGCGGCCGTCGAAGCGGCGGAGGAGCGGGCGGCCGCCTACGGACCGAACGATTGGGCGTTCATAAAAGAGCGGATGGAGCGCAATTATGCCGCGATCATCGAGGCGATGGACGGGGGCCCGGGAGATCCGCGGGTGCAGGAAGCAGTAGCGGATCTGCGGCAGGGCATCACCGATACGTTCTACGACTGCACGCCGGACATTTTCCGGGGGCTCGGAGACCTGTATGTGCAGGATGAGCGATTCACTGCCAATATCGACAAATACAAGGAAGGGCTCGCCGCTTTTTTGCGGGAGGCTATCCACGTATACTGTGACCGTCTGGCCGAACAGGAGTAGGCAGCGGCAGTAAGCAAAGACACCCGTCCGGCCCGGACGGGTGTCTTTGCGTTTGGCCGCCGGCTTGCCGAGGACCCGGTTATGGACACATTCTGGTCCTTTACAGAGGCCGATACCTGGATGGATAATAGGAGCGGTTTGCGCGAACGAACCGGTACAGGAATGATCTTCTTGTTTTAGGAAATTGAATCCATGGGTATAAATTGTAGAGGAACCAAGTGAAGCGATTGCAGTTGAAAAATGCCGATTTCCCGGTGATTTCCGCGGATTTTGCGTAACTTTTTCGGAAGTTCTGTGGTATGATTTCTAGTGGCAAATCGGAACGGAATCCCGCCCTGCAGGCCCGCTCGCTGCCGACCGTTTGACTGGACAAGCTATCCTAGGAGGTCCTCCCTTGAGTGCTTTGACTATCTTGATCATCATCGTGTTTCTTGCTCTGGTTTTTGACTTCATCAACGGGTTTCACGACACGGCCAATGCGATCGCCACGTCCATTTCGACCAAAGCGCTGACGCCTCGCGTCGCCATCATGATGGCGGCGGTGCTTAACTTCCTTGGAGCGATCTTGTTCGAAGGGGTGGCGAAGAATATCGGGGGGAGCATCGCGAACCCGATGAATATTAACCACGGCATGGAAATCGTCATCGCCGCGCTCATCTCCGCTATCGTGTGGAACCTGGTGACCTGGTATTTCGGCATCCCGTCCTCCTCCTCGCACACGCTGATCGGCTCGCTGGCGGGAGCGGTGGCCGCCGGTGCGGGCCTTGCTTCGATCAACTGGTCCGGTTTCAACAAAATTCTGCTTGTTCTCGTCCTGTCGCCGGTGGTGGCGTTCCTGGTCGGCTTTGTCGTGCTGCACATCATCCGCTGGATCGTGCTGCTCCTCGGCAACCGGTCGCCGAGCAAGGTGAACCGGAATTTCCGGCTGCTGCAGATTGTGTCCGCGGCTGCGCAGGCGTTTTCGCACGGCTCCAACGACGCCCAGAAGGCGATGGGGATTATCGTGTTCGCCCTCATGGCGGGGAACTTCCAGACGGAGCTGCACGTCCCCTTGTGGGTTAAGATTGCTGCGGCGACCGCGATGGGGCTTGGAACCGCATCCGGCGGGATGCGGATCATCAAGACGGTCGGCAAGAAGCTGTTCAAGCTCGAGCCGATGAACGGATTCGCCTCGGACGTCACTTCGACGATCGTTCTCCAGACGGCGACGCATTTTGGCATGCCGCTCTCCACGACGCATGTCATCACCTCGTCGATCATCGGAACGGGCACCGCAATCCGGCCCAAATCGGTCAACTGGAGCACGGTCGGGCGTATGATCATGACGTGGGTCATCACGATCCCGATCTCGTTTGTCCTGGCGTTTCTCATTTTCAAGCTGATGTTCTTCTGGCTCTAGAGCCGATACGAGAGGGCGGCCGCCTGCAGCAGGCCGCTTTTTTTGTTTGCCCGTTGCGTGTGGCCCGGTTCGGCGGCCAGATTCGGGTCTATCGGTCGATGGGACTTTATTGTCGAAATATGGTAAAGTAGGACTGATTATTTCAACGAGATTTGTGCGGAAGTCTACATAGAGAGAAGGTGAGCCGGACATGAACTTGGTGTCCTCCGGTATCGATGGGTTCGACGATATCCTGAACGGCGGCATCCCCCGCGGCTCGACGGTAATCGTGGAAGGAGCGCCGGGGACGGGCAAGACGACGCTCGGCATGCAGTTTTTGTACAACGGGGCCGTCCGCGAAGGAGAGGCAGGCCTCTACATAACGTTCGAGGAGCTGCCCGAGCAGCTGTACCGGGATATGGCGGCGTTCGGCTGGGAGCTGAAGCGGCTGGAAAAAGAAAACCGGCTGCGCGTCCTCTGCATGTCACCCGGGCTGCTGCTTGAGCAGATGACGGAGCCGGGAGGCCTGTTCGAGCAGCTGCTGAAAGAGATTGGCTGCCGTCGGGTCGTCATCGACAGCATCAGTCTGTACCGATACGACGCCGGGGAGCGGGAAAACCTCCGCCAGACGCTGTACGGACTGCGCACCGTTCTTCGCAAGCACCGGCTGACCTCTCTGCTGCTGCGGGAGGAGACGGAGCAAAGCGGCGGAGAGCCGCCCTTTGAGAACTATCTGTTCGACGGGGTCGTTCGTCTCGCGCTGCGGCCGCATATGGGCAAGTTCCGGATGCGCACGCTGGAGGTGCTCAAGATGCGGGGGCGTCCCATCTGCGAAGGTGAGCACGCTTACCGGATTCTGGATGAGGGCATCCATGTCGTGCCAGCCCGCTCGATGCTGGAGGATGTCGCGCTGCTGAAGCAATCCGACCAGGTGGCGACCGGGATCGGCCGGCTGGACCAGCTGTTCGGCGGCGGCGTGCCGAGGGGAACGGTGCTTCTGGTCGACACGAACAGCAAGGCCAACTACAAGTATCTCGTCGGCGCGATCGTTGCGAGCCATCTGCATCAGGGAGATAAGCTGCTGGCCATGCTGTCCAGCTTCAACACGCCGGGCGACAATGAGCGGCTGCTCGCCCTGTACGGCATCTCGATGGCGGACAAGGCGGCCGCCCGCGATGTTTGGTATATCGAGCAGTACGACCGCCATTACCCCGAGGCGGTCCAGCCGCAGGTGCTCGATGCAAGCTGCCTCGATAACGAAGCGTATCGGAGCTGGCAGCGCGAAAAGCTGTTTCCGATCCTGAAGGAAGGGCTGGAGCAAGGCCGCCGGTGGTTCCTATATTACGACCTGAACACGATCTTCGCGGAGCGGGGACGGGACTATGTCCTGAAGACGCTTCCCTCCGAGACGGCGATGGCGCGCTCGTACGGCATGACCGTCATGCTGCTGTGCAACTTCTCCGAGATCGGCGAGGAGACGTCGTCGTTTCTTGAGCGGACCTCGAACGCAGTGGTGCGGACCTGGGTGGACGGAGCCTACCAATTCGCCCAGGTAACCAAGTCGCCGACCGGCAAAATCTCCGAGCCGCTGCTCGTCGAGAACGTAGCCGCTTATCCCTTCATCCGGCTCGTCTAGCGGCCGGCATTCGCGAATCCTTAGGAGGTATTCATGCGCGACGAACTTACGCTCCGGCTGCAGCTGGAGTGCACGCTGTTTTTTGAAGCCAATCCCTATACGCTCGAGTCCGTCCAGGGACTCGCGCTCCGGCTCGGCCGCAGACCCGACCATCTGGAAACGATTCTAGGCCGCCTTGTGGAGCTCGCCATCCTCGAACGGCTGGGAGAGGGACAGCGCGCCATCTACCGCTACATCCAGCCGGCGGTCGCGGCTGATTCCGATCTCGAGTGGGCTCGCCCATGAGCCAGCTGCAGACGGTTCAGGATGCGTTCGCGGCGCTGACCGGTCTCGGTCTGGCGATCACCGACAGCGAGGGCGCCCTGCTCACGAAGCCCTCCGGCCGGGAGGACTGGCTGTCCCGGCTGCTGGCGGAAGAGGATGGCGCGCCAAGGCTGCTGCAGGAGCTCGCCGGGATCTGGAAGAGCGGCAGGCCCGGGAGTCCGGCGCTCGATTATGAGATCGAGGCCGGGGTGAAGCTGGCTGCGGTTCCGATTCCCGCTGATACGGGCAAGGCGGGCATCGTCTGGGGAGCGTTCTTCGCAGAAGCGCGGATGAGCAAGGCGCTGCAGGACTATGAAGCGCACAGCGGCAGGCAGGAAGGGAGCTGGGCGACGCTTCGAGCCGAGCTGCCGCTGCTGAACGCGGGAGAGAAGCACCGGCTGCTGGAGCAGCTCTCGCGCTTCGCGCAGACGGCCAGCCTTCTGCTTCGCCAGGACGACGGGGACGCAGCGGGCGGAAAACGGCACCAGGCCCACCTCATCCGGGAGGCGGCGCAGCTGGTGGACAAGCCGGGTTTCCGGCTGATGGACGCGCTGCGGCTGCTCAAGCAGGCCGACCGGAGCCTCGGCTTCGTCGGCTATGCGCACCGGGCGGAGGCGATGCGCTTCCAGATTGCCGACCTGGTCGGCGAGCAGGCGGCGGGGCTGCTCGGCACCTCGTTCTCCCTCGGCGAAGGGTTCCTCGGCCAGGCGGCGACGACCGGGCAGCCGGCGCGCTGGACGGAGATGGAGCGCGATCCCCGCTCTGTCTTCTTCTCCCGGCTCGGCATCCGGCCGCATACGCTTTACGCTTTTCCGGTGCTGCTGGAGCAGTCCGTGCGCGGCGTCCTGTTCGCCGGCACCGTACGGGAGGAAACGGCGGGAGAGGAGGTCTACGAGCTCGGCCAGACCTTCGCCTCCCTCCTCGGCGCCCGCCAGGTGGTGGACATGCTCCGGGATGAGCGGAACAAACATTACATACGATTGACCATGATGATGGAGATCGCGCGGACGCTGACGCTCGTCGAGGAGAGAAAACGGGCGATGTTCATCCTCATCGACATGAGCGTCAATCTGTTCGAGAGCCCCTACGCCGCCGTCTTCCTGCGCCAGCCGTCTGGCAAGGCGCAGGTCGTCTCGCGGGGACTCCCGCAGCGGGAGGCCGAAGCCCGGCTCCGCGACATCGTGCCGCGGTACGAGGGTTTCCAGGAGGACGAGCTGTCGGCCGATCTGGTAACCATGCGGGAGCGGGAAGGCGTACGCTACCTGGAGTGCCCCCTCGTCAGCAAGGGGAAATTCCTCGGCGTCTTCCTGATCGGGCTGAAGCGCCCGACCGACGAGGCGGACGCCCGTGAGCTGTTCCTCAGCCTCGCAATGATGGGCAGCGCCGCGCTCGTGCGGATCGCGGAGAGGGAGCGCCAGCAGGGGCCGAGCGTCGTCCAGCTGCTGCACCGCACGGTCAAGCAGTGGAATCCCGAGGCGTACAGCCACACGCTCGAGGCCAAGGAGCTCGGCGCCGCGTTCGCCAAGGAGCGGGGCCTGTCCGCCGAGGAGACCGAGCGGATCGGCGACGCCTGCTGCCTCGCCCCGCTGGAGGGCGAGATTATACGGGAGTGGATCGGCGATCCGGGGCTATTGCACGTTCTGAACGAGATGCGAGAGATCGTCAAGGCCGCGGGCGAGCAGCCGGTTTCGCAGGCCGACGCCGCGTTCGGCGAGGCCAGCCAGATCGTTGTGCTAGCGCTCGGCAGCGCCGGTTACGCGTTCAAGGCCGGCCGGCATCCGCTCGGTGCGGTGTCTCCCGCGCTCCGGAAGCGGTTCGAGGCGTTCCGGGAACGGCGGGAGACGCTGGAGCTGGAGCTGTCCCTGGAGGGACCGGTGGACGTCAAGGAGCCGGTCAAGAGCATGAAAGAGCTCGGTCTGTCGTCGCGGGAGCAGGAGGTACTCCGCCTGGTGGCGACCGGCCGGAGCAACCGGGAGATTGCCGAGACGCTGTTCATCAGCGAGCATACGGTCAAGAACCATATGACCAACATCTTTCAGAAGCTGGGCGTGACGGACCGGTCACAGCTGATCGCGCTCGTGTACCAGCGCGGATACGGGCAGAATTAGCAGCTGGTCCGACCTGGAGAGCTCAATAGGAAGACCGAGAGCATTTGAAGGAACGGGGCCTCGTTAGAAGATCGTATAGCAGGATCGATAGGAAGAATAGGACAACGAATCGGACAGCCGAATGTCGCGCGGGGCGCGGGTTCGGCTGTTTTGCCGTTTGGGCGGGGAGGACAGGCTCCCGGAGGGGAATCGCGAGTAGGAAATAGGTGTGATAGCGTTCCGGCAAAAGCTGGGTAAAGAATAAGAAAGAACGGGGATACCGCATAAAGCGACAGTAATAGACAATAGAGACAAAGAGATCGACAACATAGAAGCGAGCAGCCATTCGATAGATAGGGAAAGGGGAGACGAGACCATGACCTACTCACCTCCGGTAAACGAGATCAAGAGCATGTCCGACATGTTCTGCTTGGACAACCCCCAGACGGCTTTTTTGCTTAAACGGATGAAACAGGCGGATGCCCGCCTTCATGAGCAGGCGACGCGGACAGCGTATTACGCTCTGCTGATCGCCCAGTACCTGAACATGGACGACAACGAACAGGAGGTGCTGTACCGCACCGCCCTGCTGATGGACATCGGACGCCTGCGGCTCGGCGACAGGGAGCTGCAGGGCGAGGACGAGGAAGCGGAGCGGCGCGTCCGGCTGCACCCCACGTACAGCTGGGGCCTGCTGGAGCCGCTCATCGTAAGAGGTCTTGTGGACGGCGAGGCGGTGCTGCAGCACCACGAGAACCTGGATGGCACGGGCTTCCCGTTCGAGAAGACGTGGAAGGACATCACGCTCAATGCCCGCATTCTGCGCGTTGCCGATACGTTCGCCTCGATAACCGGCTACGACCGGCGGCTCGGCAGGACGGTGCGGATCGAGGAGGCGCTTGAGGAGCTGAACCGCTGGGCGGATGTCATGTACGACGAGGATCTGGTGAACCTGATGCTGCACATTTACGGCCCCGGCCTCAAAAAAGACAAACACACCCCGCTGCGCAAAGTGTCGCACAAGCGCTAGACCCCAGACCCGGGACGGACCCTGATGAGCGGGGACCGGCCGCAGACCGCCGGAGAACGGCGGCCGACAGAACCCATACGCTAACCGGATAGGAGAGCCGCCTGCAGACGGGCGGAGGAGAGAAAGCGCAGGCTTTCTCTTTTTTTGTGTGTAACGGACAGGCAATTGAGGTTCGACACGAAAGCTTCCTCGTTTCGTATAAAATAGACATAGACATAGTAGAGAGACAGATTGAGAAAGGTTGAGGGATATGGAGAAGCTTCAGGTAGAGCTGCGGGAGGCAGGCTATCCGGACCGGAGCGCGGTCGTGTCCGATGTCGCCTTCACGGTGCGGGAGGGAGAATGGGTCGGGCTGATCGGCCCGAACGGAGCGGGCAAGAGCACGACGATCAAAGCTATACTCGGACTGCTCGGCAAACGAGAAGGAACAGTCGTATTTAGCGGGCCCTATTCCTACATCCCCGAGCATCCGGTTCTTTACGAGCATTTGACGCTGTGGGAGCATCTGGAGTTGGCGGCCGCGGTGTGGGAGCTGGAGCCTGAAGCGTTCCGCGCCGACGCCGAACGGCTGCTGGCGCGTTTTCGGCTGACCGAGGTGCGTCATCACCTGCCCGGCAGCTTTTCCAAAGGAATGCAGCAAAAAATCATGCTGCTCGTCGCCTTCCTGCAGAAGCCGGACGTCTACATCGTGGACGAGCCGTTCATCGGCCTCGACCCGCGCGCCGTCCAGGACCTGATCGAGCTGCTGGAGGAGGAGCGGCAGCGCGGCGCCGGCATCCTCATGTCGACGCACGTGCTCGACACCGCGGAGCGGCTGTGCGACACATTCCTGCTGCTGGACAAAGGCCGGCTCGTCGCGCAGGGGACGATGGACGAGCTACGGCTTAGCAGCGGACTTCCGGGAGCGTCGCTGTTCGACTGCTTCCTGAAGCTGACCTAGGGAGGGACGGCCATGCTGCGTACTCCTCATCAGTTGTTTGTCCGCCGGCTGCGGGACGATGCCCGCTTCCAGTGGCGGGCCTGGCGATCCGCCTTTGACTGGATCGTCGGCGTCTATCTTCTGCTGCCGGCGCTCGCCGTCTTCGGCTACCAATATTGGCTCTGGTGGACCGCTCCGCCCGCCTGGCTCGAGCTCTACGGGGGAGCTGCCGCCGCGGTGCTGCTCACGCTGGCCGCGCTGTCCGGACGCATCCGCTTCTATCTCGAGGAAGCGGATCAGCTCTTCGTCTTCACGCGGCCGGCCTGGCGGCGCTCCCTCATGCGCGCGGGGCTCGCTTATTCGGCCGTCGTGCACGCCGCGCTGGCTGCCCTGGCCGTCGCGATCCTCGCGCCGGTGCTTGTGCGCCAGGCAGGCCTCTCCGCCGCAGAGGCGGTGCTGCTCGGCCTGCTGACAGCGCTGCTGCGCACCGGCCTCGCGGTCGCGGCCCAGTGGCTGGAGCGCCTGCTGCGCGGCTGGCGGCGCATTGCGGCCCAGCTGCTGCTGCACCTGCTCGGCGCCGGGCTGCTCGCGGCCGGCTGGCTGCTGCTCTTGCTGCAGCCAGCCTATGCCGGGCTGTACGCCGCGCTGCTGGCGGCGGCGCTGCTCGGCCTGGCGCACCGGCGTCTGCAGCGCCACGTCTATGCGCTCCAGGATGCCGCCGAGGATCACAAGCTCAAGCTGCGCTTCACCTCGTTCCTGATCGGCCAGGCGATGCCCCGCCCTCCGGTGTCGAGCCGCCGCCGGCCGCAGCTGTTCCGCTCGTCGAACCGGCTGTTTCGCCGCCGCTCGCCGGCGGCCGGTCTGGCGGAGGCCGCCGTCAAGGCGTTCCTGCGCAACCCGGCGAGCTTCCGTCTGTACTTGCAGCTGGCCTTTCTCAGCACGGGGGCGATGGCCGTGCTTCCCGCGCCTGCCAAGTGGATGCTGTGGGTGGGAGGAAGCTTCATGCTCGCCTATCTGGCGAGGCTCGGATGGAAGGAGACGCTCGCGGCCCGCTACCTCCAGCTGTTTCCCCGGCCCGACGCTTTGGTCGTAGCCGCGGGTCCGCGCGCCGTGGCGGTACTCGTGCTGCCGCCGGTGCTCTTGATGAGCATAGTACTGGGGGCGTTTGTGTTTCCTCCGTGGGGCGCGCTCCTCCTGCTTCCCGCCGGCGCTGTTCTCGGAATCGCCGCCTCCTACGCCATGACGTCGATTCCCAATTGACTTGGCCGGGGAAAAGGAGTATAACTATACTAAATTTCACCTGAATACATTCGCTTGACGAGACCAAGTAAGCCGCGATTGCGATCTGCCAGAGAGTCGGTGCCCGCTGAGAGCCGACGGTCGGACGTGAGCCGAATATCTTCTCCGAGAAGCCATGCCGAACGCTCGGGAGAGCAAGTAAGGATGGACGGGAGTCCGCCGTTACAAGGACCGCGTATGATGGTACGCAGCAGAGGTGCCGGGTAAGGCCTGTCGATCGTCAGCAGACGGCGGGGCTTCTTGGAAGTAGGGTGGTCACGCGAGAGCTAATCTCGTCCCTTGGGGGGACGGGATTTTTTTGTTGTCTGTCTCTGCAAAACCGAAAGAGAAGGAGGGCGCAACCATGGCCGGAAACAAGGTGGAAGAGCAGGTTACTATGCAGGATATTGTAGTGGCGCATCACGCGCTGAAGGAGGTCGTGCGGCGGACGCCGCTGCAAAAGGATCCGATTCTGTCGGCCAAATACGGCTGCCAGGTGTATTTGAAGCGGGAGGACCTGCAGGTGGTTCGGTCGTTCAAGATCCGCGGAGCCTATCACTGGATCCGTTCGCTCGGCGAGGAGGACCGGGCGCGCGGCATCGTCTGCGCCAGCGCGGGCAACCACGCGCAGGGAGTCGCCTATTCGTGCCAGACGCTGCAAATTCGCGGCAAAATCTTCATGCCCGCGACGACACCGCGGCAGAAGGTGAGCCAGGTGAGCCGGTTCGGCGGCAGCTACGTCGAGGTTATCCTGACCGGCGACACGTTCGACGATGCGTATGACGCGGCTATCCGCGTCAGCCGGGAGGAAGGGATGACGTTCATCCACCCGTTTGACGACAAGCGGATCATCGCCGGCAACGGCACCGTGGCGATGGAGATGATGGAAGAACTGCCCGTGCCGGCCGACTACGTCTTCGTTACGGTAGGGGGCGGGGGCCTCGCTGCCGGCGTCGGCACGTATGTCAAGGCGATCAGCCCGCGGACCCGCGTCGTCGGCGTAGAGCCGACCGGCGCGGCTTCGCTGACGCATGCGCTGGAGCGCAACGAGGTGACGGGCCTCGAGCAGATCGAGAAGTTCGTCGACGGCGCCGCCGTCAAGAAGGTCGGTCAGCTGACGTTCGAGGTGTGCCGCGACGTGCTCGACGACGTCGTGCTCGTGCCGGAGGGCAAGGTGTGTACGACGATTCTCGAGCTGTACAACGAGAATGCGATCGTCGCCGAACCGGCCGGCGCGCTGCCGATCGCCGCGCTCGACCTGTACCGGGAAGAGCTGGCGGGCAAGACAGTCGTCTGCGTCATCAGCGGAGGCAACAACGACATCGACCGGATGCAGGAGATCAAGGAGCGCTCGCTCATGTACGAGGGCCTCAAGCATTACTTCACGGTCAACTTCCCGCAGCGGGCCGGCGCCCTGCGCGAGTTTCTGGACGATGTGCTGGGGCCCAGCGACGATATTACCCGGTTCGAGTATACCAAGAAGCACAACAAGGAGAACGGGCCGGCGCTGGTCGGCATCGAGCTGAAGTCGCGCGACGATTACGGTCCGCTGATCGAGCGCATGACGCGCAAGGGCTTCGAATATGTCGAGCTGAACAAGGATCCGCTGCTGTTCAATCTCCTCATCTGAGGAACAGCCTGCGGGCTGCAAAAGGCGGAGCCGCCATCCCCACGGGATGCTGCGGCTCCGCCTTTTTTGGTTCACGCTTCGCCCGAGCTGACGCCCGAGCTGACGCCCGAGCTGACGCCTGAGCTGACGCCTGAGCTGACGCCCGCCACTGATTTTGCGGCGGTTCATTCGTCCTTCGTCTGCCGCATCTCTTCCCACAGCATCGCGGCGATGGCCCGGTACCCGTTCGCATTGTAAAGCACGTCGTCGGCATAATACTCGTCTGTGAGCCGGCCTTGCAGATTCAAGTACTTCACCGGCTTGTCCGCGAAGTAGCCGTTGATTCGCTGCAGATTGTCCCTTACCCGGGTGTCCGCCAGCTCCTCCGCGTGGGCGGTCTCGTTGATGCCGGCGAGGAAGACGAGCGTCTCTTTGCCCTTCTGATGCTCCATGATCTTCTCCAGCATGTAGACCTGGGGGCTTGCGTCCGTCAGGTCGAACGTCTCCCGGGATAGGGTGGACGGCACCTCCGCCGGGACGTCCGCTTCCGCCGGAACCGATTGCTCCTGCTCGGAATACGCCTGCGCCCGGCTCTCAAAATAGCGCTCGTATGCTAAGCTGGCCTGCTCAGCCAGAACATCCTTGTAGCGGATAAGCGATACCGACGCCGCGATCTGGTCTCTCGCGTAGGCGAGCGACTGCCCGAGCCGGTTGCCCGGCGTATGGTGGCCGTTCGACGCGAGTTGAGGCTCCAGATGCGCGTAGCTGTCCCGGTCGAGATCGTGCAGCGTATCGGGCAGCAGTGCGGCGATGGCGGGTCCCGGCCGGCGCGGTGCGAAATCGTCGTACCGGACGTTCAGCACGACCCGGTCGGTCGAGATGCCGTAGCGGTCGAGCAGCAGCAGCATTGCGTACATATCGCCCGCCTGCATGCCCGGCTGCGCCAGGTTGAAGATAGCCGGCTTGCCGTAGCCGCCTTCCTTGACGCGCAGCTGCTCCATATAATAGCCGACGGACTCTTCCGGCTGGACCGCGCTTCCGTACGCGACCGAATCCCCTAGGATGACGATGTAGTCCCGGATCCGATTATCGTCGATCTCCACCTTGAGCCGGTCCAATAGCGCATGGTAGTTCCGGCTGTCTTGAGCGAACTTGTCCTCGCGCACCCGGTAATCGTAGAGTGGCTCGAGAGGGAGCAGGTAAGGAAGCATCGCTTGCAGCAGGAAGAGGAACGCCACGGCGTATTTGATTGCTTTTTTCATCGGTTGCACCTCCATCGGTTCCGCTCCGCAAAAAAGCTTGACAAACCCATCTTCCTCCTAATTAACCACAATTCCGGAAGATTCATCAGCAAATTGGAACGGAGGCACAAACGCCAAAAAGCGCCGGATCTCTCCGGCGCTTGCTCTAGCTCTCCTGCGGATGCGAAGCCTTACTCGAGCGTCTGGCCGCTTGCGGCCTCGGCCGCGCTCTTGCCCGCCGTGTACCCGGTCGAGAACGCCGCCGTAATGTTGTAGCCGCCGGTATAGCCGTGAATGTCCAGCACCTCGCCGCAAAAATAAAGCCCCTGCATCAGCTTCGACTCCATCGTCCGCGGATCGATCTCCTTCAGATGGACGCCGCCGCCCGTCACGAACGCCTCTTCTATGGACAGCGTTCCGTTCACGTTGATGGGGAACGCCTTGACGAGCTCCGCCAGCGTCTGCCACTGGGTCTTCGGCAGATTGGCGTGCGTCAGCTCGGCCTGGAGCCCCGCCTTGCGGAACAGAATCGGCAGCATGCGCTCGGGCACGTAGCCCTTCAGCACGTTTTTAATCGCTTTTTTGGGCTCGTCGCGGACAAGCGCCAGCGTCTCCTCGAAGATCTCGCCGGAAGACTTGTCCGGGAAGAGATCGAGCGTCAGCTTGACGGTCGGCACATCGAACTGCTTCCGGGCCTTTACGACGAACTGGCTGCAGCGCAGCACCGCAGGACCCGACAGGCCGAAGTGCGTGAAGATCATGTCGCCGTCGTGCTGGATCAGCTTCTTCCCTTTGGGATTCCACACGGTCAGACGGATGTCCCGGAGCGAGAGGCCCTGCAGCTCCTTGCTTTGGATGAACGCCTCGGCCGACGTAAGCGGCACCTCGGTCGGGTACAGCTCGGTTACCGTATGGCCGGCACTCTCCGCCCAGGCGTAGCCGTCGCCCTCCGAGCCGGTATGCGGCACCGACTTGCCGCCGACGGCGACGATGACGGCCCTGCAGCGAAGCTCCTCGCCGGTTCGCAGCCGGACGCCCGCGACGCGACCGTCCTCGAAGAGGGGACGGTCGACGGGGCTGTTCAGCCGCATCTCCACCCCTTGGGAGCGGACCCGGTTCACCAATGCGTCGACGACCGTCTTGGCTTTGTCGGTAACCGGGAACATGCGCCCGTTGTCCTCTTCCTTCAACCGGATGCCCAGCCCTTCAAAAAAAGCGATGATATCCTTGTTCCCGAACGTCGCCAGCGCGCTGTGGAGGAACCGGCCGTTGCCCGGAATGTGGCGGATCAGCTCGTCCAGCTCCTTGGCGTTCGTGACGTTGCACCGCCCGCCTCCCGAGATGCCGAGCTTGCGCCCGGGCTTGTTTCCTTTATCGAGCAGAAGGACGGAGGCGCCCCGCCCGCTCGCGGCCACACTGGCCATGAGGCCGGCGGACCCGCTGCCGATTACGATAATGTCATAGTCCAACCTTCATCTTCCTTTGCTGTAAGCCTTGATAGCGGCGCTAGGCGCACTCTCTCTATTGTAACCGGTTTGGCCGGCGGGGGAACAGGCGGATGATAAAACCGCGGGACGCCGCGCATACTAGGGGCAGAAAGGAGAGGATTGCCATGAAGAAGGACAAGACGGCGGGCCAATCCCCAGAGCAGGCGAAGCACGAGCGCCAGAACCGCAAGGAAGGCCGCGATTCCTTCGCCGGCTCGGTCCCCGACAAGAAGCTGAGCGGCCCGAACCGCCCGGCTGAGTAGGAAGAGCATGACGGATCATAAAGAAGGACCGGAGAGCTTCCGGGAGACCGGCGTTGTCGGGGACGACCGGCTGGATCCCTACGAGATCGATTTCCTCCCGGAATTCCGGGAGGGGCGGGGACCGAAGCGGCCGTTCGTCAACGAGCACGGCGTCCTGATCGGCGACCATGACTATGTCTCGGCGGACTCTCCTCTCGAGCAGTGGAGCACGGAAACCGATCCCGCTATCATGTCGGGAGACCAGTGGGTGCATCCGTTCAAGGACATCGGCTTCCATACCGCCGAGAACCGAGATTATTTCGAGCGCGGCATCCCGCCGAAGGAAGGGATCTTCCTCCACGCGGTCCGCAATACGGCAAGCGCGGCGAAGCGTCCGCCGGAGGCGGAAGAACCGGAGGAAGGGAACCGTCGGTAGGCCGGGTGTCCCGATCATACCGGGGCGCCTGAGGCCGAAGAGAGTGCCGTTCCGGGCTTCGGCGTTCCGGAGCGGCTTTTGCGCGGCGTCATCATTGTTCTTTCCATTCCTCCTCGGGACCTGTATAATAAAAAGTAAGTGACAATTACTTATCTCGTTAAGGAGTGAACGCTAAGATGGCAATGTCTTTTGACGCATATATGCGCGATATGGTTCAGCCGATGCGCGACGAATTGACCCGGATCGGAGTTCAGGAGCTTCGTACACCGGAGGAAGTTCAGGAGCAGCTCGAGGACGCCAAGGGAACGGCGCTGCTCGTTATCAACTCCGTCTGCGGCTGTGCCGCCGGCCAATGCCGCCCGGGCGTAGCCAAGGCGCTGCAGGGAGAGGCGAAGCCCGACCACCTGTTCACCGTCTTCGCCGGACAGGATAAGGAAGCGACCGCCAAAGCCCGCGAGTACATCGACTACCCGCCGTCCTCGCCGTCGATCGCCCTGTTCAAGGACGGAGAGCTGGTGCACTTCATCCAGCGCCACCAGATCGAGGACCGGTCGGCCGACATGATCGCCGCCGATCTGACCGAAGCCTTCGAGAAATACTGCCGGTAAGCATTCCGGGCAGCTAACGCCAATAACCCCCCAAGGCCTGGACTGTCCCAGGCTTCGGGGGGTTTGCTTTGTCCGGGCGTGGCTCTCCCGGCTGACTCCGCCATGCGGCTAGTCGGACTCCGGCTGATAGGAGAACAGCCCGTCGACCGGAACGCCTAGCACCCGGGAGAGCTGAAACGCGAGCTGCAGGCTCGGGTCGTACTTGTTATTCTCGATCGCGTTGATCGTCTGCCGGGTGACGCGGCATGCCTGAGCGAGGTCCTCCTGTGACAGCCTGCGTTCCTTGCGCAGCTCCTTGATCCGGTTCACCATCGTGCGGGGGCCTCCCCAAATGTCTAACATATTTGACATTCAGTATACGGGCGTGAGCTCGCTCTGTCAAAAGGCAGCCGAGCCGTCCTATGTATTCCGTCGGCATAATGGGTCTTCCCGTACCCGCTGATCGGATAAAGAACGATTAGAGCGAAGGCGTATATGGGTAAGGGGATGGGAAGGGTCCCCCCAAGAGTTGCGGTCCTCCGGCATGTCCGCCGAGGTCAGTCCACCTTAGGAACGATCCGCCGCATCCGCTCCCGAATCGCTTCGGTTCTCTCCTCGCCGACGCGCTCGGCGACGATCCGATAGCCGGCGGACAGGTTGGGCTTACGTTTTATATTGTGGGCGTCGGTAGCAAGCGTGAAAGCGAGGTCTTGGTCGACGAGCCATTCTGCGAATGCCTGAGCCTCCTTGTTGTAATTGCCGGCCAGGCTGTCGGCAGACACTTGAGTCCAGGCGCCGAGGCTGATCAGGTTGGTCAGCAGCTCCGGTTCGTCCCGGAAGAAGGCGTGCCGCTCGGGATGGGGAATGATCGGCGTGATGCCGAGCCCCGTCAAGTAGCGGACCGCTTTCTCAGAATCGGGATGATAGCCGGACCACGGCTCCTCGAGCAGCACGAAGCTGCCGGTAGGGCCGAGCAGCTGGACGCTTTGGTTCTCGATGATCTGCGTCAGCTCGGCGGCTCCGGCCAGCTGCACTTCCTGGCCGGCGTGGAGCGTAATGCCGATGGCCGCTTCGTCCAGCGCCTGCTGCAGCTGCTCGACGGACGCCCGCACGAAGGCCGCGTCCGGAGCGTAGACCGAGTTGTAATGTGGCGTTGCGATAATATGGCGCACTCCGTCCTCATAAGAGATACGCGCCATCGCAAGCGCTTCCTCGAGATCGCCGGCTCCGTCGTCGATCCCGGGAAGAATGTGGCAGTGAATATCGATCATGGGAAGGCCTCCTCTTGGGTTGGTTCTTCCGTAATGCTAGCAAACAGCTGGATAAAAATCCAGCTATTGGATAGTCTGTCGGTAGAGGGATGCCGGCCCCGCGAGGCCGGTCTGACATGCCGTGCAAGCAAATTGCTTGTCTATGCGGCCTGGTCTATACTTAAGGCAAAACGGAATGGAAAGGATGAACGTGCGATGAGTCTGCAGCAGGAAATTATTCGTCAATTGGGCGTCAAGCCCCAGATCGACGTAGAGGAAGAAATCCGCCGGCGGGTTGACTTCTTGAAGGATTATATCGTGAAGGCGGGAGTAAACGGGCTGCTCATCGCCATCAGCGGCGGGCTGGACAGCGCCGTCGTCGCCGGCCTGTGCAAGCGGGCGACCGATGAGCTGACCAAGGAGCAGAACAAGGAATACATGACGCTCGGCGTGTTCCAGCCTTACGGCGAGCAGGTCGACATCGCCGACAGCTATGCAACGGCCGAAGCGTTCGACCTCAAGTACAAGGTGGAGACGAATATCGAGGACTCGGTGGACGAGATCGCCCTCGAGACCGAGCACGCGCTGCGTGCGATCGGCCGCAGCCAGCATATGAGCAAGGAAGGCAAGGGCAACATCAAGGCCCGCACGCGAATGGTCGTGCAATATGCGCTTGCCTTTGAGCTGAACCTGCTCGTTGTCGGCACTGACCACGCGTCCGAGGCGATCACCGGGTTCTTCACGAAGTGGGGCGACGGAGCTGTGGATATCACTCCGCTCAGCTCGCTGAACAAGCGGCAGGTGCGGGAGCTCGGCCGCTCGCTCGGCGTTCCGAAGAGCATCCTCGACAAGACGCCGACGGCCGGCCTTTGGCCGGGGCAGACCGACGAGGGTGAGCTTGGGGTCAGCTACGAAGACAACAGCGACTACCTGGAAGGCAAGGAGATTGGCACCGACGCCAAGGAGCGTCTGGAGCGCGCTTATCTCCGTACGAATCATAAGCGCAACGAGATCCCGGGCATTTAAACGGGAAGAGATACAGGAAAACCGGCGGGGACGGAGACAGACAGAACCGAATGAGGCAGGAAGACACATGCCGGCATTCGGCCGTGCCCGACGCGGGAGCAGGCGCAGAGGGGGAGTCGCAGATGATCATTGGGGTAGGCATCGATCTCGTGGAGATCAGCAGGGTCAAGCGGTTGATGGAAGGGCCAAGCGGGGAGCGGTTCGTCCAGCGCATTTTGACGCCGGAGGAGCTGAGACTGGCGGAAGATCGGAAGGGAAGGCTGCATGAATATGTGGCGGGCCGGTTCGCCGCCAAGGAGGCCGTCGCCAAGGCGCTCGCCTGCGGAATAGGCCGCCAGGTCGGCTTTCAGGACATCGAGATTTTGCCTGACCCGCTCGGCAAGCCGGAATGCAGCCTATCCGCGGTATCGCTCCATCGGCTGAAGCTTGGCAGCGGCGTCCGCGTCCATCTCAGCATCACGCACACGAGCACGAACGCCGCTGCGTACGTCATCGCGGAGCAAATAGACTAGTAGAGCGGAATCCGCCGCGCGGTAGCGGCTGTCCGTTCACACAGCAACCCCCCGGTTCCCATAGAGCCGGGGGGTTGCTGTTGGAGCGGGAAGGGTAGCCGATTGCCGTCCTGCCCGACCCGCCGTCGGGTACGAGCGAACGCCAATCATCTCTTGGTCATGGCGTCTCTCTCGCCTTTATCCACGGGAAAGCCGCTTATTTCTTGGCGGCGAGCCAGTCGGCGAGCGCGTTGATCTCGGTGTCGGAGATGCGGCCTTTGAAGCCCGGCATGCCGTTGCCGCCGTTGGAGATCTGGGTAACGATCTGCTCCTTCGACCGGCGGGCACCCACCTTGGTCAGATTGGAGTTGCCGCCCATCTTGCCCTCGAGATTATCGCCGTGGCAGGCGAGGCAGTTTGCCTTGTACACCTGCTCAGCCTGCGCAGTTCCCCCGCCTGCGGTTCCTCCGCCGGTCGTGGCGCCGGGCGTTGTGGTAGCACCAGGACTCGTCCCCTGCCCGGTTTTGTTGTCGTTCGATTTGCCGCAAGCGCCAAGAGCAAGGACAAGCGCGGCTGCGAGCACAAGCGCTCCGATCTTTTTGTTCATGGCAATAGCTCCTTGTGTTGAAGAATGGAAAGTCTACCGATAGAGTGTCCCAAACGGCCAAAACGATACGGGAACCGAACGGGCGTTTTATTTCGCCCCGGCCGTCTTCTATGCCGGACAGGCTCTCGCGGCGGAGCCGTTTATGCTACAATTGGAGCAAGACTGGAAATCCGGAAAGGAAGACACCCTTCGTGGAATCGATTGTCGACATGGTGGAGCACCAAGTGATCGCCTCGGTGCGGTCCGACGAGGAGCTGGCGGACGCGCTCTCCAGTAGCGTCAACGTTATCTTTCTGCTGAACGGGTCGATCCTGAATCTGCAGGAGAGAATTCTGCTGGGCAAGCGCTCCGGCAAGCGGATGTTCGTTCATTTGGACTTTACGGAAGGGATCGCACCCGACAAGAGCGGCATCCGGTTCATGGCCAACGACATTCGCCCGGACGGCATCCTGTCGACGCGCAACCATGTCGTCGGATTAGCCAAGGAATACGGGCTGATGGCGATCCAGCGGTTATTCCTGATCGACAGCACGGCGATCCGCAATGGACTCCGTGCCATCCACACGTCCGGCGCCGACGCGGTGGAGATCATGCCCGGCGTCATGCCCAAGGTGATCCGCGAGCTGACCGACCTGACCGATCTTCCGATTATTGCGGGCGGCCTCGTGCGGACGAGAGAGGACGTGCTTGAGGCGCTCCGGGCGGGCGCACTGGCCGTATCGGTCGGAACGCCCGAATTATGGCGAATGGACTTGTAGACAGATTCCTCCTGGAGGGCTATAATGGAGCCATAAGCATATTGCAAGTGGGCGGAGACCAAAGAGAACCCTTTGCTGATTATGCACCTTGTTTAGGTGTGTAGGACGCAGGGTTCTCTTTTTTATGTTCAAGAATCGGGTGTCCGCCTTCCCGCTCTTGGGCGGGGGCGCCGCACCCGATGGCCGGCACCGCTATGCGCAAGGACGAAGACATGCATTGGAGGGATACAGGATGAGTACAGCTTTTGCAGCAACGGAGCGGCAGAACATTCTGAAGGCGATGGCCGCGGAGACACACGACATTCTTATTATCGGCGGGGGGATTACCGGGGTCGGAACGGCCTGGGACGCCAGTCGCAGGGGAATGAAGACGGCGCTGATCGAGATGAAGGACTTTGCCTGGGGCACGTCGAGCCGCTCGACCAAGCTCGTGCACGGGGGCCTGCGCTATCTGAAGCAGGGTGAGGTCAAGCTGGTCATGGAAGTCGGACGGGAGCGCGCGCTGCTGCACCGAAACGCCCCGCACATCGTCATTCCGGCACCGATGATGCTGCCGATCTACAAGGGAGGCTCGATGGGCTACTTCATGTCCTCGATCGGCCTTTACGTCTATGACATGCTTGCGGGCGTCAAGCGCAAGGAACGGCGCATCATGTACCGTGTCGCCAAGACGCAGGAGCTCGAGCCCCTGTTCAAGAAGAAGGACATGATCGGTTCGGGCTACTATTACGAATACCGGACCGACGACGCCCGGCTGACGATGGAGGTTGCCAAGTGCGCGAACCGCAACGGCGCCAAACTCGTCAACTACGCCCAGGCGGGGGAATTCCTGTACAAGAACGGCCGCGTCATCGGCGTGAATGTAACGGACGTTACGACTGGCGAGGAGTACAAGATCTACGCGAAGAAAATCGTCAACGCCGCAGGTCCGTGGGTTGACCGTGTCCGCGGCAAGGACCATGAGGTTAAAGGGAAAAAGCTGCTCCTGACCAAGGGCGTCCACCTCGTTGTCGACCACAGCCGCCTGCCGGTCAAGCAGGCTGCGTACTTCGACGTGCCGGACGGCCGGATGATCTTCGTCATACCGCGCGACGGCAAGACCTATATGGGGACGACGGATACGTTCTACAAGGATGCGATCGAAGAGCCGCGGACGACAGTCGAGGATCGGGATTACCTGCTCAACGCGTGCAACAACATGTTCCCGGACGTGAAGCTGACGCCGGATGACGTCGAATCGATGTGGGCCGGCCTGCGCCCGCTCATTCACGAGGACGGCAAGAAGCCGTCCGAGGTATCCCGGAAGGACGAGATCTTCCTTGCGGACTCGGGTCTCATCACCATCGCGGGCGGCAAGCTGACCGGCTTCCGCAAAATGGCCGAGAAGGTTGTCGATCTCGTCGCCAAGCAGATCGGCCAGGAAGAAGGCCGTTCGTTCCCGGGCTGCACGACCGACCAGGAAGTGCTGAGCGGCGGCAGCACCGACGGCAAGAGCTACGAAGCCTACAAGAAGCAGATTGAGGACGAGGGCATTCGCCTCGGCCTGAGCCCGAAGCACGCTTCCTATCTGTATTCCCGCTATGGCTCCAACACGCCTCAGATTCATGCCGGCATTCGTGAGATGGCGGGCGAGCAGGCGCTGTCGACCGACCAGAAGGCGCTGATCGCCGAGGTGGATTACTGCATCCAGAACGAGATGACCGTCACGGCAGTCGACTTCCTTGTCCGCCGGACAGGGCTTCTGCTCTTCAACGTGAAGCGCGCCAAAGAAATCGCGCCGTCCATTCTGCATCTGCTCGCCGACCGTCTGGGCTGGAGCGAGGCTGAGCTCAAGCTGCAGCAGGACCGGCTCGAGAAGGAATTCGAGACCGTTAAGGCAACGACGCGCAAGGACAGCAAATAAACCGGCAGCGGGGGCGGTTCGCCTCCGAGGCACGCAGATCCGGCCAGCCCTGGCACCGACAGGGGCTTCGGCCGGTTTGTCGTCCCCGGCGGCGGCAGCCCGTGCGCGCTACGCAGCCCTTACCCGCAAGCGTAGTACGGGCTGTCAGCGGCCGGCGGATATGCTATGCTAGCATCGGAACGCCTTGCCGACCCGCCGTTCCGCGGCGGAGCGGCAGGCCTGTGAATGACTATGTAAACGCCATCATAACGTTCCATATACGGGGAATCAGGAAGGGAGAACGATAGAGTGGGGCAATATATACTATCGCTGGATCAAGGGACAACGAGCTGCCGGGCCATCGTGTTCGACCGGACCGGACAGGTCAAGGCAATGGCGCAGCGTGAGTTCACGCAGCACTTTCCCCAGCCGGGCTGGGTAGAGCATGACGCCGCCGAGATCTGGAATACGCAGCTGGACGTCATGAAGGAAGCTGCGGCCGCCGTTGGCGCCGAGGCCATCGCGGCAATCGGCATAACGAACCAGAGGGAGACGACGGTCGTCTGGGACCGCGAGACGGGAGAGCCGCTCTACCGGGCAATCGTCTGGCAATGCCGCCGCACCGCGGAGATGTGCGCGCAGCTCAAGGCTGAAGGCTGGGAAGAGAAAATCCGCGAGAAGACGGGGCTCGTGACCGACCCGTATTTCTCGGGAACGAAGCTGTCGTGGCTGCTGGCGGAGCGTCCGGACATTCGGGAGAAGGCCGAACGCGGCGAAGCGCTGTTCGGGACGATCGACAGCTGGCTCATCTGGAAGCTGACGGGCGGAGCCGTCCACGTCACCGACATCTCGAACGCGTCCCGCACACTTCTGTTCAACATCAACACGCTTGACTGGGACGAGGAGATTCTCGCCAAGCTGCGTATTCCGCGTGCCATGCTGCCGGAGGTTCGTTCGTGCAGCGAGGTGTACGGCACGACCGGCCTGCTCGGCGGCGGGAGCGAGGTACCGATCGCAGGAGCGGCAGGAGATCAGCAGGCGGCGCTGTTCGGCCAGGGCTGCTGCTCCGAAGGGATGGCCAAGAACACGTACGGCACCGGCTGCTTCATGCTGATGAACACGGGCGCCAAGCCGGTCGCCTCCCAGCAGGGCCTGCTGACGACCATCGCCTGGAGCCTGAACGGCAAGGTCACCTATGCGCTGGAGGGCAGCGTCTTCACGGCGGGGGCCGTTATCCAGTGGCTGCGCGACGGCCTCTCCATCATCGCCGATGCTGCGGAGACGGAAGAAGCCGCTCTCGCGGTGGAGGATACGGGGGGCGTCTACTTTGTGCCGGCCTTCACCGGACTCGGCACGCCGTACTGGAATCCGCACGCGCGCGGCATGATTACGGGCCTCACGCGCGGGACGACACGCAACCACCTCATCCGCGCGGCGCTGGAGGCAATCGCCTACCAGTCCGCCGACGTGCTCAAAGTGATGGAAGAGGAATCCGGCATCAAGCTGCAGGAGCTGCGGGTGGACGGCGGCGCCGTGCAGAACGGCTTCCTGATGCAGTTCCAGTCCGACCTGATCCGCGAGCCTGTATCGCGTCCTCAGGTCCGCGAGACGACGGCGCTGGGCGCGGCCTTCTTTGCAGGCCTTGCGGTCGGCGTCTGGAAGGATACCGACGAGATCTGCCGGATCTGGACCGAGGATACCCGGTTCCTGCCTCAGATGGACGAGACGGCGCGGGAGCGGAAGTACGAAGGCTGGAAGCGCGCGGTCGGCTACCAGCAGTGACGAAGAAGGTTCCCACGGCATAACAAACAACCTCCCTGCGCATTCGGCAGGCGGGTCCTTCGAGAAGGACTTGCCGCCGGGGCGCGAGGAGGTTGTTTCTGCTTACGCGGCTACTTGGTCAGGATATAGATGCCCTCCGTTTCCTTCCATTCCGCGTAGGCGATGTCGTGGATCCGCCGTCCCTCGTATCCTTGTTCCTTCAGCTTGTCGAGCAGCCACGAACGGGATAAGCCAAGCTCGCGAAGCGTATCCTCCCGGATGCGGCCGTCCTCGACGACGCAGTAGGAGAGGCATTCACTCTCGGCCTCGAGTTGGAGATCCTTTGTTGTGACGGCCTCGTACGGCGCTTTTTTGATCACGCTGAGCGAGCCGTTCTTCTCGTAGATGGCGTATTCGACCTCCCTCATCGAGAAAATATCCTTTTGCCTCAGCATCATCGTCAGTTGATCGAAATCCAGGTTGTTTTTGTGAAGCTCGCGGACATTGACATCGCCCTTGGCGATGAGCAGCGAAGGCTTCCCTTCGAGCGTGTTCCGCGAGCTTTTGAAGGTCCGGGTCAACAGATCGAACAGAAATGTAAGCACCCCCCAAAAGACCAAACCGAGAACAATCATATAGGGGCTGACTTCCTCATCGTACAGCGTATTGCCGACGATCTCGCTCAGCATAAGCGAGGAGATGAAATCGAACGGCGTCAGCTGGGAAATTTCTTTCTTGCCGACAAGACGCGTCACAATCCACAGCATGACAAACGAGAACGCTAGCTTGAGCGCCACCTGTCCGAACGCCATGAAACGCACCCGCCTTTCTCACTGTGATTGCCCATTCTTACCCGTTCCCGGCTAGAAGGAATCCGGCAAGCAGAGGCGAGAGGCTGGGAATGAGAGGGAGGCGCGCCAAAGCTCCCCTGTCCGGTTTAACGCGGCGGGGCTGCGGGACGTGACGGCAGCGTTGCGTGCTGCAAGTGCGGGAGGACGTGGTTCTGTGTTGGCGTAAGGATGATAAGGTTAGGTAAGATAGGGTTTTTGGGAAGGGCGTGAGCGTGAGCGTGTAGGTATGTATCCACAAGAAAAATGATTGTGGAAACGGCCAATGAGCGGAGCGGGTTAAAGCTCATTGGCCGGCACCGACGAATGACATTGGCCTGTTCTGCGCCGACGGATGGGCACCGGCTTGTTCGGAGACGTCCCGCGCCCTCTAGGCTACGCGGAACGGCTGCTGCCGGCCGCCGCCTGGCTCCAGCGCTGAAGCAGCCAGCCGGCGCCGAGCAGGCTGAACCCGCCCATCAGCTGGATGGCAATCGGGGAGAAGCCGAGGTAGAGAAAGCTGACGAGCGCGGAGAACGTGAGCAGCCACAGGCCGATGTAGACCAGCGTCTTGCCGAATACGACGCCCAGCAGGACGTACAGAAGCGCCGCCGCGAGGCCGCGCAGCATGCCGCCGTAGAACCAGCTTACGGCGCCCGCGTAGAGCAGCACCGCCGAGGAGACGGCCAGGACGACGAGCGGCAGCAGCAGCCAGAGCGCCATCTTCCATTCCTTGGCGGCGGGCTCCGCCGTGCGGGCAGGCTTGCGGAATAGAACGAAAAGGCTGATGAGCAAGGCGGCCGCGAGGGTCGCGGGCTCGATCCAGGTCGGTTCGTTCCAGCGGTAATAAATTTGGAATCCGGCATGGAGGATCCACTGCAGCCCCCATACATGGAATAACGGCAATAATGAGGATGCTTGAGGCAGATAGCCGCGCATGGTGCGCTGCCAGTCGCCATACGACTGTGCCAACAGGTCTCCTCCTCTCTTTTTTCTATGCGCTAGCTTACTATTTTCCGGGGCGGGAAGTCAAATGGGCGGCTTCGGCCCGGACGGCGGAGGAGTGGCCGTATGCCCGAGGTCGACCCGGTGCTGCTTGGCGTACTCGCGCGGCGAGACGCCTTCAATTTTTTTGAAGATTCGGCTAAAATAAAACTCGTCCGCATACCCGACGCTGTTGGCGATCGACTTGAGCCGGTAACCGGATAGCACGAGAAGCTCCTTGGCCCGGTCCATCCGCAAATTCGTCAGGTAATCGATCGGACTGTACCCGCTGTATTTGCGGAACAGCCGGGAATAGTGGCTTACGCTGAGCCCGGCCATCTGGGCGAGCTGCTCCAGCGTGAGCGGCTCCTGGTAGTGCCAGCTCATGTAGTCCTGCGTGCGCTCGATCGCCGACGTCGTATCGCCTGTAATAAGCTGGGAGCGGAAGTCCAGAACGACCGTCAGCATCAGCTCCTGAAGCATGATGCGGCGGCGCATGCCCGTAATCGGGCCGCGCTTGTTCTTGAGCGCGAGGAGCTGCTCCAGCAGATAGATTAGTTTGGGCGTATCGCTGATCGTATACATGCCCTGGAGCGGAAACGGCCGCTCGGCGGACGTTTTGAGGCTCCAGCCTTCCTTGCCCGGATGGCTCTCGGCATAGTCGAACCGGAGAAAATAGTATTCTACCGGCTCCAGCGGATCGGTCCGCCGTTCGACGGTCATCCCGGGCACGAAGAAGAAAATCTTGCCCGGCTCCGCCGGATAGTGGGTGCCGTTGATGGTGAACGTGCCCCTGCCCTTGACGACGAGCCACAGGGAATGGTGGCGGGTCAGGCCGGGCGGCCGGTACCAGTCCGGGTCGGACTTAACGTGCCCGACGAGGAGCAGGGTATACACCAATTGATTGAGGTTGGCGGCGAGCTCGCCTGGAGTCAGCATGACTTCGTGGCCTCCGTTCGGTCAAGGCCGCCGCGCACCGAAGCGATTGTTCGCCGAGCGGCGCGAATGGCGTCCCATAGAGTAGAAGCTGCGCCGAAGCGAAGGGGCCCCCGGACGGGCGGACCCTCTGCCGCTCGGGCAGCATCCGGCTAGCGATGCGGTCCGCTCCGGCCGTCGACAGGATGGAGCGGTTTCTTCTTATAGTAGAACATCCGCGGGGCTCGTCAAGCCCCAATCGGGAAACTACGGAATTCCCAATAGAGAGGTCCGGAAACGGACAAGCAAGGAGGCAGCATGACCAGTCAACAATCAAAAGCTTATTTCTCCGCCAGGCTAGTGCCGTGGTACCGGCATGTCAAGCGGGACCTGCCGTGGCGCCGTACGCGCGATCCTTATCACATCTGGATCTCGGAGATCATGCTCCAGCAGACGCGGGTGGAGGCCGTCATCCCGTATTTTCTGCGGTTCACGGAGCGGTTTCCGACGATCGACGCCCTGGCGGACGCCCCAGAGGAGGACGTGCTCAAGCTGTGGGAGGGGCTCGGCTATTATTCGCGGGCGCGCAATCTCCAGGCGGCGGCGCGCGAGGTGCGCGACGAGCACGGCGGCATCGTCCCGTCGACCAAGGAAGCCGTGTCCGCGCTCAAGGGAGTCGGCCCCTATACCGCCGGCGCGATCCTCAGCATCGCCTACAACGTGCCGGAGCCAGCGGTGGACGGCAACGTCATGCGTGTGCTGTCGCGGTATTTTGCCCTGGAGGACGATATCGCGAAGCCGGCGACCCGCGTCAAGATCGAAAAGCTGGCTAAGGAGCTCATTCCGGACGGAGCGGCGGGCGACTTCAACCAGGGTCTCATGGAGCTAGGGGCGACCGTCTGCACGCCGCGGTCGCCGAAGTGCCTCGTCTGCCCGGTCATGGAGCACTGCGCGGCCCGGATCGCCGGGCGCGAGGAGGAGCTGCCGATCAAGACGAAAGCCAAGAAGCCGCGTCTCGAGCCGCGCGCCGTCGCGCTCGTGGAAGGAGAAGGCGCGCAGGCGGGCAAGCTGCTCATCCGCCAGCGGCCGCAGGAGGGCCTGCTCGCGCGGATGTGGGAGCTGCCGCACGTCCCGGTGGAGCGGGCACCGGGGGCCGAGCCCGATGCGCCGGCGGAGATGGACGCGCTCGCCCGCGAGCTGGCCTCGGGCGACGGCGTGGCGGTCTGGCCGTCCGGCTGGTGGCTGAACACGGAGCACGTGTTCAGCCACATTCGCTGGGAGCTGGCCGTGTACCGCTGCCGCCCGGACGCCCGGCTGCGGCCCGAGGCACTGCCGCCCCATTACCGCTGGATCGGGCCCGAAGACGTGGACGCTTATGCGTTCCCCAACGTCTTTGTCCGGCTGCTCCAGCGGTACTGGGGGCGGGGAGGCGCCTCCTAGCGCCGTGCGCGTCTCGGCCCAAGCGAGGAGAGCAGCGTCGCCGTGCCCCGACTCCCGCAGCTCAAAACCAGTGGCACGGAAGCTCACGGGGTTTATGGGGAGACGTGCCGTAGGCACCTTCCCCGTCGGCGGACGTATGCGCGTCAAGACACAACAAAAGCCCGGCGGCTGCCGGGCTTTTGTTGTGTCTTGCGGGAGGGCGCCCCGTGCTCACGCAAACGGGGGAGCCGGACCGCCGGACAGGCGAAGCGAGCCTTACTTCTTGGCGGCTTCGTAGCGATTGTTCGCTTCTTCCCAGTTCACAACGTTCCAGAACGCGCCGATGTAGTCCGGACGCTTGTTCTGATACTTGAGGTAGTAAGCATGCTCCCAGACGTCCAGGCCGATGATCGGAGTCTTGCCTTCCATCAGCGGGCTGTCCTGGTTGGCGGTGCTGCTGATGCCCAGCTTGCCGTCGTTATCAACGGTGAGCCATGCCCAGCCGCTGCCGAAGCGTGTGGTAGCTGCTTTGGCGAAATCTTCCTTGAACTTCTCGAATCCGCCGAGCTCGCTGTCGATCGCTTGCGCGAGCGCTCCGGTCGGCTGGCCGCCGCCGTTCGGTCCGATGATTTGCCAGAAGAGAGTATGGTTGGCGTGGCCGCCGCCGTTGTTGCGAACCGCGGTACGGATCGACTCCGGCACGCTGTTCAGATCGGAGATGAGGTCTTCCACGCTCTTGTCTTGCAGTTCAGGAGCATTTTCCAGGGCCGCGTTCAGATTGGTGACGTAAGTGTTGTGATGGCGGTCGTGGTGAATCATCATCGTCTGCTCGTCGATGTGAGGCTCCAGCGCGTTGTTCGGATAAGGCAGTGCAGGTAATTGATGGGCCATTTCGTAAAACCTCCTATTGTATGTAGTGATTACGAGTCTATTATCTCTCGTTCCGGTTAATAAATCAACATGGGTGTTGCTAAACTAGCCGGAGGCGGGGGATCGTCTTGCCGTTCTAGCTTGCTCCCATTCTCTTCTTTTATACGCGGAGAAAGCCGCCGTGCAGGAACGTCTAGCCGCTGTTCATGGACGGCCGCTGCCGTCTATACACGGCTGGCGGACGTCTTGTGCACTGGCTACCCGACGTCTATGAGCTAGCCGGCGTCTGCGGCCGTTTCCGGCAGGGGGCTCTCCTCGGCGGGAGAAGCGGCTGGGGTGCATACGAGCGACGGCAGCGGCTGCACGATCGTGTAGCCTTCCTTGTCCTCATAAACGCCCGTGGACGGGTTATAGACCGTCATCCGAAGCTCGCGGCGGGCGAGCGAATACTGCAGGATGCGGATCCTGCCGGCGCCTCCCTCCTCGGAATGCTGCCAGTTCTGGTACGACTGGAGCACGGGATTGCCGTGGTCTCCGAGGTCCACGCGGAAGCTGACGGGGCCTGGCACATGATGACCGTTGAACACGGCCGTCATATTCGGGTGCTTGCGCACGAGCCGGTTCCAAATATCCTCCCCGTCGAGCGCCCCGGTCATGCCGGCATAGTCCTTCGGATTGTGATCGTCGCCCGGCTTGGTTCGCTCTCCGTTGATATACATGTAGGAATGCGTGAAGAGCACGGCGGGGCAGTCCGCATGGCGGCTCAGCACCTCGTCCGCCCAGGCAAGCACCTCTTCCCGGGGGCCGAATTCGAGCATAAGATAGAGGAACCGGACGCCGCCTCCCATCTCGAGAATGCCATACAGATTGTCCGGCTTGCCCTCCTCGAACGCTTCGCGGAACCACGGCTGGTTCCGGTAATGCGAGAGCCCGAAGTACGAGCGAAAGAAGGGCGCCTCCCGGCTCACTTCAAAATCCTCGTAATCGTGGTTTCCGATGCAGACCAGGAGAGGGAGCCCGGCGTCCGTGACGATGTCCATGCAGCGGCGGGCCCATTGGAATTCCTGTTCGTTCTTGCCGACATCGACGATATCGCCGAGATGGACGACGGCCTTGATACTTAGCGCCGCTGCATTGTCGACGATCCAGCGCGCCATCTTTTCCACCAGGTCTGAATAGTAGCGGTTGGCATACTGCGTATCCGGGATAAGCACGACCGAAAAATCGAAGTCGGTCTCCGGACGGAGGGAATCGGTAGGAGTAGTCATAAGCATTCACCAGCCTTCTTCATGGTAGAGAGTCGGGCTCATTATAGCACAAGTTGATAGGGGAAATATGCCAGTTTTGGAACTGATTAGCCTCACAGCGCCTGCAATTGGCAGCCGATGGACAGACCCAGCAGCGGCGCGGATGAAAGCGGTGACAGCCAGGTGGTTTCGCCCAAATTTGAAAGTTTTCTAAACAATTTTTGAATTTTTTGCTCGATTTTCGCGATAACTGTTGTAAAATATAAGTACAGAATATGCGTCGAGAGAGAATAGGAATAGGATAGGTTACCTAAACCATGCTGCGGGGAGAGACAGACATGATCGTACGTTCGTTTCATTTGTCGGATTATTTCTCGGTCAATCGGCTCCTGGAAGACGTCCTCTCGGAGGAATGCTACACGGAGACGATGAAGGCGTTCAGCAGACAGCTCTCGCTTGACAGCCAGCTCGTCCTCGTAGCGACCGAGCAGGATGCGGTTGTCGGCATCATCATCGGCACCATCGACGATAACAAGGGCTACTATTACCGCGTCGCCGTCCATTCGGACCACCGCCGCAAGGGCATCGGCAAAGCGCTGATCCAACGGCTCAAGGAACGGTTCATTACGCGCAAGGTCAGCCGCATCCTCGTGACAGTCGATGCGCACAACGAGCCGGTACTGCCGCTCTATCAGGCAGTCGGCTACGACATGGGCGACTTCGCCAAGCCCGACAAACCGCTTGGCATCGTGAATGGTTAACCCTCTTACCGATTAACGCCGCGAAGAATAGACGGCGTGAATCCTGCCTCGCTTCACCGGAAGCTCTTAAGGAGAGCATATCCGGCCGCCATTGCATTTGGCCGCCGGATATGCTTTTCTTGCTATAACGGGTTCGTCCGCACGCGGCCTATTGGCACGCCTTTGGACGAACCGGAAGGAAGCGGGAGGCGCGAGGGCATGCGGGAGAACTGGAGCATTCACAGCTTGAAGCACGACGGCCGGCAGCACCGGACCTGGCACGAGAATCTCCGCGTGCCGGACGAGCTGCTGGCGGACGCTCACCGGGAGGAGTGCCTGCTCGTCCTCGTGAACGGACGGACGCCCGTCACGGAGGCCGACGGGACCACGTGGATTACGAGGACGCGGGCGGTCAGCTTTTTCAAGCCGGGATGGTGGTACAATATTGTCGCCCTTCCCATGGAGGGACGTCTCAGCTATTATTGCAACCTAGCTTCTCCGCCTGAAGTGGATGCGGCGGCTATCCGGTACGTCGATTACGATCTCGACGTGCTGGTATCGCCGGAGGGGCTGGTTACGATCGACGACGAGGACGAATACGAGCTGCACAGCGAGCGGTACGGCTATCCGGAGACGATCCGGGAGGCGGTGCGCACCGGGCTCGAAGAGCTGCTTGCGCGGATTCGGGAGGGAGCCGCCCCGTTCGGAGACGAGGAGGCAATCCGCCGCTACCTAGCGCTCTTCCCGGACGAACAAGCGGCGGACTAGGCGCAGGTGGACGGCACGCCTGCTCGGCAAGCCGAAAGACCGCTCTCGGGTAGAGCGGACAGCAGGAATTAAGGGACTGACGCGAGGGAGGAACGCAAGTGAAGGAAGTAACCATTTATACGGACGGCGCATGCTCGGGCAATCCGGGCCCGGGCGGATGGGGAGCAATCCTCTTTTTCAACGGACACCGGAAGGAGCTGTCGGGCGGCGAAGCGCATACGACCAACAACCGGATGGAGCTGCAGGCGATGATCTCGGCGCTCGAGCAGCTCAAGGAGCCATGCCAAGCGGCGATCTACAGTGACTCGGCCTATGTGGTGAACGGCTTTCAGAAGAATTGGGTCGGCGGCTGGCAGCGAAACGGCTGGATGAACAGCAAGAAGCAGCCCGTCGAGAACCAGGACTTGTGGAAGCGGCTCTTGGAGCTGATGAAGGTGCACAACGTAAGCTATATCAAAGTAAAGGGCCATGCAGACAACGAATTCAACAACCGCTGCGATTTTCTCGCGCGGGAAGCGATCAAGCAGATGAGATAAGGAGGATGCGGGATGAACGGGAACCGGCGGACAGAGAACACAGACATCAGAGAGCAGGAAAACCGGAAGCGAAACGGCGGCACCGTTCCTCCCGCTGCCTTCCTGAGGGAGAACGATGCCGGCGCAGGAGGCAGCTGGCAAGCCGAAGAGCGGACGGGGACCGGTTCGGGCGCGGCCATTGGCGGTGACGCAGGACCAGGGACGGGCCCTGAGCCCCATGCCGGGGGCGGGATGCCCCCGGAGAGGGATCCCGCATTCTGGGAGCGGCTGAAGGAGGAGATCCGGTCGGCGGCCCCCGAGCTCGGCATCGACAAGATCGGCTTCACGACGGCGGACCCGTTCTTGGAACTGAAGGACATACTGTACCGCCACCGGGAGGCTGGCCGCGAATCCGGCTTCGAGGAGCCGGATATCGAGAAGAGGGTTCATCCCGAACTGCTCTTCGACCGTCCGCGGTCGATTCTCTCCATCGCGGTCGCCTATCCATCGAAGCTGCACAATCCGCCCCGCTCGGAGCCGGGAGCCTACCGAGGCATTCTGTCCCGCTCGGCTTGGGGCAAGGACTATCATCATGTGCTGCGCGACCGGTTGGCGAGGCTCGAAGCCTTCATCCGAAACCGGGTGCCGGACGCCCGGCTGGAGAGCATGGTCGATACCGGCGCGCTCGTCGACCGCGCGGTGGCGGAACGGGCCGGCATCGGCTGGACGGGCAAGAACTGCGCCGTCATTACGCCGGAATGGGGCTCCTGGGTGTACCTGGGGGAGATGATTACCAATCTCCCCTTTGCCCCGGATACCCCCGTTACGGAGGACTGCGGCGACTGCACGATCTGCATCGACGCCTGCCCGACCGGGGCACTGGTCGGGCCGGGTCAGCTCAACTCGGGCAGCTGCGTCTCGTTTCTGACACAGACCAAGGGGCTCGTTCCCGACGAATTCCGCGAGAAGATCGGCAACCGGCTGTACGGCTGCGACACCTGCCAGATCGTCTGTCCGAAGAATAAGGGCAAGCATTGGTCGCACCATGCGGACCTTGCGCCCGATCCCGAAATCGTCAAACCGCTGCTCAAGCCGCTCCTGACGCTTGGCAACAAGGAGTTCAAGGAGCGGTTCGGCAGCTCGGCCGCGGCCTGGCGGGGCAAGAAGCCGATCCAGCGCAACGCCCTGCTTGCGCTCGGCAACTTCAAAGACCGGAGCGCCGTACCGATAATAATAGAGACTATGCGATCGGATCCCCGCTGGGAGATCCGGGGGACAGCTGCCTGGGCGCTCGGCAAGATCGGCGGGGAGGAAGCGCTGCAGGCGCTGCGGCAGGCGGCGGAGGACGAGACGGATGAGCGAGCGGCCGAGGAGATCGCCAAGGCGCTTGTCCGTCTGGACGGCGAAGCGGGGGAGCGGGAGGACCGCTCCCGGGCGTCAGCCCACGGAGAGGCGGCTGATTAGATCGGCTGTGTGCCAGCGTTGCGCCCTTGCCGGCTTAGAAGGTGCTGCGTGCCGGCATGCGGCCGCGCGGCTGTTTGCCGGACAGACCTATGTTCCCCCGAGCGGAGGGCCTTCCAGCCTCCTGGCCGGAACCGCCGCATCAGGCGAGGCTGTCCCCCGCAGAGGGAGAGGACGGGACTTATGATGGGGGAATGCATCCGTGAGATATATTCAAATCGACGCCGTAGAGCCGGGGCAGTATCTCGGCAAGACTATCTTTAACGGAAACGGGACGGTTATGCTCGCCGAGGGTGTGCAGCTGACCGTGTTCATGATCAATACGCTGCGCCGGATCGGCGTCACCATGCTGTTCATCCAGGATCCGGGCTTCGCGGACCTGAAGGTCGAGGAAGCGTTGACCGAGGAGACGAAGCGAAACGTCATGCAGCGGATGGGGGAGACGCTCGAGGCGTTCCGCTCCGGCAGGGAGCTGCCGATGCGCTCGATGAGCCTATCGATGGACCGGCTCATCGAGGAGCTGCTGGAGAAGAAGGAGATCATGCTGCAGCTGACGGATATCCGCACCCGCGACAATGAGCAATACCTACACGCGCTTAACGTGTGCACGATCGCCGTGCTGATGGGAGCGCAGCTCGAACTGACGCACGTCCAGCTCAAGGAGCTGGCGATCGGCGCTCTGCTGCACGATGCCGGCAAGGTCGAGGAAGGGCACGACGACGAGGCTGAGGACATGCGGAAGCATCACACCTGGCGGGGCTTCGAGCTGCTGAAGGCGAAGAAGCACTTCAGCCTGCTCGTGGCGCACGTCGCCTTTCAGCACCACGAGACACTGGACGGCGAGGGCGTGCCGCGCGGGCTCGGGGGCGAGCAGATTCATCTGTACGCCAAGATCGTCGCCGTGGCGAACACGTACGACAACCTGCTGAACCGGGAGGGAGAGGACGGCCGCCGCCTTCTGCCGCACGAGGTGACCGAGCATTTGATGGGGATGGCCGGAACGAAGCTCGACCGGGAGCTGGTCATAGCGTTTCTACGCATGATCTCCATCTATCCAACCGGCATCTCGGTACGGCTGTCCACCAAGGAGACGGGCGTAGTCGTCGGCCAGCATCGGGGGCTTCCGGGCCGCCCGATCGTGCGCGTCATCCAGAAAAGAGACGACGAGCTCGAGTACCGGGAGGTCGATCTGGCCCGGCATACAACGACGTTTATCGAGGCCGTTCTTTCCTGATGTCTCCTATTTGTATCCAGTTAGCGGACATGCTATGATAGTGCAGGACCTATGTCCGGTGGCAGGCGCTGCTCGCCGGATTGGATAGACGAAACATATTTTATGAGGTGAAACAGGCATGAGCTGGTACAACTATGTCATTCCCATCGTCACGCTGCTGATCGGCGCGGTGCTGGGCTTCCTGGCCGGCGTGTATTACTTGCGCAAGCAGATGGAAAAGATGCAGAGCGATCCCGAGATGCTGCAGAAGATGGCCAAGCAGATGGGCTACAACATGAACAAGCAGCAGATGCAGCGCGTGCAGCAGATGATGAAGAAGCAGAAGTTCAAATAGACAAAACAAAGATAGAGAACCGGATAGGTACAGGGAGGGTGCAAGCATGCCGTTTCAAGAATACCGCAATGAATTGGTCGCGGAGAACCGCGAGAAGATCGAAGGCCACGTCAGGGAAATCCTAAGGCTGATCGGGGAGGACCCCGAGCGGGAAGGCCTGCTCGACACGCCGGCCCGTGTCACCCGGATGTACGAGGAAGTATTCGCAGGCTACAATGTTGACCCGCGCGATGTGCTGGGCGTCACGTTCGACGAGCACCACGAGGAGCTCGTCATCGTCAAGGACATCATCTACTACAGCCAATGTGAGCACCATATGGCGCCGTTCTTCGGCAAGGTCCACATCGGCTACATCCCAAGCGGCAAGATTGCCGGCCTGAGCAAGTTCGCCCGTCTCGTCGACGCCGTGACGAAGCGGTTGCAGGTGCAGGAGCGGATCACCTCAGAGGTGGCCGATATTATCGAGGAAGTGCTGCAGCCGCACGGCTGCATGGTTGTCGTCGAGGGAGAACATCTGTGCATGTGCGCCCGCGGAGTGAAGAAGTACGGAAGCTCGACCGTCACTTCGGGCGTGAGAGGCGTCTTCCGCAACGATGCCGCGCTTCGGACCGAATTCCTGTCGCTTCTGAAGTCCTAACGATACGCCTGCCGAGGGAGAGGGTTCCCTTCCGGCCGGCCCCACGAAAAAGCCTCCTGCCGCAGACGCGGCGGGAGGCTTTTGTTCGTTTTCCTGGGCCCGCTTCTATGGAAGCAATGCCGGCCGGAAGAGCAGCGATGCCGGCGAGGCGGGAATGGGCGACAAGCGGTCTTCTTGAGTATGGCCCCGGAGTCTTGTCGAAGCCCTATGGCTGCGTGTCCGGTCAGTACGGATGCCATTTCAGCATGCGGGCCGCCGAGAACCGCTCGTTCACATGCCCCCAGTTGATTGTGTGCCACCAAGCCTCGATGTACGGCTTGCGCTCGTTTTTGTACTTCAGGTAGTATGCGTGTTCCCAGACGTCTAGGACGAGGAGCGGGATGACGTCCCACTGCGACAGGTTCTGGTGCTTCTCCGCCTGGAGAATCTCCAGCCGGTGGCTGCGAGGGCTCCATACGAGGATCGCCCAGCCGCCGCCCTCCACCTTCTCCGCCGCTTCGGAAAAATGCTTCTTGAACGCCGCGAAGCTGCCGAAATCCCGGTTGATCTGCTCGGCGATCGGGCCCGTCGGCTTGCCGCCGCCGCCCGGCTTCATAATATTCCAGAAGATCGTGTGCAAGTAATGCCCGGCTCCATTGAAAGCCGCCTCCCGCTCCCAATGCTTGATGAGCTCGAAATCGCCGGACTGCCGCGCCTTGGCCATCATTTTCTCCGCCTTGTTCAGCCCTTCGACGTAAGATTGATGATGCTTGTCGTGATGCAGCTTCATCGTCTCGGCGTCGATATGGGGCTCCAGAGCGTCGTACGCATAAGGAAGGGGTGGAAGCGTATGGCCGCCGATCGGAACCGGCTTCTGGTCAGGCACGGGGGGCTGGGACCATTGGCCTTCGGCGGTCAGGTTCATCGATGCCGCTTCCCGGTCGGCCGCCTCCTCCTTCGTACGCAGCTCCTCGAACGCGGACAGCGAGACCTTGGCTTCGCCGGGATAAGGAACATAGGCCTCCTGCTGGGCTATCTCCGGCGTGATCTGATAGCGGGCGAGGAAGCTGTCCAGCACGCCGAGGAAATACTCGGATTCCCGGATGATGTGCTGCACGACCACCTGCGCTGTCGGGTTCGCGGCAATCGGTGCGCTGTGAAACGCCATGTAGCTCAGCTGGCTGACGAACAGCCGGGACTGCAGGAGAGACGTATACATGAGCTGCTCGACCTGGGTCTGCATGTAGGGAGACAGGCTGCCGGGCGTCCGGACGACCGCTTCTATGTACTGGACGGCCGTATTCTCGGTCTGCGCAAAGACGGGCTCCCATTCCTTGAGCAGCCGGACGTACTCCGGCTCCAGATTGGGCACGAGGGCGCGGATAACCTCCGTATGCTCCTTCTCCTGCATCTTCCAGAAGCGGATCTCTTCCAGCACGCGAAGAGGCATCAGCGCCCCGTAGACAGTGAGCATTGGCGAATTCCTCCTTTGGGCATGGGCTGCCGGTGTCCGGCGGTCCATTGTGCACTATTGCCACTCTATGAAGCGGGCGGGAACGTTATGCGCGTGTCCGCCTCGGAAAAAATGCAGGAGCCGGAGGTCCGGAAAACGGGTTGAACGCTTTACCGGATAGCGGTGATCGGGTATACTAGGTGTAACGAGGTTTCACCCCTTGAAACTTTACAGGCCGAATGCGGCCCGATTCAAAGTCCGCCCGCGAGGGGCGGGTGCCGAGAGGCGGAGGATGTTGGCAATGGAAGACAATACGAAACTGACCGTCCGCGCAGTTGAGCGGGCGTTGGATATTTTGCTATGCTTCACCGATTCTTCGGATTTGAGCCTGACGGAGATTGCGACGCGGGTCGGGCTGCACAAGAGTACGGTGCACCGGCTGCTCGCTTCCCTTGAGGGCAAAGGCTTCCTGGTGCGCAATGCGGGGACCGACCGCTATCGGCTCGGCCTGCGCGTCTGGGAGCTGGCCGCCGGCATGTCGCAGACGGACGACCCGGCCATCCTGCTCCTGCCGGAGATGGAGCGGCTGCGCGATGTGCTGGGCGAGACCGTTAGCTTGTACGTGCGCGACGGACTCGAGCGGATCCGCATCCAGGCGGTCCAGAGTCTGCAGGCGATTCGCCGCGTCGCGCCGGTCGGCGCGCGCCTGCCGCTCTACGTAGGCGCGTCGAGCAAGGTGCTGGTCGCGTTCGGCGATCCCGCCGTGACGCAGGAGCTGCTCGCCTCCCCCGATTGGCCGGAGGGCTGGGACCGGGCGCAGCTGCTGCAGCAGCTGAGAGAGACGCAGCTGCTCGGCTACGCGACGAGCGTGGAGGAGCGGGAGGCCGGAGCGGCCGCTATCGCGGCGCCGGTGTTCAACCGCGCGGGCAAGCTCGTCGCCGCGGTGGCCGTATCCGGACCAGCCAACCGGCTCACTCCGGAGCGGATGCAGGAGGCGGCGCCGGACGTGCTGGAGACGGCGGGGCGGATGGGCAAGATGCTCAAGTAGGCGGGTCACGCGAGGTAGGCCGCTGGGGCGTATCGCTTGTAGCACGCAGAGATGTGGTGCCGCAGCAGCTGCGGGAATAAAGGCTGGGCCCCTCGGCGGGTGCCGCCGCCCCTGGCGGGCTGCGAAGGGACCACGCTTCTACGGCAACGCCCCTTGACCGGATGCCGCTGCCCTGGCGGGGTCGCGAACGGACCGCTCCTCTGCTCGCGGGCCTTCGCCGCCATCTAAGCTGCCGCGATCTCCCGTCCGGCTTTTTGTTCGAGAGGTGCAGGGAGTGGGATTGACATCCTACCGGAGATGTATTATCTTAAATTTAAGATATTTTTCACTGAGGAATCCAAAAAGGAGGGGAAAGAGACATGCCGCACAAGATGGACCAGGACCGGGCCGCTTCGCTCAAGCTGTTCGTCGTTCTGTCGAAGGCCTATAAGACGATGAGCGATCTCGCGGTCAAGGATATGAAGCAGTACGGCTTGTCGCCTTCCGAGTTTATGATCCTCGAGGTTCTTTACACGAAGGGACGGATTCCGCTGCAGCAGATCGGCGAGAAGATACTCGTCACGAGCGGGAGCGTCACCTACAACATCGACAAGCTGGAGAAGAAGCAGCTGCTGAAGCGGGTTCCGTGCGGAGAGGACCGCCGGGTCATCTTTGCGGAGCTGACCGCCAAGGGCACCGAGCTGTTCGGCCGGATCTTCCCCGACCACGCAGAGAGTGTCCATCAGGCAGCGGACGGCCTATCGCTCGAGGAGAAGCTTGAGGCTATCGAGCTGCTCAAGAAGCTGGGCAAGAGGGCGGGGGGCGGCTAAGTCCTTAGCCAGCGATCCGTCCGGCGTACGGACGATATTCGATCGGATGGTTCACGCCAGATACTTTGAATTAAAGATATTAAAGGTAAAGATACTGTCCATCCTTATCCTGAGGCTAAAGGCAGCTTTGTGGCCGGGCTGCACCCAGGGAGAGGGCCCATCTTTTTCATTCCACGGTTCACTCTGGCCTCGAACCGGCAAACTACTACTATGGAGGCGATAACTATGGCATTACAAACTTCCGGTATCCATCATATCACCGCTTTCGCGCGGGATCCCCAGCAGAACGTCGATTTTTATGCAGGGGTGCTCGGACTGCGGCTCGTCAAAAAAACGATCAACTTCGACGCGCCTGATGTCTATCACCTGTATTTCGGTGACGAACAGGGAAGTCCCGGCACGATCATCACTTTCTTCCCGTGGCCCGACTCCCGCCGAGGCAAAATCGGCGGAGGCCAGGTAGGCGTCACGACGTATGTCGTGCCCCCGGGCTCGCTGAGCTTCTGGGAGAAGCGGTTACAATCGTTCGGGATCGAGAACAGCGCGTCCTCCCGGTTCGGAGAGTCGTACCTGGCTTTCACTGACAACGAGGGGCTGCGCCTCGAGCTGGTCGAGCGGGAGGAAGGTCCCGCCAGCACCTGGTCGTTCGGGGGCGTACCCGAGAAGCACGCGATCAAAGGCTTCGGAGGCGCCATCCTGTACAGCGTCGACTCGGCCAGCACGCGCCATACGCTCGAGCATGTTCTGGGCCTCCAGCCGGAGGGTGAGGAGGAAGGCTACGCCCGGTTCCGGGCCCCAGGCGAGCTCGGCAACGTCATCGACGTTCCGGTCGAAAGCGTCAATTGGGGGGACGGCGGCGCCGGCACCGTGCACCATATCGCCTGGAGGGCGAAGGATTACGAGCAGCACGAGGCTTGGCGGGGGCACGTCCGGCAGAACGGCTTCCAGCCGACTCCGGTCATCGACCGCCAATATTTCAACGCCGTCTACTTCCGCGAGGGCGGCGGCATCCTCTTCGAGATCGCGACGGATCCGCCCGGATTCGCAGTCGACGAGGCGTCCGAGGAGCTCGGCAGCCATCTGATGCTGCCGGACTGGTATGAGCCGAAGCGGGCCCAGATCGAGGCGGGTCTGATGCCGATCCAGGTCAGAGAGCTGAAGGAGGGAGAGCAATGAAGCATCTGTTCGAGAAGGGCACCGATCCCCAGGCTCCGACACTCGTCCTGCTGCACGGCACGGGCGGAACGGAGCGGGATCTGCTCCCGCTGGCGGCGATGCTCTCCCCCGGCTCCTCCGTGCTCTCGCTCCGAGGCAGCGTGCTGGAAAACGGCATGCCGCGGTTTTTCCGCCGGCTCGCCGAGGGAGTCTTCGACGAGGAGGATTTGCTGCTGCGGACCAGGGAGGCCTACGACTTCCTGGATGAAGCGGCGGCGCAGTACGGCGTAGACCGGGCTAATTTCGTCGCCGTCGGGTATTCCAACGGGGCGAATCTGGCGGGCAGTCTCCTGTTCCACCATCCCGGCGCGCTCCGGGGAGCGGTGCTTCATCATCCGATGGTGCCCCGCCGCGGCGTCCAGCTTCCCGACCTGACAGGGACGCCGGTCTTCATCGGCGCCGGGCGGAACGATCCGCTCTGTACGCCGGAGGAGACCGAGGAGCTGGAGCGCCTCCTGGCGGAGGCCGGCGCAGACGTCTCGGTGCATTGGGAACGAGCCGGCCATCAGCTGACGGCGACCGAGGTGGAGGCAGCATCGGCATGGTTCCGGGAGGAGCTTCTTTCCCGGTAAGAGTTTAACTGGCAGTATTTAGACACAGCTGCCAAATGTTTGGCTATTAGCCGGCGACCCGATAGGGGAGCCGGCTTTTTTTGGTCCAGTTTTATTGAAACGAAAGTCTGGACTTTACAACCTGCCGGTTGTTGTTTTTACTTAGGAGGGAGGAAAGACCGAAGAGAGAGCCCGGGCCAGGTCGGAAACCGGATGGACCCGGAGCCAGAGAGAAAAAGGAGAGAAACCCCTGTAATGTCTACTGCAAAAACCCGCAATACGCCGCTTATCCTATTGATGATCAACATGTTCATCGCCATGCTCGGCATCGGCCTCATTATCCCGGTGCTGTCCGAATTTCTGGCGGAATTCGGAGCCGGCGGCAAAGCTGCCGGCAATCTGGTGGCCGCCTTCGGTCTGACGCAATTCCTTTTCTCCCCCATAGGGGGAGAATGGTCCGACAAATACGGACGCAAAATCATGATCGTGTCGGGACTTGCCCTGTTCTCGATCTCCAACCTGCTCTTCGCGCTTGCTTCCGAGCTGTGGCTCTTGTATCTGTCCCGGCTGATCGGCGGCATCGGCGCCGCCGCAATGATCCCCGCGATGATGGCTTACGTCGCCGATACGACGACGGAGGAACAGCGGGGCAAGGGCATGGGCCTGCTCGGCGCCGCCATGTCGCTCGGTTTCGTCATCGGGCCGGGAATCGGCGGGCTGCTTGCCGCGTTCGGGCTGCGGACGCCGTTCTTCGTCTCTGCAGGCTTCGGGCTGCTGGCTATGATCGGTTCTTTGCTGGTGCTGCCCGAGACGCTGACCAAGGCCAAGATGCGCGAGCACCGCGAAGCGGTCGTGAAGAAAGAAAGCATTTTTCTTCAGTTTGCGCGTTCGTTCAAGGCGCCGTATTTTATTCTGCTGCTGCTTGTGTTCACGCTGACGTTCGGCCTCGCGAACTTTGAGACGATCTTCCCGCTGTTCGTCGACCGCAAGTACGGCTTCGATACCGGAGACATCGCCATCCTGATTACGGTGGGTGCGCTGATCGGCACATTCATCCAGGCGGCGCTGATCGATCGTCTGATCCGCCGGTTCGGCGAGCGGAAGCTCATTAACGCGTCGTTCCTCGTCTCCGCGCTGACGCTTGTTCTTATGCTGCTGTCGGGCAACTTCTGGTACGTGCTCGGCGTCACGATTCTATTCTTTACCTTCACGGCGATCATGCGGCCGGCGATCAATACGCTGCTGTCCAAAATGGCCGGGGAGGAGCAGGGCTTCGTGGCCGGGATGAACAACGCCTACATGAGCCTCGGTAACATCTGCGGCCCGATGCTGGCCGGCGTCCTGTTCGACCAGCACGCCGATTATCCCTATCTGCTTGCGGCCCTGATTCTGCTCGGCAGTTTGGCGGTGTCGACTGTCTGGGGCCGGCGCGTCAAAAGCAAATCCGCCCAGGCGGCATAACCGCGGACCGGGGATAAGAGGAAGCAAACCTCCCCTGTGGTTCCCACCGGCCCAACAGCGAGTGATACAGCGAGACTATTTAAAGGAACACAAAAACAGCCTCCGACGATGCCGTCGGAGGCTGTTTGGCTTGCAGGCAAGAAGCGGAGCTTCTTACTTGGAGTTGTTCATCATTTGACGCAGGACCGTTTGGAGGATACCGCCGTTGCGGTAGTAGTCCACTTCCACCATGCTGTCCAGGCGAACGACGACTTCGAATTCGAAAGTCGACCCGTCGTTACGGGTAGCGACGACCTTCAGCTTCTGGCCCGGCTGTACGCTGTTGTCCAGACCGAGGATGTCGAAGGTTTCGGTGCCGGAGATGCCGAGCGTCTTCCAGCCGAAGCCTTCCGGGAACTGGAGCGGAAGTACGCCCATGCCCACCAGGTTGCTGCGGTGAATGCGCTCGTAGCTTTCGGCGATAACGGCTTTGACGCCCAGGAGGAACGTCCCTTTGGCTGCCCAGTCACGGGAGCTGCCGGTGCCGTATTCTTTGCCGGCGAGTACGATCAGGTTGGTGTTCTGATCCTGGTAGTTCATCGATGCGTCGTAGATCGACATCACTTCACCGCTTGGCAGGTAAGTCGTCACGCCGCCCTCGGTGCCCGGAGCCACGGCGTTGCGGATCCGGATGTTCGCGAACGTGCCGCGCATCATGACTTCATGGTTGCCGCGGCGGGAGCCATAGGAGTTGAAGTCCTTGCGCTCAACGCCATGCTCGACCAGGTATTTGCCGGCCGGGCTCGACGGCGAGATGTTGCCCGCCGGGGAGATGTGGTCGGTGGTAACGGAGTCGCCCAGCTGAGCCAGCACCTTGGCGGCATTGATGTCGCCGATGTTGCCGGGTTCCGGAGTCAGGTCCTTGAAGAACGGTGGCTCCTGGATGTAAGTGGAGCTGTTGTCCCACTCGTACAGCTCGCCTTCGGCGACCGGAAGCTCGTTCCAACGCTTGTTGGCGCGGTAGACGTCCTTGTACTTCTCATGGAACATCGCAGGGCTGAGCGTCGCGCGGATCGCTTCTTGGATCTCCTGGTTGCTCGGCCAGATGTCCTTCAGGTATACCGGCTGATTGTCGTTGCCGTAGCCGATCGGATCCTTGGTCAGGTCGATGTCCACCGTGCCGGCCAGCGCGTAAGCGACGACGAGCGGCGGGGACGCCAGGTAGTTGGCTTTGACTTGAGCGTGGATCCGGCCCTCGAAGTTCCGGTTGCCGCTCAAGACGGCAGCGACGGTCAGGTCGTTGTCGGCGATCGCTTGGGAAACTTCATCCGGCAGCGGGCCGCTGTTACCGATACAGGTTGCACAGCCGTAGCCTGCCACGTGGAAGCCAAGCGCTTCGAGCGGCTCGATCAGGTTCGCCTTGGTCAGGTATTCCGTTACGACCAGGGAGCCCGGAGTCAGGCTGCTCTTCACGTAGCCCGGTTTCGTCAGCCCGAGCTCGACGGCTTTCTTCGCGACGAGACCGGCACCCACCATAACGCTTGGGTTCGAAGTGTTCGTACACGAAGTGATCGCTGCGATGACGACGGCGCCGTTCTTCATGACGGAGGTGTCGCCGTTCGGGTGGGAAACCTTCACTTCTTCTTCCAGCTTGTCGTCGCTCAGGCCGTAGCCGCCCTTCTCGACCGGCGTGCGGACTGCCGATTGGAACGCGTCCTTCATGGCGGTCAGCTCGATGCGGTCCTGCGGACGTTTCGGACCGGCCAGGCTCGGCACGACGGTCGACAGGTCAAGCTCGAGCGTGTCGGTATATACCGGATCCGGCGATTCGCTTGTGCGGAACATGCCTTGCGCCTTGTAGTAAGCTTCCACGAGAGCGATCTGGTCTTCGCTGCGGCCAGTCAGTCTCAGATATTTGAGCGTCTCTTCGTCAACCGGGAAGATCCCGATCGTTGCGCCGTATTCCGGCGCCATGTTGGCGATCGTCGCACGGTCGGACAGGCCGAGGGAGTCAAGGCCCGGGCCGAAGTACTCGACGAACTTGCCGACGACGCCGCGCTTGCGGAGAATCTCGGTAACGGTCAGCGCCAAGTCGGTTGCCGTTGCACCTTCTGCCAGTGTGCCGGTCAGCTTGAAGCCGATGACTTCCGGTGTGACGAAGTAGAGCGGCTGGCCGAGCATGCCGGCTTCCGCCTCGATACCGCCAACGCCCCAGCCCACAACGCCGAGACCGTTGATCATCGTCGTATGGGAGTCGGTGCCGACGAGGGAGTCCGGATAAACTTCCAGCTCTCCGCCCATGTCCTTGGTTGCGGCGACCGATGCCAGGAACTCGAGGTTAACCTGGTGAACGATCCCCGTATCCGGAGGAACAGCACGGAAGTTGTCGAACGCGGTTTGCGCCCAACGGAGGAATTTGTAACGCTCTTCGTTGCGCTCGAATTCGATCGCTTCGTTGTAGGCGAGCGCTTCTTTGGTGCCGAAGGCGTCTACCATGACGGAGTGGTCGATAACGAGGTCAACCGGAACGAGCGGGTTGATCTGTTTCGGGTTGCCGCCTGCGCGCTCTACTGTAGCACGCATGGCTGCGAGGTCGACGACGACCGGTACGCCGGTGAAGTCCTGCAGAACGATCCGCGCGGGAATGAACGGGATCTCCTTGTTGTGGTCCGGGTTCTCGGCCCAGCCGGCGATCATCTTAACATGGTCGTTGGTGATCGCTCTGCCGTCGAACTGGCGGACGGCTGCTTCAAGCAGCACCTTGATGGAGAACGGGAGCTTGGAGATCGAGCCGAAGCCTTTGGCCTCCAGCTTGTTCAGATCGTAGTAGACGAAGTCCTGATTGTTGACCGACAAGGTCGATTTCACGGAAAAATGGTCTTGTCTTGCCATCGTCGCAAATGCCTCCTTTGAATCGGTAATGAAAAATGGCGCAGGGAAAGCTAAGAATCTTTATTGTTTCACCAAGTGAAAACGGATTTCACAAATAAAGCTTCTCACTAAGTATACAATTTTTCGACGGACGGGTAAACCCTTTTTCGAGGAATATTTCAGTTACAGTCTGCCCTAAAGGAGCGGCGGTTTTCCTGGCTCCGCGAGGAAATTGTGCGGTCCGGGCCGGGCCGGGCCGGAGCCCCTCCGTCGGGTGCCTAAGGGTGGAGGAACGCATCAGGGCAGGCTCGAGCGAGGAGTGACGGCCCCGATCCCTTCCAATTGGAGACGACAGGGCGACCTCGGCAGGGGGGCGCCGGGCCACCGGGCCGCGGGCGAGGTCGCCGCGGGAAGGCGCTGTGCCTATGCCGGGAGGGGACCGAATCGAACATGAAACGACGGCAGGGTTCATATAGTGAAAGAAACCAGAAGAGCGGCGCCGCTGTGCGGAAGCCGGAGCCGTCGCTCCGCTTCCGTCTGCGGGGGAAGAGTGGAAAGCGAAGAAGCGGCAACCGCCGCACGGCAGGGAGGGCAGCCCATTGAGCTGGAAATCCGTCATATACCGGTATGCGGACGAGCGGAGCCGGATGGAGATCGACTACCGGCTGGACCGTCTGGCGGCCGTAGTGAGAGACGACCAATATTTGGATCGGCTGGCGGGTCAACTGGAGAGACTCCGGGCCGTTCGGCTCGAGAGAGGCTGGCGGGCGATTCGCCACGAAATCCGCGTGCGCGTGAAGGAAAGCGGGGACGGGGTGAGGACGGACGAAGCGGCCGTGCAGCTGGAGCTGCATCACCGGTTCCGCTATGAGAGCCGGTCTCGGGAACAGCTGGAGGAGTGGATCGAGCACGAGCGTGTCGTACTGGCCAAGGCGCCGGGCGGCTGGTATATCGACCGGATCGAGCAGCCCGAGGCAGCGCCCGTTTGGCCGGACGTGGTCATAGAGGAAGGACCGGGACTGATCCGCCAGCAGGGAGAAGGAGTGCGCGCCGCGCAGGCCCGCCGCCCTCTCCTGAGCCGAGATGTCTTCGGACAGGAGGAACTGCGGGCGGGGACCCACTATAACCGCACCCAAGTGGCGGCTTATGCCGACGCGCACTGGAACGATCCGAATCCGGCGTTCCTGCATTTTGAGGTGGACTGCACGAATTACGTGTCGCAGTGCGTCTTTGCAGGGGGAGCGCCGATGAATTATACTGGTAGGAGGGAAAGAGGCTGGTGGTACCGCGGACGGAGCGGCGCCCAGGAGCTGTGGAGCTTCAGCTGGGCGGTCGCGAACGGGCTGACGCAATACCTCGCCTCAAGCCGGAGCGGGCTGCAGGCGGAATCGGTCAAGTCCGCCCGCCAGCTGACGATCGGGGACGTCATCTGCTACGACTGGGACGGAACCGGACGCTTCGGTCACACGACGATTGTCACCGCCATCTCGGCGGATGGCTATCCTCTTGTGAACGCGCATACGAACAACAGCCGGCATCGTTATTGGGATTACCGGGACTCCTACGCTTGGACCGAACGGACGGTGTACCGTTTTTATCATATTCTCGACCGGCTCTGACGAAAGGCGCCTAGACAGGAGCTCGTCGCTTCCTTATCCATCATCCTATCGGAGGTTATTATGAATAGAAAACTACGCGTAGGTCTGATCTATGGGGGCAAGTCGGGAGAGCACCAGGTATCGCTCCAGACAGCTCTTGCCGTCATCAAAGCCTTCGATCATTCCATCTATGAGATACATCCTTTTTACATAACGCCGGATGGGGAATGGCGCAGCGGTGGCGCACTGCCCGGACCTGTCGAATCCGTGGAGCAGCTGGCTTTTGCCGGACTCCCTAAGCAGGCCGGAGCGGCGGAAGAAGAAGCGTCCGGGCCCGGCACGGTGCTCGGACCGCTGTTTGAGGCGTCCGGACGAGGGCTTCCTGTCTCGTCTTCCGCGGCGGACGGCGCTCCTGCGCTGGATGTCGTCTTCCCGCTGCTGCATGGCACCTATGGAGAGGACGGCACGATTCAGGGCTTGTTCGAGATGGCGGACATTCCGTATGTCGGGGCGGGGGTGCTCGCCTCCGCGGTCGGCATGGACAAAGTCATGATGAAAAAAATTTTCGCCCAGGAAGAGCTCCCGCAATGCGTGTTCCGGCACTTCACGCGGCCCCAGTGGGAGAAGGACCAAGCGTTCTTCCTGATGGACGTCGAAGTGGCGATCGGCTATCCGTGTTTCATCAAGCCGGCGAACCTGGGCTCTAGCGTGGGCGTCTCCAAGGCGTCGAACCGGGATGAGCTCATCGAGGCCGTCCGGCTCGCGTTCAAGTATGACCGCAAGGTGATCGTGGAAGAATTCATAGACGCCCGGGAGATCGAGGTCGCCGTGCTCGGCAACGACGAGCCTCAGGCTTCGGTGCCGGGCGAGATCGTATCGTCCAGCGCTTTCTATGACTACAAGGCCAAGTATCTGGATGGCCAGTCGGCGATGATCATCCCCGCTGACCTGCCCGAGGAGACGAAGGAGCAGGTGCGCGAGATGGCCATCCGGGCCTTCCAGGCGATCGACGCGACGGGGCTGTCCCGCGTGGACTTTTTTCTGGGCCGGACGGACGGCAAGCTTTACATAAACGAAATCAACACCATGCCCGGCTTCACGCCGTTCAGCATGTACCCGCTGCTGTGGAAGGAAACCGGCAAGCCGTATGCCGAGCTTCTGAGCGATCTGATCAAGCTGGCCTTCCAGCGGCACGCGGACAAGAGGACGATTCAATACAAATTCGACGCCGAGTAGGAAGAGGGGGCTTGCACATGGGGTTTCAAACGGAGTTCAATTCGGTCTGCAAGTTCAAATCGGAGCAGGAGCTCTATGAGCTGCTGGAATACGGCACCGCCAAAATGGTCAAGCAGGGCTTTCGCATCTATCCGACCGGGCAAAAGGTGATTGCCTACACGCCGGACAACCGTGCGGTCGCGATTGTGCATATTCACGCCTCGATCGCCGAGATTAATTTCCAGGGCGAAGAGATCACCTCGGTCGAGATGAAGCTCGTCCGCAAGCTGACGGATGAGGAATCCCGCATCCAGACGGCGCTGGCGCACGAGATGTTCTTCGGAGCACGCGAGAACGCCTGACCGCGCGGTGAAATCGCAAGGGATCCGTCCGTGAGACGGCGCAGGTTAATAGAGAGAATGCAAACAGGGGATGGTAAAGAGACCATCCCCTGTTTGCGTTGGATTCCCGCGGCGCTCGGCCGGCCCCAGCGAAGCGGGGAGGAAGAGAACGGCACGAGCCGGACAGAGGAAGCTGCATGTGGCCGGACGGGGGCCAGAGGCCGTCCGGCGGATCACGGACACGAGCACGGCACCGGACGGTGCCAGGAAAGGAGAGAACCCGGCATGATCGTCCGCTTCGGATACGTCGCCATGTCGCTGCTGGTGAAGAATGCGTCCCCCTCCAAAACGATTACCTACGCCTCGTTCTCCAAGCTGACCGACCGCGAAGCGGCGATCCGCAAGCTGGAGCGGATCGCGGAGGAGAACCTGCACAACACGCTTCGTCTCTTGCGGCACAACCGGGCCTACGAGATCGAATTGTACCGGCTCTCCTCGAGGCTCGTGCCGCTCGTCGGCCACGAGGAGCTGGCGGACTGGGACCCCTTCCCTGCGCTCGCGGACAAATTCGCCGAGGTCGGCCGGTATGTCCGCGAACACGGCATGCGCATCAGCTTCCATCCGGATCACTTCACGGTGCTGAGCACGCCCCGCGAGGAGGTACTGCGCACTTCGGTCGCCGATCTGGAGCGCCATACGCGCATGCTCGAGCTGATGGGACTCGACGAGAGAGCCCGCAACAACATCCACATCGGGGGAACGTACGGGAACAAGGAAGCGTCTTTGCTGCGATTCGTCGAGCAGGCGTCCGCCCTGCCGAAGCGGGTGCTCGATAGGCTCACGCTGGAGAACGACGACAAGACGTTCACTGCCGCCGAGACGCTGGAGGCATGCGAGCGGGTCGGGGTGCCGATGGTGCTCGACTTGCATCACCATGAGGTCAATCCCGGCGGGGAGAAGGCGCTCGCCCTGTGGCCCCGCATTCTGGACACGTGGAGGCGGCTCGGTCCCAGAGGAGAGGCGGAAGGTGCAGATGGGCGGGCGGACAACAGGCAGCTGGACTGGCTGCCACCCAAGATCCACGTCTCGAGTCCGAGGAGCGACAAGGATCCTCGGGCGCATGCCGACTTCGTCGACGCGGGGCATGTGCTGCGGTTCCTGCGCGAGATCGCCCCGCTGACGCCACGGCTGGACGTCATGATCGAGGCCAAGAGCAAGGACGAAGCGCTGCTGCGGCTGATGGAGGAGCTGGGAGCGGAGCCGGACGTCCGCGTGCGAACCCAGGCCTCTGTCGAGATTGGGTATTGAAAACCCCTTCCAATTGGGGTAACTTGTAGAAAACGGCGGGAGGCTTGTCCCCCGCCGTCATTCTTGAGAAAAGAGGGGATTCGCATGACCCAAGTTCTGTCCGGCAAAAATATCCTCGTGATGGGCGTCGCCAACGACCGTTCCATCGCATGGGCGATTGCCCAGTCGCTTGCGTCGCAGGGCGCGCGTCTCGTGTTCACGTACGAAAGCGAGCGCGTCAAGGAACGTGTTTCCAAGCTGGCCGCTACCATCCCCGATTCGCTCGTGCTTCCCTGTAACGTCACGGTCGACACCGAGATCGATACTCTGGTCGAAGCGCTCAAGGAGCATTTCGGCGTCCTGCACGGCTTCATTCATAGCATCGCCTTCGCCAAGACCGAGGAGCTCGAGGGGATGTACGCCGACACGTCGCGCGAAGGCTTTGCACTCGCGCACGACATCAGCGCATACTCGCTCGTCGCCGTAGCGAAGCGCATCTATCCGCTGATGACCGAAGGCGGCAGCATCATGGCGATGACCTACCTGGGTGCCCAGCGCGCCATGCCGAACTATAACGTGATGGGCGTGGCAAAGGCGGCGCTCGAAGCCAGCATCCGGTACCTCGCACAGGATCTCGGCCCGCACAACATCCGCGTCAACGGCATCTCCGCCGGCCCGATCCGGACACTGGCCGCCAAGGGCATCAAGGATTTCAACACCATCCTCCGGCAGGTGGAGGAGCGCGCCCCGCTGCGCCGGACAACCGAGCAGGCGGAAGTCGGCGATACCGCCATGTTCCTGATGAGCCACTGGTCGCGCGGCATCACGGGTGAGATCATCTACGTCGACAACGGCTACAACATTGTCGGCTAGCGGCCCAAGCCATACATAAGAAAAGCTTCTTTCCGCAGCTGCGGAAAGAAGCTTTTTTTGCAGATTTGCCTGAATTTCGAACATTTTGCCGTACGAGCGTGACAGATGCCCGGCAAGAATGGTCTTAGAAATAGAGAGAACAACGTTAGGACAAGACGACGACCGAGGAGTGACATACAGAATGAAGGTGTGGATGGATTTCTTGTTCTCGGTGAACGGGAGGCAGCAGCAGGAGAGCATTGATCGCTGGGTGAGGGAGGAGCTCGGCCCGGAGCAGCTGCTGACGGACGGCGGACAGGCCGGAATCGACGGCACGACCTACTATTCGCTTCGGTTCCAGTATGACCACGAGGGCCAGTGGCACATCTACCGGAGGCTCAAGGAGGCGGGTGTGCGCAGCGGACCGACCTATACGTTCGAGTTCGAGACGACGGAGTGGGAGGAAGCGCCCTACCTGATGCTGCTGTCGTCCGGAAATTCGCACAGGGCGTTCCTGGAGGACCGGGGCACGCTCGTGACGCTGGAACCCGCTTGCGAGGCATGCGGCGTTTATGAGCAGAAGCCCGTTACGCCGCTCGCGGCCGATACCTCCGTCCTCCGTGACCGGGTGCTGGTGAACGGAGGCGCGGGTCAATGGGTCATTTCCGGCGAGATGGCCGACTGGCTCGAACGGAGAGGAGCGACCGGCTATCGGCTCGAGCCGCTCCTCCACCAGGGAGGAGAAACGGAGAGCCAGCCCGCTTACCGGCTCGTCGTGGATCGGATGCTGCCCGTCAGCCCGGAGCAGCAGTTTTTGTACCGGCCGGGTGAAGAACATTGCGCGTCCTGCGGCAAGCTGAACCGCATCTACTTTCCTTACCATCTGGAGAAGGACGCACTGGCCGAGCCGGCCGACTTCGCCCTGCCGGAGGAGCCGCTCGCGATCTCCCGCCAGCTTTATCGGCCGCTCTTTCTCAGCCGCAGGCTGTACGAGTGGGCGGTGGCGGACGGGCTTACTTCGCGGGTGAAGGATCTGCTCTCCTTTGGAGAGCGCGACTGGCTCGTCCATCCGACGATCGCGGCGAATTAGCCGAGTTTGCGGCTTCCTGGGCTTGGGCATAAGGGAGGCTGGGGATTGGAGGGAGGGACAAAAGGCGGAACCGCCATGCGGGCAGCGGAGCCGATTTTTTTTGCTACCGGGCGGCCGGATATGATACCATGGGCTTCACTTGGTTGTCATTTCCATACAGAAAGAGGGCTCCGCCAATGTTAGCGTTTCTGCTGCTTCTGCTGATCGGTATCGTCTCCGCCACCTTCGGCAGCATCGTCGGACTAGGCGGCGGCATCATCATCGTTCCGTCGCTCATCTATATCGGTCCCATGTTCCTGGACCGGGACATCCCGACCAACGTTGCGGTGGGCACGTCGCTCGCGGTACTTATTCTGACCGCGCTGTCGTCGACGCTCACCTACTATAGGCAAAAGAGAATTGACTTCCGCAGCGGATGGCTCTACTTCCTGACGAGCGGGCCGGCGGCCATGCTCGGAGCCTCGCTGACAGGCATGTTCGAGGCCAAACGGTTCGAACTCGCTTTCGGCATCTTCATGCTGTTCATGGCGCTTCTCATGGTGGCGCGCGACTATATGAAGCCGGTCACGATTGACTGGAAGATCAAGCGGACGTTTACGGACGCCAAGGGAGAGAGTTCCCAGTACGGCTACAATCTGCCGGCGGCTCTCTTAATCGGTTTTTTTGTCGGGATGATTTCCGGCCTGTTCGGCATCGGCGGCGGCTCCCTGTTCGTCCCCGCCATGGTGCTGCTGTTCGGCTATCCGCCCCACGTCGCCACGGCGACCTCGATGTTCGTTATCTTCCTCAGCTCCATCCTAGGCAGCGTGACCCACGTCGCGCTCGGAGAAGTAGACTGGTTCAGTGCCGCGGCGCTTGGGCCAGGGGCACTGATCGGAGGCTGGTTCGGCGCCCGGATCGCTTCGCGGATGAGCGGGAAAGGCCTATTGTGGCTGCTCCGGGTGACGCTCTTTCTGTTCGCGGCGCGCATGATTATCGGGGCGTTTTAGAGCCATTCGGACCTATCTTTCGTCCTCCGATTTGTTATACTGAGGGGAATGAGGATACAAGAACGCATAACGGAGTGTGAGCGAGAGAGTGAATCAGGAAGAGATCTTTAGCGTAAGCAGCAAAAGCTTCACCGCCGTTGCCGTCAATACAGCGGCCAAAGCCGGGGAATGGATCAAAACCCGGCTTGGCGCGCACAGCCAGCTGGCGCTCAAGACGTCCCCGCAGGATCTGGTGACCGAGGTGGACAAGGGCGCGGAGTCGATGATCCGCAAGCTGATCCTGACGCATTTTCCCGGCCATTCCTTCTTAGGAGAAGAAGGCGTGCTTCCCGGTCCCGCCGCGTCCAAGGAGGCGCTCGAGAAGCACCGGGAGGCCGATTATCTATGGATCGTCGACCCGATCGACGGAACGACCAACTTCGTCCACGGCTTTCCGTTCTTCTCGGTCTCCATTGCATTGGCGCACAAGGGCGAGGTGATCGTCGGGGTCGTCTACGATCCGATCCGGGACGAGCTGTTCGTCGGGGAAAAGGGCAAGGGCGCCTACTTGCGCGGCCGCCGCATGGAGGTGTCCGGTGAAGACAAGCTGGGGGACAGCCTCCTTGGGACCGGATTCCCGGCGAATCCGCTGTTCCTGCCGCTCAATCTGGAGGGGATCCGTCTGCTGGCGCCCGAGGTTCGCAACATCCGAACCGCCGGGTCGGCGGCACTGCATCTAGCCTATGTAGCGGCCGGTCGGCTGTCGGGCTTCTGGGAGATCGGCCTCAGCGTGTGGGACATCGCCGCCGGTTCGCTGCTCGTCCAGGAAGCCGGCGGACAAGCGAGCGATCTGACCGGCGCGCCGTTTTCGCTTGAGGTGCGCAACATCGTAGCGTCGAACGGACGCATTCATGAGCCGTTTTTGCAAAAGCTTGGCGAAGCGGGGCTTCCGGATTAGACATTTTTTTGTAAAATAATCTATCCGGCCTACCGGATCGCCAAGCCGCTCGCCCTGTAGCTGGAGCCCGCCATCTGATGCAAGTGATGGGGACGGATCGAGAGGTCAGCATCAGATCGGCGGACGACGGCCTGTCAGCATGCCAGCTCCCTTGCTTCGCCCTTTGAAGTCTTCCTAAAGCCTTCTCGTTCCTTCGGAAACGGGAAGGCTTTTTCGTTCGACGCCGCATCCGGGCGAACGAACGGGAAACGGATCGGCAGTGGTTCGGTAACGAACCGTCTTCGGACCAGCGGTGGGTTGGAATATGGGCATACTTCCTGCAAATTTCGTCCGATTGTGTCGCGATTTGTCCAACTTATCCCTATTGACGCCAAATTGAAATCGCTTTACACTTGGAATAAATATGAAACAATACGAAACGATACAGAGGAGACCTGCAGCATGACGGAAGCTCTATTTGGAGAAGAACGCCGCCGCCAGATCGTCGAGCTGCTGAACCGGAACGGCCGCGTCGAGGTGCGGCAGCTGGCCGAGCAGTTCAAGGTGACCCCCGACGCGATCCGGAAGGACCTGCGCTGGCTCGAGTCGCGGGCGCTGGCCCAGAGAACCTATGGAGGAGCGGTGCCGCCGACCTCTGTCTCAGGCTTCGTCGCTTACCGCAACCGCGGGGAGCCCGACCGCAAGATGCCGCTCGTCAAGGCCGCGCTGTCGCTGATCCAGCCGGGCGAAACGGTATTTCTCGAGTCCTCAAGCTATACCGACCTGATGATGAACGAGATGGATGCGGTGCCGGGAGTGACGGTCATTACCAACAGCCTGCACGGGCTGGCCGGCATCGCCGGCAAGGTCAAGCTGCTTCATACGGGCGGTTCCTTCCACGAGGAGGACGAAGCGTTTTACGGGCCGATGGCCATCCAGACGATCCGGCAGTTGAACGTGGATAAGTGCTTCCTGCGGACGTCCGGCATCGGGACCGACGGACGGGTGACGACCAGTCTGTCCGAGACGATGGAGCTGAAGAAAGCAGTGATGGCGCAGGCCAGACAGACAGTGCTCATGGTGGACGAATCGAACTGGAACCATTGGGACCGGTTCAATGTATGCGAGCTGAGGGAGATGCACGTTGTGGTGACGAACGGGCTGCCCGATGAGATGCGGGCCAAGCTTAATCGGTGGAAGGTGCCGATCGTCTGCCCAACCGAAGAAGTGCCGGAACCCCGGCTCAAAGGAGCGATCCGTCATGATTAGACAGCAAGTCGAGCCGAAGTGGCTCGAATGGGCGAAACAAATCCAGTCGCTGGCGCAAGCCGGGCTCACTTATTCGAAGGACGTCTACGACCTGGAGCGGTTCGAGGAGCTGCGCCGGCTCAGCGTAGAAATTATGGCGGAGCATACAGGGGTAGAGCGGGAGAGGGTGACGGAGCTGTTCGCCTCCGGGACTGGCTACCAGACACCCAAGGTCGATATTCGAGCTGCGGTGTTCCGGGACGATAAGATTTTGATGGTGCGCGAGACGCTGGACGGCCGCTGGTCGCTGCCGGGCGGCTGGGCGGACGTCGGCTATTCGCCGGCCGAGGTGGCGGCGAAGGAAGTGAAGGAGGAGGCCGGCTTCGACGTGATGCCGGTGCGGCTGCTTGCGGTGTTCGACCCGAAGTTTCACGCCGTCCCGCCGTCCCCTTACCATGTTTACAAGCTGTTTTTTCGCTGCGAGCTGATCGGAGGCGAGGCGGCGACGAGCATCGAGACGTCGGCCGTCGAGTTTTTCGGCGAGGAGGAGCTGCCTCCGCTGTCGACGGAGCGCAATACGGAGGCGCAAATTCGCCGGCTGTTCGGCTATTTGCGGCAGCCGGAGCAGCCGACCTATTTCGAGTAGGTGCTGGCACCGGCCGACCAGACGTGGGGGCAAGGATTTGGCGTGGGAGTATGGATTAGTAAAGGAGAGGCGATAGCATGCAAATCGAAACGATCTCGATCATCGGCACGGGCGAATGGAACGAGGACGCGCTTATCGTAAACGAGCGTCTCGGTCTCTATGGCGTGCTGGACGGGGCAACCTCGCTCGTCCCGTTCCGCGGTCCGAACGGGGAGACGGGCGGATATTTGGCTTCGCGGACGGTGAAGCGGCATTTTGACGAGCTGGAGGAGGCTGAAGGGCGCCCGCTGTCGCTCCAGGTGGAGGTGGCGCGGGCGAACCGGCTGCTCCGCGAGGAGATGGTGGCGGCGGGGATCGATCCGTCGGCGAAGGAAGAGCTGTGGACGACGGGAATTGCGCTCGTCCGGATCCACGACAGGTACGTGGAGTACGTGCAGGCGGCAGACTGCATGCTGATCGCAGTTGAGACGGACGGCAGCATCCGAATCGTGACGCGCGATCAGGTGGCGTATTTCGACGATAACATCGGCAACCTGTGGCGGGAAGGCCGGGCAAGCGGGCTGCAGAAGCTCGAGGAGCTGAAGAACTATGCCAAGCCGTATATTCTCAGCAACAAGAAGCATATGAATACGCTCGACGGCTATTCCGTGCTGAACGGCGATCCGGCCGCGGAGGAGATGCTCGAATACGGGAGGATCAACCGGATTCGGTTGAAGGGGCTGCTGCTGATGACCGACGGGCTGTTCCTGCCTAACCAAGAAGGGGAAAAGGGAGCCGGTCTGGAGACGGTGGCCCAGAGAATCGTGAACGAGGGGCTGGGGGCCTACGTCGATTGGCTGCTCATGCTGGAGGAGGACGACGCAAACTGCGAACGCTATCCACGGTTCAAACAATCCGACGACAAAACGGCGATCTGGATCGGCTTTAGCTGAGAGGCAAGGTTAGGCCGAACATCGCGAATGGCCGGCCGTGAAAGCGAAGCATGCCGTGGAAGGAAAAGGTGCTGCGTTGCCGGTGATCGCAGTAACCAACAAAAAAGGGAGGCTTTGCCAGAGACGGGCTATGTTCTCTGGGTTCTCGTTTTTTTTGGCTAATTAATCGAAACGATAGATTAATAGAAATCCCCAGCTCCGGCGGCTGCCGAAGCTGGGGATTTGTTTATAGAGCGGCATGCCAGACGTCCCGCTTGCTTGGGGAGGCGAGCGGCTCTCGACTGCCAGGTGCCCCGTTGATCGGTCAGCGGCGGCACGGAACGGACATCAGACCGCCTGTTCCGGCGCCCCGTCCCGCCGACTCGCCCGATCCTCTGCCGGTCAAGTGACCGCCTCGATGCCGATCTCCCCCGTCTCCTTGTCTCGCAGGACGAGGCGGGCGTCATAGGAATGGCCGGCTTTTGTCTTCATCTTCAGCTTGTTCGTCCGCCCCTTCTCCAGCAGCTGCCGCATCATGGCGTCGGAGATCGTCTTGCCGTGCGTCTCCTTCCAGACGACGAACCGGCAGCCTTCCTTGTAATGGCTGCAGCCGTACCCCTTGCGGCCGAGAAAAATCGTGCCGCCGCAGCCGTCGCGCGGGCAGCGCCCGACGACGGTGCCCGCTCCCGCGGGAGCCGCCGTCGCCGTGCCGCCTGCGCTCCCGCCGCCGCTCGCCGCTCCGGCGCGCGTCCGGGCGCTGGCACCGCGCGTACGCGGCTTGGCCGCGGCCGCTTCCCCGCCGGCCTCTCCGGCTGCGCGGCTGCGCCCGGACGCGCCGGCTCCGGCCCGGCCCCGCCCGCGTTTGCCGCGGCCGCCGCCGTCATCGGCTTCGCCGAAGGCGAGCCGGTCGGCTCGCTGCTGGCCGCGGACCTTCGTCACGATGGAGACGGTGAACGCCTTCACCTTCTCCATGAACGACTCGTCGGACGCCTGGCCGCGGGCGATCTCGTTCAGCCGCCGCTCCCAGTGGCCGGTCATCTCCGGCGACGTCAGCAGGTCGACGCCCGCCCCGCGGATCAGCTCGATCGCCGTCCGGCCCTTCGGCGTCAGGACGATCCGCTTGCCCTGCATGTCGATGTAGCCGACCTGCTTGAGCCGCTCGATCGTCGCCGCGCGCGTCGCGGGCGTTCCGAGCCCGGACTCCTTCATCGCCTCGCGCAGATCGTCGTCCTCGATCTGCCGGCCGGCGCTCTCCATCGCCTTGAGCAGCGTGCCCTCTGTGAACGGCTTCGGCGGCTGCGTCTCCTTCTCCTTGACCTGGGCTTCGGCGCAGAGGACGCCCTGAGCCGCGTCGAGGACGAACGGCGTTTCGGTAGTCTCTTCCTCCTCTTCCTCCTCCTCCTTGCCCTTCCCTTTGGCCTTGCTCTTGGCACCGGCGCCGCCGTCTGCGTACAACACCTTCCATCCGAGGCTGAGCAGCTCCTTGATCGTCGTCTTGAACGTCTCCCGCTCGACCTCGGTCAGCACGGTGTGCACCTTGTATTCCGCCGCCGGGAAGAAATGGGAGAGGAACCGGCGGACGATCAGGTCGTATACCTTTTGCTCGTCGGGAGACAGGCTTCCCGCTTTTTTGGCGGTCGGCAGAATAGCGTGGTGGTCTTCGACCTTGGCCGGGTTGCACACGTTCTTGTTGTTCTTGTGGACGAGCTGACGCGACGCCTGGCGCACCCATTCGCCGTAGCTCGTCCCTTCCAGCGCGGACAGCGCCTTGTGCATTTCGGGGATATTCTGCTCGTTGACGTAATTCGAATTTGTCCGCGGATAGGTGATGACCTTGTGCTTCTCGTAGAGCGATTGCGCAAGATCGAGCGTCTTCTTGGCCGAAAAGCCGTATTTCCCGTTCGCCTCCCGCTGCAGAAGCGTCAGATCGTACAGCTTGTGCGGGTATTCGCGCGTCTCCTTGACCTCGTAGCTGGCGATCCGGCCCGGCTTGCCGTTTACTTTGCCGGCGATGGCCTGGGCCTTCTCCGGATCGGTCAGCCGGTCGCCCTGCCACAGGCCCTTGTAGCTCGTCCCGCCCTGCCGGAAAAAGCCCTGCACCTCGTAAAACTTGAGCGAGGAGAACGCCTCGATCTGCTTCTGGCGGTCGTAGACGAGCGCCAGCACGGGCGTCTGGACGCGGCCGACCGACAGCAGCACGTTGTGCTTCGTCGTGAACGCCCGAGATCCGTTCATGCCGACCAGCCAGTCCGCCTCGCTGCGGGCACGGGCCGCGCGGGTCAGATTCTCGTATTCCGCGCCGTCGCGCAGCGCATCGAATCCCTTGCGGATCGTCTCGGGCGTCAGATCCGAGATCCAGAGCCGCTTGACCGGCTGCTTCAGCTTGAGATGGCGCTGGATGAGGGAAAAAATATGCTGCCCCTCGCGCCCGGCGTCGCAGGCGTTCACGAGCTCGCCGCACTGCTTGGCCAGCTCGGCGATCACTTTGAGCTGATCCTTTGTTTTGGCATTGGGAATCAGCTTGAACGTCTCGGGGATGATCGGCAGGTCCGCGAGGTTCCATTTCTTGTACCGGTCGTCGTACCGATCGGGCTCGGCCAGCGTAATGAGGTGGCCGATCGCCCAGGTGATGATATAGCGGTCGCCCTCCATATGGGTCCGTTTGTTGACGGCCCTCGGCTCGATCGCTTTTGCTATATTGCGGCCCATGTCGGGCTTTTCGGCTATCACTAACGTTTTCATGTAAACTCCTTTTTGCCCCGAAGACTAGCGCGGCTACTCTCTCTATTTTACCATGATTCGGGGATTGGCAGGAGGGGAGCAGGGGCGAACTCGTTCGGAAGGGCCAGCCGATCGGGAACGGAATGGGGATCGGCCGCCGCTGACAGCAGGAGGTTACTTCGGTTGAGAAGGGCCTGCAACTCCCTCTTTACAGCTTGCGGAAGGACTTGTACGATGTGAGGGATGGATAATATTCCCAATACGGAAGGGCGGCTGGCCGATGAGCAGTCAAGCGACGGAAAAGCTGGTGGAACGGATAGATGCGGTGTTTCTTCCCGTAAAAGATTTGGAGGAGGCGCTGGCCTGGTACCAGGACGTGTTCGGCTTCGCGCTCCGCTGGAAGAACAGCAGGATGGGCGGTCTCGCCATCGCACCCAATTGCGGCTTTCATCTTGTTCAGGTGGCAGATTTTCAGCCTATTGAACAATATACGCCGTTTAACTTTGCGGTGAAGGATGCGGAAGCCGTCCGGGAGCGGTTGAGGGAAAAGGGAATCCGCGTGTCGGACATGAGACCGGGTGAGCCCTTGCGGTTCGACTTTGCCGATGGGAGCGGGAACTGGATCAGCGTCATTCAGGCCTAGCTTCCGGCACCGTCTGGAACGGAAGAACCGGCAAAAGAGCGCTCTCTCGAGGAGGGCGCTCTTTGCTTTGCATTTGGCAATCTATAGGGATGGGTGACCGGATGGAGCATCTGCTAGAGGCCCGGGCCTCACTAGATCTGGGTCGAGACGGGACGCTCTTCCCGTTGAACGACGAAGGGCGGCTCCAGCTCCTTGGCGGCAAGCAGCTGCCGGACCTCCGAGTCGGTATGGGAATTTTGCAGGACAGGCGGTACATCCTTGAAGAAAGGCGCCATATCGTCAAATTCGCTCTCGTAATCGTCCGCCGGCTGGAACAGCCAAAAGATCAGGGTCGAAACCAGGCAGGCGATCAGGACAGCGCCGATAGCCTGTTGAAAGGGGCTGAGCGAATGAAGAAATGTCATCATGTTGAACCCTCCAAGCGTAAAACGTTTTGCTGACTTGTCAGTTCTTACCCGTTTCGGAGACGGGGGAAACACGGCACGCCAAAAAACTGGGGGTACGGCACATTTTTTTACATATGTCCGCCGGTTTTCCGTACAATGAGAGGAATAGGAAAGGAGGCGGGCCTATGCCGCTCAAACGAAAACGTGCAGACCGCTCGGATTGGCGGCGCGTCACCAAGCGGGCTTATGCGCAGCTGACGCTCACGGACGAAGCCTTCGAGGGGCATGTGTCCCTGCTCCGGATCGATGAGGTGAGAGAGCCACTGCACGGCCGAACGGCGGCCGGGCCTCTGCTTATCGCGGACAAGGGATACCAGTGGATGCTGCAAATCCCAGCTGGCCGCCATCATGCGGTCACGACGATGTTCGACCCGTCCGGCCGCATCGTTCAATGGTACATCGACATGTATCTGCGGAGCGGGACGGATGACCGGGGCGTTGCCTGGTTCGACGATCTCTTCCTGGATCTGGTGGCCGTTCCGGACGGCGGGCTGTTCATCAAGGATGTCGACGAGCTGCGGGAGGCGCTAAGGGACGGGGACATCGAGGAGGCCGAGTATGTGCTCGCGTGGCGAGAGATGCTCCGGGTCAAGGCGGAGATCGAGCAGGGGGTGTTCGCTCCGTTTCGACTCGCAAAGATGCACCGGGAGCGGTTAATCACCGAGCTGGAGAGGCAGGCGGAAGGCTCGTAGAGGATGCGCCGGTGCACCAGAATGTCCAAGTACCTGGACGAAGGGCCCGCTGCATCCGAGAATCTTCATTTTGTGAGAGGAACGGGCAGGTCGTCCGGGATAGGAAAGTGAGTTGGGGAGATCTCGACGAACATTATGGGTCGGATCAATAAGGAGCAGTGGAAGAACTCCAGGGGACAGGCAATCGGGGCAAAAATGTGAGCTTGTACTGGCATGGGGATAGCCAGTCGGGACTCGATCCGAACGGGCGGTGTGCAGCAGCGGATTCGGCAAGGGCGGAACCGCCGCAATTTTTTCGTTCCTTTTATAGGCAATAGCTATAAAGGTATCCCTGTTCTATATTGGACGCTGCGCTCCAGCGGGAGTTACAATTAGAACAACGTTAACAGAATCGGGGAATGCCATATGGGATTCGAAATCGTAGTCACCATGCTGCTGCTGGGCCTGCTGCTCGGATTCGTCGGAGCGGGCGGGTCCGGCTTTATTATCGCCATCCTGACCGTGTTCTTCGGCATACCGATCCACATCGCCCTGGGAACGGCGCTAGCGGCTATGGTATCCACTTCCGTGTCAGGGGCGTTCAGCCATTACCGGGAGGGCAATACGCTTATACGGACCGGACTCGTCGTCGGCTTGTCGGGGGCGGTGGGAGCCTGGGCAGGCTCTCAGCTCGCCGTCTATATTCCCGGCGGCACCTTGATGGTCATGACAGCCGCGATGCAGCTGCTTTCCGCCTTCCTGCTGTGGCTGCGCATGACGACAGTCGCCCGCCACGGGACAGGCGAGGCGGCGGAATTCCGGGAGGCGCGCGGCGTGAGGCTTGGCACGATCGGCGTGGGGCTCGGCTTCGTCACCGGGCTGCTGTCGGGGACGTTCGGCATCGGCTCGGCTCCGTTCATCCAGCTCGGTCTCATGACGTTCCTGCGGCTGCCTCCCCGGCTGTCCGCCGGCACGACAATGCTGGTGATCTTGCCGACGGCGGTGTCGGGAGGGGCGAGCTATCTGCACGCCGGCTATCTCGACGGACTCCTCCTGCTCCAGGTGGTAGCCGGCACGATGCTCGGCTCTTACGTCGGTGCCAAGTTCACCAAGCGGCTGCCGGAACGGGTACTGAAGACGACGATGGTCGTCCTGCCGGTGATCGCGGGTCTGCTCCTGCTCGTGTAAGCGGCGGAACGCTAGCCGCTTCGCCCGGTGATGGGAAAGCGGCTCCCCTCCGTCTTCAAATCGGGGGATGCAGCCGGGCACACGCGTCATTCTGCCCTGCTTTGGCAGGATGGCTTGGACGGGACCGGAAGTCTGCTCTATAATGAGAGGGAACTAGGTACAGCGCATCTACATACGGATGGGGGTTCCTTAACGATGACAATGTTTGATCTCTCGGGGAAGATTGCTCTCGTAACGGGCGGAGCAGTAGGACTTGGTGGCGGAATGGCGCTCGGGCTGGCCAAGGCGGGAGCCGATGTGGCGATCGTCACAAGCCGCGACCGGACGCGCGAGGTGCAGGAACAGATTGAGGCGACGGGCCGCCGCGCCCACACGATCGTTGCCGATCTTGCGAATGAGCAAGCGCTTCCCGGCATAATGGACGAGGTGCTGGACAAGTTCGGCAAACTCGATATTCTGGTGAACAACTCCGGCATTATCCGGCGCACGCCGGCGGCCGAGCACGCGGCTCAGGACTGGCACGACGTGCTGGATCTGAACTTGAACGCGGTCTTTTTTCTGTGCCAGCTGGCGGGCCGCGAGATGATCAAGCAGGGATCGGGCAAAATTATCAACATCGCCTCGATGCTGAGCTTCCAGGGCGGCATCAACGTGCCCGGCTACACGGCGTCGAAGCATGCGGTGGCCGGCCTGACCAAAGCGCTGGCCAATGAATGGGCAGGCAAGGGCGTGAACGTGAACGCGATCGCGCCGGGCTACATGGCGACGGACAATACGTCGGCGCTGCGGGCGGACGACAAGCGGAGTACCGAGATTCTCGGGCGCATTCCGGCCGGACGCTGGGGCACGACGGAGGATTTGGAGGGGCCGGTCGTCTTCCTGGCGTCGCGCGCTTCCGATTATATGAATGGCCACGTCCTTTGTGTGGACGGAGGCTGGATGGCGAGGTAAAGTATGGGCAGCATAGAGAGAACAAATCATCCGGAAGTGGTCACCTTCGGCGAAACGATGGCGCTCCTGCTTCCGGACGGAAGCAAAGGACTGGAATATGCGGGGCGGCTCGAGCAGTCGTTCGGCGGCGCCGAGAGCAACGTGGCCATCGGTCTCGCCCGGCTCGGGCACCGCGTCGGCTGGTTCGGCCGGCTGGGCGACGATCCGCTCGGGCGGCGCATCTTGAAGCAGATTCGCGGCGAAGGCGTCGACGTCTCCCGCGCCGTGCTGGCGGGGGACGCCCCGACCGGGCTTATCCTCCGCGAAGCGGTGATGGGCCGCTCGTCGGTCTATTACTACCGCCGCGGCTCGGCGGCGAGCCGTATGACGCCGCAGCATCTGGACGAGGCGTATCTCGCGTCGGCCAGACTGCTGCACATCACCGGCATTACGCCGGCGCTCAGCGATTCGTGCCGGGAGACGGTGCTGGAGGCGGTCGCCATCGCGAAGCGCAGCGGCGTGAAGGTGTGCTTCGACCCGAACCTGCGGCTGAAGCTGTGGAGCGTGGAGGAGGCCCGCCGGGTGCTGCTGCCGATCGCCGAGCAGGCGGATTATTTTCTGCCCGGACTGGACGAGCTCAAGCTGCTGTACGAGACGGACGAGTTCGACCGGATCGTGGAGCGGCTCGGCCAGCTGCAGGCGGTCTCGGTTATCAAGGGCGGAGATAATGAAACCTATGTGCTCGAGAACGGGCAGCTCACGGCGGTCCCTTATTTCGAAGCGAAGCATGTAGTCGATACGGTCGGAGCGGGAGACGGCTTCTGTGCCGGCTTCCTGGCGGGCGTGCTGAGAGACCTGCCGGCGCCGGAAGCGGTCCGTCTCGGCAACCTGATCGGGTCGATGGTCATCCAGGTGGAGGGAGATTGGGAAGGCATCCCGACCTGGGAGCAGGCCGAGGCTATTCTGAACAACGTCGCTCATATCGAACGATAGGAGAACCCCGGACGGCAGGCTGCTCGTTAGCGGCCGGGCCGTCCAGGAGAACAGCAGAGAGACGCGGCCAAGCGGGCTGTCCGCACGTTAGGCCGCTGGTCGCAAACCATACGTAGAGAAAGGGTGAGACGGCATGAAAAAGCTGCACATCACGAAACAACTTATGGAGGAAGGCGTCGTCGCCGTCCTCCGGGGAGACACGCCGGAGCAAGTCGTGGAAATGGCGGAGCAGGCGATCGCCGGGGGCATCAAGGTGATCGAGGTCACGATGACGGTTCCTGGGGCGCTTAAGGCGATCGAGCAGCTGGCGGCGAAATATTCCTGCCTCTCGGGAGATCCCGCGAGCTATGCGATTATCGGCGTCGGCACGGTGCTCGATCCGGAGACGGCCCGGATGGCGATTCTCGCAGGCGCGGAATTCGTCGTCGGCCCGTCGCTCAACCCGGCAACCGTCGCACTCTGCAATCGGTACCGCGTGCCGATTCTGCCGGGCTGCATGACAATCCAGGAGATTCAGACCGCTCTGGAGCTGGGCGTCGACATCGTCAAGCTGTTCCCGGGCAACCTGTTCTCGCCGTCCATGATCAAGGCGGTCAAAGGGCCGCTGCCGCTGGCGAACCTGATGCCGACAGGCGGCGTCTCGCTGGACAACCTCGGCGAGTGGATCAAGGCCGGCGCCGTAGCGGTCGGCATCGGCTCGGACCTGACGGCCGAGGCGGTCAAGACCGGCGACTACAGCCTTGTGGCGCGCAAGGCGGCGGCGTACAAGGAAGCGTACCTGGCGGCCAAGCCAAAGCTCCACTAGGCACGTTCTCTTGCTACTCCCTTTCCGTTAATTTGGCGGAAGACGCAAAAGAAGACCTTCGGGTCTTCTTTTTTGTCTGTGTTTAAAACAAACTACAGCTGGGCTTTGTTTATTTTCATTTTTAGATCTATGCTATTTGAAATTTTCTGAATATCCGTTCCGGACAAGCCCCGGTCATTCACTACATGCCGTATATGTACGAGCTGGTTACGTCGGGCAAAGTAGACCCTGGAGATATTGTTACGCACGTCATTCCGCTTAGCGAAGCCAAGCACGGCTATGAAATGTTCGATACGAAAACGGACAATTGCATCAAAGTCGTCTTAAAGCCCTGAATATGGGTAAATACAGGGGGAGGACAATTCGAATGAATTCCAATTACGCTTTGCATGAGATGCTGGAGGTTCATGAAATGGCTGCGTTCAAGACCGTTTGCATGACCAAATCCAAAACCATGCAAGCTCTGGTAACTGACCGGAGCTCAAGCAAATTTTGCAGCAAGACGTACAATTATCACAGCAGCAGCTTCAGGAGCTCGGTGGAGTGCTGTCTAAAGTGACCCTAACCTAAAGGATATAGAAACATGAACACCCCTATTAGAAATACTTGACAGGGCTTCATACGCTGACCGACGACGTGATCGCAATGGATTTTTTGATGAACGCCAAGAGCGGAGTCAGAAACTACGCCATGGCCGTAACCGAATGTGCCACCACCGAAATCAAACAAATTTTGATGAAACAGCTCGACGAAGCTATTGATTCCCATGAAAAGATAACAAACTACATGATGCAGCGGGGCCTATAACATTCCTACCATATTCCGGAGCAAATTCAGCTCGATCTGAAAAATATTCAGACCGCTATGAACATTCCGTCCTGACACCGTATTCGTCCCGACAAAACGCGCAAAACCATCATGGTTCAGGCGCGTTTTTGATTTTAGCCGAGGACTTTAGAGAATAAAATGATCACCATGTCAAGAATTCCTTAGTTTGTTTTGCTTCTGATTGTCATAGCCACAATGTGACTTCTCCACCGCGCCCCTAAATGCTGTCTCAGGAAACCAATTATACGAAGGTAGGTGCAGGTGATTCGTCTATTCTCATACGGAGTAAAGAATAGGGCTTCTGGCGCAGGTCTTTTCCATGATGAAACCTAGCCTGCCGATGTAATTGGTTCACGATAAAATATAAGCATTGATCTGGACCAATGGAAAAAGTATCCGGCCATAATATTCTCGGATCATGTGCAATCGTTTCCATGATGCCATTCGGTAATATCTTTCGAATGCTATTGTTTTCGTAGTCTCCGGCGTAAAGGTTTCCTTTTGTCCCGGTGATCATTCCATCTGACGCACCTTTTTCTCCCCAATACTTCACGAGATACTGTAAATTCATATCCGATATCGTTCGGTCTCTTAGGGCTGCCGTTGAAATCGAGTACAGATGACGACTGGTGAGAGGACAAAAAAACAAAATCTTGCCGTCCGGTGAAATTGCAATACCATCAGAGGCCAATCTAAAAGGTGAAGTAGATCCATCTTTGTTTCGATTCATCAAGATTCTACCTTCAACTTTCGGTAAAAAATAGGGATCCGGCGAAGTTGAATTTGCCCCATTTAATCGTCTGAAGGCATTACCCGTTTCTAAATCAACCACAATAATTGCTCCTGGACCTCGGGAAGACGAATCGGTTATATAAGCATAACCTGCTTTACCAACACGAAAATCAAATCGAACATCATTCAGATAAGTGGTTGGCAAGACAACATCTTCCGTAAATCTATATACTCTTCTTATCGTATTTGTGTTTAAATCCACAGCCACTAATTTCGCTCCCCCTTTAATGGGTTCTGAGAAATTAGGAGCTGCTGTATCTAGTACCCAAAGAGTTCCCTTTCCATCAGCAACGACACTTTGGACACTAATGAAGGACATTGTGATGTTCGATGGGCTTACCAGATTAGCATTTATACTAGGATATGGCTGCAAGGTATCCTGAACGATTTCAGCCACCGTAAATATAACGTCGTCTCCCCATTTCGGGAAGCAAATGAAAATACGCCCGGTTTCTGAAACAGTAACGCCTGTAGGCATGGCCCCGTCAAATAAAAAAACCGCTTCAATCTTACCGAAATTTTCTTCACTCGGTAACATTATTTGCATGATACCCTCCTCAACAGGTTTGAATGGATATCTTATATATATGACTAAATTTTGCTCAAGTGCCTGGTTATTTAAAACGTGGTCAAGCATACTAACAGCCTGACCACGTTTTGTATATATACAATTAAATGTATAAACTCCATTTTCTAACGAATTATGAAACAAACCGTCTAACAAATTTTGAAACAATTCTAACTAATTGTGGAGTTTCACATTAGACAAATGTTCCCGGATAGCGGAATACCTTATTCCTCCTTTTCCTTACTCAGTAATTTATCAATCTCAATTCCGTTTATGACTAGTCCCGTAACATTGCAGTCATTGATGACTACATTGGATAAATCACATTTCGTAAACTGTGTATTTCGTAAAATGCACGAGTCAAATACCACCGGTCTGTAATTTTCTTCAGGACTATAGTTGGCATCAATTCCTTCTATCGGCCAGTCAATGTCGCGAAACTGCGCACCGGTCATTTGAGCTTTTTCGAAAACAATATCGCTCATGTTTGCAATTGATATTTTGGCCCCCGTCAAATTCACATCGGTTAGAGTAACTCCTTCCAAATTTGCACAGTTGATTTGTGTTCCAGCCAAGTCTACCTCTTGAAACGTGAGCCTTTTAGCATCGACCTGATTAAATTTGGAGTCGGAAATGTCGGCCTTCTGCAATTGAACTGCTCCATTCACCCATTCGTTCATATTCATTAGCCTCCTCTTATTTTTTGGTTCCGATGAACCTATTAATCAGCAATGCACCAATCCCTTTTTGATTAGCGTAGGGACTGAACAACAATAATGTTTAACCTAGCCTTTTTTTATTAGCAAAGGTATAGGATTGTAGTAAATATTTACAAATGGGAACCTTGTATGGAGATTGGATTTGAATAGATGCGTTCCAACGAAAGCAACTTCCTATTGTTGCATCCTATTCCATGAATCCGCTAAGCTGTTCCATTCCCAAGACCGCAATCGGGAAGAAATATCATCAACCGCGCTCTAGTAAAATAAGGCTACCAGAAAGCAATCCCAATCCAATCGCCGAAAGGATGTTGAACAATGGCTAAACACTTTGCATATTTATTCTCGGAGGACGCTGAGGCTCAGGCGGGCTTCTATACACGCGCGCTCGGAGGCGAGATCACGTCCATCAAGAGGCTCGGGGAGCTGCCGAACGCAACGGAGGAGACCAAGGACAAAGTGATTCATCTTAGTCTTGTTGCCGCGGGCGTAACCTTCCTGATGTCCGACATGATGAACGGACCGGTCATTCAGGGCAACGCCGTTCAGCAATGTCTCGAATTCGAGTCCGAAGCCGAAGCGCAGGACGCCTTCGACAAGCTGGCAGACGGCGGCACCGTGAAGCATCCGCTCCAGAAGGAATTTTGGGGAGCGATGTTCGGACAGCTGGATGACAAATTCGGCGTTCAGTGGATGATTACGACCGCAGGACCGGGCAACTAAAGAGGGTCGCGGCAAGGTTCCCCGCGGGACTCGGTGCGGTTGGATCGGAACCGGTTCATAGAGGGCCGAGAAGGCGTGGCCGGCTGCCCGGCAGGACAGGCAGGAGGGACGGAGGCGTTCGTCTCCTCCTGCCTGCTCGGGTAACGGCCCGGCGAGAATGAATACCCCCGGAAGAGGAGGCAGCCTGTTCCCGGGGGTATTCGTTCATTATGTATGTGTCCGTTCCTATGCCTCTCCAGCCAGTCAGCCAGATAGGTTCCAAATTCCCGGAGTCAGCGTACCTCTCGCCTCTGAACCCGCTGCAGGAAGTTGCGCATCAGGAGAGGCAGCGAGATCAGAATGGGCGGATCGTCCAGACGCGGCGGATAGAGCGTTACCTCCTGCGGCGGCACGGGGCGATTCGGAGCGACCACGATCGGGTCATGGGACCGGGTCCTCAGCGTCGTATGAGGCAGCAGCATGTCGTACACGTTCATGCTCCAAGATACGGAGGTGGCCATCAGATAGTAGGTGCCCGGCTGCACGTCCGCGAAGCAAAATGAGCCGAGCGAAGAGAGCAGCGTTCCGTACAAGGGGAAGCCCTCGGGGATCGGCTTTGGGAACAATCCGATCAGCACGAAGCCGTCGAACGGCACGTCCGCGCGTACCGTGCCTTCGACTCTCGCGAGGCGGGAGAGGAAATAGCCTGGCGACTCCCGCCAGTCCGAGAGCCGCTGTAGAGAGCGGAAATGGCTGTCCGCGAGCGAAGCGGAATGCCGAAAGTGCGAGGGCGTCATGCCCACACGTTCGGTGAACCGGGTGGTGAACGTCCCGAGGCTTTGCTGGCCGACCTCGAGTCCGATGTCGCGGATGGTCATGTCGGTGCGCAGCAGCAAATCCTTCGCCCTCTGCAGACGAAGGGAAGATATGTAGTATTGGGGAGAGAGTCCGATGCGTTCCTTGAAGATACGGGTGAAGTGATAAGGACTATAGGCTGCGTATTCAGCCAGGCGGGCAAGCGGCAGCGGATCGTAGAGATGGTCATGGATGTAAGAGACAACCGCGTCGATTTCGGCATATTTGTCCGTCATCGTAAAGGAGTACCTTCCTTCCGTGCGGAATCGACCGGCGGATACTTCAGAAATCCGCGGGAGCCGGTCGTTCTAAGATCGATCATCCGAATGAATCGAGAACGTTTGTTCTGTAATTTTACCATATTATCCCGCCTGTAACCATACTTTGTTCGTCAAGCGAGAGTTTTTTTTCGGGATGGGTGGAAGGCAGACCAATAGCCTGCCGATCCCCGCATGCCCGTCGGCGAGTAGAACCGGAAGCGGCTCCTTGCCATGCATAAAGAAACGCCCCCATCAGGGGCCGTCGGCCAAACCTTCATCGTTTGGCCGGCAGCTGCCCGGAGGGGGCGTTTAGCGTATATGATCCTATTGCCATCCCTTCCACAAGATCCAACAGGTACGCATCAATGGTTGTTAGGTGTTACTCGGTCGCTACCGATTGGTCCGCCTGCAGGCCCTCTGGCGCGATGCGGACGAAGTGGGCGGGCAGATCGGCGAGCAGGCGCTCGATCTTGGCCGCTTCTTCGGCTTGCCCGGAGGCGGCCAGCTCGTCGCGGTAGGCGCCGAGCAGGTAGGTCAGATCGCGGACGCTTTGCGGGCCGCCGACGGCTTCGATCTTCACCTTGGCGCCTTTGGCAATCCGGCGCTCGATCGCGGCGCGGTCGAGGCCGAACTCCGGTACGAGGCGCTGGTAGATGACACCGCCCGTCATGCCGGCACAGATCCACGGTCCCGGGTCTCCCAGCACGACGGCCCGCCCGTTCGTCATATACTCGAATGCAAACCCTTTGAGATTCGCACGGGCGGCGATGCCGCCGAGCTCATCCTGCAGCGGAGCGGTAATCTCGCCGCCGAAGACGACGTCCGCGCCCGAGAAGCGGATGCAGGCCCGGGTATCCGCGCTGCCCTGGATCAGGAACAGGCCGTTCTGAGCGCCGTAGCCGAACGATTTGCCGACGGACCCGTCGAGCAGGGTGCCGTTTTTGCCCGGCGATTTCAGAATGGCGATCTTGCCGCCGTTCGACATCTTACCGACGCCGTCCTCGGCACCGCCCTGTACGACGATATTGACGCCGCTGGCGTTGAAGGCGCCGAGGCCGTTGCCGGGCACCGACCCTTCGTTAAGCCGGAGCGAGACGGGCGGCAGGCTGCTGTAGCTGCCGTCGAACCGGCCGCGTACGCGGTGGCTCGAATACCGGCTGCCGAGAATCCGCGTTTCGGCGGAGACCCGGGACCAGCTGCGCTCCACCGGCGCGGCGAACGAGAGGGAATCCGGGAAGTAGTCCTGCGCTTCCGCTCCCGCCGCCATCCGAATATCGGAGGAGAGGAGGGTCGCCGCGGCGACTTCCTTCTCCGCCTCGCGCTCGGTCACGAACTGCAGCGGAGCCGGGCGGAGCAGATCGGACAGGTCCATCCGCTCAAGAGCGGCCGTCTGCTTGAGCAGATCGGAACGTCCAACCAGCTCCTGCGCGCTCTTGAAGCCGAGATGGGCGACAATCTCGCGGATTTCTTCGCCCATCGCGCCGAACAGGCGGATCAGGCCGTCGACGGCGAGGTCGAATTCGCGGGGCACGAACCGGCGAAGTCCCTTTTCTTCGGCCTCCTCCATCGAGTCGATCTGCGTGGCGATCCCGACATGGCAGGTGTCAAGATGGCAGCCCCGGCAGGCGGTACAGCCGATCGCCTGCATCGCGATGCTGCCGAAGCCGCACCGGTTGGCGCCGAGCAGCATCATCTTCACGACATCCGCGCCCGATTTGAGCCCACCGTCGGACCAGATCTCCACCTTGTGGCGAAGGCCGGCCTCGATCAGCGCCACGTGGGCTAGCTTGGTGCCGATCTCCGTCGGCAGGCCGACGTGCGTGATCGAGTGGATCCGCGCGGCGCCGGTCCCTCCGTCGAACCCGGAGAGCGTGATGACGTCCGCGCCGGCCTTGGCGACGCCGACGGCGATCGTGCCGATGCCGGGCACAACCGGCACTTTGACGATGATCTTCGCCTTGCGGCCGCTCGCTTCCTTGAGCTCGGTAATGATCTGCGCCAGGTCCTCGATCGAGTAGATGTCGTGGTTGTTGGACGGCGAGATCAGGTCGGAGCCGATGGTCGCGTTCCGGGCGGCGGCGATTTTGGCCGTCACCTTGGTGCCCGGCAGGTGGCCGCCTTCGCCCGGCTTGGCGCCCTGGCCGATCTTGATCTCGAGGAATGCGACCGCATTCGCCAGCTCGACGTTGATGCCAAACCGGCCCGAAGCGACCTGCGCGCCGCGAGTTCTCGGGTATTTGCCGAGCATATCCTTAATCTCGCCGCCTTCTCCGTTCATCGTGACCATGTTCAGGCGCTCGCCGGCTTCGGCGTAAGCGCGAAACGCGGTCTCGTTCTGGGAGCCGAACGACATGGACGAGATGAGCATCGGCAGGCTGTGGCCGCCGACGGAGATATCCACCTGCGACGGATCCAGCGGCTTACGGGTCTCGTGCGACTTGGCGTAATCGAACGAGGCGACGTGGCGGATCGAGACCGGGTTGCGCTGCTCCTCTTCCTGCAGCTTATCGCGGTAGTCGCTGTACGGCGCCGTACCGGACGCCGCCTCGACGAGCGCCTTCCACATCCGCTGGAAGAAGTGGAAGTTGCGGCCCGCCTTGGCCTTGGCGTTCGCGAAGTCGTCATACCGCTTCGCGGCATCCTCCTCGAGCTCGGTGAAGCCGGTTCCCGCTTCGTCCGAGCCGAGATAGTTCACGATGTCCAGCACGTCCGCCAGCTCCGGCTTGAGGCCGATGGAGGAGAAGAACCGCGTATAGCCCCGCAGCTCGTGCGTCCCGATCGTCGAGATGACCTTCTCGATGCCCTTGGTCAGCGCGCCGTATACTTTGCGTGCCGCCGGCGCCCCGTTTTTGCCCGAGGCGGTGGCGAACAGGAGGTACGGCGAGATGACATCGGCGCCGAGGCCGCAGGCGACGACGATGTCGTGCAGGCTGCGGACCGCCGCCGAGCGCAGCACGATGGACGCGTGTCTGCGGAGATTGTCGCCCTGGCCTAGCTTCTCCGCGCGAAGGGCGATATCGACGGACGAAACCGCCAGATGCGGGTCCATCCACAGCCGGTCGTTCGTGTGGGCGTCCGCATCGTCGAGGACGACGAGCGCGGCGCCGCCGCGAACCGCCTCGACCGCTTGGGCGGCGAGCGTCTTCAGCCCGTCCTCGAGCGAGGTGCCGCGGGCAAAGGTAAGCGAGAGCACCGCCACCGCTTCCTTGCCTTCGGCTGCGAACAGGGTGAGCAGCTGCTCATAGGACAGCTGGCTCAGCTCGGCGTCACTGCCTACACCGTTCAGTCCTTCGAGGACGAGCGGGGAGGCGAGCTCCAGCCGCAGCTTCCCGTCCACGTCGCCGTAGAAGGAAGGACGGGGGCCGATGACGACGCGAGTAGAGAAGTGCTCCATCTCCCGGTCGCGGTCGATCGCCGGGTTCGTCACGACCGCCACGCTCTCTTTGATGAAATCCGGGATGTTCTGCCGCTCCCAGTGGAGGGCGGCGTGCGGGCCGTCGTGACCGAGCGAGCGGATCGGCTCGGCGCCGGTATCCGCCATGCTCTCGATCATCTGGATGCCTTCGCGATCCCAGCCGAAGGCGCTGTACATATTGTCCGCTGCCTGTACGACTGGCTGGAGCCCGGTTTGCGGTCCCTCCGCGGGGAACTCGAGATGCCGGCGCATGTCCGCAAAGGAGAGGCGCTTGCTAACCCGCTCATAGGCGAGCTGCTGGACTTCCGGATGGGAGAGCACCTGCACGTGCTCGCCGGGCGTCAGGACGACGCCGACCTTCTCGCCGGGAGCGATCGGCTTCGGCTCGGCGACCATCTCGCCGACCGTGACGACGCCTTGCTCCGAGGAGAAGTACAGGGACGCCTCGGTCTCGACCATCCATACCGGGCGAAGGCCGAGCGCATCGACGCTGAAGATGCACTCGTTCCCGTAACGGGAGACGATGCCGGCCGGACCCTGGGCGTAATGCCCCCAGATTTGGCGAAAGTAGACGTACATGTCCTGAAGCTCGGGGCGGTATTTTTTCATCTCATTAATAATCGGCGGAAAAATCAGCTCCATCGCTTCGAACAGGCTGAGCCCGTGCCGATGGATGAACGTCTCGATCGCCCGGTTCATATCCTGCGAGTCGGAGCCGCCGTCGACGAGCGGAACGCCGATCATCCCCGCCTCGTAGCGCAGCTTCTTGATCGTATTGATCTCACCGTTATGGCCGAGCAGGGAGAAGGGCTGAACCCGGAAAAAGCTGGAGAGCGTGTTGGTGGAATACCGGTTGTGGCCGATTGTCACCTGGGCCTCGAAGAGCGGATGGCGGGTATCGTTGAAGTATTGCGGGAGGATGCTGGCGGAGCCCATTACCTTGTAGGCGGCCGTGACATTGCTGAGCGTTGCCACGTGAACCTTGTAGGCGGATTCAATGGCGATATGCAGCTCGTACAGATGGTCGGCGGCCTGTACGCCGGGCTGCTCGCACAGGGCGGCGATCTGCCAGAACGTCGGCTCGTCGTTGCGGCCGTTCGGTCCGAGTACGGAGCTGTCGACTTCATTCTCCTTCTCGATCAGGATGGACACGCCATGCGAGGCGAACAGCTCGCGGATGCCCGCCTGGATTTGGTCAACGCCGACCTCAAGATTACGCGGGACGAAGATGTGGGCGACCGAGAAACGGACGTCGTAAGCAAGCAATCCATTTAGGCCGGCTTCCTTCAAGCGGTGCTGCCACAAAGCGCGGGGGATGTCGGTCAGAATGCCGCAGCCATCCCCTTCCCCATTTATAAAACCCGAACGATGCTCCATCATAACCAAAGCATCAATCGTCTTTTGAATATTATCGCGGGACGGGTTTCCGTCCTTTTCGATCACGCAAACAATTCCACAGCTGTCGTGCTCTGTCTCCAGTAATTGGCGAAAGCGGCCTTCGTTTCTCATGACATCATTCATATGTGCCGGTCAGATAACCTGACCTTCACCTCCTGCTTTCAAGTGTATAAAAATACATTAATTTGCATAGCAGCCCTTTTTTATCGAGTGGAAAGGAAGGGGGACGCCATGTAGTCTTATGGGGAGTAAGACTTTGGGGCTCTGCGCTGCAAAGTGGAAACATGAGTTGGGGGAATTGTCTGAAAATAAAAAGTAAATACAGAATACCACGAAATTTTTGCCCCGACAATCCCCTCTAAGTAAGGAAACCTGACATGGAAGCGCTATCTTTTTTAAAATCTATGCATTTTTTATGGATAATAGAGAAAAAAGGAGTGGTTTGAGAAAGGGGCCTGTGTCATCTGGCGAGCGATCCGAGTTCGACAGGATTCGAGGCAAGCAAAAACCGCCCGTCGGGGACGGGCGGCTTCGGTTTGTTCATGGGTTTAATGTTCGGAATTTCTCTATTCTCCTCCCTCCAAGGGGGCAGATGGGGGTTTAGGAGGAAACGCCGGCCTGCATGGCCCGGAATGCCTGGCCAGCGGCGCGAATGGTCTGCTCAATATCCTCTTCGGTATGGCTTACGGTCAGGAACCAGGCCTCGTACTTGGACGGAGCGAGGCAGATTCCCTGCTCCAGCATGAGGCGGAAAAAGCGGGCGAATTGCTCGCCGTCCGTATCCTGGGCCTCTTCGTAGTTTGTCACCGGGTGCGAACAGAAGTGGGTCGAGAACGCTCCGCCGATCCGGTTGACGGTGAGCGGAACGCCGGCCGCGGCGGCTTCGGCGGCGATGCCGTCCGCAAGCCGGGCGCCGAGCCGGCTCAGCTGTTCGTAGACGCCCGGTTCCCGCAGAACCTCCAGGCAGGCGATGCCCGCCGCGATGGACGCGGGGTTGCCGGCCATCGTGCCCGCCTGGTAGGCGGGACCGAGCGGCGCGACCTGCTGCATAATCTCCTTGCGCCCGCCGTAAGCCCCGATCGGCAGGCCGCCGCCGATGATCTTGCCGAGCGCCGTCAAATCGGGCTCGATGGCGGCTCTGCTGGCGGCATCCGGAACCAGGCCGGCATACGTCTGGGTGGAGCCGTAATGGAAGCGGAAGCCGGTGATGACCTCGTCATAGATCACGAGCGCGCCGTGCTGCCTGGCAAGCGAGCACAGCCCCTCGAGGAAGCCGGGCTTCGGCATCACCATGCCGAAGTTGCCTACGATCGGCTCGACCATGACGGCCGCCGTCTCGCTGCCCCAGCGATTCAGCGCTTCCTCAAGGGCGGACAGATCGTTGAACGGCACGGTAATGACCTCCTGGGCGATGGAGGAAGGGACGCCGGCGCTGTCCGGCGTTCCGAGCGTGGAGGGGCCGGAGCCCGCCGCGACGAGAACGAGGTCCGAATGGCCGTGGTAGCAGCCGGCGAACTTGATGATCTTCGTCCGGCCGGTATAGGCGCGAGCGACGCGGATCGTCGACATGACCGCTTCGGTGCCGGAGTTGACGAAGCGGACCTTGTCGAGTGAGGGGATGGCCTCCTTCAGCATCCGCGCAAAGACGACCTCGCCTTCCGTCGGCGTGCCGTACAGGGTGCCGTTCTCGGCCGCGCGGCAGATCGCCTCGGTAACATGCGGATGAGCGTGTCCGGTGATGATGGGCCCGTAAGCGGCGAGATAGTCGATATACCGGTTGCCGTCCTCATCCCAGAAGTAGGCGCCCTTGCCTCGCTTCATGAAGACGGGGGCGCCTCCTCCTACGGCTTTGAAGGAACGGGAGGGGCTGTTGACCCCCCCGACGATATGGTCGAGTGCCTGCTGGTACAGGGCTTCGGAGCGTTCTCGGTTCATGCCAATCTTCCTTTCTCTCTCTTAAGTCCGGCCGTTCCTGCGGACGTCCGGCTGGTATGTAGGCCGGCAGTTCCTCTGCCGGCTGCTGCAAACGAATCGCCCCTCGCGTATGGGCAACATGGTGCACATGAACGCGAGGGGCGTGTCGTCTGGCGGGCTGCCTCGGCCTCAGGCCGGGACAGTCCGTTACCGTCTTGGGGACGGAGTCGGGTTCTTGATGCCGGTCGAGCTGCCAGAGGACCCAGACGGATTGGGCGAGCCGGGCGTTCCGCCGGCCAGCAGCTCCTTGAGATAGGTCTGCAGCTGCTTCTGGTTGAAGCCGATCACGTCGGCTCCTCCGATCCTCTTCTCCTGGACGAGCGGTGCGGGCGGGATCTGCTCGGTGACGAGCCCCTCCGTCTTCGCATCATAAGCGAGCGAACCGAGCTTCAGCATGTCGGTCATCGGCATGTTCGTCTCGATGTACGGCTCTACCTTGTTGAGAATCGAAGGGAGCCGGACAAGCGACGTCGTGCGCTGCATCTTCTGCGCCAGCGCGGTCATGAATTTGCGCTGCCGCTCCGTGCGGGTGAAGTCGCCCAGCTTGTCGTGACGGAAGCGGACGTATTGGAGCGCCGTCTTGCCGTCGAGCGTCTGCAGGCCCTTCTTCAAGTCGATATCGAATTCGGGACCGTCCCATTTGTCGGTGTATTTCATGTCTTTCTCCACGTCGATCTCGACCCCGCCGACCGCGTTGACGAGGGCAACGAAGCCTTCGAAATCGGTATAGACGTAATATTGGATCGGAAGGCCGGTCATCTCGCTCACCGTCTGCATCGTGAGCGAGGGGCCCCCATACGCTAGCGCGGCGTTGATTCGGTCACTGCCGTGGCCGGGAATTTTTACGTAAGAGTCCCGAAGGATGGAGAAAAGGTAAGCCTTCTTCGTCACCGGATCGATGGAAGCGAGCATCATCGTATCGGAGCGGGGCGGCTCGTGATTGTTCGATTCGCGGGAATCCCCTCCCATAAGCAGGATGTTCACCTGCTCCTTGCCCTCCCATTTGGGCGGGGCAGTCGGCGACGCGCTCGGCACATTCGCGAAGAACTTGGAATCTTTGGAATCGGTATGGATGCCATTGGCGAAATCGACGAAGCTGTAGGCGAAGAACCCTATCGTCCCGATCAGGGCGATTCCCAGCACAATGGCGGTCCATTTTAACGTTTTGCGCATCGGCGGACTTCCTTTCTGTTGGCCGGCGGCTTTCCTCGGCTTCGCGGATTGGTGTATGATGAGTAGCATGTGCAATCGGGGCCGGAATCATAGTGCGGCCGCTTCCGGAAGAGACAGACAGCCGGGGTTGTCCGGGCTGCCGCCTCGGCGGCATTCGACATGCTTGTCGCATTTTCTCCCGAAAAACATGCCTATATTATAGTAGGACGAAAGGAATTCCCGCAACCTGACGAACGTTGCGACAATTTGCCAGCAGAGAACAATCCGGCGGGGGGACGGGAAGAGCGGCACGCTGAGCGCGCTTGTCGTACGCCCTTTCATCCGGTTCCAAAGACCCGGTGCAGCCCGGGCCGTACGGCCCGGATTTATACAAAATTTACCGCGAACCGGAGACGATGAATCACCTCCGGCCAGCGGGAAGGAGGACACCCAAGATGACGGTTCAACCGGGGCTTCCCGCCCCCGCCTTTGCTCTTCCCTCCCAGGAGGGCAAGCCGGTCCGGCTCCACGATTTTGCGGGCCGGTATGTCGTGCTCTTCTTTTATCCTAAAGATATGACGCCGACCTGTACGACAGAAGCGTGCGACTTCCGCGACCGGCACGCCGAATTTGAACGGCTGAACGCCGTCATCCTCGGTATCAGCACCGATCCGGTGAAGCGCCATCAGAAATTCGCTGACAAATACGGCCTGCCGTTCCTGCTTCTGGCCGATGAAGATCACGCGGTATGCGAGCAGTACGGCGTCTGGAAGCTAAAAAAAACCTTTGGCAGGGAATATATGGGCATCGAGCGTTCGACCTTCCTGATCGGCAAGGACGGACGGCTGCTCCAGGAATGGCGCAAGGTGTCTGTCAAGGGACATGTCGAGTCCGCACTAGAGGCCGTGAAGGCGTTCGAGGATCGGGAGTCGGTCTGAAGCATACGAAAAAGACCGGGCAAGGCGGGCAGCCGTCTTGTCCGGTCTTTTTTCCGGCGGATCGAGGAGCCGAGCCCTCTTTGGTGCCGGACCTCCCGAAATCAGTGAATATCCTTTTTCTTGAAGCGGCCGCCCTTCACATCGTGAATGTTGCCGATAGCGAGGAATGCATTCTCGTCCCATTCTTCGACGATGGACTTGAGCTTGGCCTCCTCAAGACGCGTGATAACGATGAAGATGACCTTCTTGGTATCGCCGGAATAGACGCCTTCGCCGTTCAGGTACGTGACGCCGCGGCCGAGCCGGTAGGTCAGCGCCTGGCCGATCTCCTCGTGCTTGTCGCTGATGATCCATACGGACTTAGATTGGTCCAGTCCCTCGATCGTAATGTCCATAACCTTGAAGGCAAGGAAGTAAGCGATCAGAGAATACATGGCATGGTCCCAGCCGAAGATGAAGCCGGCGCTGCCGAGGATGAAGATGTTGATGAACATGACGACCTGGCCGACGGAGAATGGAGATTTCTTGCTCAGAAGAATGGCGACGATCTCGGTGCCATCCAGCGAGCCGCCAAAGCGGATGACGATGCCGATGCCGATCCCGAGCAGTACGCCGCCGAAAACGGCCGCGAGAAGCGGATCGATGGTGATCGGTTCGACAGGATGTAGCAGGGTCGTGCCGATGGACATGGCGAGAACGCCGAGCAGTGTGGACAGAGCGAACGTTTTACCGATCTGCTTGTAGCCTAGGAACAGGAACGGCACGTTCAGAATGGTCAGGAAAATCCCCAGCTTGATGTTGAGGATATGAGACAGCATGATGGAGATGCCGGTGATGCCGCCGTCGATGATGTTGTTCGGCACCAAGAAGATCTCCAGGCCGACCGAGACGATGGCGGAACCCAGCAAGAGAAAAAAGACGCGCTGCAGCAGCTTGGCAATGGACATCTTGGCATGTTGCTTTTCAATCGTTGTTTCCATACGTTCCCCCCAATTGATTCAATGACGCCTGCTACACGGCTTTCTTCTGCAAAAAAAGAGGAAAGCCGATGATTCCCCCGACTCCCCCCTCGTTTGTTTAGACTAGTTAATTATTAACGTCTTGTTCCATTATAGCAGAAACGTCCGCGATGACCAAGAAGAACTATGGGTTTGTGGGGGATAGGAAGGCTGCCCTCATTCGTCCGTTATAACGTCTCCACGCGAATGGGCTCTCATTCTTTTCGCTATATGTCTTTGCCGTGGACGTGCTTTTCTTCGGCCCTTTCCTTGATCTTTTCCTAGGTCTTTCCTTCGGCCGTACCGCGTCGCTCGCTCCTAAGCGAGGGCTGGTCTGGGTACGGAAGATCCGGTTTTTCAACCGCCGACGGAAGGCATTATAATGGTAGGAGAGGAAAAGGTTGCCCGATTCGGACGAGCGAAATCGGGTAGATACTAACAGAAGGATGCGGCACCCGTTGGACTTCACGGGCGGGCTGGACAAGAAGGGGGGATGCCGGGTGAATACGGAATCGCAAATCGGAACGCCGGGGGAGCCTGTGGACGGAGGATGGATACCGGAATCCCCCGCTCCCCTGAGAGACCAGGCGGATCGGCTGCTGTGGACGGAAGCTGGGCCGAGGGAAAGGACGGGGGCGGGGCGCCGTCCCATCCATGTCTTTTTCGTCGCGGGCATCGGCACCTGGCAAGCCGGCAACATGTTCGGACGGGCGATGGAGGATCTGTGTGCCCGTTACCGGACGGCCGGCATCGAGCGGGTAAGCACGGCCGATCTGTATCCGTACGGCACGATGGATGAGGTCCCCAAGGAAAAGGCGCGTTCTTATCTGTATAAGCAGGTTTGGGAGGTCGGCAAGGACCTTTACAAGCGTTATGACCGAACGCGCGGCGGCCAGGCGGTGCACCGGGCAGTTGCGGAGAGTTGTCCCCGGGAGGAGGGGGCCGACCTCGTGCTGATCGGCCACAGCGGAGGCGGTGTGGCGGCTTACAATGCGGCTCTTCTGCTGGCCGACGACGGGTACCCGCTGCCGTGGGTCGTACAGGTAGGCTCGCCTTACCGGCCCGTCCGCCGTTCTTGGCGGAGCCGAGTGTTCCATCTCCGGCAGGCGGGGCGGATCGGCGATTGGGTCACTTGGTCGGGGTGGCCGTTCCTGCGCCGGTTCGCCCGGGCGGTGGACGTGCCTATTCTCGGCGGACACCCATTCTACTTCAGCGATCAGCCGAAGGACGGAGACGGCCGGTCCAATCTGATCAAAGTGATGGACCAGATCTGGATGTGGATTGGGCCGGGAGACGCTGCTGAGGCGCTGCATCCGGAAGACGGCGGCGAACCGAGCTTCGGAAAGCAGATAGGCAGGGGATAGGGAAGCAGGAAAGGGAAGCGGGCATACGAGGCGATAGGCCAGGCTGTAGGAAGAGGAAAAGGATAGCGGAAAGACAGGCGTTAAAAGAGGGGAAGGAAGCGGGAAGACAGGCGGTAGAAGTGGGAAAGGAAAGCGAGCAGGCTGTAAAGCGGCGCTGGAAAGCGTAGAAGGCAGGGAAAACGAAAGGGCGGGAAGCGGCGCTGGAGCGCGGGCTTCCCGCTCTTTTGCGTGATGCGCGTTCTATGGCTTTTGGTTATTTTCATCGTAAAGTCCAGGGCGTTCTTTGCAAAATTCCTTTGGTTCCTCGGGCGTGGCTCTACGCTGCCAACGAGTCGATCGGCTCTCCCGGGAGAGGGGTATCTCCACGCGTCGGGGCTGAGGATGTCTGCCAAGTGCGTGCTCCGGGCTCGCCCTCTTGGTCAGGGTGCCCTCTCGCCCCCTAACGGGAGACATATTCGGCTCGTCCTTCCCATATACTCTAGCACACTGTCTCTCATACGGAGACCGGATGCTAGAACAAGCGGAGGGGACGCACCCATGATCAAGGAACGATGGAAGCAGATTGGCCGGAGGCTCTGGACATCCGCTGCGGCGCTGGCGGTGGCTTGGGGGTCACTTGGGACGGTCCCGGCGCTGGCGGAGAAGGGGTACACCCTGGGAGACGAGGAGAAGCAAGTCTATGAGAAGCTGCTGGCGGGCAAGCGAGTGGAGATAGAATCGGCGGCGGCAGCGGCAGTCGTTCCGGACGGGCCGACGGTTTACCTGACCTTCGACGACGGACCGAGCCGCCTGACACCCAAGGTGCTGGACATTCTGGAGCGGGAGGGGGTTCCTGCGACGTTCTTCGTCCTGGGCGAGCTGGCGGAGAAGGACCCCGAGATGGTGCGCCGGATTGTGGAGGAAGGGCACGCGCTGGGAAGCCATTCTTATAATCATGTATACAAGGAGCTGTACGAAAGCTTTGACGGACTGTGGGAGCAGCTGCGCAGGACCGACCGGGTACTGCTGGAGGCGACGGGGCAGTATCCGGCACTGTTTCGGGCTCCAGGAGGCACGTTCACGAACTTCGACGCGTTCTATTTCTATTATGTTGAGCAGGCGGGGTACCGGATCGCGGATTGGAACGTAGACAGCGGAGATGCTTCCCGCAGAGGGGTTCCGGCCTCGGAGATTCTCCGCAAAGTCAAAGAATCGCCGCTCTCCCGGGAGGTGACGGTGCTGATGCACGACGGAACCGGCCACGACGAGACGGTCCGGGCGCTGCCCGCCATTATCGCCTATTACAAGGAGCATGGCTACACCTTCGGGACACTGGACGAGAGCCCGCAGCCCGTTCGATTCCGACTCGGCTCCGTCAAATGGGACCGGCCGGCCGACCGCACGGAACAATTCGCCGCCCGATTGGCAGCAGCACAGGCATACCGGCAGGAGAGACTGGGAGCGGACGGGGCGCCGCCCGCCGTCCCGGCAGGCGCGGAAGGCGAGGGCTACGTGCGTCCGGCCGGCGAACGGCCGGGCGGGCTGATCGTCCCGGTTACAGGCGCCGGCTACTCTCCCGCCCCAGCTGGACAGCCGGAGACGCAGAAGGGACGGCCGGAGGCTCTCGGTGCGGAGAACGGCCCGCCCCCGATCAAAGCGGGGGTCCCTCTCGTCGTCCGGACAGGAGACGCCGTCTGGGAGCTGCCGGCCGCTTCCTACGAATTCGAACAGGGACGCTTCGCCGTCCCGCTCGAGCAGCTGGCCGCCCGTTTGGGGGCCTCTTTAAGCTGGCAGAAGGATCACCGCGCGGCAGAGGTGCGTCTCGGGAACCGGGTCGTCATCGTAGATCCCGGTACCCATACGCTGGAGGTGCGGATAGACGGCCAGCCGGCCAAAGTCTATCGGCTGGCGGACGTCAAGTGGAAGGACGGCAAGGTGTACGCGGGGCTTCGGATGATGACCGAAGCATTGGGCTGGCAAGTGGCCGGCTATTCACTGTCCCCGGACGGCTACCGGGTCGATCTGGAGGAAGGGGCCGCTCCGTGGGAGGGGCGCTTGCTGCCGATCTGGCCCACGGCGTCGGGTTCTCCGGCCAAGTCCGCCGGCTATACGGTGTAAAAGGACCAAGGAATGGAAATGCTAGATTCATATGAATCTAGGAGGGGTCCATTCATGACATATCGCCAGGACAGCCGCCGGCTGTACGAGGAGCCGGAGGTGCTGATCGAACGGATACTAGCAAGTGTGGAGAAAGCGGTCGTCGGCAAACGGGAAGCGGTGGAGGCGGCGGTCGTCGGACTGCTGTGCGGGGGCCATCTGCTGCTGGAGGATTTGCCGGGCGTCGGCAAGACGACGCTCGTGCGGGCGCTTGCCCGGACGCTCGACTGCTCCTTTCGGCGCATTCAGTTCACCCCCGATTTGCTCCCGTCCGACGTGACCGGCGTATCGGTCTTCGACAGCTCGAACGGCACGTTCGCGTTCCGGGAAGGGCCGCTGTTCGCTTCCGTGGTGCTGGCCGACGAGCTGAACCGGACGCCGGCCAAGGTGCAGGCGGCGCTGCTTGAAGCGATGGAGGAGGGGCAAGTGACGGTCGACGGAACGTCTCACCGGCTGCCGGCTCCCTTCCTGCTGCTCGCCACCCAAAATCCGGCCGATTGCGAAGGAACCTACCGCCTTCCCGAAGCGCTGCTCGACCGGTTCCTCCTGCGCATCCGGCTCGGCTACCCGAGCCCGGAGCGCGAGGTGGAGATGCTCGGCCGTCACGCGGATAGCCGCGCCGGAGACTTGCTGCGCCCTGTCCTGCTCAGAGAGGAGCTTCTGCTGCTGCAGCGCGAGGTGAGGCGCGTGCATGCGGACGATTCCGTGAAACGGTATATCGTGCGCCTCGCCGAGGAGACGCGGCGGCATCCGGCGTTCTCGCTTGGCGCTAGCCCGCGGGCGACGCTCGCCCTGCTGCTGGCTGCGCAGGGACAGGCGTTCGCGGACGGGCGGCGGTATGTCGTGCCGGACGATGTGAAGGCGATGCTGGACAAAGTATGGGCCCATCGCATACGCCCTGCGGCGGAAGTCCGCTTCGGCGGGGCGCAGACGGAAGCCGTGCTTCAGGACATCGTCCGCCGGGTTCCGGTACCCGGGATTTCCCGGGCTGCCGGCGAGTAGGAGGAGCGGCATGGAGAGGGTTTGGAATGCCGGTGCGACAGCTATCGCGGCTGCCGCCGGACTTGCGCTTTACGCCTCCGGAGCGGGCGGAGCTGCGGGTGCGGCCGGCTTTGGCCTTGCCGCGCTGCTGCTCGCGGCCGCAGGCCACACGGCCGGCGTGCTCCGCAGCTGCACGCTGGCGAGAGCTGTGCACGAGGGTGCGGCCGGACAGGAAAGCGGCGTCCACGTCACCGTTACGCTCCGTCACCGGTCGCTCGTTCCCTTGCCGTGGCTCGTGATCCGGGACGGGGGCCGCAACGAGCGGACCGGCGAAGAGATTGCGGTCCGGCTCGTGCTGTTCCCATGGTTTTCCAGGGAGGTGAGGGCGGTATACGAGCTGCGGGGGCTGGCGCGGGGCAGCTATGTGCTCGACGGGCTGGAGGCGGCTGCCGGGGACTGTCTCGGCCTGCTTCAGAGAACGAGCAGGTCGCCGGAGGCGGCCCGGTTCCTCGTTTATCCCGAGCCGGCACCTTTGTTTTGGAAGGAAGAGCCGGCGGAGGCGGGAACGGACAGCTCGGCGGCTCTGCCGGCCAGTTTCGGCGACCCGGGGCTCGCGCTGCGGGATTACGCCCCGGGCGACGCGCTGCGCCAGATCAGCTGGAAGGCGACGGCGAAGGCAGGGCGGCTCATCAGCCGCAGTCCGGAGGAGCGGCGGCCCGAGGGCTTGCTGCTTCTCCTCGACGGCTCCCTGTCGGGCGAGTCTTCTCATGACGGGGAGGAGGCGTTGGAACGTCGCATCCGCATCGCGGCGGGTCTGCTGCGGGAGGCCGAACAGGCCGGGACGCCTGCGGGCCTCGCCGTACCGGGCCGGGACGCGTTCTCGCTGCCTCCGGACTCGCAGCGGCCGAACGACCGGCTGTGGCGGACGCTCGCCGTTCTGGAGCCGGCCGAGGGGGGGCTCGGTTTTGCAGAGCTCGTCGTCAGGGTGGGCCTCGGGGCTCCGGCGGCGGCCGTTACCTGCATCACCTCACGCATCGACGAGGAACTGGCTGCCAGCATCCGGCTGCTCCGGTCCCGGCGGCGGCCGCTGATGCTCATCTTCGTGCCGCCGGGCGGTGGAGAGGCGGCCGAGCGGGCGCAGATTTGGCTTGAGCACCTCGAATCGCTCGGCTGCCCCTTCCTCGTCTGGGGAAGGCGGCAGGAGGAAGAAGGAAGCGAAGGAGGTGGCCACCGTGCCGGATATGCACGTGTCTGATCGGCCCGGTCCCCCCGGGACGCAGAGCGGCCAGCCGAATCTCCAAGAGGTTGGGGCCCGCATGCCCGTGCTCGACCTGGTGCTGACGGTGCTGCTCTTTCTTCTGCTGCGGGAATGGATGGGGCCTCTCGAGCAGGTCGCGGGTCAAGACGCCCCGGCATGGCAATCTCCCTTCGCCTGGGCGCTCGGCGCTTTTCTGCTGCTGGACGGGCTGCGGGTGCCCGGCTGGGCCTCCTGGCCGCTCAAGCTGGCGGCAGCATGCTTCGCGGTCCAGGCGGCGGCCGGTCCCTCCGCGTCCGGCGGCTGGCTCTCTCTTCTGGAGCAGCTGGCAGCGGACGGCGCGGCTCTCGCGAATGGCAATCCGGAACAGTTGGGTGCCGCCGGGCGGGCGCTTCTGTATATCGGCGGCTGGGCCATGCTGGCGTCCGTGCTCCAGGCTGTGCTTCTGGCAGGCCGCCGGATGCATTGGCTGGTGGCGGCAACGCTGGGCTACCTGATCGTGCTGCAGCTCGGCTACGGGGCGGCCGCCGAGGGGGCCGCGCTCCGGACGCTGGCAGCCGGAACGGCGCTGGCCGGCCTGCAGCAGTATGCGGCGCTGCGCAGGCAGGCGGCGGACACCCAGCGAGAGGGCACCGGCCCGTCCCCTGCAGTAGGGGGCTGGGGCTGGACCGCACTCGTGCTTCCGCTGGCCTGCTGCGTCGTGCTGGCTGGACTGGCCGGCGCCGCGTCGCGGCCGGGCGAGGAGGGGTTCGCCTCCTGGCAGGCGGCCAAGGAACAGCTGCGCCGTACGCTGGCGGAGGCGTCCGCCTGGCCCGGGAGTGCTTCCCCGGGGCGGCTGCCGGCCGATCTCCGGCCGGACACCGGCGGGGCCGCCGCCCGCACCGGGTTCACCGCGGCGGATCGGCGGCTGGGCGGGCCGGTGACGCCGGATGCCTCGGTGGCGTTCACGGCGCTGACCGAGGTGCCGACCTACTGGCGCGGCGACGTGAAGAGCTACTACGACGGCACCGGCTGGCGGAGAGGCGAGGCGGATGAAGAGGAACTCCGCCGGCAGGGCACGTTAATCGGAGGGGAGGAGAGTAGCCCTGCGGAAGCTGCTTCCGCCGCCGGCCCGGCACCGCGCGGCCGCCTCATCACCCAGGAGATCCGCCTCGAGCCGGACGGTCCCCGCGACCGGCTGTTCGCCGGTGGGACGATTGTCCGCATCGAGGCGATGACGGACGCGGACGGTACGGAGCTTCCCGCAGATGCGCGGCCGGGCGGCGCCGCTTCCCCGCGCGATCTCGTCTATTACCGGCTGAAGGTCGAGCTGCCTTCTGCGCTGCCGACCGGGGAAGGACAGGCTGCAGCCGGTGTGGAGGGGGCCGCTTCGCAAGGGCAGAGCACCGGAGATGCGGCTGCCTCGGCCGGAGAGCCGGCTGCGGAAGGACAAGCGGGCGTCGGAGAGGGGGCGCTCCAGGGCACCGCGTCGCCGGAGCTGGCCGCAGGCGGGGCTGGGGCTGCCGCCGAACCCGGCTTTTCGCAGGAGCGGAACTCCGGAGAAGCGGCCGCCTCGGGAGGAGGGTCGGCAGTGCCGGTCGCCGGAGGGGCCGAGCAAGCGGTGCCGACTGCCGGGGGCGCGGGCGCCGGGCCGAACGCACAGGCCGCGGGCGCTGCGTCCTCCTCCAACGCCGCCGCGGCAGAGGCTACGGAGATGGCGCAGCTGCCTTTGCCGTCGGACGCCGAGGCACTACCTACATTGGCCGCCGCTCCCGAGCCGCGCCCGAGCGGGCAGCCTGCCGTCACCGACTCCGTAAACGGCGGGGGCGGGACAGGCATCCGTTGGAAGCCGCTCTCGGAAACGGTGACGCCCGATGAGGCGTTGCGCAGCCAGCCGGAGCTCGGGGAGCTCTCGCCATCTCCCTTGTCGGATGCGTACCTGCAGCTGCCGGACACGCTTCCGGCCCGGGTGAGGGAGCTCGCCCGCACGGTCACGGCGGGTGCGAAGGACGACCTCGCCCGGGCGGAGGCCGTCGCTTCCTACCTGCGCACGCACTATCGCTACACGCTTAGTCCGGCCCCGCCCTCCCGTCGAAACGCGGACTTCGTCGACGCGTTTCTGTTCGAAGGGAAGGAGGGCTACTGCGACTACTTCTCGACCGCAATGGTCGTCCTCCTCCGGGCGGCGGGCGTGCCGGCACGCTGGGTGTCCGGCTTTGCCCCGGGCGAGGTCGGCTTCGCCGCGGCGCCGGCGGCGGACGGGCAGCCGCGCTATGCGGTGACGGTGCGCAACCTCGACGCCCATTCCTGGGCGGAGGTGTACGTGGCCGGCGCGGGCTGGCAGCCGTTCGAGCCGACGCCCGGCTTCCCCGGCGCTCCTGCCGGCGAGAGCGCGCCGCCGGCTCCGGCCAAGGCTGCCGCCGAGGGGCTCGCCGCACGGCTGGCCGGCCGCGTGCCGGGGGCCGCGCTGGCGGCGGTGCTGGCGGCGCTTGCCGCCGGTACGGCGTGCTACGCAGCGCTGCGCCGCTCCCGCGTACGCCTCGCCGCCGGCGACGCGCCGCCGCTGCCCGCGCGCGGCGAAGCCGGCCGGCGGCTGCGCCGCCTCGAGGCGCTTGGCCGGCGCCTCTACCGGCTCGAAGGGCCGCCCGCCGCGCACATGACCGTGCGCGAATATGTGGCCGCTCTCGAGCCGTGCGGGCCCGCCAAGCGCGAGGCGCTCGCCGCCTGGGCGCGGCTGGTCGAGCGGGCCAGCTTTGCCGGGCCGGCTGGCCCGCCGCTCGGCGAGCAGGAGCTGGCCGAGGTGCGCAGCAAGCTCGAGGAGACGGTGTTCCGGGAGCTGGACCGGCGCCAGCGCGGTAGCCGCCAATAGGGAGTTGCTCTCCGTCATGCGATACTAGACGCCGCGCGCCGGGAAGCTTCATGTCATCAGGTGAGAAGAGACTCGACCCCTGGCGTTGCTCCGCTGTCCGCTTCACCCTTCACGGGGCGCGGGCAGCGTCGTTTTCGGCCCGGCGACCTCCGGGATTTTCCAGGTTTCCGGTACCGCCGGTAGTCACCACGGCCTTAGCGGACAATTCCAGCTCGTTTCCTTGACGCCTCTTCTTCAAGTTATATATAATTATCTGCATTAATGTAGGCCCGGTGCGGTTATTTTCGGGAGTGCGGGGCGCTTCCGGCAGCGAACGCGGTGCCAATTCAGGCTAAAGGTAGGTAGACATGAACAAACCAAACGAATTGATAGTCGTGCTCGATTTCGGCGGCCAGTACAACCAACTGATTGCAAGACGGATTCGCGATCTCGGCGTATACAGCGAGCTGCTTCCGTTCAATACTCCGGTGGAGCGGATCCGGGAGCTTGCTCCCAAGGGCATCGTCTTCTCCGGCGGCCCGTCCAGCGTATACGGAGAGGGAGCTCCGCGCGTCGATCCGGCGATTTATGAGCTGGGCATTCCGATGTTCGGAATCTGCTACGGCATGCAGCTGATGGCGCATCAGATGGGCGGCAAGGTGCAGCGCGCGGACAAGCGCGAATACGGCAAGGCGGAGGTCGAGTTCAACGACGACTGCCCGCTCGTGCTTGGTTTGGACAAGAAGCAGGTTGTCTGGATGAGCCACGGGGACCTCGTGACCGAGCTGCCGGAAGGCTTCCAGATCGAAGCCCGTACGGATCATGCGCCGCTCGCGGCGATGAGCCACCCGGAGAAGAAGATGTACGCCGTGCAGTTCCATCCGGAAGTGCGCCACTCGGTATACGGCAACGAGATGATTCACAACTTCCTGTACGGCGTCTGCGGCTGCGAAGGCAACTGGACGATGGAATCGTTCATTGAAGAAACCATCAGCGACATTCGCGCTCAAGTAGGCGACGGCAAAGTGCTGTGCGCGCTGAGCGGCGGCGTCGACTCGTCCGTCGTGGCGATTCTGCTGCACAAGGCGATCGGCGACCAGCTGACCTGCATGTTCATCGACCACGGCCTGCTCCGCAAGGGAGAGGCGGATAGCGTTATGGAGACGTTCGTCGGCAAGTTCGACATGAAGGTCGTCAAGATCGACGCGAGCGAGCGGTTCCTCGGCAAGCTGAAGGGCGTCGACGATCCGGAGCAGAAGCGCAAAATCATCGGCACCGAATTCATCCGGGTGTTCGAGGAGGAGTCCAGCAAGTTCGACGACTTCGCATTCCTTGCCCAGGGCACGCTTTACACGGATATCGTCGAGAGCGGCACGGCGACGGCGCAGACGATCAAGTCTCACCACAACGTCGGCGGCCTGCCGGAGGACATGAAATTCAAGCTCGTCGAGCCTCTCAAGGCTCTGTTCAAGGACGAGGTTCGTAAGGTCGGCGAGGAATGCGGTCTGCCGCCGGTCATCGTCTGGCGCCAGCCGTTCCCGGGACCGGGACTCGCTATCCGCGTGCTCGGAGAAGTCACGGAGGACAAGCTGCAGATCGTCCGGGATTCGGATGCAATTCTGCGCGAGGAGATCGCCAAGGCTGGACTCGAACGCGAGATTTGGCAGTACTTCACGGCACTGCCGAACATGAAGAGTGTCGGCGTCATGGGTGACGCCCGCACGTATTCTTACACCGTCGGCGTTCGCGCCGTCACCTCCATCGACGGCATGACGGCCGATTGGGCGCGCATTCCGTTCGACGTGCTCGAGAAGATTTCGGTCCGGATCGTCAACGAGGTGGAGAACGTCAACCGCGTCGTGTACGACATTACGTCCAAGCCGCCGGCAACGATCGAGTGGGAATAAGCCTCCGCGTTTCAACCACATACTAGACAGCAAACAGGCTGTCCTGGGTCATCGTAAGATGACGCGGGGCAGTCTTTTTTTGCGGATTAAGCAGGCGCGCCCTCTTCCCGGCAAAGGGTAAATTATAGTTATTTTCCCCGTTGACAGAAATTACCGTCGCGAATTATCATATGAGTAAATAAAACTGACGGTGTAAAAATCCTTTTTCGGATGAAACTTCCAGACGGACACTCCGTCTGGAGACCGGCAGTTCGCTGCGGGGCCGGCAGTCCGCCTGGAGGCAGGCTCGCCGCAAGGTCTCTTGTCCCCGCCGTTCCGATTCACCGCTTCCGCTTCGAGCTAGCATCGAAGCAGGGACGCTCTTACAAAATAGAAGAATCGGGAGGCAGCCATGCTTTCACCGCTCCCCCGATGACGATAAAGGACGTGATAGGAATGACACAAAAGCAGAAGCAGTGCATGATTGTCGAGACCTACGAGCAGCTTAAGGCGCTGAGCGATCCGTTCCGCGCGCAGATCATCATGCTGCTGATCGAGAAGGCTTATACCGGCCAGCAGCTGTCCCAGCAGCTGGAGATTCCGAGATCCAAGATTCATTACCATCTGAACGAGCTGGAGAAGAACGGTCTGATCTTCGTAGCCAAGACCGAGGCCAAGAACGGGATTTTGCAGAAGTTTTATCGATCCTCTGCGCGCGGCTACACGCCTTCCGCCAAGCTGCTGCCGTACGGCTCGGAAGTGGTGGATTATTACCGGGAGTCGACGATCAACGGCCTGAACCGCGCCAGAATGCGCGCCATCTCCGCTCCGGAAGAGGCGTTCGCGGTCGAGAATGCGGACCGGAGCAGCTGGCCGAGGATCAATATGCAGATCGAGTTTCAGATGAAGAGGGAGAAATACGTGGAGTGGCTGGGCCGCTATCGGGAGCTGCTGAATGAGCTGGGGCAGGAGGAAGACCCGGACGGCGAGTGGTTTTATATGACGACCGTTGGCTTTCAGATCGATGAGCCGTGGTTTGACGAGGAAGGTATGGAGTGCGAGAGTCTCGACAAAGCGTTGGAATCGCTCGGGCGGCCTTCGGCGGGCAAACCGCCGGAGAAGGGGCAGGCGGAAGGAGGGACCGGCGAGTCTGCGGACTAACTGGTACCTGGCTTCGGATGGCTTGACGGCGGGGGCCATTCACCGAATCGCCCACGCCGCGCCCGGTGCTAGGGAGGACGGGGACCCGGCTATCCCGGCGGTTTCGTTCCGGCAGCAAACGAACTTGACCGGCCGCCTGGCCACAAGGCAGGCGACCGTTACATACACGGCAATGGACATGACTTTTGATCGAAAGGTATCTCTAATCATAAGGAACGATAAAAGGAGGAAGACCGAATGAATTTCGAACTGTTTCATCTCGAGCACGAGATGATGACGCGCAAAGAAGAAGTGGAGTCTGCGGCAAAGCACGGGTGGATGTACGGAGGCGTGCCGGGCCGAAGCAAATGGGCATTGTTCCGCAGAGAGGAAGACCACGAGCGGCTCAGCATGCGCGCCAAGGAAGTGCTGCGCGAGATGCTGGAGCACGAGAATCTGGAGATCCGCCTGAGGGCGGCGGAGATCGTCCTTCGGCATACGGCCAGAAGCAAGGGTTGAATCCGAACGACTTCCATAAAAGAATTCTTCAATGTTCGTGTTTTTAGTTGACAAGGGACGAGAGTCCTACTAAAATGAAAACAGAATAACACGTTTTCGTATAATCCCGGGAATCGGCCCGGGAGTCTCTACGAGGTCACCGTAAATGATCTGGCTACGAAAAGAAGGAAAGCGGAAGAGGGGCGAATGGCGTCCTGCATCATCTTCTTTCTTTTTTCTGAGAAGCCTAAGGTCATCGCAACCTTAGGCTTTTTGTTGTTCTAACTTCACTCTAGGAGGAGTACTCAACAATGGATCGGTTCTTCAAACTCAAGGAGAATGGAACAACCGTACGCACGGAGATCCTGGCCGGCATTACCACCTTTATGGCCATGGCGTACATTCTGACGGTCAACCCGATGACTTTAACCGCTTTCGGAAAGACGGGCATGGAGTGGTACCCGGTATTCCTTGCAACTGCGCTGGCAGCGGGGATTTTCACCGTGGCGATGGGCTTGTTCGTCAACTTCCCTGTCGCGCTCGCGCCCGGCATGGGGCTTAATGCCTATTTTGCCACCGTGGTTATTGCGTCCGCAGGAACGGGCAGACCGATTACGTGGGAAATGGCACTGACCGCCGTCTTCATCTCGGGGATTATCTTCATTCTCCTGACGGTAACCAAAGTAAGACAGATGCTGCTCGTGGCCGTCCCAGACAGCCTGAAGCACGCGATTACCGTAGGGATTGGCCTGTTTATTACGATTATCGGACTTAAGAACAGCGGACTGATGACGGTCGCCGTCGAGTCTGTCAACGATATTCCGAAGGGAGTCTTCACCGACGTACTCTCCTTCGAAACGATCATCCACATGGGAAGCCTGACCAACCCGACCGTTCTGCTCACCCTCGCCGGCCTCATTATTATGGCTGTGCTGATGGCGATCGGTGTGCGGGGAGCGATTCTGATCGGCATGCTGCTGACCACGGTTCTGGCGGCACTGTTCGGCCAGATCGACTTCAGCACGCTGTCCAGCCCGCAAACTCCTTGGATTCCGGATCTGGGCCAGCTGTCGTTCGCTTCCTTTGACTTCGGCGGCATCATGCATGCGGGTATCATCTCGATCATCGCTACGTTTACCTTCGTCGAGCTGTTCGATACGTTCGGCACGCTGGTAGGAACCGCGAACCGTGCGGGACTGATGAAGAATCCGGAAGAGGGCAGACGCCGCGTCGGCAAAGCGATGCTCGTCGACGCGATCGCCGTAAGCGGCGGCGCCATGCTCGGCACAAGCACCACAACCGCGTTCGTCGAAAGCTCTGCAGGCGTAGCCGCGGGCGGACGGACCGGCCTGACCGCCGTTTCGACAGGCGTCTGCTTCCTTCTGGCACTGTTCCTGGCACCGATTGCGGCGCTTATTCCGGGCTCCGCTACGGCAGCCGCTCTGATCATCGTCGGCGTTCTCATGATGCAGTCCATCACCGAGATCGACTTCAAAGACATGGTCATGGCAATCCCGGCATTCTTCACCATCACGATGATGCCGTTCACGTATAACATTGCGAACGGGATCTCCTATGGCATCGTCTTCTACGTCGTGCTGGCCGCCATCGTGAACCTGACCGGCAAGAAGAAGTACAACATTCACTGGCTGATGTGGGTTCTGGCCGTTCTGATCATTCTCCGCTACGCGCTGTACGGCAGTGCGGGCTAAGCGATAATCCTTTGCCGAATCCGGCCTATTTCCTTCCCGCGGGGCTTGTCCCGCGGGAATTTTTATTTTTTCTTAACAAAACCCTTGCCAAACTGCTTCGATTCATGGTATCTTATAAAAGTCGCTTTTGACAGACACGGTTTGACACATTGCGACAGTGGACATGCCCTTTGAAAACTGAACAACGAGTGAGTAATTTAAGCCAGCGCAGTGCGGTTTTCGAACCCATTGCAACTGTTTGAACAAATGAGCGAATCGCTCTTTCTTTAAATCGCCTTGCCCTTGGGTTTTACCCGGGGCCCCCGAAAAGTAATCGGAATACGCTGCGAAGCTGTTCTTCACTTTTTGGGGTGGCACTTTTATGGAGAGTTTGATCCTGGCTCAGGACGAACGCTGGCGGCGTGCCTAATACATGCAAGTCGAGCGGAGTTGAGGAGAAGCTTGCTTCTCTGATGCTTAGCGGCGGACGGGTGAGTAACACGTAGGCAACCTGCCCATAAGATCGGGATAACTCACGGAAACGTGAGCTAAGACCGGATAGTTGAGAATGTCGCCTGGCAT
>NZ_BOSI01000008.1 GCF_018403265.1 Paenibacillus sp. J31TS4
ATGCCAGGCGACACTCTCAACTATCCGGTCTTAGCTCACGTTTCCGTGAGTTATCCCGATCTTATGGGCAGGTTGCCTACGTGTTACTCACCCGTCCGCCGCTAAGCATCAGAGAAGCAAGCTTCTCGTTAGCTCCGCTCGACTTGCATGTATTAGGCACGCCGCCAGCGTTCGTCCTGAGCCAGGATCAAACTCTCCATAAAAGTGCCCCAAGACCCGAAGATCTTGAAACGTTTTAAAGAAAGAGCGATTCGCTCATTTGTTCAAACAGTTGCAATGGGTTCGAAAACCGCACTGCGCTGGCTTAATTTACTCACTCGTTGTTCAGTTTTCAAAGGGCATTTGGTGTTTCGTTTGTTCATCGCCTCGTTATCAGCGACTCTTATATACTATCATATCCGTTCGTCGGTTGCAAGCTTTTTTTTTTAATTTCTTTTTGAGCTTGCTTGTCCGGCTCTCTGTATGCAACCGGCCGTCCGAAGCGGCGAAATCTAATTTACCATGGACCGTGGACTTGTGTCAAGCTTTGTTGAAAAATTATTTAACATAGCGAATTTCCGCTTCTTCTGTCAGCGAATCGGTACCAAGCGAAAGCCGGTGAATCAAAGACTTCTGCACCATCTTACCGAGCAGCTGTCCCCAATCGATCGGCAAGCCGCCAAGCGCAGGTTGACTCTGCAATTCCTCTATCGTCCATCCCTGCTGGCGGCTCCGAAGGAGCCTGAGCAGCGGCTCGCAGCACAGCTCCATTTTGGACATAACGGCAAATTCGCATGCAAGCAAAATCAGCTGGATCCTCTGCTCGATTGTTTCCGAGCTGAACATCAGCTCTTCATACATCTTATAGACGCCTGGATTGACTCGCTTGGCCTGCTCCCAAAGGGTAACCTCCGGCAGTTCTCCTTGTTCGAGAATGACAATCCTAGCCCAATGGTGCAGGGCAGACTCGATGGAGCTGTAAGCATCGAGCAATTGCTCGTGAAGGAAACATTCTTTGGCGAGCAAATACTTGCGGAGAAACTTGGAGAACTCGAGCAGAAGCGCCTGTTCTTTGTCCATCGTGACAAGATCTCCGTTGAACCCGCTGTCCGGGAATGCGAATGATTCCACTAGTCATCTCTCCCTACCTAACGTAAGAAGCCTGCACGCACGCGCAATCTTCCTTGTCACCCTCGTCCCACTTCTATATAATGAAAATGATTCGACGGCGGTTTATGAAGAGAATTCTACATTCCGTGACGGTTTCCTGCCTTGCGGATGATTTTGTACAGAAAGAAGTTGGACCATGATGCTATTGAAATCCAGCAAAGTGAATGAATTCCGGCTATGGGGGCTGCTGCTTACCATGTTCGGCCTCCTTCTGATGATTGTCGGCCTGGCCGGCATCGTCTTTCAATGGGGCGTCGCCGGGAAAATTATGGCCGCGATCTTTTTCGTCCTCGGCACCATTAGTATTGTTTGCAGCATGGGAGTTTATTTCTGGGCAGGGATGATGTCCACCAGCGCTTACCCGCTGGAGTGTCCGGAATGCGGCAAAATGACCAAAATGATCGGGAAGACGGATCGCTGCATGTTCTGCAAAACCATCCTTACCGTGGATCCCAAGCACAAGCCGGAGACCGCGGTCGAAGAAGCCTAGCTCCTTCGCAAAAACTCGAGAACGACCAAAAAGCCCATCGCAACCGATGGGCTTTTTGCTGTGAGCAGGTATTGCCAGTCCGTTAGCTAGCTGCAGGCTTGCCGTGGCGCCGCCGTAAGCCGTTACGGAAGCTTGGTCATCGTGTCGCGGATCACCGGCCAAATATCGGGCGTCTCGAATCCCCGGCTCCAACTGGCAATCCCGGCAAGGTCGAATTTCTTGACAAGCTCCGCCCTCCTCTTCATCGATGCGGCGTTCTCGATCCATATTTTGATCGTCTTGTCGTCCTCCGTATACTGGACGTAATCCTGACCCGTCTCGGACTGAAGCTCCGGCTTCAACTTCTTCTCCTCGATCAGCTTCTGTATCGTCTCCATGGAGACAGCCTTGGAAGTCACCTTGCGTTTGCCGTCCACCGTTTGTTCCGTCCAGATGCGGGTATAATAAGGAACGCCAAGAAGGAGCTTGGAGGCCGGAACGCCATCCTCCTTCATGATCTTGTCGATCCCCTTCTCCACCCAGGGAAGGGAAGCAACCGAGCCTGCCGTAGGGCTGGTAGCCCAATGCTCGTCGTACGTCATGACCATCATATAGTCGACTACCTGGCCGATGGCTTCTCGGTCCAAGAACAGCGAGTAAGTCTCGGAGCCGTCCTTGACCGTAACGTCGATCGAGACAACCAGTCCCTGCTCATGAAGCAGGGGAGCCAGTTCCCGCATGAACTGCACCATATTCTCCTTGTCCTTCAGATACACATTCTCAAAATCGACGTTAATGCCCTGGATGCCGTACATCTGAGCATAGCTCACCAGCTGCATGATCATCTTCATCCGCTTGTCATAGGTAGCTAACGCTTCGGATGTTTGTTTGGGCTCGAAGCCGTTGCTGAAGAGCGCCCATACCTGATATCCCCGGTCATGCGCCCATTTCACTACCCCTGCATCGGCCATATTTTTAAGCGTGCCTTCTCCGTCCTCAAGGTGAAACCATTGGGGACTAATCACATTCAGGCCCGGCATGTCGCCGATTTTGGTTACATCGGGATTGCGTGAGGCCACCTGCTGCCACGTCAAGTTGATCTTGCCGCCAATCGGCTTCCAGGGAACGAACGGCTTCTTCTTCTCCGGAAGCGGAATCGTCTCTACGCGGTCGAGCACGGCATCCTCTTTCTTCATATAACCGACGATCCCGCTGCTAAGCTGCACCCGGTACCAGCCTTCCTCCTCGCCCCAGATCATGAGAGACTCGCCCGACAAAACGTTGGCATAGACGGGCGACTTGACGGAGGGACCCTGGCGAAGCGCACGCGTCTTCTCCGGTTTATCTCCCGCTCTGCCGGCCTTGGCCCATTGGATCGTGTCTCCCGCCCTGCGGACGATCACCGCCCCCGTATCAGACGGTTCCTGAATATCCAGCGCATACAAATCCTTAAGAGGCTCGAGCGGGACCGTCACTACTCCCTGTACCTTCTCCACAGCCGTCCGGAGCTCGAACGGCTTCTCATTCACCATTGCCGTCAATTGGCTCGTTTTGAGCCTCACGACCTTATCGCTCGTCGTCATAATGATCGATTGCGTAGCTTCCTCATACCGCATCGTCGGATCGATCGATCCTTTCAGGAAGGTAAAAGGAAGTTTAAGAGATTCCCCCGTCCCGGTAGCGGATTGCTCAAACAGCTGTCCTTTATATAGTACGGGCCGCTCCAATCCTCCCCAATCGGGAAGGACAAGCGTCCGATTCGGCCAAGCATAATAGCCCCAAATGCCTAGGGCACTGACAAGCAGAATAAGGGCCAAACAAGTCCGGAGCAGTCTGCGCTTCCATCCGGAGGACGGAGGCCTGCCGGCTCTCGGGGTGTACATGGGCTCCATAGGTCACTTCCTTCTAGCTGAGATCAGGGATAGCTAAATCGGTTACTACTAGAATCCTCTCCTACTCTATCGAAAGACGAACCATCCTCCTCTACTCGAGAAGGCATAAAAAAAGACGCTGCCGCGGACAAGCCGCAGGCACGTCTATTATAGCAACAAAGCTATCGAACGGAAACCAAATAATGGGAGATTGCTGCTAGTGGGTCATCCGGCTCTGGCAATCCTTGCACACTCCATGCACGTCGAGCCTGTGGCCGCGGACTTGGAAGCCGGTCTCCACCGCCGCCGTATGTTCAATCTCCGTCAAGGTAGGGAAATGGAAGTCCACGATCTTGCCGCATTGGTCGCATTGCGCATGATAATGACTCGACATATCCGCATCAAATCGGCTGGAGTTGTCTCCGAATGTCAGTTCGCGGACCAGTCCGGTTTCGATAAAGACTTTCAGATTGTTATATACGGTAGCGACACTCATGTTTGGAAACTTGTCTTCCAGCGCTCTATAGATGTCGTCGGCCGTCGGGTGGGAAGTAGCGTTCAGCAGATGGGACAAAATCGCATATCGCTGAGGCGTCATTCGGACACCGGAATGCTTCAGCTTGCCCAATGCCTGTTCCAAACGGTTCGTCATATCGTCACCACCATTGCTTTTCAAAATTTCGTCTTCCTCGTTCTGGCGCACCGGCCCGCCGGATTGGCAGTTACCGGTTACAAGGTTACCCTTTATTCTAAGCCCTCCCGTTTTCCTTTGTCAACGGCGGGCCGGCGTCCGGTGCTTGACCGCAAGCTCTAATGCAACGAAAAAAAAGCCGGTTGCCCGGCTTTAATTTTGCCCCGTAAGGCGGATCTCTTTGCGAAAATAGGTCAGGGAAATACCGGGTGCGATCGGACGTTCCTCCGCTTTTCGGTAGCCGGCCTGCTCATAAAGCCGGACGGCCGGTTCATTCGCCGTGGCGGTCGATACCAAGAAGGCGGCAGCCCCCGTCTCTTTCTCCTCCACGAAACGAAGCAGCGCCCGGCCGATCCCCCGGCGGAAAAACCGGGGGCTGACCATAAGCCGGCAAATGGTGACGAGCCGTTCCTCCCGGGTGTAAGCGATCGCCCCCGCCAGCTCGCCATCCATCCGCACGCCAAAGAACTGCTCCTCCGAGCTCTGAAGCGCATCCAGCGTATCTGCAAGCGGCGGCAGGTCGGGGAAGCCGATCCGTTCGGCTTCCACCAAATAGGCCTGCATCTGAAGGGAGAGCAGCTCCAGCGCCGCATGACGGTCTTCGACCGGAATTGGGCTGATCATCGCGACTACCGGTTCAGCGTCTCGACGATCAGCTTATTGACCAAGCCCGGGTTGGCCTTGCCCTTCGTTTCCTTCATGACCTGGCCGACCAGGAAGCCGACGGCTTTTTCTTTGCCGGCCCTGTAATCCTCAACGGATTGCGGATTGTTCGCCACGATCTGCTCGACAATGCCGCGGATCGCTCCTTCGTCGCTGATCTGGACGAGGCCCTTCTCTTCGACGATCTGGGCCGGGGCTTTGCCAGTCTCGAGCATTTCCTTGAAGACGGTTTTCGCGATCTTGCCGCTAATCGTCCCTTTCTCGATCAGGCTGATCATCTCGCCCAACGCTTGTCCGGTCGTCTGGATGGCGCTCATCTCGAGATTGTTCTCGTTCAGATAGCGGAGCAGGTCGCCCATGATCCAGTTGGAGACGGCTTTGGCGTCGGATGTATGCTGAAGGCTGTCCTCGAAGAAGTCAGCCAGCTCTTTGGACGAGGTCAGCACCTCGGCGTCGTAGGATGGTAGGCCGAGCACGCTCACATACCGGGCTTTCCGGGCGTCCGGCAGCTCGGGAATCGAAGCGCGAACGCGATTCATCCAGTCCTCTTCGATCTGTACTCGAACGAGGTCCGGATCGGGGAAGTACCGGTAATCGTGGGCCTCTTCTTTGCTGCGCATGGAGAGCGTCCGACCCTGGGCATCGTCCCAGCGCCGGGTCTCCTGCACAACCTTCTCTCCGCTGTCGAGGACGTCGGCCTGGCGGATCTCCTCGTATTCCAGCCCCTTCTGCACGCCGCGGAAGGAGTTCATGTTCTTCAGCTCCGCTTTGGTCCCGAATTCCTGCTGCCCAAACGGGCGAAGGCTGATGTTCGCATCGCAGCGGAGCGAGCCTTCCTCCATCTTGACGTCCGAGACGTCGCAGTATTGCATGATCGCCCTCAGCTTCTCCAGATAGGCGCGTGCCTCCTCCGGCGAACGAAGATCAGGTTCCGAGACAATCTCGATAAGCGGCGTTCCTACACGGTTGAAATCGACGAGAGAGGCATATCCTCCGTCGACGTGCGTCAGCTTGCCCGCATCCTCCTCCAGATGGAGGCGGGTAATCCCGATCCGCTTGGTTTCGCCGTTCACCTCGATCTCGATCCAGCCATGCTCCCCGATCGGCTTGTCATACTGCGAAATCTGATAGGCCTTCGGCGAATCCGGATAAAAGTAGTTTTTACGGTCGAACTTGGTTTCGGTATTGATGGTGCAATTCAGCGCCATGGCGGCCTTCATCGCATATTCGACCGCCTGCCGGTTCAGCACCGGCAGAACGCCTGGATGCCCCAAGCAAATGGGGCAGGTGTTCGTATTGGGCGGCGCCCCGAAGGAGGTGGCGCAGCCGCAAAAAATTTTGGACTTCGTGTGCAGCTCGACATGCACTTCCAGCCCGATCACCGTTTCGTATCGTTGGGATGTCGTTGTCATCTGTACGCTCTCCTCTCCTACAGGCTCGGCCGCCGGGTGTGATGGTCGGTATGCTGTTCATAGGCGTGCGCTACCCGAAGCACGGTGGCTTCGTCCAGTGCTTTGCCGATAATTTGCAGCCCGATCGGCAGGCCGTCCGCCATGCCGCAGGGCACGCTGATGGCCGGGACGCCGGCAAGGCTGACCGGTATGGTCAAAATATCGTTCAAGTACATCGTGAGCGGATCCTCCACCTGCGAGCCGATCCGGAAGGCCGGCGTCGGAGCGGTCGGTCCAATGATGACGTCGTAGTTGTCGAAGACGCGATCGAAGTCCTGTTTGATCAAAGTGCGGACCTTCTGCGCTTTCAAATAATAAGCGTCGTAATAACCGGAGCTGAGGGCATACGTGCCCAGCATGATGCGGCGCTTCACCTCCGGGCCGAAGCCCTCGCTGCGCGAGCGGGTGTACATCTCGAGCAGATTGTCGGCATTGGCCGTACGGACGCCGTAGCGGACCCCATCATAGCGGGCGAGATTCGAGGACGCCTCGGAAGAGGCGAGCAGATAGTAGGCCGCCACTGCATATTCCGTGTGAGGCAGCGAGACCTCTTCCCATACCGCTCCCATGCCTTCGAGGACGCTCAGCGCTTCCCGAACCGCAGCCTTGACAGCCGGATCGACTCCTTCTCCAAGATATTCGCTTGGCACGGCGATCCGCAGTCCGGAGACATCACCGGTAAGGGAACTCAAATAATCCGGGATGTCCACCTGCGCGGAGGTCGAATCCATCGGATCGTGCCCGGCAATCGCCTGGAGCACATAAGCGGCATCTTCCACATTCTTCGTAATCGGTCCGATCTGATCGAGCGAGGAAGCGAAGGCGACCAGCCCGAACCGGGAGACGAGCCCGTAGGTCGGCTTAAGGCCGACGACGCCGCAGTAAGCGGCCGGCTGGCGGATGGAGCCACCGGTGTCGGAGCCGAGCGAAAAATAGACTTCTCCGGCTGCAACCGACGCCGCGGAGCCGCCGCTCGAGCCGCCCGGCACGAAGTCCAGGTTCCACGGATTAAAGGTAGGGTGGAAGCCCGAATTCTCGTTGGACCCGCCCATTGCAAACTCGTCCATGTTCAGCTTGCCGACCATGACCGCCTGCGCATCCTTCAGCTTGCGGACGACGGTGGCGTCATAGACGGCCGTGTAATTCTCCAGAAATTTGCTCGCGCATGTGGTAGGAAAGCCATCCGTGGCCATATTGTCCTTGATGCCGGCAGGCAGGCCGAACAGCAGGCCGCGCTCTCCTCCCTCGGCCAATACACCGTCGAGCTTGCGTGCCGCTGCGAGCGCTTCTTGTTCGTGTACCGACAGGAAAGCCCGCACTTTGCCGTCCACATCGCGGATGCGGTTGAGCGACTGCTCCACGAGCTCGGCGACGCTGTAATCTTTATTGACTAAACCGTTATGTACTTGTTGAAGTGACTGATTAAGCAGTGACAACGTCTTGTCCTCCCTTGTTCCGTCCTGTTATTCCAATACGGCCGGCACCTTGAACTGGCCGTCCTCTTCGTCGGGCGCGTTCAACATGACGCGGTCGATCGGCAAGGAAGGTCTCGCTTCGTCGTCCCGCATGACGTTGGCGACCGGAATGACGTGAGTGGTCGGCTCGACATTCTCCGTGTCAAGCGCATTCAATTGCTCCGCGTACCGCAGAATCGCATTCAACTGCTCCGTGAACGTTTCCTTCTCCGCGTCGGTTAGATCAAGCCGGGCCAGCTTGGCCACGTGCTCGACATCATGGATCGAAATCGACATAACTGGCATCCTTTCTTAACGAAAAATCATTCTTATCATTATAGCTTAGTTGGTTTTTCAACTCAATTGGCAGGAACCGACATTTTTCTGTCGAAATTCTACGTTCTTATCCTTGCTCCGCTATCTGGCGGATGGGTCCCGGCAACGGACAGAGGCCCGGTGCTGATCGCCCGGGCCTCTGTCCGTCCTAACTCCCGCTCGGTCAAGGGAGACCGGGGAGCGTAATTGCGACCGTCGTCCCTTTGCCTTCCTCACTGGTATAGCGGATCGTTCCTTTATGGGTTTCGATGATTTTGTAGCTGACCATCAGTCCGAGACCGGTCCCTTTGTCCTTGGTCGAATAAAACGGTTCGCCCAGCCTTGCCAGCTTGCCCGCCGGAATGCCGACGCCGCTGTCCCGGAAGTGAATACGGACCGCCCCGTCTCCCTCTACCTTCACACCGACGTCAACGGTCCCTCCCTCCGGAATCGCCTCCAAGGCGTTCTTCAGAATGTTAATGAAGACCTGCTTCAATTGATTTTCCACGCACAGCACCTGCGGCACTGCCTCTGCAAAGTCCGTCCGGATCTCCACGTTGCTTAAGATCGCCTGCGTGTCCAGCAGCATGATGACATCCTGCAGAATCGGCACGATGGGCTTCCTCTGAAAATCGAGCGCCTGCGGCTTTGCCAGCACCAGCAGCTCGCTGACGATATGCTCGATCCGGTTCAGCTCGCCGTCCATGATCGTCACGTAATTGCTGCTGTTCATGCCCGACGCGATCAGCTTGGTAAAGCCTTTGAGCGCCGTGAGCGGGTTGCGGATTTCATGTGCGATGCCGGCCGCCAGTTGGCCGACCGCAGACAGCATCTCGGATTTGCGCAGCAGCTCCTCGGTCGTCTTTTGAGCGGTGATGTCTTCCGAAACTTTGAGCACCTGCATGGGCTTCCCCTTCGGATCCTGGATCGGCAGGAGACGCACCTTTTCCCAAAATACCGTCTCGTCCTTGCGCCGGCTCTCCAGCTCGCCCTCCCAAGGCTGTCCGTGCAGGACGGATAGCCAGACCTCTCCCGGCGGACGCGTGCTCGTCCCCCATTCATTCAGCCCGCGCAGGCACCGGCCAATTGCTTCCTCGGAGGAATAGCCGGTCACCTTGGTGAACTGCGGGTTGACATATGCGATGCGTCCTTCCAGATCGGCAATCACCATCATGCCAGGACTCTGCTCTACCGCATAGGAGAGCTGAAGCAGCTCCTCGTTGGCCGATTTGAGCTCGGTGATGTCCACGAACGTAAGCACGATGCCGTCGACTGACTGGTCGGCCTTGCGGTAAGGCTGAATCCGCATGCTGTACCACTTGCCCGTGCGGCTCTGGATCTCCCTCTCGATCGGAACGAGAGTGCCGAGCACTTTTTTGGCGTCCCGCACCAGATGGGTGTACTTGAAATTATGGGACAGATGCGAGATGGGCCGGCCGCGATCCGTCTCCAGCATAGGAATCTCCGCCGTGATCGCGGGAGTGAACCGGCGAATGCAGAGCTGGCGATCGAGAAAGACGGTGCCGATTCGCGTGCTGACCAAGAAATTCGTCATGTCATTGTTCAGCTCGGTCAATTCCCGGATCTTCTGCTGGTGCTCGCTGTTCACGGCCAGCAGCTCCTCGTTCATGCTCTGCAGCTCCTCGTTCGCTGTCAGCAGCTCTTCGTTGGTCACCTGGAGCTCCTCATGGGACGCTTCCAGCTCCACGATCGCCTCCTGCAGCCGCTCCTCGGCCTCCATCAGCTCCCGCTCCAGCCCGGCTACTCTCCGGCTGTCCGCCCCGTCATGCGGCAGGGAAACAGCGGGGGCAAGCGCCGCATTCGCCGTCTCCTCGAACAGCACGAGCATCAGACCGGCAAGCGTCCGGTTCTTCGCCGAGAGAGGGCGAACCGTCAGTCGGATCATCTGCCCGGGAGGACGGCCGTTCAGACGGAGCGACCGGCTGATCGGCCGCGCGTCCCGGCGGGCGGCCTGCAACGCCGTTGCGACCGCGACCGCCAGCTGCGCATCCATCAGCTTGTAGAGGTTCCAGCTGGGTCTTCCCTTCGCCAGACTCAAGTAGGGTGTGACCTCGCCTGTGAGATGAACGACCTCATTATTCTCGTCCACGACAAGGGCGGGCGGAAACTGTTCCTCTACAAGCGCCGCGTACAGCTCGTCCGGCTGCCGGCGTTTCTGCAGTGACGCCAGGGAGGGCAGGCTTCCCAGGCGAAAGGGGAGGAGCGGCTCGTCCGCAGCGGAACCCGCTCCAGAGCCGGCAGTATGCAGCCCGCCCCCTCTCCTCCGGTAGACGCTCCAGCGCCGGTCGACCGGATCGAACATCCGGGTCACCACGCCCGGGCTCTCGCTCGGACCGAGAACTAGATAGCCGCCTTCGTTCAGCACGCCGGGAAAGAGCTGCAGCACCCGGTCTCGGGTCTCGGCCTGCAGGTAAATAAGCATGTTGCGGCAGGTGATCAGATCCATCTGACGGAAGGGAGGATCCTGGATGAGATTATGCGGAGCGAACAAGATGAGGCGCCGAATCTCCTTGGCAACCTGATAGCTTCCTGCCTCTCCCTGTATCAGATACTTGTGAAAAAAGGGCTCGGGCACATGCTGGACCGAAGATTCCGAATAACAGCCTCTACTCGCGAAGTCTATGGCCCCTTTATCGATGTCGGTTGCAAAAATCTTGATGGCGCAGTCGGGGCGATGCTCGTCTCTGTAATGCTTGAGCACCATGGCGACGGAATAGGCTTCTTCTCCGGTGGAACAGCAGGCGACCCAGACTCGCAGTTCCTTCCTGTCCCCCAGCCGGGCGAACAGCTCGGGGACCGACTCGTTCTGCAGAATATGGAATGCTTCGGGATCCCGAAAAAATTGAGTCACGCCGATCAGCAAGTCCCTGCCGAGGGCTTCGGTCTCTTCCCGGTTTCCCTCTATGTAGGCCAAATAGTCAGTCAGCTCTCGAAACTCGTTCATCGCCATCCGCCGTTCGAGACGGCGAAGCACCGTATTGCGTTTATAGGAAAAAAAGTCAATGCCGCTCTGTCTCTTGATTCGTTCAAACAGCTCGCGCAGACCTTGCTCTGTCGCCGCTAGAGATGGCGGCTCCTCGTCTGCGCCGTGAGCACGGCCCAACTGGCAGAGCGTTCCGGCGATCTCACGGGGAGGCAGCACGGCATCCACCTTGCCCGTCCACCCCGTATCCGCCGCTGCCCAGTTTCCCCAAGCGAAGACTAACCCGCCTCCCTCCCGCAGTGACCGGATTCCCAGCGCCCCATCCCCTTCTCCTGCAGACAGCACGACGCCGGCCGCCCGGCTGCCCCGCTCTGCCGCGAGCGACTGAAGAAGCGTATCCAGCGGCCGAGGGTGGAACCGGACATCCGTAGAAAACGTGCGAAGCAGACCTTTTTCGAAGCGCATCACCTTCCCGGCGGGGACCAAATAGACGGCATCCGGCAGCACTCTCGTGCCGCTGCGCACTTCGAACACGGGCAGACGGGAAAGACCCGATAGCATATCCACCGTCAGTCTGGCGGACGAGACGGAGGACTGAACGAGCACGAATGCCGTTCTGCTGGGGAGAGGAACCGCATCCAGCAAAAGATGAAGCGCTTCCAAATCATCCGCGGAAGCGCCGATGCCGACAACGAAATCATGGGGAGACAGACCGTCCCCTTCCATCGGAAACGCTTGCTCTTGCTTGCTCACACTGCTACACCTCTATTCCTAAATGGATGGATTGAGCCGCCTTCCTTGGGGTAAGAGCCGCAAAAAGTACTAGACAGAGAAATCCGGCCTGCCAGACCTGCGTCCGACAGAGAAGCCGTGGCTGGACCAACCACGGCTATTGGAAAAGCCGCCTCCGGCTCAAATCGCTTGTCTGCCGAAGCTATCGGGTGAAGGTGGATTGCCCGCTCTTCCTGCGGAACAATTGGACGATCGAGCCGACGATAGCCAGCAGCAGCAGCAGAATCGAACCAAGATCATAGAAGCCGTGCGCGAGGAACTGCAGGCTTTCGTCCAAGCCCAGCCAGTGATAGAACACCCCGTCCCATATCCAGCCGATGATGAGCGAGGCGGCGCATATCGCCATCAGATAAACGAAAATGGCCGGCATGGTGCCCCGGTTCCTTCTCATGCGCAGGGAAGCCCACAGAGAGAAAATGCCTCCTAACAGGATCACCCAGCTGAAGATCGACATGGTATCGGCATCGCCGTCCGCCTGACCGAAGAAGACGAACGCATCCCCGACAATCCCGGCCACCATGATCAGTACCCCAATCCATACATACTTCATCCAGTACTCTCCTTATACGGCAAAATGAATAGTAGCTTACTCTATTAGAATAGCGGAAATAGCGATGAAAATATACAAAAAAATCCATTTTGTCGTCTCTATCCTAATCGGAAGCGAAAACAAAAAAAGAATCTTCCGTTTCCGGAAGATTCCTAGTCTATGAGGGTCAACTAGATCCAAGCTTTCAAGTTGACTTGGCGGATGAATTCTTCTTGCGACATACTCTCCTGAACAGCCTCCTGCGCAGGCTCGAACTCTTCCTCGCCCTTCACAAGCCGGAAGAATAATTCTTCATTCTTGGTGGACAAGGCGAAATCGATCAGCGCTTCCTTCTCGATCCGGTCGGCCTCCTGCTGCAGCAGCACTTCTTCCAGCTCGATATCGCTGGCCGGAACGTAATAGTGCCTTGCCACCTTGGGGACGCGCACCACGTAATCAAAGATATTGTCAGCGTTCTTGTCATACGCGATAATGTAGCCGTACTCTCCGAATGGAAGATTCTGTTCCAAACTGTCGGCAATGAAACAAACCTTCTGACCTAGACGAAGCATTTCCATTCTCCCCTCTTGCTCTTGCAGGCTTGCAATAAATAAGTAGTTCGATCGTCCCGGTTCTAGGATCTACCAAGAAATCGACTATGGACTCTATGCTACTAAAAAACGATCGAGGTGTCCAATGAAACTTTGCAGTATTTCCAAACTTTTCGCAACTTTCTGTTTCGCCTGGATTCCTCTTGTTTTCGTGCTTTTTCTCCCACACGCCTCCGCGCATCCTCTCAACAACAGCTACTCCCATCTGACGATAGGCGAGAAAGAGGTGGACTATGAGCTCTTCATGCCCGAGATGGCGATGCTGGTGTTCGATATGAATCGGGACGGCGCCGTCACCTGGGACGAAGTCGACGCGCAGAGAGCGGAAGAGGAAGCCTACCTGCGCGAGCATCTGACACTGCTAAACGAAGAGACGCCCATGCGTATGGAGCTCGTGTCGGTGAAGCCCGAAAAAAAGGAATACGCCGGCTTCACCTTTTCCCTACGCTACGTGGCGGAGCAGCCGGTCAAGGAACTGATGCTCCATTATAATCTTCTGTTCGATGATTTAGACCCCACTCACCTCAGCCAGCTGCTGATCAGCGACAGCGGCAATCTGGAGCAAGGCATCTTATCGGCCAACAGCCGCACGTTCCACTATGCTTCGGACCGTCCCCACAGCTTTGGAGCTGCCTTCCGGGCGTATTTGCTGCTGGGCATCGAGCATATTTGGGGAGGAGCCGACCATCTGCTGTTCCTGTTCGCCCTGCTGCTCATCGTCACACGGGTCAAGGACGCGGTTGGGATCGTCACGGCCTTCACCGCTGCGCACAGCATCACCTTGTTTCTGGCAGCGACGGACCGCATCAGCTTCGAGCCCAGGTGGATCGAGGCGCTGATCGCCTTATCCATCGGGTACGTCGCCGTGGAAAATTTGCTCGGCCAGTCCGTGCGCGTGCGGTGGGCCATTACGTTCGGCTTCGGCTTGATTCACGGTCTCGGCTTTGCCGGAGCGCTCGGCGACATCGGCCTGCCTCCCGCCTACCTGCTCAGCTCTCTTCTGGCGTTCAATCTGGGCGTCGAGGCGGGACAGCTCGTTCTGGTCGCAGCCGCTCTCCCTCTTCTGCTCCTGCTGAGACGGCAGCGCTGGCACCGCTATTGGCTGCGCGGCGCCTCCTGCCTGGTGCTTGCCGTCAGCCTGTACTGGGTTCTGGACCGTCTCGGCTGGCTGCCGGGCCTGAGCTGATGTTGGTCTTTCGCTTTCTGTGCAAGGACAGACCGGCGGTTGGCCGGCAAACGAAACAGGCTGCCGGAGTATGCTCCAGGCAGCCTGTTCGCTGTGCCGTCCTATCCGTTACAGCTGGCCGCCGTGCCGGCGAAGCATCTCCGCGACGGAATCGTTCCCCCGCTGGACCGCCAGCGCCAGCGCCGTCTCCCCGCCTCCGCCTCTCGCATTGACCTCCGCTCCCTGCTCGAGCAGCAGCCGGACAATGTCTTCGTTGTCGTCGTGAAAGGCGGCGGTATGAAGCGGCGTATGGCCGTTGCTGTCCGCAATGCGGGGATCTGCTCCGCGTCGGAGGAGCAGCCGAATGACGTCCAGCTCCCGTTCTCCCGCAATGGCGGCATGAAGCGCCGTGTTGGAGGGAATATAGGAAATGACCGAATGCGAGAGCGCATTCACTTCAGCCCCCGCATCTAGCACAGCCTGCACGGCCACCGTCCTTCCGAAATGCGCCGCAAACCCGAGCAGGGTCAGCCCATCGGCGTTCTCTGCGTTCGCCAGAGCGGGATCGGCGGTCAGCATGTCCTTCAGCCGGTCCGCTTGCCCTTCGCGCGCAGCCTCAAACAATTCGCGCGTCCGTTCCATCGTTTCCATATCCCCATGTCTCCCTTCCAGTTAACCTGCATGCTTCTAAGTATAGCGCCTCCCGGGACGGGCGCTTCTCGAATCTCACTTTTTTGAGCGAAGCCGGGACGGACTCGTGCCGAACCGCCTGGCGAATAGACTGCTGAAGGAACCGGGGCTCTGTAAGCCGACCTCCAGACAGATGGCGGTCACGGTCTTGTCGGTCCGCAGAAGCAGCTTCCTGGCTTCCTGGAGCCGCTTCTCGGTCAGGTACTGGTGGGGAGACATTCCGAACAGCTCCCTGTAGCTGCGGAGGAAATGATTCGGGGACAGGCACGAAGCGCGCGCCGCATCCGCCAGACGGACGGGCTCGGCGAAGTATGCCGTCAAATACTCGTGCCCCGCCCGCACTCGCCGGTACAGCTCCTCGCGCGTCGACGCCTTGAGGGCGGATATCCCCTCCATTTCCGATTGCACCCGGGAATGGGCGAGGAGCAGTTCCTGCGCCAGCCCGTGCAACGCTTCCTCCAGTCCGAGCGGCTCGAGCCGCCCGCTCCCGTATTCCTGTCTCAGCCCATTCAAGACGGCTGCCATCCGGACCTCCTGATGATAGGTGCGCTCGACGAATTCCACTTCTCCGGCAGCTGAACGGTCGGGCCGGTCCAATAGCTGTCCGGCGCTGCAAATTAGGCCCGTGTAGACTTCATCCGCCAAACGGCGCGGAAAGAACAGGCAAAAGGATTCCACCAGCGTCTCCGACTCGATGGAAATAGAATAGTCCTGCCCGGCGTTCAGTAGCAAATACGACTCTTCTTCCACCGCATAATGGCCGCGTCCGGTCTCATAGAAGGCGCGTCCGTTCCGAAAGGTCTTGATGGAGAGGGCGCCATTTCCTTTCCAATAGTAGCTCCTGCTCCTAGCGTGAAGAATCGGAAAGGGGTCCCCGGAAACGGGCGCCTGCTCCGTCCTATCGTCCTGTTCCCGCCGCATCACCGCTTCCCCTCCCATCTCCAGCCGCTACGGCAGCCGGATCAGTCCTTCTCTCGTCAAAGTCAGCTTCTCGAAGCCGTCCTCCCGAATCGCATAGCTGTTCTCGATTCCCACGACTCCGAGACCGGGGAACGTGAACTTCGGCTCGACGGCAAGTACCATCCCCGGCTCGAGGGGCTGCCGAAACCCTTTGGCCAGCACGGGCCACTCGTCGATCTCGAGTCCGATGCCGTGCCCGATGAACCGCACCTGATCCGCTCCATAGCCCATAAAATGAGCGGAGAGTCCCTCGTTCACGGCAAGCTCCGTCGCTCTGGCATAGATATCCTCGCAAACGGTTCCCGGCCGCAGCATCGCCTCGCATGCCGCAAGAATTCGTTCAGATGCCTCGTAGGCGGCGAAGAGACGCTCGGGGAGCTCCCCGATCACAACGGTCCGTGTCTGGTCGATGACGTATCCGTCGATGCAGCAGCCGATATCGACCAGGATCGGCTCGTCGCGGGCGATCCGTTTGCGCCCGGCGCCTTGGGGGCTGGCCGCTGTCAGCCCACGGCCGCCTGCGGGCCCGTCAAAATAGGTCGGCACCGCCATCTCCGCGCCCGAGCCCACCATGCCCGTGATCAGCTCTTGGTTGTAGCTTCGCATTCGCATCAGTCCGATATGGCCGCGCCGGCGAATCTCCGCCTCGATCTCGGTCATCCACTCGACATCCGTCAGGCCGGGCTCCAGCCAGGTAAGTGCCTTCTCGAAGGCCTCCTCGGCAACCCGTGCCGCGGCGCGGATCCGGTCCAGCTCCTCCTCTCCCTTGACCATCCTCTGCTCCCGCAGGAGAGCGGAGCCGTCCTTCCAGACGGCGTCGCCGAACGCTTCCTCCAGCCGCCGGAACGTCTGCACCGGAAGTACGTCGAGGTCCGCCGCGAGCACCGGCCGGCCCCCTGGTCCGCTTCTCCCGCGCACAAGCGGAAGAGCCCGCTCTCCGAGCGTGCGCAAAGAGCCCTGTTCCTCCACACGGGAGCAGGACTCTTCCTTGGCGCGCGCGACGCTGCGGCGCACATAATAGACCGCTTCACCCTCAGCCGGAAGGACAAGCAGTCCGTTCTGCATGGAGCCGGTCAAATAATAGATGGATACGTTCTGCGTTACAACCATTCCGTCGATTCCCCGCTCCTTCAAACGTTCCTGGAGCTTATTCTGACGAATGCTGTATATGCTCACCGCTCGTTCCCTCCCATCTTCTGGTTAAGGTCCATTATACACAGAGGGCGCTGGGTCAGTACACAAGCTCGGCGGAACTCTTCACCGTCCACTCGATTGGGCCAAGGACGGAGAAGGTGCGGGGGAACTGGATCCGGGCGATCAGCACGACGCCCGGCCGGGTGAACTCGGCGGCAAACTCGTATTCCGGGCGGCTGTAGACGTACGGAAAGGAGACTGACTCCCCAATGACTTCGAAGACAAGCAGCTCGACCCGCTCCCGGAGAAAAGCATTCTCTTCGGGAGCCAGGGAGGCGTCGAGCCGCAGATTTGCCCGGAGGTAACGCTCCGCCGTCTGCCGCGCAGCGGCCGGATCGACAGCCGGGATGCCCTGCGCCAGCTTGTCCCGGTCCGCCTGCTGCGCCGCCGCATGGGCGGCCCGGTTCATCGCGTGCTTGGCCTCGAATAGCGCGTGCATGGCGATCTCCTCATCGGTCTGCAGCGCATGAAGCGAATAGAGGAAGCCCACCAGCAGGAGCATGAGCAGCAGCTTAGGCAAGTGGGCCCCTCCTTTCTTTACGGCACATACTCGCTCATCTTCATCCCGGCCGCCCCGAGGAAGCCTCCATCGGGTGCAGGCGAGATGCCGATCAGCCGGTCGATGTCGAACAGGCCGTCGTACGGATATCGCATCTCGAGCCGGATGCCGGTGCCGCGCGGCACCGGGCGGGTAGGGTCGGTGCCGGGCGCGCCGCTCGTGGTCGTCACCTCGTACGACACGTCGCTGCCACGGAAGCCCGCATCCTCGAGCCGCCTCCGCGACTCGGCCATCATGGCGGCGTCGATATACCCGTGGCGCCCGTTCGCCCCGATTTCAAGCAAGTAGTCGGTTTCCTTCTGCAGCACGGCCTGGCGCATAATGAGCACATGCTTGTAGATCGGGGCGAACATGAACCAACACAGCATGGCGGCGAACAGGAGAAACACCAGAATTTGCTTCATGCTTTTGGTCTCCTCCTTTCCGCGAAACAGCCGGCCGGCTTACGGATTGATCCGCTCGATCGTCCGGTTGACGCTCCGGCCGCCTTCCTTCACCAGATGGCCCGTGCCCTCGGGACCGCCTACCGTCCCGGTATACACAGCCATCACAACCAGCAGCAAGAGCATCGTCACAAGCAGTGTTCTCACTTGGCACCCGGCAGAATGAGCGTGCCGATCTCCGTATTGATCGATGTTCCTTTATCCTGGATCAGCTTCTTGGTGCCGGTCGAATCGTTGGTGATGATATTCGTGAACAGAACGACGACCACAATAAGCAGCATTACCGTCATCAAAATATTGCGCATGGATAGCTTCCTCTCTTCTCATATAAGGATTCGACTTGCAAGCCTCTAGTTCAAAGTTTGAAACAGCTTCTGGCCCTCCTGCACCCATGGATAGATGAACAGCCGGAACGTATTGAGAATCGGGATGCCCGCCAGCAGGAAGAGCAGATACGAGGCGGTTTCCTTGCGGCTCTCCTTGGCCAGCTCGATCCGGTCCTTGTAGTCGCCGATCCGCTGCCGCAGCAGATCGTAATAGGACTCATGCTCATGCCTGCGAATCGAGTCCAGCGTCTCCGCGAAACTGTACGCCTCATCGGTTCCCAGACGGAGCCGAAAGGCTCCGATCGCCGCCGCCGGATCGTAGTACCATTCGTTCAGCAGCTGGGCGAAATCCTTGCGGATGCCGCGCGAGAACGGGAGGCAGCGTTCGAGCTTCGCATGGAGATTCAGCCGAGAGCCGTTGTAATAAAGCAGCTGGCGGCTGATCGTATAAATTTCCTTCACGATGCGACCCGTCCGCTGCCTGCGGATCGCCTCGAGCACTGTCCGGTCCGCAAGCAGAAGCAGACCGGCGCCGCCCCCTGTGGCCATGAACGCGTAGGGAGACAGATACAGCGCCAGATAAGGCCTGCTAAGCGCGGCATAGCCGATCGCTACGGCCAGTAGGGCGGCGCCCAGCGTCAGCCGCTTCCAGAGCCAGTACCGCAGCGGGTGGATGCGGAGTCCGCAGCCGGCCAGCAGCTGGCGGCATGCCTCGATCTTCGCGGCATCCGGCCCAATAAGCAGCAGGCGCAATACGCCGGCGGCCGGCGGCGCGTCATGCGGGAGCCGACCAGGCTTTCGCAAGAGGCGGCTGGGGCGCCTGGCCGGCACCACCACCGCCCGAAGTAGAAACAGTGCCGCGGCAAACAGGAGAAGAAAAAGAAGCGTATGCTCCAGCATGGTCAGCAAGTGGAAGGATGCGGTTGAAATCAGCGAGCTTCACTCCTTTCGATCCATGGTCTCTACAGAAATTCCGATCCGCCTCCTTTCGGCTGCTTAAGCTGATTCATAAACAAACGGGTACCGAAACGATGGCGCTCTCTCGAGGCTGCCGTTCCCGAGCGTCTTCCGCTTAACAGCCTCCTCACATGCGTTTCATCGACAGATAGACGCCCATCCCAAAGGAAGCGAAGATGAGAAGGAACGCGTCCAGCAGCATGCTCCGGCCCTCCGGATCCAACAGATAATAATGGTAGGCGTTCTCCGGGTTGAGCTTGAAATTGACGATCAAGAAGAGGCCAAGAAAAAGGAGCGGAGAGAAGTTCGCAATCCGGATTTCGAGTAGCCGGTTGCGTTCCACCTCGTCCGCGAGCTGAGAACGTCTCATATCGCCGATGAGTTCCTTCAGATTCTCCGAGACGTCGTTGCCCTCGGTGAGAGCGATTCGGAGAATCCCCGTCAGATAGTCCGCCCAGACATGGCCAAGAGAGGAAGCGAACAAGCGCAGACTCTCCTCGACGCCCCGGTTCGCGGAGAGATTGCGGTGGAGCTGCTCGAACACCGGTTTGAGCGGATACCTCATCCGCTCCCCCTCGAGCGCACTCTTCAGCACGACCCGCATGTTGCGAGGAGAGGCAAGCACATATGACTGGTACAGCACCTCGACCGCCGGCAAAAAATCCATGCGGGTCCTCAGCTGCAGGGAGACTAGCGCCAGACGAAGCAAGAGATAGGGTGCAGCGACGGCCATGACGCTCAAGGTAAGCACTCCTTTGACGGTGCCGAACGCCAACGCCCCTGCCACGAAGCCGGCAAGAAAAAGAAGAAACGAACCGAGGACAAATGAGCCCGGACGCATGGAAGTGCCGTAAACTTCCAGCTGGTCGGATAGGTGGCGGAGCAGCCGGCTGTAAACCGGGAACGCCTGCCTCATCCGACTGCCCATGCCGCCCTGGCGGAAGTAGGTTAGCCGGACGCGGGCTCTTCTCCTGCGGACAAGCAGCTCGAGCAGGCCGCGCAGGCTGACGGTAACAAGACCGAACAACAGGAGCAGAAAGCTGTATTTGGCCGCTTCCATCAGCATGGAACCGTCTCCTCCGTCCGGGCCTCCGGACCGCCGTCCGTCTCCTGATAGCGGGCCACTCGCCTTCTTGCAGTGTCGGAGAACCGCAAGGGAAGTTCCCATCGTTCGGTCTTCCGGCAAAAGACCGCGAGGTCGCGGACCGTCACCTCTCCGTTCACGTAGCCGATCTCTCCGATCCGGAGAATGCGGCGCTTCCCGTTCACCATGCCGAGCTGAATGCCGATCTGCGTCACATAGGTCGCTATCCGCTTGGCGAGCCGCTCCGGATTCATCCCTCTCGCATCCAGCATGCACATATCGGTTACCGCCTCCGGCACATCCTCCAGCTCGTTGACGTGGACCGAGGTCATGCTGCCTTCGTGTCCCCGCGTGCATGCCCGGACATAGAGGTTGGCGTCCTCCTCCCGGATCTCGGCATGAATGATGCGCTGGGGCGACTGCCTCAGCGCAAGCTTGAACGCCTGCCTCCCGTTATGTTTCCGGTCGTCCTCATCCACCTCGTATTCGACCACGTTCTTGTCCGGGAAGTCCCGCTTGAGCATCAGCTCATACCGGGATTCAATCGTGATAAGCCGTTCGGGGTTCGGCAGCTCGGCGATCAGCGCCTTCATCAGATGCGTCTTCCCCGAGTTGGTCGGGCCGATGATCACCAGATTGAAGCAGGAGCGCAGCAGCAGGAGAAGCAGCTCCTTCACCCGCTCGTCCATTGTCCCGAGTTCCGGCTTGCACAGCTCTTGCAGTGAGAACGCGCGCACGCTGTAGAACCGGATGGTAAGCGTAGGCTGCGAGGTGTACCCGAAACCGGTCATCGTGACGCGGGATCCGTCCCTCAGCCGAACCTCCGCCCACCGCTTGCGAGGATTGAGACTATCGCTGTTGAACAGCACGAGATTTTGCTGGATCCGTTCGAGCTCCTGGAGCGACTGCAGCCGGTAAACGGACGGAAGGACACGCCCTCCCCGCACCTCATAAATCTTCCTTCCGATGACCTGAATTTCCTCCAGGTCTTCCCGGTCCTTCAGCAGCAGCTCCAGCTCGCCCATCCCGATCATCTCGGCGAACATAGCCTCCGCCATCGACCGGTACCGCTTGTTGGGCGGGAGCGTGTCCGGGATACGCCGCTTGGCCAGCTGGTCTTGAATTATGGCGAGCACGCGGGCACGATCCTCCTCGTAGCCAAGCACAGCCCGGTTCAGCATATCGCCGTATTCCTGCTGCTCCTCCTCGGTACGACCCCGAGCGGCCGTCAGCTCGCTGCGGATCTCCTCGGCCTGTCGGCGGAAATCGTCGGTCCGTCCGTCATCCGAATCGCCGGACACCCCCTCCTTCCGGCCGGGCCGAAGCCGTTCGGCGTAGCCGAGCAGGGAAAAACGCTCGCTCGCTGTCTCTTCCACATGGTCGCCTCCTCTCGCTAGACTTTCGCCGCCTTACGGGGTCGTTCTCGGCATGAAGCGGAACAGGCGGCGGCGTTCGGTTATCGCATGGCTGCAGTCGACGCCCCAGCCCTGCAAGCAGGTCCGTGCCAGCCCTTGAAAGACTTCCGCGAACACTGGCTGCCGGAGGAGCTCTAGCAGCTTGCCTTGGTTCAGATGCGCCAGCACCTCGTCGCGCTTGGCAATCTGAGCCCAGACGGGCAGCCCGGTCTCCTTCTCGATATCCCGCCAGCCGATGCCCCCCGTCAGGCTGGGCTTTTCCGCTTGACTGACGACGAGCCGGAACGGCTCCAGGTCAAGGCCGAACAGCGGAGAAAGGCTGCCGAGCCAGCGGCTGCGATCCTCCTGAAAATGGGTAATGTCCGGCGTCGTCACGAGCAGCCTCTCATCGGCCTCCAAAAGCGTTTGGACGGTAGCAGCATTGTCCCAATAGGCGTTCACCTCGACGAGGCATAGATCGAAGGTAGCCCTTGCCGTCTTCAGCAGGTGGCTGACGTCGTCCGGCTGGAGGAACTCGGCCTGCTCCCGCAGGGTGCTTCCGAACAGCACCGACAAATTGGTTAGCCCCGAAAACCGGTCACACGATTGCAGGAGACGTTGGCGGGTCAGGCTTCGCGACTTTAGATCGGCGCGGAGCTGGTTCAAACCGAAGGGCGTCTCGTTCCTGCCGAGGTATCGGTGCAGCTTGGAGCTCTTCAAATTGAGGCACAGATAGCCAACCGAACGGCCGGACAGCCGGGCCATCGCCGCCGCCGTGCCGAAGGAAGCGACCGTAGCGCCAATATTCGGCGTCGTTCCTAGGAATACCGCCAGCCTGCCTCCCTCGGACACTCCCACCGCCGGTCCCGGCGATGCCGACAGACCGTCTCTTTGTTGCAATAGCTTTCTCACACTCATGGACCTCCTTCATAGGACCGGGACATGTCCGCTATGGACTCGCTGCCAGGGAAGACGAAGCGAACGCGATGACGAGCTTGGCCTGCTTGGCGCGGCATGCCTCATCCAGCTCCAGCCATTCCCTCTCGGTCAAATTCAAATTGATCTGGTCGATACTGCCGTTCGCCTCCCTGCGAGAGGCATACATGCGCTCGGCGTCTCCGTCGAGCCGGGACAGCAAACTTGGGTTCTTCGGGTCATCTACCTCCACGTTCGCCGCGGATTTGACGGAAGCGACAATAACGTCATGGTCGAACAAGCGACGGGAGCCGTCCTTGCCCGAGAGGTACACCTTGACCGAATCCCCCGCCCGGATGCCGTTCGACACGGAGAGGATGTACTCCTTGGGCACCTGGAAGGTCGCCTGGTTTTGTCCGGGCAGCAGATGAAACTTGTCCAGCTTCCATGCCAGGACAGGTTCCTGGCTGCCAAGCGGGACGACGGTTTCCCGCCCGATCACGTCCTCCATGCGCTGCGCGGTACCCGGCAATACGGAGCCGTCGAAGACCGGCTTCCATTCGAGCATCTCCTCGGTAAGCAGCACACCTGCCCGGATGAACTGCTTGGGGACGACGACCTGGGTCGTCTCCTGCAGCCGGATTTGACGGACCTGTACCAAATACACGCCGTACACGAGCAGTCCGGCCAAGACCGCTGCCGCGATGCTAATCAGCAGATTTCTGCTTCGGCTCACGTGCCGAGCTCACCTCCTGGATACAAAAAAGAACGCAAACCGTCGGATTCATCCGATAGCTTGCGTTCTTCGCAAACGAAATTAGTATGCTGTTTGTCCTCTTCACTATAGCAAACCGACTTCCATTTATCAACAGGTATTTCCAAAATACTCCTTAATCCTGCAGGAAGCCTCTCTCCTGCAAAAAGCGTTTCATATGAGGACGCGTCGGGGAGCGGAACTTGTCCGCCATCTCTCGGGACCAGGTCGTATCTCTCCTGCCGCCGGTCCTCTCGATGTAATAGTCCCGCATCTGCTCGTCATAGCGGGCAATTTCCTCTTCCAGTACGTCCGCCTGGTAGCCGTTCTTATGGCAGACCGCGGTGCGGGCCAGACGAGGCCGAACGCCAGGCTGCTGATCGGGAACGCCGAGACACATGCCGAAGACCGGATAGACGAGCCGGGGCAGGCCCAGCAGCTCCGCCACCTCCTGCGGCCGGTTGCGGATGCCGCCGATGTAGGTAATTCCGTAGCCGAGCGATTCTGCCGCTACGGCGGCATTCTGTGCGGCGAGCGCGGCATCGATCGTGGCGATCAGCAGATTCTCGGTCGTTCCCGCCGTCATCTCGGTTTTCTGGATTCGGCAGGCTACCTCAAGACGGTACAAATCCGCGCACCAGACGAGAAAGACCGGGCATTGCTCGACATACGCCTGATTGCCGCACAGCGCGGCAAGCTCCTTTTTCTTGACCGGATCGGTCACCTGGATAACCGTGTACGCCTGCACGTTGCTGGACGTCGAGGCCATCTGGGCCGATCCTACAATAGCGGCCAGATGCTCGTCCTTGACCGGGTCGGCGGTGAATTTGCGGATGGATCGGTGGGCTTGCAGCAAAGCGATGATGTCATTCATTCGGATGTCTCCTCTGCCGGCTCCGGAATCCCAAGTGCCCGGAACACGAATTGATTGGTAGCGGCGGCCATTTCCCCGGGAGAGAGCGGCTCTTCCCCGAAGATGGGCGCAAAGTAGTCGGTCAACTGGTAGGACAGCACGACCCCGAGGAGGAACAGGAACGTGGTATCCACCGACTCGATCCGAAACACTCCTCTCTCCCGGCCCAGGGCAAGCAGATGATGCAGCCGACTCCAGAAAGGGGCCATCCGTTCCCGAATGTAGGGAACGCGGGGGGTGGCCTGCTGAATCTCTTGATGAAGAATAGTCAGCATGTCGGGATCTGCCGACCGAAACAGGACGAACTCACGAACAAAAAAACGCAGGCCTTCGACCGGATCGTCCATGCGGGTCTCCAGCTCCGCCAGCTTGTCCTTCGGGGGGAATCCGGTGAACAAGGATTGGAACAGCTGTTCCTTGCCACCAAAATGATAGGAAACGAGCGCCAGGTTGACGCCCGCCTCCTCACAGATGCGGCGAACCGTCGTTCCGTCATAGCCGTGACGGGCGAACAGCTTCTTGGCCGAGGAGAGGATTCGCTCCTTTACCGCCGGCTCAGACGTGCTCATCGGGCATCCCTCAAATGTTGGTTTTCTTTCTATTATGGCCCGTTGTTCCTCTATCTTGCAAGTTCGCTCTCCCTCGGCACCGCTGCAGGAGTCCCCGAGCGGACCGGCCTGCGCAGCGCCACGGCTCCCGCTCCGAGCAGCAAGTAGGCTGCCAGCAGTCCAGTCAGCCGCCAAACCGCGCTTGCCGCGTCTCCTCCTCCGAACAGAAGATCCATCGCGCCTTCCACGGCGTATGTGGCGGGCAGCCATTCGCTGAGCGCGCGGTACCCGTCCGCCAGAAGCTCCCGGGGTACCATCGCTCCCGACGTCACCAGTTGCAGCGACAGCCCCACAATGTTGAACAGCATGCCGCCGACGCCGAACAGAAGCAGGAACAGCTGGGCGAACATCATGAACGTCGCAAGGAAGAGCGACTGCAGCCCCCAGAGAGCCCAGAAGGAAGCGACATGCTGCCCTCCGAGCAGGAGGACGAGCGAGGATCCGATTCCCCCGGTCACGACAGCGGCCGCCAGATGGAGTACGACCCGCGCGCCGAACCCTTCCCAGCGTCCCGTCCGGTCCCCGATGGCAAGAGACGTCTGCTGCAGGTTCATCGCCATGATCATCGACCCGACGAAAGAAGCCAGGACGAGCATCATCGGAATCATCTGGTTGGCCATGCCGTCCACCGGATGAAGGGCATGCACCTCCGCCCCCACCTTGGCCGAGATGGTCTTGCCTGCCGTTTCCGCCTGCGCTGCGGGGACGCCGGCGCCCTCAAGTGCCGCCTTGACGGCTGCCGCCGACGCCTCTCCGCCCAGCTTCGCCGTCACCTGCGCGGCGGTCCCTTGCATGATGCTCTTGATCATGGCCGGGTTCGATTCGTTCACGTAATACGAGACGACAGCCTGCTCCTCCATGCTCCGGAGCTTGCCTGAGAAACCAGCCGGAAGCACAATAACCAGCTGCAGGTCTCGCTCCCCGAGCAGCCGGAGCGCCTCTTCTCGGCTGCCCGGCTCGCTCGTCTCGAACGGAAGCGAACCCGCCAGCATCCGCCCGACAGCGGCACCTTCCGCGCCGTCCTCGTTCACTACGGCCGCCCGGAGCCGATCCGTCCGCTCCGTCACCCCCTCGTACCCCGTCATCCAGACGAGGCTGAATACGACCTGGAACAGCACCGCCGTCAAGATGCCGGCAATGGTCGCTTTCTGTTTTAGATAAGCAGCTAAAGCGGTTTTCATGGTTTCCCCTCCGATTTAAACATTTGTTTTAAACATATGTTTAACTTATCGCACACCCCCTCCTTCTGTCAAGATATGTGAGGAAGGACAAAAAAGAGCCCTCCCATCCTCCGTTACCGGAAGAAGAAAGGGCTCTGTCTGTCCATAGCCACAAGGAGAGCTGGACGTTTATACGTAAGGATTGTTCGCCTTTTCGAAGCCGATCGTCGTCTTGCTCCCGTGTCCGGGATAGACGACCACATCGTCGGAGAGGGTGAACAGCTTGCCGTGGATCGATTCCATCAGCTCGTTCCAGCTTCCGCCTGGCAGATCGGTCCGCCCGACCGACAGCCGGAAGAGGGCGTCTCCGCCAAACAGCCGCTTGCCGAGGAGAAAGCCGACGCTTCCCGGGGAATGCCCCGGGATGTGCAACACCTGTATGTCCGTGCCGAGCAGTTGAAGCGTCATGCCGTCCGCCAGCTCATATTCGGCGGGAGACGCGACAATGTCTCCTCCCAGCTCCTGCCACCTGGCCGAGCCGTTCTTGCGTGGATTCTCCAGCCAGTCCGCCTCCGCTCCGTGCAGATAGACGGGGCAGCCGTGCGCACGGCGAATCTCCTCGACGCCGCCGATGTGGTCAAAATGAGCGTGCGTCAGCAGGATCGCCTCGACCTTCTTTCCTTCCAGCCGCTTCACCAACGCTTTCGGGTGCATCCCGGGATCAATGACGACAGCCTGTCCAGATGCCAGGTCGGTCAGCAGATAAGCATTCGTCTCGAGCGGACCGAGAGAGAACGATTCCAGCGTCAGCTCCTGTCCCTGCGTGTCTTCCTGTCTGTTCTCGTTCATTGCTAGCCGCGCTCCTTTCCTGTGAAGGGAAACCGAATCAGAAGTCCGACAGCAGGTCGCGCAATTCCTCCACGATCGTCTGCTGGTAGCCGGTTCCTTCGCCGTATTGCTTCAGCATTTCCTTGCGGGCTTCCTGGATATTCGTCTGGTAGTCCGCCGCATCCCGGTCGGGATTGTGCTTCTTGAATTCCAGCATGACCGCCTGCACATGCTTGGGCCGCGGGCCCCACTGCCCGAGAACGTAGCCGCTGCTGTCCGTGAACAGGACGATCGGGATCGAACGGCCTCCGAGCGTCAGAAACTGGTCCATCGTATCGAGATGCTGCTCCATGACGAGCACCTCGGTCGGGATCGCGCTCTCCTCCATCACCCGGAAGACCACCGGGACGTTGCGGACGACATCGCCGCACCAATCCGCCGCGAGGATCAGGCAGCGGAGATCGTCGCGGTTGCGCAGCGAGGCAAAAAACTCGCGGTCCTCTTCCTGCTTCCAGTCAAACTTGTCGTACCACCCCCGGAACGTCTCCCGGTTTTTCTCCATGGCATCCATGAAGGCTTGCGGGGTCAGTCCTTGCCCTAGCTTGCCGGACACCTCTTTTGCCATCGGTTTCTTCCTCCTTTTTTCTTATCAAACTCAATAGCCGGGCAGCCTTGCCGGCTTAACGCCCGCTGCGAATCGCCGCGTCGACGATCGCGGCCACGGCCTCCACGTCTTTGACGGCCAGCGGCTTCTTGGCGCGGCGGCCCTCCAGGTAGGGAACGAGCCTCTCCTCGCCCACTTCGAGACCCGTCTTGCCCCCTTCGGTGGAGGCAAGCTCCGGCCGCGTCCCTGATACGCACAGCACGCCCGAGACGTCCGCCGTTTTGCCGGCGCCGCGGAGAAGCTCCTTCAGCCAGTACTCGTCCCGGTACAGCAGATTCGCCGTCTCTTCCCGCCTCCCCTGCTCGCGGACCTCATCGGCTTCCGTTCCCCCCGGCAGGCCGGCCTTCAGGCAGCGGACGGCGAAGACGCCATTCGGGCCGATGACGACATAATCCGGACGGTTGCCGGGTGTCGCTCCTTCGGCAGCGCTGCCGCTGAGCACCCGGTAGGCCGGGCCGAGCGAAGCGAACCGGTCCGGACGCTGCGGCACGGCTGAGACAGCTGCCTGCTCCGTGCCGGCGGCCCCGGACCGGCGGCCCCGCCACAGCTTGAAGACGAGGTAGGCCACCGTCAAGAGGACAGCCGCGATCAGAATCGGCTTTGTATACGGTCCCGCAATCGAGCTGATGTTCTCGAAGCTCTGTCCCAGCTCGCCGAGCTTCGTGCCCAGATAAACAAACAGGATCGACCAGGGGATGACCGCCAGCGTCGTGAGCAGTGTGAATTTGCCGAGCGGCATGCGTGTGATGCCTGCCGGAATCGAGATCGCATGCCGGACGACCGGGATGAACCGCGCCGTGAAGATCACGCCCGTCCCGTACCGATTGAACCAGTGCTCCGCCACGTCGATGTGCTTTTTATGTATGAGAATATACTTGCCGAACTTCTCCAGAAACGGCCGCCCGCCATATCGTCCGACCCAGTAGACGAAGATCTGGGCGATCACGCCGCCGATTGTGCCGAAGATGACGGCCTCAATAAATGGGATGGTCCCGTTGTAAACAAGAATGCCGCCGTAGGCGAGTACGATTTCGCTTGGAATGACTTCGATCATAAGTCCGAGCATAATGCCCCAAGGCCCCAAGGAAGTGAGGTATTCCAAAATCTGGTGAATAAGCCCGCTCATCTTCACCCAACTTTCCGTGTATTTGTTGTCTCGCAACCTCCCCTATTCTAGCACAAAACAGTCTGGCGAGCCTACCGGACCCGGGACGAGGCTGGGGGCCGCGGAGCACCACTCCCGGAAAGCACGGCATCGGCCTGTTCAGGTCCTGCTCGGTCCGATTCCTTCCGATCGCGGACCTTCCAGGCGAGACGCCGGACGCCGCATCGGCCCCGTCCCGTTCGGTCCCGGCTTCCACCGAGGGAGGAACGATCTATTGCGTCGCCGCTCGCCATAAAGAAAAAAAGCCGCGCCAGCCTGAGAGCTGGCGCGGCAAGGGAGGCTCCCTCCCGGAAGCCGAATCGGACGGATGATCAGCTTTCGTTCTTGGCCACTACGGCCTCGACCGATGTCAGCGTATCGTAAAACTCGACGAATTCATCCTTCTTGGCGCTGCTGCGCAGAGCCATCGCCACACGCGGATGCTCGTTCAGCGTTCCCGAGATCATGTACGGAATGATATAGCCCCACTCCCACTTCTCGCGCATCGGGATCATATGCTTCTCCAGCATACCGAGGAGCGGACGGAGCTCATAGCGAGGGTTCTTCAAATGGCTTACCAGCAGCTCAGTCGCGCAGTTGCCGGCCGCCCGGCCCATGCCGTATACGGACGCATCGAGATAGACGACACCCTTGGCAGCCGCCGCGAGCGTGTTCGCAAACGCAAGCTGCATATTGTTGTGCGTATGCACACCCAGCTGCTTATTCGGCACGTACTGCTTGAACTTCTCGACCATATAATCGATGTCCTTGAAGTCCATGCTTCCGTACGAATCGACGACATACACGATGTCCACCACACTGTTATTGATCTCCTGAAGCACCTCAATCAGCTCGTGCTCCAGCACATGAGACAGCGCCATAATATTGAGGCTGGTCTCATAGCCGAGATCGTGGAATTTCTTGACCAGTTCGAGGCCTTTGTCCACGTCCTTAATGTAGCAGGCGACACGGATCAGATCGAGCATGCTCTCTTCCCGGGGAAGAATGTCGTTCTCGTCCACACGGCCAATGTCGACAAGTGCCGACAGCTTCGTAAAGCCCTTGTGCGGAATAACCTCTCTAAGGAAGCTCTCATCAAGAAACCGCCAAGGTCCGGAATCGGCGCCCTTCAGCAGCTTCGGCGAGTTTTTGTAGCCAATCTCCATATACTCAACGCCAGCCTCGTTCAGGCTGTTATACAAATCGCGAACAAATTCCACGCTGAATTCCCAGTTGTTGACCAGGCCGCCGTCGCGGATGGTGCAGTCCAATATTTTGCAGGTTTCCTTCATAGCCTCGTCCTCCAACTCTATCGCCGCATGCGGAGCATCCGACACGGTCTGCTTGTTTTTTCCTAGTTTGTCAGGAAACCGGACTTTTGGCAACCCCGGCTTCATTCCTTTTATGCTTTTAAGCAATAAAGTATCCCGATCTTTTATTTATACCATCGCCGGAGGTGTTTGTCAATCTTGCCGAGCCGGCAAGCATAAGCTGACAAGCTCACGCATAGGCTCAGGGTAAACAAGCAAACCTTGTACGAAAGGCGGAATTGCCATGTTCAAAGCCGTTGTGCTCAGCAAGAAAAAACTCGTTCTCGCCGCCGCTCTGCTCGTCTCCGCCGTAGTCGGGGGCGTCGTCTACCGCTATGCCGGAACCGATCCGGCTGTCCAGACGGCCTCCGCGCCTGTCCGCACGATTCATATGGTGACCGGGGAATTCAAGACGACCGGCACGGACGGCAAGGAGATAGAAGCGTACCGCTGGGATCCCGGCACGATCTACATGAAGAAGGGTGAAACCGTGCAGATCAGCATTTATGGGGTCAACGGAGCGAGCCATCCGTTCTACATCGAGGGAACTTCCATCAAGGGTGAGGTCAAGAAAGGAAAAGAAACGCTCATTCCGTTCAAGGCGGACAAGGAAGGCATCTATCGGCTCATCTGCATGACCCATCCGGATATCGCCCACAGCGGGCCCATGATCGCGTACATCGTTGTCGATTGATCGTCTCCCTGCAGTCGCCTCCTCCGCTTCCCGCGCATATGGTGAAGCAAAAAGGCAGGTGGGCGTCGCATGTTCGACAAAAACAAAGAAAAGCACGCACAGGAGCTGCCCACGCTTCGCAGCGTCCGCAGAGCCTGCAGCCGGGAGCTGTACCGGACCGCCAAACGGCTCAAGGTTTGGATCCCGCCCGACAAGATGGAGGAGGCCGAGAAGCTGTATCTCAAAAAGGTCGCGGGCCATCTGGTCTGGATCGCGGAAAATAACAGCAACCGGAAGCTTCTCTCCGACTGGTGGCGCGACAATGTGGCCGATGACATTGCGGCGTTGTGGAACGTTGAGAAGGAGCCGCTGGTAAAGGCATTTCGCGAGGCATTCGGCGGGTAGGACGCTATTGGTATCATCGCTCCCCCCGCTGCTCGGGACCAGAAAAGGCTTGAAGATCCGATGCCGTCCCGTCCTTGGGCCGGAAGGAGTATGAAAAACAGACAAGCGGCGCTCCGCGAGCGCCGCTTTGCTGTGCTGTACCGACCGTCATTCCCGGTTCCTACCTGGACAGGTACCGTCAGAAACCGCTCCCGCAGCAAGCGCCAAGAAGCGTGCTGCTTGCCGCGCAAGTTCCCCTCGCGGACTGTTGCTTCCTCCCGCTTCGCGCGTCCTTCATTTCCCGACGCGCACCCGGACTTCCTAGCGGGATTTCGGCTGAAACAGCTCCAGCCTCTCTCCGTCGGGACCGTAAAAGAAGGCGATCCGAACGCCGCCGAGAATCGTCTTAGGCTCCTCGTCGATCATCCGTACCCCGCTTTCCTTAAGCCTCCGCACTTCGGTATCGATGTCGTCGACCGTGAAGGCGATATGATTCACCTTGCCGTTCTCCTCGAAGCCGCCTCCCCGGCCGACCAGCTCCAGCTGAATATCCTCCTGACCCGGGAAGGACAGGAAGACGAGCTCCACTCCGTTGTCCAGCCGTTCTCTGCCAACCAGAGCGAGGCCGAGCGTCTCCGTATAGAACCGGATCGATGCCTCCATATCGCTCACCATCACGCCGATATGCTCCAATTTTTTGATCATTGCCATCCTCTCCTCTTCGCCTGTCATGTCCTTCTGCTCGAAGAATACCACTGGCCAGAGAACCGGGCAACCGCCGCGCACCCAGCCGACAAAAAAAGCCCGGAACCGGTCGTGCCGGTTCGGGCCGAGGCGAGGCGGCTGCCACGAAGCGAGCTTGCGCCGCTTAAGGCAGCTGGGTGCCAAGCTTGGTCAGAATGAGCGGGCCGTCCTTGGTGATGGCGACCGTATGCTCGTATTGGGCGGACAGGCTTCCGTCCACCGTCCGGGCGGTCCAGCCGTCGTCTTCGATGAAGGCTTCGTAGCGTCCGATGTTGAGCATCGGCTCGATCGTGATCACCATGCCCTCCTTGAGGCGCGGGCCTTTGCCGGCCGGGCCGTAATGCGGCACCTGCGGCTCTTCGTGCATCTTTTGGCCGATTCCATGCCCGATGAATTGGCGGACGACGGAGAACCCCCTCGGTTCGGCGTAGGTCTGGATCGCATTGGCGATGTCTCCGATGCGGTTGCCGACGATCGCCTTCTCGATGCCAACGTAGAGAGACTCCTCGGTCGCGGTCAGCAGCTTGCGCGCCTCCTCGCTGATCTCGCCGACGGCATACGACCAGGCGGAGTCGGCCATCCAGCCGTCAACGCTGAAGACCATGTCGATCGTAACGATGTCGCCTTCCTTGAGCGGCTCCTTGCTCGGAAAGCCGTGGCAAATCACATCGTTCACCGATGCGCAGGTTGCGTATGGGTAGCCGCTGTAGCCCTTCTGCTCGGGAATGGCGCCGTTGTCCTTGGTGAACTGCTCGACGAATTCTTCAATCTCCCAGGTTGCGACCCCTGGGCGGATGCGCTTCGCGATCTCCTGGTGGCACCGGGCGATCAGCTGTCCCGCTTTGTGCATGCGGGCGATTTGGTCCGGGGTTTTAATAACAATCACAGTCGGATCCCTCCTTGTTGGTAGCGTGCCGGATGGCTTCCTTCTATATGCATACGCAAGCGGGAGGCACGGTGAGCCTCTCTCCCGTTTCCCGCTCTTGCTTCCATGGCGGCAGGCGGACGGGCCGGCCCTGGATGGCCGCGCCCGGCTTTTTTCGACGATTCATTATACCAAACTTGAGTCCGCTTCGCCTCCTTCCGTTCCCGTCTCCGATTCCGCCCCCCATTCCGACGGGCGAAAATAGAAACGAAGGGCCGAATCCGCTATACTTGGGAGACAGAGATTGCTAGGAGACCGACATACAGGGACGCCGTCCGACGCAGCCAGAGCTCCCCTATCCCGCCAAACCAAAGGAGATACCCTCTATGTATATCGTCACATCCGAAGAAATGCGCAGGCTGGACCGGCAGGCGATCGAAACCGTCGGCCTGCCCGCCCTGCTCCTGATGGAGAACGCCGGCCGGGCTGTTGCCGACGAGGTGCAGCAGTTCATCCGGAACCAGCCGGAGCGCCGCCGGACGGAACGCTGGCTCGTCCTCGCCGGCAAAGGCAACAACGGCGGCGACGGTCTCGTCGCCGCGCGCCATCTGCAGGAAGCCGGCATCGCGGTCGACGTGGCATACGCCGACTCTCCGGCCCGTTTCGGCGCCGACCTCGCCTTCCAGCACAAGACCGCCAGCCGCCTTGGCATCCCCTCGTTCGTTTACCAGCCGGATACGCTCCCCTGGAACGCCTACACCGGGGTAATCGACGCGCTGCTCGGCACGGGCAGCAGCGGGGCGCCGCGCGGACGGTATGCCTCTCTCATCCGCGAGGCGAACGGGAGCGGCCTGCCCATCGTGGCCGTCGACATCCCGAGCGGCCTGAACGCCGATACGGGCGAGCTGCACGACCCGTGCATCCGGGCGCGCCTGACGGTCGCGCTCGCCTTCCTGAAGCGCGGCCTCGTGCAGTATCCGGGCGCCGAGACTGCCGGCGAGGTCGTGACGCGGCCGATCGGCATCCCTTCCCGCTTCGCGGAGGAGGCCGGCATCCGGACGCTGCTCGTCACCGAGCGGGTGCTGGAGAGCCACCTGGCGCTGACGCCCGGCGCCGAGCGCCCCGCCGACTCGCACAAGGGCACCTACGGCCACGTGCTGCTAGCAGCGGGCACGCACCGGATGAGCGGCGCCGGCCTCCTCTGCGCCCGTGCCTCGCTTAGGGCCGGCTGCGGCCTCGCCACGTGGGCGCTGCCGGCGAGCCTCGTGCCGCATCTGATCGGGCGGCTGCCCGAGGTGATGCTCGCAGGGCTGCCCGATGCGGGCAACGGCGACTGGGCGGAAGTGTCCGCCGACGAGGTGCTCGCGCTCGCGGAGGACCGCGACGCGCTGGCGCTCGGGCCGGGCATGGGGCGCTACGCCGACGACTCGCAGTGGCTGCGGGCGATCTGGGAAGGCGCCCGCTGCCCGCTGCTGCTCGACGCCGACGCGCTCAACATGCTCGCCGACGCGCCGGACTTCGCCTTGTGGCCGAGACGCGAAGCGCCGACCGTGCTGACGCCCCACCCGGGCGAGATGGCCCGGCTCGCCAAGCTGACCACCGCCGACGTGCAGCGCGACCGGATCGGCATCGCTCGTCGCTATGCGCAGGAGCACGGCGTGACGCTCGTGCTCAAGGGCGCCCGTACCGTCGTGGCAACGCCCAAGGGGGTCGTGTACGTGAACACGACCGGCAATCCGGGCATGGCCAAGGGCGGCACAGGCGACGTACTCTCCGGCGTCATCGCCAGCCTCCTCGCGCAAGGGATGTCCGCCGAGCAGGCGGCCGTCTACGGCGTGTGGCGACACGGAGCAGCCGGCGACCGGGCGGCAGAGGTGCGGTCCAGCCGAGATTCGCTCCTGGCGAGCGACCTCATCGAGAACCTCTAGAAGACCTCCTGCCCGCAGCCATAAAAAAAGACCGGGCGAGAGCGGGCTCTCCTCGGTCTATCAAGTCCTTTCCGCCTCTTTTTGCTCCCGGGCGGTCAGCGTATTAATGGTTTTGGGCCTTTTGGATCCGGATCACCAGCAGTTGCAGAAGGTTGGAGCGCTCATGCTGTCTTTTGGTGCGAGCCAGTTTGCTCATAATAAACCGTTCGATCGACACGTCTTCCAACTCCTTTCTTCCAATTGCTTCCGTATACGTAAATAAACAGGTGACCCGCCGTTGAAACAGCCCCCGCGGCATCAAAAAAAGAGCCTCTCGGCTCTTTCCTGTTCGGCATCCGTTCCAGTTGCCTTTCCTATTGACACGGTCCTGTCTGCAGGTACATCATGCCGTCCTCATGCAGATGCACGACCGATCTCTTCTGGTTGCTCGCCCATTCCGCATGAGGGTCGCTTACCCGGTACGGGTTGCTGACATCCCGCATATCCTCCCAGAGGCATTCCACTCCCTTGCCCCCGGCATTGCCGTTATACATCTTGCAGCCGAGGCAGTAGTTGGTCGTATGGGAAGCGTCCAGCCGGACGACGCGGTTGCGCAGACAGCAATAGACTTCTTGCCCCGATGCGGCATAATTGATATGGTTCGTTTTTTTCATGGCTGCTTGCACCTCTCTTTATCTCTCTCACCTGTTTAAACGGATTACAGCCAGTTTAATCGGTAGAAAGCAAAAAAGTGCACGAAATTTGTAGTGCGGCCCATTAATATTTTCCGCGCAAACGGTTCAATCGGCGGCCCGAGCCGCGCCGCTGGCCGCTGCCGAAAGGAGAGATTTCGCCATGTGCGGCAGATTCACATTGACCACCTGGCTCGAGGAAATCATGGAACGGTTTCTGCTAGAGCCGGCCGACTTCCCGTACGAGCCCCGCTATAACGCCGCCCCGGGCCAATGGATTCCGGCGATCGTCGAGCACGAAGGCAAGCGCCGGATCGGCCAGCTCCGCTGGGGCCTCGTCCCATCTTGGGCCCAAGACGAAAAGATCGGCTACAAGATGATCAACGCCAAGTCGGAGACCGCGGCGGACAAGCCTTCGTTCCGGACCGCCCTTCAGAGGCGGCGCTGCCTGATCCCCGCAGACGGGTTCTACGAGTGGCGCCGGAACGCCGACGGCACAAAGCAGCCGCTCCGGTTCGTCCGCAACGACCGCGCGCTGTTCGCGATGGCGGGGTTGTACGACACCTGGCAGGGGCCGGACGGCAAGCGGATCGGCACCTGTACCATTTTGACGACATCGCCCAATGCGCTTGTCGAGCCGGTTCACAACCGGATGCCGGTCATCCTCGACCCGACGAACGAGGCGGCCTGGCTCGACAAAGCTCTCCGCGATCCGGCGGTTCTGCAGCCGATGCTGGCCCCTTATCCCGCCGAGGAGATGACCGCCTATCCGGTCTCCCCCGACGTCGGAAACGTGAAGAACGATACAGCCGCCTGCACGCTGGAATGGCAGTAAGCGAAGCGCCGCTGCCTGTCGGGTCCCCACCCATAGGCACACACACCGTACAAAAAAGCCCTTGCTGCCCGTTAGACGGGACGCAAGGGCTTTTGGTTCGGAACCGCGGGGGACGCGAGCAAGCTGCCGGTCAGCTCGACTCCTCCCAGCTGCCCGAGATGGGCGGAAACTCTTCTTCCTCCTGGAGCGACGGGAGCGGCAGCGCTGTGATGCCCCAAGCCGCGGCTATCGCGCCGAGAGGAGCGGCAGCCGGAAAGCCGAACGCTTCAGCTGCCGCGCGGGTGAACCGGCGGGCCATCTGGAGCACGAGGTGCAGCGACGTATTCTGCAGCACCTTGTACGGATTACCCTCGTTGCGGTTCACCACACCAAGCACGGAGTAATGGCCGACGGCCGGCAGACGGCAGCCCATCGACTTGCCGGGCTCGATGCCGTCCGCGGCGACCTGAAAGCGGCCGACCGACTCGCCCATGCCGAGGCACGCATCGACTGCAATGACCAGCCGGCCGTCCGGCAGCTCCGCAAGCCTCTCCGCCAGATTCGCCGAATCGCACGGCCGCTCCAGCGTTCCGATCACATACGGGAACCCCGCCTCCTCCAGCAGCGTGCCGGTCAGCGGTCCGAAGGCATCGCCGGTGGACCGGTCGGTGCCGATGCACAAAAACACGATGCGATCGGCGGTGAAGCCTTCGCTTCGAATCTCCAGCAGCCACTCCGCCAGGCGGTCCCCGCCAATCGTTCGTCTGGCCGGATTCCGCCCGGCCGGCGGGATCATCGGCGCTTCCCCGTGCTCCATACTCGTCCTCCTCTACAGGCGGCATGCCGCAAGCGGCGTGCTTTACCTTTTGCGTTTTATTTGCCGAACAGAATCCAGGCTCCCTTCCACTTGCGCAGCAGGAAGACCAGCAGCCAAGGGACCGTGAAGATCATGACGCCCGCTCCGATTGTGGAGAGGTGGTAAGCCAGCGTATCGCTCGGATAGGTCCAGTTGCGACGCCAGAGTGAGAGCAGCGCCGGATGGGTGAAGTAGATGCCGAAGGCGGCCGTTCCCATCGACGTCAGCACCGCTGCAAGACGGGGAGTGCCGCGCAGCACCTTGGCCGAGATCCAAAGCAGGCTGAGTCCCATGGCAACCGCGTAGCCGTTGAACAAGATCTCCATCGGCAGCGAGCCGAAGTTGATGCGGTTCTGGCTCAGCACGAACAACAGCGCGAACGAATAGCCGATCAACAGGGCGAGTCCGAGCACCCACCATAGATGACGTTCACCCGCACGCTGGAACCGCTCGTAATTCATGCCGATCCAGCCGCCGATGGCGAAGATGCCCGCGTATGTACCGAGAATGGTGGCCGGATGCTGCACCGGGTGGAACCAGTGGTGATAAATATAAAAGCCGATTTGCGCCGCGAGTCCGATCCAGATCAGGTTCCTCGCAAACCAGCTCCACCGGTCAGCAAGCGCCATAATGAGCGGGAAGATCAGGTAGAACTGAAGAATAAGCACGATGAAGTACAGGTGATAGCTCGTGTCGGCCCACTTGAGCGCGTTCAGGAAGAACGGCCAATCGATCTTGATGTCGTGCCAGTTGAAATTGGGTGTCCACTGGTTGAACACATAGTAGAAGAACGACCAGATCAGATAAGGAACAAGGATATACTGAATCCGTTTCCGGTAGAAGCTCAACGCTTCCTTCCAACTCCAGGCCCCGCTGTACCGGTAGAACAGCACAAGGCCGCTCAGCAAAATAAAGATGGGAACCGCAAAGTTGCTCAGTTTGTTTACGATCAAATAGAGAATCTGGGAACGACTGCCGAGAGGAATCTCTACCGTCGTTTCCGAAGTGGCATGGATCATCAGGACAGCCATGATGGCGAACGCCCGCACGATGTCCAGTTCCAGAATTCTTGGTTTTCTCATGTTGGTGGGGAACTCCTCCTCCTGCTTGTCCGAACAATCGGGTCGGTACGGCCGCCGGCCGTATCCAGTACAAGAATACCGTATATTCCCGAATCATGCCACGGCTAATTGCCCGCGCAGCGGGGGTATAGCGGCGAACGCTTGGAACGGCGAATATTGCTGTCACCTGTTCGAACGGCCGGAGCGTGCCGGTTGACAGTAAAAACGGAGCCCCGCCGGAGCTCCGTTTTTACTGTCCCGCCTGCGGCGGGCTGCCGAGGGCCGCTGCCCGAGCCGGCCGCTAGTGGCCGCGCTCTTCAAAGGTGTGGCAGCAAGTGTCGCGCGTATCCTCTGCGTGGTCGGTATGCGACGTGTCGTACTGCTGGCCGCCTTTCTGCTGCGGCAGCGAAGCCCCTGCATGCCGGTCGATCTCGATCATGATCACTTCGGCACTGCAGTTGTTGCCTTCTTCCCAATACTCGCAATTGTCTACACTGCATTTGACCTGTGGATTTGTCATGTCGATCACCTCGGTATTGTTTACCCGCCCATCCGGGCGGCTAAACAAGCCCGCGGCCGAGCCGCTCCAGCAGCTCGGAGAGGGGAACGTCCGCCAGGGAAGACAGCCGGTGGTCGACGGCGTCAAACAACAGCGCTTCCGTGACCGTGTTGGGAACGATGACGCAGCACATGCCTGCCGCCTTGGCCGCCTTGGCGCCGTTCGGAGAGTCCTCGAAGGCGACCGCTTCCTCCGGCCGGACCCCGAGATCCTCAAGCGCTCTCTGGTACAGATACGGGGCCGGCTTCACCTTGGGGACGTCCTCCTTGGTGCGGATCGTCTCGAAATACGGAGTCAGCCCGAACCGGTCGAGATGGCTGACGACCCACTCCCGACCGGAGCTCGACGCAAGTCCGACCCGCAGTCCCTGCGCCCGGGCATCCCGCAGCACCTGCTCCACGCCCGGGCGTACCTGCTCTTCGCCCGCCCGGCGGTCGTAATACTGGCGGCGTAGCGCCCGCAGCTCCTGCCTGTCCAGCGTCCGTCCAACCTGCTGCTCCAGGTAGGCGTACGGATCAAACACGCTTGCGTCGGTGCCGATCAGCTTGCTCCATTCCGATAGCGGCATATCCGCGCCGTAGCTCTGGCAGAGCTCCCGGAACGCCTCGAATTCATGCGTCTCCGAATCGAAAATCAAGCCGTCGAAGTCAAACACGATCGCTTTTATCACAGGGACCCCTCCACTCGCTGGTTCTGTCTTCTCTGCTTCATCTTAGCAGATGGGCCCGCCGCTGTCTTGTCCCGGCGGGCCATAGACCCGGCGGCTCCCAGAGGCTGTCCCGCGTCTTTGCGGCCACGCCAACCAAGCCCCTGGCGCTGAGCGCGGGGCTGGTAGTATGCTGCAGTTTCCGCTGACGAGGGGGCCAGGCAGGTCCGCTGCACATTCCATGAGGCCGACGCAGGGCTGGATGCCATGAGCGTTCCTTTTGCACGCCGGAACGCGGCATCTGTCCCTGCCGCTCTCCGAGACGGATGGCTGGCAAAAAACGAGCGTAATCGACGGAAACGTCCGTCTCAAGCGGCGTTTCCGTCACCCTTTCGGCGGATAAGGGTCGTGGCCATGGCTGTCCTTCTCGCGGATCACGCCGTGCCGGTCATGAATGACGAGCTCCGACTTCTCCTCCTTGCTGCGTTCGCGGGCGGCGTCAACCGCTTCCTGCTTGGTCTTCGTCACCTGCTCGGGCTTGCTCTTGTTCTCGCTTTTGACGGCCCAATCCCCGTCGTGGGGCACAACATGCTGGTTGTTCGGTCTCATGCGGGCACCTCCCTTTTTCCCCTACTTACCCAATCCGGGACGGATTGAACGCGCGGGAGGAAGCAAGGGGCCCCCTCCTTCCAGCAGCTCCAACAGGAGCAGCACATTGCGGATGATGTGGTACGGGTCCTTCACCGGAAGCGCGACGACCTTTTCCTCCGGCCGCCCCTCTCGGTCCCGAATTTGGATCCACTCCCCCACCTCCGGATCGGGATTCGGGAAGGTGGCGAACGTGTACGCGTGAGTCTTTTCGTACCAGCCGAGCAGCTCCTCGTCGCCGGTCAGCCGGTACCCGAGGAGCGACGTGTATAGAGCTTCCGAGTGCACCCACCACAGCTTGCTTTCCCACGTGTCACGGACGTTGCGCTCAAAGGCGCCCTCGCCGACGGCCCCTCTCGGCGGCCCGCCCTCCAGATCAACATAGTGGAGAAGCCCGCCGTTCTCCTCATCCCAGCCCGCAGCGAAAGCTGCCTTGGCCACGCGGACAGCCTGGCTGATGCGTTCCCGGCTCCCGATCCGCAGCGCCTGGTGCATCACGAACCACATATCCTCGATCGTATGCCCCGGGTTCACGTGCCGAGTCAGCATCCGCGTCCGGTCCACCGTACCGTCCGCCAGCAGCACCTCGGCCAGCAGGCCGTCCGGCTGGACGAACGTATCCAGGATATCTTCCATGTACGCGGTCGCCCGGTCCGTCGTTCCGGCCGCTCGCGGATGACCCAACGCTTCTGCCGCCTCGGCCAGCACCTGTGCCGTATTGAGCATGATCATCGGCAGCGAGTGAGCTCTGCACCCGTCTGGAAGCAGATAGGGCTCCGTCCTCGCTTCCCCCGCCGCTATTCTCGCTTCCATGCGATCGAACAGCCGGAACGCCTTCTCCAGCACCTCCGTGTCCCGGGCTTCCTTGGCATATTCGGCGAACCCCATCAGGACGAAGGCGTCCACGAAGATGCTCGTGTCATAGCCTCTCCCCGGCAGCGACTCCTTCTTATCTCCTTCTTCCGTCAGCAGGAACGCGCAGTTGCCGTTCGCGAGGAAAGCATACCGGTTCAAAAACTCGATGGTCAGCCTGGCGTGCCCAAGCAGCTCTTCTCGACTGTACGGCAGCGCGTACCGTCCGGTCATCCCGGCCAGCTTGGCCAGCAGCCAGACGAACCTGCCCTGGGACCAGACATATTTGTCCGTGCTCACCCTCCGGCTGCCGTCGTTGGAATAGCAAGTATAGACGCCTCCGCGAATGCGATCCAGCGCCCCGTCCAGCCAGAACGGCAGCAGCTGTCCGGTCAGATGGTCCCGGTAAAAGGCCGCCTGCTCCTTCGTGTTCGTCCCTTTCATCTTCATGCTCCCCTTTCTTCTCCTGGATTCGTCCGCTCTACCTTCGGCAGCGCTTTCAAGAATTCCTGCCTTTGGCCCGTCTCCCGCCGGCCCGCCGAACGGAAACTCATAGAATAAGCCGGTGGCGGACATCTCCGACTCCGGCAAAAAAGGAAGCCGACCGGCGCGCCTCTCCGGTCGACGTATTGGTGGGAACCGTTCAACAGCCCGGCTTGAGACGGATGCCTCGCCGACCGTCTTGCCGTCCTGCCGAGGGCTTTGCCCACCGGTTCGCTTCAGCTTACCGGCGAAGCTTCTCGAGCTCGTGGGTCACCTTCTCGATCATCGTAACGAACGACGTCAGCTCCTGCGAGCGGGCCGCCTGCTCTCTAGCATACGAAGACGTCTGCTCTGACTCCTGCTCAATGTTGCGCAGGACGCCAGTGATCGAGGTAAGCTTGTCCTGAATGAGCGCAAGCGACTCCTGCGAACGATTGGCCAGCTTGCGGATCTCGTTGGCCACGACCTCGAAGCCGCGCCCGGTCTCTCCCGCATGAGCCGCCTCGATCGCTGCGTTGAGGCCGAGCAAATGCGTCTGGTCCGAGATCTCCTTCATCAGAGCGCCCATGCCGTGGATATTCTTGACCTCCTCGGTCAGTCCCTGCACCATGCCGTGCGCCTTGTCCTGCGATTCCGCCGTATGGACGGCCGTCTCGGCTACCGACTGGCTGCTCTCGGATAGCTGCACCATCATGGAGGCCAGCTCCTGAACGGCCGAGGTAATGCCCCTCAGCAGATTGTCCTGTTCGTCGACGAGCCGCTCGATCTTCGCTTTCTCATCCGTCTCGTACGCCTCAAGGACGGTCTGGGAGTCAATGTTGAACATCTTGGATAGGGCATGGATAACCCGGATCCAGCCGCCGTTCGGCAGCACCTTCTCCAGGTAGGCCGTCGTGATGTTGAGATAGACCATGTACGTGCCGAGATACCAGTCGCTGGTCAATCCGATCCGCGAATGGACGCGGCCGACCTGAACCCGGCGGTTCATATAGTCATCGTCCATGACGCCGTCCGCCAGCGACAGGAAGTACCACCGCTGGGTTCCTTTCAGCCGCTCGACCGTGCTGTATTTGTGAATGATCTCGGCTAGTCCCGGCTGCTCCATGATCTTCGCGTACAGATCCTCCACGACCTGGTCGGCGATCTGCTCGAAGTGAGGCTGATGCCGATGCAGCAGGGCGAGATCCTCCTCCGTAAGACCTATAAAATCGACTTGCTTCCGTCGCTCTTCAGAAAGATTAATCAAGTGAATTCCCCTTCTATTGCCTTATTGTCTAAAATTGCCATTGGTCAATACGGTACCATTCGACCTACAAGGTGCAAAATCCTGCATCGTTCGACAGGAATTTCCTTGGACTCGAAGGATGCCGAAGAAAGGCTCGATTCGCCCGGACGCGCGTCGACAAAACCGAGGGCAAGCGTGATGTATCGAGCGGCACCAAACTTGGCCAGCAGCATTGTCGATTCGTGCGCCATGCCGCGCCGGAGGCTGCGGCAGTGCGGCTCAGCGGACATCCGCCCGTTCCAGCCGGTCGGTCCGCTTCAGCTCCTCCAGCGTGCCAGCGCCGATGCCAAACATGGCGGCGCGCAGCTCGAGACCGATGCGGCGGAACAGCGCGTCCAGCTCCTCGGCCGAATGGACGGCTGAGGCGAGCACGGAGCGGCCAAAGCCGACCAGATCCGCGCCCAGCGCGATCGCCTTGGCCGCGTCGACTCCCGTCTGCATGCCGCCGCTCGCGATGACGGCCGCATCCGGCACCCGGCTGCGCACGTCGACGAGGCTCTCGGCCGTCGGAATGCCCCAGCCGGCGAACGCTTCTGCGGCACCGCTCAGGACGGGGTCGGCCGTCCGGTATTTCTCGACCTGGCTCCACGAGGTGCCCCCCGCCCCGGCCACGTCAAGAAACGAGATTCCCGCGTCCCGCAGCCGTGCCGCCGTCTCGCCGTCCAGACCCCAGCCGACTTCCTTGGCTCCGACGGGCACCTCCAGCGACCGGCAGACCTGTTCGATCCGGCGCAGCAGGCCGCTGAAGTTCGTGTCGCCCTCGGGCTGGAACACCTCCTGCAGGCTGTTCAGATGCAGCACGAGGCCGTCCGCTTCGACCAGCTCTACGGCCCGCCTGCATTCGTCAGGGCCGTAGCCGTAATTCAGCTGGACCGCGCCAAGATTCGCGAACAGCGGGATCGTCGGGGCGGCGTCGCGTATGCGGAAGCTGGCGGCCGCCTGCGGATGCTCCAGCGCCGCGCGGACGGAGCCCACGCCCATCGACCAGCCGTGGGCCTCGGCCGCCTCGGCGAGCCGCCGGTTGATCTCCCCGGCATGGCGCGGGCCACCGGTCATGGAGCTGACGACGAACGGCGTCCGGACCGCCTTGCCCAGGAAGGCGGTGTCCGTCCGCACGGCCGCCAGATCCAGCTCAGGCAGGGCGTTATGCCGGAATCGGTAACGCTCCAGGCCGGTCGTGATCGCCTCCCCGCTCACCTCCCGGGTCAGGCAGATGTCGATATGCTCACTCTTCCGGCGTTCGATCCGGGTCTCTCTCTGTTCGTCCATCCGTATGTCCCTCCATCCGCAGCCCGCCTGACGGCGGGCCTGGTTCTTGGTAAGCCCATCATACCGGGTTCGGAGCAGCGCGTCCAACTTCCGCCAAAATCGCTTCCCGGACCAGCCGCCTTAGAGGGTGATGATTGGCCTCCCTCCGCCCGGATACGTCGTGCCGACGATGAATCGGAGTCACTGGAATCCCTGATGTGGTTGCCGCGCCGGCCAAAAGGTCAGTCTGCCGAATGAACGAGATGCCGTAGATCGCTTCGTGGTAAGCGCCGGTGCCCCGCCGCAGCTGCTCCGGTGTGTAGACTTCTAGCATATCCGCCGCGCGCAGGACCGAAACGCCCTCATCTTCTAATCGGCTAATAACCCGCTCGACATAAGAGTCCGTCCAATCCTGCCGGCCGTCCTGGCACGCAAAAAAAAGAGCCGGACGCTTCGCCGTCCGACTCTTTTCTTGCTCTTTCTTGTCCAGCATGCCGGGAGGGCGATCCTGCCTCCGTCACAGGATGCGGCATAGTCTATTCTTGTTGTACCCGCAGCACCGTCCGGCCCGGCCGGAAAGACTGCCTCCATCTCTCTGGGCGTTACGCGACGATGTGGGCTTTGGCGTACAGCTGGTAAGCATCCGACGCCATGATCATCTCTTCATTGGTCGGAATGACCATGACCTTGATCGGCGAGTACGGATTGCTGATGAAGCCTTCCTTCTTGATCGCCCGGTTCGCCTCGGGATCGAGGATAACGCCTGCAAACTCAAGCCCAGAGCAAATCATCTGGCGGATCTCCGCATTGTTCTCTCCTACGCCGGCCGTGAAGATAATGCCATCGACACCGTTCATCGTCGCCAGATAAAGCCCGATGTAAGCATGCAGGCGGCTTGTGAAGAGCTTGAGCGCCAGCTCGCAGCGGATATTTCCCTCTTTGGCACCCGCCATAACGTCCCGCAGATCGCTCGAGACGCCCGAGATGCCGAGAAGCCCGCTCTTGTAGTTAAGGATGTCGACCGCCCCCTTGGAGTCGGTCTGTTCGATCTCTTCGAGATAAGGCAGAATCGCCGGGTCGATGTTGCCGCTCCGTGTGCCCATCGTAACGCCTGCCAGAGGCGTCATGCCCATCGACGTATCAAGCGACATGCCGTTCTTGATCGCCGTCACGCTGACGCCGCTGCCGATATGGCAGCTGATGAGGCGCAGCCGCTCCTTCGGCGTCTCCATCATCTGCTCGGCCCGGTGCATGACATACCTGTGCGAGCTGCCGTGGAAGCCGTACTTGCGGATACCGTACTTTTCGTAATACTCGTACGGCAGGGCGTACAGATACGAGGATGGCGGCATCGTCTGATGGAACGACGTATCGAATACCGCCACATGCATCGCCTGCGGACGGAATTTCTGGGCGAGCTCGATGCCGAGCAGATTGATCGGGTTGTGCAGCGGGGCGAACCGGCTGTAGCCTTCAATCTGCTTCTTCACTTCGTCGTTGATGACGGCCGACCGGTGGAACGCTTCGCCGCCGTGCACAACACGGTGCGAGACGATCGAGATCGGCTGATCCGCAAACTTGTCAAAGATGCTTTGCAGAGCCGCGCCATACTCGTCCCGCTTGATGTTTTGCAGGATATCAGCGGCAACTAGCTTCACGGACGGCATGTCGTACAGCTTGTATTTGACGGACGAGCTGCCGCAGTTCAGGACGAGAACAAGCTGGCGCTCCTGTCCGCGAAGAGCGTCGTAGGCGGGTCCAGCCTGGTTGGGGACGATAACCTCCAGCTCCATCCCGTTGCGCAGCCCCGCTGCGTTTGCTTCATCCGTATCAATATGAAATTCCAGCCGGTAGTCCCGGTGAACCCGGCACAGAACGTTCTCCAGCACAAGCGATCGGGGGCCTTCCACCTCGACCGCGACGAACTGCTTGTCTACGATGCCGAAACGCTCCGCATCCTCCTCCGAGAAGTGAATATGCCGGAAGGCGAGAATGACCCCTTCCTCCAGCTTTACCTCACCCTGAGGTCCGACAATCGTCAGAGCTTCGCTGCCTGCCAGATCTCCCGAATCACGGATTGGCGGATCCACGCCCAGCAGATAGCTGTCCGTCCGTGAAATTTCGACCTGCGTCTGCTTCCGGACCGGTCCGAGTACGCGGACATGGCCGATCTTGCCTTTGGGCCCGACCAGCGTAACGGTCTCCTCGGCGGCATATTGGCCTACCTGTTTGAGATCCTTCAGCTTCGTCAGCTGATAATGCGGTCCGAACAGCTGCTCCAGATGCTCTTGAGAAAGATGTATGTGACGATTAGAAATGCCTACAGGTACTTTCATGAGGGCTCACATCCTAGATTGAGTAATAGGAGTTTGTCTTTTCATACCCCATCAGGAGGCCTCTGCCAACGCTTCCCGGAAAATATGCTCCCGATCGAGTAAGTAACTGGTTCTTTCTTCCTCCAGTGTACAATGAAAGCGAAGCTCCCGGAACCGGAAAAGCAGGAAAACTATGTCGGATTGCGGGCAAATTTGCAACAAAATCGGGACATTTGGGGCGTAAGCGGTTACCTTGGGTGCCATGTCTTAGTCGTGACGTGAGTTCTCTACTTGTGCGCTCTACTTGTGGGCTCATGGGCGGCATGCCGCGGGTTCTCTACTAGGGCGCACTTCTTTGTGCGGTGTGCCTCGGGTTCTCTCTCGGGCGCACTACCTCTGCGGCTATACCTTTGACGCTCACCCCAGGGGTTGTACTTTGGACGATGTCCACACGTACGCTCTGCTACGTACGCTCTGCCACGTACGCTCTGCCACGTACGTTCTGTCTCAGGCGGTGTGCCTCAGTCCGTGTAACTCAGCCGCCGCTTCTTAGTCTTCGTATCGCCGAATAAACTAGAACATCGGCAGCCAATGAAGGGGGGATCCGCATGTTAACCAATCCGCCGGGTTCGGTCGAAATCGAGGTGCGGGACGGGGCCACTCCCGCCGATCCGCTAGGAGGACGCCGGTACACCCTCACCCATTCCGACGAGACAGGCGAACTGTTCCTCGTCATCGGCCGCCGGTTTGCCGCGGACCGGCTGACCGAGAAACGCGACGAGGTTCTAGGGGAATGGACGCTCTACGGCCAGCAGCCCGTCCTGCTGATACAATTGTACATCGGGGACGGCCCCGAACCGGAGAAGCAGCGGCGCCTGCAAGCGTTTCGGCGGGAGCTCCCGCTTGCCCTGCGCGTCATTCGGCAGGGAGACGCTCCGTTTTACGCCCACTACCCCTCCCTCTGTCTAGCTCCCTTATGGGTGCATTACGAATCGGCCGATCCGGTGTACAACCGGGTGGAGACGTGGCCTCCGCTCGACTCGTAATGCTGAAAAAGAAAAGAGAGTCCCGTCAACGGACTCCCTTTTTTTGCTTCCTACGCTTCAGCTTGCTCTCCGGCACAGGACCATTGATAAGGTCGCATTGCACACTATTATTTCCCTAGTTCCTGCCCTTGCTTAGACTTAGGAGACTTGATCTCCCGAATCCGTTTAGTCGAGGGTGAGGACGATCTTCCCGCGTCCGCGTCTCGTTTCGATGGCTCTGTGCGCGTCGTCGGCCCGATCTAGCGGAAAAGTCCCCTTGATATGGATCTGCAGCTTGCCGTTTGAATATAGTTCGACCAGTTCTGCAAGGCGGGCTGCCGAGCGCTCACCGCGAATGACGCGGAGGCCGAGTTCCTCAATAAGGTCATAAGCGACGAACGTGCAAATACGGTTCCTATCCTTCACCAATTCAACCGAGGCCAACACTGCTTCCGCTCCGGCCGTATCGAACGCAGCGTCGACGCCGTTCGGCGCGAGCGCCCGCACTCGCTCGACAAGCCCCTCCCCGTAAGTGACCGGGATAGCCCCAAGCGAGCGCAAGTAGTCGTGGTTACTCTCGCTGGCAGTCCCGATAATCGTCTCGGCCCCCCACTCCTTAGCCAACTGCACGGCAAAAGCGCCGAGTGATCCGGCTGCGCCATGGATCAGTACTGTATCACCGGGTCCAACGCCGATGGCTTTCATAGCGATATACGCGCCTTGACCGTTGCCGGTCAGCCCCCCTGCCTCTTCCCAGGGCATGCTATCAGGCTTGCTTACAATTTGGTCTACATGGACGACCACATATTCCGCATAACAATTCAATTGTGCAAAGCCGAGAACCTCGCTGCCTACATGAAAGCCGGTAACGTCTTCACCGACTTGATCGATGATGCCCGCGAACTCGTTGCCCAGAATTTGCGGGAGTTGAATCGCGACGCCCTGCGGAGTCCAGCCTCTACGCACGTAACAATCGTAATGCTGTACCCCCGCCGTTTTTACCTGGACCCTGACTTGCCCTGGACCGGCTTGCGGATCGGGAAACGACAGGACCTCCATAACCTCTGGACCGCCGACCGAACGAAATGCTGCTGCCTTCATCGTGATTTCCTCCCTATTCCACGTTCACCGTAAAGGTTTTAATGCGCCGCTCCATGCGATTAGCTGATCTAGCATTGCGTTTACTTTTTCTACGTGCAGTTCCGCAGGTTTAAATAATCTGAAGTTTTCAAAATCTGTAAATAACGAAAATGTTGGATGTGCGCGAACGTCCGCTACGAGTAATTCTCCTAAGATACCGCGTAAATGTTCGGCTGCGCGGGCTCCGCCTGTTGAACCATAGCTAACAATGCCGGCCGCCTTATGATTCCATTCGTTGCGCGCTGAATCCAGCGCATTTTTTAATGCGCCCGTAATGCTGTGATTGTATTCTTGGACAATAAAGACGAACCCGTCTAAGCTGGCAAGCTTTTTCGCCCAAGCTATTAATCCAGGCTCGTTATCCGTCCCTTCGCCGAAAAAAGGCAATTGAAAATCCGTGATATCTACGACTTCATAATTCGCATCCCCACGCCGATTGGCAATTTCCTTCACCCAACTTCCAACTTGTGGACTTACACGTCCTTGGCGTGTGCTTCCTAAAATAATGCCGATGCTTAATTGTTTCATTGGGGCTCCTCCTATCATTCCTATTTGCCCTTACAAATCTTTCTCTTTAGTACGGCATGCCTAGCCCTGCCGAGCTGCATAAAAATTCTCTCTAGAAGCACCTGCCGTATGTCTTGCGAACAAACCAATGATTGAACCAAGCGAGAAGAAGTCAAATCCGAAGTAATCAAGTTTCTGAGCACGAATCAACAAAAAAAACGAATGGCATCCAGCTGACCCGATTAAAGAGGGGTTGAAAATGATGGGAATATAGGGCAATACACTATGGAATATCATTACGCTCATGACAGAACGACCGGCGAAAAGGCCAGAATCCGAATCATTTTTCTCCTGTAAGCCGCTGAAGTGTGGCTTCCATGGCGATGAGCCCTCCTCTCTGCCACTACGATACTTTCGGACAAAGCATGTTGCTTTCTCTATATGCTTATTTTACAATCGCTACCATATAAACAAAAATATATCTTAAGCCATGAGGGCATATACTTGAGTGTATGGGAAGGGGAATCCATTATGGAACTGCTGCAGTTGCGATATTTTGTAACGGTAGCCCGGCTGGAGCACATGACGAAAGCAGCGCAGGAGCTAGTAATCGCGCAGCCTGCGCTAAGCAAGACGATTTCAAGGCTGGAGGAAGACGTAGGGATTCCGTTGTTTGATCGGCGCGGTGGGCGGTTTCGACTGAATACGTTCGGCAAGGCGTTTTTGGACAAAGTCGAGAAGGCGCTCTCTCTGTTGGAAGAAGGAAGGAAAGAAGTGTCCGAGCTTGCGGGACTCGATCAAGGGAGCATCCACCTCGCGACTTCGACGCTTGACCGATTAACGGATCCACTGGGTGAATTTCTGGCGCTTCATCCCGAAGTTAACTTCCGGATTACGCAGGCTTCGATGGAAGAAATGACGCATTTGGTGGAGGCTGGCGAGGTCGACATGTGCTTTACGCCGATGCCGATCGATCGGCCCGACATTAGCGGAGTTTCCGTCTTGAAGGAAGCTATCTATTTAGCTGTTCCCCAAGGACATCGATTTGCCGGGAGAAAGAGCATCCGCTTGAACGAGCTGGCGGGGGACCCGTTTATCGGGTATAAGGAGGGATTTCCTTTTCAGAAAATGAACGACTTGTTATTTCAAGAAGCCGGGATAACTCCAAACTTCGTCTGCCGGGTCGACGAGCCTGCCAGCATTGCAAGTCTTGTCCGTGCCGGCCTGGGCGTTGCCCTTGTAGGAAATTGCGGCGGCCCGAACTCCCCGCTTAGCTTGCTGCATATCGAATTCCCCGTATGCCAGCGCAATTTCCAAATCGTATGGCACGAGAAACGGTACCTATCCCTTGCTGCACGCAAGTTTCGCGACTTTCTCATCGGATACTTTGCTGAAGCAGCGGAAGCGGGTTGAAATGAGATGCGGGGGTGCCAGCTAGGAGTACGGCAGTGTCCAGACATGCAACCGTTTCGGGTGAGAGGCTTAACAATGGTATAAGTCACAAACACCACTCCTCGCATTGTTATTCCTTTGATGTCTTTTTCTCGCCATAAAAATGCACCCCCTAGAATCCATTGGTTAAACCGAGTGGTTTTTCCAATATCCATTCTAAGGGGTGCATTTCATTTCCGCCGAGTATCAGGCGTTTCTTGGTTTTACTTGGAGTCGAAAGCGTTGCGCAGGCCGTCCCCAATGAAGTTGAAGCACATGATCGTCAGGAAGATCATGAAACCAGGGATGAACGGTACCCACGGAGCCTTGGTCATAATCGTCAAGCTTTGGGCGCTTTGCAGCAGGTTGCCCCAGCTCGCCTGCGGCGGCTGAATGCCGAGACCGAGGAAGCTGAGCGAGGATTCGGTTAGAATCATCGAACCCATCTGCAGCGTAGCCGAGATGATGACCGGCGCGATCGCGTTCGGCAGAATATGCCGGAAGATGATCCGGAAGTCGGACATGCCGATCGTCCGTGCCGCGTCTACGAACTCCCTGTTTTTGAGGGAGAGAATCTGGCCGCGGAGCAGCCTTGATTTGCCCATCCAGCCGAACAAGACGAACACCACGATGATGTTGAACAAATTCGGCCTGAGCAGTGTAACGACAGTGATCAGCAGGAAGAACTGCGGGAACGCAAGCATGATGTCGACGAACCGCATCAGGATGCTGTCGGTCTTACCGCCGTAATACCCCGCCAGAGAACCAACCGTGATCCCGATCAACAGGTTAAAGATAACCGAGAAAATCGCAACCGCCAGCGATACGCGGGCCCCGTACATGACGCGGGTCAGAAGATCCCGGCCAAGGTCGTCTGTGCCGAACCAGTGGTCCGCGCTCGGCGGCTTCAGCTTGTTCAGCAGATCCTGCTCGGCCGGATCGTGCGGAGCGATCCACGGAGCCAGGACAGCTACGAGGACCAGACCGATCAGGATAAACATGCTGATGAAGGCCATGCGATTCGCCTTGAACCGTTCCCATGCCCGGTTCTTCGGCTTGCGAGCAACGGTGTTGTTATTTGGAGAAACTGCTACATTCATCGGTTAGCCCCTCACTTCTTGTTTACTGAGGTTAACCCGCGGATCAAGTGCGGCATATGCCACATCCGCCAGGATGCTGCCGAGAACGGTCAGAAAGGCACCTACCGTAACAATCGCGAACAGTACAGGATAATCCCGCTGGAACGCTCCTTCGATGAACAAACGCCCCATACCCGGGATACTGTATACCTGTTCCAGAATGGCCGCCCCAGCGAAAAATCCGGGAAGCGCCAGACCGAACAGAGTAGCCAGTGGAATGAGAGCGTTGCGGAAGCCGTGGCGGAACAGAATACTGTTCCCCGGAAGACCTTTGGCTTTCGCCGTTCTCATGTAATCCTGGTTAATGACCTCAAGCATACTTGATCTAACATACCGGATCCAGATCGCCACTTCGCCGGCTGCCATCGTCAAGACGGGAAGCGTCAAGTGCTTAATCCGATCGATGAGGCTGAAATCGGCGTTCACGGTCTGGAGACCGCCCGAGGGCAGCCATCCGAGTTTCACCGCGAACAGGATGATCAGCATGAGACCGAGCCAGAAGCCCGGAATCGAGATGCCGACGAACGTAAATCCGGATACGATCTGATCCAGCCGGGAATGCGCCCGGACGGCGCAAAGGATGCCCAGCGGAATCGCAATCAATAGCGATAGCAAAAAGCTAGTCACTGTGAGAAGCAGCGTGTTGGGCAGCCGCTCCAGGATCAGGTCGGCAACCGGTTGATTCTTCAGAAGCGATACCCCGAGGTCTCCCCGCACCAGGCCGCTGACCCAGTCCCAATATTGCACATAAAGCGGTTTATCCAGCCCGTAAGCCTTGATCATGTTGTCTTTGTCTACCTGTTTGATCGTAGGATCTTCGGTAAACTGCGAAAGCGGGCTTCCCGGGGCCATATGGATGATCGCAAAGGAGATAATCGTGATGCCGATCAATATCGGGATGGCGTTCAGCAAACGCCTAAGTGTATAGAGAGCCACCCGCCGTCACCTCTTTCTATTTCGTGAAGTACCATTTTTGAACTTCCTTCAGGCTGTCCCGCTGCGGGTTGAAGCCTTCCAGGTTGCTCGGATATGCCATAACGACAGTCGGCGAGTAGAGGAACGTGTACGGCTGGTCTTCGGCGATCAGCGCGTCAACTTTGTTCAAAATCTCTTTCCGCTTTGCCTTGTCGAACGTCGACAGGTCCTCGTCGATCAGCTTGTCTACTTCCGGGTTCTTATAGGAAACGGTGTTCAGACCAGACTCGATTTCAGACGAGTGCCAGATGCCGTGCGGGTTCGGGTCGCCCGAGATCGACCAAGCATAGTAGATCGATACGAAGTCTTTCTTCTGGAAGTTCTTCGTGAAGGCAGAGCTTTCTACAACGCGCGGAATTACGTTGATGCCGACTTTCTTCAGCTGCTGTTGGATAACAGTAACGGCCTTTTCACGAACCTTGTTGCCTTGGTTAACCTGCATTTCGAATTCGAATTTCTTGCCGTCCTTGTCGAGGACGCCGTCTCCGTCGGTATCTTTCCAACCGGCTTCGGCCAGCATTTGCTTCGCCTTCGCTTCGTTGTAATCGAACTTCGGCACGTTGTCCGTGAACGTCCAGTAGGAAGGAGCGGTTTGGCTGTTTACGACCTTACCCATACCTTCGGCTACGCCGTCTACGAGACCTTTGCGGTCGATAGCGGTCGTCAGCGCTTGGCGAACCTTCTTGTCCTGGAACAGCGGGTTGGTCAGGTTCCAGCCTACGAACGAGTAGGAAGTGGACGGAATGTCCTTCTGGAGCTTGATCTTGCCGGAAGTCTTCGCGAACTGCTCGATTGCGGCCAGGTTGTCGGCCGGAACGGAGACCACGTTGATTTCCCCGGTTTGCAGCTGAGCCATCATGGCGTTGGCATCCGGAACGATCTTCGCGGTTACTTTCTCAATCGCCGGCTTGCCGCCGTAGTAGTTATCGTTGCGCGTGAACGTCAGGTACTGGCTGGCTTTCCACTCAGTCAGCTTGTACGGGCCGGAACCGATCGGCTTCTTGAAGAATTCCGACTTGTCCATATCCTTGATCGCTACATCTTTGAGGATGTGCTGCGGCAGGATGTTGTAGATCATCATATCGATATAGCCGGCATGCGGCTCCTTGAACGTGATTTTGACGGTCGAAGCGTCCACTTTCTCGATTTTTTCCATACGAGAGAAGGTACTCTTCCGCGGTCCAGTGTAGTCGTTATTGATCGGAATGCTGTAAGTGAAGACTACATCGTCAGCGGTAACCGGCTGGCCGTCGCTCCACTTGGCGTCGGTGCGGAGCTTAATGGTCATCGTCTTCTTGTCTTCGGAGAACGTCGGCTGGTCAACGGCCAGATCCGGAACGATCTCTTGCTTCTCGTTGAACTTGTACAGCGTGCTGAACACGAGGTCGATCACTTCAGTGGAAGTTGTCGTTGTCGCCCAGAAGCGGATGAAGCCTTGCGGATCGCCCAGGTAGGCGGTGGTGATTTCGCCGCCGTCTACTTTCTCCTTCTTCGGTGCTGCGGAAGCGGAAGCTCCCGGAGAAGCGGACGAACCGGCTGCGCCGTTGTTGTCGGACGAACAAGCGGACAGAACGACAGCCGAACTCATCATCGTGACGAGCGCAACAGATGCAAACTTACCAAACGGCTTACTCAACATATTACTGTTTTCCCCTCTCATTTCTAATTCGGTGGTCTATATGAAATGGCACGAGGCGGAATGCCCCGGCTCCACTTCCCGGAAAGCAGGCCGTTCGGTGCGGCACCGGTCGACGGCGTGAGGACAACGAGGATGAAACGGACAGCCGGACGGCGGATTGGCAGCGTTCGGCACTTCCCCGCGCAGCATGATCCGCTCCCGCTTGCCGTCTACGTCCGGTTCCGGAACGGAGGACAGCAGCGCTTGCGTGTAAGGATGCAGCGGGTTGTTGAACAGCTGGTCCTTGGTGCCGGTCTCGACGACGCGGCCGAGGTACATGACGGCCACGCGGTCCGAAATATGCCGGACGACGCTCAGGTTGTGAGAGATAAAGAGATACGAGACGTTCGTCTTCTGCTGGAGATCACCAAGCAGGTTGACGATCTGAGCCTGGATCGAAACGTCCAGAGCCGATACCGGCTCGTCCGCGACAATGAGCTTCGGATCGAGCGAGATGGCGCGGGCGATGGCGATCCGCTGACGCTGGCCGCCCGAAAATTCATGCGGATACAGCGCAGTGGCCGATGCCCGGAGCCCGACGACTTCAAGGAGCTCTTCGGCTCTCTTCATCGCTTGGGCGGCACCCATCTTTTGCTGAACGATAAGCGGCTCGGCCAGCGCCTTGCCGACCGTCATCCGCGGGTTGAGAGAGGCGTACGGATCCTGAAAAACACATTGCATGTCCTTTCGGATCGGTTTCATCTGGCGCTGGCTATAGCCGGCGATATTGGTGCCCTCGAACAGAATTTCGCCTTCCGTCGAGTCCATCAGGCGGAGAGCCAGCCGGCCGACAGTAGACTTGCCGCATCCGGATTCTCCGACGATGCTGAGCGTCTCCCCCGGATACACGGCCAGGTCTACGCCGTCCACCGCTTTAACGGCGCCTTTCTTGTTGAAGCGCCCGCCAATGGGAAAATGTTTTTTGAGTCCTTTGATTTCAAGAAGCGGAGCGGTCAAGGTTTGGTTCCTCCTAAGAGTTTTTGCGCTAGCAAAAACTAGCTTCGTAAGCTTAGTCCTGAGTTTTTGCGCTAGCAAAAACTAGCTTCGTAAGCTGTTCGCGTGCCGGGCAAAAACCGACTTCGTAAGCGTTGATTGTGGGTATAAGCCGGGGATCATGGAACGAACCGGCTTGTCACGGTCTAGGTTGTCTGAAGCGACAAAGGCGGCTTGACCGCCTCCGTCCGTCAGGCCAGATGGCAGCGGACGCGGTGGCCGGGGACGACTTCGCGGAGCTGCGGAGCCTCGGCGCGGCATACGGCTTCGGCCAGCGGACAGCGGTCGGCGAACCGGCAGCCCGGCGGATACATGCCAGCGGGAGGAACGGAGCCAGCGATCGGAATCAGCTTCTCGATATCCCCTTTCATGCGGGGAGTCGAGTTGAGCAGGCCTTTCGTGTACGGGTGCATTGGCTTTTGGAACAACGAACGTACATCGGTTGTCTCCACGATTTGTCCCGCGTACATGACGATAACGCGTGTAGCCATTTCGGCGACAACGCCCAGGTCATGGGTAATGAACAAGACAGACATGTCCGATTCCTTCAGCAGCTCGCGGATCAGGTCAAGCACCTGAGCCTGGATCGTCACGTCGAGAGCCGTCGTCGGCTCGTCCGCGATCAGGAGATCCGGACGGCAGGACATCGCCATAGCGAGCATAACCCGCTGCCGCATTCCACCGGATAGCCGGTGTGGGAATTCTCTGCGGATCCGGGCCGGTTCCGGGAAGCCGACGCGTTTCAGCCATTCATCGGCTCTTGTATCCGCTTCCACCTTAGATACCCCAAGATGCCGAATAATCGACTCGGTTAACTGCATGCCTATCGTAAGAACGGGATTGAGCGATGTCATCGGCTCTTGGAAGATCATCGAGATATGCCGGCCGCGAAGCTTGGCCATCTCTTTATTCTTCATCCCTACCAAGTTGCGGCCACGATAACGGACTTCGCCTTCCGCGATCTCCGCGGATCTCGGCAGCAGCTGCATGATCGACAGAGACGTCATGCTTTTGCCGCATCCGGACTCGCCTACCAGCGCCACTACTTCATTAGGGCCGATTTCAAAATCAATGCCGTCTACGACGGTCAGCTCTTTATGTTTGTCCTTGAACACGGTTCGGAGTGACTTAACTTCTAGGATTGCTTCGGGCAAACGGCTCACCTTCGCTTCATTACTGTTAAAATTTTTGAAGAATAGCGTTATTTTACGGGTAAATAATGATAATGTCAGCAAAAATATTACAAAATTTTAATAAATTATTTTTATCAGTTTACTGGTTTAAAAGATTGCATCATCCGCGCGGGAAAGCCTTAATAGAGAAAACCTAACATGGAATGATAATCCTGTGATAGAAAAAAAGTGAGAATTATCAAAGAAAAACGAAAATAAGAACGATGAGTAACCGTTCCTATCTCCGTAGAATATTGTGGATTTTGTTGACGGTTTCTTCTATTAAAGAATGGCCTCTCCCAGAAGCTCGTAGGAGCGCAGCCGTTTGGCATAGTCCTGGATCGCTGTCACGACCATCCATTCGTCCGTGCCATACTCCTCCCCGAGTCGCAGCAGGCGCTCCCGGATCTGCGCCGCGGTGCCGGCCAGCAGCCGGTCCCGCAAGGGCGGCTCCTCTGCCGCGGAAGGCTGCCGATCCGCGTCCGGCGGCCCCGTCCGCCCCGCCACGCCGGCCGCTAGCCGCAGCGCCTCCTCCTCCGTCTCCGCGCAGACGACGCCGACAGCTACGATCGTCTCCGGCTCTCTCCGGCGCCCGGAGGGCACGAACGCCGAGCGGTAAGCCGCCAGCACCTCCGTGCCGTCACGATCGCTCATGAACTGCCCGAACGCATAGCCGGTGCCGGTCCGGGCCGCCAGGACGGCACTTTTGTCGTTCGTGCCGAGCAGCCATAGCTCTGGCGGCTCCGGAGGAAGCGGACGGGCCGTCACCCGGACCCCGTCCAGCCGGTATTCGTTCTCCAGCAGCGCCTGCACGTCCGCCACCAGCTCCGGCATCTTCCTTACGTTCGCAAGGAAATTGCCGCTGAGCGCCATGGTCACATGGGCCGAGCCCCCCGGCGCCCGGCCCAGTCCCAGATCGATTCGGCCAGGGTACAGGGCGGCGAGCAGATGGAAGGCTTCCGCCACCTTGATCGGCTTGTAATGCGGCAGCAGAACAGCGCCCGAGCCGAGCCGGATCCGGCTTGTCCGCGCGCCAATATGCGCGAGCAGCACCTCCGGCGCAGCGGAAGCCAAATGCTCCATGTCATGGTGCTCGGGAACCCAATACCGCGTATACCCGAGCCGTTCGGCCGTCTGTGCCAGCAAGACGGCGTTCTCCAGTGCCTCCTGCGGGTTTGCCCCCTCCAGCTGAGGGACAAGATCCAGCACACTCAGCTTCATCCTCCCATCCTCCCGTTCCTCGTTTCTGCTCCCAGTATACCCCTCCTGGGTCCTGGAGCCAAAACGCGCCGATACTCGGAGCAACGCAAACAAGCCCCGGTCCCTAAAGAACCGTGGCTTGGCGACAGGCGCCCAGCGGCCAGTGGCGGCCTCCAAAAAATAACTAACGGACGGCCGGGCACCAACCCCGTGTTAAACCAGGGGTACCAAGCCGCGGCCAACCGTACGACCCCGTCAGCCGCCCATCAGCAGAGACTCAGCGCCGTCGATATAGATCGGCGTTCCGGTAATGTGGGACGATTCGTCGGACGCGAGGAACAGCACCAAATCCCCGACCTGCCGGGCTTCGCCCGTTCCGCCGTTCAGCAGATGGTTCCCTTCCGGGAATTCAACGGGGATGTCGACCTTATCCAGCTCGGGAGCCTTCTCTGTATTGTCCCCGATGTTCGTCTTGATCGCCCCCGGGCAGATCGCGTTCACCCGGATGTTGAACTGGGCCAGCTCCAGCGACGCCATCTTCATGAACGCCACCTGGCCTGCCTTACTCGAGCTGTAGGCGCTGGCTCCGATATTCGAAAATTTCCGGTTGCCGTTGATCGAACTAGTGATGATGATGCTTCCGCCGTTTTTCTTCAAGTAGGGAACGGCGTACTTGACAGTCAGGAATGTCCCGCGCAGGTTGATGCCTAGCGTCTTGTCCCATTCCTCGACCTCGAGCGTCTCGATCGGCGCCCATGTGCCATTGATGCCGGCGTTAGCGAAGACGATGTCCAGCCGGCCCCACTTTTCGGCGGCTTGCTTAACACCATTCTCCACCATCTCCGCCTGAGAGACGTCGGTCTCTATGACCATCGCTACCCCGCCGAGGCGCTCAATCTCGGCCTTCACCTTCTCAGCCTCTTCCGGCGTCCGGTCCAGCATGCAGACCTTGGCGCCCTCTTCCGCCAGACGCAGCGCCGCCGCCTTGCCGATTCCCGATCCGCCGCCCGTGACGATGGCGACCTTGCCTTCCACCCGTTTTCCGTTCAAGCTGATCCCTCCTCTAAAGCTTATCCCCATTGTTTACACGCCCCAGCGGGAGCCTGAATCAGAGAAGGAGCATCAGCGCGCCGGCAAGCGCGATGTACGGTCCGAACGAAACGGGATCGCTCCGCTTCTTCTTCCGGAGCGCGAGCAGCAGGAGCGTGCCGGTTAGCGCAAGCACGCTCGCCAAAAACAGGTTGACTAGCACCGCTTCCGTGCCCATATAAAAGCCCAGGAGGGCATACAGCTTCACGTCTCCGCCCCCGACCTGTCCGCGGGACAGGACGGCCATGGCCGCCATCAGGGCGAACGCCAGCGCCCCGCCGGCGACGGAGGCCAGCAAGCCCCCTTCCAGCGGATACCAGAGACGGAGCAGGATGAGCGGAACGGCAAAGACGGCCAGCGTCCGGTTCAAGATAAGCATGGCCATCAAGTCCGTCAGCGTCACGACGGTAAGCAGGCAGAGCAGGACGAGATTCGGCAGGAACAGCCCCGGAGCCGCCCGGTACAAGAGCGGGACGGCGATCGCCATCGCCAGGATCGCCAGCAAGCGGGAGCCGCGCAGCGGACGGTGCTCCCGGTTACGCAGCGCGTAGACCGCGTACAGTTCCAACAGATAGCCAAGGACCGCCCCGAGGGCGGCCCAAATCAGCAGCAGCATAGCAACAACCTCATTCGTTTACAGCCAGGACTTCTCCTTCCACTCCAGAACATGGGTCGTAATGACGATGACCACGAGCGGGAAGAGGAAGACGTTAAGAAGGATCTGGCTCAGCAGGATGACGAGATATTCCGATGTCACATAGGACATGCCGATCATGGCGACCAGCTCAATCAGCAGCTCGATAATGCCGGTCAGCGCGATCAGAGCCAGCAGCTTGAAAAAATATTTGCGCCCGAACCGGAGTGCGAACCGCCAGGCGCGGCGCAGCGGCATCTCCTTGACCACCGAGATATAAGGAGTCAGGAACAGGAGCACCAGAAGAATGATTCCCGGGACGATCAGCGCCACCATGCCCGTCAGGACGATCAGGCAGTAGAGAAGGCCGAAGACGTACACGGAAAACCCCCGGTACAGAAACGTGGAATAGCTGTCCTTGAGCGGCTGCTCGCTTCCGCTGCGGTCGCTCAGCGTGTATTGGATGAACGGGAGCTGTCCCACCACGAGAAACAGCAGGGTCAGGAACGCGTTGGTAAAGTCGCCGAAAGCCGAACTCTCAAGATTCGACGTTGTCGCATAGACGAAGTTCGACAGAACGCTGTGAAAAAGCAGGAGCGGAAACACAATCGTGAAGGACAACAGAATGACGGACAGAAATTGGCTGCGGTAAACCGCAAAGCCGTCAGCGAATAGTTTCATACCGCCCTCCTACCCCGCCAAATTCCGGATATCGTGCAGAATGGTGTTGTGGAAGACGTAGTCGTTTTTCTTTCTCAGGTACTCGTCGTGCTGATCGAGCCCCGCTTCGCCTTCCTTCATCGCCACGGGGTTGCCCTTCTCGTCGTTTTCGAAGGAAGCGTTGGAGTCCTTGAGCACCTGAACGTTGGCATTGACCGTCAATGCGTCAAGACCGGTGAACACCGACTGCCGCAGCTGCTCCTCCTCCCCCTTCAGCGAGCCCTTGAGCGAGCCGATGTGCGCCTTGAGGCGCGCGAAGGCGGGCAGCTCCCGGAGCAGGAGACGGCCCTGGTGATACATCTTGCGGTAGTGCGCGATGTTCCACTCCACCATCTGCTGGACGTCCTCGTCCAGCAGCGTACCTCTGTCTAGGACCCGCTTCTCCAGCGCCTGCATCGACAGAAAGATATCATTCAGCTCGTCGATCGTCCCCACGCCGGTGTCCAGCGCTTCATAGACACCGGACAGGTCGCTTGCGAATTTGTCCAGCCGGAAGGCTTCGTTCCACTGGGCTTTGCGGAGCTGGGTCCTGACGGTCTCCAGCAGGTCGACCGGACGGGCAATGTCCTTGACGAGCTGGTTCCCCGCCTCGATCAGCACCCGGTTGAAGTGGAAGAACGCCCAGCCTGCGCGCAGCTGCTCCTCGCGGGTCGGCGGTGCTGTGCCGTCCGACAGAATGACGGAGCCCGTTCCTTTGCCGAAGCGGGTAAACACCACGTAGTAGTATAGGGTGTCGCCGTTCTGGTAAGCGTACGGGAACACCTCTTCCTTCTCAAGAAATTTTCTGTGCTTCTTGATCTGCTCGGTCAATGCTGGCGCCAATTTGCCTGTCATGCCTCATGCTCCTTTGCCGTTTAACCGCCGAATAAGGACTTCACGCCGCCCCAAATATTCTTGGCCGTATTCTTGATATTCTCCACTCCGTTTTTGAAGTTCTGAGCAATCTCCTTGCGGTTGACCACCATTTTGGTGATCGATCCAGCCGCCCACAGCACCGCGCCGGCAATGAAGACGCCCGCCGCCACCGGAGCGCCGACGCCCGAGGCCGCCAGCAGCACGGAGCTGTTCATCAGCAGCTCTCCCGAGCTTTGGCCGAGATCCCCTGCCGCAAGCGCCTTATCCTTGCCGCTGTCAGCCGTGATCAGCTTGCCGATATTCTGGCCGGTCTCATACGCCGCGAAGCCCGCTCCGACGCCCGCCGCCACCACGTTCACCTTGGAGACGGTGCCGAAGACGGAGGCCTGCAGCGTAGAGCGGACGGCGTTCGTATTTTGCAGCGTGGCGCTGCCCGCAGACGCCGCATGATAAGCCTGACGGTAATCGTAAATCTGCTTCGCCTTCTTGACGGCCTCCGCCGAATTGAGCGTGGTGTCCACCAAATCTCCGCCGGCTTCCAGTAAGGCATTGCCTTTGACCGCTGTCTTGTAGGTGCTGAACAGCAGACTGTAAGACAAGTTGCTGCCCGGCGTCAAATGCGTTCTCATCGTATTCCAATCATAGATCTGGTTGTCGCTCATATATTCGATGACGCCTACTCCCAGATCGTTGTAGCCGTACTTGATGACATCGTACATGCTCGGGCCCTGGCTGCCCGGATCTCCTCCCGCATCGCCGCCCGAATTACTGGACGGAGAGCCCGGTTGACCCGGCGTCCCGCTGCCCGGCTGGCCCGGTGTCCCGCTCCCGGGTTGCCCTGGCTGGCCCGGTGTGCCGCTGCCGGGCTGTCCAGGCTGACCAGGCTGCAGCGGCGTTCCGCTCCCGGGCTGACCCGGCTGGAGCGGAGTGCCGCCAGACGGATCGCCCGGTTTGGCGGGCTGACCCGGCGTTCCAATGCCCGGTTGGCCGGGAGAGCCCCCGCTTCCGTTCCCGGGTGCGATCGGCGTGCCGGGAGCGATCGGAGTCCCCGGCGCTATCGGGGAGCCCGGTGCAATCGGGGTGCCGGGCAAGATCCACTGTCCCGGAGTGATGCCTTCTCCCGGTGTAATCGGTGTACCCGGCAGAATAAACTCGCCGGGCGTGATGCCTTGCCCCGGCGCAATCGGCGTGCCGGGAGCAATCGGAGACCCTGGCGTGATGGGCGTCCCGGGTGTGATCGGGGTCCCCGGCGTAATCGGTTCGGCTGCCGCCAGGAACGGCAGCGCCTGCATGGCCATCAGCCAGACGATGACCAAACAGACTAAACTTTTCTTCACGCCTCTCCATTTCCGGTTCAATGGCGTTCACCTCCATCGCCGGCGGCGGGCTTACTCAAGGAAACGCCGCCAGCTTCTTATCGTGGATGGACCAGCCCAGCTCGTCCATGAACTTGAGCTCGGGCCCGTATCCTTTGTAAGGAACGTCGTGTTTGAGGAATGGAATGAGCGTATCGAAGACTCTGGTTTCGTACTCGGCATGCGCGGTCACTGCGACCCTGCCTCTGTCCAGGGCGACCTCCGAATCCCGCGTCAGCTTCCCCGCATTGCTGTTGATAATCGTCTTGACGGTTCCTTTTAACTCTCTGTCTACCGCATCGTCCAGCTTGCGCCGGACCGACTCCTCCAGCGCGGCCTTCCAGCCAAGCACATCGGGAGAGGTGGAGGACAGTTCCTCCTCCAGCACCTTATTGAACGCCTTCAGTCTCGCCTCCGGAGCGGGCGTTCCGGCAGACACATAGGCCTGCTTGGCCTTGGAGAGCCGGCCGCTCAGCGTGTCCCCGGTCAGCAGCGTCCGGGCAATACCCTCCGCCGTCTGAAAATCAAACTGCTCCACGCCATCGTAGACCGCCTGCAGCAGCACGTCGGTCCCGGCCATTGCCGCCTGCTCCGCGGCGATCGCCGCCTGCTCCTTCTTGCCGAAGAGATTCAGCACGTTGAACAGAAACACGAGCAGGAACCCGCTTATGACGATAAACCAGATCAAGTAGAAGGAGGCGTTGCCCCGTTCACTGCGGACCACGTCCTTCATTCGATCACCCGGCCCGCTGCCGTCTGAGTAAACGATAGAGAGGCGGCGGGCCGCCAGGCCTCGGGAATGAACACGATGCCGTGGGAGGTCTCCAGCTTGAGCTCGAACGACTTGCCGCTAGGCGAGATGCTCAGATGCTGGAACTGCAGGTTCTCCGACCCGCCGATAATGGTGCGTGCCATCGCCTCGGCCTCCGTCTGGCTCTTGGTCATGGCATACACCTTGGCCGCCTCGTTGGCGGCGGAGCGGGCCGTCACGACTGCATAGCCGGACGCCACCGCCTGCCAGAGAAGCAGGAAGAAGAGAAAGAAGTACGGCAGAACGCCCAGAAATTCGATGCTGACCGCGCCCTTCTCGTCGCTTATCCGTTTGTGTCTTGGCGGCATGGCCATCCTCTCCTTCCGGCAACCTTGATCGGTCACGGGGTGCTCTGCTTGCTCCCCGTTTCGTAAAGCTCGTCGATTTTGCGCTTCAGTGCTTCATAATTTGACTGGTCCGTTTTGCGCAGCTCGGCGGTTACGGAATCGTTCGTTTTGTTCAGGTATTGAACATATTCGCTCGTCTTTTTGATAATCGCCTGGTAGGCTTCGTCAGTGATATACTTCTCTTCCCGGAGTGCGTTCGCCGTGTTCGACAGGTTGCGGTCGAGCCGCAGCGAGCGCCACATCCAGGAGGTGCTGTAGGTGGTGATATCGAACTGCTTGGCGCTGTTCGCGTAGAATGCGCTCGTTTTGGCGGACTGCTGCCACTGCTTCCACCTCTCCGCCATCTTCTTGCCCTTGTTCAGCTCGCCCATCAGCTCATCCTTCGTTTGAACGCCGGTGTAGAATCCTCCGGCCGCAGCCGCCATTTCTTTCAGCTGCTTCTGGCCGGCATTGTCGACGTCGAAGCCGATGACGTTCAGAATAGGCTGGATGTTCGATTTGGCGATTTCCGCCGCCTTTTGCACCGGATCGCCTTCGCATGTGTTAATCCCGTCGCTGACGAGATAAATGATGTTCGTATTGGTTTCCGCGGGATAGGCGCTCAGATCTTTCTGCGCTTCGTCCAGAGCAAGCGTGAGCGGCGTCCAGCCCGCCGGAGCGAACTTGCCGAGCGCGGCGTTCAGTGTCTCGGCGTTGTAAGGCTGAACCGGATACACGAGCTCCGAGCTTGAGCAGGACAGCGCTTTGTCCGCATCCGAGCCGGTCCCCTTGTGCCCGTAGACGCGCAGCCCTACCTTGGCATTGGTGGGCAGCCCGCCCACGAACTGCTGAATCGCTTCCTTCGCCGTCTCCATCTTGGTCCTGCCTTCGATTTTGCCGCCCATGCTGCCGCTAGCGTCGAGGACAATTTCCACGTTGAAGTTATCCTTGAGCTGGAACCGCGGATCGGCCGCGTCCTCGGTGCCGAACGCTGCGAGCTTGTAGTCGCTCAAAACCTTGGACGGGTCCGGAAATTCCTCGTAGAAGAGCGAAATGAGCTGGGATGCATAAGCATCGTAGTCCTCCTGGGTGGCCTCGCCCCCCAGCTTCGGCAGCTTTTCCTTGACCGTCTTCATGACGGCATCCTTCTGATCGGCCACGTACGCGCCGGCCAACGGCCCTTTCGGATACTGAAGCAGATCCTCCAGCTTACTTGGAAGCATTGCCGCTTCCACTTTAGGCTTGGCAGGGGACGGAGAAGGGGCGGCTGCGCTCGGAGTGGGATCGATTCCCTTGGCCTCTCCCCCCCGATCGGGTTCCTTGGCACAGCCCGCCATCAAGACGGTCAAGGCCAGCAGCGCTGCAAGACGTCTCACCATTATGTTCATAGCTGCTCCTTTGCAAAAAAATAACCCCGCAAGTCCCGGAACCGGTCACAGTTCGTTTCGATCGGAATGAAGCATTCCGGGTACTTGGCGGGGACCGGTCGTGATACGCATCGTCAACCAACCGCTTATGGAAGCACAAATGGTGCCGGTTTGTCTATGTAGCCGCTTCCTGAGCGGGATGGCGCGGTCGGGTGTCTCTCGGACGTGAGGATCAGGATCCGCCGAGCTGGTTTTTGATGTTCTCAAAAATCTTCGAGATGACTTCGCCGATTGTGCCCTTGCCGGTGTTAAGAGCGGTCGAAATGATGCCGAGCACCATGATCAAGAGCGCGGCCAGGCCGAGCCACTCGAGCGACTGGGCGCCTTTTTCGTTGCTAAGATAATGCTTGACTTTCACATAAGCCTTCGTCGTGATTGCGCTCATTTTATTCATTGGTATTCCTCCGATGCTGATAGATTGGACCGCGATCAGCGATCAATACTGGAAGCCGAAATGGACAGATAGACCTAGCCAATGGAATGGAAGACATTACCCCCTTTGCCATAATTTAGTTAGAACTATTTAAACAAATCGAACAGGTTCGTATCACCCGAGAACATATTCAGGATCATCAACCCGCCGATCAGCAGCATCGCGGATGGCATGACGACGAAGGTGGTGATCAAGGTAATTTTAGGAGACGCCTTGGCGGCCTGTTCCTTCACCTTTTCCTTCCGCATCTTCCTCATCTCCTCGGCCTGCACCTTGAAGGTCGTGGATACGGGGACCCCGAGCCGCTCGCCCTGGATAAGCGACTTGATGACCGTCTGGAACGGCACGCTGTCAGTCCGCTTGAGCAGGTTGCGATACGCCATCTCTCTCGGCATGCCGAGATCGATTTCCTGCAGGAACCGGGTGAACTCTTCCTTAAGCGGCCCCTCGAAATACCGGATGATCTCCCGCATCGCCTGGTCGAGCGAGACGCCGGCCTTGAGCGTGACGCTCATCGTATCGAGGAAATCGGGGAGCGCGTAGGACAATTCGGCCTGCCGCTTCTTCGCCTTGGCCTTCATCCACAGAATGACGGAGAAGTACCCGGCCAGCGGGAACAGGATGATCCCTGCTTGCGATAGCGGGAAGCGCAGGACGAAGAAGAAGGCGCCGACGACGAACCCGAACAGCAGCATGAAGATTTTGAGCCCCTGGAAGCGCTCGACCGTCAGCTTGTAGGGAAAGCCCGCCTGCTGCAGCCAATTCTCTACATCGTGCGTCTCGCTGAAAAAATTGACGCGGTACCCGATGCCCGAGAAGTCGTCGGCGTAATGGAACATCTTGGCGAGCAGTTTCTCCTTGAACGTGGGCTTTCTCTCCTCCGCGTGGTAAGGGGACGGCGGCAGCACCTCCGCAAGATGCTCGCGGACGATCCGGCGCCGCTCCTTATACCGCCCCCTCTCTAGCAGATAGAAGGCAAAGAACAGGAAGCTGGAGACCAGACTGGCAAAGATGGCGGTTATCATGCGATCACACCCTTATATTCGTCACTTTGCGGACGAGGAAGATCGTCAGCGCAATGCCGAGCAGGAAGAACAATCCAAGGATCATCCCGATCGGCTTGAACAGCGGATCGAGGAAGCCATCCACGATCTTGTTCATCATCAGCAGCAGGAAGACCGGGATGAACGGCAGCATATACGAGACGTACCGCTGCTCGGCGGTCATCGTTTTGATCTCCTGCTGGAGCAGCTTGCGCTCATCCAGTGTCGTGCCCATATCCGACAGAATCGAATACAGGTTGCCGCCCGCTTTTTTCTGAATGAGCAGCATGGCGACGAACAGCTTGTATTCCCGGCTTGGTACCCGCTGCTCCAGGTTCCTCAGAGCCTTGTCGAAGTCGGTGCCGAACCGCATCTCCGAGACAACCCGCTGAAACTCCGACTTGGCTGGCTCCGGAATTTCCTGGGCAACCAGCGCGAGTCCCTGCGTCAGCGTCATGCCCGTGCGCGTTGCGTTGGCCAGAATCCGGCACACTTCAGGCAGCTGATCGTTCATCCGCTCCTGTTGCTTGTTCTTTCGTAGGAAGAAAAACAGCAGCTGGAGCATAAAGAGAAGTCCGGCGGACAGCAGCAGGTTGAGCGGAAAGCCGATGTTGAGGAAATTGTTGAAGAGATAGACGCCCGCCATCATGCCGACCAAGAGGAAGCCGAGATACTCCGACGGGGTAAGCCCGACGTTCGCTCTCTTCAGCCGCTTCTGAATCGGTTCCGCGTAACGGCTCTCGTCGAACCGGGTACCCAGCACGACAATGAAGCTGCTGCGCTTCTCCTCCTTCTCGTACAACGACGCCATCTGCTTCTTCCACTCCCGCTTCTCCGCCCGGTAGCCGAGGTAGAAGTACCCGGCGGCGAGAAATAGCAGGACGGCAACCGTGAATAGAGCGGCTTCAATCATGCGCTCACCTCCTGCTTCGGCACAAAGATGGAGTCGTCGAGCTCGATGCCGAACGTTCGGATGCGTCCGAGGCACTCCGGCACGACACCGGTGGCGGTGAAGTAGCCCTCCACCCGGCCGTCCCGGCCGATGCCGACCCGCTTGAACTGGAAAATCTCCCGCAGCTGGTTGTCTCCCTGACCATCCCGGACAACCTCCGCGATGGAGACGATTTTCCGGGTGCCGTCCGTCAGACGGAGCGACTGTACGATCAGGTCGAGCGCGCCGACGATGTATTCGCGGATAATGCTGCTCGGCAGCTCTAGCCCTGCCATGATGACCATCGATTCGACCCGGCGGAGCGCGTCGGCCGGCGTATTGGCGTGGACCGTCGTCAACGACCCTTCGTGGCCGGTATTCATCGCCTGCAGCATATCGAACGCCTCCCCGCCGCGAACCTCTCCGACGATGATCCGGTCGGGGCGCATCCGAAGCGCGTTGCGGACGAGCTGTCGGATGCTAATCTCGCCGGTCCCTTCCACGTTGGCCGGCCGCGCTTCCAGGCCGACGACGTTGGGCCGGTCGATTCTTAGCTCGGCCGAGTCCTCAATCGTGATGACGCGCTCCCCGTAGGGGATCAAGGAGGCCAGCACGTTCAGCAGCGTCGTCTTGCCGCTGCCGGTTCCTCCCGAGATCAGCGTGTTGAACTTGGACTGGACGACCGCTGCCAGGAACTGTCCCATCGGCTCGCTGAACGAGCCGAAGCGGAGCAGGTCGTGCATCTGGAACGGCTCCTTGCGGAACTTTCGGATCGAGACGAGCGTGCCGTTCAGGCTGACCGGCGGGATAACGGCGTTGACGCGGCTGCCGTCGGGCAGCCGCGCGTCGACCATCGGAGAGCTTTCGTCGACCCGTCTGCCGATCGGCGCGACGATCCGGTCAACGATGTGGCGGATGTGGGCTTCGTCGCGGAAGGCGATGCCTGTCTGCTCGAGCCTCCCGCTCTTTTCTATGTAAATTTCCTTGGGTCCGTTGATGAGAATCTCGGTAATGTCGGGGTCGTGGATCAGCGGCTCAAGCGGCCCATAGCCAACCGACTCATCGAGAATCCGGGTCAGGATATTCTCCTTGTCCTGACGGGAGACGATGACTTTCTCCTCCGCCATGAACTGGTTGACGATCATCTCGATGCGGACCCGAACTTCTCCTTGCGAGGTGTTGGTCAGCAGATCGAGATTCGCTTCCTTAAGCAGCCGGTTCTTGTAATGCTCCACCAATTGGTCGATATACGGATTCGAGAGAGAGACGGCTGCCGCGCGTCCCGCCGGCTGCCTGGTGTTCGTATTCGATTGAAACAAGGACACTGCGCTTCTCTCCCTCCTACGTAATGAGCCCGTGGACCCACTTCTGGATGTCCTTGGCGAACGGCGGGATCTTTTTCTCGTTCGCCGTCTTGCGGAGCGGCTCTCCCTTATTGAGCGGAGACTGCAGCCCCTTGATGTCCTGCCGGACCACCATCTCCACTGGGTAGCTGACGAACTCATCCATATCCTTGGGCTGCAGCTCGCTGTGGTTGCCGATCCGGTTATAGATCATCCGGAGCCGTTCGTTCGTGTTCATGCCGAGCCGGAAAAACAGCGTCTCGGCCTTCTTGAACGTCCGGATGGACGGAGTATCCGGCGTCAGCACGTAGAAGATCCGGTCGGCCTCCTCCATCGCGGTATAGGTGACGGCGTTCATCTCCGTAGGCAAATCGACGATGACGAAGTCGAAGTTCCGGCGGCAGACGCGCAGGAGCGACGCGATGAACTGGTCAGTCACCTTCTCGGCAATTTCACCGTCAGCCGGGCTGAGCAGAATTTCGAGCTGGGAGTGTGGCTCCCGCTCCGTTACGTTGTGAATATGGCCTTCGTTCAGTTCCTCCACGACGGGCTGCAGGTCGGCGAGCGACCGGGCGGAATCGATCGAGAATAGCGTCTCAATGCCGCCGTACTGCAGGTTGAGGTCGATCAGCAGCACATTCGCGGTCGATTCCAGCTTCAGCGTCTGGGCGAAATTCGCGGCGATCAGCGTCTTGCCCGAGCCTCCCTTGGCGCTGTAAAAGGAGTAGATTTGGCCCCGCCCCTTCTTGAATACGGACGCGCTCGTCTCCTGCTCGCTCTTCTTCAGCTGCTCCACCTGCTGCAGGATGAGGGGCATCCGGTTATGGAGAAGCGTCATTTCCTCCGGGAGGACGAAAAAGTCGATCGCACCCGCGCGCGTCACCTCGCGCAGAAGCTCGAAGTTTTGGCTTCGCGCGACGACCGCAACCCGGACTTGCGGGTTCAGCGACACCATGTACTGGATAGCCTCGACGGTATTCTCCTTGTCGCTGTGCACCATCAGGACGAAGTCGGGCGAGATGCGATCGAATTCAACCGGAATATCATCCGGCGCCAGCCGCTCGGTCGCATAACCGGCGAACAGAGGGTCCAGCTGGGCGAAGTAAGAGGGGTCGCTGCTTGCGACCAGAATCTTGAGGTCTTTGCTCATCGTTTTTCATTCCCCCACCATTTTCCAAACAGTTCGAGTAGTGTGACATAAGGCACCGGCTCCCTGAGGCGTCCGCGGCGAGCCGGTCCAGGCCGAGCCGGCCGTTATCCGGCCGGGGGCTGTGCTGCATCCGCGGGCGGGGTCGGCGTCGGCGTCGCCGAGGGAGACGGCGACGGCGAAGGACTCCCGGCCGGCTGGGCCGGACGGTCGTTCTTGCCGACGTTCGCCTTCAGCACCCTGATCTGATCCGCATAGTTCTCTACGTGGATCAGCTTGGGCGCGTCCTTCTCCGAGATCTCCACCCCAATCGCGGCCAGAGCGTTGCCGGACCGCAGCACGTTCGACACGAGCACATCCTTCATGAACACAGTGGTTTGCGGCTTGCCGTCCACATTCTGCGATACGATGAGATCCACCCGATCGTTCACCTCAAGCTCCTGATCGAACCGGATCTTCTGGCTGGCATAGACGGCGACGAGGCGGTTGTTCTCGTTCTGCACGTTGGTTGCCTGCTTCAGGATGCTGTCCGTGATGAGGTCTCCTTCCCGCAGCGGAACGACGAAGACGCGGCCCTGCAGCTGTGCCGGATCGGTCACATGCGAGGGATTGACGAATTTGTTCGGAATGTCGATGGTCTTGACGTCGTCGGGCCGGATGACCGTCCGGGAGGGAATGTCCTTCGCGGCCACATAGACCTTGGTCATGCCTCCGAGCTGATTGTTGAGCGTTTGAACTTGTCGAAAGAACAGGTAGCCCGCCGTAGCAGCAAATAATAGAGAGACTATTAAAAAGATAGAAGCTTTACGTTTGGATTCGAGCATAGAATGGGACTCCTCCGGCGATCGTGCTAAATTATGTAAAAGGTTTGCTGTCTTTGGCAATCTGGCTTCTGGCATTTTAATGGATATTGCAAAAGGCATCAATAAAACTATGTACCTACTCGCCTGCCGGCTTGACAGCACCTGGGACCAAATGTCCTAGATGATAAATAACCAGGAAACTTTTTCCTGAAACATGAAATTTGGACGATTTTGCTATATGCTAATGGGAGCCGAGAATTAGGAAAAGAAGAGAAGCCGGCAGCCGGCTTCTCTTCTTTGGGACAGGACTGCTTATTTTTTCTTGACTGCCTTTTTAAGCGGTTTGCGGTATCCGCTGCGCAGCACCTCGGCGAAGCCGGACGGCACGCGGGCGCTTCTTTGAATCCGGTCGATCTCTCTGGAGCTGAGCCGTCTGCGGGACATGACGAAGGAAGAGGTCACATCGTTGAAATCGCTGAGGAAAGCTACATCTTGCGGGCCGTGGAAGACGCGTCGGTCCCCCTGGTAGTTGATGTCGGCAAACAGCACAAGCGTGCTGCGGCCGCCATCCTCGAATTCAAAGCTCGACAGAACGTCGTTGAAATTGAATTCGACCAGGTTGCGGACGCCCAGGTTTCCGCGGAACCGCAAGCGGCGGCCCGAGAAGTTCGCATCCGCCCAAAGCGTGAGGCGGGGCGTGCTTTGGAGAATCGTTCCCGTTTTCTTCTTGATCATGGAAGTTCACCTCCTTCTGCTAGCATTCTATGAATCTCTCAAAGCGTTGGTATGAACGGTTGCCCTTGCTGATGTAAAGAGGCGATTCTTCCCATCCCTTCCAGAAAAAAAGGGGCAAAGGTCCCAAGAAAAATAAGGAAAAAAGAAGCATACGAAATTTTGCAAAAACTCCGATAATCGGCGGAAAGGAAGTCTCTATCGTGTCGAAGCACCTAACCGGACAAAGAAAAAGAGGGGAGGAAAAAGTCCTGCAACCGTTTTCCAAAAGGAACGCAGTCCTAGGCGGCCCGCTAAGGAAACTAGCCGCCGCGCTCGTTCTGCTTCTGCTGCCGGCTCTACTCCTGACCGGCTGCGGCGAGGACCGTTCCTATTCCGTCGACCGCGTCCAAATCGCTGCCAAGCTGGGAACGGACGGGGACTTGTATGTCGAGGAGCTGTTTACCTTTACCTTCCAAGGAGCCTACAGCCGGACCTCCCGTTATCTGGATGCCCGCAAGGAGGGGGATGTGACGTTCTTCGAGGCGTACGAACCGCCCGCGGACCGGACGCTAGGCCAATACGGCTACAAAGGGCTTACCCGGCTCCCCGTGGAATGGGAGGCTTCAAGCGGCACCTTCTATGTGGAGCAGCCCGCAAAGGACGAGACCCGTTCCGTCTACTACCGTTACCGGATTCCCGGAGCAGCGGTCCGGTACGCCGATACCGCTCTGCTAGACTGGTCCTTCCTGGCGGACAATAACACCGATCTTCACGAAGTCTCGCTGGAGCTTACCCTCCCCGGCACCTCCGAGCCTCCAAACGCCTATCTCTACGACCGGACGGGGGGTACGCTTACGAGGACCGCGAACGGGAAGCTCCGATACGAGAATGCGAAGCTGCTCTCGCAGGAGAATGCCCGCATGACGGTTTATTTGCCCGCCGAAGCGCTTGCCGAAGCGCCCTTACAACACGAAGCGCTGGGGATCGCCGAGCGGATCGGGAAGGAAGAAGCGTATGCTGGACGGTTGGCCGATCGAGAGCGGAGACTGGCTTCGATCCGGGACGTCGCCGTCCTGCTGAACTACACGCTGGTCGCCGCGATCGCCTACCAGGTACTGCACCCCTTCCTCGCCGGACTCGGTTCCCGGGAATCGGCGAGGGAACGGGCCGAGCGGATGGACCCCGTCCGTCTCGTCTACCTGTACCGGAACGGACGGCTTCGCTTCGGCGACACGCTGGCCGGGATTTTCTCCCTGGAACGGCGGGGGCTCATCACAATGAGGAGAGTGCCGGCCAAGGAACGCTTCCAGGCAGATGACAAGGCGCCGAGCGAGCTGCCCGAATTCCGGTTCGCCGGCATCTCGAGCAAGCTCGGCGCCGCCGACCTGCACCTCGTGCAGTGGCTCTTCCGTCAGCGCTCCGAGCAGGGAGGCCACGTCCTCTCGCTGGACTCGGTGTCAGGGCCGACGCGAACGGAAAGGAAGCAAAAGAAGCATGCCGGCAAATATGTGCAGAGGGGCCGCCGGTTCGCCCGGCAGTTCACAACCTGGATGCAACTGCTTGAGCAAAACCCCGAGCAGGCGCCCCCGCTGGGCGTGCATCCCGTGCTCCGGGCGGGCGTCCCCGCCTTGGCAGTGCTCCATCTCGGACTCGTCCTCTGGCTCTTCGATGCCGACGGAGCCTCCCCCAAGTCGCTGCTGCTCGCCGCCGTACTGCTCGGGGTGCTCGGAATCGCCGCTTCCTACTTGTACCGAAAGCGCGGCGTCATGACCGCCTTCCTGATCGGCTGCTTCGTCGCGGCAGCCAATCTGATCGACGAGACGGCGGTCATGCCTTACCTGTACGGCGTCCTCCTCTCGCTTCTCCTCCTCTGGCTGCTGCCCAAGCTGCGGTTCAGCCGGGAGGAAGCGGCCGACCGGCGAGCCATCCTCGCCTGGCGGAGGAGTCTGGCGGCCGGAGGACAGCTCGACCGGCGCGAGGCGGACCGGGCCGCAGACCGCGTCGGGCGGATGACGCAGGATGCGATCCTGCTTGGCGTCGCCTCCCCCTTCCTCCGCCGTCTGAAGCGCCGACATCCCGGGCTGGCCGCCGCTGCGGCGGAGCGGACGCCGCTGGCCGATCCGGCCATGGCGGACGCGCTCGCCTACGTGTCAGGCTCCTGGAGCGGGGTCGCTCTCGGCTCCTCCGGCTCCAGCAGCGGAGACAGCTCCTCCGATTCCGGCTCCTGGTCGTCCGACAGCGGAGGCGGTGGAGGCGGCGGTGACGGAGGAACCGGCGCCGACTAGGGTAGCGCATAGGTGCAACGACAAAAGGGCAGGAAGCCGATTCGGCTTCCTGCCCTTTTGCTGCTTCGCTTTTCCTTGACCGGTACCGGCGAGCCGCAAGGTCCTGCTCCCGTTCCGACAGCTGTGCAGTGCTTTTCCCAGTTGCCGTTCCTCCGTAGTTCAGCGGCCGCTGTCTCTGTTTTGCGTCAGTCCGGCACTCTATGCGGGATGACCGGCCAGCCGGCCGCCCCGTGTCAGCACGGCGTCAATCGCCCGGTGCGGCAGCCGCCGACTCTTCCTCTGCGAGCCCCGCCTCCTCCAGCTCGTAGCCATTGGCGGCCGCCCAGCGCCCAACGAGCAGCTCGTACAGCTCGTCGAGCGGCAGGGCGACTGCGGTTTGGGCAATATTGACGGGGGCGTCCACCATTCTCCGGTTCGCTTTCATCAGAAGCCTCTTCCACGTCCCCTGCCGGTCGAGGAAGCTCTCCGGATCGTGCAGCCTAATGCCGATGAATGCCTGATTCATGAAGACGTACAGCTTAAGATCCTCCATCTCATCCCACCGGATCCGCCCTCCTCCGATTGCAGAGGATTGGTCGACGATCCCTTCGTCGTCCACGACGAGAGACGGCGTTCTGCGGATGAAGCGCAAGAGCAGATAGGCCAGGCAGAAGCCGAAGAACAACGTACAGATGATGCCGATACCCGCAATCGCCGCCGATTCCTCTTCCCCGAGTCCGACCGCCGTCAGGAGAATACCGAGCAGGACGAATACCAGAGCCGAGACCAGCAGACCGAAACTCTTTTTGCGGCTTGGATATTCTACATACTGTTGACCAATATCGTTCATGCCGATTCCTCCTCCTTCATGACAAATAGACGGGTCCGTCGTACCATTCCTTGATCCGTTCCTCGGCCCCCTCCAGCACCTCCTCATCGAAGCCGTCCAGCTCGTTCAGCTTTTGGAGGCGCTCCTCCAGCGGCAGTTCCTGAAAGGAGCAGACGTTCCAATTGGCGAGGTGCTGGATAGCCTCTTCGAATTCCAGCCGGTCGTACGCCAAATAGGCTTTGTACAGATAGCAGCTGCCGAAGCCGGGCGCCAGCTCAAGCGCCTGGTCGAATGCCTCCTCCGCGCCTTCCTGGTCTCCGAGCCGGTAAGAAGCCAGCCCGACATGATAATAGCCGACCGGACTGTCCGGGTACAGGTCCGCATACTGCTTGGCGTAGGAGCGCGATCCCAGGTAATCCTCCTGCCGGTAACGGATATAGCCGAGCAGGCTGAGCAGATCGGAGTAGCCCGGATCGGCCTGGAGGCCGGCCAGGCAGTCTCTCTCCGCATCCTCCAGCCGGTCCTGCTCCAGGTAGGAGCGGGCCCGGCTCTCGTAATAGACCGGATACCCCGGCGCATGCCGAATCGCGTCGGAGAAGGAGGTCAGCGCCAGCTCTGCCTGCCCCATGCCGTCCAGAATATGCCCCATCGCATGGTGATAGCTGCCGGACCGCAGCAGCCCCGGATCGAGCTCGGCCGCGCGCCGGAGATCGAGCAGCGCGTCGTCGTACCTCTCCTCCCGGAAGTACGCAAAGCTGCGCTTCATCCGGAAGTCCGGCTCCTCCCTCATGTTTATGGCCCGGGAGTAGGACTCCTCCGCCTGGCGGTACATGCCAAGCTCCTTGAGAATATCGCCCCGCTGAACCTCGTTGAGCGGGTCGTCGTCCTCCAGCTCGAGCAGCCGCTTGTTCGCCTCCAGCGCCTCCTCGTTGCGCTCTTGCCGGTAATAAGAATCCGCGATCCAATACCGGTACAGCGGATGCTCAGGGTACTCGGCGGCACGCTCCAGCGCAAAGGCGAGCACCTTCTCTTCCTGCTGGCGGGCGCGGAAGAGACAGATCCGCTGGTAATCGACATCCGTCAGCCGTCCGCCAAGCTCCAGCGCCCGATCCAGATCACTTGCGCATGGCTCCCAGCGCTGCAGCTGGCGGTTCAGATTGGCGCGCAGCAAATACAACCCCTCGTCCTCCGGATAGCGCTCAAGCGCTCCGTTGACGACCTCGAGTCCTTCCTCGCTGTCGCCCCGATTCAAGAGCAGCACGGCCAGGTCTCTGCGGAACGCCGCCGTCCGGTCGACCTCCGTTTGGAAGGTCCGGAAGGCTCCCGGCCCGTAACTGGTCCGCTCGTAGATCTCCCTCTCTCCCGAGTCCGGCAGCACCTCGAACAGCCCATGCCGCTCGATCGCCCGCTTCAAATAGACGATCGCTTCCTCGTCCTTGCCCAGCAGCTCAAGCACCTTGGCCAGCCGGTACGCGAAGATGGGAATTTCCTTGTCCTCATACGTGAGCACCTTCCGGAAGATCCGCTCGGCTTCCTCGTACTGCTCCGCATGATAGTAGCACATGCCCAGCTCGTAATACGTGGAGACGACCGAGTCCTCGGGCTCCCGCTTGACGCACTCCTCAAGATCACGCGTCGCTTCCTCGTACCGGCCCAGGTCCTTCAGGGCCAGCCCCCGGGTGTACCAGTACATGAACGGATCGGGATTGAGCCGGATCGCCTGCTCCAGATCGTCCAGCGCTTCCTCCTCCCGGTCTTGCTCGCGCAGAATATGGGCCCTCCGCTCGTAGCCGAAATCGGATTCACAGCGGGCCAGCACCTCACCGAGCAGCTCCAGCGCGCGTTCGGACCGGCCCAGTTCGTGATGGATGACGGCGACGTTGACCTGGTCCCTCTCCGGCAGCTTGGCAAAGGCAACCTTTTCGTAGGCTTTGAGCGCTTCCGGCAGGTTCCGGCCGGTGAGCAACCGCCTCCCTTTTTTCGTATAGTAGTTGGCAAACAGCTTCATGGTTTTCCTCCCCTGGATTGTATCCGGATCCCCGTCCGGCCGCTTCTGTCAGATAAGGCAGAAGAAAGAAGTAGGACTTGGTACGCAGCAACCGCCCGCGCCGTTTCAGATTCTTTCTCCGTTCCTCATCCCGGGCTGATTCCCGTTTCCTGTCTTTACGATAAATCAAAATGACCGAAAGCACAAAAAAAGCAGACGACTTTCCGGAGAAACTCCGGAAAGTCGTCTGCCGTGTGTATCGGCGCACCGCTGCCCGCCCGCCGCTGGCCTCTCCTCCACAAGGGGGAAGACCGTTGGAAAAACCGGACAGAAGAAACTGCATGCTTCTCCGAACTCCCTGCTCCCTTTAGGGGGCCATGGAATCGGCGGGGGCCGCCGAGGTGAAGCGGAAATGATCGAAATACAGCGTCTGCGGAACGGTTTGCTTCCACATCCAGATCTCGATTCCCTTGATCTGGGTTCTATCGAGACTCACCTGCTCCAGTGGGATGCGGATCGTCTTGCTGGTGCCTCCCCTGATGGTCTGTAGGAACGTATCGTCGGTCTTGCCGTTCGTTTGGTGGAACTTGACATAGAAGGTAACGTCCTTGCCCGGATTGTACACATCGAATTCCAGATTGCGGAACGAAGACCAGTCCGCGCTGCGGAAACCTTTGCCTGCTTCGAACAGCCGCAGGTTCGGGAAGTTGACGTTTGCCCGGAAGACCGCCTTCATCGCATGCTCGCCCTGCGTCACATGCTCCTCCGTCAGCGACAGATCGACCGTGGAGGTGGTGAACCGCTTCACCGCCTGGGCTGTTTCCACATTGTTCAGCTCGATGCTGTAAGGCGCGGACGTTTCTTGAACGGCGAGCACCCGGTTGATCGTCTGTGTCCCGCCGGCATGCGTGACGACGATGTCGGCGTTATGGACGCCATGGCCGAGCTCCAGCGTCATGGAGAACCGGTCGTAGCCCGCTTCCCCTCCTGCCAGCGTCATCGGCTGTCCGTTCAGCGATGCCTGGGCGCCTTTGGGCGCAAACACCGTCATTTCACGGACACCGTCAGCTGGCTTGCCTACCGTCACAAGAGACGGTCCGGCATTCTTTCCAGCCGTCAGCTCCTCGGCAATTTCCTTGCGGACCTGCAGAACGTTATCGGGATTTTCCTCGAATGACCTTACGGCCTTGTAGAGCCGGTCGTAGAACGGCCGGACCGCATCCCGGTACGGGAAGGTTTCCGCGATGCCGAGCGCCTCGGCTTTGCTGCGCAGCAGCTGCTCATACTGGTACAGGTATTCGTAATCCTCCATGCTTTCGCGGAGCACCTCGAGCCGGATGGTGCCGACCGGCCCGTCGATTCCGACCTCCGTGCCCGGATAGAACAGGTAGCCGTCGCCGTTCGCGCCCGGGAATGCCAGCGGATCGGTCCAGACGTCCCGGCTCACGTATTTCTTTTGGACGGAATCGTATTTCTGAAATTGGGTCGTCGCCCAATAAAGCGTACCCTCTACACCGTAATCCCGCTGCATCCATGCGAGCAGCCGAGTGCCGACGAGATCGTCGTCCAGATGGTAGGAAGGAAACGGGTGCTTCGGCGTTACGCACGTGTACCACCACACGTGATCCCCGGCCTCCTGCCGGGCGTGGGCATACTCCGGATCGAACTTGTCGATCTCCGGCGTCCAGATATCGACATGGCCGGTCAGCTCGTCGACCGGCTGGACGGTTACCAGATGCGGGACGTCGGGAGCGGCCTGCTCCAGCGCAGCGTTGATCACCTTAACCCGGCCGTATTTGTCCTGTGCGGGCTCGTCGATCTCGCTCACGTAGTAATAGCCCTTGGCGAGCAGTCCCCGTACCCGCAGCTTGTCTACCAGTTCCTTCATCCGGGCTACGTCCGGCTCTCCCTGTGCCGTCCGGTAATAGGGAAGACGGAAGGCCGATACCCGCGGATCGTTAATATACTTCGGTGCCCGCTCGACGTACTGATCAATGTCGCTGTCGGGAATCGGCAGGTAGCCGGGAGTCAGCCGATGCTCGACCGAGGCCCAGTAGTATTTCTCGATGTACTGCCACGCTTCTTCCCCGACGACGCCGCCGTGGACCTCCTGGATCGGGCCTCCCCAAACCGAGAAGGCGGTCTTGGCGTGGCTTTCGTCGCTCAGCTCGAAGTCCCAAACGGTCATCTCAACGGGAATCCGGACGGGGTTACCCGTTTCGTGCAGCGTGAGCTCGCCCTTGTACAGGCCGGCAGGCTGCCCCTTCGGCACGTGCACCTTGATCCAGATGCCCTGGTTATGACCGGCCTCCACCTCCAGCATGCCCTCGAGCGGAACAAGCGCGTCCGGATACCAGCCCTTCGGATAGGTGGGCGTCGTCGACGTGGTCACCTCGATGTAATGCTGCCGGAACAGCTCGATATTACCGCTGTCCAGCTTGGCCGGGCCGCCCTCCTGCTTCAGCTCGCTGATCGAGACCTGCAGCTTGCGGAGCGCTCCTCCGTCCGCCTTGACAATGACCTGGCCGCTCTCGTATTCGTTACGCGCCGCGCCGAGCTCCAGCTTGGCATTGGGCGCGGACGGGAACGGCTGGTCGCGCAGCACCTTCTCCGTATTGGTGGGCACCCACACCTGGAACAGCGGGTCGGTCTTGGCGTAGGCGGGGGCGCCGATCGTCCAGAGCATTACGGCGGACAGCAGGACCAGGAGCGTGGAACGTTGCATTCGCATAAACGTGCGCATCGACATTTCTTGGCCTCCTCTTGGCATATTGGAATAGAAAATGAAATCAAAAAGAGAGCATCCCCGGGACTGACCGGTCCTTCGAGGATGCTCTCGTGCTGCCTGTTACTTTTTGTAGCGCTCGTAGGCGGCGTTATAAATTTTCATGTAATCGTTCAGCCCCATCTTCTGGATCGTGCTGACGTATTTGTCCCACTCGGAGAACGGGATGTCGCCGACCACGAATTTGGCAGTCATCTCATCCACATACTTGTTCAGGTCCGTGCTGATCGGGGTGAACTGCACGAGCTCCTCCTGCGTGTAGGTGAACGGCGCCCACACCTCCTTCGGCCAGTTCGGCTCCACCTTCTTGGCCGCCGCCATGCTCTCCGGCGTCGATTCGCCGCCCTTGAACGTCTTGGCGGTCAGCATCGCCGGGTAGAAGCCGCCCGCCCACGACAGGAACTTGGACTGCTCCTTCTTCGCTTCCTCCGTGTAGTCGATCGTGCCGTCCGGCTTCTCGACATAGCTGACGTCCTTGACGCCCATGAAGAACAGCTTGCTGCCTTCTTCGCCGTAGAAGTGGTCGATCCAGCGGACTGTCGCTTCCGGATTTTTGTTCTTGTTTGTGATGACGAACGCACCGACGTCGATGAGCGGGGACCGGGCTCTGGAGAAGATCTGATCCCCGTGCGGCCCTTTCAGCGTAGGCGCGCCGACGAAATCCTTGATCGTAACGCCGGAAATCGCGTGCGGGCTGTTCGTCTCCGAGGAGCCGACGCGGCCTTCGGCGAGCAGCGCGTTGACCTCGGGCCCTTTGATCGTCATCAGGTTGTCGACCATGAGGCCTTCCTTGTACAGCTTGTTCAAATATTCCAGCACTTCCTTGTACCGAGGATCGGTCGGGATGAACCGCAGCTTGTTCGTGCTCGGATCCATATCCACGCGGGGATGGATGCTTCCGCGGTTGCCCAGGCCCCAGGCTCCCTTCAGCTCTTCGAGCAGCGAGCCATACCCGCTCCCCGCGTAAGGAATCTCGTCGGCCTTGCCGTTCTTGTTCAGATCGGTCGTTTTAACCGCTTTCAAGTATTGGTAATATTCCTCGGTCGTCGTCGGCTCCTTCATGCCCAGCGCATCGAGGAACGCCTTGTTGTACCATAGCTTGGTTCCGATAAGCACCGACTTGAAGTCGGGATCGTAGAAGGTCGGGAACGAGTAGATTTTGCCGTCCGGCATCGTCAGTCCCCGCTTGACCTCCGGCTGGCTGTCCAGCAGCTTCTTGAAGTTCGGAGCATACTTGTCGATCAGGTCGTTCAGCGGGATGAAGATTCCTTGCCCGCCGTAGTTCATAACGTCCGCGGCCGACAGCCGGGCGGTGTGGAACGCGTCCGGATAGTCGCCGCTCGACAGAACCAGGTTGCGCTTCTCCGCCAGGCTCTCTGCCGGCGTCAGCTGGAAGTCCACCTCGATGTTGGTCAGTTTGGCATATTCCTTCCAGACCGGAAGCTCGTTCCAGTTTGCCGGGGCCGAGGCCGCCTTGCCGGCGAAGAAGGTCAGCTTGATCGGCGTTTCGACGATCGGGAATCCGCTCGTCTTGACGTTCGTATTGCCATTCTCCTTGTTCGCGTTAGCATCGTTGCCGTCCTTGCCGCTGCATCCGGCGAGCACGCCGGTCGTCATGACGCCGGCCAGCAATGCCGAAGCGATTCGATTATACTTCTTCATTCAGGACCTCCCGCTTTCTTCTATATTTGCGAACAAGAGCTGCACTAGCCCTTGAGAGCGCCGACCAAAAATCCTTTCATAAAGTACTTCTGCAAGAAGGGATACAGCAGCAGCACCGGCAGGTTCGCCACGATGACGATGGCGTACTTGATCGCCTCGGCTTCCATCAGATGCTTCTGCACCGACAAATCCATGCTGCCCGCCATCTGGTCGACCTCGGATTTGATGAGGATCTCCCGCAGGAACAGCTGGAGCGGATATTTGGACCGGTCCGTCAAGTAGATCAGCCCGTTGAAGTAGGCGTTCCAGTGGCCGACGCTGTAGAACAGCACCATGACGGCGATAATCGGCATCGAGAGAGGGAGCACGATCCGCCAGAGCGTCTGAAGGTTCGAGCAGCCGTCGATGGCCGCGGACTCCTGGATTTCGTTCGGAATGCTCGTCTGGAAGTAGGTACGCATGATGATGATGTTCCATACCGACACCGCACCCGGAATGATGAGCGCCCACATCGTGTTCATCATGCCGAGGCTCTTGACGAGCAGGTAGGTCGGGATGAGGCCGCCGCTGAAGAACATGGTGAAGACGATGAAGCCGGTAATGACGTGGCGGCCCGAGAAGTCGATGCGGGACAGCGGGTAGGCGGCCATGATCGTCATGACGAGGTTGATCGCCGTTCCGACAACCGTGTACAGAATCGTGTTGCTGTAACCAGTCCAGATCTCCTTGTTCGTGAAGATGCGCTCATAGCCGACCAGCGACAGGTCCTTGGGGAGGAGCCACATCTCTCCTTTCGATACGGTGAGGGGATCGCTGATGGAGGCGCTGGCGACGAACACGAGCGGGTACAGGACGAGGAGCAGCACGATGCCCAGGATGGCATAGACGGCGATGCCGACCGTGCGGTCAATGGCGGTTTCTTTCACGGGAATCCCCCTCCTTTACCATAGGCTGGTCTCGTTGACCCGCTTGGCGAATCGGTTGACGAGCACGAGCAGAATGAAGTTGATGACCGAATTGAACAGGCCGACCGCGGCAGAGAAGCTGTACTGCGCGCCGACGATCCCCCTCGTGTAGACATACGTCGAGATGACGTCGGAGCTCTCGATGTTCAGGTTGTTCTGCATCAGGTAGATCTTCTCGAATCCGACGCCCATAATGTGGCCGACGTTCAGGATGAGCAGGATGACAACTGTCGGCATGATGCCCGGCAGGTTGACGTGCCAGATGCGCTGGAGCCGGTTGGCTCCGTCCACGCGCGCCGCTTCGTGGAGCGTCGGATCGATGCCGGCTAGAGCCGCCAGGTAGATGATCGAGCTCCAGCCCATTCCCTGCCAGACGCCGGAGAACACGTAGATGGTTTTGAACCACCCCGGCTCGGTAAGGAACGAGATCGGCTTGCCGCCGAAGAAGACGATAATGTGATTGACGATGCCGTACTGGGGCGACAGGAACATGAAGATCAGGCCGACCATGACGACAGTCGACAGGAAGTGCGGTGCATAAGTAACCGTTTGCACAATTCGTTTGAAATGCTTGTTGCCGACTTCGTTGATGAGCAGCGCAAGAAGGAGTGGAATCGGGAAGCCGATGAGCAGCTGATAGAGGCTGATTCCCAGCGTGTTCTTGATGAGCCTCCAGAAGTAGTAGCTTTCAAAGAACCGTTTGAAGTGATCGATGCCCGTCCATTGGCTTCCCCATATGCCTTTGGCGGCTATGAAGTTTTTGAAGGCGATCTGAACGCCGTACATGGGGAAATATTCAAAGATGAGGAAATAGGCGATGACCGGCGTGATTAACAGGTATAGATCCCAATTTTTGCGCAGAGATCTGCGAAATACTCTCCATCTCGTGTGCCTAGCCTTGACGGGCTTGGCAGCAGGTGCAAGCGTTGTGTTCACGTGCTCTCCCCCTGTTTCATTCGTGCAGGCTTGGCAGCTATGTCCGCAGCAGCGGCGCGGACGATCCGCTCATCCAGAGCTCCGCCGGTTTGACCGGGACGACCATCCCGCCCGCGCGCATCGATTCGGTGGCGGCGCAGCCGACCGCGACGCTCATCCGTCCGGCCAGCGGCGGGGCGACCGGCTCCTTCCCGTCTAGGATCATCGCCACGAAATCGTCGCAGATTTTCGGGTCCGCTCCGTTATGAGAGCCTTCCGCCTGCTTGATGTCGTAGACCCGGTCCGACAGATCTCTCCAAGTATGCGAGATGCGGGACTTGAGATAGACCTTTTGCTCCCGTTCGTTGTTCTCGATCCGCCCGCGGGTTCCGATAATTGTGTAGTTGCGCTCGTAATCGGGCGTGAACTGGCACTGCATGTACGAGGCCTTGATTCCGCCTTCGAGCTCCATCAGCACCATACTGTTGTCCTCGACGTCGACCTCCTCGCGGAACGCGCACTGGACAAGCGGGCCGGTCTTGGCCTCCGGGCAAGTCTCCTTCTCGGCGCAGGCCGGACAGGTGAGGTCGTTCGGCTTATCGCCACCGAAATAATCGACGCCTCCGAAAGCGCTTACTTTAGCGGCGTATCGGCCAGTAAGCCAATGAATGATGTCGATGTCGTGGGAAGCCTTCTGCAGCAGCAGCGAAGTCGTGTTGCGAGAGCTGCCGTGCCAGCTGTGGTAGTAATAATCGCTGCCCAGTCCGACAAAATGCCGCACCCAAACCGCCTTCACCTCGCCGATGTCTCCCGAGTCGATGATCTCCTTCATCGTCCGGTACATGTTCATGTACCGCATGTTGAAGCCGATCATGAACTGCTTGCCCGACTCGCGCCACGCCTCCAGAATCCGGTCGCAGCCGTCGACGGTAATGCTGAGCGGCTTTTCGCAATAGACATGCTTGCCGGCCTGCAAGGCCGCTACCGCATGCTCGGCGTGGCAGTGGTCCGGCGAGGTGACGACGATCGCGTCGATGTCGCTGCGTTCCAGCAGCTCCCGGTAATCAAGCGTGACATACGCTTCGGGATTGACCCGTTCGCGGAACTTCTCGAGCCGGTCCGCCCGGATGTCCGCTCCCGCAACGACCACCGATCTGCCTCCAGGCTGGTGCCAATATTTCGTGAATCCGGCTCTCCAGCCGAGTCCGATCACGCCAATCCGCAATTGTTCCATTGTGCCGTTTCCCCTTTCGCTCGTATAGTTTGGGCCCAAACTTTTGTCCAATCTGCAAAAAAAATCTCCCGACTCCCGTTTTATAGACGGGAGACTTGGGTAGATTGCCGCTCAATCAGCTGATGAGGCATCACCATCCGGTACGGCAGCGGGTTGTCGCCCTTCATCTGATCCACCAGCGACTTGGCCGCCATGATGCCGATCTCGCTCTTCGGGATATGAACCGTCGTAAGAGGAGGCGACGTATACTGGGACACCTCGATATTGTCGAGGCCGACGAAAGCGATATCCTCAGGAATGCTCTTCTCGCGCTCGGCCGCCGCCCGCATCGCCGAGATGGCTAGCATGTCGCTTGCAGCGAACACGGCTGTCGGGACGTCCGACCCGGATCCGCTGAGCAGCTCGAGCATCTGCGTATAGCCGACATTGACATCCCAGCCGGTATTGATCACGAACCGCCGGTCGATCGGCAGGCCGGCTTCCTGCATGGCATCCCGGTAGCCGCGGTACCGCTTCTCCCGCTCCATATCTCCGGTCAGTCCCGCGCCGCCGATGAAGCCGATGCGCTCGTGTCCCTGCTCGATCAGATGACGCACGGCCGACTTCGCCGCTTCCACCCGGTCGTACGTGATGACGGGAACAGTCGGATCGGTGATGTCGATCCCGACCACCGCGGGCACCGTCTGCTTGATGGAAGCGTATACGTCGGCCGGAACCCCTTCTATGACGATCATGCCGTCGAGACTCCGCTCCTCCGCATATCTCCCCATGGCGATCCCGTCGCCGATCTCCTCTAACGTGATGACCGAGACGAGGGAGCAGCCCAGCTCCCCCAGCTTCTTCTCGATGCCCGCGAGGATGGGCGAGAAATAGGGATGATTGTATTTGGTCTGGGAAACGGAAACGAGACAGCCCGCGCGATAAGCGGGTTTTCCCGAACGCCTGGTCTTGGCAGGAGCGTCCGCTTTCGTTTCGCTAGAGGCGTAGCCCAACTCCTTGGCGGCTTTCCAAATCTTGGACTTCGTCTCCATGCTGATATGTCTGCTCAGATCGTTGTTCATAACACGGGAAACCGTCGAGATCGAGACGCCGACATGTTGTGCGATATCTTTAAGTGTAGGCAACTAGTCGATACCCCTTTGCTAGTAGTAATAGTAGACGAGCTGTCTAAGAGCTTCTGCGCATCGAACTCATCGCCCCGGGTTGGGGAAGCCAGATCAACCCAAACTTCGTGCAATAAACCCAAATTTTGGGCGCAAAACCAACGTCCTAATCGTAGCAATCTACCCAAAACCTGTCAATCCTTTTTTTGCCAAATTTGGCTTTGGGCCAAACAAAAAACCGACCGGCTTTTGCCGATCGGGTGACTTCCTCGGATTAACGATCCTATGCGTATTCTCGTCCCGGCCCCTTCTTGTTTCTGCCTAGCCGAGCTTGTGGTCGTCCCTACCGTACCTGTCTTTTGTCCTGACGGCCTCTTATACAAATCGGCCATGATCCGGAATCGCCAGCCGGTCGAATTGCTGGCTAAGCCGGGCGAGACCAGCCGTTAAGGCTGCTCCTTCCATCGGCCTGCCGTGGCCGGTGATGGCGGTGGCCGGCTGCAGCGCCTCCAACTTCTTCACGGACTGCCAGGCCGACTGCCAGTCGGTCGTGAAGTACCGCGGCGGGCCGTTCACCTCTTCCTTCTGGATCAATACCTGGTACAGCGAATCCTGCCGGACGGTGATGAAGGCATCTCCTGCCAGCAGGGCCCGGTCCGAGTCCCGGAAGAGCGAGATGTGACCCGTCGAATGGCCAGGCGTATGCAGCCAGCGCCACCCCGGCATGGGTGGCACCGAGCCGTCAGCCGGCAGCGTATGCAGACGACCGCTCAGATCGACCGGCTCGTTCGGGAACAAGCCCGCCATCTTGGCGATGAGCCCTCCCTCCACACTCGGATCCGGCTCCGGATAGGGAGATTCTCCGATCAGAAACGGCCGCTCCTGCTCATGGGCATAGACCGGCACGTCCCACTGTTCGGCGAGCTGGCGCACTGCCCCGACATGGTCGAAGTGTCCGTGCGTCAGCACGATCGCCTTCGGACGCGTCCCCTTGCCGAATCTTTCTTCGGCCGCTTTCGTGATGGCATCCGCCGAACGGGGCATGCCGGCGTCGACGAGCACCCAGCCCTCTTCCGAACCGGGATCGCCGACGAAAGCAACGTTCACAATCTGTACGGTCAGGCAGTACAGATCGGGGCTCACCTCCCGCCCTTCCCCGCTTGTCACCGAAGTCATCGGAATCCATTTGTCCTCCAGCGTCTTATCCGTCATCGCTTCCGCCTCCTTGATGCGCATTTGGGATAGTATGCCACCTCGGCGCTCCTTCATCCCTCTTTTGTCCCTCGTTCACTTGTTTAGCAAAATGCCGTTTAATATGCTGTTCTCCCTCTTACTCATCTCTCCTCCATCCTTACCCACAAACATAACCAGCAAGCAAGGATATCCATTCCACTTAAGAAGACGTTACTGTTTATTGTTGACTAAACACTGTTTTGTATATAAAATTATGACCATTCGCAAGCGTTGGCCGTTCGGCACTTGTTAAGTAAACAAAATGAAAGCGGTGCCAATTGGGTGGAAGTGAAGGCCGTACGCTGGCGGTAACTTCCCGCCAAGAAATGGCGGGCTCTCCCGGTTCCCTGCCGGGATCAATGGGGGGCCTGCGAGCAAGAAGCGAAAGGAGGATGCGCATGAAACGGCTCGGATTTGTCCTGCTCCTGTTCTTGATGCTCGTCAGTCTCACGGCCTGCGGAGGGGAGCGCGCGGTAGAGGCCGGCGCGGATGCGGGGGGCGGAACGCTGAGAGTCGCGCTGAACAGCGAGCCGACCACTCTCAATCCCTACATATGGGCGGCGCTGAACGACCGGAACGTGTTTTTGCAGCTGTACAACAGCTTGATGGAGTATGACCCCCAGACGCTGAAGCCGGTGCCCGGTCTCATTCGGGAGGCCAAGGCGAGCGAGGACGGGTTGACTTACACCTTCACTCTCCAGGAAGGGGTTACGTTTCATAACGGCAAGCCGATGACCGCCGACGACGTCAAAGCGTCGCTGGCCAAGGCGATGACACCCGAAGCGACCCGAACGGCTCCGCTGCTCAAAGCGATCAAAGAAGTTAAAGTCGACGGGGACCGCCAGCTGACGGTGCTGCTGAACAACCGGGACTCGCTGCTGCTCGATTCGCTGGTCGAGGTATTCGTCACGCCGAACGACCCGTCGATTGACCACAGCAAGCATCCGGTCGGAACGGGGCCGTTCAAGCTGAACGCTTGGGTCCGCAATGAGAAGGTCGTCCTCGAGAAGAACGAGGCGTACTGGAAGCAGGGGCTTCCCAAGCTCAGCCGGCTCGAATTCGTCCCGATTCCGGACGCCGAGGTCAAGACGCTGCAGCTGCTGAACGGGCAGGTGGATTTCATCGACATCGCCCCGATTACCCGTCTAGGGGAAATCGAGAAGAGCACCGATTATCAGCTGGCGAGGCTGGGAGAAGAATCGGCGATTCAAGACCATCTGATGCTGATCAACAACGCCAAGGCGCCTATGAACGACCGGCGGTTCCGCAAGGCGCTCGATTACGCTCTCGACCGGGAAGTGATAAAGAAGGCTCTGTTCGGCAATTTCGTCGTTCGCAGCGGCCCGCTTCCCGACTCGCACGAAACCGCCAACCGGGACATCCCGAAGACCACGATGGACAAAGCAAAAGCCAGGGAGCTGCTAAAGGCGAGCGGCTATAAGGGTGAACCGGTCGAGCTGCTCTACCACAAGATTGATTCGATGTACGACATCGTGGCCCAAATTGCCGAACAGTCGCTCAAGGACATCGGTGTCAACGTCACGCTGCGAGGCGTCGAGATAGCGCAGTTCAGCCAGCTGGTTTTCACCAAGAAGTCCTACGATTTGGCGCTCACCGGCATCGTGCCGAAGCCGAACCCGGTCGATATGCTGAACCATCCGTTCGGCAAGACGAACGGCGCCTCCATGCAGTGGCAAAGCAAGGAATGGGCCGCCAACCTGCTGCGGGTCAGCCAGCTGCCCGAGGCCGAAGGCCGCGAGCTGCTGAAGCAGCTGCAGAGCCAGCTGGCCGACCAAATGCCGGGCATCATCGTGGGCGGCCTGATCCAGACGCCGGCAATGAGCCGCGCCGTCTCCGGCTTTGTCCCCAATCCGCAGTCCAAGCTGTATTTCGAGACCGTGTCAGTTTCCAAGAAGTGACGGCGAAGGGGAAAGCAAGCACCCGCCCGGTTCTTGCTTCCCTTCCGGATTCGTAAGGGGAGGGTGCCTAATGGTTCCAATGATCGCGCGCAAGCTGCTCGAGCTTGTGCTTGTCATCTTTTTTGTTACGCTGATCGTCTTCTTCACCTTCCGGCTGCTGCCGGGAGATCCCGCTCTGCTCAAGCTGGGACAGGATCCGACACCCGAGGCGGTCGCCGCCATCCGGGCCGAGATGGGGCTGGACCGGCCTCTCCTCAGCCAATACCTGCACTGGATCGGTGATCTCGTGCGCGGCGACTTCGGCGCCTCCAGCCTGGATGGCAAGCCCGTCCTCTCCCTTCTCGCAGAAAAGGTTCCCAAAACGCTGGAGCTCGCCGTGCTCGGGACGCTGCTGTCCCTGTTCATTGCGATTCCGGCCGGTGTACTCGCAGCCGTCTACCGCTACAGCTGGGTCGACCGGCTCATGCGGTCGGTCTCGCTGTTCGGTTTCAGCGTGCCGGCCTATTGGCTCGCCATCCTGCTGATGCTGATCTTCGCGTACAAGGTCCATCTGCTGCCGGCCGGCGGCTATGCGTCACTCGCGGAGAATCCGTGGCTCCATCTAAAGGGACTCGTCCTGCCCGTCCTGACGGTCGGCATCATCAACGCGGCGCAGGTTTTCCGCTTCCTGCGCTCCGGCATGCTCGACATCGTCAACCAGGACTATATTCGGACCGCCCGCGCCAAAGGCGTCTCCGAGGCGCTCGTCATCGGCAAGCACGTCGCGCGCAACACACTGCCCGGCCTGGTGACGGTGGTGACGCTGAACTTCAGCCTCCTGCTGAGCGGGATGGTCATCACGGAGCAGATCTTTGCCTGGCCGGGACTCGGCTGGCTGATGATCCAGTCGATTCTGTCGCGGGATTACGAGGTCGTGCAGGGGGCGGTGCTGCTTTCCGCCGTTTTTATCGTCGTCATGAACCTTGTCGGCGATTTGATCAACGCTATGCTGGACCCGCGGATCAAATACAACTAACGGAGGCGACCCATGAAGAAGCTTTGGAAAGACCCCTCATCCGCCTTCTGTCTCTCGTTCCTGCTCCTGATTACACTGCTCGCTCTGCTGGCTCCGCTGCTCACTCCCTACCGGTACGACCAGATCGCAGCCGATCCGCTGCTCGGCGCTTCCTGGAGCCATCTGTTCGGGACGGACGAGATCGGGCGGGACATCTTCACCCGGATTGTCTACGCGGGCCAGGTGTCGCTCCTCGTCGGCCTATGCTCCACGCTGATCGCGCTGTTGTTCGGCGTCGTACTCGGGCTGGTCAGCGGCTATTACGGCGGCGCCCTCGACGCGCTTATCAGCCGGTTTTTGGACGGCCTGCTCGCATTCCCGTCCATCATACTCGCGCTGGCCGTCATGGCGGTGCTCGGCCCCAATATCTACAACGCGATGCTGGCGATCGGCCTCGTCTCGGTCCCCATCTTCGCGCGGATTACGCGCGGCAGCGTGCTGACGATGAAGAGCCGGGAATTCGTGGAGGCGTCCCGGTCCATGGGGGCGGGAGACGGCCGCATCATGTTCGGCGTCATTCTGCCGAACTCGCTGTCTCCGCTGCTGGTCCAGTTCAGCTTGACCTTCGCCTCGGCGGTTCTGATCGAAGCGGGGCTCAGCTTTCTCGGACTAGGGGTCCAGCCCCCCACCCCCTCCTGGGGATCCATGCTAAACGCGGCCAAAAGTTATCTGACCATCTCGCCCCTCTACTCCATCGTGGCGGGAGCGGCCGTGTTCCTGACGGTGCTCTGCCTGAATTTGCTCGGCGACAGCTTGCGGGATCATCTCGATCCGCGCATGAACAAGCGGAGGTGAGAGGATGAACGAATCGCTATTAGACGTGAACAGCCTGACCGTCGGATACCGCGACGGCAGCCGCCCGATCTCGATCCTGAACCAGGTCACATTCCGGATTCGCAAAGGAGAGACCCTCGGCATCGTCGGGGAGAGCGGGTGCGGCAAAAGCATGACCTCGCTCGCCGTCATGGGTCTGCTCGCTTCGCCGCTGCAGGTGCAGGAGGGCAGCATCCGGCTGGAGGAGACGGAGCTGACCGGCCTATCCGCCAAGCAGATGAACCGATACCGCGGCAAGGACCTGGCGATGATCTTTCAGGAGCCGATGACGTCGCTCAACCCGGTCTTCACAATCGGCAGCCAGATCGAAGAGGCGCTGGCCATTCATCTGCCGCTGTCGCGAAGCGAGGTCCGCAAACGGGCCATCGAGCTGCTGCAGCTCGTCGGCATTCCCTCACCGGAGAAAAGGCACGGCGATTACCCGCACCAGCTGTCCGGCGGCATGCGCCAGAGGGCGATGATCGCGATCGCGCTGGCGTGCGAGCCCCGGCTCTTGATCCTCGACGAGCCGACCACCGCGCTTGACGTGACGATCCAGGCGCAGATTCTCGAGCTTTTGGCTTCACTTAAGGAAAAAAGCGGCATGTCCATGATGTTCATCACCCACGATCTCGGCGTCATGATGAAGATGGCCGATCGCGTTATCGTCATGTACGGTGGCCGCATCGTGGAAACCGCCCCCATCGCCAAGCTGTACGAAGAGCCTCTGCACCCGTATACCCAGGGACTGTGGAAGGCGATCCCGAGCGCGGACACGCTGAACCAGCGGCTGTACAGCATTCCCGGCACCGTGCCTGACCCCCGGGAGGAAACGCCCGGCTGCCGGTTCGCGGGACGCTGTCCCCACGCCAGACAAGAATGTCTCGCCGCCGTCCCGCCTCTCGTGCCGATGGACGAGGACCGCAGCGTTGCCTGCATTCTCTATTCCTGAAAGGAGGCGTTCCCATGCCGGACGTCCTGTTACGTGCAGAGAACCTGACGAAACATTTTCCGGTCAAGGAAGGCCGGTTTGGCAAGCAGCGCAGCCGTGTGCATGCGCTCGATGGCATCGAGCTGTCGGTTTACCGCAACGAAATCCTTGGCATCGTCGGTGAGAGCGGGTGCGGCAAATCGACGCTGGCTCGCGTCCTGCTGAACCTGATCGAGCCGACGGCCGGGACGGTGAGCTTCGACGGGGTGAACCTGCAGGGCCTCACCCGGCGGCAAATGCGGGAGCAGCGCCGGGAGATGCAGCTCGTCTTTCAGGACCCGTTCTCGTCGCTCGATCCACGCAAGACGGTGCGCAGCCTGATCGCCGAGCCGCTCGATATTCACCGGGTCGGCACGCCGCAGGAGCGGACCAAGCGGGCCAGTGAGCTGATGGAGACCGTAGGCCTCAGCCGGTCCTATCTGAACCGCTATCCGCACGAATTCAGCGGAGGGCAGCGGCAGCGGATCGGCATCGCTCGCGCACTGGCGCTTAGGCCCAAGCTGATCGTCTGCGACGAGCCGGTCTCCGCTCTCGACGTCTCCGTCCAGGCGCAGATCATCAACCTGCTGCAGGATCTGCAGCAGCAGTTCGGTCTCACCTATCTGTTCATCGCCCACGGCCTCGATGTCGTGCGGCACATCAGCGACCGGATCGCCGTCATGTATCTGGGCAAGCTGGTCGAGATCGGGCCGGCGGATACCATCTTCACCGCCTCCCGGCATCCTTACACGTGCGCGCTCATCTCCGCCATGCCGAAGTTCGAGCTGAATCCGTCGTCGAATCCGCTTCCTCTCAAGGGCGAGATTCCGTCGCCGATTCATCCACCTGCCGGCTGCCGGTTCCATACCCGCTGCCCGTTCGCGCAGGAGCGGTGCCGCCGGGAGGAGCCGGCGCTCACGCCGCAGGACGAGCACCACTCCTTCGCCTGCCACTTCCCGCTGCCTGCGGAGGCGGAGACGGGAGTACGGCCTGCTGTTCATGCTTAGCCATCTCTCGCTTAGCTTCCGATCCCCTCAGATTCCCGTTCTCGCCTAAACCCAATCCCGCTAAGCATTCGGTCAGCGTCCAGCTTCCCCCGCTTGCTTAGTCCTCATACCCGCTAACCTTCAACAAAAAGCGACCGCCGAACCGGCGGTCGCTCTCTCTACTTCTACTCAATCTCAACAATCAGCTCGATTTCGACCGGTGTGTCGAAGGGCAGTTCGTTGGCGGAGATGGCGGAGCGGGCATGCCGCCCCTTCTCTCCGAACACCTGAACGAGGAGCTCGGAGGCTCCGTTGATGACGTAGGGCTGCTCCACGAAGCCGTCCGCCGAATTGACAAAAGCCAGCATTTTGACCACCTGCTTCACCCGGTCAAGCTCACCAAGATGCTCCTTGAGCACGGACAGAATGTTGATCATCACCTGCCGCGCAGCGTCGTAGCCCTGCTCCACCGTCAGGTCCTTGCCCACCTTGCCGGTATACTTCAGCACGCCGCTGACGCGGCAGTCGCATCCCGAAGTATAGACCAGGCTGCCGACCGTTTTGGCCGGTACATATTCGGCGACCGGCTTCGGCACTTGCTCCAGCTCGATCCCCAGCTCCTTCAGCCGATTTTCAATCTGTCCCATAATAATTCCTCTCCTTTGTCACGTCGTTTCATGATGAGAGCTCGTTCCGCTCGCTTAATGATGAGAGCTCGTTCCACTCGCTTAATGATGACAATGGCAGCCCATTCCGCTCGCCGGCAAGAAAACTCCGCTTCGCATCCCGGTATGCCTTCCTTTGTCCATGACCGGCTTCCCGTTCACCCAGACATTTTTGATTCCCGAGGGATACCTCATGGGATCGTCATAGGTCGCGCCGTCGCAGATCGTCTCCGGGTCAAAGACGGTGAGATCTGCCTGGTAGCCCGGAACCAGCAATCCTCTGCTCCCGAGCTGAAATCGCTGAACCGGGAAAGAGGTGATTTTGCGGACGGCCTGCTCCAGCGTCAGCAGCTTCTCTTCACGAACATACTTGCCGAGCAGCCGGGGAAAGGTGCCATAGGACCGAGGATGCGGCTTCCCGGTGACACAGCCCAGACTGTCCGACGCGATGAGCGACCGATCGTAACGAATGACCTCACGGACATCGCTCTCCGCCATATGAAAATACACGATCGACAAGTTCCCCCGCTCCGCAAGAAGCAGATCCATCATCGCATCCTCGGGATCCTGCCCCATCAATGCGCTCACCTCGGCCATCTGCTTGCCCTCCAAGCCCCGATTCGCTTCCGAGGGAATGGCGGACAGGTAGACGCTCTGCCAGCCGGTGGACAGCACAAGGTTGTCCCAATCGCTTTGCTCGTGCCGCAGCTCCTCCTTGATGCGCCGGCGCTGGAGCGGGTCCTCCAGCCGGGCGAGCACCGCCTCGATGCCGCCTTCCAGCGCCCAAGGGGGCAAAATCGTCGTAAGCGACGTCGAGCCGGCCGCATACGGATAGACGTCGCAGGTGACGTCCAGTCCGCGAGTCCTCGCCGCCTCGATCAGCTCCAGCGCATCGTGAACGCTCCCCCAGTTGATCGCGCCCGCCGCCTTCAAATGGCTCACATGCAGCGCGACGCCGCTCTTCTCCGCGATCCAGATGACCTCGCGCACGGATGGGAGCAGATTGTTGCCTTCGCCGCGGATATGGGTCGCCAATAGTCCCCCGTGCCGGGCAACGACCTCACACAGCTCGGCAAGTTCCTCTCGGCTGGTGTAGCTGCCAGGCGCGTAGAGAAGGCCGATAGACAGGCCTATCGCACCGGCTTTCATACCTTCCTCGAGCATGGTCTTCATACGCGCCAGCTCCTCGGCGGTCGCCGGTCGGTTCGCGAAGCCCATGACGGCAATGCGCAGCGACCCGTGTGCGACGTAGGTCGCTACGTTAGCGGAGGCATGAGCCGAGCTAAGACGGCACAGGTAATCGTTCACCGTTCGCCAGCTCCACTCCCAGGACGTCCGGCCGAGCACCGGCTCCACATACGAAGCAAGTGCCTGCTCGAAGGGCGGAAGCAGCGGAGCGGGACCGAGCCCGCAATTGCCCACCACTTCCGTAGTGACGCCCTGCTGCAGCTTCATCTCGGCATTCGGCTGATCCAGAAGGAGCAGATCCGAATGAGAATGCCCGTCAATGAAGCCGGGGGCGATCACATTCCCTTGTGCATCCACCGTTTCGGCGCTTTCCTGATCGACGCGTCCCACATGGGTAATGCGGCCTTCCTTGACACCGACATCGCCATAAAACCAGGGATTCCCGGTTCCGTCGACAATCCGGCCGTTTCGGATAATTAGATCCAGCATGGCACTTGCTCCTCTTCATTCGGCCGAGCGCGGGGGTTGCCAAACGGCCGGATTTTTGGGGATAAACGGCGGATTCCCATCTCCTCGTCGCGTGCTTGCTTTCTGTGTGGGAATTCCACCAATCCCCGCTGACCATATTGTAAGCGATACCAGTTTTTCACGCCAGTCCTCGTGGATCCGCCAACCCTTGGTGATCCTCTGGCTCTCGCCTCATGTGAGACTCTTCTCTACTTCTCCCGCCTTGTCCCCTCCATTCCACATCATTGCAATTCCTTTTACGGGCCCTATCCCTTCGTGCTGCTATAGGCTCGATCGCTTGCTTACCAGTCCTCTGTCTTCGCCTCCAAAAGAAAAAAGCCGGGTTTCCCCCGGCTCATTAATTTGAAAATCCACCCTAATTGGCCAGTCTCCTTGCTTACAGAGCCCAATTGCCTTGACGGAATACCGGAATGACGGTTCCGTCCGGCAGTTCTCCGTCGATATCCAGCTCAGAGGAGCCGATCATGAAGTCGACATGCGTCAGACTCACATTCGCCCCTCTCTCGAGAAGCTCCTCCTTGGACATCTTGGTTCCGTTCTCCAGCGTGAACGGATAGGCGCTGCCTAACGCCAAATGGCAGGACGCATTCTCATCCACCCCGGTATTGTAGAAGATCCTGTTCAGATTCGAGATAGGAGAATCGTGGGGAACCAGCGCGATCTCGCCCAGATAGCGGGCTCCCTCATCCGTTTCCAGCAGCGTCTTCAGATGCTCCTCTCCCACCTCGGCGGAATAATCGACCACCTTGCCGTCTTGAAAAGTGAAGCTAAACTTGTCCACGATCCGGCCGCCAAGGTTAAGCGGCATCGTGCTCGAGACCTTCCCGTTCACGCCGGTCCGGTGCGGCATGGAGAATACTTCCTCCGTCGGCATGTTGGCGACAAAGTAAACGCCGTCCTGATTATAGCTGCCGCCACCGAGCCACAGATGACCTTCTGGCAGCTCGATCGTCAGGTCCGTTCCCGGCGCCTTGTAGTGCAATTTCTTAAACTTCTTCTCGTTTAAGGCCGTATGCACACACTTCAGCTTGGCTATATGCTCGTGCCAGGCCGCCACGGGATCTTCCTGATCCACCCGGTTCATCTTGAAAATGGTCTCCCACATCGCTTCTATCCGCTGCTCTTCCGGAAGCTCAGGGAACACTTTGGCAGCCCAAGCCCGGGTCGGTGCCTTTACGAGGCACCAGCTGAACTTGTTCGTCCGAACGTATTGCTGGTACTTCTGACGAGCCATGGCAGCCGCTTTGGTCGAAGTTGCAACTTTGGCCGGGTCAATGCCTTTGAACAGGTCCGGATCCGGGACCTTGATGTTGAGCACGGCACCGCCGCCTTCCACGAGCTGCTCCAGCATTTGGGCGTTCCACGCTGGGTAATAGGTAAAGCTTTCGTCTGGAGCGGACTCGAATCTTGCTCGGGTAACCGCTTCGTCATCCCATTGCACCTGCACGTACTTGGCCCCTGCTTCATAGGCCTTGCGGACAACCTTCCGAGTCAGCTCAGCGGTTTCCAAAGGGGACTCCACCAAAAGAACCTGTCCCGGCTGCAGGTTAACCCCAACCTTAATCAACAATTCGGCATATTTGTCTAACTGCCGCTTGAATGCATCCATCTTTCCGATCTCCTTCACCCTGTTTATCATTCCCCAAGCGAACGAATTGCTCCCTTTCCCGGTATACAGGCAAAAGGTTCCTGGCCGATTCCCGGCTGGCTAGGGGCTCTCTTTACTATACGGGATGGCATCCGGCCAGGCAATCCTCGGCACTATCTCAATCGGGTTGAAACGGTGAAGCCTGCTCCTTCCATACTGCGAGAGAGACTCTCCTTTTTACCTCATTCGGCTTGAAGGCAGCATCCGATCTCCCTATAGTTCTTGAAGGCTCGCCTTGAGGCCGAAGGCCATGCCGACAACCGCAAAAAAGCATACAAAAAAGCCGTGGTCACAACCACGGCTTGTTCAGTCGAATGAAAGATGGAGCGGATGATGGGAATCGAACCCACGCTACCAGCTTGGAAGGCTGGAGTTCTACCATTGAACTACATCCGCGCAGCCAGAAACGTGTATGCCGGAAACCTGTTAATGCCGGTAGAGGGACTTGAACCCCCACGGTTTCCCTCACGATTTTGAGTCGCGCGCGTCTGCCATTCCGCCATACCGGCTTATCAATACGTGCCCTGAGAGATTCGAACTCCCGACCTTTTGATTCGTAGTCAAACGCTCTATCCAGCTGAGCTAAGGGCACACAAGTGAAGAAATCAAGAAAAAAGCGGAAGACGGGAATCGAACCCGCGACCCTCGCCTTGGCAAGGCGATGCTCTACCGCTGAGCCACTTCCGCAAATTCTTGTTTCCCCTAAGGGAATTTGGTGCGGTCGAGAGGACTCGAACCTCCACGGCTGTTACACCACTAGAACCTGAATCTAGCGCGTCTGCCAATTCCGCCACGACCGCATGCTGCAAATTCTTGTTACGCTCATCCGAAGATGAAGTTGGTGCGGTTGAGAGGACTCGAACCTCCACGGGCTTTCGCCCACTACCCCCTCAAGATAGCGTGTCTGCCATTCCACCACAACCGCATGGCAATCAATCTGTTTGTTCCAGCAACCGTCTGACCGATCTATATCGCTCCGACCATTTTTGTGAGGCAAAAATGGTGAGCCATGAAGGACTCGAACCTTCGACACCCTGATTAAAAGTCAGGTGCTCTACCAACTGAGCTAATGGCTCCTACGGAAAACTGAATGGTAATAATCAATGGCGGAGCCGACGGGATTCGAACCCGCGGTCTCCTGCGTGACAGGCAGGCATGTTAGGCCTCTACACCACGGCTCCACACTATTGTTCCCATGAAGGGAAGATTGGTTGCGGGGGCAGGATTTGAACCTGCGGCCTTCGGGTTATGAGCCCGACGAGCTACCGGGCTGCTCCACCCCGCGTCAGTAAAAACCTTCTATGGTGGGCGCTGACGGGATCGAACCGCCGACCCTCTGCTTGTAAGGCAGATGCTCTCCCAGCTGAGCTAAGCGCCCTTACTATGACCCGTAGGGGATTCGAACCCCTGTTACCTCCGTGAA
>NZ_BOSI01000009.1 GCF_018403265.1 Paenibacillus sp. J31TS4
AAGACCAGCGATATGAAAAACCTTCCAGTCACAGATTGGAGGGTTATTTGGCATGCACAGATCTAAGTATAACATCATCTTCTAAAACATTTATTGAAAAATCTTGACAAGCTATTAGCTGGTTTAGCTTAATCCACAGTGTCCGGTCTAACTTTATTTTCTCAGTCTAATGTAGTGTAGTGCTTATCAAAATTCAATGAGCCCATCACCGAAATTTGGAAGCTCCTTAATTTCCAATTTGTAGGGCAATGGGCTATTTATGCTTTATTTAAGGCAGTGTAAGACACTGTCGTTTATAAGACATCATCGTCAGCTAACTCATCTGCCTGTACAAAAAAATTTCTCCCTTTATTTAAAGTTATGATAAATCAGGTGAACTCAATCAATTTCTTATCTATCTCATCAATCTGTCCAATTTTCGATATACCGTCCCACAGAATAATTGCCCTAGCTTCATCATTCTCAACAAAATCATCAAGTTGGCATAGTTGACCTGAAAATAAAACGCCATACTCTGTCCTTTCAGGACCATGAAAACTTGGTTGAAGTCTAAATTTCATTAAACCTTTGAAGGCAACTTCATCTATTTTTTGATTGGTTTCCTCAAATAATTCCCTAATTACACATTGCCTGGCAGTTTCTCCTTCTTCGATAATACCTCCGGGCAATTCCCAACTGTTTCTCCATTTATTATGCATGAACAGGTACTTCCCCTGGCATTCCACTACAATTAATGCATGGGTTAGTGGTGCATCGAGTGCGGTAACATCAAGTTGATTTTCCTCGATTTCTAAGAATTCTAAAAAAATATTCCCTTTCGCATCTGTCATGATTGTCATTTCTTTAGCCCTCCCTTTTCTTATATGCTGAAACAAAAAACGCGCAGGACCCATGGGTCCTGCGCGTTGCATATCGCAGGATGGGAAGCGCGAAGAGCGTTAACCCATCCCTAATCTTTTAGGAATGTGTTAACGCCTCTCATGATGATGAGGTTGTCTCAAAATCAAATTATACATTTATTTACCCCATTTCACAAACGTTATGGTAATGTTAACCATTATGTTGTAATGCGTCAAGACGAAATGACTCTTTAAACCACAGGTAGAGGCATTGTTAAAATAATGGGGACAAATAACAAATAGAAACATAAAGAGGGTCAATTACACTTGTCGTGTAGATGACCCTCTTTAGGCTTGCTGATCAATGAACAGATTATCGTACCCTGCCCATCCATTCCAACCAAGTGCTAACGTGTCGCCGTGGCTAGTCCGCAAGCTGAATCCGAATCGGTGCCGGCTCCGTTCCCTGCCCGCCCGGCTCCTCCACGAACGCCCAATGCCGCGGCACGAGCTCTCTCAGCTCCGCCAGCTCCTCCGGGCACAGGCGGACATCCTCCAAGAACATGCCGCCGAACCGGAAATCCTTGCCCTCTTCCTTGCCGAATCGGATGGTCAGCAGACTCCGGACGCCTCCGATCGTCAGGAACTTGAACCGGTATCCGGTCGTCAGCGCCGTCTCCACTTCTCCTCTGTGTTCGCGCACATAATCGAGGAAGCCGTCCCAATTACCTTCCTGCCCGACTTGCTCCCGCAGGGCCTCCGCGCTATCCTTCCCAAGCAGAGCGACGATCTGCTCACTCGTATACCCTTTCGCTCGAATCATCTCCAGCCGCAGGCCGTACGGCTGCGGCAGCTTGACTGCTTCCATGGCGTCCCCTCATCTCTCTCTTCTCTGTCTCTCTAGGCTAGACCAAATGGCAGGCGACGATATGGTCGCGGATAATTCCGACTAATCAGGTGTGTTTTGATCGTTATGCCTATTATAGAAACGTATGACGGTTCTGTAAAGAGAGAACTGCATACAAAAAAAACGCGCCCTCTTCCTCTCGGAAAAAAGGTGCGTTTTGCCGTTTGTTCTTGGCGTTCCCGTCCCGTTAGTCCTGCTCGATATAGGCGGTCAGCCGGCTCTCGATCTCCTTGAGTGCCTTGGGCCGGAGGCTGTATTCGGTGACGGTCTCTCCCTCAAAATGGGCATAAATCAGCCCGGCCTGCCTCAGCTTGGAGATATGGTCGTGAGCGATGCCCTTGGACAAGCCGAGATGGCGGGCAATCTCGATGAAGCTCCGCGGCCCCTTGTGAAGATATTTGAGGATGATCAGCCGGCTCTTTTCCCCCAGACTGCGGATCATCCGATATTCGTGCGGCGTCAAGAACGCGTCATCGCCGATATAGAAACGGGCGGAATAATAACAGATCGTCAGCGGGCCGTACGATCCGATAATGTTCACCGGCTGAAAATGGTACTGCGGGACGAGCACAAGCTCCTCCAGTCCCGCTACCGGCTTGAACGCCAGTCCGTTCGTCGTCTCGTCCACGAACAAGTCCGGCGGCATCCCCGCCAGCACGCCGAGCCGCTTGTCACGCTCCCGCTCCAGCCCTTCGAGGATAGCCGGGTCAATCTTTCGAAAGTACTGTTCGTTCCACTGCTCGAAGTGCGATAGCGTCCGCGAGCGGTATTCGCTCATCTGCCCGGGGAATTGATGGCCGTACTCGGCCATCAGCTCGTACATGCCGCCCGGCGTCAGGCCATCCAGCCAGGCGAGGAAGGCTTCCGGTGTCTCCCCTGGACAGAGATGGACGAGCAGCATCGTTAGGCGCCAGTCGGCATCCACCTGCAGCTCGTCCAGCTCCGATGCGAACGCGGGCGTCAGGCGCTGGCGGGTTTCCTTGGGCCAGGAAGGGGAGAGGTCGATCTTCTTATGGGATTTGCGGCAAATATAAGTATGCAGGCTGCTGAACAGCTCGTCCAGCGGCGTGAACTGAACGACCAAGCGGTAACTCACGGCTCCACCCCTCTCTGCCCTTAATTATAGCGCGAAAGGCGGACCGAGCAACCCCGCATCCGGGAGAGTGCACGCACCGCTCACAGCCCCGCGGGCTAGAAGGCTCCACCGTTCGATATCGGAAAGGGGCCGCGGCTCCTCTCTCTCCGATCGGCAAAAGCCCCGTCTCGAGCTGCCGCTCGGAACGGGGCTGTTTTTGTTTGGGACAGAGGGTCCGGACGGCGCTGGGCCGCCCGGAGCCGTGCCTCTCTTTCCCTTGCGCGCCAAGTCTTGCAAGTAGCTTAACGGGTTACGTTATGAATCTGGATCAATTCGACGAGCTTGTCCTTGCCGGACAGTGTAACCGGCTGGCCCTTCACGAGCTTGGAGGAGTCGCCGATAATCCGCAGTTCCTTGGAGACGTTGTAGGTTGCCTTCGTCACGTTGTCGTCATAGGCGTCTCCGGTTACCGTATCGTTATTGCCGTACGTGCCTTGAGTTACCGTAATGGACGAGATGCGGCCAGTCTCGTCAAGCTTGAGCGAGTCGAACAGGCCGTTCACGACGAACTGGTTCTGGTCCGCACCCGACTTCACCACTTCGATGAAGATCGCGGTATTGTTGTACAGACGCACCTTGACTACGTCGCCCTTCTGGATATCCGCTGCGGTTACCTGCTTGCCGTCCTTGAAGACAAAGGCATTCGGGTCGACGTTCACCTGGACCAGCTCATTGCCCTTCTTCACGGTCAGCTTGTTGTCGCTGACGGCTCCCTGAACTACTCCGGCTACGGTCGATTGTCCGACGCCCGGAAGCTGATCGCCCGTACGGTCAAGCAGCGCAGCCAGCTCGGCGCGCGTCACCGGCTTGTCCGGACGGAAAGTGTTGTTCTCGTAGCCGTCGATGAGGCCTCTCTCGAGCGCAACCGCTACATAGCCGACGGAGCCGGCCGGAATCGAGTTCGCATCGCGGAAGTCCAGCTTTGTGTTCATCTTGGCTTTGGCTTCGCCTTCGAGCTTCATCGCCTTCACAAGCAGCGTAGTTGCCCACAGGCGGCTTGCCGGCGCTTCCGGGTTAACCGTCTGGTCGGTCTCGGTGAACAGATCGTTCTCCGCCGCAACCGCTACATACCCGACCGCCCACGGATATTTCTTGGCGATCTTGTCGGCGTCCTTGAAATTAAGCTCCGTGCTCATTTCTTCCTTGGACTCGGCCTGCTCGCGCAGCCCCATCAGGCGGACGGCCGCCGTGATCGCTTCGATGCGGGTTACGGTTTTGCGCGGCTGGAACGAGCCGTCCTCATAGCCCTCGAACACGCGCAGCGGAGCCAGGCTCGCCAGGTTGCGGGTTACCCACTCGACGTCGCCGCCCTTCACGTCGTGGAAATTGAAGATAATGTTAATGTTGCCGTTTACAAGAGTATTGTAAGGAACTTTGCCGCCATTGCCCGGCTTGTCATAGCCCGACCAGCGCCATTCCAGCTGATTGCCTTTGCCATTGTTCTTGCCGTTGCCGTTTTCGTTTCCTTTTTTGCCGTCGGCAAATGCGGAGGCGGAGCCGCCGATTACCATCGCCATCGTCAGGCCGCCGATCATGACCTTGCGGAAAGAAGATGTTTTCATTCGAAATGCACTCCCTTTTCTTTTCGTTTGGTGTTTGTCGGGTCCGGACCAACAAAGGAAGGCAAGGTGCCTTTTCCATAACATGGTTCGCCGCACCAAAATCATTTGAGGGGGTTAACGGAAAAATGATAGACTAGGCACAGTGACTAGTTATGAAGGAGGACGAAACCGATTCATGAAACGTAGCAAAAAATGGATGCCGCTCGCGGCGCTTGCTCTGCTCGCACTCGTCGTAGTCGGCGCCATAGGCCTGCTCCGCTCCAGCGACCGGGCGGCCCAGGGCGGCGGAAGCCCGCAGCCAAGCACCGCGGCGACGAACGGGTCCGGCGGAGCTTCGCCTGCCCCCACGCCCAAGGAAACCGATCCGCCCGCCCAAACCTACGATGTCGCGGTCATCGGCTCGGAGATGGAGGGCATGTACCTGGCCCGTGCCGCCAAGGACGAAGGACTCAAGGTCATCGTGCTCGATCCGCGAGACAAGGTCGGAGGGCAGCTGCTGCAGGGCGAGATGCTGTTCCTCGACGAGACGAGGGACGAGCAAGGTCGCCTGCTCGTGCAGGGCCGGGCCAAGGAGCTGTTCGACGGCTTCCGCAGCGGCAAGATCCGCAAGCTGTCCGAGTTCACCACGTACTACAACGACAAGCTCGCGAAGGACATTCCGATCGAATCCGGCATTCGGATCGACAAGATCGCGACCGGCGGGGGCGTGAACGGCACCGAGGCTCTCCAGTCGATCGTCTATACGGACAAGGACGGCGCCAAGAAAAAAGTCGCCGCCTCCTACTGGGTGGAGAACACCGACTATGCAGCGCTCGCTTCCCGGCTCAAGGTGACGCGCCTGCCGGGGCTAGAGGCCTTTTACGGCGGCTCGGAGATCGAATATATGAGCGCCGGCATGATGATGAAGTTCAAGAACGTGGACTGGAAGACGTTCGACGAATCGTCGACAGCTGTGAACAGCAGCTTCGCGATTGGCCTCACGAACGCAACCAACCGCTACAAAGCGACGAACGACCGGGTATTCCTGCGTGGCCTGAATGCCGTCAGCCAGCGGGACGGCGAGGTCATCATCAACGCCTTCCTGATCTACACGGTCGACCCGTCCAAGCCGGAGTCGGTGCAGGAAGCGATGGAGCTCGGGAAAAAGGAAATTCCGCTCATCCTGGAGCACTTCCGCAAGACGCTGCCCGGCTGGCAGAACGCGCAGCTGAACGGGTTCCCGTCCTATCTGTACATCCGCGAATACAATCATTACGAAACCGACCACGTGCTGAAGGTGTCCGACTTGCTCGGGGCCAAGATGTATCCCGACAACGTCAGCATCGGCGGCTACCCGCTCGACCTGCAGGGGACGAGCGCCAACAAATGGGGCATCGAGATGGGGCGGCCGGACAAGTACGGCATGCCGCTGCGCAGCTTCCTCTTAAAGAATTACGAGAACGTGATCATGGCCGGCAAAAACGTCGGCTCCTCCGCGCTTGCTTACGGCAGCGCCCGGATTCAGCCGAACACGGCGCTGGCCGCCGAATCGATCGGCGTCATCCTCGGCCAGCTGCAGGGCAAGAAGAAGCTGCGCGAGCTGACCGACGCCGACTGGCCGGCGCTGCACGCCTATCTGGAGAGCAAGTACCAGATCAAGCTGACGGGCGTCACGGGGAACAACAAGGTCGCCGGCTGGTCCGAGGAAGAGCTCCGCAAGCTCGACGCGGGCGAGATCGTCTACCCAAGCTATGTGAAGACCCGCAAATAAGCTAGTCTGTCCGGTCTCCAGTCCCACAGCCTTTGATGGCCAGGACACAAGCCGGGCACATACAACAAACAGCCCCATTCGGATTCATTCCGAATGGGGCTGTTTGTGTGTGCAGGGGTGGTTCTGCGGGCAGGAAGCTCATGCCCGGACGATCGGTGACCGTCCGGGGCTTGAGCTGTCGTTCGAGCGGCAGGGCCGGCCGAGCCCACCCGGATGGTGGCGTGAAGCATCGGTCCCCACCCTCCTGTTTGCCGGCGGCCAGCCTTGGCAAGCCGATGCGGCGAGCAGACGCTCCGCTTATTTGGACAGCGACCGCCATTCGACGCGAAACTCGCTCTCGAACGGCTTGCCTTCGTACCGGCTGTTTTCTTCGAGCACATTCCCGCATTCGCAGGAGATATGATCGGCTCCGTAATTATCCGTTCCGAAGACGATCGCCTCCTGCCGGTAGGCGCGCGGCCCGGGCTGGACCGTGTGTTCCGTCCCGCAGTTCAGACAACGAATGACAAATCCGGCTTTCATGGCGTCCTCCCTCTGCCGCTAGGGCAAGCTGCATTATTCCAAAAAGTCCTTCAGCTGCTTGCTCCGGCTCGGATGCCGCAGCTTGCGCAGCGCCTTCGCTTCAATCTGGCGGATTCTCTCGCGCGTCACCCCGAAGCTCTGGCCCACTTCCTCTAGCGTATGGAACTGTCCGTCGACCAGACCGAACCGGAGACGGAGCACGTTCTCCTCCCGTTCCGACAGCGTATCCAGCACGTCGTTCAGCTGCTCCTTGAGCAGCTGGTACGCGGCCGCGTCGGCCGGTGCCAGCACCTCCTGATCCTCGATGAAGTCCCCGAGGTTGGAGTCGTTCTCCTCACCGACCGGCGTCTCGAGGGAGACGGGCTCCTGCGCCGCTTTCATCACCTCGCGCACCTTCTCGACGGTGAGATCCATCTCTTTGGCCAGCTCCTCGGGCGTAGGCTCCCGGCCCATTTCCTGATGAAGCTGCCGCGTGACGCGGTTCAGCTTGTTGATCGTTTCGACCATGTGGACCGGTACCCGGATCGTTCTCGCCTGATCGGCGATGGCGCGGGTAATCGCCTGCCGGATCCACCACGTTGCGTACGTGCTGAATTTGAACCCCTTGGAATAGTCGAATTTCTCGACGGCCTTCATGAGCCCCATATTGCCTTCCTGTATCAGGTCGAGGAACATCATCCCCCGGCCCGCATATCGCCTCGCTATGCTGACGACCAGCCGCAGGTTCGCTTCCGCGAGCCGCTGCTTGGCTTTCTCGTCGCCTTGCTGTACCCGTTTGGCGAGAGCAATCTCTTCTTCGGAGGAAAGAAGCGGAACGCGACCGATTTCCTTCAAATACATTCGGACGGGATCGTCCGTTCTCATCCCGGCAGGCAGCAGCAGATCGTAGTCTGCGGCAAAGCCATCCTCCTGCCGGTCGTGAGAGCCAGCGTCGGTTTCTACTCTATCTTGATCGTCCACTCTCATCCGCTCCCTCCCTTTCCCAAATTCATCATATTTCTCTTGACAATATTATTCGACTTTGCTATATTTATGATAAATATAAACGAATGGCGTATGATATTCTATCATATGCTTTCTTATTTTACAAGTCCTTCCTAAGTCTTTCCTCCCCCGCTGGCCGTCCTTGCGATAGCAGCGGGGGTTTTGCTGTGCCGCCATTTTGTCCCCTTCCGCCGCTCCGGTTTAATCCGCACTTCTTCCTGCCGATACTAGTAGGACAACCCTATCACACCAACCAGGGGGGCCTGTCCGGCGATGCCGGATGCGTCCTTGCCATAAGAAAGGATGACCCGATTGTTCATGAGGCAGCCGACTACCAAGAATCCGCATCCTACCTTCCGCGGCACGCGAGCCCTGTCCCTCGTGCTCGCCGCTTCTCTCGCTCTTGCTTCGCTCCCCTCCCCCGCGTCCGCAGACAGCTGGTGGGACCTGGAGGTCCGGGCGAACAAGGCCGCCGACAGCGGCCGTCCGGCCGAGGCCGCCCCGTCTTGGGCACGGCTGGTCGACCATTACGCCACTCAGGGCACGGTCGGCGGCTGGACGAACGCCGCCCTCTATGCGAAGCGGCTCGGCCAATACTACGAATCCGTCCGGGACTATACGCAGGCCGTCCGGTATTACGAGCTGGAGAACGACTATTGGCTCAAGGCCGGCAAGGACTGGGGAGCCCAGGATTGGGCACGCGCGCAGGAGCTCCGGCCGGTGCTCGACCTGTACGTCTCGACCGACGACGCCGACGCCATCCGGCGGGCCGCTGCTCCCAAGCAGGTGCCGCTCGCCAAATTCGAGCCTGAGTCGGGCTTGTACCTCGGCCTCTATTCGGAGCAGGATCCCGACATGGGCAACAACTTCAACTTGTCGAGCAAGCTGTACGGCAAACAGCACGCCATCTATCTGGCTTACTCTCCATACGCGGGAGACTTCCCGAAGCGCTACGCGGACAACGTGAAGAAGGCGGGCAAGAACATCGCCCTGCAGATCGCGCTGGAGCCGGCGAACGGGCTGGACGAGGTGAAGGACGACGCGCATTTGCGCAAGTGGGCACGGGACGCCAAGGCAACCGGCATCCCCATCTTCCTGCGCTTCGCGAGTGAAATGAACGGCTCCTGGGTCGTCTGGCACGGCGATCCCCAGAAGTATATCGAGAAGTTCCGGCTGCTCGCCAAAGTAATGAAGGAAGAAGCACCGAACGTCGCAATGGTCTGGAGTCCCGGAGACGTGCCCCGCTACTCGATGGCCGCCTATTACCCGGGAGACGACGCGGTCGACTGGGTCGGCCTCAACATGTACACGATGCCGTACGGCGACGGCCAGCCGTCGCTGCCGCAATTCGGCACGAGTCCGATCGAGCGTCTCGACGAAGTGTACAAGCTGTACGCGGACCGGAAGCCGATCATGCTAAGCGAAACGGGAATCGCGCACAAGACGAATCGCGACGGCAAGTCCCACTCCTCCTGGGCGGTCGCGAACCTGGACCGGCTGTACGAGGTTCTGCCGAAGAAATATCCGCGCGTGAAGGCGATCACCTACTTCAACGTCAATATGACGACCAGGGAATCGCTTAACGACTATTCGCTGCGCGACGATCCCGCCATGATGGCCGCCTACCGCTCCATCATCGCGCAGCCGTTCTACCTCGATCAGGTCGCGACGGGGGTCAAGCCGGCGACAGCCGCCGGCTACGCCAAGGGCGAGGGGAGCGCCTCCTTCCGCAAGCAGGTGAGGATTGTGCCGTATATCCGCATTCCCGAGGTGGATATCGGGCAGGTGGATTACGTGCTGAACGGCTCCGTCGTCAAATCGCAAAAGGCCGCTCCTTACTTCGTCCAGCTGGATGCGGCCAGCGTCCCGCCGGGCTCGAGGCTGGAGGTACGCATCTATAACCGCGCCGGCCAGCAGGCGATCGCCAAGACCCTCTCCCTGTCCTCGGAAGTGACGGTCGCCGTCGACGGCAAGGAGCTGCGCCCCGAGGTGCCCGCGTACATCCGCAACGGCTCGACGCTGGTGCCGATGCGCGCGATCTTCGAGGCGCTCGGGGCCGAGGTGACGTGGGACCAGGCGACGCTCACCGCCACCGGGCGCAAGGACGGCACCGTCATCCGCTTCCGGATCGGCGACCGGACGGTGGAGAAGAACGGCAAGCCGGTCGTGCTCGAGGCGGCCGCCGAGCTGGTCGCCGGCAGCACGATGGCGCCGGCCCGCTTCGTCGGAGAGGCGTTCGGCGGCAAGGTGGACTGGGACAACCCGAGTCGGACCGTGCTCGTGACTACGGCCGGCGGAAGCAGGCAGGCGGCAGCCTGGACAGAGCCCGCGGCGGGCAGCGCCCAAGCCGTCACAACCGCCGAAGCGGAGCCCACTGCGAGCGGCTCCGGCGGCGAAGCGAAGCGGCCCGGCTTCTTCGCGGGCCTGCTCGGCTTCCTCGTGCGCCTGTTCTCTTAACCGGCCGTGCGGCTTTTCAAGCAGCCTTCGCGAAAGCGAATAGGCTGCTTTTTTTATGCGCTCCCGGGGATTCGCGCATCGGACCGCCTGCTTCCCCATACATTAGGGCATAATGCCGGCTTCGGCAAGCCGAAAGGAGACCACATCATGCCGTATGCCTATTCGCCCCGCTCCTCCATGCCGCCGGACGGGGGGCTGTGCCGCATCGAGGTCTACGGAACCGGCACGGCGTCGGGGACGCCCGACCGGGCCATTCTGGTCCTCGGGACGGAGACCGAGGACGTTTCGCTGCAAACCGCAGAGCAAGAAAACAATGCCGCCGTCGCCCGCATCGTGGAGACGCTCCGGGCCCTCGGCGTTCCGCAGGAGCGGATTCAGACGACCGAGTACCGGATCGAGCCCCGCTACGACTATGAGGAGGGCAGGCGGCTGTTCCGCGGCTACCAGGTTACCCATCTGCTCGAGGTGACGGCCGAGCCAATCGATCTCGCCGGCCGGCTCGTCGATGCGGCCGTCGCCGCGGGCGCGAACGTCGTCCAGGGCGTCCGGTTCGCCGCCGCACACCCCGAGGCGCTTGCGAACCGGGCGCTGGCGGAGGCCGTCCGGGACGCCCGGACGAAGGCCCGGACGGTCGCCCGGGAGCTCGGCGCGGTGCTGGCTTCCCTGCCCGCGAGCATCCGCGAGGTGCGGGGCCCCGGGGAGCCCGTGCCGCTCAAGGCGGCGTTCGCGGCGGGGGCGCCGGCCGTCCCGCTGCAGCCGGGCGAGCTGACGGTGACGGCGACCGTCCAGGCGACATACTGGTGCCGTCCGGGGTGACGGGGCCGGTCCCGGCTCCGCCCGGCAGCCGCACCGACCGCTATAGGAGCAGCCGCTCGGCCCGCCTCGCGAACTCCGGCAGGAAGGGCGGCCGGCCTTCGCTCTGCACCTGGCTGGTACGCACGAGAAGCAGGTCCAGCTCCGGGACGAGGAGCGCAACGTTCAGACCCTTCCCCACCAAGGCGAACATGAGGCGAGACCAGAAGGCGGAGATCCCGCCCTCGGCGTTCGTGCGCATGCCCAGCCCGTAATCCGCAGGCTGTCGGCCATTGATGCGGTGCACCTGCTTGGCCTCCTCCAGATACGAGGCCGGCACGAGCACCCTCCCCTCCCATTCTCCTCCGCTCAGGAGCAGATACGCATATCGGGCGAGATCGCGCGCGGTCATGTCCGGACCCGCGTTGGACGGTTCGTACAGGCGGCTGAGGTATGTATAGCTTGGGCCTTCGCCGAACCAGTCCGTGCGCCCGATGCCGAGCGGACGGAACAGCTCCCGCTCCACGCTGTCCCGGTACATGCGGCCGCTCACATGGGGAGCGAGGATGGAGAAATGGTTATAGCCGACGTTGCTGTACGCGTAGCCGGCACCCGGCGCGTCCAGCAGCCGGACGGTATCCGGATAAGCGGCGGAACGCCCCAGCGTATACTCCACGAAGGAGAAGCCCTCCCCTCCTACGAACCGGCTCGCCGGCAACCCTGACGTATGCGTCAGCACGTGGCGAAACGTGATGGCGGTCTTGCGTTCGTCCGACAGCGGAAACCCCTCGGGCAAATACCGGGGATCGTAGACCAGATCGTCCAGCTCAAGCCGGAACGGAAGCTTGCCTCGCCGCCCCTCCTCGAGCCACCTGCCGAACAGGCAGGAGGTGATGCTCTTCCCGATGGAGGCGATCCACAGCAGGCGGTCCCTGGTCTCCGGCCGGTCGTAAGCCTCATGGACCAGCCAACCGTCCTTGATGGCCAGGAAACCGACCGGGGATGGCGGTTCCCCCGGCTCATTCCCAATGGACAGGTTCCAGTCGGCGAAAGCCGCCAGCTCGTCCGGGTCCAGTCCAAGAGCCCGCGCATCCTCCTTGCGGGCAAGCGTTCGCCAGCCGCCCTCCGATTCGGGCGGCGGATAATAGCGGGCGGCAGGGATCAAGATGCCAGGCCTCCTTTGCGAAATGGAATAGGGGAGCGTCTCCTCTACAGCTTGATCGCGTCCGCGATGAGCGACACGAAGCCGAGCCGGCCGTCCCGGTTGCGGTGATCGAAGCGGAGGGAACGGTAGATGAAGCCGTCCTCGGGTTCCCAGTCCTCCGCGTGGAACACTCCCTGCTCGTCGCAGTATTCGAGAAGCCGGACCCGAAGCCCCGCCTCCTCGAACATTCTGGACAGCGTACGGTACGTATGCACGATCCGGTGGCTGGCCGCGGGATGATCCGCCGGGCCTGGCCCCCCGACCTGCACGATCCGCTGATACGCCTCATCCGGAAAGTATCCGTCCGGCACCGCGCACCGGATGTAGCCCCCCGGCTCGAGGTACTCGGCACACAGCCGCGCAGCGGCTACCCCTTCCTCGTACGTCAAGTGCTCCCAAACGTGCTCCGCCAGTACGGCGCGCAGCCTCCGGCTGCCGAACCGCCGCTTCCAGTCGTCCGGCCTCAGCAGGTTCAACTCCTCCTCCTGGGTCGGCGTCCAGCCGGGGTAAGTCTGCGACGAGGCGCCGATGATGATGCGAAGCGGCTCGCTATGAGGCTTGCCAAGTTCGTTCATGCCTGGTTCCTCCCCTCTTTCGTTTCAAAACCTATGTTCGTCAAACTAGACCTGGGGAGCCTTAACAAAGCGAGGCGTCACCCTTCTCCCGCGGCCTCACGGCCCGAAGCCGCCAACACCGCCTCCACCCGCTGCTCGACCGTCGTATCGCCTTCGATCCGCACAACCGGACAGGTCAGCCCGGCCAGCCATGCCTCATGCAGCGCGCGGCTGCGCACCTCGGGGCCGCCGGTCTCATAGCGGGCGGCCCACGAGAGGAACGCCTCCATATGGCCGTGCCGGGTCCCGCCCGGCAGAACGTCCCGGCCATAACGCTCGCGCTCCCTCTCCTCCAGCCGCATAAGCCGGACCTGCTGCGGAATGACCAGGAAGACGACGAGGTCGAAAGTGGGGATGAGCGGGTCGCCCCAACCGCACAGCGAACCGGTCAGCACCCATTGCCCCGCTTCCCCGCACGCGGCGGAGAGCCGTTCAAGCCGCTCCGGAATAGGACGCTTGGCCGTATAGACGCCCGGATCTTCCCAATAGAAGTCGTCCGTATCCAGGTGGACATGGGGCAGCGCTTCGGCCAGTGCCCGTCCGAGCGTCGTCGTGCCCGAGCCGGCCGCCCCGAGAATATGGATCCGTTTGGCCATCCGCCTCCTCCTCTCTTATCGGCAGCGGAAAGAGTTGCCGCTTGTTATTATCCTGACCCTCTGCTGCTTGTCCCCGCTATTTGCCTTTGCTACTGCCTCAGCAACTAGCCTCTACTGCTTCCTCTACTACTGCCTCCGACTTCATGCTCAACGGGATTGCCAACTCCCTCGGCAATCGGGAAGACAGCAAAAAAGACCCGGCCTCCTGTTGCTCCTCAAGGTAGGCCGGGTCGTGGTGGGTTCGAGCAGTCTATGCCGTCTGTGATTGGATAACAAGTGCGGACGAGGCGCCGCCCGCGGAACGCGAAGCGTTACCGCTCGGAGCAGGCGGCCACGACGTCGCGGTAGGGCAGCGTGCCGCCGAACAGATCGAGCGCGCTGCCGATCGTAATGTCCAGCCGGCCGCCGGTCAGCTCCCGGAACAGGGCCAGGTCGTCAAGCGAGCGGGCACCGCCCGCATAGGTCGTCGGGATGGTCACCCAGCGGGCGAGGTCGCGCACGAGCTTCTCCTGGATGCCCGTCCGCTTGCCTTCCACATCCACCGCGTGGATGAGGAATTCGTCGCAGAAGCCTTCGAGCTCTCGAATGCTCGCTTCATCGATCTGGAAGCTGCTGAATGTCTTCCACTGGTTCGTCACGACGAACCAGCGGCCGTCCTTCTCCTTGCAGCTCAAATCGATGACCAGCCGCTCCCGTCCCACGGCGGAGACGATCGCCTCGAGCCGGTCCCGGTCGAGCGCCCCGTCGCGAAAAATATACGACGTCACAATGACATGGGACGCCCCCGCTTCAAGATAGGCTGCGGCGTTGTCCGCCGTAATGCCTCCGCCAATCTGCAGGCCGCCCGGGTAAGCCTGCAGCGCTTCCCGCGCCGCCGCTTCGTTCCCCGGTCCGAGCATGATGACGTGCCCGCCGGTCAACCCGTCCCGTCGGAACCGATCCGCATAATAGGCAGGACCGTGCTCGGAGACGAAATTCTCCACAACGCCGCTGCCTTCTCCGGCGCCCGCGCCCAGCGTTTCTCCGACGATCTGCTTGACTTTTCCCTGATGGATATCGATACATGGTCTAAACCTCATCTGCAGACACCTTCCCGACCGGCTGCGAAAAGACAGCCGCCCCGGCAGGACGGCCCGCTCTCTCGCACCTCTCTCTTATCCCCATTCTATCATGGAGACAGGCCCGAGGATAGGCCGTATCCATCGCCGGCGGATTTCGCGAGAACCGCCAGACGGAGGAGGCCCGCTCCGCCATGCGGCTCGTCGCTCGCGAACCGTTCCAGCACATAGTCCGAGGCGGACAGCTCCTGGAGGAGCTCCCGTTCCGTGAACCACCGTATATACCCGGTTCCGCCGGGAAACGTATCGCCCTCCTCCAGGATACGAAAGCGGGAGGCGGGGTTCTCCGTGAACGTCTCGTCCCGCGCGTCGCCCATGGCGTCTTCCGGCACGACATGCTGTGTGAGCAGGCAAACTCCGCCCGGCTTGACGAGCGTGCAGAGCCTCCGCAGGTAGTCGGCGCGCAGCTCCCGGGTCGGCAGGTAGCCGTACACCTTGAACAGCAGCGCCGCGTCGTAGACGGCCTCGCCATGCGGCAGCTCCGCGCCTTCGACCTGGCGGAATTGAACGCCCCGGACCCCTTCCGCTTTGGCGGAGGCGGCCGCAAGCAGCAGCCCGCTGACGTCGACGCCGGTAACCGTGCAGCCCCGGCGAGCGAGCGCCAAGCTGATTCTACCCGCCCCGCAGCCGACGTCCAGGACGGCGGCCCCCGCAGGGAGCCGATCCAGCAGCGCCCGCTCGGCCTCCGTCGGCCCCTGCTCGAGCTCGGCTTCGTAATGGGCGACCTGCTTCGGCTGCCCGAACCAGTCCTTGACCGATTGCAGCAAATAACGGTGTTCCCCGGTTAGCTTCATGCTCCTTCCCCTCCTGTCTTTTTTCTTATCCAGCCAGCGGTATTCCGCATCGCTGTTCTTTCTCCACGGCCCGACTGTAAAGGCAGCGCTTGGGAAAGGATCAGCACAGGGAAAGGCCAACCACAACCAAAGAAAGAAGACGAATAATCCGGAATAAATAAGAGGCAAATGGATTGACAAAACCGAAGAAAACAGAATAATGTGAAGTAGTACAGTTTCCAATAATAACCAGAATGGAGGCTTGCCATGCTTGCCGAAGAACGCCGACAGCTCATTCTCGAGCTGCTAGAACAACACAAAAGCGTCATCGCCAAGGATCTCGCCGACCAGTTCCAGCTTTCCGTTGATTCGATCCGTCGCGATCTTACGATGATGGAGGAGCAGGGCCTGCTTAAAAAGACGTACGGCGGCGCCGTGCCGCTCCCCAAGGTCCGCGTTCTGCCGCTGCCCGATGAGCAGCGCTATGGGGAGGGCTCGCCGACCCAGAACGCGGTTTCCCGTCTCGCGGCCTCGCGCATCCGAGAGAACGATTCCGTCTACCTCGGCGGCGCCGGCATCCAGTACGGCATGCTCAAGTATCTATCCCGGCAGATGCCGTTTACCGTCGTCACCAATTCCCTCCAGGTCGCCCAGGCGCTTAGGGGCTTCCCGAACGTCGAGGCGTATCTGATCGGCGGCAGGCTGACGGCTGCAAGCGGGAACTTGAAGGACGCGTTCGCGCAGGAGCAGCTCCGTCTCTTCTCGTTCGACCTGTGCTTCCTGACGGGAGGAGGGGTTTCCGAACGCGGAGTCAGCACCGGTTCCGCGGACGGCGCCAGCTTGGCCCGCACCGTGCTTGAACGGTCGAGGCAGGCCGTCTGTCTCGCTCCCCACGAGAAGCTGGGCCTCGACCTGTTCGCGTTCACCGCGCCGCTCGACGCCTTCAACCTGCTCATTACGGACGAACGGGCTCCCGAGGAGACGGTTCGGGCTTTGGCGGCTCGGGGCCCGCAGGTGCTCGTCGCCCGTACCGGGGAAGAGGCGACAGACTAGGCTCATCGGCTATTCCCGCGCATGGAGATGAATAGGAGGAGGAGAACAGATGCCGAGCGATTTTTACTGCGAGGAAGTGTTGAGCGGGCGCAGGATTCCAAGCACCTGCATTGGCATGCCGTTTACGGCAAAGCCAGGAACGCGTAGTCCGGACAAGGGAGGTGGATCCACATGCCTATGCCCACCCATATTGTGGCGGTAAGCGGCGTCGTCGAGAATGAGCTGGGACAGATCCTTTTGGTGAAGACCCATCATGGCGGCTGGGTATGTCCCGGCGGTCAGGTCGAAGCCGGCGAAAACCTGATCGAAGCGCTAATTAGGGAAATAAAAGAAGAAAGCGGAATCGACGTGACGGTCTCCTGTTTGTTTGGCGTTTTTTCCAATACGGGCGTACACAAATGGCATGACGGAGTAACCGACGTGCCCACCAAGGTGATGCTGGATTTTGTATGCAAACCTGTCGGCGGAGCACTAGGGACATCCGAGGAAACGTCGGAATCCCGCTGGGTGGAGAGGGAAACCGTGCTGGATCTGGTGACCGCCCCGGCGATCCGTACGCGCTATCAAGCTTATTTAGCATTCGACGGGAAGCCGGTTTACATGGAGTATGTGACCAAGCCAGAATTTGAGGTGAAGCTGGACCGGACGATCTAGCCGGCAGCTCCACCCGAAATCGAGGCCCGCCAACCGCCTGGAACTGTGGCCCGCATCCTTCCTGGCGGCTGCTGTTTCTTATTGCAAAAACGGCTCACGGCATCCCGGGGTCGTTACCTCCCATTGTGCACGTTCTAATCCTTACTCCTTGTCCATCAACAACGTATCGGTCGTAATATAGCCTACTCCCGACTCGATAAAAGGCTCGGCAGCCTCCCGCGAATTGACCGTCCAAATCGATACGTCAATTCCCTTGGCAGCCAGCTTGCGCACGTCCTCGGGGGCAATCGAGCGATAATCGTAGTCCAGAAACGCGGGCTTTAACCGTTCCGCCAGAGCCTCGTCCGCCTCGGACGGCGCCTTGTCGGTCAAATAGCCGAGCGGCACTTGACGGTTGATCGCCCGCACTTTGTGCAGAGAGCCGGAGTCAAAGCAGATAAAGCTGCTATTGCCCAGCATGCCGTGGCGATCGACCAGCCGCACCAGCTCCTTAAGATTGTCGTCATGGTGGTACTCCTCAATTTCGATAAAGGCATGCATCCCATACTTTTTGCAAATGTCGAGCACTTCTCCCAAGGTAGGGATGCGCAGACCGGGATACGCTTCTATGTCCACTCCGGACACGATGTTCAACTTGCGGATATCGTCGAACGCAAAATCCTTCGTCTTTCCCGTTCCGTCCGTCATTCGGTCGACCGTGCGGTCGTGGTGGACGATCCAATGACCGTCGGTCGTGCAATACGTGTCGCATTCGATCCCCCAGAAGCCCGACCGTCCCGCTAATTCAAAGGAAGCGACCGTATTTTCCGGCGCGTGCAGGCTAAGCCCCCGGTGGGCAACAAATTTCGGTTTGTGCATGTCCAAGTCTCTCCTTCGCGTTCAGCCTTTTATCGAACCGAGCGGAACGCCTTTGGTAAAGTGTTTCTGGAAAAAGAATATGCACTCAAGAGCACTATCCGGGTATCGTTCAAATATAGGATAGCAGAGAAATGCGTGTACCAACTGTTCACAAGAAAAATAATTTGAAAGTGATATTGGCCGGTATGGACAAGAGAATAGTAAAGGTCATCAACAGACGCCCGACCTGCTGCTGTCGATTCGAGCCGACTCCTCCAATTCCACGCTGTGCCGCCATCGGCATGCCAACCAGCCTGTTCTCCGCACGGAGACCAGACTGGTTGGCTTTTTGAGAACGTGTTTATCGAAATCTCTGCAAGTCTCGCTAATTTTTTCTTCGATTATTCCTTGACAGGAATATTCCTTCTCTGGTATATATAAAACATGGAAAAAATAACCATCAAGTCCGACACCGGCACGGCCTCAGTTTGCTAGCAGACTCACTTCCGACTTCGTTCGTCGCCACGAGGAGCGTGCACCCATTCTCCAGGAAAGGAGCTATACCCAATGAATTCCGAAGTAACCGCCTATATGGAAGCACTCGCACAGCCCTGGCAGACTGAGCTTTGCAGCCAGCTTCGCCAAATGGTTCACGAATCGATCCCGGAGGTCGAGGAACGAATCCAGTATAAGAAGCCTCATTTTCTCAAGAACGGACATTATGCTGCCGTCATCTCTCCCTCCAAGGACGCCGTTGCGTTCATGATCATGAACGCAACCGGACTGGACGTCCCGAAGGAATTCGAGGGACCGCCCGAACGGAAATGGCTGAAGATCCGCCAGGGTGATTCGCCCGACTACGCCATGCTGAGCCGGCTGTTAGTTCAAGCATCCGACTCGCTATAATGGCAACGATCGGAGGGGGCAGATTGAATCCAGCAACGTTGAGTGCGCTAGCCGAACCCAACCGATTCCAGATGGTCGAGCTGCTGCGCGAAGGGCCTCTTACCGTTGGCGAGCTCGCCGACCGGCTTCAAGTGCGGCAGCCGCAAGTATCCAAGCATCTGAAGGTCCTCCAGGAGGTGGAGATCGTCGAAGTGATTCCCTCCGCGAACCGCCGGTATTACAAGCTTCGTCCCGAGCCCTTCCGGCAAATGGACGACTGGCTGGACACATTCCGGAGCATGTGGGAGGAACAGCTCGACCGGCTGGGCGATTACCTGAAGCAGCTCCAGGAGGAACAAAACAAGTAACGTTTTATCGGTACCTAGCTATCCCTGCTTTTCCTCGCTTCACCTAACCTTTATCTAGGAGGATGAACTATGAATCAAGCAGAAGGAACCCAAGGAATCGTTTTGTCCCGTGTTTACGACGCTCCCCGGGAGCTTGTTTACAAGATGTGGACGGATCCGGAGCATTTCGGCAAGTGGTGGGGGCCCAAGGGCTTTACGCTGAAGGTAGCCAAAATGGACGTACGGCCCGGCGGCATGTTTCTCGGCAGCCAGCATTCTCCCCAAGGGCATGTCATGTGGGGCAAATTCGTCTACCAGGAGGTCGCCGCGCCGGATAAGCTCGTGTTCCTCCAGTCCTTCTCGGACGAGGACGGCAATACGGTGCGGGCGCCGTTTGACCCGAACTGGCCGCTTGAGATTCTCAACATCCTGACGTTTGCCGAAGAGAACGGCAAGACCGTGCTGACGATGCAAGGCGGGCCGGTCAACGCCTCTGAGCAGGAACTCGCGGCATTCAACGGCATGGCGCCCATGGTTCAGCAGGGCCTGGGCGGCACGTTCGACCAGCTGGCCGATCACCTGGCCGGCCAGAAGTAACCTCCCTGCCGCAGCAGCACAAAGCACCCGGAGAAGATCTCCGGGTGTTTTTCGTTGCGATAGTCCTGCGGGCATGGGCAGCTAGCTACCCTTCGCCCAGAATGGCGACGGGACTGAAGGCCTCGTAATAGATATGATCCGCGGGGACTCCTCCCTCCCGCAGCATTCGGTTGACGGCCTCCATGAAGGAAAGCGAGCCGCACAGATAATACCGGGCCTCCCCGCCGGGAGCGGCGGCTTGCAAAAACGGCAGATCGACTACCCCTTCCTTGTCATACGACTTCTGGCGCTTGTCCTCTTCCGTCGGAGCGTTGTAGCAGACATACGACCGGATGGAAGGGTGTGCCGCTGCCAGCTGCTCGACATGTTCCTTGAAGACGTGCGTGCCGCCGTTCATCGTCGCATGAACGAACGCGACCTCGCGTCCGGGCTGCTCGGCCGCCAGCGTATTCAGCATGCTGAGCAGCGGCGTGATCCCGATGCCTCCGCTGATCAGCACGACCGGCGACTGGTCCTCCGCGAGCACGAAGTCCCCTGCCGGTGCCGAGACCATAACCGTATCCCCTTGCTGAATCCGCTCATGCAGGTAGTTCGACACCAATCCCTCCGGCGTCTCCCCATGCGCATCCTCGCGCTTGACGCTGATCCGGTAATAATCATGTCCCGGGGCGTCCGAGAGGCTGTAATGCCGCAAATGCGTATATTGCTCCCCGGGAATGGTCAGCTTGACCGTTAGATACTGGCCCGCCTTGTACGTCGCGATCGCCTGGCCGTCGCGGGGCTTCAGATAAAACGAGGTCACCTCTTCGCTCTCCTTGGTCTTCCGGTCGATTGTAAATTCCCGGAATCCCTCCCAGCCGCCGGGCTGCCGCTTCGTTTCCTCGTACAGCTTGTTCTCCAGCTCGATAAAAGCGTCGGCGATCGCTCCGTAGGCCCGTCCCCAGGCACCAATGATCTCCTCGGTCGCCTGCTCCTTCAGCACGTCCTTGACGGCATCCAGCAGCGTTTCTCCAACGACCGGATACTGGTCCGCCGTGATGCCAATCGCCCGGTGCTTCTGGGAGATCCGCTCGATGACAGGCTGGATGGCCTCCAGGTTGGTGATATGCTCGCCCGCGGCGTAGACCGCGTAGCCCAGCGCCTCCTGCTGCAACCCTCTTTTTTGGTTGGTCTGGTTGAATAGATTGTTCAGCTGGGGGGCTTTGGCGAATAGGAGTTCATAGAATCGCTTGCCGATCGTCGTGCTGTGCTCCTTGAGTACGGGAGCAGTTGCCTGCACGATTCGGATCGTTTGTTCGTCAAGCATGCTCGTTCATCCTCTCGAAGGGAATGGCTTGCCTATGGCAATACCACTAAGAATCCCCTTCGCTGCCGCATTATACCCCTGTCCTGCCCCCACGGTGACGCCAAAAAGCCCGATCTCCTGGTGGAGACCGGGCTGCAGCCGGAACGGCATTAAAGGAGCGGCGTCAGGCCCTGATCGATCCAGTCTTCCCTCGTCGGGCCGTAGATGCCGGGCACGCGGAGTCCCGCCTGCCGCATCAGCACGGTCATCTGCCCGCGGTGGTGGATCTCGTGCTGGATGAGCGCGTGCAGCGTCAGGCCGTTCGGCCATTGTTCCCCGTACATATCGTTCGACTGCTGCAGCGAGTCGTCCGTCCACTGCGACTGGACGATCTCGAGCATCGCCTGGCCGGTGCGCTTGTACGCCTCCGCAATGACGGAAGCCGAAGCGGGCGCCTTCTCGCCTCCCTCGGGGAACGGAATGGCGAGACCGGTGCGGCCCAGCATCTCGGGAATGGTCACGACCAGATGCCACGCCAGCTGACCGAGCGTGCGGGATTGCGGCGCGATTTCCTGGCGGAGGGAATCATCGGTCAGCATATCCAGAACACGCTGGGTAGCGGCGGCTTCATGGGACCAGCTTTTTACGAATTGGTTGACGGTTACGAACATGGGAATGCCTCCTCGGGTTTCGGTTGGTTTGCTGCTCTGGCTCTAGCGTACCAAACCCGTTTGCCACCATTATGTCAGTATTCCCTCATATTGCAGAGCAATCTCACGGGCCTTGGCTGCGAGCGCGCCGGCTACGCTCTCGGGCTCCAGCACGCGAACGTCCATGCCAAAGCTGAGCAGCATCCCGTAAAGCCAAGGCTCGTCCGGCTGCTCCGCGGTCACGAGGAGCGTGCCGTCCGGCTGCTTCTGCATCGGACAGCCGCCGAACAGATCGTGCACGCGCGCCTTGGCCCGCGGCTGCACCTGCAGCACCAGCCGGATGAACGCAGGCCGGTCGGTGCGCGAGCCCCGGTACGTCAGCGACTGGAGCGTATGCGGCCGGGGCTCGAACGTCTCCTCGAGCACCGATAGCCGGTCGATCCGCGACAGCCGGAAAATGCGCGTGTCCTGCCTCAGCCGGCAGTAGGCACTCAAGTACCAGGTATAGCCTTTGAGCACGACGCCGAGCGGCTCGCATGTCCGCTCGGTATCCTCGCCGCCGGAGCTGGTGTAATGAAACGCGAGCACCCGGCGGTCCCGAATCGCCTGGCGCACCGCCGACAGGCACTCCTTTTCCTTATCTCCCCGGTGCCATGAGTTGAGGTCGATCACGAGCTGCTGCCCGAGCGAGCTCCCCTCCTGATCCGAGCGGGCGACCAGCGCTCCCACCTTGTCCAGCAGACTGCCGATCTCCTGCTCGTCCAGCGACGCCTGGACCCCCCGGAGCGCCGCCACGATCGACTGCAGCTCCTCCAGCGAGAGAAACTGCCGGTCGATCCGGTATTGCTCCATAATCTCGTAGCCGCCGGCCGAACCGGCGTGCGACACGATGGGAATGCCGGCGAGGCTGATCGTCTCGAGATCGCGGTAGATCGTACGCATCGAGACCTCGAACCGGTCGGCCAGCTCCTTGGCACTCACCCGCCGGCGGTTGAGCAGCAGCATCGTGATGGCCAGCAGCCGATCGATCTTCATGGACGCGCCTCCTTATTCTGGATAGGTTCTGCGTCTACTCTAGCACGGATCCGGCCAAAACAAAACGCCCCATCGGCTTGTCCCTGGTGGAAACCAGTCCGTCCCATTCCGGGAACAAGGAGAAAGGGAGAAGGTCTTCCCCCAGCGAAAAACGACGAAAAAAATCCCCTCCTGCTCAGCGCAGAGGGGATTCGAAGTGGAAGCGGACGCGCACCTGGTCGCCTGGGAACTCGACGCCCGCGATACCGACATACCCGGGGAGCTGCTCCTCCAGATTGACCCGCAGCTCGCCGGGATCGAGCCATCCGCCCGGCAGCCGCCGGCCTTTGATCTCCGCATGATCGAACGACGCGACCAGCTCGGGGGCCTCCCAGGCTAGCCGGTAGACGGCGGTGACGCCAACCGGCAGCTGGTCCTTATATAGTAGATTGACGTCGGCGAGCAGCAGGCTGCCATCCAGTCGGAAGTCCGCTCCCGTCACCCGGACGTCGGGCCGCACCTGCGGCCGGCGGCTCAGCTCGCTCTTCGCCAGCGTGTTGATGTCCTGCTCGGTGAGCACGAGCTCGGGTTTCCGGTCAAGCAGGAGCTGGGCCGCCTTGTCCGGGATCGAGATGCGGGGATAGGACAGGTCAAGCTCCCGCTCCGGACTCACGAACCGCACTAGGCCGTAGGCAAGCGCCGCCAGCAGCAGGAGAAGCACGAAGAGGATCCCGAAGATGCGCTTCATCGGTCAGTTCTCCCGGTCCCGCTTCTCTTTGAGCCACTTGGGCGCGCCCTTGTTCTTGCGGTCGCGGTGCCGCGCCTCCTTGAACTCGGCCTTGGCCTTGCCGGGCGCCGGCCCGGCCGCCGACGTCCGCGCGCTGGGCTCGCCCGCCCGCTCGGCTCCGCTGCGCGCCGGCTTCCCGGCTGCCGCGCCGCCCAGCGGGGCGCGCCTCTCGGCCGCGCGCTCAGCCGACGGCCCTCCGGCGGCGTCTTCGCGCGTCAGGCCGGCGCCGCTGGGCGGCCGGGCTCCTGCGGGCTTCTGCGGCGCGGAACCACGGCCCGCTCTCTCGGCCGGGCGGCCCGGCTCAGACGGCGCCCCAGCCTCGGCGCGCCCGCTCCGCGGCTCCTCGGCAGCTCGGCCGCGGCGCTCACCGGGACCCGTCAGCTCGCCCCCGTACAGCCGCTTGCGCTCGAAGGAGATGCCGAGCCGTTTGGCGAATTTGTCGAGAATGAAACGCTCCTTCTCGGTCACAAGCGACACTACGGTGCCGCTGCGTCCCATCCGGCCGGTCCGGCCCGACCGGTGCAGGTAATGATCGGCATCCGCCGCCGGCTCGAAGTGGAACACGTGGGTGATGTCGGGGAAGTCCAGTCCCCTCGCTGCGACGTCCGTCGCCAGAAGGAGAGGCAGCCGGCCTTCGCGGAACTGCCGGATCACCTTGGAGCGCGCCAGCTTATCCGCATCCCCGTACAACGAGCCGATCCGGAGGCCGCTGTAGCGCAGCTTGCCCTCCACCTCCGCCGCCACCTCGGTGTCGGTGATGAAGATGATCGCTTTCTTCGGCTGCAGCGTCCGGATGGCGCGCCGCAGCGTGTCGATCCGGTCCCGGTCCTCGCAGACGAGATACAGATGCTCGACTTTGGCAGGAGCAGCTTCGGGCGGACCCGCCGTCAGCCGGACCGGTTCGTTCATCCACCGGTCGGCCACCCCGATCAGCTCATCCGGAATTGTCGCCGAGAAGAAGGCGAGCTGCCGGTCCCGCAGCGCCCCGCTCAGAATCGTCTCTACCTCTTTCACTGAGCTGAGCTGGAACACCTGATCGGCCTCGTCGAGCACGATCGTCCGGACGTGGTGCATCGTCAGCTTGCGGGTTTTGAGCAGCTCGGCGATCCGTCCGGGCGTTCCTACGACAAGCTGCGGATGAAGCTTCAGCTTCTCCAGCTGACGGGCTACCGAGGCCCCTCCGATGAGCGGCTGGGCCAGGATGCTGGTGCCCTCCGTCAGCTTGCCGGCCACGTCGACGATCTGCATGCCGAGCTCCCGCGTCGGCACCAGCACGACCGCCTGCACCTTCTTCTCGGCCGGATCAATCCGGTCGAGCAGCGGCAGCAGGTAGGCCAGCGTCTTCCCTGTTCCGGTCTGGGACTGGACGATCACGTCCTTGTTAGCGTGCAGAAGCGGAATGGCCTCCGCCTGGACCGGCGTCGGCTCGTGGATGCCGAGCGCCTGCAGGCGGGAAAGCCAGGCCTCACCGATCGGAAGTGTGTCAAATGTGGGCTGCATGGGAAATCCTCTTTTCCATAGACTGATTTGTCCATCCATTATAGAGGATTCGCCCTCCTCCCGCCAGTTCGGGACTCAGGCGTCCTCCAGCCGGCCGGAGAGGTGGACGAACCGCTCGCCCGGGACGGGCAGCTTGTAAGGCTGGCCCGGATACGCCCGGTGCAGATAGTCCACAAAGTAGGCCGGATTCTCGGTATTATGCGCGAACAGGTCGTAATGCATCGGCACGATCAGATCGGCTCCGAGCATCGCCCCGAGATCCGCCGCCTCGCGGAACGACATGTTGCCCATCAGGTTCTCTCCGAACCGTTTGAAGTCGTGCCCGTTGATGGGCAAGCAGGCGATCTCGATCTCATGGGGGACGAGCGTCTCCAGCAGCTCGGGATAAGCGAGCGTGTCTCCCGCATGGTATACCTTGATTCCTTCCAAGTCCAGCACATAGCCCAGATGCAAATGGCGTCCTTCCGCATCCCGCTCGAATTCCTCGTGCTTGGCCGGGATCGCTGTGAAGCGGACGCCGTTCAGCGTAACGGTCTCGCCAACGACCGCCGCCACGATGCGTCCGCTGTCGATGCCGATGCTCTCAAGCTTGGCCGCATGGGGAGCCGGGCAGATGAAGACGGCCTGCGAAGAGCTCTTGGCGATGCCGTTCAGCGTGAACGGATCGAGATGGTCGCTGTGATCGTGGGTAAGAAAGACATAGCTGGCGTTCGTCACCTCGTCGGGAAGCATGGGGGGGTCGAACTGCCGCTTGCCGGGATCGCCGCTCAGGTAAGGATCGAGATAGCTGACGACGCCGCCCCTCTTCAGCGCCATTCCCGACTGGCCCAGGTGCCAGGCGGCGACGCCCGTCTCGGGAACCCGGGTCTCCTCCATCTGGGCGATCAGCCGTTTGCCTCTGCGGATGGCCTGCTTGACGATTTGCATGGATCCAACTCCTCTCTGTTACTAGTTCTTTACCCGTTGGCGGATAAACTCGAACCTTGCCGCTTTTTCCTGGTTTCAGGCATATCGGCATCCTTACTCTCACATTTTTTACAAATTTTTCTCGAAAATCGGTAAACACTCCCCTGGTTCGCGCTGTCTTATAGGATGAAAGTCCAAATTCCATCTTAAAAGGAGGATTCATCCATGTTTACTCGTAGTTCGTTGTCCCCAATCTTCAGAAAATGGCTCGCCGTCCCTCTCGCCGTCATGCTCACCGTTCCCGTCTTCGCCTCCGCCGCCGCCGCCGAAGCGGGAGGCGCCGCCGTCCAGGCAGCTTCCGAATCGGCCGCAGCCGTCTATCCGAACGGCGCCAAGACCCCTCCTCCTCCGGAATCGGACATGAAGGGCTCCGGCCTCATCCTCGAGCGCTCCTCCTCCACAGGCAGCATGCAGCCGAACGCCATCAACCCGGGGCAGATCTACCTGTCGAGCGGCAATGCCTCGCTCGTTGACCGGGGAGGCGGCAAGGCCGGCATGATCGGCCAAACGTACGCGACCCAGATCGTTGACACGGTCGGCTTGGAGGTCCGCATCCAGCGGTGGACCGGCAGCAGCTGGGACACGCTTTACACCACTCCGACGATCACCAATTCGAACAGCGCTAACGTATACGGCCAGGACAGCGCTCTCGTGACCAAAGGCTATTACTATCGCGCTTGGGGTTACCATTTCATCATTCAAGGAACGGCCTTCGAAAGCGGCTATACATACTCGGATTCCATCCTCATCAATTGAATGCCCGCCGCCGCCCGGCAGCTCCCCCTCTTAATAGCAAACCGCCTGAAGGCTATGCCTTCAGGCGGTTTTGTTCGTTCCGGCCGTGCCGGCCCGGCTGCGCTCGGCGTCACGGCTACAGCACTGCGCCGCCCGACAGCTTGACGGATGCGCCGACCATATTCCCTGCTGCCTCCGTGAGCAGGAAGGCGATCGTATGGGCGACCTCGTCCGGCGTCGTGATCCGACCGGACGGGATGCCGGCATGCGTCCTCGCCAGCTGCTCATCCAGCGTGCTTCCGCTTGCCGCCGCCTGTTCGCCGATGACCTGGTAGCCCATCCGGGTATCCACGTACCCGGGACAAACCGCATTTACCCGGATGTTGTGGCGGATCGCCTCCAGCGCAAAGCTGTGCGTGAAGCCGATCAAGGCGAATTTGGAGGCGGCGTACGCTGTGTGCCCGGCGCCGCCCCGAAGCCCCGACAGCGAGGACACGTTCACCACGGCCCCGCCCCCGAGCTCCCGCATGCCGGGATAGAGCAGCTGGGTCAGCAGCACGGTCGCGGTAAAATTAACCTGCAGCATCTCCGACAGGGACGCGTCGGTCTCCGTCTCGACGGTGCCGTACCGGTACATGCCCGCGTTGTTGACGAGCAGGCCGACCGGCCCGAAGGTCCCCTCCGCCTCCCGCACGAGGCGTCTGCGGTCCTCCTCCTCCGTCAGCTCGGCCGGTACGGCCGCGATCCGCGCGCCCGGCGTCTCCTTGCGGATCGCCTCCGCCATCTCGCCGAGCCGAGTCTCGTTCCGTCCCGTCACGGTGAGCGACGCCCCCATGCCCGCCAGCAGGCGGGCAGTGGCCCGGCCGATGCCGCCGGTCGCTCCCGTCACCAGCGCATGCTTGCCCGCCAAGGCGTCCGGCGCAAAAATCCCCATCCTCGTTTCCCCCTTCGGTTCCTCTAGTTGTCTTCTCTCCCCGCCTCATCCAGCGCCCGGTCGGCGAGCAGCTTCATCACCGTGTCGTCCATCGGCGGATTGTGCAGCCCCGCCCGGACATCCCGGTACAGCCGCTCGAGCGGCGCGGTGCGGGACAGGCTGGAGCCGCCGACGATGCGCATCGCTTTGTCGACGACCGACAGCGCCGCGTTGGTCGCGAGCTTCTTGGCGAGCCCGAGCTCCGGCTTCATCGCGGCTCTTGCCTCCGGCTCACGGTCCCAGCGGTCCGCCGCTGCGTACAGATAAGCTCTCGCCACGGTGAACTCCTCCTCCATGGCGGCGATGTGCTGCCGGATCGAAGGCAACTCGGCGATCGGGCCGGGGAGGCTGTTCGGCCGGTAGGAGAGAGCGAATCGGAGCGCGTGGCGCCGGGCGGCATAGGCGATGCCGAGATAGCAGGCCGGAATGTGCAGCAGCCAGCCGTCGCCCGTCTCCTTCCTCGGCGGACGCTTGCCCCCCACCGTTATCGAGAGGACATGGGCCTCCGGGACAAAAACCCGCTCCAGCACAAGATCGTGGCTGCCGGTCGCCCTCATGCCGAGCGTGTTCCAGGTCTCCTCGACGCGCACGCCCTCTCCCCGCTCTACATAAAACTCCCCGGTTTCCTCCGTTCCGGTTACGCCTGCCGTCACGATAAATTCCTGCAGAATCGGGCTCAGCGTGCTGAACGTCTTTCGGCCTGTCAGCAGCCAGCCGCCCTCTACCGGTACCGCCTCGGTCTGCGGCCGGCCGCCTCGGCTCGGGCTGCCCGTCGCCCGTTCGCTGGCGAATGAATTGATCATGGCTCCACGGTTGACGACGTCTCCGCAGAACGAGGCGAAAAGCCGCTCGGGCCACGCGTGGGCGTACCTCTCATTCAGCACGATGCCCATATGCCAGCCGACCGCAAGCGCGGTGGAGCCGTCTCCCCGGGCGAGCCGCTCCTGCGCCAGGACCAGCTCGTACAGCGACATCTCGTCCCCGCCGTATTCCTTCGGAACCGGGAGCCCGAGATACCCCTCCTGCTTCATCTCCTCGAAATTCTCGAACGGAAACGACCCCACCCGGTCATGCTCGGCTGCCCGCTCCGCGAACCTGGCCGCCAGCCGGTCGGCGAGAGCCGCTATTCTCTCTTCCCGCCCATTTCGAATGAACGGGTCGGATTTGCTAGTTGTCGTCATGTGTCATGCGCCTCCTGTTCCATTCCGGGATCGCCTCGCCGCCGGCTGTTTCCTCCGGGTGGCATCCCCCGCTTCTCGCCTAGTGTTTCTCTCCGGTGCCCAAATACGCATCCATGATGCCTTCGCGGGCGCGCAGCTCCTCCGGCGTGCCCTCGAGCACGATCTCGCCCGACTGGATGACATAGGAGCGGTCCACATGGCGGAGCGCCAGCTCGACATTCTGCTCCACGAGCAGAATCGTCATGCCCTCCCGGTGAATCTCGCGGATCATCTGAAATACGCTGCGGATGACGAGCGGCGCGAGACCGAGCGACGGCTCGTCGAGGATGAGGAACGACGGACGCGCCATAAGCGCCCGGCCGATCGCCAGCATCTGCTGCTCGCCGCCGCTCATGTTGCCGGCACGCTGCTTTCTCCGCTCCGCCAAGATGGGGAACAGGCCGTACACCCTCTCCAGCTCGGCCGCATGGGTTCCCCTTCCGTGCCGGTAAGCCCCGACGAGCAGATTCTCCTCCACGGTCAGGTCTCCAAAAATCCTCCGGCCCTCCGGGACATGGCTGATGCCGAGGCGGGGCACCGCAGATGGAGCCGTTCCCGTAATGTCCTGTCCCGCGAACAGAATCCGTCCACTTCTCGGCTTCACGAGCCCGGAGATCGTCTTCATGATGGACGTCTTGCCGGCTCCGTTCGAGCCGATCAGGCCGACGATCTCGCCTTGGCGAATCGTCATGTTCACGTCCCGCACGACATCGCCTGCGTCGTATCGAATTGTCAAATCGTGCAGCTCAAGCATCCAGATCCCCTCCCAGATAAGCCTCGCGAACCACGTCGCTGCCCCGGACCTCCTCCGGCGTGCCGTGGAAGATCAGCCGGCCGGAATCGAGCACGAAGATTTCCTGGCTCAGCTTCATCACCACGTCCATGTCGTGCTCGATCAGGAAGACGGTCAGCTGCGTGTTCTCCTCCCACAGCCGGCGGATCAGCTCCACGAGCTGCTGGCCCTCGTACGCGTTCATGCCGGCCGCCGGCTCGTCGAGGAAGAGCAGACGCGGCTGCGACGCCATCGCCCGCGCGATCTCGAGCCGGCGCTGGTCGCCGTACGACAGATGGACGGCCAGCTCGTTGCGCTTGGCGTACAGTCCGAACGCTTCGAGCAGCGCTCCGGCCCGCTCGAGGACGTCTGCGCTGCCCCGTTGATACGAGGAGAGGCCCAGCACGCCGCGCAGCAGGCTGAGGTCGGAGCTCTGGTGGAACCCGGCGAGCACATTTTCCAGAATGGTAAGACGTTTGAACAGCCGGATATTCTGGAACGTTCTCGCCGCTCCCCGCCGCGAGAACTGGTCGGGCCGCATGCCCGCAACAGGTTCGCCGGCGAGCTCGATGCTGCCGGAGGTCGGCTTCACCGCACCGCTCAGCAGGTTGAAGAGCGTGGACTTGCCCGCTCCGTTAGGCCCGATAAGGCCGATGAGCCGCCCCTCCTGAAGCTCGCAGGAGAAGCCGTCGACGGCCCGGACGCCTCCGTAATGCTTCCTTACCTCGCGGGCGGCTAATACAATCTTCGTCATCGCTTCGCTCCCTCCTTCGGACGCAGCTCAAGATGCTTCGGCCTGCCCGACAGAATGCCCTGAGGACGGAGCAGCAGAACCGACACGAGAACGACGCCATAGATGAGCATCCGGTAATCCGCCAGTCCCCGGAGCAGCTCCGGAACGGCCGTCAGCAGCACCGCGCCCAGCACCGGTCCGAACAGGCTGTACATGCCCCCGACGACGACCATCGCGAGCAGCATGAACGACTCCAGCGGGTAGAACGTATCGTAGTTGATGTAGGCCATGTAATGGGCGAACAGGCTGCCTCCGAGTCCCGCGATGCCCGCGGAGAGAGTGAACGCTGTCACCTTGTACCGGGTGACGTTGACCCCAAGCGTGGCGGCCGCCACCGCATCCTCCCGGATGAGCTGGAACGTCAGGCCGACCGGCGACCGGTACAGCCGGGACAGCCCCCAGAGGAGAAGAGCCAGGAGGGCGAAGGTAAAGTAGAACATGCGGACGTCGGTGTTCAGCTCAAAGGCAAACAAGGAGGCGAACGGGATGCCCGGCACGCCGTTCGGCCCGTTGGTCAGCCCCTCCCAGTTGAGCATGACCATCTGCGCGACGATGCCGAAGGCGAGCGTGGCCATGGAGAGATAGTGTCCTTTGAGCCGAAGCACCGGGACCGAGAACAGGAACCCGACCAGTCCCGACAGCACGATTGCCACCGCGAAGCCGACGAGAAACGGCATGCCCGCCTTCGTCGTCAAGAGCGCGGACGTATAGGCGCCGATGCCGAAGAAGGCGGCATGCCCGGCCGAGACCAGCTTGACCTGGCCGACCAGCAGCCCGAGGCTTGAGGCTACAATCGCAAAGATGCAGGACATGACGCCGATGCGCTGGTAGTAGGCGTTCGTGACGACCAGTGGGAACAGCAGCGCCAGGACGACGAGAAGCGGCAGTGCGTATTTGCGGAGGGCATTCATAGCTTATCCTCCACCGCTTTGCCGAGCAGGCCGTTCGGCCTGATGAGCAGCACAAGAATCATGATCCCCATCGCGATGGCGTCCTGGTAGGCGACATTGATGTAGCTGGCGGTGAACACCTCGAGCACGCCGAGCAGCAGGCCGCCGACGACGGCACCGGTCATGTTGCCGAGCCCGCCGAGAATGGAGGCCGCGAACGCCTTGAGCCCCATGGAAAACCCTAGTGCGGGGTAGATCGCCCCGTAGAGCGCCCCGACGAGCGCGGTGGCCGCTCCGGCGAGCGCCGACCCGACACCGAACGTCAGGAGGATGATCAGTTCCGGCCGGATGCCCATCATGCTCGCTGTCTGGGGATCGGCAGCCGTCGCCCGTACGGCACGGCCGGTCCGCGTCCGGTACAGCCAGTAATTGAAGATAAGGACGATCACGATGCTGGCTGCCAGGATGACGAGCCGGATGCCGGTAATCTGGATGCCGCCGAACGACACGTTGCCGATTCCTACGTTGAAGCTGTAGTTGATCTGCCCCGGCCCCCAGATCAAGAGCGCCAGATTCTGCAAAATAAGCGACATGCCGATGCCGCTGATCAGCGGAATAATTTCGTCCGATTGGCGGTACGGCCGGAAGGCGACGCGCTCGACGGCCATGCCGAGGAGGGACGCGACGGCCATGGCGATCAGCAGGACGACGAAGAATGGCAGCCCGCCAAACGCGAATACGACGATAGAGACGACGATATACCCGGTGAACATGAACACATCGCCGTGCGCCATATGAAACAGTTTGAGCACCCCGAAGATCAGCGTGAAGCCAAGCGCGATCAACGCATAGACGCCTCCGAGGGCAAGCCCGTTAATCCATTGTTCAAGTATCAGCATGCTGCAGCACTCCCCTCACAAGCGGGAGTCCGTCCCGCCAGACCGGGGCGGACTCTCTAACGTCGGATGAGGCCGGCGGCGGCCGGCCTGTTATTGGTTGGTTTACTGGTAGGGAACGAACTTGCCGCCTTTCACTACGAGGTTGTAATACGGCTTGTTCGTATCGTCCCGCTTCGAATCGAATTTGATGTCACCCGTCACGACCGGAAAGCCATTAAGCTTCTCCATCGCGTCGCGGATGCCCTGGCGGGTGGCGCCGCCCTGCTTGATGCCTTCGAGCACGGCAAGCGTGGAATCGTGCGCAAGAGCGTTGAAGTAGCCGGCGTCGTGGCTGTACTTGGCCTTGAAGTCCGCGACAAACGCCTTCACCCGCGGGTTATCGGCCTCCGGATAGAACAGGGAGTCGAGGTAGACGCCCTCGACGGCGGCTCCCCCTTTCAGGAAGCCTTCGGAATCGAAGGTCGAGGCGCCCATGAAGTCGGCCTTGAGCCCCATATCCTTCGCCTGCTTGATGAGAAGGAGGCCTTCGCTGTACAAGCTGCCGAGATAGAGAAGATCGGGATTCGTCCCCTTCACCTTGGTCAGCGCCGACGAGTAATCGATGCTCTGGGAAGGCGGATAGGAATCGTACAGCGTCACCTGCGCGCCGTTCTGCTCGGCGTATTTTTTGAACGCGGAGGCGTTCGACTTGCCCCAGTCCGTATTGATGTAAAGAATCGCGATCTTCTTCTTGTTCAGCTTGTTGACCGCGAAATCCGCCAGGTTCTTGCCCTCCATGTCCTGCGTCGTCGAGCTGCGGAAGATCCATTTGGTGCTCTCGCTTGTCAGGTCGGGGTGCGACGCCGTCGGCGTGATCATCGGCACCTTGTTGCGCTCGTAGATCGGAATGCCCGCAAGTGTAGCCGTCGAGCTCCAGTGGCCGATAACGGCCAGCACGTTTTTGTCCGAGGCGAGCTTCTGGGCGACGTTCGCCGCCTCCTTCGGATCGTTCTTGTCGTCCCCGTAGACGATCTTGACCTTGCGGCCGTTGTAGCCGCCCTTGTCGTTGAATTGGGAGACGGCCAGCTCGGCGCCTTCCTTGAACGCCTTGCCGTATTCCGCTCCGTCTCCGCTCATCGGGCCGGCTACGGCAATCGTGATGTCTCCTTCTCCCGAGGCGCTGCCTCCTCCTTGCCCGCCGCAGCCCGCCGCGACAAGCGAAACCCCGAGTACGGCCGCCAGCACGGCTCCCCACCGTTTGGATCCTCTCATGTTCTCTTCCTCCCCCATAGTTGCTTACGATCCGATGTCTTATCGCGGCCCGGCTCAGCCGGTTGCCGTGCTGTACAAGCCCCGGCCGATGGCGACCGTCTTGCCGTCCGGATTCTCGACCCGGATGTCGGCGATGCCGAGCGTGCGTCCGTTCTTGACAACGGTCGCCGTCGCCACCAGGTCTTCCTTGCGAGCCGGCCGCAAGTAATCGACCCGCAGATCGACGGTCGGCAGCCCCCGCCCGTGTGTCGTGATGAGCGCGAAGTCACCCGCAACATCGATCAGTGCGGCGATGACGCCGCCATGTACGTAAGAATCCGCTTCGTCCGCCAGGAAGTCCTCGCGAAACGGAAGACGAATTTGAACCAAGCCTTCCTCTGCCTTCTCCAGCTTGAGCCCCAAAAATTGATGATACCGGGGCCGCTCCAGCAGCTGGAGCAGCCTCTCGCGGTCAACTGCCATCGATTTCTCCTATCCCTTCTCTTCCAGCCTGGCGCTCAGGCTGGCTTTGTCAATCTTGCCGGTGCCGGAGAGCGGCATGCTCTCCAGGAACACCACCCGGCGCGGATGCGCATAAGCCGGTCCCCGTTCGAGGAAGTACGCCTGTAGCTCCTTCTCGCTCAGCGACGAGCCCGGCCGCCGGACGACGAAGGCGGCGGGCGCCTTGCCCTTGGTCGGATGGGCCATGGCGACGACACATACGTCGTCGATCTCCGGATGGCGGATGAGGACGTCCTCGATCTCCTTCGGATAGGCGTTCTCTCCGCCGATTATGATGAGATCGTCCTTGCGCCCTGCGATGTAGCCGTAGCCGTCTTCGTCGAACCGGGCGAGATCTCCGGTCTTCAGCCAGCCGTCCTCCGTGAAACGGGCCTTGGTTACCTCAGGCAGATTCCAGTAGCCGATGGCGACCCCCGGATTCCGGACCCAGAGCTCCCCGATCTCGCCGGGACCGAGCTCCCTCTCGGCGCCGTCCGTGCTGACGACCTTGACGTCACAGCCGGGGAGAGGCAGACCGGCGGCTCCCTGTCGGCGGATGCCCCACCGGGGGGAAACGAGCACCTGCGGGCCGCCCTCCGTCAGCCCGTACGCCTCCAGGACGTCGACCCCGTACCTCTCCTGCAGTTCTCGCATGAGCTCGGGCGGAACTTCCGACGAGCCGCAAATGAGGAACCGAAGTGACGACAGGTCGCGGCCCGGATGCTGCTTGTGGTGGGCCAGAATCATCTTGTACATCGCCGGCACGCCGGTTGTGTACGTTACCCGGTATGTCTCGACCGCCGCGATCACCTCCGCCGGGTCGAATCCCGGCAGGATGACGAGCGTCGCCCCCAGGAGGAGACAAGGCTTAACCGCGTTGATCATCGCGTTCTTGTGATAGAGCGGCACCGAGACGAGCGCGACGTCGCTCTCCTCCAGCAGGAGCACCCTGCGGTTCGTCTCGGCGTTCCACCACTGGCCGCCGTGGGTCAGCATGCATCCTTTGGGTCTGCCGGTGGAGCCCGACGTGTATAGAAGGAAGCACAGATCGTCGTCCCGGACCGTTACCGATTCGGCGATCGGCTCCTGACCGGCGGCAAGCGCCTCGTACGGCACCTCATCCGGGTCGGGTCCGCCGGGAAACGGGTTCCCTTCGGGCTTCGATTCACTCGCGCCCTGGCTCTTCCCGACGACGAGCAGTGGTCCGCTGCGGGTCGGCCAGCTCAGCTCCCGCGCTGCCGCGAGAAGCGACTCGTGCGCCACCAGCAGCTTGGCCCCGCTGTCCGCCAGTATGTAGGACAGCGTTTCGGCATTCAGCTTGCGGTTCAGCGGCAGAGGCACGGCGCCGATCCTCATGAGGCCGAAGCACAGCTCCACGAACCGGTAGTCGTTCGGGAACAGGAGGGCGACCCGGTCGCCGAATTCGATCCCGAGCCGGCGGAACACGCCGCCCGCCACGTTCATCCGCTCCTCCAGCTCGCGGTAGGTGAGCGTCGCCTCGGGCGCCACGACCGCCGGTTTGTCCGGCAGGAGCCGGACAGCCCGATGCGTCAAATCGCCAAAATTATTCGTTAACGGCTTCACGGCGTAATGATCACCTTGCCGAACAGCTCCCGCTCCTCGATAATGCGGTGCGCTTCGCGAATGTCCTCGAGCGGCAGCACCCGGTCGATGACCGGAACGAGCTGCTTGGTGCTGACGAGCTCGACCAGCTTCTCAAGGTCGGTCCGCTCCCAGGCGTTCGAGCCGAGAATGCTGATTTCACGCGTCCAGACATAACGCAGGTCGGTCACGGCGTCAAAGCCGGTCGTCGCGCCGCAAGTGAGAATCCGGCCGCCGACCTTGGTCGCCCGAATGCTCTTCGGCCACGTCTCCTTGCCGGTGTAATCGACGATGACATCCGCGCCGCGCTTGCCCGTGATGCGCCACGTTTCCCGCGAAAAATCGTCCGTCGAGTAATTGATGACGTGGTCCGCACCCAGCTCTCTCAGCTTCTCGAGCTTACTCTCAGAACTGGCCGCCGCGATGACGACCGCGCCGACGGATTTGGCGATCTGGACGGCAGCCGTACCTACGCCTCCGCTCGCGCCGAGGATGAGGATCGTCTCGCCGGCTTGGAGCTGTCCCCGCGTGATGAGCATCCGCCAGGCCGTCCCGTAGGCGATCGGCAGCGCCGCCGCATCTTCGTAGGAGAGCGCGTCCGGCAGCGGAATGCAGTTGGCAGCCGGCACGCTTGCGTATTCCGCCAGCCCCCCTCTCAGATCCTCGCCGAGCGCTTGGCCGTGTACGAGCGGGTCCACCAGCACCCGGTCCCCGACCGCCACACTGGTGACGCCCGGCGCCACCTGAACGACTTCCCCTGCGATGTCACCGCCCGAGATATGCGGAAGCTCCAGCGTCCGGCCCGGTATGCCTCTGCGGACGAATATATCGAGGTGGTTCAGGCCCACCGCCTTGACAGCAAGCAGCACCTCTCCCTCCTGAAGCTCTGGTGTCGGGTACTCCCCGATCACCACCTTGCTGCGGTCTCCATGCTCTACGATCAAAGCTGCTCTCATCTTGTTCGCACTCCTTTTGCTATGTAATAAATTTAGATGAATTCATAAATGCCGCCGGATACCTCGTGCCGGCTCTTCTCCCCGGCGCCGGCAAGCCGGACGAGGAACGGCCCCTCGCCGTGCCGGTTCAGCGCGTCGGCAACCTGGCCCGTGCCAGCTGGCGAGCAGAACAGCAGCTCTCCGCCCGGGAGGGCCAGCGTCCGGCAGTGGGCCCGGAGGGACGGATCCGCGGCAGGCACTCCGGCCTGCAAACCGAACAGCCGCGCCCACTCCTCCGCCGTCTCGCCAGCGTCTCTCACCGCGAACGCCACCTGTGTCAGCTTCAGCTCGCCAGCGAGGTGTGGCGCTTGTTCCGCCTCCCGGTTCAAGCGACCAAGGCGCTCCTCGTCGCTCTCCCCCCATTGAATAACGAAGGGCAGAGGCGGGCCGTGCCCGTCCGGCCATTCGAGGAACAGCATCGACCAGGCGAGCAGCGAGCCGTCGGCCCGTCTGCGGCTTCCCGGGAAAGGACCGGTCACCCGAAGTCTTTGCGAGCGGAAGCGCTCCGCCTCCTCCTCAATCCGGTCGGTCCGAAGCGCAAGCCGGGCGAACTTCTCCCCACTCGGCAGCTCATCGACCGTCTGCCGGACCAGATCGTTGTCTCTTGTCTTGGCCGCCAGCGCAGGATGCCTCACGCCCAGCAGCTCCAGATAGCTGAGACCGAAATAGCTCAGCTCGTTGTACGTACCCCAACGCTCATGCTCGCCCCCCGGCCGGACGGCGAGGCCGATCCCGCGCAGCTGTTCCGCCGTCTCCTCGGGACGCCATACGATATGAACCAAATGATCGAACCGGAAAGCCAACGGCAGTCCTCCTTCCTCTCGTTTCCGTGTTGTCGGGCTGGCCGGGACGGCGGTCCCGGCGCTCGCTCGTTCGCTTTGCCACAGACAAGCTGGAAAGCGTTATCTTACTTACTTTTTGTTCATCATACGGGTGGATTCTGATTTTGTCAATAATTCTTATGCGTTTTGTCGGATTAAAGGGTTGATAGGATCATGACCCTTCCAAGGATACCCAAAAACAAAGCAACCGCCTTCCGGTTGAGTACCGGAAAACGGTTGCCTTAGATGGCTTTTCAACTTTCAACATGACGGGGATAGGACAAGGGGGCTTAGAACCGCTCAAGAACATGCAGGGGGCCCCCTACTTCAAATGATTGGCGACCCGGATGGCGTCCTCCTGGCTGATCTTGCCGTATACCTTGATGACCGATTCCTTGCCGAGCAGGATGAGGAACTGGATGCCGTTCGCCTTGTTGCTGATCAGCTTGCCCTTGATGCCGAGCGCTTCCACTTCGCTGACCGTATCGTTCTCCTCGTCGATTCCCATGGACATGATCGTATTCGGCTCGAGCAGGTTCTGCTCCACCAGATAAAACTCTCCCGTCGGTTTCTTGTACGTGATCGAAGCCTGCATCGCCCGCCCTTCTTCGTCCACGGACAGCTGGATGTTATCCTGCGTATAGCCGTCCAGCACGAGCTGAGGCTCCAACATCGGGAACAAGGTCCGGCGTTTCGCCTCCTCCATGCTTACCTTCATGTCACCTTTTTTGACCAGTCCGCCCGTTCCCGGAGCGTTCGGATACTTCGGCTTGTTCTCCGAGGCGGTATCGGGCGGCGGTGCAGTCTTGGCTCCCGACGTATCCTGGTCTCCCTCCCGGTTGATAAAGGTCAGCACAGTGCCCTTCCAGGACTCGACGATCTGGTTGAGCGGCTGGAACGCCTTAGTGATAACCGGCGAACCGAACACGACGGAGCCGATCAGGAGGGAAGCGACCGCCGTCGCGATGAGCTGCCATCTCCGCCGGCGGTCTCTCCGCCGCTTGGCACGCGCCATCTTCTCCCGCATCCGCTGCCAGGATGCGTCGGGGTTCGGAATCTCGATGCGCGCATACGATTCCTCCAGCCCTTCCTCCCAGGCCTCATCGAACAACTGGTCGAATTTGTTTTGGTCCATCAGCGGATACCCCAATCTTCCTGCAGTTTTTGTTTGACCGCTTCTCTGGCGCGATACAGCTTCTGCCGCACCATACCCTCGGTCATACTCATCGCCTCGGCCATTTCCCGGTAGGACAGCTGATGAATCCATCGCATCTCCAGCAGCTGCCGGTATTCCGGCTTCAGACGGTCGACATACTGCACGACAGCCTCCTTCAGAAGCTTGGCCTCCACTTCCTGTTCAAGCGGGACAGTTCCCGAGTGGGAAGCTTCTGTATATACAAAGACAGCATCAAAATCCAGTTCGTCACGGTTTCTCTTCCATTTTTTCACATAATTCAGCGCCGAATTCCGGGCGATCGTCTTAAGCCAGCCTTCCAGCTTCTCCATATCGGCCACTTGGCTGGCTTTCGTAATGGCCCTCAGGAACGAGTCCTGAATGATATCCTCGACCGCGGCATGATCCTTGATGATAAAAAAAACGACTGGGTAGACCAGCCGGTAATACTCCCGGTACACTTCCTGCTGCAGCGCTTCGGGCAAGGAAGGAAAGTCATTCGTCAATATGAGAATCAGATGTTTCGGCATAAATTCCTCCAACACTTGGGCGAATCGCTTCCGCTAGTTCAACGGCCGGCTGCGGCGGCAGACGCGCGAAAAAGCTTTCTTCTATTATACATGACAAAATGTGGAGGATGTCCATTTGTTTTCCAGCCAGCGGGCCAGGAAGCGCATCGCTTCACGCTCCGCCTCCCTGCTGAATGCATGCGCTTCGCCCCCGAACAGCAAGGCCGTGCAGTCCCGCCCCTCAGCCGCAAGCGCATCGGCGAGCAGCCCCGCCTGACGGGGGCTGACGTTCGCGTCGGCCGTGCCGTGCAGTATCAGCACCGGCGGCTGGATCCGGCCCGCCCAAGCGACGGGTGACCGGTCGAGATAGGCGTCCGGGTCTTTCTTCGGATGGCCGACGACACGCTTCAGCATGCGCCTCATGTCGACGCGCTCTTCGTACGTCTCGAGCAGGTCGCTGACGCCGCTCCAGACGACGACAGGTCCCGCGTCGGGGCAGTCGCGGGCCGCTTGAAGCGCATTGACGGCTCCCCGGGAGAAGCCGACGAGCGCCACCGGGCGCGGGAGCACTTCGGGCTGGGAGCGCAAAAGCGCGATGGCGGCGCAGACGTCCTGCGTATCGTCGCCGCCGAACTGGTCGCGGCCCTCGCCGCCGTCGTTGCCGCGGTAGAACGGCGCAAAGACGGCGTAGCCGAGCTTGGCGAGCGCGGCGAGCCGGGGGAGGCGGACCATGCCGACGCGGCCGATGCCCCCGCGGCAGTAGACCAGCCCCGGGCAGCGCTCCGGCTTCCGCGGCAGGACGAGGTAGCCCTTCACTCGCAGCCCCTGGCTCAGGTACGTCACCTTGTAGGCGGTGACGAACCGGACCGGATGCTCAAGGCGGACCTTCTCGACGATGTCGCCGTCCCGTGGGAACAGAGGCTCCCGCATCTCGACGAGCTCGCCGGTGAGAGGCTGCGCCTTGTCGATAGGCAGCGGGTCCTCCTCCTCGGCCTGCTCGACTGCCGTCTCTTCCGTATCGTCCGCAGCCTCCTCTTCCGCATCGTCTGCCTGCAGGCCCTCTGCATGTGCCGCTACCCGGCGCTCTTCCCCTGCCTGCGGAAGCTCGTTTCCTGCCTGCGACCGTTCCCCGTTCTCTGCGATTCCCGGGTACTCCCTTGCCTCCCTGCCGACCTCTTCCTGCGTTTGCACGCTGTCCGCCATGCTACCCGCCTCCGTCTCGTTCTCATGTCTTTCGATCTCTCTATCTTTACCCCTTTCGCTTCCGGCAACCCCGCGTTTTTGACAGTGGCGACGCCAATGGGGTAGACTGATGGTTAAGTAAATCGCTAGTGGAAAGGGCTGAATGGAATGAATCCTAGTTTTGACGAACAATTTCAAGGGCTTCTAGAGAAATACTGCGAATTGATTACAGGCAGCAACGATCCCGAGATGATCGAAAAAATAAAAATTTGGTCCATTTACAACCATATACATAAATCGATGCCTGCCCTGACCAGTCACTGGAACCAAAGCCATCCGGACAGCAAGGCCGATATCCGCAAGCTGTTCGAAGAAGTACGCGATCTGAACCAAAAGCTGACGAACAAATCGAACTCGTACAAATTTTAACATACCTGGTGCGGGTGGGAAGCATTGCTTCCATAAAGAATAGGGAGGGCCCAGTGCAGCCTAGTGCACAGGGTCCTCCCTTCGCGTTTCCCGGAAATCTCGCTTAATCTGTTTATTTGTCGTAGCGCTGTCGCCACCTTACCTATACCCTACCTGGTTTGGACAGAGAGGCTCCTTGTGATAGAAAAGAAGCAGCCGGCAAATGTTTGCCGGCTGCATCTTGTGCTCGTATGCATTTGTCTGGCAGTGCCAAGCCGCCGTGATCAGCCGAGCAGTTAACGAACGGGCGTGTAGCGGAGCGCCACGACGCCGGAGCCGAAGGGTTTGGTCTCGGTCAGCTTCAGATTCAGGCGATCACGAACTCCCCCCAATAATTGGGGGCCGCGTCCGGCAACGATTGGCTGTACCAGGAAATGATACTCATCCACCAAGCCTAGTTGTGCCAGGGTGGAACCGAGGCCGGGGCCGCCGTTAACGACTAGACTCTTCCCTTCTGCCGTAAGCCGTGGCACCTCCTCGGAAACAGGCCCCTTCAACAAGAAAGAGTTCTGCCACGACACGTGATTCAGCGTCCGCGAGAAGACGTACTTGGGTTTCCGATCGAGCTTGCGTGCGAAGTCGACCAAGAATGGAGGTCCGTCGCCGCTGCTGGCAATGGCTGGCCAAGCGCTTTCCATCAGCTGGTAGATTTTACGTCCGAAAAGCAGACCGTCGGACTGGTCCATCAGGTCCGCCGTATACTGGTGGAGCTCCTCATCCGCAATCACCTGCGTGTGGTCACAGCAACCGTCCAGTGTCACATTCATCATCAGGATTACACGTCCCATATGCAGCCTCCTTTTGTCTGCATTTTATCATCCAAAAGCAGGCCCGTTTTCTCATGGATTGCTAATCTAAGCACTAAGAAAAACATTTAAGGAGAGTTTCCGTATGTTCTGTCGCATATCTGTTATACATTCGGACTGCAACAAGATTCTGTTTCGGGATAACAGCTATATGGCAGCCAGTAGCGCCAAATGCCTCAAATAAATCGTCACTGAAATACCATCCCATAAACCTACTGGCAGCATGACCAGTCGAAGTCCTTAGCCTCCCCAACAGTTCAAACACAGGTTCCGGGATGACCCGCTGTCCGTTTACAACTCCGTTGTTCAGAAAAATATAGCCCCAGTAAGCAAGATCTTTTGCACTCATATACAAATTACGCTCATGGCCCTCATCAGACTCTATTCTAACGGACGCGTATCCGTCACCAGCAGTAAAATCACATACCAATCTTTTTTTAGGTATAGCAGCCCATTCTGTGTTAGTAATTTGAAGCGGATCAAGAATTTTCTCTGTTATCACTTGCGCAATTGTTTTTCCTGTAACTTTCTTAACGATTCTGGCTGCTAATCCTTCCCCTTCTACTTTTTCCGGTCCGAAAAACTTAGGCTTTGTTTTAGTCAGGACGTTTCTTATCGTAACCGTGCTTATTTCCTCAAATGGAACATCGTCAATGTAAGGATGAATTGGGGAATCAAGTTCGAGCCCTGCCTCTATAACAGCGAAAGCTAGAGCAAGTGCAATATGTGTTTTCCTAATCGAATAAACATTAAACTGAGAATCGGAAGTCACCGGGCATGCCCCTGACTTAGCATGATGGAATCCAGAATACCATTCCGTAACAATATGGTCGTTTTGAATAATAACAACGGCTGCCGCAGTTGCGTTAATTTCGCTTCGAGTTTGTTCAATGTGCGAAATTAGAGGTTCGAATGTTTCTGTTCTATTAAGGAATGGTAGATACAACTTTTAACCCCCTTATGCATTAGTTGCTTACCTTATACTAAAATACCATTTATTAACAATCAATCCTTAAAAACAAATGTTCTCATTTTCTTTCGGAAACGAAGCTCCTATATACGAGCAGCGAGCCGGCGCCTGCTCGAACCACGCAAAAGAACCGCCCCTTCCGGGTGCGGTTCTTTTGCTTGCTCGACGTAGCGCGTTCCTTCGGTCTTCCGGCTGCGGATCTATTGCGATGGCCTCCCACTCTGCGCCTCGGACGCCTCCAGGCTTCGGCCCACCGGCTTCCGATTGCGCGGACCTCCGCATCGGGTGCAAACGGCCTATGCCCTGCCGGCTTCCCGCTTGTCCCGCAAAGTGCTACCCTACGGCAGAGCGGGGTCACGGGGCATTCGCGCTGAACGTATCGCCATCCTGCAGGTTGCCGGACTCGAACCCTTTGTAGAACCAGCGCTTCCGCTGCTCGCTCGTCCCGTGCGTGAAGCTGTCGGGCACGACGTAGCCCTGCGCCTCCATCTGGATCTTGTCGTCGCCGACAGCGCTGGCCGCAGTCAGAGCCTCCTCCAGGTCCCCCTCCTCCAGAAGGTCCATACCCTGCGCATAATGCGCCCATACGCCGGCCAAATAGTCTGCCTGCAGCTCAAACCTGACCTGGTATTGGTTGTATTCCTTCTGGCTGAGCTTCGACCGCAGCGAATCCAGCTTGTCGGTCGTGCCGAGCAGCGTCTGCACGTGATGGCCGACCTCGTGGGCGATGACATAGGCCATCGCAAAATCGCCCGGCGCCTTGAACCGGTCCTGCAGCTCCTGATAGAAGCTCAGGTCGATGTAGAGCTTGGCGTCGCCCGGACAATAGAAGGGACCGACTGAGGAGCCGGCCGTTCCGCAAGCGGACTGCACACTCCCCGAATAGAGCACCATCGTCGGATTTTTGTAGGTCTTCCCTTCCTTCCGGAAGACGTCCCCCCACACCTTCTCCGTATCCGCAAGCACGACCGAGACGAAGTCGGAGAGCTCCTTTTCCTGCTGCGTTTCCTCGTAGGGAGCGCTGCTCCCGCCCATATTTTGAAGGCCGCCCAGCAGATCGGACGGATTTCCGCCGAGCAGCATCACGACCAGCACGAGAATAAGGCCGAAGCCCCCGCCTATTCCCGCGATGCCCTTGCCGCTCATTCCTCTGCGATCCTCGACGTTCGAGCTTCCCTGTCTACCCTTCCATTTCATCCGCCGTCCCTCCTCGGTTCCCCGATCTGCATCAAGGATCTATCACTAGTGATATACCCGAAGGGCAAGTCCTTTAACCGGATGGGATAAATTGGATAGGGTGAGGACCGCAGGCCGGACTGGAACGGCGGTCCGGCCTGCATCAGCGGGCCCCGCGAGGAATGCGCCGCCGGAAGAGGCGTTTGTGCAGCCGCGGATAAGGGGCCCGCCTCCAACTGCCGTCGACCGGGGGTCAAGCTCTTACAACTCGTCCCAGTTCAGATTGCTGGACTTGCTGTAGTTCGTCACCTTTTGCTCGAAGAAGTCCGTCTTCATTCCGTTCATGTTGCTGAAGCTCTCGACCCAGCGCATCGGATGCTCGACAATCTCGGGATAGAGTACGGTGAGCCCGAGCTTCTTGAGCCGCTCGTTGCTCAAATATTTGATGTACTGGTCGATCAGCTCGTTGCTGAGTCCGGCGATCCGGTTGGCCGTGATGTACTGGCCCCAGGCGATCTCGTGCTCGACGGCGGTCCGCATCATCTCCCGCAGCTCCTCTACGAAGGCGTCGGTGAACAGCTCGGGATTCTCGCGCCAAATCTCCCGGAAGATGCCCTGGAACAGCGCCAGATGAGTCAGCTCGTCCCGCTGAATGTACTTGATCTCCGAGACGGTACCAAGCATTTTGCCCTGCCGTCCGAGCGCATAGAAGAAGCTGAAGCCGCTGTAAAAATACAGCCCCTCGAGAATATAGTTGGCCATAACCGTCCGCACCAGATTGTCTGGGGACGGGTTCTCGACGAACCGCTCATACAGGTCGGTGATGAACCGGTTGCGGGTTAGCAGATGCTTATCGTCTCGCCATTCGTTGTAGATCCGGTCCCGGACCTCCGCCGCGCAGACACTGTCGAGGATGTAAGAGTAGCTCTGGCTGTGAACGGCCTCCTGGAACGTCTGAACCGTCAGGCACAGATTCACCTCGGGCGCAGTGATGTACTCGTTGATGTTGGGCAAATTCGCGGTCTGAAGCGAATCGAGGAAGATCAGGAAGCTGATGATCTTGTCGTAGCTCTGCCTCTCGTGCTCGTTCAGCTCCCGGTAGCCTTTGGCATCCTGGGCGAGCGGGATCTCCTCCGGAATCCAGAAATTGTTCATCATCGTCCGGTACAGCTTGGTCGCCCACTCGTACTTCACGTTGTTCAGCTCGATCAGATTCGTGGTATTGCCGCCGATCATCCGGCGTTTTCCCCAATCGCGGTCTCCGTGCTCGTTAAACAGTTTCTTCTTCGTCAATTCCATAATGGCTTGTCCTCCTCGTGTGCATGAAGGCTTTCGCCGTTTGACTGATGACGGCTGCGACTGCCGGGCGGCGGCTCATGTGCCTGCAGCCCGCCATCTTTCCCGCCGTCCGTCCCTTCACGCTACCTGTTATCTATCCAGTCAGCTTGATTTCCTTGCTCTACTATCCCTAACGCCTTACGGGTCCGCTTCTTACGCCGAGCAGGCGGCGCATTCCTCGACGTCCAGGCTCCGGTTACGGCAGTAGTAGATCGTCTTCAGCCCTTCGCGCCATGCCTGCAAGTACAGCTCCATAAATTCCTTGGCCGAAATCTGTGGCGTAATGTAGAGGTTGAACGACTGCCCCTGGTCGACGTGCCGCTGCCGCAAGCCCGCCGCCCGGATGCTCCACGCCTGGTCGATCTGGTGGGCTTCCTTGTAGTACCAGTACGTCCGCTCATTCAGATTCGGTACCGTCTGCGGAATGATCCGGTTCTTCTTCTCCTCGACATACATCCGGCTGAACACCGGGTCGATGCCCGCCGTCGAGCCCGAGATGAGCGAGGTCGTCGCCGTCGGCGCGACCGCGAACATCCAGCCGTTGCGGACGCCGTGCTGGGCAACATCCGCCTTAAGCGCCTGCCAGTCCTCTCCCGTGTAGCCCCGCTTGTCGAAGTAGGCTCCGCTCTCCCACTCGCTGCCCGCGAACCGGGAATAGGCCCCCTTCTCCCGGGCCAGCTCCATCGAAGCCTTCACCGCGCAGTAGTTGATCCATTCGTACAGCTCATCCGCACGCTTCAGATGCTCCTCGGATTCCCAGGCGACGCCTTCCTGCGCCAGCATCTGGTGATAGCCGCTCGTGCCGAGGCCGACCGCCCGGTACTTCCGGTTCGTGATCGCCGCCTGCGGTACCGGATAGTAGTTGAGGTCGATGACATTGTCCATCATCCGCATCTGGATGGGCACGACGCGCGCGATGTCCTCCTTGGTGGAGACCCGCCCCAGATTGAGCGACGACAAGTTGCAGACGACGAAGTCGCCGCTGCGCTGCCGGGTCGTGATAACCCCGTCCTCATGCTCGGTCGTGATCAGTTCGGTCGGGCTCATGTTCTGGCAAATTTCCGTACACAGGTTGGAGCAGTAGATCATGCCTTCGTGCTTGTTCGGATTCGCGCGGTTCACCGTATCGCGGAAGAACAGGAAGGGGGTGCCGGTCTCGAACGAGCTGGCGAGTATCCGCTTCATGATGTCGATGGCCGGCAGCTCCTGCTTGGTGAGGGCCGGGTCGGCGACGCACTCCTCATACCGGCGCTCCCACTCCTCGCCCCAGCTGTCCTCCAGGCTGTAGCCCTTGACCTGCCGGACCTCGTGCGGGTCGAACAGATACCAGACGCCCCGTTCTTCGACCCGCCGCATGAACAGGTCCGGCACGCAGACGCCCGGGAAGATGTCGTGCGCCTTCATCCGGTCGTCCCCATTGTTCGTCTTCACATTGAGGAAATCGAGAATGTCGCGGTGCCATACGTCCAGATAGACGGCCACCGCGCCCGAGCGGACGCCGAGCTGATCCACCGCCACCGCGGTGTTGTTGAACTGCTTGATCCACGGGATGACGCCGCCTGCCGCCCCTTTGTAGCCCCGGATCGACGATCCCCGGCTGCGCACCTTGCCGAGATAGATGCCCATGCCGCCGCCGAATTTGGATACCTGGGCGAAGCTCTGGTCGCTGTTATAGATGCCCCACAGCGTGTCCGGCACCGTGTCGATGAAGCAGCTCGACAGCTGATGGAACGGCTTGCGGGCGTTCGACAGCGTCGGCGTCGCGACCGTCATCTCCAGCCGGCTCAGCACATCGTAAAACTGCTTGGCCCAATGCACCCGGTCCTGCTCCTTCATCGCCAGGTGCATCGCTACGCCCATAAACATCTCCTGCGGCAGTTCAAGTACCTCATGGCTCGGGCCTTTGATCAGGTAACGGTCGACCAGGGTCTGCAGGCCGAGATAATGGAACAGCTTGTCCCGCTCCGTCTTCAGATAAGCGCCCAGCTCCCGAACCTCTTGCTCAGTGTAATGCTCCAGGATATAGCGGCCGTACTGCCCCTGGCCGGTCAGGCGAACGACGAGCCCGTAAAAATCCCCGTAGCCAAACGACTCGTACTGCCGGTGCAGCCCCGCCTCCTTGTACAGGTCGTAGGCCAAAAGACGGGCCGCCACATACTGCCAGTCCGGCTCCTCGGCGGTCGTCTTCTCGGCGGCGACGCGGATCAGCGCCCGCTGCACCTCCTTCGTCTCGATTCCGTCGCGGAATAGCGGCAGCAGCGCCGTCTCCAGCTCCAGCGGCTTGCACGCCGGATAATCTGCACATGCATAGTCGATCACTTTCTTCAGCTTGGCGAAGACCAGCTCTTCCGTCTTCCCGTTCCGTTTGGTTACCAGCATCGATCTCTTCCTCCCTCATGATGGATATCCCGTCCTCCGGCGAAGCGCTCCATTTCCCGGCTTCGCCGCCCGAGCGCTCCTATCGGTCCGGGCCGCATCCACGCGGCCCAGGCCGTCCTCTTCCCCTCAAGGCGACAAGAAGGCAATAAAAAAAGCATCTCTACCGCATACGGGTAGACATGCTCTGCATTCACACGAACAAACAAGCCTCAATTCATTCGAGGATGCGACACCTCCCTATCTCCCGTAGGGCTTCCAACCGTGTCGTCAGAACAGGCAGGTCTCCTGGCTCGCAGACTCCTCGCCGCCGATCCGCCTTCCCGGTCGAGATGACCAGTGGCGTATGAATCGGGGCTCCTCTGCTACAGTGGCGGGACCGCGTCGGATTCGAACCGAACTTCCCTATTAAGCTTGGGGCGTAAGCCCGCAAGCACCTGTTCCTACGATATGTAGTTGACTTGAGAAAATCAGACACAATATGTTGTGCCTCTCTCCTGTATGAACTCTACTACAAGCCGACCGTCCTGTCAATCCGCGATTCGGCTTGCCGGCGCTTCAACCCTGCCAGGCCGCCAGACCAATCAGCACCCAGGCAGCCAGGAAGCAGACGCCGCCGATGGGCGTGATGGCTCCCAGCTTGCGAATTCCGGTGATGCTGAGCGCGTACAGGCTGCCCGAAAACAGCACGATGCCAATCTGCAATATCCAGCCTGCGGCGTTCAGCAGAGAATCGGCCTCGAGCCCGCCCGCCAGCATCCCGACGAGCAGCAGACCCAGCGCGTGCATGCTGTGGTACTGTACGCCGGTCTGGTAAACCTGCAGCTTGTCCGCGGACAGCTTCGCCTTGAGCCCGTGGGCGCCGAACGCGCCGAGCGCCACGGCGAGGAAGGCGTTCAGGCTGCCGAGCACTAAAAACGTCGTATTCATCGTTCTCCTCCTTATGGTCGTTCGCCGGCATAAGCCGCCGAATGTCTCTACTCTCTCTTATCCTACCCGGCCGCCGGGAAAAGACAAGCCCGCAGTCCGTGCTTAGCCGCCCGACCGCCGCTTATGCCTAGCCGTCCGCAGCCGGTCGGAGACAGACGAAAGCGGCCGCTCCCCGGCCTGCTGCCAAGGAACGGCCGCCGCCGTACCTGCTATGTGTAAGGACATCTTCTGTCCCAGCCATCTTCCTATGTTCGCACGAGAGACAAGCCTCTGATGCGGTTCCTATGCACTGACCGGCTCCACATCTTGCTCCCGCCGATAGGCCGCGAGCGACTCGTCGATGATCGCCGACTTGAACCATGGGTCCATCTCAGGCAGCAGCGCTTCCGCGTACCGCCAGGCATTCTCTTCGATCTCGAGCTGGATCATCCGGCGCTCCCGTTCCGGCAGCTCCTCGTCCAGCAGGTCGGACAGCCGGCTGAGCTCCGTGTCCTGCGCGTGACCCAGCTCATGGGCCAGCACCAGCTCGATATAGTCGGCGAGGCGATCCGTCGAGCCGAACAGCTGGAAGCATTGCTGCTGCAAAGGTTCCTTGTACAAGTAAACAGTGTGCGTAGCCATATGATATTTGCCGCCAACGAGCCGTCCGTCCGGAAATCTCGGTTCCACCAGCACTTCCACCCCGCTGCCGGACTTCGCCAGCAGCCGCTCGACGGCCTGTTCGAATACTGCGTCGTTCGTGTTCCCTCACCTTTCTCTCTTTTGTGAATCCTTTCTCATTATACGGGAAATGGCCGATTTTGCCTATCATTTTTCAACAATTTAAATAAAATTCCCTGCTCACCCGCCCGCTTACTTGCGGCTGAGCAGCCGGTTGGCGATCCGGTCGAGCAGCCGCGGGAACAGCTGGTACAGCTTGGTCGCGAACGCGGCGGCGAAGGGCAGATCGGCCTCCGCCTTGCTCTTCTCGATCACCCGGATTATCGTCCGGACGACCCGCTCCGGCTGCAGCAGGAACCAGCCGACGTTCTTCACGTAATGGCCTGTCGGGTCCGCGCGGTCAAAGAAGGGCGTATCCACCGGACCGGGGTTGACTGCCGAGACGCGAATTCCCGTTCCGGCAAGCTCCGGCCGCAGGCTGTTCGTAAAGCCGAGCACCGCATGCTTCGTCGCGGCGTAGCCGGCCGACTTCGCAGAGCCGACCTTGCCCGCCATCGAGGCGACATTGACGATCTGGCCGGAGCCCGCCTCGAGCATGGCCGGAAGCACTGCCTTCGTGCAGCGGACCGTGCCGAAGTAGTTGACGTCCATCATCTCCCGGAACGCGTCCATCGGGGTGGCGGCCACGCGCTCGAACAGGCCGAAGCCGGCGTTGTTCACCAGAATATCGATCCGTCCATGCTTCTGCAGCACTGCCCGAACCGCGTCCTCTACCTGTTCGTCCGAGGTCACGTCGACCGCGTACCAATCCATCGGAGCAGACGCCCGCTCGGCGATCCGGCGCAGCTTCTCCTCCGATCGGGCGAACAGGATGGGAACCGCCTCCCGCTTCGCCAATTCCTCCGCCAGCAGGGCGCCGATTCCGCTGGACGCTCCCGTGACGATCACTACCTTGCCGGCGAGCCGCATCGCTTATCGCCTTCCTTCCGCCGCACTTGTCCGTGAAGGGACTGTACCCGTACGATACCGCGAATGGAGAGAGAAGTCTACTGGATGATCACCTGGATGTCCAGCTCCCCGATGCCGTCCATGCTGAGCGGGATAGAGAGCGCCCGCTTCGGATCGAATCCGGCCGATTCGGCGGAATGCAGGACGACAGGAGGGGTTATGTCGACCGTAATGCCCTGGTTGAACAGCATCGTGCTTGCATTGCCGCTGATCATGTTGCCGAGCTCCGAGATGGCGCTTCTGCCGATTTCGTCAAGCTCGGTCAGCACGAAACCGCCCATCATCGCCGACACCAGCTTGAGCGCCACATCCTCGTGCAGGCCGAACACGATGTCGCCCTTCATCTCTCCCCGGAGACCGATCTGAATCCACAGGTAGCTTTCCACGAATTTGATGTCCTTGATTCCCAGGCTCCCGGTCGTCGGCTTCACCTGAATCAGCTGCTCGATGACGGACCGCGCCGACTCGAGGAACGGATTTATGTATTCGGCTTTCATTGTGAACCCTTCCTTCGCTCTTGACTTTACCTTTTTTTGGCACTTTATGAGTATTATAATCGAAACCGGTAGAACAAGATACCTATTATTCTACAATTCTTCCCAGCTTGCTTCTCGGTCTTTGGTCCTGCGGACACTGTCTTTTTACTTATCGGCTTCCGGCAACCGATTGTGAAGATGATTCTCTCGACGCAGTGCCCCAAGAATGAAAAAAAAAACCGCCCGAAGGCGGTTGTCGGCAAAGACCAGGCGATTCGGTTCGTGGTTGCTGCCGGCAGCATTCGTGCTTGCCGCCGCTACATCCGCAGGCCGATCTGGTTGCCCGATGTGTAGCGTGCCAGTCCCCGGTAAAAGAGCAGCGTCCCTCCCGCCGCAAGCGCCAGCGCCATGAGGAGCGCACCGGCCAGGAACAGGCCGTTCGTCTCACGCAGCAGGCCGATCGGCAGGTAGCTGATGAACGCAGCCGGCACGACCGTGAACAGCAGCAGCTTGGAGAACCCTCGGAAGATGTCCGTCGGGTAAGTGGAGAAGGTCAGCACGATGTTGAACATCTGAAGCCCGAGCCCCTCGGCGTTGCCGATGTAGAACGCGAGCGACTGGACCAGTGTGTTGTAGAATACGAATATGGCGGTTGCCAGAAGCAGCGCGGCGATAAATTTGCAGGCACCGAGCAGCGTATGCTCGCCAAATATGGCGTACAGCAGCAGCCCGTACAACACGTCTCCGATTGCGGAGACGGACATGCGCGTGATGAGCACGTGCAGCAGGACGGGCTTGGGCTGGGCAGCGTACACGTCCAGCTGGCCGGAAGCGACGAGCCCGGCGATCCGGTAGCAGTTGCCGAACAGCGTCGCCGACAGGCCGAATCCCGTCGTGCTGACGGCCCACATCATCATGACATCCTCCAGTCCCCAGCCGTTCACGATCGGGAAGCGGTGGAAGTACACGGCCCAGAAGAACATCCATACCGTATTGTTGACCATCATCATGCCGGCGGTGAGCAGGAAGCTCATCCGGAATTCCATCGCTCCCGCCAGGTTCAGCTTCCAGCACGTCCAGACGAATCTGGCCAGCGCGGTGGCTCGGGCGAGAACCGGCCTCTCCGCAGGCGGGAGAAGGCGGGATTGGTTAGCCTCCGTTAACATTGAGCTTCTTCACTCCTTTCGCATAAATCCAGCCGACGAGAGCCGCGAGAGGGATGACCCATACCCACTGCAGAAGCAGCATCTGCGGAAACTGCGCAGCGTCGAAGGCGACGATCGTCTTGCTCGGGAAGTAGACAACCGTCTGGAACGGCAGCCAGGCGCAGACGCGGCGCAAAAGGTCCGGGAACAGCTCCAGCGGCAGCATCATGCCGCCGATCGTGAACAGCAGCTTGTCGTAGACGAACACGAGACCCTGCGTTTCCTCCACCCAAAACGCGCATAGAGACAGCGCCATTCGCAATAGAAAATTGACCGTGAGCGCGCCGAGCAGCATCGCTGCGAACGCTCCCCATCCCCAGCCGAACGACGGGACGCCGAAGGCGAGAACCCCGAGCAGCCCGCCGACGATGAGGTTGACCGCGAGCCGAAGCGCCGCCTCACCGAGGTAAGCGACATAATGGTACCCGATATAGCTGAGCGGGCGGGTCAGCCGGTAGGCGACGGCCCCGCTCTTCACTTCCTCCTCCACCGTCAGATTGACGCGAGGGGAAGCCAGGATGATCGCTTCGGCGAAGATCAGGTACCAGATGAGATCCCGGTAGGCGTAGCCGGCGATCGTCGTCTCTCCGACGCCTTCATACGTCACCTTCCACAACTGCATGAAGATGTAGATAATGACGACCAGAAACAGCGTGCGGATGAAAAAATCCGCCAGATAGGCGAGCTGGCTGCTCACCGTTATACGCCCGACGGCCGCGTACTTGTGCCATTTGCGGGAGAGCAGGCTCTCTCCGAATGTGTCCGCCCTCATCTTAGCCCCCCTCCTTTCCGAGCTTGCCGTAGATGAAGGAGATGACTTCCTCCATCGGCGGATCTTCGATCGTCACGTCCTTCACCCGGAAGCGTCCGACGATGGCGCCCAGCACCTCTTCGATCCGGACCTCCTCGGTCCGGACGCCGAGCTCAAGCGCCGTGCCTCCTGCGCGCAGTACCTCGACTCCCGGCAGCTCGATCTCCTCCGCCGGTTCCTCGAGCTCGAGCCGGATGCGCTTGTAGGTGAGATACTTCCGCTTCATCTCCGGCACGGGGTCGTCGAGGATAATCCGGCCGTAATTGATGACGATCGCCCGGTCGCACAGCTGCTCGACGTCTCCCGAGTCGTGGGACGTGATGAACAGCGTCGTCCCCTCCTCGCGGTTCATCTCCAGAATCGCCTCGCGGATCGTCTGCTTGGCGATGACGTCGAGGCCGATCGTCGGCTCGTCGAGGAAGACGACCCGCGGCCGGTGAAGGAGCGCCGCCGCGATCTCGCACCGCATCCGCTCGCCGAGCGACAGCCGGCGGACCGGCATGTGCAGGTACGGGCCGATGCCGAACCGCTCGACGAGCTCGCTCCGGCGGCGGCGGTAATCCTCGCGGCCCATCTCGTAGATGCGGCTCATCAGCTCGAACGAATCGGACGCCGGCAGATGGTACCACAGCTGTGATTTCTGGCCGAAGACGGAGCCGATCCCGTAGGCGAGACGTTGGCGCTCCTTCCACGGGCATAGGCCGAGCACCTCGGCATAGCCCTCTGAAGGATGCAGGATGCCGGTCAGCATCTTGATCGTCGTCGATTTGCCCGCTCCGTTCGGACCGAGGAACGCGACCGACTCGCCTTCCTGCACGGTGAAGGCGATCGGATGTACCGCGATCTTCTCCTTCGTTTGCGGGCGGAGGAGGGCTCTCATGCTCCCCGCCAGCCCTTCCTGCTTGTGCTTCGTCACGAAGCGTTTGGCCAATCCTTCCACGGTCAGCGCCGTCATGGTCTCTCCTCCTTCGGGTTCGTTGTCGGATGGGCGGGAGCGAAAGTAGCGGGCGTCCGTTATTCCGCTAAAGCGAAAAAGACCTGCCGCGAGCTCCCCAGTGAAGGCGGAACTTGCCACAGGTCTTTTATCCCTACGGTGTGACGGCGGCCTCCCAAGGCCAAACGCCCGGACTCGCTCGGTTCGACCGGCGAATCACGCGGATGCGCCGTCGGCTCCCTAGAGTCCCTTCCATCTAATTTGTCAAATTCTAACATGGGGCTTCGTGCTTGACAAGGGAAAAAATTCTTGCTCCGGAGGTAATACGAACCGCCCGCCCGTCGGAAGCGGAAGGCGCGGGGGGACGGAGAAAATAGCTTTATAGGCTCAAGACAACAACCCGAAAAAAAGCCTTTTGCCTGCTTGCATGTTCCGGTACTTCGTAATACAATGTAGTTGTACTCAGTTATGCTAAGTAGTCAGGCGGTGAGTGGAATCGACAATCTAAGCGAGATGCTGAAGGGTGTCCTCGAGGGCATGATTCTGCAAATCATAAGCAAGGAAGAAATTTACGGATATGAAATCGTGAAGAGGCTGAACGGCCTGGGGCTGACCGGCATCGTGGAAGGAACCGTCTATACAGTGCTGGTGCGGATCGAGAAGAATAAGCTCGTGACAATCACCAAGAAGCCCTCGGCGCTTGGACCGCCGCGCAAATTCTATACGTTGAACGAAAGAGGCAGGGAAGAGCTCGCGCTCTTCTGGGAGAAGTGGGCGTTTCTCTCAGAGCGCATTGAATATCTTAAACAAGATGGGAGCGGGAAAAATGAACTTTAGCGAAGAAACGAAGGACAGCATCCGCCGGTTCGCCCGGGAGCAGGCGGGTCGGCATCTCAGCAGCGCGGAGCTCAGCTACTTCGAGCAGCTCGGCCGGAAAAGCGGGCAGACGAAGGAGAAACTCCTCAAACAGATGGCCAAATTCAAGCTGACGTCCGACCAGACCATGGAAGCAAGAGACGATCTGACGCTTTACATGAGCGATTACGTAGCCGATCTGATGGAGCAAGGGCATACGGAGAAGGAAGCGCTGCGTCTGGCCAAGCAAGCACTGGCCTCCGACAGCCAGAGCGACCAGGCCGCCGATCTGCAGGATAAGTACATGCGCTATTACCTGGACCGGGATCCGGCCGTCGACGAAACGATCGGCCTGTACTACGCCGGCTTTCTCATGCTAGGGCTGGTGCTCGGGATCGTGGGAGGGATTTTCCTAGCGCTATACGTGTTCCCGGATCGCTTCTGGCCTTCCCTGATCTTCACTTCCCTGCTGGGCGTGCTTGCGGGGCTTGCCTGCGGCATGCTGAAGCACGCCTCCACCGTAAGCAAGAAATAAAGTGCCGCCTAACCGCATACACCAAGGCATTGGCTCCGTTACGCCAACGCCGCGAGTCCAGGAAGGGACCGTGGCGTTGGCGTTTTTTCGTCCTATGGGCCGTCGCTGCGTCAGCCGAACGTCCAGCATGCCGGCTCGGCAGCCTCCTCCGTCTCTTCCCTCTCCGGCCCATGCCGGGTCGCCGTCCGGGCGTCGTCCGCCGCTCCCATCGCGAAGAGGAGCGGCGGCAGGAAGACGCCGGCCGGCGTGAAACCGGGAAAGGCGGGCGAGGCAGAGCTGCTTGTGCTCCCAGCGGAGGCGAGTGTGTCGGTGCCGCGGACGCTATCCGCGCAAGCGTGCGGGTCGGCGTCGTGAACGCTCCCGGCGGAGGCGAGCGGGTCGGCGCTACGGTCGGTGTCCGCGCAGACGGGCCGGCAGCCGTCGAACAGCGCTTGCAGGCGCCAGCCCGCGAGCTGCTCCCGCAGCCAGCCGCCTGTCGGCAGCGCCGCTCCCGCGAGCCTGGCCGCCGTGCTGCCGTAAGCGGCCGCTTCCGCCGCGTCGGTGCCGTGCACCGGGGCGGCCGGCGCCCCGCCCACAATGAGCACGTCCCGCCCGCGCAGAGGGGCGAGCGCCAGCCCGAGCCGGTAGTATGCGCAGCCGGCCAGCTGCGCGTCTGCCGCGATCACGACGACCGGCGTGTCTCGCGGCGCGAGAAGGCGCAGCATCGCTCCCAGCTCCGGCGGCACCGGGCAGGCTCCCTCCGAGAGGCAGGCGATCCCTCTCTCAGTCAGCAGCCGGTGCACGGTGACGAGGAGCGCTCCCTCGCGTCCCGTCGTCTCTCCCGACACTCCGGCCCCGATCCGCAGCAGGCCGCAGCCTGGCTGCACCGTGACCGCCACAATGCCCGCCGGCTGCGGCAGTCCAATCATCAGCTCGGCGAGCCGATTGGCATAGCCGGCGGCCGCTGCCCGCGTTCCGTCCCGCAGCAGCGGCCCGCACGCCGTAAATAATGACGGCATCATGCCGTTCCCGCCTTTCCCGATCCGGCCTCAGCCTCGGTGCCGGACCGCCCATTCGCATAGAATAGTCTGCTCCTAGTATCCCCTGCGCGATAGCGGTTTCATACTCTGCTGGAAGGTGCGGGATCAGGCGTTTTTCTTTACTTGGGAAGGCAGGTTCAGTACGATGGAGAGTAGCCACAACAAGACTGCATCGGAGGAACCTGCCATGACCGGATTCATACTCGACCTGGACGGCACGATGTACGCGGGGAACTCCCCGATTGAAGGCGCGGACGCCTTCGTCGGGCGGCTGCGCTCGGACGGGCTGCCGTTCCTGTTCGCCACGAACAATTCGTCCCGTCGCCCCGAAGAGGTGGCGGCCCATCTCGCCCATGCCGCCCGGACGGAGGCCCGGGTGGAAGAGGTGCTCACCTCAGCCCAGGCGGCCGCCCGTTATGTCGCGGAGCGACATCCGGGCGCCCGCGTCTACGCGATCGGCGAGGCGGGGCTGGCCCAGGCGCTCGCCGAAGCGGGACTTACGCTGACGGACGACGCCCCCGACTTCGTCGTGCAGGGCATCGACCGGCACTTCGACTACGCCAAGCTGGCGGCCGCGGTCCGTCATATCCGGGGAGGCGCCGGTTTCGTCGTGACGAACCCCGATCATCTGCTCCCGGGAGACGGCGGGCTGAATCCGGGAGCGGGCTCCATCGCCGCCGCGATCCGGATCGCTAGCGAAGCCGAGCCGGTCGTCATCGGCAAGCCGTCGCCGATTCTGCTCGGCTACGCGCTGGAACGCCTCGGACTGTCACCGCAGGACGCCTGGGTGGTCGGAGACAACCTGTGGACCGACATCAAGGGCGGCCGCGAAGCCGGCTGCCGGACGGCGCTCGTCCTGACAGGTGTCGCCTCGCCCGAGACGGTAGAGGAACAGATACACCGCTCCGGCGTCCGCCCGGACCTCGTCTGCCGCGATCTGCCGGAGCTGTACGAGCGGCTGCTCTCCGACGGCCTGCTCCGCTAAGCGGCTCCGCACGCACGCTCACGCGCACTTGCTAGCTTCCCGCACGCTTGCTACCGTGCACGCATCCGCTAGCTGCTCGCAAGCACGCGCCCGCGTATGCGCTAGCCCGCTTCGCACGCACGCGCACGCTGGCCGGCTTCCCGTACTCCTGCTGCCCCACACGTGCTGGCCAGCTCCCACGCATGCCAAAAAGCCCTCTGGGCGGCTCCTCAGAAGAGGATGCCGCCCAGAGGGCTTTTGCCTGCGCGGGGCCGCCGCATGCGGGTAGCTTCACGCCATCCGCCAGCGGCCAAAGCGGCCTGCGCCGAAGCGGGCCACCACCGTCATCGAGCAAGGCCCGCCCTGCGGCTTGCCCTGCCCGCCCGCCGCTCTCTAGCGCTCGGCAGCCGGCAGATATGTGTCGGAGTTTAGCGTACCGTTCCGGCGGAACGCGTCGTACACACCCTCCTGGCGGGCTTCGTCGGTCTCCACCAGCACGAGCATCATGCCGCCGCGTACATAATCGTCGTACGCCTTGGCCTCGTCCTCGGAGATGCCGAGGCCGACCAGGCTGCCGACGAACCCACCGGCGCTGGCCCCGATCGCCGCTCCGGTCAGCGTCGCCGTGATCGCGCCGGCCGCGAGCAGCGGCCCGATGCCGGGAATCGCGAGCGAGCCGACGCTCGCGAACAGGCCCGCCGCGCCGCCGATGACGCCGCCTGTCACGGCACCCGCCGCGAGGCCCTTGGCCCCCTTCGTGCCCGTCTGCTCCTCGACCGCCGCGGTTTCTTTTCGATCCTTGGCGACAATCGAGATGTCGTCCTCCGTATAGCCCTGCTCCTTCAGCGCTTCGATCGCCCCGATCGCCTGCTCTTCCGTCTCGAATACGCCTACGATTTTTCTGCTCATGGTAGTCCCTCCTGTTCGCATCGCTTCGCTTGTCTCATCCTCCTACTCTTTACCCGATCGTCCGTTTCTTCAAACGACAGGCCCTCCCTCCGCCCTCCCCGGGATTCTCCTTCCGCCAATTTCCCATGCGGCGGGGGTGCCCGCCGCTTAAGGTTTTGTTAAGATAAAAGCAACGCCTCCGTTAAGAACTGGCGGCTATACTGGAAACTAACCGTAAGCAGGCGCCCGTCCCAAGGTACGAGGCTGCCCGCTGCGAAAGGAAGCGGCCGCGGATCGCGGTCCTCCATCATCAAGCAAAGAGAGTGAAGCTGCATGGCCAACGAAACGATTCTCGTCGTCGACGACGAGAAGGAAATTGTCGACCTGCTCGAAATCTATCTGCGCAACGACGGCTACCGGATCGTCAAAGCCTATAACGGGCTGGAGGCGCTCCAGGAGCTCGAAAAGCAGGAGGTCGACCTCATCATCCTCGACATCATGATGCCGCACATGGATGGCATCCAAGCGTGCCTCAAAATCCGCGAGCAGCGCAACATGCCGATCATCATGCTGTCCGCCAAAAGCCAGGACATGGACAAGATTACCGGCCTCAGCATGGGGGCCGACGACTATGTCAGCAAGCCGTTCAATCCGCTCGAGCTGCTCGCCCGCGTCAAGTCTCAGCTGCGCCGCTATCACCGGCTCAACACACCGGGCCAGCCCCGCGACGAGGAGATCGAGATCGACGAGCTGACGATCAACACGGCGACGCACGAGGTGCGCATCGACGGGCGGGAGATCAAGCTGACGCCCCGGGAATTCGCAATTCTGGAGCTGCTCGCCCGCAACCGGGGAATGGTGTTCAGCATCGAGCGGATTTACGAGCGGGTGTGGAAGGAACAGTTTTTCGAATCGGAGAATACCGTCATGGTCCATATCCGCAAAATCCGTGAGAAGATCGAGGATAACCCGCGGCAGCCGAAATACATCAAGACGGTTTGGGGGGTAGGCTACAAAATTGAAGCTTAACCTCCGGTTTTTTCCGTTTAATTTCATCGGCGATCTGCTGCGCTTCCTCCGCCGCTCGTTCCGCCTGCTCCGCGACAACGTGCTATCCAGCATCCGGCTCCAGCTCATTTTTACGTTCATCGTCTGCAGCGTGGCGGCGGTCATTGTCTTTTCGCTGACGTCGATGTCGCTGAGCCGCCAGCAGGAATACCCGCAAATCGACTACTCGCGCGGGATGCGGGACATCGAGGAGCATGCCAAATACATGGTCAACTACCTCAAAAGTCCCGTCGTGAACGAGCAGGAGGCGCTCTCCTTCCTGAATCGGGAGATGCAGCGGTCGGAATACAAGATTCTCGTGCTGACGACGGACGGCAAGGTCCTATACAAGACGGCCGACGCGCCGGAAACCCAGGTCGACATCTACAACCTGTTCGCCAACACGGTAAGCGACCGCATCACCTACGACTCGAGCACGGACGTCGTGAACACCCGGCGGGAGTTCGTCAGCTTTTATCCGGTGGACCTGAAGTCCCAAAAGGCGTATCTGGTTGTCAGCGGCATGCCCACACCCGAGATTACGTATACGTATAGCGTCACATCCGGCGTAGGGCCGGTCTCGCTGCTCACCTCCGTTGCGGCGTTCGTGCTGCTGTTCTATTGGATGACGAAACGCAAGATGAAGCATGTCGAGTCGCTCGCCGACGGCCTGCTTGAAATTTCCAAAGGCAATCTCGAGTACCGAATTGCCGCCTCCGGCAAGGACGAGCTCGGCCAGCTCGGGGAGAACATCAACTATATGGCCGCGGAGCTGAACCGGACGATTGAGGAGGAGCGGCGGGCCGAGCGGACGAAGAACGAGCTGATCACGAATGTGTCGCACGACCTGCGCACGCCGCTCACGCTCATCATCGGCTATCTGCGGCTGCTCAAGGACAAAAATTACGAGGACGAGAAGCAGGCGGACTCTTATGTCAATATCGCGTTCTCCAAATCCGAGAAGCTAAAGCGGCTCATCGACGATCTGTTTGAGTATACGAAGCTGTCCAATCACGGCAACCGTCTCGTCACCGAGCGGGTCAGCCTGAACGAGCTGCTCGAGCAGCTGCTGGAGGAGCACGTCGGGCATGCGGAGGAGAACCAGCTGCGCCTGCTGCGCGACCTCCCCGCGGAGCGCCTGCTCGTGCAGATCGACACGGATAAGATCATTCGGGTGTTTGATAACCTTCTCAGCAACGCGATCAAGTACAGCGAGAAGCCCGGCCTCATCACCGTAACGATGACCAAGGAGCCGGGCTGGGTCAAGGTCTGCGTTGGCAATCGTGGACGGCCGATCCCCAAGGAGGAGCTTGAGCGGCTGTTCGAGCGCTTCTACCGCGTGGACGCCTCCCGGACGTCCGAATCCGGAGGCTCGGGTCTTGGCCTTGCGATCGCCAAGAGCATCGTCGAATCGCACGGCGGCGAGATCTGGGGGGAATCCGAGGCCGACGAGGTGCGCTTCTGCGTCCGGCTGCGGCTCGATGGCGACGAGGGAGTTCCGCCCTCCGGAGGCTATGGGCGTATAGGCGTCTGACCGGATAGGTTCTGACCGCTCGGGCAGCTATAGGCTGCTGGGCCCCATCCACGGGGGCTCCGGCCTGCGGGCCGGCATCCCGGGGATCGAAGCTCTCTCATCTCCTCCCTCAGCCGCCTTCGAGAATACGCCTCGGATTACCGCGGGAACTGGAAACACTTGCCAGTTGGAACGAAAGCCTTCATACTCAGGTTATAATTGACGGCATCGTCTCTTGCGACGCCCGAACCGAAGTTAGGAGGGCCTCTTGCCGTGAAGCTTCCGTTTGCCTTTGCCGCCGAATTGCTGAGGGTGCTTCTCCTCGTACTGCTCGTCCCTTCGCTCTTGTGGCTGGGGGAGAAGCATCTGCTCGGGGAGGAGCTCGCGAGCGGCGGGATCGTCCGGCTGGCCATCGCCAACTATCTGCTGCTATTCCTCTTGTACCGCGGCCGTCTGCAGAAGACGGGCTGGCTCCCAAGCGGCCGGCAGCACGGCCTGTCCCCCGCCGCCGGATGGACCGTCGGGCTGGCTGCCGCCGGTTTGATCCTGTCGGTCTTGTTCTGATACGAATGCACGTACAAGCCCAGCACACGACTAATTCACGCCGCCGGGGCCAGCATTATGTCCCGACAGACCCCAGCAGACGAGCTCCGCGCGGAGCTTTCCCAACTTTCCGGCTTGCCGGATCGGACGGTCCGCGCTATAATGGGTCCGTAACAGCTGCTTACGCTTCAATATAACCGAATACCAACGGGGTGCTGGAATCGGCCGGCTGAGATTGTATCCCTCCAAGATACTGACCCTCAAACCTGATCTGGGTAATGCCAGCGTAGGAAACGGATTGCTAGTTTTTTTGAGCATGCGCGCTCCCGATCAGGGGGCGCTTTTTTGTGCGCCGCCGTCCCGACTCCTCCTCACCTGCCGTCAAACTGGAGGAACCGACATGATTTCGTCTAGCCGTACAACGACAAACCGCACCAAAAAGACCCTCATCACCACCAGCCGTCTCACGCTCCGCCGTTTCACCGCACTGCTGCTCGCCTCTCTCCTCGTCCTGCTGGCCGCCTGCGGCTCCAAGGACAACTCGGCGTCCGGCGCTTCCGGTGCACAGGCAGGCGATGGCGGCAAGAAAACGCCGGTCAAGGTCGTGCTCGACTGGTCGCCGAACACGAACCATACCGGCCTGTACGCCGCCCAATCGCTCGGCTACTTCGCCGAGAACGGACTGGACGTGCAGATCGTGCAGCCCGGCGCCGCCGGCTCGGAGGCGATGGTCGCCTCGGGCGAGGCCGCGTTCGGCGTCGGCACGCAGGAGGGCGTGACCCAGTCCCGCATCCAGGGCGTCCCGATCGTCTCGATCGGCGCCATCATCCAGCACAACACGTCCGGCTTCGCCTCGCCGGCGGCCAAGAACATCAAGACGCCGAAGGACTTCGAGGGCAAAACCTACGGCGGCTGGGGCTCGCCGAACGAGCGCGCCATGCTGCAGTCGCTCATGCAGAAGCAGCAGGCGGATATCAACAAGGTGAAGATTGTCAACGTCGGAGACGCGGACTTCTTCACCGCCGTGAAGAGAGACATCGACTTCGAATGGATCTTTTACGCCTGGACCGGCATCGAGGCGGAGCTGCGCAACGAGCCGCTCAACATGATCTACCTGACCGATTATTCTAAGCAGCTCGACTACTACACGCCGCTCCTGATCGCAAGCGAGAAGACGATCCAGCAGAAGCCCGAGCTGGTGCGCAGCTTCATGGCCGCCGTCTCCAAAGGCTACCAGTACGCCATCGACCACCCGCAGGAATCGGCCGATCTCCTCGTCAAGGCGGTGCCGGATCTCGATCCGAAGCTTGTAAAGGCCAGCCAGAAATGGCTGAGCCCCAAATACAAGGACGACGCTCCGCGCTGGGGCGAGCAAAAGAAGGAAGTCTGGGAAAATTACTACAACTGGATGAACGATCACAAGCTGCTCGAGGGTACGACCGACGTCGGCAAGGCGTTCACCAACGACTTTTTGCCGGCCAAGTAGCAGGCGCTTGCCGTCTCTCCACGCCCTTCCGTCCAGCCCGGCAGACTTGTCCGGCCTGAGCGGACGGCTGGGGGTAGCCGGACCCGGGTGAAGACCGAAGCATGGATTCACAGCATACCGAAAGGGGCATCCGTTCGATGAACAACGCACTTCTCAGCATTCAAATCCTCCCGAAGACACAGGCGGGAGAAAGCGTCATTCCGTATGTCGATCAAGCCATCTCGATTATCCAGCAGTCCGGGGTCAAGTACCTCGTCGGCCCGCTCGAGACGACGATGGAGGGGGATCTGGACGAGCTGCTCGCCATCGTGAAGCGGATGAACGAAGCGATGATCGCTATCGGCTGTCCGGGCGTACTGTCGCAGATCAAGATTTCCTACAATCCGATCCAGGGGGCGTCCATGGACCGGCTCACGGAGAAATACAGATGAAGAAACGGCAGCTGGCGGCCTCCCTATGGCCGCCTCTTGCAGCTTTGGCGCTCCTCGCGATTCTGTGGCAGCTCGCCGTCTCGCTCTTCGGCATCGCCTCTTGGATTCTGCCGAGCCCCGGCCGGATCGCCCAGGAGGCCGTCTCCGGCTTCACCCGGATGCAGGAGCATGCCGGCTCGACGATCCGGCTGACGCTGCTCGGCTTCTCGGTCGGCTCGTGCACCGGAATCGCGGTCGCCTGCCTGCTGCACGTTATCCCGGGTGCCAAGCGGGCGCTCTATCCGCTGCTCATCGTCAGCCAGAACATCCCGATGATCGCGCTTGCCCCGCTGCTCATGATCTGGTTCGGCTTCGGCCTATTGCCGAAAGTGATCGTCATTACGCTCGTCTGCTTTTTCCCGGTCGTCATCGCGACGCTTGACGGCTTTCTGCAGGCCGACCCGGTTATGCGCAGCTACATGAACATGATCGGCGCCACGCGCATCCAGATTTTCCGCAAGCTCGAATGGCCGGGCGCGCTGCCCTCGCTGTTCTCGGGACTCAAAATCTCCGGCACTTACAGCGTCATGGGAGCCGTCATCGCCGAATGGCTCGGCTCCGAGAAGGGCATCGGCGTCTATATGCTGCTGGCCCGTTCTTCGTTCCGGACGGACCGGGTCTTCGTGGCGATCGTCTGGATCGTGGCGCTGAGTCTGGTGTTATTCGGCCTCATCCTGCTTCTCGAGCGGCTCCTCATCCGCTGGAAGCCGGCTTCGGCCGCGAATAAGGAAAGGGAGTGACGCGAATGGCGCTCATGCAAGAACGCCCGCAAGACGGAACGCCTCCGGCCCAGACGGCGCCGGCAGCGCCCTGCCTGGAGCTTGATGGCCTCGCCAAGTCGTTCGGACGGGGCCGCCGGCAGGTTCGCGTGCTGGAGAACGTCTCACTGACAGTTGGCCAGGGAGAGTTCGTCTCGCTGATCGGTCCGTCAGGGAGCGGCAAGAGCACGATCCTGCACCTCATCGGCGGCCTTCTTCCTCCGGATGCCGGCGCCATCCGCATGGAGGGGCGGGAGGTGACGGGGCGCAAAGGGCTCATCAGCTACATGCCCCAAAGCGCCGCCCTGTTCCCGTGGCGGACGATCGAGGACAACGCCGTTCTTGCCCGCGAGGTCGCCGGTCTGCCGCGGGCGGAGAGCCTCGCGCTCGCCCGGGAATGGCTCGCCAAAGTCGGCCTCGCCGGCTACGAACGGGCGTACCCGCATATGCTCTCGGGCGGCATGCAGCAGCGCGCCGCCTTCGTGCGGGCGCTGCTCAGCCCGCAGGAATTCCTCTGCCTCGACGAGCCGTTCGGGGCACTCGACGCGCTGACGCGGCAGGACATGCAGCAGTGGCTGCTGGCGCTTTGGGAGGCGAACCGCCGCTCGGTGCTGTTCATCACGCACAGCATCGAGGAGGCGCTGCTCCTGTCCGACCGCGTCTACCTGCTGTCCGGCAAGCCGACGCGCGTCCTGCGCGAGCTCCGCGTCCCGTTCGGGCGGCCACGGGCCGAGGATGTCGCGGACGATCCCCGCTTCCTCGAGCTGAAGCGGGAGATCTACGAAGAGATGAAGCGGGAGCAGGCGCGGCAGGAGACCGCAGCCCGCGAAGCGGCGCCGCCGGCGGGACGCTTCGGCTTCCGCCGCTGACGCCGGGGGCCGCTATGCGCTACTACGATGCTCATCTTCATCTCGACGACTACCCCGAAGCCGAGCGCGAGCGGATGCTGCACGATCTGCCCGGCCTCGGATGCGCCGGCGTCATCGCCGTCTCCAAGCATCTCGCCTCCTGCCGGACGACCCGCGAGTTGGCACTGCGCCATCCCGAGCTCGTCCATCCGGCGTACGGCTTCCATCCCGAGCAGCCGCTGCCCGGCGAGGAGGAGACCGAGGAGCTCCTCGCCTGGATCCGGCGGCACGCCGAGGAATGCGTCGCGATCGGCGAGATCGGCCTGCCGTACTATACGCGCACGGAAGCGGAGCGGCGGGGCGAAGCCTTTGACCAGGCGCCGTATCTCCGGCTGCTCGACCGGCTGCTCGCACTGGCCGCCGAGCTCGGCAAGCCCGTCGTCCTGCACGCGGTATACGAGGACGCCGAGGTCGCCTGTGACCTGCTGAACCGGCACGGGATCCGGCGCGCGCATTTCCACTGGTTCAAGGGAACCCCCTCGACCGTGGACCGGATGATCGCGGAGGGGAGGACGATCTCCTTCACACCGGACCTCCTGTACGAGGAGGAGATCCGGCAGCTGGCCGCACGGTACCCCGCCGAGCTCACGCTCGCGGAGACGGACGGCCCGTGGCCGTTCGAGGGACCGTTCGCCGGACGCCCGACGCACCCGGCGATGGCCGCCGATGTCATCCACGCGTGGGCGGTCATTCGCGGGCTGTCCCCCGAGGAGGCATCCTCCCTGCTCCTCGCCAATACGCGGAGGTTCTACGGCCTGAAGGACTGACGGGAGGGGCCTGACGGGAACCGCCGCCTCTCTCCAGACGAAGGGACCGCCGATTGCCGGCGGTCCCTTCGTTTTGCGCTTGCCTGTCTCTTCTCATGCCGGCACCCCGATGCTCGGCCGTCCAGCCATGCTCGGGCGCCCGTTCCTACCGACGCCTGATATCCCGGTAGATCCTGGCGATCCGGGAATACAGCCCCGGATCGGGATGCCGGCGGAACAGCTGAAACCCGGGATTCGTATTCGCCTCAAGAATCCAGGTCCGATGGCTGCGGTCGACGGCCAGGTCGAGGCCGAGTTTGCGCACCCTCGGGTACCGATGGCTGAACGTCCGCGCCACCTGGCGTCCAATCCGTTCGAACGTGCCCAGCGTCCGGCCATAGCTGCGGTGCGAATAGCCCTTTCCCTTCACTAGCACCCGGTAGACCGAGACTGCCCTTCCCCCGCTGTTCAGGTTGGTCACAACCTTTTTGGGTGCCGCCCGCTTCCCGATGACACCGAGATGGATCCAGTTCCTATCCGGCTTAAGCATCAGCATGCGGAAGTCTACCGGCCGCTTGCCCAGCTTGAGCATATGCACCCCTTTTTGAATGAGGTAGGGCCTTCTGAACAAGCCCGATAGGGCATAGGCGACGCTTTCCCGGCTGCGGTAATAACGCTTCGAGCGGCCGGACTGGACCAGGTAGCGGCCCCGGTTTTTTTGAATCTTGACGATTCCGTTTCCGTGCGTGCCGTAGACCGGCTTCAAATAGATAGACGAATACCGCTTGAGGTAACGGTAGAACGTTCGTTTGGTCAAGAGTCGGGTCTTGGGCAAATGGCCGCGCAAATAGGGATCCCGCGCCAATAAGGTATGCTTCACCCACTTGCTGGCAATATGCTTTGTTGCGGACGCCATGAACAGGTCAACTCCTCTTCGTGCTTCACTCTCTGCTCTCAGCGTATGAAGAAGCGAGGATCCTGCTTGTTTGCCAACCTATTCGGCCGAAAAATAATCGCCTCCTGGCCTAACTCCCGTTCCCCCCCTGCAAGTCGAGCGGGACTCCGGCGTTCGTCGGATCGCCTGGGGGTTAACGGTACCTCCCGAACGCACGGCGAACCTCTTCCCAGGCAGTCTCCTAGCCTCGAAGGGACTCCCTCAAATACCTTCCCGTAATCGACTGCTCTGACCGAACGATCTCTCCCGGTGTGCCCTCGAACACCACCTGGCCGCCCTTGCTTCCCCCGTCCGGTCCCATATCGAGGATCCAATCCGCCTGGCTGATCACCTCGAGATTGTGCTCAATAACGATCACCGTATTGCCGGCATCCACGAGACGGTTCAGAATCTCCAGAATGTGCCCGATATCCGACATATGCAGGCCGGTCGTCGGCTCGTCCATCACGTAGATGCTGCCCTTCTTATGCAGCTCGCTCGCCAGCTTGATGCGCTGGCATTCCCCGCCCGACAGCGTGCTGAGCGGCTGGCCGAGCGTGAGGTAGTCCAGCCCCACATCCTTCATCGCCTGGAGCTTGCGCACCACCTCTTTCAGCTGGAAAAACCCTAATGCCTGCTCCACCGTCATCTCCAGCACTTCCGCGATGGATTTGCCGTCCAGCTTGTAGGCAAGCACCTCTTCCTTGAACCGTCGGCCTTCGCACACCTCGCACGGCAGCTTCACGCTGTCGAGAAAAGCAAGGTCCGTATACACGACCCCGAGCCCTTGGCAGTTCTCGCAAGCCCCTTTGGAGTTGAAGCTGAACAGACCGGGGCTTACCTTGTTCACCGAAGCAAACGCTTTGCGCACATCATCCATAATGCCCGTGTAGGTCGCGGGATTCGAGCGGGTGGATATGCCGATCGCGGACTGGTCGATGACGACCGCGTCCGGATGCTGGCTCAGGAAGACATCGTGAATGAGCGTACTCTTGCCCGAGCCGGCGACACCGGTCACGACCGTCAGCACGCCGGCTGGAATCTCCACGCTCACATCCCGCAGGTTGTGCAGCGTCGCATTGTGAATGGGCAGCTTGCCCGCCGGCTGCCTGTATTCCGGCTTCAACTGGAGCGGCCGCTTCATATGGGTGCCGGTCAGTGTATCGGCCTCCAGCAGCCCTTGGTAGCTTCCTTCATACACGACGGTCCCTCCGCGGCTGCCGGCATAAGGTCCGACGTCGACAATATGATCCGCCACCTTGATCACGTCGGGATCGTGTTCGACGACGAGCACGGTGTTGCCCTTGTCGCGCAGCTTCTGAAGCAGGCCGTTGAGCCGGTGGACATCGCGGGGGTGCAGGCCGACGCTTGGCTCGTCGAAGATGTAGGCGACATCGACCAGACTGCCGCTCAGGTGCTTCACCATCTTGACCCGCTGTGACTCGCCGCCGGACAAAGTATCCGTCTCCCGGTCCAGCGTCAAGTAGTCGAGCCCGATTTCCACCAAATGCTCGAGCCGCTCCGCCAGCGACTTGACGATGGGCGCGGCGGCTGGATGGTCGATCTCCCGAACGACGCGCAGGAGCCGGCCGACCTCCATGGATGCCATTTCCGCAATGTTGAGTCCGTTGATTCTGCAGCTAAGCGCGGCCTGACTGAGTCTTGCACCACGGCAGGTGGAACAGGTCCCCTCGACGATGTAAGGCATAACTGTTTTTTGCGTACGCTCGGACTTCGTCTTCACATCCTGCTTGATGTATTTGTTGGTGAATTTCTCAATGGCGCCTTCCACCGTAATGTTCACGGTCTTCCCGCCGAATTGTGTCCCTACTTTCTTCGCCTTGCCGTACAGCAACTGCTCCAGCTCTTCCTCCGAATAATCGCTCAGCTTCTTGTCCGGATCGAAAGGACCCGCCTGCACGAGCATCGCCCAATCTAAGCCGTCCACCGAATAGCCCGGCAGCAAGATAGCCCCTTCCCGGAGCGACTTCTCCATGTCCACTGCCTTGCTCATATCGACAACCAGGCTGCGGCCGAGCCCGCTGCATTCGGGACACATGCCCTGAGGATCGTTAAACGAGAACATGTGCGGTTGTCCCACATAAGGCTGACCTACGCGGGAGAAGAGCAGCCGGAGAATGGGAGAAATATCGGTAATCGTGCCCATCGTGGAATGGGACCCTCCGCCCAGCCGCTTTTGGTCCACAACCACCGCCATGTTCAGATTCTCGAGTGCGTCTGCCTCAGGCTGAGGAAACCGCGGCAAAAAGTTGCGGACGAACATGCTGAAGTTTTCGTTCAGGAGACGCTGGGACTCGGCGGCGATCGTATCAAAGACGATCGAGGACTTGCCGGATCCGGATACTCCGGTGAAGATGGTGATCTTGCGCTTGGGGATGCGCAGGGACACGTTCTTGAGGTTGTTTTCCCTCGCCCCCGAGATGACGATATATTCCTGCTTCCATTCGTTCATGCTTTCACCCTTCCGCTAGTCTTTCTTCCTATTCTTTCATTGTACCATTATCCCCTTTCTCTTAATCTTCCTTTTCTGGTTTTTCCGCCCCAATAGAAAGAAAGGCCATCCCTTTTGGGGACGTCCCTTCGCTACTACGGTTCCCTTGCTCTCACTAGACCGGCAAGTTAGGATTCTCTTTATTTCACCAGATGGAAGAGATGAGCTTTCACCCGTTCCACTTCTTCCGGCGTACGATGAATAGTTACGCATTCATTCACGTCAAACTTATTGCCGTTCGGGTCATAAAAAACAAAGTTGATTCCACAGCTTCCGCGGTCCTTAAGCTCTTCGACTCTTACCCCATTGGTTTTCAGCCGGTCATACAGCACCTCGATCTGCCTCACTTCAAAGGTCAGTCTGAACATTTCGTACCCCTCTTTATTGGGGAACTGATTATCGATAGGCCCCTCTGTTTCCACCAAGTGCAGCCATTGCCCGTCAGACAGCTTTAAAATGGCTTGATTCTCCCCCTCGTTAAACGGCACCGCGTACGCTAACCCAAAATTTCGCTGCCACCACTGCGCCGACTTAAGCGCATGGTTCACCGGCACGTAGATGGAACAAACCGCTTTCAAAGTGTTCCCTTCCCTCATCGACATTCTGATCATCCCTTCCCCTGTTCTTAGCCTTGCCTTTTAAGAAACGATAATGGAAGCAAAAACCAAACAGTCCTCAAAAAATTAGTTGGCGCTAACGCAAAACAAATTGCCGTCGAGATCTCGGAACGTAAACTGCAAGTGACCGCTCACTGCCTTGAGCTGGGCGAGCTGAACGCCTTCTTGAGCCAGCCCGATATAGGCTCGGTAAATTGCATGGGGATCGCATCTACGAAAAGCGTCGACCAACGCATGGAAATCCACGCCAGATTCCTTTTTGGGCTTAACGGCTCGGATCGACCCGGCTTCCGTTGATTCGTGAGCCAATTGCTTTAGTTTAAGGCGAGCTCGGCCTACCGATACTTGGACTGCGGCTTCTCTCATCTTAAGGATTGCTGCGGTTTCCTTTGCCGTAAAATCGAACACATCCATTAACAGAATAATTACACACATGCGAGGGGACAGCCGCTCCGCTAGCTGCTCCAGCAGCTCCAGACTGGACAACAAAGAACCCGGGGCCGCCGCTTCCTCCTTCCCGTCAAATGGCACGGTTCGGATTTTTTGAGCCCGCTGGCCATCGATCCATGTCGTTTTCGCTATTCGGTATAAATAAGCTTTCGTAACAGGCCTCTCCGGGTTCATTCGGACCGCCTCGATCACTTTGATCATGGCATCCTGAGCAAGATCTTCTGCGTCCCAGCGGTTCCCTGTTAGCCGTATGCTGTATTTGAATAGAATCTCTTTCCAGTCCATCTTGATGGATTCGAGGCAGATGGCCGTTTCCCTTTGTTTATTTTTGAGAATCTCAAGAATAAACATAGAGGCATCTCCAAAAAACAAAAAGTCCTTGCACACCAAGGACTTTAACAATATATTTTTACTTCCTTAGTTTTGATGCTTATTATGAAAAGGAGTTAAGCTGCATTTGTTACGACTAGAATTGTGATTAACGCAGTAAAGACGAGGGCTGGTGACGTCTTTCCGAAAGAATCCTTGACCCGGACATGTGCGAGGCACGCCACTAGCATGACAAGTCCAAGCCAAATCCCTCCCCATGCGACGGCCTCCGCTACCCAGTAGCCCATTATGAGTATTGCGGCGCCGACTAACTGGACTAGACCTGTGACGACACGAAACCAACTAGGCAACCCCAAATTGGTAAAGATATCTGCCCAATAGTTAGCTCCTGCGACCTTTGCGGAGCCTGAAAAAACATAGTATTGGATATGCTGCGATCTCGCAAAGCGCGACGTGAAGAGCTTACGCTGGTGACTGTACCTGAACCGATAAACCACCAAGACGGAAGCGATCCCGAGCACGAAGCATTGTTGGCTGACTCCGTTGGTCTTGCGATGCTGATGGTCCTTGGAAATTTAAGTCCAGCCGAACGCATCGCATTTGTATTGCACGATATTTTCGACTTATCTTTCTCGGAAATCGCTCCGATCATAGGGCGTAACGAGGTTGCAGCAAGACAGCTGGCAAGCCGTGCACGTCATCGGGTTCAGGGGGCGAAAGTGACTGCAGATTCGGAGGAATTCAAGCGAAAGCGGGAGCTCATCGATGCTTTCCTAGCTGCGTCGCGTTCTGGAGATTTTGAGAAACTTCTAACGGTATTAGATCCCGATGTTGTGCTTCGGCAAGACCCTGCATTCCCTCCGGTCAAAGCATGGCCAGTTGTTCATGGTGCCGAAGCTGTGGCCAAAGGTTTCGCTGGCCGCGCCCAGGGTGCACGGCCGGTGCTCGTGAATGGATCTGTTGGCGCGGTCGTTGCTCCTCGCGGTCAACTGCTTTTCGTACTCGAATTCAAGATTATGGATGGCAAGATCACCGAGATCGATATGGTTGCCGATCCAGCGCGGGTTCGTCAGCTCGACTTAGCAGAAATGAAGGAATGAGCCGCAGTAATAAATTTAAGGTGTCCCGCCTAAATTCACATGTGAACAGTGTGGAGGAGAGATGTACCCGGAGTATTATAAAGGAGTGCATGGGTACGAATACAGTGTTTCAGATATCCTCCAAACTCAAAAGGACCGTCAGGGCGAACTTCCCTGACGGTTTTTCTTGTCATAACTATGCAGTTCAAGTCAGTAACTGGTAATTAGTCTTCAGTCCGTCAGCATCACGCCATATTGCCCGAAAGACGGTTTTCCCGCAAGCTCGTAGTTGATTCCCTGATCAATCTTATCTTTCCGGAAGATAAGTCAGAACAACGACACCTGAACCGAATGTTTTTGTTTCCGCCAGTTTCAGCACTTTCTTATCGATCCCTTCTCCAAAGAGACGTTTTCCGTTTCCAAGCACAACTGGGAAAACCATGAGCCGATATTCGTCGATGAGGTCAAGCTGCATCAGCGTTTGAACGAGCGTGCAGCTGCCAAATACCAAGATATCCTTACCAGGCTGCTGCTTCAGCTTGGATATTTCCTCCGTGATATCGCCCTTGATCAGCGATGAATTGTTCCATTCCACTTTTTCCAGGGTTGTTGAAATCACGTGCTTAGGGTAACCGTTCATCATCCGGCCATATTCCCCTTCTTGCTCGATCAGTTTAGGCCAAGCCGCTGCAAAGTTAACATACGTTTCGCGTCCAAGCAGAAGAGCGTCGCTTGCTTTCAGTTCATCGAACTTGAATTGCTTTGTTTCCTCACTACGAAATTGGATCGTCCACTGCGGATTCTCCATGACGCCATCCAGCGATACAAACTCGGATACAACTACTTTTCTCATTTTCATTCTCCTCTGATTGTTCGTTAGCGCGTGTAGTTCTGACATGTACCATCTATTGTCGACGGACGCAATAAAACAAGACTGGCAGTTGCATTTTTCGTTGCTCACGAACTCTATTTTAACATGAGGCATGTGAACAATTTCTCATGGATTACTATTCTCAAAAAAGCACAAAAAACGCATTGTCTGCGACAGTGCGTTTTTTGTGCCTAGATCAAACCCATGTTTTTGCTGCTTACCAATGAATAAACTAGGGGTTTCGCTTTTAGCCTGATTAAACGATCTCCGGCTCTTTTACCGGCCCAGCCAACGCTTGCTTCAGAAATTGATAGAGCTTATGAGCGGCCAATTGGAACGGATAGGCCGATTCCTTACACAAGATTCCGAAGCTCATATGGACAAGGCCATCACCGATTGGTCTTGCATCTAATCCCTTCCTATCAGCATCGACTATTATTTGGGGGACGAGGGCAATCCCCAAGCCGTTCTCCACATAATGGTTCAACGCGGTCATGCTTCCGATCTCCATCGTATCGAGCCCGGCGATTCCCTTCTCCTGCATCACCATCTCCAGCTTTCTGCGATAAGGACATGTCGCGGAGGTAATGAGCAGCCGGTACTCTCGCAGATCTTCCGGTACGATGACGTCTTTCTCCGCTAACGGATGGGTTGGCGGAAGCAAAGCGACGAACTCTTCCTCAAACAACGGCTCATAATACAAGCCCTCCCCCGTCCCGGGTGCCGTCGTAAGCGCAAAATCAAGCTCGCCCCTCCGGACCTGCTCGATCAGAACCGGCGTATTCGAGATGGCAATCGAAATGCGGATGTTCGGGTAGAGAGACAGAAACTTGCCAACAATCCCCGGCAGCCGATAGCTGGCCGTCGGCTCCGTTACGCCGATGTGGATTTGTCCCGCTTCGCCCAATTTCATATCCGACAGGCTGGTCTGAAGCTGTTCCATCTTCTTTACAATTTGCAGGCTCTGGTCGTGGAACAGCCTCCCCGCTTTCGTCAGGCCGATTTCTTTGCCTCGCTCCATCAACTGAACGCCTAGTTCCGATTCCAGCTTCTGCATTTGCATCGTGACGGTGGACTGGGCGTAATTCATTTCCTGCGCCGCACGAATGAAGCTTCCATGCTTGACTATAGCCTGGAAGGTCTTTAATGATTTGAGATCCATGGTTCGGCCCTCGCTGTCGTTCAGTTATTTTGAACATACAATTCAATGAATTCAATTATACAAAACAGAATGGCCGGCTTACAATGTAAACCGAGAGGCAGAAAGAAAGGGTGGGGTCGAGATGGAGTTCAAGAACAAAGTAGCTCTAGTCACGGGCGGAAGCACGGGGATTGGCCGAGCAGCCAGCTTGGCATTGGCCGAGCGCGGGGCACGCGTCCTTGTGAATTATTCTCGTTCGGAGGCGGATGCCGAAGAAACCGTACACCGAATTATCCAGATTGGAGGGCAAGCCATCGCGATTCGGGCCGACGTCTCCTGCGACACCGAAGTCCGGGCGATGGTCCAAACCGCTGTTCAGCATTGCGGTACCGTCGACCTGCTCGTGAATAACGCCAGTATTACCCGCCATATTCCGATAGATGACCTGGAATCGGCCACAACGGAAGTTTGGGATGACCTGTTCGCTGTGAACGTGAAAGGGATGTTTCATTGCGCTCGTGCGGTAGCCCCTTTCATGAAGAAGCAGCGGCAAGGAGCGATCGTCAATCTGGGCAGCATCGCCGGAATGACGGGTCTAGGTTCCTCGCTTCCCTACGCCGTATCCAAAGCAGCCGTTCACGGGCTGACGAGATCTTTGGCGCGTGCCCTCGCCCCCGATATTCGGGTGAATTGCATTGTGCCGGGCGCTGTTGCCACAAGATGGTGGGCCGGGAAGGAAGAGCAGATGAACCGGCTGGCTCCGAATCTTCCTCTGCAGCGCATCTCCACTCCCGAAGAGATTGCTCAAGCGATCTGCTCCGCCCTGGCGCTGAATGCGATGACCGGTCAGCTGATCACCGTGGACTGCGGGCAAACATTATAGCTGCACGCGCAGAACGGACGGAAGCTTGATCGAACCTTTATCTTTTTATTGTTAATCAGTCGAGGTGATGAGGGATGAGAGTAAGTATTCTCGGAACAGGCCGGATGGGGACCGGACTCGTTAGGGTACTCGGTGAGATGATTCCCGATTTACAGTGGGGGTCTCGTTCTTTGGCTAAAGTGCGGCAAAAGATTCGGGAAACGGAAGGGATAAGCGGCCTTATCCAACCGGTCACTAACGAAACGGCATTGGAAGCAGAGGTGATCTTCCCTACTTTCTGGTATCGGGATTTGCTCCCCTGGGCGGCGGAACATAAATCTCAACTAAGCGGCAAGATTTTGGTCGATATAGCCAATCCGTTCACATCGGACTTTACCGCTTTTACGTTAGATTGGGGAACTTCGGCGGCAGAGGAGCTGCAGCGGCTGCTGCCGGAAACCAAGGTGGTAGGGGCTTTCAAGAATACGTTCTTTTCAGTGCTGGAACAACCGCTTCATCAAGGACTTACGAGCGATGTCTTTGTTACGTCCGATCATGAAGAGGCCAAAGCATGCGTCATGGCACTCCTCCAAGGCATTCCGTTTCGAGTGCTGGACGGCGGCGGCTTACAAAACAACCGAACCCTTGAACGGATGACGCTGTTTGAGCGCGAGGTGGCTTTGCGTTACGGAAGCTACCCTTATGTGTCTTTTCGTCTGTTTGGAATGGGGACGGACTAGCTTGAGAGGGTTCCTCATCCTCCTAAAACCAAACAATGGAGCTGGCCGCAGCCAGCTCCATGTCGTTTGCTTAGAACTTTATAACGGCCGTCCGCGCCATCGGCCTTTAATTGTATGGTGCTTTGAGTGGGCGATAGTCCCGTGATGCCAAAAATCAGGAGTTGAGCAAGAAGAGGCATACGTCCATCTCCATATATAGGATCGTTTCTTTTAAAGCAAATACTGAATCAATCTTTGCTCATTTTCTTTCGCATCCGCCAAATGAAAGGCGTGGGAGGAGTTTTCCGACCATAGCAGCCGTTTTCCTTTTGGAGCATCGAGCTGTTCAAAATAGCGCGTGAGGAGCTCCGGCATGACATGCTTTTCCTGCCTTCCGTGAATAAACATGACGGGCATTCGCAAACTGGGAGCCTCTGTAAAGAAGTCGAACGTATGAATATCGTTCAGCAATTCTTCTGTATAGGAGAGCTTGAAGCCTTTGACAAGGGAATTGTAAATGTCCATCAGAGAATAGTCCGGGGAACGCAGCATAAGGTTAAGGCCTGAAAAAAACGTAGCGGACTGTTTGTCGCCGGCGTCGTGGAACATCGACTTGTTTTTAAGCTGCCATTTCCGGATCACCGCCCACTGCTTAAAGCTTTCCAGATAGGGAGGCTCACCGACGGCCAGCAGCTCCTGTAACGCTTTTTGGTCCTTCTTCTCCCTTGCTCGTTCCAGCAGCCACTTGTAGCTTAACTTGTCGTTTTCTACCCAGTTCGTAATTTGAGAGAACCCGGTATAGGTAGAGTAGGCGTCCGGATAAGTCGAGGCGAGCGATAGTCCGATCACGCTCCCCCACGAATGGGCGGCGAGGTGGATGGTTTCTTGCTCAAACCGATTTCGCAAATAGTTCGTGACCTCGTAGCCGTCTTGAATGAATTGCTTTAAATTCATCGTATGTTCGGGAATATGCTTGGAGTAGGATTTGCCTGTTCCCCGCTGGTCCCAGAACACGAGCGTAAAATGCTTGACCAATTCTTTCGTCGTCATGACCAATGCGTAATCCGAGCCCCGGTTGGAAACGCCGGGAACCGGCATGCTCGGTCCCCCGTGAAGAAAGAGCAGAATAGGCGACCCGGGCTTCTCCGTTTGGATTAACAGACTCTGGTTGATCCCGCCTATGGGCACGTTCTCTACCCTGCTTATTCCATCTCCCTTTATGACGAAATCCCTTTTCGAAAGCCACTTCATAGGACACCCCTGAATTATTTTTTTATCTTTTGAAAGAAAAAGGAAACGTGATCGTTCAGTTGGTTGTCTATGCTTGAGGTGTCACGTCCATCGAATTGCATAATTTGGTACTGCGTAATGAACGAAAAAACGGGATATTGATACTCGGCCGCAAGCAGCCTGGCAGGATATTCGTGAATATAGCCCTGTTCCATCCATTTGGTAAAGACGATTTCCAGAAAGGCTATGTTCTGTTCATAGAGATTATTCAAGATAATCGCGCGCGCTCTAGGATGGCTAAACTGCATGGTGCTGACAATGCGTGAGATTTTGGAAACCCGGGGGCTGTCACAGATATAGGATTTGAATTTTTGTAAGCCCTGCTGCAAAAAAACTTCCGGAGGCGTAGCAGCAAGAAGGGAATCCAGCACCTCAACCGGAGGGCATACCTTTTGGATTTCTTGTTGAAAGATATCAAAGATATGGTTCAGCAGTTCGTCTTTGCTTTTGAAATGATAGTATAGGGAGCTTTCTTTGATCCCAACGGCCTGGGTAATGTCTCGAATCGAGACATCGCTATAACTGGAATGCGAGAACAAATCAATAGCCGTATCCAGTATCTTCTCTTTGGTAGAAGGGGAAGTTTTCATTCGTCACATCTCCTCGAACGAAATTCTAACGATCGTTAGTTAGAATGTCAAGAGAACAGTTGATCGACGAGTGATCTTAACTGAGATAGAGTTCTTGGAGGCGGTACCCGAGTCCGGCCAAGCTCCTGCAGGGTTTCAACTGACACATTTAAGGGCAAAATAGGCGTAATCTTCCTTGTAAACCTTCCAGAACTTCTTCCGGCACTTCCCTGACCTTGAGATCCTCCCCAAGGAACAGCAGCCAGCTGGTCAGCTCAGACAATTCCTCGGGATTGTTGACATTGATAAACGTCTTGAGTAGCGCTGTCGTTTGGTAGGGATTCGTATAAGAGAGGGAAACCTTCAAAGGATGGTATTTTTTGAACTGGGCAATCGCCTTTGGACCAAGCTCAAGAACAAGATTAATAGCTTCTTCCTGCCTATTGAGTTTTTCTAAAATCTTTTTTTTGCTTATTCTTTTTTTCGTATCGTATGGTTTGATCTCGGTGAGATGGTCGACAGGGACAATCTTCCTCTTCTCCTCCTCTAAGTCAAAGCCTTCAATGAGCCAGAGGCTTTTTTCCCGATAAAGGTGCGAGAGATAGATAGGATACGACCGGAGCTCCTTCTCTTCCTGGATAGTAATCCATAAATAGCTGTCCGTTAGAAGGAGTTGGATGAGAGCCTCCAACATGGGATGGGGAAGATCCGACAGGTCTAGCAGATCGGGATTATGGGGGTTTGTCCCTTCAAACAGCAGGATCTGATTCAAAAGAACAAGGTCATCCTGCTGGTTTTCCGAGATGAGGCCCAGCAGTTTTTCTGCCAAGGACTGGCGGCTCTTGAGATAAGGAAGCTGTTGGTTTCTTGTGGCCATAAAGGCGATGAAGAGAGCTTTAATCTCATTGTCGGTAAAGCGAACGGTCGGCAGGACGGAGTTGTTCATGACGAAATATCCCCCGTCCCTCCCGACTTCCGCGACGAGCGGCATGCCCATCGCTTCGATTTCTCTAATATCTCGAATAGCGGTTGACCGAGAGATATTGAATTCCTGCATGATTTCTGAGATGGTAAAGTGGGCGCGGTTGTTGATATACCGCATGATGATGTTTATCCGTTCAACTTTTTTCATCGGGGCCCCCTAAACAGGTTCACTTTTTGACACCATTGAGAGCTATTATAAACTCATCAAGCGGAAACACAAAACAAATGAATTAGAGGAGGGCTTTAATAATGGCCGAATTTACCCTGCAGGAAAAAGACAGCTTCACCGTATTGGGGATTGGAACCGAACTGAAAAGCCACTACACGGACTATGCCGGCATCAACAAGGAAAAGGCGGAGTTTTGGGAGGCTGTCCAGCAAGATGGAAAGCTTGACGCATTAAAAGCAGTAGCCGACAATGACTACATCTTTGCTGTGAGCGAGGCGGTGAATAGCAAGATGATGTATTATGCCGGCGTCCTGACAGAGAAATCGCTGCCGGAAGCGACCAGAATGATCCAGTTTCCCAAGGGGGAATACCTGGTGGTGAAAGGGGAAGGACAGACGGCCGAGGAGCTTGGTAATAAGCTGACCGGCGTTGCCTTCGGACAAGTCCTGCCGGAAGCAAAGGATTTCGCCTATGTCGGCGGGCCGAATACAACGGTTGAGATGGGTGAGCGAGACGGCTTGGTAGTTGGCGAACTATGGATTCCGGTCGTTAGAAAATAAGGAACATGGAAGGAGGGACGGCATTGTCGTATGTCGTTGATTTCAAAGATGTGTCTACCGTTGGCTTAGAGTCCTCTCCTGTCGCAGAAGCGCTTGCCGGTTTGCGTGCTAATGAAGCCCGTTACTTCATGAACAAATACAAGCATGCCTTTAAAGTTGTACCAGCTAGCGAAAGCCAGGAGACACTGGATTATGTGAACCGAATATTGAAAGAAGAACGGGATATTGTGTTTGCGGCCACACCATTAGAAACGTCGCGTTTTCAAGTGGAGAACATCCAATTCGCCTACGTTTTCTATGAGGATGGTCTTGCCCTCAATGTCATGTATACGGTGGATGACCCCAAGAAGCGGGCTGTTGGCTTTAAGCTGTGCGAGGGGATGGAGATTCCCAAGGAATTAGAAGAAAAGTTCAAGTTCGCCCGTCAGAAGTCTAAACTGGCCGGCACGATTCGCGGTTCGTTTTTCGTCATTAAAGGAGAGTATTAAAGGAACCCAAAACCAGCACCTCTCCCTTAAATGGAACGACCCACAAGAAGGACACTTTGGAAAAAGTGTCCTCTTGTGGGTCGTTTGACTTGTTTAAAAACTTAATTATTTGTTCGCCGAGCATTGATGAAAAAAGCGACTGAACCTATAAGCGGAAATATAGCCAGATAATTCTTGTCGATAGCTTGGCTCAACGCAGTTACGGCAAGAATGGTTCCAAATATCCAGTAGGAGATCTTTCTCCAGTTTAAGTTCATCGCTGCTCACTCCTCTCTGTCTCTTCAGCGAATTCTTTCCTGAAGCTTCCCGGTATTGCGCCCATGTCCAAACATGTTTCAGATCATAAGTCTTTTTTAGAATAGATCTGAATCGATAGGTTTAGAGAGATCCCCCCTATAACAAGAGCCGCCCCAACAAGCAGCAAGCCCAATATGGGCCCTGGAAAAGAGATTAAGTCTCGAACGGTGGACTCATTATTTTGTAACAACTTCATAATGTTCGGCAAAATAAATGGCGTCACGAATATGAAAAAGAAGAAAATGTATCTTGTCTTCTCATAACCAAATCGATACTGAACCGGAATAGCGATTCCGAAAACAGCAGTGATGATAAGGAATGTCCGCCCAATATCATATAGATCTAGCATACCAATTTTAATTGGACTTAATAAAACAGTAAGAGTATAAAAGATGTAGCAGCCGACAAAGATTGAAATGATAAAAAGGTATTTTGATTTCACAAGTGCCTTTCTCGTATAGGGAGTCGTACAAAGAAGAGCGGCGCCTCTGTACTTTTCTTCCACCATTGAAACCGTACTGAACAGCAAGAAAACAATATACAAAGTACTAAGAAAAAAAGATAAAAAAACTTCACCCAAAATAAGCTTCGTTTGAATAAAGACTGGGAACACGATTGCTGCAATCATCATTATGACCCAATATTTTTTTGCTAGCAGAAAATCCTTTTTCAAAAGGGGAATAAGCATTCGGGTCACCTCCCTATATAGCCCAACATAATATCTTCAATCGACGGTCTTTCCAAAAGCACATTTTTCATTTGCTGACGCACGATCGCTTTTTCTTTTGTTAATCCCGAAAAGCCATACTCCGATTCATGCAAAGTTAAAAATAAGCTTCTTGTCCGATCATTCAGTTCCTTTTTATCCCCTTTTACAAGTCCATGTTGATCTAATAGGTTATCTTTCTCTTCCCTGAATACGACCCGCCCGTTATCAATCAATATAAGCATGTCAGCAACTTTATCTAAATCAGAAGTAATATGGGAAGATAAAAAGACGCTTTTCCCGTCTTTAACATAATCAAGTAAAATGTCCATTAATTCCGTTCTAATCTGGGGATCAAGACCACTAGTCGGCTCATCCATGATTAAAAGATCAGCGTTATGAGATATGGCCAACGCAATGGCGTATTTCATACGCATACCTTTGGACAATGTCCCTATTTTTTGATTCAATTGCAAACCAAACCGTTCCATATTGTAGTTAAACTTATTGTTATCCCAATTGGAGTAGGCTGCCGCCATAACGTTTTTCATTTCCAATAACGTAAGCTCCTCATAGAAATACCCTTCATCCAAAACAATTCCAATACGGTTCTTGAATTCCCGTTCATTGTTCCGGATCTCTTTATCGAAAAATTTAATATTCCCCGCATCCGGCAATAGTAGGCCAAGGATTAATTTAATTGTTGTAGTTTTCCCAGCACCGTTCACCCCAATGAATCCAGTTATACACCCCTCGGGTAAAGAAAAGCTCATATCCTCCAATTGAAAATCTCCCAAGTGTTTCTTTAACCCACTAACCTCCAAAACGGGTTTCATTCTTCTTCCTCCTCAAAAAGCAAGTCCATCATCGCATACAGTTCGCTTTTCCTTATTCCAAGCAGACGCGCGGTTTCCCAAGCCTCGGTTAACTTAACTTCAACCATGCGCCGTTTAGACTCTAGCAGCAATTCAAAATTCTCCTTAGCTACGAAGGATCCTTTGCCTGCTTTGGTTGTAATAAATCCTTCCGACTCAAGCTCATCGTATACCCTTCGAGTTGTAAGCACACTCACTTTCAAATCATTCGCCAATGCACGAATAGAAGGTAACAGTTCTCCTTCCTTTAACTCGCCCTGAAGGATGGCATCCTTTATTTGATTTTTGATTTGTTGATAGATCGGCGGATCGGACGCATTGGATATAATAATTTTCATGTGACCTCCACGAAACACAACTGTGTATTTTCTACATGCACAGGATACACAGTAATTCCATCCTTGTCAATGCACTTCATCATACAGGGAACCCCGTTGTTTCTTTAAAAGGCAAGTTTAAAGGCCATCCTTTGCAGGATGGCCTTCTCCGTTACCTTTGTCTACTTGCTCTATCGATTCCATGACGATATCAGCCCTAGAATTTATCCTGTCAACCGGATAGCAGCGATTTTCACAGCCCGAGGTTGACGAAATCTCCTGCTTCCCTCCCGCTCAGCTCCTTCCAAGCAAAAAACACTTGTCGCCATAACAGGCAAACAAGTGTTGGAAGTCGGTAAGAGTTGATCGTTTTAAAACACGCTGCGCACCAATCCCCCGTCTATTCGTAATGCGGAGCCATTAATGGCCGAGGAAAGAGGGCTGCTCAAGAAGGTGACGAGGTTCGCAATTTCTTCGGGTCGAATAAGCCTTTGAATAATGGAGGTGGGCCGGTTCTCTTTCATAAATCGCTTTTCCGCTTCTTCCATCGTCAAGTTCTCATTCGGATAAAGGCTGTTTAACATCGTCTCCACTCCTTCTGTTAAAGTGGAGCCCGGCATAACCGTATTGACCGTCACATTGGTTCCCTGCGTCAGCTCCGCTAAACTGCGGGAGAGCGAGAGCTGCATCGTTTTGGTCGCGCTATAATGAGCCATCTCCTGAGATGGCATAATCGCTGCTTCGCTAGCGATGAAGACGACTCTGCCTTCTTTTCTCTGGATCATTAGTTTTACATACCAGCGCGTAAGGCGAACGCCACTCATGATGTTGGTTTCAAACAGCTTGAACCAATCTTCATCAGAGATGTCGAAATAGTCTACAGGCTCAAAAATGCCCAGGTTGTTAATAAGAATGTCTACTTCCGCGTAAGTCTCAATAACCTTTTGGCATCCTTGTTCGGTTCCTAGATCAGCTACTACGGGATGAAGGTTAGCGTCCGGATACTTTGCTTGAATTTCTTCGATCGTTTGCTTTACTTTATCTTCACGGCGTCCATTAATAAGGACAGCGGCACCTTCCGCCACCAAGGACATGGCAATGGCTTTTCCGATTCCTGCTGTAGACCCAGTAACCAGTGCTGTTTTTCCTTCTAAATTCAGATGCATATAGGTCCCTCCCAGAGTCGCGTTGTTAATTTTCCAGCATTGACGAACTCAGGTTTTTTTAAACAGCAGCAGCTCGCTGCCAAACAACTGATTGGGTTAGCTGACCTATGGGGGCTAGTTGGGAACGAAAGCAAGTTTAAGGGCCATCCTTATGCAGAATGGCCCTTTCTTTGCTCTCGCCGTCCTCTCACCTAACGGCCCCTATCTCTGTTACTCTCATCGAAGGTTTACTGTTTGACGATTTGCCACGTAACGCCGAACCGATCCACCACTTCCCCATAGTAAGCTCCCCATGGCTGCTGTTCGAATGGGAACTGGATCGTTCCTTCCTCGCCGAGTTTCGTATACGCCGTACGAGCCTCCGCTTCGTCGTCAAAGGTTAGAGAAAGGCTAATCTTTCGGCTGCCTTCAGCGGGTTGGAAAGCATCGGACAGAAACACCGTATTTTCTCCAGCCACCGTGAGGACCATATGCATGACTTTCTCTTTGGCCTCTTCAGGAGTCCCTGGAACTTCGCCCAGCGTTTTGACAAAATGAATTTGACCGCCTAGCGCATTCTTGTAAAACTCAGCTTGTGTTCTTGCATCCTCCGACATCAAATAAGGAACCAGCTTCGCTGCCATATTCATCAACAACCTTTCAATTTTTTAGTTTCAACTTAACGACGAACGGCAGCCGAAAAAATCGACAACCACCAAAAAACTTTTTTCCTTCGATATGTCGGAGATTCACAATCGGAACTGCCCTTTTATTTTCTCTCTTGTTTCTTCGTCTGAAGACAATTCGTCCGGGTCAAAAATTTGCCTCAATTCAATCTCCCCCTGCCCGCCCCCATGCGGATCCGGCATGCGCATCGCCCACTCGATTGCTTCTTCTCGCGACTCTACTTCGATCAGAGTAAACCCTGCAATGATTTCTTTGGTCTCGGTAAACGGTCCATCCACCACTTTCGGCTTTCCGCCCGGCTCCGGATACGATATTCGAATGCCGCTGGAACTGGGCTGCAAACCGTCCGCGGCAAGCAGCACCCCGGCCTTCGCCAACTCCTCGTTATACCTCAGCATGGCGTCAAGCAGTTCCTGACTTGGCTTTACCCCCAATTCAGAATCCGTTGTTGCTTTCACGATCATCATAAATCTCATGATTCCTCTCCTCCTCATTTGAGAACATGTCAGTTTGCCGTCATTTGTGACACGCTTCTCCTTAACGGGTTTACCGGCGAAAAAAAGAAAGGAGTGCCTCGGCGCTCCTTTCGAGCTTTTAAGCAGAACTCTATAGATGTCTTAACTTTTCCGGATTTGCGACCGTATAAATCGCTTCGATCTTATCATCTCGATAAGCAAAAGAATAAACGTATTGAATCCCTTCATCCGAACGAATGTGGATTCCGGGGAGCCCGTTCACCATGAGGAACGAGTACGTAAGTTTCCCCGCATGCATATTGATCACTTTTTGATGAAGCTTCAGCACTTGTTCAAACCCGACAACCGGCACTTGTGCCGCGCTTACTTTGCCTCCGCCGTCCGAGTAAAGCACAACATTCTCACAAACCAGTTCCAGAAGCTCGTCGTATTTCCTTGCAGCAGGGAATTCACAAACTCTTTAATCTTTTCCTCCGCAAAGGAAACCGACGGTTGTTGGTCCGGGTCGAAATGGATGCTTTTTTTGGCGCGGTGGAAGATTTGCCGGCAATTCGCATTGCTTTTCCCAACTATATCGGCAATCTCTTCAAACGAATAATGAAAAATTTCCCGAAGAAGAAAAACCGCCCTTTCCGTTGCACTCAATTGCTGCAGAAGCAGAAGATAAGCTGTGGAAATCGACTCCGACCGCAAATATCTATTGGATGGATCGTCGTCCGAAGCCCCTTTTTCAATCAGGGGCTCCGGAAGCCATGGACCGACATACGTTTCTCGTTTTTTGGCCGACGAGCCCAGAAGATTAAGACAACGATTCGTTACAATTTTGTATAGGAATGCCCTTTCGTTTTGGATTGTCCCGACGTCAGACAGTCCGTCATAGCTCAAAAAAGCATCTTGAACGATATCTTCGGCATCCATGACGCTGCCGAGCATTCGATAGGCTAACGAAAACAGCTCCCTTTTATAACGTTTATATAATTCTTCTGTGTTCATTAAAGGCATTCCTCTCCTTACCCTCGAGAGAGAGCATGTGTTGGATGGCTCTTTTGGCGCTTGCCGTCGCGGCATTGACCAACACTTCCCCATGCGACGCCCATTCTCCTGCTACATATAATCCTTGGATTTCCGGGACAGCGGGTCCGGGATTCTCATGACGTTTCATATGCATAAAGTCGTGACAAACCATCATTTTAGGAAGGTATTGCTTGACAACCAATTCTTCCCGCCATCCTGGCTGCATCAAATCCAGCAAGCCTTCCAGTTCGTGCAAATCTTTATCCGGGTCCGTTTCTTTCCCTTGGTACTTAATGAGCGAGATGACCTGCGCGCCATCGTCGCTTAGATAAGCCGCACGCGAATAATTGCTAAGAAGCACGGTCTGATCAATCCCGTATGCAAATTGTTGTTTAGGCTTGGGAAGTCGTTTCAAGGCCACATCCAGGCAAGCCGCGGTGACCTCAATCGCTTGTTCTTTCCAGGTATGAAGCGCGGTTTTTTCTGCAAAGGGCACCAACTCCTTTGCGATAGAAGGCGGTGTGGCAAGGATAACATGGTCCGTCTCGATTTTCGTTCCGTCTTCAAAGAGAACCTGCCGCACGATCCCGCCAGTGGTATCGATGGACGAGACTTTCGTATTTGTTAATAACCGCACTCCCAGATCGGATGTTTTTTGCCGCATTTCCTCGATCAATTGGCCCCAGCCCCGATCCAGGTACAACGCACCTTTAAGGGCATTCTGCAGCTGGTTCAATACAGGACCCGCGGCCGGCAAATCCGGCCCGGCCACATAACTGGCGGCACGAAGCAACGAATAAAAGAGATTGCGCACCATGGGATCTTGCATATTCCCCTCGACCCATTCGCGGACACTGATCCGGTCAAATTGACGCGTATCCGCTTTTGAAACTTTCATAAGACAGGAAGCAAACTCCATCTTTCCTTTCCAAGACAACAGCGGGGTCGTAAACAAGGATTTCATATCCATAGGCAAGATTTTCAATTTCCCTTTCCAAACGCCATAAGCGTCAGTCGAAGGTTTCTTTCCTTGCAAGGTCAGTCCCAATTCCCGGAAAGTCGCGTACGCATCTCCCGCATACATGGCATGCGCGCCCAGATTGAAGTAAGCTCCTTTTTTCTTGTTGGTCATGGCCCGGCCGCCTAAGCGATTCTGTTTTTCAATGACCACCGTTTGTTTCCCGGCTTTGGCTGCGTATATTGCAGCGGTTAAACCCGCTATCCCTACACCAACCACGACCACATCAACCTTTTGCATCACTCTTCATCCCCTTCGAATTTTTACCTGTATGACAGGAAGGGGAGGTGAAGTGTGACAGAAGAGCATAAATATTTTTTAAGACAGCTTAAAAGATTCCCGTAACGTCCGAGGTAAGCAGTACTACGAGAACGAGAAAGAGCACGACGACGGGGAGGATTCCTTTTGTGCTCTTTGCGCCTTGGCTGTTCTTCAGCTTAAACCTGGCATACATCAACAAACCGGCTGCAATCAAAGCAAGCTCTATCGCAGAGGATAACCACGGCCACCTCCATGCGCCAAGCCCAAGCAGCGGGAGGCCGCCCCAGTTGCCCGGCAAAAGCGGCATATCCCCGCGATGGACGACGAGGTCGAGCACCCAGTGGCTGAAGACGATGCCTGCCATGATCCAGCTCGCTCTTTTTCCCCACAAACTCCATGCCAGCAGACCTGCAAGAATGGACAAGAAAAACGCTCCGACGAGTGAATGCGTGTAATCCGCGTGAATGATCAACTCCCCGTAACCGCTGCCGATTGTTTTGTCATCCATTGATTCCGCGCCATTCATCATCATCGGAAGGAACACGATATCCAACAGCTGCGAACCCGCTAACAATGCCCAAAGCGGAACTTCCGGAGCCTTCGACCGTACTCCGGCCGCCAAACCGAAATGTCCTGCAAACATGTTTACACTCCCCTTCAAATTGTATAACCATTGGTTACTAACCTTTGGTTATAATATAACCACCGGTTACTTATGTGTCAACAGCTTTTTTCGCACATCAAAAAACGCCACTAGCCTAGTGGCGGCAAGTTTTAAGGCCATCCTTAGTCGGATGGCCTTTTCTTTTCTATGTTGCGGAGATTGTTGGAATTTCGCAAACGCATACTAGACTAGAGTCTGCGGCTTTTTGGACGCAGCGCCCAGGAAGCGATGCCAAGCGCGGCATAGAAAAGCGGAAGAATAATATGGAATCCACCATTGCCGTAATCATTAGCGAACACATGAGATAAGGCCGCACCCGTCATTAGAAAAAAGATACCGCTATAAGCCCATTCCTTGAGCCGGGGGAAACCTGGCATGACGATCGCAATGACGCCAAGCAATTTCCAAGCTCCGAGAATGTTCGTGACATATAACGGGAACCCAATATCGGTTACCAAATCGACATTCCCACCATATCGCATCAATTGCCCGATCCCACTTAATGCAATAGAGAATGCGAGAAATATAGTGACGATCCAATAAGCGACCGTCCTTCCAACAGGGCGGGCTTCCACCTTCGCGATTTTTTCATTACCGGTCATCGTACTCATTGCCATTCCTCCTTTGATCTCGTTTCCTTCATCACAACCGGAATCCACATTTCGCCATATACGAGGCTATCTCGCTGCCCCATCTCAACCGTAGCATTGGGCCCGCCGACATAGGCGAAATCCTTTGCTTCCGGCAAGACTTGACCAAAGGCAATGCCGGTAAGCATGCTGCTCAGCTCATCAGCCGTCTTCGCTTCGCCTTTAATGACAAGGTATCGACCCTTAGGGAATTGGATCCCTCTATGTTCTTCCGGTATCGATGCTTCTGTCATGACGCCGGCATAATACATCCTCTTGCGGTTTACCAATTCGTTTACAGCAAAGATGTAGTCGTTCGCAGCAACTGCCTTTAACGAGTCTAGCCTTCCATCCTGCTCCACTGTCCGCCAAAAGGTTTCCTTCTCCTTGTTCATGCCGGCATAGTCCGTGTACTCGCTCTTCAGTTCCGTTCCAATACCTAGAACGATAAAGCTGTCTTTTTCCTCAAGGGTATATGCTGCCATCATCCCAGCTCCTTTTTTTGATTTGTAATTTGTTTTTCCATTTGATGGGTTCATCATAATCTTCAATCATGTCAAAAAATGATACTGTTTAGAGGGCCCGATGAAAAAAGCAAGTTTAAAGGCCATCCTTTGCGGGATGGCCTTCTCATCTCGATTGCGTAAATGGTCTCGCACAAAACTTTCGGGCCAAACCCAATCTCCTCACTCCGCAAATAAAAAAGCACTACTATTCTTTATTTCTTTTTAATGTTGATTTGTGACATAAGAAAACCGCCTTTGAGAAAAGGCGGTTAATTGAGCTATCGTATCCTGTTAGCGCAGTGGATGGTCTTATTCGTATCCAGTGCACTGATGTATTGGGCTGTCCTTGAGCACCCGTAAGTTACCGTCGTTGGCGTTCATTTGCTTCGATTTGACGGAGGATTTCGTCAACGACGTGTGCGATCGGTGCGGTGGCGTCGATAATAATCCCGTTTTTAGGAACGCCTTCTTTCGTTTGATGCAAGCGCGCACAGAATTCCCGTTCCTCTGGTCTGCCACCCCAGTCAGTTGGGTCCAGTGCCACTCGCTCATCAATCCGCTGGAGACAGGTTTCCAAGTCGACCTCAAGGATGAACACGGCGTCGAAGAGATCGATGAATTTGGAAAAATTCCATGAACCACCGCAGAAGAATGTTACCGGCTCATCCTGATTGCCGACCAAAGCTCTTACTTTATCTACATGCCAAATGTGGTGTTCGGGTTTAAAGCCATCCGTCGCGGTACCAGTTTCCGGATCGCCTTGATAAGCCAATTCACGGTCACCATGAATGGCATGGTAGTTGCGCCGCTGCAATTCGTTGCAGACTGTAGTTTTGCCGGCGCCGGAAACGCCTCCAATCAGATAATTCCTAATGCCCATGGCAGACCCTCCATTCAATTAGATAAGCACAATATATTAGATGTTTCTATTTGTCGCTAAATGCCCAATAGTTCAATAACTTTTTCAGTCTAAAACTATATTTCCTTAGTCTATAACAATATTTTTTTGTCTAATACTTTATTCTCATTAAACAACTATTTTCATTTACCTCTCGGTAATTGTAATCATTCCTTCCAAAGGTGAATGTTCTTTGTGCTATATGTAATACGCCGATAAGATGCAATTTTCCTGCTTGTGTTATTCCACTATACTGCCCCGTTAGCACAATAAGCGACTGTCCTTATGGAACAATCGCACTCCGTTAATTCAATATGAATTTATAATGACGGAGGACTATCAGACAGACAAATCGATAAATTCTAGTTCCATTTCTGCTTCTACTTTCGAACGGTAAACGGTAATTTTATCATAGGGTTTCAAGTTGTCTTGCCATGATTCTATATTACTCAGAAAATCTTCTCCATTTTCAGAAATTATCAAGCACTCTAAATCCCTATTGATATAACAAATTGGTGAGTCACTTTCCAAATCACATTGTTGACCAACAGTTCCGATAAATCCACCTTTACTATCTTTTGCCATAATATCTACATATGGAACCGTATAAAATTCTAAATGTGGAATATCATCGTCAAAGGCCGAGCGAGTGGCCGGCTGCCTCTGTTTCAGCATTTAACTAACGTATTCCATTAGCTTAGGAAATAAGAGAGCATCAGATTTAATTTAATACTTCCCACAAATATCCTTCTTTCATTTGAATTAGTGTACCTAAAACACCAAGTGTTCTAAAGGTTTCCTTTTCCCCACTTTCATATTTATAGTTTATTTCATACGAAGCGTATATTCCAGCATTTCTAAAATGAGAAGATTTTGAGTTTATTTCCTCCCCGTCTTTGTAACATAAACTCCCAACGTTTCTGTCGAATTCACAGTTAATTCTGTATTTCTGCATAACCCATTTATCAAACTTTTTATGATTAGGCGTAGTTATTAGCATAATTATTAAGAGCATAATTAGTCCTATTGGAATCCATTTTAAGGCTCTTTTTTTGTCCATATTCATAATCCTCCTTCCCCCTTATACAACCATTTTCTCATTTAAACTTACAAGAGCCGTTATGATGCGGTTATTGCGCTTTTCTGCCCGTTAGCTTAACAAAAAATCAGCCGATCGAGTGGCCGGCTGCCGCTGAATCATTATTCAACTAACGTACCCGTTAGCGGAATCTGTTTTAGGGAACCTCGCCGAGATTCTCCAGACTAGGCCTCACCATCAATACCAGCGATTCCATATATAACTAGATCGCTTAGGCTAGAGGAGGTATTTCAACCACGCTTGTTAATAATTTCCAATTTCACGGGTCAGTACTTTAAACTGAAGGGAATAAGCTTTTAACGTATGTGGACTAAAACCCATAATGCGTTTGTCATCGTACAACGTCCAGAGATCAGTCATTTTCATAAAACAAAACCCCTCCCAAGGCTAGTTACTA
>NZ_BOSI01000010.1 GCF_018403265.1 Paenibacillus sp. J31TS4
ACGTGTTACTCACCCGTCCGCCGCTAAGCATCAGAGAAGCAAGCTTCTCCTCAACTCCGCTCGACTTGCATGTATTAGGCACGCCGCCAGCGTTCGTCCTGAGCCAGGATCAAACTCTCCATAAAAGAGCCACCCCAAAAAGTGAAGAACAGCTTCGCAGCGTATTCCGAGTACTTTTCGGGGGCCCCGGGTAAAACCCAAGGGCAAAGGCGTTTTAAAGAAAGAGCGATTCGCTCATTTGTTCAAACAGTTGCAATGGGTTCGAAAACCGCACTGCGCTGGCTTAAATTACTCACTCGTTGTTCAGTTTTCAAAGGGCATGTTGCTTGAGGACTTTGTCCCCGCCGCGCTTCGTTATCCCCGAAGGCGACTTTAATAATATAGCACACACCCCGAAAGAAATGCAACCCTTAATTTGCTGCTTCTCGTTTCCAGTTTACCCAGCCTGGCAGCATCGGTTGTCCGGCAACAAAAAAAAGCGCCGGACGGCGCTTTTTTTTGATGCAAGTTCGTCTAAAGTTAGTCCAGCTGTCTGTCCCGCATGGTCGGGAAGAGCAGAACGTCGCGGATCGAAGGAGAATCGGTCAGCAGCATAATGAGCCGGTCGATGCCGATCCCGAGTCCGCCTGTAGGCGGCATGCCGTATTCCAGTGCCCGGATGAAGTCCTCATCCATCAGGTGGGCTTCGTCGTTGCCGAATTCACGCTCGCGCAGCTGCGCTTCGAACCGCTCCCGCTGATCGATCGGGTCGTTCAGCTCGGTGAACGCGTTGGCATGCTCGCGCGCCACGATGAACAGCTCGAAGCGGTCGGTAAACCGTGGATCCTGCTCATTCTTTTTGGCAAGCGGCGAGATGGCGACGGGATGCCCCGTAATGAAGGTAGGCTGAATCAGCGTTTCCTCAACGAACGCTTCGAAGAACTGGTTGACGATATGGCCGAAGGTCATGCCCGGCTCCACCGGAACGTTATGTTCCTTGGCGAGTGCGATAGCTTCCTCGTCCGACATGTTGACGCTGAAGTCGATGCCCTTGACTTCCTTGATGGCATCGACCATCGAGATACGGCGCCAAGACGGAGACAGATCGATCTCCTGCTCCTGGTAGGTAATCTTCGTCGTGCCCAAAACCTCCTGAGCGATATGCGCGATCAGGTTCTCGGTAAGCTCCATAATGTCTTTGTAGTCGGCATACGCCTCATACAGCTCCATCATGGTGAACTCGGGGTTATGGCGAGTCGAGACGCCCTCGTTCCGGTACACCCGACCGATTTCGTATACCTTTTCGAGTCCGCCGACAATGAGCCGCTTCAGATGCAGCTCGATGGCGATCCTCATATACAGCTCCATATCGAGAGCGTTATGGTGCGTAATGAACGGACGTGCGGCGGCGCCCCCCGCAATCGTATGAAGGGTAGGCGTTTCCACCTCCAGATACCCATGCCCGTCCAGGTACCGACGCATCGACTGGATAATGCGGGAGCGCAGCAGGAACGTCTGTCTGACGTCTTCGCTCATGATCAGGTCGACATAACGCTGGCGATAGCGCATTTCGACGTCCTTGAGACCATGGAACTTGTCGGGCAGCGGATATAGCGATTTGGACAAAACGGTGACGGAGGAAGCCTTGACTGTGGTTTCCCCGGTCTTAGTCTTGAAGACGGTGCCCTCGACGCCTACAAGGTCGCCGATATCGAGAATATCGAATGCCTTATATTCGTTCTCGGGCACGGAGTCCAGGCGAACGTAGATCTGAATCTTGCCCGACAAATCCTGAATATGCGCGAAGGACGCCTTGCCCATTCCCCGCTTCTGCATAATCCGGCCGGCAAGACTTACCTTGACTTCCTTCTCCTCCAGCTCTTCCTTGGACAGCCCTTCATTCGCCTCCAAAATGTCCTTGGCCGTATGCGTCCGGACATACTTGGCCCCGAACGGGTCCACACCAAGGTCCCGCAGCTCGTCCAGCTTGTTGCGCCGGATCACCAACAATTCATTTAATTCCAGTTCCTCGCTCACGCGCTCTCATCTCCTTCGATCGTCCCTGATCCTGCTTCCCGCCCCGAACCAATCTCGCTTGCGTCGAGGGGTCCGGCCGCGTTTCTAAAGAAAAAAGCTTCCGACGGAAGCTTTTTTCATAAGTCTCTAGGTCGCATCGGTTATTTTTTGATGTCGATAATTTGGTATTGGATGATACCGGCCGGTACGCTGACATCCACCTGGGAGCCTTTCTTCTTGCCGAGAATGGCTCGGCCTACCGGGCTTTCGTTGGAAATCTTGTTCTGCGAAGGGTCCGACTCGGCGGTGCCCACGATTGTATATTCGACGGTGTCGTTAAACTCCACATCCTTAAGCGTCACGATCGAGCCAATGCTAACCGTCTCGGTATCCACTTCGTCGTTGTTGATGATGCGGGCGTTGCGGAGCATCTTCTCGAGCGTGATGATGCGGCCCTCGATAAACGCTTGCTCGTTCTTCGCATCTTCATATTCGGAGTTCTCGCTGATATCGCCGTAACCGATGGCAATCTTGATCCGCTCGGCGACTTCCCGGCGCTTGACGGATTTCAAGTTTTCGAGTTCTTCTTCAAGTTTCTTAAGGCCCTCTTGGGTGAGGATGACTTCTTTTTCGCTCATGCTTCCTAATCTCCTGTCATGTGAAAGATTGGGGCAACGAATTCTCTATGCTCGCCACCGCGGGTGAGCGTCCAGTCTGTCTCAAAAGGTGTAAATTCGTTAAATACGAAGCGTCCCGGCCGTTCTCCGGCTCAGGTTATTGCCTGATTATATTTCAACCCCATACAAATGTCAATCGAACCGAATGCGGCGAAAACCCTAGTGCAGCAAGGCTGCAGAAGGGCTTTGCGACTCGGCTTCGGTCTCCTCGGGGTCGTTCAGCTTCGCTACATATTCCTCCAGAATCCGAACCATGGCGTCCCGTTCGGTCAGCTCCATAATACTGTCCTTCACCCGTGCCGCGCCCGACAGCCCCTTCAAGTACCAAGCCATATGCTTGCGCATCTCCTTGACGGCTACCTGCTCACCCTTGAGCGCGATCAGACGGTCCATATGAAGGATGGCGATGCGGATTTTCTCTTCCGCTGCCGGCTCTGCCGGCAATTCACCGCTGGTTAAATATTGCACGGTCCGGTACAGCATCCACGGGTTGCCAAGCGCTCCCCGTCCGATCATCACGCCGTCGCAGCCCGTCGTATCGAGCATCCGCTTGGCGTCCTCGGGCGTGACTACATCCCCGTTGCCAATGACCGGAATCGAGACGTGCTGCTTCACTTCCTTAATAATATCCCAATTCGCCTTGCCGCTATACATCTGCACGCGCGTACGGCCGTGCACCGCTACGGCGGAGCCGCCGCCGTTCTCGACTGCCTTGGCGTTGTCCAGCACATAGATATGGTCGTCGTCCCAGCCGATCCGCATCTTGACGGTGACCGGCTTGGATACCGCCGCCACGACCTTCGAGACCATATGCTCGATCCGGCCCGGGTCCAGCAGCCAGCGCGCGCCGGCGTCCGATTTGATGATCTTCGGAACCGGGCAGCCCATATTGATGTCAATGATGTCCGCATTCGTCTGCTGGTCCACTACCTTGGCGGCCTCGACCAGCGTCTCCACGTCGCCTCCGAAGATCTGAAGGCTGAGCGGCTTCTCCCGCTCGTCGACGAACAACATTTCTTTGGTGCGCGAATTCCCATGCACGATAGCCTTGTCGCTTACCATCTCGGCGCAGACAAGCCCGGTCCCGAATTCCTTGGCAATCAGCCGGAAGGCCGGGTTGCAGACGCCTGCCATCGGGGCAAGCACAACATTATTTTTAGCAACTACGTTGCCTATTTTCAACATTATGAATTCCACTCCTTTCGGGCGGAGCCCGGTGTCCCAATCTCGTCCGGGTCCAGTCCCAGCACTTCGGCAATTCGGTTCAGCGTCTTCGCATCCGCGTGCCGGGTGCCTCGTTCAATAGCGCCGATGATGGAGACCGAAACTCCCATCTTCTCGGCCAGCTCGGTTTGGGTATAGCCTTTTAATTTGCGGAAGGCCCGGATCCGGGGGGCCAAATCGAATTTTTCCATAGCGATATCCCTTCCTTTCCTTCCACTTCCTCTAAGGCATGCGCGAGCCAAGCTTCGGGTCCTTCGGGGCTTATGTCCGCCACATCGGCGAGAGGGACCAGGACAAAGGCCCGTTCTCCCATCCGCGGGTGAGGCAGCAGCAGCCGCTCAGTCTCCAGCTGAAGTTTGTCGTACAGCAGCAAATCAAGGTCAATCGTCCGGGGGCCCCAGCGAATCTCGCGCTTGCGGCCCAGCCGTGCCTCCGTCTCCTGGAGCACATCCAGAAGAGCGAGCGGCGACAGACCGGTCGCAAGCCGCGCCACCATATTGAGAAAAGCTCCCTGCTCGACGAAACCGACCGGGTCGGTCTCGTAAACACGGGAGCAGCTCTCCACGCAGATGCCGGGATGCTCGCCAAGCTGACGCAGAGCCTGCGCTAAGTACGCCCCGCGATCGCCCATATTTGAACCGAGCCCGATAAAGGCGCGGTGCAGTGTCGTGTCAGCAACTTTCATGGTCAAGACCGCTTTCTATGAATCTCCACGGTGACTCCGTCAAACTTGATGTCGAACGGAGGATGGGGCTTGATGACCCTCACCGTCAATTCATTGATACTAGTATAAGTTTGGAGCAGCACAGATGCAATATGTTCAGCTAGTGCCTCGATCAGTTGAAAGGTTTCCTGTTCCACCAGCTTTTTGACGGTTTGATAAATCTCGGCGTAATTGATTGTGTCTTCCAGCCGATCGCTCCGCCCCGCCTCATCTAATGGAAGGAACAGCTCGAGATCGACGCCAAAGCGTTGGCCCAGCTTATTCTCTTCCGGAAACACACCGTGATAGCCGTAAAACTCCATCCCTGTCATCTTCATGATATCCATCTCGCCCAACTCCTTCCCGTCAATTCCCGCGCGCCTCGCGCAAAATCGCATCCGCCATGACTGCCGCCCGCTTGTTCGCCGCTACGTCGTGAACCCGGACGATCTGGCAGCCCTGGGCGATGCCCAGCACGGTCGTCGCGACTGTCCCTTCCACCAGCTGGTCGACCGGCAGATTCAGCGTGTGCCGAATCACCCGCTTGCGCGACGTGCCCAGGAGGATCGGATAGCCAAGCTCCGCCAAGCTATCGAGGCGGCCGATCAGCTCGAGATTCTGCTCGTGGCTCTTCACGAACCCGATGCCCGGGTCCAGCACGATCTGTTCGCCCAGCACGCCCGCCCGGCGCGCAATATCCACACTCTCGAGAAGATCGCGACGTACATCGGTCAAAAAGTCCGTATAATCCGTATTTGTTCGGTTATGCATCAAAATAATCGGACTGCCTGTTGCCGCGGCGACCTTCGCCATCTCGGGGTCCAGCTTACAGCCCCAGATATCATTCAGCATATGGGCGCCAGCCTCCAGTGCGCGTCTGCCCACTTCCGCCTTGTAGGTATCGACCGAGAGAACCACGTCCACCTCACGGGCCAGCGCCTCAATGATCGGAACAACCCGCTCCAGTTCCTCTTCTAGCGAGAGCGGCTCGAAGCCGGGCCGCGTCGACTCCCCGCCTATGTCAATGATGTCGGCCCCTTCCTCGACAAGCTGGCGGGCGCGGGAGACGGCTGCCTCCAGCTTATTGTAGCGCCCTCCGTCCGAGAAGGAATCCGGCGTCACGTTCAAAATGCCCATGATGAGCGTCCGCTCACCGAGCGGTAGCTCCTTGCCCCTGCAGGCCAGGCTGCGGCGGCCGCCGGGAGCGCTCCCCCCGTGCCGCTCCGCTCCGGCCGTCCGACTGTTCTCTCCTCCTGCGCGAAGAGACTGCTCGATCATCTTCGTCTTATCGCCATCCATCTCGGCATTCCTCCCCAATTCTCTTGGTGTAATGGGCATAGAGCCTGCTCGTCACCGGTCCGGGGGCAGGGAGCCTGGGCTTTCGCGCGGTTCCATCCCCCTCATAAAGCCGATGGACGGGGACCAGCTCCTGAATCGAATTCGTCAGGAACACTTCTTCGGCTTCCAGCAGCTCGTCCCAGTCCGCCAATACCTCCCGCCAAGGGATACCCTGTTCCTCGCAAATCTCCAATATGCATTCTCGAGTAATGCCGGGTAATACTCCTGTGTCCAAGGAAGGGGTCCTCACCTCTCCGTCTTGTACATAAAACAGATTGCTGACGATTCCTTCCGCCAGCCGGCCCTCGCGGTCCAGAAATACTCCCTCGGCACCCGCCGCCCATGGATATTGAGCCAGCTCCCGTTTGCCCAGAAGATTGTTCATATAATGAAGCGATTTGAGCCTGACGCCGCCCTCAGGCGTATTGCGGGGCGTCTCCAGCCGCTGAATCGCTCTGGCCCGCTCCTCGAAACGGGCTGATGCCGGGAGAGGCTTGGCATACAGGAGGACGGTAGGCTGCTCGTAATCTCCGGCAGGTAGACCGAGCGCCTCCCGTCCGGCCGTCACCGTAAAGCGGAAGTAGCCGTCCTCCCACCCGTTCGCCTCGAGCAGCATGGTGACTGCCTCGCGCAGCTTGAGCTCGTCCGGCTGGTAACAAATGCCGAGCGTGCGGCAGCCGCCCGCAAGCCTCTCTAGATGCAACCGCAGCAAAAACGGCTTCCCACCATACGTGCGGAAGGTTTCAAAAAGCCCCATGCCGTAAAGAAAGCCGTGATCGTAAACAGAGACCACGGCTTGTTCTTCTTCTACAAGTTTATCGTTCCACCAAATCTTCATTCGTCCCGCCCCGTTCCGGCTTATCCGCCGATCGTCTGCCGGCTGCTTTTGAGAAAGTTGCGCAGTAGCTGGTGGCCGTGGTCGGTCATGATGGATTCGGGGTGGAATTGCACGCCCTCGATCGGGTATTCCTTATGCCGGAATCCCATGATCTCCCCATCCTCCGTCTCGGCGCTGATCTCGAGGCAGTCGGGCAGCGTCTCCCTCTTGACCACGAGCGAATGGTAGCGCGTCGCGGTGAACGGGTTCGGCAGGCCCTCGAATACCGTCCTGCCGTCGTGGCGGATCGGAGAGGTCTTGCCGTGCATAAGCCGCTCGGCCCGCACGACCTCGCCGCCGAACGCCTGGCCAATCGACTGATGGCCCAGGCAGACGCCGAGGATCGGAATCAGGCCCTTGAACCGTTCGATCAGGGCGAGACTAATCCCCGCTTCGTTCGGCGTGCACGGACCGGGCGAAATCAGGATGTGATCCGGCCGCAGCGCCTCGATGCCGTCGAGATCGACCTCGTTGTTGCGCCGCACGGTCACTTCCTCTCCCAGTTCTCCGAGATACTGAACCAGGTTGTACGTAAAGGAATCGAAATTGTCGATGACGAGTATCATTCAAGCGTCCCCCTTGTGTGAAGCTGTCTGCAGCGCAAGCCTCTCCAGCTCTTCCATCCCGATCGCCTTCCAGATCGCCTTGGCCTTGCCAATGGATTCGGCATATTCGCGGGAAGGATCCGAATCGATGACGATGCCGGCTCCCGCCTGGACATGCCCCGTCGTTCCGGTCACGAGCAGCGTTCGGATAACTATATTTAAGTCCATATTGCCATTGTAGTCAATCCAGCCGACGGAGCCCGTATAAGGCCCCCGCCGCACCGGCTCCAGCTCTTCGATAATCTCCATCGTGCGGATTTTGGGCGCCCCCGTGATGGTTCCTCCGGGGAACGTCGCCGCGATAACGTCGAACGCATCCCGCCCGTCCGCCAGCTCGCCCCGTACCTCCGAGACGAGATGCATCACATGAGAATACCGCTCGATGACCATCAGCTCGTCCACCCGGACGGAGCCGTACCGGCTGATGCGGCCAAGGTCGTTACGTTCGAGATCGACGAGCATGATGTGCTCCGCCCGCTCCTTCTCGTTCGCGAGCAGCTCCCGGGCGAGCCGCTCGTCCTCCTCGGCATCCGCCCCCCGCGGCCTCGTCCCCGCAATCGGGCGCGTGCTCACCTGCGTCCCGTTCAGCGAGACGAGCAGCTCCGGCGAACCGGAGACCAGCTGGAAGCCCGGGAGCCGCAGCAGTCCCATATAGGGCGAAGGATTGATGAGCCGCAGCCACTCGTACAGCTCCTCCGGACGTCCCTCTAGGGGCAGGCTCTGCCGCACTGACAGGTTCACCTGAAAGACGTCACCGCCGGCGATATACGCCTGGATGCGGCGCACAGCCTCCTCGAACTCTGTCTGGCTGAACGAAGGCACCCGTTTGTCCGCTGCAACGTCCGTCTCCCGGAGCTTGCTCCCTCGTTCCGCCAGCAGGCGCAGCCTCCGCTCCCGGGAGGCGCCTGACACCTCCGATCCGGCCGCGATCGCTTCCCACTTGCGCAGCATTCGGCTGGCCCGCTCACCGGCCTGCGCGTATAGCTGGCGCAGCCGCTCGACTTCGGACGCCTCGTCTCCGTCCCCCTCGGTCCACGGGGTATGGACGACAGCGTAGAGCCTCTTTTCTTGATGGTCGATCACCCACAGTTCCTCGAGCCGGACCAGCGAATACATCGGAATCCCCAGATCGTCGGCCGCCGCTTCGGGCAGCCGCTCGAGCGAGCGCGCGACATCGTAGCCCAGCATGCCGACGCAGCCGCCGGCGAACTTGGGTAGCCCCTCTACACGCGGCGAGCGAAACGGGGCCAGCCACCGCCGTATGGCTGCGAGCGGCGCCTCCTCCCACACCTCGCGCAGCCCCGTGGCGGCTTCCGTCACGACGGCTTGATCGGCCGTTCCCTCGAGCAGGGAGCAGGGGGAAAGCCCGAGAAAGGTATACCGCCCATCCTTGCCGCTCTCCAGGACGAAGGAGGCTGCTCCCGCCTCCCGCCAGGCCTCTGCCCAATCGGCAGGACGGTCCTCTCCCGCCGCCAATTCCCGCGTCTCGGCATAGGGAAGCATCGTATAGTGCTCCCGCCATGCGAGCCATTGTTCCCAAGTCGTTCTCTCGCTCACCCGCCGCCTGCTCCTTCGTTCACTGTCATGAATTTGGTTTTAAGTATACCGATGTCCCAGTAAGAAAAAAAGCCCCAGTTCTCTGGGGCTTGTAGGTGCGATGCGGCGACCGCCGCGCCTGCTCCGGCAAGCCGGCGGCCGGTTCCGCACCTGTGTCTATTCTTGCTATTAATCTTCGAACTGGTACAGCGGGGTGCTCAGGTACCGCTCGCCGTTGCTCGGAATAATAGCGACGACGCGCTTGCCCTTGCCCAGCTCCTTGGCCACCTTGAGAGCGGCGAAGATCGCTGCACCGGACGAAATGCCGCCGAGAATGCCTTCTTCCTTGGCCACTTGGCGGGCCGTGGCGAACGCGTCCTCATTGTCGACCAGGATGATCTCGTCGTAGACGTCCGTATCGAGAATGTCCGGTACGAAGCCGGCACCGATGCCCTGAATCTTGTGCGGGCCCGGCTTGCCTCCCGACAGAACCGGCGACGCGGACGGCTCGACCGCCACGATGCGGACGTTCGGAAAATGCTCCTTGAGCACTTTGCCGGCTCCCGAGATGGTGCCGCCCGTTCCGACGCCGGCGACGAATGCGTCGAGCTTGCCGTCATGCCCCTGAATCGCTTCCACAATCTCCGGTCCGGTGGTCGCGGTATGCACCTGCACGTTCGCTTCGTTCTTGAACTGCTGCGGCATGAAGTAATCCGGATTCGCCTCAACGAGCTCCTCCGCCTTACGGATCGCTCCCTTCATCCCCTCGGACCCAGGTGTCAGCACGATCTCCGCGCCGTAGGCTTTCAGCAGGTTGCGCCGTTCCATGCTCATCGTCTCGGGCATGACCAGAATCGCCTTATAGCCTTTGGCCGCCGAGACCATGGCCAGGCCGATCCCCGTGTTGCCGCTCGTCGGCTCGACGATCGTCGCCCCGGGCTTCAGCTTGCCTTCCTTCTCTGCCGCTTCCACCATGGCGATGGCGATCCGGTCCTTCACGCTTGCGCCCGGATTCTGGAATTCCAGCTTCAGATAAATCTCAGCGGAATCCTCCGGCACTACCCGATTCAGCCTGACAAGCGGGGTATCCCCGATCAATTGCGTGATGGATTGCACGAGCTTTGCCATATTCCTGTCCCTCCCGTATATATCCGACTAATTCAGTTGGTTTTCATGCTTTCATCTTATCAATCCCCGTAAGGAAAGTCAAGATCGTCCCTTCCCCGCCGGGCTTTTTCGCAAAAAAGGAGACCGTCTTCCCGTCCTTACGAACGTAGCGTCTCCTGATAGATGACTGTATTTCTCTTCTTGCGCAATTCGTCGAGAAACTCCCTCAGCGGAGGGGCTTTCTGCAGCGCGATATGCTGGCGGGCCGAATCTCTTATCTTTTCTTTGGGCCCTTTGGAAATCTCCTGCCGGTCGGTCAGCTTGATCACCGCGTATCCCTTCTCCAGCGGAATCGGCTTGGGGCTGATTTCCCCCTTCTTGAGTCCGCGGGCCGCTTTCTTTATCCCGTCGGGGAGAAACGGGTCGTTCTCGTCCAGCCATCCGAGATCCCCACCGTCGGTACGGGTCGCCTCGTCGATCGACCGCTCCTTGGCCAGCTCGGCGAAATCCCGGCCGTTTCTCGCCAGACTGATCGTGCGGTTCGCGTTGTCCAGCGTGTCGTTGATGATCTGGGAAATGCGCAGCTGGACGGTATCCTCGTATTCTTCCTTGTGGGCCTGCAGGTAGTCGTCGATTTCCTTGTCGGTCACCGTAATCTGGCGCGTCGCCAGCTTCTCCAGCAGCAGCTTGTAGCGGACGTCCTCTAGTAGCTCTTCTTTGGTCATGCCAAGCTGGTCCTTCATGGCGCTGTAGTATTTCTCTTCGCTCTCGTAGCCCTGGCTCATCCGGGCGACCTCGTCCTTGATCTCCTGCTCGCTCAGCTTGAGCCCCGTCTCGTCGGCCTCCATGCTGATGACCTGGCGATCGATCATTTGGCCAAGCAGCTCCTGGCCGTAGCGGCTCAGCAGCTTCTCCTCCAGCTCGCTGCGCAGCAGGGCGCGGTTCCCTATCTTGGCCACCAGCTGGTCCGACGGAGCGGGCGTCTCCTCCGGAGGCTTGGATGGACTGGCGGAAGGGCTGGAGAAGGCCGCTACCGACAGTCCCGCTACGCTGAGCAGCAGAACAGCGATTATTCCCCACAACAGCTTCACATTTCTCATGGTTCTCTCCCTCTACCTCATCCGTTCCTATCTCTCCAGCTGGCTCAGCAGTTCGGTCAAGTCCTCCTTGGAAAAGTTATACGCTTCGTTGCAGAAGTGGCAGACCACCTCTGCCGGACGATCCTCCTCCACAAGCGCTTCGATCTCCTGCCGGCCCAGGCTGATCAAAGTCTGCTCGACGCGGTCACGCGAGCATTTACACTGAAACCGGATCTCCATCCGGTCCAGAATCTCCACATCCTCCAGCAGCGTTCCCAGAATGTCCTCCAGCGACTTGCCGCTGTCGAGCAGGGTCGTAATTGGAGGAAGGGCCGCCAGCTTGGTGTCGAGCTCGGAGATTTCGTCATCCGAGAGGCCCGGCAGCAGCTGAATGATGAAGCCCCCGGCCGCTCGCACGGAGAGATCGACGTCGACCAGCACCCCGAGAGCAACTGCCGACGGAGTCTGCTCGGACTTGGCGAAGTAATAGGTGAAATCCTCGCCCAGCTCGCCCGAGACGATCGGCGTACTGCCGCGATAAGGCTCCTTGAGTCCAAGATCCTTGATTACATACAAAAATCCGTCGCGTCCAACCGCACCCGCCACATCCAGCTTGCCTATGGCGTTCAGAGGGAGATCCACCTCCGGATGGTCCACGTAGCCGCGCACCTCTCCTTTGGCGTTGGCGTCGGCGACGATCTGTCCGATCGGCCCCCCGCCCTTCACCTGGATCGTCAGCTTCTCTTCCCCTTTGAGCATAGCGCCCATCATGGCTGCGGCAGTAACGGTCCGGCCAAGAGCGGCCGTGGCCGTCGGCATCGTCTGGTGCCGTCTGTGCAGCTCCTGAACGAGCTCGGTCGTACGGATGGCGAATGCCCGCACCTTTCCGCCCAGGGCGGTGGCGCGAAGCAGCGTATCGTTCATGTCATCACTCTTTTCTGTCAAGTAGGTTAAGTGGTGTTGCGCTCGTACAGCAGCTGAAGTCCCTGCAGTGTCAGCAGCGGATTCACCAGGTCGATTGTGCGGGATTCGTCCGCGATCAGCTCGGCCATCCCGCCAGTCGCTACGACGCGGGGCGACACCTTGTATTCTTCCCGAATGCGGCCGACTATGCCGTCGACCTGTCCGGCGAAGCCGTAGATAATGCCCGCCTGCATGGACGAAACCGTGTTCCGCCCAACCGGGCTCCTAGGCTTCACCAGCTCGATGCGTGGCAGCTTTGCGGCCCGCTGATACAAAGCCTCGGTCGATATGTTAACGCCGGGAGCGATCGCTCCCCCTATGTACCTGGCATTCGCGTCGATATAGCAGAACGTTGTAGCCGTCCCAAAATCGACGATAATAAGCGGTGTGCCGTACAATTCGATGCCCGCCACAGCGTTGACGATGCGGTCCGCCCCTACCTCGCGCGGATTGTCCGAGCGGATGTTGAGCCCCGTCTTGATGCCGGGCCCGACGATAAGCGGTTCCTTCTTAATATAGTTTAAACAGAGCTGCTCAAGCACAAACATAAGCGGAGGCACAACGGAGGAAATGATGACCCCTTCCACGTCGTCCAGTCGAAGCCCGGCGTGCTGGAACAGATTGTAGACCATGATCCCGTATTCGTCGGTGGTCGCCGCCCGATTCGTGCTGAGCCGCCAATGGTGAAGGAGCTCCCGTCCTTTGTAGAGGCCCAGCACGATATTCGTGTTGCCTACATCGACGACGAGAATCATGCCAGGCTCCCCTTTCGCTGATTGAGGTCCAGGCTGATGTCAAGCGCCGGCACCGAATACGTGAGACGCCCCACCGAGATAACGTCCACCCCGGTCTCGGCAATCGTCCGGATGGTCTCCAGCGACACGGAGCCCGAAGCCTCCACGATCACATAAGGCGCGGCGCTCTTGATGCGGCTGACCGCTTCCTTCATGTCGGCGGGCTTCATGTTGTCGAGCATGATGATGTCCGGCCCCGCCGCGAGCGCCTCCTCGAGCTGTTCGTGGTTCTCGACTTCCACCTCGATCTTCATCGTGTGCGGAATGTTCGCACGGGCCGCCCGGATCGCCGCCGATATGCCGCCCGCTCCGATGATGTGATTGTCCTTGATCATGACGGCGTCGTACAGGCCGAACCGGTGGTTATGCCCGCCGCCTACGCGGACGGCATATTTCTCAAGCTGCCGGTGGCCCGGCGTCGTCTTGCGGGTGTCGACCAGACGGACCGGTAGTCCTTCCAACCGGTCTACGAACTGACGGGTGCGCGTGGCGATGCCCGACATGCGCTGCAGCAGATTAAGCGCGAGCCGCTCGCCCGTCAAGATGCTCGCGGTGCTGCCCTCCACCTCGGCGATGACCGTTCCTTTGGTCACCGGGCTCCCTTCCTCGACTCTGGCCTCAAACTTGAGCGAAGGATCCACGACGCGGAATACCGCTTCGGCGACCGGCAGGCCGACCAGGATACCGTCTTCCTTCATATGAAGAATGCCGCGGGACCGGCTATCGGCCGGAATGGTCGTCATCGTGGTGATATCCCCGCTGCCAATATCTTCCTGTAGCCATTGACGAATTTGCGCCAAAAAGGTTTCATTCCGCTCCCACAACATCGAGAATCGCTTCCTCTCTTAAGCCATTTTCCCTTGTAAAGGTAAGATGCTTGAACCAGGTCCGGTCGTCCCGCTCCGGGAAGTCTTCCCGGTAATGCCCGCCTCGGCTTTCCTCCCGACTGAGCGCACCGCTGGTCGTCAAGAGCGCGCAGGTGAGCAGGTTCGCGAACTCATACTCTTCCCGTTTGGTCAGGCAGCAATCGAAAATCGGCAGCTGGCGCTTCAGCTCCTCGAGTCCTTTAACAAGCCCCTCCGCCGTCCGGTTCACACCGACATGCCGCAGCATGATCTTCTGCAGCTTGAGCCGCTTCTCGATGAACGCCTGCCTTGGGTGCTCCGATCGCGGCGTTCCCGAAGCAGGATAGAGCGAGCGCCCATGCGGCTCCAGTCCCCGGATCCGCTCGACAATGCGGCGCCCGAAGACGATCGCTTCGGAGAGCGAGTTGCTCGCCAGCCGATTCGCGCCATGGACGCCGGTCGACGACACCTCGCCGCAGGCGAACAGCCGGCGGATCGTCGTCTCGCCATGCAGATCGGTAGCGATGCCGCCCATCATGTAATGAGCCGCGGGCGCGACCGGAATCCAGTCCGTGGCAAGATCAAGCCCATATTCCAGACAGGTCTGGTAGATGGTAGGGAACCGGTGTTTGACCATCTCCTCGGTCTCGTGCGTAATGTCGATATACACATACGTGGACCGCGTCTTCTCCATCTCGCTGACAATCGCGCGCGCCACAATATCCCGGGGAGCAAGCTCAGCCTGAAGATCGTAGCGGTCCATGAACCGCTCGCCGTGAATGTTGCGCAGCACGGCACCTTCGCCGCGAAGCGCTTCGGAGATCAAGAACCGCGGCGCCCCCGGATAAACAAGAGCGGTCGGATGGAATTGAACGAACTCCATGTCGCGGACGGCAGCGCCGGCCCGGTAGGCCATGGCGATGCCGTCGCCGGTCGCGACGGCCGGATTGGTCGTATACCGGTACAGCTGGCCGGTTCCGCCGCTGCACAGGATGGTCGCCTTGCCAAGCACGGTAACCCGCGAGCCGTCGGGCTTTTGGACGAGCACGCCGAGGCATTCGTCCTCATCCGTGAGAAGGTCGATGGCAAAATGCTCCTCCCACACCTCGATATTCGGATGGGCGGCCGCTTTCTCGGAGAGCGCCCGCACGATCTCGTAGCCGGTCGCATCGCCGTTGGCATGCAGAATCCGGCGCCGGCTGTGCGCGCCTTCCTTGGTTAGCGCCAGCTCTCCGTTCTCCCGGTCGAATTGGGTACCCAGCTCGATCAGATCCCAGACGCCCTGCGGTCCTTCCTCCACGAGAACATCGACCGCGGCGGGATCGCATAGACCCGCTCCTGCATGGAGCGTATCCTCCCGATGATAGACCGGAGAGTCTTCCTTCGAGATGACGGCGGCGATGCCGCCCTGCGCATAACGCGTATTGCTGTCCATGAGCGATTTTTTGGTAATCAGCAAAACCTTGGCGGTCTCGGCCGCGCGGATTGCCGTGAATAGTCCGGCGATGCCCACGCCCACCACGATCACTTCGGCCTGATAAGAGGGCAGCCGCGCCCAATCCTCATCAATCAAGTACCGGGGAATCATCGCCCCCACCTGCCCTTATAAGAAGGAGTAGCGCATGCTACTTAACCAGCAGCATGCGCTCTAACGACAATCTTGCTTGATCTGCAACTTGCGGCGGAACGTAAATTTCGGGAGACAGCGTCTCCAGACACCGGACGACCTTCTTCAGATTGTTGACCTTCATGTTGGGGCAGACAAGATATTTGGTCGCGAAGTGGAACTTCTTGTTCGGACTGTCGAGACGAAGCTGATACCCGGTTCCGTCCTCGGTGCCGACGATGAATTCTTGGCAATCGGATTCCTTGCAATATTTGATAATCCCCGTCGTGCTGCCGACGAAGTCGCCCATTGCGACAACCTCCGGCCGGCATTCGGGATGCACCACGAACTGGGCGTTCGGATACTGGGCTTTCATTTCCTCGACATCCTTGACCGTGAGCATGTCGTGAGTGTTGCAGTAGCCCTCCCACAGGATCATTTTCTTATCTGTGAATTTAGACACATAGTCGCCCAAATTTTTATCCGGTACCCAGATGATCTCCTCCGCGTCTACCGATTCGATCACTTTGATCGCGTTCGCGGACGTGCAGCAGATGTCGGTTTCGGCTTTGACGTCGGCGGAGGTGTTGATATAAGCGACAACTTTGGCGTTCGGATGCTGGGCCTTCAGCGCTTTCAATCCGTCGACGTTCACCATGTCGGCCATCGGGCAGCCGGCGCGCTCGTCAGGGATGATGACGGTCTTCCCGGGAGCGAGGATTTTGGCGCTCTCCCCCATAAAATGAACCCCGCAGAACACAATGACATCGGCGTCGGTCGTGGCCGCTTTTTGGGCAAGGAGGAACGAATCGCCGCGGAAATCGGCGACTTCCTGGATCTCATCTCTCTGGTAATAATGCGCGAGAATGATAGCGTTTCTTTCCTTCTTCAGTTGAAGGATGCGTTCCTTCAACTCCCGGTTCTGCTCTTCTTTTCTGGCGAGAGCCAAGGCCTCCATGCAAGTATCCTTCCTTCCCTAGGTTCACAAGTTACCACCTAATTTACACAACCTTTATTCGGGTGTCAATGCGGAAATCCGCCGGGAAACAAGCAAAAATCCGGCTGGCGCGGGCGCACAGCCGGATATCGTGACTCTGTTCGATCTTCTATTGTTCTTCGTTCCCGGAGTCCGGTTTCTTCGGCTCGCGCTCGAATCCGAGCTTGTTCGCGCCGCCCTCCTGGTCCTTGCTCTGGATGTTGATCTTGACGTCCTCGTTGTCCGAGGCTCCTCCCAGGTAGCTGCCGGCAGTAGCATCGGTGCCTTCCTGGATCTCTCCCGTCTCGATCAATTGAATGATCTGCTCTTTAACGAGCGTCTCTTTCTCCAGCAGCGTATTCGCTACGAGGTGAACCTTGTCGCGATGGGTCGTGAGGATTTCCTTAGCACGGTCGTAGCATTCGCGGATGATGCGCTGCATCTCCTGGTCGATCTCGTAGGCGATCGCGTCACTGTAATTCTGCTCGTGTCCGAAATCGCGGCCGAGGAAGACCTGCCCTCCCTGCGTTGTGCCGAACTGCATCGGGCCGAGCTTGTCGCTCATCCCGTACTCGACGATCATCCGGCGGGCGATCGCGGTCGCCTTGCGGAAGTCGTCATACGCGCCGGTGCCGATCTCCCCGATGTTCAGCTCCTCGGAGACGCGGCCCCCGAGCAGCCCGGTGATCTGGTCGAGCAGCTCGGAGCGGGTAACGATCAACGGATCGTCATTGTCCTTCGGCAGCATCATGACGTAGCCGCCTGCACGGCCCCGCGGTACGATGGTAACCTTGTGGACCATGTGCGCGTCGCGCGCATAGTAGCCGATGATCGCGTGACCCGCCTCGTGGAAGGCCACCGTCTTGCGGTCGCGGTCGCTGATGACGCGGGATTTCTTCTCGGTTCCAACGATGACCCGGTCGAACGCTTCCTCGATCTCGGCCATCGTAATATCCTTGCGGTTGCGGCGGGCGGCGATGAGCGCAGCCTCGTTCAGGAGGTTCTCCAGATCCGCACCGGTGAATCCGGTTGTATAGCGGGCCAGCGTGTCCAGCTTGACGTCCTTGCTGAGCGGCTTGTTGCGGGCGTGCACCTTGAGCACCGCCTCTCGGCCCTTGATGTCCGGGCGATCGACCGTAATCTGGCGGTCGAAGCGTCCCGGGCGGAGCAGCGCCGGGTCGAGAATGTCCGGACGGTTGGTCGCGGCGACGATGATGATGCCCTCGTTCGCGCCGAAGCCGTCCATCTCGACGAGCAGCTGGTTGAGCGTCTGCTCGCGCTCGTCGTGACCTCCGCCAAGTCCGGCTCCGCGCTGGCGGCCGACGGCGTCGATCTCGTCGATGAAGATGATACAAGGAGCGTTCTTCTTGGCATTCTCGAACAGGTCGCGGACACGGGAGGCACCGACACCGACGAACATCTCGACGAAGTCCGAGCCCGAGATGCTGAAGAACGGTACGCCCGCTTCGCCGGCAACCGCCCGCGCAAGCAGCGTTTTACCAGTTCCGGGAGGTCCTACGAGCAGGACGCCCTTCGGAATCCGCGCGCCTACTGCGGCGAATTTGCGAGGGTCCTTAAGGAATTCGACGACCTCGACGAGTTCTTGCTTCTCCTCGTCCGCACCGGCTACATCCTCAAAGGTGACCCGTTTCTTCTCTTCATTATAGAGGCGGGCTTTGCTCTTGCCAAAGTTCATCACCTTGCCGCCGCCGCCCTGTGCCTGGTTCAGGAGGAAGAAGAACAAGATGAAAATAATCACGAAAGGAATGATGGAGGTCAGAAAGGAAATCCAGATGCTGTCTCCGTCCATTTTTTCGTATATTTCTTCGTTAACCTTGCTTTGCTCGATCAGAGCGATGACGCGGTCGTCGATTGGGGCGCGGGTCTTAAAAGTCTTACCCGACGTATACTTACCGGAGATGATATAGGTGTAGCCTTCCGGCTTGACAATTACCCTCTCGATCTTATCCCCCGTTGTCTGGGCTGCTGTATTCGCTAAATCTTCGCGGAACTTATTGTACGATATCTGCTCTTCCATGTTGTTCTGAGCGCTGATAAACCGCACAATGCCGATGACTACTAAAAAGATGACTAAATAAAATCCGGTATTTCGGAGGATCCGATTCATCCCCTACCTCCTCTCATGCGGCACACTTGTTTTATTTTACCACAGCAGCAATCGGCTTCACAACTTGAGCGGAAGGCCGGGAAGAGCTGCTATTAGCGGTCAGGACTTGGTGTAAACCTCTTCCTTCAGAACGCCGACATACGGCAGATTGCGATACTTCTCGTCGTAGTCCAGACCGTACCCCACGATGAAGGCATCGGGCAGCGTGAATCCGGCATAATCCGGCTGAAGGTCGACCGTCCTGCGCGCCGGCTTGTCAAAGAGCGCCACCACCGACACCGAGCGGGCGTTGCGTCTTTCCAATATGTCAATGAGGTAGCTGAGCGTCAGACCGCTGTCGATAATGTCCTCGACAATGAGAATGTCCCGGCCTTCCACCGGCACGTCCAGATCCTTGATGATCTTCACGACGCCGGACGACTTGGTAGACGCCCCATAGCTCGAGACCGCCATGAAGTCGAGCTCCATCGGAATGGAGACCTCCTTCACCAGATCCGCCATAAAAATAAATGCGCCCTTCAGGACACAGATGACGAACAGGTTGCGGCCCTGGAAGTCTTCGCTGATGCGCGCTCCGAGCTCCCGGACTTTCTCCCTGATTTGTTCTTCGCTGTAAAGGACCTCTTGTATGTCGTTGTGCAAAGCGATGTACCCTCCTACTGTATACTTATGAAAACAAGAGTGGACGCATGCGGGTTATTCTGTGCCCTCCGGCTTGCGCAGCGTGAGACGCAAAAACCGGGTGGTGCTGTCCGTGACGGGAGCAGCGGCCGAGCGGCGGACTCCTGGAATCCATAAGATCTGTCCGTCCGCATCCGTTAGGAGGGGCAAACGATCGCGTTCCGTTGGAGGAATTTTGTCATCGATAAAAATATCTTTTACCTTTTTGGAGCCCTTTAAACCAATGACCTGCATCCGGTCGCCGGGTCTGCGGCTGCGAAATGCAAGCGGCAGAGCCAGCCTGTCGAAGTCAAAAACCGCTTCCTCCGATGAACAGGAGCATTCCGCTCCTGCCGCGTGCCGATCCTCGGTAATAAAATACTCCACTATACTACCCGATTCGGACAAAACCAAATCACCTTGCTCCCCGTTCCATTCATAATAGAAGGAACCGGGATCGGAGGATCGTCCGGTGAAGCGAATCCGGTCGTATTCTTTCACCATGCGGACCGTCCCGCTCAGATCAAGCGAGAGGTTCGATCTCGCCCGCTGCAAGATCGCTTCCCGAACAAGCTCCACTCTAGCAAAGTCGGTAGCGTCCGCCTGGGAAGAAAGATAATTTAATATTAATTTAATCAATCGCCTTTGTAAAGCGACGCCCAGACCGGCAAAATCGCTTCCGGAAATAGCAATCGAGCCGGGTTCCACCGCAGCGAGCCGGCGAAAAACAGCCTCTGTCTCCTCTTCCAGAAACCGGTTCTCCTCCTGCATGATGAGAGCGAGCCGGCTAAGCGATTCGGTGATTTCGGCATTGTACTCCCGCAGGAGCGGCATGACGTCGAGACGGACGCGGTTACGCGTGTACTTGCGTTCCGCATTGCTGCTGTCCGTCACATAGTCGAAGCCGTGGTGCTCACAGTAGGAAACCAAGTCCCTTTTGGTTATACGTAACAAAGGGCGGATCAGTTCCAACTTTTCGAACGATTGGCAAAAAAGCATGCCGCCAAGTCCGGCAGGTCCCGCGCCGCGGATCAGCTTCATAAGCACCGTCTCCGCCTGGTCGTCCGCGTGATGGGCGAGCGCGACTCTGCGCATGCCGTAGGCGGCGGCGACCGAGGCCAGGAACGCATACCGCTTCTCGCGGGCGGCGTTCTGCGGATTATCTCCCGTCTCCCGAATGTAAGCCGGCACGTCGATCACGCCGATCTCGCACGGCAGGCCGAGCCGTTCGGCGAGCCGCTCGACGAACTCCGCTTCTTCTTCGGCCTCTCCCGGGCGGAACCGGTGATTGACGTGCGCCACGACGAGCCGCCAGTCCCATGCCGGCGCCAACGCCAAAAGGAGATGCAGCAGCGCCACCGAATCGGGTCCGCCCGACACAGCGACGACAATGCCATCTCCTCTATCCAGCAGCCGCTCCCGGCTGATCGTCTGTTCTACCTTCCGGAGTAACTCCACTCTCTGTCGATTCTCCTTCCCTCTCTCCGCCGGCTTCTGTCAAGACATATACCAATACAGCGTCACGGCGAACAAAAGCAGCGAGCCGGCGAATCCGTAGGGCAGCCAGCCCGCGTGCGGCAGTCCCGTCCTCCTTGGCTCATGCGCGGAGGCGCCCAGGCTCGCCTGACGCCAAGACGCGATCGCCTCCTCCGTCCCCGCGAAGCCTCCTGTTAGCACCTTGTGGAGGAAGGGGCCGTAGCCGCCGTAGGCCGGGTCCTCCTCAAGCTCCTCCAGCAGCAGCTGGACGGTGCGGTTCTGGGGCAGCAGCTGCGGGGAAAAGCAGGCGAGCCGGCGGCCGAGCAGCTGCATGACGAGAATGCCAAAGGCGAACAGGTCGTACTTCTCCTCGGCCACCCGGCTGCCCGCCCCCCAATAGCCCCGGTCGAATACCTCGGTAAACTGGCGCACACCGGTCCCTTTCTCGGAGACGCCGCCGTAATCGATCAGCTCCACACGCCCGTGGCCCGACACCAGCACGTTATCCGTCTTCAGGTCGCCGAACACCCAGCCGTTCCAGTGCAGCTCCTGCAGCCGGCGGAGCAGATGGAGGCCGATGACGCCGATCCAATCGCGTCCGTGTCTGGCGAGGAACTGGCCCGGTGGCTCCCCGGGCACGTATTTCATGACGTAATAGGCATACGTCCTTCCATCCGCCTCGGTATCGTCGGCATCCACCAGGAAATCGGCGAAGCCGCCGCCGGCCCTCGCCAGCTTGCGGAGCAGGTTGATCTCCCCCTGGAGCTCGAGCACGCTCGCACTCAGCTTGAGCGCGTACCGTTCCCGCCCCCCGTATACCAAATAAACGGAGCCGTTGGCGCCTGCGCCGAGCTTGCGGTCGACCCGGTAGCTTCGTTTCTTCCACTTGCCCGTGACGACCGATCCGGCGTCCAGCCTGACGTCAAACGACGTAGTCACTCCATATCCCGCCCTTGCTATGCGATGCGCCCGCCGGGGCAAACCCGGCCGCGGGCCGATCCGCCGGTCCTCCCGGCGCAGCGTACAGATAGCGCAGCGCCTGGAGCAGAGCCGGTCCGGTCGGAGTCGTTCCATTCATGTCTATGTTATAAAATAACGGCGAGACATTTGCAAGCTGCTCGGTCCACGGAAGGTCGAGCCGCGCCGCTTCCCCGCCGCGGACATCCGGGAACCGGAAGACGGCCAGCTCGCTTTTTCCCTGCCGGGCCTGTAAACTAAGCAGCAAGTCCTCGATCGCCTCCCGCACGGCGGGCAGCTTAGGCCTCATGCTGGCGCTTGTATCGACGAGCAGCACGATGCGGAGCTCCGCCGTCTCCGCCAGCCGTTCGGTTACCTCCACCACCTGCCCCCGCTGGTCGGGAGGCAGCGCCTCCGGGCGGACCGGACCGAACAGCTGCTTCAGCTCTCGGTGCACCGCCTGCTGGATCGTGTGCAGCACGGTCTGTCTCGTCAGCATCTGCATCGTGCGGGCCAGCTGCCTCGCCGTTACGAGCCGGGACAGACCGCCGCCCGCTCTGGCGATCTCTTCAATCTCCCGGACGCCCGGCGTTTCTTCCCCTTCGCCTTCTCCTACCAGTCCAATGACATTGACGACGACGCCCTCCGCCGCCGCCCGCGCCGCGGCCGCCTCCGGCCGCAGTCCTTCGTTGGAGCATCCATCGGTCACCAGGATGATCTGCTTCATCGCGCGTCTCCTCCGTTCCGGGCCGTGCCCTTCGGTGGGCCGGCCTCTTTCTACTCTATTCTTTCCTATATAATAGAGGCTCATACAGCCCTATCCAGGAAAGAGACCGGCGATCGCTAGAATCAGAGGAACCATCCGTCGGCAAAAAAAGAGCCGGGCCATCGCCCGGCTAACTCTCACCCGCTCAGCTCACCACCTTGGGACGCTCCACCCGCGGCACGCCGGCCCACCGGAAGGTTGCCCATTCCGGACGGTAGCGCTCTACCCGGGAGACGATAACCGTCATATCGTCTTCGATATCTCCCTTGGATTGCCGCACGATCCGCTCGAGCAGACAATCCGCCATCTCTTGGGGCGTCGCTTCGGCGTCCAGCTCCTGGATGACCCTCTTCATCCAGAGCTCCTTGTTCACGGCATAGCCCGGAGCGTCGTAAATGCCGTCCGTCATCATAATCAGCACGTCGCCCGGCTTCAGCTGGACGCTGAGCAGATCGATGTCGATCTCCTGCAGAATGCCCACCGGCAGGTTGTTCGCCATAATCGGAATGACCTCGCCTCCTCTCTTCAGAAAGCTTGGCGTCGAGCCGATCTTGAGGAATGTCGTCCTCGCGCTGTACAGGTCGATCAGCGCCATGTCGACCGTGGCGAATACTTCGTCCGGCGAACGGAGCATCAGCACCGAATTGACCGACTTGATGGCCAGCTTCTCATCCATGCCGGACTGCAGCAGCTGCTGCAGGATGGAGAGCGCCGCGCTGCTCTCTGCCTTGGCCCGCTCGCCGTTGCCCATGCCGTCGCTCAGCGCCACGGCGAATTTGCCGTTGCCGAGCTCTACGGTGCTGTAGCTGTCGCCCGACAGCAGGTCGCCTCCCTTCGCCGCACCGGCGATCCCGTTCTCCACCTCGTACTCCTTGGCTGAGCCGAAGAAGACGGTATATAAGCCGTCGCCCCTTTCCGCCGGCTGCTCCTTCTTCACGGCTATATTCTCACCGAGAATGTCGGATAAGAGCGGCGCGATGATCTTGCGGCATTCGTCATAGCCCTTCCGGTATTGGTGAACGATCTCGATCTCGACGTTCCCCTCCTCCAGATTGATGACGTCGATGCTGTGGATGGAGAGCCCCAAGTCCTCCAGCGCGCTGCGAATCTGCTCCTCCTGCAAATACAGCTCCTGCCCTTCGCGCTTGATCTCCTTGGCCAGATCCTCCATCACCTGCGAGACGCCGCTGAGCTGGTCGGCCACCAGCTGCCGGCTCTCGAGAATCTGCTTCTTCCAGTGCAAGTTGTTTTTGTGCTGCTCGTACTGGCGGCTCATCGCCTCCGCCACGCGCTCGACCTTCATGCACGCTTTTTTCCACTGCTGGGGAAGGTTCCTCTTGCTCAGCTTCTCTCCCGAATCGATCGCCGTCATCATCTCGGTCATGAACTGATAGGTTTGGTAGAACTCCCCGTTCCAGCAGGAGTGCCGCTTGTAGCAGTTCGAGCAGAACGACTCGGAGATCTCATTCATGAAATGCTCCACTTCGGTCTCGCGCGTCACCGCCGCCCCCTCCTGGGTCAGCTGCTTGAACGTGCTCGACAGCTGCCGGAAAACCTCCGAGAACTGCTGGACCCGGCTCGCCGTAATGTCGCGCACACGCTTCGCGTAATCGTAGTGCGACTTCATATTTTCCTGCGTCCCCGGCACATAGCGGGCAAGCGCCTGCAGAATCGCCCGGGGGGTCAGCAGAAACAGCAGCACCGCCGCGCCGGATTCCCAGGTTGAACTGACGAAGGCCTGCTGGTCCCCGACGTACACGGACAGAATCGAGGAGCCGATCAGCATGCCGAACGCAACCGCCAGCTTGCCGCCTTCCCGCATCAGCCCCGCCAGCATGCCCGCGAATGCAAGCAGGCTCATCTGGTAGACCGCGTTGACATCGGCCAGGCTCAGGATCAGTCCCGTAATGACGCCGACCGAAGCGCCGAGCGGGGCGCCGCCGACAAGGGCGAACAGCAGGATGAGGTACCGGGAAAGAATATGCTCGGCCGTCACGTGACCGAACGTCCAGCCGACCGTCCCTGTCATGACGGAGGCGAGCAGAATGATGAGACAGATTATCTCGTCGTTCTTGAGCCCCTGCTTCTTCCTCGCGACCGTGAAGACGGGAACCGCCTGCACGAAGATGAGCGTCAGGATCAGGCTGAGTACCGCCTGAATGCCTGCCATCAGAAGCGGGTACCAGGCGAGCCCGTTTCCTTCAATCACAACCCCGAACAGCTGCACCGTGAAGGAGGTGAGGAGAACGAGCAGAGGCACATAAGACAGCTCGGCCTTGCCGAACTTTTCAAGCGCTTTCTGAATCAGCAGGAACACCAGCATCTCGGTCACGATATACCCGGCGTTGCCGTGGGGCGACAGGAGACTGCCGGCGCAGAGCGCGGCGCCCACCCAATGGAGCAGATCCTTGCGCACGTAATAGAAGACGGCAAAATAGGCAATGGCGAACGGGGACAGCTCGTCGAGAATCGTCGCGCGTCCGAGCAGGAAGGCGATGGCCACCAGGAGGAGCGCCCACCGCTTGACGAACCAGGCCTGCACGAACCGGTTTTCCTTGACCTTCCCGAGAACCCCTTGGGCGATTGCATGCGCTGAATGCGGCATAGGAAGCTTCCGCCCTTTCAGACTGGTCAGCTTAAGCATGTATCGAACACCACCTAATCCGGTTTAATGTGACCCCTATTATAGAGAGAATCTATTAAAAAAGTTTGTCACAATGGGGTGGTAGGCTCGAAGAAATTTCCGACAACTTCCTGACGGTCCGCGCAGTCTGGCGAATGCTTCTCCGACACGGGAAGGGACGGGCCTCGGGACGCACCTCTCTCGGGATCGCCGGAACAGAAGCCGACAGAAAGCGTGGCGTCCGGGGCAGGCGTCTGCCGCAGGTTCCTGTCGAGCCCCGCTTCTGGAGCCGTAGAAGAATAAAAAAACTAGCAAGGCCCAGGAGGCAGTGCTAGTTTTGGAGGGAGGAGGATTCAGCTGGAGAGGGAAGCACATGGCAGCCGCTCTCCGCTGCTTGGCTAGGGGATGCCTTCTGCCCAGCCGCTAGGAGGGCGCGCCCACAGATGCGGCCGGCTGTCTCTTCTTCTATAATGAAAGCAAGCCCACACCCGGCAAGAGGAGGAAACGCCACATGAAGCTGCTCGCCATGCTGACCATGCTGCTCGATCACATCGGAGCCGTCTTTCTGCCCGAGCAGCCATGGCTTCGTTGGATCGGCCGCCTCGCCTTCCCTCTCTATGCCTATTCGCTTGTGCAAGGCTACCTTCATACACGCAGCTTGAAGCGTTACATGCTGCGCCTATTGCTGCTCGGCCTGCTCGCGCAGTTGCCCTTCCAATGGGCGCTTGGCACCGAGGCGGGGAACGCGATCGGCACGCTGCTAGTCTCGCTGGCCGTCCTGTCCCTGCTGGACCGACTGCCTGCCCCCGCCGGCTTGGGCATCTGCCTGGCCGCCGCGCTCCTCTTGGAGGCCGTTCCGTTCGATTACGGTATGTACGGTCTATTGCTCGTCCTCATTTACCGGTATACGCCCGCCGACCGGCAGGTCTATTCGCATCTTGCGCTAAACGCGGCGTTCCTGCTGCTCCAGGGCTGGCTCTCCCAGCTGCTGAGCGTCGCGGCCACCGCCCTGCTGCATCGGCTCCCCGAGCCGATCCTCCGGGCTGACCGGCGGGTGACCCGCTGTTTGTGGCGCAGCTTCTACCCCGCCCATCTGGCCGTCCTCGCCCTGCTGAAGCCGCTCCTGCCGGCCTGATGTAGGCCAAGCCAGTGAAAGGCGGAGACAGTCCCATCCCGGCTGCGCTTGCACTCGGCGAACGTGCCGGCCGGCCTGGTCTGCGACGCGGTGCCAACCAAAAAAGACAAGCCCGCAGGCTTGTCTCTAGTAATCACTATAGGAATGGTAGCGGCGGAGGGGATCGAACCCCCGACCTCACGGGTATGAACCGTACGCTCTAGCCAGCTGAGCTACACCGCCACAACAAGATCACTTTACCACAGACGTACAAGCCCTGTCAATCCCCCGCCGATGCACAAAAAGCCGCAGTCTCCGAAGGGACTGCGGCTTCACGCCGTATATCAGTCGCGTCTTCCGCCCCGGCCGCCGCGCTTAGACTCGGTAGCCTTCTTGAGGGAGGAAATCCGCTCTTCGCTGTCTTTCAAGAATCTGGACATCTTGTCCTCGAACGAAGCTTTAACGGGAGGTCTGTTAAAGGAACGTCCACCACGGTCTCGGTTGAAGCCTCCGCGGTCACGGTTAAAACCACCGCGATCGCCTCCGAAACCTCCTCCACCTTGCGGTCTTGGCGGACGAGCGGGCCGTTCGGCAGCAGCGGGACGATCCACAGCCTGCTTAATGGAGAGTCCGATCTTGCCGTCTTTGTCGACGTTAATCACTTTGACGAGAACCTGGTCGTTCAGCTTCAAGTGATCGTTGACGTCCTTGACGTAATTATCGGCGATCTCCGAGATGTGAACGAGGCCGGTCCCTCCCTCCGGAAGCTCGACGAAAGCTCCAAAGTGAGTAATCCCGGTGACCTTGCCTGTTAACTTGGTGCCCACTTCAATTGCCATAAACTCTTATGTGCCTCCCTTGAAAATTTAAAAAGACTTGGCTATTAAAATTATACCCGAAGCGGAAAACGGGGTCAACACGGCAGAAACCTAGCGCTTGGCGCCGGGCACTTGGAAGACGGTTTCGCCTTCCTTGGCAACTTGAAGGTCTCTGCGCGCGATCTCTTCCCGGTATTCCGGGTCGTTCAGCCGAGCCAGTTCTTTCTTGGCCTCTTCGTTCGACTTCCGGACGTCGGCAAGTTTCGCTTCAAGCTCTTGCAGCTGTGCAGCCTTTTCCTTGTACTTACCCACTTGGTCGAAGATTGTAACACCTGCCGAGATACTAATAAAGGCGACAGCGGCAAGAACCAGCTTAAGGGTTCTTTTCTTGCGTTTCATGGTTGGATTCGTAGTTCGATTCTTGGATGGTTCCATACGTTCTAAATCCTCCTAGCGTTTGCCGAACCATCTGCTCCACAGCGTGCGCAGACGGCCGGTTCCTCCGGCAATCCACTTCGGCCAGCGGATCCGCCTTACTAGAGCTTTCAAGGGCCTTAGCAACAGGAATTCGAAAGGACGCATTAATTGTAGCATAATTCGGAGGACAAACATACCGATCGCCAAAACAATTCCAATAAGCGCCACTACGAGCTTGTACAGCAGGCGAAGCGGCGTGATCACGAGCATGTCCACCAGCCGGAGGAACACCCGGATCAGCCAGCGCACCGCCCGGATCAACCACAACACGGTCCGGACGGTGCCTTCCCTCAGGAACGCCCAATAGAACGTTCCTCCGGCGAGCAGCCCGATGAACACGAACAGCCGAAGCTGTCCCTGGTTGCTGTAATAGAGCGCCCGAAAGACGAGCAGCGTCGCCGCCGTCCAATACGCAACGTCGAACACAGGCAGAAGCCAACGCGGAACCCGCAGCTGCCCAGTCAGCACACGGTAGGCGTCGAACAGGATGCCAAGGCTGCATCCGCTCACGAACATCATGCCCATGGTCAGAAACTGCACCTGCAGCGTCACTTGAACAATTTGCCGAGCAGGCCTTTGGATTTGCCCTGGGTGCTGCCGTCCCTATACGCCATCTCGTCGACGTAGCCTTCAATCGCCACGAGCCCCTGCTCCAGGCTCAGGTTCTTGATATGTAAATTCTGTCCCTTGATGGATAAAAAGCCGCATTCGGTTTCCAGCAGGAACTCCTCGCTGTCGAAGCTCTCCACGTTCAGCACGCCCGAGATCTCAAGAAGCTTGCGATTGAGCATCCGGATCTCCTGCCGCTTCTGTTTCCCCGTATCCGCCATAGCATGTACCCCTCCCTCTTACCACTACCATATGGAGGGAGGGTCCCGTTTAGAACAGCGAATCTCCGGCTGCCGGGACTGGCGGTGCCGGAGTGCGCCCCCGGCGGACGGGTCCGAAGGGCGAAAAAAGAGACTGGCTTGCTGCAGTCTCTTCTGTCGGCTTATTCTGCTATCTTCTCTTCCCGAAGCACCGTGTACATCTCGGCGGCCTCTTCCTTCCGGGTCGTATCCGCCAGACGCTCGACGCGCACGACGAGATTCTTCTGGCCGAACCGGACGGTGAGTTCGTCCCCTTCCTTAACCGTACTGCTCGGTTTGGCTTCCCTGCCGTTCAGCCAGACACGGCCCTGCTCGGATACGTCCTTGGCGACGGTCCGTCTCTTGATCAGGCGGGAAACCTTAAGGAACTTGTCAAGACGCATTACTTAACCGCTTCTTTGAGCTTGTTGCCTGCTTTGAAAGCGGGAACGACGGATTCGGGGATGGAGATTTCTACGCCGGTTTGCGGGTTGCGTCCGGTACGTCCGCTGCGCTTGCGGGTTTCGAAGGTGCCGAAGCCGATCAGCTGTACCTTGTCTCCAGAGGAGAGCGCGTCGGTGATCTCGCCCAGAAATCCGTTCAGAACCGCTTCTACGTCTTTGCGGGACAAGCCGCTTTTGTTAGCAATGTTATTAACCAGGTCTGTTTTGTTCATATACGGTAAGACCTCCTAGAAAGTTATGTTAGCAGTACGGACATGCCTAACGTATTCTTTGCCCGATCCGGAAATCCTTCTTATCGGCCGCCGGACGGGCGAAGTTTTTTTGCTTCCTGCCAGTATGTTTCCAGTTCCTGCAAATCAGTCTGGTCAAAACGTTTCCCCTTTAAACGCAGCTGCTCCTCGATGTACGAGAAGCGGCTGACGAATTTGCGGTTGGTCAGCGTGAGCGCTTCCTCCGGCTCGACCTTCAGGAAACGAGCCAAATTGACGACCGCAAACAGCAGGTCGCCGACCTCTCCCGCCACCGCCGCGCGGGCTTCGTCCCTCTCGCTCTCGGAAGCGCCTGCCGATTCGGCCGCCTCCTTGACCTCGGCCAGCTCCTCCTCGAGCTTGGCGTAGACGTCCGCCACCTGGTCCCAATCGAAGCCGACCTTGGCCGCCTTCTTCTGGAGCTGGTGGGCCTTCATCAGCGCGGGCAGATCCCGGGGCACGCCGGCAAGCACGGACAGCGACTCGACATCGATGCCCTTCTTCCGCTTCTCTTCCCGCTTCATCTCCTGCCAGCGGCCGAGCGCCTCCTCGGCGTCGTTCGCTTCCCGGTCGCCGAACACATGCGGATGGCGGCGGATAAGCTTGTCGTTGATGCCCTGCAGCACGTCTTCAACGGTGAACGCCCCCGTCTCCGCTTCCATCTGCGCATGCATGACCACCTGGAGCAGCAGGTCGCCGAGCTCCTCGCACATCGCATCCGGGTCGTCGTCGTCGATCGTCTCCAGCACCTCGTACGTCTCCTCGATCAAGTTGCGGCGAATGCTCGCATGCGTCTGCTCGCGGTCCCACGGGCAGCCGTCGGGACTGCGGAGAATGGCGACGATCTCCTTGAGCCGTTCGAAGGACCGGCTCCGCAGCGTCTCCTCGTCGGAGCGGGGCACCCAGATCAAGGAAAGGTTCCCATAGCCGTCCAGACGATCCAGCTCGTACAGCGGGACCTCCTGGATCTCCTCCTGTCCCTCGACGCCGAGAGCATGCCCGACTACGACCGGGTAATCGTCGGGATATCTCTCCATCAGCGCCAGCTTGACGTCGGACGCGGTGAAAGCGTCATAAACCTGGGCGATGACCGTATGCACGCGGGGGTTCAACCCTCCCGCCTCCAGCGCCGTCGCGTCGAGCAGCTGGAAGCCCTCGATCGGGTCGAAGCCGAAGCGGACGAACGCTTGATCCAGGAAGCTCTCCCCGCCCAGAATTTGAAGCGGGATCCCCGCCTCAGGGCATCTCTGCTTCAGCAGCTGGGTCGTCCTCTCCGCCACCATCGGATGTCCCGGGACGGCGTAAACCAGCTCGCCGCTTCCCGAGCGTGCTTCCTCGATCAGCCGGTCCGCAATGGCGGCGTACACGCCGTCGAACGACTCCTGCTCCTCGTAGAGCGAATCAAAGGAGCGGAATGCCACGCCGCTGCGCTTCATATAGTCCGTTACCGGATGCTGCTCCGTCCTCAGGAACAATGCGTCCGCCTGCCGCAGCTTGTCCCAGATGCCCAGCGTCAGCTGCGTTTCGTCGCCGGAGCCCAGTCCGACTACGGTTAATCTGGCTGCCATTGTCTCATCCTCCTCTGTCTCTCTAGCAAATGTTCCTCTCTATTCTCCGCCGTTGGAGCGTCCGCCCTGCCGGGCCGCGAGCGGCTTCAGCTTGCGGCCGATGCCAGGCAGAAGGTCAAGCTCCCTCTCGCCAACGGCGCCCAGCCGCAGGAGAGCCAGCAGGTAGCTGACCGCTCCCGCCGCCACGGCGGTCAGTGCGAGACCCGTCTCCTCCAGCCGCGAAGGCAGCCCCGCGGAGAGCAGGCCGAGCAGGCCGCGGCCCCCATAGACGACGGCCAGCACGGCAGCCGACATGAGAGCGACAGCGCCCAGCGGCCGCAGCAGCCCGTGCAGATCCAGTGCCAAGCGAAGGCCGCCGTGCCGCCGGAGGTCGAGCAGGTTCAGGCCGCTGGCCACGGCATACGCCAGCACCGCCGCCGCTGCGGCCCCCTCGATCCCCCAGAGGGGCATCAGGAGCATATTGCCGACGAGCTTGATGGCGACGCCGATGCCGAGATTGCGGACCGGCCGCAGCACGGCCCCCAGCCCTTGCAGCACGCTCGACGTCACGATGTGCAGCGTGCTGAAGAGAGCGGTGAACGCCAGCACGGCCATTGCCCCCGAGCCCTCGGCCGAGGCGAAGAACATGACGTTCAGCGGAACGGCCGCCGCCGCCAGGCCGCACGACGCGGCAAGGCCGATCAGCCAGGAGAAGCGGATGGCGAGGCCTGCCCGGGTCTGCAGCGCCGCATCGTCCCGGCGCTGCCAGGCGTCTGCGATAGCCGGGATCAGGGCGGCCGACAGCGAGGAGGCGACCATCGAGACGAGCTGCACGAGCGGCAGCCCGTGGTTGTAGAGCCCGAAGGCGCGGATCGCCTCCGCTTCGCCCGCGCCGCGCGCCAGGAGCAGCCGCGGCATCGTGAACGTGTCGACGAGTGTCAGGAGCGGCACGACGAGCGAGCCGAGGCAGATCGGCAGCGCATAGCGCAAGAAGCGGCCGATCAGCGCGGCGGCCGGCTCGCGCGGCGGCGCGGCTGGCGCAAGGCCCGCGGCAGGCGGCAGCTCAGCGGCCGCTGCAGCTTCCGCGGCGGCAGCGGGCGCCCCAGGCGCGGTAGTCGCCGGCGAAGCGGGCGCCGGCGAGGCGGCGTCGGTGCCGGCTGGCTCGGCCGTGCTGCTTCGGCCGGGGCCGCCGAGGCGCTGCCGGCGGGCCGCACGGCGCCAGAAGCCGAGCATCACCGCGAGGCCTGCTGCCGCGCCTGCCACCGAGCCGAACGTCGCGCCCGCCGCGATCCAAGCGTCGCTCGCGCCGACGTGCAGGAAGTAGAGCAGCAGCGCGATCATCGCCGCCACGCGCACGAGCTGCTCGGCTACCTGCGACACCGCGGTGGGGAGCATGTCCTGCAGCCCTTGAAAATACCCGCGCAGGGCCGCCAGCGGGGGGACCAGAAGCAGCGCGAAGGCGACGCTGCGGATCGCCGTCTCCGTCCGGGCCACGCCCATCCACCCGGCGAGATGGCCCGCTCCGCCGTACAAGGCAGCGAAGCAGACGATCCCCGTCGCCATCAGAACGGCGGTCGCGAGCCGAAGCACCCTGCGCGCTTCGTCCATCCGGCCGAAGGCCGCGTGCTCCGCCACGAATTTGGAGACGGCAATAGGGATGCCGGCCGTCGCCAGCGTCAGAATTGTAATGTAAAGCGGGTAAACCGCGTTATAGATGCCGAACACGCCGTCGCCCGCCAAGTTCTGCAGCGGGATCTTTTGCATTGTCCCGAGAAGCTTCGATACGACAGCCGCAGCCGCCAGCATCGCCGCTCCGGTAACCAGGCTGCTGCGCGCCGCAGAGGGGGTTTTCTCCGCCTTCATTCCTTCTCGTTCCCGCCCCTCTTTAGAATTGCCCTCTATTATACCGCTCCGCCGCCGCTCCCGCCAGCGGTCCTACCGCCTGGCGAAAGGCCCCGTCCGCGTGCGGGCGCAAAAAAAGCCTCCTCGCCAGGGAGCACCCAGCACCCTGTGTAGGAAGGCTTCATCCGGCACGAGCCCGGCAATTATTGCTCCATTTGCTTGGCGAGAAACGCAGCCGCCGTTTCCGCCATTTTTTGCTCCATCTGCCCCATTTTGACTGCCTCGTCCTTGCTGGCCATAATGACGGCCCCGATCGGGTCCCCGCCTGCCACGATAGGAGCGACTACATAGGAGGTGTACATGTCCTTAAGGTCCTTGCACAGCTCGTAGGCTCCCGGAGAGGCTTCCACGGCTACCTTGCGGTTCTCCATGCTTGTCTCGATGATCGGGCCGATCTGCTTGTCCATGAAGTCCTTCTTGGATGCACCGGATACGGCAATAACCGTATCCCGGTCGGAGATCAACACGATATGATTCGTGCTTTCGTACAGCGATTCTGCGTATTCCTTGGCGAAATCGCCCAGCTCGCCGATGGGCGAGTATTTCTTCAGGATGACTTCTCCATCGCGGTCCACGAAGATTTCAAGCGGATCCCCTTCCCGGATGCGGAGCGTGCGGCGGATTTCTTTCGGAATGACCACCCTGCCCAAATCATCTATACGTCGAACGATGCCAGTTGCTTTCATTGTCTCGGATGCCTCGCTTTCGTATGGTGGACTCTCAATTCACTGGATGGAAGTGTAATTAAAGTATTCTTCCGCTTCCATATTCTTATACATTGGCCCGGGCCGGCCGTTCCCCGGATCTCCAAGGGAATGATCGGAGAAGCAGACAAAAAAAGAAGCCCCGGAACGGGTCCGGATGCTTCTGTACGGCCTTGCGGCCTGCTTCTCAACCATTATTTGGCCGCTGGCGACGCCGAAGGGCTGGCCGCCGGTGCACTCGCTCCCGGAGAAGCGCTCGCTGCCGGTGCACTTGCTTCCGGAGACGCGCTTCCCGCCGGTGCGCTGGCGCTTGGGCTAGGAGACGGCTGCGGCAGGTTCGTTTTGAAGTCCAGCTCTGCAAGGTCCTTCTCCATGAAGTTCTGGAGCTTCTCTTGGCCGAGATAGTCTTTCAACTGGTCTTTTACTTTGTCGAAATCCTCCGTGCCGCGGGCGTCGACCTTCATAATATGGTAGCCAAAGGACGATTCGAACGGATCGCTGATCTGGTTGAGCGGCAGCGTCTCGGCTTTCTCGAGGAACGCCGGATCCCACTGGCTGTTCGCAAGCACTTCGTTCTCGTACTTGCCGCCGTTGTCCTTGGAGCCCGGATCGTCGGAATACTCCTTGGCGAGCGCCGAGAAATCGCCCTTGTTGTCAAGCTTCGCTTTGACTTCCTTGGCGCGGGCGAGCGCCTCTTCCTTGGTCCGGACGTCTTTGCCTTCCTGGTCCTTGGTCATGATGAGAATATGGCTGACGCTCGCCGTGTCGAACTGCTTCGCTTTGGCAAATTCGTCGTACTTGGCTTTGGTCTCCTCATCCGTCACCTGCGATTCGATAACATTCATCGCAAGGATGCTGCTGCCGATGTAGTCCTTGATGTCGCTTTCCTTGAGGTTGTTCTTCTTGAGCTCGTCCTTGAACGCATTCTTGCCCTGCGATTCAAAGTACTGCTTGATCTGCTTCATCTGCTCGTCCACTTTGGTGTCGGCGTCCTTCTTCTGGTCGGAGTTCGCTTTCTTCTCCAGAATCTGAACGGTCGCCATCTGCTTGAGCATGTATTCGTTGAAATCCGGGAGTTCCTTGTAGCTGGCGTATTCCGGGCTGAAGAACGTGATCGTATTGACGAACTTGTCCAGTTCGGTTTGGGTAATCTTGCCGTCCTTCCATGTAGCGACTGCCGCTTTGGAGCTCTTGGTGCCGCATGCGCTCAGCATCGCCACCGCGAGCAGGAGGACAAGGCCCAGATACAGACCTCTGGACAAGGTATGATTACTTCGCAACATTATGCAATTCTCCCTTCGGTTTGTAAGCCTCATTGTATTGTACCAGAAACCGCTCCATCAAATCTATCGCTTGTTCCGGCTTGAGACCCTTGGCCTTGACTATGATCTGGATTTGCGGCCCCGGTACGGGCTTGATGCGTCCTTCAAAGCGCGAGCAGATGGCGAGCAGCTTCTTGCCTTCCAGCGTGCCGTTCTGCTCGGCGTTCATCGTGATGATATAATCCTCGCCTTTCTGGACGACCGAATGGATACCGTAGAGAGCGCCATACGCCTTGAGACGCGCCACCGCCAGCAGGTTGTCGACGGCAAGCGGCAAATCGCCGAACCGGTCGATCAGTTCCTCCTGCAGGTCGGCCGCTTCCTCCAGCGTGGTAATGGCGGCGACTTTTTTGTAAATCTCGATCTTCTGAATGCTGTCGTAGATATAGTCGGATGGCAGATAAGCGTCCAAATGAATATCGAGCTGCAGGGCGTACGGCTTGGCTGGCTCCTGCACGTCCCCTTCCATTTCCTTCTTGCGGCGGGCAATCTCCTCGGCGAGCATCTGCGAATACAGATCGAACCCGACGGAGGCGATGAACCCGTGCTGCTCGGCACCCAGCAAATTGCCCGCTCCCCGGATGGACAAATCCCTCATCGCAATTTTAAACCCGGATCCAAGTTCTGTAAACTCCTTGATCGCCTGAAGCCGTTTTTCGGCGACCTCGGTCAGCACCTTGTCCCGCTGGTAGGTGAAGTAGGCGTACGCGATCCGGTTGGACCGGCCAACCCGTCCGCGCAGCTGGTACAGCTGGGACAGCCCCATCTTGTCGGCGTCGTGAACGATCAAGGTGTTGACGTTCGGAATGTCGACCCCCGTCTCGATAATGCTCGTGCTGACCAGCACGTCGTATTCTCCGTCCAGGAAGTCGAGGATCGTCCGCTCCAGCTCCTGCTCGCCCATCTGGCCGTGCGCGACGGCGACGCGCGCATCCGGTACCATCATGGCGATCTGGTCGGCGATCTGCTGAATGCCCTGCACCCGGTTGTATAGATAGTAGACTTGACCCTCCCGGGCCAACTCCCGCTCAATCGCCTCCCGGACGAGAGCGCCGCTGTATTCGACCACGTAAGTCTGCACGGGGAACCGGTTCTCCGGCGGCGTCTCGATAACCGACAGATCCCGCACGCCCAGCATGGACATATGCAGCGTCCGCGGAATCGGCGTCGCCGTGAGCGTAAGGACGTCCACGTTGGTCTTCAGCCGCTTCAGCTTCTCCTTGTGCGAGACGCCGAACCGCTGCTCCTCGTCGACGATGAGCAGGCCGAGGTCTTTGAACTGCACGTCCGCGGACAGGAGCCGGTGCGTGCCGATGACGATGTCGACCGTACCCGCCTTGATGCCCTTCATCGTCTCGCTCTGCTCTTTCTTGGAGCGGAAGCGGCTCAGCACCTGGATGCGGAACGGGTAATCCGAGAACCGTTCCCGGAACGTCTCGTAGTGCTGCTGGGCCAAAATCGTTGTCGGTACAAGCACGGCGACCTGCTTGCCGTCGATGGCGGCCTTGAATGCCGCCCGCACGGCCACCTCGGTTTTGCCGTAGCCTACGTCGCCGCAGAGCAGCCGGTCCATCGGGCGCGACTTCTCCATATCTTCCTTGATCTCCAGGATGGCGCGCAGCTGATCCGTCGTCTCCTCGTACGGGAACAACCCCTCGAATTCCTGCTGGTACGGCGTGTCCTTGGTGAATCCGTAGCCCGGGGTCGACTGACGCTCCGCGTAGAGCTTGATCAAATCGTCGGCGATATCCTTGACGGAAGAACGAACCTTGCTCTTGACACGGTTCCATTCCGTTCCGCCGAGCTTATAGATCTTAGGCTCCTTCTCCTCGGAGCCGACGTACTTCTGGATCAGGTCGATCTGATCAATCGGCACGGACAGCTTGTCGCCGCCCGCGTACAGAATATGCAGGTAATCCTTGTGAATGCCGTTGATCTCCAGCGTTCCGATGCCGACATACTTGCCGATGCCGTGATTGACGTGCACGACATAATCGCCGACCTTGAGCTCCTGGTAGCTCTTGATCCGCTCGGCGTTCTCGATCTTCTTGTCGACCCGGCGGGCTTTGCGCTGCTTCTGCGAGAACATCTCGCCCTCGGTCAGCACGACCAGATGAATGGACGGCATCTCGAAGCCGGCCTGCAGGTTCCCCTCGATGAGCTCCGGCTCGTCGATCTTGTAGTCCTGCAGCACCCGGCGAATGCGGTCTTTCCGTTCTTGGCCGGCGGCCAGCATCATCACGCGCGAGCCTGCCTTTTTCCAGCGCTCCATCTCCGTCTTGAGCAGATTCATCTGCCCGTGGAAGTTCTGCATCGCGCGGCACATGAAGTTCACGATGTTCTGCGGCTGCGTATGCGGAACCTGGCGCAGGAACAGCGACAGATAGAGCGTCGGGAACAGCTTGCGGTGAAACAGCGCGTCATAAGGTTTGGACAGGGTGAAGCCGGGCAGCGTCTTGCCCTCCTGGAGGAGATTCACTACCCATTCCGCTTCGTCCCGCTCCAGCTGCTTCGCCGTCTCGAGCAGACGGGACGGCTCGTCGATCAAAAGCAGCGTATCGTCTTCCATGTAATCAAACAGCGTATGCTGCTCTGGATAGAGCAGCGAGATATATTTGAAGAGTCCGGGGAACATCTGCTGCTCCCGCAGCTGCTCGATCTCTCCCTGGATCTCCTCCTGCAGCTTCTGCCTCGCCTGCTTGTCGGTCATCTTGCCGAGCTGCAGCTGCAGGGCGTCGTACGCCTTCTCCGCCGCATCCTGAAACCGCTTGCGGTCGGCAATCGTCTCCATCGCCGGCGGAATCGTCACCTGCTTCAGCTTCTCATTCGAGCGCTGATCCGTAACATCGAACGTACGGATCGAATCGACCTCGATATCGAACAGCTCAATCCGGTACGGATCCGCCGACGTGAGAGGGTAGATGTCAATGATGCCGCCGCGCACGCTGAGCTCGCCCTTGCGCTCGACCTGCTCCACCCGGCTGTATCCGAGCTCGGTCATCCGCAGCAGGAACGCCTCGAGGTCGAGCTCCTGGCCGAGCTCGAGTGTGACCGACGCGTCGGCGTAAACCTCCTTGAGCGGCAGCAGGCGGCGCAGCCCGGCGAACGGCGTCACGAGCACGCCGCGGAATCCGGCGGCCAGCCGCGTCAGGGCGTCGATCCGCTGCGCCAGCGTTTCGGGGCTCTGCACGGACGCCTCTGTCGCCAGCAGCTCCTGGGCAGGATAAAGGAGCACCTGCTCCTCGGAGAGGCACTCTTTCAGATCCTCGGCTATTTTTTGCGCGGCGAACATGTTATGGGTAACGACAAGAATCGGGCGCTCCAGCTCGCCGGCGAGCGCTGCGATCATGACCTGGCGGGATGAGCCGGTCAAACCCGAGATCAGCTGCTCGCGCATTCCGGACCGGATGCCCGACAGGATCGACTGAAAATCAGTATCACCCGAAAAAGCTTGTATCAACGAACGCAAATCGTTCCACTCCCTTTCGGCCCGAAGGCCAACCAAAAAGAAGCCTCGGCTGTTCTGCCAAGGCCCGTCAACTGCCCGATGCGGCGTGGGCTCCTCTTATTGTAACGGACTGCCGAGCAAATTCAGCTCCGGATTGGCCTGAAGCGCTTCCCGGCAGTAGTCGCAAGTGACATTTACGGTAACATCCCCGTTCGGGTTATAGGCTATTATATCTCTCCGCTCTGCGGGGGTCAAGAATTGGAACCCCAACATCGACTCGGTCACGAGCTCGCTGTTCAAGCTCCCAATCGTGCTCCGGCAGTGCCGGCAAACATACGTAATGGCCATTCTTTCTCACCCTCTCCTTCTATCTAGTCCTCCCTAGTATGTCCGGAAAGGGGAGCGTTTAAGCCCGCCCGCGCAAAAGCGCGTCAGCCGTTAAACTTGGCCATCGTCTGCTCGAACGTGTGCGTGAGCCGGAATTCCATCGCGTCCACTGCCCGCTCCAGCAGCTCGGGCATGCCGCGGAATTCCTCCTTAGAGAACGTGTCCAGTACGTAATTGACAATGGGGAAGCCGGGGGCCGGGCGCGAGATGCCGAGGCGGATGCGGTCGAACGTCTGAGTGCCCGTATGGCCGATGATCGACTTGATCCCGTTATGACCGCCGGCGCTGCCCTGGTAGCGGAGCCGCATCTGGCCGAATGCCGTGTCGAGGTCGTCGTACAGAACCGTCATGTCGGCGAGGTCGGCCTTGTAATAGTCAAGGAAGGCGCGGACGGATTCACCGGACAGATTCATGTAGGTCATCGGCTTCACGAGATAGACCTTTGTGCCTCCGACATTTCCTTCTCCAATCAGCGCTTTGCATTTGCTTGTCTTGAACGTGATGCCCCACCGCTTCGCGGCGAGGTCGACGGCCATGAAGCCGATATTGTGCCGCGTCTGCGCGTACTGCGTGCCCGGGTTGCCCAGGCCGACGAACCATTTCATCTTGCGCACATCCACCTTTTCGAATTTTTTTGGAGCCGTCCGTGATACATTCCGTTCCCGAACTGTCTACCCTATTGTAATGCCCGAGACGCCGCCCGGCAAATCGGGTCGAACGGAACCCCAATCCCTTCAGGAAGGAAAGGAATCCGCCGTGTATCAATTCGGAGAACGGCTCGTCGCCGACAACCATTTCAACGATCACTTGGTCCACGAAGTCCCCGTCCAGATTTATGAAGGAGAGAAGCACAAGGACATCGGCTTCGTGCAGGCCTACACCCGGCTGTTCGTCCGGGTGAACGATGTGCTGTACAACCGGACCACCTGCATCTTCGTCTCGCGGCCCGGCTATTAACCGTTAGGCAGCCGCTCGCAACGTTCCACGTGAAAAACCGACGCCGTCCGCCAGAAAGCGTCGTTTTGCGCGGACCGGCGTGTCGGACGAAAGCGAAAGGATCCCCGAAGCGTCCTCTGGCCTCCCGGGATTCTTGCCCTCACTGGCGGACCCACCCTCCTGCGAGCCTTGCTTGCGCCGCTCGTTCTCGCGGGGCTCCGCGTGCGTCCCCACGTGTCAGCATCTTCCGAGCGGTCTCTTCGCTGCTGCATCGTTACAGATCGTCTCTTCGTGTCCGCGTCTCACAGACTCTCCCGCCGCCTCACTCCCCTAGCACAAGAAAAGGCTGTTCCCACCGGGAACAGCCTTTTCTCTCCTGCCTGCGCCAAGCGGCGGGCAGCCTTCTCTATTCGGTCGCCTCTTCTTCCGCCTTGGGCTCGTCCGCCTCGGCAGCCTCTTCGGCCTCGTCGTTCTTCTGAGGGGCGAGGATGGAAGCGAGGACATCGTTCTCATCGGTCAGAAGCTCGACGCCTTCCGGCAGCTGGATGCCCGAGACGAGGACGCTCTCACCCACCTCGAGGTTCGAGACGTCGATGGACAGCGCCGACGGCAGCTTGTCCGGTAGACACTTCACTTCCACCTCGTGGGCCTGCACCTGCAGGATGCCGCCTTCCTTGACGCCTTTGGGTTCGCCTGTCAGCTCTACCGGCACCATCGACTTGACCGGCTGGTCCATCGAGATCTGATGAAAGTCAATATGCAGGTACTCCCCGCTGAGGGGGTGGCGCTGAATGTCCTGAATCATGACCGGTTGGGTGCCCCCTGTGGGCAGCGACAGCTGGATCACACCATGAGCGGATTGCTTGAACAGCTCCGCCAATTGTTTCTTGCTTACGGCAACGGAAGCGGAGCCTACGGATTTTCCGTATACGCTGCCGGGGATATACCCCTTGTCGCGCAATTGCTTGCGTTCCGATTTCGTCAACCGATTCCGTTCTTCGACCTGCAAAGTAGCCGTCATGCTTACTAGCACCTCCGAGAAATGGTTGATAGTGGCCTATCCATCACTTTACCCATCCCGCAAAGGTTTGAAACAAATATTTTCGGAGATCGTCCCGCCCCCCGGATTATTCGAACAGGCTGCTGATCGACTGGTCCTCGTGGACGCGCACGATTGCATTGCCGAGCAGCGGCGCCACCGACAGCACCTTGATCTTGGGTGACGGCTCCGGATGGCGGATCGGAATAGTATTCGTTACAACCAGCTCACAGAGCGGCGAGTCGTCGATCCGCTTCATGGCCGGCCCCGACAATACGGCGTGGGTGCCGCAGGCATATACCTCACGGGCGCCATACTCCTTGAGCGCGTGAGCTGCGAGCGACAGCGTCCCCGCCGTGTCAATGATATCGTCGATCAGAATCGCCGTCTTCCCGCGGATGTTCCCGATGATGTTCATCACTTCGCTCACGTTCGGCTCCGGCCGCCGCTTGTCGATAATCGCGAGCGGGGCGCGCAGGTAATCGGCGAGCCTTCTGGCGCGGACCACCCCGCCGTGGTCCGGCGAAACGACGACGACGTCGGGCAAATTCTTGTCGCGGTAGTATTGGCCGAGCGTCGGAACGCCGAGGAGATGATCGACCGGGATGTCGAAGAAGCCCTGGATCTGCATCGCATGCAAGTCCATCGTAATGACCCGGGTTGCCCCGGCCTTCTCGATGAGATTGGCGACCAGCTTGGCGGTGATCGGATCGCGGGATGTCGCCTTGCGGTCCTGCCGCGCATAGCCGTAGTAAGGAATGACGACGTTGATGCTCTTGGCCGATGCACGCTTGAGCGCGTCGGTCATGACGAGCACCTCCATCAGGTGGTCGTTCACTGGGCTGCTCGTGGATTGGATAAGGAATACGTTGGATCCGCGCACGCTCTCCCTGAGACGGATCTGGATTTCGCCGTCGCTGAAGCGGATGACCTCTGCGTCACCAAGCGGGACGTCGATATGATTTGCGATTTCCTTGGCCAGCTCCGGATTTGAGTTGCAAGTAAACACCTTCAGTTTCGGGTCCCCGTACGGCACAGTCCTACCCCCTTATCGTATAGTTCCTACGTCAGTTTTCCTTCTTGCTGCGCTTTTGAATCTTCGCACGCAAAACATTCGCATAGCCCGGCTTGGTCGTCTGCCGCTCGCGGGCGATCGCCATGTCGCCCTCGCCTACCGGATCGGTGATCGTCGAGCCTGCGACGACATAGGCGCCGTCGCCGATCTTCACCGGAGCGATGAGGTTCACGTTGCTGCCGATGAACGCGCCGTTGCCGACCTCCGTCCGATGCTTGACGAAGCCGTCGTAATTGACCGTAATGGCGCCGCAGCCGACGTTGACGTCCTTGCCGACGACGGCGTCTCCCACGTAGCTAAGGTGCGACACCTTGGTGCCGTCGCCGAGCTTGGCGTTCTTGATCTCGACGAAATCGCCGACCTTCACGTTCTCGCCCGTCTCGGCCCCCGGCCGCATGTAAGCGAACGGTCCCACACTCGTGCCGCTGCCAACAACCGCTTCCTCAAGCACCGACTGCCGGACAACGACGCGGTCGCCGATCCTCGTATCGGTCAGCTCCGTATACGGCCCGATGACGCAGTCCGAGCCGATGACCGTCGCGCCCTTCAGCACGCTGCCGGGCAGCAGCGTCGTGTCGGCCCCTATCTGCACATCCTTCTCGACGTAGGTCGAGGACGGATCCTGAATCGTCACGCCGCTTCTCATCAGCTCCAACAGCTTGCGCTGGTTCATGAGCCGCTCCGCCTCAGCCAAGAGCACACGGTCGTTGATGCCGACCGCCTCGTCCGGATCGGGCGTGCAATAGCCGACGATCGTCTCTCCCTCCGCCTTCAGAATGCCGAAGACATCGGTGAGATAGTATTCGTTCTGGACGTTGTGATTCGTGACCTTGGCAAGTGCCTCGAACAGCTTCCGGTTGTCAAACACATAGGTGCCCGCGTTGATCTCCCGGATGCGCCGCTGCTCCTCGGAGCAGTCCTTCTGCTCGACGATGCCCGTGACAAAGCCATCCGCATCCCGGATTACGCGTCCGTAACCGTGCGGATCGTCCATGACTGCCGTCATGATGGTTGCCGCCGCGCCATGCTCCCGGTGCATCTCCACCATGCGGCCGAGCGTTTCCTGCGAGATGAGCGGCGTATCGCCGCAGATGACGATGGTTGTCCCTTCCTCGTTCTCCAGCAGCGGTCCCGCCTGCATGACTGCATGGCCGGTGCCGAGCTGTTCTTCCTGGAGGACGCATTCCGCCCTGTCCCCAATATAAGCTTGTATGTCTTCCGCTCCATGTCCGACGATGGCGACGTTGCGGGTAGCGTTCATCTGCTCCAGCAGATCGAGGACGTGGCCGACCATTGGCTTGCCTCCGACCGGATGGAGCATTTTATAAAGTTTAGATTGCATCCGCTTGCCCATGCCGGCTGCCAATATGATGCTGAAGGTTTGCAAATCGGATCATCTCCATTTTCAATGTCTTTCTAGACTATAGCTTAATCCCAATAAAAAGAAAAGAGAGCCCCATTGGGGCTCTCCGGGGTTCGTATGTACTTACGCTCCCTCTTCGATAACCTCTTCTTCTTCAATTGCCGCCCGCTCGTATTCAGTCAGAACGGCTGCTTGGATTTTCTCGCGAGTGGAGGACGAAATCGGATGAGCGATGTCACGGAATTCACCGTCCGGCGTCCGCTTGCTGGGCATAGCCACAAACATGCCGTTGTTCCCGTCAATGACACGGATGTCATGAACGACGAATTCGTTATCAATCGTGATCGATGCAATCGCCTTCATTCTTCCCTCGGAATTGACCCGGCGGAGTCTCACGTCTGTAATTTGCATTCAGTTCACCACCTTTTATCATCAAAAAAGACTTGGTATAGACTTCCACATTATGAGAAGAAATCCTTCTTACGTTTGATGAAAAAGTGGCTTTTTTAAAAATATTTTCCAGACGCTGGAGTTATTCGACACCAATCGCTGCGGTCAGTTCTATTTCGACAAGAACGTCCTTGGGCAGCCGGGCTACCTCAACGGTCGACCGGGCCGGCTTGTGGTTGCCGAAGTAGGATCCGTAGATTTCGTTCACCTCGGCGAACTGGTTCATGTCCTTCAGGAATACCGTTGCTTTGAGAACGCTGGACAAGTTCGTCCCCGCCGCCTCCAGCACGGCCTGCAGGTTCTGGAACACTTGATGCGTCTGCTCCTTGATGCCGCCGGCCACGATCTGGCCGTCTACGCCGAGTGGAATTTGACCGGATGTAAATAGAACGTTGCCGAAGCGAACCGCTTGGGAATACGGTCCGATGGCGGCTGGTGCTTTGTCGGTTGCAATTTGTACGGGTTTCATAACGTTCGATTCCCTTCCTCTTCGTCAAAGTAGTTGCCCGGCGCCACGGTCAGCTGCCGGGTCTTGAAATCAACGCCCGACAAGCGGGCAAGGGAGATATAGTCATCGACGAGATGTTCCTCCACTTCGCCCGACTCCACGAGCACGCCGACGCCGACGACGGACGCCTTGAACTCCTGCAGCAGATCCATCATGCCCTTCACCGTGCCGCCCGCTCGCATGAAATCGTCGATGATGAGCACGCGAGACTGTTCCTTGAGTGCCCGGCGGGCGAGAGACATCGTCTGGATCCGCTTGCTCGATCCCGAAACGTAATTAATGCTGACGACGGAGCCTTCCGTCACGCGGTTGTCCCGCCGGACGATGACGACCGGCAGATTGAGATAGGCCGCCGTCGCGTAGGCGAGCGGAATGCCCTTCGTCTCGACCGTCATCACGACGTCGATCTCCTGCCCGCCGAAGGCCGAGGCGAACATCTTGCCGACCTCGTTCGTCAGCGACGGATACGACAGCAGGTCCGACATGTACAGGTACTCGCCGGGCAGAATGCGCTCCGGCTGCTCGAGCTGCCCGCACAGGCGGCGGATGAACGCGAGCGAAGCGCTCTTTGGCTGCCGCGGGATATACTTGACGCCGCCGGCCGCGCCGGCTAGCGTCAAGAGCTCTCCGATTCCCTCCGATTCGAACACTTCCTTGATGATGGCCAGATCCTCGCTGATGGACGACTTGGCAGACTGGTAACGCTCCGCGAACGTGGTCAGCGGGATCAGCGTATGGGGACGCTCCAGCAGGTACTGCGTCATCTCAACCAGCCGGGCGCTTCGCTTCAATTTTTTCATCGCTCACTCTGCTCCTTCTAAGAAACCGGTTTCCCTCGCAAAACCCGAATAATATAGTATCAATATACCATTTTTATACGGGTTTATACAATGTGCCGGGCAAAGTTGGCGTTACGTGAGCATCCGCACGGCATAGACTTCCTTGCAAAATCCTCTAAGCCCGTTGTAAATCCGAATCGCCTTGGCCTCCTTCTCGACCAGTCCGAACACGGTCGGGCCGCTGCCCGACATAAGAACGCCTTCCGTCCCGAGCTTCTCCATGCACATCTTCAGCTGGCGCACTTCGGGATAGAGATTCAGCGTAATGTCCTCCAGCACGTTGCCGAGCGAGCCGCACACCCGTTCAAAATCCTTCGTGCGTATCGCTTCGATCATGTCGGGCACCGAGGGGTGCCTCGCGATCCGGTCAGCCCTCAGCTTGCCGTAGACTTCGGACGTCGAGACATTGAGAGGAGGCTTGGCCAGAATGACCCAACAGGAAGGAGGCGACGGGATGGCCTCCAGCTTCTCCCCGCGCCCCCGGGCCACCGCCGTCCCGCCCGTCACGCAAAACGGGACGTCCGAACCGAGCTCCGCTCCGAGCGCCATGAGCTCGTCCTCCGGGATGTCCAGCTTCCATAGCCGGTTCAGCCCGCGCAGCGTGGCCGCCGCATCGCTGCTTCCGCCGGCAAGACCTGCCGCGACGGGAATTTTCTTGTCAAGGTGAATATATACGCCCTTGCGCACATCGTAACGGTCCTTAATCAGCCGGGCCGCCTGGAAGGCAAGGTTCTTCTCGTCGAGAGGGATATAGCCGGCCTGACTCGAGATGATAATCGTGTCGCGGTTCAGCTCCTGCATCTCCAGCCTGTCGGCGAGATCAACCATCGTCATGACCATCTCCACCTCGTGATAGCCGTCTTCCCGCTTGCGCAGAACGTCGAGCGATAGATTGATTTTGGCCGGAGCTTTCTCGAACACCTTCATGGCTTCACCTACTTTACCTAGTGCCTTACTTGCTGCCGCTTTCCCGCTCGGGAACAGGGAGCCTTTCACAACTTAGCCTATTATAACAAAAGGTAAGTGTAAAGCACACCTGCTCGCGCAGCAAGGGTTCTGCGGGAGCGCTTGAACGGGAAGGCGAAACCTGGGCGCAGGAGCGGCTGTCTTGCGGCGGGGCGAAGGGTGGGCTTTGTCAGCAGGGTGGGAGCCGAGACGGCTGCTCGCGTCGGGCTTGATGGGGCCGGAGCGGAGGCGCCTGCTCGCGGTGGAACGGCGGCAATAGCTCCGGCAGAAACGAGGCAGGGGCCGAGACGGAACCTTGCGGCGGAACGGCGGGTGCGGCGTCTCACGAGGCAGGCAAGCCCCCAGGCTTGCGCCCCGGATTTGCTCGCCCGCTGCACAAAAAAAACCGGACGTGGGGGAACGTCCGGTCTGTTGGCACCGGGAGCGGCCCGGATCCGAGGGTTGCCCGCGGTTACTGCGGCCGCCGGCTGCCCGCTGCTTGCTCGGCCAGCTGGATGGCGCGTTTGACCATGTTGCCGGCGTCCTTGGTCCGGATTCCTCCCCAGCCCTCTTCCTTGACGGTGTCATAGAAGCCGAGGTCCTTGGCCAGCTCGTACTTGAGCTGCTCGGACATCACGCCTCCGCGTCTACGGCGACTCATGGGTCCATCCTCCCTTCTTGACAGGGTTCAGGCCTTAGTATGCCGCCCGCGGGCAAAAATAAAAACAGCAGATCGCGAGGATTTGCTGTCTATATTCTGGAATCGGTTATTTGTATAGCTGCAGTATCAGTGCTGCAGATAAGAGATGCGAAACTGGCCTTCGTCCTGGCAAACCGTCACTTCCACGGATTCGGTAAGGATGTCGGCATAGCTGTAAGAGACGCGCTTGAACGCATGCTGATCCTGATCAAGCTTGACGATGAAAACAGAAGGGTAGGTCTCTTCAAGGACACCGGAACGTTCAATCGTTTTACGACGACCACCGTTTGCACGCAACATGATCTTTTGCCCGACATGGGGTTCCAAACTGCGTTTGATCTCCAATAGCGCATTTTTTGCCATTGTTCGCTACCACCTCTTTCCTTCCCTCATTATACAACATATGACAAGGCTTGTCAAACAAGATCAAATATTATATCAGCCAGAAAGTCCGATTGTCAACGGGCAATTAAGTGAACCACTGGAAACCTCGGAGCGGCCTGTCCTCTCCCTACGTTTTCCCAATTTGCCCGCCATTATGTATAGAGCCCAAAAAGAAAGAAAAAGCGCCCGCTCGCGCGCACGCTGTCAAACATTGCGGAATTATGCCGTTATGCCGTCCGTTTCTGGCCGAATCCAGCCGGAGCGATCCCACCGAACACGGGCAGCGAAAGAAAGGCGGCTTCCGCGCAGCCTTGCACCTGGCAGATCCCTCGCGGATAAGGAAGTCCCGCATTCGTACACTTTACACGGCCGGGCAAGCTATTCAGCTGCTCGCTTCGCCAGGCTGCTTGAGGCGGGGAAGCCCCAGCCGGTAGCACCCCTTCGTCTCCACGCCCCCGACTCCCTCGATGCCGCTGTGCGTATGATGGAGCACGTCGCTGATGTGCACCGTCTCCCGGATGGATGTATATGCCGTCTTGGCCGCCACATAGAGCGGGTCGAGGGCGTGAATCATCACGCGTCCGGGCGAGCTCGCAAAATTCGCTCCTGCCAGCAGCAACGCTTCAAAATGCGATTGGCAGGCGCCGGCGACTATGATGAGCGCGTCCCGGTTGCGCTCGAACTGCCGTGCGGTCCGCACCGCCTGCACGAAATGGCGGGAATTTTTGTAATTGTTCAGGTCCATCATATCGCGGCCCTGCCGGTTTTTGAGTAGGCCGTCATGCCCGGTGATAACCAGAATGTCCGGCTTGATCTCCGGCAGCCATCTCTCCAGCATGGAGGCCATCGAAGCCTCCGGCACATAGCCGCCGTGGGCCGGCACGTTCAGAAGCTTGTAAAGCTCCATGCTTTTTTGCAAGTACCGAGGGTCGCCGTCCAGGTGCAGCACCCGGCCGGGAAATTCAAAATACGCGGCTTGGTCCCGCCTCCCCTTGCCCCTCCGCCGACCGGGCGTCTCCTGCTCCTGGTCCGGCATGCGACTCCCCAGCTTGCGGACCGACCGGCTCATCTCCGCCCGGAGGGAATCTTCGGCCTGCCGATATTGGGCCTCTCCCGCGGGGGCCAGGTCGCCGATCGGCGCATCTGCGAACAGCCGGCTGGTGATGCCCCTCAGCCAGGCAACGCGGTCCGTCAACGCTTCGATCGCAAACAGCACATCGTGGCCGTAGGACTGTCTCGTCACCAGATCGCCCTGCTTCATCTTCATCCCCTCCTTCGACTATCCTATGGCCGGAATGGGCATTTGGTGTGCGGAGGGACGGCCGGCGAACGGCAAAACCCCGCCGGGACGCCGGCGGGGCATGATTCGGTATTACTTGGTTATACCAGGTAACTCTTTATGATCAGCGTTTTAGGATAGACTCGAGCAAGCACGTTTAGGTCGGGTTCCGCCGAATATGCTCCAGCAGCGCCTCGCTGAGACGCGCATACTCTTCTAGCGACAGCGTCTCGCCGCGGCGGGAGGGATCGATGCCGGTGCGCTCCAGGAGAGGTGCCAGTTCTCCCTTCGTCTCTTTGGTGAAGAAACGGGCGGCGAGGTTGTTCGAGATGGTTTTGCGCCGCTGCGCGAAGGAGGCATGAACCACCTCGAAGAAGAACGCCTCGTCCTTTACCTCCACCGCCGGCCGGCTCCTTACCTTGAGCTTGATGACGGCGGAATCGACGTTCGGCTGGGGAATGAACACGGTGTGCGGCACCACAGTCACCAGCTCGGGCTCACAGTAGTACTGTACCGCTATGCTGAGGCTTCCGTACTCCTTGCCCCCAGGAGCGGCGGCCATCCGCTCGGCCACCTCCTTCTGGATCATGACGACGATGTTCCGCAGCGGCAGTTTGGCCTCCAGCAGGCGCATGACAATCGGAGTGGTGACATAGTACGGCAAATTCGCCACGACGCTTACACTGTCCACGCCCGCGAACGAGCGCGCGAACAGCTCGTCCAGCGCCACCTTCAGCACATCCCCGTGCACGATCTCTACATTCGGATAGGCGGCCAGCGTATCGGAGAGAATCGGCAGCAGCCGCTGATCGATCTCAACCGCTGTCACCTTGGCCGCCGTACGGGCCAGACGCTCGGTGAGCGAGCCGATGCCCGGCCCGATCTCGAGCGCCCCGTCGTTCGGGGTGAGCTCGGCGGCTTCCACGATCTTATTCAAGATGTTCGCATCGATCAGGAAATTCTGGCCGAGGCTCTTCTTGAACGCGAACCCGTGCCTCGCGATAATTTCCTTCGTGCGGCTGGGCGTCGCGATGTCCCCTCCACCATACGGCTTGTTAGTCATAGGCTTCCCTCATTTATCCAAGTCTTCGGTCGCCCGCTCAAACTCGTCCCGCGAGATTTGAAACATCCGGCACCGTTTGTAGAATTGCTTTCCGTTAGCATAGCCGATCCCGAGCCGCTTGCCTACCTCCATCCGCCGCGCGGACGCCTGGGGATGGACGATCAGCCCGGCGTTCATCAGGTCGGCCCAGGTGACCTCGCCTTCCTCCGTCGCCCAGTCGGTCTTGACGTTGGCCAGCGCCCGCCGGATAGCCTCCGGGGACGCGTTCTCGACGCCGATATCGTTCCCTTTAGTCGTCTCCTCCCGGCTCAGGAAGGCTTGCTTGCACCCCGGCACCCTTGCGGCGATCAGACGCCGCAGCCGTTCTCCAGCGTGATCGGGATCGGTCAGAATGATGACTCCTCTGCGCTTTTGCGCCAGCTCGATCTGCCGGTAGACCGTCTCGTTGATCGCCGACCCGCCCGTTTCGATCGTATCGGCCTCAACCGCCCTCTGAACGGCAACCGTATCGTCCCGTCCCTCGACGACGATAAGTTCTTTAATCATACCCTACCTCCGCTCTACATACAAAAAGAAGAGGAACCAGCTTCCTCTTCTTAGCTTGCCCATATTGGCGGTGCCGCTGCCGGGTATCGCTAGCTTGCTCGTGCGTTACTCCGGCTTCTTCGGCCCTATTACATAAACGGTATACCCGCGCTTCACTCCGAATTTATTGGCATACGCAGTGCTGTCGAAATAAACGTCGATCTTGTTGCCGTTGATCGCGCTGCCTGTATCCTCGGCCCGGCGGTATCCGATGCCTTCGATGTAAACCCACCAGCCCAGCGGAATGACGTTCTTGTCAACCGCGATGGTGCGCCCTTCCGTCACCGTTGTGCCGGAGGCGGTTACGCCGTACCCGTGGTCTCCGGGCGTCTTGCCTGTCGAGGCAACGCCGGCCGAGTAGGCGGTCAAGGTCACGTTGTTCAGGACCTTCGTATAATTCGCGGGCGCTCCGTTCTTGGGCGCTGCCGCAGGAGCCGCTTCCGCCGCAGGCTTGGCCGAGAGTGCCACAACCGGGGGGGCTTTGGAGCCGATCGCCACGATTTTGTTCGTGCTCGGTTCCTTAACATTCTCCGCGAGAACCTTCTCGGACACCAGCTTCCCGTCCTCGAAGACCTGCTCCTTCTGAATGAGCTTGCTGCCTTCCTTGCCTTCCTGAACGACCTGCTCCTTGCCCTTCAGCAGATTCGCGTCCGTCCGGGTTTCCGTCTCGAATGCGAGCGGGACGACTTCCTCGGCCGTTTCTTTCTTGACGCGCACGATCTGAATCGGGCTGCGGTCGCTAACTTCCGTATGGAGCGCGGGGACGACCTTGTCGGTGCTGCCGACCGGGATGTTGAGATCCCGCAGCGCTTCTTCGACGGTCTTGCCCACAGTGTACATAGTCTTCGTTTCGCCGTCGGCGGTCACTTCCACCGGGGCAGTTCGTTCGATCGTAATCCGATCGCCGGACTTAATCTTTCCGTCAAGCGGAATCGAGGTCCGGTCGAATTGGCCAATCTTGATGTTCTGTTCATCCAGGATGCGGCTCAAGACGGTTTCCTTGGTCTTGATCTCCGACTGCTGGCCGTTGATGACCAGCGACACGCTCTTGGCGGCCGTGCCATATAACAACATGAAAAACATGAAAGTCAGGGCGAATGAAGCCAATGCCACTAAACTTATCATACGCAGGTTTTCATGCTTCCAACGCAATGCGTAGGACATGCTGGATGATCGCTTTACATGGGTGTTCTCTGTTTGGATTGCGCCCACTTCTTCGGTCCTCCTTCAAAGCCTCGCCATCGACTGTTATGCATGATGGATCTGACGCGACTAAGTTATTGTTCTAGCTTCCATTCTGCCGATTCCACCGTAACAAGAGGCCTGTTTGCTATGCGGCTTCTTGTACCCGTCACCTCCTTAAGCTACAGTTTATGTTTAGGCTCGGGCGTCTATCACTCTCAGACTAAAACAAAAAAACCGCTAGAAGAGGACTCTTCTCGCGGCTTGGCAATGCAAAGCCCGACAATCGCACCTCTCTCTTCACGCTTACGAGGTTAGCTGACGGATTCGGACGAGAGAGTCGCCCTACCTTGGTCCGCGCACTTCTGTGCGTCGAAATCTCAAGGATTCACCCCTTAACCATGGTGACGCTATGTACAACCTAGCGGCCATTTACGGTTCCCCCGTTTCCCTGTTAAGGAAACTCAGCGAATTGGAAATTCGGCAAAATTATTAAGTTATTCTGAAAGATATCATAAACGCTCCGACCTGCGCCTGTAAAGGTCTTTTGGCCTACGTAAAATGCTGAATTAATCCGATTTTAAGCCAATTGGGCTTTTTTCCAAAGCAAAATCGGGTTATCTCTCCCCCGGACGCATTAAATGGCTCTCATTCTTCCGTTTTTCGTGTAAATTATGTTTTCATTGCCTTTCGCATTATAATAATTTCGATGGTACAAGGGTCAAAACTCCCAGAAAATGGGGAAATCGAGGAGAACATTTGATGGAAAAGATGTTGCATTTGGAAGGGGTTTCAGGAGGCTACCGAGTGGGTAAGCCTGTCTTGAAATCCCTCACGTTCGAAGTGAACAAAGGAGAGATGGTCGGCCTGATCGGCCTGAACGGAGCGGGCAAGAGCACGACCATCAAACACATTCTCGGCCTGCTAAAAGCTCAAGAGGGGACGATCCGGGTGGACGGCTTAACGCTGGCTGAGGATCCCGCCCGGTACCGGGCCGCCTGTACCTACGTGCCGGAGTCACCCGAGCTGTATGACGAGCTGACCATCCGCGAGCATCTGGAGTTGACCGGCCGCGCCTACGGGTTGGAACGGGACGCTTTCGAGAGCCGGGCGGAATCGCTGCTCGAGACGTTCCGGATGAAGGAGAAGGAAGGGGCATTCCCCGCCCACCTGTCCAAGGGCATGCGGCAGAAGGTGATGATCATGAACGCGTTCCTCGTCGAGCCTCCGCTCTACATCATCGACGAGCCGTTCCTCGGCCTGGACCCGCTCGGCATCCGCTCGCTGCTCGAGCTGATGGCTTCGTTCAAGGAGAAGGGCGCCAGCTTCCTCATCAGCTCGCATATCCTCTCGACGATCGAAGCGTACTGCGACCGCTTCGTCGTGCTGCACCACGGCGAGCAGATCGCCGGCGGCACGCTGGAGGAGCTGCAGAGCCAGGCCGACCTGCCCGGCGCCCGGCTCGACGACGTGTTCTTCCGGCTCGTGCAGGGAGGGTCCGCCTGATGGAGACCCGCACGCTATGGAGCAAGCGGCTCGGAGGGTTCTGGAAGGAAGCCTCGATGTACTGGAGCTACGTCCTGCGAAGCGGCTTTCACAGCTTCCTCCTGCTGGCGCTGCTCGCGGGGCTGATCGGCTACGCCCGCTGGCTGCGGACCGCGCCGGCGGACTTTCCGGTCGCCTGGATCGCCGTCCCCCTTCTCGGCTGGCTCATCGGGCGGGGACCGGTCCGGACGTTGCTGCACTCCCCCGACCGCGTGTTCCTGCTGCCGGCCGAGGCGGCGCTCCGCCCGTACCTCGACCGCGCGCTCCGCTACAGCTTCGCCTGGCAAGCGCTCGGCACGCTGGCCGCGCTCGCCGCGCTGTGGCCGCTGTACGCGCACACGCACCCCGCCGCGCCGCCTCTGCCGCTCGTCGCCGCCCTCTTCCTCGTCTGCAAGTGGGCGAGCCTGCTCGCCGGCCTGCAGGAGCTGCGGCTCTCGCGCGCACGCGACCGACGCCTCTTGCGGGGGCTCGCCTACACGGCCGCCGCGGCGGTGGTCTACGCTGCGCTTGAGCGGCAGGCGGCCGTGGCCGGCCTGATCGCGCTTGCGGCGGTGGCGGCCGGCTGGCTCCTCCTGCGGCGCATGGAGCGGATGGCGGTGCTGAACTGGGAGCACGCCATTGGCCGGGAGCGGGCCCAGCTGGCGAGGCACTACACCTTCTTCAGCTGGTTCACCGACGTCGAGCAGCTGCCGCCGCCCGTCCGGCCGAGAGTCTGGCTCGCCGGGTGGACGCGGCGGATTCCGTTTCGGGCCGACCGCACGTACGCCTACCTGTTCGCCATGACGTTCGCGCGTTCGGAAGCAGCCGGCATTCTCGTCCGCACTACCATCGTCGGACTCGTCTTCCTGTTCCTGTTCCCGTCGCCGCTCTGGCAGACCGGCGTGTTCGTCGTCGTCCTGGCCCTGTCGGCTATGCAGTACGCATCGCTCGACCAACTGCACCGCTACGTGTTCTGGCCCAAGCTGTACCCGGTCGACCCGGGGCTGCGCTCCGAGGCAATCGTGCGGATCGCCTGGACGGGGCTGCTCGTCCAGACCGTCGTGCTGGCGGCCGCTTGGGCGCTGGCCGCCGGGGTGTGGACAGCCCCGCTCGCTGCACTTGCCGCCGGAGCGGCCTTCGCCGCCCTCTACAGCTTCGCCTATCTACGCAAAAAGCTGAAGCAGCATCCGCTACTTCAGCTTTAGCAATTCGATGGCGTTGCGAGTCGTGACGGCGGCCAGCTCCTCGAGCGGCATGCCGCGCAGCTCAGCGGCCGCTTCGGCGACGAGGCGGACATAGTCGGTCTCGTTGCGCTTGCCGCGGTACGGATGTGGCGTCAGATAAGGCGCGTCGGTCTCGATGAGCAGCCGATCGAGCGGAACCTGCTTCAGCACTTCCTTCGGCTGCTTCGCATTCTTGAACGTGATGGGGCCGCCGAACGAAATGTGGAAATTCATGTCGAGACATAGCTTGGCCGTCTCCCAGCTGCCGGAGAAGCAGTGCATAATGCCGCCGACTTCGGCGGCTTTTTCTTCGCGCAAAATCCGGACGACGTCCTCGTGGGCGTCCCGGTTGTGAATAATGATCGGCAGGCCGACCTTGCGCGCGAGCCGGATCTGCTCCCGGAACACCCGGTGCTGCACGTCTTTGGGGGACGTATCCCAGTAGTAGTCGAGGCCGATTTCGCCGATGGCGACCACCTTCTCGTGGCGGGTCAGCTCCTCGATCCAGTCCAGATCGCCGGGCTCCATCGTGATGGCGTCCTGCGGATGCCAGCCCACCGCCGTGTAGACGTACGGATACTTCTCGGCCAGTGCGAGAGAGGTCGGGATCGTCTCGCGGTTGAAGCCTATGTTCACGATGCGGGTTACCCCGTTCGCGTACGCCCGCTCGATTGCTTCGTCGCGGTCGCCGTCGAATTCGGGCGCATTCATATGCGTGTGCGTGTCGGTAAACAAGGGAAGTCCCTCCTTCGGATTAGGGGTTGGCCGGTGACGGAGCGGAGCCGTCCAGCAGCGCCCGGATCGCCTCCGGCTTGTCCGGCTCGCCGAGCAGCTCTCCGGGGAAAAACAGCTGATGCCGCCCCTGGTGCAGCCCGCTGATCGAGCGGACGATGTCCGACTTCGTCGAGATTTCGTGGAGCTCTTTGCGATCGTCCATCAGGTAGATCGGCCGCTTGCCCTCGAGCTCTCCCGGTCGGTACACATCATAAGGCAGATCGCGCGGAAAATCAATTTGCGCATAGTAGAGCGGATCCCAGCCCTTCACGGCCATCCAGTCCAGAAACAGGGCGATCGTGTCCCGGTCCTCCGGATCGACCGGCACGTATTTGAACAGCCGGCGGTTCAGGAAACGCGCACACAGGTCGGCGAGCACGGGATCCCGTTCGTCCGTCCATTCCTGGAACATGCTCTGCACGAGCGATTCGTCGAGGCGAAAATAGTCGTCTACCGTCAGCTCGCGCCGCATCAGTCGGCGGATCGGCCCCGGCAGGTGCGCGAAGCGGTACCCGTCCTCGAACAGCACCTTGGCCCGGCCGAATATGCTGTGCAGGAGAAGTTCGGCGCTTCTTGTCACCGGGTGGAAATAGATTTGCCAATACATCTGATATCTCGACATCAGGTAATCCTCGACAGCATGCATGCCGCTTTCCTTAACGACGAGATGGCCCTGGTGCGGCCGGATGACGCGCAGCACCCGTTCCAGATCGAAGGTGCCGTAATTGACGCCCGTGAAGTAGCCGTCGCGGAGCAGATAGTCCATCCGGTCGGCATCCAGCTGGCTGGAGACGAGGCTGACGACAATTTCCTTGTCGTAGGATTTGCAGATGATGCCCGCCACCTTGTCCGGGAACGACGGATCGATGTCCCGCAGCACCCGGTTCACCTCCGTGTCGCCAAGCACCATCCGGCAAGTCCACTCCTCGTGATGCATGGCGAACGTCTTCTCGATCGAATGAGAGAATGGGCCGTGGCCCAGGTCGTGGAGCAGCGCCGCGCACAGACACAATAGCCGCTCCTCCCGGGGCCAGTCCGGATAGCCGCCGCGCTCGAATTGCGAGATGATCTTGCGGGTAATTTCATAGACGCCCAGCGAGTGCGAGAAACGGCTGTGCTCGGCTCCGTGAAACGTCAGGTAGGAAGTGCCCAGCTGCCGAATGCGGCGCAGACGTTGAAATTCCTTTGTGTTGACCAGGTCCCAAATCGGGCGGTCCTGTACATAAATGTACTTGTGAACGGGGTCTTTAAAAACTTTTTCTTCTATTAATAATGTAGAATTTTGCATACTGGCTTCCCCTCCCTAACAACCCTACTAGACTCCTTACCCGGAAACGCTCCTTTTCCTCGGGAAGAGGGTTCCGTTCTTCCGTTTTTCCTGGAAATTGGGCGAAGCCTCTCCGTCTCCCATTCGTATAGACAGGGCGGTGCTGATCGATTGCGGCAAGCCCGTCGCGGCCCTCCGCCGCACTGCTCCGGTCTGCCTGCACCTTAAGCCCCTATTCGACAAAAACGGACGGTTAGTTTGTCGAATTATCTTCTCCCGATTTTCCAATTTTGTTCCTCGCTTTTCTGTCCCTCTCTTGCCCGTATGGACCCGCTGGGGAGCGTTTCCTCCCGCGCCTAGTCTCGTCCAAACCCTATAGCCGACGGGACTTTCTCCATCCTATTGATTAAGAAGAAAATCGGGAACAGACGCAAATTGAGAACGTTTCCTGAAATTGGCACACGCAATGCCGTCTATCAAGTTGACTATTTTGGGAAACGTTGGTATTATAGTTTAGTAGAATAATGTCGAATAATGACGAAGCCAAATATAGGGGGAACTTACACATGATGAAATCTACTGGAATCGTAAGAAAAGTTGACGAACTGGGCCGCGTCGTCATTCCGATCGAGCTGCGTCGGACACTGGGCATCGGAGAGAAGGATGCGCTGGAAATCTACGTGGACGGCGAGCGCATTATGCTCAAGAAATACGAGCCGGCCTGTATCTTCTGCGGCAATGCCGAGGAAGTCACCTACTTCAAAGGAAAAATAGTTTGCAAGAATTGCATCACAGAGATGCCTGCACCTGTGACAAAATGAAAATTATGGTGTATAATAGACCTACACTATCCTTTTGTTAATTCTAACCTTTTTTATATCTCCTTTTGTCCCTTGACCCGGGGTGCCGTTGTTGACAGCCCGTGGTTTAGGGATACTTTTTTGCCTTTTATTCTGCTGCGCAGCCTGTTCGGGGGCAGGCGGGAGCTACAACAGGGCGTTGTAGATGTCCCGCTTGGAGACGCCTCGGTCCTGGGCTGCTTTTTTCATGGCCGTTTTGCGGTCCTCGCCTTGGTCCTCATAGCGGCGGACGTGCTCGTCCACGCTCAGCTCGGCCCACCAGGCGGCCGCTTCGCCTTCCCCTTCCGCTGCCCGGCCGAGCACGATGACGTATTCGCCCTGCGGGGGATGCGCCTCGAGGTGGAGGAGCGCTTCGTCCAGTGAGCCCCGCGCGACCTCCTCATAGCGCTTGGTCAGCTCCCGGACTAGCGCGACCTGCCGGTCGCCGAGCTCCTCCCGCATCGTCCGCAGCGTCTTGGCAACCCGGTGCGGGGACTCATAGAACAGCAGTGTCGCCGGAACGGCCCCGAGCAGACGCAGCTGCTCCGCCTGGCTCTTGCGGTCGCGCGGCAGGAACCCTGCGAACAGGAACCGGTCGGTCGGCAGTCCCGAGACGATGAGCGCCGAGAGCGCTGCATTGGCTCCCGGTACCGGAACGACCCGGATCCCCTCTTCGGCAGCCTGCCGAACCAGGTCCTCACCGGGATCGGAGATGGCCGGCAGCCCGGCGTCGGAGACCAGCGCCACCGACTGTCCCTCCCGGAGGAAACGAAGCAGTTCGGGTCCGCTCGCCTGCTTGTTATGCTCGTGGTAGCTGACCAGCCTAGTCTGGATGTCGAAATGGGTCAACAGCTTGCGCGTCTGCCGGGTGTCCTCGGCCGCAATCCAGTCGACTTTCTTCAGCGTCTCCACCGCACGGAACGTCATGTCGTCGAGGTTGCCGATCGGCGTCCCCACGAGATAGAGCGTACCCGCTTCGGCTTCCGCCGCAAAGCTCTTTTGTACTTGCATGTGCTACCCCTCCTGTTCGGCCGCGGGCGGCTCGGTCCCGCCGTAATAGATCTCCAGCAGCTCCCGGCAGTATTGGCCGGGCTGTTCATAGACGATCAGAGGCGGCAGCAGCTTCACATCGGGCTTGCCGTCCCGAATCGCTTCGATCAGCACCATGTTGCTCTCTTCCTCAGCCCGCGGATGCACGAAGCGGATCCGCTTCGGCTCAAGCCGGTGGCGGCGCAGCGCCTCCAGAATCTCGGCTAGCCGCGACGGGCGGTGCACCATCGCCACCTTCCCGCCGAACTTGACGAGGCGGCTGCAGGCCGCCGCGACGTCGTCGAGCGTGCAGTAGATCTCGTGGCGGGCCGCCGCTATATGCGAATTCCCATTCTGCTCACCGGCACGCAGCGGCATGTACGGCGGATTGACGGTTACGACGTCGAACGTGCCGTGTCCCAGCTCTTGATGGATCGTCCGCAAGTCTCCTTGGCGCATATGAAGCCGGTGCTCCAGCCCGTTCAGCCGGACGTTGCGGACCGCCATGTCGGCGAGCCGCTCCTGAATTTCCACGCCCCAGATGTCCCCCTGGGTTCGCTGCGACAGCAGCAGCGGGATGACTCCATTCCCCGTGCACAAGTCCAGTATGCTTCCGTACTTGGGCACCCCCGCAAATCTTGCCAGCAGCACCGCGTCCATGGAGAAGCTAAAGACGTCGGCGCTCTGGATAATCTTCAAGTCATTTGTCAGCAAGTCGTCGATCCGCTCTTGCTCCAGCAGGTCGATCTTCATCCCGCGTTCCTCTCTTTCTGTCCTTGCCTGCCGCCCGAGCCTAACGGTTACCCGAACGAGCAGCCTTTCCGTTTCGCAAAAAACCGTAGAGCCGGCGCCCTACGGTTCTTCCGTTCGCCCGGGAAGCATCTCTTCCCGCAGCGCTATTTATTCAGGAACGATAAGCAGAACAAGCAATCTCCTTCGTTCCGAAGGTGTCCATAATAGATGTTGCATATATGAAAGCCTTCATTATAAAGACGGGCCAGATTGTCATGGCCTTCGCCTATCGCAGGCGTTGCTTTCTTCTCTTGGTGTTCGGTCTCCGGGGATGCCTGCTGCTTCAACATCTCGCGCAGCTGCCGGTTCTCGTCCGTCAATTGGTGATTTTCCTCCAACAGACGCACCAGTTCTGTCTTCAAGGCGCCAAGATGCTCGAACGCAATCCCCAGCCTCTCCTCCAGTTGCTCGAATTGTTTGAAAAGCTCTAGTTTGTCCACGGTTTCACCCCGACGCCATTAAAGATCCGCTAATCCTGTTCCACTACATCATCCACCGGGAGTTCCATGACGCGATTCTGTTCAAATAAATGAACCTTGGCTATCCGGTCGTTCGGCTTGAGGCCGATTACTTTGCCGCTTCCGAGCGAGGTCATGACCATGCGGCCGACCCTCGGAAGCTCATCCTTCGCGCTTTCGTAATTATCATGCTCGTATTTGAGGCAGCACATGAGTCTGCCGCACAAGCCGGAAATTTTTGTCGGATTGAGCGACAGGTTCTGGTCCTTCGCCATCTTGATCGAGACGGGCTCGAAGTCCCCCAGAAACGAAGAGCAGCACAGAATGCGCCCGCACGGTCCGATACCGCCGAGCAGCTTGGCTTCATCCCGCACGCCGATCTGTCTCAGCTCGATTCTTGTTCGGAAGACGCTGGCCAAATCCTTGACCAATTCCCGAAAATCCACTCGGCCTTCCGCCGTAAAATAAAAAATGATCTTATTGCGGTCAAACGTATATTCAACATCCACCAGCTTCATCTTCAGGTTATGCTCCCGAATCTTCACTTGGCAGATGCCGAACGCATCCTTGGCCGCCGCTTTGTTGCCCTCGACGAGCACGGCATCGGCCTCGTTTGCGACGCGAATCACTTTTTTGAGAGGAAGCACGACGTCATCCTCGGATACATCCCGCTTGCCGATGACGACGGTTCCGTATTCGAGACCGCGCGCCGTATCGACGATGACGCTGTCATCCTTCTGTACAGGAAGGTCGAGAGGGTCGAAATAGAAGATCTTGCCCGCCTTCTTGAAGCGGACGCCTACCACCGAATACACGGCTACCCCTCCTGAATGTCGATGAGCCACTTTTCCAAGGCGAGGCCGGGATTGGCGTGGGACCGGATACGCTTCTGCGTCTCAATCGTCCGCTCCATACCGCGGATCCAGTAGCCCGGCTCCCTGCCAATCGCTTGTCTTGACATCCAATCGACTTGATCTATATAAACGATTTGATCTTTTTGTCCGCAGCTTAAGCGTACCATATCTTTAAACCAGAGCGTGCCCAGGTCCAGAAAGGTATCCAGATGCTCCTGAAGCTCGGTTTTGATGACTTTGTTCTGCACCGTCAGAAGCGCGGCGGGGAAGCGCCCGTCGACTTCTTTAGCCAATTGTATCATTACATTTCTTGCTTCTGCAAACCAATTTGTGCCGAGCAGCTCCCTCGCAGCACCCAGTCCGGCCACCAGCTGAACGGCCACCTGCACAAGCGCGGCAGGGAAGCCTTCCTCCTGCAGCGCAGCGGCCATCGCGGGCGCCGGCATCGGAACGAACGGAATCCATTGCGCTCTCGATCGGATCGTCGGCAGCAGAGCATGCCCATTCTCGGTGATGAGAATCGCCATTACGTCTGTGCCGGGCTCCTCCAGAAACTTCAGCAGGCTGTTCGCCGCCTGCACCGTCATCCGGTCGGCCTCCTCCGCGATATAGATCTTCGTGCGCGAGCCTGTCGACCGGTAAGCTAGCCCTTTCTGAAGCTCGCGGATCTGGTCGATCTTAATCGAAGCTCCGTCCGGACCGATCCAGATCAGATCCGGATGGTTGCCGTGCTCAACCTTGCGGCATTCCAGACATTGGCCGCACGCATCGTCCTTGCGTTCCGTGCAGTACACCGCCTGGGCCAGCGTCTTGGCCATCTCCCTGCGGCCGGAGCCGGAAGGACCGCTGAAGATGTATGCATGCGACAGCTTGTCCCGCCGCAGTCCATTCTGGAGAATCCTCTTGGCTTGGGCCTGCCCGGGAATGGTATCGAAAGACATGCCTCATCGCCTCAATTTCTATTGCTAGTACGAAAAATCTTGAAGGTTGCTTGTAAGAAAGGTTAAAAAAGCAGGTTGATCAGCATGCCCCTGATCTCTCCGACTCTCTGAAGCAGCTCGATGCGGCTCTGCTCCTTCTCCAGCAGTTCGTCCGCCAGCTCCAAGAGAGCCGCATCGATCTCTTCCAGCAATTTATACCGTTTGGAGCGGCCGCGGCGGTCCCAGCCCCGCGTATCGCGCAGCTGGATGCCCCGGCGGGCCGTCTCCTCCAAAAACTGCTTCACCAGCAGCTTGTATTGTCTGAGCTCGCGGACGGTGAGCGTTCGGCTCAGCCGGTCCGCCTGCTGCTGGATCTGATCCAGCATTCGCTTGAGCTGGTCGCTGCCCGCCTGCTCCTCCGGACGCTTCATGAATTCCGAGAACGACTTGGCGTTCACCTGGTTGTTCGCTCCGTGCTCCGGAGGCTTGATATCTTTGGCGAGCGGGCGCCAGCCCGGGTTAATCTTCATAGCGGGAGAATCCCTTCCTTAAAGAGAGAGGCTGCCGCCTCTTCCGGCGCTGCCGCGCCTTCTGCTTAATAGTGCTCGAAGCGCTCGACCGGTACGACGAAGACGGCGGCGCCTCCTACTTGAACCTCGACCGGGAACGGAATGTACGAGTCCGTCGAGCCTCCCATCGGCGACACCGGGGTCACGAGCTGCTCCCGGATCTTGCAGTTGTTCTTGATCACTTTCATCACGTCAGGGATCCGTTCATCCTCGATCCCGATCATGAAGGTCGTATTGCCCGCCTTCAAAAATCCCCCCGTGCTCGCCAGCTTGGTGGCACGGAATCCTTCCTGGATGAGCGCGTTCGACAGCCGGTTGCTGTCCTTATCCTGCACGACGGCGATTACGAGTTTCATAGGTATCCCTCCTCATTAGTATAACCCAAGATCCGGCCGGCCGCCCAGATGTTCTGCTAGGTCCAAAGCAATTTCTGCGGCCACTTCGTCTGCCGGCCGGTCGGCCCGGACGACGCGGATTCGGCCCGGATTCTCCTCGGCCAGCTGCAAAAAGCTTTCCCGCACGCGGGCATGATATTCGGCGCCCTTGCGCTCGATACGGTCGAGGCCGCCGCCTGCCGCACTGGCACTCCGGTCCAGCAGCCGCTGACGGCCCACCTCGACGGGAATGTCGAGCAGGTACGTCCGGTTCGGCTGCAGGCCGGAGCTCGCGAACCGGTTGATGGCGGCCACCGTTTCTTTGTCCAGCCCGAGGCCGCCCGCCTGGTACGCGATGCTCGCATCAATGAACCGGTCGCACAGCACGATACGGCCCTCCTGCAGCGCGGGCAGAATCACCTGGTGCACGTGCTGTGCTCGCGAAGCGGCGTAGAGCAGCACCTCCGTCTGGTCGATCATCTCTCCGTGGTCCGGATCGAGCAGAATGGCCCGAACCCGGTCACTGATCGGCGTCCCTCCCGGCTCCCTCGTGAGCAGGACGTCGAAGCCCCGCTCACCGAGATGTGCCGCAAGCCTGCGGATTTGTGTGGTCTTGCCCGCGCCGTCCGGGCCTTCGAATGTAAGGAATAATCCGTTCACCGTATCCTCCTGCGGTATGCTCAGCTGCGTTGAATCCGGACGTTGGCGGGAGGTATAGAATTCGCCCTTCCTTCGCCGGATTCTGGCTGTCTATATTGGTCGTTCGATAAGGTAAGTGGCCTACTATCTATCTATGCACGGCGGGCTCTTCCGGTTAATCGGCCTCTACCTGCAAAGTGAGGAGGGCCGGATCGGCCGTTCCCTGAAAACGGGCGCCCGCTATCCTCAGTCCGTCCAACTGCCGGACCGCTTCCGTCGATATCCGCTCTCCAGGGTACAAGACGGGGATGCCAGGCGGGTAAGGAATGACCATCTCGGCAGAACGTCTTCCTGCTGCTTGCTGGATCGGAACGCTAACCGTCTGGCGGGATGTTCGGCGGTCAAACTCGAAAGGAACCGGTTCGGAAAGGAGTGGAAAAGGGGGCATACTGTTATTATTCGTCGGCTTGTCCCGCTTTTCCTTCTCCGCAAGCGAGAAATTCGCCCGAATCCGCTCCAGGGAGCGGACGAGCCGCTCCGCCTCCGCCCCACGGGATGCTAGGCTGAACACGAGCAGCGCATACTGCTCGTCCGCCATCTCCACCATGCACCCGTCCTCCTCCAGCTCCCTTTGCAGTGCAAACCCGGTAAGCGTGCCGGTCCGGTCACGAACCGCAAGCTTGAACGGGTCCTGGCTCTCCCAGCCGGCAGTCGGCGCCGTCCATTCGGGTATAGCGAACTGCGACATCCCGCCGATCGCCTGGCGCACCTCTCGGGCAGCGGCGAGGCCTTCCTCAAACAGGGCGGAGCCCGTCTGCTGGACGAGAGCCCGCGCCAAATCGAGGGAGGCTAGAATCGGGTAGGAGGGACTGGAGCTTTGGAGCATGGCCAGGCACTGCGCCAGCCGCCGGCGATCGACCCGCGGCCCTTGGACATGGAGCATGGCCCCCATCGTGAGAGCGGTCAGCAGCTTGTGTGTCGACTGCACGACGACGTCCGCTCCCTGCGCCAGCGCCGACTCCGGCAGAGCGGGATGCATGCCGTAATGGGCGCCGTGCGCTTCGTCTACGAGCAGCGGCAGCCCTTTGGCGTGCACCTCGTCCGCAATTGCTCCGAGCGAGATGCCCATGCCATAGTAATTCGGATTGGTCAAGAGAACGCCTCTCGCTTCCGGATGTCTCTCTAGCGCATCCGCGACGGCTTCCGGGTCGACGCCGCCCGCCAGGCCGGTGCGCACATCCACAACAGGCGGCACGAACACCGCCTCCGCCCCGGCGAGCATAAGTCCGTGCAGAACCGATTTGTGCACGTTGCGCTGCACGATCAGCCGCTCGCCTCGGCCGCAGACGCCGAGCACCATCGCCAGGTTGCCGACCGTGCTTCCGTTTACGAGCAGCCAGCTCTCCTCCGCACCGAAGCAGGAGGCCGCGAGCCGCTGCGCTTCGAGAATCGGCCCTTCCGGCCGATGCAGATCGTCGAGTCCGGTCACCTCGGTCAGATCGAGCGTCATCACCTGCTTCAAGAGGCCTACGGCCTCGTCCGGCAGCGCCTCTCCTCCTTTGTGGCCGGGTACGTGAAAGCTGGCCGGCCGGCGCCGGATATGCCCGGCGAGCGCCCGATAGAGAGGCGCTGCGGCGGTTATCGGTTCGTTCATGTTCGGGTTCCTCCTATACAAAAAAAAGAACAAGCGGCTGCCCGTTCCTCTCCTACTATATGAAAAAACGCTCGCCAGCTAAAGCATTTTTTCGCCGGGCGTCTTCTTTTCTATAGCTTAGGCGTTTTGCTGGTACCAGATCCGTTTCAACTGACGGATATAGAACGGATATTTTTCGTCCTGAACGTCAGTCCGCACCAGCTCCGCCTCGCAGCTCTCGCACAGAAATTCCGTCACGATGCGAATGCCGCTTTCCTTCGGCTGCTGGCAAACGATGCAGATCGGTCTAACCGGCTCGTGCTGCTCCCGCTCCTCCGCATGCATGTCGCCCACCCCTTCTTCTTCATTTCTATCAAGTATACCCTACTCGCTCTCTCTTAAACGGCGCCTATTAAATTTTGTTAGTTATCCTATGTCGAGGCGCAGCGTCCGGTGACTGTCTGCCTAAGGGGACAGATTGGCTTTTTTTTCAAGCCTGTTTGCCCTATACTGAAGGTACTACATGAGGATGTGAGGGAACGCATGGACAGAGGACTTGCAGAGCACGCCACGATCTACAACTATACGCTTCTCAAAAAGCTAACGGTCCCCCCTCTCTATGCTTCCCTGTCGATCGGTCTTCTTTTGGCCGCGGCTCTCTACACGATCCTTCGGCACGGACTGGCGGGGCTGGCGGCCGTTCTCGCCGGAGCGGTGCTAGTCCCGCTGCTGCAGGCGGCGCTGACGAAGGCGATGCTAAGATGGCTCCACGGCTATAGAGCCGTCCCGTGGGGTTGGATGTTCGTGTATCCGTGGCTTGGCTATCTGCCTGCCGCCTATATAAGGGTAAGCCGGCTTTTTTTTCTCCAGCTGCACCTGCTCGTCGCCGGCGCCGCTCTCCTCGCGGTGCTCTACATCTGGCTGCCGGCCTATTGGTTCGGCATGATGGCAGCGATTCACCTCTGGCTGCTGGCTCCGCGGCTTGTGCTCCTGTGGAAGCTGCACGGCGTTGCCGAACAGGGGATGGTGAAGCTGGCTGGACGAGAAATCGCACTGTACCGCTCTTAGCGGCCTGCCGGGTAGCCACCCGCCGGGCATAAAGCTTACTTGCGGCGGATATTGGAGAAAAACGTTAAACCAAAGGACCGAACCGGGCTCCCGATGGGATGCCTGGTCCGGTCCTTTGGTTTGTTTAGGGCGGGCGGCTGGAGCGAGCCGCTCGGACGGCTTCGCGCAGCGGAAGCCCGGCGCTTGCCGCTGAAGAAGCTCGGCGCCTTGCCGACCATGATGTTACACGCAGAACTTATTGCTGCGGAATTGGACCGAGCTCCGGCCCATCACGCTGACCTCCGTCTGCGCCGAGCCAAGCCTCAGCCCGCCGCGCCGTTCGGTTCGGGCGCCACGACTCTCCGCTCCTCGGCTAGGGCGGTCTCTCTCCAGAGCTCCGCTTGATTCGTGCACACAAGAACGGATGGACATGCCAGCAGCCGTTTCATCTCCTCGGCCTCGTCTACCGTATAGGCAATGAGCGAAATGCCCTCTTCCTCGCATAGAGCCGCATACTCGGGTGTAATATACAGATGGTTCACCGCCAGATAAGCAGCCTTGAGCTGCCGCATGAGCGGGAATACCGCCGTCGTGCTGCCGTGATGGATGAAGCCGGCGGCGATATCCGCATCCAGCTCCCGCAGCCGGCGGATAGAGAATTCGTCGAAGGACGTAAGGAATACCTGGTCGGCCATGTCCAGCCTCTTCACCACGTCGAGGACGGCTGTCTCCAGACCGGGATACCGCTGGCCGAACTGCTTCAGCTCGATATTGACTTCAAGCTTGCCCCTGAGCAGCCTGAGCGCTTCCTCCAGCGTCGGAATCGGCTCGGTCCCCGCCACTCTCAGACGCCGCAGTTCCTCCAGCGACATCTCCATGACATACCCGGTCCCTTCCGTCATCCGGTCCACCCGAAGATCGTGCAGCACGACCGGCACGCCGTCCCGAGTGGGCTGCGCGTCCAGCTCGAGCCGAGTGAAACCGAGCTCCGCAGCGGCTTGGAACGAAGCCAGCGTATTCTCTGGGTACCGGCCGGGATACCCGCGATGCGCAATGCCTCTGTCCCTCATCCCGCTTCCTCCTCTTGTGCCTGCTCCTCCACAAGCCCGCTCTCTCCAAAACAAAACCTACGAATCGCCTCGACCACACCGTCCCCGTAGCTGGCCTGGGTTACGTAATCGGCATGCTCAATGAGGCCCGGATGGCTGTTCGCCACCGCGACCCCGATACCGGCGCGCTGGATCATATCCAGATCGTTCAGCTGGTTGCCGATCGCCATCACCTCTTCGGGCCGCACTTGCAGAAGCTCCATCAAGCGCTCCAGTGCGGCCCCCTTGCTCTGGTTTTCCGGCAGCACCTCCAAATAATCGTCTTCCGATTGAAGAACGGCGTACCGGTTCGCGAAGCCCAGCAGCTGGCTTTCCCAGACGCGGCGGATCCGCTCCATCTCGCCGATCAGCAGAATCTTTTGCACCTCGTCCTTGTGCCAGTGCAGGGACCACGCATCCAATTCGCCGCAGCGAATGTTCTCCTTTATCTCGAACTGCTCGATCTGCGCGAGTCTGCGGTAGGACCGGATGCCTTCCTCACCGAACAGAAGCACGGCGATTCCTTCCCGGTCCGCCTCCCGGAAGAGCGGGATCAATTCCTCGACCGCGAAGCTGTTGGTCTCCAGAACGCCGGCCCGGTCCGACAGAACGGAGCCGTTGCATAAAATAAACGGATGAACGAGGTCGAGCTGCTCAACCACCGTGGTGACGGTGGCTCGCACGCGCCCTGTCGCGATGGTGAACATCCCGCCCTCCTGCACGAACCGGCGTACCGCCGCCTGCACGGAGTCGGTCAGCTCGTGCAGCGGAGACAGCAATGTGCCGTCGAGGTCGCTGACAATAAGTCGAATTGGCGTCACAGTTTTCTCTCCTAGCTAACCAGCATTTGCGAATGCATGGTATCAATGAAATGAAGGGAACCGGTGGGGCCGCATGCCACCATCGAGTGGGTCCGATCGCCCCCGCCCGGCTTTGAGCGCACGCCGTCAAGCAGCAGGCCTGACGTGATGCCGGTCGCTGCGAACAGGCAGTCGTCGGCGGAGATGAGGTCGTTCATGGCCAGGCACCGGGACGGATCGGCCAGGCCCATTGCCACACAGCGGGCATGCTCGGCTTCGTTTGCCGGCAGCAGCCGCGCCTGCATGTCGCCTCCCAGGCATTTGAGAGCGACGGCTGTGAGGACTCCCTCTGGAGCGCCGCCAACGCCATAGAACAAATCGACGCCGGCTCCCTCCACCGCCGTTGCGATTGCGCACATAATATCGCCGTCCCCGAACAGCCGGACGCGGGCCCCGGTTTGCCGGATGCGCTCGATGATCGGCTGATGCCGGTCCCGCTGCTGGACCATGACGGTCATCTCGGCCATTGGCTTGCCCAGCGCGGCCGCTACTCTCTCCATATTGTCCATGAAGGGGCGGGTCAGGTCGAGAACGCCCTTGGCGCCTGGTCCTGCCGCCAGCTTCTCCATATACATGTCCGGGGCGTGCAGCAGGCTGCCGGAGGGAGCGGCGGCGATAACCGCAGCCGCGTTATCCTGGCCGTAAGCCACCAGATTGGTGCCTTCAAGCGGATCGACGGCGATATCCAGCCGTTCACCGGTCCCCGTCCCGACCTTCTCTCCAATGTAGAGCATCGGCGCTTCGTCGAGCTCCCCCTCACCGATGACGACCGTTCCGTTCATCGGGACCGTGCTCAGGACGCGGCGCATCGCCGAGGTCGCCGCTTCGTCCGCCTCGTGCTTGCGTCCCCGGCCGATCCAGGGAGCGGCTGCCACCGCTGCCGCCCGGGTTACCCGCAAAAAATCAAGAACGAACCGTTCCACCCGCGCTCCCCCGCTTTCACGTGGTCTTCCTTAATCCTTCCGCGAACGCCGTCAAGATGATCGAAGCCGAGGCTGCGCCCGGATCGAGATGGCCGACCGCCCGTTCGCCGAGCCGGCTCGACCGCCCCACCTGGGGAACGAGCAGCGCAGTCGCCTTCATCCCCTGTTCGCCGGCCGCCGCCGCTTCCTCCATGCATTCCGCAAGGCCGCGCCCCTGCATGCGCGCCTGCTCCAGCGCCTGCATGGCGGGCAGCCAGGCATCGAGCATCGTCTTGTCGCCGATTTGCGCCTTGCCTCGTTCCTGGATGCCGCTCACGGCCGCCTGCCAGAACGCCACCACGTCCTCCTCCGTCAGCTCTTCCTTGCCCTGCAGGAGAGAAGCCCCCCGCAGAAAAGCCGTCGCGTACAACGGGCCGACCGAAGAGCCCACCGCATTGAGGAAGGTCATGGCCATCTCCTTGCAGACGGCACCGCAGTCGGCTCCCTGACTCTCCTCCAGCTTCTTCACAATCGCCTGCCAGCCGATGGACATCGTGACGCCGTGATCGCCGTCCCCCACGGCCCGGTCGAGCTCCGACAACCGGTCCTTATTCTCCTCGATCCGCTCGGCAATAAGGCAGAACAACTCTTTCCATTCCGTTACCGTCAGCTTCATGGCAGCTATCCTCCTATTTCTGCACATACATCGGCGTATCCGCCGGGTGGTCGACCATCGTCTGCAGTTCGTCGTCGAGCTTCATAACCGAGATGGAGCACCCGCCCATCTCGAGCGAGGTGACGAATTCCCCTACGAAGGAACGCGAGATTTGAACGCCGAGCTCCTCCAGCCGAGACGCCGCCCGGCGGTAAACGACGAACAGCTCCATATAGGAGGTTGAGCCAAGTCCGTTGACGAGAACCGCAGCCCGGTCGCCGGCAGCAAGCGGCATATCCTCGAGGATGCGGGTGACGAGCAGGTCGGTTACCTCATCGGCGCTCTTCAGTCTGCCTTTTTCCACGCCGGGCTCCCCGTGAATGCCGAGTCCGATCTCCATCTCATCCTCGGCCAGCTCGAAGCTCGGCTTGCCGGTCTGCGGGACGGAGCAGGGCGAGAGTGCCACGCCCATCGTGCGGGTCTGGTCATTCGCCTTAGTGGCGACCCGGACGACCTCTTCCAGCGGGAGCCCGAGATCTGCAGCCGCTCCCGCCGCCTTGAAGACGAGGAAGCCGCCCGCGATGCCCCGCCTCCGTTCAGCGCGATCCTGGGGTGCCGATGCGACATCGTCGGTCACCCGCACGGTTTCGACACGGATGCCCTCCATGCCGGCCAGCTCCGCCGCCATGTCGAAGTTCATGCAGTCTCCGGCGTAGTTGCCGTACATATAGAGGACGCCGGCACCGGCGTCGACCGCTTTGGTCACTTCCACAATCGGGTCGGGCGGAGGGGAAGCAAAGACATTGCCGACCGGAACGCCGTCCGCGAACCCCTGGCCGATCAGTCCCATGAAGGCCGGCTCATGGCCCGAGCCCCCTCCGATTACCACGCCGACCTTGCCCGGCCGCGGCGGCTGCGCCCGAACGACCGACCGGCGATTCTGCTCGAGCTGTCTCACATAGCCGGAATAGGCGGCCGTATAGCCTTCTATCATTTCGTCTACGATCGCAACTGGATCGTTGATCAGCTTCTTCATAGCCTGATCCGCTCCTTCACTGGATATGGAATTCGTTCAAGAACAAGAATTGGTCTCTCGCGGGGAACCAGGCGTCCGGTACAGCTTCTCGCCGTCCATAATCTTCTGCACCTTGCGGCCCGATGCGCCGCCGTCGAATTCGGCCTTCAGCCAGGCGTTGACGACCTGTTTGGCGAGCTCGGGCCCGATGACCCGCGCCCCCATCGTCAGCACCTGGGCATTGTTGCTTCGTCTCGCGCGTTCCGCCGAATAGGTGTCGTGGCAGAGAGCCGCCCGGATGCCCGGCACTTTGTCGGCCGTTATCGTCATGCCGATTCCCGTGCCGCACAGGAGGATGCCCCGTTCGAACTTCTCCTCCGCAATTTGGTTCGCCACCGCAAACCCGACATCCGGATAATCCACCTGGTCGGCCCCGTCATGGCACCCGAAGTCCTCATAGTCCACCCCGAGCTCCGTCAAATACTGCTTGATGACTTCCTTGAGAGGGAATCCCGCTTCGTCGGCGCCGATCGCAATCTTCATCTTCCATTCCTCCCTGGCTTACGGTATAAGGACGACCTTCAGCGAGTCGGTTCCTCTGCTCACGAGCTCGAATCCTTCCTCGAACTGCTCAAGCGGCAGCTGATGCGTCACTACACCCTCGGTGGGCAGCTTGCCGCTTGCGATCCCGTCGATAACGAGAGGATAGCAATACGGCCCGAGGTGGGAGCCGAGCACATCCAGTTCCTTACGGTCGCTGATGATACTCCAGTCAACCGTGACCGGATCCTTGAACACGCTGAACTCCACGAACCTTCCAAGCTTCCGGATCATGGAGAGTCCCTGCTCGACCGACTTGGGATGGCCCGTCGCTTCGATATAGATATCGCAGCCGTAGCCGTCCGTCATCTCCATGATGGCCGCTACAACATCGACCTCACGCGGATTCAGCACCAAATCCGCGCCGAACTTCTTGGCCAGAGCGAGCCGCTCCTCGAACAGGTCGAGCACCACAAGCTTGCCGGGGCCGGCCTGCTTGGCGGCGCCTACCATCCCGAGTCCGAGTGTGCCGGCGCCCGACAGAACGACGAAATCGCCCAGTTGGATCTGGGCCCGCTGGATGGCGTGGAGCGAGCAGGCATAAGGCTCGATGAGGATCGCCTTCTCCATCGGGAGATCGGCGGGCACTTTATAATTGATCGCTTCCTTCGTGAACTTCATAAACTCGGCCATGCCGCCGTTGACGTTGTTCTGGAAGCCGTACAGGTCGTGCTTCTCGCACATCCAATACTGGCCCCGGTTGCAGAACCGGCACTTCCAGCAAGGTACGATTTGTTCCGAGATGACCCGCTCCCCGAGGGCGAATCCTTCCACTCCCTCCCCGATCTCTACAACATGGCCGATGAATTCATGGCCCGGAATCATGGGAGCTTTGATGTAGGCGGGCTGGGTGGCGTCTCCCCAAAAGCTGGGCGCCCCTCCGTAAGCCTTGATGTCGCCGGCGCAGATTCCGCAGGCTTCCACCTTGACGACCAGCTCGCCTGGCCCGGCTTTCGGAACCTCGACGGTTTCCAGTCGGTAATCGCCCGGCGCATACGCGACGATGGCGCGCATATGAGTAGGAATTGAGGCATTCGGCATCGTTTATCCTCCTAACTAGTGAATGCGGTTTCAGGAAAAACTTACCTTTTATTCTACCCGCTTACTGGCAGTTGTCAATGGTTTGATTGTTATTTATTTTTGTTTATTGATTTTTGTTGTTGTTTTTGTCTTTCTATCCAATTCCTCCATTCCTCTCTCTTTTAGCAGAGTTTGTCTCCATTTTCGCTAATCCTCCTCTCACTCCCTTCCCTTATATCTCTCTAGCATTTTATTTTCCTTGCCGATTGGTTCCATTTCGATTGTCATCTCATCACATTCCTTGTTATTATTCAGTTGAATTTCGCTCCGTTTCCTTGTTTTTTGTGCTTGATTTGCGTTGAAGTCGGTATATCGGTTTGGTATACTTCAGGAAGAACCGATTCCAGGATATCCCTAAGGGAGTTATGCGGCTTAACGATTTTATACGGGAGTTGCTGTCATGCTGGCACCTGAACGAAGAAACCGGATCATGCAGATCCTGAATGAAGAGAAGCAAATACTGGTGAAGGATATCTCCGTCGTGCTGAGCGTATCCGAAGGAACGCTTCGCAACGACCTCAAGATCCTCGAGGAGGACGGCCTGATCGAGCGGACGCATGGCGGCGCCGTCCTGCCGAAGCCTCCCAACCATGAATACACGTTCCATTCCCGCAGCCAGATCAACCAGGCGGAGAAGATGGCGATCGGGCGCTCTGCCGCCCGATTGGTCCAGAACGGACAGTGCATTATTCTGGACGCCAGCTCGACCTCGCTGGAGCTGGCCAAGCAGCTAATCTCCTTCGATTACCTGACCGTCGTTACCAACGGGCTGGCTACTGCTCAGGAATTGACGCGGAACCCCCGCATTAACGTCATCGTCGTAGGCGGGGTGCTGCGGCCCGGCTCCAGCTCGCTCGAAGGGCTGCTCGGCCGAGGGCTGCTCTCCCAGATCCACGCCGACGTCTTCTTTACCTCCGCCCAAGGCTTCACCGTCGCGGAGGGGCTAACCGATTTCAGCGTATACGAGGCCGAACTCAAGAAGTCGATCGTCGTCAATGTCAGCAAGGTGGTCGCCCTGCTTGATTCGACCAAGCTGGGGCGCCGGTCTATCGCGACGTTCGCCGAACTGCCCCAGATCCATACGCTCATCACGGATGCGGGCGCCGACCGCAGCTTCCTCCATACGCTCAAGGGTGTGGAGGTTGTTATCGCCGATTAGCACCTGCTCGCCATCGGCGAGACGCCTCTGCATTGCTGGAGTCGCCATCGGCGAGGTACCGGCGCTTGCTGGCTGGGATTGGGCATAACGAGGAAGCAGCCCTGCGCTTTGGCAAGCGGCGGCTGCCCCCTTGAACGTAAATCCGCCCAAATCTTCCCACACGCAAGAGCTCCGCGGCATTTGCCGCGGAGCTTTCTTTTTTTGCTATGACGGGCGATTACGGGGTTATGTCCTACAGGAAAGCCGCGCCTGTTGCTGCTGCTCCAGCTCCTATTTGAACGTGGAATTGGCCATAGCGACGACAATATGCTTTTGGGCGAAGACGAACAGGAGGACGATCGGGGCAATGGCGCATACGCTGCCGGCCATGATGAGATGATAGCTCATCATCTCCATACCGGGAAACGATTCCTTGAACATCGAGATGCCGACCGTCAGCACCCGCATGTTATTCGTATTCGTCATGATCAGCGGCCAAAAATAAGAGTTCCAGCTGCTGATGACCTTCAAGATCAGCACCGTAATGATCGTGGGCATTGCCATTGGCGCGAGAATGCGATAGATGATCCGAAACCGGTTGGCCCCGTCCATGCTGGCCGCCTCCATCACATCGCTGCTCAGCGACTTGAACGCCTGCCGGAGCAGAAAGATGCTGTACGCCGAAGCGCCATGCGGAATGATCAGTGCCCAATAGGTGTTGATCCAGCCCAGCTTGGACAACATTACGTACACAGGCACGAACACGACCTGCTCCGGGACGATTAGCGCCGCGATAATGGCCACGAACAGCTTATCCCTTCCCCAAAAGTTCCCCTTCGCGAATCCGTAGGCGGCCAGCAGGGCGACGTTCATCTGCAGGGAGACGATGCCGACGGTCTGAATGATGGTATTGAGCCCATAGCGGGCCAGCGGAATGGACTGGAAGACGACCTTATAGTTGCTCCAGGCGAACGTCTCCGGCCAGAAGGTCGGGAACGCTGCCTTGAGCTCGGCAGGCGTCTTCAGCGAGGTGATGACCAGCCAGTACAGCGGAAATACCATCAGCAGCGTGACGAGCAGGGAGAGAATCAGACGGGTCGGGACCCAGATTTGCTTGGCTGTCACAGCCTCCACCTACCCTTCATAATGGACCTTCTTCCGGGATAACACGAACTGCACGATCGTCAGCGCAATAATAATGAAGAAGAAGAGGATGACCAGCGCCGAAGACCGGCCCGCCCGGAAATCGCGGAACGCCATCTGGTAGATCCAGTACACCATCACCTTGGTGGACTCGAGCGGTCCCCCGTCCGTCATCACGTCCACCGATTGGAACACCTGCATGGACGAAATGAACGAGGTGATTAGCAGGAAGAGAGTGGTAGGCGAAAGCAGCGGGAGCGTGACATGCAGAAACTGCTGCCATTTATTGGCCCCATCAATGCTGGAGGCTTCGTAATATTCGACCGGAATGCCCCGCAAGCCGGCCAAAAAAATAATCATCGTAAAGCCGACTCCCTTCCATAGGGAGACCATGATCAGGCCCCAAATGGCGTTGGAGGTGCTGTCCAGCCAATGGACCGGCTCCATCCCGAATAGGGAGAGCGATTTGTTCATAATGCCGTACTGGTTGTTCAGAATCCAGACGAAGACCATCGAGGCGATGACCATGGAGATATAATGCGGCATGAAGATGAACAAGCGCATCGTGTTATAGACGCGAGAGTTTACATTAAGCAGCAGGGCCAGAAGCAGCCCGATGGCGAGCGTGAGCACCACGTCGAGAATCGTATACACGAAAGTAATCTTGAGAACATGATACAATTTGGGATCCGTGAGCAGCTTCTCGTAATTGAGCAGTCCGACGAACTTCTTGGCCGGCTTCACCAAGTTCCAGTCGGTGAAGCTGATATAGACCGAGAAGAGCAATGGATAGTAGGTGAACACTCCAAGGAAAAGCAGCGCCGGACAAACGAGGGAAAAATCCTTGAAGCTCGCTATCATCCGGTAGCGGGTTTTTCGTCTCCTAGTGGGCAGTCGCAGCTCTTCGGCTGCGACCGATTGGATCTCCATAACAGGGGGCTTCCTCCTTTCTTGATGGCTGCCGGCTGGGCGGCAGCGATGCCGGATGCTCGGCCTGCCGGCTCGCCGGTACGGTCAGCCTTCCGCGGCCGGGTGACCGGGCTGCAGCGGCACCATGCTCTCCGCTGCAGCCCGCACCGACGTACGGCATCAATTATCCTCCAACACTTCGTTCATGCCTTTGGCGGCGGCTTTGAATTCCGTCTCCACATCTTTGTTGTCCAGAAGAATATTGCCGATGGCGTTCTTCAGCACCTCGATTGCGGCCGGATAATTCGGATGCTGAGGCCGTCCGATTACGTTGTCGAAGTTTTCGAAGACCGCCTTGTACTGCGGCTTTTTGGAGAAGTATTCGGTGCCTTCTGCCGAAGTGATCGCCGATTTTCTCGTCGGCAGGTACCCGGTGTAATCCGCCCACTTGATGTTGTTATCCGGAGCAGTCATGAACTCGACGAATTTCCAGGCGGCCTCCTTCTGGTTCTGCGGCACCATGTCCATTACGGCTATGCCGGCGCCTCCGATATGGGAGATCCGCTTCTGGTCCCCGGGCGGGAATAATACGCCTATCTCGAACTTGGCGTTCTCCATATACCATTTGATCAACGCCGACGTATGCATGACCATGCCGACCTTCTCGTCAAAGAACATCTGCCGCATCGTGTCCGAAGCCCCTTTGCCGTAGCCCATCTGCAGATAGCCTTTGTCCATCCATTCGCGGAATTTCTTCATGAACTTCACGCTGTTCGGCTGGTCCACGCCCGACTTGTTGTCATCCGTAAGCGGGGTTCCGCCTCCGTTGCGCATCCACGTTTCGGCATACCACATATCCCAGCCCGGCACGGAAAAGGCATATCGGCTTACATTGCTGCCTTCCTTCTTCGTCAGCTTTTGGGCGAACGGTTCGATCTCCTCCCATGTCTGTGGAGGCTTGATGCCTTCCTTGTCAAACATCGTCTTGTTGTAAATGAAGACGTTGGCACTTACGATGAGCGGCAGCCCATACTGCTTGTTGTTATAGGCGTAAGCTTTCAGCATGCCCTGGGAAAAATCGTTCACGTCCATCTTGTCCCGCTTGATATACGGGTTCAAGTCCATGAAGATGCCGCCTTCCCCGAAGTTCGGAATGGAAGCCACCTCGACGTTCGTGACCGCCGGCACTTCTTTGGCGGCTACGGCGGCAAGCAGCTTTTTGTGGAGATCCGCATACGCTCCCTGGTAGACCGGTTCCACCGTAATCCACGGATACTTCTTCTTGAACTCGGCCAACATATAGTTCAATCCTTCAAGCTGGACGTCGGCATGCGCATGCCAGTATTGAATCGTAACGGGAGTCTGGTCCTCGCTGGCCGACGGAGCGACGGCTCCCGCTTCCTCAGCGCCTCCTCCCGAGGAACAGCCGAGGGTGCTTACGGCAGTAAGAGCAAGAACGGCAAAGAGTGAAGCAGCTTTTTTCCTATACATGGATATCCCCTCTCTATTGGGCCGGCAAGCGGCCGATCCTATTCAGGTACCGCCCGCAGACAAGTGGCCTATCCTTCAGGTTACCGTACGCGGGCAAGCAGCTGATCCTTTCAGATTACCGTCCGCGGGCAATCGATCGGATCTGAGTTGGCAGCAGCCGGCCTGGCGTCGGCGTCTGGTGCAGCGATTCAGGCACCATTCTCTCCATCTCCTGGCCCGGCCCGTTCAGACCATCCTTTGGATAGAAGTAAACGATGCTTTCTCCCACGGCAAAATCGCAAGGAGTACTTCCACCACAGCTCGCTACTGGCGCCTGCGAGCTTCCGTTATACGTCACGTAGGAAATGCGGTCCGTAACCTGGTTGCCCCGCGGCGCCACGACGGCGAGGAAGCGCTGCGTCGTATCCGACAATCCTTGCCCGGCGACCAGCTTGCTGTAGGCGATGTCCTTCTTCTTAAGGTTCGTGCCATAAGCAGCATTGAAATCGTCCAGTGTAAGCCGGTAATGGTCCGGCTTCTTCAGCCAGATCACCTTCGTCTGATGAGGTTTCAGAAGCATGTCCGTCGCCTCGGTCGAGTCGGCATCCACGTCGGCCGCCGTCATGATGGACCACTTGGTCACCTTGGTGTTCCAAAGGTCGGGAGATACCGGATCGTAGTAGTAATACAGCTTATAGCCGTACAGATCGATCGCTTGCTCGCTATTGTTATACAGCTCGATGTACTCGTAGGGCTGTCCGGTACCGGGCGATGCCGCCATCACCTCGGTAATGAGCAGCGGCGGCTCCCCCTTGGGAGCTCCAGGCACGGAAGGCTCAAGGGCAAGCAGCTCCTGCAGGTTCATCCGGTACAGCCGGTCTACTGGGTAGAAGCCGTCTCGGTATGCTTCCGCCCCCGACTCGAACAGGATATACAGGTCTGTTCCGCTTTGGGCGATTCCCTCCGACATCGGCGGCAAAATAACGGTGCTTTTCCGGTTCTGTTCGTCCAGGAACCAGATTGGGACCGGGGCGCCGAACCTGTCGGTATATGCGTGAGGCGGTTCCTCCCGAGGTAGGGTGTATGTGAGGAGAGAGCTTTCAATCGTCCTTCCATACGATTGGCTGAGGAGAATAGCATCCCCTGTGACCGCCATCCCCTGTATTTCATTCGGTATCTGAAGAATGAGATCAGGGGCCGCCGCTCCTCCGGTACCGGTCCTACTCGATGGAGCAATCGTATCGTTTGAATCAAGCCGGTAGCCCGTAACCCAGGCCGAGCTTTCCGTGCCCTGCCGATCCCGTCGATGATGGGAGTCGTCGGTCTTGAAATCGAAGCGGGCAAACTCCCCTACCCACAGCACCCCATCGGCGTATGTAGTAAATGAAGCGTTGGTCTCTGTCCGAATCGTTTCCCGGAATACGAGTTTGCCTCCATCGGCGGCGTTCTTCAGATCCTCGATCGCCATGCCATACGCGGATTTCTCCGAGGAGACCCAGACATGGCTCTGGCTGACCGTGAGGCCTCCAGCGTGTCCGGTATAAGGAGTCGTCTCATTCTTGTAGAGGGACACGGTCTTCACAAGCTGCCCGCTCTCCCGATCGACTACGCTCAGTACGCTCGATGCTCCATTCTCCCGATAAGCCGTAAGGAGCAGCCAGTCGGTCTCTGCCAGATAAGCCATCCCTTGAGGAATGAGCCCTTGCATCAAACCGGGAAGGACCGCTCCTTCCTTGGCCAGCTGAAAAAAGTCCCGGTAATTCGGGGACGAAACCCGATTTAGTGGCGGGAGCTCCTCCTGTGTGAATTCGCTTGAGGAAAGGGCAGCTTTCCCTGTGCCGGCAGCCGCCGGCACAGCCGGCCCGCAAACCAGACAAAGCATACACGCAAAAACAATAAGTTTGTTTATCGCCGCTTTCATGAGTCCACCTCCAGAAAATTGCTTATCGTTAAAGCGCTTACAGAAAAACAAATCACCTTCCATTTTTCGTGGTCCTCACCTTCGTGGGATCCCTCCGCTTACCGAACATCAGCCTCCTTTGCTGAAAGTGATAGAAAATGGCCGTGGATGTTAATAAACAATACCAAATGTAAATCCAATATTACCATATATAACAGTATTGGCAAATATAACCTTTACTGTTTATTGTTATTTTTTTGTTTTTCCTTAGTAAACAACAAGAAAAAACACAATTCCCTGGTGCTTCCCTCTCCGTCCTTACCGGGTTAGAGAGGGGCTTCCCTTTTTCATGCAAGAACGGTCAGCCAGCAACACCTAGAGCCATCTCTTACTTAGCAGCCGGCTTTTCATGAATTTGGGTAGACCTAGGCTTCAAAACTAGGTTCATGAGCCATAGGGATCGGGGAAGAACGAGAAGATCCGATACCAAACGAAAACCAATCGCAATCAAAACCAAACACAAAAAAACCTCACTGCATATGCAGCAAGGCTTTGTTCGTCTGCTTGGCAACGTCCTACTCTCCCGGAACCCTTCGGTTCAAGTACCATCGGCGCTGGAGGGCTTAACGGTCGTGTTCGAGATGGGTACGCGTGGTTCCCCTCCGCCATTATCACCAAACAGCTAT
>NZ_BOSI01000011.1 GCF_018403265.1 Paenibacillus sp. J31TS4
TACTTGAACCGAAGGGTTCCGGGAGAGTAGGACGTTGCCAAGCAGTGCATTCCCTGATAGCTCAGTTGGTAGAGCACTCGACTGTTAATCGAGTTGTCACAGGTTCGAGTCCTGTTCGGGGAGCCATGCTTCCATAGCTCAGTAGGTAGAGTGCATCCATGGTAAGGATGAGGTCACCGGTTCGATCCCGGTTGGAAGCTTATTATTTAGGCCCGTTGGTCAAGGGGTTAAGACACCTCCCTTTCACGGAGGTAACAGGGGTTCGAATCCCCTACGGGTCATATCTTCTCCCACATCGCGGCAGCCTCGGCTGCTACGAAAAAGCTTTGGACGCTTAGCTCAGCTGGGAGAGCATCTGCCTTACAAGCAGAGGGTCGGCGGTTCGATCCCGTCAGCGTCCACCAGATATGTATATCCACGATTAGATCGGGAATACTATATGCCGTTGTAGCTCAATTGGTAGAGCAACTGACTTGTAATCAGTAGGTTGGGGGTTCAAGTCCTCTCGACGGCACCACGCAGTAATGGGGATTAGCCAAGCGGTAAGGCAACGGACTTTGACTCCGTCATGCCCAGGTTCGAATCCTGGATCCCCAGCCATGCGAGCCATTAGCTCAGTTGGTAGAGCACCTGACTTTTAATCAGGGTGTCGAAGGTTCGAGTCCTTCATGGCTCACCACCGTTTGCGCGTGTGGCGGAATTGGCAGACGCACTAGACTTAGGATCTAGCGTCTTTGACGTGGGGGTTCAAGTCCCTCCACGCGCATTCTTATTACTTGCCATTCAGAAGCTGTTATGGTAAGGTTAACAAGCTTCATTGTTTTGCGGAAGTGGCTCAGCGGTAGAGCATCGCCTTGCCAAGGCGAGGGTCGCGGGTTCGATTCCCGTCTTCCGCTCCATTATGTGCCCTTAGCTCAGCTGGATAGAGCGTTTGACTACGAATCAAAAGGCCGGGAGTTCGAATCTCTCAGGGCACGCCATTTACCATCTTTATTACGGGACGTAGCTCAGCTTGGTAGAGCACCTGGTTTGGGACCAGGGGGTCGCATGTTCAAATCGTGTCGTCCCGACCATAAAGCAAGCGGGTGTAGTTCAATGGTAGAACTCCAGCCTTCCAAGCTGGTAGCGTGGGTTCGATTCCCATCACCCGCTCCATTATTAGACCTTAAGGGTCTTTTTTTTATTATGTCTGTTGGATTGATCCTCGGATACATACTTGCGAAAAATGGCCGCACTCCGAGTGGCCCGTTTGCTTAAAAAAGGCTTCCGCTTGCGGAAGCCTTTTTGTTTGCTCGGGAAACGGCTCGGGAAACGGCTCGGGAAACGGCTCGGGAAACGGCTCGGGAAACGGCTCGGGAAACGGCTCGGGAAACGGCTCGGGAAACGGCTCGGGAAACGGCTCGGGAAACGGCTCGGGAAACGGCTCAGGAAGCGCACGTGGGCCTCTGAGCGATGCTGGCAAGCTAGTTCGTTCGGTGGACTGGCTCATGTCTCTTTTATGCCTTTATCTGACAGGGGGATTCTTTTTGGACGTTGCTGTGTTAAAATAATAAAATGTGAAGAATTTGTGCCACAGCAGAAGCAGTTCGTAGAGAAAACAACGGGGTGAGGATATGGCAGAGGAGATCAATGCTGTAACAAAAAGTCCGTCCGGCAATTTGCTGCGCCGGGACGTCCGCTTTTTGGGAAACATCTTGGGAGAAGTGCTCGTCCACCAGGGCGGCAACGAATTGTTGACGATTGTTGAGAAGATCAGGGAAATGAGCAAGACCATGCGGACTCATTACGATCCGGTACTGTATCGGGAATACAAGGAAACGATCAAGTCTTGCGCTCCCGAAATCCGGCACCAGGTCATTCGGGCGTTCGCCATTTATTTTCAGCTGGTGAACATCGCCGAGCAGAACCAGCGGATTCGCCGGAAACGTGAATACGAGCGGTCGGCCGGAGAAATGACCCAGCCGGGCTCGATCGAGAACGTGATCAAGGACCTGCATGCTCGTCAGCTGCCTGTAGAAGAAGTCAAGGAAATCGTGAAGACGATCTCGCTGGAGCTCGTCATGACGGCCCACCCGACGGAGGCTATGCGCCGTGCGGTCTTGAATATCCATCAGCGGATCGCCAAAGATGTGATGGAGCTCGACAATCCAATGCTGACCTACCGGGAACGAGAGCAGCTGCGGGAGAAGCTTCTAAGCGAAGTTCTGGCTCTATGGCAGACGGACGAAATTCGCGACCGCAAGCCGACGGTCATCGATGAGGTCCGCAACGGACTGTATTACTTCGACGAAACCCTCTTCGACGTCCTGCCGGATCTCTATGCCGAGCTAGAGCGTTGTCTGCATAAGTATTACCCGAATGAATCGTGGCATGCTCCGAATTTCCTGCGGTTCGGCTCCTGGATCGGGGGAGACCGCGACGGCAATCCGTCGGTGACGGCAAGCGTCACTTGGGAGACGCTGGGCATGCATCGGGAGTTGGCTTTGTCCAAGTATAAAGACAGCCTGCGCGCTATTCTGGAGCATATGAGCTTCAGCCTAAACATTGTGAAGGTAAGCGACGAACTCCTCGAATCGATCCGTCAAGACCGGGAGAACATTCCGCTGCGCTCCGAAGGACCGTGGCGCAATGAGAAGGAGCCCTACCGGATCAAGGTCATTTATATGCTGCAAAAGATCCGCAACACCGGGGATGCATCCGTAACCGATCCGAAAGCCATGTATTCTTCCGCCGACGAGTTTATTGCGGACCTGCAAATTGTGGAGCGGAGCCTGCGGGGGCATTATGCCGATTACGTGGCCGACCGCTACATCACAAAGCTGATCCGGCAGGCGGAGCTGTTCGGCTTCCATATGGCCAAGCTGGACGTGCGCCAGCACAGCAAGGAGCATGAATCGGCCATGACGGAAATTCTGCAGAAGATGGGCATCTGCCCGGACTATGCGGCACTTCCGGAAGAAGAAAAGATCGAACTGCTGACCAATATCTTGAACGATCCTCGCCTGGTCGCCTCCCCGTACATCGACTATTCGGAGTCGACACAGGAATGCCTGGATGTGTACAAGACGATCAAGGCGGCACAGAAGGAATTCGGACAAGGCTGCATTACGACCTATCTGATCTCCATGACGACCGGGGTCAGCGACCTGCTCGAGGTGCTGGTGTTCAGCAAAGAAGTGGGCCTGTACCGCAGAGAGGCCGATGGCACGCTTATCTGTACGCTCCAGCCGGTGCCGCTGTTCGAGACGATCGACGATCTGCATGACGCTCCGCGTATCATGCAGCGCCTGTTCGACATTCCCGCTTACCGGGACGGTGTCCGCAGCATGGGCGAGCTGCAGGAGATCATGCTCGGCTACTCGGACAGCAACAAGGACGGCGGCGCGTTGACCGCCAACTGGGAGCTGAAGGAAGCGCTGGAGAAGATCACGGAGACGGGCAACCGCAACCAGGTGAAGCTGAAGTTTTTCCACGGCCGCGGCGGTGCGTTAGGCCGCGGAGGGATGCCGCTGAACCGCAGCATCCTGGCTCAGCCTCCGCATACGATCGGCGGCGGCATCAAGATCACAGAGCAGGGCGAGGTGCTGTCGCAGCGTTACGCCATGAAGGGCATCGCCTACCGGAGTCTAGAGCAAGCAACCTCCTCGCTCATTACGGCCGCTTACATGGCGAAATACCCGCAGCAGGAGCAGAACGACCCGCAGTGGGACGCGATAATGAGCGACATCTCCGAGAAGGCGCGCCATAAGTACCAGGATCTTATTTTCCGGGACAAGGATTTCATGACGTTCTTCAAGGAATCGACGCCGCTGCCTGAGATCGGCGAGCTCAACATCGGTTCCCGTCCGAGCAAGCGCAAAAACAGCGACCGGTTCGAGGACTTGCGCGCGATTCCGTGGGTGTTCGCCTGGACGCAGTGCCGGTACCTGCTGCCGGCGTGGTACGCGGCCGGAACGGGCCTTCAGAGCTTTTATCAGAACCAGCCGGACCGGATGAAGGTTCTGCAGCAAATGTACCGCAAATGGTCGTTCTTCCGCACGACTGTCGACAATCTGCAGATGGCCATGGCCAAGGCGGATCTCGTCATCGCCAAGGAATACGGTCGGATGATCAAGGACAAGCAGCTGGCGGAGCGCATGTACAACCTGATCAAGAAAGAGTATGAGCTGACGTCTGACCTTCTGCTCCAGATTACCGGACAGCAGGAGATTCTCGACAATGTGCCGATTCTCCAGGAATCGATCCGCCTGCGCAATCCGTATGTCGATCCGCTCAGCTATATGCAAGTGGAGCTTCTGAGCGAGCTGCGCGCCAATCGAGAGAAGGGCGAGGACGACGCCGAGCTGCTAAGAGAAGTGCTGCTTACCATCAACGGCATTGCCGCAGGCCTGAGAAATACGGGCTGATCGGGCAGATCTGTACTCTTTGTACGAACCTTGCCATCGTACGGTTGTGCTCTTGGCACGAACTGTACCCTCGTACAGAAATAGCTGCCGATCACGGATCAAGTATTTCCGATGTCGGATAGCCAAGAACCGGACCCCGTGGTCCGGTTTCTTTTTTTCCTGCAGAATAGTCAGGGAAGGCAACGAATGCTGGCTGGTAATGTTTTGCTTTTTTGCTCCAGTTCCAGTACGATAAAGGGTGAGGCAATACCCGTTCAGGAAGATCATCCTGTTGGCGGATTGGCTGCCGCAGGCGTACATAGGAGAAGGGGCCCGCTGCCCGAGAGGAGTCAGGAATTGGTTGGCGGGCTATTTAGAACGGGAAGACAGGGACTTGGGAGAAGCAGGAGAGGTTTCCGAAGCCCGGATTCCGGGGATGGCCGGCATGGGGGAATGAATGTGAGCAGTGTCGAAGGACGTTTAGTCAAGCTATCAAGAAAAGGAGACCGGTCCGCGTTCGCGGAGCTGGTCGATATGTATAAGGACAAAATTTATCATTTGGCGTTCCGGATGCTCAGTCAGTCCCAGACGGCCGAAGATATTGTGCAAGAGACGTTCCTGCGGGTCTATCGGAATCTCGACCGGTACGATGAATCCCAGAAGTTCTCGACGTGGATCTATCGGATCGCGACGAATCTGTGCATCGACCAGCTGCGTAAGCGCAAGCCCAGCTATTCGCCGGATGCCGAGATGCCGGACGGCGAAGGGGCCGACTGGTATTCGCTCCTGCCGAGCGAGGAGGCGACGCCCGAGGACCAGATCATGCTGTCCGAGACGCAGCTGCAGATCCGGGAGGCGATCCAGTCGCTCCCCGAGAAGTACAAGTCCGTCGTCATACTCCGCTATCTGCACGACATGTCTCTGCAGGAGATCGGCGATGTGCTGGACATGCCGGTCACGACAGTGAAGACTAGAGTGCACCGGGGAAGGGAATTTTTAAGAAATAAGCTCGACGGCGATTTTGGTGATAAAAAAACTGAAACATTCTGAACCCTGGGACGTATAGTATCACACATCGGACGAGAAGAAAGGGGAGGCTCAGATGAACTGCAGGGAAGCCCTTCCTTGGATACATGAATATTTGGACGGCACACTCGAGGGGCCGCAGTCGCTCGAGCTCAAGAAGCATTTGCTTAGCTGTCCGGCATGCAGGGATCTGCTGAAGAGTATGGAACGAACGGAAGGCCTGATCCGAACAATGCCGAAGCCGGTTGTACCGGACGGATTGACCTCCCGCATCATGGGCGGCTTGCCCCAGAAGAAGAAAAAGACCGAGTGGCTGAAGTGGATTCAGAGACACCCCGCCATCTCGGTTGCTTCTGTGTTCCTGCTGGTTATGCTCGGGAGCTTCCTGTCGCTCTGGAACCAGGATACCGATCTCGTCGTCAAGGGCTCGGATCTGGACCAGGTGGTCATTACCGGCAATACGGTCATCGTGCCGGCCGGCAAAACCGTTAACGGAGATTTGATGGTCAAAGGCGGGACGATCAAGGTCGACGGAGACCTGAAGGGCAATCTGACCGTCATCGACGGCTCCATCAATCTGGCGTCGACGGCTCATATTTCCGGGCAAATCAAAGAGGTCGACCGAGCGCTCGACTGGCTATGGTTTCAAGTAAATGAAATCTATTCCTTAGCAACCCGGTAGCGGCGTACCGGGCTTTGCGGCCTCCCCCTTGCGTTTTCATAAGGGGGAGGTTTTTTGCTGAAAATATGGTATCATTTAAACAAAGAGAGAAACGAATCCGGAGCCTTACGAGAAGGATTCTCTGGGGGAACGCCAATGGAATTTCTGAGCAACTTGACGTTCAAAGCTTCCATTAAGGAAATTATTGATATATCCATCGTCAGCTATGTCATGTATCATCTGATTCTTCTTCTCCGCGGCACGCGGGCCATTCAGCTGCTCAAAGGGATCTTCGTGGTGGTCATCACTTGGGCGGTCTCCCTCTGGTTCGATCTGAGGACGCTCCAGTGGATGATGAACCAGATGTTTACCTTCGGGGTGCTGGCGCTTATTATTATCTTTCAGCCGGAGCTGCGACGGGCGCTGGAACAGCTCGGCAGAGGCAGGCTGTTCAGCCGGTCCGGCGGCGAGGAGGATCAGGAGATCAACGGCCTGATCGGGGAAGTCATGAAGACGATGACCAACCTGTCCCGCAGGCGGATCGGCGCGCTGATCGTCTTCGAACGGGAGACGGGGCTCAACGAGTACATAGAGTCCGGGACCAAGATCGACGGCGAGGTCAGCGCAGAGCTGCTCATCAATCTGTTTATTCCGAATACGCCGCTTCATGACGGAGCGGTGATCATGCGCAAATCCCGGCTGATGGCGGCGGGTTGTTATTTACCGCTGTCCGAAAATCCGTTCATCAGCAAAGAGCTGGGTACCCGGCACCGCGCCGCCATCGGCATGAGCGAGGTATCCGACGCGATCTGTCTGGTCGTGTCGGAGGAGACAGGCCAAATCTCGCTTGCGCTGAACGGGCTTGTTGTCCGGGACATCAAGGAAGAGGCACTCATTTCGAAGCTGTACGAAGAGCTGAAAGCAAAGGCCAACTCCAAGCCGAAGGCCCCCTTCTGGAAATGGAGGAGGACGAACCATGGATAAGTGGCTGCTCAATAATAATGTCGTCAAGGCGGTGGCCTTGGTCATCGGAATTTTGCTGTGGGTTGTCGTGCACATGGACGTGCCATCGGACAGCGCCAGCCAGTCGTCGATCAGCCGCGACCAAACCTATAACAACGTCAAGGTCGAGGCGGATTTCGATTCGAGCTCACTGACGATTAAATCGATCGAGCCGTCGGAGGTGTCGGTCATCCTGCGGGGGAAACCATCCTCGCTGAAGAAAGTGGACCCCGAAACATTCAAGGTGAAGGCCGACCTGTCGCAATACGGGCCGGGCACCTATACCGTGTACTTGCATACGTCGGGGCTGCCGAACGACGTGACGGCGGAGATCGTGCCGCAGTCGGTCAAGGTGGCGATCGAGGAGAAGCAGAACAAGCAGGTACCGGTCATCATCAATACGGTCGGGACGCCCGCAGACGGCTACAAGGCAGGGCTGCCGGTCATCAACCCGGGGAGGGTGCTGGTCACAGCCCCGCTCAGCAAGCTGGATCAGATCGAGACCGCTCGTGCCGACGTAAGCGTCGAGAAGGCGAACGCAGCGGTGACCAAGCAGGTTCGCCTGACCGTCTATGACAAGAACGGCAAGGTAGTCGACGGGGTTACCGTCAATCCACAGCTGGTCGAGGTTGAGATTCCGATTACGAGCCCGTTCAAGCAGATGCCGCTGCAGGTGAAGCTGAACGGACAGCCGGCCGAAGGATTCAGCGTCGCGTCCGTCAAGCAAAGCGCCGATCAGGTGACGGTGTTCGGACCTAAGGACGTGCTGGACCAGATGGACTTCTATGACGGGCTTCAAGTCGATCTGACAGGGTTAAAAGAAAGCAAAACCTTCACACTCAGCGTGACACCCAAAAACAAGGTCACGGAAGTTAACGTCAAGGAAGTGAAGGTCACGGTCGAGATCGTTCCTTCGGCGAAGAGAGAATTCACGAATATTCCTATCGAGATCATAGGGACGGGGACGGGCCTATCGGGTAAGCTGGCAGTCCCGGACGGAGGCAAGCTGAACGTGACGCTGGAAGGCGCACCGGCACAGCTGAATCTGATCAAGACACAGGATGTGCGGGCATCCGTGGACGCTAGCAACTTGCCGGCGGGCAAGTACGATCTGCCGATCGTGCTGCACCTGCCTGCCTACATCCGGTTTGCGAGCGGACAGCCGGAGCTGAAGGCGAGTCTGGAGCTGGTTCCGAACGGAACGGAGAGCAGTCCTTCGCCGACGTCAACACAGCAAGCTCCGACACCGTCACCGTCGCCCTCGGAGAGCCCCTCGCCCTCGCCGAGCAGCACGCCGGCGAACGCGCCGGCCGCCTCGGATCAGGTATCGCCGAAGCCTTCCTGATGGATGCCGAAGCCGAATCGCATGCATGACTTTGAAGAGAAGGCGTACAAAAGAGCCTCGTCAGTCAGCAGAAGCAAAAAGACGAACGAAACATAAGTTATAGAGATAAAGGGGAATGTTACTATGGGGAAATATTTTGGAACGGATGGCGTCCGCGGAATTGCCAATCAGGAGCTGACGCCGGAGCTCGCCTACCGCATCGGCCGCTGCGGCGGTTATGTGCTGGCGGGAGAAGTGAAGCGGCCTAAGGTGTTCATTGGTATGGATACACGAGTGTCCGGAGGGATGCTGGAATCGGCGCTGGCCGCAGGACTATTGTCGATCGGAGCGGACGTCGTTCGCCTGGGGGTTATCACCACGCCGGGTGTCGCTTATCTGACCCGGACGCTCGGCGCCGACGCCGGCGTCATGATCTCCGCTTCGCATAACCCGGTAGCGGATAACGGCATTAAGTTTTTTGGCGGGGACGGCTATAAGCTGCTCGACGATAAGGAGCTGGAGATCGAGCGTCTGCTCGACTTGGAGCACGATCATCTGCCGCGTCCGGTAGGAGGAGACGTCGGCCGCCTGACCGACGATGCGGAGGCCAAATGGCAGTACGCCACTTACCTGAAGACAACGGTAAGCTCCACGTTCTCCAGTCTCAAGATCGTGCTAGACTGTGCCAACGGAGCGGCTTATGAGCTGGCTCCGCGCCTCTTCCGCGAGCTGGGCGCCGAGGTGATTGCCATCGGGGATACGCCGGATGGTGTAAACATTAACGAGGGCGTCGGCTCCACGCATCCGGACCATCTGAAGGAAGCCGTCCTTCAGCATCAGGCTGATTTGGGCTTAGCCTTCGACGGAGATGCGGACCGTCTCATCGCGATCGACGAGCAGGGGGAGGAAGTGGACGGCGACTACATCCTCACGATTTTGGGCGACGCGATGAAGAAGGACGGCCGGCTGAAGAACAATACGGTGGTGACGACTGTAATGGCCAATCTGGGCTTCTTCAAAGCAGCTAAAGAGCTGGGCCTCGAGACGGCACAGACGGCAGTCGGTGACCGCTACGTAATGGAAGAGATGCGCCGGAGCGGCTACAACCTGGGCGGAGAGCAGTCCGGCCACGTCATCTTCCTCGATTACAACACGACCGGGGACGGCATGCTGTCCGCCCTCCAGCTGGTCGATACCGTCATCCGCTCGGGACAGAAGCTCGGCGAGCTGAAGCAGAAGCTGCAGAAGTTCCCGCAGGTGCTGGTCAACGTGCGTGTAGCCGACAAGAGCAAGCTGAAGGGCAATACGGCGATTGAGCAGGCCATCCGCGAGGTGGAAACGAAGCTCGGCGAGAACGGCCGGGTGCTCGTCCGCCCGTCCGGCACCGAATCGCTCGTCCGCGTCATGGCGGAGGGCCCGGAGATCCGGGAGCTTGAGGCGTTCGTGGAACAGATCGTACAGGTCGTCAAGGTGGAGCTGGCCTAAGCGCCCACCTGGCATGAGTATCGAAATGGAATAAAACGGAACAAATCGGAAGCGGCCCGCACTTCGAAAGAAGAGCGGGCCTTGCTTGTTTGGCTGGTTGAAGCGAAGGGTAAGGGTAAGCAAGACGGAACGCTAAAGAAGCGACACGTCGAAGAGTGAGGCAAGCTCGACGTATGGGGCGGAGGGTAAGGGATGGAATCAGGGGGAGGTGACCAGCCAGACGAAGCGGCCTGTCGTGGAACAAGTAGGAAAACGGACGGGGTTGCGTTCCGCCTGCAGATTGAATATGATGGAGTATGTCAGTTTAGAAGAGAAAGGAGGATAGCAGTTAGTTTCATGAAGCGCCAGAACTTGGGCGAGCCACGGAGAATGTCTGGTTTCCGAACGGAACCAGACATGAGCCCCCAAGTTGACGAGGTGAAGGTGTTCGAAACATTCGGCGGGGACCTTCCGGCAGCCATCAACTGCCGTTAAGTGGATCGACAAACCTCCTGGGTGACCGGGGGCACAAAACGATCTTCTTGATTCCATAGTAACGTCTTAGCAGGGTAGCCGCGCGAGGCGACCCCTTGGTTTCCTATTTGCTTTTTTACGTCATTAAGATCTTTGACAATCGTCCGTTAGAGACGAACATACAAAAGGGGGTTCTACCATGTGCGGAATTGTCGGATATATCGGCAGCAGCAAAGCGCAAGATATTTTGGTGGAAGGATTGAAGAAGCTCGAGTACCGGGGCTATGACTCGGCTGGGGTAGCGGTATATAATGGCGGCCGGCTGGAGGTCGTCAAAGCGAAGGGCCGTCTGGCGGAGCTGGAGGGCAAGCTGGAGGCGGCGCCCCTGTCGGGTACGATCGGCATCGGACACACCCGATGGGCTACCCACGGCAAGCCGTCCGACGTCAATTCCCACCCGCATGTCGACAACGAGCGCAAAATCTCGGTTGTTCACAACGGGATTATCGAGAACTACATCGCCCTGAAGGAAGAGTTGATCGAGAGAGGCCACCGGTTCGTATCGGAGACGGACACGGAGGTTATTTCTCACCTGATCGCCGACCTGTACGAGGGAGACATCGTGCGTGCGGTGCAGGCCGCCGTCAAACGGTTGCGGGGCGCTTACGCGCTGGGCGTGATCGCCGAAGAAGAGCCAGACAAGCTGGTCGCCGTACGCAATGCGAGCCCGCTTATTATCGGCGTGGGCGACGGCGAGAACTTCATCGGTTCCGACATTCCGGCCGTTCTGCCGCATACGCGCGATATTTATATCCTGAAAGATGGGGAAATGGCGGTGCTGACCCGGAACGGTGTCGAATTGTTCACACTTGAGGGGAATATTATTTCCCGGGAATTATTCCATGTCGATTGGGATCTGACGACCGCGGAAAAGGGCGGCTACGATCATTTCATGCTGAAGGAAATCCATGAACAGCCGAAGGCCTACCGGGATACGATGGGCAGCCGGATTACGGAGGACGGCAAGCGGGTAGTGATGAACGAGGTGAAGATGACGGCGGACGAACTGCGCACCATTCGCCACGTTCACATTGTTGCCTGCGGAACCGCCTATCATGCGGGACTGGTCGGCAAGAACGTTATTGAGCGTCTGGCCCGGATTCCGGTCGAGGCGGATGTGGCGTCCGAATACCGTTACCGCGCTCCCATCATCTCTAAGGAGACGCTGGTCATCGTCGTCAGCCAGTCCGGCGAAACGGCCGATACGCTAGCGGCTCTGCGGGAAGCGCAGCGGCAGGGCGCCCGCGTCATCGCGATTACGAACGTGGTCGGGAGCTCGGTTGCCCGGGAAGCCGATGATGTGATCACCACCTGGGCGGGTCCGGAAATTGCGGTCGCCTCGACCAAGGCCTACACGTCGCAGTTGATCGCGTTCTATCTGTTTGGCCTGTACCTCACCCAAACCTTGGAGACACAGGAGCCGGCCATGATCGAAGAAGCGATCACGGCGCTGCGCGCGCTGCCCGAGCAAGTGGAGACGCTGCTGGGCCAGGCGGATACCGTCAAGGCGTTCGCAGAGAAAATCGCGAACCATGACGATCTGTTCTTCATCGGCCGAGGCCTCGACTATGCTGTCGCGCAGGAAGGGTCGCTCAAGCTGAAGGAGATCTCCTATATCCACTCCGAGGCTTACGCGTCCGGAGAGCTGAAGCACGGGACACTGGCCTTGATCGAGGACGGCGTGCCGGTCATCGCCCTTGCCACGCAGCAGGAGCTGTTCGAGAAGACGCTTAGCAACATTAAGGAAGTGACCGCCCGCGGCGCCTACGTGATGGGCATCGCCCCGGAAGGCGACCAAGAGCTGGCAAAATCGGTGGACGAGGTGATTACGATTCCGCGCACGCTCGGTTTGCTGACGCCGGCACTGTCGGTCGTCCCTCTCCAGCTTCTTGCCTACTACGCTTCGCTTGCCAGAGGCAACGATGTCGACAAGCCCCGGAATCTGGCGAAGTCGGTGACGGTGGAGTAGGAGAAGGGAAGGGCGATTTGCTGAACAGAACGCGAATGAAGTCCTTGCCCAGCATATAGAGATGTAGACCTTTCAATAAGGGCCGAGCAGATGCAGGAGTATCCTGCCATCTGCTCGGCTTTTTTTTGCAGGCTTCTCATGTTCCAAGAAGAGGTCCTTGTCTCGCCTCCTCTCGTTAGGGAAGGGGGCAAGTGAACATGCAAACAGACGGGTAGCCTTCTCGCGATGGGCTGTGTAAATAATCTATAAGGAAGTCCCTTTCCTAAAGAGATTCTAATACCCAGCGTTCTGGAAAACTTGTGTCCGAATTGTGAAATCGCATGGAATGAGGCGGAAGTTTCACTTACATCAAGGAAAAATGATTTGTTATAGTTAACAACAGACCGGTCGGTAAGAACTATCGATAGTAAAAATCAGAAAGCAAAGCGATGATCATCCGCTGCAGAAGAAAAGAAGAAAGCAACAAAAATAATAGAAATCTTACCAACATGGTTGAAGGAGTCTGACAAGTGAAGAAGGAGATCAAAACAGGACCTATTATGGCGGCACTGCTGGTAGCGGGCTTTGTCGGGCTGTTTAGCGAAACAGCTTTAAATATAGCGTTGGAAGCATTAAGCCGGTTGTTTGAAGTGGATTCGACGACGATTCAATGGCTAGCCACCGGTTACTTCTTAACCCTCGGAATACTAGTTCCGGTAACCGGCATTCTCATGCAAAAGTTCACGACGCGTCAGATGTTCCTGGCGTCTTTATTTTTGTCCATAGGCGGAACGGTGCTGGCGGCATTGGCTCCCGTTTTTGGCGTTCTTCTGGCAGCACGGGTCATCCAGGCGGCGGGGCTGGCGATTATTTTGCCGTTGACGCAGAACGTGATCTTCACCATCTACCCGCCGCACAAACGCGGAGCCGCCATGGGAATCATGGGGCTCGTCATCTTGGCGGGACCGGCGTTCGGCCCTACGCTGGCCGGGATGATTCTCGATACGTTGTCCTGGCATTGGATATTCTGGTTCACCCTTCCGTTTCTGCTGTTCTCGGTACTGCTAGGGGCGCGCTATCTTCCCAATGTCAACGAGGTGCAAAAGGTATTGATCGATGTGCGGTCGGTTGCCTTGTCTACGATAGGGTTTGGCGGTGTCGTCTACGGCGTGAGCGTCGGCGGGGATCACGGCTGGACAAGCGTGGCGGTCTGGGGATGCGTTCTCGTCGGTCTGCTGGCTCTGCTCGCTTTTTCCATTCGTCAGACCAAGTTGGAGCACCCCATGCTGAATTTAAAGGCATTCCGCTTCCCGATGTTCTCGCTTGGTCTGATTATGAACATGATCACGTTCCTCAACATGCTCTCCATGCTGGTCGTCCTGCCTCTGTACATGCGGACGGCTATGCTGGTTTCCGCGTTCGTGACGGGCTTGCTCATGCTTCCGGGCAGCTTGCTCAACTGCGTGCTCGCCCCCGTGATCGGCCGGCTCTTTGATACGTATGGTCCTCGTGCAGTGATTACGCCAGGCACGATTCTGGTAGTCCTTGGCTACGGGCTCTATGCCGTTTACGGGACCGAACCCGCCTTGTGGCTGCTGGCGGCCACCCATATCGTCATGATGCTGGGCATTGGGATGGTGCTGGCCTCCGTTCAAACGAATACGCTGAACGCTCTACCGAGAGAGTACTACCCGGACGGCATCGCCATCACGCAAACCTCCCAGCAGGTCGCGGGGGCGATCGGCATCGCGGTCATGGTGTCGCTGTTCTCCGCGAAAAGGGCCGGCTATCTGTCCGGCACCGCCGGTGAACTGCCTGCCGCGGCGGCCGCAGGCTCGTCCTTCGTCTTTACGATCAGCCTAGTGCTGGCCATTGTCAATGTGGGGCTCTCCTTGTGGATGAAAAGGCCCCAGCCAGCCCCCTCCAACCAATCGGCGCCGAGGAAAGCGGCGTATGTGGAAGGGAAGCAGGCCTAACAAAACGGTGTCGGCGAGCTCTGGCCGTCCCGACAAAAAAGCCTTCGGAACATCCGTTCCGAAGGCTTTTTGACATGCAGGGTGAGGAGACGGGAGGCTGTTATCCCCAAATAATCCCCACCAGCGAATAGATAATGACCGTGGAAAAGACGACGGTCATATGAAGCAGCGAATACAGGAACAGCGATCTGGCCCACTTCTCAGGTTCCATCCGCTTGTAGCCCCAGATGTTGAGCACGAGCCAGCCGCCGTTCATGAGCAGGGCGACCAGCATCAGGCCGAGACTCAGCGAGCCGAGCAGGAAGCTCGTCGCCGTCAGCACGACCAGGTAAACGTTGGTCTGCAGATAGGTTCTCCGGATGCCTTTGACGACCGGCAGCATGGGGACGTTCGCCGCCCGGTATTCCTCATTCTTGCGGATCGCGATAGCGTAGAAGTGCGGCATCTGCCAGATGACGGCGATCACGAACAGGCCCAGAATGGCCGGATGCGTGATGTCCGGGTAAATCGCAGCCCACCCGATGAGGGGCGGCATGGCGCCGGAGATGCTCCCAATCTCCGTATTGTAGACGGACCGGCGCTTGCTCCATATCGTATAAGGCACGACATAAAAAAACAGCCCCAAAAACCCGAGGAACGCCGCAAGGGGTGTCGCCAGCGCCAGAATGGCGATGCCGACGACGGCCATAACGGATGCGAGCCAGAGCACGGTTTTGGGCCGAATGGCACCCGTCACCGTAGGCCGGTTCTTGGTCCGTTCCATGATGGCGTCGATGTCCCGGTCGTACAGGTTGTTAAAGGCTCCCGCCGCCCCTATGACCAGAATCGTTCCGATTAAAGCATAGAGCGCGGCGGGCAGCTTCTCGATCGGATCCAAATGGTACGTATATAAGGCCAGTGTCAGCCCGGCAAACATAGTAATCAGATTCGACTTGATAATCCCCGTCTTGATGGTCTGCTTGAGGATCTCGGACCTGGTCAATGCTTGTCCAGCCGGCTTGGTCGCTTTCTTTCGCATGATTCCCCTCTTCTCTTTTTCACATTCACTAGTCTTCTCTCACCTGATTCAGTATGCCACGACTGCCGGCGATTTTCCAAAGAAAACTTTCTATATTTAATTATATACGCAAGCGTATGTAAATATCATGTGAAATATTAGTGTCATATGATATGCTTGGGTGAAGTAAGGGAGGAACCGGCATGATCCGACGAAGGCTTACCCAGGAGGAACGCAAAAAGGAAACGCGCCGTCTGCTTATTCAATCCGCTGAGGAGACGTTCGCTCGGTGGGGGTTTCATGGAGCTTCCCTAGAGAAGATCGCCGACAACGCGGGGTTTAGCAAAGGGGCGTTGTACGCGCATTTTAAATCCAAGGAGGAGCTCTTCCTCGTCATTCTGGAAGAACGGATGCAGGCTCATGTGGACCGCATTCGGGAGGCCATGCAGGAGCATCGATCTCCGGACGGGCTGCTTGCCGCCATGAATGCCCGCTTCGAGGCGATGCGGGCGAGCGATCGAACCGGCAGCATGCTGCGTCTCGAATTCCTCCTGCATGCCATGCGCGAAGAGCCGGTGCGCCACCAGTGGTCCGAGAGGATGCGTGAGGCGGTCCAGCAGCTCGCTGATCTGCTAGACTCGTGGGGAAAGGAAACGCGCCAAGTGTCCTCCCTAACGGCGGAGGAGCTGGCGTGGGTGCTGCTCGCGTTGGAAAACGGGGTTGCCATTCTCTCCTATGTGGAAGAGGAACGGGTGCCGTCCGGGCTGTACGGCAAAGCTCTCCGTGTGCTGCTCGCGCTCGAGGAGCGGGACAATGCGTGTGGCCGGGAACAGAGCGGATAAAGGCCAAACGAAGAATAAAGAAAGGCGGGCCTTGGCTGAGCCTTTGAATAGAAGAAAGCTGTTGAAGGGAGACTTCAACAGCTTTTTTTGTATGGAGATGAGAAGGGCGGGGAGGGGTAAGGGAATGGGTAAAGGTTAAACATTAAAGGTTAAAGGTTAAAGGAGAGGACTCCCTCCTTGCCGGACGGGTGTAAGAGCGGGAATTTTGTGCCCAGTACCAGCTCTCCCGCTTATAGTGTAACAAAGAGGTGAAACAGCATGCTGTTGAAATACTTTTATCACGAGAAGCTCGCGCAGGCGTCGTATCTGGTCGGCTGCCAAGCGTGCGGAACGGCGATCGTCATCGATCCGCTGCGGGATCCGGCGCCCTATCGAAAAACCGCCCAGGACAACGGACTTACGATCGTGGCGGCTGCTGAGACGCATATCCACGCGGATTTCGTATCCGGCATCCGCGAATTCGCGCAGCAGGACGGCATGACCGTCTATCTGTCCGGCGAAGGAGGCGAACTCGGCCGCTACGAGGATGCGGAGAAGATCGGGGCACGTCTGCTCAAGGACGGGGACAGCTTTCAAATCGGAAACATCCGGTTCCAGGCTTTGCACACACCCGGCCATACGCCCGAGCACATGGCCTTCCTGCTGACGGACAGGGCGGCGGCCGACGAGCCGATGGGTCTGTTCAGCGGTGACTTCGTGTTCGCGGGCGACGTGGGCCGTCCCGACCTGCTGGAGAAGGCCACCGGCCGGGCGGATACGGCCAAGCTGGGAGCGCGGCAAATGTTCCAGTCGCTGCAGCGGTTCCGGACGCTGCCGGACTACCTGCAGGTCTGGCCGGGACACGGCGCGGGCAGCGCCTGCGGTAAGGCGCTGGGTGCCATCCCCTCGACGACGGTCGGGTACGAGAAGCGCTTCAACCCGGCGCTCGCCTATGAGAGCGAGGAGGAATTCCTCGCGTTTCTGCTGGAGGGCCAGCCAGAGCCGCCCAACTATTTTGCGCAGATGAAGCGGGTGAACCAGGAAGGGCCGGCCCTCCTAAGCTCGCTGAAGACGCCGGAGCGGCTCGAGGGAACGCAGCGGGAAGTAGAGGAGGCGCTCGAACAGGACGCAACAATCCTCGATCTTCGGCCGTCGGCCCGGTTCGCCGAGGGGCATGTGCCGGGAACGATCAACCTCCCGTACAACAAATCGTTCCTAACCTGGGCAGGCTGGCTGCTGACCGAGGCCAAGCCGCTGTATGTGATCGCGGCAGACGAGAGGCTGGATGAGGTGCTTGCGGATTTGCGGATGATCGGCATCGATCGGACGGCGGGCGTCTTTGGCCCGGAGCTGCTCTCTCGATATGAAGTGGAAGGCGGTCGTCTGCAAAGCTATGGGCAGGTGAAGCCCGAGGAGGCGGCAAGCAGGCTGGAGAAGGGTGAGGTGCTGCTGATCGACGTGCGGAACGCGGAGGAATGGAAGAACGGCCATATCCCCGGCGCGAAGCATCTCCCGCTCGGCCGTCTGCCCGCTCGGCTGGGCGAGCTGGACCCGGGCCAGCCGATCGTCGTCCAATGCCAGAGCGGCAGCCGCTCGGCGATCGCGGCCAGCGTGCTGCAGGCAGCAGGCTTTGCCGACGTTTCGAATCTGACGGGCGGCTTCGCCGGCTGGCAGCGGGCGGGGCTTCCCGAGCAGAAAGGCGACTAGCTAATGGAAACAGGGGGCCTTCCTGTGGGAAGGCCCTCTTTGGCGATCCAATAGGAGGTACCAGCATTTGTTTAGGAAGGAACAGTTGCTTTATGATCCTTTACGCTTGTCAGACTTGTATGTATAGTTTCTCTTAGACAGTCCATTTGGCTGAAACCGATTATGTGGAATCCTATAGACAACTATTATGAATGAGGTGAAAGACTTGGTTAGAAGGAGAAAGATAGCCTCCTAAAATAAAGGTTGTTGATGTTTTAGGGGGCTATCTTAAAGGACAGGAGATGTATCTCTTATGAAACAAAATAAATATGATGATGTCAACTTCTTTTCGGAATATGAAAAAATGCCTCGTTCCGTGCAAGGGCTTGAAGGCGCGGGGGAATGGCACGTATTAAAAAAAATGATCCCGGACTTGCAAAAGAAAAGGGTACTCGATTTAGGATGCGGGTTTGGCTGGCATTGCCGGTATGCTCGGGAGCAGCAAGCCAGTTCGGTTATTGGAGTAGATATATCGGAAAACATGCTCCAAAAAGCTCAAGAAATGACGGATGACTCTGCGATTTCCTACATGAGAATGCCAATAGAAGACATCGATTTTTCGGATAATCAATTTGATGTTGTCCTGAGTTCATTAGCTCTTCACTATGTTGAGTCCTTTGAACAAATTTGTAAGAAAGTCTATCGCTGTCTAAAGCCTGGAGGCACGTTTGTCTTTTCAGTGGAACATCCCATTTTCACTTCTCGGAGCGAACAAGATTGGTATTATGATGAAAACGGGAACCGTCTGCATTGGGCCGTAGATCACTATCAATCGGAAGGCTTGCGGGAAACAACGTTCCTTACGGAGAATGTTGTGAAATATCATAGGACGATTTCGACCTATATCAATGACTTGGTTCATGCTGGGTTTACGATTAGGGAGGTCAAGGAGCCGACTCCTTCGGAAGACATGTTGAAGAGCATTCCCGAAATGAAAGAGGAGCTCCGAAGACCGATGTTTTTACTCATTTCCGCAGAAAAATAAAGCGGATTAACAACCCAGCAACGTTTTTTCCATGATTAAACGGATCATTGCTTTATAAAAAAAAAAGGGAAACCCAAATGAACGGGGTTTCCCTTTTTTTTGCAAGTTCAACACTTGAAGTTAACAAAGGCTATCAAACTAACAGGGACAAAGCAGGCAGGATGCGGCCTAGAAGCTTCGAGGCGGCTGCGCCGATGAGAGTATCAGCGGACATGCTTCGCTCTGCCGGCCCCCATCCCGAACACGAAGATAAGGAAGCCCGCGGCAAGCATAAGCTGCAACGGAAGCTCCCAGCTGTCCGTGGCGTCATGGAGCCAGCCGAACAGGACGGGGCCTGCTGCGGCGAGCAGGTAGCCGAGTGACTGTGCCATGCCGGACAGCTCGGCGGCTTCGCCGCTCGTTCTCGCACGCAGCGTAATGAACATCATAGCCAGACTGAACGCCGACCCGCTCGCCATACCGATGAGGATGACCCATAGAGGAAGGAGCGCGGCGGAATGGCCGTACAGGATGCCGGCAAGGCCGGCGACATAGGAGAGAGCGGTCAAGGCCGCCAGACTCCGCTGGCTGCGCATGCGTCCGGCCACCACCGGCACGAGGAACGTGAACGGCAGAATGGCGAGCTGGGCGAGCGACAGCATCCAGCCGGCCGCGCCGGACGTCAGGCCGTACTGCTTCTGCAGCATCGCGGGCAGCCAGGCGATCACGGTATAGAAAATGAGCGATTGCAGGCCCATGAAGACCGTGACCTGCCACGCGAGTGAGGAGCGCCACAGAGGTTTTTCCTCGTGCCGGGCCTTCACGGCCGGCGGCTGGCCGGCATCCCGGTTTCTCAGGAGCGGCAGCCAGAGGGCACCCGCCGTCAGAGCTAAGAGGCTCCATACGCGGAGCGCACCGGTCCAGCCAAGCGGCTGCAGGGAGGCGAGCGGGACGCTGAGCCCTGAGGCGATCGCTCCGCACAGATTCATGGCGACGGAATACGTGCCCGTCATGACGCCGAGATTCCGGGGAAAGTCGCGTTTGATCAAGCCCGGCAGCAGGACGTTGCAGACGGCGATCGACAGGCCGAGTAGGAACGTGCCGCCGAACAGAGCCCCGGCACTGCCTCCGGAACGGATCAGAATGCCGGCGAGCAGGAGGAGAAGGGAGACCAGAAGCGTCCTCTCCGTGCCGAACCGGCGTGCGAGCCGGGGGGCGAACGGCGACAGAAGGGCGAAGGCGATGAGCGGCACGGTCGTCAGCGAGCCGGCCGCCGTATGGGAGATGCCGAGAGTCTCGCGAATCGCAGGCACGAGCGGCCCGACAGTCGTCAATGGAGCCCGCAGATTGGCCGCGAGCAGAATGATGCCGAGAATCAGCAGCCCGGTCCGCTGCGGAGCGGGGGCGGGCCGTGATCCTGGAGCCGGACCGGGGCGGGAGACCCCGGATACAGGATGACCGCTCATGGCGTCACCTCCCGGCCGTCCGCCACCGCTTCTCGGAACAGCCAGATATACTCGTCAACCGCAGCGGCCGCCCGCTTGGCGTCTCCGTTGGCAATCGCGTCGACGAGCTCGGTGTGGATCGTCTGGTGAATGACCGAAAAGGGGGTGAGCGCCACGGTCTCATGGACGGAGCTCTCCACCGCTTCGGTCATATGCCCGTACAGCTCAAGGAGCAGCCGGTTGCGGGACGCCTTCACGATCGCCAGATGGAGGCGGAAGTCCGCCTCCGCGTAGGCGAGCCGGTCCTGCACGTCGGCCGCCGCGGTGCAGGCGGCGAGCTGCGCCCGGAACTCCGCGAGGTCCTCCTCGCTGCGGCGGGCGGCGGACAGCGACGCGGCCTCCCGCTCCAGTGCGAGACGCACTTCAAGCGTCTCGAGCAGGCTCGCCCGCTCCAGACGCCGCTGCAGAGCAGCACCTAGGCCGCTGGAGGCGCAGACCGTCGTGCCGCTGCCCTGTCTCGTCTGCAGCAGGCCCGCATGCACCAGCGCCCGAACCGCTTCCCGCAGCGTATTGCGGCTGACGGCGAACTGCTCCATCAGCTCCGTCTCCGGAGGAAGCCGGGTGCCGACCGGCCATGCTCCGCCTTCGATCAGCTTCTCTATCTGCGCGACCACTTGCTCGACCAGAGAGATGCGGCTTGTTTTCTCTATTTCCATTCGGCATGCCTCCCAAAATTCGTAGGATGATTGGTCAACTTATATGACGGTACGTTACCACAGGACCATGCGGAGTGTAAAGAGGGGGCAAGGAGTCCGTTGAATTTATTAGGGCAGCGTGCAGGTTAGGATAACGTATAGGGGGCGAGTGTCTTGGGCGATAGCGGGGGCAGTTGCAGCGAGGGCTGTCTTTGGCTATTTTTAAGAGAAGCAAGGGCATGCGGCAGGAAGGGCGGAATCTGCCCGGATCATCGGACCGATTCGAACCAATCCTGTTGGGAAGCTGCCCGAACATGAGAAAGCTGAGGATTGCGATGAAACCAACCATATTACTTGTTGACGACGATAAGAATATTCTTCACCTGGTGAATAAACAGTTAAAGCAGGCGGGTTATGCGGCGCTTGAGGCCGCGAGCGGCGAGGAGGCGCTCCGGCTGCTGGACGCGCAGCCGGTCGACCTGGCGGTTGTCGATGTGATGATGCCGGGCATGACCGGCTACGATCTGACGCGCCGCATCCGGGAGAACTATGACATCCCCGTCATCCTGCTGACCGCCAAGGGCGAGATCCGGGACAAGGAGGCGGGCTTCCTCGCCGGCTCGGACGATTACGTCGTCAAGCCGTTCGACCCGAGGGAGCTTCTCTTTCGGATTCATGCTGTCTTTCGCCGCTATCAAAAGCAGAGCCAGCAGCCGATCCGGATCGGGGACGTCGTTATCCATCCGGCAGGCTTCGAGGTGCAGGTGAATAACCAGACGCTCATGCTGCCGCTCAAGGAATTCGAGCTGCTCGTCTGCCTCGCTTCGCGGCCGGGCCACGTCTTCACGCGCAGCCAGCTGATCGAATCGGTGTGGGGGATGGATTATATGGGGGACGAGCGGACGCTGAACGTGCACATCAAGCGGCTGCGCGACCGGTTCTCGGAGCTGACGGACAGCCTCGCCATTCGAACCGTCCGGGGCGTCGGCTACCTAGTTGAGGCCGCCGGCTCATGAGATCGATCTACTCCAAGCTCGCACTGACGTCGATCGGCATTATCCTGGTGAGCGCTCTGCTCGGCTTCTATATCGCCAATGCGTACTATCACGAGAGCATCAAGCCTCTGAACGACGAAAAAAACGTCCGTATCGCCCAGGCGATGACCGCCTTTCTCGAGGAGCACGGGGAGGTGCAGCTGGACAGCTACCTGGCGAACGTTGCCGCAGTCGGCTACCAAATCTGCCTCGTCGATGGGAACGGAGCCGAGCGTTACTTCGGCGCGGCGTTCAAGGACAAGCGGCTGGACGAGCCGATCAAGCGGCGGGTGCTGGCCGGCGAGGTTTATCACGGCATGAGGGAGTTCCCCAAGAAGACGTTCATGACGGGGTTTTTCGCCAACGAACTGCGCAACACGATCGGCGCGCCCTTCACCTATAACGGCACGCCCCATGCAATTTTCATCCGGCCGGACATCAAGCTGCTCTTCAGCGAGATCCATACGCTGCTCGGCTGGATGATCGCCATCATGCTGGTCGTGAGCATCGCCCTCGTCATCGTCAGCTCCAAGTTCCTCGTCAGTCCGATCGTCAAGCTGACCGAGGCAACCCGGGAGGTCAAGAACGGACGCTTCGCAGTCAAGCTCGACATTACCCGGAACGACGAGATCGGCGTGCTGGCGCGCAGCTTCGAGGAAATGTCGATGCGGCTCAGCCAGCTCGACGCGATGCGGACCGAATTCGTCTCGAACGTGTCGCACGATTTTCAATCCCCTCTGCTCAATATCCAGGGCTATACTCAGCTGCTGGCCCAGGAAGGGCTGTCTGCCGAGGAGCGGGCCCAGTACATCGCCGTCATCCGCGAGGAAACGGACCGGCTGTCCCTCCTCACCAAGCAGCTGCTGCTCCTCACCTCCCTCGACAAGGAGGAAAGCTACTGCCGGCCCGAACGGTTCGAGCTCGGACGCCAGATGACGGAGCTCGTGCGCAAATCGCTATGGCTGCTGGAGGAAAAAGGATTGGCGCTCACCTACACGATCCCGGACGTCTCCTTCTACGGGGATCCGGCGCTGCTCTATAATGTCTGGGAGAACCTGCTGACCAACGCGATTAAGTACAACAAAGAGAACGGCACGATCACGATCGTGCTGACGGACGAGCCGGCCCGGGTCGTCGTCGAATTCCGGGATACCGGCATCGGCATGACGGACCAGGAGGCGAAGCGGGTGTTCGACCGTTTCTATCGGGCCGACGCGTCGCGGTCCCGCGCTATCCCCGGGACAGGGCTCGGGCTCTCCATCGTAAGCCGGATCGTCGAGCTGCATCGGGGGACGATCGCGGTCTCCAGCCGGCCCGGGGAGGGAACCTCCTTCGTCGTCACCCTTCCCAAAAAGGACTAACTTAGTTTATTTTCCGTTCACTTTCGTTTCCTACAATCGAAGTAGGGAACGAAAGTTTTTTGTTTTATCCGGCTACTCCCATATCACCGTAGTCTGCTTAAAGACTCGCGTACAGAAAGGATGGTTACGCTATGTTGCGATTGGCCAAACGCATCACCGGCTGGGCAAGCAGCAAAAAAGGGGCCAAGCTGGTGCTCGTCCTCTGGATTCTCGCCGCGGTGCTGCTCGGAGGGCTGGCCCCTAGCGCGAGCGAGTATGCGACGAGCGTCAACGCCACGGGGCTGCCTGCGGACGCGCAGTCGCTCATCGCTGATAAGAAGCTGGAGGAGTATTTTCCGAAGGACCAGGGCGTACCCGCGCTGCTCGTGTTCCATAAGGAGTCCCCGTTTACGGACGCCGACTGGCAGCGGGTGGACGCGGTCAGCGAGCGGATCGAAGGGGCACAGCTGGACGCCGTGAAGGAGGCGATGCCGCTGCACAAGCTGCCTCCTGCGGCCAAAACCTCGATGCTGTCCGAGAGCAAAACGACGCTCATCCTGCCGGTTTCGCTCAAGGACAACCTGGAGCGAAAAGTGATCAACCAGACGGTCAAAGACCTGAACGTCCTTGCAGAAAATGAGCTGAAGGACGCGGGCGGTCTGCAGCTATCCATCACCGGTCCTGCCGGAATCGTCGCGGACTTGTCGAATATCTTCGCGAGCGCGGACGTCGTCCTGCTGCTCGCCACCATCGGCCTTATCTTCGTCCTGCTTATTCTCATCTACCGTTCGCCGCTCCTCGCGTTCGTGCCGCTCATCGGCGCCGCGCTCGTCTATGAGGTCGTCAACAAGACGATCGGCATCGCGGGCTCGCTTGGCATGGGCATCGAGAGCCAATCGGTCTCCATCATGTCGATTCTGCTGTTCGCGGCGCTGACGGACTACTCGCTCTTCATCGTTTCCCGCTTCAAGGAGGAGCTGAAGAAGGAGGAAGACAAGTACACGGCCATCAAGCGGTGCATGCAGGAAGTGACCGAGCCGATTCTGTACAGTGGAGGCACCGTTCTCGCCGCGATGCTTGTTCTGTTCACCGCTCTGTATGAGCCTTACCGCAATTTCGCCCCGGTTTTCTCCATCGCGATGGCGCTTATCCTGCTCGGCGGCCTGACGCTGCTGCCCGCTCTGTATGCGCTGGTCGGACGGAGGGCGTTCTGGCCGTCCGTTCCCAAGGCGGAGCCCACAGCCGCGGGCAAGCCCGGCTTCTGGGGCATGCTGGGAGAGGCGGTTGTGAAGCGTCCGGTCCGCAGCGGGCTTCTCGTCCTGATTCCGCTTGCCGCCCTTGCGCTGAATACACTGAACATCGAATACTCGTTCAACCTCATCAAGTCGTTCCCCGAGGACATTCAATCCCGGCAGGGATACGAGGCGTTGGAGAAGGCATTTTCGCCCGGCGAGCTCGCCCCGACAACCGTTCTCGTTGAGAACGACGCCGAGATCAAGACCGACCAAGCGCAGCGGCTGCGCGAAAAGCTGCTCGGGATGGACGGCGTCGATCAGGTGCTTCCGGACCCGGCGGCGCCTCAGCGCCCGGGTCAGCAGGAGTCGTGGCTGTCGGAGGACAAGAAGACGGCCAAGCTGGAGCTTAGGTTCGCCGGCAGCCCGTATGACCAGGAGACGATCGGACAGCTGGAGGCGATTCGGAAGCAGGCCGGCCCCTGGCTGGAAGAGCTGGGCCTGTCCGATGCGAAGCTTCACTTCGCGGGCGAGACGGCCAAGCAGGTCGATACGCGGGACGTCAACAACCGCGACACGCTCGTCGTCGTGGCGGCGATCACAGCGCTGATTACGCTGCTGCTCGCGCTGCAGACGAGGTCGGCCGTCGCCCCGCTCTATATGATGGCGACGATCATTCTGTCTTATTTTACGGCGATGGGCGCGGGGTATCTGTTCTTCGACAAGCTGTTCGGCTACACGGAGATCAGCTACCGGATTCCGCTCTATACGTTCATCTTCCTCGTCGCGCTCGGCGTCGATTACAACATCATGCTCATCTCGCGTATCAAGGAGGAAGCGAGGACGTATCCGATCCGGGAGGCGATCAGCCGGGGACTGACGATGACGGGCGGGGTCATCTCGTCGGCGGGCCTGATCCTTGCCGCCACCTTCGCGGTGCTGACGACCCAGCCGATTATGGAGCTGTTCATCTTCGGCTTCACGGTCGCCGTCGGCGTCCTTATCGATACGTTCCTCATCCGCACCATTCTGGTGCCGGCCATCATGGTCAAACTCGGCCGGTACAGCCTGTGGCCGCAGCTGCCCAAGGAGAGTGCGGCCGGCACGCCCGTCCGCGGCAGCCGGAGCTTGTAGCGGCACAGACCGGTACAGCCAATCGCACGCAAAAAAGACAGCTCCGCAAGAGAGCTGTCTTTTGCCTTGGTCTTGTTGGGAGGCGGCAAGAGCCGCCAGGTGCTACGTTAAGGCTTCAAAATGTAAAACCGGATAGTCGGGCCGTCGGTAATCGGCTCTCCGATCAGCTTGTAGCCCATGCGCATCGCTTCCTCGGGCACTGCGTTGAACGCCTGCGGGCAATCCGCGATCACTTCCAGCACTTCGCCGCTCTTGAGCTGCTCCATCGCATCGAGGCTGTAAACGACCGGATACGGGCAGGGCTCACCCTCGAGATTGAGGGTCATGGTCGGGCGAATGGCGTTTAAGTCGAGTTGGCTGGTTTGGTTCTCTTTGGCCATCGATTATGCCATCTCCTTTCTGCCTACGCCGGCTTTCATCAGAACGGCCTGGCCTTTGCGCTTCGCCATGTAGCGTACACGCTTCTCCCACAGGGAAGCGAAGGCGTAGAAGGCGAGCATGAGGCCGAGCGTGGCGAGAATCGCGCCCGTCCAGCCCCACTGGGAGACGAGGTTGATCTTAGGCGAGCCGGCGACGAGCTTGTCGTACAGGCCCCAATGGTCCCAGCCCCAGGCAAGCACGCCGGCGCCGATAATGTTGCCGATGCCGACGACGACGAACTGCAGCTGGCCCTCCATCGCGCGGTACATCCAACCGGTCTCGCAGCCGCCGGCTACCACGATGCCGATGCCGAACAAGAGGCCGCCGATGAGCGCCCCCGGACTTGCCCACATGATCTTCTGCGGCACGCCGAGGGAGATGATGACCGCCGTGCAAAGCGTGGCGGCAATGATCCCGACGGACAGCGCCTTGGCCATGCTGGATCGGCCCGTGATCCAAAGGTCGCGGAACGCCGAGGTGAAGCAGATTTGGCCGCGCTGGATCAGCAGGCCGAAGGCGATGCCGAACAGGCCGGCAAGGCCGAGCTTCGCATGTCCGCCCGCGATTTGCACCGCGACGAACACGATCGCGGCTACGAGCACGACGAGGCCGAGCCAAGGCTGGATCTTCGGCGTCGAGGAGATGAACGAGCGCGGGCCCGGAGCCGCCTTCTCAAGCTTCGGCTTGCCGAGCAGCAGCGGATGCAGCACGAGCTTCACGCCGATGTACGTGCCGCCCGCCATGCCGAGCATGAACAGCCAGGCGTGGAACGAAAATTGGGGAATGCCCGTGAAGAACGACGCCAGGTTGCAGCCCATGGCGAGCCGTGCACCGAAGCCGGCTACGATGCCGCCGATGAGACCTTGCACGAGCCGGCGCTTCTGCTTAGGCAGGCGCAGCTTGAACTGGCCGGCGAGCAGTACGCTCATAAGCGCGCCGAGGAACATGCCGATGACGACCCAGCCGTCGATTCGGTCGACCGGGCTTCCTTCCAGATGCATGATCTGCTCAATGTAAGTGAGCTTGTGCGGGTCGATGCCGACCCAGGACATGGCATGTCCGGCCAGACGGGTGAACTCCCCGGTGACGGCCCAGAACGTGCCGGTGACGCCAAAATACAGTGAACTTAAAACCCCCGCGATGACGGTGACCAACATAGGGTTCCAAAACCGTCCGAACAGCTTCTGCCGAAGCTCGGGTATCGAGTGAAGCAAATTCAACTGACTCATCCTTCCTTCCAGGATCATAGAATCAAGACCAACGACTATTGTAACAAAAAAAACCCTCGGCGGGGGACGGAATTTTGATGGAAGTACAGGAAGCTTCGGCAGAAAAACGCAGAACGGAGGAGAAAACGAGAGATCCGGAAGCGGCGCGAGGAACGCGCTTCTTGACGCCGACCGTCGGTTAGCGGCCTTTTCCGATCCGTTCGGCGGCGATCTCCGAGGCCGGGCTCGGCCGTGTGCTGGGCTCTCCGCCTGGACGAAGCTGCGTAAGCCGGGAGGCTGCCTCTCGCAGCCGAGCTGCTCCGGAGGCTTGGCGGCGCCGGCGCTTATACAGCGCCAGACCGGCGGCCAGGACAACGCCGATGAGAATCGCCGGGGCCGCGTAGCCGGCGAGCGCATGCAGCCATTCCTCGATGCGGCCGCCGAACCGGTAGCCGAGCGTTATGTAGACTAGTACCCATAGCAGTCCGCCTGCGCCGTTGTAGAGCAGCAGCGTGCGAAGCGGAACCCGGAGGGTGCCGGCGACATAGCCCGTGAAGTGCCGCAGACCCGGTACAAAATAGCTGACGAAGATCAGCTTGTCGCCGTACCGGCCAAACCAGTCGGTCAGCAGGCGAAGCCGTTCCGGCTTTAACAGAAAATACCTGCCGTGCGCCTCGAAGAAGGGAGTGCCGAGCCGGCGGCCAAGTGCATACGTGAGGATCGTTCCCGTCAGCGCCCCTCCGTACGAGCAGGCGACCGTCAGCCCGAACCGGGTTCCGCCGAGAGCCGCCATATGACCGGCGACCGCCATGGCAAGCTCGCCCGGAAACGGCAGCGCCAGCGATTCGGCGAACAAGCCGAGCACGAGCAGCAGGTAGCCGTATTGGTCAAACATTGTTTGCATCCATTCCATTCTCATGGTCCTCCTATCCGGTCTGCAAGTTCTCGTTCCAGTGTAACGGAGGCGTCTGCGCAGCAGAACGGCCGGGGGTGCAGGGGGCGAGCCGGTCTTTGGTCTGGCCGGTCCCCCGGCTGTTGGACTACCATGGGAATGCAAATAGGGCCCCTGGCGTGTCATGCGCCGATGGCCATTCGCCCCTTTTCACGAGTTTGTTGATAAAAAGGTTGTTGAAGAACGCAGGAAAATCGGAAATGATAAACAATTATTATCAGGATGAAACATTTATTGAGTTTTTATTTATCGAACCTTCCTGCTATGATGACGCTACAAGAAGATTTCGGAGGGGGAAGGGCAATGGCGAAGGGAACGGGATTGGAAGGCGTTGTCGCGGCGGAAACGGATATCGGATATGTAAACGGACAGACGGGTGAACTAGTCTATCGGGGACATTGGGCCAAGGAACTGGCGGTGCACCATTCGTTCGAGGAGGCGGCGCATCTCCTCTGGTACGGCCAACTGCCCGATGCGGAGCAGCTGGCGGAACTGCACGCGAAGCTGGCCGCCCATCGGCGTCTGACGCCTGAGCTGAAGGAGCTGCTGGACGCCATGCCGGCAAAAGCGCCGCTCATGAGCGTGCTGCTGGCAGCCGTTGGAGCGCAGGCGGCGGACAGTGAGGCTTGGCCGCCCTCGATCGAGGACGCGATTCGGCTCACCGCTATCGTACCGGCGATGATCGCCTATCGGCACCGCCAGCTGGCCGGCGCCCCATACGTGGAAGGGGGAGACGAGGAAGGCCATGTGGCCCATTATCTCCGGCTGCTATTCGGCCGCCCCGCCTCCGCCGCCCATATCCGGGCGATGAGCGCCTATATGGTACTGACGATGGAGCACGGCCTCAACGCGTCGACGTTCGCCGCACGGGTCGTGACCTCGACGGAGTCGGATCTGTTCGCGGCCGTTGCGGCGGCGATCGGCGCAATGAAGGGGCCGCTTCATGGGGGCGCTCCGTCCGGCGTGCTCTCGCTTCTCGAGGAGATCGGTGCGAAGGAGCAGGCCGAGCCCTACATGCGCGCCATTCTGGAGAAGGGCGGCCGGCTGATGGGCTTCGGCCACCGCGTCTACAAGACGCTCGATCCGCGCGCGGAGGCGCTGCGCGCCGTTTCGGCGGAGCTTGCGGGCGACGATCCGTGGCTCGATCTGGCCCGGCATGCGGAGGAGACGGCCATCCGGCTGCTCGCCGAATACAAGCCGGACCGCAGGCTGTACACCAACGTCGAGTTCTACGCCGCGGCTGTCATGCGGGCGGCGCAGATGCCGCCGGCTCTGTTTACGCCGACCTTCACGGCGGCCCGGGTCGTGGGCTGGACGGCCCATGTGCTGGAGCAGGCCGCGAACAACCGCATTATCCGGCCGCAATCGGTGTATGGCGGGCCGATGCCGGGCGGGAGAGAATAACAGGAAGCCGTTTTTTCCCGTGCGGCCGCTGGGTCCCTGCCCTAGAATGGAAGCTGGAGATATTCGGAAAGGGGCCATCCTATTTATGCCAGAAACTTTGTAATGGAGTGAACAAAGTGAATCGTGCCTTGTCCCGCGCGGCAGCGCAGCGGGAGAGGTGCGCCTTTTTCCCCCATTACGAAGGAACGCACGGCCTGGCCCTAACGAGCGCAGCGGAGCCCCTTTGACGGGATGGCTCCGTTTTTTTGTTTGTGTACAGGCGAATATCTCCCGCGGTGCGGGTTGCTTGCGTTCCTTCCTCTACTAAGGAGCGAAGGACATGTCCACAATAGAAGTAACTTGGAGCAGAATTCGGGAAGAGCAGATAGAGGAGCGGTACTGCCCGTCCTGCGGCGCCATGACAGGATTCGCCGATACCGGAATCCGGCGGCATAACGCGAACGGCAAGACGATCTACCGGTATGCGATCTACAAATGCCGCCGGGAGCATACGTGGAACCGGAAGCTCGCTGTCTACAAGGCCGGCAGCAGGGAAGCTGCCGTATGGGCGGCCTCCGCCGAAGGCGCCAAAGTGCCCAAGGCAGCGGAAGCGGCGGCCGCCGCCATAGCCGCAAAGGCGGCGAGGCAGACTGATGCATGGGAAGCGGGGACAGAGGCGATGGAAGCGGCGAAAGCGGATGGAGCATGGGAGAGAACCGTTTACGCGCCGGCCGGAGGCGGGGAGGCCGAACAGCGGCTCGACCTCGCCCGGCTGCTGCAAGAAGGCGTCGCCGTCGTCCGGATCCGGCTCGAAGAGATCGGCGAGCCGTGCCGTCTGGACCGTCTGCTCGCGGAGCGGGTGTCGGGCGCGAGTCGGAGCCGGATCGCCGTCTGGATCCAGGAAGGCCGCATTCTGCTGGACGGAAAGCGGACGGAGCCGTCTGCACGTTTACGTAGAGGGCAGCTACTGACCTGGCGGCTGACGGACGAAACTTAGCCGTACCAAGGAAAATAGAGGGAGAATGTCCTCTGGGCCGGTGTGGTGAGGCAAAGAGTTATGAGACTCTTTACAGACCGTCGGTCGGTTTGCAAAGAGGCAAAAAGGGATCTTTTTAAAGGTGCACTACAGCAAGAAGCTGGGGTTGCAAACGGAAACGCACGAAGAAGCCCGGCCGGGCTTCCTGTCGTTTGATAGAGGCAGCGTGGGTTACGGCGAGTACGGAGAAGGAGCGGGGTCCGTGTCGGAATCGAAGCCGGTCTGAAGAGATGCCGGCGATTCCACCTGCGCGGATTGCTCCAGCGTATTCAGCGTCTGCCGTTCGATGCTGCCGCTCAAATCCTGCAGCCCGCTGCCGATCGAGACCAGCACATCGCCCGCGGCGCTCACCAGACCGAACGACTGGCGGATCCTATACGGTATCGGATGCAGCTGCTCCTGCTCCTGGGCCTGCATCGCTTCGAATGTATCCTTCTCCGCTCCGAGGCTTTGCCGGTACGCTTCGGCGACCTCCGTCTTTTTCCGGTCCAGCCAGTCGGAGAGGTCCCTAAGCCGCTGCTGGCATTGCGCCAGTGCGGCGCGCTGGGCATCCGGCGAAGCTTGTCCCCCGCTAGCCTGCTCCAGCTGAGCGGACAGCTCCTCAAGCGCCGCGAGTCCGGCATTCATGGCACTTGGGGCGAGCCTCGTCTGCAGATCGGTCAGCAAATGGACGGCCGATTGGATCTGCTGCTGGACGGCTGCGTAATCGGTTGTCATAAAGGCAGGCCTCCTTATTTTGGTAGGTCGTCTGTAGTGTAGCCAGGACACAGAAATTTATGAGGGGGGTTGTACAAGGCTTTGGAAGCGAGGGAAAAACTATACGAAAATTATAGAATTAGCAGAACGGCAAAATGACGGCTCTTCAGCGGACGGGGACGATCAAGTAGATCGGAGAGGCGACGCATAAGGTTTGCCGCTTCGGCGGAGAAGCTGAAAGACACGAAGCGGGCGCGTAACCCGGAAGTAGGTCAGCCCGTTCAGAGGGGGCCGCAAGCAGGGAAGACTGTATCGCCTGCCGGATGAACAAAACGGCCCCCTCTATCCATGTACGCGGATAGAGGGGGCCGTCCTTGGTTCTAGGATAGGAGCGCGCTGCCCGGATCGTCGTACTCGAGAAGATCGCGCCGCGCTAGGCAAGGGCAAAGGCCGAATCGATAGCGGCCGGAAGAGGGAGCAAGCTGTAGCCGGAATGCGGCTGAAACCGGTTCCGAATTTGGCGTTAAGTCCCTTAACGGAGCGAACGGTTCATGCCCTTTGTTTTTCACCGGATTAACGGTCGGAACGGACGAACGAGATTAACCGCGCATCAGGCGGAAAAACTCACGCATGAAACCGGGCAGATCCGGCCAGGCGTGGCCCGACACGAGATTGCCGTCTACGCAGAGCGTCTCGCTGCTGTATTGGGCACCGAGCTGGGCGACGTCGGGGCGGCAAGCGGTATAGGCCGTAATCTTGCGGCCTTCGAAGATGCTCTTGTCCGGCAGAACGCCGAGCACGAGTGCCGCGTGGCAGATCGCGCCGACCGGTTTGTTCGTCTCGAAGAAGTGTCCTACGATGCGCGGGATATTCTCGTCCAGGCGGATGTATTCCGGAGCACGGCCCCCTGCGATAACAAGTCCCGCGTAATCCGAAGGGTCGACGTCCGCGAACGCGATATGCGATTCCAGCTGATATCCGGGCTTCTCGGTGTACGTGTCCCACCCCTCGAAGTCATGGATGACGGTGCGCAGCACTTTTTTCTTGGGGGAGGCGATAACCGCTTCGTAGCCCTCCTCTAATACCCGGTAGTACGGATAATAAATTTCGAGCGCCTCCACGGCATCTCCGGCGAGCAGCAAGATCTTGGTTGCCATCTTATCCACTCCTCACTTTGGTTAAAGTTGGTCCCTCCTCTGTATTACCTCATGCGAAGGCAGGTTTGTCAAATAGGTACTGGAAGAAACAACCAGTCATGCAAATGCTCCCTTCTCCCATACTAGAAAGGACAACTTTTCCATTTAAGCGAAGGAAGGATGAGCGGTGTGAGTTTAGGAAGAAACGGCTGGATCGCAAGAGCGGGCTTGCTTCTGGCGGCCGGCCTTCTCGCCGGCCTAGGCGGCCACAGCACGGCGGAAGCGGCCTCGGCAGGCCTTTTGGGCGGGAAGCCGGACGTAACAGGGTATCATCACCGAGATGCGGAAGCGGGTACGGGTGAGGAGACGTCTGGCGGCGAGGGGAAGAACCACCTAGAGAAGGAGAGCGGCGGCGAGGAGGACGCGAGCCAGTCGCAGCCCTTTATCCCCCGCACCCTGAAGGTTGGTCTGCCCGCAGCGGAACCGGCCCAGGCGGCGCCGAGCGGAGCGGAAGAGATGAGAAGGCTTCGCCAGGCATAGTGAGCGCCGAAAAGAAGAGCCGGTGCCGAACGCTCTGCTCGGTTGTGCTGTTCACCGCCGTCTTCGTGCTGGGCGCCAAGATGCACGAGCGCTAGCCGGGTGCCCGGGGCTTTTCTAGCCAGCCGGAGGTCCGGCAGCAAAACGACCGAAGCCCAAGGGGCTTTGGCTGTTTAGCGTTGGCGGCGCCGGGCGATTGTGACGAAAGTGCAATGGACGCGATCATGTGACAGAATCGCGCCCCTTGTGGGGAGCCGGCAGAACGGGATCAGATGTGTCCCCACGATATCCGCGTCGAGAGAGGGGGCTTATCTCGTCCCAAGACACTCCTTTTCCATCAAAAAGGGCCGCTGTGTAATGCAGCGGCCCTGCGGTCTACCGTTTTTTCTCCATCCGTTCTATTGTCTGGTCGACCGATTCGAGGCCGTACCAGAAGAAACGCATTGTCTCGTCCCATTCCTCTAGCCAATGCTTGTCCCGCATCTGGTCGTAATAGAACGTGCCGCCCTCGAGGAAGAAGTCGCCGACCAGCATGGATGTCAGCTCTTCCTTCGTCCAGACCTGATCGTTGATCATCTTCAGCACCGATAGGAAGCCGGCTTTGCGCGCGATCTGCTCCTGAATATCGGTACGGACCGAATAGCGGATAAAGGCGGCGGCGAGCTCCGCGTTCGGCGCTTCCTTGGGGAGCAGCAGGGCGTTGGCCATCAGCAGCGTCGAGGAGTGGGGGCCGAATGCGAGCGGAGCGATGCTCGGCTCGAACTTCAAATACTTGCTCCGCCAGGCGGCCAGCTCGATCGCCGTCGTGAGCACCATCGCGGTCTTGCCTTGCAGGAACGGCTCGCTTCCGAGTCGGAACGCGCCCGGCCGCACGAGCAGGGCGGACTTGTCCTCGTAGAGCAGCTGATGGATCAGCTCCAGCGTCTTGCGGAGCAGCGAGGGATTCTCCCATAACGTGCTGAGCGAATCGCTGTTCTGCAGGGCAAGCGTTGACCAGCGGGAGAAGCCCGAAGAGAGGGAGAGCCCGTACCGGTCGCAGATGCCGTCCCCATTCGTATCCGCCGTGACCCGCTTCCACGCCTCGCGGAACTGTTCAAGAGTCCAGTCGGCCGCGGGCTGCTCGGCGCCGCTCTCCCGGAGCATGTGCGGGTTATAGGCCAGAATAACCGGGGAGAACGTCACCGGAACAGCCATCAGGTTGTAGTTGTGGGTGAAATGCTCCATCAGCTTGGGGTAGAACAGGCCGCCGTGGCTGCGCATCTCGGCAGTAAGCGGCACATAATCTTCGAGCTGCTCAATCTCCCGGTAATGCGACTCCGTCAGCAGGAGCAGGTCGGGCTTCACGCCGGAATCCTCCAGCGCCTGCTTCCACTCCCAGGGATCGGAGGTCGGCAGGTTCACGACCCGGACATCGACGTCGGGATGATCCCGGACGAACGCGTCGACGATGAGCGGCATGCCGAGTTCCATATAGTAGGATGGGGAGATGGCGAACAGATGGAGCGTGCGGCGCCGCGAAGCGGCCGGAGCCTGCTCCGGATGGCTGACCATCGTTCCCTGTCCGGGCCGGCGGACGACCAATCCTTCGGCGGCGAGGATCTCGAGCGACTTGCGGACGGAGATCCGGCTAATGCCGTACTGGTTGCACAGCTCGTTCTCCGAGGGCAGGAACTCGCCGGGCTTTACATCACCGCGGAGAATTTTCTCCCGTAGTTCTTCGGCCAGGCGGGCGTACAGAAATTGTTTTTTGTCCGACATGTTTATCATCCATTCTACGTAAACGAGTACGGTTATTTATCTCCCCATTATAATACAGGATGCTAACGTATAACAACAACGGCACCTGTTATAAGCATCTGGTATATCAGGCGGCAGCGGTTCTAACGGGACGAGGCGGAAAGTAGGATGATAGCAGGGGCCGGACCGGCCGGAAGGACGATGGTCGGCCTTAGAAAACTGGGTGTATTCGGGCGCGGACAGATGTGCTAGACTGCTCGTAGACACACCGATACGGGAGGGTATAGATTCGCTTGAAAAACAGAATTCTGCTTGGCTCCGCCCTTGCTTTTGCGCTGAGCCTATCCGCGGGCATGGCTGTGAACCGCCCCGCTTCTGCACCTGGGAATTATGACATTGTGATCTATGGAGGTGGGCCGCAGGCGGTCTCGACGGCGCTGCAGGCGTCCGCGACGACCGAGGGCAGGGCATCGATCCTGATGATCGTGCCGGAGCGCGCTCCGGGCTCGATCATGTCGGTCGGCCGGCAGAATCTGTTTGACGTGAATTATTACCGCGCGAGCAAGCTTCCCGAAGGGATCGACCCGAAGTATGAAGGCTCCCAGGCCGGTTCTCTGTACCGGTTTCTCGGTGACCTGACAGCGGTATTCCCTCCGGAGAAGATGGAAGCTTATTTTCGGACCAAGCTGGCCGAGAAGCGGGTCCAGGTCCGCTACGATACGGATCTCGTTAAGGTAACGACCCGTCCGGCCGCCGCAGGGGCGGGCGAGAACGCGGCTGCAGGCAGCCACCGCGTCAGCTCCGTCGAGCTGAAGCCTCTCGTCCGGAATGCGGACGGCCATGCGGTTTTTGACGAGACGGCGCCTGGCGAGCCGGTCAGCGCCCAGGTATTCGTGGATGCCTCCGAGACAGGACGACTCGTGCGCCTATCGGGCCAGCATGTCGGCACGGTTGGACGGGAGGACCAGAACCCGGACGCGCGGCAGATGGCCGCGACTCTCATGTTCAAGGTGAGAGGCGTCGACGCCCAGAAGGCGGTCAAGGACTGGTCGCTCGAAGGCTTCACGATGTCGCCCAAAGGCTCCTTCCAGCTGTGGGGCGGGTACGAGATGCGGCAGCTAAACGCGCTCCAGCAGTACGCCGAGAGCGCGGGGCCGTTCCGGCTGAAGCCTTACAACGCCGGAGAGGACGGCTATTCGGGCGCCGGGGCGCCCGGGTCCCCGCGCATGGAGCTGTGGATGAACATGCTGCTCATCTACGACGTGGACGCCCGGAAGGCGGCACGGGACCGCGGAGCGGGCGAGGCGCTCTACCCGTCGGGCGGGGGAACCGAGCCGGAGCTCGCCCGGGAAGAAGCGGTCCGCGAGATCGCCAAGCCGGAATTTCTATCTCTCCTGCGGCAGCTCAAGGGCTTCGAGCAGGCCGAGCTCGTCCTCGTGGACGGCAAGCCGGAAGTCGGAGAGATTCTCTACCTGCGGGAGAGTATTCATACAGCGCAGGTCGCCGATCCGGCGACGCGCACATATCGGTTCGCGCTCGACCGGGAGGGCGTAACGGGCGGGGATACCAAGTATTACGAGCGCCGGATCGGGCTTGGGTACTATCACTTCGACTCCAACTCGTATAAGAAGGGCGAATCGCTCTCTAATCCGATTGGCAAGCCTTGGTACGTGCCATACGACGTGCTGGTCGGGCCGAAGCTAAGCAACGTTTTGCTCCCCGGCTACGCTGCCAATATCGATTCCTACGCCTGGACCGCCATGCGGGTCTATCCGAATCTCATCATGCTCGGCGACGCCGCCGGAACAGCGGCGGGGCTTGCGGTGAAGGGCGAATTCTCGCTCCACCGGCCCGAGCCGGAGCAGCTGCACCGGCTGCAGCAGACGTTGTTCCGCCAAGGGGCGATCCTGGACAAATAAGCGGAAGGTTAGCCCATGACAAAAAAGCTTGGCCCCCGGGCCAAGCTTTTTTTGTTGTGAGCTTCTCTCGCTAGGATCCGTTCGCAGCATCGCGCCCCTGCTGGAGCCAGCCGGCGACGGCTAGCGCGCGGTTCGTTTGATGGCGCGCCGCCTTGAGGATGGGTGCCTCCACTTCGCCGTCCCCGGCGGCGGTGGCGCTCGTTCCGTATGGGTTGCCGCCGGCCTCGAACACCGCCTGATCGGTATACCCGGGCGTGACGACAAGCGCACCCCAATGGAACATGGTCGTGTAGAGCGAGAGGATCGTCGCTTCCTGGCCGCCGTGGGGATTCTGCGCGCTCGTCATCGCCGTGACGACTTTGTTGGCGAGCTTGCCCTTGGACCAGAGCGGTCCGGTTATATCCAGAAACTGCTTCATTTGGGCGGCAATGCTCCCATACCGCGTCGGACAGCTGAAGATGAGCACATCCGCCCAGTCAAGGTCTTCCAAACCCGCTTCGGGGACGACCCCCGCCGTTTCGTCGTAATGAGCGAGCCATGCCGGGTTTGCGGCGATCGCCTCGCGGGGAGCGAGCTCCTTCACGCGGCGCAGACGGGTCTCTGCTCCGGTATCCAGGGCGGCTTGTTCGGCCTCCCTCGCCAGCTGGTAATTGGTTCCGGTGGAGCTGTAGTAGATGATAGCGGTCTTCAAAGCGGTCATGACACGATTCCTCCTAGACTGGGAATAAGGAATAGCTCAGCTGTGCAAGGGTGAGGGCCGAATCGTCTTGTAACCCCCATTAATACCCAATTCACTGGCAGGCGAAACGGGGAAAATTTAGCGAATTTTGTCCTTTTGGCTGCAGTGCCATTTTTCCTATCGGCCAAAACTAGAAGGATCTCCTATTGAAGAGCGGAGGCGGGGCTAGTAACATGGGGACAAGCTAGAAAGGTCCAAAAGCTAGAGAACGAAAAAGCTTGATAGGCTCAAAAGCAAGAGAACTCCAGTGCTGCAAAGAACAAGAACTTGAAAGCTCGGCGCTTAAATCTCAGTACTTGAAAACTCAGTACTCGAAAACTAGGAACGAGAAAGCTAGGAACGAGAAGGCTCAACACTCGAACGCTAGGAAAAAGCTAGGAACGAGCTCAGCAGCTGGCTTCTGTTCCCAAGGATGGCCTCCATGAGACAACAAGGCCGATAGGAAAAACGAAGGTGGGGATCGCATGCCAAGGCATCTGGTGGTAGGAAACGGACACATACTCGTCAATCTGGACAACCGCGCGTACATTCGCGATATCTACTATCCGTTCGTGGGAGAGCAGAATCATCTGCAAGGGTACCCATGCCGGATCGGCGTATGGGCGGACGGGCGGTTCAGCTGGCTCGAGGAGGAGGGGTGGACGTTCCGGCTTGGTTATGCGGAGGATTCCCTCGTGACGCAGGTGACGGCCGTTCACGCAGAGCTCGGGCTGACACTCGAGATCAACGACGGGGTCCATCAGCGGGACCCGGTGTTTTTGCGCAAGGTGACGGTCCACAATCATTGGGACTGCGAGAGGGAAATTCGGCTGTTCTTCAACCAGGATCTGTGCATCAACGAGACCGAGGTGGGCGATACCGCCGTTTACTATCCGGCGAACCATTCGGTGTTCCATTATAAAAAAGACCGCTACTTCCTGTTCAACGGCCTCGCCGGCGGACAAGGCATTCATCAATTCACGACCGGCGTCAAACGGTTCCATCACGCGGAAGGGACGTGGCGCGATGCCGAGGACGGAGAGCTGATGGGCAACCCGATCGCCCAGGGCTCGGTCGACAGCACGATCAGCCTGCGGCTGCGGACGGCGGCGGGTGCCGCTGGCGAAGCGTACTACTGGATGAGCATCGGGCGCTGCCTCGAAGACGTGCTGGAGCTGGATCGCTACGTGCGGGAGAGCGGACCCGGCCATCTGCTGGATCGGGTGCGCATCTACTGGCAGCGCTGGACGAACAAGACGGAGCGGGATTTTGCCGATCTGCCGGAGTCCGTCTCCCGCCAGTTCAAGCACAGCCTGCTCATGGTGCGCACCCAGACGGACAACGGAGGCGCCATCGTGGCAGCCAACGATTCGGACGTCATGCAGTTCAACCGCGATCACTACAGCTACATGTGGCCGCGTGACGGCGCGCTCGTCGCTTACGCGATGACCGAGGCGGGATACGGCGGCATGGTGGAGCCGTTCTATCACTTTTGCCGCAGGGGCCTCTCCAAGGAAGGCTACTTGCATCACAAATACAATCCCGACGGCACAGTCGGCTCCAGCTGGCATCCGTACGTCTCTGGCGGAGAGGAGCAGCTGCCGATCCAGGAGGACGAGACCGCGCTCGTGCTGTTCGCTCTCTGGGCCGATTACAAGCGCAGCGGCAATCTGGAGCTATCCCAGTCGCTCTACCCCGACTTGATTCGCAAAGCGGCGTCCTTCCTCGGCGGCTATATGCTGGAGGTGCTGGATCTGCCCAAGCCGAGCTACGATCTGTGGGAAGAAAGATACGGAATCTTCACGTTCACCTGCGCGTCCGTTTACGCGGGACTCGCAGCAGCCGCGAACTTCGCGAGCCTGTTCGGCGACGAAGCGAGAAGCACGCGGTACCGCCGGGCGGCCGAGCGCGTCAAGACGGGCATGCTCAAGCATCTGTGGAACGAGGAGGCGGGCCGCTTCGCCCGCGGCCTGTACCGGCAGGGCGGGGAGTGGGTGCAGGACATGACGCTGGAGAGCAGTATCTATGGCATCTTCGCTTTCGGCGTGCTAGAGGCGGACGATCCCCGCGTCGTCTCGACGATGCGCGCCATCCGGGAGGGCCTCACCGCCAAAACCTCGGTCGGCGGCGTCGCCCGCTACTTCAACGACTACTATTACCAGCGCTCGTCCGATCTGGCGAATGTGCCAGGCAATCCGTGGATCATCTGTTCTCTATGGGTGGCCGAATGGGAGATCGCGGCCGCCCGGACGGCAGACGAGCTCGCCGGCGCCCGCCGGACGCTGGAATGGGCGGCCGCCCGGGCGATGGAGAGCGGCGTGCTGCCCGAGCAGGTCGATCCGTACGACGGCAGCCCGCTGTCCGTCGCTCCGCTCACTTGGTCTCATGCGACCTTCGTGCTCGTCTGCGTCAAATATATGGAAAAAGCCGCCCAGCTGACGGCCGACCGGGAGCTTGAGACCGCAGGCTGGAGACGCTGACGGACGCGTCCGCCGTGGCTTGGGCCAAGCTCCGCCCCAGCTTGCCGGCATGCCCCCCACCGCTCGCTCCCCGTTTCGTTACACGGCGGCACGGGGCTGAACTTTTCCTGCCGGAGAGGGGCTTTTCCCAACCGGGCCCGCATCCGTTATAATAGAAGAAGCCGGGAACGCTAGTCCTCGCGACTATCGTTCCTTTTTTTCATGACGGGCATTGCGGACGTCGAGCTGCTGCCTAAGGCAGCGCCCCGCCGGGAACGACCACCATTCTAGACCGGCTGCGAGTGCGGGGATGTTCCGGGGATCGGCGCGGTTCGTGCCTGCGGTCCACACGGACGGCAGGCCGGCCCCGCCGTCCCTCTTCAAATGGGAGAAGAGAGGGATGGGACGATGAGCAAGCAGGATGGGATGAAGGATGGCATGACGTATGCGCCGGTAGGCAAGGCAGCGCCGGTCGTAGCACCGGGAGAGTTCGCCTTCGCAGCGATCGGGCTGGATCACGGCCATATCTACGGCATGTGCAACGGGCTGCGGGAAGCGGGCGCAACGCTGAAATGGGTCTATGATCCGGATCCGGCCAAGGTGAAGGAGTTCTGCAGCCAGTATCCGGAGGTCAGGGCGGCGGACAGCGAAGAGCGGATTCTGGAGGACCCCGAAGTGAAGCTGGTCGCGGGTGCGGCCATCCCCTCCGACCGGTGTGCGCTTGGTTTGCGCGTCATGCGCAGCGGCAAGGATTACATCACGGATAAGGCTCCGTTCACGACGCTCGGGCAGCTGGAGCTGGCGCGGGAGGCGGTCCGGGAAACGGGACGCAAATACGCGGTCTACTACAGCGAGCGGCTGCATGTCGAGAGCGCCCTGTTCGCCCAGCAGCTCGTTCAGGACGGCGCGATCGGAAGGGTGCTGCAGGTGATCGGGCTTGGCCCGCACCGGCTGAACGCATCTTCGCGACCGGACTGGTTCTTCCGCAAGGAGAAGTACGGAGGCATTCTGTGTGACATCGGCAGCCATCAGGCGGAGCAGTTCCTGACGTTCACCGGCGCGAGGGATGCGCGTGTAGCGGCGAGCAAGGTAGCGAATTACCGCCATAAGGAGGCCTATCCGGAGCTGGAGGATTTCGGCGATTTTACGCTCATTGGCGATAACGGGGCGACCGGGTATTTTCGCGTCGACTGGTTTACACCGGACGGGCTCGGCACGTGGGGAGACGGCCGGATGATTCTCCTCGGCACCGACGGGACGATCGAGCTGCGCAAGTACATCGACATCGCCCGGGAGCGGACGCGGGATCACGTCTTCCTCGTGAATCACGAAGGGGAGCACTACTTCCCGGTTCACGGCAAGGTCGGCTTTCCTTATTTCGGCCAGCTCATCCGGGATTGCATGGACCGGACGGAGACCGCCATGACCCAGGAGCATGCGTTCAAGGCGGCCGAGATCAGCCTGATGGCCCAGGCTCTGGCGGTGCGGGTCGAATAGAGGCAGGCGGCGGAACGAGGCGGAGGGAAAAGAATGTAGCGGCAAGGGAATACCAACACTATACAGACAGGATCATCGGATTGCGGAAGGGAGTCGTTCGAATTGAAGGCGCTCATCGTTGTCGATTTTACATATGACTTTGTTGTGGGGAAGCTGCCGGTCGGCGATCCGGCGCTCGCCATTGAGGAGAGAATCGCCGAGCTGACGGAGACGTTCGCCGAGCGGGGGGACTGGGTAGTCATGGCGGTCGACCTGCACGAGGAGAACGACCCGGATCACCCGGAAGCGAAGCTCTTCCCGCCCCACAATATCCGCGGGACGGCGGGCCGGGAACTGTACGGCCGGCTGAAGGACGTGTTTGCCAAGTATGCCGACCGCATCACTTGGATGGACAAGACGCGGTACAGCGCGTTTCACGGCACCGCACTCGAGGAGGAGCTGCGGAAGCGGAACATCCGCGAGGTTCACCTGGCGGGCGTCTGCACCGACATCTGCGTGCTGCATACCGCAGTCGATGCGTATAACAAAGGGTTCCGGACCGTCATCCACGAGGATGCGGTCGCAAGCTTCAACGCGGCGGGGCATGAATGGGCATTGGGCCATTTCAAAGGAACGCTGGGCGCGGCGATCGCACGCAAGGGCAGCATCAAGGAGGAGGCATAACGGTGGATTGCGAGAATTTGGCTCTGCATACAGATAAATACCAGATCAACATGATGTACGCGCATTGGCGCAACGGAACGCACAACCGGAAGGCGGTGTTCGACGCGTTCTTCCGCAAGCTGCCGTTCGGCAACGGCTTTGCGGTGTTCGCCGGGCTGGAGCGGATCGTCAACTACCTGAACGCACTGCGGTTCGATGAGCAGTCGATCGCTTACCTGGCCGAGCAGGAGGAGAATTACGACCCGGCGTTTTATGACGAGCTGCGGGCGTTCCGGTTCACGGGGAACCTGTTCTCGGTCCGGGAGGGCCAGCTCGTGTTCCCGAACGAGCCGCTCATCCGCGTCGAGGCGAGGGTATTCGAGGCGCAGCTGATCGAAACGGCGCTTCTGAACTTCATGAACTTCCAGACGCTGCTGGCGACCAAGGCGGCCCGCATCAAGCAGGTGGCGAGCACCGAGACCCTGCTCGAGTTCGGCACGCGCCGCGCCCAGGAAGCAGATGCGGCGATCTGGGGCGCCCGCTCAGCCTATATCGCCGGCTTCCACGGCACCTCCAACATGCGGGCGGGCATGATGTTCGGCATTCCGACTAAGGGAACTCACGCCCACGCCTGGGTGCAGGATCATGCAACGGAGGAGGAAGCGTTCCGCCGGTTCGCCGACGCCCTGCCGGACGAATCGGTGCTGCTCGTGGATACGTACGATACGCTGCGCAGCGGCGTGCCGAACGCGATCAAGACGGCCTGTTATCTGCAGGAGAAGGGCAAGCGGCTCAAGGGCATCCGGCTGGATAGCGGCGACCTCGCCTACCTGTCCATCCAGGCGCGCAAAATGCTGGACGAAGCCGGTCTGACCGACGCGACCATTACGGCTTCGAACGATCTGGACGAGAATACGATTCTCGACCTGAAGGCGCAGGGAGCGCGGATCGACGTCTATGGGGTCGGCACCCAGCTCATCACGGCGGGGGACCAGCCGTCTCTCGGCGGGGTCTACAAGCTGGTCGCGCGGGAAGACGACGAAGGCTACGTGCCGGCGATCAAAATCTCGGGCAATCCGGAGAAGATCACGAACCCGGGCATCAAGAACATCTACCGGATTCTCAACAAGAAGACGGGGAAGGCCGAAGGCGACTACATTACGCTCGCTGACGAGCAGCTGGACGAAACCCGGCCGCTCAAGCTGTTCAATCCGACCCATACCTTCATTCAGAAGCGGGTGAAGGATTACCATGCGGTGCCGATTCTTGAGCCGATATACGTAGAGGGCAAGCAGGTCTACCAGCTTCCGACGCTGGAGGAGATCCGGCACTACCACGAGGAGCAGCTGCAGCAGTTCTGGCCGGAATACTTGCGCAAGCTGAATCCGGAGGAATATCCGGTCGACCTGAGCGAAGCGCTCTGGGAGCTGAAGATGCAGCTCATTCGCGAGCATCTGGATGCTTCCGGCGATTCGGACGGGAAGGAATAGCAGGAAAAGGGAGCGGGAGCTTCCGCCCCACCCCGGAGGGTGGGCCGACGGCTCTAAGCTCAGCCGTTTCCTACGGAAGAATCGAGCAAACTTCCAGCCGTGGCCGGAGCCCCGGCCACAAAAGAAAGCAAAAAGAAAGGACCGAACGGCGGCTGCCGGTTCGGTCCTTATGTATAACGGAAACGTCCTGCTGCAAGATGGCTGAAAGGCGGGCGGGCGGCTTGGTGCCGCTGCAGCCGCGAGGTGCGTGCCCTTCCCGCAGCTAGACAGCTATCGGATGCTCGGCCCAAATCCGGCTCACGCCGGGTCCCGGTTCCGCTCGGTTAAGGGTAGGGCGGACGGGACCGGACCGAGAGGTCGGGCGATGCTAGCTACCGGTCGCGGTTGGTCATCTGCTGCCAGACGGAGCCTTGGGCCTCCTCGCCGCCCTCGATCCGCTCGATGGCGAGGCGGATCTGCATACGGACCTCGAATTCGGGGTCCTCGGAGGCGGCGCGCAGTCCTTCGAGCGCCGATTCGTCGCCCTGCTCGAAGAGGAAGCGGGCGGCCCGCCAGCGGACCAGCTTGTTCGGGTCCTGCAGCGCCTGCAGCATCGGGCCGATCGCCTCGGGGCTGCCGATGTCCGACAGTGTGTCTCCGGCGGTGCGGCGGACGGCCACCGACTTGTCGCGCAGCGCGCGGAACAGGAACGGCAGCACCTCCGGCGTCTTGATGTCGCCGAGGTAGACCGTCGCCAGGCGCCGGATCGACATCTGCGGATCGTCGAGCGCACGGGCGAGCAGCGGAATCGCCTCCTCGTCCGGCGAGAACCGCTCCAGCGCGGCGAACCGGACTCGCCAATCGTCGCTCTGCAGCGCCTCGGCGAGATGGGCTCTCGCTTCCGTTCCGTCATGGCCCGCCGGCTTCTTGGCTTCGGCGGCTGCCTCGGGATCGGCTGCTTCGGCAGGGGTCATCGCCATCGCTTCTTTGACGAGCTCCGTCAGCCGGCTCTCATCATAGGCCGCTTCCAATTCGCGGACGATCTCGGCGAGAACGTCGTCCAGCTCTCCGTAGCGGACGCCGTGCTCCACCAGCTTCCGTTCCGTTATCAGGTTGGGAGAGGCGGCACCGGCCTCCATCGCGGCGTTCGCGAACCGTTCGGGCAGGGCAGCCCGCCGTTCCTCGCCGCCGCTCTTGACCCGCACCTGCATCGGGATGGCGCGGAACATCTGAACGAGCACGGTCACCTCGCCGAACGCGTCCCCGGCCCCTTCGGCACCGGGGCCGACGCCGGCCGGCGCCTGGCGGTCGAATTCGCTGCTCTCGCCAAGAATGCCGCGGGCTTCCCTCAGAATCCGCTGCCAATCTCCCTTCGGATGGCGGTCCAAGGCAATAAAATCGGCTGTATGAAAGACGCCCGTCACGCCGTCGATGGCCAGCAGGCCGCGCAGCGGCTCGGGTGCCTTGTCCCGCTCTGCGGCGGCAAACGCTCTGCGAACCCCGATCGGAAGCGACTCGTCCATGTTCAGCTTCATGGAATTCGGGCTTGGCGTTGGTTCTATAGATACGATTTTCATAGCGTTGTTCGTGCCCTCCTTGCTTTCCAGTGGGTTCTTCCTATATCATAACACATCTTATGATACTCTATAGACAGAGGAGGGGTTCCATGAATAACCAGAAAGAAGACTATGCAGCTGAGTGGAGCCGGCGCCTTGCGGATGAAGACGTCTACCGGATCGGTCCCAGGCCGGGCTATTCGCCGCAGATCGGCCAGCTTGTCGCGATGATGGGCTATGCGCGGCATACGACGCTGGCGGCGGTCCGAGGGCTGACGATCCGGGAGCTTGACGTGCGTTTTGACGAGGCGAGCAATTCGATCGGGATGCTGCTCGGGCATATGGCTGCCGTGGAGGCGATCTACCAGGTACTGACGTTCGACGGCCGTAGCTTTACCGAGGAAGAAGAGAGCCGCTGGGGGCCCGGCCTTCAGCTCGGCGAGGAAGGAGCCAGGGTTCACCGGGGCCGTTCGCTGGACGAGTATTTGGCCGATCTGGAGGAAGTGCGCGGCCGAACGCTGCGCGAGCTGGCTCGCTTGGGGGACGACTGGTTGTTCGTGGAGACACCGTTCTGGTACGACAAGCAGGCGAACAACTATTTCAAATGGTTCCACGTGATCGAGGACGAGCTCAGCCACCGCGGCCAGATCCGCTGGCTGCGCAGGCGCCTGGCGGAAGCGGGTGAGGCCTGACGGCTCGAGCGGGGCGGCCGGAGAGGGCCCGGCTCTGCGCGGGCCTGCGCACCTCGCTCGCTTCGCGGGCACACAGAAAGCCGAAAGGACCAGCGGCGAACCGCTGGTCCTTTCGGCTTTCTTGCCTGCGAAGCTACGCTCGGCCGCGCACTGGCGTCAGCGCCCGCGCCGCCCGCGGCCGCCGCCGGGCCGTTCGCCGCGTGTGCCGGAGCGCCCGCCCGCGGCAGGCTTGCCGGAGCGGCCCGCGCCGCCTTCGGCGCCAGGCTTGGCGAAGCGCCCGCCGGGCTGCGCGGCAGCGCCAGCTCCACGTGCGCCGGAGCGTCCGCCGGGCTGTGCGGAAACGCCGGCGCTGCGTGTGCCGGGCCGCCTGCCAGCGGCCGGCTTGCCGGAGCGTCCGCGACCCGCGCCGCCTTCGTTGCCGGACTTTGCGAAGCGCCCGCCGGCACGCGCGGCAGTGCCGGCTCCGCGCCGTCCTTGCTCCGGCTTCTCGTTTCCTCCGCCGGCCCCGCCCGGCTTCGCAGCCCGGGCTCCGACCTGCGCCGCCTCCTTGCGGAGCACCTCGCGCATGCCGCGCTCGATCTTCTCGAGATACATCGCATCGCGCGGTGCAGCGAACGTGACGGCGACGCCGCGTTCGCCGGCTCGTCCGGTTCGGCCGATCCGATGGATGTAGGTTTCGGTATCGTGGGGGATGTCGTAGTTGTAGACGTGCGTGACTCCCTCCACATCAAGCCCGCGGGCCGCCATATCGGTGGCGACGAGCAGCTGTATCTTCGCTTCGCGGAACCGCTTCATGACCTGCTCCCGCTTGGCCTGGGTCAGATCGCCGTGCAGCTCGTCCGACAGGAAGCCGCGTTCCTGAAGCGAAGCGTTCAGCTTGGAAGCGCGGACTTTGGTCCGGCAGAAGATCATGGCCAGGTACGGATTTTGCTCCTGAACCGCCTTGCAGAGCGCATCCAGCTTCTGACGGTCGGTTGTCTGGATGACGACCTGCTCGATCGCCTCCACGGTTCGTCTCTCGGGGTCGATGCGAATATCGACCGGATCGTTCGTGTATCGTCTCGCCAGCGAGCGGACCGCTTCCGGCATCGTGGCCGAGAACAGGAGAGTCTGGCGGTCCGAAGAGGTCTGGGCAATCAGCTCCTCGACCTCGGCGAGGAAGCCCATATGCAGCATCTGGTCTGCTTCGTCCAGTACGAGCACGTCGAGCTTGCCGAAGTGGATGCTTCCCCGGCGCAAGTGATCGAGCAGACGACCCGGTGTCCCGACAATGACGTGCACGCTGCCATCCTCAAGCCGCTTCAATTGCCGCTCGACGTCCTGCCCGCCGTAGACGGCGAGCACGTTGGCGTCCACAACCGGGCCGAGTCTGGACGTTTCCTCCGTGATCTGCAGCGCCAGCTCCCGCGTAGGAGAGATAATAAGGGCTTGCACCGCTTTTTTGCGGGGGTTCAGCTTTTGAAGAATCGGAAGGACGAACGCCAGCGTTTTGCCGGTTCCCGTCTGCGCCTGAGCCACGACATCGCGTCCCGACAGAATGGCGGGGATCGCCTGCTCTTGGACGGGCGTCGGATGGACGATCCCGTCCGCCCGCAGCCGCTCGTTTAATTCGCTGCTTATTCCGAATGCCGTAAATGGGTTAGGCATCTGTACAACTCCTTTGGGTAATTCGAATCCCAATGATTGTACCACGAAATGGAGAAGGGCACGAACATCCGCTACATTTAAATGTAGAAAAGTCTCCCGTTTTCCTCTTATTGGAACAGGTCATTCAAGACGGTGCCGAGATGGGATGAATCTCTACTATAAATATAGGAAAGCTATCCTTACCGGTTTCGGGCCGATTGAGGGAGTACGTTTCCATTGCCGCCGAACAGGCGGTTCACCATTTTATTGAAGTCTTCCGCATACCCGTCCAGCGGGTGGCCCTTCCAGCTTTCCTGCGCATACATATTCATCTGGTTGATGAACTCGCGGTTTGCCGAGATGTGAACCTCCACGACAGCCGGATGGTAAGCCCGGATCGTCTGGGCAATCCGCTGCTTGAACGCATGCGAGAGGTTCTCCGGCTTGGAGACGGTCCAGTAGTTGTTGATGCCGGTAGCCAAGTCGTTGGGATTCGCGTATTGGCTGAACGTTTCCGGGTTGTAGCGGCCGAGCGAAGTGCCGGAGTTATTCGTTTCCTGGCGGGGGCCCGAGCCGCCGATCGTACCGGTAGCCGTGTTGTCGACAAGAATGGCTACATAGGCGTTCTGGTCCGTCAGCATAACCAGCGCCGAGTTCACGCCGTCGATCGCCTCGACCCGGCGGGACAGCGTCTGGCTGAACATCAGCCTCTTGTTGTCGTGAAGCGTCGGGCCCAACATCCGCGGTCCGTACGCGCGGGACATCTTTTCGTCTTTCGAGGCGCCCTTGGTGCTGCCGTAATTGTAATTGTTCCGCTTGTCACCGTATTCGTTATAGCCGCAGGCGGATGCAATCAGAAGCATCCCACCGGCAACCGTGGCCGCCGAGATCCGTATCCAATTTTTGGTCATAGTCTGCACTCCTCCCCGGAATCCCGATAATGGTTCTGTCATAGGTTTAGGATTGATTTTTCGACAGGAAATATCCGCTCGCTTCCGTGGAAAAGCTGCATAAATTAGACAGCTTTAGGAAATAACCAAGAAGGAAAAACTGTGTAGTGGCGGGGATTTAGAACATTGTGTGAACTTTTCTTGAAAGATTGACAAACAAAGTTAACGAATCTATAGTTAATAAAGTGATTGCGTCGATTGACAAGGTGTGACATCCGTGTTAACGGTTAACAACTGACAAGTGGGGTTGATAAGTGATGAATCGATGGAAATTGTTGTGGCGTCTCATGCCCCTGTTGGCGGTATTGGCGCTAGCCGGATGTGGGGATCCTTCCATATCCGCGATTGACCCGCAAGGGCCGGTAGCATCAGAACAGTTCTTCCTGATGAAGCTCAGCCTCGCGGTAATGATCTTCGTTTTTGCGGTGGTCATGATTATCTACATATATGTCTTGGTTCGCTACCGCAAGAAGAAGGGCCAAGATCAAATCCCCAAGCAGGTTGAGGGGAACCACGTACTCGAGATTATCTGGACTGTCATTCCGATTCTTCTGCTCATCGTCATTGCCGTGCCGACTATCAAGTATACGTTCGAGCACTCCAAGGATCTGAGAGAAGAAGAAGGCGTCGTGCACATTAAAGTAACCGCTCACCAGTTCTGGTGGCAGTTCGAATATCCGGATAACAACATCAACACCGCGCAGGACATGTACATACCGGTAGGCAAGAGAGTCGCTCTCGAGCTGACCTCTTCCGACGTGAAGCACTCCTTCTGGGTGCCTGCCCTGGCCGGTAAGATCGACACCAACCCGGGCATGAGCAACATTATGCACCTGCAGGCCGACAAGCCGGGGATTTACCGCGGCAAGTGCGCCGAGCTGTGCGGCGCGTCCCACTCTCTGATGGACTTCAAGGTTGTCGCCGTCAGCGAAGCGGAGTACAACCAATGGGTGGAGGGCAAGAAGACCCCTGCCAAGGTAACCGCAGACACCGCGAAGGGCGAGCAAGTGTTCAAAGACAACTGTCTGTCCTGTCACGCCGTTGGCGGCGAGGGCGCCGGTCTCGGCCCGAACCTGAACGGCTTTGCGAACCGTACCGAAGTAGCTGGCGTTCTGCCTCACGACGCTGCAAGCGTGAAGAAGTGGATTCAGGATCCGCAAGCTCAGAAGCCTGGCACTAAGATGCCGAAGGTCAATCTGAACGAAGATCAAGTGGACCAGCTCGTCAAGTACTTAGAAACGCTTAAATAAGGACATCTGTAGAAAAGGAGGTTACCACGTTGGCTCATTCTCATGCTGTGAAACGATACAGCGGGTTGATGGATTGGCTCACCACCGTCGACCATAAAAAAATCGGCATTTTATATTTTCTCGCCGGCGGGATCTTCTTCTTAATAGGAGGACTGGAAGCCCTACTGATCCGGATCCAGCTGATGTTTCCCGACAATCAGATCTTCATCGGCGGAACGTATAACCAGATTTTAACGATGCACGGCACCACCATGATCTTCCTGGCCGCGATGCCGCTACTGTTCGGGTTTATGAACGCGATCGTGCCGCTCCAGATCGGCGCGCGGGACGTAGCGTTCCCTTTCCTGAACTCCCTGGGCTTCTGGCTGTTCGTGTTCGGGGGACTGCTGCTTAACCTCAGCTGGTTCCTCGGTGGCGCACCGGACGCAGGCTGGACGGCTTATGCGCCGCTCTCCAGCGATACGAGCCTGAGAGGCGTCGACTTCTACGCCATGGGCCTTCAGATCGCCGGTCTCGGCACGCTGATCGGGGGCATCAACTTCCTGGTCACGATTATCAACATGCGTGCACCGGGCATGACCTTCATGAGAATGCCGATGTTCACCTGGACCTCGTTCGTTACATCGGTGCTGATTCTCTTCGCTTTCCCGGCCGTTACCGTTGGTCTGGTCGAGCTCACCTTCGATCGTCTGTTTGACGGTAACTTCTTCAACGTCAGCAAGGGCGGTAACGAAGTTCTCTGGGAGCACATCTTCTGGATCTTCGGTCACCCTGAGGTTTACATTCTGATTCTGCCGGCGTTCGGGATTATCTCCGAAGTCGTATCGACCTTCTCCCGCAAGCGGTTGTTCGGTTACAGCTCGATGGTTTTCGCGACGCTGCTGATCGGCTTCCTGAGCTTCATGGTTTGGGTTCACCATATGTTTACGACCGGCCTCGGACCGGTAGCGAACGGAATCTTCGCGGTAGCGACGATGGCCATCGCGGTACCGACGGGGATTAAGATCTTCAACTGGCTGTTCACGATGTGGGGCGGACAGATTATCTTCAACTCGTCCAATCTGTGGGCGATTGCCTTCATCCCGACGTTCGTCATGGGCGGAATGACGGGGGTCATGCTGGCGGTGCCCCCGGCGGACTTCCAGTATCATGATTCCTACTTCGTCGTTGCGCACTTCCACTACGTTATCGTAGGTGGTCTGATCTTCGGGATCTTCTCCGGGTTCTATTACTGGTGGCCGAAGATGTTCGGCCGGATGCTTCATGAAGGACTCGGCCAATTGAACTTCTGGACGTTCATGATCGGCTTCCACCTGACCTTCTTCCCGCAGCATTTCCTCGGATTGATGGGAATGCCGCGACGGGTGTTCACGTACGAGACGGGCGTACAGCTCGAGATGGGCAACATGGCCAGTTCCATCGGCGCCTTCTTGATGGGCATCGGAACCATCGCCTTCGTGCTTAACATCATCATCACCGCACTGAAGCCGAAGAACGCTCCGGCCGATCCGTGGGACGGACGTTCGCTCGAGTGGTCGATCCCATCGCCGGCTCCGGAATACAACTTTAAACAAACTCCGCTTGTGCGCGGTCTGGACGCTTTCTGGAAAGAGAAGCGCGCTGGCAACAAAGAAATGACGCCTGCCGAGCCGATCGGCTCGATCCACATGCCGTCGCCGACGATTCTGCCGTTTTTCATGTCCGTCGGGCTGTTCATCGCCGGATTCGGCTTCATGTACGCCAAGTACGATTTTGAGAACGGATTGCTGGCCACGCTGTTCGGCAATCATATTATCGCGATCATCGGTTTGGTCATTACCTTCCTCTGCATGTTCCTGAGATCGGTATATGACGACCACGGTTGGCATATCGAACCGGAAGAGTTGGAAGACAAGGGGGTTAAGGCTTAATGGCTAACGTACATGATATGGGAACGCTGCCGGCCGAACCCGAGAAGGCAACATTGGAAGGAAAGAACAAGATCCTGGGCTTCTGGCTGTTCCTTGGCGGCGAGATGGTACTCTTCGGCACTCTGTTCGCCTCCTTCATCGCCCTCCGCAATTCGGTTCCGGAGGGACCGACCGGAGACCAAATCTTTAAGCTCGGCATGGTTGCCGTCGCCACCTTCATCCTCCTCACCTCCAGCTTGACGAGTGTCATGGCCATGATGGCCATGCACCGTCAGCAGGTGAAGAAGATGCTCACCTGGCTGTGGGTGACCGTTGTCCTCGGCCTCGCATTTCTGGGTCTCGAGATTTATGAGTTCGTGGAGTATGTGCATGAAGGCCATACGTTCACGAGCAGCGCGTTCGGCACCTCGTTCTACACGCTTGTCGGATTCCACGGCGCGCACGTCGCCTTTGGTGTCTGCTGGATTGCTCTTCTCTGCATCCAGGGCATGAAGAAAGGCCTTACTGTTGTCACGGCTCCGAAGTTTTATGTAGCCAGCTTGTACTGGCACTTTATCGACGTCGTATGGGTCTTCATTTTCAGCGTCGTGTACTTGTTGGGAAAGGCGGGTTAAGCGAATGAGCGAACAGCAGCATACATCGTCCCCGAGCGGGCGTCATCGCCTGGAAGGTCCCAAGAACCACTACATCACCTACATTGCCTCGATCCTTCTAACCATGCTGGCTTTCGCCGCGGTTATGTATCTGGGGCTTGATAAAATGTTCCTCGTCATCTTCCTGGTCGGAATGGCCATCGTGCAAGCCGTCCTCCAATTGGCGGTCTGGATGCACATGAAGGAACGGGATCACGTTTACCCGATCATCGGAATTGCGTTCGGCGCGTTCGTTGCCATCGGGGGTTTCATGGCCGCCATCTTCTGGATGTGGTGGTAAGGTAAACAGCAAGGCCTATAGGCAAGGGGCGGAGTCGGTCAATCAAGTCTAACTCCGTCCCTTTTGCTATACCTGCCCCACGCCAACCCACATCATTGTCAAAGGGGGTCGCGATCTCATGAACAACCACATGAATCATATGGGCCACTCGCAGGATGCCACGTTTTTTGCGCTCTGGCGGCCGGATATCTTCCTCATTGTGGTTCTGCTTGGCGCGCTCTATTTTTACTTCATCGGCAAGGGACGTGGACGCTTCCAAGACGCCAAACCGGTATCCGGGAAGCAGAAATTCTGGATGGTGATGGCGCTACTCACCCTGTATTTCGGACAGGGCAGCCCGATCAACTATTACGGACACAGCTTGCTGTTCAGTTCCCACATGACGCAGATGTCCCTCATGTATCTGGTTTTTCCACCGATGGTCTATGCCGGTCTGCCAGATTGGATGATCGCTTCGGTGCTGCGCAAGCCGTTTGTCAAGAAATGGGTCTATCCGTTCAGTCAGCCGCTTTTGGCTCTGTTCCTGTTTAACATGATGTTCTCGTTCTACCACATTCCGTATATCTTCAACGCGGTCACGGCATCGTCGTGGGGGCATCTCACCTATCACTGGGTCCTCGTGTTCGTGTCGTTCCAGATGTGGTTCCCGATCTTCGTTACCATTCCCGGCTGGAACCGGATTTCGGATCTGCAGCGGCTCGGTTATATCTTCGCGATCGGCGTTCTGCTGACGCCAGCGTGCGCGTTGATCATCTTTGCGAAGACGCAGCTGTACGATCCCTACCTGAACGCTCCTCAGCTGATCTCCTGGCTGCCTTCGATCGACGACCAGCAGCTCGGCGGGGTTATCATGAAGATTATTCAGGAGATCGTCTACGGAACCATTTTGGCCGTGACGTTTTTCCGCTGGTACCGTACCGAGAAGGCGAAGGAAGCGGATATGGACGCCGCGTTCCTCGAGCGGAGCCAGCTGCCGACCAGCTGACCGCCCTTCTATACAAGCCGGAGGCAGTGTCTCGGAGAGAACTTCTGGGACGAGCTCTCTTGACTGGACGTCGCGCGGCCGCGCCGGCACGCCAGCCCCGAAGCTTCGAACCGGAGGCACCGATTGATCCCATCGTACCGGTTAGGAGCGCGTCATAACCCGACAGACCGAATCAGCCAGCTTTCCCTATGGGGAGGGCTGGCTTTTTTTTTGTGCAAAGGGATTGCCAAAGGGGAAAATAGTGGGTATACTGTGTATAAAGATATAAACAGTAGTAACAGCAGCTTTAGAAACTAGGTGGGAGAGTGGTCAACGTCATGCAGACGAACAAACAGGGGGCTTTGCTGAGCATGAGCTTGCGCAGGCACGGACTGGGCATTGTATGGTCCGCCGGGTTTATGCTCTTTGCGGCTTTTATAGGAACGTCGCTTATATTCGGGGCTTATAAAGTACCCGAGGTGGAAACGTTCAACATGGTGGTCCTGGATTTCTATTTCCTCGGGCTGGTTCCTTCGCTCGGCTTTCTCATGCTGACGGCCGACTACAGGAATTATTTCAAGCAGGCTACGTTTTCCCGCAAGCTGGCCTTCCTCAAGAGATATCCAATCTCGACGGAGGAGCTGGTGAAGGCAAGAGTCGTGGAGTACCTCCTGACGCTGGTTGTCATGGAGATCATCTTTTTCGTTCCGGTCGGATTCGTTCTCGTTCAGTCCTTTGGGCTTCAGACAATTGGAGAGTATCTCCTGTTTGTTGCGTTCTGGACCGGCTTCTCTCTCTTGATCGGCAGCTGGTACCTGTACCTGGAAATGTGCAGCCGCGAAAAAAAGTACCTGCTCGTGTCGTTTCTGTTGTTCATTCCTTATGTCGGCATTCCGATCGGCATGGCTCTCCTCGGAACACATCTCGTCCAAGGAAGCATTTGGCTGATCGGGAACTACGGGATCGTGCCGCCGCTTCTTACCCTCGCAGCCGGGTTCCTGTCTTTGTATGGGTTCTCTCGCCTGATGGTCAAGGGAGTCCAGAAACGGGATTTGGCCTAAAGTACGCCAGGTAGTAAAAAGGGGGCAAGAGAGAATGCGCATACCCATTCATGTTTCAAGCGATAGCGCGGAGCCGCTGTACTCGCAAATCAAGGAACAATTGCGTGCGCTCATTCTGAGCGGGCATTTGAAAGAAGGCTATCTGCTCCCGTCTAACCGGGAATTCGCAGCCGATCTGGCCTGCAGTGTCATCACGATCCGGCGGGTGTACCAGGATTTGGAGAAGGAAGGGCTGCTGCGTTCCCGCCAGGGAACGGGGACCTTCGTCGCCAAGGTGGGGAGTGAGGAACTGGAGCAGTATCGGTACAAAGCGGTTCACGACGCGCTGCAGGAAGCCATAGAGCTGGCCTACCGGGTGCAGTGTCCGCCGGAAGAAATTCGGGCGATCGTGGAGCAGCTGATCCAGCTGCTGGAGAAGAGTAAGGGGGAACCGAAATGAGAACAGGCAGCGAAGCCGTTATTCTGCAAAGCGTAGAGAAGCATTACGGAGACGAATTCGCTTTCGGGCCGATGGAGCTGGCCGTTGAAGAGGGAATGGTCACTGCAATCGTGGGGCCGAACGGCTCGGGCAAGAGCACCATGTTCCGCCTGCTGATGAATCTGCTTCAGCCGGACGAAGGCGAAGTGAGAATCTTCGGCAGCACGTATTCCGAAGGGGAAACGGCGATCAAGGGCCGAATCGGCTACGTGCCCGAGCTGTCCGATTACGATATGGCGGCTCGCAGAGTCGGGGACATCGCCGCGTTCCTGTCGCTCTGGTATCCGCATTGGAGCGAGGCCGAATACAAACGGCTGCTGGATGCCTTTGGCCTGAAGGATAGCAGCAAGCTGAAGGGCATGTCCAAAGGAACGCTGCGCAAGGTCGATCTAATCATGGCTTTGGCGGCCCAGCCGCACTTGCTGCTGCTCGACGAACCGTCGTCGGGCCTCGATCCGCTCGCTTCCGGACAGCTGATTGATGAAGTGAAGCGGTTCATGGACCAGGAAGGGCGGACCGTGCTTCTCGCGACTCATATCCAGGAAGAGGTCTGGAAACTGGCGGATTATGTCGCGTTTCTCTATGAGGGCCGGCTGATCGGAACGTACGAGAAGGATGAGCTGAAGGACGGCTGGAAGGCTGTCTGGATCGAACGGTTGCCGGAACGGCCGGAAGAGCTTCCCGGCTTCATTGGACTGGAGGGCGAAGGCCCCTACCGGATCGCGACACGCGATTACGCCAGTGCTGCGAGCCGCTTGAAGGAAGAAGGGATCCGCATCCTTCAAACGGAAGCTCTAGAGCTGAATGCCATTCTGGCTCAGCTGATTCGGGAACGCAGGAATGCGGCGCGCAAATCTTAACGACATTGACTATTAAGCAGGGGAGAGATATCGGATGACGACGCTGCAGCTGGATCGCGTGACGAAGCAGTATGGGGACAAAACGGCGGTGAATGCCATCAGTCTGGAGGTACGCCAGGGTGAGATCTTTGGTCTCTTGGGCGGCAACGGAGCGGGGAAGACGACGACGATGCGCATGGTGCTTGGCTTGATCTACCCGGACGCCGGGCAGATTCTATGGAAGGGCAAGCCGTACCGCAACGAGCTGCGCAGCCAGATGGGCTATCTGCCCGAGGAGCGGGGCTTGTATCCGAAGATCAAGGTCAGCGAGCAGATTCTGTATCTGGCAGAGCTGCGCGGCCTCTCGCGCCAGGAGGCCGACCGCAACCTGAAACGTTGGCTGGATCGGTTCCGGGTACCGGAGTATTACGACAAACGGGTGGAGGAGTTGTCCAAGGGCAACCAGCAGAAGATTCAGTTCATCGCCTCGGTCATCCACGATCCCGACATTCTCATTCTGGACGAAGCGTTCAGTGGGCTGGACCCGGTCAATGTCGAGCTGCTCAAGGAAACGGTCCTCGAGCTGCGCGGAGAGGGCAAGACGATCCTGTTCTCCAGCCACCGGATGGACCATGTGGAGGAGCTGTGCGAGAATATCTGCATCCTGCACCGGTCGAATACGGTGCTTAAGGGCAGCCTGCGGGAGATCAAGCAGTCCTTCCCCAAAGAGAGGGTGCTCCTCGAGACCGATCGGCCGGTAGAAGGATTGGAGCAGATTCCGGGCGTTCTCGCCGTGAAGCGGAAGGAGAACGGGACGGAGCTGCGGATCGGCAGCGACAAGGCCGCGCGTCTCATCCTGGAGACGGCCATGCAGCAGGCCGCCGTCAACCGGTTCCAAGTTATGGAGCCGACATTGAACGAAATCTTTATCAAGAAAGTGGGCGATCCGCATGAATAAGCTGGCCACCGTTATTCGCTTCACATTTTGGAACCGGGTCAGGGCCAAGTCCTTCCTTGTGACCTCCCTTATTATTGTGCTGCTGCTGTCGGTTGCAATCAACCTTCCTCATCTGATCTCTGCGTTCTCCGGCAATTCCGGTTCCAAGGAAGGGATGACGATCGGCATTCTCGAAGACCGGGCGGGCTACGGCCGGGCGCTCGCGGATCACCTCGGGACGGGGGAAAGCCAGAGCCTGCGCGGGGAGCTGCTGTCCGCCTCCTCGGAGGAAGAGAGCGAGACCGCAGCCAAGAAGAAGCTGGCGGACGGCACAATCGAAGGCTATGTCTCGTTCGGTGCTCCTGCGAACGGCGCGTTCCCCGCGGTGACCTACAAATCGGAGAGCAAGCTGGAGGGCCGCAGCCTGTATGAGGTGCAGGCCTCTCTGGAGGCGTTCCAGCGCGATTGGGTCGTGCGGGAGCTCGGCCTGACACCGAAGCAGGCAGAACAGCTGAAGGCGCCGCTCTCTTTTCACCCCGTGACCGTCGGTGATTCCGGAGAGGCGGCACCCGGCAAGACGGAAACGCAGGAGAAGGTAAGCTACTTTCTCGTTTATGTGCTGATCATTCTGCTGTTCATGATGATGACGATGTACGGCAATCTGATCGCGACGGAAATCACGGCGGAGAAGAGCTCCCGGGTGATGGAGGTGCTCATCTCGAGCATCTCGCCGCTGACGCAAATGTTCGGCAAGGTGATTGGCATGCTGCTGCTTGGGCTGGCCCAGCTGCTCGTGTTCGTGGCGGCTGCCGCCGTCAATCTGTCCGTCCCGGCGAACCAGGAGATGATCGCCTCGCTCGGTATCAGCTGGAGCGACCTGCCGCTCGTCCTCGTCCTCTATCTGTTCGTGTTCTACCTGACGGGCTTCTTCCTGTACGCGACGATCTACGCCGCCGTCGGCTCGCTCGTCAGCCGGACGGAAGATCTCGGACAGGCGACCATGCCGCTGACGTTCCTCGGCCTGGCGTCGTTCTACATCGCAATCTTCGGGATCAACAACCCGGACGCAATGTTCATCCGGATCATGTCCTACGTGCCGTTTTTCTCCCCGAACGCGATGTTCCTGCGGATCGGCCTCTCCCATCCGGCCTGGTGGGAGATTGCCCTGTCGCTCGTCCTGCTGCTCGCCTCGATCCTGTTCTTCGGCTGGATGTCGGCTAAGATCTATCGTGTCGGTGTCCTGATGTACGGCAAGCGTCCGAGCTGGAAAGAGGTCAACAAGGCGCTGAAGGCCTACAACGGCTGATCCGGCTCGGCCCGCGCCGCGTAAATAGATGTTGACGCCCCAAGGGCAAGCCCTCTAAACTTGATCTGATGGCAACACGGACCGGTTTCTCAGCTAAAATTAGGAAAGAGGCACGGAGGACTCTCCTTCGTGCCTCTTTCTCACATCCATCCATTCGGAGCCTTCAAGAGAAGAGAGGCAACTGCCATCCAGCTGGAAACGCTGCGGCTGGCGTTGTAGGATAGAATAGAGCCCGCTTGAGGCGTAGAGAAGGAAGGGGATGGACGAAGAATGGATACGGTGACACACGCGCTGTTCGGGCTTGCCCTCTATGGCTCCGTCGACAAAAGCAAGCTGTCGGTGAAGGCGAAGCGGGCGCTCCTCCTAGTGACGGTAGCGGGCTCGGAGATTCCCGACATCGACGTCGTCTCGCAGTGGTGGGATACGGCGGGACGCTACCAAATGTGGCATAGAGGCATTACGCACTCGGTGTTCCTGATCCCGTTCTGGGCGCTCCTGCTGACGGCGGGCACGCGGCTGTTCGTGCGGGAGGCGGGCTGGAAGCTGTTCGGCATCGCCGCGCTGGCCGTCTGGATTCATGATACGAGCGACTTGTTCAACGCCTGGGGGACCGGCTACTTCGAGCCGTTCTCCTCCGCCCGGCTGACGTTCGGCACGATTCCGATCGTCTCTCCGGTTTTCTGGCTGCTCATGCTCGGCGGCTGGCTTCTGGCACGCCGGCCCGGCACCCGCTGGGCACCGCACCGGATCTATCGCACCGTGTGGCTATTGATCGCGCTGCACATCGTCGTCCAATCCGCCCAGGGCTACATGCTGTACGAGCAGGCGTCCCGCCAGTACGAGCAGGTGGCGCTGTCGGCCGATTTTATCCCCGGCCAGTTCACGGTCATCGGCAAAACGGGCGGGGAGGTCACGCTCACGAAGGGCGCCACATGGAGCGGGCAGAAGCCGGTGGCCAAGCTGGCATCCCGAGAGGAAGCGAACCTCGAGGAACTGTTCGCCGAGAATCCGCGGGCCGCTACGCTCGCAGAGTGGGCGCCGTTCGTCGTCATCGTGGACGAAGGCGGACGTCTGGGGGTGTATGACCCCCGGTTTTACCGGAACGGTCAATCGTTCCTGTTTGAATCCATCGAGCGGAAGGCGGATACCCGCTAACCGCCCCGCCTGGGAGCCCCGCCGGAGAGGCGGGGCACGCCGGGTGCCTTCCATCCGTGAAAGCTCTGCCTCGATAGGCAGAGCTTTTTTTGCGTGCAGGAGCATCCGTAGGGGAGGCACTGCTGGATTCGATAGAAGGTCTCTTGCGGCAGCGGAGAATTCGTGGTGGAGTCAATCTCCAAGTTGAAACAATAATCTGGATATTCTCTTCATATGGTATATAATGAAGAGCATGAATGGTTGCGCGCGGGCATGCCCCCGCCCGTCCTGCACAAGATGGCGCAACCGGTCATGAAACCACTACAATCCGCACGGTTCTCGTCTTGTTGGCCGACGGCCTGTATGGTATGAATGAGGGAACCGGTAAAATTCGGATTACAACCGGCGGAGGAGGAGCGGCGGCGCCAAGACGCCAGTCCTGCAGGAAGGGGCGTATGCCGTGCGGCGAACAGCCGCCGGCAGGACATCCCCTTCTTTCCTTCCGCCGGACAGGAGGATGCCCAATGAAGATCGTATTTGTTCCGCTTGACGAACGCCCCTGCAACGACCTATTCCCCCGTCTGCTAGCCGAAGGGACGGATGTCGACCTGGTGACGCCGGGACTCGACCGGATGGGCCTGAAGAAGCGGCCGGCCGACGTCGACCGCCTATGGGAGTGGCTGCTGGAGGAGGTGAAGGATGCCGACGGTGCGATCCTGTCGCTCGACACGCTCTTGTATGGCGGCATTATTCCGTCGCGTCTGCATTCGCTCACGGTGGAGCAGTGCGAGCAGCGGCTGAAGGGGCTGAAAAAGCTGAAGGAGCGCAATCCTTCCCTGAAGCTGTATGCGTTCAACCTGATTATGCGCTGCCCGAAGTATTCCAGCAGCGACGAGGAGCCCGATTATTACGGCGATTGGGGGCGGGAGATTTTCCTCCAGGGCTATATCCACCATCGCATCGAGCTGGGAATTGCGACGGAGGAGGAGAAGACCCAGCTCGCCGAGATCGAAGCCGTCCTGCCCCGGGAGGCGCTGGACGACTATGTGGGCCGCCGCGCCGTGAACCGGGCGGTGAACCGGCTCGCACTGGAATACGTGCAGGACGGGACGATCGATTTCATGAGCATCCCTCAGGACGATTCGGCCCCGTACGGGCTGACGGCGATCGACCAGCAGCTGGTGCGGACTTCGGTCGGTGAGCTTGGTGTCGAGCTGCAGGTCTATATGTATCCGGGTGCGGACGAAGTCGGCTGCACGCTGCTTGCCCGGATGGTGAACGAGGCCAAAGGGCGGCGTCCGCTCATTTATGCGCATTTTGCAAGCGCGAACGGCCCGTTCGTGACGCCGGCCTACGAGGACCGGCTCGTCTACGAGAGCGTGAAGTACCAGATTCTTGCGGCGGGCGGCCTCATGTGTACTTCGATGGCCGAGGCCGATCTCATCCTCTGCATCAACATGCCGGGGGATACGATGATGGAGGCGGTTAACCAGGACGCGCCAAGCCTCGGCTATACAGTGATGCGGAACATTACGGAGCTGACGGTGATGGCCGCCTATGCGGTCCGGACGCTGAACAAGCCGTGTGTCGTGGCGGATATCGCGTTCGCGAACGGCTCCGACCTGACGCTCTTCAAGCTGCTGCGGAAGAAAGGCCTGTTGTTCGAGCTGGCGGGCTATGCGGGATGGAATACGAGCTCCAACACGCTTGGCACCTGCATCGCGCAGGGCATGCTGTATGCCATCTACGGCGATACGAAGGAGCACCGGAATTTCCTGGCGCACCGGTTCGTGGAGGACGCAGGCTACTGCTCGCGCGTCCGGCGGCTGGTGGCGAATCGGGATTTGCCGGGACTCGGACTGGATTATTTTCAGGTGGACGGGCAGCGGGGGCGTGTCTCGGCCATCGTCAAAACGGAACTGGAAGCGTTCGTTCAGGAATCGATAGCTAACGAGTCCTACCGGATCGTGATCGACGATTGCTATATGCCGTGGAGCCGTATGTTCGAAGTAGGGCTCGCGGTGCATGTGGAGGAAGAAGAGAAGGATCCGGCCTAGGCAAAACCACAAGCAAAGGCGGAATCATAATGGATCAACAATTATTCGCTGCAATCAAAGGGAAGCTGATCGTCTCTTGCCAGGCGCTCGAGCACGAGCCGCTGTTCGGCTCGGCGATCATGGCCCGGATGGCGCGGGCGGCCAAGGAAGGCGGAGCGGTGGCCATCCGCTCCAACACGCCCGTCGACATCGCCGCTATCAAGGCGGAGACCGGACTGCCGGTCGTCGGTCTGCTCAAGCGCGACTACCCGGACAGCGAGGTCTATATTACGGCGACCCGCAAGGAGATAGACGAGCTGATGGAGGCGGGCCCGGAGCTGATCGCGCTGGACGCGACCCGGCGTTCGCGTCCGAACGGGGAGACGCTTGAGGAGCTCGTCGCTTATATGAAGGAGCGCGGGCAGGGCATCATGGCGGATATTTCGACGCTGGAGGAAGCGCTCTATGCCGAGTCGCTCGGCGTGGACTGCGTCTCGACCACGTTGTCGGGCTATACGCCGTATTCGCGGCAGGACGACGGACCGGACTTCGAGCTGCTGCAGCAGGCAGCCGAGCGGTTGTCCATTCCGGTCATTGCCGAAGGCAAGATCGAATCGCCGGAGCAGGCTGCCCGGATGCTGGAGCTCGGTGCGCATGCCGTCGTCGTCGGCTCGGCGATTACCCGTCCGCAGCTCATTACGGCCCGCTACGCTCAGGCCATGGAGAAGGTGCAGGCGTGAACGACCTCAGCGCCCTCATTACGAGCTATTACCCGTCGCTGACCAAGTCCGAGCAAAAGGTCGCTTCGCTCGTGCTTGACAAGCCCGACGAGGCGATGTTTCACTCCATCACCGAGCTGGCGGAGATCTCGGGCGTCGGAGAGACGACGGTGATTCGATTCTGCCGCAAGGTGGGCTACCACGGGTTCCAGGATTTCAAGCTGGCGCTGGCGCAGGACTTGACCTTCAAGAAGCTGGGAGCCGTTCAGCAGGAGGACAGCGAGGATTACACCCGGCAGGTGTTTCAGGATGCGGTCAGCGTTCTACAGACGAGCATCAATCTGCTCGACCGCGTCGCGCTAGAGCAGGCGGTGGAGCTGCTCGACGGTGCCCGGCATATCCAGCTGTTCGGCGTAGGTGCTTCGGGTATCACGGCGATGGACGCCAAAAATCGGCTGCTGCGGATCGGACGCCGCTCGGACGCGATTCTCGACAGCCATCTGCAGGCGATGATGGCCGTGACGCTCGGTGAGGGCGACGTCGCCCTCGGGTTCAGCGTATCGGGCAGCACCAAGGACACGAACGACATGCTGGGCAAGGCGAAGCGGGCAGGCGCGCGGGTCATCGCGGTGACGAACTACGCCAAATCGCCGATCACGAGCCTAGCGGACGTCGTCCTGCTGACGGCCGGCAAGGAATCGCCGCTCGAAGGCGGCTCGATGACGACCAAGATGTCGCAGCTGTTCGTCGTCGATCTGCTGTGCAGGGGGCTGGCGCTGCGCAACGCCGAGTATGCCAAGGCGATGAAGGAGAAGACGGCCCAGGCCGTCTCCGACCGAATCTATTAACGGGCCGAAGAGGGGAGCAGGAGAGCAATGAGCGAGAAAGTGCTTGGAATCGATATCGGCGGCACCTCCATCAAAGGAATCGTGCTGGACGAAAAGGGCGAGGCGGGACGCGAATTCTGGCTTGCAACGGACGCTACCCGCGGCAAAGCTCATATCGTGGCGAACGTGGAGGCCGTCGTCCGCGAGCTTCTCAGCGGAGAGCCGGACGTTCGGGCGGTCGGCGTCGGCACGGCGGGCCGGGTCAATGCCGATACCGGGCAGATCGTGTTCGCTACCGACAATTTGCCGGGCTGGCACGGCTTCCAGCTGAAGGAGCATCTGGAAGCGGCATTCCCGCTTCCGTTCGTCATCGACAACGATGCGAACACGGCGCTGGTCGGAGAGCACTGGCTCGGAGCCGGCCGCGGCTTCGACGATCTGACGATGCTGACGCTCGGCACGGGCGTCGGCGGCGGGAACATGATCGGCGGCCGTCTGGTTCACGGCTCCGGCTGGAACGGCGGCGAGTGGGGACATGTCATCCTCGTCCCGTTCGGGCGTCCGTGCAACTGCGGCCAGGCGGGCTGCATCGAGCAGTATCTGTCCGGCACGGCGCTGGTCCGGCTCGCCCAGGAGGCGACGGGCCGTCCGTTTGCGAGCGGACATGAGGTGACCGCCGCTTACCGCGAGGGAGATCCCGCGGTAGCCGAGGTATTCCGGTTGTTCTGCCGGCATCTGGCCGTGGCGGTGCATAACATTCACATCGGCATCAACCCGCAAGCCGTCCTTCTCGGCGGCGGTCTGATCGACGTGAAGGAGCTGTGGTGGGACGGCTTCCAAGAGGCGCTCGCCGACATGCAGAGCGGCGTCCGGGTACTGCCAGCGGAGCTCGGCAACCAGGCGGGAGCGATCGGAGCCGCCAAGCTGGCATGGGACCGGCTCGGCCGGCTGGGCTGACCGAAGAGAGCAGGAATTAGACGGATGTGCGGATGACGAGAGGCATTTCCTCACCGTGCGAAGCAAGGGGGAGAACCGTCCGGCGGCAGCGAACGGAACGGCCGGCGTATCTGGCCGACCGCGGCATGCCGCCGCTTGAGCAAGGGACCGGGAGTACCGGTTACCGACTAGGGGAGAGTGGGCAGAGGCTATGGAAACAACTTTACGGCAAGCGGACATCATCGTGATCGGAGGAGGCCTTGGGGGCTGTACCGCCGCGCTGGCAGCGGCGAAGAGCGGCTGCCGGGTCATCATGACCGAGGAAACGGACTGGATCGGCGGTCAGCTGACGAGCCAGGCGGTGCCGCCGGACGAGCACAAGTGGATCGAGAGCTTCGGCTGTACGGGGACTTACCGGGAATTCCGGAACCGGGTGCGGGCGTATTACAAGGACAACTATCCGATGACCAAGGAGGCGCTTGCGAACGATCGGCTCAATCCCGGCAACGGGTGGGTCAGCCGGATCTGCCACGAGCCGGTGGTGGCGCTTCGCGTCCTCCAGGATATGCTGGCCCCTTATGTGAACAGCGGCCGTCTCGAGATTCTGTACGGCTGCCGGCCGGTTGCGGCCGTCTCGGAAGGGGACGAGGTCCGGAGCGTGACGGTCGAAGAGACCGGTACGGGACGCCGCATCGAGCTCGAAGCTCCTTACTTCCTGGATGCGACCGAGTGTGGCGACGTGCTGCCGCTTGCCGGAGTCGAGTACGTCTCGGGTGCCGAAGCGCGCAGCGAGACCGGGGAGCCTCACGCGATGGAGGAGGCGAACCCGCTCGACATGCAGTCGATCACCCACGTATTCGCCCTAGATTATGTGGAGGATGGCGACTTTACGATCGAGCGGCCGGCGCAGTACGACTTCTGGCGCTCGTACGTCCCGAGCTTCTCCGAGCATCCGCTCCTCAGCTGGTTCTCCACGGACGCCAACGACCTCGACCAGGTCCGGCAGTTCGCCCTGTTCCCCGGCGAGGAGGGCAAACCGTCTCTCTGGACGTATCGCCGCGTCGTGGACCGTTCCCTATTCGAGGACGGCCTCTACGAAGGCGACATCTCGCTGATCAACTGGCCGCAGAACGACTATTACCTCGGGCCGATCTACGGCGTGAGCGAGGACGAGCGCCGCAAGCATCTGGAAGGCGCAAGGCAGCTCAGCCTGTCGCTTGTCTACTGGCTGCAGACGGAGGCACCGCGTCCCGACGGAGGCAAGGGCTGGCCGGGACTGCGGCTGCGCGGCGACGTGATGGGGACCGAGGACGGCTTGGCCAAAGCTCCGTATATCCGCGAATCGCGCCGGATTCAGGCCCGCTTCACGATTACGGAGCAGGACGTGAGCCGGGAGCTGCGCGGAGACCGCGGTATCCGCGTCTACGAAGACAGCGTCGGAGTCGGCAGCTATCATCTGGACCTGCATCCTCTGACCATCTCGAACCGGGCGTTCTACATCCCGAGCTATCCCTACGAGATTCCGCTGGGATCTCTGCTGCCGGTCCGGGTGAAAAACCTGCTGCCGGCCTGCAAAAACATCGGCACGACCCAAATTACGAACGGCTGCTACCGGCTGCAGCCGACGGAATGGAACATCGGAGAAGCGGCCGGCTACCTGGCGGCGTACGCGCTCCGTACCGGTGTAGCTCCCTATGAAGTGCGGGAGGACAAGAGCCGTCTTCAGGCGTTCCAGCACATGCTGGAGGAGGAAGGCGTCCAGCTGCACTGGCCGGCCGATATCGATCTCTCTTGATCGGACCGTCCGGCCGGAGGTACATGTCTCATAGCGAGGAGGGGACAGGGCGATGGAACGGAAGGGCAAGCTGCAGAAGGAAGTGAAGAAACGCCTGCTGCTTCAGTATTTGGTCTATACGCCGGAGGGCCGGGAGGAGGGAGAGGAGAGGCTGCCGCTCCTTCTCTTTCTTCACGGAGCAGGCGAACGGGGGTCTGATCTGGAGCGGGTGAAACGGCACGGCATTCCTTCGTTTTTAGAATGGATGGAGGAGGAGCCTTTTGTGCTCGCGGCACCTCTTTGCCCGCTGGAAGCGACCTGGGAGGACAAAACCGAGGAGCTGCTCGCCCTGATAGAGGAGCTGTCGGCGGTATACCGCGTGGACGACCGCCGGATTTATCTCACCGGTCTCAGCATGGGAGGCTACGGCGTCTGGGACTTAGCGGCCAAGCGGCCGGACAGGTTCGCCGCCATCGTTCCGATCTGCGGAGGCGGCAACCCCAAGCTGGCGCACCGGCTCAAGGAAGTGCCCGTCTGGGCCTTCCACGGCGCCGAGGACCAGGGCGTCCCGTTCCGCGAATCCGAGGAAATGGTGCAGGCGGTTCAGGCTTGCGGGGGAACTGCCCGGCTGACGCTTTATCCGGGAGTCGGCCACATCTGCTGGCCGGCCGCCTACTCCGACAACGAGCTGCGGCAATGGCTGTTTGAGCAGAGCAAACAGCGGGAATAACCGATCCAAGATCCGATTCGAAAGAGCGGCGCGCTAGGCGTACCGCTCTTTTTTGCGTCCGGGCGGCTGTCTTTACTAAATAGACAGACAAATTTAACCATAACCAGACAAAAATAACTTGTCAGGAAAACAATCCTTGGGTATACTTTCTCTAATCATAAGATTAAGTTTGAGTGAGGTAATGAACGCGCTTTCCACATCGTCTTTCTTCGGTTTTTCTTAGCAACTTCTTGTTTGATGCAGATTCTTGCTTTGCTCTATCCTCATGCTTGCAATGAGAATAGTTAATTGGAATGAAAGCGATTTCGGCTTGGCGGTCCATTTCTGGAAGGGGGCTTTCCCATAAGGCGACCATTTACGAATTGATAATAGACAGGAATCTACATAGTTTTACAAACGATTCTAGGAAGGATGGATTCTCCCTTGGCAAGAACCGTCATCGACAACAAACCCGCGGCAGTGCCCGCCAAATCCCGCCTCGCCCAATGGCTGAAGCCATTTGCCCGCAACTGGGAGCTGTACGTACTCATTTCTCCGGTCATCGCGTATTACCTGATCTTTGAATACTACCCGATGTACGGGGTCCAGATCGCCTTCAAAAACTTCGTCGCCACCAAGGGCATTTGGGGCAGCGACTGGGTAGGCTTCCGGCACTTCCAACGCTTCTTCGACGGCTATTACTTCTGGCGGCTGATTAAGAACACACTTGGCATCAGCCTGTACCAGCTGGCTGTCGGGTTCCCGGTGCCGATTCTGCTGGCGCTCATGATCAATGAAGTGCGCGCCAAATGGTTCAAGAAGTTCATCCAGACGGTCACCTACGCGCCTCACTTCCTGTCGACCGTCGTGCTCGTCGGCATGTTGATCATGTTCCTGTCGCCGCAGAGCGGCCTGATCAACATGATCATCGTCTTCTTCGGCGGCGAGCCGGTTAACTTCATGACGGAGCCGGGCTGGTTTAAGTCGATCTTCGTGCTCTCCGGCGTCTGGCAGCAGATGGGCTGGAGCTCGATCATCTACCTGGCGGCGCTTGCCGGCATCGATCCGCAGCTGCACGAGGCAGCCCGCGTCGACGGCGCTACGCGCGTCCAGCGCATCTGGCACGTGAACATTCCCGGCATTTTGCCGACGATCGTCATCCTGCTCATTCTGAACGTCGGCTCCATCATGGGCGTCGGCTTCGAGAAGGTCTTCCTGATGCAGAACTCGCTCAACATGGAAGCGTCCGACGTCATCTCGACGTACGTGTACC
>NZ_BOSI01000012.1 GCF_018403265.1 Paenibacillus sp. J31TS4
CCAGGATCAAACTCTCCATAAAAGTGCCCCAAGACCCGAGGATCTTGAAACGTTTTAAAGAAAGAGCGATTCGCTCATTTGTTCAAACAGTTGCAATGGGTTCGAAAACCGCACTGCGCTGGCTTAATTTACTCACTCGTTGTTCAGTTTTCAAAGGGCATTGATGTTCATTTGTTTCAGCCGCCTTGTTTTACAGCGACTCTTATATCTTATCACACTCTCAAGTTCGTTGCAAGCTTTTTTTCTAGCAAGTTTGTCATGCTGATGTTAGCAGAGCTCGTTTCCTTGGAGCGAAGACTAATTTACCACATATCGTTGACCACGTCAATAGTTAGTCCAATAAATTTCTAACGGGAAGTACGATGGCGTGCATACCTAGAGATTTCCTTAGGCGATGCTAGACGAGCATACATCCGAAAAATCACTTTATAACGGGCTTCGATTGCACTCTTGAGCTCGGCGTGAAGCTGCTGATCCTTCAGCTCATACAGCATCTCGTCGAGCTCTTTGCGCAGAACGTAATCCAATTCTCTGCATTCCCTCTCGTTAAACAAAAACCCGAGCATCCCACTGGCCCCTTTCCCTTGCCTCCCTGTCCTGCGACCGAAAGTGCGGGTGATTGAACAGCACGGTAAGAAATTGTTTTACTGTTATGCACAGAAACTGGGGTTTTTATGAGGGAAATGGTAAAAATTATTTCGTGACCAGCCAGAAGGTAAAAATCCCTTCTATAAGCGCAGCGACCGCCAGCAGCACGATAACCAGTCCGCACATAGGAACAGTGGACCGAAGAAAGGCGGATACTTTGGGCCGAAGCGCGAGCCTGCGTTTGCTGCTGAACAGGCTGCCGAAAGCCTCAAGCGTCAAAAAGCCGAAGCGTAGCCCGAAGGCACTGGCGGCTATCACCGTCGGAATTTCGATGATACCATGCGGCACGATCGCTTTTAAGAACGAGATCCATTGCGCTGCATTGGTGTTCGCCGAAGCCAGATAGCCCAGCATTAACCCATTGGACATAAGGAAGTACAACGGCAGCAGGCCAAAGGCCGCACCCAAATAGATCATGAGGATGGACAAAAGCGTATTATTGAGAAAAATAAAGCCGACCAGCTTCCAATGCTGCGTCTGCCCGCCCAGCATGGGTGCTATTACTTCCTTCAGTTGGTCCATCTTATCCCGCATAATGGCTTCGAAACCGTCCGGATTCAGATACCCAAGCATTGCACCGGCCAAGAATACCAACGCGGAGGCAACAAAATAATGCTTCATCGTCCCCATTTGACGCCATAGTGCCCGAAATGACATGTTTGTTTCTCCTTTTTTCCCATAGAAGGTTTATTAGATTACAAGCATATCCCCCTTGTCCACGCATACATTAGGAAGTAGACAAGGAAACCAAGCCCTTCCCCGGTGGAGGGGCGAGTATAGGAGGATGTGCGGTGAATTATTTTTATGTGCTAAACGGTAAACGCATCAAGCAATATCTCACCATCGCGGTGGCCGTCCTGTTCGCCGGGGGAATTGTGTACGCCGAGAAGGACAATGTATCGGTATTCGCTCCCAAAGAGCCGTCCGCCATCTACAGTGTGCAGACGGAGAAAAAGCTGATCGCCCTCACCTTCGATATCAGCTGGGGAGAAAAGCGTCCCGACCCGATCCTCAAGGTACTTGAGGATAAAAAGGTGGACAAAGCCACATTCTTTCTCTCTTCTCCCTGGAGCAAAACGCATCCCGAAATTGTCAACAGCATTGTCAAAGCCGGATATGAAATTGGCAGTCATGGCCATAAGCATGTCAACTACAGCAGTCTGAGCGACGAGGAAATCCGCAAGCAAATTTCCACCGCGCATACCATTCTTACCGAGGAAACAGGCAAGGCCCCCAATTTGATCCGGATGCCGAACGGTGACTTCGACAAGCGGGTGCTGCGCATTGCTAACGAGCTCAATTATACGGTCGTTCAGTGGGACACGGATTCTCTCGACTGGAAGAACCCGGGTGTGGACACGATTATCAACCGGGTTGTGAAAAAGGCGCATCCCGGCGATATTGTCCTTCTGCACGCCAGCGACTCCTGCAAGCAGACCCATGAGGCGCTGCCCGCAATCATTGACCAATTAAGAGCACAGGGCTATGAATTCGTCACGGTTAGCGAGCTGATCGAGCAAAGCCAGGTATCCAAAAAGCCCGTCGGCGATCAAGCATTGTCTATTTCGCTCTGATCGCCAAACTTGCCCCGCCCCACTCCTATATAGCTAGCCGAATATGAGAAGAAAAAAGAGCGCTACCCGGCGGTAGGCTCTTTTTTGTTGCCCACGATGCGATGGAGCAGCATGATTTGCCAGGCATTGCAAACGAAAAGCGGAGTCAGCATAAACAAGTCGGACGATATACTGTTCAGCTTGAGCGCAGGCACCGCCTCAATGGTTGTCGCTACGAACAGGAAGAACAGAGTCGAGATAAAGGCCGATTTGTTCGTTTCCTTGACCTTCCAATAGGTAACGGCCAGAGACAGGAACAGCAGAACGACCGGAACAAGCGAGAAGTCGATCACGTTCTGTCCCTCTACCTTGAAATTGGTGTATCGCAGATAAATAAAATCAAAGAACGTAATCAGGATGAGCATCACTTGCAGAATATCCCACAATAAACGGGATTTGAAAATTCCGATGGCAATATAGCGTAACACCAGGTATGAAAAAAAGCCCATCTGGCTGAGGACACTAATGGTGGCCCCTCCCAAGATGACAAAAATGATGGTCTCTACATTGAATCCCGCGGCCGACACCTCGAGGAAGCTGAATTCCTCGGAATAAGCGATCAGAAAGATTCCAAGCACCAGCGAAGCCAGCGTTCCGATCGCAAGCGTCGTCCAAATCCAATGCAGCAGTTTCTTGAGCGTCAACGTTCTTGTACCCCTTTCCCATTAAGCATGCGCACCGTTCATAATTGTACCAACGTTGACAGCAAAAAGCTATTTGGTTCGGACATATTCGGTGGGGAAGACAGGCAAATTAATGTTAATCATCCTCGGAAGGGAGCATGCAGCGCGATGAAGCTTAACCGGTTGTCCCTTATCTCCAGTGTTGGACTGATTCTCGCCCTCCTTACGTCATGCGGACAGCAGCAGCAATCCGGGCAGCAATCCCAAAGCTACAAGGATATGAAAACTATGGTACTCGACGTATTGAATACAGAAGATGGCCATAAGGCGATATCCGAGGCGCAGAAAAAAAATACCGATAAGACGACCCAGTTATTGTCCACTGGAGAAGGACAAAAGCTCCAAATGGCGGTCAAAGAAGTTCTGACCGACCCGAATCAGTCGAAGCTGCTTGAGCAAACGATGAAGGACCCTAAGTTTGCCGGCGCTTTCGCCAAAGCGATTCAGAAGGAGAATGCTCAACTGCATAAGGAGCTAATGAAGGATCCCGATTATCAAAAGCAGATGCTGGAGCTGATGAAGAATCAGGAATTCGAGAATTTGCTCCTCGATACGATGCGCAGCCAGCAATACCGGCAGCAGGCCGCTCGCATTATGCAGGAATCTATGCAGAGCCCGCTCATCCGGATGCAGATCGTCGAGATGCTGCAAAAGGTCGTAGAAGAAGAATCCGCCAAGCAAAAGCCGCGATCCGACCAACAGGGACAGGGGAAAAAAGGCGGCGGCGGTGGTGGAGAAGGCGGCGGGGAAGGCGGAGAAGGCGGCGGCGGTGGTGGTGGTGAAGGCGGCGGTGGTGGCGGAAGCGGCGGAGGCCAAAGCTAACTACGCTTACCAAAAGTGGTTCGGCTATCCTTTCCCAGCCCCTTGCGAGCTCCCAGCTTCCACCGGGAACCCGATAAACAAAAAAAAGGACTGGGCTTCCCAGTCCTTTTTGTTACAAACCTACTGCAGTCCGTCCTGCAGAGACACTAGCTCAGTTTATCGATCACCCGGTCCGCCACTTCGAGGTACATGCGGCCAGTCTCCGTGTCTTCCTTATAGACGGAAGGAGAGAAGTCCGGCTCGGCAATGTGATTCTCCGGCGCGCGAAGCGGAATCTGTGCGAGCAGCTCGGTATGCAGCTCCTCGGCAAGTTTGGCTCCTCCACCGCGTCCAAATACGTAATCTTTCTCTCCGTCCCGGGTTTGGTAGTACGACATGTTCTCTACGATCCCGAGAATTTCATGATTGGTATGGAGCGCCATGGCGCCCGCCCGCGCCGCGACGAAAGCAGCTGTCGCATGCGGCGTCGTCACGATGATCTCCTTGCTCTGCGGGATCATCTGATGGACGTCCAGCGCCACGTCCCCTGTCCCCGGAGGCAGGTCCAGTAGGAGGTAATCCAGCTCGCCCCATTCCACTTCGGAGAAGAAGTTGCGCAGCATCTTGCCCAGCATCGGGCCGCGCCAGATGATCGGGGCGTTGTCTTCTACAAAAAAGCCCATGGAGATGACCTGTACGCCAAATCGCTCGACCGGAATGATCCGCTCGTTGACCAGCTGCGGACGCTCCTCGATTCCCATCATATCCGGCACACTGAAGCCATAAATATCGGCGTCAATGATCCCCACCTTCTTGCCTCGGCGAGCCAGCGCAACGGCCAGGTTGACGGTTACCGTGGATTTGCCCACCCCGCCCTTGCCGCTTGCTACAGCAATGAATTTGACCCGGGATTCAGCCGATAGAAGCGGGGCCTGTCCCTGCTTCGGGGCGTGCGTCGTCTGCGGCTTGTCCTGCGGAGCTCCGGAAGCTGAAGCTACGGCCTTACCCGCTTCCTCGCGCTCATGCTCGCTCGCCATCCGGAACCGGATATGTACATCGGGAATACCGAGCGCTCCCAGCGCTTCCTTCACATCTTGACGATATTGCCCCCGCAGCTCCTCTTTATCTTCCGACAGGAGAAGCGTAAGGGCAACTTGGTTCTCTTTTACCATAATATCCTTAACGAATTGCAAGTCGGTAATCGGCTTATGAAAGGCCGGATCGTGAATATGCTTCAACGCGTCGCGAACTTCGTCTCTTGTAACCATGAGTCACCTCAACTATTGGGTTATAACCATTACTCCTTATTATAAACAAGTTCATTGCGGAGTACCAATCTTTTCACCCGTGCTATATTTGAGGATCCCCTGGTAGATCGATGCGGCAAGCTTTTGCTGATAGCTCTTTTGCCCAAGCAGCCTAGCCTCTTCGGAATTGGACAGGAAGCCTACTTCGACAAGAGCGCTCGGCATGGTCGCTTCTTTGAGGAGGAATACTTTGTTATCGGTCTTGGCGACACGGTCGGTATTTTCCAGGTTGCGCTTCATCTCCTGCTGAATCCATGCAGCGAGCTGCTTGTTATCGGGATGGGAAGACGGATTGTAGAAGGTTTGCGCCCCTCTCCACTGATCGGACGGAATGCTGTTTAGATGAATGCTGATCATTAGATCGCCGCGCTCGTTTGCAATCCTCTCGGCCCGCTTGTTCAAATCCTCGGTTTTCCGGCGGCTGTACCCTTTAGTTCCGGCTTCGGCCAAATCGGTATCCGTCTCCCTGGTCAGCTTAACCACCGCTCCCGCTTCCTGCAAATAATCGCGCAGGAACATGGTAATGGCCAGGGTCACTTCCTTTTCGACGAGCCCCGCCTTGCTTTTGGCTCCTCCATCCGGTCCTCCATGTCCCGCGTCCAGAACGATGACCTTGCCGGACAACGGCATCGTCCAATAGGTCCAGGTTTTGGCGGCAGGGAGCTGGTACGTAAACAGGTAGACCATCATCATCGCGACCAGCGCCGACAGGCCGATCTTCAGTCCGCCCTGCAGGTTCATCCAGACAACGACTCGCTTCGGAAATTTGCTGCGCATAACCATCCACCTCATGTCCCAGACTGTTACATCCTATGGACAAAGGCGGATGATTATGACAAGCTTTCCTCGCCGGCGACGGATCGATCTAGGAAGACTGGGAGACGAGTCCGCCCATTCCGCGGATCAGCACCTCCGCTACTTCCGGTCTTGTAAACTCGGGAGGCGGACATATGCCTTCGCGCAGCAGCCCCCTTACCTTGGTTCCGGAGAGGTGTAGATGGGCGCTCTTGTCGTGGGGACACGTCTTGCTGGAGGCCATATTGCCGCATTGCGTGCAGTAGAAGCTGTGTTCGAAGAACAGCGGAGTAATGCCGAGCTCCTCTGAGGTAAAGTTGCCGAATATCTGTTGGGCCTCATAGGTGCCGTAATAATCGCCAACACCGGCATGATCTCTACCTACGATAAAATGGGTGCAGCCATAATTTTTGCGTACGAGCGCATGAAAGACAGCCTCCCGGGGACCGGCATACCGCATGGCCGCGGGGAATACACCAAGAGCTACCCGGCTCTCCGGATAATATTGGCGAAGCAGCACTTGATAGCTTTCCATCCTAACATCGGCTGCTATATCGTCAGCCTTGGTCTCCCCCACGAGAGGGTTAAGAAACAGGCCGTCGACAATCTCCAACGCACTCTTCTGGATATATTCATGCGCCCGGTGAACCGGGTTGCGCGTCTGGAAGCCGACAACCGTTCTCCATCCTTTGGCGGCGAACAGAGCTCTCGTCTCCTCGGGGGTATAATAAAATTGCTGGAATTGGTCCGGAGTCGGACGGTTAAGTACCGTGACGGTGCCGCCCAGATAGACATTCGACCTAGCGTAAAGCTTAGCGACGCCCGGATGCTCCTCGCTGTCCGTTTTGAAGACCTGCAGCGCCTCTCTGCGCAGGTCTGTCTCATAGATGCTCTCTATCTGCATAACGGCATACAAAATCCCGTCCGCCTCACCGACAAGAGCGACCCGCTGCCCTGCCTTCAGCTCCTTGCTGCGGACCGGATCGACCGGAAGCGTGACCGGAATGCTCCATACGACCCCATTTGCCAGCCGCATCGAATCGACGACAGTTCGGTAGTCCTCCTCGTTCAAAAAGCCGGTTAACGGCGAAAAGGCACCCACTGCGATCAAATCGAGGTCGGATATACTCCAACTGCTAATCGGCAGCTTCTCAAGTTCGGCGGCCTGCCTCAGCAGTTGCTCCCGTTCGACGCCGTATGCAAGCCGGTTAACCAGCGGTCCGCCATGCGCATCCTTGTTTATGCTCATATTGAGTAGCCCCCTCATCATTTGTGCAGGCCGCACTCGGTTTTCTCAAACCCGCTCCAGCGGCCGGCACGCGGGTCTTGGCCGGCCAGAACCGGTTTGGTGCACTTTTCGCAGCCGATGCTTGGATAATTCTGGTCATGAAGCGGATTATAGATCAGATTGTTCTCCCGGATGTAATGCCACACTCGCTCACTCGTCCAGTCCGCTAACGGATTGAATTTGACCAGCCCAAATTTGACGTCATATTCTACTTTTCGGGCATTGGCTCTCGTCGGTGCCTGATCTCGGCGAATGCCGGTGAGCCAGGCATCGTATTTGCCAAGGATGTCGGTGAGCGGATCCACCTTGCGGATGCCGCAGCATTGGTTTGGATTGCTAGCCCACAGCTCCTCCCCATGCTGCACCGCTTGCTCTGCCAGCGTCAGCTTGGGCAGCACCTGCAGGAAGGAGCGCCCATATCTGGCTTCCAGTTTGTCTCGCGTCTCATAGGTTTCCGGGAAGTGAAGATTCGTATCGAGGTAAAAAATATCAGTCGATGGGCTGATTCGATGCAGCATATCCACCAGTACGACGTCTTCCGCACCAAAGCTGCACGCAAGAGTCAGCTTGGGATACGTCTCGACGGCCAGGCGGATCACCGCTTCGGGGGAGTCGTTCTCTAGTTGGTCGGCGGCAGTTTGAATCCATTGTTCCTTCTCCAGCAGATTCATGGTAATTCTCCTTTCGCCTAATCCTAAGTATTCTTATGGGAATTATTACATAAGGTCATTATGCGGCTTGGCATTCTATCTGTCAATCCAGCTAGAACTCCTTTCCTCACAGTATGAGGGCATTTGCCGGGTGGTGCCTGCCTTCCCTTCCCCTGCCCTTCGTCTTGCTTTCTCTCGCTCTCGGCTTCGCTTTGTTCTCGTTCGTCTGTCGGCTTTCTCCCTTCTACTGTTGCTGTCCAAACAAAAAAAGACCTTTCCTGGCATTTCTGCCAAAAAAGGTCTTTTGCAGGTCGTCGATTAACGCTTCGAGAATTGAGGCGCGCGACGAGCGGCTTTCAAGCCGTATTTCTTCCGTTCCTTCATCCGCGGGTCGCGGGTCAGGAAGCCAGCTTTTTTCAGTTGGCCGCGCAGTTCCGGATCTGCTTTAAGCAGAGCGCGGGAAATGCCGTGACGGATCGCGCCGGCTTGGCCGGTGGTTCCGCCGCCGTGAGCGAGAACAAGCACGTCGTATTGGCCGATGGTTTCGGTCAAATTGAGCGGTTGTTTCACGATCAGCTTCAGTGTTTCCAGACCGAAGTACTCGTCCAGTTCCCGTTTGTTGATCATTATGCGTCCTTCACCCGGTACGAGACGTACACGTGCTACCGAGTGTTTCCGACGGCCAGTTCCATAGTATTGTACTTGTGCCACGAAACAGTCCTCCCTTTCTTAACCGCGAAGTTCCCAGACTTGAGGTTGTTGTGCTTGATGCGGATGCTCGGATCCGGCATATGCTTTCAGTCTCAGCTTCATGCTGTTGCCAAGACGAGTCTTCGGAATCATGCCATGAACGGCCAGTTCGATCATACGCTCCGGCTTGTTCTTAAGCATATCGCCTGCAGACGTTACTTTCAGACCACCCGGATGGAGCGAGTGACGGTAGTACTTCTTGTTTTCCATTTTCTTGCCGGTCAGCACGATCTTGTCGGCATTGATTACGATGACGAAATCGCCTGTATCAACATGAGGCGTGAATTGCGGCTTGTGCTTGCCACGGATGAGGCTGGCAACTTCGCTCGCAAGACGGCCCAGGGTTTGGCCTGCTGCGTCAACGATGTACCAATTGCGTTCTACTTCGTTAGGCTTCGCCATATATGTGGTACGCATCTGCTTAATCCTCCTAAGCGTTCAAAAATTGCTATCTTACTTGTTTGTTCATTTCATTGATTTCAACGGTTCAGTGGTTCGTTCATGACTCGGGGCTGTGGGATAGCCAGACATGAAACACCAACTAATATCTTACTATATCCGGCCCCGTTTGGCAACAGCTTTCGTCTACTTTCAAGTCCGTGCTGTCATACTCTACATTCCAGAGCATAAGACCCCGGGCTACTGCCGTAGGCCCTGCCTGTCTTCTGTCCTTGGCCTCTATGATCGTCTTCATCTGCTTCGGTTCCCGTTTGCCCGTTCCGACTTCCAACAGCGTCCCGACAATGATTCGGACCATATTATACAAAAACCCGCTGCCGGTCATGTAGATATGGATCACACCTGCCTCACCATCATCCGGAGCAGGCTCCGGCAGGAGTTCAATGCCAGTTTCGAATATGGTGCGCACGTGTGATTCAACCGATGAGCCCGTGGAACAGAAGGAAGAAAAGTCATGCTCCCCTTCCAGAAACCGAAGCGCCTCCCGCATCGCTTCCACATCAAGCTGCGCCGGATGATGAAAGCGGGTCGAGCGGTGAAAGACATCTCTCCACTTCGTCCGTTGGATGGAGTACCGGTAGGTCTTACGCTTGGCCGATCTTCTCGCATGAAAAGACAGTGGAACGAGCTCTGCCCGCTGCACCACGATATCGTTCGGGAGGCGGGTATTCATCGCGAGCGCCCACCGCTCGATTGGAATGGAGGATTCCGTCACGAAGTTGACGACTTGCTTGCGGGCATGAACGGCAGCATCGGTTCGGCCCGATGCTGTGATCTTGACGCGTTCTCCCGTGAGCTGACGAACCGCCTCTTCCAGCTCCCCCTGCACCGTAGGCAGATTGGGCTGGATCTGAAACCCCGCGTACGCTGTGCCGTCGTAGCTCACGTCCAGCATAATGTTCCTCACTAGCATTCTCCCGTCCTTCGGTACCAGAACCGCGTAACTCTCCGGGAGGCGAAACAGCCAAGCCGGCAAGAATCTCTTCCGTGCCTGGCGCTCTCCTCTCCTGCATACAAAAAAAGGGCTTCAGCAGAATCAGAAGATTCTGTCCACCCTTTCCCTATCCCGTCGTTAAGCCCGATCTACCAGTTCCAGATAAACCATAGGAGCTGCATCTCCGCGGCGAGGTCCCAGCTTCAGGATACGAGTGTATCCGCCCGGACGCTCGGAGTAACGAGGTGCCAGCTCAGCAAACAGCTTCTGGATTGCATCCTGCTCTCCGTTAGCTGCTTCACGACGAACATAAGCGGCAACTTGACGACGAGCGTGAAGATCTCCGCGCTTTGCGAGAGTGATCAGCTTCTCGGCAATGGATCTCACTTCTTTCGCCTTAGCTTCCGTTGTTTGAATACGTTCTTGAATGAACAAGTCAGTGACCAGGTCACGGAAAAGAGCCTTCCGTGCGCTGGAATCACGACCCAGCTTTTGGTATGCCATGGTGTGAATCCCTCCTTCTAAGTCGGATCTTTAGTCTTCCGCGCGGAGGCCCAATCCGAGTTCTTCGAGCTTCTCTTGAACTTCCTCGAGAGACTTGCGGCCCAGGTTGCGGACCTTCATCATGTCTTCCTCGGTTTTCGTGATCAGCTCTTGTACCGTGTTGATGCCAGCACGTTTCAAGCAGTTGTAGGACCGTACGGAAAGATCCAGTTCCTCGATGGTCATTTCCAGTACTTTTTCCTTTTTATCTTCTTCTTTTTCGATCATGATCTCGGCATCTTTGGCCTCGTCGGTCAAGCCGACGAACAGCATCAGATGCTCCGTCAAGATTTTTGCCCCGAGACTTACCGCTTCTTCCGGACGAATGCTGCCGTCGGTCCAAACTTCGAGGGTAAGTTTGTCGTAGTTGGTAACTTGACCAACACGGGTATTCTCAATACTGTAGTTGACGCGTGTAATCGGAGTGTAGATGGAGTCAATCGGAATGACGCCGATCGGCTGGTCTTCTTTCTTGTTCTTGTCCGCACGCACATACCCTCTGCCACGATTGGCATGGATCCGCATGCTGAGGCGTGCGTCATCAGACAAGGTGGCGATATGAAGGTCCGGATTGAGGATCTCAACGTCACTGTCGGCGCGAATATCGCCGGCCGTGATTGCTCCTCCCCCGTCTGCGTCAATTTCCAGTATTTTTTCTTCGTCGGAATGAATCTTTAACGATAGGCCCTTAAGGTTAAGGATAATCTCCGTAACGTCTTCCATCACACCTGGGATGGTCGAGAACTCATGGAGGACCCCTTCGATATGAACGGAGTTAACGGCCGCTCCCGGTAAGGAAGAGAGTAAGATACGACGAAGCGAATTACCGAGTGTCGTGCCGTAACCGCGCTCCAGAGGTTCGACTACAAACTTGCCGTAGCTGCCTTCTTCGTTCACCGTTACGGTTTCAATTTTAGGTTTTTCGATCTCTATCATTAAATTACCCTCCTTCGAAAACGTCGCTCCACAGGATACCAATTACAAAAAACATGTAGTATGCCTATCCTTCAACTCCATTATTCACAAGTTTGGGATAAATATACTACGGGTACGATCCTAATTAGACACGACGGCGTTTCGGAGGACGGCAACCATTGTGAGGAATCGGAGTTACGTCTTTGATCAGGTTAACTTCCAGACCAGCTGCTTGCAGGGAACGAATCGCTGCTTCACGGCCGGCGCCAGGTCCTTTAACCATAACCTCGACAGCTCTCATGCCATGCTCCATTGCTGCTTTCGCTGCAGATTCGGCAGCCATTTGAGCAGCGAACGGAGTGCTCTTACGGGATCCTTTGAAACCGAGGTTTCCGGAGCTAGCCCAGGAAATCGCGTTTCCATGCGGGTCCGTAATGGTCACGATCGTATTGTTGAAAGTAGAACGGATGTGTGCTACTCCCGATTCAATATTCTTCCGGTCACGACGTTTGGTGCGGACTACTTTTTTTGGTTTAGCCATTGTGCGTTATCCCCCCTTATTATTTCTTCTTGTTAGCTACAGTACGACGAGGACCTTTGCGAGTACGGGCATTCGTCTTGGTGCGTTGTCCACGAACCGGCAGACCGCGACGATGGCGCAGGCCACGGTAGGAACCGATCTCGATCAGACGCTTGATGTTCAGGGAGATTTCACGACGCAGGTCGCCTTCTACCTTTACATTCTTGTCGATCGCTTCACGCAGTTTGCTTACTTCGTCTTCCGTCAGATCGCGAACACGGGTACTAGCGGATACGCCAGTCATGCTCAGGATCTTTTGGGCAGTTGTTTTGCCGATTCCGAAAATGTACGTCAGGGCAATTTCCACGCGCTTGTCGCGGGGCAAGTCAACTCCAGCAATACGTGCCATGTTAAGACAGCACCTCCTTAACCTTGTTTTTGTTTATGTTTCGGGTTTTCGCAAATGACCATTACATTGCCTTTGCGCTTGATCACTTTGCACTTTTCGCAAATAGGTTTAACCGACGGTCTAACCTTCATGATTGGTTACCTCCTAAAATGTCTGCAGAGCAAACCTACTGTTGTCAGGTTTAGCTGGGTTTGCGGAGCAAACCTAGTTCGTATGCATCCCAGCTTGCCATGCAAACTGAGAGTAAGCCAGTTATTCTTGCGAGCACGCTAAGCGTCAGATCTACTTAAAGCGATAGGTGATTCTTCCGCGTGTCAGGTCGTAAGGCGAGAGTTCTACCGTCACTTTGTCCCCAGGCAGGATACGGATAAAGTGCATCCGGATCTTCCCCGATACATGGGCGAGGATTTTATGACCGTTCTCGAGCTCTACCTTAAACATGGCATTGGGAAGAGGTTCGATAACCGTGCCTTCCACTTCAATGACATCTTCTTTGGCCACAGTCATTCTCCTTTCTCTTGTGCTTCCGTCTGCCGGCTGGCGGCAAACTTAGTGAGCGCGTACCGCAGCTTGCCGTTGGTTACGCGGCCGGTTTCCGTCAAACTAGAGACAACCTCGCTGCTGACGGCGTCCTCCAATTGAAGATGAAGCAGATTCTTCTTCTTCGGCTGGTCGGCTTTGCGCTTGTCGCCGTCTGCGATAAGTACGAAACGCTCATCCGCCACGGCCAGGATGACCGCGTATTGGCCGGTTTCGCGCCCTCGCAGAATTTTGACAATCTGTCCGATGCGGGGAGATCGGCTACTGCCCATCGGTCCCACGCTCCAGCTTGGTCAGAATTTCATACCCATCCGCAGTAATCGCGATCGTGTGCTCGAAGTGCGAGCAGTACGAGCCGTCCACCGTCACTACGGTCCAATTGTCCGTCAGCGTCTTGACATATCGTTCGCCGGCGTTCACCATCGGCTCGATCGCCAGAACCATGCCGGGCTTCAAGCGAGGCCCGCGGTCCGGAGGTCCGTAGTTCGGAATCTGAGGGTCTTCGTGGAGATCTCTCCCCACTCCGTGTCCTACATATTCGCGTACGATCGAGAATCCGGCTTCTTCCACTGTACGTTGAATGGCATGCGAGATTGAAAATAAGCGCACATCCGGCCCGGCTTTCGCCAGTCCGTCATAGAGAGCCTGCTCCGATACCTTCAAAAGCCTGGCGGCTTCCTCCGAGATCTGTCCGACCGGATAGGTCCAGGCGGAGTCTCCATGAAATCCTTGATATTGAGCGCCAATATCGAGGCTGATGATATCGCCCTCTTTCAGTTTTCGGGGTCCCGGTATCCCGTGAACCAATTCTTCGTTAACCGAAGCACATATACTTCCAGGAAAACCGTTGTAACCTTTGAAAGATGGAACTGCGCCTTGGCTGCGAATATACTGTTCCGCAATCTGGTCCAACTCTTGAGTTGTGACGCCGGGCCGTATGGCCTGAGCCAGCAACCGATGCGTCTCCGCCACGATGCGGCCGGCTTCCCTCATCAGGGTGAGTTCGGACTCCGACTTACAGATAATCATCAAGCTTGCCCTCTCAGCAGGGAATGGATTTCATTCGTCACTTCATCGATTTCCTGTTCCCCGTCCACCTGGCGAAGGATTCCCTTAGCGCGGTAGTAGTCGAGAAGCGGAGCTGTCTTCGTTACATATTCATCCAGACGGGTTCCGACACTTTCTTCGTTATCGTCCGAACGCTGGTACAACTCTCCTCCGCATTTGTCGCAAACACCTTCGACATGCGGCGGATTGAAAAGGACGTGGTATGTGGATCCGCAGGATCTGCAGATTCGCCGTCCCGTCAGTCTTGCCAACAACCGATCCCGATCCACCTGAAGGTTGATCACATGATCGATTTGTTTTCCCATGGAAGCCAGAATTTCGTCAAGCGCTTCGGCCTGAGAGAGCGTCCGCGGAAAACCGTCGAGCAGGAAGCCTTTGTTGCAATCATCTTGTTGCAGCCTCTCCCTGACAATGCCGATCATAAGATCGTCAGGAACCAAGTGCCCCTGATCCATGAACGTCTTCGCTTTCAGACCGAGCTCGGTGCCGAGCTTGACTGCAAGGCGAAGCGCATCGCCTGTCGAGATGTGAGGAATCTGGAACTCATCGACGATCCGTTCCGCCTGAGTTCCTTTTCCCGCACCGGGAGGACCCATAAAAAGAATATTCACTACGTGCTACCCCCCTGAAGGTGACCGACAAAGCCGTTTCCATCCGGTCAACTTTCGTTTCCCGTCCGAATCATGGTCCGACTGGGATTACTTATTGATAAAGCCCTTGTAATGGCGCTTGATCAATTGGCTCTCGATCTGCTTCATCGTTTCCAAGCCTACCCCAATTACAATCAGGATCGAAGTTCCTCCGATTTGAACCGAAGTCGGCAGTCCGGCCAGCTTTCCGAAGATCATGGGGAGAATCGAAATCAAGGCCAGGAAAAGGGCACCCGATAATGTAATTCTCGACATTACTCTCGTCAAATAAACCGAAGTGGTCTTCCCGGGACGAATCCCCGGAATGTAACCGCCGTTCTTCTTCATCTGATCCGCCATTTGCACAGGATTAATCTGTACGAAGGTGTAGAAATAGGTGAAACCGATGATGAGCAGAATATACAAAACCATACCCAGCGGTGCCGAATAGTTCAAGTTGTTGATAATCCAGTCCGCCACCATGTTACCGCGCCAGAACTGCGCGATGGTCGCCGGGAACAAAAGAAGGGACATGGCAAAGATGACCGGAATAACGCCCGCCGCGTTAACCTTGAGCGGGATATGGGTCGATTGCCCTCCATACATTTTGCGTCCGACTACACGCTTGGCATACTGCACGGGAATCTTCCGGACGCCCTGCTGGACGAAGATGACCCCGGCAATAATCAGGACGATCGCAACAACGATCAAGACCGCTTTAACAATATTCAAGAACAAGGCGCCGCCGGCATCTACAAACAGTGTCATGTAGATTTGCCGGGCATGCGTCGGAATGGCAGCAACGATACCGGCAAAGATGATAATCGAGATGCCGTTTCCGATTCCATTCTCGGTAATTTGTTCACCAAGCCACATCAAGAAAGCAGTACCGGCTGTCAAGACTATAGCGATCAACGCGTACGTAGCGAAGCTCGGGTCAACCACGAGATTCCCATAGTACCGGTTGAAGCCGATCGAGAGGCCGAACGCCTGAATCACTCCAAGTACGATGGTTCCGTATCTTGTTATCTGCGTCATCTTCTTTCTTCCTGCTTCCCCTTCCTTCGCCCATTGGGCAAAGCGCGGAATAACATCCATGGAGAGCAGCTGCACAATGATGGAGGCCGTAATGTACGGCATAATCCCCATTGCGAAGATAGAGAATTGGAAGAGCGCACCACCGGAGAATGTGTTCAACAAACCGAATACATCCGATTGCTGCTGGTCCGTCGCTTTCAGAATGTCGGTATCGATGTTGGGCACCGGAATAAAAGCACCGACTCTGTAGACGATCAGCACAAGAAGAGTGAAGATGATTCTTTTGCGCAGATCGGCTACCTTCATGATGTTGGATATGGTTTTAAACATTAAATCACCTCGGTTTGACCGCCGGCAGCTTGAATTTTTTCTACAGCAGACTGCGAGAATTTATTGGCTTTTACCGTAAGTTTAACCGAGAGCTCGCCTACGCCCAGGATCTTGATGCCGCTCTTCGGGTTCTTAACGATCCCAGAAGTCAGAAGCAGTTCCGGGGTCACTTCCGTGCCTTCAGCGAAATCATTCAAGCGGTCGAGGTTAACCACCGCATACTCTTTACGCGAAATGTTGGTGAATCCGCGCTTCGGAAGACGACGGTACAACGGGTTCTGGCCGCCCTCGAAACCGGGACGAACGCCGCCGCCGGAACGAGCTTTTTGACCTTTGTGACCTTTACCCGAAGTCTTGCCGGTTCCGCTGGCGATCCCCCGACCAACACGTTTGCGTACATGACGGGATCCTTCCGCTGGAGTAAGTTCATGCAATTTCATCGTGCGCACCTCCTTATAGATTTTGCAATGCTATCTAGCATCCGAACAACGCCCAGACGCCTATCTTACGCTTCGATTTCTTTTACGTCAACCAAGTGGCTGACCTTCGTAACCATTCCCCGAATGGCTGCATTGTCAGGTTGAACGACGCTTTGATGCAGCTTACGCAGACCCAGTGTCCGAACGGTGAGGCGTTGATCCTCCGGACGACCGATCAAGCTGCGCTTGAGGGTGATTTGAATTTGCTTAGACATGGTTTCCCTCCTAACCTAAGAGCTCTTCTACTGTTTTGCCACGGAGCTTAGCAACATCTTCAGCACGCTTCAGACGCTGCAAGCCTTCCAGGGTAGCGTTGACCATATTGATCGAGTTGGAAGAACCCAGGGATTTCGTCAGGATATCGCCTACGCCAGCCAGCTCGAGTACAGCACGAACCGGACCACCGGCGATAACACCAGTACCTTCGGAAGCCGGCTTCAACAGAACACGGCCAGCGCCGAAACGGCCTGTGACCAGGTGAGGGATCGTAGTGCCGACCAGCGGAACATGAATCAGGTTCTTCTTCGCATCTTCGATGCCCTTACGAATGGCATCGCCGACTTCGGAAGCTTTTCCGATTCCTGCGCCAACCCAACCGTTGCCGTCGCCGACTACTACAAGTGCGCTGAAGCTGAACCGGCGTCCGCCTTTAACGACTTTCGCGACACGGTTGATGTGTACTGTTTTGTCTTTCAGATCTAAAGTATTCGGATCTACACGCAAGTCCTTTTACCTCCTTGTTGAGTATTGGCTATTAGAATTCAAGACCTTCTTCGCGAGCGGCATCAGCCAGTGCCTTCACGCGTCCGTGGTACAGGTAGCCACTGCGGTCGAAAACGATTTGTTGTACGCCTTTTTCCTTAGCGCGCTTAGCGATCAGGGCGCCGACTTGACGAGCAGCTTCAACGTTGCCGCCGTTCTCAACCTTCAGCTCTTTGTCTACCGTCGAAGCCGATACAATCGTTACGCCTTTTACATCGTCGATCAGCTGAGCATACATGTGCTTCTCGGAACGGAAGATGTTCAGACGAGGACGCTCGGTCGTACCTTGGATTTTCTTGCGAACCCGCAGGTGTCTTTTCAGACGGGCTTGGTTTTTATCGCCTTTGGTAATCATGCGGTTATTCACTCCTTTCCGATCTACTGGAGGACTTTAAGCGATCTTACTTCTTCTTACCGGCCTTGCCTTCCTTGCGGATAATCCGTTCGTTTTCGTATTTAATCCCTTTGCCTTTGTACGGCTCAGGCTCGCGTACGGAGCGGACTTTCGCGGCAGTAGCGCCAACGAGTTCCTTGTCGATTCCCTTGACGATGATCTTGGTGTTCGACGGTACTTCGAATTCAATGCCCTCTTCCGGTTGAATTTCTACCGGGTGGGAGTAGCCCACGTTCAGAACGAGCTTGTTGCCGTTCTTGTTCGCACGGTAACCGACACCGACCAGGTCAAGTGTCTTGGCATACCCTTCTGTAACTCCGTTCACCATATTGGCGACTACAGTACGGGTGGTGCCGTGCAGAGAGCGATGCAGTTTATTGTCGGAAGGACGCTCGACCAGAATCGAGCTTTCTTCTACATTGACTTTCATATCTTTATGAAGTTCCCGGGACAGAGTGCCCTTCGGACCTTTGACTGTGATCAGCGTGTTGTCCAAAGTAACGGAGACTCCGTTTGGAACGGTAATTGGTTTGCGGCCAATTCGAGACATGGTTACACCTCCATTCGTTTGCCTATTGCATTACCAAACGTAGCAGAGAACTTCTCCGCCTGTTTTGGATTGACGAGCTTCTTTGTCCGTGACCAGACCACGGGATGTCGAAAGAATCGCGAGACCGAGGCCTCCGAGCACTTTCGGGATTTCTTGGGACTTCGTGTAGACGCGCAGTCCCGGCTTGCTGATGCGCTTCAGGCCGGTAATAACGCGCTCGTTATTCGGGCCGTACTTCAGGAATACACGAATGATCCCTTGTTTGTTGTCCTGCACGTATTCCGCATCGCGGATGAAACCTTCACGTTTGAGGATTTCAGCAATTTCTTTCTTGATCGTCGATGCAGGAATTTCAACAGTTTCATGACGAACTGTATTGGCATTGCGAATGCGTGTCAGCATATCAGCAATTGGATCAGACATTACCATATTGCGAACCTCCTTCCCGAACTAGGGTGATTACCAGCTTGCTTTTCTTACGCCAGGGATCTGGCCTTTATAGGCTAATTCACGGAAACAAATTCTGCAGATTTTGAACTTCCGCAGAACGGAATGCGGACGACCACAGCGCTCGCAGCGAGTGTAGGCTTGCACCTTAAACTTCGGCTTGCGTTGCTGTTTGACGATCATCGAAGTTTTTGCCACTACCTTTCCACCTCCAATAAGTTATGTCGCACTTATTTCGTGAAAGGCATACCCAGTTGAGTAAGCAATTCACGGGACTCTTCATCCGTTTGAGCGGTTGTCACAATAACGATGTCCATACCGCGAATCTTGTCCACCTTGTCGTACTCAATCTCAGGGAAGATCAGTTGCTCTTTCAGTCCGAGCGTGTAGTTGCCGCGTCCGTCGAATGCTTTGGAGGATACTCCGCGGAAGTCACGAACACGAGGCAGAGCCACATTAAAGAGTTTATCCAAGAAATGGTACATGCGCTCGCCGCGCAGCGTCACTTTCGCACCGATCGGCATGCCTTCACGAAGCTTGAAGCCTGCGATCGATTTTTTAGCACGGGTAACAACTGGCTTTTGGCCGGCGATGGTTTGCAGATCTTCCACAGCGCTATCCAGCACCTTGGAGTTTGCAACGGCGTCGCCTACCCCCATGTTGATAACCACTTTCTCGATTTTCGGCACCTGCATAACGGTGTTGTAGCTGAATTTTTGCATCAGCGAAGGGGTGATTTCGTTCAGATAACGATCTTTCATTCTAGCAGTCATGCAACTTGGACCTCCTTTCCGGTTTTATCGTTTAGTCGATTACTTCGCCAGACGCTTTCGCGATCCGTACTTTAGTTCCATTGTCCAGCACTTTGTAGCCTACGCGAGTCGGCTTGCCGCTCTTCGGATCGATGAGCATGACGTTCGATACGTGGATCGAAGCTTCTTGCTCGATGATTCCGCCTTGCGGGTTTTGCTGAGAAGGCTTGGAGTGCTTCTTCACCATGTTGATCCCTTCGACCAAAACGCGGTTTTGACGCGGGTACGCAGCGATGACGCGGCCTTTTTTGCCTTTATCTTTACCAGTGATAACAAAGACAGTGTCGTCTTTTTTCACGTGCAGTTTGTTATTATGCGTTTCAAGCTTTTTCTTTGGATTCGGCATGTTCGAGTACACCTCCTAAGTAACGGATGGGACATCCGCTTGTCTCGACCTTGGTGCCTGCCGGGAGATTAGATAACCTCGGGAGCCAAGGAAACGATTTTCATGAAATCTTTATCGCGAAGTTCACGAGCAACCGGCCCGAAGATACGGGTACCGCGCGGGCTCCTGTCGTCCTTTACGATAACAGCAGCATTCTCGTCAAATGTGATGTAGGAACCGTCTTTCCGGCGTGCACCACGCTTGGTGCGAACGATAACGGCCTTCACTACGTCGCCTTTTTTGACAACGCCGCCTGGTGTTGCTTCTTTAACGGAACAAATGATCAGGTCTCCGATGTTAGCTGCGCGACGACCGGTTCCCCCAAGAACACGAATACACATCAGTTGCTTGGCGCCAGAGTTGTCGGCTACATGCAGACGGGATAGAGGTTGAATCATTTGGGTGACCTCCTTTCAGGCTTCACTGGATCTATAGTTTCTTTTAGTTAGCGTTCTGGTTAAATGATTACAGCTTCTTCTACAATTTCAACCAGTCTCCACCGCTTGTCTTTGGACAGCGGACGAGTTTCCATGATCCGTACGACGTCGCCGATTTTGGCTTGGTTGTTCTCGTCATGCGCTTTGAACTTCTTCGTATATTTGATCCGCTTGTGATACAGATCGTGCTTTTTGTAGGTTTCAACAGCTACGACGATGGTTTTGTCCATCTTGTCGCTGACTACTTTGCCGATTTGCTCTTTACGATCGTTACGCTCGCTCATGAAATAGCCTCCTTTCTTATATCTGGTTCGACTTAGCTAATGCCCAGTTCCCGTTCACGCAAAATGGTTTTGGCACGCGCGATTTCTTTCCGTACAGTGCGGATTTGAGTCGGGTTATCCAGCTGGCCGGTAGCCAGTTGAAAGCGGAGGTTAAAGAGCTCTTCTTTAAATCCGGCGATCTTTTGCTCGATCTCAGCAGTGGTTAAGTTGCGAATATCACTAGCCTTCATTTGCTTCACCACCCACTTCTTCACGTTTCACAAATTTCGTTTTAATCGGCAGTTTGTGTGCAGCAAGACGCATAGCTTCACGAGCAACCTCTTCGCTTACACCAGCCAGCTCAAACAAAATTTTTCCGGGTTTTACGACCGAAACCCATTTTTCCACGTTACCTTTACCGCTACCCATCCGTACCTCGAGAGGCTTTTGAGTGATCGGCTTGGAAGGGAAAATCTTGATCCATACTTTACCGCCACGCTTGATGTAACGGGTCATGGCAATACGGGCAGCTTCAATTTGACGGTTCGTAATCCACGACGGCTCCAGAGCTTGGAGACCGTATTCGCCGAATGCGACTTCCGTGCCGCCTTTTGCGTTGCCTTTCATGCTACCGCGATGCTCTTTGCGGTGTTTTACACGCTTAGGTACTAACATGATTAGTTGCCTCCTTCCTTGTCAGCTTTCTTCTTAGCTGTCGGAAGAACCTCTCCGCGATAAATCCATACTTTCACGCCGATCCGGCCGTAAGTGGTATGTGCTTCAGCCGTACCGTAGTCGATGTCCGCACGCAGGGTGTGAAGAGGAACGGTTCCTTCGCTATAACCTTCCGTACGAGCGATTTCCGCTCCGCCGAGACGACCGCTAACCGATGTCTTGATCCCTTTTGCACCGGATCTGAGCGAACGTTGAATCGCTTGTTTCATCGCGCGACGGAACGATACGCGACGCTCCAGCTGCTGAGCGATGCTCTCTGCTACGAGAACGGCATCAAGGTCAGGGTTTTTGATCTCGGAAATGTTGATGTGTACTTTCTTGTTGGACAGGTTGGCAATGTGCTGGCGGATGATTTCTACTTCGGAACCGCCTTTGCCGATAACCATACCGGGCTTCGCAGTGTGGATAGTTACATTCACACGGTTAGCCGCACGCTCGATATCGATATGGGAAACGGAAGCGTCTTTCAGTTTCCCTTTCAGGTACTCACGGATTTTGACGTCCTCGAGGAGCAGATCTCCATAATCCTTGTCTGCGTACCACTTGGATTCCCAGTCGCGGATAACACCAATTCTCAATCCGATTGGACTTACTTTTTGACCCACACGTTATCCCTCCTTATTTTTCAGATACCACCAAGGTGATGTGGCTGGTACGTTTGTTGATCCGGCTTGCACGGCCTTGTGCACGGGGGCGGAACCGTTTGATCGTCGGCCCTTGGTTCACGTAAGCCTGGGTGACCACCAGCTTGTTCGGATCGAGCTGATGATTGTGCTCCGCATTCGCGATGGCTGCGTTCAGAATCTTCTCCACAACCGGCGACGCCGAACGGGGAGTGTGACGCAGGATAGCGATCGCTTCTCCCACTTCCTTGCCGCGGATCAAGTCGATCACGAGCTGCACTTTGCGGGGTGCGAGACGGATATATCTTGCATTAGCAGTTGCTTGCATGTGTGTACCTCCTCTCAACTGTCTAAATTACGTTCCGACGCAATTAGCGTCTGCCGGTCTTCTTGTCGTCGTCCGTATGTCCTCTGTAGCTACGAGTAGGAGCGAATTCGCCAAGCTTATGTCCGACCATATCTTCCGTTACATATACCGGCACGTGCTTACGGCCGTCATATACGCCGAACGTGTGTCCAACGAATTGCGGGAAAATAGTGGAGCGGCGCGACCAAGTTTTGATGACGATTTTCTTGTTGGACTGATCCGCCTCTTCTACTTTCTTGAACAGGTAGCTGTCGACGAAAGGTCCTTTTTTCAAACTGCGACCCATGGATGTTCCTCCCTTCCAACCTTACGATAATGTGTATTACTTCGTGCGACGACGAACAATATACTTGTCGGAAGCTTTGTTCTTTTTCCGGGTTTTGTAGCCCAGTGTCGGCTTGCCCCAAGGAGACATCGGGGATTTACGGCCGATCGGAGCGCGACCTTCACCACCGCCGTGCGGGTGATCATTCGGGTTCATGACGACACCGCGAACTTCCGGACGCTTGCCGAGCCAGCGGGAACGGCCTGCTTTACCGATTTTGATAAGTTCGTGGTCCTGGTTGCCTACGGAACCGATCGTAGCGCGGCAAACTTTGAGAACGCGGCGCACTTCACCGGAAGACAAACGGATGGTCACGTACTGCTCTTCTTTACCGAGAAGCTGAGCTTCGGTACCAGCTGCACGAACAAGTTGTCCGCCTTTGCCAGGCTTCAGCTCGATGTTGTGGATAACCGTACCGACCGGGATGTTCTCCAGCGGAAGCGCGTTTCCGATCTTGATGTCAGCGCCTGTGCCAGATACGATCACGTCGTTCACCTTCAGCCCTTGCGGAGCGAGGATGTAACGCTTCTCACCGTCAGCATAGTGGATCAGAGCGATGTTAGCTGTCCGGTTCGGATCGTATTCAATCGTAGCAACGCGGCCAGGTATTCCATCTTTGTTCCGCTTGAAGTCGATGATCCGGTACTTGCGCTTGTGTCCGCCGCCATGGTGACGTACGGTGATTTTGCCTTGGTTGTTACGGCCTGCCGTTTTGCTCAGAGGTGCGAGCAGCGATTTCTCCGGCTGGTTCGTAGTGATTTCTTCAAAAGTCGAAACGGACATACCGCGTCTTGCCGGCGATGTCGGTTTGTATTTTTTTATTGGCACGTGGTTTCCCTCCTAACTTTGCGAAATGGCTTAAACCGATTCAAAGAACTCCAGTTCTTTGCTTTCCGGGCTTAAGGATACGATGGCTTTCTTCCATTCGGAAGTGTAGCCGTTATAACGGCCGTAGCGCTTCGGCTTAGCCGGCATTCTCATCGTGTTTACTTGCAGAACTTTTACTTTGAAGATCTGCTCTACGGCTTGCTTGATTTCCGTCTTGTTGGCGCGAAGATCGACTTCGAAGACGTACTTCTTGTCAGCCATCATCTCGCTCGAACGTTCGGTAATCAGCGGACGCTTGATAATGTCACGAGGATTTTTCATTACGCAAGAACCTCCTCTACTTTCTCTACAGCTTCCTTCGTAATGATGAGCTTATCGTGAACCAGTACGTCCAGTACGTTGATTCCTTCAGCCGTAACAAACTTGATTCCCGGAATGTTACGAGCGGACAATGCCACGTTTTCGTCAAAGCTCGGCGCAACCACGAGGGCTTTGCGGTCAACTTTGAGGTTTTTGAGAATCGCAACGATTTCTTTCGTCTTCGGCTGAGTCAGTTGGAGTTGATCCAACACGATAATTTCGTTCTCTACGACTTTGGAAGAGAGAGCGGATTTGATCGCCAGACGGCGAACTTTCTTAGGCAGTTTGTAAGCGTAGCTGCGAGGAGTCGGTCCGAAGACAATCCCGCCGCCTTTCCATTGAGGAGCACGAATGCTACCCTGACGGGCACGTCCGGTTCCTTTTTGTTTCCAAGGCTTGCGGCCGCCGCCACGAACTTCAGAGCGCCCTTTTACCTTGTGCGTCCCTTGGCGCTGGGAAGCTTGCTGCATCAGAACAGCATCGCTCAGCACATGCTTGTTCGGCTCAATTCCGAATACGGAATCGTTCAGCTCGATCTCGCCCACTTGTGCTCCGCTAACGTTGTACAATGCTACTTTTGGCATGGTTATCCTCCTTTCTGTTCCTTATTGTTTTACTGTCGAAAGTACGCTGACGAAGCTGTTCTTCGGTCCAGGAATCGATCCTTTTACGAGGATAACATTGCGCTCAGCATCAACTTTGACAACTTGCAGGTTTTGCAGGGTAACCGTCTCGTTGCCCATGTGTCCCGGAAGGTTCTTGCCCTTCGGTACGCGGTTCGCTTGGATCGAACCCATCGAACCCGGTCCACGGTGGTAACGCGAGCCGTGAGACATCGGTCCACGGGATTGGTTGTGGCGCTTGATAACACCTGCGAAGCCTTTACCCTTGGAAGTGCCAGTCACATCGACAAATTCGCCTTCGCTGAACACGTCAGCTTTGAGCTCTTGGCCAACTTCAAAATCTGCCAACTGAACTCCGCGAATTTCTTTAATGTAGCGCTTAGGTGTGGTCCCTGCTTTTTTGGCATGACCAGCTTCCGGCTTGTTAGCACGGTTTTCTTTCTTATCGGCGAAACCAAGTTGAATGGCTTCGTAGCCGTCGTTCTCCACGTCTTTCTTCTGCAGAACCACGCAAGGCCCAGCTTGGATGACCGTTACGGGAACAACGTTACCTTCAGGTGTAAAAACTTGAGTCATTCCCAGTTTTTTACCTAAGATACCTTTAGTCATGTTGACACCTCTTTTCCTTTTCGCTTTGCTTCATCTATTACAACTTGATTTCAATGTCTACGCCAGACGGCAGATCCAAACGCATCAGCGCATCTACAGTTTGCGGCGTCGGGCTAACAATGTCGATCAGGCGCTTGTGTGTGCGCATTTCGAATTGTTCCCGCGAATCCTTGTACTTGTGAACCGCGCGCAAAATGGTGATCACTTGCTTCTCAGTCGGAAGCGGGATCGGCCCGGATACTCCTGCGCCAGAACGCTTTGCCGTTTCCACAATTTTTTCTGCGGATTGATCAAGAATTCTGTGGTCGTATGCTTTCAAACGGATACGAATTTTTTGCTTTGCCATATAAGTCCCTCCTTCTATCGCCCAAATTATGTTCGGACATACTCCGCGAAAATCTCCAGACCACCGACCCATGGCAAAGGGCCCGGGTGTGTCAGCAACCTCTCGCATCATCGCAACGTCACAGACCAACGTTCACTATTATAGTAAATGTGCGGAGGAAAAGCAAGGATAATTGAAAAAAACTTCAACTCCGAGGAGTTGAAGTTTTTTGGAAGCCGCAAGGGCTATTACTTGCTGATGGAAGCAACGGCGCCAGCGCCTACTGTACGGCCGCCTTCGCGGATAGCGAAGCGAGTTCCTTCTTCGATAGCGATCGGAGCGATCAGCTCAACCGTAACCGTGATGTTGTCGCCAGGCATAACCATCTCAGTGCCTTCCGGCAGCGTGATAACACCAGTTACGTCAGTTGTCCGGAAGTAGAACTGCGGACGGTAGCCAGTGAAGAACGGCTTGTGACGGCCACCCTCTTCTTTGGTCAGGACGTAAACTTGAGCGGTGAAGTTCGTGTGCGGCTTAACCGAACCCGGCTTAGCCAGTACTTGTCCACGCTCGATGTCTTTACGGTCAACGCCACGGAGCAGAGCACCGATGTTGTCGCCCGCTTGAGCGGAGTCGAGGAGCTTACGGAACATCTCAACGCCGGTTACAACCGACTTGCGAGTTTCTTCCGCGATCCCTACGATCTCGATTTCGTCGCCAACTTTAACAGTTCCACGCTCTACACGGCCCGTAGCAACGGTACCGCGGCCTGTGATCGAGAATACGTCCTCGACCGGCATCAGGAACGGCTTTTCGGTTTCGCGCTCAGGAGTCGGGATGTAGCTGTCGATTTGCTCGAACAGCTCAACGATCTTGTTAGCCCACTCGCCGTCCGGGTTCATCAGCGCTTCACGAGCGGAACCTTGGATGATCGGAGTGTCGTCGCCCGGGAACTCATATTCGTTGAGCAGGTCGCGAACTTCCATTTCAACGAGCTCGAGCAGCTCAGCGTCTTCAACCATGTCGCACTTGTTGAGGAATACGACGATGTAAGGTACGCCTACCTGACGGGAGAGCAGGATGTGCTCGCGCGTTTGCGGCATAGGGCCGTCAGCAGCGGATACAACCAGGATCGCGCCGTCCATTTGAGCCGCGCCGGTGATCATGTTTTTAACATAGTCGGCGTGACCAGGGCAGTCTACGTGAGCGTAGTGGCGGTTCGGAGTCTCGTATTCCACGTGGGAAGTCGAGATGGTGATTCCGCGCTCGCGCTCTTCCGGAGCTTTGTCAATTTGGTCGAATGCGAAAGCTGTGCCGCCGTATTTCTTAGCAAGAACGGTAGTGATAGCTGCAGTCAGGGTTGTTTTACCATGGTCGACGTGACCGATGGTACCGATGTTAACGTGCGGTTTATTACGCTCGAATTTAGCCTTAGCCATGACAAGCGATTCCTCCTTAATAGTAGCTGATTTTTATATTAAGCGCCTTTAGCCTTCGCAATGATCTCTTCAGCGATCGACTTCGGCACTTCTTCATAATGCGAGAGTTCCATCGAGAATACGCCACGACCCTGGGTTCCAGAGCGGAGGACAGTGGAAAATCCGAACATCTCGGACAACGGAACCTTCGCACGAACGATTTGCGAACCGGAGCGGCTGTCCATGCCCTCGATCCGACCGCGACGGGAGTTGAGCATTCCCATTGCATCGCCCATGTACTCTTCCGGAACCGTAACTTCCACTTTCATGATCGGCTCGAGGATGACAGGATTACACTTGTCTTTGGCTGCTTTGAGCGCCATCGAACCGGCAATCTTAAACGCCATCTCGCTGGAGTCGACATCGTGGTAGGATCCGTCGAAGATGGTTGCTTTGATATCGACGAGTGGGAAGCCGGCAAGTACGCCGTTCTTCATGGACTCTTCGATACCAGCTTGTACCGGAGCAATGTATTCTCTCGGTACGACACCGCCGACAATCTTGTTCTCGAACTGGAATCCGGTACCGGCTTCCAGCGGCTCGAACTCGATCCAAACGTGCCCGTATTGGCCGCGTCCGCCGGACTGGCGAACGAACTTGCCTTCCACCTTCGCAGGTGTGCGGAACGTCTCGCGGTAAGCAACTTGCGGTTTGCCAACGTTGGTTTCTACGCGGAATTCGCGAAGCAGACGGTCAACGATGATTTCAAGGTGGAGCTCGCCCATCCCTTGGATAATCGTTTGGCCGGTTTCTTCATCCGTGTAGTAACGGAACGTCGGGTCTTCTTCTGCCAGCTTCGAGAGGCCTACGCCCATCTTGTCCTGGTCAGCTTTGGTTTTCGGTTCAACGGCGATCTCGATAACCGGTGCCGGGAAGTTCATGGACTCCAGGATAACCGGGCTCTTCTCGTCGCACAGTGTGTCGCCTGTAGTCGTATCCTTCAGACCGACAGCTGCTGCGATATCACCGGAATAAACTTCGCTGATCTCTTGACGGCTGTTGGCATGCATCTGCAGAATGCGGCCTACGCGCTCGCGCTTGCCTTTGGTTGCGTTCAGCACGTACGAACCGGATTGCAGAATACCGGAGTATACGCGGAAGAACGTCAGGCGGCCGACGTAAGGGTCGGTTGCGATTTTGAAAGCGAGTGCCGAGAACGGCTGGTCGTCGGCGGATTTACGAGTAACTTCCGTCCCGTCTTCCAGAACACCTTTGATGTCCGGTACGTCAACAGGAGCCGGCAGGTAGCTGACAACGGCATCCAGCATAAGCTGAATCCCTTTGTTCTTATAGGAAGAACCAGCAATTACCGGGAAGATCTTAACATCGATCGTTCCTTTGCGAAGAGCGGCCTTGATTTCCTCTTTGGTGATTTCTTCGCCTTCGAGGTATTTCATGGTCAGATCTTCGTCCAGCTCAGCGACTTTTTCAATCAGCTCAGTTCTGAGCTCAGCCGCTTTTTCCTTGTATTCGTCCGGAATCTCGGTTTCTTCGATTTCCTTGCCCAGATCGTCCTTGTAAATGTAAGCTTTCTCTTCGATCAGGTCGATGAGACCGGTAAAGTCGCTCTCTGCACCGATCGGAAGCTGAATAGCTACCGCATTTGCTTGGAGTCTGTCACGCATCGTTTCGATAACGTGGAGGAAGTCGGCACCAATGATGTCCATCTTGTTTACGTATGCAATCCGAGGTACCGAGTAACGGTCCGCTTGTCTCCAAACGGTCTCAGATTGAGGCTCAACGCCTTCTTTCGCGCTGAAAACCCCTACAGCCCCATCCAGTACACGCAGGGAGCGTTCCACTTCGACGGTAAAGTCTACGTGGCCGGGTGTGTCGATAACGTTGATGCGGTGACCTTTCCACTGAGCGGTCGTCGCGGCAGACGTAATCGTAATGCCGCGCTCCTGCTCTTGCTCCATCCAGTCCATCGTAGCTGCACCTTCGTGAACTTCCCCGATTTTGTGGGTACGTCCGGTGTAGAACAGGATCCGTTCGGTCGTGGTGGTCTTACCGGCGTCAATGTGCGCCATAATCCCGATGTTGCGTGTATCTTTTAAGGAGAACTCTCTTGCCATGGTTATGTCTCCTTTCGTAAGCTCCACTCAATCCTACCAGCGGTAGTGAGCAAACGCCTTGTTGGCTTCCGCCATTTTGTGCGTATCTTCGCGCTTCTTCACGGAAGCGCCGGTGGCGTTGCTGGCGTCGATGATTTCAGCAGCCAAACGCTCTTGCATCGTCTTCTCTCCGCGGAGGCGGGAGTAGTTGACGAGCCAGCGCAATCCAAGAGAAACACGGCGTTCCGGTTTCACTTCGATCGGTACTTGGTAGTTAGCACCGCCGACACGGCGAGCCTTTACTTCCAAGACAGGCATAATGTTCTTGATTGCTTGTTCAAATACTTCCATAGGATCCTTGCCAGTGCGTTCTTGAATCGCTTTGAAAGCATCATACAGGATCGTTTGGGCAGTACCGCGTTTGCCGTCGATCATGATGCGGTTGATCAGACGAGTGACCAGCTTGCTGTTGTAGATCGGATCCGGCAATACGTCTCTGCGAGTAACGGGACCTTTGCGTGGCATAGTTATCCCCCTTTCTTTCGTTGTGGGTTACGATCTAGGATCGATTATTTTTTCTCCTTCGGACGCTTCGTTCCGTACTTGGAGCGAGCTTGCTTCCGGTTGTTCACGCCAGCCGTATCGAGCGCACCGCGCACGATGTGGTAACGAACACCAGGAAGGTCCTTGACACGGCCTCCGCGAACCAGCACGACGCTGTGTTCTTGCAGGTTGTGGCCGATCCCCGGAATGTAGGCAGTAACCTCTACGCGGTTGGTCAGACGAACACGCGCGTATTTCCGAAGAGCCGAGTTAGGTTTCTTAGGAGTCATAGTCCCTACACGAGTGCAGACACCGCGCTTCTGAGGAGCGCTCAAATCCGTTTCTTCTCTTTTCAGTGCGTTGAAGCCTTTTTGAAGAGCAGGGGATTTGGACTTGTAAACCTTAGCTTGACGTCCCTTACGAACCAATTGGTTGATTGTTGGCATTCTGGCACCTCCTTCCCATATTCGTGACAAGAGTCATCTTGCACTGTTTCCGCCGCAAGCCCACAGAGCCAGGTGAGTCATAAAAACACACGAGAAAAGTTTTTGCTAACGGGAGTACGGCATGAAATATCTTTCATGAAGTACCCCCGAAAACAAAAACACGGTTATCCTTCAGCCCTTATCGCAACCATGGCCGCGCCAACTTCGATTCCGCATGCTTTGCCAAGCTGCTTCATCGAATCCACATAAGTGATCTGCACGCCCATCTTCTTGCAAAGGTTGACCATTTTCATCGTGATTCTCGGATCCGCATCTTCGGCGATAAACACCTCGGACGCTTCGCCAAGCTCCACCATTCTTGTTGCCTGCTTTGTGCCAACGCTTAATTGTACCGCCTGTTTCACTTTATCATAAGACATTCTAGAATATCCTCCAAAGCACAGGAATCCAATATGAAACGGCACACTTCGATATATTAGCAAATGCTATATGCTGTGTCAAGAAGGTTTCCCGACTTTTTATCGGGAGACCTTCTTGCTTGCAGCAGCTTTACTTCTGATTCAGTACCGCTTCGCTTTCGCTCGCTTCGCCGTCCGTAGCTTGCTCCGCATCCAGCACTTCTTCTTCCGGAGCGTTCGGATCGGTGATCTTGACATTCCGATAGCGGGCCATCCCCGTTCCTGCCGGGATGAGCTTACCGATAATGACGTTCTCCTTGAGGCCGAGCAATTGGTCGACCTTGCCCTTGATCGCGGCATCGGTCAGGACACGAGTGGTCTCCTGGAACGACGCAGCCGACAGGAAGGAGTCGGTTTCGAGAGAAGCCTTGGTAATACCGAGCAATACCGGCTTCGCCACAGCGGGCTCTTCACCTGCAACCAGCGCAACACGGTTAGCGGCCTCGTATTCATGAAGGTCAACAAACGCGCCAGGCAGGAGCGTCGTATTGCCGCTGTCGACAACACGGATCTTCCGCAGCATCTGACGAACCATGACTTCGATGTGCTTGTCGTTGATCTCAACGCCCTGGTTCCGGTAAACGCGCTGAACCTCTTGCAGAATGTAGTTCTGCACGCCGCGAATGCCTTTGATGCGCAGCATGTCTTTGGGGTCGATAGAGCCGTCCGTCAGCTCGTCGCCTGCTTCGATATGCTGGCCTTTGGTTACGCGGATACGGGAGCCGAAGGTGACCGAATAGACCTTAGTCTCGGCCTCGCCTTGCACTTCGATCTCGCGGCGGTCTTTGGCTTCGCGGATGTCCTTGACGATCCCGTCCACTTCGGTGATGATCGCCTGGCCTTTCGGGTTCCGGGCTTCGAACAGCTCCTGAATACGCGGCAGACCTTGGGTGATATCGTCGCCGGCTACGCCGCCGGTATGGAACGTACGCATCGTGAGCTGGGTTCCCGGCTCGCCGATGGATTGGGCAGCGATGATGCCGACTGCTTCACCGATTTCGACGTGCTGGCCGGTGGCCAGGTTCCGTCCGTAGCACTTCTTGCAGACACCGTGACGAGCGCGGCAGCTGAGCACGGAGCGGATCTGAAGCTTCTCGATGCCCGCGTCAATGATGGCGTCCGCGATATTGGATTCGATCAGCTCGTTGCGATTCACGATGATCTCGCCGGTTTCCGGATGGCGGATGGTCTCGAACGAGTACCGGCCTTCGATCCGGTCGAAGAGATCCTCGATCACCTCTTTGCCGTCCTGGATCTTGCTGACTACGAAGCCTTTGTCCGTGCCGCAATCCTCTTCGCGGACGATAACGTCCTGTGCGACGTCGACGAGACGACGGGTCAGGTAACCCGAGTCCGCGGTCCGCAGAGCCGTATCGGCCAGACCTTTCCGCGCACCGTGCGTGGAGATAAAGTACTCCAAGACGGTCAGGCCTTCGCGGAAGTTCGACTTGATCGGCAGCTCGATGATCCGGCCGGACGGGTTCGCCATCAGACCGCGCATGCCGCCGAGCTGGGTAATCTGCGATTTGTTACCCCGCGCTTTGGAGTCGACCATCATCATGATGGAGTTGTACTTGTCGAGGGACTTCATCAAGATATCGGTGATTTCGTCCTTCGCCTTGCTCCAGATCGCGATGACGCGGTCGTACCGCTCTTCGTCGGTGATGAGACCGCGGCGGTACTGGTTGGTGACGACGCGTACCTTCTCCTCAGATTCCTCGAGGATCCGGTTTTTCTCAGGCGGTACGGTAACGTCCGCAACTGCAATTGTGACGCCCGCCTTCGTCGAATAGGTGAAGCCCAGCTCCTTGATCCGGTCAAGGATGATGGATGTTTGAGTCGTATGATAACGGCGGAAGCACTCGGCGATAATGGTCCCGAGGTATTCCTTGCCGATCGCCATCTTGTCTTGGGATTCCCGAATCCGCTCTGCCAGGTCGGCCCCTTTGTCGACAACGAAGTATTCGTCCGGTGTGCCGAGCAGCAGGTTCTTCTTGCTGGCTTCGTTAATGTAAGGGAATTCCGCAGGGAAGATCTCGTTGAAGATGATCTTGCCGATGGTCGTAATGAGCATGCTCTGCTGCTGCTGCTCCGTAAAGCAGGTCTTGTTCAGCTTCTTGGCTGGAATGGCCACGACTGCATGCAGCGAAGCAATGCCGCGCTGGTACAGCGAGACGGCTTCCTGGATCGAGCCGATAATCATGCCGCTGCCTTTGGCTTCCTTGTTGGACATGGTCAGGTAATACGAACCCAGAACCATATCCTGCGAAGGCGTAACGACCGGCTTGCCGTCCTTCGGGTTCAGGATGTTGCCGGCTGCGAGCATCAGCAGACGGGCTTCCGCCTGCGCTTCAGCGGACAGCGGAACGTGAACCGCCATCTGGTCGCCGTCAAAGTCGGCGTTATACGCCGTACAGACGAGCGGATGGAGCTTTATGGCGCGGCCTTCCACTAGGATCGGCTCGAACGCCTGGATCCCCAGTCTGTGTAGCGTGGGGGCACGGTTCAGCAGAACCGGGTGTTCCTTGATCACTTCTTCAAGAACATCCCATACATCCGCACTGCTGCGCTCGACTTTGCGCTTTGCGCTCTTGATGTTATGAGCCAGGCCCTTGTTGACCAGCTCTTTCATCACGAACGGCTTGAACAGCTCAAGCGCCATTTCCTTCGGCAGTCCGCACTGGTACATCTTCAGGTTCGGGCCTACGACGATTACGGAACGGCCGGAATAGTCAACCCGCTTCCCGAGCAGGTTTTGACGGAAACGTCCCTGCTTTCCTTTGAGCATATGGCTGAGCGATTTGAGCGGACGGTTACCGGGACCGGTAACCGGACGGCCGCGGCGGCCGTTGTCGATCAGGGCGTCGACGGCCTCCTGCAGCATCCGCTTCTCGTTCTGCACGATGATGTCCGGCGCCCCCAGATCAAGCAGACGCTTGAGCCGGTTGTTCCGGTTGATAACGCGGCGGTACAGATCGTTTAGGTCGGACGTAGCGAAGCGTCCGCCGTCCAGCTGAACCATCGGGCGAAGCTCCGGCGGGATGACGGGCAGAACGTCCAACACCATCCACTCCGGCAGGTTTTTCGAGTTGCGGAACGCCTCGATGACCTCGAGACGCTTGATCGCGCGGTTGCGGCGCTGGCCTTGCGCGGTCTTGAGCTCTTCCTTGAGGGTTTCCAGCTCCTTCTCGATGTCCAGATCTTGAAGAAGCTTCTTGACGGCCTCGGCACCCATGCCGGCCTGGAAGGCGTACCCGTACTTCTCACGGTAGCTGCGATATTCCTTCTCGGACAGGAGCTGCTTCTTCTCGAGCGGTGTATCGCCAGGGTCGGTCACCACGTAAGATGCAAAATAGATGACCTCTTCCAAGGAACGGGGAGACATGTCGAGGGCCAGGCCCATCCGGCTCGGAATGCCTTTGAAATACCAGATATGCGAGACAGGAGCGGCCAGCTCGATGTGGCCCATGCGCTCCCTCCGCACCTTCTGGCGGGTTACCTCGACGCCGCAGCGATCGCAGACGACGCCTTTGTAACGAACCCGCTTATATTTGCCGCAGTGACATTCCCAGTCCTTCGTCGGCCCGAAAATCTTCTCGCAGAACAAGCCTTCCTTCTCCGGCTTGAGCGTTCTGTAGTTGATCGTCTCCGGTTTTTTGACCTCGCCTCTCGACCAAGACCGGATCTTCTCCGGCGATGCCAATCCGATCTTCATGTATTCAAAGTTGTTCACGTCGATCAAGGAGCAACCCTCCTTAAAATATACTTGCTATACCTTGCGCATGATCGTGTCTATAGAAGGTGGAAGGTTATTCCATACCCATTTCTTCGCCTTCGAGATTCAGGTTCAGCTTGTCGCTTCCCGTTTCGTCTTCGTCGTCGATTTCTTTCATCTCGATCTCTTCCTCGTTCTCGGAGAGGATCTTGACGTCCATCCCCAGACTCTGCAGCTCTTTAATGAGAACCTTGAACGATTCCGGAACGCCAGGTTCCGGCACATTCTCTCCCTTGACGATCGATTCGTACGTCTTCACGCGGCCGACCACGTCGTCCGACTTGACGGTGAGAATCTCTTGCAGGGTATAGGCCGCGCCGTAGGCCTCGAGAGCCCAGACCTCCATCTCCCCGAACCGCTGGCCGCCGAACTGGGCTTTTCCGCCGAGTGGCTGCTGCGTAACGAGAGAGTACGGACCGGTAGAACGGGCGTGGATTTTGTCGTCAACCATGTGCGCGAGCTTGATCATGTACATGACGCCGACGGTGACTTCCCGCTCGAACGGTTCTCCCGTCCGGCCGTCATACAGCACGGTCTTGCCGTTGCGCTGCATACCCGCTTCTTCCATCGTATCGAAGACGTCGGTCTCGTGCGCCCCGTCGAAGACCGGCGTGGCGACGTGAATGCCGAGATACTTGGCGGCCATGCCGAGATGGACCTCGAGCACCTGCCCGATGTTCATCCGGGAAGGAACGCCGAGCGGGTTAAGCACGATTTCGACCGGTGTACCGTCCGGCAGGAACGGCATATCTTCTTCCGGCAGCACGCGGGAGATAACCCCTTTGTTTCCGTGACGTCCCGCCATCTTGTCGCCCTCGGAGATCTTCCGCTTCTGGGCGATATAGACGCGGACCAGCTGGTTAACGCCGGGAGGAAGCTCGTCGCCGTTCTCGCGGGTGAAGACCTTCACGTCGACGACAATGCCGTCGGTACCGTGCGGAACGCGCAGGGACGTGTCGCGAACCTCGCGCGCCTTCTCGCCGAAGATCGCATGCAGCAGGCGCTCTTCCGCCGTCAGCTCGGTTACGCCCTTCGGCGTCACCTTGCCGACCAGAATGTCGCCGGCGCCGATCTCGGCCCCGATGCGAATGATGCCGCGCTCGTCGAGATTGCGGAGCGCTTCTTCCCCGACGTTCGGGATGTCGCGTGTAATCTCTTCCGGACCAAGCTTGGTATCGCGAGCTTCGGATTCGTATTCTTCAATGTGGATCGACGTGTACACGTCTTCCTTGACGAGCTTCTCGCTCAGCAGGATAGCATCCTCGTAGTTGTAGCCTTCCCAGGTCATGAACGCTACGACGACGTTACGACCGAGCGCCAATTCGCCCTGCTCGGTCGAAGGACCGTCCGCCAGAATGTCGCCTTTCTTGACGATATCGCCTTTCTTGGCGAGCGGACGCTGGTTGATGCACGTGCCCTGGTTGGAGCGCATGAACTTGTGCAGCTTGTATTTCACGAGATCGCCGTTCACGACCTTGCCGTCGACCGTCTCCTGACGGCGCAGCCAGATCTCGTTCGCCGACGACTTCTCGATGACGCCGTCATACTTGGACACAATGCAGACGCCCGAGTCCTTAGCCGACTTGTGCTCCATGCCGGTTCCGACGAGCGGAGCCTTCGGCACGAGAAGCGGAACGGCCTGACGCTGCATGTTCGAACCCATGAGCGCACGGTTGGAGTCGTCGTTCTCGAGGAACGGAATCAGCGCCGTCGCGACCGAAACGACTTGCTTAGGCGAAACGTCCATATAGTCGATGCGTTCTTTGGGCAACGTAAGGATGTCGTCCTTGAAACGCACGATGACGCTATCGTTGACGAATGTGCCGTCTTCGGCCAGCTCGGCGTTCGCCTGGGCAACGACGTAGTTGTCCTCTTCATCGGCGGTCAGATAAGAAATTTTATCGGTCACCTTGCCGGTGTTCGGATCCACCCAGCGGTACGGAGCTTCGATGAAGCCGTACTCGTTGATGCGCGCGAACGTAGACAGGGAGTTGATCAGACCGATGTTCGGACCTTCCGGAGTCTCGATCGGACACATCCGGCCGTAGTGGGAGTGGTGAACGTCGCGAACCTCGAAGCCTGCGCGCTCCCGAGTCAGACCACCCGGTCCAAGTGCCGAAAGACGGCGCTTGTGCGTCAGCTCGGCGAGCGGGTTCGTCTGGTCCATAAACTGGGACAGCTGGGAGCTGCCGAAGAACTCCTTGATCGACGCAATGACCGGACGAATGTTGATCAGCGCCTGAGGCGTGATAACGTTGGCGTCCTGAATGGACATCCGTTCGCGCACGACGCGCTCCATCCGGGACAGACCGATCCGGAACTGGTTCTGCAGCAGCTCGCCTACGGAGCGCAGGCGGCGGTTGCCCAGGTGGTCGATGTCGTCGGTGTTTCCGATGCCGTGCAGCAAGTTTATAAAGTAGTTAATCGACGAGATAATATCAGCCGCCGTAATATGCTTGACGGATTTGTCGATTACACCGTTCGAGATGACCTTGATCACCTTGCCGTCTTCGATCGGCGAGAACACGTCTACGCACTGGAGCGGAATATTCGCATTCTCGGTGACGCCTCCGGCAACCTGAAAATCGGACAGGCCGACGCCGTTCTCGAGGTGAGGCAGAATTTGATCGAGCAGACGGCGGTCGAGCACTTGACCGGTCTCGGCCAGAATCTCGCCCGTCTCCGGATCGAACAGCGTCTCTGCGAGTCGCTGGTTGAACAGACGGTTCTTGATGTGAAGCTTCTTGTTTATTTTGTAACGGCCGACATTGGCCAGATCGTAACGCTTTGGATCAAAGAAACGGGCTACAAGCAGACTTCTCGCGTTGTCGAGAGTCGGCGGCTCGCCCGGACGCAGGCGCTCGTAGATCTCGATGAGAGCTTTGTCCGTGGAATCCGTATTGTCTTTGTCGAGCGTATTGCGGATGTACTCGTCGTCGCCGAGGAGGTCAAGAATCTCCGCATCCGTCCCGAAGCCAAGCGCGCGAAGCAGCACGGTTACCGGGATTTTTCTTGTACGGTCGATCCGGACATAGATGATGTCCTTCGCGTCCGTCTCCAGCTCGAGCCAAGCACCGCGGTTCGGGATGACCGTCGCGGTATACGTCTTCTTACCGTTTTTATCTATCTTGGTGCTGTAATAGACACTAGGGGAGCGAACTAGCTGACTGACGATAACCCGTTCCGCACCGTTGATAATGAAAGTGCCGGTTTCCGTCATGAGAGGGAAATCTCCCATGAATACTTCCTGCTCTTTCACTTCCCCCGTTTCCTTGTTGATCAGGCGAACCTTCACACGCAAGGGAGCTGCGTACGTTACGTCGCGCTCTTTGCAGTCATCGACCGTATACTTAGGCTCGCCTAAGCTGTAATCGATGAACTCCAACACTAGATTCCCCGTGAAATCCTGAATCGGCGAGATATCCTGGAACATCTCCCGAAGTCCTTCTTCCAAAAACCATTCATATGATTTTTGTTGAATTTCAATCAGGTTAGGGATCTCCAGCACTTCGTTAATGCGAGCGTACGATCTGCGACTGCGCCGACCAAACTGAACTTGATGACCCGCCAACTTTCTTCACCCCTCGTGACTACTTGAAATGTCTTGCAAATGAGAAAACATCCATCACGGCCCCTTTCTTGCGAAAGCGACCGTAGGAAGGAATTCTCTCATTCAAGCGTCCCCCGCTGGACAAGCCGACGGTTCCGCTTTATAATCTGAGAAAAACCATCGAACGAATTTTTCCTCAGACACAGCCGCCATGGGCGACCGCTTGTATTGGACTTAAGAAGCTCAGCGATAGGCAAAGCTTCCTTCACACAGAAAGCTTCGTGCAGCAACGGTTCCTGGCATATCCTAAAAATCAGTATACCCCGGCAGCCATTCCATAATCTCCCTCCGGTATATTCTCCGAAAATTTCAATCTGTGAGAAGTTCTCTCCTCTTAGATCAACGTCCTCGTGAACCTGCATCCGAAAAAAGACTTGACATTTTAACCAACTAAAGACACAAAGCCCATTTTATACTGACATTTTATAATAATACCACGTACAAAGTCCAGAGTCAAGGAAGACCTGGTATTACGGGCGACGGCACCGAAAGATCCGGAACCCCTTCGCCTTATTCGCCTCCTGCACGGATGCAAAGAGACTTTCCAGCTTGGCGAACGCCGAGGGTGCTCCCTGTTTCTTCTGGATGACTACCCATAGTTCCCCTCCCGGCTCCAGGCACTCTCTCGCCTGCTCGAAGATGCCGTGGACGACCTCTTTGCCTGCCCGAATGGGAGGATTCGTCAAAATGCAATGGAACCGTTCCTCTTTCACGGCCTCCAGCATATTGCTTTGCAGTACCCGTACATTGGAAATCTCGTTCCTTCTTGCATTCTCACGAGCCAGCTCAACCGCGCGTTCATTGATGTCCACCATGGTTACGCTCCCCGCCTCCGCTAGGTGGGCAGCGGTAAGGCCGATCGGTCCATAGCCGCACCCGACATCAAGCACCTTGGCATCCTGCGGGATCTCCATTGTGTCGATCAGCAGCTTGCTTCCGAAATCGACTCCTTTTTTGGCGAATACGCCGGCGTCTGTCCAGAAGGTGAACGTCCTTCCTCGCAGCGTCTCCCGGATTTGCTGACGGTCATGGCCCGATGCCGGGCGCGCACTGTAGTAATGATCGCTCATCGCGCTGCCTCCTGATGGAAGTTTGGCTTGCTTGCTCTCCTGGCCCGCGGCGGAGCAGGAGCTATAAGAAAACCCCTTGAAGGCTTCTTCAAGGGGTTTCGTCTATTCGGAAACCGAATTACTTCACTTCTACAGTTGCGCCAGCATCGGTCAGCTTCGCTTTTACTGCTTCTGCGTCTTCTTTGCTTACTTTTTCTTTGATCGGCTTCGGTGCGCCGTCTACCAGGTCTTTTGCTTCTTTCAGGCCAAGACCAGTGATTTCGCGAACCACTTTGATGACGTTGATTTTCGACGCGCCAGCGTTGGTCAGGATTACGTCGAATTCGGATTGCTCTTCTGCTTCTGCAGCGGCACCTGCGCCACCCATAACTGCTACCGGAGCAGCTGCGGTTACGCCGAATTCTTCTTCGATTGCTTTAACCAGGTCGTTCAGTTCAAGTACAGTCATGCCTTTAATGGCTTCGAGGATTTGCTCTTTGCTCATTGTATGAACCTCCAAATTTAGTAATGGTTAGGATATGGCTATTCGTTAGCCGGCGGCTAACTTACGCTTCTGCAGCTTCCGCTCCGCCTTCTTGCTTCTCGGATACGGCTTTGACAGCCAGCGCGAAGTTGCGCATCGGAGCTTGCAGCACGCTGAGGAGCATGGAGAGCAGACCTTCTCTGGACGGCAGATCAGCCAGTGCCTTGATTTGGTTTACGTCTACCACTTTTCCTTCTACAACGCCAGCTTTCACGCTCAGCTTGTCGTTCTTCTTAGCGAAGTCGGACAGGATCTTGGCAGGAGCGACAACGTCGTCCTTGCTGAATGCGATGGCGGTCGGACCGGTCAGAGCCGAGTCCAGTTCTGTCAATTCGGCTTCCGCGGTAGCGCGACGAACCAAAGTGTTCTTCAGAACTTGGAATTCTACACCAGCTTCGCGCAGTTGCTTGCGGAGCTCGGTTACTTGCTTCACGTTCAACCCGCGGTAGTCGGCGACGATCGTGCAAGAGCTCTCTTTGAGCTTCGCCGTTACGTCGGACACGAGTTGAGCTTTTTCCTCACGAACTTGTGCGTTTCCCATCGATTACACCTCCTAGACGTTAACTTATGGACCGCGTTCTGATTCCTGGCAAAAAGAAAAGCCTTCGCAGACAGTACGAAGGCATGATGGTCGGCATTTCAAATGAAACACGATTCTATCAAGACACCTCGGCAGGAAATTAAGCTATTGCTAGCACCTGCTGTCTACGGTAGCATATTCGATTTTAGAACATCATCTAGATTAGCATGCTTGACCGTCTAAGTCAAGGCTTATCTATACGATTGCAGGTTCAGTTTGACGCTCGGGCCCATGGTGGAAGAAATCGCAGCACCCTTCAGGTAAATACCCTTAGCTGCAGCCGGCTTGCTTCTAACAAGCGCTTCGACCAATGCGCGAAGGTTCTCGCTGAGCTGCTGCTCATTGAAGGATACCTTGCCGATCGGAGCGTGGATCTGTCCCGCTCTGTCGAGACGGTACTCGATCTTACCAGCTTTGATTTCTTGAACGGCTTTCGCTACGTCGAACGTAACGGTGCCGGCTTTCGGGTTCGGCATCAGGCCTTTGCCGCCGAGAAGGCGACCCAGCTTACCGACTTCACTCATCATGTCCGGAGTGGCAACGCACACGTCGAACTCGAACCAGCCTTGCTGGATCTTGTTGATCATGTCCTGATCGCCTACAAAATCAGCGCCCGCTTGCTCGGCTTCTTTTGCTTTTTCTCCTTTGGCAAACACAAGCACGCGCTTGGTTTTACCCGTACCGTGCGGCATTACGACAACGCCGCGAACTGCTTGGTCTTGTTTCTTCGGGTCTACGCCCAGACGAACAGCGACTTCTACAGTCTCGTCGAATTTGGCCGAAGCCGCTTGCTTCACGAGGGAAACAGCTTCTTGCGGCTCGTACAGAGCGTCCGCGTTGATTGTCTTAGCGGCCTCTACATACTTCTTGCCATGTTTCGGCATTGATGATTCCTCCATTCGTGGTAGTAGCGGATAATCCTCCCACTAGACGGCCCGGGGGCCGCTCGCTTAAAGCTTGAAATGATTCCTCATTCCGGGAAGCGTCTATCGCTTATAAATTAGTCTTCGATGGTGATGCCCATGCTGCGAGCAGTACCTTCGACCATACGCATAGCCGCTTCAACGGAAGCTGCGTTCAGGTCGGGCATTTTTTGCTCGGCAATTTCTTGTACCTTCGCACGTTTAACCGTAGCAACCTTTTTCTTGTTCGGTTCGCCGGAACCTTTTTCGATTCCTGCTGCAACGCGAAGCAGAACGGCTGCCGGAGGCGTTTTGGTGACGAACGTAAACGAACGGTCCTCAAACACCGAAATTTCAACCGGGATGATCAGGCCAGCCTGGTCGGCGGTACGAGCGTTAAATTCCTTACAGAATGCCATGATGTTCACGCCTGCTTGTCCGAGTGCCGGACCTACTGGCGGAGCCGGGTTGGCTTTTCCTGCGGGAATTTGCAGTTTTACCATTTTGATAACCTTTTTTGCCATGTGAGACACCTCCTTGCACGTAGTGTGGTCTAACGGGTTTCCCCTCCCACGGACGAAGGCCTATCCGTCCGAATAGACCGTGGTCTAGAAACCATTATAGCGTATCGGAATGCCGCTGTCGCGACAAAATCCGACGCAATTATAATTTCTCCACTTGATGGAAATCGAGTTCCAGTGGGGTTTCTCTTCCGAACATGTTCACATGAACCTTCAGCTTGCTCTTCTCCGGCAGGATCTCCTCCACGGAACCGACGAAGTCGGCGAACGGGCCTACTTTCACGCGAACCGTTTCTTTCAGATCGAAATCGATCTTCGGCTTCGGTTCTTCCATTCCCATATGCCGCAGAATGGCTTCTACTTCTTCAGGCAGAAGAGCGGTTGGCTTGGAGCCGGAACCGGTGGAACCGACAAATCCGGTCACTCCGGGTGTATTGCGGACTACGTACCAGGAGTCGTCCGTCTGGATCATCTCGACGAGAACGTATCCCGGATAGACTTTGCGCATGACGGTTTTCTTCTTGCCGTCTTTGTTCACGATCTCTTCTTCCATCGGAACGAGTACGCGGAAAATCTTATCCTGCATGTTCATGGACTCGACCCGTTTTTCCAGGTTCGCCTTGACCTTATTCTCGTACCCTGAGTAAGTATGGACGACATACCATCGTTTTTCCATCACATTCACCCTAATTTCTTATTCCGTTATCCAACGGACAATACTGGAGATCCCGAGGTCAAGCAGGGTAAAATAAATTGTCACGAAGACAACGGTGACCACTACAACAATGGTATAGCTCACCAGTTCCTTGCGATTGGGCCACTTGACCTTCTTCAGTTCTGCCCAGCTCTCGCCGAAGAACGAAAAAGTTGAGCTAAATCCCCGCTTCAAACTACCCAAGAATGCCACTGCTGCACCCCCACTTGTTAGCGAGTCTCGCGATGAAGCGTCTGCTCATTGCAAAACTTGCAATACTTCTTCATCTCCATGCGGTCAGGATTGTTCCGTTTGTTCTTATTGGACGTATAGTTGCGTTGTTTGCAATTCAGGCACGCCAATGTAATAATAACCCGCATGATCACACCTCCTGGACAATCTAGCATTAATTAAAGAAACCCGATTGTCTTAGGAAGTACCACGACAAAGGGTTACCTAAACTAACTTATCATACCCGGAAAGCTCTGTCAAGGAATCTGATCCCTACCAGTATGTTCCGCAGCATCTTATTGTAAACCCGGCCGGCCAAATTCTCGTCCGCCGGCACAAAAATAGCTTTTCGCTCGCGAGCGAAAAGCTACATGTTGTCTCGCACTTCCAAATACCGCTCCAGCTTGCGTTTCACTCTCTGCAGCGCGTTGTCGATCGATTTCACATGACGGTCCAGATCGACGGCGATCTCCTGATACGAACGTCCGTCCAGGTACAACATCAGCACCCGGCGCTCAAGCTCGCTCAGAATCTCTCCCATCTTGTCTTCCAGACCAAAAAATTCCTCCTGGTTAATAATAAGTTCTTCGGGATCGGTTACCCGGGAACCGCAAATCACGTCGAGCAGCGTTCGGTCCGAATCCTCGTCGTAAATAGGCTTGTCCAACGACACATACGAGTTCAGCGGAATATGCTTCTGCCTGGTCGCCGTCTTAATGGCCGTGATGATCTGTCTTGTTATGCAGATTTCGGCGAATGCCTTGAACGAAGCGAGCCTGTCCCCGCGAAAGTCGCGGATGGCTTTGTACAGGCCGATCATCCCTTCCTGGACGATATCTTCCCGGTCTGCGCCGATTAAAAAATAGGATCGGGCCTTCGCCCTCACGAAATTCTTGTATTTATTGATTAGGTATTCCAATGCGCCGCTGTTGCCTTCACGAACCGCTTCGACGTTGTCCTCGTCGGTCTTGAGTTCATAGACATCGTTTCTCAACTCATTGAGGTCAACATTCACAGACAATCCCTCCGGGCCTGGCCATTTAGGCAACTACCTCAGCTTCCAAGCTGAGTCCTAGTATACATGAACGATTCAACGAGCGTCAACAGATGTTGGCAGAATTGCTGGGGGATTTTTACAATTGCCGACTTGTTAGCTTTGCCCTCTCCGCCATTTTTCGAACAGCTGTTTCACCTCGTCGGACAGCCGCGCGTCCAGCCGGTTCGCCTTTTCCTGCCGTTCCGTCTCGAGACGTCGGCCAATCTCCCTTTGGCTCTCCTTCACCTTGGTGAACAGCTCCCGGGCCGGCAGCCGGAGCGCCCCCCGCCCGAAGATGACGTGCTGCTCGGTCATGTCCGACGTGGCGACATACACCTGGCGCCGCCGGCCCTGAAGGTCGCTGACCAGCCGTTCGATCAGCTCGTCGGCCGTCTCCTTCTCGCGGGTGAAGAGGACATGCACCTGGCGCTGCTCCTCCTTGACCGCCTGTCCCGGCACCTGGTGGGCGTCGAACACGACATAGACCTGCATGCCGGAATAGGCACGGTAGTCGGCGAGGATGTCGATCAGCCGTTCCCTCGCCTCCTCGAGTCGAATATCCCGCAGCTTCTTCAGCTCGGGCCACGCGCCGATGATGTTATAGCCGTCGACGATGAGCACTTCCTTCATAACGGCCTACCGAGCCGTTTCCCGGAACCGTCTCTGCCGAAGTCCTTCGTACAAAATAACGGAAGCCGCAACCGAGGCGTTCAGGGAATTGATGCTCCCGACCATAGGCAGCTTCACCAGAAAATCGCAATTGTCGCGGACAAGCCGCCCCATGCCTTTGGCTTCGTTGCCGATCACGACGGCGAGCGGCATCGTGAGATCGCTCTCGTAAACGGTCTGATCCGCTGCCCCGTCCGCCCCTGCGATCCAGATCCCTCTTTCTTTGAGCTTGTCCATTGTCTGCACGAGGTTGGTCACTTTGGCAACGGGCACGTATTCGATGGCGCCTACCGAGATTTTGGACACGGTAGCCGTCAGGCCGACGGACCTGCGCTTCGGGATAATGATTCCATGCAGTCCCGTGCATTCCGCCGTCCGCAGAATCGCTCCCAGGTTGTGGGGGTCCTCGATCTCGTCGAGGATGAGAAGGAACGGCACCTCTCCCCGGCTCTCCGCCTTCGCGAGGATATCCTCCACGCTCGCATAATCGTATGCGGCCACCTGAGCGACCACGCCCTGGTTCTGTACGCCCTCGACCATTTGGTCCAGCTTGCGGCGGTCGGTCTGCTGTACGACGATGCCGCTTGCCTTGGCTTCGACCAGAATCGGGTGAATGTAATGCTTCTGCGCATTGTCCGCGACCCAGATCTTGTGGATGGTCCGCCCCGACTTCAGCGCCTCCAGCACGGAGTGCTTGCCGGCAATGTATTCTTCCATGGCTCTAGTCTCCTTCGCTTGGTTGATCTGAGGCCGGGTCCGGTTCCGCCACATGCTGAGGGCCGGCTCCGCTCGCCTCCCCGGCGAGCGGCTTGCCCAGAATGAGATCCATCAACTCGCGCAGCCGCCCGAACCGTCTCGCGCAATACAAATAGCCGATCAGGCATTCGAACCCGGTAGCCAGCCGATAAATGACGATGTCGGTATTGCGCGGCGCGCTGCCCGACTTGGCGTTGCGGCCTCTGCGGACAATGTCCAGCTCCTCCTCGTCCAGTAGCGGCGTCCAGATGTCGAGCGCCTTGGCCTGAGACTTGGCGGAGACGTAGGACGTTGCCTCTTGATGGAGATGATGGACCCGCTGGTTCGGCTGGGCGATGAGGTATTGGCGGATCATCAGCTCATAGACGGCGTCTCCGATGTACGCGAGGACGAGCGGCTGCATGAGTCGCGGATCCTTGCCCGGCGCGGCATAGAGCAGTCCTTCTTCTTCCATCCCGTCCCTCACTTCCGGCGCCACCGGATGCCCTGCGGCGTATCCTCCAATAGAATCCCCTGATCCGTCAGCAACTGCCGGATTTCGTCGGCGCGCGCCCAGTTCTTAGTCGCTCTGGCCTCGGTCCGCTCGGCGATCAGCCGCTCGACCTCCTCGTCGAGGAGCTCTTCTTCCTTGGCGCTCCAAATACCGAGAATTTCGTTCATCTCAGCGAAAAGCGCCTGGATGCGCTCGAGCGACATCCGGCTCACCTCCGCGTTCTTCAAATACCGGTTCGTCTCGGCCACGAGATCGAAGACAGCGGTGATGGCGTCGGCCGTATTGAAGTCGTCGTCCATCTTGGCGAAGAAGAAGTCGCGGATACGCGCCAGTGCCGCTTCCAGCTCTTCGTCCTCCGGCAGATCGGCCGCGCTCTTGAGCCGGTACTCGAGATTCGCCAGACTGTTCTGGATGCGCTCAAGACTGTTCTCTGCCTGCCGTACCGTCTCCTCGCTGAAGTTAAGCGGACTACGGTAGTGCGCCGCCAGCATGAAGTATCGGATCACCTCGGGGCGGAATGTCTTCAGGATCTCGCGGACGTTCAGCCCGTTGCCGAGCGACTTGGACATCTTCTCGTTGTTAATGTTCAAATATCCGTTATGGAGCCAGTAGTTCGCCAGCGGATGGCCGTGGAGCGCCTCCGACTGGGCAACCTCGCATTCGTGGTGAGGGAACTGCAGATCCTGCCCGCCTCCGTGGATGTCGATCGTCTCGCCGAGGTATTTTTTGGCCATGGCGGAGCATTCGATATGCCAACCCGGACGGCCTTCTCCCCACGGGCTCGGCCAGGAAATCTCGCCCGGCTTCGCCGCCTTCCAGAGTACAAAATCCTGCGGATGCTCCTTACGCTGGTCGACCTCCACGCGGATGCCGAACTGCAGCTCCTCGATATTCTGGTGCGAGATCTTGCCGTATTCCGGGAATTTGAGCGTCCGGAAATAGACGTCGCCTCCGCTTTCATAGGCGAAGCCCTTGGCTACCAACTCTTCAATGAAGACGATGATCTCCGGTATGTTCTCGGTCACCCGCGGGTGGATTGCACCGTCCACGCCAAGCGTGCGGGTATCCTCCAGATACGCTTCGATATACTTGGCCGCAAGCTCCGGCACAGTGCTGCCGGTTTCCTCGGCTTTGCGGATCAGCTTGTCGTCAACGTCGGTGAAGTTCACCACATAGCGGACGTCATAGCCCTGTTGGGTCAAATACCGCTTCACGACGTCGAACACGATCAGCGGCCGCGCGTTGCCGATATGGATATAGTCATAGACTGTAGGGCCGCACACGTACATCGTGACGCGGCCGGGCTCCTGGGACTGGAACGTTTCCTTCGTCCGGGTAACCGTATTATAGACTTTTAATGCCATTGGGGTTTGCTCCCTCCGTTCTTTTGGCGTTCCTCTTCGAGCAGAATGCGCAGCTCGTCGATCTGCTGCTGCATGTTTTTGCATAGATCAATAACAGGATCGGGAAGGTTGCCGTGGTCGAGCTTGTTTTTGATCCGGACGCCGTCCTGCTTGACGACCTTGCCCGGAATGCCCACTACCGTACAGTTCGGCGGCACCTCGCGAAGCACGACGGCATTAGCCCCGATGATCGAATGCTCACCCACCGTGAAGGAGCCGAGCACCTTCGCCCCCGACGAAATAACGACATGGTTGCCGATCGTCGGATGCCGCTTTCCTTTTTCTTTCCCCGTCCCGCCCAGGGTCACTCCCTGGTAGAGAACGACGTCGTCGCCGATCTCGCACGTCTCCCCGATCACGACTCCCATGCCGTGGTCGATGAACAGGCGTTGGCCGATGCGGGCGCCGGGATGGATCTCGATGCCCGTCATAAACCGGCTGAACTGCGAGAGGGTACGGGCGACGGTATACCAGCGGCGCCGGAAAAACCAATGCGCAATCCGGTGCCACCAGACGGCGTGCAGTCCCGAGTAGGTGAAGACGACCTCAAAGACGCTGCGCGCCGCCGGGTCGTTGTCAAAAACCGCCTGCACGTCGGATTTCATCGTACGGAACACTCTGTTTCACCTTCTTACTGTCCGGCATGGCCCTGCCGCACAATTAAAATTAGTCTTTCCCCAAGCAGCGCCTTCTCTTCCGGCCAAAGCCGTCTGCCATTCCGGCACCAAACAAAAACGCCTCTGCAGCCGCAAGGCTGCAGAGGCGTGTCATCACGCGGTTCCACTCTGCTTGGGCTCCCGCAGGAGCCCGCTCGGACGGTTGGTATCGGGAACCACCCGGCGGTCTCTACCCTGCTCGTCGCAGATCGAAGCCGCTGCTCCCGGGTGCACTTCGGCCCGGCGGAATGCAGGCGTCTTCCACCAAGCCGCTTCCGCGAGCCTGACGCCCTCTCTGGTCATTCCGTCCCGTGCTTACTTTCCCGGTCATCGCTTTGCTCTATGGCAGGCCGCCGCAGGCGGCTTCTGTCTATGCTGTAGTATAGCAACTGGAGTTCGCCCTTGACAATAGCTTATGCTTCCAGCAGGTTGCGCAGTCTCTTCTGGACCGTCTCACGGCCGAGCAGATACAGCGTCTGGTTCAGGTCGCGGCCGTGCATCTGACCGGTCAGGGCGACCCTAACGGGCATGAACAGCTGCTTACCCTTAAAGCCGGTACTCTTTTGAACCTGCTTCAGCATCGCCTGGACCGCTTCCGGCGAATACTCATCGGTCTGCTCCAGCTGCTCCAGCAGAGCTCTCAGCACGACGGGCACCTGCTCCTCCGCCAGTATCGCCGCTCCCTCTTCGTCCACCTCTACCTCGTCGCGGAAGAACAGCTCCGTCAACTCCACGATCTCCGCTACATGGGTCAGCTGCTCCTGGTAGAGGCGTATGAGTCTGCTCGCCCATTCCCTCTGTTCGTCCGACAGCTGCTCGGGCAGCCGGCCGGCTTTCTGCAGATAGGGAATGCCAAGCGCAACGATCCGCTCAGGATCGGCCTTCTTGATGTAGGCGTTGTTCATCCAGGCGAGCTTGGTCGGATCGAACACGGCCGGGCTCTTGGACAGCCGGTCCGTATCGAAGATCTTGATCAGCTCGTCGCGGAGATATAGCTCCTCTTCCCCGACCGGCGACCAGCCGAGCAGAGAAATATAGTTGAACAGCGCTTCGGGAAGGTAGCCAAGCTGGTCGTACTGCTCGATGAACTGGACGATCGACTCGTCGCGCTTGCTCAGCTTCTTGCGGCTCTCGTTCACGATCAGCGTCATATGCCCGAAGACGGGCGGCTCCCAGCCGAGCGCCTCATAGATCATCAGCTGACGAGGGGTGTTCGAGATATGGTCCTCGCCCCGCAGCACGTGAGTAATCTTCATGAGGTAATCATCGATGACGACCGCGAAGTTATAGGTCGGGATGCCGTCCTTCTTCACAATGACGAAGTCGCCGCTGCCTTCCGATTCGAAGGTGATCGTTCCCTTCACCATGTCGTCGAACGTGTACGTGCGGTTGTCCGGCACGCGGAACCGGATGCTCGGCACGCGGCCCTCGGCCTCGAATGCCTGACACTGCTCCTCCGTCAGGCTGCGGTGCTTGCCGGAATACCGGGGCGTCTCGCCGCGGGCGATCTGCTCCTCCCGCTCCCGCTCCAGCTCCTCCTCGGTGCAGTAGCAGCGGTAGGCCAGCCCCTTGTCGAGCAGCTCCTGCCAGTAGTTCTTATAGATGTCCAGACGCTCGGTTTGCCGGTAAGGACCGTACTCGCCGCCTACGTCGATGCTCTCGTCCCAATCCATCCCGAGCCATTTCAGATACGTCAGCTGGCTCTCCTCGCCGCCCTTGACGTTCCGTTTGACGTCGGTATCCTCAATCCGGATGACGAAGGTTCCCCCGTGGTGCCGGGCGAACAAGTAGTTGAACAAAGCCGTTCTGGCATTGCCGATATGCAGATGTCCCGTAGGACTGGGTGCATAACGGACGCGTATGTCGGAAGCCATAGCAATCCCTCTCAATCGTTAACGTTGCAAAGTTTATCTTATCATCATAGCACACGCTTCGTCAGGCAAACAACCGCTTGGGAGGCGATGCCTTCGCCGCGTCCCGCAAAGCCGAGCTGCTCGGTCGTGGTCGCCTTCACGTTGATCTGTCCGGCCTCCGCCTCAAGCAGATCCGCAATCACTTCGACCATAGCCGGAATATACGGCGCCATCTTCGGCTTCTGCGCGATGATCGTGCAGTCCAGGTTGCCGAGCGCATAGCCGCGCTCCTTGGCCATCGCCCATACGTCCGCAAGCAGCTTGCGGCTGTCCGCGTCCTTGTAGGCCGGGTCCGTATCCGGAAAATGCCGTCCGATGTCGCCGAGCGCCAGCGCGCCAAGAACCGCATCGGCGACCGTATGCAGGAGAACGTCGGCATCCGAATGGCCGAGCAGCCCTTTCTCGTAAGGGATAGTCACCCCCCCGATGATGCAAGGCCTCCCTTCGACCAATTGATGCACGTCAAACCCCTGTCCGATTCGAATCACGCTTCGCCCTCTCCCTTCTCTCTCTCCACATGCCACTGCGCCCAAGCCAAATCCTCGGGCGTCGTAATTTTAATATTGGTGTAGCTTCCTTCCGCCACATGGACGGGCACCCCCGCCCGCTCCATCAGCATGGCGTCGTCGGTACCGAGGAAGCCCTCCTCCTCGGCCGCCCGGTGGGCCGCCTCCAGCTCCGCGCGGCGGAACGCCTGCGGCGTCTGGACCGCCCATAGCGACCGGCGGTCCGGCGTCGCTTCCACCCGGCCCTCGGCGCCGACGATCTTGATCGTATCCTTCACGGGCACCGCCAGCACGGCAGCCCCCGTCTCGCGCGCGGTCCGCAGACAGCCGCTAAGCTCCCTTAACGTGACAAAAGGGCGCACGGCATCATGCACCAGCACCCACTCCACCTCGTCCGGCAGAGCCTTGATTCCTTCGTGGACCGACGCCTGGCGCTCCGCCCCCCCGCTTACGACGGCGGTCACCTTGGTCAATCCGTATGTCTCGACATAAGCTCGGCAGCGCGGCACGTCCGCTTCTCCTGTGACGAGGACGATCGCATCGGCCTCGTCCCACTCCTCGAACCGCATCAGCGTGCGGACCAGGATGGGGATGCCGGCGACGGGAAGATACTGCTTGCTCTCCGAGGTTCCCATTCGGGACCCCTTCCCTCCAGCCACGACGACCACGCCCACCTGCTTCGTCATCTTCTGCTCCTTCATAGCTGTTACCCCTGCCCGTCGACGATGAAATCAGGAAGGCTCCCTTCCATTCCTTTCATCATAATCGTTTTATTGGGCTTTTTCCAACAATTTCGGCTTGGCGAAGATCATCCGGCCCGCAGAGGTCTGAAGAACGCTCGTGACCATAACCTCCATCGTCATGCCAATGTAATCCCGTCCGCCCTCCACGACGATCATCGTGCCGTCGTCGAGATAAGCGACACCCTGGCCATATTCCTTGCCGTCCTTAATAATTTGGATCATTATTTCTTCACCCGGCAAAACAACCGGCTTCACCGCGTTAGCCAAATCATTGATGTTCAGCACCGACACGCCCTGCAGCTCGCACACCTTGTTGAGGTTGAAGTCGTTGGTGATGACCTTGCCGCGCAGCAGCTTGGCCAGACGGACCAGCTTGCTGTCGACCTCCGAGATTTCCTCGAAGTCTCCTTCGTAGATCAGCACCTTCACGTCGAGCTCTTTCTGAATCTTGTTCAAAATATCGAGTCCCCGGCGGCCGCGGTTGCGCTTCAGCAGATCCGACGAATCAGCGATGTGCTGGAGCTCCTCGAGCACGAATTCCGGGATAACCAGCGTTCCTTCGATAAAGCCCGTTTTGCAAATATCAGCGATGCGGCCGTCGATAATGACGCTCGTATCGAGAATCTTATGCTCCTCGCTCAGCTTCTGCCCGTTTGCACCGTCCTTCGCCTGCAGGGCGGGGAACAGCGCGGCCAGCTCGTCGCGCTTTGCGTAGCCGAAGCGCGATCCGGCCACGCCCAGGAGCAGCGTGACCGCCACGGGCAGCAGCGCACCGCCCAGCGCCCATTTGTTCAGCGCCGGGAACAGCAGCGCTGCCACGACGAGCCCCGCGACCAGGCCGAGCAGGCTGCTCAGCAGGTCCTGCGCCGGCACGTTCGCGAGCTCCTCCTCGCCCTTGCGCAGCAAGAGCCGCGCCGCCCAGACGATTGCGAAGCCGGCTGCATACCCGAGTACCGCGCCGCCCGCGATGAGCCAGAACAGCGAGCTGCCGTCAGACCATTCCCCGAGCCGGCTGCCGAGCGTTGTCGCTCCTGCCGCTTCCGCGTATTGCTGGGCCTGTGCCCCCATAATCCCACCAATTATTGCAAAGATCCATTGCCAACCTTGCTTACCCATACGTCCACCTCCGTAATCTTGGCGTCGCCATTACTCAGTATGTGCCAAATGCTGGAACGCTAAACGTCGCCAGCCGATTCCAGAAATTGAATATACCAGTGGAATCCGATATAATGAGGGCACAAGATTATAACGTTCCGAGGTGGATGGCATGAGCACTCCAGATCTGAAAGAGTTCCAGGAACAAGTGTCCGAATTGTTGCTCCGTCACCGCAGTGTGCTTGACGTCCTGTCCAAATTCCAGCAATCGAATGCGGCCGTTCATCGATCCACGGTTAAAGCCGTTACGGAATGCGGCTGCATAGAGGTCAATGCCGGCAAGCAGCATTTCACTCAAGACATGACGCTTAGCGATGCCCGGCAAGTACTGGACAGCCATATGTCCGGACGACTGTGCGAGAACTGCCGGGAGATCGTTGGCGCCGAGATCGGCAAGAACCTGTTCTATCTGGCGTCGCTGTGCAATTTGCTGGAGCTCGACCTGCAGCAGATCGTCTCCGACGAATCCCGGAAGTGCTCGACGCTCGGCCTGTTCAATCTGTCCTAGCCGCCCTACGCCAATTAAAAAAAGCATTTATTTTCTATCACTAGAAAATAAATGCTTTTTCTTATGCGCTGAGACGTCCGGGCAGCTTAGCGCTTGCGGCGGAAGCCTTGGAACGTGCCGTACAGCGCGTACAGCACGAGCGGAACGAAAATCAGCTTGGACAGCCAGTTAAGCTTGATCAAAGAGCTGGAAAACGCGAAAGCGATGCCGGCGGCCAGCAAGACGACGATCGGCGTCAGCCAGATTGCGGGCTTAGGCAGTCCGATTTTTTTGAAGCTTGGGTATTTGATCGTACTGACCATCAGATAGGACAGCAAGAGAGAGCTTGCCACAAGGACATACACGTTCAATTCCTGGTGGAACAATGCAAGCGTACACAGAACGCCGCCCGCCGCCGGGATAGGAAGACCTATAAAATAGCCGGGGATGCCTTCAATGACGTTGAATCGAGCGAGCCGCAGCGCTCCGCAGATCGGGAAGAGCGCAGTGGTGATCCAGGCGGTCGCCGGATTCAGCTCGGTAAACGCTACGACGTATAGAATGAAGGCGGGAGCCACACCGAAAGAGATGACATCCGATAACGAATCGAGTTCCTTGCCAAATTCGCTCTGCACATTAAGCGCTCTTGCCACCCGTCCATCCAATCCGTCGAGCAGCATAGCCAGAATGATCATGACGGCTGCCAACGCCGGTTTTTCGGTATAGACCAAGATAATGGCGATAACCCCGAGAAACAGGTTCCCTACCGTGAACAGGTTGGGAAGCGATTTGCGTATCATGCCTCAACCACCTTTAAGTTATGCTTTCCTGTACTTCTAACCACATAATTCTATTGGAATTAAATATGCCTGTCAACCAACAATTGGCCCTGGATCCGTTTCAGACCTTCCTTGATGGTGCGGGCACGGACCTCTCCGATGCCGTCTACCTCATCTAGGTCTTCGATGGTAGCGGTCATGACGTGAGGAAAATACTCGAACTTGTCGACAAGGTTATTGATGATCACGGTCGGCAGACGAGGAATCTTGTTGAGCACGCGGAAGCCCCGCGGGGATACCTGCTCTTCGAGTACCGCATTGGTAATCGGATAGCCGAGGATGCGTGCGACATGATTGTGGTCGAGGAGTTCTTCGGAGCTGAGGCGGCGCAGCGCCTGCCGGATCTCCTTGACCTTCTCCTCTTCGAGTTCGCGGCTGTAGTCCTTGATCAGCTGCACGAGCTCCATCTCCGTCATGCCGACGAGCTCCTCCAGCTGCATGCTGATGAGCCGGCCTTCGGTGCCGAGCTCCGTAATGTAGCGCTTGATCTCGGTCCGGATGCGTAGCACCATCTCCACGCGCTGCAGCACATTCGTCACGTCGTGGAGCGTAACCATCTCTTCGAACTCCGACGCGCCCAGGTTGATCATCGCTTGATCGAGCACCGCTTTGTACTTCTCCAGCGTCTGCATCGCTTGGTTCGCTTTGGTCAGAATGACGCCGATATCCTTGAGCGAGTAACGCAGATTCCCTTGATACAGCGTGATGACATTGCGCCGCTGCGAGATGGACACGACCAGCTTGCCCGTCTGCTTGGCCACCCGTTCGGCCGTCCGGTGCCGAATCCCCGTCTCCGTGGAGGGGATGGAGGAATCCGGGATCAACTGCGTGTTCGCGTACAGAATCCGTTTCAAATCCTCGCTCAGGATGATCGCCCCGTCCATCTTGGCCAGCTCATACAGATAGTTGGGTGAAAAATCACAGTTGATGGAGAAGCCGCCGTCGACGATCTCCATCACTTCCGGACTGTAGCCGACGACCAGCAGTCCCCCGGTCTTCGCCCGAAGCACGTTCTCCAGTCCGTCCCGGAACGGCGTTCCCGGTGCGACCAGCTGCAGCAGCTGATCCATCACTTCCCGATTCGTTGTTTCTTTTCCCATTCCGGTCCCCCCTCCCCTTTCTCTCTATCGAAACGCGGCTTTTAGCGCCTCCGCTACAGAATTAACTCCAATTATCTCTATATCGGCAGGCGGCGTCCAGCCTTTCAGACTCTTTTCTGGCAAAATTACCCGTTCGAAGCCCAGCTTCTTGGCCTCCCGCACCCGCTGCTCGATCCGGGATACGCCTCTCACCTCGCCGGTGAGCCCGACCTCCCCGAAAATAACGTCGTGCGGCTCGGCCGCTTGATCGCGGAGGCTCGAGGCGATGCTCACCGCAATCGCCAGATCAACCGCCGGTTCGTCGAGCTTGACGCCGCCAGCGACGTTCACATAGACGTCCTGGTTCTGCAGGAACATCCCCATGCGCTTTTCCAGCACGGCGATGATAAGCGCGAGCCGGTTGTGGTCGATGCCCGCCGCCATGCGGCGCGGCGTCGGAAAGTGCGTAGGGGCGACAAGCGCCTGCAGCTCGACGAGCATCGGCCTCGTCCCCTCCATGCTCGCGGCGACCGTCGAGCCCGCCACTCCCTTGGGCCGCTCCGACAGGAATAGCTCCGACGGATTGCTGACCTCCACGAGGCCGGCCTCCGTCATTTCGAATATGCCGATCTCGTTGGTCGACCCGAACCGGTTCTTGACCGCCCGAAGCAGCCGATACGAGTGATGCCGCTCTCCCTCAAAGTAGAGGACGCAATCGACCATATGCTCGAGCAGCCGTGGGCCGGCGATGGCGCCTTCCTTCGTCACGTGCCCGACGAGGACGGTGGCGATGCCTTTTCCTTTGGCGGTGTGCATGAAGTGGGACGTGCACTCCCGGACCTGCGACACGCTTCCGGGCGCCGAGGCCACCGCCGGGTGAAACACGGTCTGAATCGAGTCGATGACGAGAAAATCCGGCCGGATCTCCTCGATCGCCTCCATTATATAATCGAGGTTGGTCTCGCACAGCACATACAGGAGCGGAGACATTGCCTCCAGCCGGTCGGCTCTCAGCTTGGTCTGCCGGACCGATTCCTCGCCGGAGATATAGAGCACCTTGAGCCCGTTCGCGGTCAAGGCAAACGATGTTTGCAGCAGCAGCGTCGACTTCCCGATTCCCGGGTCGCCCCCGACCAGAATGAGGGACCCCGGCACGATGCCTCCGCCGAGCACACGGTTCAGCTCCTTGTTGTTCGTCAGGATGCGCGGCTCCTTGGTACTTTCTATATCTATGATCGAAATCGCTTTTTCTTTCGTCTGGGAGGAGACTGTAGGCACGCCGGTCGTCTTGACCACCGTCTCCAGCTCTTCCACCATACTGTTCCAAGCTCCGCAGCCTGGGCACTTGCCATACCATTTGGGCGATTCGTACCCGCATTCCTGGCAGCAGAACTTTGTTTTCGATTTGGCCATTCGTTCTCTCCCTTACTCGCATCGAGTCAACCTATATTCTAACATATCGGGGGCGAAATTGTGGAAGTTCTGTACAGCGCCGCCGCAAACAAAACTCCCGCAGCATCGGTATGCTGCGGGAGTAGTGGCCGGTCCGCGGAATTAGGCGCGGTTGACGATCAGCTCGCCGTCTTTTTCGTCGATTGTCAGGTGGTCGCCCTTGGAGATGTTGCCTTTGAGCAACTCCTCGGACAGCCGGTCCTCGATATGCTTCTGAATGGCCCGGCGGAGCGGTCTTGCCCCGTAAGCCGGGTCGAAGCCTTCCTTTGCCAAGAACGCCTTGGCTGCATCCGTCAGGTCGAAGTCGACCTCCTGCTCCTTCAGGCGCTTCTTCAGATCGTCGGACATGAGCGACACGATCCGGCCGATGTGCTCCTCGTCCAGCGAGTGGAACACGATGATCTCGTCGATCCGGTTCAGGAACTCTGGACGGAAACTTTTCTTGAGCTCGCCCATCACTTTGTCCCTCATGTTGTTGTAATCCCTGCCGGCGTCCAGGTTGGCGGTAAAGCCAAGCGAGGAGTTCTTCTTGATCATCTCGGCGCCTACGTTAGACGTCATGATGATCAAGGTGTTGCGGAAGTCGACCGTACGACCTTTGGAATCGGTCAGCCGGCCATCCTCCAGCACCTGCAGCAGGATGTTGAACACTTCCGGATGCGCCTTCTCGATCTCGTCGAGGAGGACGACCGAGTACGGTTTGCGGCGTACCTTCTCGGTAAGCTGGCCGCCCTCGTCATAGCCGACATATCCGGGAGGCGCCCCGACGAGGCGAGACGTGGAGTGCTTCTCCATGTACTCGGACATGTCGATGCGGATGACTGCGTTCTCGTCGCCGAACAGCGACTCGGCAAGCGCCCGGGCAAGCTCGGTTTTGCCGACGCCCGTCGGGCCGAGGAAGATAAACGAGCCCATCGGCCGCTTGGGATCCTTGAGGCCCGCGCGCGCTCTGCGAATCGCGCGGCTGACCGCTTTGACCGCTTCGTCCTGGCCGATGACGCGTTCATGCAGGATGCCTTCCATCTTCAGCAGACGCTCGGTTTCTTCCTCCGCGAGCTTCACGACCGGAATGCCGGTCCAGCTGGCCACGACTTGAGCGATGTCCTCCGGCGTTACTTCGGAGTCGGTGCGGCCTTGCTTTTCCTTCCACTCGTTCTTTGTGGTCTCCAGTTCCTCACGCAGCTTCTGCTCCGTATCGCGGAGCGCTGCCGCTTTTTCGAACTCCTGGCTTTGCACGGCGGAATCCTTCTCCTTGCGGACATCCTCCAGCCGGTTCTCCAGATCTTTCAGATTCGGCGGTACCGTGTAGGAATTGAGTCTCACCTTGGAGCCCGCCTCGTCGATCAGGTCGATTGCCTTGTCCGGTAGGAAGCGGTCGGTGATATAGCGGTCCGACAGCTTGACGGCGGCCTCGATCGCTTCGTCCGTAATTTTGACCCGGTGATGGGCTTCGTAGCGGTCGCGCAGGCCGTGGAGAATTTGGATCGCTTCCTCCGGAGACGGCTGGTCGACGGTGATCGGCTGGAAGCGGCGCTCCAGCGCGGCATCCTTCTCGATGTACTTGCGGTACTCGTCAAGCGTCGTTGCCCCGATGCACTGCAGCTCTCCGCGGGCAAGCGACGGCTTCAAAATGTTGGACGCATCGATTGCGCCTTCCGCGCCGCCTGCTCCGATCAGCGTATGCAACTCATCGATGAACAGAATAATGTTGCCGGCTTGCCGAATTTCGTCCATGATCTTCTTCAGCCGGTCCTCGAATTCTCCCCGGTACTTGGTGCCCGCCACGACCGAGCCCATGTCGAGTGTCATGACCCGCTTGTCGCGGAGCGTCTCGGGGATTTCATTGTTTACGATCCGCTGCGCCAGCCCTTCGGCTATAGCCGTCTTGCCGACGCCAGGCTCACCGATCAGGACCGGATTGTTTTTGGTCCGGCGGCTCAGCACCTGAATGACGCGCTCGATCTCTTTGCTGCGGCCGATGACCGGGTCCAGATTGCCTTCCTTGGCAATCGCGGTCAGATCCCGCGCCAGTCCGTCCAGCGTAGGCGTGTTCACGTTCGTCTGGCTGCCGTGATTGGACGAGACCGTCTCGCTGCTGCCGAGAAGCTGAAGCACCTGCTGGCGGGCTTTGTTGAGCGAGATGCCCAGGTTGTTCAGCACGCGGGCGGCCACTCCTTCTCCTTCGCGGATCAGACCAAGCAGGATATGCTCGGTTCCCACGTATGTGTGGCCCAGCTTGCGGGCTTCATCCATCGACAGCTCGATGACTTTTTTGGCGCGGGGCGTATAAGCGATATTGCTCGGCTGCTCCTGGCCTCTGCCGATCAGCGCCTCCACTTCGTCCTGGATCTTCTCGAGGCCGAGTCCTAGGCCGATCAATGCTTTGGCGGCGATTCCTTCTCCTTCCCGGATGAGGCCTAGAAGAATATGCTCCGTTCCAATATTGTTATGGCCGAGTCGGACGGCCTCTTCCTGAGCCAAGGCCAATACCTTCTGGGCTCTCTCAGTAAATCTGCCGAACATCATATACAACGCACCTCCATAGTACGATTGGTATTCTGTGCATTACCTCTTTATTAACCGGAACGATCTTCGGATAAACGTTCCCGGATGAGATCGGCCCGGCGGAGATCCCTCTCCTCCGGCGACAGCTTCCCACCTGCCCGCTGCTGCAAAAAGCCCGGCTGCGTCATGACCATCAGCTCGTTGAGCACGCGCGGGGTAGGCGCCGGCAGCAGCCCCAGATCAATGCCCAGCCGGACATCGGATAACCGCTGCGAGGCTTCCTTGGAATCCATGATTATCGCTTGGGACAGGATGCCGTAAGAGCGCCGTACCCGATCTGCCAGCCGGTTGCGGGACTCGGAGAGAAGCGCCCCCCGAGCCGCACGCTCGTGCTCGATAATTTGCCGCACGACGCTGTGCAGATTGTCGAGGATCTCCTCCTCCGTCTGTCCGAGGGTAATCTGGTTCGAGATCTGAAACAGGTTGCCCACCGCTTCGCTGCCTTCTCCATAGATGCCCCGAACCGCAAGGCCGACCTGTGCGATCGCCTGCAGAATCCGGTTGATCTGCTGCGTGAAGACGAGGGCGGGCAGGTGAATCATGACCGAAGCCCGAATACCGGTGCCTACATTGGTCGGACAGCTGGTCAGGTAACCCCTCGCTTCGTCGAAGGCGTAATCGAGATGATTCTCGAACACGTCATCCAGCTGGTTCGCCAAATCCCACGCCTCGCGAATCTGGAAGCCGGAGCAGAGAACTTGGATACGCAGATGGTCTTCTTCGTTGACCATAATGCTGATCGATTCATTGTCGCTCAGGATAACCGCGCCGTTGCGCGATTCGTTCGCCAGGCTCGGGCTGATCAGATGCTTCTCGACCAGTACTCTCTTTTCCAAATCGTTCAGCTCGGAGAGGGGAACGTATTGAAACCGGCTGATCGTTCCCAGCTCGTCATAGCCGAGCACCTGGCCGACCTTCTCCAGCACTTCCTCCGATTGCTGGTTGACGGCGAGCATGGGGAACGGATAGTTCCTCAGGTTGCGGGCAATCCGAATCCGGCTGCTGATAACAATATCCGAATCGGGACCGTCGTCCTTCATCCATTCGCTCAACGCTTCCCCCGTAAAATGTCCGAGTGCCATACAAAGCGCCCCCTTCCGTCAGATTTCCGTTATCCGTTTCTCCATCCCTCGGATTTCGTCACGGATCTTGGCCGCTTGCTCGAACTCCTCTTGTTCGATTTTGCGGGCAAGCTCCAATTTCAATTGATCGATTTCACGTTTATATTTAATGATGCCACCGGAGCGTTTGGGAACTTTTCCGACGTGGGTCGTGTTCCCGTGTACCCGTTTCAGAAGGGAATCCAGCTTGTCACCAAAGTACTTGTAGCAGGAGCTGCAGCCGAAACGCCCCAGTTTGCTGAATTGAGAGTACGTAAGCCCACATTCTTCACAACGCAAGCTCTGTGCCTGTTTCGCCATGCTGCTCGTGGAAGGATCGAAGTTCATCAGGCCGGACAGCAAATTATGAATGGAAAATCCGTTCGGCGTACCGGGGATGAGCTCTCCTTTTTCCTTCGCGCATGTCTCGCACAAGTGAAATTCCGCTTTCTCTCCGTTCACAATCTTCGTGAAATGAAGGGAAGCGGGTCTCTTGCCGCATTCCTGACAGTTCATGGATTCAACCTCCTTTGTGGCCCAGCAGGGAAATCAGCATGGCCCGCAGCATGTTCGCCCGAATCACGTCGCGCAGCGGAAGCTTGAGCACCAGCACTTCTCGCGAGACGGCTGCTTTGATTAGTTTTGCTTCCCGCGGGGAGAGAAATCCTCCCTCCTCGAGCTGGTAAATGAGCCCTTCCGCCGCCGTCTGGTCCATCTCTTCCTTAATGGAACGAAGAACATGGTCCAGCAGGAGCCCTTGGGTGCTCAGCTGCACCCGTTGAATCCGGATGTAGCCTCCGCCTCCGCGCTTGCTCTCCACCACGTATCCCTTTTCAAGGGTAAACCGTGTGCCGAGCACGTAGTTGATTTGGGAAGGTACACATTGGAATTTATCGGCCAATTCGTTTCGTTGGATTTCGATGACGCCGCTCGGACTCTGCAGGATGATTTGTTTCAAATACTGTTCGATGATCTCCGAAACATTGCGCATCAAAATACCTCCTAACCGTCTTACTGACTTTGACTTTCTTTGACCTTAACTAAATTATAGCACATTTTTTTGGTTTGCCAAGAGGGTCCGCAAAAATCCCGTCCTCTCCAGTTTGCCTGCCGGGCGTCCTCTCTATACCTAAGCTTACCCGTTCCAAGCAAATTCCCCCCACCTCCCAAACACAAAAAAGCCTCACTGCATGATGCAGCAAGGCTTTTTGTTCGTCTGCTTGGCAACGTCCTACTCTCCCGGAACCCTTCGGTTCAAGTACCATCGGCGCTGGAGGGCTTAACGGTCGTGTTCGAGATGGGTACGCGTGGTTCCCCTCCGCCATTATCACCAA
>NZ_BOSI01000013.1 GCF_018403265.1 Paenibacillus sp. J31TS4
GTTATATTTTGATAGTTTGACGGTTAATGCTGGTAATGGTGGTTTTCTTCATTGCATTCAGATGGATACATCTGTCAACGCCGCTAATCAGGTTGTTTCTGTTGGTGCTGATATTGCTTTTGATGCCGACCCTAAATTTTTTGCCTGTTTGGTTCGCTTTGAGTCTTCTTCGGTTCCGACTACCCTCCCGACTGCCTATGATGTTTATCCTTTGGATGGTCGCCATGATGGTGGTTATTATACCGTCAAGGACTGTGTGACTATTGACGTCCTTCCCCGTACGCCGGGCAATAATGTTTATGTTGGTTTCATGGTTTGGTCTAACTTTACCGCTACTAAATGCCGCGGATTGGTTTCGCTGAATCAGGTTATTAAAGAGATTATTTGTCTCCAGCCACTTAAGTGAGGTGATTTATGTTTGGTGCTATTGCTGGCGGTATTGCTTCTGCTCTTGCTGGTGGCGCCATGTCTAAATTGTTTGGAGGCGGTCAAAAAGCCGCCTCCGGTGGCATTCAAGGTGATGTGCTTGCTACCGATAACAATACTGTAGGCATGGGTGATGCTGGTATTAAATCTGCCATTCAAGGCTCTAATGTTCCTAACCCTGATGAGGCCGTCCCTAGTTTTGTTTCTGGTGCTATGGCTAAAGCTGGTAAAGGACTTCTTGAAGGTACGTTGCAGGCTGGCACTTCTGCCGTTTCTGATAAGTTGCTTGATTTGGTTGGACTTGGTGGCAAGTCTGCCGCTGATAAAGGAAAGGATACTCGTGATTATCTTGCTGCTGCATTTCCTGAGCTTAATGCTTGGGAGCGTGCTGGTGCTGATGCTTCCTCTGCTGGTATGGTTGACGCCGGATTTGAGAATCAAAAAGAGCTTACTAAAATGCAACTGGACAATCAGAAAGAGATTGCCGAGATGCAAAATGAGACTCAAAAAGAGATTGCTGGCATTCAGTCGGCGACTTCACGCCAGAATACGAAAGACCAGGTATATGCACAAAATGAGATGCTTGCTTATCAACAGAAGGAGTCTACTGCTCGCGTTGCGTCTATTATGGAAAACACCAATCTTTCCAAGCAACAGCAGGTTTCCGAGATTATGCGCCAAATGCTTACTCAAGCTCAAACGGCTGGTCAGTATTTTACCAATGACCAAATCAAAGAAATGACTCGCAAGGTTAGTGCTGAGGTTGACTTAGTTCATCAGCAAACGCAGAATCAGCGGTATGGCTCTTCTCATATTGGCGCTACTGCAAAGGATATTTCTAATGTCGTCACTGATGCTGCTTCTGGTGTGGTTGATATTTTTCATGGTATTGATAAAGCTGTTGCCGATACTTGGAACAATTTCTGGAAAGACGGTAAAGCTGATGGTATTGGCTCTAATTTGTCTAGGAAATAACCGTCAGGATTGACACCCTCCCAATTGTATGTTTTCATGCCTCCAAATCTTGGAGGCTTTTTTATGGTTCGTTCTTATTACCCTTCTGAATGTCACGCTGATTATTTTGACTTTGAGCGTATCGAGGCTCTTAAACCTGCTATTGAGGCTTGTGGCATTTCTACTCTTTCTCAATCCCCAATGCTTGGCTTCCATAAGCAGATGGATAACCGCATCAAGCTCTTGGAAGAGATTCTGTCTTTTCGTATGCAGGGCGTTGAGTTCGATAATGGTGATATGTATGTTGACGGCCATAAGGCTGCTTCTGACGTTCGTGATGAGTTTGTATCTGTTACTGAGAAGTTAATGGATGAATTGGCACAATGCTACAATGTGCTCCCCCAACTTGATATTAATAACACTATAGACCACCGCCCCGAAGGGGACGAAAAATGGTTTTTAGAGAACGAGAAGACGGTTACGCAGTTTTGCCGCAAGCTGGCTGCTGAACGCCCTCTTAAGGATATTCGCGATGAGTATAATTACCCCAAAAAGAAAGGTATTAAGGATGAGTGTTCAAGATTGCTGGAGGCCTCCACTATGAAATCGCGTAGAGGCTTTGCTATTCAGCGTTTGATGAATGCAATGCGACAGGCTCATGCTGATGGTTGGTTTATCGTTTTTGACACTCTCACGTTGGCTGACGACCGATTAGAGGCGTTTTATGATAATCCCAATGCTTTGCGTGACTATTTTCGTGATATTGGTCGTATGGTTCTTGCTGCCGAGGGTCGCAAGGCTAATGATTCACACGCCGACTGCTATCAGTATTTTTGTGTGCCTGAGTATGGTACAGCTAATGGCCGTCTTCATTTCCATGCGGTGCACTTTATGCGGACACTTCCTACAGGTAGCGTTGACCCTAATTTTGGTCGTCGGGTACGCAATCGCCGCCAGTTAAATAGCTTGCAAAATACGTGGCCTTATGGTTACAGTATGCCCATCGCAGTTCGCTACACGCAGGACGCTTTTTCACGTTCTGGTTGGTTGTGGCCTGTTGATGCTAAAGGTGAGCCGCTTAAAGCTACCAGTTATATGGCTGTTGGTTTCTATGTGGCTAAATACGTTAACAAAAAGTCAGATATGGACCTTGCTGCTAAAGGTCTAGGAGCTAAAGAATGGAACAACTCACTAAAAACCAAGCTGTCGCTACTTCCCAAGAAGCTGTTCAGAATCAGAATGAGCCGCAACTTCGGGATGAAAATGCTCACAATGACAAATCTGTCCACGGAGTGCTTAATCCAACTTACCAAGCTGGGTTACGACGCGACGCCGTTCAACCAGATATTGAAGCAGAACGCAAAAAGAGAGATGAGATTGAGGCTGGGAAAAGTTACTGTAGCCGACGTTTTGGCGGCGCAACCTGTGACGACAAATCTGCTCAAATTTATGCGCGCTTCGATAAAAATGATTGGCGTATCCAACCTGCAGAGTTTTATCGCTTCCATGACGCAGAAGTTAACACTTTCGGATATTTCTGATGAGTCGAAAAATTATCTTGATAAAGCAGGAATTACTACTGCTTGTTTACGAATTAAATCGAAGTGGACTGCTGGCGGAAAATGAGAAAATTCGACCTATCCTTGCGCAGCTCGAGAAGCTCTTACTTTGCGACCTTTCGCCATCAACTAACGATTCTGTCAAAAACTGACGCGTTGGATGAGGAGAAGTGGCTTAATATGCTTGGCACGTTCGTCAAGGACTGGTTTAGATATGAGTCACATTTTGTTCATGGTAGAGATTCTCTTGTTGACATTTTAAAAGAGCGTGGATTACTATCTGAGTCCGATGCTGTTCAACCACTAATAGGTAAGAAATCATGAGTCAAGTTACTGAACAATCCGTACGTTTCCAGACCGCTTTGGCCTCTATTAAGCTCATTCAGGCTTCTGCCGTTTTGGATTTAACCGAAGATGATTTCGATTTTCTGACGAGTAACAAAGTTTGGATTGCTACTGACCGCTCTCGTGCTCGTCGCTGCGTTGAGGCTTGCGTTTATGGTACGCTGGACTTTGTAGGATACCCTCGCTTTCCTGCTCCTGTTGAGTTTATTGCTGCCGTCATTGCTTATTATGTTCATCCCGTCAACATTCAAACGGCCTGTCTCATCATGGAAGGCGCTGAATTTACGGAAAACATTATTAATGGCGTCGAGCGTCCGGTTAAAGCCGCTGAATTGTTCGCGTTTACCTTGCGTGTACGCGCAGGAAACACTGACGTTCTTACTGACGCAGAAGAAAACGTGCGTCAAAAATTACGTGCAGAAGGAGTGATGTAATGTCTAAAGGTAAAAAACGTTCTGGCGCTCGCCCTGGTCGTCCGCAGCCGTTGCGAGGTACTAAAGGCAAGCGTAAAGGCGCTCGTCTTTGGTATGTAGGTGGTCAACAATTTTAATTGCAGGGGCTTCGGCCCCTTACTTGAGGATAAATTATGTCTAATATTCAAACTGGCGCCGAGCGTATGCCGCATGACCTTTCCCATCTTGGCTTCCTTGCTGGTCAGATTGGTCGTCTTATTACCATTTCAACTACTCCGGTTATCGCTGGCGACTCCTTCGAGATGGACGCCGTTGGCGCTCTCCGTCTTTCTCCATTGCGTCGTGGCCTTGCTATTGACTCTACTGTAGACATTTTTACTTTTTATGTCCCTCATCGTCACGTTTATGGTGAACAGTGGATTAAGTTCATGAAGGATGGTGTTAATGCCACTCCTCTCCCGACTGTTAACACTACTGGTTATATTGACCATGCCGCTTTTCTTGGCACGATTAACCCTGATACCAATAAAATCCCTAAGCATTTGTTTCAGGGTTATTTGAATATCTATAACAACTATTTTAAAGCGCCGTGGATGCCTGACCGTACCGAGGCTAACCCTAATGAGCTTAATCAAGATGATGCTCGTTATGGTTTCCGTTGCTGCCATCTCAAAAACATTTGGACTGCTCCGCTTCCTCCTGAGACTGAGCTTTCTCGCCAAATGACGACTTCTACCACATCTATTGACATTATGGGTCTGCAAGCTGCTTATGCTAATTTGCATACTGACCAAGAACGTGATTACTTCATGCAGCGTTACCATGATGTTATTTCTTCATTTGGAGGTAAAACCTCTTATGACGCTGACAACCGTCCTTTACTTGTCATGCGCTCTAATCTCTGGGCATCTGGCTATGATGTTGATGGAACTGACCAAACGTCGTTAGGCCAGTTTTCTGGTCGTGTTCAACAGACCTATAAACATTCTGTGCCGCGTTTCTTTGTTCCTGAGCATGGCACTATGTTTACTCTTGCGCTTGTTCGTTTTCCGCCTACTGCGACTAAAGAGATTCAGTACCTTAACGCTAAAGGTGCTTTGACTTATACCGATATTGCTGGCGACCCTGTTTTGTATGGCAACTTGCCGCCGCGTGAAATTTCTATGAAGGATGTTTTCCGTTCTGGTGATTCGTCTAAGAAGTTTAAGATTGCTGAGGGTCAGTGGTATCGTTATGCGCCTTCGTATGTTTCTCCTGCTTATCACCTTCTTGAAGGCTTCCCATTCATTCAGGAACCGCCTTCTGGTGATTTGCAAGAACGCGTACTTATTCGCCACCATGATTATGACCAGTGTTTCCAGTCCGTTCAGTTGTTGCAGTGGAATAGTCAGGTTAAATTTAATGTGACCGTTTATCGCAATCTGCCGACCACTCGCGATTCAATCATGACTTCGTGATAAAAGATTGAGTGTGAGGTTATAACGCCGAAGCGGTAAAAATTTTAATTTTTGCCGCTGAGGGGTTGACCAAGCGAAGCGCGGTAGGTTTTCTGCTTAGGAGTTTAATCATGTTTCAGACTTTTATTTCTCGCCATAATTCAAACTTTTTTTCTGATAAGCTGGTTCTCACTTCTGTTACTCCAGCTTCTTCGGCACCTGTTTTACAGACACCTAAAGCTACATCGTCAACGTTATATTTTGATAGTTTGACGGTTAATGCTGGTAATGGTGGTTTTCTTCATTGCATTCAGATGGATACATCTGTCAACGCCGCTAATCAGGTTGTTTCTGTTGGTGCTGATATTGCTTTTGATGCC
>NZ_BOSI01000014.1 GCF_018403265.1 Paenibacillus sp. J31TS4
GCGATCTGGACCCCGTACATCGGGTAGTATTCAAAGATCAGGTAATACGCGATGACCGGAGAAATGAGTACGTACAGCTCCCAGTTGCGGGCAAATGGCTTCAGCCATTGGGCGAGGCGGGATTTGGTCGGCTTTGCGGCCGGTTGCTTGTCGATTGCGGTTCTTGCCAAGGACTCATTCACCATCCTTCCAAAAGTAGGTTAAGCTGCGATGTCTTATACAGGAGAAGCTGTCTAATGCTGTCGAGATCAGACGCGGGCAGCGGCCCGTCATCAAGCAATATGGTTCTGTTCGTCTGCTGCCCCCTTCTCTCTGAAAATGGAAATCATTCAAGATTTATACGGGTAATCGTTTTCATTCCCTGAATGAATTAATTCTCATTATTGTAAGTTTGGGGAAGCGCTGTCAAGTGCTTAATTTAACTTTCGTTGCGATTTGTCCGACGCGCTGTTTTATGGAAAAAAACGGGACTTAAGTTGGGATTTGGTTCATCCAAACTTAATCACCTAAGTGGATAAACTATAACCGAAAACGTTTTCTTTCCACAGTCAATTTTTAATATTCTTAGCCACTTTTAATTTAATTTGTTGTAAATAGTCTCAAATTGGCCGTTCCTGCCGCCGGCGGCAGGAACGTCATAAGAAAAAACCATAGAACTTCGCCCTGTCCGGCCTTCCTGGCGCAAAAAGAAAGGATAAGCACAAGAAAAATGGATAAGCCCCGCTTCCCTCGCTTCCCTTCCTGCCTGAATGAAACCGGAGCGGTCATGCGCCTTCCTGCCCTTGGTCGTCCGGATTTCCCTCGCATGCCGCCCACACCCGTTTTTCCGGGAAACTCCGGTTCTGGACAATTTTTAATGATGAGGGAATTTCCACCGATCCCGCTTTCCAAGCTGGCTAGCCGAGTTCTTACCTATATATATGAAGATCGTCTCGCAACCTGTCCTCTGCCCAAATAAAAAAGGACGGCCGTCCCGGAGAACCATTCCCCAGGCCTGCCGTCCTGTATGAAGACGATTATTTCTTATACCGTTCGTAGGATGCCTTATATATATTGACGTATTCGTCGAGCCCCATCTTCTTGAGCGTGGAGACGTACTTGTCCCACTCGCTGAACGGAGCCGAGCCGGTCATAAACTTGGTTTCCATTTCCGTGATGTAGGTCGTGATATCGTTGCCGAGGGAAATCAGCTTCTCGCTCTCTGCGTCGGTGAAGCTGAACGGCGGCCAAACTTCCTTGACCAAGCCCGCCTCGATCTTCTTGGCTGCCTCCATTGATTCCGGCTGGGCCTCCGCTCCCTGGAAGAACTTTTGGCGTACGATGCCCGGGTAGCTGCCGCCCGGCCAGGTCACATACTTGACGACTGCTTGCTCGAGCGTCAGCCCCTGCGGGTTCTTCGTGATCTCATCCGTATACTGGACTTTGCCGTCAGCCGTCTCCGTATACGACTTGTCCTTAATGCCCATGAAGAACATCTTGTTGCCCTCTTCGCTGTAGAAGTAATCCATCCAGCGGACGGTCGCCTCCGGATTCTTGTTCTTGTCCGTAATGACGAACGCGCCGATCTGGGTGATCGGAGAGTAGATCCCCGAATAGATGCCGTCTCCGTGCGGTCCGTTCAGAACCGGCACACCTACAAAGGACTGGAGCTTCATCAGGGTGAACGGACTGGTGGTGACCATGGAGCCGTAAACATTGCCCGCCCCTTTGGCATAGAACTGGTTACTCTTGATCGTCGTAATTTCCTTATCGATCAGCCCTTCGGTATACAGCTTGTTAACATACTGAAGGAGTTCCTTGTACCGGTCGTCGGTCGGAATGAAGCGAATCTCATTCGTCTTGGGATCGATATCGAAGTTGCCGTTCGACGAGCCGCGGTTCATTAGGCCGTAGCTGCCCTTCAGCTTGGCAAGCATATCGGACAGGCCGACACCGCCGTAGCCGATCTCGTCCGCCTTGCCATTCTTGTTGAGGTCGGTGTTTTTGACCGCCTTCAGATACTCATAGAATTCATCCAGCGTCGTCGGCTCCTTCATGCCGAGCGCGTCGAGCCATTCTTTGTTGTACCACAGCTTGCCTCTCATAAGGACGGATGTAAAATCCGGATCATACAGCAGCGGGAATGCGTAAATGCTGCCGTCCGGCATCGTGATGCCCTTGCGGATTTCCGGGTTCTCGTCGAGAATCTTTTTGAAATTCGGCGCATATTTGTCGATCAGGTCGTTCAGCTTGACGAACGTCCCTTGGGTGCCGTACTTCACGAGATCCTGTGCCGTCAGCTTGGTCGTATGGAACGCGTCCGGATAGTCGCCGCTCGCCAGGGCGAGGTTGCGCTTCTCCGTCAGGTTGTCGAATGGAACGAGCTGGAAGTCGACGTTAATGTTCGTCATCTTGGCGTATTCCTTCCAGATTTCCGTCTCGTTCCAATTGTTCGCCGTCGTAGCGGCCTTGCCCGTAAAGAAGGTCAGCTTGATCGGTTCCTTCACGATTGGAAAGCCCGTCTCGTTTAGATTGCTGTCTGCCGCCTTGCCGGCTCCGCTTTTGTCCTCGCCGCCTCCGCAGCCTGTCACCAGGCTGACGGTTACTGCGGATGATACCAATGCTGCTGTCCATTTCTTCATTGCCACTTTCGTTGACCTCCCCTAATGATCCCCTGGATCGGCCCATCCGGCCGTCCGCGCCGGCGGTGTCCGCCGGCACGGGCCTGCCGTTCTTCGGGCCTTCCGATTGTTCGGCTTCCTTGTTATAGGGCGCTCTGTTTCGCCCCTCTCTTTGGTCTTGTCTGCTTTCCCGGTGCGTCTCCTAGCCTTTCAGTGCGCCGATCATAACGCCCTTCACGAAGTACTTCTGAAGGAACGGATACAGAATCAGCACCGGCAGATTGGCGATGACCACAACCGCATACTTGATGACTTCCACTTCCATGATCTT
>NZ_BOSI01000015.1 GCF_018403265.1 Paenibacillus sp. J31TS4
GGGTGAAGTCGTAACAAGGTAGCCGTATCGGAAGGTGCGGCTGGATCACCTCCTTTCTATGGAGTATCCGCATCGGTGAGATGCGATACAAATATCGGTTTGTTACTCACTCGTGTTCAGTTTTGAAAGGTGCATGCCTTTCAACTAAATAGCATTCCGTTTGGTAATAATGGCGGAGGGGAACCACGCGTACCCATCTCGAACACGACCGTTAAGCCCTCCAGCGCCGATGGTACTTGAACCGAAGGGTTCCGGGAGAGTAGGACGTTGCCAAGCGGGATGATTTATCCTTTTATCTGCAGAAGACGTAGACGTTTTGAATGGGGCCCCCGGAAAGTAATCGGGTTAAGCTTCAGAGCATCACGTCACTTCCTGGGGATCATGTAACGCTTACGAAGTTAGTTTTGTTGACGCAAAACTCTGTAACGCTTACGAAGTTAGTTTTGCTAGCGCAAAACTCTGAGGGCCCTTAGCTCAGCTGGTTAGAGCGCACCCCTGATAAGGGTGAGGTCGGTGGTTCGAGTCCACTAGGGCCCACCAATTGCATACTCCAAAAGGACAGGCTTTCAAAGACTCCGGGGCCCTCAAAAAGTACTCGGAATCAGCTGCGAAGGATCTCGTCACTTTTTGGGGAAGTTATGGGGCCATAGCTCAGCTGGGAGAGCGCCTGCCTTGCAAGCAGGAGGTCAGGAGTTCGATCCTCCTTGGCTCCACCAAAAACGAATTACTTAGCAACCATTACCACAAAATAATGCTTGCCAAGTAGGTCGGAAACATGGTAAGATAGATCTCGCCGCTAAAAACGGCGTGGTTGCTAAAGTGAATATCTGAGGTTAGATATTTTGCTGAAGCAAAAATCTTTGTTCCTTGAAAACTAGATAGCGAAGCAAGAAACATCCTTTAGTTGAAGGTAAACCACGATGCTAACGCATCGCGGATTTCCGACGATACTACGTATCGCGGATTAGTAGGTTAAGCTACTAAGAGCACACGGAGGATGCCTAGGCGCTAGGAGCCGAAGAAGGACGTGGCGAACAACGAAATGCCTCGGGGAGCCGTAAGCGGGCTTTGATCCGGGGATGTCCGAATGGGGGAACCCACGTATCGTAATGGGTACGTACTCCGCACTGAATTCATAGGTGCGGCAGAGGCAGACCAGGGGAACTGAAACATCTAAGTACCCTGAGGAAGAGAAAACAATAGTGATTCCGTCAGTAGCGGCGAGCGAACGCGGAACAGCCTAAACCTGTCGACTTGTCGGCAGGGGTCGTGGGACGTCAATGTGGCAGCAGCTCATTAGGTGAACTGGTCTGGAAAGGCCGGCGGGACAAGGTAAAAGCCCTGTAGCCGAAAGTGAGCGAGAGCCTAGACGGATCCCGAGTACCGCGGGGCACGTGAAACCCCGTGGGAATCTGGCAGGACCATCTGCTAAGGCTAAATACTACCTAGCGACCGATAGCGAAGCAGTACCGTGAGGGAAAGGTGAAAAGAACCGCGGGAGCGGAGTGAAATAGAACCTGAAACCGTGTGCTTACAAGAAGTCAGAGCCCGTTAAATGGGTGATGGCGTGCCTTTTGTAGAATGAACCGGCGAGTTACGTTCACGTGCAAGGTTAAGCTGAAGAAGCGGAGCCGCAGCGAAAGCGAGTCTGAATAGGGCGAATCAGTACGTGGGCGTAGACCCGAAACCGTGTGATCTACCCCTGTCCAGGGTGAAGGTGCGGTAACACGCACTGGAGGCCCGAACCCACGAATGTTGAAAAATTCGGGGATGAGGTGGGGGTAGCGGAGAAATTCCAATCGAACTCGGAGATAGCTGGTTCTCCCCGAAATAGCTTTAGGGCTAGCCTCGGAGGCATAAGTTGTGGAGGTAGAGCACTGATTGGGTGCGGGGCCCGCCAAGGGTTACCAAGTCCAGTCAAACTCCGAATGCCACGTACTTGGACCCCGGGAGTCAGACGGTGAGTGCTAAGATCCATCGTCGAGAGGGAAACAGCCCAGACCATCAGCTAAGGTCCCCAAGTGTGTGTTAAGTGGGAAAGGATGTGGAGTTGCAAAGACAACCAGGATGTTGGCTTAGAAGCAGCCACCATTTAAAGAGTGCGTAATAGCTCACTGGTCGAGTGACTCTGCGCCGAAAATGTAACGGGGCTAAACACACCACCGAAGCTATGGATTGTATCCTTGTGATACTCTGGTAGGGGAGCGTTGTATAGAGGTTGAAGGTGTACCGTAAGGAGCGCTGGACACTATACAAGTGAGAATGCCGGTATGAGTAACGAAAAGACTGGTGAGAATCCAGTCCGCCGAAAACCTAAGGGTTCCTGAGGAAGGCTCGTCCGCTCAGGGTAAGTCGGGACCTAAGGCGAGGCCGAAAGGCGTAGTCGAAGGACAACAGGTTGAAATTCCTGTACCACCGTGAACCGTTATGAGCAATGGGGTGACGCAGAAGGGTAGAGTTGCAGACGGATGGAAGCGTCTGTCCAAGCAGTAAGGCTGGTGCGTAGGCAAATCCGCGCATC
>NZ_BOSI01000016.1 GCF_018403265.1 Paenibacillus sp. J31TS4
GGGCCATACTAGTACTGGATGCATCTGCAGGATATCGCGGCCGCAGAAGACCTAAGCTAGCGTTTAGAGTGCAATTTTGTCAGCAGCCATACTCTAAGCCCTGTTTTTAAGTACCCAGGAAGCCAGAATAGTCTTGAGAAGGGAGGAAATTGCTGGGCAGCATTATGAGCATTATCAACACTTTTTTTCATGGAGGAAGTAAGTACAGGCAAAGCCAGATGAATTACGTTTAGAGCTGTGGAGGTCATTAAGACCCTGAATAATTGCTTTGATGGACCCATGCTGCCACAAAAAAAGATATAGGGGGCTGCCTTTATCCATGACATATAGCCACATCGGAGACATTTAATGATGCAATTTGAGCCCTGTGCCGAAGCTCAGTACCATATTACATGCCTCAAAGTGGTATCCAACCGTTAACTACAAATTAGAAACGTATACGGATCCCCCGGGCCATACTAGTACTGGATGCATCTGCAGGATATCGCGGCCGCGTCTTCAGAGGGGGATAGCATGACCTCACGCCTTCTATAAAAGCCCTCCCTTAGTCTTTTGATTATCCCATGACATTACACTTATTGTGAGGGGGTTATTTGACCGGACAGCTCTAGGGTTCGCAATGCTCCTCACAATATATCAAAGCCACCAAACATCCGGCCATCTATTCCGCTCTTCTCATGTTGGTTGTGAATATGTAATGCAGTCCAGGCTTCGTAGAACACAATGATCTAATAGAGGTGCATAAGTTGTGCAGAACCCTTGGAGTCTCATGGAATCGCGAATGGTCTCTAGGATCCCCCGGGCCATACTAGTACTGGATGCATCTGCAGGATATCGCGGCCGCCATCTGCCCTACGTTTGAGGGTTATAAGCTGGGTAGTATTACTCCTACTAACGGGCTGCATACCTCCATCTTCTAGCAGGTGTGGTCAGCTTCTCAGTGTAATCGGAAGGGACCTGTGAAAAAAAGGTTCAAAAGCACTGATGGGCAAGTGTTCTCCAGACGGTCTTAGAACGGACATTAGCGGTTTTGACAGATAAGGATCCCCCGGGCCATACTAGTACTGGA
>NZ_BOSI01000017.1 GCF_018403265.1 Paenibacillus sp. J31TS4
CCGACGATCGTCATCCTGCTCATTCTGAACGTCGGCTCCATCATGGGCGTCGGCTTCGAGAAGGTCTTCCTGATGCAGAACTCGCTCAACATGGAAGCGTCCGACGTCATCTCGACGTACGTGTACCGGAGCGGTATTCTCGGGGCTCAGTACAGCTTCTCGGCGGCAGTCGGACTGTTCAACTCGGTCATTAACTTCGTGATGCTTATCGTCGTCAACTATGCCGCCAGACGGTTGAACGAGACCAGCCTATGGTAAGAGGGGAGAGCTAACAGATGCTGGATACTAGCCGGGGAGACCGGATATTCGATTTCATCAACACGACGATGCTCGTGCTCATCACGATCATCGTGCTGTACCCGCTGCTGTTCGTGCTGAGCGCGTCGGTGAGCGACCCGTCGGCGGTCGTGCGGGGCGAGCTGTGGCTGCTGCCGGAGGGCCTGAACTTTGAGGGCTACAAGAAAGTGTTCCAGAACAGCGAGATTCTGACGGGCTACATGAACACGATCTTTTACACGGTCCTGGGCACGGCGATCAACCTGTTCATGACGATCTGCGCGGCGTATCCGCTGTCGCGCAAGGACTTCAAGGGCCGCCACGTCGTGACGGCGATCATCGTCTTCACGATGTTCTTCAGCGGCGGACTCATCCCGACGTACCTGCTGATCAAGAAGCTGCACATGCTGAACACGTTCTGGGCGCTGGTCATCCCGAACGCGGTTGCGGTGACGAACATCATCATCATGCGGACGTACTTCCAGTCCAGCATTCCGTATGAGATTCAGGAGGCGGCGTCGATTGACGGGTGCAACAACTTCCAGATTCTCCTGCGGGTGGTGATGCCGCTGTCGATGCCGATCATCGCGGTCATGATTCTGTTCTACGCGGTCGGGCACTGGAACGCCTTCTTCAACGCCCTCATCTACCTGACCGACCGGGGCAAGTATCCGCTGCAGCTGATTCTGCGGGAGATCCT
>NZ_BOSI01000018.1 GCF_018403265.1 Paenibacillus sp. J31TS4
TTTGGTAATAATGGCGGAGGGGAACCACGCGTACCCATCTCGAACACGACCGTTAAGCCCTCCAGCGCCGATGGTACTTGAACCGAAGGGTTCCGGGAGAGTAGGACGTTGCCAAGCGGGATGATTTCATCCCTAAATGATTTTGGACGGGGTCCCCGAAAAGTATTCGGAATAGACCTCGAAGCCAAACGTCACTTTTTGGGGTTAAAGTAACGCTTACGAAGCTAGTTTTACTTCGTAAAACTCTGCAACGCTTACGAAGCAAGTTTTGCTAACGCAAAACTCTGAGGGCCCTTAGCTCAGCTGGTTAGAGCGCACCCCTGATAAGGGTGAGGTCGGTGGTTCGAGTCCACTAGGGCCCACCAATTGCATACTCCAAAAGGACAGGCTTTCAAGACTCCGGGGCCCTCAAAAAGGACTCGGAATTAGCTGCGAAGGATCACGTCACTTTTTGGGGATTATTATGGGGCCATAGCTCAGCTGGGAGAGCGCCTGCCTTGCAAGCAGGAGGTCAGGAGTTCGATCCTCCTTGGCTCCACCAAAAACGAACTGCCTAGCAAACATTACCACAAAATAGTGCTTGCCAAGTAGGTCGGAAACATGGTAAGATAGATCTCGCCGCTAAAAACGGCGTGGTTGCTAAAGTGAATATCTGAGGTTAGATATTTTGCTGAGGCAAACATCTTTGTTCCTTGAAAACTAGATAGCGAAGCAAGAAACATCCTTTAGTTGAAGGTTAGTTCTGACGATGCTAACGCATCGCAGATTTCCGACGATACTACGTATCGCGGATTAGTAGGTTAAGCTACTAAGAGCACACGGAGGATGCCTAGGCGCTAGGAGCCGAAGAAGGACGTGGCGAACAACGAAATGCCTCGGGGAGCCGTAAGCGGGCTTTGATCCGGGGATGTCCGAATGGGGGAACCCACGTATCGTAATGGGTACGTACTCCGCACTGAATTCATAGGTGCGGCA
>NZ_BOSI01000019.1 GCF_018403265.1 Paenibacillus sp. J31TS4
ATATATATAACATAAATGGTATCTTTTTAACTATCCTGCCCGTTCGTATTATGAGGTCAGCCAGTTTTTACTGGTTGACCTCTTTTGTCTTCAAGGGGTTTAGTTACGGGTAGCCGGGGTAGAACGTCCCTGCCCGTGGGGCTTGACCCCGTGAGCTAAACTGTTCACCCCCCTACTTGTAGAAACATGTTTGAGGCTGGTTGGGACATCGATCTCGAATAACAAGCGAAGCTATGACACTGCAAGATGGATTAGGGGCTGCCGGCAAATACATCAAGCGTAGGTGGTACAATCAAATGAATCCTGTTATCGGACTAGACATTGCTAAAGGAGAAAGTCAGGGCCAAGCTTTCTTAGACAAAGGTCAGCCGTACGGAAAGAGCTTTACCATCCATCATACCCATGAAGGCTTGGATGCCTTCCACTCTTTCTTAAATCACATTGAGGAAGAGGCTGACCAGCAACCTATGGTCATCTTGGAATCTACAGGTCATTACCATCTCCCCGTCACTCGGTTCCTGGAGGATCATAACTACCTGTTTGTTGTGGTTAACCCGATCTTATCTTATCAAGCTAAAAAATCATCGAGCTTGCGTAAGGTCAAAACAGATGCGGTAGATGCTTATGCTCTCTGTGAACTCTTCTACAAGGAGGACTTTGAGCAGCACAAGACAAGAGGCATGCAGCTATTAAACCTGCGAAATCTATCGAGACAGCATGATGCGGTTACTGGTTTGTACATTCAAGTTAAACTTCAATTCCAAGCCGTATTAGATCAGGTTTTTCCTGAATATAAGGGTGTCTTTGGGGACTTGCATTCTGCGGTGTCATTGAAAACCTTGTTGGAGTTTCCGACCTCTGACGCTGTTCTGAGAGCCGGAAAAGCGAAGATATCGGAGAAGATAGGGGATTTATGTACCCGACGTTCCGAGGGCTGGGCAGTGACAAAGGCCGA
>NZ_BOSI01000021.1 GCF_018403265.1 Paenibacillus sp. J31TS4
GATCCCCCGGGCCATACTAGTACTGGATGCATCTGCAGGATATCGCGGCCGCGAGTCACTGTTAGAAGTCCCGTATCGTTATTGACATATTTCCTGGCCCCACATCCACCTCCTGGTGTTAAAAGTGGATGACTTCTACATGACACAGAAAATCTCTGGCAAGCTATAACTAAAGTAGGCTTCCCTGGGTGAAAAAATAGTGGGGCCCAACAGATCTCTTTCTACATGTAGCCTGGGAAGGGTATGCTAGAAGATAATGGAGTTGCCTCCACTTAAACCAACCAAGTGAATGCTTAGCGATAGTTGGTAGATGCACAGAGCGCTCCATGAATGGTTTGACTCTAAGGACGACCTCAAATTTTACAGAGTGGTGTTCGTGTAGGAGCAAAAGCCCCTAGGCCAGCAATAATGGACTACTACTGTAAGTAACAGATATACTGGGCTGCAATACAGCAAAGAAAATCCCTCTTTTAATATATTAGACAGACCCATGTGAGGTGGACCTGTCCAAGCAGAAAATAAATTTGGGCTTACCTGGTGAATTTGTGAAGCTCAACTCCTACTACATCAGTACCTAATGCTCCCCGTACAGGCTCAGAAGAATCAGTATAAGGAGTACCCTACAACTGTACTTGGAAAAAAATATCAAATAGTAGTTTGCATTGCCTAAAAAAACTGTCATGAGCAAGTAGTGGCAACATCAGGCGGGGCAACAACCTGCTACTTCGATATATGAATTAACGGTCCAAGGATCCCCCGGGCCATACTAGTACTGGA
>NZ_BOSI01000022.1 GCF_018403265.1 Paenibacillus sp. J31TS4
GCAAGGAGCCAGCCGCCGAAGGTGGGGTAGATGATTGGGGTGAAGTCGTAACAAGGTAGCCGTATCGGAAGGTGCGGCTGGATCACCTCCTTTCTATGGAGTATCCGCATCGGTGAGATGCGATACATTTAGTGTCTTCGGACGCAGAACGTTCTCTTCGTGAGAACAACAACCGATCATTGGCGGATCGTTTCTGATTTGTTCAGTTTTGATGGAGCTTTACGGGGCCATAGCTCAGCTGGGAGAGCGCCTGCCTTGCAAGCAGGAGGTCAGGAGTTCGATCCTCCTTGGCTCCACCAACTCTTCTATTGGACAGGCAACTGGACAAGAAGTTGGTTTCCATCAGGCATCTGATGGCCGGACAATCTGGCAAATTTTGCGGGTTGCGAGGAGAATTTCAGATGTGGTAAGATTGTTTTCGCCGCTAAAAACGGCGTGGTTGCTAAAGTGAATATCTGAGGTTAGATATTTTGCTGAGGCAAAAATCTTGTTCCTTGAAAACTAGATAGCGAAGCAAGAAACATCCTTTAGTTGAAGGTTAGTTCTGACGATACTATGTATCGCGGATTAGTAGGTTAAGCTACTAAGAGCACACGGAGGATGCCTAGGCGCTAGGAGCCGAAGAAGGACGTGGCGAACAACGAAATGCCTCGGGGAGCCGTAAGCGGGCTTTGATCCGGGGAT
>NZ_BOSI01000023.1 GCF_018403265.1 Paenibacillus sp. J31TS4
TATATATATGACACAAGGTGACATATTAAAAATCTATAATGGGTGGTAGATCAACGAAAGGAGTAACAAATTAATGAAACGAAGAATACTTTTAGATTTAGCAGTTACTTTAGATGGTTTTATTGAAGGGAAGAATGGGGAAGTTGATTGGTGCATCACGGACTCTGACATGGGGTTTATTGATTTCTTAAATCAAATTGATACTATTTTATATGGAAGAAAAAGCTATGATTTATGGGGAGAATTTACTCCAGAAACTGAACTTACTGAAACTGAAAAAGAAATGTGGGGATTATATCATAGTAAAGAAAAATATGTGTTTTCCAGGACAAAAAAAGGGACTGATAATAAAGCAATATTCATAAATGATAATATTCTTGAAGAAGTAAATAAATTAAAGAATAAGCCTGGTAAAGACATGTGGCTATATGGCGGAGCAAGTCTCATTACAACTTTTATGGATTTAGGGCTTGTTGATGAGTTTAGATTATCTGTGCACCCTGTTATTTTGGGAGAAGGAAAACCTCTGTTTATAGACATAAAACAGAGGTTGAATTTAAAAATGGTTAATACAAGAACATTCTCCTCTGGCGTTGTGCAACTAATCTATCATTTGAATGAGAAAGAATAATATCATCAGGAAATACTGGATAGTAATTGTCACTTCTTCAACT
>NZ_BOSI01000024.1 GCF_018403265.1 Paenibacillus sp. J31TS4
CAATTACTGGCCGCAGCTGAACGGAATCCCTTCAGAAAGGCTCCGTTCCAAAGCCATCTCGTCAGTCTTGAGATGTACGTTAGCATGTTGCTTCATTATCGAGAGCATCTTACCGCCCTGGAAAAGCAAATGGATGCCCTCGCTAATGAAATGGAAGAATATCAGATTATCCAATCGATCCCTGGTATCGGAGAAAAAATCGCTGCAACGATTATTTCCGAGATCGGTGAAATCGATCGGTTTAATCACCCAAAGAAGCTGGTTGCCTTCGCTGGTGTGGACCCGGGTGTTCATATCTCTGGGAAGTTCACCGCAACCATAAACCGGATTTCAAAGCGCGGCTCGAGCAGGCTTAGGCATTCTTTATTCTTGGCCGTACTCTGTAGCCTCCGACGCACAGGTAGTAAGAAGATGAAGGCTTTTTACGATAAGAAGATTGCCGAAGGAAAGCCGCACAAAGTCGCAATGATAGCCTGTGTGAACAAGATGCTTCACTGGATATATGCTCTGCTTAGACGCAAGGAAACCTTCCTCGACTTGGCCTAGAAGACCAGCGATATGAAAAACCTTCCAGTCACAGATTGGAGGGTTATTTGGCATGCACAGATCTAAGTATAACATCATCTTCTAAAACATTTATTGAAAAATCTTGACAAGCTATTAGCTGGTTTAG
>NZ_BOSI01000025.1 GCF_018403265.1 Paenibacillus sp. J31TS4
AAGGCTCCCACCTATCCTGTACAGACCGTACCCAAGTTCAATATCAAGCTGCAGTAAAGCTCCATGGGGTCTTTCCGTCTTGTCGCGGGTAACCTGCATCTTCACAGGTATTAAAATTTCACCGGATCTCTCGTTGAGACAGCGCCCAAGTCGTTACGCCATTCGTGCGGGTCAGAATTTACCTGACAAGGAATTTCGCTACCTTAGGACCGTTATAGTTACGGCCGCCGTTTACTGGGGCTTCGGTTCACAGCTTCGGGTTACCCCTAACCGCTCCCCTTAACCTTCCAGCACCGGGCAGGCGTCAGCCCGTATACTTCGCCTTGCGGCTTCGCACAGACCTGTGTTTTTGCTAAACAGTCGCTTGGGCCTATTCACTGCGGCCCCCTCGGGCTATTCACCCTACCGAGGCACCCCTTCTCCCGAAGTTACGGGGTCATTTTGCCGAGTTCCTTAACGAGAGTTCTTCCGCGCGCCTTAGAATTCTCTTCCTACCTACCTGTGTCGGTTTACGGTACGGGCACCTTCTCCCTGGCTAGAGGCTTTTCTCGGCAGCTTGAGATCAAGTTCTTCGGTACTTAAATTTCCCTCCCCATCACAGCTCAGCCTTA
>NZ_BOSI01000026.1 GCF_018403265.1 Paenibacillus sp. J31TS4
TTTGGTAATAATGGCGGAGGGGAACCACGCGTACCCATCTCGAACACGACCGTTAAGCCCTCCAGCGCCGATGGTACTTGAACCGAAGGGTTCCGGGAGAGTAGGACGTTGCCAAGCGGGATGATTTTATCCCTAAATGATTTTGGACGGGGTCCCCGAAAAGTATTCGGAATAGACCTCGAAGCCAAACGTCACTTTTTATGCTTACGAAGCTAGTTTTGCTGACGCAAAACTCTGTAACGCTTACGAAGCAAGTTTTGCTCACGCAAAACTCTGAGGGCCCTTAGCTCAGCTGGTTAGAGCGCACCCCTGATAAGGGTGAGGTCGGTGGTTCGAGTCCACTAGGGCCCACCAATTGCATACTCCAAAAGGACTGGCTTTCAAGACTCCGGGGCCCTCAAAAAGGACTCGGAATTAGCTGCGAAGGATCACGTCACTTTTTGGGGATTATTATGGGGCCATAGCTCAGCTGGGAGAGCGCCTGCCTTGCAAGCAGGAGGTC
>NZ_BOSI01000027.1 GCF_018403265.1 Paenibacillus sp. J31TS4
AGAGGACAAGCAGAATAAACCAATTCAAGGTCGTTGTAGCTGAAGGCCTGGCCTGCCTGACAGTTAATTATGAGCATGTCTTGCCCTTCATGGTGGATATTCACAGCTGAAAGTGGTATTGGCATTTTTTTCTGAGGACACAACGAGGAAATCTGATAAATACGGCCACCTGAAGTCTAGCTCGGAGTTAACAATTTACCACGTTTAGAGCGGCCGCGATATCCTGCAGATGCATCCAGTACTAGTATGGCCCGGGGGATCCGCTCGCACTTAGCCTGTTAAGGGGTTCGCGCTCGTCTAGTCTGTGCTGTTGCCTGGATAGTAAATTATCATGGTACAAACTTTTAAGAGCCAGTTAAATGGAGATGGATTTAAAAAGAGTTATTGTAAAGTCTCCCCAGGTGTGTCATTAAATATCCCAACAGATTGCCCTGGCCTGACCCCCTAAATGCAATTTTGGGATTCCCTTTTAGTTGCTTTCAT
>NZ_BOSI01000028.1 GCF_018403265.1 Paenibacillus sp. J31TS4
TCCAGACGGTCACCTACGCGCCTCACTTCCTGTCGACCGTCGTGCTCGTCGGCATGTTGATCATGTTCCTGTCGCCGCAGAGCGGCCTGATCAACATGATCATCGTCTTCTTCGGCGGCGAGCCGGTCAACTTCATGACCGAGCCGGGCTGGTTCAAGTCGATCTTCGTGCTCTCCGGCGTCTGGCAGCAGATGGGCTGGAGCTCGATCATCTACCTGGCGGCGCTTGCCGGCATCGATCCGCAGCTGCACGAGGCAGCTCGCGTCGACGGCGCTACGCGCGTCCAGCGCATCTGGCACGTGAACATTCCCGGCATTTTACCGACGATCGTCATCCTGCTCATTCTGAACGTCGGCTCCATCATGGGCGTCGGCTTCGAGAAGGTCTTCCTGATGCAGAACTCGCTCAACATGGAAGCGTCCGACGTCATCTCGACGTACGTGTACC
>NZ_BOSI01000029.1 GCF_018403265.1 Paenibacillus sp. J31TS4
CGACCCTCTGCTTGTAAGGCAGATGCTCTCCCAGCTGAGCTAAGCGCCCTTACTATGACCCGTAGGGGATTCGAACCCCTGTTACCTCCGTGAAAGGGAGGTGTCTTAACCCCTTGACCAACGGGCCACATATGTAGATGTTTCCGCCAAGAAACATCGGGTGATGCTATTCAGAACGACTTGCGCCCTGAAAACTGGAATTGAAACAAGAATCTGAATCGGTGGACAGAGCCACGCGGATGCGTGGATATCTTCATGTATAGCTAGCTGATGCTTTCGAAGTTAATCCTTCAAAAGCGATAGGATAAGCCCTCGACCGATTAGTATTCGTCAGCTGCACGCATTGCTGCGCTTCCACCCCGAACCTATCTACCTCGTCGTCTTCAAGGGGTCTTACATACTGGGAAATCTCATCTTGAGGGGGGCT
>NZ_BOSI01000030.1 GCF_018403265.1 Paenibacillus sp. J31TS4
ACATCCCCGGATCAAAGCCCGCTTACGGCTCCCCGAGGCATTTCGTTGTTCGCCACGTCCTTCTTCGGCTCCTAGCGCCTAGGCATCCTCCGTGTGCTCTTAGTAGCTTAACCTACTAATCCGCGATGTGTAACATCGTCGGAAATCTGCGATACAAAGTATCGTCGGAAATCCGCGATGCGTTAGCATCGTGGTTTACCTTCAACTAAAGGATGTTTCTTGCTTCGCTATCTAGTTTTCAAGGAACAAGATTTTGCTTCAGCAAAATATCTAACCTCAGACATTCTACGTCAGCACGAAAGGTATGCACCTTTCAAAACTGAACACGAGTGAGTAACAAACCGATATTTGTATCGCATCTCACCGATGCGGATACTCCATAGAAAGGAGGTGATCCAGCCGCACCTTCCGATACGGCTACCTT
>NZ_BOSI01000031.1 GCF_018403265.1 Paenibacillus sp. J31TS4
GGAGCCAGCCGCCGAAGGTGGGGTAGATGATTGGGGTGAAGTCGTAACAAGGTAGCCGTATCGGAAGGTGCGGCTGGATCACCTCCTTTCTATGGAGTATCCGCATCGGTGAGATGCGATACAAATCCGGTTTGTTACTCACTCGTGTTCAGTTTTGAAAGGTGCATACCTTTCAGTCTTGTTCCTTGAAAACTAGATAGCGAAGCAAGAAACATCCTTTAGTTGAAGGTTAGTTCTGACGATGCTAACGCATCGCAGATTAGTAGGTTAAGCTACTAAGAGCACACGGAGGATGCCTAGGCGCTAGGAGCCGAAGAAGGACGTGGCGAACAACGAAATGCCTCGGGGAGCCGTAAGCGGGCTTTGATCCGGGGATGTCCGAAT
>NZ_BOSI01000032.1 GCF_018403265.1 Paenibacillus sp. J31TS4
TCCCCCATTCGGACATCCCCGGATCAAAGCCCGCTTACGGCTCCCCGAGGCATTTCGTTGTTCGCCACGTCCTTCATCGGCTCCTAGCGCCTAGGCATCCTCCGTGTGCTCTTAGTAGCTTAACCTAATTCAGCTATAAAGGATGATTCTAGAATTCATTGTTTCAATATCCAGTTTTCAAGGAACAAGACTTTTGCTTCCGCAAAATATCTAACCTCAGACATTCTACATCAGCATGAAAGGTATGCACCTTTCAAAACTGAACACGAGTGAGTAACAAACCGATTTGTATCGCATCTCACCGATGCGGATACTCCATAGAAAGGAGGTGATCCAGCCGCACCTTCCGATACGGCTACCTTGT
>NZ_BOSI01000033.1 GCF_018403265.1 Paenibacillus sp. J31TS4
CTCTTAGTAGCTTAACCTACTAATCCGCGATACGTAGTATCGTCGGAAATCCGCGATGCGTTAGCATCGTGGTTTACCTTCAACTAAAGGATGTTTCTTGCTTCGCTATCTAGTTTTCAAGGAACAAGATTTTTGCTTCAGCAAAATATCTAACCTCAGACATTCTACGTCAGCACGAAAGGTATGCACCTTTCAAAACTGAACACGAGTGAGTAACAAACCGATTTGTATCGCATCTCACCGATGCGGATACTCCATAGAAAGGAGGTGATCCAGCCGCACCTTCCGATACGGCTACCTTGTTACGACTTCACCCCAATCATCTACCCCACCTTCGGCGGCTGGCTCCT
>NZ_BOSI01000034.1 GCF_018403265.1 Paenibacillus sp. J31TS4
CGGGTCTACGCCCACGTACTGATTCGCCCTATTCAGACTCGCTTTCGCTGCGGCTCCGCTTCTTCAGCTTAACCTTGCACGTGAACGTAACTCGCCGGTTCATTCTACAAAAGGCACGCCATCACCCGTGATGGAACAAGTTCCATCATAGGGCTCTGACTTCTTGTAAGCACACGGTTTCAGGTTCTATTTCACTCCGCTCCCGCGGTTCTTTTCACCTTTCCCTCACGGTACTGCTTCGCTATCGGTCGCTAGGTAGTATTTAGCCTTAGCAGAT
>NZ_BOSI01000035.1 GCF_018403265.1 Paenibacillus sp. J31TS4
AAGTACCATCGGCGCTGGAGGGCTTAACGGTCGTGTTCGAGATGGGTACGCGTGGTTCCCCTCCGCCATTATCACCAAACAGCTATTTCATTCAAGGTTTGTACCTTGAAAACTAGATGCGAAGTTTATTCATTCTTTAGTTGAAAGTCTTTAGGATAAGCCCTCGACCGATTAGTATTCGTCAGCTGCACGCATTGCTGCGCTTCCACCCCGAACCTATCTACCTCGTCGTCTTCAAGGGGTCTTACATACTGGGAAATCTCATCTTGAGGGGGG
>NZ_BOSI01000036.1 GCF_018403265.1 Paenibacillus sp. J31TS4
GCAACGTCCTACTCTCCCGGAACCCTTCGGTTCAAGTACCATCGGCGCTGGAGGGCTTAACGGTCGTGTTCGAGATGGGTACGCGTGGTTCCCCTCCGCCATTATTACCAAACGGAATGCTATTTAGCTGAAAGGCATGCACCTTTCAAAACTGAACACGAGTGAGTAACAAACCGATTTGTATCGCATCTCACCGATGCGGATACTCCATAGAAAGGAGGTGATCCAGCCGCACCTTCCGATACGGCTACCTTGTTACGACT
>NZ_BOSI01000037.1 GCF_018403265.1 Paenibacillus sp. J31TS4
ATAGTGATTCCGTCAGTAGCGGCGAGCGAACGCGGAACAGCCTAAACCTGTCGACTTGTCGGCAGGGGTCGTGGGACGTCAATGTGGCAGCAGCTCATTAGGTGAACTGGTCTGGAAAGGCCGGCGGGACAAGGTAAAAGCCCTGTAGCCGAAAGTGAGCGAGAGCCTAGACGGATCCCGAGTACCGCGGGGCACGTGAAACCCCGTGGGAATCTGGCAGGACCATCTGCTAAGGCTAAATACTACCTAGCGACCGAT
>NZ_BOSI01000038.1 GCF_018403265.1 Paenibacillus sp. J31TS4
AGCCCGCTTACGGCTCCCCGAGGCATTTCGTTGTTCGCCACGTCCTTCTTCGGCTCCTAGCGCCTAGGCATCCTCCGTGTGCTCTTAGTAGCTTAACCTACTAATCCGCGATACGTAGTATCGTCGGTTTACCTTCAACTAAAGGATGTTTCTTGCTTCGCTATCTAGTTTTCAAGGAACAAAGATGTTTGCCTCAGCAAAATATCTAACCTCAGATATTCACTTTAGCAACCACGCCGTTTTTAGCGGCGAGATCT
>NZ_BOSI01000039.1 GCF_018403265.1 Paenibacillus sp. J31TS4
GACCGCCCCAGTCAAACTGCCCGCCTGACACGGTCCCCTGACCGGTTTCACGGTCACGGGTTAGAACCTAGATACGATCAGGGTGGTATCCCAACGGCGCCTCCACACAAGCTGGCGCTCATGCTTCGAAGGCTCCCACCTATCCTGTACAGACCGTACCCAAGTTCAATATCAAGCTGCAGTAAAGCTCCATGGGGTCTTTCCGTCTTGTCGCGGGTAACCTGCATCTTCACAGGTATTAAAATTTCACCGGAT
>NZ_BOSI01000040.1 GCF_018403265.1 Paenibacillus sp. J31TS4
TCTCTTCCTACCTACCTGTGTCGGTTTACGGTACGGGCACCTTCTCCCTGGCTAGAGGCTTTTCTCGGCAGCTTGAGATCAAGTTCTTCGGTACTTAAATTTCCCTCCCCATCACAGCTCAGCCTTACGATGCGCGGATTTGCCTACGCACCAGCCTTACTGCTTGGACAGACGCTTCCATCCGTCTGCAACTCTACCCTTCTGCGTCACCCCATTGCTCATAACGGTTCACGGTGGTACAGGAATTTCAACCTG
>NZ_BOSI01000041.1 GCF_018403265.1 Paenibacillus sp. J31TS4
ATCCGGTGAAATTTTAATACCTGTGAAGATGCAGGTTACCCGCGACAAGACGGAAAGACCCCATGGAGCTTTACTGCAGCTTGATATTGAACTTGGGTACGGTCTGTACAGGATAGGTGGGAGCCTTTGAAGCATGAGCGCCAGCTTGTGTGGAGGCGCCGTTGGGATACCACCCTGATCGTATCTAGGTTCTAACCCGTGACCGTGAAACCGGTCAGGGGACCGTGTCAGGCGGGCAGTTTGACTGGGGCGGTC
>NZ_BOSI01000042.1 GCF_018403265.1 Paenibacillus sp. J31TS4
TCTCTTCCTACCTACCTGTGTCGGTTTACGGTACGGGCACCTTCTCCCTGGCTAGAGGCTTTTCTCGGCAGCTTGAGATCAAGTTCTTCGGTACTTAAATTTCCCTCCCCATCACAGCTCAGCCTTATGATGCGCGGATTTGCCTACGCACCAGCCTTACTGCTTGGACAGACGCTTCCATCCGTCTGCAACTCTACCCTTCTGCGTCACCCCATTGCTCATAACGGTTCACGGTGGTACAGGAATTTCAACCTG
>NZ_BOSI01000043.1 GCF_018403265.1 Paenibacillus sp. J31TS4
GGGGGGGGGGGGGGGGGGGGGGGGGGGGGGGGGGGGGGGGGGGGGGGGGGGGGGGGGGGGGGGGGGGGGGGGGGGGGGGGGGGGGGGGGGGGGGGGGGGGGGGGGGGGGGGGGGGGGGGGGGGGGGGGGGGGGGGGGGGGGGGGGGGGGGGGGGGGGGGGGGGGGGGGGGGGGGGGGGGGGGGGGGGGGGGGGGGGGGGGGGGGGGGGGGGGGGGGGGGGGGGGGGGGGGGGGGGGGGGGGGGGGGGGGGGGGGG
>NZ_BOSI01000044.1 GCF_018403265.1 Paenibacillus sp. J31TS4
CGGTCGCAAGACTGAAACTCAAAGGAATTGACGGGGACCCGCACAAGCAGTGGAGTATGTGGTTTAATTCGAAGCAACGCGAAGAACCTTACCAGGTCTTGACATCCCCCTGACCGGTTCAGAGATGGGCCTTTCCTTCGGGACAGGGGAGACAGGTGGTGCATGGTTGTCGTCAGCTCGTGTCGTGAGATGTTGGGTTAAGTCCCGCAACGAGCGCAACCCTTGATCTTAGTTGCCAGCATTCAGTTGGGCACT
>NZ_BOSI01000045.1 GCF_018403265.1 Paenibacillus sp. J31TS4
TGTTGATCAGGCCGCTCTGCGGCGACAGGAACATGATCAACATGCCGACGAGCACGACGGTCGACAGGAAGTGAGGCGCGTAGGTGACCGTCTGGATGAACTTCTTGAACCATTTGGCGCGCACTTCGTTGATCATGAGCGCCAGCAGAATCGGCACCGGGAACCCGACAGCCAGCTGGTACAGGCTGATGCCAAGTGTGTTCTTAATCAGCCGCCAGAAGTAATAGCCGTCGAAGAAGCGTTGGAAGTGCCGGA
>NZ_BOSI01000046.1 GCF_018403265.1 Paenibacillus sp. J31TS4
TCTAGTTTTCAAGGAACAAAGATGTTTGCCTCAGCAAAATATCTAACCTCAGATATTCACTTTAGCAACCACGCCGTTTTTAGCGGCGAGATCTATCTTACCATGTTTCCGACCTACTTGGCAAGCATTATTTTGTGGTAATGTTTGCTAGGCAGTTCGTTTTTGGTGGAGCCAAGGAGGATCGAACTCCTGACCTCCTGCTTGCAAGGCAGGCGCTCTCCCAGCTGAGCTATGGCCCCATAATAATCCCCAAAA
>NZ_BOSI01000047.1 GCF_018403265.1 Paenibacillus sp. J31TS4
CAACGTCCAGAGATCAGTCATTTTCATAAAACAAAACCCCTCCCAAGGCTAGTTACTATTAGTTTCGCTATATTTGGGAGGGGTTAATCCGTATTTCAACTAATTTGTTAAACCAGTGTTATTCGTTAAGTTGAAGAAGTGACAATTACTATCCAGTATTTCCTGATGATATTATTCTTTCTCATTCAAATGATAGATTAGTTGCACAACGCCAGAGGAGAATGTTCTTGTATTAACCATTTTTAAATTCAACCT
>NZ_BOSI01000048.1 GCF_018403265.1 Paenibacillus sp. J31TS4
GATACAGAATCAGCACCGGCAGATTGGCGATGACCACAACCGCATACTTGATGACTTCCACTTCCATGATCTTCTTGGCGAGCGAGTCGTCCGCCATGTCGACCATATCCGCCATCTGGCCCTGGATTAGGATCTCCCGCAGAATCAGCTGCAGCGGATACTTGCCCCGGTCGGTCAGGTAGATGAGGGCGTTGAAGAAGGCGTTCCAGTGCCCGACCGCGTAGAACAGAATCATGACCGCGATGATCGGCATCG
>NZ_BOSI01000049.1 GCF_018403265.1 Paenibacillus sp. J31TS4
CATTGAAAACCTTGTTGGAGTTTCCGACCTCTGACGCTGTTCTGAGAGCCGGAAAAGCGAAGATATCGGAGAAGATAGGGGATTTATGTACCCGACGTTCCGAGGGCTGGGCAGTGACAAAGGCCGATCAATTACTGGCCGCAGCTGAACGGAATCCCTTCAGAAAGGCTCCGTTCCAAAGCCATCTCGTCAGTCTTGAGATGTACGTTAGCATGTTGCTTCATTATCGAGAGCATCTTACCGCCCTGGAAAAGC
>NZ_BOSI01000050.1 GCF_018403265.1 Paenibacillus sp. J31TS4
CATTGAAAACCTTGTTGGAGTTTCCGACCTCTGACGCTGTTCTGAGAGCCGGAAAAGCGAAGATATCGGAGAAGATAGGGGATTTATGTACCCGACGTTCCGAGGGCTGGGCAGTGACAAAGGCCGAACAATTACTGGCCGCAGCTGAACGGAATCCCTTCAGAAAGGCTCCGTTCCAAAGCCATCTCGTCAGTCTTGAGATGTACGTTAGCATGTTGCTTCATTATCGAGAGCATCTTACCGCCCTGGAAAAGC
>NZ_BOSI01000051.1 GCF_018403265.1 Paenibacillus sp. J31TS4
CAAGTACCATCGGCGCTGGAGGGCTTAACGGTCGTGTTCGAGATGGGTACGCGTGGTTCCCCTCCGCCATTATCACCAAACAGCTATTCATTCAAGGTTTGTACCTTGAAAACTAGATGCGAAGTTTATTCATTCTTTAGTTGGGGCCCCCGGCAAGTATTCGGAATCTGCTTCGTCAGCATCATCTTCACTTGGTGGGGATTTTTAGGATAAGCCCTCGACCGATTAGTATTCGTCAGCTGCACGCATTGCTGC
>NZ_BOSI01000052.1 GCF_018403265.1 Paenibacillus sp. J31TS4
AAGGTAGCCGTATCGGAAGGTGCGGCTGGATCACCTCCTTTCTATGGAGTATCCGCATCGGTGAGATGCGATACAAATATCGGTTTGTTACTCACTCGTGTTCAGTTTTGAAAGGTGCATACCTTTCAACTAAATAGCATTCCGTTTGGTAATAATGGCGGAGGGGAACCACGCGTACCCATCTCGAACACGACCGTTAAGCCCTCCAGCGCCGATGGTACTTGAACCGAAGGGTTCCGGGAGAGTAG
>NZ_BOSI01000053.1 GCF_018403265.1 Paenibacillus sp. J31TS4
AATCAGTCACTGCGAATTTTGTTGATGTTAGGTCAAATCTTTCTTCAAGGAACCGAAACACCTTTTCCTTTGCTTTCACGGATAAACCTCCTTAGATTATTTGGTGTTGTGAGTATATGAACGACGAATAGGTTATATCCTCATTGTACCAAAAAACTCTGGCTAATCAATGCCGGATCTAGTCGCGGGTACAAAGCAAACTTGGTGGGAGTTCTTCCACGACCTTTCTCGACGATCTCCACCGTAAC
>NZ_BOSI01000054.1 GCF_018403265.1 Paenibacillus sp. J31TS4
ACGTTCTACCCCGGCTACCCGTAACTAAACCCCTTGAAGACAAAAGAGGTCAACCAGTAAAAACTGGCTGACCTCATAATACGAACGGGCAGGATAGTTAAAAAGATACCATTTATGTTATATATATATGACACAAGGTGACATATTAAAAATCTATAATGGGTGGTAGATCAACGAAAGGAGTAACAAATTAATGAAACGAAGAATACTTTTAGATTTAGCAGTTACTTTAGATGGTTTTATTGAA
>NZ_BOSI01000055.1 GCF_018403265.1 Paenibacillus sp. J31TS4
ACGTTCTACCCCGGCTACCCGTAACTAAACCCCTTGAAGACAAAAGAGGTCAACCAGTAAAAACTGGCTGACCTCATAATACGAACGGGCAGGATAGTTAAAAAGATACCATTTATGTTATATATATGACACAAGGTGACATATTAAAAATCTATAATGGGTGGTAGATCAACGAAAGGAGTAACAAATTAATGAAACGAAGAATACTTTTAGATTTAGCAGTTACTTTAGATGGTTTTATTGAA
>NZ_BOSI01000056.1 GCF_018403265.1 Paenibacillus sp. J31TS4
GCCTTTCCTTCGGGACAGGGGAGACAGGTGGTGCATGGTTGTCGTCAGCTCGTGTCGTGAGATGTTGGGTTAAGTCCCGCAACGAGCGCAACCCTTGATCTTAGTTGCCAGCATTCAGTTGGGCACTCTGAGATGACTGCCGGTGACAAACCGGAGGAAGGTGGGGATGACGTCAAATCATCATGCCCCTTATGACCTGGGCTACACACGTACTACAATGGCCGGTACAACGGGCAGCGAAAC
>NZ_BOSI01000057.1 GCF_018403265.1 Paenibacillus sp. J31TS4
TTCACCCTCTCAGGTCGGCTACGCATCGTCGCCTTGGTGAGCCATTACCTCACCAACTAGCTAATGCGCCGCAGGCCCATCCATAAGTGACAGATTGCTCCGTCTTTCCTGAGAATGCCAGGCGACACTCTCAACTATCCGGTCTTAGCTCACGTTTCCGTGAGTTATCCCGATCTTATGGGCAGGTTGCCTACGTGTTACTCACCCGTCCGCCGCTAAGCATCAGAGAAGCAAGCTTCTC
>NZ_BOSI01000058.1 GCF_018403265.1 Paenibacillus sp. J31TS4
CACTTTTATGGAGAGTTTGATCCTGGCTCAGGACGAACGCTGGCGGCGTGCCTAATACATGCAAGTCGAGCGGAGTTGATGAGAAGCTTGCTTCTCTGATGCTTAGCGGCGGACGGGTGAGTAACACGTAGGCAACCTGCCCATAAGATCGGGATAACTCACGGAAACGTGAGCTAAGACCGGATAGTTGAGAATGTCGCCTGGCATTCTCAGGAAAGACGGAGCAA
>NZ_BOSI01000059.1 GCF_018403265.1 Paenibacillus sp. J31TS4
TATCCTAAAACACCCCACCAAGTGAAGATGATGCTGACGAAGCAGATTCCGAATACTTGCCGGGGGCCCCAACTAAAGAATGAACAAAACTTCGCATCTAGTTTTCAAGGTACAAACCTTGAATGAATAGCTGTTTGGTGATAATGGCGGAGGGGAACCACGCGTACCCATCTCGAACACGACCGTTAAGCCCTCCAGCGCCGATGGTACTTG
>NZ_BOSI01000060.1 GCF_018403265.1 Paenibacillus sp. J31TS4
TTCATTCTTTAGTTGGGGCCCCCGGCAAGTATTCGGAATCTGCTTCGTCAGCATCATCTTCACTTGGTGGGGATTTTTAGGATAAGCCCTCGACCGATTAGTATTCGTCAGCTGCACGCATTGCTGCGCTTCCACCCCGAACCTATCTACCTCGTCGTCTTCAAGGGGTCTTACATACTGGGAAATCTCATCTTGAGGGGG